>OY970277.1:0-4263133 GCA_963715805.1 uncultured Verrucomicrobiae bacterium
AATCTGCTCTGGACGAACGGCATACAAACGTTAACACGTTTAATGCGTATGTCGTTCCGGCCTATAGTGTGGTCGGAATCAGGTTCAGTTCGCGCAGGAGGCTCCGGTCCTGATCCGACTCCGGGTTCTGAGCGGTGAGCAGCCGGTTCCCGTAGAAAATCGAATTCGCCCCGGCGAAGAAACAAAGGGCTTGGCCCTCGCGGCTGAGTCTTGTTCGGCCTGCGGACAGCCGCACCTTCGCACGCGGAAGTGCGATGCGGGTGGTGGCGATGAGACGGACCAGCTCGAAGACATCGATCGGGACCTGTTCCTCCAGCGGCGTGCCGGGCATGGCCACGAGGCAGTTGATGGGCACGCTCTCCGGCGGCGGATCGAAGCCGCAGAGGACTTCGATCATCTTCAGGCGGTCGAGCTCCGGTCTCGCCCATGCCGATGATGCCGCCGCAGCAGAGCGACATTTCCGCATGCTGGACGGCCGCGATGGTATTCAGGCGGTCCTGAAAGGTGTGGGTGCTCACGATCTCCGGGTAAAATTCCGGGCGAGGTGTCGATATTGTGGTTGTAAGCCGTCACGCCCGCGGCTTTCAGCTTCTGGGCCTCGACGAGGCTGAGGCTGCCGAGCGTGACGCAGACCTCCATCCCGAGCTTGCTCACCTCGCGGATGGCGCCCAGCACCTGCTCGAAGCGTGGGTCGCCGTCGCGCACGCCGCGCCAGGCCGCGCCCATGCAGAAGCGGCTCGATCCGTTCTCGCGGGCCGCGCGCGCCCTGGCGAGGATGTCCTCGGTCTCCATGAGCCGCTCCCGCTGCACGCCGGTGGAGTAGCGGGCGCTCTGCGCGCAGTAGGAGCAATCCTCGCTGCACCCACCGGTCTTGATGCTGAGGAGGGTGCAGAGCTGTATTTCATCCCCCTTCCAATGCTCGAGATAAACCCGGCGGCTCTGGTCGATCAGCTCAAAGAAGGGCCGTTCGTAGATTTCCTGGAGTTGGGCGAGCTTCATGTGGACCGGGATCAATACGACCAATGGTCCTGGGCCGTCGCGAGCACGGGCACCGCGCCGTTCGAGTAATCTGTCCTCCCGACCGCCCCGTACATCCGGACGCCCGTGGCGGAGCGGAATCTCTGGCTCATCTCTTCGCCGGTATGGCAGCCCCAGCTCTTGACGAAGGCGTCCTTCGCGAAGATGCCGCGGTTGAGCTTCACAAAATCGTTTTCATGCAGCCAGCACTTGGAAGCGCTGTCGATCTCGTTGCTGTAGTCGAACATGAAGCAGGCGCGGTTCGAATGCCCGAAGTATTCGAAATCGGCGATCTTCACCTGGTCTCTCGGCTCGCCCGCGTTGAGATACTGGATGACCTCGGCGGCGTTGTCGAAGAGGACGAGCTTCAGCCGGTATTTGTCCCGGACGGAGGTGATGTTGGCGATGAGATCCTGCTGGTCCTGCTTGCTGCGGCGCTTGTAGCCCTCCGCATAGGTGAGCCAGGTGATGCGCGCATCCGGCCCGAGCTGGGCTCGCATCTCTTCGATCCGGATCCGGGCGCTGCGGATGAAATTCCCCCAATAGTGATCGTGGGGAATCGCTTTGTATTTCTCCCATTCCATCAGGGACGGGCCGCCGCTGAGGACGATGTATTCCTTCTCGTAAGCGCGGGCCGGAGCCGCGGAGGCCAAAGCGGCCGCGGCGATCAAAGTCAGCAGGAGCCATTTCATCACGTCCAAGGATACCCTATTTCAGCAGTTGTTCCATCGCGGGATCGGGTTCGGAGCCGAGTTCGACCGCGCGTTTATAGTATTTCTTCGCCTTGTCCTTGTCGGGCGGCTGGCGGGTGGCGTAAACGACGGCGAGGTTGAAGTTCGCATCCGCGTAGTTGTCGTCGAGCGAGATGGCCGTGAGGAGTTCCTTTTCCGTGGCCTCGGGCCAGCCTTTCATGCTGGCGGTGATGCCGAGGTAGTTGTGGGCCTGCGGTATCTTGGGATTGATGGAGAGCGCCTTGGTGAGCTGGTCGATGGCGTCGTCGTAGCGCGCTTCCTGGTAGTAAACGATGCCTAGCGTGGTGCGCGAGAAGGTGTCGTTGGAATCTATGGTGATGGCCTTCTTGAACGCCTCCTCCGAGCCCTTGAGCTTCCCGAGCTTGAAGCGGACGACCCCCAGGTTCGACAGGATGAAGACGTTGTTCGGCGCCCTCAGCAACGCCCTCTCATAGGAGCGCTCGGCGTCGTGGTATTTCGTCCGGTCGTAGAGGTCCTTCGCTTCCTTGACGAGGGGGCGCACGCTATCCGGGACGTTTGGCGTGGAGGCGGTCTCGACGTGGGGCGCCTGCGGCGCTCCGGAGGCCGAAGGAGACGGCGCGAGGGCCAGGCTGGCGGGTGAGGGTAGGGGATTGGTATCCGGTTCGCCCGGGGCCGGGCCCGGGGCGGGGTAGGGGCTGGAAGCGGGGCTCGGCGCCGCCGCGGTCTGGGAATTCTTCGGCGCGGAAATCTCGATGTTCATGGAATTTTCCGCGGGAGCGATGTCGGGCTGTTTGAAGAGGGCCGCTTCCTGCGGGGTGAGTTTCACGACCGGCTCGGCGAGGTATTTCAGCTTCTCCATGAGGGCGCCGGACTGGTTTTCGAGCTTGGCCATCTCGCCCATGACGATCGAGCGCGACTGTTCGCGGCGCGCCTCCTCCTTGAGGCTTCTATAGACAATGTCCCGGAGGACCTGGTTCTCGGAGGTGAGGCGTTTCCTTTCCTCGGGGTTCGCGCCCTCGGCCTTTACACGCTCCAGTTCGCTGCTGGTGTCTGTCCAACTGATCCTGAAGCTCGGCCATGCGTGCCTTGGGAATCCCGGTTCTGCTTTTGGCTCGCCGCGAGTTGATCCCGGACGTCGGCGATCTGCTTGGTGAGGGTCGCGATCTGCTCGTCCTTCTTCGGGCGCATCGGCCTTGAATTCGGCCACCGCCTTTTCCGCTTCGCCGAGGCGGTCGGTGAGGGAGGCGTTGTCGGCCACGAGCTTGGCGACCTGTTTCTGGGCCTGCTTCAGCTTGGAGAGGTCCGCCAGCGCTTTGTCGCGCTCGACCCGGAAGGAATCCCGCTCCCGGGTCACGCTGGCGAGCTCCGTCTGGGCGTGGGTGAGTTTCACGGTGAGGTCGTCGCTCGCGGCCACCGCGGAGTCCCGCTCCCTGGTCAGCTCCGCGACCTGTTTGGTGGCGGCGGAGAGTTTCGCGGTGAGGTCGGCATTGGCCGCGCCGCCGGCCCCCTGTTCTTTCGTCAGGGCTTCCACCTGCTTCTGAGCCTCGGCGAGCTTGCCTTCGGCCTCCTGGTTCTTCTGCACGGCGGCGTCGCGCTCCTGCTGGACGCCCGCCAGCCGCTTTCTCGCGGCGGCGGCCCGGTCGGTCTCATCCGCCTTGCCCTCCCGCTCTTCGTCGCGCTCGTCCCGGGTCTCGATGAGTTCGGCGTTGAGGTGCGCGATCTCGTCGTCGAGTTTTTTCTTGCCCGTGAAATTTCTCGAAGTGTCCTGGAGAGCGGTCTTCAACGCGTCCTCGAGCTCGCGCACCCGCGACTTCTCCTCGACGGCCTGGACTTTGGACGCGTCTCGCTCTTTCAAGGCCGCCTGGAGGTGCTGCGCGATGACGTCGTTCTGCTTCTCGGCGTCGTCGGCCCTCTGGTGCTCGGCTTCGAGATCCTGTTCGAGGTGCTTGATCCTTTTCCGCACCTGGTCGAGGGGGTCGCCGCCAGCCGCGGTCGTTTCCGCGCCGGGCGTATTCTCTGCGGTCGGCTCGGTGTCCGGCCCCTTTTCGGGAAGCGGCGTCTCGGTATCGGGAACGAGCCCGGAGGGGGCGCGGGGAGGCTCGGCTTCGATACCAACTTTCTGCTGAAGCTGGGTGATGCTCTCCTCGGTTTTTTTCGTGCGGTACGCGACGATCAGCGGCTGCCAGTCGGGGCTGTCCTTGGAGATTTTGTCCAGCAGGGTGAAGGCGTGCCGGTATTTGGCGAGCGCCATCCTGTAGTTTTCGTCCGCCTCGAATTTCTCGCCGGCCTGCACATCGAGATAGGCATTCAGGAACATGTCGGAGGGGTCGCCCGTTTCCGCCGCGAGCAGGGCCGGGGCCGCCGCAGCCAGCAGAAAAATGAGGAGGAGAACCGACGGGCGCCGCATAGAGGGCGTGACTTTACGGCAGTTCAAAATTCGTTGCAAATGATTCCCCGAAAGGGGAATCCTCTCATCGCAGCCACCCTGCAACAAGAGAATATAATGCCCGCCGCGATTGACACCCCCGGGCCGGGATGCTAGTTTCCGGGCAGTTTCCGCATGCTAGACCGGCAAGTGCTCGTGCTCAATCGCTTATGGCAGGCGGTGAATGTTTGCACCGTCCGGAGAGCCTTCGCCCTGTTGTTCCAAGGGCACGCGCAAGTGGTGAGCGCGGACTCGAACAACAACTTCTTCACCCACGACTTCATCAGCTGGATGGACCTTTCCGTCCGGGAGCCGGAGGCGGAGATGGTTCACACGATCTCCTTTCGCGTTCGCGTGCCGCGGGTCATCGTCCTCCTCCTGTTCGACCGGCTGCCGAAGAAGGAGGTGAAGTTCACCCGGCACAACATCTTCGAGCGGGATAAGGATACGTGCCAGTATTGCGGCAGGATCTTCGACCGGCGCGACCTGAACCTGGATCACGTCCTGCCAAGGGACAAGGGCGGGCAGACGACGTGGGAAAATGTGGTTTGTTCCTGCATTCCCTGCAACACGCGCAAGGGCAACCGGCACCCGCACGAGGTGGGGATGCATCTCATCCGCAAGCCGAAGCGGCCCAAATGGCAGCCGTTCGTGAACGTTACCTTCAGCGGCCAGCACCACGAGAGCTGGAAGCATTTCATCGATCTCGCGTACTGGAACGTCGAGTTGAGCGACTGAACCGCTCCCGCTCTCGCGGGGGGGAAACTAGTTTCCGGGCTGGACGACGGTCGTCGTCGTCCTCGAGCTCGGGGAGAGCGGAGCGGGAGCGGCGTCTTGCGTCGTCGTGGTCGTCACGCTGCGCGTGGCGGGGGTAGGGGTGCTGGAGCAGGCGCCGAGGAACGCGGCGGCCGACAATGCGAGGGAGAGACCTGCGAATTTTCTCATATAGGGTGAATCGGAGGGTGGAGAGCTTCGGGATGTATCTTTTGCGCAGGAACTTCCGGCGCGCGCGGCCCGGAGGCACCCAACGGAACCTCGGAAACCGTTATAGAGCTACAATGAACAAACTACACCTCATCAAATTGATATCAGCCGCCGCCAGCCTTTCCCTCGCTTGCAGCGCCTCGGCGCAGTCGGGCAGCGGAGCAGGCGGCACGGCCGGCGGCGGAGCCACCGGGACAACCGGGCAGGGCACCAACGCGGGCGGCGCAGTCACCGGGACCACCGCTTCGGGCGGGGCGACGGGGACGACCAGCACCACCAGCAGCGGCGGGGGGCTTACCGGTGACACATCGGCGGGCGGTTCGACCGGGACGACCGGGATGAACGGCACCACCTCCACGTCCGGCACCACCGGCACGACGGGGACGGGAACTACCGGAACCAGCGGAACGAGCGGCACCACGGGCGCCACGGCCACTACCGGCACGACGGCCACCACCGGCACGACGGCCACCACCGGCACCGGCGCGACCGGCACCGGCACCACGGGAACCACCGCGGGCGCCACCGGCTCGGGGGGCGCGATCGGCCACTAGGCAAGCGGCTCCCTGCTCGACTCGCATGCGACAGGCGCCAGTTGCTGTCCTGGAAGGCGGGCAGGCGGACGCGGTCGGCGCTTCCGCGCGGCGGCTCCCCGTCGCCGCGCGGTGGGCGCCGGCTCTTGCGGACGCGGTTTTTGGGATCGATGCCCGCTCTCTCGCGGCGCTGAGGGTCTGCCTCGGACTGCTTCTCCTGCGCGACCTGTGCGGGCGGGCGCAGAATCTTGTCGGGCATTACAGCGATCTCGGCATCCTGCCGAGAGACGCGGTTCTCGAGAAGCTTCTCACGGCCAAATGGTGCGTGTGCCTGCACCTCGTGAGCGGGGCGGCCGAAATCCAGGCGCTCCTTTTTCTCGTCGCGGCCGGGTTTGCGGTGTGCCTTGTCGCCGGGTATCGCACACGGCTCGCCACGGCTTGTTCGTGGTACCTGCTCCTCTCGCTGCACGATCGCAACCCGCTCATCCTTCAAGGGGGAGATGCGCTCCTGCGCATGATGCTCTTCTGGGGGATGTTCCTGCCGCTCGGCGAGCGCTGGTCGGTGGACGCGCTTCAGGGGCGTAACGCCGGCAAACCCCGGGTCGTGTCGGTCGCCGGCGCGGCGCTCCTCCTCCAGGTGGCGTTCGTCTATTGGTTTTCCGCGCTGCTGAAGACAGGGGATCCCTGGACGAAGGATTACAGCGCTCTCTATTATGCGCTGAGCCTAGACGCTTTCGTGACACATCCAGGGAAGCTCCTGCTGCATTATCCCGCCCTGCTCCGGGGGCTCACGTTTTCCGCGGTCTGGTGGGAGCGGCTCGGGCCTGTCCTGGCGTTCGCCCCCGGCCGAGGGCGGCTCGGCTTTGTGCGGCTTTTCGCGGCCCTGGGGTTCATGGGGTTTCATCTGATGATGGCCGTGTGCCTGAATCTCGGCCTCTTCCCGGCGATCTGCTGCGCCGCGTGGATAGTATTTCTTCCCGCCTGCTTTTGGGATAACATCCCCGCGCGGCGGAGGGCGCTGCCCGAAGGCCTGCGGGAAAGGTGGGCGCGGGCGGCGGCATGGCTGGCGGCGGGCGGCAGGCCACGTGTGCGACCGGCCTTCAATGCGGAGTCGGGGGCGGTCCAGGGGCTTGCGGGGGTGTTCCTGGTTTACGTCCTCCTTTGGAATGTGCGCACGGTTGCGCCCGCGCGGGTGGAAACCATTTTTCCGGACGGCGTGAACTGGCTGGCGCAGCTAACCCGCGTGGATCAAATGTGGGATATGTTCTCGCCCTCGCCGTTGCGGGAGGGGGGCTGGTTCGTGATGCCGGCCCAACTGCGCGATGGCACCCAGGTGGACGTTTTCCGCGGAGGAGCGCCGGTGGATTGGGCCAAGCCGCGCCATATCGCCGACGATTTCAAGGACGACCGGTGGCGGAAATACATGGTCGTAATGGCGGAAGCGAAGAACTCGGATATCCGGGTGCATTACTGCCGGTATCTTTGCTACGACTGGGATGAGCATCATCCCGCGAACAAGGCCATCCGCTCGCTGCAGATGTATCTGATGATGCAGCTCACGCTTCCGGATTATCAGCCGAGCAAAGCCCAACCCATGCTGCTCTATAACTACGTGCCCGCGCGTTAGCGGTTTCCGGGAGGAGGCAGCCGTGCGGACCGCCTAGGCCCAGGTCTGCAGGCAGATCGTGAACTTCGTTCCGAACCCGGGCTGGGTCTGAAGACGGATGGCGCCGCCGGCTTCCTTGATGAGACGCCGGACGATGGAGAGGCCCAGGCCCGTCCCCTTGTCGGCGGGTTTGGTCGTGAATTTTTCCTCGAACATCTTCGGCATGATCCGCGCCGGGATGCCCGGGCCGCTGTCCTGGATGGAGAGCACGAGCAACGGCCCCTTGTTCAGGAAGCCTTCGCGGTTGATGAAGCGGTCGGTGGGGCCGTCGATAAACTGGCCGAGATCGAGCGGCTCGGTCAGCTTCTCCGAACGGACATCGACGATGTGCGGCTGGTCGGTGCACTGAAGGGCGTTCAACGTGAGGTTCAGCAGGATTTGCAGAAGGTCGGTGCCGTTGATGTCGGCGATGACGTCCTCGCTGCACTCGGTGATGGTGAGCTTGTTGCCGGAGGCGCTGGGGTGGCGGGTGAGGAGCTCCTTCATGTCCGCGAGGATCTGGTTGATGCCGACGCGGGCCCGCTCTCCGGAAGCGTTGTTATGGAGGAAGCTGAGGTAACGCCGGGAGATCTCAAAGCAGCGGGTGACCTGGCCGGTCAATTTCCCGAGGTCGTCCTTGATGATCTCCAGTTGCTCGCCTTCGACGCTGGCGGCGTCGCGGATCGCCTCGTTGATCATCTCGACGTAGCCCGAGATGACGGTGAGAGGGCTGTTGATGTCGTGGAGGACGCTGGCGTAAATCTCGCCCTTGGTGCGGATGATCTCCTGCTGCAGCTTTTGGTCCTGTATCTCCTCCTGCAGCGCGTTCAGCTTTTCGTCCGTGGCGGAGAGGCTCTCAGCGAGCCGGCTCTTCTCGAGGGCGCGCGCCACGGCGGAACGCATGGCGGTGATGTCGAACGGCTTGTTAAGGTAATCGCACGCGCCGTAGCGGATGGCGTGGCGCGCCGTCTCGAGCGTCTCGTACGCCGTGAGCATGATGACGCCGATGGAAGGCCGGATTTCCTTCATCTGCGCGAGCAGCTCGATGCCGGACATGCCCGCCATGAGGATGTCGAGGATGGCCACCGACACGTCGTGGCCGCGGATGATCTCCAGAGCCGATTTCCCGTCGGTGGCGAGCAGGACTTCGTAGTCCGTCTTGAAAACGATCTTCAGGGATTGCCGCGGCCCCTCTTCGTCATCGACGACGAGAAGGATGGGCCGTCTAAACTCGGCGGCGGGACGCCCCGGTTTAGAAATGGTATCCGAAGGAGAGGTTAATGGCATGGCTCAGAAAACTGTACGTCCCGTCCGCCAGACCTCCGTTGGAAATCGTCCGGTCGGGGCCGTACGCGAGCTGGTAGGCGATGTCCCATGAGAACCTCTTGATGTCCTGCCCCACGCCCACGCTGAAGATGTGCCTGTTCGAGTCGGGAACGATGGGGTTGAAATTTGCCGCCGGCACTGAGTTGCCGCTGTAGATGTAGCCGAGGCTGCCCCTGAGCCCGTAGGCGAAATTATGCGTCAGGCCCGCCTCGTAGAAGAAACTGGAGTTCCAGTTGAAGGGGAGATAGACCTTCCCCGAAGTCTGGTTCAGCGTCACCGTCTTCAGGACGTTCCAGTCCGTCCAATCCAGGTCGAACTCGAGGTTCCAGTCCCGCGCCGGGCGGAAGGAGATGCCGAATACGGCGTTCTGCGGAAAGGGAAATCCCGCGCTCGCGTCCTGCCGGGGGAAGGTGACGAGCTTGTCGTCCCCATACGCGGCAAAGGGCCTCACCTTCACGTCGGAGTGGCCGTCGAATTTCAGGGAGGTCGAGCTGCGGTAGTTCAGGCCCAGGGAGACCCACTTGAATGGCTGGTACAGGACGCCCGCATTGAAGCCTTCGGCCTGGCCCTGGCCGCGGAAACGGAACTGGTCACCTTGCGTGAAGAGGCCGCGGCTGAGGGTCGCATCCCCATAGTTGATCGTGAGGCCGACGGCGACCGAGAGCTCGTTGCATACCTTCCAGGCGACCACCGGGTTCGCGGTGAGATAGACGATCTGCCCCTGGGTCGCGAGGGTGCGGAACGGAGTGTTGTCCGGGTATTGCAGGCCGAACCCATACGGAGAGTAGAAGCCGATGCCGAGCGAGATGGGGTAACGGGAGCTGGGGGTCGCCGTGTAGTAAACGTGCGGCACCGCATCGAACTGGTTCGTCGTGTCATAGGACTGGCCGCCGATTTTGGCCGTGACGTGATCCTTCAAGTAGATGCCGTAGGCGCCGAAGCTAAGGTGCTGGCCGCTTAGTTGCGTGATGCCGGCCGGATTATAGTAGATGGCCGAAGGGTTGTCCGCGGTGGCGGTGAAGGCGTCCCCCCGCGCCGTTGCTTCCGCATCCTGATCCGCTATTCGAATTCCAAGCCCGTAAGAAGAAAGGGGTGTTACCAGAACCAGGAGGAGGAGCAAACGAATCGATCTCATAGTGAAACTAGGGATGAAGCAAACTTCATGCTAGAGACTTGGGGTTTTGAACCAAGGGAACTGTTTAAGCCGATTCCCTCTCAAAAATCAACTGGAAAGCGGCAGCGAAATCCGTACCACCCCCGGCTGGTCCCGGTTAAAAATCGGGATCTCCATCTTTCCGTGATGGTTCTCGATGATCTTGCGAGTCACCGTGAGGCCAAGGCCGAGACCCACGTTGCGTGTGGAGAAGAACGGCTCATTGGCGCGTTCGGCCACCTCGGGAGGGAAGCCCGCGCCGGAGTCCTGCACCTCGATATTTAGGGAATGCCCCCCGTCCTCGAGCGTGTCCTCCTGGATGCGCACGTCCACCTTGGGCTCGGCGGGGTTGGCCTGCAGGGCGTTCAGAATCACCTCGGAAAAGGCGTGGCGCAGGGCCTTGTAGTCGCCCGCGACCAGCCAGTTCTCCGCGCTCTTCTCAAAGTTGAGCCGGGCGAGCTTGCCCTGGTGGAAGGTGTTGGCCTCGTGGAAGGCCTCGACGATGACTTCGCCCAGCCGGATCTTTTCGGCGAAGTCCGTCTTGTCCCGCGCGAGGAAGACCATCTGGTTCGCGAAGCGCGAGATGCGTTTCACCGCGCCGGACATCGCCTCGGCGAGCGATGCGCGGAACTCCGGCTCCGCGAGCTTCTCGGCCAGGAGCTGCTCGTGGGTCGAGAGCGGGACGAGGCTGTTGCCGATCTCGTGGGCGAGATGCTCGGCCATGGACTTCACGAGCTTGAGGTTGGAGCTTTCGATCTCCAGCCGCTGCGCCTTGTCGGTCTGCGTGACGTCTTCCACGATCAACAGCGCGGCGTCCGCGATGGACGAGCTCCGCGTCTTGAACGGGGTGATGGCGACGCGGTAGGCGTTCCTCGGCGAGCCGGGAAGTTCGTAGCGAAACGGCGCCGCGGGGAGCCCCGTTTTCAACACGGTGAAGATGCTGCTGCCCAGTTCCTGCGTCAGGTCGCCGAACTCCATGGGCCGCGGTTTCGCCGCGTTCCGGATGAAGAGCTCCTGCGCCGCCGGGTTCGCGTGGAGGACGGAGAGGTTGCTGCCGATCACCACGCAACCCGCGCCGATCTGGCTCAGGATATTCGCGGTCATGGCGCTGTTGGTGGCGAGCTGGGTGTGCAGGCGGCTGTTCCGTATCGCGGGGCCGACGTGCTCGAGCATGTGAAAGATGAGGGCGAGTTCCTCGTTCGTGTAGGGCTCCCCCGTAAGGCGCCCGTCGAACACCGCGACGCCGATGAGGGACTCCCGGTCGAGAATGGGAATGGCCACCTCCGCGCCAAGCAGGCGGAACTCGCGGGCCGTGTCGCGATCCGACTGGGCGTCCTCACTTCCCGCGCGGAGGATGCGGCCCTGCCGGTTCAGGTAACAGCCTATACCGCTCCGGAACGACAGGGCGAAGTGCTCGAAGAAGGATTGCTCGATGCCGATGGCGCACGCGCTCCTCAGCCACCGGTCGTCCTTCGCGTGGACGCCGTCCACCATCGGGCCGGCGGGCTTTTGCAGGAAGACGATGGCTTTGTTCACGCCGATCACCTCGCGCAGGAGCGCTAGGAAACGCTTCAGCAGCGCCTCGGAGTCCAGCCCCTCCGTGAGCACGGCCGAAAAATTTCGCAGGGATTCGAGCGCCCGCAGTTGCTCCAGGTTGCGCCGTTCCGCGACCGCGCTGGAGACGGAGCTCTGCTGCTGCGGCGCCTCCTGCTGAAGCCGGCGCGCGGGCGCGGGCGCTCCTTCAAAAAGGCGCTCGAGGAGCGTGTGCAGCATCTTGGCGCGGATCGGTTTTGTGAGGACGTGCGTGACCCCGAGGAGGTAGGCGTCTTCCTCCCATTCCCACCCCTTCGTTTCGACGTAAACGAAGATGGGGCAGTGCGGGGCGATCGCCTTCAACTCGCCGATGGTGCGGATGGCGCGCACGTCGCTGACTTCGACATCGAGCACCAGCACGTCGATCGCGCCGCGGGCGACCAGCGCGTCGGCCTCCGAGAGGTCGCTCTTGGAGATGATGTGATACTTGGTGGCATCGAGGGTTGACTTCAGGGCCGTCGCCAGCGCGGGCTGCCTGGAGATAACCAGAAGGGAAATCATTTGGCGACTTCGATGATGTTCGAGGAGGGAATCCGGGATTGGCTGGTCGGCAAATCCACGTTGACAGTGGTGCCTTTTTTCAGCTTGCTGGCAACACTTAAATTTCCGCCGTGCAGGTGGACAATCTTCCTGCAAATGGAAAGCCCGAGACCGAACCCGCGGTTTTCATCGCCCCGGTCCTTGGTCGTATAATAAGGGGTGAAGATGCGGTTGAGATTCTCTTCCTCGATCCCCTCGCCGCGGTCGATGATCGAGAGGCGGACCCAGTCCCGCTTGGCCTGGGACTTCGCCAGCCGCGACAATTCCACCCGCAGTTCCGCCCCCTCCGGAGAGGCGTCCAGCGCATTGGAGACGAGGTTGATGATGAGCCGTTTGATGAGGACCTCGTCCATTTCCACCAGCACATCGGGTGCGGTCTTCACAATGGCCTCCATATTTTTGCGCTTCATCTGTTCGCGCATCATCTCGACCGCCTGGCCCACCACCACGTCCAGCCGGCCGAGCTGAATGTTGGGCCTGAGGTTCTTCGAAAAGAAGAGCGCCTCGCGGATGTAACTGCGCATCGTCTCGATGTTGCGCATCGCCAGCGGCATGAGGTCGTCCTTCAATATCTCGAGCGGCGTGCCTTCGTTCGCGAGCTGGAGCATCGTCCAGAGGGGAGTGAGGAGGTTGTTCAGGTCGTGCGCCATGCCGCGCGACATGCGCCCGAGCAGGTCCAGCTCCTGCCCGAGCATGATCTGATCTTTCAGGCGGGCCTGGTTGATCATGAGGCTGATGCTCTTCACCAGCGACCCCATCAGCATGATGTCGGTGGCGGTATGCGGATCCTTGTTGCTTTTCTCGCCCAGCAGGAGCAGGCCGAATATGTCGTCGTCAGACCGCACGGGGAAACAGAAGTCCGCGCCGAAATGTTTGATCGACTCGCGCGAGTCCCGCTCCAGCTTCGAGCCGCCCGGCCGCGCGTAGTAGTCGTTCACCGCCATGTAATCGGAATTGCTGGCCGCCAGCCATTTCATGATCGGGGAGGCCCCGTTCAACTCCGGGAACTGTTCGGCCATGACGGAGTCGGGGTGGCCGCTGCGGATGTTGAAGACGCCGGTCGTCTCGTCGAGCAGGATGAGGCGGTACGACGAGATGCAGAACGTGCGCACCAGGAGGTCGTGGAAGTCGCGCAGGAGGGACTCAGTATCCTTGTAGCGCTGGCTCGCGGCGATGAATGCGCGGATCTGGTCCTGGTATTCGAACTGGTCGCCGACGATCCGCCGTTCGAGTTCCTCCGCCCCGCTGCCGAAGAGGCGCGGGAAGAGCAGGGACGCCGCGACCGCGCTGGCGAGAAGCACCGCGAGCGAGGTGCAGAGCGAGTAGAGGTTGAAGGTGTTTTTCGGCTCGAACAGGGCCAGGGTCAGCAGCATCGCGAGCCCGATGACGAAGAGAAAGGTGAGCCGGATGACGTGCGCGACGATCCGGCTCAAGGTCACCTGCACGGTCAGCAGCCGGTGTTGGAGCACGCTGTAACCGACGAGCAGCCCGTAGCCGATGGCGGCCACGCTCCCGAAAGGGAACACCGCGATATTCGTGCCAGGGTATTTATAGAATCCGATGATCGGCAGAATGTCGTTATTGCCGAATACGATGAGGATCGCGCTCGAGATGAGGAGCAACTGCACCCGCTTCCTGTGCAGGGGCGGCAGCGTCCGCATCCTGCTGTAGAGCATGACGATCGTTCGCAGGGTGAGAACGGTGTACGTCACGCAGAACACGTAGAACGCCGGGCCGCCCTGCGTGTAGAACGCGTTCCCGCCGGCGGCATAATGCACCTGGGTCACGCCGCTGACAAAGAGCGGGGTGAAGTTCAGGAGCGCCAGGAAACCGTGGATGCCGTACATGAGCGGCAGCAGCCGCTTGGGCGGGACATCCGCGATCAACAGGCTCAGATGGTAGAGGCTGACCGGAAGGAAGATGACGCCGAACTGGAGGAAGTGGGCCCAGAAGAGCGCGGCCTCGGGGCTCTGCACGAAGAACATGCACGCGGTGCCGACGTTCCAGACCGTGATGGACGCTCCCCACAGCGCGTAAACGCGGTTCAGGGTGCTCCGCCAGCCGCTCGACAGGACGAAGAGCGTCAGCACCAGGTTGACGAGAGCCGCCGTGAGCGGGATGAGGCTGTGGAGGTTCACCCGGGCTTTCTCCGCAACTCAGTCGCGGTGGAGTCGTTCATGAATTGTATTGCTGAAGCACAAGGCATGCGTTCTTGCCGCCAAAACCGCAATTGACATTCATCACCGTCCGCAGCGGGTAGGCGCGCGAACTCCGTGAGACAAAGTCCAGGTCGCAGCCGTCGGTGGGGTGCCGCAGATTCAGCGTCATGGGGATCTCCTGGTTCTTGATGGCCAGCGCGCACACGACCGTTTCGAGCGCGCCCGCCGCAGCGAGGAGGTGCCCAGTCACCGGCTTTGTCGAACTGACCGCCACCGAGCGGTAGCGATCGCCGAAGAGCCGCTTGATGGCCTTCGTCTCGACCACGTCGTTCATCTCCGTGGCCGTGCCGTGGACGTTGATGTATTCCACCTCCGAGGCGTGGACGCCCGCCTGCCGCAGCGCCTTTTCCATCGCGCGGAAGAGGCCCAAGCCCTCCGGGTGCGGCGAGACCGAATGGTACGCCTCGCAACTGCGCCCGTGCCCGAGCACCTCCGCATAAATGCGCGCGCCGCGGCCCTCGGCGTGGGAGAGCTCCTCGAGGACGAGGAACGCCGCGCCTTCGCCGAGCAGGAAGCCGTCCCGCGTCTTGTCGAACGGGCGCATCGCCTCCTGCGGCACGGCGTTGTGCAGGGTCATGACCTTCGTCAGGCAGAACGCCCCGTACAATGGCGCCAGGAGGGGCGCTTCCGTCCCGCCCGCGAGCATCACATCCACCTCGTCGTTCGCGATCATGGCGGCGGCGTAGCCGATGGCGTCGTTGCCCGAGGCGCTGCCCGAGCTGTAGCTGACGGCGTGCCCCTTGATGCCGAGTTCGAGCGCGATCTCCCCGCTCCCGCCGCCGCAGTACGCGTTGATGAGGGTGAAGGGGCTCATCGCCCGGTAGCCCTTGGTCTCATAGGCCGTCTGCCCCTTGAAGGAGCTCTCCATGCCGCTCACAGAAGTCCCTTCGATGATGCCGACCCTGTCCTGGTCGAGCTCCTGGAAGCGCAGGTCCGCGTCGCGCTCCGCGAGGATGGACGCTGCTATTCCATACTGGGCCGAGGTCTCGAAGCGGCGCCCCTTCTTGCGGTCGATGTAGTCGCCGATGTTGAAGCTCTTCACCTCGCACGCCAGCTTGTTCGGCAGGTGGCTCGCGTCGAAGCGCGTCAGGCGGGCGGCGGCGCTCCGGCCCGCGCTGAGGGTCTCCCAGAAATCCTCGAGCGTGTTCCCGTTCGGGGCGATGACGCCCATGCCCGTGATGACCACGCGCCTGCGCCGGTCTCTCATGACTTGGGCCACCTCAATGGCATCACCGCGGGGGTGCTCCTCTGGTATTCCCGGTATGCGTCGCCGAACTTCGCCACGAGCGCGGTCTCCTCCATCCTTATCCGCATCAGCAGCACCGGGATGAAGAGGAAGGGAACCGCGACGATCACCGCGAAGGCGTCCAGGATCAGCCCGATGGCCAGCAACTCCAGGAACATCGAAAAATAGGTCGGGTGCCGCACCCACCGGAACGGGCCGCTCCGCACGAATTCATGGTTCTCCCTGATCTCGACGTGCAGGCTCCAGAATTTCCCGAGCGCGGCGATGGCCCGGCGGCGGATCGCAAATGAAGCGATGGCGCTCAGCCAGCCCAGGGCGAAGCAGGTCCAGAAGACCGGGGGCTGCACCCTCCTTTGCACGAAAAACTCGCCGAGCGAGCAGACGAGCATGAGCGTGCCAGTCAGCATGAAGAGGCGGAACGTGAACAGCTCCTGAACTTTGCCGGCGATGACTTCGCGCTTGGCGTTCAGTTCCAGCATGCGCGCCGTGTAGATGATGAAGACGGACACGACAGCTGCGATGGCGGTGAATACGGGGCTGGCGAATAGGGGGGTCATTGTGGTTCTTTCATTGTTTCTTTCTAGCCGGGCGGCCATGCGAGTTGCCTGCCGCCCAACAGATGCACGTGCAGGTGCGGCACCGTCTCTCCGGCGTCCGCTCCGTTGTTGATCACGAGCCGGTAGCCGCTCCCGAGGACGCCGGTAAGCTCCGCCACTTTTCGCGAAGCCAGCAGAAGCCGCCCGAGAAGTTCGGCGTCCGCAGCCCCCGCCTTCCCGACGCGCGGGATGGCCCGCTTCGGGATGATGAGGACGTGTACGGGCGCCTGCGGATTTGCGTCCCGAAACGCGATCAAGTCTTCCTCTTCGTAAACGATGCTCGCCGGAACTTCGCGGCAGGCGATCTTTTCGAAGAGGGTCATCGTTTTTCAGGAAACCGACAGTATGAAGTTGCGCTTGGGATAGGCGGCCCCGGCCTGTTCCCGCACGTAGGTCACGATCTCTTCGCGGAGCGAATCGCAGTCGCGGCTCCAGATTTTTTTGGAGCGGAGCCGCTTCACGCAGCGTTCGAGGCCCCAGAGTTCCAGGTGGCTGGTCTGCGGCGTGAGCAGTTCCTGGAGCCTGCGGCCGAGGATCTCGAAGAACGCGAGTTCATAGCCGCTGCCCGCCTCCTGCGCCACCTCGTCCAGCGAAAGCTTGGCCGGAGGCGCATCCGGCACGAAATGGCCCGCGACCTCCGCGTAGCCGATAACCTGGAGGACGTTTCGCACCGCCGCCGAGAGCCGCGAGACGCTCACCGTCGTCGATTCGAACCCGATCAGCAGATAGGTGGTGACGCTTTCCGCGACGTGTTCCGCCAGCCACCATTGCGGATACCCCGCCTTCTGCGCCGCGCGCCGCAGGGAGCGCACCAGCCAGTCGGACTGGAACGCGACGAGCTGCCCGCAGTCAAACTCCACCAGTGGAAAGTCGTCTTTGAGCGCGATCATATATAAGAGCCCCGTTTCCGTTCACCGAGTCGGCTCAAAAAGCTCGGATTGCAACGCATCCGTTTTCGGACGGCGCCCGAGGGATTGGATCTCCTCGATGAAAGCCCCCACGTCCTGGAATTGCCGGTAAACCGACGCATACCGGACGTAGGCGACCTCGTCGAGCTGGTGCAGCTTCTCCATCACCTTCATCCCTACCGTGAGAGAGGCGACCTCGCGTGGGTGGTGCGTTTCCAAATCGTGAATAATCTCCTCGACGGCCTTCTCGACCCGCTCCATGGGGATGGGCCTCTTCTCGCAAGCCTTGACGATCCCCGAAAAAAGCTTGTGCCTGTCGAAAGGCTCCCCCCGCCCGTCGCGCTTGATCACGCGGATGTCCGCGCGATCCACCTGTTCGTATGTCGTAAACCGGTGCTCGCACACCAGACACTCCCGCCTGCGGCGGATGCTGACGCCGTCTCTGGATAATCGCGAGTCGATTACCTTGTCTTCAATCGCTCCGCACTTGGTACAGCGCATGGTGGTGTAAGCCGGACAGCCTAGCTCCTACCACAAGATGTTGTGGTGTCAACTCAGGAAACGCCTTTTGGGCGTTTCGATTTCTCCTTCCGCGGCTCAAACTCGAACACGATCTTCCCCGCCTCGAGTTTCAAATACGCGGCGAACGGCCGGCCCTTTTTCGAGATGAAGCCGGGTATGAGATCCGTCTTTCCCGTTTCCAGCAGCTTCGCCGCCTGTTCCTTCGGAATCTGCTTTTGCAAGATTGTCTTGTTCAGCCGGAAGGTGCACGTCTTCGCCGCGGCGATCGCATTCTCGCAGGTGTAGGCGTTCGGCAAATCGTACACCTGGCCTTTTTCGCAGACCCGGCAGAGCCCCATCTTTTCCGCGCCCGCGAGGTCGATGTGCTCCTCGGCCGCGCTCCCGTTCGACTCGAACTCGAACACCGGCTTCAAGTCCTCGCCGAGCTTGACGATGGCCGCGAAAGGAAACCCGCGTTTGCTGCGGAAGCCCTCCAGCGGCCCCACCTTCCCGGTCGTCAGCAACGCCGTCACCTCCTCGAGCTCGAACTGGCGTCCGGCCATCGTCTTCCAGATGAGGAAATCACACGCCTGGCAGCGGAACGTCCGGTAATCTTCGGCGATGGGCCCCGCGCCGCACTTCGGGCATTTGATGTCGAGCACCGCGTAGTTCCCGTCCACGGAATCGCCTTTGAATCCCTTGACCTTGGTGACGATCTCGCCGGTGAGGGCGCGGATTTCGTTCATGAACGCCGCGCGCTGCAACACGCCGTGCTCCATCTGCTTGAGCTTGAATTCCCACTCGCCCGTCATCTCCGGCGAGCAGAGCGCGTTCGCCCCGAGGCCGCGGAGCAGCGTGATGAGCGAGAGCCCCTTCGCGGTGGCGATCAACTCGCGGCCTTCGCGGTCGATGTATCCGTCCTTTATCAAGCCTTCGATGATGGCCGCGCGCGTCGCGGGCGTGCCGAGGCCTTTTGCGCTCATGGCCTCGCGCAGTTCCTCGTCGTCGATGAGCTTGCCCGCGCCCTCCATCGCGGAAAGGAGCGTCGCCTCGTTGAACCGCGGCGGCGGCTTCGTCTCGTTCTGCTTGATCTCGATGGCGCGGGTGTGCGCCGGTTCGCCCCGGACGATGGCCACCGTCACTTTCTCCGCTTCTGTCCCCCCGCTAGCTTCGCGCCCGTAAACCGCGAGCCAGCCGGGGTCGAGGATGATCTTGCCTTCCGTCTTGAAAGCCTCCTTTTCCACGCGCGTGATGCGCGTCGTCACCTCAAACTGCGCCGACGGGTAGAAGACGGCGATGAAGCGCCGCGCGACCATGTCGAAGATCCGCCGCTGATCCTCGTCCAGCACCGCGGGGGGGTGGCCGGTGGGTATGATGGCGTTATGATCCGTGACCTTCGAGTTGTCGAAGATGCGCTTTGAGAGGCGCACCCAGCCGCTGCCGAGCGCCTTCCCGGCATGGACGCTGAGCGAAGGGTCGATGAAACTCCCCATGACGGTGCGCGCCTGGGAGAGGTTATCTTCCGGCAGGAAGCGGCTGTCCGTCCTGGGATAGGTGAGCACCTTGTGCTTCTCGTAAAGTTGCTGGGCGATCTGCAGCGTGCGCCGCGCACTGAATCCGTGCCGGCCGTTTGCCTCGCGCTGGAGGCTCGTCAGGTCGTAGAGAAGGGGAGGCGCCTGCGACGCGGGCTTTTTCTCCTCGACGATCTCCGCCTGTTTCCCCTCGCAACGCGCCTTTATCTCTTCCGCGCGCGCCCTGTCCCAGATGCGTTCCGCCCGCGTGTCCTCCTCCGCCCCCTTCCTGAAAGCCTCGTCGAACCAACGCCCGCGGTACGCGCCCGCCTGCACCTCGAAGTCGCCGAATACCTCAAAATACGTCCGCGACTTGAACGCGCGGATCTTCTCCTCCCGCTCCGCCAGGATCGCGAGGGTCGGCGTCTGCACCCGGCCCACGGGGGTGAGCTGGAAGCCGCCCGTCTTCGAGTTGAATGCCGTGAGCGCCCGCGTGCTGTTGATCCCGACCAGCCAGTCGCTCTCCGAACGCGAGACCGCCGCTTCCCCAAGCGGGATCATCTCCGCGTCGGGCCGCAACCGCTCGAACGCGGTGCGAATCGCGTCCAGGGTCATCGACTGGAGCCAGAGGCGCCGCGTCGGCTTGGTCATGCCGCTGAGCTTCACCAGGTAGCGGAAGATCAGCTCGCCTTCCCGGCCCGCATCGCACGCATTGATGACTTCCGTCACGTCCTTGCGCTTCATCAACCGCTTCAGGAGATTAAACCGCGGCTCCGTCTTCTCGATCGGCTTGAGCGCGAACTCGTCCGGGATGATCGGAAGATTCGCGAAGCTCCACTTGCCGCGCTGCTTGTCGAACTCCCCCGGGAGGCAAAGTTCCACGAGATGGCCGATGGCGGAGGAGATGACATATTTCTCGTTCTCGAAGTAGTCGCCGGTCTTCTCGAACTTGCCGAGGGCGCGCGCCAGGTCGGCGGCGACGCTCGGTTTTTCGGCGATGACGAGGGATTTTCCCATCAGAGCAATTTCACGAAAAGGTGGCCGGGAAGTTGTTTTACCATGTGCTTCATTTCGAGGGCGAGGAGGGTAGAGGACACCACCGGTGTTGGCAATCCGCATTTCGCGACGATGCGTTCCATGGATGTTTCGTCGTCGTCGATAGAGTCATAAATTTGCCTCTCCTCGCCCGCCAGGACTTTCGCGTGGGGCGCGGTCGGGGCGGCCTGTGGCTGGCGCGGGAAGAACGTCTCGAGTTCCTCGAGCACGTCCTCAACCCCGGTGACCAGCTTCGCCCCTTGCTGGATGAGCCGGTTCGAGCCGGAGGAGGTCGGACGGTTGATCGGGCCCGGCACCGCGTAAACCCCGCGGCCCTGTTCCAGCGCCTGCGCCGCCGTGATCAACGCCCCGCTGTTCGCCCCGGCTTCCACCACGAGAAGCCCCGAGCCCCAGCCGCTCACGATCCGGTTCCGTATCGGGAAGGACTGCGTGTCCGGCGGCGTCTCCATCGGGAACTCGCTGACCACCGCGCCGGACTCGGCGATCTTTTCCGCCAGCCCGCGATTCTCGGTCGGGTAGAGGCGGTTCAAGCCGGAGCCGAGAACGGCCACCGTCCGGCCCTTTGCGGCCAATGCCCCCTGGTGGGCGGCGGTGTCGATGCCGCGGGCCAGGCCGCTCACCACCGTGAGCCCGGCATACGCGAGCTGGTAGGAAAGTTTCTTCGCGCATTCGAGCCCGTAATGACTCGTATGGCGCGAACCGACCACGCCGATCGCGTGCCGATCCCGTTCCTCGATCTTCCCCCATACATAGAGGACGACCGGCGGATTGTGGATTTCCCGCAGGAGGGCGGGATATTCCGGCGATTCGCCCGTGAGGACTCCCGCGCCGAACTCGTCGATCCGCCGCAGCTCCCCGGCGAGGTCCACCGTCTCTTCCCACCGCGAGATGGAGTCCGCCACATCTTTTCCCACAGCGTCCAGCATCTCGTTGCGTTTCGCCGAGAGGATGCGCTGGGGCGTCTTAAAAATCTCCAGCAGCTTGCGAAGCCGCACGGGCCCCAGCCTCGGGATCATGTTGATGGCGATGCACGCTTCAGTATGGGTCACGGTCGTAACTATATAGCATGTCAGTCAATCTTTGCGCCCCAAGGCGTTGGACACTAAGGATTTACCTTATGGACGGCCGCGGGCGATTCGCGGAGTGTCCCTCATCTGATGAACAGGGAGGGGCCGGGTATATGCCGGAATCCCTGGACCAACTCCTGGCGCCGGTCGCCGCTTTCCTGGCCAAGCCGTATTCACCGGCAGCCCTCATCGCGAAGGTGCGCGAGATGCTCGACGCGCAGCGTTGCTCAGGTATCCGAGTGGTTGCCGTCGCAGGTGCCGGCCCGCTTCATCGCCGCGCGGATTTTCGCCATCAAGAGCGCCTTCGTCTCGGGCTTCGGCAGGTTGGGGCGCAGGCTGAGCGCGAAAACGCTGTTCAGCTTTCGGCATTCTTTTATCACTTCCTCCGCTTCCCGGCCGAATTTCTGCCGGGCATCGTGGAAGGCGGCGGTCTCCTCCTCGTCGAGGGCGCCAAGGACGTAAAGGCGCGCTTTGTTTTCAAATTCTTCAAAACTCATCTTTAAGTCCTTTGAGCCCCTCGGAGATCTTTTTCAGGCCCAATTCCAGCCGCGTCTTAATCGTTCCTAAAGGGATATTCGTATGAGCGGCGATTTCGCGCTGACTCATTCCCTTAAAAAATGCGAATTCTATCGCCTCCTTTTGGGCGGGTGGCAGGTTCTTGATGGCCTGAAGGAGGATTTCGCGGGTGTCGGAGAGCAGGATGTCCTCCTGGGTCGTGTTATGAACCCAGGCCTCGGGCTGCTGTTCGGTCTCGTGCTGGAGCCGCTCCTCGGCCCTGGCATAGGCCTGCCGCTTCCGGAGCCGGTCGATGGCCCTGCGGCGGGTGAGCGTGACCATCCATCCCAGCAATTTTCCCTTGGCGGACGAGAAATTATGAGCCTGGTTCCACACCTCCATGTAGATTTCCTGGAGAAGGTCGTCGGCCTCGGTCTCGTTGTGGATGATCCGCATGATGAGCGCCTTCAGGATGCCGCTATACCGGTCGTATAACGTCTCCAGAGCCTCGGGCTGGCGCGCCTGGATGGCCTCCATCAATACCTCGTCGGCGCACTCCGGCGCTTCGCTTTCTGTGTTCATTTTCTTAGATATTGCTTTCCATGATGGTTTCTTATTCTTTCAAGCGCAATGGCTTCCTTGAACAAATACCCGCGGTTGGAACCTGAACCGATCCTCAGGAATTGCCGTGTCTCCGATCTCATAGACGGGGCGTTCAAAGCCTATAATGGAGGCCGCCTCGCAGAGGCTTGCCGACTCTTTTCTTACAAGATGCTCGCAGGCGGCGGCGCGGTGGGAATGTCCCTCACCGGGGCGCTCACGCCTGCCGGTTTGGGGAAATCGGCCATCGTCCCGTTGATGAAGGCCGGCTTTGTGGACTGGATCGTCTCGACCGGCGCGAATCTCTACCACGACCTCCATTACGGCCTCGGCATGAAGCTCCACGCCGGCTCGCCGTTCCTCGACGACATCGCGCTCCGCAACGAGGGCGTCATCCGCATCTACGATGTGCTCTTCGAATACGACGTGCTGCTCGATACCGATGCGTTTGTGCGCCATGTCATCCAGGAGCCGGAATTTCAAAAGACGATGGGCACCGACGAGTTTCATTTTCGCCTGGGCCGGTTCGTCTTCGAACGCGAGAAAAAGCTCGGCCTCTCCGAGAGCAGCGTCTTGAGCGCGGCCTACCAGTTCGGCGTGCCGGTATTCACGAGCTCGCCCGGGGACAGTTCCATCGGCATGAACGTCGCCGCGATGGCCTTGCGGGATTCCGCGCTCCAGTTCGATGTGAACCGCGACGTGAACCAGACCGCCGCCATCGTCTACGACGCCAAGTCGCGGGGATTGACGTCCAGCGTCTTCATTCTGGGCGGCGGTTCGCCGAAGAACTTCATCCTCCAGACCGAGCCGCAGATCCAGGAGGTCATGGGCATACCCGAGCGCGGGCACGACTATTTCCTGCAATGCACCGACGCGCGGCCCGACACCGGCGGGCTCAGCGGCGCCACCCCGGGGGAAGCCGTGAGCTGGGGGAAGATCGACCCCGGCAATCTCCCGGACTGTGTGGTCTGCTATGCGGACTCCACCATCACGCTCCCGCTCATCACCGCGTATGCGCTGAGCAAGGTCGCCCGCCGTCAAGCGCAAACGCCTCTACGATGCGCGCGACGCCAGCCTCGCGCGCCTGCGCGCCCAATACATGAGGTCGGGCACCGTGGCCAAGATCGCCCACCGAACCGACGTGGCCGCGAAGCCCAAAAAAAAGCAGGTGCGAAAGAGGAGCCTGGCGCCGGCCTGAATGCGCATCCTGCGCCATACCGACCCTGGGTTTGACGGACGCGCTGAAGGGACTTTCGCGCCGCGCGGCGCCCGCTTCCCATGTCGAGAAGAGCGTCCGCACCATCCTCTCCCAAGTGCGCTCCGGCGGGGACGGGGCCCTCATTCGCCTCACGAAGAAATTCGGCGGGCCGGCGCTGGATGTTCCCGGAGCTCTGCGGGTCACCGCCGAGGAAATGTCGCGGCTCGCGGGGGCGCCGTCAACGCGCAGCACCAAAAAGGCCGTGTCCGAGGCCGGCGCGAACGTCCGCGCGTTTGCGAAACGCGGCCTGCGCAAAGGATTGGCGCGCGAAGAATCGCCAGGGAGTCGAAGTCGGGCGAACGCTTCGATCCGTTTCCCCGCGTCGGCATCTACGTCCCGGGCGGCACCGCCCCGCTCGTCTCTACGGCCATCATGACCGTCTCCCTCGCAGCCGCCGCGGGCGTCCCCGAGATCGTCGTCGCCACGCCTGCGGGCCCCGGCGGCGCGTTGAACCCCGCGCTGCTCTTTGCCCTCGTCCAATCCGGTGCGACGGAGATTTTACAAGGTCGGCGGCGCGCAGGCCATCGGCGCGCTCGCATTACGGCACCGCCTCCATCGCGCCCGTGCTCAAGATATTCGGGCCCGGCAACGCCTATGTCGTGGAAGCCAAACGCCAGGTCTTCGGCGTGGTCGCCATCGACCTCCTTCCCGGGCCGAGCGAGATCCTCGTCATCGCCGACGAGACCGGGAACGCGGCGTGGATCGCGGCGGACATGCTCGCCCAGGCCGAGCACGGAGCGGGAAGCGCCGTCGTTCTGGTCACCGATTCCAAACGGCTCCTCGCCGGAGTCGAGAAGGAACTGCGCGTCCAGGCCGGGCGGCTCCGGCGGACGGCCCATCTCGACACCGTGCTGGAACAAGGGGCGTCCCTCGTCCTGGTGAAGGCGATGGACGACGCCGTGCGCCTCGCGAACGCCTTCGCCGCGGAGCACCTCTCCATCGTGACCGCGGACGACGAGGCCCTCGCGGCGCGCATCCATACGGCCGGCGCGATTTTCCTCGGGGGGCTCTCCCCCGTCGTCGGCGGGGACTTCATTGCCGGGCCGAGCCACGAGCTTCCCACCGGCGGCGCGGGGAAATCGTTTTCCGGCCTCACGACCGACCAGTTCCAGCGCCGCACGAGCATCGTGCGCTTCGACGAGAAATCGCTCGCGGCCTCGCTCCCGTCCATCCAGGCCTTCAGCGAGATGGAAGGGCTCGACGCGCACGGCCGTTCGGCCGCGATCCGCCTCGAGTGAGTCGACAAACGCCGGTTTTCGCGCCACATTCAGGGCCGGACACGGCAACCGCATGACCTCCCTTCAAGACCAGATAACCGATCTCGGCAAACGCGCGCGCGCCGCCGCCCGCCTGCTGGCCCGGGCCGAAACGGCGGCCAAGAACGACGCTCTGCTCGCGATGGCCGAAGAGCTGCGCTCGGGCGAAGAAAACATTCTCGCCGAGAACCGCAAAGATGTGGAGAAGGCCACGGGCGAGCACCCCGCCGCCGTCATCGACCGCCTCACGCTCGACCCGAAGCGCCTGCGTAAAATGGCCGATGAAATCTGCAACGTCGCAGGGCTCGAGGACCCGGTCGGCAAGGTGCTCACCGAGTGGACGCGCCCGAACGGGCTGCGCATCTCCAAGGTGCGCGTCCCCATCGGCGTCATCGGGATCATCTACGAATCGCGCCCGAACGTCACCAGCGACGCCGCGGTGCTTTGCACCAAGACCGGGAACGCCGTCATCCTGCGCGGCGGCTCGGAGTCCATCCACTCGAACATGGCCATCGCGGCCGCGTTGCAGCGCGGCGTCGCGGCGGCGGGCCTGCCGGCGGACAGCATCCAGCTCGTGCCGACAACGGACCGCGAGGCCGTGCGCCACATGGCGATGATGGACAAGTATATCGACCTCATCATCCCGCGCGGCGGCCCTGCAGTTGATCGAGGCCGTCGTCCAGCATGCGCGGATGCCGGTCATAAAACATTACCACGGCGTCTGCATCGCCTACGTGGACAAGGCCGCCGACCTCGACATGGCCGAGAGCATCGTCGTCAACGCCAAGGTGCAGCGCCCCGGAGTCTGCAACGCGATCGAGACCGTGCTCGTCCACCGCGACATCGCCCCCGCGTTCTTCGCGCGCACGGCGCCGGCTCTTTTCGCCAGGGGCGTCGAGATGCGCGGCGACCCCGAGACGGTTCGCCTCGCCGGGGAAAGGGTGAAGCCGGTGACGGAAGCCGACTGGACGACCGAATACCTCGACCTCATCCTCGCGGCCCGCGTGGTCGAAAGCATGGACGCCGCGGTCGAGCACATCGAGACTTACGGGTCGCACCACAGCGACTGCATCGTCACCGCCGACGCCGGTCGCGCCGAACGCTTCCTCGCGGGTGTCGATTCCGCCACGGTCTATTGGAACGCCTCGACCCGCTTTACCGACGGCGCGGAATTCGGTTTCGGCGCCGAGATCGGCATCAGCACGGACAAACTCCACGCGCGCGGCCCAATGGCTCTGGACGAGCTGACCAGTTATAAATACGTCATCCGCGGCTCGGGCCAAATTCGCACCTAGGCGTGTTTTTGGATTTGTAATTCCGCCCCGGTTCGTTCCCAATAGCCGCGCACCCTCCGGTGCGCGCTTTCCCCCTTCTTATGAAACCGAACTATTCGCTCCGCAACACCTTCTCCGGCCTCTTCCTCGCGGCGTGCCTCGCCGCCTGTTCGAAGGCGCCCGAGGACGCTTCGACTTCCACCGCCGCGCCGCCGGCCGCCGCTGCCGCCTCCGCGACGCCGGCCCCCGCGACATACGGTTTCATGAGCCAGATTCCGCAAGACGTCGAATCGTACACCGCCATGTACAATGCGCGGAAGGTCTGGCAGCGTTTCGTCAGCAGCCGCGCCCTTGCCACCGTGCGGGCCAGCGGCATCTTCCAGACGCGCCTGAACGGAGCCGCGCCGGTCCCGGGCGGGGCCAGGAAAGCGCTCGATTTCTTCTCGTCGAATGAGAAGGCGATCTCGGATCCGCGCGTGCTGGAGCTGAGGCACGTCCTGGGAGACGCGCTCGGCGCCGAGTGGTTCATGAGCTTTTCCCCGGGAACGACGGAAAGCCTCCAGACCTGGTACCAGCTCCTGAGAGAATTCAGGACGCAGCAGCGCATGCAGATGTTCCGGGCTTTCGCTCCCGGAGGCGCGGGAAAGGCGAACCCGAACTGGATGCCCGGCGCGATCCCCGCACTGGCCCCTTACGTCCATTCGCTGCAATGCCCGCCGATCGTCATGGGCTTCAAGATGTCCACGCAGAAGACCGGTCTCGAGACCGAGATCAACCGCGCGCGCAGGCACCTGCCCGCCGCCGTGGTGTCCGGCACTTTCAGCCTCGGAGACAAGGCGTTCACCTCGTGGACATTCGTGGCCGGCACGCTCATTCCCCCGGACAAGCAGGAGAAGCTCAAGACGTTCCTCGAGACGAACATCCCGGACAAAGCGGCTGCCGACGACTGTTTCCAGGGCATCCTGGCCAAGAAGGTCGAGGCCTGCTTCGGCTATGTGGGGGATTATTTCCTCCTCTCCCTCGGGCCCGACCATTCGCACCTGAAGCTCGCGGCCACTCCCGCCGAGTCTCTGCTCGCGCGCCCGGAACTGGGTGTACTCACGCCGTACGGCGACAAGGCCGTGTTCAGCGTCGCCTGGTCGTGCCAGAAAATCCTCGAATTGCTGTCGCAGCAGCAGGATGTCGCCCTGCTGCCGGCTTTCGAGAGCGCGAAGGCCTCCCTCGGTTCCACCCTCTCGGATGCGGATGTCCAGAAGATCGAGGCTGACCTGCGGAGGATCGACGCCAAGGGGCAGACGCTGATGCACCCCAGCGTGATCCAGGCGGCGGCCGCGGTCAGCTATTGGAAGGACGGCCTGCACCTCGAGCAGTATGGCGGCGTGCTCCCCGCGGGCCTGGGCAGCGGAAAGCCTCTGACCTTTGACGCCGCGGATGTTCCCTCCAACTTCTTCTGGTTGAACACCCAGGCCGATCCCGCTTTCGGCAAGGGGATGCTCGACTGGTTGCAGGATATCGCGAAGACGGCGCTGGACGTTTATCACCATTCCGTCATGCCCAAGCTCGATCCGCAGAAGGGGCCGCAGTTCGGCATGGTGGAGGGCCTCGTGCTTCCCAGGCTCATCCAGCTCTACCACATCACGCGCGACCAGTTCTTGAGCAGCCTGGGCGCGGAGTCCGCCGTCGCTGTCGATCTCAACGGCGCGGTGCCCCCGCTGCCCACCGTCCCCTCGATCCTCGTGGCGAAAGGCAAGATGCCCCGGGTCGCTTTCATCCGAAGCATCGTGGATCGGCAACTTCTCGGGAAGAGCTGGCAGAGCTATCTCGACCTCGCGCGACAGCTCGCGATATTTCTCCCCGCGAAAATGCAGCCGCCCGGCGGCCTCCCCGACGCGCAACACAAGGACGTGCCTGGCGGCGAGATGTATTTCTACCCGCTCCCGCTGGATACGGGCGACCTGCTGCCGAACGTCACCCTCTCCGGCACATCCGCCTTTATCGAGAGCACTTCGCCCTCCTACGCCTCGGACATCAGCGGCGCTCTCAAAGCCGGCGCGAGCGGCGCGCCCTCCTCGGCGAAGTTCGAGCTCCGGCTCACCGCGGCCTACGATTTCGCGGAGGCGTGGATCCATCTCGCCAACGACTCCCAGGGAGCGTTCTTCCAGAACAAGCCGGACGCTCAGGCGCGCTTCCAGAGGAACGTGCCGAAGATGCTGGAACTCCTGAAGGGCGCGCGCCTCTTCCAGGGGATGGAGGGGCGCTTTTACGAGGAGAACGGCGGCCTGCGGCTCTCCGCGGTCTTCCACATCCACGATATTCCTTGAGGATCGGCGGAGAAGTTGCGGCTCCGCGCAACGTGGGCGAGGCTGTTGGCCGCATGAAACTTGACGAAGTGCAGGAGAAGGCTCGGGACCAGTTCTCGAAGCAGAGTCACCGGTACGGGCAGGGGCACATCCTCCAGAATGTGGAGGACGTGCAGGAGGCGCTCGCAAAGATTCCGCTTCCGCCGGGCTCGCGCGCGTTGGACATCGCCGCCGGCGCGGGGCACACCGGCGTCCACCTCGCCAGCGTGGGGTATGAGGCCACGCTTGCGGACATCGCCGCGCCGATGCTCGCCCGCGCCCAGGAGGCCGCGGCCGCACGCGGACTCACCATCCGCACGAACCAGCATCCCGCCGAGGAACTCCCGTACGCCGACGGCGCTTTCGACCTCGTGACCTGCCGCGTGGCGGCGCACCACTTCAGCTCGGTCGAGGCCTTTTTTTCCGAGAGCGCCCGGGTGCTGAGGCCCGGCGGCTATTTCCTGTTGATCGACGGAGCCGCCCCAGACGACGAACCCGAGGCCGAGGAATGGATCCACGAGGTGGAGAAATTCCGCGATCCCAGCCATCACCGGCTCCTCACTTCAAAACGGGCGAAATCCCTGTGCGAAGAAAACGGACTGGGCGTGCGTTACGCGACGCTTTCGCCCTTCAAGATGCCCGACCTGGAATGGTATTTCGAGACCGCGGCCACCAGCCCGGAGAATCGCCAGCGCGTCCGTTCCCTGGTTGAGAACGCGTCGCCGGCCATCCGGCGGATATTCGAGATCGGGGAGGAGCAGGGAAAGATCGTCTGGCAGTGGCAGCGCCTCGTTCTCGTCGCGGTGAAGCGGTAATCCATGCGACCCTGTCCCTTCTGCGGCCGCGAGAATGTGGAGGCTGCGGCAGCCCCCGCCTCCGGGGACGGCTGGAAACTCGTGGAGTGCCCGCACTGCAAATTCACCTACCTCGCCAACCCGGTGGACTACGAGGCGCTCGACAAGGAGTACGCGTGGGAAGTCTCCTCGGTGAAGGAGAACGAAAGGCGCAAGGAACGCGACCCGCGCCTTGCCGCCGTCAGCGGCTGGATGAAATGGTTCCGGCAGAAAGTCCTGAAGAGGAACAAGCTCGGGACGCTCCTGCGCGGATATTTCCAGGCGGGCAACGTCCTCGACATCGGCTGCGCGGGCGGCGGCATCCTCAAGGCGCTGCCCGAGGGCATGACGCCCTACGGCATTGAAATCTCCGAGGCGCTGTTCAAGAAGGCCGCGAAAATCTGCGGGAAACGCGGCGGCTCCGCGATCCACGCCGACGGGCTTTCCGGCCTTCGCCAGTTCGGGGAGGGGATGTTCTCGGGCATCATCATGTCCGCGTATCTCGAGCACGAAGTCCAGCCGCTGCCCGTCCTGCGGGAGTGCCGCCGCGCTCTTCGCGAGGGGGGCAGGGTCATCATCAAAGTCCCGAACTACGCCTCCGTCTCGCGCGTCATCCGCGGAAAGAACTGGTGCGGCATGCGCTTTCCCGAGCACGTGAACTACTTCACCCCCGCGTCGCTGCGCAGCATGATCACCAACGCGGGGCTGCGCATCGAGCGCTTCCGGCTGCAGGATCGCTCGCCCATCAGCGATACCCTGTGGCTGGTGGCCGGCAAATGATGCTCGCCCTCGCTCGGCGCCCGCCGCCCGTCATTTTCGCGGTCGCCGGGCTATTCTTCATCGGAATTTTCCTATGCGTCTTGCTCGCGAACGTCTGGCGCGGGATGAAAAGCGGCTCCTCCTGGGCGCGCACGACGGGTAGAATCAAGACGTTCGGCTTTCACTATGGGGTGACGGAAGTGCAATACGACTACGGCGTAAATGGGGAACTGCTTACGGGCGGCTGTATCACTCCGGGGCTGCTCGCCGGGACGGCCCAGGGCGTTCACCTACCCAGGTCGATTTACCTCAATCCGGATGGCTCGCTCAAATTCGCGCCGGGCGCCGAAGTGCCTGTTTTCTATGATCCGAAAAGAACGTCGGATGCCGCCTTGGTCACGGGCGTTCGGGCGGGAGTCTGGAGGGCGCTGGCGGGCCTCGTTCTCGTCTGCGGTCTTGGGTGGGCTGGATTCGACAGGGAGGATTGGCTCTCTCGCCACGTTGAGACGGCGTTCGGCTCGCTATTCGTCCTCGGAGGCATCGTGATCCTATACATCGGATTCAGGGGGTTGAGGCGATACCTGCGAACGCGCGATTTTGCCTCAACAAACGGACGGCTGCTGAATGCGGATGTCGCCTACTCGAGCAGCGGCGGCGAAGGCGTGGGCGGGTTCGCCCCTGTGGTGCAGTTTGAATACGAAGTGGAGAAGGTGCTCTATCGCTCGCGCCAGCTCACGGCGATCCAGGCTCAGGTTCAGGATTCCCGAAAAAAGGACGCGCAACTCAAGATCGAACAGTTGCGCGCCCAACCGGAGGTCACGGTTTATTACGACCCGCGCGCGCCGTGGGATGGATTCCTGCGGCACGGCCCGCTATGGGGAGTCATCGCGCCGATGGCAATGGGACTGGTATTCGGAGGCGTCGGGGTGGCGATGCTACTTTTTAGATCGTCGTTTCGATGATCGCGGCTTGCCGCGGGCGTTACAATGTTTGACAATTGCAATTGTCCGAAGCGGGCGCAATGAAGACGGCGATTTTCAGCGATGTGCATAGCAACCTACCCGCCCTGGAAGCGGTTCTGGAGGACATCGCCAGCCAGGGCGCGGAGCGCGTCCTCTGCCTAGGCGACACCGTGGGTTACAACGCGGAGCCCGGCGAGTGCCTCGCCCGGGTGCGGGAGGCCTGCGAGTTCGTCGTGCAGGGAAATCACGATATGGCGTGCGCGGGCGATCTCGGCGCGGATTGGTTCAACGGCGTGGCCCGGGCGGGGATCGAATATTCGCGGAGCCATCTTTCGGAGGAAGAGAGGCGGTATCTGCGCGAGCTACCGCTGGTGCGCTCGGAGGACGGGTGCAGCTACGTGCACGCCTCGCTCGACGAGCCCGGCGAGTTCCATTACGTCCTTTCCGGCGCGGCGGCCATGTCGCATTTCGCCTGCCAGACGGCGCACGTGGCCTTTGCCGGCCATACGCACAAACCGCTCGTCTGGCTTCTGGACGGGAAAGGGCGGCTCGGCCTCTGCGAGGCGGCGAAGACGATCAACCTCGCCGGGCCGGGCAAATACCTGGTGAATGTCGGCTCGGTCGGCCAGAACCGCGAAGGCCGCCCGGAGGCGTGCTACGTGGTGTTTGACCCCGAAATGCAGGAGGTCGAGTTTCGGCGGATCCCGTACGATGTGAAGGACGCGCAGAAGCGCATCCTCAAAGCGGGCCTGCCGGAAATCCTCGCGCTCCGCCTGCAACGGGGCTGCTAGGTTACTGCAGGGTGAACTCGGGCGCGGATTCCGAGCCCTCGAAGATCGAGAGCGCCTCCCCGACCAGGAAAAGCGAGCCGGTGATGAGGATGCGCCGCACACGCCGCCGGGCGATCTCCAGAGCGGCGGAGAGGTCGGGCGCAAGGGTGCACGAAGCGTCCGGATTCGATGCGTGGATGGCATCCGCGACTTCCAAAGGGGTCAGCGAACGCGCGCTGCGCACGGGGCAAACGATGAAGGCGTCGGCCACGGGCAGGAGTTGGGCGCAGATGGCGCGCACGTCCTTGTCCTTGAGGATGCCAAGGATCACGGTCGCCTTCGCATCGCCGTAGGTCTCCTTCCACGTTAGCGCGAGCCTCTCGGCCGCGGCCTTGTTGTGGGCCCCGTCCAGGATGTGGCGGCCTTCGATGATCTGGAATCTCCCGGGCCATTGGACCTCGCTGATGCCCTTTTCGACGGCGCCCTCCGGCACGCGGATTCCGGAGGCTTCGAGGGCGGCGACGGCGAGGGCGGCGTTCCACTTCTGGTGGCTGCCCGGCAGCCCGGGAACGGCTTGTTTGATAGGCGCTCCGATGAACCGCAGCGGCGAGCCCGACACGCGAGCCGCCTCCAGGATCACCCCGGCGGCTTCCTGCCGTTGCGGGAGCGAGACGGCGGGCACGCCAGGCTTGATGATGCCGGCCTTCTCGCCCGCGATGGCCGCGAGCGTGGAGCCGAGCCAGGCCTCGTGGTCGAAGTCGATGGAGGCGAGCACGGAGACCGCCGGGGTGACGACATTGGTGGCGTCAAACCGCCCGCCGAGCCCGGTCTCAAGGACGACTACGGACGCGCTGTTCCTTTGAAAATGGCCGAGCGCCAGCGCAGTGACGATTTCGAAAAAGGTCGGCTCCGTCCCGTCTTGCGCGGCGATCTCCCGGATGTCCGTGAGGGACGCGGCGACTTCGTCCTCCGCGATCATTTGGCCGTCGATCCGGATTCGCTCGCGGAAGGTGACGAGGTGAGGGGAGGTGAATAGGCCGGTGCGGATGCCTCCCGCCCGGCAGATGGCGTCGAGGATGGCGCAGACGGAGCCCTTGCCGTTGGTGCCGGCCACGTGGAGGAAACGCTGCGAGCGGTTCTCGATGCCGAGGCGGGCGAGGAGCGCGCGCGTGTTGTCGAGGCCGAGCTTGACGCCGCGAAGCTGGGCCCCGTACAGCCAGGCGCCTGCCTCGGCGTAATTCACGAAAGCGGGTTCTTCGGCGCGAGATACTTCAGCACCTCGGCGAGCGTGGCGCGCATCCTTTTCCGATGCACGATCATGTCGATGAGGCCGTGTTCCTCCAGGAACTCCGCGGTCTGGAAGCCGGGCGGAAGCTCTTGGTGGGTCGTCTCCCGGATGACGCGCGCGCCGGCGAAACCGATGGCGCACCGGGGCTCGGCGACGATGAGATCGCCCAGCGAGGCGAAGCTGGCCATGACGCCCGCCATGGTGGAATTCGTCAGCACGGAGATATATGGCAGCCCGGCCTGCGGCGTGCAGGCGAGCGCGCCGCTCGTCTTGGCCATCTGCATGAGGCTGAGCATCCCCTCATACACACGCGCGCCGCCCGAGGCCGCTATGGTGATGACCGGGAGCCGCTCCCGAGTGCCGCGCTCGATGGCCCGGGTGATCTTCTCACCGACCACGGAGCCCATGGTGGCGGCGAGGAAGTTGAAGTCCATGACCGCGATCGAAATCTTGCCGCCGAGCAGCCGCCCCGTGCCGCAGATGACCGCCTCCTTCAGTCCCGTCCGCTTCTGGTGTTTCTTCAATGTGTCCGGGTAGGTGACCAGGCCGCGAAACTTCAAGGCATCCACGGAGAGCATCCCTCCGTCCAGCTCCTCGAAGGTGCCGGGATCGAGAAAATGTTCGAGCCGCTCCCAGGCCGTCTGGGTGAAATGGTAATCGCACTTCGGGCAGACCCGCTGGTTCTGGGTCAGTTCCAGGTTGTGAATGACGTTGTTGCACTCGGGGCACTTTTCCCAAAGGCCTCCGGGGATGTCCTTCTTTTTTTGGTAACTGAAGGGGCGTTTCTGGAAGATTCCCATGTGGTTCTTTTACCGATGATAGGCCTGCCGTCAACCGCGGGCAATGGTGATGGCCCGGACCGACGCCGCGCCCGCCCGGTTCAACACCCGCGAGCACGCTTCGACGGTCGAGCCCGTGGTGAAGACATCGTCAACCACCAGGAGGTGCCTGCCGCGCACATCCGCATTCTTTCGCATTTCGAAAGCGTTGCGCAAGTTTTCCATGCGTTGCTCGCGGTCGAGCCGCGTCTGGGTGGGCGTGTTGCGGACGCGCCGGAGGCAGTTGAGGACGGGAGGCCCGGCGTCCCGGGAGAGGAGCCGCGCGAGAACTTCGGCCTGGTTGAACTCCCGCGTGCGGAGCCGCAACGGATGGAGCGGGACCGGCACGAAAAAATCGAAGGGTTTCTCGCGGATGCGGGCGTCATCCAGCGCTTCGGCGAGCCAGCGCGCGAGGGGGCGGCGCAGGTAGCTCTCGCCCTCGTACTTGAAGCGGTGCATGAACTCGCGCACGACCCCGCGGCTCCTGTAGGCGCTGACGGCGCAGGAAAAAGAGAAGCGCCGGTCGTGGCAGTTCGAGCAGACGATGAAGTCATCCATCTCCCCGTCGAAGGGTTGGGAGCAGACTTCGCAGAAGGGCGGCTGGATGCGCTTCGCGCCGTCCAGGCAGGCGCGGCAAAGGCATTCTCCCTCGGGGGTCGGCTTCCCGCATTGGACGCAATGCGGCGGGTAAAGCAGCCTCGCGACGGTTCCCCCCGCCAGTCTCAGAAGTGCGAGGGCATCCATGTCCGGGCCGGCTGCGTCGGGGGCGGCGGCATCGGCCGCTTTGGAGGAGGGCGGAAGCATCCTTGACGGGCAATCGCACTTTCGCTCACGGTGGAAAGCGTAGCACCTGTTCGCTTTGAAAGACATCGGCAAAATACTGTTCTTCCTGCTGGTCTCGGTGCTGCTCGGCGCGTTGATCGCCCCGGAGCTCTACTGGCTCTGCCGGTGGAGCGCGGCGCCGTTCCTGCGAAACGTGGAGTTCCGGCGGGTCTATGACCGGGCGGTGCTGATAGCGGTCCTCGTGCTGCTCTGGCCGCTCATCCGGTGGCTGAAGGTGGCATCGCCGCGGGAACTGGGCTTGCGGCGCGATCCGCGCGGGTGGATGCATCTCTTATACGGACTCGGGGTCGCGCTCGGGTCGATGGCGCTCCTTGGCGCGCTCCTCGTGGGCATCCACCGCTACAATCCGCGCGTCGTGGTCTCGTGGTGGAAGCTCGCAGCGGTCCTTCCCACGGCGGCGACGGTGGCGCTGCTCGAGGAATTCCTTTTTCGCGGCGCGATCCAGGGGCTCGTGGAACGCTCGAACCCGCGCTGCCGGGCCCTTGTCTTCGTCGCGGCGCTCTATTCCATCGTGCATTTCCTGAAGCCTCCGCTCGGCGGCGGCTCGCAGGGAAGCGTGACGTGGCTGTCGGGGTTCGAGACGATCCCCAGGAGCTTCTGGCAGTTTCGACAACCCGGCCTGCTGCTCGGAGGCTTCACGACGCTCTTCCTGGCGGGATTGATTCTAGGCTACGCCCGCGTGCGGACGCGCGCGCTCTGGATGCCGGTCGGCCTCCACGCGGGGTGGGTGGTCGGCAAGCTCGGGTTCGCCCTGCTCGCCATTCGGACATCCGGCATCTCGAGCGTCTGGTTTGGACCCGACCTGCTCACGGGCTTCGGGCCGTTGTGCGTGCTGGCTTGCAGCGGCTTCGTGGTGGCGTTCCTCCTCCGGGGCGAAAGGATGCGCACCGATGAGTGAACGCGGTTCAGTGCGCAACGTGCGGTCGATCCACGTCTGGAAAGAGACGACGGAGGAAGGCCAAAAACGCGAAGTGCGCGCGGTGAAATTCGGAGGCGCGTTCCGCCTCCAGGCCAAGCTGCGGGATGACCCGGCGTGGACGTGACTATGACGTGCCGCTGCTGGAGGACATCCGCGAGCTGCGGGAGATCCTCTTCCGCAAATACCAGCGCAGGCGTGCGCCGTACGAGGATGTCGTCCTCGTGGAAGAAATGATCCGGCTTCGCGAGGGCCTTTAGGCGTCGCGCATGCTGGATGGAAGGGAAGGGGGGAGGCGGCTTTCTGCCTGCCGCGGGGGGCCGCCTACTGCAGGCGGTAAACGATCCGAGCCTTATCGAGATCGTAGGGAGACATCTCGAGCTTCACGCGGTCGCCATTGGCGAGGCGGATGAAGCGCTTGCGCATCTTTCCCGAGATGTGGGCGAGCACCTGGTGCTGGTTGTCGAGTTCCACCCTGAACATCGTGCCGGCTAAAACGGCGACGATTTTGCCTTCAATGTCTATGGTTTTTTCTACAGCCATTATCGCTGGTATATTACTGTGTTAATTTTTCGGTGCAAGTGAAAGAAGGCCGGCGTTCCTTGTAAGAAACGCCGGCCCCTAAATTACCAGTTAGCGGCGATCCGACGACGCGTAACGGGGGCGTTCCTCGCGGGGACGCGCTTCGTTGACGGTGAGCGCGCGCCCGGCAAACTGCTTGCCGTTGAGGGCTGCGACCGCCGCGGCGCCCGCGGCCTGGTCGGCCATGGTCACGAAGGCGAAGCCGCGCGAGCGGCCGGTCATGCGATCCATCATCAAGGCGACTTCGCCGACCTTGCCATGCTTTTCAAAGGCATCCTGGAGATCATTTTCAGTGGTGTCGAAGGAAAGGTTTCCAACGTATAGTTTCATAGGTGATTTCAAACTGGAGCAAATACTGTCAGCCACAAAGCTGTTCCCGGGAACCGGGTTTCAAATCACCATTGAGAAACCCCAACTGACGATCTACCACGCAACGAACAAAAACAGAGTCATCCAATACAGCGTCCAGTATCGACCTGCTTTAAGCTGCGCGCAAGTAAAATCGGGGACTGGGGTTCGACCCGCCAGCCAATCCTGAGGCGCTTCGCCCCGGCTACTTCGCGCCGAGGACTGCGTCCTTGGCGGCTTTGCCCACGCGGAATTTCACCACAGTCTTCGCGGGAATCTTGATGGCCTGGCCGGTCGCGGGGTTGCGGCCTTTGCGCGCCTTGCGCTTCTGCTTTACGAGCTTGCCGAAGCCCGGAAGGACGAATTCGCCTTTTTTCTTGGTCTCGCGATAAGCGATCTTGGTGAGCGTGTCGAGAAAGTGGGAAACTGACTTCCTGGAGGTCTGGGTGGCTTGGGAGAGTTCGTTCTGGAGTTGGGTCTTTGTCATTTTGGTAAGGGGCTTTCGGAAGGTGCTTTGTAGCGGGCTCCAGCGGAGGAGGCAATACAAAATGCACGGCGCGCGCGCCGCATCGGCGCGGGGCTGGAAGGCTCTAGACGGCTTTGTCGCCGGTCTCTTCCGTGCGGATGCGGACGACTTCGTCGATGGGCGCCACGAAGACTTTACCGTCGCCGATCTTGCCGGTGCGCGCGGCTTTGACGATGGCCGCCGAGGCGCTTTCGACCAGCGAATCCGCGAGCACGACCTCGACCTTGATCTTCGGCAGGAAGTCCACGGTGTATTCGCTGCCGCGGTAGATCTCGGTGTGTCCTTTCTGACGTCCGAACCCCTTGACCTCGCTCACAGTCATCCCCTCGATGCCGAGATCGGCGAGGGCATCCTTTACCTCCTCAAGCTTGAACGGCTTGATGATCGCTTCAATCTTCTTCATAATGAAAAACTTCGCCGGCCCCGGCCGCCCGCATTCCACGGACGACCGAGCGCCGGCTTTAAATTTTGGCCCGCGGAGCGCGGGTTGAGAACACGACGCGGCAAATAGCAATTGCCATGCCGCATTCACCCGCTTTCGGTTTCACGCACGCACGCCCTGAGGCAGGCGCGCCAAAAGGGAATCGCTGGCGGCCTTCGCTTGAACAAAACAAGCCATGCTGCGCAAAAGACAGCATGGAGACGCGCGTCGCGTCGAGGGCGCCTCAGGCGCGCGGATGCGCTTCGTTATACGCCTTTTTCAGGCGCTCGGTGGTGACGTGGGTATAAATCTGCGTGGTGGAAAGGCTGGCGTGCCCGAGCAGGGATTGCACGCTGCGCAGGTCCGCGCCGTTGTCCAGAAGATGGGTCGCGAAGCTGTGCCGCAGCTTGTGCGGGCTGAGCGAGATGGGGATGGAAGTGTGGCGGAGGTATTTTTTCAGCAGAAGCCAGACGGAGCGCGGGGAGATGCGCCTGCGCAGCTTGCTGATGAAGAGCGGGCCGGTCTTCACGTCCGCCTCCCGCCGATAGATTTGGATGGCTTCGAGGGCGGGCGCGCCGACGGGGCAGATGCGCTCCTTGCGCCCTTTGCCAAGGATGCGGACGCTCTCGGAATAGGGATCGACATCCGCGACGTTGAGGCTGGCAAGCTCCTGGAGCCGCAGGCCGCTGCTATAGAAGAGCTCCATGATCGCGGAATCCCGGGCCGCGATCCAGGCCGGAGCCTGCTTCTCGCGCGCGACGTTCGCGGGGGCGGCGAGCAGTTCTTCCACCTGCTTGATGGTGAGAAGGAGGGGAAGCTTTTTCTCGGCCTTCGGGAGCAGCACGGCGAGAAGCGGATTCACAGCCAGCCCGTGCCGCTCGACGAGGAAACGGTAGAACGCGCGGAGCGCCGAGAAGAGGAGCCTTATATAAGTACGCGCCTTGCCTTCCTTCATGCAGGCAAAGAGGAACTCGCGAAAATGAGCGGGCGCGCAATCGCGCCAGCCCGGGAAGCCGGGGCGGGCTTTGAAGGCCTGGAGCGCGCCCTTGTAGGCCGTCACCGTCCGCGGCGAGCAGTTCCGCTCGACATCCAGGTACCGGAGGAACGCCTCCTCCAGCCGATCCTTCGTGGCGGCTTTCGCCAAAGCGCCAAAGCGTTATCCGTCGCCGGCCCGGACTCAGCCCTTTCTGCCCATCGGCGTCCCGAGATGCTCCGGCTGGGCCGTGTGGCCCACGTCGCCGGTGCGTTCGGTGCCGCGCTTCAGGGCCAGTGTCGCGGAACGCTGCTCGAGCCCGTCCGGAGACTGGGCGATGATCGGGATTTCATGCCCGGCGTCGGGGAATTTAAAATGGTGCCGGAACGTGCCGTCCGGCTTGAGCTCTATCTGCTTGCCGTCGATCCACACGGTGGCGTCCGGGTGCGTGCCGCCGTAAAAGATGACCTCGGCGTTGATGTGCATGAAGAACCCGCGTTCGCTCTGCTGGGAGAAGGGCTGAGCGCTCCAGCTTGCGCCGATGCCCGAGCTCCAGCTCGCGGCGCCGGCCGCGCCGAAAAGGCTGCTCTCCCCGCTGCTCCCGCCCCAACTGCCGCCCATGGGCTGCAGGGCCAGCCGGCCCTTTTCGGAAAGAAAGCTGGCGCTCTCGGTGTTCAATTTTTCCTCGAGCTGTTTGCGGAGGAGGAGGTCGATCTCGCCGGAGCCCATGGCGATCTTGCTCACGAGTTCCTCGCCGACAAGCGCCGCGAGGACGCTCTTTTGTTCATCCGTCCAGTCCGGAGCGGAGCCGGGCGAGAACGCGAGCTGGCGTCCTTCCCCCTGGAGGCGCGAGAGCGCGTGTATGAGGCTCTCGCCGGTGGCCATGGTGGCTTTGACCATGTCCACGAGCCGCTGGAAGGTCAGATGGAAAGGGACGGTGGCAAAGTCGCTATGCCCCACGTCGGAGAGCGCATCCGCCGGCGTCGCAGCGGGCTCCGACCGGACGATGGATTCCCAGTCTCCCGCGGCATTGAAGTAGCCGAGTTCGGCGGTGAAAGTCGCGCCGGATTTCGTGACCGGTATATACCAGTTCTTCGCCTCCGGATGGATCTCGATGAGGGTCTCCTCGTCCGCTCCCGCGACCTTCAACGAGAACTTGCGTTCCCCGTCCAGCATGGCGGATGCGGGAAATTCCGACCAGTCCACATCCCAGTAAGTGAAGAGCCAGTGCGGATCGCGCGCGACCAGGTAGAGGGTCTTTTCGCCGTAGCTCCGGGGCAACTCGCCCAGTTGCTCGAAGTGGGGCTCCTCGGGGTATTCGCGCGGGGCGTCGCCCGTGTCGAACTTGTGCACGTCCGCCTCGCTCTGGGCTCGCACCACGGGCTCCCTGGAGACCTGGAAAGAGGTGTTCTGTTTGGAACCGTTCGCCCCGTTGTTTTTCGATGCCTCTGAATCTGAAGTGCCCATATAGTTTTCCCCTAATAAATTATTATCTACTCAAACCGGGGCAGCATAGGGAGCCGAAAAAATGGACGCAACAAAATTTTTCATATTCCGTGCGTCTCACCAGGATTTCCCCTTTCGCCGCGGAGGTGCTAAAGATAGGGCGGCGAAAATTTCGATTCATGCTAACCAAACGCATCATTCCCTGCCTCGATGTCACCGGAGGCCGCGTGGTGAAGGGCACCCGTTTCCTCAATCTGCGGGACGCGGGCGACCCGGTGGAATGCGCGATGGCGTATAACAGGCAGGGAGCCGATGAACTGGTGTTTCTGGACATCACCGCTTCGTCCGACGACCGGGCGACGATGGTGGACGTGGTCGAGCGGACCGCCGAGCAGTGTTTCATGCCGCTGACGGTCGGAGGCGGCATCCGGACGGTGGAAGACATCCGCGCCATGCTCCACGCAGGGGCGGACAAGGTGAGCCTGAACACGGCGGCCATCCGGCGGCCGGAACTCGTCACGCAAGCGGCGGAAGCCTTCGGCTCCCAGTGCGTCGTCGTCGCCATCGACGCAAAACGGAACGAGCGCGGAGGCTGGACGGTTTACACCCATGGCGGCCGCCACCCGACGGAGCTCGACGCGCTGGCGTGGGCGCGGGAAGCCGAGGAGCGGGGCGCCGGGGAAATATTGCTCACCAGCATGGACGCCGACGGCACCCAGGGAGGGTACGACCTCCGGTTGAACAGGCTGGCGAGCGAGGCGGTCGGCATCCCGCTCATCGCGAGCGGCGGAGCGGGCGCGCTGGAACACATGGCGTCGGTGCTCCTGGAAGGAAAAGCGGACGCCGTGCTGGCCGCGAGCATCTTCCACTTCGGGCAGCACACCGTCGCGGACGTGAAGGGCTATCTGTCGGAACGCGGCATTCCGATGCGTATGGTTACGAATTTATAGGACAGGCGGCGTCCTACAGCCCCTCGATGCGGTCTTCGTTCGCGGGCTTCGAGGCTTCGAGCATCCGCTCGTGCACTGCTTCGTCCATCCCTTCGGCGACGAGTTCCTCCACCACGTTGTCGGAGTCCTCAAAGCCGATCTTGTCGCTATGGCGCCCGGCCGACGCCACCACCATGTCGCGCTCCGAGACGAACGGGGCCGAGTCCTCTTCGTCGTCCATCTCCGAATGGTGCCCTCCATGAAGCTCCCGCTTCGCCTGGTTCCAGTCGTCCAGGTTCATCTCCTCGCGGCCATTGATGCGGGCGAGCTCGTGGGCGCGTTGCCGGACGAGTTCCGGGGATGGCACCCCCAGCCCCTCGCTGTGCTGGATGATCTTCCCCTGGAGGGTGTGCTTCTCCTTCACGCCTAAAGACTACGACTCTTCGCCGACCGATCAAGCAAGACTTTAAAGGAGCGCGCTGCCGGACTATTTCACGAATTTCGCGAAAATCTTTCCGGCTTCCTCGAGGGTCTCTTTGCTGCCGATGTCATACCAGGTGCCCCCGACCAGGTACGTGTGCACCTCCGAGCGCGGATAGAGCCACTGGACAAAACGCCCGGGCTGATCCGGATTATTCCCCGCGGCGATGTAATCGGCGAACAGCCCGACCGTCTCCGCCGAGTAATAATAGAGGGCGATCCCCGTGACCGTGCTGAGGGGATTCGGCGATTTCTCCTCGAAGTGGGTGAGCCGGCCCGTGTCGTCCACGGAAATGCTGCTGTATTTTTTGATGACCTCGAGGTCGCCGACGTCGTAGGTGGCGAGCGTGGCGGGGTGACCCTTCGCCGCGGCCGCGAATCCCTCAAGCGATTCGCTGAAGAGGTTGTCGCCCGCGACGACGATGAGGTCGGAACCGGTGAGGTTCTCCATGCCGACCACGTAGTTGATATCGCCGATCGCGCCGAGTTTGTCGGCGTCGCTCGTCGAGCCGTCGTTGACGATCTTGAAAGAGATTTTCGGCTGGCGGCGTGTGTAATCGTCCGCCCAGGCCTGGAAATCCGCGGCGAATTTGTTGTTCGTGACGACATAGACCGTCTCAATGCCCGGGACGGGCGCGAGATTGTCGAGCACCCACTCGATCATCGGCTTGCCGGCAACGTCGAGGAGCGGCTTCGCCTTGGTCAGGGTGAGGGGATAGAGCCGGGTCGCGTAGCCCGCGGCAAGGATAAGAACATTCATGGTGCGGAATCTCACACCGCCGGGGAATCTGAAACAAGCAAAAAGGATCGGCGGCTGAACCCGTCTTCCGTGTCCTGTTGTTCTGCTTCGCAAAATTCCATATTGCGGCCCGGGGGTTACCGGGTATGTTCAGGAGAACAGTGTCCATGACGACCTCACGGCAGCAGGCGGTGCTCGATTTTCTGGAGGATCACCTTGCCCGCACGGGCATCATGCCGTCCACCCGGGAGATCCAGCAGCACTTCGGCTTCGGAAGCCAGACGGCCGCTGTGAACCACCTTCGCGCGCTGGAGAGCAAGGGAAAGATACGTCGCCTGCCCGGGAAGGCGCGCGGACTTGCTCTGACCTCGACCCTGAAACGGGATCGGATCGTCGATGTGCCGATCTACGGGCGGATCGCCGCGGGCATGGCCTCGCTCGCCGAGCAGCAGGAGGAGGGCTTTCTCTCGCTCACGGCTTCGGCGTTCGGGATCGCTCCGAGCCGCGAGGCGTTTGCGTTGCGGGTGAGGGGCGATTCGATGACCGGTGCGCATATCTTCGACGGAGACATCGTGGCGCTGGAAATCCGCGAGCCCCGCAGCGGGGACGTCGTCGCGGCGCTCATCGACGGCGAGACGACCCTGAAGCGCTACCTCTTGAAGGGGACGCAGCCTTTCTTGAAGGCGGAGAATCCCGCGTATGGCGACCTGATTCCGGCGCGGGAACTGATCGTCCAGGGGGTGATGGTGGCGCTGGTGCGCAGGTTCCGCGGCGGCTGAAGCCCCGGGAGGCGCGCCGTTTTCTGGCGGGCAAACCCCGATGCGGACCGCACCGGCGAAAGCGCGGGCACGGGAAAATTCCGGTTTGCCCTTCCCGCTTCCTGTCTATATTGGGGCGCATGGAAGGGCAGTCGCTATCCGTCAGGCGGTTTTTGCAGCACCTGAGCAGCATCGTGTGGCTCATGATCGATACCGCGCACGAGATGGGCGACAATATGATCCGGGGCCGGCTGCCGTTCCGCATCTTCACGTTTTTCGAGCAGACGGACCGCGCCGGGGTCGGTTCGGTGCCGCTGGTGGCGCTGGTCTCGTTCTTCCTGGGGCTGACGATGTCGCTGCTGACGGGCTACCAGTTGAAGCCGTACGGCACGGAGCGCCTGGTCCCCGGGCTTGTCGCGGTCGGCTTCTCCCGCGAGCTGGGGCCGCTCATCACCGGCATCATGGTCGCGGCGCGCATCGGCGCGGCCTTCACCGCCGAGCTCGGGACGATGACCGTCTCCGAGGAAGTCGAGGCGATCGAGGCGATGGGGATCGGGCCGCTCCGTTTTCTGGTGGCGCCGCGGGTCCTGGCCGTCTTCCTGCTCATGCCTTGCCTCGTCGTGGTCTCGAATGTGATGGCGGACGGCGGCGCGGCTTTCGTATGCAAGTGGCAGCTCGGCATTCCGCTGCGCTATTTCGGGGATCTCGTGCATTCCGGCATCCAGTCGCGGGATATCATCGCAGGCACGATCAAGAGTTTTCTCTTCGGGATGATCGTCGGGGTGGTCTCCTGCTACAAGGGCCTCTCGGTCGAGGGCGGCGCGGCGGGGGTGGGCGACTCGACGACATCCAGCGTCGTCATCGCCATCACCACCGTCATTATCATGGACACCCTTTGCAACATCGTCCTGGTGGCGCTCTATCCTTGAGCGGAGGTTTTCCCGATGGTCGAGAATATCGTCGAAATGAAAGGGGTGGCGCTGGCCTTCGGTGCAAAGGAGATCCTCAAGGACCTCAATCTCGCCGTGAAGGGGCGCGAGCGCCTGGTCGTGCTCGGTCAGAGCGGGAGCGGCAAGAGCACCCTCCTGCGGCTCATCGTCGGCATCCTCGCCCCGAACAAGGGCTCCGTGCGGTTCAACGGACGGGAGGTCACGCGCATGAGTCGGCCCCACCTGAACCGGATGCGGCAGAAGATCGGGATGGTTTACCAATATTCGGCGCTGGTCAGTTCGCTCTCGGTCCGGGACAACCTGGCGCTGCCGCTGGAGGAATTGACGGAGAAGGGCGTAGCGGAGATCGACAAAATCATCGACGAGAAGCTCGCCATGGTGGACATGGAGGACACCAAGATGATGATGCCCGCGGAATTGAGCGGCGGCATGCGCAAGCGCATAGGCCTCGCGCGCGCCCTGGTGATGCAGCCGGAGCTGATCCTGTTCGACGAGCCGTCCGCAGGGTTGGACCCGGTCATCAGTTCGGTCATCGACGAGCTCATCATCAGCCTCACGGAAAAGACCAACGCGACCTCCATCATCGTCACGCACGAAATGGACAGCGCGTTTAAGATAGCCACGCGCATGGCGATGCTCTACCAGGGGGTCATCATCGCCGAGGGCACACCGGACTCCTTCCGCAGCTCCAAGGACGCGGTGGTATCGCAATTCATTTCGGGCAGCACCGAGGGCCCGATTCTCGAAGGAAAAAGATCATGAGGGTATTCAAACAGGAAATCCGCACCGGCGTTTTGGTGATCGTAACCGTGGGCGTGCTGACGCTCGTCCTGCTGCTGCTGGCGGCGCCGGGCGTCTTCAGTCCGCTCAACACCTACCACATCTATTTCGATGACGCGGGCGGCATCAAGCAGGGCGGCCCGGTGCTCCTCGCCGGCCGCAAGATCGGGCAGGTGACCAAGCTCATCTCGCCGGTGCCGTATGCCGACCGGCCCGCGAACTTCAAGCAGGACGAGACCATCGTCGAAGTGGAGGTGACGCGGACCGCCGACATCTTCCGCGAAGTGACCGTGAAGATGGAGCAGAGCAGCCTGCTCGGTGACGTCGTCATCGATTTTACGTCCGGCATCGAGACCAGCGGCCGCGCCCCGAACGGCTCCTACTTCATCGGGGACAGGGCCAAGAGTTTTGCGGAGTCCATCGGCGAGGCGGTTGCGGTGCTCAAGCAGGAGATCATCCCCGTGGCGCAGGAAGCCACCAAGACGATGATGACCCTGCGCAAGACCTCCGATAACCTGAATCTCCTCACCGCCCCCGGTTCGAACGTGGACAAGGCGGTGAATAATTTCCGCGCCTTCGGACAGAACCTCGTGGAAATGTCAAAGCCCGGCAGCCCGCTCATCACGTCCATCCAGAGCCTGGACGCCTCGCTCAAGAATCTGAACGTCATCACCGACGACCTCATCAAGAACGACCGGATAAAGCTGACGCTGGCAAACCTGCAGAAATCCTCCGAGAACATCGACAAGCTCAGCGAACGGCTGGACCACCTGCTCGTAAGCGTCGGCCCGCAGTTCGACCAGGTGGCGGCGAATGCGGCGCAGTTTACGGACACGATCAAACGGCAGCCGTGGCGGCTCATCTGGCACTCCACGGTGGGCTACCCGGGAGACGCGCCGCAGGCCTCACCAGCCCCGAAGAAGCGGAAAAAGAATCAGGTTCAGTGAGCCCAAAAGAACCGTTGCCATTTCAACAAAGCGCGATACAGTTCCCCTCCCATGCCAAAATCGATAGCCCGCCGCAAGACGAAGAAATCCGTAGCCAAGCGCTTTAAAATCACGGGCACGGGGAAGGTGCTCTACCGGCATTCCGGGAGGCGGCATCTGCTTTCGGCCAAGAGTTCCAAGAAGAAGCGCCAGCTCGGCAAGGCCGGGGTCGTGGACAAGACGGACATGGCGCGCATCAAGGAAAACCTCCCTTTTCATTGAGGGGAGCCTTCCCCTGAGATGGGGGAACGATCCGTCCACCTGCCAGGAACGCCCAGAGCGGCTGGCGAGCGAGTGAGGTCGGGGGGATCGCATTATAAAAACAACTCGCTGAAGATGAAAGGGTCCGGAGCCAGCCTCCGGGCAAAGAGAGTATGCCAAGAGCAACCAACGCTCCCGCCAGCCGTGAACGGCGCAAACGAGTCCTCGACAAAGCAAAGGGCTTCCGGGGCCGCCGTTCGAAACTTTACCGTTACGCGAAGGACGCGGTGATGAAGGGCCAGTACTGGGCCTACCGGGACCGCAAGAACCGCAAGCGCACCTTCCGTTACCTCTGGATTCAGCGCATTAACGCAGCGTGCCGCGCGCAGGGCCTCACGTACAGCCGCTTCATGGAAGGCATCACCGCGCTCGGGCTTGGCCTGGATCGCAAGGTGCTCTCGGACATGGCCATCACCGACGAGGCTTCTTTCAAGACCATCGTCGGTCAGGTCGTCGCCGCTCTCGAGCAGAAGTCGAAAAAAGCGGCCTAGCCGTCTGCCGCCTTGGAGGAGGAACTCCAGAAGCTCGGGGCCGACGCCCTCGCGGAGATCGGGCAGGCGAAGAGCGACTCGGAGACCGAGGCGCTGCGGGTGAAATACCTCGGGCGCTCCGGGAGCATCCCGGCCTGGAGCGAGCGGATGAAGTCGCTCACCAAAGAAGAGCGGCCGCGCGTGGGCAAGCTGCTCAACGAGGTGCGGACCGCGGTTACCCAGGCGTTCGAAGAGCGCCGGGCCGCGCTGGAAGCCGAGAAGGATGCGCGGGCGCTGGGCAGGTTGGACATCACGCTTCCCGGCACGCCGGTGAGGGAAGGCGGACGCCACCCGATCACCCTGCTCCAGGAGCGCGCCATCGCTATTTTTCGCCGGATGGGGTTCGCCCTGGCCGACGGCCCGGATGTCGAGACGGAGTGGCATTGCTTCGATGCATTGAACACCCCGGCCGACCACCCCGCGCGGAACGAGAAGGATACCTTTTACCTGCCGGACGGACACTTGCTGCGCACGCACACGTCCACCGTGCAAATCCGGACCATGGAGGAGACCGCGCCGCCGGTGCGGATCATCGCTCCCGGCGCGGCGTATCGGCGGGATGAGATTGACGCCACGCACCTGGCCCAGTTCACGCAGATGGAGGGCCTCTACGTGGACCGGGGCGTGAGCGTGGCCGACCTGAAAGGGACGCTCGAATTTTTTTTCCAGGAGCTGCTCGGCAGCGAGGCGAAGTGCAGGTTCCGCCCGCATTTTTTCCCATTCACGGAGCCGAGTTTCGAGATCGATATCCGCGCGCACGCGCTCGGCGCGGGCGGGAAGTGGCTGGAGCTCGCCGGTTGCGGCATGGTTGACCCCGCCGTGTTCGAAGCGGTAAACGGAAAGCGCGGAGACCGCGCCTATGACCCGGAGGAATACACCGGGTTCGCGTTCGGGTTCGGCCTCGACAGGCTGGCGATGATCCTCTCCGGCGTGACGGACATCCGCGGCTTCATCGAGAACGACGTGCGCTTTCTTTCCCAGTTCCGATGAAGGTCTCGCTGAGCTGGCTGCGCGAGTTCGTGGAGCTGCCCGTGGACGTTGTGGCTCTCACCGAACTGCTGACCCGGGCGGGCGTCGAGGTCGAGGGGGTTCACACGCGCGGCGTCGCGCTCGACAAGGTGGTGGTCGCGCGGATCGCCAGCCACAGCCGGCACCCGAACGCCGACAGGCTCAGCGTCTGCCAGGTGGACGACGGCTCCGGGCAGCCGCGCCAGATCGTCTGCGGCGCCAGGAATTTCAAGGACGGCGACAAGGCGCCGCTCGCGCTCCCCGGCGCGGTGCTCCCCGGCGATTTCAGGATCAAGGCGAGCAAGCTGCGCGGCGTCGAGTCCGAGGGGATGCTCTGCAGCGCGAAGGAACTGAGCCTCGCGGAGGACTCCGAGGGCATCCTTATTTTGCCCGCGGACGCTCCGGTCGGGCATCCGCTCGGCGAGCTGTTCCCGCCCGACACCGTGCTCGACCTGGAGGTCACTCCGAACCGGCCGGATTTGTTGAGCCACGCGGGCATGGCGCGCGAGATATCATCGCTCACCGGAAAGCCGTGGAAGGGACTCCCCGAAAGCGCGCCGGTCCCGGTGAATGCGATGACGCCTGTAAATCTGGCGCCCGAGTGCGAGTTGTATTCGGCCACGCGCATCTCGGGCGTGAAGGTGGGGGAAAGCCCCGCGTGGATGCGGCAGAAGCTGGAGGCCATCGGCCTGCGCCCCATCAACAACATCGTGGACATCACCAATTTTGGGATGTTCGAAAGCGGCCAGCCGCTGCATGCCTTCGACGCGGACAAGTTGGAAGGGGGCATGCACGTCCGCTTCGCGAGGGCTGGCGAGGAATTCCTCGCGCTCGACGGGCGCGCCTACGTGCTGGAGGCGGGCGATCTGGTCATCGCCGACGACCGCCGCGCGGTGGCGCTAGCGGGTGTCATGGGAGGCGAGGCGACAGGCGTGACGGGTTCCACGACCCGCATCCTCCTTGAAAGTGCGCGGTTCGACCCGGCGCACATCCGGCGCACGGCACGCCGCCTCGGGCTGCACAGCGATTCCAGCTACCGGTTCGAACGAGGGGTGGATCCCGGCGGGGTCGTGCCGGCAGCGGAACGGGCGGCGGGGTTGGCGGCCCTGCTTGCAGGCGGCACGGTCGAAGGGATCAGCGTTGCGGGGTCGGTGGAACGCGAAGCCCGCCGGGCGCCGCTCCGGTACGAGCGCTGCGACAGCACACTCGGAGTCGCCGTGGGAAATGGCCGCATCGATTCCATCCTCTCGGGCTTCGGCCTGAAGAAGGAAGGCGGCGGGACGTGGGAAATCCCTTCGTATCGCGCGGACCTCACGCGGGAGATAGACCTCATCGAAGAGGTGATGCGCGTCGCGGGGATGGAGATCATCCCGTCAAGGACCGTGGCGCGCTTTGCCGGGAGCAGCCCCGCCGATCTCGTCCACGACCGCAATACGGAGCTTCGCCGGGCGCTGGCGGGGCAAGGTTTTTTCGAAGTGCGCACGCTCTCGCTGGGATCGGCGGGTGCCCGGCGGGTGCGGAACCCGCTGAACGAAGAACAGGCTTTCCTGCGATCCGACCTTCTCCCCGGTCTCTTGCGCGTCGCGGAGACCAACGCCCGGCTGGGCACGAAGGATCTGCGGCTCTTTGAACTGGGGCGGGTGTTCGGCGCGGCCAACGAGACGACGCACCTCGCGCTCCTGATGACCGGGGCAGTGGACGTACGGAGCTGGCGCGACGCCCGGCCCCGGGGAATCGATTTGTTCGACCTCAAGGGCGCGCTGGCCGCTTTGGCGGCGGCCGGCCTCGGCCGGATTTCTTTCGGCCCGGCGGAGAACCCGGCGTTTGCCCTGTCGATGGATCTTTTCCTGGGCGGAAATCGGGCGGGAGTCGCGGGACAGCTTCAACCGGCGCAGGCGCGCGGCGTGGGCTTGGCGAGCCCGATCTTTTTCGCAGAGATCGAGCTTCCGCCGTCCGCAGCTCCCGGCGAGGGGAGTTTCCGTCCCGTGGCCGTCTATCCGGCCATCGCCCGCGACATCGCGCTCGTCGTGCCGGAGGAGGCTTCGCACGGGAAGATCATGGAGATTTTGTGGGGCGCGAAGGAGCCGTTGCTGGAGAGTGTGGAACTGTTCGATTTTTTCAGCGATCCCACCGGAGAAAAGGTGCCTGCAGGACGAAAATCGCTCGCTTATTCGTTGACTTATCGCGCGGATAATCGGACACTCACTGCAGATGAGGCGAACGCGGCCCACGCGCGTTTGAAAGAGCTCCTGAGGGCTGGTCTGGATGTTCAGTTCAGGGAGTGATTCGATCTTTGAATTTCTAAACTTTCTCCCGTTTCGCGGGAGTGGAAGCTTACCCTGCGTTGTTCGCGATGAATGGTGACACGTCCCGGACCGATAATGAAAACATTCGTCAGGAGGCTGGGTCGGGGAGGTTTGATGACATGCCTTTATTGGAAGTCAGAAACTCTTTGACGGTCGTCCGTCCGTTACTCAAGAGGGAACGGGACAATCGCCTAAACGGCAAAATGGGGTAAAAAAGGCATTCTGGAATAGTGATCGCTGTGATCTGACCAGAATGCCTTTTTTTTCGATGCCCTTCGGCCGCCTGCGCGGCTAGGCTGCGCGGGTGAGAAGACTCCTGCTCGTTGACGGCAATTATTACGTTTACCGGTCGTTCTTCGCGATCCGGAACCTGAACAACTCGCGCGGCGAGCCGACCAACGCCATCTATGGGTTCGTCAAGACCGTGCGGCGCATGTTGAGCGACCTGAAACCCGAGCTCGGCGCGGTCGTGTGGGACGACGGGCTGCCCGAGCGCCGGACGCTGCTTCAGCCGCTCTATAAACAAACGCGGGCGGAAATGCCGGAGCAGATGCAGCCGCAACTGCGCTACATCCACGGGCTGACGCCGCTGCTCGGCCTCCAGGGCGTGTTGATCCCCAACACGGAAGCCGACGACCTCATGGCTTCCTACGTGGAAGCGGCTGCGGCGGCGGACATCGAGGTCATCCTGGCCACGAACGACAAGGATCTGTTCCAGCTCGTGGGCGACACCGTCAAGGTGTACTCGACGGCCAAGACCGATCTCGCTTCGCCCAAGGACCTGTATGCGCTGCTCGGGGTGGAGAGCGTCGAAAAAAAGTGGGGCGTTTCTCCCGGCGCCATCGGCGAGGTGTTGAGCCTCATAGGCGACAGTGTGGACAATATTCCGGGCGTTCCCGGCCTCGGCCCGAAAAACGCGGCGCTTCTTTTGCGAACCTTCGGCGGCCTCGATGAGCTGTTGGAGCGGCTCGACGAGGTGAAGAACGACCGGATTCGCGAGAAGCTCCAGGCCGCCCGAGAACAGATACTTCAGAACAGGGAGATGGTGAAGCTGGAGCTGGACCTCCCGCTGCCCGTGCCGCTGGAGAGCCTCAGGATCGAGCCCAGATACCCGGAACTCATGCGGGCGCTGGAGGAATGCGAATTCAGATCGCTGCTGAATGAGATTCGGCTGGAAGCGGAGAGTGCGGCGCCCGCGGAGAAGAGCGTCCCGGCGCCGGCCCCGCGCGGCCCCGAGGCGAGCTTGAAGAATCCCCAAGGCGAGTTGTTTTAACCCTCCCCCGCGGGACGCGCCCAGCCTGAATTCTCTTTGCATGGGGGAAAGGCCGTGGCTACCCTTCCCCTCCTTCATGAACAGGCGGCGCGTTGCACTTTTCTCCCCAGATTTCCACGGCGGGAAGCGCTTGGCGGCCGCTATTTTGCTGGGTCTGGCGCTATTCCTGCTGCCGTCACAGCGATGCCACGCGCAACTGGAAAATCTTTCGGGCGCTCCCGTGGAAATCAATGCCGACAGCACCCGCTTCGAGGGAGGCGTCGCCATCGCGGAGGGGAACGCGGTCATCAACTATGAGGACTCGACGATCTACGCCGACTACGCTCAATACAACACCGGCACGCATGACCTGCTGGTTCGGGGGAACGTGAGAATCTACGAGCAACCGGTGCCCGCGCCGCCGGGCAAGCCCGCAGGCGGGAAGCCCGGCCACGTCTTTGTCGGCGACCGGGCGGTTTACAACCTGGACACGAAGGAACTGCGCGCCGCGGACTTTCGCGGACTGTTCGAGCCGTTTTTCTTTTCGACCGATACGCTCAGCTCCCTGGGGCCGAACGCCTACCAACTGAAGGACGCCCTCATGACGACCAGCGACTCGTCGAAGCCCGACTATTATATCCGCGCGAAGAGCGTGCGCGTGTACCCGAAGGACCGGATCATTTTCAGCAACGTAACCCTCTACGTCGGCCGGACGCCGGTCTTCTGGTTCCCGTATCTCTGGCAATGGCTGAAGGAGGACTCGAGCTTCACCATCGAGCCCGGCTATTCGAGCCTCTGGGGCGCGTTCCTCTTGAGCCAATACACGTTTCCGCTGGCAAAGGGTGTCTCCGGGCAGCTCCAATTGGATGTCCGTTCCCTGCGCGGCGTCGGGGTCGGGTTCAACTCCAGGATGCGGTACGGGCCGAACGACAAGAGCTGGGCGCGGTTCCGGTCCTATTACGTGGACGACCTCGCGTCCGAGACGAACGACACCTCGCTAAACCGGGAAAGCCTCGGCACCAGCCGCTACCGCCTCTCGTTTCAGGACAAGACGTATATCTCGGAGGACATCAGCGCCCTTGTTGACATCAACAAGCTGAGCGATCCGCTCTTCCTCCAGGACTTCGAGCAGAACGAATCGCGGATCAATCCGCAGCCCGACAACGTGGCCGCCATCACCAAGCTGGGCGAGGATTTTTCCCTCACCGCGATCGCGCGCATCCAGTTGAACAGTTTTTTCGACACGACGGAGCGCTTGCCGGAGCTGGTGCTCGACGTCAAGCCAAACGGGCTCTTTGGCACCGGCATTTTCTACGAGGGCGAGACCGGCGCCGCCTACCTGAGGCAGGTCTTTGGCACGGGAACGAATTTCCCGAATTACGAGACGCTGCGGCTGGATTCGTTCCACCAGCTGCTCTACCCGCGCACCTATTTCGGCTGGCTCACCGTCACGCCGCGCGCGGGCATCCGCGAGACCTACTATGGGCAGACGGGCGATACGCAGTCGGTGACGGTGCTCGAGACCGAGCAGATTCCGGCCGGGCTGAACACGCCGGCCGAGAGGGTCTCCGTTGCGAAGCAGGAGAACGAGCTGTTCAAGGGCGGCCCGATCCTGCGCACGGTGCTGAATGCGGGCATCGAGTCCTCCTTCAAGTTTTCGCGCGCGTTCGAGGGCGTGCAGTCGCGCCTGCTCGGCCTGGACGGGCTGCGGCACGTCGTGCAGCCGTACACCGACTTGTCGTGGGTGCAGACCGACCACGACGCGAGTTCCATCCTCCAGTTCGACCGGTTTCAGCCTTCGGATCAGGAGCCGCCGATCCAGTTCCCGCAATTTACTAGCATCGACTCGATCTCGAGCTGGACCATCTGGCGCCTCGGCGTTCGCAACCGCCTCGAAACCCGGCGGGACAGCTCCACCATCACCTGGCTGGATATCGACACCTATTTCGACCTGAACATCCGGCAGCCGAATTTCCCGGGCATCAGCTACCGCGAGGGGTCGCTCTCAAACGTGCATAACCTCATTCGCCTGAACCCGGTGCCGTGGGCGGGGATGCAGGTGGACTCCCAGTTGCCCGTGCTGAAGACCGGGTTCACCGAGGTGAACACATCCTTCAACTTCATTTTCAACCCGAGCTGGCAGGTCAATGTCGGCCACCGCTACATCGAGGGGAATCCGTATTTCGTGGACAGCAGTGACCTCACTTTCGGCACGTATGTCCGCCTCAACGAAAACTGGGCGCTCAGCATGAGCGACGAATATGAATTCGTCACGCACACGGTCGAAAACCAGCTCTACCAGGTGCATCGGGACCTCAGCAGCTGGATTTCTTCGCTAGGGCTTTACGTCCGAAATAACGGTGGCTCGAACCTTGATTTTGGTATAACCCTCACGTTCACGCTGAAGGACGCCCCACAGGCCTCTCTACCCTTCAGCTTCGACCCGTACAACAGCAACAACAGATAGAACACACATGAGTATGGACATTTGCATCGTCGGTTCCGGCTATGTCGGCCTGGTAAGCGGCGCCTGTTTCGCAGAGGTGGGCCACCGGGTCATCTGCGTCGATAACGACCCCCGGAAAGTCGAGTCCCTGCAGTCGGGCCGGATACCGATCTACGAGCCGGGTCTCGAGGATCTGGTGCACCGCAACGTCTCCGCCCAGCGTCTGCGCTTCACCGACAGCATCCAGGACGGGGTCGACAACTCGCAGGTCGTCTTCATCGCCGTGCCGACTCCGCCGCAGCCCGACGGCAGCGTGGACTTGAGCTTCATCGAGAAGGTGGCGCGTGAGATCGCCGGCGTGCTGAAGGAATACCGGGTCATCGTTGACAAGAGCACCGTCCCGGTGAAGACCGGCGAGAAGGTCGCTGAGACCATCAAGCGGTACAATCACGCGAAGGCCGAGTTCGACGTGGTGAGCAACCCCGAGTTCCTGCGCGAAGGCTGCGCCGTGGCCGACCTCATGAAGCCGGATCGCGTCGTCATCGGCTCCTCCAGCGACCGCGCGCTCGCGTTGATGAAGAAGGTTTACGAGCCCTTCATGGCGCCCATACTCGTCACGGATGTCAACAGCGCCGAACTCATCAAGCACGCCGCGAACTCGTTCCTGGCGCTCAAAATTTCCTACATCAACGCCGTCTCGGCCATCTGCGAGGCCGCCGGCGCTGACATCGAAAAAGTCGCGGACGGCATCGGGACGGACAAACGCATCGGGCGCAGTTTCCTCAATGCCGGGCTCGGTTACGGCGGCTCGTGTTTCCCGAAGGACATCGCGGCGTTCATCGCCATCAGCGACGCGCTTGGGGTGCCCTTCACGCTCTTGAAAGAGGTCCAGCGGATCAACAAAGACCAGAAGGAGCGGTTCCTGAAGGCGCTTCGCGATGCGCTGTGGGTGCTGCGCGACAAGAAGATCGCGGTATGGGGCCTCACCTTCAAGCCCGACACGGACGACGTGCGGAGCTCGGTTGCCATCGAGATCGTCAACGACCTGTTGAAGGAGGGCGCCATCGTCACCGCCTACGACCCGAAAGGGATGGAGAAGGCCACCGAATGGAAGATGGTCGAGGGCGCGCGTCTTGTCGGTTCGGCGCTGGAGGCCGTCGATGGCGCGGAAGCGCTCGTCCTCGCCACCGAATGGAAGGAATTTGCCAACGTAGACCTCAACGAAGTGAAAAAGCGGATGATGACCCCCATGATCTTCGATGGGCGCAACCTGTTCGACCCCGCGACCATGAAGGACCTCGGTTTCACTTATCGCGGCATCGGACGCCGCACCGAACCGGCGAGCTAAAGCGCGGCAGCCTCCGGGCGCCGATCTCATATCTCCCTCCGCGTCGGGTGGTATGGACACGGATGAAGCAAAGAGGGCGCCCGCCTCGGCGGACGTTAAGACTTCAAACGCCAGATACACTGCCGGGTCCGTGCTACACTGAAGCAGCTCTGGAAGTCTGCCATGGAAAATGCCAACCCGCGCGCAGCATGCGTCCAGGCCCTCCTCCGGTGGGAAGAAGGGCGGGAGTTCTCGGACGCCATCATCCATGAGGTACTCGCCGCCAGTTCTCTGGCCGCCCTCGACCGAGCCCTGCTGCTGGAAGTGTTTTACGGGATACTGAGAAACCTTACCCTCCTCGATTTCATCGGGTCCCGGCTCAGGGAAGAACCGGTCGACCTTCGGACGCGGCAGATATTGCGGCTCGGCTTCTACCAGATATTCCTGACGCGAATTCCACCCCACGCCGCGGTGAACGAGACAGTGAACCTCGCGGCCAAATCGCGCGGCCTCGTGAACGCAGTGCTGAGAAGGTGCCTGCGCGAGAAAGAGGGTATCGAGCGCGCCCTGGGCGAGGCGCCGCCCGCCACGCGTTTTTCCCACCCGGAATTTCTGCTGAAGCGGTGGCAGGCCCGCTACGGGAACGAACCGGCGGTGAAGTTGTGCGAATGGAACAACACGCCGGCCGCCGTCTTTGTCCGAGCCAACGCGCTGAAGGTCACCGCGGGCGAATTGATGCGGACCGGGCGCGGCGCCGAGCCGGTCGATTTCCACCCGCAGATGCTCAAGGTCAGGCAGCTCCCGTTTTCCTGGATGGTCGGCGGCCTCTGCTATGTGCAGGACCCGAGCACCCTCCTCGCGTGCGACCTGCTCGCGCCCCAACCCGGCGAGCGCATCCTCGACGCTTGCGCCGCGCCCGGGGGGAAGACGACGTATATCGCCCAGCTCATGGAGAACAGCGGGGAGATCGTCGCCTGCGACGCCTCGCCGGCGCGGCTTGCGCGGCTAAAGGACAACCTGGATCGCCTCGGCGTCGAAAATACGCGGCTTGTCGTGAGGGACTGGAGCGAAGATCCGGCTCCGTTCGAGCACGGGACGTTCGACCGCATCCTCGTGGACGCGCCCTGCACCAACACCGGCGTCCTGCGCCGCAGGATCGATGCCCGGTGGCGCCTGCGCCCTTCGGACTTCGGGAGGATGGCCGAAAGGCAGGCCGCCATCCTGAAAGCTCTCCTTCCGCTGTTGAGGGACGGGGGCGTGCTCGTTTACAGCACGTGCAGCCTGGAGCAAGAGGAGAACGAAGGGGTGGTGGAGCGCATCCAACCCCTGCGATTCGTCGAGTCGAAAACGACCCTCCCCTTTCGGGACGGTGTGGACGGCGCATTCGCGGCCAAATGGGTACGATGATGTCCCCGATGTTCGACGAAATCGGAGCCCGCTCCGCGACTCCAGAGCTGGGCGCATAACGCAGAGCCGGCAGCTAGCCCATTTTCCTCCCGGCGAAGATGCCATATCGCATCGACCCGAGACGATAGGCGAGCCAGATCCTGAGGATCGTCAGCGCGAAAACGCGATTCCGGCTGTGGCCGTTCATGAGAAACTTCAAGTAGGCAGGCTTACGCGCCAGGTTCGCGGCGAAGCGCCAGGCGCATACCGGCCAGGTCTTTTTCACGCGCGCGCTCAGGTCTTCGTAGTACTCGACGGTGAAACCCGCGGCCTCGAAGAAACACCGGTATTCTTTCTCGGTGCCGATCCCGGGCATGCGGCCCTCGCGGCAGATGGGTTCCAGCAGGAAACGGCTCTCCCAACCCGCGGCGGTTTCCTTCGCCAGCCAGGTGGAGATGACCAGCCGGCCGCCGGGCCGTACGAGCCGGCGCGCCTGGGAAAAGAACGCGGCCTTGTCGGGCATGTGCTCGGAACTTTCCATCGCGATGACCGAGTCGAAGCTTTCATCCGGCAAGAGATTCTCCAGCCAGTCGCCCAGAAAATACGCGGGGTTCGAGGAGCCGGGCGCGGCCCGCGCGGCAAACTCGAATTGCTTCGCGGAGAGCGTGATGCCCGTGACCTCGGCGCCGAGTTCCCCTGCGAAAATGCGGGCTGCCGCGCCATAGCCGCACCCCGCGTCGCAGACGCGGCTGCCGGCCTTTACCTCCGCGTGGCGGGCGACGAGCTCGACCAGTTGGCGCGCGGCCTTCTCCGGTCCGTCGTCCGGGCGGAGCCAGAGGCCATGGTGGACGTGCTCGCCCCAGATATCGCGGTAGAAATGGTCCAGTTCATCGTAATGACGGGCGACCGCTTCGGCGCTGGGAGGGGTGCGGGACTCGATCAAGGAGTGCGAAGGGTCACTCGGTGGCGGGAATAACCTTCGCGGCGTGCTGGTGGATGACGATCTCCACCCGCCGGTTGATCTGCTCCTTCTGGACGTCTCCGTTCGCGGGCGCGATGAGCTTCGTGCTGCCGTACCCCTTGGTTTGGATGCGGCTGGCGTCGATCCCCATGCTCGCGACGAGCCATTGCTTGACAGATTCGGCACGCCGGAGGCTCAAGGACTGGTTGTAGTCGAGCGGCCCATGCGAATCGGTATAGCCTTCGATGCTGAAGACCGCGCGGGGGTTGCTCTGGATGAGTTTGCCCAGCTTCTCCAGGCTGCTCACCGCCCGGTCGCGCAATTCCGACTTGTCGTAGTCGAACAGCAGATCCGTGGGCATGAGGATCGGGCCCGTCTTCGCGTTGCGCGTCCCCGAGGAACTGAGCGCCTGGTCGATGCTCTGGAAGCCTTTCGGGATCGCGCTGCCCGAGCTGCCGTCGTCGCGCAGCCGGAGTTTGGGCGCGTTGGAAATCTCCGGGCTGTCCTTGATCAATTGGCTGCGTATCGCCGGGTCGATGTCCTGGTCGATCGAGTGATTCTCCTTCTGCTCCATCTGCTGCGCCGCCTGTAGCTTGCTCATGTCCAGCTTGTCGTTGGCGGGAACGATGGGCTTCAGCGGCTGCGGCGCGACGGGCGTGGCCTTCAGATCCTCAAATGGTTTCTCGTCGGGCGTCTCGATGTTCCGCAGGGTCGAAGGCATGGTCACGAGCGGCTGCGGCGGCGACTTGTCGGAATCCAAAAGCTTCTCCGGGATGTCAACCCGCGTGGCGTGGAACGCGGTCGGCACGAGCCGTTGTTCTGGCGGCGCGTCGCTGAACCTTTCGAGCTTCGCGTTCTGGAAACAGAGGAGCAGGCCCGCGTGAAAAAGGAGGGAGAGGATGAGCCCTCCGAAGAGCCACTTGCGCATGACGCCGGACTCGGCTGCGTTGGACTGGTAGGTCTCCAGGGCTCTCATTCTCCCGATAACATACACGAACAGGGCGCGGCCTCAATTCCCCCGCGGGCGACGCAGGAATTTCGCATCTTTGCGTTAGCCATTTGAGGGCGGCCACGTATGTTCTACATCCCTAAATGACCGGAATCGGGAAAAAACTCGCGGATTTCGTCGCCAAGAATTTCCGCGTCCTGCAAAGACTTCACGATACGCCGCATGCGATCGCAGGCGGAGTGTGCATCGGCATCCTGTTCAGCTTCACCCCGCTTTTCGGCATACGGGCGATCCTGGCGGTCGCGATCGCGTGGCTCTTGAAGTGCAGCAAGGTCGCGGCGGCCATAGCGGTGAATCTGCACGAGCTGATCTTCTTCCTCTGGCCTCTCGTTTACCGGCAGGAATACAGGATCGGCTACTGGCTGCTCTCGACCCCGCACCATTTTCCGCCGAAGATCCTTCACAAGGCCGTGAACCCAGAGTTGCTGCATTGGAGCTACCTCAGAGATCATATGGATGAGGTGCAGACCATCGGGGGGCCATGGCTTTTCGGGTCGCTCGTCATCGGCATTCCTACTTCCGTCGCCGCGTTTTTCGTCACCCTGCACCTCGTTGCCGCCTACCAGCGCAAACACCCGGAGAAGTAGATGCTCGTCCAGGAGCGGCTGCACCTCGTTTACTGCCTGAACGTCCATCGCGGCGAGACTTGGGCGGAGAACCTGGGGGCTATACGGGACAAGGCGCTCGCGGTGCGCCGGGCAGTCGCTCCGGAGCAGCCGTTCGGGCTCGGCCTGCGACTCAGCAACCGGGCGGCGCTGGACCTGGCGAGCCCCGAGTCGCGGCGGGAAGCGGCCGCCTTCATGGCCGCGGAGAACCTCTATGCGTTCACGATCAACGGATTCCCCTACGGCCAGTTCCACGCGACACGCGTGAAGGAGGGCGTTTACCAGCCGGACTGGCGCACTGAGGAACGGCTGGACTACACCAACCTCCTTGCCGACATCCTTGCGGACTTCCTGCCGGGAGGGATGGCGGGGAGCATCAGCACCGTGCCCTGTTCCTTCAAGGGATGGATCAGCGACGCCGACGCGGCGATCATGGCGCGCCGGCTGGCGGAATGCGCGGCGCACCTGGCGGGCATCCGGGAAAAAACCGGCAAGGAGATACAGCTCGGTCTGGAACCGGAGCCGGAGTGTTACCTGGAGACGACGGCGGAGACGGTCGCCTTTTTCAACGACGTGCTCCTGAGGGATGGCGCGCACCACCTGGTCGCACGCCATGGGTGGAGCAGGGAAGCCGCGGAGGGGGCCATCCGCAGGCACGTCGGCGTCTGCGTGGATACCTGCCATACCGCGATCCAGTTCGAGGACATCCCGCAAGCCCTGAGGCGGTATGAAGGGGAGGGGATACACGTCTCCAAGCTCCAGCTCAGCGCGGCGCTCCGCGTTCTTCCGGGAGCGGAAAGCCTGAGCGCGCTCGGCCCTTTCTGCGAGCCGGTGTATCTGCACCAGGTGAAAGCCCGCCGGCGCGCGGGCGGCATCCTCTCCTGGCCCGACCTGCCGGAAGCGCTCCGCGAGGCGCCGCGGCACGAGGATATCGAGGAGATGCGGGTTCACTTCCACGTGCCGCTCTTCTTCGAACGGGACGGCGTCTTGCAATCGACGGCTCCCCTGCTGAACGAGGCATTTTTCCAGGAGGTGCGCCGGGGGCGAACGGCGCATCTGGAAATCGAGACCTATACTTTCGACGTTCTCCCGCCCGAGCTCCGGGGCGGCGACATCGTCCAAAGCATCGCCAGGGAATACGAGTGGGTGTTATCCCGTCTGTGAGAGCTCTTCCCAGCGGGCGTAAAGGCGGGCGATCTTTTCGCGCGCCGTCCTGAGTTCGGAGTCGAGGGCTCTCCAGTCTCCGGTCGCGTTTGCAAGGAGGGCCTCGAGCCGGGCCGCTTCGTTTTCGGCGGTCGAGATGGCGGCCTCCATCCCCTCGAGTTCGCGCTGTTCCTTCCACTTCAGCTTGCGCGCGGGGCGGACGGACGCGGGGCTTTTGGCGGGAGTGGCGGCCGGCGCTTTCTCAGGCGCCGCCGCGGGCCTGGCAGCCCTCTTTTCCAAATAATAGTCGTAGTTGCCTACGAAATAGCGGACGACCCCTTCGCCCTCGAACGCGAGGATGGACGTGCAGACCCGATTCAGGAAGTAGCGGTCGTGGCTGACGACGATGACGCTCCCGCCGAACGCGAGGAGAGCCTCTTCGAGGAGGCGCAGCGTGCCGAGGTCGAGGTCGTTCGTCGGTTCGTCCAGGATGAGGACGTTCCCGCCGCGCTTGAGGATTTTCGCGAGCAGCACCCGGCTGCGTTCGCCGCCGCTGAGCAGCGCGATCTTCGTGTTGATCCGCTCCTCGGTGAAAAGGAAACGCCGGAGGTAACCGCGCAGGGTGATGTTCTCGCCGCCGAGCTGGACGTATTCGCTCCCTTCACCGGTCTCCTCGAACACCGTCTTGGAGTCGTCGAGAAGCATCCGGTTTTGATCCACGTAATTGATCTGGGTGCGCGCGCCGATGCGGACTTCCCCGTGCGCGGGCTGCACCTGGCCGAGGATCAGTTTGAGGAGCGTCGATTTTCCAAGCCCGTTGCGCCCGACGACGCCGAGCCGCTCCCCCGCGGCCAGGCTCGAGGTTCACGTTTTCAAAAAGGGTGCGGCCCGCGACGGAAGCCGCGGCATCCACGAGTTCGATGATGCGGTTTGCAAGCTTCGGCGCGGGCGGGATGACGAGATCGACATCGAGCTCGGGTTCCGGCGCTTCCTGGGCGGCCGCCTCGAAGTAACGCTCGATCCGGTCGACCGACTTCGTCCGCCGCGCGCGCGGGCCGCGCCGCACCCACTCGAGTTCGCGCTTGAGGTATTTCTGGCGTTTCCGCTCCTGGATTTCCTCGCCCGCCCGGCGGGTCGCGCGCGCGAGGAGGAAATCGGTATAATTCCCCTCGTAGTTATCGAAGACGCCGCGCGAGAGCTCGACGATGCGCGTCGCGACGCGGTCGAGGAAAAAGCGGTCGTGCGTGACGAAGAGGCACGTGCCCGGGTAGCGCGAGAGGAAGTCTTCCAGCCACTCGATGGAGTCGGTGTCGAGGTGATTGGTCGGCTCGTCAAGGATGAGGAAATCCGGGTTCCCCAACAGCGCGCGGCAGAGCGCGACGCGGCGTTTCTCGCCGCCGGAGAGGGTGGAGACGATCCGCGCGGGGTCGGGGGCGTGAAGGTTCGTGATGAGGCTGCCCGCCCGGTGGTCGAGGTTCCACCCGTCGAGGTGGTTGATGCGGTCGAGCAGCCACGCGCTCCGGTCGCTCTCGGCGGGGATGCGTTCGTACTCTTCGATGAGCTGCAGGACGGCGGGCGCGCCGGCCAGGATGTTCGCCTGGACGGTGGCCTCCTCGTCGAGGCCAAAGAGCTGCGGCATGTAGCCGGTGACGATGCCGTTGCGGCGCGTGAACTCCCCGGCATCCGGCTCCAGGTCGCCCGCTGCGATCCTCAGGAAGGTCGATTTACCGGAGCCGTTGCGCCCCACGAGGCCGATCCGCTCGCCTTCCTGGATGCTGACCGTGGCGCGGTCGAGCACGGTCTGGGTTCCGTACCGGACGACGAGCTCGGCGGCGCTGCCGATGACGGTGGGTGAAGGCGCGGACATGAGGAACGGCTGCGGGGCCGGGAGACGGTTGGCGGGCGCGAGTTGGAACCTACCGGCGTTCGTCGCTCTGGACGCCGAAGGTGTTGATGGCCATGTCGCGCAGGCGCGACGCGGGGAGGACGTTTCCCGTCTGGAGATCGATATTCCCGTCGGGGCCGATGGCGATGACGTTAAAATGATCTTTTACCCCGTAGTCCGCGATGAGCTGGGGGCCGTTCCCCACGACCAGGAATGGGATGTCCGACGGGATACGTGCGCCCGCATCCTCAAAAAACGCGGCGGCGCAGACGACCTTCCGCGCGGCGAACTCCTGGTAGAGGGGCTTCATCCTCCTCACCTGCTCGACGAACGCCTTGTCCTTGGGCGAGCGGGCCACGAGCAGCAGGACGCAGGAACCGCGCAGGCCCTTGAGGGTGCTGACCTTGCCGCCGGCCGAGTCCCAGGAGAAATCCGGCGCGGGATTGACGACGGCGCCGAACGCGGCGCAGCCGAGGCAGACCAGAAGAGCAAGCCGGCAGAGGAGCGGTCTCATCCCTAAATCTTGAGGATGTCCGCCTCTTTATGGGAGACGGCTTCGTCGATCTTCTTGACGAAGCTGTCGGTCAGCTTTTGGATCTGCTGCTCGAGGTCGTGCCGCCCATCCTCGGTCATCTCGCCGGCCTTCTCGGTCTTTTTGGCTTCGTCGATGCCGTCCCGGCGATTGGCCCGGATGCGAACCCGGGCTTCCTCGGCCATCTGTTTGATGGTCTTGACGAGATCCTTGCGGCGTTCCTCCGAGAGCTCCGGGATCGGCAGGCGGATGATCTTCCCGTCAACGGCGGGGTTGATGCCGATCTTGGATTCCTTGATCGCCTTTTCGATGTCCTTCGCGGTGGAAGCGTCGAACGGCTGGATGACGAGGAGCCGGGGCTCGGGGGTCGTGATGAGCGCGAGTTGCTTCAGCTTCATGCTGGCGCCGTATGCCTGCACGTCGATGTTTTCGACGAGGGCTGGCGAGGCCTTGCCGGTCCGCACGGAGGCAAATTCGTGCATCATGTAGTCGGCGCCTTTTTCCATGGCGGCTTCGGTTTCGAGGAGAATTTCGTCTGGGCTCATGCGCTAGTTTGTTTCCGAAGTGACCAGAGTGCCAACTTTTTCCCCGAAGATCGCCCGCTTGATGTTCTTGCGCTCCATCATATCGAAAACGATGATGGGGATGTTGTTGTCCATGCAGAGGCTAAACGACGTGGAATCCATCACCTGCAAGCGCTTGGTGAGCGCCTCGGTATAACTGATGCGGTCGTATTTGCGCGCCTTCGGGTTCTTTTTCGGATCGGAATCGTAGATGCCGTCCACCTTCGTCGCCTTGAGGATGACCTGGGCGCCGATCTCGTTCGCGCGCAGAGCGGCGGTGGTGTCGGTCGAAAAGAACGGGTTGCCCGTGCCGGCTACGAAGATGACGACGCGCCCGAGTTCGAGGTGGCGCATCGCGCGCCGCCGGATGAACGGCTCGGCGACCTCTTTCATCTCGATGGCGGTCTGGACTCGGGTATTGACCCCGAGTTGCTCGAGCTGGCTCTGGAGCGCCATGCCGTTGATGACGGTGGCGAGCATCCCCATGTAATCGGCGGTCGTGCGCTCCATCCCGCGATGGCTCGCGGAGAGCCCGCGCCAGATGTTGCCGCCGCCGATGACTATTGCTACCTCCACCCCGAGCGCGTGGACTTCCTTTATCTGGCCCGCCAGGTCCTTCACGATCTGCGGGGAGATGACATCGCCGCTTCCGGGCGCGCGCAGAGCTTCGCCGCTGAGTTTGAGGACGATGCGTTTATATACGGGGACGGGCTTGCGAGGGGCGCTTCTGGGCATGTGACCGGAAATCAAACACCAAACCTCGCCGAATTGAAAACCAAAATGCTGTCCGCCCGCCGGCCGTCCCTCATCGCCACCCTTGCACCCTCCATCAGTAGTGGGCTGCCACGCAGCGACGCCCCGCAACGCCGGACTCGAAAAGAGTTTTGACCACGGATGGACACGGATGAAGAAGGGACGGGTCCGCCCGCGGCGGCGCACTCCGGGCGACGCTCCTACACCAGCAAGGTTCGCAGCGCCCCGATAACACGCCGGTTCTGCTCCATCGTCCCTACCGAAACGCGAATCCAGCCCGGCAGCTTATACGAAGCCATCGCACGCACGATGATCCCCTGGCGAAGCAGCTTCTCAAAAACCGCGTTGCCATCCCCGACCTTCACCAGCACGAAATTCGCGTAGCTCGGCACATACTCGAGCCCCATCCCCGCAAATTCCGCCTCCAGGTAACCGCGGCCTTCGCGGGTCAGCTCCCGTGTCTTGCGCACATGCTCCTCGTCGCGCAATCCCGCCAGCGCGCCCGCCTGCGCGATCGCGTTCGCGTTGAACGGCTGACGCGTCTTCTGCAGGATGCCCATGATCTCGCGGCTCCCGATGCCGTAGCCGATGCGCAGCCCCGCCAGGCCCTGAATCTTCGAAAACGTCCTGAGCACCACCACGTTCTGCCGCCCTTCGCGGATGTATTTCAACGTGTCCGGCGGGTCATCGACAAATTCGTGGTAGGCCTCGTCGAAAACGACGACGACGTGAGCGGGGAGTCGATCCATAAAGCGGTCGATCTCCTCCTGGCAGACCAGCGTCCCGGTGGGATTGTTTGGGTTCGCAATGAAAAGCTCCCGTGTGCGGGGCGTGATCGCCGCCGCCATGGCGTCGAGGTCGTGCCGGAAACCGGGATCCGGAACCTCGACGGTGCGCGCATCGAAGAGAGTCGCCATCAGCTTATAGACGACGAACGCGTGTTCGGCGGTGATGACCTCGTCGCCCGGTTTCAGGAAGGCGTGGCCGACGAATTCGATGATCTCGTTCGAGCCGTTGCCCAACATCACGTTCTCGCGTTCCAGGCCGAATTTCTCGGCGATGGCCTCGCGCAGGTAGTAACCGCCGCCGTCGGGGTAGAAGTGGACGTGCTCCAGGGCATCGCGCATCGCCGCGAGCGCCTTGGGGGAAGGGCCGAGGGGGTTCTCGTTCGAGGCGAGCTTGACAATATCCGCCGGTTTCAGCCCGAGTTCGCGCGCGACATCCTCGATCGGCTTGCCCGGTTCGTAGGTGACGAGGTCGCGCAATTGTTCGTTTGCATAGTCCCAAATAGACATGCACAGATGATAACCGATCAACGTATGCCGTCTCCGAAAATCTGCATCTCCACACCATGCGCGTAGCGGTCATCGCCGACACCCACAACCGCCTCCCGGGCTCGCTTCTCGAACAGATAACCTCGGCCGATGAAATCTGGCACCTGGGGGATGTATGCGACCTGGAAGTGCTCCTGGAAGTCGAGGCCCTCGGGCCGCCGGTGAAGGTCGTCGTCGGCAACTGCGACACCTACGCGGCTTGGCCGATGACACTGAATTTCGAGGTGGAAGGCTTCAAGATATGCCTCGTCCACAAGCCCCCGAAACAGGCCGAGCCGGGCACGGACCTCCTCTTCCACGGCCACACCCACGTTCCGCGCGACCAGATGGTAAACGGCGTGCGATTTTTTAACCCAGGCCCCGTCTCACGGCCGAACCGGGGCGCTCCCCCGAGCTTCGGGTGGCTGGAGTTATCCCGCGGCGCGCCGGTTTCGTGGAGACTCCAGCTCCTCCACGGCGCAACCGAGGAGGAAGATTAAGCGCGTTTCCCATCCGACCCCTGCAGCGGAGCTTTATAAGCGCCGGCCTCCTCGAAACTGTCTCCCGCAATCCACCCCGCTCTCTGGGCGGTCATAGCCCGCCGCTACAATATCAGAAATGAAGCTGGCTCGTAGTTTTAGGAATGGGGGCGAGCGGTGATCGCGTTCTGGTGGGCTCTCACGCTTCTGCTCATGCTGGCAGGGCTCATCGCCACCATCATTCCCCTGGTGCCGGGCACTGTCGTCATCCTCGGAGCGGCGGTCCTGCACCATTTCATGGCGGGGCCGCAACACAGCGTGAGCTGGGCCACGCTCGTTGTCCTGACCCTCTTCATGCTCGTGGCGCAGGCGCTGGATTTCATCAGCGGCTCGCTCGGCGCGCGGCGCTTTGGCGGTTCGCGCTGGGGCGCGATTGGCGGCATCATCGGGGGCGTGGCGGGGCTCTTCTTCGGGTTGCCCGGTCTCTTCGTAGGCCCGCCTGCCGGCGTATTGCTGGGCGAACTGCTTGGAGGCCGCGGCATCCTCCCCGCGGGCCGCTCGACCTGGGGCACCGTGCTCGGCAGCACGGCGGGGATGCTCGCGAAATTCGGCATCGGCCTGGTGATGATAGCCTGGTTCGTCATCGCCGCGGCGCATTGAATCAGACAAATCCCCGCCCGGCCCGCGTCTGCTTTTGGTAGGATCGACCTCCGGATGCCGACTGGGTCTGGTCGCTTTAAAGCGCGGGCGCTTCCTCGATTTTTTGTGTCGTCAGGTTCACGACGACCTTGAAGTCATCGTAGCTGACGCCCTCCACGTCGCTCGTGGCGATCCCTATCTTCTTGCCCGCGAACAGGTGGCCCGTCTCGACCACGAGCTGCCGGATCTCCCAGCTCTGCTCGTCCATGACGAAATCCTCGATGTGGCCGATCATCCCGTCGCTCGCCTCGATGGCGTAGCTGACGACCGCCTCGACGCTGCGGAGGTGGGAGTCCGCTTGATCCCCGGGATGGTCGCTTTCGGGCTCCGTTCCGGGTGCGGGCATGGAGATCGGCGCGGGCACTGCGGCGATCGCGCCTCCGTCCCAGAGCGCCCCGGGAAAGGAGCTCATGCCCCAGAGCGAACCGCCCTGCCAGTAGGAAGGCCAGCCATAGTAACGGAAATATTCCTCCTCGTATTGTCTGGAGATGGGCTTGTGCGACTCGATGGAAGGGCTGTTCTCGATCTGCTCCCGGGTCAGCTGCACCGAGAGGGCTTTACCGCCTTCCACGATGCTCCCCAGCGCGTGGGGCGAGAGGAGCACCAGCCGGCCCGGAATCCACGAACCGGTATCCACCACGAGGTAGCGGACCGCCCAGTTCTGATCGTCGAAATAGACGTTTTTGACGTGGCCGATATGGCCGTCGGTGGCTGCGAGCTTTGCGCCGTGAAGCTGTTTTACGATCTGTAGCATGGTTCTTTCGTGGGGATGGTGGGCTGTGTGCGGGCCCACACTAACGCGACCCGGAGGCCCTTGCCAGCCGGAAGGTTGTTTTGATGCGCGGGTGCTGCTTTACTCGCGCGGATGTCCCACTGGAGCCTCCTGTATCTCATCAGCGAGTGGAGCGTGCGCTTCGTGATGCTGATCTACGTGCCGCAACGGCGCACTACTGCCGCGGCGCGCACGTGGCTCCTGCTCATCTTTCTCGTGCCGTGGCCCGGGGTGCTCCTCTACGGCCTCTTCGGCCGGATTCACGTGCCCAAGCTCCGGCGCGAGGAGCAGGAGAGGGCCTCCCGTGAGATCCGCAAGGTGGAATCCCAGATGGCCGGCAGCCCGACGATGCGACCCGAAGCTGCCAGACGCGCTCACGCCCATCGCCGCCTTGGCCACGAGCCTTGGCGACTTCGAGCCGACCGGGGGCAACGCGATCGAGCTGCTGCGCGACTACGCCGGGTCGATCGACCGGCTGGTGGCGGACATTGGATCCGCTCAGAATCACGTCCATCTCCTCTCGTATATCTTCAATGCCGACGCCACGGGCCGGCGCGTGGCGGATGCCGTGCTGGAAGCCGCGAAGCGCGGTGTCAACTGCCGCGTGCTCATGGACGCCGTCGGCTCGCGGCGCGCGCTCCACCGGCTCGCGCCCGCGCTGCGCGCCGCGGGCGTCGAGGTGCAGGCGATGCTCCCGGTCGGCTTCTTCCGGAGGAACGCCGCGCGGTTCGACCTGCGGAACCACCGCAAGCTCGCCGTCGTGGACGGCCGCGTCGGCTACGTTGGCTCGCAGAATATCTCGAACCCGGCGTTCGTCCCCGGCTATCCGAACGAGGAACTGGTGGTGCGCGTCACCGGCCCCGTCGTCGCCCAGTTCCAGGCGGTATTCCTCGCGGACAATTATTTCGAGACGGGCGCACGAATCCCGGAGAAAGAGTTGTTCCCCGAAGCCAAACGCGAAGGCGAATCCAGCGCCCACGTTGTGCCGAGCGGCCCGGGCTACAAGCACGAGAACGGGCAGGAGCTGATCATCGCGCTGCTCTACGCCGCGCGCAAACGTGTCGCGATCACCACGCCCTATTTCGTTCCGGACGACCCGTTCCTGCTGGCGATCCGTTCGGCGGCGCTGCGGGGCGTGGAATTGCACCTCGTCGTTTCCAAGCATGCCAACCAGACTTTCACCCAGCTCGCCCAGCGGTCGTATTACGACGCCCTGCTGGATTACGGCGTGAAGATCCACCTATATAAACCGCACTTCCTGCATGCCAAACACCTCAGCATCGACGACAACGTCGCCCTGGTCGGTTCGACCAATATGGACATCCGCTCGTTCGCTTTGAATGCCGAGATCAACATGGTGATCTACGATCCCGCGGTGGTGGAGGGTCTCCGCGCCATCCAGGAGGATTATTTCGCGCACAGCGATCTGCTGACCGCCGAGGTGTGGCGCCGCCGCCCCCTGCCCGTAAAAGTCGCGCAGAACACCGCGCGGCTCGCCGACTCGCTGCTGTAAAAGCGCGCGAAAGTTTGCCAAGTTTGCCCTTCACAATCGCCGGGGGTTATTGAAGAGTGGCGGGGGACGCGCAAGGGGAATCCTTCTTATGAACAACAGCTTTGAGACGTTGCAAAAATTCGACCGCGGCGACGGGCGCCTTGTTTCCTTTCATTCGTTGCCCGCGCTCGAGGAGGCCGGCCTGGGAAACATATCGCGGCTGCCGGTGAGCATCCGCATCGTGCTGGAGTCCGTCCTGCGCAACTGCGACGGAAAGAAGGTGCGGCAGGATGACGTGCGCACCCTGGCGAAGTGGAACGCGAAAGCGCCTGCCAACGAGGAGATTCCGTTCGTGGTCGCTCGAATCGTCCTGCAGGATTTCACGGGCGTGCCGCTGCTCGTTGACCTGGCGGCCATGCGGAGCACCGTCGCCCGCCTCGGGGGCAACGCGAAGATCATCGAGCCGCTGGTGCCGGTTGACTTGGTGGTCGACCACTCCGTGCAGGTTGACTTTGCAGGCTCCGCGGACGCACTGCGGCAGAATCTCGAGATGGAATTTCAGCGAAACGGGGAGCGTTACCAGTTCCTGAAATGGGGCCAGCAGGCGTTCAAGACTTTCGGCGTCGTGCCCCCGGGGATCGGCATCGTCCACCAGGTGAATCTCGAATATCTCGCCAGGGGCGTGCTTGGCTCCGAGACGGACGGCGAGTGGATTTACTATCCGGACACCCTCGTCGGCACGGATTCCCATACGACGATGATCAATGGGCTGGGCATCGTCGGCTGGGGCGTCGGCGGCATCGAAGCGGAGGCGGGCATGCTCGGCCAGCCGGTATATTTCCTCACGCCGGAGGTCGTCGGGGTGAACCTCACGGGGAGCCTGCGCGAAGGCGTCACCGCCACCGACCTCGCCCTGCACGTCACGCAGATGCTCCGGGCGCGCAAGGTCGTGGGAAAATTCGTCGAGTTCTATGGCGAAGGCGCCGCCACCTTGCCGCTGCCGGACCGGGCGACCATCGGAAACATGTCCCCCGAATACGGCGCCACGATGGGCTACTTCCCCGTTGACCGGGAGTCGGTCAACTACCTGCGGGCGACGGGCCGCACCGAGGAACAGTGCCGGCTCTTCGAGAACTATTTCGTCGCCCAGAAGATGTTCGGCATGCCCCGCAAAGGGGAGATCGACTACAGCGTCGATCTCGACCTCGACCTCGGGACCGTGCAACCGGGCGTCGCCGGGCCGAAGCGCCCGCAGGACCGCATCAACCTGCCCGACCTCAAGGAAGTGTTCGAGACGCTCCTTGCCAAGCCGCTGGCCGAGGGCGGCTACGGCAAGACGGCCTTCTACCGGGTGCCCGCCCGGAACGGCGACGGCAAACCCCTCGGCGCCAAACCGCTGAACGAGGTCGAGATGGTCAGCAACCGCCCCACGGACGACGTGGTGGAGGAGGTCGCTCCCGATCCTCTGAGGGATGACGACATGCTGGAGGACGGCAGCGTCCTCATCGCCGCGATCACCAGTTGCACCAACACCAGCAACCCGAGCGTAATGCTCGGGGCGGGGCTCCTCGCGAAAAAGGCGGTCGAGCGCGGGCTCACGGTCGCTTCCACGGTGAAGACTTCGCTGGCCCCCGGCTCGCGGGTAGTTTCCGATTACCTTTCCAAGACGGGCCTTCAGGAGTATCTGGACAAACTCGGGTTCAACATCGTCGGCTACGGCTGCACGACCTGCATCGGGAATTCCGGCCCGCTCCATCCGCGCATCGAGGAAGCGATCGGGAAGAACGATCTCATCACCGCCTCCGTGCTTTCCGGGAACCGGAATTTCGAGGCGCGCATCCACCAGAGCATCAAGGCGAATTTCCTCATGTCGCCGCCGCTCGTCGTGGCCTTCGCGCTCGCGGGACGGGTGAATATCGACATGCTGAACGATCCCATAGGCCAGGATCGCGATGGCGTGGACGTGTTTCTCCGCGACCTGTGGCCGAAAGCGGAGGAGATACGGGATGCAATGGCCTCTGCGCTTAAACCCGAGATATTTAGGAAACTTTATACGGACTTTGCGGAACAGAACCCGAAGTGGAATGACGTTCCTTCTTCCACCGGAGACATCTACGAATGGAATGAGGCCAGCGACTATATCCAGGAGCCGCCCTTCTTCACGGATTTCGCGATGGAACCGCAGAAGGCCGGGATCATCCTCGGGGCGAGGCCCCTCGGGATATTTGGAGATTCGGTGACGACGGATCACATCTCGCCTGCCGGGGCGATCAAGGCCCAATCACCGGCCGGCAAATACCTCATTGCGCGCGGTGTGCTGCCGGCGGACTTCAACAGCTACGGGAGCCGCCGCGGGAACGACCGGGTCATGACGCGCGGCACGTTCGCAAACGTGAGGATCAAGAATCTCATGACGCCGGGGATCGAAGGCGGAGTGACCGTCCACTATCCCTCGGGCGAACAGACCTCGATTTTCGATGCTTCGGCCCGTTATATCGCCGAAGGCGTGCCGCTCGTCATTCTTGCCGGCCAGGAATATGGCACCGGCTCCAGCCGCGACTGGGCGGCGAAGGGGACGCGCCTTCTCGGGGTCAAAGTGGTGGTGGCTTCCAGCTATGAGCGCATCCACCGGTCGAATCTCGTCGGGATGGGGGTGCTCCCGCTTCAGTTTATGGAGGGGACGACGCCTCAGACGCTATGGCTGGACGGCTCGGAGACTTTCGACTTCGCGGGGTTGGACGAGAATCTGCGGCCCGGCAAGGAAGTCGGGATGACGATTCACCGGACAAGCGGCGACTCAGAGACGGTTCCTCTCCGGCTCCGGATCGATACGGCCATCGAGGTCGATTACTATCTCCACGGCGGGATACTCCCGTTCGTGTTGCGAAGCCTTATTTCCGCGAGCCGGCGCGTCGGGTAGGTTAGCGGCCGCCGAATTGGTGCGCCAGCGCGCCCGACCACTCCGCGGTCGACGCATCTATAAGCAGGACCTCGTTGGGTGCGGGGGACACGAGCTGGATCGACCTCGGCTTCTGGACGATGAAGCCGCCCGGCGTTTCGGCGCTTTTCGACGGATCGATCTGATACCGCTTCTGCCACGTGGCTTTTAGCGCCGCGGAGAAGCGGGCGGCGGTTGCCGGGGTATCCCAGAGCGATTCCCATACGAGCGCGTTCCCGTCGTCATAGACCAGGTAACGGTCGCCGCGCCAGCCGGTGGCCGCCGTCTTGGCCGTGGCGGGGTCCAGCCAGTCGGTGAGGAGAACCCGCACGCCCATCTCTCCGAGGACGTTGTCCGAGACCGGATGCTGGCCGAGCACCGCGGTTTCTTTCCATGGGATGCGGAGCGGCTCTTCTCGCGGCTGCGCGAGGTATTTCTCGGGGTGCAATATCTGCGAGGTGGAGGTTGGGGGATGCGCGAACGCCGCGGAGACGGCCGGGTAACCGCCACCCGCCGCGAGCGCCTCGCAGAACTCCTGCCCGCGGAGATAGGGAAAGACGAGCATCTCGCGCAGGAAACGCGGCGCGGACTGAAGCTGATTCATGTTCTGGGACATCATGCCCGAGAAGTTGTCGCGGAGGCCGTGCAGGGTGAGGTTTGCAAGCATGTATTCGGACATGACCATGGTGGCGTCGCCTTCGACGAGCGCGCTGGCGGCGAGCACTTCGTCGTCGTCGTCCTTCATCTCGAGCGGGAGATTCATCAGGCCGAAATGCTGATCCTGCAGCGCGTGCGTGAGCTCGTGCGCAAGCACCACGCGGTTTTGTGAATTCGCCAGCGAAGCGTTCTCGAACATGAAGAGCCGGTGCTGGTGCTGGTCGTAGAACGCGGCCACCTGCTCGCCCAGCAGGTCCAGGTATTTCTGGCGCAGCGGGTAGCCGCGATCCATAAGTCCCAGCGCGGCGAAGCCGATGGCGGAGTTCTTGAATTCCGTGTCGGAAAAGAGGGCGTTCATCTTCCGGCGGAGCGTCTCTTTTATTCCCTGTCGCGTCACCACATCGTAAACGACCGGCTGCAGGAAGTTGAGGCCGCGGATCGCCACCACCGCCTTCTCGACCGCGGAACGTTCGCCCGCGTCGGCCGCGGCTGCCTTCGCCTTCTCGTCCTCGGCGAGCTGCCCGCGCTGGCGCTCGTTCTCCGCCTCGAGAAATTCGACCCGCCGCCGGACGAACTGCAGATCCTCGATCCGCCGCTGCTGGACGAAGTCCCACCCCGCCGCGCCCAGGGCGAGCACGGCGAAAAACGCCGCCGGAAGGAAGCGTAGCCTCCCGGATGCCAAGTTTACTGGTTCCTCCTCGGGAGCGACCTTCGCCTCTGCGGAACTCCGCCGGCCTGCGGGACGAGGTTCCCCTCCGCGTCGTAGGCGTCGATCTTCAGGAGGCGGCCGGTCTCGTCGTACCGATAGACGAAGCGGCCCAGCATCTTGTCATCCGGGGTGTATTCGGTCTCCTCGGTGACTCTCCCCATCTCGTTCCGCTTGTACAGGGCCTTGTAGAGCTCGTGCCCTTTCGCGTCGTAAACGAGGCCTTGCACCGGGTTATTCTGGTCGTCGAGCGTGTAAACGACCTTGCGCATGAGCCGGTTCGCCGCGTTGAAGGTGGAAGCCTCCGAGGTGTGGCTGTCCGAATCGACCTGTGTGACGGTCTTCGAGCCGTCGTCGTGCAAGGCCGTTGTAACCCGGATGCCGCCCGGCTCGGCATCCTGGCCATACGCGAGCCGCGCCGCGGCAAACGCCCATGCGAGCAGCGCGGGAAACAATGTTTTTCTCATCGAGGGGAGGGGAACAGTAGGGCTTCACACTTCGCTCGTCAAAATCTGTTGTCCGGCGAGAAGCGTCCTTATCGCATTCGTCACCTGGCTCGTGGAAATCTCGCTCATCGGCGCACCCTCGTATTGCGGTTTGAAGTCCGTCAGCGGCTCCATCCGCCCCGGCGTGAGGATGACCGCGCGCGGGTGCCGGGGCCGCCAGTGGAAAGGGTTGGTGGGGCCGAAGAGCGCGATCTGCTGCGTGCCGAACGCTCCCGCGAGATGCATCGCGGCGGAGTCCACGCTCAGGAAAAGCCACGCGTTCCTGGCGATGGCAGCGAGCGTCATGAGATCAAGCGAACCGCTCAAGTCATGGCAGGGGCTCTGGAGCGCGGCCTTTATCTTCTCGATGTGGTCGCGCTCCAGCGAGTCGCGGCCGCCCGTGAGGATGCAGGGAAATTTCGCCTCCTTGTTGCAGAAATCGATGACCCGCGCCCACCGCTTGTGGGCCCAATATTTCTCGGGCCGGGCCGACCCCGGCTGGATGACGATGCACGGCCCGGCAATGCCGCGCGACTCGAGCAGTTGCTGTTCCTTCTTGAACGCCCAGTCCGGCAGGTGCAGCGGTATCTCCTCGGCGCGCCCTTCGATATCGAGCGCCCGCAGCAGGTGTATGTAGTGGTCCGCCGTGTGGCTGTCGCGCACCGGGGAGTGGACGAAGCAATTGTAAAAGATCGCCCTCACGGTCGATTTTTGCACGGCCTGGAACGCGGCCCGCTTCGGCGCTTTCGACAGGACGGAGAACAGCGCCGACCGGTCGTTCCCGGTGAAATCCAGGCACGCGTCGTAATGGGAGAAGATCATGCGCCACCAGAGGGGCATGCTCCCCTCGTGGCGATTGTAGATCAGCGTCTCGTCCACATAGTCCAGGGCGGGCAGGAGCTCGCGGCAGCCTTCCTCGATCGCGAGGGTGATGTGCGCCTCGGGCAGGCTCTTTCTCAGCGCAAGCAGGGCGGGTGAAGTGAGGATGAGATCGCCGATGCGCTTGAGCTGGAGAACGAGGATTTTCATTTCACGCCCAAAATTAAGTAATATGCGCTATCAATTGGGAAGGATGAATATCGAGCACCCGTCCGCGCCGCCCGCTCCCCGCCGCGCGATGCGTTCATGAAAATCGGCCTCGTTCGCCGCGGCTATTCCGATACGGGAGGCGCGGAGAGCTACCTCAAGCGCTTTGCGGCCGCGCTCGTCGAAGCGGGGCACTCGTGCGTTCTGTTCACCGGGGCCGGCTGGAAAGGCGCGTGGCCCTTTGGCGAAGTGTGCGCCGTTCCCGGCGGCTCACCCAGGGCGTTTGCCGGGGCTCTCGCCGCGCTCGACCCGAGTGCGCGCTGCGACACGGTCTTCAGCTTGGAACGGGTGTGGAATTGCGACTGCTACCGTGCCGGCGACGGCGTTCACCGCGCGTGGCTCGAGCGCCGGAGCCGTTTCGAGCCCGGGTGGAAGACGTGGTTCCGGGCCGCGCAACCCAAGCACCGCGCGCTCCTGGAGTTGGAAACAGCCCTCTTCCGGGCCGGGGGCGCGCCCGCAGTTATTGCCAACTCCAACATGGTGAAGGAGGAGATCATCCGGCATTTCGGAGGGAACCCCGGGCGCATCCACGTTATATATAATGGCGTCGCAACGCCGCCCCGCCGGCCTGCCGCGCGCGCCGAAGCGAGGCGGCTTCTCGGCCTGGAGGAGGGGACGCTCGCCGTCCTTTTCGCGGGTTCGGGGTGGGAACGCAAGGGGCTCGCTTTTGCCATCGAGGGGATTCGGGCCGCGGCTTCCAAACCGCTCTTGCTGGTGGCCGGGCGCGGCGACCCGGGCCGCTTTTCCGGCGCCGAACGCACCCGGTTCCTGGGCCCTGTGCAGGATATGGAAAGCGTGCTCGCGGCCTCGGACGTGTTTCTCCTGCCGACGATCTACGATCCGTTCTCCAACGCGTGTCTGGAAGCGCTCGCGGCCGGGCTCCCCGTCATCACGACGGAGGCCAACGGTTTTTCGGAAATCATCCGCTCCGGTGTCGAAGGGGAGATACTCGCGGACCCGTCTGACGCCAGTGCGATTGCCCGCGCGGTGGACGGCTGGAGCGATCCCAAACGGCGCGGCGAGATCCGGCCCCGCCTTGCCCAGCTCGCGTCCCGGTTCACCGTGGAGGCGAATCTGCGGGCAACGCTGGAAGTGCTCGGCGTATGAGGTTCTTCCGCCCTCTCACGCAGGGGCCTTCGGCACGCCCGCCCGCGGCAAATTTTTCTTCAAGAGGATTGACTTCTCACGCCCAGTGGCAAGGCTAACGAGGCCCCGATGGCCCGCAAAATATTCCTCGCTTACTGTTACCCGGATCAGAAGTGGCTGGATCGCGTGCGCGCCGCGATGGCGCCGATGGCCCAGGAGGATTTCGTCGTGTGGGACGAGCGCAAATTCCGCACCGGGAACTCCTGGCGGGCCGAGATTGCCAATGTCCTCGCGGAGTGCAGCCTTGCCGTGTTGCTCGTGAGCGACCTGTTCCTGGATTCGGATTTTGTCGCGCGCGCGAAATTCCCCGCGCTTCTCGCGAGGGCGCGCAAAGAGGGCGGCCCGAAGCTCTGCTTCATACTCGTCAGCCATTGCCTTTACGAGGATGCGGGCATCGATCCCGCGCTGGCGATGAATGACCTCGAGCGCCCGCTCGACGGCATCAGCGTTTCCAAGCGCGAGGCCGCGGTTGCCGTCATCGCCGGAAAATTGAAGGCGCTCGCCGCCGGCGAGACCTACGTGCCGCCGCCTCCGCCCGCGCCGGCTCCCGCCCCCACGAGCCGCAAAGGCAAAGCCGCGGCGAGCGCGCCCCGGCCCGAACCGCGCCCCGAACCCGCGCCTTCCCCGTACCGGCTCCCGCTGGGGACGCTCATCGAGACGCGCCGGAAGAGCATCGCCGAGTTGCGCCGGCTGGAACGCTGGCTCCTTTGGGCTTCGCTCGGATTCTTGGTGCTCTCTTTGCTCGTCGCCGCCGCGAGGAAGAACGTCCTCATCTTCCCTCTCATCGCGGGGTTCAGCGTCCTGGTCGCCGCGCTGGCGCTGGTGCTGCGCGCCCGGACGGATTTCATCGCCCAGAGCGTCATCGGCATCCAATATACCCGAACGGGCCTCGAGGACGACGCGCTCCCGACCCGGCAGCGCAACCTCCTGAAACAAAAGGCTGGCCAGCTCCTCGGTGAAACCTGAAATTTCGGTATGGCGGAGCAACCCACACTCAATACCGACCTCGAGCAAGCGCTATACAGGGCCGCTCTCAAGGAAAAAAAACTGCGCGACCGGGTGCTCCTTTCCATCCTGGCGCCGGCGTTCGTGTGCGGCGTGTGGCTCATCTTCTCGGTTTACGAGGTCGATACCTGGCGCAAGCGCTCCGGCGAGATCGAGAAGCGCGACGTCACCATCGTGCAGAATCAACAGGACGCCCAGCGGCAGGCGGACGACGCCGCCGCCCAGAAGAGCGAAGCGGACAAGCACGCCCAGGAAGCGCACGACCAGGAAAAAATCTCCAGGGATCACTCGGACGACATGCAGCAGCGGCTGGTGAAAGTGCGCGAGGAGATCGGGGGCCTGGGTCTTCTCCTGGCCGACCTCAGTTCCGCCCGGCTGAAGGCCTCCCGCCTGAACGCGAGCGAAGCCGTCGAGTCCGAGCTGGGCGGCATCCGCACCACGCTTGGCAACAGCCTCAGCCGCATCCAGGTTCAGATCGACAGCGCCTTGCAGGGGAGCGAGCAAAAGGCGCGCGTGTATCTCTTCATCGTGGACGACAAACAGCGCGACATCGCGAACGCCCTGAAATCGCAGCTCGAGAGCAGCGGCTTCGACGTGGCGGGCATAGCCAAAAATTCGTCCCGCCACGTCGAGGCAACCGAAGTTCGCTACTTCCGCGAGCCGCAGGACAAGGGGGCGGCTTCACAGATCCTCGCCATCGTAGAGAAAGATCCACGGATGGGAGGCGCCAAGGCGTTGTACGCCTCCGATGCGGATTACGCGAAGGTTGGCGGCAACTTCCAGATATGGCTGGGCAAGCCGGCCAAGGCGCGGATTCAATAACCCGTCCCGCGCCTCTTAGCCCGCCCTCGAAAAAGCCGTCTTTTTCGTCTTGTCAAAGAGGCGGGGCCGTGAGACTGTCACCCACTTTTCCCGAAAGACATTATGGCATACGCGATCATCAAAACCGGCGGCAAACAGTATAGGGTTGCCGAGGGCGACGTCATCGAAGTTGAAAAACTCGATGTGGAAGCCGGCGCCGAGACGACCTTTTCCGAAGTCCTTTTCTTCGGGGACGGCTCGCGCGTCACCGTCGGCCTGGATGCGCTAAAGGGCGCGGCCGTCGTCGCCGAAGTCCTCGGCCAGAAGAAGGCGCCGAAGGTCATCGCCTTCAAATACCGCCGCCGCAAGGGTTACCATCGGACCGTCGGGCACCGCCGCAAGGTGACCCAGTTGAAAATCAAGAGCATCACAGTATAAGGATTTATGGCACACAAAAAAGGCCAGGGCAGCGTCAAGAACGGCCGGGACAGCGTCAGCAAGCGCCTCGGCGTCAAAAAATTCGGCAGCCAAACCGTCATTGCCGGGAACATCATCATCCGCCAGCGCGGCACGAAGTTCCTGCCCGGTAGGAATGTAGGCCTGGGCCGCGACTTCACCATCTTCGCGCTCGTGGACGGCACCGTGCGGTTCGACCGCAACGGCCGCAGAGTCAACGTGGACTCCATTCCCGCCACGGCGGGGAACAACTAGGTTCGGGCGCTCGGGCTTGAATCTGCATCGGCCTGGGCGCCGGTGAAATCCGTATCCGCCGAGGCGTATTACGGAATTCCGTTCGTGATCCTGCTTGGGGCGCTCGCAGCGTGTCACGAAAGCTGGCGGCGCCAGTTGGGCAGTGAGAGAGACATGATGAACCTTGCGGTCAATCCGTCGCCCTATTTGGATTCGAAAATCCTCAGCCGGCCTTCCGATTTCGGCCTGTAGCGGCGGTCAATGACCGCCGGTGGAAGAAGAAGTTTCCTTGCGAACGGCGTTGATGGAGCGCCGGTACGGTGGGCGGAGAAAGATCATGTTTAACATTGTCCTGGTCGAGCCGGAGATCCCGCCGAATACAGGGAACATCGCCCGGCTTTGCCTTGCGACGGGCTCGACCTTGCACTTGGTCAAGCCGCTCGGGTTTTCTCTCGGCGACCGCGAGCTGAAACGCGCGGGGCTCGATTACTGGCACGAGGTGAAGGTGGTCGTCTGGGAGTCGATGCGCGACCTGTCCGAAGGGACGGCGGCGGCGACGGAGCGCTCGTTCTTTCTCACGACGAAAGGGTCGCGGGCCTATTATGATGAGGGGTTCCGGCCCGGCGACTTCCTGTTTTTCGGGCGGGAGACCCGGGGGCTGCCGGAATCGCTCCTGGCGGAAAACCGCTCGCGTCTCCTGACGATCCCGATGCGGCCGGAGACGCGCAGTTTAAACCTTGCGACGGCGGTTGCCATCGTGCTCTTTGAGGGGATGCGCCAGTTGCGGCAGGAAACCCTTTCATGACACCGGGCCCGGCGGAGCCCGCGCCTCCCCAGTTGCGGGCAACCGGCCTTCGGCGCTCGTTTCGGCTGGCTTCGCGCCGGATCGAAGTCCTGCGCGGCATCAGCCTCGATATCCTGAACGGGGAGGCGATCTTCCTCTGCGGCGCTTCGGGCGCAGGGAAGACGACGCTCCTTTACACCCTGGCGGGCCTGGAGAGGCCGGAGGCGGGGCAGGTATTTTTCGAAGGCCAGGCGCTCTACTCGGGCTCCGAGCGCTTCCGGGCCGAGCTTCGGAACAGCCGCATCGGGTTCGTCTTCCAGGGCTATTTTCTCCTGCCGGAACTGACCGCGATCGAGAACGTGATGCTCCCCTCCATCATCCGCGGGACGCGCGAGGCGGACGTGGCGGAGGGCCTCCTGGCCAAGGTGGGGCTGGGCGACCGCCTGCAACATCTCCCGGCCGAACTCTCGGGCGGCGAGCAGCAGCGGGTGGCGATCGCCCGCGCCCTCATGAACGACCCGGCGATCATCTTCGCCGATGAACCCACCGGAAATCTCGACTCGAAAACGGGCGAAGCCATCGTCGATTTGCTTCTTGCGTTGGTGCGCGAAAAGCAGAAAACATTGGTTGTGGTGACGCATGACGCAAATCTGGCGAGGCGAGGGGATCGCCGTCTGGAGATACGGGATGGCCTGCTGGACGGGGAGGGGGAGGCTGGCGGCGACGCTGCCTCGTAGATGAAAATCTATATTGACGGGGTGTTCTTCTCCAAGGAGGACGCCAAAATCTCGGTTTTCGATCACGGCCTTCTGTACGGCGACGGCATCTTCGAAGGGCTGCGTTTCTATAATGGCAGGGTGTTCAAGCTCGCGGAGCACATCGACCGGCTTTTCGACTCCGCCCGGGCGATCTGCCTCGAGATGCCCCTGTCGAAGGAGGAGATCACCGAGGCGCTCCTTGAAACCATCCGGCTGAATGAGCTGCGGGACGGCTACGTGCGCCTGCTCGTCACGCGAGGGGTGGGGAATCTGGGGCTCTCCCCCGAGCATTGCAGGACGCCGACCATCGTCATCATCGCCTCGACCATCACGCTCTATGCCCGGGATTTCTACGAGAACGGCCTGAAGGTCATCACCTGCGCCACGCGGCGGATCGCGCCCGGCGCCCTGAGCCCGGCCATCAAGTCGTTGAATTACCTGAATAACGTCCTCGCCCGGATCGAGGCGGGCCAGGCCGGCTGCCCGGAGGCGCTGATGTTGAATGAGCAGGGTTACGTCGCCGAATGCAGCGGGGACAACATCTTCATCCTCAAAAAAGGACGCCTCCTCACCCCGCCTGTGAGTTCCGGGGCGCTCGCAGGCATCACCCGAGCCGTGGTGTTCGAGCTCGCCGAGAAGGCCGGCATTCCGTTCGCCGAGGTGGACCTCACGCGTTACGATCTCTTTACCGCCGACGAGTGTTTCCTCACGGGCACGGCGGCGGAAGTGGTGCCCCTCGTGCTGCTGGATGGCCGTCCGATCGGCGACGGCAAACCTGGGCGCGTCACGGGAACGCTAATTGCTAGTTTCCATGAGTTGACACAAACCTCAGGCACTACGATTGATAAATAGGCGGTGTTGAATCCGCTTGGTGAGACGAGTCAAAAGTTGAACTTCCAACCCCAGTCCAAAATGGTCTGCGATGTCTGCAAGACGAACCAATCGACGGTATTCCTCACGCAGATCGTCGATGGGAAGATGCAGAAGGTGAACCTATGCGAATCCTGCTCCAAGGAGAAGGGCGTCACCGACCCTACGGGCTTCGCACTTGCCGACCTGCTGCTCGGCCTGGGGAAGGCGCAGGACATCGAAAAGGCCGGGCCGACGCAGAAGTGCCTCGTCTGCGGCTTCAGCCAGGCCGACTTCAAGAAGACGGGCCGCCTCGGCTGCGCGCAATGCTACGAAGTCTTCTCGGACAGCCTCACCTCTCTCCTCAAGGCCATGCACAAGGGCACGGACCACGTCGGCAAGGTGCCCGCCCGGCTCCTGCGAAGCATCCAGACCGACGCGAAGATGAAAACCCTCGAGCGCAACCTCGAAAAAGCCGTCCGCGCCGAGGATTACGAGTCGGCTGCGGAAATACGCGACCAGATCCGGCAACTCGAAACGAGGATGCAAAATTGAGCGGCCCCACGTTGTGAAAATTCCTGGTCTCTTCTCCAATGCGGGTGAATGGGCCAGAGGGGAGGGCCCCTACAACCAGATCGTCATCAGCAGCCGCGTCCGTTTCGCCAGGAACCTCAAGAGCCATTCCTTCCCCGGCTGGGCGAAAAAGGCCGAGCGCCTGCAGATACTGGAAGAGATAAAGCCCGTCGTCGAAGAGCTGCCGGAGATGCAGGACTCCTTCTCGGAGTTCCTTCAGGATTTGTCCGCGCTCGAGAAGCAGGTGCTCGTGGAGCGCCACCTCATCAGCCGCGAGCACGCCGCAAAAGGCGCGGGCAGCGCCGTGGTCATGAACCGGAAGCAGACGCTCAGCATCATGATCAACGAGGAGGACCACCTCCGCATGCAGGCGCTCCGCTCCGGCCTGCAGCTCAAGAACACCTACAAGATGCTCGACAAGGTGGACAGCGCCCTCGAGGGCCGGCTGGACTTCGCCTTTCACCCGAACCTCGGGTATCTCACGGCCTGTCCGACCAACGTCGGCACCGGCATGCGCGCCTCGGCCATGGTGCATCTCCCCGCCCTCGTCCTGAGCGAACAGATCAACCAGGTCATCCAGGCTGTGAACAAGATCGGACTCGCCGTCCGCGGCCTGTATGGCGAAGGCACCGAAGCCATGGGCAACCTTTTCCAGGTCTCCAACCAGACCACGCTCGGCGAGAAGGAAGACGAGATCGTCGGCCGGCTCAACAAAGTCATCGAGCAGGTCATCGAGCACGAGCAGAACGCCCGCCAACTCCTCCTCCAGAAGAAACTCGGCACCCTGCGCGACCAGATCGGGCGCGGCTACGGCATCCTCACGCACGCCCATTCCATGACCTCCAAGGAGGCTTTGAACCTGCTCTCTTTCATAAAGCTCGGAGTGGATCTTTCCTTCTTTCCCGAATCGTGCGGGCCGGCTGCCGATGAGCTTTTCATCGACACCCAGCCCGCGCATCTGCAAAAAGGCTCGCAGCAGAAGCTCGCGGCGGAGGAGAGGGACTCGCTGCGGGCGGACATTATCCGGGACAAGTTGAAATCATTTCCGAAACCTGATATAACTACACCAAGGCCTGAGCGTAACGGTCCCAAAGAAAGAAATGATGAATAATTTCACTCCGAGAGCTCAACAAGTTCTGGCGCTGGCGAGAAAGGAGGCCGACCGGTTCAACCACAACTACGTGGGCACCGAGCACCTCCTCCTTGGGTTGATAAAGCTCGGCCAGGGCGTGGCCGTGAACGTCCTCCAGAAGATGGGCCTCGACCTCGAGACCGTCCGCATGGAAGTCGAGAAGCAGGTCGGTTCCGGGCCCGAGACCAAGATGGTCGGGAACATCCCGTACACGCCGCGGGTCAAGAAAGTCCTGGCCCTCGCGGGCAAGGAGGCGAAGCTCCTGAACCATTCGTATGTCGGCACCGAGCACATCCTGCTCGGCCTTCTCCGTGAAGGCGAAGGCGTCGCCGCCCGCGTCCTGAAGAATCTCGAGGTGGACATCGAGCGCACCCGCAACGAAATCCTGAAGGAGCTCGACCCGAACTTTACCCCGCCCGAAGTCGAACAGGAGCAGCAGGCCGAGACCGGCAAAAAGGACGTCAAGACGCCCGCCCTGCGCGCCTTTGGCCGCGACCTCACGGAACTCGCGCGCAAGAACGAGCTCGACCCCGTCATTGGTCGCAAGAACGAGATCGAGCGCGTCATCCAGGTGCTTTGCCGCCGCACCAAGAACAACCCCGTCCTCCTCGGTGAAGCCGGCGTCGGCAAGACCGCCATCGTCGAAGGCCTTGCGCAGGAGATCGCCTCCGGCAACGTCCCGGAGATCCTGCGCGACAAGAAGGTCATCACGCTCGATCTCGCCCTCATGGTCGCCGGCACGAAGTATCGCGGCCAGTTCGAAGAGCGGATCAAGGCCGTCATGGACGAAATCCGCCGGACGAAGAACGTCATCCTTTTCATCGACGAGTTGCACACCATCGTCGGAGCCGGCTCCGCCGAGGGCGCGATGGACGCGTCGAACATCATCAAGCCCGCGCTCAGCCGCGGTGAGCTCCAGTGCGTCGGCGCGACCACCCTCAATGAGTTCCGCAAATACATCGAGAAGGACGCCGCGCTCGAGCGCCGTTTCCAGACAGTAAAGGTTGAGGCGCCCACGGTGGACGAGACCGTCCTCATCCTCAAAGGCCTGCGCCCGAAATACGAGGCGCACCACAAGGCGAAACTCACGGACCAGGCCCTCGAGGCCGCCGCCAAGCTTTCCGACCGCTACCTCACCGGCCGTTTCCTGCCGGACAAAGCCATCGACGTCATGGACGAGGCTGGCGCGCGGGCCCGCATCGCGGCGATGACCCGCCCGCCCAACGTGAAGGAGATCGAAAAGGAGATCGAAGACATCCGCACGGACAAGGAAGCGGCGATCAAGGCTCAGGATTTCGAGAAGGCCGCCGCCCTGCGGGACACCGAGAAGCAGGCCAAGGACAAGCTGGAAAACATCCTCACGGGCTGGAGGGAACAGCGCGAGGAGAAGGAAGTCGTCGTCACCGAGGACGACATCATGCACATCGTCGCGAAATGGACGGGCGTGCCGCTGCAGCGGATGGAGCAGAAAGAGACCCAGAAGCTCCTCATGATGGAGCAGGAGTTGAAGCAGAGTGTCATCGGCCAGGATGAGGCAGTCATCGCGCTGAGCAAGGCCTTGCGCCGCTCCCGTGCCGACCTCAAGGATCCTCGGCGGCCCATCGGCTCCTTCATCTTCCTCGGCCCGACCGGCGTCGGCAAAACTTTCCTGGCGCGCACCCTCGCCGAGTTCATGTTTGGCGACGCGGATGCCTTGATCCAGATCGACATGTCCGAGTACATGGAGAAGTTCACCGCCTCCCGGCTCATCGGGTCGCCCCCCGGATACGTGGGTTACGAGGAGGGCGGCCAGCTTTCCGAAGCCGTCCGGCGGCGCCCCTATTCCGTGGTGCTTTTCGACGAGGTCGAGAAGGCGCACCCGGACGTGATGCACCTCCTCCTGCAAATCCTCGAAGAGGGCAAGGTGACCGACAGCCTCGGCCGCAAGATCGATTTCCGAAACACGATCATCATCATGACTTCGAACGTCGGCGCGGAATTGATCAAGCGCCAGACTACGATGGGCTTCGCCGCCGCGCGCGACGAGGAACAGTACGAGGTCATGCGCGAGAAGATCCTGGAGGAATCCAAGAAGGTCTTCAAACCGGAGTTCATCAACCGCCTGGACGACCTCATCGTCTTCCATACGTTGACCAAGCCCGACCTCATGAGGATCGTCGATCTCGAAGTGCGCAAGGTGAAGAAGCGCGTCAAGATCAAGGAAATCGACATCCACCTCGACCAGGGCGCCCACGAATTCCTCATCGAGAAGGGATACGATCCCGCGTATGGCGCGCGGCCCATGCGCCGGGCTGTCGAGAGATTCCTTGAAGACCCGCTCGCGGAAGAAATCCTGCGCGGTCACATCAAAGCGGGGGACGTTGTGAACGTCAGTGCGGCCGGTACAAAGCTGGAATTCCGATCCCCCGAGCCCGCCGAAGCCAACGCGAGCTGAGTTCGGCTCAAAGCGCCCTGTAGATGATCTCCAGGGCAAGGATATTTCCCGTGGTGAGCAGGAACTCATGCCCGGGATCATCATATTCCCAAGAGCCATCGGCGCGTTGAAGATTGATGAGCCGCTTCGCCAAATCGCCCGCCCAGTCTGCTTCACTCCCGGTCGCCAGCTTGAGCCTATCTATTCCGTAAGTAGTAAGCGTTTCGGCTACGGTCTCCGAAAAGAAATAATTTCTCATCGTCCCCAATTTTGAGTCTCCTTCGGCCAGGTATTGTCGTCGCAACTGACCGAGCTGTGTCTTCACCCGCGGATCATCCGGCTTTAGACCGGCGAATCGGTAAGCCAACAGCGCCATATAGCTTACGGAATCGGGAGAGAGCTCCTGCTCCTTTGGCAGACGCCGCCTTATAAGGCGCAATAGCGGCCGGTAATCGACCGTATTCCCGCTCCCCTTCTGGCGAGTGTGATAGACCGCCTTTAGCCACATCTCCAGTTCCCACATATCCGCATGCTTGTCCGGCGGATGGCGGAGCAGGAACGCCCGTGCTCTGCCCAGAAGCGCATCGTAGCGCCGATTCGCCGCCGCGAACGCAAACACGCAGACGGCCGTCTGGTCATCCGCTTCGCCCTTTCCGGAAATGCCGCCCCCGGGGCGCGCGCAACTTTCCAGATAGGCATACCCTTTTCCGACCCAGGCCGCCTCGCGATCCGGCTCGCCGGGGGCATTCATAAAGGCTTCCAGGGCTTTGGCGGTGGTCACCGGGCGGCGCGGGTCGTCCCAATATCCGGGCGGACTCTGCGTCGCCTTCAACCACTCCAATCCCTTGTCGATCGCATGGCCGACTTCGTGACGGAGCGACAGGTGGGTCGGATCGCGAGGAATCAGTTTCTCCTGCGCGCCGAGCGGCGCGCCGGCCGCGGCGAGGAAGACCACCGCGGCGGCCAGCCCTCTAAGGGGTCTTCTTGTCCTCAAGATGTATGGTCAATTGCACGGGCGTGCCGACGCGGGGCGTCCGCGCGGGATCAACCGCCCATATCTGGTCGTTGTCATGCCCGGGCTGACGGTTGTTGATGAGCGCTTCCGGATCGGTCACCATGGCCGCAATCGACATGTCGATTTGGGCCAGGAATTTGCCGTGGTAGAACATCGACCCGTTATACGTCCATGGCCCGTGGCGCATGGGGCGCTTCTGCTCCAGGTTCGTCAGGAAATCCTCCACGTTCCCGGTGTGTTCTTTGCCGCCCGCGGTCCACTGCAGGGTGATCTCGACGAGATCGCCCTTCAGTTCCGGCGCGTTCTTCAGGTAGTCGGAACTGATCGTCGAGGGCGGCGGGCGCCTTTCCAGCGAGGAATCGGCGGGGTTTCCCTTCGCGCCGATAAGGAGCATCGCGAGATGCAGATGGTACGGGGAGATGTCCGTCACAAACAGGCTCTCGTGCGTTTTGCCGCCCCTGCCCACGAGCAGGTATTCGATGATTCCGTCGGCCATGTTGATCGCCGCGGGAAACCGGATCGTCCGCGCGCTCTTGTCCAGGCGCACCCCGCCCACGTCGAGAACTCCGGTCGCGATCTCCTTTACCGGCGGCGCGCCGGCGGGTGTCTCCTCCGCCTCCTGGGCGTTGCAAAGCATCCCCGGCAGGAGCGCCGCGAGGACGACCGCCATCCCGCGCGTGTGGTGTTGCCGCATCCCCCGGAAGCTCAACCCGTTCCCGCTCCTCCGCAACAGCCAGAAAGTCCGTGACAGCAAAGTACGCCCGGCTTAGGATTCACGGTTCATTCCCGGGGTCATAGCTCAGTTGGTAGAGCGCCTGAATGGCATTCAGGAGGTCAGGGGTTCGAACCCCCTTGGCTCCATTTTCACGAGCCCGCCCGATGTCTTCGCAGGAACTCGGCCGCCAGAGCGCGGTAAGCGTTCGCCCCCAGGCCGTTCGGCTCGTATTCGAGGATCGGCTTGCCGAAACTCGGCGCTTCGCCCAGCCGCACCGTCCGGGGAATGACTGCGTCATAGACCGTCGCCGCGAAATGTTTGCGGACCTCCTGCATCACCTGCTGGCTGAGATTCGTCCGCGAGTCGAACATCGTCATGACGATGCCGCCCAATTCGAGCTGGGGGTTCACCCCGCTCTCCTGGATCTTCCCGATGACGTTGACGATCTTCGACAGGCCTTCGAGGGCGAAGTATTCGCACTGGATCGGCACGAGCAGCTCGTCGGCGGCCGCGAGCGCGTTCGTCATGAGGATGCCGAGCGAAGGCGGGCAATCGAACAGGATGAATTCGAACGGAGCATCCGCGGCGAGGGGATGCATCGCGTGCCGCAGCCGGGTGAGATGATCGCCGAGCCGCGCGACCTCTATCTCCGCGCCGGCGAGGTCGAGATCGGACGGCGCCACGAAGAGCCGCTCGAAGCGCGTGGGAAGGATTTTCTCCACGATGGATTCCCCGCCCAGCAGCGCCCCGTAGATGCTCATTCCCTCCGCGACTTCCAAGCCCAGCGCGCTCGTCGCGTTTGCCTGCGGGTCGAGATCGACCAGCAACACCGAGGAGCCTTCCGCCGCGAGGCAGCTCGCCAGGTTCACGGCCGTCGTCGTCTTGCCCACGCCTCCTTTTTGGTTCGCAGATCGCGATCGTCCTCATGGGAGAGCGGCTCGATCGTGGGGGACATCCGCCATGGCCGCAGGTTTCCGTAATCGCACGCGGAAAGCGAACAAAAAGACCGCGTCCCTTCCGGGGTTGATAACGCAACCCGCGCGGGGAAGGATAGGCGGACATGGGCGCAACCCCCCAGCTCTCGGAAAAACTCCTGAACGAAGCGGGCGGCTGGCAGGCCATGAAACAAGCGCGCGCGCTTTATGAGATCGGGCGGGTGCTCAGCTCGCATTACGAGCCGCCGATCCTGCGCGGGCTCGTGCGGGAGGGCGAAACCGAGTACCGCGCCGGGCTGAAGCTCTCGGGCGGATCGAACGTCGAAAATCTGTGCGGCTGCCGCGCATCGAGAGAGTGGGGGATGATCTGCGCGCATTCCCTCGCGGTCGGCCTTGCTGTGTTGCGGGTAAAAGCGCCCCCTGCCGAACCCTCCGTGTCTTCGCGTCTAGCCGGAATTCCAGCGGGCGCACTTCAAGGTCCCTTTTTTTCGGCCGATGCCGAGGGCGAGCCTGCGATCATTCACATCATACTCCCGCTGAAGATCGAGCCCGGTTGGGAGAAGGATCAATTGGTCGCCGGCATCGAGGCGGAGGTCGGAAACCGGCGGGTCCTAATACAGGCCCTCGACGCGAAGAAGACGTTCCGTTGCGGCCCGGAAGACATCCCGATAATTGAGGCGGTGCGCCGCATCGGGGGCGGCGGACTTGCCGGGATGTTGATCCTGAATAAGCCGAATTTCCTCGATCTGCTCGACGCGGCGCGTGGACATCCGCGGGTGACCTTCGGCAGGAATGTCGTGGCGAAGATAGCGGTCGAGCCCCTGAAACCGCGCCTGATCCTGAGCGCCGGGGACGGCTTGCGGCTCCGGGTGGAAATGCCCCGGCAGGGCCTTCTCCTTATTGCCGGCTCGCGCCGCTGGATGTTTTCGGAGGAAACCTTCCAGGAGATCGCCCCGGGATTATCGCCGGCCTACGAGGAATTGCTGCGAAAAGAGATTACCCTCGCGCCGCAGGATGCGGCAGCGTTCGTGGCCGCGGAGTTGCCGTCGCTTGCGCGCTCCTTCGAGCTGCGGCAGGAGGGCGCGCCCCTGGAGGCGATCACCTTCGTGCCCGCCGACCCCGAGTTTTCGCTGACGCTGGAGGGCTCGTTGAATCACTTGGCCGCGCGCTTGCAGGGCGTTTACTCGCGCCGGGTCGTGACGCTCGGACTCAGCGATGCAACCGAGCAATTCTCGACTCAGGATCCGGAAAATCCGTCCCGGTTCCTCACGAGAAACACGCCGGCCGAGGCGCAGGCCCTGGCGCGCCTGACGCGCTGGGGATTCACCGGGCCGGATACCACCGGTCATTTCGTCCTCAAGGGCGAGCGCCATGTCCTCGAATTTCTGGCGAGGGAACTGCCGCACCTGCAGCGGGAATGGACGGTCTCTTCCGGCGCACGGTTCAAGCACGTCACCGGCCGGATCGTGACCATCCAGCCCCGGATCGATTTTGCCGCATCCGGCGAAAACTGGTTCGACATGAGCGTGAGTCTCGCGGCGCCGGGCGGCGAACGCTTCTCTGCCGCGGAGATTCAGCGCCTCCTGGAGATGGGGCAGAGCCATGTGCGCCTGAAAAACGGCCGGCTCGCGGTTTTCGACTCCGGCATGCTCGATGAGCTGCAAAACGTCCTCCTGGACTGCGCGCCCACCCAGCGAGAACCGGGCCTCTACCGCGTCAACCGTATGCACGCCGGCTACCTCGACTCCATCCTCGCGGGCCAGCCAAACCTCGAAACGAGCGGCGCGCCCCCGTGGCTGAGCGGACGCGTCGGCGGAAACGCGTCCACCGCCCATGAAATGGCGCCCGTGCCCCTGGGCTCTCTGGAATCCGTCCTGCGTCCCTACCAGAAACAAGGGGTTTATTGGATGAGCTTCCTGGCTGCGAACGGCTTCGGCGGCATCCTCGCGGACGAAATGGGCCTCGGCAAGACGCTCCAGGCGCTCGCCTTCCTGCGGGCGCTTCCCGGAACGTCGCTGGTCGTCTGCCCTTCCACCCTTATCCAGAATTGGAAGAGGGAGGCCGCTCGATTTTGTCCGGAATTGCCCGTGCTCGTCCTGGAAGGCCCGGAACGCCACGAACTTCTCGCCCAGGCGGCGCAGGAGGCCGCCGAACCGCGACCCCGGCTCCTTGTTACGAGTTATCCGCTCCTGCGTCGGGACATTGACCGCTATAGGGGCATCAGCCTTTCCGCAGTGATCCTGGACGAAGCGCAGCACATCAAGAACCCCGATACTCAAAACGCACAGGCCGCGACCGCCCTGAAGGCCGATCATCGATTTGTGCTCACCGGGACGCCGATGGAGAACTCCGTTCGTGACCTCTGGTCGATCATGCACTTCGTCCTGCCTGGTTATCTTGGGGCCAGAGCCGATTTCCGGGATCGCTATGAACAACCGATCATGAAAGACGCCTCGACGGCGATCCAAACGCGGCTCGCCAAGCGCCTCAGGCCCTTCCTCCTGCGCAGGCTGAAGCGCGAGGTGGCCACGGATTTACCGGATAAAATGGAGCAAGTGGCTTACTGCGAGCTAACTAGCGAACAAACGAAGGTTTACGCAGAGCTTCTGCGGCAGAGCCGTTCCCAAATCGACCAGGCATCCGGAGAAAAGAGCCCGGGAAAAGCCCGGATGCTCATCCTCACCGCCCTTTTGCGCCTCCGCCAGGCCTGCTGCGACCTCCGCCTGCTGAAACTGGATGGCATCGACCCCACCCAAGCCTCCGGAAAGCTCGATCTTCTCGACGAACTGCTCCAGGAAGCCGTCGATGGCGGCCACCGCGTGCTCATCTTCAGCCAGTTCGTCACCATGCTGGCTCTCATCAAAGAACGCCTTGCAGGCATCCCGTTTGCATACCTGGACGGAGCCACCAAAGACCGCGCCGGAGCCGTGGACAGCTTCCAAAACAACCCTGCGATCCCCGTCTTCCTCATCAGCCTCAAAGCGGGCGGCGTAGGCCTCAACCTGACCGCTGCCGACACTGTTATTCACTTCGACCCATGGTGGAACCCCGCCGTCGAAGCTCAGGCTACCGACCGCGCCCATCGGATCGGCCAAAAGAACGTCGTCACGTCCTACAAATTGATCGCCCGAGGCACCATCGAAGAGAAGATCCTCAATCTCCAGCGCAAGAAGCGCGAAGTCATCGATGCCACCGTCGAAAGCGAAGAACCGCTCATGACCGCGCTCACCATGACCGAGATTCAAGACCTCCTGGCGTAGATACCCATCGTAGGACAGTATCCCGTCGGAGCACGCCGCAGACGGCGGTATTTGCCCGCAGTGGTCTTCCGTAAAATCGAGCGCTCCCGATTCGCCCAGCGCGCAAAACGTTCACAACTTATTCACACCGACGTAAATGCCTCAAATCCATGTGAGTATCTATAACATCATACAATATATGTCATATGAAGTATGGACAAATTCCGTATCGGGATAGCGGCTTGGACACTTCCAAAAGTATCCCCATCGCAAGTCACAGCATCCGCCGTAACTCCCTACCTTCACGCTCCGGTGATTATGGGGCATCACCTAGCGGACGGGATGCGGTCGTGTCGACGTGCAGTCATACACAAGGGAGCGCTGCTTCTATGTCATGAAATACGTGCTCAAGGTGCGCCGAAGTCAGCGCCAAAGTCGTCGATTTCAGATTCTCAAGCATGGTCAAAAGGTTTTCGGGCGATCCACCCAAACCACTCTTTCGTAAGGATCAATTTTCTGCGGGAGTGCAGTCAGCATGCCGCACTCGAATCTGAGCGATACGAATCTGGGCAAGCGACCGCTGCAAGCAGTCCCCCCGAGGCCGAGGATTTACAAGGGCTGGCCGGAGGGAGCCCTTGTTCCAATACCTTCCCCAACTTTTAAAGAGTTCCCATGCCCTCCCTTGTGGAGGCCTCCTTTCGCAGTAGGGTTGAGGCATGAAATCCATCGAGCGTAGTTGCGGTATCTATCAAGAAGACCGATCCACTGTAATCGCGGAACATGAGTTTTCTGAACGGCCAAACTTTCTTCGAGCCTCCGAGTGGGTCGAAGAGACGCTGAAAAAAGCCAAACTCCCCCGTAGCGGAGGGAGAATTTTCATTCGCTACCCTGCGTTTCAGAGAGCGGGCGGATGGTCGAACGAAATACCCGTAGGCGAGGGACTGATCAATTCAGCAGTTGGAGTGATTCGTAATGACTTTAAGGTCGGGCTGCTCGCGTTCATACGTTCCAAGGGAGCACCGACTACTCAGGCCGTCGCCAGCCATTTCGACATAAAGGAAGAGGAAGCCCTATCGAATCTTAAGGGATTCCATACGGAGATAGACGCTATCGAAATCGGGGGCGAAGTTGACGAGGAAGGGGCGTGGAGTCTCAGTGAAAATGGCAAAAACTATTTGGACTTAGTTGAGCGGGGACTTCCCACAGAATAGCAATCACCAGCGTAGCCTGTCGCACGATGCGAGAGTTTTGAGCGTAGCGATCCCAGTTTCGACTTTCTTCGTCGGACAACAGTGCCGATAAAAAGAGCGGCTGAACCCGACAATGCGATGTTCGCACGAATAAGTAGATACATCGGCTCATTCGCTTTCGAAATCTTCGTGCGTGCGGGATTAGACGCGATATGCAGGTTCCAGCGTTTCGGCGTAAGAAGAAGTGGCGCTTGGGTCTTCCGTGGCCCATCGCCTTTCCTTGAGGCGTGTGGTGAAGCCCGAACGCGGATTGAAGAAGAGGATTGCAACCTGCTCGAGACTTCCACCGGTCGGTGCACGGTAATCTATAGCCCGAGACAACAGTTCAGTTTTCCTTTGTGGCGATATGGCGGCATCGGCGATTCCTTTTTAGCGTGGGGAAGTGAGGGCGTAGTGGCACAGTGGGTATACTTGCACTACCATTCCCTTTCTCGGAATAAGGGAAGATGGTTTTTAAGCGTTGCGGAAAACTCAGTTGCAGAGGACCGCATCGCACGCGCCAAAACTAGGGTGTGGCTCACAGTGAGGCACTTTCCTTTCGAGCTGTGCGACGCGTTTGAGATAGCTAGCGTCTCCGGCTTCGAAGAACAAAAAGCCGCATTTTAAGCTTCTTGACGACGGCCAAAGCAAAGAGCAATCATTGGGATATGAACCCCCTAAGACTGATACTTCCCCTCCTCTGTCTCTTCGTCCTCTCTGCTCCCTGCATGGCCGGCCATGATAAGAAGGCTTACAGTAAGATCGCCGAAAGCGAGATTCTGGCAGTGAGTGCCACCTCCATTACGATCGGCGGCGGAAATCACCAACATCATACGTATTCCATCACACCTGAAACCAGCGTTGAGATCGATTCGACCCCGTCGAAAGTTGAAGATCTGAGAGTCGGCATGAAGGCGGCGGTTTCCGCCGGGACCGATCCCTCGAAGGCCGACCACATCACGGCGCACGGGGATGGTAAATAGGTAAAGGCCGGATGCAACGTTTCGAAAGCTGATTTGGCAGGAGATCGGCACGAGGGAATATCCGAGAAGCGATTTCCGAATCTGAATTCCCATAATCCGAATCGGCACCAACACCAGTATATGGGTAGTGGGTCAGATTCTCACGGCAGGCTATGCCGTCGTTCGACAGTCCAGATCGCCCTTCAGCGGGATCGTGACGCCGCCCTGTGATCTGAAAGTGGTTCCCGGGCGGAGTGGGCCGTTCTTCGCCGGGTGAGGAAACCTATCCTTGAGGCGAAACGTTGCGTTGGCGGATGGTTTCTGGCCGGGGCCTCCCTGCGCCACGGATTTCCTCGACATCTACGATCCTTTTCGGGTTTCCTCTGCCTTTCGCGAAAAGAGAGAGACATGGTCTTCAACAACGAAACGTCTGAGTATCGACACCGGGGGCCTTCATGAGCGCGCCCAGGGTGGTCAAACTTCTGCTGGGGATTTGCGGGGCGTCGGTGCTGAAGGGGTTGCGCTTTGGGCCGGAGGATTTCCTGTTCTCGTCCATGAAATCCTACATGGCGGTGACGATGGGCAAGGTGCGCGGGATCCCGGAGAGGAGTCTTTCCAGCATCCTGGAGGACGCGGCCTACGACGTGTTGCTGCCGGCGGCGACGGGGTTCGAGCGGGGTTCGCTTCCGGCGCTGGAGCTGCTGGCCCTGATCGGGGTGCTGAAGGCGAATAACCCGGAGGCGGTGCTCGAAATCGGAACTTTCATGGGGAGCACGACGAAGTCGATCGCACAGAATTTGCCGAACGCCGTCGTTCACACGGTGGATCTGCCGCTGGGCCTGGAAGCGAAGGAGTCGGCTACTTTGGACAGGCTGGACGCGGGGCTCATCCGGAGGCGCGAGCCGGGCCGGGAGTTTTTGGGCACTCCTTTCGCGGCGAGAATCCGGCAGCATTTTCAGGATACGGCGAAGTGGGATTTCCTGGGAGCCCAGGGCGCGACGTGCTTTTTCATCGATGCGAACCACTCCTACGAATACTGCAAGAATGATTCGGAGCGCTGCTTCGAGCTCTGCAAGGGGCGCGGCGTCTTCCTATGGCACGACTGCGACTATTTCACTCCGGGCGTCGTCCGGTTGATCAAGGAATGGCGGGCGATGGGGCGCGATGTGGTGAGGATCACCGATACGTCCATCGCGTATTGGAAAAGCTACTGAGCGGCCGGCGCCGGCGCTCTTTGAATCTCAGCCCGAAGGGCGTGCCCTGGCGCGTCCGACGCCTCGACAGATTTTTCCGAGGGCTTAGGCTTCGGCGGCTTCGAGGAAGCCTTCGAGCTGGCGGATGCGCGTGGGGTGACGCATCTTGCGGAGGGCCTTCGCCTCGATCTGCCGGATCCGCTCGCGCGTCACTTTGAATTGCCGGCCGACTTCTTCCAAGGTGCGGCTGTAGCCGTCCACGAGGCCGAAACGCTGCTCGAGCACCTGGCGCTCGCGGTCGGTAAGAGTCTCAAGCACGTCCTTTATCTTCTCCTTGAGCAGGACGATGGCGGTCATGTCGCTCGGGTTCTCGGCGCCCTTGTCTTCGATGAAGTCGCCGAAGCTGGTGTCATCGCTGTCGCCCACCGGCGACTGGAGGGAGATCGGCTGCTGGGCCATCTTCAGGACGGCCCGGACGCGGTCGACTGGAAGCTGGATTTCCTCGGCCACCTCTTCAGGGGACGGCTCCCGGCCGTATTCCTGCACCAACTGCTTTTGCACGCGCATCAGCTTGTTGATGGTCTCGATCATGTGCACCGGGATGCGAATGGTCCGGGCTTGGTCCGCGATGGAACGGGTAATGGCCTGGCGAATCCACCAAGTGGCATACGTCGAAAACTTGTACCCGCGCCGGTACTCGAATTTCTCGACGGCTTTCATGAGGCCCATGTTCCCCTCCTGGATGAGGTCGAGGAAAGAGAGGCCGCGGTTGGTGTATTTCTTGGCGATGGAAATGACGAGGCGGAGGTTCGCTTCGACCATCTCCGTTTTCGCCTTGAGGGCTTTCCGGAACCACCCTTTCAGCTCGTGATATTCGTGGACGAATTCCTCGGGGCTGAGCCACATCCGGGTCTGGATCTCGCGCAGCTTGGCGGCGTAGTCCGCTTTGCCCTCCTCGCGGGACGTGTTCGGGCCCTGCTTGGCGATCTCGCCGCGGAGACTGTTGATAATGCGGTAGTTCTCGTCGGCCTGGTGGACAAATTCCTCGGTGATCTTCTGCTTGAAATAGAACTTCGGGTAGAGTTTCTGCAATCCCTCGTGCGCCCGCTTGAATTCCTGGAAGGATTTGGCGTGGGGATTTTTCGCGCCGTTATGGATGACGGCCCGGTAGGCGTGCGCGACCTCGGAGGAATGCTTCTCGAGGTTCTCGCAGAGCCGCGGCAGGGCTTTCATGTAGCGTTCGCGGCTCTCGATCTTCTTGTCGAGGATGACGCGGTCGAAACGTTCGCGGCCCTCGATGAGCTTTTGCGCGAGGTCCAGGTATGCCCGGGCGATGAAGCCGAACCGGTTGATGTGGCGCTGCACCATGGACTCGGCGTCCTCGATGCGCTTGGAGATTTCCACCTCCTGTTCCCGCGTAAGAAGTGGCACCTGGCCCATCTGCTTGAGGTACATGCGAACGGGGTCGTCCAGCATGTCGAGCTTCGCCTCGACCTTGTCCTCTTCCTCTTCGTCCTGATCCTTGCGGCCGTCCTTGTAGCGATCCACATCGGAGGCGTCGATGATGTCGATCTCCATGCCGCGCAGCCGGAGCATGATGGCTTCCATCTCGTCCGGTTCGTTGACGGTATCGGGGAGAGCCTCGTTGAGGTCGTCGAATGTGAGGTAGCCCTGTTCCTTGGCGAGCTTGATGAGTTCGCGGATTTTGTCCTGCACCTCGGGGGATTCGGATACCTGGCGCGGCGCGCCGTTGCCATTCGTCCCGGGCTCCGGGAGGCGCTTTTTGCTCTTGGCGCCTTCGCTCGGTTTGGGGGAATCCTTGCCTTTGGGCTTATCCCTGGTTGCCTGGATATCTTTGGCTCTCGTAATTTCTTTGCGCACATCCTTCGGCCCGGCGGCCTCCCGAGCCTTCGGGATTTCCCTCGATTTCGACACGTCCTTCGCGGGCTCCTTCGCCTTTGTCACGTGATGGCCGTTGGAAGAAACGACGCTCTTCGGCTTGGGGTGGGCCGCGGCGCCGTTTGAGTGCGGGGCGGTCGCGGAGCGCTCGGGGCGGCGCTTGAGAGGCGGTTTGCCGGGGCCTTTGCCCGCCGTCTTGGATGTGGTTGAATGTGTTACAGTTGGCGAATGTTGTTGTCTTTTGTTTGCCATACCTGAGAGCGTTGTGCCTGGGGGGTGTCTTCACCTGCGGGCCGGCGGTTTACTGGCCTGAAGAGGAAGGCCGCGCAATATCATTTAGCCTCTCTTGAAGGTCAAGAACTTCTTTTTCCAACGATTTTGACGCGCCCGGCTGTCCGATTCGCCTACGCAGACTGGCGGTTTGCTGCGTCAATATCTGCCTCGTTTTTTGGATCAGGATTCCCTTTTGCTCCTGCCTCAACCCGGGGGCTTTCAGTTCCGCCTCGACGGTGCGGCACTGGGCCGACAGCAGCTCGTAGTGCGCCTTCTCGATGTCGCCCGACGGCGTTTCGTTGAGGATGCGCGCGAGCTCCTGCTGGAGGGCGAGTTCGCGCCGGCGCAATTCTTCGATCTCGAACGGGATCCAGTAGTTCGCGACGACGCCCGCCTTGTCCGGCACTTTCTCGACGAGCATCCTGGAGAAGACCGCCTCGTCGCCGGGATCAAGGCCTGCCAGGAACGCGCCTACGGATGCCGGGCTGCCGGGGTCGAGCTCGCGTTCGAGAACGACCTTTAGAAGGCGGCTGTCCGGACCGCGCTCGACGATCTCCCGCCAATTCTGCCCGAGGAGCCAATCGCGCGACGGCTTGTCCCGAAACGCGAGGATGCAAAGGATCCATACCGCGTCCCGCGGCTTCTCCACGGGCGCCGCGGCGGCCTCCTCTGGTTTCTTCTTTGCGGCCACGAGGGATTTCTGGAAATCGTCCCTCGAGAGGCCGAGCCCGGCCGCGACGCGATTTGCGACCGTCTCCCGCAACAGCGGCTCGGTGATGAGGCTGACAAACCCGGCCATCTTCCTGCCCGCCTCGATCTTCTCGCGCACGCTCATCTCGGAAGCGGAGTGTCGGCTCAACTTGAAATCAAAGTAGTCCTTCGCCTCCCGGATGCGCGCGGCGAAAGCGGGCGCGCCCTCGCTGCGGATGAGCGAGTCGGGGTCGTCACCGGGGGGCATCTCGGCCACGCGGACGAAAAAATTCATCTCCAGCAGCGTGGCGACGGAGCGGTCGGTCGCCTTCTCGCCGGCGCTGTCCGCGTCGAAACAGAGGACGGCTTCCTCGACGAAACGCTTGAGGATGCGCACCTGCTTTTCGGTGAAGGCCGTCCCCTGGGAAGCGATGACATTGTCGATGCCGGCCTCGAACGCGGTGATGAGGTCGATCTGCCCTTCAAGGACGATGACGGCGTTTTTCGCGATCATCGCGCGCTTGGTCCGGTGCAGGCCGAACAGGACGTTCCCCTTGGTGAAGAGCATGGTCTCCGGCGAGTTCAGGTATTTGGGTATTTTCGGGTCGGACTCCAGGGTGCGGCCACTGAACGCGATGGCCTCGCCGATGTCGTTGCAAATAGGAAAGACAATCCGGTTTCGGAACCGGTCGAAGATTCCGTTCTCTGGCTTCCCCTCCTCGCGCGGCTTGGCGAGGCCGCTCTGGATCAGCTCTTCCTCGCTGTAGCCGCTGCCGTGAGCCCAGCCCGCAAACGCATCCCAGGAGTCCGGCGCGAAGCCGATCTTCCACGACTGGGCGACCCCCCGCCCTATCCCGCGGCCTTTGAGATACTCGCGCGCAGGCTCGGCCGCCGCCGTCTTCAAGAGGTTGCGATGGAACCAGTCCGCCGCTTCGTAATGCAGCGCGAGGAGGCGTTCACGGAGCTGGTGGCGCCGCTCGTCGCCGGGGGCCGCTTCCTGCTCGATGATCTTGATTCCCGCGCGGTCGGCGAGCTTACGGGCCGCGGTGGGAAAATCGATGCTCTCATACGCCATCACGAACTGGAAGACGGCCCCGGTCGCCCCGCACCCGAAGCAATGATAAATCTGCCGCTGTGGATTGACGTTGAAAGACGGCGTCTTCTCCTGGTGGAACGGGCAGAGCGCCCGGTAGTTCGAGCCGGCGCGCTTGAGCGGGAAGTAGGCCCCGATGACTTCCACGATGTCGTTCGCGGCCGCGATCCGTTCGAGCGTTTCCTGCGCGATGAGGCTCATTTCAGTCGGCGGATGCCGCCCAGAATTTATCGAATGCGACCGCCCAGTCGCGTTCCTGCACCGCGCGCCGCGTGTTCGAGGCCATCGACGCGCGCAGCGGCTCGTCCTTCACCAGGCGACGGACGGCGTTGGTGAAATCCTCCACGTCGAGGCTCTTCGTGATGAACCCGGTCTTCCCGGAGTCGATCAACTCCTTCGGGCCTCCCTGGTCGGAGACGACGACCGGCAGGCCCGAGGCGAGCGCCTCCAGCACCACGTTGCCAAAAGTGTCCGTGGTGCTCGGGAAGAGGAAGACATCCGCCGAGGCAAAGGCTTTCGCGAGCTCCTCGCCCTCCAGGTAGCCGGTGAAGGTGACGCCCGGGAGCGATTCCTTCAGCTCCCTGGAATACGGCCCCTCCCCCACCAGCGCCAGCGCCACCGGCAGGCCTTCCTCCCTCAATTTGCGGTATGCGCCCGCGAGAACATCCAGGTCCTTTTCCTTCGAGATGCGGCCCACGTAGAGCAGCACCGTCTCTCCCGGCGCGATCCCGTGCGCCTTCCAGAAGCCGGGCTCGCGCCGTTGCGGGGTGAACAGCTCCAGGTCGATCCCGCGGGGGAACAGGAGGTATCTTCGCCGGGTCGATGCCGCGCGCCACCCAGCTCCGCCGGTATTCCTCCGAATTCACGAAGACCTGGTCGAGCTGCGAGTAGAACCAGTGCATGTAGTTCCACATGAGGGTCTCGAGGTAGCTGTCGTCGGTGAGGATGCGGACATACTGCGGGAAATCCGTATGATAGATGCCGCTCACCCGCAGCCCGAATATCTTGGCGGCCAGCAGTGCGGTGATGCCCACCGGCCCGGGTGTGCTGATGATGAGCTCGGTGAACTGCTCTCGCTTGATGTAGTCGAGCATCTCGAGGATCGGCGGGAAACTCAGCTTCTGCAGCTCGTATTCGGGCATCTCGAATTCGCCGATCGGCGGGAAATTTTTAATCGGGATGCCGGTGATGGTGATGCTGGTGCGCGAAGTCACCACCACGAGGTCTTCGCCGGCGGCCACCGCCGTCGCGGTCATTTTTTTGATGGTCGTCGCCACGCCGTTTACGTCCTCGAGGGTATCGGTGAACCACGCCCGCTTGCGGTTGCGCAGCGCCGGCGGTATCTCGCCGCTCACTTCCAGGCAGAGCTCGCGCAGCCACCGGCGCGAAGGCGCCTGGCTGTGGAACGAGTAAAAATACGGGCTCAGCGTCAGGAGGATCGGGACGAGCGTGCTCACGTCCTGGATGCTCTCGATCATGTTCCCGGAGGAGAGTTCCTTTATGAATCTCGTGAAGAACCGGAAGGCGAGCTGGTTCGCGAAGAGGTTCGCGATGAGGAACGCGCGCCGCTCCGGCTCGGCGACGCCGGCCGTCTGCCGGGCGAGGAGCGTCTTCACGTCGTTCTCGGCGAAGTAGGTGGCGAACTGCTTCCAGAGCGAGGCGTTCGCAGGCTTCGCGAGCTCGAATACTTTCCCGGACATGATCCCCTGCGCGACAAAGCCGATCTTCTCCGGCAGGCTGAACTCGGTGGGGTCCTTCCCTTCCATGAACCGCGAGAAGACCTTGGCCACGAGACCGTAGCTGGCGTTCTTCCCCTTGAAGACCTTGTCCCCCAGGAACGAATAGATCGTATTATAGAGGCCGTGGGAGAACGCCAGCGACGTGCCCCCTTCCCCATGGATCTCGCAGCGTCCCTCGCGGACCTTGGCGAGGAACTTCGCCGCGCTGCCGCAGCCGTCCGCAGCCGTATAGGCCGAGCCGGCGAAGATGCCCCCGTGGTCATCGGAGCCGGCCGTGAGGAACTTTTTCCACGGCTCGGCGTGGGTCGGCTCCATCCGGTGGCGTTCGGAGAACCCGGCGATCTTCTCCGGCGTGAGCTTCGAGACGATGAACCGGAGGGTGTCGCTCAGGAGCGAGTCGCGCAGGCCGTTGATCCCCTCGAAGCATTTGAAAAGCAGGAAGAGCCTCTCCAGGTGGCCCGCGGTGAACCGCTCGTCCACCTTGTAGAGCGGGTGCGCTACCGCATGCGCCAGTCCGCCGGCGGCCAGGTATTTTTGCAGGTCGTAGATGTTCTCGCGCAGCGCCTGCATCTCGCGGTGCTGTTCTTCGGTGATGCCCCACACCAGCAGGTGCACCCTGCAACGGTCCTCCGGGAAATAGGTGCTGACCTCTTCGCTGATGAACGTCCCAGGCTTGTCGCCGATCTCCAGGCAGCCTTCGATCCGATTGTGGTCGGTGATAGTGATGAAATCCATGCCCCGCTCCTTGAGCAGCCTGTAGATTTCCACCGGCTGCGTGTAGCTGTCGGGGAACTGGAACTGGCGCAGGATCCATTCGGCCGAGCGGTCGCTGTAGCGCGAGTGGATGTGGAGATCGGTCCGGGAAAACATGAGAGGGGAGAGCTTACACGCGACCCGGCGTCGCTCAAAGCCGGTTGATCCAACCGTGATAGGTCATGGGGATGCGATCTTCAAGCGCGCACGAGATTTTGCGGCGAATCTGCCGCCAGACCGCCGGGTGGGAGAAATCCGGCGGGTGCAGGCCGATGCGCAGGAGCGGCGCCCGGCGCAGCCTGGAGTAGAGCAGAGAGTTCCACGCCAGGCTCGTCGCACGCCTCCAGGCGTTCCGCACGCTGTAAACCATCGATTGCGAATGGAACGTCTTCCCGCGGCGAAAATCCACCACGGCGCCCAGCCGCGTCGTGTAAGCGCAACCGGCCTCCCGGAGCGCGTCTTCCGCCGGCCCGCTCAATAGCCACGCGGGGGCGATGAATCCGTCCGGGTGCATCCCGAGCCGGGCGAAGTCCGCCTGCGCGCGGGTGACGGTTTCGAGCGCTTCGGTCCGGCCCATGTCGTAGAACTCCCCTTCATCGCGGGTGTAAACGCGCGTGATGAGTTTCGAGAGCAGCCCCTCCCCTCCCCCGCGCGCCCGGGCGTGGTAGTAGCCGTGGATGACGGCTTCGTCCGCCTCCTGCGCGGAGAGCCAGGCGCAAAACTCCGGGTCGTCGAGGAAATGCCCGCGGCGGTGGTGGTTCGGGATGACGAGCAGCGAGACGCACCCGACTCCGAGCCCGAGCAATTCTTCGCGCATCGCGGCGACGGTCGCCCGGGTGAGCGGTGACACATCGTGGATCGAGACGATGAGCGCCTTGCTCTTCTCAAGGCCGGGGGAAGGGGTCGCGGGTAACGGCATCCGGGGATTCGCCATGCTGGCGAAGTCCGGCGCGCTTTGCGATGAGAATAGACGGCCCGCGCGGGGGTCAGGCCGCGCCGAACTTGAACGCGGGCGCCGGTTCGCCAGGGCTCTGCGGCGCTTTCGTGTCGAATACCACGGAGACCTCGCGCTTCGTGCCTTCCAGACGCCATTTGCAGAGCGCTTTGGAATAGACCGGCCGGAAACACTCGGCGATCCGCTTCCATTCCACGATCGTCCCCTCGTTCCGGGGAGCTTTCAACGTCCACGGATCGCTCCCGTCGTGCTTGACCTGGATGGAAAAGTAATCGGGGCCGACCGGCTCGTGCACGAAACCGATCCTATACAGCGTCTGGTGGAAGATCGGCCAGAACTCCTCGGCCTCGCGGCAGCGGTCGATCTCCATGTCGAGCAATTGCGCTTGCAGCAGCGCGTAGCGCACCGTCTGCCGGCGGGAAATCACGCGGCCGAATTGACGGCTCATCTCGCCCCAGCTCCGGATGTATTGGAGGTAGCGCGCGGCAAAGACCGCGAGCAGGAAGATGACGCCGATGGCGATGGGGATCGTGCGCCCCTGGCTCCAGAAGATGCTCAGGGCCATGAGGCTCAACACGACGCAGATGCCGTACATCGCCAGCAGGATGCGCCGTTTGGAAAAGCCGAGGTCCTCCAGCCGGTGGTGGATGTGCTCGTCATCGCTATGGAAGAGCGGGAAGCCGCGGAACGCCCGGCGCATGAGCGCGAACGTGGTGTCGAGGATCGGCACGCCGAGCGCGACGATGGTCACCAGCAGCACCGAAGCGACCGCGCCCTTGTTGGAGCTCTTGAGCGAGAGCGCCGCGATGCAGAACCCGATGAGGTAGGCGCCGCCGTCGCCCAGGAAGATGCGGGCCGGGGGGAAGTTGAACACGAGAAAACCGAGCAGGCCGCCGACCAGCGTGAAGGCGAACCACGCCTCGGGCAGTTGCTGCGAGAAGATGGCGACGATGCCGAGCGTGGCCGACATGAAGAGGCCGAGGCCGCCCGCGAGCCCGTCGAAACCGTCGATGAGATTGATGATGTTCGGCACGGAGATGAGCCAGAAGACGGTAACCATGAACCCGAGGAGCGGCCCGAGCTGGACGGCCCAGGAGCCGTTCGCGTAGGAGACGCGGTCGATGTTGAGCCCCATCTTGTAAACGAGGCAGGCGATGAGAATCTGCCCCGCGAATTTCCAGCGGGCGGGCAGCCGTTTCACGTCGTCCCAGACGCCGAGGCCGAACATGAGGAACGCCCCGACCAGGATCGGCAGCCATTCGAGCCGCCGCGCGGGCCGCATGAAGAAGATGAGGATGAGGCCGACCGTGAGCGAGAGGATGATCGGCAGCCCGCCCATGCGCGGGATGGGAACTTTATGCCGTTTCCGCGACTCGTTGGCCTGGTCGAGGCCGACCTGGTGGCTCTTGCAGATGCGGATGACCCACGGCGTGCAGAGGAATGAGATGAGGAATCCCAAAGTGCAGAGAATGAGGGAGCGAATCATAAGAAGAATCAAATGAGAGACCACCACTGTAGCAAATAGCTGTGGGGTTTTCTATCATTTATCATAAAATTCATGAAAGCAGGAATGATGCCTGGTCTGGGGGTTTCGCGCTCGATTTAGCAGCGTGAATCGTGCCCGGCGCCGCTTTCCGCCAGGGCGGGCCGCTACCCCGCCGCGCGGGCCTATTGCTACCCTGCCGGGCAGGCCTGTATCTATTGGCCGGTTTCAAACGCTGCTTGCAGAAATGTGTAAAGTTGATTCTTTTAACGCCGTGCAAGTGCGCAGTTCCTCCCAATGATCGACACCGAGATGAGGCTCGATCCCCTGCGGCAGACCTGGACGGTCTTCTCAAAGTCGCGCGTGGTGAAACCCGGCTTCCCGCGCACGGCGCTCCCGGAGTCGCCGAGCCCGTTCGCGGCGGGGAACGAAAGATTCGCGCCCCAGGCGCTCTACACCGCGTCGGAGGGCGGTGACTGGCAGGCGCGCGTGGTGCCGAGCCGCACGCCGGTGCTGCGGGTGGAGGGAGAGGCGACCATCGGCGCGAGCGGGTTCTACGACCGGATGGACGGGGTGGGCGCGCACGAAGTCATCATCGAGACGCCCGGCTCGGACGCCTTGGAGGAACTTGGGCTGCCCGCCATCCGCGAGGTCATCGTAGCCTGGAAATCGCGTATGCTGGATCTCACCCGCGACGAGCGGATGCGCGCGTTCTTCATCGTCAAGAACGCGGGTGAGGAGGCAGGGGCGACGTTGAGGCACTCCATCAGCCAGCTCATCGCGATGGCCGTCGTTCCCTTTTCACTGCGGCAAAAGCTGGTCGTCACGCGCGAGTTTTACAAACGCAAGAAGCGGTCGATCTTCGAGGACATCCTGCGCGAAGAGGTGCGTCACGGCGCAGCGCCTCGTTTACGAAAACAATGGGTTCGCGGCGTTCTGCCCCTATGCTTCGCGCGCCCCTTTCGAACAGGCGATCTACCCGAAGCGGCAGTGCGCGGACTTCCACGGGATCACCGACCAGGAGGTGGCGCAACTGGCCGACGTGCTGAAGACGGCGCTGCGGCGGATGATGAAGGCGCTCGACGAGCCCGCGTATAACCTGGTGCTCTTCACCGCGCCCACGCGCACCCGGCGGCACGACCACTGGAACACCCTCGCCGAGGATTTCCGCTGGCATATCGAGATCGTCCCGCGGCTCTTTTACCCGAATGGATTCGAAGTCGCGACCGGGTGTTACCTGAACTCCGTGCTGCCGGAGGCGGCGGCGGAATGCCTGAGGAAGGTGGAGGTGTGATCCGGATGTCCCGCATGCCGCACATAGCGCGCAAGGTTTTCTACGAGGGAAGGGTCCAGGGCGTCGGGTTCCGCTATACGGTGAAGCGGATCGCCATGGGTTACGACGTGGCAGGCTGGGTGCGGAACCTTGCCGACGGGCGGGTGGAGCTGGAGGCGCAGGGCGAGCCGGGCGAGGTGCCCGCGTTCCTGGAGGCCATCGAGAAAAGCGAGCTCGGGTCGTTGATCGGCCATTGCGAGACGCGGGACGCCGCCCCATCCGAGTCCGTGAAGGGATTCGAGATCAAATTCTAGCAGCAAGACCGCGATGCCCACCTCCCTTCAGGAAGACTCCCCAGCCATCTCCATACGGAACCTGACGAAGGTTTACCCGATCCCGTTCCGCCGGGAACGCGTCGTCGCCGTAAAGGACCTCTCGCTCGATGTGCTCCCCGGACAGGTGTACGGCCTGCTCGGGCCGAACGGCTCCGGCAAGAGCACCGCGATGAAGATCGTCCTCGGCCTCATCTCGCCCACGTCCGGCCAGACGCGCATCTTCGGGCGCGACAGCTCCGAGGTCGAGAGCCGCGAGGACGTCGGGTTCCTGCCCGAAAATCCCTATTTCTACAAATACCTCACCGGGGAGGAGACGCTCCGCTTCTACGGGAAGGTGTGCGGCCTGGGCGGCGCGAAACTGCGTGCGAAGAGCGCGGAGCTGTTGAATCTCGTGGGCCTGGAGGATGCGCGGGACCGGCGGCTGGCCGGCTATTCCAAGGGGATGCTCCAGCGGATCGGCCTCGCCCAGGCGCTGATCCAGGACCCGCGCCTACTCGTCCTCGACGAGCCGACCGCGGGCGTTGACCCGGCGGGCTCGCGCGAAATCCGCGACCTCATCCTGGACTTCAAGGCGCGCGGCATCACCGTGCTCCTCTGCTCGCACCTGCTCGGCCAGGTGCAGGAGATTTGCGACCGCATCGGCATCCTGAACCGGGGCGTCCTCGTCCGCGAAGGAAAGCTGGATGACCTCGTCTCGATCGAGAACCAGACCGAACTCATCCTGGAGAACTCTTCGCCGGGTCTGCTCGGGGAGATACAGGCGCTCGTCCAGAAGTCGGGCGCGCGGCTGGTCGAGATGAAAAAGCCGCAGACGACCCTGGAGCGCCTCTTCCTGGAAGTGACGACCAGCCAGGGCAAACAAGCGGAGCCGGCGCACGTGAGGAGGAAGGAATAGGCATGACCCCCCAGGCGATCACCGTCCGCCCGCGGACGCCGCACAAGTTCTTCTCCCCGGGGCGCGTCTGGGCCATCGCGACCAACACCCTGCTGGAACTCATCCGGCTAAAGGTCTTCTATTTCCTGCTCCTCTTCGCGCTGTTGATCATCGGCAGCTCCGCCTTCATGCTCGACTTCCGTTTCCAGGAGCAGTTCCAGGTGCTCAAGGATATGTCGCTGGGCTCGATGGAGATTTTTAGCTGGCTGCTCGCCGTGCTGGCGACCTCGATGCTCCTGCCCAAAGAGATCGAGGACCGCACGCTCTACACCATCCTCGCCAAGCCCGTCCCGCGGTTCGAATACCTGATGGGGAAGCTCCTCGGCATCCTCGTGCTCCTCCTCACGTCCATCCTGCTCATGTCGGCCATGTTCGTGGTCGCCCTTTATATAAAGCAGCAGGAAGTGCTCGCGGACGCTGTTCGCGGCGTGCCGGCCGACCAGGTGAAGGATGTCATCCGCGGGGTGAAGGCGAGCAGTTTCACGGCGAGCCTCGTCCCGTGCATCGTGATGATCTATATCAAGTCCGCCTTCCTCGCCTCTTTCACCCTGCTGGTGTCCACATTCGCCACCTCGTCGATCTTTACCGTTATCGTTTCCTTCGTGGTCTATTTCATCGGGCACGTGCAGGGCATCGCGCGGGAATCGCTCCTCTCCTCCCCAAACGCCTCGGCCCTCTCCAAGATATTTCTCGCGTTCGTCTCGCTGATGTTCCCCGACCTGCGGCTGCTGAGCCTCACCGATGACGTGGTGGCCGGGAACGTGATTTCCACGACGATCTTTTTGAAAACCGCGGGACTTGGGTTAAGCTATTTTTGCGTTTACGCGCTGGTTGCCTATCTGATCTTCGCCTTCAAGGAGTTGTGATGAGTAAACCCCTGGCGGCAGCGGCCGCCATCGTGCTCCTCTTCGGCGCGGTCCGGCTGCCCTTCGAGCACAAGCTGGAGCAGCAGGATCGCGCGGCGTTCTTTCACGGGGCGAAACTGAGCATGGGGCTGCGCGACCAGGTGGGGCAGCTCGGCTTCCTCGCGGCGTTGAGCGGGTTCCGCTCGCTGGTGGCGGATTTTTTGTGGATCGAGGCCCACACGGCGTGGGAATCCACCGAGTGGGGCAGGATGGCCCTCATCTTTGATAATGTGACGACTCTCCAACCTCGCGTGGTGATGTTCTGGGACATGTCCGCCTGGCACATGGCGTACAATGCCAGCGTCGCCGCGTTTGAGGATCGCAAGCAGCCCCGGCTGGCGTTGCGCCGGAAGGCCCAGCGCGAATACTTCGAGCTCGGCCGGGATTTCCTGGTGCGCGGCATAGAGAATAACCCGGACCGGTATCTGCTCTACGAGCGGCTTGGAATCATCGAGCGGGACAAGTTTGACGACCACTGCGCGGCCTCGGGGAGGTTTGCGGAGGCGGCGGCGATTGCGGGAGCGCCCTCCTACGAGAAGCGGTTCGCCGCTTATGAGCTTTCGAGGTGCCCGGGGCACGAGCGGGAGGCGTATCGGCAGTTGACGGCCCTCTATAAGATGGGCGAGAAAGAATGGCTGCCGACGCTCCTGGAACGCCTCTCGTCGCTCCAGGTGAAATTGAACGTGCCGGCAGCCGAAAGAGTCTATAATCCCCCGCAGAAGCATTAACGGCACACTAGAAACAGAACGCGCAAAGAGATGCGATTCGCAATTTTCGGAGACATCCACGGAAACCTTGAAGCACTGGAAGCGGTGCTAACCGACGCGCAGGAGCGGGGCTGCACCCACTACGCCTGCCTGGGGGACATCGTCGGCTACAACGCGAACCCGCACGAGTGCGTGGAACTCGTGCGGGGCCTGGAGTGCCCCGTCGTGAAGGGCAACCACGACGAACAGGCTTCCATGGAGGAGGACCTCGCCGGGTTCAATCCGCTCGCCGAAGAGGCCATCAACTGGACGAGGGCGAACCTTACCTACGAGGACAAGCAATGGCTGCGGGACCTGCGCATGGTGCGGCAGATACGGGATTTCACCATCGTCCACGCCACGCTGGATACGCCCGAGCGCTGGGGCTACGTCTTCAACCAGCTCGACGCGATGGCCAGCTTTACCTACCAGCACACGAACATCTGTTTCTACGGCCACACCCATTCCCCGCGCGCCTACGTCCGCGACGGGGTCGTGACGAGCGTCCCCTTCGACAACCTGCGGATCGAGCCGGGCAAGAAATATTTCATCAATGCGGGCAGCGTCGGCCAGCCGAGGGACGGCGACTGGCACGCTTCCTACGCGATCTACCACTCCGACAAGAATTTCGTCACCTTGCGCCGCATCAAATACGACATCAACACCGCCCAGGACAAGATCGTCGATGCCGGCCTGCCCCAGCGCCTCGCGGACCGCCTGGCGCTCGGCAAGTGAGCGGCGGGAACGCCGCCAGGGGCACACAAGGGATGAAAAGAGGGCTGCCGCTGCTGTTGCTTTTCCTTGGGCTCGCACGGTGCCTGGCACAGGAGCAGCCGGCAGGTCGCGCCATGACATTTGACCTTGGGGTCACATTTACCCTCCCGGCGGGCTGGCTCGTCCTTCAGGAGCCGAGCGCCGTGCCCACCGCCTCCGCGGGCTGGAAGGAACCGGTTCTCCTCTTCTACGCGAGGCCCGACGAACCCTCGTTCATGCCGGGCCCGAAAACCCTGAACGACGCGTGGGTGAGCGTTTCCAAGCTTGCGGTTGCAGACGCTCGGCCCGGAGCCGGCGACCTGGCCGAGACCGCCGGGCTCAAAGAGGGTCTCACCCAGGAAGGTTATCGCATCTCGGAGTCCGAGGTCTTCGCGCAAAACGAGGGCGATGTCCGGTCGTCCTGCGCGCGGTTCTACTGCTACTCGGAGACGGGGCCGCCCATCATCGTGGAGGCGACGCGGTGGCAGGCGAACGGGGAGGTGATCGCGGTGCAGCTCCGCTACTCCGAGGCCGTCCGGGCCGACCTGAAGGAGGAAATCAAAAAACTAAAAGCCTCCTTCCTCCTCAAGGGCCAACCGACCCTCGCCTTCGGTGAAGGCAAGCGCAAGGTGGACGAAACCGTGGCCGCCGCTTCCCCAGGCTCGCCGGCTGCGCCGAGTCCCGCCGCGCCCGCCCCCGCTTCGCCATCCCCAGCCGCCACGCCGACCTCCGAGGAGCAGACGGCGGCCATCCTGCGCGATCTTACCGGGAGCCTCGTCACCATCCAGGGAGGGTCGAACGCCGGGAGCGGCTTCGTCTGCACCCTGGCCCGGGAAAAATGTCTCGTGACGAGCAACCACGTCCTGATCGCGAACCGGGCTCCGAAATACACGCTCCTCGACGGCACGCCCATCGCGGTCGGCGCCGCCTACTCGGCTGTCGATCATGATGTCCTCTCCTTCCTCGTTACGGCCGGGGGCAAGCCGGTCGACGTGCTCCAGAACATCGACCAGAACGTCCTCGTCGGGGACGAGGTCCTCGTCTTGCGCACCGCTCCGGGCCAGGGTGTCGTCAAGGCGATCCCGGGTACGGTGCTCGGCATCGGCCCGAACCTGGTCGAAGTCAACGCTCCTTTCGGCGGCGGCGACAGCGGAAGCCCCATCATTCAAAAGAAGACCGGCAAGGTCATCGGCGTCGCCGCGCAGATCGCGGAAAAAGCTCCCCAGGCCGACGGAGCGGACCGGCCGCCCCGGAGGGTGGTGAAACGCTTCGCGTACCGGCTCGACTCCATCCGGCAGTGGCAGCCGGTCTCGTGGCCGCAATTCTATAACGAGTGCGACAAGATGGACAAAATCTACGGCGTGACCAGGGACATCGAGACTTTTTGCAGCCAGCTCGCGAACGGCGGCGCGTTGCGTCCCGGCGCTTACAAGTCGCCATCCATCCTCGCGCCGATCGAGGATTACGTCCAGACGACAGGCATGTCGCGCATGAGCTCCTACGATCTCGTCAACGCGAAGAAGAATCTCCTTGCGTCCATCCTCAGCGCGAGCCAGTTGGACGTGTCCCAGGCCAAAATGAAAATCACCTACGACTATTTTCTGCACCGGCTCGAGGATCAGCGGCAGGAACGCGCTGCCTTGGCGAAGTTCTTCGAAAAAGCAGGCGACCTGCAGGCCGGCTCCGCGCACCCGTGACGAACAAGGATTCCATGGAGACGGACAGCACGCCCTACCACGCGGTTTTCCGGTGCATCAACCCGGAGTGCGCCACCACGTATCCCCTCAACCGCGTCATCTACCACTGCGGGAAATGCGGTGCGTTGCTCGAGGTCGCGCACGATATCGAGCCGCTCCTGCGCACGGGCCCGGCGGAGTGGAAGAAGCTCTTCGAGAACCGGCACAAGAGTTCCGAGTGGCCCTACGGGTCCGGGGTCTGGGGAAAAAAGGAGTGGATCCTCCCCAATATCGACAATGCGAACATCGTCTCGCTCTACGAGGGCGGCACGAACCTTTTCTGGGCCGAGCGGTTCGGGAAGATTCTCGGCCTCGAAGATCTCTGGATCAAGCTCTGCGGCAACACCCACAGCGGTTCGTTCAAGGATTTGGGGATGACGGTGCTGGTCTCGCAGGTCAAGCAGATGATCTCCGAAGGCGTCCCGATCAAGGCCGTCGCGTGCGCTTCCACCGGCGACACCTCCGCGGCCCTCGCCGTCTATTGCGCCGCCGCCGGCATCCAGTCCGTCGTGCTCCTGCCCAAAGATAGGATTTCCATCGCCCAGCTCGTCCAGCCGATCGCCAACGGCGCTCTCGTCCTCTCGCTGGACACGGATTTCGACGGCTGCATGCAGGTCGTAAAGGAGATCACCGAGGACGAAACCATCTATCTCGCCAACTCGATGAACTCCCTGCGCGTCGAGGGGCAGAAGACGGTCGGCATCGAGATCGTGCAGCAGTTCGAGTGGGAAGTGCCGGACGTCATCATCATCCCCGGCGGGAATCTCGGCAACGTCTCCGCGCTCGGCAAGGGCCTCCTGATGATGCGCGACCTCGGCCTCATCACCCGGCTCCCGCGCATCGTCGTGGCGCAGGCCGAGAAGGCGAATCCGCTCTACCTCTCCTATAAAAAGGACTTCGCCTCCTTCGAGCCCATCCAGGCGGGCAAAACGCTCGCCAGCGCCATCCAGATCGGGAATCCCGTCAGCGTTGAAAAGGCGATCCGCATCCTCAAGCAGTTCGACGGCATCGTCGAGCAAGCCACCGAAGAGGAACTCTCCAACGCCGCCGCCCTCGCGGATAAGACCGGGATGTTCGCCTGCCCCCACACCGGCGTAGCTCTGGCCGCATTGATCAAGCTCGTCGAAGCCGGGCGCATCAAAAAGACCGAGAAGGTCGTCGTCGTCTCCACCGCGCACGGCCTCAAGTTCATCGAGTCGAAGATTCGCTACCACGAGGAGCAGCTAGGGTTCCCCTCCCCATACGCAAACAAACCCATCGACCTGCCGCCAAACGTGGGAGCCGTCCGCGACGCCGTCTGCCGCGCCCTGGAGAAAACGCAGCGGGTCTAAGGTGGCGATCAGTCCGGCCTGGGAACGACGTCGGCTTCTCGAGCGCGAGGAGACCCTTGGGCCGCCCAGCGTTTTCGATTACCTTCGCGCGATGACGCAAACGCCAAACTGCCCGTTGCCTCACTGGCCTGCCGTTGACGCGGGCACGGCGTTGAGCGGAGCGGAACTGTCCGGGCCGGAAGCCGGCGCGGTTTCATTCCAGGTATCCGTGCGGAAAGGCGCTGCAGGCAGCCCTTCCTTGTTGGAGAGATTACCGTCCGGCGTGTCCGCCCAGGCGTAGCGGACGGCCACCGGCTTCGGCACTTTGTCGCTGGAGACGAACACCCTGTTCTTTTCCAGCCTCGCCTCCGCCGGGAAAAACCTTTTGTCCGCGCCGGCGATGGCAAAGCCCTTCAGCGGCTCGTCGCCTTTCACGGCGAGTCCGCCGCCCGTGTGCGTGAAGGTGATGCGCGCTTTCCCGCCCGCGATCTTCATAGCCGCAAAAAGCGGTTCCTGGCCGGTATCCGCGAGGCCATAGGCGATTTCTTGGGCGGCAAGCGCGAGCCTGCGGCCAACCTCCTCCTTGTTCTTCGGGAGCAGGCTGTGCTCATCCCCGATGTCGATCGCCACCGCCATGCCGGTGGCCGGCAGCTTCAACGCCGCGGCCTGCGACTCGCGCAGCTCGGCCCAGAGGCTGTCCGAAGGCTCCGCTGAACGCGGCAGGAAACCGGCGAGCTGGACGAACAGGAAGGGGAAGTCCCCCTCGCCCCAGGCCTTGCGCCAGCTCGTTATCAGCGCTGGAAACAAGGTGCGATACAGGCCGGGGTCGCCCGTGTTGGACTCGCCTTGGTACCAGATGGCGCCCTTGATCGAAAATGGGATAAGCGGGGCGATCATCGCGTTATAGACGCCGCACGGCGCGGAGGGGTCGTCGGGCGCTTTGGGAATGCGCGGCGGCGCAGGCAGCGGCTGGTTCGCCGCCTTCGCGCGCGCGTTCTCCACCTTCCACGTCGCGTAGAGCTCTCCGTAGGCCTTCTTCGCTTCCGGATACGACTCCGTATCGGTCTTCCACTGGTCTTCCAGGGCTTTGAGTTCCGGCTTGGCGTCGAGCGCGGACTGCGGAATCCACGCCGCCGCAGGGGTCGCGCTCACGCTGCTGTCGATCAAGCCGATGGGAACCTTGAGTTTCTTGTGAAGGTCGCGCCCGAAATAATAGCCCACGGCGGGAAAGGCGTTCGCCGTTCGCGGGTCGCACGCCACCCACCTCCCCGCGCAATCCGCCGCCGGGCTTGGCGCGACGGATTTATCGACGCTGAAAACACGGATCATGGGATACGCGGCGGCGGCGATCTCCTTGTCCGCACCGGCTGCGCCGTTGAGCGGGAATGCCATATTCGAAGCGCCCGCGCAAAGCCACGCCTCGCCGACTGCCACGTTGTGGATGGTGATGGCGTTCCTGCCGGTGATGGTCATCTCATACGGGCCGCCGCTTTTGAGACGCTGCAGCACCACCGTCCATCTCCCCTGCGCGTCCGCGGTCGCCTTTCCCTTTTTCGAGCCGATTTTCACGACGACCGTTTCGTTGGGCGCCGCGGCGCCCCAGAGCACGGCTCTCGATCCTTGCAGAACCATGTTGTCGCTGAGGATGAACGGCAGCTTCACGTCCGCGCGCGCCGTGACCGCGGCAAGCAGAAGAACAAGGGCGGCGAGGAATCGGAACAGGCGGAGGGTCATGGCTTGGGCATCTTTTGCTTCTGGTCGAGAACGGGCGCGAAGAGGTCGCCCAACTTCTCGGCGCGGCCGACGACTTCGTCTGCCAGAAAGACGAGGCGGTTCGCATCCTTCTTTTTCAGGGCGGTCTCGACCTCGTCCCAGGTCACCGGGGTCGATGCCGAGGGGTGCTGCTTCGCCCGGAGCGAATAGACGCAGACAGTCGTCTTGTGGTCGCTGTTCTGGCTCCAGTCCACGAACACCTTGTTCGTGCGCAGGCTCTTTTTCATGTTGGAGACGACATCGCGCGGGTGCTCGGCCTCGAGCTGTTCCGCGATGCGCCGCGAGAAATCCTTGGTGGCGTCGAAGGTCGTGGGGGTGTTGAGCGGTACGTAAACCTGGAGCCCTTTCGAGCCCGACGTTTTGGCGTAGGCCTGCAAGCCGCGGCCTTCGAGTATTTCCCGAAGCCAGAGGCCGACCCGGCAACATTGGACGATGTCCGCCGGCGGGCCGGGATCGAGGTCGAACACGATCATCGTCGGGCGCAACGGCTTCTTCGAGCATGCGAGCGAGGTGTGGAGTTCGAGGTCCGCGAGGTTCGCCGCCCAGACGAGCGTGGGCAGGTCGTTCGCAAGCGTGTAGTCGATATTCCCCTCGTTCTGCCCGCTCCAGATCGGCGCGGTCTTCACCCACGGGGGGCGGTGGGCCGGGCTCCGCTTCTCGTAGAAAAACTCGCCGTCCACCCCGTTCGGGTAGCGCTTGAGCGTGAGGGCCCGGTTCCGAAGATGCGGCAGGACGAACGGGGCGATGCGGATGTAATAGTGGATGACGTCCCCCTTGCGGAAACCGGCCTCGGGATACATCAACTTGTCGAGGTTGGAGACCTGGATTTTCTTTCCTTCCACCTCGAGTTCGACAGTTTTTTTCATTCGATCAACGCCGCCAGCTCCGTCGAGTAGAGCACAAGCCGGCTCACTTTGCGTTTCATTCCGTTCTCGATCACTTCACGGTAGGCTGCGAGTTGCGGGGAGTAGCTGTTCCTCAACCGGGTGCGGAAATCGTCTTCGCGTTCCCCCGTGAGGAGGCGGTCGGTCTTCCAGTCGAGAATCCACAGTTCATCGTGGCGGGTCACGACGATCAAGTCGATAACGCCCTCCATCCACGCCGTGGCGGAACGGGGATGGCTGAACGGCGCCTCGCCCAGGAATACTTTACCCTCCGCGAGGATCTGGCCGAGGAGTTCGCTGCGCACCCAGTTCGTCCATTCCCTGCCGGCGCGTTCGCGGAAGAAAGGGGGCAGGGTCTCCGCCACCTCCCGCGAGTATGCTTCCCGCCCCGCGGCGTCCTTTGCCCAGGGGAAGCGTTCCAGCGTCTTGTGCCACCACTGGCCGTAGTCGATGCCGCCGATCTCCGTAGCCGGGTAGCTGTCCGAAAGATTGCCGGGAAGCTTTTGCTCGGAGACCAGCGAGTGGGGCAGTATCCGCTCGGGGATCGCACGGGAGTTCCGGATCGCCGCATCGCGGATCGCAGGGGGAGGCTCGATGTGCAGCCGCACCTCGGGCGTGGCTTCGGCCGCCGACTCCGCGGGCTGCGGCTCCGGGGCCTGCAGGAAAGAGGCGTGTTCGAGTTCGCGCCACCGGGCGAGCCGGAGGAAGTTCGAGTTCTTCTCTTTCCTCTCCCCATAAAGGAGGGAGCTGTCCGGCAGAACGAGCGTTGACTTGGGCCTGGTAAGCGTGACGTAGAGGACGCGCTGGTATTCCTCCCGGCTGCGCAGCTCGCTTTCGTCGAGCGCCTCTTGTTCGAGGGTCGCGGCGCAGAGATGGACGCGCACCTTCGTCCCTTGCCGCTCGATGCGCGGATACGGCTGATTCATCCCCTCGATCGCGCGCCCGAGGCCAAGGGGGATGACAAAGGGCCATTCCAGCCCCTTCGCCTTCATGCACGTGAGCATCTGCACCTCGTCCCCTCCCCGCGCGTCCGCGCCCGAACTGTTGCGCTGCAAACGGCGGCAGACGCCCTCGATCCAGTCCCGCAGCGGTTTCCCTTCGCACTCGGCTTGCATCGCGTCGAACCGGAAGGCGTCGAGCCCCTCCGGTCTGTTGGCGGTCGCTTCCAGGCGCGCCGCCAGCGCGGTCTCCTCCAGCACGCGATCCACATAGCGGCTGAGGGTTCCTTTGCCTTCCGGGATGCCCGCCTGCAGCTTCTTCAGCAACGCCAGCGCCTCGGCCAGCCGCGGCGAAAGGTGCGCCGTCAGCCAGAGGTGAAGCTTCCCTTCGTTCCGAAGGTACGCCTCCGCGATGTCAACATCCGACACGGCGAAGATCTCGCGCAGCACGCCGATCAACTCGAAACGGTCCCACGGGTTCAACAGCGTGTACAGCAGCGCCGCGGGCCAGCTCCGGTGCGCGAGCTCCATGTTCGATCTTTGTCTCCGCGACGAGCCGGCACGGAATATCGAATCGCCGGAACGTCTGCTGTGCGTCCGAGAGCCACTTGTGGCGCGGGCAGAGGACGGCGATCTCCCCCCAGCTCCGCACACCCAGACCCGTCGGCTGGAGGCGCGCGAGGAACTCCGCAACCTGCTCGCATTCGTTCAGGAAGAGTTCGCCCACCCGCCACATATCAGGGCCGGCAGCGTTGACCGGGAGCAGCCAGGCGTTCCCTTCCGCGCCCGCCGGCCGGCCTTGCAGCTCGCGGAAATCGACATAGGTCTGCTTCATGCGCCCGTCCGCGAAGAAGATCGCGTTCACCGTCTGGATGACGCGCTCCGGGCACCGCATCGTCACGGAGAACTCCAGGTTCTCCCCGCCGCGCCCTTCCTTGAACGCGCGGATGTAGCCCGAATAGACCTCTAGGTTCGCCCGCGAATAGATCGCCTGCTGCTCGTCCCCCACAAAGCTGAAACGCCCCGGCTCCGGCCCGGCGGCGAGCGGGTCGCCCGGCCACCCGTCGATGGTGGAATGCGGCGGGCGCGTGATCTCCGTGAGGATCGAGAACATCTCGGCATCCGTATCCTGCGCCTCGTCCAGGATCACGATGTAGCCCCGGCTGCGCAGGCGGTTCACGACGGCGTCATCCTCGATCAGCTTGCGGCACCAGAGGTATCTGGTCTTCGTAGGTCATGAACCCCTTTTCCAGCCGGTACGCCCGGTAGCCGAGCGCGATCTCCGCCGCGAGCCGGCCTGCGAGGCCGCCAAGCCAGGCCGCGAACGGCGCCAGCCCCTCCCGGAAAGCGCTCTTGAAAGTCCCCGTGCCGTTCGTGTAGTCCGGCAGTTGCAGGAACGGCGTGCCGGAGTTGAAATCATCGATCCACTGGCGGAGGTGCGCCTGGTTCCTGGCCGTGTATTTCGGTGAGCGATTGCCCGAATCCGCGAGCGCGGCGGTGAAGTCCATGGCCGGCGCGGGCGCTTCCACGAAGGCGTCCCGCGTTCTCTCTGCTGAACGGGATCCATCCGCCTCGCGAGGGCGAGAAGGTCGTCGAAGGAAAGGAAACGCAGCACAGCCGAGAGCGGCTCCTCGGGGAGCTGGCAGGCGTCCAGCAGGCTGCTCTCGGTGAAGCGCGCCCAGAGATCGTCCCCATCCGTTTCCTCGAGCAGATCCACATTCCGAGGCAGGCCGAGGTGCCGGCCCTGTTCCTGGATGAGCTTCAGGCAGAAGCTGTGGATCGTGCCGAAGAACGCCCGGCGCAAGTCCGAGAGCAGGCTCTGCCGGAGGTGCGCGGAAGGCCGCATCTGCCGCAGGATGGTCTCCCGGGAACGCACCTTCAACTCCTCCGCTGCGGCCTTCCCGTAGGTGACGACGACGAGGTTCGGCAGTTTTTTCGGCTCGCGGAGCGCCACCCTCGCGACCCGGTCGACGATGGCCGTCGTCTTGCCCACGCCCGCGCCCGCGGAGACGCAGAAATTCGTGCCGAGTTCCGTGATGAACCGGTTCCGCGCCGCCTGATCCCTGGGTTCCGCGCCGGTTTTCATGAGGACGCGCCGGGGAAAAAATGCCTTCCGGCTGCCGCAAGGCCTCGGTAGGCTGGCGGACGATGTTCGGAACGCGCCGCACCGCCGTTGTCTGGTTCGCCCTGGCCCTGGCAGCGGGCCGCGCGGCGACTCCGCCCGGCCAGCCGACATCCGGGCCCGGCGGTTCGGATGCCCCCTACGGGAAGGCCGTGGCCCGCCATTACGGGACGGCCGCACGCGCCTATTGGCTCTTTGAACCCGCGGCGCCGGCGGCGGCCAGCGCCCCGGTCATCATCTTCAACCACGGCTGGAGCGCCATGGAGCCACGCGTTTACGGGCTCTGGATCGAGCACCTCGTCAAGCGGGGAAATATCGTCATCTACCCCGTGTACCAGGACAGCCTCCGCACGCCGATGGCCGACTTCACCCCCAACGCGATCGCCGCCGTCCTCGACGCGATCCAGCGGCTTAACGCGGAGCCGGGCCATACCAGGCCGCAGCTCGACAAGGTCGCCCTCGCGGGCCATTCGATGGGCGGAATCGTCTCCGCGAACATGGCCGCCCTTTGGGCGGGCGCGGGCCTCCCGCGGCCCCGGGCGGTGATGTGCGCGGAACCCGGAAAGACCTGGGGGCCGATGAAGGCGATGAACGTCAAACTCGAAGACCTCAGCCATATTCCGAAGGAGACACTCTTGCTCTGCCTGGTGGGAGATAGCGACAATATCGTGGGAAGCACGGACGCCAAAAGGATTTTCCGCGAGAGCACCTCCGTCCCGCTCGAAAACAAGAACTTCGTCACCATGGTCTCCGATGCGCACGGCCTGCCGGCGTTGAGCGCCGGGCACATGGCGCCGATCGCGCTCGGCGGCAGCTTCGGGCCGGGAGGCGGAGGGTCCGGCGGTGCGCTGGCGAGCCGCGGCGGGATGTTCGGGGTTGACGCCCTGGACTTTTACGGGACGTGGAAGCTGCTGGACGCGCTGACCGACGCCGCGTTCTACGGACGGAACCGGAATGTAGCGCTCGGCAACACGCCGGAACAGCGATTCATGGGGCGCTGGAGCGACGGCGTCGCGGTGAAGGAGATGCTCGTGACCACCGACCCGTGAATGGACGCCGGGCGATTTTGCTTGCGCCCCCCCCGATTCGCGCGTAATCGGGAACTTGTGATGTTATCACATTGGCGACTCTGCTAGACGGGCTTGCGGCCGGCACGCGACGTGTGCCGCTCGCGGTCGTCGCACGCATGCGCCGAACTTTCGCCCGATGATTCCCCCGAACGGATCGTCGGGTTTTTTTATCCCCTTATCCCAATGAATCTCGACTTCAAATACAACGCAGACGGTCTCATCCCGGCCATCGTCCAGGAGCGCGCCGACACGTCCGGAAACGGGGCGGCGGGCGCCGGCCGCGTCCTGATGATGGCGTGGATGAACCGGGTCTCGCTGGAAAAGACTCTCGAAACCGGCCTGATGCACTTCTGGAGCCGGTCCCGCCAGAAGCTCTGGATGAAGGGCGAGACCAGCGGGCACACCCAGCGGCTCTCCGCATGGTTCGTGGACTGTGACCGGGATACGCTCCTGTTCCAGGTCGAGCAGCAGGGCGCGGCGTGCCACACGGGCCACCGGAGTTGCTTTTTTCAACCGCTGGATGGCGAGGGCGCGCCGAAGGAGGTCTCCGAGGAGAAGGCGTTCGACCCCGAGGTTGTTTACAAGCGATGAATGTCGAGCCGCCGCTGAGGCCGAGCCGCGAGGAGTTCCGCGCCCTGGCCGAAAAAGGGAATCTGATCCCCGTTTACACCGAGCTCATCGCCGATTGCGAAACGCCGGTCTCCGCGTTCCAGAAGCTGGACGCCGGAGGCTATTCGTTCCTGTTGGAATCGGCGGAAACGAGCGAACAGGTGGGGAGATATTCCTTCGTCGGGACGGACCCCGAGATACTCTTCGAAAGCCGTGGCCGGAAGGTGCGCATCACCGGCGCGGACGGCTCGGAGCGCGAGTTCGAGGGCGACCCGCTCGGGGAGCTGCAGAAACTCATGGGGCAGTTCACGCCCGTCGCGTTGGAAGTGTCTGACCCGCTTCCCTTCAGCGGCGGCGCGGTCGGTTACCTCGGATACGACTCCGTGCGCTTCTTCGAGCCGACCATCCCCCCGCCGCCCAGGGACGAGCTCGACCTTCCCGAGATGCTTTTCATGGTCACGGGCGCGATGCTGGTGTTTGACCACCGGCTGCGCCGGCTCCGCGTTCTCGCGAACGCGCACGTCCAGGCCGGCGATGCCGATGCGGCCTATGACGGCGCGCGGCTCCGAATCCGAGAAGTCCTGCGGAAACTCGCCCGCCCCGCGGCGCTCGCCCCCATCAACTGCTTCCGCGAGGCCCCGCGCATCCAGCCCACTACGAACACGATGAAGGAGGATTACCTGCGGATAGTGCGCGATTGCCAGGAGTTCATCCACGCGGGGGACATTTTCCAGATCGTCCCTTCTCAACGCTTCGAGGTTCCCTACGCGGGCGACGCGCTGACGCTCTACCGGTCGTTGCGCTCCGTAAACCCTTCGCCCTATATGTATTGCCTGAAGTTCGGGGGCCGTTTCTCGCTCGTGGGCAGCTCGCCGGAGGTGCACGTGCGGGCCGCCGCGGGCCGGGTGGAGATTCGCCCCATCGCCGGCACGCGTCCCCGCGGCGCGACCGAGCAGGAGGACGAGCGAAACGTGCGGGACCTGCTCGCGGACCCCAAGGAGCGGGCCGAGCACCTCATGCTCGTCGACCTGGCCCGGAACGACGTGGGGCGCATCGCCGAGTTCGGTTCGGTGCGCGTCACGGACTTTATGACCGTCGAAAAATACAGCCACGTGATGCACATCGTCTCCAATGTCGTCGGCGACCTGCGCGGGGACCGGAATGCCTATGACGTGATGCGCGCGACCTTCCCTGCGGGCACTGTTTCCGGTTCGCCGAAGGTGCGGGCCATGCAGATCATCAACCAGTTCGAAAAGAGCAAACGCGGCACCTACGCCGGGGCGGTCGGCTATTTCGGATTCGACGGCAACCTGGACTCCTGCATCACGCTGCGAACCGTGGTCTTGAAGGAGGGCCGCGCCTATGTGCAGGCGGGCGGCGGTGTGGTGGCCGATTCCACGCCGGAGGGGGAGTACCAGGAGACCGTGAACAAGGCGATGGGGATGATGCGCGCCATCGAACGCGCCACTGCCGCCGGAGGAGGGAGCGAATGATCCTCGTCATCGATAATTACGATTCCTTCACCTACAACCTCGTGCAGTACTTCGGGGAGCTGGGCGCGGCCATGGTCATCCGCCGCAACGACGAGATATCCCTGGAGGAGATCGAACAGTTGAAGCCGGAGCGCATCTGCATCTCGCCCGGGCCATGCACGCCGAAGGAAGCGGGCATCAGCACCGGAGTCATCCAGCGTTTCGGAGAGCGGACGCCGATCCTGGGGGTCTGCCTCGGGCACCAGTGCATCGGCCACGTCTTCGGCGGCGAGGTCGTCCGCGCAGACCGGCTCATGCACGGCAAAACTTCCCCAATCCTCCACGACGGCACGGGCGTCTTCGCGGGCCTTCCCAACCCGTTCGAGGCCACCCGCTACCATTCGCTCATCGTCCGCCGCGAGACGCTCCCCGAAACCCTCGAGATCACCGCGGAGACCGCCGAGAAGGAGATCATGGGCCTGCGCCACCGCACCCTGCCCATCCACGGCGTGCAGTTCCACCCGGAATCGATCCTGACGCTGGAAGGAAAACGGCTGCTGAAGAACTTTCTGGAGTTGTAGCGTCGTGCCTGGGCCGTGGAGTTGCATCTTGACGAGGTGGCTCTCGTGAATCATCGTTGATTCACTGTGAAAACGGCCTCTGTCCGCGATTTGCGCATAAAGTTCCCCGTCCTCGCGCGCTGGCTGGACGATGGCCAGGTCATTGAGATCACCCGCCGCGGCCGCGTGATCGCGCGCCTTACCCCGGCCGCCGCGCCCGGGCCGAAAGCGCTTCGCAAGCCCGACATGATGAAGCAGCTTCACGAGATTTATGGAGATTTCGTGATGCCCGAGAAGGAAGCGAAGGCGATTCTCGACTACAGTAGGGGCGATGACTGTTGAAGGCGTATCCGGACACGAGCTTCCTTTTTAGTCTTTACGTTCCGCAGGCTCACTCGCACCGGGCAGCCGCGTACTTTAGCGCGATGTCCGAACCGTTGCACCTGACGAGCCTCAATCGGTTTGAACTCGTCAACGCCATCCAGCTCTCGCTCTTTCGCGGGGCGATAATGCACGACGCGGGTCTCGGCGCGCTGGAAAAGCTGGCCGCAAATATAGCCGCGGGTGCGCTGGTCGTGGTCGCGTGCGACTGGGCGGCAGTGCACGCGCGGGCTCTGAAGATTTCGATGCTGCACACGCACCGGCGCGGCGACCGGGGCCTGGACATCCTTCATGTGGCAACCGCTCTTGAGCTGCGCGCGAGAGACTTTCTGACTTTCGACGGGAGGCAAGGGGCGCTCGCGGAGGTGACCGGCCTGAAAGTGCGGCCATAGGGCATTCCGCCGGGTCAAAACCTGTCCGCTCCGAGGCGCGCGCCGGATAGAAAGTAGGCGCTTTTTACGGCGCGCTCGGTGCGCGCCTGAGCAAAACAGGATGGCATGTGCTTTGCTATTGTGCGCGGCACATGTCACACAACCGATCCAAGAGAAGTAAAAACAAGGACGCCGCGCGCAAGAAGGCTTTTGCGGCCACCGTGGCGCTTGTCAACGCGATGATGCTCGGAAGCGGAGGCGCGAGGGCGCAGGACTCCGCGCAGCAACTGCCGGAGGTGGTCATCTCCGGCGAGGGAGGCTATAAGGCCGACGCGCTTCCCCTTTCGAAATACGGGCAGCCCCTTCTCACGACTCCCCAGTCAGCCTCGGTCATCACCCCGCTGTTGATGCAGGATGAAGCGGTGACTAGCCTGCGCGACTCGCTCCGGAACGTTTCGGGCATCAGCATCGGCGCCGGTGAAGGGAGCTACCAGGGCGACAATTTTTCCATCCGCGGGTTCGCGGCCCGCTCGGACATCTTTCTGGACGGCATGACCGATTTCGGCAACTACAACCGCGACCCGTTCAATATCGAGGAGATCGAAGTGCTCAAGGGGCCTTCTTCGGCGGAGTTTGGACGCGGCTCCTCGGGGGGTGCGGTCAACATGGAGTCGAAGACGCCGGAACTCCACGGTTTTACCGCGGGCTCGGCGGTGTACGGCACCGACAACACGCAGCGCGCGACCATCGATTTCGACCAGCCCATCTCGAGCCTCGGCCTGGAGGGAGCGGCCTTCCGGCTCAACCTGATGGGCGACCGCTCGGATGTCGCGGAGCGGAACGACGCCCAGTACGCGCGCTGGGGCGCCGCGCCCTCGCTGGCGTTCGGCATCGGCACGCCGACCCGGCTGACGCTGAGCTATTACCATCAGTCCGAAAACAACGTGCCCGACTACGGCATCCCCTGGCTCTTCGACAAGCCCGCGCCGGTGGATCGCGCAAACTACTACGGCTTCAAGAGCGACTACCTGAAGACCGACGTGAACGCCGGCACGCTCCGTTTCGAGCACGACTTCAACGATATGTTCACGCTGCGGGAACAGTTCCGCGCGGCCACCTATTTCCGCAGCTTCCGCATCTCGCAGGCGAATACGGACGACCTCACCCCGCAAACGCCGCTGGGCTCGGCGGACGTGAACCGGGACATCATCGACGGCGCCAGCACGGACCGGCTCGTGGACGAGGACATCAACCTGTTGACGAAGTTCGACCTCGGCGTCACCTCCAACGCGCTCGTGACCGGCTTCGAGTATGTCCACCAGAGCGTGAATCCGAGGCGAGTCGAGCCGGGCTGGGAGGATGTCCCCGCGACGGGATTGCTGAATCCGAACGAGAACCAGCGGTTCACGGGGTTCGGACCGATCTCGACCGCGGTGAACGCGCACGTGGACACGCTCTCGGCCTACATCATCCATACGATGAAGATCGTCAAGGAATGGACGGTCATCGGCGGGCTGCGGTTCGACCGCGTCTCCTCTCACTACGACGGGACGGTGCCTCCAGTGGCCGCTTTCTCCGCGACCAACGACCTCTTCAGTTGGCGCGGCGCGCTCGTGTACCAGCCGCTCCCGTATGGCAGCATCTACCTGGCCACTGGCACGTCCGTCCATCCGAACATCCAGCAGCTTTCCATCTCCTCCGAGCCGACCCTGCCGGCCTCGACCGCCGATGTCGGCGTCGGAAGAAACTTCGAGGTGGAACTCGGCACCAAGTGGGATCTGTTCGACCATAGGCTTCTCCTGACCAGCGCGGCATTCTGGGATGAGCAGAAGAACCCCGCGCCCGTCGATCTGGACGACCCGCTCATTGATGTTTTCCGCGGCAGGGAGCGGGTCATCGGCTTCGAGTTCCGCGCGGTGGGGCGTCTTACACGGCAATGGCAGGTGCTCCTCAATTACACCTACCAGTACGGCAAGGTCACCGCTTCCAGCGACCCGACCCTCATTGGCCACCCAGTGCTCAACTGCCCGCAGAACACCGTCTCCCTCTGGACGACCTACGATCTCCCGTGGAAATTCCAGGTCGGTTTCGGTCTCAACTCGGTGTCGAGCCGCACCGCGTCGGAGTCGCCCGACCCGGCCAACGGGTTGATCATGAAAGCGCCGGGCTATGTCGTCCTTAGCGCGATGCTGAGGTATTCGCTGACCAGGAATATCGACCTCCAGGCAAATGTGGAAAATCTCACCGACCAAGCCTACTATGACGGCGTCCACCCCGGGCACGTAGTCCCCGGCGAGGGCCGCGTCCTGTTCATCAGCACCAATTTCCGGTTTTAATGCTGCTCAGCATCCCCGACATCCTCAACGCGTCGCAGGTCGCCTCCGCGCGAAAAATCCTCGGCGAGGCCGAATGGGTGGACGGGAAGGTCACGGCGGGCCACCAGTCGGCCCAGGCGAAGGACAACATGCAGCTTCCCGAGAAACATCCCGCGGCGCAGCAGGTGGGCGAGATGATCCTCGGCGCGCTCGGCGGGAGCGCCCTCTTCGTGGCCGCCGCGCTGCCGCAGCGCATTTTCCCGCCCCTTTTCAACCGCTACGCGGGCGGCCAGTCCTTCGGCACGCACGTGGACAACGCCATCCGCCAGGTGAGCGGTACGCCGCACCGCATCCGCACCGACATCTCGGCCACTCTCTTCCTCGCCGGACCGGAGGAATACGACGGCGGCGAGCTCTGCGTCGAGGACACGTACGGCACGAAGACCGTGAAGCTGCCCGCCGGCCACATGGTGCTCTACCCGGCGACCAGCCTGCACCTGGTGCGCCCGGTCACGCGCGGGGCGCGCATCTGCTCGTTCTTCTGGATTCAAAGCATGATCCGCGATGACGGCCGTCGCTCGATCCTGTTCGACCTGGACCTCGGCATCCAGCAGCTAAACCGGGAGATGCCGCGGCACCCGATTTCGGTGAAATTCACCGGGGTCTATCACAATCTCCTGCGCCAGTGGGCGGAGGTCTGAGATGAAGGCGAAGTCTCGGCGCCCCCCGTCGCGGAGCCCCTGGGAACAGTGGGTCGCGGCGAAAAAACCCATATTCGGCTTCGGCCTCAAGTTTTGCGCATTGAGCGTTCTCTTCTTCGCGCTCTCGCACCTGCTCCTGCGCAAACAGCCGCTCGACGCCTACCTGGCCGCGAATGCCCGGCTCTCAAGCGGCGTCCTGAACCTGCTCGGCCAAAGAAATTCGCTTTCGAACACCACCATCCACTCGGACAGCTTTGCGATGACCGTTGACGCCGCCTGCACGGCATTTGAGTTCGTCTGGTTCCTGTGCGCGGCGGTGCTCGCGTTTCCCGCGGCGTTTGCCGACAGGATATTGGGCGTCCTGGTAGCCGCGGCGGCGATCATCACGCTAAACCTGTTGCGGATCGTCACCCTCTTTGTCGTCGGCGCGCATTTCTCGGGCCTGTTCGAAATGGTGCACGTGGCGATATGGCCGAGCGTGCTCGTCGTCGCGACCATCCTCCTGCTGGCGGGCTGGATCCAGTGGACCCGGCGCTCAGTAGTTGCGCTTTAGCAGGAAATCCGCGAGTGCGCGAAGAGCGGCCCCCTTTTCCCCGAAAGAGGCGAGCGCCGCGTGGGCCTCTTTCGTCAGGCGATCCGCTTCGCGCCCCGAGCGTTCGAGGCCGAAAACGGCCGGATACGTTGCCTTCTGGGCCGAGACATCCTTGCCCGCGCTCTTGCCGAGTTTTGCCGAGGTTTGCGTGACATCGAGGATGTCGTCGATGATCTGGAAGGCGAGCCCGAGGGCCTCGCCGAAGGAGGTCAAGTACTCCAGGCTTTTTTCCGGCGCGTTGGCGCTCATGGCTCCGAGCCGGATGGAAGCGGTCAACAGCGCGGCCGTCTTGCTCTCGTGGATGAACCGGAGCTGGCGCGCGCTGATCTTCTTTCCCTCGCCCTCCAGGTCGGCCACCTGGCCTGCGATGAGCCACCGGCTGCCCGACGCCGTCGCCAACTCGCGAAGAAGCTCCGGTATGCCGTGCCGGGGCCGGCCGCGCGCCTTCCCGAGAATCTCGAATGCGAGGGTGAGCAGCGCGTCCCCCGCGAGCACCGCGATGCCGTCGCCAAAGACCTTGTGGCAGGTCGGCTTCCCGCGCCGGAAATCGTCATTATCCATGCACGGGAGGTCGTCGTGGATGAGCGAGTAGGTGTGCACGCACTCGACGGCACAGGCGAGCGGCAGTGCGTCCTCCACCGTGCCGCCGCAGGCTTCCGCCGCCGCGATACAGAGGATGGGCCTGAGCCGTTTGCCGCCCGCGAAGAGGCTGTAGCGCATCGCCTTGTGGATCGTAGCCGGTTTCACCGTCGCCCTGGGCAGGAACCCGTTCAGAGCCTTGTCCACGACGCGCTGCTGCGACGCCAGGTATGTTTTCAGGATCATGTGCGCGCGACTCTGAAAAAAGGACGTGCCTATTGCAATCGCAAAAATCGCGGCACGCCGCCGGCGACCGCTTCCCGGCTCCTACGGCTGCTCTACGGGTGCGACGGCAAAGGCCGCGTCCGGCGTGCGGACGACCAATTGTATCCGGTTGATCGCCGCCTGGAGCCTGTTCCAGTCCACCGGCTTGGTAAGGTGCTCCACGAACCCCGCGTTCTTGCTGGCCGCCACGTCCTCATCCATGCCGTACCCGCTGAGGGCGATGCCCGCCAGGCCGTATTCGTCGCGGAGCCGCCGCATGAGTTCGAGGCCGCTGCCGTCCGGCAGGCCGAGATCGCTGACGACGAGGTCAAACGCTTCGCCCGCGGCCAGGCTGCCGGCGGAGCGGATATCCGCGGCGGTCTTCACCGAATGTCCCGATTTCTGCAGGAGCCGCACAAGGATGCGCGAAGTGTGCTCGTGATCCTCCACGAGAAGGATGCGGAGCGGGGGCAGCCGGAGCTGGCCGACGAGGCGTCCGAAGGGCCGGCGTCGGATGTCTCCGCCGCGGTCAGCATGCCCACCGTGAACGTGGCGCCCAGGCCCTCGCCCTCGCTCGCGGCGTGCAGCGAGCCGCCGTGCAGATCCATGACGCCTTTGCAGATGGCGAGGCCGAGGCCGAGGCCGCCGAAACGCCGGGTGATGTCGTGTTCGCCCTGCTCGAAAGCATTGAAGAGGATCGGCAGCTTTTCCGGGTCGATGCCGATGCCCGTGTCTCTGACCACGACGGAAATGCGCCCCTCCGCGTCATTGTGCGTGCTGATGACGATCTGTCCTCCGGCGGGCGTGAATTTCACGGCGTTCTTGACGAGGTTCCAAAACACCTGCTGGAGCCTGCCCGAGTCCGCCCGGACGTGATGCTGCGCGGCGTGGAGCTCAAAATTCAGGCTGAACTGCTTTTTGTAGAGCTCGCTGGCGCAGATCTCCATCGTATGATCCAGCAGCGAATGGACATCCACGGTCTCGAGCTGGAGTTCCAGCTTCCCGTGGACGATCCGCGTGAGGTCGAGCAGGTCGTCGATGAGCTTGGTCTCCAGTTCCACGTTGCGATTGATCATCTCCAGGTCTTCGCGGATCTCACCGGTAAGTTCGGAGGATTGCAGCAGGGAACCGACTGTCATGAGTACCGGCATCAACGGCGTGCGCAACTCGTGGCTGAGACTCGCCAGGAACTGATTCTTCGCCTCGTTCGCCGCCACCGCCTCGTCCTTGGCGCGCTGCAGCTCCAACTCCACGCGCTTCCCCTCCTCCAGAGCCAGCGTTTGCCCCGCGATGCTGCGCCGCAGTTCCATCTGGATCATCACCTGCCGCGCCATGATCCTTAAAGCCTCCTTCTGCGGGTCGCTGAGCTCCCTCGGGACAACGTCCAGCACACAGAGCATCCCGATGCCGATACCCGTCGAGGTCTCCAGGCGCGCCCCCGCGTAGAACCGCACATGCGGGGGGCCGGCGACATAATAATTGTCGCGGAACCGCGGGTCGGCTTTCGTGTCCGGAACGATGAACAGCCCTTCGCCCGCCTGCACCGCGTGCGCGCAGATCGAGGTTTCGAGCGAGGATTCCTGCAAGGCGATTCCGACCTTCGACTTGAACCATTGCCTGGCCTCGTCCAGGAGCGTGATGAGCGCCATGGGCGCCTCGCAGACGTGGCTCACCAGCCCCACGATATCGTCGAACGCCGCCTCGGAGGGCGTGTCCAGGATGTCGTAGCTCCTCAGGGCTGCCACCCGATCCTCTGCCTTGCACGGCGCTGCGATCATCAGTTCCCTCATTCGACCACCGAATGCCCGCAATAGCAAGGGTCCTCGCAACATCGACCGCCCCCGGGCGTTCGGGTTTCCCGCCGAAAATTAGCGACGCATTCCGGCAAACCATGTAGAAGGCGGGGATGAATGCCTCCCTTTCAAAAACGCTGGCCGGCCTGGGCGCGCTGGCATTCGCTTTCGCGGTCTGCGCCCGCGCGGGCGAGGCGCCCCACATCCGGCTCGAAAGCTTTCTTCGCGGCCTCAAATCCCCCGTGGATGTCGAGGATGACGGGAGCGGGAAGCTCTACGTCATCGAGCAGCCGGGCGACATCCGCCGGGCCGTGGACGGGCAGCTCGACTCCGAGCCGTTCCTGGACATCAAGGATCGGGTAAAATTCGGCGGCGAATGCGGCCTCCTCGGCCTGGCATTCCACCCCCAGTTCCTCACAAACGGACGTCTCTTCGTCGACTACACGACCGAGACTCCGGGGAGCCTTTATACGTTCATCTCCGAGTTCAAGGCGGCGCCGGGAACCGACCGGGTTGACCCCGCCTCCGAGCGCGTCCTCTACCGCTTTTCGCAGCCCTATTATAATCACAACGGCGGCAAGATCGCCTTCGGCCCGGACGGCATGTTATACATCGCCGCGGGCGACGGCGGCTCCGGCGGAGACCCTCTCCAGAACGGGCAGAGCCTCAAGACGCCGCTCGGAAAAATCCTGCGCATCGATGTTGACCACGGCCAGCTCTACACCGCGCCGGCCGACAACCCCTTCGCGCACCAAACGGGAGCGCTGCCGGAGATATGGGCCTACGGCCTGCGCAACCCATGGCGCTTCTCATTCGACAAAAAGACGGGCCAGCTTTATGCCGGCGACGTGGGGCAGGATAAATGGGAAGAGGTCGATATCATCGAAAAGGGAAAAAATTACGGCTGGAGCGCCCGCGAAGGCACGCACCCTTTCAAACCGGAGCGCGCGGCGGGTGAACTCGTGGAACCGATCAAGGATTACTCGCACAAGCTCGGCCGCTGCATTGTCGGGGGCTATGTTTACCGCGGCGCCGCGATCCCCGCGCTGAACGGAGTCTATGTTTACGCGGATTACTCGGACGGGTGGATGGCTGCGCTCGCCTGGAACGGCCTCGCGCTGACGCTGGACACCGAGCTGCTCCGGGTGCCGTTCCACATCAGTTCCTTCGGGGAGGATAAGGACGGTGAGTTGTATATCTGCGACTATACCGGCGGGCGCATCCTGAAGCTGATCCAGTAAACGCTGCTACTTCGGGGGCGGGCCCGCGAATTCGGCCTTCAGCCGGTCCACCAGCGCGTCGAGTTGCGGCTTGCGCTTCGTCTCGAGTTCCGTGTGGAGCTGCTGCTCGATTTTTCGCCGCATTTGCACGTATCGCCCCGCGTAAGCCTTGCGGCGTTCGTCATCCAGCGTAAGGCCGGATTGTTTGATGGCGTGATCGATCTCCATCCTTTGAAACGGCCCTTTCGCCTCGGGCAACGACGGCTGGATGGCCGGCGTTTGTTCATTCGCGCCCTGGTTTGTTCCGTCCGCAGGGGGAAACGCCGCGAACTCGGTGTCCAGCCTCTTCAGCATGTCCTCGACGAGCGGCTTCCGCTCCCGCTGCATTTCCTGCCTGAGCGGCCGCTCGATCTCGTTCCTCCCCTCGAGGTAGCTCTTGAGATAGGTCTCCCGCCGGTCGGGCGTGAGGGTGAGGCCGCTCTGCGTGATCGCGGCGTCCGCCGCCTGTCGCAAGCGCTCCCGCCGCGCAGCCGCCTTGTTCCGCAGGAACTCGCGTTCCTCCGGCGAAAGCGCCTGCCACTTCTTGAGGTTCTGGGCGAGGTGCTCCTTCTGGTCCGCGGGAAGCTGCTCCAGATATTCCCGCCACGCCTGCACCTTCTCCTCCCGTGCCGGAACGGCAGCCGGGACGGTGCCGGTGGTCTCCGGGGCCGGACTGCTATTCTGACCGAAGGAAGTTTGGATCGACAGAATGCAGGCCGCGGCGAGAGCTAGTTCGCCGAGTTGTCGAGCCATACGGAATTGTCATCGGACGCCAGCAGTTCATCGAGGTTTTTGATAACGTCGGAATCCGGATTCGTCGCGAGCTGCTGCGCCACGAGCGCCTCCTGGCGCGGCTGATTCTTCTGGCCAGCGCCCTTCTCGAACGTTCCGACCCCGATGCACGCAAGCGCCACAGCCGCGACACCGGCCAGCCAGCTAAAGCGCCCGCCCCTCAGCCAACTCGGGATGCGCGAAGGCGGCTCCTGCACGGTGGCACGGATCTCGCGCAGGACGTTGCGGGCAAAAAAGGGCGACGCTGCGGGCGTGTCCGCCTTGCCGAGCAGTTTCCAGAGTGCGTCGTGTTCGTCAGAAGTCATTCGTACCATTAAAACCCCAAATCACCCTAAAAGTTGTGCGGTATCCGGTCAATTGCGGACCCCAGCTTTTCACGACCCGCTGGAGGGGTCAAGGGCCGGTGTCAGCATTTATCCTACATTTTTTGTAATTTTTGCTCGCCAACCGCAATGAAAGATTTATCCTGAGAGCGTCATCTTCCGGGCCGTAAAAGCTTCGTGCTAACATGAACCCCTCCACCGTCCACCGGGATTCTTTCAAGCTGAACCGAGCCCCACTGCGCGGATTCCATTCTTTTCTCTGCTGGCTGGCACTTGCCCTCGCCGCCGCCGGTTCCGCGAGAGCCCAAGTGGACTCCGGCATCAACCAGACCATCTGGAAAATGCTCTACGGCGTCACCGACGCCCAGATGAGCGATTCCACGTGGCCGGCGCGCGACGATGACGGCGACGGCTTTTCAAATGGCGCGGAGCTGGCGGCCGGCACCAACCCGTTCGATGCGCGCTCGCACCTCGCGGTCACGACGCTGACGCCGGGGCCGGGGGGCCCCTCCCTCACCTTCCCCACTGTGGCCGGCAAGCTCTATTCGCTTCAGTTCACGACGAACCTCGCCGACCCTGCGAGCTGGGCGCCGCTCTCCCCCGCCGTGCAGTCCGAGGGCGCCGGTGTGCCGATGACGCTGGTCGCACCCCCGTCCGGCGCTCCAAACAGTTTCTACCGCGTCCTCGTGCAGGACATGGATACGGACGGCGACGGCGTCAGCGATTGGGCGGAAATCATCACCGGCTTCGACCCGGCCACCGCGCACACCCAGGGCGCGGCGACCGACGACCACACGGCGCTTGCAAACGACCTGGTGCAGGAAAATGTCGTCACCGTCACCGCCACGAAATCGACCTCGACCCAGCCCGCCAGCTCCTCCATCCCCGCCACCGACAAGGCCACCATCACCATCACCCGCGGAGGCACGCTCCACTTCAACGCAATCACCGTTCCCCTCCAGTGGAGCGGGTCCGCCGTGGTCGGGATCGACTACGCCTCCCTGCCAAGCTCGGTGACTTTCGGGGCGAAGGTCGGTTCCCTCACTTTGACGGTCGTGCCGCTGGCGAACCCGGCGCGGCAGACGAGCGCCACGGTCACCGTAGCGGCGATGACGGGCGGCGGCTACTCGCTCGGCGGGAACCACATCGCCAGCGCGGTCATCAATCCCGCCGGGAACGCGAACGGCAGCGGCCTGAGCGGCAGTTACTACAACGGCACCTCGAAGACCGTCACGCCGTATAACCCCGCGGTCCTTTTCGCGGGCACGCCGGCGTTGAGCCGGGTGGATCCCACTGTCGATTACATTTGGTCCGGCTCGCCCGGCACGGGGGTCAACGCCACCTACTTCGGCGCGCGTTGGCAAGGGCAGGTGCAGCCGCAATACTCGGAGACCTATTACTTCGACGTGAACGCCGACGACGGGGTGAAGCTCTGGGTCAACGGCCAGCTCCTCATCGACGGTTGGGCGTACTCGAGCCGCCGACCGCATCGGGCAGCATCACCCTCCAGGCGGGAGTCCTCTACGATATCAAGCTGGAATATTACCAGGCGGCCGGCTCGGCGCAGGTGCACCTTGACTGGTACAGCAACAGCCAGTCGAAGCAGGTCATACCCGCCAGCCGGCTCTACCCGCTCACCGCCACCCCCGCGCCTCCGGCCATCACGAGCCCGGCGACCGCCATCGGCTTTGTGAACCAGCCCTTCACGTTCAACGTCGCGGCCAGCACCTCGGGCGGTCTGCCGCCCACTTTCGCGCTCGGCAGCGGCAGCGGACCTGCTTGCCTCCGGGCCTCGGCGTTGAACGGTGCGACGGGCCTCATCAGCGGCACGCCCACTGCCGCCGGCGATTTCCAGGTCGTCGCTCACCGCCTCCAACGCCTACGGCATGGGCGCGTCCGTGCTCGATATCCAGATTTTGAATCCAGGCAGCGGCGTCACGCGGGAGCTCTGGCAGAGCCTCGGCGGCGTCAACATCTCCGACATCCCCGCTTACGACCACGCCCTGCCACCACAGACAACCAACTCACCACGCTGGAGGACAACGTCGCCTATTCGGACAATACCGGCGAGCGGCTGCGCGGCTACTTCGTCGCGCCGGTCACGGGCAACTATTACTTCTGGCTGGCGGCGAGCAACGACGCCGAGCTTTGGGTTTCCGATGATGCCGAGCCGGTGAACCTCGTCCGGCGGGCGTGGGTCGCGGCCCCCGGAACGAGCTCCGAGAATTGGGCCGACCCGAACCAGACGAACCAGCGTTCGCCGTGGCTCGCTCTCGTGGCCGGACAAGAGCTATTACTATGAGGTGCTGCACAACACCGGCGGCTCGGGCGCTTCGCAACAACGTCGCCGTGGCGTTTCTGCAGGATGCGAACGGGCGCCGCGGCCACGCCGATCGTCAATGGCACGGGCGGCGGCGGCGACCGGGGTCGTCCCGGGCTACCTGCTCAACGATTACGACTACCCGCACGGCACTCGCGAGCGCCGGCGCCCTCTACGGCACGAATCTGTCGCCGCATGGCCGGCGCGGTCAGTTCGGCGCCGGCTCCGCCTCACTCCGCCTGAACGCGGGCAACTGACCCAGGCCGATCCTGCACTTCAACTACGGCGGCCTCTCCTCCCCGCGCACGGCCTACATATCCATTTACGCGCCCGGATGACAACCGGCAGCGGACCGATCGTCTTCGACCTCAACGACGTCGACAAATTCCAGCCCGAACTGAAAACGGCGGACGGCGGCTACATCGTGGAACATCGCCAGCATCCGGCGCGGTATCGGCCTCGACACATCCTCGCCGCCATGCAGCAGGGGAAGCTTATTTCAAGTCCACACGGTGAACTACCCCGCCGGCGAGATCCGCGGAAATTTCTCACGCTGGTGCAACGGCTCGCAGAAGGCGCCCGTCCCGGTGCCCGATCCCGGCTACTCCGACGACAGCGGCACCGACGCCGGGGCGGCGCGCTTCCTCAACCAGGCGGCTTTCGGCGCGGCCCCGGCGGACATGGCGGCGGTGGAGTCCGGCGGCTACTCCGCGTGGATCAAAGCCCAGATGGCGATCGAGCCCACCCATACTGCTGCCCGATCGTCTACAAATACGCTGCCCTCGTTGACGTGAATTCCTTCATCAGCTCCGTGTTCCAGAACGCCTGGTGGAACGCATCCATCACCGCGCCGGATCAGCTCCGGCAGCGGGTGGCGTTCGCCCTCAGCGAGATCATGGTCGTGTCCGACCAGAACCAGGCCCTCGCCGGTCAGGCGAGGAGGCCTCGCCTCGTATTACGATACGCTCGTGGACAACGCGTTCGGGAACTTCCGCGACGTTGCTCGAAGCCGTGACGCTGCACCCGGCGATGGGCTGGTGGCTGAACATGCAAGGCAACGCAAAGGGGAACCTCGCCACCGGCTACCACCCAAACGAGAACTATGCCCGCGAGATCATGCAGCTCTTCACCGTCGGTCTGAACCGGCTCTGGCCGGACGGCTCGGTCGTCCTCGACTCGCTGGGCAACCTGGTGCCCGACGTACAACCAGGGGGTTATCACCAACGGGTTCGCGCGCGTGTTCACCGGCTGGGCCTGGAACCAGCCGCTCCAGTCCAGCGGCCAGCTTCCCACCAATTTTAATCCCTCCTCGGATTATCTCGACCCGATGGTGATGGTAAAAAATTACCACGAGCTCGGCACCAAGACCCTGCTGGATAATGTCGTGCTCCCCGCCGCGGCCGGCTACAGCGCCACCGGGTCCGCCGTGGCCGGGTCGCAGGCGGATACCACCACCGCCGCGTACGACAGCTATTGCCTGGGCGACCTCGAACAGGGGCTCGACAGCATCTTCAACCACCCTAACGTCGGTCCGTTCGTCTGCCGGCAGCTCATCCAGCGCCTCGTCGAGAGCAACCCCAGCCCGGGTTACCTCTGGCGCGTGGTCCAGGTCTTCAACGACGACGGCACGCCCTCGCATGTCCGCGGCAACATGGCCGCGGTCGTCACGCACCATCCTGCTGGACGGCGAGGCGCGGAACCCGTCGGTCGCCGCCGCCTCCGCGAGCTCTGGCAAACAGCGCGAGCCGCTGCTGCGGATCACCGGGCCTGCCCGCACGTTCCTGGCATCGCCCAACAGCGGGACGTACAGCCAGGCGGGCAGCCAGGTGATGACGATCACCACGGCGAACCCGCAGCCATTTCGGCGCCGGCGACTCCGTCTGATCTCGACTTCAGCGGCAACCACCGCGTCCAGCCCGTAGATCCTTCCACGACCAGCGTTACACCGTCCTTGCCAATCCCGCGCCCTCGACCAGCGGCTTTTCCGTGAACGCCGCGGCCCTCCTGTCCGGAAGCTATTCCGAGCCCGCGAACTCCAACACCCTCACCGTCAACAGCAGCGGCGGCCCGGGCGTGGGCGGGGAGGTGTACCTGGATATCCTGAGCGGGCCCGTGCCGAGCGGCATCTACACCGTTACGGGCGCGCCGGACAGCAACCACTTCACCGTTGCCACGAGCGCCACAGCCTCGGCGGCGCTCGGCGGGAGCGTGATCGTGCCGAAGATGACGGCCTACGTTTACGTCACGCGGCCCAGCGGCTCGAGCGCGAGCCAGCTCAGCATGACCACGAGCTTGAATGCCAACCTCAACGTCGGCGACACCATCTGGCTGGCGACGGGCGCCGCATTCGAGCTGCACAATGCCCAGTTCACCATCGCCACCGTCCTCGGGCCGGAGAAATACACGCTCGTCAACGCGACTATCTACACGAATACGACGAGCCCCCAGTCGAACATGTATCCCCTCGTCCCGCCCGTCCTCTCGCGTTCCGGCACGGTCGCCATGCCGTCGAGCAACTTCAATATGGGAAACACGAACGGCTCGCTGGCGCAGACGCCCCTCGATTCGCCGACCGTGTTCAACTTCTTCTACCCGAACTACCAGTACCCCGGCACGCTCGCGGCGGGCAACGTCACGACGCCCGAGTTTCAACTGACAACGGACACCAACATCATCACGCTGACGAATACCGTCGCCTCCACCATCCTCTCCTCGGGGAATACGAAAGGGCTGAGCAACTTCCAGAACGGAGCGGTTAATCTCGACCTCAGCGCGTATATGGGCGCGCCGTATGTCAGCGTGACCACCGCCAGCGTCACCTCGGGCACGAAGGTCACCGCCACCACCACGACGACCGTGGACGCGACGGCCCTCGTGGCCAAACTCGGCGAAGATCCTCACGGGCGGGATGCTCACCCCGGCGTCGCAGCAGACCATCGTGGCCTTCCTCAACAGCACCTCGAACTTCCCGCCCTCTACCACCTCCACGGGCACCACCGCCAGCCCGCCCGCTCCCCCGAGCCTGCCCACCACCAGCGCGCGGGACAAGGTCCGCGCAGCCGTCCAGGCGATCCTCGTCTCGCCCGAATACTCCATCCAGCAATAACACATCCCCATGGAACCGCCACGCTCCTCTTCCCTGCGCACCCGGCGCGGATTCATCCGGCAGGCGCTCTGCGCCGCCGTCGGCACCGCGGCGCTCACCAACACGATCCGCGACCTGCGTTTCATCAATTGCGCCATGGCGCAGTCCGCGAGCACCATCACCGACTACAAGGCGCTGGTGTGCATCTTCCTGGGCGGCGGGAACGATTCCAATAACCTCTTCATCCCCACCATCCCCGCCGAATACGCGAACTACGCCGCCATCCGCACGCCCGTCCTCGCCATTCCGAATAGCGATGGCAGCGGCGCGACCGCGCTGGCGCTCAACGACCTCACCAACGATGGGCACACCTACGGCATCCACCCCGCGTGCCCGGAATTGCAGACCCTCTTCAACGCGGGCAAGCTCGCGGCGGTCTTCAACGTCGGCACGCTCGTCTATCCCGTCACCAAGGCGCAATACACCGCCAACTCGGTCGCCCTGCCGCCGCAGCTTTTCTCCCATGCGGACCAATCCGTGCAATGGCAGACATCCATCTCCGACCGCCCGCCGAGCACCGGCTGGGGCGGCCGCTGCGCCGACCTGCTCGACACCTACAACCCGAAGAACGGCAACAACGACGTGCTCTCGATGTGCATCTCGCTGGCCGGCGCCAACACCTTCGAGGTCGGGGGCACCGTCCAGCAATACTCCGTTTCCAGCGGCGGTGTCGTGGCGTTAAACAGCGCGCTCGGGCCGAGCAGCGCGCGGACGGCGCAGCAGGTGAATCTGAACAACCTGCTCGGCATCGACGCCATGCAGCAAAACATGCTCGTGCAAAACTATGCGCTGGCTCTGGAACACGCGCTGGCGAGCGGCGCGGGCCTCACCACCTCGCTGAACAGCAGCCCGCTCTCGAGCTATTGGGCTTCGTATCCCTCCAGCGTCACCGTGCCCGAACGGCGGCGGGAGCTTCAGCTCCAGCTCTGCTGGCGCAGTTGAAGATGGTGGCCAAAATCATCGAGGCCGGCTACCGCGTCCGCGGCCTCTGGCGGCCTGGGAATGAAGCGGCAGGTGTTCTTCGTCCAGGTCGGCGGGTACGACCTGCATACCGGCCAGACGGGCAACGCGGGCAACGCCACGGTGGACAACTCCAAGGTCATCATCGGTGCGCAGGCCAACCTCTTCGCCGAGTTGAGCCAGAGCATGAACGCCTTCCAGAATGCCATGATCAAGATCGGCGCGCAGTATTCCGACCCCGCTTTCGAGCAGCGCGTGACGGCGTTCACCGTCGAGCGACTTCGGACGCACCCTTCCCAGCAACATGCAGGGGAGCGACCACGGCTGGGGCAGCCACCACCTCGTCATGGGCGGGGCCGTCCAGGGGCAGCGCACGTACGGCAGCCTTCCCGGCGCTCGTCGTCGGAGGGCCGGACGATACCAGCACCGGCCGCTGGATCCCCACGACAGCCGTCGATCAGTTCGCGGCGACGATGGCAAAGTGGTTCGGCGTCGATAGCACAAATATCGGCACGGTCTTTCCAAATCTCGGCCGGTTCTCCGTCCCCGACCTCGGCTTCATGGGTTAGCCCGGGCCGCCTCGATCCACAACCCGCACCCACGCACTTCGTTAAGCGCCGGGAATGAAACCACGCGGCACCACTCTCCTGGCTATCGCGGCCGTTTTTCTCGCCATGGCCGCGGTGCTCGCCCTGCGGCACCGGCTCGCGCACCCCGTCGCGCCGCCGGGGCTTGCTCCCACTCTATCAACCCCGCCGGGCGCGCCCGTCTTCCGCCAGCCCGCGGTGAGTAGTCCCCTCCCCGCCGGTTCGCCCTTCGCGCCCGCAAACGATCTGCCGCCCCCCGCACCGGCCATGATCCCGGCCGGTCAGGCGATCTCCGCGGCCGCCCCCTCGGACGAGGGCGCGAAACTCGAACTCGAAAAAATTCATCGTATGATTACGTCCTACAACACCTTGATGGGCGAGAATCCCGTCGGCACGAATGCCGAGATCATGAAAGCGCTGATGGGGCGCAATCCCCACCAGGCGATGCTCGGGCCGCCGGAAGGAGGAAGGCTGAACTCGAAGGGGGAATTGATCGACCCTTGGGGAACGCCCTATTTCTTCCACCAGATGAGCCGGGACGACATGGAGATCCATTCGGCCGGTCCGGACAGGATCATGGGCACGCCGGACGATTTGGTCATCCAGTAGCGGCGAAGCCGGGCGGGCTACGAGTTCTTGCGAGGCGCGAACCGGCGCCAGGCGAGAAGCCCCAGCAGTCCGGGCGCGCCCATGGCAACCAGCGGCAAGGCGGAGGGCTCGGGAACGGCGGCGGGAGTCGCAAGGGCAACGTCGATGGAGTGATCCGGCACTTCGACGGTGAGGTCGTCGCCCAAAGCGGCCCCGTCCCAGCTGACGGTGAGGTTGGCGTCAAACGGAACGTTGCTCAGGCTGATGGGGATGACGCTGGAGGTATCCGTCCCCGAATACTCCATGGAAGCGGGCCCTTGCAGGGGAGTCTTGGAGGAGTCGCTGAACAGCGGCACCGTGGAGCCGAACTCCTTGGCCGTCGCACTTAGCGTGTAGGAAAGCGTGCCGGAGCCTGTGAGCATCAAGGTGAAGTCGTAGGTGGCCGAGAACACATTCCCCGTCTGCGTGTCGGCGGTTCCCTGGACATCGACGATGATGGTGCCGTCGCCGCCCGAACTCGTAAACGCTCCCGTTCCCGACAGTTTCGCCTTGTTAGCAGCCGGCTGCGATACGCCGAAATTATCCGAGACTTTCATCACGGCGCCGGTGGTCTTGGTTGCAGGGCTGCCATTGGAGATGGTGATGCTCTGGGCGAACGCACCATTCGCGCCGAGTAAGGCAATCCCAGCCAGACCCGCGGTCAAAACACGATTCGAAGCGCCATCTTTCAACGAAGGAAATCTAAACATGCGTCCTTGTTATGAAAAATCGGGGTTGAAGGTCAAGAAAATCGTCCGGTTTTTAGCGATTTTAATAACGGCCGCCCGAGCTTGCAGCCTCCACCCTACGACGGCCGGGCTTCCTTGTGTCCCTTGAGCGTCGCAATGACAGAAGACGCCACGCGCCAGAGTCCGAAAAGAAGCTCGTATTTCCAGCGGACGAACCGGGAGTTGTTCGGGTTGAAATGCTTCAGGTAAAACTGCTCTGTGCCGGTGAAAAGCTGCCTGGACATCATCTTGTAGGCCTTGCTGGAGCTGCACCCTTTGAGGTGGATGACGGAGTGGCGTCCGTCGTAGATGACCTTGAACCCCTCCCGGCTGCAACGCAGGCAGAGGTCGAGGTCCTCCCCGTACATGAAAAACTGCTCGTCGAACGCCCCGACCCGCAGGAAGAGCCGCCGCCGCATCATCATGAACGCGCCGTTCACCGAGCCGACCGGGTAGGTTTCGTCCTCCGGGAGGTATGTGAGGTTATACCCCGCGCACCACTTCACGCGGGGGAACAGCTTATAGAGCCCCGTGCCGCGGGTCACGCCGTCCCACACCGTCGGCACCGCGCGGCGGCAGGCGAGATCCATCTCCCCGTTCGCCAGGACGAGCTTGGGCGAGATGATGCCGATCTCGGCCTCGCTCTGCAGGCGGCGCAGGCAATGTTCGAGCGCCGCGCCGTTCAACTTAGTGTCCGGGTTCAGGAAGAGCAGGTACTCGCCCGTGCTCCGGCGCACCCCGATGTTGTTCGACGCGCCGAAGCCGAGATTCGCTCCGGCGGAAAACGCAACGACGTGCGGGTAATTCGCGCGGACGAAGTCGAGCGTGCCGTCGGAGGAAGCGTTGTCCACGAGGATGAGCTCCACCGGGCAACCCAGGAGCTCGGGCGGTATCGATTCTATGCACGCCGCGATCTCGTGCCGGGAGTTATACGTCACTGTGATGACCGAGAGGACGCCGGGCAGCACCGCGCCGGAGGTCTCCCGCTCCGTATCGCTCGTTCCCGCGGGAGAGGCTAGCTGGTCAGACATTGGTACACCTCCCTTGTCTCGCGGGCCACCGCTTCGCGCGAAAACGGGCGCAGGAAGCCGTTCCGATCCGGGGCGGGAACCGCGAGCATTTTTTCGATCCCGGCCCGGATCGACGGAACGAAGAACGGATCGCAGAAAACGGCGTGGCCCTCGTAGAACTCGCGCGTGTACGGCGTGTCGCTGATGCAGACTTGCGCGCCGTGGGTGATCGCCTCCATCGCCGAAAACCCGCACGTCTCAAAAAAACTGGCGAGGATCGCCCCTTTCGCCGACGCGTACGCCGCGGCGAGTTCCTCGACCGGGACATTGCCGCGGTACTCCACCCAGCCGGGTTCGAGCTCCTTGCGCACCGCCCTCTCGTAAGCGGGATGCATGCCGCCCATGCTGCCGAACAGGAGGAGCCGGCGTCCGTTCCGGCCGAGCGATTTGAAGGCGCGGATGACGCCGAGCTGGTTTTTGCGCGGCTCGACCCGGCCCGCGCACACGGATCCCGGCGCTCCCCTCCCGGCTGTTCCGCGGCCGGTTCGGATTCGAACAACGGCGCCATGACGCGCGCCGCGCGCGGCTCGACCCCAAGTTCGCGCCGCAGGGTGTCGAGTTCGGCCCGTGAGTTGGGCGCGACGAGATCGACGCCCCCGACGACCTCCCGCTGGAGCGCGCGGTAGCGGAGCGTGGCCTCCGGGAAAACGGGGAGGCGCGAGCGGCGCGCATACAAAAATTCCTTCGCGGCCATGTATTTCCACACCGGGAAAAAGGGGAGCTTGTAGAGCTTCGCGTAGAACCGCCCCATCTCGCGCATCGAATGCCAGATGGGCGTCAGCACGACCGGGATACCGCGTCTCTGCGCCTCGCGGAATTGGAGGCACGTCTCATGGATGCGCGTCGTATTGAAAAGGTGGATGGCGTCGATCCCGGCGGGGATGGGGTCGAGGCCCGGCGAGACTTCGCACCGGAAGCCGAGCCCCTCCAGCGTCTCCTTCGTCCGCAGGAGCTGGACGTAGTCGCCGCCCGGGTATTTGCCGATGTCGCTTCGGATGCGGAGGAGGACTTTCATCTCAGGCGGACTGGATTGCGCGGGTGCGGCGGCGGCGGCGCGAACGCGGCCGGGTTGCGGATTCCGCCGCTTCGGCAACCGCCGCGGCGGTAGCCGCGCTGACGTAGCCGCATGCGATGAAGAGGGGCATGCAACCCATGAAGGTGAGCGATTCGCGCGCGATCCCCTCCCCGATGACAAAGAGGAGGCAGAGCACGATGACATCCGTGCCGCGGGCCTGGACGCCCGGTCGGCTGATCCAGAGCACCCTGAAAAAATAGAACGCGATCGCGACCGCCCCGGCCAGCCCCAGGTGGTATGTATCCCAGAGAAACTGGTTGTCCGCCCAATGGAACATAGGGGCGATCCGCGTGTCGAGGAGCGACGCGATGGGGCCGCCGATGACGAGGATGATCGGCTCCTGTTCGAACGCGGCCTGGATGTTCGTCCAGTTGTCGTCGCGCATGTACGCGCTGCTGGAGTCGCCGATGCGCGCCTTGCCCAGGAACGTGCCGCTCACCGTCTCCGTGAGCTTGCCGACGCCCACGAGGCTGATGAGCATCGCCACGGCCACCCACCCCAGCACGTAGCCGTTTGACCAGCGGCGCGTGCGGTGGTGATCCACCGCGAAACCGATCGAGAGGATCGTGCTCGCGAGGATGCCGAAGAGCGCGGAGCGCCCACCCGATATGACGAGCATCACCGCAAAAAATGCGGCCCACGCAAACCCCACCGCCCTCTGCCAGCGTTGGCGCGAGATGCTGGCCCACGCGAGGCCGAGCACGGCGCTCATCGCCATGAGGTTCGCGAAGGAGAAGACGTCGCGCTGCAGGCCGCGCACGCGGATGTCCGCCCCCAGCCTCAGATCCTTCACCTCCTGGACGCCGAACACCGTCCGTTCGTCCCACGACGTCGGCGTTGCGAACACGTAGTGGCCGACCTTCCATTCATACGCGCCCACCAGCCACTCGAGCAGGAGCTCGGTCACCGTCAGGCCGATGAAGATGCCCAGCCAGCGGTCCCAGCGGCGGTAATGAAAAGCGAAGTGCCCGATGAATATCCAGTCGAGCCAGCTGAACGTCCATTTCACCGTGCGCAACGCTTCGAAGCGGAAATCGGGATCGGCAATTGCGGGAATCAGGAGCACTGGAACCAGGAGGAGGATCGCCGACTGCCGCATGACCCACCGGAGGTCGCCCATGCGATGCAGCCAGACCACGGAGGCGGCGAAATGCACCGCCAGCAGCACGTCCCGGAAGTAAACGGCGCTCCCGAGGTAGAAATGGAGGACGCCGCTCGGGAAGTAGAGAAGCGTGATGACCCACCCCGAGTAGATCAGCAGCCCCATGGCCCGCTGCGTGGCCGGTTCCTCCCTGGACATGCTGGCAAGGAGAGGACTCATGCGCCCGCGGGCTGCCTTTCCTTGGATCGCACCGGCGACGCGGCGCGAAGGGTTCTCTCGAAGAGCCGGAGGACGGCCCCGCCCAGCACGTCGGGGTCGCAATCCGCGGCGTTCTCGCGGGCCGCGGCGCGCAAGGCTTCCAGCTTCTCCGGCTTGTCCAGGATTTCGCGGATGCAGTTCTGCCAGCGCGCGGTGTCGCCCGGTGGCAGGAGGATGCCGTTTGACCCTTCCCGCACCAGCTCGGGCAGGCCGCCGATGCGGCTCGCGAGGATCGGCAGGCCGAGCTGCCTGGCCTGGTAGGCGACGAGAGGCGAGTTCTCAAACCAGAGCGAGGGAACCAGGAGCAGATCGCTGCGGGCCATGAACCCGGCCACTTCCTCCGGCGGGATGCGCCCGGTAAATTTCACCCAGGTCGCGCGCGCGTAGCGCTCCTGCAATGGCTCCAGCAGGGCGCCGCTGCCGACCATGACGAGTTCGAACCCGCCCCCTCCGGCGAGGGGCTCCAGCGTCTCCAGGAGGAACTCGACGCCTTTTGCCTCCGTGAACTGGCCGGCGTACAGGAGCCGCACCGGCCCCGGGGCGGAGCCCGCGGGAGAGAGCTCGGGCGGCGCGGAGAACATCAGCGGGAGCTGAATGCAGATCGCCTCCGTGTGCGGCGGAAGGTGGGGCAGGTATCGCTCGAGCAGCGCCTGCGACGGAGACCAGAAGGAAAGCGTCTCCACCGAGGAGAGGTAGATGCGCTTCACAAACCCGGAGGCCAGGCATGGCAGGTGCCGCCTGCGGCACGGTTCCCCGTTCAGAAACATGTTCATGTTGATGCAGAGGAATCCGAAGTCGTGCAAGGTCTGCACGCAGGGCAATTCCTGGCGCCCGATCTCGCGCAGCAGATTGTAGCCGATCCCCTGCAGGTCGTGGGTGTTGACGAGGTCGGGGCGGAACCGGCCGATCACGTCCCGCACGATGCTCTCCGACCCCGGGTTGAAGTGATCCCGCGCGTGCCAGAGAAGCTTGCGGCCGGGCTGCGTCTCGTCGGCCTGGTAGATCGGATAAATATTCGGGAAAAAGTGGCGCTCGACGGTAAACCCCGCCGCGTCCTCCTTCACCCCGCCCCCGGCCGGCTCTTGGGCGCTCGTGAGGACGTGAACCGCGTGCCCGGCGCGCGCGAGCCAGGTGGCGAGCGCATGCGCGGCGAGTTCCGCCCCGCCCATCACGTAAGGCGGGAAAAGATTGGAGATGATGAGAATCCTCATTCGTGCGCGACGACGACCGCCACCCTCCCGATGCCCAGAGTCCGGTAGCTCCAGAGTTCCGCGACGAGGCGCGGGTTCAGCAGGGCCTCCGCCGAAAGGTAAACCGCCGCGCCGATGAGTACGGAGGCCGCAAGCAGCAGGCCCGGGGCCGCCGCACCGAGCTGGCTGCGGAGCAGCAGGAGCGTGCCCGTCATCACCAACGCCGCGCCCGCCTGGGGCGAGAGCATCCGCAGGAAACGCGCGGGGGAGAGCGCCGCGGCCCTGTGCAGCACCCCGAGTTCCACGGGGTAGAGGCACAGCGCGCGCAGCGTGTAACCCGTCGCCACGGCGAGCGGCCCCCAGCGGATCGCCACCGCGAATACGAGGAGGTTGGCCGCGGCGTGCATCGTCGTCAGCGCCGAGCACCACTGCGGCTGGCCGCGCGCGACGAGGGTCGATTGATGCACCGCCGAGAACGCCTCCAACGGGCACGCCAGCAGCAGCGCCTGCACGATCGGCACCGACGGCGCCCATTTTCTGCCGAGGAACAGCGCGATGACGTCCGGCGCGACCAGCGCCAGCCCCACCGCGACCGGCAGGATGAGCGCGCTCTGCATCTCGACGACCTCGTAAACCGCGGCGTTGAACCGGAGCCCCTCGTTCTGCAAACGGGAGAGCACGGTGACCGTCACCTTGCTCAAGGAGCGGATCAGCACTTCGCCGACCAGCATCGACACGCGCGCCCCGACCGAATAGAAGCCGCCGGCGATGGGGCCGAAGAATCGCCCGACAAATATCTGGTCCGAGCGGCGGCTGACGAGTCCCGCCAGGTCGACCCAGAGCAGATGCTTCCCGAAGCGCAGCAGCCTGGCGGCGCGGGCGACGCAGAAACGGGGACGCGGCCGCCACGGCGTAGCGGCCCAGAGCATGATGAAGTTCGCAAGCCAGAACGTGACCTGCTGGGCGACGAGGCTCCACGCGCCCGCGCCTCGCAACGCGCACGCCACGGCCACGACGCCCCCGGCGAGGTAGGCGACCAGCGTGCGGCCGGCCAGTTTCCGGAAACGCATCTCGCGCGAGAGAAGGTTGTTCGGCACGTCGGTGAGCGCGGCGAGAAAGAGCACGGGCGAGAGCCCCCGCAGGACGGGGCCGAGCCCGGGAGTACGCGTCCAGGCCTCGGCGGCGGATGCGCCCAGAAGGGTGAGGAGGAGCAACGCCGACCCGATCGCGACGTTGATCCAGAAGATGGTGTCCAGGTGCTCCTCGTCCAGATCCTGGAACTGGAGGATCGCCTGCCCCAGGCCTTGAAAAACAAGGAACTGCGCCACGAGCACGTAAACGTTCGCGATGGCGACGATGCCGAAATCCCGCGGCGAAAGGAGCCGCGCCAGGATCAGGAAGATGAGGAAGGACAATCCCTGCCCGGCCATGCCCTCGAGCGTGGACCAGCCCGCGCCGCGAAATGTTTTTTCCTTGAAGCTTGGCACAAAGGGTTTATCCGCCGGAGTGAAAGCCGAAGTAGATGATGCGCGTGTCCGCCTGGGCCTGGAAGGAGTGCTCCGTGCCGGCGTTGACGACGAGCGAGTCGCCGCCGGTAAGCTGCAGCTCCGTCTCCGCGCACCGCGCGAGCAGGCGGCCCTCCAGCAGGTGAAAGACCTCCGTCATGGTCGCGTGCCGGTGCGGCTCGATGATGACCCCCGCGCGCAGCTCCGCCGAAGCGAACTGGTGCAGGCCCGGGACGACGCCGCCGGCCACCAGCACCCGCTTTTCCACGCGGGCCTGGTGCGAAGCGAAGGTCGTCGTCACCCCGCCGTGCGGGATGTGCCGGTACCCTTCCGATGGAGGGGGCTCCACCCGGGTTATTTTGTCATCTGCTCGTAAATCCATTTGTAAGTTCTGGTCATGCCGTCGTGGAGCTTGGTGCCGGGCTCCCAGCCGAGCAGCTCCTGGATGCGGGTGTTGTCACTGTTGCGGCCGTTCACGCCCTTTGGCGCGCTGAGGTTGTACGAACGTTTCACCTTCAGGCCGGCGATGTCTTCGACGATATCGACGAGCTGGTTGATGGAGACAAGCTCGCTGCTGCCGAGGTTGAGCACCTCGGTGATTCCGCTGTCCAGGATGTCGATCGTCCCCTTCAGGCAATCGTCGATATACATGAAGCTGCGGGTCTGGTGTCCGTCGCCCCAGATCTCGATCTCGTGTTTGCCGCTCAGTTTCGCCTCGATGATCTTGCGGCAGACTGCCGCCGGCGCTTTTTCCCGGCCGCCCTTGTACGTGCCGAGCGGGCCGTAAACGTTGTGGTAGCGGGCGCTCCGGGTGAGCACGCCGAAGTCCTCGCTGAAATGCCTGCACATCCGTTCGCTGAAGAGCTTCTCCCAGCCGTAGCCGTCCTCGGGCATGGCGGGATACGCATCGGCCTCCTTGAGCGCGGTGACGTTCGGGTCGCGCTGCTTGTCCGCGTTATAGACGCAGGCCGAGGAGGCGAAGAAGAAGCGCTCCACGCCGATCTCCTGCGCGGCCATGAGCAGGTGGGTGTTGATGAGGACGCTGAGCATGCAGAGCGCCTTGTTGTTCTCGATGAAGCCCATGCCGCCCATGTCGGCGGCGAGGTTATAGACGATGCGCGCGCCCTGAAGCGCGGTGCGGCAGCTCGGGAGGTCCTTGAGGTTCAGGACGAGGTTCTCGACCCCGTCGTTGACCTGGTACCAGTTGCTCATGGGCTTCACGTCCACGCTGCGGATGCTCGTAAAGCCGCGGCGCTGGAGCTCCGCCACGAGGTGCCCCCCTATGAAGCCGCCGCCCCCGCATACTACTATTTTTTTGTCATTCATAACTCGTTGCTTTCGCTAGTTCCGGAGAGGGTTTGGTGATGAGGTCAAAGTAGCGTTCCGCCGCGCTGCGGAGCGTGAAATGGTCCTGGAGATACCGGCGCGCGTTCCGGCCCATGGCGTCCACGGCGGCGGGGTCGCGGGCGGCCCCGCGGATCAGCTCCGCGCCGCGGTCGGCATCCCCGTTTTCGACGATGAATCCGAGACCCTGCTCGTCGATCATGCGGGCCATCTCGCAAGTCGTGGTGCAGATGGCGAAAGCGGGCCGCCCCGCCGCCATGATGCCGAGCAGCTTCGAGGGGTAGCAGACGCGCTCCTGGCCGGGCATCTGCGCGACGACGCCGAGGTCGCTCATCGTGAGGGATTCCCCCAGGAGCTCCTTCGCGCAGTAGGAGGACTCGAACACGTTCTCGAGCCCGTGCTGCTTTTTGAACCGCGAGACGAGATTCTTCTTCTGCCCTTCGCCGATGAACTGGAAGATGATGCCGCTCTCCTCCCGCAGCAGGCGCGCAATCTCCAGCAGGGTCTCGATGTCGTGGAAGCGCCCGTGGTTGCCGGAATATTGGACGACGAAACGGTTCACGACGCCGAGCCGTTTCGCCTCGCTCGACTCCGCCTTGCTCTTCGGCTCGATCATCCGGTCGTCCGACCAGACGTGGATGATGTGCGTCCGCGCCCGGCATTCCGCCTCCTGGGGCGTTCCGGCGACGTCCGCATTCTCCAGCGCGCCCACGAGCATGTCGCGGCTCAGTACCACGGCGTAGGCGCAGCGGAGGTACGAGAGGCGGTTCACCTTGCGCCAGAGGCGCGCCATCCAGCCGTCGGGCCGCACGAAGTTCAGGAGCTCCGCCTGTTCCGGCATGATGTCGAACAGGATGAGGCCGAAGGACTGGCCGCGCAGGAAATGGCAGAGCCAGCCCAGGAGCGGCAGGTAGGGCGGGTTGGTGAGGATGAGGAGCTGCGCGTCGGATTCCTGCGACAGGACATGAAGGGCCGAGGTGAGGAAAAAGGTGACCTGGTTGACGACCTTGCCGAGGAAATTCGTCTTGGGAAAACGCGTTGACCAGGTGCGGATGACGGTGATCCCCTCGTGGACGATGCGGGGGGCGATGCGCTCGTCCCGCCGGACGATGATCGGCTGGCTCGCCACCACCGTGAGGTCAACCCCGCGCCGCGCGAGTTCTTCGCCGAGCTCGGTGAGCGTCTGCCCGGTGCTGACCAATTCGGGATAGAAGAGCTGGCAGACGAGCACGAGGCGTTGCGGCGGCGCGGCCGCGGCCCGTTCGTTCCCGCGCTCCGCTTCGAGGGGCGCCTCGACGGTTTGAGTGGAGCCGTTCACGCCGCCCTCCCGCTCGCGATGGCCATGATGGAGGAGAGCTGCTTCTCGTATGCGGAGAGCGAGAAGAGCGCCTGGTAGCGTTTATGGGCGTTGCCCGCGAAAAGCGTGTAATCCTCATACACCGCGCGGATCGCGCTGAGGTAATCGCCCGCCTCGCACCCGCGCGGCACGACGATCCCCGCCGCCCCCGCCCCCTCGCCCACCATCTCGGGCAATCCGCCGATGTCGCTGGTCACGACGGGCAACCCGAAATAGAACGCCTCGATGACGCTGAGCGGCTGCGTCTCGTTGACGTAATGCGAAGGCAGGATCAACACGCCGCCGCCCGCGAACGCCGCCTCTTTCTCCTTGCCGGTCACGAGGCCATGAAAGACCGCGCCCGGCTCGTTCCGCGCCTCCGGCTCCAGCGAGCCCTCGCCGTAGATGTCGAACAACCATTCGGGATCGGCGGACCGCAACCGACCGAAGGCGCCGCACGCGAGGTGGAACCCTTTCTCCCGGGTGAGCGATCCCATCCAGATGAGGCGCTTCGCCCTCGAAGCCGGCCTCGGCTCGGACTCGGGCATGTCGCACATCGTGTTTCGGAGCACCACGGCGTTCCAGCCCCCGGCCCGGAGGCGTTCCGCGATCTCCTCCGTGAGAACCACGAGCAGCGTCCGGCTCCGCAGCGTCTTGGGCAGCCACGCGCCGAGCAGGGCCAGTCGCCGCCACGCGCGGTTGTGCAGGTATGGGAGCACGAAGAACGACCGGGCTCGAAAGATGCAGAGGAACGCGAGATCGCGCACGAACCCCGCGAGCGAATGGCCGAACGCGAGCCACGAGACGGCGCCGGGCTTCACCAGGCAATCGAGCGTGGCCTTGTCGCAGCGGGTCACCGGGTAGTGCTGACCGGAGAGGGAATCGAGCAACTGCCGGAAGCAGAGGCGCTCGCCCGTCACCGGCGGCAGGTAATGCCCGAATACGAGAACCGAGGGTTGCCGTGGGGTCGGTGTCATGGCCTCAAGGCGGGTGTGTGCTGGTCGCGCGGAGCCGAGGCGTTTTCCGCAAACGCCGCTTCAAATCCCTCGAGCGCCTGGACGAGTTCCCGCCGGAAAACCGCGCGCGGCCGCAGCGTCGCCAGCTCCCGTATCTCCTCGCGGCTCATGCCGCCTTCGCGGGAGGCCGCGCCGAGGCGTTCCATCTCCACCCGGAGAGCCGCCCGGTCCCCGGCATCGACGATGCCGCACGCCTCGGCGGGCAGCCCGAGGTCGGGCAGGCCCGTGTTCGTCCCGCCGACGACCCTGCACCCGTGGGAGATCGCCTCCTGATAGACAAGGCCGAAGCCCTCGACGAGGGAGGGCATGACGAAGACATCGGCGTTCGCGTAGAGATCCTTGAGTTCCTCGAAGGTGAGCCGCCCCAGGACATTCACGCCCGCGCCGGCGGCGGAGGCAACCTCCGGGTCGCTCACGTTCAGGACGAGGTCGAGCTGGGCCCAGGCGGCGAAGCCCCCCGCTTTCCACACATGCAGGAGGTGATGCAATCCCTTCCGCTGGACGCCTTGTCCGACGAAAAGGTACCGGATTTTTCCGCCCCTGGAGATGGGCTCGCCGCCGGAAGGGGCGATGTCCGCCCCGTACGGAACGACGGCGATGTTCTCCGGGGCCATCCCCGCGGCCAGGATGGAGCGCCGCGTGAACGCGCTGGCGCAGATCGCCCCGTGGGCCAGCTCCACCTCCTCATGGTAACGGCTCCCCTCGGACGCCTCGATCTCCGCCATATGCCGGACGTGGGACGACCGGAAATCGCCGAACCGCTCGAAGTCCTCGACCAGGATCTCGCGCGTAAGGAGGCCGAGCGGGTGATAGACGAAGACGAACCGCGCCTGGGGCCCATCCAGCACGCGCCGGAAGGCGTCCAGGGCGAAGCCCGAATATAGCAGGAGGTCGTATCCGTGCCGGTCGGAGAGCCTGCCCGCGAACTCCGAGAGGGTCTTTTCGATCCGCTGAAAAACCTGGATTCTCTCCACATCCGTCTTGGCGCCCTTGAGCCGGACGGTCTGTTCGTAGATCGCGCTCCAGCACCAGCTCACCTTGGAAGACGGCAGCCCCGGGCACGAACGCCGTTTGAGATCGGCCGCGGATGCGAGGGCCTGCTGCGCCCTGGACTGGCCGAAATAGAGGTCGGTGGCGAACCTCGCGAGCCGGTGCGACGCGTGGAGAGCCCACGGGACATCATAGCGGTCCCGGTCCCGGTTTGCGGCGACGATGTATTGTCTCATGGCTGTTTTCATGCGTCCGCCCGGATGCCGCGTCCCCGGGAAACCGCGTGGCGAAGCTCCAGCCGCTCCATGAAGGCCATGACTCCAAAAGGGAGCGAAGTGAACAGAAGAAACTTGATGATCTCCGTGCGTCCGTCGCGAAGGTATTGCGGCACGAGGCAGGTGATGATGATCCAGAGGATCGCAACCGGAGAAAAGCGCCCGCTCTGCTGAAACCACCGGTAGCCCATGCCGTAGAGATAACCCCATACCAGCGCGAGGCCCGCGACGCCGAGGTAGCCGCCGTTCGTCCAGCCGTCGCCCACCACCGTCCGGGTGAGGCTGGTGAAATTCCCGTAACCCAGGAGCCGGTCGTTGATCAGAGAGGGGTAGCCGATCGGCTTGTCGGCCCAGAGCACGCGCGGGATCGGCTCGGTGAAGATGCCGAGATACGGAACGAAGCAGTCGTAACCTCCCGATACGGCGGGGATGAGTTCCACGTAACAGCCCGTGACCTGGAAGTTCGCGAAGTCGAGGTTATCCAGGCGGTCGAGCCCCTGCTGGTCGTTGCCCCTGGCGACGGAGGCCACCGACTGGTTGCCATGCACGAAGTCGGAAACGATGCTTCGGTTCTCGCCGATGATCGTGAACACGAGATAGGCGAGCGGAAGCAACATCCAGAACCACGCCGGGAACCGCCGTCGCCCGGCGAACCAGCACCACGTCGTCAAGGCGGCCAGGACTCCGAAAACGATGGCCCACCTGCCGTAACCCGAGATCGCCCGCACGCACATGAACGCCAGGAACGGGAACATCGAGAAAAAGTTGAAGCGCAACCCGACGAGAGTCAGGATGCAGAGCGAAAGCAGCGACTCCTGCGCCTGGAGGATATAGCCGCTGGTGCCGGTGAGAACATAGCGCCCGTCCACCAGCTCCCCCATTTCCGCCCCGCTGAATGCCGTGAGGTAAATGGAATAGAGAGCCAGGGGGCCGAACAAGATCCAGAGCAGCGGAAGCCGCACCCGGATGCGGTCGCACATGCTGAGCGAGGGCCGCGAATCGTAAGCCTCCTCCCGGTTCAGGAAATAGAAGGTCGCGACGGCCAGGAACAGGTACATGTTGCTGAGGAAAAAGACCCGCCGCTGGACGCCCTCCGAAGGCGTGAAACCGACGTAACGCCAGCCGAAATCGAAGTCGGCGAAATAGACGAGGGCGGGCCCGAAGACCCAGGTGATGAGGTGGAAGATAAGCAGATACGTCACCGGGGAAGTGAGCGTGACCAAGCCCCGCCGGTAGCAGAAGCCGGCGGCGAACAGGAAGAGCAGCGCGTTGAGGAGGCAGATTACCCGGAAATCCACGAGTGCCTCGCTAGTGTGGGCCAGTCGATGGCCGCCGCCCGCTTCAATGAAATCTCCATCCCCGCCAGCCGGAGATGCCTTCGCAATGCGGGCAGGCTCGGCCAGCGCGGTCCGCGCGCCCCGCTCCGCCGCTGGCATTCCTCGAGGATGCCGCCCAGCGCCTCGCCCGACTCCGGCGCCTCGGCGCGCCATCTTTCCGCGCACAGCAGCACGCGGAGCCCGAGATTGCGCCAGTGGGAGGCCCGCGACGTTTTGCGGCCGCGCAACGCATCGATGGCGCCCTGGAGCGCCCAATGTTCATCCCGGAAGGAGTGGGCCTGCCGCGTGATCGAATTTTTATGGATGAGGAACTCCGAGCCCAGGCACCGGTCGTACGCGAACGCGATCCCTTTCGAAAGGGCGCGCACGAGGAAATCCCAGTCCTGCCAGCGCCGCAGGCGTTCATCCCAGAGGGTCTCGAGCGCGCAGGTCTTTCGCCAGACGATCGCCTCGGTGTGGCAGAGCATCGCGCTCGGCAGCAGCGAAAAAGCGAGCGGGTCGGCGCTGCGGTGGAAGAGCTGGTTATCCACGCCGCCTCGTTCGGTGCGGCCCCAACTGTAGCCGAACACGGCATCGACCTTCTTCGGGCCGGCGAAGATCGACAGGGCGCGCGCGACCTTGCCCGGCAGCAGGCGATCATCCGAGTCCAGGAAGATGACGAATTCAGCCTGCGCGGCGAAGAGGCCCTTGTTCCGGGCCGCGTTCGCGCCGCCGCCGTCGTTGGCGAGCACCTGGAGCCGGTTGCCGGCCCGGGCGGAGAGTTCCGTGTTCGCAGCGAGGTATTCGCGGATGGGCGGTGCGGAACCGTCGTCCACCACGATGACCTCCACGTCCGCTGCCTGGTCCAGGGCGGACGAGATCGCCGCCAGGAGCAGCTCATGGCGGTCCCGCGTGGGGATGATGACCGAAACCGAGGGCTGTTTCATGGCGGCCACTCGACGCGGGGTTCAAAGGTGATGCCCTGGAAGAGGCCTTGAAGGACGATCGCGACCCGGCGGTGCGGCGTCGAAGACCCGAGGGAGCGGATGCATTCGAAGAACGCCTTGTAAACGAACCGGACGAGGTCCACCGGGGTGCCGAACTTCCGGAACCGGTACACCGTGTTCCTATAGTAGTAGCGAAAAAGCGGCAGCCTCGCGGCGTTCGCCTCGCGCGAGATGCTGAGTGCCGAGCTGTTCGCCCGCATATGGAGCACGGTGCTGTTCGCGACGAGGTAGGCGCGCGCGTCCTTGGTGGCCCGGGTGGTGTATTCGGTGTCGTCCCCCCAGATGAACATCTCCGTGAACGGGTAGCCGCACGCGTCCACCGTCCGCCGCGGGAGGAGGATCGATACGAAGGTCGCCGCCCGGACGGGCATGAGCGACATCGGCAGCGCGGAAGGCCATGCGGGATAACCCGTCACCGGCGAGGGCCGCATGTCGATCTCGGGCACATTGAGGGGCTCCTGCGAGGCGTTCACCACGCGGCTGCAGAGGAACGCGCACTCGGGCAGTTTCCCCGCCGGCGCCAGCAACTCTGCCAGGGCCGCGGGCTCGCAGATGACATCGTCATCCATGATCCAGAACCAGCCGTGCCCCTTGCGGTAGGCTTCCTTGAGGCCGCGGTTGAAGCCGCCTGCGCCGCCGAGGTTCGCCTGGTGGACGACGACGAGGTCGCGCTGCCCGTCGAGCCACGCAGCGGTGCCGTCGGTGCTTCCGTTGTTGACCACGACGATGGCGTCCGGAGCCCGGGTTTGCGCCCGGAGCGAATCCACGCACTGCGTGAGCAGTTCCAGGCGGTTGTACGTGACGACGATCGCGCAGACTGTGGCGGCTTCCGTCATAGGTCGGTGGTGAGCAAGGCCGTTTCCGGGAACTGCTGCTTCCTGCGCGGAGCGGCGAGAAGATTTTTTACCCGAACCCGCATCGGCTCCTCAAAGCGATGGAAGATCGCAATGCTCGCAGCCGTGACGAGCGTGACGGCGGTGACGAACAGGGCCAGCAGGAAATGCGACGGCGAGAAGATGCCCGGGCAGATGCCTGGCGGGCAGAGGAACAACAGATACTCGATGATCGGTATGTGGAACAGATAGACGGCGTAGCTGGCGTTGCCGAGCAGCAGGGCGAGCGAGAATGCGCCGCCGCCGCGAGGAGGAGCGGGGAGCATCGCGGCGCCGGCGATGATGCAGGCGAAGCCCGGAAGGCACCAGGTGCCCATCGAAAAGATGAACGGCAGGAACATCGAGCTGCAGACCCAGGCCGCCCCGAGAACAAGAAGCGCGGATGCGCGGCGCGGCCCGGTCGCACCGATATACGGCTTGATGCCCGCGCAGAGAACGACACCCCCGATGAATTCCAGGATGCGCAGCGGCGGGAAATTCTCGACCACGCGCTTCATGTCCACTTCTCTTGCGAAAACGTGGTCCGTCTGCGTCCGGATCAGCCACGCGGTGTTATCCACCATGCCTCCGAATTTCAGAAAGAAGAGCGTCGGGGCAACGAGTCCGAGGAGCCACAGGACGGCCAACCCCGTCGCGAGGCGTCCGAGGCTCTTCCCGGAAAAATATCGAGTGACGACCGGAAGCATCCAGGGCAGCGAGCAATAGAAGAACGCTTCGCATGACAGCGTCCATGCCGGCCCGTTCCAGAAGCCCACGCTCCGCGGGATCCACGACTGCGTAAGGGTGAGAACCATCAAACCCTTTGCGATCTCGATCAGGTGAAAGCCCGCCGCGTGTATCTCGATCACCAGGATGGGCAGGCTGAAAAGCAGCGCGAGGTAATAGACCGGCAGGATGCGGGCGGCCCGCGCGGTGAGATACGATCTAACCGAGGTGATGACCGGGTAGTTCCACGCCAGGATGAACCCGGAGAGCATGAAAAAGAACGAGACCCCGAGGAAACCGCGGTCGATGAACATCCGCAAAGGCGTTGAAACGATGGGCGGCCCGCCGCTCACGTACGGGACGCGGTGAAGGCAATGAATCGCGACGACCCATATGGCCGCCGGGTAGCGGAGCACGGTCAGCCAATGAAGCGGCGGGGGCCGGTGGGTGGCAGGATCCTGGTTGATTGAATACATGGTGATTGCCCCTTTTATGACGCCAGTTTGCCGCGTTGGGGCCCGAACGCCGGGATCGCGCATTGCTTTGCCTGATTGCGTAGGAAAATTTTCGACAGGTCGAGGGCCTCGCCGATGATCTGGTCCATGTCCAGGTAGCGGTAGGTGGCGAGCCGGCCGATGAAGGAGATGTGCTCCGACGCGTTCGCCAGCTCGACGTATCGGTCCAGCAGCGCGCGATCCGCCGCGAGGCTCTTCGGGTAAAAGGGGATGTCTCCCGGCTGGGTCTCCTTGCTGTATTCGCGGAATGCGATGCTGTTTTCGTGCGTCTCCCAAGGCGCGAAGTGCTTGTGTTCGTGCATGCGGGTGAACGCGACGTCGGGCTCGGGATGGTTGATCACCGCGTTCCCGAGGATGTCCGCCTTTCCGCGGAAGGCCTCGAACTCGACCGTCCGGTAGCCGAGCCGCCCATGCCGGTAGTCGAAAAATCCGTCGATGGACCCGGAGTAGAAGCAATGGGAGCACCGGTCCGTCATGTCGTGGTGGAACTCCGTCTCGAGCTCCACGTTGATGGACGGATGATCCAGCATCGCGCCTATGACGGCGGTGTATCCGTCCTTCGGGATCGCCTGGTAGCGGGTGTTATAATAGTTGTCGTTGTAATTAAAGCGGATCGGCAGCCGCTTCAGGATGGAAGCGGGAAGCTCGCGCGGCTCGCAGCCCCACTGTTTTTTCGTGTAGCCGTAAAAGAACGTCTCGTAGAGTTCCCGCCCTAGCATTTTCAAGGCTTGCTCCTCGAAATTTCCGGGCTCGCCGATCGACGGGTCGCCGAGGGAACCGACGAACTCCCGCGCGCCGTCCGGAGTCAGGCGCTTCCCGAAAAACTGGTTGATCGTGTGGAGGTTGATCGGCATCGAGAAGACGCCGCGCTCCGTCGACGCCTTTACCCGGTTCACGAATGGAATCCAGTCGCCGAAACGCTGGATGTAACACCACACATCCTCGTGGTTCGTGTTGAAAATATGCGGCCCGTAGCGGTGAACCATGACGCCGGTCTCTTCGTCCCGCTCGGTGTGGCAGTTGCCCGCCAGATGCGCGCGGCTCTCGATCACCCGGACCCGGTGGGGCGAGTGCTCGGCGATCTCCCGCGCGAGGACGGCCCCGCTCAGGCCGGCGCCGACGATGAGGATCTCGCTCTGCGGCATGCGGGTCACGAGGCGGCGGCCTCCCCGCCGTTACCCGCGGAGTCCGCCGAAGCGATCCGGTAGGTGATGAACATGCACGCCCCGAGGATGATCAGCTCGCTCGCCACGTTGACGAGGGAGGCCACCACCATGCCGAACCGGGGGATGAGCAGGACGTTCATGAGGAGCGAAAACCCCGCGGTGCAGCTCATGATGACGAGCATGGTGCGGTCGCGCCCGATCGCCCACAGGCCCCAGCCGAAGATGCCGTTCAGGAGCACGAAAAACTTCGAGGTGATGAGGAAGCAGCACGGCCACGCCGCGTCGCGAAAGCGCGCGCCAAAGATCCACGGATAGACGACGGGCACCACCAGGAACGTGCCGAGGATGCCGGGGATGGCGATGAGCCCCAGCACCTTGGCGAGGCTCAACTGCTTTTTCCAGAGGTACGGGGTGCCTCGCTTGGACCAGTCGATCATGCGGGGATACAGCAGCGCCGGCACCAGGGCGAGAAGGGGCTGGATCGCGCCGACGACCTGCTGCGCGCTCCGGTAGCGGCCAAGCTCGGCGACGGACCGCAGCCAACCGAGCAGGGGCAACTCAAACCGAGTATAACAATAGATGACGACCGCGCTGAGGAAGAGCCAGCGGCCACGCCAGAGGCGGTCCATCCCGTCGATGGCGGCGCGCAGCGAGAGCGAGGGGCGGTGTTTGCCGAAGAGGGCGGTACGCCACATGAGATACCCCACCAGCGCGACCACGAAAGCCGAGATGCAGAGGTCGCTTCCAGCCGGCGAGCCGGGCCGGAGAAGGGCGAAAGAGAGAACCGCGGAGGTGGTGGCGCCGATCGCGGCCATGCGTTGCTGCGCCACCTGGTTTTCCTGAGCCTGCAAAAGCCAGTCGCACGTGACCGCGCCGCCCAGCAGCGTTACGATGCCCATGACCGTGGCCAGCCGCCATTCCGGCGGCAGCTTCATCGCGACGGCTATGACCGCCCAAACAATCGACAGGAGGAGCGCGCACCAGATGCGGTAACTGAGCGCTTCCGAGACGAGGCGTTCGTTCCCGGCGGTATCCTTCAGGTCGAAATTATAATCGCGGACGAGTTGCGGGGTGAGGCCGAACTGGACGACGAGCGATGCCTGCGCGGCGAAGGAGATCGCCATCCCGGAAATGCCGAGCTTCTCGGGGCCGAGGCAGCGGGCCGCCCAGATGGCGCTGCCGGCAGCGGCGGCGATGCTCGCCGCCCGCCAGAACCCCATCTGGAAGAGCTTTCTGATCAACACCTGGCCGGCCGTCATGTCGAAGGATGGAACATCCCCTTCCAGGGATGCATCCCGTTCGACGCCCCTTGCCGGCGCGAACTTCATGATTCCGGTCGGCGGCCTACCTGTCGGCGCCTGCCGTGCCATAGACCCCCTTTCCGTATTCACCCGAGTAGGAGTAGTAGTAGCTGCGGCTCCGCTGGGTGATGTGGTTCATGACCAGCCCGGCGGGCTTGGCGCTCGCGTTCTCGATGAGGTCGCAGGCGCGCTGGATGGCGCGGGCCGGCGTCTTGCCCGCGTGCACGACGAAGCAGACGGCTTTCGCGTGTTTCACCAGGAGCAGGGTGTCGCTCACCGCGTGCACCGGGGCGGTGTCGATGACGACCCAGTTGAACCTCTCGGAGGCCTCCTGCAAAAGTCGGCTGAAACTGCCGCCCGCGAGCAGTTCGCCGGGGTTCGAGATGCGGCCGCCCGCGGGCAGCACAGAGAGATTCGGGATTTCGGGGAGGGTGCGCACGGAGTCTTCCAGGCGGGATTGGCCGGTGAGCACGGTGTTGACTCCGAGCTTCGGCTCCTTGCCGAGCAGGGTTTTGGCCACGGTCGGCAGGCGCAGATCCGCGTCGATCAAGAGCGTGGGCTGCCCGAGCTGCGCAAGCGAGATCGCGTAGTTCATCGCGCAGAAGCTCTTTCCCTCGCCGGGGATGGCGCTCGTGAAGAGGATCGTGCTCCGTTCGGTCTCGCCGATCTCGATGGAGAGCGAGGTGCGCAAGGTGCGGAAACCCTCCGCGATGACGCCGGCCGGTTCGTCGGAGATGAGGAATGCGCGGTTCGCCGCCACCTTTCCGAGTTCCTGGATCGCGGCGAGCACCGGCAGACCCAGGGCGGCCTCCGCGGCGTCCACGGACTTGAAGGAGGTGTCCACCGCAGAGACGGCGTGGCTCACGCAGATTCCGAGCAGGATGCCGCCCAGGACGGAAGCCAGGAGCACGAGCAGTTTCTTGGGCTTGGACGGGAGGCGCGGGAGCATCGCGGGCGTGGCGACCCGAATCTCGTTCGAGCCGATGTCGCGGGTCACTTCCGTCTCCTTGAGCCGCATCCGGACGCTCTCGTAGAGCTGGCGGTTCGCGTCCACCTCGCTGGCCAGGGCGTTGTACGGGATCGCGACCTTGTCGTTATCCAGCTTCGCCTTCTCGAGAAGCTTGAGGTCGGCCTCGAAGTTGGCCTCCGTCTGGCGGGCGGATTCCGCCGCGGTGGCGAGGCCTTCCGCGGCCTGGAGGGTCGCCTGCGAGAGGGCGGTCTTCAGCCCGGCGAGCTGCGCCTGCGCCTGGATGTAGGCCGGGTGCTTCGCCCGGTAACGCTTCGCGAGTTCGCCCAGGGATGCTCCCGCGTCGGCGACGCTCTTTTGAAGCTGCAGCACGGCCGGGTCGCTGCTAACGCTGGAAATCCTCAAGAGCTGCGTCGTCCGGTCGCCGTCGATCGCGCCGTTCAACAGGCGCTGCACCTGCGCGTAGTCCGACTGCACCTTGAAGAGCTGCTCCTTGGAATCGTTCAGCTTGTTGTTGAGGGCGAGGAGCTTCTCGTCCACGAACGCCTGGCTGTTTTCCAGCGCGACGCCGGGATGTTGATCCTTGAATTCCTGCGCGTCCTGCTCGGCGAGCTGCACCTGGCGCTTGAGGACGTCGGACTCTTCGAGGAGGAACTTGTTTGCCTCGCTGGAGAGGCCCGCGCGCTGGGCGGTGTTGATGCGGACATACTCCTTGACGATCTGGTCGGCGATCTGCTGCGCCAGCAGCGGGTTCGTATTGCTAGCCGTGATGTTGATGAGGCGGGTGCCGCGCACGAGCTTCACATAGACGCTATTGGAGAGCGCCTCGACCTTTTCGCCGTCGGTGAACGCGGTGCCGTCAGGCTTCGGCTTCAGGCCCAGGTTTTCCGGGGTGAGATTGAGGCTGGTGATGACTCCGAGGAGCAGCGGGGAGCCCGAGAGGTTGGTCTCGATCGTTTTGAGCACCTCGGCCTGTTTCAAGTCCTGGGTGCTGATGTCCTCGATGTTCACGAACTTGCTCTCCTCCTGCTCCACTTGCACGACCGTCGTCGCCGAATAGGTTTTCGGCGTGATGATGATGTAGGTGATGCCGAGCAGGAGCGTGCCCGCCAGGCAGCCGAGGATGATCCACTTCCTGTCCAGGAAGGAGTCGAAGAGCCTCTGGAAATCGATTTCGCCTAGCCGCTCCGAGCTCTCGCCGCCGTTGTTTTTGCTTCGTGGCATAGTGTTGGGTTCTCCTTAAAAGATGCTCTCCGCGACGCTGATGACGTCATCCGGTTTGATGTCAAAGGAAGCCGTGGGGCCGCCGCCGCCCGCCGCCATCTTCTTGGCGTTCAAATGAAAGATCGTCTCCTGGTTCTTGATCTTGCGTTTCACGGTGACGTTGGACGCATTCGCGACGCGCGTGTAGCCCCCCGCCATGCCGACGGCTTCGAGCAGCGACACCGACGAGCGATCCGGCATGTCGTAGGAACCGGGTTTCTGCACTTCGCCGAGCACGGTGAAACTGCGCCGGGCATACTCGGTCACGCGCAGGCTGACCTGCGGGTTCACGATGTAGTCCTTGTCCAGGAGATTCCGGATCATCGTGGCCGCCGCCTGCGGCGTGAGGCCGCCGACAGTGATGCGGTCGATGAGCGGGAAGAGCACGGCGCCGTCCTGGGCGACGCGCAGGGTGGAATCCAGGTCCGGCTCCTGGAAGACTTTCACATCGATCAGGTCTCCGGGCATGATGACGTGATCATCCGAATTGCCCGAGGCTGGCACGGCGCGAACGGTGACGGGCAGCGGCGCGCCCAAGGGCGCCGCGCCGGCGGCCGGTGCGCCCGTCGCGGGCGCCGGTTGGGCGAAGGGAACGGCTGCCGCGGGCCGCGCAACCGGGTAGGCGGTGGAAGGGTTTGGGGTATAGGGCGCCACGGTGGCCGGCGCGGTTGCCGGAGCCGGCGCTGCCGCAGCCGGGTCGGACGGGAGGGCCCGGACTCCGGCGGGAACAAAGAGGCCGGCTGCCGCCAGCGCGATGAGGATTGTTTTGGATAGGTTCATGGGCGTGTTTGGGTTAAAAGAGGAAGTCCAGGTAGATCGAAACGCGGTCGTCGTCGAAGCGGAACTGCCTCGCGGTGGATGCGTAGTGCCAGTAGTCGTAGGCGAGGTTCACCCCGAGGTGCGGCGTGACGTGAAAGGCAGCCGAGGCTCCGAACCGGAGCGCGTCGTCGGTGCGCTGGACGGCCCCGCCGTTGTCGCCCGCGCTGCCGTAGTCGTAGTTCTCGTAGCCCGCCTTCACGCTCGCCGTGATCTTCTCGTAAAAAAGCTGGGAGGCCGTCAGCGAGACGCCGGTGGTGACGATGTTCTGGCCGATATATTCGGCGGAGGTGGTGACGAGGCGCGAACCCGCGAGGGTCAGCGTGGTGCCGTCCATCGGCGAATAGACGGCCTGCAGCCCGAATACCGGATTGACGACGCTGTCGCCGCCCCCGCTGAACTGACGGAACTCGACGCCGCCAAAGATGTTCCCCGAAATCCGGTGGCCGGTATCGTAGGAGGTGCGGACCAGCCCCTGTTCGAAAACCTGGTTCGACCCCTTGCTGACGCTCACATAACCCAGGCTGAGGCCGGCGGAGAGATTGGTCTTCGGCAGGATCTGGTAATTGAAATAGTTCTGGTCTATGAACTCCGTGGAATCGACCTGCGCGTTGTGGTCGTAGTCGTGCGTGATCTCGTTCAGGTCCACTTCGATTGAACGTCCTGGAACTGAGTTGATACCGGGAGGCCACCGCAACGTTGATCTGGTCTTGCCGCAGACGCGTGCCGGTGTCCACGACGGCTTCCGAATAGCGCCGGAAGTTCGCCCGAGCGTCCACGGTGAGGAAACCGAAGGGCCACCTGGCGCCGAGACTCGCATTCTGGTCGAAGGTGTTTTCGCGCGGGTGATTGATGAACGCGGTGTAACCCGGCGTGTAGCTCGCATACAGAAACTGCCGGGTGTCGAAGTCGGGGGTGAGCAGGTCCTCATACGCTTCCTGGTAACCCCCCAGCGGCGTAAGCTGGTCGCGGAAGTCCCCCCACCCCACCGCAAGGCCCGCGACTCCTGTCGCGTAGATGTCCGACTGCCGGTCGGTCGGGCTGATGTAGATGTTGTCGTCGTACGTGGCTCGAAGTTGCACGATCGGCACCACGTCGGGCCGCCCGATGCTCGCTTTCGCCCCGTTCACGAAGACCTGGGGCTCGCCGGGGTTCGGCGAAGCCACCGCCCCATTCTGGGTAGGAAGAGGTGGAGGAGCGCCCGTATCCGAAGGGACGCCCGGGTCGGGGGTGAGCCCGGCTGCAGGGGGCAATGCGGTGCCGCGAACTTCGATGGACGGGGCCGTGGCGGTCTGCGCCTGGGCCGCGGGACGCGAGGCGCAGAAGGCGGCACCGCCCAGCAAAAGCCAGCAGGCGCCACGCCTTCGACTGCCTCTCATCAACCGCATGAATAATCCGTTTATCATCCCGAAATTATCAGAGTGAACCGTTTGCCCCAGGAAGTTTCAAGATAATATCAACATTTAGCAGCACGTAGTTAGCTTTTTGATAAACATTCGTCATCGCTCGCCGCCTGCCTAGCAAGCGTTCTTTCGCTTGAAAAACGTCAGCGCCATGATCTGGAAGTCGAGGAGGACGCCCCAGTTTTCCAGGTAATACAAGTCCGCCCGGATGCGTTCGCCCAGGTCTGTGTCGCCCCGGAGCCCCTTTACCTGGGCCCAACCGGTGATGCCGGGCTTCGCGTTGTGGCGCGCATTATAATGCGGGATTTCATCCTTGAAATTCTCGATCAGCTCCGGGCGTTCCGGGCGCGGCCCGACGAGGCTCATCTCGCCCTTCAGGACGTTCCAGAATTGAGGCACTTCGTCGATATTCCAGGCCCGCATGAACGCGCCCACGCGCAGGCGGCGGGGATCGTCCTTCACGGTCCAGCGGGCGGTGCCGCTCTCCGCGTTCAGGCGCATGCTGCGAATCTTGATGATGTCGAACGTCTGGCCGCTGCGGCCCATGCGCCGCTGCCGGTAGAAGATGGGCCCGGGCGACTCGAGATAAACGAGGATGCCGAAGAGCGCGATGAGGGGCGCGGAGACAATCATCCCGACGACCCCGCCGACGATATCTACCATGCGCTTCAGGAGGAAGTTCGTGGGCAGATCCAGCGGCAATTGCGAGACGCCCAGCACGGGCACGCCGCTCACCGCCTCCAGGTGCAGGCCGGAAACCAGGATCTGGAAATACGACGGGATGATCTTGAACTGGATCATCGCCTTCTCGCAAAGATTCGCCAGGCCGATGATCTCGCCTTTCACGCAATCCACGTCGCTCAGGAGCACCATATTGATCGATTGCTCCTGGAAGATCGCCGACAGGTTCGAGTACTCGCCCAGAATCGGCACGGTCGGTGTCAGGTGGAATTGCGATCCCGGCGAGGTGACGCACCCGGCCACTTCGTACGGGTGGACGGCATCCGCCTCGAAGCTTTCGCGCAGTTTCTGCGATTCCTCATTCCAGCCCACAAACAGCACCCGCTGCCGCAAAGCCACAGCCGCCTTGGAGTGCTGAAGGAACCGGTGAAATACGTATCGCCACGCCAGGAGCGAGACGGTGACGTTCACCGCCGAGATCACCACGAAGATGCGCGAGATATTCGGCTGGAACTTGAAGATGAGCGAGATGCCTAGGAAGCAGACGAACCAGAGCGCGCAAGCCTTGATGATGCGCTCCACCGTGTGCTGGTAGCGCAGCAGGCGCCGCCGGTCGTAAACCTTGAAATTGCTCATGGCGCACAGGAGCGAGAACGCGCCGAAGGTGATGTAGCCGGTGTAATCCCACAGAGCCACCTTGGCCGGCACGCCGATCTCGTGGATCGGGGTAAAAAAACGGAGCCAGAACGAGGCGATCAACGCATAGGCGATCACGACGGCATCCCAGACGAGCGCGGTAAGAAGAAGCCGCTCGGCGAGGTTCATGCCGCTTTCCGGGCTCTGGAGCGGCTCCACCCCAAGGAGTTGAGACGCGGGGTCGAGGACCAGGGTGGATTCCGCAGATCCCCCATCCAGCCCACTGCCATCATCTCTCAATTGCAGCATATTCCCTTCCCTCCCTTGTTGTTCTCCCCGGGCTTTTCTGACCCCGGGAAGAGGTTTCGTTTACGCTGGCGGCTTTATTTCAAAGGCCCGACCTTATGTCAACCCTTGAAGCAAAGCAACCAGCTAAAAATGCCATATTCAAAAATCGCGCATCTGAGGGGCTGCAACGGGCGCAGAATACCCGCAGAAAAGCGCTTGTCACCGAAAACTTTATCGTTTTTTTCGGCTGACTTCCTTCCGCACGGGCATATCACAGGGGGATGCACACGCGGCAGGCAATCGCGGCGGGAAGCATGCTGGCGGCCCTTGCCGGGGCGGCGGCGGCGCTCTTCGCATTTTTGCCGCCCGTGGACAGCGCGCCGCCCCTGACCCTTTCGATCAGCGATCCGGGCGAGGTGAGCCGGCTTGGGCAGCCCCTGCCGGTGCGGGCAACGCTGAAAAACGCAGGGCCGGCGAAGATTGAGGGAAGCGTCCGCCTCGGCGTCATCGACGACTGGCGCGTGGAAGGCGCTCCTTCCATTCCCTTCGCGATGGAAGCGCACTCCAGTCTTACTCTGGATTTCAGCGTCATCCCCGGAGAACAAAGTTTCACCGCTCTCTACCCCATCCACGCCTATGCGGATTTCCGCTCCGGCGGCGACGCGCTCACCGCGCACGCCGTGCTGATAGCGTCCGTGACGGCGAGAAAGGGTGTTTGGACGCCGCCGCTTGATTCCGTATCGGACGGCATCCCGCCGCAAGGGCCGGAGCCCGAGGCGGAACGGCTTGCGCGGCGCGAGAAGGCCATGCAGCAGGCGGAGAGCGCGTGGGAGGGGCGCCCCTCCGCATGGAGCTGGAGGCTCGAAAGCGAAGCGGGGAAAACCGGCGCGTCCATCGTCCTCGGCCCGGCCGGCATAGCGGACGCCTTCATCGCTTTTGCGGACGGGCGCCGACGGCTCGTATTCGACGGCTTTACCATGCAGGTGAACGGCCGGAGCATCGGCGCGGGAAAAACGGATTTTTCATGTCACCTCGTGGAGGCGCATTTCGATGCCGGGCGCGGCAGGCTTGTCGCTTATATTGCGCGCGGCCGGCGCCTGCTCCCGTTGGAAGCCTCCGTCTGGGCCGAAAAGGGCGCGCTCCGCATCGCCTTCAGCATGCCCGGCGTCCACCGTGACGCGCGCGGCGAGCCCCGGTTTACCTCCCTGGCCATCGGGCCCGCCTCGGAGGCGGTGCGCCGCGTTTACGCGGGATTTGGAAACGTCCTGCAGGATCCGGGCCCGTTCGACCTGGAGGCGGGCGGCTTTACGCTTTCGACCCGCCATACCGGCATGGATTTCAAGAATGGGCTCTCGATGGTGCAGGCGACCGATCTTTTCCCGGACAGGCTGCACGTCGATCCCGCGACGCGGGCCTGCTCCCTGGTGGCGCACAACGACGCGACGTTCTCCTTCATACCGTCCACGCACGGGGCGTTCGCCGCCGCCCGCGTCTATCGCAGCCTCGCAGGCATCAAACCGGCGGGCGGCGTCGCAAATCTGCTCGGGCGCGTCTGCCTCGACCAATGGGGCGGCGACTACCGCACCGCGGCGCGCGACGTGGAACTGGCCGCGCGCTACGGGCTTACCCACGCGATCTTCGTAAAGCACGCCTGGCAGCGGTGGGGATACGACTACCGCCTGCCGGATATCTACCCGCCCGAGGGCAGCCTGGAGGATTTTCGCGCGATGGCCGATGCATGCAAAAGCCACGGCATCCTCTTTTGCCCGCACGACAATTATATCGATTTCTACCCGGACGCGACCGGGTTTTCCTACGACGACATCGTGTTCAACGCGGACGGCACGCCGCAGAAAGCCTGGTTCAATAAGGGACGGGGAGCGCTTTCCTACCGGTGGTCGCCCAATGCGTTCGGCCCGTTCCTGGAGAGGAATCTGAATCTCGTGAAAACGGGCTTCGCGCCCACCGCCTATTTTCTGGATGTCTTCAGCGCGATAGCCCCGTTCGATTTCTACGACCGCCAGGGCCGGTTTTTTCGGAAAACGGTCACGGTGCAGCGATGGGGCGCGGCGTTCGACCGCATCCGCGAAGTGCTCGGCAACAACGCGCCGACCCTCAGCGAGGCGGGCGAGGATGCGCTGGTCGGCCACCTGGACGGGGGTGAAGCGGACCACTGCGGCTGGACGCCCGGCGGAAAAGGAGCCTTTCGCTCGTGGAACATGGCGGCCGCCGATGGCGAGCGCACCCCGTGGCACGACATGGCGACGCACGGGAGCTTCGTGCTGATGGCGGGCGGGCTCGGCTCGCGCTACGCGGGCGGCCAGGATGACGCCCTGCACGGCTATGGCAGCGACGATTACTTGAGTCTCACGGTGCTCGGAGGCCGCAACCCGATGTGCGACGGCCCGTTCTCGCGCCGCGCCGTGATGACCTACTGGCTGTTGCACGATGTGTGCGATTCCCTCGCCCACGAGGAGCTGCTCGCGCTGGAGTTCGCCGGCGACGACATCCACCGGCAGGCGGCGCGTTTCTCGGGTGGCGGGGTGGCGCGGGTAAATCGGGGGAACGGCGACTGGACGTTGGATGGCGAGGTGCTTCCTCCCTTCGGTTTTGTGGCGAAGGCCGGCGGGAACGAAGCGGGCATCACGCGGCGCGCGGGCATCCTCTCCGCCTACGCGCAGAGCCCGGGTGTTTTCTTCGCGGATGCGCGCCCGCCGTTCACCGACGGGCAGGGCCAGGTGCGCGCTACGGTTCGCGGCGTGGAGGATCTCGGCAACCGCCGGTTTCGCATCCTGATCGACTGGCAGGTGCTACAGCCTGTTCCCGCGGGCTTCAAACCGTTCGTTCATCTCGTGGATGAACGGGGGGACGGGGAAGGAATCCTGTACCAGGCCTCGGTGAGGCTGGAACCTTCCGCGCTGGCAAAAGTCGGGACATACGCGAGCGAAGCGGAAGGGGCCATGCCGGCGGGGTTGGAGGCGCCGGTGGCGATCCGCTTCGGGCTTTTCAACCCGGGCGGCGATGCCCGGCGCCTGCCGATGTCGGGGCCGCTGGATCCCGGCGGCCGGGCCAGAGGCGGCCGCATTCGCGTGAAGGACGGTGTCATCCAGTGGCAGGCGGAGCCGGCCGTACCCGGCGCGATTGCGGACGCCGGGAGGTCGAACTCGGACAACATTCCCGTAGATTTCGGCCCGGTCATAACCAACGGAGCATTTCGGCTGCTCCATGCCGCCAGGGATTGGGAACTGATCCCGCTGCCGCATTCGAGCGGCTTCAGCGTCGCCCTGCGTCTGGATCGCCTGGAAGCCCGCGGAGCGAAGGTGACAGCCATTTCCGCCACGGATGAAAACGGTGCGGCGTCGGAACGAGTGCCGTTCACGCAGGAGGGGGAAAACGCCCGCTTCGATACGGCCGCCGGCGTGTTCGCATACCGCATCTCTTTCGGGCGGTAAGGTATTCCACGCCCCCTGGGGAATTCCTGCCCCGTTATTTCAGGTTGCGAAAACCCGGCGTTTCGTTCTATTTAGCGCGGATGAGGCACAAAGGGATCTGTGTTCGAATCTTCGCGGCCGGGAAAGCTCGTAGGGGCGGGATGCGCGGGGTTGTTCCGGGATCGGTCACTCCGCCGGCGTTTACTCTCCTGGAACTGGTGGTGACGATTGCCGTATGCGTGGTGCTCATGGGCTTGCTGCTTCCGGCGATGAGCCGCGCGCGGGCGACGACGGATGGCACGAAGTGCGTGGCGAATCTGCGTCAGATCGGGTGCGCCATCGTGAACTACTCCTCCGACCACGACGGCTATTTCCCGGGGCCGCTCCTGTTGGGCCAGCGCGCCTGGTATAGCCACAACGACGGCTCCATGGCCGCGATCCTCGAAAAGTATCTGCTTACGGCGCCCATCTACGCCTGGCCGAAGGCGTCCAACGTCTTCACCTGTCCCTCCTACCAAAGAGTCATGACCACGGGCACCGCGCCGATGTATGCGGTCGAGAGCGTTTACGCCAGCGATGGGACGACGATCTTGCGGCCCTGGGGTTACCCCGCCGGGCCGCTCTATTTGCCGATCCGGACGATGGCCGAACTCGCGGGGGCCACCGATCCCGTGACGGGAGCGCGCATCTCCCTTTCCAAGACCATCGCGGTTCATGACACCGACCAGAGCGAATACCAGGGCTCGCCGAGCCCGCCCGGCTGGTTGAGCACTCTGCCGAAGACCCCGGTTCACGGCGACCACCAGAACGCGTTGTATTTCGACTGGCACGTGGGCAGGATCCAGCCGCTCACCAAATTGCCGATGTAGCGGCGCGGCTAGGGCGAGCCGGCGGGAGGGGCGCACAGCTCGGTCACCACGGGTTTTGGCGGCGAGTTTCCCCAGTCCCACCGGGCCGTCAGCGGAGGCGCGAAAACCTCCGGATCGGCGGGAGTGAGCCGATTGGCGCCGAGCGCGAGCCCGGTGGTGGAAGTCACATGGATATTCGGCCAGGCGGATTGCGCGATGGTGTTGCCCGTTATGCGGATCGCCGTATGCGCCCCGGCCGGGAGCGGCTGCCTGTCCCCGCCCGTCGCGAGCACTTCAATTGCCGGCCTGCGGCACCCGGTGATGACGTTATCCTGGATGGTCACGTCACTGGAGCTCCCTGCTTCCTGCCACCAGAACTCCGGCTGGAGGAGGATCGCAGCCATCCAGCCATGCGTGATCCTGTTGCCGCTGACTTCGCCATGGCTGGCCTTGATGAGTATCCCCCGGGAACGGTTGTAGCCGAAGTCGCCTCCTTTCACCGCAAAGCCGTCTCCGAGCCGATGCGCGGCGCACACCGCCGAACCGGCCGCGAGGGGGGTGGCCCGGTCGAGCGTCACTTTGAAGAATGCGGCCTTGCCTCCGAGAAACTGCTGCCGGATGCGATTGTTGAGGCTGAGCTCTTGCAAGAAAATCTTCTCCGCGTCGTTGATGCCGGCGGCGGGCTCGACGTTCACCGCGACGGCGTCCGGCGGGCGTTCCCCGGCAAACGGCAGGAACTGAACGGGATCGCCCGGATGGATCGTCATGGCGCCCAACGCCGCCACGCGAAGGGTCGAGCCATCAGCCGCCGTGACCAAGTGGTAAACGCCATGGATGTTCACGCAGTCGTCGCCCTGAAATTTCGCGGTGCAATCGAGGATCGCCGGGCCCTTCGCCGCCCCGATGCTGTGGAAGGCATCCGCATCGAGCGAACGCATACGGGGGAACCCGCGTTTCACCGGGTCGTCTTCGGGCGCGCGGCGGTCCACCTTGCAACGCAGATAAACGCTCGCGTCGCATTCGAGCTCCATGAAACCGAACGCCTGCGAGGAGTAAACGGTCACATCCTCCAGCTTCATCGCGCTGCACTGCGCGAGCACGATCGCGTGCCCGCCCGCTCCCGCCGGGAAGCGATTGTTCGTCACCAGGACGTCCCCCACCCGCTCGGTGTCCGCCTTCCCGTAATAATGGTAGCCCGGGGACTTCGCGATGCGGTAACGGTGGTCCCCCAGCGGCTGAAAGTCGTTCGACCAATTCGCCGGCCCCCGGCGAAGCTCGCGCGTGGCGGGGTCGTAGATCTCGATGCGCTGCTCCAGCGAATCGTCCGGGTAACCCTGGATGATCTGGAACTCCGCCCAGCTCTTGTCCGGCGCGAGCGCCGTGATGCGCGCCTCCGTGAAAGCGAGCGGGTCGTAATCCACCGTGAGCCCCTTGAGATGCACGTTGCGGCAATGCGCGAAGCCGATCGCCTGCACCGTCTGCGTGCACACCATCTCCACGCCGTCCGCGATGATCTCCGTATCCGCGAGATCTTTGAAGAGCAGGTGGCGGTTCCCTTTCGGCGTCACCCGGTACCGCCCCGGTGGTATGACGACGCGCTTCGACCCGCCCTTTATCGCCGCGTCGATGAAGCCCTGGAGATCAAAGGCCGGGGCACCCGCCGGCGAAGGCTGCGGCCCCTCCGCGCCGCGCAGCATCCCAAGCGAAAACCACGCGAGCGCCGCGGCGAGAAGGCAATGTCTCACGGAGTCGTGCGGGAGCGAACATTGCCTCGCCGAACCGAATGGTCGAAAATTCCCGACCGAACCCGAAGCGGCCAGCGTCTTTAGGCTTTCTCGCGTTCCGCCCGGTCGGCGTAACGCTCAAAACGATTCGACAGGATGAAGAAGGTCGGGGCCCAGAGACCGACGAAGATGCCAAAACGCTCGGCGTGGGCGGACTCGACTTCGGTCCGTTTCAATGCCCAAACAAAGATCGATAAGGCGATGCTGGCGAACCCCGCTATGAAACATCCGTCGCTGAACGACCGGAGGGTTTTGGGATCCGATTTCTGAAGTGATTCCGAGGTGACGTTGAGTATCTGTTGTAGGGCCATGTCGGAACCTAGTCCCGAACAGGCAATCGTCAAACGTCTCTCGCCCTCGCAAATACTCGCGCAGGGGCGGCCGGAGCCTCGGAAGCCGGCGGCGGTCGAAGGAGAAGAGCCAAACGGAATTATGGATTCGACTCCAGACTTTGACCGTGAGTAGATCCGCCAATCCGACGCGGTGCAGCATCTCACACGGACCCGAGGATCTCCTTAATCGGTATTGGCGGATTCATTTTCAGGCCCGGCGATCCTTGGGACGCAGGCGCGCTGGCAGCTACGGGATGATTTTCACGGCACACTGGGCCGCGGATCGCAGGATTTGCTCCGCACGGACGCCGTCGAAGGCTTTAGCCCGGCGGCGGCCGCGGTGAGTTTGATCTCGCCGGCATCCCTTGTGGATTGGACGATAACTTGCGCGAGGCCGTTGAACGCGCTGCGCGACCAGGGCAAGGCGGCCGGGGCGGGATCGCTGATGATCTCGAGCTTCACATCGGTATTCAGGTCGCCGTTGGCAGTGTCCTTCGCCATCGCGACGACGATGACGTTATCGCCTTCGTGGAGGAGCCTTTTCACATCGAACGGAGGCTGCGGGGTCCAACCGTGCACATCGTCGGCGCGCTGGCCGTTGACGAACAGCGTGCCGCGGTCGCCCATGCCGGCGAACCGAAGCTGCAAACCGGCGCTTGCGAGATTGGCGCTGGTGACGTTCAAGTGCGCGCGGAAAACGGCGGACTGGCCCTCGGCTAAAACCTTGGAATGTTCCGAGTCTGGCGAGAGGGTCTTCCAGGAAGAATCGTCGAACCCACTTGCATATTCCGGCGGGTTGGGCCCGTGTCTATTCGGTATCGGAAGGAGTTCCCAGCGCCAGCCTGCCACCGGCGCAGATTTTACCTGTTGTTCATTCACGAAGGTGTCTGGCTCGTGGCAGCTCGGATCGCCGTTGCCGACTCCAAGAATTTTTCCGGGGCCGTCGAGCTGGAAATTGATCTTATTCATCGCGGTCGGCACGATGCGGCCGTGGTCATCCGTCACGGAAACCTTGAACAGGGCCACGTCCTCGCCATCGGCCTTGATGGTGTCGCGGTCGGGAGTCAGTTCCACGGATACGGGTTCGCCGGTCGTCTCCACCTTGGTTTCGGAGACAACCCGGCCGTCGTCGTAGCCCTTTGCGCTCAGGGTTCCCGGCGCGTATTTCACCTTCCATTCGAGGTGGGAGTTTCTCTCCATGGTCTGTCGCCCAAGGCTTTGGCCGTTGAGGAATAACTCCACTTCCTTCGCATTGCCATAAGCGTCCACTTCGACATCCTGGCCTTCCTTCCCCGCCCAGTTCCAATGCGGCACCAGGTGGAGAACCGGCTTCGAAGTCCACCAGGACTGGTAGTAATAGAAGTTGTCCTTCGGGAAACCGCAGGTATCCACAATGCCAAAGTGGGAGCTGATGCAGGGCCACCTGTAAGGCGAGGGCTCGCCGCGGTAGTCGAATCCCGTCCAGTAGAACGCGCCGCTCAGCCAGGGCCGGACGGCAAAATAGCTCCACCATTTGTCCGCGCCGCGCAGCCTGGCGCTCATGTATCCCAGCTTCGCATCATTTTCATAGATGCCCCGCGTGCCGCGATTGCTCCCCTGTTCGGTGCCGACATTCGGCTGGTCGGGGTGCTTGGTGTGGTAGCTCTCCATGGCCGGCCCGAAATTATAATTCCACCCCCGCACTTCCAGCGCGCCTGGCAGGCCAGTATAAACGTCGCCCGTGCTTTCGGCGGCGGTGACGGAGCGGGTGGGGTCGAGCTTTTTCACCAACGCCTGCATCGTGCTTCCCACCTTGCCGCCATTGGGATCGGTCTGCATGCTTTCCTCGTTGCAGATGCTCCAGATCGCAACGCTGGCGTGGTTGCGATCCCGCCGGATCTCGGTCTCCCAACGCCGCATGTTCTCTTCGTCGCTGCCCAGCAGCCGGTTTTCATCCATAACCAGCATGCCGAGGTGGTCGCAAGCATCCAGCAGTTCCGGCGTGGGCGGGTTATGCGAAGTGCGGTACGCGTTGCAGCCGAACTCCTTTAACTTCGCGATGCGGAAATACTGGAGGGCGTCCGGCAGCGCCGCGCCGACGCCGGCGTGATCCTGGTGATTGCAGGTGCCGTAAATTTCGTAGTGCCTTCCGTTGAGAAGAAATCCCTGATCCTTATCGAAGGCGAACGTGCGGATGCCGAACTCCGTTTCCTTGCGGTCAACGATTTTGCCCTCCACTTCGACTGTTGTTATCAACTTGTAAAGCTTGGGCGATTCCGGCGACCAGAGCTGGTATTTCGCCAGGCTCATGGTGAGGCCCGAAGTGTCCGTGGAGACATCTTTCTGCGACCTCGCGTCGAGCTTCACCGCGTCCTTCCACTCACCGACCGAAGCCCCCGCGGGATCCTGAAAGGAATAGACGACCTTCGCCTCAACCGGCGAATCCAGCGCGTTGCTCAGCCTGAGCTCCGCGTGGAGCCCCGCATCTCCTTCCGGCACGTTGTTCTTGAACTTGCTGTAAACGAAAACGCCGTCTCCGGCGATGGCCACCGGCGCCGTCTTATCCAGCCAGACGTGGCGATAGATGCCCGCGCCTTCATAAAACCAGCCTTCGAATCTGCCGGCATCCACCTTTACCGCGACGGAATTCTTCGAGCCGAAACGGACGATGTCCGTGATGTCTGCGCGAAATGGGTAATAGCCGCTTTCGTAATGGCCGACGAACCAGCCGTTCACAAAAACAGTCGCGTCGCGAAACACGCCGTCGAACTGCAAGTAGATTCGCTTTCCGTCATCCGTGGCCGGCAAGTCGAACGTCCGGCGATACCAGGCCACGCTGGTCTTGGGAAAGGCCGGCCCGACCGGCTTGAAACCGTGGTTTACATCCGCGAGAGGATCGAATGGCAGCTCGACCGCCCAGTCGTGCGGCAGGTTCACCGAACGCCACGCGGCGTCGTTGAATCTTGGCGCGGCCGGTCCGCTGTTGACGCCGGCCTTATTCAGGTGAAGCGCATCGGGCCAATCGTCGCCCAGATGGAACTTCCAGTTTGAGTCCATCAAGAGATGTTCACCCGGCGAGTCGGCAGCATGTACGTGCAAGGCGAATACAAGTGCGGCCAGCATCACAAACCCGCGTTCCAGGCTTTTGACGCGACCGCGGAGAGAATCGATTCGGAACTTGGGACCGTTGCGGGGGGTATGCATACGCACTATTTCTGTTTTTTTTTCCGACGAACGCTCGTGCGAAGCATCGGTTTGCTGAAGGGAATCGAACTTTCTCGAATGTGTGGCGACCCGATGACTATAAGAATGAGGGGGCGAATACTTTTGTTCATGGTCATCGAGGATGAGCTACCGGAAAGGGCTGCGACGGATTTGTGTATTTGGTTAGTGCGCTGGTTGCGGGGTGATGGTCCCCGTGCCGGGAGCGGGCGGGGCGGCGGAGGTATTCAGCACCCATTCGCACGAGTCGGTGATTTCTCCGTGACTCGATGAAGAAGTCGCTCTGACTTCATTCCTGCCCGGTTGAAGTGTCACATTCGGCCAGCGGAAAACCTTGACGTTATCCGGTGAAACCGGGGGCAGCGCCCTTCCATTAACGGTCAGTTCCACCTTGTCACAATTCGAAAAGACCTCAATCTGCGTCATCGGATTCGATCGCTGGATCAAGTGGCTGGAGGCAATGTGGACCATTGGCTTATCGGCCCAATTTGCCTGATAGAAGAAATAGGCATCCTTCTTTATCTTGCGATCCTCGGTAACCAGCCCCTTGTCATTGACGCCGACAAAGCCTCCCTCGTGACGGCGCGCGGATTGAAAATCGAACATGCACCAGGCAAAGGTTCCCCACAGGATGGGATTGTCCTTGAACCGCGCCCAGAGCACCTCATGGACGTGGACTTGCCATTGTTCGGAATGGAGCCGGCCTTGTCGGTTTTGGGTCAGGGGACCTTCCTGTTGCTGACTAGCATCAGGGTTGGCGCCAGCGCCATATTCACTATAGGCGATGCGCTTCCCCACTTCGGTCGAGTCCTTTTGAAGCAGGGAATCCAAATTGTTGAGTCCGTCATACCAGCCGGGATAACGGTTAAAGCAAGGGTGGTCGGCGATGTTGTCATAGGTTCTGTGGCCACCATATATGGCGCACACGATCAGGCGCGACGGATCCAATTCTTGCGCGACCGCCTTGAGATGTTGCAGGAGGGCATCAGGCGGGGGTGTCGAACTCAATCCCAACTCATTAAAGAGCCCCCAAAAGGCAACGCAGGGATGGTTGTAACGCTGGAGGATCATTTCGCGAAGCTGCTGCTCAGCGTTGGCGGCGAACTCAGGTTTGTTGGAAATGAGATTCACCAGCGGAATTTCGTTCCAAAGCAGGATGCCGTTATGGTCGCAGAGATTGTGTATATAGTCGCTCTGGGGATAATGGGCCAGGCGGATGGCGGTCACGCCCATATCCAACATGATCTGGGCATCCTCATCGATGTTGGCCGCGCTGGCCGCCCAGCCTTTGTCCCCCCAGTCCTGGTGCCGATTCACGCCATGGATCGGATAGGGCTTGCCATTGAGTAGAAAGCCCTGCCGTTCGCTGATTTCAATCGTGCGCAGGCCAAGTGGTTGACTGACGGAGTCGGAAATCCCGGCGCCCGCGAGCAAGAAAACCGTCGCCGTGTAGAGATAGGGATCCTTGCGTCCGTTCCAACGGTGGGGAGAGTAAATATTCAGATTGAGAAGAACCGGCTCCGTCTTACCCGCTTCGACGGAGACGGGTTGGGTCTGTGTGGCTACTATTGCCCCGCCGGCGTCGGCGATATCGGTTTTGACCCGCACCTGAACCGGAATTGTTTCACCGTTGGAAACCAGCGTCCTGACTTCTATTTGCGCGGCGGAGCCGTTCAGCGATTTTGTCGTCAGGTAGACGCCGGGAGAGGCCAGATCGAGGGGCGAGACGCAGACCGTATCCGTGACGAGCAGATGGACCGGGCGATAGAGCCCTCCATCGACGTTGAAATCCCCGCCTAAAGGCGGCACGTCCCTCTGGCCCGAGTTATCGACATAGACACGCAGTTCGTTGGCGCCGGGATGAAGAAAGGGCGTCAATTCATAGCAGAAGGCGGTGAAGGCGCCGCGATGTTCCCCGAGTGCCTGCCCATTCAGATACGTCTTCGCGACGACTGAAGCGGCTTCGAAACGAAGGAAAACTCTTTTGCCCTGCCAGCCGGCCGGAACATCGATGGTGCGGGCATACCAGCAAGGGCCCCGGTAATAGCCGTTTTTGTAATGAGGATCTTTCTTGTGGTCGCCCTGATCGGCACTCACGGTGTTCCAGGTATGAGGGAGGGTGACCGCCTCCCAATTATCCGTCGCTGCGGCCAGGCCCGCGTCCGCTTTGATGAATTTCCAACCATCGGCGAGCATCTGATCCTGGCGTATGGCGGCAAAGCCAGAAGTCACGGAGCCCCCCCAAAGAATCGCGCTGAGGACGAGAACGAAGCCAGCGCGACAGGCAGAAGAACTTGGCATAGTCTTATGGCTTGCTTTGCTCATCCACCGGCACGAAATCGAAGTACGCAAAGTTATTCCGGCTAATGTAGAAAGTGAGAAGCTGAATCCCGGCCTCCTTGAATTCGATGGTTCCCACCTCGGCCTTGTTCCATTTATGGAAGCTTCCCGTATCAACGGGAAGCTTACATTCGCAGGCCGGCACGTTATTGATGGAAAACTTGATGACATTGGGGCCAAACCCATACAAGGAGATGATTTTGTATCTGCCCGGTTTCTTGACATTAACCGTGTAATTACACCATTCGCCTTCAGTTGTCGTACCAATATATAATTGATTGACATCCGGGTTAAACATATTGGGATGACTGAAATCCGCGAAGTCCTTCGTATACGAAATATCAACTCCTTCATCCTTCCGGAAGTTCCAATAATAAGGATTTGCGGCGGGACGCTGATGGTTTGGTTGCTGGTTCAGGACACCGCTGAGAGCGTTGATCGGATCGGTGTCATGATAGGCTATGCCTTCACCCCCTAAGTCATAGAAGGCGCATTCAAGCCGGCCAGGGATCACCTGTGGTGTGGCGGTCCGAACCGGCGGTACAGGCGGTTTTGCAGCGGCTACCTTCGGCTTGGCGCTGTGACATAAAGCAAAGTGATCGAGGATCCAGCTCGTATTCGCTTCCTCTCCAGTTCCAAGACATGAACGTGAAACCTCTCGCCTCGGTCCGATCCGTGAGCTTCGCGGCGAGCGCCCATTTAAAGTCCTCGAGCGGAATGGTGACGGTATGCCAGGTCCCATCGTCAAATTTCGGATCATACTCGCGCAGCGGGATCGGGCCGGGATTGAGCTCGGTGATGGTGAAAAACACTTGATCTGGTTTCCGCAGCCCGGTGACCTTGATCGCAAAGGAAACGGCGTTGCATTTCGTCAGATCGACCGCGGGATCTCCCGGTTTCGCCCATTGCCATCCGTCGTACTGGTACTGGTAAGTGTTGCTATGATAACGAATGACCTGCTTGCCCTCGGCATCCTTATCCGCCAGTCCAATGGACGAGGTCGCCTTCTTTCCCACCCACCCAGAGCCAACCACTGCAGTCTTGCTATCCCAAAGGATCTGCGCTGGAATGAAGTCGCCGGGAAGTGGCCTCTTCTTTTCGGCGAGCGCTTTTTGTTCCTCCCGATAAGCTGCGTCGTCGAACGGTGTGCCGCGATAATCGGCCGGCACTGCGGCATAAGAATGGATGCACTGGATCAAGGTGGCAATGCAGAGAATACCCTTAAGGGGAGTCTTGGATTTTATATTTTTAGGTAACGGTAAGATGACTGAGGATGGTATTACCTGAATGCCCAGGTTCATGGTTTGGCGTTCATTAGCTTTTCGATATCGTCGATCTCTGCCAAGCCGATCCATTTGTCCGCGGCACCGTAATAGAAGCGCCACAGCCCTTTGAAGTAGACCGCGCCCTCGGTGAAGGTGAAGACGTGCCGTCCATCTATTTCATACTTGAACTGCGGGTCGATGAAGGGCGCCTCGCAGCGTTTCAGCACCTTGGAGGGATCGTCCTTCGAGAACAAGACCCAGCCCGTCTTATGGATGTGGGCGGGATTCCACCCGTTATAGACTAACAAAATTCCTTCCGGCAGGACGATCGGCGTCGCGCCGCACTCCACGCCCAGGCTGTCAAAATGGTCCGTGCGAGCACCCATGACGGGATGATCCAGCGGCTGCGTCCAATTCACGAGATCCTTGGAAACGGCCATGCCGATAGAGGGATGCCATGCCATGGCCTGGCCGATAAAATACATGATGTATTTGCCGCCGATCTTTTCGGGAACGATGACACCGGCTTTGACTTCCTGCTTGTTCCAACTCTCGGGAACGGGACTGAGGACGACGCCCTTCTTGTCCCAGTGGATGAGATCGGTCGAGGTGGCCAGGCATTGGCACGTATAACCGTGGCCCCAGTTACCCCCGTACGTCAGGTAATAGACTCCGTCGAAACAAACCACGCGCGGGTCTTCGCATCCGTTGTAATCGTACGGGCGATCCGCGACCAGCACTGGGTTGCCGGCATAGGGAACAAACGTCCGGCCATCGTCGCTGAAGGCGAGTTGACACCGCGACCCGGGGGGTCCGCTGCCATTGCGGCGATAGATCATGGCCAGCTTGTCGCCGACCTGGATCACCGTGGGGTTGAAGACCAGGCCATCGCCCAGCGTTTTGTCGGGGGACATGATCGGTTCGGTGTACCGCATCACGCCGTTCGGCTGCTTTTGCTGAAATTGCGTGATATCCTGCGCGACTGCCGCAAAACACAACAACGAAAAACAAACCAGCGCTATATACCCTTTAATATACCTATTTAGCTTCATCATCACGACTGCAACGAAGATGGCAAAGGTCTATTCAACGCCCCACGACTTATTAGGCTGCGGGCCGAGCACCAGATCCAATCTCCCGCCTGCCGTAATTTCCGCATAGCTGAGCCAGCAGCGATTGAGCGGCTTGCCGTTCAGGCTGGCGGACTGGATGTAGATGTTAGTTGGCGAATTGTTCTTCGTCGTGATGGTGAACGATCCGCCCTTGGTATATTTCGGATCGAATTTGTAGGTCACTTTGTCGAAGAGCGGCGTGACGATCTCGAAGCGGGGGTCGCCAGGGCAACTTTGCGACCAGGCCGCTGGCCGCCGTGGCGTACCAGGCGGAGAGCTGGCCCACGTCGTCATCACCCGGGATGCCATTGGGACCGACCGTGTAGGCGTGCTCCTCGTTGAGCAGCCATTTATCGGTCAACCACGGGGCGCCGGCCCGGTTGAACAGGAAGACGATGAATTCGGTCGGTTCGTTGCCGGGGTTGTTGAAGGTGCCCGCCCAGTATTGAGGGGCATTGGGATTCGGCGTCCGCTGGTCGGGGTTATAAGTCGTGAAATCAGGTGACCGTTTGTAGAAGTCATCGAGCTTGGCGATGAAAAGGTCCTTGCCCCCATGCAGCCGGATCAGGTCCGGTACATTATAATACACACCGAATTCGGCCTGTTCGACCGACGATTCGCGCGCACCCTTGCGCGAGGTCAGACCCTCCCAGGGCGCGAAGTTGCCGTTGCCGTCCTTGACGCGGAACGAGCCCTTCCACTCTGGCTTGGCATCGGCGCCGGCGGCGTCGTAGGTCCAGGCCTGATCGGGATCGAAGATGTGTTGGTAGGACTGGGAGAGGGCAAGGTATTTCGCCGCGTCGTCCTTCTTGCCCAGCGCGGCGGCGAACTGGCTGACGTTCCATTCGTCGAGGCCGTACTCCGTCGTGTCGGAAATGGATCCACGGCAATAGCCAAGATTGGAATTGCCATTCTTGAGCGTGGTCTTGACCGCGTATTGATAGGCCTTCTCGCTGTCGAAACCCCGGATTCCCTTCTGCCAGGCATCGTTGATCACCACGACCTCCGGGTTGCCCGTCATGATGCCGGTGTAACAGCCCATGATTTCCCAGCGGTCGTAGTAATGGGTGCCGTTGAAGTCGGCCAGGTTCACCATGCTGTTGATCTGGTCGTTGATCGCCGACGGCGCCACCAGGGTCAGCAGCGGATACGCGCTCCGGAAGTCATCCCAGCCGCTGAAGAGCGTGCGGTTGACAAAGGTGCTGGATTGATGGACCTGGTGGTCGCCTCCGGGGTAGCTGCCATCCACGTCGCTGAAGATCATCGGGAAAAGCATGGCGCGGTAGAGCGCGCTGTAGAAGATCGTCTTGTGGTCTTCGGTGCCGCCTTCCACGGTAAGATGGTCGAAGGCTTTCACCCAGTCCTCCCGGGCCTGCCGGTGGACACGATCGAAGTCCCAGGCGGGGATTTCCGCCGCGAGGTTGGCGCGGGCGCCCTCGATGCTGGCGAACGAGATGCCGGCCTTTACCGTTACCACCTCGCCCGCCGTGGTCGGAAATTCGCTGTAAAAGCCGAGATGCTGCCCCTCCTTCTCGCGGCAATCCGGCAGGACCTGGGCGTTCTCGCAGGCGGCGACGAAATCGGGATCGCTGATGTTCTTGCCCTTGCCGTAGTGATGCTTGTTGTCGCTCCAGACCGGGGGCAGCGTCGCGCTCCACACGCCGACCTTGGTGAAGGGTTTGCTGAATTCGATGTGGAAATAGACGGTGTAGGAGGTCGGCCCAAAACGCCAGCCGCCGCCCGCGGCGGGGCAGTCGATGGTCCCCTCGATGGTGTGGTCGTTGGTCACCTTGACCGTCTGGTGGGTCGACGTGCCGTCGTGACGGTGGGAAAGGTCGATCTGGATGCGTGACTGGTCGTTCTGGGGAAAGGTGAACCGCAACATGCCGCTGTGCGGCGCCGCCGTGGCTTCCGCGCGGATCTTGTAGTCGTCAAGCGTGACGGCGTAGTAGCCGGCGGAAGCCGACTCCGTTTCGTGAGAAAAGGAGGACTCATAGCCGGCAGCCTTCCCTTTTTTGCTCCAAAACGTGTGCAGCGGGCCGGTCGTGGCCATGGTAAGGGCATTGGCCAACTCGCCGCCGTCCGCGCCGCCGATATGCGTGAAGCTGAAGCCGGCAACCGATTTGGAGGAGTAAGTGTAGCTGACCACGCCCGCCGTGACGGTGTCCGGACTGACCTTAGCCATACCGAAAGGAGTCGAGGCCCCCGGAAAATCTTTTCCCTGAGCCCCCGTGCCAATAAAGGGATCGATGTAATCCACCGCATCTTTAGCCCAAAGTCCCGACAGGCCCTGAGAAAAAAGGAGCAAAGCCGAAAGTACCAAAGGACGTTCCCAGCGCCGTGCCAGCCAGAGGAATTTCATATTTTTTAAGGGGGGGATCCGAAAAGAGAGGAAAACCGTTTCACCATGCGCTAACCCCTGAATTCCGCAATAAGTCTCGAAACTTTTTTTGCAAAAAGCACGCTCTTACAACAGACGGGCGGCCGATGACCTCCCCTGACCTTTCAGCATAATCCCCCAGGCATCGCGGCTCAACCGACCGACTTGTCGATTGAACCTTCGTATTCAGCTATGGGCCGCCGGCCCATGCGAGGAAGGGCGCAACAACCGATCCGCGCATTTCCGCAGTGGGCGTGCTCCCGCACGCGCCGCCGGCCCGTGGCGTCGAGGCTCGCGGTGTACGGCACGATGTCGCTGTCTGCTGCGTTGACCAAGCCCTGGTATTTCCAGTCGTTGATCCGTCCACTGAGGTGAGGTGGCAGGCCCTTCGGTGGCCGCTTACTCCGCTTGCTCCAGAAGGTAAGTCTGACCGGCAGTAGTGTCGAAGGAAGAGATGCCGTTGCTAGCTGTGACCGGAACCGGATGTCCGCCGGTTTGCGCCACGACACGAAAAGTGTGGCCCCAGGGGCTCACCATTTTGACCGGGCCGCCGACGGTGGAGGTGATCCGAACGTTCCCAATTCTCCCGCCGGTTTGCTCGGCCGAGACTTCAAAGCCACCGTAGGCGAGCAGGTCGGTGAAACGAGCGTCCGTCGCCGCCGGCCACGCGGGGAAGATGCGGATGATGTCGGCGACGCTTTGTAGCAGCAGTTCGTTCACAAAGCGCTCCACGGCCACCTGCTCCGTGATGTAAACGCCGTGCCCGGCCCAGAAGAAGAGGCCGTTGGGCAGCTCCCGCGAAAATTTGCTCTCCGCGGAAAAGCACATCTTCGCGTTGGCGATGGCCTCGCCGGTCAGGCCGAGTCGCGCGCGGGCGATGTTCATGGTTACATTGGAATTGGCGTGTGTGGTCAATTGTTCCACGCGGTTGATGGTGCGGATGCCCAGATCTTTCAGTTCGGGGCTGGAAAACCAGTTGATGATCCCCGCCGGGAAGATGCCCTGGACCATCGTGCCATGCCGGTCCCGGCCTTCTTTGAAGTTCGCGCCCTGCCACGGCTCGATCACGGTTTGCCCGTTTTGATCCGGGTCGGACTGCGTGCCATATGTCGGGACCTGGTCAATGACCGCGTCGACGCGCTTGAGGAGCGCGGTGTCGTTCCTCAACGCCGCGGCTTCCCGGGCAATCCGCAGACCGGCGGTTACGAAGCTGATGTCGTAGCAAACGTTGAACTCATTATAGCGACCTATTTCCGGAAAGTAGCTTGGGCCCATCTTGCGCTTGCCGTCCACGAGCGGGCATTTTTCCAATAGTGAACAATAGAACGTGCCGAAACCGTGGATTAACGCATACACGCGATCAAGGTGCGCCGGTGTGGGGGCGGACTTATAGTAATCCCAGAGCACGACGGCCGTTTGTCCGTCCATGCCCCACGAGTAGCCATAAGGCATGTAAGTCTGCTGATGTTTATACGGTGTCTTGCACAGGGCTGGGTCGGGCTCGAACGGCCACAGGTCGCTATGGAAGAACGCGCCTTCCGCGCCGACGAAGCTCGTCCTGGCAAACCACTCCGCGCGCGGCAGGTTGCGGTTGAGCGCATCGATGAACGGCTCCACCAGCTCCGGGTGGTTGAGCGGCGCGGCGCCCAGGTAGGTCTGTTGAATATTATAGTTTAGCTTGAGTGAATTATGCCAGCCCGCCAGGCTCGGGAAACAGGCGGCCAGACCCACCGCATTGCCGTTCGCGCGCGCAAAGGTGCGATTGAAATATAGCATGCGGTACCACCAGTTTTGCAATTGCTTGTCGCCGAGCTCAACCCCGCTCTTCGACCAGAAATCCTGCCACGCAGCTTCATGCCGGGCAACGGCGCCGGCGTCGTTCAACGTGGCGGCGACGAGGGCCAGCGCGTCCGGCAGCGGATGCGCCGAATCGCGCGAAGTGGTCACAGCGATTGCCTGCAGATCGCCCTTCCGGCCCGCGACCGCGTAGAGGTCCATGCCGCTCGCGTCGTCATCGCCCGGAATGTTCTGGTGGAGATAACGGCAACCGCCCTGCTCGCCCTCGTCGGCCTTGCTGACCCAAGTCTCGATCGGGACCTTGTTCGGGCGCAGGTTCTTGCTTCGCAGAAGGTCTTGGTCGCCGATGAAGGAAAGGGGCCGCTTCGAGTGGATCAAGATGACGTTGCTTTGCGCCAGCACGCGCACGTCGGCCGTTTCCTCCGCCGTCTTTATCGTGGCGACGGCCCGGGCGAGATCCAGGGTGGCGCCGGTCACCGCGGTCTGGCCGTCGGCTCCCAGCACCAGCTCCGCGGCCGGCAGCGCGGTCGGGTAGGGATGCTTCCAACTGCCGGCGTCGCCGTGGCCCGCGGCAGTACCGGCGGTGACATCGACCACGGGCAGCGGCGGATCGTCCTGCGTGTCCACCCGCATGTCCCAACAATCGTTCTTGCTAATCCGAAGGTGCAGATCGTTTCCGCTGGAGTAGATGAGCGTGTTCATCTCGCCATTGCCGACAACGAGGGCTTGGTCGTGAATGTTCGAGATACTGCTCTCTGAAACCGCGGCGCCCGCCAGCGCATCCGGGTACGCGATGGGCGACGCGGCACAGGCGCCGAATCCGGCTAGAGCGGCGGCGGTGAACGGAATGGTGAAGTGGGAGAAACGAGGCATGGTGATCTTGTTGCGTTTTCGGGAACCGGTCGGGGTCTGTGGTTGATGGTGTTTCAAGTCCGCCAAATAGACAATGACTTCGTCAACTGGATGATAGTTTAGAACGATGGGCATTCCCAAGCTGGTTGCAGACGAGAACAGGCACTTTTTTACCGACGGGCCAACTTAGGGCCGCCCGGTTCGGCGATTTGATTTCCTGCGGAAACTCTTTTGACTTCCCGCACCATCTCCAGCTCGTAAAGCGACAGTATTTGCATCCTGCTATGTTCCTCGGTCCGTCTGACTCTGATCGTATCATCCTGACTGTTGCGCCGGCACCTGTATGGACGCAGGAGGCGACACGCCACCGGCATTCACGGCCGTTACCTGATAGGAATAAGCGGAGTTGGCATCGAGCGGTTTGGCCTTGGCGTTTTTTTCGACGTAGCCTTTGTCGATGTAGGTCGTTTCCACCTGGGTAGTGACGAAGTTGGCGGGCCATTATAATGAACCTCAAAAACCCAGTTCTTGTCGGACGTGTTCAGCAGCCTGACCTCGCCGTAGCTGCCGCCGTTGGTGGCGGGATCGACCGCGAGGGAGTAGACGAAGGCCGAACCGCCCAGCGGAAAGCCACCCAGCGGAAATATTCGTGTTTCTGGAGGGTCTCGATCGAGCGTGGCCTGCCGCTGTTATTCGTCGTATAGGCGATGGAGTTCAGCCGGTTCGCCGCCTTCTCGATGAGAATGGACACGATGCCGTTCGCCATTGTCACCGTGCCGTCACCATTGTCCTTCACCGTCACCGGGGCGCCAGCCGTGGCAATCCCGGAGGTGTTGCCGGATGCCGGTATAGCCGCGCTAAACACGAGGGCCAGGAGCAGAGGGCGCAGAAAGTTGTAAGGGCGGGCATGCTCCGGCGAAGCGGGGACGCCGAAGAGCATCGCCGCCAAAAGGGAAAAAACGCGAGATAATGGATTCATGTGGAGTTGCGGAGCCGCCTGGGATTCGGCTTAACCCCAGCTTCGGAGAAAGGTGCGCCTGCTGCCTCACCTTGAGCCTGGAAACCTGCCTGCTTTCAGAACCGTTATGGTGAGACGGACGGCGCGGAATTTCCCGGCAGGGAATTGCCTTTCCCCATGGATGCCGCTCTTTTCACCATGTGCGGACTGGGTTGATAGATGCGCGCCAGGCCCGTCAATTTCGTAAATTCAGGATCGACGTGGACAATGCGAGCCACAGGAGGCACCCCTTCGACGGTATCGGGGATGGTGTACTGGATGGTCATGAGCCCGACGATTTTCCAGACCCCGGGCCTTTGACTCCAACCGCCTATGGCCGTGCCGTCCTCCCGCAGGCAAAGCCATTTCTTGGGGTTATCGATTTCCTTTGTGGACTGCCAAAACGTTCCTGCGAGTTTCTTCATCAATTCGTCCTTCTGGGCCTCGGAAACAGGAGCCACCGCGGGCGGTGGAACAATCCTAGTCTCGGCCGCGGGCGCGTTGGGCGTGCTCCCAAAGCCGTCCGCTCTGCCGCTCGCCTCGATCTTGCTGATGGTCTCCGGGTCGGAAAGGGAGAGCGAGGTGACTCGCATATCCGGGGCCAGTTCGCGGATGGTCGCCTTAACTCCGTTCACGACGAACTCAGCGTTCATGTCGGTTCGGAAGGTTTTCTCCGCTCCATGTATGCTGATCGTCACGGTGGATTGCTCCGGATTTACGGCGGTGACGATCCTTTCTCCGGGCCGATCCGTCATCTTCTTTGCGTAGGAAGGCACCGCAAAAATCAATGCTGTGATGAGGAAGAAATATGGGAGTTTCATAAAGAATGAGGACAGGTTCCGACCGGGTGAAGGCGCTTGCGGGGACTTCTCTCCATCGGCCTGCGCGAGCTTTTTGTAGGAGTCTTTCTTGCGCAACTGGCGGAAGCTCAGCTTCCCCTCGCGCGTGGCGGGACAGACGGCAATGAGGTGTAAACCAAGCCGAAGTTGATGCTGCCTTTCGAGATGGGTCTCATGGTAATGTAGCCATTGAAGCGCGTTTTTGGTTTCCGCGCAAGTTATTAAGAATTTCGAGTGTGAACTCACCTCCGCGCATTCGCGACCCTTCGCAAAGACTGCGTATATTTGTTTAACATCAGTGCTTTACGACGCATAGGCATAATCAGCATTTGCACGAATTGCACGGAATAACGCGATTCCACTGTCCGAATTGTTGCAACTTCCTCCGCTCTGCGATGATGTCTGCGCGGAGTACAAGCAGAATAAGATTGCGACCCTTTAGCACCCCGCAATTTACTTCGGCGCAATTTTCAGGGATTTCAGCGACAAGACGGAATTGTCAAATAATTGGCGATCCTTCGACTGGATCCTAATTCTCAGAATCGCATGGGGTTCAAACAGCAACCACGTTTCGGAAACATTGGTCGTATCGGGTGCCGCCATTTGCTTCTCTGTGCCCATTGCGTTGTAAGCATCAAACCCTGCAAGCTTTGTTTGGGTAATGCTCATCGTTCCTTCCACAAATTGACCTTTGAGTTCAGCTTCTATAAGTGGCCTTAAATCGTTGAAGTTGACCTGCTTATAAATCAACACCTTTCCGCTGCCGACTCCGACACCTACCAACGTGAGATAGAACATCACCCTTGACAGGGTATTCCATCGCTGGTTGTTCGAATATGCTCTTACAGTAAATGTTCCCAATCCAAACGGGTTATCATCGCCATGACCGCTACCCATCTCCTCCAATCCAAGGGGTGGGTCATAGGTTACACGCCCGTCTAGAAAAGTGTTTGTCTTTACCTTTTGGCTTGTCTTCTTGGGTCTCAATTATGCACGCCATTCTGAAGGTCGTCGCAAAAACGCTGCGGTATGCAACCGGCATGTTGCCCAGGGCCACCGGGATTTTAGTCATAAGCATTCCGTTAAATCGTGGATATGTCTCATTGCCCCACTCCGGGCTGTTGAATTGCCCTCTATTCCGGCGATCTGGGTAAAAGCTGCAATTGGCCCGGGGATTGTCAGGCGTATCGTCAGAACGTAGCGGAAAGAGAAGGTGAAGTGCAACACAGGATAAATCAGGGTTAGTTGTAATCGCCTTTCCCTTTGTAATGGTCGCATTCACTTCTGCCGGTGTTTCCGTGACAACTTCTGGGCTCACAAAGTGCAAAACGTAGTATGGCTGCTTATCAGTCTTTAACGTGATCAGTATTCCGCTTGGGTTTGTCTCGTTTGGTTCCGTGAGCGTTCCAATTTCAACGTTCAGCAGTTTTTCGTCTCTCGTTCGAGTGACACTATCGGCTGACAGGATAGCAGATCCCGCATAATATAAAAACCGCTGTTAGGAGCTTGAAACGGTAATGATGATGCATATCTTGGGGTGGGGAGACTGAAAGAGTAGCATGGCGAGCCTTGCAAGCGCAATATATTCTTCACCTAGAGGGTCCGAACTACCTCTCTAACTCTCCTGCGGTTTGTTTATTGCGCATCGTGCCTCTTACGTACGGAGATGATGAGTCCGGACGACGGTGGTGGGTGACAGAAGTTTTCGTAATATTCTCGTAAGCTTGGAACCCCCTACTGGATTGTCGCCGCTGCTCTCCGCTCCCGGGATAGACGGTAAAGCAGTCTGATAAACGAGGCCTTGAAAGGTATTGCTGGTGCGCGGAGGAAAGGTTGTATCGAAGGTGTAGGAACCCATTGACGCTTGGTTCAAGCACCGAACGACGCGCCAACGGGAAACCTTTCCGCGCCCCGAAGTCCGTTGAGAGCCTCACGGGCTTTCCTCGCCAGGGCGGACGGAGTATAGGGCTTGTGCAGGAAGTCGATGCCTGAATCCAGGATGCCATGGTGCACAATCGCTTCTTCGGTGTAGGCGGAGGTAAAGAGCACCTTCATGCGCGGGCGCGAGACCTTGAGTTGATTGGCAAGCTCCTTGCCGCTCATCTTTGGCATAACGACGTCTGTCAGCAGCAGATCGACGTTGGCCAGCCGACCCGCGACATCAACCGCATCGTGTCCATTGGCGGCCAGATGGACTTTGTAACCAAGTTTTCCCAGGACGATTCCGGCCAGGTCGCGCAGCTCGGTATCGTCCTCGACAAGGAGTATTGACTCGGTACCGCGCGCTGAAGGAGCGTCAACCTGAGGCCGGCCGGCCAGTGAATTATCAGCCGCCGAGGCACGAGGAAGGAAAATCTTGAATGTCGTTCCGCTTCCCAGCTCGCTGTAAACGCTGATGTGGCCGCCGATTTGTTTTGCGATTCCGTAGCACATGGAAAGACCCATACCCGATCCTTCCCCCTGCGGTTTTGTGGTGAAAAATGGGTCGAAAAGCCGAAGCTTGACCTCTTCAGAAAGGCCCATTCCGGTATCCGTGACAGCGATCATGACATACTCGCCCGCTACAACGTCCACGTGGGTTGAGGCATAGTTTTGATCGAGCGTCACATCACCTGTTTCAAGGGTGAGCCTGCCGCCACGCGGCATCGCGTCCTGCGCATTCAACGCCAGTTGCACGAGCATCTCCTTGATCTGCGCAGGATCCGCTTTCGTGTGCGGGTGCTTCGCGTTGAGCGCGACGCGTATCTCGAAGCCATCGCCCAGCAGGCGGCGCAGGATGAGCTCCTCTGTGGCAACTATCGCGTTCATATCCAGAAGCTCGGGCTGGATCATCTGTTTGCGGCCGAAGGCGAGCAGTTGTTGGGTCAACTGCGCGGCACGCACCGCGGACCTGCCGATCTGAACGGCGCTTTGATATTCCTGGCCTCCGGCTGGAACGGCCTCGCGGATCAATTCCGCATGGCCAATGATGGCCGTGAGGATGGTGTTAAAATCGTGCGCGATGCCGCCTGCCAGCCGGCCGACCGTTTCGAGCTTTACGGCTTCGAGTAGCTTCTTCTCCATCAGCTTTCGATCGGTGATATCTCGCATGATCGTGGAAGAGAATTCGAACGCCCCGTCGCGGGTTTTATGCACGAGGATGACCTGGGAGACGGGTATCTGGTGGCCACTGCGGCTTAACAGGACTGTCTCGCCGGTCCAGATTCCATCGCGGTTCGCAGCAGGAAGCCCCTCGGTCAAAATGGGATGGGTTGCGGGGTTTGGAAGGAACTCGGCGATGGAAAGTTGAGTGCAGTCTTCGTCAAGGCCCACGCCGAGCGACTTGCGGCCCGAGCGGTTGAGATACATGAGGCGGCCGGCGGAATCGGCGATGCTAACCATGTCGGTAGTAGATTCGAGGATGGCAACCAGGCGGTCGCGGGCCGCTTCGAGCCGCTTCCGCTCGGTAATGTCGCGCTCGATTGCTACAAAGTGCGTCGTTTTTCCACCGGCATCGCAAATGGGCGCGATTTTCCATTCGAGATCAAATTCCGATCCATCCTTGCGGTAGTTGACAGTCTCCCCGTCGAAGCCCTCACCCCTTTCGAGGTTGTGCCGGAGCCGTCGCAAAACGGCCTTGTCCGTGCGCGATCCCTGCAAAATCCGGGGTGTTTTTCCAATGACTTCCTCCGCGGTGTACCCGGTCATCTTTGTGAAGGAGGGATTGACGAAGATAATTTTTGGCCCCGGCAGATCGAGTTCCGCGTCCGTGATCACGATAGCCTCCTGGGACTGCTCCACCGCAGAGCCAAGCAATCGCAACGACTCCTCCGTCCGCTTGCGCTCGGTGATATCCTGAATCTGGGCGATGAAGTAAAGTGGCTGCCCCTCATTATCCCGGACCAGCGAAACACCTAACAGAATCGCGACGGGATATCCGCGCGCGTGGATGTACCGTTTCTCCATCTGGTAAGAGCGGACTTCTCCGGAAAGCAGCCGGCGCACATTCTCCAAGTCGGCTGCCAGATCATCGGGATGGGTCATTTCCTGGAAAGTGCGGGCGAGCAATTCGGCATCGGAATACCCCACCAGATCGCAGAATGCCCGGTTGACTTTGAGCCACCGTCCCGCGGGTGAGACCAGGGCCACGCCGATGGGCGCGTGCTCGAAGGCGCCGGAGAAGCGCGCCTCACTTTGCCGCAATTCTTCCTCGGCTTTCCGGATCTCGGTGACGTCCTGCGCCATAACGAGAATGCCGATGACCTTTCCGCTCTTGTCACAGTAGGGAACCTTATCCGTCCGGACCCAGAGTTCTTTTCCCTGCCTGTCTCGAACCACCTCGACGATCCCAAGTTTCGGCGCTCGGGAACGGATGACCTCCAAATCATCTGCATAAAAACTGGCCGCATCCCGCGGATAGATTTCGAGAGATGCCTTTCCTTCGATCTCCTCGACCGGCTTCCCGGCGGCTTCCGCAACGCGCTTATTGACCCGCAGTATGCCATTTTCCGTGTCCTTGAACCAGATCATCGCCGGCAACAAGTCAAAGAGCACCCGCAGTTCGGATTGTTGCCGCTGCAACGCTTCGTTGGATTTTGCCAGTTCAGCCGTGCGCTCGAGCACGTGCACTTCGAGTTCGTCGCGCATACCCCGGAGTTCATGCTCAGCCTGCTGACGCTTTCGCACCATGTTGTTGAAGGCCGTCGCCAACTCGCCGATCTCGTCCCTCCGCGGCAGCGGCATCGGCCAGTCAGTCCATCCTGAGGAAAATCCAGCCGCCATGGCCGTCAGTTGCTCCAGCGGTTTGGCAACGGAACGGTCCATATAGAATGCAATCAACACCGCGAGCAGCACACTGGCGAAACCCGCCAGCACCACTTCGCGGGTTGTGCTTCTTGTCAGTTTCATCAGATCATCAAAGAGCGGTGTGTACTCGAGGATCACCGCTCCGATTACGCGTCCGGACTTTCCTTCAACCGGAACCACGATCTGCCTGATTCCTTTCGGATAGGCCGGGCTGGTCTCGACGAATGTGTAAACCTGCCGATTCTTTATCGCCGCCCCAACCTCATCCCTCAGGTCGTCGTTAAAAATTTTGCCGATTTCCGACGGCTCGACGTCCGCGCGAATGAGCTTGTTGGAATCAACCAGCGCCACGTCCCCGCCTTGCGTTTCATGGAGCCGGGCCACTATTTCCTGACTGGACGCGGAGAGGTTGTTTGAGCCCGACAGGAGAAGCGAACTGAGGACGCGGGCGATCTCCCTCGCTTCCTTGTTTACGCCGATCATCACCGCGGCGTGTTGCCTGTCCACTGCAAGCGCGCCGACGAGGGTTACGAGCAAGGACATGCCACCCAGCGTCAAAAGAATCTTAGTCTTGATTTTCAAAGTCTAGCTGGGTTTCCCACTCCTTTTTGCCAGGTGTGCGCTCCGAAGCTAGGTCACCCGTGAGCCACGGCGACATTTTCCAAACCCTCCGAAGCCACGGCGGCAACTTGCTGGTCAATCACCTCGCGCACCTTTCGCACAAGTGCCGACGGCGTATAGGGCTTGGGCAGAAATTCGATTCCGGCGCCGAGCGTCCCTTCAGGCCCGCAGTCTGTGTAGCCGGATGTGAAGAGGATTTTGATCTCGGGGTTGGAAGCCTGCAGCCATTCGGCCATCATCTTACCGCCCATTTCGGGCATAACCATGTCGGTCAGAACGAGATCAATCTGTCTGCCATGCCGCTCCCGCGCGACGCGCAGGGCCTCCCTTCCGTTCCCCGCCTTTAGGATAACGTAACCCTGCTTTTGCAGCACGGCCGCGGCGAGGTCCCGCAACCCCGGCTCATCCTCAACAAGCAGGATCGTCTCGACGCCGCGAGGAAGGGCGCCCGCCTGGCCGGGGACAAGAATCTGGTCTGCGCCACCCGCTACCAATGGGAGATAAACTTTAAAGATCGTCCCTGAGCCGAGCACGCTGTCTACCGTGATGTGGCCGTGCCAGTTGCTGATAATGTTCCGGCAGGTGGCAAGGCCCAACCCGGTGCCTTTCCCCGGGGGCTTTGTCGTGAAAAACGCCTTGAAGATATTTGCCTTCACACCGTCGGTCATCCCGCCTCCGTTATCAGCAACGGAGAAGACCACGTAGCTGCCGGGCTTCACCTCGGCGCCGGAGGTTTTGGTGTCGATGGTCGCCCTGCTCGTGGCAATGGTGATCGTGCCCCCCCCGGGCATTGCGTCCCGCGCGTTCACCGTGAGGTTCATCAACACCTGCTCGATCTGTCCGGGGTCGGCTTCCACATGACCGGCCTCCAATTCGGGCACCGTCACCAGTTTGATATTGTCGCCTATGAGCCGCCGCAGCATGGGATCGATCCCGGTGATCACCTCGCTGAGATCCAGCACCTGGGGCCGCGCCGTCTCCTTGCGGCTGAAAATGAGAAGCTGCCTGGTGAGCGATGCCGCGCGCTCAGCGGTGTGAAAGATCGTCTCGAAACACTCGTGGTTCGTCGAGCCGGAGCTCAGATCGTTCATGGCGATTTCCGAGTATCCCATGATGATCGCGAGCATGTTATTGAAGTCATGCGCGACCCCCCCGGCAAGTTGCCCGACGACCTCCATTTTTTGGGCCTGGACGAACTGCGCCTCGATCTCCTTGCGCGCGGTGTTGTCGCGCGCGATCCCGAGGAGCGCCGCTATTTCTCCGTTTTCATCGCGCAGCGGCGCCGCATGCATCTCCAGCCAGCGCCTCGTGCCTTGAAGTCCCACAATTTCGAACTCAACGGACCTCTCTTCACCGCGCCAGACCGCCTCAACGCAGGCATCATAGGCATCCCGATGTTCCGCGACGACGATCTCGGCCATCGGCCGATCCGCAATCTCCTGAAGCGAACCCGCCTCCAGCATTTTCAAGCCGGCGTTGTTGATCTCGGTGGCCCTGCCATCCCGTCCCACGACCTGCACGCAATCGGGTTCCGCATCGAAGATGGTGCGCGACCGCGCCTCGCTAGCCTTCAGCGCCGCTGTGCGGGCACAGAGCTCTTCATTCCGCTTCTGAAGCTTGCGAACGAGCGTCTGGCTGTATTGTTTCATCACGTCCAGTTCCTCGCCAGGGTGCGCGGGCCTGGGTTGGATGTGCTTCCGTTCGCTGAGGAGACCGTCGATAGTTTGGGTCACGAGAGCAGTGGGGGCGGGCTTTCTCAAAAAGCGGTCCGCTCCGAATCCCATCGCCAGCTTCTCGTCGCTATTTTCGGTATAGGTGCTTGTGTACATAATGAACGGGATGGCTCCGCAATGCTTGCTGCGGCGCACTTCCGCGCAAAGGGTGTACCCATCCATATTCGGCATGAAAACGTTGGAGATAACCGCATCTATGGGCTCCGTTTCCAGGCGATTCAAAGCCTCAACACCGTCGCGGGCTTCGACGGTATTATAGCCTTCCGAGGAAAGGGTCGCGCACAGCAGCTTCCGGTTTGCGCAATTGTCGTCAACTATGAGTATTTTCGTGGATGGTTTCATGGCGGAGGGGGAATCAGAACGCATGCAGGCCTCCACTGGGAAGTGGAAGATTGCCGGGGACAGGGGCATCGGAACGGAAGAGCCAGTCGAGAATCGAGGTGAGGACAGATGACGGAACCGGCTTCGCAATAAAATGGAAGTTCCCGACAGAATTCCTGGCCAACGCGTCACTCCGGGTGACTCCAGACGTTAAGAAAACCACTTGTGCGCGTTCCAGCGGCTTATCTCGCTGGATTTGCCGGGCTACCTCCCAGCCGTTCATCCCCGGCATCGCGACGTCCAAAAGAATCAAGTCGGGGTTGAATTCGCGGGCTGTTGTCAGCGCAAGCCTGGGATTGTTCTCCTCGCGGACAATGAAGCGTCCGCTTCGTTCCAATTGCAGCCTGATCGCATGAGTCACGAGAGGTTGATCGTCCACCAGCAAGATCCGACGCGTTGGAGAATTCATCGGTGCTATAAGCAGCGGATCGCATGCGCGAGGCCGGGGGGGCGATTACCTGCTTTTCGGGAAGGGTTTACCCTGTAGGGCCGTGCCCACCCGAAGGGTGATTACGCCGCTATGATTCCATTACGAACCGCGTAACGGACAACGTCGGCGACCGATCCCAGTTCAAGTTTGCTCATGATGGCGGCGCGATGCGTTTCGACGGTTTTCACGCTGATTCCGAGAATCGCGGCGATCTCCTTATTGCTTTTCCCTTCGGCGATCAATTGCACCGTTTCCCGTTCGCGCGACGTCAGCGCCCCGCCTGTCGTGGCGGCGTCACCTTTGAGGTAGCCCGCGAAAACAAGCTCGGAAACCTTCGACGAGAAATATGTCCGGTGTTTGCAGAGCGCCTCGAGGGCCGAAACGAGATGTTTGGTCGCCTCCGACTTCAGCAAATACGCTCTTGCGCCGGCCCGAAAAACATTTCGCACGATCTCCTCCGTCTCGTTCGCGGTGAAGATGAGAATCTCCGTCTTCGGCAGAATCCGCGTGATCTGTCGGGTGGCATCGAGCCCATTGAGTTCGGGCATCCCCAGATCCATCACGATGATATCAGGCTTGAGTTCCCCGGCTCTCGCGACTGCCTCGCGGCCGGTGGAAGCCTCGCCGCAGATCTCCCATTCCGGCTGCCGCGCGATCAGCGCACGCACACCCGCGCGAACGATATCATGATCGTCCGCGACAAGGATTTGCACGGTACTCATGGCGTTTTCAACTTGAACGATCCTAGCGTGAAGAAAAATGTCGCCCCCCGGTCCGGCGCCGCTTCCGCCCAGATGCGCCCGCCGTGGCGCTCAACGATGCGTCGCACTGTTGAAAGCCCGATACCGGTGCCTGGAAATTCTGCGGTGGAGTGCAGCTTGCCGAACGTGCTGAAAAGATTGCCCGCCTGGGCCATGTCGAACCCAGCGCCATTATCTCGAACGAAAATAGGCGATTTGTCGGCCTCACATCCGACTCCGAACTCAATGTGCGGAAGCTTTGTCTTGCCGGTATACTTCCAAGCATTGTTTAGCAAATGTTCGAGCGCTATCCGCAGCAGCCCGAAATCGCCCGTGATGATAACTTCAGGTTGGCAGACAAATTCAACGCGGGACCCAGGATGGCCTGCGTGGAGATCCTGAACGATAGCGGTCGCAAGTTCGCTTAGATTAACTGTCCGGAGGGTCATTTCCGCGCGATTCGCCCGTGTCAATCGAAGCAGGTTCTTGGTTAGCTCGTTCATCCGGCTGGCCGCCATGCTGATGAAGCCTATGTGTTCCATCGCGCAATCGCTGACCTTCCCGCGGCATTCCTCCAGCAGGATATCGCTGAACCCGTCGACGGCTGTAAGCGGCGACCGCAGATCGTGTGCGATGGAACGGCTGAACGCTTCGAGTTCCTGGTTGGCGATTAGCAACTCGGCGGTGCGTTCCGTGACGCGCCTCTCAAGTTCAGCATTTGCTTTCGCAATCTCGACGCGCGCCTGTTCCAGTTCTTGGTTGCGCTCCTCGAGCTTCCTCACCACCGCCTCACTGTATTGCTTCATGACAAAGACCCGATCGGGCAGGTCAAGCGGGATATGCCTGCGTTGAGAGGAATCCCGAGCGTGGAGAGCCTCCAGGATTTCGGAGCCCGTGGCAGGCTTCTTCAAATAACCGTCAGCGCCGCAATCCCGCGCGAGTTTCTCGTCTCCCGGGGAGGTGTACGTGCTGGTGTAGAAGATGAACGGCATGTCCCGAAGCGCTTCGTCCCGACGCACCGCCAGACACAAGAGGTAGCCATCCATGTTCGGCATGAGGATGTCGGAGATGATGGCGTCCGCCTTCTCGCGTCGAAGGGAGGCGAGCGCCTGGATGCCATCCGCCGCCTCGCATGTCTCGATGCCTTCCGCCTCGAGGTTTACGCGCACCAGCTTTCGATTGGCTTCGACGTCATCGACGATCAGCACTTTCATGGGCCACCGCCCATCGTCTTGTTCATGACCTCGGCGACCTGCCGGGGCAGCTTGCGGGTGCTGATCGGTTTCACGATGTAGGCGTCACAGCCGGCCTCCAGGGCTACTTCACGGGTGAATCGCTCCGGATACGCCGTAAGGGCGATAACTGTGATGTGCCGGGTCTTCGCGTCGCCCTTGAGCCAGCGCGCCAGCGTGAGCCCGCCGGTTCCAGGCAACTCGAGATCGAGCAGGATGGCCTCCGGTTCGGATTCCAGAATCTTCTCGACCGCCTTGCCTACAGCCTCGGCTTTCGTGACTTCATAACCCTCTGAGGCGAGGACGAGGTGCAGCAGCTTAAGGCTGGTCGGTTCATCTTCCACAACGAGGATTTTCATGATTGGCCTTTGGTCAAAATCAAACGTGCAAGCTCGCCGGCAAGGCGGCGCGTGTCGATTGGCTTGGTAATGTAGCCATCGCAACCAGCGTTCATGGCTGTCTCTTCGTCACCTTTCATCGCATACGCCGTCAGCGCCACGATCGGTATGTTCTTTGTTGATTCATCACCTTTCAGCTTTCGGGCCAGCGTCAGTCCATCGATCCCCGCCATGCCGATATCCATTAGAATCAGATCAGGATGCGATATCTGAAGCGCCTTTAGCGCTTCCTCCGCATTCGCAGCCTTCCCAACTTCGTAGCCGGACGATTCAAGCACGTCGGACGCGAGTTTTAGGTCGGTTGGATTGTCTTCGACGACCAGGATTCGGGGATTGTTCATTTGGACTGGCTTTCCATTCCCTCTGCCGGCAGGAGGACCGTGAAGGTGCTGCCAACACCGTAGTCACTCTCGACGCCGATACTCCCACCTTGAAACTCCACGAGCTTTTTCGTCAACGCCAGGCCGAGACCACTGCCTTCAAACCGGCGCGGCGTGCCGCCTTCGAGCTGTTCAAACTCGCGGAATAGCCGCTTCATGTCTTCCTGCTTGATACCGATCCCCGTGTCTTTGACTCGCACCTCAAGCCGCCCGTCTTGTGACCGGATGCTGATTTCCACCGTTCCATCCCAGTCAGTGGACTTCACAGCGTTCGCGAGCAGGTTGTAGCAAACCTGCTTCAACTTCTGTTGGTCCAATTTTATCACGTCGAGGCCGGGGCCAACGATGGAATTGATATTTACGCGCTTCTTCTGCGCTATCCCTTTGACCACCGAGCAGATTTCCTCGATGGCCTTCCGGATCGAAAACGTCTCGGAATGCAGCTCTATCTTGCCGGCCTCGACCTTTGCCAGGTCGAGCACGTCGTTAATCAGCTGGAGCAGGTGCTGGCCGCTATTGAGGACGTTGGTCAGATATTCCTTTTGCTTTGCGTTCAGAGATCCCGGCTTTTCGTCCACGAGGAACTCTGTGAAGCCAATGATGCCATTCAGAGGAGTCCGCAGCTCGTGCGACATATTCGCCAGGAATTCGCTTTTCATCCGGCTGGCCTCCTGCAAGGACCGCTCGAATCTCCTTCGCTGCGAAATGTCGCGGATGAAGTTACTGATCAGCGTTCCCTCTTCCGTTTCCAAAGGGCTCAAGCTGACCTCCACGGGAAATTCCGTGCCGTCCTTCCGCTGGCAGAAAAGCTCCAGTCCGATGCCTACCGAATCCACATTTGGTTCGGCGAGAAAAACGCCGCGGCGCACGGGAACCTGCGACTTGAATCGCTCTGGGACGAGCATTTCAGCTGCCTTGCCCAACATCTCGATCCGTTTGTAGCCGAAGAGGATCTCCGTCTGCGAATTCACCAGCACGATGTTCCCTTCGCCGTTGATGATGACAATCGCATCGGGCGCGGACTCCAGCAATCCGCGAAACTTCTCCTCGGCCTTCTTGATGCCGCTGATGTCGCGGATCGCGCTCATGCGCAGGGTGCCTCCCTCTATGACGAGCGGGCTAAGGCTGATCTCTATGGGAAACTCATCGCCATTACTGCGCAGGCCATGAAGCTCCATCCCTGCGCCCATCAGACGGGTGAACGGTTGCGCGAAATAGTTCGAAAGCTCCCCTGTGTGCCCGCCGCGGTACCGTTGCGGCATCAGGACTTCCACTGGCTGGCCCAGCAGTTCGGCGCGCGGGTAGCCGAAGACCGATTCTGACTGGCTGTTGATCAGCACGATGCGACCTGTGTCATTGATAATCACGATTGCGTCCGGCGTCGCCTCGAGGAGATCGCGATAACGCGCCTCAACCAGCTTGGCATCCCGCAGCGTCTTGAGGAGGGTGATGTCCTTTTCGCTCGTGACCAGGAACTCCACGCGCCCATGCGCATCGCGAATTCCGCGTGTCGAGCTGCTGACATAGACAGGCGAGCCATCCTTCTTTTGCCGAAAGGACTCGTAGGTGGCGACTTCCCCCGCGAGTGCCTTCCCACGTTTAGCCTGCTCCTCTTCCACTCGATCCCGTGGCACGACCAACTCGAAGAACGAGTGGCCGGCAGCCTCCTCCGGACTGTATGCGAACTGTACTCTCCGCGCCGCGATTCCAATAAAGCACCTTGCCGTCCGGAGATGTGGCAATCAAAGCATCCGGGGTCTCCTCGACCATGAGCCTCTGATAGTCTGCCGCGGTCATGGCTGGTTCAGGCATCGACGAACGGTCTGCCCCAGGTCTTCCAAGTTAAAGGGTTTGGACAAAAAAGTGTAGCCGGCGCCCTCCGACACACCGCTCTTAACTACATCCATGCTGTAGCCGCTCATGATGATAACCTTGAGCGATGGCTTGGACTTCAAGAGTATCTTGGCCAGTTCCAACCCATTTATCCCCTTTGGCATCCTCACGTCTGTGAGCACCAGGTCGATGGCGCTCCTGCGGTGTTCCCACAGCTCCAGCGCCTCGTGACCATCCGCGGCCGAAAGCACGGCGTAGCCAAACATGGTTAACGCCTCGGTGCTAATGAAGAGGAGGTCCATGCTGACAATGGCGTCGTCCGAGGATTCAACGATGGCCGCGAGCCCGGCGCTGACTTCCTCCGCCCGCTTGCGTTCGCGCATTTCCGCCCGCAGCCGTTCGTTCAAGTCTTTCGCTTCGGCGGCGAGTTCATGCTGTCGTAACGAACCGAGAATCAAGGCCTCATTGAGCGCAAGCGTCTTTTCATGAAATCGCGCGGTCTTGGTTGCCTGAAGCGCCACTCCCAGCCGCCTTTCACCGAGAGTCAGCGGCGGCCACATCGTTATAGACCAATAGACGGGCGAAGGCTCGGAATGATCCTGTCCGGTGTAGCTTTCGGGTTTTCCCGTGCGGAAAACGCGGTCGAGCGCCATCATGCAATCGTTTTGTCCCTGCGGCATTTTGCAAAACGACTTTCCGAGGAGTTGTTTTGCGGGTTTACCCAGCAGGCGGCAAAAGGCAGGATTAACGTGGCGCAGAATGTGTGTGGCTCCCTCGACCGTGGCCATTGGAAAAGGCGCGTGCTCAGTGACGGCAAGCGAGAGGCCCGAAAAGCCGGGTGGCTGCTTTTGTATTCGCGGGGGTTCTTGCGAGGCCATAACTTTAGAGTTCAGGCGGCGGGGGGTGTATCATGGCCCCCCCTTTTTACTTCGTCGCCTTCGGTTCCGGCGCGACCTCTTCCCGTTGGCCGTTTCGATCCGGCAATCCAGTCGTCAGCCGGGTATAATCGGTTTGGCGCGGGTGTATGAGGACCACACCTTTCTCCGTGATGACATATTCGCGGATGTCCTTGCTGTGATTCCCGCCGCGCATTTTGATGATGACCATCACCTTCCGAAGCTGACCGTCGATTTCTACATATCGCATTCGGATAATATCATCTGTGAGAAAGGAAATCGTATAATGACTAAACGACAGCGAGGTAAATGTGTCGTCCACTTCGACCGTGCTGAGAATCGTTACCCCGGCTCCGGTCAACGCCCCGATCATTCGGTAGAGGGACTCGCGAAAATCGGCCCGGAACCCAGGTGCAAGGGCCATCTCAAAACCCGCCAGTGAATCGATCACCAGCCGTTTTGCGCCGACCCTTTTGATCGCATTGAGGATCTCCTGCATCGTTTCATCCACGGAAAGGTCGAGTGGGCGAAGGTAAAGGGTTTCGAGTTTTCCCTTTTGCTGTGGCGTTCTTAGATCCAAACCAAAACTATTGGCGCGGTCCGTGTACCCTTCCGGGCGTTCTTCAAAGATGGTCATCACTCCGGGTTCGCCGCGACGCAATCCTTCGGCGATAAATTGCGTGGCGAGCGCCGATTTTCCCGTTCCCGAAGGCCCCGCCACGAGGAGACTGTCACCTTCGGGAATGCCTCCCCCCATCATTTTATCCAGCTCGGGAACCCCTATGGAAAGCCGCCGACCCCCTGTCGGCTTCGACTTTTTGCCGGTAAATCCCAGCCCGCGCGAGAAAGCTTGCAAGCCCCCGTCGCTGATACGGATGGTGTGCAATCCCGGCACCGAGGCCTGCCCGCGCAATTTCATTATCTGCAATTTTCGCACCACGGAATTGCGCTCCACCAACTGCGAAAGCCACAACAGCCCATCGGCTATGGTGAACAGAGGATTGTCAGGGATCTCTTCCTGAACATATTCCCCCACCAAAAACGTGGTGGCTTCCCAACTCGTCAAAAACTGGGCGAGGCGCTGGATGAACGACTGCATCTCCCCGGCGCCCTGGCCGCCAAGCGCCTTGCTCGCGACGGTGCGAAAGGAATCCAGGACCACGATCCCTGCACTGACCGCTGTGACCTGTTTGGTAATTGCATCGAAAAGCCCGCTTAAATCCTTCTCCAACACCACGTCAGCCAGATTGATAAAGCGGATGGCGCCACCCAGCTTGGATTCGTCGAAGAAAGAATATTGTTGCTGATAGCGAAGCATTTTCATCGCGGGTTCGCCTAGGACGGTGAAATAGAGCGCCGGCTTCTTCCTGGTCGCGTTGAAGAAAGCGATCTGGTGCGCCAGCGTGGTTTTGCCGCAGCCCAGCGAGCCCGCAATGATGTTGATTGAAAATTCCGGGATGCCGCCGCCCAGGATGTCGTCGAGACCGAGGGCGCCGGTTGGCAATTTGCGGATCGCCACCTTGCCGGAATGACTTCCGACACCAAGCGAGACTTTGTTTTTAGCTGCGGCCTTTTCTATTTTCATTTTTAATTCCTTTGCCAAACCCAGAATCCTGGAGGGGCAGTTTCGGCCATACCTCGCGCACCAACTGCAAGGTTAGACTTTCTCCGACAAAAGCCGCCAGCAGTCCGAGCAACTGGGCAAGCAGGATCACCCTGCCCTCGGCGATCTTCCGTTGGTCCATGTTCGCTTCGCGATCGCTCAATCCCTCCAAAGAACCATCCGCATTGACACGCACCGCGGGCAGCAAGGGAACTTCCGCGTTGGCCAGCGCGAGGGCGCGTGAAAGGAGCGCGTGAAAGCCAGTTTCACCCATCAGGGTTGCCAGCTGCGGACGCAGCTTGTCAAAAACATCAAATACCGGCGGGCCCGTTGTTCGGGAAGACCTGTTTCCCCGCGCCCCGTGAGCGATAAGACGCTCGGCGAAATCTCTATTTTTTGGAGTGGCTCGGCTCATTTCAAAATTCCACGTCCACCCGTAAAGAAAACGCACGCCGCTCGTTTATGCCTACCCAGGCATTGCACTCCCCGATTCCCGGTTAATACCGTACTGTAACAGGTTATCCCCTCCTGTCGTATCAGCCAATGCCTTGGTTAAAGCAGGGAAAACCCTTATCGAAAGGCTCTCTAGCTCTCCGAGGGTGGCTCGGGACGAATGCGCCCGGTCCGCATGGCATACCGCACCAACCCCGGCACATCGTGGATCCCGAGCCGCCCGGTTACTTGTGCGCGGTGTGCTTCCACGGTCTTCACGCTTAGGCCCAGGAGAAATGCGATCTCCTTCATCGTCCGCCCCTCCACCACCAGTTGCAGCACCTGGCGCTGCCGCGCTGTCAACTTTTCCTGCTCCCCCGGCTCTTTGCTTCCTTCCAGGGACCTGGAGATGACCGCTTTGGAAATCGCCGGGCTTAGATAGGAGTTTCCGCGGCTAACGGCGTCGATCGGCAGCCGCCAACTCCGCCGTTGCCGCATCCTTCACGATGTACCCGGCGGCTCCGGCGCGAAGGGCATACATCACGAACTCAGGGCCTTGATGAATGGAAAGAATGATGACCTTTACCTTCGGGAATCGGGCGGAGAGCTTCTCGGTCGTGGCAAGACCGTTTCCCTCAGGCATCGCGAGGTCCATCAGCGCGACGTCCGGTGAGAATTCCTCGATGATCCGCAGGGCCTCCGCCCCAGTGCCGGCTTCACCTACGACCTCGATGTTCGGAAGCTTCTCAAGCAGCGCGCGAATACCCGCGCGTACCAAGCGATGATCATCCGCCAGCACCACCCGAACCTTTTTCATGCCTATACTCCTTCGGCACAGGCCCAACAGAGAAAATGAACCTCTATTTCTGCGCCTTGTCCAATGACAGACTTCCAGACGAAACGTCCCCCGGCAAGGTTTATCCGCTCACGCATGCTCAACAGGCCGAGGCTGGCGCCGCCGGCTGCCAGCGCAAGGGCCGCCGGTGCGGCGAAACCCACTCCATCATCGCGGACAAACAGGCGCAACTCGCCGCCCAGCCGCCCCAACTCTATTTCAACGGTTTTCGCGCGCGCGTGGCGAACAGCATCACGTCCCGGCTGGCGAGCGGCACATGCCGGTGTCGATGGCTTTGCGGATGTCCTTGCCGCAGATGTCGGCTGGGACGGACGCTAGTGGACGGGTTTGAGATTCTGTTTTCGGCGGCTCGATTTTGTCCCCAATTGGAGACATTTTTACATTCTCAACAACCTCCGCGGCGTCCATCAGGCGGTATGCGTGCGCCCGTTCGATCCCCAATTTCTCCCTGCAATACGCCTCGAACGTCCTGAATTCGGATCGGTAAAGCTTCTCGTCACGGATCTGGAGCAGGGCGTTTCCTACTTCGGTGAACGTATCGAGTCCTGATTTAATAATCTCCTCAAGGGCGATCAACTTCTTGCTATCGTCGATGGTAATGGGTTCTAGTTCTTTGGTCATTTCGCCCGCTCCCTCCAACCGGTCGTGTTTCCGCTGCGCTTTGCCGGTAATGCGGGTTCTTTTTTGCTGGGCACATTAGTTCACGCGAAAGGTTTGAAGTTTCGCGAGCACGTCCGCCCAGTGAAACCGAACGGTCTTTCCGGCCTTAATGAAGGGCAGACGCCTGGCCCTCATCCAAGTGTCAACCGTTCGGGTTGAAACGCGCAGGCGGTGCGCAAGATCGCGCTTAGTGAGCAGTTCGTCCCGTTCCGGCGTAGCAGATCGGGCAAGCGGAGTGTTTTCGGTGCGGTGTTTCATAAGAACACCGCCACCGTACCATCCCCTTCTTTGGCAAGGGAACTTCCGCGTTGGCCAGCGCGAGGGCGCGTGAAAGGAGCGCGTGAAAGCCAGTTTCGATTTCCAGTCCACAAAGGCGCTACTGGCACCGGAATCGCCCTATCTGTCACGCGGCAGAAACCTAAATGTCCTCGATATGACGCTAAGTGGCGGTCCTTTTGGAGCAAGTGTCAACGGCGGGTCCTTTTTTCCGAGTCAAGAGGTTTTCCGTCGCCGGATTTTCGGTTGCCCAGCCTCCCGCATCTTCTGGAATTTGTTCCTCGTCGCAATCACCACCTCTGGCTAGGCGAGTTGCCCGCTTCCAACGCCACGAGGTTCACGGCAAGAAGAATAAAAATGCGACCCTAACGGGATTCGAACCCGTGTTACCGCCGTGAAAGGGCGGTGTCCTAGGCCACTGGACGATAGGGTCGGGGTTTCGGAGCGAGGGGCAATATCGAAACGGGCGGGCGGTGTTGCAAGCTAATTTAACCGGGCCGGTTTTCCGCCAACGAGGGTATTCAGCAGGGCGGCGGTGCGGGCGGTCGCGCCTTCGTGGGGGGCGAGCACCGCGCGGCCGTTGGCTGTCATCCGGTCTTGCAGGCTCGGGTCGGCGAAGAGGCGGGCGAGTTCGTGGCGCAGCTCCGCCGCGTCGCGGACCTGGATGGCGGCCTTGCGTTCGAGGAGCACCCGGACGATGGCGCTGAAGTTTTCCATGTGCGGTCCGAAAAGGACGGGGTGGCCCGCGGCCACAGCTTCGACCGGGTTCTGGCCGCCGATGCCCGAGAGGCTTTTTCCGACAAACAGGAGGGTGCCCAGATGGTACCAATGGCGCAGTTCGCCGGTGGTGTTGACGAGGAGGGTGTCGGCGTCTTTCGGCATCGGCTCCGCGAGGGGCAGGCTGGTGCGCAGCAGCGGGGACAGGCCGAGCGCCCGGAGCGATTCAAGGATGGCGGGGGTTCTCTCGACGTGCCTCGGCACCAGGATGAAAAAAAGGCCGGGCGCCGTTTTGCGCAGTTCCAGAAATATCCCGGCCAGCAGCGACTCTTCGCCAGGATGGGTGCTGCCGGCCAGGAGGACAGGGGTTTCGGCATGGACTCCGAGGGGCGCGAGCAGGGCGCGGAATTCCGCCTCGCGCGAGTCGAGGGCGGCGGCAGGGTCGAATTTGATGCTGCCGACGGGATGGATTTTCGCGCGCTGGACGCCGAGCGATTCCCATCTCGGGACATCCTCGGGCTCCTGCACGCAGACGCTGTCGAGGAGGCGGAAAATGGGGCCGGTGAAGTTTCGGAACCGGCGGAAGCGCCGCTCGGAACGGGGAGAGAGCCTGGCGTTGACGAGGGCGACGCGGACGCCGCGTTTGCGGGCCTGGGAAACGAGGTTCGGCCACACCTCGGCTTCCACGAGGATGAGCTGGCTTGGCTGGATCACGTCCAGGGCGCGCGCGACGAACGGGGGAAAATCGACCGGATTATAGATGACCTCCATCCAGTCCGGCGCGCCGGAACCGGCGAGCGCGAAGCCTGTGGAAGTGGTGGTGGAGAGGACGGCGTGGAAATCGCTCCGCGTGGCTCTCAGCGCACGCGCGATCTTCTGCGCGATGAAGACTTCGCCGACGCTGACGGCGTGAATCCAGACCCAGCTCTTTCCCGCGAGCCGCCGCCGGACGTCGGGAGAGTAGATGCCGAAGCGCTGCCCGAACTTGTGGCGGTACTTGCCGCGCCGGGTCATCCGCAGGACGAACCCGGGAAGCAGGGCGAGCAGGACGAAAGGGAAACAGAGGTTGTAGAGGACGAGCGCCCGGCGCGTCTCCCAGGGGAGCGGCGATTTCTCCGTGGAAGGAATGGCCAAGGACGGCGGCGCCTGAAACGGGGTCGGAAGAGCAGCGGTCGAGGCGGCAGGCTATTGAGGCGCCCACTGAACCGCGGTTCCGGACGAGAGGGCGTAGGTTGCCCACGGGAGCGCCTGCTGGTGCCAGTCGCAATACAAGGCATTGATCATCGTCCTGTTTGAGAAAGTGCCGTAGTTGGTCGTGCTCACGAGCGAAGTGGGGTTCACGACCGGGCCGGGAGCCGCCTGGGTGAAGGAATCGTTGGAATTGAAGGTAAGCGTGGTGGTTTGGTTTACATCCGGCGACATGAAAATCAGGCTGCTCGGATAGGTGACCTTGTCCATATTCCCGCTGAATGTGCCCGAGGAAGTGGGCGTGGTGCCGAGGATCATTGTATTGACCCCGTAACTCACGGCGAATGAGGAGCCGCTCGTGGCCGCGTTTACGCGGGTGTCGAACGGCGAGACGAATATCTTCGTGGCCGAAGCGTACGTGGGATAGAGGATCGTGGTCCAGTTGGAACCGGAGGTGAAGACCTGGTTCTGGTTGTCGTTCAGGTAAGCGAGGACGGCGACCCCGAGCTGCCGGAGGTTGTTCGCCGTCTGCGTTGCTTTGGCCCGTTCCTGGACCCGCCCGAAGACCGGCAGGGCGATCCCGGCAAGGATCGCGATGATGGCGATGACGACCAGCAATTCGATGAGCGTGAAGGAGGCGCGTTTTTTCGTAAAGGGGGTATTCACGTTGTAAACAGTTTACAACGGCGCCCGCCGATCACCAACTAATTTCCGTACGATCTTAGACCAGCGTGAGGAGGGCGATCTCGGGCCGGCAGTTGATGCGGATCGCGAGCGGAAGGGTGCCGACGCCGCTGGTGACGTAGGCGCGGACGCGCGGCCCCTGGACGAGGCCGTAACGGTATTTGTTCCCGAAAGCCGAGGGGACGATGGGCGAGCCCACAACCGGGAAAGCGATCTGCCCGCCGTGCGTGTGGCCGCACAGCACGAGCCCGACGCGCGGGTCGCGGATGTGTTCCACCGCATCCGGATTATGCGTGACGAGGAGAGCCGCGTCCCGGGTGGTGACGCCTGAAAGCGCCGCGTGGAGATCCTGCCGCTGGGTGACAAAATCGCCGATGCCGCTCAGGCGCAGCCTGCCGCCTGGCCGTTCGAGCCAGACGCCGCGGTTGGTCAGGTTCTCGAACCCGGCGTCGGCGATGGCCTTGTTCGTCGGCCGGAGGCCCGCGCGGGTGTCGTGATTCCCGGTCACGGCGAAAACGCCGAGGGGCGCCTTGAGGTCTTTGATGATGTCGAAACACGGCTGGAGATATTGCAGCCCCATGCCCCAGGGGGCGTAAACCTTTCCCGCGGTGATGTAGTCTCCCCCGAGGAGGATGAGGTCAGCCGAGAGCGCGTTCGTCATGGCGACGGCCCGCCTTATATAGCTGGCCGGAACCATCTCGCTGTGGTGGAAATCGGCGAGGAAGGCGATCTTCAATCCGCGAAAAGCCTCCGGCAGATTCGGAAGCCCGACGTTCAGCCGGGTGACCCGGAGCCATTTGGCCTCGAAGACGCCGTAGATGCTGCCGCTCAGGAGCGAAGCGGCGGCTGCCTTGGAGGTGAGTTGGAGGAAGCGTCTGCGATCCATAACCTTGCCGGTCGGAGGGTTATCAGCGTTTCTCATGCCCCTTCGAGTCGAAGAATGCCGCGATGCGCCCGCCGATGGGCCGCGCCGGCTGTCAGGATAGCAAGGACTCTTCGGCGCGTTTTCTGGACGAGGATGGAAGAGATCGCCGATATGAGCATGTAGGCGCGGTTCAGTTTTTTCAAAGAGGGATGATAGTCGGAGACGACCTCGCCCGCCATCTTCATTCACGCTGAAGTCTGCCCGGCGCTGCGCACCACCCCGCGAGGTCGGGCGGGAGCGGGGCGCGCCACTCGAGCGGCGGGTCGGCTTCGAGCCGGAGCAGGGTGGAATGGAGCGCCTGCCGCGGCAGGAGCAGCGCGCGTTCGAGTTCGGGCGTCCAACCCGTCTCGATGAAACGGAGATAGTGCTCCTCTCCCGGCCCGTAAATCTTGTCGCCCACGACCGGGTGCCCGATGTGCGCCAGGTGGACGCGGATCTGGTGCATGCGGCCCGTGACGGGCACGGCGCGCACGATACTGAAGTCGGCGCCGTTTTCCGTGGCGCGGTGGAAGCGCGATTCGACGGTGACGAGGGTCTTCGCGGGCGCGCCCGAGGGATGCACCGTCTGCCGCACCCAGACGCGCGAAGGGAGGTGCAGGCCGCGCCGGCAGATCGGAGCGTCGATCTCGTATCGATCCTCCGCGGGCCAGCCCCAGACGATGGCCAGGTATTCCTTGTGGAACTCGCGGCGCTCCATGGCGCGGCAGAAACGGCGGGCGGCGGCCGCCGTCTTGGCGATGAGCACGAGGCCGCTCGTGTCGCGATCCAGCCGGTTGATGATGGAGACCTGGCCGCCGTTGATCACCTCGTACGCGAGGATTTCTTTCAGGTGATTCCAGAGCGTCCCGGTCTCGCCCGGCTTGCTGGGGTGGATGGCGAGGTGGGGCGGCTTGTCCACTACCAGCCAGTCGTCGGTTTCCTGGATGACCCGGCTTGGCGAAAGAATTTTGGCCACGGATGACACGGATTTACACGGATGAAGCGAAGAGGGTCAGGCCTCGATAGTAGCCTATCCGGCAAGCCCCGGAAGTGGTTTTCAGAATTCGACTCCTTGGTTCCCAATCGCCGGTTGGTGCGCGGGATAAACTGGGCGCCTCAGCTGATGCTCTTTGCTTCATCTGTGTAAATCCGTGTCATCCGTGGCCAAAAATGTCTTTGCCTGTGCGTTGGAACGGAAAGGCAAAGGCAGGAAATTCGAAATAGCTGTTTCCCCTTCCCTGACTTATCGTCGGCCCGCATGATCCGCCTGAGCCATGTCACCCGTTCCTATGGGAACCCGCCGGTGCATGCGCTCCGCGACGTGTCGCTCGAAATCCGGAAGGATGAGTTTGTGGCCATCACCGGGCCGAGCGGCTGCGGGAAGAGCACGTTGATGCACCTCGTCGGCGGGCTCGACAAGCCTACCGAGGGTGAGATCTTCGTGGGTGCGCTGGCGCTGCACGAGGCGGGCGAGCGGGAGCTGACCGAGTACCGGAGGACGCGGCTGGGCATCGTGTTCCAGTTCTTCCATCTGCTGCCGGCGATGAGCGTGCTGGAGAACGTGACGCTGCCACTCCTGCTGCAAGGGGTCGCCCTCTCCAAGGCGGAGGCGGGCGCGATGGAATGGATCGAGCGCGTGGGCCTCGCGGGCAGGGCGCGGCACCTCATCCACCAGCTCAGCGGCGGCGAGCTCCAGCGGACGGCGATCGCCCGGGCTCTCGTCCACAAACCGAGCGTGTTGCTGGCGGATGAACCGACCGGAAACCTCGATTCCGCGAACGCGAGACAGGTCATCGAACTGCTTCAAAAGATTTCTTCTCAGGCGCTGGCAACCATGATACTCGTAACTCACAGCGAGGAAGTGGCCGCTGTGGCGGATCGGCGGATTCGCATGCGGGACGGGCGGGTAATCGACAGCGACCAATGAGCAACGAGGAGCAACACATCTGCGCGCGACTGGGTTTGTTCTCGGAATTTACCGAGGCAGAACTCGAGACGTTCTGCACCTTGACCGAGGTGATCGAGGTCAAGTCCGGCGACCTCATCGTCCGGCAGGATGAACACGGCGACTCGATGTTCGTCCTGCTCGAGGGGAACGCCTCCGTCCTCCACAGGGCCAACGGCAAGAGCATCGAGCTCGCACGGCTCGGCCCGGGAGATTTTTTCGGCGAACTGGCGCTCGTGGACGAGGGGCCGCGTTCGGCGGATGTCGAGGCCATCGGCGCGTGCACGCTCGTCATCATCCCGCAATCGGTCATCCGGGCGCTGGCCGGCGTGTACCCGAGCGCCGCGTTCAAGCTGCTGATAGCCGTGGGCCGCGTGCTCGTGGCCCGGATGCGAAAGGGAAACCAGAAGTATATCGACTCGCTTCTTCTGAGCGCCCTGGGCAAGGATTAGCCGCGCGCGTCGCACGCCCCCCCGGCGGCTCGCCGCCAGTCCGGGAGGTTCCGGTGAGAGAGACGAGCCGCTTGCCAGTCCTGGATCGGTTGTGATACAACCCCTCCCCCACATGTCATCTGAAGCCCAGTTCCAGCATACCCTCGCGGGCAGCGCGACCCTCAAGGGGACTTCGCTGCACACGGGGGATAACGTCACGCTGCGCATAAGCCCGGCGGGCCCCGGGTTCGGGCGGAAATTCAAGCGGATCGATCTGCCGGACGAGCCGACCATCGACGCGCGCATCGAGAATGTGAAGGCGGTCGAGCGCTCGACGACCCTCGGGGAGGGAAACATCAAGGTGCACACCGTCGAGCACGTCATCTCCGCGCTGGCCGGCATGGAGGTCGATAATGTCCTCATCGAGATGGACGCCAACGAGCCGCCCATCGGAGACGGCAGCGCCCAGCCTTACGTTGACCTCATCCGCAAAGCCGGTGTGGCGGTGCAGGATGCGCCCCGGGCTTTCTTCGAGGTGCGCGAGCCCGTCCACATCGAGACGAAGGGCGGCTCCATCCTCACCGTCGTTCCCGATGACAAATTTCGGGTCTCCTGCACGCAGGTCGGGCCCGGGGGGCGCTTCACGCAATACCTCAGCACGGAGATCACGCCCGCGCTCTACCAGCGCGAGATCGCGCCGGCCAGGACCTTCGTTTTCTACGAAGATGTCATGCCGCTCATGGACAAGGGCCTCATCAAAGGCGGCAGCCTCGAGAACGCGGTTGTCGTGCGCGGGGAGTCCGTCCTTAGCAAGGAGCCGCTGCGGTTCGCGGATGAGTTCGTCCGGCACAAGATTCTCGACATCGTCGGCGACCTCGCCCTCATCGGCCAGCGGATCAAGGGCCACGTCATCGCGGTGAAGCCTGGCCACGGTCCGAATGCCGACATGGCGCGCGCCCTCCAAAAAAGCCTGGCCCGCATCTCGGCGATGATCCCCGCGGCGGTGCTGCCCCAGGGCAGCGGCGTGCAGGACGTGAACGAGGTGATGAGCGTCCTGCCGCACCGTTACCCTTTCCTTATGGTGGATCGCATCCTCTCCACGGAGAGCGACCACTCCAAGTGCACCGGCGTCAAGTGCGTCACCATCAACGAGCCGTATTTCCAGGGGCATTTCCCGGGTCATCCCGTCATGCCCGGCGTGCTGCAACTGGAGGCGATGGCGCAGGTCGCCAGCTTCATGTTCCTGAAGCAGGTCGGCAGGCCGGGGAACATCGGGTTCTTCATGAGCGCGGACAAGGTCAAGTTCCGCAAGATGGTGTTCCCGGGCGATACGCTCTTTATATATACCGAGTTGACGAAATCCCGCGCGAGCCTGGCGCGTGTGAGCGCCCGGTGCGTGGTGAATAACGAAATCGTCTCGGAAGCCGATCTCATGTTCGGCTTCGGCAACAAGTAGCGATGGGCAGCCGGATCCATCCCACCGCCATCGTCGACCCCGGCGCGGAGATCGGCGGCGACACGGTCATAGGGCCGTACTGCATCGTCGAGGCGGGCGTGGTCCTGGGGGAGAACTGCGAGCTCCAGAGCCACGTCACCATCTCTGGTCCGGTGAGGATCGGGGCGCGGAACCGTTTCTATACGCATTGCTCCATCGGCAACCAGTCGCAGGATTTGAAATACGCGGGAGAGCCGACGCACCTGGAGATCGGCGAGGACAATTCCTTCCGCGAGTTCGTCACCGCCCATCGCGGCACGTCGCCGGGCGGCGTCACGCGGATCGGGAGCCGCGGCTCTTTCCTCGCCTACACGCACATCGCGCACGATTGCACGGTGGGCGACTCCGTCATCTTTTCCAATAACGGGACCCTGGCCGGCCACGTCGAGGTGGGCGACCACGCGGTCATCGGCGGCCTCACCGCGGTGCACCAGTTTTGCCGGATCGGCCGGCTGGCGCTCACGGGCGGTTGCACGAAGATCGTCCAGGACGTGCCGCCTTACATGATCGCCGACGGAAACCCGGCTGTCGTGCGCGGCATCAACCGGGTCGGAATGGAGCGCCACGGCTTCCCCGACGCGACCATGAAACAGATCAAAGAAGCCTTCCGGCTCATCTACCGTTCCAAGCTGAACGTGAAACAAGCCATCGAGGAAATCCGCAACAGCATCCCCCCCACCCCGGAGATCGAGGAACTCGTGGAGTTCCTGAGCAGCAGCCAGCGCGGAATCATTCGCTAAACGCCGACGCGCCGTCAAAGCGCACGCGGTGGCTCAGGAGTCGAACATCACCGGTCGGACAAGCCGCCCAGGATCGAGCCGATGACCGCGCCCGCGCCGGCTTGCTTTGCGCCGCCCTCGCCGAGGTACGGCGAAAGGGCATGGGCCAGGTTGGACAATGGCAGCGACTGGAGCCAGATGCGGCCGGGGCCGGTGAGGGCCGCGAGGAAGATGCCGTCGCCGCCGAAAAGCATGTTGCGGATGCCCTTGATGCGGGTGATCTCGAAGCGGACGCCGGCCTCGAACATGCCGACGTGGCCGGGATGGACGCGCATCGTCTCGCCGGGTTGGAGATCGTATTCGACGACCTCGCCGTCGAGTTCGACCCAGGCGTCGCAAGAGCCCGCGAGCTTTTGCAGGATGAATCCGTCGCCGCCGAAGATGCCCGCGCCGAGGGATTGCTGGAAGGCCATGCTGAGTTCGACGCCCGGCGTGGCGCAGAGGAACCCGTGGCGGTGGATGACGTAACCGCTCCCCGGCGTGACGCTCACGGGAAAGATGTGGCCGGGCGCCTTGGTGGCGAACGCGACGATGCCGGGGCCGCCCTGCGCGGTGAACTCTGTCATGAAGAGGGAGCCGCCCCCGGCCATGCGCTTGACGGCGCTGAAGAGGCCGCTCATCCCGCCCCCGCCGCCCTGCGTCGAGGTGTGCATGTCGATGGTGGCGCTCATCCAGGAGAGCTCGCCGGATACCGAAAGGACGCTCTCCCCGGGTTCGAGGGCCATCTCCAGGACGGGAAGGGAGGTTCCGATGATGCGATGATTCATAAATGTAAGGCTGGTCAATCGCCGTAGCCGTGCGGGTTCCGCTGGTGCCAGCCCCAGGCGCTCTCGACGATCGTGTCGATGGCCTGGAAGGCGGGTTTCCAGCCGAGCTCGCCCTGGATCTTGCCCGAGCTCGCGATCAGCAACGGCGGGTCGCCCGCGCGCCGCGGCTTTTCGACGACGGGGATGGTCTTCCCGGTGACCCGTTCGCACGCTTGTATGACTTCGCGCACCGAAGTGCCGCCGCCGGTCCCGAGATTATAAAAGGCGCTCTTGTCCACTCCAAGCGCCAGGATGTGCGCCTGGGCGAGGTCCAGGATGTGGATGTAGTCGCGGATGCAGGTGCCGTCGGGGGTCTCGTAATCGGTCCCGTAAATATCGACGGAGGCCCGCTGGCCGAGCGCGACTTTCAAGATGTTCGGGATGAGGTGGGTCTCGACGCGGTGATCCTCGCCGAATTTCGCCGTGGCGCCGGCCGCGTTGAAGTAGCGGAGAGCGACGAATTTGAGATGATGGATCTCGTCATACCAGCGGAGGATTTTCTCGAAGAGGAGCTTGGACTCGCCGTAGGGGTTGATGGGACGCTGGGGGAGCGTCTCGTCGATCGGGTTGCGCTCCGGCGGGCCAAAGGTGGCGCACGTCGAGGAGAAGACGAAGCGCTGGACGCCGTTGCCCACCAGGGCGTCGAGGAGATGGATGCCGCCGGAGACGTTGTTGCGGAAATACTTCGAGGGATTCTCCATCGACTCGCCGACGAGGGCGTTCGCCGCGAAGTGCATGACGGCGTCGGGCTGGTGCTCGCGGACGGCGTTGAAGATGGATTCGGGCTGCGCCAGGTCGCCCTCGACAAGGGCCGCGCGCGGGTCAACGGCCTTGCGGTGGCCCTCGGTGAAGTTGTCGAAGACGGTGACGTCGTAGCCGCGATCCAGCATCTGTTCGACGCAGATGCTGCCGATATAACCGGCGCCGCCGGTAACGAAGATTTTCATCCCCTGCATTTACCCTGAAGAATTCAGGGAATCAATCATGGCGCGCACCTTGTGGACGTGGGCCCGCGGCCGGAGGACATCGAGACTCCTCTGCGGAGAGCCCCATTCCAGGATGCGGATGTCCACGTAGCGCACGCCCCAGTCGCGCATTCGCAGGCGCGTGGACCTGTAGAGGTCGATGGTGTTCGTGCCGACCAGCGCGCCTCCGTAGTCATCGATTTGAAAGACCTCGCCGGTGTTCAGAAGCAGGAATCTCGTGCCAAGCGGATAGCGCGACCAGTCCGCCGATGCGCTGTTGATCTGGCCGCAGCAGAGCGGGGTGCCAATGGCGTTCCTGCACCCGCCCGCCTCGGTGTGCGTGTAGGCGGTCGTGCGGACACGAAGCGTGGCGCCGCGCCGCTCGGAAAGCCGTTCGCTCGTTTCGGTGACGCAGCCGGAGAGGACGACTAAAATCGGGAGGAGCAGAAGGAACGGGCGAAGGTTCATACGGGGGGGCGCGGATGATGAACCGGCGTGGCGGCACAGATCAAGCGGAAATGCGGGAGGCGCAACGGACTTGACTTATTAAGCGTCTCTTATTATAAAGGCCATTAACTTTATGATGCCCGTAAGAGATCAAGGCGAGATTCGCGCCGATGCCGAGAAGCTCGCCGACATCTTCACCACCCTCCAGCGCTGCTTCATGATGAATCTCTCGCGGGAGCTGGCGCGCGGAAAGGTGTCGTTCCCCCAGTATTTTTTGCTCGGGTTCCTGGCGCAGCAAAAATATCTCACCATGTCGGAGATCGCGCAAAAGATGGGGCACACGACGGCGGCGGCCACCGGCCTCGTGGATCGGCTCGAGAACCTCGGCTACGCGCGCCGCACGCACGACAGCGAGGACCGGCGGAAGATCATGGTGGAAATAACCGAGAGCGGCGTGTCGCTCGTTGCGGGCATCCGTGAGGACATGATAGACGGAGTCGTGAACCTGATGGGTCACCTCTGCGTGGAGGAGCAGAAGGCCTGGTTGCAGATATACGAAAAAATCACCAACGTTTGCAGAAGGTAGGGAGTGGTAGAATTCAGATGAAACGAAATTGGCTTTGGATCGCTAGCGCCGCCGTGAGCGCGGCTGTAATGGCCGGGCAGCCGGCTTTGAAGAACCTCAAGTTGGCCGGCGGAGACCGCAGTCTCACGCTCGACGAGGCGGTGGCATTCGCCGTGGAGCACAACCCCAACATCCTCATCGCCGAGCAGGAGATCGCGCGGACGCAGGGCCTAGTCATCCAGGTGCGCGCCGAGGCCCTGCCGCAGATCGTCCTTTCCGGCGACTACACCCAGGAAGACCCGAGGCTCCTGCACGGCGGCGGCGGGATCGCCGGCGGCGGGTCCACCAACAGCGGCGCCGTGTCCACGGCCAGCGGCGCGACATCCGGCGCTTCGACCACGACGACGAACCCCTCCTCCTCGAGCACGGGCGGCTCTGTCTCGAGCGGCGTCTCCAGCACCGGCGGCACGGCCGGCTCTTCCGGTTCGACGGGCGGGACGGCTGGAGCGGCCGGCACCTCGACGGGCGGCGGCGCCTCCGGCGCGACGACCAGCGGGTCCAGCTCGGGCACGACTTCGGGCGGAGGCACAACGTCGTCGGATCAAAACAAGAGTTGGGGCCTGACGATCGAAGCCAGCCAGCTCCTTTATTCCGGCGGCCAGGTTTCCGCGGCGCTGAAGATCGCGCATCTCACGGAGACCAATTCGTTTTTCACCCTGCGCGACACGGTGGATTCCGTCATCGACAGCGTCCGCAAGCAGTTTTACACAGTGCTGCTCGACCGGGCGCTCATCACTGTGCAGGAAGAATCGGTGCGGCTTTTGGCGGATCAGCTCAAGGATCAGCAGAGCCGGTTTGAGGCTGGCACGGTGCCGCGCTTCAACGTCCTGCAAGCCGAGGTGGCATTGATCAACCAGAAGCCCGTCCTCATCCAGGCGCGCAACAATTACAAGGTCGCGAAGCTTACCCTGGCGCGTTTGATGAATATCGATTTCGACCCGAGCCGGCCCGATTATGTGCCGTTCGAAGTCGTGGGCGACCTCAGCGTGCACGTGGAGAACTTCGACCTGAATGCCGCCCTGGAGCAGGCCAAGCAGAACCGGTGGTCCCTGAAGGTGCAGCGGCAGCTCATCGACGTTTACAGCCAGAACATCCGCGTCCAGCTTGCGGGGTACCAGCCGCGGCTCTCGGTGGATGGCGGGTACGAACTCCACAACAATGAGCTGTCGGACTCGCTCGGCAAGACTCTCAACGGTTACTTCTTCGGCGTGACCGGGGATTGGGCGATCTTCGACGGCGGCGCCACCTACGGCCTCGTGAAGCAGGCCCGGGCGCAATTCGTCGAGGCGCGGGTCACGTACGAGGACGCGGTGCACCAGGTGGAGCTGCAAGTGCAGCAGGCGTTCCTCGCCCTGGAAGTGGCGCGCGAGACGCTCGACAGCCAGACCAAAGGGGTCGAGGAGGCGGTTGAGGCTTTGCGCCTGGCGAGCGAACGGCTGACGGCCGGCGCGGGAACGCAGCTCGACGTGTTGAATTCGCAGGTCGCGCTTACAACCGCTCGCAGCACCGAGCTCCAGGCGCGCGCAAGTTACCTTGAAGCGATGGCGGACTTTGACGAGGTCACGGCGGTCGAGACGAAGTGGGCGCAAAACTTCGACGACCCCTCGACACGCCGGAAACAGTGGGGCCTGCGCTCTCCCAACGGCCACGGCACCCAGAAGGCGGATATTTACAGCCATGGCAGAAGGCCCGCCCGGCCAAACGCCGATTGAGCGCTACCCAGCCCTCGACCGCCACGTTTTTCTGCGGGCCGGGTTCGTCTGCCGGATTCCGGGCATCGAGCCGAGCGCCGACCGCGAGCTGATGCTGCGCCGGCTGGAAGCGCGCCACGCCGAAGCCCGCGACACGCTCGGCATGGGGGGCGTGCCGTATGCCACCGCAGAGCAGACCCACGGGAGAGGGGTCGCTGTGGCTGAGGGCGGAACGCGCGCGCCGGGTGTCGATGCGCTCATCACGGCCGTTCCGGGGCTCGCCCTGGGAATCTACGTGGCGGACTGCTGCGCGGTCTATCTGGTCGATCCCGTGAGGCGCTGCATCGGCCTGGCGCATTCGGGAAGGAAAGGAACCGAACTGGGAGTGGTGCCGGCTGCGATCGAGGCGATGCGGCGCCATTTCGGCTGCGAACCGGCGAGGATGGTCGCGCAACTCAGCCCGTGCATCCGACCGCCGGATTACGAGGTGGACTTCGCCTGCGAAATCGCGCGTCAATGCCGGGACGCGGGGGTGCGCGAAGTTTTCGACGGGGGCGAGAATACGGCTTCGGACCTGGCGAGGTATTATTCGTACCGGGCGGAACGCGGGAAGACGGGCAGGATGCTCGCGCTGCTGGCGATGGTCTAGGGTCCAGGCCAGGCTACGGCTCGCCTTTGGCAAGATCCCCCTCGACCATCTCGCAGAGAACGTGCAGGAGGAACTTGTGCGCTTCCTGGATGCGGGCCGTGTTATCGGAAGGGACGATCAATTCCACGGTGGCCAGTCCCTTCGCGGCGCCCCCGCCCTTTCCCAGGAACGCCACGCTCCGGACGCCCATCCGCACGGCCTCTTCCACCGCCTGGACGATGTTCGGCGAATGCCCGCTGGTGGTGAACGCCACGAGGAGATCCCCTTCCCGCCCGAATGCGCGCACCTGCCGGGCGAAGACCTGGGCGAACTCATAGTCGTTGCCGATGGCGGTGAGAAGGCTGCCGCCCTGGGCAAGGTTGATGGCGGGGTACGGGCGCCGGTCATGCCTGAAGCGGCAGGTGAACTCGGTGGCGAAGTCGGCGCCGTCCGCGGCGCTGCCGCCGTTGCCGCAGACGAGGAGCTTGCCGCCCTCCAGCAGGCAGCGGCGGATCATCTCCGCGGCCCGCTCCAGGGCGTTGCCGAGAGGCGAAAGGGAACGGAGGGTCGCGACGGCCTCTTCGGTGGACTCCCCGAGAATGCTCACCGATTTATTTCGGGTCGGACTTCGGAGTGGGGTTGAAGACGATGTCTTCCCCCGCTACCCACCGCTTGTAAACCGCGAGCGCCTGCTCGACGACCGGTCGGGCGAACTCCACGGGCATGATGTCATCCACGACGACGCGTTTGTTCTCGAGGGACTTGTAATCCTCGAAGAAGCGCTTGAGCACGGCCAGCTTGTGCGCGGGGAACTCGTGGACATCCCGGTAGCTGTTGTATTCCGGGTCGTTGACGTGCACGGCGATGACCTTGTGGTCGAGCTCATCCTGATCCTTCATCGTCATGAGGCCGATGGCCCGCGCCGAGACGAGCGTGAGCGGAAAGACGGGCTCGGCTCCCAGAACGAGGACATCCAGGGGGTCGCCATCGTCCGCGAGGGTGCGCGGTATGAAACCGTAATTTGCCGGGTAATAGACCGCCGAGTGCAGGACGCGGTCGAGCCGCAGGAGGCCGGTCTTCTTGTCGAGCTCGTATTTGTGCGAGCCGCCAAGCGGTATCTCGATGATCGTGTTGAAGCCGAGCGGAAGCGAGCCCTCGTCGGGGTCAACGTCGTGCCACGGGTTTGCCGCGCTCTGGCGCTGGAACGGAGAGATCTTCTTCATTATAGGTATCTGGCCTGTACGGACGGAAGAGTACGAGGCGGGTTGAACCGTAGGCAAGGCCGAAATTTCCACTGGCTCGGGACGCGACATGACCCACATTGCAAAGCACGGAATGTGCCATTTTGACCCCGCGCCGTCGAACGTTGGGAACGGGGTTGACCCATCCTCCGCCATTCACGATAGTTCCGGCCTTCCATGTCTCTGCTCAAAACCCGGAATTTCTGCATCATCGCCCACATCGACCATGGAAAGACGACGCTCTCCGACCGCCTCCTGGAATCGACCGGGACGATAGCGGATCGCGACAAGCAGGATCAACTCCTGGACTCGATGGACCTCGAGCGGGAACGCGGCATCACCATCAAGGCGCACCCGGTGACGATGTCCTACCGGAGCAAGGACGGCACCGATTACCAGTTGAACCTGCTGGACACGCCCGGGCACGTCGATTTCGCCTATGAGGTCTCCCGCAGCCTCGCGGCATGCGAAGGGGCCGTGCTGGTGGTGGACGCGGCCCAGGGCGTCGAGGCGCAGACGGTGGCAAACGTGCATCTCGCCCTCAAGCAGGGGCTGACCCTCGTGCCGGTCATCAACAAGATCGACCTTCCGAATGCCGACCTCCCCGTGGTGAAGCGGCAGCTCGAGGAAATCCTGGCGATTCCCGGCGAGGAAGCGATTCCCGCCAGCGCCAAGGCCGGCATCGGCATCGCCGACATCCTGGAAGCGGTCGTCGCAGCGCATCCCGCCGCCGACAGAGTTCGAGGACGACCACGTGCGGGGGCTGGTCTTCGACTCGGTCTTCGATGTTTACCGCGGCGTTATCGCCTACGTGCGGATTTTCTCCGGGTCCATCGCCGCCGGGCGACGGCGTGAAACTCATGAGTTCAAACCGGAACTACGACCTCAAGGAAGTCGGCATCTTCATCCCGAAGACGTTCGCCCGTTCCCCGCCTCGAAGCCGGCTCGGTCGGCTATTTCATCGCGAACATCAAGAGCACCGCGGAGATAAAGATCGGCGACACGCTGACCGGCAGCCGCAACCCCGCGCCGGAGCCGCTGCCCGGCTTCCAGGAAATCCACCCGATGGTCTTCAGCGGCATCTACCCGATCAATACCGCGGATTTCGAGCGGCTCAAGATGGCGCTCGGCAAGCTTCAGATCAACGACTCGGCCTTCGTTTACCAGCCGGAAAGTTCCGTCGCGCTCGGGTTCGGCTTCCGGTGCGGATTCCTCGGCCTGCTCCACATGGAGATCATCCAGGAACGGCTCCGGCGCGAATACGACATGGACATCATCGCCACCTACCCGAGCGTCATCTACGAGGTCATCCGGACGAACGGCGAGCGGCTCGAAGTGGACAACCCGGCGCACCTGCCCGACCCGAGCGTCATCGCCGAAATCCGCGAGCCGATCGTCAAGGCGTTCATACTCTGCCCGAACGAGAACATCTCGGCGTTGATGCAGCTCATCATGGAAAAGCGCGGCGAGCTCAAGCACACGGAATCGCTCGACTCCCGCCGGGTCATGCTGAATTGCGACCTGCCGCTGAACGAAATTCTGGTGGATTTCAACGACAAGATAAAGAGCATCACGCGCGGCTACGGCTCGATGGATTACGAGCACGCCGGCTACCGCGCCTCGAAGCTGGTGAAGCTCGACATGCTGGTAAACGACGAGCCGGTGGATGCATTCTCGAGCATCGTTCACCGCGACAAGGCGGAGGCCCGCGGCCGGCAGCTCGCGGCGAAGCTGAAGGAGGTCATCCCGACCCAGCTCTACCAGGTGGCGATCCAGGCCGCCATCGGCGGGAAGATCGTCGCGCGCGAGAACGTCTCGGCCATGCGCAAGAACGTCATCGCCAAATGCTACGGCGGCGACATCACCCGCAAGCGCAAGCTCCTCGAAAAGCAGAAGGAAGGAAAGAAGCGGATGAAGAGCATCGGGAAGGTCAACATCCCGCAGGAGGCGTTCATCGAGGTGCTGAAGTCGAATTAGGAGCAGCCTTTTGGCTTTCCTTGACGGCGCTTTCGTCCTTCATTCCCATCTACCTTCCGATGGCTGACCGTCTCCCCAATGTGTCTTTAACGCGCGCCGCGCCGGCGCCGGCGCCTGCGCGCGGAATCCGGAGGGCCGCGTCATGATTCCCTTCGTCACCCCCGGCTATGTGAAGGAGGCGAAGATCATCGCCAGGAACGCGCGGAAGCTGCTCGAATATAAGCGCGACCTGCTCGGGGAGGCGAAGGCCGCGGAGTTCGAGGAGCGCATCGCCGCGCTGGAGCGGGCTTCCTCCTCCCGGGACGCGGCCGGCGTCGAGCTGGAATCCGGGCGGCTCGAAAAAATCTGGAGCGAGGCGATGCCGCCGCCGCCCGCGGACGCGGGTTGGCGGGAGAACTGCGAGGTCTTCCTGGTCGCCATCGTCATCGCCATCGCGGTGCGAACCTATTTCCTGCAGCCGTTCACCATCCCCACGGGGTCGATGCAGCCGACCCTGAACGGCATCATCGGCGTCGCCACGGACACGCCTCCGCCGAATTTCATCCGGCGGGTCTGGGATTTTGTGGCGCTCGGCCGGGGTTACATCAACGTCGTGGCGACGGAAGACGGCTCGGTGACGGGCCTCACCGAGAAGAGCCCGCTCCCCTTCCTCACGTATTGCGTGCTCGAATGCGGCAACAGGAAATACACCATCTACGCCCCGGAAGCGACGCTGACCCGGGACTTCAACGTGAGGCCCTGGGCCTCGACCTACCGGGCCGGGGACGTGATCGCGCGCGGCTACGTGACGGCGGGCGACCACGTATTCGTGGACAAGGTCAGCTACAACTTCGAGCCCCCCGTGCGGGGCAAGGTCTTCGTGTTCAAGACGACGGGCATAGCCGGGATCGAGCGGACGCTGCCGCCCGGTTCCGGCTCGCAGTTTTTCATCAAAAGACTCGCGGGGCTGCCGGGAGACACCCTGCGGATCGAGTCCCCTCTGCTCTACATCAACGGCGCGCTCGCGAAAGGGATCGGTTTCGAGCGGGTGATGGCCATGCAGGAGCCGGGATACAAGGGGTACGAATCGAGGGGCCTCCTGAGCGACGAAGAATCGTTCACCCTCCCCCCGAAGACCTACTTCGCGCTCGGCGACAACAGCTATTACAGCCTCGACAGCCGCTGGTGGGGGACGGTGCCGGAAAAGAACATCATGGGCCACGGGCTCTTCGTTTACTGGCCGTTTAACTCCCACTGGGGTGTCATAAGATAGATGCAGGAGGATCCTTCATCGGACCTGGTGGCGCTGGGGAATGCGCTCGGGTCGCACCCGTCGCGCCTGACGCTCCACGGGGAAGGCTCCTGCGCGGCGAAGGTCTCGGACGCGCGCTTCCTTGTCTCGGCCCGGAACGTCCCGCTTTCGAAGCTCGCGGCATCGGATCTGGTGGCCGTGGAGACGCGCAAGATGTTGAAGTCGCTGGACGCGGAGACGCCGCCGGAAGAACCCGAAGGGGCGCCGCTGATCAAGGACGAAAGGCCGGAAGCGAGCCTCGACGCCTCCATCTACGCATACGTTTTTACCCTCGAAGGCGTCCGGTTCGCCGCCCACACGCAACCGGTCGAGGTGAACCAGATCCTCTGCTCGCCCCGGGCGCGCCAGTTCTCGGACCGGCGCACGTACCACGAGGAAGTCATCGCGTGCGGTGCGTCCTCGGTGCTCATCCCGTACATGGACGCCGGGCTGCCGCTGGGCCGGGAGGTAAAACGCAAGATACTGCTCTGGCGGGACCGTTATAAGATCGCCCCGAAGCTCCTCCTGGTGCAGAATCACGGGATGATCGTGCTCGGAACGACCGCCGAGGAGGTGCTCAGGATCACCGATATGACCGTGAAGTCCGCCCAGATTTTCACCGGGGCCGCGATGCTGGGCGGGCCCGTGTTTTTAACCCCCAGTAACGTGCTGGAAATCGATTCGATCAAGGAATAGCGCCGGCTCCACCGCGCCGGAACAGGGAACGCAATGCCCCCCACCGATCCCCATCGCCTCTGGTACCTTTTGGGAGCCGTGGCGGGCTATTTTCTGCTCATGTTCACGAACCCGGTGCGCGGCAGCCTGCGCGACGGCTTCCGCTGCATCCGCCGGCACGGGTCGATATGGGCCATCCTTCTCCTGTTCGGCTTCTGCTACGCGGCGTTCAACCTCGGCGTGGAAATTTTCTTCAATCGCGTGCTGCCGGAAGGGCACCGGCCCGAATTCCTCTGGAGCCGCGCCTGGTACCTCTCGCGAGACATGCAGTTGAAGGTGCTCGCGGACAGCTGGCTCCCGGCGCTGGAAAGCGTGGCGGGATATTTCAATAACATCATCACCACGTTCCCCTGTTCCGCGCTGGCGGCGTTCCTGCTCCTCGTCAATTGGGAGGGGCACCACGCGGTGTTAAACAGGGCCCTGAGACGCCGCTTCGGGGCCGCCGGGTGGCTCATTTATCTCGGCATCCTGCTCTGCGCGGTCGCGGCGATGGCGGAGCCGTTCCTGTACGGGCCGACGCTGCCGGCGTTGAACGACGCCTTCCCGAATTCGGGCCTGCAACTGTTGCAGATATCCCTCCTCATCGACTGGTTTTCCTTCCTCTTCGAATACCTGTTCGGAGTCTGCATCCAGATATATCTCATCCTGCTGGCCTACGTCTGGGTGCGCGGCCTCAGCTACACGCCGAGGCATCTGCTGGATGTCGCGATCCGGCGTTCGAGCTTCGTCCTGAAATGGGCGGCCGTGGTCATGTTCCTGAGCTCGGCGCTCTTCAATGTCCCGTCCATCCTTTCCACCGTGCCGGCCTTCGCCCCGTATGCGCTGCCGCTGACCCTGGATGCCCGGATGCACTTCGCCCGGGTGATGATGGCGGCATTCCTCATGTTTTTCTGCACCGTTCAGATCACGCTCACCTTTCATAGCGAATCCCTTCTGCGCGCGCTGCGCGACCACCTGCGCTTTTTGAGCGTGAACTGGTGGCCTTTCAGTTGGTTCATCCTCATCGCCGGCCTCCACTTTTTTCTGCTGAAGATCGTCGATCTCTCGCTCCTGCGCGGGTTCGGGGAACGGACGGGCGTCATCCTGATCTGGCGCCTGGCGAACCCGATGCTCGCGGCGCTCATGGCCGGCTGGCTGCTCTCGGCATGGGTGTGCCTTTTCAAACGCTGCGAAACCGGGCGCGTCCACGACGACTGGATTCGGTTCTAGGCATGGATGCGCCCCCTGAGTGCCGGAAGATTCTCTCCGCGGAAGCGGTCGGACGCGGCTCGTCCGGGGAGGCGGCCCTGCGCAATATCACGGTCGCGCTCGACGAGGGGACTCTGAACCTCGTTTTCGGCGGCCCGGGCTGCGGGAAGGATATTCTCCTGCGCCTCCTCGGCCTCATGGAGCCGCCGGATGAGGGCGAGGTCCTTTACCGCGAGAGGCCGACACGGGCGCTCTCGGAGGAAGACCGGGCCGCGCTCCGGAACCGGCATTTCGGCTTCCTTTTCGCCGAGCCTTACCTGCTCCCGTCCTTTTCTGTGGTCGAGAACGTGGCCATGCCGTTCTTTCGGATTTCCTCGGTGGATTCCGGCGAGGCGCGCGAACGCACGCGAACGCTGCTCGATTTCGTGGGAATGGCCGACCGGGAGCAGTCCGCGGTGGCCGATCTCACGCGCGCGGAGCAGCAGCGGGTCTCGCTCGCCCGAGCGTTGATCAACCAGCCGGAGATCGTGCTGGTGGAAGCGATCGACCGCGGCTCGGCGGGAGACGAGCTTTTGGAATTCTGCGGCACCTTGCGCCGCGCGGCCGAGGAGCTGGGGGCGACGATCATCGTCACGGCGTCCGGCGACGCGCTCGCGGGGGCGATGGATCGCGCTTTCGAGGTCGAGCGAGGCTCGCTGCGCCCGCTTCCGCGCCGGCAGGGAGGAGGCGTGCGGGCGTGAATCCGGAGCAGAGCGCCGCGGAGATCACGCGCTCCAGCAAGTCGAACCTCGCCCTGGCGTTCATCTCCCTGCCGAAGGAAAAACGCCGGGACATGACCGGCTTCTACGCTTTCTGCCGCATCGTGGACGACATCGCGGACTCGCCAGCCTCCTCCCGGGAAGAGAAGCGGCTGGCGCTCGACGCGTGGAGGCGCTCCATCGGGGAAAATTTTGTCGGCGAGCCCGAGCTGGCGGGCGAGATTCGCCGCCTCATCGCGAAATATGGAATAAAGCCCGATTATTTCCACGAGATCATCGCCGGGGTTGAGATGGATCTGGACAAGGCGGCCTTCGCAACCTTCGAGGATTTGCGCCCCTATTGCCACCGGGTCGCGAGCGCGGTCGGTCTCGTGAGCATCGAGATATTCGGTTACAGGAACCCCGCATGCCGGCAGTACGCGGTGGACCTCGGCATCGCGTTGCAGCTCACGAACATCATCCGCGACGTGGGCCAGGACTTCGATAACGAGGGGCGGATCTACCTCCCGTTGGAAGACATGGAGCGCTTCGGGTATTCGCCCGAGGATCTGGGGGAGAAGCGGTTCAATGCGAATTTCCAGGCGCTCCTCCGTTTCGAGGCGGAGCGCGCCATCGCCTTTTACGACAGCGCGGCGGCTCTCCTGCCCGCGGAAGACCGGCAGTCGATGGCCGCGGCCGAGATCATGAGCCGCGTCTATCGCAAGCTGCTGGACCGGATGGCGGCGGACGGCTACAGGGTGCTCCAAAAACGTTACCGTTTGAACAAAGCCTCGAAGTTGGCGATAGTGGGAGGGGTGCTTTTCAGCAACCTTTTGAATAAATCAAAACCCGCCCGCGTCCCAGAGAAGACGGGCTCCAACGCGAAAATGTCATGAAAAAATATCCGATTCGTTTCATAGCGGCGCTGCTCCTGGCCTCGTTTGGATTGACCGCCTGCGAGACGCCCGGCCAGGGGGCCAAGAATGGCGCGATCGCCGGGGCGATCATCGGCGGGCTCGCGACGGGACGGTTCCGTGGCGCCCTGGCAGGCGCGGCGATCGGCGCGGGCACGGGCGCATTGATCGGCGAGGAGAACAAGCAGGACCGGCAGCGTTACTATGCGGAGAATGGCTATTCCTACCCTTACGGGCGCCCGACGGACAACGATGGATACGTGGTGAGCCCGTATCGCCCGCACAACCTCATCGACGTGCGGGGCATCCCCTCGGGCGCGCACGTGGTTGACCCGAGCTGCGACCGCGTGTTCATAAATCCGTAGGCGCTTTTCCGCCGGAGGCCGGGCCAGCGCGCCCCGGCAGAGCCGCCCGCTTTCGCCAGCCGGCCCCCTCCGGGACGCGCTTCAACCAACCGGGGTTGGAAGATGGTTCCCTCCAGATGCGGAGACTCCATGGATTCCGCAGATTGCAAATAGAGCTTCCCGTATGCCTTTACGTATGAGGGAAACTGTGTATATCCGCGGCGAGGAAAGTTCAGTGGCGCCGGGCGGTCAACACCCGGCAGGCAGGTCAACAGGGTTGGTGGAACACAGGAGGGGTGGTATGGAAAAGCTGCGGGTTCTCATTGCGGACGATCACGAAGTATTACGCCAGGGGGTGCGGGCGATGATTGAAAAGAAACCGGGATGGGAGGTGTGCGCCGAGGCGGCGGACGGCCGGACGGCGGTCGATCTCGCCGCGAAATTGACGCCGCACGTGGTCATCCTCGACCTCGCCATGCCCGAGCTGGGAGGCATGGAAGCGACCCGTCAGATCAAGCGCATCCTGCCCGAGACGGAGGTGCTCATCTTCACCGGGCACGAAAGCGAGCAGGTGATCCACGCCGTCTTCGAGGCCGGGGTGCGCAGCTACATCATGAAGAGCGACACCGGGCCGCGACCATGCACAAGCTCCGGCTGGATTCCTTCGCCGACCTCGTGCGCTACGCCATCCGCCACAAGATCGCCGAGGCGTAACTGGGCGCGGGTGCAACCGCGAACTCACCCGGATTCATTCACATCCGCCACGGGCTGCACGGCGTTTCGTTCCGGCTCGGGCTTCTTCCAGGTCTCGGCCTGGGCGGCGCAGAGGCACCCTCCCAGGATGATGAGCGAACCGGAAAGGTAGATCCACATCAGGAGCGCGACGACGCCTCCGAGCGTTCCGTAGATCGCGTTGAAATGGCTGAAGCTCGTCGTGTACAGGATGAAGAGCCGCTGCAGCGTTTGCAGCGCCAGGGCGACCGCGAGCGCGGCGATCCAGACCTCCGAAAGCAGGGTGCGGCGGCGGGGGGCGAATTTATAGAACATCGAGAGGCCGTAGAAAAGGACCAGGAGCGGCAGGATGAGTTTCAAACGGTGAAAAGCGGTCGAGACCAGTCCGAAGTCGTAGATGATGGCGTGCTGCCTCCAATAAGCGGCGAAACCGTCGGTGATGGCGGGCGCGATGACCCCGACGAGGAGCGCGCTTGCGAGGATCCCCGCCATCCCCAGATTCTTGATCGGCAGGCGCCACCACGAATATTCATGCGTGCCCCATGCGCGGTTGATGCCGCGCACCAGCGCCTGGAAGAAGCGCAGGGAGCTCCACGCCAGGCCGAGAAAAGCCACGCCGCTCCGGAGCAGGCTGTGCTTGATGACGCCGCGGATGGTGTTGATGACGAGGTTCTGCCCGCTGGTGTCCACCGGGAGGTATTTGCCGACGAAGTCCAGGGTCATCGCCTGCACCTGTTCGGGATGCGGCAGAAAGTAGGTGCCTATCGAGATGAACAGGATGATGCACGGGAACAGCGCGAAGAACGCGTAATAAGCGAAGGAGGCCGCCCGCTGCTCGCCATCCGTTTCGACATATTTCGAGAATGTGAGCCAGATCACCCGGAGGACCTTCTCGACAAATACGGCCTCGGCATTCGCCGGCGCTCGACTTGCCACCTCCCCCTCCGTTGCCCGCGTGGTTTTCAGCATCGTTCCACGCGCAAGAATCGCACGGAGGCGGCGTTTTTCCAAGCGGGGATGCACGCCCGGCCGCGAAAGCCCGCCCAATCGCGGAGAAGGTTGCCAACCGAGGACGGAACGCTTATTTAAACCCGGTGAACGAGGCCGGCTCCGTAACTCGCGAAGAAAAGCCGAAGGGAAGATGGTGGCGGCGCATCCTCCTAGGGTTCGGCATCTTCATCCTCCTGCTCCTGGCCTTTCACCGGCCCCTGCTGCACGCGGTCATACGCATCGCAGCGGTGAAGGTCGCGGCGAAGCAGCACATCGACCTCAGCCTCGATGTCGGGGGAACCATCCTCACCAGCCTGAGCCTGGAGAATATCCACGCTTCGCCGGACGGCAAGGGGCCGAGCCCGGTCGAGAAGATCGACATCGAACTCGTGCGGGTGAACTACGATCTCATCGGCTTCGCCCGCGGCGGCCTCCAGAACCTGCTGAAGAGCTACGAGCTGAAGAATGCGAACCTCGTCGTGAGGCCCGTCGCGGGCACGCCCTCGCAGAAGCAGGATCTCGGTTCCACCCTCAGCGGCATCTTCCAGATTCCCGCGCTCTATACGGATCACATTCACGTCGAGAACCTGAGCCTCGCGCTGGAGCAGGCCGGCGGCGAGCTTGCCCTGAAGGGGCTCACCCTCACGCTCGACACGGATGCGCCGGGCGTCTTCAAGGTCGAGCGGCTCCAGGTGCCGCAATTCCGGACCTGGGAAAACCTGGCGGCGGAGACGAGCTACACGAACCGCGACCTCATCATCTCGCACCTGAACCTCGACGAAGACGTCCAGCTCGACAAGATCGAGATGGATGCCTCCCGCCGGCTGGAGAAGATCAACCGCCTCGGGCTCGGCGCCCACCTCTTCGGGGGCGTCGCGGATTTCTCGCTGTTCCTGCACGAGATCGGGAAGAACCAGGCCGAGATGAAGGTGGACACGACGGTCAGCAATATCTCCACGCAGAAGCTCGGCGCGTATCTGCATAAGGAATCGCTGCCCGCCGCGATGTTCAAGTCCCTGACGCTGAGCGTCGAGGGCGACCCGAATGTTCCCGCGTCGCTCACCGGGAATGTGGCCGCGGAGATCGACGACATCATACAGGGAGCGATCCGGGTCGATAGCGTGAAGACCAGCCTCGTCGCGACCGAGAGCGTCCTCACCGTCAAGTCCGCCGAGGTCCGGATGGGCCGGGACACCGTGACCCTCGACGCCCGGTGCGACCTCCCAAAAAAATGGGACGACCCGGGGGCGGCGGCGCTCGACGGGAAGCTGGCGGTTGACGCGCCCGATCTCTCAAGGTTCTCCCCGCAGGTCACGGCAGGCGCTGTTTCCGCGAACGGGACCTTCGGCCTGCACGACAGGAAATTCTCGGCGGACATCACGGCCAGCGGCAAAGGCCTCGCCGCGGCGAAGGCCGAGGTCGCCACGCTCGGGGTGCGGGCCGTCGTCTCTAAGGAAATGCCCGCGCCTTCGGCCAACCCGCGCGCTGCGAACCAGCCGGCCGCCCCGTTCTTCGAAGGGCTGCGTTCGGAGATCGAGGCGAGCACCGGAGAAATCCGGTACCCGGGCTACGCCATCGATTCCATCGCGGCCAAGGTCACCAGCAAGGACGAGCACGTGCAGCTTGAAAGCGCCGAGATCAAGCGCGAGACGAGCGACATCCTCGCGCACGGGAGCGCCACGCTGCCCGCGGACGGGAAGTTCGCGACGATGCCGGTCCAGGCGGATTTCACGCTCGCGATTCCGAACGTGGCGGAGTTCAATGCCGAGCCGAAGACGAAGGGGGTCAACGCCTCCGTCAACGGGAGCGGGAGCGTTCGTTCCGAGAACGGCGTTTACAACGGGACGCTCAAGTTGAAGGCGGCCAAGCTCGCGTTTGAAGACTTCGCGGCGGACGGCGTCGATATCGACGCGGCCGTAGTGGACAATGTCGCCGAGATCAAGACGTTCCGTCTCGCGCTGAACCCGACCGATCAGGTATCGGCCTCCGGCAAGGCGGGCATCCAGCAGCCTTTCAAGTACGACGGCCGGCTGCAGATGAACATCCGCAACCTCGCCGCGTTCAACTCCATCCTGAAAGCCGGCGGCGTGAAAGAGCCGATCGCGGGCGCTCTGAACATCGCCTGGCAGGGGTCCGGGGAGGCCGGCCCGCAGCACCACTCCGGGCACGGCGAGGTGAGGCTGCAGGGCGGTGAGTTTGGGGCGGTGAAGCCGATCGAGGTGGAAATAGCGGGCGACTATACGCCCGAGATCATCAATTTCCCGACGGTGCATCTCAGCACGAACCAGGGCGACTTCAAGGCCGGCATCGATCTCAAGAACTCCGAGCTGCGCATCCACGATATCCTCCTGCAGCAGGGCAAGACGGGCCTGCTCTCCGGATCGATATCTGTGCCGCTCGACCTCCGGACCCCCAAGAATGTGGACTCGATCATCCCGCAGAACGGGGCTGTGGCGGTCAACCTCGTCTCCAAAGACATCAACATCGAGACGCTCCTCAAGCCGCCAACGGGCGACGCGCCGGCGAAGGGCCTCATTACCACCACCATCACCGCCAGCGGCAGCCTCGACCAGCTCGCCGCGGGCGTGCAGGTGCAGGGCCGGGGCCTTCAGGCGAAGGCGGCTGCGAAACTGGCGCCGGCCACGCTGGATCTCACGCTGGCCCTGAAGAGCGACCGCCTCACGCTGAACGGGACGCTTCGCCAGCCGAAGATCAGCCCGCTCATCGTCGCGGGCTCCCTTCCCTTCCCCGTGAAGAAGCTGCTGAAGGACAAGAAGATCGACGAGCAATCCCCGGTGCAGCTCTCGGTGAAACTCGAGCAGAGCTCGGTCGGCTTCGTCAGCGACCTCGTCCCGGCGCTCCGTTTCGTGGATGGCCACATGAGCATCGATGCGGGCGTGGGCGGCACGCTCGCTCACCCCACGTTGACAGGCGCGGTGCTGCTCGACCTGCCCGCGATCCGCTTCCTCGAACAGAATCTCCCGGCGATCAGCGGGTTCAAGGGCGACATCCGGTTGGCGGGGAACCGCGTCACCATCAACCGGCTCGGAGGCGATATTTCCGGCGGTCCGTTCAACCTCGCGGGCACGTTGCAGTTCGCCAAGCTGACGGAACCTCTTCAGGCGGTCGCGAACCTGAAAGTGACGACCGCGAGCGCGCTGCTGTTGCGCAACGACACCATCACCATGCGCGCGGATACCGACATCAGCATCACCGGCCCGCTGGCGAAGGCGCACGTCGCGGGAACGGTCGGCATCACCAAGAGCAAATTCTTCCGCGAGATCGATATCCTCCCGCTCCAGCTCCCGGGAAGGCCCGCGCCCAAACCGCCCGCCGCGCCGACGACAGTCTCCTTCCCCACGCCGCCGCTGCGCGACTGGACGTTCGATATCGCGATCAAGTCCAAGGACCCGTTTCTCATCCGCGGCAACCTCGCGAACGGAGCGGCGTCCATCGACCTGAAACTCGGCGGCTCCGGCCTGCAACCGACCCTGACGGGCAGCGTGCGCATCGACAACTTTGTGGCGTCCCTGCCGTTCAGCAAACTGAACATCACCTCCGGCTACGTTTACTTCTCGGAGGACAACCCGTTCGTTCCGACCCTCGACATCCAGGGCACCTCGGAGATGCGGGACTACAACATCAATGTTTACATCTCCGGCAGCGCCTCCAACCCACAGACCGTTCTTTCGAGCGAACCGCCCCTGCCGCAGGAGGATATCGTCTCCCTGCTCGCCACGGGCGCGACCACGCAGGAACTGACCGGGAGCGGCGGGGGCGACGTGCTCGCGGGGCGCGCAGCGGCGCTGCTCTTCCAGAAGCTCTACCGGAAGGTGTTCAAGAAAAAGGACGCCTCGGAGAATGAATCGCTGTCCGACCGCATCCAGGTGGACGCGGGTGGAGTCGATCCGCGCACGGGCAAGCAGGAACTCACCACCACGCTCAAGCTGAACGACCAGTTCCAGCTCGTCGGCGGGCTGGATGTGCAGGGCTACTTGCGCGGCGAAGTGCGATATCTCATCCGGTTCCGTTGAAAGGCATGTCGATGTTCCTCCCCCTTCAACGGCTCCGCAATCGCGCGTTTCTCTGGATCGCGGCGGGTCTCCTGCTCGCGTCACCGGCATTCGCCGCGGTCGAGAAGTATCAAAAGAACCCGGCCGAATCCATGCCCACCCCGGGCCCGGGCAAGACGAACACCGCCATTCAGTTCGTCGGTGCGACCAAATTCCCCGAGTCCACGCTGCGCACGGCTATCGCGGAGCAGATCAATGCCATCACCTCCTCCGGGCTGACTCCGGCTTCGGCCGACGACACGGCATTCTTTCTCTCGGTGTTCTACCACCGGCAGGGGTATTCGCAGGCCGACGTGAAATGGAAGATCGCCGGGGGCGGCGACTTGGTTCTCAACGTCTCGGAGGGGCCCTTAACAGTGATCGCGGGCGTCACCTTCAGCGGGAACACGCTGGACACCTCGGCCACCATGAGCGGTTATCTCCTGGGCGCCACCCAGGAGCGTTTTCCCCGCGCGAAGGGGAACCTGCCGTTCGTGGAGGAGGACATCAAGACCGGCACGGACCGCATCGCCGCGCTCTACCAGTCGGAGGGGTTCCTGCACTCGGTGGTCAAGCCGGCCGAGATCCGTTATTCCACCGACAAGACGAGCGTCCTCCTGCACATCGAGATTCACGAGGGGACGCGCTACAGGTTCGGCAAGCTGAACTTCACCGGCGACCTCGTCTTCTATCCCTCGAAGGAACTGGAGGCGCAGCTTGCCCCATTCTCGACGAAGCCTTACACGCCGGACGGGGTGACGAACATGCAGCGAACGGTCGTGTATTTTTACAAGACGAACGGCTATTTCCTGGCGAAGGTCACCGCCGAGAGCTACCCCGACAAGGCGGTGGACGGCGTCGTGCCGGTCGATTTCCAGATCGATTCCGGGCCGCTCTTCCGCTTCGACGGGGTGCATGTGACGGGCCTCGACCGGCTGCACCCCGGCTTCCTCCCGAAGCGATTCGCCAAGCTGCGGGGCAAGGTGTACGACCCGCGGAAACTGAACGAGGAATTCGAGGCGATGATGCGCACGGGGCTCTTCAAGCGCCTGACGATCACCCCGCGCGCGCTCCCGACAAACGAGGTGGCCCTCGACATGCAGGTAGAGGAAGCGAAAGCGAAGGAGCTCGGCTTCGGCATCGGCTTCGACACGTTCGAGGGCGCCATCCTCCAGTTCACCGCGGGCGATCACGATTTTGTCGGCTCGGGGCGTTCGCTGACCTCCACGTTCGAATACGCGCAGCGTTTCCTGCGCGGGGAAGTCCTGTTTTCCGACCCGTGGTTCCTCGAGACGGACAACACCTTCCAGGCCAAGCTCTACGCGCTGACCCAGACGAACCTCGGTTATTCCAAGAATGAAACCGGCCTCAGGGGCGAGATCGGGCGTTTGTTGACGAAGCACCTCGACGCGACGGTCTTCCTGCTGGGGCGCGAGGTGGCGGTGGAGAGGGATGGCATCTCCCCCCTCGTCATCGGGAAGTCGAACTACCTCGTGAACAGCCTCGGCGGCACCGCGACCTACGACATGCGCGACAGCAAGATCAACCCGACGAAGGGATTCATCATCAACCTCACCGCCGATGTCGCCTCCAGCGTCCTGGGCAGTTCGCTCGATTTCCTGCGCGCGACCTACCGGTTCTCCTATTACCTCCCGATCACCAAAAAGAAGGTGGGCGAGACCACGCAGGTCACTACCGCGCTCGCCTTCGGCGCGCGGGGCGGTTTCATCCAGCCGTTCCAGGGGCAGAATGAGATTCCCATCGACGAGCGCTTCTTCAACGGCGGCGCCCGCAGCGTCCGCAGCTTTAACGAGTTGGAGCTGGGCCCGAAGGAATCCCACCATTACCCGGTCGGCGGCGAGGATTTCGCGACCTACAATTTGGAATACACCTTTCCGCTCTATGGCGACCTCGAGGGCGCGGTGTTCGGCGATGCGGGCAGCGTCGGCGACAAGCTATCGGACGGCTTCGGAGAGCTGCGCTACGCGGTGGGCGGCGGCCTGCGTTACCGGCTGCCGATCGGCCCGCTGCGGATCGACTACGGGTACAACCCGAACCGCAAACACGACGAGAGCATAGGCGCGTTCCACATAACGTTCGGCGTGGCGTTCTAGGCGCTTAAGCCGTTTGGGCGCTTAGCCCTCCAAGCCTTTCACGCCGAAGGCGGAAGCCCCATCCCCGCCACCGCGGTGAGGATCTCCTCCATGCTGCAAGGCTTCATCAGGATGCAATTCGCGCCGGGCGCCTTCGCCGCGGCTTCCTCGGCCGACAGCCCCGTGATGGCGATGACCGGCAGCCCCGGCGAGCGCTCGCGCAGTTTCTGGATCAACGCCTCGCCGCTGATGCCCGCCATCATGAGATCGACCACCGCGCAATCGAATGGCGAGCTCCCGGCCTGCTCCAGCCCCTCCGCGCCCGTAAGCACGGAGGTGACCTTGTGGCCCGCCATCTGGAGCGTCTCCTTCAAGATGCCGGCGATGGCGGCTTCATCGTCAATGACCAGGATCTTGCGCCCGGCCCCAGCGGCCGCGTGCTGAATGTCCCACGGGGCCCGCGACTCCGCAGCGCCCTCTTCGGCCGGCAGATACACGGAAAACTTCGTCCCCTGGCCGGCGGCTGTTTCAAGGTCGATGCCGCCCCCGTGGTTTTTCAAAATGGTGAAAACGGTGGAGAGCCCGAGCCCCGTCCCCTTCCCTTCCTCCTTCGTTGTGAAAAAAGGGTCGAAGATGCGGTCCACGATTTCCGGAGGGATGCCCGAGCCGGAATCGGCCACCTCGATAACGACGTATTTCCCGGGGTTTACCGCGCCGCGCAAGGCCGCAAGCGGAGCGGCGAGTTCGACGTTCTGCGTCTCCAAACGGATGCTCCCCTTTTCTTCGAGGGCGTCGCGAGCGTTGACCATGAGGTTCAGCACGATCTGGTGGAGCTGGGTCGCGTCGGTCGTGACCATCCAGCAGTCGGGCCGGATGTTCGCACGGATGGCGATGCCCTTGGGGAAAGTCTGCCTGGCCATCTTTACCACGTCGTCCAGCACATGCCGCGGCTGCACGAGCCCATGTTCGCCGGCGATGCCGCGCGCGAAGGAGAGAATCTGTTTGACCAGGCCGGAGCCGCGCTGGGCGCCGGATTCCATGAGGTCGATGATCTGGCCGGTCGCCTCGTCCGGCATCTTGTCGCGGAGGAAATCGCTTCCCATGAGGATGGGCGCAAGGACGTTGTTCAGATCGTGCGCGATGCCGCTCGCGAGCAGGCCGATGCCGTCGAGCCGTTGGGCCCGCTGTATTTGGGCTTCCAGGGCTCTCCGTTCCGTCACGTCCCGCTGGACCGCGAGGAAATAGACGATCTCCCCGGAGTCGTCGCGGAGCGGTTCGATATACCAGTCGATGAAAAACTCGATTCCGCCCTTTTTGTAATTGATGTCCTCGCCGTCGAAGCGTTCGCCCTTCTCGAGTTGCGCCCGCAGCCTGTCGAGCGTCTTGCGGGTCGTCTTGGGCCCCTGCAGAAACCGGGGGGATTTCCCGATGACTTCCTCCGCCTCGTAGCCCGTCATTTTCGTGAACGCCGGGTTCACGTAAACGATCCGCGGCCCGGGTTCGTCGAGGTCAGTGTCCGTGATGATGACCGACTCGCGCACCTGCCCGAGAGCCGCGGTCAACAGCCACGATGGGGTGGCCACCCGGCGGTCATTGGCCGGGAGGGGCTTCGCGTGAGAGGCGTGAAGATCCGAGACCTGGTTTATCATTTGTTTGCTATCATAGCATACAGCGTTCCACGGGGTATCCCGTCCGTGAGGGCCTTCCCTATGCCGCGCCGCGCGAGCATCACACGCTCTATTGGTGGGCGCGCCGCGTCTTCGTGTTCAACATCTCGACCCCGAGCGAGAAGGCCATGGCGAAGTAGATATAGCCCCGCGCGATGTGCTGCCCGAAGCCGTCCGCGACCAGGACGAACCCGATGAGGAGCATGAAACTCACCGCCAGCATCCGGATCGTCGGCCGCCGGTTCACGAAATTGCCGATGGCGCCAGCGCAGAAAAGCATGAGCACGAGCGCTATCGTAACCGCGGCGATCATGACGCCGAGGTTCCGGCCCAGGCCGACGGCGGTCACGACGGAGTCGATGGAAAAGACGATGTCAAGCAGGACGATCTGCACGATGGCGGAGCGGAGCGTCAGGACCGGGCGGAGGGACGCTTTGGCCTCCTCCTCCGCGCCTTCGAGCCTTTCCTGGATTTCCAGCGTGCTCTTTCCCATGAGGAAAAGGCCGCCGGCGATGAGCACGATGTCCTTCAGCGAAATCGGATTCCCAAAAAGGACGAAGAGCGGGGCCGAGAGGCCGATGAGCCAGTAAACGCTGCACAGGAGGAGGATTCGCGTGATCAAGGCAAGGCTCAGCCCTGTGGTGCGGGCCTTGGCGCGTTTCGAGGCGGGCAGCTTCCCGGCGAGGATCGAGATGAAAATGATGTTGTCCACGCCGAGGACGATCTCGAGGCAGGTGAGTGTAAGGAGGCTCAGCCAGGCTTGCGGGTCGAGCATCCATGAGACCGGACTCATCGGATAGCCCTTCGACGCGCGAAATACGGTGGGCGGGCAAATATCACTTTGGTACCGGCGAAAGCTCCTGTAGATTTGTCCCCAGGAATAATCCACACGTTTGCGGCTCTTACGAGTGTATGTCAAACATTAGCCCGATAAAAGCGCTTGTCGGGTGCCTCGTCCTCGCCGGCTGCACGCGCGCGATCAACCTGAACAGCCCCGAAGCGCTCCGGGTACGGGCCAAACTGAACGCAATTCCCATGAATGAAAAAGTAAATCTCACGAACGAAGAGTGGAAAAAAGTCCTCACCCCGGGTCAGTTCCGGGTATTGCGCGAGGCCGGCACGGAGCCCGCTTTTCACAACGAGTATTGGGACAACCATGCGGACGGCACCTACGTCTGCGCGGCGTGCGGCAACGTCCTTTTCGATTCCCGGACGAAGTTCGAGTCCGGCACGGGCTGGCCGAGTTTTTACGACCCCGTCGGCAGCGGCGCAGTAGAGGTGCACTCGGACACCAGCTTCGGGATGTCCCGCGACGAGATCGTCTGCGCGCGATGCGGCTCGCACCTCGGGCACGTGTTTGCGGATGGCCCGCAGCCCACGGGGCAGCGCTATTGCATGAACTCGGCCGCGCTCAAGTTTGACTCCGGCAAGGCCGCTCCGGGCGCGGAGGTCAAGACCCAGAAGGCCGTCTTCGCCGCGGGCTGTTTCTGGCACATTCAGGATCAGTTCGACAAGACCAAGGGCGTGACCAATACCACCGCGGGCTACATAGGCGGCACGACCCCGAACCCGACCTACGAGGACGTTTGCTCGCACGAAACGGGCCATGCGGAAGCCGTGGAGGTCGAGTTCGACCCCTCGGTCGTGTCTTATGACGACCTCCTCGCCCTTTTCTGGAAGATGCACAACCCGGCCCAGCGCGGCGGGCAGGGCCCCGACATCGGCGACAACTATCGCTCCGGGATCTTCTACGAGAACCCCGAGCAGAAGGCCGCCGCGGAAGCCTCGCTGAATAAGATGAACACGGAAGGCGGCTTCAACGGGACGATCGCCACCGAGATTACCGCGGCCACGAAGTTCTACCCGGCCGAAGCGTATCACCAGCATTACTATTCCAAGAAGCCCGGCCTGTTGGGCAGGCTGGGCGCGCTCTTCCAATAGGTGAATTATCCATCCGCGCCGCGGTGCGAAAACGATGTGGCTTATTGAGGAGTCTTATCTATGAAGAAACTTGTGTTTGCATTGATGGCCGGAGCAGCCCTTTCCGCCAGCGCCCAGGATACTTCCAAACCGAGGGTTCATATTAAGGGAACGGTGATCTACGCGCCCATCCGGAACACGCCCAGACCCGTTGCCGCGACCGTTCAGCAATCGTCCGTGCAGGGCAGCCTCCCTCGCGCCGCCCGCCTTGACCAGCCGCTCCAGATGGTGAACCCCGTGGCGCCGCGCGAATACGGCAACGGCTTGGAGAATATCAACGGCTACGACGACGACCCCGGGCAAGGCCCAAAGAATCAGAAAAACTACGCCACCGCGTTTAAGTTGTTTTCCCTGGAGTTCTAGCAGGGATTGGCCGAGGCGTTCCCCCAGCGGCCGGTCGCGGTGCAGTATTGCGCGACGTTCCTCAAGCCGGAGATGCTGCACATCTACCGGCAGATCACCGGGTTGAAGGAATACCACCCGATCGTCTTCGCCCAGAAACGGGAGAACAGGGAGAAGTTCCCCTTTGAAGACGTGCGGCTCTTTCCGAAGCCGCGCACCCACGCCCTGCGGCGCCTGGTGCAAAAGCAGCTAAGGCGCGCGCCGATCCAGATTTATCCGTCCGAGGCGGCCCGCTTGCGGCGTGGGCTGGAGGCGTGCGGCGCCGAGTTGTTGCACATCTATTTCGGGCATATCGCGGTCCATCTGCTCCCGCTGCTTCGCAGCCGGAACAGGTTGCCCGTCGTCGTGTCCTTCCATGGCGCGGATGCCATGGTCGATCTCGGCAAGGAGAAATACCTCGCGGCCACGCGGGAGATGCTCGGCCTCGCCGACCTCGTCCTGGCACGCTCGGAATCGATAGCCGGGCGCCTGGCCGAGGCGGGGTGCGCCCGGAGCAAGATCCGCCTGCACCGCACGGGAATCCCTTTGCAAGAACTGAAGTTCCGCCAGCGCACCGCGCCGGAGGGAGGGTGGAGATTCGTGCAGGCCTGCCGGCTCATACCAAAAAAGGGCCTGGCGACCAGCCTTCGGGCTTTCTCCCGGTTCGCGGAAGAAAATCCGGGAGCGACCTTCGCCATCGCCGGGGAAGGGCCGATGCTCGAGGAACTCAAACGGCTCGCTTCGGAGCTGGGCGCGGGCTCGAAAGTGGACTTCATGGGCTTCCTTTCCCAAGCGGATTTGCGGAGGCTCTACGATGCGTCGCACATCTTCCTGCACCCGAGCGAGCTCGGCGCGGACGGCAACCAGGAAGGCGTGCCGAACTCCATGCTGGAGGCCATGGCGATGGGCATGCCCGTGCTCGCAACGACGCATGGAGGGATACCGGAAGCGGTGACGGAAGGCGGCATCCTCGTTCAAGAAGGCGACGACGAGGCTCTCCTACAAGCGATGCAACGTCTCACTTCGGATCCCGAACTCTATGCGCGGATGAGCGCCGCGGCCCGAGCCGAGGTCAGCGCCGGGTTCGAGCTGGCCGCCCAGGTGCGCGCCCTGGAAGGCTTCTACTCTGAAGCCATCGCCAGGCGGCTAAAATAGGCGTTCGATTCCGCTGCTAGGCTTCGGCTTCGCCCTCTTCGGACTGGAGGCCGCCCTCGGCCATTTTTTTCAGCACGTCGGACATGTCTTCCACCTCGTCCCAGACATCCTGGCTCACATAGATCGGCGCCTTCTGCGAAGTGGCGAGGGCTATGCAATCGCTCGGCCGCGCATCGAGCTCGATGATCTTCTTTTGCTGGAGTTCGTTTTCCGCGCTGATGATGAGCCGCGCGAAGTAGGTCGCGCTCTTGAGGTCGTTGATGATGACGCGCTCCACCCGCGCACCGAGCGCGGTCATGAGGTGGCCCATGAGGTCGTGCGTGAGCGGGCGTTCCTTGGGCGTGCTGCTCATGAACATGGTGATGGCCGCTCCCACGCTGTCGTCCACGTAGATGACGAAGGTCTTCTCGTCGTTCCCGACAAATACGGCCCGTCCGGCGCTGGTGGGCAAAACCGCCCGCACATGAACTTCAACGACCGATTTGTTCATACCGCCACACGGTATCAGGCCCCCGGAGAAATACAAGAAATGGCGCTGGCGGGGAACGGCCCTTTATACATGCGTTTAGCACCGCCGTTCAGGCGGCCGCCTGGCCGGCTCGGAGCTTTTCGAGCCGCTGGACGAGCATGCTCAGAAACAGGCCGACATCCGTGACGACTCCGACCGACTCCAGCGAGCCGCGGTCGGCCAGCTTGGTGACTACCGCGGGATTGATATCGACGCAGACGAGCTTCACGCCCGCCGGCGTCATGTTTCCGACGCCGATGGAGTGCAGCATGCTCGAGAGCATCAACACCATCTCCGCGCCCTGGATGAGCCGCGCGTAATCGCTCTGCGCCCGGAGCAGGTCCATCTCGGTATCCGGCATCGGGCCGTCGTCGCGGATGGAGCCGGCCAGCGAGAACGGCACGCCCTTTTTTACGCACTCGAAGAAGATGCCGCTCGTGAGGATTTTTTTTTCGACCGCGGCCGCGATGCTGCCGCAGCGCCGGATGACGTTGATGACCTGGAGATGGTGCTGGTGCCCGCCCCGGACGGCGGTGCCGCGCTTGAGATCGACCCCGAGCGAGGTGCCGAGCATGCTCTGTTCGATGTCGTGTACGGCGATGGCGTTCCCGCCGAGCAGGGCCTGGACGTAGCCCTCGCGGATGAGGCGGGCCATGTGCTCGCCCGCCCCGGTGTGGATCACGACAGGCCCGGCGACGACCGCGACTTTTCCGCCCCGCTCGCGAATGCGCCGGAGCTCCCACGCGATCTGGTCCACCACCAGTTCCACACGCCGCTCGCTGGAAACGCCCGCGCCCATAAAGCTGAACTCCTCCACGCTGCGGGAGGACTCGCGGATGTCGCGCGACTCGGTCTTGCGCACGGCGCGTATCCCCTTGATGCCGACCACAACGCTGTCCCCGACCGCAAGGTTCCGCAGGAGCACGCACCGCGCCTCCGCGCCGGTCCCCTCGCCCACGACGATGACGCCGTCCATCCGCTGCGCGGCCACCTGCACCCATTTGCCGCGAACCCGGACCTCGGTGGGGTAGATCGTCGTCGCGTAGAAGTCGTCGGGCGCCACGCCCGGCAGCACGACCGATGTCCGCTCGGCGTCGGTGACATCCTCGGGCGGAGGGACCGCGCCGAGGTCGATCAATTGGGAGATGATCGTCTCGAGCACCTCGGTAGAGGGCGCGGAGACGTTGATCTCGGCCTTCGAAGTGCTCTGCCGCTGCGTCCCGAGCTCGAAGCTCCGTATCTTGAAACTCCCGCCGTTCTCCACGGTCAGTTCGAGCGCTCTGTCGAGAAGGCCGGAGTCCAACAGGTGCCCTTCCATGCGCAGCACGCGGCTCTCCACCTGAGCCCGCGCGCGATCCGGCTCGCGCATCGCCGGCTCGGTGAGGCGTAGCGTGAGGCATTTCGCCGCGCCGCCCGCTTTCATGAATTCGGTCAACGGCGTCTCGATCACTTCGAAGCCGGCTGCCGCGAGGCGGCCCTTCAAGTCTTCGCCGGCCTTGTTGAGGATAACGGTGCGGCCGATGTTCACGGCGTTGCAGGTGAAATTTACCGCGTCCGTTTCCCCGACGACAATCCGCTTTTCCGGCGCCACACGGGTCTCGATGAGCCGGTTCGAGTTCGCGTCGAACGCGGAGGGATAATAGAGGATAAACCCGCCCTCAAGCGGGCAGAAACAGGTATCGAGATGATAGAAGCGCTTGTCGATCAGACGCAAAGAGAGAACTTCGACGCCAAGGGCCTCGGCAACACGCGGGTGGGAGTCCAGCTCGCTGCGGAAGCCGTAGCCAGCCCAGAGCAGGCCGCGCTCGCGATCCATCAGCGCGTCGCCCGCGCCTTCAAAAGGGAGGTCCTCGGGCAGTTCATGGACGGTGAATCCGGCCTTTTCGAACCATTGCCTGAAGTGCGGCTCCTCACCCTGCCGCTCGGGATGCATGAACCGGCTGAGGACGACCTCGTTGCCGATGACGAGGCCGGCGTTGGCAGTGAAGACCATGTCGGGGAGGCCCTGGCGCGGGGTGGCGTGATCCACATCCGCGTGTTCGCGCACGATCTTCTCCAGCCCGCGCCACTGCTCGACGGCCTGGATGCGCGAGGAGCGGTGGACGTTCCCTTCCATCCAGGGATTGATCACATACTCGACGTCGTAAAAGTCCGGCGCGCACATGAGTATTTTCTGGCGGGCGCTCATTGCAATTCCTGGCTGCGGCGTCTAGTAAACGTCCCGCTTGTAGCGCTTCTGCTTTTTCAGCTCTTCCACGTACTCCGCGGCCTGGTCGGCATCCTTGCCGCCCTGCTCCCGCACGATGTCGAGAAGCTGGGCATCCACGTCCTTCGCCATGCGCTCCGCGTCGCCGCATACAAAGAGGTGCGCACCTTCCTCGAGCCATTTCCAAAGTTCGGCGGCGTTTTCGGCCATGCGATGCTGCACGTAAATCTTATGCGCCTGGTCGCGCGAGAAAGCAGTGTCGAACCGCGTCAGGACGCCCGCGGCCCGCATCGACTCCAGTTCTTCCTTGTAAAGGAAATCGCAGCTCGAACGCTGCTCGCCGAAGAAAAGCCAGTTCCGTCCCGTGGCGCCCGCGGCCTGCCGCTCCTGCAAATACGCGCGGAACGGCGCGACCCCGGTGCCGGGGCCGACCATGATGATGGGCGTGGCCCCATCCTCGGGAAGCCGAAAGCCTTTTGCGGAATGGATGAAGACCGGTGTGCGGGTTTCCGCCAGGCAGCGTTCCGCAAGGTACGTGCTGGCGACGCCTTTGCGTTTCCGGCCATGGCTCTGGTAATGCACCGTGGCGACGGTGAGGTGCACCTGGTCCGGGAACGCCCTCTGGCTGGAGGCGATGGAGTAGAGCCGCGGCTGGAGTTTGCGGAGGAGCTTCACGAATTCCTCCGGGGTGAACCCGATCGACTGGTGGCTCATCAGGAAATCGACGATCTCCATGCCCCAGAGGTATTTCTCGAGCTCGTGCTTGCGCAGCGGGTCGAGCATTTCGCGCAGGAACGAAGCGGCTTCCCCGCCCCGTTCGGCGACGGCGTGGAAGAATTGCTTGGACGGCTGCGTGATCTGGTAGTCGCGGATGAGGGCCTCGCGGAGCGGCTTCGGCGAGCCGTCATTGCCGGGAACCGACTCGTCGCCGGAAGCGTGGAGCGCGTGGAGGATATCCCCGACGAGGTCGGGGCAATTCGTCGCGTGGACGCCGAGGGAGTCGCCGACCTCGTACGCGAGCCCCGAGCCCTGAAGAGAGAATTCGTAGTGGCGGGTGTCCTTCTCGGAGCCTTCCAGGGTCAGTTTGCGATTGACCAGCAACGGAGCCGGGAACGGATTTTTGCGGAGGTACAGGGAGGCCGCTGGGACTGGCGCTAGGGTGGACATAGGCGAGGAACAATACGGTGGGACCGCGGCGCAAGTAAAGCGTCGGTCGGGCGCCGAGGCCCGGACAGGCCGCGGGCCTCCCTCTACAGCGCAGGCTCGCTGCAATGCGTGTGCGCGATTTTCATGCCCGCATCGCGCATCCAATCCTGCGCGGGCACGGCATACGGGCGGAAGGTTTCGAGCTGGCCTTCATGCTCATTATAGAAGATGGCGCGATGAAGGCCGAGGTCGCTCGCTTTCGGGGTGTCGATGAGGCCGGCGGAATCGTTCGCGCTCATCTGGAAGAGGACGCGCATCCCGAATTCGGAGAGCGCCTTGCGGTTCATAAAACGGTTGATGTTATTCAACGTGTCGATGCTCGCGAGAATGTGGATGCCATGGGTGCTCCCCTCCGTGAGCAGCTCGGTGAACTGCGCCCCGGCATTCGGGCCCGCGTCGGCGTCCACGGAAAAACTGAAGTCGTCCTCGTGCCGGAGCTTTTTGAATTTGTGCAGACCGTGGACGAGGAAAAAGATCGCCGGGGCGGCGCCCGCCTGGTCGTCGCCTGCGGAGCGGGCCTTGAGTTCGGCGGCAAGGCCGTTCAGCACGTCGGGTATCTCATGGGTGCGGGCAACGGTGAGCTTGCCGGGCAGGGCTTCGGAGAGCTGGCGGATGAATTCGGCCTCCGCCGACCCCGGATTCACAGCCTGGAGAAGGATGAACCGGGCTGCGCCCGGCGGATATTGCGCGGCGAGCGAGAGGGCGGAAAGACCGAGGAGTGTGAGGCAGGTCTCATCGCGCTGGCCGACGAGCAGGAGGTTGTTGCCGCTCTGGCGCTGGAAGGCGGCCTCGGTGGGGCCTTTGATGGCGTTCGGGGCGCCGAGCCATGCGCGCGCGGTGTGAGGGGGGGCCGCCGGGTGGGCGGCGAGCGCGGTGGCAAGCAGCGCATTGTCACGCACGTCCGCGGGTGCGTTCCCCTCAAACACAATGGGAGCGGGGGTATTGATCTCGCGACGCTGGGCCGCGAGGTCGCGGACTTTATCCAGCCAGGCATCGCGTTCTTCGTCCGGCAGCCAGACGACCTGGAAGGGGCTGTTGCCTTCGATGGCGCCGGCCGCGTCGTTGTAGATGCCTTCGCCGGGCCGTGTGAGGAGCCGGGGCGCGGGGTTGCTGTCGTCCATGATGAGGTAGGCGTCGGCCTCGTTGCACTGGAGCGCGACGCGGATGACCATCTGGCCGAGCGTCGCCCGCGCGAGCGAATACGCGCCGCCGAGCGTCTGCGAGCCGAGCAGGACGTGGATGCCAAAGGCGCGGCCCTGGCGCACGATGCGATCGAAAAGCATGGAAGCGGCCTGCGACACGGCGTCATCCTCGATGAAGAATTCCTGGAACTCGTCGATGATGAGCAGGGAGCGCGGGAGCGGCCCGCCGCCGGCTTTCTTGTATCCGGCCAGGTCCTGGACGCCGAGCTTGCGGAACATGTCGCCGCGCCGCTTCAATTCGTCATCGACGCGCTGGAGCACGCTCAGGCCGAACTCGCGGTCGCTCTCGATGGCTATGACGCGCGCGTGCGGGAGGCGCTTCGCGGCGTAGCACTTGAACTCGACGCCTTTCTTGAAATCGACCAGGTAGAACTCGACCTGCTCGGGGCTGCACGCCAGGGCGAGGTTCGTGATGATGACGTGGAAGAGGGTGGACTTGCCCGAGCCGGTCTTGCCCGCGAAAAGGGCGTGCTGGCGCGTCCCCTTGCCGATGGCGAGCATCTGGTGCTTCGTGGCGCCCGTCCGGCCGATGGCGATGCGGAGTTCGCCGGTGGTGTCGTTCGTCCAGAGCTCGGAGGGCTCGGGAGCGATCTGCTCGAAGGGGACCTCGACCCGGTTGGAATCGATGCTCCGTTTCCCGATCTTGTGGATGAGCCGGGCGGCGAGCTCGGGCTCAGCCGGCGGGTCGAAGACGAGCGTCGCGCCGGCGCCGGCCTGGCGTTTGTCGAGGAGGAAGGCGCCTCCCTCGCGCTGGATGCAGACGCTGTTCTTGCGCAGTTCCTCGGGGTTGAAACCGTCGGGGAGCGGCAGCCGCCTGTCCCAATGGATGAGGGTGTAGATGCCGCACCGGGGTCCGCTGACGGCGATGCTCTGGAGGCGTTTCGCGGCGATGTCGCTGAAATTCGAGGGAAAATCCGCGACGACCAGGAAGTGGTATTTCTCGGCGACGCTCCCCGCCTGTTCGTTGTATTCGGTGATGGTGGCGTATTCGTTGCGAAGATACATCTGGATGACCTTCTCGATGTGCTCGCTCAACTCGGCCAGGCGCTCTTCGATCTGGTCGCGCTGCGTCCAGATCCGCCGGTTGATGAGGCTCTCCTCGTAGTCGGAAAGGTGCATGAAGCCGGCGAAGTTCTGCCCGAGGCCGACGGGGTCGATGATGGTGAAGCTGAGCTTGCCCGGCGGGGTGGACGTGAGAAGGCGGAGGATGACGTTGTTCAGCGCGCCGAACACCTCCGGGCCTCCCGCGCCGGAGGTTTCGAAAAGCAGCGAGCCCTGCTGCGGGAAGGTGATCGCGAGCGGCAGCGAGATCCGGGCCGGACCGGGCAGGGCCAGCCGGGGATCTTTTGGCAGGCACGCAGACTGTTTGGCCAGGTCGACATGGAGCTGCGCGAACCGTGCGGCGGTGGCGAACGCCGCGGGCGGCTGCCAGTTTTCCACGAACGCCTCGTCCCACGCGGGGAAGAGGGCGGCGGAATCGATGCCCATGGCCCGGGCCTCCCAATAGATGGGGACGATCTCGTGTTTCCACGCGGTCTCCAATGCCTCCCAACGCGCTGTTTCCTCGGCATCGAGCGCCGCCATTTCGCTGTCGCGGGCATCGGAGGCCCGGCGTCGGATGTCTTCGCCCTCGGCCTGGAGGCTCTCGACGGCCGCCGCCCGGATGGACTCGATGCGGCTGAGCCGGGGACGCAAGAGCTTCTCGTTCCTGGCAAAGGCGCGCGGGAGCTGCGCGTCGAACCGTTCGCGCGACCCGGTCTCGAAGACCGTCTCCACCTCGCCGGCCCGGTTCCATTGTCTCTCGATGGATTCGCAGGTGCTCGCGTACTCCTCCTCGATGCGCCGCCGTTCCTCGTCCCGCTTCGCCTCCGAGGCGGCGAGACAGAGTTCATAGAGCCTGCTCGCGTCCGCGAGCGCGGCGCCGACGGTGACCATGACAGGCTGCGCCTTTTGCATGCCGAGCCGGTGCATGCCGCAGGCGACCGCGAGGAGCACGCACCCGGCGGCTGCGGACATCTCAAACGCGTTCCGCCCGCCATGGAAAAGATACGGCAGGAGGCCGCACAGCAGCACGATGACCAGAAGAATGGCGGGCAGCGGCAGGTAGAAAAAGAAAAGCGGCAGCGGCTGCTTCCGGAACGCGAGGAGCCGCGACCTGGCCAGCGCCAGGCGGTCACGGAGGGTCGTCATCAACTGTTCCTGCCCGGCGGAGGAAGGTGTGTCGCCCGCAGCCGCTGCTCTCGGCTTGGCCCGCAGGAGTCGGCGGAAAGACCAGTAACCGCGGCTGAAGTTTTGGGCGCGCGTCCGGATGCGGGCGATCGCGTCGCCATGCTGGGTGAGGCTGGCGTTGAACGCGGCAAACGCGGTGTTCGCGGCGTCGAGATCGGCGGCGTGTTTTTGCTGGGCATGGAAACGCCGCATCTGGAGCTCGCCCATCCAGCCTTCCTTCACTTCGCGCGAACGCCTCGGAAGATTTCGGATGCCGGCGTCGTGCGCGCGCCGGATGCGGGCGCGGCGGCTCTCGTGGATGGCGCGAACCCGGAGCTCCTCCTGCTGCGCGGTGGCTTCGACTTCCGCCGTGCGAGCAGAGAGCCGGGTCTCGACTCCATCGAGCGCCTCCTGCCGCCTGCGGTTCGCGGCGAAACGGCGCGAACTGAGGTCGCGTACGAGCTGGCTCTCCTTTTTGGCGAACGCGGCGGTCGCTTCCTCGAGAGTGGCGAGGAGCTGGAGCCCGTGGCTGACGCGCAGGTCGGGCCCGCTACTCACAGTCGCTCCTGACCTTGTTCAACAGCACGTCGATCTCCTGCATGACGCCCACCGCCCTCGCGATGTGGTCGGGGAGCTCCTCGAGGTATTTTCGTCCGAATTCGGCGCTCTTCACGTCGCGCCACGCGTTGGTGGTCTCTTCCCATTCGCGGGAGATGTCCTTCATGGCCTGAACCAGATTTGCGGCGCTCGACCTTGCGCTCATTGCGGGACATCCGGGAGAGGAAGGGAGGATGCGGGGGAAGCGCGGCGGCCGCCGGCGCCTCGGCGTATTCTTCGAGCGCGTTCCGCGCGCCTATGAGGTAGGCGAGGGCCTTGGGCATATCCTGGTCGATAACGTTGCGGAGGCCTTCGAGCCGTTTTGCGAGGGGATCGGCCCGGCTCTCATAGTTGCGGTTCCAGGCTTTGACGTTTTGGACCTTGGCCTCGGCGTCGGCGACGGATTTTCTGGCTTTGAGAACGGCGGCCTGTCGCATCTGGATTACGTCCTGAAGGTCGGAGAGGCGGGCGCTCATGAGGTCCTGCTGGGCCTGGGCGAGGGCCTTCGTCCGGCGGGCGACCTCGCGCCCCCAGTGGATGCGCCGGTCGTGCTCGAGCCAGCTCCGGGTGCGGCGCACGTCGTCGCCCACTTCGTCGAGGGACCGCCGCGCCTTCGCGATAAACTGGATGAGGCTGGAGCGAAACGCATCGAGGCTCTCGATGGATGTGACATGAACCTGTTCCGCCATGGTGCGAGCCGGACGGCAGCTAGTGCTGGTCCAGGTATTGTTCGATGCGCTGCGCCTTTCTCAGCAAGTACAGGAGTGTGTTTCTCGGACACTTCCATGAACTTCCTCAAGACCTTCATGGTGACGACGAATTCCTCCGCGAACTTCCCGTGCTCCTGGTCCTGCCACGTGCTGCCAAGGGCCGCAAACCGCGCCTGAAGGGCCGAGGCTCGCACCTGGATGTCCTCGTTGAAACGTTTCAGTTCGTTCGCGAAGAGCCTGACCTCTTCGGGATCCATGATTGCTTGAGCCATAGGGGTGGGTATGGGGGCGCCGCGTCCGGGGATTAGGGCCCGCCGGAGTTATCCCGCTGCACCGGAGCGAATATAACCATGGAACCCTGCGGAATCAATAACAGCCGGGCGCATCCAGTCAGCCGGTGTCGGCGGGCTCGGCCTATCGTAGCTATAACCACTATCGTTTAATGCAATTCTTTATGATTGCCAGCGCCCCCGGCTCCTGTAAGATCGCCGCTCGATGCTCTCGATTTTCATCCAATCCAGCCAGTTCGGCACGGCAGGGGCCGCCGTTCCCAGAGGCGCGCGGCCGGGCTACGCCGCGCAGATTTCCTGAGTCCCATGCATCCAGAGCGTCCAGGCGAACCGTCTTTCGGCGGCGATTTGCACTTCATCCTCAAAGTGCTGCGGGAGAAGCGGCTGCTGATCGGCATCTGCATCCTGGCATGCGGGCTGGCGGGGCTGCTCTACGCCGAGGCCGCCGCCAGGATCTACGCGGCGAAAGTGGTCCTCCAGGTGGACCAGGAGGAGGGGAAGGTCGTGAACATCGAAGGAGTGAAGTCCGAAGACCTGAAGTCGGAGGAAACGCTGAAAACATTCGAGCAGAACCTCACGAGCCCGGAAGTCCTCCTTCGAATCGTAAACAAGCTGAAGGGCGACCCCGGGTTCCTGCCGGAAGTCAGGAAAAACGCCTCCGATGACGCCCTCCAGGAAGCCCTCTCCAACCACGTCGATGCCAAAATCCGCCGCGGCACGCGCCTCATCGACATCACCGTCGAGCATAAGGATCCCCGGATGGCCCAGCGGATCGCGGCGCTGCTCGGGGACGAATTCATCCGCTGGAACTTCGAGGCGCGGCAGGAGGCCGGGCGCACCGCCGGTCTCTTTTTGAATGAGGAGGCGGAAAGGCTGCAAGCGCGCCTCGCCGCCTCGGAGGCAAAGCTCCAGGAATACAAGGAGCAGAACGCCGGTGTGCCGCTCGAGGAGCAGCAGAACATCACGGTCGAGAAGCTGAAGGAACTGAGCCTGCGGGCGACGGTGGCGAAGGCGGAGCGCCTCCGTTTGGAGTCGGATTGTGCGCAGCTCATCCAGCTCAGCAAAGGGCAGGCCCACACGTCCGCGCAACTCCTTCTCGTCCCTGGCATCGCGAACACGCAGGCGGTCGTGGACCTCAAACGGGCCGTCACGGACAAGGAAGTGGAGTTGAAGATGCTCAGCAAACGGTACCGGCCCGAGTACCCTAAATACATCCAGGCGCAGGCCGAGCTGGACGAATTGAACACGGACCTCGCGCAGGCGATCACGAAAGCGGCGGACGTCCTCTCGGCGGCCTACCAGTCGGCGCTGCTCACGGAGCAAAAGCTGGACGCGGCGATGCAGGAGCAGCAGAAGCGGACGCTCGAAGCCGACAAGGTGGGCAGCGGCTACACCTCGCTCGCGCGGAACATGGACGCGGACCGCGCGCTGTACGACTCGGTCAAGACGCGGCTCAAGGAGACGGAGATCACCAAGGACATCGATGACGACGCGATCCGCGTGGTGTCGCATCCGCTCCTGCCCGACCGGCCGGTCAAGCCGAGGAAAAAGATCATCCTGGCGTTGAGCCTGGCCGCCGGGCTGGCTTTGGGGTGCGGGGCGGCATTTGTCACCGAGGCCGCGGACCGTTCGTTCCGGACGCTGGAGGCTGCGGAACATCATCTTGGCCTGCGTTCACTCGGCGAGATCCCGAAAGTCCCCCTCCCGAAGGGCGGCGAACGGATGGCCCCCGCGCTCATGGACACGAATTTCGCCGCGGAGGAGTCTTTCCGCACCCTGCGCACCTCCCTTTCGTTGATCGGGGAGAACCCGGGCCTGAAGACGTTCCTGTTCACGAGCGCCCGGCCCGGCGAAGGCAAGACGTATTGCGCGATCAAATGCGCGGTCTCCTTCGCGCAACTCGGTTTGCGGACGCTCCTCATCGATGCAGACTGCCGTATGCCGCGCGTGGCCCGGATATTCTTTGACGGGGCCGCGTCCACGGTCTCCTCCGCTTCCCCGGCCGCGGTGTCCTCCGCCACGACCAACGGCGGATGGGAGAGCGCCGTCCGGAGCACGCATATCTCGAACCTCTCCGTGCTCTCGGCGGACAAGAAGGGGCTGAACTCGGCGGAATTCGTGGCCGGAAGCGACTTCGAGGAGATCATGCGCAAGGCCACCGTCCATTTCGACCGCGTCGTCGTGGACACCGCGCCGGTGCAGGAGGTGAGCGACACGCTGCTCTTCGCCAAACACGCGCAAGCCGTTTGCCTTGTCATCCATTCCGGCAGGACGCCGGCCGAGGATGTGACCCGCGCCGCGCAACGGCTGGCAAAGGCCGGCGCGCCCCTCGCCGGGTTCGTTTGGAATCAGGTGACTGGGCGGAGCAGCTATTACTACGGACGCGCGGGGACTTTGCGCGAGGCGGGCCAGGGCCGCGGGGCGGGCAATGGGCGGACGCTGCTGGCCGTGATCGAGGCGGGCGATGGGATTTCATCGAAGGGCGGGGATGCGTCTGGATAGTGCGGCCATGGGGCCGGGAAGCGGCGGGAGCCGCGGCCGTCCGCCGGGACGGCTCGGGGTAAGAGAGTCTGGATGTTTGTTGATGGGAGCACCGGCAGGTACGGAATGGGCTCGCCACGCCGAAATTTTCGGCGGGCGACGAAGTGCGGCAGCTTGCCTTTTTGCGGAGGGCCCCGGTGAGTGGGGCCGTGCAGGGCGAATGGGCCAGTGGCGGGGCAGGTTTCGTTGCCAAGGCTGAACCGTCCCGAGCGGAGTTGGACGGCGGCGCAGCGAACGCCGGCCCGCTCTTCCGCCTTTGCCGCGGAGTGCTCCTGGGCGTGCTCGCAGTGGCATTCGCGGGGTGTCTCCCGTATTTCGACCCGATCTCCCCGCTCCTGCTCTTCGGTACGTATCTGATCTGCGCCGGTTGCACAGGGTCGTGCCTGTATCTCTCCTGGCCGGTGAGCCGGAACATGGCTTCTGTCGCGCCCTACGTCCTCTGGCTGTTCTGCTTTTTCCTATGGGGCATGCTCTCCGTCCCCAACGACTACGTCGTGCGCGAAGGCGCGAAATGCTATTTCAAGAACGCGCTTGTCATCTGCGCCATTGCCATAGCACTGGATGCTCGGACGGTCCGGACGTTTGCGCAGCTTGCTCAAGTCGCGGTGATCGGCAATCTCGCGCTGTGCTGGCGGGAGCTCGTGGACCCCGGGTTGATCGAAAGGATCGCGCACTTCCACGAACTGGATGCGACGGCGTTCAACGTGGCGAGGCCGGCCGGCCTATGGAGCAACCCGGACGAAGCGGCGTTCGCCTTGATGTTTGCCCTGCTCCTCTCGCGCTGGGCGCGCGGGCCGCTGGCGTGGCTCGGCAGAGCGGCCGCGGTGGCGGGGATTTATCTTGGCGCTTCGCGAACGGGGGCCTACCTGCTCGGCCTGTGCGTCTTGCTGTACGGGTGGCACATCCTGCGCGCGCGCCGCGGAAATTCCGCGCGGCTGGCGGCGTGGCTCGCCGTCCTTTTCGCGGGGGCGGTTGCGGCCGCGGCCGTGGCGATGCAAGCGGGCTGGGACCCCACAGACAACTGGCAGTTCAAGCGCTTCCTGGACGTTACGGAGGAGACGCGCGATACCAATGATGTCTCGCGCATCGAGATCGCCGATGCCGCCGTGCAGAAGGCGCTTCACGGCCCCTGGTATGGGAGCGGGCTCTTCGCCTTCCAGAGCAACCGCGAGTTTCCAGCGGTATTGGAAATACCCGCTCACAATATCTACATCGCCGTCTGGGGAGAAGCGGGGCTTGTCGGCGGGGTCACCTACCTGCTGGTTCTCGGCCTCGGGGTCTGGAGGCTCTTTGGCAGATCGCTCGAACCGGGGGACCGGCTGGTCATCGGCCTGATGTGGCTTTGTTACCTCATTATCGGGCTCACTTGGCACAACCAGTTCACCGCGTTTGCGGGGATGCTCTACATCGCCCTCCTCTGGCGTCTGCCGGATGCTCTCGAGCTCCGTCCGGCCAGCCCACCGGAGCCTCACCGCGCCGCCGCATAAAATCGGATTCATTTGATTTCGAGACAGCACTCCCTTGTGTGGGCTCTGGTGGGCTCGCTCCTGACCGCGGGATCGACCTCCTCTCCCGCCCGCAGAAAGCCCGGCCGGTTGACTGCGGACGGCGCTCTTTTGTTCCATGGAAAGCCGTTCTTCCCGATTGGAATCTATCACGTTGATCACACAGATGCGGAATACGCAATGGTCGCCGCAAACGGCTTCAACGCGATCGAGGGATCCTTCACCACGAACGTCCAAGGCTTCCGAAAAACCCTCGATATGGCCGAAAAATATGGCCTGGCGGTGGACGCGCCCCTTTTCGCCAACAGCCAGGTGAAGGAAAACCTCGAGGCTTCGCTGGCTAAGATCCGCGAGGCAGGGGCGCACCCCGCGCTCCTATCTTGGAAGATTATCGACGAACCCGATGCGAATCGAAATGGAAAGCTGCGCAGTGAGGTCGTCCAGGAGTACCGCATCATTAAGCAGTTATATCCGGAACAACTCTTGGAACTAACTCTCTCCGAGGATGATACGCTTTCCTATTGGTCGAAATTCTGCGACGTAGTCCAGATTGATCGTTACCCGCTTCCCGGCGGCCCCCTCACCCAGGTCTCCGCGTTCTGCGATGCGGCCGCCAAGGCCAGGGAGCGATGGCAGAACCTCACGTTCGTCGTGCAGTGCGGCTGGACGCCCGATCTGCGCACGCAGCCTTCCTTCGCACAGGCGCGCTGCATGGTGTATCTCGCGCTGGTCTCGGGCGCGAAAGGCATTTTCTGGTATTCGCGCCAGGAGGACGACTGGGACCTGACGAAGAGCCCGCTCTGGCCCCGGTTGAAGGAGATCAATGTGGAGATCGCATCGTTGTCCAACCCGCTGTTGTTGGGAACCGATATCGAAGGAGTTCGCTGCGGCGACGCAGGAATCCATTTTGCCGCCAAACAATACCTGGGGAAGGCCTACCTGCTGGCGACGAATCCTTCCCCGGCGCTACGGGACGCCGTATTCACGATTCCGAATGCGGGCGCGGCCGGGTCTCCGCATCTTCGCCTGGATGCGTTCGGCTCGGCAACTATCGTCATTGACCTCGCGAAGCCATGACGAAGGACGAAGCCACCCTGCCCGCCACGTTCCCGGAGAGGCCTGCGGTTTCCGTAAACCGCCTCATCCTGAGCGCGGCGGTCATCGTCGGCATCCTCACCCTGGCCGGGAAAATCCTCGCCATGGGCAAGGAGATGTTCGTTGCCTCCTGGTTCGGCACCGACGATTCGCTGGATGCTTTCCTTATCGGATTCCTGCTCCCGTCCTATGCCATCAACGTCATTGCGGGCTCCATCGAAGCGGCGCTCGTGCCCGTTTACGTGGAGGTGCGCGACACCGAAGGGCCGGAGGCGGCCCAGCGGCTCTTTTCGGGGACGCTGGTGTTGAGCATCGGGCTCCTCTCGCTCGCGACCGTCGTGCTGGCGGCGGCGGCGCCCGCGGTCATTCCCCTGCTCTGCTCGGGCTTTTCGCCGGAAAAGACGCGCCTCACCCTGCACCTCTTTTACCTGTTCCTGCCGGGGGTTCTCCTCGCGGGTCTCGGCATCCATTGCGAGGCGGCCCTGAACGCGGGCGAGAGTTTCGCGGTCGCGGCGCTTGCACCGAGCGTGGTGCCGGTCGCCATGATCCTCGTGCTGAAATTCTGGGGCGCGCGATGGGGAATTCACGCGTTGGCAGCGGGAATGGCGGGCGGCTTCGTCGTGCAGCTCGCCGTCGTGGCCTATGCTCTCAGGCGGCGCGGTCTGAGCTTCACCCCGCGCTGGCATGGGTACGAGCCGCGTGTTCGTCGCGCCGTGTCCCAATACCTCCCGGCGGCGCTCGCCTCGGCGTTGATGTGCAGCTCCGTGCTCGTGGACCAATCGATGGCGGGCATGCTCTCCTCCGGAAGCGTCGCGGCCTTAAACTACGGCAACAAGTGCGTGGCGCTGCTCCTCACCATCGGCACGATGGCGCTCGGCACCGCCGTTCTCCCCTATTTTTCCAGGATGGTCGCGGCGGCGGACTGGGCCGGCATCCGGCATACGTTGAAGACGTATATCCGCCTCATCGTCCTGGCGACCGCACCGCTCACGATCGCCGGGGTCGTTTTCTCCAGGCCGCTCGTGGCGCTCCTGTTCCAGCGCGGGCATTTCACCGGCGCGGACACCATGGCGGTCGCGCGCATCCAGGCGCTGCTGCTGCTCCAGGTGCCGTTTTACACGCTGGTGATCCTTTTCGTGCGGATGATCTCCTCGCTGCAAGCCAACCAGGTTTTGATGTGGGGCACCGTCATCAGCTTCGGCGTGAACATCAGCCTGAACTGGGTGCTCATGCGGTTTATGGGAGTGGCGGGCATCGCGCTCTCCACGAGCATCGTCTATATGATCCTGGCGCTCTTCCTGGGCATCGTGCTCTGGAGGAAGCTGGAAGCCGTTGCCGCGGCCTGAATGCGGATTACGCTCGTCATCTATTCGCTCGCCGCGGGCGGGGCCGAACGGGTCATGGCGACCATGGCAAATCATTGGGCCGTGAAAGGCTGGAACGTGAATCTTCTGACGCTGGATGCGGTTGACGCGCAGCCGTTCTACGCGCTTCATCCGGCGGCAAAGCATCGTGCGCTCGGGCTGGCCGGCATTTCGAGGAATCCGTTGCAAGGCATCGCAAACAACTTCACGCGTGTTTGCAGGCTGCGCCGGGCCATCGTGCAAACCAAACCGGATGCCGTCATTTCTTCGATGAGCGAAACGAACGTCCTGACGCTTCTCGCGCTTGCCGGCTCGAAGATTCCCGTCCTGGTGCACGAGCAGATCGACCCGCACAGCCAGCCGATCCAGGCGCACTGGAAGTTCCTGCGCCGGATGTGCTATCCCCTCGCCGCGCATGTCGTCGCGTTGAACGACCGGTCGCTGAGTTACTTTTCGCCGGGTGTGCGGAGGCGCGGGCGGGTCATACCGAATCCCGCAGTCGTCACCGGCGGCCCGCGGCCCGCATTTTCGAGCAACGGCGGCCCTAAAAAGATGATCGCAATGGGCCGCCTCGATACCCAAAAAGGTTTCGACATGCTCCTGCGGGCGTTCGCCACCGTGGCGATAAAACATCCCGAATGGTCGCTGGAAATCCTCGGGGAAGGCGCGCTCCGTGGCGAGCTGGAGGCTCAGGTAGAGGCGCTCGGGCTCGCGGGCCGGGTCCGGCTCTCCGGCGCGACCAAGGACCCTTTCGCCAAGCTACGGCAGGCCGATCTCTTCGTAATGTCCTCCCGTTACGAAGGGTTTCCCCTCTCGCTCTGCGAGGCGATGGGCTGCGGCCTCCCGGCGATCAGCTTTGACTGCCCCACCGGGCCGGGGGAGATCATCCGCGACGGCGTGGACGGCCTGCTCGTGCCGCCCGAGGACGTATCGGCGCTACAAGCCGCGATGGAGGCGCTGATGGGCAATACCGCGCGGCGCGAAGCGATGGCCGCGAAAGCGCCCGAGGTGCTTCAGCGCTTCAGCCTGGCGCGGATCATGGGGCTCTGGGAAGCGGCGCTGGCGGAGGCCGTATGAATCTTTTCTTTCTCATTCGTTCGCTTGGGAACGGCGGCGCGGAGCGGCAACTGACCGAGCTCGTGCGGTGCATGGACACCTCGCGCTACCGGATAACGGTGGCCACATTCTACGACGGCGGTGCGCTTCGGCCGAACATCGAGGGGCTCACCGGCGTCCGCGTCGTCTCGCTCGGCAAGAAAGGCCGCTGGGACATCGTGCCGTTCCTCTGGCGGCTGGCGCGGCTCGTGCGCGAGACGCGGCCCCACATCGTCCACGGTTATATGGGGATAGCCAATGAGCTCTCCCTGCTGGTCGGCCGCGCGTTCGGAGCCCGCGTCGTGTGGGGTCTCCGCATGTCGCGCGTCGATCACGCCCGGCAAGGATGGATGACGGTCGCGAGCTTCCGCCTCGGCGCAGCCCTATCGCGCTTTGCCGATCTCCTCATCGCCAACTCGCACTCGGGCCGCAGGGATTACATCGAGGAAAACTACCGGCCCGAGCGGCTGGTCGTCGTCTCCAACGGCATCGATACCGAGCGGTTCCGGCCCGACCCGCAAGCCAGGGAACGCCTGCGCGCGGCATGGAAAGTCACGGGCGAAGAGCGGCTCATCGGTCTCGTCGGCCGGATCAATCCCCAGAAGGATCACCCGAACTTTCTGCGGGCCGCCGCGATCCTGGCCGGCCGCCGGCCCGGGATGCGTTTCGTATGCGTGGGAGACGGCCCCGCCGAGTACCGCGAAGGCCTGGAAAAGCTCGCGGCAGAGCTCGGCCTGGCGGACAGGACGCTCTGGATACGCGCCTCGCCGGACATGACGGGCATACAGAACGCGCTCGATGTATCCACCCTCTGCTCCGCGTATGGCGAAGGTTTCCCGAACGTCCTGGGCGAGGCGATGGCGTGCGGCGTGCCCGTCGTGGCGACCGAACGTCGGCGACTCCGCGCTCGTCGTCGGGAACGCTTCGCAGGTCGTGCCGCCGCAAGATCCGAACGCGCTGGCGGCCGCCTGGGAGCGCATCCTCAACTTAAATATAGAGGCGCGCTCGGAACTGTGCCGGGCGGAGCGAAGCCGCATCGTGGCCGAGTTCAGCCTGGCGAACCTCACGAGCAGGACCGCCTCCCTGCTCGAGAGCATCCGATGAAGATCGTCTACCTGATAACGGGCCTTCATGGAGGCGGCGCCGAGACCATGCTTTTTCACCTGTTGCGCGGACTGGACCGGGAGAGATTCGAGCCCGCGGTCATCTCGCTGATGGATCGCGGGAAGCTCGGCGATGCCATCGAAGCGCTCGGCATCCCAGTCGAGACGGTGGGCCTCCGCCAGGGCCGGGTGACGCTGGGCGCCTTTGCGCGGCTGGTGAAGCTCACCCGCGCGGCGCGTCCCGACGTGATCCAGGGTTGGATGTACCACAGCAACCTCGCGGCCCAGTTCGCGGGGCGATTCTCGCGCACGCCAGTCTGCTGGTGCGTCCAGAATTCCTTCCACTCGTTTGCCGCCGAGAAACCGTTGACCCGGCTCACGATCCGGCTCACGGCGAAGATGTCCCGTTTCCCGAAGAAGATCGTGTTCGTCTCCCACACCAGCAAGGCGCAGCATGAACGGCTTGGCTTCGCTCCGGAACGCGCGTGCGTGATCCCCAACGGGGTCGATGCCGGCCTCTTCCAGCCGTCGGAGGAGGCGCGAAAGAGCCTCCGCGAGGAGTTGGGCATACCGGAGGGAACGGTTCTCATCGGGCTCATCGGCCGATACCATCCGCAGAAGGACCACGCGAATTTCTTCAAGGCCGCGGCGCTCCTTGCCGAACGCGTGCGCGGGGTGCATTTCGTGCTGGCGGGCGCCGGCGTGGAAAATGGAAACGCCCCGCTCCTCGAACTCGCGCGGCATCCTGCGCTCGTGGGCCGCGTCCACCTGCTCGGCGAACGGAGCGACATGGCCCGCCTCACGGCCGCGCTGGACATCGCGACCTCCTCCTCGTCCTATGGCGAGGCGCTCTCGCTGGCGATAGCCGAGGCGATGGCCTGCGCAGTCCCGTGCGTGGTTACGGAAGTCGGCGACAGCGCCCGGCTCGTGGGGAAGAGCGGCGTCGTCGTGCCCACTGGAGATGCCGTGGCGCTCGCGCGCGCTTGGGAATCTCTCCTCGCGGCGGGGCCCGAGGCGCGGCGCGAGCTGGGCGCGGCGGCCCGGCGGCGCGTGGAGGAACACTACAGCGTGGCTGGCATCGTGAGGGATTACCAGGAACTCTACCTCTCGCTGAACTGATGCGACCTCGGAAACCACGGATCGTTTTCATCATCACCGGTCTCCATGGCGGCGGCGCGGAGACGATGCTCTTCCATCTGCTCCGGGGCATGGACCGGGACCGGTTCGACCCGGCGGTGATCTCGTTGATGGATCGCGGAAAGCTCGGCGACGCGATCGAAGGTCTCGGCATCCCATTGGCCACGGCGGGCTTGCGGGGAGGCCGGGTGAGTCCCGGAGCGCTGCTGCGGGTCGTGAAGCTGACCCAGCGGGCCAGGCCGGACGTGATCCAGGGCTGGATGTACCATGGCAACCTCGCGGCGCAGGTCGCAGGCAGGCTCTTTGGCGCCCCGGTCTGCTGGTGCGTCCAGCATTCATTCCATTCCTTCAAGGCGGAGAAGCCGCTCACGCGCCTCACCATCCGGGCGGCGGCCCGCCTCTCGCGCAGGCCGAGGAAGATCGTGTTCGTCTCGCACGCGAGCCGCGCGCAGCACGAGCAGCTCGGCTTCGCCGCCGAACGTGGATGCGTCATCCCGAACGGGGTCGATCCCGAGCTCTTCAAGCCCTCGGAGGAAGCGCGCACCAGCGTCCGCGAGGAACTCGGCCTTCCGAGGGAGGCGCAGTTGGTGGGGCTCGTGGGCAGGTACCATCCGCAGAAAGACCACGGGACGTTCTTCCGCGCCGCCGCCGCCCTCTCCCTAAACCGCCGGGACACCCATTTCGTGCTAGCGGGCGCGGGCGTGGATGCCGGGAATGCCGCGCTGGCCGCGCTCGCCGGCGCGCCGTCGCTCTCTGGGCGCGTCCATCTGCTCGGAGAACGCGACGACATGCCGCGGCTGACAGCGGCGCTGGACGTTGCGACCTCGTCGTCCTCGTACGGGGAAGCGCTTTCGCTCGCGGTCGCGGAGGCGATGGCGTGCGAGGTGCCGTGCGTCGTGACCGAGGTGGGAGACAGCGCGCTCCTCGTGGGCCGGAGCGGGATCGTGGCGCCGCCGGGCGACGACCGCGCGCTCGCGGCAGGATGGAACACGCTCCTCGCGGCGGGCGCGCTCGCCCGCATGGAGCTGGGCAGGATGGCCCGCCAACACGTGATGAAGCATTTCAGCATGCACCGGATCGTTAAAAAATACGAAGAGCTCTACCTCTCCCTCGACTGATGTGCGGCTGGACTGGATTCTGGAAAAGCGGGTCGAACGGCGTCTCGGATCTGACGGGCGAGGTGATGCGCATGACGGATACGCTGGCGCACCGCGGCCCGGACGACGCCGGGAGCTGGGTGGACGAAGAGGCCGGGGTCGCGCTCGGGTTCCGGCGCCTGTCGATCCTCGACCTCTCGCCGGCCGGGCGCCAGCCGATGCGTTCGGCGAGCGGGCGTTACGTCATCGTCTTCAATGGCGAGGTGTACAATTTCGCGGAGCTGCGGGAGGAACTCGAGAAGCGCGGCGGGCGGTTCCATGGCGGTTCGGACACCGAGGTGATGCTGGCGGCGATAGAAACGTGGGGCCTGGAAGCCGCCGTGAAACGCTTCGCGGGCATGTTCGCCTTCGCCCTCTGGGATAGGAAGGATCGCAGCCTGGCCCTCGTTCGCGATCGCCTCGGCAAGAAGCCGCTCTACTACGGCTGGGGCGGCGGCGCGCTGCTGTTCGGCTCCGAGCTGAAGGCGCTGCGCGCGTTCCGCAACTTTCGGGCGGAGGTGGACCGGGGTTCGCTCTCGCTGTTCCTGCGGTACAATTCGCTCCCGGCGCCTTACTCCATCTATAAAGGCATCTTCCAGTTGCGGCCCGGGTGCATCCTGCGCGTCGGCTCGCCCGCGTCGCGAGATGTGTCGCCCGAGGCATACTGGTCGTTCCGCGAAGTGGCCGAGGCGGGGATGCGCGAGCCGCTGGCGGGAGACGACTCCGAGTCGGTGGATCGGCTGGACGCCTTGCTGCGCGAGGCCGTCCGCGTGCGGATGGTGGCGGACGTGCCGCTAGGGGCGTTCCTCTCAGGCGGGGTCGATTCCTCGACGGTCGTGGCGATGATGCAGGCCCAGAGCGCGCGCCCTGTGCGGACGTTCAGCATTGGCTTCGACGAGGACGGGTTCGACGAAGCGGGCCACGCCCGGGCTGTCGCGCAGCGGCTCGGCACGGAGCACACGGAACTCTACGTCACGGCCGCCGACGCCCAGGCGGTGATCCCGCGCCTGCCGGAGATTTATGACGAGCCGTTCGCGGATGCTTCGCAGATTCCGACCTTCCTCGTCTCGCAGCTCGCGCGCCGGAGCGTGACGGTGAGCCTTTCGGGCGACGGCGCGGACGAGTTGTTCGGAGGATACCCGCACTACCTCGGCATGGCGGAGGGAATTTGGAAAAAGCTGCGCTGGTGCCCGCAACCGGTGCGACGGGGCATCGGCGCCGGCATGAGCGCCGTGGCTGGGTGCGGCAGGCTCGGCAAGCGCCTGAACCGGCTCTCGGACATGGTTCAAGTGAAGACGCCGGAAGCGCTTTACCACCGCATCGTCTCTCACTGGAAGGCGCCGGCGGACGTGGTGGTCGGCGGGTTTGAACCGCCGACGACGCGCACCGATCCCTCCCTCTGGCCGGAGGGCGGGGAGTTCGCCGAGAGGATGCTCTTTCTCGACTCCGTGAGTTACCTGCCGGACGACATCTTCACGAAGGTGGATCGTGCAAGCATGGCCGCGAGCCTCGAGGCGCGGATGCCGCTCATGGATCACCGCGTGGTGGAGTTCGCATGGAAGGTGCCGCTGCGGCTCAAAATCCGCGGCGGCCATGGGAAATGGATTTTACGCGAGGTGCTCGACCGTTACTTGCCCCGCGAGCTCATGGAGCGCCCGAAGATGGGCTTCTGCGTCCCCATCGCCCGGTGGCTGCGCGGCCCGCTCCGGGACTGGGCCGAAGCGCTGCTGGACGAGCGCCGGCTGCGCGAGGAGGGGTATTTTCATCCCGGGCCGATCCGCGAACGCTGGGACGAACACATTCAGGGTGTGGACAACTGGGAATACTATCTCTGGGACATCCTGATGTTCCAGGCGTGGGCGGAGAGATGGGGCTGACGGAGCGCTGAGACCATGTGCGGAATCTACGGACAAGCCGGGTTCTCCCCGGACGACCTCGCGACGGCCGAAGCCGCGACCGATTCGCTCGCGCACCGCGGCCCGGACGCGCGCGGGACGTGGCACGGGGACGGCGTCTTCCTGGGGATGCGCCGGCTGAGCATCATCGACCTGGAGGGCGGCGGCCAGCCGATCTGGAATGAAGACCGGAGCTGCTGCGTCGTCTGCAACGGCGAGATTTATAACTTCCTCGAACTGCGGTCGCGGCTCGAGGCGAAGGGGCACCTCTTCCGCACCGGCAGCGACTCGGAGGTGATCCTTCACGCATACGAAGAGTGGGGCGCCGGCTGCCTGAAACAATTCAACGGGATGTTCGCCTTCGCCATTTGGGACCGGCGCGAAAAGCGGCTCTTCCTTGCGCGCGACCGGATCGGCGAAAAACCTCTCTATTACTTCACGGATGGGGTGCGGCTCATCTTCGCCTCGGAGATAAAGGCTATCCTGGCGAGCGGCCGCGTGCCGAGAAAGATGCGGCGCGAAGGCCTGGCGAATTTTCTCGGCTTCGGCCACGCGATCGCGCCGGAGACAATGTTCGAGGGGGTGTCGAAGCTGCTTCCCGGGCATTACCTCACGGTCGAGGAGGGATGCGTGAAGGTCGCCGAATACTGGGATGTCGGCTCGGAGCCGCAACTTGGCGCGGGCGAATCCTTGAGCGAGGAGGGTTCCGCCGCGAAAATCCTGGAACTCCTGGACGACTCCGTGCGGCGGAGGATGGTGGCGGACGTGCCGCTGGGCGCATTCCTGAGTGGCGGGGTGGACTCAACGGCGATCGTGGCGTTGATGAAGCGGCACGCAACCGGGCCGGTGAAGACGTTCTCGCTCGGTTTCACCATCGGCGGGGCGTATAATGAATTGTCCGATGCCCGGCAGGTGGCCGAGCATCTCGGCACCGAGCACCACGAGCTGCGCGTCGAGGATGCCGACCTCGTCGAGACGCTGCGCAAGCTGGTTTACCATTACGACGAGCCGTTCGGCGACGCGGCGGCGTTCCCGGTTTACCTGTTGAGCCGGTTCGCGAGCCGGCACGTGCGCGTGGCGCTGTCGGGCGACGGTGGGGATGAACTTTTCGGCGGTTACCGGAGATATGCGGCGGACCGGGCCGCAGGCATTTTCCAGCGGCTTCCCCGGGCGGTCAGCCGCAAGTTTCTGCCGGCGATGGCGCGGCGGCTGGAAACGTTTGGGCGCTTCCCGCGCCTAAAGAGGACTTTGCGGACGCTGCCGATAGCCGACCCCGCCCGCCGGTATGCGGCGTGGCTGGAGGTGTTCACGCCGGAACTCCAGGCAGAACTCGTGCACGCCGAATACCGCGACCCCGAGTACGACCCCGCGCGCGGCTACCCGCATTATTACCACAAACTGAACGGCGCCACGGCGAACGATCACCTCAACCGCCTGCTCTACGTGGATGTGAAGACGCTCCTCGCGGACGCCTACATGGAAAAAACCGACAAGGCGATGATGGCTTGCGGTCTCGAGGGCCGGCTGCCGTTGCTGGATCATCGCCTCGTCGAACTGGCTTTCCAGATTCCAGGCCGATACAAAATTCGGGGCGGCTCGCTCAAACACATCCTGAAGCGCGCGGTGCTCCGGCTCGTCCCGGCGTCCGTCCTGCGCAGGCCGAAGCACGGGTTCGCGGTCCCGCTGGACCCGTGGTTCCGCGGCAAGCTGAAAAAATTCGCGTTCGAGGTGTTGCTCGACCCGGCCACGGGGCGGCGCGGCTATTTTCGGACAAAAGTGGTGGAGCGCCTCTGGCGCGACCACGTTGAGGGACGCGAGGCGCGCGACGCCCAGCTCTGGCTGCTCCTGAATTTCGAGTTGTGGCACCGCATCTACCTCGACGGGGAGGCGGTATGATAAGGGTGGCGCACGTGACGACGGTGGCGGTCTCCTTGCACGACCTGTTGTTGAATCAGTTGCGGAGCCTCGGCGAGGAGGGGTACGCCGTCTCGGGCATCTCGGCGCGCGGCAAGGAGGTGGCGGCGCTGGAGGCCGGAGGCATCCGGCACATCGGGGTGGAGATGACCCGGAATATGACGCCGCTGGCGGACCTGCGTTCCTTGTGGGGACTGTACCGCCTCATGCGGCGCGAACGCTTCACCATCGTGCACACGCACACGCCCAAGGCGGGCCTCCTGGGGCAGCTCGCGGCGCGAATGGCCGGGGTGCCAGTGGTGGTGAACACGGTGCATGGATTCTATTTCCACGAGCACATGCGCCGGCGCGCGCGGCGCTTCTACATCGCGCTGGAGACCGTGGCGGCCCGTTGCTCGGACCTGATCCTTTCCCAAAACGCCGAGGACATACAGACCGCCGTCCGCGAAGGGATCTGCGGCGCCGGCAAGATACGGCTGTTGGGGAACGGGATCGACCTCACGGTGTTCGACCCGCAGCGGTTCACCGCCGCGGAGGGGCTCCTGCTGCGGCGCAAACTCGGGCTCGCAGAGAACGCCCCTGTGGTCGGCTTTGTCGGGAGGCTCGCGGCGCGCAGGAAGGGATTCCTCGATTTTCTCGCCGCCGCCCGGGAAGTTGCCCGGGAGAGGCCGGATGTCCGGTTCCTCATCGCCGGCGACGCGGATGCGGGCAAGCCGGATGCCGTCGAGCCCTCGGCGGCCGCGGACTTCGGCATCGCGGATCGGTGCACCTTCCTCGGCTACACGGCAAATGGCGACCTGCCGCCCTACTACAAGTTGATGAGCGCGCTGGTTCTGCCGTCGCTGTTCGAAGGAGTGCCGCGCGTCATCATGGAAGCGTCTGCAATGGGCGTCCCCTCCGTGGCAAGCGATGTGAAGGGAAACCGTGAAGCGGTGTCGCACGAGGGGAACGGCCTGCTCGTGCCGTTCGGGGACCGGCGTGCGCTGGCGGAAGGAATCCTGCGCATCCTCAACGAGCCGGAAACGGCGCGGCGCATGGGCGCGGAGGCGCTCCGGATGGCCGCGGAGCGGTTCGACGAACGGCGCGTCTTTTCAAAGGTGAAGGACGAGTATGCGCGGCTGCTGAGGGAGAAGGTCGGCGCGTGAACGTCCTTTTCACCTGCGCGGGCAGGAGGAGTTACATCATCAAGGCTTTCAAGGATGCGGGTAAGGGACGGGTCTTTGCGTGCGACGCGAGCGGAGACGCCCCGGCGTTGCGCGAGGCGGATGCCCGTTTCATCACCCCGCGCGTGGATGACCCGGGATACGTCGGCGCGTTGCTCGGGCTCTGCAAGGAACAGGGAGTCGATGTCCTGATTCCTGCGCTTGAGCCCGAACTTTCGCTGCTCGCCGGGAACCGCGGCCGCTTCCTGTCCGTGGGGACCCTGCCGCTGGTGTCCTCCCCGGAGGTCGTGGCGATATGCCAGGACAAGCTGGAGTCCGCCCGTCTCCTGCGGGAATGGGGGATCGATGTCCCGACGAGCCATCTTTCCCCGGAAGAGGCCCTCGAAGCGGTATCGAGGGGCGAGATGCGGTTCCCGCTGTTGCTCAAGCCGCGCTTCGGGGTCAGTTCCATCGGCATCGAAGTGGCGTGCGACGAGGAGGAACTGAGGCTCGCGTATCGCCTCCTTCAACTGCGGATCGCGCGCGGCGACTGGAGCGCCGTGGGAGCGGGCGACTCCTCCGTCCTCATCCAGGAACGCCTGGGCGGACAGGAATACGGCCTCGACATCGTCAACGATCTCCAAGGAGGCCACGTCTGCACCTTTGCGAAGCGCAAACTGCGCATGCACGCAGGCCAGACCGACCGCGCGGAGACCGTGAAGGATCGCGAACTCGAAAGACTCGGGCGGCGGATCGGCGAGGGATTGCGGCACGCCGGCATCCTCGATTGCGACGTGCTCGCGACCGAAGAAGGCTTCTCCGTCCTTGACCTCAACCCGCGGATCGGAGGCGGCTATCCGTATTCGCACATCGCCGGGGCAAACTTTCCCGACATCCTCGCGGCGTGGATGACGGGGTCGCTACCCGACCCCGCCTGGTTCGAGGTGGAGCCGGGTGTGAGAGCGGGCCGCGCCGACCATTACGTGCTGCTGGAAACCGCGGCGACCGCGCCAAGTAAAAACCAGGAATTCAACCAACAAAAAATATGAACACACAACCTACTCATCAAGTGGCAATCATCGGGGCCGGCCCATACGGCTTGGCGGCCGCGGCGCATCTCCGCGCGGCGCGTGTCGAAACCTGCGTTTTCGGCGAAGACATGGATTTCTGGGAGAAACAGATGCCCGCGGGAATGTTCCTGCGCTCTTCCTGGGAAGCCTCGCACATCGCCTCGCCCGGCGGAGTCTTCTCGCTGGACGCCTACGCGAAGGAATTGGGGACCTCCATCTCGAAACCGATCCCGCTGGAGAGCTTTATCGCTTACGGCCGCTGGTTCCGCAAGAGCGTCGCGCCCGATCTCGACCGGCGGCGCGTGGCGAAAGTGGAGACGACCGCCAACGGATTCCTGCTGACGCTGGAGGATGGCGAGACGCTCCGCCCCGAGCGCGTGGTGGTGGCTACGGGCATCTCGATGTTCGGGCGGCGGCCCGCGGCATTCGACGACCTCCCGGGTGACCTCGTGTCACACACCTCTGAGCACCGCGACGTATCGCACTTCCAGGGCCTTAAGGTGATCATCGTCGGCGGCGGCCAGAGCGCGCTCGAAGGGGCGGCCCTGCTCTGCGAACAGGGTGCGGACGTTGAAGTCATCGTGCGGCAGCCGCGGGTCCACTACCTCGACCAGAGGATCGCGTGGTTGAAGAGCGAGAGGAATCCGCTGCGGCCCATCTTCTACCCTCCGACCGACGTGGGGCCGCCGGTGTTGAATTGGATCGTGGCGACGCCCGGCGTCTTCCGGAGGTTGCCGCGAGGTTTGCAGGAGCGGATCGCCTACCGTTCCATCCGGCCCGCCGGCGCGGGCTGGCTGCTGCCCCGGCTCGGGAAGGTGACGATCACGACCGGGCAGACGGTGCACTCCGCGACTCCGGTGCGCGGGAAGATCGACCTCGATCTCGGCGACGGGAACCGGCGGACCGCGGATCACGTCATGCTGGCCACCGGGTACCAGGTAGATGTCTCGCGCTACGGTTTCCTCGCCCCCGATCTGCTCAAAAAACTGGCGGTGACCAACGGATACCCGGAATTGACGCGAGGACTGGAGTCGTCGGTTCCGGGGCTGCATTTCCTCGGCGCGCCCGCGGCCCGCTCGTTCGGCCCGATCTGCCGGTTCGTGGCGGGGACGCCGTTCACCGCCCGGGCGTTGACCCGGCGGATCGCGGGAAAACGCCCGGCGTTCCAGTGGAACTGTTTCTAGATGAAGCGAGGCGCCCAACGTGGCAAGCGATGCTTCGACCTGTTGCTCACGCTTCCGGCGCTTGTGGCGCTTTCTCCTCTCATGGCGTTCACGGCGCTGGCCGCCGCGCGAAAGATCGGACTGCCGATCCTTTATAAACAGCGGAGGCCCGGGCTCCATGGTCGGCCTTTCATGCTCCTGAAGTTCCGGACGATGACCGATGCGCGCGACGCCTCGGGAGCATTGAAGCCTGACAACGAGCGGCTCACCCCTTTCGGCGCATTCCTTCGCCGCACGAGCCTGGATGAGCTGCCGCAGTTATGGAACGTCCTCCGCGGTGAGATGTCCCTGGTCGGGCCGCGCCCGCTGCTGATGGAATACCTGCCCGGATACACGGAGGAACAGCGGCGCAGGCACAACGTCATGCCAGGCATCACCGGCTGGGCGCAGATAAACGGCCGGAACGTGATCCAATTCAGCGAACGGCTGCAACTGGACGTTCGGTACGCCGATAACTGGAGCCACGCCCTCGACGCGAGAATCCTCGTGCGCACATTTTTGGACATCGTACGGAGCCGGGGCGGCCAGGTGGAGCAGGCGCTCGCGGACGTTGACGACATCGGCCTGCACCCCGACACGCGCCGCGGCGCGGCCAAGCAAGGATGACACGATGCGCTCATGAGATGCGGACGCTCGGCTCCGAGAACGCCGCGGAGTGGTTGGCCGTCCTTCAGAACGTTTCGCAGTACGATTTCTACCACCTTCCGGGGTACCACTCGCTGGCCGGGAGTCTGGGAGAAGGCACAGCGCGGCTCTTTGTTTACGAAGAAGTAGGCCATACGGTTGTCCTCCCCCTTCTTCTGAGGCCGCTCGGCAACCTGGAAGGCTTGGACGGAGAAGGGTTGCAGGACGCCACGTCGGTCTATGGCTACGCCGGGCCGGTTGCCTCGCACGGAGCCCGGGCGGTGCAGGAAAATTTCCGGGAAGCGCTGCGTGACAGCCTGGCCGGGATGGGAGTCGTGTCGGTCTTTTCGCGGCTGCATCCGCTGATGGGCCAGCGCGAGCTTCTGGAGGGCTTGGGCGAATGCGTCCCGGGCGGAGAGACGGTGTCGATCGACCTCACCCTGACCGATGAACTCCAGAGGGCGCAGTTCCGCAGCGACCATAGGCGCGGCATGGCGAAAGCCCTCCGCGCGGGGGTGGCCGTGGTGGAAGACGCGCGGTTCGAGTACCTCGGAGGATTCATTGAGGTCTATATCCAGACGATGCGGAGAGTCAACGCGGCGAGCTATTACTTTTTCGACCGAGCGTATTTCAACGAACTGATCTCGAGAGAAGACGCGCGCATTCATCTTTTTGTCGCGCTGGCCGGGGGCGAGGTGGCCGCGGGCGCGCTCATGCTCGCCTGCAACGGCATCCTCCAATACCACCTCGGCGGCACGCGCCGCGATTACCTCGGTCTCGCCCCGATGAAATCCATCTTCGAGGCGGCGCGGGTGTGGGGAATGGAGCGGGGCTTCAAGGTGTTTCATCTTGGGGGCGGAGTCGGTTCGCAGGCGGATTCGCTGTTCCATTTCAAGGCCGGATTTTCGGACAGGCGGCATCCGTTCTTTACATGGCAATGGGCGCTCGATCCCGAGGCGTGCGCGCGGCTTGCCGCAGAGAAGGAGCGCTGGAATGCGAGACGCGGGCTGCGTTGCGGCGCACCGGGCTACTTCCCGTTGTACAGGGCGCCGGGGGTCGCCGACGCCGCCCCATGAACCGGCAATCGCCCAAGCGCATCTACCTGTCCCCTCCCCACATGGGCGGGGGCGAACTCGATTTTGTCCTCGAGGCCTTCGCGTCGAACTGGATCGCCCCGCTTGGACCGAATCTCGATGCGTTCGAGAAGGAGTTCGCGCAATACATCGGGGTCGCTCACGCCGCGGCGCTTTCTTCGGGCACGGCGGCGTTGCACCTCGCGTTGGTGCTGCTCGGGCTGCAACGGGGCGACGCCGTGATCTGCCCGACGTTCACCTTCGCGGCCAGCGCGAACCCGATCTGCCAGGAGGGCGGCCAGCCGGTATTCCTGGATTCCGAAGAGCGGAGCTGGAATATCGATCCCGCTTTGCTCCTGGAGGAGCTGGACGCCCGCGCGGCCGCGGGGCGCCTGCCGCGGGCGGTAATCGTTGTCGATCTCTACGGACAGAGCGCGGATTACGCGGCGATCCGGGAGGCGTGTTCGCGCTACGAGGTTCCCATCATCCAGGACGCGGCGGAGTCGCTGGGCGCGACCTTTCAGGGCGAGCGGACGGGGCGGCAAGGCCGGTGCGGCGTGTTCTCCTTTAACGGGAACAAGATCATCACCACCTCGGGCGGCGGCATGCTCGCCTCCGAAGACGCGCGTATGATCGAGCGCGCCCGCTTCCTGGCGACGCAGGCGCGCGACCCTGCGCCCCACTACCAGCACTCTGCCATCGGCTATAACTACCGCATGAGCAATGTCCTGGCGGGCATCGGCCGCGGCCAGCTCCGCGTGCTGCCGGAACGGATCGCCGCCAGGCGTCGCAACCGCGAATACTACGAGACGGCGCTCGCCGGCCTGCCCGGCATCGGGTTCATGCCGCGTGTCGAGGGCACGAATCATTGGCTGACGTGCATCACCATCGACCCGGAGGAATTTGGAGCCGGGCGCGAGGATGTTCGGCTCGCGCTCGAAGCCGTAAACATCGAAAGCCGCCCCGTCTGGAAGCCGCTCCATCTCCAACCCGTCTTTGCCGGCTGCGAGTACCGCGGCGGGACGGTGGCGGAGCGCGCGTTCGAGCGGGGCCTCTGTCTCCCGAGCGGCTCCGCCCTTACCGAAGAAGAACTGGATCGCGTCTGCGGCGTCATCCGCGCGCAGGGAAACGCACCGTTCACAAGCTGACCAGCAGGCCCGTCACCGGGCCGAATATTTATGAAACGATCTCTCCGCAATTTTTATAACAGCCTGGCGCGCTCACGAGGCACCCGGTTTGTCTGTCTCGCGCTGGCCTATGCCGCCGGGATGACCTGCGCCCTCTGGGTCTCCTACCAATTGCGGTTCGACTTCGACGTGCCCGCGCCGTTTCAGCAGGTGTTCGTGCAGGCGCTCTGGTGGCTTCTGCCGCTGAAGCTGACGGTGCTCGTGGCGTTCGGACAGTTCGAGGATTCCCTCAGCTATTTCAGCACTCCGGACCTGAAGAGACTCCTAGGCGTCGGCCTCGTCGGCTCGTTGATGATGCTGTTCATCTACGAAGCGGGCGGGATCGCGGTCGCCCCGCCGCGCGGCGTCATCGTCATCGATTTTGAGATGTCTGTGGTCTTCCTCTGCGCCGGGCGGCTCGCGCTCCGTTTCTGGAGGGAGCGCTTCCTGGAGCCGGACACGCGCCCTTCGCGGACCCGGAGGCGGGTGGGAATCATCGGCGCGGGGGACACTGGCGCGGCCTTGGTGCGGGAGGCGTTTTCCAAGCGGTGGCTCGGGGTGCGTCCGATCGCATTCTTCGACGATTACCGGGGCCGTCACCTGCGGGTTCACGGCATCCCGGTGTGGGGGCCGCCCGAACGGCTGATGGATCCCAAGGCGAGCATGAAGCTGGATGAGGTCATCATTGCCATGCCCTCGGCGCCCGCTGCGCGCTTCCGCGAAGTGGTGAGGATATTGCAGGAGGCGCGGATGCCGTTCCGCACCGTCCCTTCCATGGCGCAGCTCGCATCCGGCAAGGTGAGCGTGACCAACCTGCGCCCCGTGAACATCGACGATCTTCTCGGCAGGGAGGTCGTGCGCATCGAGACGGACAACATCCGCGAGATGATCGAGGGCAGGACGGTGCTCGTCACGGGCGCGGGCGGCAGCATCGGCAGCGAACTCTGCCGGCAGATCGCCACGTTCAGTCCGCGGTCGATCCTCATGGTTGAACGCTCCGAAGCCGCTCTTTTCCCCATTGAGCAGGAATTGATCGAGCATGGAATGCGCGGCATCATCGTTCCGCTCGTGGCCGACATCCTGGATGCGCGGCGGATGGAGATCATCTTCGCGCGCAACCGGCCGCACGCCGTCTTCCACGCGGCGGCGCACAAACATGTGCCGATGATGGAGAGCCAGCCGGCCGAGGCGATCCGCAACAACATCCTGGGCACCGCGCGCATCGCGGAGCTGGCATACGAGTTCCGCGCGGAGCGGTTCCTGCTCGTCTCCACGGACAAGGCGATCAACCCCACGAGCGTCATGGGGGCAACGAAACGGCTGGCGGAGCTCTTTGTGCAGTCGATGCAGACGCGCGACGGAGCGTCGATGAAGTTCATGGCCGTGCGTTTCGGCAACGTGCTCGGCTCTTCCGGCAGCGTGGTGCCGATCTTCTCGCGCCAGATCGCGGCGGGCGGCCCGGTAAAGGTCACGCACCCGGAGATCACCCGTTATTTCATGACGATCCCCGAGGCCGTGAGCCTCGTGTTGCAGAGCGCCGCGCGCGCGCAGGGCGGGGAGATATTCGTCCTGGACATGGGCAAGCCGGTGAAGATCGCCGACCTGGCGCGGCAGATGATCGAGCTGAGCGGGCTGAAACCGGATACGGAGATAGCGATCGAGTTTACCGGCCTGCGTCCGGGCGAGAAGCTTTACGAGGAGCTCACCCACAGCGCGGAGGACGCGAGCGCCACGTCGCACCCGAAAATCCGGCGGCTCGTAAGCGAGCCGCTGCCCTACTTCCACGCCGCCGCGGTGCTGAACGAGCTCGCCGCGTCCATCCAGGTGGAGCGGACGAGTCCCGACGAGGTGAAGATGCTGCTAAAGCAGATCATCCCCGAATACATGCCGGAACTGCACGATGGCGCCGAAGTTCCGGAACCCGCCGCGCCTGTGGACGGCAGGCCGGCTCCCGTACCGGTCGCGCCCGGTCTCGTCCGGCAGGCCGACCGCTAGGCTCCGCAACTCGTGCGCCCGGGCGCTTCGCGGCATCCCCCGCGCACATCATTTTTTCCAGTACATTTCCTGGATGCGATGCTCGTCCAGGAGGTTGGCTTCGACGCCGCCGAGGCGGGCGGGATCGTAGAACTGGATGCCGACGTAAAAGAAGAGCGGGGTGACGGGCGCCGCCTCGTCCACGAGGAGATGCTCGGCACGGCGAAAGATGTCGAAGCGCTTGCCGGTGTCGGCCTCGCGCGCGGCGGCGGCGATATCGGCGTCGTACGCTTTGGAGCTCCAGCCCGTGCGGTTGTTGCCCCCGTCGGTGACGAACATGTCCAGGAAGGTGTTCGGGTCGGGGTAGTCCCCCACCCAGCTCGAACGGCAGATGTCGTAGTCGAGGCTGCTGAGGGAGTTCAGATACACTTTCCATTCCTGGCGCAGCAGGCTGATGTTGATGCCGAGTTCCTTGCGGAACATGTTTTGCAGCTCCACGGCGAGGGCTTCGTTCAGCTCGCCTTCGCTGTATAGGAAATTCAGGATCGGGAATCCTTTGCCACCCGGGAACCCGGCTTCGGCGAGGAGCGCCCGCGCGCGTTCCGGGTCTCTCACGAGCCCCGGCGGCGGCTCATAACCGGCGGTGCCGGGCGGCACCATGCTCGCGGCGGGGTGCTCGCCGCCCCGCGTGATCTTATTCACGAGCAGCTCCTTGTCGATGACCATGCTCAGGGCCTGCCGCACCCGCGGATCGTCCAGCGGTTTCTTCGTGACGTTATATCGCAGGAAGAAAGTTCCCAGGAACGGCGCGGAATGGAAATACGGCTTCTTCTTCAAGTCGCCCAGGAGCGCAGGAGGCACGAGGCCCTTGTCCATCATGAGATCGGCGATGCCGGAGAGGTAGAAGTTGAGGGCGGTGATGGCTTTGCTGATGGGGAGGACATCCACGGTTTGCATCGCGACGTGTTCCCTGTCCCAATAGTAGGGATTTTTCTCGAGCCGGACCCGGTCGTTGATTCGCCACTCGGCGAGGGCGTAAGCGCCGTTATTGACCATCCGGCCGGGCTTGATCCACTGGTCGCCCTCCTTCTCGACGGTGGGGATGTGGACGGGGAGAAGGGTTGAGAACGAGCAGAGATCGAGGAAGAACGGCGTGGGGTTCTCCAGCTCGACCCGGAGCGTCCAGGTATCCTCGGCGTGGACTCCCACCTGCGAGAAATCCTTCAGCGTCCCCTCGTTGAAGGGCCTGCCGTTGCGGACGTAGTAAAGCTGGTAGGAATACTCGGAGGCGGTCTCCGGGGCGAGCGCGCGCCGCCACGAGTTGACGAAGTCCGCGGCGGTGACGGGGTCGCCGTTCGTCCAGCGCGCGTTATGGCGGAGGTGGAAGGTGTAGGTGCGCTTGTCGCCGGAGGTGTCCCAACTTTCGGCCACGCCGGGCTTGATGAGGCCGGCGGCGTTCAGGCTCGTGAGCCCTTCGAACAGCGCGTAAACGAGCCGCCCTTCCGGCTGGCCGGTGATGATCGCCGGGTCGAGGCTCTCGGGCTCCGCGCCATTGAGCACGACGAGGTCGGCACGGCGCGGGGGTCTGCCGCACCCGCCGAGCAGGGCGGCTGCCACGAGGAGCAGGAAGGCAAGGCGAAGCGGTGGCATTCGCGTCACATCAACTGGTAGGGGTCGATATCCACGGTGACGATGACGTCGGTGGGGAATGTCAGTTTGTCCAGCACCTCGCGCAGGCGGCGGCTGAGGGCCAGGATGGATTTGGTGCGGAGCATGATGTGGAAGCGGTATTCGCCGCGCACTTTTTCCAGCGGTGCGGGCGCGGGCTCGCTGAGTTGTGTGGAAGGCGGCAGGATTTCCTTGAGGCGGCGCGCGAGGGTGTCGGCGGAGAAGGCGGCCTTTACCTGGTGCGGCGAGCGAACGGTGATGAGGGCCATGTGCGCGAAGGGCGGGAAATCCCATTTCTTGCGAAAGTCGATCTCCTGCTGCCAGAAGCCTTCAAAGTCATGGTGCCGGGCGAACTGGATGGAAGGACTGAAAGGTGTGAAGCTCTGCACGAAGACTTCGCCTTCGACCTCTCCCCTCCCCGCGCGGCCGGCGACCTGGGTGAGCAACTGGAAGGTGCGCTCGCCAGCCCGGAAATCGGGCATGTGCAGGGCGAGATCGGCATTGATGATGCCGACGAGGGTGACGTTCGGGAAATGGAGGCCCTTGGCGATCATCTGGGTGCCGACGAGGATGTCGATCTTGCCGGTGCGGAACGCGTTGAGGGTCTCGCGGAAGGAATCCTTCCTCGCCATGGAGTCGGCGTCCATGCGCCGGACGACGGCCTTCGGAAAGAGGCGGGCGACGGCTTCCTCCACCTTCTCGGTGCCCGCCCCGACGAAACGGATCTTCGGGTCGGCGCAAGCCGGGCATTTCGCGGGCGCGGGGACGGTGTGCCCGCAAATGTGGCAGATGAGCCGCGAAGCGGCGCGGTGATACGTGAGGGCGACGCTGCAGTTGGGGCATTCGCACACGTAGCCGCACGCCTGGCAGATGAGGGAGGTGGAGAAGCCGCGCCGGTTCAGGAAGAGGATGGACTGCTCGCGTTTCTCGAGCCGGGCTTCGATGGCGGCGCAGAGGCGGCTGGAGAGCAGGGCCTGGGATTTATTCGCTTCCTGGCGCAGATCGACGATGCGGATGAGGGGCATGCGTCGCTCGTCCACGCGTTGGGTGAGCCGCAATAGCCGGTATTTGCCGGTGGAGGCGTTGTGATAGCTCTCGATGGAGGGGGTGGCGCTCCCGAGGAGGATGGCGCATTTCTCCATGCTCGCCCGGAGGACGGCGATGTCGCGGCCGTGGTAGCGCGGCGTCTCCTCCTGCTTGTAGGTATTCTCGTGCTCTTCGTCCACGACGATGAGTCCGAGGTTCTCGAGCGGGGCGAAGATGGCGCTGCGCGCGCCGATGACGATGCGGGCGCGGCCTTCGTTGATCTTGTGCCATTCGTCGTGGCGTTCGCCGCTGGAAAGGTGGCTGTGGAGGACGGCGACGCTGTCCTGCGCGGCGGCGAACCGGCTCTTGAAGCGCTCGACGGTCTGCGGCGTCAGCGAGATTTCCGGCACGAGCATGATGGCGGTCTGGCCCCGCCGGAGCACGCTCTGGATCGCTTGAAGATAAATCTCCGTCTTGCCGCTGCCCGTGACCCCGTGGAGGAGGATGGGCGGAGCCGCCCCGCGGGCCGCGATGGCTTCCTCGACCGCGTGCGAGGCGAGGGTTTGCTCCTCGTTCAGGACGAGGTTGTCGCTCTGCAGGAATTTCTCATCCCGGAACGGGTCGCGGAGGACCTGCTCGGGTTCGATGACGATGAGCCCCTTCTTCACCAGGGTATCCACGGTCTGGTGGTTCGCGGCGCATTTCTTGATGAGGAGCGGCACCGGCAGCGGCGCGCCGTTTGCCTGGAGGCACCGGAGGATGGCGGCTTGTTTCGGCGCCTTGTCTTCAAGGCCCGCAAGCTCGACGGCGCCGGGTTCCTGCGCCAGGCGGGCGAAGCGCTGCGTCTTGTGGCGGACGGCGCCAAGGCGGATGACCTGCGGGAGGACGACTCGCATCGCCGGCTCGATGGGGCAGCAGTAATAATCGGCTATCCAGCGCGCAAGCCGGATCAAGGAAGGCGTGAGGACGGGGCGAGCGCCGAGCACCGCTTCCACCGGGCGGATGCCCTCCGCATCCGTCTCGTCCAGGAGGTCGATGACCGTGGCGCGCGCCATGCGGTTGCGGACGGGGACGCTGACCCGGCTGCCCGCCTGGATTCTGCCCGCAAGCGGCTCCGGGATCTCGTAGTCGAAGGCGTTTCCCCCGGATTGATCGACGATTACGCGCGCGTATTTGGGCATCCGGGCGAAATATCTAGCAGTTTGGCGGCGCGGGGTTTTAGTAGGAGTGGATGTTCAGGCTCTTCGGCTGTCTCGGCAAAACGATCGCGGTGCTGGCGCTGGCCGCAATGGCGGCGGCGGGGATCGTTCTCTGGCACTCGGCGGATTCTCTTTATACCATCCAGGAATGGCTGAACTTTTCGCGGTTCAGCCGCTACGACGGGATTATCGCGGAAGTGGGGCGCAAACGCCAGATCGATCCGATGTTGATAAAGGCGATCATCTGGCGCGAGAGCTCGTTCCATCCCGACAAGGTCGGCAAGAATGGCGAACGCGGCCTGATGCAGGTGACCGTGGCCGCCGCGCGGGATTGGGCGAGAGCGGAACGCCGTGCGGACTTCGCGGAGTCCGATCTTTTCAACCCGAAGACGAACATCGAGGCGGGCACGTGGTATCTGAAGCAGGCGCTCCAGCGCTGGAGCACGAAGGACGACGCGCTCCCGTTTGCTCTCGCCGAATACAACGCGGGCCGGAGCCGGGTGAACCAGTGGATCGGCCAGACGAACATGGGCGAGAAGACGAGCGCGGACGACCTGCGCCAGAGCATCCCGTACCGTTCGACGCGGGCCTACATCGAGACGATCCTCAAGCGCTACAAGCTGTATAAGAAGCGCGGCTATCTTTGAGGCAGGCCGAGCCAATGGGCGAAAAGGTCCTCGAAGAACTCCACGTCCGCGAGGGTGTCCTGGCCGGTGGAATCGAACGGCTCGCCCGACAGGACATTGCGGATGAAGGCTTCGGCTTCGCGCTTATACATCCAGGAGAAGGCGGGATCGGGCGCCGGTTTTATCAGTTCTCGGCGCGGCCGGGCGCGGTAAACCTCGACTTCGGCGCAGGCGTTGCGGAGCAGTTGCGGGGGGATGGTGCGCTTCACCCAGCCCTTTTCGAAAAAGACCTGCGTGTTGTCGTCGTACCCGTGGTAGTCCACGAGGCCCGTCTCCAGATTGCAGCGGACGCCGCCGCAGTCGAAGATGACGGTGCCCGAGTAGGTATTCGCCGCGAGATCGGCCATGCGCACCGAGGGCTTGCCGGGCGCGTCCAGCAGCCAGCGCGTGAGGTTCACGTTATGGGTGAACTGCTGGAGATACAGCACGTAAGGGCGGTGCCATTGTTCCGGCAGCCAGGCGGGCTTGTGGTTCACCGGCTCCGGCAGTTTTTCGTCGGAGGGATCGACCGGGGTGTCGAGGCCGGCCGTCCAGTCGCCGCCGAAACTGTGGATGCGGACAAAGGTAATGCCCCCTAGCTCGCCCGTGCTTTTGAATTCGCGGATCCATTCCCGCGCGAGCTGGTTGCCGGCATCGTAGCGGCTCATATAGGCGACCATGAGCCGGCCGCCCCCCTCGCTCTCCGCGCGCAGGATGCGGCGGGCCTGCTCTACGGAGGTCGCCATCGGTTTTTCGAGAAAGACGGCTTTCCCGCGCTCCAGGAAATCGATGGCGATGTCCCCCTGGGCCGCGAACTCCGCGGAGATGCCGACCGCGGAGATATCCGCATCCTCCGCCATATCCAGGTGGCTCTCGTAGCGGCGTGGAATGCGCAGCCGGTCGGCGACCGTGTGCAGCAGCCTCGGACGCACTTCCGCTAGCCCGATGAAATCGCATTCGGGAATCGCCAGGAAATTCGGATGATGGACTGCCTGCGCCAGCCGGCCGCAGCCGACGTAGCCGAAAGTCACCTTGTCCATGGACTACCGATAGCCGCGCGCGCCCTTCGCGGCAAGGCGAGGGTAGTGTCCTAATTTGGAATCCATCATCGCTATGGACCATCCGGATGCTCTGGGCCGGGGGCAGGCGTCCATAGGCGAAAATACCAAAGAATTACTTTGCCTATTGGATGGCATTCCTGAGCAATCCAGGTCACCGGAAAATAAAACGCATCGTAAAAAGCTTCTCCAAAGGTCCGAAACTCGGTGTCGTTCCATACCAATCGCGCCATTGGTCCCAAAGAGAGAAAGTAAAGGAGCACAGCAGCCGTAGTAATGGCGATTCGTTTGCGCCATTTCATCTCGCCCTAAATCTGTGAACCGCTCGCAATCGCGGCACGCACGGCGGTTTGTGGAGAGTCCACTGGCGGAAGCTCTAGGACGCCAACGTAGCCCGTTTCCGCGCCATCCTGGTAGCTCCAGGCGTAGCAGCGTTTCGCCTTTGGGTGGCCGGTAAGCGCGAAAGATCCAACAACACCCTCCCAGACAGTCTCTTTGCCGAACCTTTCGATAACCGGAATAGATTGCTCATGCACGGCCTTGCATCCATGCATCGCCTCCACGGCCTGCTGGATATTCTCTACCCGGTCACTCATGCCTCAATCATGCCGACCAGATCGGCGACCGTCCACGCGGAATTCGTCACGCCCGCTTCCATAGCTGGCGTGCAACGGATGGAGCGGTGAATCTTCACGAAATTGTAATAGGCGTAATGCAGGGCAACGGCGGCTTTGAAGTTTTCAATCTTCTTGGGAAAAGCGTTCGTCAACCGGCTCAACCGGCGGCAATGCATCCGCAGGGTGTGATTCTGTTTTTCCACGTAGCTCGTAGAGATCAGATCAACGTCCGGGGTGCCTTGCACCACTACCCGCTTCACGCTTACGACTTCGGGCGGGGAGTATCGGCGTTGCTCTTCGAGAGCCGTGTGGGAGAAAGTTTTGATGATTGATCCGTAGTCCACGTCCGCGCCGAAAGCACGCTCGATAGCGCCATTGTAGGCCCGCAAAGAATCGGTGGAATCTGGACGCGATGGGTGAGGCGAGCGGCCAAATCCTCCATGAAGCAATTCGCCATGTATTGGGAGCGGTCGCCCATGGCGAACGTCGGAACGAGTTTTGTTTCGGCATCCAGCGCAATGAGATTCAAATTAGGACACTACCAAGACGCGGGATTCCTTGCCGCGCGCCCGCCCGAGCCCTACGCTGGCGAGTCGCTTATGAATCCGGCCATCGCTTTTAGAATCGCGGCTCTGCTTGGTTTCCTGGGTGTCGCGCTCGGCGCGTTCGGCGCGCATTCGCTGAAGCCGCTCCTCGAAAAACATGGGGCGCTCGAATACTGGCAGACCGCCGCCCAGTATCACCTTGCGCACGCCGTGGCGCTGCTGTTTGTCGCGAGCCGCAACCCGCTGCCGCTCCTGGCCTGGAGCCTGTTCGTCGCGGGCGTCTGCCTTTTCAGCGGCAGCCTCTACCTCATGGCGGTGACGCAGTGGCGATGGCTCGGCCCGGTGACGCCTGTCGGCGGCCTGTGCCTGCTCGGCGGCTGGCTTGCGCTTGCCTTGAAAGCGCGTTAAAAAAAAGCGGGCCGCGCCTGTGCGACGCGGCCCGCGTGATGGCTCCCGGGCGTTTCCGCCGGAGTGCCCGAGTTAAGGGGTGGTGCCCGTGGTCACAGGCGCCGCCGTCCCCGTCGTCATCGGCGGAGCGTCACCCTTTTTCCCCTCGTGGTGTTCCTTCCGCATTTCTTTCCATTTCTCCATCTGTTCAGGCGTAAGGATGGCCTTGATCTGCTCCATCGAAGCCTGGTGGATGCTCTTGAATTTTTCCTTCTTGGCAGGCTTGTCCAGGGTCGTGTCCTCCTTGACGGCCTTCATTTGCTCGAACTCGCTCTTGAGGATCGGCTTCAGCTGTTCCTTCTGCGCGTCCGTCAGGCCGAGCTCCTCGGCCAGTTTTTGGAGCCGTTCGCCGTGGTGATGACCGCCGCCGGGGCCCGCGGCGGAGGTGTCGGCAGCCGCGGGGGACGCAGAGGCGGTGGAGGTATCCGCGCCATGGGCGACGGGCCCTAAAACGAGGGCGCCGGCGACTGCAAAGGCGAATAAGGGGAGTGCATTTAACTTTTTCATTTTGTGTGGTGTTTCTTTCTTGACTGCCCCGATTTCTAGCCGGGGTTACAGGTGAAACCCCGCTGCCGCCGGAGAGTTTCGCGCGAGTTTGTCCGCACGTCGCGCGCATGCGAAAGAAATGCGTTTTTGCATTGCAGCGCAGTCGTTATCACGTATCAATAACGCGCCGGTTTTGCCGGCTGATTCAGGCGACGAAACCAATCAAAAAAAACACACTAAAACTTATGGCGGCGACAAAGAACAGTCTCGGCAGTGACGTGGAAATAAAGGGAGTGATCAAGTTTAAGACGGAACTTGCGATCGACGGAAAAGTGGAGGGAGAAATATTCTCGCAGGGCGCGCTCGAGGTGGGCGAGAACGGCTCCATCCGCGGCGACATCAAGACGAAGTCGGCCTCGATAGCCGGCAAGGTTCACGGCAACGTCGTCGCCCACGAACGCTGCGAATTGAAGTCGCAGGGCGAACTGCTGGGCGACCTCAAGACGCCGCGCCTGGCGATCGAGGAAGGTGCTGTCTTCGTAGGCAAGTCCGAGGTTACGTTGAGCAAGGTGAGCGTGATGCAGCCGGAACTGGTGCGCGCCGCCGAACCCTCCAGGGCGGGAGCGGCATAGGTCTGGCAACTCGCCGGCGGGCAGCCGGCGGCGGCAGTTACGATGTGACCCGGCGCCTTTCGCGGTTTGCCTGGCGGAAATCGGTTTCCGCCCTGCGGGAAGATGCCTGGGTTGAAAGTCTGGCGTTCCTGCGCAGGCAGCGGGTCGCCGTCACTGCGTTTCCGGGCAGGAAAACAATCCGGATCGAGGCGTTCGGGCTTTCTGAAAGCGAGGCGCTCCTCTTGAAGGCCCGTTTCGGCGGCTCGGTGCGCCATCCCGGCACCGGCGTGCCAGCCGCCGCCAAAGCCTCGAAACCGGTGCGTATCCGCGGTGAGTTCCTCGTCGCCGGATCGCGTGGGGCGCTTGATGGTCGAGGCGGAATGGCTTCGGGCCGCAAGCTGCTCCTCATCCCTGCCGGAGCGGCCTTCGGCACGGGCGAGCACGCCACCACCGCCTCCTGCCTGCGCCTTCTCTGCGATGTCAGCAAGGCGCTCAAAGCCGACCGATGGCGGATGCTCGACCTCGGTACGGGGAGCGGCATCCTCGCGATCGCGGCGGCAAGGCTGGGAGCGGCCCAAGTCGAAGGGTGGGACTTCGACGCGGATGCGATCCGCACCGCCCGCGAGAATGCCCGCGCCAACGGGGCGCCGAAAATCCTCCTGAAGCGGGCCGATGTCATCCATCCCTTTCCACGACGGCAGTGGCACATCGTCTGCGCGAACCTATATAGCGAGGTGCTGATCCGCGCCTCATTGAAAATAGCGGCGGCTGTGCGCGCCGGAGGCCGTCTCATCCTCTCCGGCATCCTGCGTGGGCAGGAGGTGGAATGCCGGAGCGCGTTCGAGCGCCGCGGCCTTCGGCTCGAGCGAACGTTGCGCTCCGGGAAATGGGCGGCCCTGCTCCTCGCGAAGGGATCGCGCCCCTAGAAAACTGTTGACGACGCCAGAACGGGATAGTTAGCTTGGATCATTAGCTTTTTGAAGTGAGCGAGATGCCTACGTTGGTTCCGCGCTGAAATTCAGTGACTTCAGACGGGGTGAACGCAGGCAATTTTTATCTATATGGCAGAGGACCTCTCTTATGTGATGGTGACCCCCTACTCCATCCGCAAGTCGCGGACCGGCGGGATCATCGCCCGTCTGATCTCGCGGACGGGGCTCGACCTGGTGCGCGCGATGATGTTCGCCCCAAGCAAGGAACTCGTCGAGGCCTACGCGGAGTCGATCATCACCGACCCGGAGCCGAGGCACCGGGCAACGCAGGAACTCATCCGCCAGTACGTCCTGAAGAATTTCGCGCCGGATCGCGATGGCCGCCGGCAGCGGGTCCTTTTCCTCGTGTTTCGCGGCGAGGACGCCTTGATGAAGATCCGGACGACCGTGGGCCACATCGTCAACGAGCGCACGAGCGGCGAGACCATACGCGATACGTTCGGCGATTACATCGTCGATGCGGACGGGGCCGTGCGTTACTTCGAGCCCGCGGTGCTGGCTCCCCCCGATGAGAGTTCGGTCGAGACCAACCTGAAATTGTGGGCTTCCTACTCGGACTCGGACGGCGGGTTGCTCGATGAGGTCGTGCAATTTCCGGCCGGCGCCCAGGTACAGAAGACGCTGGTATTGATCAAGCCGGATAATTTCCGCTTCCCGAACGCGCGCCCCGGCGGGGTCATCGACCTATTTTCGAGGACGGGCCTGTATATCATCGGCTTCAAGGTGCACCGGATGAGCGTCGCCCAGGCCGAGGAATTCTACCGGCCCGTGCTGGACGTGCTGATGGACCGGCTGAAGGATCGCTCGGGGGTGCAGGCGCGGCTGGCGATCGAGCGCGAACTCGGTTTTCCCTTGAGCGACAAGGTGCAGCGGGTGCTCGGGGAACTGCTGGGGCCGATAAACGGGCTCAACAACTGGGAGTCCATCGTGCAGTTCATGGCGGGCGCCCGGCCGAGCGAATGCCCCCCAGATAGGCGCAACGAGCCGGGCTCAGAAAAATGCATCGCGCTCGTTTACCAGGGCATCGACGCGGTGCGGAAGATTCGCGAAGTGCTCGGCCCGACCGATCCGTCCAAGGCGCCCCCCGGCTCCATTCGGAAAGAATTCGGCCAGACCATCATGGTCAACGCGGCGCACGCGTCGGATTCGGCGGAGAACGCGAATCGCGAGATGGAAATCGTCCAGATAAAAGAGAACAATTTGAAGCCCCTCATCGAGAAGTATTACGGTAACTTGAACCCCTAAAAAAATGACAACAACCACTATGGATCTCGCCTCCCGAACCAAAATTCTGAGCCCCTCCCTCACGCTCTCCATCGACAGCAAAGCCAAGGCGATGAAGGCCGAAGGCATCGATGTCTGCGGTTTCGGCGCGGGCGAGCCCGACTTCGACACGCCCGAGCACATCAAGGCCGCCGCGATTGCCGCGCTGGAGGCCGGCTTCACCAAATACACCCCCAGCTCCGGCATTCCCGAACTGCGGCAGGCCATCGCCGAGAAGTTCGTCACCGAGAACAAGCTCGACTACAAGCCGCACCAGGTCATCGTCAGCAACGGGGCGAAGCACTCCTGTTTCAACGCGATCCTCGCCATCTGCGAACCGGGCGACGAAGTCATCATCCCCGCGCCCTACTGGCTGAGCTACCCCGAGATGGCTCGCCTGGTCGGCGCCGAGCCGGTCTTCGTGCAGACGAGCGAGGAGAACGGTTGGAAGATGACCGCCGCGGAGTTCGAGAACGCGATGACCCCGCGGACGAAGATGGTCATCATCAACTCCCCGGGCAATCCCACCGGCTCCGTCTACACCCGCGAAGAGCTGGCCGCGATCGCCGAAGTGGCCGCCGAGGAGGAGATCGTGATCCTCTCCGACGAGATTTACGAGAAGCTGACGTATGACGGCACCGAGCATGTGAGCATCGGCTCACTCTCCCCGGATGCCTTCAACCTTACGATCACGGTGAACGGCTTCAGCAAAGCGTATTCGATGACCGGCTGGCGGCTCGGGTATCTCGGCGCGCCGGAGGGGATAGCGAAGGCCATTGACTCAATCCAGAGCCACAGCACTTCCAACCCGTGTTCGTTTTCGCAGAAGGGCGGGCTCGCCGCATTGAAGGGCGACCAGCAGTGCGTGGGAGACATGCGGGCGGAGTTCGATATGCGGCGCCACTACATGTTCGACCGCCTCTCGAAGATCCCGAACATCTCCGCGGTGAAGCCGATGGGGGCGTTCTACGTCCTGGTGAACATCAGCAAACTCTCGCTCACGTCGCAGAACTTCGCCGACCGGCTCCTGAGCAAGGCGAACGTCGCCGTGGTGCCCGGCATCGCATTCGGCGACGACCGCACCCTGCGCCTAAGCTACGCCACGAGCATGGACGTCATCAAAAAGGGCCTGGACCGGTTCGAGGAATTCTGCCGCACCCTGTAGGGGGCCGCACGCGATTCAGATCGGGGCACTGTGCGAAGCTGCCCCACGGCCAGTTTCGGGGTGTCGTTTGTTTAGGAACCCCCGGGTGCCGAGGAGCGCCGAGTGCTTAGACCAGGGCTTCCAGCTTGGCGACGAGGTCGCGCTTGTTCGTCGAACCGACGACTTGCTCTTTGACTTCCCCGCCCTTGAACAGGATCAGGGTTGGGATGAAGCGGATCGCGAATCGCGAGGATAAAGCCTGGTTGTCATCGACGTTTACCTTTGCGATTTTCACCGTGCCGACTTTTTCATCGGCGATCTCGTCGAGCATCGGCGCGATGAGCTTGCACGGCCCGCACCATTCCGCCCAGAAATCCACGAGGACGGGGGCGGTGGAGTTCGTGACTTCGCTCTCGAAATTCGCCTCGGTGAGCGTGACGACGTTTGGGCTGGCCATGGCTCAAGCCGCCCAGGCCAGGTAGGACAGGGCGAGCGTGGCGAGCGAGACGACGAGCGCGGCGATGCTTAAAGGAAGCAGGATGGGATCGGACACGACGGATTCTTCATCGTCCGCTTCGAGGGTTGGCACCGGGACGAGCGCAGGGGCCACGGGAGGCTGAGGCTGCGGGGGCGGAACCATCCGCACGGTGGCCTTGGGCACCATCGGTTTCGGTTGGGGCGGCACCTGTATGCGGGCCGTCTCTTTCTTCGGAGCGGTGGAAGCGGGTTTCGCCGTCGCGATCTCGGCGGGCGCCCCGGCCGCGGCTGGCGGAGGCGTGGGCAGAACCCCGGTGGGAGACGCGGGAGCGGGCGCGGCCCCCGGAGGCCTGAGGCCAAGGGAGGGCTTCACGCCGAAAGCGGGCGGGCGGGGAGGGATCGAGCCCGGGGCCTTGAGAGGGGAAGTCGGGGCGAGCGGCGCTTTGCCCGGGCCGCCGAGCGGCTTGATGACGCCGGGAGGCGGAGGCGAAAGGGGCTGGGTCGCGGATGCCGGGGAGGACATCGACGCCGCGGTGGAGATCGCTGGGAGGCGCGTGGTTTCCTTCTTGGGGCCATTCGTTCCAGCCTCGGTCGAACCGATCCTGACCGTCTCCCGTTTGAGAGCGTTCATCTCCATCGGCTTTGGCGGGAGCGTGATACGAACGGTCTCTTTTTTGGGAGTGACCGGGACGGGATCGGGGATTTGGGAATTCTCGTCGTCTGGCATAACTGGAGGTCTTACGTGGTTTTTATCTCACTGGGATGGAAATGTGTCAATAGGGATTCCGGCAAGCTTTAGCGATAAATTACGGGCCTTGCCAGCACATTTATTTGGCAGTCCGCGGGCATTGGCAATAGTCTCGTCCGGCTATGAAGTTACTTGTGACCGGCGGCGCCGGTTTTATCGGTTCGCACCTGGTCGAGCGCCTGGTCGCGGAGGACCACGCGATCACGGTATTGGATGATTTCAACGATTTTTACGACCCGAACCTGAAGCGGGCAAACATCGCAGGGATCCTTGACGAGATCGAACTCGTCGAGGCCGATCTTCGGGATGCCTCCGCGGTGGAACGGGTGATTGCCGCGGGCGGCTTCGAGGGGATCGTGCATCTCGCGGCGCGCGCGGGCATCCGCCCGTCGATCCAAAACGCCCGGCTATATATAGAGACGAACATCACCGGGACGTTCAACCTGCTGGACGCCGCCCGGCTGCACGGCGTGCCCCGCTTCATCCTGGCTTCGAGTTCGTCCGTTTACGGGACGATCACCGAAACGCCTTTTCGCGAGGACATGTGCATCGACCAGACGATCAGCCCCTACGCGGCGACGAAGCTGGCCTGCGAACAGTTCTGCTCGAACTTCGCGCGGCTCTACGGCATGCGCTGCATCTGCCTGCGCTTCTTCACCGTCTATGGGCCGCGTCAGCGGCCCGACCTGGCGATCCATAAATTCACCCGCAGCATCCATGAGGGCCGCCCCATCGACCAGTATGGTGACGGCACGACGCGCCGCGATTATACCTATGTGGACGACATCCTGGAGGGGATAGTGGCTTGCCTCACGGTCGAGGGCCCCCTGTTCGATATCTTCAATCTCGGCGAGAGCCAGACGACTTCCCTCGCCGAACTCATCGCGCTCATCGAGACCTCCCTGGGCCGAAAGGCGAACATCCGGCGGCTCCCTGAACAGCCGGGCGATGTCCCCCTCACCTACGCGGACATCTCCAGGGCGCGAAAGCTCCTCCAATACCGGCCCTCGACCAAGATCTCTGTGGGCATCCCGAAGTTCGTCGAGTGGTTTCTGCAGGCGGAGAAGTGTCTGCGCTAGATCCATGGATGCCCCGAGCGACGTGGTGGAATTGTTGCGGCAGCTCATCCGCATTCCCAGCGTCAACCCCGGCGGAAATCCCGGCACGGACGGCATCGGCGAAGCGCGTTGCGCGGAAGCGGTGGGCGAATTTCTCGAGCGGTGCGGCGCCCGGGTCGAAATTCAGGAGGTAAAGCCCGGGCGTCCGAACGTGATCGGGAAGTTCCCGGGCGGGTCGGACGGCAAGAGGCGCCTCGTCTTCGCGCCGCATACCGATACGGTGAGCGTCGCGGGCATGAGCGTGGACCCCTTCGGCGCGGAGTTGAGGGACGGCAAAGTCTTCGGGCGCGGAGCGAGCGACACAAAGGGGCCGATGGCGGCGATGCTCTGGGCGCTCCACGAGATGAGTGAGCGGCTCCCCGGACTGGGACACGAGATTTGGTTCGCGGGACTCATGAGCGAGGAGGATGGGCAGGACGGGGCCCGGGACTTCGTCGGGCGCTACAAGGCGGACTTCGCGCTCGTGGGGGAGCCGACAGATTTCACCATCGTCCACATGCACAAAGGCTCCTCGGTGCTCAAGCTCACGACACGCGGAAAGGCCTGCCACGCCTCGGCGCCCGAACAGGGCGAGAACGCCATCTACAAGATGACCGACATTATCCGCTGCATCCGCGATGAGATCGCGCCGCAGTTGAAGACGCTGTCCGACCCGGTCCTGGGTTCGCCCACCGTGAGCGTCGGCCGGTGCGTCGGCGGGAGCAAATCCAACATCGTGCCCGACCTCTGCGAGGCCGAGGTCGATTTTCGCACCCTCCCCTCGCAGGACGCGGAGAGCTTCTTCGCCTCCGTCAGCGAGCGGCTGCGGGAGATCGATCCTGCGGTGGAGATCGAGGTGACCCGGTGCCAGCCTCTTTATACCGACCCCGCGCATCCCATGGTAAAGGCCCTGGAAAAGGCGGGAGGCAGATGCGGTGGCGCCTCGTGGTTTTGCGACGCCGCCGTCTTTTCCGGGGCGGGGATTCCCGCGGTCGCCGCCGGCCCTGGCTCCATCGCCCAGGCGCATACGCGCGACGAATGGATCGCGGTCAAGGAACTGGAGCGCGGGGTCGCGTTCTACCGCGCATTCCTTGAAAATTGCTGAGAGACGCCGCCAAACTGGAGTTCCGGCCTTCTCCGTGTTTAAATTCGCGAAATGCGCCGCCTGTTGACCACCGCCGCCTCGGCGATCGACCTTATCCGGATCAACGCCATCTCCAATGAGATGCGCGACGGCCGCGCCGTCTGGGTGAAAAGGAGGAAGCTCGGCAGCCACCAGATCGTCCAGTGCGCGAACCTCTTTTTCCGCTGGGCCGGGAATCCCATCTACGTCTGGGGCCGGGTCGAGAACTGGCAGCAATGGGAGATATACTGTTTCCGGCTGTTGAACGGGGACGCGTTCCTGGTTTTTGCGGACGGGCCCCGTGCCGTCTGCGCCGAGAGGCTCCCCGGCGTGAGCTTGTCGGATCGCCTGGACGAGGGGACGCTCTCCAACGAAATGCTCGTCGCCGCCGCGCGCGAGTTCCGCCGGGCGCACAATCTTTGGTGCCCGGAACTCGACGGCCCCTGGTCGCACGGAGACGCGCATATGGCGAATTTTCTGTATGACGAAGCCGCGAACCGCGCGCGGCTCATCGATTTCGAAGTCATGCACCGGAAATCGCTCTCGGCGGAGGAACGGCATGCGGACGACCTGCTCGTTTTCCTCCAGGACATGGTGGGCCGCGTTTCCGAGGAAGACTGGCTGCCATACGCCCTCTGTTTTTTGAACGCTTACGGCGCGCCGGAGGTGTTGGAAGCCCTCAAGGCGCGCCTCGTCATCCGCCCCGGCATGGCCGCCAGGATGTGGTGGGCCATCCGCACCCGCTATTTGAAATCGACCCTTCTCAAGCGGCGGATCGACTCCCTGCGGGGCATGCTCGGGTAAACCGGCAGCCGGCCGCTTTCGCACGAGGGGAAACCAGGGGCTCATGAGAAAGAACATATTCCGCGTGCTGCAAGGGCTCGTGACCCTGGGCGTGCTGGCCTGGATTTTCCGTGATCCGGCCATGCGCGCGGGGATGGGAGTCGCCCTGCGCAAAGCCGACCCAAAATGGATCGCCATCGGCGTCGGCGTCGCGGGCATCGGCGAGGTGGCGAACATCCTCCGCTGGGGGCTTTTCCTGAAGGTGCAGAGCGTCCACATTAGCTGGCGGCGCACGGCGGAGCTGTTCATGGTCGGCGTCTTCTTCGGCCTGTTCCTGCTCGGCACCGCTGGCGGCGACGTGGTAAAGGCGCTCCTCCTGGTGAAGGGGCGGCAGGTACCAGCGGAGCACCGTCTTCCTTACCGTAGCCGCCGACCGGCTCAGCGGTCTTTTCCTGTTGGTGCCGTTCAGCCTGGCAGTGATCGTCCTGCGGCACCGTTGGATGTCGCAGACGCCCGCCGCCCGCGGCCTGCTGTACGTGCTCATCGTCTTCGCGGTGGGCTGCGTCGTGTTCATCACCTGCTCGTTTGCCGTCGCGCGCACCGGCCTCATCCGCAGGCTTCCCGCGCGCGCGCCGGGTCGCGAGAAAATGCTGGAACTCGCGGCGGCTTATAACCTGTTCACCACGGCATGGGGGCACTCCCTCGTCGCCATCCTGCTCTCCTTTCCGGTGCTCTTCACCTTTTTCGGGACGTTCTTCTGCGCCGCGCGAGCTTTCCGGGCCGCCATCTCGCTCCCGGACATGTTCTCCATCATGCCGGTGGTTACCGTCGTCTCGTCCCTGCCCGTGAGCGTCAGCGGCCTTGGCGTGCGGGAGGAGATGTTCAAGCAGCTCCTCGGCGATCTCGCGCACATCCCTGCCGAACAGGCCGTGCTCATCTCGCTCACTGGCTTTCTGATCTATGTATTCTGGAGCCTCTTCGGCGGTGCGGCCTACCTCTGGTCGCGGCCGGAACCCGGGGAGGCGCCTGCGGCTCCGGCTGCCGCGCGCAGTTGACGGACCGCTTCCCGCATCGCGTGGAGATCGATGTCTCCCGTCTCGAACCCGGCCCCTATCCCGCGTGGAAAAGTGATGCAAAGCCCGCCCCCGAGGTGTTCGCGAAACTCCTCGATGCCTTCAAGGAGTTCGGGACGCTCCAGGAGGTCGAACCAGACCGGCAGGCCCGTTGCGGCCACGGCGCCGTGGATCGCCTGAAATTCATCGCCGCTGAGCCATCCCTGGATCGCCGCGTATGCGCAGTCGAGCAGGATGCCCGCGGCCACGGCTTCTCCGTGGAGGATCGCGAAGCCGGACATCGCTTCCAGCTTGTGGGCCGACCAATGCCCGAAATCGAGCGGCCTCGCGCGGCTGGACTCGAAGGGGTCGCCCCCGGCGCGCGTATGGGCGAGGTGGAGCCCGGCGCAGCGGCGGATGAGAAGCCGCATGGCGGCGGAGTCGCGGGCGCGAAGCCGGGCGGCATCCTTCGCGAGCGACTCGAAGAAGCTCTTATCCCTAATGATGGCTACCTTGAACGCCTCGGCGATGCCGCTGATCCATTCGCGGTCCGGGAGGGTGAGCAGGAAGCGCCCGTCATTGATGACCGCGAAAGGAGGCGCGAAAACACCGATGGCATTCTTGATGTTCCCGAGGTTCACGCCGTTCTTGACCCCGATACCGGCGTCGTTCTGGGCGAGCACCGTCGTCGGCAACCGGATGAGCCGCAGGCCACGATGAAACAGCGCGGCGGCGAACCCGGCGGCATCGAGAAGCGCGCCGCCCCCGACGGCGATGACAAAGGAATGCCGGCAAAGGCGGGCCTCGACCATGGCGGAGACCATTTGTCGTACATACGACAGGTCGTTCTTGATTCCCTCCCCTCCGGGAAGAATCAGGGCAGGACCGGCAAGCTCCACCCGCGGTGCGTGCGCGTGGAAATACGAACGGAGTTCATCAGCAAGCGCTGGCTGGGCTTCGGCCACGTTCGCGTCCACGATGGCGAGCGCACGGTGCGCGCGGCCTTCATGCAGGCGATCCATCGCATCCACCAGCGTCGCGTTTCCGGGGTGGAATACTTCCTCCGTGAAAACGACGGGATATTCGAAGGAGACCGTCAGGGCTTGGAGGATTTGGTCGCCGTTCATGACGGGGTGTCCAGCCGTTCGCGCAAGGCGGCTGCGAGTTCGAGAAGCGTGCCCGGCGAGCCGAGATCGAGGGTGGACATCCATGCCGCGCCTTGGGCGGTCCGTCCATGGGTGCCGCGCACGCGGTTCACATCCGAAGAGACGCGCAGGGGCGGCCAACCGAAAAAGAGCTCGCATGGGTCGTAGCCCGGTTTGTTGTGGATATCGACGTGGGAAGCGAAATCGGGAGCGGTTTCCCTGCCGCCCCACCACGGGTAGGCAAACCACGCGCCCTTCGCGGCGACAAGAACGAGCTCCCCTCCCCTCGGGTGGCCAAGGCCGGGATCCCACGGCCTCGACACCCTCCAACCCACGCAACGCCTCCGCGGCCTCGGCCACCGCCTCCGGCGCGGCGTACACCTGGGCCACCTGGTGGTCGGCGACTGCGAACGCCCGGCTGGAGTAGAAGTCGGCGTAACTCATCCCTTTGATCGTGCGCGTCGCAAACAGCCCCCGCTCGCGCAGCCGTCGGTTCGGGAAGATGACGGGTCCCGTGACGGGCTCGATGGCGTAATCGCCGAAGATGAGGAGATCATATCCATGCATTGCGGCATGTTCCCGGATTCGTTCCAGATAACCCGCGAGCACCTTGACGGAGCGGCGCGCGGGCTCGGAATCGGGGCCGTGCCGCTGAAGATCGTAGTCCAGGTGCGGCAGGTAGGAAAGGAGCAGGCCGGGGGCGTCCTCGCTTTCCATGATGGCGAGCGTGGCCTCCACGATCCAGTCGCTCGAGCGCCGGGAGGCGAGCGGCCCCCAGTAGTTCATGAGATTGAAGGGTCGGCCGACCTCGCGAATGAGTCGTTCGTACAGCCCAGCGGGATGTGCGAGGCAATCCTGCATCATGCCGCCGCCGTGCTTGTGGATCGGCGCGGGCGAGAGGAGGAGATCGACCCCCTCGCCCAGGCTCTGTTGCCAGAACATCATCCCGACGCGGCCCCCGCGCTTGCGGAAGCCGTCCCAAATGCGGGGGCCTTCCACGAGCCTTGCGGCCTGCTCCCAGAACATCACCTTTCGCAGGTCGCGGAAGAAGAGGCCGTTGGAAACCATCCCGTGCGCGGAGGGGGGCGCGGCGGTGCGGAAGGAGGCCTGGACCGTGCAGGTGACGGCGGGGAAGACGGTTTCGAGAGGGCGAAACGCGAACCCGGGGAGCGTGGACGCCTGCTCCCAGCCAAGCGCGGCGACCTGGAGGACGAGTAACTTTCGCACCTTTGAATCCCGGTTGAGACCAGCCGGAGGACCCTCAGCGCTTCGCGAAGGCGGCGTCGAACGCGGCGGCGTTGGGCGTAAAGTCCAGCTTCTTCGTGAACGCGCATGCCTCCTTCGCGCCGTGTTCGCGATCCATCCGCCCATCCTCCCATTCGACGGAAAGCGGGCCGCGGTAGCCGATGTCGTTGAGGGCCACGATGATTTCCTCGAACTCGATATCTCCGCGCCCAACGGACCGGAAATCCCAATAGCGGCGCGGGTCCGCGAAGTCGGTATGGCCTCCGAAGACCCCCACCGTGCCATCGCCGTGACCCCACCAGACATCCTTCATATGGACATGGAAGATTCGGCCCGCGAACTCGCGGATGAACTTCACATAATCCACGCCCTGGTAGCCGAGGTGCGACGGGTCGTAGTTGAAGCCGAAGCATTTGTGACCCCCGACCGCGTCCAGCGTCCGGGCGGCGGATGCTGTGTCGAAGGCGATCTCGGTCGGGTGGACTTCAAGGGCAAAACGAACATTTTCCTTTTCAAACACATCGAGGATAGGGAGCCACCGCCGCGCGAAGTCGGCATAGCCCGCATCGAGATACTCCTGGCTGGTCGGCGGGAACGCATAGAGCGCGTGCCAGATGGAGGAGCCGGTGAACCCGTTGACCACCGGGGGGAAATCCCCTATGCCGTCTGGGCAGGCGTCGAAGAATTTGCGCGCGGCCCGTGCTGTCGCCTTCATCTTTTCCGCGGCGCGCTGCCGGACTCCCTCCGGGTCGCCGTCGCCCCAGACGTCGGGCGGGAGGATGGCCTGGTGACGCCCGTCGATGAGGTCGCAAACTGCCTGGCCGACGAGATGGCTGGAGACGGCCCGGCAGCTCAGGCCGTGTCGCCGCAGGAGCTCCCACTTTCCTGAAACATACCCGTCCTCGGCGAGCGCGCGATCCACCTCGAAGTGGTCGCCCCAGCACGCGAGCTCGACCCCGTCGTAGCCCATGGCTTTAACCTTGGGTGCGAGGTCGGCGAGGGGAAGATCGGCCCATTGGCCGGTAAAAAGGGTGACGGGTCTTGGCATACGGCTTAGGGCCCGATCATGAACGGGGGCGCCGCTGCAAGTAAAGGAATCCCTACTGGCCGCTCGCGGTGGCCTGTGCGCCCAGCAGCTCGCCGCCGTATTTCACGGAGCCGAGCTGGATCGGGTTTTCGAGGCCCAGGCCCTCGAGGAGCGGGGCGGGCTCGGAGCCGATGGCGTCATCCGAGGCGCTGAAGAAGAACTGGCCTGGGTTCAGCACGGGCGAGAAGTAGGTTCGGAGGTTGTGGCCGGCGGTGTCGCCGAGACTGTACGGCGCGCTGAGCTGGGAGATTTCGACGCTCTGGGGGATGTCGCGGATGGTCGTGCTCGGGAAACTCGCGAGCCAGTTGCCGCCCGCGTCCACGAGGACGGTCTGGGAGCCGATGCTGTTGCCCTGCGCGTCGTAGAGGGAGATGATGAGCGTCGAGCCCGGGTCGGCCTCGCCGCTGTAAACCGGCGCCAGCGGGAGCAGGGCGTCGCGGGTGACATCGGGCGAGTGGACATAGAAATCCGGATAGGCCTCGCGACGGAGCACCGCGACCCTGTTGAACTCGTCCAGAGCGAAATCGTTGAAACCGTCGAAAGCGAAGGTGATCCGCGGAGTGATGGTCGCGGTCACGCTCGACCTGTTGTTGAAGGGGGTTGGATCTTCAAAACAGTTCGTGTCGTCGGTGATCGTGACCGTGTTCGTGACGCTGTTGCCCGGGGGCAGGCTGCTCACGGTGACGGTGACCGTCCGGCTGAAAACATCGCCGGGCTTCAACGTGCCGATGTCCCAGACGACCTTGCCGCCTTCGAGTCGGCCGCCGTTGCTGGCCGAGACGAACGTCAGACCGGCCGGCAGCGTGTCGGTGACGATGACGCCCGCGGACGCCTCGTCGCCCGCATTGCCGCCGGTGATCGTGTAGGTGATCTGCTGGCCCACGATGCGGCTGGAGACGTTCTCCTTTTTCAAGACATAGAGGTCGGGCGCGGCGATGAGGGAGTCCACGTCTTTGGATGTGTTGTTCGCGGGAGTCGGGTCGGGGCTGACGGTGCCGGTGTCGATGGCCGTGACGGTGTTGGAAACCTTCTCGCCGTTCGCGGGCACGGGATCGATGACGCGGGCGAGGATCGTGAGGGTGATCGGCGCGTGGGTGGAATCCGTTGTCGGCATCTCGCCGAGGTTCCAGGTGATGGTTCCCGACGCGGCGTCGAAGACACCCCCGTTGGACGCGGAGATGAACTTCAGCACGCCGGTCGGAAATTGGTCAGTGACGAGGACGCCGTCGGCCTGTTGCAGGGAAGCGTTGCTGACGGTGATGGTGTATTCCAGGAGCTCGCCCGGCTTCACTTTCGTGACGCCGTCCGTCTTGGTCGTGACGAGGTCGCTCGGGGTCCGTTCGCCGAAGAGGTAGCCCGCCTGGTCTCTCCCGGCTCCGATGCCGATGCCCGAGAGGACATCCTGCACGGTGGGATTGCCACCCGCCGCGCCGACTGTATCGCGGCCTTCGCCGTAACCGGCGGGCTGCGTTTCCGTGAGTGTATAGGTTCCCGCGAGGAGGCCGGAGAAGCTGAAGCTGCCGTCCGGCGCGCTGAGAGTGCTTCGCGGCGCGACCGCGTTCCCGTCCACGTCCTGACCCATGAGGGTCACGGTCACCCCCGCGAGGAGCGGTTCGTTCGGGTCGATGAGCCCGTTGTTGTTACGATCCTGATACACGACGCCCGAAACCGAGCCGGTGATCTCGGCGAAATTCGCGACCCCCGCGCCGCCGGCGGGGATGGTCACGGGGAGAGTGGTCGGGGAGTTGGGCCCAAATTCGGCCGGCTGGGTTTCGACGACGACGTAGTTCCCCGCGGCGAGGCCGGTGAAGGCGTAAGAACCGTCGGGCGCGGTGGTGGTCGTGCCGACGACGGTGGTTCCGTTGAGGAGTTCCAAGGGGACGGAGCCGATGCCGGGTTCGCCCGGTTGGAGGACGCCGTCCTTGTTGAGATCGCCGAAAACGACGCCGGTGAGCGTCCCGCCGAGCTCCCCGAAATTGTATCCGGACGCGTCCTGAGCCACGCCGATGCGGATGCCGGAAATGGTGTCGTGGACGGTGGTGTCGTCGCCCGCCGCCACGCTCCCGTCGCCGAGACTGTTCGTGCCGTTGCCATACGCCGCGGGCTGCGTTTCGGTAAGGGTAAAGCTGCCGCCGGTGAGGAGCCCGGTGAAATGGTAATGCCCGTTCGCGTCGGTCGTTGTCGTGACGGGTGTGATGGCCCCGTTCGCGTCCGTGCCGGTGAGGGTGACGGTTACGCCTGACAGCCCGGGTTCGCCGGAATCCTGCGCTCCACTATTGTTGTCGTCGCGGAAGACCGTGCCCGAAAGGCTGCCGGTCGTCTCGCCGAAGTTGTTGTTCGCGGCGGCCTGGTTGGCGGCGACGGCGATGTTGGAGAGGGTCGCGGGCGTGGAGGAGCCGTATCCCGCCGGCCCGGAAGCCTGCTGCACCTGGTAGCCGGCGCCCGGTGCGACGTTGTCGAAAATGTAGGTGCCGTCGGGGTTGACGGATGTTGAAGCGATGACGCCGCCGAGGCTGTCGAGCAGGTGGATGACGCTTCCGGCGACGCCGGTCTCGCCGCCGTCGAGCACGCCGTTCTTGTTGGCGTCCAGAAACACCGTGCCGGAGACGACGCCGGTGCCCGGCGCGGTCACGAGCCTCTCCCCGAAATTGTAGCCGGTGGAGTCGATGCCTCCGCCGAGGCCGATGGTGGTGAAGGTGTTGGCCGCGGTGTTCTGGCCTCCGGCGCTTCCGACGTTGTCCGACCCCTGGGCGAAGCCGGTGGGCTGCGTCTCGGTCACGGTGTAATTCCCGGCAACGAGCCCGGCGAAGAGATACGTGCCGTCTGCGGCCGTCGTCGTGGTGAGGTGCACGGGGGCGTTGTTGAAATCCGTGCCGGAGAGGGTGACGGTCACACCGCCGAGGTTGCCGTCGCCGGAGGTGAAACTGCCGCTGTTGTCGCTGTCCACATAGACGCGGCCCGCGAGGGAAGCGGTCGTTTCGCCGAAGTCCACTCCGCCCAGCCCGGTCGTCGGCAGCGTCACCGCGACCGTGTTCGGGGTACTGGAGCCGTAGCCGTTCGGCTGCGTCTCCAGGACGCTGTAGTTCCCGGCGGAGAGCCCGGCGAACGTGTAGCTGCCGTCGGCAGCCGTCGTGGTGGTGGCAAGGACGTTGTTGCCGGAATCGAGCAACTTGAGGGTGACTCCTCCGAGGCCGGCCTCGCCGTTGTCGAGCGCCGCGTCCTTGTTGGCATCGATGAAGACGCGGCCGCTGAGCGCGGCCTGGCGCTCGCCGAAATCGTATCCCATCGCATCGATGCCTCCGCCGAGACCGATATTGGAAGTGACATCCGGGGCGAGCGTGCCGCCCGCGGTTCCCAGCGCGTCCCTGCCGTCCCCATATTGCGCGGGCTGCGTCTCGGTGATGGTGTAGATGCCGGTGAGCAACTGGTCGAAGAGATAGCTCCCGTCGGCCTGCGTGAGCGCGGTGCGGTTGACGCTCGCGCCGTTTACGTCCGTGCCGGTGAGCGTCACGGTCACGCCGGCGATGGGCGCTTCGCCCGCGTCTTTCGCTGCGTTGTTGTTGGCGTCTATATAGACGTATCCCGCGAGGCTCCCGTAGGTTTCGCCGAAGTTCTCGTTGCCCGTGAGGTTGTTCGCGGTGACGGCGACCGGGGTGAGCGTGTTCGGCGTGCTCGACCCGTAAGCGGGCGGCTGGGTCTCTTCGATGGTGTAGTTCCCCGGCGCCAGGTTTCCAAAGCTGTAAGCGCCGCCCGCGCCGGTGGTGGCGTGGCCGAGAACGTTGCCCAGGTTGTCGCGAAGGGTGAGTGAGACGCCAGCGAGGCCCGTTTCGCCCGTATTGAAAGCGCCGTTCTTGTCGGCGTCGATGAAGACCGTGCCGGAGATCGCGCCTCTACCGGGCGGCACGCTCACGAGCTCACCGAAGTTGTATTGGGTGGCGCCCTGCGCGGCGCCTAGAGTGATGCCGTTGACGGTGTCGCCCGCGACCGTACCGCCCGCGGTGCCTGCGGAGTTTGTCCCACTCGTGTAATTTGCGGGCTGCGTTTCGGTCACACCGTAGGCGCCGCTGAGGAGACCGGTGAAAGCGAAAGAACCGTCGGCCGCTGTCGTGGCGGTGAGGGTGACGGCATGGCCGTTCGCATCGGTGCCGGTGAGCGTGAGGAGCACCCCGCTGATGCCGATGTCGCCCGCGTTCAGCGCGCCGCTCCTGTCCACGTCATTATAGACGACGCCCGCGAGGGAGCCCGTCGTCTCCCCGAAGTTGATGCCGGAGACACCGCTGGTTGGAACGGTGACCGGGATGCTGTTCGGAGTGCTCGAGCCGTAACCGCCTGGCTGCGTCTCGACGACGGTGTAGTTGCCCGCCGTCAGGTTAGTGAAGCTGTATGTGCCGTCCGCCGCGGAGGTCGTGGCGCCAACGACGTTATTGAGGCTGTCGAGCAAATGGAGTTGCACGCCTCCCAGCCGGCCGGTCTCGGAGCCATCCAGCAATCCGTTTGCGTTGCCGTCCACAAAGACGGTGCCGGAAAGGGACGTGCTCTTTTCGCCGAACGTGTAACCCGTGCCGTTCGCACCCGGTGTGACGCCGATGTTGGAAAGGATATCGTTGCCGAGCGTGCCGCCGAGAGTCCCGAGCGCATCGCCGCCGTCCGCGAAGCCCGCGGGTTGCGTTTCGGCGAGCGTGTAGTTTCCGGGGCGGAGACCGGTGAAGGTGAAGGCGCCCTGGGCATCCGTGAGCGTCGTGGTGGTCACGGCGTTGCCGAGATCGTCGATGCCCGTGAGGTGGATCGTGGTATTCTGGATGCCGGTCTCGCCCGTGTCGCGGATGCTGTTGCCGTTCGCATCGACATAGACAGAGCCGGAGAGCGTGGCGGGTAGGAGCTCTGCGAAGTCGTTGCCGGTCGCACTGGCGTTTTGCGGGGTGACGATGCCGCTCACGGCGAAGTTCGGCGCGGCGCCGGCCCGCGTTCCGCCGAGGCTGCCGGGGGTGGTCTTGCCGTCGAGGTAAGTGGCGGGCACGAGCGCGCTGTCGTCCTCCGTGACGGTGTATCCCGCGCCGTCGCTGGGCCGCAAGCCGTTGAAGACATAGCGCCCGCCGCTGTCCGTGACGCCGGAGAGGGAAACCACCTGGCCGTATGCGTCGGTTCCCGTGAGGGTGATCGGGACATTGGGGATGCCGGTTTCTCCGGTGTTGCGGATGCCGTTGTTGTCGGTGTCGAGATAGGCGGAGCCCGCTATGGACGACGGGAGAGTCTCGCCGAAATCGTAGCTCGGCTCGGTGGCGCTGTATTGCGCGGGAATGGTGATGGCGCTGATGGTGTTGCTGTTGATCGCGTCGGACTTCGTCCCGCCGAAGGTCGTGGTGAGGGCGCCCGCCGTCTCGATCGCGTCGGCATAACCGGCGGGCTGGGTCTCGGTGATGAGGTAGGCGCCGGGAGAGAGGTTGCCGAAGGAGTAGCTGCCGTCGCCCGCGGTGGTGGTGACGGCGCTCACGGGGAGGCCGCTCGCGGTGGCGCCGGTGATCTGGAGGGAAACGCCCGCGATGCCGGTGTCGCCCGCGTCGAAACGGCCGTTGGCGTTGTTGTCGTCGTACACCGTTCCGGTGATGGTGTTGGAGTTGACGACGATCTGGGCCGTATCCTGCGCGGGGTCGTTCACAACCGGGGTGGGCGCTTCGGTGTAGCCGGGCGTGGCGCCGTAGTCACGCTCCCCGGAAACATTCGGCGTGCCGGTGAGGACGCTGTTGTTGCCGTCATTCGCCGCGAGGCTGTCCCAATAAATGCGCGCATTGTTGTCCTGCGTCGTGCCGGCGTCGCCGAGGGTGTTGTTGACGGTGGCGCTGTAGGTGATGGTTATGGTTCCGCCGACCGCAAGCTGGGTGAGTTGCAGGTTGAGGAGATTCGCCGTGGAGTTCGACGCGCCGCCCTCGATGAGAGGCGACGACCCGATGGCGATGCCGTTGATCTTTATGCTCGACGTATCGAGCGTCAAACCGGACGGGATGAGATCCTTGACGGTGATGTTGAAGCCCTCCGCCGCGTTCGCGACCGCGGGATTCGTGATCGAAAGGGTGTAGTGCAGCACCTGGTTGATGTCCGGCGTGGCGTCATCGACGGCCTTTGTGATTTGCAATTTCGGCTCGACGACGGTGACGACGGGGTCGCTTCCCGGCGACGTGCTGACCGTGGACGGGCCGTTTGTTGCATCGGTATAGGTCAGGCCCGCGTCGTTCCTGCGGGTGACGCCGCTGACGTTGCCCGCGATGTCGGCGGCCTGTGCCGTGACCAGGATGGTGAAGGAGTTATTCGCCGGGTTGTTGTCGGCGGCGTTGGCGATCGTGCCGAGGCTCCATGTGACGTTGGTGCCCGTCGTGGAATTGCCTGTCGTCGTGGGCGCGGGCAGCGTGAAGGCCGTCACGCCGGAGCCGGCGAAATTCACGGAGCTCGAGAGGAACTGGAGGCCCGCCGGCAGGGCATCGACCACGGAGACGTTCTGCGTCGCCCCCTCCGGGAGGGTGATCGTGAGCGCGTAGGTGGCGGTCTCGCCGATGGCGATGTTCGTCCCGGTGGTCGCGGGTTCGCTGGTGGATACCAGCGTTTTCACGATCGCGGGGGTGGCGACGGACCGGTTCGCGGCGGAGGCGCCCACGGCGTAATTGTTCAGCGTGGCGCTATTGGAGGGCGGCGTGTTGTCGGCGGGAGAGACCACGTCCGCGCCGGTGCGCTCGCCGCTGGCCGAGCCCGCCGCGCCCGGTGCGTCCGCGGCGTTCGGGAGGCTGGTGTAGGTGGCGGTGGCCGAATTGGTGATGGTGGCGCCCGCGGGCGCGTTCGCCTTGACGAGGGCGTTGACGGTGAGGGTGGCGGTGTCGCCGACATCCAACTGGCTGAGGGTGAGATCGACCGCGCTGTTGGTGGAATTGTTGGTGACCGTGGCGTAGCCCGGCGCGCTGACGGTGACATCGGTGGTGGGATTCGCCAAGGTCAGCTCGACGCTCGGATTCCCCGCGTTGATGGCGTCGAGGATATCCTGGACGCGGATGTTGAACGCGTCCGCGGCGTTCGCGCCGAAGGCCGTGGCGGCGTTGTTCGTGACGGTGATCTGGTAGGCGATGGTGTCGCCCGCGTCCACGGGGTTCGCGGCGCTCGTGACGGATTTGGCGATGGTGATGTTCGGCTCCACGACGGTCGCCTGCGGGCCCGCGCCTTGCGCGAGCGTCTTGCCCGGCGTGTCGGCGGCGGTGGTGACGCCGTCGTTATTCGTATCGAAGAGGACCTGCGCGCCGTTGCCGAGGGCCGCGCCGGCCTGGTTGGCGGTGACGTTCCGGACAAGCGCGTTGAACTCGATGACGACGAACTCGTGGTCGGCGTCCCCATCGGTATTCTGCACGGTGGCGAGGTGGAAATAGACGTTGCCGCCCGCCGCGTAGTTCTGTGCGGTGTTCGCCAGGTCGCTGGAGATGTTCCCCGTTGCGAGCGCGGCGCCCGGGGTTACCGAGCCGACGGTCGTCTCGTTGCCGGTGACAAAGGCGGCCCCGGTGGTGGAGACGGCGGCGGCATTTGGAGAGGCGGTGGAGGTGATCGCGCCGGCGTTGGTGGCGACGAATGCGTAGCTCGCGGTGCCGTCGTTCAGGTATTCGAGGCCGCCCGGGAGGAGATCGCCGATGACGAGGTCGGTGAACTTGCTCTGCGGCATCTCGGCCGTGATCTTGTAGCGCACGGTCTCGCCCACGGCGACGCTGGCCCCGGTGGTGAACGCCTCGGAAGTGGAGACGATGCTTTTCGTGAGTTGCGGCGCGAATATCTCGCCGAAGTCGTACTCGGAGCCCGCGTTGTTGCCGGGGGCGACGTTGGCGAGGACGATGCTCGAGATGGTGTCGGCGACGACGGTTCCCGGGTTGTTCGGAGATGAGAGGCCCGTGCCGATCGAATTGATGCCGCTCGTGTAACCGGCCGGCTGCGTCTCGCTGATCTGGTAGGCGCCGGGGCGGAGGTTTCCGAAACCGTAGGCGCCGGTGTTGTCGGTGGTGGTGCTGAGGCTGACGGGGTGGCCGAGGTCATCGGTGCCGGTAAGGGTGATCGTGACGCCCTGGATGCCGGTCTCGCCCGCCTGGCGCACGCCGTTGTTGTTGAGGTCCTGATAGACGTAACCCGAGAGGCTCGAGGGGTTCAACTCGCCGAAAGTATAGCCGGTGGCCGCCGTGTTTTCCGCGAGGGCGATGGCCGAAATCTGGTCGTTGACGGCGGCCCCGTTGCCGCCGGAGGCGCCGACGCCTTCCCTGCCGTCGAGATAAGCGGCGGGCTGCGTGACTTCGGTGACGACGTAGGTGCCGGGACGCAGGCCGGGGCCGCCGTTGTTGAAGATGTAGTTGCCGCTCGAGTCCGTTGTGCCGTTCAAGGTGACGCTCTGGCCGAAGACATCGGTGCCGGTGAGGCGGACGGGCACGGCGGGAATGCCCGTCTCCCCGCCCTGGCGCACGCCGTCATTGTTCACGTCGGAATAGACCGAGCCGGCGATGCTGGAGGGCAGGAGTTCGCCGAAGTTGTAGCCCGCGCCGGTGAGATTCGCGTGCGAGGCGATGTTGAGCGGGCTGATGGTATCGCTCCCGAGCGCATTGGATTTCGTGCCGCCAAAATTCGTGCCGACGGTTTCCACGCCGTCCGTGTAAGCGGAAGGCTGGGTCTCGGTGATGGTGTAAACGCCGGACGGCAGGCCGGTGAAGGAGTATGCCCCGGCTCCGTTTGTTGTGGTAAGGAGCGAGAGCGGGTTTCCGTTCAGGTCGGTCCCGGTCAACGCGAGGGTGACGCCCGAGATGCCGGTGTCGCCCGCGTCGAAAACGCCGTTCGCGTTCGCATCCTTGTAAACGACTCCGGTGATAGTGCTGGCGCTTACAGAGACCTGTTGCGTGTCCTGGGCGGGATCGTCTGGCGAGGGCGTGGGCGCTTCCGTGTAGCCGGGCGCGGGGCCGTAGTCGCGCTCATTGGTGCCGCTCGGTGAACCGGTAAGGACGCTGTTGTTATCGGTATCGGTCTCTTCGGAATCCCAGAAGAGGCGCGCGTTGTTGTTGAGGTTGGTGCCCGCGAGGGTCTGCGTCTGCGCGACCGTGGCGTCATAAGTGACGGTGACGGAGCTCCCGAGAGCCAGGCTGCTGAGGCGGAAATCGATGAGGCTCGAAATGGAATTATTGCTCCCGGCCGAGACGAGGGTCGAGGAGCCGATCGGCACGCCGTTGATGTCGATGCTCGCGGGGTCCAGGGTCATGCCCGAGGGCATGGCGTCGCGGACGATGACGTCGTAGGCGTTGGAGGTGCTGGAGGCGGTGTGGGAGATGACGAGCGTGTAGTGCAGCGTCTCGCCGATATTCGGCGTGGTGTCGTTCACGCTCTTGACGATCTGCAGGTGCGGCTCCACGACGGGCGTGGTGACCGCGGGCGTCACCGCGGGCGGAAGGCCGTCCCCCGAGATGGCCAGGGAGGCCGTGTTGGAAAGGATCGTCTGGCCGGGCGAAGTCCCGACGTTCGTGGTCACGTCCAGCACGCGCGCGGTGACGAGGATGACGAAGCTGTTGTTGCCGGCGTCGTTGTCGCCGTTCGTGCTCGTCGAGCCGAAGGTAAACGTGACCGGCGCGCCGTTGCTTGCCCCGCCCGTGACGCTCGGGGCGGGAAGCGTCCCCCCATAATCTTCCGAGAGCAGGCCGCCGCTGGCCGCCGCGGTCGTGACGACGCTGCTGCCGACGTACTGCATTCCCGCCGGCAGCGAGTCGACGACACTGATATTGGGCGAGGTGCCTTCGGGGAGCGTGATCTTCAGCGCGTAGGTCGCCGTTTCTCCTATGGTGACGTTGCTGCCTGTCGTCTGGCTGTCGCTGGTGGAGAAGAGCGTTTTTGAGATGGTGGCTGCGGGCACCCGGAGGGTGTCGGTCGAGGTGGTGAGTGGTTCCAATCGATCTCCGGGGCCGTCACCCGGGAGGGTCACTGTTACTGCCAGTCCTTGGTTCGATATCAGCTCGTTTGGGGTGACACTGTTATCGAGTTGGGCGCTGAAAACGAAGGTGGCCGTCTGTCCGGGGGCGATCAATCCGCCCGAGTAGTTTATCTGGTTGGAGATGACGGATACCGTGAATCCTGCAGCGGTGGTAATTGGCGTCGGAGCTGTAAAACCGCTGGGTAGTGGGTCTGCTACTGTGGTGTCTTCGGCATCGGAGGTTCCGGTATTTTTTACTGCCAGGGTTATATCGACGGTATCTCCCGAGTCTCCACTGTGCGTGCTGAAGGTTTTGGTGATCGTGATGTTTGGCTCCACGACCGTCACGCTGACGGGGGCTGTCGTGGTCGCGGGCGTTCCCTCGCTGGGAACGTTCAGGGTGGCTGTGTCCGACAAGACGGTCTGGCTTCCCGTGAATCCGACATTCCCAGGGTCGTCCTGGACGGTGGTGGTGACGAGGAGGATGAAGCTATTGTTATTGGTGTCGTTATCCCCGTTGGTGGAGGTCGAGCCAAAGGTGAATGTGACCGGGGCTCCGTCGCTGGCGCCTCCGCTCACGGTGGGCGCCGCCACGGTCCCTCCGAAGTTTTCGGCGAGCAATCCGTTGCTGCCGGCCGCCGTCCTGAGGAGACTGACGCTGGTGTATTGCATCCCGGCGGGGAGGGTGTCGGTGATGGTCATCCCCGGGGTCGTTCCTTCGGGCAGGGTGATCTTTATGGCGTAGGTGGCGCTCTCTCCGATGGTGACATTGGAACCCGCGGTGTCGGGGTCGCTCGTTGAAAAGAGGGACTTGGCGACGGTGACGACCGGCACGGTGAGAGGCCCGTTGTCGCTCGCGGCGTAGCTCCGGTCGTGGTCGGTGGTTACATCCGTTGAAGGATTGTAGGTCGGTGCGGTCTTGACGCCGGGCAGGCCGGTGTAGGCGATGGAGGCGGTGCTGTCGATTGTCTCGTTGGGGGTGACGGCGGTCGTCAGCGTCGAAGTGAATGCGACTGTCACCGTCTCGCCGAGCGCGAGATCGAAGCTCTGCCCAGGGATGGTCTGCAGCACGCCGCCCGAAATCTGGAAGCGGCTGCTGATATCGCCCAGGACAGAGTCGGTGACGGTGAAGGATCCCGGGGTGGCGATCTGCGACGGAAGCGGGTCCGAGAAGGTGGTATTAAAGGCTTCGGCGAGGCTGTTGGACTGGTGGCTGATGACGGCCGAGTAGCTCACCGTGTCGCCCGCGTCCCCCGTGGAACCTCCGGCGATGGTGACGGTCTTGTTCACGCCGAGGTGCGGCTCGATGACGGTGGCAGTCGCGCCGCCCGGATCGATGAGGGCTGTGGTGCCGGCCCCGCCGTTGACGGACGAAGTGACCGGGTTCGGCAGGACGGTCTGCGCGCCCTGGAGGCCGGTATTCCCCGGGACATCGAGGGCCACCGCCTGGTAGGTGAAATAGAAGGAGTTGTTGTTGACGTTGTTGTCGCCCGTGGTGGTGATCGTGCCGAAATTGAACTGGACGCCCGTGCCGGACTGGAAAGTCCCGCCGCCGACCGAGGAGACCGTGGGAGTCGCCAGGCCGGTGCCGTTGAACGCGGCGCTGCCGGTGCCGGGCTGCGCGGCGTTCAGGGCGGGATCGGGCGAGTCGGGGTGCGCCGAGAAGAGCTGCACGCTTCCCGGCACGTAGGAGAGGCCGGCAGGGAGGCTGTCGATGACCGAGAAGTTCGGCGTGACGCCCTCCGGCAGCGAGACCGTGACGCGGTAGGTCACGATCTCCCCGGGCGCAACGTCGTGCAGGCCGGTGGAGTAGTTATCCGGCGTGCTCGGCTCGCTGGTCGCAAAGATGACATCGGAAACGACCGGGGCCCCGACGGAGGTGACGATGATGGAGGAGGCGGCCCCATAGTTATTCAGTTGGGCGGGATCGGGCGTCCCGAGAGTCGTGTTCGTCACGTTCGCCCCGGTGCGCTCGTCCGCGTTCGTCCCGGGGGTGCTCGTCCAGAACGTGCGCGCGGTATTGTCGATCTGCTGGCCGCTCTGCACCGTGTTGCTGATCGTGCCGGAGACCTTCAACGTGACGCTGCTGCCCAGCGGCATGTTGAGGGTAAAGGCAGGGTCGAGTTGCAGGACGTTGTGGCCGCCGACATTGACGATCTGGAAGTTGCCGGAGGTGGGAGCGGTGAACGCGCCGGTAAAGCCGGTGGCGCTGAAGTTCGCCCCGGTAAGCAGCGTGGGCGAAGTGATGGCGTCGTCCAGCGTGTCGGTCAGGGCCACGTCGTAGGCGTCGGCGGCGCCGGCGATATTCGGGTTCGAAAAGGTGATCGTATAGGTGACCGGGTCGCCCGCATCGCCGGAACTGGCGCTGACGCTCTTGCTGATCGTGAGCGTCGGCTCGATGACGGTCACGGTGTGGTCGTTCGGGGTGGGATCGTTAACGGTGACCGTCGCGGAATTGTTCGGGTTCTTGAACGTGACCTGCGCGACGTTGTTCAACGTGGTTCCGGCCTGATTGCCCGCCACGTCATCGACGATCCCGCGGATGCGGACGATGAATGTGTTGTTGTTGGTGACGTTGTCGGAGGTGACCGCGACGTTCCCGAAAGTCAGCGTGCCGAGCGCACCGTCGGTTCCGGCGGTCGTCAGCGTGGGAGTGCCGAGCGAGCCCGGGTCGCTGAAATCCGCGCCCAGTTGCCCGTTGCTCGCGGCGGCGGTGGTGATGAGCTGGTAACCCGTGCCGCCGTTGTAGGTGGTGTCGAGGCGCATCCCGGCGGGGACGAGATCCTTCACGATGAGACTCTGGCTGGTGCCTTCGGGCAGCGTGACGAGGACATCGTAGAGGACGCTCTCGCCCACCACGACATCGGCGAGCGGATTGCTCCCCGCCGCCGGAACGCTGAAGTCGCCTGCGGAGGCCGAGCCGCCCGCGAAACGCTTGTCCACCGTGGGCGAGCCGTCCGTGATGGTGGCCGTGGCGGTGGCGGCGTAGTTGTTCAGCACGCCGGCGTCGGAGCCGACTCCGCCCGCGCCCGTGCGCTCGTTCGAGGAGGAGTTGTAGCTTGAAATCTGGCCCGGCGCGCCGGAGACGCTCGTCCATTTCAACGTGGCGATGCTGGCCACGTTTTGATCGGCGTTGATGGTGCTCGAAAGAGCGCCCTGGACGATGATGGTGATGGTCGTGCCCGCGGCGACATCGATGCCTGAGGCGTTCGTCGTCTGCAGCGTGGCGCCGGAGATGTTGAAGTCGCCCGTCGTGAAGCCGCCCCCGGAGACGGACTGGATCGTCGCGCCGGTGAGGAACGACGGGAGCGGGTCGCTGAGGGTCGTGTCGAACGCCGTGGGCTTGCCGGCGGCATTCGCGATGGTTATCTTGTAGAATACCGTGTCCCCGCCGTCCACGCCGGTCAGCGTCGAGACATAGGTTCCGCCGACGGTGGCGCTCGCGCCTTGCGCGATCGTGAGCGCGGGCTCGACCACGGTCACGCTCCCCGTGGGGGTGGTCTGCGCGACCGTGTAGTTGGTCGCGGCGCCGACAGGGACGTCGGTGTATTGGGCGGAAAGGGACGCGTTGTTTTTAAGCGTGACGCCGCTCTGGTTTCCGGTCGCGTTGGCCGCGTCGCTGTTCTCGTCGAGGACGACCGCCTGGTAGTTGATCGTGATGGTCTCGGGAGTGCCGTTGCTCGAATTGGAATTGGTCAGCGTGCCGAAGTTGAACGCGATCGTGTGGCCGGTATTGGAGACCGTGACGTTTGCCGGCGTTGCGCCGGTGCCGACGACATTCGAGGAGGTCAGGCCGGCGGAGAGCGCGACGCTCTGCACGTCCACGAATGCGAGGCCGGGGTCGAGCGTGTCGTTGAGGACGGCGTTCTCCGTCATCCCCTCCGGCACCGTGAGCGTGAGGGTGTAGTTGACCAATTCGCCGACGACGGCCTGGGTGTTCGAATTGCCGGTCGTGTTGAATTGCGTGCCGGTCAGCACTTTCGTCAACGTGGGCCGCGCGACGGTGAGGTTTGCGTCGTCGGTCGAGCCGTTGGGGACGAAGTTCGCCGCTCCGGGTTCGTCCGTGTAATTGGTGAGGGTGGCGGTGTTCGTGATGGTCGAGCCCGCCTGGGCGACGCCGGGCGCGAGGGTGAGGTCGTAGGTGACGACCACCGTATTCGAGCCGTTAGTGATCGCCGCGCCGGAGTCGGCGTCGAAGCCGCGGCTGAGCGCGCCCGCCTGCGTCTCGGAGCCGGTGTTTCCGGAAGTGTAGTTATCCGTGAGGGTGATGGAGAGCGCGCCGGTGGGACTGAGCGTCGCAGTATAGTCGGCGCCGAGCGTCAGCAGCGTGCCATCGCCCCGGCGGACGACCAGGCCCATGGTGGCGATGCTGGCCGGGATGGTATAACCGTCCGGGATGGCGTCGCCGAAATCGACATTGAAGGCGTCGTTGCGCCCGGAGTTCTGGACGACGAGCGCATACCGCACCGTGTCCCCTGCGTCAACGCCGTCCGCGGCGGGGATGTCGCTCGCGCCGATCGCCGCGGCCTGGGTCGCGTTCGAGACCGTGCCGGTGAAGCTGGAGCTCGCCGAGGGAGCGGCAAACGCGATGCCGCCGAGCGTAAGGCCCGTGGTGTCGTAACCGACGATCCCTTTATAGATGGCCACGCTGGGCTCCTGGAGCTGGAACTGGACGATGGCGTCGGAGGTCACCTTCACCGCCGGCGTCTGCGTGTTGTTCTCCTGCCCCTGCACCTGGTTCGTGAGGAAGAGTCCGTCCGCAAACGGCTGCGAGCCGACCGTCACGGTGAAAAGCAGATCGACCGTCTTGGCCGTGCCCGCCATGTTGTCGGTGGTGCCGTAGTCGAACTCGAGGGAATTTGCCGACCCGTCGGTGGTGATGACCGGCGGCGAACCGTGCACCTGCCGGAGCGTCTCGTTCGGGCCGAACTGGGCGTGGCCCGCCGCGGGAGGCGTGGCGCTGGAGGTGTCGTCGAACGTCGTGACCTCCGTGGAATCGAAGACGGGTTCGGGCAGAAAATCGGTGAGCGAAAGATTCTCGACCGACCCGGTCGGAAGGTAATAGTCGAGCCGGTAGGTGACGGTGTCCCCGGGCTTCAGGAGAATCTGGCCGTTCGAACCCGTGAATGCCGACAGGTTCGTGTTGCCGTCGATCGCGTAGATCGTCTTGGTGACGCTCGAGTTGACGATGGCGACGGATGCGCCCGACGTATCCGAGGCGGTCTGACCCGTCGGCGTCGAGGCGTTGGTGACCTGGAGCACGCCGCCGCTCGCGGTGACGCTGCTGTTGAGAATATCGCGGGGGTCGAGCTGCGCGTCGCCGCTCGGGAGGTTATCGGAAAATGTGGACTGGATGACCGTGCGGAACTTCACCGTGACGGTCGTGGGCCCGAACGGGAGCGGCGGATTGTCGGGCAGCGGGTTTGCGCCGGTGCCGCCGGCCGGGATGCCGCCGCCCAGGAGCAGGGGGTCCTGCCCGCGCGCGACCATCTCGGAGGAGAGATTGAAGTTCAGCGCGGTGGTGCCGTCGGTGCCGTCGCTCGGGTTTCCGTCGCCCGGCATCGAGTAGTGCGGGGTGACCGTGTAGTCCGCGGGGTTGAAGGCCTGCGTGGTGAATGTCTGCCCGTGCTCCGTCCAGGTGAATGTGGGCGTGAATGTCGTGTCCAGCCGCTGGCCGTCGGAAATGATGTCGTTGATGTCGAGGTTCTGCAGCGCGAAGTAATCCGACACCTGCATCTGGACGGTGTATTCGAGCGTGTCCCCCGGCGTCGCGCCCGCCGCGCCCGTGTCGTTGGCGATGGCCACGGTCTCCTGCGTGGCGATGGATTTTACGGTGAGCGTGTGGGTCGCGGGCCCGGCCGTCGCGGTCACATTCTGCGGATCCCCGGTGTCCAGAGGGTTCCAGGCGCCGGATGCGCTCGCGCTGTCGGTCGCGGTGTTCGGCGCGCCGCTGTTGGCGTTCACGATCACGGCGCTGGTCGAGTCGATGCGCGGGATATAATAGCTGAAGATCAACGTAGCGTCCGGGGTGGCCGTGCCGGCTCCGGTGACGCCCGCGGGGATCGTGATCGTTTCGGCGAGCGTGCCTCCCGGCGTCGTCGTGCTGGGGACGCTGGCGGGGGTGTAGCTGCCGGTCGCAGCGCCATGGACGAGCACCTGCACGCTGTTCACGAACTGCATGTCGCTTGGCAGCAGGTCGCTCAACTGCAGGTTCGTCACCGTCTGCCCCGGGGCGATGCTCACGTCGATCTGTTCCTGGCGGACGAAGTTCGGGCCGGTCGCTGTCTCGTCCTCAGGGCCGATATACGTATTGGTGATCGACAGCAACTGCGGGCTCACCGTCGTATTCTGGTAAGAGCCCACGATGGACGGGTCGGTGGTCGGGTTGTCCAGCGCGTCGTTGCCGAACTCGAATCCGCCCCGCGCGCTGATGCCGAGCGGCTTGTTCAGTTCGGCGAGGTTGCTCACCGTGAGGTCGAGGTTGATCGAAGCCGCCGGCTGCGTCGGGGTGAAACTCCCGAACGGCAGTTGCAACACGAGCAGGGTATCCCCCACCCCGTAACCGGCGGGCGCGTAAACGGTGAGCGGATTCCCCGAGTTGTCTTTCGCGTAGGGATGGATGGCGTACGGCCCGGTCGGGTGCGAGGCGTCCGCCGCCTGGAAGGTCAGTTTCGTCACCGTCACGGGCTGGCCGAGGTAGGTCGCGGTGTCCGAGCCCACCACGTAATCGACGCCGCCGCCCGTCCCCGTGACGCCGGTCTTATGGTCTAGCACCAGGTCAACGTACGGGCCGAACCCGGCATTGGTGCCGGAGGCGTTGTCGAAATTGACCGTGACGGGAATCTTCGCGCCGATCTTCGGATTCGCCGGCGTGCTTACGGTGACGTGGGGCGCCGCGCTGCACAGAATGCGGTCTTCGAAGGTTTCAAGGAGGAGCGGTTTGCGTGGCACGGTGTTGTAAACGTCGCGGACTCGGTTCGGCCGGGGCCTTCTCAAGATTGCAACCGGATAAAGCAGGAAGTCTGCCGGGCGTTTCACCGGAACGACCGGATGCCGGTTTTTTCGCCACCTTTCGGCCTGTTGGAGGCCGACTGCCTTTTGAAAATGAGAATGGCGGCCTCCTGGCACGAAACATGCAAGGAGCGTTGTTGGCTTGAACCTCTCATTCCGAACAAGCCCTCGCCCTATGACCCGTCGTATCCCCACCCTTCTTGCCGCAGTCGCCGGACTTCTCGCCAATCCCACGGCGTATGCCGAGGACCATGTGGAGCCGCCGCCCGTGCTGCCGCATCCGACGCGGGTGGAACGGGGTATCCTCGACGACTACAGGTCCCAGGCGGCGCAGCTCGCGAACGGCGCCCATGGCTTCGCCAAAAAGGTGGATGCGAAAATCCCCGCCGATTTCGCACCGTGGTGGCTGCGAGGGCAGAATTCCGCGATCGGCAATGAGCCCGGCCGGGCGATCTCCATCGAGGAACTCTATGAGCGCGCGCTGAAGAACTCCAAGCAGATCCGCGTCTTCGGCGATCTCCCCGTCATCCGCGAGACGGGCATCCAGGAGGCGAAGGGCGCGTTCGACACGAACACCTTCCTGAACGCGAAGTTCGACCATACGAACGACCCGGTGGGGAACGTCCTGACCACGGGCGGCGCCGACCGCTTCATCCAGGACGAATGGTCTTTCGAGGAAGGGGTGAAGAAGAAATTCATCACCGGCACGGAGGTCACCCTCTCGGAGAAAGAGGATTGGCTGCGAAACAATTCCATCTATTTCGAGCCGAATCCGCAATCGATCTCCACCCTGTCCCTCTCCATCGTCCAGCCTCTCCTCCGGGGCGCGGGGTTGAGCTACAACCGCGCCACGATGCGCATCGCCCGGCTCGACTCGCAGGTCGCGATGTCTGAATTCATCCGCCAGAGCGAATCGCATCTGCTGGAGATCACGCGAACCTATTGGGCGCTCTACGCGGCACGCGTCACCTACCTGCAAAAGGCGATGCTCGTGGACGAGACGGGCCATCTTACCGATGAACTCCGCGCCCGACAAAAGGTGGACGCACACCAGACCCAGCTCTTCCGCGCCGAGTCCGCGCTCGCCTCCCGCCGCTCGGATCTCATCCGCACGGAGGCCGCGATCCGTAACGCGCAGGATCGTCTCAAGGCGCTGACCAGCGATTCCACCCTTCTCGAGCCCGGGAACATCGAGCTCATCCCTTCCGACCCGCTCCTGCTCACCCAGGCGCCCGTCGATGTGAGGCAGGACGCCGCCGCAGCGCTTGAAAACCGGCCGGAGATCAACCAGGCCTTCCTCCAGTTGCGCGCCGCCACCATCCGCGAAAAGATGCAGCGCAACGAGCTGCTGCCCGAGCTGAACCTCGTCCTTCAGGGCTCGCTCGGGGGCATCTCCTCCGGCGACTACGCCGAGTCGTACGACAGGCAATACACGACCGGAGGCCCCGGCTACGCGGCGGGATTCGTTTTCAGTTTCCCCCTGGAGAATAACATCGCCCGTTCGCGCCTGGAGCGCCGCCGGCTCGAACTCCGCCAGGAGATCGACCAGCTCAAGACGACCATCGACACCGTCTTCCTCGAGGTGCAGATCAGCGCCCGCGAGGTCGCCACCGCTTACCGCGAGACCCAGGCCAAATACGCCGCGGTGCGAGCCTTCACGGCGGACGTGGAGTCCGTGCAGGCGCGCCGCGCCCTCCAGACCTCGTCGCCCGCGCCCGGCGCCGACGACGCCTCCCAGACCTCCGCGTATCTCGACACCCTGCTCGATTCGCAGGATCGCCGCAGCTTTGCCGAGGAGGAATTCATCCGTTCCGCCGCCGATTACCAGATCGCGATCGTCAATCTGCAGCGCGCCAAAGGCCGGCTGCTCGCATACTCCAGCGTGAGCGTCATGCGCGGCCGCGATGAAAAAGGCCTCCCGCTCATCTACCTGCGCAAGAACGACGTGGACGGCAAATCGATGATCGACGGGAAATGACCCGCCTCCCGGCAACCGGCTGGAGAAATGTTTAACGGGTTCGACTCTTTCTTCGCAGCCGGGCGCGTCCGGTTGAACGCATCCGCGCTGGAGAGGACGAAATCCTCGCTGGAGGCGCTGCCCGCCGACTCCGCAACACGCCTCCTTGAAAGGGCCGACGGACTGCGCGCCACGGCGCTCGGCGGGGATGCGCCTCCCGAGTTCCAGGCCGAGGCCATCGCGCTCGTGGCGGAAGCCATCCGCCGCGTTCACGGCCTCCGCGTCTATGACGTTCAACTGATGGCAGGCCTGGCGCTCGCCCAGGGCCGGCTCGCAGAGATGGCCACGGGCGAAGGCAAGACGCTCGTGGCGTTGTTGCCCGCCTTTTGCTTTGCTCTCGCCCGGCGCGGTGCGCACGTGGCCACCGTGAATGCCTACCTCGCCCAGCGCGACTTCGACTTCGCCAAGCCGGTCTTCGATCTTCTCGGAGTCAGCACGGGCCTGCTCGCCGAGCGCGCGGAGAAGCCGGCCAAGCGCGCCGCCTATGCGTGCGACGTGACCTACGGAGTCGGGACGGAATTCGGCTTCGATTACCTGCGCGACCAGCTTGCGATCCGCGCCGGGAACGAGAGCGGCCTCGGTTCACGCTTCCACGAAGTCCTGTTGGGCGCCGTGCCGCAAAAGCCCTGCACCGTCCAGCGCGGCCATGCCTTTGCCGTCATCGACGAAGCGGACAGCGTCCTCATCGACGAAGCCCGTTCGCCCCTCATCATCGCCACCGGCGCGAAGTCCCCGAGCGAGACGCCCGAGGTCTATCGCCTCGCGGATCGCATCGCCGGGCAACTCGAAGGCGAAATCCATTTTGCCCTCGAACCGCATTCCGATCGCCTCGCGCTCACCCCCGCGGGCGAGCGGCGGGCGCTCGATCTTCTCACCGATGACGCCCTGCCCCACCTTCGCCGACTCTGGCAGCATTACGTCGAAGCCGCGCTCCAGGCGCGCCGCCAACTCCGGCGGGATGTCCACTACGTTGTGCGCGAGGGCGAGGTCATCATCGTGGACGAATTCACGGGCCGGCTTTGCCCCGACCGCACCTGGCGCGACGGCCTCCACCAGGCGGTCGAAGCCGCCGCGGACGTCCCGGTCACCGCGGAGAATGCATCGGAAGCGGTCATCTCCCGTCCGGCGTATTTCAGGCTGTACCGCGCGATCTGCGGCATGACCGGCACCGCCCGCGAGGCGGCGCCCGAGCTGCGGTCGAGCTACGCCCTGCGCACCGTCACCATCCCCCTGAACCGGCCGTCGCGGCGGAGTCTGCTGCCGGACCGCGTCTTCGCCACCCAGGACGCGAAGCTCGCCGCCGCCAGCCGGGAGATCGCCGCGCGGCATGCCGCGGGACAGCCCGTCCTGGTCGGCGCGCGCACCATCGAAAACAGCGAGGCCCTTGCCGAACGGCTGAAGCCGCTCGGCCTTCCTTTTCGCCTGCTGAACGCGAAACAGGATGCCGAGGAGGCCCGCATCATCGAACGCGCCGGCGAGTGCGGCGCGGTCACCATCGCGACCAACATGGCCGGACGCGGCGCACACATCCCCGTGCCGGAAGCGGCGCAACGGGCCGGGGGTCTCCACGTCATCGGACTCGAACGCCACGAAGCCAGCCGCATCGACCGCCAGCTTCTCGGGCGCGCGGCGCGCCAGGGACAGCCGGGGAGCGGCCAGTTTTTCCTGTCGCTCGAAGACGATCTCCTCCGGCGCCACGCTCCGGAGATCGCCAGCCGCCTTTCAAAACTCAAGGCCGATGCCGGCGGGGAACTCCCGGCCCGGACCGCCGCGCATTTCCTGCGCACCCAGCGAAAAGTCGAGAACGCCGACCGCGACCAGCGCCGGCGCCTCGCCAAGTACCGATGAATGGCTCGATGAACTCAAACAAACTCTCTAAACACGCGCTCGCCGGCCTCCTGGTTCTCCTCCTCGCGGGATCCGCCCGGGCCGAGGATGTCCTCGGGTACACCGAACCGTACCGCATCATCACCGTGTCCGCGGCGGACACGGGCGTCATCGACAAGGTATTCGTGGAGGAAGGCGCGGTCGTGAAGAAGGGCGAGGTCCTCGCCCAGCTCGATACCGCTTCTCTCGAAGCCGAACTCGACATCGCGAAGGCGGAGGCGAAGCTCCAGGCCACCCGCAAGCAGCGGCTGGAGGAACTCGGCAGCGCCAGCCGGGCCTCGCCCGAGGAACTCGAGAAGGCCGCCGCGGATCTCGCCATCAAGGACGCCGAGGTGCGCAAGTTCCAGGCGATGATAGAGACCCGCCTCATGCGAAGCGCCGTGGATGGCGTCGTGACCGAGATAAAACGCCACCCGAGCGAAGCCGTGTCCCCGGCGAACGCGCATGTCCTGACCGTGGTGCAGATCGACAAGCTCACTGCCAACCTCTTCCTGCCCCCCGACAGAGCGCTCCCCCTGAAGGTGGGCGCAGAAGTCCCGCTCGTCCTGAACGACAAGGACAAGGTGCTCGCGAAGATTGAGTTCATCAGCCCGGTCACGGATGCCGCGACCGGCACCGTCCGCGTGAAGTTCATGATCGACAACGCCGCGCAGTCGCACCGAAGCGGCGCAAAGTGCGCCCTGGCGGAATAGCTAACCCCGCATCACTGCGTCCCGGGCGGTATAACGCTTCATCCAGCGCGCGAAAGCGCTCTGCATCTCACCCCAGAGCGTCACGGCGCGGGCGCTGCGGAACTTCACCCGCGCCATCTCCCCGATGCCGAGCGTGCCGTTGCTCGCCAGCCGCACCGTGGCGCTGAAGTGCGGCTCCGCCAGTTCGTATTGCAGCTCCCGCGAGCCGGCGCTCTCTTCGCGCGATTCCTCCGACCTCCGCACAGGGAGCGGTCCGCCGGCCAGCGCCGTGAGAGCCGGGTTGATGAGCTCGCGCGTGGCGCGGGCCTCCACGCGCAGGAGCGTCCCGTCATACACCGCGCCTCGCCCCTCGATCTTCACCCGCATCGGCTGCGCCGCGAGCAGGTGCGGCTCGTCCTCCTGGGAGGCGGCGATCTTCACGTCGTTCGCCTCCGGCCGGCCGATGCGAAGAAGCTCGCCGCCGCTTTCTACGAAGCTGCCGGGCATCTGCGCCAGGTTCCGGTTGGTCACCCGGCCGTCCATCGGCGCGCGTATCTGCAAGGTGGCGAGGTAACTCTCGTGGTTAGCGGCCTCTTTGCGGAGCGCTTCCGCCTTCGCGTGTTCGGCCTGGAAACCGGGCACGTCGCCGTCCGTATAAGCCACGCGTGCGCGGAGCTCCTGCTGCGCCAGTTCCACCCGCGCCTTGGCCAGCAGCGCGGCGGCCTCATCATTGCGCAGTTCGACCAGGAGCTGATTCTTATGGACGAGATCGCCGTCGCGCACGGCTACTCTCTCCACAAAACCCGGGCACTCCGCGCGCAGAACCTGCGTGTCCGCGAGCTCCACGACGCCGGGGCTCGTCACCGACCGGTGAAACGGCGCGAAGAGCGCCAGCGCCGCCGCGCCCAGCAGCAGTGCAGCACGCAGGCAGACGCGCATCCCGCGCCCCGCCGCGCCTCCCGCGAGCGAGCCGGCGAAGCGCCATACCGGCAGCCCGACCCAGGCCGCCGCGGCGATCGCCGCGAGCAGGACCCCGCCGCCGCGCAGCGCGACACTCGCGCCCGCAAGCAGGCCGGCGAGAACGATGACCCCCCACCCCGTCGCCGCCACGCCATAGAGCGCCACGATCCATTCCTCCCGCGTCCGGACCGGCGCTGGGCGCAGTTCGCGGCCCCCCGCCAGCAGCCACGCGAGCGCGCCCTGCACCCACGTGCGGCCGCGGGTGCCGAGATTCGGGATTTCGAGCAGATCGCCCAGGATATAATAGCCGTCGAAGCGCATGAGCGGGTTCGCATTAAAAAAAAGCGTGACCACCGTGCCCGTGACCACGGCGTCGCGGGCGATGGTATTTGCCAACCCCGCATCCGTGTGCGCCCAGACGATGGCCGCCACCGCCGCAAGGAAGAATTCCATGTATAGCCCGGCGAAAGAGACCATGATGCGCCGCCACTTCGAAGCAAGCCCGAGGCTGGCCGTCGCGTCCACATAACCCATCGGCACGAACAGGACGAAGATCGCCCCGACCTCGCGGACCGCCGCTCCATAGTGCTTGCAGAAGACGCCGTGCGAGAATTCGTGCGCCGCCTTGAGGACGAGCCACACGAGGAGGAGCCAGAGCCAGTTTTCGCGCGCGAGGACGCCGTCCACTCCGGCCGAGAAGCGCGGCCATTCCATCGCCGTCTGGACCGCGCCGGTCAGGACGACCGCGAGCCACAGCGCGAAGCCGAATCCGCCCAATGCCCAGCGCATCGCGGGCTCGACCCGCGTGAAGAAGCCGTCCGGGCGCGCGAGCGGAATCTTGAGCACAAGCGGATTCAGCCACGCCGCGGCGTGGTTCACGGTTTGCGCGGTCTGCTCCCGCTCGTTGACCGCACGGGTGCTCTCGACCGCAAGCAGGTGATTGTCCTTCAACCAGCGGATCATCTGCAACGCCTCCTGCTCGGTAAACGATTCGCCGCCGCCGTCCCGCGCGAGCTGCGCGAGGATAGACGCGACGGTGCGCGTCCCGTCCAGCGCCCGGAAGAACCGGTATTCGCCCAGGCCGACCTTGTGGAAGCGGGAGGCGGCGCAGTCCTCCAGCACGCAGACGCGCCGGCCGCCGAACTCCTGTGTCGAAAAGCTGAGGCCGTCGCGGAGCCGGGGGCGCAACATCTCCACCTCGCGGACGGAACGGTTCTCGCCGGCGGGGATCATCCGTTCACCAGAAAAGCGAGTTGACCACGAATTCCCACAGCCTGTGTGTAAGCGTCCACGCCAGCGGGCGCCGGCCGCCCTGGATGATGGCCCGCCCGCGCATGCCCGGGCGCAGATCGAGCCCGCGCCCCGTGTCGTCCATGGGCGCTTCGCATACAAAGACGTTGCGCCCGTCGCGCTGCTCGCTCTGCGGGTGCACTTTTTCGAGCCGGCTTTGCCAATGCTCCCCTCCGAACGCATCCAGCCGCAGGCGGAGCGGCTCCCCCGCGCGCACCCGGCTGATCTCGCGGTCCGGCACGTCGATCTCGACGATCATCCGGTCGAGCGGGGCGACTTCGAAAAGCACCTGCCCTTGTTGCACCGGCAACCCTTCCGCACGCCGGAGATCGCCCGAAAGCACCACTCCGGACAGGGGCGATTTGACGGCGAGTTGGGAAATCTTGCGCTGCACGAGGTCGAGGTCGCGGCCCACGCTCTGCGCCTCGAGATCCGAAACCTGGGCGGCGGCGAAATCCTCGCCCTCACCCTCGTTCGTCAATGCCTTGTCCCGCTGCTTCATGGCCCGTTCGCGCGCCGCGATGAGCTCGGCTTCCCTGAGCTTCAGGTCGCGATTGTCCATTTCCGCGAGAGACGCGCCCGCCTCGACACGGTCGCCGGGCAGGACGAAGCTCTTCCTCAATATGCCCTCGAACGGGGCCGCGATGACCCGCTTCACGGTGGGAGCGAGCCGGCAGTCCGCCTTTATCTCGTAATGAAATGGGAACGCCAGGAGCGCGGCGAGAGCGACCCCGGCGGCGACCGCGGCACGGCGGCTCTTCGCATTCAGCCGCGTCCAGATGCGTTGAACCGCGAACGCGGCCGCGTTGGGCCGCGCGCGGAAGAGAAGATCGAAGAGCGCGGGCAGGAAGGGCGCGGTGGCTTCCAGCAGCGCGGCGGTCCGTTCATCCGGAGCAGCTGCGGCCCACTCCAGCAGCACCGCGCCGCTTCCCCTCGGGAGCGGCAGGGTCGTGAGACGCGCGGCGCCTGTGCGCGCCTGGAGCATCTCGTGCGCGGCGGTCCCGTCGGTCTTCGGGCTGCCGGGCAGGAAATCGATCCGGCAGTTTTCGTTCGACGCCTCCGCCATGGCGGCCTCGTACGGCGCGTGGCTCACGCTCTTGTCGTCGATCCGCGCCAGGCCGGAGATGGCCCGCATCCTGAGCCCCGTGCGGCCTTTTACCGCCAGGAACACGCGGTCGCAGCCGAGGTAGCCACGGAGGTCGTCCACCGCGACCCGGCATGCCTTGGAAAAATCGAGTTCGCAGCCGGCGCGCCGGAAAATCTCCAGGATGCCGGAGGTGCGCTCCAGCGCCCAATGCGCCGCCTGGGTCGAGCGCCGCTGCTCCCGGTAAAGGACGAACCCCGCCAGCGCCTGGAGCAGCACGAGAAACGCCTGGATATCCCGCGGGTTGGGCACGGACATCTGCGCGACGAGCCAGTAGAGAGTCTCCGATTCCATCACGACCGGGGCGGCAAGGGTGTAACCGTCCGCGCCCAGTTCCGGCGCCGGTTGAGCCCGGGCCCGCGGGGTATCGAGGGAGGCGGCCAGCCTGGCAACGGCGATCGCTCGCCACCCCCGGGGTGGTAATGATGCAACTCGCCAGGCTGGCTTTCTCCGCTGCGGGAAGGAGCGCCACGGCGCGTGCATTCAGCAGCGCCCGCAGGAATTCCATCGTCGGCCGCAACTCGCCGGCCCCTCCCGAGCTGTCCTCCACCAGCGCCGCGAGCTGGGTCTGCAAGCGCTGCGAGTCGGGCGCACCCGGCGGGGGCTGAGGCGTGGCCCTGGGAGGCGAATCGATCGAAGATGTGTCGGATGAGGGCATACTGAACGATTGCCAGCCGCCACAAGTTGCATTCTTCATGCCAACAGGCTTGGAATTGAACCGGCCTGGCATCCAACACCGAATTGGTAGCGGATCATTCCCTAGTTTGCTATGGTCGCTAGAATGACCACTCTGTCCGAATGCCACGAAGGCTGGACATCGCTCCCGGATATGTTGGAGCACAATACCCGCCGGTTCGGCTCGCGGCCCGCGATCCTAGGCGACGGAGGGGTGGCTCTCAACCATGCCGAATTGCACGAGAGAGTAGCCGCGGCGCTGGCATCTCTCCGCGCTTTCGGCATCGGCCGGGGCGACCGCGTGGCCATCGCGCTGCCCCAGGGCGCCGACATGGTGGTGGCGTTCCTCGCAGTCGCGGCGGGCGCCACTGCAGCTCCGCTAAACCCTGCATATACAAAGAATGACTTTCTGTTTCATTTGCGGGATTTGCCTGCCCGGGCGTTGATCGTCCCACTCGGCGGCGGGGCGGCGGCGCGCGCGGCTGCGGAGGAGTTGGGGGTGCCGATCGTGGATCTGGAGGGGTCGGCGAAAGAGGGGTGCTTTTCTCTCTCGGGAGCGAAGCAAGGCCCTCCGGCCGCTCCCGTTTTTGCCCAAGAGGACGACGTGGCTTTGGTTCTCCATACCTCTGGAACAACCGCCCGACCGAAGCGGGTGCCTCTGAGCCACGGGAATCTGTGCGCCTCGGCCAGGAACATCGCGGCGACCCTCGGTCTTGGAGAGACGGACATCAGCCTGGCCGTGATGCCGCTCTTCCACATCCATGGCCTGGTCGCCTCGGTGCTCGCGGCGCTCGGCGCGGGCGGGAGTTGCGGCTGCCCGGGTGCATTCGATGCCGGAGCATTCCCGCGCTGGTTGAAGACGTGGAGACCGACCTGGTTCTCCGCCGTCCCAACGATGCACCAGGCCCTTCTGGACGTTGCGCTGGACTCTCCGAATGGATCCGGTTCCCTGCGGTTTATCCGCTCTTCCTCGGCGGCATTGGCGCCGTCCCTCATGAAGGCGATGGAGCGGGCTTTCGGGGTGCCTGTCGTGGAATCCTACGGCATGACCGAGGCGGCTCACCAGATGGCCTCGAACCCGCTGCCTCCAGGGGTGCGCAAACCGGGCTCGGTGGGCTTGGCTGCCGGGCCGCGCTTTGCGATCCTGGACGAGGCGGGCGTCCCGCTCCAGACAGGATGCATCGGCGAGGTGGCGATCATGGGCGCCAACGTGATGCGCGGTTACGAGGAGAATCCCGAAGCCAACGCGGATGCATTCTGCGCCGCCGGCTGGTTTCGAACGGGAGACCAGGGTTTCATCGATGGGGACGGCTACCTTTTCCTCACCGGCCGGCTGAAGGAACTCATCAACCGCGGAGGCGAGAAGATCGCGCCCCGCGAGATCGACGAGGCCCTGCTTGCCCACCGCGCAGTCCGGCAAGCCGTGGCTTTCGCCGTGCCGCATTCGACCCTCGGGGAGGACATCGCCGCCGCCGTCGTGTTGTGCGAAGGCGCGTCTTGCAGCGAAGCGGAGTTGCGGGCGTTCCTGCTGGAACGGCTCTCGGCTTTCAAGGTGCCGAGCCGCGTCATATTCGTGGACGAAGTGCCCAAAGGGGCGACCGGGAAGGTCCAGCGCATCGGCATGGCAGACAGGCTGGCCCATTCCCTTCGCGTTGAATACGAAGCCCCCGCCTCGGAGATGGAGACGCGCGCGGCGGCCACGATCTGCGAGGTGCTTGGGCTGAAAAACGTTGGCCGGGCCGACAACTTTTTCGCGTTGGGAGGTGATTCTCTGCGCGCGATGCAGGTGCTCGCGCGCCTCGGGCAGGAGCTCTCGCTCGAACTGCCGCCCACGATGCTTTTCCGCCTGCCGACTCCGGCGCTCTTCGGCGGGCGAATCGAGGAGTTGGCCGCTGCGCGCGAAGTAGAGCTGCTCGTCGCAGCCCTTGCGGCTCTTCCCGCCTCGGAGCAGGCCAGGATATTGGAAGAAGCGCGCGGGCCCGCTCAGGGGCCTTGAACCGCGACGGCGATGAGTACGGAGCACGAACTTCTCAAGCTGCGCCTCGCGAGCATGACGGGAGCGGAACGCGCGGCTCTTGACGGCCTTCTCCGCAAGGGAGATGCAAGCACCAGAGCCGCGGCGGGTGGCGCCACGCTGCCAAAAGAGCCGCCGCGCCGGGTGGATATCGACGCCGGCGGCGGGCAGACGGCCATCCATCCGGCATCCAATGGGCAGCAGCGGATGTGGTTTTTGCACCAATATGCCCCGGAGTCGCCCGCGTATTGCGTCCCGGCGGCCTTTGACCTGCGCGGCCCGCTCCAGCCAGCCTTGCTGGAGGAGGCCTTTCGCCAGGTCATACGCAGGCACGACATCTTGCGAACGACCTTCGCCATCGAGGACGGCGAACTCTGCCAGCGCGTAGCTTCCGAGAGCGCGTTCCGCCTGGAACGCGTAACGGCAGCGCAAGCGCCCGGGGAATCCCGCAGGGCCGCCGCCGAACGCTGCCTCCAGGAGACGGTGTGCCTGCCTTTCGATCTCGCCGCCTCGCCGCCGTTTCGCGCGGTCCTTTTCTCGGTTGGAGATGGGGAGCATCTGCTCTTGATCGCGATGCACCACATCATCTCAGACGGCTGGTCGCAGTCGAATCTGTGCCGTGAGCTTTCCGCAGCCTATGAGGCCCTGGCGACGGGCGCTCCCGTCCGCCTGCCGCCCTTGCCGGCGCAGTTCGTCGATTACTCGGCATGGCAACGCCGCTGCCACGGCGGCGAAGAGTTCCGCAGAGAGGCGGCCTACTGGCAGAAGCAGTTGGCTTCCGCGCCGGAGGTGTTGGACCTTCCCCTGGACTATACCCGCCCCGCGGCGGAAAGCTTTCGAGGGGGGAGTTGTTCGCTGCTGCTCGGGGGCGAGCTTGTCGAGGGCCTCAAGGGGCGGGCTCGGGAGGGGGATGCCACCCTTTTTATGGTATTCCTCGCGGCATTCGACGTCCTCCTCTTCCGATATACCGGGCAGGAGGATCTGCTCGTCGGCGTGCCTTTCGCAAATCGACGCCGGCTGGAAGCAGAAGGGCTCATCGGTTTCTTTGCCAACACGCTCGTCTTTCGCGCAGCGGTCTCGGGCGATGCGACCTTCCGGGAGCTGCTCGATCGCGTAAAAACGACCGCGCTCGAAGTTTACGAGCACCAGGATATGCCGTTTGATCTGCTGCTCAATCTTTTGCAGACACGGCGGGATCCGGGCCGGGCGCCGCTGGTTCAGGCTACGTTTTCATTGCAGGATTTCGATGCGATGGACCTGCGGCTCGCCGGCGCCGAGGTGGAGCGTCATCCCGTCAGCACGCCGACCTCGAAGTTTGACCTGAGCCTGGTGGTGCAGCCGACGCCCGAAGGTCTCCTGGCGTCCATGGAATATAATACGGACCTGTTCGCCCCCGACCGGGCGGCCCGGATGCTTCGGCAGTGGCACGCGCTGCTGCGCGGGATCGCGGCGGACCCGACACAATGCGTCGGGAAGATCCGCTGCTCGATGCGGCTGAGACCCACACCATGCTGGTGGCCTGGAATGATACGGCCCGGGATTTTCCAAAGGAGAAGTGCCTGCACGAGTTGTTCGTCGAGGCGGCTGGACGCACCCCGGAGGCGGTAGCCGTGCGTTACGCGGGAACGGCGGTTACCTATCGGGAACTCGATCTTTCCTCGAGCCGGTTCGCGCGGCATTTGACGGGGCGCGGGGTCGGACCCGAAGCTCGGGTGGGGGTCTGTGTCGAGCGGTCGCCGCGGATGCTTGTGGCCCTGCTGGGCGTCCTGAAAGCCGGGGGCGCCTACGTTCCTTTGGATGTGCGGTTGCCGCCCGCCCGCATCGCCGCCATCCTCGCGGACGCTGGAGTGGCGCTGCTGCTCACCGAGCGTCCCCTGCTCACGCTGTCCGCCGGCTTTGAGTGTGAGCGCGTCCTGGTCGACGAATGGGAGCCAGCCGACGAATGCGCGGCCCAGGAGGTGAAGGTCTCATCCTCAAATGCAGCCTACGTGATTTATACCTCCGGCTCGACGGGTTTGCCGAAAGGGGTCGTGGTCGAGCACCGTTCCGTGGTTAATCTGTTCGACGCGCTGAAGGTCGAGCTCGGCATCGGCGCGGGCGACATCCTGCTGGCGCTGGCGACGATCAGCTTCGATATCTCGGTGCTGGAGCTCTTCCTTCCGTTGACCACCGGGGCATGCGTGGTCATCGTGCCCGAGCACACACGTGCAGACGGGCCCGCCCTCGCCGCTCTCCTGGAAGGAAGCGGTGCCACCTTTCTTCAGGCCACGCCCGCGACCTGGGAATTGCTGATCGACTCCGGTTGGAAAGGCAGCCCGCGGCTGAAGGCGATCTCCGGCGGCGACCGGCTTTCGGCGGAGCTGGCGGGCCGGATTCTCGAACGATGTGGAGAGCTCCGGAACATGTACGGCCCGACGGAGACGACGATCTATTCCCACGCGGCGCGCATAGGCAAGGGAGACGCGATCACCATCGGGAAGCCGCTGCCGAATGTCACTTCGTACATCGTCGATTCCCAGGGCAAGCCCGCGCCGATCGGCGTCCCCGGGGAGTTGTGGATCGGTGGCGAATGCCTCGCGCGCGGGTATCTCAACCAGCCGGAACTAACCTCCGAACGCTTCCTCGCCGATCCCTTCTCGAATGCCGCCGGGGCGCGGATTTACCGCTCCGGAGACCGCGCTCGCTGGCGGGCGGACGGCGTGGTCGAATTTCTCGGGCGCATGGATTTCCAGTTGAAGCTGCGCGGTTTTCGCATCGAGCCCGGTGAGATCGAGAGCCTGCTGCGCGAACACCCGGCGGTGCTCCAGGCGGTGGTTATTGCCCGCGAGGATACTCCCGGAGACAAGCGCCTCGTGGCATACCTGGCGCCCGCGCATCCGTCCCTCACCGACCTCGAACCGTTGTGCGAGTTGGTGCGCGAGCGCCTGCCCGAGTATATGCGGCCTTCGGCGTACGTAGTGCTGGAGCGCCTCCCGCTTACCCCCAGCGGAAAGGTGGATCGCAAGGCGCTGCCGCCGCCCGAAAGCGCCTCCCGCGCCCATCGCGCTTACAAGGCTCCGACGGGCGAGATCGAGATCACGCTTTCGCTGATTTGGGCGGAGGTGCTCCGGGTCGAGCGCGTGGGAGTCGGTGACGACTTCTTCGAGTTGGGCGGCCATTCCTTGCTGGCGGGTGCCATCGTGTCGCGGATAGCGTCGCTGCTCCATTTGCACGTGCCCATTCGGTGGCTCTTTGAACATCGCACGATCGATGGGCTGGCTCGGCGGCTCGAATCGGGGGGAATGAAAGCGGAGGCCTTTCTCCGGATGGAGAAGGCGGATCGCAGGGAAGCGCCGCCAATGTCTTTTGGGCAACAACAGATGTGGCTGGTCCACCAGACGCTGCCGGATGCGGCCACGTATAACCAGCCCGTGGCATATCGGTTGCGGGGAGCGGTGGATATGGGACTGCTGCGGAGGTGTTTGGGGGTGCTTGTGGATCGGCACGAGGTGTTGCGGACGGCGTTGGTGCGGGAGGAGGATCGGCTGGTGCAGAAGATCGCGGCGGCGGGGTCGATGGAGCTGCCGTGGGTGGAGGAGGATGTGCGAGGGGCGCCGGAGGAGGGCCGGGCTGCGGAGGCGGAGCGGCGTCTGATGGAGGAGGCGCGGCGGCCTTTTGACCTTGCCCGTGCGCCGCTCTGGCGGGTGCTGTGGATGCGGGCGGGAGAGGACGAGCACGTGCTGTTGTTCACCTTTCATCACAGCCTGCTGGATGAATGGTCGTTGCGGATGTTTTTCAAGGAATGGGAACGGCTGTACGCGGCGGACGGGGAGCCTGCGAGGGCGGGTTTGGCGGAGCTCGGGGTGTCGTATGCCGATTACGCGGTGTGGCAGCGGCGGCGGCTTTCGGGGGCGCTGCTGGAACGGGAGCGGGGATACTGGGGCGGGCAACTGAAGGACGCGCCCACGGTGCTGGAACTGCCGGTGGATGTGGATGTCTTGGATGGGGGTGATGGGGCCTCGCCGCGGCGGAGCGGGCGCGGGGATGTGCATCGTTTCCGGTTGGAGAGGGACGTTACGGAGGGGTTGCGCGCATTGGCGCGGCGGGAGGGGGTGAGTCTCTTTACGCTGATGCTGGCGGCGTTCCAGGTGTGGTTGCATCGCCATACGGGCCAGGAGGACATCATCGTGGGGACGCCCGTGGCCAACCGGGCGCGGCCCGAGGTGCAGCCGCTGGCCGGTTTTTTCCTGAACACGCTGCCTGTGCGGACGCGGCTGGAGGACGGGCTGAAGTTCCGAAAGCTGCTCGGCCAGGTCCGGGAGACGGTGCGCGGGGCGCTGGAGCATGCGGAGCTGCCGTTTGAGCAGATCGTGGAGATGACGGCGCGCGGGCGCGACGGGGGCCAGGCGCCGCTGTTTCGGACGATGTTCGCGCTGGTGGAGGAGGGGTTGCCGGGCTGGAAGCTGGGGGAGGCGGAGGGGCTGCCGCGCCCGATGCACACGGGGACGAGCAAGAGCGACCTGGTGCTGAACATCACCGCGGAAGAGGAAGTCTGGGAATGCCAGCTGGAGTATGCGAAGGACTTTTTCACGGCGCAGAACGCGGGGCGGATGGCTGCCCGCCTGGAGGAGTTGTTGCGCTCGATTATTTCCGATCCCGATGGGGAGATCGGGCGCTTGAACCTGCTGCCGGGCGGTGAGCGGCGCCTGCTGCTGGTGGAATGGAACCGGACCGAGCGCGAGTATCCGCGCGGCCAGTGCGTGCACCGGTTGTTTGAGGAGCAGGCGGCGCGGACGCCCGGCGCGGCGGCGGTGGTGGGGGAGAAGAAGCTCACCTACGCGGAGCTGGATGCGCGGGCGAATCGGCTCGCCCGGCACTTGCGTTCCATGGGGGTGGAGTCGGGGACGCATGTGGCGGTCTGCATGAACCGGTCGGTGGAGTTCATCGTCGCGTTGTTGGGGATCCTCAAAGCGGGGGGCGCTTATGTGCCGCTGGATCCGGCCTATCCCGCGGCTCGGCTCGCGTTCATGCTGCAGGACGCGGCTGCGCCGGTGGTGCTGGGGCTGGAAGCGCAGCGGGGCCTGCTCCGCGCGCTCTCGGGCGAGGCGCATCTCCTGTGCGTGGATACGGACTGGCCGGCGGTCGCGGCGCAGCCCGAGACCGGCCTCGAAGTTCCGTGCGCGCCCGAGAACACCGCGTATGTCATCTACACGTCGGGCTCCACGGGGCAGCCCAAAGGGGTGAGCATCCCGCACCGGGCGATCAACCGGCTCGTCATCGGCGCCGACTACGTCCAGCTCGAACCCGGGGACGTTGTGGCGCAGGCCTCCAACGGCGCGTTCGACGCCGCGACCTTCGAGATATGGGGCGCGCTCCTGAACGGGGCGCAGCTCGTCGTCATCGACAAGGAGACGCTCCTCTCGGCAAGAGAGCTCGGGGTGGAGATCGAGCGCCGCGGGATCAACACGCTCTTTCTGACCACCGCCCTGTTCAACCACCTGGCGAAGGAAAACGCCGCCGTGTTTCGCGGGCTCAAGCATTTGTTGTTCGGAGGAGAGGCGTGCGACCCCGGCTCCGTGCGGGCCGTGCTGCGTGCGGGCCCGCCCTCGAGGCTGCTGCACGTTTACGGCCCGACCGAGGCGACGACGTTCGCCACCTCCCATCGGGTGACGGCCGTCCCGGAGGCTGCGGCGACGATCCCCATCGGCCTGCCGATCGCCAACACCCGGGTCTATGTCCTCGACGCCTACCGCAACCCCGTCCCGGTCGGCGTCTGCGGGGAGATAACCATCGGCGGCCCGGGAGTCGCGAGCGGTTACCTGAACAGCCCCGAGCTCACCGCCGAAAAGTTCATCGCCTCTCCCTTCGATGCCGGCGACCGTCTTTACAGGACCGGCGACCGGGCGCGCAGGCGGGCCGACGGCAGCCTGGAGTTCGTGGGCCGGCTCGACTTTCAGGCCAAGATCCGCGGGTTCCGCATCGAGCCCGGGGAGACGGAGGCCGCGCTGCGGATGCACCCGGGCGTCCGGGAAGTGGTGGTAACGGTGCGCGCGGATGCGGGCGAAAAGTGCCTGGCGGCCTACATCGCCGGCGAGGCAACGGCGGCCGAACTGAGCCACTTCCTCAAAGACAGGCTCCCCGAATATATGCGCCCCTCGGCGTATGTGTTGCTGGATCGCCTCCCGCTCACCGCCAACGGCAAGATCGACCGCAAAGCGCTGCCCGCGCCCGAGCACGGCCGGAAGCCGCCCCGCGAAGGGCTCGAGCCGCCGCGGAGCGCGACCGAAGAAGCGCTGGCCAAAGTCTGGTGCGAAGTGCTCACGCTGGAACGTGTCGGCGTGCACGACAACTTCTTCGAGCTGGGCGGGCATTCCATGCTCGCCGTGCAAATGCTCGCGCGGCTCGAAGCCGCCTTCGCGCGGAAGATCCCCTGGCGACCCTCTTCGCCTTCCCCACCCTCCGTGAGCTCGCGGCGAAGATCGACAAAGGGCAGAGCCCGAAAGCATCCCACGTGATCCCAATCCAGGAGGAAGGCGCGAAGGCGCCCTTTTTCCTGTTCTACGGAGATGTCATCCCCGGGCCCAACTTTTGTTTCGAACTCGGGCAACGCCTCGGCGACGACCGGCCCCTCTACATCGTGTCGCCCCCCGATCTGAAAAACTACCCGCTCCATTCCAGCCTCGAGGAAACGGCCAGGGTGCTCATCGCATCCATGCGATCCCTCCGGCCCCACGGGCCTTACGTGCTCGCGGGCTATTGCTATGGCGGATTCATCGCTTATGAAGCCGCCCGCCAGCTCGAGGCCGCCGGAGAACCGGTGGAAATCCTCATCCTCATAGACAGCTTCTTCCCCGAACGCCGCCTCCTGCGCCAGGCGCGCCACTTCCTCGAGACCGCGGGCGCCCGCGCCGGAGTCGGCGATAAGCGACAGCGGCGGCTCTTCACCCTGTTATCCAAACAGGTGATGCGATCCGACTTCTGGATGAACCTGAACGGCCCGGAAAAGCTCAACTACATCCGGATCAAAATGCGCGAGTGGCTTTCCAGGCGCGCGCGGCGGCGAGGGGTCGCAAACGCTGCTAGAGTGGCCCACGCAATTGATGCGCCCAACGGCGCCGCTCCTGAAGTGATGCTCGAAATCCCGTTGTTAGCCGAAACGCTGCTCGCCTTCCAATGGGAACTCGCAGGCTACTCCGCGCGCCCCTACGCGGGACGCCTCGCGCTCTTCCTCAGCGAAGAAACCGCCTCCCGCGGAACCAACGTCCTGCGCGGCTGGCGAAAACTCGTCACCCGAATGGATGTCCATCTCATCCCAGGCAACCACGGCGGCTGCGTCACCAGCCACCGCGACACCCTCTTCGAAGAGCTGAAAACCTGCATCGCGCGTCCGTGACCCGGATGCCCGTCCCCTGCCTGCGGCTCCTCCACACTTCTCCTGGATCACCGTTTGAGTCAGCTGCGATTTAGCTCCGTTTCCAGCGCATGCGAGACTCAGTCGCCAGTTCCGGGTATTGAGCCAAGCCCGGACTTTCCAGGTGAACGGATGTTGACTTGGAGCGGGCCAAAACGGAACAATCGCCTTCAGCTCTGGTATCCTTCCAATTATGTATCAGGAGATCCCCACCCCTCCGACACGCGTTCCCATCGCTGTTCCGGTGTGCAAGGTCTGCGGCGAGCCTCCGGAGACGGGATACACGATGCTTCTCTGCTCCGATTGCCGCACTGGCCTCGCGCGGCGCAAGATTCCGGCGTGGATTGTAGTTTCCGCCACCGTGATCCTTATCATCCTTGCGTGGTCTATGGTTCGCGTTCCCGCCGCCATCTCCGCCGGCGTCGCCTTTCAGCGCGGGCTCGATGATGAGCGGCAAGGTCGTTACACCGATGCCGAGCGAGAGTATCGGGCCGTCGTCAACGCTTTTCCGGATTCCACCGAGGCTATGGCCCGGCTCGGCATCGCCGCCTGCCATGTCGGGGATTTGCGGGCGGCTGCGGTCGCCTTCCAATCCATCGAGGGAAAGCACGCCTCCTCGGAAACGATCACGGAGGTGCATCAGGCGATTAAACAGATGCAAGATAAACCATGATCATCCCGGGTTTCCTCATCGCCTGGGCCACGTTCCCCGGCATCATCGTTCATGAGCTTGCCCACCAATTCTTTTGCAGGGTCTGCCGCGTCGCCGTCCTCGACGTTTGCTATTTCCGTTTCGGCAATCCTGCCGGATACGTCGTCCACGAGATCCCGCGCATGCCCATCCAGCAGATCGTCATTGGCATAGGCCCATTCATCATCAATTCCGTAGTCGGCGCCCTCATTGCCTTTCCCGCCGCCGTTCCCGTCCTCAAGTTGCAGACCGGCACTCCGCTCGATTACTTCCTCCTTTGGCTCGGCGTTTCCATCGCCATGCACGCCATCCCCAGCACCGGCGACGCCCGCAGCATTTGGAGCGCGATGAAAAGCGAAACTGTCCCGCTGCTCACCCGCCTTGTCGCCTACCCGGTCGTCATCATCATTTACGTTGCCTCCATCGGCCGTGTCTTTTGGCTGGACCTGATCTATGGACTCGGCGTCGCCATGCTTCTCCCGAACCTTCTCATCTCCGCCCTTACCTGACTTTTGATGGAGCTAGCAGCAAGCCCTTCGATTGGCTCCAGCGGTAGGATTCGAACCTACGACCAATCGGTTAACAGCCGATCGCTCTACCACTGAGCTACGCTGGAAATGGTGGGTCTCGCAGCCTGGCGCCGACCAAGGCTCACCCCCTCCGGGGGGTGCGCTTTCGAACGGGGTTGGGCCGGGGGATTTACTTTGCGCAGGTTCTCCCCGGCGGCAAGCTTTTTTCTTGAGACGCTCTTTTCTTGGGACTTCGGCGGGTTACGGCGGCCCGGAGGCGCTGTTCCGGGTTCCGTTCGGTTGCATCCGGCGAATAATGAGGGCTGGACAGGCAAGTGGGATTCAATTATGACACCGGCTCGCAAATCCGTTTTCGCCGGTGCTCCGGTGTGGGTGGTCGCGCCAACGCAAGAAGAAGAACGCACACAAATGAAAAAATATATCGCTGAATTTATCGGAACCTTCGTCCTCGTCCTCGGGGGGTGCGGCAGCGCGGTGCTGGCGGGCGATCACATCGGGTTTCTCGGGGTTTCGCTCGCCTTCGGCCTCACTCTGCTGACGATGGCATACGCAATCGGGCCGATTTCGGGTTGCCACATCAACCCGGCGGTGACGATCGGGCTGCTCTGCAGCAACAAGTTCAAGGCGAAAGACGTTCCGGGATACATCGTGGCGCAGATCCTGGGCGGCATCGTGGCGGCGGGGTTGCTGCTGGTGATCCTGAAGGGCGGGCCGGGCGGATACGACCCCGCGGCGAGCGGTTTTGCGGCCAACGGTTACGCGGAGCATTCGCCCAACCATTTTAACGTGACCTCCGCTTTCCTGGTGGAGACGGTGCTGACCTTTTTCCTGGTCTTTACGGTGCTGGGTTCCACCGACATCAAGGCGCCTGTGGGCTTCGCCGGACTGCCGATCGGTCTCGTGCTGGTGTTGATCCACCTTGTCGGCATCCCCGTGACGAATACTTCGGTGAACCCGGCGCGCAGCATCAGCCAGGCCGTCTTCGTCGGCGGGTGGGCGCTGAGCCAGCTCTGGCTTTTCATCGTGGCGCCCATCCTCGGCGCGGTGATCGCTTCCGTGGTGTTTCGTATGATCGGGACGGAGCCTCTCATCAGCGTCCGGCAGGCGGAAGGCGCCTTGGAAAGCCAGGTCGCGGAGCGCCGCCGTTAGGGACGGAATTGCCGGAAGACCATGTGAGGGGGGACGGCTTGCACCCGCCTGCTTGCGGACGGCGCGCGCCTAATGGAAGATCGCGGGCCCCAGGTCTTGCCGTGGCGGTCTTTGGCGAGTAATCTCGGCCTGAATGAGCATCGCCATCGCGGAAAGTGAGGGCTCCCCCGAAGCGCCCGAGCTGACAGACGGCATTTTCCCGAAGAGCCGAACCTACCAGCTCCGGGTGAAGGCCGGGCTGGAGGAAGGGCGGGAATATCCGCTCGCCGGCCAGATCATGATCGGGCGCGCCCCGGAGTGCGACGTGGTGCTGGACAGCGATTCGGCGGGGTCGCGCTTGCACGCTTCCGTCTATGAGAACGGCGCGGGCGGCTGGCGCGTCCGGGACATGGGCAGCTCGAACGGGACGTTCGTGAACGACGAGAAGATCGAGGACGACAAGCCGCTCTCGGCCGGCGACCAGATCATCATCGGGACGTCCATCTTCATTTTCGAGGAGGCCGGCGCCGCCCCGCCGCGGAAGGCGGCTGTGACGCCTGCACCCGCGGCGGCGCTGACGGACGCGCAACTGGAGATCCAGGAGATCGTGAGCCGGATGAGCGCGAAGACGAAGCTCATCGAAGCCGAGATCGGCAAGGCGATCATCGGTCAGCGGGAGATCATCGGCGAGTTGCTGGCGGCCATCGTCTCCAACGGCCACGTGTTGATGATCGGCATGCCCGGCCTCGCGAAGACGATGATGGTGCGCACCGTCTCCGAAGTGCTCGACCTCGATTTCCGGCGCATCCAGTTCACCCCGGACCTCATGCCCTCGGACATAACCGGGACGGACATCCTCGAGGTGGACGAACAGACCGGCCACAAGGAATACCGGTTCATCCGCGGGCCGATCTTCACGAACATCCTGCTTGCGGACGAGATCAACCGCACGCCGCCGAAGACCCAGGCGGCGCTGCTGGAAGCGATGCAGGAGCACCGCGTCACGGCCGCCGGCGTCACCTATCCGCTGAATCTCCCGTTCTTCGTCCTGGCGACGCAGAACCCGCTCGAACAAGAGGGCACCTACCCGCTGCCGGAAGCGCAGCTCGACCGTTTCATGTTCAGCATTTACATCGATTACCCGACCGAGGAGGACGAGGAGACCATCGCCAAGGTCACGACGACCCAGCGCAAGATGGAGCTCCGCAAGGTCCTCGACGCCGCGGAGATCCTCGAGCTGCAGCGCGTCGTGAGGGAACTGCCGATCTCCGATCACGTGGTGAAATACGCGACCCGCCTGGCGCGCTCCACACGCCCCGGCGACAAGCGCGCGCCGGAGTTCGTGAAGAAATGGCTGCATTGCGGCGCGGGGCCGAGGGCGACCCAGTACCTGGTCATCGCGGCCAAGGCGCGTGCGGTCATCGCCGGCCGGCTCCTGGTGAGCACGGATGATGTCCGCTCCGTCGCTCGCCCCGTCCTGCGCCACCGGATATTCACGAATTTCGCGGCGGACTCGGAGGGGGTCGATTCGGACAAGATCGTCCAGAAGCTGTTGGAGGCGGTGCCGGAGCCGGGCGAGAAGGATTATTGAATGATCCAGAAGCTCATTGCGGAGATCGGCAAAAGCCAGCGCCTCGAAATTCTGAACCTCCTGAAACGCACCCGCGGGCTCTCCGTCAACGAACTGGCCGACAAGCTGGACATGAGCTACATGGGCATCAAGCAGCACTGCGTCGAGCTCGAACACGACGGCTACCTCGACACGTGGCGCCGGCCCAAACCCGTGGGACGCCCCGAGATGCTGTATCGCCTCACGAAGCGGGCGCACGAGCTCTTCCCGGTCACGAGCAACGAGCTCACCCTGCAAATCCTGGAATCGGCCCGGAAGCTGTACGGCCCCGCCTCCGCGGAGAAACTCCTCTTCACGGTTTTCCAGGAAAAGACGAAGGGATACCAGGCGCGCGTGAAAGGCTCCACGCCCCTGGAGAGAGCGAAGTCCTTCGCCCGCATCCGCGAGAGCGAGGGCCACATGTCGCAGCTCGAAACGCCGGAATCGCCGTCCCATGAGCGCCACGCCGCCCCGGCCATCGTCGAGCACCATTCACCCATCCTCGACCTGCTGACGGCGTTCCCGATCGTGGCCCGGCTGGAGGCGGACATGTTTCAGGCTGTGCTTGGCGCGCGCGTCCGGCGGGAAGAGACATCCGTATCGGGACTCTACTACTGCACTTACCGGCTGACGGCGGGAGCGGCCGGAGCGGATTGAGACGCCCCGACAGCCCGCCGGGCAACGCTGAATTTACCGGAGGTCAGGCAGCCGGCACATCCGCATGCGCGGGTTGGGTCTGGATAAGGGTTGATTTCGTCGCGACCCCTGATTGATTCTCAGCGCCAAGTGCCTGTAGCTCAATTGGATAGAGTTTCTGACTTCGGATCAGAAGGTTGGCGGTTCGAGCCCGTCCAGGCACACTCTTGACGAGGCGCTACGCGATCGGGGCAAATATGCGTGAACCGCAAACCGGCGGCGCGGCCCCTATTTCTCTTCCCACTTCCCGGTCGTCAAGGTCTGCGGATCGGCGTATTCGCCGATCATGGTTCCGCCCTGGTAAAGGCGCAGCCAGATGCCGGTGAGCGCGTCCCGGGACCGGGTGCGGGCGCCGCTCACGTAGTAAAAGCCGTTATCCAGTTGCGACTTGATGAGTTCCACGGAGTCGGTGTCGAACGTGAAATTCCCGTTGTTCTGGAGCATCGCGGCGCTGCTCTTGCCGGTAATGTGCTTCTCTTTGGTGACCTTGCTCCCCTCAGTCTCTTTCTTGAAGTAGATGATGTACTTGATGTCGATGTTCGGGACGTCCTTGAAGGATTGGTTGTTGATCGTAATAGTGTAGCACCATTTCTCGTCCGAGACCTTGTGCTCGAGCGTGGAGGTGCGGGTGCCTTCGAGCTTTTTCCTTTCGACCTTGAAGTCGAAGCTGTAAGGCGCCGGGACGGCGAAAGCCTGTATGGCGGTGAGGAGAAGCAGGGCGGGGAGTAGGCGGAAGAGTTTCATAAGGAAGGGGTTTGTTGGGGCTTACTTATAGCCAGGCGCCGTCCCCAAGGCCAATTGAAAACGCGCATGGCCACCTCCCGCCTCGGCAGCCAGTTCCGTCTCCGACGCGACGGGGGGCGATGTTTCAACTCTTCGTTCAGGCGCTCGACGAGGCCGCGCAGCACCGCGTTATCCTGCTCCAGTTTCGTCTCCGAGAGGGCGTCCCGCGAGGCGGCCAGCTCAAGCGCCAGCCGCACCCGTTCATCCCCCGCCACGCGGAGGGCGTCCCTGGATTCCTCCAGTTCGCGCAGGGCGCGCCCGACCGCCTCCCGCTCCTCGGCGAGTTTTGCGTCGGAAACGCCATTCTTTTCCTTCAGCACCAGGAATTCCTCCAGTTGAAATTGCACGGCGAGGTCGGCTTTGAACTTGTCCCGCTCGGCCTCCACCACGGCGCACGCGGCAAAGGCGCGGGCGAGCGCATCCCCGCTCTGGTTGAAATCCTCGGCCAGCTTTGCGGCGGTGCGCCGGGCCTCTTCCGTCTCTTCGCGGGCGGCCGTGAGCTGGGCGGTCTGTTCGCTCAAACTTTCAGCGAGCTTCCGGGCCTCTTCGGCGCGCGCCCTCGCTTCTTCGCCGGCGGCCTGCAGCGCGGTCTCCTGCTCGGTGACGAGCCGCTTCGTTTGCGCCAGCTCCGCCTTGGCGGCGTCATGTTCCGCCTGGATGCTGAGAAAGCCTTCGTCATTTTCCGAAAGGGATTCTTTGGATTTCCTGAGCGCCGCCTGCAAGGCTTCCCTGGCCATCTCCGCCATCTCCAGCATGCCGCGCATGTGCTCGAGCTCCGCGGCGAGGGTCTTGTGTTGTGCGGAGAGCGCGTCGCGTTCCGCGGCCAGGGCGTCCCGTTCCCCGGCCAAGGCGTCCCGCTGCTGGGTGACGGCGAGCAACTCTCCCTCTTCCGACCGGTTGAAGGCGGCGAAGTGCGGCGTCGCAAAGTGCCCATCCCCTTCAGCGGGGATGGTAAGGGTGTTCCCGCACCCGGGACAGTGGATGTCCAAGCCCACCCATTCGCCCTCCGCGACCAGGTGCTGGCCGCATTGGAAGCACGAAAACCGTATGTTTCGCATGACCGATAGAGCACAGAATCCCGCGCCGCTACAAGCAGTTTTTTCCACCGAAAAGCACCCGCCGCCCCGCGAGCGCCCGCGCGGGAACCGCGTCGGGCCGTGCATTGACACCACCGGCCTCAGTGGGTAGCTTCGCCTCTCCAGATGAAAAAGGTTATTGCCAGCGGGGATGCTCCCGGTGCGGTCGGGCCCTACTCGCAAGCGATCTCGGCGGGCGGGTTCCTCTTTTGCGCGGGCCAGATACCGCTGGACCCGCGGACAGGCGAACTGGTGGCCGGCGACATCCGCTCCCAGACAACCCGCTGCCTGGATAACCTGGGGGCGGTATTGAAAGCGGCGGGTCTGCGCCTCCCGGACGTGGTTAAGACCACCGTTTTCCTCATCGACCTCGCGGATTTCGCGGCCATGAACGAAGTTTACGCAACGTATTTTCCCGAGTTCCCTCCCGCGCGTTCCACCATCCAGGTCTCGGCCCTTCCGCGAGGCTCCCGGGTGGAGGTGGAGGCGACCGCATTCGACGCCGGGGCCTCCACGGTCCCAAGAGCGTGAAGCAGAGGGCCAAAAGGCGTGAGTCATGATTAACTGGATTCTCAAGAAGATCATCGGTTCCCGGAACCAGCGCGAGATCAAGCGCCTGCGGCCGCTCGTGGCGCGCATCAACGAATTTGAGCAGCAGTTCCAGTCGCTCCCGGACGAGGCTCTGCGGGAAAAGACCGCGGCCTGGAAGGAGCGCTTGGCGAAGATCGACGACCCCTCGGAGCAGGACCGGGTGCTGGACGAAATCCTGCCCGAAGCCTTTGCCGTGGTGAAGAACGCCGCGCGCCGCCTGTGCGGCGTCGAGTGCATGGTGGCCGACCAGCCGATCATCTGGAATATGGTGCACTTCGACGTGCAGCTCGTCGGGGGGATCATCCTCCACCAGGGGAAGATCGGCGAGATGGCGACCGGCGAGGGCAAGACCCTCGTCGCCACGCTGCCCCTTTACCTGAACGCCCTTACCGGGCGCGGGGTCGCACCTAGTGACGGTGAACGATTACCTCGCGCGCCGTGACTCCGAGTGGATGGGGCGTGCTCTACCGTTTCCTCGGCCTCACGTGTTCCTGCATCCAGCATGACCAGTCCCCCGACCCTGCGCCGGGAGCAATACGCGTGCGACATCACCTACGGGACGAATAGCGAATTCGGCTTCGACTACCTGCGCGACAACGGCATGGCCACCACGCGCGAGCAACAGGTCCAGCGCGGCTATTACTACGCCATCGTGGACGAAGTGGACTCCATCCTCATCGACGAGGCGCGCGTCCCGCTCATCATCAGCGGCCCGGCGACCGTGTCCACCCATCAATACGACCGGTTCAAGCCGCTGGTGGACCAGCTCGTGCGCAAGCAGTCGATGCTCTGCAACCGCCTCATCAGCGAGGCCCGGGAACTCATCGAGGCCGGCAAGGCCGAGGACGCCGGGCGCATCCTCTTCAAGGTGAAGCTCGGCCAGCCCAGGAACAAAGGGTTCCTCCGCCTCCAGGAAGATCCCGAGGCGCGCCGGATCGTGGACAAGGCCGAGCTCTCGTTTTTCCAGGACACGCGGAAGGACGAACTGTTTGCGTTAAAGGAGGAACTCTTCTTCACCATCGATGAACGGGCCCACGAGTCCGATCTGTCCGAGATGGGCCGCACCTTCCTGAATCCCGACGAGCCGGATGCGTTCGTGCTGCCGGACCTCATCAGCGAGTTCACGGAGATCGACCTCGACCCCAAGCTTACGCCCGAGGAAAAGGAGAAGGCGAAGGCGGCCCGGCAGGGGCATTGCGACCACCAGTCCGAGCGCATCCATAACATCTCGCAGCTCCTGCGCGCCTACTGCCTCTACGAGAAGGACGTGCAGTACGTCGTCGAGGAGAACAAGGTCGTCATCGTCGATGAATTTACGGGCCGCAAGATGCCCGGCCGCCGTTGGAGCGACGGCTTGCACCAGGCGGTTGAAGCCAAGGAAGGGGTGCAGATCGACCGGGAGACGCAGACTCTCGCCACCATCACTATCCAGAACTATTTCCGGCTCTACTACAAGCTGGGCGGCATGACCGGCACCGCCGAGACTGAGGCAAACGAGTTCCACGACATCTACAAGCTCGACGTCATGGTCGTCCCCACGAACCGGCCCGTCATCCGGAAGGATTACAACGACTTCATCTACAAGACGCGCCGCGAGAAATACAACGCCGTCATCAACGAAATAAAGAACTCGCACGCGAAAGGCCAGCCCGTCCTGGTCGGCACGGTGAGCGTGGAGGCTTCGGAGGTGTTGAGCCGCATGCTCAAGCGCGAGAAGATCCCGCACACCGTCCTCAACGCGAAATTCCACAGCCAGGAGGCCGAGATCGTCGCGCGCGCCGGGCAGGTCGGCTCGGTGACCATCTCGACGAACATGGCGGGCCGCGGCACCGACATCAAACTGGGCGAAGGCGTCTCCGACGTCGGCGGCCTCTACGTCATCGGCACCGAGCGCCACGAGTCGCGCCGCATCGACCGCCAGTTGCGCGGCCGTTGCGCGCGCCAGGGCGACCCGGGCGCATCCCGCTTCTACGCGAGCTTCGAGGATGACCTCATGCGCAACTTCGGCGCGTCCGACAGGATGACGAAGATCATGGAGCGTTTCGGCCTGGAGGATGGCCAGGAGCTGGAGCACCCGTGGCTCAACAAGAGCGTCGAGACCGCCCAGAAACGGGTCGAGCAGCGCAACTACCTCACCCGGAAACACACGCTCGAGTACGACGACGTGATGAACAACCAGCGCGAGGTCGTTTACGGCTATCGCAACGAAGTCATCGACACCGACTGACCCCCGCAGGATGATCTTCGAGGTCATTGACGAGGCCATCCCGGCCAAGGTGCGCGAGTACCTCAAACCGGATGACGAAGCCGGCCAGAACCTTCCGGGGCTCCTCCACTGGATCAACACCACCTTTCCGCTCGGCCTCACCGCGGAGCGATCCGGTTTCCAGAGCATGACGGTTGACGAGGTCATCGGCTCCCTGGTCGATAAGGTGAAGAAATCGTACGAGCTGAAGATCCAGCCATGAGGAGGCGGTCGCCGTGCGAAGCCTGGAACGTTACGTCCTGCTCAACGCCATCGACCGGCTCTGGCAGGAGCATCTCTACGCCATGGACGCGCTGCGCGAGGGCGTCTCCCTGCGCCGCTACGGCCAGAAGGATCCGCTGGTCGAGTACAAGACCGAGGCCTACGATATGTTTGTGGATCTCATGGCTTCCATCAAGAACGAGGTGCTGCACAACCTCTTCCGCAGCACGTCCAACCTCCTCGCCTTCGAGCAATTCCTCGCGAATCTCCCGCAGCACCTCCAGAAACCGGATGCCCCCCCCACCGCGAAGGCCCGGGCCGCCGCGCCTCGCCAGGCCGTAGCCTCCGGGCCGGCAGGGGAGGAACCGCAGATGGAGCTCCCTTTAAAGCGCGAATTGCCGAAGGTAGGGCGCAACGACCCTTGTCCCTGCGGCAGCGGAAAAAAGTTTAAAAGCTGCTGCGGCCGAAGCGCTTAGGCGTTCGCGGAATATCGTTCGCGTGGGCGTGGGAGGCGCGCGCGGAAGCTGCTCCCATCCGTCAGGAGAGAATGACAGGCACCCACAGCAAGACGCCAGACAGCCGATTGGGCCAGGCGCTTGCTCTGGCCGCGATGACCTTCGCGGCGTATATGCCCGTCCTCAGAGCCGGATTCATCTGGGATGACGATGACTACGTCACGGAGAATCCGGCGCTTCGCACCGTGGGGGGGCTCGCGCGCATCTGGCTGCGGCCGGGGACGACCCACCAATACTATCCGTTGGTTCATACCAGCTTTTGGCTCGAGTACCACCTGTGGGGCCTCAATCCGCTTGGCTTCCATCTGGACAATCTGCTCCTCCATATCCTGAACGCCCTGCTCGTCTGGACCGTGTTGCGCCGCCTGGATGTCACTTTTGCATGGCTGGCCGCGGCGTTCTTCGCCTTGCACCCCGTGAACGTCGAGTCCGTCGCATGGGTGACCGAACGAAAGAACGTTCTTTCCACCGCGTTTTACCTTTGCGCCCTCTTGAGTTATTTCCGGTTCGATCCGCCGGCCGCGGCGGGCTCCCCTCGCCGCTTCCCCTTTTATTACGCCAGCCTCCTGCTGTTCCTCGCCGCCTTATGCAGCAAGACGGTCACCTGCACGCTGCCGGCGGCCATCCTCATACTGCTCTGGTGGAAACGCGGGAAGCTCGGCCGCCGTGACTGGCTCGCGACGCTCCCGATGTTCGTAATGGGGGCCGGGTTCGGCTTCGGAACCGCTTGGATGGAAAAGCACTACGTTGGCGCGAGTGGCGTGGATTGGCGGCTGACACCTCTCGACCGCCTGCTGCTTGCTGGACGCGCCCTTTGTTTCTATGCGAAGAGCATCGTCTGGCCGCGGGATTTGATGTTCATCTATCCACGGTGGCGCATCGACTCCTCCGCGGCCTGGCAATGCGCATTTCCACTGGCGGTCGCGGGGGTGGCGGCATTCCTCTGGATCCGGCGGCGCAGGCTCGGCAGGGGGCCGCTGGCCGCGGTGCTGTTCTTCGCCGTGACGCTCGCCCCGGCGCTCGGATTCGTCGATGTCTTTCCTTTCCGTTATTCGTTCGTGGCCGACCATTTCCAATATCTGGCGAGCATCGGCATGCTTGTGCTCGTGGCCGGGGCGATCTGGTGCGCAGGCAGTCTTCGATTGCGGCGTATCGTAGCCGGGGCCGCGTTGCTCTGCTTCGGGTCGCTCACTTTCCTGCAAGCGATGGTCTATAGGGATGCTGAAACGCTCTGGAGCGACACGCTCGCCAAGAACCCTGGGTGCCTCATCGCGCACTACAACCTCGCAAACATCCTGGCCCGGGAGCACCGGGATGGGGATGCCATCGGGCACTATTCGGAGGCGATCCGGTTGAACCCGGGCTTCTTCGAGGCATACTCGAACCGCGGGAGCGCCTACGTGGACGAAGGCCGGCTCGACGACGGCATCGCGGACTTCCGCCGGGCCCTCGCTCTCGATCCCCGCCTCCCGCAAGCCGAGAACAACCTCGGCGACGCCTTCCGGCGGGAGGGGAAGCTGGACGAAGCCATCGCCCATTTCGCCGAGGCGGTGCGCCTCGCACCCGATTTCACCCTTGCGCACAAGAGCCTCGGCGACACTCTCTTGCGTCAGGGCAAAGTGGAACCCGCTATCGGCGAGTACCGGGCGGTGGCGCGCCTTGCCCCCGCGCTTGCTGCCGCCCACGCGGAGCTCGCGCGGGCGCTGTTCCTGCACCATGCGTGGCGGGAGGGCATCGCCGAATACACCGAGGCATCCCGTCTCTCCCCCACCCCGCAAATGATGGACGCGCTCGCGTGGCGCCTGGCGACGGCGCAGGACGAAGCGGTGCGTGACGGGGCGAAGGCGTTGAACCTGGCCATGCTTTGCAACATGCTCACGGGCAACAAGGAACCCGTGGCGCTCGATACCCTGGCCGCCGCCTACGCGGAAGAGGGCCGGTTCGACGAAGCGGCGGACGCGGCGCGAAGGGCGGTGGACATCCTGAGGCAGTCCGGCGCAAATCCGGAGCGGCTCGTCGAGACCGAGGCGCGGCTGGTTCTCTATGAAAACCGCAAGCCCTACCGGGAGCCGTAAAGCCCTCATTGCGCAGCAGGAACCGCGCTATGCAGTGTAAGACAAACTCCTTGCCCACAATCGTAACATGCGCTAATGAATGCTCAGTCAGGTGGTTGACGGGCGTTGCCGCTCGTCTCCTCACTTCGAGGTCCTTGATGATGAGTCCGATGTTCATGCTGCATTCCCGCTTCATGCGGGAACTGCGCCGCATCTGGCAATGGTTCCTTTCCCTTGGACCGAACATGGTGAGTGACACGCGAGTCCGGAATGTGGATTTCGCGATGGCCCCTGGCCCTCACGGGCGGAGTTTTCCGAGAATGGTGGCTTCCTTCACCGGCATGCGGCCGGAGGTCGCGGATCATTGCGGGAACCGTGCATCGACGATGCGCTCCGCCCCGGCAGTCGATTGCAGTAACAACCTTAATTCGTTTTATGAGACCTCAAGATACACAGCAGCGCTCGGGCCACCGTTCCCGGCGCGGTCCGCGCCGTCCCCAACGTGGAGGCGGAGGGCCGGCCTACGACACACCCCCGCCGAGGCAGCCCGCAAAGCTGTCCCTCTGGCAGAAGATCACCGGCTTTTTCACGGGTAAACCGCCCGTTCGTCCGGAGAACGGCCAGAGTTCCCACCCGAGGGAGAACCGCTTCGAGCAGTCCGAGCGGTCTGAGAGGCCCGAACGCGGGGAGCGCGGTGAACGGCCTTCTTCCGAAAGAGGCAGCCGCCCGCCGGCACGCAAACCGGAGATCGTCGAGGTCAGTTCCGCGAAGCTCTACGTGGGAAATCTCTCCTTCGACGCCGCCGAGAGCGACCTGTTCGACCTTTTCAACGGAGTCGGCACCGTCCAGAACGCCGAGATCGTCACGAACAAATACACGCAGAAATCCAAGGGATTCGCCTTCATCACGATGCAGAGCATCGACGAAGCCAAGCGCGCGGTGGTGGAACTGCACGACAAAGACTTCATGGGGCGCAAACTCCTGGTGAGCGGCGCGAAGACCACCGATTTCCAGCCTGGCCGGAACGATAGCTGAGTCCGCGCGGGCCGGCACGCCAGGGATGCCGAGCCCATTCTACATCGTAGGGCCGACCTCCGCGGGCAAGACCGCGCTTGCCGCGGAGGTGGCCCGCCGGTGCGACGGCGAGATCGTCAGCGCCGACGCCTTCCAGGTTTACCGGGGCTTGGACATCCTCACCTCCAAGCCTTCGCGTGCATTGAGGGCGGAGATCCCGCATCACCTCCTGGATGTTGTCCCGGTCTGCTGCGACTTCGATGCGGGCCAATACCTTGTCGCCGCCAGGGAAGCCCTTCGGGAGATCGCATCGCGGGGGAAGTTGCCGGTCGTTGCCGGCGGGACTGGTCTCTACGTCCGGGCGCTCACGCACGGCCTCGCGGACCTGCCGGGCGCTGATCCGGCCCTGCGGGCGGAACTCGACACGCTGGGGATGGACGAACTCGGGCGGCGCCTCGCGGAACTCGACCCCGCGTGCGCCGCGCGGATCGACCTCAAGAACAAGCGGCGCCTCATCCGCGCACTCGAGGTCTGCGTTCTCTCCGGCCGGCCTTTTTCCGGATTCCGGCGCGAATGGCAGAGAGACGCGGAGACGGCCCGGGGGGTCCTTGTCACTCGCGAAAGAACCGAACTCCACGAACGGATCGATAGAAGGGTGGACGAGATGTTCGACGAAGGTGTCATCGCGGAAATCGGGCGCTTGGAAACGCCGGGTCGGACTGCCGGCCAGGCCATAGGGCTCCGTCAGATTCAGGCCCACCTGAATGGCGGCATGGGTCTGACCGCATGTAAGGATGGGATGAAGACCGCCACCCGGCGTTACGCCAAAAGGCAGTTGACGTGGTTCCGGCGCCAGACTAGTTTCGAGGAGATAAATTTGTCCTTTCAAACGAATTTGCAATCAGCCGCGGAATCCATAGCGCGGCGGGCGGTGTCGTCCTCTATGACCGCCGATGTTTGAGACTCAGTCCCGGCAGCGCGAGAAGGCGCTCCTCATCGGCGTCGAACGCGACGGGGTCAGCAAATGGGACTTGCGCGAGTCGATGGACGAACTCGCGGAACTCGCCTCCTCGGCAGGGGCGGAAGTCGTCGGCACCGTGACGCAGCGGCTCGGCCATCCCACCGCCCCCTATTATATAGGGCGCGGCAAAGTCCAGGAGGTCGAGGCCAAGTGCCGCGAAGACTCGGTCACCTCCATCATTTTCGACGATGAGCTTTCGCCCGCGCAAGGGCGCAACCTGGAGCGGCTTACCTCCCGCAAGGTCCTGGACCGGACGCAGTTGATCCTCGACATCTTCGCCCAGCGCGCACGGAGCAAGGAGGGCCGCCTGCAGATCGAGCTGGCCCAGCTTCAGTATCTGCTCCCGCGTCTCACCGGCATGTGGAATCACCTTTCCCGCCAGAGCGGCGGCATCGGCACCAGGGGCCCCGGCGAGACGCAGTTGGAGGTTGACCGCCGCCGCGTCCAGGAGAGGATCGGCCGGCTGGAGGGTGAGCTTTCCGAGGTGCGCAAACACCGCTCCATCCAGCGCGCGGGGCGCCGGCGGCACCGCTGGCCCGTCGCCGCCATCGTCGGCTACACGAACGCCGGGAAATCGACCCTCCTCAACCGACTCACCGGCGCAGCCGTGGAAGCCGCCGACAAGCTCTTCGCCACGCTGGATCCCACCACCCGCCAGCTCGTTCTGCCGAACAACCAGAAGATGCTCCTCACCGATACGGTCGGTTTCATAAAGAAGCTCCCGCACACCGTCATCGAATCCTTCAAGGCCACCCTGGAGGAACTCTCCGAAGCCGATCTCCTCCTCCACGTCGTCGATACCAGCCACCCCGGGTTCCTCGATCAGATGAACGCCGTGGAAAGCGTCATCGAGGAGATCGAGGCCCACGGCAAACAGACCGTCATCATTTTTAACAAGGTGGACCTCGTTCAGGATCGCGATCTGGTCGCTTCGCAGTTGCGCCGCATCCCAGGCAGCGTCGCCGTCTCCGCCGCGACCGGCTTCGGCATCGACCAGATGCTCCAGGAACTGGAGAACCGCCTCAGCGCCTGGCGCCTCCGGGCTGCATACCGCATCCCCGCCGCCGAATCCGCCCTGCTGGCGGAAATCCACCGGGCCGGGCACGTCCTCGAGCTCCGCTACGAGGAGAACACCGCGTTCGTCCGGGCAAACATCCCGCCCGAGCTCCAGGCGAAACTCACGCCCTACCTAGTCTCCAACTCGAACGACGCCGGCCCCGCCGCCGCGGCGGTCGATTAAGCGTGGATTTCGACCTCTCCAAAGTCCCGCATTCCCATGCGTACAATCTCCTCATCGGTCTCGTCGCGCCGAGGCCCATCGCCTGGATAACCAGCCTCGACCTGAACGGCACGGTCAACGCCGCCCCGTTCAGCGCCTACAACTACGTCGGCACCGACCCGCCCCTGGTCGCCATCGGCGTCGGCAACCGGCCCGCGCCCGGCATCGTCGGGAAGGACACCGCGCAGAATATCCGTAACAGGCGCGAGTTTGTCATAAACGTCGTCAACGAGGCTTTGGCCGAAGCGATGAACCTCTGCGCCATCGACTTCCCGCCCGGCGTCAATGAACTCGAGATCGCGAACCTGAATACCGTCCCGTCCACCATCGTCTCCGTCCCGAGGATAGCCGAGGCGCCCGCGAGCCTCGAATGCCGGGAGATCACCACCATGGAGATCGGCCGCTCCCGGGTCATCCTCGGCCAGGTCGTTGCCATGCACGTGAACGACGAGTTCATCGATCCCGCCGGCCCGTACGTCCTCGCCGAGAAACTCCACGCCATCGGCCGGATGAACGGCAAGGCCGCATACGTGAAGACTCGGGACGCCTTCTTCCACATCCGGCGGCTCACCTATGAGGACTGGAAAGCCGGCCCCGGAAATTCTGCGAACGCCTCCGCGCAAACGTGACAAGCCCCGCGGAATCGGCAATCGTGGATGCACGGGAGCCCATCCTGCCGATGTGGCGAAATGGCAGACGCAACGGACTTAAAATCCGTTTTCGCGAAAGCGGAGTGCGGGTTCGAGTCCCGCCATCGGCACCATGGAAACCGCATGAATACAGTGTTTTCTTGCGATTTAATCGAAAATCGCGTCGCGCAAGGAAGCGCACGAAAACGCGGGAAAACGCGGGAAAACGCAGTCTATGTGCCAAGTATCTGGCAAGTCAATTAGGCTCAATTTGCGCGAGCATTCATCGGCATCGAGTTTGGCCAGGGGCGCACAGTAGAACACGACCCTTGCCTACAACAGGTCAGTTGCAAACGGGTTGCCCGGCCATTCTCCCCAAAGTAGATTGTCCCCACCCGTGTTGCAATAAAGATGATTGATAGTCCGATATAGAATGTTATGGGCGCGGAGTTGATAGGTCGTGAGCCTGCCAACCAATGCTGTGAAGGCAGCCCCGCGGTCATCTCTCGAAATTCCGGAACGAGATGAAGCAAGGATTCCTCCGTAGTAAGAAGCCGTGAGTTCATCGTCCCTATACGAGCCGTCATCGAGAACATCGCGCATGACCAGGGGCGGAACAGCTTGACCGGTGGGAGGCTGATTACCATTGCCGGAGCGCATCGACACCTCCAAAAGTGCCAGAAACGCTCGAAAAGCCAAGTTTCCTTCGGTGAGAACCATCCGACGATTCGATCTAGAGGTCTTTGCTCTCAGGGAAACGAATAGCGAGACACAGAGGAAGTCACCGCCTTCGTTCGATCATGGCTTGAAGCACGCCTTTCACAAGATCGTAGCTCCGGGCTCCTTCGAGGCTCTCGATCCGGCGACGTTCAGCGCCCGAATCTGATTGTCCCGGATGAACTTCACGAGATCAGCGGAAGGCTCGGCACTTCTTCCGGGATGCAAATGAATCAAAGCTTCGGAGGCTTCGCGGCAAACTCGGCGGTCTTTTTCGATCCGCCGATGAGCTTTTGGTTCGATCGTAGAGATCACCGTCCCGTCAGAGTCCTGGACATTCTTCTATGCATTCGAAATACTCTCCGTCGACACCTCTTTCAATTGATACCGTCGGTCGATCACTTCATCTCCCGCCAGTCGGCCCTTGGGACACCAGCCTCCGTGAGAGATATCGTGGCCAACGGCTATTCCAAGGCGGCTCGGCAGGCACCGCTTTGGCCGCCAGAAATGATCTTCTCGATCATAGTGGCCGGAAATGCAAACCGACTTTAGAGTGAAACTCGATTCCGGGGTAGCCATCCTTCGGTCTCAACTGTTGCTCGTTCCGTTAGCAACTTCAAGCATTTACCGAAGTTCCGCCAGTCGGGCGAGAACAAATAATGTGCCTTGGCGATTTCCGTTCAGACAACTGTGCAGCGCTCAAACGCCTCTACGCCCCATCACGAAATGAAGGATGAAAAGTATGAGGGCGATCACGAGGAGGAGATGAATCAGACCGCCGGCTACATGGAATGCAAATCCGCCTCCCCAGAACAGCAGAATCAGAATGGCGATGATGAGTAGCATGTTTTTAAGGTAGTTGATTCGCGCTTAGTAAGAACGCACCGACTCCGTAGTGGTGCTCGTGGCCGCGGGCCTTTGGACGGCCGATTCCTCGGTAGTTGTGGTGGTGGATTGGGCTTCTGGAGTCTTTTTCTCCACCACTGTGGTGCAGGCGGACAGAATAGCCGCGACACTTACTGCGGTAAGACACATTGCGATTGGGTTCTTCATAGATTGGGAGTTTGGTTTGGCAGTGCAGCGTTATTTGACGGTCGTTGTCGTGGTAGTTGTCTTCTGATCCACAACAGCTGGCACCGCGGGAGCTACCTCGACCGCCTTCTTGACGACAACCTTCGAAATCACCATCTGGTCACCATCCTTTACGTAATAGACCGTGACCGGGAGACCAGACTTCACTAGATCCATGGAAACCGGGGAGCCGCTTTCATCCACATAGGTGGTGGTCTTAGTGTAGGTATAACGTACGGGCTCAGGTGCGGACTCGGTTTTGACGGTGATGATGTTTGGGCTGAAGTCGCCGATCGTCCCGGAGGATGTCGTGGTTGTGCTCGTTGTCGTGCTAGACTGCGCAAGCCCCAGGTGAGCTGTAGCGAGGATGAGACTGAGAACCAACGAACTACCTATTTTGGTCGATGAGATTTTCATAATGTTTTGGGTGGGTTGGAATATTGGGAAACGCTACGCTGATCGAAGCACCTCTCCGTGTAATCTTCATTCGGTAGCCGCCCTCGAGTCGGCCTTATGTTTTTCAGATTTTTAAGGCGGCCGGATACCCGCTTCTTTCCGCCCCAGGCAGGCCGGACCACGGAATTTGGGCGGGATCCCTCCCGGGCCCCGCGTCTGCGCTCAAGTCGAAGACGAGTCTGGCAGGCTCAGAATAAGGACGAGTTCTTTAAAACCGAAGGGTTTCCTGAGGATCTTCTCAACATTCATCTCCCGGTATTGTTGCTCGTCGGCAGGGGTCAGGTGACCGGAAAAAACGATCACCCTCATCGCGTGACAGGTCGTCCGCATCCTCCTGACGAATTCGGCGCCGGACATCACTGGCATCGCGTTGTCCGTGATGATGAGGTCCAGAGCGTGGTTGGCCCGTGCAACGCATTGAAGCGCCTGGCTGCCGTCACCCGCGACCGTTACCTGATGACCGGCGCGGGTCACGATCTTCGAGAGACTGGTTCTTATGCCGGGTTCGTCATCCACCACCAAAACATTCATGTGGGGTTAGTCGCCCTTCCCTTTGCCCTTGTTCTTGGTTTTAGTCTTGCCGTCGCCGTTTCCATGGCCTTTGCCGTTGGAGGAGCCGTCGCCGTTATTGGAATCGTTTCCGTTGCCAGAGTTGTTGCCGTTGCCAGTGGAGCTTCCCGTGTCTGAACTGCCGCTGCCGGTCTGCCCGCCGCCGCCGGAGGTGGAATTTGAGGTAGACTTAGAAGTTGAGGCGGGGTTGGTATTGGCTGTGGAAACGGACCCGTTGGCAGCGACGATGGCGGAGCCACTTGAAGGGCGGTTGACGACCGGGCCGTTGGCACGTTCGCGGGCGTCGAGCACGGAGAGAACCGAGGCTAGCGAAGTCGCGCCGCCTGCAAATGCAACCATCGGCTGTTCGGAAGCTGCTGCGACCACATCGTGGCCGTTTGCATTGATGAGAAGATCCGTCTCCGTGAGACGCCCGGAGTGTTTGAGGCCCTCCTGAATGGAAATCTGGTGCTGGATAAGACCAAGGCTCGGCAGTGGCTTGACCTGCGTCCTGGAGTTGCCTTTGAATTTAAGAGGATTCACAAGGGTGGAGGTTTGGACGACTTTGGCTAGGTCAACATCGACGGGTTTTGGAAGCTTTTTGTCTCCCGCGTGCAGGATGATCATCCGGCCTGGGGTTAGGACAACGGCGTGGCCTCGATTCCCGTTGAAAGAGAGGCGCAGGGTTCCCTCGAGCACCAGGACCTTCACATGGCTGCCGGGCTTATTTTCGAGCAGGATGGTCGTGCCGGTGATGGCGGCGGTCACGGCCGCAGTGCGGATACGCGCGCCTCCGAGACCCTTCGGCACCTGTAAGAGCATAGTGCCACGGTCAAGCGTCATGTCTCGGGTGTTGGGGGTGAAGGAGAAAAGGCTGTCCGCGCCAAGGCGGGTGAGGGTCTGGTCCTGGAAAAGCAGTTCAGCACGGGACTGCATCCCAGTTTGAACGGCGAGATTCCCCTGGATGAGGTCGCGTAGAGCGGCGCTATGGCTGACTCCGTGGTCGGGATCGACAATCCGAACGTCGTTAATGACTTTGTGAATCTCGGCATGTTGCAAGGGTCCTGCAAGGGCGAAGGAGGAGAAAGCGATGCAAAAGGAGCCAAGCAGGGTGCTCCTTTTAAAAATCATGTTTCTCACAATTTCTCTATTCAGCAGTAAGCGAGCCAACCCGGCACTTGATGTGGGCCTTTTTAGAAGGAGAGCTTGAATGTCACCCCGCCTCCTACGGTTCCCGCAACGTAGTTAAAAACATCCTGGTTGGACAGGTTCACCACGAGGTAGGAGGTGGCGTAAACGCTGAACCAGTCTGTAAAGCTGTAACGCGTTCCCAGCGTGATCGTCTGGTTGTTATCCCCGCGTCCGCGCTCGGCATAAGCGTAGTAGGCATAGCGGTAGAGAAGGTCGGCATCCCAGCGGCGGGCAGCTTGCAGGTGGTAGCCCGCAAATACCGAGAACTCCGAGCGCTGCGTAATGCGGGGATCCGCGAATCCGATCTCAGCGGACAGGCCGGCAAAGGCGTATTGGGCTTGGCTGAAAGCGAGTGTCTTTTGGGCATTGAGATCGATGGCGTGGTTGTTGAAGAACCCCTTGCCGGACTTTGCGCTGAGGTTTGTGAAGTCATACCCCAGATTCAAATCCACACCCCCAAGTTTGGCGGTGTGGTAGCTGAAGCCGATGCCGGCATCGACGCTGTTAAAGTCGAACTGTCGGAAGGAATTGTAGCGAAAGGCGGAAAAGCTGACCCCGGCGTCGAGCTGGAGGCCGAGGGGGAGCGAGCGGCGGTATTCGACGCCAACCATCGAGACGAGGAAGGCGTCGCCCTTGGTATTGTGTCGCGTGAGCGCCACGTTATCAGTAAACATGGCCGAGAGGTCGGCAAAGCCGGAGAGAGGCTGCGGCTTATCTGTTTCCTGAAGCACTTGCTGCACGCCGAAGCTGCCGTCGTCACCATCGGCCGCGCCGTCGGGGAGAAGGGATCGGGAGTTGCCGGAAGGCTGATCCGGCTGAGTGTTGATCCTACCAACCTCGCGGGCCTGTTCGACCCGGTTGTCCTGAGCCCTCGCCGCCGCGGCGCAGAAAAGGAGCAGCGAGCAGATGCAAAGGCGCTGGGAAAGGAGGCGGGGCACAATTCCCTAAAGCAGAACCAATGCCACGTAGAATGCGGCATGGGAGGAAACCCACGCATAGGCACGTTTCCAGCTTGGAAAGGGGGGCCATGTTCCGCAGGCGCAATCCCCTCTTTATGCTCGTCGCCGCGGCGCTGTCGCTTGCCGTGTGGCTGCTCTCCCGTCCTCCGGGCTCGGCACTGGCAAACGCGGAACTTTCGGCGGACGACTTTCTCTTGCGCCATGGAGGGCGAACGCCCGGAAATCCCCAGCTCCATTTCCTCGCGATCGATAATGACTCGATGACCATCGATGCGAAGACGGATTTAAAAACGCTGTTCGGGATCACGGACGCCAAAACCCTGGAGGGACGCGCCCTCGGCAATATGAGCGCACACTGGCCCTGGCCGCGAAGCATCTATGCCCTTATCCTCGAACGGCTTCTTGGAGCGGGGGCCAGGGTGGTCGTCTTTGACTTGAATTTCCCCACACCGAGTGAGGAAGACGGCCTCTTCCGCGCTGCATTGGAACGCTATCGGGACCGGGTGGTGGTCGGAAGCAACTTTGTGGTTTCCGACTCGCGAGCCGGGGGAGCGATGGGCGCGACTCTCACGGTTCCGACGCCGACCCTCATCCCACAGACGACGCTGCCGGACAGCCGAGTGGGATTCGTCAACTTCTGGCCGGATGCCGACGGCATCATCCGCGCCGCGCGGTTTCGCATTAATTTCTCTCAGTTTTTAGGAGCGTCGCCGAAGCCGGGCGAGGGAGACTATTTTTCGCTTGCCGCCCAGGCGGTGCGCAAATTCGGGCGTCCCGAGCTCATTCCGCGCGACCTTGAGGCTCATACATTCCGGATGACGGCGGCGGCCGGCGAAGGGTTTGCTCCGAAGTCGATCTACGAAATTTTTGCGCCGGAGTATTGGAGACGCAATTACGCGTCCGGCGCGGTGTTCAAGGATGCAATCGTCGTCATCGGAGCGTCCGGCAACTGGCAGCACGACGAGCACCAAACCGCCTTCGGCCTCATGCCGGGCCCGGAGGTGCAGCTCAACGTCATCAACGCTTTGCTCCACGGCGACTTCGTACGGTCGGCGCCTTGGGGCGTTGCTTTCGCGGCATGGGTGCTCACCGCGCTTGCCGCAGCCGCCATATGTAGTCTGGTTGGGGCGCCCCTCCTCCGCATAGGGCTGGTGCTGCTCGCGGGCTCGGCATTCGCCGGCGTGGCCTTGGTTCTCTTTGACAGGGCGGCAATATTCATTCCGATCGTGGGCCCCCTGGCAGTATTGGGTACGACGGCTCTTTTCAGCATCATTTTCGACCTCGCGCGGTCGGTGGCGGAACAGATCCGGCTGCGTAAGACACTGGCCGACCGAAAGCGGGCGCAGGAGCTCCTCCAAACCGCGAACGAAGAGTTGGAGCGGCGGGTCCAGGAGCGCACGACGGAGCTCTCAAGCTCGAACAAGGCGCTAAGCACCTCGTTGCAGGAGAAGGATATTCTCCTGAAGGAGATCCATCACCGCGTCAAAAACAACCTTCAGATCATCTCGAGCCTGCTGAATCTGCAGTCCAATTACATCAAGGACCCGCAGGCGCTCCAGGTTTTCACCGAAAGCCGATACCGGGTGCGCTCGATGGCGCTCATCCATGAAAAGCTATATCAGTCTCACGATCTCTCGCGGATAGATTTCGCGGATTACATCCGTGCACTTACCAGCGGCCTCCTGGCGACTTTCGGGGTGCGTTCCACGCCGGTGCGCATCTCGGTGGAGATCGACCAGATAATGCTTGGCCTGGATGCGGCGCTGCCGTGCGGGTTGATCGTAAATGAGCTGGTGACCAATTGCTTCAAGTACGCCTTCGAGAACGGAAGGCCGGGCGAGATTACGATCTCGCTGCGGCCTGTGGCGGGCGGACGCCTTTGTCTTCGAGTGGCCGACGACGGGGTGGGCTTTCCCAAAGAGCTGGATTTCCGCAACACGGAATCCCTGGGCATGCAGATCGTAACGACCCTGTCTGAGCAGATCGATGGAACCATCGAACTGTCGAACGGCTCGGGAACGGCCTTTGAAATACTTTTTCCGGAAGGAAATGGAGGAAACCAATGAAAAAGAAACAAATACTGGTGGTGGAGGATGAGGGGCTGATCGCGAAGGATATCCAGGGGATGCTCAAAAGGCTCGGATACGATGTGCCCGTGACGGTGGGCACGGGCGACCTGGCGATCCAGACTGCCGAAGCCAATAAACCCGATCTCATCCTGATGGACATCAATTTGAAAGGAAAAATCGATGGAGTGGAGGCGGCCGCAATTATCAAGTCGCGCCAGCAGATTCCCATCGTGTACCTCACCGCAAACTCCGATGAACCAACCTTCCAGCGGGCGAAGGTGACGGATCCGTTTGGGTTTATGATAAAGCCGTTCGAGGAGAGGACGCTGCACGCCGGCATTGAGATGGCGCTCTACAAACACAATTCCGAGAAGAGCGCGGGTGAACGGGAGCAATGGCTTTCAACAACGCTGAGAAGCATTGCCGACGGCATCATAACCACCGATGAGCGGGGACACGTGACGTTCCTGAACGACGTGGCGGAGCGAATCACGGGATGGATGCTGGCCGACGCCAAGGGGCTCCACTACTTGGAGATATTCTCGCTGCTGGATGGGGCGACATTGAAGGTAGCGATGGATTTTGTGTCGGGCGCATTGCTGGAAGGGCGGAGCCAGTCGAGCATGACCCGGACGCTTCTGGTCACGAGAAACGGCGGGGAAATCCAGATCGAACACAGCACCGCGCCCATCCGGTATGGGGGGGATAGGATCGCGGGGTGCGTGATCGTGTTCCGCGACGTCTCGGCGCATCAAAAACTGGAAGACGAGCTACGGCAGACACAGAAGATGGACGCGATCGGCAAGCTAGCCGGGAGCATCGCGCATGATTTCAATAACGCAATCACGGCGGTGATGGGTTACTCGTCCCTGATGATTGCGCGGCTCGAAAGCAGCGACCCGCTACGCGAGGACGCGAGGCAAATACTGCGCGCGGCTGAGTATTCCGCGCGGCTGACCCGCCAGCTCCTGGCATTTAGCCGAAAACAGATTCTACACCCCGTTCCGCTTAACCTTGGGGAAGCGCTTCAAGAGATGCGGGGGCTGTTGCGGCGTTTGATCCGCGAAGATATCTCCCTTTCGATAGCGACAGAGGACGGCCTGTGGAATATCAAAGCCGACCCCGGCCACGTGGAGCAGCTCGTCCTGAATATGGCAATCAATGCGCGGGACGCGATGGAGGGGAATGGCACGCTTTCCATCACGGTGCACAACGTCAGCCTCTCCGCCAAAGAAGCCGCCGGAATCCACGGGGGACGCGCTGGAGAATTTGTGCTCCTGGAACTTGCGGATACGGGTAAAGGTATGCCGCCAGAAGTCGTGGAACGCATCTTCGAGCCGTTCTTCACCACCAAAGGGCCTGACAAAGGCACGGGACTCGGTTTATCCACCTGCGAAAGCATCGTCAAGAACATCAGCGGCTTTATTGGCGTCGCCAGCACGCCCGGAGCCGGCACCACATTTTCCATCTACCTGCAGCGCTCCGAGGAGGGCCGCGTCTCGGAGGAACTGTCCGCCACCGACCTAACCCCCGTGCATGGCGGTAGCCAAACCATCCTGCTCGTGGAAGACGAAGAAGCCGTGCGCATGGTGGCCGCCCGGGTCCTCGAGGATGCCGGCTATACCGTAGTGGAGGCGGAAAATGGCCTGGATGCGCTCGCGCTCCTCAGTCACAAAACGGTCGGCGTCGATCTCATCATTACAGACATGGTCATGCCGCAGATGAGCGGCCGGGAACTGTTGGGGCGAGTCCAAAGCACCGGGCGCGAGGTAAAGGTATTGGTAATGTCCGGCTATACCGATGACGAGGTCCTCCGCGATGCTGTTTTCGAGTCGAATATAGACTTCCTGCAGAAGCCGTTTACGCCTGATGTCCTTTTACGGAAGGTTGCGGCAGTCATGGAGGGAAAAGGTCATTGATCACAATTTCACGCGTCGAATTCCCAAGCGACGGTCTCGTGGGCGTGGACTCGCCTGACCATACCCCAGTAGCTCGGGTGGTTCGTCACCTCAACTCATGGTGCGCAGCCCAGAGGCAAAAGCGATACGCGTGACCAAGGTTCCGGGGCTTGGCATCCCGATTTCAAGGGTGCTCCGGCAAGGCGGCGCTCGAGGTAGCTACTGGAGGCCCAACGACCCGACTAAAGCGTCGTTAATCGTGCCTGTGACCGTCAAGCCGTTGTCACTCTGATAGTTCGCGATTGCCCGACTACTGCCGGGCCCAATATCTCCATCGATTGGGCCATGGTAATAACCTTGTTCCGATAGTTTTTGCTGAACAGCGCTCCCAATCGAGCCACCCGTTTGATACCCCGTGTCGATAATCAACCAGCCGCCGTCGTACCACCTATAGTTGTGGTGATGCCATTGATGCTCACCGCTGTTGCCCCAGTCGGCGTGTTGGCCACCTTCGACCCAGCGACCGCCGTAATGGTTACTCCGGTTCCCTTGCGGTGTGAATTCAACCTGGCCTCGGATTTGCGAGCTATTACTCTGATGGTTGCCGCCCTGCACATTCTGTTGCGTAATCGATCGCGAATTCACCGACTGCACATGGGTTGCTTGAAACTGGGTGCCGTTGCCTTGGCTGCGAACTTTTTGGTGAGATGCAGTGCTCGGTGCGACTTGCGCCGCCTTACCACCCTGCGTAACCGATTTATCGGCTTTTTGATGATGCTCTTTGGCATCCTTCTTATCGTTTTTGGTTTGGTTATCGTCCTGGGCCATCAGGGGAGACGGGTGAAAGGATGCAAGACTCGCTATAAGTGCCAGAGAGAACGGGAAATATTTCATGTTAATAATTCGCAGGAGCGGATGGGTTTGGATGCAATAGAGGGCCTACTGACCGAACTTTACCGTCGTCGTAGTTTTATTTTCTTCGGTTTTAGGTGCGGCGGGTGGATTGATAATAGTCGTGTTGTTTTCCACCTTCTTTCCCTCTTTTTCCGGGGGATTCACGATGGTCGTATTCTTCTCGACTACTTTGTCCGGAGGGGAAGTGCTAACACGGGCGTCGCAGCCGGTCAAAACAACTGCAATGATAATAAGGATGATGTTCTGCATCACACTCGGAAAAGTGAGGCGGCGAAGATTTCGGATCGTCTTTTTTCATTGGCCGATTTATTGAGCAGGAATCACGCCACTTTAAAACCCGTAAATGACGGTCCCGATAACCACCATGCCTAGACAGATCTTGAGAACTCGAACTTTAAATCGAAGATTTTGGAGGCGGTAGGGATCGGGCAAAAGGACGAACCCTTTGTCGCCCTCCGGCTATCAGCCAACCGGGACATTATGACTCTCTCAACCGGAGAATCTGCGCGGCATTCCGTTTCGGCGTTTGCCGCGGACTTTGGAAGATACTCACCCCGCTCGATGTGGACCCTGTGCGATACCTTCGTTACGAGTATGATAAAGGCCCGCGGGCTTCATTCATTATCGCAAATCGCCTCGCGCCACCCTGTCTGCTAAATCCGCTCTGGAACATCCTAACCAGCGACCTCTTTGACTTTCGTATTCGGCATCTCGTATGATTGGACCAGCTTTGACCGACTTTCCTCAGCTCGGTTTCTGCCGAACGCCGGTCATTGAACCCTCCTCCAACTGAACAGGCTCGAAATGGCTTGTTCGCGGATTGAGTCGAAATCTTTAGGATGTGATGAAACGACCACCACGAACCACTTCGTCTCGGTGCGATTAACAAGGGAGATGGAAGCTACCTGCCGGCTGCCATAGGACGAAAACGCGAATATGAATTCAGGTACCTGGGCTGCCCTTCCAATGTAAAGGAATTGTTGGCTTTGCTAACAAGCGCAATGTCTTTAGCTCCTGAGGGAATAAATCCTCTGGCAAGCGCCTCCACTTCCTCCCCTGAGGCTGTTGAAGCGGCCGGACCGCCTGCGGGCGATCTGTCAGCAAGGAGGAATTCCATCCAACTATGGTCGCCTCCTGGAGGATAGATGGAAAGCGAGTCGCCACCTCCGCTTGGGCGCCAGCCCGCCGGAGGCTTGTAATTGATTTTTGCGCTGCCATCCACGAATTCGATGATCGGAATTTTTACCCCGTCCAAGTCTTTGAAACCGGAAATGGGTGTGAGGTCAAGAGCCTGTGCGCCTCGCAGCGCAAGGAGCAGAGAAATAAGACAGCAGAAGGCGGGCAGCGTCCTCATACTAAGGTGTGGACCAGCGGCCGCGGTCGTAGCTATAGGCGACGGGAAATCCAGGAGGGTTCTTGTCTTGTAGAGTGCTGTCGAAATACCAGTGGCGGTCCGGCGGGTTATAAAGCGCGTTCGCCCAGGTGCCTGTAGCCTGCTCGCTGTCGTAAAGGAGCCCAAAAGAGCCGTAGATTGTGAAGTAGACGCCGCCCCAATTTTCATGGAAGCGGGGGAAGTTCTCGATTCCGCCGCTGTAGGAGGAGGAGGTCGTGGGAACATTTCCGGCTACGATGGCTGTGTTGATCGTGGTACTGGTGGCAGGCGGCGCGGTATTTGTGCTTTGGCTGAGTGCCGCAGTCGCGTCGTTCCACGCGTTGGAAAGGATATTTACGGAGTCCCCAGCGACCACGGCTGCAGCTCGGGTATAGGGTGCCACGGTCGGGGTGGGAGCCGTACTGCTGGAATAGGCGCCGGCGGCGTCAGAGGGCGGAGTCGTTGCGCCGGCCGCGCCAGTATTGTAGTCACCCTGGATGTAAATCGCGTTGGGGCTGACAATCGAAAGCCCGATAGAAGGAATAATTCCCCCGTTTGTCAGCCGGACGCCGCGAGCGTGGGAGCTGGTGACGGTTGCGGGCTTGGCAACCTTGTTCCCATTACCATTGCCATTCCCGTTACCATTGTTTCCGCTGACAACGTAGCCATTGGTGGAAACACTTGTTCCGTAGCTTGTATCCTTAATGTAAAGCAGAAGACCGTCCGAACTGCCGACCGTATCGAATATCTTATTCCCGGTGTAGGCCGTGTTGATGGCACCAATGTCGACATTTACAAGGCGCACATTGTCCCCTTCGCGCACATCCTGGATCGCTGTATTTGTAGTGATCGCAGCCTGGATTGCAACGGCTTCCGGGTTGGTAGGGAGCAGGGCTGTCGCCGCGGCGCCCTTGTAAACCGTCACGTTATTGTTCACATCGACATAAATCCGATAGTCGGCGTTCACGGACAGACGCTCGCTGGTGCCCGCGCTGTCCACTTGCAAGGCGTCGGGTTTGCTGGGATCGGTCACTTCCTCGATGATCTCGTGGTACCCGTCGTTATTCGGGTTGCCATCCGAATCGGAATTATTGCTGATGATATCGTCGAGAAAATGTGGATCAAAGCTGGTGGTCGGGGCATCCAAAAGCTTTTGCTGACTTCCCTGGTGTGGAGGATCGCTGGCAGGCCATGCGCTACTGGTAATCGTTGGCGTTGTGTTTCCGTAACGGGTATCCCAGTAAGCGGAACTCTCTCCTGTCGCGCTTCCCCCTTTGTAATTCAGGTATTTATTGCCGGTGTAAGAGACATCCTGCTGTAGATTTAGATTGGACTGTGCCATGTACAGGTCGCCTCCGGCGTAGATCGTCCCATTCACATACATAGGGGCGCCGGGCTGGATCTCCGTGACCGGCTGGGCGCTATACAAGAAATTATCGAATATGTTTCGGCCGGAACGGGTGAACACCCGCTGCACCGTTACAGAGCCGTTAGGGAAAGTCACTTTGACACTGGCCAGGTAGTATATCCTGACCCGGAGACGGGAACTCGTCCCTGCCTCCGGCGTAGGGCGGCTGGCGCTGCTGGCCAAGGCGCTCAAGTAGGGATTCGCGGCCGTGACAGTCCACGCGGAAAGGCTGACCCCAGGGGGAACGGGTAGCAAGGCGGAACTCGGTAGAGTCAAAGGCAGGCTTGGAGGGACGCTCACGGAAGGAGAAGTGGGTGTCCCGGTTAGCAGTTCGCTCGTAGAAAGCCCGGAGGTATGCTGGGTGGCATCCAGATGCTGACTGTCTGTCATGGCGATGCGCCATTGGTCGAACAAACTCTCGAGCACTCCGTCCGCATAGGCGATCGCAGTGACACGATCCACGGAGCGCTTCATGAAACGGGCTTGCGTGGTGGTTGCCTCGAAGACGGCGGCAACCAACAAGGAAGTAACTGCGATCAGGAAAACCACCGCCATCAAGGTGCTGCCGGACGCGGATTGTTTCATGGACGAAACGTTCATTTTAGTTCGTCGTGAGAGGAGGCGGCTGAGTCCGGGACGGGATGACGGCCTGAATCGTGGTGGTACCGTTCTGAAAAAAGCGGGCGCCGTAATAGAGGTCGTAAGCCTCCAAGGAGACACGAAGGTTTAAATTATCGCTGAGCGCGCTGGTGGAAGAGAGAAAAAGGAGTGAAAACGGCTTGGGGGACGTAACGTTGTTGCGCACCATCACCGTGTCCGTGGATGCCGCTGGGGGATACGTGGCGTGATACCGCAACTGATTGCCCCAGACGGTGTAGCCATAGTGCTTGTAGAAATATCCCGTCGTGATCGGGTTGACGACTCCGGCCGGCGTGGTTCCAGATGTGTAAAGGGTAAAGCCCGTCGCGATCGAGAGCGTTACGGTGCCCTGCGTGATGCCCGCCGTGGGAGGCGTTGGAACAGCCGTAATGTCGAACTCGCGAGAAATAAGCGGGAGCTGCAACTTATCCCCAACGGCGGGGACGTACGGAAGCTTCCCGTTTACAAGTGGTCCAAACTCAAATTTAACGGTAGTTGTAACGGGCGATATCGGCGAGAGGCCACCGGCATCGCCAATAAGTTTGTACGGACCGCCGGCAAACTTAAGAAATTTAACACCGTTGGCACGCGTGCTAAGATACTGTCCGGTATAAGGATCCTGATCGGCGCTGACCGTGGCAGAGACGTCGCTGTAGGTGGTGCCATCGAAGCTGACGAGACTCAGGGTGCTGGCCGCGTTATGCAGATCAGCCACCATCCTTTCGAACGAACCGCGAGCGGCATCATGGCCATGATTCGTCGCGAAGTTTCGTGAAATTAAACGCAGGGCGGTGCTCGAAAATAGCACCAGGCCGGCGAGCAAGAGAGACCCCAGAGCGGTTGCAACCATCAACTCTACAAGGGTATACCCAGCGGAAAGGTTCCTCCACGTTCTCATGATGCTAAAAGTCATCCGTTGCGCGCAGACCTGAAAGGCCTACGGAGTACCAGAATCCCGCAATAACTATAGTTTACGATCACGGTGACATGACGAAGGCGAGGATTGTTTGCCACCGTGGCAATCGCCGTCGTGCGGGACGTGATCTGCACCTGGGTATCAAGGGAAGAAAAGGCACTGCTCAACGCTGCTTGGGAATTGAACGGGTCAGAGTTCAGTACCAGGTTACTTTCCGTGGTGGTGCCCGTGGTGAGGACAGCGGGAGCGCTACCCAGCACGCTCCACGAGGTGGCCATGACTTGATCCATTCTCTGTTGTGCCGCCGCCAGAGCCAAAGTCCTATAGCGTGAAACGCTGGCGAATCGGTTGAATTCCACCAGCCCAAGGACGGAGGCGACGGCAAAATACGAAAATATGGCGAAGGCAAAAGTCACTTCAATCACAGTAAAGGCAGCCTGCACGCGTAAAGGCCCAGGCTCCGCATCGTGCTTAATAATCAGAAACGGAGACACGGGTCGGCTTGGCACCGATATTTGGTCAATGCCAGGAGTCTTCTCTTTCTGTAAATACCGTAAATAGCGGGGCCGTTCTCGCATAGGCGTATGACAATTATGGATTATGGAAGCAAATAGCGTTCCACATTCAGAGTGGGGCACAGGAAAGGGACAAAATCCTGGCCACTGCGCGACCTTGCTTCTCCTTCGCTGCCACTTGGACTTCAGATCCAGAACAAACACCGTGTCCAACACGGCCCAGAGCTTCATTCCCACTGGTTCGTCCGTTTTCAATTACAGCCTGGATGTGCAGCCTGGAGCACCGACCGATTTCCCGGATATTCGCAATCCGAAATTTCGTCCCGAATCTTTTTCCCCGAAACGAAGATTTGCGTTTGTGTGCCCCAATTCCAGGGCGAGGAAGGCCGGGTATGACTTACCGCGTCGTATTGATCGAAGCGAGGAAGGGTTTGCCGTGGGATGCCCGACGCTTCCTGGATGCTGGGCCCAAGGTTCAACGCGCGAGGAGGCTCTTGCAAACATTCGCGAGGCAATTGCCTTGTGGCTTGAAGTGCAGGAGGAAGACATCCGCCACGAGATGGAAGCTGAGGGCGTTCATTTCTCTCGGGAAATCGTAACGGCCTAATCTTCGTTCGGACGTGCGGGCACGGAAAATATCCGCGAGTCACTGCGTTAACGAAGATTCACAGGGGCATGGACCCCATGTGCCAGTCGAAGAGTGAAGTAGACTTCAAACGACTCCGCGAGCTCCGTAGACAGGGGGTAACGCAGCTCGGTCCGTTAGAAGCTAACTCGGATCCCGCCGTTGACGCTGTGCACCTCGTAGTTTTCTCGGCCCAGTTCACCGGTATAATAGGTGAAAAGCGTAACGCGTTCCGACACTTGGACCGCCAGTCCGGCATCCAGAAGGAGCCCATCGCGGCCTATGTTCGGGCCGTGCACGGTGAAGACGCTGCCCGAGCCGAAACTCGCGTCGATGCTGGAGTCGCTGATGAGGTATTCGTGCTCCCATTCCGCGCGCACCTCTGGGGTTACGACAAACCGGCCCACCTTTTTGGAATAGGTTGCTTTCAGCCCCACTGCCGATTGCAGCGAGTCCTGGCTCTGTGAATGGATTCGCAACGCTCCCAGCGCGCCATGCTCTGTGAAGCCGTCGATGCTGACTTCGCTGTATTGGAGCGAGGCAATCGGCCCTAGCGTGAATGCGCCTACATGGTGGTCGTAGCCCGCTCCCAGCAACCCGTTGAAGTTGGCTTCGTCCCCCTTGCCGTGCGCGAAGCCTCCGACGGTGCGCCGCATCGTGTCCAGCGAGGCGTAGCCGCCGCCGATGATCCCATCGAGGTAGAAGTCGTTGTTGAACAGGGTGCCGTAAACGCTCGTCTGCCCGCCGTCGATATTCAGGCTTCCGCCGTTGCTTAGGCCTGAGGTTGTGTTGGCATAGCCCACCGTGGCGCCGAGGACGAGATTCTTGGTTACCCGGTAGTCCGCTCCCACAGTGACGCCGCCCGTCGTGAACGAGGAGCCGCGGCCGGAGGAAGAGTTGCCGATATCGCCCCATTCGCCGTTGCCGGAAATGAAGAGTCCCCAGCGGCGGTCGTTTTCGGCCTGGGGAGAAAGGACTCCTTGATGGCCTTGCTATCCACCACATCCTTGCTCGAGTCGGGCGTGTTTCCGCTGACGGCAAAGCCGGAATCGCTGAAGCCGGTGGCTCCCTGGCGGACGTTGTCCAGCCGGAGTTCCATGTTATAGGTCTGCACTTGCGAGACGGCGAGGCCCGCGGTGAAGGCGGACGTAAGATCCTCGGGCGAGAGCAGGATGAGGGCGCCGGGAAGTTGGGCAAGTTGCAGGGAATCCAGATCCGCGATGAGGCTATTGCCGGGGCCGCGCGCAGCCAGCCTGTCGAGCGCATGGGCGACCGCTAGTTCATTGGCGCTATCGACCCCATTCAGGGGAAGCGACGCGAACGACCCCTGGATGTATTGCAAGAGGACATCGTTTTTCTCGTAAGTAACTCCCAGGGTTAGCAAGGTGCCGGTGGCATTGGGATCGTCAAACGTGGCGAACTTGCCCGAAACCCCGGCGCCCGCCGTGATGATCTCAAACACATCCCCCGGCGCCGCGCGAAACCCATCTAGGTAGGAGACGACGAGATGGCCGCCGAGCGTGGCGTTGCCGCCGGTTGTCACCCGGTCGTAATTCGTCGGCGAAGCCAGTTGTATATTAAGCGTCCCCGTAGGGGTCTGCGTGAAATCGCCGGCGATATGCAATGCGCCTGGCAAACCCGGGATGCCGGGAGTGACCGCGCCCGACGTGACGACACTGCCGGGAATGCTGCCGACTCCGCTGAGGGAGCCGGTCACGACTACGGTGGAGCCCGTTACCACCACGCCGGCGGGGCTGTCGAGGTTGGTGAGCGAATTGGTGTCCAGCGTCACCGCGCCGTTGAGGGCCTGGGCCCTGCCGACGAGGCTGGCTCCGGTGTTAAATGTGATGCTGGCGAAGGCCAGGATATTTCCGCTAAAGGCGGCGCCAACGCCAAGCGTGGCCGAACTGCCGACCTGCCAGTAGATGTTGGGATCCGGGCCGCCAAGCAGTTGGACCGAAGAGTTGGCGGCGGTGACGAGCGTAGAGCCGATGAGGAAATGGAAAGGGGCATTAACGATGCCGACGTTGTTGAGCTTGAGCGCGCCCGTTAATTGGGCGGCAGTATTGAAACGGTAGACTCCCGGCGTGAGGGTGAGGCCGCCCAGGTCCTGCCCGGTGAGGTTGGCCGTCGGCATCTCGGCGGCGACCGCATTGTATGCGGCCATGGAACTTATATGCGCCTGCGCAGCCAGCGTATCGTCGCTGTGGATGGCGCCATTGGTGACCGTTCCGGGCGGGAATCCCGTAATGCTTGTTCCCGGACTCACACCCACGTCGCCGTTGATGGCGGTGGGACCGGTGTTGGTGACCGTGGAACCGCCGAGAACGGTGAAGCTTTGCGCGTCGCCCAGGGTGATGGTCGTCTGCGCATTTGCGCCCGTTTGCCAGAGGCAGATCAGGAGAGCCGTTGCCATCGCCGCTGGCGCTCCTCGAAGTGCACTAAATGTGAACCATTGCTCGGTCCCGCCGCCTTGAAGCGCGCCGGTGAGGCATTCAGGCCCCCTACCAAAATCGGGTACCGTCCGACGTGCGGATATGAGTTTCTTTTTCAGTTCGACGACTGTGTTTTCGTTGAGCGGCGGGATTTGAGGTTCGCCTTTTTGGATATTTTCAGGAGATGTTGTCATGGGGCAGGGCGATTACGGGCTGTGGATTGCTTTATCTTCGCAGGCTCTTTGTTGGCGCAGATCTCACACCGATACCGTTTTGAGCGGTCTAAATTATAGATGACTTTACCAGAGGGGGCACTATTTTTTCTAACGGATTTTTCTTATCTCGCGATTCTTGCCTCCGGGGTCAAAAAGAGCAGTGACACAGCAATAAGGTGGTACACACTTCGCGAAAGCGGAGTGCGGGTTCGAGTCCTGCCATCGGCATCCTGAATCCCTTTGTTTATGCGGGTTACGTGGGATCTCCAAACGCCGTTGTTTAGGTCTCCGGCTCTTTCAGCTAAAGCGGGGGAAGTTGCCGAGCCAAGCGTGCACCTTATAGTGGAGCATGAAAACTTCGGTTTGAAGATGTGCCGTTAACGCGGGAGTCATTCTCAGGCTGCTGGGCTTTTTCTTTGGAGGGCCCGCAGTCGCTCCGGCTTTCGGCAACGTCATCCTCGATAGAGACGGGTATGAGACGGCCTACGGAAAGGTTACTCCTGTCCTGGCACTCGTTTCCCCCGACGGCAAGGGAGCGGTTTCCGCCACCGTCGTGCTACCCCATTCCGCGGCCAGGAAACAAGCACCCGTCCCGGTTCTCGTCTTTGCAAAGGAAGGATTGGCGCCGTTCGTCACTTATGCGTCCTTGGCGGGTCCCAGCCTCGCCGCGTGGTCTGGCTCGTCGAAGTTCGTGTTCCTGGTCGATGGCCAGCACAACATGCAGGATTTGCACATTGTCCATGCGCACGGAAACAAATTAACGACTGAAGCCGTGGATTTCGCGCCGATCCTGAAATATGGGCGTCAATATCTTCCCGCAGGCAAAAGTTTGGACCACGATGAAATTCTGGCCATCAAACAGGGCCGCGGCGATTCCATCCGGTGTCTGTATTGGCGGACAGCAGATAGTCCGAACGGATTAATTGTCGCGGCCACGATCCACTTTGATGACAGCGTCTCTCCCGTTCATTGCTCTTTCTCTTTCGGCAACCGCGTGCGGACGAGCGACGTTGCCAGAGCGTGGGAGAAGTGGAAATAGTAGGCCTTTCTTTGATCTTTGCGGGGTTCGCGCCAAGGACGCCAAGGGGAGAATGTTCGGCGAGGGGACTCACGGGCGAAACGGCTGGGCGATTCGAGTTCGGTCATACTCTCGCTGGCCGAAGTTGGCGTCTGGAGGTATCGAGGCTGCCAAAGTGCCTCTCGGGGGGGAGTAAGCTGGCCAATGCGCTCCGAGCGTGCCGATGAATCCAGTTGAAGGCGCAGAGTGTTTGCGGGATAATCCCAACTCCATCGACCCCCTCTATCTTCCAACCCCTTTGCCCCCTAGTGAATACTCCACCGCAAATGCTCTCCGCACGTCTGCCGCTTCGTTTCACCTTGCTTCTCCTTTTCTGGGGCGGCGGTTCGCTTCTCGGCGCTTCGTCCGCGCCTGACTTGCCGCAGCTCTCCTCCGGCTGGAAGCTGCAGGATGCCGCCAAAGTCGCTGCTCCGCCGGAACAGGTCTCGCAGCCCGCGTTCCAAACGGCCGATTGGCATCCGGCCACGGTGCCGGGGACGGTGCTTACTTCCCTGGTAAATGACAAGGCCTACCCGGAGCCACTCTACGGCGAGAACAACCGGCCCGACCAGATACCGGAGAGCCTCTGCCGAACTTCGTATTGGTACCGGACTGTCTTTACGATACCGGCGGCCGCGGCGGGACGCTCCCTCTGGCTGAACTTCGACGGGATCAACTACTCGGCCGATGTCTGGGTGAACGGAGCGAATGCCGGCTCGATGAAGGGCGCGTTCGCCCGCGGCGTCTTCGACATCACCCCGTTTGTCAAACCGGGCGCGGCCGCCGCCCTCGCGGTGCTCGTCCATCCCCAGCCTCACCCGGGAACGCCCATCGAGCACACGATCGACAACGGTCTGGGCAAGAATGGCGGCATCACGGCTGTGGATGGCCCCACGTTTCTCTGCACCCTGGGTTGGGATTGGATTCCGGGCATCAGGGACCGGGACACTGGCATCTGGCAGAAGGTGTTCCTCTCGTCCACCGGGCCGGTTCGGATCGACGAGCCTTACATCACCTCCGATCTGCCCCTGCCGCGCACCGACACGGCCGACATCACCGTCCAGGTTACTCTGAAAAACGGGAGCGATCAGCCGCAGAGGGGCATGTTCAAGGGAACCATCGGCGAGGATAGCTCCTCGCCGGATTATGCCGCTTTTCAGCAGCCGGTCGAAATCCCGCCGCGCAGCTCGAAGATTGTCGCTCTTAATCCTTCAACCACTCCAGCGTTGCGCCTGAAGAACCCCCGGCTCTGGTGGCCGAACGGGTATGGTCCTCAAAATCTCCACCCCGTTCAACTCTCCTTCGACACCGCGGAAGGGGTATCGGATTCCACGACCTTGAAAATCGGGATCCGCAAGATCGCCTACATCGCGAAGGGGAGCGATAATCTTTCGGTGTCCGTGAATGGCGTGCGGGTCATCTGCAAGGGAGGCGATTGGGGGTTGGACGAAGCATTGAAGCGCATCCCGCGCGAACGCCTGGAAGCCCAGATCCGTTACCACCAGCAGGCGAACTACACCATCATCCGCAACTGGGTCGGCCAGAGCACGGGTGAGGATTTCTACGAACTCTGCGATCAATACGGCATCATGCTCTGGGATGAATTCTTCCAGCCAAACCCCTCGGACGGCCCCAACCCGACCGATCTCGATACCTATCTGGCCAACGCGCGGGAAAAGATCGTCCGGTTCCGGAACCATCCCGCCATCGCCATCTGGTGCGGGCGCAACGAAGGCAGACCGCCCCCGGCGATCAACGACGCGCTGCAGAAGCTCATGACCGCGCTGGATCCGGGGCGCCTGTACCAGCCGAGTTCCACGGACGGCCATGGCGTTCACTCCGGAGGCCCCTACTTCTGGAGAGAGCCCACCGCGTTTTACCGGGTGGATGCGCCGTTCAAGACGGAGATCGGCAGCGTGTCGGTGCCCACCATGGAGGCCGTCCAGGCCATGATGCCTGAGAAGGATTGGGAGACCATCGACAACGACTGGGTCGAGCATGATCTCGGGAAAGGCGCGCAGAGCGGAGACATGTTCCCTGGCGAACTCAGCCGCCGTTACGGCAAGACCGCGAATCTGGCGGACTTCGTGCGCAAGGCCCAACTGGCAAACTACGAGGCCTTTCGGGCGATGTATGAGGGCCGCTTCGTCAAGTTATTCTCGCCCGTCACCGGAGTCATCACCTGGATGAGCAACCCCGCCCAGCCCAGCTTTGTGTGGCAACTCTATAGCTGGGATCTCGAGCCGAATTCCTCGCTCTTTGCAACGAGGAAAGCCTGTGAGCCGCTCCACGTCATGCTCAATGAGAGCGACGGACACCTGCAGGTTATCAACAACCAGCCCGCCCCTTTCGACGGCGCAGCATCCGTCACCATTTATAATCCGAATGGCACGATTGCCTCCCAGCAAGACCTGAAGGTCCATGCCGAAGGCAGCGCCGCGACGGATGGTGGTTTGGTGGAGCAACCTGCCGCCGCCGCCCATCTCCGTTTTGTGAAACTCCAACTGCGGGACGCCGCGGGAGGAGCGGTCTCGGACAACTTCTACTGGCGTGCCGGAACGGGCCCGCAGGAGAACCTTCAGGCGCTTCAAAGCCTGCCCGTCGTCAAGCTGGAAGCTTTCGGTAAAGCGCCGCGATGCCGGGGGGAAATCCTTCCTGGAAGTCACGCTGCGGAATCCTTCCAAAAACATTGTTCTGATGGCCCATCTGCAACTGCGGCGCGGCGGCTCGGGAGACCGGGTGCTGCCGGTTTACTATGCGGACAATTACATCTCCATGGTTCCACAGGAGTCGAAGACGGTGACCGTGGAGGCGGCTACCGCGGATCTCCGGGGTCAAAAACCCCGGATCGTCCTCGACGGATGGAATGTCGATGTAACGCCGGTCACGTCTGGAGGCTGCGATGTCGCGCTCAACAAGAACGCGCTCGTAGCCAGTTGGCCTGTGACGGGCATTCCCATCAAATGGTTCGATGAGCCTCTCAGCCAGGTCAAGATTTGTTGCGGGACTCGCGCAGCGCCCGGAGGCGCACTGAAGGGGTTCCGGCAGGATGCAGGCTACGATCTTGGGGGCGGCACTCATGGCGCCAATGCCGTCGATGTAAGCAGCGCCCCTTCTATTTCCCCGGACCTTTACAAGTCTGCCCGTTCTGGCGAATGCACCTATACGTTTCCCATGAAACCCGCCGCGGGTGGTTACACAGTCAGGCTCGCCTTCGCTGAGACGGGCTATGCGCCGAAGGCTGCACCCAGGAAACGCGCCGCCTCCCCTTCCCCGGGTGAGGTAAAGGCGCAAGCCCCGCCCGAACCCAATCTCACGGGGAAACGCGTGTTCAATGTGGATATCAACGACAAACCCGTTCTCACGAATTTCGATATCTTTGCGGCCGCCGGCGGACGCGCCAAGGCTGTTATAAAGGAATTCGAAGGTGTCCAGCCCGGCAGGAAAGGCAACATCACGATCCACCTTCAACCAGGACGGGCTGATCAACCAATGATCAACGGAATCGAAATCCTGCCAGCGGGAAAATAGGATGGGACGCTACTGCGGCGTGGGGGCGGCGGCAGCCACGCCGACGAAGGGGTCCGCGCAGTCCTCGTAAAGTAACCACCGGCCCGTGTAGGCTCCGGGGCCTTCGAGGAAACGTGGCACCTGCAGTGCCGGGGTTCGCGCCAAGGACGTGAAGGGACGCCAAGGGAGAAAAGGCCGCCACGACGGTCTGGAGACTCGGTTTATCTGGGATCGCCGGGGGCGAAGAGGATGCAGATGGGGGAACTGGCGTTCGCCGCTTGGTCGGTGGGGGAGAGCATCCCCGTGGCAGGGTCAATTTTCAACACGGCTATCCTGCCGTCGTTCTGGCCGGCGGCGATGAGCCAGCGGCCGGTGGGATCGATGGCGAAGCCGCGCGGGACTTTCACCTCGGCGGGTGCGACCTGGATGCGATCCAGCTTGCCGCCCGGGGCGATGGCGAAGACGGTGAGGACATCTGGGCCGCGCGTGGAGACGTAGAGCCATTTTCCGGACGGATGGCAGGATATCTCGGCGGTGGTCGCACCGGCGGCGGGGATGTTTTCGGGGAGCGCCGGGGCCGTCTGGATTGGGGTGAGCGCTCCGGTCGCGAGATCGCGCGCGAACACGGTGACGCTGAGGCCCATCTCGTTCGCGACGAAGACGTGGGTGCCATCCGTGTCGAATGCGAGATGGCGCGGCCCGCTGCCCGGCGGCACTTTGGCTGAGGGAGGCTCGGCGGGCGTGAGCGCCCCGGTGGCGGCGTCGAACTTGAAAATCCAGATGTTGTCCGTGCCGAGATCGCAGGAATAGACGAAGCGGTTCGAAGGGTCGGTGTAGATGGAATGGGCGAACGGTTTCTTCTGCCGTTTGGGGTCCGGGCCGGAACCCGTGTACTGCACAAAGGCGCTCCGGTCGCCGAGGGAGCCATCCGGCTTCGCTGCAAAACAGGCGATGCTTCCTCCTCCGTAGCTCGCGACGAAGACGTCTCGGCCCGTCGCATCCACCCAGACGTGACACGGTCCGTTAATGCCGGAGGACTGGTCGTTCAGCGCGTTGAGTTTTCCCCCAGGGCTCGTCGCGTAAGCGGAGACCTTTCCCGCGCTGCTCCTTGTCGTCGCGTAGAGAAACCTGCCGTCCCGCGATGCCGCAAGGAAGCCCGGGCCGCCAGCCGGTGCGGCGAGTTCCAAAGTGCCCAGCTTTCCCGTATCCGGGTCCAGGGTGTCCGTGTAGATGCCCTCCGCCTTGCCCGCGGAAGCGGCGACATAAAAACGTGAGTCCGCCGCCGATGCGTGGACGAGCGCCAGGAACGCGAAGGCGGTCGCCCGGGCAAGGAAAGCCGGGAGCAGCCTCACTCCTCTGCCTTGGACGAGGATTTTCCCTCGTTGAAGATTCCCATCTTCTGCGCGAACCAGCCGGGCGGTTTCGGACGTTTCGGAGCGTCGGCGGGCACGGCGATCTTTTCGGTCTTGTTCTGCGGCGGAGCCGGAGAAGGCGCTGCGGCGGGCGGTGCCGGAGCGGCCGGAGGCTCGGGGCGCTTCAGCTCGGGCGCATCGGGCGCTTTCCGCGCCTCGGCCAGCGGCGCGGGCTTGGGAGCTTGAGGCGGTGGGCCGCCTGGGGCGGGAACGAGGCCTCTGGGCGCCGGTCCGGGTCTCGCCGCAGGGGGCGGGGCGCCGCCTGGAACCGGCGACCGGCCGAGCGGGACGGGGGGCGTGGTGAATCGTGGCGGAAGGGGGCTCCTCTGCCAGGACGCCCCGGGAGGCGTGGGGAGCGGGGTGACGTGTTTGCGGCCCTCCTCGACTTTTTCGGCGCCGGGCTGTTCCTTGGCTCGCAGGGTGTCCATCGTCCGCCGGAGCTCGTCGCGTTCCTTGCGGAGGAGCTCGGCGGACTCGGCCTTGAGCCGCAGTTCCTCAAGTCTCTGACCCAAGCCCAGGTTCTCCGCGCGGAGGGACTCGAGGTCCTTCTGCACATCGCCCAACTGCATGCCGAGCTGTTCGCTCTTCCGCGAATGCTCCTCGCGCTGCGCCGTGAGAACGGAAATCTGTTTGCGCTGCTCTTCGATCTTCTCTCCCGTTCCCTGGTCTTTGCCGCGGAAGTTTTCGCGCTCCCGCTGCAGCTCGGTATTTTCCTTTTCGAGCGACTCGATCCGCATCCGGGCCGCGGCGAGCAGGCCGGCGCTTTGCCCCTGGTGGGAAGCTTCGTTCCGCGAGGCGGACTCCGCCACGCGCCGGCGCTCTTCCTCGGCATTGCGGAGCACGGTCGCATTTTCTTCGCGCAAGGAGTCGCGTTCCTGGCGGAGACTATCCAACTGCCTCTGCGTCTCCGCCATCCCGGCGAGGACTTCCTCGTGTTTGCGGGTGGCGTCCTGCCGTTGGGTGGTGAGCAGGGAGATCTCGCTCCGGTGTTCCTCGGCTTCGGCTGCAAGTTGCCCGGCCTTGTCGCGGAACGCATCGCGCTCGCCGGAAAGCGAGCCAATCTGAGCCTGCATTTCGCCGAGTCGCGCGGTCACCGCGTCATGTTTTGCAAGGACTTCCTGCCGTTGCGCGGTTAGTTGCGCGATCTCCACGCGGTGCGCCTCGACCTCGCCGCCCGCGGCCTGGCTCCTGTCGCGGAGCGAATCGCGTTCGGAAGCGACGGCTTCTAGCTGCCTCCGGGCCTCGACGAGCTGGGCGAGAACCTCCTCATGTTTCTCGGAGGTCTCGTTGCGCTGGGAGGTGAGCAGCAGCATCTCCTTGCGCTGCGCTTCGAGTTCCTGCCGTTGCGCTTCGTCGCGCTGTCCTGCCTGCCCTTCGGCCTGCCGGCGAAATTCTTCGATCTTCTGGAGGAGCTCGGCGTTCTTGCTCCGCAGGATCTCGCGCTCCCTGCCGCCGGCCTCCAACTGTTTCTGGGCGTCGCCCAACTGGGCCTGAAATTGCTCGCTCCGTTGCTGGCCGCCGTCCCGCTGGGTGGTGAGCAGCAGGATCTGCTTGCGCTGTTCGTCGAGCTTGCCGGTCAACTCCACTTGCTTGGCGCGAATGGCGTCGCGGTCGCTCGTGACGCTGTCGAGCTGCCTCTGGACTTCGGAAAGCTGCCCCTGGGTCTCGCCGTGCTTCTGCAGGGTCGCTTCGCGCTGGCCGGAGAGCGAGTCGGACTGCCGTCGCAGTTCGTCGAGCTTGGACTGGATTTCCTGATTCTTGAACCGCAGGGTGTCGCGCTCGGCGGAGAGCGTGGCCATTTGCTTTTGATTCTCGGCGAGCTGCGCCGCGGCCTGGGAGCTCTTTTGGAGCGCGGCGTCGCGCTGGCCGGCGGTCAACGCGCATTGCTTGCGCTCTTCCTCGAACTTCGTCTGAAGCTCCTGGTTCCAGCCCCGCAGCGCGTCGCGATCCGTTGTTACGAGATCCCTCTGCTTCTGCGCCTCCGCAAGCTGGGCCGAAAACTGTTCGCCCTCGTTCCCCCGGGCGGCGAGAACCTGAAGCTGTTGCTTGTGCTCTTCGATGCGGGAGGCGAGCGCTTCGTTCTCGCGTAAAGCGGCCCCGTGGGCCTGGCCTTTTGCCTCGGCCTGCGCCTGTGCGTCGTTCCATTTCTCAGTGAGTTCGCTCTCTTTCGCGGCGGCGGCTTCGAGCTTTTCTCTCAGCTCGGCTTCCCTCTCGCGGGCCGCTTCCAGCTCCGCGACAAGAGCAGCTTTTTCGGTGTCCTCCTCCCCACGGGCGGTGGATGCCGGCGCGGTGGGCCCGACGGACTCGGTATCGAGCACGCATTCGACGGTGCCAAAGGTGATCTTGTCGGAATCGTGCAGATTCGCCACCTTCACGCGTATGCCGTTGACGAAAGTGCCGTTGGTCGAGTTCAGATCCTCGATCCGAAAATTCCCCCCCGTGACGACGATCCGGGCGTGATGGCTCGACACGGTGTCGTTGTTCACCTGGAGCATGTTGTCGGGCAGGCGGCCTACGGTGACGAGGCTCCCCGTCAACTCGCGGGTAGTGCCTGCATTGTCGGGGAGTTTAATGAGCAGATTAGGCATAGGGGGAGGAAGTTCGACTTCCGGTATTATCGGTCAAAAGCCCGTAGGCTCAAGCCCAAATGGCCTGCGAACCCAGGGCGCCGGCGCCTAAGTTCCAAGCTCCATCTCGCGCAGGATCGCCGCGAATGTTTCCGCGCTCCCGACCTGCCTCAACTGCGCCTCCGCCTTCGGGTTCTTGAATATCCTCGCGAGTGCGCCGACGATCCGCAGGTAATCCGCCGCCCAGGCCGTCGGCACCCCGACCGCGAAGATGTAGTGCATCCTCATCTCGCGTCCGGGCACGACGATTCCTTCCCTGGAGCGGCCTATGCTCATGATCATGCTCGAGACGGAATTCGTCCGCGCGTGGGGGATGCAGATCTCGAAGTCGCTGCCGGGCGCGAGAGTCGGCGGGCGCACCGTCAGGCCCTCATAGAACGCCGGCCAGTCCAGGACGCGTTCGTCGTTCCGCAAGAGGTTCGCGACGTGGAGCACCGCCTCCTGCTGGTTCGCCTGTTTTACATCGAGGTCGATGTGAGCGGGGCGGAGGATATCCGCGATGGTGATCATCGTTCGCCCAGGGCGCTCCCGCTCCACTTCAGTTTCCCGCGCAGCACCTCGAAGAAGGAGATGTCGGGAAGCATCGCCAGGGAGATTTGCAGCCGGGCCTTGCGGATGCGGACGATATCCGCGCAGCGCAGGCCCAGGAGTTCCTGCCCATCCACGGTGAGAAAGACGGGCGAGTCGTCCTTGCAGGGGCTGATCTCGATCTTCGAACGGTCGCCGACGACAACCGAACGGTTCGTGAGAACGTGAGGGCAGATCGGAGTGATGACGAATACGCCTGAGTCCGGCGTCATGATCGGCCCGCCCGCGGCGAGAGCATAGGCCGTGGAGCCGGTGGAGGTCGCAACGATCAACCCGTCGGCGTTGTATTCGGTGAGGACCGAGCCGTCGATCCAGGTCTTCAATTTGATGAGCCTCGAAAACTCGCCCCGGCTGATGACCACGTCGTTCAACCCGAGCCGCTCCTCGATGATCCGCCCTTCGCGTTCGACTTCCATCGCGAGCATCGAGCGTTTGCTCAGAACATAGCTGCCGGTAAGAATGGCTTCGACGGCCTTGGACGACGACGAGGAATTGACGCAGGTAAGGAACCCGAGCGAGCCGAGATTGATCCCGAAGATCGGCTTCACGTTCCTGCCGAGGTCGTGCACGACCTGGAGGATGGTGCCGTCCCCGCCGAGCACCAGCAGGATGTCGCTCCGCTCGCCCACCTCGCGCGTGGAAAGCGTGGACTCCAGGCCGATGAGCCGCGCCGTATTCGCCTCGAACACGAGCGAAGCCGACCGGGCCTCGAAATCCTTTTTCAGCCCTTTCAGGACGCTCGCCGCGCCGCGTTTTCCCGCGTGGGCGATGAGCCCGACTACTTTTGAATGCATGCGAGGAATTCCTTGTTGCCTTCCGCCCCGAGGATCGGCGAGGCGATGGCCCCGCGCCAGCGTACGCCGGAGCCGCCCGGTTCGGCGGAGAGCGTCCGCACGAACTCTTCGATCTTCGTGACGGCTCTCTCATGCAGCGCCGCGTCCCGCACGATGCCCCCTTTGCCCACGTCTTCCCTCCTCAATTCGAACTGCGGCTTTATCAGAGCGATCACCACGCCTTCTGGAGTTACCAGTTGGAGGGCGGCTGGCAAGATCAAAGTCAGCGAGATGAAGGAGACGTCTATGACGCAGAGTTCCACCGGCTCGCCGATTTCCGCCTGGGTAAGGTGGCGCGCGTTCAGCTTTTCGCGCACGGCCACCCGGGGGTCGGAGCGGATTTTCCAGTCGAGCTGGCCGTGTCCGACATCGATGGCGTGCACTTTCGCCGCGCCCCGCTGCAAGAGGCAGTCCGTAAAACCGCCCGTGGAGGCGCCTACATCCAGGCAGACTTTCCCCGCGGGATCCACGAGGAAATGGTCGAGCGCGGCCGCGAGCTTCACCCCGCCGCGGCTGACATAGGGGTTCGCGGCCTTCACGCGGATCTCCTCGTCCACCGCCACGCTCGACCCCGGCTTGTCCACCACCCGCTCGCCCACGCTCACTTCGCCCGCCATGATCGAGCGCCTCGCCTTCTCCCTGGTTTCGAAAAGGCCGCGTTCGACAAGCGTGCAATCCAGCCGCTGCCTGGCCTTCCCTTTCACAGGTTCGTCTTGAGGATGTCAAAAAGGACCGTGTTATCCATGAAGCCGTGGAGACCTTGCGAGCCGGGGCCGATTCCCACCGCGATGACGTCATCGGCGGTGTTAATGGCGGTCGCGTCGTAGAAGGCCGCCGGCTCCGTCCTTGCACTCCCCGCCGGAGAAGTCGCAGGCGCGGCCGCGTCCGGACGGGAGGCGGCCGCACCCGCGAGCGGAGGACTCGGGTCGGCGGCAGAATCCGGGGCGCCATCGCGCGAATGAGGGTCCAAGACGGCCGACACCCCTTTCAACCCGGCCGCCGGAGGCGGTGCGCCGTTCGGGCCGGTGGCCCAGGTGATCGACGGATAGCCGATCGGGGTCGTCCCGAGGACGCCGATGCCGTGATCCTGCCGGAACGGGTAACCGTTCAAGGTCATCCCTCCGGTATTATGCTTTCCCGCGGCGAGGATGAGCGCCTTCTTCCCCGCGTACGTGAGCGCCGTGGAGACCGCGTTGTCGAGGTCGATCGTCTCCGTGATGACGTGTTCCCCGTCATTCTGCTCCGCCGCCCGCGTGATCAATTCCGCGTCCACGACGAGCAGGTACCCGTGCTGATTGTATTGCAGCAGCTCGATGGCGCGCCGGACCATGTCGGAGAGCGACGGCTGCTGGCTGCCCGAGGCGAGCTCGGTGCTGAACTCCATGTTCCCCGCGCTGAACAGGCCCACGAGGTTCGAGCTCCCGAAGACCGGCGCATTCTCCAGCTCCGCTTTCGAACGCACCATCGTGCGCCCGCTCTTCTTCATTTCCAGCAGAAGGTCGCGCCCGTCCTTCCGAAGGCCGCCTTCCGCCAACGGCGAGAAATTGGCCGCGCCGCCTCCCATGGCGACATCGAGCTTCGCCTCGTCCGCGAACTGGCCGGCGATGCTCTCGACGTCCTTGCTGCTGTTCGCATGCGCGTAGAAAGCCGCCACGCCGGGATCGGTGAGGCTGCCGGTGCTGATGATGCCCGTGGCTCGCCCCTCCCGCCGCGCCGCATCCAGGATGGACGCGAGGTTCTTGCCGTGCGGGTCGATCGCCACGCTCCCGTTATTGACCTTCACCCCCGTCGCCAGCGCGCTCGCCGCCGCCGCGGAGTCCGGCACCGCGAAGTCGTTCGCGTAATTGCTCAACAACGCCAGGTGCGGCAGCGTCTCCAGGGTGAGGTGGTGATCCTCCTTGTACACGCGCGCCGCCGTGAGGTTGCTGCCCACGAGCCCGTCGCCGATGAAAAGGATGATGCCGAACGGTTTCTGAACCACCCAATTCTGGAAATACCAGACCCCGAAGGCCGCGAAAACCAGGAGACAAAAGAGGGCCAGGAGCAAATTGCGGGTTTTCATCGGAACAACGCCTCAAGAATGTCCGGGCCGCCGGAAATTGCAACGCCGCGTCGCGAATCGCCCTATCTTCAGCGTTGCGCATCGCCCCAAAGGGACTAGGCTTTTGCTAACCAGATAACGGAGGGAAAACACATGGAAAATGACAAGGCATTCAATCGTCTGAGCGGATTTTTTGATCAGGAAACCGAGAGCGTGAACCGCCTCGAAGGGAAACTCCACGACGCGCCGGTTCCCGGCGAAACGGGGGCGCGGCATGAGGGTGCGAACGTCCTCACTGCGCGGGACTCCGCACTCCGCGCGGTCCGCGAAAATCAGGTCATCCTTTTGATCGCCGGAGTCAGCCTCCTTGGGTTGATGGTCGCCGCCAGTTTCCTCCTCGGGAGAATGTCCCCTCGCCGGCTGTAACCGCGGGCCCCGGGCCTGTTGACTTCACGAAGCCGGCGCCGCGTGCGCATCCAGCCAGCGGATGATGTCCGCCAGCACCTGCTCGCGGCCAAGGTCGTTATGGGTCTCGTGCCGTGTTTCCGGGTAAATGATGAGCGATTTGTCGGCGGACCCCGACTCCCGGTAGAAGGCTTCCGTCGCCGCGCGGGACGTCAACGCGTCGTCCGCGCCGTGCAGGAAAAGCGCCGGGCAATCGAACTTCTTCGCATCGTGCGCGGCCTGCTCGGCTCCGCGGAGCAGCGCCTGGAACATCCGTGCGGACATCCTCCGGTGGACAAGGTCGAGATCCTTCATCGAAAGAAGAAACTCCCGGTCCCGCGAGAGCCTGGAATCGTCAAGGCCTGAGTTTTGCGTCCAGCCTGGCAGGAAGAGCAGCGCCAGCCGCGCCAGGAAGAGCTTCCAGCGCTTCGGGCGAAAAACCAGCTCCAGCCAGGGCGACGCCACGATCGCCCCCGCGACGGCCGGCTTGTATTTCACGAAGAAATTGATAAGGAGCTGCCCGCCCAGGCTATGCCCGTAGAGGAAGGAACGCGTCCCCTCCGTTTGATAGTGCTTAAACACCGCCTCCAGGTCGCCCAGCAGCAACCCGTAGCTCTCCACGTCCCCCCGCCTGCCCGGGGAACGTCCATGGCCGCGCATATCGCACGCGCATACCCTGTAACCCGCCTCCGCGAGCGCATCGCCGACGTGCAGGTAGCGCGCCGAATGTTCCCCCATGCCGTGGATGAGGATCACCGTCGCCTTCGCCACCCCGCGCGCCTCTCGCCAGCGCAGGAACAGGAAGCTCCGCCCCTCCCGCGGGAGAGCCGCTTCCCGCCAAATCGAGCTGCTGTGGGACGCCATGGGAATTTGTTTGTATTTCGCACCGCCGCCCAATATATTGCAAGGGAAACGCCCCCCTATGAACTTCGTGAACCGTCTCCGCCGCGCCTTTCCGAGAGCATTCACGCTCATAGAACTCATCACGGTCATCGCCATCATCGCGATCCTCATGGGCCTGCTCCTGCCCGCGGTGCAGGTCGTTCGGAACGCCGCCAACAAAGCCCGGGCCAAAGCCGACGCCCTGAACATCGTCTCCGCGGTAAAGAGCTATTATACCGATTACGGCCAATACCCGCCCGGCTCGCTCACCTCGGGCACGGATATTCTGTTCGGGCCTGTCGTCACAGCGCCGTCCGCAACCGTGAGGAATTGGGTGCTCATGGATGTCCTGCGCAACGTCACCGACACCTCCTGGATGGTAAGCGGCACCGCAAACCTCAGAGGCGTCGTCTATCTGGACGTGCCCAACGCCCAAAGCTCCACCGTACCCAAGGGCGGCATCGTCTCGGGCACCTCCGGGGCGGTCGTCACCAGTCTCGCGTATGGGGGAGATTTCGTGGATCCCTGGGGCACGCCTTACTTCATCGCGGTTGACTACAGCTACAACAACGCCATCGACACCGCCATCTGGAGCGATGTCGGCGCGAGCCAACTGCGAACCGGAGTCATAGCCTTTTCGCTGGGATTGGACGGCAAGATAGGCACCAGCGTCTCCGGAGTCGGCAACGGCAAGCTGAATACGCCAGTCTCCGACGACGCCGTCTCCTTCCAGTAGCGCCGCGGGTGTAGTTCAATGGTAGAACGCCAGCTTCCCAAGCTGGACACGAGGGTTCGATTCCCTTCACCCGCTCCATCCGTCCCAATGCGACAGGATGCGTCAAGTTGAGACTATCTGCCTTGTTATCAGCACGTTCCGTCTCTTGCTTCCCTTCGCTTTTCACGTCAACCTGCGACAGGTTATGACCACCCGCGCCTGAAATCTGTGCGCGTATTTGTGTATTGTCCAGGAGGCGCGGCAGCACCTTCACCGCATCGTAGATCGGCAGTTGCGTCTCATCCGTGTAAACCTTCGCAGTGAGCTTGATGTCGCTATGGCGAAGCAACTTCATTGCGAACCGCTGCGCGATCCCGTGCCGTTGGAGGAAGGTCGCCCAGGTGTAACGCAGCGCGTGAAAATCCGCGTATCTCTTCGATTCGTCGCAATAGGCAATCCCATTGCTTTCCGAATCAAGTCGCAGAGGCCGAGCGCGAGGGACGCCATCCGTGAACACTAAATCGTTCGGCGAGTAATCGTCCGGGCGATGCGCTCTTAAAGCCTCCGCGATTTCTGGGACGAGTGGCACGTACTCCTCCTTTTTGTTCTTCGCTCAAACAACGCGGACGCGCACATGCGGAACCTTTTCCTCAAAGCGAAGGTCATCCCAAATCAGTTGCCGAAGCTCCTCTTGTCGAAGTCCCGTCCGCGCAGCTGCAAAATAAGCGATCCCGCGCGGCCCGGAACCAGTTACCAGCCGCCGCAACTCCTCGTCAGTGAATGCCCGACGCACTCTTTTTAACTGTCCCCGGTCGTCGATCTTTCCCACGAATTTCAAGGGATTGCCCTTGATTCGTCCCACCCGTTCAAGCCAGTTCAAGAATGAAACCATCGCTTGCAGATAATGGTTCAGCGTTCGCGCCGAATTCTTTTGACGGCTTCTCCATGCGATAAAGGAATCCGCACTGACGTTGAAAGCCACGTTCCAATTGCATTCCTTGAGAAGGGCACCGACCCGCATCTTGAGTTGCCGTCCGCCTCTGCCATTGCGTCCAGCACGATTCCGTTTTTCCAAATCGGCCAGGTAATCCTCCAGATGTTCAGCAAGCGGCCTCGCTGCCGCATTCCGAATGACTTTCGGTTCGAGAATGCCAGAAGCCTCTTGTTCCTTTTCCCGAAGGAATTCCTGGGCTCTCTTTTCGGCAACCTGTTTGTCGGTCACGCCAAGCGATCTCCAACGATCCACCGGCATTTCTCCCACCCCATAGCGCAGGTAATAGCTCCGCGTGAGACGAAGAACCCCGTTCTTACGAAACCGGCGCTTTTCGACTTTGAAAATCAATTGTTTCTCCTGTCGATTATTCCATCCACTTCACTTTTCCTGAAACGGACACCGCCACGAATCTTGACGCGGTTCAAATTCCCATCTTGAACTTCGCGCTCCACGGTTCTCAGCGAACAAGCCAGCCGTTCCGCCACTTCCCACTTGCGCAACAGCTTGTCATTCGAGCTTGATTTCCGAGGGACATAATTACCTATCCAGATATCCCTCTTCGCGAGCCTCGTCCTCTGCCTGCTCAGCCTCCATTGAGGCTTCAGAACGAGACAGACTGTTGATATAAACGCGATACACGGCGTTGTGATCCACGTGAAGGCCGCGCTCCCCAAGCCAATTCGCAATTTCTCGATAGCTGAATCCCTTGTTCCGCAAAGTTTCTATGACGGGACAGTATTCCCGCAAATCGCTATAGTTTGGCTCTTCGTCCGCCTCCCGTAGCATTAGGTCGGGCGGCATCGGCATTGGCTCCGTCGAATAGGCCACGTTCGGGCCTCCGGTCATCACCTGGACTGGATTCGCATTCGCCCCAACCGCCAGCGATGGAGCCGCGGGGGTCTCACCTGCGATCAACGGTCCCTTTGCGGAAGCAGCCTTCGATTTCTTCAGTGACTTTTTTCTCATAACAGTCCAAACATAAGTGAACGCATGGATCGTGTCAAACGAAAAGAACAGTCCAAACGCCACAAACTTCCGCACCGCTCCGCAGCCGTCGTCCCACCGCTGGCCCCACACGACCGCAGCGGCCCCGCCCCCCGAAACGCCGCTCAGTCTCGATGCACGAGCCGCCGCCCACCTTTCCGCCTCTTGACTCGTGAATCGATCCTTCGCCGCTCCATTTGGAACAAGAGCGCTCGCCGCCGCGCCCTTGTAAATCCCCAGGCTCGGGAGGAACTTGCTCTCACTCGCCAGGAAGCTCGCTGCCGCGCTTCGCTTGGCTTCCCCAAAACGAGGCCATGCCGTCAATTCCCGAGTTATAGACGGGGGTTCCTCTTGACTCGGATAAAGTTGTACTGAACCATGCGAGTCCCAAGAGGCGGGGCGGGCACCGCGTGGATTTTTATGCGTCGAAAGCCAGATGGACGAATACTACCTTTACACGAATAATGAGCAGACGGGACCGTATACCATCGCGCAGCTCCAACACATGTGGAGGGTAGGCCAGGTCACCGGGAAGACGCTCTACTGGCAGGAGGGCTTTGATGAGTGGATTCCCCTGTCAACGTTGGCGGACGCGCTTGAGTCGCCTCCGCCTCAGCACATGCAAACCGTTTGTTACGGAACCCCACCCCGCATACGCTTAGGCTCTGACAAACGAATTCTCCCCGCACTCCTTCTGTGCTTCTTCGTCGGCATTCTTGGCGCCCATCGGTTTTATGCCGGCAAAATCCTGAGTGGATTCCTCCTTCTTTTTGCCGGCGTTGTTTTCGTAACCACCCTCGTAACTGACCCCTCTATCCTATCGGTGCTAAGTGGGCTAGTTTATTCCATATGGTGGCTTATCGACTTTATCTCGATTATTGTCGGCGCATTCACCGATCAAGACGGAGTTAAGATCACTCAATGGACCTAATAGCGAACTAATATTCGATATACTTTTGCTTTTGCATAACCACAAAACATCACCATGTCTTTTCAAACCCCAATCACCATAGCCGAAGCGCTAAATAACATTGAGCAACGCCGATACCTGCTCCCGGCTATCCAAAGAGAATTTGTTTGGCCTCCGCAGAAAATCGAGTGGCTATTTGACTCGCTGATGCGCGGCTACCCAATTAGCTCTTTTCTATTTTGGAATGTAGAAGACATCTGCAAGTCGGGCTACAAATTCTATGAGTTCATCCGGGAATTCCGAGATCGTTTTAAAATCCACAATGAGGAGGCGAACGTAAAGGGTATCAGCGACTTCAAGGCAGTTCTTGACGGTCAGCAGCGTTTAACGTCCCTCTACATTGGCCTAAAGGGAAGTTATGCCTGGAAGGAGTATAATCTCAGTTGGGTTGATACCGAGCGCAGCATTCCAACCCGCCATCTCTATCTGAATATCTCGCGCAAACTTGAAGACCAAGAAGACGACCGTGTCTTCGAGTTTAAATTTTTGAAGGACTGCGAAACGTCTAATGTTGACATTCTTGAAACAAATGACTGCAAATATTTTCGCGTGGCCGAAATTTTGGACCTGAAAAACATATCTGCTTTCAACAAGTATGTTACGGACAAGCATCTCGATTCTTTCGCAATCGACGTGATGGCTCGGCTGCAAGAAGTGGTCTTTACTGACCCTATCATCAATTTCTTCCTGGAGAAGGAGCAGGATCTCCATAAGGCCCTCAATATCTTCATTCGCATCAACAGCGGAGGTAAGCCTCTGGATTTCTCAGACTTGATTATGTCCATCGCAATTGCGAATTGGAAGAAAAAGGACGCTCGCGAGGAGATTCATAATCTGGTCGATCGTGTTCAGCAAATTGGCTTTTCGATTTCCAAAGACTTTGTCTTTAAAACATACCTTTATCTTTATAGCAGTGACATTCGCTTCAAAGTGACCAATTTTTCCGCACAGAACGCCAATAATTTTGAAGAGGATTGGGAACGCATCCGCGATGCGATCCAGTCCACGTTCGAGTTGATCAGATCATTCGGCTACACCGATTTCACACTCAGAGCGAAGAATGCGGCCATTCCAATTATTTATTACCTTTACCACAGAGGCACATATCTAGAGTTTGCGACGAGAAAAGTATATCAGGACGACCGCGAGATTGTTAAGAAATGGCTGCATGTGATGACGCTCAAGAAAGTCTTTGGCGGCGGTGGTGCTGACGGGACGCTCTCGCAAATCCGCAGAGCCTTTACGGACGATGTGACCGCTGATCCTAAGATTAAAGATGTGACATATGAATTTCCTGCGACCGAGATCAACAGGCAAATCAGAGCGGATACCAGTGTAGGCGTGGAGTTCGTTGATGAACTTTTAAAAACACAAAAAGATGATCGCTATGCGTTTTGCATCTTGGCGCTGCTGTTTCCGAACTTAGACTACAGGAACAACGACTTCCACCAAGATCATCTTCATCCGATATCCTGCTTTACTCGGAGGAAAGTCGATATGATGAATCTGCCAGAAGAAACCAAAGCCCGATTTCTCTCACCCGAGTTGAACAACAGCATTATCAACATCCAAATGCTTGACTCCAACGAGAATATGTCTAAGAAGGACAAGTCATTGCTAGGGTGGATCGAGTTAGAGAGTCAGAGACAAGACCGGGACGCTTTGCTGAGACGCTGCCTTATTCCGGATGGTGTCGGCTTAGCTTTCGAGAACTTCAGCGATTTCGCGGAGAAGAGACGTGAATTATTGGGGACCAGGCTCATGGAGATTTTGAAATGAGCGCCGAACTATTCTGAGCAGAGACTAAAGTCTGTACTAAGATCAGGGCGACGATGGCTGAGAAGTCGAACGTTCCACCACGCACCTTCTTTGCACACGTATTTTGCGCAGTAGTCGGCTACGTCGTCCCGATTGTTTACAGGCTCGATCCGGTTACGCCCATAACGCTCGAACCAGGCTCTCCATACCATCTGCCGGGATTTGCTCTTGCAGTCACACCATAGCGCGTGAGCATGGTACCCGTCTCGCCCTGGATTCTGTTCCAGCGCATAGAAATACGAGACGCCCCGCATTTCCGTCCGCATGAACTTTTCGTAGCACCGCTGAGCCGAACAAATGGAAGCCTCCCAGCGAAAGGTCAGGTGCGAAATCACTTGCCACGGGACCAACGAGTGAACCCAATCGCCCATTTCAATATTGAGCTGAGCCGCCTTGAGCCGCAATTCCGGTTCGATATTTCGTGCGTTATTCATTTTGCCTTATGGGTTACCAACATCTGTACACACCTCTCGGACAAGGATGGCGTGTATGGCGCGGGCTAACGCCCGCGCCGCACACGCCCTTCCACGGGGTCGTCATGTGTGACCACGCTGCGAACTACTCCAAGGGCAGGATTGATCCCGCACGAATGATGAATCTTTGATCGTCCCGCGACCTCTTCCTGTCGCAACCTAGAGTAGATTGCCCCGACTGGCGTCGATTCGCCGCGCATTCCGCTTGGCTGATCGGGGAGCATGGCATGGCCTCTGCTGGATAGGGCAACCACGCCCAGAGTCGGGCCGCGCGTGGTCAACGATCATGAATAACCGTAATCGAGGTTTGGATTTCCTTCGGGGCTCGGCGATTCTCCTCGTTTTTCTTAACCATATCGACTCCAGCACGATCGCGGGTTTCCATCCGCCACAGGGTGTGGCCGGCTTTGTTTATTGGAGGATCAAGACGTTCGGGGCGTCGGGCGTGGATTTGTTTTTCATCCTGAGCGGATTTCTGATCTCGGGTCTGCTCTTTAAGGAAATCGATGAAACGGGCGGCCTTCGCCTGGGGCGGTTCTGGGCTCGTCGGGCGTTTAAGATTCTTCCCTCCTATTACTTCCTGCTCATCGTGCTTGCGGTTACCGGGGCGACGGGTTGGCTGGATTTGTCGAGCTTGGGAGCGACGGCCCATTCGTTTTTTGTGCACGGATTATTTTTTCAGAACTACCTGGCGAGCTCGGTCAATGGGCCGACCTGGAGCCTCGCGGTGGAGGAGCATTTCTACCTTTTGTTGCCGCTTCTCCTGTTGCTCGTGCGCGGCAACGCGGCACGCATCGATTCCCGGAGATTTCTGCTCATGATCGTGCCGTTGCTCCTGCTGCCCCTGGCGTTCCGCGTCCAACGCGCCTTGGTCGGCATCCAGCTGAATGACTTCATGCAGACCCATTTTCGCTTCGACAGCCTGCTTTTCGGGGTGCTCACCCAGTGGCTCATCCGCACGAAATCGCCGGTCATCACGTTCGTCGCGAGTCATAAGCGGATTTGTGCGGGAATCAGCGGCCTATTGATCGTGCCCCTTTTCTTCTTTCCGCGGGCGCAGCCCTTCATGTTTACCATCGGGTTTTCCCTGGCGGCCATCGGCTACGCGATTTTGCTGCTCCTGGCGGTCTCGGATGCTCCCGGGCAATGGCAGGAAAGCTTGCCCGCGACCGCCGTCGCGACCGTGGGCCTCTGGTCCTACAATATCTACCTCTGGCACTTTTTTCTCGGCGAGATGCACATCCTTCCCTTTTACGGGAGCACCCAGCGCTGGATTGCCTTTCACATCCGCAACGCCGGTCTCATGACGGCCGTGCAGTTTGCTTTCTTCGCAATCACGTCGATCGCGGTCGGAGCCCTCCTGACCCAGATAATCGAGAAGCCGTTCCTCGCCCTCCGCGACAGAATACCGGCCCTGGCCGGCAAAAAGAAATCGGCGCGGGAGATGGAAAAGCGGCTGGGGTTGGTCACACCCGCGCGGCACCCTATTTGCTCCGAAGACTCTCGTGAAGTTCTGCATCTTCGTCGGGATTAATGTCGGAGGGGCCATCGGCTGGTCCTTGGGCGAACAGTTCGGCATCCTCACCGCGTTCATCATCAGTTCGCTGGGCAGCATGGCGGGGGTGTTCGCCGGGTGGAAATTCGCCCGGCATTTTCTCGGCTGAACGCTACTGCGGGCGCGCCTCGCTTGCCCCGGAGGCCACTCTTGTGTATCCTTGGCTCTCCTTTCCCAAGTGAAACTCTCCAAACGCGGTGAATATGCCTTTCGAGCCTTGATCGACCTTGGCATCGCACAGGAACTCAACCGCCCCCTCCTGCAGATCGCGGAACTCTCGGAAAAGGAGCGGCTTCCGGTCAAGTTCCTGGAACAGATTCTCACCCAGCTCCGCACGGCGGGCTACATCGAGACCAAACGGGGCAAGCATGGAGGGTATTTCATCAGCAAACCGATGGACACCATCCGCATGGGGGATGTCGTCCGCCTCATCGACGGGCCGCTGGCGCCCATCGCCTGTGTGAGCCAGACGGCGTATGCGCGCTGCACGTGCCCGGACGAGAACCACTGCGGCCTGCGGATGCTCATGCTGGACGTCCGCAACGCCATCTCGGACATCCTCGACCGTTACACGCTCGCGCAGATCGTGGACATCACCCTGCGGAAGATGCGGCGCGACCGCGTGACGCTCCCGTTTCTCCAGCCGGGCCGGGCCGATTTCCCGATGTCCCTCCTCGAGAAACCGCTCCGCGCCAGGAAGCAGGAGATGCCTTAGTTCCGGGAACCCCCGATCTGCTCCCTTTTCCGCGGCGGGGCTCGACGTTGCCTCTTTCAAACATGCGGATACTGTGTATGCTCCCTGTTTTTGCCGCCCGCCGCCACGTATGAAATCGAAGCTCGCTCTTCTCTGCCTCCTCGCAGCGCTGCCGCTCACCGGCTGCAAAAAGATGATGACCCTTTTCCACCGGGCCACCGGGACGCCGGTGGCTCAGCAGGCCGCTGCGCCTGCGACCGCCGCCCCGCCGAAGGCCCGCCCCGCTCCCGCCGCCCCGGCGCCGAGCCCGGCCTTCCATGTGAACCAGAGCTCGCAGGTCATCGTTTACGGGTACCATCGCCTCGTGAACGTGCTCCATCGCCCGGATACCGAAATCCTTCCCGCCGATTTCGAGTCGCAGATGAAGATGCTGAAGGATCGCGGCCTGCCTGTCATCCCGCTCCAAGATTTCCTAGCGTGGCGGCGCGGGGAAAAGAATATACCGGCCCGGTGCGCCGTCATCACGCTGGATGACGGGTGGAAATCGCAATACGACGTCGCGTGGCCGATCCTGAAAAAATACGGCTACCCGTTCACCCTGTTCATCTATACCGAATACGTGAAGCCCGGGAAGCTTTCGGGCGGCGAATCGATGACGTGGGACACCCTGGCTGAGATGCGCGACGCGGGGGTGGACATCGAAAGCCACACCCTCACCCACCCGTACCTCACCGCGAAAAAGGGCAAGACGGAGGCGCAATACGAAGACTGGCTCTACCACGAGGTGAACGACTCCAAGAAGGTGCTCGAGTCGCAGCTTGGGATAAAGGTGGACGCGTTCGCCGTCCCGTACGGCAAGTACAACGCCAAGGTCCGGGAGCTCTGCAAAAAGGCGGGCTACGAAGCCGTGTTCACCGTTTACGGCCAGACGCTGACGTATGCTTCGCCGATGGACTCGCTCGGGCGTTACATGATCGAGGGCAACAAACCCCAGGTGTTCACCGCCGCGCTGCAATTCACCGGCGGGGCCAGCGGCGCCGAGGCGCCCATCCAACTGGCGTCCTCTTCCATGATGACCGTGCCGATGCAGGATGAAACCATCAGCAACCCGCGGCCCGCCATCAAGGCCAACCTCGCCACGCTCGGCGCGATCGATGCCGGCACCGTGAAGATGCGGCTCAGCGGCTTCGGCGAAGTCCCCGTGCGGTACGACGAGGCCACGAAACTCCTCACGTACCAGGTCACGCAGAATCTGTCGGACAAGGTTTACACGGTCATCATCACCGCGAAGCAGGACGGCAAACCGGTCTCCGCGAGGTGGACGTTCAACTTCGACCCGAACGCCCTCTCCGCGCCGAAGGCCGCCGAGACCCCGCTCCCGCCGCGGATGCCGTGGGATGCGCGCCGAACTCCGTAGCCGAGCATGTTCTCGCAACTCTCCGACAAGCTCCAGGACATCTTCAAGGATCTCCGCGGGCACGGAATCATCAGCGAGACGAACGTCAACGATGCCATGCGCGAGGTGCGCCTGGCCTTGCTGGAGGCGGATGTCCACTACCAGGTCGCGAAGGACTTCATCGCGCGCGTCAAGGAGAAGGCGCTCGGCCAGGAGGTGCTCCGGAGCGTCACGCCCGGCCAGCAGATCGTAAAGATATTCCACGAGGAACTCACCGCGCTCCTCGGCGGCGACTCCGAGCCGTTGAACCTCGACAAGCCCGGTTACATCATGATGGTCGGCCTGCACGGCGCGGGGAAGACGACCTCCTCCGCGAAGCTCGCCGCGTTCCTCAAGAAACAGGGCCGCGCGCCGCTGCTGGTCGCGTGCGATCTCCAGCGCCCGGCGGCCATCGCCCAGCTTGAGACGCTGGCCAGACAGGTTGGCGTCCCGGTCTTCATTCCGGAGCCGGGTGAGAAGGATGTCCTGGCCGTCGCCAGGCGCGCGGTGGAATGGGCCAGGGAACAGCTCGGCAACGCCGTCATCTTCGACACCGCGGGCAGGCTGGAGATCGATGAATCGCTGGTCCGCGAAATTCAGCAGCTCAAGGAATTTCTGAAACCGAACGAGGTGCTCCTCGTCGCCGATGCCGCCACGGGGCAGCAGGCGGTGAGCGTCGCCACCCATTTCCACGAGGCGCTCGGCATCACCGGTCTCGTCCTCACCAAGCTGGACGGCGATGCCCGGGGTGGCGCGGCCCTCTCCATGCGCGAAGTCACCAAGCGCCCCATCAAATTCGGCGGGGTCGGAGAAAAGCTCGACAGGTTTGAGCTCTTTTCCCCGGACCGCCTCGCGGGACGCATCCTCGGCATGGGGGACATCCTCGGCCTGGTCGAGCGCGCCGCGGAAGCGATCGACGAGGAGGACGCCGCGCGCATGGAGAAGAAGATGCGCAACGCGACCTTCGACTTCAACGACTTCCTGGAGAACTTCAAGATGATGCGCAAGCTCGGCCCGCTGGAGAATATCCTTGGCATGCTGCCCGGAATGGGTAATATGAAGGGCTTTTCGGTGGATGAAAAACAGTTGAAGCGGGTCGAAGGCATCGTGCTTTCGATGACGCTGCAGGAGCGCAGGCGGCCGGATATTCTGAACGCCCGGCGCCGGCAGCGGATAGCTCGCGGCAGCGGAACGTCGGTGTCCGAGGTGAACACCCTCGTCCAGCGATTCAACCAGATGAAAAAGATGATGAAAAACGCAGGAAAATTTAAGAAAATGATGTCGCGCATGAAAGCGTGAGACAAGCTCCGCATCTTTAAGAAAACACTATGTCAGTATCCATCCGACTCCGCAGGGAGGGTTCGCTCAACAACCCGTATTACAAGATAGTCGTCGCGGACAAGCGAAGCCCGCGCGACGGCAAATTTATCGAGATCATCGGCAACTACGATCCGAAGAAAGCCGGCCACAATTCGAACCTCGACCTGGACCGCGTAGAATATTGGACCACTCGCGGAGCCCAGCCGTCCGACACCGTCCGAAGCCTCATCAAGAAGGCCAAAAAAGCCGCGCCGGAGCCAGTTCCCGCCTAAACCTGGCTGGCAGGCTGCTGCCGCACTCCCCTTCTACTCGCACCGTGGAGGAATTCCTTGAATTTGTCGTCCGGCAGCTCATCGAGTTTCCGGAGGAGATGGTGCTCACCCGGGTCGATGCCCCGCGCAAGGTCACGTTCCACCTGCGCCTGCGCCAGACCGATGTCGGCCGGGTCATCGGGAAACACGGCCACACCATCGCCGCGATCCGCGATCTTCTGAGCGCCTCCGCCGCCCGCCACGGCCAGCGCGCCTCCGTCCAGATCGTGGAAGACCAAATCTGATTCGCCTGGGCGCGCCCGGCGTCCCGTCGCGTCCGGGAGACTGCCCCCTCTTGTTCCCAACAAAAGCCGGGCTCGACGCGGCCCCCGTTTCCACTCATCCTGAGCGTTTGCAACTCTTCTCCATCGCCGATCTCAAGCGAGCCGCCACGGACGAAAGAATCGAGGGCGCGATCCACGCCCAGGTCGAGTCCGTAGCGAAAAAGGAGACCCGCGACCTCAAGCCGTACTGGGAGGTCGTCGTCGCCGATGCCGAGGCGAAGCTGACCCTCCGCGCCTGGAGCGATTCCCCAAACTTTGCCCTGTGCGCCGATCTCGCCCGCGGCGCGTTCCTGGAAATAACCGGTGAATTCGCGCAGAACCCCCCATACGGCGTCGACGCAAGGCGCTGGACGTGCCGCACCCTCACCCTCGCCGAGCGCGACACGCTCCTTCGGGGGCCTTCGTCGCTCCGCGACAGGCAGGATGCCGACTACGCATTCCTCCTGGAGACGACCTCCACCATCGCCGACCCCAGGCTGCGCAGCCTGTGCGAAGCGTTCTTCGCCGAATGGGGCGACCGCTTTCGCCGGACGGGCGCCGCCCGGAACTATCACCACTCCCGCCGTGGCGGCCTCGTCGAACACACCGCCCAGATGATGCGGGCGGCCGGCGCGCTCGCCTCCGTCTATCCCCGGCTGAACCGCGACCTGCTGCTCGCGGGCGTCCTCTTCCACGATGCCGGCAAGCTCTGGGAAAATACCTACCCCGAGAACGGCTTCTTCATGCCCTTCGACGAGAGGGGTGAATTGATCGGGCATATCACCATCGGCATCGAGCTGGCGAACTCCATCTGGCGCAGGCTCCAGGCCACCTCGCCTGCCGCGAAGGAATGGCAAGCGCTCAGCCCGCCCTCCGAAGACGTGCGCCTGCATCTCCTTCACCTCATCGCGGCCCACCACGGCGCGAAGGAATTTGGCTCCCCCGTCGATCCAAAAACGCCGGAAGCCTTTGCCCTGAACCACATCGACAACCTCGACGCCAAATTGGAGATGATCTTCGCCGGCTACGAGAGCTCCTCCTCGTTGGCCCCCCGCATCTTCGACCGGGTTCGCCCTCTCCCCGGCAACCTCGTAGGGCCCCTGCCGCCGTTCGCCGCGCCGCCTGCGACCGAGCCAGGGTAGAGCGGGGATCTCCTGCGCGCCGCCGCGTTTCTATCTGGCAACCTGGAGGCGGCAACGCCCTCAGCCGTAACCTACGCTACGGCCCGACCGGCGAAGCGGAAGCGGCGGGACCCGGCTTCGCGTCGGCATGCGGGTGCCACATATGCCCGGGACCAGGGCCGCCGTGCTCGTGCATCGCCCCTTCCATCTGCATCTCGTGTTCGTGCATCTCCGCCAGGATTTTGTCCAGGCCCTCCTTCTGCTCCGCGCTCAGGCTCGCCTTGACTTCGCTGACGGCCACCTCCATCGCGCCCTCCATCTTCGCCTTTTCTTCCTCGTGGATTTTCTTGAAGACCGGAAGCGCGGCCTCCAGCACCGGCTTGATCTGCGCCTGCTGTTCGGGGGAGAGATCGAGCCTCTTCGTCAAATACTGCATCGGGTCGGCGGCGTCGTGATGAGCCTCTTTCGCATTGCACATGGAGCACGAGGCCGGCGAAGCCTGGGGCGCCTGGGCCTGCGCAAGGGAGGAAACGCCGAGGAACGCGACGGCGGTGAGGAGGGGAACGGGACGGGTGATTCTTTTCATATCAATAAGAGACACCCAAATCGCGAAAGAGTTAGAAGAAAAACCGCTCATAGGAGCACAAGGCCTCTTTCGGCGGCGCCGAGCACCTTCCAGGTCCCGGGCAAAATACCCTCCAGCGCGAGCCGCCCGATCCCGACCCGGATCAATCGCAGCGTCGGATGTCCCACCGCGGCCGTCATGCGCCGCACCTGGCGGTTCTTTCCCTCCACGAGTTCCAGGGCGATCCAGCGCTCGGGGATATTTTTGCGGAACCGGATCGGCGGGTCCCGCGGGATGACAACGGGCTGCGGGTCGAGCAGCCGCGCCTTGCAAGGGAGCGAGCGGCGGCCGCCGAGCACCACGCCGCGCGCAAGCGAACCCAACGCAGCCGCGTCCGGGACGCCTTCCACCTGCGCCCAATAGATTCTGGGGTGCCCATTCTCCGGCTTGAGGAGGCGCGGGTTCCATTCCTGCTCGTCGCTCAGGAGCAGCAGGCCCTCGCTGTCCGCGTCGAGCCGGCCGATGGGGTAAACGCCGGGCGGAAAGCCGAATCCAGTCAGCGTCCGGTTCTTCGAGCCGTCCGGGGTAAATTGGGAGAGGACGCCGAAGGGCTTGTGGAACGCTATCAACATTTCGCACGATCATCCCGAAGCACGCCGATGTCACCCAAGGACCTCCCCATTTACGAACTCGAGAGCGCGCTTCTCGCGGAGGTGCGTTCGCGCGGACGCGTCATCCTGCAGGCGCCCACGGGCTCCGGCAAATCGACCCAGGTGCCCCAGATGCTTCTCGACGGCGGACTGCTCGGCGAAGGAGAGGTCGTCATCCTGCAGCCGCGCCGGCTCCCGGCCCGGATGCTGGCCGCGCGGGTTGCAGGGGAACGGGGCGTGCGCCTCGGAGACGAAGTCGGCTACCAAATACGGCTGGATCGGACCGCCTCCGCCAAGACCCGGATCCGCTTCGTGACCGAAGGAATCCTGCTGCGGCAGCTCCTTGGCGACCCATCGCTGCGCGGGGTATCCGCGATCTTATTCGATGAATTTCATGAGCGGCACTTGTACGGGGACATCACGCTGGCGCGCGCGCTCGACCTGCAGGAGTCGCTCCGGCCCGATCTCAAGCTCATCGTCATGTCCGCAACGCTGGATGCCGGCCACCTCGAGAAATACCTCGGCGCGCCCGCCGTGCTCGAGTCTCTCGGGAGGGCGTACCCGGTGGAAATCCGTTACCTCGCCGAGCCCGCAAGGTTCGACGAGAACCCGGTGTGGGACGCGGCCGCGGCCGAGTTCGAGCTCGCCGCGACGGGCCAGGAAGGAGACGCGCTTATCTTCATGCCCGGCGCTTATGAGATCGGACGGACGATCCAGGCGGTGCGGGACTCGGCGGCGGGCGCGGGGTGCGTCGTCCTTCCGCTGCACGGCGAGCTGCCGGTGGCCGAGCAGGACGCCGCTCTGCGTTCTTACGGCAAAAGAAAAGTGGTGGTCGCCACCAATGTCGCGGAAACGTCGCTCACCATCGACGGCGTCCGCATCGTGATCGACTGCGGCCTCGCACGCATCGCGCGGTACGATCCGCATCGCGGCATCAATACGCTCCTGGTCGAGAAGATCAGCCGGGCGGCCGCGGACCAGCGGGCCGGGCGGGCTGGACGCACGGCGCCGGGGACGTGCATCCGCCTCTGGACCGAACGCGAACACGCGGAGCGGCTGGCGCGGGAGCTGCCGGAGATAAAGCGGCTCGACCTCGCGGAGGTCGTGCTGACGTTGAAGGCGGGCGGCGTCTCCGACGTGTCGAAATTTCGCTGGCTCGAACCGCCCGAGGGAAAGTCCCTCCGCCGGGCCGAAGAACTCCTGCGGGAGCTGGGGGCGCTCGACGCGGAGGCGGGCGCCATCACCCCTCTCGGCCGCCGTATGCTCTCTTTCCCGATCCACCCCCGGTACGCGCGAATGTTTCTGGCAGCGGAGGAACTCGGCTGCGTGCGCGCCATCGCCCACGTCGCCGCGCTCTCCCAGGGTCGGCCGGTGTTGCGCCGCGGCGAGACGCGGCAGACCGAGCACGAACGCGACGAGATCCTCGGCGAGGAGGCGGAGTCGGATTTCTTCATCCTGCTTCGGGCGCTGCAGTTCGCCGTGAAAAACAACTTCTCCCCCGCCTGCCGCCGGCTCGGGATCAACGCCCTCGCCGCGCGCGAAGCGGCCCAGCTTGCCGGCCAGTTCCTCGAGATCGCCCGCGACATGAAACTCAAGGCGGACGGCGAAGCGTCGGACGAGGCGATCCGCAAGAGCATCCTCGCCGGGTTCCCGGACCAGGTGGCGCGCCGCTGCGAACCGGGAACGCTGCGCTGCCAGCTCGTGCACGGGCGTGCCGGCGTGCTGGCGAGAGAAAGCGCGGTCCGCCGGAGCGAGCTGCTGGTCGCGTCGGAAGTCCGCGAGGTGCAGGGCAAGGATGGCGCGCTGCACGTCCTCCTGACGCTGGCCACCGCCATAAACGAAGAGTGGCTGCGGGAGCTCTTTCCCGGCGGCGTCGCCGACCGCGTCGAGGTGCTTTACGACCCCACGCAGAGAAGAGTCGTGGCGCGCAGCGAGGTCTGTTTCCGCGACCTCGTGCTGCGTTCCGCCCAGAGCGCGGAGCCGCCGCTGGAACAAGCCGCGGCTCTCCTGGCGGAGCAGGTCATCGCCGGGAATTGCCCGTTGAAGCTCTGGGATCACGCCGTCGAGCAATGGATCGCCCGCGTAGGCCGGCTCGGCGAATGGATGCCGGAACTCGGCCTGCCGCCGCTGGGGCCGCTCGAACAGCGCGACCTCATCCAGCAAATCTGCTACGGCGCATCCAGTTACAAAGAGATAAAGGAACGCCCCGTCTGGCCGACGGTGAGGTCATGGCTGCCGGAGGCGCAGCAGGAATGGGTGGACCGCTTCGCGCCGGAGAAGATCGCGCTCCCGAACGGGAGGAAAGCGAAAATCGCCTACGCGTCCGCCGGGCCGCCGGTCGCGACCGTGAAGATACAGGATCTCTATGGCGTGGAGGGCGGCCTTTTCATCGCGGACGGCAGGGTGCCCCTCCTCATCCAGGTGCTGGCGCCGAACCACCGGCCGATCCAGGTCACGACGAACCTCTCTACATTCTGGAGGGAAGCGTATCCGAAAATAAAACAGGAGTTGCAGCGGAAGTATCCGCGGCACGAATGGCGTTGATCCGCGCTGTCATGGCTCCGCAAGAGGGTGGCCGCGGCAGGCTGGCCCCACGATACCGGCCGGAAATTAGTAGGAAGACTCGGGCTGAAGTTCCGCGAGGCGGGCCTCGAGCTTTTCGCAACGCTGCTCGGCGGTTTCCCGGGCCCGGCGTTCTTCCATGAGGCTCTCTTCGAGCTCGCGCACGCGCTGCTGGAGGCTGAGCCGCACGCTGGTGCGCACGGGCTGTTCCTCGCGGACGGCGGGCAGGTCCCTGACGGTCTGCTCCGTGCCATCGCGGCAATTGGTGACGGTGGCGTCCGCGGTGATCTCCCCCATCCGCACGAACTCCCGAACGGCGCCGATGGTCGTCGGCCCGTAGAACTGCTCTTCGCCCACCTCAACGAGGTAATCCATCTCCAGCTCGGCCACCATGGGGGCTTTGATCCAGCTCTTCCCGTCGGTCGAAATCTTGTCCAGCGGCGAAATCTGAGCTTCCACCGCCCACTGGTAAAGCTGATCCAGCGACACCGGTCCGAAAAGACTCCCGTCGTCGTGCTTCAACAGAAAGAGGTTTTGCGTGTCGTCCATTTACTGCTTGTCCTTCTTATGGCTGTCGCTGTCCTTGGGGGCGGGGATCGTCAATGTCTGGCCAATCTGCAAGGTACGGTCATTTCGGATTTTATTCACCTTTTGCAAGTCCCCAACCCCTACTTTGTATTGCTTTGCGATGGAGGTCAATGTTTCCCCGCGGGTCACCACATGGGTCGTCCCGATGTCCACCGCTTCCGCCCTCGGCGCATCCGGACTCGCGGCGGGCCCCGGGTTCGTCTCCTGCACGGGCGGCATGTTCTGCGTGGCGGGGGTGGGCGCGGCCGCGGGCGAGACGGCGTGGGAGGTCTCGATCAAGGCGCTCAGCTTGGCGACCTGCTGCGTAAGTGTTTCCAGTTGGTGGGCTTGCTGCTCGAGCAATTGGTGGATGGAACGAATTTCATCGCCCCCGGGGCCGTTCCCCATCGGCTTCGAAGCCTGCGAATAGAGCCACGGCGCGCTCGCGAGGAGAGCAAGGAGGAACCCGATGGCTGGTAGCGGACGCATCGGCCAACTGTGTCATTTCCAAACAAAAAGGCAAGCGTCCCTTCAAAAAATCACAATAGCCACAAGTGCCTCATAATAAGGGTCGAGGCGGGGGCGGGAATCGAACCCGCGGATAGCGGTTTTGCAGACCGCTGCCTTACCACTTGGCTACCCCGCCGAAGACTTCCCGCACCGCCGGGCGCTCTCGGAAGAGACAGGGGCGCGGCGCGCGGTTTTTCCGGCCTAAGAGTAGCCGTGAATCATGGTTGGTCAATAGAATGTGGATTCCACGCGCTCGCCCGTGCCGAAGGGCACGGGGCGCAGGCCAGCCGGGGCGCTTGTGAAATTTTTCACAATAGGACTTGCCACTTTCGGGGGCAAACTTAGATTCGCAAACGGCTTTCCGATGGCTCCCACCACACACGAGTTAAACGCACCGGATACCGTCGCCCGGGTCACAAAAGGAGCCGGCGACCTCGCTGGGAGCGACATGCTCGGGGAGAAGTTGATCCTGAACATGGGGCCGTCCCACCCCGCCACGCACGGCGTGCTGCGGCTGGTCCTGGAGCTGGATGGCGAGCTCATCACCAAGGCGACCCCGGATATCGGCTACCTGCACCGCGGGGATGAAAAGATCGCCGAGAACATGCAATACAACCAGTTCGTGCCGTATACGGACCGGCTGGATTACCTCGCGCCGCTGGCGAACAATGTCGCGTACGCGCTGGCGGTCGAGAAGCTCATGGGCTGGGAACTCCCCCCGCGCGGAAAGGCCATCCGGGTCATCTGCTGCGAGATAGCGCGCATCTCCTCGCACCTGCTCGGCCTCGGGGCGTTCGCGCTGGACCTGGGCGCCATGACGGTCTTCCTGTACACCTTCACCGAACGCGAGAAGCTCTATAACCTCATCGAGCTGCTCACAGGCGCGCGTTTCACCACCTCCTTCACCCGCATCGGGGGGCAGACACGCGATCTTCCCGAGGCGTTCCTGCCGCAACTGCGCGCGTTCCTCGAGCAGTTCCCCGCGAAGCTGGATGAAAGCGACAACCTCCTCACCCGCAACCGCATTTTTGTCGATCGCACCCGCGACATCGGCATCATCTCCAAAGAGGCGGCGCTGGACTATGGCTTGACGGGGCCCAACCTGCGCGGGAGCGGCGTCGACCACGACCTGCGCAAGAAGCATCCGTATCTGGACTACCAGAACTACGATTTCGACATCCCCGTGGGGACGGTGGGCGACTGCTACGACCGCTACCTCGTGCGGCTGGAAGAGATGCGGCAGGCGGTTCGCATCCTGGAGCAGGTCATCGCGAAACTCCCCGACGGGCCGATCAACGTTTCCGACCCGAAAAACTTTCCGCCGCCGAAAACCTCCGTCCTCACGAAGATGGAGGAACTCATCCACCATTTCATCATCCACACCGAAGGGATCGACGCCCCGCCCGGGGAAATCTACTTCGGGGCCGAAAACCCGAAGGGCGAGCTCGGCTTCTATATCAACAGCCGCGGCGGAGGGACGCCCCACCGGCTGAAAATCCGCGCACCGTCCTTCTGCAATCTCAGCATCTTGCCCGCGATCCTGCCCGGACACATGATGAGCGACGTGGTCGCAATCCTCGGGAGCCTTGATTTCGTCATGGGAGAATGCGACCGCTGACCGATGAGCCCCGTCTTTAAAAGTCTGGCCGGCCTGTCGCTGCTCGCCCTCTCGGGCCTGGGTTGCGGCAAACGCATCACCGACTCGAACCTGAAAGAGGTGAAGCCGGACATGAGCACGAAGGAAGTGGAATCCATCCTCGGGCAGCCGACCCGCATGCAGAGCCACGAACTCCCGTTGCAGACGCAGCAAAAGACCTTGAACGCCACGGTCTATACCTACGAGCAGGAGGGAAAGAAGGTCGATCTTTTCTTCGTGGGCGACAAACTGGTCAGCCCGGGCGGCGTCCAGGGAAGTTTTGGGGATTGATATGGAACTGCCGACCGGACTCGAAGCTAAGATAGACGAAGCGATCACGCATTACCCCGTGTCGAAGCGGAGCGCGGTCCTCCCGGTGCTGCATCTCGTGCAGGAAGGGGTCGGTTATCTGTCGGACGAAGCCATCCAATGGATCGCCGCGAAACTCGGGTTGCAGCCGATCAACGTACTCGAGCTCGTTACCTTTTACCCGATGTTCCGCCGGCAGCGCACGGGGAAACACCACATCCGCGTCTGCCGCACCCTCTCCTGCGCCATGGCCGGCAGCTACCAGCTCATGGACTCGCTCTGCCAGGCGGCCCGCATCCTGCCGCAGGGTAACAACGGGGGGCACGGAACCACCCTCGCCACGAGCGGGGACGGCGCCTACAGCATCGAGTTCGTCGAATGCCTGGCGAGCTGCGGCACCGCCCCCGTGTGCATGGTGGACGACGATCTCCACGAGAAGGCCGCGCCGGACTCGGCGGCGAATATCCTCCAGAAATATACCTGAATGCCCACCCCTTTCCAAAAGACGGCTCACCCGAGGGAGAAGCGGCTCGTGTTCCAGAACATAGATCGCGAGGGTTGGTCTTTGGATATCGACTGCGCGATGCGCCACGGCGGATACGAAGAGTTGAAGAAGGCCGTCACGATGAGCCGGGCGGACATCGTCAACGAGGTGAAGGCTTCCGGCCTGCGCGGCCGCGGCGGCGCGGGTTTCCCGTGCGGCGTGAAGTGGGGCTTCATCAAGCCCGACGAGCCGAAGCCCGTGTATCTCATCTGCAACGCGGACGAATCGGAGCCCGGCACTTTCAAGGATCGCTACATCCTGCACCAGGATCCGCACCAGCTCCTCGAAGGGATGATCATCTCCTCCTTCGCGCTCGGCGTTCACCTCGCCTATATATATATACGCGGCGAATTTCCCCAGGCGGCCAAGATCCTGGAAACGGCCATCGCCGAAGCCCGCGCGAAAAACTTCCTAGGCAAAAATATCCTCGGAGTTGGGTTCGACCTCGAGATTTACGTCCATCGGGGCGCGGGCGCCTACATCTGCGGCGAGGAGACTGGCCTCATCGAATCGCTGGAAGGCAAGCGTGCTTACCCCCGCATCAAGCCCCCCTATTTTCCGGCGGTGCTCGGCCTCTACCAGTGCCCGACCATCGTCAACAACGTCGAGACCCTCTGCAACATCAAGCACATCGTCCGCATGGGCGGCGGGGAGTTTGCGAAGATCGGCAGGCCGAACAACACCGGCACACGCGTCCTGTGCGTCAGCGGCGATGTGAAGGAACCCGGCTATTTTGAGCTCGAAGTCGGCGCGGTCACGATGGGCGAGCTGATCTACGACCTGTGCGGCGGCATGAAGGAGGGCCGCAAGCTGAAAGCCGTCATCCCCGGGGGCAGTTCGGCAAAGGTTCTACGGGCCGGAGAGAAATACAAGATCAAGACGAAGCAGCCGGACGGCGCGATGGCCGAAAAGGAGATCGGCATCGAGGACATCGTCCTGGATTTCGATTCCCTCGCCGCGGTCGGCTCGATGGCTGGTTCCGGCGGCGTCATCGTCCTGGACGATTCCCGAGACATGCTCTGGACGCTGAACAACATCAACGAATTTTATGCCCACGAGAGCTGCGGCCAATGCACCCCGTGCCGCGAAGGCTCGCTCTGGATGAAGAAGATCACCGAGCGGATGCTCCAGGGCGGCGGTGTCGAGCGCGACCCCGCGGTGCTCAAGAACGTGGCGGACAACATCGCCGGGCGGACCATCTGCGCCTTTGGCGAGGCGTGCGCGTGGCCCACGCAGAGCTTCGTCGGCAAGTTCAAGGAGGAGTTCGATTCCCGCTCGGTCAAGCCGCTCCCGCCGCCCCTTCCCCCGGAATACACGCCGGAAGAACTCACCGGAAAGGCCGAGGTCCACGCAGGCCTGAACCCCCTCATCTCATGAGCGACCCGTTGCCCATGCTCAACGTCCAGATCAACGGGGAATGGAAACAATTCCCCAAGGGCACGCGCGTCATCGAGGCCTGCGCGCAGTCCGGCTCCTACATCCCGCGTTACTGCTACCACCCCAAGCTCAGCTCCCCCGGCAATTGCCGCATGTGCCTCATCGAAATGGGCATGCCCAAGATGGGGGCCGACCGCAAGCCCGAGCTGGGCCCGGACGGCCGCCCGGTCATCAACTGGATTCCGCGTCCGCAGATTTCCTGCGCGCAGGACGTTGCCGAGGGGATGGGCATCCGCACCGACTCGCCCATGGCGCAGGAATGCCGCAAAGGCGTCATGGAGTTTCTGCTTATCAATCACCCGCTCGACTGCCCCATCTGCGATCAGGCGGGCGAATGCCGGCTGCAGGAGTTCAGCGTCGAATACGGCAACGGCGGCTCGCGCTTCCTGGAACACAAGGTCAAGAAGCCCAAGAAAGTCCACATCGGCCCGCGCGTCACGCTCGATGCGGAGCGCTGCATCCTCTGTTCGCGCTGCATCCGGTTCATGCAGGAGGTGCCGCACGACGACGTGCTCGGGTTCGTGGATCGGGGGAGCTACAGCACCATCGCCACGCACCCGGACAAGGCCCTCGACAGCAACTACTCGCTGAACACCGTCGATATCTGCCCGGTGGGCGCGCTCACCTCGACCGATTTCCGCTTCAAGATGCGGGTCTGGTTCCTCAAGGAGACGAAAAGCTTTTGCACGAGCTGCGCCACCGGCTGCAATACCGTCGTCGGCAGCCGCCAGGAGATCGTTTACCGACAGACGCCGCGCGAGAACAACGACGTGAACTCCGTCTGGATGTGCGATTACGGCCGGCTGAATTTCCATTACCTGCACAGCGACCACAGGCTCCTGGATCCCGCCATCAAGGGCGCACGCGAGCCCGGCCCCGCGGAATGGCCCGCCGCTATTGCAAAGGCCGCCGAAAGCCTGAAGGCCCTCCAACCGGGCGAGGTCGCCATGATAGCCTCCGGAAAGATGACCAACGAGGAGCAATTCCTCGCCAGGCGGCTCGCCGCCGCCCTCGGGGTGACGCTCCACGACATCGTCCCGCGCTTCGAGCAGGGCGACAACATCCTCCTAAGCGCCGACCGCAATCCGAACACCGCTGGCGCACGGCTCCTCGGAGTGGCCGCGAACGAGCCCGGCTCAAGGCTCCCGGAGATCGCCGAAGGGATAAAGGCCGGCCGCATCAAGGGCCTGGTCGTCTGGGGCGAAGACGCCACGGAATGCGGCGTGGACGCGGAGAGCCTTGCGAAATTGTCGGCACTGATCGCCGTCGGCCTCCTGCCGAATGCGACCACCGCCGCCGCCACCGTCTTCCTGCCCGGCGCCGGCTTCGCCGAGAAACGCGGCTCCATGATCAACGGGAAAGGCCGCCTGCAGCGCCTCAACCAGGCCATCCAGCCCCGGGGCGGTGCGCGGGACGATTGGGAAATCCTGCGCGACTTAATACAGGCCGTGTCCGGCGGCAACGGCCTTTACATGATCGAGGACGTCTTCCGCCAGATGGCCGAGGAGGCGCCCGCTTTCGCCGGGTTGAGCCTAAGCAGGATCGGCGACCTCGGCGTCCAGTTGAAGCTCGAATAAATGGACTTCATCTACGGAATCGACTGGTTCTTCATCGCGACCTCGCTCGCGAAGACGCTGGGGATCATCTTTCTGGTTGTCCTGCCGCTGGTCTCCTACACCGTCTATGCCGAGCGCCGCATCAGCGCCCTGATCCAGGATCGACTCGGCCCGAACCGCGTCGGCTTCCAGGGTCTCGCACAGCCGATCGCCGACGCCATGAAGTTCCTCTTGAAGGAGGATCTCACCCCCGCGCACGTCAACAAGTTCTACTTCTGGCTGGCCCCGTGCCTGGCCATGGCCCCTTCTTTGGTGACGCTCGCGGTCATCCCCTTTGGCAGTTCGCTCCTCGGGGTCCCGATGGTGATCGCCAACGTGAACATCGGCATCCTCTTCGTCTTCGCGGTTGCCTCCTTGAGCGTCTATGGGATCGTCCTCGCCGGGTGGTCGTCCAACTCGAAGTATCCCTTCCTCGGCGGCGTCCGATCCACGTCGCAGATGATCTCCTACGAGCTCTCGCTTGGTCTTTCGGTCATTCCCCTCTTTCTTCTGCTTGGGAAGTTAAATCTTGTGGAAATAGTTGATTACCAGGCAAAAAACGGATGGCTGCTGTTTCCCTTCTGGGGCGAGGGCCTCAGCCTCCGCAGGTGGCTCCTCCTCATCCCGATGCTGATCTCCTTCGTCATCTTCAGCGTCTCAATCTTTGCCGAGACCAATCGCCTTCCATTCGATCTTCCGGAAGCCGAGACCGAGCTCGTCGCCGGCTACCACACCGAATACTCATCCATGAAGTTCGCCCTTTTCTTCCTCGGCGAATACGCGGCGATGATTACCGGGTCCTCTCTCATCGTGACCCTTTTCCTTGGCGGCTGGCATCTTCCCCTCCCCTGGTGGTCGCCCGGCGCGGGTCTTCACTTCGCGCTGGTGGACGGTTCGGCGCCCGGGCTGCTCGGCGTCCTCGCCGGCCTGTTCAATATCGCGACCTTCTTTGGAAAAGTGTCGGTGCTGCTCGCCTTTTTCATCTGGGTGCGCTGGACGCTCCCCCGTTTCCGGTACGACCAGCTCATGCGCCTGGGCTGGATTTGGTTTTTTGAAATCGCCCTTGTTAATATCTTCCTGACCGCCGGCATTCTCTTCTATCTTCCCTGAGCCATGGCATACACCGTCAAACGCGCGAAACTCAACTTCAAGGAGCAGCTCTACCTGCCGGCCATCGCCGCGGGCCTCGCGATCACCATCAAGCACCTCAAGAACATGCTTCTGGGCCGCACGAAAGTCGTGATGCAATACCCGGAGGAAAAATGGGATAGCCATCTCCCGGCGCATTACCGCGGCGCGCCGGCCCTGGTGAAGGACAAGGAGCGGGAGCGCTGCGTCGCCTGCCAGCTCTGCGAGTTCATCTGTCCTCCGCGAGCGATCAAGATCACCCCCGGCGAGCTGCCCCAAACGAGCGCGTTTGAGAAGGTGGAGAAGTTCCCGCAGGCGTTCGACATCGACATGGTCCGCTGCATCTATTGCGGGCTCTGCGAGGAGGTCTGCCCCGAACAGGCGATCTTCCTAAGGAAGGACTACGCCATCACCGGCCTGTCGCGCGCCGAGATGGTGCACGACAAGAAGAAGCTCTACGAGATGGGGGGCGTCATGGACGGCCTCGTCAACAAGTGGAACGAGAAGAAGTAGGCTGATGTCTCCGCTTCTCTTCTGGTTCTTTTCGGCGGCCATGCTCGGCTTCGGCTGCCTGGTGGTCATCAACCGCAACCCCGTGGCGAGCGCGCTATGCCTCGTCATTTCTTTCATGTCGCTCGCGGTGCTCTTCGTTTCGCTGGACGCGTTCTTCATCGGCGTCATCCAGGTGCTCGTTTACGCGGGCGCGATCATGGTGCTGTTCCTCTTCATCATCATGCTGCTCGACCTCAAAGCCGAGGAACGGCGGGTGACGAATACGACCGCGACCTTCGGCGGGCTGGTCGTCGCCGGCGTTTTCGTTTGGGAAATCTTCTCCGTCCTCCGCTATTTTCCGATGGGTGGGAAAACCTTCCCGCCGATTGCCGCGGGCGTGGATGATGTCCACAGCGTGGGGACGATGCTCTTCAGCCGCTACAACCTCCCCTTCCAGATCATCGGCGCGCTCATCCTGGTTGCCACGGTCGGGGTGGTGGTGTTGAGCAAAAAGGAGCTGAAGTAAGCGGTGACTCTCAACGATTACCTCGCGGTCAGCGGGCTCCTCTTCGCCATCGGCTTCGCCGGGGTCATGCTGCGGAGAAACATCATCATCATCTTCATGTGCCTCGAGCTGATGCTGAACGCGGCCAACCTCTCCCTCGTCGCCTTTTCCCGGTTCCACGTCAGCGCCGCGGGCATGCCCGATTATAACGGCCAGATGCTCGTGTTCTTCATCATCACCGTGGCCGCCGCCGAAGTCGCGGTGGGGCTCGCGGTCATCGTCTCGCTCTATCGGGTGCGCCACACCACCCATGTCGAAGACATCACCGGCATGAAGTTCTAGGGCATGAATACCTCGATGCTTCCCTGGGTCATCCTCTTCACTCCGCTCGCCAGCGCGTTCCTCATCGTGCTGCTCACGCATCCCTCGCGAAAGCTCAGCGCCGCCGTCTCCGTGGCCGCGGTGCTCGTCTCCTTTCTGGCGAGCTGCGTCGTTTTCGCCGGGCCCGACTTCACCCAGGAGCACCGGTATATGTGGATGGACTTCGGCCCGCAGTTCCGGGTTCCGTTCGGCTGCACCATCGACTGGCTCAGCAAGACGATGCTCGTCGTCGTCACCGGGGTCGGCGCGCTGGTTCACATCTATTCGCTCGGTTACATGAAGGAGGATGCGGGGGAATCGCGCTATTTCGCGGGGCTGTCGCTCTTCATGTTCTCCATGCTCGGCATCGTGCTCGCGAACAACTTCGTCATGATGTTCATCTTCTGGGAGCTGGTCGGAGTCAGCTCGTACATCCTCATTAACCACTGGTTCTTCCGCGCCGCGCCGCCCGCCGCCGCGAACAAGGCGTTCCTCTGCAACCGGATCGGCGATTTCGGGTTCATGCTCGGGATTCTGATGATCTGGCTGGCGACGAAGTCCGTCGTCTTCACCGAGATCGAGAAGAATCTGCCCGGCGCCGGCTTGAACCTGACCCTGGCCACGCTCCTCATCTTCTGCGGCACGATCGGGAAATCCGCCCAATTCCCGCTCCACGTCTGGCTTCCGGATGCGATGGAGGGCCCCACGCCGGTCTCCGCGCTCATCCACGCCGCGACGATGGTTGCCGCCGGGGTTTACATGCTCGCCCGCGTCTTTTTCCTCGTGCAGGCCGCGCCTCAGGCGCAGGCGATCATCGCTACGATCGGGATCACGACCTCCCTGCTGGCGGCTTTCATCGCCACCCAGCAGAACGACATCAAGCGCATCCTGGCCTATTCCACGCTCTCGCAGCTCGGTTACATGGTGATGGCAATCGGCGCCCTGTCGCGAGAGGCGGCGATGTTCCACCTCTTCACGCATGCGTTTTTCAAGGCGCTCCTCTTTCTCGGCGCGGGCGCGGTCATCCACGGCATGCACCACGAGCAGGACATCTGGAAGATGGGCGGTCTCGCGAAGCGGATGCCCGTCACCTTCGCCACCTTCGCTGTTGGCACGCTCGCATTGATCGGCTGCCCCGGCTTCAGCGGGTTCTTCAGCAAGGAAACCATCCTCGCGGCCGCGGCCTCGCAGAGCAAATGGCTCTTTGCGGGCGCACTGGCGGTGGCGTTCCTGACCGCGTTTTATATGGTGCGGCTCTTCGTGGTAGTCTTCTTCGGAGGGGCGAAAACGGATGCCGCCCGGCACGGCCACGAGGTGCCGCCGGTCATGAGCATCCCGCTTGTCCTCCTGGCGATCCCCTCCCTTCTCGCGGGATACGGTTTCTTCATCCGGCATTTCGTCCCGGCCCCGGCGGTGGAGGCGCCAGGGTTCATCACCATCTTCGCGCTCATCGCATTCGCGTCGGGAGCGCTCATCGCCTTCCAGCTCTATAAGGAGAAGAGCGAGGACCCGATGCATGTCCGCATGCTCGCGAACAAGTTCTACTTCGACGAAATCTACGCCGCTTTCATCCGAAGGACGCAGGATGCGCTGGCGCGCCAGAGCGGCGTCTTCGACCGCTGGGTGCTGGACGGATTCGTCCGCTTCCTCGGGGGAGGAACCTACGCCCTCGGGTTCGCGCTCCGCACCTTCCAGGTCGGCAACATCCAGGGCTATGCGTTTCTGTTCGGCGTCGGAATGGTCGCCATCCTCTATTTCGTCATCCGGTAACCCGCGCGCATGCTCATTAACATCCTCATCTTTTGTCCCTTGCTCGCGGCCGTCGCGGCGCTTTTTGGCGCGCCGCCCCGGCGCACGGCGCTGTTTGCATCCTTCATCAACCTGGTGGTGGCATTCTACGCATTCTGTTCTTACGTGAAGGGCGGTCAGGCATTCCAGTTCCTGTATGAGGCGGCCATCGTGCCGGAGTGGCATCTCACGTATCTGGTGGGCGCGGACGGGCTCAGCCTTCTCATGCTCCTGCTGACGGCCATCGTCACCTTTTCGGCCATATGGGTCTCGCCGCCCGTGGAGAAGCGTAGGCGGCAGTTCTATGCCTGCCTGCTCGTCATCTCCGCCGGCGCGATGGGCGCTTTCGGCTCCATCGATCTGTTCTTCTTTTACGCCTTCCACGAGCTCGCGCTCATCCCGACCTTCCTGCTCATTGGCATCTGGGGCTCCGGCGACCGGCAGTCCGCGGCATGGAAGATCACCATCTACCTTTCGCTGGGCAGCTTTCTCCTCCTCATCGGGTTGATCGGCCTCTACCAGGGCGTGCCCGCCGGCCTCCGGACGTTCGACCTGCGCGCGCTGCAGGCGCTCGCCTCCGCGGGGAAGATCAACCCCGCCTCCGCGAACACCATCTACCTCCTGTTGCTCGCGGGCTTCGGCATTCTCGTCTCCCTGTTCCCGTTTCACACCTGGGCGCCCAAGGCCTATGCCTCCGCGCCGCCGCCCGCCGCGATGCTGCACGCCGGCGTGCTGAAGAAGTTCGGCCTCTACGGGCTGCTGCGTGTGGCGCTGCCTCTCCTGCCGCACGCCGCGCGGCACTGGACCCACCTTCTCCTCATCCTGCTCATCGGGAACATCATCTACACCGGTCTGGCGGCGATCTCCCAGAAGCGGCTGGACATGATGCTCGGCTATTCCAGCGTGATGCACATGGGCTACATCTTTTTGGGCATCGCCACCCTGAATACCCTGGGGCTCAACGGCGCGGCGCTGTTGATGTTCGCGCACGGCTTGTCCATCGCGGTCCTCTTTGCGATCTCGGGACAGGTGCGCAGGCGGACGGAGACCCTGGCTTTTGAGGATCTCGGTGGTCTGGCGAAGCCGATGCCGTTTCTCGGGTTCGCGTTCGGCCTCGCGGCGTTCGCGTCCATCGGCCTCCCGGGCTTCGCAAATTTCGCCTCCGAGATTCTCGTGTTCTTCGGCGCTTTCGAGAGCCACCTGGCCGAGTCGCATTGGATCGGGTTTGGAACGGCCACCGTTCTTGCGCTTTGGGGAGTCGTCATCTCCGCCGTGTATATGCTTCGCGCCTACCGGGCCGTGTTCATGGGTGAAGTGCCCGGACGCTGGAACGCACTGCCCGACCTTCCCTTCGGCCTGCGCTGGCCCGTCTCGCTCCTCATCGCCGTGCTCCTCTTCGCCGGGTGTTTCCCGCGGGTCTTCCTGGCGTTCCTCACCCCGAGCGTGAAGGCGGCGACATTCCACGAGACGTTATGATGCCTGCGATCTATCTCGAAGTTCTGGTGCTGCTCCTGGGCATCGTTTTCCTCCTGGTCGAATCCTTCTCCGGCGCCGAGGACAAGACGCCCCTCGCCTGGATGAGCATCGCGGCCCTGGGGGTCGTATTCGGCCTCACCTTTTACACGGCGCATTCCCCCACCCCTGCGGCGGAGACCGCGGCGTATTGGTCGTTCTACCAGGCGGATTTCAAAGCGCTCTTCTTCAAACGCTTCGCGCTGCTGGCGACTATCCTCGTCCTCATCATGTCGATCGAATACAAGGCCGTCGTACAGAAGTTCATCTTCGGCTCGAGGCCCCAGGCCGGCCTCGGCGAATTTTATGCGCTGCCGATCTTTACCTGCGCCGGGCTTATGTGGATGGCCTCGGCCGTGGACTTCATCATGATCTTCGTGTCGCTCGAACTCGTTACGATCTCCTTCTACATCCTCGTTGCCTATATGCGGCGCAACGTCCGGTCGCTGGAAGCCGGGGTGAAATACCTCATCCTCAGCGCCCTCTCCACGGGCTTCTTCGTTTACGGCATCACATGGATCTACGGGGTCACCGGGCAGACCAACCTCGCGAAGATCGCCGCCGTCCTCCCCACCATCCGGGACTCGAACGGGGCGCTGTTGCTCGGCTTTATGCTCGTCATGGTCGGCCTCGGCTTCAAGATCGCCGCCGCGCCCTTCCAGCTTTGGGTGCCGGATGTCTATCAGGGCGCGCCCACGCCCATCACGGCGTTCCTCTCCGTGGGATCGAAGGCCGCCGGGTTCATCGTCCTGATCCGTGTGCTGGAGGTCTATCTCTCCGCGCCGCAGCTTGCCCCGAAGGTGACGAGCCTCATCGTGATCCTCGCCGCGCTCTCCCTGGTTTATGGGAACCTCGCGGCGATGCCGCAATCGAACTTCAAACGCCTCATGGCCTATTCGAGCATCGGGCACGCGGGCTACCTGCTCATCGCGGTGGCGTGCATCGGCGCTCCCGGTTCGGAGCTCGCCATAGCGTTTTACCTCGCCGGCTATCTCCTCATGACGATGCTCACCTTTCTCGTGATGACCGTCGTGACGAACCACTCGGCCGGCGACGAGATCATCCATTACAACGGCCTCGGCAAACGCGCCCCCACCCTCGCCTTCGGCATGCTTGTCGCGATGGCGTCCCTTGCGGGCATCCCGTTGACGGTCGGCTTTTTCGGCAAGTTCCTCGTGTTTTACGTGGCCTATGAACGGGGACAGTTTTTCCTGATGGGGCTCGGCGTCATCACGGTCGCCGCGGGCTTCTACTACTATTTGAAGATCGTCCGCGCCATGTATTGGAAAGAACCTTCCGATACGACCCCCATCGAGGCCGCGCCCCTTACAAAGGGCGCCATCGCCCTCCTGGTATTCTGCATCTTCCTCTTCGGCATTTACCCCGCGCCGGTCCTTCATTCCTGGGAGCCGTCGCCCTCGGCAAATCCGCACCTGGCTGCACGCTAGGCCGTGCCGCTCTACAGAAGCATCTTCGGCGGGTTCTTCTTTTCCTTGATCGACGGCGCCTTGCTCCGCCGGAAAAGCTGGCGGGCTTCCTTGAATGAAACCCCGTCGATGAAGTAGGCCGCCGCGGCTCTGCCCACGGCGTACGTCCCCGCACCGGCGATCCCGCCGGAGATCGCGTTCCCCCAGCCCGGGAAAAACTTGAGCAGGGCGCGCGAACCCTCGCGAAAGACCATTCCGGCCCCGATGTTCGCCCCGAGCGCCCCCATGAATTCCGTGGCCAGGCGCACGCTGAGCTCGCGCCCGCTCACGTACATGATGCCGGAAGCCAGCATGACCTGCACCGAGAGCAGGATCGGGAAGTCCGCCAGCGGAATCGGCTGCGCGCCGATGGCGGCGCTGATCGCCGCCGCCGACTTGATGAGCACCTGCGCCAGCCGGTGCTGGACGGAGCGCACCCCGGAGAGCCTCGCCATCTCGAGCCGGGCGTTCTCCGGCAATTCGTCGAGGATCGCCTGTCCCAAGGGCTCGACGGCGTCCCGGGAGCCGGGCGCGCCGGCGGCGTCGTAGGTCATGCCAGCCGGGATGCAGAAACTCGCGCGCAGATGCTCGCTGAGGATCGGCCGCGCGTGGAGGGTCGCGTGGAACGCGTTCCGTTCGGCCTCGATGCCCTCGCCGCCATCCGTTACCAGCACGCCGATGATGCCGCCGTTCCGTTCCTCGCGCCGCGCTGCGAACTCCACGGCCTGGACGGCGAAATCGAGGTCGAACGGCGCGCCGCTTTCGATTCCCCGCACCGAGCGCACCATGAGGAAGCAATCCGCGGGCTGGCTCGCCAGGGCGCTCTTGATGAGATTCAGCGGCGTCGGAGGGCGCGCATCGAGGATGTGCAGGGAACCGCGCTTGCCCTTCGCGAGTTCGTGCCAGCCGGATTGCTCGGGACTGGAATCGCCGTGCAGGACGATCTTCTCCCCGAAAAGCGCGTTGATGACCGCCGCCCGCGCCTCGCCGCCTTCCCCGAGCAGCACCAGCCGCGGAGGCCTCCGGCACAGGAACAGGTTCTTGATCGGCGTTATCTCGTGCAGGATCGGCTTCTGGAGCGGCGCGGGGAGCTTCTCGACGAGTTTCTCCAGCTTGTCGTAGAGCTGCAGGATGTTCATGCCGAGAGCATAGCAAGCAATTGGCCGGCATGCTCCTCCGGTTTCACTTTGCGAAAGATGGCGGCGACCTTCTGCTCGCCGTCGATGACGAACGTCGTCCGCTCGATCCCCATGTATTTCTTGCCGTACATGCTCTTCTCAACCCAGACGCCGTATGCTTCCACCATCTTCTTGGAGCCGTCGCTCAGGAGCGGGAAAGGCAGGCTGAATTTCTCGATGAATTTCGCGTGGGAGACCGCCGAGTCCGCGCTCACGCCGAAGACCTCCGCCGCCGTCTCGAACTCCCGCCACGCATCCCGCAGGCCGCACGCTTGGGCGGTGCAGCCGGGCGTATCGTCTTTCGGGTAGAAATAAAGGACGAGCATCCGCCCCTTGAAATCGCCAAGCGAAACGTCCTTCCCTCCGCCATATTTACCTCCGACGGCCAGGGCGCTGAACTCCGGGGCTTGATCGCCGACCTGTATCGTTTGCATTTGGTTTTCCTTTCCCGTTTGATAGCGAAGCGCGATGACGACCGCCAACAAAATCACCGTGACGAGGATCCTCATGATCCCGATTTTCGTCATGATGGCGATCTATTACGCCAAGGGCGTCAGGGATCACGACCCGCAGCCCTGGCAGCAGTATTGCGCCATCACGGTGTTCCTGCTCGCGTCCGCCAGCGACGGGCTGGACGGGTATATCGCGCGGCATTACAACCAGCGGAGCCAGCTCGGGCTCATCCTGGATCCCATCGCCGACAAGGGGCTCCTCCTGGCCGGGATCATCACCCTCAGCGTCTGTAGTTGGGGTTATGAATTTCCCGCATGGTTCCCGGTGCTGGTCATCACGCGCGACGCCGTCATCCTCACCGGCACCCTGGTGCTGCATTATCTCACCGGCAAGGTGCGGGTGCGCCCGAGCTGGCTGGGGAAGACCGCCACCGCCGTGCAGATGATCGCTATCGCGTGCGTTCTCCTCCAGCTAAACCCGTTTCACCGCGTCGTGAGATTCGCGGGCCTGACGCTGCAATACGATTTCCTGGACATCCCCGTTGCGCTGGCGGGAATTTTCACTTTCGTGTCCGGCGTCGGGTATGTGTTGGACGGCATCGCGCAGCTTCATGCGGCAGGCCACGGCGATGCGAAGCCGTGACCAGCGGCGGGTTCATTGATCCCTGCCTTCGTCCTTTTTCTTTTTGTCGCTATTATCCCCGTTCTTTCGTCCATCGCCGGCCGTGCTGACCTTGGGCTGTGCGGGCGGAGTCCTCAGCTTCATCGAGCGGTCCACGATCTCCGGCTTCGGCGTCACCGGTTCCTTGGGCGCGTGATAAGTCTGCTGGAATACCGGCTTCATCGCTACCGTCTTCGGCGCGGTGGAATAGGTGGAGGGTTGCCCGACCTTCCGGGTCTGCTGGAATTTTTCGGCGTTGTATTTCTTCCCGGTCACGATGGGGTTCGCGCCGGCCGTTTTCGTTGGGGCCTGGAAGGGCTCCAGCACGGAGCCCGTGTTCTTACGGGCGGGGGAGACGGGCGCGGCGGGTTTCGCCACGGCGAGCGAAGCGGGTTTCGCGACGGCCAACGGCGCCGCCGCTCCGGAAACCGCTCTCGGCCTCGTCGCAAGGCTGCTCACGCCTCTCTCCTGGCTGAACTGGCTGCGCAGCGATGTCCGCGTGGCCGTGGGGACTCCCGCCCAGCCGTGATTTATTCCCGGCTTGGAAAAGGTTCGTGCGACGGACGCCGGTCTCGCGCCGGAGGACGGCGCGATGGTGGGCGCGACCACGTGCAATGTCCCGCCCCTCACGGACTGGAAGCCGTTCTTGAACGGGGTCGTCCCCGCGTTCCGGACGAGGGCCAGCCTCTGGATCGGGTGCGCGGTTCTCTGCGAGACGAACTGCAAGTTCGGGCCGCCGTTGCGAACGGCGCCGTTGTTGTAGGTGATGTTCGTGATGTTGACGGTGTTGTTGATGATATTGACGTTCCGCGAAGGGTTCAGGAGGACGGGCCCGAGCGACGGCGAGCCGAAGTCCCGGAACGCGCAGAAGTTATACCACCCCGGCCCGATGCCGTAGGAGGAATCGACGGAAAACCCGATGGTGACGCCGGGCCGGAAACGGCACTCGGGGGAAGCGGCGCCCACCCTACGTAGTCGTCGCTCCTGCGCCAGGAGACCCAGGCCGGCCCCCAGTTGTAGCCGGGCACCCACACCCACCCGTAGTCCTCCACCTGCGTCCAGCGCCCATAGTGGTAAGTGATGCCGCCCCAATCCTCATAGGAAACCCACGTCCAGCCCGCGTCGGTGTAGGCCCAGTAGCCGTCGGTATAAGGGCGCCAGCCCACCGAGACGCCGCGGGGCCGCCAGCAATAGCCGTAGTCGGACACGCTCACCCAGGCGCCGCGCGGCGCGAGCGAGCCGTAGAAGAAATCGAACGAGACTTCGGCCCGCGCCGTGCGGGGAGCGAGCGAGAAGAGGGCGAAAAAGGCGAGGCAGGGAAGGAGGAGGCGTGGCTTCATGGTGGGAAATGTTGTGTCTCCGATAAGACCGGTTTTCGCAAGGTTTCATTCACATAAATTGCGCTTCCGCGTTGAACGGGAATCCGTTCCCCTACAGAATCCCGGCGTGTTCAAAGAGAGTTCGATCCCCCACCCCTCCTCGCGTTACTGGAGATGGGGATGGCTGCCGGTGCTGGTCTATCTCGCCGCGACATTGTGCCACGACCTCGACGCGCCGTGGACGCTCGAGGACAACTACAACGGCGCGATCTATTCCCAAGCGGCCCACAATTACCTGCGGGCGGGGCTGCTCGCCACCGCGGGCGTCCCGGCCGTTCTCTATTTTGGGCCGCTGCCCATCCCGGCGCAGTCCTACTACGTTCACCACCCGTGCCTTCTCCCGCTCACGGTGGCCGCGATGTTCTCGGTGTTGGGTGAAAAGGAATGGGTCGCCCGGCTCGTCCCGATCCTCTCCTCGCTGCTCACCGCGCTGTTGCTGTGGCTGCTCATGAGGGACTGCGCGGGGGCGCGCGCCGCGACGTTGGGCGCCGCGCTCTTCGCCACGTTCCCGATGGAGCTGCACTACGGGGAGATGGTGAACTTCGAGCCGGTGGCGCTCCTCTGGATGGTGGCCGCGCTCCTGGCGTTGCGCTATTGGCAGCAGCGCGGAGGCCGGGTCTGGCTCGCGCTGATGCTGGCGGCGTTCTTCCTGGGGCTGTGGACGGAGTGGCTCGGGTATTTTTTCGCCTTCCTGGTGGCGCTCTACTTCCTGGCGGACAGCAAGAGGCATCAGCGGAGGCTCGCGTTCGTTCTTTTCGGCATGGCGGTGGCGTCGGGCATCCTTTTTCTGCTGCAAATCCGCCACGTGAATCCCTCCGCCTGGAGCGACGCCGGCGGCGCGTTTCTCTTCCGCCTCAGCGGCAAAGGGGCGACCGGTGTGAAGTTCACCTGGCTCGAATGGATCCGGACGGTCGGCCTTTCCTTGAGCGGATTGATCCCCCCCTTCCAGTGGGTTCTCGCGCTCGCGGGAGTATTCTACTTTTTCCGGCACCAGGCGCACCTGGAAGGCTCGCGGTACCTCGCGGGAGCGGCGGGGTGCCTGTTCCTCATGGACGCCGGTTATATGCTCGGATTCCGGAACGCATCCTTCATCCACGACTTCGCCGGGTTCTATTTCGTCGCGCCTGTGGCGATGATGGGCGGCGTGGCGCTGAACGGGTTTGTGGTCTGGATGGGGGGGCTCGTGCGCGAGATGTCCCTGGTGCGGATGGGGAACCTCATCGTCTGCGCCGTGGTGCTTACCCTGGCCCTCACCGGCTACCCGGCCGCGCAGAAGTTCGACTCGCAGTTCAACATTCTGGACGGCGACACGCCCGAACCACCCACCCTCATACCCGACCTGGGCCGTTTGATCGGCCAGAAATTTCCCGCCGATACCGAAGTGTTGTGCAACTTCGATCCGTATGAGAGCAATCTGCCGTACTACGCGCAGCGCACCCTCATCACCGGCCTCACTTCCTACAGCGACTGGAAGGGCGCCGAGGCGCCCCGGCATTCGGGCGGCGTCCTTTGGATGGGCGGCCAGGGCACATCGGAGATCCTGCCGAGGCTGGCGCAGGAGACGACGCACCTCGTGGATGTGGATGGGATCCGTTTCTGCCTCTGGACGCCGAGCGACTGACCGGCTACTTCGTGACGGCGGCCAGAAAATATTCGACCGCGTAAGCAGAAATCTGGGCGCCCGGACCCGGAAATTGTAGTCGAAAGCATGCGTGGCCCACGGCAGCTCGACGAAGAGATTCGGGACGCCCGTAGCGTTCAGCCTTTTGGAGAGGCGTTCGCTCTGGACGAACCATACGAGCGGGTCGAACCGCCCATGGAAAAGCAGCGTTGGCGGGCTCTTGGCATCCACGAGCCCGATGGCCGATGCGCTGTCGTAATTCCCCGGAGCCTGGGCGGGCGTGCCGCCGAGAAAATTGCGCATGAGTCCGGGCGAGTGGAGGATGTCGTCTTCGCGGGAGTATTTATACGCGAACCGCATGTCGGCGGGAGCGTAGAAGGCGATGCACCCCCGGATGGCCGGATCGTGCGCGCCGTAGGCAACCGTCTCCGCGATGTGCCCGCCCGCCGAGCGCCCGAGCAGCACGAACTTCGCCGGGTCAACCCCAAGCTCGGCGTGCCGTTCCTTCAGGAACCGGAGCGCGTCCAGCACGTCTTCGCGTTGCGCGGGCCATTTCCACCGCGGCGCGAGCCGGTATCCATCGCCGCGACGCCATACCCGAGACGCGCCAGCCGGCAGTTGAACTCGACAAACTCGTCCGCGCTGCCGCTGTTCCAACCGCCCGTATGCAGGACGAGGACGCACGGGGCCGGCGTGGACGACAACGCCCGGTAAAAGAAGAGATCGAGCTTTCCGGTTTCGTGCTCTGCGAAAGAATACGTCTCGCGCGGCACGGGCGCGGCCGGCTTCCCGAACCATAGGGTGGCGAGGGAGAGCGGCTCTCCGCCGGGCGGGAGATGCCCGAAAGCCGCCGCCAGCCTGTCCGGGAGGCCCTGCGCGACGGGGATGGCCTGGAACAGCGAGGAAAGGAAGAGGGCGCACGCGGCGCCGCAGAGCAGCAGCAGCGCGAGAAATCCCGTGAGCGACCGCGGGGAACCGGCTATCGCGACCAGCGCGGGCGCGAGAACGAACCAGTGCCCATATTCCGTGGCTCCGACCGAAAGGATCCAGAGCGGGATATACGCGGCTGGGATGACCGCGCAGAGCGCCACGCCGAGGCAGACGACGGCCGCCGCGAGCCGCGCCATTTCGAACCCGGAGGGCTTCAATTGCCGAGCATGACGATCGGCCCCTTGTGCTGCGGCGCGCCCCCCTTGCTTTCAAGGCTGAGCGCAAATTTGTCCGCCGAGGAGATCGGTTGGTCGGGCTTGAAAGAGACCCGCGTGATCCCCTCCCCGCTCAGGCGCACGAGCCCCGCGTTCACCGGCAGCTTGTACCTGCGGGTCGATGACCCAGAGCTGGTAGTCTTGGTCGTCCCTGGGCATCGGCATATCCTGCACTTTGATGATGCCCTGCTGCTTTATGGAATCCCACGCGACCACCGCCACGCCCTTGGGCGCGTTCTGCGCCAGCGAAGCGAGGGTGGCGATCCGTATCTGCGAAAGCTCATCGTGATCCCGCGCAGCGCTCAATTCGCTCTTGAGATGCGCGCGATCCCACGCCAGCGCGCCGGCGAGGATCGCCAGGCAGGCGGCGAGCGCCCACGGCAGCCAGTTCGTCCGCGGGGCGGCTGGCATCGCGACGACCTTTCCGGTCTGTATCTGCGAGAGAATGCGCTGCCTGACGGCCGCGGGAGGGGCCATGGGAGCGGTGGTTTTCGCCAACGCCGCCGCCGCGGCCTCCAGCTCGGCGACGAGTCGCCCGAGCTCGGGGTCGGTGCGGAGCCGCTCCTGAAAAGCGCGGGCCTCCTCGCCTTCGAGAAGCCCGAGCACGTCGAGCGAAGCCAGTTCCTCTGTGGGTTCGTCGATCATATCCCGGTGAGATACTCCCGAAGTTTCAACATCCCCCTGCGAATCCTGGCCTTGATGGTGCCCAGCGGCGCGCCCAGCTTTTCCGAAATCTGCATCTGCGTGAGGCCGGTGAAAAAGGCGAATTGGATGGCCTCCCGCTGCTCCTCGGGCAGGCGTTCCAGCGCGGAGCGGACGGCGCTATTGCTCTCGCTCTGCCAAATGCTCTTTTCCGGCTGGCCGTCGCTCCCTCCGCCGCCCGTCTCCGGCTCGAGAGCCGCCTTTTCAAGCCCGCGCGACCGGCGTTCGCGCGCCCGGAGCCTGTCGATGGCTTTGTGCCGAAAAATCATGGTGGCCCACGTCGAAGGGCTGCTGCGCGCGGGGTCGTAAGAGGCCGCCTTTTTCCAGACGAGGAGGAATCCCTCTTGAAGGACGTCCTCCGCCTCGCGCGCGTCGTTGAGAATCTTGAAAACGAGTCCGAAGAGCAGCGGCGACAGGCGGTCGTAAAACTCGGCAAACGCGCCTTCGTCCCCGGTCTTGATCCGTTCCAGCAGAATTGATTCCGAACTTTCCTCGGGGGCGCCTGTATTCATGCCTTGCAACGCCATACACTGGGGGCCGACCGCGCTTTGGCAAGGATGGAAAAGAGAATTTTCACGGAACGCACCCGGATTGAATGGGATCTGGAAAGCGGTCGAAACGCATGCGCGCACACAAATAGGACGCTGAATCGCGCCCAGCAGATGCATCGGAGAGCCTAAAGGCCGGCTTCCAATGCCGTCCGCAGCCGCTCGACGGCGGCCTTCTCTTCAGGCGTGAGGGGCGGAAGCTCCGTGGCGCGGATGGCCGCGCGGTAGTCCTCGATGCTCTTTCCGCCGGGGATGATGCAGTGCGTGGTCGCATCGTCCAGAAGGTAGCGCAGGGCCAGTTGCACCATGCCCCGCTCCGGCGAAACAAGCTCCTCGAACACTGCGTACCGGGCGAACTCCGCGCCAGCCTTCGCCCGGTCGAACCGGCCCGAACGGACATCCTGCGGATCCAGTTCGGGCGCGGCATGAAAATACCTGCCGCTAAGTCGCCCGCTCGCGAAAGCGCCCCGCACGACGCCGCCCACCTTGTTCCGGGCGAGGAAGGCCGTCAGGGCCTCCTCAGGGCTCATGAGGTTCCGCGCAAACTGCACGACATCCAGGCAGCCGAGCGAATGGAGAAACTCCACCTGTTCGAGATCGTTCGTCGAAATGCCCGACGCGCGAATCAGCCCCTTGCGTTTCGCGTCCGCGAGGAACAAGGCGACCTCCTCGGCCTCGGCCTGAACCGGACCGATGTGATAAAGATAGATGTCAATATAGTCGGTGCCGAGCCGTTTCAGCGACCCCTCGAGCGAGACCGGCACACGCCCCGGAGATGCGTCGCGGACGCGCTCGCCGTTCGGGCCGACCTGGTTCCCGAACTTGGTGCTGACGATCCACTCCGCCCGGCGGCCCCGGAGCGCTTCGCCGACCCGCCGCTCGCTCTCGCCATTCCCGTATTGCTCCGCGGTATCGATGAAATTGATGCCGAGGCCGCCGCACTCCCGGATGAGGCCAACACAATGGTCGCGGCCGAGCTCGGGGTGGCCGTCCGCCTCGCCGTCCAGGGAGAGCGGCCCGCCGAGCTGCCAGGCGCCCACCCCGATCTCGGAGACGTTCATCCCCGTCTGGCCCAGCGCGCGGTATTTCATGCCCCGTCCGGCTCGGGGACGAAGGGCTCGTCGAAACGGACGATCGAGTGCGCCCTGCCGGTGGCTTCGTCGATGTCGATCAACGCGCCGTGCAGCCTCACGGGCCCTCGCGCGACGGGAAACTGAGCCGGCAGGTTCGTCATGAACCGGCTGATGATCGGCTGGATCTCCCGGCCCAGGATCGACTCCGTCGGCCCGCACATTCCCGCGTCGCAAAGGAAAGCAGTGCCACCGGGGAAGACGGTCTCATCCGCCGTCTGCACGTGGGTATGCGTGCCGACCACCGCCGAGACCATGCCATCCAGGAACCGGCCCATCGCGATCTTTTCGCTGGTCGTCTCCGCGTGGACATCCACGAAGATGACGCGGGTCTGCTCCCGCATCCGTTCGACCTCCTCGCGCATGACCCGAAATGGGTTCTCCAGGATCGGCAGCATGAACGTGCGCCCCTGCACGTTGATGACTCCAATTTTGCCTTTCGCGGTGTCCAGGATGATGGAGCCCTGCCCGGGAGTGAGCTCGGGGTAATTGATGGGCCGGAGCAGGCGCGGCTCCGTCTCGATATAGGAAACGATCTCCTTTTGATCCCAGATGTGATCGCCGGTCGTGACGACCGAGACGCCGGCCCGGAGCAGGTCGATGGTGATCTTCGGCGTGATGCCGCGGCCCGCGGCGGCATTCTCCCCATTGACGATGACAAAATCGATGTGACGCTCCTTTTTCAGCAGCGGCACGGCCTCGATGACCGCCCGCCTTCCCGGCTCGCCAGTGACATCGCCGAGAAAGAGTATTTTCAGCATCCGTCCCTTTTCTAAACCAATGGCCCGGCCTCAACAAGAGCAGATGCGCCGCGGCGTCTGCCTTGTCGCCGGCGTCATTTTCCTTCTGCTGACGCGCACCGCCAGTGCACAACGGTTGAGCCTGCTCGCCCCGCCCCCCGACTGGAGCGAGCTCGACCCCTACCAGGGAACGATGACGCGCGAGGAATTCGCGCGCCTGCTCGCCACCGTCTATGCCCCGGACGGAGGCGCCGCCGCGTACATCCAGATTCAGCCGGACAAGGCGCTCATCCAAAAAACCCTTACACCGCCCGCCTTCTACACGCTCCGCTTCGCCGAGGCCGCGGGCGCCGCGAACCCCCCGCCCAGATACTGGAGGCCCGCCGGCGCGCTCCCCGTGCCCGCCCGGCCGGGCCGTCCGCTCGAAGGGGTCAAGATCGCGCTCGACCCCGGCCATCTCGGAGGCGTTTGGGCCAGGATGGAAGAGAGGTGGTTCCAGATCGGCAATACCAAACCGGTGGCCGAAGGCGACATGACGCTCCTCACCGCCGGGCTCCTGCAAACCCGTCTCCGCGCCCTCGGCGCGACCGTCTCCCTGGTGCGCGCCTCGGCCGAGCCCCTCACGAGCGCGCGCCCCGCCAACCTGCAAAAGACCGCCGCCGACGAGCTAAAACGACAGGGCCTTCTCTTCATCCGCGACCGCTACAACGGCCCGGACGACCCGCTAAAACAGAACTCCATCCAGTGGGAGAGCGAACTTCTCTTCTACCGCATCAGCGAAATCCGCAAACGCGCCGAGGTCGTTAACGGACGGCTCCGGCCCGACGTGACCCTCTGCCTCCACTTCAACGCCGAGCCATGGGGCGACGCCGCCCACCCGCAGCTCACCGACAAGAACCACCTGCACATCCTCATAAACGGCAGCTACACCCCCGCCGAGCTGACCTGCGACGATGTCCGCGAAACCATGCTCCTCCGCCTCCTCCAACGCTGTTATGGGGAGGAAAGCGCCATCGCCCCCAAAGTCGCCCAGGCGCTCGCCGCCGCCACCGGCCTGCCGCCGTATATCTACGCATCGTCAAACGCAAAACAGATCGCCCCCTACCTCTGGACGCGCAACCTGCTGGCCAGCCGCCTCTATCGCAACCCGGTCATCTACATCGAGTCTTACGTCATGAACAGCCACGCCGCTTTCGACCGCATCCAGATGGGCGACTACGAAGGCCTCCGCGAAGTCGCAGGCGTTCCGCGAAAAAGCATCTACCGCGAATACGCGGACGCCGTCGCCGACGGGCTCGCCGACTACTATCGCCAGGCGAGGATGCCCCGGTGACGGCCGTCGGTAAAAATTCAGGCGCGTCACCCTTCCATCGCTCCCGCACTTCGTTCCGGAACGAAGTGCTTGTCGGGGAGATTTGGTGGCTGTAAACTGGCCTCGATGAGTACCTCTCGCCGAAATAGAAGCGGCCGTGATGGCGCTCCCGGTTCGGGAAAAAAAGGCGCTATTCGAATTGCTCGCCCACCGGCTCGGGGGCGCGTCGATCTCTTCGGCCAGGAGGCGCCGCGGTCTAAAGGCGGCTTCGCGTCCGGCGCTGGAAGGTTTGGCTGCAGACCTGTCGGTTGGAACACGGGAGCGCGTTCGCTCTCTCGTCGCCAAACGCCATGCCGCAGATCGCTGACACGGGATTTTTCGTAGCCTATTGGAACAAGGCCGATGTGCATCATCGCTGGGCGCGAGACCTCGCGGTGCGCGCTCCGTTGATTACGTGTGATCCGGTGCTCACCGAGGCGGCATACTTGATCGGAACGCCGGAGCCACTTCTCCAGATGGTTCTCGATGGGGACCTCGTTGCGGATTTCAACGTGGCTCGGCACGCGGCGGATTTGATCCTGTGGCTTGCAAAATTTTCTGATCTCCGTCTCGGTCTCGCCGACGCCTGCGTTGTAAGGCTTGCGGGGCTAACGACCCGTGCGGAAATTCTTACGACCGACCGGCGCGACTTTTCCGCGTACCGCACCCTCGACGGCAAACCGCTTCGCTGTCTTTTTCCGCAACCGGAGTAATTTCCGAGCTCACCCTCCCTGGAATCGCCGCCGCGGGTTGAAAGTTGACAGGCTGGCGCGGATTTTGCGATCAAAGCGCTTCGGATGAAGAATACCAAGGCCATCATACTCGCGGGCGGGGCGGGGTCGCGCCTGTACCCCCTGACGCAGATCGTCTGCAAACAATTGCTGCCGATCTACAACAAGCCGATGATTTATTACCCGATGGCGACGTTGATGCTCGGGGGGATAAAGGAGGTGCTCATCATCTCGACACCGAAGGATTTGCCGCGCTTTCGCGACCTGTTCGGCGATGGGGAGCGGTGGGGGATGCGCATCGAATACGCGGAGCAGGCGCGGCCGGCGGGGATCGCGCAGGCGTTCCTTATCGGCGCAGAGTTCATCGGGGCGTCGCCGGTGACGCTCATCCTGGGAGACAATATCTTTTACGGGAATCTCGATTTTTTCCGGGAGGCGCTCGCCGCGGAGACGGGGGCCTGCATCTTCGCCTACAAGGTGCGCGACCCGGAGCGTTACGGAGTGGTGGAGTTCGACGCCGCGGGGCGAGCGATCAGCCTCGAAGAGAAGCCGAAGACGCCGAAGAGCCATTACGCGGTGCCCGGCCTCTATGTTTACGACAACAACGTCGTCGATATTTGCAGGAATCTGAAGCCTTCGGCGCGCGGCGAACTGGAGATAACGGATGTCAATATCGAGTATCTGCGCCGCAAGGAGCTCTTCGTGAAAACCCTGAGCCGCGGCATGGCGTGGCTGGATACCGGCACGCAGGAGAGTCTCCTGGAGGCGAGCAATTACATCGCGACCATCGAGCACCGGCAGGGGCTGCGCGTCGCCTGTCTTGAAGAGATCGCCCTCACCATGGGGTTTATCGGGCGAGACGGATTCGAAGCGCTCATCGACGCCTTCCCGAAAAACGACTACCGCGAGTACTTCAGCTCGTGCTTCGCGAGCTGGCGGAGGGCTGACCCCTCCCCTTATACCTTATTCTGTGCGCGGTACTGCTCCCACTCGACGGGCAGCGGGGCGCTCTCGACCCCGGCGGCGATGCGCCCCTCGAAGAGCGGGTCGAACTGGGTGCTCGTGCCGTAAACCATGATGAGATCGACCGAGCTCGCGACGCGCACCGCATGCGCCACGCCGGCAGGAATGACGAGGCCCGCGTTGTTCGGGCCGCGATGGTCGTCGCCTTCGATGATGAGGCGCATCCTGCGGCGCTCCATGCCGCGCCTCTCGTCCACGAGCAGCATCTCGGCGATGCCCTGCACGAAGAACATGGCGTCCCATTGTTCCTTGCCATAGGGGCGCGCGTCGAAATCCTTCGGGTTCGAGACGAAGAGGCGCTGGAACCACTTTTCGGGCTCCTCGCCTTCCGGGATGAACGGGGGGTGGATGTGAAAACCCTTGGCGGTCCCGGCGAACATGCAAGCGGTGGCCCACTGGTCGGGCCAGAAGCCGATCTCCGCGAGACGCCCCTCCCCTTTGCGGACAAATTCCCCGAAGAACCCGCGATGGCGCTGCGGATAGATCGTCCTCGGAAGAAGCTCGACGCCCGGGATCCACGCGGCGGCCACTTCGGGATCGGCGCGGTCGGCCTTCAGCAGATCGGAAGCTTCGACCCCTCCCCCCGAGAGGCGGGCGGCGAGGGAGCGCACCTGGTAATCCCGCTGGCTGAGCAGGGCCTGGGCTGATTCGCGGACTCCCCGCCATTGGTCGTTCATCGTAAATTCTGTGAAAAAAAGGCGCCGCAAGTCAAGCGTCTCGCCTCGCGGACGCTCTGCGCATTAGGTCGAGGGGAACTCGGCTGGTTCCAAGGCCTCGATCTTCGTCTTGAATCGTCGGGATGTTTCCGCCGTGCGCTATGAAGTCTTCACCGCGGCATCCTTATGCTGGCATTTCTCGCAGACGCCGAAGATCTCCAGCGCGTGCGAGACGTTCGCGTAACCGAGCTGCCGGGCCATGCGCTCCAGGCCGTCGGCGACACAGAAGTCGAGCGTCTTCACGCTGCGGCAGGCGCGGCAGACGATGTGGTGGTGGTGATCCTCGCCGGTGTTGAACTCGTAGCGGTATGAGCCGTCGCCAAAATCGCACCGGCGCACGAGGCGGATTTCCTCCATGGCGGCCAGCGAGCGATAGACCGTCACCACATCGCTGACACCCTTCATCCGCTGGTGAAGCTCTTCGACCCGGAAGGGGCCGTGCTCCTGTGTGAGGACCTTGAGGATCGCCCGGCGCGGCGCGGTAACTCGGGCGCCGTGCTCGCGCAAGGTCTGCAGCGCGGCTTTCAAGTTCGCCCTGGCTTCGGAGGTCGGGTGGGACATCGCTCATGTGTAGCCCATCCGCGCCCGGCCTTCAACCCGGCGGCCGCCTCAGAAGTCGAATGAGAGTCCGCCATAAAAGCCGCGGCGCGGCCCAAACTGCGGTGCGCCCACGCCCACCCCGGTGCCCGAGCGAAGCTGGTACGACTCGTCGAACACGTTCACCACGTCGAAGCGGACCTTGAATTTGCCGATGTGCGGCAGCGCCATCCCTTGCTCGAAGCCGAGGTTGACCGGGTAGTAGGGCGCTTCCTTCCCGAGGTTCGCAAAGCCCTCGCGCAGTCCGTTTCCGTAAAGCAGATCGACATAGGCCTTGCTCTCCTGCCAGGTGTACGAGACGCCGGTCGATGCGGTGACCGCCTGGTTGTGGTCCAGGTAAATCCAGTGGTTTTTGATGTAGGCGAGTTCGTCCGCCTCGAACTGGAACTGCTGCGAATCGATATCGTGCCCCTGCGCCTTGGAGAGGGCGAGATTCCCATACGCCGAAAATCCCTTCTTCGCGTAGGTCGCGGTCAGTTCTCCACCGTAAACCAGCCCCTCCCGGTAGTTGAATTCGGTCTCGATGACGGCGGCGCCAAATTGGCCGGAATCGATCTGGTTGTGGGCGCGCTTGTAATATCCGTCGAGGCCGACTTGGAACCCGGACGCAACAGTCTGGACGACTCCCGCGTCGAAATAATCGGAGCGCTCCGCGCGCACGGGGTCATCGCGGAGCTGTCGAAGGCGCTCGTGGTGCCGACATTGGTAGCGACGTCCTCGCGGCGCACCACCTCGAAAGACGGCGGCGTGAAGTAGCGGGCATAGCCGGCATGGAAGACGGTGCTGCGCGTGGCCTGCAGGGTGACATTGATGCGCGGGCTGAACTGGTTCTCGTGCGTGAACTGGTCCACCACGTCAAACCTGCCCCCGAAGTTGATCGTGAGCGGCGACCAAACTTTCCATTCATCCTGCAGGTAAATGCCGTAGAGCCACCCGGCCCGGTAGTCCCCCTGCTTGATCCGCTAACGGCTCGTCACTCGTCTGCGCGCCGGGGCGGGCTGCCGCGAATACGGAGAACGGATCGTCGGCCCGCTGCTGGCCCAGCGTGACAGTGACGCCGCCGCGCAGCGTGTGCTGGTCGTTGATCTTGTAGCTTCCGTCGAATTCCGCGCCGTGCGTGAGAAGGCTCTGGTCGACCCTGCCCGCCAGGCCGTTGAAGATCAGGTCGCCCGCTTGGTCGGGGGTGAAGAGGACACTGCTGTAGCGCCCAAAGAGCGCCGCCTGGAAGTCGAAGTCGCCCAGCGTTTTCTGGTAGGCCGCGACGAGGTAATCGTTATTCTGATGCTGGTTCTCGTTCAGCTTGGACGAGTCGAACGTGGACAGCGCCCTTGTAGTGAAAGCCGGCGCCTGTCCGGGGTTGTTCGGAATCTGGTAGTCGGCATACGACGCGCCGCCGAAGATGCTGATCCTGCTGCTAGGGTCGATGACGCGCGACAGATAGAGGAAACCGCGATACTGGCTGGTGTTATCGTGGATGGCGTTGGCTGCCGGACGTGGGATTCTCGATGCCCGACCGCGCTCTGGAAATAGCTTGCGGTGAAGTAGTACTCCAGTTTCCCGGAAGGCCGCCGGAATTCGATGCTGGGCATTAATTGTGTCGAAGCTGCCGCCGTAGAAATTAACTTCGCCGCCGGGATCGAGCGCACCGGTTTTGTATGGATATCGACGACGCCCGCTGTCTTGAACCCGTATTGGGCCGGAAGCGCGCCGTCGATCAGAGAGAACTCGTCCACGAAGCGGGACATCCAACTCCGCGCCAAACCCGTCGATGCCTTCAGGCAGCAGGACTTCATTGATCCGGTACTGGAGGTTTGCATGCTCCCCGCGGACATGGAGTTGGCCGAACGAATCCTCAGCCACGCCCGGCGCCCTCAGAAGGGACCTGGTTGAAGGAGGCGTTCTCGCCTTGGGACTGAAGCTGGATTTGCACCTTCGGGATGTCGTACGAGGTTGCGCCGAGGTTCGGCAGGATCTGGTTCCGCGATGCGTCGAGGTGCGCAACAACGTCGACTTCAGGCAGGGTATCGGCCGCCGCGGCGCCGGGTGGAGAGCTCAGTTGCCGCGCCTCCTGCGCGTGGGCGGGGGATGCCGGGAGACCGAGGACAAACGGAACGGCGAGGACTGTGAGTATCTGGATGGATTTTCTCATGACAAAGGCGGCGGGGTTTATCGAGAATTATCTATTGCAAGTGAATGGCGTTATCGTTTGGATTGATAAACTAACGCCACTCGGTTGCAACATTAAAATTCGCGTTCCCAATATCTTTTGTTACCTTGCGGCACCGTGAAACTCTGCCGCCTCGCAGTTTTGCTCTGGTTTCCCTGCACGCTCCTCGCGGGCGGGCTCCCGACCATCAAGGCGAAGGTCGCTGAACCCGTGCTCCAGGAACTGATGGGCGGCTGCTCCCTGGCCTGCGCTTTCCCCTGGGAGACATTTGCCGTCACCCCTAACAAGCATTCGCAACCGATTTACAAGTTGAACGACAGCGACGCATCCACGGCGTGGATCGACCCGAACTCCTCGCCCGGCACATTGCTGAGGTTCCAATTTCCGAAAAAGCTGCCGGCGGAGATGGACGGGAACATCCCGTTTTACGGATTCGATTTTGTGAACGGGTATATCAAGTCGGCCGATCTCTTCAGTTCCTATTCCCGCTTGAAGAGGGCCGAGCTCTATTATAACGACAAGCCGTTCTGCTACGTGAACTTCGCCGATACGAAGCGCTGGCAGCACATCAACTTCGACGACATCTTCGCGCGCCAGGGCGACACATTCTCCATCCAGGTTCTGGAAGTGTATCCCGGCAAGAAGTTCCCGAACCTGGCGATCACGCAGCTCGTGTTGCAGGGGGCCCACTGAACGCGGCTGCGGCAGGGCCGGAGGGCGACCGCCGCCGGCCATGAAAAGGCTCGCCGCCCGTTTCCTGGCCCCGCTCACGCTTTTCGAGTGGGGCTCGATCTTCACCTACTTCTCTCTGAGCCACCGGCTCGTGGCGTTCTTGAGCCCCGGCTTCCGGCCGCTAGGAGAAGGTATGAATGCGGCGATCTTTCGCTACAATGGGTGAGCACGCCATGCCCGCCCACCACCCGCCGGAAACCGTATCCCCCAAAGCGCTCGAGAGGCTTCAGCGTGCGGCGTTCCTCCTGGGCGCGTTGCTGGCTGCCGGGGCCGCGGCGTGCGTTTTCATCGCGGCCAGGGCGCCAAATCTCCTCTTCGCGGGCATGCAGACCTATCTCTGCTGGTGCTGCATCGCGTGCGTCATCCAGTATTTTTTCCTTCGCGCGGAAGTGGCGGGCAGCCGGGCAACGCAATCCGGCGGCGCCTTGGCCGTCGCGAAGTTCGCGGGATTCGGCCAGTGGGTAATCTTCTTCCCCGGGCTCCTTTTCGCCGCGATTCTCCTGGCCAGGCTCGGGCATGGCGTTCCGCTGGCCGCCCTCTCACCCCGCGTGCTCCGGCTCGCCGCGGTCTTTTTTCTCGCATTCGGGTGCGCGCTCTATTTCTTCATGAACTTCGCCGCGGCGGTGCAGGCACGCCTAAGGAGCTCGGCGTTGAACCCGGTGCTGCATCTCACCCAATTGGCCTTCTGGGCGTGCCTCGCGGCATCGGGCATCACGTTCGCCTTTCTCTCGACCGTGCGCGACTTCAGCGCCTGGCTCGCCTGGCCGCTGTTCGGCCTCACGGCGCTCCTGGTTCTCGACCCGCTCGCGCGGTGGGGCCTGCGCTTTTACCAGCCCAGGACGCTGCGTGGCGTCGCCGCCCCGGCGGGCGACAGCCTGCTGCTCGACTCCGTTTTTGGGCACCGGCTCGGGTTCGGCGGCGCGATCCACCAATTCGAGCACCTGGTCGGCGCGAAGGTATCCGAGATGTGGATGCTCCGTTTCCTGCGGCAATCCTTCGGCATTCTCCTGGCTGCGGCCTTCCTGCTCGGGTGGTTTTCCACGTGTCTTACCGCGGTGCCGGTCGGGAGCCGCGGCGTCAGCACCCTGCTCGGGCGTTACCAGGCCGCGGCGCTGGCTCCCGGCCTGCACTTCACGTATCCGTGGCCGATCCAGGAATTGGCGATCGTCGAGACGGAAAGGGTGCGCAGCATTTCGCTCGGCGCGGACAGGGACATCCCGGGCCCTGTGCTCTGGAACGAGCCCCACGCGGAGGGCGAAAAGGATCTGCTCGTGGGAAACGGGGAAAGCCTCCTCACCATCAGCGTGCCGATCCTCTACCGCATCTCCGATCCCGTCGCGTACCTGAAGACCGCGAGGGACGTGGACGGCGCGCTCTCCGATCTCGCGGAGCGGAAGCTGATGCTCGCGGTCGGCTCGCGCGACAGCTTCAATATCATGACCGAGGGGCGCGAAGAGATCGCGCGCGCGTTGAAAAGTTCGTTGCAGGCGGAGATCGACCGCCTCCGGCTTGGGCTGGAGATCGTCTATGTCGGGCTGCGCGATATCCATCCGCCGGTCGAGGTCGCGCCGGCCTACCAGGATGTCGTCAGCGCCCAGGAGGAAGAGGACGCGATGATCGACCTCGCCAAAGCTTACCGCGCCGGCGCCCTGCCGGAAGCGACGGCGGGCGCGAGCCGCTTGAAAGTGCTGGCCCAGGCCACCTACTCGGAACGCGTCTCGCAGGCCTCCGGCGAGGCCGCGCGCTTCTCGGCCATCGTCTCGGCGGATGAGGAGAGCCCGCTGTTTCGCACCCGGTTGCGGCTCGACGCCATCGAGGGGTCGCTCGGCAAATCCGTGAAGACCATCGTGGCCATCCCCGCGGCCGTTCCCAAGCAATTCTACATCGACCTGCGAAACACGTCCGACCTGCCTCCGCCCTGAACCGCCTATGAAAATGCTCTCCCGCTTCTGCGTCGCAGCGGTCGTCCTCCTCATCCTCTTGCTCAGCATGGCCGCGTTCCAGGTGCGCCAGAACGAGATGGTCGTCCTCACGCTCTTCGGCAAGCCCGTCCGGGTCATCCAGGAACCGGGCCTGTATGTGAAATGGCCGTGGCCGGTCGAGAACGTGAACCGCCTCGACGGCCGCCTGAACTTCTATGAAATTCGCCTCTCCGAAGCGCTCACCAAGGACAAGCGCAACATCATCGCCCCTGTGTTCGTCGTGTGGAAGATCGAGGATCCCCTGAAATTTCTCGAGGCGATGGGGAGCATCGACAACGCCCAGGGCAAGCTCGACAGCCTCGTCAGCAGCGCCAAGAATTCAGTCCTCGGCCGGTACGAGTTCGGGGCGCTCGTTTCGGTGAATCCGGTCGAGGTGAAGATCTCGGAGATAGAGAAGGAGATCGCCGGGAGCGCAGCGCCGCAGGCCCGGGCTTCGTTCGGGATCGGCATCGAGCAGGTGGGCATAAAGCGGCTCACCCTGCCGGAGGTAAACACCGCGTTCGTTTTCGAACGGATGCGCGCGGAGCGCTCGCAATTTGCGGAAAAGTACCGCGCCGAGGGGAGGCAGCAGGCGGACCAGATCAACGCCCAGACCGACGCCGAGAAAACGGTCATCCTCGCCGAGGCGAAAAAGGACGCCGAGGAAACCCGGGGCAAAGCCGAGGCCGACGCCGCCCACATCTACGCCGCGGCGCACAGCCAGCACCCGGAGTTGTATGCTTTCCTGCGCGGCCTGGAAACCTTGAGGAAGATCATCGACTCGAACACCACGCTAGTGCTCGATGCCAATTCGCCGCCGTTCGACCTCCTGAAATCGTCCGCGCTCAACCCTGGTGGCCCCGCCCCCGCTCCTGCCGCGCCGCCGCAACCGCAGGCCTCGCCGCAATCCCAGGCGTCACCGTCGGTTCCCCTCCCGTCGAAGGCTCCGCCCCCCGCCCCGTGAGCCGATGAAATCCGAAAGGGAAGACGCACTCTTTTCCGCGCACGCGATCCTCGCCGCGCTGCGATCCAGCATCCGTGTGCTGCGCTGGGGAATGCTCGCGCTGCTCGTGATCTATCTCGCGTCGGGCGTCACCGTCATCGGGCCCGAAGACACGGGGCTCATCCTGCGTTTCGGGAAATTGCTTCCGGGCATCCACCAGCCGGGCCTGCTCCTCTCCCTTCCCGCGCCGATCGATGAAGTCATCCGCGTCCCGTCGAAAAGGGTGCAGGAGGTCTCCCTCGACGCATGGTCGCCGGGCCCAGCGGAGAGCCCGGATACCCAGGCGCTCCACCCCGCGCGGAATCCGTACACGCTGACCGGAGACGCCAACATCATCCGCGCGCGCTTCTCCGTGCGCTACCATGTGTCCGACCCGGCGGCTTACGTTTTCGGCGCGCTGGATCGGGACGCGCTCCGCGACTCCATCCTTTACCAGGCCGCCTGCAAGACCCTCGCGGCGATGCCCGTGGACGACGCCCTCACCACGCGGCGGGAATTCGCCGGCCAGGAAACGATGCGGCTCGCGCAGGCCGAGTTCGACCGCCTCGGGCTCGGCATACAAATCCTGGCATTTGAGACGCGCGAGATCAATCCGCCCGCGCAGGTGCTGGCGGCGTTCCAGGACGTGGTCAGCGCCAAGGTCGAGGCCAAGACCCTCGTCGAGCCGGCCAACGCGCGCCGCGCTTCGGAGCTGCCGGATGCCGAATCCGAGGCTTACAGGGTGCGCCAGCAAGCCTCCGCCGACGCGCAGGAACTCGTCGCCAAGGCGCAGGGCGACGCATTCTCCTTTCTCGCGCTGTTGAAGGAATACCGCCAGAACCCGGAGGTAGTCCACGCGCGGCTCTACGCCGAGATGCTCGAGGCGGTCCTGCCGAAAGTCCGGGTATCCGCCGTCGTCCCTTCTTCCCAGGGCGGAGTGAGAATCCTGGTCGCGCCGCAGAAATGGGATTCCACGCAGTCCGAGGAAGCGAACCCCGCTCCCCCCGCCGTTCCCTCCGCTCCGCTCCCCGCACAGCCGTCCGAAGAGCCGCAGGAACCCGGCGCGCCTTCGACGACGAACCAGAATCGTTACGACCCCACGGCGAAAAAAGCGCCCGTGGATGAATAAATGCGAATTGCTGCGAGGTTGAATACCTATGGCTGAAACGGCGATTGAATCTCACGGCGTGGGACACGACCACCATTCTCACGAACCGCACGACGCGGGATCCCGGCCACGCGCATCAACACCATCACCACCACCACCCCGATGGGCGGCGGCGCCTGTGCTGCGACAACCATGACGACACGGAAGCGGGCCTTCGCGTCCGCCTCTCCTTCGTCCTGTGCGGGCTGCTCTGTCTCGTCCTGAGCGGAGCGCTCCGCTGGCTCCGGCCCTCGCAGGCCGACGTCGCCGGCTTCTGGGCGATGCTGGGCGCGGTCATCAGTGCCATCCCCATCCTTCGCGACGCGGTCAACGGCCTCCGCTCCCGGTCGGAGAACACGGAGTTCTATATGAACCAGTTCATCACCCTCGCGGTGCTGGCCTGTTTCGTCACCGGCCAGTATGTCACCGCGGGCATCGTGGCGATCATCCTGCTCGTCGGCCATGTCCTGGAGGACCGCAGCATGCTCGGCACGAACGAGGCCATCAACAGCCTGCTCAAACTTTCCCGCGTGCGCGCCCGCCGCGTCCGGGGCGGCAACGAGGAGGAAGTCGATGCCGAGTCGCTGGAGGAGCGCGACATCGTGCGCGTCCGGCCGGGCGATACCATGCCCGCCGACGGCCGCGTGATCTCGGGATTTTCGACCGTCAACCAGGCGAGCATCACAGGGGAATCCCTCCCCGTCGAAGTCGGCGCGGAGACCGCGGTATTCGCCGGCACCTCGAATCTCACCGGCTCCATCGAAGTCGAAGTGACCCGGACGGGCGCCCACACCGTGCTCGGGCGCGTCAAGGAGATCGTCGAGGAAGCGCAGGGCTCCCGCGCGCCCATCGTCCGGCTTACCGAGGAGTATGCGCGCTACTACATGCCGCTCATCCTCCTGGTGGCGGGCTTCGTGCTGTTCTTCACGCGCGACGTGCAGCGGGCGATCTCCGTCATCGTCGTCAGCATACCGTGCACGTTCGTCCTCGCGGGCCCGTCGGCCATGGTCGCCGCGCTCGCCGCGTCTTCGCGGATGGGCATCCTCGTCAAGAGCGTCCGCTTCTTCGAGGCTGCGAACGACCTCGACACGGTGGTCTTCGACAAGACGGGCACGCTCACCACCGGGGAACTCAAGGTCGCCGGGGTCAGCGCGCGGAACGGGATGCACGAGGACGAGATCCTCGCGTGCGCGGCGGCCCTCGAGCGGCATTCGACCCACCCGATCGCGCGGGCCATCGTCAACGCCGCGTCCGAGCGCGGGCTGGCCCTGGCGGATGCCGCGGACGTTCAGGAAAAACACGGCCACGGCCTCAGCGCGAGGATCGGCGAGAGCGACGTGCTCGTTGGGCGCGCCTCGTGGCTGCAGGAGCAGCAGGTGCAGTTGGACACGCACGATGAATCGTTCACCGACCTCAGCGCGCTGCACGTCGCCGTCGGGGGAAAGCTCGCGGGAATCATCTATCTCACGGACACGGTGCGTTCCGAATCGCGGACCATCGGCGCCTCCCTGCGCGAACAGGGGATAGACCGCTGCATCATGCTCACGGGCGACCGTCGCGGCGTGGCGTCCGCGATCGCCCGCGGCATCGGCTTTACCGAGTTCGAGGCCGAATGCCTGCCCGAACAGAAGCTCCATGCCGTCCAGGCGCTGAAGGCGGAAGGACGGAAGGTGATGGTCGTCGGCGACGGCGTGAACGACGCCCCGGCCCTCGCGGCGGGCGACCTGAGCGTGGCGATGGGCGCGCTCGGCAGCGACGTCGCCATCCAGACCGCCGACATTGCGCTCATGGCGGGCGATCTCAGCCGCATCCCGCATTTCCTGGCTCTTTCGGACAAGACCCTGCGCATCATCAACCAGAACATGCTGTGCGGTTTCGCCTTCATCGGCATCGCCATCGCCCTCTCCGGCCTCGGTTTCATCAGCCCGATCCTGGCGGCGTTCCTGCACGAGTTCGGGGCGTTCTTCGTCATCTTCAACAGCGCGCGCCTGTTGCGCTTCGAGGGCCGGGAGCCAACAGCGGCCGCCAATACCGCTTAGGCGATTCTTTTTAATGCAACTTGTTTGCGTTTCATGAAGATTCCGATAGCGTGCCCTCATGAGACCTTCCTTTTTCTGCGCGCTCCTCCTCGCCCTGGCTCATGCGCGCGCTGCGGATACGATCCAGATCGCGTCCCTCTCCACCATCACGACCGAGATCGCCGAGACCGTCGGAGGCGACCGGGTGAACGTCATCGGCCTGGTCAAGCCTGGCGTCGATCCTCACAGCTACGAGCCGACCCCGGACGACCTGAAGCAGGTGGAAAAATCCCGGCTGGTTCTCGCCACGGGCAAACACATGGAGGGGTATCTCACCAAACTCAAGGAAAGCGCTGGCGCGAAGGGCGATCTCCTGCAGGTGGGCGACGAATTCCCCTCGCTGCACATGAAGGCGGAGGAGGGCGAGACGACCGGCAGCACGAACGGAATGGTGGAGGATCCCCACTGGTGGCACAGCGTGGAAAATATGGAACTCGCGACGAAGATCGTGGCCGCGGAGCTGAAAAAGATCGACACCGCCGACAAGGACTATTTTACGAAGAACGAGAACGGCTACCTCGGCCAGCTCGACGAATTGAAGCAGTGGATACGGCTCAAGGTCGCGGAGCTCCCGCGCGATAAACGCAAGTTGGTGACATCGCACGACGCGTTCCAGTATTTTGCGCGGGACTACGGCTTCACCATCTACGGAATCGAAGGGGTGAGCACGGAAGATGAGCCCTCGAACAAGAAGGTCTCCGAGATCATCGACACCATAAAGAGCCAGCAGGTGAAGGCGATTTTCTTCGAGAGCATCGAAAACCCGAAGGTATCCACGGCGATCACCCACGAGTCGGGTGCGAAAATCGGCGGCACTCTCTATTCGGACGGCCTTGGCGAAGGCAGCGCCGCCACCTACGATGGCATGATGCGCCACAACGTGACCACCATCGTGGATTCGCTCAAATAGGGGATGCAAGGCTCGCCATTGATCGGAGCCGCCATCATCCTCGCGGTGCTGGCGATGATGGTGATCCCCCTGCGCAGGCTCACCAACGCTCCTGCGGCGGCCATGGCTGCGCCGGCTCCCGGCGTCGCGGCCGCCGGAGCGGCTCGGGTGCACTTGGAACTGGAATCCAGCCACGCCCCGTTCTCGTTCGAGATATCCCACCTTGGTAAAACGATCTGGAAGGGCGACGCGCGGGAAAAGACCGTGGCTTCGGATGTGGCGATGGAGTTCCCCAAGGAAGGGGTGGACCTGGGGATCGCCATCTCGTGGCCGGGCGATGCCTCACGTGAAGCCGTGAAGCTCGCGGTGACCGCAGGGAACGAGGCCACCGTGGAGAAAACCCTCTGGGGCTCGGCGAAGGCGGAGGACGTGCTCACGTTCCCGTAACGGCCATGGCGGATCATCGGCTTGCGATCAAGGATCTCACGGTTTCCTATAACCGCGTGCCGGCGATCCACCACATCAGTTTCGAGGCGGCTTGCGGGGATTGCGTGGCGCTCCTGGGGCCGAACGGTGCGGGCAAGACGACGCTCCTCAAGGCCATCGTCGGCCTCATCCGGGTTGAGACCGGGTCCGTGACTTTCCACTCGGGTGCGATGCGGGCGAGCGCGGCGGACATCGCCTACCTGCCCCAGCGCAGCACCATCGATTGGGATTTCCCGATCACCGTGCGCGGGATGGTCGAGACCGGCTGTTACCTGCGGCTCGGGCTGTGGGGTTTTTTCAAGGAGGAGGATCACCGCCGGGTCGGGGCCGCGTTGGAGACGATGCATCTGCGCGACCTCGCGGAGAGGCAGATCAGCGCGCTCTCCGGAGGCCAGCAGCAACGCGCCTTCCTTGCCCGGGCCCTCGCCCAGGACGCGCACGTCTTCCTGCTGGACGAGCCGTTCGCCGGTCTCGACAAGAGTTCGCAGGAATCGCTGGGTGAGACGATGCGCCAGCTCGCCAGCCAGGGGAATCTCATCATCGCCTCGCACCACGACCTCAAGAGCGTGACCGAGCTGTTCGACCACGTGCTCTTCCTGAACGGCGAGCTGATGGCGTTCGGCAAGACGGCCGACGTTTTCACGGAGGCGAACATCGCCCGTACCTTCGACACGCGCATCTTCTCGGGAGCCGCCCATGACATGGCTCATTGAACCCTTCCGGCATGAGTTCATGCAACGCGCGCTGTTCGGGTGCGTGCTCATCGGGTTTACAAACGGGTGTTTGAGCGCGTTCATCGTGATGCGGCGGCTGGCGCTGATGGCCGATGCGCTCTCGCACTCGCTGCTGCCCGGCCTGGCGATCGGCATCATCCTTTTCGGCCTGACCCCGAGCAGCCTGTTCTTCGGCGCGCTCGTGGCGGCCCTCCTCGTCGCTCTCGGGGCGGAACTGATCTCGCGCAGCTCGCGCGTCAAGGAGGACACCTCGCTGGGCATCCTTTACACGGTCGCTTTTTCCCTCGGCATCGTGCTGCTCAGCTTCGCGAAGGTGCGGGTGGAGCTCCACCACTACCTCTTCGGGAACATCCTCGGCCTCGCCGATGCGGATTTGTGGATCATCTACGGGATCAGTTCGGTCATCCTTCCGCTTCTCGTACTCCTGCAGCGGCCCCTGCTCCTGACGCTGTTCGATTCCACGGTCGCGGCGAGCCAGGGTGTGCCGGTCGGCGCGATCAACTACCTGTTGCTGTCGATGCTCGTGCTCTCCATGATCTCCTCGCTCCAGGCGGTGGGCGTGGTGCTGGCGCTCGGCCTGCTCACCGCGCCGGCGGCGACGGTTTATCTCTTTTCGGACTCCTTCGCAGCGCTTTTCTGGGGCGGCGGCGTCCTGGGGATGGCCGGGTCGTCGCTGGGGCTTTTCATCTCGGTACTGGCTCAATCTCCCTTCGGGCGCCTGCATCGTTCTCGTGCTCGGGTTCGCCTTTTGCGCCGCATACCTTTTCAGCCCGCGTTACGGGGTGCTCGCCAGGCACTTCCGGCGCCGGCATTTCCACGACCAGTCGCTCGCGCGATGGAATCGCAAGGGAACGCCCGCCGAGCAGATCGAATAGCAGCGGCGGCTATTTGGAGTCCGCGTCGGCGATCATCTCCAGAACCAGGACGCAGTAGGAGGTGACCAGGACGGGATCCTTCTCGAGCCAGCGGCCATTCGTGTTCGCCCAGGAACCGTCCGGCTTTTGGAGGCCCACGAGTTCATTGACGAGGTCGGCGCTCCAGTCCGCGCTCTTCCCGCCCGGGAGGACGAGTTTCCCGGTGCGCGTGGTCGAAAGGGCCTTCGCCAGCGTGTGATAGTAATAGAAACGGCCCTGCGCCCCCATGCCGGGATTCTCCTCCAGGGTGTAATTTTTCTGGAGCCAATCCATCACCGCCTGGACGCGGGGATCATCCTTCTTCACATCCGCATAGATATAGCTGAGGAGGCCGTCGTAACTCATGCTCCCGTAGGATCGGAGAGCGACCTTCCCGTCTCCCGATGTCCATTTTTCCCGCTTCGCTGTAACCGGGGTAATAGATGAACCCGCCCTTGTTCTTCGGGTCGCCGCTCGCCCACTTTTCCTTGTTCACCTCCGGCAGGTTCTGGCAGCGCTGGATGAAGGCGATCGCCGCGGAGTAGTCCAGTTCCTTGCTCTTCTCCGCCACGTCGCGGTACTTTTTGGTGTATGCGAGGGCCTCGAGAGCCGTCTCCATGTTCGAGAGATCGGAGTGCGGGTCGTCGTCCCCGTAGCCGATGCCGCCGCTGAGCGGGTTGTCGTTTCCAGGAAGCTGCTGCTCTCCGATGATGTGCCCGCGCCCGGCCTTGATGATGCCGGCATACTTCGGGTCATCGGCATCGGTCAGGGCCATGATGCAGATCGAGGTGTTATAATTGATCAACTCGTTCTTCTTGAAGATGCCGCCGTCCGGATGGGCGCAGGCTGCGATGTATGCGAGGCCTTTCTCGATGAAAGGGTCGGCCGCTTTATATTGGCCGCCGGGCGCGCGCAAAAACGCCCGCAACGGAAGCGCCGTCAGCGCCGGGTAATCGTCCGAAGACCAGGAACCGTCGGACTTCTGTTGTTGCTTCAGGAAGCTGAGGCCCTGGGCGATCGCGCGACTCGCGGGGGTCGCATCCTCGGCAGGCACGGCATGTACGCCCACAAGCAGGAGCAAAAGAAATAGGCTGAATTTTTTAGGCAGGAACATCGTTGGGCCCTTTAGCATTTCGTATGCCGATACCCGCGACGATCGGGCTCTCCCGGGCATCGAGCCATTCATTCACCCCTGTTCAACAATAGCCGAATATAAAATGACCCGCCCTCGAACGCGAATGCACAGACTCTGTCCCGCGGAGTTGGTGCGAGCGGAGTGCTCGGGGGGGGACTTGAACCCCCACGCCTTGCGGCATACGCCCCTCAAACGTACGTGTCTGCCATTTCACCACCCGAGCTCGCGCACCTGTCCATCTTTAGCATGCACCCGGGTTCGTGCAATTGGAAACTCGCAGTCGCGGGGCGGGCGACTACGGTTCCCCGCCGCCGGGGTCGGAACCGGGCGGGGCCTTTAGCCGGCTCCAGATGACGATGCTGAGATCGCACACAAAGAGGAACATGACGCCGTCGTCGATCCATGCCCGGATGGCTGGGTCGGGCACGAATTGCTCCGCGCCCCACAGCATGAAGGCCAGGCCCACCGAGAGCCCCAGGGCCCGTTCCTTCCAGGGACGTCGCAGGGTGAACTGCAGGAGGGCGTAGGAGATGCCGACGAACAGGAGGGGGAAGGCCGATTTCAGCCTCCACGGCACGACCGTGGGGGCGATGGGGTGCAGAAGATCGAGCGCAACGACGGCGCAGGCCCCGGCGGCGGCCAGGAATACGGCGGCTGCGCTGAGGGCCCTGATGATTTTCTCCCAGCCCCGAAGTTGGGCCATCCGTTCGATAAGGCTTCAGCGGTGGGCGTGGTGGCCGCAATGCGTCAGGAGGAGCGCCACAGCCAGTAACACAAGGGGCAGCAGGGCGGACAGGACGATGATCCGCATGCCATGCCACCGGGTCTTCCAAAGTTTCGGGAGGCGCAGGTGGTGGTGCCGACCCGTAAGGACGACGGAGTGCGGCTTGTCGAGCTCGGCCTTCATCTCTTCCGCGGATTGGTAACGCCGGCCGGGTTCGCGCTCCATGGCGTGAAGGATGATCTCCTCTACCTCCGGCGGGATGGCGGGGTTCCTCTTCCTCGGCGCGACCGGGTCGCCGGTGATGCGGGAGTTCATGACAATGAACGGATTCGGGCCCTCGAACGGCACGGAGCCGGTGGTCATCTCGTACAGCATCGCGCCGAGGCTGTAGATATCCGTGCGGGCGTCGCCCCGTCTCCCTTTGACCTGCTCGGGCGCCATGTAATCGGGCGTGCCCATGGTGCTGGAGAACCCGGCAAAGGTGAGCCGGCGGGCTTCCATGGATTTGGCGATGCCGAAGTCCATGATGCGCAGCGTTCCATCGAGGCAGACCATGACGTTCTGCGGCTTCAGGTCGCGGTGGATGATGTTCATCGCATGCATGTGCGCGAGGGCGTCGCAGATGCGGCTGGCGATCTGAACGGCGTCGTTCACGGGGAAGGGCCGCACCTCGTTCAGCATCTCGGCGAGGGTCTTGCCCTGCAGGAATTCCATGACGATGTACGGCCGGCTCTTGTTCGGCACATCGACGAACCGCAGGATGTTCGGGTGATGGAGCCGGGAGCCGATATCCGCTTCGCGCTGGAACCGGGAGAAGAAGGCGACATCGGACTCGAACTGCATGTGGGGGATCTTTACGGCGACGGTCTCGCCGGTCTTGAGGTCCTTCCCTTTGAAGATGGATGCCATGCCGCTGCGGCTCACGACATCTTCGATCTGGAAGCGTTCGTCCAACGTTTGTCCTGGCTGTATTTCGTGTGTCACGGCTTGGGATGTGGGCTCCGGAGTTTTAAGGATGGAGAGGGGCTCGTAATACTTTGGTTCGTCGATCTCGTCAACGTGCACGACCTGCAGGGAAAGATTGTCATCGGTGCCGCGCCTTTCGGCGAGGGCAATGAGGTAAGGGCATACCTCTTCGATCTTGAGGCGGTCGATCCCTTCGCAGAGCTCGCCGTCATTGATGAAGCAGTAGAGGCCGTCTGTGCACTGGAGGATGCGGTCGTGCTTCATGAGCGGCACGTCCTTGAAATCGCACCGGAGGATTGGCTCGTTGCCGACGCTGCGCGTGAGCATGGAGCGCATGGTGCTGGCGCGGGCCTCGTGCTCGGTGATGAGGCGGAGCTTGATCTGCATCCCCGTATAGGAATGGTCGTGCGTGAGCTGTTTGATGACCTCCCCGCGGACCAGGTAGGTGCGGGTGTCGCCGACGTGGCCGATGGAGAGATGCTTGTCGCGCAGGATGCAGACACTGAGGGTGGTGGCCATGCGCCTGGCCTTGCGGTCGTTCGCGCCGGAGTCGAATAGAGCGAGGTTCGCGGCATCGAAGATTTCCCTGATGAGCTTCTTCGGCGTGACCGAGAGAGGCGCTTCGCGGAACAGCCGCACGGCGATCTCCACGGCCTTGCGGCTGGCGACATCACCATCCCCATGCCCGCCCACTCCGTCCGCGACGACGGAGATGGAGCCCCGCGCCTGGCGTTCGCCCTCTTCCCCGGGCTGCCAGAAGGCGATGGTGTCCTCGTTCCGCGACCGCGAAGGTCCGGCGGAGGAGAGACCGGCTGAACTTACTTTCATGCTGGGTGGGCCGGAAAAAAAGACGGCCACACGCTCTTTCGAGATGTGACCGTCTTCCCTTCCCAACTCCGGCCTTTCAGCCGGAATTGCAAGTCCGTCCTATGCGCCTGAGGGCGCCGGCATGAACATCGGCTTGTCCCTCTTTTTGCTGGCCATGGCGAAGTAGATCACCCCGTAGATTCCCCAGGCCGCGGCGACCCCGAGCGCCCAGAGCGGCTCAGAGGGGCTCATGCCGCTGACGAAGCGCGGGCCGACGATGTAGAACAGCATGCAGGCAAAGTTGGCCACCATCCCGAAGATGGGGATCGCCATGTGCTTGATGATGCTGAAGGACTGCGTCTCGACAAACGCCACGACCGTGACGATGCAGGTGATCATATAGAGCATGAACGTGCCGAAGTTGCTGGTCAGCGTGACGATGAGCAGCGTGTTTGGCAGCTTCGTGTACATTTCCGGCGCGAAAATGCCGAACGAGTACCAGATGCTGTGGGCGTATTTCGGATCGAGCGGCGCGGGCGCGTTGCTCTGGCCGCCGAGGTAAACGGCGACGGTGACGATGCCGATGACGGCGGAGAGGACCGCGAGCGTCCAGATCGCGCGATGCGGCGCGCCCGTCTTGCCGTGCAGGAGGCCGAAGTGCGCCCCGACTTCCTCGTCGCGGCCCATGGCGTAGGTGACCCGCGCCCCGGTATTCATGCAGGAGAGCGTGGTGCCGATGAGAGCCAGGAACACCGTGATGGCCTGGATGAGCATGAACCACCAACCCGCCCTGTAGCTGCCGAACAGCCACGAACCGGTGATGACCATGAGGTCGCCGATCGGCGCGCCGGAAGCGCCGGCATTCCCGAGGGTGTAGCCGTTATGCAGCAGGTAGTTGGCCGCGAAGTATTCGAACATGTAGCAGATCGCGCCCTGGATGATGAGCGAGAGCATGACGGCGCGCCCGATGTCCTTCTGCGGGTCGCGGGCCTCTTCGCCCATGGCGGTGACGGACTCGAAACCGACGAGGATGAGGATCGCCACGCAAGCCTGGATGAAGATGTAGCTGAAGCTGTGCGGCGCGATGACGGACCCCGCGGTCGCATGGAAATTGAACGTCGTGGGATCCTGCGCAGTCCCTGCGCCGGTAACGGCCTCCTCCGGCTTGTAGCTCACGGTGAAGGGCACGGGGATCGCCTTGCCGTCCTTGTCGAGCACCAGCTTGCCCTTGGCGTCGGTCTGCAACACCGGGTAGGGGTCGCCCTCCGAGAAGCTCGCGGGGAGCGGGGTGTCCTTGCTGGCGAGGTCATCCTTCGTGACCGCACGGTCCTGCTGTTTGATGGCGGGAACGGGCTTGCCGTCCTTGTCCATGACGGGCTTGTTGTTGGCGTCCAGCGCGAACTTGGGCGAATTGTCCGCCCAAGTGTCCTGAACCTTGGCGCCCTTGTCGTCCAGCACGTCGGTGGAAGCCACCTGGTATTGGATCGCGGTGCCATTGGATAAATGCCAGCCGACCGAGTCCTGCTTATGCGAGACGCGGTAGCCGATGGCGATGCAACCGAAGACGACCAGCGCGGTGATCTGGATGACGTTCACCGCTATGTTTACTCCGGTCGATCCGTTGACGCCGCGGGAGGCGATGTACGCGACGCCGAAGGCGAACGCGATGCAGAAGAGCATCATGAATAGCGGGCTGTTGTAGTTGCTCGCGAAAGTGTCCGGAAAGAACTGGTTGAGCAGGTAACCGCAAAGGATCGCGGTGACGCCGACCATGCACCCCGGGTAAACCCAGTAATAGAGGTGGCTGGCCCAGCCCGTGAAGAACTTCACGATGCGCGCGAACTTATATGCCTTGGTCTTGGAGAGGAACGCCTGCTCCGCGTAGAGGTAGGAGGAGCCGGCTCCCGGGTAGAGCTTGGACAATTGCGCGTAGCTGTAAGCGGTGGCCAGACAGAGCAGGAGCGCTCCGAGGATGCCGAACCACATGGACATTCCTGCCATGGGCGCCCCGTAAAGGGATTGTTCTTGGAAAGTGAGCCACAAGAAGGCGCCGGGGGCGATCAATGCCATGGCATTCATCGTTAATCCGGTGAGCCCTAAAGTGCCCGTCGTTGCTGGTTTTGGGTTGTCGCTTGGCATGGGTTATTTAGTGGTTTTTGGGTTGCTTGTCTTGGTATTTGTCTGACACACCGTGTGGTGGACGCCATTACGTTCCGCACCCCAAAGCAACCCCCGTGCCAGACAGCCCTTTCAGAGAGACGCCGGGGTGTCAAAAGGGGCGGTTAGACGAATTCGAACAAATAAAACCAGCGAACGAACCACGATGGCCCTTTTTGAACAGGGCCGCAGCGAGGCTTTCAGCGCTTCCGCAATCCGAATCCCGCGATGCCCGCCATCGCCACGGCGAAAGAGACCCACGTCCTCGGCTCGGGTACCGCGAGGTCGAAGGCGAGGGCATAGGTCTCGCCATCGCTCACGGTTCCGGGGTCGCCGGGAGTGCCGGAAGGTTTATACACCTCGAGATCGTATTCGTCCGGGGCCAGGCCCACGTCGGTGAGCTCCTGCACGTTGTCCACGGTGCTGACGCTGGAATCGACGAGCTGGCCCGTCGTCACGTCGTAGAGATAGAGGAACAGGTTGTTGATGCCGCTCTCCTCGAACTGGCGATTCCAAACCAGTGTGCTGACGAGGTTGAAAGCGGCGGGTCCTCTGGAGCTCAGGTCGAAGACGTAGTGGTTCACGGCCGCCAGCGAGGCCGTGCTGCTCAACGAGTTGAAGTCCCACCCATCCAGGGTGGCCAGGGCCGGCGAGCCGGCGGCCGGCGCACGGCTCGTGTTGGAAAGGCTGAAAGCATTTTTGCCGCCCTCCAGCCCGGTGTAGGAATTGTAAACATTCACGATTCCCGCCCCATAACGGGGATCGAGCGGCGCCGTGCTCGTGTGCGTCCAACCCACGGGCTTGACCGCGCCGTTCAGGAGGAGGGCTTTGACGGTCCTGGAATCGGTCGCCTCGTTCTCGGTCGTCGGGTCGGCCCCGCCGTCGCCGCGGGAGCCGGCCTGGATAAGGATCGCCGCCGCGCCCGACACCATGGGCGTGGAATAGCTCGTGGCGGACGCCGGCGCAGTGATGTCCGGCTTGGAGCGGCCGGCGGTGTCGGCCTGGGTCGGGCCGGTGCTGGAGCTGCCGCCGTAAGCGGCCACGCCGATGCCGTTATAGGCGGTCGCGGGCGAGTAAACCGCCCCGCCGTTGCCCGCCCCGGAGACGACGGTGGTCCCGTAATAGGCGATGTAGTTGTCATAAGCCTGGTCGAGCGCGGTGGCATCCGACACGTTGTTGTCGATGAAGCTCTGGTTCACCACCCGGGCTGAGATCTGAACACCGGGAACGATGATGTCGTTGATGAAGTAGTCCGCTTCGTAGTTATAGACGTGGCTTACCCCGGGCGCGACTCCCTCCGGGGTCGATGTGTTGTTCCTCCCATAAAAGGTGTCTCCCACCTGGTCCGCATGGGAAGACTCGGAGCCGGCCGCGTTGGGCGGGGCGACGGCCGTCACCGTCCCGTTCGTGGAACTGTAGGTGAAGAGCGAGGCAGGCTGGCTGACGGTGGAGGGATTGACCTCAAACGCGCCCGGGCCGACCATTGCCTCCGGCTGGGCAACGCTCACGCCGCTGCCGGTAAGGGTAGGGTCCATCGCCCGGAGCTGGGTGACGCCGATGGTGGTGAGGTTCGATTGCGCCCACGCGCCGGAGCTGGCGGCGATCCATGCCAAAAGAAGTCCCGCGAGGCGGGCGGGTATGCGAGCGCTCGGGGACACGCCGGATAATAGGATACGCCGCGCCCGTTTTCAAATCGCGCCCCTCAAAAACCCGCCTTTTACCACCGGTGATGCACCAGGGAGCGGATGTCGCCATCGTAGATGCGGCGCACCGCGTCCATCTCGGCCTTTGTGAAGGAGGGCAGCTCGGACGCGGCGGCGTTCTCCTCCACCTGTGCCGGGCGGCGCGCACCCGGGATGACGCACGAGACGGCGTCGAACATCAGTATCCATCGCAGCGCGGCCTGCGCGAGCGAAGGCGCCCCCGGGAGCGCCGCGCGCAGCTTTGCCGCTGCATCCAGGCCCGTCTCATAATCGACCCCCGAGAACGTCTCGCCCCGGTCGAACGCCTGGCCCTGCCGGTTGAACCGGCGGTGGTCGTCCGCGTCGAACCGGGAATCCCGCTTCAGCTTGCCGGTGAGCATGCCGCTGGCGAGCGGCACCCGGACGATGATGGCCACGTTCCGGCGGCTGGCTTCCGGGAAAAAAAGTTCGCCCGGCCGATGCCGGAACATGTTGAAGATGATCTGGACGCTCTGGACGCCGGGGTGTTCGATCGCCATCAACGCATCCTCGACCTTCTCGACGCTCACGCCGTAGTGGCGGATCTTGCCGGCCTTCACCAGCCCCTCCATGACCTCGAAGACCTCGGGCATGTAATAGACCTCCCGGGGCGGGCAATGGAGTTGCACGAGGTCGAGCGCCTCGGCTTCGAGATTCTTGAGGCTGCGTTCGACGAACGCGCTGAGGTTCGCCTCGGTGAAGCCGGCTGCTTCATGCGGGGAGAGCCTCCGTCCGGCCTTGGTCGCCACGTGGAACGGCTCGGAGCGCTCCCGGCGCAGCCGCGCGATGAGGCGTTCGCTCCGGCCGTCGCCATACACGTCCGCGGTATCGAAGAAATTGATCCCCGCATCCAGGGCCCTGTGCAGGGTGGCCATCGACTCTTCGTCGCCCTGGTCTCCCCATGACCCTCCGATGGCCCAGGCGCCGAAGCTAACCTCCGACACTTTCCAGCCGATGCTCCCGAAAACGCGGTATCTCATAGGGAATTATTTTCTGCTCAAGCGCCAGAAGAGGATCGCGCCGAGCGTAATGAAGAGGACGTTCGGCAGCCACATCAAATACTCCGGATACCAGTTTGGGCTATCCCGCACGGAATTGGCGATGATGATGAAAAAGAAATAGACGAAGGCGACGATGAGGCTGAAAAGGAACCCGATGGAGGTCTCTTTCCGGTGCGCCGTCACCGCGAGCGGCACGGCGATGAGGGCAAAGGCAAAGGACGCGAGGGAAAACGAGAAGCGTTTGCTGACCTCGGTCCGGAGCGCGCTGCGCTCGGCCAGGCCGCGTTTGTCCAGCAGCAGTTCCGAAAGCGTGCTCTGGCTGAAGCCGCCCCTGTTCCTGTTCCTCTCGATCAAGTCCTCAAGGTTGATGCGATACGCGCCGCTCTCCATGATGATGCCGTCGCGGACTTTGCTGAAGTTCTCGGGGTCGCTGTCATCGCGTTTCTCGTAATGGGCCTTCGAGAGGTGCAGGTAGATGGTCATCTCCTTGGCGCTGTCGAGCTTCGTCTCGAGCCGGCCTTCGCGCGCATAGACGACCTGCATGGGGATGCCTTTTTCGTTGATGTCGTAAACCGCGATATTCTCGAGGTGCGCGCCGTTCCTCTTCTCGACGTAGATTTTTTTCCCGGGAAAATCGCTGATGACGTTGTCGCTGTTGAAGAGGGCGATGGGATCGTTGGTCGCGATGCGGGTGATCGAGGTCTTCATCTCTTTCTGGGCGCGCGGGGCGACGTCGATATTGATCCAGAAACAGATGCCGCACGCGATGACGGCCAGCGCCAGGACGGGCACGCAGATGCGCGGGATGCTGACGCCGTTACAACGCAGCGCGATGAGCTCGTTGTCGGCGGACATCTTGCCGAACACGAGGAGGACGGCGGTCAGGAATCCCCACGGGATGGTGAATGTGAGCGAGAACGGGATGATATACGCGATGAACGCCAGGACGAAGTCGAGCGGCACGTTGTGGTTCACCAGGAGATCGAGCAGGCGCTGGAAGATGTTCCCGAGCACGAGCACGACGCTCAACACGGCGATGGCGAAGAGCGAGGTGACCAACACCTCGGTGGCCACGTATCTGTCGATCAACTTCATCGGCCGGCGGACGCTTGCTCGATGGCGTCGGTATCGCGCGCGAGCGCTTTCATCCCGCACAACCAGAGGATGCCCGCCACGAGCATCGCCAGCGAGACGGTGAAGAAGCTCAGGTTCCACGAACCGTGATCCTTTATCCAGCCGATGAGGGAGGGAGAGAGGGCATCCCCCAAGAGATGGATGACGAGAATGTTCAGCGCGAACGCCGTGGCGCGCATGCCGGGCGGAGTGACGTTTGCCAGCGCGGTGTTGCTCGGGCCGGTATTGAAGAAGAGGAAGAAGATCGCTACAAAGATGCAGACCCACGCCGCCGGGAAGGGCACATACAGCATGGCGATGGTGGCGGGAAAGCCGAGGAGCACGCCGATGCCGGACACGAGGAAATACGCTCCGGGAAACCGCGGGCGCAGCTTGTCACCCAGCCACCCGCCGAGCAGGGTGGAGAACAGGCCCGCCACGACGAGGATGCCGCCGAAGATGAGGTTCGTCTGCGCCAGCGGGATGCCGCGCGCCACGCTGATGTAGGTCGGCGCCCAAAAGGAGAGGCCGCCGATGGCGAACGTCAGGGCCGTCTGCGCGAGGATGTTCAGCACCAGCGACGGGATCTTCACCAGCCGCTCGTAATCGCGCACCGTCGGCCGCGCCGCCATGCCGGCCATGCCGCCGCCCGACTCCGACCGGCGATGCCGCGGCTCCTTCATGAAAGCGCACAGCGCGGCGAGGATGAACCCTGGCGGCGCGACCAGGTAGAACGCCCACCGCCAGCCGAGATGGGCATTGACGAATCCCCCGAACGCATAGCCGATGGCGCTCCCGACCGGGATGGCCATGAAAAACCACGCGAGCACCGTCCCGCGCCGTTCCAGCGGGTAGAGGTCGCTCAGGATCGTGGGCGCCGCCGGGCCGTAACCCGCCTCGCCGATGCCAACGAAAATGCGGGTCGCGAGCAGCATGAGGTAGGTGCCCGCGAGCCCCGACGCTCCGCTGGCCAGGCTCCAGAGCGCCACGCTCAAGCCGATGATGAGCCAGCGCGAGGTGCGGTCGGCGAGCCAGCCGAACACGGGCGCGGTGAGCATGTAGCTGACCAGGAACGCGGTTCCGAGCAGGCCGGCCTTCCCGTTCGCATTCGGGTCGCCATGGAGAAACTTGTCTTTGAGCGAGGGGATGATGGCCGCAAGGATGTAGCGATCCAGGTAACAGAAAAGGTTGATGACCAGCAGGAGCGCCAGCGCCTTGCGCGCGTCGGGAGCGACTCTGGAGGGGGGGGAAGTTGTCATGGTCATCCAACCGGCAGCCGGGACCGCCCTAGCGCTTTTTCCTGGCGAGCGAGACTTCCTTCACGGTGATCTCACCGCCGCAATAGACGCTGAAGGCCATCCCCGTTTCCACGCCCGCCCGCGCGAGGGAAGCGGCATCCCCCTCCCCGTCATAGAGCGCGTGGAGGGCCCCGAGCGCGAACTCCGCGCCGGAGCCGATGGCGTTGTATTTCTCGAAATGGCTGATGGTCATATTTGAAGAGACGTCGAAGATGCCGTTCCGGTTCACGATGAGGAACGAGGAATCGAGATCGCCGAACGGGGAATCGTTCGCGTCCTTGCTCTGGTCGTTCACGAACGAATATTTCTCCCGAAGCTGTTTCCATAGCTTGCGGAAAAAGGTGAATATTTCTTTCTGGTCTTCGAGCCGGACGGACTTTAGGTGCGCGAGGTAGTCGTCGAGGATGTTCTCGTAAAGGCCCCAGCCGGAAAATGCGACCAGGCTCTCCCCGATCTCGCGGATTTTCTCCGCCTTATGGTTGTCGGGCGGGAACTTGTGGGAGCCGAAGTTCGATTGGCTGTCCGCGGCCAGCGCGACGCGGTTGGATTTCCTGACGGCTACGATGATGGACACGCAGAGACTTTAAGCACGGATCGCGCGCCTCTGCACGAACGGAGATAGGCGCGGCTCCGCGAAGATGTTTTCGCGCCAACGACGCAGGGGCCGCCCAGGAGATTGTAAAAAAAATCAGCGATCCCTTTTCCTCTGAAATCCTGGCGTCCTTTGCGCCCTTGGCGCGAACCCTCCGCTCCCCGCAGGCCGCACCCATGGTTCCAGGCGAACTCCGCGCTTGCGGCGGGAGGCGGCCATGCTATTCAATGGAGCATGTTCAGCTTGACGATGCTCGGCAGCGGCAGCGCGGGCAACTGCGCCCTGGTCGAGTCCAGCCAATGCCGGCTTCTTATCGACGGCGGGCTGAGCGCGCGGCAGATCACGCGCCGGCTCGAAGGCATCGGCGTGCACCCCATCGGCATCGACGGCATCCTGCTCACGCACGAACACTGCGACCATGTGCGCGGCCTGGAGGTGCTCTGCCGGCAATTTGCGATCCCCATCTATTGCAACCGGCTCACGGCGGAGGCGATGAAATGCTCGGGGTTGACCACCCCGTGCGACTGGCGCCTGTTCAGCACCGGGCTCGATTTTCAGATCAAGGACGTAACGGTGCAGACCTTCGCCGTGCCGCACGACGCGGTCGACCCCACCGGGTTCGTCCTCAGGCACGACGGCGCGTCGCTCGGGTTCGTGACCGACCTGGGGTTCGCCACCAAGCTGGTGTTCGAACGGATACGGGATGTGCAGACGCTCGTCATCGAGACGAACCACGACGAGAAGATGTTGCAGGAAGACAAACGGCGGCCGTGGCCGGTGAAACAGCGGATCATGTCCCGGCACGGGCATCTCTCCAACGCGGCGGCGGCGCAGGTGGTGAGCGAGCTGCTGGAGAACAGCCTGCGGAATGTGGTGCTCGGCCACCTTAGCCGGGATTGCAACCGGCCCGAACTGGCGCTCGCGGCGGTCCGGTCGCTCATAGCGCAAAGAGGGGGCGACATGCCGGTGCTGTGCGCTTCCCAGACCGAGGCGAGCGTCCGGGTCCTCATCGGGGGTTGAGAAGGAAGCGGGCTACTTGAGCGTCTGCCTGTCCCGCCAGTTTCCGACAGTCACTTCCCGCTTCTGAATTTCTTCCAGGAGCTGCGCCGGCTCCAGGTCCTTCCCGTCCTCCCCGGGATGAAAATATATCTCACTCACCCCCTCCCCCAGCGCCCCGACGACGGCCTGGAACGCCGCCATATCCATCCGGCCCGTCTGGGATAACCCGTAAACGCGATCCGGGAACCCGATCCCCGTTTTCCGCAGTTTCGGGGCAGCGGCCCGGCTTAAAGCGTGGAAGATCAGCGGCAGCGCCGTCCTGGGGCGCGGTTCGCGGACCAGGCGCGTGAAGCGAAATCCCCTCTCCAACGCTATCGGCAACGCGAGCCGCATCACCACCGGATGCAGATGCAAATGAGTATGCCCATCCCAATACCCGGAACCGGAAGCGGATGCGGACGCGAACCCCAAGGCGCAAAACCGCTCGAACTGAAGCCGTATCTCCGCCTCCAGCGCGGGCCGCAGCCGCTTTTCGAACGCGTACCGCAGCCCGGCGCTTGCCGGTGTGCGAATGAGATTCCGAGCTGAATCGGTGATGGCCGAGACCACGGACCCCTTCGCGTCGCACAGCGCCAGGTGGAGCCCCACGGCCAACCGCGGGTTCCGCCCCGCGACGCGGACGGCTTCCTCCACCGCCTCTCCGTTGACCATCAGACTGGCCTGCGTCAACAGCCCCGCACCGTGCAGGCGCTCTATTTCGTCATTGACCTTGTGATTGATTCCGAAATCATCTCCGGTCACGATCAGATGTTTCATTGAAAATAGGGATCGGGATTGTTACAGACTGCCATGCCATTGTCTCACGCATTCAAGGATTTTTTTCGCGACCAGGATGTGCTCGTGACGGGCGCGTCCGGGTTCATCGGGTGGCACGTGGCGAAAACGCTGGCGGATGCCGAGGCGCATGTCCGGGTATTGGTGCGGCCCGAGACCGCAAAAAAATCGCCCGACCTTGAGGCGTTCCAGACGTTCGAAGGCGACCTCATGCGGCCGGAATCGCTCGATGAACCGATGCGCGGCTGCCGTTACCTCTTTCATGTGGCGGGCGATTACCGGTTCTGGGCGCGCGATCCGCGCGAGATCTTCCGCAACAACATCGAAGGGAGCCGCAACATCCTGGACGCGGCCCACAGGCGCGGCGTCGAGCGGATCGTCAGCACCAGCACGTGCGGCATCCTGGCGCGCGCCGCGGATGAATCGCCCGTGGATGAATCCAGGCTCGCGCCGCCGGAAGATTTGCCAGGGGCCTATAAACGTTCCAAGTTCGATGCCTATGTGGAGACACAGAAGCGCGCGGAAGCGGGCGAGCCGATCATCTCCGTGCTCCCGACGGCGCCGATCGGCCACCGCGACTTCAAACCCACGCCGACCGGGATGGTCATCATCAAATTCCTGAATGGCGGCATGCCTTTCCTGGCCCGAACCGGACTGAACTTCGGCCCGGTCGGGAATTGCGCGGCCGGCCATCTCCAGGCGATGATGGACGGCCGGATCGGTGAACGCTATCTCCTGGGCGGCACGAACCTCTGGCTGCACGAATTCCTCAAGCTGCTGGAGCCGTACGGCAGGCATCGGGTGCCGAAACATTATTGCCCGGAGTGGATCAGCTACGCCGCGGCGTGCGTCTCCGAGGCGTCCGCGCATCTCACCGGCGCGGCGCCGTTTGTGACCCGCGAATCCGTCCGCATGTCGCGTCACCCGTATTTCTTCAGCTCGGCCAAGGCGGAGCGCGAGTTCGGCTACGACCCCGCCGGCCTTGAGAACGCGATCCGCGACGCCGTGAAATATTTCTCCGGGCGCGGACTCATACCGCCCGTGAAGATCGAAGAACCCGTTCCCGCGGGGGCGCCTGTGCCATGAGTTCCACGGAGACAGTCCTCATCGCCGCGAGCGGCTGCGGCACACTCTACTCGCTCTGGACGGCTTTCCTGCTTCACCGGCGGCAGGCCGGGAGGCATTCCGTGGCGAACGGCGAAAAGCCGCCTCCGCCCGTCTCCTTCTTCCGGCCGATCAAGCGGGGCGTGCCGCGGCTGCGCGAGTTCGTGGAGATGCTGATTCAGACCGCCCTTCCGGGCGACCAGGTCATCCTCGGCGTTGACTCCGATGAGGACTACGAGACCTGCACGGTGTTGCGGACCGAATATCCCGACCGCGAAGTGGTGGTGTGCAGGTGTCCGCCGGGCGAGGCGCTCAACCCCAAGATCAATAAATTGATCCAGATGAGCCGGGAAGCCGCGCACGACCATTGGCTCTTGAGCGACAGCGAGGTCTGGATGACGCCCGATTTCGTGGAGCGGTTCCGGGCGCAATGGCACGAGTCCGGCGCGGATGTCCTCACAGCCGGTTACCGTTTCGTGAATGCGCGCACCTTCACGCAGACGCTCGACCAGGCGGCGCTCCTGCTGACCCTGTGGCCCGGGCTCGCCGCGTCCGAACAGCTCGGCCCGATCCGCTTTACGCTCGGGGCGTGCACCGGCCTCCACCGGGAAGACTTGAACGATGCCGGCGGCTGGGAACGGTTCGCGAATTTCCTGGCCGAGGACAATCGCCTGGGGGCGATCATGGCGCGCGAGGGCAAGCAGGTCATGCTCAGCAAGGCGCTGGTCAGCATCGAGACGGACCCCGCTCACATGGCGGGATTATTTTCGGCATCAGCACCGGGTCGGCGTCACGTACCGGGTCTCGGATCCAGCCGGTTACTTCGGCATGCTCGTCACGCACGGGCTCTCGTTCGCCTCGCTCCTCGTCATCCTCGGGTTCACCGAGCCATGGCGCTGGGGCGTCCTGCTCGTGGTCTATTTCAGCCGGCTCGCCGCGGCGAAAGCGAACTCACGCGTCCTCGCTTTCCCCGTGAACCGGTTCGCCTTGATCGTCCTGCTCGCCGGGTTCGCCGAGACTTTCTTCTGGTGCGCGAGCTGGCTCCCCGGACGCGTGGTCTGGGGCCCGAGGAGCTACCGGGTAAGCGCCGGCGGGGCCATCCGTTAGGCGCTCCAGCCCGTCGTTCAGTTCCCGTACGCGGTGCATCGCGTTCAAAGCGTAGCGCGTGTCGGGCATGCTCTCCGCGATCTGCATCAACACCTGCCGGGCGCGGGCGGGCTGCCCCAGGTATTTGCCGTAAACATCCGCCAGGCGCATCGCCAGTGTCACCGCCTGTTCCGCGGGCCATTCCCGCTCCAGCGCCTGTTCGAGCAGCTCGGCGGCCATCCCGTAGTCCTGAAGGTAATCGCATTGGAGATGCGTCATCTCCATCAGCGCCAGCGCATCGGCAGGGTCTTTCCGGTAGCAACGCCGGTATTCCTCGATCGCCGCCACGTAATCCCCGCGCGCCACCAGCGCCTGCGCGTGGGCGTGCGGACTCCGGACAAAAGATGCGTTCGACCCGAAAAATATATTCCCGATTCGCTCCCCGAGAATCGGCAGCAGCCAGAACTCCGCCATCACGACCACAAACGCCCCGAAGAGGACAACCCCGCCGAAAAGGAGCACCGTCTTGGACGGATCGAGGAATTCGGTGCGCGCCGCCGTCCGCACCGCCCCGAAAAGGAACCAGGCGATCACTATCAGAACCGTCAGGAGCGCGGTTCGGACGAGCATTCGCATACAGGTATTTTAATCCCTCCACCCCTTCACCGCACGCCTTAACTCCGCGCCACCCGGGCAGAGCGGGCCTCCATTTAGCCTTGCCAACGCGGCCATCCTGGAGGAAGGATAACAGCGTCCTCCGGGCACCCGCGGGCATAGCTTAATGGTAAAGTTCCAGCCTTCCAAGCTGGCCATGAGGGTTCGATTCCCTCTGCCCGCTATCTGCCCTATTACGAGGGACCTACACTGAGAATGGCAGCTATATTCGCGAAAATAACAACCAAAGTAACAACGCGTTCAATCGTTTTCGGGAAGATTCAAGGATATTCACAGATGTTCGGTAGCCTTCAAAAACGCGGCGGTTGACTCACCCGCTCCAAGCCCGTAAACCACCCTAAGATGACATCCACTCTCGACCAAATCCACGCCCTTGAACTCCAAATCCGGAACCTCAAGGAGGATGCGGTGCTGGAGCTGAAGGAGAAACTCATCGCTGCAAGGCGAGCAGTGTCAGACCTGGAGAAGGAACTGGAGGCGCTCACGGGCAAGATGGCACCCACCGGCACCATCAGAGTTCGCCGCCAGTCAATGTCCGATGAAGACCTGAAGCGCAGAATATTGGAGGTATTCGCGGCCAACGGGATACACGGCCTGAACGCAAAGCAGATTGCTGACGCCGTAGGTCAACCGCCGATCCGCATCCGTAACTTCATCAAGGAAGATCCGAGGATTTTGAAGAGGCAGGGAAGTGGGCCAAGCACGAAGTTTTTCCTGCCGTAGGGGCTCGGCAGATTCTCACAAACAGGACGCGACTTTCATTCCGGAGCCCGGCTTCGCTTTCGCCAAGCTGCCAAGGAGGCTCCCGCGCAGGCGAGCAGGAGACGCGCAGTCAAGGTATTGCTTGCTTCTGGCACCCCGGTGACACCGATGTCACCGGCCGCAATCGACCCGCCGTCGGTTTGATAGGCGTCGCCCAGCACTTCGACGCTCCCAGGATACGGAGCATTGCTCCCTTTGGTGCCCGTGGCCGTGTACTCCAATTCGATCCAACCGTAGTCGCCATCGGGGAGTTTCACCCCGGCATAAGCGGGCTTCCCAGAGATAAATTGCCCGTATTGCAAGGCGCCAGCTTCCAAGACCGATTTCAGACCATCGTGGATCCCGTGAGAGGAGAACAGCAGGCCGCCGTCTATAAGAGATCCCTTGGCCAGTTTTTTCACCGAACGACCGCCAGTATATGCGATAAAATCGCCAGGAAACCCGTTCGGTTGCAATTTTGCCTGCGCACCCTGGCCGGACGGGCCGATGTAGTCACTCCCACCGAATCTAAAAGTGCCGCCCCCGATCTTCAGGGGCAAGTATTGGTAATTTTTAGCCGCTCCGGCCGAATTGTTCCAACGAGCCGTGTCCATGAGCGGGCCGCTATAGATGATGCTGGCATTCGCCTGCCCTGGCAGGGAGAAAATGGCTGCGCCCGCTGGGGCCAATACCCCCCTGAGGATCCGGAAACGAGAAGAGTTCCCCGCAGAACGAGGGGTTATCGCGTAGCTTGCCCATCGGCTTTCAAGATTCACGTCGTCCATATTTCGAGTACGGCTTTTGTCGTGTCGGATTTTATAAAGTCGGGGATGTTTTATAATAGCAATCTCCAACGAGCAATAAGTTATCTGAGAATTCCTTCCCTGGCGGTGAGATCGTGGTCAAATCGCTTGGAACACACTGCCGCTGCACTTCGGACACGGTAGGGCCGCGACCACCGTCACCGGTCGAGTGAAATGCTTCAAGTAGCCACACTTGGGGCACTTCCCTTCACCGATTTCGGTTCCTCCATCCTCTCAATCTCCTTCAGGGCATAGTCCGCACGTTCCCGGATGGGATTCCAGGAAGCATGCAGCAGCCCGCTCCATTCCTCATCCCTCATGGTAGTGCTTACAGTGTTGACTCGCGATGTGTACGGGGTGGGGCTACCAACCAAGGAGGACGAGGCCACGCAGATTGCCCAGCGTACGCAGGCTCTGGTCTTTCACGACAACGAAACAATTCGAGGCAGAATTCGCCGGGAGGATAAGACCATCTCGTTCATCGCTCATTTCGCGCATTCGGAGATTGAAATCGAGTTGCCCGATTCAAAGGTCCGGATTCGGATTGTTGTCGCGGGCGACTCAGACGTTCCAGGAAACCTAGAACGTTCTATATTGTCAGGGTACTCCTGACTCTCCATGACGTTTCGATCAACAAAACGCACACCGGGCAAGGTGGCGAGGCTGGCCGGTCAGCGGGCGGACACGCGCTGGGAGGCTTGCCGATATAGGGGCGTCACCCGGGTGCGCGCCGCGGGCGGAGCCTCTGGGAACAGGCCGACCGACGCGCCGAACCAAAAGGGATCGCAGCCCCGATCGCCAGGAGGACGACGGTCCAACTCAGCGTAGGCTCCGGGACGTTTGAGACCCCTTCGCCGGAGAGTGTGAGCATATCTTGCGGATAGACCGGGTCGTTCTGTGTCAGCGCGAGGCTTCCCATCGATGAGCCGTCGTCGGAGAGAAGAACCTGGAACTCTGCGGATTGACCCGCGCCCAGTGCGCCGTTCGTAAAGCCGAGCGCCTCCGAAACGTCCCCCGGGTTCCCTGGCGTCTCGCTGTTGACGTCATTCAGGGTTCCAAACTCGAGATCGGTGAAGATCGTACTGCTCGAAGGATCGCCAATTTCATAACTCTGCGGGCCCGGCCCGGGACCGGCGGGTGTGGGCGCGCCGGCGACGGTTGCGGACTCGTCGGCAAAGTTCGGCCCGATATCCGGGTCGGCAAAAAAGAGGAATTGAAAGCCCGGCAGGACGCTTCCGGTGTTATTGACGAAACGATAGCTCAAAAGGAGCTGGTCCGCGTCGGGTTGCGTGGCGTTGAACGTGTAGGCAACCCCGGGCGGCGAGCCGTAACTCAAGTCGGCACTCGTGCCGAACCCTGTCCCGTCGTTGTTGTAGTCCTGCCCGGCCACGTTGACGAAACCGTCCAACTGATAAATGGACCCCTGGCCATCCCCGAATGTGACCGAGAGATTCGGCGGACTGTTGACGAAGCCTACGTCGCCGCTCGCGTCGAAGTTTCCGGAAACGATGATGCTGGCGTGGCCGGCCGCAGCCAGCGCGCAGGAGAGACCTGCGGCAGCCAGAATCAACTTATGGAAGCGACCGTTGTAGATGGGCTTGAACATGCGCGAAGGCTGGATGCTACCCGGTACGGCAAAGCCGGGTCAATCCATTCTCCTCAAGTGCGGACGAACGCTTGCAGGGTGGCGCACTCGCGGCCTTCCGAGAGGCCGTATGGCCGGATGGTGTAAGCGCCGACGTTTGCCGGAAGGATGAAGGTCTCGGCGTAATGCACGACAAAAGGATCGAATGCGCCGCCCGGGCTTTCCACGAGCGCTTCCTCCCCTTCCACCAGGTTCAGGACGTGGACGCCACCCCTGGTGTCGTGCTGGACGGGGCCGGTGAACCAATGCCTGCGCGTCTCGATGAACTCGCGCTCGTGCAGCCCGGTCCGTTCCTCGCGCCAGCCGTCCCCGGAGCCGAGCGGTTCCATGTGGTTGACGAGGTGGCGCCGAGTCCAGTCGGTCGTGGCATCCCACTGGATATTCGCGGCGCCGTGCTGCAGGTGGATGGGACGGGGCTTTCCGTCCAGGCCGAGCCGGCCCCAGTCCCACATCTTGAAGGTGAATATGTAAGGGGTGGCGCTGATCTCCAGCACCATCGATTCCGCGCCGCTGCAGTGGACGGTCCCGGCGGGGATCAGGAAATGATCGTGTTTTTTGGCCGGGAACCAGTTGGCATATTTTTCCGCCGGGAACGGGGCGGCGCCTTCTTGAGCCAGTTGCAGGTCGCGCAGCATGGCGGCCCGGTCCACGCCTTCCTTCAGCCCAAGGCAGACGGCCGCGTCCGGGCCGGCTTCGAGGATATAGTAGCTCTCGTCCTGGGTGTAATGCATCCCGAATCGGCCCTGGATATACTCGGTGAGCGGATGCACCTGGAAGGAGAGGTTTCCGCCGCCGATGGTGTCGAGGAAATCGAATCGTATGGGAAATTCATCGCCAAACCGCGCATGGACGGCCTCGCCGAGCAGGGCGCGCGGTTGGTCGAACACCAGGTTGATGGAGGGCATCTCGAGGCGCATTTTGCCGAAGCCGAGGAGCAGGCTGTTTTCTTCCGGGACGCAGTCGAAGCACCAGCCGTAGTTCGCCTTCTCCCGGTCGAGGTCACAGGTCTCCTTCATCCACTGGCCGCCCCACGGAGCGGGATCGAAAAAAGGGACAACCCGGAACGGGCGAGTGACGGCGTGGCGCAGGCCGCGCCGGACGGCGGCGCCCTCGGCCATTTTCGGCTCGTGGTGCGTGTCCAAAAGAAAATCCCAGCGCGCGATCAACGGGCGTTTCCAGCGGTCGCAGACGCGCCAGTCCACAAAAAAGGCGCGTTTATATTGGAGGCTGGCGGCGAGGCGGCGGTTCTCAACACCGAGATTGGCGGCTTCGTTGCGCCGGAATCGGAGCTGGGCTTCCCACCGGGCGAGATCGGCATAGACGAGAATATCGGGTTCCGCGACGAGGGTGGCCCCGCACCCGACGACGAGCACGAGCCCTCCGGTCGTGTCGGCAGCCCGGGAGCGGAGCGCCGCCAGCCGCCCTTCGTCGAAAAACTGCGGCAAGATAAGGCCGCAGAGAAATCCGAACACGGGGTCGTCTCCGCCGAGGAATGGCTGGACCAGCGCGTCGATCTTTTCGGGAGGAAGCATGCCGTCCCTCGCGCGGATGAGCAGGGCCGGAGAGAGCCGATCTTGCAACTCGCCAGCCACCGCCTCCTCGTCCACACCGGGGTAGCACTCCACGGCCAACACCGTCTTCCCAGCGTTGCGCACCGCGATAGCCTGGGCCAGGCGCGCGCCGATGTCCTCCCAGCCCTGGACGCAGGAGTTCTCTCCGCCGGGGACGGCTACGAACGGGAACTTGTCGTAATTCGGTTTTCTCATGGGTGAAAGCCAGGCCGGGTCTGGTTAAAAAAGACTTCTCCGCCCAGGAGCGCGGCGTCATCGCCCAACTCGGCGGCAACAACCGGGATCTCGAGGGGGAGCGAGGGCATATGCACGCGCAGGTGTTCCCGGATGGCGGGCAGGACAACCTCCCGGCTCCGCAGGATTCCGCCGCCCAGCACGACCACTTCGGGGTCGAATGCCAGCACGGCGTTCTGCACCAGAACCGCCCAGACGGTCAGGCTCTCTTGCAGCAGGGCCTGGGAACAGGCGTCCCCATATGGCCCGAGGGCGAAGAGAGTCTCGAAATCAATCTTTTCCGCCCGCTCCAGGGCGCTTCCGGCGAAGTCGAGCCGCATCCGGGCCCGTTCGGGTAGCGTCGCGGTGGAGGCCGAGATCTTCGGCGCAGCCGACGTTGCCGCACCGACCGACTGCGCCGTCCCGGGAAACGGTGCTGTGGCCGAGGACGGTCGCGGCGCGGTTGTTCGCCCCGCGGAAAAGCCGGCCGCCGGAGAGAACCGCACAGCCGATGCCCGTGCCGAACGCGAGCATCACAGCGTCGCTCTTCCCCCGCGCCGCGCCCGCCGCCGATTCGCCCAGGAGCGCCAGGCGCAGATCGTTCTCGAGCGCCACGGGAAGGCCCAGGCGCTCACTGCTCCACACTCCGAAATCGATCTCCGCCGCGCCCGGGAATTTCCCGAAGTCGCCCCGGACCCGGGGCTCGTTTCGATCCGCCAGAAACGGCAGGGCCAGGGCAACCCCATCTCCGGCCTGCGGCACGGCCCCCTCCTTGCGCATGAGCGCTTCCCACGCGAGCGCCGCCGCTTCGAGTTGATCCGCCATCGTGCGGTCCGCTTCGACATCGATCCGCGTCCGAGCCAGGATGCGGCCTTCGCGCACCAGCCCGAGTTTGATGGTCGTGCCTCCGAAGTCCGCGGCGAGGATCATGTCGCCGGCAGCGGGGTGGAGTCGGTCTCAGGCATGGAGGTCGGGGAGAAGCGGCCGGGAGCCGCAGCGTGCGCAGGGCTGTTTTACAAAGTGCTTGCGCTCCCTGTCAAAAGTAAATAAAGGGCTTAGTTCCATGCAGGCCCCTCCCCCCTCAGTTGCCGGTGGGCCGCGGTCCGGAACCTCCGCGGCTCTTCCCTTCCTGTTCCTCACTGCCAGCGTCGCGGCGCTCGGTTCGCTGTTGTTCGGATTCGACACCGCCGTCATTTCCGGAGCCACGGATGCGCTTCGCCGGGTTTTCGGGCTCAACGAAAATCTGCTCGGTTTCACCGTTTCGAGCGCGTTGATCGGCACGATGGCCGGGGCGCTGGCCTCGGGCCGGCCCGCGGACTGGTGGGGCCGGCGTTTTGTCCTGACTTTGCTGGGGTTCCTCTTTCTCGCTTCGGCGCTCGGCTGCGCCTTCGCCTGGAACTGGTATGCGTTTCTCTTTTTCCGGTTTCTGGGCGGCGTCGCGGTGGGGTCGGCCTCCGTGGTCTGTCCCATGTACATCACGGAGATCGCGCCGCCGAGGCAGCGGGGGTTGCTCGTCTCGGTCAGCCAGTTGAACATCGTGGTCGGCATCCTCCTGGCCTATCTTTCGAATTATCTCGTCGCCTATTTCTTGGGGCCTGAAAACGCCTCGGCCTGGCGCTGGATGTTCGGCGTCATGGCGGTTCCCTCGCTGGCATTTTTGATCGCGGGCATCCTCATCCCCGAGAGCCCCCGCTGGCTCGCCAAACAGGGCCGCACGCAGGATGCCGAAGCCGTGCTCGTCCGCCTCGGCCACCAGGAGCCCGCGCGGGAGATGCGCGACATCCAGGAATCGCTCTCGAGCGAAGGCGCAGGACTCGAGCGACCGGCTTTTCCAGCGGAAATACCTCAAGCCGCTCTTGCTCGCTTGCATGATCGCCGCTTTCAACCAGCTCGACGGGATCAACGCGGTCATCTATTACACCGCGGATATTTTCCGCATGGCCGGGGCGACCAGCGCGGATGCGTTGATGCAGTCGATCATCGTGGGGTTGACCAACCTGCTGATGACGTTTGTCGGCATGGCGCTGGTGGATCGGGTGGGACGCAAAGCGCTCCTGCTGGTGGGCTCGGTGACGTTCGTCTTCTCGCACCTGCTGGCGGCATGGGTTTTCGCGGAGCACATCCAGGGGTGGATCGTCATCGCCGCCATGATGGGGGTGGTCGGCTCGCACGCTTACTCGCAGGGGGCCGTCGTCTGGACGGTCATCAACGAGCTGCTTCCCAACGCCGTTCGCGCCAGCGGCTCCGCACTGGTATGTTTCCTGATGTGGCTGCTCTGCGGCATCATCGGCTGGGTGTTCCCCATCATCGCCCACGCCTCCGGCTCGCTGGCATTCGGGTTCTTTGCGCTGATGATGGTCGCCCAGTTCTTCCTGGTCGCGAAGTTCCTGCCGGAAACCAAGGGCGTCAGCCTCGAGGACTTGCAAAAGCAGTTGAGCCCCGGGGCCTAGGGGCGCCCCCGGCTCCCGCCCAGCATCATCTATGAAAGCACTCCGGTTCTCCCTCGCCATTTTTCTGGCCCTCTCCGGCCTCGCCCTCGCCGCCGATGTACCCTCGCTCGAAGAGATGGCGGGCGACTGGATGCCGCTGACGGTGGTGACGAATCTTCCCGACGTCCACAACTTCAACCAGATGCTGATCGTGAACCGCGATCTGACCTCCTTTTTCTGCAATCCGGGAGGCTTGTTCACCAAGACCAAGAATCCCGCCACGCAATGGCGCGAAGGCTACCCGCTCGTCCGGCTGTCGCTGGACGGAGTCGAATACCCGGCCACCGATGTCCGCTGGTCCGCGTATCGCGCCCTGCGGCGAAACCTCGATTGCGCGGGCCTCTCGGTGGAAAGCGACACGCGCATGGTGAACGAACAGCGCGGCGCTCTCTGCCGCGTCACGGTGACAAACGGCGCCAGGGCGCCGAAAGAATTTCAGCTCGCCCTGCACGTTCCGGGCAAGCTGGATGCCGACGGCGTGGGCGTCGTCAACGCCACGCAGACCCCCCGAACGACCTCGGCGCTCCAGCCCTCGCGCAAGCCGGATGCAGTCACGGTCGAAGGGACGGAGGTGGTGTGGCACTGGAAACTCTCGCTGGCCCCTGGCGCCGCGGCGAGTCTCGGATACGTGGCCGGAGACGATGCCAACGACAAGGCGGCCGCCACGCGTAAAAAGGTGGCGGACTGGGCCGCCAGGTTCGACACGGAGATGGCCGCTTTCCAGGCCGTCTGGGAAAAGCGCTGGACCGACGCGTTCACGCCGGGCAACACCCATTTCTCGGGAAACCTGCCCACCCTGAAAACCGGGGACGCGGCCTTGAGTCGGAACTATTACATGGGCGCGCTCACCATGCTCATCCTGGAGCGGACGCAATTCCCCATCCCGCGCGGCTTCGTCACCAGCGGCGAACGCGGCGAAGGCACCCAATACTTCTGGGACGCTTCCATGCAGGCGACCGCGTGGGCGCTGCTGGAGCCGGAGAGCATGAAAGCCACCCTGCGCCGCTGGCTCGTGCAGAACCCGCGGGGCGGCCCGCATATCTCCTTAAGAGACGCGCAGGGGTTCGATACCAAACACTATGACGCGATCGGCGGATATGCCGCGAACGCCTGCACCATGTTTCAGACCACGGATGCCTATCTGCGCATCACCGACGACCGGGCTTTCCTGGATGAAAAGCTGGAGAACGGCAAGACCGTCCTCGAAAGTCTCGATGCGCTGGCCACCGACTGGGAGACCCTGCCGAAGGGCCCGGAGGGGCTGGTGAACTACGGAAACAACGGAAAGTTGCTCGAGACCGCGCCCCAGTACGTGGAATGCGTGGCTTCCGTAAACGCGCAGAACGTCTGGATGATGCGCCACGCCGCCGCGTGGCAGGCCTTCAAGGGCAACGACGCCCGTGCAAAGGAGTTGCGCGAAAAAGCCGCGGCTTTCGTGCCGGTCGTGATGACGCTTTATAACGCGGAAACCGGCGCCTGGAATCTCCGCCGCGTGGACGGAACCGTGGTGCCGGTGCAACATTGCTTCGACTTCATCTACGCGGCGAACGCCCTGTCGCACGACCTTACGCCCGCTCAAAAACTCGGCATGACGAATTTCGCAAAACGGGAGCTTCTCACGCGCGACTGGATGCGGGCGATGAGCCTGAAGGACCCCGATGTCCCGCGAGCCGTCCGGCCTGACCACAGCTACACGGGCGCGTATGACGGTTGGATTCCGTTGACCGCCGGCGCCATGTGGCGCCTGGGAGACCCCAAGGATGCCTACAACTTTTACCGCAGCACCGCGGAGGTGACGAAAGAGGGGCCGTTCGCGCAGGCGCACGAGTTCTACGGTCCCAACCCCACCTCCAACGAGGCGCCCGTGCGCATAGCGCTGCGTGGGAGCAACATGAAAGAATGCATCAGCGGGGTGGCATTTACCAATGTCGTCATCAATACGTTTTTCGGATACCTCCCCTCCGTTGACGGGAAGAAGCTACTCGTGGATGAGAAGACGCCCCGGCCGTTTTCGGGGACGCTGCGGAACGTCCGCCAGGGCAAAGTGCTCGACACCATTTCGGCGGATGAGAATGGCGTCCGGTTGACGGCGCAGTAGCCCCTTTTTCACATACCTGCCGGCCCGCCGGTCTGAAGACTGCAGCAAGGGCGTTGGCGGGCCGTCACATCCCTGACCGCGTCGGGAAAGAGCGAATAGTTGGCTCGTGTCCCGCGAATTTGATACCGTGGCGGAGTAATGGCTGACCTCGCGAAGCGCTTCCCCGCGAATCCGATCCTCCACCCCGCGGACATCCGTCCCAGCATACCAGGGATGAAGGTGGAATGCCTGCTGAACCCGGGAGTGTTCCGGTTTGACGGGAAGACCTGGCTGCTCCTGCGCGTCGCGGAACGGCCGGAGCAGAAGCCGGGGCAAATCTCCTTTCCCATCCTGACCGCCGACGGGATGGAAATCCTGGAATTCGATGAATCCGATCCGGCATTGGACCTCTCCGATCCGCGGATTATCCGGCACGAGGGCCGGGATTATCTCACGACGTTGTCTCACCTTCGGCTCGTTTCGAGCGAGGATGGCATCCGCTTTGTCGGGGAGAACGCCTACCCTTCGATCTTCGGGCAGGGGGAGCTCGAGTCTTACGGGCTGGAAGATTGCAGGGTGTCGCAGATCGCAGAGGTGTACTACCTGACCTGCACGGCGGTCTCGCCATTTGGAGTCGGGGTCGCTCTGCGGAGCACGGAGGATTGGCGATCCTTCGTCTCGCACGGCTTGATATTTCCGCCGCACAACAAGGATTGCGCGCTCTTCGACGAGAAGATCGGGGGAAAATATTTCGCCCTGCACCGGCCGAGCAGCGTGCAGCTTGGAGGAAACTACATCTGGCTCGCGGAGTCCCGCGATCTGCTGCATTGGGGCGGCCATCGCTGCATCGCGACCACCCGGCCCGGCGCCTGGGACGGCGCGCGGGTGGGAGCGGGGGCGGCCCCGATCCGCACCGAAGAGGGTTGGCTGGAAATCTACCACGGCGCGGACGCGGACCACCGGCTACTGCCTCGGGGCGCTCTTGCTGGATCTCAACGAGCCCTGGAAAGTCCTCGCCCGTTCGAAGGAACCGGTCATGGAACCGGTCGCGGACTACGAGCGGACCGGCTTTTTCGGCAACGTCGTATTCACCAACGGCCACGTGGTGGACGGCGACCGGATCACGCTCTATTACGGCGCTTCGGACAGCGTCATCTGCGGGGCGGCGCTGTCCATCTCCGAGGTTCTCGGCAGCCTCCGATAATTGAATTGAGCGTTCCCGCCCGCCCGGATACGATGCGGCCCCACCTCATGAGCACGAACATCGAATCGCACCTCCAGGAAAAGCGCGTCTTCAAGCCCTCCAAGGCATTCTCGAAAAAGGCATGGATCGGGAGCAGGGAGCAGTATGAGAAGCGCTACCGGGAATCGATCGAGAGGCCGGAAAAATTCTGGGCGCGGAGGCGAAGGAGCTGAACTGGAGCAAGCCGTGGAGCCGGTGCTGGAGTGGAAGCTCGCCTTTCGCGAGAGTGGTTCATCGGCGGCAAACTGAACGCTTCGGAGAACTGCCTGGACCGGCATCTCGAAGGGCCGCGCCGGAACAAGGCCGCGATCATCTGGGAAGGCGAGCCGGGCGAAAAACGGACGCTGACCTACCAGCAGTTCCACCGCGAGGTCTGCAAATTCGCCAACGTGCTGAAGCGCAGCAAGGTGAAGAAGGGCGACCGCGTCATGATTTACATGCCGATGATTCCCGAGGCGGCCATCGCCATGCTGGCCTGCGCGCGCATCGGCGCGGTGCATTCGGTCGGTCTTCGGCGGGTTCAGCGCGGAGAGCATCAAGGACCGGATCAACGACAGCGGCGCCGTCGTCATCATCACCGCGGACGGCGGGTACCGGCGCGGCGCCATCGTCCCGCTGAAGAAGAACGTGGATGACGCGCTTGAAAGGAAGCCCCGGGGTCAAATAGCGTCGCTCGTCGTTCAAGCGCGCCGGGCAACGAGTGCGAGATGAAAAAGGGGCGCGACTTCTGGTGGCACGAAGAGATGGCGGCTGTCGAGCGCCGTCTGCGCGCCCGAGGCGCTGGACAGCGAGCACCCGCTTTTCATCCTCTACACCAGCGGCTCCACCGGCAAGCCCAAGGGCATCCTGCACACCACCGGCGGCTACCTGCTCGGGGCCACATGCACGCACGAAGTACGTCTTCGACCTGCGGGACGAGGATGTCTACTGGTGCACGGCGGATGTCGGCTGGATCACCGGGCCACAGCTACGTCGTCTACGGCCCGCTGGCCAACGGCGCCACCAGTCTTCATGTATGAAGGCGCGCCGAACTGGCCGGAGCCGGACCGCTTGTGGCAGCTGATCGACGAGTACAGGGTCAACATCCTCTACACCGCGCCGACGGCCATCCGCGCCTTCATCAAGTGGGGCGACGACTGGCCGCGAAAGCACGATCTCTCCTCGCTGCGCCTGCTCGGCAGCGTGGGCGAGCCGATCAATCCCGAGGCGTGGATGTGGTATCACGAAAAGATCGGCGGCGAGCGCTGCCCCATCGTCGGATACCTGGTGGCAGACCGAGACCGGCGCGATCATGATCACCCCGATGCCGGGCGCGATGCCGACCAAGCCCGGCTCGGCCACGCTGCCGTTCTTCGGCGTGGATGCGGCGGTGGTGGACGACCACGGCAACGAAGTCGGCGCCGAACGTGGGCGGCAAGCTGGTCATCCGCAAGCCGTGGCCCTCCATGCTCCGCACGATCTACGGCGACAAGCCGCGCTATCAAAAAACGTACTGGAGCGAGATCCCGGGCGCTTACTTCGCCGGCGACGGCGCGCGCCGCGACAAGGACGGCTATTTCTGGATCGTGGGCCGGATCGACGACGTGCTGAACGTGGCCGGCCACCGGCTCGGCACTTCCGAGGTCGAGAGCGCGCTGGCGAGCCACCCGCTCGTGGCCGAGGCCGCCGTGGTCGGCCGCCCGGATGAGATCAAAGGGCCAGGCCGTCGTGGCGTTCGTGACGCTGAAGAACGGCGTCAAGCCCGCGCCGGGCCTGCGCGAGGAACTCCGCCAGCACGTCGCCAAGGAGATCGGCCCCATCGCCAAGCCGGACGACGTCCGCTTCGCCGAAGCGCTGCCGAAGACCCGCAGCGGAAAAATCATGCGCCGCCTGCTCAAGGAAATCGCCGCGGGGAAGGCCGTCACCGGGGACACCACGACGCTCGAGGACCTGGGTGTCCTTTCAAAGCTCAGCGCTCCCGAAGAGTAGCGCCCCGGCTTGCCCGGGTTCTACGGCTGCCGGGAGGGGGACGCGCCGGGCGGTGCGCCGGTAGGGGTCGCGGCGGAGGACGGGCTTTCCGACGGCGAGGCTCCTGGCGATGGCATGGGCGATGGCGTTGGGGACGGGGTGGGGCTCGGCTTCGTCATGTCCACCCACGCATGGAGTTCCCCTTTGTATCCCCCCACCTCTCCCAGCAGCGCCGCGCAGCGCGCCGACCATTTATCGAGGTCCGGCGGGCCCGGAGGCGCGAGGGCCGAGCCGGGGAAAACGAGGTAGGTCACCTTCAGCTCGCCCACCGGCCTGAAGTTCGCGTTCGCCCTGGCATCCAGCTCGCGGCTCAGGCGCAGGGAGCCTTCGCCGATCTTGTCGTTCGGGCCCGCGTCGCCGAAGATGGCCGGGTAGAGCGTGTCCTTATAGATGACGACGCAGAAATCCCCCACCCGCGGCGAAAAGGCGCTTTTCCCCTGCGAGAGCATGAACCCGGGCAGGACGACGTAAGGATCAGCGGAGGCGACGAGAAAGCTGAATTTCGCCAATTGTCGCGAGGTGTCCCGCAAATCCGCCAGGGCGGCGCGCAGTTCCTGAGCCCGTTCCGGGGTGGCGACGCCGAGGGCTTGCTCGGCCTCGAGTTGCGCGATGCGGAGATCGACCGGAGCCAGGAACGGATTCGGCATGGCGGTCGCCTTCGCCCAGTGGTAGCTGGTGGTCGGCTGGAACGTGGACGAGGAGGCATCCACCACCGGCACCCTGTCGCCGTCGGAGCCGTCGGTGTCCACGTCCATCCCCGCCTGGATGAGGAGCGCCTTCCGCTTCGTCTTCGGGTGCTCGAGTTCCAGGATGGTCTCGCAATCGTAAAAATGATGGCGACTGAGGAGTTGATCGAGCCGGACGAGGTTCTGCTGGATGTTCTCGACCTTGAGTCGGTAAAAATCGTCGTAGAAATGGGAGACCTTCGGCTTCATCTCCGCGAGCCCCGGGAGGACGGCGCCGAGTCCCGCATTCAACGCCTCGAGCTGGGCCGGGTCGGTGGCCGCTTTGGGCACGTTGACCTTCACCTCGAGGTTCAAGACGTAGCTCGAAGGCGACTGGCGCTCGCTGGTGGCGCCCGCCCCCCACTCTGTCTGGACCTTGGAATGGATCTGGATGCCGTTGAAGAGCCGGGCCGTATCCATCCGCTTCGCGGGAACAAAGAGGGGCGTCGGAGAGGGAACCGGAGTCGGCGAAACGGGCGGCGCGGATGGCAGGGGCGCCGGGGTCTCCTCGTCCGTCCTGCGGATGCCGGCGGGCGAACATCCGGCAAGGAGCGAGGCGGCCAGCAGGACGCGGAGGCCGCTATTTCTTATACCACGCAAGGATCGTGAGGGTGACGCTCACGGCGCTCAGCAGGGACATGATGGCGTCCGGCATGAAGCGCCTCTTTTCGATGTATTGAGGGATGAATTTCCCGGCGAGCACCACCGAGACGACGAGCCCGAGGATGAGGGCGGGCTGGAACCGGAAAGGGATCAGGATCCCGGCGGCCAGCAGCAGCACGCCCGAGACGCCGCCGGCGATGAGGGAGGCGACGCTCTTCTTGTTCACGTAACCCAGGATCCCGCCCGCGATCGTGAGCACGCCGAATACAAAGTAATAGATCGTCGCGAGGTGGATCATTCCCTGTGAATAGTGGATAACCGGCGCGGCGGTCGATTAAGAAAAAGGCGCAGCACGAAAATGGGAATGAGGCTCGCGGTGAGCATCGCCGCCGCCACCAGCGCGCCGGGTATGACGCGCGCCCTGTTCCGCTCCACCCCCTCCAGCGCCTGCCGCACCACCTGCTCGCTGGTCACGGTAAATATCTCCGGCGCGGACATCCCGGACTCCCCTTCGCGCTGCGCGACCTCGCGGAACTCGGTCTCGACCGGCCCCGGGCAAAGCGCCGTCACGGAAACATTGGTGCCGCGCAGTTCCGCCCGCAGCGCCTCGGAAAAGCTGCTGACGTATGCCTTGCTGGCGGCGTAAACCGCGAGGCCCGGGACGGGCACGAACGCGGCGATGGAGCTGACATTGAGGATGGCCGCGCGCGGTTGGCGGATGAGGGCCGGGAGCGCATGGTGCGTCAAACGCGTGAGCGCGCGGATGTTCACCGCGAGGATCCTGTTCGATCTTCGACCACTCGCCCCGTTCAAACAGGCCGTAGTCGCCCAGTCCGGCGTTGTTGACGAGGAGATCGACCGGCAGCCCGCACCCGTCCAGCCAGCCGAGGAATTGCGTTATCTGCGCGTCGTCCGCCAGGTCCACCTGCTGGACGCGGACATCCAGGCCGGGGTTCGCGGCGGTCAACTCGCTCTTCAGCGCCTCCAGCTTTTCGACCCTGCGCGCCACCAGGATGAGGGCTTTCGCCCGCGGCGCGAGCTGGCGCGCCATCTCTTCGCCGATGCCAAAGGAGCCGCCAGTAATCAAAGCTGTGCATCCGTCCAGGAATCTCATAGTGTGAATGGTCTGATGATCGTCTTAAAAATAACCGACCAGGAATCGTTTACGACAAAGGACGGTTCGGCTATCCGCTGCATCCTGGATGCGACAAATGCTCCTGTCCAACATCAAAGCCTCGCGGAGGCGAGCCTGGAAGAGCAGGGCGCGGCGACGGAAGCCCACTACCACCTGCTGAGCGAAGAGTTCTATTACATCTTCGAAGGCCTGGGAGAGATGACGCTGGACGGCGAGACGCGGGAGGTGGCGCCAGGCGACGCGATCCTCATTCCGCCAGGGGCCTGGCATTCCATCACGGCCAAAGGAGCCCCGCTGCGTTTCCTCTGCTGCTGTTCCCCGCCCTATTCGCACGAGGATACCTACTTCGAGTAGGCCTGCGTTAAGGGGGGCCTGCGTTAAGGGAGCCGCGCGGCCGCCGTCCCTCAAGGGATGCTCGGGATATTCAATTGCAGATTCCCGTCGAGGCGTTTCGACAAATCGATGGGGCCGCCGATGCCGACCTCGCGCGGATCCACCTGATACGCCCACACCTCGAAGTTCACGAGGTCCGCGCCGCCATAGATCGTGGAGAAGGCCCCGTCCACCGCGTCCAGGCCATGAGCCACCTTCACGCGGCCGATGCGCGGGACGTTGAACCTCGGGTCGAACGTATGCCAGCCGCCTTCGAGATACACCTCCATGTAGGCGTGGAAATCCATGGGCGAGCCGGAATCGATGAACGCGATGTCGGGCAGGTGGCCCGTGACGTACCGCGCGGGCAGGTTGAACGCGCGGCAGAGCGCGATGCCCGAGTGCGCAAAGTCGCGGCAGACCCCGTAACGCCGGTGGATGATCTCCGACGCCGAGAGGTCGGGCCGCCCGGAGCCGTACCGGTACTCGACGTTATGGTGCACCCAGTCGCAGATCGCCTGCACGCGCTCCAGCCCGTTCTTCAACTGCCCGAAATGATCCCACGCAAAATCCCGCAGCTTATCGGAATCGCAATACCGGCTGGGGAGCGTATAGCGCAGCACGTCCGCCGGGAGCTGGTCAACGGGGACGGCGCCGCCCTCCGTCTCGCGCGCGTCCGGGAGCGAGGAGACGGAGACGAGCGCATCGTGATGGATGCGGTTTTTCCCGGGCGCAAGCATCGCGCGGTAGGTGATGTTGCCGTGCGAATCCTCAAATTCCTGCGTTATGGGGCCCGGCTCGAACGCGTGCTTCTCCTCGCGCACCAGGTGATTCTTGTCCACGCCCGGCCGGACGACGAAGACGATGGGGGTAAACGCCGAGGCGTAATACTCGATGCTGCATCCGATCCGGACGGTAAGATTCAGGGCGCGCGCGCTCATGGCGGCGGGAACTTACCCCGTTCCGGCCGCGGCGCAGGAGAAAATCGCGCCGTTACGAATTTTTTACGTAAACGCCGATGAGCGGGCGTGGATACGGCTTTCGCGAAAGGAAATCGCTCGCGAAACCGGACTCGGTTCGCAGCTCGACGTGCCCGGCGTCGCGTCCCCCGTACACGATGACGGAGCCGACCGGAGCGTCCAACGGGTTGCGGATGCGGAGCTTGCGGAACCCGAACTTCCTGCAGAGCTCATCGCCGGCCTGTTTCGCCCACGCGGTGGTGGGCCGCTCAGAGACCACACCGGCCTCCAGCAGCGCCTCTTTCACATAGTGCCAGCAGCGCAGCGTCGGCGCGGCGCACGCGCGGGCGGAGGCGATCTGCGCGGCGCGGATCATCCTCCGGTCGTACCTGAACTCGCCCGAGCGCTCGCCGAAAAAGGCGCGCTGCGATTCGGTCAGGGCTTGGGCCGACGAGGGGTCATAAAGGGAATCGGCGGCCCGCGACGCCGGCGCCGTGAGTGCGGCTCCGAGGAAGCAGAGGGTGAGAAAAATCCGGCGGTTCATTTTGGAAAAGGGGTGACGATAGAGGGATATCCTCTTCAGTCAACAGGAACCGTGCCGCTCCCCGGGAAAAACGGGGTCTAGCCGGGAGAGACATCGATGGCGGTGACTTCGCCGGGCTCGCATTCGATGGCCAGCGCGATCGGCCGGCAGCACACGGCGCAGTCTTCGATGGTCGAGTAGCTTCCCTGCGAGGTATCGACCGTCGTGGAAATCTCCTCGCCGCAATGGGGGCACTCGAAACTGGCTTCGCAAAGGATATCCATGAGGTCGGCGGGAAACCCGCGTCTTGCAATCTCCCCTTCCTATATCATTGTTGCAGGAGGCACGCAAAATGCGCCAGTTGGAACGGCGGGCGGTTCCCGGCATCTTCCTCGTTCTCGCAACCACCCATGGGTTCCACCGGCCTCCAAACCAGCGAATCGCTCGTCGTTTTCGATGTGGACGGGCGGCGCTTCGGGCTCGGCGTCTCGAGCGTTCAGAGGGTCTTGCGCGCTGTCGCCCTCACTCCCCTCCCGGGCGCGCCCGATGTCGTGCTCGGGCTCGTGAATGTCCGCGGCGCGGTGGTTCCCGTTTTCAATGTCCGGCGCCGTCTCGGCATTCCCGAGAGGGAGATTCGGCCAAGCGACCACCTGCTCGTCGTGCAAGCGGGCCCGCGCACGGTGGCGCTGCTGGTGGACGCCGTGCGGCATGCCGTCGCATGGGAAGGGACCGGGGCGGTCGCCGCCAACACGCTGTTGCCAGGCCTCGAACACGCCGCCTCGGGCCAGGGCATCGAAGGGGTGGTGAAGCTGGACGGCGGCATCGTCTACATCTACGACGTGGCGAAATTCCTCTCCATGGAGGAGGCGGCGTCCCTCGATTCCGCGCTGGCGCCTGCTTGATGGACACCGCCGCCACCATCCCCGACCCGGTGCTGGCCCTCTTCAGCGGCTTCGTGGAGAAGCGGCTCGGCCTCTCCTTCCCGAAGGAGCGCTGGGGCGACCTGGAGCGGGGCGTCCTGGTCATGGCCCGCGAATCGGGATGCGAGAACGCGCAAGCATGCATCCTGAAGCTGATGGCGCCGCCGCTGGACGAGGAACAAATGGAGATGCTGGCCGCGAATCTCACCATCGGCGAAACCTATTTCTTCCGGGACAAACGCATCTTCGAAGTCCTCGAACAGGATATCCTTCCGGCGTTGATCCAGGACCGGCGCGGCCGGGACCGGCGTCTGCGCATCTGGAGCGCGGGATGCTGTACCGGGGGAAGAGCCTTACTCGGTGGCGATGCTTCTGAGCCGGATGCTGCCGGACATCGCGGAGTGGAACATCACGATCCTGGCCACGGACATCAACGCGCGCTTCCTCCGGAAGGCCTCCGGGGGAGTGTCACGGGCAATGGTCCTTTCGCGAAACGCTGCCCTCCGACAAGATGAAATTTTTCAAGGAGAAGGCCGAGGGCCAGTTCGAGATCGTGCCCGCCGTGAGGGACCTGGTGAGCTTCCGCTACCTGAACCTGGCGGAGGATGCCTATCCCGCTCCGGAAAACGACACAGCAGCGATGGACGTTATTTTTTGCCGGAACGTGCTCATGTATTTCTCGGCCGACAAGGCTCGAACAGCCGCGGAGAAACTCGCGCGTTCCCTCGTCGAAGGGGGTTTCCTCGTGTCGAGTCCCTGCGAGGGGTCCGAGGCGCTGTTCGAGCCGCTCGTCAGCGCGGATTTCCCGGGTGCGATCCTCTATCGCAAACTCAAGGCCGGAGAGGCGCCGCACCGCCCGCCTCGCGTAGCTCCCCCCCTGCCGGCCGCCACGGCGCGCATCTCCGTCCCTCCCCCACCGGCTGCGATCAAACCCGAGCCCGAGAAGAAAACCGCCGCCCCTCCGGTCGCCCCCGCCCCAAAGAGCGCGGCGTCCCGGGAGCTCGCCGCCCAGGCCCGCACCGCGGCCAACCGGGGAGACCTCGCGGGCGCCCTCCGCCTGTGCGACGAAGCGATCTCCGCCGACAAGGTGCTCGCCGTGAACCATTATCTCCGCGGCGTCATCCTCCAGGAACAGGGCGCGCTGGACGAAGCGGTGAACTCCCTGAAGCGGGCTATCTATCTCGACCAAAGTTTCACCCTCGCGCTGTTCGCGCTCGGAAACATCCTTCGCCAGGGGTCGCGCCGGGAGTCGGACAGGCTTCTCGCAAGCGCCGGCGTCCTCCTGCGCCGCATGCCCTCCGATTCGCCGGTGCCGGAATCCGAAGGAATGACGGCGGGGCGCCTGCTCGAAATCATCGAGGGGATGGAGAAGAAATGATCGACTCCCGCGAAGAAGCCCCGCCTGAGTCCGGGCGCGACGGCCCCCGGGATGACCGGGCAATACTCGAGGCGCGCGCCCGCGAACTCGCGAGAGAACCGGCCCGGCAGAGCGAGGAGCGCGGCGCCCTCCGCGTTCTGGAGTTCGACCTCGCCTACGAGAAATATGCCATCGAGCTCTCGCACATTCGGGAAGTCCATCCGTTGCGGGACATCACCCCCATCCCGTGCACACCGAGCTTCGTTCGCGGCATGGTGAACCTCCGCGGGCAGATTCTCACCGTGCTCGACCTGAAATCGTTTTTCAAGCTGCCCGAGAAAGGGTTCTCCGACCTCAACAAGGTCATCGTCGTCCACGTGGGCGGGATGGAATCCGGCATCCTGGTTGATGCGATCGGCGAAGTCCGTTCCATCGCGCTGGATACCATCCAGGCGACGCTGCCGACTCTCGCTGGCATCCAAGGGAACTACGTCCGGGGCATCACCGCACAGGGGCTCATCGTGCTCGATGTCGCGCGGATCCTCTGCGACAAGGCCATCATCGTAAACGACGAAGCGAAGGAATGAACCCCATGCGCAGAAGCCCCGCCGCCCCCTTTCTTCGTGCTCTTCACCCGCTTCCCGGCTAGGTTTCTCCCGTGGCGGCCGCTCTCTCCGACTTACCCTTGCGCCGCGAGCAGGCCCTGCAGGCGCTCTCGAGATTCCTCGCGCTCCTTACGATCCTGATCCCCCTCGCCGTCCTGGTCGGCTGGGCCATCAATAACGAGACCCTGAAGCGCATCTTTCCGGGTCTGGTCGCGATGAATCCGCTTGGCGCGCTCTGCTTCGTCCTGAGCGGTTGCGCGCTTCTCGCCTCGAGGCATGGGGGCGCGCGCCTCGGCGCGGCCGCCGGGTTCGGCGATCGCCGTTATGGGCGCTCTCGCCCTCGGCGCGATCCTTCTCGAGAGGCCCGGCATCGACCAGATTCTCTTCCATGACAGGCTCGGCCTGGGCTCCATCAAGCCGAACAGGATGGCGCCGAACGCCGCCTTCAATTTCGTCCTCGTCGGCGCCGCCCTCGCGCTCTTGGCGAAGGGTTCGCCGAAACAGGAAACCTACGCCCAGTTGATTGCGGTCATCGTCGCGTGGATATCGATGGTGGCCCTGATCGGGTATCTCTACGGAACGACGGCCCTGTATCGGATGCCGGGCAAAATCCCGATGGCAATCCATACCTCGGCGTGTTTCATCTTCCTTTCCTGCGGCATCCTCTGCCACCGCCCCGGTGGCGGGCTCCTCAAACGATTCAACGCCGAGAGCGCGGGCGGCGCCATGCTCCGGCGGACATTCCCTTTCCTGCTCGGCGTGCCGGTGCTGCTCGGCTGGATTATCTCCGCGAACGCGAATGCGCTCGATCCCACCCTTGCGTTCTCCCTCTTCGTGGTGCTGACCATCGCGATATTCTGCCTCATGCTCTGGAGGAACGCGCGTGCGCTGGATGCCAAGGAGGCCGAACGCGACCGCACCGCCAGGGAGCTTTCCAAGGCCCACGCCGGCCTCGAGGCCACCATCGAGGAACGCACCGGAGAACTCGCCAGCGTCCTGCTCGAAATCCGCGAGGGCATGACAGTCCTCGGGACTTCTTCCTCGGAAATCCTGGCCTCGACCGTGCAACTGACCGAGACTGCCACGAACACCGCCACGGCCGTGAGCGAGACGACATCCACCCTCACCGAGGTGCGGCAGACGACCCAGGTTTCGAGCGAACGCGCCGCGCTGGTGGCGAGGAGCGCGGAGGCGGCCGCGCAGACCTCGGAGGGCGGGCGCCGATCCACCGAAGAGATGATGGGCGGCATGCGCCGCATCCGCGAACAGATGGAGCTCATCGGCGAAAGCATGGTCCGCCTGACCGAGCAGAGCCAGGCTATCGGGGAGATCATCGCCGCGGTGGAGGATCTCTCCCAGCAGTCGAACCTGCTCGCCGTCAACGCCGCCATCGAAGCGGCGAAGGCGGGCGAACAGGGCAAGGGCTTCGCCGTGGTCGCCGACGAGGTGAAATTTCTCTCCGACCAGTCCAAGCAGGCCACCAAGCAGGTGCGCACCATCCTTGGCGAAATCCAGAAGGCCTCCGGCGAGGCCGTGATGGCGACCGAACAGGGAAGCAAAGCGGTCGAAGACGGCGTCCGGCAGTCCTCCCAGGCCGGTTCCTCCATCGTCACGCTCGCCGAGAGCATCGGCCAGGCCTCGAATGCCGCGATGCAGATCGCCGCTTCCAGCCAGCAACAACTCGCGGGCATGGACCAGGTTGTGCTCGCCATGGATCACATCAAGAAAGCGTCCACCCAGAACGTCGAGAACGCCCGGCAACTCGAGACCGCGGCCCGGCGCCTCAACGATCTCGGCCAGGGGCTGAGGAAACTTTCGGAGCGTTACCGCGCCTGATGGACGACGAAGAGATTTTCAAGCTGAAGCTCGACGCGGCATTTCGCGTCGAGGCCGAAGAGCATCTCCAGGTCATCTCGTCCCTCCTCCTGGAACTGGAGAAAACACCCGGGGCCGGCGCGCTCCCGGGCATGGTCGAGAGCATCTACCGGGAAGCCCACACCCTTAAAGGCGCGGCGCGTTCGGTCAACCGGGGCGAGATCGAGAGCATCTGCCAGACGCTCGAGGACATTTTTTCCGACTGGAAGACGCGCGGGCGGGCGGCCCATCCCGAGGCGAACCCCTGCTTCCTCGCGGAGCCCGAGTCTTTCGACGCGTTGAGCGGTGCGGTCGATGCGCTCACCACGCTCCTGGCGGCGCCCGACCGCGGCTCCTCCCCGCAAAGCCGCGACGTGCTGAAGCAGTTGCGCCAATTGAAAGATTCCGCGGCGCCGCCCCAGCCGCCGCCCATGAACGAAGCGCCTCCCTCTCCCGCCCCGGTGGAGTACGAAAGGCCGGGCGCGGGCACGATCCGCATCTCGGCCGCGCGTCTCGACGCCCTGGTGCGCCAGGCCGAGGAGATGCTCGATATGAAGTTGAGGAGCGGCCAGCGCGCGAAGGATTTGCGCGATCTCCACCACTCCCTGGAAGTCTGGACGCGGGAATGGGCAAAGACGAGCCGCCAGGCCAGGAGCGCGCGCCGGGCCCAAGCCAGGGAAACGCCCTCCGGCGAGGCGCAGTCCGCTCCCCTCATCGAGTTCCTCGAATGGAACCACGGCTACATGAAGGCCCTGCAAGGCCGCCTCGCCGCGCTCGCCAAGACCGCGGAACAGGATCGCCGCGCGGTGGGAGGCATGGTGGACGATCTCCTGGCCGGCTCCAAGAAACTCATCATGCTCCCCTGCTCCACCCTGCTGGAGCTCGTGCCGAGGCTCGTGCGCGACCTTGCGCGCGATCTGCGCAAAGAGGTTGACCTCGTCGTGAACGGCGGCGGGACCGAGATCGACAAGCGCATCCTGGAGGAGATGAAGGATCCTCTCATCCACCTCATCCGGAACGCGGTGGATCACGGCGTCGAGTCCTCGGCGGACCGCCTCGCGGCTGGCAAGCGCGCCCGGGCCTCGCTGCGCGTCACCATCCACCCTGTCGATACCGGCAAGGTGGAGATCGTCGTCGCGGACGACGGCAAGGGGATAGATACGGCTGAGCTAAAGGCCGCCGCTGTGCGGGCCGGAGCCATCCCCCCCGAAGCCGCCTCGTTGCTCGACGAGCAGGAAAGCGTCGGCCTCATCTTCCAGTCGGGCCTGACGACGACGCCCATCATCACCGAAATCTCGGGACGCGGGCTGGGCATGGCCATCGTACGCGAGAAGGTGGAGAAACTCGGCGGCCGCATCCGGGTCGAGACGCGGCTCCATTCCGGCACTTCGTTCCGGATCATCCTTCCGGTCACGCTGGCGACGTTCAAGGGGATCGTGGTCGGGGCGGGCGGAGAGACGTTTGTCATCCCGACCGCGAACGTCGAGAGGATCATCCGGGTGAAACGCGAGGAGATAAGGACGGTCGAGAACCGCGAGACAGTCGCGCTCGACGGCAGGGCCCTCGCGCTGGCGCGCCTCGCGGAGGTGCTGGAGATGCCCTCGAAGGCCCAAACGGATTCGCCGGCCTACATCCCCGTCGTCATCGTCGCGGTGGGCGAGGAACATGTCGGCTTCCAGGTGAGCGCGACGATGGGCGAGCAGGAAGTGCTCGTGAAACCGCTCGGCCAGCCTCTCCTGCGCGTAAGGAACATCGCGGGCGCCACCGTCCTCGCCTCGGGCAAGGCCGCGCCGATCCTCAACGCCGCCGATCTCCTCCAGTCCGCGAAACGCGCCGCGGCCTCTTCCCGCAGGAAGCCCGAACAGGCCGCCGCGCCCGTCAACAAAGCGGTGCTGGTCGCCGAGGATTCCATCACCTCGCGCATGCTGCTCAAGAACATCCTCGAATCCGCCGGCTACCAGGTGACGACCTCCGTGGACGGGGTCGATGCGCTGACGGCGTTGAAGTCGGGGGATTTCGCCGCCGTCGTCTCGGATGTCGATATGCCGCAGGATGAACGGGTTCGACCTCACGGCGCGCATACGGGCGGAGAAGCGGACGGCGGACCTGCCGGTGGTGCTGGTGACCGCGCGCGAGTCGCGCGAGGATCGCGAGCGCGGTATCGACGTGGGCGCGAACGCCTACCTCGTAAAGAGCAGCTTCGACCAGAGCAACCTCCTGGACGTCATCGGCAGACTTCTATGAGCGAGTCGAAAATCCAGGTTTTCATCGTCGAGGACTCCACCGTGGCGCGCGAGTTGTTGATCCACATCTTCGAGTCGGATCCGGCGATGGAGGTCGTGGGCACCGCTTCCAACGGCGAGGATGCCCTCGATGAGGATCTCCGACCGAAAGCCGGACGTGATCACCATGGACATCCACATGCCGAAGATGGACGGGTTCGAGACGGCCCGCCGCATCATGGAGACGGAGCCGACCCCCATTGTCATCGTCACAGCCAGCACGAGCCATGAGAACGTCGAGATGACGTTCCGCACCTTGCAGGCGGGCGCCGTCGCCATCGTGCGGAAACCGGAGGGACTCGGCCACCCCGGGCACCATGAAGAGGCGCGAAAGCTGCTTCAGACGGTAAGGCTTATGTCCGAGGTCAAAGTCGTGAAGCGCTGGGCCCGGACCATGCGGGAGCGAGCCCCGGCGGCCATGCCGGAGGTACGGGCGACCCAGGACATCGAGGTGGTGGCGATCGGCGCTTCCACCGGCGGCCCGGTCGTGCTGCACACGATCCTTGAAAAACTTCCCGAGGACTTCGGCATCCCGATCCTCATCGTGCAGCACATCGCCGCGGGCTTCGTCGGCGGCATGGCCGACTGGCTCTCACGCGACTGCAGCCTCAAGATCAGCATCCCGGCCCATCGGGAACGCATGGCGCCCGGGAACGTCTATCTCGCCCCGGACGGTTACCAGATGGGGGTCGAACGCGGGGGCCGCATCGTCCTGACTTCCGACAGCGAGGACTCCGAGTTGCGTCCCTCGGTGGCGCATCTCTTCCGATCGGTCGCAGGCGTCTATGGCGGGAGGGCGGCGGGCGTTCTCTTGACGGGCATGGGCAGGGACGGTGCAAAAGAATTGGCCCTCATGCGCGAGAGGGGCGCCATCACCTTCGCCCAGGACAAGGAAACCTCCGCCATCTTTGGGATGCCGGGCGAGGCCGTGCGGCTCGGCGCCGCCAATTTCGTCCTGCCACCGGCGGGGATCGCCGAAGGCCTCATAAATCTGGCCCGCAAGGCAAAAGGAGTCGCAAGATGACCCCGCCCGACCCCATCGAGCCGGTCAGCATCCTCATCGTGGAGGACAGCGCGACCCAGGCGCTGCTCCTCGAGAACACGCTCCAGAAGAAGGGCCATCGGGTGACCTCCGTGCGCAACGGGGTGCAAGCTCTGGCGGCGCTTCGGAAACAGGCGCCGGGAATCGTCATCAGCGACATCCAGATGCCCGAGATGAACGGCTACGAGCTCTGCCACGAGATGAAGGCCGATCCCGCGCTGAAAAACATCCCGGTCATACTGCTTACCTCCCTCTCCGCACCGCAGGACATCATCCGCGGCCTCGAGTGCGGCGCGGACAACTTCGTCGTAAAACCGTATGACGAAGAGTTCCTGTTGAGCCGCATCCGGGCGGTTCTGGAGAACAGCCACCTGCGGAAAGACGAGGGCGATGGAACCGTCATCCCCATCTATTTCGCGGGCGAAAGGTATCTCATCAGCGCCAACCGGCTCCAGATATTGAACCTGCTCCTCTCGACCTACGAGACGGCCGTGAAGACCAATTTCGATCTCATAAAGGCCCACGAGGAATTGAAGGCCGCGCAGGCGCAGATGATCCAGGCCGAGAAGCTCCTCTCCGTCGGCCGTCTCGCCGCCGGCGTGGCTCACGAGGTGAAAAACCCGCTCGCGATCATGGAAATGGGCATCAGCTTCCTTTCGGACGTGAAGAACCTCGGCGAGGGCCATGCCGCCGACGTACTCGCCGAGATGAAAGAGGCCGTCCGGCGGGCGAACAAGGTCATCAACAGCCTCATGGATTACTCGGCGTCGAGCGATTCCGGGGTGCGCAGTGTTGACCTGCACGAGGTCATCAACCAGGCCCTGGAAGGGGTGGCGGACGACCTCGAACGCTCCGGCGTCTCCGTGGTGAGGGAGTTCGCCACGAACATCCCCTCCTGCCACCTTGACGGAAACAGGATCGGCCAGGTCTTCGCGAACCTCTTCACGAACTCGTGCCACGCGATGCCGAACGGAGGGACGCTCACCATTCATTCCGCGCTCGCCTCCATCACCCGGGCGGATATCGCCTTCCAGGCGGGCGACCGTTCCGGCTCCCGGGTGCGCATCGGCGATCAAGCCATCCTGGTAGAAGTCCGCGATACCGGCGTCGGCATCGCCGCAGAGAGCATGTCGAACCTCTTCGAGCCGTTCTTCAGCACGAAGCCGACCGGGAAGGGCACCGGCCTCGGCCTGACGGTGGCGCGGAAAATCGTTGAGCTGCACGGCGGGAAGATAGAGATTCGCAATCGGGCCGAAGGCGGCGCAGAAGTGCGGCTCACGCTCCCCTGCCGGCCAGGCTGAACCCCCAAATGGACACCGACACGCAAGACCGCCATGAAATCCTCATCGTCGAGGACAGCATGACGCAGTCGCTGAAGCTCACGCACATCCTGGAACGGCACGGGTACCGGGTCACCGCCACCCGGAACGGCGGCGAGGCGCTCGCCAGCTTGCGGGCGCGCCCGCCCCGCGTCGTCATCAGCGACATCAACATGCCGGAAATGGACGGCTACGAGCTTTGCCGCAGGATCAAGGACGATGCCGCGACGCGCGAGCTTCCCGTCATCCTGCTCACGTCGCTCTCCGACCCGAACGACATCCTAAAGGGGCTTGAATGCGGGGCGGATAACTTCATCGTGAAGCCATACGACGAGGAGTTTCTCCTTTCGCGCATCCAGTATGTCCTCGCCAACCAGGAATTGCGGAAGGGCTCGCAGGGGAAGGAAGGCACGGAGATTTTCTTTGCCGGCCAGAAGTATCATCTCACCTCCGAGCGGATCCACTCCATCGACCTCCTGCTTTCCACCTACGAGACCGCGGTACAAAAGAATGTGGCGTTGATCAAGGCGAAGGAGACGCTCGAGGTGCAGGCGCAGCAGCTCCGCGAGAAGAACGCCGAGATGGAGGCCGACCTCAACATGGCCCGGGAACTCCAGACCGCGTTCCTGCCCACCAGCTACCCGGCCTTCCCGCCCGGCTCGGGCGCGGCGAGCGCGCTGCACTTCTGCCACCGCTACCATACCACCACCGAGTTGGGGGGCGATTTCTTCGATGTCTTCGCCCTCTCGGATACGGAGGCGGGCGTCTTCATCTGCGATGTCATGGGCCACGGGGTGCGCGCGGCCCTCGTCACCGCCATCGTGCGCGGCCTCGTGGAGGAGGTCCATTCGCTCACCCTGGAGCCCGGTAAATTTCTCACCGAGATCAACCGGAGCCTCTGCGCCATCCTGAAGCAGACCCTCACCCCGCTCTTTGCCTCCGCCTTCTACATGGTGCTCGACGTGGGCCGCGGCGAAGCGCGTTACGCGAACGCCGGGCACCCCGCCCCGTTCCACGTGCGCCGCGACACCGCGGGAACCGTGGAGACCTTCCCGCATGCCAGGAACAGCCCGGCGCTCGGCATCATCGAGAACAGCGTCTATACCAACTCGCGGAAGCCGGTGGCGTCTGGCGACCTCCTGGTCTTCTTCACCGACGGCATCTACGAGGTCGAGGGGGCCGACGGCGTTTACTACGACATGAATCTCCTGCATGCTGCCGTCCAGCGCCGCATCCGCCAGCCCTGCGGTGAACTCTTCGACGGCTTGCTCGCGGAAATCCGCCGGTTCGCGAGCGGTGGAGAGTTCCAGGACGATGTCTGCCTCGTGGGCGCGGAGATAACACGCTGCGGCTCGAACTCCTCCGCCGCCGCGGCCTCCTAGTCCAGCTCCAGGAGCTGCCGGAACGAAAGAACGCGGACACCCGGGTCCCCGGCGAGGTAACGCGCCGTCTCGTGCAGGACATCTATGAATGCCTCGTCGGCGCGCCCGTCGCGAAAATATTCCCACCAATGGGTGACCAGAACGGTGATCCTCCGGCTCTCGACGCTCGCGCGCACCTTGTCGAGCATCGCGCCGTAGTCGCGGTGATACGACAGGAGGCACCCCGGGTGGCTCATGAGCCGGATCCCGCCGGCCTTCCAGTGCGGCTGCTTGAACACTTTTTTCAACGCATAGCGGGGCCACCAGGCGACCGGGAGCCGGCCCAGCTCGAACCAGCCCGTGGAAAGGATGCGGAAGCGCTTCGCCACCTCCTCGAAGCTGGTCCGCGACACCTTGTCATACGGCGCAACGAACGTCTCCGAGCGCGGAAAGCCTGCATCCATCAGCATCCTCGTTCCGTCATCCAGCCGCGCGGCGGTCCTGCGCCTGTCGTGGCTCTCGAACTCGAAATACTCATGGTGAAAGCCGTGCTGGAGGATCTCGTAGCCGGTATTTTCCTGGAGATACCCGACGAGTTTCGGATTCGACCCGATCGGGGCGTGCAGCGGGTCCGATGCCTTCCGGGCGAGGAGGAACCCCTCGCGTCTGCCGTCGGGAAGCGTGACGTCCGTGCGGACGTTGGGGATCGTGGCAAGGTTCACGGGCAGGCCGAGATCGAGAAACGGCCGGTACAGGCGCTCGAGGAAATCGACCGGCGTCAGCGCGTTCGTATCGTCATCGCGGATGAGGACGTATCTCATCGCCGCTTTCTTTCGATCAACTCGTCGTAGAGATCGCGCATCCTGCCCGCTAGCACATGAAGATCGTATTTCGCCTCGACCAGTCCGCGGCCCGCGTTCGCGAAAGAAACCCGCGCGCCGTCCTCGCGGAGCGCTTCATCCACCGCGGCATGCAGGCCCGCGGGCTGGGAGAGATCGAACAGCCTCCCGTTGCGTCCCTCTTCGATGAGCGCGCACGCTCCCGAGGTCCGGCTCGCGATGACGGTGGTATTCGCGGCCCACGCCTCGAGAAAGACGAGGCCAAAGGTCTCGGAGAGCGAGGGTGAGAGAAGCGCATCGGCTTTTTGCAGCAGGCCGATGAGGCGCGGGTCGCCGGGCGGCAGGCCGCCCGTCAGCAGCACCCGATCCTCGACGCCCGCGCGTTCGATATCCCGACGCAGCGCCTCGCCGTACGGCTCGTCGGTGACGGAGCCGGCGAAGACGAGGAAGGCATCCGGATGCCGTCGAAAGATCGCCGCGGACTCCGCCACCAGCCAGCGTTGGTTCTTTACGGGATCGATCCTGCCGAGGCAGAGCAGCAGGCGTTTCCCGCGAATCCGCGGATAGGCTTCCTCTGCCGCGGCCACGCGATCCTCCTGGAACGCGCGGAGCGAGACGCCGTGCGGCTGCACGATGATCCGCTGGGCGGGATATTTTTCGCGCAGGAGCGCCGCCTCGGTTTCGTTGCAGGTGACGACCGCGTCCGCGTCCTCCAGCACACGCCGGGACTTTACCAGGAAGCCGAAGAGCTTCCCCCATTCCGTGCCGCCGCGCAGGGGCTCCAGCAGCTTTTCCCTGACCTGCTCGGACAGGTCGAGCACTCCGCCGTGGATGGTGACGACGAAAGGAATCCTGCGGACGGCCGCCACCCGCAGTGCGCTGCCCGCGAGCCGCCCGAGCGTCTGGGTGTGGATGAGCGAGAGGCCCGGCGCGCGCCACAGCATCCACGGCAGGCTAAAGGAGAGCAGGTTCCCGCCGATCGAGACGAGCTGCCGGCGCTGCTGCGGGGAAATGCCTGCCACCGGCACGAACGCGCCGAACTGTCTGACGCGATAGCCCGAGTCCGTGAACGGATCGCTCCTGGGAAAATCCTCCGTCCGCGGCGCGAAAATCGTCGGGGTCACCTCGCGCGCCTTGACTCCGTCGAGCAACAGCTTCACCGCCGTCTCCGTTCCGCCCCACTCGCGGGGATTATATTTGCGAAGGAGATAAGCAACTCCCAGCGGCATTTTTGCCATCGGCTGCCTGGGTTGTATCTGCTGCGGCTTCGTTGGCAGTTCGAGGAGCATGGCGAGCGCTTCCTAGTAAGCTTTAACCACGCCAGACCCCGCCAGATTAACGGGCCCTACGCAAAGCACTTGCGCCGAACGCCAAAATGAGTTTTAATGGCGGCGTATCCAACAAACTATGAGACCCGTTTGGAAAGGCAGCATCAGCTTCGGCCTGGTATATATCCCCGTATCTGTCTATCCCGCGACGCGGGAAGAGAAGCTAAGCTTCCGGCAACTGCGCGCCAAAGACCTGAGCCCCATCTCCTATAAGAAAGTGGCCCAGGCAGACGGCGAAGAAGTCCCGGCCGACCAGATCGTCAAGGGCTTCGAATACGAACGGGGCAAGTTCGTCGTCCTCAAGGAAGAAGATTTCGAAAAGGTGAAAATCGAATCGACGCATTCGATCGACATCACCGACTTTGTCGATGCCGAACAAGTGGACTCCAAGTTCTTCTACAAACCTTATTTTCTCGAAGCGCAGAAGGGCGGCGAGAAAGCCTACTCCCTGCTCCTGAAAGCATTGAGCGGCACGGGGCGGATCGGCATCGCGAAGGTGGTGATGAGCAACCGGGAGCACCTGGCTTCCGTAAAGCCGGACGGCCTTTTCCTTGTGCTGGAGTTGATGCACTTCGCCCAGGAGATATTGCCGTCCGATCCGTTGAAGCCGGTCGAGGGCAAGGATGTCACCAATCGCGAACTCGATATGGCCAAGGCTTTGATCGAGAGCATGACCGCGCCGTGGGAGCCCCAGAAGTATAAGGACGAATACCGCACGGCGGTGATGGAACTCATCGACAAGAAGGCCCAGAACCTCGAGATCACCGACGCGCCCTCCCGGCCGCGAACGGCGTCGAATGTGGTCGATCTCCTGAGCGTGCTTCAGGACAGCCTGAACAAGAACAAGGATCAGCGCAAACAGCCGAAGGCGCTTGTCAACGGCCGGCAGCAGAAGATTTCCACCCCTTTGCTAAAGGGCAGGCGGAAAGTCGCGGCCTAGGTTCTCCCGCAGCGCGGCCTTCCGCTCCAGCGTGCGCGGACTGATGGGCGTCGTCGCCATCGGCAACGTCTCGCACACCGTCCATTGCGCGACCATCGGCCCGAGCTGCCCGAAGTCCAGCCCGCGCTGCATCCGCGCGAGGCCGCCCAGTTTTCTCCTCAGTTCCCGCTCATCGGCGTTCCGGAAGACGGTGAGGAGCCCGTCTTTGGGCCGGACCACTTCCACATCCACGCTCGAAGCGCCCGCGGCCTTCATCATGAGAAAATACGCCGCGAACTGAAATCCCTTCCCTCTGTCCAGCGTCGAGAGCGTCGGCGGCGCGGCCCTTCCCGTCTTGAAATCGATGACCTCCAGCGCGGCGTCCTCGAGCAGCGGGCGATCCGCAAGCAGCAGGTCGATGCGCCCTTCGAGCTTCATGTTCCCTCCGTCCGTCGCGACCTCGCGCAGGATCGTATATTCCATCGCAAAAAACCGGCCGGGCTGTAGGCCCGCGAGCGGGGGCAGGCAGGCCCAGGCATTCCAGACGGCCTTTCGGAGCGCCGATTTCCACCAGAGCGGAAGCGTGGCGCCCTCCATGCGAAAACGGTCCGCGAGGTCTCGTTCCGTCTGCCGGGCCGCCTCCTTCAACGCGCGCCTCGCCTCGGGCGAGTATTCGAAAGGGGCGAAGTCCGCTCCGCCTCCGAGCGCCTGTCCCAGCCAGCGGTGAACCCGCCGCCCCACCGCGTGCCGTTCGTTCCGGAGGAATTCCCCGTTCCCGGCAGATTCCGCCCCGAGGATTTTCCTGAGCGCGAAGGTGGCGGGCGAAATGGCGGCCGCATCGAGTTCCGCCGGCGACCATTTGCCGGAGACGAAGGAGGAACCGCCAAAGTTGAAAAGATATTCGTCGAAAGGGAGCGCGGGGTCGCGCCGGTCCGCGTGCACCCTTTCCAGGTGCCGCCGGTCCTCGGCGCCCAGCCGGGGCCGGGGCTTGCGGCAAATCGCCACGGCCTTCCGCCAGGAATCGAGGATCGCCAGCCGCGTCCCCTCGCCGGGCGCGCTCTCGACCAGGGCGCGGATGACCCACTCGTTCGGGTAGGCGTCGCGCGAAGCGTCCGCGTCGCTGCGGGAGACGGCGGCAAAGGCGACTTCCCCGCGGCAGTTCTCGAGCAGGTCGAGGAAATGGGATTGCTCGACGGCCGATTGCTCGTTCGAGTCGAGCAGGTACCCCTGCCGGGCGGATTTGCGGGCGTTGAGGGTGCGGCAAAGGGCGTCGTCGAGGAAAGGATTCTCCTCGGGCTTGACCGGCCACTGGCCTTCGTTGGAATCGAAGAAGATCAGCCCATCCCAGGCGCGGCCCCAAGCCTGCGAAAAGGTCGTGACCGTCACCGCCGCGTAATTGGCATCCGCATCCTTCGCCCGCTCCGTCTTCCCCGCCGAAAGGATGGCCTGGAGATATTCGAGAAAGGCGGCGCCCTCCATCGGCGCCGACGCGCCGGCGAGTTCCGCGACGAGCGACCAGTTCGGCTCCAGGCTTTCCACCCCGAGGCCGAACCCACGCAGGCACCGCTCCCATTTCTCCCGCGCGCCCGCCCAGGTCATCTTCCCCTCCCACGACCCGAGAGCCTCGACCAGCCCCGCGAGCCGCACAACCGACGGCCCTTCCGGGTTCTCAAACCCGTGGACGAGCAGGCGCGCATTTCGCGTCTGAAGGGAGGCGAACCCTTCAAGCAAGTCCCGGCGCGCCCTCTCCCGGCTGAACCATGTCCAGGCGTCCGAAGGCAGGTCGTTCAGCAGATCGATCAATCGCACCAGTTCCTCCGCGTCGCAGCCCAGCAGGTGGTAGCGGATGACCTGGAGCTGGATCGCCACCACGGCTTCGGGCTCCTGGTTCTCTTTCGTCTCGTCGAAGAGGGGGATCCCCGCGTCCGCCAGCGTCCGCACGATCTCCAGCGACGAAGGCGAACGCCTGGAGACGATGACGCCCAGCCGCTCGCCGGCGTTCAGGGTGGCGAGCCGCTCCAGGACGCAGTCGCGGACGAGCGCGACCTCGTCGCCCCAATCCCGGCCGATGAGGAACCGCGGGGGCTGGGGCACGGATGCTTCCAGATCGACGCCTTCCAGCCTCGAAACGAGCGCCTCGTTGGCCGAGGAGAAGCCGCTTTCCCCGCAGATCTCGTGGCCGGTCTTCAGCCTGGCCTCGACCGCCTTTATCCAGCCTTGTTGCAACGCTTCCGCGGGCGGGCGCGGCATCGGCTGGTAGCTCTCGCACGAGGAGCTGGCGCGCGCCGCCGCTTCGAACAGGGAGAGGTGTTCCCAGTGGGCGGCATCCCAGGCGAAGAAGCAAGTCCGCAGGGAAAGCCCGACAGCCATTCCCGCCTGGAACAGCAATTCATCGTCGAGCGCCGGACCCCATGCGCGCGAGCTTTCGAGGGTGCGCAGGGCGTGGCTTGAGATCGGCAGATTCCCCGCGCCGCCCTGCCACCCAGCGGCCCTCAGCCGCGCGACGGCCTTCAGCAGCGCGCCCGGCGCCCGCGCTTGGGAGAGCGACTCCGGGTCAACGCGGCGCATCGCCTCGAGCTTCAGCAGGAACTCCAGGGTCTCCCCGCCGAGCGGCGCCGCGGGGACGCCGAGGAGCGCGCAGAGCTCAAAGCGAAGCGCGCCCGGCGACAGAAACCGGATGCCAAACAGCGTCAGCCCCTCTCGCAACGCCCGCTCCTTGAGCCAATAAACCTGGCCCGCGGCCGCCGCGATGAACCAGCTCTGAACGCCATCCAGCGCGGCCCCGGAAGCGGCGCGGCACCATTCCCGCAGGCCGTCCTCCCACGCGTCTTCGACGAAACGGAACAGCTTCAGCCGGTTTCCCTGCGCCATGGAAATGCCCTCACAGCGCCGACAGGAACCGGAACGTCTCGTCCCGAAACCCGGGCAGCTCCTCGTGCCCGAAATCGGGGTAAATCTTCACCTCTTTTTTCGAAGTGATCTTATTGTAAGCGGCAAACTGCGTCGAGGGCGGGCAGATGGCATCCATCAACCCGGTCCCCATCAAGACTTTCCCGCGAATCCGCTTTGCCAGATGCTGGATGTCGATATAACCCAGCTTCGTGAATATCTCCCGCTGCCGCTCATGCCGCGGGTCGAAGAGGCGAAAATATTTTCTCAGCTCTTCGTACGCGTGCTGGGCCTGATCCATCTCCCAGACGCGCTGGTAGTCGCTCAGGAAAGGATAGACCGGCGCGGCCCGGCGTATCTCCGGCACGAGCGCCGCGCAAGCCAGCGTCAGCGCGCCGCCCTGCGAGCCGCCCATAGCGCCCACCCGGCCGGGATCGACCTCCGGCTGTTCCATCACGATTCTGGCCAGTTGCGCCGTATCCAGGAATATCTGGCGGAACGCCAGCTTGCGCGGGTCGTCATCCAGCCCGCGGATGATGTGGCCCGCCTGCGTGTTCCCGCGCGCGCCCCCCAGGTCTTCGCTCAGGCCGCCCTGGCCGCGGCAGTCGAGCGCGGCGACGGAAAATCCAAGCGCCACCCACTGCAGCTTGTCCGACCAGTCGCCCGAATTGCCCGTGTAACCGTGGAATTGCAGGATGGCCGGGTGCGCTCCCCCTGCGGCTTTCGGCCGAAGGTACTTCGCATGAACCCGGCTCCCGCCCACCCCGGTAAAAAAGAGGTCGAAACACTCGGCAAAGGGCGCGGCGAACGAAGCGGGCCGCAACTCGACATCCGAAGCGGTGGCCCGCATCTCTTCGAGCGATCCCTCCCAGAATGAATCGAAATCATCCGGGCATGGATTGATCCCCTGGTACGCCAGGAGTTCCGGCAGCGGCTTGTCGATGAGCGGCATTGCGTTCCCATATTGCAAGCAATGCCCCAAAAGCGCAAGATGCCGGCAACCGCGAAAGCCGCGGCCTCCCCCCCACGAAACTGGAACCTCCCCCCATGAAATCCCTCTGCCTTATTCCCCTTCTTCTGGCTCTCCTCCCCCTTACCGCCTGGGCGGCCGACGACAATGACATCGGGTTCATCGAGAAATTCGCACTCGCGCCGGATCGCGAAGCGGTGCTCGGCCAACTCATCCCCGGGAGCGAAGAGAGTTATTTCTTCCACGCCCTTCATGTACCAGAACACAAAGCAGAAGGAAAAACTGGCGGCCACCCTCGCGCAATGGGCGAAGCGCTTCCCCGATTCGCCGAAGAGGCGGCTCATCGAAAACCGGGCGGCGCTCATGGATTACGATACAAACCCGCAGGCAACCCTCAGCCTCCTCCGCGACCGGCTGCACCTGGAGTTCAATCACCGCCAGGAAACACCCAACCAAAAACCCGATCTCCCGGCTGCGCTCGACCCTGCCCGGATCGCGCGCGGCGTCTTCGAAGCCAGGGAATCCCGGGAATACAACAATTTCAGCGGCTTCACCGACGAGGGCCTGGATGCGCTCATGCGGGAGAATCCGCACCTGAGGCTCGGGCAAATCCGCGATCTCCTTCCGCGCTTGAACCGCCCGGACGTGCCGAACCTCGTCGAGATGATCGCCACGGAGCTGAAGTCCAGCGAGAGCGGAGGGTTTGGCTCCTTTCCCATCCACCGCGCGCTGCTTCCCGCGCAGCTCGACGACCTCGCCAGGCGGGTGCCCGCCCTCGCGGACGAACCGGCGTTCGTCTTTGCCCGCATGCGCAAGCTCGCGCCCGGCGCGGATGCCGACGTGGAGTTCGACCCTGCCGAGAGGGCGGCGTGGCTCGACCGGGCGTGGGCGTACGCCGGCCAGCTCCCGCCCTCCTTCAACACCTTGAAGGCGAACATCCTCTACCGCCGGCTCCGGCACGACCGCGCCCAGGGCCTCTACGACGAAGCGCGCTTCCTCGAATACCTGAAACTGCCCAGGCGCGAAAACTACATGAACGCGAAATACCTGGACGCCCCCGGGCGCGACCGGAACCCGGTGGATCTGGACGCCGACCTCGCGGAGGCCCTTCTTACCGGGGAACGGATCGGGGACGACCAGGAACTCGTCCGCGACTATTTCCTCCACATCTTCCCCACCCTCGCGAACAAACCGGGCGGCCTCGACGCGCGGGAAATCCTGGCCCCGTGGACGCAGTACGTCCGCGCATCGTGGCTCAAACCGATCCTTGCCGAAGCGATGATCACGAACGGAGTCGGCGATCCCGAGCGGTGGGCGTCCCTCCTTTCCCCGGAAGAATTTCAGGCATTGCGGGACCGGGTGGACGTGGCGTTCGCGCCGACGAATCCGCAGTTCCTCGCTCCCGCCGGCGAGGTGAACCTCGATCTCTTCGTAAAGCACGCCCCGAAGCTCATCGTCAAAGTTTATGAGATCAACACGCTCTCTTTTTTCCTCGCGCAGAAACGGCAGCTCAACACCGACCTTCAGCTCGACGGCTTGATTCCGAATCGCGAGACCACGCAGGAGTTCGCGGCGGACTCGGGCAACCCCTTCCGCAGGACGCCCTGGACGTGCCGCCTGCCGGAGTTGAAGGGGCGGCGCGGGGCGTGGGTCGTGGAATTCATCGGCGGCGGCAAGTCCAGCCGCGCCCTGGTACGCAAAGGGCAGTTCTCCCTCCTCCAGCACGTCGGCCCCGCCGGCGACATGGTCACCGTGCTCGACGAGGCGCACCAGCCGGTCAAGGACGCGGTGGTGTGGCTGGAGGGCCGCAAGTTCGTGGCCGATGAAAAGACCGGGTTCATCCTCATCCCTTTCACGACGAAGCCCGGCACGAAACCGGTGGTGCTCGCGGACGCCGCGGGAGATTTCGCGACGCTCGCAAGCTTCGAGCAGCACGCCGAGACTTACGTGCTGGATGCCCAGTTCCACGTCGAACGGGAACAGCTCCTTTCCGGCCGCGAAGCCACGCTGGCGGTCCGCGCGGCGCTGCGAACCCACGATGCGGAGATATCCCCCGACCTGCTGCGGGAGACCAGGCTGTCGATCACCTCGACGACGCTCGACGGCATCTCCACGACGGCTGAGATCGACTCTCCGAAGCTCGAGCCCGCCAAGGTTTTCCTCCACACGATCCAGGTGCCGGAGCGCCTCGCCTCGCTCAGCGTCACCCTCACAGGGAAGATCGACAGTCTCAGCAAGGGCGGGGAGAAACAGTACCTCAGCGCCTCGGCGTCGTGGGAGGTGAACGGGATCGACCGGACGGACGCCACCTACGATGGGCATCTCAGCCGGTTCGGCGGCGACTATGTCTTCGAGCTGCTCGGCAAAAATGGCGAGCCCGCGGCGAACCACCAGGTGCTTTTCGAGTTCACCCACCGCGGCTTTACCCGGCCCCTCTCCATAGCCTTGCGTACGGACGACCGGGGCCGCGTCCTGCTCGGCGCGCTGGGACAGATCAACCACGTGGACGCGCGCATACCGAATGGGCGGACCGGCGCCTGGCCGCTCGGTGGTTCCGGCCGCACGTGGCCGGGAGCCATCCATGCGGAAGCGGGCGCGGACATCCTGGTGCCTTGGGATGGGGCGACCGCGCCGGGCAGCGTCTCGTTGCTGGAAACGCGCGGGGACACCTTCGTGAGCGACCGCTCCGGGGACGCGACGCCCGGGGGCGGCGCCAACCCGGGCTTCCTCATCCTGAAAAACCTCGCGCCCGGCGACTACTCCCTGCTCCTGCGCGATGGAGAATCGCACGAGATCACCATAAGGGTGACGGCGGGGCAGGCGGTGCAGGACTGGATCGCATCCCCGAACCGTTCCCTGCAGGCGAGCGATCCCGCGCCTCTGCAGATCGAAAATGCCGAGGCCGGCGACGCGGGCCTCGTCGTCCATCTCGCCAACGCCGACAAATACACGCGCGTCCACGTCGCGGCCACGCGCTTCCTGCCGGTGGAAGGCCTCCCGGCGCTGGCGGGCTTCCAGCGCTTCGACCCGCTCTGGACCACGCCCGACAAACTTCCCGACCTCTTCGCAGCCGGGCGCGAGATCGGCGATGAATACCGCTACATCCTCGAACGCCGCTACTCGAAGATTTTCCCGGGCAACATGCTCGCCCGGCCCGGCCTCCTCCTCGACCCGTGGGAAGTCCGCTCGACCGATTTGCACGCGCAGGAGATGGCGCTCGGCGAAGCGGCGGGAAGAAGTCTCGGCGGAAGGGGCGGCGCGGCGGCGGAGTTTTTATCCAGCAACTCCGCAAGCGAGGGAAAGGAAGCTTCTGAAATGCCGGCGACGAATCTCGATTTCCTCGCTGATGCCGCGCCCGTCCTCTATAATCTCGTGCCGGACGCGGGCGGCGTGGTGCGGGTTGAGCGCAAGGCGCTGGGCGACCGCCAGTACATTCAGGTTTACGCGGAAAATCTCAGTGAGGCGGCCTGGCGCACGCTGGCGCTGCCGGAACAGCCGACGAAACTTCGCGACCTGCGACTCGCACGGAGCCTCGACCCGGAAAAGGCGTTCACCCAGAGGAGCGAGGTCTCCGTCCTTCGCCCCGGTGAATCGCTGACGCTCGATGACATCCTTACCAGCGAGCTGGAGACCTACGATTCCCTCGCTTCGGTGCACACCCTCTTCACCACGCTCACCGGCAACGCAACGCTCGCGCAATTCGCCTGGATACTCCGGTGGCCGGCGTTGAAGGACGAAGAAAAGCGGGCGAAATATTCGGAGTTCGCCTGCCACGAACTGAATTTCTTTTTATCCCGGAAGGATCCCGATTTTTTTGGGAAGGTTGTGAAGCCCTACCTCCTCAACAAGAAGGACAGGACTTTCATGGACGAGTACCTCCTGGAGGGCGATCTCCACCGCTACGTCGAGCCTTGGGCGTATGCCCGCCTGAACGTGGCCGAACGCTGCCTGCTCGCCAGACGCCTGCCGGGCGAAGCAGCGGCCACCGCCCGCCATCTCCGCGAGCTGTGGGAGATGCTGCCCCCGGATCCCGAGCGGCAGCGAATGCTCTTTGAGACGGCTCTCCGGGGCCGCGCCTTGAAAACCGGCGAGGCCGGTGAGCTCAACTACGACAAGAGATTGCCTGTCGGCGGGACAATGCTGGAAGAACGTTCCATGCAGGCGAAGACCGCCGGAACCGTGGTGACGGCGCCCGCTTCCGTGGCCGCGCCCGCGATGCCGGAAGCGCCAGATTTAGATTCGGCGTTGTCGGCGCGGTCGGAAATTAGCGACGCCCAAGCGCCCCGTCACGCGGCAGTCCTGGGCGACCTTCAAAAACGCCGGGTGTTTTCTGACGAGGGAAAGGCGCTGGATATGCCGGACGCCCTCCGGCAACGCCAGACCGTACGCCCGTTTTTTCGCGCGCTCGGGCCCACCAAAGAATGGGCCGAGAATAATTACTACAAGGTGCCGCTCGCGGAACAGAACGCGGGATTGATCCCCATCAATGCCTTTTGGCGCGACTACGCGGCTTGGGATGGGAAGTCTCCTTTCGTCTCGTCGCACATCGCCGAGGCGAGCGGCAGCTTTTCCGGGATGCTGCTGGCCCTGGCCGTGCTCGACCTTCCGTTCGAGCCGCCCAAGAACGTGACGAAGAGCGGGAATGGACACTACACGCTCACCGCAGGCGGACCGCTCCTGGCATTCCATAAGGAAATAAAGCCGGCCACCCCGTCGAAAGAGATCGGCGAGCTCCTGGTGAGCCAGAATTTCTACCGGCTGGGAGACCGTTACCGGCAGGAGGGGAACGAGCGGTTCGACAAGTACGTCACCGGCGAGTTCCTCGCGGGCGTCGTGTACGGCGCGAACGTCGTGGTGACGAATCCTTCCTCCACCCCGCAAAAGCTCGATGTTCTCTTGCAGATCCCGCAGGGCGCGCTGCCCGTCCAGGGAAGCAAACCGACCGACAGCCAGGCCGTACGGCTCGAGCCTGTACACCACCCGGACGTTTGAATACTTCTTCTACTTCCCCAAGCCCGGCGCGCAGCCCTTCCCGCACTACCCGGTGAACGTCGCACGCGACGAGCAGAGCGTGGGCGCGGCGAAACCGGTCGTGTTCAACGTTGTAACACAACTCTCCAAAGTGGACAAGGGCTCCTGGGATTACCTCTCCCAATATGGGAGCGACGACGAAGTCTTCGCGTTCCTGGATCAAAACAACATCGAGCGCCTGAACCTCGAGCGAGTGGCCTGGCGGGCGCGGACGAACGTGGACTTCTTCCGCCGGATCATCGCCCTCCTCGCCCGGCGGCACGTTTATAACGATGTCCTCTACTCCTACGCCGTCTTCCACAACGACGCCCCGGCCCTGCGCGAATGGCTCCGCCACCACGATGATTTCCTCGCGTCCTGCGGCCCATGGCTCGACTCCCCGCTCATCCACATCGACCCGTTCGAACGCGGCACGTACCAGCACCTCGAATACTCCCCCCTCGTCAACCCCCGCGCTCATCGGCTCGGCGGGGAGAACCGGATCGCGAACCCTGTTTTCCGCGGGCAATACCAATCCCTTCTCGATATCCTCTCATACAAGCCTTCGCTCGACGCCATGGATGCGATGAGCGTCGTCTATTACCTGTTCCTCCAGGACCGCATTCAGGAGGCGCTTGCCCGTTTCCACGCCATCGAGCCTGGTTCCCTGCCGACCCAAGTCCAGTACGACTACTTCCTCTGCTACGCCGCGTTCTATGAAGAGCGGCCCGAGGATGCCCGCGCGGTCGCCCGGAAATATGCGGACTATCCTGTGGATCGCTGGCGCGAACTGTTCGCCGGGGTCTCATCGCAGCTCGACGAGCTGGAAGGAAAATCCACGCCCGGCGGCAAGCCGGATCGCGAGGCGCAGCAGGGCGAACTTGCGGCCACCGAGCCCTCGCTCGACTTCAAGGTTGAAAATCTCCAGGTCGCACTCACATGGAAAAACCTGCGGGAAGTGACGATAAACTACTACCTTACCGATCCCGAGTTCCTCTTCAGCTCCAGCCCGTTCGTCACCCAGGACGCGGACCGCTTTTCCATCATCAAACCGACGAGGACGGCGACCGTCCCGCTCCCCGAGGGCAAGGACGCGCTCACCCTCCCGCTGCCGCCCGAATTTGCGAAAGCCGACGTGCTCGTCGAAATACTCGGCGCCGGCCAGCGCAAAGCGCAGGCTTACCACGCGAACACGCTCAAGCTCGCCCTTAGCGAAAACTACGGGCGCATGGAACTGCGCGACCAGGTCTCCGGCCGGCCGGTGAGCAAGGCCTACGTGAAGGTGTACGCACGGCTCGGGAACGGCGCGATCCGCTTTTTCAAGGACGGCTACACCGACCTCCGCGGCAAGTTCGACTATGCCAGCCTCAATAGCAGCGACACCCCCGTCCCGTTTGAACCCGCGCCTCGCGAAGCGCCCGGCGGAGAAAACATGAACTACGAGATGCTCAAGCCCGGCGAGCTCAACGAAGTCGAAAAGCTCGCCATCCTCGTCATGAGCGAGTCCCAGGGCGCGCTCGTCCGCGAGGTGAACCCCCCGAGCGAGTGAAGGGAACTCCTTGCGGTTCCCGCGGGTGGGCGCATAGTGGAACCCTTCGTCGTTTTTCGGGGCGTAGCTTAGCTTGGTAGAGCGCTTGGTTTGGGACCAAGAGGTCGCAGGTTCGAATCCTGTCGCCCCGACGCAGCTCCGTAGCGTTCCGCCGCAAGCAGGATGCCCGCCGCCTTGTCCAGCGTCTCCTCGTATTCCCTGTCCGGGACCGAGTCCGCGACGATGCCCGCGCCGACCCCAAACCGGGCCTCCCCGTCCTCGATGACCACGGTGCGAATGGCAACGTTGAACTGGCTCTCGCCGTTGAACCCAAAATAGCCGAGCGCGCCCGTATATTGGCCGCGCGCAGTTTGCTCGATCTCCGCGATGATCTCGCGGGCCCGCTTTTTCGGCGCGCCGGTGATGGAGCCTCCGGGGAAACAGCTTCGCAGCGCCTCGACATGGCTCACCCCGGGCCGCAACCGGCCTTCGACCTCCGAGACAAGGTGGAAAATCTGTTCATACCGTTCCAGCCGGAGGAGCTCGCGGACGGTGACCGTCCCGAATTCGCAAACCTGGCCGAGATCGTTGCGCTCGAGGTCGGTGATCATGATCAACTCCGCGATCTCCTTGGGCGAGGTGAGGAGGTCGTATGCGGACTTCTCGTCGGCATCCGCGTCGTGGCGCCGCGGGCGCGTGCCCTTGATCGGGCGCGTGGCGATGTGCCGCCCGTTCATCCGCAGGAACATCTCCGGCGAGGAGGAAAGAATCTGCCGTCCCTCGAGGGCGACGTAAGCGGCAAACGGCGCAGGCGAGTAATGCCGCAGGGATTCGTAGAAATCCCACGGGTCTCCTGCGAAGGGCGACACGAACGGATGCGACAGGTTCACCTGGTAGATATCGCCCGCGGCGATGTACTCCTTTGCCCTGCCCACCAATTCGCAAAAGCGTTCGCGGGTCATCGCCGATTGGAATTCGAGCGGCCCGCATGGCGTGCTCTCACGCAACGCAACCGGCTGCGGAAGGAGATCGCCCGCTCCCACCCACTCGCCGGAACCATGGCGGTGGATGAGGTATTCCTCGTAAAACGCGAAACAGAAGCTCCCGTCATAGCGGACACAGCCCGCCGCGAATCCCGCGGGGAAACCGTGGTCCGCCTGGTTCGGAGTCTGGCGTTCGGCGATCTTCGCGGCGAGATGCGCCCAATCCTCCTCCGAACTGCCCGAGACGATCTCCACGGGCCGCGCGCCGAGGATCGAGAGCTGCCCGGCCGCCGGGCTTTCCAGCGCGCTGTCGAAGAAGACCAGCCCCGGCAGGTCCCGGCAGCGGCGCGCGGCTTCGACCGGGGTCAGCTCCAGGTCGACGCGGCGGGCGAGCAGAGGTCTTTCGTTGCTTTTCAAGCCTTGGACTTCTATATAATCCGTCGATGCCGGGAACGAAATGAGAACCCTCCAAATCCTGAAAATCGCGGTTCTCGCATCGGGGACATTCCTGCTCGCCCACACGGCATTCGCCCAGCAAACAGGATCGGCGCCCGAACCGTTGCCGGCCGGGCCGCCCGCCAACGTCAACCCCGCCGCCGACTCCTCCGCGCTCATTCCCCAGCCGCCGGACACCGTCCCGAAGCCGCTGGCACAGCCCGCCCCCCTGCCCCAGTCCGCGCCCAAACCCATGAAACTTTCCAAGACGGAGGCAAGCATCGAACAGGTCAGGATGGGCATCCGGCTCTACCAGGCTAAAACCGTCGCGCTCAGGGATCCCGCCATCCAGGAACAGATCGCGTGGGCCGAGGCCGCGAAGACGGACGAAGGGAAGCGCGAACGGCTGGCAAAATATTACGACATGCTCTACGCGCGGATCATCAAAATCGACGCCACCCTGAAGCCGCTGGCTGCCGCGCGCCGCAAAGAAGCCATCGCAAGCGTCGTCCAGACGAACATCCAAAAGAGTCTCCCGGTGGAGCAAAACTAGGGTGTCTCACCGGAGGGCCGCGCCCGGCGACCCGAAGAAATGCGTTTGTCCCCTCCGCCTGTCCGGGTTACAATCGTCTCCTTCCAAGGCGCGTTCGTCTAGTGGTTAGGACACAGCCCTCTCAAGGCTGGTGCACGGGTTCGACTCCCGTACGCGCTGCCAGTCTCCCGGAACGCGGTTTTTTCCGTCCAACTCATGCTCTCGGAGCGTCTGCGTGGCATGCTTCCAGCTCTAATCACCATACTCTCCATAGCCCCATTCAATGATATGAAGCATCTCTTACTCGCCGCATCCGCAATCCTTTTCACCGCTTTACCTGCCTGGAGCCAGACGGGCGCTTCCACGCCTGCCAGCGCGGCCGGTTCGGAGCTCGTCCAGCAAATGCAGGCGATGACGCCCGAACAACGCCAGGCGTTCCTACAGGATCATCCCGACATCCGGGAGCGATTCCGCGCGGCGATGCTGCGGCGCTACCAAGGCATGACGCCTTCGGATAAAGCGGTTTTCGTCCAGAACCATCCCCAGCTTGCCCAGCGCCTTTCCAAGGCAGGGGAGGCGGGCGCGGGGACCAATGACCCCGGTCACCCCCGGGTGAATCAGGTCAACCTGCGCGAGACCGATCAGAGCCAGCGCATCGCCCAGGGGGTGGACAGCAGCTCGGTGACCACGCAGGAGGAGAGCCGGCTGGACAGGGGCGCACAAAGGATTCAGAACCGGCAGGCGCGCGATCTCGTGAAGAACGACGGCCACCTGACTGCGGGAGAACAGCTTCGCCTCAACCGCCAGGAGGACCGGGAGAGCGACAGGATCTACGCGGCCAAACACAACTGAGGCCGCGACATGACGTGACCCGCCGCCCCGACCTTGTCTCGAACGGGAGTCGGATATACGTTGCGGAACTATGACGTTCCGCCCGCTCAAGTTCGTATCCCTCCTCGGTTTGTTGATCCCGCTCGCCGCCGCCGGGGAGGACGCGCCGAAGCGTTTCACCGGTCCCGGCGCGCAGAACGACTGGACGAACGATGCACCGGGCGTGACGCGTCTCATCACTCCGGCCGATCTCCCGGCGCCTTACGCCACCGCGCCCACGGCGGACCCTCCGCATGTCGTGAAGCGGCCCGCGGGCGCCGAGCTGCACACCCTCCCCGGGTTCAAGGTCGAAGTTTATGCGGAGGGGTTCAAGAACCCGCGCTTTTTGATCACCGCGCCGAACGGGGACATCTTCGTCACCGAGAGCAAGACGGGCGAGGTCCGCGTGTTGCGCGACAGCGGCGGCAAACCCGCGTTGAATCAGGTCTTCGTCTCCGGGCTGAGCCAGCCGTTCGGCGTCGCCTTCTATCCGCCGGGACCCGACCCGAAATACATCTACGTGGCGAACACGGACTCGGTCGTGCGGTTCCCCTATAAGAACGGCGACCTGAAGACGGACGCCGCGCCCGAGAAGATCGCGGACCTGTCCGGTGGCGGAAAGCTCCGGGGCGGCGGCCATTGGACGAGGGATATCGTCTTCTCCAAGGATGGGAAAAAGCTGTATGCCTCGGTCGGCTCCAAATCGAACGACGACGAAAAGGCGGATCCCATCGAGAGCGACCGGGCCAGGATCTGGCAGATGAATCCCGACGGGTCGGACAGGAAAGTCTTTGCCTACGGCATCCGGAACCCGGTGGGGATCGCCATTCACCCGGAGACGGGCGATCTCTGGATGTCCACGAACGAGAGGGACAACCTGGGAGACAATCTCGTGCCCGATTACATCAGCCGGGTGAAGGAAGGCGGGTTCTACGGCTGGCCGTGGTTCTACATCGGCGACCACCAGGATCCGCGGCACGCGGGCGAACACCCGGAGCTCGCGGACAAGATCGCCGTGCCGGACGTGCTGGTCTCTTCGCATTCGGCCAGCTTGAACCTTGCGTTTTATACGGGCAGCCAGTTCCCGGCCGAATACCACGACGATGTGTTTGCCGCGTTTCACGGTTCGTGGAACCGGTCGCGGCGGACGGGCTCCAAGATCGTTCGCGTTCACCTGAAAGACGGCGTGCCTTCCGGGGACTATGAGGATTTCGTGACGGGGTTCGTCACCCCCGCCGGCGAGGTGTGGGGCAGGGCGGTGGGCCTGACTGTGGCGAAGGATGGCTCGCTCCTTTTCAGCGAGGACGGCGCCAACACGATCTGGCGGGTGAGCTACCAGGCCGCCGCGAAGTGAACGGTTCCTAAGACGCCGGCGCCGTCCCGGGCTCGGCGGCCAGCACGTTCCTGCCGGTAAGCCGGCGGATGACGGTGTAGAAGACGGGCGTGAAGAAGACGCCGAAGAAGGTTACGCCGAGCATGCCGAAAAAGACGGCCGTGCCCGAGGGCCTGGCGCATCTCCGCGCCGGCGCCGGTCGCGGAGACGAGCGGCAGCACGCCGAAGATGAAGGTGAAGCTCGTCATGAGGATGGGCCGCAGCCGGAGGTGCGCGGCTTCGACGGCGGCATCGGCCGCGTTCATGCCGGGATTGTGCTCCTGCTGCTGCTTGGCAAATTCCACGATGAGCACGGCGTTCTTCACGCTCATGCCCGCCAGCACGACGAACCCGATCTGGGTGAAGATGTTATTGTCCATGTGCCGCAGCCAGACGCCGGCGATGCCGCAGAGCAGGCACATCGGCACGATGAGGATGATGGCCGTGGACAGGGCGAAGCTTTCGTATTCCGCGGAGTGGGTGAGCCAGACGAAGAGGATGCAGAGCGGGAAAATGAAGAGCGCGGTGTTGCCCGCCAGCTCTCTCCTGGTAGGCGAGGTCCGTCCACTCAAGCTGTACTGCGCGGGCAGGATCTTGCGCGCCACCTCCTCCATGGCGGCGATGCGCCTGGCCGCTGCTGTAGCCGGGCGCGGTGTTGCCGTTGATCTCGGCGGACGTGATACAGGTCGTAGCGCTGGATGCGGTCCGGCCCGGTGATGTCCTTCAAGTCCATGACCGCGCCGAGCGGCACCATCTGCCCCGCGGCGTTGCGCGTCTCGAAGCGCGCTGATGGCCTGCGGCGTTGGCGCGGAACGGGCGCATCCGCCTGGGCGGTGACGTGCCAGGTGCGGCCGAGGTAATTGAAATCGTTGATGTAAAGCCCGCCGAGATACACCTGCAGCGCCTGGAAGACATCGGTCACAGCCACGTTCTGCTGCTTCGCCTTCACGCGATCCACGTTCCCGTAGAACTGCGGGAAGCTCGGCGCGGAAGCTGGAGAAGAGCCCGGCACGAGCTCCGGCCGCTTGCGGCGCTTCGGCGATGAGCTTGTCGATGACGGCCTGCAGCTGCTGCGGCGTGTCCTGCCCGGAGCGATCCTCGACCTGCATCTTGAAGCCGCCCGCGTTGCCGATGCCGCGCACCGGCGGCGGCGGGAAGACCAGGACGATGCGCTTCCTGCATCTTGCGAGAACTGCGCCGAACAGCTTGCCGGTGATCGCGCTTGCGGACAGCTCGGGATTCCCCGCGCGTTTGCTGAACGGCTCCAGCGGTGCAAAACATGACGCCCGCGGCGGAGGAGTTCGCGTTCGCGAGGATGGACAAGCCCGCGACGGTGAAGAGGCCCTGCACGCCCGGTGTCTTGATGGCGATCTTCGCGAGCTGCGCCATGCGTCGCCTGCGTGCGGTCGATGGACGCGGCATCCGGCATCTGCACGTTGACGATGAGATAGCCCTGGTCCTGCGGCGGGAATGAACCCGGTGGGCACGGCTTTGAATCCGAAATACGCCAGCAGGACGAGGCCCGCATAGACGAGCAGGGCGAGGGAGCTGAACCGCACGACCTTGCGCAGCATCGCGGATGTAACCGTCGGTTGGTCGCGTCGAAGCCGCGGTTGAACAGCCGGAAAAACCAGCCCAGCGACGAAGTTCGATGACCGCGGGTAAGCCAGTCCTGCTTGGCGCCGTGCGGCTTCAGCAGCAGGGCCGCCAGGGCGGGGCTCAGCGTGAGGGAGTTGAACGCCGAGAGCAGCGTGGAAAAGGAAATCGTCAGCGCGAACTGCCGGTAGAACTGCCCGGTGATGCCGCTGATGAACGCCACGGGAATGAACACCGCGGAAAGGCCGAAGGCGATGGCGATGACGGCCGGCGTCACTTCATCCATCGCCTTGAAGGCCGCCTCGCGCGGGCGTGAGCCCGCGCTCGATCCAGCGCTCCACGTTTTCGACCACCACGATGGCGTCATCCACCACGATGCCGATGGCCAGCACGAGCCCGAAGAGCGAGAGGAGGTTCATGGAAAACCCGGCGACGCAGCATCGCCGCGAAAGTGCCGATGAGCGAGACGGGAATGGCGATCAGCGGCACGATGCGCGGCGCGCCAGCTTTGCAGGAAGACGAGCACCACCAGCGCCACCAGCGCGACGCCTTCGAAGAGCGTCTTCACGACGTCCCGGATGCTGTCGCGCACGAAGAGCGTGGTGTCGTAGGGGATGGTGTAATCCACCCCCTGCGGGAAGCGCTTCTTCAGTTCCTCCATCTTCGCGTAGATGGCGTTGGCGGTCTGGATGGCGTTCGAGCCGGGCAGCTGGAAGACGGCGATGGCCACCGCCGGGCCGGCCGTCGAAGGTCATGGCGGTGCTGTAATCCGCCGCCGCCAGTTCCACGCGGCCCACGTCCTTGAGCTGCGTGATGCGCCCGTCCTGGCCCACATTCACCACCATGTTCGCGAACTGCGCGGGATCGGTCAGCCGGCCCTGCACGTTCATCGTGTACTGGAACTGGCTGGCGCCCGTTGGCAGCGGCGGCCCGCCGATGATGCCCGCGGCGACCTGCACGTTCTGCTCCCTCACCGCGTTGACCACGTCGCCGGCGGTCATGCTGCGCGCGGCCAGCTTGTCGGGATCCAGCCAGAGCCGCATCGAGTAATCGCGCACGCCGAAGATGGTGATGTCGCCCACCCCGGGCAGCCGCGCGATCTCGTCCTTGATCTGGAGCGTCGCGTAGTTGCTCATGAAGAGCGTGTCGTGCGAGTTGTCCGGCGAATAGAGCGCCACCACCAGCGTGATGTCCGGCGAGGCTTTCTTGACGGTGATGCCCTCTGCTGCACCTCGGGCGGGAGCTGCGGCTGGGCGATGGCGACGCGGTTCTGCACCTGCACCTGCGCGACGTCGAGATTCGTGCCCGACCTTGAAGGTGACGGTCAGCTTCATGGCGCCGTCGTTCGTGCACTGGCTGGACATGTAGAGCATGTTCTCCACGCCGTTGACCTGCTCCTCGATCGGCGTGGCGACCGTCTCCGCGACCGTCTTCGCGTTCGCGCCGGGATAGACGGTGGTGACCGTGACCGTCGGCGGCGCGATCTCCGGGTATTGCGCGATGGGCAGGCCGAAGATCGCCAGCGCGCCGGCGATGACCGTCACGATGGCGATGACCGCGGCGAAGACCGGGCCGGTCGATGAAGAAATGCGCGATGCTCACTGCGCCGCCCCTGCTGCTTCGGGACGGAGACGCGGAGCGGCTGGGCATCCGCGCCGCTGTCGCTCGAAGCGAGGGCGCTGCAGAGCGCTCTTCCGGGATCGGCGCTTCCTGCGGGGTCGACCTTCGAACCGGGCCGGGCCATCTGCAGGCCGTTCACGACGACCCGGTCGCCGGGGTGCAGCCCGCTGACGATCGACCGGAGGCTGCCGAAGAGCGAGCCCAGCTTCACCGGGCGCGTCGCGACCACGTCGTCCTTGCCCACGATGAGGAGGAATCGCTCGTTCTGGTCCGTGCCGATCGCGACCTCCGGCACGAGCAGCGCCTTGTACGCGGCCGCTGCCCGCTGATGCGCATCCGCGCGAACAGGCCGGGCGTCAGATTGCCGTCGCGGGTTCGGGAATGACGCCGCGCACCTGGATGGTGCCGGTGTTCGGATCCAGGCTGTTATCGATGAAATCGATATACCCCTTGTGCGGAAAGTCCGTCTCGTTCTCCAGCTGGATGAAGCACGGTATCTTCGCGTCGCGCACGGTATCTGCTTCTCCTTCGCGGCCACGGCCTGGTATTTCAGGAACGCCCGCTCCGGCACGGAGCACGTAACAGTAAATCGGGTCCACCGAGACGATGGTCGTGAGCATCGTCGCCTGGCCCGCGCCGCCGTTGACGAGGTTGCCGACGGTGACGTTCATCTTGCTGATCCGCCCGTCGATCGGCGCCGTCACCCGCGTCCATTCCAGGTTCAACTCCGAGGTCTTCTCCGCGGCCTTGTCCGCCGCCAACTGCGCCAGGGCCTGTTGGGAGTTGGCGTTGTTGCGTGTCGTAATCCTGCTGATCCACCACCTTGTTCTGCAGAAGCTTCGCGGAGCGGGCCAGTTGCGTCTTCGTGAGCGCCACTTGCGCCTCGATCCTTGGCGACATTGGCGCGCTTTACGTCCAGGTCGGCTTTGAAAGGGCGGTCATCCATCACGAACAGGACGTCGCCCTTGTGCACGAGCGCCCCTTCCTTGAACGGGACGGAATCTATGAACCCGCTGATCCGCGCAGCGACGTTGGCGGTCTCCGGCGACTGCAAGTGGCCGGTGTATTCCTCCCAGTCAACCACCGAGTGCTCGAGAGGCAGCGTCACCGTGACGGAGGCAGGCGGCGGAACCGGCGGGCCCTGCTTGCCGCCGCAGCCCGCCGCGAGAGCGAGGAGCAGAAGCGCACAGGCGCCGGTGGAGAACTTTTCGAAGAGCGCGGCCAGGGCGACGGTTTTCAAGGTGTCCCTAAGAAACAGTATCATAGTCCTATTTCCAACACTTTCTCGGCGGCACGCCGCGCACATCTCACCTTTCGCGGAGAAGACCGCGGATGAGGCCCTCCGTGTCGTCCCGGCCGCTCAACGTGCGCAAGTTCCCAGCCCGGTCGAGCAGCCAGACGGTGGGGATCGCATTGAGGCCGAGCGAACGGACGAGCGGCCCTTCCCATCCCTTTCCCTCGAAACAAATCGGCCATGCGATGCCGTGATCCTTGAGCTCGGTGGCGAGCGCGGCGTCGCTCACGTCCAGGCTCACGCCGAGCGGCTGTACCTCATCCCTGGTGAAGTCTTTCAGGATGTCGCGCACCACCCCGAGCCCCGCCACCGAAGGCGAAGACCAGGCCGCGAAAAAGTAGATGAGCGTTATCTTGCCGTGATACTGCTGGACATCGATCTTTTCTCCCTGCCTGGATGTGAAAGCGAGAGAAAGCGGTTTGCCCAGGAGGGCGAGCCGCATGAGATCGTCATTGATCCGCTTTGACAGGGTCTCGTCCGGGGCGTTGTTCTGCGCTTCGGTCAGCAACTCCCTTTTCTGGCTGGGATCCGCGTCGTAGAGCGTGGCGATCTCCGTGAGCAACGGGGCGATGCGGCGGTCCCCCGGGAATCGCTTCTGGAAATCCCGCGTCTGGGTGAGCAGGTCATCCCGCTCGGCGGGGGCCGGCTGGGAGTTATGGCGCATGTGCAGGGAAATGCGCGCGAAAGCGATATCGGGCGCCCGCGTTGGCGGCGTTTGAGGATTTTTCTCGATGTCGTCAAGGATGCGCAGCGCGGCGGCATACTCGGCCGGCTTGGATTGCAGGTCGCTCCGGACGGCGAGCAGGTGCGCCAGGCGCAGGCTTGCGTCCACGTTGCGCGCATCCTCGGGGTATGCCGCAAGGAAGGAGCGAAGCGCCTCTTCCTGCTTGTCCAGGTGATGGATCGCGAGCATGCGCGCCTCCTCCCGGGAACTGAATTTGAGCGCCGGCGGCCCGGCATCTAGCGCGATGATCCGCTGCCAGTCCTCCTCCACCCCCGCCACCGCCATGCCCGCCAGGGCGAGCCAGCAAAGGAATATCCGCGCGAGGGCCGCGAGAGGCGCCGCGGCCCGCCTAGGGCCGACCGCCGGGGATGATGGTTGCGATCGTCGGGCGATGGTCGCTTGCTTCCTGCCAGTGGTCCGATCGGTAAACGCTGCATCTCGGCAGGTCGATCTGGTGGAACAAACGGCCATTCACAAAAATGTAATCGATGCGCGAGTAAATGTCCGCCGCTTTCCAATATTCCGTCCACCGGTCGCCGAGGCTGTCCTTCAGCCAGAGGTCGAACATGTAGTCGGGCGAGTGCCGCGCCCCCATGATCTCGCGGATGGCTGGCTCGTTCTTCGTGTCGTTGAAATCCCCGTAGAGCATGAGATTCACGGAGGGGTCGGCGGCGAGAATTTTCTCGATATGGCCGCGCAAAAGGTGGGCCTCGTTCCGGCGCACGAGCGCTTCGCCTTCGGGCGCGGCGAGCTTGGATTTCAGATGCACGCCGACCAGCCGCAGATCGTAGTCCGGCGCGACGCGCACCGTGACGTCCAGGAAACCGCGCTTCGCCTTTTCTTCGAGCCCGTCCAGAGAATAGGGCGCATCCGGCACGGACTGCCGGGAGACGATGGGGTACCGGCTCAACAGGGCCAGGTGCCGGGCGGGATCCGGGCCGTCCACATATTCAAAATCCTTGTAGCCGAGGCCGGCCTGGCTGAGCCGCGCCTTGAAATCCTCGAACGCATCTTTCGGCCCCATCTCCGAAACGCCGAGGATATCCGCGTTGATCTCCTTCACGATGCGGACGACCGCGTCGATCTCGCTCTGGGGCTTCGGCTTGTCGAGGGTGATCCCTTCCGCAGAGACGCGCCCGGCGGGCATGTAATTTTCGACGTTGTAACCCGCGACGGTTACCTCATCGGGCGCGGCATGCGCGCAAACGGCCAGAGAGAGGAGGAAAAGGGCCGTCCAGGACCGCGCCCGGCCTGCCTTCCAACCGGAGTCCTCCACTTCAGACTACGAAGGGAGCGTCTCGGAAGGAGCGGGAACCGCGGGAGCCGGAGCCGGAACAACAACCGGAGCCTGAGGCTGGATTTGCATCGGCTGCTGGACGGTCATTTCGACGGCAGGCTTGGTGATCTCGCGCTCGAACTCATCCTTCGCCTTGTGGAATTCCTTGACCGCCGAGCCCATGCCTTTTGCCAACTCCGGAAGCCGTTTCGCGCCGAACAGCAGCAGCGCAATGGCCAGGATGATCAAAAGGTCCCCACCGCCCAGATTTCCGATGCTAGCGACAACAATATTCATAGGATTGATTCAAGGTATCACCCGCGAGCGGTGTTGCAAACGAAAGTGTCGCGCCTCCCGGGTACTCACACGATGGGCAGGAGCGGGAATTTCCGCCCAAGCACCATCTCGCTCGGCGCCTTCAGCCATTTTTCGAGGATGGTCGCGTAAACGCTGCGGAAGTCGACGTTATACATCAGGTCGCCGTTATTCAGCGATGTCAGGCTGGGGTAACGGCCAAACGCGCCCGCCTTCACCCCGCCTCCGAGGACAAACATGGGGGCCGCAGCGCCGTGGTCCGTGCCGTTGCTGGCGTTCTGCTGCACCCGGCGTCCGAACTCGCTGAAGGTCATCAGCATCACCCGGTTGAAATTTCCCTGCGCCTGGAGATCCTTGCAAAATGCGGCGATGGCGTCGCCCAGGTAGGCCATGAGGCGGTTCTGGGTATTCACCTGGTTGGTATGCGTGTCGAACCCGCCCAGGCTCACGTAATAAACCCGGGTGGCCAGGCCGCCCGCGATCATCCTCGCGACGAGGCTGAGGCTGTCCGCGATGCCGCTCTTGGGATACTCCACGGTCGAGCGATACTTCTTCGCGATCTCGCGGACCTTGTCGGAGCTCAACTGCGCATCCAGCGCGGTCCGCTCGAGGAAATCGAGCGTGCTCCCGCCACCCTGGCGCCGCGTGCCGCCGATCGCCGCGATGGAGCCGCCGTCGTTGGCGTCCATAGCCGCGGCATTCGTCTCATCGGGCTGGTTCAGCTCGCGGTACAGGCTTTCGGAGGAATTCGCGCCCGTCCGCTGCTCACCGGGGTTCGTCCACCGGTACTGTTCGGGCCGGGAGAAGGAGACTCCTGTCGGGTTCGCAGCCACGAACGCCTGCGGCATGTCTCCGCCGATGCTGACGCCGACCGTCGGGTCGGCCCCCTTGCAGCAACTGTCGAAGTAACGCCCGAGCCACCCGTGGCTGTCCACCTTGTCGGCATCGGTCGCCGTCTGCCAGATCTCGGTCGCGCGGAAATGGGACCGGTTCGGGTTCGGATACCCCACGCCCTGCAACAGCGCGAGGTGGCCCTCGTCATACAGCCCCTTCAAACCCGTAAGCTTCGGGTGGAACCCGATATAGTCATTGATGGGGATGACACTCGACTTGGGAATGCCGATGACCGGCCTCGCGCGGTAATAGGCGTCGTCCGCATATGGCACGATGGTGTTGAGGCCGTCGTTGCCCCCGGCGAGCTGCAGCACCACGAGGATGGTGCCGTCCTTGCCCGTAACGGTCTGGATCGGCGAGTCCGCCGCCATTGCGTCGAGCGTCATGAACGTCTTCTGCAGGAAAACGGGGAGGGTCCAGGCCGCCGCGGCGCCGAGCATGGAAGTGCGCAGAAACTCCCGGCGGGTGTGCAATGTGCGTGTGTGCGGTTCGATGTCGTGATCCATAAATATCAGGTGAGTTGGAATTGGGGCGTGCTCATCATCAGGTGCAGCAGTTCGCGCACCGTCGCGTCGCTGGTATCCGGCTTTTTGTCGTCCAGGAATTTCACGAATGTCCCGGTCTCCCGCGCGCTCAGGGGATCCTGGAAGAGCCGTTGCGAAAGCAGGGCGACCAGCTTGCCCGAATCCGCGCGGGCGGCCGGCGGGGCGATCTTCGCCAGGTCGATGTGCGAATCGAAATCCACCTCCCGGTCCGGCCCGGGGGGCTTGTTGGCGGCGAGTTTGAACTTCGGTAGGGTCATCGGGCCGTTGCCGACCGCGAAGTTTGAAAGGTTATAGCGGAAGAGGAGCGTCGAGGTGGTGATCCACGACTTGCCCCCGTCCCAGCCCTTCACATTCGGCGGCACGAACGGCACCTGGCCCATCTGCCGCAGCGCGTTCAGGGAGAGCAGCGGCGGCGGCATGTTGATCTCCAGCTCCTTCGAAGTCTGCACCAGCCACTGCACGGGCCCCTTGATCTGCGCGCGGATGACGTCCGGCGAATAGAACGCGGCGCTGCGGAATATCTCCCGCATCAGCGGCCGGATCGCATAGCCGTTCGTCTGGAACGTCCAGCCGAGGTCCTGGATGACGGAGGGCGCCACGTCTTCGTCCGAAACGAAAAACTCCCAGAGCTTCCTCGTGATGAACTGCGCGCACGCCGGCTTCTTGAGGATGCGATCGATGATGTCGTCGCCATTGAATTTCCCCGTCTGGCCGAAGAAGGTCTTCTCCCCGGCGTCATGCTGGAACTCGGCGAAGCGGAAGGTCTGGTCGAAGGGATTGATGCGGTAGCCGGTGAATGCCCGGGCCGATTGCTGCATGTCCTGCTCGGTGTAGTTGCCGATGCCGAGCGTGAAGAGCTCCATGAGCTCGCGCGCGAAATTCTCGTTCGGATGCTCCGCCTTGCTCTCCCTGCCGTCCAGCCACACGAGCATCGCCGGGTCGCGCGACATGGCCTTCACCATCGTCCCGAAATTCCCCAGCGCGTTCTGCCGCAGCGTCTCGTTTTGCAGCCACATGAAATACGGCAGCTTCACCTTCTGGAAACTCGTTGCGAAGTGGCCGTGCCAGAAGAGCGTCATCTTCTCGCGCAGCCGGGTTCTGCGTGTCGCGCATCCGGTTCAGCCACCACGTCACCAGCTCCACCAGTTCCTTCCGCGCGGGCCTTCTGCGCCTCCTTCTTCTTCTCCTTCTGCTGCTCGGGCGCCATCAACATCGTCGCCCCGTGTTCCTCGGCCAGGTTTTTCGGCGCGGCCCACGCGGGCTTGGGAAAGGCGAGGAGATCGTCGGGCGCGTCCAGGAGCGCTTCGATCGCGTTCGGGAACCCGGCCTGGCGGACGGCCTCGATCTGCTCCGGGGTGCCTCCAAAACCGGCGCGATTCAGCAAATGCGCGGCCTTGCTGAAGTCCCATTGGGCTGGGTTGAGCGGGGTAAGCATCCTCTGCGATTAAACAAGCGTCACGCCCCGGAGTTGCGGCCTATTTTCCACCCTTTTGAAAGGCAGCACGCTGCGCACCAGCCGCTCCGGGCGGCCAAAATCGTCGCCAAGGCCGCCGGCCGGAGAATCCCACTTGCTCCCCTCGCCCGGTTCCGCGATTATCTCCCTCCCAAATGCAACAGATCGGCATCGGCCTCGCCGGGTTGGGAACCGTCGGCGGAGGCGTTTACAAGCACCTGACGAAGAACCGCGTCCTGCTCATGGAGCGGCTCGGGCTGGAGCTGGTCGTGCGCAGGATCGTCGTGCGCGACCCCGACAAGCAGAGGGCGGTCGCCGCGCCCCGGGAGTTGATGGCGCGGGATTGGCGCGAGCTGGTGGACGACCCTCTCATCCAGATCGTCGTCGAACTCATGGGCGGCATCGGCGATGCGCTCGAGCTGGTGCTGAGCGCCATCGCGAAAGGGAAGATCGTTGTCACCGGTAACAAGGCGCTCCTCGCCGAGCACGGCCGCGAAATCTTCGAAGCCGCAGCCAGGCACAGGGCGCCCGTCTTCTTCGAAGCGGCGGCGGCGGGCGGCGTCCCCATCATCAAATCGATCCGCGAAGCGTTCATCGGGAATCACATCCAGTCCATCCACGGGATCATCAACGGCACCAGCAATTATATCCTGACGCGGATGGCCGCTTCCGGCATGGGGTTCCAGGACGCCCTGGCGGAGGCGCAGGAGCTCGGTTTCGCCGAAGCCGACCCGGCCCTGGATGTCAACGGTTGGGACGCGGCGCACAAGGCCATCATCCTCGCGTCGCTCGCGTACGGGTTCTGGGTCGGCACGGACAAGATTTTCGTCGAGGGGATCGAGGAAATCACCGCGGAGGACATCCGTTTCGCCGGCGAGCTCGGCTATTGCATCAAGCTGCTCGCGATCATCAAGGCCGATGAGAAGGGCGAGATCGAGGCGCGCGTGCACCCGACGCTCATCCCGAGGTCGCATGTGCTCGCTTCGGTGAACGGCGTCTTTAACGCCGTGGCCGTGCGCGGGGACGTGGTCGGCGAAACGCTCTTCTATGGACGCGGCGCGGGGCAGGATCCCACGTCGAGCGCGGTGCTGAGCGATCTCGCCGAAGCCGCCCTCGCCATCGAATCGCCCAGGCGCAGCTACGGGTTCACGCCCCACGGACTGTATGGCACTTGCAAGCCGATCCGCGAGATCGTCTCCCAATATTACCTGCGCATCGCGGTGGTGGACAAACCCGGGGTGCTCGCCCAGGTCGCGGGCATCCTCGGCGAGGAGAACATCGGCATCTCCTCCGTCATCCAACCCGAGGCCCAGGAAGGGGAATCGGTGCCGCTCGTGTTGATGATCCACTACGCGACCGACTTTCAGATGCAGACGGCTCTCGCGCGCATCGCCCGGCTGGACGCCGTGAAACGCCCGCCGCGCATGATCCGCGTCGAGACGTTCCTCGATTTGTAATGAGCCTCATCGTGCAGAAGTACGGGGGACGTCGGTGGGCGATCCGGCGCGCATCCTGAACGTGGCGCGCCGGGTGGCGGAGACGCACGACGCGGGCAACCAGGTGGTGGTCGTCGTCTCGGCGATGTCCGGCGTCACCGACGGCCTGATCCGGCTCGCGCGCGCCATAACACCCAGCCCCTCCGAGCGCGAGATGGACGTCCTCCTCTCCACCGGCGAGCAGACGACGATCGCGCTCACCGCGATGGCGGTAAATTCGCTGGGCAAAAAAGCGGTGTCGCTCACGGGCGCGCAGGCCGGCATCATCACCGACGGCGTCCACACGAAGGCCAAGATCGCCAACGTCACCCCGAAGCAGATCCATGGTTTCCTCGACCAGGGTTACATCGTCATCGTCGCGGGTTTCCAGGGGCGGACGATGCAGGGGCAGACCACCACCCTGGGCCGCGGCGGCTCCGACCTTACCGCCATCGCCATCGCCACCGCCGTCAACGCGAAAATCTGCCAGATATTCACCGACGTGGACGGCGTCTATACCTGCGACCCGCGCGTCGTGCCCACCGCCCGGAAGCTGAACGAAATCTCCTACGATGAGATGCTGGAGATGGCCAGCTCCGGCTCGAAGGTCATGCAGTCGCGTTCGGTCGAGTTCGCAAAAAAATTCCGCGTCCCGTTCGAAGTGCGGAGCAGCTTTAACGACAAACCGGGCACCATCGTGAAGGAAGAAACCATGAGCATGGAAAACGTAGTCATCCGCGGCATCAGCATCGAGCGCAACCAGGCGAAGGTCACCATCTCCCGCGTTCCCGACCGGCCCGGAATCGCCTCCCGCATCTTCAGCGCCATCGCGGGCGCGAACCTCATGGTGGATATGATCGTCCAGAACGTCTCCTTCAGCGGCACCACGGACATCTCGTTCACGCTGAACAAGGAGGACCTCCCCAAGGCGAAAGAGGTTCTCGACCCCATCATCCTCGAGATCGGCGGCAAAGCGCTCGTCGCTCAGGACGGCATCGCGAAGCTGAGTGTGGTCGGCATCGGGATGCGCTCCCATGCCGGCGTGGCCGCCCAGCTCTTCGAGTGCCTCGGCAAGGGCGGCATCAACATCCAGATGATCTCGACCTCCGAGATAAAGATCGCCGTCATCCTGGACGAAGCGAGGATCGTGGAAGCGGCGAACCTCACCCACGACGCGTTCGGCCTCGGCGTCGTCGCGTAGGGTCCCCGTGCGACTCAGAACTGCGTCAACCCCATCGCGCTGATGAACACCTCGAGGTTTCTCGTGGGACGCTTCTTCTCCTCATCCAGCAACAGCGCCGACTTGAATCTCCCAAGCGCCGCATAATCCTCCTGGGTCGGCGTCACGCCCAGCCTCGCCAGCGTCTCCCGCTGGCCGGGCGACACCAGCTCGATGCGCCCGACCATCACCCGGGTGATATCCGTCGTCCCTGAAATTTTCAGGGGCAGGTAATGGTCCGTCCAGGCGCGAGGCACCAGAAAAAAGAGCCGCATGCCCCCGCTCTTGAAATAGGAGAGTTCCCAGGTGTTGAGGACGGCGGCTGCCTCGTCGGCATACAGCCCTTCCTTCACGAGCGCCGCCTGCATCGCGGAGCGCAGCAGGCCGGAATTCCACACCGCGAAATCCCTGTCCGCGAACGATCCCTGTGTCGCGACGGGATGTTCGCTCCCAGCCATCGGCCCCAGCGCGCGAAAGGCGCACTCGCCGTGTTCGCGAAATTCGGCGAGCCACACCGCGTGGATCGGCATCGGCTCCGAGCTGGCGAAACCGAATTGGGTTTTCAATTGCAGCATCCCGTCCGGGCCGCGCGTCACCCGCAAAGGCGAATCGAGATTCCCCACTCCGCGGTAGAAGAGGAACTTCTCGTGCTCGCCCTCGGGCGTGGTGACGGCAGCCGCGTCCACGGCGCGCGGCGCGTTCCACACGCGCGCATCCGTCGCGGGCCCTTCGCCGGCGCCGCCGAGCGCCAACCCCTTCCATGCGAGCCAGCCGTCCGTTTGCGCCGTGATCCTTGCATAGGCCCCGAAGGCGGCGGGATGATCCGCCGCGGGATAGAACTGGGTAAGCCAGCCTCCGAGAAAATCGACGTGCACGTCCACCGGCTGCTTCCACGCACCGCCCTGCGGGTGAAAGTAGATGACGGGTGTTTCCAGGCGCATCGTGACATCCGGGTGGCAGGGCCCCGCGATCTTCGACGCGACAAGGGCCGGCCGCGCGATGAGATTCGGGGAAAGGTCGTGCGTAAAATCCGGGAGCACCTCGTCGTCCGAATTTAGCCCGGTGAGCGCGTTGCCCCCTTCATCCTGCAGCGAGGTGAACGTGCCCCACTCGTGCACGACCAGACTCCCGGCCCGCGCAAAGGAACTGCAAAACAGGACAATGCAAAAAAGGAATGATTTCATACCGGCAGTATGCGCGGTGCGGGAAGGGAGTTGTCATGAAAATGTAAAAGCTCTGCAAAAACGCTTTTACCGTATCGCGACAACGCTGTGACAATCCCGCCCGCCCGCTATGCTAACTTCCCGAGATGAAAAGGGTGGCGCTCATATTCCTGCTCGCCATATTCGCGCCGAGCATCGTCCTGGCGTGGCTGGCATTGCGTTCGCTGCGCGACCAGCAGGTTGTCATTGAACGGCAGCAGGCGCTGCTCTATCAAGGCGTGGCGGATGCCATGAGCCGCGGGGTCAACGGGTATCTCACTGCCCAACAGGGCGTGTTCGAACGCGACGTGGACGCCTTCCTCGCCCCGCCCGCACGCGAACCCGCGGACTTTGACGCTTTCCTGCGCGGTCGGTGGCCCCAATGCGGCGTGGGCTTCGTCATCTCGGCCGACAACCAGATCCTTTCTCCACCTCCGATCAGCCATCCGCGGATACGGCAGTTCCTCCTGGATAACGCAAAGTTCCTCACCAATCGCGAGTCGGTGGCCGGTTTCAACCTGGCGGGCAAAGCGGGAACCGAGGAGAACGACCTTTCGGAGCCGATCAAATTGAAGAGCATGAAGGTCGCGCGGATCGTGAAGCCGCAGACCGAGGAGTTGGAGTCCAAGCTGGAGTCCACCGAGGCGGAATTCCGCGAGCTTTGCGGGGACGGCACTGAAGGCGCTTTCGCCCGCTTTCTCCAGAACAAGTTGAACCTTCTTTTCTGGTACTGCCCGCAGCGGGAACCGGAACTCATTTTCGGTTCGCAGGTCGATCTCACCCGGCTCATGGAGGGGCTGCGAGGCGTCGTCCAGAACGGCGCGGGGAAAGAACCGGGCATCTGCGTGGCGCTCCTCGACGACGAGGGGAAGCCGGTGCAAACCTCGCGTCCCGGCTTCGCCGCGCACTGGAAGACGCCCTTCGTTTCCACCGAGATCGGCGAGGTGCTTCCGCATTGGGAGACCGCCGTTTACCTCATCGATCCGGGCGGGCTCACGCGCTCCGTGCGCGCCTTGCAGTGGATGCTCGCCCTCCTCGTCGCGGCGCTCGTCGCCGCCATCGCCGCGGGCGGCTGGTCGATCGTCTCGAACCTACGGCACGAGCTGCGGCTCGCGCGCCAGCAGACCGATTTCGTGAGCAACGTCTCCCATGAACTCAAGACGCCGCTCACATCCATCCGCATGTTTTCGGAGCTGCTTGCCGAAGGCCGCGTCCACGACGAGGCGAAGCGCGCGTCCTACCTCCACATCATCGCCGCGGAGGCTGCGCGCCTCACGCGCCTCATCAACAACGTGCTCGACTTCGCGGCGCTCGACCGCGGCGGAAGGTACGCGTTGCGGGAGTGCGACGCGCGCGGCGTCGTGCGCGAAGCGCTGAATGCGTACGTCCCCCACCTGGAGGAGAGCGGTTTCTCCGTCGAGACGGAGCTTCCCGACGAGCCCCTGCTGGTCCGCGGGGACGAGGATGCGCTCGCGCAGGTGGTGGTGAACCTCCTCTCCAACGCCGAGAAGTATTCCGAGGCGACGAAACAAATCCGTGTCGAGGCTGGCCACGCCGGAGGCGGCGTCGAGATCCGCGTGCTCGACCGAGGCCCGGGCATCCCCGCCGGTTGCGAGGAGAAAATCTTCGAGAAATTTTTCCGCGCGCACGACGCCCTGGACAGCGGGGCCCCCGGTTCGGGCCTCGGCTTGACCCTCGCGCGGCAGATCGCGCGGGCGCATCGCGGCGATCTCTTCTACTCGCGGCGCGCGGGCGGGGGCAGTTGTTTCATCCTGCGCATCCCGGAGGCCGGCGCATGAAAATCCTCATCGTCGAGGACGATCCGCATATCCTCCTCGGCCTCCGCGACATCGTCGAGAACGAGGGCTTCGAGGCGGTGGTCTGCGAGCGCGGCGACGAAGCGCTCTCCGCCGTGGAAAAGCACGCGCCCGCCCTCGTCCTGCTGGATGTGATGCTCCCCGGCGCCAGCGGTTTCACGATTTGCCGGGAACTTCGAGCCAGGAACGCCTCGGTGCTGATCCTGATGCTGACCGCCAAGAGCCAGGAGATCGACAAGGTGGTCGGCCTCGAACTCGGCGCGGACGATTACGTCACGAAACCGTTCGGCGTCCGCGAGCTCGCCGCCCGCATCCACGCGCTGCTGCGGCGGGCAAAACCCTCCGGCTCCCCGGAGAACACGACGTTCTCCATAGGCGCGGCGGTGATCGATGCGAAGCGGATGCAGCTCCGGCACGAAGAGAGCGTCCATTCCCTCACGGCGAGAGAATTGAAGCTCTTGCAGATTTTCCACGCGCACCCCGGCGAAGTGCTTTCGCGGGACCGGCTCTTGAACGAGGCGTGGGGCTACAACTATTTCGGCACGACTCGCACGCTCGACCAGGTGATCGTCCAGCTCCGCAAAAAGCTCGGGCCGGACGGGCCCCGCCTCATCGCGACGGTGCACGGCGTCGGCTACAAGCTGGCCGAAGCTCAGGCGTCCTGAAATCTCTCCGCCGCGGGAAACAGCGCCGGCGCAGGCGCGCGGTTCCTCGCGTTCCTTATGCAAGCGAGAGCGACGTAGGAAAGATCGACGACCACAAACGCGGTGACGTACGACTCGCCGCCGATGCCGAAACCGTAGCTGTGCAGGCCCTTGCCGAGAACGAAGTTCACCCCATACCAGGTCATCAAAACCGCGTTGAAACAGATGACGCTCGAGACCGCCAGCCCGAAGTGGTTCCACCACCCCACGAGCCGCCCGTGCAACACGACGAGGTAACAGAGCAGCGCGATGAGCGCCCATGTCTCCTTCGGGTCCCAACCCCAGAACCGGCCCCAACTGTAGTTCGCCCAGACCCCGCCCAGGATGGTGCCGGCCGCGAGAAGAAGCACGCCGAGCTGAAGCACGCGGTAGAGCCAGAAATGGAGCTGGGTATCCTCCGGGGTGTTGCGCGGGTCGCGAATGAAGTGGAAGAGGACGATGTGCCCGAACGCCATGGCGAGCAGGAATGCGGCGTAGCTGAGCGTGATGGTGAGGACGTGGATGGTGAGCCAGAAGTTGCTCCTCAACACCGGCACCAGCGGGTCGATGGCTTCCGGCATGGCGACGGGGAGCTGGCGGAGAAGCAGCAGACACACGAGGCTCGCGGGAAGCGCCGCGACGAGGTATGTCAGTGTCCGGTAGCGCGCCCAGAATGCGAACGCGAATACCATGACGCCGAAAGAGACCCATACGACGGATTCAAACATGTTGGTCACCGGCGGCCGGTGGGCGATGGTGCAACGCAGCGCGATGCCCCCAGCGTGAAAGAGCATCCCCGTGCCCGCGCAAGCCAGCCCGATGAAACGGGCGCTCCCCGCCGTCTTCGTCTTGTTCGCGATCGACAGGGCGACGAGCGCAAGCGCGTAAAAGAGCATAACCCACAGGAACGGGTCGAGATGATTGTAGAAATATTCGATCTTCAGGCTGAACTCGCTCGGGTAGATGGCCGGGCTCAACCCGCGTAGCGCCGTGCGGAGTTGCGCCGCGCCGAGGCTGAACTTGAAGGCGTCCCCGGCGACATACGCGGCGGCCACCCCGCGCAGGTACCCCATCGCCTCGTCCGAGCCGGCGGCGGGGTAATGGTCGGGCATCTCGGTGGGAAGCAGCCAGCGGGCTTTCGCGTCGTCCGGAGGCGGAACGATGAGCAGGAGATTGCCGGCCTGCAGGTTGTTAAACAGGGTGAAGCGGGTGCCGACGTTCTCGGCCTCCTTCTGCATGCGGGACAGTTCCTTTTCCGATTGGCGCGCCTCGTGCGCTTCGGTTACCAGGGTTTCGAGCTCCGGCACCTGGGCGAGTTCCTCGACAGAGAATCGCTTCCGGGTAAGGTCCAGTTTCAGACGCGCCACCAGGGGCTTGTAATCGACGAGGATCATCGGCTCTTTCGTCCAGTCGTGGGTCGCAAGCAGCATCGAGAGGACAAATTCGTCGGGTTTCCACACCCGCTCGCCGGTCTGGATGCTCGATTTGCCCGTCATCCGCATCAAGGTCTCCTTGGCGAACGTATCGAGCGGCTTGCGGCGGCCGCCATCCTGGATCGCGAGCAGACTCCATTGGCGGAAATCCAGCGTCTGCTCCGCGGCCGTGGCGGCGAGCTGGAACGAAAGGAGGACGGCGAGGGCGGCAAGGATCCGGCGAGTCATGGAAGGGAACCCTCTCACACTTCGACGGGCATTCGAGAAGTTTTCCCGCCTTTGCGGTTCGCTTCCGACTGCGCGCCGGGAGATCTCCGAAGGTTTTCGGGATCGGGCCGCAGGTAGAAAAGGGAGAAAACGCCCGCGACGATGCAGAGCGAGCCCATCCATTTCAGCGACCAGCCCGGGTCGCGCAGGATCTGGACGGTGCTCTGGTTCAGGTTATCCGGGTTCCACGAAGCCTGGGAAATCTTGAAAGTGAATCCGGAGAAGGTGTTGACCCACGAAGACGGGTAGCTGATCGGGTTGTTCATCCAGCATTGGCCCGTCGTTTTTCCGCCCTCGTTGTTGGTGATCTCGACGGTGCTCTTGAAGCCGGCGGGGGTATCGATCCCCTCGTTGCGATCCACCTCGAACTCGGTCAGCCTCAGGCCGATGGGCAGCGCCGCCTCCTGGTATCCGTACGCGATCTGTATCGGCGCCGGGTGGACGGGCACGGAGATCTGCCAGCCGAGCGGGAGCCATTCCTCGACGCTCTCGCCTTTGCCGGTGGCGCGGATGCGCAGTCCTTCGGCACGCGGCCCTTTCGAGCCGGGCGCCGCCGGGTGCGCGGTGAAATGCTGTTCCGCGTGCGGCAAAAACTGGTCAACGCTCAGCTTCCAGTCCGCCCAGCCCGTCGGCAGCGCCGCGCCCGCCGCGAGCTTGCCCGAGGATGCGCCCGCCTTGCGCGAAGCGAGGTCATAGGTGATCCCGCCGCCGTCATCCACATATAGAGTGAGGTGATTATTCGCCGCTGCCCCCGCCGTCATCGGAGGAGGCCCGGACGAAACGGGCATCGCCGCGGCGGGCACGCCATGGCCCGTCAGCATCACGAATACGGCGGGGTTGTTCGGCTGCTCGCTCACCGTGCCGGGCTTGCCGTCCTTGATCCGGAAGTCGGGCCAGTAATCCTTGATGAAGAGCGTGTACGGCGTGCCGGGTATCGGCGCCTCCTTGCCGAGGCTGGCGGCGATGTCGAAGGCATGCGACTGGCCCGCCAGTTCGACGACGACGGTGCCTCCCTTTTCCGCGGCATCGGCCAGCTTGACCTTCGCGCCCGTGGCCCCTCCCTTGTCGGGCCGCGAGATCTGGTCGGGCACTTTCGCAAACGCGAACACGGCTTCCTCGATGTCGGTCGCCTGGCCGGGCTCCGTTGCCGGCTGGATGGGCGGAGCGGGCCGCGCCTCCCCCGAGTGCGGCGCCACACCGTGCTTGAACGCAATGGTCGCCAGCCCCATGTCGAATGTGCCGTGGTCCGGATCGTCGGCCAGGAGCCAGGAATTGAGCTTCTGCCCCATCATCGCCGTGGCGATCGAGACATGGATAGCGGGCACTCCGCCGTCCGGGAGAGGCTTGGGGGACATCTCCATCTCCAGCAGCGGGCTGAATCCGATGGCCGAGATGCGGTAGCCGGAGGCTGTCGTGGCAATCTCTCGCGGCCGGTCCGGGGTCGGCGGTTTGTTCAGGATCTCAAACGGGAGGCTCTGTGAGTTTCCCTCGGTTTCGAGAATTCGCACTACGCGCTGATCGATAGTAAGAAGATTTGTGGGCGGATCGCCCTTCGAAAGAGTCATGGTGCCTTCGACGCCTGAAACGCGACCGATATAGGCCCCTGCGATCAACGCGATAATGCCTAAGTGTGTGATCAGGAACCCGAAATGATGCTTTTTCCACGGCCAACGTGAAAAAGCCGAGCACACGAGGTTCACGATAAGCAGCAGCAGCCAGACGTTGAACCATGCCGCACCGTAGATGTACGCGCGCGCGACCTTCGCATCGAACCTGGACTCGGCCAGCGTCCCGATAATGCTCGCCAGGGTGAGGACGGTGAGCAACAGCATCGCCAATTGAAGCGACGCAAAGAACCTGAAAAGCGGGTTTCGCTGCCACGCGGGGAGGCTCACGCTTTCAGGTTTGGTGGAGGGCGGGGACGGGGTCACGGGTGGGGATGGGGCGCTCGGGTCCGGCGCCTCAATGGCAGAATCCATCGCGCAATCGGCTGCCGGAGGCAACAAGTTTGCGCGCACGTCGGAAGCGGCGGCAGCTCATCGCGAATGGCCCTTTTCCGCCGACATCACGAGGGGCGTCACCCTCAGCAGCCGCGCCGCGTGGCCATTGAGTGCCGCGGCGAACCCTTTTCCAAAGACGCCGAGTTCCGTCCTCGCCCAAAGATCGCGCACCGCCGCCGGACTGTGGAAGCCCACCTCGTTCCAGTTCGCAGTCACCGTCTCCGCCGAAGCGCCGAGGTTGAAAAGCGCGACGGTGAATGTGCCGTCGGGGTTGCGCGCCCGCCACACCTGCTGCGCGCTCCCCTGGGAAAGCGGCACTGCGACGCGGCCCGCCTGGTCGATGGCGAGCACCTCCGGGTTGGTGAGGATCGAAAGATCACTCCGGTCGAGGTTCGTGAGGTCGGCCCCGATGGACAACGGCGAGCAGTTGATGCACCAGAGCGTCATCGCCGTCCGGCGCTCGTCCGGGGTGAGGCCCGTGTTGATGCCGTTGCCGACCTCGAGCGCATCCAGGTCGTTCCACCCTCCGGGACCGGCGTGGGGCGCCCAGTTCGGGGCATTGTCGAACCGCCTCGAGACCCTGTTCCAATTCGTCAGGGTATGGCCCCCGTACCATTCGATGTCGGCCTCGATGCGCCAGCTATTGCTGTATTTCTTCCAGAAATCCACATAACGGATATCGAGGCTATTGGAGAGTTCCAGCCAGACCGGTCGGCCCGTTTTTTTCAGCGCGGCGTTCCAGTGCTGGATGTCGGGGCGATTGTCGGCGGGCACCCTCCCCGCGCCGGGCCCGACGAAATCCATCTTGATGAAATCGACCCCCCAGGAAGCGACCAGGTCGGCGCAGCTCTGCACATACTCGGCCGCGCCGGGCTTCAGGTAGTCGATGCGATTCGCCTTGCCGAACGTGTTGCCGTTCTGGGAGGCGTCGGAGATGTCCCTCGCGTGGTACGGCGTGCCGTAGATCGGCGAGTTGGCATCCCAGACGCTCTTGGGCATGCCGGGGTTCAGGTAGATGCCGAGCTTCAGCCCTTTGCGGTGCACATACTCCGCGAGCGCCGCGATGCCGCCCGGGAACCGCGCTGCGTCCGGCCTCGCACGGCCGTAGCCGTCGAAATCTTCGGACCAGCCGGAATCGACGTTTATATAGACGTAGCCGTATGCCTTGAGCCGGGCGGACATCGCGTCCGCTTCGGCCTTGACGCGGCCCTCGGTCGGCCTTCCCCGGAAAAAGCTCCAACTGCTCCAGCCCATATACGGCTTTTCGGCCAGCGGGGCCTCGCCCGCGGCAGGCCACGCCGCGAGGCACCCGGCTAGGCAGAGGGCCGCGGCGGCCCGGCGCGCACCGTGTCGGGAGAACGTCATATCGGCACGAATATGTGGAGTCGCCCCGGCCAAAGCAATGTTACATCTCCGGCGCGGGTCGGGGGCTGGAGACCGCCCGGGCCGCGCGGGGGCTACCGGCAATGCTCGGCCGCTTGCTGGACGTCTTTGTCTCCGCGGCCGGAAAGGTTCGCGATGATAATGGCGTCCGGGGACATCTTCGGCGCGGCCTTGAGGACGTAGGCGATCGCATGCGCGGACTCCAGCGCGGGGATGATCCCCTCCATCCGCGCCAATTCCTGGAACGCCTCCAGCGCCTCCGCGTCCGTGGCGTATTCGTACTCGACCCGGCCCTGGTCGCGCAGGTGGCTGTGCTCCGGGCCGACCGCCGCATAGTCGAGTCCGGCGGAGATGGAATGGGTCAACTGGATCTGGCCGTCGTCGTCCGCCAGGAGCCATGTCCTGGTTCCCTGCAGGACGCCGAGCTTTCCACCCTGGAAGCGCGCGGCATGCTCCCCGGTCCGTATCCCCCGCCCGCCCGCTTCCACGCCGACCATCCGGACGCCGTCATCGCCCAGGAAAGGGTGAAAGAGGCCGATGGCGTTGCTCCCGCCCCCGACGCACGCCACGAGGAGATCGGGCAGCCGTCCCTCGCGTTCGAGGATCTGTCGCCGGGCCTCTACGCCGATGACCCGATGAAAATCCCGCACCATCATGGGGTATGGGTGGGAGCCCAGCGCCGAGCCGAGGATGTAATGGGTCGTGCGCACGTTGGTCACCCAGTCGCGCATCGCTTCGTTGATGGCTTCCTTGAGGGTGGCCTGTCCCGCGGTCACCGGGATGACCTTTGCGCCGAGGAGATGCATGCGCGTGACGTTCAGCGACTGGCGCTCCATGTCCACCTTGCCCATGTAGATCACGCACTCGAACCCGAACCGCGCGGCGACGGTCGCAGTCGCCACGCCGTGCTGGCCCGCGCCGGTCTCGGCGATGATGCGGTGCTTGCCCATGCGCCGGGCGAGGAGTATCTGCCCCAGCGCATTGTTGATCTTGTGGGCGCCGGTATGCAGCAGGTCTTCGCGCTTGAGGAAAACCCGCGCGCCGCCGAGCTTCGCGGTGAGCCGCTCGGCCAGGTAGAGCGGCGTGGGCCGGCCCGCGAAATCGGCGAGCAGGCCCGCGAGTTCGCGCTGGAACGCGGGGTCGATCTTTGCGCGTGCATACTCGGCGGTTAGGTCTTTCAGCGCCGTCATCAACGTCTCGGGCACGAACATGCCGCCATACGGGCCGAAGTGGCCGGTCTCGTCGGGCAGGGTTGGGAGGGTCTCCGTTTTCAAGTCAAGGCACACTGCGGCAGAATGCCCAAAAGTCCAAGAGCTTTGCGATGCGGCGATGGCATGGGGACGGCGTCCAGGGAAGCCTTTCCCACCCAGCATTGGCTCGCAAGTATTTCCGCGGGCGGCTGCTGGCCGAATACCGCGAGCGTCACTCTGTGGTGGGTGATGGAGTATTTGAACTTCACCAGGGCCGCCCCGCCGGGAGCCGAGCGCGGCGGCAGGCACCAGAGGCCGTTCCACCGGGCGCCGGTCTGCTGTTCCAGAAGCACCCTCCCCTCGTGCTCGATGAGCGCGCGCTCCTCCTCCACGAGGAGGGTCGCCCTTCGCGCCTTCTTGACCGGGAGCGTCCCGGGCGCACGCGCCGCGCAGAAGACGCGCACGGGGCAGATTCCGCAGGCCGGGATGCGCGATACGCAGATCAAGGCTCCGAGCTCCATGAGGGCGGCGTTGTATCGGCCCGCACTTATCGCGGGAAGAAGTTCGGCCGCCCGGGCCCGGAGGAACGCCCGTCCCTCCGAATTGTCCACCGGCGCGGAATATTCGAAGAGGCGGCTTAGGGCGCGAATGACGTTCGTGTCGAGCACAGGAACCGATTCGTCGAACGCGAAAGACGCGACGGCCGCCGCGGTGTAGCTCCCGATCCCCGGCAGGGTCTCGATGATCTCGGACCGGGCCGGAAATCGCCCGGCGTGGCGCGTTTGGAGATCGCGCGCGGCCTGGTGCAAATTGCGCGCCCGTGAGTAGTAGCCCAGGCCCTGCCACGCGTGGAGGACTTCCGAACTCTCCGCCCGCGCGAGGTGGGACGAGCTCGGAAACCGGTCCATCCAGCGGTTAAAATAACCGATGACCGTCGCGACCTGGGTCTGCTGGAGCATCATCTCCGAGACCAGGATCGCGTAGGGATCGCGCGTGCGCCGCCACGGCAGGTCGCGGGCGTTCGCGTCGAACCACGCGACGAGGAGCCGGCGGAATGCGGCGGGGTCGGATGCGGGCGTGGTCATCTGCCGAGCCGCGCGAGTTCAGCGGCGCGGATATACCGGGCCCGAAAAGAATCGTAGAGGGACGCGGCCAGGCGCACCTGGGCGATCTTCCGGGGCGACTTGAGGGCCTCGCGGATCGGGCCGGACGCGGTGGGGTAATCGACCGCGGACACATCGTAGAACGCGGCGCTGGCTTCGGGCGGGAACCCGGCTGCGATGAGAGCCCTCCACGCCGCGGCGAGTTCCTGGTGGGGCTCCACGCACATGCACCGGACGATGAAGCTCGTCGCCTGAAAGAGCGGGCCCGTCCATTTGGGATGATATTCAAACGCGCCCGCCGTTTGATACGGGGCGACATCGGGATCGGATCGGAACGGCTTATACTCCGGGGCATAGAGCGCTGGAAGAATGGGCAGGCGCCGCAGCGCATATTTCGCGGGGCCGCCAGGCGCGCCGGCCTTCCAGTTCCAGAGCTTCTGGCCCTCCGCGGACATGGCGAACTCAATAAATGCGTGGGCGAGCTCCGGGTCCGGCGCGCCGCGGAACATGCCGATGGGGTCAACCCCCACCGACGACCCGCCTTCCGGGGTGATGTAATTCATCCGCGAATAGCCGTCCGGCCTGCGCACCGCTTCGCTCTGGAAGCGCCCATAAAAATCGATGCACATGCCGGCCGCGGCGTCGCCGGACTCGACATCCCACGGCGTCCGTGTCGCCGAGTCGGTGAAATATCGGGCGTTGCCGGCAATCTCCTGGATGAGCCGCATCGCGCGCTCCCAGCCTTCGCGGACGCCGGCCTCCTCCGTGGCGGACGTGCGGGTCGAAAGGAGCATCTGCTGCTGGATCAACATTTCGAATGCCTTGGCGACCGAGCCGCTCTGCGTCGGGTCGTTCATCGCCACCGCGCCGCGATACGCGGGCGCGCCAAGGTCGGCCCACTGGGAAGGCGGGCGATCGATCTTTAAAGCCCGGAGCGAATCGACATTATAACAGATGCCGAAAGCGCTCAGGCACACGCCGATCCACCGTCCTTTCGGATCCCAGTACGGCTCGCCTCCCACCGTCTGCGGGATGCACCGGGCGTTAAAAAGCTCGGGGTGCGAACGGACGACGCCGCAATCCACGAGCCGGCCCGCGCCGGCCTGCTGGGCGAAGTCGAAGCTCCCTCCGCCGAAGAACAGGTCGACGCCGCAGCCCACCCCGGAGGCGAGGAACGCACGGCGGACGGCCTGCGCGGCCGAGTCCTTTTGCGGGTCGGCGGCGGGCTGGATGGCCGGGTCGTCAAACGCGGCGCGGACCGCGGCGTTCCAGGGGCGGTGGAGTTGGTTCGTCCAGTAGTTCTCGAACGCGCCGAGATATTCGGACGCGATGTAGCGGGAGATTTCGCTCGTGCCTCCCGGGGTGCGCCAGTCGATCCTGGCCCGCAGGCCGGTCTTCTTGAAATAATAATCCCCGAACGCCCGGGTGAACTCGTAGCGGATGGCCTCGTTGTCGGGCGTGACGATGACGAGCGTCCTGTCCGCCTTCCCAAAAAAGGCGTCGCCGCGCGGGCGCAGCAGGAGCGGCCCGGCCAGCACCGTGAGAAACGCGGCGGCTAGAAGGATGTTTTTCATTCTCTCAGGACGGCCACGTCCCGCGGGTCCACGACAGCGTACAATTCCCGGTCGCGTCCGGCTGCGAGGAAGCGCGGATTCAACTCGTATATCTTCAGGGCTACGCCGTTCGCCACGAATTTATACTCGGCCATTTCGCCCAGGTAGATCGAGTCTTCGATCCTGCCCCCGATGCAATTGCCCGGACCGGGTTCGGTCTGGAGCCGCCAGCTTTCAGGGCGGATGGAGAGGATGGCGGGCGTCCCCGGAGCCCACGCGCCGCCATCGGCCGGAAGCGTGCCGTCGATCTCCCCGAGAGCGGTTGCAACGGTCGCGCGACCTGCCGTCGAGGCGGCTACGACGCCCGGCAGCAGATTGGTCTCCCCTATGAAATCGGCGACGAAGCGCGTGCGAGGGGCGCGATAGACTTCATCCGGAGTTCCCACCTGGCACACGCGGCCCTTGTCCAGGACCGCGATGCGGTCCGCGATCGAGAGCGCCTCCTTCTGGTCGTGGGTCACATAGACGGATGTGAGCCCGAACTCGCGGCAGACGCGCCGGATCTCTGCGCGCAGCTCGTGCCGCAGTTTCGCGTCGAGGTTCGAGAGCGGCTCGTCCAGCAGCAGGCAGCGCGGGCGGACGACCAGCGCGCGTGCGAGCGCCACGCGTTGCTGCTGGCCGCCCGAGAGCTGGTTGATCCTGCGTCCCGCGAGATCGCCCATCCGCATCGAGTCCAGGGCCTCGGCCACGCGGCGGTCCGTCTCGGCCCTGGAGACGCCCCGTTCCTCCAGACCGAACGCGACGTTCCCCGCCACCGTCCGGTGCGGCCATAGGGCGTAGTTCTGGAACACCATCGCCGTTTGCCGCAAATGCGCGGGCTGGCGGGTAACGTCCGCGTCGCCCAGGAATATCCTGCCTTCATCGGGTATGTTGAAACCGGCGATGGATCGAAGGAGGGTCGTCTTGCCGCACCCGCTGGGCCCGAGCAAAAGGAAAATCTCGCCGGGCGCCACGTCCAGGTTCACGCGATCCAGGGCGACCGCGGCGCCGAAACGCTTGCTGACTTCCTGGATTTGCAATCGGGTCATCGGAGCCAGCAGAATGTCAAACGCGCGACCGAAATCGATATTTTCCTCGCAGTCCGGCCATGATCTGTAGAATCCTAGGTCAGCGTCTTTAATGATCCAGAGAGATTACCTCATCGTCGGAGCGGGCATCGCCGGCGCAAGCGTTTGTGAAACAATCCGGAAACTCGACCGGCGGGGATCGGTCATGCTCGTGGGAAGCGAGTCGTGCGCGCCGTACAACCGCCCGCACCTGTTCCGCTCGTACCTTTCGAAGATCACCGCGCCGCCCGAGAAGCTGTTGCACGTCAAGTCCGAGTGGTATGCCAGCAACAAGGTGGACCTGCGCCTCGAGACGAACGTCACGGAGCTGAACCTGGACCGTCACGTGGCGGTGCTCTCCACCGGCCAGGCGATCGAATTTCGCAAGGCGTGCCTCGCCATGGGAAGCCGGGCGAAGCGGCCCGCGGTCGCAGGCGCGCGCCTCGGCAACGTCATCTACGTGCGCACCCTGCGCGATGTCATCGCCCTGCGCGAGATCAGCGGCGGGGAGAAAAATGTCGTGGTCATCGGCGGCGGATTCATCGCGGCGGAGTCGGCCTCGCTCCTGCGGCAGTTGAAGCTGAACGTGCGTGTGATGAGCAGGCACCCGTTCCTCTGGCAGAAGATGCTCGACGAGGAAAGCGCGCACTGGCTCACCGACTATTTCTCGAAGCGCGGCGTCACCATGATGATGCAGGAGACCCTCAACGGATTCGAGGGCAAGACGGTGCTCAAGAACATCCAGACCAAGAGCGGGAACCGCTTTCCGGCGGGCATGGCCCTGGTCGCGGTCGGCGGCGAGCCGAACCTCGATCTCGTGGCGGATACTCCGCTCGGCGGCCCGAACGGCACGCCCGTCAACGAATACCTTGAGACCGACGAGAAGGGCATCTTCGCCGCGGGCGACATCGCCCTGTACCCCGACCGCATCTTCGGCGGAGTGCGCCGCGCCGAGCACTGGGAAAACGCGCTGGCGCAGGGCCGGCTGGTCGGGGGCAACATCACGGGCAAGAAGCGGCAGAAGTTTGAGAGCATCCCTTATAACGGGAGCGAACTTTTCGACCTCAAGTTCGAATTCGTCGGCGACTTCAGCGCTCCGCCCGCCCGCGCGGAGATCGAGGGGGACCGCGCCAAAAAGAAATTCGTGGCCCGGGTACTATCGCGGCGACGAGCTGAAGGGAATCCTGCTTTGCAACCAGGAGACCTCGGCGGCGGCCGCGGCCCGCAAGGCGTTGCGGGACTCCAGGCGCTAGGCAGGCCTCTTCGGCAGTTGCGCCGGGGGCTGTCCTGACTTAAAGAATCTTTCCCCTTTTATGGCCGAAAGAACCGTCGCTCTCTACGATACGACCCTGCGGGATGGCACCCAGGGCGAAGGCATCTCCTTCAGCGTCCTGGACAAAATCCGGGTCGCGGAAAGGCTGGATGCGTTCGGCGTGCAGTACATCGAGGGAGGCTGGCCGGGATCGAACCCGAAGGATGTCGCATTTTTCCAGGAAGCCCGGAAGCGCGTCTGGTCCCAGGCCAGGATCGCGGCGTTCGGGAGCACGCGGAGGGGCAACCTCGCGGTGGAGGACGACCCGCAGGTGCGGGTGTTGCTCGACGCCGGGACGCCGGTCGTGACGCTGGTCGGCAAGAGCTGGCTGCTGCACGTGACCGAAGTGCTGGGCGTGACGGCGGCGGAGAACCTGGCGATGATCGCCGACACGATCCGCTATTTTAAAGAAAAGGGCCGCGAGGTCTTCTACGATGCCGAACATTTTTTCGACGGCTACAAGGACGACCCGGAGTACGCCTTGAAGACGCTCTGCGCCGCGCGCGACGCGGGCGCGGACGCCGTGGTGCTCTGCGACACCAACGGCGGCTCCATGCCGGACGAGGTGGCGAGGATCACGCGGGAGACGATCGCCCGCGTGCGGATGGCGGTCGGCATCCACACGCACAACGACTGCGGAGTGGGCGTCGCGAACGCCCTCGCCGCGGTGGCCGAAGGCGCGAGCCAGGTGCAGGGAACCATCAACGGCTACGGGGAACGCGTGGGCAATTGCAACATGACGACGCTCATCCCGAATCTCCAGGCGAAGATGGGCATCGCCGTCGTGCCGGACCTCACCAAGCTGCGCGAGCTTTCGCTCTTCGTGGACGAACTCGCCAACGTCGCGCACCAGAACCGGGCCCCTTTCGTCGGCAGCTCCGCGTTTGCCCACAAAGGGGGCATCCACGTGAACGCCGTGCAGAAGCTCGCGCGTTCGTACGAGCACATCGACCCCTCGGCGGTCGGGAACGACCAGCACATCCTCGTCTCCGAACTTTCCGGCCAGAGCAACGTGCTCTTGAAAGCGAGGGAACTCGGTTTCGCGCTCGAAAAAGGCTCGCCCGAGATCGCCGAAATCCTGCGGACGGTCAAGCGCATGGAGAGCGAAGGCTACGAGTTCGAGGCGGCGGAGGCGTCGCTGCACCTGCTCATCCGCAAGATACTCGGCCAGCACCGGCCTTCGTTCGAACTCATCGAATACCATTGCACGTTCCGGCGTTCCGGCTCGGGCTCGTGCCACACGTGCGAGGCGACCGTGAAGTTGCGGGTGGACGGCGTCAACGAATACACGGTGGCGGAAGGCGACGGCCCGGTGAATGCGCTGGACTCCGCGTTGCGCACCGCGCTGAGGCCGTTCTACCCGTGCATCGACGAGATCGAACTGCAGGATTACAAGGTGCGCATCCTCGCGAGCCAGAAAGGCACCGCGGCGGGCACACGGGTGCTGATCGTCTCGACCGATGGCAGGAGCAGTTGGGGAACGGTAGGCGTCTCGAACAACATCATCGAGGCGAGTTGGCTCGCCCTCGTGGACAGCCTCGAATACCGGCTCATGCGTCCGGCGGGCTGAAAGCTCCCGGCGTCAGTCTTCGTCGAAGAAGCCGGGGTGCACCGTGGGGCGGATCGCGGTGATCCTGAGCGCGGGCTTGGCCGCGTCGAGGTCGATAAGCAGGTCCGCCTCTCCTTCGTAGCCGATGCCGCGCAGGATGTAAGTCATGGTGCACCATTGAAACGGGTGCTCGATCCACTTCACGGTCTTCCACGTCACCCTTGCAACCGGTGCGATGCTTTTCAACTGTTCGCGCCACGGCAACGTCGCAAACAGCTTCGCATCGATTAATGAATCCGAGTCAAAGCCCGTGTCGCGAACGGCCCCGCCGTCGATCTGGAGAACCCTGAGATCCATGGACGCCTTCTGGTTTTCGCCAGTGAGCACGATGCGGGACGAGGGCGACCAGGAGACCTTTATGTAGCGCGCATTCGAGGTGCGACGCCATAAGACTTTCCCCTTCTCTGACAAGGCGATCCGCCACGTATTGGCGTCGCCTGCGGCGCCAGGAGCCAAAACGACCTCGATCTTGCGCTTCCCGTCCGGGGACGGAAAGAACTCGGGACGCTCGCTGACTCCCTGAGCGGAGGCCGCGCCCAACGCAAAGAGCGCGGCGGCAAGAACCGCTCGTATCGGAGCAGACAAAGGTTTCTAGTACCCCCGCGACCAGAGGAAGAAGACGCCAAAGGACGCCGCCAGGCAATAAAAGCCGAAGTATTGCCAGCGGCCATTCTCCAGCCAGCGGGAGAGCAGGCGCAGGGCGAGGAGTCCCGCGGCAAAGCTGCACAGCATGCCGACGAACCCCGGCAGGAGCAGGTGGCCGAACCCCGGGGATTGGGACGGGGGCAGGCCGTGGAGCGACTTCCGCAGACGGTTGGCCTCGATGGCGATCGCCGGCGGGGTGAGAACGACCGCCAGCGCAAAGCTGAATTCCTCCAGCCGCTGTTTCGGCGCGCCGAGCAGGAGGCCCGTGGAGATGGTCGCGCCCGAGCGCGAGAACCCGCGGAACGGGAGGCAGAGCCCCTGCACGATGCCGATCCAGCACGACTCCCGGAACCCGATCTCCGACTCGCTCGAAGGCCTGCTGTTGAAGAATCCCGCCGCGATGATGAGGACGCCGACCGCAAACAGCGCCCCGCCGATCAATGGCAGGTTCGAGAAGAGGTCCTCGACTTCGGCGTGCGGCACGCCGCGCATGGCGACTTTTTCGATGAGCACCTTGAGGGACATCCCGACCAGGAAGGTGAGAAACGTCGCCACGACCACCAGGCGCGCGATATTCCAGAAGACGGGGGCGGATGCGAAATAGTGCTGACGCCAGGCGCTCCAGAAAAAAACGATGACGGCGAACATGGTGCCGGTATGGAGCAGTACCGAGGAGGAACGTCATGGCCGGGCTGGAAGCGTCCATGCCCATGAGCTTCTCCGCGACGATGACGTGGGCGGAGCTGGAGACCGGCAGCAGCTCGCACGCGCCCTGGACAACGCCGAGGATCAGGATTTTCAAGAAATTCATAGTGCAAACCCCAGAGAGCAGGAGATGCGCCGCGCCCGCGTCTCTCGTGAAGCGGGCCTAGATGGCCTGCTCGCCCCGTTCTTCGGTGCGGATGCGAATCGCTTCCTCGACCGAGAAGACGAAGACCTTGCCATCGCCGATCTTGCCCGTCTTCGCGGCGTGCACGATGACGTCCACCGCTTTCTGGACGCGTTCGTCGGCCAGCACGATCTCAAATTTCACCTTCGGCAGGAAGTCCACGGTGTATTCGCTGCCGCGGTAAATCTCGGTGTGGCCCTTTTGCCGTCCGAAGCCTTTGACCTCGCTGACGGTCATCCCTTCGATGCCGATCTCGGCGAGGGCTTCCTTTACATCCTCCATCTTGAACGGCTTGATGATTGCCTCTATCTTCTTCATGTGCCCACTGGATAAGCGCCCGGTGCGCAAATGGCAAGCCCCGAGATTTGTCGCGCAGGCCCCCGCACGGGCGTGGGGAAAACTTATCGGGACGCTGGAGTGGGAACGCTGAATGGGCCATAGTCCGCCGATGCCAAAGATCGCAAGCTGGATTCGTGAGAAGGATCAGGATTACTTCCAAAGCTTTTTGCAGCCGCACCCCGGCCTGGAGTTCCTGAACGCGCGCACGGCGAATGCCGGGGGCGCCCCGGTGAACATGGCCGATGCGGAGGCGCTCCTCATCACGGGCGGCCCGGATATCTCCGCCGGCTACCTCAAACAAATCGTGCCCGACGCTTCCCTCATCGTCGAGCCGGGGCCCGAACGGGACGAGTGGGAATTCGCAGCGCTGCGAAAAGCTCTCGAATCTGGGAAACCGATCTTCGCCGTTTGTAAAGGCTTTCAAGTCCTGAACGTCGAACTCGGGGGCACCCTGTTGCTGGATATACCGGGCCACAACCTGCCGGAAGCCAGGACGGGAAACATCCAGCCGTTACGGCATTCGGCATCGTCCAGCCACCGGCTGCCGCTGGTGAACAGTTCGCATCACCAGGCGTTGGACAAGGTCGCCTCCGGCCTGGAGGTCGAGGCCTGGTGCAGCACGGATGACATCATCGAACAGGTCAAGCTACGGGGTTACCCCTACTGCTTCGGTGTCCAGTATCACCCGGAACGGCACCCGATTTACACCTCGCTGTTCGAGGATTTCTTCGCACACATCCTTACGTGACGCCGCCCGCCTACCCGGGTGCGACGAGCGCACGCCGGGCGGCGGGCTGGTTGTCAGTAGGGCGACCAGAACGCAGCGGGCGCCACGTCCGAGAGGGTATTGAAGGTGGCCGTAGCCACGATCGGCGGCTTGTCCACGGTAAACGGCCCGTAGGCGGTGCCGAAGATGTCGTTGCCGGTCTCGTACAGGGTGGTGCCGCTCTTGATGTAGTTCTTCAAGTCCGCGAAGACCACTGTCGAGCCGGAGTTCTTGTTCGTCTCGATCGCGTATTGGTCGAGGGCGTTGTCGAGGACGCGGAGGTCTTCGAGAACGCGCGTTGCCTGGGAGCGCTTGCGGGCGCGCAGGAAGTTCGGGACGGCGATGGCGGCGAGAAGAGAGATAATCGCGACGACGATCATGATCTCGACGAGGGTGAAGGCGTGTTTTTTATGCATATATAGTATGGAGGTTATGACTGGTTATTGAATTGGGAATAAGCACCCGGCAGGCCCATGCCATACCTACACGGCACCTTTTCTGGTGTAGGGAATTTCCCTAGGGACTTATGGTGCTGGGCGCCTGCGTTTCGCGCCGTCACAGGGGCGCGACGGTGATTCAATACGGCGACCAGAACGCGGCGGGCGCCACATCCGAGAGGACATTGAACGTCGAGGCCGCCACGACCGGGCTGCGATCCACGGCAAACGGCCCGTAAGCCGTCCCGAACGTATCCGCGCCGGTCGAGTAGAGAGTGCTGCCCGCCTTGAGGTAGTTTTTCAGGTCCACGAAGTTCGCCGTGGCGCCGGACGTTTTGTTGGTCTCGATGGCATACTGGTCGAGCGCATTGTCCAGGACTCGCAGGTCTTCCAGGATCCGCGTCGCCTGGGACCGCTTCCGGGCGCGCAGGAAATTCGGGACTGCCATGGCCGCCAGCAAGGAGATGATGGCGACCACGATCATGATTTCAACGAGGGTGAATGCGGAGCGAACAGGAGGTTTCATAATTTTAAGGTATTGCGCGATAATGAGCAGCCGGCGCGCCCTTGGCATACCTACACCCCCCCTCTTTCAAGGTAAGGACGCCACCTACAAGCTATTCCCGATGCGGGATCGGCAATGCCTCTACTCGGCGTCGCTCACCCACTGGATCGCCTGGTGGTGCAGCTCCGCGGCGTTGTGCAGATTCAGCTTCTGCTTGATCCGCTCGCGGTAGGTGTCCACCGTCTTGACGCCGAGGTTCAGCGCCTTTGCGATCTCCCGCGTGGCGCGCCCGTGCCCGATCATCTGGAACACCTCCAGCTCGCGGTCGGTAAGCCGGTTGATCGCGGTGCCCTCCACCTGCGAACCGGTCTCCACGAGGTTCTTCAATATCCGGGCGGTGAGATGCTCGCTCAGATAGACTTCGCCCTGGAGCACGCGGCGGATCGCCGTCATGACCGTCTCCGAAGCCTCGTGCTTGGTCACGTAACCCTTGGCGCCGGCGCGCAATGCCCTCTGCGCGTACAGCGACTCGTCGTGCATCGAGAGCACAAGCACCGGCACCTCGCACCCGCCGACCTTAAGATTTTTGATCAACTCGAGCCCGCTGGAGCCGTGGAGCGTTATGTCCACGACCGCGATGTCCGGCTTGCACTTCGTGATGATCTCGATCGCCTCCTGGATGTTGTCCGCCTCGCCGCAGATCGCCATGTCCGCCTCTTTGTTGATGAGATGGGCCAGACGCTCGCGGAGCATCGGGTGGTCGTCGACGACGACGACGCGGATGGATTTCGTGGTGGTTGTCATACGAGAGACAGGGAGTCTTTTTCCATCGTATGGGCCGCGGACGCCTGTCGCAAGGCGCAAGAGACGAGAGTGCCGCCCCCGCTCAGCCTCTCCACGCGCAGGGAAGCGCCGATCATCCGCGCCCTGTATCGCATGATGTGCAGCCCCATGCCTCCGCCGCTTGGCAGCGTCCCGGGGAAGTCGCGCCCGTCGTTCTCGACGGTGAGCTCCAGCTGGTCATCCTTCCGGCTGAGAGAGATCGCGATCGTCTTCGCTTCGCCGTGTTTCAAGGCGTTGTTCACGGCTTCCTGGGCGATCCGGTAGAGGTGTGTCGCGGAGGCATGGTCGTCAACCGGGATGGAATTGCGGCTCTCCAACGTGCAGGAAACCTTGTAAAGGTGGGAGACGCTTCCCGCGAGTTCCTCGAGAGCAGACGCCAGGCCGATCCTCTCCAGTTTCACCGGGAAGATGGCGCGCGCGAGATTCCTGGCCTGCACGATGGCCTCCTTCAACAGGTCGGCAATCTCGCGCGCCTCGCCCGTCTCCGGCGCGTCCCTGGACTGGAGATCGCCCCTCAGCGAGCTCGCCGCGAACTGGATCGCCGCCAGGTCCTGGCACAGCCCGTCGTGCAGATCCTGGCCGATACGGCGCTGTTCGCGCTCGCTGATCTCCAGCACCTCCGTCTCCAGCCGGCGGTGTTCGGTCATCTCGGTGATCGACCCCACGTAGCCGCGCACGATGCCGCGGTTATCCGTTTCCTGCGCCACCTGGCCCAGCACCCAGACGATCTCCCCGGCCTGCCGCAGCAGACGGCATTCGAAAGCAAATGTCCGCGCAGCCTCCTTCGCCTCCGCCCATTCGCGGGCCACGCGTTCCCGGTCGTCCGGGTGGATGGATTGCGTCCACGTCTCCTGCAAGGGCCGGGATGGGGCGCCGCCCGAGCATCTCGAGCCACCGTTCGTTCATATAAAGGCAGCGCCCCTGTACATCGCTGCGAAAGATCCCCACCGGCGAGATCCTCGCGAGGACGTGGAACGGCTCCAGAAGCTCCACCCGCGCGCGCGTCTCCGCGATCTGCGACCGGATCGCGCTTCCCCCGAAGACCACGAATATGAAAAAGAGCAGGCGGATCCAGGTGTCCCACACGGGAATCCAGAGCGCCGAATAAGGGTGCCCGGATTCGTAATCCGCCAGAGACCAGGTAATGGTGCACAGGATGGCGACCAGGACGGAGGCCGCGAAATCCGCATACCACACCGCCATGAGGATCGGCAGGGCGTAGAAAACGGTGAGGTTGATGTCGTAGCCGGTGATGTAATCCACCCACCCGATCATCAGGGTGAGCACGGAGGCTTCGAGCAGCACCGCCCAGCGGGGCTGGCCGGCGAGGAGGTAGGAAAAGGGCCCTCCCGCGGTCACCCGTTCCATGGGGCATCGTTCCTGCTGATTCCCGGCGATGGATGTTGCAGTTTCAAGGCGATATGAGATTTTGTGGCAAATGAGTGGCCGGCGCTACATTTTGTTTCTGGTTTTTATTTTCCGTTGCGCCTTGGCGTCGGCGGATGACTGGAAGCTCTACCGTTTCGAAGGGCGCGACTACGTCTCCATCGACAACCTGGAGGCCTTCTACGGCCTGCCGAACCAGGTGACGCCCGTGGACAACAAGGTCACCGTGGACTCCGGCAAGGAGGAGGTGGAGTTCTTCCTGAACAGCCGCGAGATCGAGATCAACGGCGTCACCCAGTGGCTCGCGTTCCCGGTCATCACCCAGGAGAACAAGATTCTCATCTCGCGCCTCGACCTGGCCAAGACGATGGAGCCCATGCTCCGGCCCCAGATGATCCCGCAGTTGCAGGGTGTGAGAAACGTCGTGCTTGACCCCGGCCACGGCGGCTACGATAAAGGCGCGTTGAGCAGCTACGGCTGCGAGAAGGATTTCGCGCTGGACGTGTGCCGGCGCGCGAAGGCGAGGCTCGAGGCGGAAGGCCTCCGGGTCTTCCTCACGCGCGACAGCGATGTGTTCATCCCGCTCGAAGAACGTCCTCGCGCCGCGAACCGCATGCCCAACTCCATCTTCGTGAGCGTCCACTTTAATTCGTCCATCGAGAACCCCTCGGCGTCCGGTTTCGAAGTCTTCGCCCTCACCCCGCGCGGCGCGCCTTCGACCGCCGACGACCAGCTCACGCTCCGCGACATGCGCAGCGAGCCCGGCAACGTCGTGGATGTCCAGAGCTCGGCGCTCGCCGCCAGCGTTTACCATTCGCTCCTGGGGAACATCCCCCAGGTGGATCGCGGCGTGAAACGCGCCCGCTTCGCCGTCATTCGCCTTGCCACCGTCCCCTCGATCCTCGTCGAAGGCGGCTTCCTTTCCAACGCCTCCGACGCCCTCCTCGTCGCGAACCCGGAGTGGCGCACCAAGATGGCCGACGCGATCGTGATGGGGATAAACGGGTACAAGCGCCTGGCCGAAAACAAGGAACCGCCGAAATTGCTCGCCGACTACCGCCGCGAACTCCCCAGCAGCGTCACCCTCCGGGACACGGCGACGGTCATCACCAACGCGAAGGCGATGCCGCAGGTCGTGATCCCCAAAAGCATCTGGATGACACAGCCGTTTTTCAGCCGATGACGGCTCCGGAAACTTCGGGGAAACCCCTTCCGCACAGCCGCAAGGTTTATATCGCCGGGAAGCGATTCGACTTCGTGAAGGCGCCCGTGCGCGAAATCGACCTCAGCCCGACCAAGGCGCACATCGACGGCTCGGGCGAGATCAACGAGTTCGTCCGCGTTTACGACACCAGCGGCCCGTGGGGCGACACCGGAGCCGCGTGCGACGTGCGCGAAGGATTGCCCACCCTGCGCCGCGAATGGATCGAGAATCGCGGCGATGTCCGCGAATACGAAGGCCGCAACGTCCGCCCCGAGGACAATGGCTACCTCACCAGGGGCCACGAGCAATACGCCAGCCGCGCGGAAAAGAAGAATCGCCACGACCCGTTCCCCGGCCTGAAGCGGAGCGTCCTGCGCTCCTCCGGCACGCCCGTCACCCAGCTCTGGTACGCGCGTCAGGGGATCGTTACCCCCGAGATGGAGTTCGTCGCGATCCGCGAAAACCTGGGACGCGAGGAAGCCTTCGACGGCGTCGAGAACAAGAACGGCGCGCGGAACATCCTCATCCAGCAGCACCCCGGCTCCTCGTTCGGCGCGAAAATCCCGGCGCACATCACCCCCGAGTTCGTCCGCGACGAAGTAGCCCGCGGCCGGGCGATCATCCCCGCGAACATCAATCACCCCGAGCTCGAGCCGATGATCATCGGCCGCAATTTCCTGGTGAAGATCAACGCGAACATCGGCAACTCCGCCGTCGCCTCCAGCATCGAGGAGGAAGTGGAAAAGATGCGCTGGGCCACCAAGTGGGGCGCGGACACCGTCATGGATCTTTCCACCGGCAAGAACATCCACGCGACGCGCGAATGGATCATCCGGAACAGCCCCGTCCCCATCGGCACCGTGCCCATCTACCAGGCCATCGAGAAGGTCGGAGGCAGAGCCGAGGACCTCACCTGGGAAATCTACCGGGATACTCTCATCGAACAGGCCGAGCAGGGCGTGGACTACTTCACCATCCACGCTGGCGTCCTCCTCCGTTTCATCCCCCTCACCGCCCGGCGCGCCACCGGCATCGTCTCCCGCGGCGGCTCCATCATGGCCAAGTGGTGCCTCACCCACCATAAGGAGAACTTCCTGTACACCCGCTGGGATGAGATCTGCGAGATCATGGCCGCCTATGACGTCAGCTTCTCCATTGGAGACGGCCTCCGGCCCGGCTCCATCGCCGACGCCAACGACGAAGCCCAGTTCGCCGAGTTGAAGACCCAGGGCGACCTCACCCTGCGCGCGTGGGAGCACGGCGTCCAGGTCATGAACGAAGGCCCGGGCCACGTCCCGATGCACATGATCCAGGAGAACATGGAAAAGCAGATCGAGTGGTGCCACGAGGCCCCTTTCTACACGCTCGGCCCGCTCACCACGGACATCGCTCCCGGGTACGACCACATCACCAGCGGCATCGGCGCGGCGATGATCGGCTGGTTCGGCTGCGCCATGCTCTGCTACGTCACCCCGAAGGAGCACCTCGGCCTCCCGAACAAGAAGGACGTGAAGGACGGCGTCATCACCTACAAGATCGCCGCCCACGCCGCCGACCTCGCGAAAGGCCATCCCGGCGCGCAGTATCGCGACAACGCCATCAGCAAAGCCCGGTTCGAGTTCCGCTGGGAGGATCAGTTCAACCTCTCCCTCGACCCCGAGACCGCCCGCGACTTCCACGACCAGACCCTGCCCCAGGAAGGCGCAAAAACCGCCCATTTCTGCAGCATGTGCGGCCCCCACTTCTGCTCCATGAAAATCTCCGACGACATCCGCAAATATGCCGCCGAAAATGGCCTGGAAGAGACCGAAGCCCTGGAAAAGGGCCTTAGCGAAAAAGCAGCCGAGTTCGTCAGCAACGGCGCCGAACTTTACTCCAAGCCGGCGTAACGCCACGCCGTCCCCCGCTGTAGCCGGCGTTCTGTGAGCGCCGTCCTCGACGCCGCACGCCGGCAGATCGCCGTCGCAAAGTCAACGGTCACACACCGCCGCTTGAGTGGCGGGCAATCCTCCGCCGCGGCTCCCAACAGCCGCTTAAAACCGCGCGCGCCCCTACTTCTTCTTGGAAGAAGCGGCTGGCATCGGGGCTTTCTTCTTGCCGGCCTGTTGCGACTTTTTCTTCTGAGTGGCTTTTGGACTTTTGTCTCCCATAATTCGGAAAAGATGGAGTTTCCCGCTCCCGAATGCAAGCCCGAGCCGCGGAAAAATCGAATGCCGCTTGCTTCATCGGCGGCCCTTATTAGAATGGGTGATGCACGAGGTGAAAAAGCTCCCTGTCCCCGGCGAAAACGCAGCTCTCCTCGAACCCGGTGACACCTTCCCCCGCCGCCACATCGGCTCGAATGCCGAGGAAGCCGCGCAGATGCTGGAGACTCTCGGGTTCGCCGACCTCAAGGCCCTCATCGACGCCGCGGTTCCCGCTGGCATCCGCCTGAAGCGGCCGCTGAAAATCCCAGCCGGCCAGGGGGAGCACGCCACGCTCGCCGAGCTCAGGGAGATGGCCTCTCGCAACCGCGTCTTGCGCTCGCACATCGGCATGGGCTACAGCGACTGCATCGTGCCCGGGGTCGTCCAGCGCAACATCCTCGAAAACCCCGGCTGGTACACCGCTTACACCCCGTACCAGGCCGAGATCGCGCAGGGCCGTCTGGAAGCCCTCCTGAATTTTCAGACGATGGTCTGCGACCTCACCGGAATGGAGATTGCCAACTCTTCGCTCCTCGACGAGGGGACCGCCGCCGCGGAAGCCATGGCCATGTGCCACGCCATGCGCAAGAACCCACGGGGAGACGCCTTCTTTGTCTCCGAAGGCTGCCATCCGCAGACCATCGATGTCGTCCGGTCGCGCGCCGCGGCGCTCGGCTGGAAAGTCGTCGTCGGAGACGAGACTGCCGCCGCCCTCGACGAGACGTTTTTCGCCGTCCTCCTCCAGTATCCGCGGACCGACGGCGTCATCGAGGACTACGAGGCGTTCGTCACCAGGGCGCACGCGGCGGGCGTGCTGGTCATCGTGGCCGCGGATATCCTGAGCCTCGCGTTGATCAAGCCGCCCGGAGAATTCGGGGCCGATGCCGCGGTCGGCAGCACCCAGCGCTTCGGCGTTCCCCTCGGTTACGGCGGGCCGCACGCGGGCTATATGGCGACGCGGGACGCCTTCAAACGCAACATGCCGGGGCGCCTCGTGGGCGTCTCACACGATGCGCAGGGAAACCCCGCGTATCGGCTCGCCCTCCAGACCCGGGAACAGCACATCCGGCGTGAGAAGGCCACTAGCAACATCTGCACCGCCCAGGTACTCCTCGCGGTCATGGCGTCGATGTACGCGGTCTATCACGGCCCCGAGGGCATCCGGCGGATCGCGCAACGGGTGCACCTCTTCGCGGTCATCCTGGCGGAAGGGTTGCGGAGACTCGGCTACGAAGTGGGCGACGCACCGTTCTTCGACACCGTCCGCGTGGAGCTCGGCGCCCGCAAGGCCGATGAGATCATAGCCCTCGCCGCGGAGCGGGGCATGAACCTGCGCCTTCTGGATGCGCATACCGTCTGCGTGGCGCTCGACGAGACCACCGACAGCCTGGACGACCTTTTTGCCCTCTTCGGCGGCGGCCGTCAGCCGGATTGGACAACGGGGGACCTGGCCGCCGAAGCCGAGCCCGGCTTCGGCCCGGAGATCGCGCGCACGAGCCCGATCCTCGGCCATGCCGTCTTCAACAGGCACCATACGGAGACCGAGATGCTCCGGTACATCCGCCGCCTCGAGGCGAAGGATCTTTCGCTCACGACCTCCATGATCCCGCTCGGCTCGTGCACGATGAAGCTGAACGCCACCGCCGAGATGGTGCCCGTGACGTGGAGCGAGTTCGGAAAGATCCACCCCTTCGCGCCCCGCGACCAGGCCCGCGGCTATGAGGCGCTCTTTACCGCAGCTCGAGGGCTGGCTGGGGGAGATCACCGGTTTCTCGGGCGTGTCCCTCCAGCCGAACGCCGGTTCGCAGGGCGAATACGCCGGGCTCCTCGTCATCCGCGCCTACCACGAGAGCCGCGGCCAGGGCGCGCGCAACGTCTGCCTCATCCCGCAGTCGGCCCACGGCACGAACCCGGCCAGCGCCGTCATGGCCGGCTTCCGCGTGGTGCCCGTGCATTGCGTGGACGAAGGAGACATCGACATGGACGACCTGCGGGCCAAGAGCGAGAAGCATAAGGACGACCTCGCCTGCCTCATGGTGACGTATCCCTCCACCCACGGCGTCTTTGAGGAAACCATCCGCGAGATCTGCGAGACGGTGCATGCGCACGGCGGCCAGGTTTACATGGACGGCGCGAACATGAACGCGCAGGTCGGGCTCTGCCGGCCGGGCGACATCGGCGCGGATGTCTGCCACCTGAACCTCCACAAGACCTTCTGCATCCCGCACGGTGGCGGCGGCCCGGGCATGGGGCCCATCGGCGTCGCGGCGCACCTGGTGGAGTTCCTTCCGGGGCATCCCCTCTTCGCTACGGGAGGGAGGAAGGGCATCGGAGCCATCTCCGCCGCGCCTTGGGGGAGCGCGTCGATCCTCACCATCCCGTGGGTGTACATCCGTCTCATGGGCGGCGAAGGCCTCACGGAGGCGACAAGGATCGCGATCCTCAACGCCAACTACATCGCGGGCCGGCTCGACTCCAGTTTCCCCGTGCTCTACAAGGGGAGCAGCGGCCTCGTCGCGCACGAATGCATCCTCGATCTCCGCGGCTGGAAGAGCGCCGACATCGAAGTCGAGGATGTCGCCAAGCGGCTGATGGATTACGGGTTCCACGCCCCCACGATCTCCTGGCCGTCGCCGGGCACGATGATGATCGAGCCGACCGAGAGCGAATCGAAGGAAGAGCTGGATCGTTTCTGCGACGCGATGATCGCCATCCGCGCGGAGATGGCCGCCATCGACAACGGCGGCGACCGCAAGAACAACCCGCTGAAAAACGCCCCGCACACGGCCCGGTCGTTGGTCGGTGAGTGGGACAGGCCCTACTCGCGCGAGACCGCGGTCTTTCCCGCACCGTGGAGCCGCGAGCACAAATTCTGGCCCGCCGTCGGCCGCATCGACAATGTTTACGGGGATCGGAACCTGGTCTGTTCCTGCGGCCCGTTCGAAGGCTGACACCCGCGTGGCCCACCGCGATATCCTCATCGGGACGCTCGCCAAGGCCTCTCCGGAGACGCCGGCCTACCTTCGGCAAATCCTTCCCCACGGCTTCGAGAGCTTTTCCCTGACGTTCGGCAGGGAGATCGGGCAGACCGACCTCCCCCGGCTCGCGGCGGAAGTGCGCGAAACGCTCGGGGACCGCGCCGTGGTCAGCTCGCTCGGCGTTTACGGCAACCCGCTTCAGGATGAGGTGACGGCGCGCGATTTCGGGCGCTGCATCGACGCCGCCGAGTCTTTCGGCTGCCGCGTCGTGGCCGGGTTCACCGGGTGCATCGAGGGACGGCCGCTTCCGGAATCCCTGCCGCGCTTCAAGGAAGTATGGGGCGAGCTGGCCCGGCGCGCGGAGGGACGTGGCGTGCGGATTGCTTTCGAGAACTGCGATATGCATGGATGGTGGCACGACGTACGCTGGAACATCGCGCACGCCCCGACGGCGTGGGAGATGATGTTCAACGCCGTGCCGAGCCCCGCCCTGGGCCTCCAATGGGAGCCTTGCCACCAGATGGTCTCGCTCATCGATCCCCTTCCCCAGCTCCGCCAATGGGTGGACAAAATCTTTCACGTCCACGGCAAGGACGCGACCGTTGCGTGGGATGTCGTCCGCAAATACGGCATCCGTTCCGGAAAGCAATACGTGTGGCACCGCACTCCCGGCTTCGGCGACACCAACTGGGCGGACATCATCAGCATCCTGCGCATGGTCAATTACACCGGAAGCATCGACATCGAAGGCTGGCACGACCCGGTATATCGCGGCGATCTCGAGATGACCGGCCAGGTGCGCGCCCTCAATTACCTGAAGCAATGCCGCGGAGGGGCCTTCGTGCCGAACCCGGTTTGAAAACGGGCGGCGGATTCCGTGCCGTCCGGGCGTTCCTGTTCACGGCCGCGATGCTCCTGCCGGGGCTCGCGTTTGCGATGGGACAGCTCCCCTTCCCGACTGTATTCCACGGCGAAGACAGGTTCGCCTACCTCGTCCGCATGGCGGATGCGGAAAACTGGAAGACGCTCCCGATCGGAGAACGCACCGCCGCGGTGGGCCGTTCGCTCGCGGGAACGCCGTACCGCTCGTTCACGCTGGAGATCGACGACCATGTGGAGTCGCCTTCGGTGAATCTTGAAGGGATGGATTGCTGGACATTCTTCGAGGACTCCCTCGCCTTCGCACGCATGCTCGGGGAGCCGCGCGAGGAGTGGACCCCGCAGACGATGCTCCGGTTCATCGAGCTGGATCGCTACCGCGGCGGGACGTGCGAGGGATACCTCTCGCGTCTGCACTACCTGGAAGACTGGCTCTATGACAACGACCGCAGGGGCTTGATCGCCGACGTGACGCGCTCGCTCGGCGCGGCGCGCGGCCCGCACGATGCGCGGGAGATGACCGTGAACTGGCGCGGCTACCGTTACATGCGCAACAACCCTTGGCTCCGGCCCGGCATCCGGGCGATGGAGGAACGCGTCGCGGAGATGCCGCTCTATTATATCCCGAAGAGCAGGGTGCCCTCCATCGAGTCGAGCCTGCGCACCGGGGACATCATCTGCATTGCGACACACGACGGGCGGTTCATCGGCACGTCGCACGTCGGCCTCGCCTACCGAACCAGCGATGGCGTCGTGCATTTCCTGCATGCCTCCGCGCCGTATAATTTCGGGCGCGTGGTTCTGGACTCGAGCATCGCGAGTTACCTTTACCGGTATCGCAGCGACGCGGGGATCATCGTCGGGCGGCCCTTGCGCTAGCCGGGGCGCGCGTCACATCTCCAGTTCCAGTTGCCCCTTCGAGCCGGCCTCGGCCGGGTTCGGCAACTGTATCTCGATGCCGAGCGCCGCGGCGAGCCGTTGTGCGCTCAACGGCGCGAACCCTTCGAAATGGTTGCTCAGGAACGCGAAGATCGGCGCGGCCTCCGGCACGTGTTTGCGAATCTTTATCGCCCAACTCTCCAGCGAGGAAGTCCGCGGCCACATCAACGTTCCGTAGCGGTGCGCGCGGCTTCCGTCGCTGTGATACTTCGTCGCCTGGTCGCCCATCAGCCGCAGGTAGAGGAAATCCGTCGTCAGCGGCAGCAGCTCGAACGCCGCCCGGTTCTGATCCTCCAGGGACGTAAGGTCGTTCCACACCCAGCAGATGCCGCGCTCTTCCAGCAGGTGGACGATGCGCGGATGCCGCCACTCCGGGCTCCGGAATTCGAACGCGAAGCGAAAATCCCGCGGCAGCCCGGCAACGAACGTTCGCAGGTCCGCCTCGTGCCGGGCCGGAACGAAGCTCGAGGGAAGCTGCACCAGCACGCAGCCGAGCCGGGAATGCAGGGGCGCCATGCCGCGCAGGAAGTCATCCACAAGTTCCGCGCAGTCCCGCAGGTGGCGTTCGTGCGTGATCTCGCGCGAAATCTTGCACGTAAAGGTAAACGTCTCCGGCGTCTCATCCAGCCAGTGGCCGAGGACGTGCGGTTTCGGCACGCCATAAAAGGTGGAGTCGATCTCCACCGCCGGAAAGCAGCGCGCATAAAACGCGAGCCACTCCGTGGAAGGCAGGTGTTCGGGGTAGAACGCGCCGCGCCAGTCCTCATAGCTCCAGGCGCACGTGCCCGCGCGGATGTCCCCCTCGCTCATGTCCAGACGCATCCGCCACAAACGCGCCGATTGCAACCGCCCCCGGCCATTTGCGAAAGCGCGAACATAATGCCAACCTGTCCGTTCCCCAACGTGAAGAAGCAATTCGTCATTCCCGCGGCCATCCTGGCGGCAGTCCTCATCCTTTCCCTCATCCTGCACGGCAGGAAACGCGATCTCGTCCTTACCGGCATCGTCACCACGGACGATGTCATCGTCAGTTCGGAAATGCAGGGCCGTTTGCAGGAACTCCTCGTCAAGGAAGGCGACCGGGTGAAACGCGGAGACCTCCTCGGCCGGATTCGCCCCGAGGAGATGAAGGCGGACATGGAATACTATTCCAATAGCGAGCAGCAATCCGAGGCCCAGGTCACCCAGGCCGAAGCCGACCTGAAATACCAGGAGGAACAGACCGCCAACCAGATCCAGCAGGCCGAGGCCAACCTCTCCTCCGCGGAGTCGCTCGCCGCCCAGTCCGAAGCGGACCTGGAAAACGCGTCCCTCACGTTCGACCGCGAAAACAGCCTGTTCAAGCGCGGCGCGGAATCCAAGCAGGCGTTCGACCAGGCGCGCACGGCCAACGACAGCGCGAAGGCGCACTCCGACTCCCTCCGCAAACAGATGCAGGCCGCCGCGTCCTCGCTCGCGATGGCCAGGTCGAACGCCCGGCAGAACGAGGCCCGCCGCGCGGCGCTCCAGGCGGGCATCCATCAGCTCGCCGCGGCCGGCGCCCAGAGGGAAAAAGCCAGGGTGCACCTCGACTACACGGAAATCCGCGCCCCCATCGACGGCGTGGTGGATGTGCGAGCCGCCCTCCAGGGCGAAGTGGTGAACCTGGGCCAGGGCATCGTCACGCTCATCAACGAAGACGACCTCTGGGTCAGGGCCGACATCGAGGAGACGTACATCGACGGCATCCGCCTCGGCCAGAAGCTCAAGGTTCGCCTCCCCTCCGGCGCGGAGCGCGAGGGAACCGTCTTCTACCGCGGGGTGGATGCGGACTTCGCCACGCAGCGCGACGTCAGCCGTACCAAGCGCGACATCAAGACCTTCGAAGTCCGCCTCCGGTGCGACAACAAGGACCGCGCCCTGGCCGTGGGCATGACCGCGTACGTCCTGCTCCCCCTGCGCTAGGCAGCCGCCATGTTTGACGTCGAAGTCGAGAACCTCACAAAGCGTTTCGGCGACTTCATCGCGGTGGACGGCCTCAGCTTCACCGTGAACCACGGGGAAGTGTTCGGCCTGCTCGGCCCGAACGGCGCGGGCAAGTCCACCCTCATCCGCATGTTGACGACCCTGGTGCCGCCCACCTCCGGCGTCGCGCGCGTCCATGGATTCGATGTCGCCTCCGCCGCGAACGAGGTGCGCAAGGTCATCGGCGTCATCCCGCAGGCCATGACCTCCGATCTCGACCTGAGCGCCGAGGAGAACATGAGCATCTACGCCAAGCTCTACGGCATCCCGCGCGAGAAACGGCGGCGCGCCATCACCGAGCTGCTCGCCGCGGTCGACCTCACCCAATGGCGCGACAAGCCCGTGAAGATGTTCTCCGGCGGCATGCGGCGCCGGCTCGAGATCGCGCGCGGGCTCGTGCACGAGCCGAAGATTTTCTTCCTCGACGAGCCGACGACCGGCCTCGACCCCGTGTCGCGGGTCTCCGTGTGGGAGATGCTCACCCGCCTCAAGAGCGAGCGGGACCTCACCATCCTCGTCACCACCCATTACATGGACGAGGCGGACAAACTTTGCGACCGCATCGCCATCGTCGACCACGGCAAGCTGGCCGCGCTCGATTCTCCGCTGAAACTGAAGGCGTCGATCCCCGGGAAGAACATCCTCGAAGTCAGCTTCTCCAGCGTCCCCGCGGGCTGGGAGGCCACCCTGCGCTCCCTGCCGGATGTGGCCGAGGTGAAGGCCGACGAAAACATCTTCCGCATCTCGACCCACAACGGCCCGCGCACGACCGTCGAGATATTCGACGCCGCCCGCAAGGCGGGGAGCGCCGTGGCATCGCTCTCCGTGCAGAGCACGACGCTCGACGATGTCTTCGTCCACTACACCGGCCACCAACTGCGCGATGCGCTCCAGGCGCCCGGCGCGGCCGACAGCCCTTTCATCATCTCCCGAGGCTGAAGCTATGCACCGCATCCTCGCCATCATCGAACGCGACCTCCGCCGGTTCCGCCGCAGCCCCACGCTCATCCTTGTCGCGATGGTCATGCCGCTCGTGCAACTCGTCGTTCTCGGCTACGCCTTCGGCGGCAAGATCAAGGATCTCCACGTCGGCGTCGTGGATCAGGATCACCGGATCCCCGCCGTCAAACTCAAGGAGATGTTCCAGGCCGTCTCGGCCAACGCCCGCACCTTCGACACCACCCCCTATGCCGACCAGGGCGCGGCGCTCCGCGACCTGCGCAACGGCAAGCTCAACGGCGTCCTGAACATCCCCCCGAAGTTCTCGCGGAAGGTGCTCGCGGGCTTCAATCCGAACGTCGCCCTCATCGAGGACAACACCGACCAGTTCGTCTCCGCGACGATGGAAGGGACGCTCGCCGAGCTGCTGGGCGCTTATAACCAGAAGCCGGCGCAGCCCCGCACAAATGCCGGCGCGACGCTCTCCATCGTCGAGATCTACCCCTACGTGCCATATATCCAGTACCTGCTGCCGGGCACCATCGTCCTCTCGATCTTCGTCTCGGCCATGATCGGCGGCGGCATCATCTTCATCGACGACAAGGCGCGCGGCCTGCACGAGGGGTATCTCGTCACGCCGTTGACCAAGTTCGACCTCATCCTCGGGTTCAACCTCGCCGGCGCCATCAAGGCCATCCTCGCCGGCTTCGTCCTCATCACCGTCGGCTCCTTCATCGCGGGCATACCCGATCCGCTGAACCTGGCGCGCATGGCGCGGATGATGTTGCTGGTCGTCATCACCTCCCTGGCGCTCATCAGCATGATGTTCCTGCTCATGGTGCGCGTGAACGATCCCCTCGTGCCGCGCGCCATCTTCGGCGTCCTGAACACCGTGCTCTACTTCCCCAGCGGCGCGGTGTATCCCAGCAACGCCTTCCCCGCGTGGATGAAGGTCATCGCGTCCGTGGACCCGTTCACATACGCGGTGCACGGCTTCAAGGAGTTGATCCTCAAGAACACCGGCTTGCTGCCCATCGCCTTCGACCTGGCGTACCTCTCCTGTTTCACGGCCGTCGCGATCACCGCGGCGACCCTGCTCTTCCGCAGGACTCTGTGAGGTTGACGCCTGGAAGGCCGGGTATTAGGCTTTTCCACGGTCTTCAAGGGCGAGGGGTCATGAAGCGCAGACACATGAACGCAGATTTTCGACGCGACCGATGAGCCTGCACCCGGAAGACATCCAGGTCGTCGGCAACGAACTCGCCATCCGGTGGAAGGACGGGTCGGAATCCTTCCTTCCCCTGCGCGAAATGCGGATGGCGTGCCCCTGCGCGGGATGCGGCGGCGAAACCGACCTCCTCGGCGGCCAGATGGCGCCCCCGAGAGCCGAACACGGACCGCGCAGCTACGAAATCCGTACCTGGCAGATTGTCGGCGGCTACGCGCTGCAACCCACGTGGCAGGATGGACACAACACCGGCATCTATTCCTTCGATTATCTCAGGCGGCTCGCCGATGCCGGGGAGGCCGTGTCATGAGACAGCGCTGGAAAGCCGGGCTCATGCTCCTTTTCTTCGCCGTGTGCGCGACCGCGGCCTACATCACCTATGACGACCAGCGCAAGCCGATCCCGGCGCGTCCCGTCGATCTCTACGCCGTGGTTCACAGCCAGTTCCAGGCGTTCCGGGCGGCCGATTTCTCGAGCGCCTATCAGCACGCCTCGGCGGGCATCCAGGAAAAGTTCAACGTCGAGCAGTTCGAGCAGATGGTGCGCATCGACTACTCGGCCATCATCGAGGCGCAGCGGGTCGAGTTCGGGCCGGCCGAGGTGCGGGGCCGGCACGCCATCGTCCAGGCTTATTTCGTCGGCGAGGACGGGGGCCTCACGCCGTGCATCTATAGTCTCGTGAACGAGGGCGAGCTGTGGAAGATCGAAGGCGCGCGCATCCTGCGCCGCATCCCGCGGGGCGAACGGCTGGACGGGTTGAGGGTTTAAAGGCAGACCGGAAACCGGCAGTCCGAACCCGAGGGAATTTTCAGACAGCTCGCTCCTCCAACACGAAATGAACATCTGCATGATCTCCCTTGGCCGCCGCGCATACGCTTTGTTGATCGCCGGCGCATCCCTCCTCCAGTCCCCGCTCCTGCTCGTCATCCGCCTCTACTGGGGCTGGCAGATGTTCGTTTCCGGGCGCGCTCACCTCTCGAACGTGCCCGAGATGGTCAAGCGTTTCCAGGACTGGGGCGTCCCCTTCCCGACCATCAACGTCTATGTATCGGGGCTCACGGAATGCGCGTGCGGCCTGCTGTTGTTGGTCGGCCTGGCCTCGCGGGTCATCACCATCCCGCTCATCATCAATTTTTGCGTGGCGTATCTCACCGCCAGCCGGAAAGTCCTTTTCAACATATTCGGCGATCCCGACGCGTTCGTGTCCGACGCGGCTTTCCTCTTCCTGCTCGCCTCCGTCCTCGTCTTTGTCTTCGGGCCCGGCAGGTTCTCGGTGGATTGCATCCTGCAAAGGATATGGGCACGCTCGCCCGCGACGGCGGACGCCTCCGCTACTTCTGCGAAACAACCGTAAGCGGGCTCGGCGCGGGCGCGGCGGGGTGCGCGAGGGTCTCGTATCTTCGCGCCAGACTGTCCACCGCCGCCCTGGCCCGGGCGACATCCGTCGCAGGGGCGTTCGCCGCCTGCGCTTTCTCCAACGCCTCGCGGGCCCTGGAGAGCTGGAGGTTCACGAGCGCCGCCCGCCAGCGCTCCAGCGCGGCGCGCGTACTGGCGATCTCGAGCGCGCAGGCCGCCACATCCTGGCGGGCTTTCGCCACCGCCGTCTCCGCCGGTGAAATTTTTGCAGAGGAGAGCGCCTGGTTCATGTGGGCGAGTTCCATGCGCAAGCGGATCGCCCTGAACCGGGCGGCAGCGATGTCCTGGCCCGGAAGCGCCGGCGGGGCGGGCGGCGGAGTGAACCGGAACACCGCCAGCACGGGCGGGGGCGGCGCGTTTTTCTTCAGGGCGGCGAGCTTTATCTCGGCGTTCCGCAACTCCCACCGCTCGCCCTGCACCGCGTCTTGCGCCGCGGGATCGGCGACCGCCGGCGCCGGTCCGGCTGCGGCCTGCGCGGCTTCGGCGCGTTTGAGGGCGCCGGCCAGGTTCAGCTCGAGCGGCTGCAGTTCCGCCAGGCGCTTCGTCCCGGCATCCACCCGCTCCGCGAGCGTGGGCGGGTTCGCATTGAGCTCGCCCATCTTCGTGCCGTCCGCGCGCCAGACCCGCAGCACGCCGCCCCAGTCGCCCGCGATCACGCGATCCCCCGCGACCGCCGCCTGCAAAGCCACGTCCGCGAAGGGCGGAAAGGCGTGTCCGTTGAACCCGCCCGGGCTCCAAAGCTTCACGACGTGGTCGCGCCCGCACGAGACGAGCCTCCCGTCCGGTGCGAAGGCGATGGAGAGCACCCCGCCCGGGTGCGCGTCCCAGCTCTTGCGCTCCTTGCCCTCGGTGAGGTCCCAATATTTGATCGTGCCGTCCTCGCTCGCGGTCGCCGCGAGCGAGCCGACGGAGGCGATGGCGGTGATCGACGCCTTATGGGCCGTCGTCGAGACCATCTCGCGCCCCTGAGCGTCCCATACCACGAGGCCTCCGGCGCGGTCGCCGGTGATGAGAAACTTCCCGTCGGGCGTGAAGTTCAGGGCCGTCACCCAGTCGGTGTGCTTCTTCATCTTGTGCAACAGGACGCCGCTCCCCGCGGAGTAAATCTTCACGAGCTTGTTCGGGCCGCCCAGGGCGATGAGCGAATGGTCGGGGCTGATGTCCGCGGCCAGCACCGTATCGAACTCGTCGCCCACCACCGCCACGCGGCGCCCGGTGACGACATCCCACACGACGACCTTGCCGGATTGTGCGCCGACGCCGCCGCCGGCCAGGAGCAGCTTGCCGTCCCGGCTGAAATGGAGCACGTCGGGGAACCCTTCCGGAAAGGGGAGGATGCCCGCTAGTTCCAGGGTCTCGGTATTATACAGGAGCACCTGCCGCTGGCCGGTGACGGCGACGAGCGGCGCCCATGGGCTCGCCGCCAGGCCCGCGATGGCGCCCGCACGGCGGGCGCGGACGACGGGCTCGCAGCGGGAGATCGCGCGGCATCGGCGGCGGCCCGGTCGGCTTCCCCTGGATGGCGACGACCCCCAGCGCGGGCTCGCTCGACTTTTTGGCGACGACGCTGCCGCTTTTCTCGGGCGCGCCGGCGTCGATCCACCCCCGGATGAGGTCGAGCTGCGAGTCCGGCAGCTTGTCGCCGCCGCGCGGCATGGCGGGCTGCTCCTGGTGCATGAGGAGCCGGTATAGGAGGCTCTTCGACGAGTTGCCCGGCTCGACGGCCTTGCCGGAATCGCCGCCGGCCATCGTCGAGTCGTACGTGGAAAGATCGAGCCCCGCCTTCTGCTTGTCGGGGTTGTGGCAGTTCAGGCAGGAGGTCTGGAACAGCGGCCGGATCGTATCCGCGTAGGTCACCCGGTCCGCGCGCGCAGCCGCGGGAGCAAGCAGGGCAACGACAACCAGGAGGCGCCGCTTTCATCAATGGTTGAACATGAACTCCTTCGAGTTCAGGAGCGCCCAGAAGACATCCTCCAGCGTCTTCTTCTGCGTGTCGGCCTTCGCGAAGAGGGGCGCGAGGTTGTTGATCTCGCCGTCGGTCGGCTTCCGGGAGAAACAGCGCAGGTAGAGGTCGCCGACGATGTCGGTGGGCGGTCTTCTTCTCGACCAGCATCTTCTGGATGAGCGCCCCCTTCGCTATCTTGCCCTCCACCGTGTCGCCATTCAGGAGGTGGAGCGCCTGGGAGAGGTTCGGCTCCATCGAGACCTCGCACGTGCACGGCGTCTCACGCGTGGCCCGGCCGAACGTCCTCAGGAAGTAGCTGGTGGTATCGCCATCGGCGATCTGGACGGCGCGCGCCCCGAGGGGCATGCCCTTGAATTTGGTCTTCGTATCGGTGACCTGGCTGATGCAATCCAGCATCACCTCCGCGCGCAGGCGCCGCACCTGGCTGTGCGAAAAGTTGCGGACATCCGAGGCGTTCGTGTCGTTGGAGATGCTCGAAAGCTGGTAGGTGCGCGAGTTGCAGATGTCGCGCACGAGATGCTTCAAGTCGTAGTTGTAAGCGACGAAATGGCTCGCGAGCGCGTCGAGCAGCGCGGTATTCGACGGCGGGTTGCTCACCCGCACGTCATCGACGGGCTCGACGATGCCGCGCCCGAAAAACTGCGCCCAAAGGATGTTCGCGAAGTGCTTCGCGAAATACGGATTCTGGGGCGAAGACATCCAGTCGGCCAGCACCGCGCGCCGGTCGCGGCCCGCGACATCGGGGGTCGCCCCGCCGAGGAATTTGGGCGGGAGGGTGGCGAAGGTGATCGGGTTTTTCGATTCGCCCTCATGCCGGTCATAGACGACGATCTCCCGTGGGTCTTCGCCCTTCTTGCGGGCGATCTGTGTGAAGAACGCCACGAAGCCGCGGTAATCGTTCATCGTCCAGCGGTCGAAGGGATGGTTGTGGCACTGGGCGCACTTGACCTGCACGCCGAGGAAGGCCTGGGCGGTGTCCTCCGCGAGCTTCAGCGGGTCGGTCTCGAACTGGTAGAACCCCGCGGCCGGGTTCTCGAAGACGCCGCCGTCGCTGTCGATCAGCTTGCGGACGATCTGGTTCACCGGGACGTTCTGCGAAAGCTCGCCGCGCAGCCAGTTGAAATAGACGAGCGCGGATTTCTGGCTCACGTCGAGCCCGGAACGAATCCGGAGGAGCTCGGCCCATTTCATCACCCACATGTCCACGAACCCGGGCCGGGTGAGGAGTTCGTCGATCCACTTTTCGCGCTTGTCCGCCGCGGCGGAAGCCAGGAACGCGCTGTATTCCGCGCCAGTCGGCAGGAGCCCGGTGATGTCCAGCGTCACGCGGCGCAGGAATTCCTCGTCCGTGCAGACCTCCGAGGGGAGGATGCGGAGCTTCTTGAGCTTCGCGTCCACCAGCGTGTCCACGTAGTTGCGCTCGGCCACCGGCGGGAACGTATAGGCCAGGCCCTTGGGCACCACGATGACCGGCGTGCCGACCGTGGTCGTCGCGAAGCGGGCCATGACGAACGCCTCGCCCCTCGCGCCCGAAGTCACCAGGCCGGCCGGGGAGATTTTCGCCGTGCCCTCGTTGTTCGTAAAGAAAACGGCCAGCGGGGTGACATCGCGCACCATCCCATCCGAATAATGGGCGGTGACGGCCACCTGCCGTGTCGCGTTTTCGCCTTCGAGCAGGATTTCCGATGGCGTCATCTCGACAGAGACGGGCGTGGGAAGGTCGGCAGGGTCGCGCGGCGCGCCGGCATCCAGCCACTGCACGATGGCACGGTAGAATTCGCTCTCCTTGCCGAAACGCTTTCCGCCCGTGTGGGCGACGCTGCCCGTGGCTTTCTGCAGGAGGAGGCTCTCCTCGGGGAGCGCGAGGTTCACCCGGCGCGCGCCCATCTCGCGCGTGATCCTGTCGTAGTCGCCCGCGGGGTCGTAGCCGAAGAGCGAGAGGTGGAACCCGTCCTGCCCGCGCGCGGACCCGTGGCAGCCGCCGGTGTTGCAGCCGGCCTTTGTCAGGATGGGCATCACGTCGCGCTTGAAACTGATCGGCTGGTCGAGTCGGATCGCCTTCACGAGCACCGGCGCATCCGCGCGGCCGTGGAGGATCGCCGCCGAACCGCAGGCCGCCGCGAGAAAAAGCGCCGCGAGGAGGCGCTTCATTTGGCGGCCATCTCCTTCGCCGGTTTGTCCACGCGCAGGACGCCGCCCATGCCGGTGCTCTCGACGATCTTCTCGCCGCCATTTTCAAAGGTGAGCCTGCAGAAGAGGTCGTGATGCCGCCCTGCGGGCGTGGTGGGATCGGTGGTGACATCGAAACGGATTTCGTGGTCGGCGGACGTGATCTCGCATTCCTTCGCGGCGGCCTTGTTCGGCAGGCCGAGCAACTCCGCCTTCGCCTTGCCCGCGAATGGCGCGTTCTGGGTGAGCGCGCAGACGACCGTCGCCGGACGCCCCTGCTCGGTGCTGGCAAGGCCGATCTGGGCCGTGACCGGAGGCTTCCGCACTTCCACATCGACGAACTTCGAGGAGACCCACACCGGCCCCTTGCCCGCATCCGCGGAGGCCAGGACCGCGATCTTCCATGTACGGACCTTGGCGCCGTCGCTCGTGTTCAGCGGGATCGCCCCCTGCGTCTGCCCCGCGGCGATGGTGACGGAACCCGCCGCGCTCAACCCGGACGGGCTCTGGAGGAGCGAGACGGTGATGGGCGCGGTGAACCCCGGGTCGCGGGTCGCGATGACCTTCAAATCCATCGCGCTGCCCTGGGGAATGGCCAGCTTCGGCTCGACGATCTCGATCCTGAACGGCGCGGCGTCCGCCACGGCGACCGCGAGCTTGTCAACCGACGCGGAGAGATAGACGGAGTTGTTCGGGTTGCCGAGGACGAGCTGGATCTCCTGCTCGTAGTGCCCGCGAATGGGTGCGGTCGCATCCGTCCCATGCGCTCCCAGCGCGGCCAGCGTCCCGCCGACGACAGCCTCCGGCGCAGCCTCGAAGACGACGGGGACGACCCCGCCATCGGGTGTGCCCGCGGTGAAGGTCATCCCCGGCGGAAGGCCCGTCGCGTCGAGAGTGAACGCGCCGTCGAAGTCGGAACGCTGCGCGCGGATGACCGTGGCGTACCGGTTCCCTTTCGGCACAACGATCGTCTGGCGCTCCTGCGAATCCTTCACGATCTCCGGGATGGCGAGCGCGAGATCGGGCCGGACGGGCGTGACTTCCACCCGGTACGTGAACGCGGGGCCGCCGCGCCCCAGTTGGTCGCGCACGGAGAGATAGTAGTCGCCGTCGGAAGACGCCTTGAACCGGAGGTAGCTGTCCAGGCCCACCGAGTCGTCGTTGGCGGCGATTTGGTTGCCGTTCGAGTTATAGATGGCAAGCACGGAGTCCAGCGGCGAACGCAGCCGCCGCGCGAATACGCTGACATCGAGCTGGTCGTTCTTCTTCGCCTTGAACTTGAAAAAGCCGGCCTCGCCCTTTTGACTGATGATGCCGTTGAACGCGAGGGGAAGCGGCTTGTCGGCGGCGGTGGCGTGCAGCCTGTCGTTGTTCGGCTTCACCTCGAGGACGTTTGGGAACGGAGAAACGCGGAGGGTGTTCGCGGCAGGCGCCGTGAGGCCGTTCGCCTCGGCGAAAACGGGGAACGCATCCGACGGCGCGGCCGGGAGTTTCACCGCCCCGGCGATGGGGCCCGCCTTGTCACCGATGAATGTCAGCGACAGGCTCTCGCCCGCCTGGCCGCCGGGCGGATAGACGGCAAGCGGCTGCGGGAAAGCGCCGACGTGGAGCCGGAACAGGGAGTTCAAACTGCCGCCCCAGACGCTGTCGCGGACGGCGACCAGGTACGTCCCGTCCTCGGGGACGATGATGGACGCAAGCGGGTCCTGGAGGAAGAGCGAGTTGTCGTCGTTCACGGCGAGCGGTTTGCCCTTGTCGGTCTCGATGGCCACCCACGGGTCAAAGGTCGTCAGCCCCAGCCGCATCCCCTCCACCTCGGCGGTCAGGCGCTGCCCCTTTTTTGCCACGACGGAGAAGTAGGCGATCTGCTCGTCTTCGATGACGCCGTTCACGGTGCTGTTCAACGGGACGGGCTGCGCGTGCGCGATATCGCGATCCGGCTTGATCTCCGCGACGTTCGGGAAGGGCCCCACGTAGAAAAGCATGACGCCGGAGATGCCGCTGGACGTCCAGAGCCGGAGCTGGTGCCGCCCGAGCGGGCAGTCCGCCGCGATCTTCAATTTCGCCTTCGCCCTGCCGTCGCCGTCCGCAGCGAGGGACGTGACCTGGATGCCGGGCTCATAAAAAAGCAGGCCCTTCGCGTCGCCGAGGCGCTGGCCGGAGATGACGCACTCCACGTCGGAGCCGCGCTGTCCGCCCGGCGGCGCGATGAGGGTGATGCCGGGCGAAGCCGCCCAGAGCGACGCATGGATGCAGAAAAGCGCGCTTGCCAGACCCGTTTTTCTCATGCGCGAGAAGGGTCTCTAGGCGAGCAGGTCCTGGATGACCTGGCCGCCGCGCACGATGTCGATGGGCCGGCTGCCCGGAGACATCAGCTTCTTCGCGCCGTCGATCCCAAGCTGTTTGTAAATGGTCATGGCGAAGTCCTCGACGGAGAGCGGGTTTTCGTCGGGTTCCGCTCCAGTCGGGTCGGACGATCCATAGACCGCGCCGCGCTTGATGCCGCCGCCCGCGAGCAACACGGAAAAGACGCGCGGCCAATGGTCGCGCCCGGCATCCTTGTTGACCTTCGGCGTGCGGCCAAATTCGGTGGTGACCATGACGAGCGTCGAGTCGAGCATGCCGCGTCGATCCAGGTCGCGGATGAGCGCCGCGTAGGCTTTGTCGAATTTGGGCAGGTTTTGCTCGATGCCGCCCTTGACGTTCGTGTGGTGATCCCACCCGCCGTAAACCAGCGAGGCAAACCGCACCCCTCCCTCGACGAGCCGCCGGGCCATGAGCATCCGCATGCCCGCGGCGTTGCGCCCGTATTCCTCCTTGATGGAGTCAGGCTCGGCCTTGAGGTTGAACGCCTCCTTCGCCTTCGGGGAGCTGACGAGGTTATAGGCCCGCTGGTAAAAGCTGTCCATCGCGTCGAGCGCATCCGACTTTTCCAGGTCGCGGAAATGCGCGTCCACGGAGGCGAGGATGTCCTGGCGCTGTTTAAAGCGCTCGTGATCGACATCCGGCGAGAGCGTGAGGTCGCGGACGCTGAATTTCTCGAAAGCCGGGTCGCCGCCGAGGCTGAACGGCCCATAGGCGTTGCTGAGGTAGCCGCTGCCCGCGTAGGGATTCGGCTGCGTGGGGATGCAGACGTAGGGCGGGAGATCCTGCCGGCTCCCGAGCTCGTGCGAGACGACGCTGCCGATGCTCGGGTATTGGATGGCCGGGCTCGGCTTGTAGCCCGTGAACATATTGTGCGTGCCGCGCTCGTGCGCCGCTTCGCCGTGCGTCATCGAATGGACGACGGTGATTTTGTCCGCGATCTGCGCGGTCTCCTTGAGAAACTCGTTAAAGAAAAGGCCGTCAACTTTGGTGGGGATCGAGCCAAACGGCCCGCGCACTTCCACCGGCGCCAGCGGCTTGGGATCGAACGACTCGTGCGGCGAGATGCCGCCCGGCAAAAAGATGTGGATGAGCGCCTTGGCCTTGGCCTCGACCAGCGCTTCTTCCGCGCGCAGCTTGAGGAAATTCCCCAGCGTCAGCCCCAGCCCGCCCACCAGCCCTACGTAAAGAAACTCCTTGCGGGAGACTTTGCGGAAATGGGATGGATCGTCGTACCAGGTTATCGGCTGAAAATCGCTCATGTTCGTTTAACTCCGGAAGGGCAGCTTAGTTGCGCCTCCAGGCTCTGATAATACTATTTATTATTGAGAAAGAAAGTTTCTTTCGGCCCGTCGTATCCGACGTATCCGACGAAGGTCAGGAGGCGGGCTTGAACAATTCGTCGAAAAACGCCTTCATCGCCTGCCACGACCGCTTGTCGGCCTTCTCGTTATAGGCGACGCCTTTCGAAGGGTCGGCCCCGTGCGCCGGGTTGGTGAACCCGTGGACGGCCCCGCTATAACTCACTACCTGCCAGTCGGCGCCCGCCTTGCGCATCTCCTCCTCGAACGCGGCCACCGCGGGCGGCGGGGCGTGGGGATATTCCGCCCCGGTGAGGACGAGCACCGAACAGCGCATCGCTCCGGGGGCCGCGGGCGATGGGGTATCCAGGCCGCCGTGGAAGCTCACGATTCCGGCGAGGGCCGCGCCGCTGCGCGCGAGTTCGAGCACCGCCGTCCCGCCGAAGCAGTAGCCGATGGCGGCTACCCGCGCGGGGTCCGCCTGGGGCTGCTTCTCCAGTTCCCCCAGGCCCGCAGCCACTCTCGCCCGAAACAGCGCCGGATCCGACTTATATTTGCCCGCTTCCGCCCCGCACGCCTTCGGGCCTTCCGGCCGGACGCCTTTCCCGTAGATATCCGCGCCGAAAGCGGCATAGCCCATTTTCGCAAGCTGGTCGCAGCGTCCCTTGACATAAGGCCCGAGGCCGTCCCACTCGTGGACGACGAGGATGCCCGGGCGCTTGCCAGGGAAGGCATCGTCGTAGGCGAAGTAGCCTTCCAGAGTGGCGTCGCCCTGTTTGTATTCCACCGTGCGGGTCTGCAAACCCGCCATGGCAAGACAAGGGACGACAGCCAGCAAAACGGACAGAGTCAGGGATTTCATAAAGGGGGATCAATCGCGGGCATCGGGTGGGTACGCAGGCGGAGAATAGACGCTGAAGGTGACCAGGGGAACCCTTCCTTCATTTGAAAAGCGGTGCTTCGTCCCGGCCGGAATGATGACCACGTCCCCCAGCGACATTCGGGCGTTCTCGCCGCCGATTTCGGCCACCGCTTCGCCTTCGAGCACAAGCAGGACCTGGTCGCTCTCCGGGTGCGCCTCCGGCTCGGGGCCGCTCGCCCCGCCGGGCTGCAGCGTCATCATGGCGGTCTGGGCGCGTAGGCTCGTCTGCAGAACCTGGAACCAATGGCCGGCCCTCGCGATATTCGTGATGTCCATCCTCCTCTCCCCATTCGCGCCGCGCCCGCGCTTCACGCGCATCGCGGGCTGAACGCGGAAAAAATCGCCCTCCACGCGAAATGCGCCTACTCTGCCGGACGCCATGAGAGTGCTGGTAATCGACGACGATCAGGAATTGTGCGCGCTCATCAGGGATTACCTGGAGCCGCTCGGCTACGAGGTGGTGGCCGAGCACGACGGCCCGGCGGGCGCGCAACGTGCGGTCGAGGAGAAGTTCCACGCGGTCATCCTGGATGTGATGCTCCCGCGGCTGGACGGCTTCGAGGTGCTCAAGGCGGTTCGCAGCCGCTCCGACGTGCCAATCCTCATGCTGACCGCGCGCGGCGAGGAGACCGACCGCATCGTCGGCCTGGAAATGGGGGCCGACGACTACCTGCCCAAGACGTTTTCGTCCCGGGAGCTGCTCGCACGCCTCCGCGCGGTCAGCCGCCGCACGACCCGCGCCCCCGGGCCGGAGGATGCGCAGGAACTCGTCGTCGGCCCGCTCCGCATCAACCCCGCTTCGCGCGTGGCGCTGGTCGGCGAACAGACGCTCAAGCTCACCACGCTGGAATTCGATCTCCTCGTCTCCCTGGCTCGCGCGCGCGGCCGGGTGAAGACGCGCGAAAACCTCATCGAGACGATCGGCGAGCGCCTTTACGACGGCCTGGATCGCTCCATCGACGTCCACATCTGGTCGCTGCGCAGGAAGCTGGGCGACGACCCAAAGAATCCGCGATTCATACGGACCGTCCGGGCCGTGGGCTATATGCTCATCAACCCCGATGCGGAGTAACCGGCCTGACTAGATCGCCATGCGCGCGCGCCTGCCACTCTACGCGAAGATCCTCCTCTGGTTCTTCCTGAACCTCGCGTTGCTCGCCACGGTCTTCGTCCTGTTGTTTAACGCCCAGTTCCGGTTCGACCTCGACTGGGTGCTCGCCAGCAACGCCAGCCAGCGTGTGGACGCCATGCGCGACCTCATCGTTGGCGAACTGAACGCGACCCCTCCGGACGAATGGGATCGGGTCATCGACCGGTTCGGGGATGCCTACCGGGTGCGCTTTTCTCTCTTCGACGACGACGGGAACCACCTCATCGGCTCGGTGGACGAGCTGCCGAAGGAAGTCCGCGCGCGCCTCCTCCCGTTGCGGCCCAGCCAGCGACTCGAAACGAACCGCCACCGCGGCGGCGAACCCGTCCGTTCCTTCCTGCACACCACCAATCCCACGCGATACTGGCTGCTGGTGAGCGCCAGGCTCGACAACCCCGAGGCCGGCGGGCCGATGCACACCGTCCTGGTGGCGGAGTCCGGCTCCTTCAGCGTCGGGGGGCTCATCTTCGATCTCGGCTCGTGGCTCCGGCTGGCGTTGGGCGCGGTCGTCTTCTCCGTCCTCTTCTGGCTGCCGCTCCTGCGGGGTATCACGCGCTCCATCGGCCAGATCAACCACGCCACGCGCCAGATCGCCGAGGGCCGGTTCGATGCGCGCGTCTCCACGCGGCGCCTCGATGAATTGGGCCTGCTCGCCGAGTCCATCAACCAGATGGCCGCGCGTCTGGACGGCTTCGTGAAGGATCAAAAGCGGTTCCTGGGCGACGTGGCGCACGAACTCTGTTCGCCCCTGGCCCGCCTCCAGATGGCGCTCGGCATCCTCGAACAGCGAGCCGGCAAAGACCAGGAATTCTACGCGAAATCGGCCACGGAAAAAGCGGGGCAGATCGCCACCCTCGTGAACGACCTGCTCGCCTTCTCAAAAGCCTCCTTCGGCGCATCCACCGTCCAACTGGGACCTGTGAACTTGTTGGAAACCGTGCGCGAAGCCGCCCGGCGGGAAGGCGCCGAAGCCGCGCGGCTCACCGTTCCCGCGGACCTCATGGTTTCCGCGGACCCTACTCTCCTCCTGCGCGCCCTGGCAAACCTCCTCCGCAACGCGATGCGCCACAGCGCGCCCGGCGGCCCGATCTCGGTGAGCGCCGAACGGGGCGAGGACTCCATGGTGAACATCGCCGTAGCGGACACGGGCCCCGGCGTGCCCGAGGCCGAACTCTCAAAAATCTTCGACGCCTTCTACCGCGTGGATGTCTCCCGCACTCGCGAGACGGGCGGCTCCGGCCTGGGCCTGGCCATCGTAAAATCCTGCGTCGAGTCGTGCCGGGGTTCGGTTACCGCCCGCAATCGTCAGCCGCGAGGGCTTGAGGTGATGGTACGACTGCCCGAGGCGCGTGATGTGCCCGCGTCCCACCAGCGGCTCACACCACCCAGTTCTCAAGGATGAACTCATCCGAGGGGACGGTCAGCTTTATATGGTCGCTCTCCGGGTAAATCTCGCGCTCGATGCCATCCTGGAGAATCTGAAGCCGGAAGCTGATAGGGTCGCCTTTCGCAACCCGTAAGTCCGCGAGGGCGACCGCCCACTCGATGGTGTCGGCAGCGGCGAAGGTATCGCGGATCAGCTCTTTCCCGCGCGCCCTCTTGATGGCGAAAGACTGCCTGCCTTCCCGCGTCAACGGTGGCGTGTGAAGCGTGAAGCCGGCGGGCTGCGAGAAGCTGAGGACGAGGGAGACGCGCTCCCATTTCAACATATCGAGCCGGAGGTACAGGCACGAGGCGTCGAAGCCGAAGAACATCTTCTCCAGCATCCGCTCGGAGCGATACATGGCGCCCTGTTCCACCCCCGCCGTGTATTGGCCGGCGCCGATCCATTCGAAATAGGAACTGAGCCTGCCATTCACGCGCGGGGTGATGAATTGCGTGGGCACCTCGAAGAGCTGCGTGACCTTCGCCCGGTTGATGGGCCGGTCGAGCTGCGGCGGCGGGACGCGGTCGCACAGGAGGTAAACGTTCTTCAGGTGCTGCCGGAAGAGCTCGTCGAAAAGATCGTCGTTCTCACTGCTGAAGTCGGGCCCGTACCACCAGAACCAGTCGCTCCCCTCGGCGGCGTAAATCTCGCGCAGTGCGGCGGTCTGGCGTTCCTCGGAGAGCGCGCCGGAGTCGATCCGCTCCTGGAGGAAAGTCCTTGTTTCGCCGAGGAGATCCCAGCCGCGGTTTTCCTCTTCCTCGCCGATCCAGATGTCGAAGTTGCTGCTGATCCAGGAGCCGGTGTGCAGGGTGGTGATCTCCCGCCTCGGGGGATGGCGTTGGAAATAGTCTTCGATGGTGCAGCTATGGAGGAGGTCGGAACCGGCCTCGATGCCGCCATAGAGCGCCCTCAGGAACCCTTCGCCGCCGTCCGCGAAGGTCTCCCAGGCATTCTCGCCGTCGAGCATGAGCGGTATGAGGCCGGTTTCGTGCGGCACCATGCTGGCGATGTGCCGCATGTGGTGCAGCAGATGGCTCGCGGCCTTCTCCGGGTCGTTCTTGGCGGCCATGAACCCTATGAAATCCGACAGCGGCTTCTCGCGGAAGAGGGCGTTCACCGACGCGCCGTCCGCGCGGACGCGCCAGCCCTGGAAAAGCTCCAGGTGATCGACCGCGCCGCTGTATGAGGGGTCGCGCCGGAGGGAATTGAAGAGGTTCTCCTCATCGCTGCAAAAATACTGGATGCCCGCCTCCTGCATGAGCGGGATGAGCTCCGGCGCGATGGAGCCCTCCGAAGGCCACAAACCCCGCGGCCGTTTTCCAAACAGCGCCTCGTGCTGCTCGACCGCGAGCCGGAGGTGGGCAGCGGCGTCCTGCGGCCAGTGGAAACGCTGGGGGAAGCTCCTGCCCGGCAGGCTCCGCTCGGCGAACGCAGAATCGTACACCAGCGGGAGAATGGGATGATAGAACGGGGTGGTGGTGAGTTCCACCTGCCCCCTCGCCTCCCCGTCGGCGTATTTGCGCAGGACAAGCCGCATGATGTCGAGGTGGATGTCCAGCACCCTGTTTTTTTCCTCCTCGGTGAAGTTGCGCCCTTTCGCCCGCAGCTCCTGGAGCTCGGGGTAGAGCCTGCAAGCGGTATAGCCGCACCAGGCCAGGTTGTACCAGACCTGGAGGTCGAGAAATTCCTGGGTGCTGAAGTAGCGCAAGCCGCGGCGCACGTCATCGCGGTAAAGGGTGAGGCCGCGCTTGTTCAGCAGCTCCCAGTAGCGCGGCTCGGGCTTTATGAGGTTATCCCAATTGCTTTTGAAGAAGTTCTCGAGCAGGGAGAATTTCTCCTCGTCCGTGAGGCCGGCGGCGGGCTTCCGGGAGAGTTCGAGCCAGAGGTCCTTGATGTCGCCGTCCACGAGCTCCTTAATCTGAAGGAGGAGAACGGGGGTGAGGTTGAAATTCGGGTGGATGCGGGGGAAATCCTCGATGACGCAGATCATATCGAGATACCCCTTCACGCAATGCATCCGGACCCAGGGCATCATGGCCGTGCGCGTCACCGGGTTGACGTAATACGGCTGGTGCATGTGCCACAGGAAGACGACGTTTGCCACACGGAATGGCTACCCGGAACGCCTCGCCCGGGCAATTCTCATTTTCCGATTTTCGCAAATCGGTGCGTCCTCGCCGGGCTCCGGCTCAGATTACTCTAGGTAGCTACGAATTTTCCGCCCTGAACCATGACCATTCTCGTCGCGGACGATGACCCGCTGGTGCGCAAGCTCCTCACGCACTTCCTGGAGAGTTTCGGCTTCGACGTCATTGCATGCGAGGACGGCGTCGAGGCGCTGCAGATCCTCGAGGAGATGCGCGTGGCGCTCCTGGTGCTCGACTACGAGATGCCGGAACTGAACGGCACGCAGGTGTGCGAGAGGATTCGGCGCTCGGAGAACCTCGATGTCGCGGGGATACCGATCATCCTCCTCACCGCGCACTCGGGCGACGAACACGAGGTCGAGTCGCTGGGCGCCGGCGCGAACGATTTCGTGACCAAGCCGGTGAACCTGGCCGTCCTGAAGGCGCGGATCGACGCGCACGCGGGATTGTATGCCATGCGGCAGCAGCTCAAGGATCAAAACGACGAGCTGGAGAAATGGCGCTACGACCGGGAGCTGGACCTCGAGGCGGCCCGACTCACGCAGCAGGCGATCGTGCCCCAGCGGGCGCCCGCGCTCGCCGGCTGGGAGTTCGCCGCGCGGTTTCGCCCGCTCATCCAGGTAGGAGGGGACATGTACGACTGGCTGCGTCTTGCGGACGGCGGGGTGCTCGTCTGGATCGCCGACGCGACGGGCCACGGCGTCTCCGCGGCCCTCTTCACGACGCTGGCCAAACTGCTCTTCCGCCACGCATCGAGCGAACTGAGTTCGCCCGCGGAGATCATGGAGCAGGTAAACACGGAGTTCTTCGCCATCTTCAAGGGGAGGTCGTTCATGACTGCGGCGTGCGTGGCGTTGCGAGGCGGCTCGGGCCGGGTGACGTTCTCGGGGGCGGGGCATCCGCCGCTCCTGGTCGTCCGCGGGAGCGGCGTGGTGGAGTCGATCGCCTCCCGCGCGCCGCCGCTGGGCCTGGATCCCACTTGCAAGATGTCCGAGACCGAATGCGTTCTCGAGAACGAGGACGCGTTGCTCCTCTACACGGATGGGTTATACGGCACGAGCGACGCGGCGGGCGAACGCCTCAGCCAGTCGGACATGACCGGCCTTGCGGCGCCGCCGGCTCGCCCGGCCCATTCAGGGGAATCGGCGAAAAACTTCCTGGCGGCTGTCGTCGAGAGAATCGCCACCCGCTCGAACGGGAACGGTTTCTCGGATGACGCCGCAGCGATCGCCGCGTTGAGAACCGGCCGGTAGCGGGTATCGGGACGCCTTTCGGCTGCGGATCCGACTGTTCATCGGCGGGAGTCTGCGGCTATAGCTTCAGAGACGCGCTCATGAATTACGTTTACGGCCTCTTTGTTTTTGCGGCGCTGGCCCTCATCGACTGCCTTACGGGCGGCACGCGGCTCATCTTCGCCCTGCCTCCCTACACGATCCTGGCCGCGGGTGGAGTCCTGACCCTCGTCTCGGCATTCCGCTCCCGGCCCGCCCCGAACGCCCCCTGCCTCCTCTCGACCTTCCTCCTCTGCGCTTACCTTCTGACCCGATGCCGGTTCTCGCCTATCCCTTACCTCTCCCGGCCGGATTTTTTCATGATCATCGGCTCACTGCTGGTTTACCTGCTGGTGGCGTTCTACGCAAACAACCCGCAGGAGCGTCTCCTCCTCGTCGCCGGCATCCTCCTCATCGCCGTGCCGGAGCTCTATGCGGGGCTGATGCAATTCTTCAAGGGGAGGGACTTCATGCTCTTCGGCTTCAGGCGGTTCCCTTTCGGAACGAGGGCCAGCGGGATGTTCATCAGCCCGAACCATTTTGCGGGGTTCCTGGAGGCGGCGGGCGTCCTGGGCGTGGCCGTGGCGGCGTGGAGCAGGTGGCCGTTGTGGGCGAAGGGGCTCATCGGTTACCTTTCGGTGGGGTGCTACGTGGGCGTGGCAATCAGCGGCAGCCGGGGCGGCTACCTGAGTGTCACCTTCTCGATTCTCGTCTTTGCCGCGCTCAGCCTTGGGGTCATCGGGCGGTACGACCGGCGCCTCCTTGGACGGGCCACCCTCTTCGTGCTGGTCGCTGTCGCGCTCTTTCTCGGGGGAGCTCTCTTCTTCATGCTGGAAAGCTCCCTGATGACGGAACGGCTGAACCACCTTTTTTCCAAGGAGGTCCGCATCTACAACTGGCAGGCCGGGCTCGCCCAGTTCCGGCTCGCTCCCCTTTTCGGCACGGGAGCCGGCACGCACCTGCTGTACGGACGGCTTTTCAGGAACCCGCGCCTGCAGGTCGATCCCATCCACGCGCACAGCGATTACGTGGAACTCCTGGCCGAATATGGATTGACGGGCGGCGCACTCATGGCGTTTTTCCTCTGGAGCCACCTCGCGCACGGCTGGAGCGCCGCGCGGCGTCTCGCCCGGCGAATAGCGGACCGCGGCGGAACGTTTAGCAATCAACTGGCGCTTCTGCTCGGAACGCTCTCCGCCGCGGCCGCTTACCTGATGCATTCCGTCTTCGATTTTAACCTGCACATACCGGGCAACGCCCTGTTGCTCGCCTTCGTGTTCGGCATCCTCGCAAATCCCGTGTCGGAACCTCCGGGAGCGGGCGTCCGCGATTTTCGTTACTGGATGGCCTGGACGCGGCTGGCGCTGCCCGCCCTCGGGGTTGCCTTCGCGCTTTTGGGCGTGCCGAAGATTCGGGGCGAATACTATACCGAGCGTTCCCGGGAGGCTTTGCGCGACCGGAAGTTCCAGGAATCGATCTCCTTGGCGGAGAAGGCCCTGGAAACGGAAAAGCTGAACCCCGATCCCTATTTTTACATCGGCGAGGCGAGGCGTTTCCTGGCGAACGCCAGCAGGAGCGAGATGGGGAAGTTCCTCTACTTCGACAGCTCTGTGGACGCTTTCCGGGACGCCCAGAAGCTCCTGCCGGAGGAAGAGAACATCCTCGTCGGCCTCGCGCTTTCCCTGGAGGGAATCAACGAATTCGACGCCGCGGATGCCATTTACCGAACTGCGATCCGCTGGGACCCCAACCTCGCTGTCCTCCGCTTGATCTACGGCAACGCGCTAAAGCGGGCCGGGCGCGCGGACGACGCGGAGGCGCAATACGCCATCGCCCGCGGGATCGGGACCGAGCCCTATTTTCAGAGGCCAAAGCCCCCCGGCCCGCTCTGAAGTAAGGTTGGACACCGGCACCTTTCCCGGTAACGCTTTTACGATGATCATAGTCATAAAACCGAATACGCCCCGGGATCAGATCGACGAGGTGATAAGGGAGGTCGCGCGGCTCGGCTACGACCCGCGCCCGATCCACGGCGCGACGCAGACGGTGGTGGCGGCCATCGGGGACGAAAGGACGCACCACACGCTCGAATCCCTGAACGCCCTGCCCCAGGTCGAACAGGTCATGCCTGTCCAGAAGCGTTACAAGCTCGCCAGCCGCGAATCGCATCCCGAGACGACCGTCATCTCCGTGGACGGCGTCGAAGTCGGGGGTTCCCGCCTCGTAGTCATGGCCGGCCCGTGCTCGGTCGAGTCCGAGGAACAACTGCTCTCCACGGCGCGCGCGGTCAAGGAGGCCGGCGCCACGATCCTGCGCGGGGGCGCCTATAAGCCGCGCACCTCACCCTATGAATTCCAGGGGCTCGGAAAGGAAGGACTGCGGCTCCTGCGCGCGGCCAAAGAGGAGACCGGACTCAAGATCATCACCGAAGTCCTCAGCGAAGCCGACGTGGAGCACGTGGCCGAGACCGCGGACATCCTCCAGATCGGGGCGCGCAACAGCCAGAACTTCGCCCTGCTCATCGAATGCGCCCGCACGATGAAACCGATCCTGCTCAAACGCGGCTTGAGCGAGCGGATCGAAGAATGGCTGCTCGCCGCCGAGTACATCCTGGCGCACGGAAACCCGGCCGTCATGCTCTGCGAACGCGGCATCCGCACCTTCGAGACGTACACGCGGAACACCCTCGACCTGGCCGCCGTCGCCATCGCCAAGAAGGAATCCCATCTGCCGGTCATCGTCGATCCCAGCCAGGGATGCGGACGCGCCGATCTGGTAAAAGTGCTCTGCCGCGGCGCGGTGGCCATGGGCGCCGACGGCCTCCTCATCGAAGTGCATCCGAACCCCGCCGAAGCCATGAGCGACGGCCAGCAGCAGGTGGACTTCGCCGCTTTCCGGGAGATCATGGAAACCCTGGCGCCCTTCTCCGGAGCAACCGCTGCCGCCTCCGGGCAGGGAGCGCATTGACGGGCGCGGGCGTCCGACTCGACGTTGTCATTGGACAGTCGAAACGAACCGGGCACGGCGAGGTGCGGTCATTTCCCCTTGCCCGAGCCCGGATTCCCGCGATACAATGACGCGGGTGCGGTCCTACGGGAATCCGTCCATCCCCATCGCGTAACGCCGACGTAGCTCAGTTGGTAGAGCAGCTGATTCGTAATCAGCAGGTCACGAGTTCGAGTCTCGTCGTCGGCTCTCAGTGATAAAGCCAGTTCTAGGCGTTTTGGCACTTTAAGGAAGCATCGCAGCGGGAACAAGGGCCGGCTTTTCTTTCTCGGCGCCGTCAACGGTAAACGGAATTCCGCTAGTGTGGCACCCTAGAGGAAGCGCAGCGGGTGAAAGCCGAGTGCGAGGAAAAACAGGCACTCAAGAATCCTGTCGCGCTCTCGATCTAGACCAACTTGGACGTGCTGCCGTGCGTCACGCGCTCGAAAAGCTGAAACTGTTCGACGCGACAATCCGTTTGCCAAGGACAGGGAAGACAATATCGGCGGAAAAGTGCTGTCAATCGAAGCCGCCGAGAAGCTTTTGCAGGTCGCACTCGATAGCGGTGCTCTTTCAAAGGGTTTTGAACCATCCTTCCTCGACAGTGATACTCTCAATCATTGCTGTCTGAACGCCGAGGTTAAATTCCTTCAATTTGTCGGCTAGTTGGTCTCCGTCAACAAGGTCAATCGGCGGAGCGCCATCGCGCGTCGCTTCTTTGACGGCATCGCGTGAGAAGTTGCCCGTTGTAATGAATAGTCCCTTGTCGGCACGTCCGACCATAGCGCCTCGAAAGTCGCGAATGTGGCTTGATGAGACGATGCCCTGATACCGCTTGCATTGGAAAACGACGTGGAAACTCATGAAACCGTGTATCCGAGCGATACCCTTGCCGTCAATGCCACCATCGCCCGTTCGCCCAGTTACCTCGACCTGAACGAACCCAGACTCGCGCAAGAGACGTTGTATGAGTCGTTCAAAGGAAGATGGGTCGATAATCTTGGTTAGGATGTGATATAGCTCCGTGCGCCAAGTCTGTACTTCGTCAGGGTCTTCGCTGTCATTCTCGACGGGCGGGGGAGTTTGGTCCGTCCTGCCTTGTTTCTTTTTTTTGTCGTTCTCTCTGACCGTCTTGACAACGTTCTTTGGGTCAACGCTTGTGATGTCCGTCTTCGTAAGCGACCAGACGCCCCGACTGGAATTGGCAAGCACTCCGTACTTTTTTAGGTATGTGCGTGCCCAAGCGAGGCGATAATGGACCTCCGTTTGATTGCTTGCCTCCGGGTCATGCAATACCGAAAGAACCTCATCAGATAACTTTAGGTTCAGGATTACCCGCTGGTAGATTTCCTCAACGGAGCCAGAACCTCCAAGGTCTCGCAACGCGGTAAGGAGCGGGTTCATCAACTGGTCAAAGGGGTGGACTTTTGTCATGGCGATGATTTGGCGTTAAAGGGGACGCTAACAGGTCACCATGGAATCTCAATGGGCCGGGCGCAAAAGTGTATTCAAAAAGCCGTCAGGCGAGAGAGACGACGTTTCCAAACTGGAGTTTGGGGACGAGAAAACGCGGTGCAGGAAGTGCAGGACGACGGGAGTGGACTGAATCAACTTAATCCTCCGCAAGTTGAGAGTATATCAACTGCTCCATTTCTTGCCAAGTTCATCCAGTCCAGCGTCCTTTAGATCGTCGAGTGTCATGACAGGTCGAAGTGTTATGTCAGCCTCGAAGATCAACATCCATGGCTCTACAAACCCTGGTAGCTTCGAGGCATCGGGTATATCAATGATCATCACCGCTCCGCGCTGCCCGTTCTGGTCGGTGAAATAGATGGCTTCTGGCTTGGTGGCCTCCACTATTCGCTGCAATTTTGAACCAACCGTACCGTCCATGACGGCAGCGTTAAATGGCTGATGCGGCAATGTGACTTCTAATAGCATTTTCATAGTGTGTTCGTTTCTCTTTTCTGTTTTTGGCTGTTTGACGGTGAAACCTTGTGGCTGTGACCGAATATTATTAATATCCGACTGCAATGACAAAAGCGTCGGGATCACAGATTTTTGTGACCCAAAATAATCCTTCCGCCAGTGCCTGGTGGGTGACTCATTACAAAGTTCAGATGGCCGGCTTCGTCATCGGCAGATCACGAGTTCGAGTCTCGTCGTCGGCTTCACTGGAGGAGCTCCCCGGGACCGCCTACTTCGCTGAGAAACGATAGATGATCGTGTTCCTGTAGGTCTCCCCGGGACGGAGCACGACCGAGGGGAAGGAAGGGTGGTTCGGGGAATCGGGGAAGTGCTGGGGCTCCATGCAAAAGCCGTTGCGGAAGCGGTAGACTTTCCCGCCTTTGCCGACGTTCGTGCCGTCGAGAAAGTTCCCGGAATAAAATTGCAGGCCGGGCTCGGTGGAGAGCACTTCCATGACGCGACCGCTGCCTGGCTCATAGACCCTGGCCATGAGCCGGAGCTTGCCCGGTTTGCCGTCGATGACCCAGTTATGATCGTAGCCGTTTCCAAATATGAGTTGCTCGTCCTTGTCCTTGATCCGGCTGCCAATGGTGGCGGGTTTCCTGAAATCGAACGGCGTCCCCTTCACGGATCGCAGTTCGCCGGTGGGGATGAGGGTTTTGTCCACGGGGGTGGAACCGGGCGGCCTTGATCATCACTTCATGGCCCAGGATGTCGCCGCTGCCGGCTCCCGCCAGGTTGAAATAGGAATGGTGTGTGAGATTTACCACCGTTGGCTTGTCGGTCGAGGCTGTGTATTCGAGCTTGAGCTCATTTTTCGTTGTGAGGGTGTAAACGGCGGTGACGGAGAGGGCGCCCGGGTAGCCTTCCTCGCCGTCGCGGCTCACATAGTTCAACTGCAGGGCGGGGCCGGACGGCGTCAGGAGGGGCTTGGCCGTCCACACCACTTTGTCGAATCCCTTGAGGCCGCCGTGCAGCGCGTTCGGACCGTTGTTGACGGCGAGGGTGTAACGTTTGCCATCCAGCTCAAATTTGCCTTTGCAGATGCGGTTGCCATAGCGCCCGATGAGTGCTCCGAAGTAAGGGCTGGCCTTGATATAATCCTTAAGGCTGTCGTAGCCGAGCGTGACGTTGCCCGGTTTTCCTGAGCGGTCGGGAACCTTCAGCGATACGAGCAAGCCTCCGTAGTTTGTGATCCTGGCCTCAATGCCATTGCCGTTGCTGAGCGTGTAGAGCTTGACCGGCACGCCGGCCTTTGTTTTGCCGAATGGCTGGCTTGTGATGCTTCCCGGCGTGGCGGCGGATGCCGAGAGAACGATGGCGAATAGAACGAGCAGGGGGGACTTCATAGTCCAGACAGAATGAGCCTTTGTGCGGGTCCTTTAAAGACAATAACCAGCCACCTCCCGCGGGGCCGAAAGCTTTTCCTGCACGGGCAGCTGGCTAATGCGTCCGGGCCAGCGGCGACTGTGTCCCTCGTCTAGCGACTGTGTCCCTCGTCTAGTTTGGGAGCGAGGAAACCTTCTTTGCCGCTCTCCACCTCACCGCCGCATTTTTCATCATCAAGAATTTGTGAACAGGGGCTGGTGGAGGGCCGGCTACTTTTTCTGCTTGAGATACGCCTTCCAACCACCGAACTCGGTGATCTCGCGACGGTCGTGGCACAGCATCGCTTCGCCGAGGACACCAAGCACTTCTTCGCCGTCGCTCAGGCTGACTTTGCCGACACAGAGGCCGGGCGGCTCCTTCAGGAGGATGGAGGCGAGGCCCGCCAGAGGCACCCTCCAGACTTCCACGGCTATGTTGGTCCCGCCGCTTGGCGCCCGCATCATGGCGGGATGCACGTCGTCGATAGAAAACATCCGGTAGGTGGGGACGGTGACTGCTTCCCGCACCAGGGTGGCGCCCGCGTCGGTCATGTTGTTGTTGAGCGGAAGGTCGCTCATGAGGCTGCCGTTCACGGCGAGAAGGACGCTTTCCAGGTTATTCATAAGGCGGACGACGGAGGTTCGGGTGAGTGAGGAAGGGAACCTCTCAGGTTGCAGGTTCAAGGCAAGCTAAATCGAGGGCTGGCGCACGCCCAAAGACCCTCCGCGAAGCATAGTGGCGCGGCGTGCAACGATGCGCCCCCGCCTCGCCGGGTCTTTCATCCGATAGCTTTGAGAAATGCGGACGATTCCGCCACGGAGCCGAAGACGCCGCCCTGCATCTTGATCATCTTGAGCGCAGCGAGGTAATTCCCGTAGTCGGTCGCCCCGGTGCAGTCGGAGAGCAGGAGGCATTCGAACCCGCGGTCGTTGGCTTCCCGCATCGTCGTATGAACGCACACGTCGGTGGTGATGCCCGTGAGGACGATATTCTGGATTTGTTTGCCGTGGAGGATCAGGTCGAGGTCGGTGGCGTAGAAAGACCCCTTGCCGGGCTTGTCGATGATCACCTCTCCGTCGATCGGCGCGAGCTCCGGGATGATCTCCCACCCCTGCTCGCCGCGGATGAGGATGCGGCCGCAAGGGCCGGGATCGCCGATGCCCGCCCCTATGCGCGCGCTCCGCCATTTTTTGTTTTCTGGCAGGTCGGCCAGGTCGGGCCGGTGGCCTTCGCGCGTGTGGATGACGTGGTAACCCCGGGCGCGCGCGGCTTCCAGCACGCGGCGGATCGGCTCGATGGGGGCGCGGGTGAGCGAGAGGTCGTAGCCCATCTTGTCCACATAGCCTCCGAAGCCGCAGAAATCGTTCTGCATGTCGATGATGACGAGCGCCGTATTCTCCGGGCGAAGGTCGCCATTATACGGGAACGAATAGGGATCCGCTTCTATGTATGAGGTCATGATGGGTGCTTGCCGGTGAGGAGACGTAGCCGAAGGGCGGCCGCTTTCAAGCGGAAAGAGGCGCTGTCCGGCCAATCGATTCCGGACAGCGCCCTTCCCTAGTAACCCCAGCTAACTTTCGGTGCCAATAACACCTTCAACCAACCAACCAAATTTTTTGGAACTCATGGCGTGTCTTAAAAGAAGATGGTCAACCCAACGTGGCCCTGAACCAGGTTGCGCGTCCGGTTCGGGTTCGCGAGCACTTCGTTGCCGTCCAGCAACCCGTCGTTCTGCAGGTTGTAGTACTGCACGCCTGCGTAAACGCTCCAGATGCCGTAGGCCTTCGGCACGAACTTCAGCGGCACGGTGCCCTTCAGCTCGGTCGAGATGAGCGCAAAGCCGGAGCCGCCGCCCGAGCCGTCGAATCTCTGGTAGAAATGGCTTCCGCAGAAGTTGGCGAATGTCGGCAGCTCCAGCGTGAGCGGGATGGTCTTGAAGGCATAGGTGGGATCGAATCCCGCCGCGAAATAGAAGCTGCGGCGGCTGGCGGCGGGGTCGAGGTCCACCGTGGCCTTCTGGGTGATCTCCTGGAAGTATTCGACATACGGATTGAAGCTGAAGCCTTTGATGAATGAGTCATGGTAGGTCAGCTTGAAATCCAGGTTCGTCGAAGTGGGATATGCGTCCACCTGGCTGGTGAACGAGGTGTAGAACGTGTCGAGCTGGAATCCGTGGAAGCCCTTCAAAGTGAGCCCGGCGGTGAAGTCGATCTCATTCCAGGTGCCCGGATGGGTTCCGCCGGCGTTCTTGGTGTAGGTGTTGAAGTCATTCCAGACGCCCGCCGTCAGGGAGGCGTCCGTCAGCATCCCATCCTTGGAGGAGTAGAGATCGAAGAACAGCAGCGCGAGCGGCTGGATGACAAGCCCCTTGTCTTCGACGTTCAAGCCTCTGGGCGTGATGTAGTTCGTGCCGAACTCGAAGTTCAGCAACCCGGTGATCTTCGAACCCAGCGGCTCGTCCACGGGTATGGGTGCACTGAGTTTGGCTTCGGCGGAATCCGTGCCCGCAAATGTTTGTGCGACGGGTGCCAGGTAGGAACCGGCGAGGGCGGCGGCCCCGAGCGCGGCCAGGCGATAGGTGGATGATGTTTTAATGGCGTCTCCTTGGTTTGTTTTTGCTGGTTTGGTTTTGCGTGTTACCGGTTGGTCGCGATAACGGGGGCCGCCCTTAGCGAGTCCCGTGCCAAGGATGAAAGAAGAGTCATAATGGTCTGGACGCGAGCTAGTTGCCCCTCAGCACGAAAAATCCACCCACTACCGGAGAACTGCTTCATCTGTCGCATATGGAACACTTGGAGCACTGGTCAGCATGCCCGGCTCCGTGCGCGGATCGCTACAGACTCCTGTCGCATGTGTTCCAATCGCGACAGATGAAACAGCGTTTGCCGTTGCAGAGACGGATAGCTTATTGCCGACGTAAATTGTAACTCTCTTGTAACAAGCAAGATAAGAGGTTCGCACTTAGCGGTGGCACAGGCCATGCTAAAGAGCGCGACCGAACAAAGCCCGTGCCGGCAGACTGCCAAGCCGCGCAGGTTAGACCTAACAACCCAAAGGACATTGCCAACGTGAACGCGACACTTCCAGTGGAGGCCGAACCGTATGAATACGAGCTGGACCCCGCACATTGCGCCCTGCTCATCATCGATATGCAGCGCGACTTTCTGGAGCCGGGCGGCTTCGGCGAGATGCTCGGCAACGATGTCTCGCAGCTCCGCCGCACCATCGAGCCAAACCGGAAGCTGCTCGCCGCCTGGCGCGCCGCTGGGTTGCAGGTCATCCACACCCGCGAAGGGCACCGCGCCGATCTGACCGATCTTCCACCCGCCAAGAAAATCCGGGGCCGCAGTCCCACGTGTATCGGCGACGCAGGGCCGATGGGGCGCATCCTCATCCGCGGAGAAGACGGCCACGATATCATCCCCGAGTTGTATCCGCTTCCGGTCGAGCCGGTCATCGACAAGCCGGGCAAGGGCGCCTTTTTTGCGACCGATCTCCACGCCATCCTCCAAAACAAGGGGATTTCGCAGCTCGTCGTCACGGGCGTGACCACGGAGGTCTGCGTCAACACCACCGTTCGCGAGGCGAACGACCGCGGGCTACGACTGCCTCGTCCCCGAGGATTGCGTGGGCTCCTATTTCCCCGAGTTCCAGGAGATGGGGCTGAAGATGATCAAGGCCCAGGGCGGCATCTTCGGATGGGTGACGAACTCCTCAAAAATCCTCGAGGCACTGAAAGCGGAAGAGCCGGCAAAATCTCAAGCAGCATAACACAGGAAACGCAAACACCATGAGCAACACAATGAAACCTAAAATCTGGGTGCCCGGAGACTGGAACGCCTTTTTCGGCTTCGGCACAAACATCCTTGTCAATCTGCTCACGCTCACCGCGCTCCTGCGGTTCGTGCTGAAGATGCCGGACGCCATCGTCTTCGGGCGCATCCTGCCCGCGGCGGGCATGATGATGTGCATGTCCACCTTTTACTATGCATGGCTCGCTTACAAACTCGCGAAGAAGACGGGGCGCACGGACGTGTGCGCGCTGCCCTCGGGCATCAGCGTGCCGCACATGTTCATCGTCACGCTGGTCATCATGCTTCCCGTGAAGCTGGCGACGGGCGACCCGATGAAGGGCTGGCAGGCCGGCTTGACGTGGGTGTTCATCCAAAGCTTCGTCCTCATGGCCGGCGGCTTCCTCGCGCCGATCGTCCGGAAGATCACCCCGAAGGCCGCTCTGCTCGGCGCGCTGGCGGGCGTCTCCATCACCTTCATCTCCATGAAGCCAGCGCTCGAAATGTTCATGACGCCCGTGGTGGGAGTCGTTTGCTTCGCGATCATCCTCGTAAGCTGGTTTGGCGGCGTGAAATACGGCGGCATCCCCGCGGGCCTGGTGGCCATCGCGGCCGGCACGCTCATCGCCTGGGGTTCGAACCTCTTTGGCCTGAACTACGGAGGCATGAGCATGGAGGCCCTGAAAGGCTCCTTCCAAACGTTCGGGTTTGCTGTGCCGCATCCCGTCATCGGGCTGGTGCTGGGCGGGCTCCACTGGAGCTTTTTAAAGATCATCCTGGTCACGGCCATCCCGTTTGGAATCTATGACCTCGTCGAGGCCATGGACAACGTCGTCAGCGCGTCCGCCGCGGGCGACGAGTATCCCACCACCCGCGTGCTCACCGCCGACGGCGTGGTAAGCCTCATCGGGTGCCTCATGGGCAACCCGTACATCAACGCGGTTTACATCGGCCATCCCGGCTGGAAAGCGATGGGCGGGCGCATCGGTTATTCCGCGGCCACGGGGATAATGGTCATCCTGCTCTCGTGGTTCGGAGTCATATCATTGATGACGGCGCTCATCCCCGTCGTTGCGATCTCGCCGATCCTGCTCTACATCGGCATGTTGATCGGCTCCCAGGCCTTCCAGGAAAGCCCGAAGCGGCACGCGCCGGCCATCGTCGTGGCGCTGGTTCCTTCGCTCGCGGCGTGGGGCAAGCTGCAGATCGATAACTCGCTGCAGGCCGTCGCGCATGTCTTCGCGGTGACGCCGGATATGATCGCTTCCATGGGGCAGGTTGGCGTGCTCTACCATGGCCTGGCCGTGCTCGGCGGCGGCTCGATCCTTGCCGGCGTCGTGTTGGGCGCGACCACTACTTACATCATCGACCGCCAGTTCATGAAAGCCTCCGGGTTCGCATGCGCCGGCGCCATATTGACCTTCTTTGGCCTGATGCACGGAGAGGCCATCGGCATCGGCCAAACACCGGTCGTAGCCGTCAGCTACCTCGCGGTCGGGATATTCCTCGCGGGTTGCGCGAAATTCGCGGTGGCCCCCGCTCCGATCACCGAGGGCGAGAGCGCGGAAGAAGGTTTCGGCGGCGAGATGCCCGTGCTGGCGGAATAAGCGGGCCGGCGACATCCACTTACCTCCGCGGCCGCGCGTTGCCAGGGGCTGAAAGGCCCCTCCGCGGCGCGGGTCGCGGAGGTTACGGATTCAGCGCGCCCCTTGCGGCGAGATTCCGGTAGATGCGGGTGCGATGGACTCCCAGGAGGCGGGCCGCCTCCGCGATGTTGCCATTGGCCGCGGCGAGAGCGCGCTGAATGAGGAGGTCCTCCGCCTTTTCGAGGTTCAACGGGAGCTCGCTCGCGAGTTCGGCATAGCTTGGCTGAACGGGCGGCGCCTTCGCCCCCCGCGCGGCGAGTTTCAAATGGCCGGGCTGTATCTCGCCCCCGCCGCTTTCGATGAGAGAACGCTCGATGATGTTCTTCAACTCGCGGATGTTGCCCGGAAAGTCGTACGCTTCAAGCATGGAGAGCGCGGCGGCGCTGAGGCGCGAGGCGCGCACACCCATCTCTCGGGCGAACAGATTCAGGAAATGGTCGGCGAGGAGCGGGATATCCTCCCGACGCTGGCGGAGAGGGGGATTGACGACGGTGAAACGCGCCAGGCGGAAATAGAGATCCTGCCGGAACGTGCCGCTCAGTATCTTGGCGTTGAGATCGACATTCGTGGCGGCGAGGACCCGGACGTTGACCCGTTTGCCCTCCGTGGCTCCGACCGGCGTGACGATGCCGTCCTCCAGCACGCGCAGGAGCTTTGCCTGGAGCAGCAGCGGCATGTCGCCGATCTCATCGAGGAAGAGCGTGCCCCCGTCCGCGGACTCGAAGTAGCCTTTGCGGTCGCCGATCGCGCCTGTGAACGAGCCTTTCAAGTGACCGAAGAAGAGCGACTCGGCGAGGTCGTCGGGAATGGCCACGCAATTGACCGGGATGAACGGCGCCCCCGCCCTCTGGCCGCCGAAATGGATGGCCCGCGCGATGAGTTCCTTCCCCGTGCCGCTCTCGCCGGTGAGGAGGACGCTCGTAGCCCCGAAGTTGTGCAGCTTCTGGATGTCTTCAAGGATGCGCCCGACGATCTTGCTCTTCCCCACGAGGCCCGCGACGCCCCAGCGTTCCGCCTCGCGCTCGGAAAGCGTGCTCAGCTTTTCGTCCGCGGTCTGCAGCGCGTCCTCGGCGCGGGTGCGCAACTCGATTTCCTTTTGCAGGCGTTCGTTGGCGAGGCCGAGGGCGCGGTTCTTGTCCAGCAGCTCTCTGGTCAGGCGGACACGCTTGAGGTGGTTCTCGACCCGGACGAGGACTTCCTCGTTCTGGAAGGGCTTGGTGATGTAGTCAATGCCGCCCGCGCGGAATCCCGCGACGACGCTCTCCATCTCGTTGCGGGCGCTGATGAAGATGACCGGGATATCCCGCGTGGCCTCGTCCAGCTTGAGGCGCCGGCACGTTTCGATGCCGTCCAGGCCCGGCATGATGACGTCCAGCAGAATGAGCTCCGGCCTGCCGGCGGCGGCCACACGGAGGGCCACCTCGCCGCTAGGCGCCGCCAGGATGGAGTACCCCTGCGGCTCGAGCGCGCCCCCGAGGACGTTCAGGTTGACCGGGTTGTCGTCAACCAGAAGGATTTTCTCCCGGCGCTCGGGTCCGCTATCCATCAGACGGCGACCAGCCGTTCCGACTCGGCGAGGTAATCGAGGACAAAGGCAAGGTCGTGCTGCTGCACCGCCTCCATGAGGCGGTTCGCCACTTCTTCCGCCGGACCGCCCAGCAGGGCGAGCTCGCAAAGGTGCGCTTTCATTTCCGTGATATTATAGAGCTCGGCCGCCGCTTTCAAACGCGAGGCGAGCTCGGCTGGCAGCGGGATCGGCTCGATAGCCGCGAAAGCGGGGGGCGGCTCCTGCTCGAAACGGACGTGCAGATGGTCGGCCAGGCATTCGCAGATGCGCTCGTAACGAAACGGTTTGGCGAAGAAATCGTCGAATCCGGCATCGAGGTAACGCTTCTGCTCGTGATCGAACGCGGAGGCGGAGTGCGCGACGATCTTCGCCTTGATCCTGCTCTCGGCGAGGAGGGCGTGGGTGGTCTCGATGCCGTTCATGCCCGGCATCCAGATGTCCATGAAAATGATGTCGGGTTCCGACGCGCGCGCCAACTCAAGGGCGTGCTGGCCGCTCTCCGCGGTGAATACGTCGCACCCGGCGGCGGAGAGGAGACCTGCGAGGACGTGGCGGTTTTCCTCGATGTCGTCGACGACCAGGGCGTTGACCTTCTCACCCGGCGCCAGGCGGGCGTGCCGGTATTCGGCCAGCACGTCGCAAGGCGGGAGGGAGCCGACCTGCGGCAGCGGCAGCGAGAAGAAGAAGCGCGACCCGACGCCTGCCTCCGAATCGAACCGGAGCTCGCCGGACATCAACTCGATCTGGCGTTTGGAGATCGCGAGCCCGAGGCCGCTGCCGCCCTTGCGGATGCCGCCGCTCCCCTGCGCGAACGGGGTGATGATGCTCGCCTGCTCCTCGGGGTCGATGCCGATGCCGCTGTCGGCCACCTCGAAGCGGTATTTACCTTCGGACTCGGCGCCCGTCGTCAGCCGGATCTCGCCGCGCTCGGTAAACTTCACAGCGTTCCCGAGCAGGTTGATGAGAATCTGCCGCAGCTTGCCTTCGTCCCCGTGCACCCAGCACGGACGACCCTGGTTCGGTGCGGTGACGACGAACTGCAGGCGCTTCTGGTCGCACCGGTGGCGGAACATCGTCTCCAGCCTTTTCACAAGGCTCGTGAGGTCGAAACTAACCTGCTGGAGTTCCATCCGGCCCGCCTCGATCTTGGAGATATCGAGGACATCGTCAATGAGGCCGAAGAGGTGCGCGCCGCTGTTGGCGATGGCCTCGATGGCGGGCCGATGTTCGCGCGGGAGAGACTTGTCGCGCTGGAGGATCTGCGCGTGGCCGAGGACGGCGTTAAGCGGGGTGCGAATCTCGTGGCTCATGTGGGCCAGGAACGTGGACTTCGCCTTGCTCGCGGAGGCCGCGGCGTCCTCCGCTTTTTTGCGCTCGATGATCTCAGCCAGGAGCGCCTCATTGGAGCGGCCGAGCTCGACCGTCCTTTCCTGCACGCGCAGCTCCAGGGCGTTGTGCGCCGCCTGGAGAGCGTCTTCCGCGCGTTTGCGCTCGGTGATGTTCTCGACCGCCCCCTCATAATAAAGGACGTCCCCCTTTTCTCCGCGCACCGCGCGCGCCTTCTCGGAAATCCAGATGACCGAGCCGTCCTTGCGCCGCACCTGCGACTCGAAGCAGGAGACCGCGCTGTCATCCTGGACTGCCCGTATGAATTCCTTTCGCCGGTCGGGCTCGATGTAGAGTCTCCGCCCGATGTCGTCGAGATCGGCTATCAGCTCCTCCGGGGACGCGTAACCGTAGATCGCCGCCAGCGCCGGGTTCGCGCTGATGTAGCGCCCCTCCCGCGTCGTCTGGAAAACGCCTTCGATGGAGTTCTCAAAGATGCTCCGGTATTTCTTCTCGGCGGTGCGCAGTTCCTCCTCTATCCGTTTTCGCTCGGCCATCTCCCGCGAGAGTTGCGCGGTGCGCTCGACGACCCGCCTTTCGATCTCGGCGGCCCGCCGCAGCCAGCCGAAGACGCACGCGGCGAGCAGCAGGGTGATGATGAGTCCCGCGGCGAGCGCGGCCCACGATTGCCAGAGGACCTGGGAGGCGAGGAATTTCGGCGTGGGGCGGAAAACGATGTCCCACGCGCTCCCGGCTACTTCGAGGGTCTGGTGGATGGCGAGGGCGCTTCCTTCCGCCTCGATGCCGGATTCATTGGCGGCCTGGCCGTGCATCGAATGGTAAAAGAGAGTCTTGCGCCGGTTGTCGTCGCTGTGAATCCAGACCTCAACGTCCGCCCAGCCCAGGTTCCGCCACGCGGACTCGACGAGGTCGCCAGTCCTGAAAACCGCCGACGCGTATCCGATCAGGTTCCCTCCCCGTTCCGCAGCCGTCTCGTGCGGCCCGCGGTAGATCGGCAGGACGACGAGAAAGCCCATCTGATTCCCGGTCTCCTGGACAAGCCGGAGCGGCGCCGTGGCGGTCGCCTTGTCGGTATCGCGGGCATTTTCCAGCGCCGCCTCGCGCTCGGGGTTTGAAGCGAGATCGAAGCCGAGCGCGGGCCGGTTCTTTTCGAGCGGATTTTCAAAATAGACGGGCACGTACTCCTCGCGCTGCGCGGCCCGCACGAGGTGTCCGCCCTTGTCGAGCTCGCGGATTTCGAAGTCCGGGAAACCCTCCTGGCGGCCCTGGGCCTCGAAGCTCTCGCGTTGGGCGCCCGGGACGCGCGGGTTCCAGGAGAGGCACTGCACCTCCGGGTGGCGCTTGAGTGCGTCGCTGACGAAGCGCTCGAACTCCAGGCGCGAGACCGGGTGCTGGGCGGAGTAGAGCTGCGCGATGGATCGCAGCACCTCCAGCGACCCCATCATGCGATTGCGCAATATCTCCACGCGGGCCGTGGCGAGATTCAGGAAGGCGTTCTGGAAACTTTTCCGTTCCCATTGCCGGATGACGAAGAACCAGCCCACCGAAAGCAGGACGAGCATCACCAGGACGACGATGGACGGGAGCGTGCGGCGCAGAGGCGCCGAAGTGGCAACAGGCGGGCCCCGCCTGGGATCGATCTCCTCCGGATTTTCCGCTAGAGCCATAAAATAGCGCCCAGGGAAGGGAGGAAATCCGGGCAGTTGAAAGTGGTAGCGCGCTGCGCCGGAAGTTACAAGCTAAATGCTTCGTGTGGGCTCGACGAGAAGCCTCGCTCAGGCGTAGGTGCCGAGCGCGCCGTGGATGCCTTCGACCGCCATGCCGCCTTCGCCGACCGCGGCGGCACAGCGTTTTACAGACCCTGACCGGACGTCTCCCGCCGCGAAGACGCCCGGCCGGCTCGTCTCCAGCGCGTTCGGGGCGCGATCCTTGTCCTTCCATGCGGGCGCCCCGGCTACTGCCGCGCCCGTGAGAACGAAGCCACGCTCGTCGCGCTCGATCTCCGGCGGGAGCCAGCTCGTGCAAGGTTTGGCCCCGATGAGCGAAAAAACCGCCGGCGTCTGCACGGTGCGGCGTTCGCCCGTTTGCGTGTTTTCGAGTTCGACGGCTTCGAGCGCCTTGTCGCCCACCATCTTCCTGATCTCGGTGTGGGTGAGGATCTCGATATTCTCCTTCACCTCGACCCTGCGGGAGAGGTAGCTGGACATGGTCTTCGAAAGGCCGTCGCCGCGGATGACCAGGAAGACCTTCTCCGCGCACTCGGAAAGGAACATCGCCGCCTGCCCCGCCGAGTTTCCACCCCCTGCGACGATGATGGTCAAGTCGCGGCAGGACTGCCCCTCGAGAGCCGTGGCGGCATAGTAAACGCCGTTCCCCTCGAACTTCTGCCGCCCTTCCGCTTCCAGGCGATAGTAATCCGCGCCAGTGGCGATGAGGACGCTCCTCGCGCGGAGCGTGGCGTTGCATCCCTCGACCTGCAGGCTCGCGCAATACTCGCCCTCGGTGAAAGCCATCGAGAGCGCCTGCGCCGGGGTCGAAAAACTCGCGCCGAACCGATACGCCTGCAATTGCGCATTATAGGTGAGGTCGCCTCCGCTGATGCCGGTGGGGAAGCCAAAGAAATTCTCGATCAACGAAGAAGCCCCGGCCTGGCCGCCGGGCGCGTAACTCTCAAGCACCACGGTTTTCAACCCCTCCGACGCCGCGTAGACCGCCGCGGCGAGGCCGGCGGGCCCGGCGCCGACGATGGCGAGATCGCATGTGATCTCGTTCTCGTCCTCGCTTGCGAGCGGGCGGAGGAGGCCGGCAACATGGGCGACCTCCCGCAGGGAGGGCCGCCGCAGCGGCATGCCGTTGGCGGTGAGGATCGCGGGCAGATCTCGGTCAACGAGATTCAGCCTGCCGCAGAGGGCGCGCCCGGTCTCGCTTTGGGAATCGATGAGGCGGCTGGGGATGTGGTTCTTCACGAGGAAATCGTGAACCATCCGGCCCTCGCGGCAATCGGCTTCCGTGATCACCCGCAGGCCCGAAAACTCGCGGTCGCGCTGGAGCCGCTGGCGGCGGACGATGAACGCGCGCACGATGGGCTCGCTGACCCCGGGGAGTTCCGCGAGCGCCCGGCGGAGGCTTTCCGCGGGCACTTCCAGGATCTCGGTCTCCTCGGCTTTACCGCGCGTGGTGGCCAGGGCGGCCGTGCCGGTGAGCATCGCCACGTCGCCCACGAAATCGCGCGGCCCGGGCGTCGCGAGTATCTGCTCATGGCCCTCGCGCGCCTCGAAGATTTCGAGTTCGCCCCGCAGGATCACCGTCAATCCCAGGTCGCGCTGGCCCGCCTTGTAAACGAGCTCACCTGGACGCACGATGCGGCGTTTGCCCAGCGGCTCCAGCAGGGCAAGCTGGCGGTCGTCGAGCTTCGGGAAGGCGACGCTCTCGGTATCGCGATAGAACTGCTCGTCTTGATCCGTGTCGTCCATGGACGGGTGCGAGGGAGACTCGTTTATACGGCGGCCTTGCGGGTGGTGGAAATATTTTTGAGCGAACCGCCCAGGGCGAAATTCTGGACGGTATCGTTGGCGAGAAAGTCGTGCGGAAACCCGAGGGTGATGGCGCTCGCGGCGTCGAGTTGCCGCATGCTGTCCGCCCCGAGCTCGAAACCGACAACCTTGAGGGTATCCTCGAGCTGCTCCGCCTTGCGGGCGCCGATGATCGGGATGATGTGGCCGGGCTTCTGCAACAGCCAGCGCAACGCAACCTGGGCCGGACTGCGCCCGCACTCTTTCGAGACGCGGACTACCTCCGAAGCGATCGCCAGGTTCCGCTCGCTGAGGTACGGGTTTGCCGCGTCTTTGGTCAGCCGGCCGGAGGCGTCGCGCTGGGCGTTATATTTTCCCGTGAGCACGCCTTGGGCGAGCGGGCTCCAGGCGGTAATGCCGAGGCCGCAACTCTGCGCCATGGGAAGCAGATCGCGTTCGCTGGTGCGCTCGGCCAGCGAGTATTCGGTTTGCAGGCAGATGAAGGGCGACCATGCGCGCAGCTCGGCCAGGAGGTTCGCGCGCGAGACGACCCAGGCGGGTGTGTCGGAGACGGCGGGGTAGAGCACTTTCCCGGCGCGGACGAGGTCGTCGAAAGCGCGCATGACTTCCTCGACGGGCGTGGTGAAATCCCACCCGTGCAGGTAGTAGAGATCGATGTAGTCGGTCTTCAACCGCTGGAGGGAGACATCCACCGAGCGCATGATGTTCTTGCGGTGGTTTCCGAAGGAATTCACGTCGCCGGGGCCGCCGCTGTCGAATGTGTATTTGGTCGCGAGCACCCATTTGTCGCGATCAGGCGCGACGATCTCGCCGATGATCTTCTCGCTCTGGCCGTCGGTATAGAGAATGGCCGTGTCCAGGAAGTTGCCGCCGGCCTCCGCAAAGAGCTCGATCTGCCTGCTCGCTCCGTCGGGCGAGTCGCCCCATCCCCACGTCTCCCCGAAGGTCATCGTCCCAAGGCAGAGCTCCGATACGCGCAAGCCGGTGTTTCCAAGCAGGTGGTATTTCATGGTCCGGATACTAGACCGCAGGATGACCGCCGCGTCACCAGACAATTTCGGCGTGCGCGGCAGCGCATCATCCCCCATCCCTCAGTTGGCAGGAAATATGCTGGCTTCTAGGCGGCATTCCCCCTCCATGACACGTTCGCAGCTTCATCGATTGCTCCCCTTCCCCCGGCGCGCCGGGCGGGTGGCCATCCTCCTGGCCTCGGCCTGGGGCCTCGCGTGGGCGCGAGGCGCGGAGCCGGCTCCTCCGCCTGGGGACGCCGCGAGCGCGGATGTCGCGGACCTGAGCCTCGAACAGCTCATGCAAGTGCAGGTGACGGGCGCTTCGAAATTCGCCCAGAACGCGATGGAGGCCCCCGCGGCGGTGACGGTGCTCACCCAGGACGACATCAAACGTTTCGGATACCGCACCCTGGCGGAAATACTGAACAGCGCGCGCGACTTCTACACAGTGAACGACGGTGGCTACACCTATGCGGGCGTGCGCGGTTTCAGCCGGCCCGGCGATTACAACGACCGGCTCCTGCTCCTGATCGACGGCCATCGCACCAACGAAAACATCTACGGGAGCGCATTGATCGGCACGGAGGAAATCCTCGACGTTGATCTCATCGACCACGTGGAAATCATCCGCGGCCCGGCGTCTTCGCTCTACGGGACGAATGCATTTTTCGGCGTCATCAATGTCATCACGCGCAAGACATCGGATTTCAAGAACGGGGAGGCGTCGGGCTCCTACGGCAGCCTGGATACCGAGAGCGGCAGGCTCACGCTCACGCATCATTTCACAAACGGGCTCGAGGTTCTCATCTCCGGGTCCATCCTGGAAAGCAGCGGCCACCGCCGGCTCTACTTCAAGGAATACAATGCGCCGGAGACGAATTACGGCGTCGCCCAGGACCTCAATTTCGACCGGCCGCGCACGGCCTTTGCGCGGCTGAACTGGGGCGATTTCACGCTGGAAGGTTCCTACCTATGGCGCGAACGCGCCCTGGCGAACGGCGGTTACGGGGTCGCGTTCGACGATCCGCGCAACCGGCAGCGCGACATGCTCTCCTACATCGACCTGAGCTATGCGCACGACTTCAGCGGCTGGGAGGCCTCGGCGCGAGCGAGCTTCGATGAATACAGCTACCGCGGCTATTTCCCGACCGACAACACCCTGGCCGACGGCTCCTCCCAGCTCGTGTTGAACGAGGATGACATCCAGGGCAAATGGCTGCGGGCCGAGGCGAACCTGACCCACAAGTTCGGCGAAAGCCATCGCGTGACGCTGGGGGCCGACTTGCAGGACAACATCCAGCAGGATCTCCGCAACTACGATCTCGACCCTTACGTCTTATATGGCAACGTGCGCCAGCGCAGCCTCGAGTACGGCATCTTCGCCCAGGACGAGTTCCGGCTGACCCGGATGCTGACGCTCAACGGCGGGCTGCGTTACGACTGGTACGAGCAGTTCGGCAGCACCTTCAACCCGCGCGCAGCCGTCATCTTCCAGCCGCAGAAGGAGACCTCGGTGAAGCTGCTCTTCGGGCGCGCCTTCCGGGCCCCGAATGCGAACGAGGCTTACTACCAGGCGAACAATTCCGATTCTAACCCGGGCCTGAGGCCCGAGCACATCCAGACTTGGGAAGCCGTCCTGGAACAGAAACTCGACTCCCACCTGAGCCTGACCCTGGACACGTTCTACAACCACATCACCGACCTCATCTCCCAGGAAACGAATGCAACGACGGGCCACACCTTCTACGCGAGTGCGGACTCGGCGGACACGCATGGCATCTCGGCCGAGATCGACGGGCAGTGGGAGCAGGGAATACGCACGCGCGCCAGCTACACGTGGCAGGAGACGCACGACGGTTCCTCGGGCGCGGAATTGACGAATTCGCCCCGGAACATCGCGAAGCTGAACGTCGTGGCGCCGTTCTTCAGCGACAAGGCTTCGCTCGGCCTCGAACTGCAATACGTCAGCCCCGTCCGGGTCGCCGTAGCCCAGAATACGCAGGGGTATTTCGTTACAAATCTGACACTGTTCACCCATAACATCGTGGATCACCTGGAGGTCTCAGCCAGCGTCTATAACCTTTTCGATGAACACTATGGATACCCGGCCGGCCCCAGTTTCCTGGAGGAAACTCTTCCCGCGGAAGGGCGTTCCTTCCGGCTCAAGGCCACCTACACATTCTGATAGTGAACCGTGAGATTCATCCCCCGACGCACGCACTTCGCCGCACTCCTTCTCGCCCTTTCCGCCTGCTTATGGATGGCCGCAGCCAAGGCCCGCGCCGGGAGCGATGTCGAGGAGAAGGTAAAAGCCGCCTACCTGTTCAACATCGCGAAATTCACCGAGTGGCCCGAGTCCAAGCTGGCCGCGAGCGATCCCACCCTCGTCATAGGCTGTTTCTGCGATGCAGCGTTCGCCAGCATCCTGGAGCGCACCGTCTCCGGCAAGACCGCGGGCGCCCGTCAGATCGCCGTCCGACAGGTGGAGAGACCCGCCGATCTGAACGGCTGCGACATCCTCTTTGTCAGCGCCTCCCGGGTGGGCTCTTCTGGCGCGCTTCTTGCTCGCTCCAGAGAGACAAACGTGCTTTCGGTCGGTGAAACCACGGGGTTCCTCGGCCGGGGGGGAATGATCAATTTTTATAACGAACAGAACACCGTGCACTTCGAGATAAACCCCAAGACCGTGGAGCGCGCGGGCCTGCAGTTAAGCTCCCGCCTGCTGGAACTGGCGAGAATTGCCCAGTAATCACCTATGATCCCCCTCCTGCGGAATGTTCGCATCGAGCGCAAGCTCATGCTCATCATCATGCTCAGTTGCATGTTTGCGCTCGTCGTCGCCGGCGCCGTGGAATCGGCCTTCCAACTCCACTCGTCCCGCAAGACGTTCATCCGCGACCTCACCACGCTCTCGAAAGTCATCGCGTCGAACACCACCGGCGCTGTGGCCTTCAAGGACGCCAAGGCCGCCGGCGAAGTGCTGGAGGCGTTGCGGGCCAAGCCGTCGGTGCGCTCCGCCAGCATCTGGCTGCCGGACGGGTCCGCCCTCTGCCAGTTCGGGGTGCCGGAGCGGCTCGCCAAAGCTGAGGTGCTCATGACCGCGCCGTTCCTGCGCGAGGACGGCTTTTCGGTGATGCATTTCCAACCCATCGTCCTCGACGGCGAGCAGATCGGGATGCTCTATCTCCGCTCCGATCTCGGCCCCGATCTCCTCTACACCTGGAAGGTCGAGCTCTGCACATTCGGGGCGGTGACCGCCGTGACGATGCTCCTGGCATTTCTCATCTCAAAGAAACTCCAGGCGGCCATCTCGGGCCCGATCCGCAAGCTGGCGGATATGGCGTCGGACATCGCCGTGCGCAAGGATTACTCAGTGCGGGCGAAAAAATTCGACGCCGACGAGGTCGGCTCCTTCACCGACGCGTTCAACCACATGCTGGACGAGATCGAGCGCCAGGACGCGGCCCTGCGCCACGAGATCGAGGAGCGCGTCCGGGCCGAGCAGAAGGTTGACCAGCTCCACAAACAGGTGCTCGCCACCTCGCGCCAGGCGGGCATGGCCGAGGTCGCCACCGGCGTGCTGCATAACGTCGGGAACGTCCTCAACAGCGTCAACATCTCCACCGCGCTCCTCAGCGACCAGATCAGGAAATCGCGCATCCAGAACGTCGCGCGGCTCGGCGACCTCCTTCGAAGCCGCTCCGACGACCTCGGCGAGTTCGTCACGAATGACCCGAAGGGGCGGGCCCTGCCAGGGTACATCACCGAGCTCGGCCAGCGGTTGGACTCGGAGCGCACCCGTATGCTCGGCGAGATCGACACCCTTGGCGCGAACATCGAGCACATCAAGGAAATCGTCGCCATGCAGCAGAACTATGCCAAGGTGCACGGCGTAACGGAGACCCTCCCCCTTGTCGAGCTTGTCGAGGACGCGCTGCGCATGAACGCCGCGGCCTTCGTCCGCCACGGGGTGACCCTCGAGCGGAATTTTGCCGATATTCCCCCAGTCTCGGTGGACAAACACAAGGTCCTGCAGGTGCTCACGAATCTCCTCCGCAATGCGAAATACGCCGTGGACGAGGTGCCCGTCGAGCCCAAGATCGTGCGCGTCAGCATCCGCACCGACCCGGAAGGCTTCGCGCTCGTCATCATCCGCGACAACGGCGTCGGCATCCCCAAGGAAAACCTCACCCGTATCTTCGGCCACGGTTTCACCACCCGGCGGGATGGCCATGGCTTCGGGCTGCACAGCGGCGCGAACGCGGCGACCGAGATGGGCGGCCGCCTCACGGTCGAGAGCGAGGGCGAAGGCGCCGGCGCCACCTTTACGCTCGCCCTCCCGCTCGCAAAGACCGCCTTTCTGCTCCATCAAGAAACAGTATGCCAGAATCTGGAACTCCTCCCAACCGGCGCATACTGATCATCGACGACAACCCCGCGATCCACGAGGATTTCCGGAAAATCCTCGCGCCGAGCGCCGAGGCCGATACGTCGCTCGACGACCTGGAATCGCTCATCTTCGGCGACGAGGCGGCCAAGGAAAAAGCGTCCGTATTCGAACTGGAACATGCGAACCAGGGGCAGGAAGGCCTCGCCCGGGTCGAAGCGGCCCGCGCGGCGGGGAAACCGTTCGCGCTGGCGTTTGTCGATGTGCGCATGCCGCCGGGGTGGGACGGGATCGAGACAATCTCGCGCATCTGGCAGGTCGAGCCCAACCTGCAGGTCGTCATCTGCACCGCGTATTCGGATTACGGGTGGGACGGCATGACGAAGCGGCTCGGGGCTTCGGACAACCTCGTCATCCTCAAGAAACCTTTCGACCAGATCGAGGCGCTCCAGCTCGCGCACGCTCTCACCAACAAGTGGACTCTGGCGCGCCAGGCCGCCACCCGCGTGGACGAGCTCGAATGCATGGTCTCCGAACGCACCGCCGCGCTGGAAGCCGTGCAGGAACAACGCCGGCAGGCCTACAAAATGGAGGCCGTCGGCCGGCTCGCAGCCGGCGTCGCGCACGACTTCAACAACCTCCTCACGGTCATACAAGGTTACACCGGCCTGCAGCTCGCCCGCGTCCAGCCCGAATCGGAAGTCGCGCGCTCCCTCCAGCACATCTCGACCGCCGCTGAGCGCGCCGCGAACCTCACACGCCAGCTCCTCGCTTTCAGCCGCAAACAGGTTATGCAGCCCCGCCTGCTTCACCTGAACGATCGCCTTTCGGAGCTGGAACCGATCCTGCGGCCCCTGCTCGGCGCGCACATCGCCCTCGGGTTCGAGCTCACGCCCGGACTCCCCGCATTCTTCGCCGACCCCACGAACCTCGACCAGATCATCCTCAACCTCACCCTCAACGCGCGCGACGCCATGCCGCACGACGGCAGCATCGTCATCAAGAGCGGCCTCGAGCAGGTGCCGCGCGAACGCATCCCCTCGACCGCCGACACGGCAGAGCCCGGCCCTCACCTTCGCATCACCGTGGCCGATACCGGAGTCGGGATGGATGAGGAGACGGCGCGCCACCTCTTCGAGCCATTTTTCACGACCAAAGAGGTCGGCCAGGGCACCGGCATGGGCCTCGCGACCGTCCAGGGAATCGTCCACCAGCATCGCGGCTGGATCGACGTGGAGACCGCCCCGAACAAGGGCAGCGCGTTCCACGTCTACCTGCCGGCCACCGCCGAAGTCGGCGAGGGATCGAAACTCGAGACGATCAACTCCAGCCCGCTCCACGGCACCGGCATCGTCCTCATTGCCGAGGACGAGGAAGCCGTGAGCCTCCTCGCAGCCGCCACCTTCGAGGCGCACGGGTTCAACGTCCTCTCCGCGCCGAACGCCACCGAGGTGCTGCAACTCTGGGAGCGGCACGCGGACGAAGTCGTCCTCCTCTTCACGGACATGGTCATGCCCGGAGGCATCTCTGGCTACGACCTCGCGCGCCAGCTCCGCGCCCGGCGCCCCGGGCTGCCCGTCATCTTCTCGAGCGGGTACAGCCGCGACCTGCTGACCGGCGGCGTACAGCTCCAGGAGGGGGTCAACTACCTCCCGAAGCCGTACCGGCCGGCCGACCTCTCCGCGATGATCGCCACCGCCTTCGCATCGAAGCCACCCGCCGCCGCCGCCGCCTCCGCGGCGGCCTGAGCCTACGGGGCTTGCGGCTCGGAATCGCCCGGCTCCAGGCCGAGCGCCCACTTTATCCCGCCGAGCAAATGCGCCTGGAAGGCCTCGGAGACGGCCGCGGTGTTCTGGCGATCCTTGAGGCCGGGATCGGTATCCCAGATGTCTTCGCGGTGGCCGAGCGCGGTGTAGAAGACCTTCCCTTTCCCATACGCGCGGCACCACGAGATCGGGAAATGCCCGGGCGCCCTGGTGATGGGATCCTTGTCGAGCACCAGCAGCTCGTGGACGCGCGCGGGGTCGTACCGCTTGAACAGGTAGATTTCCTCCAGCCCCACGCGCAGGCTGACGCCGATGCCCTTGTTCGCGGGATGCCTCGGATCCTTGTTCAGGCAATCGACCGGCGCCTGTAACGAGTGATTATAGAACTCCCCTCCGAGCATGTCGCCATACGCGGGCCAGTCGTGGAACGTATCGCTGGCGGAATGCGTCCCGATGAAGGCGTGCCCGGCCTTTATCCACGCGAGGAAACCATCCCTGTCAGGAATCTGCAAGGGGCCGGTGGTGTTGAGGAAAACCACCCCGTCGTAATGCTCGAGCGAAGCGGGGCTTAGTTTCTGGAGCGCCTTTCGGACCGTCGCATACCACGCGTCCATGCCGGCCGCGTACGCCGCGAGGTCCGCCTGGTGCTGCCGCTGGACGGCTGGGTCCGCCATGTCACCCGGAGGATTCTTCACCTCGTCCGGCTGCCCCGGAGGCTGCTCGACGAAGTCCAGCGTGAACGCGCCGCTTTCGGCCGCGAGCTTCCTCAGAATCCTTTCTCCGGTGGCGATGGAGCTGTGCCTGAAGTTCGTGGTCACGCTCACGACCAGAAGCTTCTTCGGCGCGGCGGGCGCCGCCGGCGCAATGGAACAGACCCCCAGGAGCGCGAGCGCGGCGAGGGCGAGTCGCGTTCTCAAGGCCTATTTCGCTTTCGGCGCGGAATCGCCCGGCTCCAGGCCGAGCGCCCACTTGATGCCGCCCAGGAGGTGCGCCTGGAAGGCTGCGGCGACGGCGGGCGGATTCCTGCGATCCTTGATGGCGGGATCGGCATCCCAGATGTCTTCGCGATGCCCGAGCGCGGTGTAGAAAACCTTGCCCTTCCCGTAGTCGCGGCACCAGGCGATGGGAAAGTGGCCCGGAGTCTTGTCGTTCGGATCCTTGTCGAGCACCAGCAGCTCGTGGACGCGCGCGGGGTCATACCGCTTGAAGCGGTAGATTTCCTCAAGTTGGATCGGCAGGTCAGCGCCAAGGCATTTGGTCGCGGGATGGTTCGGATCCTGGTTGAGGCAGTCGACCGGCACCTGGGCTCTATGAGCCTGGAATTCGCCCCCGATCATATCGGCATATTCCGGCCAGCCGTGGAAAGTGTCGGTGGCGGAATGGATGCCGATGAAGGCGTGCCCGGCCTTGATCCACGCCAGGAGGCCCTCCTTGTCCGGGATCGGCAGGTCGCCTGTGGTGCTGAGAAAAACCAGCCCGTCGTATTTCGCGAGCGACTCGGGGCTCAGCTTCAGGAGCGCCTCCGCGACCTTCGCGTTCCACGCCGCCATGGCCGCCTTGTAGGCTGCTGTGTCCGCGTCGAACTTCTGTTTCGCTGCGGGGTCCGACACCCCTTTGCCCGGCGCCTTCGGCGGGTTCGGCTTTCCGGGAGGCTGATCCACGAAATCCAGCGTGAACGCGCCGCTTTCGGTCGCGAGCTTCTCCATCACTTTTTTTCCGGTGCCGATGGAGCTGTGGGTAAAACCGGTGGTGACGCTGACAACGAGCAGTTTTTTTGGAGCGACGGCGTCCGCGCCCGCAAGGGGCAAGAGAGGCAGCGCCGCGAGAGCGGCGACGAGGAGGGGGATTTTCATGGTGTCTTGAGGATAGCCGAAGCGGCGGCGTTGGCGGCAAAAATCTTCGCGGGCTGAAGAAGGTTCAGCTCGTGGATCGACCAGAACAGGCCATTCACCGACCCCGTCTGCGTGATGCGGACGAACTTCGCGGAGGCCGGCGCGAACTCGACGGAGGTGATGACTCCAGCCCCCTTCCCTGTCGCGACCGGCTTCCCCCAGTGGACGCCGTCCAAGGAGAGCTCCACCTTGTAGCCGCGCGGGTAGTCGGAGTGCGAGCTGCCCGCATCCAGGGTCAGCCCGCAGAGAAGCGCGGGCTGCGGCAGCTCGACGAGAAACCACTGGCCGGGCGTCTGCGAAGAGCCGGTGGTGTAGCGCGTCTCCCTGTCGCCGTCGATGGCGAGCGGCGCCGTCCCGGACTTGTCCCTGGCGATGACCTTCCACTGGTTCTTGTTCGCCAGGGGCCGCGGCAATACCTGCTCGTGAATCTCTTCGATCGTCCACGGCTGCGTCCTCGCTTTAGTCGCGGCCCGCACCCGGGCGACGTCCGCGGAGGTGACAGTCGGCGCCCGGTTCCCGAAGCTGTTGCGGATGTATGAGGCCACGGAGGCGATCCACTCGTCGTTGTTCGCGGCCATCGAGATCATCTGCGCGTCGTACGCCTTCGCATCCACCGGCCCCGTCAAGCCGTGAAGGAGGATGCTGACGACTCCCTCCGGCGGCCCGATGACCGCCGGAGCGCGCGCAAGGGCGGGCGCGAGGGTAGTCCCCGGTTGCGCCCCCTGCATGGGCATGCCGGTGCCGTCGAAATTATGGCATGCGAAGCAGAGCTGCGCGTAAACGGCCTTTCCCTTGTTCAGATACTTGAGTTGCTCGGCGTCGAAGTCTCTCCTCCGGAATTCTTTGGGCGTGTACAGTATCTGCTGCCCGATCTCCCGCACGCTGCTGGAAGAGCTGGAGAGAATCAAGAACGTGTCGTTCGCTTTCCAGTTCGGCAGCCCCAAGCGCCGGGAAGTCAGGATGGCCTGGATCACCACGCCGGGGTCCGGATCCTTCGTGAGCGCCTGAATGCCCGGCTCCAGCGAGACATCGCCGTTCTTCACCAGGGATTCGGTCAGGCGGATGCCGGCGGCCCGCACCCGGGGATTGGGATCCTTCAAGGTCTCGCCGACGAGCTTCGCGTCGAGCGCGTCCAGCCCCTCCAGCGTCCAAAGGGCGTGCATGCGGGCGACCGGGCTTCCGTCGGAACGGGCCATCTTCGTCAGGTCGGGGACGACGCTCCTGTCGCGCCGCAGGACGAGGAGCTTTTGCGCCGTGTCCCGCCACCAGCCATTTGGATGCTCGAGGTGGGCGACGAGCTGCCGCGAAGTCTCTTCGAACATGCGCGGCTGCGGCCCCGGCTGGAAGTCCTTGTGCACGAGCCGCCAAATGCGCCCGCGCCCGATATTGCCCTGCACCCCATACTTCTCGACGACTCCCCGAAGGTAGGAGCCCGGCTTGACCCAGTCGCCTTCCTGGATAATGCCCCGATACATATCGACGATATACAGGCACCCGTCGGGCCCGGTCGTGATGTTGACCGGTCTGAAGTACGGGTCGGTTGACCGGATGAACTCCGATTTCTGATCCTGATACGGATTATAAAGATGCGTGACGCCGTCCCTGACCTCGACCTTGGCTCTGCGGATCAGGCGGCCCACCGGTTCATCCAGCAGGACGTCGCCGCGCAGGTCGGCCGGCAGCCGGTCGCCGCGGTACACCTCCTGCCCGGCGCAACCGGTGAAATGGTTCAGCGTCTTGTCCGACGGCCGCACCCGGAGGAGGCCCCCCTGGAAATCCCCAAGGCCGACCGCCGGCCATACCTCCATGAAGGAGGGGTCGAACTGATCGGGGACATCGATGGCCGCGTAAAGGGTGTGGGTCTGGAAATGCCAGAGGCCTTTTTCGGCGCCGGCGTTCGACCACCAGAGCTTCCCGTTATCGTCCTGCGTGAGGCCCCATTGGCCGCCATTCGACGCGGTCGGCTCCTTTAGCGGCGGCCCGTGCGGATTCCAGCGGAGGCGGTAGGCGTTATAGGTCGAATAAATCCAGTTGTCCATCGACCAAAGAAGGCCGCTGGCCTGGTGTTCCATGTTTTCCGCTACCGCCTCCCCTTTGAAAAACGGCGTGCGGGTGTCGGCGACGCCGGTTCCTTTCGAGTCTTGGAAAATGTTCAGGTCGGTGGTGTTCGTCTCGCCGACGAGGATGCGGCCGTCGTCCAGCGGCAGCACCATCCGGGGTAGGAGGAGATTCCCGGCAAAGACGGTGTGCTTGTCGAATACGCCGTCCCGCTTCGTGCTCTCGTGCCGGGAAATGAGGCTGCGCCGCTCCAGTTCGCCGGTCGCGTCGATATCCTGCATATACGTGCGCATCTCCGCTACATACATGCGCCCGTCCCCGTCGAAGACGCAGAGCACGGGCTCCTTGATGGTCGGTTCGCTCAACACCAGTTCAAGCCGGTATCCTTCGGGAAGCTGAAAGGTTTTGAGCTCCTGCTCGGGGGTAAGGGCGGGAGGCGGCTGCTCCGGCGGGTCGGCCCCTCCCGTCGCGGCGCGAAAGAAACAGAGCCCGAGGAGGGCGGCAAGGGCGGGTTTTGTCATTGCCGATTTCATCGGGGGCTCGTCACGCGGAGCATCAACACGCCGTGCCGCGGGATCGGTTCCGTCTCGAATTTCGCGCTGAATGTCCCGAGATCCTTCTGTCTCCAGAGATCGCGGACGGCCTCGGAGTCCGCCAGCTTGAGGTCGGTCCAGTTCACCACGGCGGCGGCTGGGGCTTCCCCGAGATTGAAGAGGCCGACAGCCGTCGAGCCGTCCTCGAGCGGCCGGGCCCACATCTGGATCGGAGTTGCGCCCCCGAGAACGGGCTTTACCAGATGCGCCGCCTGCCCGAGAGGATCCTGGTCGATGTCGAGCACCTCGTCGTTCGTCAGGAGGCCGAGGGTGAACGGGTCGATCTGGGTGAGGTCGCAGCCGATAAGGAGCGGAGCAGCCTGGAGACACCAGAGGGAGATATGGGTGTATTGCTCGTCGGGCGTGAGGTGGGTGGCATGCAGCTTCGGCCCCCACCCGACCTGGCCCACCACGAGCATGTCGGGGTCATTCCAATGCCCGGGGCCGGCGTACCCGCCGATGCCGTCCCCGCGCGCGGCGTTGTGGAGCATGCTCTTCCAGTTGTCGCCTATGTCGCCCGTCGTGCGCCACGAGTTCCCGCCCGCTTGCGCGCCCCATTTCCAGACCTCCCCCATCCCGTACTGGCAGAAGCTGAAGACGATGTCCCGGCCCGACTTTGCGAGCGCCGCGTCCATGACCTCATACGGTTTCTTCATCCCGGCCAGGCCCTCCTCTTTCGCCTTGTAGATGCCGCCGTAGGTGCACCAGTCGTATTTCAGATAATCGAAACCCCAGGCGGCGTATTGCGCCGCGTCCTGCACCTCATGCCCGTAGCTGCCCGTGCAGCCGCCGCAGGTGTGAGGCCCCGGCGACGAGTAGAGGCCCGCTTTCAGCCCTTTGCCATGGATGTAGGCGGCAAGGGCTTTCATGTCCGGGAAACGCGAGTTCGGCGCGATGTTTCCCGCCGCGTCCCGCTCCGGCCCTTGCAGGGAAGGATCTTTCGACCCTTTCTTTACCTGCCAAAAATCGTCGATGTTGATGTAGGTCCAGCCGTGGTCGATGAGGCCGCTGGTGACCATCGCGTCGGCCGCCGCGCGGATTTTCGCGTCGGACACCGCTCCCGCGAAACAATTCCAACTGTTCCATCCCATCGGCGGCGTGAGGGCGATCGTGCTTCCGACCCGGATCAAGCAAGGACGCATCCCTTCTCCCAACGCATTCTTCGCGTGGAAGGTGGCCTTGTAGTCGCCCGCCGCCGGCGCCGTGCCGGTGATCCGGCCCGTTGCCGGATCGAGCACCAACCCCGCGGGCAGGCCGTCCGCGGAAAATGCCAGCGGCCGGTCGCCGGTCGCCGCGATGGTGAAGAGGAACGGGGCGCCCGGGCGTACTCCGAACACCTTCGGGCCATGGATGAGCGGTGTGCCGGGTGAAGCAGGGGTGAGCGTCACCGAGCCCGGCGCACTCGCGCAGGCGGCGGCAAGCAGGCAAAACCAAATGGCGGCAGTTCGGGGGAACATTGCAGGAAAAGCACTCTTCGCAGAATTCCCCTTTATGCAAACACGAATGTTCTCCATCCTATGCGTGAAAGGTCGTCACCTCCACCCCCCCGCTAGTCTCCAACCATGCAGCCAAACCCCTTCCTCGGCGTCGTATTCCACTGGCTCGGCGGCCTCGCTTCCGGCAGTTTTTATGTCCCCTACCGCGGTGTGAAGAAGTGGGCGTGGGAGGTTTACTGGCTCGTCGGAGGATTTTTTAGCTGGATTATCGCGCCGTGGCTTCTGGCTTCGATCAACACCAAAGGCCTCCTGGATGTCCTGAGCGCCGCGCCGATGAGCAGCATCGCCTGGGCCTATTTCTGGGGCGCGATGTGGGGCCTCGGCGGCCTGACATTCGGGTTGACGATGCGCTACCTGGGCATGTCGCTCGGGATGGGAATCGCGCTCGGGTATTGCGCTGTTTTCGGCACCTTGATGCCCCCGATTTTTCACGGGGAATTCATGAGCAAGGTTCTGGGCACCACCTCCGGCGTCGTAATTCTGATCGGGATCGCGGTATGCCTGCTCGGTATCGCCATCGCCGGGTTCGCGGGCATGTCCAAGGAGCGCGAGATGTCCGAGGAACAGAAGCGCGCGACGATCAAGGAATTCAATTTCGGCAAGGGCCTGCTTGTGGCCACGTTCTCCGGAATCATGAGCGCGTCCTTCGCGTATGGGCTGGACGCGGCGGAGCCGATCGCCAAACTGTCGCTCGCGCACGGCACTCCCGAGATATGGACGGGCTTGCCGAAACTATGCGTCGTGTTGCTCGGGGGATTTACCTCAAACTTCATCTGGTGCGTGCTCCTGAGCATCAAGAACGGGACGGGCTACCAGTATCTCTCGCCGACGACGCGGCCCGAGAGGCCTCACCCGGGCCAGACGATCCTCGAAACGGCCATCGACGCCCCCGGCGAGGAGGTGGCAAAGCGCATCCCGGGCTCGGCGCCGCTCGAAAGCAGCGTCTCGGTGCCGCTGATGGCCAACTACATCTTCAGCGCCATGGCCGGCATCCTCTGGTACTTGCAATTTTTCTTCTACACGATGGGCGAGACGCAGATGGGCAGTTACAAGTTCAGCAGTTGGACGCTCCACATGGCCAGCATCATCATCTTTTCTTCCCTCTGGGGCATCGCGCTCAAGGAATGGAAGGGTTCCAGCGCTTTCACAAAATTGCTGCTCTTCCTCGGCCTGGCGACCCTCGTTTTTTCGACGGTCATCGTGGGATACGGCAATTTCCTCGGTGTCGTGAAACATTGATCGCGCTCCTGTGAAAATAGGTCTCTTCGGCATCGGACTGGACACTTACTGGCCGCAGTTCGCCGGGCTCCATGACCGGCTGAGCGGTTACCAGAGCGAGATCGGCCGCCGCATCCGGGAGTTCGGCGTGGAGTTGGTCGATGCCGGCCTGGTGGACAACCCCGAAAAGGCAAGGGAGGCCGCCTCTCTTTTCCGCCGGGAGGAGGTGGGCCTCATCTTCCTCTACATCTCGACGTACGCGCTCTCCTCGACCGTTCTGCCGGTCGTCCAGCACGCGGGCGTGCCCGTGGTGGTGCTGAACCTCCAGCCCGTGCCGCAGCTTGACTATGAGAAGTTCAACGCGCTCGGTGACCGCGGATTGATGACGGGCATCTGGCTGGAGCATTGCCAGAGCTGCTCCGCGCCCGAGATCGCCTGTGTGTTCGAACGCGCCGGCATCGCCTACCGCCTCGTGACGGGCCACCTGCAGGACGACCAGGCCTGGAGCGAGATTCGCGACTGGGCCGACGCCGCCCGCGTCGCGGGTGCGATGCGCGAAAACCGGGTGGGCGTGCTGGGCCATTACTACTGCGGGATGCTCGATGTCTATTCGGACATGACCCAGCAATCCGCGGTTTTCGGGAATCATTTCGAGCTGCTGGAAATGTGCGAACTGCACGAGTTGCGCGAAGCGGTCACGCCGGCTGAGGTGCGGGAAAAAATCGACCAGTTCCGGAGCGATTTCGACGTGACTCCGGAATGCGAGGAGGCGGAGATCGCGCGGGCGGCTCGGACTTCGCGTGCGCTGGATGAACTTGTGGCGCGGCACCGCCTCGGCTCGCTCGCCTATTACTACGAGAGCCGCGATGGCAACCCATACCGCGACATCGTCACCTCCGTCATCGCCGGCAACACGCTGCTAACCGGTCGCAACATCCCGGTCGCGGGCGAGTGCGAAATCAAGAATGTCCAGGCCATGAAGATCATGGACAGCTTCGGCGCGGGCGGCTCGTTCTCGGAGTTCTACCTGGCCGATTTCAAGGAGGACATCGTCTTTCTCGGGCACGACGGGCCCGCTCATTTCGAGATCGCCGAAGGGCGTGTGCGGTTGGTGCCCCTCCCGGTCTTTCACGGGAAGCCGGGCAAGGGCCTCTCCATCCAGATGACCGTGAAACACGGCCCGGTCACGCTCCTCTCCGTGGTGCAGCGCGGCGACGGCACGCTCCTGCTCCTCGCGGCGCAGGGCGAATCGGTTCCGGGCGCGGTGCTGAACATCGGCAACACCAACAGCCGCTACCGGTTTTCGCTCGGCGCCAAAGACTTCATGAACGCGTGGTCCAAGGCCGGGCCGGCGCACCACTGCGCCATCGGCGTGGGCCATATCGCCGGGAAGCTCGAGAAGCTTGGAGGTATCCTGGGGGTGGACTTCAAACGGGATCTGCTAGAATCGCCGAACCCCAGAGTTGCTTCCTCCAGGCTGAAATATCGGCTTCGGTTCTTAACACCGTTTTCCCGGCCTCCTTCCTTTGGCGCTTTGCGCGCGCCTGCGCTTTCTGCTAAAGCAACAACATGACCCCCACCCCCTACTCCTTCGCACAGGAAACATACGCCGCGCTCGGCGTGGACACCGAAGGCGCCCTCGCAAAACTCGCCACCATCCCCGTCTCGATGCACTGCTGGCAGGGCGACGACGTCGGCGGCTTCGAGAAAACCGGGATGGATCTCGGCGGCGGCCTGGCCGTCACCGGCAACTACCCCGGCAAGGCCCGCACCATGGCCGAACTGCGCGGCGACCTGGAAAAGGCCCTCTCGCTCATCCCCGGCAAACACCGGGTGAACCTGCACGCCTTCTACGGCGACTTCGGCGGGAAAAAGGTGGATCGCAACGAGGTCACCGTATCCCATTTCCAAAGCTGGATCGACTGGGCCAGGACCACCGGCATCGGCCTCGACTTCAACCCGACGTTCTTCTCGCATCCCAAGGCCGAGGACGGATACACCCTCGCCAGCCCGGACAAAGGCGTGCGCCAGTTCTGGATCGAGCACGGGATCGCGTGCCGCAGGATCGGCGCGGAGATGGGCAAACAGCTCGGCAACACCTGCGTGACGAATGTCTGGATCCCCGACGGCTGCAAGGACACGCCCGTGGACCGCAAAGGGCCGCGCGAACTGCTCGAAGCCTCGCTGGACGCCCTGTTCGCCGAAAAGATAAACCCCGCGTGGTCACCTGGACGCCGTCGAGAGCAAGCTCTTCGGCATCGGCAGCGAAAGCTACGTGGTCGGGTCGCACGAGTTCTACCTCGGCTACGCCATCAAGAACCAGAAACTCTATTGCCTGGATGCCGGCCATTTTCACCCCACGGAAGTCCTCGCCGACAAAGTCTCCTCCATCCTCCAGTTCGTCCCTGAACTGCTGCTCCATGTCAGCCGCGGCGTGCGCTGGGACAGCGACCACGTCGTCCTCCTGGACGACTCTCTCCGCGCGATGATGGAAGAAGTCGTCCGGGGCGATTTCCTCGGGCGAACCCACATCGGCCTCGACTATTTCGACGCCAGCATCAACCGGATCGCCGCCTGGGTCATCGGCATGCGCAACGCCGCGAAGGCCCTCCTCCTCGCCCTCCTCGCCCCCAGCGAGCGGCTGCGCAAACTCGAAGCCGCGGGCGATTTCGGCGCGCGCCTAGCCACGTTCGAGGAGGCAAAGACCCTGCCGTTCGGCGCGGTGTGGGATGAATATTGCCGCAGGCAGGACGTCCCCACGGGCGCCGCGTGGCTCGACGAAGTGAAGGGATACGAGCGCGATGTCCTCTCGGGCCGGTCGTAGTTTTCTCGGGCTCGCCCTCGCCGTACTCGTCCCGGGGCTCCTCCGCGCTGGAAATCCCGTCCTCCCCGCCCAAGGCGCTTGCGATCCGCAGGTGCGCGTCTTCGACGGGCGCGTCTATCTCTACGCCACGCATGACTTCTCGCCCGCGAACAAGCATTTCCGCATGGAGAATTGGTGGGAATGGTCCACCGGCGATTTCCTCCAGTGGAAACAGGAGGGCATCCTGAAACCCGAACAGACCTTCCTGCGCAAACCATTTGCGAGCTGCTGGGCCACGGACGCCGCCACCCGGAACGGCAAGTATTATTGGTATTTCTCCGCCGGGCAGGACCAGGTCGGCGTGGTCGTGGGCGATACTCCCACCGGCCCCTGGAGCGACCCCCTCGGCAAACCGCTCATCCCCCGCGGCCTCACGCCCGTCCAGGAGCGCGACCCGGGAATCCTCCAGGACAGGGACGGCGCGAACTACATCGTCTTCGGCACCTGGGATTTCTACCTTGCCAGGCTGAACGACGACATGATCTCCCTGGCGGAAGCCCCGCGAAAGATCATCCTCGACCAAAAGATGGGCCCGTACGGCCCCGGCAGGACGGACGACAAACCGTTCCTGCACCAGCGCGACGGAAAATACTACCTCTCGTGGGGTTGCTACTACGCGATGGCGGACAACCCGTACGGCCCTTATGTCTATAAGGCTTCGGTCATAACGAAAGAACGGACCGCGCCCGAATTTCAGCGGGGCCTCACGATGGATCGGCACGGCTCCTTCTTCGAGTTTCAGCATCAGTGGTATTTCATATGCAACGACCAGAGCTGGCCAGGAACGAACCCGCATTTCCGCGACTCGGTTATCAGCTACGTGCATTACCGGGATAACGGGGAGATCGAGCCGGTTTACCTGAACCGCACCGGGGTCGGCGAATACGACGCGGCGCAGCCCCGCATCGAAGCCGAGGATTATTTCAACACTTCGGGAACGAGCGAGAAGGAAACGCCGGACGGCGGATTCGAGATTCGCGACACCAAGGATGGGAGCTGGGCTGCCTATCCGCACGTTATGAATCTGCCCGCCAATGCCACCGTCTCGTTACGCGTCGCGTGCGGCAACCCCACGGGAGCATCCATCGAGGTGCGGGCAGGGGACGACCCTTCCGCCACGCTGCTTGGAATCTGCCAGATACCGGATACTGGCGGCTGGATGGGATACAGGACCCTCGCCTGCAAATTGCGCAACCCGGCGGGCGCGGCGGACCTTTGCCTCGTCTTCCGCGGCGGCCCCGGCGAACTCGCGCGTTTGAACTGGTTCAGCCTCTCAAGTTCTACCCGCTGAGGTTATACCTTCTCCTCCTCGCGATGGTCCTCACCCTCCCTCCACGCCCCGCGCGCGGTTCCGTGACGCTCCGGCGGCCAAGATTCATCGGCCGAGTATCATAGAATGGAAAGGCGCTTGGCCACGGATGACACGGATTTACACGGATGAAGAGGGGATGGGGAACGCTGAGAATGGGCCGCCTCGGAAACACGGCGCCCTTACCCCTCTTCATCCGTGCAAATCCGTGTCATCCGTGGCCAAAATTCTGCGTCGTGGCGACAGCTTGTGCTACACCTGATGAGGTCATGAACAAGGCGGCGGCAGCTTGCATGGCAAGACAGTCAGCGCCCAGTACCAGTGGACGCTGCGGACGCCGGATGGATCGTCTTACCCTCGTTGAGCATGGCGATGAATTTCGCGATGCGGCGGGCGCGGGTCTCCGGTCTTTTCGCGTCGGCGACTCTATATAATATGGCGTAGCGGTTCACGCTATTCAGGGCTGCAAAGAATGCGCGCGCCTTCGGGTTGGCATCCAGGGCCGCTTCCAGGTCGGCCGGCGCCTTTGCGGTGCTCTGGGGCGGGTAGGCGGCGTCCCACCGCCCGTCGGCCTTTGCCCTTTCGATTTCCGTTCGCCCTCCGGGCTTCATGCGGCCCAGCGCGGCCAGTTCGAGAGCGCGCGCGCAATTCTTCTGCGACCACTTGCTCCGGGGGCGCCGCGGGGCGAAGCGCTGCATCCAGTAACTGCCGTCGAGCGGCGCCTTCCTGCAGTCGATCCACCCGTGGCAAAGCGCCACGTCCAGCGCCTCGGGATGCGTGACCGATGGGATGCCGGAGCCCTTCTTTGCAAACTGAATCCAGAGGCCCCCGGTCGAGCCCGGGTTCTCCGCAAGCCACGCTTCCCATTCCCGCGCGCTCGCGAAAGCGAGCACCGGCAGACCTTCGTTCATGACCATCTTGCGGGTTTTTTCTCCGGCGGATACCTTGCCGCGGAGTTTTTTGTCTTGGGCACGAAGCATCCGGCAGAGCGGTTTCATCGGAATAATACCGATGGATGACTCCATATCCTACCCAAAAACCGGAAATCCGGTCTCGCGCACCCTCCAGACGATCCGGCAGTGGTTTGATTCCGACTACTTCCCGGAGGGCGCAGCCGCGGTGCGGGAGCGCCCGGACAAGTTCGAGTTGAGGCGTTGCGTGCCCTTCCTTTTCCTGCACCTGGGCTGCCTGGGCGTCATCTGGACGGGCTGGAGTTGGACTGCCGTTGCGGTGGCCGCCGCCCTCTACGCCGCGCGGATGTTCGCGGTCACGGCGTTTTATCACCGCTACTTCTCCCACCGCACATACCGCACGTCGCGCGCCATGCAATTCGTCTTCGCGGCGCTCGGCAACTGCACCGTGCAGCGCGGGGCGCTCTGGTGGGCATCCGTCCACCGGCACCACCACAAGCACGCGGACCAGGAGGAGGATGTGCATTCGCCGGGCCTCACAGGGTTCTGGTGGTCTCACATCGGGTGGATGACGAGCAGCAAGAATTTCCCGACGAACTACGAGGCCGTGCGGGACCTGGCGAAGTTCCCCGAGCTCGTCTTCCTGAATCGGTTCGACCTCCTCGTGCCCGCATTTTTCGGGGCGGCGCTCTACGGTCTCGGCGAGGCGCTCCGCACTTTGGCGCCGTGGCTCCATACGAACGGCGCGCAGATTTTCATTTGGAGCTTCTTCATCAGCACCACGGTGCTTCTGCACGGCACGCTCTTCATCAACTCGCTCGCGCACGTCGTGGGCCGGCGGCGTTTCGAGACCGCGGACGACAGCCGCAACAGCTTCGCGCTCGCGCTCGTCACGCTCGGGGAAGGGTGGCACAACAATCACCATCGGTTCATGGCCGCCGCGCGCCAGGGTTTCTACTGGTGGGAGATCGACCCCACTTATTACGGCCTCAAGCTGCTCTCGTGGGCCGGCCTCATATGGGATTTGCGGCCGGTGCCGAAGGCCGTCTATGAGGAGGCGAGAACGCAGCGGGACGCTTTCCGCGAGGCCAAGCTCGCAGGGACTTCGGCGTAGAAATGAAGAGCCTCGCAGTCATCGGCACGGGCATCGCGGGGCTGGGTTGCGCCTGGTTCCTGCGCGAGCGGTTCCGGCTCACGGTGTTCGAGCAGAATGATTATGCGGGCGGGCACACGAACACCGTCACCGTCCGGGAAAAAGGCCGCGATGTGCCGGTCGACACCGGTTTCATGGTCTTCAACAGCGTCACCTACCCGCTGCTGACGCGGCTCTTCCGCGAGCTCGGAGTCGAGACGAAGCGAACCGAGATGTCCTTCAGCGTCCAGCACGTCCCGAGCGGCCTCGAATACAACGGCGGAAGCCTGAACCTCCTGTTCGGCCAGCGCAGGAACCTTTGCAGCCCCCGGCATTGGCGGATGCTTGGCGCGATCGACCGCTTCAACCGGGAGGCCCTTGAGGCGCTGAACGACCCGGCTTTCAAGGAAATGACCCTCCGCGAGTACGTGGGCAAACGCGGGTATGGCGAAGACATGCTGAACCTCTACCTCGTGCCGATGAGCAGCGCCGTCTGGTCCACTCCGCCGGAGCGAATGCTGGATTTTCCCGCGACAACGCTCCTGCGTTTCTGGCATAACCATGGCTTCCTCGGCCTGCACACGCAGCACCCGTGGTCCACAGTGGTGAACGGCTCCAGGAGTTATGTCGAAAAATTGACCGCGCCCTTTCGCGACCGCATCGAGCTCAACCGCAAGGCCTTGGCGGTAACCCGCTCGAACGGCAAGGCGCAGGTAACGCTGGCCGGAGGTGAAGTGCGCGAGTTCGACAAGGTTGTGCTCGCGTGCCATGGCGACCAGGCGCTCGCGCTCCTCGCCGACCCGAGCGGCGACGAGACGCGCCTCCTGGGGGAATTCCGCTACCAGCCGAATACCGCCACCCTCCATACGGATGAGTCGTTCATGCCGCGCACCAGGCGCTGCTGGGCGTCGTGGAATTACCGGGTCGATGCGGATGCCGCGGGCCGCGCACTGCCTACGACCCACTACTGGATGAATGAACTCCAGGGCGTCTCGCGCAACGTGAACTACTTCGTCTCCCTGAATTGCCACGACCGCGTAGCGCCCGACAAGGTGCTGAAGCAGATCCGCTACGAGCATCCGCTCTTCACCCTCGGAGCGATCCACGCCCAGGACGAGCTGCGGTGGCTGAACGAGCTTTCGCGCGACCAAAGCACATATTACGCGGGCGCTTGGTTCAAGTATGGATTCCACGAGGACGGCTTCGCCTCCGGGCTGGCCTGCGCCCGAGCCGTGACCGGAGAGGCTCTCTGGTCATGACCGCACGTTCCTATCTCTACGAATGCAGCGTGATGCACCACCGCCTCACGCCGAAGGAGCACCACTTCCGTTACCGCATCTTCATGTTCGCCCTCGACCTCGACGAGATCGATTCCCTCGCCGCGCGGCTGGCCGGCTTCAGCCGCAACCGCCGGAATGCCTATGAATTCCGCGACAGCGACCACTTTGAAAACGCACCGGGAACGGTGAAAGAAAAGCTGCTCGCGTATCTTTTGCGGCAGGGCGCGGAGTTCCCGGCGGATGGCCGCGTCCTGTTTGTCACGCTCCCGCGCATCTTCGGCTACATCTTCAATCCAGTCTCCTTCTACTTCTGCTCGGATGCTTTGGGGAAACCTCTGTTCACCGTGGTGCAGGTGGGCAACACCTTCGGCGAGATGAAACTTTACTTCATCCCGAAGCCGAGCGGCGCGGACGCCTTCCAGCTCACCACTCCCAAACATTTCTACGTCTCGCCTTTCAGCGAGCTGGAGACGGAGTTCGACTTCAAGCTGCGCGTCCCGTCCGAGACCCTCGACATCCGCATCGACGACCGCGAAGGCGGCGAGCGCATCCTCCTAAGCGCGCTCACCGGCCGGCGCGCGCCGCTCACCAGCGCGCGGCTGGCCTGGTTCACGTTGAAGTATCCGCTGCTGACTTTGCGCATCATCTTTCTCATCCACTGGAACGCGCTTCTCCTCTGGTTCAAGGGCGTTCCCTGGTTCGCCAAGGGCGCAAACCCCGGGAACCAGCGCGAAGTCCTGCGCCCGCACGCCTCGCTCGCCGGCAAGACGCTATGAACGAAAGCCTCACCTCGCTCAACTCGCCCCCGGTGACCACCGTGGATGAGCCCTTCCACAGCTTTTATGCGGGCCTCGTCCTGTCCGCCCTGGAAAAGATGACGGCGGGTTGCCTGCGCCTCACGCTGCCGGACGGCTTCACGCGCGTCATCGGCTCCCCCGGCGCGGAGATCACGGCCTCCATGCGCGTGCTCGACGGGGCTTTCTTTAAAAAATGCGTGCTCTTCGGCGACGTCGGTTTCGGCGAGAGCTATGTCGATGGAGATTGGGAGACGGACTCCATCGAGCGCGTCATTTCGTGGGCGATTCTGAACGTCGAGAATTCGCCGGGAGCGGCGGGCTCCAAGGCGCGGGCGCTTGCGCTGAATGTCCTCCAGTTCGTGAACCGCCTCCGCCACTTGCTCCGGCCGAACAGCGTCCGCATGAGCCGCCGCAACATCGCCGAACACTACGACTTGGGGAACGCCTTCTATGGCCTCTGGCTGGACCCGACGATGACCTATTCCAGCGGATGCTTCAGCTCGCCGGATCAATCGCTGGAAGCCTCCCAGCACGAGAAATACGAGCGCCTCTGCCGCGGGCTGCGGCTCCGCCCGTCCGACAGCGTCCTCGAGATCGGCTGCGGCTGGGGCGGCTTCAGCGAGCACGCCGCAAAGCACCACGGGTGCCGCATCACCGCAGTCACCATCTCCGAGGCCCAGCGCGCATTCGCCGCCGAACGCATGCGCCGCGAGGGCCTTTCGGAGCGCGTGGAAATCCGCCTCCAGGATTATCGCACCCTCTCAGGCTCGTATGACAAGGTCGTTTCCATCGAGATGATGGAGGCTCTCGGCGACAGCCACCTCCCGACTTTCTGCTCGCAGCTTCACCGGTTGCTGAAGCCGCACGGCCTCGCCGCGCTTCAATTCATCACCGTGCCCGACTCGCGCCACGCAGAACTGCGCCGCGGCGTGGATTTCATCCAGAAGCATATCTTCCCCGGCTCGCTGCTCCTCAGCCTGGGCCGCGTGAACGAAACCTTCGGCCGGACGAGCGACCTCTTCCTGCACGACCTCAAGGATTTCGGCTCCAGCTACGCGCGGACGCTGCGTTTCTGGTGGGCGAACTTCAACGCGCGCGCCGAGGAGGTGCAGGCGCTCGGGTTTGACAAGCGGTTCCTTCGCAAATGGAACTATTACCTCCAGTATTGCGAGGCCGCGTTCGCCAGGCGCAACGTTTCCGTCGTGCAGGCGATCTATACGCGCCCGAACAACCCGATCCTTCACGACGCGTTTTCCGCCGGATGATCTGGTTCCTGCGAATCTGGTTCCTGCTCGTCCTGGTCACGATGCTCTGCGTCACGACGTGGGCGAGTGATTACGTGGCGCTCTGGAATATGCCGCGCGCCGTCGCGACCCACCCGTGGTTCATCGCCACGCTCTTCGACACCTATTTCGCTTTCCTCGTGTTCTACTTTTGGGTCGCTTACAGGGAAACGTCCGTGCTCGCGCGGGTCGCCTGGTTTCTGGCGATCGCGGTGCTCGGGAATATCGCGATGGCGGTGTATATGCTCATCCAGCTCTTCCGGCTTCCCGCGACCGCCTCGCTGGATCAGCTCCTGCTGCGCAAACGATGAGGGACTCGTTCTGGCGCCGCAGGATCGTCCGCCCGATCGCCGCGCAGCTCAGCCAGGGCGTCACCCCCGAAAAGATCGCGCTCACCCTCGCACTCGGCTTTGCCCTCTCCATCTTCCCGATCCTCGGTTCCACCACGCTGTTGTGCGCTCTGGCCGGGTTCGTGTTGAAGATGAATCAGCCCATCATCCAGGTCGTGAACTACTTCGCCTACCCGGCGCAGCTCGCGCTCCTCATCCCTTTCTACCGGGCGGGAGAAACGCTCTTTCGCCAGCCGCACGTGCCGCTCTCCATCCCGCTTTTTTTCCAGCGCATCCACGCCGGTTTCCTCCAGTTTCTCAAAGACTTTGGCCTGATCGCCGCGCAGGGGATCGTCGTCTGGTGCCTCGTCGCCCCGCTGCTGGTCGGCGCTATCTATTTCACCGCCCGGCCTCCCCTGCGCGCGTTTGCGCGGAGGCTCTCCTAGCCATGTGGACGCTCCTCGGCATCGGCGCAGCCATTGCCGCCGCGTATTTCGCAGTCGTCTGGGCCATCTGCGTGAAGGTGCGCAACTATGGGTTCCTGGATGTTGCATGGTCTTACGGCGTCGCCGTGCTGGCCCCTCTTTACGCATGGAAAGCGCCGGGCCTCCCGCTGCGCAAATGGCTGTTGGCCGCGGTGGGGATCGCATGGAGCCTGCGCCTCGGCACGTATATCCTGTTTCGCGTGGTGAAGCACCACCCCGACGAAGATCCGCGCTACGAAAAGCTGCGCCAGCGCTGGAGCGGCCCCGGCATGTTCCTGGTCTTTTTCGAAGTCCAGGCCGTCACGGTTGCGATCTTCTCGCTCCCTTTCCTGTTTACGTCGTTTAACCTCTCGCCCGCGCTCTCCGCCACCGAGATCGCCGGGCTGGCTCTCGCCGTCATCGCTCTGGCAGGGGAGGCGGCCTCCGATCTGCAGATGCACGCCTTCAAGTCCGACCCTGCCAGCAAGGGGCAGGTCTGCAAACGCGGGCTCTGGCGCTATTCGCGGCACCCGAACTATTTTTTTGAATCGCTCATCTGGTGGGCGTTCTTTCTCGTGGCGCTCGACTCGCCGTGGGGCTGGACGAGCATCGTCTGCCCCCTGTTGATGCTCTGGTTCCTCTTCAAAGTGACCGGCATCCCCCTCACCGAGGAATACGCGCTGCGCAGCAAGGGCGACGCTTACAGGGAATACCAGCGCACCACCAGCGCCTTCGTGCCGTGGCCGCCCAAATGATTTCCCTCGACCAGATCCTGGAAACAAACGTGGTGCCGGATGCGCTCCTGCGCCTCGGCATACGGCATCTCCTCGCGGAGACGCTCCGCGAGAAGTGCGCCGGGAATGTCGAGGAACGGCAGGCCGCCCTCAATGCGCACATCGACGGATTGAAGCGGAGCCCCATCGCGGTGCAAACCGGCGCCGCGAACGAGCAGCACTACGAAGTGCCCGCCCGTTTCTACCGGTATGCGCTCGGCAAGCGGCTCAAATACAGCTCGGGCTATTGGCCCGGCGACGTGACGACGCTCGACGAAGCCGAGGAAAGGATGCTCGCCCTCACCTGCGAACGCGCCCAGCTCGCCGACGGCCAGCGCATCCTCGAACTCGGCTGCGGCTGGGGTTCGCTCTCGCTCTGGATGGCCGCGCGATACCCGGGAGCCAGCATCACCGCCGTCTCCAATTCGCATTCGCAGAAGGAATACATCGACGCGGAAGCGGCCCGCCAGGGACTGGGAAATCTCCGGATCATCACGGCGGACATGAACGTGTTCGACACCGGCGAGACGTTCGACCGCGCCGTCTCCGTCGAGATGTTCGAGCATATGAAGAACTACCAAGCACTCATGGCGAGGATAGCGCGCTGGCTCACGCCCGGCGGCAGGCTCTTCGTCCACATTTTCACGCACCGCGAGGCCGCCTACCACTACGAAGACAAGGGGCCGAACGACTGGATGACTCGATACTTCTTCGCTGGGGGCCAGATGCCTTCGGACGACCTGCTCCTCTATTTTCAGGACGATCTTCGCATCGAGGAACACTGGCAGGTGAGCGGGACGCACTACCAGAAGACAGCCGAGGCATGGCTGCGAAATATGGACGCCCACCGCGAGGAAATCCGCCCCCTGTTCGAGCAAACCTACGGTCCGGAAAACGCCCGCAGGTGGTGGGCCTATTGGCGGGTGTTTTTCATGGCGTGCGCGGAGCTCTGGGGATACCGCGGCGGCGAGGAGTGGATCGTCTCCCACTACCGTTTTCTCAAGCAGTAACTTTCTGCCTTGACGGAAACAGGCGCCCGGCCGCCGGCACGTCGGTCTTAGTCCAGTGCTCCCTCCCTTTACCGGAGTCACACCTTGATTCGCGCTTCCGTTCCTGTTCAGATGCCAATCCGAACCCGGACGTTCCCGCGCGGGGGCTGAAGCGCGCACCCGGCGCTTCCAAAACGAAGAAGGGAGACGACGCACTTTCCGCAATGGCGCAAATCTTCTCACCGCGGGCGAATACCTACGCGCGCGTGGGTCTCGGGGGAGCCGTGGTGCTCGTCATTGCGATCACCATCACATGGAATTCCCTCTACTGGTCGCCCTACATGACATGGGTGAACGTGCCCCGCGAGCAGCCCGTCCCCTTCAGCCACAAACACCATGTCTCCGGGTTGGGCATCGACTGCCGTTACTGCCATACGTCGGCCGAGAACTCCGCCTTCGCGGGGCTCCCGCCCACGGAGACGTGCATGACGTGCCATTCGCAGCTTTGGACGAATGCAAAACTCCTGGCCCCCGTCCGCGAGAGCCTCGCCGCGAACATCCCCATCCGCTGGAACCGCGTGAACGACCTCCCGGATTTCGTCTATTTCGACCACAGCATCCACATCCATAAGGGGATCGGCTGCACCACCTGCCACGGGGCGGTGGACCAGATGCCGCTCACGTGGAAGGCGAACACCCTCTATATGAAATGGTGCATCGACTGCCACCGCCAGCCCGGGCAGAACATTCGCCCGCGCGAACAGGTCTTCAACGCCGCTTGGCAGCCGCCTCCGGATCAACACGCCGAAGGGCTGCGCCTCGTCCGCGACTACCACGTCAACACTAGCGGGCAGTTGACGAACTGCAGCATCTGCCACCGTTGAACATGCCCGACTCTCCCAAATACTGGCGCAGCCTCGAGGAAGCCGCGGGCACCCCCGAGTTCCTCGAGTTCCTCCACCGCGAGTTCCCGGCGGGCGCCGCCGAATGGGGGGACGCGTTCAGCCGGCGCGATTTCCTCAGGCTCATGGGGGCGTCGCTCGCGCTGGCCGGAGTAGGCGCGTGCACCCGGCAGCCTATTGAAAAGATCGTCCCTTACGTGAAGCAGCCGGAGGAGGTCATTCCCGGTAAACCGCTCTTCTTCGCCACGGCCATGCCGCTCGGCGGCTACGCCTCGGGCATCCTGGTCGAGAGTCACGAAGGCCGGCCCACCAAGATCGAGGGGAATCCGGCCCATCCCGCGAGCCTAGGGGCCACGAGCATCTTCGGGCAGGCGGCGATCCTGGACTTGTACGACCCCGACCGCTCGCAGGCCGTCGCCCACGAAGGGGAGGTGAGCACGTGGGAGGCCTTCGTCTCGCGCATGAACGAGGCCCTCCAGGAGCACAAGGTCGATCGCGGCGCTGGCCTGCGCCTGCTTACCGAGACGGTGACCTCGCCCACCCTCGCCACCCAAATCCAGGCGTTCCTCCAGAAATTCCCGGCTGCGAAATGGCACGCCTACGACGCTCTCACGCGCGATGCTGTCCGCGACGGCGCCTTCATGGCTTTCGGCGAGGATGTCGAGACCCAATACCATTTCGACAATGCCACCGTGGTGCTCTCGCTGGACTCCGATTTCCTGTTCACGCACCCGAACAGCCTCCAATACGCCCGGCATTTCGCGGATCGGCGTCGGGTGGCCGCGGGAGGCGTGGAGATGAACCGCCTCTATTGTGTCGAAGCGACTCCTTCCATCACCGGCTCGATGGCCGACCACCGGCTCCCGTTGCGCCCGGGCGAGGTCGAAACGTTCGCCCGCGCGCTGGCCGCGGAACTCGGCATCGCCCCGCGCAACGGGCCGAATGCGTATGAAACGTGGATGGCCCCCCTCGTGCGCGACCTGGAAGCGGAGCGCGGGAAGAGCATCGTCATCGCCGGCGACCAGCAGCCCGCCGCGGTGCACGCGCTGGCCCACGCCATGAACCAGGCCCTCGGCAACGTCGGCGCGACGGTCGGATTCACTCCACCGGCGCGGGTGAACACGGCCGCCCCGCTTGAGGAACTCGCCGCCGACATGACGGCGGGCGCCGTGGACACGCTGGTCGTCCTCGAAGGCAACCCCGTCTTCACAGCGCCGTGCAACCTGAACCTCGCCCGCGCCTTCGACAAGGTCAGGCTGCGCGTGCACCTCGGTTCGCACGAGGACGAAACCTCCGCGGCCTGTCACTGGCACATCCCGGCCGCCCATTTCCTGGAGACATGGAGCGACGCGCGGGCGTTCGACGGCACCGTCTCGATCCTCCAGCCTCTCATCGAGCCGCTCTATGCGGGGCGCTCCGGCCACGAACTTTTGGAAGTCCTCCTGCAAGCGCCCCACCGCGCACCGTACGACATCGTCCACGATTTCTGGACTACGCAGGCTCCGGACTTCGAAAAGGGGTTCCGCAAGGCCCTGCACGACGGCCTCATCGCCGGCACCCAATTCCAGGAAAAGGCGGTCGCGCTCCGTCCTTTTCCGGAGACGAAACCCGGCCCCGCCAACGCGGACATGGACATCGTCTTCCGGCCCGATCCCACAATCTGGGACGGCCGCTTTGCGAACAACGGCTGGCTCCAGGAGCTAGCGAAACCGATCACCAAACTGACCTGGGAAAACGCAACCCTCATCAGCCCCGCGACCGCGGAGAAGAAACAGGTCCGCACCGGGGATGTCATCAAGATCACCTGCCGCGGCCGCGAACTACGCGCGCCAGTCTGGATCGCGGTGGGCCACGCGGAGGATTGCATCACCCTCCCCCTCGGCTATGGCCGCGAACACGCCGGCAGGGTCGGCACTGGGGTCGGCTTCAACGCTTATGCTCTCCGCACTTCGGGCGCGCTCTGGTTCGACTCGGCGTCCGCCATCGTAAAGACCGGCGAGCGCCATTCCTTCGCCGCCACCCAGCACCACCACAGCATCGAGGGCCGGAACATCGTCCGCGCGGGCACGCTCGAACATTTTCGCGCCGACCCCTCCTTCGTCACGGCAATGTTCGAGCAGCCGGCTCCGGACGAAACCCTCTACAACCAGAAGGAATATGAGAAGCCGGGCTACGCCTGGGGGATGGTCATCGACCTCACCACGTGCATCGGCTGCAACGCGTGCGTCATCGCCTGCCAGGCGGAAAACAACATCCCCGTCGTAGGCCGGGAACAGGTCGCCAAGGGCCGCGAGATGCAGTGGCTGCGTGTCGATTCCTATTTCAGCGGCGACCCCGCGAACCCTGAAGTGAGCCACCAGCCCGTCCCCTGCATGCACTGCGAGAACGCGCCGTGCGAACTCGTCTGCCCCGTCGGCGCCACCGTCCACGACGACGAAGGGCTGAACGTCCAGGTTTACAACCGCTGCATCGGCACCCGCTATTGCTCGAACAACTGCCCTTATAAGGTGCGCCGGTTCAACTTCATCGAACTCAACGCCGGCCTAACGCCGAGCGAAAAACTCGGCAAGAACCCGAACGTCACCGTCCGCAGCCGGGGCGTGATGGAGAAATGCACGTATTGCACCCAGCGCATCACCGAGGCGCGCATCGCCGCCGAGGAAGGCGACCGCAAAATTCGCGACGGCGAGGTCGTCACCGCCTGCCAGGCCGCGTGCCCCGCGGCGGCGATCACCTTCGGCGACATCCACGACCCGGAGAGCCGCGTCTCGAAGCTGAAAAAACATCCGTTGAATTACAGCATGCTTGGCGACCTCAACACCCGGCCCCGAACCACCTACATCGCGAAGCTCAGGAACCCCGCGCATGGCTAAAGAGCGCCCCACCCTTCCAGCCGCGGGCGAGGAACCCTGGGAAAAAACGTCCCTCGGGTATCCCTCCAGGCTTCTTGCGGCCGGGGAGACGTACGACTCGGTGACCGAGGCGATCACCTCGGTCGTCCTGACCAGGCCGCAGCCGAAGATATGGCTGCCCGGGTTCGCCGTGGCGTTTTGCCTGCTCATGATCTTCCTCTTCGCCGTCACCTGGCTGTTCGCGCGCGGCGTCGGCATCTGGGGGATAAACATCCCGGTCGCGTGGGGATTTGCCATCGTGAATTTCGTCTGGTGGATCGGGATCGGGCACGCCGGGACTTTCATCTCGGCCATCCTGCTGCTCCTCTTCCAGCAATGGCGCACCGCCATCAACCGTTTTTCGGAGGCCATGACGCTCTTTGCCGTGGCGTGCGCCGGAACCTTCCCGCTCCTGCATCTCGGCCGCCCGTGGGTCTTCTACTGGATACTCCCCTACCCCGATACCATGGGCGTCTGGCCGCAGTTCCGCAGTCCGCTGGTGTGGGACGTGTTCGCGGTGAGCACCTACTTCACCGTCTCTCTCCTTTTTTGGTTTCTCGGGCTGCTCCCCGACCTCGCGACGATGCGCGACCGCGCCGTCACGCGCCCCCAACGCCTCTTTTACGGGGCGCTCGCCCTCGGCTGGCGCGGCTCCGCGGCCCATTGGCAGCGGCACCAGTCCGCCTACGTCCTCATGGCGGGCCTCGCCGCGCCGCTGGTGCTCTCGGTGCACAGCGTCGTCAGCTTCGACTTCGCGGTCGCCATCGTGCCCGGGTGGCATTCGACCATCTTCCCGCCCTATTTCGTCGCGGGCGCCATCTATTCCGGGTTCGCGATGGTGCTGAACATCGTCATCCCCGTGCGCAAGATTTATAAGTTGGAGACCCTGCTGCCGATCCGCTACTTGAACAACATGGCCAACGTCATGCTCGCGACGGGCCTCATGGTCACCTACGGCTATTTCATCGAGGCGTTCATGGCCTTGTACAGCGGCGACGTCTATGACAAGTTCATGATGTTCAACCGCGCCTTCGGCCCCTACGGCTGGGTCTTCTGGCTCCTCATGCTCTGCAACGTCCTCGTGCCGCAGGCGCTCTGGTCACGCCGCGTCCGCACGAACACCGTCTCCCTCTTTATCGTCGCCCTGTTCATCAACGTCGGCATGTGGATCGAGCGCTTCGTCATCGTCGTAACGAGCTTGCATCGCGATTTCGACCCTTCGAGCTGGGGGATGTTTTACCCCACGTTCTGGGATTGGGCCACGCTCTTCGGCAGCATCGGCCTGTTCCTCAGCCTGCTCTTCCTCTTCATCCGCCTGATGCCGATGATCTCCATCTCCGAAGTGCGCGAGCTCGTCGCCGAGCCGTGGAAACGAAAGTCGCGCGTATGAAGAGCCGCCTCTATGGACTCGTAGCCGAGTTTGAAAGTCACGAGGCGCTCCTCGCGGCCGCGCGCGAAGCCAGCGCGGCGGGCTACCGGCGCATGGACGGTTTCACCCCGTTCCCGGTCGAGGGCCTGCCCGAGGCGCTCGGCCGCAAGCGCAGCAGGATGCCGGCATTTTTCCTCGCAGGCGGCATTCTCGGCGGGGCGGGCGCGTACTTCATGGAATGGTATGCGAACGTCATCAGCTACCCGCTCAACATCGGCGGCCGGCCGCTGCATAGCTGGCCCGCCTTCATCCCGATCACCTTCGAACTGACGGTGCTCGGCGCGGCGCTTGAGCGGGTTTTTCGGCTCCTTCTTCCTCAACGGGCTCCCTCGCCTGCACCACCCGTGTTCGCCGTGCCCGGCTTCGAGCGCGCCTCGGTGGATCGCTTTTTCCTCTGCATCGAGGCGGCCGATCCAAGGTTCGACCCCGTCGGCGTCCGGCGTTTCCTGGAAGGGCTGCATCCCATCCGCATCGAGGAGGCATGAGAACGGCGCGCACCATCGGCTGCTTTGTCGCGCTCGCGCTCGCCGCCTGCCGCAGGGACATGTCCAATCAGCCGAGATACAAGCCGTACGCCGAGGATTTATTCTTTCGGGATGGCGCGAGCGCGCGCCCGCTCCCTCCCCACACCGTGGCGCGCGGCCACCTGGATGAGGACGAACAACTCCACACCGGCAAGGAGGGCGGCAAACTGGCGGAAGCATTCCCCTTCCCCATCACGCGGCAAATCCTCGACCGGGGCCGGGAGCGCTACGACATCTTTTGCTCGGTCTGCCACGGCGCCGCAGGGGAAGGCAACGGGATGATCGTCCAGCGCGGCTTCCCGCCGCCGCCTTCCTTCCACATCGACCGGCTCCGCCAGGCGCCCGTAGGCCATTTTTTCGACGTGATGACCACGGGCTACGGCGTCATGTATTCTTACGCCGCCCGGGTCGATACAGACGACCGCTGGGCGATCGCGGCCTACATCCGCGCGCTCCAGGCGAGCCACGAGGGGAAGATCGGCGACGTTCCCCCGGCGGAACGCGCGAAACTGGAGGCGGCAAAGCCATGACAGCCGGCGCCACGGGCTCGAAGCTCGGCGGGCTCCAGACCGGCGCGCTCGCTGCCGGCCTCGCCGGAGCGGCGCTCTGCCTCCTGGGCGCTTTCGTGGACACCCGCCAATTCTTTTTCTCCTACCTGTTCGGGTACCTCTTCTGGCTGGGGCCGCCCCTCGGCTCCCTGGTTCTTCTCATGATCCACCACCTCACCGGAGGCCGGTGGGGGTTCCCTATAAGGCGCTTTTTCGAGGCGGCGATCATGACGCTCCCGTTGATGGCGCTGCTCTTCGTGCCGCTCGTCTTCGGGCTCCGCGATCTCTACCCGTGGGCGCGACCCGAGGTCGTCGCGGCCAGCGAAGTCCTCCGCCAGCGGCATCTCTACATGAACACGCCCGCCTTCATCGCGCGGGCGATCCTCTTTTTCGGGCTCCTCACCTGGCTCGCGTTCGCGCTCAACAAATGGTCGTTCCTCCAGGACGAAACGGACGGCGTCGCCCCGACCCTTCGGCTGCGGACATTGAGCGGCCCCGGCGTCGCGCTCTACCCGTTCCTCGCCACCTTCGCGTATGTGGACTGGATCCTGTCGCTGGAGGCGGACTGGTATTCGACGATGTTCGTCATCCTCATCGTCATCGGCCAGATCCTCACGGCCCTCGCGTTTTCCATCCTGCTGCTGGCCTGGCTCGCGGGCGGGGAACCGTACGAGGAGGCGGTGACCACGACGCATTTTCACCACCTTGGCAGCCTCTTACTCGCGTTCGTCATGCTCTGGGCCTACATGAGCTTCAGCCAATTCCTCATCATCTGGTCGGGCAATCTCCCGGCGGAGATCGGCTGGTATCTGCACCGCATCGCAGGCGGATGGAAATGGCTAATCACATTCCTGGTGATCTTCCATTTTTTCGTGCCGTTCTTCCTGCTCCTCTTCCGCAACGTCAAACGGCGGGTCGCCGCCCTGGCGGCGGTCGCCGGCCTCGTGGCGGTCGCGCGGCTTGGCGATATTTTCTGGCTCGTCGCGCCCTCCTTCCATAAGACCGGCCTCACCATCCACTGGCTGGACGCGGCCGCGCCGGTGGCCGTCGGCGGGTTCTGGATCGCGGCGTTCACCGCGCGGCTGAAGAGCCGTCCGCTGCTGGTAAAAAACGACCCCCGCCAAAAGGACCTCCCTCCCGATGAAGGCTGACAAGAACTCCGAGGGCTACGAGAAGCGAGACGCCGACGCCCTTTCGGTAACCCTCGTCGCGGCGCTGGTCGTCATGATGGCTTTCCTCGTTGCGCTAATCTCCGCGGGTCTTTTCCACTATTACAATGCGCGGCCCCTTGCAGCCGATGAACAGCCCGCGTCCGTCACCGGCGGCGTTCTCGCGGGAGAACCGCCCCGGGCGTTCCCCGAACCGCGGCTGCAAGTAGCGCCTGAACAGGATCTGAAGGCCCTCCGCGCTCGCGACGACGCCGAGCTCCACACCTATGCGTGGATCGACAGGAATACCGGGGCCGTGCGCATCCCCATCGAACGCGCCATGGAGCTGCTCCTGGAAAAGGGCCTGCCCGTTCGCGGTCAGCCGGGGGCGAGCTCTCCGCATCTGACCGACCTCCAACTCCAGCAGGCGCGACCCGCGCAATCCACCTTTCCCCGATGAAAACGGTCCTGCTCGCCCTCCTGCTCTGCGTCCCCTGTCATGGCGCGACCCTCACGCCCGACGCGCTCGCCAGGATCGGGTTCGAGCAAAGGCTCCAGGCGCAGGCCCCTCTCGACGCGCCGTTCAGCGACGAAGCCGGGAGGGCCGTGCAGCTAGGCGACTATTTCGGCGCCAAACCGGTGATCCTCGTTCTTGGTTACTACGGCTGCCCGATGCTCTGCACCCTCGTCAACGACGGCCTCATCGAGACCCTCCAGGACTTGAGGCCGGACATCGGCTCCGAGTTCAACGTCCTAAGCGTCAGCATCGACCCCTCCGAGAAACCGGCTCTCGCCGCGGCGAAAAAGCGCGAATATCTGCGACGCTACGGAAGGGCGGGCGGCGACGAAGGGTGGCATTTTCTCACGGGCGAGGACGAGCCGATCCGCCGCCTCGCGTCCGCGGTCGGCTTCGGGTATGCGTACGACTCGGGCGTGACACAATACGCGCATCCCACGGGCTTCATCGTTCTCACGCCGCAGGGCCGGGTCTCGCGCTACTTTTTCGGGGTAACCTTCTCGCCGGGTGAACTGCGGGCCGCGCTGGCGGATGCCGCGGCGGAGAAGACGGGCTCGCGCATCCGGCAGCTCTTTCTGCTTTGTTTTCATTATAGCCCGATCACGGGCAAATACGGCGCGCTCATCATGAACATCGTGCGCGGCTGCGCGGCGGCCACGTTGCTGGCGCTGGGAGGATACGTATCCGTGATGGTGCGCCGCGACCGCGCGTTGAGGAGGGCCACGGCGTGAGGCCCTTCCTCGACCAGGCCTCGACCGGCGCGCCTGAGGTGGATCACCTCCTGCTCTTTCTCACGGGCCTCAGCCTCGTGTTTATGGGGCTCATCTTCCTGCCGATGGCCGTGTTCGCCTTCCGGTACCGGCGCGGGAACGCCGTTGACCGCACGCCCCCGCTGGTCGCGGAATGGAAGTTCGAAGTAGCCTGGACCGTCATCCCGCTATTCCTGATGATGGGCATCTTTGCGTGGGGCGCGACCGTCTATTTCCGCATCGAACGCCCGCCCCCGGACGCTCTCCAGATCAACGTCATCGGTAAACAATGGATGTGGAAAGTGCAGCACCAGGAAGGCGTGCGCGAGATCGACGCCCTCCACGTCCCGGTGGGCCGCCCCGTGCGGCTCGTTATGACTTCGCAGGATGTCATCCACAGCTTTTTCATCCCCGCCTTCCGCATCAAGCAGGACGTCGTCCCCGGCAGATACACGACGGAATGGTTCAACGCCACGACGCCCGGGGTGTATCACCTCTTCTGTTCCCAGTTCTGCGGCACCGACCATGCGAAAATGATCGGAAGCGTTTTCGTGATGCCGGAGGCCGAATACGAGACGTGGCTGGCCGCGAACAGTTCGGGCGGCACGCTGGCCGTCGCCGGAGCGAGACTCTACACGGAGCTCGGGTGCAGCGGCTGCCACGGGGACGGCTCGAAGGTTCGAGCCCCGCGGCTGGAGGGAATCTACGGGAAGCCCGTGCCGCTGGACGGAAACATTTTCCAGGTGGCCGACGACCGCTACATCCGCGACTGCATCCTGCAGGAAAATCATATCCATGTGGCCGGCTACCAGCCGTTGATGCCGACCTTCAAGGGCCACGTGAACGAGGAGGAGTTGCTGGAGTTGATCGCCTACATCAAGAGCCTGGGCCGGCAGAACCCCGAGGAGAAAACAAGCCCATGAAGACCCTGGAATTCTCGCCGCCGCCCGCGCCGCCCAAAGAGGCGCCGAAGAACTATCTCACGGAGAGCCACACGCTGGCTTCGTGGCTGCTGACAACCGACCATAAGCGGATCGGCCTCCTCTATCTCTACGCGATCCTCTTTTTCTTCACCATCGCCTCCTGCGCGGCGGCGACGATGCGTCTGGAGCTGCTGAACCCGCAGGGCGCCCTCGTCCTTTCGGAGACGTACAACAAGCTGTTCACTCTCCACGGCGTCCTCATGGTCTGGTTTTTCCTCATCCCCTCCATCCCGTCCGTGCTCGGGAATTTCGTCATCCCGATGATGATCGGCGCCCGCGACGTGGCGTTCCCGAGGCTGAATCTCCTGAGCTGGTACATCTTCATCGGCGGCGGGCTGTTCGCGCTGTATTCCATCGTATCCGGCGGGGTGGACACTGGGTGGACCTTCTACACGCCCTTCAGCAGCACCTATTCGAACACCCACGTCATCGCAATGGCCGCCGGGGTATTCATCGCCGGCTTCTCATCGATCATCACCGGCCTGAATTTCATCGTCACCATCCACAAGATGCGCGCGCCGGGGCTGACCTGGTTCCGGCTGCCGCTCTTCATCTGGTCGCTCTACGCGACGAGCCTGATCATGGTGCTCGCGACGCCCGGTGCTCGCCATCACCCTCGCGCTGCTCTCGCTCGAGCGCTTCTGGGGCATCGGCATTTTCGATCCCAGGCTCGGAGGCGATCCCGTGCTCTTCCAGCACCTCTTCTGGTTCTACTCGCACCCGGCCGTTTACATCATGATCCTGCCGGGGATGGGCGTGATGAGCGAGATCATCCCCTGTTTTTCGCGGAAGCGGATATTCGGCTACGAGTTTGTCGCGTTCTCGAGCATCGCCATCGCCGTGCTCGGCTTTCTCGTGTGGGGACACCACATGTTCGTCAGCAGCCAGTCGGTCTATGCGGGGCTGATCTTTTCGCTGCTGAGTTTCCTGGTCGCGGTGCCGTCGGCCATCAAGGTCTTCAACTGGACGGCCACCCTGTACAAAGGGTCGATCTCCTTTGAGACGCCGATGCTCTATGCGTTCGGGTTCATCGGCCTGTTCACCATCGGCGGGCTCACCGGCCTCTTCCTGGCGTGTCTCGGCGCGGACGTGCATCTGCACGACACTTATTTCGTCGTGGCCCATTTTCACTACATCATGGTGGGCGGCATGGTCATGGCCTTCATGGGCGGCCTCCATTACTGGTGGCCGAAGATCACCGGGCGCATGTATCCCGAATTCATGGGGCAGCTCGCGGCAATGATCACCTTCATCGGGTTCAACCTCACCTTTTTTCCCCAGTTCCTGCTCGGCTACCTCGGGATGCCGCGGCGTTACCATACCTACCCGCCCGAGTTCCAGATATTCCACGTCCTCTCCACCGCCGGGGCGTCCATCCTTGGCGTCGGCTACGCGCTGCCGGTCTTTTATTTCCTCTGGTCGCTGTGGCACGGCAAACGCGCGGGGCCAAACCCCTGGCACGCGACCGGCCTTGAATGGCAGACCACTTCGCCGCCTCCGAAACACAATTTCACAGCGACACCCGTTGTCACACGCGAGCCCTACGACTACTCGCCGTTGCGCGAAGAGCACCCGCAAAATGCCTGAACCCCAAAAAATGTCCGAAACGCTCCTGGCCGAACAGTTCGAGACGCTGGAGCAGCAGCGCGAAGCGGCCACGCTCGGCATGTGGGTCTTCCTCGCGACCGAAGTTCTCTTCTTCGGCGGGTTGTTCATGGCTTACACCTACGCCCGCTTCTCGTACCCGGAGGTCGTCGAGCAGGCGAGCCGCCATTTGAACGCCCTCATCGGCGGCGTCAACACCGCCGTCCTGCTCCTGAGCAGCCTCATGATGGCGCTGGCGGTCAAGGCCGCGCAACTCGGCCGGCGCAAGCCGCTGGTCCTCTTTCTCACCCTCACCGCGCTTCTCGGCGTCCTCTTCCTGGGCCTCAAGGCCATCGAATACCATGAGGATTACGTGGACCACCTCGTGCCCGGCATCGCCGCGTTTGGATTCCCCGGCACGGAGGCAGGTCACGCGGCGCTCTTCTTCTGGATATATTTCGCCATGACGGGCCTGCACGCGATCCACGTCACCGCCGGCATCGTCCTCCTCTCGATCATGGCCGCGCTCGCGTGGCGCGGCCGGTTCTCCCCCGAATACCACACGCCCGTCGAAGTCACCGGCCTCTACTGGCATTTCGTGGATATCGTCTGGGTGTTTCTCTTCCCCCTGCTTTACCTGGCGGGCCACCGCTGAAGTTTTCCCGATGATCCTTCCCACACCCTTCTATCTCAAGATATTCGGCTGGCTGCTGGCGTTGCTCGCGCTCACGTGGGGGCTGGCCTACGTCGATCTGGGCTCGTGGAACCTGGGGATCGCCCTCGCCATCTCGATCGCGAAGGCGCTCTTAATCCTGCTCTTTTTCATGCATGTCAAATACAGCAGCCGTCTCGTGCAGCTCGTGGCGTGCGCGGGATTCTTCTGGCTCATGATCCTGCTCTTCCTGGCCATGAGCGACTACCGGAGCCGCGGCTGGGTCCCAACGCGCAGGCCGGACCTGGGCTACCACCAGCCCTCGCCGAAGGGCGATGTCCCGCCCCGGCTCTGAAGTGCGGCCAGATGCCGGGCCGGGATCGAATCCTCGGTATGAGAGACGACCCCGAGGAGACCGATGACGCGCCGGAGACATCCGACAAGACCGCCGACCTGGTGGAATGGGACGAACCACCCGATGCCAGGGGTGAAAGCGCCCCGAAAGTTCTTCCCGAGGATGAGGTGAGCCCGGCCGAGAGTTCCGTGCGCGCCGGAGTCGAGGAGGCGGATCGCGAACAGCGGATTGCCGCCGCCGACGCCGGTCTCGACCCGGAGGAAATCCGCGACGCCGCCACGCCCGAGCCGGAGCCTGAAGAATGAGCACGACCAAGCAGAAAACCGCCGCGAAGAAGAACATCAAGAAGGCCGCGGCCGCCGCGAAGAGCAAACAGACGCTGAAACACCTCCCGAAGAAGACGCGCACGGCGCTTGGCAAGCAGGCGGCCAAGGTCGCCCGCGAGAAGCGCGGTTAGGCTGGAGCGGCCGGGTTCCACGTTTGTCTGGATGCGCCTTTGATGCGCATCCATTGACAAATGCGCCTCTGATTTCGATATTAGAGGAGATGAATCTCGACTTGAACAACCTGCTGCGGGATTGGCCGCATGAGCCGGGACAGATCAAGGTAAGGAAAATCCTCGGGAACGACGGGCGCGAGAAGCTCCAGCTTCGGATCGACCTGGGCCTCATCCAGATGGATGTCGCGGGCAGGCCGGACGGGCAGCGTCCGCACGACTCGGAGTCGCTGCTGGTCTATCACCAGGCTCGCGCGCGGACCAAGGAGGGCGATGGAAAGGCCTATGCGCTCACCGCCGAAGACTGTGGCGAGTTGCAGCAGGAAGGCATCCAGTATTACCATCGCTACATCAGCTTCTTCCAGTTGAACGACTACACCGGGGTCATCCGCGACACGCAGCGGAACCTGGATCTTTTCGACTTCATCAGCAAATACGCGGAGCGCGAGGAGCTCTCGACCGCGATGGAGCAGTTCCGCCCCTACGTGCTGATGATGAACACCCGGGCGAAAGCCTCCATCGAGCTGGATCGCGGCGAATTCGACGCGGCGGTGAAGCTCATCGAACAGGGCCGCGACCGGATCGTGACCGTTTACCAGGAGATGAACGTCCCGGAAGTCGCGGAGAAGAGCCCCGAGGTGGCTTTCCTCGACGAATGGGTGCAGGAGGTGCGCGCAAAGCGCCCGCTCAGCAAGCTGGAAGTCATGCAGCGGGACATGGAGAACGCGATCGCCCTCGAGGCATACGAGAGGGCCGCGGAACTCCGCGATGCCATCCGCGCCTACGGCAGGAACCGAACGCCTAGTTGATCTCGCGCGCGCGGATGCACGCGACGCGCCTGCCCTCTGAAAATTCCTCCAGCGGAGGCGCCTGCGCGGCACATTCCGGAATGGCATAGCCGCAGCGCGGATGAAACGGGCACCCCGGAGGGGGGTTGATGGGCGAAGGCGGGTCACCCTGAAGGATGATCCGGCGCCGCTCTTTCTCGCGCACGGGGTCGGGGATGGGGATCGCGCTCACGAGTGCTTTGGCGTAGGGATGGAGCGGCCTTTCAACCACGTCCGCCGCCGGCCCAAGCTCGACGATCTTCCCGAGATACATGACTGCGACGCGATCCGAGATGTGTTTCACGACCGAGAGGTCGTGCGAGATGAAGATCATCGTCAACTCCATCTCGCGGCAGAGCGTTCCCATGAGGTTCAGGATCTGCGCCTGGATCGAGACGTCCAGGGCCGACACCGGCTCGTCCGCGATGATTAATTTTGGCTCCACGGCCAGCGCCCGCGCGATGGCGATCCTCTGCCGCTGGCCCCCGGAGAATTCATGCGGGTATTTTTTCAGGAAACGCGGCGAGAGGCCGACCTTGCGAAGAAGCTCGGAGACGGAGCCACGCAGGGCGGGGGGTGAAACCCTCCGGTGCGCCCGCAGCGCCTCGACCAGCGTCTGGAAGACGGTCATGCGCGGGTTCAGGGTCGCGTACGGGTCCTGGAAGATCATCTGGAAATCGGCGCGCGCGGTCCTCAGGGCGCGTCCCTTTAACCGGCCGAGGTCCCGCCCCGCGAGGATGACGGCGCCCGCGGTCGGGCGGATAAGCTGGATGACCGTCCGGCCCAGCGTGGACTTGCCGCAGCCGGACTCGCCGACGAGGCCGAGTATCTCCCCTTTTCGTAGCTGGAGCGAGACTCCATCGACCGCTTTCACCGTACCGGCATGGCGGCGAAAAAGGAGCCCCTGCTCCACCGGGAAATGGGTCTTCAAGTCGATGAGCTCGAGAAACGGGGGATTCATTGCAAACGGAGGCTGCGCTGCTAAACCCATATCGGCACCCGCTTGCGATGTCCAGCGGAGGGCGCAGGGCGCCCCATCTGCGCGCGTAAACCGCCCGCCCCGGCTACTCGTAAACGAGGTCGCCCCGGTTGGGCATCCCCTTCACGATATCGGCGATGATGAAGGGCCTGTTCTTTTCCGGGCTGACGGTGAGTATCGCCGTCTCCTTGCCATCCGCGAAGCTCTCGAGCGCGATGCCGACCGTGGGGTACTCGAAGGCGCGGACGTCCACGAGCACGAAGTGGAGCGAGCTGTTCACCAGGGTGATCGTCCCGATGAGCTGCGGGACGTGCCGCGCCGGAGGCTGCACCGCCGCGACGGGCGGTTTCGGCTTCGGGCGGGGCGCCGCGCAGGCGCAGAGCATGAAAGCGCACAGAAACAGGGCTGCGTGGCTTTTGCGGATCACAGATGGAGCATAACCGCGGCCCGCGCTTTTGACCAGCGCCCCGGCCCGCGGGCCGCTAGTGCACCCATATACCCCGCAACGGCTGGGCGTAGGGGGGCGCATACGGTTGCGGCGGCTCCTCGACATGTGCGCGCGGTGTGAGGATGCCCCGGCCCGGAAGGAGGCGCATCACCGAAAGGGTATCCATGTCCAGGCGGCCGGTGGGGACGAGCCGGTTATTCTGCTGGAAGACGAGGAGCGCCCTCTGGGTCTCCGGCCCGGGCTGGCCATCGACCATGGCGCGGTAGCCGCCGTAACGGACGAGGACCGATTGCGCCCTCCGGAGCGTTTCGACCTGAACCTCGGGCGGAGCGGACGCGTAAGGGGTCTGCGCGTAGAACGTCCTGAAATAGCCGGCAAGCGACACCGGGCTGGCTTCGGGCCCTGCGACTCCCACGTAGCGTTTGTCCGGCGCCGCGGGAGGGGCCGACGGGGTCTGCTGGTGAAGGAACTCGCGGTCGGCGTTCGACACGTCGGGAGCCTGCGGCTGGCTCTGGTTTTGGCCTGGGTTTTGGCCAGGGCTCTGGCTTTGGTTCCGGGCTTGCGGCCTGGCGGCGGGCGCGCCCGGCATCTTCAACGCGTTCAGCGTCTCCTGGTCGATCGTGCCGGTCACATCGAGCCCGTTCCGGATCTGGAAACGGCGAACGGCCGCGACCGTCTCCGCGCCGGCGTCCCCGTCCACGTCGCCATAGAAAAAGCCCTGATCCTTCAACTGCTGCTGCACCGCCCGCACCTGGTCGTCGGCCCGCAGGCAGCAGACGGCCGTGAGAAGGAAAACGCAGGCCAGCGACGCTCTTCTCATAGGACGATTCGACGGGCCGGGTGGGCGCACTATTCAATTCTTGGGCGGCGCGGACGTTCTCCCGTCCTGAACCCTGGCGAGCTTGCCCATGGCTGCGACGTGGCCGGACCTCTCGTAGTTCACGATCCCCTCGGCTATCGCGCCGGCGATGCGCTGCCGGTAGTCCGCGTTCATGAGCAGGCGCGCCTCGAGCGGATTGCTGATGAAGCCGCCCTCGACCAGGACGGCGGCGCTGCGCACGTTCCGGACAACGTAGAGATCGCGGCTCTTTATCCCGCGATTGACGACGTCGACCTTCATGACGAGCGATGCCTGGATGAAACTGGCGAGCGTCTCCCCGTTGTCGAGCGGCGGCGCTTCCGGCTTCGCAAAGAGCCCCACCCACATCCACGAATTCTCGGGCGCGGCCTTCTCGTCCGCGTAGAATGTCTCGGCGCCCATGGCGGAGGCTTCCCGGGACTGGTTAAAATGGAGGCTGACGAAGATGGAGTTCTCAAGGTGGTTGGCTATCTCGGCGCGCTCCGGCAGGGAAACGTAGGTGTCGTCGTGCCGGGTGAGGACGACGGGAAAGTCGGCGCTTTGCAGCATCTGCCGGACGCGCACGGCCACATCCAGCGTCAAATCCTTCTCCCTCAGGCCGTGCGACGCGGCGCCTTCATCGTGGCCGCCATGCCCGGGATCGATGACGACCGTCGGCAGCGAGAAACTGGGGGAAGGCGCAACGCGTTTCGACTCGTCCTCGTCCGGCACGACGACACAGGTAAAGCAGCCGAGGAAAACCACAAAGCCCACACAGGGCATGCAATGCCGCATGGCGGTCATCTGCCACAACCGGCCCAGGTTTCTGATACCGGGCGTTCGTTTGAGTGCCTTTGCCACGGAAGTGAGTCCCAGAGTGCGCCCAAGTTGGACGGAAAGCACGCCTTTCTTGTTCAGTAATTATGGAGAAGGCTAGGATGGGAGGTTGAGCCGTTCAACGGGGGCTTGCCTCTTTTACGGGGGCTTGCTCGTGGCGGCGGTCTTTCGGCGGTATGGACCGCCGCTGCAGGGGGAGCGTTCAGCCGCATTCGGCGGCTTGGGGATCCCACCGTTTACTCCAGCTTTAGCGCGGGCTCCAACTCTTCGGGAGAGAGCGCGCGATAGGCGGCGGGCATCCTCGCGTCTCTTTCAAGAAGCGCGGCCTCCACGACCGAGGACGCGAGGTGCTCTTTCAGATGCCGCGCGATGTCCTCGGGCGACGGCACTTCTGCCGAGGAGTCCGGCGCGAGCGCGATGTGGCCCACGCTCCACGCATCCAGCGCCATCCGCAGCGCATCCTGCAGGGACGCCTGCGCCAATTCCTTGCCCGTGCAGGAACTTGGACATCACCCCCATCGAATGCGCGGTGCCGGAAAGGACTCCGAAGTCCTCGAAGCTCCGCGCCAGCATCCCGCCGTTGGTATGGATGGAGCCGTCGTATTCCATCCGCACGAAAAGGTTCGGTGCGCTCCCGCGCCCGAGCTCGGCGAAGATCAGCCGCGCGAGGTAGGGCGCGCCATAGACCTGCTCGAAGGCCGTTTTCAAAGCGGGGCTGAGCGAATAATTCGCGAGCCGCCGCAGCGAGACATCGTTTGCCGAGCGCACGAAGCCCTCCGTGCTCGCCACCTCGATGGCTGCCATGCGCAGCCGTTCGATGTCGCCCGGGTGCCCGACAGCGCCCATGGCGATGCGGTCATAGATCTCGAAAATCTTCTGCCTTTCGCGGCCGACCGTGAAAAAAAGAATGCCGGCGGCGCAGCTCAGGCAGGCGATGGGACTGCCGCCCGAGAGCTGGTCCTCGATGTATTCGCGCCGGTTGGAGATGGCCTCGACCCAGCGATACGGCTCTTCGATCATGAAACCTGCTCCTTATGCACACCGGCGATTTCTTCCTCGGCGAGGGTCGAGATGCCCGTCTCGGAGACGATCTTCACCAGCGGGTAACTTCGGCCGCGCCGATCCACCCCGCCCGTCGCCGTATCGGACTCGGAAGCGGTATCGAGCGCCCTCAGCGCCAGGGTCACCGCGTCCGCGCGATCCAGGCCCTTGAGAGGCCCCTTGCCCCATGTGTTCTGGTAATAAAGGACGCTGCGCACCGCGCCGGAGCCCGAACCGGTAGCCGCGAAGTCCGCGGTCTCGAATTGCGCGCCCATCGCGTCATAAAAATAGAGCCGGGGCGGCTTTCTGCTCGGTGTCGAAGGTGGCGAAGATCGGCACAACGACGCCCACCCCCTGCATCACGAGGCCGAGATTGTCGCGCAGGAGCTTGGAGAGCGCCCGCACCTTGCCATCCACGCTCATTTCCTGGAGCTGGCTGCGCCTGTAAAATTGGAAGGAGTGCTCGAGCGTCCGCGCCATCTCCCACGCGGTAGCCGGCACGCCCGCGATGGCCATCAACGAATGGCTGTCGATCTCCAGCACCTTGTCGGCGTGCTCGTACACCACGATGTTGCCCGCCGTCGCCCGCCGGTCGCCGGCGACCAGCACGCCGCCCGCAAACTTGAACGCGAGGATCGTCGTCGCCTGCGTCTGCGTCACCGTCTGGTGGGGCGAAGTCCCGCCGTGCATCGCCGCGAGCTGGGATCGGTCGGGATACAAGCCCCTTCTGCCGGAGCAGCTCGACGAAATCCTCGGAAGCGGCCGCGGCGGCGTCTTCGGGCCGGGCGCGTGAAATGCCATCACTGCCCCGTCCGTTGCCGGTAACGTTTGGACTGGTTGGGATCGACCTTGCGCATGCGCTTGAGCAGATCCCTCGTGTCGGGCTTGGAGATGTCCGGCGCTTTCGGCCCTCCCCTCCGTCGCCTTCCTTCGGCCCCCAAGGCGCCGGACTCGGCGGTTTCTGCGTCCTATCAGGCATGCGGTTACGTTAAAAGAAGTTCGGAAAAACGCAAGGCCTCGTGCCGCGAATCGCCCCGCGCATGCGGGCCTCCGCGTCCGCCGTGCGCCTCTTTTTCTTTACACGTCCCACCGCGGATGCGAGAAAAAAACCCCACCATGAAGTGCGCCCGCTTTTCGCTTCTGCTCGCCGCGCTGGTGGCGCTCGCCGGCTGCCTGCCCGTCTCCCGAAACCCGTTGTCGGATCCGGACGACGCCGTTGCGGATGCGCGCCTGGACGGGGTGTGGTACGGCAGGTCGGGCAAGGACACCGTTTACCTGCACTTCGTCGCCGGGAGCGGCGCGAGCCGGGATGTGGTGGAGGTTGACCACGAAAAAACGGGGGATGCGCACGCGCTCATCTACACCGCGTTCCCCTCCACGCTCGGGAAGGTTCGTTACCTGAACATCCGCGAGAAATCGGCCCCGGACAAGCCTTACTACCTGGCGCGTTACCAGCTCACCGGCTCGGGCACGATGACCATCTGGCTCATGGGGGAAAGCGCGGCCGCCAGGGCGGTGAAGGGCAAGAAGATCGCGGGCAAGATCATCATGAAAGACGCCGACAGCGACAAGCCGACCCGGGACATCACGCTCATGGCGACCACCGAGGAGCTGGCGGCATTCGTCCGAAAGAGCGACCCCGAGGTTCTGTTCGCGGAGAAATTCGGCACGTTCAAAAAGCTCGCACTGCCTTCGCTGGAAGACGACGAGGCGCCCAAGGCGACGCCGGCCAGGCATAGGAAGAAAAAGAAGAGCGCAGAGGAGTAAAGTCGGCCCGTTACTGCACGAGCCCGGCGCTTTACACCGCCGGCGGACAGGCCAGGAACTGTTCCATCTCCCCGTGGTAATCGTTGAACGGGTCGGACATCAAAAGGAAGTTCTGGCTGTCGAAGGCCACCGAGTCCCAGTTGATCAGGTATGGCATCCGCTTCTCTTGAAAGAAATCCACCGCTTGGCCGCGGCCGCGCGCGCGGGTATCGCGGCGGGGTGCGCATCGCTTCGGGCCGCCGCACGCTGTCGTTGAATTCGCCGATGCGCTTCGCCGGCTTCAAGCCGAAGAAGAGCCCCTTGGCGGGGTCGATGTTGTGGTATTCCAGGTCGAGGCTTTGCAGCCACGGATCCTGCCAGGTGAGGCCCTCGCTTTTCGCGGAACATCTCCAGCAGCCATTTCTTTGAAATCCAGTCCACGCCGCCCGAGGAGCAGCTCCGGCTTGTTGCCGAGCGCGTCGAGGGTGAAGGCCCAGTTTTCCAGCACCCAATCCGTCTCCGCGTCCCGGCCGCCCAGGTGCTGCTGTCGCGTGGTCGAGGAACTCGTGCTGGATGTCGAGCGCGTCCCGCGTGCGGCCATCCTCCAGGCGCACCTGTCCGCGCGCCGGCGCCCTCGCGCGAAATCTCGCGGGTGGCGAGCACGGCGTCCTGCAGGATGACGTCCTGCGGCAGGTTGCCGCTCTTCCAGCAGCGTGAGGATGCAGCGAGGTCGTGCCGACTTTCAGGGCGGTGGCAAAGGGGCTCATGTTGGAATCGCCGATGAGCAGATGCAGCCGCCGGTATTTGCGGTAGTCGGCCAGTGGCTCGTCGCGGGCATTGATGATGGCGCGGTTGAACTGCACCCACTGGTAGATGTCGTTCACGATGTGGTCCGCCCGCTGGCTGATCTGGAAATCGACCGGGCCCGTTTCGCCGACGGACGCTCGAACTCGAACGCCAGCGGGTTCGCCTGGCCGACGCGGCCCGCGCCGGTGAAAATCTGGCGCGTGGCGAGGAAGGAGAGCAGCGTGCCGAGAATGTGCGGGTTGAACTGCACGCTCGCGCTTCATGAGGTAATTCTCGTGGCAGCCGAAGGTCGCGCCGGTGTGGTGGTCGATGTTGTTTTTGAGGAAGGAGACGTGCTCGCTCGCGCCGAGGTCCTCGAGCGCGCTCTGCAGGATGAGGTCGCCGGCGAGGTCGTAGGCGACGGCAGTCGCGCAGGGAGAGGCATTCCGGCGAGGAATATTCGAGGTGGCCCATGTCGATGTAGAGGCGGCCGCCGTTCAGCAAAAAACCGCCGTTGCCCGGCGGCTCCTCGTAGTCGCGGTAGTGGAGGTCGATGGCGCCGATGCTGCGCCTTGCGGAAGAGGTGGTTCTTCACCCGCGCCGGCCAGGAATCGGCGCTGCCCCTCGCCTGCTCGTCGGCGATCAGGCAGCCGTATTCCGTCTCGATGCCGACGATCCGATTCATCTGCGGCCAACCTCGCTTGGAACGCGAACGGCAACAAGGAGTAATTATCCGCCCAGCCCAAGCTAAGACCGCAGGCGAAAGCCTCTCACCGCCAGGGCGAATCGCCTCACCAAATCCCGATCCGCCCCATCCGCCCCATACCGAAGCCGTATGTAAAGCTGGAAGATGTTCCCGATCTCCTCCGCCTGGGCGGGGAACTGTTCCAGCGCGCGCCGGCGGAAATCCAGCGGGCCCTCCGAAGGCGCGCGCCGCAGGCCGGCGGCGGCCGTCCGGCGGCAGAAGCGCTGGTAGATCGACAGCACCTTGTCCAGCGGGGCCCGCGAGGAGAAATGCATCCAGCCTCCGATGAAGGTGAGGAGGATGCCGATGACCATGAACGTCCTCAGCAGAAGGCGCATCGTGGTGGGATTGCCCAGTCCGGAGACGTTGAGGAAATTGCGCTGCGTCTGCTCGTCAAACCCCATGACCTTCAAGTCCCATTGGTAGTTCAGGCCGTCCCACGCGAGCTGGATGTCCCGGAGGACATCCCGTATCCCCAACAGCCCTGTCGAGGCGCCCGCGCGGCCGCTCAACACGCTCGAAGCGGCGGCAGATTCCAGGAACGACTCGAGCCCGGACGCCACCCGCTCCGGCGCCACGACCGCAGTAGGGTCCACGTGCAGCCAGCCGTAATCCGGCAGCCAGACTTCGGCCCACGCGTGGGCGTCGCTCTCCGGCACGCTGACGTACCCCCCGAAGCCTTCGTTCCCGCCCAGGTAACCGAGGACGACCCGCGCGGGGATCTTCGCCACCCGCATCATCGTCGCGAAAGAGGCCGCGTAATGTTCGCAGAAGCCGGAGCGCCGGCGGAAAAGGAATTCGTCCAGCGAGTCGTTCGCATACCCGCCGGGCGTGAGGGAATAGACGAACCTCTCCTCCCGGAAAAAACGGAGCGCCGAATCGACGACCTCGCGGTCGGTTCTGCCCTTGCCGCGCCAGGATGCGACCAGCTGCCGCACCTGGGTGCTGACCCCCCGTGTCTGCAGCGCGGAAGCCTTCTCCAGGGGGGTCAATTTGATCTCGTGGTTCTCCGGCATCGACCCGACTTCGTAACGGAACGTGCTGGTGATCGGCTTGAAGCTCTCGAGCGCTCCTCCCGATGTGTATGTGGCTCCGGGCACTGAGGTGGCGGGCCGGTCGAGGGCAAAGAGCCACCTGCGCCCGTGCGGCTCCAGAGTGATGCGCTGCTTGATGAGCTTCCCTGTGAGCGGCTCGTGCCTGCCGAAGGCCGGGACGGAGCCGTGCGTCCAATGGAGGCCGTTCTCGTCCCAAAGGACGACCCCGCGCCAGTAAAGGCTTCCGGCGGGCGGCGTGTCGCCCTCGGGGAAATCGGCGCGGAAAGCGACCTTCGTGGAAGTCACCACCCCGGCGATGCTGCCTGGCTCCATGTCATCCGACATCCCCGTCTTGTCGAATACCTCGCTGTTCAGCGACTGGAAGCGGAATATCCCTTCGAGCCTCGGAAAGAAGAGGAAGAGCAGCACGATGACCGGCGTCGCCTGCGCCAGCAGGATCAACGAGAGCCTCGTGGCGGGCCAAAGCTTGTGTTCCGCCTGCCCCCACCCCGCGAGCTGGAGGTGCACCAGCGCCGCGGTGAGCACCGCGAACACGCCGCCGATATACACGCAGAGGAGGAAGTCCTGCGAGAAGAAGAGCGTCGTAAGACAAAGGAAATAGCCGAGCAGCACCAGCACCCGGAAGTCCCTGGTCGATTTCGCCTCCAGGAATTTCAGCGAGAGGAGCACGAGCATGATGACGGTGCCGGGTTCGAGGCCGACGATGGTGTTGTAGTGGAACAGCGCCGCGCCGACGCCCGAGCCGAAGAGGGCGAACCCGAGCATCCACAGCCACCAGCCTCCGAGCCAGCGCTCCGCCAGGAAGCGCCCGAACGCCGCGGAGAGGAGCAGCGCGCACGCCCAGAGCGGCACCCGCACCACGAGCGGCGCCACGGCCAGCACCATCGCCACGCACAGGAAGAGGAGCGAACGCCGGGGCATCCGCTCGCTCTGGGTCGCGAACGGGAGGCTCACCGCAGTTCCTCCGGGAAGACCGCGAGCGCGGCGAGGCAGCGATGGTAATGCGCTTCGCCCCGCCCGGGCGCGATGTCCGTGCCGGGAACCTTCAACCCATAAAGGCACTGGGAGCGTTCGGCCTTGATGACCCACAGGGCGAGCTGCGAAAGGCGCGCCTCCCTGCCGAGACGGGGCAGCGCATCCCAGTCGAGCTGGATCTTCTCATCCAAATCGCCCGCGAACTGTTTGACGAGGAGCGGCTGCCCGCGCGCGACCGCTTTCCAGTCGATATGCCGCTGCGATTCGCCGACTCGGTACGCGCGCGCCCCCGCGAAATCATCGCCCTCGCGGGTGATGCCGTCGTGCGTGACCGTCCCACTCTGCGGGGAGAGAGGCAGCGGCTCATTCCCGCTCGGGCTCGGGTAAACGAGGTAAGTCTGATCCACTCCGATCCACCTGCTTCCCTTGAAAAAACCAAGTGGATAGCTCGTGAACGCCCTCAGCCGGTTGATCTTGTGCCTGCCGCGCCGCGGCGCCACGAACCGCAGTTCCGTCCGGGCGGCCTTGCCCGGGCCGAGCTCGTGGAAAAAGGCGGAATTGCTCCGCGAAAACATCAACTGCAAGGCGTAGCGCGAACGCCGCGACGTATTGACTCCCTCCACGGGGCATGCGACTTCCTGCCCCGCGAAAGCCGGTTCGGGCTGCTCGAGCGTCACGCTCCAGTCGCGCAGGTTCATCCAGGTGTGGACGCTCGAGACGAGCCCCACGCCCATGAGCACAAAGAGGAACAGGTACGCCGCGCCGTTCGCCTGGCTCGCCGCCGAATACCAGGTGCCGAACAGCAGGAGCGCGAGGCCGGCCCCGTTCCAGGTGGGAACGAGCCGCGTTCTCCCTCGAAACGGGTTGACCATGTCACCTCAAAGGATTGCCATCCCCTAAACGCCCACGGTGCGCAGGAGGCTTTCGGCCAGCGCCCGGCCGGATTCCCCGGAACTCTCGACGTCGTGCTCCATGCGGTGCCCCATCACCGCGATGCCGACCGCCTGGATGTCTTCCGGCAGCACCAGGTCGCGGCCCTGCATGAGGGCCCACGCCTGAGAGGCGTGCAAAAGCGCCAGCCCCGCGCGGGGCGAGAGGCCCAGGCGGTGGCGCCGCCGGCTCGCATCCAGAAGGTCCTGCAAATAGTCGAGCAAAGGCACGGAGACGTGCACCTGGCGGGTCGCCTCCTGGATTTCCTGCAACACCTCGGGCGCAAAAACGGGCCGCATTTTCTTAAGCAGTTCGCGCCGATCCAGCCCCAGGAGCATCGCGCGCTCGCTGGCGCGGTCGGGCACGCCGAGCTCGATCCGCATCAGGAATCGGTCGAGCTGGGATTCCGGAAGGGGAAACGTCCCGATCTGCTGCTGGGGATTCTGCGTGGCGATGACGAAAAACGGGCTTGGGAGCGGGTGGGTGACGCCGTCGATGGAGACGTGGTTCTCTTCCATCGCTTCCAGAAGGGCGCTCTGGGTCTTCGGCGTGGCGCGGTTCACCTCGTCGATGAGGATCACCTGCGAAAAAATCGGTCCGCGGTGAAAGACGAACCGCTGTTCCGCCTGCGCGAAGATCGAGTTGCCCAGGATGTCCGCCGGAAGGAGGTCGCTGGTGAACTGGATGCGCCGGAAATTCAGCCCGAGCGAGTTTGCGAGCGCATGGGCGAGCGTCGTTTTTCCCACGCCCGGGACGTCCTCGATGAGGAGATGGCCGCGCGCGAGGAGACAGGCCACCGCGAGCCGGACGGTCTGGCCCTTGCCAACGATGATCTCGCTGACCTGGTCCACGAACCCTTCGATCCGGCTTTTCACAGAGGAACTATTGCCGACCGTATGGCCGTTTGCAACGACGCGCCCCGGTTTTGACGCGCCGGGCGGGGCTTGCGTGCGGGCGGCGGCAGCCTCTGCGGTGAGGGTTTCCACACGGTTATCGCTCATACAATGTCCCTCGAAAAGCAGGAACCCCGCCAACTTTTGACAAACGCTTTCGGTCTGGGCGCGGCATCACCCACGTTACTTCGTATTCGTGCCCGCAAACGGCTCTGCCCGAAGACGATTCGCGGGCCCTAAGCCATCGCCTCGCGCGCGCCAAACAGGGCCGGACGCACCCAACGCCGCACCAGCTCCACGGCCACCCCGTACAGCGCGTGCGTGAAAATCTCGCTCAGGTGTTCCTTGAGCGGAATCTGGCCCCACGGGAGCGAAAAGCCAAAGAACGGAAGCGTGGTCTCATGCGTCAGGAGGAGGACGGCCATCCCAAACCCCACTCCGCAGCCGATTTTTGCCCTCGGGAAAACCTCGACCACCGCCCCGTAAACGGCCGCGACCGCGATGCTGAAGCTCCAGTGGAATCCCTGCACCGCGAGGGTCATCCTTTCGGGCAGGAGCGGATGCCCCGACATAAACTCGAGCAGGCGCGAAACCGCCACGGCCGGGGGAACCGGTTCGCCGGGGTACCGCGGCGGGAAGACGAGTTCGCCGAGCAGTTTCGCTCCCGCGCCCGCGACGCCGCCGCAGCCGCCCGCGACGATGCCGCGGGTGACGAGATCGAAGGCGGACATGCGCCCAGAGACAGAGTCGGCGGAGCGGAGCATATACGTTGTTGGGAGACGCCGTCGGGCGGTTTATTCCCGGCAGATGGCGGGAATAAACCCACTTACACCCGCTCCTGAGGAGGTGCGGCCCACGCCGTGCTACCCTTCCGGCGCGATGCGGATAACGCTCCAGGACTTTTCAATACGAAGGCTATGATGGATCCCCGGCCCGATTTATCCCGACGCGCCGCCGCAATCTTCCTCTCGCTCCTCGTGTTTGCGGGGGCCGTCCGCGCGGCGAATGTCGAAATCTCGTCGGTCGAAATGAACGTCTCGAATCTCGACAGGCTCCGGTCGTTTTACTCGGAGGTGCTGCAGTTCACGCCCGGCGCCGAAACGCGCGAACCCGGCCGCACGGTGGCCGCGATGCGGCTCGGGGAAGAGACTCTGCTGCTCGCCGCGCCCGATAAGCCCGGCCGCCCGATCCCCGCGGGGATGCGGAGCAACGACCGGCTCTTCCAGCACCTCGCCATCGTCGTCTCGGATATCGACGCCGCCTACCGCCTGCTCGTGGGACACGGCGTCGCCATCGTCTCCTCCGAGCCCCAGACGCTGCCGGGCTGGAATTACGACGCCGCCGGCACCCGCGCGCTCTATTTCCGCGATCCCGACGGCCATTTCCTCGAGCTGATCCAGTTCCCTTCCGACAAGGGAGAGCCGAAGTGGCAGCGGCGCGACGGCAGGCTTTTCCTTGGGTTCGACCATACCGCGGTCGGGGTGCGCGATATGAAAAAGAGCATCGCCTTTTATCGAGACCTGCTCGGGCTGACCATCGAAGGCCAAAGCTTGAACTACGGCGGCGAGCAGGAACTCTTGAGCGGCGTGCCCGACGCGCGCGTGAGCATCACCAGCCTGCGTGGGGTGAAAGGGCCGGGCATCGAGCTTCTGCAATACGAAAAACCCGGCGCGGAGGATATCTCGCCGGGAACTCCGGGACGCGATGACCTGCTCCGCTGGCAGATCAACCTCCGGGGCCGCTCGGCCACAGAGGTGCGCGACCCGGACGGGCACACGGTGGCCTTCTCCCCCTCCCCCGCGCCGCCGTTCGAAGGCATGCGCGAGGCATTCCGGCAGCATTGGACGCGCTACCTCATGGAAGGCGCGGAACTGGGGATCTTCATGGTCGTGGCGCTGTATCTCACGATCGCCCTGGAACATCCCTCCTCGCCCCTGCGCCGGGCCATCGGGTCGGGACTGGCGCGGCGCTTCATCCTGGGCATCGGCATCGGCGTCACGGTGGTCGGCCTGATCTACTGCCAGTGGGGGCGGCAATCGGGCGCGCAATTCAACCCGGCGGTCACCCTCGCCCGGCTCTCCATCGGCCGGATCGAGCCCTGGGACGCCTTCTTTTACATCATCGCCCAGTTCATCGGGGGTTGGCTGTTGCTGGTGCTCGCGGGCCTCCCATGCCGCCGCGCCTCCTCACAGGAAAAGGTGAAATGGGTCGTCACGCAGCCGGGCAAAGCCGGCACGGCTGCCGCGTTCGCCGCCGAGTTTTTCATCTCGTTTCTCATTCTTTTTTCGCTGTTGCTCGCCTTCCATTTCCCGGCTCTGAAACCGTGGATCGGCGTGGTCGCGGGCCTGCACCTGTGCGCATTCATCACCTTCGAGGCGCCGTTCTCTGGCATGAGCCTGAATCCAGCCCGCAGCGTGGCCTCCGCGCTCCCGGCTCGGGAATGGAAGGCGATGTGGGTCTATTTCATCGCTCCGCCGCTGGGGATGCTGCTCGCCGCGCGCCTCTGCCGCTGGATGATTAATAGCTGAAATGCGGCAAACTTTGTGCTGAAATACGGGACCTATCACCGCTTGTCATATCGCGCGACGTTGGCTGGGTTGTCCCGTTTTGAAGCCGGTTCCCGTGCTCGGAAGTCGTCCTCCTGCCGGCGTGACGGCTCCCACTCGCAGGGCGGCGGCCTGCCTGCTCTACGCGGCGCTCACTGCCGTCGCCTGCGCCCAGCTCCCTGACCTCCCCTCGGTTGACCAGCCGCCGGGGAATCCTCCGCTGCCGGCCGGCGTCCAGGTCTTCGCCCCTCCTGTCGCCGCGATGACGCCCGCACCCAACTCTCCGGCGATCTCCGACTACACCCGTCTTGCGAATCCGAATGAGACGATAGCGCTGGCGGGCGGGTCTCTCTCCTCCGGCACCGGCACCGCGTATGGCAGCGATCTGCGTTTCATCACTTACGGCCAGAGCGGCGCAGGAAACGGCACTTTGGCGGACGCCAGGATTCTCCGCCTCAACGGGCCGCTGGCGGCCATCACGCTCGACGCCGGGCTGCCCGCGGATGCGATGTTCCTCGTCTGGGCGCAGGACTCCAAAGGCGCGGGTTATCCCGTCGCCGTGAATCGTACGGATGCGTGGTGGGTCGGGCCCGACGCGGCCACCACCAGCGGCTCGGACACGGTCTCCGTTTACGGGAGGAATCTCACGAGCGGCACGGGCCGTTCGACCGCCTACATCTACCTCGCGCCCGGCGGTGGCGGCGCCGGCACGTTCCTCACACCCACGGCGGCCAATCCTTACAAGGTGGATTTCCAGGTGCCCTCGTCCCTGCCCATCGGCGCCTACCAGGTGTGGGTTCATAATGGCCGCGGCGGCAAATACGGCTGGGCGTGTCCCACGAATGCCGATGGCACCCGGAAGACCTTCGCGCTCACCGCGCCCCTGGCAGGTGGGACGACGATCGCGCTCACCGCCGGCTCGCCCATCACGCTGAGCGGTTCGACCTACACCGTCCACGGCGACGGCGTCCATGACGACACACCGGTCATCCAGCAGGCCCTAAACATCGCGTCCGCGGGCTTTCCCGGCAAACGCTCCACCGTCTCGCTCTCGCCGGGAACCTTCTACCTCTACGGCGCGCTCACGCCCGTCCCTTATGTCGCGCTGGCCGGTTCCGGCACGAACGGCGGCGGAGCGTGGCTCACCACCTTGCACCGGGCCGCGGGCCCACTGGCCGTGCTGCCGTTTGACTCGAACGCAAGCGACATCAGCGGCAACGGGTTCAACGGGACCGTCCATGGCAGAGTCAAGTTCACCACCCCCGGCTTGAACTCGCCGGGCTCGCTCGCCCTTAACGGCCGATCCGCTTACGTGACGCTCCCGGGCTCGGGCCTGCTGAATCTCTCCGGCGCGGTCTCCCTCGCCACGCGGGTCCTGGTCTCCGGCACGACCGCCGGAGTGCATACCATCGTGAGCCACGGCATCTTCCTCCGGTTGAACGGCCCGAACATCGAGCTGGGTTACAACAGCGGCGGCGGGGATGTGGTCGAAGCCTCCGCCCCTTTTGGCGCGGTGAACCAATGGCTGCCCATCGTCGGCGCCTACGACAACGGGGCGTGGGCCCTCTACAAGGGTTCCTCCGCGACGCCTTCCGCGTCCACGGTCTCCGCCCAAGGCGCGCCCGCGGTGAGCGGCAATTGGTTCATCGGCGCGAATGCGAGCGGAACCGACGGCTTTTTCTCGGGCTCCATCGATTCCGTCCGCATCTATAACCGCGCGCTGTCGCCCCTGGAGCTGGTGAACTTCGCCAACGGCTGGACGGAAAACAGCGAGGAACCCGCCGTCATCACCCCGCAGGACGCCACGGGCTTCGTCTCCGTCAGCGCCACGTCCTCGGGCGTGTCGGGATTGCAGATCGTGACCGACGGCACTCCGTTCGTCAGCGACGGCGGAACGGGCGCGGCCCAGACGCCCTACATTCCCGTCGTCGCTCCCTCCGGGCCGGAACGTCACTTACGACGGGGTGCTCATCAACTCCGGCCCGTGGCGCGCCATCGAGACCCACAACACGCACCGTTTCGTGCTCAAGAATTCCACGGTCATCAACAACACGAATTTTTTCGGCGCGGACAGCATGCTCTTCCTCGACCACGACAACTTCTACGGCGCTTACGACGCCGAAGAGATGCTCGGCTCGTGGAATGGCAGCAACATCAGCATCACGAACTGCACGGCGCAGGATTACAATCCGTCCGACCCCAGCCACAACGGCTTCGCGGCGGGCAGATTCTTCGTCGGCTCCACCCCGGGCGACAGCCAGCGCTTCATCTACCTGGGAAACAACGCCACCGTGAACCTCGCCCCCTCCATCTATAAGAGCGACCAGAATGCGGGCGAGCAAATCCTGTGGGACCAAAACGCGGGCAACCTCAGTCCCAGCACGTTCCTGGCCGCCACCGGCGCCACCATCCAGCTTCAGGAACTGGTGAGCGCCACCAACTATAACCTCAATCAGGATATCGTCATCGCAGGGGGCGCAGGCATCGGCCAGCGGCGGTCCGTGGCGGCGTTCGATTCCGCTGCCGGCATCATCACGCTCGACAAGCCATGGGCGGTGCTTCCGGATGCGAGCAGCACGATCCTTAGAGGCCGGGTCGTGGCTAATGTAGCCATCTATAACAACACGCTGAACGGGAAACCCGACTACTCGCAGCGCAACACCGCCTCGTCCGGCATCAACCTGTTCAACGACGGATTCGATTTCGTCGGCGATTCCAATACCATCAGCGACGTGAATACGGGCATCAGCCTTAGCGGCCTCGTGCAGGGAACCAGCGTGTTGCCCATCATCAACTCGCTCTGGATCAACAACACTGTCAACAATGCCATCATCGGCAGCGCGCTTACCGGCGGCGTCAGCCTCGCCACGCCCGCGATTCTCGATGCCGTATTCCGCTACGACACCTTCTCCAACCTGACGAGCGGCACCGCCTCCGGCGCAAACGCGGCGGCCGGCATCCTCGCGAACAGCGGAAACCTGAATGTTTTTGAGGACGACACGTTCCTCAACCTTCCGACCGGCGTAAATGTCAATAACGGCGGCATGACCGGGAACCTCATACTTAGCAACGACAGCTTTGCGGCGATGGGTTCCGGCGCCATCCCCAATTCCACAGGGTTCGTAACGGCGTCCACAGATAGCGCGAACCTCGATCCAGCGGTGGTCGGAACGACGTTCACAGGCTTCTCCCGCACCTCGGCAAACACCTCTTCGCCCTATTACCTGTTCGGTTTCACGGGCGCGCAGGCCGCCAATAACAACAAGCTTTACTTAGTATCCGGAGCGGCCCTTTCCGGGACGAACCTCATACCTGTAGTGAGCGTCTTCGATCCTTCTCAGCCGCTCAATGAACCGTCGCCATTTATCAACGCGGTTCTGGGGGGAACGAACGCCAACCTCCAGGGCGCCCGCGACCTCCTCTTTTCGAATACCGCCTACGCGGGCGCGAATGCGAATCCGGTCGCTTGCAACATGTATGTTCTCAATGGCGGCGCCGGCGGCAACGGAACCCTTTCGGAATATACCTTCGATGCAACAGGCAGCATGACTTACAATGGGGATGTCATCACCGCGGCCGCGGGACTCGGCGCGGTACTTGGCATGGCGGGGGACGCCGCCGGGAACATCTATATACTCTCGGGTGGAAGCGCGCCGCACGTATGGAAATGGGACGGCGCCCACGTCACCAACTTTGTCGATACCAGCCTGTTCAAATCCGGCGCGTCCGCCACGATCCGCACGCCGGGAGGAATGGCATTCGACGCCGCGGGGAATCTATATATCTCGTACAGTGGTTTCGCGGCCATGCGGCGTTTCGCCATAAAAAACGGCGCGGTCGCTTCCTATACGGACATCACCTCGATCGGCGGCGGCCCGATGAAACTCGGCCCCGATAACAACTTATATATCTGCTCGGGCGCGGCTATCTACGCGTTCAACCCGTCCACCAGCGCCGTCAGCCTGTTCACGAATTCGACCGCTCTCCCGGCGATAGCGGGCCAGACATCCATAACCGCCCTTGTCTTCGGCCCCAGAAGCGCCGCCGATACCGACACAGGCGACACCTCCGATCTTTACCTGTGCACCAGCGGCAACTACTTCCTCGCCGCGCACGGCCCCGGCGCGCTGAATTCCGGCGCAGCCGACATGGGCACGGAAGTCTTCCTCCGGAACGATGTCTATCCCGTCGCCGAGCTCCCCACCCGGAATATCAACCTTTCCTCGGATGCGTCCGCTAACGGCGGTTTCCAAATCCTGAACGCCGGGTTCGCCGCCTTCAACTATACGCTCTCCACCGTTCCGGCGTGGCTGAGCATCACCTCCGGAAGTTCAGGGCTCTTGAACGGGCTCTCCGGCGCGACCCCAACCTTCGCGGTGAATCCTGCCGGGCTTCTCAACGGCACCTATTACGGCGACATCACTTTCACCTATTCAAACTCGGCCGGCACGGAGACCGGGCAGAACGTCATCGGGGTCACATTCGTTCAGGCCGCGGACCCCTCCCGGGGGTGTGAGCGTCCCGTCCAGTCCCGCGTGGCTGCTCTGCGCCCTTCCGGTCTCGGTCCTTTTCCTGGCCGGGCGAGCCCTCAGGAACTCCCGGCCGCACTAAGCCGCGCCAGTTACTTCCCGTCGTCGGTCCGGAACGGCGAGGCGGGAAGCCCTTCCTTGTTGTAAAGGTTGCACCGGGGGTCGTCCTTCCAGGCGTAACGGACGGCGACCGGATTCGGTACTTCGGAACTGGAGACGACGACCGTGTTCCCGTCGATCTTCGCCCCGGCATCGACCCATTTCTTGTCCGCGCCGGCTATCGAAAATCCCTGGAGATCGGTCTTCGAGACGGGTGTGTCCTTGGGATCCGTCCACGGCGCTGTCCCGATGACGAGGCCGCCCCCGACCGAGTCGTCCTTGAAGGATATCCGAATCTTGTCCCCGTCGGCCTTCATGGAATCGTACATCGGCCCGGTGTAAACCAGTTTCTCGCCGTAGGCCACATGCCGCGCCGCGAGGGAAAGGCGCAGGCCCACGTCCTTTTTGTCAGGCGGATGGATGTTCCCCGCGGTGCCGATGTCGATGATGACCGCCATCCCCGTGTTCGGCAGGGAGAGGGTCTCGAGCTGCGATTCCCGGAGCTGGGGCCAATCAGCTCCGCGCGCCGTGAAATTCGCCAATTGCACGAAGAGGAACGGGAAATCGCCCTGCTTCCATTGCGCGCGCCAGTCCTTGATCATCGCCGGGAAGAGCGTGCCGTATTCAAGCGCCGTCGCCGTGTTCATCGCGTTGTTCTCGCCCTGGTACCAAATCGTCCCTTTGATGGCATAGGGGATCAGCGGCCCGATCATCCCGTTATACAACAGCGTGGGCGAGCCGCGCCCCGGCTTCACGCCCGCGGGCTTCGGCAGGGGCGGCTTCGGCGCCGGCGGGGCGGGCTTGTGCTCCTGCCTGGCCTGGGCCGCGTCGGCGGTCCAGGTCTTGAGCGCGGCCTGGTAATCCTTGTCCAACTTGACAGTGGCGGCCCAGTCCCTGCTGGCCTGGTCGGCTGCGGTGGTCTTAGCCTCATACTCGGCGTCCCCGCCGGGATACGCGGCCAGGGAAGCGGTCGCCATCGTCGCGTAATGCTTCAGGGCCGGATCGCCCTGGAGGGTCGGCAAGTCCGTCCATTCCTGCGCGCCGGTGCCGCCGACCGACGATTCGATGAGGCCGATGGGCCGCTTGAGAACGCCACGCAGGTTCTTCGCGAAATAGTAGCCGACCGCGGTAAAGTCCCCCGCTGTCGCCGGCGTGCAGATCTGCCATTTGGCCGCGACGTCGGCTCGGGGAGCGAGCGCAAGCACATGGGGGACGTGGAACAGCCGGATTTGATCGTCGGTGGCCTGGGTTGCGTCTCGACCGAGGTGGAACTCCATATTCGACTGGCCCGAGCAGAGCCAAACGTCGCCCACGAGGACATCCTGGATCGTCACGGTGTTTTTCCCGGCGACCACGAGCGTCCCGGGCGGCGTGCCCGCGGGGATTGCGGGGAGGTCGCAGCGCCACTTGCCATCGGCCCCCGCGGTCGCCTCGGCTTTCTTGTCGCCGAATGTCACGGTGACTTTCTCGCCCGGCTCGGCCCAGCCCCAGACCGGGAGGGTGGCCTCCTGCTGGAGAACCATGTGATCCCCAAAGAGCGCGGGCAGTTTCACTTCCGCGCGGGCGGCGAGAGCGACCGATAAAAAGGCGGCGGACAGGGCGGCAGCGCGCTGCAGGCGGGCAAAGGGACTCGATGCGGGAGAGGGGGAGAACATCCCGCATCCTCGCAGACGCGGCACCCCTTCGTCCACCACCAAACGCGCCGGCCGCATCTCGGCTTCAAACGTGTTTAGTGCCGTTACATGAATGTAACAATTAATCCCTCGAAAAGAGGCCTTCGGAGCCTGATAAATTTTAACCTGAAAACGAACGTCCATGCGTCCTTTTAAGAACAGTCGCGTCCCTATCGCGGCCGCGCTGTCGCTGACGGTTTTTGCCCCTCGGCCCGCGCCGGCTTTTCAGACTCCCCCGGCGCCTTCCGATACGCACTCGTCCACGCCCTCGTCGCCTTCCACAAACCCTTCGCCTGCCCCTGCTTCGTCCCTCTACATCCAGGAATACCGGGTTCGGGGAGCCCATAAATTGACGCGGCTGGAGGTGGAAACCGCCGTCTATCCCTTTCTGGGCCCGGGCCGGACAGCCGAGGACGTCGAAAAGGCGCGCGCGGCCCTCGAGAAAGCCTTCCAGGACAAGGGCTTCCAGACCGTGACGGTGCAGATACCGCCCCAGCAGGTGCGGGGAGGCGTCGTCGTGTTGCAGGTCACCGAGAACACCGTGGGCAGGCTGCGGGTGAGAGACTCCCGTTACTACTCGCCGGAGGAGATCAAGCGCGAAGCGCCCTCCATGGCCGAGGGAAACGTCCCGAACTTCAACGACGTGACGCGCGATACGCTCGCCCTGAACCAGCTCTCGGACCGCCGGGTGACGCCCTCGCTGCGGGCCGGCGAACTCCCCGGCACCGTCGATATCGACCTGACGGTGAAAGACAGCCTCCCCCTCCACGGCAGCCTGGAGTTGAACAACCGGAACAGCCCCGGCACCAGCTCGCTGCGCGTGAACGGGTCGATCAGCTACAGCAACCTCTTCCAGCTCGGGCATACCCTCGGCCTCAGCTTCCAGCTTGCACCGGAGCGCCTGGACGACGCCGAGGTCGTGTCGGGCTACTATCTCGCCCGCGTCCCGGGGGTCACGTGGCTGAGCCTGATGCTCCAGGCGACCAAACAGGACAGCAACGTTTCCACCCTTGGCGGTGGCGCGGTGGATGGCCGCGGCGAAGTGGCCGGGGTGCGCGCGGTCGTCACGCTGCCGTCCGCGAAGAATTTCTTCCATTCGCTGAACCTGGGGATCGACTACAAGCACTTCGACCAGGACGTGACCCTGGCGGGCGGCTCGACGGGAACCCCGATCACCTACTACCCGTTCAGCGCCACGTACAGCGCGAGCTGGATCGACAAGGGCTCGGACACCGAGCTCGACACCGGGCTCACCTTCAACCTGCGAGGGATGGGCAGCAGCCCCGCGAAGTTCGATGCCGACCGGTTTGACGCCGACGGCAGCTTTATCTATCTGCGGGGCGACCTCGCCCATACGCACGATCTCCCGCAGCGCTTTCAGGTCTTCGTGAAGGCGCAAGGCCAGGTGGCCGATTCGCCCCTCATCAACAGTGAACAGTACAGCGGCGGCGGCCTCGGAAATGTGCGCGGCTACCAGGAGTCCACCGTCCTCGGCGACAACGGGCTCTTCGGCACGTTTGAACTCCGCAGCCCGCCCCTCCTGGGCTGGGTCGGCGACAGGAACAGCAAGGACGAATGGCGCGTTTACCTCTTCACGGACGCGGGCTTCCTCACGCTGAACAACCCGCTCCCGGAGCAAGAAGCCCGCTTCACCCTGGCGAGCGTCGGCGCGGGCAGCCGCATCCATATCCAGGATCATTTCAACGGATCGATCGACGCGGGGGTCCCCGTCGTCAGCCAGTCGAACACCCGCTCGGGCGATGTGCTCTTCACCTTCCGTCTTTGGGCGGATTTCTGAAAATCCAAACAATGAAAATGCTCACCAAATATACCGGCCTGTTCCTGCTCCTGGCTGTCACGGCTCACGCCAGCGCGTGGTGGAACAAGGAGTGGACGCTGCGCAAGGTCATCACGCTGGACGCCACCTCCGGCATCTCCGGCCCGGTCGGTTCCACGCCGGTGCTCGTGCGGCTCCACGACGGCGATTTCCAATTCGCCGCCGCCAAGGATGACGGCTCGGACATCCGGTTCGTCGCCTCCGACGAGAAGACGCTGCTCAAGTATCACATCGAAAAATTCGACTCGCTCCTGAACGAGGCGTTCGTCTGGGTCAACGTCCCGGAGGTAAAGCCGGGGGCAAAAACCGTGTTCTGGCTCTACTACGGGAACGCGGGCAACACCGCGGTGAAGGATGAAGACGCCAAGGGCACGTATGACGCGGACACCGCGCTCGTCTATCATTTCGCGGAGAAGGGAACCCCGCCCGTCGATTCCACCGGCAACGGCAACAATGCGCAGAACCCGGGCTTGCCCTCCGACGCGTCGATGATCGGCAACGGTCTGCGCTTCGACGGCAAGAGCGCAGTCACCATTCCCTCTTCCCCTTCCCTGGCCTGGACGGCCGGCGGCTCGATGACCTGGTCCGCGTGGGTGAAGATCGCCCCCCTGAAGCCGAACACCGCGTTCTTCAGCCGGCGCGAGGGCGCGAACGCATTCGTCATCGGCGCGGATAACGGCGTCCCCTTCGTCGAAGTGAGCGGAGCCGGCGGCACGCGCCGCAGCGCGGCGGGCGCGCCGGTCGCCCCGGCGGGGTGGCAGCACCTCGCGGTCGTCGCGAACGGTGCGCGGATGACCCTCTACCTCAATGGCGAGGTGTATTCGAGCCTCGACGCCCCGCTTCCCACGCTGAACGGCCCGGCCATCCTCGGCGGCGACCCCGCCGCGTTCGCCGGAGAACTGGATGAACTTGAAATCTCGAACACCGCCCGGTCTGCGGGCTTCCTGAAGCTCGCGGCGGTCATCCAGGGGGATGAGAAGGCGAAGCTGCTCACGCTCGGCGACGATGAGCAGACCTCCAGCTGGCTGAGCGGGGGCTACGTCGGCATCATCCTCAAGTCCCTCACGCTCGACGGCTGGATCGTCATCGGCATCCTGGCGGTCATGTCGGCGGCGAGCTGGTTCGTGATGTTCAGCAAGCTCTCCTACCTGAACGGCATCGCCAGGGGCAACTCCACGTTCCTGAAGGAATGGCAGCACGTCGCCGCAGACCTCACCGTGCTCGACCACGGCGACGCCGACAAGGTCAAGACCCTCGGCGGGCGCGTCCCTCCAGCCGCGCAGAAGGCGATGCGGAAGGCCTCCGTTTACAGGATTTACCACATCGGCGCGGAGGAGATCCGGCAGCGTCTCGCCATCGACCCCTGGGGGGGCGGCGCGCGGTTCCTCTCCGTGCGTTCGATCCAGGCGATCCGCGCTAGCCTGGACGGCGGCCTCGTCCGCGAGACCCAGAAGCTGAACAGCCTCATGGTATTCCTCACCATCTCCATCTCGGGCGGCCCGTTCCTCGGCCTGCTCGGCACCGTCGTCGGCGTCATGATCACCTTTGCCGCCATCGCCGCGGCGGGCGACGTGAACGTGAACGCCATCGCGCCCGGCATCGCCGCCGCGCTCGTGGCCACCGTCGCGGGGCTGGCCGTCGCCATCCCGGCGCTCTTCGGGTACAACTACCTGCTCGGCCGCATCAAGAACGCGACCAGCGACATGCACGTCTTCATCGACGAGTTCGTCACCAAGATGGCCGAGTTCTACGGCGGCGCCGTTTTCAGCGCGGACGAGACCCCTGCTGCTCCCTATGCAAGTTCAGGACGATAAGCCGTACGACGACATCAACATCACGCCGATGCTCGATCTGGCGTATGTGCTCCTGGTCATCTTCATCCTCATGACGACCGCCTCCGTCCAGGGCACGAAGGTGAACCTGCCCAAGGCCAGCAAGGCCCCGAGCCTCGCCAAACCCACGACCAAGGCGATAACCATCAGCAACGAGGGCAACATCTGCCTCGACACGCGGCCCGTGAGCCTCCAGGAACTCGAGCAGCTTCTCACCGCGCAGAAGGCCGCCACGCCCGAGTTCCCCGTCGTCATCCGCGGCGACAGCGGCACCCAGTACCAGGCCATCATGAACGTCCTCGACGTGGTCGGGCGTCTCGGCATCACACAGGTCGGTCTCGCCACCAAACCCCAAGCGAAGTGATGCCGCAAGGGAACAGCTTCGCCTACGACGAGGAGGAGGAAGAGCCGGGGTTCTTCCGCCGCTCCCGCGTGGCGTTGTGCATCGTCTTCGTCCTCGCCGCGGCCGGCATCCCGTTCCTCATCAAGCTTCTTCACGGCGCGGGCGGCTCCGCGCCCCGCAGGGCGGAATCGATCTCCATGGTCAAGCTTCTCCCGCTGCCGCCGCCCCCGCCTCCACCACCGCCCCCGCCCGAGCAGCAGACGATCCGCCAGCCCGACATGGTGCCGCAGACGCCCATGAACGAGCCCGAGTCCAAGCCCAAGGCCCCCGATGAAAAGCCGGCCGCGAAGGCCGACGCCCCGGCCCCTCTCGGCACGAACATCAAAGGCGACGGCCCCGATGGCGGCTTCAATCTCGGCAGCGGCAACGGGCTCGGCGGCAACGGCATGGGCGGAGCCGGCGGCGGGGGAAGCCGCTGGGGATGGTATGCCGCCCAGGTCCAGGCGAAGATAGCCGATGCCCTGCGCAGCGACCCGCGCACCCGCGACGCCGCCCTGCACCTGAAGGTGCGCATCTGGCCCGACCTTACCGGGCGCATCACGCGCGCGCAGGTCGAGGGCTCGCCCGGCGACGCCGCGGTGGACCAGGTCCTCACGGGGCTCCAGCTCCAGGAGCCTCCGCCGGATGGGATGCCCAGTCCCATCGTGCTCCGCCTCACCGCCCTGAGGCCAAACTAGCCTTCTCCAAGCCGAGAAGCCTGCCCCGCTCCTTATGTCCCTGCGAAAATACCTTTTACAATGCTTTCAGGCGCTCCTCCTCGCCTCCGCCTGCGCCGTGAGGGTCTCCGCGGCGCCCGACGCCGACCCGCTCCCGTCCATCCCCACCGCCCCGGACGCGACGACGCTCGCCGCCGCGAACGTCCCTCCGTCCGCCGACCCGCCTCCGGGGCCGAACACCCCTTCCCAGAACGTCACCATCAACCTTATCAACCGCCTCGTTAAGCGCGGCGTCCTCACGAAGAAGGACGCAAAGGAACTCATCCAGCAGGCCGAGGATGACGCCGCCCAGGCCCGGGCGCAGACGGTCGCGCTTTCCCCGCCGCCCGCCGGCCCCGACGACACACGCGTCACGTACGTCCCCGAGGTCGTGAAGACGCAGATGCGCGACGAGATAAAGGCCGAAGTTCTCCAACAGGCGCGCGACGAGGGCTGGACGGATGCGAAGAGCCTCCCTTCCTGGGTGCCGCGTTTCCGGTTCACAGGCGACGTGCGCACCCGTTACGAGGGCGACTTCTTCCCCGGTAGCAACGACAACACCGGCGCGTTCCCCATCTTCAACGCCATCAATACCGGCGCGCCGTTCGACACCGCGGGCACCCAGTTCTCTCCGCAATATGATGTTGACCAGGATCGCAACCGCATCCGGCTGCGCGTCCGTTTCGGCGCGGAGATGGATCTCGGGGAAAACTTCAGCGCGGGCGTCCGCATCGCCACCGGCGAGAACGATTCCCCCGTCACCGAGAACCAGAGCCTCGGCGTCGCCAACAACGGCCAGGGCGGCAACTTCAGCAAATACGCCGTCTGGCTCGACCGCGGCTTCCTCAAATACGAGCTGGGCGGCACGCCGGAGAAGGACCTCACCGTCAGCGTAGGCCGGTTCGAAAACCCGTTCTGGGATCCGACCACGATCATCTGGGCCAACACGCTCGGCTTCGATGGCGCCGTCATCCAGGCGAGATACCCGGTGACCCGCAGCGTCACGCCATTCGTCGTCGCCGGGGCGTTCCCGGTCTTCAATACCGACTTCAACTTCGCCACCAACCAGCCCACGAAGTTCCACAGCGAGGACAAATGGCTCTATGCCGCGCAGACCGGCGCCGACTGGAAGATCAACAAGGATTTCGACCTCAAGGCCGCCGTCGCCTACTACCATTTCCAGAATGTCGAGGGCCGGCTCTCCAACCCCTACACCCCGCTCACAGCCGCCGACCAGGGAAGCACCGATGACACCCGGCCCGCGTTCGCGCAGAACGGCAACACCTACATGGCTCTCCGCGACATCGTCCCCAACGCCAACAACAACTTCGGCGCCATCGATCAGTTCCAGTACTACGGGCTCGCCACCCCCTTCCACGAGATCGCCTGGAACGGCCGGCTCGATTACAACCACTTCGAGCCGTTCCAGATTTCCCTCATCGGCCTCTTCGAGGAGAACCTGGCGTTCGACCGCGGCGCCGTCAGCGCCAAGGCCGTCAACAACCGCGGCTCGAGCACGCTCGGAACGGGCGCGTTCGCCGGGGGCAACACCGCCTGGACATTCGGCGTCATCGGCGGCGATGCCGCCCTCGAGAAGCGATGGGACTGGAATGTCGAGACCGATTACCGCTACGTGGAATCCGACTCCGTCATCGACGGCTTCAATGATGCCGACTTCGGTGCGCCCCTCACCGGCACGAACTTGAAGGGCTTCACCGTCGGCGGAAACCTGGCGCTCTCGGCCAACGTCTGGCTCGGCCTGCGCTGGATGAGCGCCGAAGCCATCGTCGGGCCCACCTACAAGAGCGACCTCATCCAGTTCGACCTCACCGGCAAATTCTAAAGATCATGCTCCGCACCTCACGCCTCCTTCTCCTGCTACTCCTGTTTTCCTCCGCCCTCGTGCGAGCCGCCGACGCCCCCGACCCCGCGATCGCCCGCCTTCGCGAGGGCCTCCGCAACACGATGCTCCAACTCCGCGACGCCCAGACGCAGCTCGCCGCGGCCCAGGCCGCCCAGGCGGACAGCGATGCCCAAAAGAAAGCCCTCTCCGACAAGCTGGACGCCCTCGTAAAGCAAAGCGCCGCCGACCGGGACGCCGCCGAGAAGAAGATCGCGATCCTCGGCGCGAAAAGCGCCGGCCAGGCCGCGGAGATCCTCCAGCTTAAGGACAGCCTGGAGAGATCGAAGGTCGCGACCACCCAGGCAACCGAGGTGGGCCGCGTGAAGGAGGCCGAGCGCGCTAAGTCCGCGGCCCAGGCGATCGCGCTCCAGCGCACCGTGGACGCCCGTGAAACCCAGAACCTCGCCCTGTATAAAATCGGCAACGAAATCCTCACCCGCTACCAGAAATTCAGCATGGGCGAAGTGCTGCTCGCACGCGAGCCCTTCACCGGCATCGCCCGGGTGAAACTCCAGACCGAGGTGCAGGACTATAGAGACAAGATCCTCGACCAGAAAAGCAAGCCATGAAACCCCTTTTCCTTTGTCTGCTCGCCTGCGGCCTGGCGGCGCACGCCGCGCCTTCGCCCGATTCTGTCGCGCTCGCCCGCGTGGGAGATACCGAGGTCACCGCGGAGGACATCCGCGCCTCTCTCGACACCCTCGACGCGAACTCGCGAGCCGCGATCGCCCGCGACCCCGCGCTTCTCAGCCAGGTCGTCCGAACGCTCTTGGTCCAGCGCCTCGTCCTCAAGGAAGCCCTCGCGAAGCATTGGGACCTCGAGCCCGCTGTCGCGGCGTTGATCCAGCGAGCCCACGACAGCACCATCGTTGAGAGCTACCTCCAGGCGGCTTCCCTGCCGCCCGACAGCTACCCCTCGGACACCGAGTTGCATAGCGCTTACGACTCAAACAAGGCCGCACTCCTCGTCCCGAGGCAGTGGCGTCTCGCCCAGATCTTCGTCGCCCTCCCGAAAGGGTCGGACGCCGCCGCCACGGCAAAGGCCCAGACGAAGCTGGATTCCATCCGAAAAAGCCTCCGGGCGCATGACGCGGACTTCGCCGAAGTCGCCCGCGCGCGCAGCGACGAGCCAAAGACCGCCGAGCGCGGCGGCGAACTCGGCTGGCTGACCGCGAGCCGGGTCCAGCCCGAGATTCGCTCCAAGGTGACGACACTCGCCAAGGGCGCCCTCTCCGAGCCCGTGCGGCTCGACGACGGCTGGCACATCCTCAAATGCCTGGACATAAAGGAGCCCTATACGCCTGCGCTCGAAGACATCCGCCCCGAGCTCGCCCAGCAGCTCCGGACGGAGCGCGCGAAGGCGAACCGCCAGGCCTACCTCGCGAAATTGCTGCAGGTAAACCCCGTCGCCGTGAACGAGCTCGCGCTCTCGAAGCTGCTGAACAAATAGCCTTTTTTTCCCCGATGCGCCGCCAGGAATTCTCCAGCTCGTGCTGCAGGTTTGCGCTGGTATTCGCCCTTGCGGCGAACCCGGCGGCGCGCGCAGGCGATCTTCTCCGGGGCGGCTCGACTTTTGCAGCTCCCACCCAGGCGGCGGCGTCCTACGGCACGAACGCCTCCGTCACCGCCCAGGCGCGGGCCAACGCCTCCGACGCCCTCGCCCGCACCACCCAGGCCTTGCAAGCCGTGAGATCGATGCAGGCCGCCGCGCGGAATCTCGCGCTCACCGCCGCGGCCCCGGTTCCGAACGGCCTGGCGCCCGGCGGGCTGCAGCTCGCACCCAACACCGCCCCCGTGGGAGCGAACGCGCCGCGCCAGTCGCTCCTCCCCGGCGGCCAAACCGCTGTCACCGTCACCCAGACGGCGCAGCAAGCCCTGCTGAACTGGACGACCTTCAACATCGGCAGAAAAACCACGCTCGACTTCGACCAGAGCGCGGGCGGCGCAAATTCCAGCCAGTGGATCGCGTTCAACAAGGTCAGCGATCCGTCGGGCGTGCCGTCCCAGATCCTGGGCTCCATCCACGCGCAAGGGCAGGTTTACGTCATCAACCAGAACGGCATCATCTTCGGCGGCGCGAGCCAGGTAAACGTCCACACACTGGTCGCCTCCTCTCTGCCGATCAACGACAACCTGATCGCCCGCGGCTTGCTCAACAACCCCGACCTGCAGTTCCTTTTCTCGGCGCTGGCCATCCCCGTCCTCCCCGCCGGGACAGAACCGGCGTTCACTCCCCCCGCCCCGCTGACCGCAAGCGGACTGAACGGCGACGTGGTCGTGAAAGCCGGCGCGACGCTCTCCGCGCCATCCACCGCCGCGCACATCGGCGGGCGGATCGCCCTCATCGGCCCGAACGTGACGAATGCCGGCAGCATCTCGACCCCGGACGGCCAGACGATCCTGGCAGCCGGCCTCCAGGTCGGCTTCGCCGCCCACCCGACGGGCGATCCCAGCCTGCGCGGGCTGGATGTCTCCGTCGGCGCGGTGCCCTATGGGGGCGTCGCGACGAATACAGGGTTGATCCTCGCCCCGCGCGCGGACGTCGTCCTCACCGGCAAGACGGTCAACCAGCTTGGCGCGATCAACGGCAGCACCTCCGTCTCCCTGAACGGTCGGATCGATCTCCTCGCGGATTACGACACGGTAAGGCTGCAAAACCTGGATCAGGTTTACGCCCTTTATCCATCCGCCGAGGGGAACGTGAACCTCGGTCCGGGAAGCGTGACCCAGATTCTCCCGGAAACATCCAGCGCCGAGACGGTGACCGGCTCCCAACTCGCCCTGCAGTCCCAGATCAACGTGCGCGGGGAGGCGATCCATCTCGCTGCCAACTCCCTTTTGCTCGCGCCGAGCGCAGCGGTTTCGCTCGACGCCGGCGCTGAGGTTCCTTTCAACGGCGTATTCACTTTTTCGAATACGGTCGGCCAGATCTATCTCGATGCGGGGGCATTGCTCGATGTCGCCGGCTCCGTGGACGTGTCTGTGCCCGTCTCCCAGAACATCGTTTCCGTCCAATTACGCGGCAGCGAGCTTGCCGACTCCCCTTTGCAGCGAAACGGGCTTCTCCGCGGGCAAACGGTTCAGGTCGATGTCCGCCAGACGGGAATCAACAGCCAGACTGGCGACCCGTGGGTGGGAACCTCCCTTGGGAAAACGACCGGCTACATCGGACTCATCGAGCGGACCGCGGGGGAATTGACGACGGCCGGCGGCTCGGTAAACCTCACGGCGGGTGGTTCGGTCGTCATGCAGCACGGCTCGCAGGTGAACGTCTCCGGCGGGTGGCTCTCGTACCAGGGGGGCATCGTTCAGACCACGCGCGTCCTCGCAGGCGGTGAACTCTTCGACATCGGCAAGGCGACGCCAGACATGGTTTACCAGGGCATCTTCACGGGGCAGTTCACCGCGACACATCCGAAATACGGCGTCTCGGAAACGTTTACGAACCCGCTCGCGCCCTCCGGCTTCCATTACGAGGCCGGCTACATCCAGGGAGGAGACGGAGGTTCCATCGCCATCACCGCGCCCTCCGTGGCGCTGGATGGCGACCTCCTGGGAAACGTCGCCGCGGGGCCGCGCCAGCGCAGCGCCGCCTCCGGCGTGAATGCCTCGCTGCTCGCATTGCTCACCTCCCTCGGGATCGCGCAGGATGCAGTCCAGCCGGCTTCCAGCGCGCTCTCTCTTACCTTCCAGGCGAACAATCAAGCCGCGGCCAACGCTCTGTACTCTCCTACGCCGCCCGAAATTACCTTCGCGCCTGAGGGCGGTCTCCCTCCTGTTCATCCCTTCGCCTTCGACAGCTCGGGAAATCCTCTGCCGCTGAACGCGGTCCGGGTCGCGAAGGTGAATCTCTCTCCTGCACTTTTCACCACCGATGGTTTCGGCAACCTCACGGTCAACGATGCGGACGGCAAGATCGTTGTCCCGGCGACGGTGGCGCTAACGACCCCCGCCGGCGGTTCGGTCACCCTCACCGGGGCGAATGTGGACATCGAAGGCAAACTGACCGCTCCCGGCGGTGCTCTGAGCTTCATCGTCCCGGATATCTCCCCCTCAACGACAGTCGCGCTCGAATCCAGCCCGTCCTCGGGGACGCCCCCGTCCGATCCGACCCGGGGCAATTTCATCCTCGGCGCGCAGGCCGCCCTGAGCACGGCCGGGCTCTTGGTGAATGACCAGCTCAATTCCTCCTCACCGGGCACCCTGCCGCTGGCGACCGCTGGCGGGAATATCGCGGTCACCGCTTACAACGCCCGCCTCGTCGCAGGCAGCACCATCGACGTATCCGGCGGTGTCGCCGTCGCCGAGAACGGAAAGCGAACCTACGGAAATGCGGGCAGCATCGCCCTGAGCGCGGGCCAGGATCCGACAATCAAATCCGTCCTCGGCGGCAAACTCGAACTAGGCGCGGCTCTCACCGCGTATTCTGGGGCAAAAGCGGGCTCTCTCAGCATAACGGCGCCGCTGATCCAGATCGGCGGACAAGCCTCCAACCCCGCCACTCTGCTCCTGGCTCCCGCTTTCTTCAGCGAAGGCGGCTTCGGCGCATTCACCCTGGACGGGCTCGGCATGGCCGCGAAACAGATCGGGGAATATTTGCCCGCGCTCATCATCGCCCCCGGCGCCGTTATCGCCCCCCTCGTCGAGAGCTCCCTGGCGGTCTCCGATCCGACCAGCGGGGGCTCGGTGACTCTGATGCCGACTCTCGAGCCGGAAGGAGTGCGTGCGCCGGTGAGCCTCACGTTCGGCGCACTGGGCGTCACCGACTTTTTCAACAGCGTCTTGATCGCTCGAGGCGACTTCGTCATGGGCAGCGGCGCCGTCATCCGGACAGACCCCGAGACCGATCCCACAAAGGGGGTGACGATCAGCGGGAACACGGCCGCCGTGCTTGGCTCGATCATCACGCCCGGAGGCTCCATCAAGATCACCGGCGGCAAGTCTTTTGCGCAACTCGCGCCGGCAGGCGTTGCGCTTCCAACGGTCGATCTCGGGCCGAAGAGTTTCCTCTCAACCGCCGGCGCGACGGTGCTGGCCACCCCGGATACACGCGGCTATCGCCAGGGCTCCGTGCTTCCGGGTGGAAGCATCACCGTCTCTGGCAATATCGTCGCCGAAGCTGGCTCGGTGCTAAACGTCTCGGGCGCAAGTGCTCTGCTCGATACCCCACCCGCCGCCACGCAGGCCGTGAACCCGGCCTTTGGATCCTTCCACGGCTCGCCTGTCGTGCTCACCCGCATGGATACCGCTGCGGGGTCGATCAATTTCGCAGGGAGCCAGGAGCTTTTTATGGATGCGAGGCTGATCGGACGCGCCGGCGGCCCGGACGAAGCTGGCGGCAGCCTTTCCCTCTCTTCTGGCCGGTTTTATCCGCCCGACGCCGGCAGTCCGCCCACGCCGCTCGATGTGACGACGCTCCTCACGCAGAACGGTCCGGTCATCCCCGCGGCATTCTATCCCGCGCGCGAGACCGCCATCGGCAACCCTGTCCTGGGTAAGGATGGCAATCCGCTGAAGGGATTCGGCTATTTCGCCGTGGATGATTTCAATGGGCACGGCTTTGATTCGGTCAATATCGCGGGCACCGTCGAGTTCTCCGGCCCGGTGCGGATCTCCGCGAACAGCAGCGTCACCATGAACGGGGGCGTCCTCCTGGCAGATCCCACGAAGGCGAATTCCTCGTTGAGCCTGTCGGCTCCTTACGTGAACGTCGGCACTCCGTTCCAGCCACCCACGCCGGCGGCCTTGCAGACCAGCGTCTTCCTGCTCGACGGCGCCCCCTTCTACATCCAGCCGACACACGGCGCCGCCACACTTTTCGTCTCTGCCAGGGATGTCGATCTCGGAAACCTTACGCTGCAGAATATCGGCGCAGCTAATATCGTCGCAGCCGGCGGAGACATCCGAGGAAACGGCGCGCTGGACGTTGCGGGCGCGATCACGCTTACCGCGGGCCAGATCTATCCGCCAACCGAAGTTCCATTCACCATCCATGCGTTTGATTACGTGTCGGGCGGGGAAAACCACCTCGGCTCTGTGACGATCGCCTCTTCCGGCGTGCGCAGGCTCCCGCTCTCCGCGGGCGGCGAGCTGAATGTGTATGGCTCGATCATCAAGCAGGGCGGCGTGCTCCGGGCGCCGATCGGAGTCATCAATCTCGGCTACAACGGCCAGGGGACGGCCCCCACCGACTTCCTCTCAAACGCGCCTGCGCCCGTGACCAGCCAACTCACCCTCGCGGCGGGCAGCGTCACCTCGGTTTCGGCGGTCGATCCCGTCACCGGCCGGGGCATCATCATCCCGTACGGCATCAACCTGAACGGCACGGCGTGGATCGATCCCTCGGGCGTCGATATCACCACGGGCGGCGTGCCGGAGAAAGCGATCAACTTGCTCGCCGCGAATATCGACTTCCAGGCCGGCGCTTCGGTGGACATCCGCGGCGGAGGAGACCTCTACGCTTATCGCTTCGTAAACGGAACCGGAGGCACCCAGGACATACTCGCCTCTTCGTTCGTTCCCAACGCGGCATCCTCTTCGCTAAAGAGCTTCGCAGTCATCCCCGGATACCAAGCCGACTATGCGCCATTTGCCGCGTACAACACGGTCGAGGCCCCGAACGGCGACGCCGTCAACGCATTCAATACGGCCGGAACGGTCCTGGACACCGGCTACTCCATCAATCCGGCCGGCACGGCCCTGGCGGTCGGCCGCAGCGTTTACCTCGGCGCGAGCAGCGGGCTCCCGGCGGGGACATATACCGTGCTGCCCGCCCGCTACGCGCTGCTGCCCGGCGCTTTCCTGGTGACTCCGCGCACGGGCGGCGCCACCGGCACGGTCTCGCGCCCGGATGGGTCGAGCCTCGTTTCCGGCTACTCCTTCAACGACCTGAACGGTTCGCAGACGGCTCCGCTCCTCACCTCGTTCGAAGTCGACCCGCAATCCGTGGTGCGCTCGCGCGCGGAGTATGACAACTCCTTCGCCAACACTTTCCTCAAGCAAAGCGCGTTGGCCAACAACGTGGCCGTCCCCCGCCTGCCGGTGGACTCCGGCCATCTCGTCTTCGATGCGAGCCTGCGGATGAACCTGCTGGGCGCGGTCGCCGCAAACGCTCCCCCAAACGGGCTCGGCGGGCTCATCGACATCAGCACGCCCGAGGACATACTCATCGCGGGCCCCGGTGTCGCCGCGCCGCCCGGTGTGGTGCTGCTGACCGCCGCGGAGTTGAGTTCCTTCAACGCCCAGAGCCTCTTGATCGGCGGCCTCCGCGCCACGGGCGCAGACTCCACAGCGGTGACCGTGCAGACAGGAAACATCACCGTCGATAACGCCGGGTCGCCGCTTTCCGTGCAGGATCTCATCCTCGTGGCCAACGATACCCTCACGCTCAACCCCAACGCGGACATCCGGCAATCCGGAGCGGCATCCACCCCCGCCGAGAAGCTGGTGCTCGGCGACGCGGCGACCCCGGGCAGCGGCGACGGTGTCCTGCTGCGGCTGAGCAACGATCCCCAAGCGCAGATCGCGCGCTCCGGCGTGGACGGCTCGACCATTCCGTCCCTGGTTGTAAAATCGGGAGTTCATCTCTCCGGCGCCAGCGTCATATTGGATTCCACACATGCCACTTCGCTGGCCGCCGACACCGTCCTCAAGGCACAGTCCGTGTCGCTGGACAGCGGCCAGATCAGCATCCAGCTCAGCAACCCGGGCGCCCTCAACCCCACATCCGGCCTGGCGCTCTCCGGCCTGGCGCTCCAGACGCTGCAAAGTTCCGCGCAGAGCCTTTCGCTGCTCAGTTATTCCTCCATCGACATCTATGGCTCGGGTGCAGTCGGTTCCGCGGCCGATGCCAGCCTTGCGCTGCACGCCGCGGAGTTCCGCGGCTTCAACGATGCGGGCGGCTCCGTCAGCTTCGCGGCCAGGAACATCCTGCTCGACAATGCTCCCCTGGGCGCAGTGCCCGGCCCGGCGGCGGCCCCGGCTGGGACACTCTCTTTCAATGCGAGCACGATCCGCCTCGGCGCGAACGAGGTCAGCATCGACCAATACGCGCAGGTGGACTTGAACGCCTCCGGCGGCGTCCTCGCCCAATCCTCCGGAGGCCTCTCCTCCGAAGGAGCTTTGACCCTCATCGCGCCGGTCGTGACGGGAGCGACCGGGGCGCAGGAAAGCTTCGAATCCGCCGGCGCGCTGCTCCTGCTGAAATCCGCCGTTTCCGCCGCAAATGTGGCAGGCGGCCGTGGCGCAAACCTCACCTTCCAGGGTGCAAGCATCACCGCGAACAGCGAAATCCTGGCGCCGAGCGGCGACCTGACGTTGCACGCCACCACCGGGGACGTGACGATCGGCGGCCAACTCGCCGCCGCGGGCACCGAAAAGGTCTTTCCTGACCTTATCGAATATAGCGGTGGGGGCCGCGTGACCCTCACTTCGGACGCCGGGAACGTCACGCTGGGGCCCGGCAGCGCCATCACCGTGGCGGGGGCGCCGGGCGGCGGGGATGCCGGAGCGCTCTCAGTCAGCTCACCGCACGGCGACTTCGCGTCGGCGGGAACATTGAGGGGCAAGGGCGGCGCCGGCGGCCAGGGCGGCAGCTTCTCGCTGGATGTGGGCAGCCTGCCGAGCACTGGCGCGCTTAATGCCACGCTGGATGCCGCGTCTTTCTCACAATCGCGTTCGTTCCGCGTGCGGACGGGTGATGTTGTGATCGATGGCCTCGCAACCACGAAGAACTTCGATCTTTCCTCCGACGCAGGCTCGATCCAGGTAGCCGGCGAGATCAACGCCTCGGGCGCGCGCGGAGGAAAGATCAGCCTCGAAGCTTATGGCAGCGTCACCCTTCTGCCCGGCTCGACATTGAACGCCGCTGGAAACGCTTTCGACGACGCGTCCGAGGGCGGCGCCATCTCCCTCGCAGCGGGTTCGGAGACGAACGGAGCTTATAATACGGCAGCGGTTGTGGACATCCAAGCGGGCTCGACGGTCGATCTCTCTATTGCCGGAGGCATCGGCGGTACGCTCCATCTCCGCGCCCCGGCGACCCCCGCGGGGCTGCAGGCCAACCCCGTCAACGGTTCCATCGACAACGCTTCGAGCATCGTAATCGAGGGCTACCAGATATTCGACGCCACCGCCGACGGTTCCATCGACAACCAGGAGTCCAACGTGATGGCCGGAGGGGCGGCGTTCGGAGCCAACAGCGCGGCGATCACCTCCGCGTTGCTGGCGAACAACGGGGCTCTCGCTGGCGTCACGCACGTTCAGTTTGGCGCGGAGATCATCAACACAGCGGGGGACCTCACGCTCAACAGTGACTGGGACCTTTCCACCTACAGGTTCGGGCCGAATGGCGAACCGGGCGTTCTCACCCTGCGCGCCGCGGGCAACCTGGTCTTCAATGGCGCGTTGAGCGACGGGTTTACCTCCAGCAACTACGCGGCCACCCTCCTTCCGCCCGGTTCGCCCGCTTGGTCGTATAACATGGCGGCGGGCGCGGACTTTTCGGCTGCGGACATCCACCAGGTACAGCCTGCCGCGCTGCTTGGCGGAGGCGGTTCCCTGCTGCTCGGCGTCAATGACGGCATCAACGCGGCGAACCCGCCCGGCCCCGATGCTACCACTAACAACGTCGTGCAGGGGTTCTATCAGGTCATCCGCACCGGCGCCGGCGCGATTTACATTTCGACGGGCGGCAACATCGAATTGCTAAACGAATTTGCGACGATCTACACCGCGGGTTCGCAGGCCTCCGCCCTTGCGAATTTCGACCTCCCCCGGCTCTTCTCGGACTCGCGCCAGCTCCACCCGCTCTACCCCGCCCAATACAGCTCCGGGGGAGGCGACGTGACGCTCCAAGCCCAGGGCGACATCGAACATCTCACGACGATCGTGGATGGCTTCCCCGTGGAGGATTCCTCCCGCGAGCTTCCGATCAACTGGCTCTACCGGCGAGGCTACGTGAACTCTTCGGGCGTATTCGGCAATACCCCGTTCCGCATCAGCAACGAAGTGGCCTCCACCTCCTGGTGGGTGGATTTCAGCAATTTCTTTGAAGGCGTCGGCGCGCTCGGCGGTGGAAACGTGACCCTCCTGGCCGGGCATAACATCGCAAATGTCGATGCCGTGATTCCCACCAACGCGCGTGCTCCCAAGGGGACTCCCGACGCTTCGGCACTTGTCGAACTCGGCGGAGGGGATCTCATCGTCCGCGCGGGCAACGATATCAACGGCGGCGTTTACTACGTGGAACGAGGCCGCGGCACGCTTTCGGCCGGCAACGAGATCCTGACAAACAGCACACGCTCGCCTTCGCTCACGACCATCATCGATCAGCTTCCCTATTCGCCGGAGCCGCCGGACTCGAGCTTGTCCGCCGACTCCGCTTACTACCCACCCCAGACGTGGCTGCCCACCACCCTGTTCCTCGGCAAGGGCAGCTTCGATGTCACCGCTCAAAGAAACGTCTTGCTCGGGCCCGTGGAGAACCCTTTCCTCCAGCCCGTGGCCGCCGGCAACTCCGCGTTTGAGAAGAGCTATTTTTCGACCTATTCGTCCGGGGCTTCTGTTGATGTTTCGTCGCTGGCTGGAAGTGTGACTCTGCGCGAGGGGGTCACCCTGCCCACCAACGGGACCGGCGCGGAAACGCCGACATTGCTCGCCTTCATTGAGGGGGAGCTCTTGGAGACGAACGATACCGGGGCGTCCACCGCTGCCTTTTACCAGCCGTTCTTGCGCCTGGCCGAGACCAACGTCACCTCGTTCACCACCGTCTCGACCCTCATGCCTCCCGTGCTGCGCGTCGCAGCATACTCGGGCGACGTGAACATCGTGGGAAACTTCTCACTGTTTCCCGCGCCCACTGGGACCCTGGAACTTGCCGCCGGCGGCTCGATAAACGGCACGCTTCCGAACGGCGTGACGGTGATCAACGGCAACGTCTCGACGAACTTCTCTTCAAGCACCATCAACCTCTCCGACGCCGACCCCACCGCCATCCCTGGCATCACCTCTCCGCTTGCTTACCAGGCCGTGGTGGGATCGAAGACCTCCTTGCAGTCCACGACTTTGCAAGGGTTTCTGTCGAGCATCGACGACCTCTTCGCCGAGTCGGGCTCTGTCGAAGGGGCGTTCGGCGTCCTGCAGACGAAGGAGGAGCTGCACGATGGCGGCATCCTTCACAAAGATGATCTGAACCCGGTGAAGATCGACGCTGCTTCCGGCTCTGTCTCCGGCCTCACCCTGTTCTCAAGCAAGAGCGCCAGGGTGCATGCCGGCACGGACATCACCGATCTCTCCTTGTACATCCAGAACGATAGCCCGGGCGACATCACCGTGGTCACCGCCGGTCGCGACATCATCCCCTACGACACCGCCGCGACCCTCTTCGCGGCTTCACAGGCTGCCGGGAACACACTGGACACCGGCCAATCCGCCCTCGCCGGCGACATCCAGATCAGCGGGCCCGGAGCGCTCGAAGTGTTAGCGGGGCGCGACCTGAATCTGGGCGTAGGCCCGAATAATCCAGACGGCACCGGAGTCGGCATCGCCAGCATCGGGAACGGGAGAAACCCCTCCCTGCCTTTCGCGGGCGCGGACGTCGTGGCCGCGGCGGGCATCGGCCCCTCCACGGGCCTCAATGGAAGCAAGCTCGGGTTCTCGAAATTTATAGCCGCGTTCCTCAATCCGCAGAGCGCTGGGCTGGAGGCGGACCGCTACCTGCCGGACTTGGGCGACCTGCTCGGCTTGACCGGCGCTAGCAACGCGCAAGTCTGGAAGGCGTTCAATAAGGTCTCCTCCGAGAAGAGGGATGAGCTTGCGCTCGACATCTATTACCTAGTGTTGCGGGATTCCGGGCGCGACCACGGCCTCGCCTCGAGCCCAAACTTCGGAAATTACGATACGGCCTATTCAGCGATCAGCGCTCTTTTCCCCGGCAGCGCCTATACCGGCGACATCTCTCTCACCTCCCGCGAAATCAAGACCGAGAGCGGCGGCAACATCGACCTGCTCGCACCCGGCGGAAAGCTCACTGTAGGCTTCAATGTCGCTGGCAGCCAACCCGTTGATCAAGGCATCCTCACGGAGGACGGCGGAAACATTTCGATCTACACGCGCGGAAGCGTCATCGTGGGCACCTCGCGCATCTTCACCCTGCGCGGCGGCAACGAGATCATCTTCTCGACCGTGGGCGACATCGCGGCGGGCGCATCCTCGAAGACCGTGCAATCCGCACCCCCCACACGCGTCCTCATCGATCCCCAGAGCGGCAACGTCCAGACCGATCTCGCCGGTCTTGCCACGGGCGGCGGCATCGGCGTCCTGGAGACCGTCACGGGCGTGCCCCCCGCAAATGTGGATTTGATCGCGCCGACTGGCACGGTTGACGCGGGCGACGCCGGCATTCGCGTGTCCGGCAATCTCAACATCTCGGCCTTGCATGTGTTAAACGCCAGCAACATCCAGGTGAACGGGGCGAGCGCCGGCGTACCGGCCCCCGCCGTCGTGGCTCCAAATCTGGCCGGCCTTACGTCGGCAGCGAACGCCGCCGGCGCCGGAGAGAGCACCGCGAGCGAGGCCGCCAAGCAATCCGGCGCGCAGCAGGCCGGCCAGCAGGATTTACCTTCCATCATCACCGTCGAAGTCGTCGGTTACGGCGGTGGCGACGTCCCTTCGAGCAACGACAATCCATGAAACTGAACACCAAGTTCCTTCTTCTCAACGTCTCGATGCTCTTCGCACTCGGCCTGCGCCCCGGGAACGGAGCGTCGCCCGAATACACGGTGGAAACGGCCACGGCAGCAGCCGCTAAGGGAGATGCCGAGGCCCAGTTTTACCTCGGCCGCGCCTATTCCAACGGAGGCGGAGTTCCCCAGGATTTCCGAAAAGGGGCCGAACTCTACCGTATGTCCGCAGAGCAAGGGAACGCGAAAGCTCAGAACAATCTCGGCTCCGCTTATCTAAACGGCCGGGGCGTCCCAAAAGATGAAGCGGAGGCCCTGAAATGGTTTCGCAAGTCGGCGGAACAGGGCGCAGCGCCCGCCGAGGAAACCTTGGCCAAGATGATCGCCCTGGGCAAAGGGGGAGCCGCAAAGAATGTCCAGGAGGCGGCCAAGTGGTATCGAAAGGCGGCCGAACAGGGCCGTGTCAACTCCCAGGTACGACTCGGCGAGTTTTATTACTTCGGCGACGAGGGCATTCCGCGAGACTACTCCGAAGCCTTCAAATGGTACTCCGCTGCGGCCGCACAAGGAAACCTCCCGGCTCAGAATATCGTGGGCGTAATGTGCGAGAACGGGCTCGGTGTGCCTGAGGATCCCAAGACCGCAGCGGTATGGTTCACCAAGGCCGCCGAGCGCGGCGATGCGAAAGCCCAGACTAATCTTGGTGAAGCTTATTACCGCGGCGAAGGCGTGCATAAGGATTTGCCCCAGGCTTTCAAGTGGCTTACGCTCAGCGAACAGAAGCGCGAAGCGATTGCGGTCAAGCTTCGTCCTGAAGTCCAGTCCACGATGAAAAGCGGTGAGATCGAGGAAGGTCGGCGTTTGGTGAAGGAATTTCGGCCGGTCGAGAGGTGATCTCCACTCGGAAACGCGCCCGGTAAGCAGCAACGCTGCAATCGCAGCAAGGGTGGTTGGCCGGCCCTTCACGTGAGCCCGGTTATTCTCCCCGGAAGCCACGTCCGACGGGGCTTCGCCCGCGGACGCGATATCATGCGCTTTTCAGCACGCCCTCCTCTTTTCGAAAGGTTTTTCGCCCAACTATCTGGAATGATGGTTCTAATTTCGGGAGATAAGCCAGTGCTGAGCTTCGTCTTTCAGGGCGCGGCCGCCGCCTGGGGCTGTCCAGGTGTCTTCGCGCCGGAGTGAAGCGCGTGCAACTCAAGCTGGTAATAGAGATCCTGGCCGAAAAATACCCGCAATTGCTCGTCCGAGGCTTCCTGCGCATCCTGCCACCGCTTGAGGTATTCCGGAGCGGCAGGATTCTGACCGGGGCCCCCCATCGCATCCACAAATTCCTTGCGCAAGGTCTCCAAGCGGTCCCGCTCGTTCTGGTTCAGCGAGAGCGAGGGATCCGGTGGAACGAGCGCCAGCGGCATCGTGGGCGGCTCCGCCGGCTTTGCGAAATCCTGTTGTGGCTGGGCTTGGGCGGGCGCGGGCGTTGCATCGTAGGCCTTCTCACCTCCCGAACGCAACGCAGCGGCGAACGCCCGCGCTTCGGGACCGAGCAGCTGGCCGATAAGGTCCAGTTCCTCCTGATTCTCCGCCGCGATCTTCTCGCTGACGTTACTCCCCTCCGCCCAGGACTCGTCCTGTATCTCTTTACGTTTCTCGGCAAAGAGGCTTTCAACGTCCCCGATAATGATGTCGCGGATCGTCTCGGGCGGGCAACCGAACTTGCGCAAATTCGAAATATAGACCGTATAATCCGCGGACTCGAGCTGTGCCCATCGCATCGCTCTCCCGGCGGGACGAGTATATCCCGAAGCCCGCGGAGCGAGAACCTTGGCACTCTCAGGCGAGACCCGGGACGCGGCGGGGCGCGATGCAAAATAGCCGCATATACCCAGGAGAAGCAGATTCAGCAGTCCCGAACCAAGAAGAAGGCGGTTTCTTTGCGCGATCACGGGAAAACCTTGCATGGCAACCTCGCCCCGGCAAACCCTGAGTGGGCGAACGGAGGCCTTTCAAACGGCGGGTCCGAAAAGGCGAAAGCCAGCGCGGATGTTTCCACCCGCGCTGGCGTCATTCGCTGAAGGCCCTTGCGAGCCGTTCCCAATCGAGTTTAGAAATTCTCGCTCGTAACCACCTGGCCGTCTCCGGGCCGGGTCACTTGCAAGTTACCGATCTTAAGGATCGCCGTGTTGTCATGGATCTGCTTGGCCACGGTGTTCGCCACGGTACCCACGAGGGTGTTGACGGAACCGTTCCTGTAATACAGGTGCTCGAAGCTCCAGAAGGTGTACTGACCTTCAAGGATGTTGTTGTTGTTGTTATAGCTCGCCGTCGAACCAGAGACCTGCGGAGGCCCGAGTTTGACGCCATTGTAAGTCAATTCCGTTGCCAAGCCGGTGGCAGCTCCAGTCCCACTCACATACAGGATGGGGTCAATATCATTCGTGCCAACATAGGTGATGAAACCGCCGAAGGTGAAATCGCCGGAGGCATTCGAGAATGTCGTGATCGTGTCAGCCGCGCCCATCGCCTTGGCCAGGTCGCCGCCGCTTGCATAACCGCCGTTCCCGGTGGCAACTGGGAGAGTATCGATCGTCTCCGCAGGCCATAGCGCCAGTTGGGTGATCGTCGAGGCCGTGCTCGATACTGCCACGCCGCCCGAATCTTGCGGCTGATACTGCACCACCGTCTTGGCGCCGATGCCAAACCCGGTTTCAGCAAGCGCACTCAGGCGGGTGCCGGAATCGGGGTCGCGGCCGGTAAAAATCAACGCAGTTCCTTCGTCGTTGGGATTTCCGGTGAACAGCGAGAGCAGCGTCCCACCGCCGGTCGCCATCGCTCTGATAAGTTGGGCAGTCACCCCCGTGACGGCGCCTCCGGCATTTCCAGGTACAGCGTGGCTCCTGACGAATTTGAAGGGCACTACGCCGACAGGGCTGTTGCTGGCCTCATGCAGGGTCGGGTAATTGACGCCGTTGGAAGTCCCAAAGAACACGGAGGACGTTCTGGAAGGTGTCCGACAGCGTGGCATCAGGAATCTCGGTATCAGTCCCTCCGGTCGCGCCTGACATGCCGGCGGCGGAAGCAGGCGTGCCAACCGGCAGGAAGTTTACGGACTTAAGGCTGGAAGACACAGTCTGGATGCCCGCTTCGGAGCCCGTCCAGTCGGTGGCGATAACGACGGACGAACCACTGATCGTCCCATAGAAGATCGCCTGCGCTGCGCTGCCGAGCGAGGCGCCGACGTAGGCATAGGAACCGGAAGCAAGCACTGTTCCGTTGACGGCGGGGGCGGTTGTCGTTCCGAGCGCATTCAGGATGGCCTGCTCGACGTTCGCACGGTATGCGGTGGAACCGGTGAATCGAATGGGAGTCTGGGCATTCGCTGCGCTGATAGATGCGCACGCGATGACCGCGCCCGTGAGTATTGTGATTATTTTCATGTGTATGTTTCTTTTTGCTTATCGTTCAGTTTGGGGAATTACGCCAGTCAGGATTTTCTTGAGAGGCGATTGCGGCGGGAGATCAGGAAGATAGAACCTGCCGCCAGGAAGAGCGACGCGTAGGTCGAGGGTTCAGGAACTGCGTTGATGGATGTGAATGTGAGGTCGCCAGCGCTGTCGAGGCTGAAGGTACCGAGATCGGTGCCAGGTGAGCCCTGAAAGCCGCTGTTTTTGGTGGCCGTAGCAATCCTTTCAAAGTCCAGGGCCGTGGTGGGATCAGCCTGGTTGGAGGGATTGAAATAGTTGAAGCTCGCTCCGCTCGCGCCGGTGCCAGGGGGCTGATAATAAGCATAGGAATTGGTGCTGGATGCATTTTCGACCACGCCTTCATTGCTGTTCGCGGTCGTGGTGCCGTTATATCCGGTGCCCACAGTCGCGATGTTCCCGGCACCGGTGGCCTGCGTACCCGCGGCCGCGCGGGTAAAGCCCGAGTTGGTGCTGTCGCCGGCTGGCACGGTCGTGTAGAGCGTGTCAGGCCCGTCGCTGCCGACGGCCGCGCCATTCGTAGCAGCCTGCAGACTGTAGACCACCCCGCTGGTGGAGCTATACCAATTTGGTCCGAAAAGCCCGTTCGGATTGGTGCTTGCATTATAAGTGCTGGACAGGTCGGCCGCGACATTGCCGTAGTTGCCGCTATTATTGAGGATCGTGAAGCTCTGCGTGAGCCCCTTGCCGCCGTTCAAGCTCGAGATCTGGCCGAGATCGACGACGTAGTCATTCGTCGCGCCGGGTTCGTCGAAGCCGAGCAGCAAGTCATCGGTCGCATAGGTGACCGCGGCGTTGCCGGCTCTAGCCGAGTGGCCTAAGAGCCCGACTGCCGTGATTGCGGACAGGGCAATACTGAGTGATTTTTTCATGCTAGTTAGAAGTAAACTTTCCTTGGGTTATTTTGAAACCGGGAGCCGCGAAAAAAATATTCGCAATCGCATCCCGAGTCACCGCTGAAGATATAATCAGCTAGCGGTTCTCCAATGTTTTTATTGTTACATTCCCATGACGCTTTTCACTCTGAAAAAGGGTCGTTTCGTCCGAGAATGCAGTGCAAGTGATACTGTTGGGGAATACGAGATACCCCTTTTCGACAGGTCAAACCAGTGCGCGAACCGCGCGAACGATCAGTTCAGTTTCCGGCGCTGCCGAAGAACGAACAAGAGTGCCAGACCGGAGAGGACGTACACGCAGGTCGAACTTTCCGGAACGGAGAGAGCAGTAAAGGACAGGTCGCCTGAGGAGTCCAGGCTGAATGTACCCAAAGGAGTGCCGGCAGTACCCTGGAAGCCGCTATTCTTCGTAGCGGTGGCGATCCTCTCGAAGGAGAGCGCGGTATTCACCGTAGCCTCATTGCTAGGGTCGAAATAATTGAAACTGTCGTTGCTGGTATTCGTCCCAGGGCCCTGGTAGGAGCCGTACGAATTCGTCACCGAGGCGATGACCTGCTTCACTCCCAGGTCGCTGTTCGCGGTGGACATCGCCCCGGAGTATGCAGTCCCTACGTTGGCGATATTTCCCGAAGCCGTCCCTTGCGTGCCGGAGGCCTGGCGGCTGAAACTGGCGTTCCCGGATTCGCCCGACGGGACTGTGGTGTACAACGTGTTAGGCCCATCGCTGCCAACCTGACTGCTGTTTGTGGCCGCTTCGAGGCTGAAGAGAACGGAACCATCAGTATAGTAATTGTTTCCGAAGAACGACTTAAGATCGGTCCCGACGCTTCCGTAGCCAGTGGTGCCAGTGCTAAGTATGGTAAAGCTCTGCGTGAGGCCCTTTCCGCCATTCAACTGAGAAATTGGCCCGAGATCCAAAAGATAATCCAGTGACGAACCCTGCCCGGAAGTCTGCCGAAAACCGAGCAACAGGCTGTCCGCGCTGTAGGAACCTTCGGTCGTATTGCCCGCGTGCGCGGGCTGGGTGAAAAATCCGCAAAGCACGCCCGCAAACGCGGCCATGGTAAGGACGCTGAATACGGGGGATTTGGTCTTGAAAAAAGTGGGCATATTTCCTTGAGATTACGAGGCGGAACGGGCGCTTCAACCTCTTATTTGTTACAATCGCGTGGCATTTTCGTTTTGCAAAAAAGGAGTCCCTGATTAAAGCCTCGGTGGAGGGCTGCCTGCAATCTTTATTATTTGCTGAACAGGCGGGTTGGGTTATTCCACGATGCGTGGATCATCGTCCAACTTCCCCCCCCCTTTTCCAGCCACGTCCAAGCCCATGGCTGCTCAGCGGCGTATCCGCGGCGTTCCTTGCCACGCAGGCGGTCCTTTGGATGAAGCTGCCGTTCGATGTGCGGCGCTTTTACGCGCTCTGCTTCATCTTTGTCGGCTGCTTGCTTGCCCGGAAGCGCGAGACGCTGCGGCTCGAGAGCGGGCCCAGCGGGACGTTTGCGGGCGCCGCCCTTGCAGGGTTCGTCCTGTGGAGGAGCCTTTCGCCGCCGGGAGTCCTCTTTGCTTCGGTCTCGCCGCTGCTCTCGGGGTTGGCGCTGGCTCTGCTTGCTTCGGGGTTTGAAGGCCTGAAACAATACTGGCGGGAATTTGGGGTGCTTCTGCTTTCGCTGCTGCCGTTCGTGCTGCGCTCCCTGCTGTTTGATCTGATGGGGTTTGACATGTCTCCGCCCACGGCGGTCGCGGCTACGGCTATCGCGCGTCTCCTGGGATGGCCCGCCCAGGCGGAGGATGTCTATATCACGACCCCGGGGGGCCGGGTCGCCGTTTTCGAAGGGTGCTCCGGCATCCGGTCGATGTTCTTTCTCTTTGGCCTGGCGGTTTTTTTCCTTTTGCTGTTTCCGCCGCAGACGCGGTTGCTGCAGTTCATCGCGCTGCCCTGCGCGCTCGCAATCGCCTTCGTCGTGAACGCATTTCGCGTCGCGCTGTTGATTATCCTGATCAGCGAGTCGCGCATGGCGGCGTTCGATTATTGGCACCTGGGCGGAGGCGCCCTGGTGTTCGAGAGCGCGTCGGTCACCCTCTTCGTCCTGGTTTACCGGTTCCTGTTCCTCGGCGGAAGTCCTCCCCTGCCTGCCGCCGGCGGGTCGCACCCTCATGCGGCGCTGGAGTAGATTTCGCGCCGCGGTGCTGCTGGCTCTCTTCGCGGCGAGCATCGGCGTCCTGGCGAAAGCCTTTCTTGCGCCCGGGCCGCTGGAGCGCCCTCTGGCCGCCTTCGCGTTTCCGGCCGCATCCCCTGTAGAGGGCTGGCGGGCGGGGTTTTCGGACGATCCTCTGGAAGCGTTCTACCGGGCGGATGCGGATGGCAGCCCGATCGCGATCCGCCTGCGGTTCATCGCCGACCTGCGCTTCCTGCATTTCTCGAATCCCGATCTTGTGGAGCGTATGCTGCCGGCGGGCGATCTCGCCCTGGACGTTGGGATGCGTTACATGGTGGACGCGGAGGGGAGGATCGAGACGAACGAAAGAGGCATGTCGCTTCCGCGTAGCCAGCTCGTCATCGCCCACCCCGCCCCGTTCGATTACCACGGCTTTTGGGAAGACGGGCGGGCGTTTCACCTCAGCGCCCTCATCGGGTCGAATGGCCGCACGGCGGCGACCTCGCGCCAGCTCCTCGGCAATATCTACATGGGGCAGTTCCGAACGGAAAGCATCGGCCGCTGGCTTCTGGGCGAGAGCGTCCTGCCCGACAAACGCTGCGTCCTCGCGGACATCTCGCTCCTGGCCGCGGACCTGCCGCGCGACGAAGCGCGCAAGCGCCTCGAAAAGGCGTGGGACGCATGGCGTGGCTGGTGCGCGCCGGCGTTCGCCGAGCTCTGCAAATCGACGAACTAGCGGGGCTCGCGGGCCACAGGGAACTCGGGCGCCTCAACCCCGACAGAAACAGGAAAGATGCATCGCGCGATAGCCTTCGCCGCCAAGAGTGTGCATGATGCGCGCAAGGTGACGAAAAAAGGATACCCGCCCGCGGCTGTGGAAAAAAGCGGCGAGCCCGCGGCCAAGCGCGTCTTCCTGGTGGACGACCATCCCGTCGTGCGGGAGCACTTGCAACTGCTGCTCGAAAAGGATCCGCTCCTCGCGTTTTGCGGCGGCGCCGGGACGGCGGCGGATGCGCTGCACCTGATAGAGAAAGCGTCGCCGGACATCGTCATCAGCAACGTCTCGCTCGATTCCGGCCGCGACGGTCTCGACTTGGTGAAGGACATCACCGTCCGCTTTCCGAAGGTGCCGGTCCTCATCCTGTCCATGCACGATGAGTCGCTGTACGCCGAGCGGCTGCTGCGCGCCGGCGCCCGCGGGTACGTCTGCAAGACGGAGCCGACCAAGATGATCCTGGCGGCGATCCACGCGGTTCTGGACGGCAACATCCACGTGAGCGCAAAGATGTCCAAGACCCTGGTGAACCGTTTCATCGGGGCGCGCTCGAAGCAATTCGGCTCCCCTATCGAGAAGTTGAGCGACCGGGAGCTGGAGATATTTGGGTTGATCGGGCGCGGACGTTCCAGCCGGGAGATCGCCGAGCACCTCCGCCTCGACCCCAAAACGGTGGAAACGTACCGGTCGCGGATAAAGGCGAAGCTGAACCTCATTCACTCGGTCGGCCTGCACCAGCATGCGCTGCAATGGGTCGAAAGCGGGAGCATGCCCCCGCCGGGATCGTGAATTCCCTACACTAAGAGCTGATTCGCCTCCCCCCGCGGCTGTGTTAAACAGTCCGTACCGGTCGGCAGCGAGCAGCGGGGGTGGCCTCTTTTTGGCCTGTCCCGAGGGTGCGCGGATAGGATTGAAACTAAGGGTCGGAAGGAGGTGGGGCAGGTCAAGAAGTCGCCGCGGCCACTCTGCGGGGAATGGTGACCGATACCCGGGTGCCGCCGCCGGGCGGTGAGGCCGTCTCGAGTGCGGCTTCGATGGCATTCGCCCGGTAGCGCATGATGTGGAGGCCCATGCCCGAGCGCGGAGCGCCCGGCGTCATCCCTACCCCGTCATCCTCGACGGAGAGGCATATGCTCTCCTCGGTCGAGTTCAGCCGGATGACGATATTCTTCGCGCGCGCATGCCGCACCGCGTTGCTCACGGCTTCCTGGGCGATGCGGTACAGGTGAGTGGCCACGACATTGTCGCCGACCAACGCCGGGCCGACGCCCTCGAACGCGCACGAAACGCGGGAGACCGAGCAGGTCGTCTCCGCGAGCGTCTTCAACGCCCACGCCAGCCCCTCCTCCTCGAGCAGGACGGGGAAAAGGCTCTTCGCCAGGTTCCTTCCCTGCGCGATGGCGCTGGCCAGCGGCGCCAGGGCCCGCGCCGCGGACTGCGCGAGCGACGACGATTCCGCATCCAGTTCGTCCACCAACGAAGAGATGCTCATGTGGGCCGCGATCAATTGCTGGCAGAGGCTGTCGTGGAGGTCGTGGCCGATCCGCTGTTGTTCGCGCTCGCTGATGGTCAGGATCTCCCGTTCGAGGCGTTTCTTGTCCGTGATGTCGCGGATGATCGCCCAAGCGCCCGTCGCCTTGCCCGTGCGCACATCGAAAGCGCCCGAGAGCGTGAGCGAGACATTGACCCGCCGCCCCCCTTTGGCCATGCGGACGGTCTCCATCGACGCGATGTACTCCCCGCTCCGCGTCTTCCTGCGCAATTCCGACATCTCTTTCGTCAACTCAGGCGGGACCAATGTCGAGATGTGCCTGCCCAGGATCTCTTCGCTCGTGTAGCCGAAGATCACGCCCGCGGCGCGGTTCCAGGTGACGATGTCGCCATCGAAGTTGGTGCTGATCATCCCGTCATTGGACGAATCCACGATGGATGCGAGGTGGTAGATTTTCTCCTCGGCTTGTTTGCGCCCGGTGACCTCGCGCTCGTTGACCACGATGGCGCGCACGAACGGGTTCGCCAGGGCGTTGTGGCCCGTCGTATCCATCCAGATGTAATGGCCGTCCTTGTGCCGCGACCGGTACTCGACATGGAACGGCTGGCCAGGCTGGCGCAGGATCATCTGGAACGTCGCCGCGACCACCTCCATGTCGTCGGGGTGCACGCAATCGAACGCATTCCTCCCGATGGTCTCCTCCTGCGTGTAGCCGTAGATGCGCGTAGAGGCTGGGCTGGAATAGGTGATGACTCCCGTGGCGTCCACGAGCGCGATGCGGTCGGTGGAATTCTCCGTGAGCGCCCGGAACCGGCTCTCGTTCCCTTGCAGGATGTGTTCGGCCAGCTTCCTTTGCGTGATGTCCCGCACCGTCACGAGCCGCGCATCGCGCCCTTCATAGAGCGTCGGCACGCTGAACACCTCGGCGATGAAGACCGTCCCGTCCGCCTTCGCCGCATCCATTTCATACTGCTCCACGCCGCTGGACATCGCCGCCTCCGCGAGCCTCTCCTGCGAACTCTCCGCGGCGAACGCCAGGATGCCGAGCCCCCGCGCCTTCTCCGCGCTGACGCCGAACATATTCTCAAACGCCGGATTCACCGAAAGGATCACATCCTTGTTGTGGATCGCCATCGCGTTCGGGATCACCTGGAACAGATCGAGGAAACCGCCCGTGATGTCGCGCGGGGCGGCCCCCGGCGCTCCGGGCCGGCTATGGTTGGGGGTTTCCATCCTGTGACACTCCTCCGGCCTCAAGCCTTACGCGCACCCGCTCGTTTCCTCAAGCCTGGAGCGTTTCCAAAAATGCGGGCAATCCCACAACCATGCGGTGAAGCCCGCGGCTCATCCCCCATTTCGGCCTGCCGCCGCTTTTTCAGGCTTGGCAAAAGCCATGCGCCAGACAGACTCGGGCGCATATGGATTCGTACCCCACCACCGTCGGGCTGGACGGCTTGAGCGAGGAAGAGGCCGCCACGCAGTTCGACAAGCTGCAGGAGAAACTCGTCCCGCTCTGGCAGTCCATCCAGTCCTTCAACCAGGACGCCCAGACCATTGTCGTCGTCCCCTCGATGAGCCTCGACAACGTCGGGAGCGGCCTCCGGGTGCAGGCATTCGAGGAGCGCTTTCTTTTCCTGTTGCTCCTGCTCAGCCAGCCGCGCGCCCATCTTATCTACGTCACTTCGCAGACCATCCTCCCCAGCGTCATCGAATATTACCTCGATCTCCTCCCCGGCGTCATCCCGAGCCACGCGCGCAAACGGCTCCATCTCGTCGCGCCCCTGGATGGCGCGGCGAAGCCGCTCAGCCTTAAATTGCTGGAACGGCCCGTCCTCCTCGAACGCATCCGCGCGCTCATCCCCGATCCGGATCGCGCCCACCTCGTCGCCTACAATACCACCTACCTCGAACGCAACCTCGCCCTGCGCCTCGGCATCCCCATGTACGGCGCCGACCCGAAATATTTCTCGTATGGCACGAAGAGCGGCTGCCGGCAGCTCTTCACCGAGGCCGGCATCTCCTTTCCGCTCGGGCGCGAGAATCTCTCCGGCGTCGAGGGCCTCCTCGACGCGCTAACGGAGATGCGCGCGCAGAAGCCCGGCATGCGCGAGGTCGTCGTGAAGATCAACGAAGGCGTCTCCGGCTCGGGGAATTCGCTCGTCGATCTCGTCGGCCTGCCTGCTCCCGGCGACCCCGCGGAGCGGGCGGCAATGGAGGAACGGCTGCGTGCCATGCGCTTCGAGCTCACGACGCTTACCTACGAGGAATACCTGAAACGGTTCGCCCGGCACGGCGGCATCGTCGAAGAGCGCGTCGGTGTCGGCGCGCACGAGATTCGCAGCCCCAGCGTGCAGCTGCGCGTGACCCCGCTCGGCAAGCTGGAACTGCTCTCCACGCACGACCAGATGCTCGGCGGCCCGAGCGGCCAGAGTTACCTCGGGTGCATCTTCCCGGCCGACCCTGGCTACGCCGCCGCCATCACCCGCGAGGCGGCAAAAGTGGGGGCGCTGCTCGCGAAGGCGGGCGTCATCGGCCGGTTCGCATTCGACTTCGTCGTCACGCGCGACGAGCCCGGCGGCCCTTGGCAGACCTACGCCATCGAAGTCAACCTCCGCAAAGGCGGCACCACCCACCCGTTCCTTACCCTCCAGTTCCTGACCGGCGGCGTGTACGATGCCGACACCGCCCTCTTCACCGCGCCGAGCGGCAGGCAGAAATTCCTCGTCGCCACCGATCACCTCGCCTCACCCGCCTACCGCGGGTTCACACCCGACGACCTCTTCGACCTTGCGGTGCGCCACGGCTTGCACTACGGCCAGGTCGGCCAGACCGGCATTGTCTTTCATATGCTGCCCGCCCTGGCCGAAGTCGGCCGCACCGGCCTCACCGCAGTCGGCAACTCTCCCGAGGAAGCGCGCGAAATCTACGACCGCGCCGTCGCCGCGATGAACGCCGAGGCGCCCGCCGTCTGGCAGAAGCTCGTCTGAGGAGCCCGGACCCGCACGCGGCGTCTTCAGTTACCGATTATCCCATGAGCGGGGCTCGGAATCTTCCCGCGTGAGAACAGCTTGAAGGAGATCGCGGAGAAGAATGGTTTCGGACACGTTGTCCGCACGGTTGCATCCTTCCCAGTCGATCCACACGTATTCGAGGCAGATCCACCCCGGATAGTTGCGGGCTTGGAGTTCCCGGGCGACGTGGGCGAAGTCGATGATGTTTTCCTTCATCACCGCCTGCAACTTTTCGGGCGCCCCGCCGCGCGCGTGGAAATGAGAGGCGTGAGCCAGCAGCGGATGAATGGCTTCATTCGAAAAACCGGCGTGGACAAAATGTCCGTAGTCCAGGGTCAAGCTGAGCTTTTCTCCCAAGCGGACAAAATCCAGCGCTCTTTTCGGCGTGGGGATAATCGAACCGACATGGGCTTCGACGCTATAGACAAGGCCAGCCGAGGCGGCTTGCTCGGTCCGCCAGGAGGATTCCTCGGCGGCGAGTTTGACGGACGTATCGTCCGGCACGCCAGGGTAAGACATGCCCGGAAGGCCGCTCATGTGAGTCGTCTGGCAAGCGACGGCGAACTCCAACGCCGAGAGGAAAACCTCACGTCCCGCCTGCCTCTCCTTGGGAACAGGATGGTTCGCCGACCGCTCGTCATGCTTACACCCAGTCTGGATAAAAACGTCGGAAACCTTGAGGCCAAGATCCGAGAGATGCGAAACGGTTTCGCCGGCCTGGGCCTTTTCGCGTCCCTTTATTTTCTCCGGGCATAGCCGCGAGCGGCCCTGAAAAACGCCGATATCGACTCCTTCCACGCCGAGCAGGGCAACGAGCTGAAAGGCGGCATCGAGAGGAAGAAGCGGGAAGGTAAAGTCCGCGCAGGAAAGAGGGATCGCTTTCATAGGAGTGCGTTCTTAAAAGGTTCTCCAGTGAGGCAGCGGGCGATTTCCTCCGCAGCCAGCTTCTGCAACTTAAGGATGCTCTCGTTGCTGAACCAGGCCGTGTGGGATGTCAGCAGCGAATTCGTCGTGGTGCGCAGGGGATGTCCTTCGGCCAGCGGCTCCTGCTCGAAAACATCGAGGCCGGCGAAAGCGGGGCGTCCCGCCTCCAGCGCGGCGGCCAACGCGACCGTGTCGATCAAACCGCCGCGCGCGGTGTTGATGACAACGGCGTGCGGCTTCATCTGAACAAGATTTTGCGCGTGGAGAAAGTGGCGCGTCTCGGCTGTAAGGGGGAGATGAAGGGAGAGAATGTCGGCTTCACGAACCAGATCGGCACTCTCAAGGCGGGCAACGTTTTCGGCCTTGAAGATGGCTTCCGGTACGAAGGGATCGTAAGCGGCGAGCCGGCAGCCAAACGCAGAGGCCCGTTTCAGCACCGCCCGGGCGATCCGTCCGAATCCCGCGGTGGCGAACGTCATGCTGGCAAGGCCCGGCATGGGCAGCGGAGGCGTGATCTTCCACTCACCGGCGCGAAGGCGTCGGTCCGTCGCAGGCAACTGCCGGACCAGCGCCAGCGCCAGGGCGAAGGTATGATCGGCCACCTCATCGACACAATAGTCGGGAACATTGGCGACCGGGATGCCCCGGGCCCTGGCTGCCCCGACATCCACATTGTCCACGCCGATGCCATAGCGCACGATTCCCCGGCACCTCGTCAGGCCCGCAATGACGGATGCATCGATCGGCGCCCACTGCGCGAGGATGGCGCTGGCATCCTTCGCGAAGGCCAGGACCTCGGCTGGGGTTTTGCATTGCGCCGTGCGCAACTCGCCGCCCGCGGCTTCGATAATCCGGCGCTCGCTTTCGACGTCCTCGAATCCGTAATCGGTAAGGCAAACGACAGGGTTCATGGGTGAAGGTAATCGTGAATAATATCGCCGGGAACGAGGGTGAAGTCGGCCTTCCAATAGTAGCCATCGAGTTCCTCCAGCACGGGAAGGCGGTGCATCGGAGCTTGGGCGTTGGGCCGCAAATCGACCGTGCAAGGGCCACGCCAGCATTCGTGGACCTTGACGTCGGCAAGCTTGCGGCTGGTGATCTGCCGGACGGCGGTTTCTCCCGTGATGTGCTGGATGACTTTGTAGTTCAGGTTGAGCGAGAAATCGAACGCGTCACGTTTCAGATCCTCGAGGGAGCCGGTCTGCTGCTTGTAGGCCATCGTGCCCGTGCAGCAATCGATGCCGTTCCGCTCGACCACGCCCACGATGAGATCGGAGCGGTACTCCACGCGCGGATTCGCCCATTTTTTGGGTTGGCCGTGAACCTCGCGCCCCTGGGCGAGGCCGCCATCGCTGTTGAGAAACAGAAAGGGTGAGAAACCGCCCCGTGCCCGGCCGGGAAGCTCGGCGCCGATCATTACATTACATTCGCCATAACTCCCGAGCCATTCCACGTCGCCCATGTTGTAGATGTGAATCAACACGCGGTCGCTTATCGGCTCCAGCGGCGGCGGCAGCATCCGTCGCACCGCTTCCGGCGACGTGCGGTAGCATAGCGTCAATACCTCCGCCGAACGAAAACGAAACGGGAAAGGAGGGGAAAGCTGCGCCTCGACCGGAGTCGACCACGGCGGATTATTCCAGGGCGAAGAGGTGCTCATGGGTCTAGCAGACGAGCATGAAACCACCGCAGACGTTGATCGCCTGGCCCGTGATGAAGGACGCCTTGCCGCCAGCCAGAAAGACGATCAGGTTCGCAATATCGTCGGGCGTGCCCAGACGTTTGAGCGGCGTCTGATTGGTCCACATCTCGACCAACTGCTCGGGTGTTTTACCCGTGATGCGGCCGAGTTCGGCGAAATTCTGCTCCCACATTGGCGTCTGGACCACCGCCGGACAGACGGTGTTGACGGTGATGCCCTGCGCGCCATAGGCCAGCGCGAGCGATTCCGTGACGCTGGCGACGGCCGCCTTTGCGGCAGCGTAGTGAGCGGAAAACGCGCGGCCTTTGCGTCCGGCGTTGGAACCGAGGTTGATGATGCGCCCTCCCTGGCCATCCGCCTTCATCGTCTCCGCCACGCTTACTGCCATATAGAACAGGGCGCGCACGTCGATTTCCATGACCTCATCCCATTCCAGCGGGGCAATGGCGTTGATCGGCGAGAAGTGACAGACGCCCGCCGAATTGACCAGGATATCGATGCGGGGAACGCGCTTGAGCGCCTCTGCCACCACTTCGCGCGGCGCATCAGCAGCCTGGAGGTCGCGAATGATGGCAAAGTGGTCACGTTCGGAGGACCCAGGTAAATTTTTGACCAAGTCGCCGGCTCGTTCCTTCTGGCGATCCACAGCGATGATGCGTGCGCCTCGTTCCGCAAATTGAACTGCGGCAGCGAGGCCGAAGCCGCTGGATGCCCCCGTGATCAGGATGTTCTTATTTTGGAATTCCATGAATGGTGTTTTCTAGGCCCACGCGTATTTCTTGACGATTTCCTCCCGAACGGTGATCCCGATCCCGGGCGCCTCGCGGACCGTAAGGCGGCCTTCTTGCTGAACCCACGGGTCGGACACGAGCTCATGCTGCATGGGCGACTCGTGGGGCTTGAAGTCCATCGCGACCCCGCAGGGAAATCCGGCAAGAAGGTGAACGCCCACGCCGGTGTTGATGGCGCTGCTCCAAGTGTGAGTGCTAAACTTGAGGTGATGGAGTTGGGCCAGAGTGGCGACCTTGAGGCAGCCGGTATAACCGAGGCAGCGCCCCGGATCGACCTGGATGATGTCGGCGGCGCCAGCGGCGATCAGACGGCGGTACCCTTCGACGTTCCACTCCTGCTCGCCGGTGCCAATCGCGGTGCTGACGGCGGCGCGCAGCCGCGCGTGACCCGGATAATCCTGGGGAGGCAAGGGTTCTTCGATCCAGAGCGGACGCAGCGGCTCCAGTTCGCGAATACGCTGGATGGCCGTTGGCACATCCCACTTCACGCGCGCCCCCAGGATATCCAGGACGAATTCGCGTTCGTTCCCAAGGATGGCGCGAATCCCGCGGGCAAGTTCCAGGTCACGAATCCGGTTTTCGCCCAGAACCTGGCCGGGCCTCTTGCCCCAGCCACCTTTCATGATGCGATAACCCTCATCGCGGAACCCGGTAAACTCGCGAAAGTTCCAGTCGAGATCTTCCATATTGAAATGAATCGAGGCCATGACTTCGATTCGATCAACCATCTTGGATCCCGCTATCCGGCAGAGGGGCAGGCCAAGCGCCTTTCCCTTCAAATCCCACAAAGCCGTATCGAGGGCGCTGATTGCCATGGCGGCGGCGCCTTGAGGCCCATACCACCATACATGGGAGAGCATTTTATTCCAGAGGCGCTCCACATCCACGACCGGCTCTCCCACGAGAAGGGGGGCGAGCCCCTGCTCGCCGATCGCTTGAACCGCCAGGGAAGCCTCAGGGAACATGGTGATCGCTTCGCCCCAACCGACGAGCCCGTCCTGCGCTTCGATCCGCGCCAGGGCGATGTGCCGCATGCGATTGTGGTCATGCGGCTCGGGGTAGGTGAGCGGGATGACCGAGATGGTTTTGACGAACGACATGAGGTGCGGAACGAAGCTTAGAGCTGGGCCAGCCAGCCGCCATCCACGGGGATCGAGGCGCCGTTGACATAGGAAGCCCCGCGACTGGCGAGGAAAAGAAATGCGGCCTTGATGTCATCCACCGCGCCAATGCGACCGACCGGCGCGTGAGCCTTGATCCAGGGAACGGTAATCGCAGGATCGCGGGAAGCCGCATCGTTGATGTCGGTGTGGATCCAACCCGGGGCCACCGCGTTCACGGTGATCTGATGAGGCCCCAACTCCAGGGCCATGCCTTGCATGAGAAGGTGCTGGCCCCCTTTCGTGGCGCAATAATGAGTCTGGGTGCCATTGGAACGGAAGGCGCCCACGCTGCTGGTGAAGATGATTCGACCGCCCGTTTTTTGCTCGACCATGATCTTTGCGGACTCTTGCGCGACATAAAAACCTCCGCTTAGATTCGTATTCACGTGCCGGAGCCAATCCGCATCGGTGACTTCCAGGATCGGCTTGAAATCGCAAATCCCCGCGTTGCAGACCGCGATATCGAGACCGCCCATCAAACGTGCCGCATCGCGGACGAGCGACCGGGCGGAGCGGGGGTCGCTGACATCGGCCTGGATGGGATGCGCCCGAATATTAAATTCCCGCGCCAGCCTGTCGCAGGTCTGGCGTGCGCCATCGGGGTTTGAAAGATAAGAGATCGCCACTTCGCAGCCAGCCGAGGCCAAAGCCTCCGCCGCGCCAAGTCCGATACCACGGTCGCCCGTGACCAGGACTCTTTTTCCCCAGGGGACAAAATAATCGGACGATGTTTTCATAAGGTCTCGTATATTGCATGATAATGACTTCCATGCGCGTCGTGCAAGATAAAAGCCCACCCGAAAACACCCTTCGCAACCCTCTGGAGGTTCAAGTGGCGCGGCGCATCAGCCGGCTCCGAGTGGAGAAGGGACTGACCCAGAACGCGCTTGCTCGCCGTTGCGGAATTTCCGCGGCGTACCTCTCGCGCGTCGAAAGCCACGAAGCGGCGCTGACGATTGCGAACCTGGCCAAAGTCGCAGAAGCTCTGGGCGTTCCTGCGGAAGCCCTGCTCGAGGAAGACCGCCTTCTCGCACCTCTCGCCCTTTACCGTAAGGGAACCGGAACCGTCCGGCGGCTCCGGGGAAAAGGTTCCCACTCCTACCGAATGCTGGTGTCGGGCAAACGCGGCAAACTCATGGAGCCTCTTATCGTCGAGGTGACTGCCCTGGCTTCCGCCGGGCGCCTCTCCCGGCATTCGGGAGACGAGTTCAATTACGTCTTGCAGGGGAAATGCACGTTCCTTTACGGGAAGGAGAACATTCAACTTGAGGAAGGCGACGCAGTTTATTATGACGCAACCATTCCGCACGGAGTCCGGAGTTCCAGGGGCGAGCGTGCAAAAATCCTAAGCGTCGTTTCCTCTCGCGACTATCTGTTTCACGGCGACATAACCCGCCTCCTGCAATCGTCCTGACTGGCCTGAGGCTAGACCTTACCATTGCGCAACGCCTCGATGATCTCGTGCAGCTCTTCGCTCGCGGATGCGAGCTGGGACTCGATCGTATCCAATTGCGTCTTCAGCCGGGCGCAATCCGGCGGGAGACCGTGCTTCAAGGCGCCAATGTGGAACCGGATCCCCGTGACCGTCTGGCAGACCGTTTCGTGCAATCGTTGCGCCACCGGATGCTGTTTCGGATAGTCTTCGGCAGACGCGGCGAGCGATGCCCGTTTGCTTCCAGGCGGTTTGGAGCCGGGGGACGGGTTGCGGCGCTTCTTCGCGGCGCCGGGGTTTTCTTTAGCCGGCGATTTCACGGATGGCTTCTTCGATAATTGCATCCAGATCGGGCCCGCCGAAAGGCTTCACGAGATGATGGCGAAAACCTGCCTCCTTGCTCCGCCTCACATCTTCGTTCGTGCCGAAACCGCTGACGGCCACGGCATAGACCGGGCTGGAGAATTTCGCCGTGCGCATGAGTTCCCAGCCGTCCCCATCCGGAAGACCGATATCCGAGATGAGGACGTTGCACTTCGATGTCGGCAAGGCGGCGAGGGCTTCCCGCATGGTGCGCGCCGACTCGACATCATAGCCGAAGCTTTCGAGATACATGGTGAGATACTTCAAGGTGTCGCGGTGATTCTCGACAATAAATATCTGCAAAGGGGGCGTCGCAGACTCAATTGTCGATCGGGTTTTCATCCGTATGCACACGTCGAAGTCTGGTTCTTATCGCCACGCTGGTCACGTCAGGGGAAAGCTGACGCGAAAGGTCGCCCCTTTGCCGCTGCCGGCGCTGTCCGCGTGGAGTTCGCCCCCATGCGCATCGACGGTGGCTTTGGTGATCGCGAGCCCCAGGCCGAGGCCGCCGTACTGGCGGCTGATGGCTTCGTTGGCCTGCGCGAAAGCGTCAAAAATACGGGACAGCGCCTCGCGATCTATCCCGATGCCGTTGTCGGAGACTTCGAGAACGAAGACGGCCGGTTCGTTGCGCGTGCGCACCCAGATGCCGCCGCCTTCGGGCGTGAATTTGGACGCGTTCTTAAGAAGATTCCACACGACTTGCTGGAGCCTCGTGAAGTCTCCGTTTAGCTGGTGTTCCGTGGCGTTCAACTCCACCGTCAAGCGCTGCTCCTTGTCCTGAATATCCGGCTCGGAGATGGTGATCGCGCGCCGGATGGCCTCGTGCAGATCCATGGGTTGCCGCGCGATCTCGAATTTTCCGCGGCCGATCCGGGTCACGTCGAGGAGCTCGTCGATGAAATGGGATTCCAGTTCCACGTTGGACCGGATGGAATTCAGCGCGTCGCGCGCGGGCTCGGGCAGGTCCATGCGCCGCGCCAGCATATCGACGGCCAGGAGCACGGGCATGAGCGGGGTGCGCAGCTCGTGGGAGAGTACGGCGAGAAAGTGATCCTTTGCCTGGCCGGCGGCTTCGGCCTCCGCGCGGGCGCGCTCCGTTTCCTCGAGAGACGCTTCCAGCGCCTGCTGCGTTTCGCGCGCGACCGTTTCGTCGCGGAAGATTTTCAGTAAACCGATCGCCTCATTCTGCGCGTCGTGCATTGCCGTCATCACACCGCTTCCCCAGAAACGGCCTCCATCCTTGCGCAGGTGCCAGCGTTCGTCGGCCGCTCGACCTTCGGTGAGCGCCGTTGCGGCCTCCTGAGCAGGCGCCCCGGCGGCCCGATCCTCCAGAGTGAAAATGATGTCGGCGCTCCTGCCGATGGCTTCCTCATGGGTGTAGCCGAGTATCGCTTGCGCGCCGGTGTTCCAAGTGGTGATGCGCCGCTCCAGGTCCATCGAGAAGATCGCGTATTCGCGCGCGTTCTCGATGACGAGCTGCAGCCGCTCCTGACTGTCGCGCAGGGCTTCTTCCGCGCGGGCGCGTTCGACCGCCGCCCAGGTGCGCCCGGCCGCTTCTTGAAGCAGCGCCACCTCTTCCCCGTTCCAGTCACGCGGGGCGGCTGTGTGGACACACAGCAGGGCGACGAGCGCCCCATCCTTGACCTGCGGCACGGCCGCGGCGCCCCGAATCTGAAGGATCTTATTCGCCGCTCGCTCCGAGGGTTGGAAGCGCGCCTCGGAGAGCACATCGGGCAAAATGAGCGGACGCCCGGCGCGGAAGTCATCGATGATCCATTGCCCGTATTCCCCCATCGGGTACGGCACGTCCGGCAGCGGCTCCACCCCCCGCACGTATCCCTTGGCGACCAACCAGTGGCCGTTCTCGGCATCCGCATAGAAGGCGCGGTTGACGCCGAGGTGTTCACCCAGGAGCCGCGCCCCCGTCGTCTTGATTTCCACCGGGTTGCCGAGAGGGCGCAGCGCGTCGTTCAAGCGGATGAGAAAGGCCTGCCGTTCCACGTGGCGTTTGCGCTCGGTGACGTTGGTGAAGATCACGGCTACCCTGCGTTCGGCGGGCTCGCCGACCCTAAAGGCGTAAAGGTCGAACACCCTTCCGCCGAGCGTGGGCGAGTCTTCTTCAAAGCGCAGGCTTTCGCCCGTTGCGGCAACGCGCCCGTAAATCTCGATCCATTTAGGCTCGATGGCGGGCGCCATTTCGCGCATGGTCCTGCCTTTCGCGTTCGCCAGCCCGGTGTGTTTTTCGAACGCCGGGTTGACCTCGAGACAGCGCCAATCCACTGGCCGCTCGCCATCATAAAGCATCTGGATGATGCAGTAGCCTTGGTCCATGGAGTCGAAGAGCGTGCGATATTTCTCTTCCGATTTGGCCAGGGCTTGGCTCGCCATGCGCCGCTCGGTGATGTCCATGAAGGTGAGAACGACGCCAGCGATGTGATCCTCCACCGTGCGGTAAGGCTGAACCCGGGCGAGCAGCCAGTGCCCTTCCTCGCGCACTTCGCGCTCGACTGGGATGAGCGTGCGCAGCACCTGCTCCGCATCGGCGACCAGCTCGGGGTAGTCGAGTCTCTGCCGGAGGTCGGTGAGCGGACGGCCAAGGTCGCCGGGGATGAGATGAAAGAGCGGCGCCGCGGAGGGCGTGTAGCGCATGATGCGCAGCTCGCGGTCGAGGAAAACCGTGGCGATGGCCGTGGCGGCCATCAGGTTCTGCAGGTCGCTGTTGGCGTGGCGCCAGGTCATCGACGTTGCTCTTCAGCTCGGCGTTAACCGTGGTCAGCTCCTCATTGATGCGACTGCAATTCCTCGCGGCTAGTCTCCAGCTCCTCGCTGGCGCTGCGCAGCTCCTCGTTCATCGCCTGCAGCTCTTCATTGCTCGCTTTCAGCTCTTCGGTGGTGGCCTCGTATTGCTCGACGGTGTCGCGCAGGTGCGCCTTGGCGCGCTCCAGTTCACGCTCGAGATGCTGCGCACGGCCTCGGGCTTCCGCGCCGGCAAGCCGCCGGGCTGTCGCCGCTCCGTCTGCCGGCTCATGCGCCTCGAAGATCGACCAGCAGAAAGCTCCGGCGCTATATCCCCCGCGGGCGCCACCCGGATGTCCACCGCGCTTCGGCTCGCCGTGGATCTCGACGGGCACGTCGAAAACCTCCGCCGGCTGCGCCGGTCTGCTCCGCACGCAAGAGCGCCGCCCGCAACTCCATCCGCAACATCGGATGCACGAGCGCGCGAGAGATTCGCGCGTCGGCTCGCCGCCGGCGAATTGCAGGAAGCGGCCCGCACTCTCCGAGAGATGCACGATGTCGTGTTCGCGCATTCACCAGGATCGAGGGCGGGCCGAAGCCGCTCGATGCAGCTTGAAGTGCAGTTCGCCGGCGGGCGCGCGCTCCGCTCCGCGAGGCATCGCGCTCGCCGCGGGCCCTGGCGGCGGGCCGGCACGAAGGCGCACGCCGGGCAGCGGCGGCATGCGCCGTGGCGCGCCGCTCCTGATTCTGCAGCGCACGCAGCAGCGTGCTCGGCCCCGTGGGCACCGGCAGCCCGACCGCGGCCCGGGCGTCTGCCGTAGATGCGTGCTTTTTATCCAACGACTGCGAAGAGCGGGCTCCATCTTCCACCGCTCGGAGGAGCCGAGGAAGAGCAGCCCGCCGCGGCTTCAGTGCGAAATGAAAAATGTCGAACGCCCGCTTCTGCGCCTCGCGGTTCAGGTAGATGAGCAGGTTCCGGCAGGAGATGAGATCCAGCCGCGAGAAACGGCGGGTCCTTCAGCAAATCGTGCGTGGCAAAGAGCACGATCTCGCGCACTTCGCGCCGCACGCGATAGCCGCCCGGCTCCTTCACGAAAAAGCGCCGCAGCCGGTCCTCGCTCACATCCGCGGCGATGGCTCCGGGTAAAAGCCGGCCCGCGCTCTGGATCGCCTCTTCGTCGAGATCGCTGCGCGAAGACCTGGATGCGCCGGCGGCGACGTCCAGCGTGCGCGCATGCTCCAGCAGCAGCATCGCCATGCGAATACGCCTCCTCGCCCGTGGCGCAGGCCGGCGCCCAGACGCGCACCGCGTCGCTCGGCCCCTTTTCCTCGAAGAGCTCCGGGATGTGCTGCTCCAGCGCCGTCGAAGGCATCGCGGTCGCGGAAAAAGTTCGTCACCGAGATGAGCAGGTCCTGCAGCAGCGCGCCCGCCTCGCCCGGATGCGTGCGCAGAAAGCCGAGGTAGCGCCGGCAGATCGTCCACGCCATTCACCTGCATCCGGCGTGAGATGCGGCGCACGATGGTCGCGCGCTTGTAGTAGGAAAAATCGCGCCCGGTGCGCGTGCGCAGGAAGACCAGCACCTCGCGCAGCGCCGCCTCCGCCTCGTCGGGCGGCGGCGACTCGGCGGCCTTGCCGGCTGCGGCCCGTCTTCCGGCGGGAGCCGCAGCGCGCTTTCGCTGCGCGTAGTACGCGAGAGCCGCGCGGGCATTTCCGCCACGCGAAGCACCCAGTCCACCATGCCCGTATCGATGGCCGAACGCGGCATCCCCGTGTGTTCCGCCTCATTCGGATCCTGCGCGATGGTCAGCCCGCCGCGTTCCTTGATCCGCCGCAGCCCGATCGCGCCATCGCCATCCGCGCCACGAGAGCACGACCGCCATCGCGTGCGGCCCGTGCGTATCCGCAAGCGAGCGGAAAAAAAGATCCACCGCCACGCGCCTGCCGCGCTCCGACTGCAAGTCGGTCAGCCGCAGATGGCCGTCGGTCGCCGTGAGATGCTTGCCCGGCGGGATGACATATACCGAGTTCGCCTCGATCTTTTCCCCGTCCCCCGCCGCGCGCACGGGCATGGACGTGTGGCGCTGGAGCAGTGCCGGCAGCGTGCTCTCATGCCCCGGCGCAAGGTGCAGCACCACCACATAAGCGAGCCCCGTCTCGCCCGGGGTGCTCTCGAAAAACTCCCTCAGCGCTGCAATGCTCCCCGCCGAACCGCCCAGCGCTACTACGGGCAACATGTCATACCCACGCGCGGGGATGACGTTGTCGAGGCCGTCCTCTTCCCACACATCCGGCGGCGCCAGCGGCAGCCCTTCGTCCGCGGCTGAGGACGATTGAGAAAGGTCCGAATCGTCCATATAGTAATTCTACATCACTCGGCGACCGCCGCGAGCGCTCATATACGGGCGCAGGCGGGGCGGCACGATCATCCCACCCTTGCGGCGGCCTCCGCGATTTTCAGGCGCCCCGCTAACCTGCCAACACCGCGCTTCGAACCGGGCGGACGTTCAGTGGCGCCAGCGTCGTTGCCACGGTTTCGGCCCGCTCGTTGAGCACCCTGAGATCGCCGCTGAATGGCCGCAACTCCCTCATTCGCGTGAGACAATCGCCGCACTCCAGCCATTCGCTTGTATCGGCAAAGGGAGGTTGGACCGTGTCCTGGCCTGCAGTTTATAACGCATAGCGTCCACTTTCTACCGATCCCGCGCCCATGCGCCATAGGGGCGCGCACTGAACCGGTGCGCAAAAACCCCTGACCGCGGCCGCTTGTTGTTGAGCCGTTGAATGCATGGTTGCCGCAGAGGAGCTTATTTGCAGGCGATCATGGCAGCCCGCGTGTAGCCCGGATGTCGCGGGCCGCAGCATCCCCCGGCCTCAGGTTTTGGATGGATAACTTCTCCTCACGGAGCCTCGCCCCGTGCGCGCACTTCGCTTCGGAGATGGGGCTTCCCGAGGAGATTCTGGAGGGCGTCGAAGTCGAGCGGCTTGGTGAGATGGTAGTCGAAGCCGGCCTCCGTGCTGCGGAGGCGGTCCTGCTCCATGCCAAAGCCGCTGAGCGCGATGCCCCGGATCTGCGCGTCCGCGGCCCGGGCGGCGCGCATGATCTCGAGGCCGCTGCCATCGGGCAGGCTGATGTCGCTGATGAGCAGGTGGAACCAGCCCCCGTGGAGGATCGCGAGTGCGGTCCTCACGTCGGCGGCGAGTTCCACATGATGACCTTGCCGCTGGAGAAGCCGCGAGATGACGCGGCGGGTGTCGTCGTGATCGTCCACGAGCAGAATGCGCAGAAGCTCCCCGGAAGGGATGGCAGCCGCCGGCGAAGTCCGCACCTCCAATAACCGGTGAGGCAAACGGGGCAGCGTGACGGTGAAAACGGCCCCCCGCCCTCTGCCCTCGCTCTGCGCCGTGATGGAGCCCCCCTGCCGCTCCACGAGATGGCGCGTGATGGCCAATCCCAGGCCCAAGCCCCCGAACTGGCGTGTGACGGTGCGCTCGCCTTGCTCGAAGGCGTTGAAGATGCGGAGGATCTGCTCGGGCTCGATGCCGACGCCCGTGTCGGAGAAGGAGACCGAGAGCTGGCCCACCTGCGCATCGGAGGACCGAATTCCGATCCGCCCGCCTTTCGGCGTAAATTTCACCGCGTTGTTGAGAAGATTCCAGAACACCTGCCGAAGGCGGGTCGGATCGGCCCAGGACCAATGCACTTCGGCGGCGAGATCGCTGGTGACGACCAGTTCTTTCGCCACGATGTCCTCCTGCAGAATGTCCACGGCGTCGCGAATGGCGTTGTGAACGTCCAGCCCCTCGAAGTGCAGCTCGACTTTACCGCGGCTGATCCGGGTGAGATCGAGAAGATCGTCGATAAGCTGCGCTTCCAGCAAAGCGTTGCGGCGAATGGATGCCAGCTCTTCGGTCAACTCTTCCCGAGTCACCGTGGCGGAGTTTTCAATCAGATACGTTGCGCCGGCGATGACGGGAGTCAGCGGAGTGCGCAGCTCGTGGCTCAGCACGGCCAGAAAATCGTCCTTCGCCTGGTTGGCTTTCTCGGCGGCGAGCTTGGCCGCTTCCATTTCACGCGTTCGGATTTGATCGCTGATGTCGCGGGTCACTTTCGAAAAACCCCGCAGATTTCCCAGGCTGTCATGCACCGCGGTGATGAGCACATCCGCATGGAAGGTGGCGCCGTCTTTTCGCATGCGGAGACCCTGGTCGCGCACATGTCCTTTTTCCGCGGCTTCCCGCAACAGGCGGGCCGGCCTGCCGCTGGCGCGGTCCTGCGCGGTGTAGAATCGCTCGAAATGTTCACCCACGATCTCCTCCACGGTATAGCCCTTCGCCTTCTCCGCGCCGGAGTTCCAGGTCGCGACGTGCCCCGTCGCGTCAAGCATGAAGATGGCGTATCCCTCGACCTGCTCGACGAGGAGCCGGAACTGTTCCTCGCTCTGGCGCAGCCGCTCTTCGGCCCGCTTGCGCTCGGTGAGATCGCGCGTGACTTCGCCAAAGCCGCGCAACTCGCCGGTGTCCGGGTCGAACAGGGTTGTGATCACCACATTCGCCCAAAACCGGGTGCCATCCTTGCGCACCCGCCAGCCCTCGTCTTCCACGCGCCCGTCGGCTACGGCGCGCTCCAGCTGGCCTTCGGGTTTTTTGGCGGCGACGTCCTCCGGCAGATAAAAGCGCGAGAAGTGCGAGCCGATGATTTCCGGGGCTTCATAGCCTTGGATGCGCCGCGCTCCCTCATTCCAGCTCTGGATGTAGCCCTCCGGATCGAGCGTAAAGATCGCGTAATCTTTCACGCTCTCGACGAGAAGCCGGAGACGCTCTTCGCCGCCGTGTTTTTCCACGTGTTGGGATCGTTCTCCTTCCGACATGCGATTCTCTAATAAAATCGGTTCATAATGGCTATGGGGATGCTTAGTATTACACCCGCTGAAGGACGCTGTCGCTCCCGATACGCACCCCGATTGTGGACGACCCTCCCCGGCTATCGGTCGGGCTTCGCCAAATTCATTCCGACTGTCGCGAAAGGATCAGCCAGCGAGGTATTTTTCAAACGCCTGCCCCTGTTGACTCCTCCGTTAATCGCCTCCTTTTGCTAACGAATCCTCCCCGTACTATCGTATACGAATCGCACATCGTTAAAATCTTCGATATCGATGTCGTCAAGAATGTCACGTTCGGTTTTGATCAATTTAGTTACGGGTCCGCGGTGTCTAACAAGAAACTCCCATCCGCAACGCGCACCCGGATTTTTCCTTCCAAAATATCTCGCACCACAAATAAACCGGCGTGCAAAACCCCCTCTGGAATCCCTCCGGCACGAGGAAACCGCTCTAACGTAACCCTAACGAACATGGCATCATGCTTTCGTCCGACAGCGAAAGAGACGCGCTCCAAACGCAAAACGCGCTTTGTCCCTGTGGCAGATAGGATCGCCTTCTCAATCCGCCCGTTTGGGTCCGATCGAGGAAAAGAGAGCCTTATCCCTTTCTGCCAAAGGATTCTCCGCGCCGGTCAGCGAGAAACAACCTACAACAGCGACAAACACTAAAAAAGATAAGATTTTGATTTAAAACCTCCGCGCATGTATTCTAGGGGCACAACGATAATTAAGCTAGTTCACACTCGCGACGGCGACGCGATATCATCAGGCCTATCTTCAAGACGGACATCACGTGATCTGCCGCGGGACGGTTTGCCAGCCCTGCACCAACGCGCGCGTGCCGGCATTTTCGGCGAAGCGGCGGCATGTTGGTCGATGAAGTCCAGTAACGCCAGCCGATGATCTGGCGGACGTAGCCTTCCACGGAATTGATGGGCGCGGCGCCTTGCTCGTAGGCGAGGACGGCGGCTTCAACGCATTCCCGCGGGGTGAGCAGGCCGAGATTGAGCAGCGGCGAGATACCGCGTGCCCTTGACTCGATCATCAGGACCCGCGCCGGGCCTGGCTTCGTCTGTGCGAGGGCGGCGTGCTCCGGCGAAAGCTGGTCGCCGAGGATCCATATCGTGTTCACTTCATGCAAACGAATCCGCAGAGCCTTCTATTCCTTTGCACGAGGGGTCGGCTTTATCCTTGCCGTCGCCAGCCTTTCTCGTAGCGGCCTTTTTACGCTCCGCCAGCAGCTTGCGGCCCTTGGCTGCGATCTTGCGTGCCGCGGCCACGGTGGTCCGCACGGGCTCGCCCCACGCGGCGGCCGTAAGCGCGAAGCGGGTCGGTGAGCCGTCGGGCTTCTTGAGCGGAGGGAGCTTGCCTTGGCGCCCGTAAAAGCGAGCCGCCCAGCTTCCCTTGCGGCGCATTTCTTCGGCGGAGATCTCCGACTGCGGCTTCTGCACGCCCGGCTTGAGCTTCGAGCCGTCTTTCCGGGCAAAGGCCTTGCGGCCCGCCGCCGTCAGTCCGCCTTTGGGATCCTTCGTCGCTTTCGTCATTTGGAGGCTGCTTTCTTTTTGGAGGCCGTCTTCCGCGGCGCGCCGGCCTTCGGCGTTGACTTGCCCGCCCCCGGCTTGCTTTTCACCGCCGGCTTCCTTCCGGAAGCCTTCTTCTGCGCCTTCGCCGCGTTCATCTTATCGACGAGGCTCGGGGTGGCTCTCCCCGCTTTCTTCGCCGAGGCCTTGGCTTTCGCTCTGCTGGCCGAGGTCAGCTTCGTGTGTTTGGTTTTCTTCGGCGCAGGCTTTTCCCAAGGTTCAACAGGTTTTTTCGCCATGCCAAGGATTCGCGCGAGAGTGCTCATCCGGTCTTTGAGCCTGGCTATGGCTTATATGGGGTTGCCATTTTGGTCGCTTTGGAACGGCGACTCATTTCCCGTTCGCAATGGGTCACGCCTTGGAATGAATCTGGTTTACCCAGTAATCGTACAGTTCCCGCAATCGTCGCCCATCCCTTGTTTTGTCGGCGAGGCCAGAAGCCAGCGAAGCCGGCGTTTTATCGGGTCGCCAGGCTTCAAACCCCGGCGTAAGCCTGACCGCCGTTGAAAGCTCATTTATTCGGTCGGGCATTATTCCCAGAAACCATTGAAAGTAGTCGGTAAGCTCCTTCTTGGACATCTCATCGAACTCGAGCGTGAACGGAGGCTGGATAATTTTGTATGTCATATTCAATGAACGACGACTTTGACTCCGGCTCGTTGCAACGCGTTCAACAGCGCTTTGGAGGGGCCTCCGAGCCCCGTCACAGGGCTTTTGAAGAAGTGCCAACTTGCGCCTTAATCCATTGATGATGAGGGCTTTGCAATGGAGCCGGCAATCGGGCTCGAACCGATGACCTGCTGATTACAACCCCCGCTTTTAAGGGAGTTTTTCATACCTACAGAGTAAATTACGTCCTTCGGTGTCCCTTTGCACCCCTCGATATCGCCTCTGCTGTTGGGCTACGCGAGCATGCACCCGTGGCCGGACTTGCACCGGCTAGGACTCGCTTGAAAGGCGAGGCGCTCGGCTCTCTGTATTCACGGGCGAAAAGGAAGTCCTCCCGCCAGAACTCGCAGCTGGACTGCGCCCCAATCCGGGGCTCAACGGGTATAAGCCGTTCGTGCTGCTTTACACTACGGGAGGAGGAAAAATTGGCGGAACGCGGGGGAAATCGCACTCCCGGCAGGACTCTCGCCTGCAACCTCCGCGTTCGAAGCGCGGCGCCCTATACATTGAGCTACGGAAGCATTGAAATGGTGCGCCGGGACGGTTCCACCCCCTCTGCCTGCTCAGTGTCGGTGAGGCGATCTGCTATTGATCTACCGGCGCAAAGGTGCCGCACCCCGGATTTGCACGGGACTGTTCACGCTCTGGATGTGATGCCTCTGCTGTTGGGCTAATGCGGCGAAAATGGCTGCCCCGCATTTATTCGCACGATGACGACCTGGTTCAGAGCCGGGTAACGCTCCCGCATCCTCCGCTTTCCAAGAGCGGCGAGATTCCTTGTCCATCCCTTCCAATAGATTTTTAGAACCTGCGAACCGATTTTTCCGGTGGGAGTAGTGAGAGCAATCATCATGTAAGCTACATCTTCGCCATTTGCTTGAGCATGAACGCCGGTGCGACCCGGCTCATCAGCTTGAGCACGTTCGCAACGCCGGGGCGGATTTCCAACTTGCCTGCCTCGATTCCGGCAATGGCTTTCTTGACGAGCGCGGTCACGTCCATCGGCTTGGGACCCTTCGTCTCCTGTGGCGTCACGCCCCGAAACAGCGCAGTCTCGGTGCCGGGCGGGGCCAGTTCTACCACTGTTACCCGCGTGTCTCGCAACTGCACGCGCAGGGACTGCGTGTACGAGTGCAAAGCGGCCTTGCTGGCGCAGTAAACCGGCGACCCCGGCAGGGGAACAAAGGCCAGCCCCGAGGAAACGTTGACGATTAGCGCGCCCGGACGGGTTTTCAGATGCGGCAGGAATTGCTGGATCATCTGGAGGGGCCCGCGCAGGTTGACGTCGATCTCACGGGTGACATCGGCCAGATCGCGCGCCTGATCGAGGTCCAGGCTGCGCATGATCCCCGCGTTGTTGATGAGAGTGTCCAGCGCCGGAAATCGCGCCACGACCTCCGCATGCAGCGCCGCCACCGCAGCGGGATCGCTGACGTCGCTCTGGAAGGTGTGCGCGCCGGGTAGCGCCTGCCGCACCGCGTCGAGTTTCTCCCGGTCACGACCCGTGATCAGGACTGTGTTGCCGCGCGGCAGGAGCTGCCGCGCTAATTCGAGCCCGATGCCGCTGGCTCCGCCGGTGATGAGGATGGTTCGGTTGGAGAGTTTCATAGTTTGGATCACGCCCGCTGGATGAGCGGACAAGCAATGTTACCAACGGAAACAATGTTGTCAAAAGAAACATTCGCCGCTTCCTTCGCTCCGTCATGTAAACTAGCGCGCATGAAACCGCTCCCGCGTCCGTATCATCACGGCAACCTGCGAGAAGCGCTCTTGGACGAAGCGGAGCGCACGGTGGAGGCGGAGGGCGCGGGCAGCTTGACCCTGCGCGAACTCAGCCGGCGGTTGGGCGTCAGCCACACCTCGCCGCGCCGCCACTTCGCCGACAAACAGGCGCTGCTCGACGCCCTTGCGCAACGCGGCTTCGAACGGCTTGGCGCCGTCCTCGCGCGCGCGGCCAAGGACCGCGGGCAGAGCTTCGACGAGCGGCTGACCCAACTGGCTCGTGCCCACGTCCGTTTCGCTTTGAAGCATCCGTTCTTGTTCGGTTTGATGCTGGAGGCGAAACATCGTCCAGACCCGCCCTCCGGTTTACTGGAGGCGAGTGAACGGGCCTTCTCGATTGCGGCGGACATCTTCACCGCCGGCCAGAAGCGGGGCGAGGTTATCCCCGGTGATCCCGCGCGCATCGGTCTCGTCGGTTATGCGGCGATGCAGGGACTGATCGCCGTCTCGACCAACGGTAAGTTCAAGAAAATCCCCGTCGATGTTCTCGTCGGCGAGGTCATCGAACGCCTCATCCTGGGATTGCGTCCCCGTCGTTGAAGATCGATCCACCGAACGGAAAGCGTTTGAACGGGTCGGAAGTCGCTAAGGGGGCGCTCAACCGTCCGCCAGCGTGGCTCCCTCCTTCCAGGGGAGGGGTCGGAGTCCGAGATCTTCGAAAAGTCGCTGCGACCGAGTTTCGTCGACAGCGCACAGACGCTAGGCACGCGGATGTGTGTCGCCCGCTCTGCGGACTTCGACTCACAGGTTCTGCGGCTTGAATCTCCTGCGCAAATTGATGGCGCGGCCGGAAACCATGAACATGCCCTCTCCGCGATAGTGGACGGTTTCGGGGAGCTTCGGTGGCGTTGCGACGTGGGCTTTGACTACCTCCCAGATGAAAAGCCCATGTTTCGCGATCTGCCGGCCGTCGTAGAGGCGGCACTCGAAGTTCGCATAGCATTCCTGGATCAAGGGAGCGCCAACCTCGCTCGCGAGCACCGGCGTGAGCCCGAACTTCTCAAATTTGTCGATCTTGTCTCCGCTGCAATTACCGATGCCGACGACTTCGTTCACGAGATCGGTCGTGGGTAGATTGACCACGCACTCTTTGCTCCGACGCAGCATTTCGAAGCTGTGGTTTTCGTCCCAGACGTAGCACGCGAACAGCGCGGGCGAGAAACCCAACATCATGTGCCATCCCATCGTCATGATGTTGGTCTTGCCACGCCACGCCGAACTCACGAGGACGATGGGGCCTGGTTCGAGATACCGGCGGATCTGATCGAGAGGAAAATCACGCTTCCGATAGGTGCGGCGTTTCATAGGGGTGCGAGTGAGAGGGATGCCACCGACATTCGGCTTTGCTCCATGCGGGTTGCTTACTGAATGATGACACTCATACCGCCATCGGCCATGACGACGGCGCCGACGATGAAACTAGCTTTTTCCGACGCGAGGAAGGCGACGACCTCGGCGATTTCCTCGGGCTGTCCGGCGCGTTTGATGGGCGCCAGTTTCCCGTGTTCGGCGAGGAACTCCCGGCCATCCTCGCGAAACGTGTTGAGGAGGTCGGTGACCACATCGCCAGCCCCAACCGCATTCACGCGGATGCCATGCGGGATCGCTTCCAGCGCGAGCGTGCGGGTGATTTGCGCCAGCGCACCCTTCGCCGCGGCGTAGGCCGAAATCCCGGGGAAGGCCTGGTAACAAGCGTAGGAGCCGATATTGATGATCGCGCCGGTCTGATTCGGGATCATCACCTTGAGTGCCTCACGCGAATGCAGGAAGACGCCGGTCGCGCTGATGCCGAGGATGGAGTTCCATTCTTCCAGCGTCATCTCGACGGCATTTTTATAGACGATCCTGGCGGCGTTATTGACGAGGATGTCGAGCCGTCCGAAGCGTTCGACGGCCAGCGCGACGGCGTCTTGCGCTGCGCTTTCCATCGCCACATCGCCAACGAATGGCAGGATGCGCTCCTGACCGCGGAACAGATCGTTCACGGAGGGATTGATGTCCTCGGCCACGACGAGAGCGCCGCGGGCTTCGAGCAGTCGGGTGGTAGCGAGGCCGATGCCGCTGGCGGCGCCTGTGACGAGTGCGACCTTTCCTTCGAGGTCGCGGAGGAGTTGTTGAGTTTGAGTATTCATGGGGGGGGTTGCTAAGTCAACGTGTGAATGACAATCGCTGATCGAGAAATACTCGAGAGGTTCGCGCCTGATTTCGTAAGTAGCAACACTGCGATCAATTTGCAATCAAGCTGGCGCGCTTCGCCGCAGCGATGAAGTTTTTGACGTTCGTGGGGACAGCCTTTTTCGGGAAAGCAACGCCCACGACGATGGGCGGCGGCGCGGGAACTAAAGGGAGAATCTTCACTTGCGAGCCAGCGAAGCTGGCGAAGGTCTCGCTCACCATGGCGACGCCGCGCCCCGCTCCCACCGACGCGATCAAGCTGGTCGCGCTGTCGTGTTCTTCCGCGATCGCTGGCTGGCACTTTAACGGCGCGAACAACTGCCTGAGCATGGCATGGTAGTCGTGATAATCGTCGCGCGAGTAGGCAATGAACGGCTCGTTAATGAGCTGCTTGAGTGACACCTTGCGTGCAGCCGCGAGCCGATGTCCTGCCGGTACAGCAACGCAGAGTGCATAACGCCGGAGTTCCTCAAACGTCAGTCCGGCCATTGTCTTCGGTAACCCCTGCACCGTCAGCGCGACATCGAGCGCGCCGCTGTGCAGACCGGCGACCGTCTCGGCGCCGGAGGTATCGTGGAGCTGGACGCGGATGTCCGGATTCGACTCCTGAAACAAGCGGAGGATCTGCGGCAACAACTCGACCGTCGGTGAGGGAGCGTAGCCGACGTTAATCTCGCCGCGTTTTCCGCCAGCGACTGCGCGAATCATCTGCACCGCCAGGTCTCCGCGCTGCAAAACGGCGCGCGCTTCCTCGAGGAACACTCGGCCTACTCCGGTGAGGCCGATTGTCCTGGCGCCGTGATCAAAAAGAGCGACGCCGAGTTCGTCCTCAAGGTCAGCAATCTGCCGGCTCAATGTCGGCTGCGACACATGCAGTCTCTTCGCCGCGCGCGTCACGCTTTCTTCCTCTGCGACCGCCACGAAGTAGCGCAAATGTCGGAATTCCATCTGCGTCAGCATACGCGTTGGGCATGCTCAGCCAAGGAACAAAGTATTATTTGATCGCCGGCACACGACCGACCGGTGTGTTGTGAAAACAGCAACGCCATCAGTCCCAACGCTCCTCGAAATCGAATCCAGCCCGCTCGGCAACGACGCTTCCATCTCGCGCCAGCTCACCGGCGAATACGTGCGGCAGTGGCGGCAAGCTTATCCGGGCGGCAGCGTCATCACACGTGATCTCAGCGCCAATCCGCCATCCCTGATTACGGCCCAGTGGATCGGTGCTTCCTTCACGCCCGAGGAGGCGCGCACCCCGGAACAGCGGGAAACCCTCCGCCTTTCAGATATCCTCGTGGCTGAACTGGAGGTTGCCGACGAGTACGTCATTGGCGTGCCCATGCACAACTTTACCATTGCCTCCGTGCTGCGGCTCTGGATCGATCAGGTGGCGCGCCCCGGCAAGACTTTCGCCTACGTGAATGGTCGCCCAGTCGGCACTCTCAAGGGGAAGAAAGCCACCTTCCTGGTCGCTTCCGGCGGGGTGTATGGTCCCGGTTCCGCCATGGCGTCGTTCAACTTTGTTGAACCTTATTTGCGCACGTTCTTCGGGTTCCTCGGGGTAACCGAAGTTCAAGCCTATGCGGCCGGCGGGGCATCCGCGGTCAACCACGGCGAAGTAGATCGGGCGACCTATCTGCATCCCCACCTCGCCGCCGTCCAGGAGCTTTTCCCGGCCGCCGCCTAACGACCGTTGTCACTTTGAAACCAACAAACTTCACATCATGAAAATCACTGCTCTCATCGCTCGTATCCTTCTCGGCTTCGTCTTTCTCGTCTTCGGACTGAACGGCTTCCTGCATTTCATCCCCATGCCTCCGCCGGCAGGCGTCGCCGGCCAATTCCTCGGCGCACTCTTCGTCTCTCACTTTCTCGTCGTGGTCTTCCTGCTCCAACTCATTCCCGCGATCCTGCTTCTCGTTAACCGTTACGTGCCTTTGGCGCTGACCCTACTCGGGCCGGTGCTCGCGAACATCGTGCTCTTTCACATTTTCATGGCACCCGCTGGGTTGCCGCTGCCGATCATTCTCTCAGCACTCTGGTCAGTGGTCGCCTACCAGCACCGCGCCGCCTTCGCCGGGCTGTTTTCCGCGCGTCCGCAGAACACCACCGGCCCCGTCAACGCGTGACCCCTCCAAAATCCATCTCGCCCGCCGCTCGCATCGGGCACGTCCACCTACGCGTGGCGGATCTTGAACGCGCGCTCGCGTTCTACTGCGATGTGCTTGGCTTCGAGCTCATCGCGCGGATGGGCGCGCAAGCCGCGTTCATCTCGGCCGGCGGATACCATCACCACATCGGACTGAACACCTGGGAAAGCCTCGGCGGTTCGCCGCCGGCACCCGGCAGTACGGGCCTGTTTCATCTCGCAATTCTCTATCCAACGCGAGCCGATCTGGCCGACGCGCTGCTTCGATTGATGCGTGAAGGCATTTCCCTCGATGGCGCTGCTGATCATGGGGTAAGCGAAGCGCTCTACCTGCGCGATCCGGACGAAAATGGCGTGGAGCTTTACTGCGACCGTCCGCGCTACGAATGGCCGCGAGATGCCGCCGGTGGAGTCGAGATCTACACGCGCCGTCTTGATTTGGATCGCCTGCTCGCAGAAGCGGCGCCGACTGCGATGCCTTTGAAAGCTTAGTCCTTCCACTCGAAACCGAACCAACAAAACTATGATCAACAACAGCAAAGACCTAACGAAACAAGCCGCCACTAGTCCACGTCATCGCACGGGCGGCTACGCCATCCTCTCGCGGATGGCTGACAAAGCCCGCGCAGACATCGCCGGTAAGATTGGCGACTACCACACCGATTGCCCGCTCGACCACATGCTCCTGGATTGGAAGGGAGTCGAATATGCGGGCGTCCGCAAAGCCCTCGAAGCAGGCGCAACTGACGAAGAGATCGTCGCCCATCTCAACACTCACGGGACACCGAAGACGTTGGAGGAAATCCGCGCGTGGTCCGACAGCGTCGACAAAGCAACCATGCACGGCGACCCCGAGAAAGGCGAATGGTTCGACAGCGAATGCCGGAAGCTCGGCCTCGATCCAGCGAGGACGACGATGTTCGAGTGGCTGGAAGCGGACGATCGCGCCAGCTACGCAAAGTAAGCCACGATCCACGCGCCAGCAGACACGACGGCGCGATCGCATTCCTGCGATTTAGTCCGCCTCGGCATTAATCACATCGGCGCGTTAACTTAGGAGACTATTATGCCAACAATCATCATCACCGGTGGCCATGGCGGCATCGGGTTCGAATGCGCGAAGCAGCTCGCCGCCGGCCAACGTCTGAACATTCTTCTCGCAGGACGAAGCATGGAGCGCATGGAGCCGGCTGCACAGCAACTGCGGACGACCTACGGCGTGAGAGTCGACACCCTTCAGCTCGACACCTCGTCCCTCGCGTCGGTGAGGGCGGCGGCCGCTCGGTGCGGTGCGATGCTCGACAGCGGCGAGATCGACTCTCTCCAGGCGATCCTCTGCAATGCCGGTGCGCAGTTCCGGGGATCGATATCCTACAGCGTCGATGGTTATGAAGAGACATTTGCTACTAACTGCCTGGGGCATTTTCTATTTCTGGAACTAATGCTCGACCGCGTCACCGATGATGGCCGCATCGTGTTCACTGCAAGCGGAACACACGATCCTGAGACAATGGACGGGAAAATGGTAGGTGTCGCGGTCGAACCCGAGGCGACAGCTCTCGCCTACGATGGGAAGAATGGCGCGAAGCCGCTTTCTGGTGGCGTGCGTTATTCGACTTCGAAGCTCTGCACCATCCTTTATGCGTATGAGCTGGATCGCCGGCTGAGAAAGTCCGGCAGTTCGATCGCCTCGATCGCGTTCGACCCCGGCTCCGTGCCCGAAACGGGTTTGCTCAGGACGATGCCGAAGCCCGTGCAATGGCTCGCCAAGACATCGTTTATGAAGTGGGCCATGAAGCACATGGGCATCACTCCGGGAAGCGTTGGTTTCTCGGGCGCGGCGCTGGCCAGAGTTGCGGCCGATCCCGCCTTCGCGAACGGATCGGGCAAATACTTTCAGTCGAATGACGGCAGATTGATCGAGGCGCGGTCCTCGAAGATGTCCTACGACGCAGAGCGAGCGCTCAAGTTGTGGAACGACTCGAAGCTGCTGGTTCGTTTGCAGCCTGATGAAGAAGCCAGTCGGTTGCTGGCCTTCGCGTGAGTTCCTCCCGGCATGCGAAACCGAATGGCCGAATAAGCTCACCGCAACGAATCGCCTAGGCGTTTCCTCGCGTCTCGGGTCTTTGGCAGATATATTACAAAACATCAAAGATGAAATACTACTCAGTTTTAGCCGTAACACCCACATCAGAAGACTGGCTTCCAGACTATATCGGTCATGTAGGCGCCATTGTCGCCAAGCATGGCGGTGAATATCTTGCCCGAACTGCCAGCCACGAGCGACTCGAAGGTGATAGCGAAAATGCCGCGCTACGAGTAATTATCGAGTGGCCCTCGAAGGAAGCGGCGCAATCCTTCATGACTGACCCGCATTACCAACCTCATCTCAAGGCCAGGACCGCCGGCTCGACAAGCGACCACTTTCTTATCGCGGGGAAAGATGATCTGGCCTAAACGACACTTCGAGGCAGATAAAAACCACTGGATATGCTTAACAGTGAATTGCCCTGAAACGTCTAACCACGCGCTCCTGCGAACAGAGGCTGGCCATCGAGTCCCTTGTCCTTGTTGCGTCTTGTGCCGCCAGCCTCCGCCGCTGAGCTTGAGGTCGTTAGGCATCGCAGAATCTTCACTCCAAAAAACATCGTGAATCTACAATTAATCGACAAACGGGCGCTGGTTACAGGCAGTAGTGACGGCATCGGTGCGGCCATAGCCAAAGCGTTGGCGGCGGAAGGAGCCGTTGTCGCAGTCCACGGGCGGGACGAAGGCCGCGCCAAGGACGTCGTCCAAGTCATTGAAGCCAGCGGAGGGCGCGCTGTATTTGTGCTTGGCGACCTGACCAATGACGAGCAAACCGAATCGCCTATGCGACACCGCAGTAAAACTGTTGGGCGGGATCGACATCCTGGTCAATAACGCCGGTGGCTCAGGCGAAAAGAAGTCTTGGGACCAGACTGTACCCGAAGATTGGGCCAACATGTATGACCGCAACGTGCTGGCCATCGTCCGCCTCGTTCGGCATGTAGTTCCCGCCATGCGCAAGGCCGGTTGGGGACGGGTGGTGAACATTTCCAGCGGAGCCGGGATGCTTCCTTCGGCAACCGGGTCCGATTACTCGGCGGCCAAGGCAGCCGTCAACAATCTCACCGTGTCGCTCTCCAAAGCAGTAGGCAGGGAGGGTGTCACGGTCAACGCCGTTTCCCCAGGCCCAATTCATACCCCAAAGTTGGAAACCGCGTTCCGCGGCATGGCGCGTGACCGGGGTTGGGCGGACGGCGGCGAGGGGCCGTGGGCCGAAGTCGAGAAGGCGGTGCTGGAGAACGTCTTCGACATGTCGCTCTCGCGCGTAGGCCGCCCTGAGGAGATTGCCGATGCTGTCGCCTTTCTGTGCAGCCCACTAGCCAGCTTTATTACCGGCACCAACCTGCGAATTGATGGTGGCACAGTGCCAACTATCTAACATTCGCGTGAACCAATAAATTTTCGGATTCTTTCACAATGTCCTTTCCGAGTGCAGGCAACGCCCTAATCTACCCTTACCCTAACCTTCTCCCTCACGGATAAGGACCTCCCTCTCCCACTGCGAAAGGGTGGGTTGAGGGCGCGCACGACTTTCGAACGAATCACTGGCTAACAAAACGATGAGAACTACTACCCGGCGCAATTCTATCATCGGCCGCTGCCTCCTTTCGCTGGTCGCAGCAGTCACGATCTTCGGATCGTTTATCGCCGATTGGAACACCACTCACATCTACAATCCGAACTGGCCGCCTCACGCCAGGTTTCACAACGGACAGACGATGGCCGTCGGCGTTCTCCTCGGGCTTGCGGCACTCTTCTTCACCTGGCGACGCAAAGGCGACGCACGCACCAACCTCATCGCCGCGGCTTTGTTCGATGCGTTCTACTGGATCAGCCAGGCGATGGCGTTCCTGTTTCCAGGCGTAGCTTGGACTGATCCGAATCTGCTAAAGCCAGGCCAAACGCTCCACCCTGTCATAGCACCGCAGGGTTACATCGACATCGCCTTGGTCGCTTTGATCGCTATCGGCGTCGCGCTGACTTGGAGCGCAACGTCGCCGGCTTCTTCGCGCGAGCGATCATAGGCGTCAATAGCAGGCAGGCTATGACTAGTGGCAACCTGTTTCTTAGGCGGCATGGCTAAAGGAGGAGCACCTCCTTTGGTCGATGTTGTCGCCTCGACGCTGGCGCTGCTCGACAGGCGCGTCACAGAATGATTATTGTCTAAGGATGCAGAACGCCACGATATCCAATCTTTCAGAAACGTTCACGAGCCGTAAGACCGCCATTGCCGATGGCGTGGTGTTACACCACGTCGTAGGCGGCAAAGGACCGCCGGTCGTGCTGGTTCACGGCTTCCCACAGAGCTGGTACATGTGGCGCAAGGTGATGCCCGTCCTTGCGAAACGGCACCGGGTCATCGCCCCCGACCTACGGGGCTGCGGCGACTCGGACAAACTAAGCGGCCCGTACGATGGCTGGACGCATGCGGGCGATCTCACCGCTTTGCTCGATCATCTGGAAATTACCGAGCCAGTTATCGCCATCGGTCATGACATGGGCGCACCGGTGGCCCTCTCATTCGCTGCGCGCTATCCTGAGCGCACCCGCGGGCTCGTTTACATCGACGAGCCGGTATTCGGCGTGAACCTCGAACAGATCACGGCGTTCTCGCCCGACTTGCCGACGATGGTTTGGTGGTGGCCGTTCCATCACCAGCCGGGGCTGGCGGAGACGCTGTTGCAGGGTCATGAGCGCGCGTACTTCGACCATTTCGTTTTCAGCAAAACGCACGTGACCAACGTATGGGCCATGAGCGAAGAAGACAAAGAGGAGTACGTGCGCCATCTGCGCGAGGTGGGCGGCGTCACCGGCGCACTCGGCGGCTATCGAGACGTGTTCGTCACCGAACGGCATCTCGCGCCTTTCAAGAAGACCAAGCTCAGAGTGGCAACGCTCGGTATAACGGGCGAGTTCGGACTCCCCGACGTCGCCGAGGCGTTGCGCGCGTACGTGACCAACGTCAAGGCGGTGAAGATCGCCGACTCCGGGCACTTCGTCGCCGAGGAGCAGCCGCAGGCGCTTCTCGACGCGCTGGATGGGTTCTTTAAACATATAGGTGCGTGAACATCGCGATCGTCAACCACGTCGAGTTGACTGTCGAGGAACGCGGAGCACGCGGGCAATCCACGCAACCGCAACACCGCTCACTGCGCGTAGCTCGCGCGATCGTACGCTTCCAGCCACCCGAACATCGTCGTCTTTGCTGGATCTAGGCCGAGCTTCCGGCATTCGCTGTCGAACCATTCGCCTTTCTCGGGGTCGCCATGCATGGTCGCCTTGTCCACGCCGTCGGACCACGCGCGGATTTCTTCGGGCGTCTTCGGCGTGCCGTGGGTGTCGAGATACTTCGCAATCCCCTCGTCGGTCGCGCCTGCTTCGATTGCTTTGCGCGCGCCGGCATATTCGACGCCTTTCCAGTCGAGGAGCATATGGTCGAGCGGGCAATTGGTGTGGTATTCGCCCATCGTACCTGCAATGTCGGCGCGGGCCTTGTCAGCCATGCGCGAGAGGATGGCGTAGCTGCCGATGCGATGACGCGGGCTGGTGGCGGCTTGCTTGGTGAGGTCTTTGGTGTTGTTGGTCATATCTTCGTCTTCGTGGTTGGGTTTGTTGTGTTTGCGGTGAATGGAACGTGGCGGGGCGGAGTGCGTGCAAGAAGTAGAAGGCAAGACATCTTTCGCCCCTACTGCAGGCGACCGGTAATACTTCGTTACGATGCTGAGGATGCCTCAAAGCTATGGTGCCGCCACTGAGAGTTCCGGCGTCTGCGCTACTTCAGACGGGGCTTATCCCTTCGCTCTTGCGCGTCGCGGTTTCAGATTGCCGTGGTGCCGCCGTCCACCGCCAACTCGACCCCATTGACAAAGCTCGAGTCGTCTGAAGCAAGGAACAGCGCCACGGTTGCGATCTCCTCGGGGCGGCCCATCTTTCCGCGCGGGATCAGGGCTTCAAACTGCCGCTTCGTCTCGGCGTCGAACACCTGGTCCTGGATCGGGGTGGCAATCTGCCCCGGGCTCAGCACGTTCACCCGGATGCGCCGGTCCTTCAGTTCGTTCAGCCACCCGCGGGCAAAGGCGTGCAGCGCGGCCTTGGTCCCCGCATACACAGTGTAGCCAGGCCAGCCTTTGACCGAAGCGATCGAGCCGGTCATGAAGATCGAGCCGCCATCGTTGAAGAGCGGCAACGCCTTCTGCACCGTGAAGAGCGTGCCCCGCGTGTTCAGACCGAAAAGCCCATCAAAGTTCTTCTCGGTAATCGCGCCGAGCTTCTGCGCCTCGCCCGCCATGCCGGCGCTCGCAAACAGCACGTCGATGCTGCCCTTTTCCTGCTTCACCGTGTCATACAAGCGGTCGAGGTCGTCCAGGTTGGAAGAATCACCCTGCACGCCGGTCACGTTCCGGCCTATCAACTTCACCGCCTCGTCAAGAGTCTCCTGCCTCCGACCCGTGATAAAGACATACGCTCCTTCTTCAACAAACAACTGGGCCGTGGCTAGCGCCATGCCGCTTGATCCACCTGTGATTACCGCAACCTTACCATCGAGTTTTTTCATAATTTCTTTTTTAGAGTCTGCAATATTTGTGTTCGCCGTCGGATCTTTGCGGAAGAAAGGCTGGATTCATAGAATTAAGTTGATGCGAAAGCGCGAAGTCGCAGTTGCGTCAGGTGTTGTTGGTTCTGGGGTCGGAGAAGTGACACCACGCTAGGCCTACTCCTGTGAGGGATAGAATTGTGGCGGCGATATGAACAACCAACGCCGCTCCATTGGGCGCGCGAAGCCCGAGCAGCGCGCCAGCAACCACCATCCTCCGTAGTAACAAACCGCTGTGATGAGCAGAGCGATCCACATCGAGCGCCGACGGTCCGCTGGAGGACGGAACGCGACATAGAGCAAAACAGCCGCCGCTCCCAAGCTGAGAGTGAATTCTCGAAACGCGTGATAATTCGAGTGCGTTGGCCCTACTGGAAGCGCGGTGGCCTGAAAAGCCGGATCCCAGGAGTGGGCCAGCGTGTCCTTCATGCTGAGGGTTCCAACCATCAATCCGAGGCAGAGAAGGACGCGGCTAATCCACATGAAGCCTTTCATTGCGGCGGGCAGCGGTCATGGCTTGAGGAACTCTGTGCGGTATTTGGGTGCGAGCTCCTTTGTCTTCTTCATTAACTCTGCCTGGGCTTCCTTGCCGAGCGGGGGCGGTGGCGTGGTCCGAGTCGCCACGGGCACACCTACTTGTGCAAATAACTCCTCCTGGCCGGCGGGCGCGCAAAGGCACAGCAAGCGCACAGTCTCTTTCGAGGCGTTGGTGAAGGAATGTGGGGCGTTGGCGGGGATGTTGATGGTTTCACCGGCACGGACGACCATTTTCTCGCCTCGGAAGGTGGCCTCGATCTCACCCGCCATGAGAGTGAACGACTCCTCGAAGTCGTGGCGGTGAGGCGGTGGACCGCCACCGGGCGGGATGTGCATGTCGATCAGGCAATACCGGCCGTTGGTATCGTCACCAGAGACCAGAACCGTGTAGGTATCGCCCACTAGACCGATGTGAGGCAGGCTCGCATCGGTGTCGGGACGCGCGACCTTGAGATGGCGTTTGAGGTTATCGGCCGGTATGGGAGTGAGTGGTTGAGAGGTGATGGAGTGCTCGTTCATAGGTTGATGTTTCAGGTTGGTGTTCTTAGTTTCGGATTCGTTCTGGCCGCTGGCCGACAGACCTTCGTTAAGAAATAGCGCGCCCAGAGAAAGACGGCCCGCTTTGCCGAAGAAACGACGCCGGGTGGTAGCGTTAGGAGGTGTCTTCACGGCTTCGTGATCCTGGCGCTCAAGGCTAAGACATGGCGCACGACCTCTTCCGGACATTCCTCGGGCAGAAAGTGCCCGCAATCGGTGATGAGAGCGCCTTCCACGTCTTTGGCGACTAGCTTGACCATCGTCTGCACCTTTTCGCCCAAGCCCTTTTCGCCGCCCAGCGCCATGACAGGGACTGTGACTTTATGCCTTGTGAGCAACCTTGCCAAGGGCTCGGTCTGCTCGATGCTGGTAAACGCCGCCCGGTAAAGTCCCATCGCCCCGAGCACGCCTTCGCGACCGGCAAAAGTGCGCAGCGTCTCGTTCAAGTCCGCATCGGAGATGGCTTCCCGTCGAGCCATGTGCCGATCGTAGAACCAGGTAAGGAACTCGCGCTCGCGGCCGACCACCAGGCGCTCTGGCACGTCCGGCGCGAGCGGCAGAATCCACCACCACATCGAACCCTCCTTCATCGCTTCGGCATTGTAGGCGATGATTTCGGTAAGGACGGCAGAGAGCATCACCGGTGCTTCGATGTAAAGCAGACCTGCGATTTCTTCCGGGTGATCCGCCGCCCAGAGCAGCGCGGGCGGCGCGCCCATGTCGTGCGCGGCTAGTATTATCGGTCTGCCGCCTCCGAAACCGAGCTGATGCACGAGCGCGCGGAACTCCTCTGCCAACGCGCGAGCGTCGTAGCCGGTCGTGCCGTCGGGCTTGTCCGAGTCGCCATACCCGCGCATGTCGGGCACGAGAACGGCGTAACCGGCTTTGGTCAACGCGGGCATCACCTTGCGCCACTCTTGACTGGTGCTGAGAAAGCCATGCCAGAGTAGCACCGGCGGTCCACTTGGGTTGCCACCGAGAAGATAATGGAGACGAACCCCACCGAGTCTGGCCATACCGCTGGTAAAGCCGGCGATGGGCGCGGTTAGTATTGTCTCGTTCATGGCGATTTGGACCGTGCTTGCACTGTATAGGCTAATCGACTGGCTGCATCATCGGCGCGGTGGCAACGAGAAGCTTCACGAGCTCCATTCCCTCGGGTGTGCTCCAGTCCTGAACGAGTTCAGCGATGATTGTATTGGTGGTCGTCAGGACGACGCCTGCGCGCTCCATTCGGCGTCGGGACATGTTTTCCTGGATTTCGTAGGAGGAACCGGACGCATCCATCACTGCCTGCACTTCGAAGCCCGCCTCTACGGCGCTCATGCTCGGAAAGACGAGGCAGATGTCGGTTGTGACTCCACCCATGATGAGTTGCTTTTTACCCGTCGCTTTGACCGCCGCCGCAAATTTCGGGTCCGCCCACGCGTTCACGATTCCCGCGCGCTGGATACGACTCTCGTAAGCATCCGGCAGCAGCTTCCCGAATGCGGGGGGCAGCGGCCCTTGGATGTTGTCCTTCTGGCTAGTCGTCAGGACGACTGGCATCCCTAAAGCCTTCGCTGCTTTGGCGAGCATGACCGCGTTGCGGAGCGACTGGTCGGAGGGGAGAGTCTTGATGAGTTGCAAGGTCCCGACTTGGTAGTCGATCAGCACCAGAGCCGTGGTCCCCGGTTTGAATTGGGTATAAGTCATATTTTGAATTGGTTTCGTTCGGGTTGAGTGAGTCCTATTTCGTTGTTTGCCATTCGAGGACAGTCTCCTTTGCAAAGTCCTCATAACGGCGCGGAGAATGCCCGAGCAGGGCTGTGAGCGTCTCAAGGTCTCCGTCGCCCGCGACGAAGCCGCGTTCGAGATAGCCTTGAAACATCATGCGTATATCGAACGCAGACCACGACGGCGCTTTTTGCCGCATTTGCTCCTCGAACGCATCCATGTCTTCGCCAGTGTATTGAATCTTCTTGCCAAGCAGCGCGCTCCAAATGGAGGCGGCGGCGGCGGCGCTCAGAACCTCGGGGCCGTTAAGGTTGTAGGTCTTTCCCTCATGGCCTTCAGTAGTCAGGGCTAAGGCCGCGGCTTCCGCGATGTCGCGGATGTCCACCGCCGAGATTCCCGGTGTGCCGAGCGGTATTGGGTAGATGCCCGGCCCCATCAACACACCTTTCAGTGATGTGTCATTTTGGTAGAAGTAATTCGGTCGGATGATCGTGAAAGGAATGTCGAACCGTTTCAGTGCGCTTTCGATCGCGACCTTCGAGGCGAAATGCGGAACGTCCAGAAAGTGTTCCGCCCGAAAAACCGAATGATAGACGATGTGCTTTAACTTTAGCTTCTTAGCCAAACCGTAGGCGATCAGCCCCTGCGTCAATTCATCGGGTGCGACGCCGTTGAGTAAATAGAGCTTATCCGCTCCATCGAGCGCCGTTTCGACGGAGACCGGATCGAGTAAGTCACCGACGACGGCTTCGACGCCTTCCGGCAATTTCGCGTCCGGCTTGCGCACCAGGGCGCGAACGGTCACGTTTCGTTTGCCAAGTTCTTTGAGCACTTCCGAACCGACTTTGCCGGTGCTTCCGGTTACGAGTATTGTCATGAGTTAAGCTTCTTTGTTAGCTGGTTTGTGAGTGGGGGATGTTTCTCGATGCCCCGATTTCAGTGCATATGGCTTCCGCCATCGACATTGATGATCTGACCCGTGAGGAAATCCGCATCCGGTGAGGCAAGGAAGAAGACCGTTCCGACAAGGTCTTCCGCTTGCTCATCGCGTTTGAGGGCACGCGCGTTACGCGCTTTCGCGAGCATCTCGGGCGGAAAATGATCGCGCACTGGTGGCGTCGAGGTGAGTCCTGGTGTGAGCACATTCACCGTGATCCCGTAGTCTCCAAACTCTCGCGCAAGAGAGCGGGAGAGTCCAATGATCCCGGCTTTCGCGGCGACGTAGTGCGCCTGGCCTGGAACGCCCTCGAAAACCGACGCTGACCCGACGTTGATGATCCGACCCCAGCCGTTGCCCTTCATGAGGGGCAGCACGGCGCGTGTCATGAGAAAATTGCCGGTCAGGTTGATGTCAATGACGTGCCTCCAATCGTCCGCCGACATTTGCTCGAAGGGATTGATCGGAAAATGCCCGGCGCAGTTGATCAGCACATCGACCCGGTCCGCGCCTTTGCGCGCTAGCTCGGCGATCTTCTCGCAATCCTCTTCTTTCGAAATATCGCTGACAACGAGGCTTAGCTTCGGGTGTGACGGGAGTTCGTTCAATTCCTCGCCCCTGTTGTCGGTTGCGATGACCGTGTCGCCGTTCGCGAGAAAGCGGGCAACGAAGACCGAACCCATGCCTCCTGCAGCGCCGGTGATTACGACTACTCGGTCTTGTTTCATGTTATTTCTCTCCTGATTCTGAATTCCCTGCTGCCGCCGTCCGCGGACGCTCGTGAAGCCGCAAACACGATGGAAAGCGTGAGTTGTGGTGGTAGGTGTCGGTGCCGACCTTCTGGCCATACCAATGCGTCATTGGAGCTTCGGTAATGGCTGATTCCCAGTTGCTAATCTCTAACCGCATCCTTTCACCTGCACGCACAAGGAACGACATAGGCAGCAACTCGATGCGCAGTTCGTAAACGGTGCCCGGCTCAATCGGCTCGATCCGGTCATGTGCAAAGAATGGCCGCATCTCAGACGTTAGTTCAGGGTCTTCGGCGCGATGCGAGGCGCGAAGCCACCCTTGGGATACTTTGATGACATGCGGCTTGTCGTCGTCCTCGGAAAGCAGCGAAAGCTTGATCATGATGTCCATGTCCGTCTGGTCGGATGAGGCATGGAGGATCAGCACGCCCTGGCCGGTGAATTCACGTTCGCGGTCAAACGTCGCTGTGGTGAAGGTGTTGACCCGTGCGCAATGGTCTGGAATCCCATTCGTGTCGAAGGTCGTGACGCCTGCCATCCACTTCGAATCGGGGTAGCTCCAGCTTGTCTCGTCTGAGGTCAGCGTGGATGCTTCCGCCACCAGCGATCCATCATTGAGCGAACGGACGTGACCGCTCTTAGCGCCGCTGAGATAGAAGGTCGACGGCGTGGCATCGGGCGGGGGCCAGTCTGCCGCGTCGCGCACAACGCCTTCACCCTGCACGAAAAAGCGGACTGCAGGACGCTCCATGACGCCGTTCTGAATGCCCTTCAGATGGTGATCATACCAAGGCAGGAGTTCACTTCGGTGGAAGTCTACGTCAGCGAACTGCATTTGCGCTGCGGCGAAACTATTGGCTCCCGTAATCAGCAACTGCTTCGGCCCCGAGACGCGCTCGTAGCCCATGAAGTTGCCGCGAAGGTGCAGGGATGCTTTACCCCAAGCGCCGATCGACAGCACCGGGATGTCGATCTGATCGAGCTCCCAGAAGGGCGACCGGCGGCGGTGCCATTCGTCGTCGAGCCGGTGCGCGTAAATGTCGTAGATGACCCGGTCACGTCCTTTTTCGTCAATCGGATGTCCCTCGGCTTGGTGCTGGAGCAGCACCGAGCCGAACAACCATGCGTTCAGGAATCCCTGGATCGGGATTCCGCCGTGATACATCCAGTCGCGATACATGTCGGTCGCGCCATCGAATGCGCCGATCGTCCGCAGATGTGGAGGGCGGGTGCGCGCCGCATTCCACTGACTCCAGCAAAAGTAGGACATGCCGATCATGCCAACGTCACCTTTGGACCAGTCCTGAGCGGCGACATACTCGATCATGTCGTGGATCGCCTCGCCTTCTGCGCGCGACACCGGATCCCAGACTCCATTGGATCGGCCTGTGCCTGGAACGTCCATGGCGACATAGGCATAGCCTTCGTCGAGGTAGAGCTGCATCGGTCCGTATTCGATGAAAGGGAACACGGGAACTGCCGGCAGACGGTGCAGCGACTTTTGGTAAGGCAATGCTCCCAGCAGCACCGGGAACGGACCCGATACCCCGATCGGCAGATAAACGTCTGCACGGACGATGTCGCCGTGCCGCGACACCGTCTCGATCTCGAAAGGAGTGACATTGACTGCAGTCATCTATGACGATGGTTTCAGATGTGGGTGTCCTTTAGCTCCTGGAAATAGGATCGAAGCGTTCTCGGCTCGCGTCCAAGTAGGCTTCTGAGGATCACCGCATTTCCCGGCAGACCGTGCCGGTCATACCACTCGAACATGGGTTGGATCGCAGCAGTCTGCTCATCGTCTCCGGCGTCCTTCAGCGCCTTGCCCGCGTCGAGCTTCGCCGCTTCGACTTTTCGTCCCAACACTTCTCCCATCAAAGCGGCGACATCGTGGCGATTGAGGTTGCCCTCGGCGCAAAGCTCGAAGGTTCCGAAATTCAGCCGGTCCTCAGTGAGCGCGATTGCGGCGACTTCAGCAACGTCGCGGTAGTCCACTCTGCTAAAGCGGGTGTCGCTCGACCAAGGCTCTGCCAGAACGCCGGTCTTCACTACGGCCGGCCAGCTCTGAGCGAAGTTTTGAAAAAACATCGCCGGATGCAGAAGAGTGAACTCCATATCCGAAGCGAGAACCGCCTCCTCCACCGGTATTTTGGCACCGTGGTTGGTGAGCACGGTCAGGATCGGGTGAATGACGGATGAGAAAACAAAGCGACGCACACCCGCACGCTGCGCAGCCTCCACCATGCCCGTTCCAATCTCCGCCTCGTGGGGCATGAAGGCCGGCGCGATGTAGAAAACCGCATCCACGCCCTTCAAGGCTGCGTCCAGGCTGGATCGGTCGCCAAGCTCGCCGACGACGACTTCAGCCGCACCGTGCTTCCGCACCGCCGCATCCTGCTTCGAGTCTCGGATCAAACCGCGAACCTTGACGCCTCGCTTGACCAATTCGGGCACGACGAGACCGGCGAAGGGGCCTGCGGCGCCAATGGCGAGGATGGTGGGGATTGTGGCAGGACGTTCCATATGAGATGGGAGAGGCGGAAAAAAGGGTTGTTGTGTGATGTGCCAGCGCTAGCCGCTCGGTCACGAAGGGTTCTCACCAACATAAGGAGTCCTTCGTCCGGCACGGAATTACTTTGTTTGTCGCTATTTGGTATCGTTCTCGGTATCAAACGATGCACTATGGATTTGCGTCATCTGCGCTCCTTTATTGCCGTCGCCGAGGAACTTTCCTTTCGGCGCGCCGCAGAGCGCATGCGCCTGAGTCAGCCACCGCTCAGCCGCCAGATTCGGGCGTTGGAGGAGGAACTTGGAGTCCGGTTGCTGGAGCGAGACCGCCGCAAGCGGGTGTCTTTGACGGACGCGGGACACGCTTTTCTGACCGATGCGAGGCGGACCATCGCGAGCGCGGAAGAGGGGCTTCAGCATGCGCGCGAAGCCGGTCTCGGGTCGCGCGGTCGGCTCAATCTCGCCAACATTGCGGCACTCTCCACCCGCGTGGTGCCGCCCCTCCTCACCGCCTTCCGCGCGGAATACCCGCTCGTCGAAGTCTTCCTGGTGGAACTCGAACGCACAGAGCAGGCGGCGGCTTTGCGCGAAGGGCGCATCCACCTCGGAATCTATCCCGACCTTTGCGCGCCACGGACCCGCCAGTTTCAGTCTCAATCGCTGTTCTCTTGCCCCATGGTGGCCGTGCTGCCGCCCCAACACGCGCTGGCAAAGAAGAACGACCCCGAGATCGACATCGAGGCCCTGGCGGGCGAGACGGTGCTGATCCCATCGCCCAAGGTTTCGCCCGGCTACATGGAGCGGCTGAACCATTCCTGCGCGGCGGCAAATTTTACACCTACCGCACTTCACCCGGTCGATGGGGTGCTAAACCTCCTCGGGATGGTCAACGCCGGTTACGGTGTCGCCATCCTGCCGGAAGTGCTCGTGAGTGTTCATAACTGCCGAACGCGGCGACTGCGCGCGCCGGTTCCGCATTTTCGCCTCAAGCTCATCTGGCTGCGGAACGCACCCTCGCTGGTTTTGCAGAACTTTCTCGCCGTGGCGAAACGGTTGAGGGAGAAAAATGTTAAGAACCGAGAAACATAGGTCGCGTGCCGGGTTCAAAACGCCAGCTCCGAGGACCGGCCTCAAAGAGGCACCCGAGCGGAGGAACGGGCCTTTCTCACTAACTAGAGTCGCACCTGTTTCGCATCGAAGCGGTAGCGGATGCGCGCCAGAGAGAATTGATCCACGTTATTCGACACGCTTACTCGCGGATCAATGTTTCCGGTGCAGACTCGCGGACGAGCGAGGGCAAGGTAATCTAAAGTTGACCGGGTGCGGAACCAGTGAGGGATGTTGCCTTCGGCGTCGACGGGAGATAACTCAGACGCCGTCTGAATCATTGCGGCGCAGATTCGCCCGACACCGTCGGGAGTTTCTCGGTGCCTCACGCGAAGTCATCGCGTGCAGGGAAGCGGGAAGGCTGCGTACACCGACCTGCTGATTTTCACCCTTAGCTCAAAAACGGACGTAAGTCCCTCAGGTTGAGGGAGCCGGCAATCGGGCTCGAACCGATGACCTGCTGATTACAAAACCCCCGCTTTTAAGGGAGTTTTTCATATCTACAGAGTGAATTACGTCCTTCGGTGTCCCTTTGCAACCCTCGATATCCCTCGAAAATCGGCGATAATGGCAGTATTTGGCAGTGACTTTTGCGCCTGAACTGTGTGCCTGCCACACACTTCTTGCCGAAGTGGCGCGATCACGGATTCGAGGCCATCCAATATTTGCCCCGACTGGTTCTCCGCCTATAGTGGCCTGAATGAAGCGAGGCAAACGTCGTCGGCAAGATCCGCCGACCGGCCACCCTGGAGAAACCCAAAGCCGAGCGACCCAGGCGCGAGCTCAATATAGCGAGGCCGGTTCAAACGGATTTTTTGCATTCTGATAAATAAGTGAAAAGAAATCCACCGGCTGGTCGAATGTCCGCCGGCAATTGGAAGACTGGTCGAAACCGGCCCTCATCGCGTTGTTGAAGGACCTTTATGACGCCTCGCCGGACAACCGCGATTTTCTCCAAGCCCGCGTTCAGGCGGAAGAAAGCGACGGCACGGCTTTGGAAAACTACCGGCACAAGATCGTGGAACAATTTTTCCCGCCCCACGGTAATGGCAAACTCAAATTGGCCGAGGCGCGCAAGGCCATCCGCGCTTATCGCAAGGCTACCGGCAACCTGGCAGGAACAATTGACCTGATGTTGACCTATGTGGAAAACGGCACCGCGTTCACGCGGGAATTTGGCGACATCACCGGGTCTTTCTATAACAGTCTGGAGTCGGTATTGAACGAGATGGCGCAATTGCTTCTGCGCGAAGGATCAGGGCTTTACTCCCGATTTCGAGAGCGGGTGCGGCGTCTGAGCATCCACGCTCCCCACATCGGCTGGGGATATGGCGACGCCTTGCGAGATCAGGTGTACCATCTCGAAAGCGAACTGGCTGGTGATTAATTCCGTGACACCCGAAGTCCATGAAATATCCCCTCGGTTTCTGGTTTCTTATTGCGGAGCCGGTCTATTTCCCAAGCAATCAGAGTCTACTCGTCGCGCCTAAAGCGTGGCGCACGCCAGCGGGGTTACTTCCCGCCCGTGAATTCACGCCGCTTCGCTTCGATCGCATCGAACTTCCTCTTCTGTTCGGCAGTGAGGAGATCGTCAATTTCGGACTCGGCCTTGTCCAGTGTCGCCGTCATGCGACCCGTCAGATCCCTTTGCGTGGCGCTCATCTCTTTCGTCGCCCTTCCCACGATGGGTTGGATTTTAATCACTTGCTCGGGACTAAGGTCCAGCGAGCTCTTGAGGTGACCGATCATGTCCCGCTCCATCTCCTCCGCGCTCGGTGGGTAGAAAAACATGCGATGGGCGATGCGCATCGAAATGAAGCCGCCAACAGCTCCACCGAGGAGGAAGATGGCGGCAAAGCTAAGGACAAGTTTCCACGGTTTCATAGTTGGTTTGGTTAGCGGCCTTGCTTTCGGAGCGCAGCATAGAGGCGGGCGAGTTTCTTGCGTGCGCGAAAGGCGCGTACTTTCACCACGGGGATATTCCAGCCGGTCATGGCCTTGATTTCCTCGATACTGCGTTCTTCGAGATGAAGCAGGGTGATGACGAGCCGATCCTTCGGCGCGAGCTGCGCCAGGAGTTGGCCGACGAGTTCGCAGGCAGCTGCTTGCTGTTCGCCGGGCAACTCCGCCGGGGTGGAGGCAAGTTTTTCCACCACCGCGGCCTGTTCTTCGCGGAGATCAGCATAGCGCAGCTCGGGCCGGACGCGCTCGCTCTCGATTTGATTGAGACAAGTGTTGATGGCGATGCGCGAAACCCAATGCTCGATCGGCACGTTGCCAGCGAATTGTTTCAAGCGATGAAATACCCGGACGAAAATCATCTGGCATAGGTCTTCCTCGGCGGTGCGCTTCGCCCGGTGCGAGCGCACCAGCTTGAGCACGAGCGGGTAAAGCCGGTCGATAAGTTGCCGCGCAGCCTGTTCGTCGTCCTCGCGGGCGAGCGCCACGAGCCGCGCAGTGGAAAGGTCGGCGGCGTCGGCGGCTTCCACATTTCTTAGGCTGCGAAACTCAGATCACTCCTGGCCGTGCAACGCGAGGCGACCGGCGGCGACGGAGAGCTGCCCGACGTATTGCGTGGAATCCGACTTCGCAGTGAGGTAGGGCGAGGCAAAAATTCCGGCAACCATCGCGGCCGAAAGCGCGCAGAGCACCGCTCGCCGGCACACCCGCGCAACTGCGAGATCGCCATCCCGGCGCTCGCTCTGCCAATGCGCCAGCGTGCGGGTCGCAAAGCCAAATGGGGCTGGCGGCATCCCGGCTGGCGTCACCTTGGCCGCGGCGCGGAGCAGACGGGAGACTTGTTCTTCTTCGGCATTCATCGTTCGGGTTTAGTAATGGGTTCGACACTTTTTGGCAAGGGCGTCGCCCGCATGGTGGCGTTCAGGCCGGTAAGCGCGTAGGACACTCGCGCTTCAACCGGCGGCGCTTTCGGAATCGAAACCGGCTGGATCAGTGCCGCGGCAAGACGCGGCTCGACGCGGTAATTGGCAACCGTGGAATCGCCGATGAAAAACACGCCCAGCGGCGCGGTGTGTGATTCATCGCCGCGGCGCTGAACCGGCGCGATGAGCAGCGAGAGCGCAAGATAGGGCGCGAGTCGAAGCGGTGCGGTCATAGTATAGCCTTATGACCGCCGCAACGACGGAAGGTTACCTGATCGAAAAAGTTTTTACAGCGCGTGTAACCTTCGAAAAAGCCGCGGGTCTCAAATACCTATGAACACAATTCACGAGCTTGGCTGCTTCGATCTTAACTACGAAACCGGCGAGGGATACTGGTCGCCAGAATTTACCTCAATCATGGGTCTTCCGTCCGATCACGCGGGAGACTACGAAACATTCTTGAAGTGCATTCACCCCGAGGATCGGCGCGCAGTGGCGGCAGCGCGGGAGCGGGGCTTCCGGTCTGAGGATGCGCCAGGCGAACATCTGGAACTGCGGGTCTGTGGAGCGTGGGGAAGATGCCGTTGCGTGGAACTGATGACGCAAACCTTTGGTCACGGGTCTCTCTTCGGACCGACGGAGTGCGTCCTCGGCTTTGTGGCAGACGTTACCGAGCGGAAAAAATGTCACGCCTGCGCAGGGCACGGCTTCGGAGCCGCGCCGCTCCGCTTTGGTGCGTTCGACGCGAACTTGCAGACCGGAGAAGAGTGTTGGACCCCGGAAATGTCCGCAATCTTCGGATTACCTGCAGGGGTGAAGGGTGGATTCGAGATCGTATTCAAGCGGGTGCATCCAGACGACCGACGCGCGGTCATCGCCGCAGCGATGCTAGGAATGCGGCCAGACTCGCCGCGCGTTTCCGCGAAACATCGGATCATCCGCGACGATGGCACCGTGCGCTGGGTGCAAATGGCGGGCCGCACGCTCTTCGACCCGGAGACTCCCTGCCGGGCCGTCAGCTTTGTCGGAATCGTCGCCGACATCACCAAGGATGAGACGCTACGAATGGAAGCGGCTAGCGCATCGCCAACTCTCCGCGCCCGCGCTCATCGAACGCGCAAGCGCGGAGAAACAGATCACGGCTTCGTCCAAAAGTGGTGGTAAAAGCATGGTCTTCCGGGTCGGTGCGGAGAACCCATCGCGCTCCCCGCGGGAAGCTGGCGCAGATCGGCGTTCTGAATGTCGAGGCATGGCGCCATCTCCAGCGATGAACCTATGACGCTTTGAACCGCGGCGATTCGCCACGGGCCGGCGTCCGCTCCGACGAATGAATAAAATCGGTTGTCCTTCGGACCTATATTGATGCTCCCCACGGACATGGCCGGCGCAAAATTTTTGCAGACCGTTACCTTTGCCTCCGGCGGCTGTCATTGAGCGGTGTATGAACACTCTTCCTTCCGCTCCGTTTTTCTCTCGGCGTAATTTGCCCCCGCGACGGGCGGCGGATTCTCACGCCGACGCGGCGGCAGAGACCTTCGCGCGCTCGTGGTTTCCACTGGTCGCGTTGATCGTGACGGCGGCGGGTGTGCGGGCGTGGCTGCTTTTTAGCACGCCGTGGGTGCCGGGTATCAATGGCGCCTATTATCTTGTGCAAGCGCGGGCGATTCTCGAACGCGGAACCCTTGGCATCCCCGACATGCCGCTGATTTTCCATCTGCACGCGGGACTGGCGAAGGTGCTCGCCGTCGTTAGCGGGCGCCCGGTGGAAAGTTCCATTGTGCTTATTGTGAAGCTCTGCGATTCGATGCTGCCGCCTCTCGCGGCATGGCCGGTTTTCGTGCTGGTGCGCCGCTGGTGCGAGCGGGCGCGGCGTGGCGATGGCGTGGCGCTCGCCGCCGGTACGGTGACCGCCCTCGCAGCACCGCTGCTCGGCATGGTCGGGGATTTTCAAAAGAACTCACTCGCGCTCGTCTGGCTCGCGGCGCTCGGGCTGGCTCTGCACGGCTGGCTGGAACAGCCAAATGCGCAGCGCGGGGCCTGGCTGCTCGGCTGTCTGGCGCTGCTCGGTCTTACGCACATCGGCGTTCTTGGGAGCGCACTGTTGCTGGTGGGAGGAGTGGCCTCCATGTCGTTGCTGATGCGCGACGGAGTGAAATGGCGGGCGATGCTCCCGTGGGTTGCCGCCGGTGGTGTAGTGCTGGCGCTCGCGGCGGGTCTTGTGATGTGGAAGTTCGACCCGGCGCGCATCCACCGCCTGCTCGGAGCGATCGCGCATCCCGCGGATTTCGCGGCTGGCGGCCTCACGCCAATGCCGCCCGGCGTAGCGATGCGCGGCTTTGCCATCATGCACTGGCTGGGCACCGGCGTCTTCGCACTCGCCGCGCTGCCCACGATTTTCATCGTCGCGCGTCGGGAAAAAAAACTTGCGTCACCCGATGCCGCAGTGGCTGCGGGTTGCGCGCTCACCGCGCTTGCGCTCACGGGGCCGTGGTTTGGCGCCGATAAGATGATGCGCTTTTCGCTTATCGCCATCATCCCCGCCACGCTGGCTGCGGCCTTCGCCCTCACGCACATCAGCCGGCCATGGTTGCGATGCGCCATTACCCTCGCCGTGGCGGTGCTCGTCGTCGGAACATCCACGCCCACCGTCCTGCGCGGAGGCCGTCCAATCTTGAGCGATGACACGATGCACGAACTCCTGAGTCTCCGCCCGCTAATCAGCGATCCTTCGCACACGCTCATCTCCGCGCCACACGGCACGGAATGGTGGACGGCGTGGCTGCTCCACACCCGCATCGCCCAAGCCGGCGCACTCCGACCCGAGGACTGGACCACGTTCGATTACGTCCTCTTTCTGCAAGTGAAGTCCGGGATGCAGATACCCGGCTTCGGAAAGGTGCCGCCCGGTGAAACTTGGCCACCGGCTCTCAACGGAGGTATTGGCTCTCCGGGCGCCCTTGGAAGCAAAGGTAAAACTCCTCCGCTGATGGCCGCACCGATTCCACCCGATGCCGAGGTGCTCCATGATGGCGAACATCTCAAGCTCGCGCGGGTGCGTCGACCGCCGCCATTCGTTCTCGATTAACCGGACACATTGAATGAAAATCCCTGACGCACTTTTGGGACAGCCGATCCGCCGCAGTGACCTTTCTTTGATTTTGTGGTGAGGGCTGTGAAAGGAGAAGGTACAAGTCCATGAGGAAGAAAGAATGCGGTCGTCGTGACGACCGGGAGTTCAAAGAGAATGCGGTTGGCCTGGCTCGTTCGGCCGAAGCATGACGCAGGTGTTTTGGCAGTAAACGGCAGTGAGCCTGCCGACAATCCTTTTAATGCTGAATGCCATGCTCAGTAATCCATTGATGTAAGGGCTTTGCAATGAAGCCGGCAATCGGGTTCGAACCGATGACCTGCTGATTACAAAACCCCCGCTTTTAAGGGAGTTTTTCATATCTACAGGGTAAATTACGTCCTTCGGCGTCCCTTTGCCACCCTCAATATCCCTCGAAAACCGGTTATAATGGCAGTAGTTGGCAGTGCTCCCTGGGCCAATCTTTAGCGGCGTAGGAGAGTTAGCCCTGGGCTAGAAGAACGCCTATCGTCTTGTGTCCCCGCGCGGGAATTCGAACCGATTCCGGGAGCGCTAGTCGATCCCGAGGAATTGTCTGGCGGGCGCCTGTTGTTTCGTGCCGGCGATTGCGCTCGAACCCAGATCAGCGACAAAATCAGTCAGCGTCTCCGGACCTCTGGAATTAGATACGACTATGGTGTGACCAGCAGTTATCAAATGACGGCCAAATATACTGCGGCCGAAATCCGCTTGGAACAACAACGTAGGGAGGGCCACCTGAACCCCGGTGGATATTGCCGACCAGTGTCCCAAAGAACCGGTTGCTCCCTCTGCCGAAGATATTGGGTGGATCATTCCGGGCGAGGACTGGCCGCTGTCGGCTTCGAAGATCAATGGATCGACAACTTTAGCATGGCTGATCGCGGACAAACCGTCTCGAAGCCGGCCGGCTCCGATCTCCGGCGATAGCTGCCCTTGCGGAAGAGGCCAAAGATGACTACTTGCTAACGAATCCCACGACTAGGAAGGCGAAAGCTATCGTGAGGAGTACAACACGCCAGCGGTGAAGCAGATCCCATCTACGCCGGTAGGTCTTCCAATCGGGAGGCGGATTGGACTTAATACGGTTGTTGATCGGCACGAGGGCGGTGATCGAATACAAAATCGCCAACATCCACAAAACGGCCGATGTAGCCATCCAGATCGGTAAGCGGTCAGATTGGTGCCATTGGATTACAACCTCGGCTAAAGTAAGCAAAAATACAAGAATGTACCAAAACGGCATGAACCTCCCCTGCACACGAGCGAGGGCGCTTGCGGCCGGCAGATGAACATGATCCGGAAGTCTATTGAGCGTTGGATGAATAAACACGGCGACGGCCAGTTCACTTCCAACCATCAATCCAGCGACGATAATTGCAACGACGTTTAGGACTCCCATCATGAATTCCTTCTTAGAAGGAAAGCGGCAACAATCACCATGTAGAGCGCTGTTCCCCAGTGAATATAGATTGGCGGCGCAAAGCCAAGATGGCTCAGAATAACCAGCCCATCGCCGAGCGGGATGAAAATTGCAATGGCGAAGAGTATTGCGGTGGTGCGCCGGTCTCCCCTCCAGAGGAACGTTAGGACCACGAGACCCGAAAAGATGTCGCGAACTCCCTTGACCCACATAAAAGGAAAGGCGGCGGGTCACGAAAAGCGGCCATCACGGCTTCACTTTTCTCGAGATCGACGGTGGCCTCGGTGGAGGTGAAACTCGGCGCCACCGCATTGATGCGCACGCCGCGTGAGCCGTACTCCAGCGCCAAGGAGCGCGTGAAGTTCGTCACGGCGCCCTTGGCCGCGTTGTAAGCACTCAACCCCCAGTCCCCGCCCAGACCGGAGGCGGAGGAGACGTTGACGAGCGAGCCCTTCGTTTTCAGGAGATGAGGCAATGCTTCGCGAGCGCCGAAGTAGACGCGGTCGAGGTCAGTCGCCATCAACCTTCGCCAGTCTTGCGTGGTGGTCTGCGCGAAAGGACCAAAGATCGCCATCGCCGCGTTGTTGACGAACACGTCCAGTTTTCCAAGCCTGGAGACCGTGTCTTCTACCAGGTGCTTCACGTACGCCTCATCCGACACATCTCCCGGGTGAACCAGAGACTTTGCGGCATCAAAGCCTGCAATGGTTTCGTGCAACCTGTGTTCACGCCGTCCGTTGAGCACTACGAGTGCGCCTTCCTGTAGAAAGCGGCGCGCCGTGCCGGCACCGATCCCAGAACCGGCCCCCGTGACGATGACGACCTTCCCTTCGAATCTATTCATGATTTCTTCCGATAAGTGTGACGGATGTTTGGTGCGGCCAACTCTTTGGCCGTTGTTTTGAGGCCGCTCTTTACCGAAGTCGGCGGACGAAGTGGAGATCGAGGCCGGACAAAGGAGCGCCGACCTCGTGCATCGCCCCGCCTGTTGCGAGCGATCCGAGATCAATCGCAACGAGTCCGGTGCTGTTGATCAAGTCGATCACCAACTGCTTGGCTTCGGTGTCGTCGCCGGAGGCGAAGATGACGGTACGGGGCTTGTTCGGCGAGAAGTCCTGGATCCACTCCATCGGCATGTTGCTGATCGATTTGACGAGCCTCGCGCCAACCGCCATCTCAGCGACCATCTCGCTAGAGGTGTGGCCCTTCAGTGCCGCCCGCGATTTGGTCACGCCAGCCAGACTAACGTCCGGGACCGGGTCCACGTGCGCGTTCGTCGCGTCGACGAGAATGCGGCCGCGCCAATCGATCCCCTTCAGCGCGTCAGCCACCCTGACCCAATTGGTGGCAAGAATGACAACCTCGCATTCGGCAGCCTGCTCCTTTGTCCCCGCGATAGCGGACGGACCGAGACCGGCGACGAAGTCAGCCAGCGTTTCCGGACCTCTGGAATTGGATACAACGATGGTGTGACCAGCAGTTACCAAGTGACGACCGAACGTGCCTGCTACGCGCCCGGCTCCTATAAATCCTACTTTCATAATTGATCTCTCCGCTTCGAGTTGTTGAAGGTTGAAAATCGTACGTGTCTGCTACGGCGAATAAGCCCTGCGTAATCGAAATAACCCGTGGTTCAGATGTGGACTAATACTTCTTCCTTTGGGAAGCGCACCTTTAGCGCATTCGCATATTTGTCCGCGGGCAGGCGATAGCCGAGCGTGGCGATCACGGCCGAGGCGAGTCCCTGCGCCTTGAGCCCAAGAATCTCGTCGTATCGGGCGCGGTCGAATCCCTCCATCGGGCAAGCATCAATGGCCAGCAAGGCGGCGCTGTTCAAGAGATTGCCGAGGGCTAGGTAAGCCTGGTTGCGCGCCCAGGCATTCCGCGCGCCTTCGTCCAGCGCCTGGATGATAGCGCCGACCAGCATCCCGCGCAGCGGCGCCAGAGCTTCGAGCGGTGTATCCCGGATTTTGGAAATGTTTTTCAGATGCGCATCCACGTCCGCTTCGCTGAAATTGGTTTTCGCAGCGAACACAACCAGATGCGACGCGGCCTCGATCTGAGCCTGGCCGTTGGACGCAGGGGTGAGCTTTGCGCGCACAGTCGGATCGGTCACAATGATAAATTTCCACGGCTGCAATCCACCCGAAGACGGCGTAAGCCGAAGGGCTTCCTCAAGCGTGGACCAGTCCGCCACGCTTATTGTGCGCTGCGGATCGAACTGCTTGGTGGCATAGCGCCAGTGCAGCCGGCTCAAGAGTTGTTCATCATCGATGGGCTTTATCAGCTTGTCTTTCATTTCAAATCCGTGCCGCACGAATCTCTGTGATACCGAAACTCTGGACTTGATTCTAGACTTAGGGAAATACCATGATTCTTGACTGCTTATAACCGATGGTTATAGTCGGCGCATGGAACTGCGCCATCTGCGTTACTTTGTCGCCGTGGCGGAGGAGGAGAACGTTTCGCGCGCCGCGGCGAAACTTCACGTCTCGCAGCCGGGCATCAGCCGCCAGATCCACGACCTCGAGGACGAGATCGGGTTTCTCCTGTTTGAACGGAAGGGCAAATCCGTGCGCCTTACGGTGGCCGGAAAGATTTTTTTCGGCGAAGCCCGCGACATTCTTCAGCGCACCGCCGACGCAGTGAAAAAGGCCCGCGTTGGCCTCGCATCTCAGGCGGAAATCAATGTCGGTTACGCGCCGTCCGGGACGGTGGAGATTTTGCCGCACGCGCTGCGCGCTTTTAGGAGCAGCCTCCCCGGGGTGCGGGTAATCCTGCATGATTTGTCCGCGGAAGATATGCTGCCGCTCCTCCTGCAAAAGAAGTTAGACATCGCGCTGACGCTGCCGCCGCACAAATTGCCGCGCGAACTGAATATGAAAGAACTGGCACGCTACGAAGCGCGCGTCGCGGTCGGGACAACGCATCCGCTGGCAAAATCAAAATTTGTCAGCCTGAACCAGATGGCGTCCGAACCAGTCGCGGCATTAACCCGCAAAGATTATCCTCACTACCACAAACATCTCGGAAAGCTGTTCGCCACCATCGGCCGCAAGCCGTACATCAGCAGCGAACATGACAGCGGGACCAGCCTGATGGCCGCTGTCGCCGCCGGGCACGAATTCGCCCTCCTGCCGAGCTGCGTGAGCGGCGCGGCTGGGCGGCGATTAAAACTCTTGAAGCTGCGTCCCTCACTGCCGCCTTGGTCGATCGTCGCGCTTTGGCGCAAAGACGCTGAGACAGAATCGGTTAAAGCTTTCATCGCCGCCACCCTGGCTAAGCCGGCCAAAAATGACCGGCCACTCGCCAGCTAAATTTTGCCATTACGTTTCGGTCAGGCAAGAAGCATTTCCACTGCCTAAGAATTCCATCGGCCCTGCTTGCTGGCGAGTTCAGGCAGCGAGATGACTCGCGAAGGAGGTGGCGCATCACATACCGGCGGGCATTTGAGAATCGGCCCGCGATTTTTCAGACGCCGTCTGAGAATTGCGCCGCCAATTCTCCCGACACCGTCGGGCGTTTTTCGACAGATCACGCGCCGTCAGCGACAACGCCGGAAAGAAGCCGGAGCGACATCGTGGAAACAGCAGTATTTGGTGCTTTGACCTTCAGATTTTCACACCCTCCTACAAACGGATGTGAGTCCCTCAGGCTGAGCGAGCCGGCAATCGGGTTCGAACCGATGACCTGCTGATTACAAATCAGCTGCTCTACCAACTGAGCTATGCCGGCGTGGACCCCAGTATGCCAGATTTTGATCCGATGAAAAGAGCGGCTCAGTGGAAATCGTAGGAATGGCTTCCAAGCAGGCCCTCGTGCGGCAGCGGCTGGATGTCGAGCGCCTTTACCAGGAGGACGTTGTCGGAGTTTTGCATTTTGCCTTCGATGACAAGGAAGGCTTCCTGCGTAATGCGCAGGCGCATTTGCTCGAAGAGCGCGGGCGTTACGATGGCGTTGGAGACGCCTGTTTCGTCCTCGAGGCTGATGAACATGTAGCCTTTGGCGGTGCCGGGGCGCTGGCGGCAGATGACGTTGCCGGCGATTTTCAGGGTCTGGCCGTGGCGGGCTTGCGGGAGATCGGCGGCGCGCCACATGTCTTTTAACAGCGGCCGCAGGAGGGCCATGGGGTGCGGCCCGGTGGTGAGGTTCATGCCGTCGTAGTCGGCGCGCACCCGCTCGACGAGGGACATGGGCAGGAGCGGGGACGGAGCGCGTGCGGGGGCGTCGCCGCCGGGGAAGAGGTCGCCCTGCCGGAACGGTTCTTCGGCGCGCCAGAGGGCTTCGCGCCGGTGCGCGGCGAAGCAGTTCAGCGCGCCGATCTCGGCCAGGGCTCGCAGTTCATCCTTGTTCAGGGAAAGGCGCTGCTTGAAGTCGGCGAGGGATGCGAACGCCCGTGCGGCTCGCACCTCGAGCAGGCGCTCCCCGTGTTCGCGCGAGACTCCGTTTACCACGCATAGGCCGAGCCGGATGGAGTCGTCGGGCTCGACGGTGCAGCGCCAGTGCGAGTGCTCCGCGCACACGGGGCGGATGCGGACTCCGTGCCGCCGCGCGTCCTTAAGGAGCGTGGCGGAGGAGTAGAACCCCATGGGCTGGTTGTTGAGGAGGCTGGCGTAGAATTCCGGCGCGCGGTGCACTTTCAGCCAGGCGCTGCCGTAGGCGAGGATGGCGAAGCTGATGGCGTGCGACTCGGGGAACCCGTACAGCGCGAAGGAGGAGATGGCCTGGAGGATTTTCTGGATGACATCCGGCGCGACCCCATTTTTCTCCATGGCGTCGCGGAGTTTCACTTCGACTCTTTGCATCCTTTCCTGCGAACGGTGGAAGCTGAGGGCGCGCCGCAGTTCCTCGGCCTCGCTGCCGGAGAAATCGGCCATGACCATGGCTATCTTCAAGAGTTGCTCCTGGAAGAGGGGCACCCCGAGCGTGCGCTTCAGGACGGGGATGAGCCGCTCGTCGTAATACACGGGGTCTTCAAGGCCGGCTCTCCGGGCGAGATACGGGTGGACCATATCGCCCTGTATGGGGCCGGGCCGGATGATTGCCACCTCGATGACGACGTCGTAAAAACATGCGGGTTTCATCCGCGGCAGGGTCGCCATCTGGGCGCGGCTCTCGATCTGGAAAACGCCGATGGTGTCGGCCCTGCACATCAAATCGAAAGTGGCCGGGTCGTCCTTGGGAATCTGCGCGAGATCGACCGGCCGGCCCCGCTCGCGCGTGAGCTCGATGGTGTCCTGCATCACCGCCATCATGCCGAGGCCGAGGAGGTCCACCTTGATGATGCCGAGATCTTCGCAGTCGTCCTTGTCCCATTGCGCCACGACGCGGCCGGGCATCGAGGCGTTTTCCAGCGGGACGATGCGGTCGAGTTTTCCCTGGCAGATGATCATCCCGCCCGAATGCTGCCCGAGATGCCGGGGCAGCCCGTAAATGGCCGCGTAGAGCCCCGCGAAAATGCCCGCGCGCGGGTGTTCGCGGGCGATGCCGGCCTGCTCCATCTGCGCGGGAAGGTCCATCGTATGGGGAAAATCGCCATTCGCGAACAGGCTCGAGAACCGGTCGAGCGCGTTATTGGGAAAATGGAGCGCCTTGCCGATCTCGCGCGCGGTGCTCCGGCCCCGGTAGGTGATGACGTTGGCCGTCATGGCCGCTCCGGTCTTCCCATAACGCCGGTAAACCTCCTGGATGACGCGTTCGCGCCGGTCGCCGCTGGGCAGGTCGAGGTCGATGTCCGGCCAGCTCTTGCGGCCTTCGCTGAGGAAGCGTTCGAAGAGCAGGTTGGCCCCCACCGCGTCCACGGCGGTGATGCCCAGGCAGTAACAGACCGCGCTGTTGGCCGCGCTGCCGCGCCCCTGGACCATGATGTTGCTTTCGCGGCAGAAATTCACGAGGTCCCAGACGATGAGGAAGTAACCGGGAAACCCGAGCCGCTGGATGAGGTCGAGCTCGAACTTCAACTGCCGCAGCACTTTGCGCCCCGGCCGCCCGTAACGCCGCCTGGCCCCTTCCAGCGTGACGCGGCGCAGGAATACCGCCTGGCCGTCCGGCCCGCCCGGCGTCTCATACACGGGGAATTCGTAACCGAGATTTTCCAGCGAGAACTGGAGGCGCTCCGCGAGCCTGCCGGTATTCTCGACCGCCTCCGGCATATCGTGAAAGAGGGCTTTCATCTCCCGGCCGTTTTTCACATGGCGCTCGGCGTTCCGGGCGAGGAGTTTGCCGGCGGCGTCGAGGTGGGTGCGGAGCCGGATGCACGTAAAAACATCCAGGACGGGCCGGCCGCCGGGCCCGGCATAGTGGACGCCGTTCGTGGCCAGGAGCGGGATGCGCATCCGCTCCGCGAGCGCCTTGCGCTGCGCGACCGCCGCGCTCTCACCCCGGATGAAGTGCCGCTGCATTTCCATGAACACCCCACCCCGCCCAAAAATGCGGATCAATTTTTCTAGCGCGGCCCGCATCCGCGCCGTATCGCGCTGCCACGGGCCGAGCGGCCCCTCGTCGTCGCCGGTGAGCGCGACCAGGCCGGCGGCGAACTCGGGCAATTCTTCCCAGCGCACGGCGCCGCAGGATTTTTCGGCCCGGAGATGGATCCGCGTCAACAGGCCGCAGAGGTTGCGATACCCTTCGCGCGTTTCCACGAGCACAGGCAGGACGGAGCCGTCCTCCATGGTGAGGTCGCTCCCTATGATCGGGCGCAGGCCGCGTTCCCGGGCGGCGTTAAAGAAACGGGGCGCGCCGTAAACGCCGTCGCGGTCGCACAGGGCCATGGCGGGCATCTCCGCGCTGGCGGCGGCTTCGGCGAGATGCTCCGGCTGGGAAGCGCCGCGGAGGAAACTAAAAGCGCTGCGTGCGTGGAGCTCGACATAGTCCATGCGGGAGAGTCGCACGCTACGCGGTAATGTTCAATTGAACATATATGCTTCTAAAACCAGGCAGACGCCTTTCAGAATAATACAATTTTCGTCTCCCCTCCCCCGGGCCTCTTCCCTGGTGCAAAAAGACCGGAATCTGCCGCGATGGCATGACATCGGCTTATCAGGACGAGAAAACTCCTCTTAATGACTGTTTCGCGACGCACGTTGATCTGGCCAGCGAAGGTATTTTCGCTGGCCCTGGTCTATTTCATTTCCGGCAGGATCGGCATCATGATGGCCGTTCCCCCCGGCTATGCGACCGCCATCTGGCCTCCCTCGGGGTTCGCGCTCGTAGGCCTGCTCCAGCTCGGCTTTGGCTGCTGGCCGGGAATCCTGGTCGGCTCCTTCTGCATCAACATCGGCCTTGGGTTCGATGCTTCGAGCTGGGAAGCCGTTTTGAAATCAATCGCCGTCGCCGCCAGCCTGGGCATTGGGGCGACCCTCCAGGCGCTTGCCGGGGCGTGGCTCGTGCGCCGTTTCGCGGGCTGGCCCGCGGCGCTCATCCGGAACAGGGAGAATCTTTGCTTTCATGGGACTCGGCGGCCCGGCCGGGTGCCTGGTGGCGGCGAGCTGGGGCGTCGCGACTTTGTGGGTGGCGGGAATCCTTCCCGCCCGCGCCGTGCTCATGAACTGGACGACGTGGTGGGTCGGCGACACCCTCGGGGTCTGGCTCTTCGGCACTCTCGGGCTCATCGCATTCGGCAGCCCGCGCGAGATATGGCACAAACGCTGGCGCTCGGTCGCCCTGCCTCTCTCCGCATCCTTCGCGCTCGCTTTCGCGGTCTTCTGGTTCGTGCACCAGAGCGAGGATACGCGGCGGCGGACGGCGTTCGTTGACCGGGCGAAGGAGCAGGTGAGCCAGCTCGCGCTCGCCCTGCGCGCAGACGAGGCGACGCTCCGGAACCTGGCGAGCTTCTTCGAAGCCACCGAGCAGGTGAACCGCAGCCAGTTCTTCACCTACGCGAACGAAGCCTTGAAGCTGCACGGGGGCATCGAGGCGCTCTCCTGGATTCCGCGGGTGCGGCAGGAGGATCGCACGGCATTTGAAAAAGCGGCCCGTCTCAACGGATTGGGAGATTTCGAGCTGACGGATATGGTGAACGGCGATTTCATGCCGGCGGGAGCGCATCCGGATTACTTCCCGCTCTTCTATGTCGAGCCTCGGGACGCATCGAAACCGGAGATCGGCTTCAACATGGCGAGCGACCCGGCGCGGCTGGCGGCTATCGAAAGCGCGCGCGACACCGGCGCGGCGACCGCGACCGTCCCGCTCGCGCTGCTGCAAGCCGGCGGGATGGGGATCATCCTCATGGCGCCGGTGTATGAAAAGGTGGAGGGCTCGCAGAGCCTGCACTCGAGCGGGGACGGCGAGCCGGACAGCTCGGCTGAAAGCCTCATGCCGGTGCGCAGGGCGCGCCTGCGAGGCTTCGTGGACGGCGCATTCCGCACCGACCACCTCGTGAGCGACGCGCTGGATAAATCGATCTTCAAGGAAATGCAGTTGCGGATAGACGACGTGACGGATCCGGGCACGTCCCACTCGGTGTTCGGCTCGGAGCCCGGGCTGGCCCGGCCGGCGCCGTACATGGCCACGCACGTCTGGTCCACCACGATGAACGTGGGGGGCAGGACGTGGCGCCTCCAGTTCCTGCCGACGCTCTCGTATATCGCCGGCCAGCAATCGATGTCCGACTGGTCGCTCCTGGCCGGGGCGTTTCTTTTTACGAGCCTGCTCGGCAGCGTGCTGCTCGTCATCACCGGCGGCACCGCCCTCGTGGAGGCGCGAGTCGGGGAGCGCACCGCGGAGTTGATCGCGCTCAACCATGAACTCGAGAACCAGGCCGCCGAAGGCGAGCGCATGACGCAGAGCCTGCGTGAGAGCAAGGAAGTCCTGCGCAGCTTCTTCGATACGGCGCCGATGATGATGGGGGTCGTCGAGCTCGCGCCGGGCGAGGAAGACATGCGGCACATCTCCGACAACGCCACTTCAGCGGCGTTCGCGGGCTCGACGGCGGAGGCCATCAGGGGCCACTACGCGTCCGAGATCGGGACGTCCCCGGAAAAGATTCGGCTCTGGATCCAGCACTACCGTGAAAGTGAGCGCGACCGAAAACCCGTTCATTTCGAATATACTCATGAGAGCAGGAATGGGGAACAGAAGGCACTCAGCGTGACGGTGTATTTCATAGGGATCAACGAGCTCGGGAATTCTCGCTTCAGCTACGTGGCTGAAGACATCACCCAGAGCAAGCGCGCGGCGGATGCGCAGAAGCGGCTGGTCTCCATCATCGAAGCCACCACGGACTTCGTGGGCATGGCCGACGTGAACGGGAACGCCGTCTATGTGAACCGCGCGGGCCGCGAAATGCTCGGCCTGCGCAGCGACACGGACGTTTCACTCGCGAAGATCGCGACGTTCCACCCGCCCTGGGCCGCGGACATCGTGCAGCGCGAAGCGATCCCCACGGCGATCCGCGAAGGAAGCTGGACTGGCGAGACCGCTCTTGTAACGCGCGCCGGCGTCGAGATTCCGGTTTCGCAGGTCATCACCTCGCACAAGGATCAAAAGGGCGCGGTGGAATTCATCTCCATGGTCAGCCGGGATATGTCGGAGCGGAAAGTCACCGAGAAAAGGATTCGCGCGTCCCTCACGGAGAAGGAGGTTCTTTTGAAGGAGATCCACCACCGGGTGAAGAACAACATGCAGATCGTCTCGAGCATCCTTCAGCTCCAGTCCGCGTATATCACCGACCCGAAGACGGCCGAGATCTTCGCGGAGAGCTGCGAGCGCATCAAGTCCATGGCGCTCATCCACGAAAAACTTTACGGTTCGGACAGCCTCGCGAAGGTCGATTTCCCCGATTACCTCCGGAGCCTCGTCTCGATGCTCTTTACCGCGCTGGCCCGGCCCGGCATCCGCTTTGAGTATCCATGTGGATCGGGTGGCGCTGGGGTTGGATACGGCCATTCCGCTCGGTCTCATCACGAACGAGTTGGTGTCCAATTGCCTCAAGCACGGGTTCAACGGCCGGGCCGAGGGGCTGGTGCGGGTGAAGCTCGTCCGCGGAAACCACCAGGAGCTGATCCTCGCCATCAGCGACAACGGGGCGGGCGTCCGCAACGAAGTGGACCTCGAGACGACCTCCTCGCTGGGCCTGCGCCTCGTCGGCATCCTCACCCGCCAGATCGGCGGCGAACTCAGCCTCCACCGCAACCACGGCACGGAATTCCGCGTCACCTTCCCCAACCTCTTCGGGAATTCATGAGCGAACCGTTTCCACCCCTCTCGCCCTCCCCTTCGCGCATCCTCGTCGTCGAGGATGAGTTGATCGTCTCCGCGGATTTGCAGGACCGCCTCAAGCGACTCGGCTACGCCGTCGTCGGCGCCGCGATGACCGGCGAGGAAGCCATACGAAAGGCGACCGACCTGAAGCCCGACCTGGTGCTGATGGACATCATCCTGAAGGGCGACATGGACGGCATCGAAGCGGCCGCCATCGTCCGCGAACGCTGCCAGATACCGGTCATCTTCCTCACGGCGAACTCCAACGACATGATCCTGGAGCGCGCGAAGATAACCGAGCCGTTCGGCTACCTGCTGAAACCGTTCGAGCAGCGGCACTTGAAGATGAACATCGACATCGCCGTTTACAAATCCGAGCTCGAGCGGGAACGCGCGACGCTTCTGCGCGAGTTGCAGGAAGCCGTCTCCCGCGTCAAGACCCTCAGCGGCCTGCTCCCCATCTGCGCTTGGTGCAAGAATGTGCGGGACGACGAAGGCTATTGGAAATCGGTCGAGAGCTACGTGCAAAACCATACGGATGCCCGGTTCAGCCATTGCCTCTGCCCCGAGTGCATGGAGAAGCACTTTCCGGCCGCGGTCGATCCGCCCGCTTCGGCCTGAGCCCGCGCACCCGCGGCGGCCCGGGCTACTGTTTCTGCGGCGTCCCCGTGGTCGCCGGGGGCCCAGTGACGCTTTCCCTTGCCGCCGGCTGAACGCTCCCCTGGCCTCCCCTGCTCTCCTGCCGGACTTCCTGCGCGGCTTGGCTTCGCCCCGTCTGCACACGGTCGAACTGGGCTTTCTGCTGCGTTTGTTGGAACTGGGTTCGTTGCGCCTGCTGAACCTGCTGAACTTGTTGCGCCTGCTCGAGCCGCTCCGTCTGTTGCGTCTGCGCCGCCCGCCGTTGCTCTTCCACCACGTTTCCGCGCACGATCGTGGGCGGCGGCTCGACGATGGCCTGCCTTGCCCCGGCCGAGGCCGGCGGCGGCGCCACGAACTGCTGCCTGGCCCGCGCTGTCACGGAATGGGTCGCCGGAACGACCTGCGCGCCGCTTGCAACGCCCGCGCTTTGCGGTTGCACGGCGCCGGCGCGCGGCCCCTCCACGCGGCTCCCCGCCGCCGTGGGGCCCTCGCGTGCGAATCTCGCCCGGAGCTGCGCCTTCAGATTCGGATCGGCGATGGAATTCCAGCCGCGGTCAACCCATTGCCGGGTGAAGACCCGGGAGACGTTCGCGGGTTTGAACCCCGCCGCGGGCGGGGCGACGTTCGGCGCGGCGACGACAAGCTGGTTTCCCACCCGATGGGCAAACGCGCTGCCGGCGCCGGCGGCGAATGCGTTGGGATCGGTCTGCCGAACGAGCTGCAAGGACTGGATCGGAGCATCCGTCCTGCGCGAGAGGGCGCGAAAATCGGGGCCGCCGTTGATGACCGCTTCGTCCCTGTAGAGGACATTTGTCACATTCGCGGTGTTGCCGATGATGAATGCGTTCCGCGCGGGATCGACGAGAACGGGCAGCAGGCCTGGAGAACCGAAGGAGCGAACCGGGCAGAAGTTGTAGTAGGTCGGCCCGATGTCATAGACGGTGTCGCACGTCGTGTCGAAGCCGACATCCGTCTCGAAATGGGCCTCGGGCGGCAACGGCGCCCAGCCAACGTAATCCTCGCCCGATCTCCACGAGACCCAGGCGGGCGCCCATTGGTAATCGGGCGTCCAGCACCAGCCGTAATTATCGAGGTGCACCCACCTGCCGTAGTGGTAGGTGATCCACCCGAAGGGCTCGTACGAGACCCACGTCCAGCCGTCCTCCGTGTACGCCCAGTACCCGTCGGCGTATGGCCGCCACTGCGGGCCGACATTGTTCGGGTGCCAGCAGTAACCGTAGCTCTCCACCTGCACCCACTGGCCAAACGGCGAGAGCGCGTTATAGAAATAGTCGAACGAGACCGGCGCCTGCTCGGGAATCGCCTGCGCCTCGACGCGGGGCGCGAGCGGGGCGACGAGGAGGAACGCCAGCAAAAACAGGTTTCCTACGGGGAAGGATTTCATAACCTCATTTTGGTAAGACTCGCATGGGGCCGTCTTCATTCATACTATCGCACAAGATGAACCATGGAATCCGGCTTTTCTTGCTGTGCCTCGTTGTGGCCTGCGGCTGTTCCCGGGCGCCGAGGAAGGAGCTCCTCGTCGGGATGGAGCTCGCTTCGCCCCCGTTCGAGATGGCGGATACGCAAGGGAACCCGGCCGGCATCAGCGTGGACCTTGCCGATGCGCTCGGCGGGTTTCTGGGAAGGAAAGTCGGGATCCAGAACATGCCGTTCGACGGCCTCATCCCTGCGCTCAAGACCGGGAAGATCGACCTCATCATTTCCTCGATGACCGCGACCGCCGAGCGCGCCCAATCCATCGATTTCTCCGATCCCTATTTGCAGACCGGCCTCTGCCTGCTGGTGGGCGCGAAGTCGGACATCCACGGCATCGCGGACGCCGACCAGCCGGGGAAATCCATCTGCGTCAAGAAGGGGACTACCGGCGAGGTCTATGCGCTCCCGAACATCCGCAACGCAAAGACGCTCGTGCTCGACCGGGAGGCGGCCTGCGTGCTGGAGGTCATCCAGGGGAAATCGGACGCGTTCATCTACGACCAAATGTCGGTCTATAAAAACTGGCAGGCCAACCCCGGGACGACGCGCGCCATCCTCAAGCCGTTCCACCGGGAATCTTGGGCGATCGGCATCCGGCAGGGCAACACGGAGCTGAAAGACCGGGTGAACGAGTTCCTGGCCAAATTCAAACAGGAGAACGGGTTCGAAACGCTCGGGAACCGTTACCTGAAGGAGCAAAAGGACGCGTTCAAGAAACTCGGCTATCCCTTTTTCTTCTAGGCCGCGGCTCGATAACAAGGTTGCAAAGGTCCCGCGCGTCCGCCTCAATCGTCCGGATGCACCGGCCTCGCCCCACCGCCGAAAGCTTCCCGGCCAGCGCCGTGAGGAAGGCCGCCGGAAAACGCCTCCGCGACCGGGTGAGCCGCGAGGAGCAGAGCGCGTGGAAGGCGCCCGCCGGGAGCCGCGCCGATCCGCTGGAGACCCTGGCGGCCTCGGACGCGGGACGGGACCGGCATCTCCTCCCGATAAAGAGGGAGCGCATGGCCGTCTCTCCCTTCGCGTTCTTTCGCGGCGCCGCGCCGATCATGGGGCGCGACCTCTCGGCGCTGCCGGTCACGGGCATCCAGGTGCAGCTCTGCGGCGATGCCCATGTCCGGAACCTGGGGGCGTTCGCCGCGCCGGACGGCCAGCTTGTCTTCGACATCAACGACTTCGACGAGAGCATCCCTGGGCCGTGGGAATGGGATCTCAAGCGGCTCGCGGTGAGCGTCGTCCTCGCGGGCAGGGACGCGAACGACGACGAAGCGATGTGCGCCCTCTCCGTCCGCGAACTGGTGCGCGCATACCGCGAATCCCTGAGCCGTTTCGCGCGTATGAAAGTGCTCGCTCTTGCCCGGTTCGAAATTCGACGGCACTCGGCGACCGGCACGGTGCGCGCGGTGCTCGACAAGGCGGAGCACGCGACCGCCGCGAAGACGCTGGCCAAACTCACCGAGCCCGGCCCCGACGGGTTCCCGCGCTTCCATGACCGGCCGCCTTTGCTCGAGCACGTGCCGGACGGCGACGCCAACAAAGTCCTCGCCGCGCTCGACAGCTACCGCGAGACGCTGAACGCCGGGCGCCGGCGAATCTTCGACGGCTACACCCCGGTCGATGTCGCCTTCAAGGTCGTCGGCACGGGCAGCATCGGCACGCGCGACTACGTCGTCCTCTTCTTCGGCAACGGTCTGGAGGATCCCCTCTTCCTCCAGGTAAAGGAGGAGCTCCCCTCCTGCTACACCCCGTATCTGCCGGGCGTCCCGCCCTTCGCGCACCAGGGCCGGCGCGTGGCGGAAGCGCAACTCTGCATGCAGACCGCCGCGACCGACCTCCTCCTGGGCTGGACAACGATCGACGGGAAGGATTTCCTCGTCCGCCAGCTCGCCGACCATAAGGCCGCCATCGACCCCGCCGAGTTGAAGACCCCCGCGCTGCTCGAATACGCGCTCGTATGCGGCGAGGCCCTCGCCAAAGCCCATGCGCGCACGGGAGACGCCGCGGCCATCGCCGGTTATTGCGGGAAATCGCGGAAACTCGACAAGGCCGTCGCGCAATTCGCGCGCAGCTACGCGGACCGCGTGGCGAAAGACTTCGCGCTTTTCACGCAAGCCATGAAACCCCGGAGAACCAGGAAGGCGGCATGAGCTGGATCACCGGCGACTGGAACAAGCTCATCCCCAGCCCGTGGTCAAGCGTGCTGCTTTCACTCGTGGCCGCCGCTTGCGGGGCGCTGGTCGGCGCCGAACGCGAGAGCAAGAACAAGCCGACGGGCATCCGGACCCTCACGATGGTCGGACTGGGCGCGGCGGTCTTCACGATGATCTCTTTCGGCCCGGCCGCGGCTGTCAGCCCGCTCGGCATCAGGACCGACGTGGGAAGGATCGCCGCTCAGATCGTCTCGGGCGTCGGTTTCCTCGGCGCGGGCGCGATCATGCGCGGACGCTTCAGCGTCACGGGAATGACGAGCGCTTCCACGATATGGGTCGTGGCGGCCAACGGGATGCTCGTCGGGGCGGGCTACGGGGGCGGCGGGCTGGCTCTCAGCGGTCTCATCGTGCTGCTGCTCACCGTTGTCTCGGCATTCGAGATGCGGATATTCGGCACATGCCGATATACGGACGCCGTGATCTCTTTCGACGCGAAGGGGGGCAAGACGGTGGTAAAGATGCAGGAGCTCCTCGACGAATGCCAGGTCCTCCCCGAGAGACGCAAAGAGTTGCCCCCGGCCGGCGGCGGTCCCGTGAATGGCATACAAATCCACTACTGTTTCGTGCACCGGACCCACCGGGAGTTCCTGGCGCAGCTCGCCGAGCTCGATGAGGTCACCAGCATCGACCGCGGCCAGATCGACTCCAAAGTGGAATAGCTTCTTTCTGGCTGCGTTGAAGCGCGTTCCACGCTCCCCACGGCGACCTAGACCGAACCCGTGCTCCACCAGCTTGACAGCCGCCCGGTGGGCACGCCGGGGATGGCGAGCCCCGCTTCCTCGTAGTGCGAAGTGTCGTTAAAGAGCGTCAACCGTGCGCGCACGGGGTCTTTAAAATCGACGATGTTCAACGCTGCGGGGCTCTGGTCGAGGTTATCGCGGTAACGGCGCGGGTCGAACCCGAGCAGCGAACTGAGCAGAAGCCGGATCGTCGCCTTGTGCGAAACGACGAGCACATTTTCCGACGGATGTTCGCGCACGATGTCCATGAGAACGGGCAGCGCCCGCGCGGTCACGGCGAGGCCGCTCTCGCCCTCCAGCGGCGCAAACGTATAGGGGTCCTTCTCCCACGAAGCGGCCTCCTCGGGGAACTCGTTCTCGACTTCAGCGCGCGTCATCTGTTCCCAGCGGCCGTGCGAGATTTCCCGCAACCCGGGGCGCGTCTGAACCTTAAGCCCGTGCGGCTCCGCGAGTATCCTAGCCGTCTCCACCGTGCGGCCGAGCGGCGACGCGAAGACCGCGGCCATCTTCACCCGGGCCAGGCGCAGGGAAAGACGGCGGGCCTGTTCCCGGCCTTCGTCGGAGAGCTGCACGTCGGTCGCGCCGGCAAACCGGTCCTCGCGGGAGAGCACCGTGGCGCCGTGGCGGACGAGAAAGATGCGGCTATTCATGAGCGGGCGGTGACGGGCTCCCGGGGCGCGGCGTCCACGGGCGCCTGGACAACATGGGATTCCTCCATCGGGCGAAGCAGCAAGTTTTTGAGCTCGGCTCGCAGCCACCTCGCCAGGCCCCGGAAAAGCGTCTTGAACACGCTGCTGTCGGGCACGAAGCCGCCCACGAGCAGCCGCCAGTGCGTATTCCTGTCCCCGTAACATCCTGCGGCCCGTTTCCGGCGCGCGAGCGCGGAGAGCCTGCCGTTGTAGAACTTTAGGATCGCCGCCGCCACCCGGCCCGGCACGCCCTGGAACGGCAACACATCGAACCCCGTGCCGGAGTCGCGATACACCTGCCACACCGGCCCCAGCACATAGGCGGAGATATCCAGCAGGAACGCGGCCGCCATCAACTCCGCGTCGCCGAGATAGTAATACTTGTCGCGGTAGATCGCCTCGAACCAGGATTTGTAGCTGGTCAGGAATTGTTCGTTGTACGTCCTGGCCGCCTCCGAAACGTCCTCACCCATCAACGACCGCGCGACGATGCCCTGCAGGCCTTGCGCGGTGAATGCGCAGAAATCCAGGCCCGGGCTGTAGAGCGGGTCGAGGAATCCCGCGGCGTCCCCGACGATGCACCATCCAGCCCCGATGACTTCTTCGCTGTAATACGGCATGGACGAATACGCCCGCACATCGTTGCCGACCGGTCGCGCTTCGGACAGCATTTCGCGTCCGACAGGGTGCGAGAGAAAGTGCTCCTGGAGCCGCGCGGCGAGAGATTCGCCCTTCGGCGGGGTGAAGAGCCGGCTGTCGTAAACGAGGCCGAGGCTGTAGTCCCCTCCGCGGAGCGGGATGATCCAGCACCACCAGCCGTAGCCCATGAGGTGATTGGTCGCCCACGAGCGGCTCGTCCGGCACGCCCCCGCGTATTCGGGGAAACGCTCACGGAGATCGACCCCGTCCCAGTCTTTCACGCCGGAGAAACGCCCCCAGATCGCGTTGGTCGGGTGCTCGGTGAGCGGGTGAAAGAGGCCCTTCGCCCGGGCGAGCACCGCCGCCCGCCCGCTGGCGTCCACAACCCACTTCGCCGAGACCGTCCGCGGCCCGTCGTTCGTCTGGACTTCCAGGGTGTTTTTCCCGATGCCCTGGAGATCGAACGCCGTCACCTTCGCGGGGCGCAGCACTTCGCAGCCCTCGTCCGCGGCGAGCTCGAGGAGGTGGGTATCCAGCAGCGAGCGATCCACCTGGAACCCGGAGAGGCGCGAGTTGTAGCGGGCGCCGATCTCCGCGCACTCCTCCAGGGAGCGCTCCTGGGAATCGGAAAACCACATTCGCAAGCCCTGCTTGGCCAAGTGATTGTGCCCCAGGTAGCCGGAGAGCCCGAGCACCCGCGTCAGAAAGCAGGAGCTCACCTCGGTCGTGGACTCGCCCACTTTCCGGTCGAACTCCGCCGATTTTTCGATGAGCAGAATCTTCAGGCCGGGATGTTTGCGCTTCAGCAAGAGCGCCGTCGAAGCACCCGAAAAAGCCCCGCCGATGATCGCGACATCGCAGTTTAAATCCATCCACTCCGTGTGTAGCCCAAAACGCCGGCAGAAGCAAAATTTCCTTGGCCGCCCGCGCCGGTCCCGCGGGGAAGCGTTTCACGAGAAAGAGTTTGAAGGGCCCGGCGGGTTGCATTAGGATCGACGCTCCTCTCAAGGAGCCTTAGCTCAATTGGTTAGAGCGCCGCCCTGTCACGGCGGAGGTTGCGGGTTCGAGCCCCGTAGGCTCCGGTGGTTGCCCCGCCGGTTATCACCGGTGATACTATTCTCACCTTTCGCCACGAGGCTTTAGGGCGTCATTCCAGCTTGTAGGACACGGATTACGCGGTTTGAGCCATTCGCGCCTACACGATTTTCGGATGCCGCCCTCTTGGCGGCTTACAGCGGATCGAGTATTCCATTAAGCCGTGGGACGGTGCGGTTAACTTTGACGCCCTTCCTGCAGACAGGAATAAAATTATGATCGCGAGCAGGGTTGCGGGTTTTGGGGTTATTAATGGATACGAGGAGGGCTCAGGGGCGGCAGGGGAAGCCAATGCCCAGGAGGAGAATGCGTCCACGAGCGGGCGCAAGATCGCCATCGTTCACGACTGGCTGCCGGTGTACGCCGGCGCGGAGCGCGTGCTCGAGGAGATGCTCTACATCTTTCCCGAGGCGGATGTCTTCAGCATCCTCGACTTCATCCCGGACGGAGAGCGCGGGTTCCTACAAAACAAAAAGGTGAAGACCTCGTTCGTGCAGCGGCTGCCGTGGGTGAGGCGCAAATATCGCTCCTACCTGCCTATCATGCCGCTCGCCATCGAGCAGCTGGACGTCTCCGGCTACGACCTGGTGATCTCCAGCAGCTACGCGGTGGCCAAGGGTGTCATCACCGGGCCGGACCAACTGCACATCTGCTACTGCCATTCTCCGATCCGTTATGCGTGGGATCTGCAAAACCAGTATCTTTCGGAGGCGGGCCTCACCGGGTTCCGCGGCATGCTCGCGCGGATGATCCTCCACTACATCCGCATGTGGGACTTGCGCACTTCGCATGGGGTGAACAGCTTCATCGCGAACTCCCAATTCATCGCCCGACGGATCCGCAAAGTTTATGGCCGCGAGTCCGAGGTCATTTATCCTCCGGTTAATACCGGGGCGTTTTCGCCAAACGGCGCAAAGCAGGACTTTTACCTGACGGTCTCCCGCATGGTGCCTTACAAGAAGGTGGACATGATCGTGGAAGCCTTCACGCAGATGCCGGACAAGAAGCTCGTCGTTATCGGCGACGGCCCGGATTTCAAGCGGATCAAGGCCGCCGCCGGCCCGAATATCCAGATGCTGGGCTACCAGTATGCGGACGCCCTCGTGAGCTATATGCAGCATGCGAAAGCGGTCGTCTTCGCGGCGGAAGAGGATTTCGGGATCGTGCCGGTCGAGGCGCAGGCTTGCGGCACGCCGGTCATCGCGTTTGGCAAGGGCGGCGTCATGGAAACCGTGCTCCCGGGCGAGACGGGCGTTTTTTACCACGAGCAGAGCGCCAGCAGCCTTTGCGAGGCGGTGAAAGCCTTCGAGGAGAGCGGCAACCGCATCTGCGCGGAACGCTGCAGGCGGCATGCGGATCGTTTTTCGATCCAGAGGTTCCGGCAGCAGTTCGAGGCGTTCGTCGAGCGCGAATGGGCTGCGTTCAAGGTCGCCGCCACCGCCGAAGAGACCTACGGCGACGTGCGGATGGCCGTGCAAAGCGACGCGCCGGTGCAGGCTGTGGCGGGCTAACAGCCTCGGGCGGTTGACATCCGTTGGCGGCACGCCCCGCCTCTGACAGGCTCCGCAACCCCACAAGGGACACGCCGTAAGGTTTTGCCTCATGGCGGGGCCCCGCCTTTTTTCGCACAGTCGGATGGTCGGGGTTGGATCATCGAAGGAGAGGACGTGCGTCGCGAGGAAGGGGATATGGAAGGAGGCTGTGCCGGCGGAGAGGCCGGGGCCGCGCCGTATTCGCTGAATATCCTGCACGTCGAGGATGATCCGAACGCCGTCCGGCTCGCCCGCGCGACACTCGAGGCCGGGGGTTTTAGATGTTCCGTGATGAGGGTGGAGAGCAGGGAGGCGTTCGTCGCTGCGCTCGAGTGCGGCGGGTTCGACCTCGTGCTCGCCGACTATTCGCTGCCTCGATTCAACGGGCTGGAGGCGCTGCGGATCACCCGGGGCCGCGCCCCCGGTCTCCCCTTCATCCTGGTCTCGGGAATCCTCGCGGAAGATCTCGCCATCGCCTCGCTAGAGTGCGGCGCCGCCGATTACGTCATGAAAACGCGGCTCGCGCGCCTGGCGCCGGCGGTGCGGCGCGCCCTGGCGGAGGTGGAGGCGCGCGCGGCCCGGGAGCGGCTGGAGGAAGAGATCGTCCAATCGCAAAAGACGGAGCTATTCGGCCGGCTCGCGCGCGGCGTTGCGCACGACTTCAACAACATCCTGGCCGCCATCATGGGGCACTGCAGCCTGGCCCTCGCGAAACTCGGTTCCGAGAGTCCCCTCTATAAATACACCGAGGAGATCGCCCACGCGGCGGAGCGTGCCATCGAGCTGATGCAGCAGCTCCACGTCTCCAGTCCCGACGAGACCGTGACGGCCGCCGCCCTCAACCCCGGCGAGCGCAAAGAGGGAGCCGCAGTGGAAATGCCATCGCCCCCTATGGAACGCGTTCGCCGCGTTCTGGGCGCGGCAACACCCGTCAACACCATCGCTGGCCCGCCCTCGGGCGCGTGCCTCAATACGCCGTCTTAGGCGGCATGAAGACCTGGCGCACGGTCTTGAAGATGATCACGCCGTCCAGCGCGAGCGACCAGTTCTCCAGGTAGTAGAGGTCGGAGTGGGTGCGCTCCACGATGTCCTGCTCCTTCATCGCTTCGCCGCGCAGCCCGCGCACCTGCGCGAGGCCGGTGATCCCCGGCTTGATGAAGCTGCGGACACGGTAGAAATTTGCGATCTCGCCGAACAGCACGTCGTGATCCACAAAATGCGGCCGCGGCCCCACGATGCTCATGTCCCCGCGCAGGACGTTGATGAACTGCGGCAGCTCGTCCACGCTGAGCTTGCGGAACCATTTCCCGGCGGCATAGATGCGGGAGTCCCCTTTCACCGCCTGGTCCCCTTCCCTGCCGTGGTTCACGTGCATGGTGCGGTATTTGATGATCCTGAAAACGCGGTGCTCTCGGCCATTGCGATCCTGGAAAAACAGGAGCGGGCCGGGCGACTGCATCCTCTGGAAAAGCCACACGATGAAGGTGGTGACAGGCAGCACGAAGAGCACCACCGGCAGCGCGATGGAGACATCCACGAGCCGCTTTGCGACCCGCCCGAACGGGCATTCCAGCGGCTCCTGCCGGAAGCTGATGAATTGGACGCCGTCATCCTCCGCGAACTTGATGGAGCGGTGCAGCTTGTCCTCCAGGTCGTTGACGATCAGGAGCCGGATGCCGAGCTTGTCGCAAAGGTTGCCGAGGTCGGCGATGTCGCCGGGCGAGCCCGGCAGGTCGAGCAGGATGACCTGCGTGGGATGGGATTCGCGCAGGATTTCCGCGATCTCGGAGATCTTTCCCAGCACCGGAAGGCCCGCGGCTTCGTCGAGCGGTTCGTCGGTGATGATCCCCGTGCTGCGCACCCCGTAGCACGCTTTGCGTTCCAGCCACGGCCCGAGCTTCGAGGCGTTCCGCGACGAACCGATGAGGACGGTCGGCTCCTCATGCTGGCCCCCGAAAAAATAGGTCGCCAGACGCCGCGGCCAGAGCCTGTTCGAGAGGAACAGTGCTCCATACAGCACCGGCATGAACGAAAACAGGAAGAGCCGCGAGATCGTCTGATCCTTAAACGCCACCAGGAAGAACAGCAGCGACCCGGCAATGGCGAATGTGCGGGCCAGGCTCAACGCGTGGTTCCTCACCATGTCGAGGTGCTGGAGATTGCGCCCCATGAGTTTCGAGCGGCCGAAGTCCAGAAAGAAGGATGCGGCAATGCAGAGCGAATACGCGACATACCGGTGGGTCTGGAATCCCACGGTCGTGTGCTCGAAGAAAAAGACCAAGGTGCGCCAGACCCAGAACAACACGAGCACCATCACGCCTTGCAGCACGCAGTGTAATATGTTCAACCCGCGGACTCGATTGGCTATCATTGCATTTCCTCCATATTCATGTTTAACCCCCCGTCCCTGAATGAATGACTTTATTATCCAGAGCCCGGGAATTAACGCCATTGGCCGGTGTCCGAATCGCTTGTAGGCGTCCGGCACTTCCCTACAGTCGCCAGCGTCCTACAAGAAGCCAGGAGTACAAAAAAAAACCGGCTTTTCGCCGGCTGTCTCCTCCACAAATATTATCCGGGCTGGCTCTTTCCAAAACCCGGTTGACTGGCCGCCCGGCCCAGCCCTAGTGTCGCGCCCGCCCCGGGAGGCCGGGGCGCTCGAACCTCAAGCAGGCATGTCCCTTCTCCAAACCCTCTTCTATAAGTCCCTCGGCTATGGCCGCCTGCGCTCCCAGCGGTTTTTCGCCAAACTCCACTCGCAAGCGATTCACGGGATGAACTACTCCGACCCCGTCTTCGAGACGAACGGAGAGCTCGGGGTCATGCGCACCGTTCAACGGAAGCTCGCCGCGCGCAGCGTCGCGAAACCCGTCATTTTCGACGTGGGCGCGAACGTCGGCAGCTACGCTTCGGCCCTGAACGGCTTTTTTCCCGCCGCGGATATCCACTGCTTCGAGCCGAGCAGGAGAACCTGCGAAGAGCTCCGCAAACGAACTGGCGGGAAGGAGAACATCACGGTTCACGAGTTTGGATTCGGCGAGGCGGAGAGCAGCTTCACGCTCTTCTCGGATGCGCCGTTCTCCAAGACGGCCTCCGTCTATGACCTGCCCAAGGATCACTTCTGGAAGGGCGAAATCACCGAAACGATACAACTCCGGACCATCGATGCGTTCAGCGGCGAGTCGGGCATTGACCGGATTCATTTCCTGAAGCTCGACATCGAGGGGCACGAGTTTTCGGCGTTAAAAGGGGCTGCGGGATTGCGAGCGGCGGGCAAAATCGACTTCATCCAGTTCGAATTCGGCTTTCGCCAGATCGACTCGAGAGGCTATTTCCGCGATTTCTTCCAGCTCCTGCATCCGCAATATTCCCTCTACCGCATCCTCAAGGACGGTCTGTTTCCCATCGAAAAATATCACGAGGGCCTGGAAATCTTCGTCCTGGCCGGGAACTTCCTGGCCGAGCTGCGCAGCCAACCCGGGAACTAGGCCGCGACCGCCTCTTTCATCGTCGAGACCTCGAACCCAGCGTCCTTCGCCGCCAGGATCATGCTGCGCAGGATCGGCAGCGCATGGATACCCGCGAAAAAGGGATGGTCGTAAACCACGGCGAGCCGTTCCTTCTCCACAAGCTGGCTCCTGAAATGCGCCACGATGCCGGCCTCCTCCAACCCTTGCAGCCGCAGCGTTTCGAGGTAGCCCGCCCTGCCCTGCCCCGGGGTGATGTTCGTGGGAACCAGCGCCAGGCCCGTTCCCTCCCGGCTGATCTCGCGCGCGGAGCCATCATAAGCGTCCGCCAGGATACGGAACCCCAGCGAAGGCAGGATTTCCTTGAGACACGGCGGCGTATTCCATGCCGGCGAGGCGAACGAGGTCGTTTCCATCAGCGAATGTTTCCGCATCGCCGCCAGGCTCCAGAGGATCTCGCTGCGCACCCGTTCCTCCGGCCAGGTGTGCGCGGAAAACTCCCATTGGGCGTGGTTGCGGCCGCCGTGGACGCCGATCTCGTGTCCGGCCTGCGCGGCCGCCCGCAGCGTCTCCGGCGAGACCGGGCCCGCGTTCGGGTTGAGAGCGGCCGAGATGAGCGAATCGCGAAGGCCGAGCTTGGCCGCGGCGCTCACGTGCGCCAGCTTCCCGCGGCTGAGGAGGCGCCGGACTGCTTTCGCCGCGGTGATCCTGCGGTCGAACGCCCGGCCCATATTCACGAAGAACGTGAAGCGCACGTCGAGCGACTGCGCCAGCTCCAGCAGCGCCGGCATGCCCCGGGTCACGCAGGCGTGCGTATCCGCGTCGAAGCGGAAACAGCAGCTCTTCATTCGCTCAAGACGAGCTCGGCGGGCTCCTCTTTCGCTTCCCTGTTCTCCAGAAAATGGCGCTTGGTGACGTCCACGATGCGCTTCGCAGCCAGCCCGTCCCCGAAGACGTGCCGGGGCGTGTTCGGCCCCTGCCTCGGCGCGGCAGCCAGCGCTTCCCGGGCCGCGGCGACGATCGTCGGAATGTCGAATCCCACGAGCTGCGCGTGCCCAGCGGACACGGCCTCGGCGCGCTCGGTCGCCCTCCGGACCACGAGCGTCGGAATCCCGAGAGTGGTGGCCTCCTCGACCACGCCACCCGAATCGGTGATGATGAGCGAAGCCTTCGAGAGCACGCGGATGAAGTCCGGATAATCCAGCGGGTCCAGCAAATGCACGTTCGGGATGCCCGAGAGCACCTCGGAGACGCTCTCGCGCACGCGCGGGTTCAGATGCACGGGATAAATGAACTCCGCACCCGGATGAAGCGCGGCTATTTCCTTGATGGCCGTGCAGGCCTGCGTGAGCGGCGCGCCCAGGCTCTCCCGGCGGTGAAGCGTCACCAGGACGAGCGGATGGCTCAGGTCGATCCCCGCGAACGTCGCCGAGGCGTCGCCGGAGCGTGCGAGCTTGTCCAGGGCGAGGAGAAGCGCGTCCACCACCGTGTTGCCGACCACGAAGACGTTCTCGGTGATGCCCTCCCTCTCCAGATTGGCGCTCGCGGATTCCGTATGCGCGAAATGAAGTTCGGCCAGGTGGCTGATGAGCGTCCGGCTGATCTCCTCAGGGAACGGCGACTCCCGGTCGTGGCTCCTGAGACCGGCTTCGACATGCGCGACCGGTATCCTGCCGATGCGCGCCGCGAACGCCGCCGCGAACGCGGTCATCGTATCCCCCTGCACGAAAACCATGTCCGGCCGGTATTTGGCATAGATCTCCGAGCACGAGGCGATGACCCTGGAGGCGATCTCGGCCAGGGACTGGTCGTGCGTCATCAGGTCGAGATCGACATCCGGTTGCAGCCCGAAAAAGGAGAGGAACTGGTCCATCATCTCCCGGTGCTGCGCCGTCACGCACACCTTCACGTCGAACGCGCCGTCCTCCTCGAACGCGCGGATGACGGGCGCGAGCTTGATGACCTCCGGCCGCGTCCCGAAAACAAATAAGAGCGATTGTTTTACATTCTCCATCCGCTCATCCCTTCTTCCCGACGAGCCCGCCGTAAATTTTCTCGACCTGCCGCGCCCCCTGCTGCGCGGTGAAATGGCTCCGGACGTGGTCGTATCCCGCGCGGCCCAGGCGGCGGGCCTTCTCGGGATCCTTCACGAGCGAGAGGAGGGCGTCCGCGAGCGCCCCCGCGTCCCCCATCGGCGTGAGAAGCCCCGTCTCCCCGTCCTGGATGATCTCCGGCACTCCGCCCCCGCGCGACGCGATAACCGGTTTGCCGAGGGCCATCCCCTCGGTGATGACCTGCCCGAACGGCTCGCCCGTTATCGAAGCGTGGACGAGGATGTCGAGCGTCGCCATCACCTTCGGCACGTCCTTGGTGAACCCCATGAAATTCACGCGCGGGGCGATGCCCAGCCGCTCCGCCTGCTCGCGCAGGCCCCGCTCGTACGTCTCCTCGCCGAAGAGCGGCGCGCCGACGATGACGAACTCCGCCTCGCACCCGGCGCCCGCGACCTTCGCCGCGGCATCCAGGAACACGTGCTGGCCTTTCCACTTCGCGATCCGGCCGACGATCCCCACGCGGAGCGGCGCATCGGGAACGGGCTGCCTCCCGTTGAGATGGGGCTGCAACTCCCGGTCGCTGAGTCCGTCGTGGACGACCGTGGAGCGCTTCCCGCCGTCGTTGAGATGGAGTTGCTCCATCACGCTATGGGAGACGGCGATGAGGTGCTTCGGCGCGTGCCGGGCCATGAACCGGAAGACCCGGACGGTCGCGGCCGGAAAGTAGGATTCGTTGACGAAATCGCGGATGTGCCACACGAGCGGCAGCCCCGCGAAACGCGCGGCCATGGCGCCGTAAACGTGGGCCTTGATGGTATTTGTATGGATAATCTGGATGCGGTTGCGGCGGGCAAACGCCGCCATGCGCGCGGCATAAGCGGCCACGGCTCCGAGCCGGCCGACGTGGAGCCAGGCGCTCGTGCCGAGTGTGTCCTTGCGCACCTCGCGCACCTTCCCGGCGAGCGGCACGACGTGGGTCTCCACCTGTATGTCGCGCATCGCCTGCACCGCCGGGCCGTCGTCGCCGAAGACCATCACCGGCCAGACCTTCGTGCGATCCACGGCGCTCAAGAGCCGCATCAGCGCGAACTCGGCCCCGCTCGGCTTCGCGCCGTGGTTCAGATACATGACCCTGCAGGGCCCGGCACTCATACGGCGGCGCTCTCCGCCGCGGCCGCGGCCATCTCTCCGGGCAGCAGGCCGAGATAGACATCCCTCATCTGCTCGGCGATACGCTCCCAGGTGTACCGGGCTTCGACCTGCTCCCGGCCGAGCCGGCCGAGTTCGCGGGTGCGCCCGGGGTCGGCCCGCAGGCGCAGGATCGCCTCCGCCAGGGCCGCGGGGTTCGACTTCCGGCACGATCACGCCCCCCTCGCCCACCACCTCCGGGATGCCGCCCGAATCCGAGCCGATGACCGGCGTCCCGCAAGCCTGCGCTTCGATGATGACGCGCCCAAACTGTTCCTTCCACGTGCGGGTCGTCCTGGAAACCAGCAGATGGGCGTCCATCGCGTTCATGGTCTCAGGAAGATCCTCCATCCTTCGCTGCGGCAGGAATTTCGCCCGTTCGCTCAAGCCGAGCTCCGCCAGGCGCGCCTCGAGCGCCGGCTGGAAAATGCCCGAGCCCACGAAGAGCAGGCTGACATCCGGCGGACAGAGCGCGAGAGCCTCGACTGCGTCCATCAGGCCCTTCGCCTCGATCATGCGGCCCACGTAACCGACGACGAACCCCTTCAGGCCGAGGGCTTCCTTGCACGCCGCGCGATCCATCGGCCGGAAAATGGTGGCATCCACGCCGTTGCCGATGAACTTGGCCGGCCCCTTGAACCCGTGCGCGCGCAGGACGCCGATCCCCTCCGTCTGCCGCGTGATGGCGTAATCCGCGTGGCGCAACGTGAACCGCCGGAAGGTCGTGAACGGAAAGGGGTGATGCCGGTTGATGTTCGCCTCGGTCTCGACGACGAGTCGCGCGGAGGGAAGAACGCTCCTTCGCAGCCTGCATGCCTGCACACTCACCAGCCCCCATGGTTCCTCCCAGACATCGATGATGTCTGGTTTAAACGAACGGAGCGTTTTTGCAAGCCCTGGGTAGTGGTGAAAATACCACTGGGCGGGCCCGGTCCACGGCAGGCTGACCTTCTCCACCTGGAACGCGTAGGAAGGGTGCTCGGGCTCCTGGGGCGTCCGCCACTTGCCGTATTCATACCAGCGGTCGGGCACGATGACCCGGAGATCGACCCCCGGCAGGCTTCCGAGGCGCTGGGCCCGCTGCTGGCCCTCGGCGCGGACCTGGCAGGCATGGGCGATGAGGAGTACTTTCATAAAATAGTCGCGAGTCCCGGCGCTAAGTTGCGAGCAATTCGCGCGCCATCGGCTCAGTGGCGGTCGTCATCCGCCCGAGTTTGCGCCCGCCCCGCCTGAACAAGCGCGGCCCCCCGACACCGTCACAAGGACCTGGGCGTCCTCAGCTTCAGCTTCCACGGCAGGATCATGGATTCGAAGAGCACCCGGCGGGACATCTTCGACTTCCCGTGGGTGCGGTCCGAGAAGGTGATGGAGACCTCCTTTATCCGCAGATGAGCGCGGTAAGCCCGTAGGATCATCTCGACCTGGAAGGCGTAGCCCTCGGATTTCAGGGTGTCCACCTTCACGGCCTCCAGCCCGGCCCGCGTCCAGCAGCGGAACCCGGCGGTGGGGTCGGTGAACGGTACGCCGAGGACACGCCTCACGTACCACCCCGCGAATTTCGAGATGAACACGCGGCGCCTCGGCCAGTCGCGCACCCGGCCGCCCGCGCAATAGCGCGAGCCGATGACGAGGTCGGCGGAGTCGCTGGCCTCCAGCAGGGCGGGGATGTCCGCCGGGTCGTGCGAGAGATCGGCATCCATCTGAAGGACGCGGTCGAACCCGGCTTTCAGGGCGTAGGCGAACCCTTCGCGGTAGGCGAGGCCGAGCCCGCGCGGCCCGGTGCGGCGAAGGACCGCATAGTGCGCGTAGGCGGGGCTCGTCTTGAAGAGCGCCTCGGCCCGGTCCGCGGTGGCGTCGGGCGAGCCGTCGTCCACGAGCAGGAGCCGGGCTTCTGGGGCGACGGCAGCGAGCCGGGGAAGAAGAGCAGCAATATTTTGCGCCTCGTTATAGGTCGGGATCACTACCAGGGTACGCATGCTCCAGATTGCAAATACCAGAGCACCCGCTGCCGGGTCGAACCTTTAACGTGCCGTCGTGCCTGCCGCGAGTTTCTCGTCGCAGGGCCGCGCCGGGGGCGCAAGGAGCATCTGGGCGTGCCCGCACTGCTGCAGCGCGAGCTTGTAAATCCCTTCGGTCCGTTCGGCGATGATGTCCCACGTGTACTCGTTGCGCACCAGCGCGAGGGCCGCCGTCCGCATCGGCTCGATCTCCTCCGGGCTCGCGACGGCGATCTTCTCCATCGCGTCGCACAGCGCACAGACGTCGCCGGGAGGCACCAGCCACCCGTTCTTCCCGTCGCGAATGAGTTCGGTGAGGCCCCCCGTGGCCGTGCCCAGCACCACTATCCCGCAAGCCATCGCCTCCAGGCACGCGAGGCTCGTCGCTTCCATGATCGACGGGATGACGCAGATGTCCGAGGCGTTCATCAACTCCGCGAGCTCGGTGTGCGGCAGGTTGCCCAGCACGCGGATCTCGCAGAGGTCGATGCTCCGCAGCGCGTTCGTGACGCTCTGCTGGTACTGCTCGTAACCGGGCGTCTCGTTCCCGGCGAACAGGAAGAGGCATCTCTTTCGCACCTCGGGGCTTAGATGCGCGATCGCCTTGGCCAGGTGGATGATGCCCTTGGTGGGCGCCCACCGGCGCGGACAGAGGAAGACGAGCTTGTCCCCGCAGTTCCATTTTTCACGGAGCCGTCTCTTCTGTTCGGGGGACACCGGGTAGAAGACGCTCGTGTCCGCGCCGTTCGGGATGTAATGGCTGTTCGCCGTGGCGGGAAGCAGCTCCCGGCTCGGGGCGATGACCGCGGTGAAAAGGCCCATGAGTTTCCTCTGGAAGCCGCGCGTGTATTTCCAACGGTCCAGGTACAGGTAGGCCCCGGTGTGGTTGGTGAATACCACGGGGTATTTGCGCGAGAGCAGCAGGCTCGTGAGCATGCCGTTGAGGTAATTGTGCTGGTGCACGATGTCCGGCCGCAGCTTGTTCACCTGCCTCGCCACCGCGAACGCGCTCAGGTTATGCACGAGCCTGTCCGCGACCTTGCGCCCGATGTCCATGATCGCCGGGAGGCGCGACCCCATGCGCAGCTTCAGGGCGGGCCGGGAGCGTTCCGAGCGATCCGGCTCCGCGGAACCCCACGGCGCTTTCGTGTGAACCACGTCCACTTCGTGCCCCCGGCTTCGCAAGGCTTCCGTGAGATAGGCGATGTGATACTCCAGACCGCCCACCGTTTCCGCCGCCGTCGTCCTCGTCAGATGAATTACTCGCATATGTCCCTCCCCTGTTTTTTACCCGCGTCAAAGCGGGCTACAACATGCGGCCTCTGCCTCCTTGATCGTGAAGATCCTGGAGCCGCAGTCCAGCATCTTTTTCGCCATTTCGCGCCCCGCGGAGATCTTCACCGCACGCGCTGTGTCAGATTCGTCGCCCCGGCCCCTGGTTTTTCCCATGCCGGCGGCCTCCCTGTAAATTTCCAGAATATTCCGGGCCATGCTTTCGGCCGTGAACCGCTCCTCGAAACGGAGGCGGCCCTTGCGCCCCATCGCGGCGCGCGCGGCGGGGTCGGCCAGCAGCCGCCGGATGGCAGCCGCAAGTTCTGCCGGGGCGGAGGGCGGCACGAGCAGGCCCGTCTCCCCGTTCACGACGATCTCGAGCGGGCCGCCCATGGCTGTGGCGATGACCGGTTTGCCGGAAGCCATGGCCTCGAGGCAGGACCAGGCCGAACGGCTCCGCGAGGCTCGGAAGGACGAACAGGTCCGCGGCATGGATGAACGCAACGGCGTCCAGCCGAAAACCGGCGAGCTTCACGACCCCGCCGAGGCCGGCCTCGCCGATCTGGCGTTCGACCGCCGCGTGCTCCGTTCCGTGCCCGACGACGATGCACCGGGCCTCCGGGTTCGAGGCGTTGATGGACGCCATGGCGGCGATGAGCGACGGGACGTCCTTCTCGGGTTCGAGCCGGGCCACGCACACGATGAGGGGCGCGTCCCTGGCGATGCCGAATTCGTCCCGCAGCGCGCTGGGCCCGGGCATCCCTGCCAGGCACGGCTCGGAGACCCCGTTTGGGACGATGGTTATCTTTTCCGGCGGCGCGTCGCCGCGGGCGACCATGGAGTCGCGCACGGCCGCCGAGATCGCGATGAAATGGCGCATCTGCCCGCTCGTCCAATGGTGCGCCATGGTTCGGAGCATCCGGAGGATTCCCCTGCTCTTCAGACGGCCCGGCTCCAGGAAATGCTGGGTGGCGACGCAGGCGCCCGTGCGCGCCCACGCGACGGCCAGCGCGGCGGAGAGCATGGAACGGCCGTTGTGCGCGTGGACGAGATCGAGTTCGCGCGAGGCGAGCATCCCGGACAGTTTCCGGATGGCGGGCCCATCGACCGTACCGCCCTTCTGGATCGTCACCACCGGCAGGCCGCTCTCCCGGGCGCGCTCGTCGAGGGCCGAGGGAAACGGGCAGGCGATGCGGACATCCACCTCGCCGGTGCCCCGCAACTGCCCGGCCAGCTCCAGGATGTGGCGTTCGGTGCCCGCAAATACGTCGGCATCCGTGAACAGCGCGACGCGGAGTTTCATGGCTCTCCCTTCAAAATTTTCTCGTAGCTGGAGAGAATGCGCGGCCAGGCGTAGTCCTGAACCGACTCCGAAATTTCTTGCGCGGAGAGGTGCTCGCCGGCCAGGAGAGGCGCGAGCCTGGCCGCGATCTCGTCCACGCTCCGGGATCTTCCAGCAAACGGCCCGTGGCCCCTTCGCGGACGACGACCGAAGCCCCGGCCAGGCGGCTCGTGAGCACCGGAAGACCCGCAGCCATGGCTTCGACAATGACCATCCCCCACGCTTCATACTGGGTCGGCAGCGCGAAGACGTTGGCGGCGGCATAATATCGGGCGACCTCGCTCGTGGGGCCGGTGAATCGCACGCGGTCGCGGAGGCCGAGCTGCTCGATCTCCGCTCTGTAAGCGCCGGCATCGAGGCGGCCCACCGCCAGGAGGTGGACATCCGGCCGGCCCAACTGGGCGACCGCGCGAAGGAGCGGGGCGAACCCCTTGCGTTCGAGCTCGTTGGCGACGAAGACGACAACGCGATCCGACTCCGCGTACCCGAGCCCGGCGCGCATCTCCGCCCGAGAGGAAATGCTGTTCGCGACATTGAACTCGGCCGGAGCGAAACCGTTCGGCAGCACCACTACGTCCTCGGCGGGCACGCCGTAATATTGCAGGAGATCACTCTGGACCTGGGCGGTGAGGGCGATGACTTTCCGGTAGGTGCGCGCGCGCAGGTGCCGTTCCTCGAGCTTCAGGAGAACGGGGTGGATCGGGTTCAGCCGCTGCTTCAAACGGCCAAGCGAGAGCGGGGCGCGGAATTTCTTCGCTTCCTCCAGCCACGCCGCGTGGACGCTCTGCGCCCAATAGACGCCCCCCTCCGGGCAGACGCAGCCAAACGTGCCGAGCGCGCCATACTCCGCGCGATCCAGCATGCGGGTGCATTCGTGGAAATAGGAGAGCGGCTGCATGAATGAAAACGAGGCGTTCACCGGGACGTGTTTGTAGGTGACGGCCGCGCCGTTCTTCTCGAAGTCGTTCGCGAAGACGGTCACGTCGTCGCCGCGGCCCGCGAGGTAGCGGGCGCATTCGTAGATGATGCGCTCCACGCCGCCGCGGCGATTGCAGCCGGGAAAAGAGAGGGCGATCTTCATGTGGCGTAGGCGGGGGCGCCCATGGCGGCGAGGGGGGAGACCGCGCGCGCGCGGGCGATCTGTGCGCGCTGCCGCACGACGTAGTAGCCATACGTGGCCATGCCGGCGGAGGACCAGACGATCATGATGGCGCCGCGGCTCCAGTAGTGGTCCACCATGCCGTGGACGAACTTGCTGGTAACGAGCGCGCCGCCGATCGCCACCACCGAGTAGAGCGGGTCAGTGCGGGCCAGCCGCTTCTGGGTTCTCCAGACCATCCGCACAAAGGTGTAGTTCAGTGCGAGAAACGCGGCGCAGCCGAGCACGCCGGTCTCGGCCAGGGTGAGCCAGAATACGTTGGTGGCGTCATAGTCCTTGCGCAGCCCGACACCGATGCCGAGGAGCTCGTTCTCCTCAAAGCAGGCCTGCGCGATATACATCGAATTGTAGCGCATCCGGATGTTCCAGTTCTCTTTGCTCACGCCGGATGCGTACGTGCGGTCCTGGTCGGGCAGCAACCGCCAGCAGAGCACGATGAGCGGCACCATGAAGATCCCCGCCCGGAGCATGATGCCGAACTGCCGCCGCATGATCAGGATCATGACAAGGCCGATGACCGCCCCCATCCACGCGCCGCGCGACAGGGAGAAGAACAGCCCGGCCGAGAGGATGACCATCACCCCCGTTAAAATATGCCGCTGTTTGCCGGGCTTCGCGGCAAACCAGAGCTCGCCGCACACGATGACCGCCGCGGCGAGCGAATCGCCCACGCCGTTCTTGTGGAGGCCGAGGACGTAACCCGTCCGCTTGATGATGACCGCGAGCGCCAGGATGAGGCCGACCCCGAGCAGCCCGTACAACGCGGGACGGAAATCCTCCTCGTTCCGGCCATAGCTCGTAAAGACGACGACGGCAGCGCAAAGATACAGCACCATCTGGATCATGGAACTGAGCGTGGACGAGTGCCAGTTGAACACGGAGGAGAGCAGGCCGATCCCGAGGTAGAGCGCGATCGGTTTCGCCGCGGGCCCCCAGCAGATGGGGCGTTTCCGCATGGCGAAGAGGATGCACGTGAGGATGAGGTTGATCTCGGCGATGGAAAAATGCACCGGCCCGCCGATGGACATGTCGTGCTGGAAGGGCGCGAGCGCGAAGATCATCATCAACGGGATCTGCGGGTATTTCCTGCCGGTGAGGAGGAGGATCGGCACGTCAACGGCGAGGATCGAGAAGATGACGGAGGACGGCAGGTCCGTGCTCTCCGCTATGACGACATGTGTCATGATTTCCCCCAGTGGGTGGTCTGCCGCATGAAAAGCTGCGAATGGAGGCGCGCTTTCGAGAGCGAACGGGCGCGCCGGCGCGGCAGGAGCGCGCTGGCCGTCCACAGGAGCGCGCGAACCGAGCAGCCGACCGCCATCGCGGCCCTTAGGAGGAGCATGCCCGCCAGGCCGTGGTGCTTCCTCACGTAGAGATCCAGGCTGTTGAAGAAATGGGGGTTCACCGCCGAGCTGTCTCCGGAACCGCTCGCCCCGCCGAGGTGGGTCACGCGGGCGCCCGGAACGAAAAGGACTTCCCAGCCGGCGTCGCTCATCCGGCGTTCCCAGTCCGACTCTTCGCTATACATGAAGAAGCGTTCGTCGAAACCGCCGACCTGCTCATAGACCCCGCGCCGCACGAGCATGCACGCGCCGATGACGAAATCCACCCGCCGCCCGCTGTCGTGCCCCCAATGCCTGTAGTCATCGATGACCGGGTGACGCTTGAGGGCCGCGGAAATCCAGAGGTTCTCGAGCCAGACGCCCGCGCCGGCGAGGGAAAACGGAAACAGGAGATTTGCAGCGAGCCGTCCGCGTTGGAAAGGCGCGGACCCGCCACGGCCGCGCGCGGATTCTCCCGCAAGGCGGCGAGGAGCGCCGGGATCGCGTCAGGTTCCGGGAACGCATCGCTGTTCAGCAGCAGGAGGAACTCCCCCTTCGCTTGCGCCATCGCGATGTTGTTCGCCGCGCCGAACCCGGCGTTCCGGTCGTTGTCGATCACGCGGACATCCGGGAAATTTTCGCGCACGGCGGCGGCGCTGCCGTCCTTCGAGGCGTTATCGACCAGGAGGATTTCGGCGGAGAGGCCGCCCAGCCCGGCTTTCAGGGCGCGCAGGCAGTCGAGCGTCATCGCCCGCGTGTTGTAGGAGACGATGATGACCGAGACATCCGGGCGTGTTTCAACGGACATGGGGCGCTCCCTTTTTTGCGGCGGAACGGACGCACGCGTCGATGACCCGCAGCACCTGATCGACCCTCGATTCCCAGGAATGCTGGCGCGCTTCGCGGCGGCGGGCCTCGCCGCGGCCCCTCTTCTGGCCGAGCGCGCGGCCCACGGCGGACGCGAACTCCTCGGCGTTGTCCGCGAGCAGGACGTGCTCGGGAAAATCGCGGAAGCCCGCCACGCTGGTCGAGACGATGGGCTTGCCGCCCGCGAGATACTCCCAGAGCTTGATCGGGTTCAGGCTTTCGGTAAACGGGGTGACGAGGTGCGGCACGATGCAAACGTCGAACGCCCCCATGTAATCGGGCACCGTCTCGTACGGCACGGGCCCGACCAGGAAGACGTTCCCGAGCGCTTCCAGCATTTCGCGGTCGGCGGGAAGGAGGTGATCCGGCCCGACGAGCACCACGGAACCCGTGGATGGGTTGCGCGCGATCTCCGCCACCAACTGCACATCGACACGGCCGGGATGCACGGTGCCCACATAGCCGAGCACCGGCCTGCGCCACGTCGCGCCGTTGGAAGGCGCCGGCCCCGAGTAGTCGAGCACCCGCTCGTAGTGCGCCGCGTGGACGCCGTTTGGGATGAGGGTGACGTTGCCGGAGAGCGCCCGCTTCTTTTTCAGGAGGTCGTCCGAGCAAACGATGACCGCGTCGGCCACGAGGCACAGACGCGCGTCCTGCCGCGCGGTGAGGCGCATCGCCCCGCGCGACTGCGGCAGCTCCGTCCAGTCGTCGGTGATGTCGTAGATCACGGCGCGCTCGCCCACCTTGCCCGCCATCGATACCGCGTTGTGCGGGTTCAGCCAGAGCACGGGGTTCTCGAGGCCGGCGGCCTTCGCAGCCCCGCGCACGTGGCGGCGGGCCATCCATTCGTTGAACCAACGGCAGAAGCCGATCGAGTTCGGCAGCAGTTTCAAGGGACGGGTGATGGTGATATTCGGCAGGCCGGGAACCTCGGTTCGGGCCGCCGCGAAGAGCTCGCGAAATTTCCCACGGCGGACGAGATTCGAGAAATCCCGCGACAGGCCGACAAAGAGAATCTTTGAGCTCGGAAACCGCCTCGCCAGGCCGTCGCAGAGGAACTGGTTCCGGCGCCACACGTCATCCCAGTTCTCAAGGGAGACGAAGATGAGGTCCGGCATGGCCGCCGCGCCCGCCGGTTTCGGCCCGGCGACCCCCGCTTTCGATGCCTGGAGAACGCTCATATCCCCGTCCTCGTCGGGTAGCCGCGGGCGTAGCGGTAGATCTGGATCACCATCTGCACGATGGCTTTGAACGCCTCCACCACGCGGCCGGTGCCAAATTCCTTCTTTGCGTTCCGCCACATCGCCCTGAAAAGGAACAATTGCCATGCCCGCCAGCTCTTTTTCGCGAGCACCCTCTGGGTTTCGCTGTGCTCCTCGGAGAAGAACGTCCTGTGGTGCATCATGCGCACGGCGTCGCGGTTCGCCGCGTTGTCCGCCCCCGAGCAATTCGCATCATGCCGGCGGTAATGCAGGAGCACCCGGTCGAGGAAGCGGATGTCCCCGCTCCGGCTCAGGCGCTGCACATAGGCCCAGTCTTCGATAAGGCTGATCTCGACCGCGAACGGCGCGGCTTCCCCGAGGAATCTCCTTCTCGCCAGCAGGAGGCCCGGAGGGTAGATCGTGTTCTCCCACAGCAGCATCTCGAATGCGGTCGGTTTCGTCAGCGGCCAGGGGACGATCCTGTTCTTGACGAATCCCTGCCGATCCCTTCCGTACGCGGAGAACACGCCCGCATCCTTCGGGTTCCCGTCGGAATCGATGAACTCTGCCAGGCCGTGAACCGCCGGCGCCTCGGGGTGCTCCTTCAATTCGGCGCGGAGGAGTTCCAGCGCGTCCGGCATCCAGACGTCGTCACTGTCCATGAAGATGATGTAGCCTGACTGCGGATCGGACTCGGCCCAGCCGCGGTTCCGCGCCGAGGAGGCGCCCCCGTTCTTTTGCCTTATGACCCGGAAACGGTCGTCCGCCTCCGCGAACGACTGGGCGACGGCCGCCGTGTCATCCCGCGACCCGTCGTCCACGATGATGCATTCCCAATCCGCGAAGGTTTGGGCCCGGATGCTTTCGAGGGTCGCCGGAAGAAAGCGGGCGGCATTCCACGCCGGAATGATGATCGAGATGTCTTCGGTGAACGTTATCCTCTCGACGGGGGCTCTCTCGTCGGCAACGGGGCGGTATGCGGGCTTCGAATCCACTCCGCAGAGCTTCACGAGTCCGCCCTTCGCGTAGTTGCGCGGCCTGCGGCACTCCTGCATGTATTGGATCCTGGCGTGCAGATAACGGGTGGCATTGATCAAATCCTCCGGGGTCTCCGCGGACTTCGCGAGGGACCGGAGGTGGAAAAGCCGGTATTGCCACAGGCGCAGGGTGGCCTTCAACACGTTCCACCGCGGGCGGCCCCAGCTCGCGTGCTCCCAGTGGTGCGCCATGTAGGCATCCACGCGGCCCAGCCTTTCCGCGGCATCCATCCAGCCTTCGCGCTCGAGGCGTTTCGCGTCGAAATGATGTTCCACCGGACCGTCGAACACCCCTTCGATGCGGTAACCCGCCTTCCTCAACTGGATCGAAAAAAGCGTATCGTCCCCATACCCGAGCGCACCCGGCCCGAGCTCGGGATCGAACGCGGGCACCTTTTCAAGCACCGCCCGGGAGAAAGCCATGTTCGCCCCCACCATCCTGCTCGGCTCGGAGGTTCCCAGGGACTCGGTGCCGGCCAGCCACGCGCGCTGGCTGCCAGTCATCCACGTCCGGTCCAGGTGCGGCGCCAGGCGGATGCCGCCCGCCACCGCTTCGGCGCGGCCGGCGAGGATCGGCTCGCAGACCCTGGCGAGCCAGTCGGGCGGGGGGATCACGTCGTCGTCGGTGAACACGATGATGTCGCCTTCCGCCTCCGCCATGCCCAGGTTCCGCGCCCAGGACTGGCCCCGCCGTCTCTCGCGCAGGTACCGCAGGCGCATCGGAAGCCGGGAGGCCTCTACCACCCGCTCCGTTTTCGCGTTTTCGCCGTTGTCGATCACCAGCACCTCGCAACGCAAGCCGGCCGGGAGCTCGGCCTTCCCGACGGCCGCGAGGGTCCGGCCGAGACTGTCAGGCCGGTCGCAGGTGGTGATGAGGACGGAGACGAGTGTGCTGGAGTTTCCTCCGGTCATTCTCTCAATGGCCCGCTGCCAGGGCCTTGATCTTCCACTTCATCGCGCGCGCCCAGAGGTACAGGTAACGCCTGTCGGGCGGACGCAGCCACACGGCCTTCGCGTGCGCCTGTTCCTCCAGGATCTCCCTGCAATTCTCGGCCATGCGGTGGAAAAGGACTTCGGGGGAGAGCCATTCCTCCCAGGCGCGCCGCGCCTTCGCGGCCATGTCCGCGAAACGGGGCTCGTGGCTCTCCAGGGTCGCGACCAGTTCGTTCAACCCGCACTCCGGGATGCGGAGTGAAAATTCATCCCACGCCGGCCCGGCGGGCGCGACCCATTCGTCGCTGATGATGACCGGCACGCGACCCGCCGCCATCGCTTCGAACAGGCGGAAGGACGACGGCCCGGCGCCCCTCGGGCAGAGGACAAACTTCGTCTCGCCCAGGATGCGCGCGTAATGGCGCTTCCGCGCATCCACTTCCTTCCCCGGCAGGCTGAGGGCGTCGAAAGCAGCCGTCGTATCCTCGACGAGCCCGCGCTCGTGCTTCAAGTTGAAGATGAACTCGCGCACCGGGTGAACCCGCCTGCCCATGAAAGAGAAAAGCCATTTCGGCGTGATCGAGCGATATTCCTCCGCGAACACGTATTCGTTGATGAGTTTCAGGTATGGGAAAGAACGCTGCCGGCGCGGGTCGAACGAGGAAAGAGGCATGCTGACGTAGAGCCCCTGCATCGCGCACCAAGGCTGGTCGAGCTCATTGTAAACAAAGGTCTTCCTCGGGTTTGCCGCCGCGACCGGATGCCGCCGGATGGCATCCAGCTTCAGGTCGTCCGGATGCTGGTGCGCATCGACGAAGAGGATGATGTCGGCCTTCGCGGGATCATCCACGAGCCGGTGCACCCCGAAGCGATCCTTCGCGGCAAGATCACGGATCATCGGCAGATGGGTAAAAGCGGTGTCTGCAAACGCCGCGGTGACAAAGACGTTCACGTCGGGAGAACCTGTTTCCTGCCGGGAAAGATTTTCCCGATGAACTGAGTGGCGAACTTTTTTGCCAGCCCCGCGAAACGGATGGCATACGCCTGGGGAACGGAGACCGGTTTCCCCATGAGCTCGAAGTCCCGCTCGGACGGCGTGGCGATGACATAATAAAGGTAGCGCGCCTTCTCGCTCGCGTGCTTGCGCAGCTTCGCGTGCATGCTCGAGGCGTCGATGAGATGCTCGAACCCCGCTTCGCGCTCGCGGAAGCGTTTGGCCACCCAGTCGCGGATGCCGGGCACGGCGGCGTCGGCGTCGATGTGGGCGAGGAGTTCGCGCGGCAGCGGCGCATCCAGCAGCTTGTTCGCAAGGGTGAGCCCGAGGAGGACGATGCGCTCGCAATGCACCCTGCGCGCCTCCTGGAGGAGCAGCGTCCAGTCCATCTTCTCGGCGCCGCCGATGATCTGGGAGAGATCGCACACCAGCTTGAGCGTGGGCCAGAAGCCGTTCTTGATGGCGTGCAGGCAGAGGATGATGATGCCGTCCTCGGGCGAAAACCCGGCCACCGTACCGGCGGGAAGCGCCAGCGGCCTGGCGCGTTTCCACATCCGCTCGAAGGAGGTGCGATGACCGTAACGCCTCGGGACGATCTGGCAGTGAACGCAGATCTCGAAGCCGCGCTCGCGGTTCAGGAAGCGCACGTTCCCCTCAATGTGCCACTGGGCTTCCTCTCCCATGAACTTCGAGAACGGCTTGAAGCGGTATCCGCGCGCCAGCAGCACCTGCCGCGCCCTGGCGAGGCCGCGCGGGCCGACGAGCACGTCGAGGTTCGCGGTATCGCGCTGGGCGGCTTCCGGGAAGGCGGCGTAACCGAGCGCCGGACCCTTGAAAGGCAGCCCGGGCACGCCGTTTTCCTTGAATTGATTCAGGATCGCGACCAGCTCGTCCGCCAGGGGCTCGCTGCGCTGGGCGTTTGCCTCGTACTCCTCGCGCAGCGCGTTCCGCACGAATTCGGGCGCCGACTCTTCGTCGGGGAGATCGCGCAGTTTCGCGTAAAGAAGCGGGCGCACCCGGTGGTAGCGCGCGTCCTGGAGGAAGCACGCCCAGTCGATCTCGCGGGAGGCCGACCCCACGATTTCCGCGGCTTCCGCCGGGCCGGTCCGCCGCATGGCGAGCCGCCGCACCAGGTCGAACTCGGAGCGGTTCAAGAACTGGAGCTTCAACGCGATGTTCGGATCGGCAGTGGTCACCGGGCTCATAGGGTTTTTGAGGATTCCGGCATCTGCGTTGGGTGCGCCTGCGGGACGGGCGAAAGCAGATATTCAGCAACGCGAACGAGGTGCCTGGCAAACTCCTGGGTCGAGAACCGGCCCACCCATTCGCGGGCCTGCGCCCCGATCGCGGCGAAACGCCCGGGGTCGTCCAGATACGCCCGGATTTTCCCGCGCAGCTCCTCGACGTTGCCCGGCTTCACCGCGATGGCCGTCACCCCGTCCTCGATATAATCCCTCATGCCCGGCACGCTGGAAATGATGACGGCCTTGCCGAGCGCCATGTTCTCCAACAGGGTCGTGTGGCCCGAGCAATAGGCGATCTCCGCGAGCGGATTCAGCACCAGCTTCGCGTTTTCATAGAGGGACTTGAGTTCCGCGATCGGCACGGCCTGGAGCACCTTCACGCGCGCGTCCGGCTCGACGTTGCGCGCGATGATCTCGGCATTATAGGAATCAGTGACGATGGTGAGCTGCTCGTCCTTCGGGAACGCCTTCAGCAGCGTCCTGTAGTCGCGCCCCTCGTTCGTGCCCGCGGCCAGGCAGTAGTCCCCCAATTTCCGCGCGGGATCGGGTCGGAAAAAATTCGTGTCCACGAGCATGTGGATGAGGAATTGGCGGTCCTGGCGCAGGTTGAATTCCTTCCAGGTGGATTCCAGCTCCATGCTCGTCTGCGAGACCACGGCCTCCGCGCATGGCAGCAGCCACGACCAGAGTTTCTTCCTGGTTCCGGTGCGGTTCCGCGCGTGCATGAGGCCCGTGCAAAAGACGATGACCGGCGTCCTCAACAGCCCGAGCCGTTTCAGCAGCAGCGCCGGCAATGCCGATGCCTCGTTCACGGCAAAGATGCAGTCCATGCCGCGCTGGCGGAGCACCGCGTAGAAAGCCTGGTAAAAGCGCCAGAAGACCGGCCTCCGCAGAAGGTTGCGGGCGAAACCGGGCGTGGAGCAGACCACGGCCTCGTGTCCCATCCGGTTCACCTCGGCGTATCCGAAAAGGCGGTGGGCCGGAACTTCCCCGCGGTCGAACGCGGCGATCTCGTGGTTCCAGTCCGTGGCGAATAGAAAGAGGATGCGCATGCGAAAAATGTGCTCTAGGGAAGCGCGGGGGCCAGCGCCGCGGAGGAAGCGCCCCGGGGCGAAGGCGCCAGCACTTTCCCGTAAATCCGCACATAGGAATCTGCGATGCTCGGCCACGCGAAATCGCGCACGCGGGCTTTCCCAGCCGCGCCGAGGCGGTCTCTGAGAGCGGTGTCCGAGGAGAGGCGTGTGAGCGCCTTCGAGAGTTCGCCGGGGTCACCGCCCGGGAAAAGGAGGCCGGTGACCCCGTCCTCGACGATCTCCGGCACGCCTCCGACGCGGGCAGCCACCACGGCCTTGCCCGCGGCCATCGCTTCCAGGTTAACGATGCCGAGCGGCTCGCGGCGCGATGGCAGCACAAAGAAATCACAACCCTTGAAAAGGCCGACCGCCGCGGGCCGATCCACCCGCCCGGAAAAACGCACCTCTCCTTCTTTCCCAAGGCTCCTGGAGAGCGCCTCAAGCGCTTCGCGTTCCGGGCCTTCGCCCGCGATGACGAGGTCGCACCCTTGCAAGGACGCCTTCGCGAACGCCTCGATCAACAGGTCGAACCCCTTCTGCGGCACGAGCCGCCCGATCGCCAGGATGTAGGGACGCGCGGGCGCGGGCGCGCCGCCCCCGTCGAAGTCTTCAAGCCGGATGCCGTTATAAACCACCTCGGATTTCTTCTCGAGCCCGGGGCCAAAAAAATCCTTTATATCCCGCAACGCGTCCACCGAACACGCCGTCACGTACCCGGCCTCGGCAAGGACCTGGCGCAGGACGCGGTTGATGAACGGCCAGCGTTCGTAGAGTTGGGTGGCGTCCATCGTGCGTTCTCCCTGCGCGGTCACGACGAGGGGAAGTCCGAGCGCCTGCCGGGCGAAGCGCGCGTAATAGCCGTTCGAGCTCACGCACTGCACGTGGAGAAGGTCGATGCTGTGTTTGCGGAGGATGCCCAGCATTTCCCGCCGCACCGCGCCGCCCGTCGCCAGGTGGGTGAGCCGCGCCTTCCAGCCCGGGCCGGGCGTGCGCATGGCCAGCCGGTAAACCGGTATCCCCTCATAATTTTCAAATGCCGGGAGCGACCGCGGCCAGCGATTCGTCAGGACGATGGCGGAGATGCCGCGCCGCCGGTATTCGAGCGCCAATTGCCGCACCAGCTCCTCGACTCCGCCAACGTGCGGATAGAACGCGCTGGCAAAGAGAGCCACGTTCATAGCGTGCAGGAAGCGGGGTTCTTCACCTTCCACTCGCCGCCGGTTTCCTCCACCCGCCCGGCCGCGTCCGCGGCGGCGACGCCCTGCGCGCGCTTCGCTTTCCAGCCTTCCAGGATCGTCTGGTAAGCGGTCTCCCGTATCCTGCCCGCAGCGCCTGAGGAAAATCCTTCCACCGCCAGCCGCCGCGCGTTGCGGGAGAGCAGGGCGCGTTCTTCGGCGCTGCCGGCGAGACGCAGGAGAGCCTCCGTGAACCCTTCCGGCGTGTCGCGGATGAGGATTGCCTCGCCGTCCCGCGCGGGAATGCCCTCGCAACCGACGCTGGTGGAGAGGACGGGCGCCCCTTCCATCATGGCCTGGAGGATTTTCGTGCGGATGCCGCTGCCGATCCACAACGGCACCACCATGATCGATTCCCACAAAACGGGCTCCAGCTCCGGGACGAAGCCGAGGCAACGGACATTCGGGTATCGCTCGATCCTCTCGACCGTCGCGGGCGACCAGAGGCCGACGATGGTGAATCGCAAGTCCGGCCGGGCCTTCACCACCCCCGTCCAGACCTTATCGAGGAACCAGTTCACCGCGTCCAGGTTCGGGTAATGGTATTCCGAGCCGACATAGACCACCGTGCCGTTGAACGCGCCGTCTTCGTGGGCGCCCGGCCGGGGAGCCGGTTCGCGAATCCCAAAGGGCGAACAATGAACCGCCGGGCCGCCGGGGATGCCTCCGAGAATCCGGGCATCCACGTCGGTGAACGCGACGAGCGCATCGTAACGCCCGAGCAGGCCGAGCTCGCGCGCCTTCAAGGCCTCGAACCGGAGCCGCAGGTTCGAGTCCTGCTGCAGCCGATCCCCGAAGAGCCGTTCGTGAAAGACATAATGAATCTGGTGATGGACGAACACCCGCGGCACATCCGGCGGAAGGACTTCGATGAGCGAGAGGCAATCGGCAAAATCGACCTGGATGAGGTCATACCCGTTCACGACCTCGCGGGCCACCGCCTGTTTCATCTCCGCGGAAGCGTCGGGGATTTCCACCATGCCGTCCGAACCGGCATTCCCGCCGTTCCGGGCGCGCCGGAACGCGTTTTGGAGCGACCCCGCGAGGCCGGGGAGCAGCTCCTGGAAGCGATCCTTGAAATCCCATACCGATTCGTAAACGGCCTTGGCGGCCATCCGCGCGAAGGTGTGGGCCGGAGGCGCGACGAGCACCAGCTTCACATCCGGCCACTGGGCGGCGAGCGCCCTGGCCGCCGCGCTGCCGGGGACGCCGTTGCAGATGAGCGTGACGGCGTGCGCCTGGCGCAGGTGCCCGATCATCGTAAACTGGGCGTATTTTCCCCCGGCATCCAGCGGCCAGGGGAGATACGGCGCTATGAGAAGGATTTTCAAGCCGGGGTCACGACCCTGTGGCGCGGGATCGCAAGGACATCCACGTAGCTGCCGGAGGGCAGGTCGATGGAGGAGAGATTCACGGGAACCGTCGCGCCGTTGCCGGCCACGATCGAGAACGAGTAGTCGCCGCAGCCCGAGAGAAACGCCTCCACGTCCTTCAACGTCCAGCCCGCACTGTCGGCAGTCTCGACATTGTATTCGAAGATGATGACCGGCTGAGCCCGGGTGATATACGCCCGCCCTCCGCGAAGCGCGCTCAGCTCGTTCCCCTCGACGTTGATCTTGATGAAATTCGCATCCGGCAGGGTGCCGGCCTCGGCGAGTGAATCGAGCGAACGCATCTGGACGCGGGCGACCTCGGGTTCACTCGCGTGGAAGCGGTTATACACCGAGGCGTTCCCGGCCACTCCGCGCTCGAAGCGCATCTCGACCGTCGTGTCGCTCTCGCCGACCGCCATCGGCATGATGGTGAGATTGTCCGCGCGGTTCGCGAGCTTGGTGAGCTGAAGCTGTTCGAGCGTCACCGGCACCGGCTCGAACGCGAAGACCTTGCCCGCCTTGCCGACCCGGGCGCTCATCAGCGAGCTGAAATAGCCGAGGTTCGCGCCGATATCCAGCGCCACGTCCCCCACCCTGAGGAGGCGGCGCAGGCACTCCTCGACGTGGGTCTCCCAAGTCCCGTACATCAGGCAGGTCCAGCCGACCCCGCACCCCGCCCATACGTCGTCCGCGGCGATGCCGACGCCGAGCCCGTTCTTCATCCGCCACACGAACGGCCTGCCGCTCCGGGCGACCCATTTGCCGAGGATCATCAACACCTTCTCGCGGCCCTTGTGGCTGGGAACCAGCTCGTGGTACGCCTTGAACAGATATGCCGAGAGCGGCGTCCGATTCTTCACCCGCGCCTCCGCGGACCCGGGTTGTTGGGAGTTTCCCGCCGGGCGGGCCGTTTCTTTCGGCGTCACGTTCATCGCCTCTGATGCTGCCGCACGTTCCGTGCCCATGGCCGTCGGGATTTCGAGAGAGTCGCTGGTGGTTTTCATCAATTCTTGGCGTCGTCGGGCCGCGCGATGACGAACATGACATCGCCGAACACCGGCTGGTCGCCGATCCGGTATTGGAGATCCTGGTGGCTCAGCCGCCCACCGGAAGCGGCCTTCACGGCGTTGCGCACCCAGGCGAAGCGATCCCCGAGCGGGATGTATGTTTTCAAAAGGACAAAGCGTCCGACGAGTTTCGCCAGTTCGCGCACGCGCGCGGCAAGCTCGGGCAGCGGGCGCGGGTGCCAGCAGCGCGGCTCCGAAAAACGCTCCAGGCGGAAGCCGGCGCGGTTGAGGGCGACGACCATGGAACGTTTGCTCCAGTAAAAGGTGTGGCTGATGACGATCTGCCTCCACTGCAGACCCCAGAAGCGGGCGCACGGGCTGGAGATATCGCACGTGGCCAGGAGCAGGTGGCCGCCGGGCGCCATCAGCTTGCGGATGCGGGCCAGGTCCGCGACGGGATCGAACAGATGCTCGATGACGTTGGTCATGACGACGGCGTCGAACTTCAGGTCGCCGAAGTCCGCCGTCTCCAGGGTGCCGAGCTGCACCGGCAGTTTCAAGACGTTGGAGGCGTATTTCTGGAACTTGGGCGACGCCTCGATGCCATGCACGTCCCAGCCCGCCTTGCGCGCACCCTGTAGCAGCCAGCCCGCAGCGCAGCCGATCTCCAGCAGCCTCCCGGGGCTGCCGCGCAGGCCGGTGAGGCGTTCGCCGAAGTTCTCCCAGGACTTGCGCGCTTTCTCGGGGATCTCGACGTAGTTCTCGATCTCCCACTGGTTCGGCTCCATCTGCTTCGCGTAGTAGTCGTGGATCGACTCCTCCGTGGGCTGCGGGTTCGGATATTCCACCGTGCACCCGTGGCAGCGGCAGATGCGCCACGCGGGGACATCCAGCTTCGTGTCGAGCGGGAAACCTTTCCCCGGCAGTTTGCTGTGTTCGGGAAAGGGCACCTGGAAGAGCGGGGTGAACTCCCCCGAACCGCAGATCGGGCAGAGGTCTCCGGTCACAGCCGTTGCGGTGGAGGTTGTCATGAGGCGAGCGCCGGTTCGAGTGTCATTGGTTTATAGATGCTTTCGTAGAGTTCGCAGACCCGGTCCCAGCCGAAGTCCTGGGCGCGCTCCAGCCCGGCGGCCTCGAGGGAACGGCGCAAGGTGGCATCGGTCAGGATGCGTATGAGGCCCGCCCCGAGCTGGTCGTCCGCGACCAGCAGACCGCATTTGCCTTCCCGCGTGACCTCGCGCGCCCCGAGATTCGGCGTGGCGACCACGGCCGTGCCGGAGGACATCGCTTCAATGTATGGGATGCCGAAGCCCTCGTAGCTGCTCGGCAGGCAGAAAGCCCATGCGCGCCGGTAGAGCTCGGTGAGTTTCTCGTGCGGCACCCGCCCGAACCAGCGCACGCCTTCGCCCTCCACCTTTTCCTCGCACACCGCCCAGAATTCCGCCTCGGGCACCCGGGGACGAATTTCTTCCCGGAACGCCTTCAACAGCAACGCGCCCCGCTTGCGCCCCTGCATCGTCCCGACGAACAGGACGGAGGGCGCCGCGCTCTTGTTCCCGTCGGGCCGGAACGCGGAGAGATCGACCCCGTTGGGGATCACCTGGTCGATGAACGGGATGAAGCGCCGGGTGTTTTCAGACACGGCGACCCGCTCGTCGGCGAGGAAACACGCGCCGAGCTCGCACAGCGCGAGCGCGGCCAGCCGGAGCTTGGTCACCAGCCCTTTCGCGTTCCACGTCTCCGCCAGGAGCGACCCGTGGAACGTGTGGATGTGGCGCGGGCGTTTGCAGCCCCAGAGGAACCAGTCGTCGCCGTGGGCATTCAGCACGTCGAAAGGAGTGAAGTCGCACTGCCGCAGGTTCCACGCGAACGCGAACGAGCGGAACCGCTTTCCGGACGGCGGCACGACGACGCGGTACAGCGCATCCTCGGGGGCGCCAGTCTGGCTAAAAACCGTGACGTTATGACCGCGCAGGACCATGGCATTGGAAAAGGCGTGGACGGCATAGCCGACGCCGATCTTGCTTCCGCTGGGAAGGTAGAGGGAGGTGATGGCGAGGTTCACTTAGGTCGCCAGTTTCAAATCCACCGCGGAGCCGGTTTCCTCTACGATGGCTTGTGCCTCGGCCACGGGCGCCCACCCCCTGCGCTTGACCCACGACGCGAGCCGCATGCTCGGCGCCTCGACAAACGTGAAGAGCAATTGCCCGGTGACCACGCTGCAAGCGACCGCCACGACGACCCACCCCAGGGCGAACCCGATCTCGCCCTTGGTCAGTTTATAGCCGATGCGCATCACCAGCGATACCAGCGCGAAATGTACCAAATACAGGCTGTAAGATATCCGCCCGAAATAAAGGAACACCGGCCACCCGAGCCAACGGGTGAGCCCCCCGGCCTTGCCCACGCAGAAAATGATGAGCGCCGTGACCAGCCCAACCCATTCCGCATGCAAGGCCACCGTGGGATAGGTGGCTAAATGCTGCTGCCGCCACATCGTGATGCTTATCAGGATCGAAAAGCAGAGGAACACCGCCGGGTGCAGCCCGCTTTTCAGGCACCAGTAACAGAGCACCCCCGCCGCGAAGTAAAACCAGAACGGCACGAACAGGGAGAAGTCCGACTGCCGGGGCGCGAGCGCGAGCGACACGACTCCGAGGCCAAAGACGAGGACAACGGACATGACCGAAACCTTGCTCCCCGCGATCCTGCCCGGAATCTTCCGCGCGACCGCGAGGATGAGGATGAACACGAGGTAGAACTGGATCTCCAGGCAGAGCGTCCAGGCCACCCCGACGATCTCCGTCACCCCCGAGAGATTCTGGAGATAACCCATGTTCAGGAGAATGACCCACGGGCTGAAAGAACCCCTGTTGTGGAGGCCGAGCACGACGCCCTCGGTCGCTCGCAGGAGCAGGATGCCCGCGATCGTCACCCAGTATGGAGGGTCGAGCCGCAACTGGCGCCGCAGGATGAAATTCCCTATCGCCCGCCCCGTCGGCTCGATGTTCCGCAGCGAATGCGCGATGACAAATCCGCTGATGACGAAGAATATCTGCACCCCGTGCATCCCGTAGCTCCAGAAGATTTGCATGAAGACCGGCATGTATCTCGCAAGGGGGATCGCCATGACCGTGCAATCGATGAGGTGGTATGCCATGACCATGAGCGCGGCGATGGCACGCAAGGCGTCGATGAACACGAAGCGTTCGCCGTCCTTCTCGCTTTTCACCGAGGCTGTTTCCATCGTATCCGCGATGGCCGCTGCCGCGTGCGCGATCATGCCGGCACCCTCGAGTCGGGCTCCAGGTTCAGCGGTTCCACTTCGGCCCCTCGGGCTCCCAAGTCCGGCCCGGGCTTGCGCCGCTTGAACTTCGAGGCGAACCGCATGCTCGGAGCTTCCACCAGCATGTAGAGCAACTGCCCCCCGGCCACGGTGCAGGCGATCGCCACGACGAACCACACCAACGCCGCCCGTTCATTCTCCCCCGTCACCTTGTAGCCCGCGCGCATCACCAGCGAAAGAACGGGGAAGTGCATCAGGTAGAGGCTGTACGAGATGCGTCCGAAAAACTTGAACACGGGCCCGCCGAGCCAGTCGGTGAGGTGCCCCGCCGTGCCGACCAGGAAAAAGATCGTGGCGATCAAAAGACAGGCCAGTTCCGCGTGGAAGACCGCCTCGGCATGGGTCGGAGTCAGCCGATGCCAGGCCGTCGTGATGGCGATCAAGCCTATGAACGCCCAGAACGCCCAAGCCGGGATCTTTCCCTTGAGCGCCCAATAACAGAGCACGCCCGACGCGAAGTAAGACCAGAACGGAACGAAAAAGGGCAGATCGACCTCCTGGTGCGTGGAGCACGCGAGCGAGATCGCCCCCAACCCGAAAACGAGCCCCGACGCCACCAGAGGCGTGTTCCCGCGGGTCACTTCCCCGTGGACCATTCGCGCCGCCCCCAGGATGAGGATGAAGACCAGGTAGAACTGAATCTCCAGGCAGAGCGTCCAGGCCACGCCCAGGATCTGCGTCGTGCGGGTGACGTTTTGGAGGTACGTCATGTTGATCAAGATCGTCTTCGGGCCGTACAGCACCCTCGGTGCGAGACCGGGCAGCCGGGATTCCAGAGCCGTCAATCCCAGCACCAGCACGAGCGCCGCCCAGTACCGGAGGATCGAGCCGCAACTGGCGCCGCAGGATGAACCGCCCGATGTTCGGCCCCGTCGGCTCCGTATTCCGGAGCGAATGCGCGATCACAAAACCGCTGATGACGAAAAATATCTGCACCCCATGGCCGCCATACGTGCAGAAATTCAATACCATCTGGGGGAGAATTCGCCCCAGCGCGGGCCCCATGACCGTGCAAAGCAGGAGGTGATGGAAGACCACCATGATGGCGGCGACGCCCCGCAGCCCATCTATGAATACGTACCGGTCGTTGTCCGTTCCGTTCCTGATCATGCCTTTTACTCTGAAGTTCCGGTAGTTACCAGATTCTTTTCCGCCGGCTCACCGACCCGCAGCAGGGAGGTCAGCCGCCGCCAGGTGAGCGACCACGGCATCTGCAAAGCGCGTTCGCGGGCCTTGCGCGCATACTCGAGCCGCAACGCCTCATCCGTGACGAGCGGATACAACTGCTCCGCGAGTCCCTCCACCGATTCCCGCTCGAACAGCAGCGCCCCGCCCCCGGCGACCTGTGCCGTGCCACCCGTCCGTGACGCCACCGTTGCGAGCCCGCACGCCATCCCCTCGAGCGTGGTGAGGCCAAACGGCTCGTCCCAACGCGCCGGCACGCAATGGATGTGCGCCTTCCTCAGCTCCCCCGGTAGGGCCGCCCGCCCGATCCAGCCCGGCCTCCGCGCCTGGATGCCCGCCCCCTCCAGTTCCGCCGCGAGCTCCTGCAAATGCCGCTGGAACGGGGTCCGATCTGGAACCGGTCGTAATGGTTGCGCCCCAGTATTTGCAGCGAGAAAGCCTTCGTTTTTTTTGAAAGCAGCACGCACGCTTTCAACAGGATGTCCGGGCCCTTCGGCCTGTCCGTCCGCCCCACAAAATTGATGACCGGGTTCCCGCCGGGCCGCGGATCGGCCGGGTGGAAATGCCCGGCATCCACGCCGCTCAAGAGCGTCTGAACGGGCATGCCGAAGTAATTCGAGTTCCAGGAGGCGCAGTAGTCGCTCACCGCCGACGCCACGTTCACCGCGCCGGAGAATGCGCGCCTGTAACGCCCGTCGCACGGGTTGTTGTTCTGCGCGTTGTGCAGGATGAACGCCCCGGGGAAACAACGCCGCAGGTGAACGGCCATCTCGATGTCGTTGTTCAGGACGAAATGCGTGTCGGAACCGCCGAAGCCGGCATCGCGGATCGCCGCGACCACGCCCTCCGCGTAAATCCCCTGCCGGATGTGCCCCCAGCCCGTGACCCGCTTCTGGAGCTGGAACAACTGCCCTGCGCCCTTGAACGGCCGCAACGGCGGGTAATGGACGAACCGGGTATTCGGCCACGGATGCGGCGGGATGTCGCTCGCCCGCGTCACGACCAGAGGCTCCATCCCTTCCGCGCGCGCCACCTTGCACAGCTCCCAGATCCACGTGCCGATCGCCCCGCTGCCGGTCGGCGTGAAGGTATCCCCCGTCGCGTTGAGGAAAACCAGCTTCATGAGCCGACCTCCTGCACGCAGGCGCTGGTCGTCCCCAGGGCCGAAGCCTCGACGACATCGACGCACCCGGACCAGGAGGCGAGCGCGGCGCGTTCCAGCGATTTCCGTTTGCGCGCCCGCAACAGGTTCCGATCCTCATACAACGCGCGGAGTGAGGCCGTCACCGCGCCCAGGTCGTCCGGGTCCACCAGCACTGCCGCGCCGCCGGCCGCTTCCGGGATGCCCCCCCGGTCAGAGGCGATGACCGCGCAGCCCGAGGCCATCGCTTCCAGCACCACCATGCCGAACGGCTCCTTCGACCGGGAGAGGACGAACGCCACGTCGTGCTCCCGCACCACCGCGGGGAGATCGGCTCGGGAGACGTGCCCGAGGTAATTCGCGCCGGCCGCCTTCATCTTCCCCTGCAACTCCCGAAAAAAGGGATCGTCCATCTCATCGCCCCGCGCGTAGAACCAGAGGCCGCCCGCCACGGTAAGGGTGATGTCCAGCCCTTCGGCCCGGAGCGCCGCCACGGCGTCCGCGGCGATGTCCGGCCCTTTGTTGCGGTCGATCCGCCCGACGAAAAGAGTCTTGAGGCCCGCGGACTCCACGGTCTCCTCCCGGGGTTCGAATGCCTCCAGGTCCACCCCGTTCAAGGCCGGGAAAACCTTGGACGCCGGAATGCCGTAGCGCTCCACCGTCCAGTCCGCGATGTAACGGCTGCACGTCAGGAACGCGTCCGCGCATTCGGCGTCGCGCGCCACGTCGCGCTTCGAGTTGCATTCGTTGTGGAGCCACACCACCGCCCGCGCGGTCGGAAGCGCCTCCTTGATATAGCGGGGTGACACGAAATCGTTGAACGCGAACACCGCGTCCGGCCTGGTCGGCAGATTCTCCAGCGCTTCTGTAAATGCCCGCATGTATTCCCCGTATTCCGACCATTCCCAGCCGCGGAGCCTGTTCTCCAGCGCCGCGCGCGCCCGCTGGGGGAACCCGGCGGACCGCCCCTTGATCGCGAGCGGAACCACGCGGCCCACGTCATACACCGGGTCATCGTTGACCCGCGTCAGGACGCTGACCTCATGCCCGCGCTCGATCAAACCCCGCGCCACGTTCATGATGACGGTTGAGATCGCGCCCCCCGACTGGGGCGAGTAGAACTCTATCGCCATGTTGAGAAAGGAGAAATGCACGGCTTCCTATGCGTTCGCCGTCGCGGAAAGAAACCCGAGCCAGGTCTTTTCCCACGTGAACGACTTCGCCCGCTCGCGCGCCTTGCCCGCGTAACGCGCCCGCAGCTCCCTGGAGCCCACCAGGCTTTCAAGGTGCGCGGCGAGGCCGTCCACCGAGTCGCGTTCGAAGAGAAGGCCGGCGTCGCCGACCACCTCGGGCGTCCCCCCGGTCGCCGATGCGACCGTGGCCAGGCCCGCGGCCATCCCCTCGAAAATCGTGAGCGCGCACGGCTCATCCCACCGGGACGGGACGACATGGATATCCGCCTTCTGCAGTTCCCCGGGGACGTTCCCGCGGTCGATATGCCCGGGCCGCCGGATCTCCACCCCGAGACCCTCGAGCTCGTCGGCGAGCCCCTGCAGCACCTTCTGGTAATCGTTCATCTCGAACCGATCCCAGTGGTTCGAGCCGAGTATCTGCAACTTGAAGCGCATGGAATTCCGCGCGAGCTTGATGGCCGATTTCAACAAGAGGTCGGGCGCTTTCTCGATGCCGGTCCGCCCCAGGAAATTGATGACCGGCGCCTCGTCCGCCGAACGAACCGCGGGGTTCGGGTTGAACCGGCTGCTGTCCACCCCGTTATAGATGGTCGGCGCGGAGCCGAGGCCGAACGTTTTCTTCGCCCAGTCGCTGACGAAATTGCTCACCGCAGTCACCCGGTTCACCGCACCGGGAAACAGCCGCTTGAAGGGCGCCCGCAGCTCCAGCGGATTATGAAAATGATGCACGATGAAGGCCTTGGGAAATTTGCGCCGCAGGATGACGGCCAGCTCCGGGTCGTTGTGGAGGATCCACGGCCATTTCTCCAGCCCTTCGCCGCTCAACGCCCCGGCGACGCGCGCCGCATACGTCCCCTGCCGTTCGTAACGCCACCCGCTCAGACGCCGTTGCGCGCGGCAGAGCTTGTAGAGGAACCTGTTTCCGGGCAGCGCCGGGTAGTCGAGCAGGATCGTCCTTACCTCGCCGTAGGCCGCCGCGCCGCACCGCCTCGAAATCACCACCGGCTCGACCCCGGACGCGCGCGCGCTGCGGCAGCATTCCCAGATGTGGGTCGCGACCGCGCCGCTCGCGGTGGGTGTAAACGTCTCCAGCGAGTTGTTGATGAAGACGACGCTCATGCCGCCGTCAGGGCTTCCGCCCTGCGCAAAGGCTCGCGAAACTGCCATTCACACTGCGGAAAAACCGCGCCGACCTGGGCCGCGGATCCTTGACGGGGTCCGGCGAGGCCCGCGATCGTGAAGGTGAGGCAATCCCGGTAGCCGACATCGTGGCCCACGCCTTCCCCGAACCAGACCGAGAGCCGGTAGGTGCCGTCCAGCAGCTTCGGCTCGCGCACCATGACGCGCACCGTCCCCTCCCTCCTCGGGGAGTTCACGGAGTCGATCCCGTAATACTTGGGGTTCGCCCCGAAGATCGGGATTCCCATGACGTCGTTCACCACGAAGCCGAGGCACGGGAGCGGCATCGGCTCCCCGTTCACGTACTCGGCTAGAATCTCGATGCCGTCGTCCATCTGGTTCACCGTGACCGAGCGGAGCGGGCCGCTGTCGAAGCGCGCCTCGTTCCCCATGTGATCGCCGAGATACGCCGAGATGACCTGGCGCAGGTCGCCCTGTTCGCGGATGGATCCCTTGTCGAGGAGGATGCCCGTGTCGCAGAGATCGCCGACCGCCGCCATGTTGTGGCTCACGAAGAGGACCGTCCGGCCCTCGGTGGCCACGTCTTTCATCTTGCCCAGGCATTTCTCCTGGAACTTCGCGTCGCCAACCGCCAGCACCTCGTCAAGAACCAGGATGTCCGACCGCAGGTGGGCCGCCACGGCGAACGCGAGGCGCACATACATGCCGCTGCTATAGCGTTTCACCGGGGTGTCCAGGAATTGGGCGACGCCCGCGAACTCCACGATGTCGTCGAACAGCCTGTCGATCTCCGCTTTCCTCATCCCCAGGATCTGGCCGTTGAGATAGACGTTCTCGCGCCCCGTCAGCTCCGGGTGAAAGCCGGTGCCGACCTCCAGGAGCGAGCCGAGCTGGCCGTAGAGATCGACCCGGCCCTTCGTCGGCTCCGTGATGCGGCTCAGCACTTTCAGCAGCGTGCTCTTGCCCGCGCCGTTTCGGCCGATGATTCCCACCACCTTTCCTTTCTCGACGTCAAAGGAGACGTCCTTCACCGCCCAGAATGTCTCGGTCTCCGCGCGCTGGAACGGGTGGCGGATGCGGTGCAGCATCTCCTCCGCAAGCGTGACGTGCTTGGTCTGGTTATGGCTGATCGTGTACGCCTTCGACAGGTCGCGGACGGAAAGTGCTATATCGCTTGTGGACATGATTTTTTATTGTTGCCGACGCAGCGGGCCGCCAGCCGGGTCAGCGCGGCGGGATCCTGCCAGACCATCGAGACGCAATGGAGCGCAGCCGCCCCGTACTGGCGCTCGCGCATGGCGGCGACCGCCCGCGCCTTGAGCGACCCGGCGTAGTCCTCCCTCAAAAGGTGGCGGCTGTAGGCCACCGCCCGGCGGCATTCCCGGCAGCCGGCGTGGAGCGTGCCTCGGTTCTTGTCGAGGACGCGCATCGCATTCTGGAACATCCGCTGGGCGTTGCCTCCCTGCTGCCCCTTGTGCAGCCGGACGCGCGCGAGCGTCTCCGGGATTCCCACGATCTCGTAGCGGGCCGCGATCCGGATTCCCATATCCCAGTCGTCGGTGCCGCGGAGAGTGATGTCGAACGGCCCGATCTCCTCGAGCACCGAACGCCGGAAGATGACGGTCTGGATCGGCAGCACCTGGTGGCCAAGCAGCGCATGGAAATCGAGCTTCCCGCCCGGAAAATAGTGGGAGGTGACGCGGCCGCTGTCGGCATCGAAGAACTCGATGGCTGCATAGGCCACGCCGAGCCGGGGTGCGCCCTTGAAAGCGGGCATCTGCCGTTCGAGCTTCTCGGGAACCCAGAGGTCATCGTGATCCAACAGGGCGACGAACTCGCCCTTCGCGTTCGCGACGCCGGTGTTGCGCGCCGCGGCCGTGCCGGCGTTCTCCTGGCGGATATATCGCACCGGGTCGCCGTAGCTCTCGATGACCTGCCGGGTCTCGCCGTCGGTCGATCCGTCGTCGATCACCAGGATCTCGATGGGCCGGTACGTCTGGGCGAGCGCGCTCTCGATGGACTCCGCGAGGTACCGCACCCCGTTATAGGTCGGGATGACGACGCTCACGAGCGGCTGCTCTGATGGGCTAGATGACATCCGCGAATTTTCTTTCCATCCTCTTGAAGGAGAAGATGCCGAACAGAAGGATGAGGAACGAAGCCACGCACGCGCCGCCAACCACCGTCCAGTCCACCGTGCCGCGCCCCAGGAGCGACCAGCGGAACGCGACCAGCAGGGACGCCAGCGGGTTGATGTTGAACCAGATGCGGAGATTCGCCGGCACTCTCGAGAGCGAGTAAGCCACGGGGCTCGCATACATCACCAGGTTCAGGGCGACCGGCAGGACGTAGGCCACGTCCCGGTAGCTCACGGTGAGCGATGCCGTCCAGAGGCCCACGCCCACGCCGAGCGCGAGCAGGACGGCGATCCAGACGGGCAGCAGCAGCAGGCCCCACCCAGGGTAGATTTTGTTGGTGAAGATGAGAACCGTCATCATTCCGCCCGCCACCGCGAAATCCACCAGGGTCGAGGGCACCGAGGAGAGCGGCAGGATCAACCGCGGGAAGAAGACCTTCGAGATCAACTGGGAATTGCCGACCAGCGAGCCGCTGACCTTCGTCAGGGTGCCGCTGAACAGGTTCCAGCCCATCAACCCGGCATACGAGAAGATGAAATACGGCACGCCGTCCGTCGGCATCTGCGCGAGCCTGCCGAAAACGAACGAGAAGACTCCCGCGGCGACGAGGGGCTGGAGAATGACCCAGGTGACCCCGAGCACCGTCTGCTTGTAACGCAGCTTCAGGTCGCGCCCCGCCAGGGTGAAGAGAAGGTCGCGGAACTGGAGGAGCTCGATGAGATTCAGCGCCACCCAGCCGGAGGTGGGCCGGATGGTCAGGTGAGGTTTGCGGGCCGGGTCGGCCGACGCGAGGGCCGGTTGCGCGCCGCGCTTGGCTTTTGCCGCCGTTTCCGCGGGGAGGAGTATATCCGTTTCCATTATTTTAGAGGGAGGCTACCAGGCGCTGTAGAGCATGATTGATTCCATTTCACAGGGCATGTTCTTCCGCTCGCAGCCCTTCGATGGCGCCCGAAAAAACGGCTTTCGCCTGCCGGTGCCAATGCTGGAGCGTCCGCAGGCGTTCCTGCATGAAGGGGCGCTGGGTCGGGGGGATGTCGTCGATGAGATTGAAGAGGCCGGCGATCTGTTCGTCCTGGTTGAACAGGTTCGGCGCCATCTTCTCGCGCAGGAACCCCGAGGCAATGGTCGCCAGGCCCGTCTCGACGACGTAATGGTCCCGCCTGTCTCCCGGCACGTAGGCGACCTTGATGGCGCCCACGCTCCGCAGAAGCCGCAGCCCCTGGCTGGCCGAGCCGGTGCTCATCCTCAATTTTTCGCGGACGAATTCCAGCGGCACGGGCGCGGGATGGACAAAAAGCAGCCCGTAGATTTCCCCGATGGACTTGGAAAGGCCGAACAGCCGCGCAAGACGGATGAACAGCTCGATGGCATGCAGCTCGAGCTCCGGCAGCGCCAGGCGCGGCCCCGGTTCCGGGCCGAAACCGGCGGTCGGTTCGGCGATGCTTTCGTTCTGACCTTCGGGCGAGTTCAAATCGTTCAATACCTTCACGGAAAAATGAAATGTATGGCCAACAGAAAAAGCGTCCCGGCATCGCGACCGACCTCCCGAATTTTCATCTGACTGATATCTCTTTTTATCATCCTGGTCACGAGATAAAGCTGCCGCACATGGTCGTTTGCGCGCTTTCCGCAAAACCATTCCATTTCCCTCTGTCGGGCTCTGTCAAAATTTCCACTGGCTTTTCCACGTCCGTGAAGCCACGTTCGCTCTGGCATCCCCCATGCTACCTTTCCCCGAATGCTTGTGCGATCATGGCAGGGGCGGGCGCCGAGCGGCAATTGGATGCTCTCCTATACTTCTATAAGAGTCCGTGGTGACCTTGTGTAGTCCTTCTCCTACATGTTCCGAGTGTTATCGCAGGTGATTTGGGGTGCGGCGGCCGCGGGAGTCCAGGCTGCGCCCCGGGATGTGGCGTCGAGAGCGCACGCCCCGCTCGACGGGCCTCAAGGGGCCCTTGTGGACGCCCCGCGCTGGCTCTTCCTGGCGGCCCTTGTTATCGCGCCGTGGGCCTACGGGAGCACGACACCCGCCTCCATAACCCTGCTGGAAATGCTGCTCTATACCATTTCCCTGCTCTGGTTCGCCGGGCTGCTGGTGCGGGAGGACCGGCCCCGGATCCACCCCTCCACCCTCGTTTTCGCCCTCCTTCTGCTCGCCCAAGGGTGGTGGATGGCCTTCAACGCGCATTACCGCCACGACGCGGCCCAACACGCCTTCGCCCAAGCCGTCTCAGCGGTTCCGTGGGCGCCGGGGAGCATCGATCACGACGCGTCCGTGTCGATGATGTTCCGGCTTACTGCGCTCTTCCTGGGCTTCTTCGTCGTGAGCGACATGGCTTCGCTCCCGGAGTGGCGCACCCGCATCTGGTGGACTGCCGGCCTCACGGGCGCCTCGATCCTCCTGCTCGGCCTCCTCCAGAAAGCCACGGACGCCCCGATGATCTTCTGGGAGAGCCGGCACGCGACGAGCCAGTTCTTCGGCACCTATTACTACCCGGGCAATGCCGGCGCCTACATCAACCTCGTGTTCCCGCTTGTCGCCGGGCTGGCGCTCCTTTCGATGCGGGACGAGAACGCCCACCTGGAGCGGGCCGTCTGGATCACGACGGTATTCCTCTTCCTGGCCGGCGCGGCGGTGAACTTCTCCCGGGCCGGGCAGGTCATCACGTGCATCCTGCTCGCGATCTGGGCCGTGGAAGGCGTGAAACAGGTGAGGGTGAATCTTCTGCCGGGCAAAGCCGCCCTCGCCGTTTACGCGGGGGTGGGCGTGGCTGCCCTGGCGGGGCTGATCCTGACCGTGGGGTTGCAGCGGCCCCTTCAGAAATGGGACCTCCTCCAGCACCAGTTCACGGGCGAAAATCCGCGGGTGCTCGCCACGCGCGCCCTCATGCGCATGGTGCCGGACGCGAGGTGGTGGGGGCTCGGTCCCGGAACCTTCGCGCCGGCGTTCCCGCATTATACCCAGTCGCTGGGCTGGGGCATCGCCGGGATCTGGCGGTACGCGCACGACGACTACCTTCAGGCGATCGTCGAATGGGGCTGGGCGGGCGCGTTCCTGTGGGGGATGTTCCTGTTCGGCGGCGTCGCCCACTGCTTTACCGGGAGCGGCGCGCGTTCCCTGCCACGCACCGACCGGATCCTTCTCCTGGGCGCCGGGCTCGCCCTGGCCGGGGCGGCGGTGCACGCCGTGGTCGATTTTCCCTTCCAGATCGCCTCCCTGCAGCTCTACGAAGCGACCCTGCTCGCGCTCGGCTGGAGCAGCGGAACGTGGTCCGTGAGGGCTCCGTACGACCGCGCGCGCGACTGGCGCAACGCCTTCCGGCCCGCTCCTTCCCCGGCCACGCCCGGCAGGTCTCGCGCGAGATGATTCCCGCCGCCCGGATGGGGCGCTAAAGTCCGAATACGGATCGGCAAATATTTAGAGCCGAACTCCGATCCCCGCTCGAATGCAAGGGGCCTCCAAGCGCCACGAATCCCCCAACTCCTCCATGAAAAACGACAAAGACAAGACACTGCTGAAAAACACCACGGAAGACCGCGAACCGATCACGACCAACCACGGCGTCCCGATCAGCACCGACCAGGATTCGCTCAAGGCCGGGCAGCGCGGGCCGACGCTTCTCGAAGACTTCGTCCTGCGCGAGAAGATCATGCATTTCGACCACGAGCGCATCCCCGAGCGCGTGGTGCATGCGCGGGGCGCTGCGGCGCACGGCGTTTTTCAGGTTTACAAATCGCTGGCGCACCTCACGACCGCCAAGGTGCTGACCAATCCCGAGGCGCTGACGCCAGTATTCGTGCGTTTCTCGACCGTGGCGGGCTCGCGCGGCTCGGCGGACACGGCGCGCGACGTGCGCGGGTTCGCGGTGAAGCTTTACACCGAAGAGGGCAACTGGGATATCGTGGGCAACAACATCCCTGTCTTCTTCATTCAGGACGCGATCAAGTTCCCGGACCTCATCCACGCCGTGAAGCCGGAACCGCACCACGAGATTCCGCAAGCCTCGACGGCGCACGACACCTTCTACGACTTCATCTCGCTGACGCCGGAGTCGATGCACATGCTCATGTGGATCATGAGCGACCGCGCCATCCCCCGTTCCTTTAACATGATGGAGGGGTTCGGCGTTCACAGCTTCCGGCTCATCAACGCCGAGGGGAAGGTGCATTTCGTCAAGATCCACTGGAAGCCCGTGCTCGGGGTGCATTCGCTGGTGTGGGACGAAGCGGTGAAAATCCAGGGGCAGGATCCCGATTTCCACCGGCGCACCATGTTTGAGTCCATCGCCATGGGCAATTTCTTCGAATACGAGATGGGCCTCCAGATTCTTCCGGAAGCGGACGAGATGAAGTTCGACTTCGACGTCCTGGACTCCACGAAAATCTGGCCCGAAGATCTCATCCCCGTGCAACGGGTGGGCAAGTTGACCCTGAACCGCAACCCGGACAATTATTTCTCCGAGACCGAGCAGGTGGCGTTTATGACCACGAACATCGTGCCGGGCATCGATTTCAGCGACGACCCGCTCCTGCAGGGGCGGAACTTCTCTTACATGGACACGCAGTTGAGCCGGCTCGGCACGACGAATTTCCACGAACTGCCCATCAACCGGCCGGTCTGCCCGTTCTCCAACAACCAGCGCGACGGCCACATGCGCACCACCATCAACAAGGGCCGCGTCTCCTACGCGCCCGCGTCCCTGGACGGGCACGACCCGAAGGAAGTCGGCCCGAAATACGGCTTCACCACCTACCCCGAGAAGGTCGCCGGTCCGAAAAACAGGGAACGCAGCCCGAGCTTCGGCGACCACTACGGCCAGGCGCGCCTCTTCTGGAACAGCATGACGCCGCCCGAGAAGGAACACATCGTGAAGGCGCTCCAGTTTGAATTGAGCAAGGTTGAGACCCGCGCGGTCCGTCAGAGGATGATGGGCCACCTCGTCCAGATCAACGAAGTGCTCGCCGCGCAGGTCGGCCTCGCCATCGGCGAGAAGGTGCCGACTTCCCACAAGAAGACGAACCCGAAAGGCACCGGCGACGTGCCGGCCCAGGCCGCTCTCCTGGCCGACGCGACCACCCCCACCACCGCCTCCGGCGGCCTGCTGATGACCAAGGGCCTCAGCATGGAGATGGACCAACCGCTGCTCGCGAAGGGACGGAAGATCGCCATCCTCGTCGGCCCCGGAGTTTCCGTTGCCGACGTCAAGGCGATGCAAGCCGCGCTCAAGAAGGAGGCCGCCACGAGCGAGATCGTGGGGCCGCATATCGGGGAGATCGAAGGCGCCGACGGCGTGGTCGAGGCGATCAAGACGTATGCGAACTGCGCCTCGGTGTTATTTGACGCGGTTTACGTTCCGGGCGGCGCGGCCAGCATCGGCGCGCTCCTGGAATTGCCGGATGCCCTCCGGTTCGTCGATGAAGCCTACAAGCACGGGAAGGCTATCGGCGCATCCGCCGAGGGAGTCGATCTCGTCAAGGCCTGCCAGCTCGCGGCCCTGGTCGCGGAGGGCGACTTCGCCAACCAGGGTGTCATCCTGGAACCTCGCGGGGCAGCCCGGCTCGCGCGGCCCTTCATCAAGGCGATCGCCGCCCACCGTTTCCATAACAGGGAGACCGACAAGGTGGTGGCCTGAGCTATTCTTCGCTCACCTTCTCCAGCTCGGTCCAGACGCTGCCGATGAAGATGTCGGCCTCGACCCTCAGGACGATGCGATCCGAGTCGTTCGACAGCCAGATGAAGGCGCGCTTGAACTTGGCGTGCGGCTGGAGCTCGAGCTTGTCGTTGATGGACTTCAGGCTCAGCTCGCCCTTGATCGCGTCATACTTCACGCCCCGGATCCGGATTTTCTCCGGGCCGACGATCCGAACGCTCGTCCAGTAAGGCGAGGTGCTCGGGTACACGACGCAGCTATAGGTATCCCCTGGATGGAGCGGCTGGCTGCGGATGAAGAGGATCGCTCCCCAGATGTCGAGGACGCGGGGGAACTCGAAGCGTTTCGGCTTATACTTGGTCCCGGGCGTCACGGATCGATAACGCATGACGTCGTGATCCGTGAACTCCATGCGGGTCTCGATGGTTTTCGGGCGGTAAACTTCCGTCTGCGTTGCGCGGATCGGCAGGAGGGTGACGGCGTTCGCGAGCGCGGTGTGCTTCGCGTCGAGCCGGTAGAGCGTGCGCACAAAGCCGACCGTCTTTCCCTCGACATCCAGCCGCAGGGCGCCGTCCTTGGGCCGGGAAAGCGCCACCGTCGCGAAGGCGGCGGTGAAACCGCTCCACCCGAACCGGTAGGTGGCCCGGTAAGGCCGGGGCGGCGGGAACGCCCCGGGCACGACAGGCGTCAGCGCCTGCTGCCACGCCGGCGCATCGGCGAGCAGCGAGGGGCCTCCGAGAAAAAAAATGAAGCAGAGCCACGCCCCGCACGCCGCTCCCCTCCCCCTGGCGCCGCCGCCCCGCGGCGAGGTCGCCGTCATGAACGGGGGAGCCGGACTTTCTCGACGCTGCCCGCCGGCACCCACGCGCGGGCGGCATCCGGCAGCGAGCAATAGAGCCACGCGCCCCGGTCGGAAAGGATTTTCACCTGGCTGCCGGGCGGGAGAGTCTCGGCCACCGCGGCATTGTCCAGCGGCTCCAGGCGCGCCTCGGACTGTTTCGCGGTGACGATGGCCAGCGCCTTGTCGCGCTCGAAAACCGCGATGCCCGCGCCGGCGAAGAAAAGCGCAAGGAGGCAGCCGAAGGCCACCGTCCAGAGCAGAGGCCGGTTGGGACGGTGCGCGAGACCCATGAGGCAAAAGACAAAGACGAGAATCCATGCGGCGACGGCCGCCGTCCATGTGAAGACCGCGATGTCCATCGGCGCCTTGATGTAATCCAGCCAGACCCTGCGGGGAATCTGCGCGCCGGTCTGTTCCCGGACGAAAGCCAGGTTCGCGCGCGCCTCGGGATGGGCCGGGTCGAGCACCAGGGCGCGCTCGTAGTTGAGGATGGCGCCGCCGGGATCTCCCAGCCGGAAACAGGTGTTCCCAAGGTTGTAGAAGAGGTTCGCGCTGTAATCGCCCGACTCGACCAGGGCGCCATACCCTTGTTTCGCCTCGGCGAACTTGCCCGCGTCGTAGTTCCTGGCCGCTGCGTCGAACGCCGGGGACGCCGCGCGGACGGCGGCGCACGAAAGGAGGAGCGCCGCGAGACAGGCGGCGAAATGCCTAAGCGGGCGCATGGTCGAACTCCTTGAGGGCGGCGAGCACCTGGGCGCGTTTGCCGGGCGGGACGGTCGCGGTTCCCGTGGCGACACCGGCATAGCAGATCGCTTCGCGGTCGCTGAAGATGGAACCGATGGCCGACGAGGTCGCCTCGGTGACGGGGCGCGAAGCGCAGGCGGCTTCGGCATCGACGGCGCTCGGGTTCTCGCCCGTGAAGAAGGCCGTGTCGATCTGGATGCAGCGCGCGGCGGCATCGACAAACGCCGCGTAGCTCGTGTCGCTCCGTTCAAGGGTGCGCCAGAGCGCCTGCCTCTCGCGACGCAGGACGGCAAGCTGCCGCGCCCTGGCCGTGCGCGCCTTTTCGCGCTGCTTCAGGAACCCCGCGAACCCCGCGAGTGCGACGAGCGGCGCCAGTTGCGCGGCCCAAAAGGCCCGGCTCCGGTAGAGCGGCTCGAACGACCTGTGCGACGGCCCGGCATCCGTCCTTATATATAAGATGCCGCGCGCAGGCTGCGGCTCCGGTTGCGCGGGCTGGCCGGCCGCGGCCAGCGCCGGGGCGGGCGCGGCGCTTCCGCCCGTGACCGTCACGGGGAGCGTCTTGCCGGTAAGCGTGACGTATTTTTCCGTGATCGGGTCGAAGTAGGAGAATTCCAGCCCGGGAAGGCTCGTCTTCTTTTCGAGGGGGATCATCTGAATTTCGAAGACCTTGCTTCCGTGGATGCGGACATCGTCGCCCGCCTTTATTTTGCTGGAAGGAGGGTAAACCCTCCAGCCCTCTTCATCCGTGAGGCGCGGCGCGCCGATGCCGTCCAGGTTTCCCCAGCCCGCGATGGTGGCCGAGAGGGTGACGGGGTCGCCTACCCGCACGTCCGAGGGCGAGGAATCCGTGACAAGCGCGAAGGAGCCCACCGCGCCGCCGAAGCTCTTCGGCTGGCCCGGCGGCAGCGGCTTCGCCTCGATCTCCACGGGGTCGCTCTTGATTGTCATATCCTGCGGGGCGGCAAACATGCCGAAAGGGTTGTTGAAGAAATCGTCCGCAAACGGGTCGTTGCCGAAATGGGGGATGGCCGCGCGCCTTTGCGGGATCTGCGCCTGGCAGGTGAGGCTCGCCGGGCCGAACGTGAGCTTGCCCGCCTTGACAGGGGCGATGGCCGTCTTGAAAACGACGAGCTCGTACGGGCGCCCGTTCCTTCGCACCTCGGACTGCACGGGCTGCGGCATCTTCTGCGTGGTAAACCCGGCGGCCTCGAACTCGGGCGGATCCTGGAAATTCCAGCGCACCCGCGCGTCCACATAGATGCGGAACTCGACCGGGAGCATCTCGCCGACATAGGCGGTCTGCTTGGAGATCACCAGTTCGCCGAAAGCGAGGCGGTTCGCGGTCTGCACCGTCGTGCCGGTGTCGCCCTGCCCGACGCTGAGCCGCACGGCGTTGGTGGCCACCTTCGCCCCGCCGGTATCGATGACCTGGCCGGGAATGACGAATTTCCCGGCGCGCAGGGGCTTGACGCTGTAGGTCTGGACGACGCTCGTGGAGAGGGTGAAATTATTGAGCTGAACCTGTGTGGAAGATCCCTGGTAGGTGATCTCGAGGCCGTCCACTGAAAGCTCGAGCTGGCTCGCGCGCTGGCTGCCCGTGACCTTGACCTGAAGCTCGACAGGGTCGCCCACCTCCGTCGAGCTCTGCGAGAGCGTGGCCGAGGCCGACAGGTCTTCCGCGCGGCACGGCGAGAGCCCGGCCGCAAGCCAGGCAAATGCGGCGAAGAGAAATAAGCGGGGGGCCATCGCGAAGGTCACCAATCCTTTAGGACAGCGGGGGGTTGTTTTTGTTCATTCATCGGGTAGCGGGCGTCCTCCCCTTTCAGGGACTCGAGGAGGTTCATGGCCTGCGCCGAAGTCATGTCGCCCGGCTTCGCGGGAGACGCCGCTGCCGCGGCCTCCGCGCCCTCCTGCTCGCCGGGGCTCGGCGAGGCGCCCGCTTGCGCCCGTATATCGCCCGCGAGCTTCTTGTTGGGGGTCGGAGCGGGCGTCGCATTCGGATTCTGGTTCTGGCCCGTGCTGCCGGGATGCTGCTGGTCGTTCCCGTTTTTGGCCTGGTCCTGGGGCTGGGGCTGTGTTCCGTCCTGCGAAGGGGTCGGCTGTTGATTCGCCTGGTTTCCCGCGCCGTCCTTCTGATCCTGCTTCTGGTCGCCTCCGTTTTTGGCCTGATCCTGTTTGCCCTGCTGGCCCTGCTGGCCGTCTTTCTGATCCTGCGCGGATTTTTGCTGATCCTTTTGGTCACCGCTTTTCTGGTCGCCGCCATTTTGATCCTGGGGCTTTTGCGGTTGGTTCTGATCCTTGCCTGAACCCGATTTGCCCTGCTGCTGTTTCTGATCCTTTTGATCCTGATTTTTTTGATCCTGGTTCTGTTTCTGGTCCTGCTTTTGGTTTTGCTTTTGGTTTTGCTGATCCGGCGGGGGCTGCTTTTCCTGGAGTTGTTTCAACATCTTCTCGGCGACTTCCTTGTTGAAGACCGCGTTGCCGTCCTTCGGGTCGGTCTTGATCGCCTCGCCGTAATGCTGGATGGCATTGCGCAGGTCGGCGATGCGATTCTCCTTCGGCCTTTCCTGCGGAACGGCGCGCTCGAAAAGGGAGTTGGCCAGGTTGTATTCCGATTTCTCGTGCAAGGCGGGGTCGCGCGAGGTGAGCGCCTTCCCGAACGCGGAGATGGCGTTCTCATAATCGCCCAATTGATACGAGGCCGTGCCCTGGTCGAACTGAAGTGCGTCCGAGTCCGGGTTTTGCTGGCCCTGCTGCTGGAAATCCTGGAGGGCGCCCTTGAAGTTCTTTTGCTGGTAGAGTTCGATGCCGTGATTCGCCGCGCGGGCCGCGTGCGGCACCAGCAGGAGGCAGGCAAGGGCGGCGGCGGCAACGTGGCGGGCCGGCGTAGTTTTCGGGCGCGGCTTGGGCGCCGGAATGCGTTTCCGTTCGCTGATGAGCATGAACGCGCAAAGGAACAGGAGCCCCGCGCCCGCCGGCCACTGATAGCGTTCAATCGGCTTCCGGGAGACGGCCTCCTCCCCCGCGTGCGACTTCAGCTTCCCGAGCCCGTCCTCAACGATCCGCTTCATGTCCTCGGGGCCGTTCTGTAGATGGGTGTAAAAGCCGCCCGTGCTCTCGGCGATCTGCCGGAGCCGCGTCTCGTCCAGGCGCGAATGGACGATCTGCCCGTTCTCGTCTTTCACGAAGTCGGTGCCGCCGTTGTCCGACGGAACGGGAATGACGGCCCCCTCCGCCGACCCGATGCCGACCGTGAAGATGCGGAACTTGCCCGCCGCGTCCTTCGCGGCTTCGAGGGCGTTCCCGTCCAGTTCCTCGCCGTCGGTGAAAAGGATGAGGCAATCATTCTGGCTCTCGCCCTTGCCGAACGCTTCGCCCGCCTCGCGGATCGCCTCGGCGATGTTCGTTCCGCCCAGCGGCACGGTGTCGGTGTCGAGTTCGTGGACGGAGTCGAGCACCGCGCCGTAGTCGATCGTCAAGGGCGCTTCGAGAAACGCGTTCCCGGCGAAGGCGATGAGCCCCGCCCGGTCGCCGGGCAGGAGCCGGACAAGATCCTCGGCGGCCAGCCGGGCGCGCATGAGGCGGTTTGGAGGCAGGTCGGAGGAGAGCATGCTCTTGGAGGTGTCGATGGCGATCATGACATCGCGGCCCCGGGTGGGAGTCTTCTCCTCGCGGAATCCGAGGCGCGGCTCCGCGAGCGCCACGATGACGCACGCCAGCGCCAGGAGGAAAAGCGCATGCCGGATGAGCCTGCGCGGACGGCTGACGCTCCCCGCGAGCCCCTGCTGGAGCCGGAGGGCGATCATCTTCGCAAGGAGGGCGCGCGACCGCTTTTCGTTCCAGGCAAACAGCGCGCCGAAGAGCGGCAGCAGCGCCAGCGCCCAAAGCCATTCGCGGAAGCCGAAGGTCATGGGAGTTTCCTCCAGACGGTTTGCGAGAGGGTCATCTGCAGGCAGAGGACGCCGAGCCCCGCGCCGAGACACCACGGGAACAGGTCGCGGTATTGCCGGAACTGCGTCACCTCGACCTTCGTTTTTTCATACTGGTCGATCTGCCGGAACACGTCGCGAAGCGTGTCGGTCTCCGCCGCGCGGTAGTAGTGGCCGTCGGTGATGTGGGCGATGGCTTTGAGATCCTTCTCATCGAAACCGAACTTCACTTGTTGATAGACGACCCGCCCGAACGCGTCCTTCCCAGTCGGGTACGGCGCGTAGCCATCCGTACCCGCGCCGATGGTGTAAACCTTGACTCCGAGCGCCCGGGCCGCTTCCGCCGCGGTCGTCGGCGCGACCCGGCCCGCGTTGTTGTCGCCGTCGGTGAGCAGGACGATGATCTTGCTCTTGGATTTCTTATCCCTCAACCGGTTGCACGCCGATGCGATGGCGGAGCCGATGGCCGTGCCGTCCTCGACGAGCCCGATCTGGACACGGTCGAGATTCTTCAGGAGCCAGTCGTGGTCGAGCGTCAGCGGGCTCACGAGGTAAGGCCTCCCCGCGAAGGCGATGAGCCCGATGCGGTCGTTCGGGCGCCCCTCGATGAATTTGGAGGTGACCTGCTTGATGGTGTCGCACCGGCTCGCGCGCTGGTCGCCGATCATGTAATCCTCCGCGAGCATCGAGCCCGAGATGTCGATGCAGATCATGATGTCGATGCCGCTGGCCTGCACCTGCGTGAAGCTCCGGCCTTTCTGCGGCCGCGCCAGGCCGAGCACGAGCAGGGCCATCCCGAAAAAAAGGAGGCTGGAGAGGAAATTGCCCGCCCGGGATTCCGCCAGCCTGCCGAGGGCGCGGAGGGAATCGGTCGAGGAAAAGAGGATCGCGGGCGAACCGCCGGTATGGCCGTTCAGATACGAGAGGACGGGGATGCCCGCGAGGAGCAGCAACAGCCACGGAGAGACGAAGCTGATACCCCATTCACTGAACAAGTTCATGCGCCTCCCCTTTTACGAACTGGATGGCTTGCTCCAACAGCGTTTCGCTCTCGCGCCGGCCCGCCTCGGCCTGCGCGAACTTGATGAGATCGGACGCCTCGAGAAATTCGGCGAGGAGCGACTTCTCGTTTGCCGAGAACGCGGGGGCGTCGGCCACACCGGCCAGAAACTCGGGCGAGGTCTGCCGGGTCGCCGGCACGTGGTATTGGGCGGAGACGTAATGCCGAAGGACGTCCGAGACGACGATGCTGAAGGCGTACGGATCGAGGTGATCGATCTGCCGCCGGGCTTCCTCGAGCCTCGCCAGGGCCGCGGCGCGCGGGTTCGGCGCCACCGGTCGCGCGCGGCGAGCCCACCGGACGACGAGCCACACTGCGAGCGTAAGGACCGCGGCGAGAACCACACCCGCGAGGAGGAGCACCCAGAGCGGATACGGAAAGAAATCGACCGGCGGCGCGATGTCCTTTATCGCGTCCTTCGGGATGACGTCGTGCATGTTCATGCGGTGCTTTGCTTGAGGCGGCGTTCCCGCTGGCGGAAGAAGGTGCGCAACGGCTTGAGGTAATCTTCATCCGTCCTTAGCGAGATGCTGTCGATCCGGAATTTGCGCAGGACTTTCTCCAACTCCGCCCGTCGCTTGTCCATGAGGTGTGCATAGGCGGCCCGGGTCGCGCGTGCGGAGGTGTTGACGACGATCTGCTCGCCCGTCTCGGAGTCTTCCAAAGTCATGATGCCCACGTCGGGCAGCTCCTGCTCGCGCGGGTCAACGATGGCGACGGCGATGAGATCGTGACGGCGTGCGGTGACGGCGAGCTGCTTTGAGAAATCGCCCGCCTGGAAATCCGATACCAGGAAAACCACGGAGCGGTGCGTGACGACCCGGTTGAGGTAATCCAGCGCGGGGCCAGGATTCGTTCCGCGCCCGGCGGCCTCGAAGAAGAGGACATCCCTTATAAGGCGCAGGATGTGGGTGCGGCCCTTCTTGGGCGGGATGAAAAGCTCGTTATGGTCCGAAAAGAGCAGCAGGCCGACCTTGTCGTTGTTGCGGATGGCGCTGAAGGCGAGCACGCAGGCCACCTCGGCGGCCAGCTCGCGCTTGCTGAGGGAGACGCTGCCGTAGTTCCCCGAAGCGCTCACGTCCACCAGCAGCATGACGGTGAGCTCGCGCTCCTCCGTGAATTTCTTGATGAACGGGTGGCCGAGCCGCGCGGTAACGTTCCAGTCAATGGCGCGGACCTCGTCGCCCGGCTGGTATTCGCGCACCTCCTCGAAATTCATGCCGCGCCCCTTGAAGACGCTGCGATACTGGCCCGCGAACGCCGTCTCCACCAGCCCGCGCGTTTTCAGTTCGAGGTGCCGGATTTTCTTTAGAATCTCGCGGGGCGGCTGCATGGCGGAAACGGCCTCGGCCAAGCCCTCAAGGGACCGGCAGCCCGGCGAATATCTTCTGGATGACGGTCTCGCTGGTGATCTCCTGCGCCTCGGCCTCGTAGCTGACGATGATCCTGTGGCGGAGGACATCCGGCCCGGCGCCCTTCACATCCTGCGGTGTGACGTAGCCGCGGCCCTGCGTGAAGGCCCGGGCGCGGGCGGCAAGCGCGAGGCTGATGGTGGCGCGCGGGGAGGCGCCGTAACGGATCATGCCGTCGAGGTCGAGTTTGAACTTCGCCGGCTCGCGCGTGGCCCAGATGACATCGACGATGTAATCCTTGACCCTGTCGTCGATGTAAATCTCGTTCACGATGGCCCGCGCCGAGAGGATGTGCTGCGGCGTGACGACGGCGTTCACCTCCGGGAGCGGCGCGGAAGTCGCCATGAGGTCGAGGATGAGCCGCTCCTCCGCCTTGGTCGGGTAGCCGACCTTCAGCTTCAGCATGAAACGGTCGAGCTGGGCCTCGGGAAGCTGGTAGGTGCCCTCCTGTTCGAGCGGGTTCTGCGTCGCCAGGACGAGGAACGGGTCGGGGAGATTATACGTGTTCTCGCCGATGGTGACCTGCCGCTCCTGCATCGCCTCGAGCAGGGCGCTCTGCACCTTCGCGGGCGCGCGGTTGATCTCATCCGCGAGGATGAGGTTTGAAAAGAGCGGGCCGTGCTTGGTGGTGAACTCGCCGCTGCGCGGGTTGTAGATGAGCGTGCCGATGAGGTCCGCGGGAAGGAGATCGGGCGTGAACTGGATGCGCTGGAACCCGGTGCTGACGCACGCGGCGAGGGTTCGGACGGTGAGGGTCTTCGCGAGGCCGGGGACGCCCTCCAGGAGGATGTGGCCGTTTGCCAAAAGCCCCGTGAGCAGGCCCTCCACGAGATATTTCTGGCCGACGACGACACGGGACATCTCGGCTTCCAGCGCCGGAATCCACTGGCCGGCGTATTTGACTTGCTGCGTTATTTCTTGGGTTGTCATAGGCGGTGCGCGCGTTCAAAAAGCTAAGACAAGCCAGCACCGCTGGCGTTCAAGCTTTGTCACGCCGTCCGCTTACGCGGCGCGTCGTGCAGGGCGCGGTCGTCCTTTTCCGGCTGGTCGAAGCTGCGCTGCCAGATGTAGCGCTTCAGCAACACTTTCAGCGTGGCCGTGAGCGGAACGGCCAGCAGCGCGCCGAGCAGCCCTCCGAGCAGGAGGCTCCAGGCGAAGACCGAGACGATGATCGTCATCGGGTGCAGCCCGACGGATTCCCCGACGATGCGCGGGGCGATGAGGAAGCTGTCGAGATTCGAGACGACGACGAAGATGCAAAGGACGATGGCCGGGTGTTTCCAGTCTCCCCACTGGACGGCGGCGGTGAGCAGGGCGGGCAGGCACGAGAGGATGATGCCTAGGTACGGGACGAGCTGCAGCACCGCGACCATGAGGCCGAAGAGGAGCGCGAACTTCAACCCGGTGACGAGCAGGCAGATGAAGATGAGGAGCCCGTCGATCATCGTGACCAGTATCTGGCCCCTGAAAAAGGCGATGATGTACGTGTTGATCTCAAGGACGCAGGAGACGACTTCATCCTTGAAGTCGGAGGCGCGGATCGGGAGGTAATCTGGCCACCGGCGCGAGATGTTCGCGGCGTCGCGCAGGAAAAAGAAGAGGTACACCGGCACCACGACGAGCCCGAGCACGAACCCGAAAACTCCGAGGAACCCGGTGACGCTGTGCTTGAGGAACTCCCATATCTTGTCCGGCAGGCTGGGCAGGAGATTCTGGAGGTAGCTCCCCGCGTCCTGGATATACGGGATGTCGCCGTAGCGTTTCTGCGAGGACTTGATGGTCTTCTCGATCCAGACCCGGCTCGCGTCGATATAACCGGGGACGTCGCGGGCGAACTGGATGCTCTGGTGCGACGATCTCCGGGATGACCCAGAAGCAGATGCCGACGAGCGGCAGGAGGATAAGCAGGAAGACGTAGATGACGGCCTTGGTGCGCTCGATGCCGTAGAGGCAGAATCTATCCACCACGGGCGACAGCAGGTACGCCAGGATGCCCGCGGCGGCGACAGGGATCAACAGCGGCTGGAGAAAGCTGAGGACGCTGCCCACATAGAGGCCGACGTTGTAGGCCAGCCACGCGATGAAAGCGATGGACAACGCCGTGAGCGCGGACCACATCACCTTTCTCTGCCACGCCGTCGGGTAGCTCTTCATGTTGGCGGCCCTGCGGGCCCGCGTGCTACATCTGCGAAATGAGGTTGTCCGCGAACTCCGAGCACTTGATCTCGGTCGCGCCCTCCATGAGGCGCGCGAAATCGTACGTGACGCGCTTGCTGGCGATCGCGCCGTTGACGGCTTTGATGATGAGGTCGGCCGCTTCGCCCCAGCCGAGGTAACGGAGCATCATCTCCCCGGAAAGGACGACGGAGCCCGGATTCACGCGGTCGAGGTTCGCGTACTTCGGCGCGGTGCCGTGCGTCGCCTCGAAGATGGCGTGGCCGGTGATGTAGTTGATGTTGCCGCCGGGGGCGATGCCGATGCCTCCAACCTGCGCGGCCAGGGCGTCGGAGAGATAATCGCCATTCAGGTTCAAGGTGGCGATGACATCGAAGTCCTCGGGCCGGGTCAGGACCTGCTGTAGCGTGATGTCCGCGATGGCGTCCTTTATCAGGATTTTGCCGGAGGCGAGCGCGGCTTTCTGCTCGGCGTTGGCCGCGGCCTCACCGGAGGCTTTCTTCGTGCGCTCCCATTCGCTCCAGGTGTAGGTGGCGCCGGCGAATTCCTTCTCGGCGAGCGCATACGCCCAGTCGCGGAACGCGCCCTCGGTGTGTTTCATGATGTTCCCCTTGTGGACGATGGTGACGCTCTTGCGCTTCTCGCGGATGGCGTATTCCACCGCGGCGCGCATGAGGCGCTCGGCGCCGGGCTTGCTGACGGGTTTGATGCCGATGCCGATCTGATCCGGGGCCTCGACGGCGAACCGGATTTTTTTCACCTCGTTCGGGAGATTGGCCTTCAGGAAATCGAGCACCTTGAGGGCGGCCTCCGAGCCGGCCTGGAAATCGATGCCGGCGTAGATGTCCTCCGTGTTCTCGCGGAAGATGACCATGTCGACCTTCTCCGGGCGTTTGACCGGCGAGGGCGTTCCCTTGAAATAGGTGACCGGGCGCAGGCAGACGTAGAGGTCGAGCATCTGGCGCAAGGCAACGTTCAGGCTGCGGATGCCGCCGCCCACAGGGGTCGTAAGCGGGCCCTTGATGCCGACGAGATATTCGCGGAACGCGGTCACGGTCTCATCCGGGAGCCAGTTGCCGGACTTTTCGAAGGCCAGTTCGCCGGCGAAGACTTCGAGCCACTCGAGGGTGCGTGTCCCGCCATACGCCTTCTCCACGGCCGCGTCGAAGACACGCACCGAAGCGGCCCAGATGTCGGGCCCGGTGCCGTCCCCGCGCACGAAGGGAATGATGGGATGATCGGGGACGGTGAGCTTCCCCGACTGGATGCTGATTTTTTCGCCTGCGGTTGTCGTCATGGTGGAGTGGTGGGTGTGTGGAACGCAGGTTCTGCCATTTGCCGCCTGAATGCGCCAGTTTTTTCATCCCTGCCGAAGCCCGCCGCCAGGTCGGCCAGCGCCGCCTCCCAGGCGGGCGCTTCGGGCATGCCGTTGTGCTCGTAAGCGCGCGCCAGGGTCAGCACGACGCTCTCGCTTTCTGTGATGCTGTTATGGGTCATGGGTTCTCTTTCGTATAATGTCTGCATGGTTTTGTGTGGTTGCTTCCGGTTCCCGCCGCCGGGGAGATGGCGTGGCGTGGGCAACAAAAAACCCACTGCCATTGCCGGCGGTGGGTTCTCGAAAAGTGCTTTGTTGCGTGAAGCTAGAAGACTTTCCTCCCACTGCCGGGCGCGCCAATGACGACGCCGGCCCGGACGAGCCCGGCCGACTTGGCGGCAACGGTAATGGACGAAAGATTTTTCCTATTCACAATGGGCCACCTTTAATCCGGGTCGGCACGCGCGTCAAGGCGCGGTTTATTTGGCGTAGCTGGCCTTCACGTAAGCCTGCACCGCATCCTGCCACGAGCGGGGCCGCGCGCCGGTAAGGCGGGTGAGTTTCTCCGTGGAAAGCACGGTGTAAACCGGCCTCTTCGCGACGAACGCCTTCAGGTCCTGCAACCTTATGGCATCGACATGTTTCGCCTTCAGGGGAAGGCCGGCGACCGCCGCGGAGTCCAGCGCATATTGCCCGTATTCCTGCCAGCTGCATTCCCCGGAGTTGCTGATGTGCAGCACGCCGCCTTCCAGGTTCTCCACGAGAAACGGCCGCAGGGATTCCGCGATGTCCACCGTGTAGGTCGGCGTGGAAAACTTGTCGCCGATGGCGTCCACGCGCTCCTCCGCCTGGGCGCGTTTCAGGATGCCGTCGATAAAGCTTGGCCTGTCCGGGCCAAACACCCACGAGACGCGCACGGCCAGATGCCGCCCGGACACCGCCAGGAGCTCCTGCTCGCCGCGGTATTTCGATTCGCCATAGACGCTGATCGGGATCACCGCGTCCTCCTCGGTGTAGGGCGCGCTCTTCGCGCCGTCGAAGACATAGTCGGTGCTGATGTGGATCATCCGCGCGCGCTTCTCCTCGCAGATGCCCGCCAGCTCGCGCACCGCCTGCGCGTTCACCCGCAGCGCCTCCTCCTCGTGCGTCTCGCAATAATCCACATTCGTCAGCGCGGCGCAGTTGACCAGGACGTCGAAGTCCAATGGCCCCACCGCCTTCTCGACCGAAGCGCTCGAACCGAGATCGACCGCGGCGTGGTTCAACCCCGCCACTTCGAAGTCCGCGCCGTAGATGCGCGCGAGCGCCGCGCCGAGCCTGCCGCCGCTGCCGAGGATGAGGAGCCGGGTCATGAGCCCTGGCTTTCCCACCACGCGCGATTTTCCACATACCAGTCCACGGTCTCCTCGATTCCTTTCTCGGGAGCGTGGAGCGGTTTCCAGCTGAGGTAATTGCGAATCTTGGAAGAATCGATGGCATACCTGCGGTCGTGCCCGAGCCGGTCGGCGACGAAACGGATGAGCTCCTTCGGTTTGCCGAGCCGGGCCAGGATCCTGTTCACCACGTCGATATTCTTCAGCTCGCCGTCGGAGCCGACATTATAGACCTCCCCGGGCGTCCCGTTCAGCAGCGCGGCGAAGACCGCGGCGCAATGGTCGTCCACGTGGATCCAGTCGCGGACGTTCAGGCCGTCGCCGTAAACGGGCAGCGGCTTGTCCCGGAGGGCGTTGATGATCATGAGCGGGATGAGCTTTTCCGGGAACTGGTAGGGGCCGTAGTTGTTCGAGCAGCGCGTGATGACCACTTCCTGCTTGTAGGTGGTGTGGCAGGCGAGCGCCAGCAGGTCGGCGGCTGCTTTGCTCGCGGAATACGGGGAGCTCGGGGCGAGCGGGGAATCCTCCGTGAACCGCCCCTCCGGGCCGAGCGACCCATAGACTTCGTCGGTCGAGACCTGCAGGAAGCGCCGGACGCCGTGCCGGCGGGCGCAGTCCAGCAACACGCCGGTTCCGACGACGTTGGTGTGGATGAAATCCAGCGGAGAATCGATGCTGCGGTCCACGTGCGACTCCGCGGCGAAGTTGACGACGGCGAAATACCGGTGCCGGCTCATGAGCGCGGCCATGCGCGCGGCGTCCGCGATATTCGCCTCGGCGAATTCGTAGCGCTCCCCGTATTTCTCGCTGAGCCCGGCGACATTCGCGACGTTGCCCGCGTAGGTCAGGACATCGACGTTCGTGATGAACTCGGGGCCGTAGTGGCCAAGGACATACCGTATGAAATTGCTGCCGATGAATCCGCAGCCCCCCGTGACGAGTAAACGCATCGCTCAACCTTGTAGCAACCGGTTTGCCAGAGGCTAGAACTTTTTAGGGCTTTCGATTCCCCTCGCGTTGCCGCTATTTAACTGGCAGCAAACCGGATATTCCAATGAGCTGGGCCGACATAGCTGCGTTTCACCGAGGCGGAGAAATCCCCGGTGCACGCACGCGCGCGCCCGGCGCGGACGGGGAGCGCCTCCGCTGGGCCATCGATCTCTCACCCGTCCTGCTCGCGGCGGCACTGCGGCTCGTCCTTCTCGGGATGAAGCCGCCCCATTTCGACGAGGGCGTGAACGGGTGGTTCGTTGACCAGATGACCAAGAAAGGGTTCTACCATTACGACCCGGCGAACTATCACGGGCCGCTCCATTTCTATGTCCTCTTTCTTTTTCAGACGCTCTTCGGCCGGCACATCTCCGTGCTCCGATTCCCGGTCGTGGCGATCAATACCGCCACCGTCTATCTCGTCACCCGCTTTGAGCGGTTCCTCGACCGGCGCGTCTGCCTGCTGGCCGCGTTCGCGCTCGCGGTCTCGCCCGGCGAGGTCTTTTACTCGCGCTACGCGATCCACGAGGCGTGGCTCGTTTTTTTCCTGGTGCTGGCTGTCTGGGGTTTCGCGGGCATCTGGAAATGGGGGACTGCCGGCAGCCTGTGGGCCGCGGGCATGGGGCTCACCGGGATGGTCCTTACCAAGGAGACCTACATCATCCACTTCGGCTGCTTCGCGCTTGCCGCGCTCTGCGTGGCCGTGCTCGAACCGTTCTCCCCTTCCCTCGCGCCTCCGCGGGCGCCGCGCCGCTGGTCGCGCCGGGATGCCGCCGCCGTCGCGCTGGTCTCGCTCGGCCTGATATTCTTTTTCTATTCGGGCGCGCTGCTCGATTTCTCCTCGCTCAAGGGGCTCTACCAGACTTTCCACGAGTGGATCAGGACGGGGAGAGAAGGCCACGGCCATGAAAAGGGGTGGTATTACTGGCTGCTTCTCATGGCGGTGTATGAATGGCCCGCTCTTCTCGGCGTCGCCTGTTCCGCGCGCTACTTCGCGCCCGGCAGCGACCGGCTGCTTCGCTTCCTGGCCATCTACGGCTGCGGGGCGCTCGCGGCCTACAGCATCATCCGCTACAAGACGCCGTGGTGCATCATCTCGCTCCTCTGGCCTTTCTATTTCCTGTTCGGCGGGTTCGTGGGCGACCTCATGGGCATTCTCAAAGTACCGGGACCGGCCCTCCCTTTTTGTCAAAGCCTGCGTGACCCTGCTCCTGGCCTGCTCGGCCGCGGAGTCGGCGCGGCTGAATTTCTTTCGGTATGTCGATCCCGCGGAGAGATACGTCTATGTGCAGACGCTGGACGACATCTATAAGCTGACCGGCCCGCTCATGAAAATGACCGCCCGTTCCCCGGCCAATTACCAGATGGTCGGCAACATCCTCCTTCTCGAGCTACCATCCCCTTCCCTGGGTGCTGGGGGACTTCGCTCATGTCGGCTATTACTCCGACGACATGAAGCCCGACACCATGGATGCCGACTTCCTGCTGGTGGAAGAGTCCCGGGTGGACGAGGTCGAGAAGGCGTTGAAGAACGCCTATTTCACGACCGATCTCCAACTGCGCGACGGACAGGATTCCTCGAAGCTGTATCTCGACGCCGACAAGTTCGAGCCGCTCTTCCCCGGTCAGGAGCCGGACTTCGACCCCGGCAGCGACGAGCCCGCCGCCGCCTCTTCATCGCCGGCTCCCGCCGCGACGCCTGCGAAATCAGCCGCCGCCGTCCCGTCCAAACCATGAGGTGGCTTGCCGCCTCGCTTGCCGCGGTCTGCGCCTCCGTCCTCGCGTCGGTGGCGCTGGCTTTTCCCTTTGGCGGGTTGGGCCCCGGCGTCGCGGCGGCCTCGCTCTTCGCCGGTCTCGCGGTGGGGCTGCTCGCGTTCCGGCGAACCGCCGGCGCCGACCCCCGCGGGAAGCGTGTTCTGCCGACCGGCTGGGAGTGGCTCCCCATCGCCGTCTTCGTGCTCTTCTCGCTGCGCGCGTTCTGCTGGCTCATCTTCGTGGACGATGACGACATCAAGATCCTCTCGCCGAACAATCTCGGGGACATGGCGATCCACCTCACGTACATCAACTACCTTGCAAGCGGCATCCATTTCTGGCCGCAGGAGCCGATCTTCCCCGGCCACCCCCTGCGTTACCCGGTCGGCACCGACCTCTTCAACAGCCTCCTCCTCCTCTGCCACTTCGACCTCTACCGCGGCCTCGTCTGGACCGGCCTGGCGGGCTGCGCGGCCACCGGTCTTGCCCTATATGAATGGGGAGGCGCGTTCACCCTGGCAGGGTTCCTCTTCAACGGCGGCGCATGGGGCCTCGCCTTTTTCCTGCACCCGAGGATCAAGGATTTCCAGGCCGATTACGCGTGGAAGAGCATCCCGCTCGCGATGTTCGTCACCCAGCGGGGCCTGCTCTACGCGCTCCCCGCGGGCCTCCTGCTCCTGATCTCCTGGAGGGATCGGTTCTTCCGCGGAAAACCGGGGCGCATCCCGTTCTGGCTGGAGGTTCTTTTCTACGGCTCCATGCCGCTCTTCCACGTCCACACATTCATCTTTCTCTCGCTGCTTCTCGGCTGCTGGGCGGCTATCGGACTTGCACCCCGGCGGCCCTTGGTTGCGCTCGTCGCGTGGTCGCTGGTCCCCGCGACGGTGCTGGTGGGCCTGGTTTGCGGGTTCTCGGACGGCGGATCGATCGTCCACCTTGTCGATCTCACGAAGGGCGGCCTTTGGACGCAGGGGTCGGACAACTTTTTCAAATACTGGCTCGGCAACTTCGGCATCCTGCCCGTGCTGGCGGCATTGCTCGCGGGTATGCTCCTCCACTCGCGCAAGCCGGAGGATCGGCAGGCCATGGCCTTCGTGCTGCCGGGCGCGGCCATCTTCCTTTTCGCCTGCGTCGTCATCCTCGCGCCGTGGGACTGGGACAACATCAAGCTCCTCCTCTGGTGTTACCTGGCCGTGCTGCCGTTCCTGTGGCGGGACCTGCTCGCGGGCCGCTCCTTTCCCGTGAGGGCCGGCGCTTGCGCGGCCCTTTTTTTCTCGGGGTTCCTCTCGCTCTTCGGCGGCATCGACGCGAGCCACACGGGCTACGACCTGGCCAAACGGCTCCGAGCTGGACGGCCTGCGCGACGCGATCCGCCCGCTGCCGCTGGAAGGGGTCATTTTCGCCGGTATGCCGACCTACAATCATCCCCTCCTCCTCCTCGGCCGGAAGATGGTGATGGGCTACCCCGGCCACCTCTGGAGCCACGGATACGACTACGAGGGGCGCGAAGCGCAGTTGAAGAGCCTCATGATGGGAGAGCCGGGCTGGCGTGTCACCGCCGCGGCCCTGAAAGTCCGTTATCTGTTTTGGGGCCAGAAGGAGACCGACGAATACCCCAGCTCGCCGCAGCCCTGGAAGGGCCAGTGCGCCGTCGTCGCCAGCGGCGAGTGGGGCGCCCTCTACGACCTGGAGCGCCCGGCGAAGAAGTAGGGAACGGGGATTGCTTACTTATAAATCACGGCGCACATTCGTCTCCGCCCCGTCTATGAACATCTTTGCCGACCCGGCCTATGAAATGGCCTGCGAGCAGTTCCGTCTCCTCGCCGATTACCTGAATCTCGACGCGAACATCCGGCAGCGCATGCTCTACCCCAAGCGCGCCATGGCCGTCTCCCTCCCGATCCATCGCGACGACGGGAGCATCGACCGTTTACTCCGGCTACCGCGTGCAGCACCACCTCGCGCTCGGGCCGACGAAGGGCGGCGTCCGCTTTCACCCGGCTGTCTCGCTGGGCGAAGTCGCCGCGCTCTCGATGTGGATGAGCTGGAAATGCGCGCTCACCGGCCTCCCGTACGGCGGCGCGAAGGGCGGCGTGGCGGTCGATCCCAAACAGCTTTCCATCCGCGAGCTGGAGAGGCTCTCGCGGCGCTACATGCAGGAGATGATCCCCTTTGTCGGCATCCACACGGACATCATCGGCCCGGACATGGGAACGAACGAGCAGGTGATGGCGTGGTTCATGGATACCTACTCCGTTTACACCGGCTACTCGGTGCCGGAGATCGTCACCGGCAAACCGGTGGCAGTCGGCGGCATGGCCGGCCGGCGCGAAGCGACGGGGCGCGGCGTCGTTTACCTCATAGAGCGCGCCATGAATCTCCTCGGGATGCGCCCAGACCAATGCACGGCGGTCGTGCAGGGCTTTGGCAACGTGGGTTCGGTGACCGCCCTCGGCCTCGCCCACCGCGACAGCATGCGGGTGCTCGGCATCAGCGACGAGACCGGCGCGTTCCATAATTCCCGCGGCATCGACGTGGTGGCCGCGGACCGTTACGTCGCCAGGAACGGGAGCCTCGCGGGATTCGACGGCGGAGAGCGCATCCCGTCCGACGAGCTGCTCACGCTCCCGTGCGATGTGCTGGTGCCCGCGGCCATCGAAGGCGTCATCACCGAGAAGAACGCCGGCAAGCTCCGGTGCCGCATCCTGGCCGAAGCGGCGAACGGCCCCACCACGCCCGCCGCCGACGTGATCCTCTTCGAGCGGTGGAACGAGATTTTCGTCATCCCGGATATCCTGTGCAACGCCGGCGGCGTCATCGTCTCCTACTTCGAATGGGTGCAGGGCCTCCAGCAATTCTTTTGGAACGAGACCGAGACCACGGACAAGCTCTACCGCATCCTCGAACAGGCTTTCGCCGCGATGATCAAACGCGCCCGCGACGCGAAGATACCGCACCGGGTGTCCGCGATGGCCATCGGGGTCGAACGCGTGGTCGCCGCGAAGAACAGCCGCGGCCTGTTCCCGTAATCTCAACGCTTCGCGCGGCGCGCACGGAAACAGTCCGGCGCGTGATCGTCCACCATCCCGACGGCCTGCATGAACGCGTAGCAGATCGTCGAGCCGACGAATCGGAACCCGCGTTTCTTCAGCTCCCGGCTCATCGCATCCGAGACTTCCGTGGTCGCGGGCGCCTCCTTCAGGGTCGCCAGCCGCCCGGCGAGCGTCTTCCCGTCCACGAATCCCCAGATGAATTTGTCGAAGCTCCCGAACTCTTTCTGCACCGCGAGAAATGCCTGCGCGTTCCCTATCGCGGCGCGCACCTTCAACCGGTTCCGGATGATGCCCGGATCCGCCAGCAGGGCGGCCACCTTTCTCTCGCCGTACCGCGCGATCTTCTTCGCGTCGAACTGGTCGAACGCCTCCCGATATCCCTCCCGCCGCTTCAGCACCGTCAGCCAGCTTAGCCCCGCCTGCGCGCCTTCAAGGATGAGCATCTCAAAAAGGAGCCGGTCGTCGTGGACGGGCACGCCCCATTCCTCATCGTGGTAACGGATGTATTCGGGATCGCTCAGACACCATAGGCACCGGGAGACTTCCTTCATCGGAGACAAGTCTTAGCTCCTCGCATTCACGCCGCAACAGCCAATCGCCGCTTTCAGCCGGGCCTCTCACCTGCCCGGTCGCCGCACAAACCGTTTCCCAATCCCCGGCGGACGCGTTAAAAGGAGAGCGTGAAACTCGGATTTCTCGGCAGCGGGAAGATGGCGACCGCCCTCGCCGGGGGCGTGTTGAAAGCGGGCGCGTTTCCGCCGGGCGACATTTTCGTCACCGATTCCGCGCCCGCCGCCTCGAAGGAGCTGGCCGAGAAGCTCGATCTGCGGGCCGTCACGTCGAATGGGGACCTCGTTTCCGGGGCCGATATCATCGTTCTCTGCGTGAAACCGGGCGATGCCCTTCCCGCCTTGCGGGAACTGCGCGGCAAGTTCGAGGGCAAACTGCTGGTCTCCATCGCGGCGGGCCTCACGCTCTCCTCGCTCGAACAGGCAGCCGGCGCTGGAACCCGTGTCGTCCGGGTGATGCCGAACACGCCCGCCTTGATCCACAAAGGCGCGGCCGCTTATGCGCTCGGCAAGGCCGCGAGGCAGGCGGATGCCGAGGCTGTTGAAAAGATTTTTTCCGCCGTGGGCTCCATCTTTCGCGTGAAAGAGGAACTCCTGGACGCTGTGACGGGACTGAGCGGCAGCGGTCCCGCGTACGTATATGTGATGGTCGAGGCGCTCGCCGATGCCGGGGTTCTCATGGGCCTCCCGCGCGAGCTTTCCCTGCGGCTCGCCGCGCAGACGGTGGCGGGCGCGGGGGAGATGGTCCTGCAAACGGGCATGCACCCGGCCGCTCTGAAGGACATGGTGGCGAGCCCCGGCGGCACGACCATCGCCGGGCTCGAGGCGCTCGAACGCGCGGGGATCCGCCCAGCCCTCATCGCCGCCGTGCGGGCGGCGACGGCTCGCTCGAAGGAACTGAGCGGGGAAGCGTGAGGGCTCCGAATGCTCCGAGCCTTCCAATGCGCCGGATTCTTTCTTCTCCTCGCGCTTTTATCCGGGGCGCGGGCCGCGCCTGCCTTCCACGCCTCCGTCTTCCCGCTCTCGCCGACGTACGGCGGGTCGATGACCGGTATTTCTTCCACCGCAAAGGACGCCGTCGCGACCGGCCTGAGAGCGTTCGCACGCGGCGACCTCGAGCACGCCAGGACCGCCTTCGTGAAATTCCTGGCGCTCGTCCCGGACAACCCGACCGGTCTCGTGAATCTCGGCGTGGTCGAATACCGGCTGAAACACCTCGAGGAAGCGGAACGGCTCCTGAAGCGGGCCGTCCGCGTGGAACCGGCGGCGGCCACGGCATGGCTGGCCCTCGGAGTCATCTATTATGAAGAGGACAACCTGGACGGCGCGCTCGCCGAGCTGAGCCAGGCGGTGCTTCTGGAGCCGAAGAACGCGCAGGCGCACAACTACCTCGGCGTCACCGTCGGCAGGAAAGGCTGGACCTCGGGGGCCGAACAGGAACTGGAGACGGCGATAGAGATCGACCCCAACTACGCCGACGCCCACTTCAACCTCGCGCTTTTCTCCCTGCAGCGCTCCCCGCCCGCAGTGGAACTCGCGCGCCGCCATTACCAGCAGGCGCTCGACCTGGGCGCCCCTCGCGACCCGGTCCTCGAAAAGGAACTCGACGCCAGCGGCGCCGCCGCCGCCGCGCCTGCGAAGTGACTACAAGAGCTGGTCGATCCGGCGCAGGCGGCCGCTCATCGTCTTCATGATGCGCAGCGAGAAGAAGGGCGTCTCCTGCACCATGAAAAGGAACTGGCGCTCGTTGATGGGCGCGAGCGTGCAATCGGTCTTCGCGACGGCCGTGGCGCTCCTCGTGGTGTGTTCCACCAGCGCCATCTCCCCGAAAAAGTCCTCGGGCCCGAGAGTCTCCACGACCTTGCCGTGAACTTGGAGTTCCACCTCCCCTTCCTTGATGACATACATGAACGCACCCGGGTCGCCCTCGGTGAAAATGGTGCTCCCTGCCGTGAATGACTGCTTCGGCACCGCCTTGTCGAAGAGATTTGGCATTTCCATAGGTTGATCCTTAATTCGTCCTTATAAGAGCCGGTCGATCCGGCGCAGGCGGCTGCTCATCGTCCTCATGATCCGAAGCGAAAAAAAGGGGGTCTCGCGCACCATGAAAAGAAATTCCCGTTCGTTGATCGGCGCGAGCTTGCAGTCCGTCCTGGCGACGGCTGTCGCGCTCCGCACCGATTGCTCGACGAGCGCCATCTCGCCAAAAAACTCCTCCGGCCCGAGGATTTCGAATGCCTTGCCGCGGACCGTCAACTCCACCTCTCCTTCCTTGATGACGTACATGATCGAGCCCGGTTCGCCCTCCGAAAAGATCGTGCAGCCGGCCTTGAAAGCCGCCTTGGGCATCGCCGCCTGGAAGACATCTGGCAAATCCATTGGAAGAGGCGGTTTTTATCGCAGGTTGAAGCCGCGGTCAAGCGCCACCCGCCGAATCTTGCAACCCTGCGCCCCTTTCATTAAGGTCGCCGCTTGGCAAAACTAAGAGCCGCGGCCCTCGCCCTTCTCCTCCTCGCGGTTGAGAGCCCCGGCCGCGCGGCGGACCTGCGCCGGGACCGTGACGGTCTCGCTCGACGCGCCGGTCAACACCTTTACGCCCGCCGCCCTGGGCGCGGGCATCGACGGGCACCGGCTCGGAGACGAAGAGCGGATGCTCTCGCCTTCCAACGTGAAGCAGATGCTCACGGCCGGCCTGCAGCCGGTGAGCTACCGCTTGCGGACGGAACTCGCCGTCGATGCGTGGCACTGGAACCCGCGCGGCACGTGGAGCGACCCAAAGCATCACCAGGGCTACTGGATATCGGACGCGCATTCCCCGGAGCCGATCCGCCTCTGCTACGGCTACCACCTGCCGCGCCGCGGCGATACGACCGACGAGGCGAACAACGACGGCTATTCGCGGCTCGACGACGGCGACCCCGGGACTTTCTGGAAGAGCAATCCGTACCTCGACGAACACTTCACGGGCGAGAAGAACGCCTTGCATCCGCAGTGGGTGTTGATCGACCTCGGCGCGCCGCACCCCGTCAACGCCCTTCGCATCCACTGGGGCATCCCCTTCGCCACGCGCTTCGCGGTGCAATACGCGAACGGCCCGGACGCCTATTTCTGGGCCGGGCCCGTCGGCTCCTGGCACACGTTTCCGGAAGGAAAGGCCGTTCGCGGCGAAGGCGGCGAGGCTCTCCTGCGGCTCTCGGACAAGCCGGTCTCGGCCCGGTACATCCGGATATGGATGACCGAAAGCTCCGGCAAGGCGCCGGCGGGGTCGGCCGACATCCGGGACGGGCTCGGCTATGCGATCCGCGAGATCGACGCGGGCGTGCAGGACGCCGGGAAGTTCCGCGACCGGATGTTCCATTCGCGCGACAAGAACAGGCAGACGCTGGTCTCCGTCTCCTCGACCGACCCGTGGCACCGGGAGATCGACCGCGACGACGGCGCCGAACAGCCGGGCTTCGATATGCTCGCAGCCTCCGGCCTCACCAGAAAGCTGCCGATGCTCGTCCCCGTGGCCATCGTTTACGACACGCCGGAAAACGCGGCCGCCGAAGCCGCCTTCCTGAAGTGGCGCGGCTATGACGTGCCGCGCATCGAGATGGGCGAGGAATGCGACGGCCAGAAGATTCACCCCGCGGACTACGGGGCGCTCTACGTGCAGTGGGCGGATGCGATCCACAAGGCCGTCCCCTCGGTCCAGCTCGGCGGGCCGTGCTTCGTGACGATCGACTTCGACAAGACCTCCCCGGGCTGGAAATACGGCAACGGCTGGTGGATACGCCACTTCCTGAAGTACCTGGAAAGCCGCGGGCGCTCGGGCGACTTCACCTTTCTTTCCTTCGAGTGGTACCCGTTCGACGAGGTCTGCGAGCCGAGCGCGCCGCAGATGCTGCAGGCGCCGTGGATGCTGCGGAACGCATTCGAGCTGATGCACAGGAACGGCGTGCGCGTGCCCATGGTCGTGAGCGAATACGGCTATTCCGCATTCGACGGGCGGCCCGAGGTCGATCTTCCGGGCGCGTTGGTGAACGCGGACATCGCCGGCCTGTTCCTCACCCTCGGGGGCCAGGCCTCGTATCTCTACGGGTATGAGCCGAACGCGCTCGAAGATGATTTCGGGTGCTCCTGGGGCAACAACATGCTCTTCCTCCAGGATGCGCACGGAGGCATCCGCGCGCGCATGGCCACCTTCTACGCGGCGCAGATGCTGACCCGGGATTGGGTGCAGCCCTCGGGGGGCGCGCACGAGATTTTTCCGGCCAAGTCGGATATCCGCGACCCGCGCGGCCAGGACATCGTCACCGCCTACGCGTTGCGCCGGCCCGACGCGCGCTCCGCCGTTCTCTTGATCAACAAGGACCCGGTCCGCAAGTGCTCCGTCCGGCTGCGCTTCCAGCACGCGGGCAGGGATCTCCCCGCCCCCTCCGGCCCTTGGGACCTCTATCAGTTCTCCTCCCGGCAATATGTCTGGCACGAAAACGGGCCCGACGGGTTCGCCGCGCGGAGCGAGCCGCCCGAGCATCGCGTCGTGGCCGGAAGCGACGCGAGCCGCATCGAGCTGCCGCCCTATTCCATCACCGTCTTCCGCGGCTATTGATTGACCGGCCGGTTTCCTGTTAGGTTTTCTCCGTGCAAGGAAAGTCTTCCATCGGCTCGATCCAGAACCCGGGCGTCCGGCTGCTCCGGAAGGGGCTTCTCCTCGTGTTCCTCCTTTTCCTCGCCATGGCGATGCTCGGCCTCTTCCTGAATATGGGCCGCCTCATCCTCGTTCGTCTCGAGCACCCCCGCTCCACCGAGGAGATGACGGACAGGTGACAACGGGGCCCCGCCCGTGCCGGCGCGGGCCCAAATTCACCCTTGCGAACGAAGCGGGATGCTTCTACTCGTTCCCATGAGCCGACGCCTCAAGCTGACCGCGGGCTGGATCGCCATCCTGTTGCTTCTCGCAACCGGCCGCCCCGCCTGGGCGAAAAAGAAGCGCGCGCCGGATGAGAACAGCGGCGCGCCGGACGACACCGAGTATGTCGAGACGATGCCGCAGATCACCACGTTCAGCGGCACGCCGAGCGTCCACGCGGCATCGGTGATGGTGGTGGACGCGAGGAGCGGGCACATCCTCTACGAAAAGAACCCCGATGAGCATCGGCCGCCGGCCAGCACCCAGAAGCTCCTCACCTCCCTCATCCTCGCGGAGTCGGGGAACCTCGCCAAGCAGGTCACCGTGGAGCCGAGCGACACGTGGGCGGAGCCCGTAAAGCTGAACTTCCAGCCCGGCGAGAGGTATTCGCGCTACCAGCTTCTGCAGGTGCTCCTGGTTCACAGCACAAACGACGTCGCGCGCTGCCTCGCCCGGGATAACGCCGGCAGCATCGAGGCGTTCGCGGACAAGATGAACCAGAAAGCCGCCGAACTCGGCCTCGCCAACTCCCATTTCGTCAACCCGAACGGCCTGCCGGTGCCGGGCCAGTATTCCACCGCGCGGGACATGGCGCGGGTCGCGCTCGCGGCCTACGCGAACCCGCTGCTGCGCTCCATCGTCAGCATGAAGAGCCTCGAGTTCCGGTACGCGAACGGCCGCGTCCGGGAGTTCAAGAACACGAACAAGGTTCTCCGCGGCTACGGCCTCTGCAACGGGATGAAGACGGGCTACACCGAGGCCGCAGGGCATTGCCTCATCGCCAGCGGGGCCAACGGGGATCGGGACGTGATCGTGGTGGTGCTGGGCGACAACAGCCAGGTCTGGAAAGATGCCTACCTGCTGCTGGCCTGGGGGCTTTCCTCCCCGGTCTAGCGCTCCTCCCCCGCGCCGGGGTCGAAAACATCGAACATCCCAAATCCATAGAATCCCAGCTCGCCGAGCTGCGCGCGCGCTCGCTCTTCCGCACCCTGCGCGAGACCGGGCCGGCGCGGAGGAACGTGATTTCCGTCGAGGGGCGGGAGCTGGTCAACTTCTCCTCGAACGATTATCTCGGCTTCGCGGGCGAACCGGCCCTGGCGGAGGCCGCCAAGGGCGCGGTCGATGAATTCGGAGTCGGCGCAGGCGCGTCGCGCCTCGTGTGCGGGACGTTCGCGCCGCATACGCACCTCGAGAGGCGGCTCGCGGAATTCAAGGGCGCGGAAGCGGCCCTCACGTTCTCCAGCGGCTACGCGGCGGCGCTCGGAGCGGTCGGCGCGCTGGCCGGCAAGGAGGACGTTGTCATCCTCGACAAGCTCTGCCACGCCTCGCTGGTGGACGGCGCACGCCTCAGCGGGGCCCTGCTCCGGGTTTATCCGCACAATCACCTCGGCAAACTCGAAAGCCACCTCGCCTGGGCCCGCGCGAACGAGCCGCGCGCCCGCGTCCTTGTCCTGACCGAATCGGTCTTCAGCATGGACGGGGATCGCGCCCCTTTGCGGGGGATCGTAGAGCTCAAGGAGCGATACGGCGCGCTCCTCCTGCTGGACGAAGCGCACGCCTTGGGGGTCGTCGGCGCGAACGGCCGCGGTCTCGCGTATCAGGAGGGCCTGACGGCGGGTGTCGATATCCAAATGGGCACCCTCGGCAAGGCCCTCGGCGCCAGCGGAGGCTTTATCTGCGGCCGACGCAGCCTCATCGACCTGCTCATCAACCGCGCCCGCAGCTTCGTCTATTCCACCGCGCCGCCGCCCTTCGCCGCCGCCGCAGCCTCGGCCGGGCTGGACCTGCTCGCGTCCGAAGCAGGCGAGGAGCGGCGGCGCAGGCTCTGGGCCGGGTTGAACCAACTCGCGGGCGCCATCCCCCCCCGTCTCCTGCGAAAGGGGCCGCCGGCAAGCGCCATCGTCCCCATCGCCATCGGCGCGGAGGAGACGGCGCTGGCCGCGTCGCGGTGGCTGTACGAAAAGGGAATCTTCATCCCCGCGATCCGCTACCCGACCGTGGCGAAAGGCTCCGCCCGCCTCCGTGTGACGCTCTCGGCCACGCATACGCGGGAGCAGATAGCCCTGCTTTGCGACGCGCTCGGAAGCCTCGAGAAACGGCTCGCGGGCGACGCCCCCGAAAATCCTAGCTGACAAGCCGTTCGCATTTCGCATATTCATGGGCATGTCCATTTGCCGTCGCAGCCTCGCCGCCGGTCTGGCAGCCGCCTTTGCGGCCGCGCTTGCGACCGGTCTCGCGGCGCTCGGCACTGCGCGGGCGGCCAAGCCGGACCATCTTACCCCCGAGCAACTGGCTGCGGCGTTTCAGATCGACTCCATCACCGTTCCGACTCCGGGGGAACTCTTCGCCGCCCTCGAAAAGATCGGCAAGCCGAACTGGCAGGGCCAATACCGCAAGCCGATCGAGTCCGGTTACTCGAGCCGGCCGCAGATCGCGCTGAACCTCGGCGGGCTCGTGGCGGACGGCTACATCGCGGTCGAGGCCGAGGACAGCCAGCAGGTCAAAAACATTGGCAAAGACATCGAGGCGATGGCGAAGGGCCTCGGAGTGAGCCAGAACATCCTCAGCCGCGGCGGCAGCATCACCGAGTTCGCCGAGAACAACGAATGGAACGCCCTCAAAGAGGAACTGGAAGCCACGCAGAACGAAGTGAAGCTCGCAATGGACGAGCAGCACGATGACGAGCTCGTCGTCCTCGTGAGCCTCGGCGGCTGGATCCGCGGCACCGAGGTGGTGAGCTCGTGGATCGTCAAGAATTACACCCCGGAGAACGCCAGGATCCTCCGGCAGCCCGCGCTCATAGCGTTCCTGCGCGGCAAGATCAATTCTCTCTCGGGCAAAATCCAGGAAGACCCCCTCGTCGGCAAGGTGAGCAAGGGACTCGGCGAGATGCAGGGCCTCGTCTCTTTCCCGCGCGAGGCGCCCCCCTCGCTCGAGGACGTGAAAAAACTGAAGGACGCCAGCAGCACTCTCGTGAAGGAAATTTCGGCCAAGACCGATTAAAGCATGACGCGCCCCCTCACCTTTTTGCTGTGCGGACTGCTTTTCGGCGGCTCGGCGCTCGCCACTCCGGATGAGGACACCGAGGCCCGCAAGACCGCGCTCGCCCTGGCGGGAGCCTTCTCGAACGACGGCTTCAAAATCCGGGACGGAAGCTGGACGGGAACCATCCACCCGAAGGATTCGCTCCTCATACAGGTGCACCTGTACGCGGGGAACCAGGACCTGGTTTTCGGCGGGCGCATCGCGAAACGCAAAGAAGCTTTCCGTGGCGATCTTCGACGAGACGGGCGCGCTTGTGCAGAGCGACCCGTACCAAGCCCCCGGCAAGGGGGAGGAAGGCGAAGGCCCCAGGGCGGCGGCGGGGTTCGCCCCGGCTGTCAGCGGCCCGTACTTCGTCCGCATCCAGGAGACCGAGGGTGAGACGGCGAGCTTCTCGCTGATCTATTCTTACAAATAACCAATACCGATGGCAGTAGAAACCGCTACCACTTCAAAGCTGGACGGCCCCAGGGTCAAACAATTCTCCGTCTTCCTCAAAAACAAGGTCGGCGCGCTGCTGGACATCGTGAAACTGCTCAACGAGCACAGCATCCACGTCCTAGCGCTGAACGTTCAGGATTCGGCGGACTCGGCCATCGTCCGAATCGTGGTCAGCGACCCGGAACGGGTCCAGGATTTGTTCGGGATACACGACATCCCCTACTCGCTCACCGAATTCGTCGTGGTCGAGATGAGGGAGGGCGCCACCGAGCTGGGCAAACTGCTCGCGGCGCTCCTCATGGCCGAGGTGAACATCCACGGCAGCTACTCGCTCCTCTCCCGGCCGCGCGGAAACGCCGCGCTGGCCCTGCACGTCGAGGATAACGATTGCGCGAGCGCCGTCCTGCGCAGCCACGGGTTCCGGATGTTGAGCCAGACCGATATCTCCCGTTGAGAGAGCGCGCCGCCCATGACGGTGAGTGAACTCCGCGCCTCGCTGCCGGCTCTCAAGGCTAAGTTCGACCGCGCACAGCCCTTCCCGCACCTCGTCCTCGATAACTTTCTCGACCCGGCGCTGGCCGCGCAAGTCCTCGAGGATTTCCCCCGGCCCGAAGAGATGCGGACCCACGGAGGCGACTCGAAGGTTCTCCGGGGCTACCAGATCAGCCCCAGGGACGAACGCTACGCGCCGAAGCCGTCGCTGGAAGCGCTCTTCGCCTTCCTTCGGGAGAAGGAGCTGAGGCAGTGGCTCGGTGACCTCTGCGGGGAGCAGGCGGCGGTGCTCTGCGACCCCGATTACGTCGGCGCCGGACTCCTCACGGCGCGCGATGACGGCATCCACCACATCCACCTGGACCGAAACCGGCACCCGAGCGGCCTGTTCTACCCGCGCCTCATCCTGCTGCTCTACTTCAACAAGGATTGGCGGCCCGAGTATGGCGGCGCGCTGGAGCTCTGGGATGCGGGCATCCGCCGGCCGGTGACGGTCGAGCCGCTCTTCAACCGCTGCGTCCTCTTTGAAAATACGCGGCGCGCTTACCACGGCATCTCGGATGTCCATCTCCCGCCCGGAATGGCGCGGAGGGCGTTGAACTTCTACTATTTCACCCGCGAAGTTCCCGCCGGGGAACGCCGCACGCATATCCACGATACCGAGTTCTTCCCGAGGCCCGAGGAACGCGCCGCATACTGGCGCGAACGGGGCCGCGACCGGTTTCCGCTGGGGCTGGCGCTGGCCCTCCTGCGCGCTTGGGGCCCGACCGCGGCCGTATACCGGGCCGCGAAAAAGGCCATCCGCAGCCGCGAAACCCGCGCAGGCAGCGAGGCTGGCCGCGCCCGCCTGCTCGAAACGTGGGAACGCTTCAACGGCGAAGGCCCCTGCTAGACGGTGGAGCTTTGGAGAACCGGCGCGTGCCGCAACACCCCCGCTAAATCTCTTTTGTATTCAACTTTGATCCGCTCATTAGACAGCCCCAAAACGAATCTCTGCACATGACGCCTTTTAAAATCTGGCTCGGCAAGCCTTATCCGCTCGGGGCCACATGGCTCGGCAACGGGGTCAACTTCGCCATCTATTCGGAAAACGCCACCGGGGTCGATCTCTGCCTGTTCGACACCTCCGATTCGCAGAACGAGCAGATCCGCATCCACATGACCGAACAGTCCGACCAGGTGTGGCACGTCTTCCTGCCGGACATAAAACCCGGGCCAGCTCTACGGGTACCGCGTTTACGGGCCCGTACGACCCGAAGAACGGCGCACCGCTTCAACCCCGCCAAGCTGCTCATCGATCCCTACGCGAAAGCGATCGCGGGCAAGATCAACTGGAGCGACGACATGTTCGGCTACACCATCGGCAGCGAGGACGGCGACCTCGCGCGCGATGACCGCGACGACGCCTGGGGCATCCCGAAATCGGTGGTCGTCGACGCGGCATTTGACTGGGGCACGGACACTCCCCCTGCGACGCCGCTGGATCGAATCCATCATCTACGAGGTCCACGTGCGCGGCTTCTCGCAGACTGTGCCCGCACATCCAGGAGAAGATTCGCGGCAGCTACGCCGCGCTCGGGAGCATGTTCGCCATCGACTACTTCAAGAAGCTGGGGGTGACGGCCGTCGAGCTGCTCCCGGTCCACCAGTACGTGAACGACAAGACCCTCGTGGACAAGAAGCTCGAGAACTACTGGGGCTACAACACCATCGGTTACTTTGCGCCGGAATCCGGCTACAGCAGCAGCGGCATCGACGGGGAGCAGGTGAAGGAGTTCAAGGAGATGGTCAAGAACCTGCACGCCGCGGGCATCGAGGTCATCCTCGACGTGGTTTACAACCACACCGCGGAAGGGCAACCACCTCGGGCCCACCCTCTGCTTCCGGGGCATCGACAACACCGCTTACTACCGCCTCGTCGCCGGAAGACCTCCGTTATTACATGGATTACACCGGCACCGGCAACACCCTCAACGTCACGCACCCGCGCATGCTCCAGCTCATCATGGACAGCCTGCGCTACTGGGTGACCGAGATGCACGTGGACGGCTTCCGCTTCGACCTGGCCTCCACCCTGGCCCGCGAACTCCACAGCGTGAGCAAGCTCTCGGCCTTCTTCGACATCATCCACCAGGACCCGATCATCTCCCAGGTCAAGCTCATCGCCGAGCCCTGGGACGTCGGCGAAGGCGGTTACCAGGTCGGCAACTTCCCCGTGCTCTGGGCCGAGTGGAACGGCAAATACCGCGACGCCGTGCGCCGTTACTGGAAGGGCGACGAAGGCCACATCGGCGAGCTCGCGCTACCGCCTCACCGGCAGCCCCGATCTCTACCAGACGACCGGCAAGCGGCCCTACGCCAGCATCAACTTCATCACCGCGCACGACGGCTTCACGCTGAACGACCTCGTCAGCTACAACGACAAGCACAACGACGCCAACGGCGAGAACAACCAGGACGGCGACAACAACAACGCCTCGCTGGAACTGCGGGGCCGAGGGCGAGACCGACGACGCGGAGATCCTGAACCGCTGCGCCGCCGCCAGCGCCGGAATTTCCTGGCCACGCTCTTCCTGTCGCCAGGGGGTGCCGATGCTCTGCGGCGGCGACGAAGTCCGGCCGCACCCAGCAGGGCAACAACAACGCCTACTGCCAGGACAACGAGATCAGCTGGATGAACTGGGAGCGGGACCGAGGACGACGAGCAGCCTCGCGGATTACACCGCCAAGCTCATCCATTTCCGGCTCGACCACCCCATCTTCCGCCGGCCCAAGTTCTTCCAGGGCCGCAAGATTCGCGGCTCGGAGGTGAAGGACATCATGTGGTTCAACCCCGGACGGCACGGAGATGACCGACGACGAGTGGAACGACCAGCTTCGTGCGCTGCCTGGGGGTGATGCTGAGCGGCGACACCATCGACGTGCGCGATTACAAGGGCGAGCCCATCCCCGACGATACGTTCCTCCTCCTGTTCAACGCCTACCACGAGCCGGTCGATTTCACCCTGCCCGGCCTCGCGGATGTCCGCTGGGAATTGATGCTCGATACCCGGGAGGAAGACGGTTTCCTGGAGAAGACTTTCGTCTGCACCGCCGGCGCGGATGTTTCGGTGGAAGGCCGCTCGGTCTGCCTCCTGAAACTCAGCGTCGGCACCGGAGCCGATGCGCGCACCGAGTCTTACAAGAAGCGCCGGCGAGGCCCGCGCCGAGACCGGCGCCTCCCGCCGTCAAGCCGAAGCAACCGGCGGAAAAGCCCCGTGAAAAACGAGCTTCTTCCCCAAGGCGCTGACCTGTGCGAGGGCGGGGTGCGGTACCGGGTCTGGGCCCCGGAACACGCCTCCGTCTCCGTGGAGGTGCGGGACGCGGAGACCGGCGCGGAACGCGCCGTACCGCTCGAACTCGGATGCGGCGGGCTACCACCACGGGCTCGACCCGGCGGGGCGCGCAGGCGATCTCTATAAGTTCCGCGTCGGCGGAACAGGCTCTCCCGGATCCCGCTTCGCGCTGGCAGCCGCAGGGCGTGCACGGCCCTTCGATGGTGATCGACCCGGGCGATTACCGCTGGCACGACGCGGGGTGGAAACCGGCCCGCTTCCGCGACCTCTCCATCTACGAGCTGCACGTCGGCGCGTTCACCCCGGAAGGGACGTTTCTCGCCGTTATCGACAAGCTGGCGCACCTGCGCATCCGTGGGAGTCACGGCCATCGAGCTCATGCCGATCGGCGATTTCCCCGGCGAACGGAATTGGGGCTACGACGGCGTCTATATCTACGCGCCCGCCCGGGTTTACGGCCATCCGGATGATCTTCGCGCGCTGGTGGACGCCGCGCACCAGGCCGGACTGGCGGTCATCCTCGACGTCGTTTACAACCACCTCGGGCCGGACGGAAATTACCTGGGCGCCTATCAGCGGCCATTATTTTAATCACGACAGGAAAACGCCGTGGGGCGATTCCTTCAACTTCGACGGCAAGCGACTCGGCCCCGGTGCGCGCCTTCTTCGTGTCGAATCCCGTTTACTGGATGGAGGAATTCCACATCGACGGCTTCCGGCTCGATGCCACGCACGCCATCGGCGACGACTCCCCGCGGCACGTCCTCGAAGAGATCGCCGGCGCCATCCACGAGCGCGGCGGCTTCTGCCATCGCCGAGGATGCGCGCAACGACGCGCATGCTGCTCCTGCCCGCCCAAGGAGAACGGCTACGGCTTGGACGGCGTCTGGTCGGACGATTTCCACCACGCGGTCCGGGTCTTCTTCACCCGCGAGGCGGAATCGTATTTCGAGGATTTTGACGGTTCGCTGCGGCAGATCGTCGAGACGCTCCGCCACGGCTGGCTCTACCGCGGCCAGTATTCGAAACACGGGAAGGAAAATCGAGGGACGGAGTGCCGGCACATCCCGCCCCAGAAATTCGTCTTTTGCACATCGAACCACGACCAGATCGGCAACCGCGCATTCGGCGACCGCCTGGTCATCCTCGCCGGAAGCGTACCGCGCCGCCTCGGCCCTGCTCTGCCTCGCGCCTTATACCCCCATGTTTTTCATGGGCCAGGAATGGGCCGCCGCCGCCCCTTTCCAGTTCTTTACGGATCATAATGAGGAGCTCGGCGTGCTGGTGACGAAAGGCCGTCGAAACGAGTTCAAGGACTTCTCCGAGTTCCAGGACGAAAAGCGGCTTGCGCAGATCCCCGATCCGCAAAGCGCGAAGACCTTCCAGGACTCGAAGCTGGACTGGGCCGAACTGAAGCACCTGGACAAGCATGCATGTGTTCGATCTTCACCGCGCCTTCCTGCACCTGCGCAACACCCACTCGGCCTTCCGCCCCGAGTCTCGGGAAACTTGGGCGCGTCGAAGAACTTGTCTCCGGCGTCGGGGCGATCCGCTTCCGGAGCGCCGGAAGGCGACTGGCTCGTGCTCTTCGACCTGGCGGGCGGGCATCGTGTCGCGCTCTCCGGTGAAATCGATCTCGAGCCGCGCGGCGGGCCGACGCTGGCACAAGGTGCTCTCGAGCAACGAGAGCCGTTTTGGCGGCACCCTCGCGGAGAGTTTCGACCTGGCCTCGCAGAGCGTCTCCTTTGAAAAGCCGGAAGTGCTGGTCCTCGAGTTTCTCCCATGAGTGACGCGCATCCTGAAATGCCTCAAAGGCGTCCCGACATCCCGACAGCTACCTACCGGCTCCAGTTCAACAAGGACTTCACCTTCCGGCAGGCGCGCGACATCGTGCCGTATCTGAACGAGCTCGGCATAAGCCACTGCTATGCCTCGCCCTATTTCCAGACGGCGCAGGAGAGCGCGCACGGCTACGACATCGCCGACCACAACCAGCTCAGCCCCGCCATCGGCACGCGCGAGGAATACGACGCATTCGTCGCCGAGCTGCACCGGTTCGGCCTGGGGCAGATCGTCGATTTCGTCCCGAACCACATGGGCATCGGCGAGCTCAACCAGTGGTGGATGGATGTCCTGGAAAACGGCCCGAGCTCGGTCTACGCGCCTTATTTCGACATCGACTGGCACCCGCTCAAGGAAGAGCTTGAACGGCAAGGTGCTGCTGCCGATCCTCGGCGACCAATACGGGCGCGTGCTGGAAAAAGGGGAGTTCAAGATCGAGTTCGAAAAGGGCGCGTTCTTCGCCACCTATTACACCCACCGCCTGCCGCTCGCCCCGCGCACCTATTCCGTGCTGCTCGAAGACGCGCTCGAATTCATGGGCGAGGGCCCCTCCCCGGAGCAAGCCGCCCCCGGCGGATGCCCTGCCGGACGCCGCATCCGTGGAGTTGCAGAGCGTCCTCACCGCGCTCGAGCACCTCCCCGAACGCTGGGACGAAGCGCCCGAGAAAGTGGCGGAGCGCGCCCGGGAGAAAGAGGTGGTGAAGCAGCGCCTCGAACGCCTGTGCCGCGAGCATCCTGACGCCGCGGAGGCCATCTGCGCCGCAGTGAACGGCATCCACGGGCGGCCGGGCGATCCGCGCAGCTTCGACCGGCTCGACTCCCTCCTTTCCCGCGCAGCCGTACCGGCTCAGCTACTGGCGCGTCGCCGCCGAGGAAATCAACTACCGCCGCTTTTTCGACATCAACACCCTCGCGGCCATCCGCATGGAGCGCGAAGATGTCTTCGAGGCCGCGCACCGGCTCCTGTTCGAGCTGATCGGCTCCGGCGCCGTGACGGGACTCCGCATCGACCATGTGGACGGCCTCTGGAACCCGCGCGAATATTTCGAAAAATTGCAGAGCCGGTATGCCGAAATCTTCCACCTCGCGCCGGACTCCCGCGGCCTCTACCTCCTCGTCGAAAAAATCCTGACCGGCCCCGAGCGCCTCCGGAAGCGACTGGGCGGTAAGCGGCACCACCGGCTACGATTTCACGAACCAGGTGACGGGCGTCCTCGTCGATCCCGCGGCGGAAAGGGCGATGACGCGAAACCTACCGCCGATTCATCGGCGAGATGATCCGTTTCGACGACCTCGTCTATGCGAAGAAGCAGCTCACGATGCGGCTCTCGCTCGCCAGCGAGATCAACGTGCTGGCCGCCATGCTCGACCGGCTCTCCGAGAAGAACCGTTGGTACCGCGACTTTACCCTGAACGCCCTCACGGCCGCCGTGCGCGAGGTCATCGCCTGTTTTCCCGTTTACCGCACCTACCTCGAGCCCGGCCACGACCGCGACGGAGGACGACCGCCAGGTCATCTACCGCGCCGTCGCCTCCGCGAAACGGCGCAACCCCGCGATCGAAGTCTCGGTGTTCGATTTCCTGCGCGACATCCTCTTGATGAAGTTCCCGGAGAACGTCGATGAGGCCGCGCAGGCCGAGCATGTCCGTTTCGTGATGAAGTTCCAGCAGTGCACCGGCCCCATCATCGCCAAGGGCCTCGAGGACACGGCCTTTTATATCTACAACCGGCTCGTGGCCCTGAACGAAGTCGGCGGCGAGCCGCAACAGTTCGGCGCGACCCGCCGAGACTTTCCACCGCCAATGCCTCGACCGGCTCGCCGATTCGCCGAACGCGATGCTGGCCACCTCGACCCACGACACGAAGCGCAGCGAGGACGCCCGCGCCCGCATCGCCGCCCTCTCGGAGATGCCGGCGGAGTGGCGGCAGGCCGTGCAGAAATGGCGGAGCGCCAACCGCAGGCTCAAACGCGACGTCGAGGGCCGCTACGCGCCGGACGAGAACGAGGAGTATCTCCTCTACCAGACACTGCTCTGTACGTGGCCGCTACAACCGTTCGCGGAGGGCGAGCTCGAGACCTATGTGGGCCGCATCCAGGATTATATGACGAAGGCCATCAAGGAGGCGAAGATGAACAGCAGTTGGATCCAGCCCAACGAGGCTTGGGACGACGCCGTGCGGGACTTCATCGCCGCCATCCTCGACGCCGGGCCGGCGCAATACGTTCCTCGGCCGGTTCGCAGCCGTTCGCGCGCGAGATCGCCCGCCTCGGGGCGCTGAATTCCCTCTCCCAGCAAGTCCTCAAATGCACCGTACCCGGCGTGCCCGACATCTACCAGGGCAACGAGCTCTGGGACTTCAGCCTCGTCGATCCCGACAACCGGCGGCCGGTCGATTACGCCCTGCGGCGGGACCAGCTCCAGGCGCACGGCCCGTCTCCCGCCGAGCTCCTGACCTCTTGGGAAAACGGGGCCATCAAACTCTTCATCACGCGCGCCCTCCTGAAATGCCGCCGGGATACCCCCGGCCTCTTTGCGAAAGGCGACTACACCCCGCTCGCTGTCACGGGTGAGAGAGCCGAATGCTGCGTCGCCTTCCAACGGAAATGGGAAGGCCGCACCCTGGTCGTCATCGCGCCGCGGCTCACGGCCCGGGTGGGGTCTCCGCCCCTCGGCCAGGCTTGGGGGAATACCGCCATCGCCCTGGACGTGCAGGGCGGCGCCCCGCTGCGAGACATCTTCACCGGCCGCGAGGCCAGGATAGAGTCTGGCGCCCTCGCCTTGGCTTCAGCGCTCGCAGAGCTCCCCGTGGCCGTCCTGGTGAGCTGATCCACGCTACGCGCTATGGGCTGGACCTACCAGATCTTCCAAGGCGGGCTCCCCTCGCTCCACAACTTATTCAGGTACTGCGTCTCCTGATACGTATCCATCGGCTGCCAAAAGCCCTCGTGCTTGAACGAGTGAAGCTGGCCGTCCTTTGCCAGCGACATGATCGGCTGCTGTTCGAGCATCACGCGCGGGTCGTCCGGCAGGTAATCGAACATCCGGTGTTCGCACACCATGAACCCCCCGTTCACGTAGCTCTCCTCGATCTGCGGCTTCTCCTTGAACGTATGGATCGCCCCGTCGGGGTCGATGCTCAGCCACCCAAAGCGCCCTGTCGGGTGCATCGCCGAGATCGTGCAGATTTTCCCCGATTTCACATGCTCCTCGATGGAGCGGTTCACGTCGATATCCGCGACCCCGTCGCCGTACGTGAGCAGGAACGGCTCCCCGGGCGGGATATAGCGCTGCACCTGTTTCACGCGGCTCGCCGTCATCGAATCCTCGCCCGTGTTCGCGAGGGTGACGTTCCAGTCCTCCTCCTCATGGCCGGCGTGGTATTCGAAGGCCGTTTCCCGGCCCAGCGAGAGCGTCACATCGCACGTATTCCAGAGATAATTGCGAAAATATTCCTTGATGAGTTCGCCCTTGTACCCGAGGCACAGCACGAAATCCTTATGCCCGAAATGCGCATAGATTTTCATGATGTGCCACAGGATCGGGTAGCCGCCGACGGGCACCATCGGTTTTGGCCGGAACTCGGTTTCCTCGCGCAGCCGGGTGCCCCGGCCCCCGCATAGAATGACGACTTTCATGGATTTTCAGTGTATCACCCCCGCCCGGATGTTCCTATAAATCTCGGCGGTGCTCCGGGCGACCCGGCTCCAGGCGCATTTCTCCCGGTAAACGCCCGCGGCAGGGTAGTCGGGAGGCGTGTCGAGGGCGGCGGCGAGCGCCCGTTCCAGAGACCCGTCGAGCCCATCAAACCGAAAGACCAGGGAGCTCGGCTCGTCGAGATCGACCGTCCCCAGCCGCGCGGGAATAAGGAGCGGCACGCCGAAGGATCGCGCGAGGCACGCCGCGCCCGAGGTGAAGATGGCCTGGTAGTTGAACAGGACGCAGTCGGCGGCGCTGAGCCAGGTCCGGAGCTGCTCATCCGCGAGCCAGCCGAACCGCACCGCGATGCGCGGGCAACCCGCGGCCAGGGCAGTGATCCGCGCCGCATAGGAATCGGAGATCGGCTTGCCGGCAATCACAAGTGTGGCCTGCGGGTTCCGACTTTTCCAAAGGGCGATGATCTCCTCCATCCCCTTGTAAGGCTCGATGGCGCCGAACATGAGGCAAGTCTTCCCCGCGACACCCAACTGCTCGCGGGCGGCGGCACGCGGAAGCGGTTCCCCGAGCGCCACGGAGAGATCGCCATGCGGGATGACGTGGCATTTCGGCGGTGGCAGTTGAAAGGTCTCGATGAGCTCGCGGCGCGCGCTCTCCGAATGCGCGATAACCGCGGCCGCCCGTCGAAACCCGGCGCGGGTGTTGAACCGGATGAAGGACTGGTGCGCCCGGTTATGGGGGTAAAGATTGTGGGCGGTGAGCACCATGGGCAGGCGCCGCGTGGCCAGGGCAAGGTCGGCCACGAAACGCGCCCTGCGGAAGGCGTCGAAGGCGTCGTTCTTCTGCGGGTAATACGCATCCGGCCAATGCAGGTGAAGGAGGTCGCATGGGTGCGCCGCCATGCCACGGAAGAGCGGGAACACGCGCCGGGAGCTGGCGAAAAAAATCACGTCGATCCCCTCCTCGCGCAGCGCCGCGGCCAGGAGGGCCTGGTACGGAGCGCCTCCGCTCCAGTCCGGAGCGAAGACTACCCGGAGCGGAGCCTCTGCCATGGCGTTCACTCTTTACGAACCGAGCTTGGCGTCAAGCCCGCGCCGAGCAGCCGCCGCAGCAGTTTCCTCGCATAGAGTCCGGAACGCTCGCGGATGCGCTCCGTCGAAGGCGCGCCCTCGATGCCGAGCGGGGAGATCTCATGGAGGATCGTCCCTTCCATCGGGTGCAGGACGATCCAGCCGAGCGCCTTTTCCAGGTCGTCGCGCGGGACTTCGGCTTCCAGTTTGGCGAAAACCACGAACGGGATATCCGCCTCGAGCGGGTCTTCCAGCGAATCGGGGATGGCGCATACGCTGAGTGCGTTGCGCACCCGCTGCACCAGGTCCGGCGCATCCAGCGGCGGCCAGTTCGCGAGTTTCAACTCGAATGTGGAGAGCCGTTCGCTGCCCGCGCCGTCCAGGCTGTCCAGGTTCGCGGCGAGGGGGGCGACGATCCCATCATCGGGCGGAAGATTGTCGTAGCGGATCGCGCGCAGGTCGGAATCCGTGATCGCCCTCCATTTCTCCCCGGGGGCCGTCGCTGCGCCGGTCGCGGCGTCGACGGGAAGCGTCCACCGCCCGGTGTGGGCCGCCGCGAGGCCGACGCTCGCCCACGCCGCAAGCGCGCAGAGCGCCCAGAACTCGGGAACGCGCCCCCGGTTTCTGGCTCGCGTCCCACCGGAAAATCTTCGCCCCGGCGACGCAGCCCGCGGCGCCGATAACAAACAGCGCGCCGAGCGCGAAGCGCGCCCCGGCGAGGCCGCCGCCCGCTTTCGGGATGCAAGCCTGCAGCGCCTCGACCGCGTAACGCCCGGGCAGAAAAGCCGCGACACGCACGGCCCAGGAGGCAGCGCCCGCAGCGGGACGCCCACTCCGCCGATGAGGATCATCGGGAGAAAGATCGCCTGTCCGAGCGCCTGCACCGCGGGCACGGAGTCGGCGAGCATCGCGATGAGCAGGCCCATGCCCAGGAAGGCGAAGCAGACGAACGTGAAGGCCACGAGGAACTGCGCCGGGTGCGCCGGAAACGGGGTGCGGTAGATGCACCAGGCGAGCACGATCTGCATCCCCGCCGCGGTGAGGACGAGCAGGTAGCGCGCGATCATGGCGCTGAGGAGGAGGCCCGCCGTGCGCCGCGGGGAGCAGCCGGTACCGCCGCCAAACACCGCGTTCGCGCTCGGCCACCATCGCCGTCGGCATACCGAAACAGGCCCCGCCGAGCGCGGTGATGACGAGGAGCTGCCCCATCTCGTTCATCAGCGGCGGCGACGTTGACCGGAAGACGCTCCCGAACGCGAGCAGGAAGAAGACCGGAACGAGATACCCGTAAACCAGCGCCTGCCCGGCGCGGAAGTTCAGCCGGAGCGTCAGGAGCAGATGCTGGAAGAGGCCCGCCATGTTCAGGGGGTGCTCCCGGTCAACTCGATGAACACGTCTTCGAGCGAAGGCGCTTTTATCTGGAGGTCCAGCAGGTCGTTCCGCGTGGACTCGAGGAGCCGGGCCAGTCCGAACACGGTCTGCCCCACCGTCGCCGTTCGCAGCAGCACCCCGCCGTCCGACGGCTCCGCCGCCGCCACCCCCGGAAGCCCTCGCAAGCGCGCGATCTCCACGGGCAGCGCGGTCCGGACCGCCATCTGCGACAGCGCCCGGTACCGCGCGATGAGTTCCGCCGGCTTCCCCTCCGCGACGACGCGGCCCCCGTCGATGATCGCGATGCGGTCGCACAGAACGCTCCGCCTCCTCGATGTAATGGGTGGTCAGGAGGACAGCGCGCCCCTCCTCCCGCATCTGAAGGATCGCCTGGTGCAAGTCGCGGCGGGATTGCGGGTCGAGCCCGGCGGTCGGCTCATCGAGGAAGACGACCTCCGGCTCGTTCACGAACGCGAGGGCCAGCGCGAGCCGCTGCCGCTGCCCGGCCGAGAGCGAGTCGAACGGGGCGTCCCGCTTCTCCGCGAGCGCGAACCGCTCGAGGAGTTTCCCGGCGTCCGCGCGCCTGGGGTAGAACGAGCCGAACAGTTTCATCGCCTCCCGCGGCGTGATCTTATCCTGCAGAGCCGTGGATTGCAGCACCACGCCGATCCGCTCCTTGACCTTGCGGGGCTCGGCGAGGGCGTCCAGCCCGCACAGACGGATCGAGCCTCCGTCCGGCTGCCGAAGCCCGACCGCGCATTCGATGACGGAGGTCTTTCCCGCCCCGTTCCGGCCGAGCAGGCCAAATATCTCCCCCTTCGAAACCTCGAAGCTCACCCCGCGCACGGCCTCGACCGGGCCGTAGCGTTTCACGAGATCGCGCAGAACCAGTTCGGGCATGATGAAATCAACTGCCGCGTTCCAGCGCAGCGACCGCTTCTTCGGCTCGCCTCACGTCCGACCGCGGCGCCAGTCCCTTGTCATAGAGCCGCTGCTGGCGCTTGAGGTTTAACTGCGCGGCGTCGAGTTCCGCGTGCTTCCATTCCTTCCCGGCGGCGGCGGCGCTCGTTTCCGCGGCGGCCAGGGCGGCCTGCGCCTGGTCATTCACGTCCTTCGCAATCTCGCGATTCGCGAACCGCTTTTCCTGCGCGGCGGCCTCCTCCTTCGCGAGCCGCAACCGGGCGTCCTCCAGATCGCTCTTGAGACGGATGACCAGCAGCGTCCGCTCCTCGGCCTCGGACTTCGCCAGGACGCCCTCCGTATAAAGCCATTCGCCGTAGGCCGCCTTCCTCCTGGCGCGCTCGAGTTCCCCGGCGATCCGCCGCACCTCCGCGGGTCCGTCTTCCGCGGCGAGCGCCGCGCCGGCCAGCAGCAGAGCCGCCAGGAACAAACTCCCAAGGTAAATGTGTCGAAGTTTCAACATCCGTGTCTGCGTACGTTCATCCTGCTCCTCGTCAACGGCCCATCCCCCGCAAAAGCCGCCCCCGGCCGCCTGTAGCGGCGTTCCATGAGCGCCGATCCCTTGCGGGACTCGCAAGGCTAACACACTTCGCGACAAAAAGGTTGATGGGAAACCGCCTCCCCGCTACCCTCCGCGCAAATGCGCCATTCTCATCTCGCGCTCGCCGCGATCACCGCAGCCGCCGCCCTCGCAGGCGCACATCCCGCGAACGCCCAGCAATACATTTACCAGGAGTTGACGAACTTCGCGAAGAACGGCGACACCGACTCCAACCTCCAAGGCTCGTTTCCGGCCGGAGATTTCACCGCAAACAACGCGTGGGCAACTCCCTTCGACATCTCCGCCAGCGGGGAGGAGAATTACGCGCAGGTCGGCACGACCCTGAGCGTGGACGGCATGGATTTCCAGGGCGCCACGGACGTTTTCACCCTGCTCAATTACACCGATCTCTCCTACTTGGTCGCCCGCGCGCGGGCCGCCGCCGCCCATCCCGCCGCTGCGAGCCCGACGGGCGTGCTGACGATCGAGTTCATCGGCGACGCGGGCGCCGACCAGACCTTCACGCTGAACGACGGGGTGGACATCCGTAATTATTACCAGGGGAACTCCCCCACTCCGCTCTCGAGCGGCTCGACCGAAAACGCTTTCACCACCGGCACCGATGCGCAAGGAGCGGAAGGCACGGGCGACGCTTCGACCGGGGCCACCGGGACTTACGTGGTGGACGAGCAGCATTTCACTCTCGACCCCGCCTTCGCCGCGCAAGGCCTCCAGGAAATAAAAGTCACCAACACGGGCAGCAACCCTCCCATAGCGCTGGGGTTCACCGCCGCCAAAGCCGTGCCCGAACCTTCCGCGACCGCCTCGATCCTCCTCGGCGCACTCGGGCTGCTGGCGTTCAACCGCTGGCGGGATCCTTCCCGCCGCGATAACGGTTGATCAGCCGCAAAAAGCGGATGGTGTCTCTAACGGGCCGGATCTTGCTCTTTTCGTCGCCGTAGATGGTCGTGATGGGGACGGCCGAGATGCGGAAGCCGCGGCGCGCGGCGATGAGGAGCATCTCCGTCTCGTATTCATAGGCGTTGCTGGAGCAATCAAGGTGGGGCGCGAGGTCCGCGTGGATCATGCGGAAGCCACACTGGGTGTCGGGTATCGTCTGGCCGCAGAGGCGGCTGATGGTTGCGGACATGAAGCCGTTTGTCATCCGGCGCACGAGGGGCATGGACCGCGTGTCGCTCATCCTGTTGCCGACCAGGAGGTGGGAATGCGTCTCGTTCGCCGCCCCGAGAAACCGCGGGATCTCCTCGGGCAAATGCTGCCCGTCCCCATCCAGGATGAGGCAGTATCGAAAACCGCGCTCCGTCAGCGCCCGCAAGCCGGTCTTGATCGCCGCCCCCTTGCCGCGATTCTCCGGATGCCGGATGACTTCCGCACCCGTGGACCTCGCCTTCGCCGAGGTCGCGTCCGCCGAGCCGTCATCGACGACGATCACGTGGTCGAGCTGGAACCTGGCCCTCCGCACGACATCCGCAATGAGCGTCTCCTCGAGGAAAGCCGGGATCAACGCCGCGACCGTGGAACGATTTGCCGCCTCCGGCGGGGCCGGGGTCATCTCGGAACCGGATGGAAATCGCTCGCGTGGTAAGAGCTGCGCACCAGCGGCCCGGAAGAGACGTGGTCGAACCCCCTGGAACGCGCCGCCTCGGCATAGAACGCGAAGCGGTCCGGGTGGACGTATTCGACCACGGGCAGGTGCGCGGGCGAAGGCCGCAGGTACTGGCCCATGGTGAGCACCTGGCAGCCCGCTTCGCGGAGGTCGTCCATCGTCTGGAACAGCTCCGGCTCGGACTCCCCGAGGCCGAGCATGACGCCGCTCTTGGTGACCACCCGCGGGGCCATCCCCTTCATGCGGCGCAGCACCTCCATCGAAAGCCGGTACTTCGCCCTGGAACGGACGAGCGGGGTGAGGCGCTCCACGGTCTCGACGTTATGATTGAAGATATGCGGCGCCGCTCCCGCGACGGCCTGCAGCGATTCCTCGCGGCCGTTAAAGTCCGGCACGAGCACCTCGATGATAATGCCCGGATTCCGCTCGCGAACGGCCTCGATGGTGCGCGCGAAATGAATCGAGCCGCCGTCCCTGAGATCATCCCGCGCCACGGCGGTGATGACGACGTGCTTCAGATGCATCCGGCCGACGGCCTCCGCGACCCGCTCCGGCTCATCCTCCTCCAACGCGAACGGCTTCGCCGTCGCGACCGCGCAAAAGCCGCACGCCCGCGTGCAACGGTCGCCCGCGATCATGAACGTCGCCGTCCCCTGGCTCCAGCATTCCCAACGGTTTGGGCACTGCGCCTCCTCGCACACCGTGTGCAGCCGCAAGTCCGAGATGAGCGCCTTCGTCGAGAAAAAGACCGGGCTCGAAGGAAGCCGGACTTTTATCCACTCCGGCTTGCGCTGCTGGTGCAGCGCCGGATCAATCTTTACGCACGACATGCGAACCTCTATAAGCCCGTTGAGCCGGGAATGCAATCCGGGCCGAGACCGGCTCCATGCTGCCTCTAAGCAACGAAAGTGCGGAAGAGCCCTTGCGCTGACGTATCATAAATGATACAATCCTTCGCGTGCCCATTTCACGACCGTTGTCGGTGGTTTTCTTCCGCACGGAAGCTGGCAACGAACCGGTGCGCGAGTGGCTGAGGAGTTTGCCGGCGTCGGAACGCCTCGTCATCGGCGAGGATCTTAAGACACTGCAATTCCGCTGGCCGCTTGGTATGCCGCTCGTGCGCGGTTTAGGCGGTGGACTCTGGGAGTTGCGTTCGAATTTGCCGACGCGTATTGCCCGGTGTCTTTTTTATATCGCGCGCGCCCGGATCGTCGTGTTGCACGGATTTATAAAGAAAACCCAGAAAACTCCACAGGAGGACAAGGCGCTAGCCTTGAAACGAAAGAATGCCCACGCAAAAGCCGAAAAAGAATAAAAAACCACTCGACTTCATCTTCCCTCACCGGAGTCCAAGCCGCGCACGAATCGCGTCAGCGCGAAAAGAAACCAAGAATCGACACGACGGAAGCACTCTGGATGATCTTCTTCGGCAAGAGGGCATTTTGGAAAAGGTGGAGGCTGCGGCACTCAAACGCGCGGTCGCTCTGAAAGTCGCCGACATCATGAGAGAACAAGGACTCCAGAAAACAACCATGGCAAAGCAGATGCGCACCTCCCGTGCGGCGCTGGATCGCTTGCTCGATCCCGTGAACACATCCGTGACATTGACAACTTTGACTCACGCGGCGAAGGCATTGCGCCGAAAAATCAAAATCGACTTCATACCGGCATAGTCTGGGCGGCGCTCGGCGACCCATTTTCTTACTCTGTCTCTCAGGCAGAATTTACCTAGGCAGGTTTCGGCATCTTCGTTCGGCCGGTCAGGGCGCGGCTGAGGGTCAGTTCGTCCGCGGACTCCAGGCCGGCGCCGGCGGGCAGGCCCTGCGCGATGCGCGTGAGGGTGACGGGGAAGGGTTCCAGCAGTTCGGCGAGATAATTGGAGGTCGCCTCGCCCTCAACGTCTCCGCCCAGGGCGAGGATGATCTCTTTCGGCGCCTCGGTTCTCAGGCGCGACAGGAGCGCGTCGATGCGGAGGTCCTCGGGGCCGACGTGGTCCAGCGGCGAGATGCGGCCGCCCAGCGAATGGTACAGGCCGCGAAACATGCCGGTGCGTTCCAGCGGCAGGATGTCGGTCGGCTGCTCCACGACGCAGAGCGTCTCGGGCGTGCGAGCCTCGTCGCGGCATATTTCGCAAAGGCCGTCCTCGGCGAAGAAGCCGCACTTCGGGCAGGGCGCGATGCGGGCGCTCTCACTGACGGCCGCGGCGATCTCGACAGGCCGCGCGTCCCTGGAGAGAACAAGCCAGAGCGCGATCCGCTCGGCGCTACGCGGGCCGATGCCGGGCATGCGCTTGAACTGATCAACGAGCGCCTTGATCGCCGCCGGGTAATCGACGCGTTTCACCCTTTACGTGAACCGGAGGAACCGGGCGCTCTCCCACTCGAGCGCCGGTGTCCCGGTGCGCAGGTGCTCGATGCGGCGGATGTAAAAGGCGAGCGGGGCGTCGGCCCCGTTGAGCGTGAGCGCGGAGTGGAAATGGTCGAGCGCCTCGTTCCAGCGCTGTTCGCGGTAGCAGACGACGCCCTTCCAGAAAAGATCGCGCCGGTGGAGTTCCTCCTCCGAGAGCACGTCCTTGAGGGCGAGCAGTTCATACACTTCCTCGCGGCTCCGGTCGCTGCGGCCGCGGATGAGCTCGATGGGACGCACCTCGATGGAAGCGGCGGCGAGTTCGAACGCGCCCGAGCCAAGCAATATCTTCGAGCCGTAAAAGACGTTGGCCGCGCAGAGCCTGCGGGCGAACTCCACGCACTCCCCCGCCACGCTGAACGTGCCGAACCGGCGCGAGCCGTATGCGGCGGTGACCATCTCGCCGGAGTTGATGCCGATACGAAAATCGAACCGTTCGTGCCACATCGACTCGCACTCGCGGTTCACCTCGTCCAGGCGGCGGACGAGCTCCAGCGCCGCCTGGCACGCCTTGCCGGCGTGTTCCTTGTCGAGCACCGGCGTGCCGAAGATGACCCGCAGGCTCTCGCCGTCGCATTCATCCAGGTAACCGCCTTTTTCGACGAGGAAATCCGCACCGCTCCGCAGGAACGAGTTGGTCATGGCGACATAATCGCCAACCGGCAGGTTGTCCATGAGCTGGTCGTGATTGAATATCTCGCACACGACGCACGGTGGCTTCCCGCATCTCGCCTTCGAAGTTGAGCGGCGCGTCGGAATTGACGAGGGCATAGAAGGTCTTCTTGGAAATCCGTTCGCCGAACATGACGCGGACGATCCGCTTGCGCCGGCCCGCGTCGCTGCGCGCGTAGGCCGAGCCCGACGCGAACGCGAGGAGGATGGCGAGGCCGCCCGCAAAGGGGGAAAAAAAGACGTGATACAGGTTCAGCACCCAGGTGATGCTGACGAGCTGGACGAGCGCTCCGACCGCGACGACGACTTTGAGCGACCGCCGGGGGATGTCGATGGTCGTCCACGCGATGGCGAAACTGAGGAGGACGAAGAGGACGTATTGCGGGATGGAGCGGTGCAGGGCAGGCGGGCTGGGAGGCGCGCCCGAGGAAGTTCCAGAGGGCGACATCCAGGGGATGAAAGAGGCGCAACTCGCAGAGGCTGGCGACCACGAGGGCCGACAGGACGCCGCAGATCAACGCAACTTTTAGGTAACGCACGGGGGGAGTTTAGCTCCGGCGCGGGGTTCAGCGCAAGCCATCCGCGGGCCTATTGGCTGGCAACCGGGGCCCGGTCGGCGGCCGCAGACCGCCGCCGCAGGTGGCAGGGGCTGGGTTTCGCATTGGCTATGACAGCCGCGCGGCAGCGGGTCGCGGGGAGGCTAGGCGCCGCGGTAGGTCCTTGACCAGCCACTCGCTCAGGAACTTGTCGGGGTCGTCGATGGCCTCTTCGGTGATGACGAGCACCTCGTCGTCTTTGCGCAGCAGCTTCAGGCCGAACTCGTAATCCCGGAAAAGGCGCGCACACAGGTCGCGCATGTGGACGCGTTCCGCTCTCGGCGCGCGCGATGAGGCGGGAAACAGCCCCTTCGCTCAACTCGATGCGCACCCCGTTCTTCTCCGCGAAACGCCGGACGAACTCCCGCGCCACGGCGGCCGAGCGCCTTCGCCTTCTCCTGGTGGCCGGCGGCGAGGAGCGCCTTCAGGGTGCGCGCCGGCTCTTCGATGAGCGCCCTGTCCACCGAGAACTGGGTGACGCCCGAGCCGGGCAGCTCGTATTTGAAATCGCGCAGGATTTTCTCGCAGACGGTGAGCAGGCCGCGCGCGCCGGTTTTTTCCCCGAGGCCCGCTCGGCGATAATGCGCAGCGCTTCCTCCTCGAAAAAAACTTCAACGCCGAACGCCCGGAAGGCCCGCTCGTATTGCCGGATGATGCTCCCCTCCGAGCGATTCATGATCTCGAAAAGATCGGCCGCGGACAGGTCCTCGCAGACGACGCGAACGGGGAGCCGCCCGATGAATTCGGGCTCCAGGCCGTAGTCGATGAAGTCGCGGGTCGAAGCCAGGCCGAATATCGCGGCATCGGCGACCCCGGGCATGCTGTCGGGGCTGAAACCGATCTGGCTGTTGCGGACGCGGCGCTCGATGAGGGGCCTGCAGTTTCTCGAACGCGCCGCTGACGATGAAAAGGATGTGCCGCGTATTGATGGTCTCACGCCGCGGACTTGCTCCCTTTTTGAAATCGAGCGCCGCCTGAATCTGCGACTGGATGTCCATCGGGTTGCGCAGCGGAGACCTCGGTCTCCTCCATGAGCTTGAGGAGCGTGGTCTGCACCCCGCGCCCGCTGACATCGCGCCCGTTGCCGCCGGTGGACGCCGCGATCTTGTCGATCTCGTCGATGTAGATGATGCCGTATTGCGCCGCATTCATGTCGCCGTCCGCCTTGTGGACGAGGTCGCGCACGAGGTCTTCGACGTCGCCGCCGACATAACCCGTCTCGCTGAACTTCGTGGCGTCGGCCTTGACGAACGGCACGCCGATCAGTTCCGCGATATGCTTGATGAGGTAGGTCTTCCCCACCCCGGTTGGCCCGATGAGGATGACGTTCTGCTTCGAATACTCGACGGCCTTCGCCGCGGCATCATCCCCCAGCCCGGCAAAATACTTAACGTTATTATAATGGTCGCAGACGGCGATCGAGAGCACCTTTTTCGCTTCGTCCTGCTTGATGACGAACCGGTCTAGATGCGCCTTGATGTCCCGCGGCAGGTAGTCGAAGTCGAACGCGCCCGGCTGCTCCGGGGCGGGCGGAGGGGGTCCTGGGACCGAACTCTCGGGCTGGATGAAGCTCGTAAGCTGCACCTGGTTCCCGAAGTTCGATTTCATGAACTCGGTCAGCTTTTTTTGCAGCTCCTCGGGACTCGGAAAGTTAGGCTCGCTCATCGCTCCATAAAATAGCATCGCCCGGCTAAAGTGCGAAAAACCTCCTCGGGAAGAGAGGACTCCCCTCCCCCTCGCACAGAGCGAGAACGGCGGCACCGAACGCCTGCGAAAAATCAGTTGCCGGGAGGCAGGAAGTTCCCGCCCCAGGTCGAGCCTTGAGGAGCTTCGGCGACGGGCGACAGTCCGCCATCCGGAATCTCGCGGGTCTGGCTCAACGTCTTGGGCTGGTTCTGGGCGACAGGAGCGGCGTAGGCCGGTGTCGGCGTCGCCTGGGCGGTCTTGGCCGTGGCACAACCGGCGGCGAAAAGGCCGAGCGAACCGAGAGCTGCGGAAAGAACAAGGGTCTGTGTTATTTTTATCATATAAACCATAACCTCCATCATAGGAAATTTTTCTTTATTGTCAACATGTTTTCATTTAATCGGCCCGTGCGCCCCCCGGGGATGGCACCGGACGAGTTTTCATTGCGCGCGGAGGCAGGTTGCGGAACTCTTACGGCCTATGAGCGAGCAGACCGTGAAAGGCCAGCGGATGGAGAAGATCGTGAGCCTCTGCAAGCGGAGGGGCTTCGTCTTCCAGTCGAGCGAGATTTACGGCGGGCTCAACGGGTGCTGGGATTACGGCCCGCTCGGCGTCGAGCTGAAGCGGAACCTAAAGGATTTCTGGTGGCGCAGGATGACGCGGGAGCGCGACGACGTGGTGGGCATGGACGGCTCCATCCTCATGAACCGGCAGGTCTGGCGGGCGAGCGGCCACGAGGAGACCTTCAGCGACCCGATGATGGATTGCCGCGTATGCAAGGGCCGCTTCCGCGCGGATCAACTCCCCGAGAAGGACGGGAAACCGTACTGCCCGACCTGCGGCAGCCGGGACATGACCGAGCCGCGCGCCTTCAACCTGATGTTCAAAACATACGTCGGCGCCACCGAGGATGAATCGTCCATCACCTACCTGCGCCCGGAGACGGCGCAGGCGATGTTCGTGCAATTCAAGAACGTGCTGGAGGTCTCCCGCAAGAAACTGCCCTTCGGCATTGCGCAGATCGGCAAGGCGTTCCGAAACGAGATCAACCCGCGGAATTTCACCTTCCGCTCCCGGGAATTCGAGCAGATGGAGCTCGAATATTTCTGCAAGCCCGAGCAGGGGGAAGGCCTGCTGCGGTACTGGCTCGAAGAGCGCCTCAAGTTCTACGAGGCGATCGGCATTCCCCGCGAAAAGCTCCACGTAAGGGAGATCGCGGATGCGGACCGCGCGTTCTATTCGAAGGGGACGTTCGACATCGAATACGAGTTCCCGTTCGGCATCCAGGAGCTCGAAGGCGTGGCGTACCGCACGGACTACGACCTCACCCAGCACCAGATCGCGAGCGGCAAGCCGATGGATTATTTCGACGAGGAGACCAAACAGCGGTTTGTGCCGCACGTCATCGAACCGAGCGCCGGGGTGGACCGCACGGTGCTGGCGCTCATCTGCAACGCGTTCGACGAGGAGACGGTGACGGACGACAAGGGAAAGACGGAGACGCGGGTGGTGCTCCGGTTTCATCCCCGCATGGCGCCGGTGAAGTGCGGCATCTTCCCACTGCTGAAGAACAACGAGGCGCTGGTCGCGAAGGCGCGCGAGGTCACCGCGCTCCTGAAGGCGCACATGCTCGTTTTTTACGACGAGACGGGCGCCATCGGCCGGCGCTACCGGCGGCAGGATGAAGCCGGGACCCCGTTCGGGGTCACGGTCGATTTCGAGACGCTGGGCGAGAAAGGGCCGGAGTTGAAGGAGACCGTGACGCTGCGCCACCGGGACAGCATGAAGCAGGAGCGCATCCCGATAAGCGAGTTGCTCGGAAGGTTGCTGCCCGAGGTGGTGTGAACCTCGGGGCGTGAGCCGGGAGCCGGCGCCTAAACTACTTCGGCGGTTCCGGGGGCGCGCCGGCGGAGTTGCCGAGATCCTTCTCCTCTTCCGGCAGGAAAACCCGGAACCGGTTCTTGTCGATGGCCTTCATGTAGGCCTCGTGGGGGGAGACGATGCCCTTCAGCATCACGTTCCCAGATGGCGTCGTCCATGAACTGCATGCCCTGCGCCTTTGCCGGCGACGATGACATCCTGCAGCTTCTGCGTGGCGCCTTCGCGGATGATGGCGGAGACGGCGCTGTTGACGACGAGGATTTCGTTCACGCGCCAGCCGCCGCCGGCATATCCACCGCTTCTTCAGGAGCAACTGGGCGACGACCCCGCGCAGGGAGGCGGCGAGCATGGTGCGCACCTGCGCCTGCTGGTCGGCTGGGAAGACGTCGATCATGCGGTCCACGGTCTTGCGCGCGTTGTTCGTGTGCAGCGTGCCAAAGACAAGCAGGCCGGTCTCCGCGGCGGTGAGCGCAAGCTGGATGGTTTCCAGGTCGCGCATCTCGCCGACGAGCACGATGTCCGTGTCCTCCCGCAAGGCGGCTTTCAGGCCGGCCGGGAAGCTCGAGCGCATGCTCGGGCACCTCGCGCTGGGTGATGATGGAGCGTCTTGTTCTTGTGCACGAACTCGATCGGCTCCTCGACGGTGATGATGTGCCGGGTGAAGTTCGTGTTGATGTAGTCGATGAGCGCCGCGAGCGTGGTGGATTTGCCGGAGCCGGTGGGGCCGGTGACGAGGACGAGGCCGGCGCGCATTTCCCGAATTCCTTGACGACCTCGGGGATGCCGAGCTGCTCGAGCGTGGCGATCTTGGTCGGGATGAGCCGGAAGACCGCGCCGTAGCCGTGGGTCTGCTTGAGGAAATTGCAGCGGAAGCGCGAGTCCTCATCCATCTCGTAGGCGAAATCGAGGTCGCCCCGTTCCTCGTAGCGCGCCCAGCGCTCCGGGCCGGCAGATCTCGCTCATCATGTAGAGCGATTTCCTCCCGGGTGAGCACTTCGTCGCGGATCGGGATGACATCGCCGTGGCGGCGGATCTTCGGCGGCTGCCCCTCGCCCAGGTGAAGATCGGACGCGTCCGGCGGTGATCAGGGTACTCAAAAAACTGGTCGATGTAGGCCATGACGAAGGAGAAGCCGGGAAACGGCTAGTGCCCGAAATGTTCTGGCGCATGACGCTCTTCTGCTCGGCGCGCGCGTAGCACTTCCTCCTGCGAGATGAGCGCCGGTCGTAAAGCTCGATCAGAGCGTCGTCCATGAGCTTGCATCCCGAGCTTTTTGCCGGTCTGGATGATGCCGGGCAGCATGAAGGTCTTGGCCTCGCGGATGAGGTTCGCGACGGCGGGCGTGTTCATCAGGATTTCCATGGCGAGCACGCGCCCCGTGCCATCCTCGCGCGGGACGAGCTGCTGGCTAACGATGCCGCGCAGCGATTCGCTGACCATGATGCGGATTTGCTCGCGCTGATCCACCGGGAAAACGTCCAGCACGCGGTCCAGGGTGCGCGCGGCATTGGCGGTGTGCAGGGTGCCAAGCACCAGGTGGCCCGTCTCCGAGGCGGTGATCGCGAGCTGGATCGTCTCCAGGTCGCGCATTTCGCCGACCATGATGACATCCGGATCCTCGCGCAGCGCGCCGCGCAGCGCGGTGCCGAAGGACTCGGTATGCGTGTGCACTTCGCGCTGGGTGATGTGGCAGCTCTTCGGACTCGAAGAGGTACTCGATCGGGTCTTCCAGCGTGATGATGTGATCGTGCCGGTGTGCGATTGATCTCCTCCATGAGGGCGGCCAGGGTGGTCGATTTGCCGCTGCCGACCGCGCCGGTCACGAGCACCAGCCCGTTATGATACTGGGTGAGCAGCTTCAGACTGTCGGCGGCAGGCCCAGTTCGTCCATGGTCCGCACCGTTGGTGTTGATGATGCGGAAAACGAGTTCGAAGCCGAGCCGCTGCCGGACGACGCTGGCGCGGAAACGGCCTCTCGGCGTGGAATAGGCAAAATCCACGTCGCCGCGCTCTTCCAGCATGACAATCTGCGACTCGTTGAGAAACCCGTCAGCCAGGTGCTTCGTCTCGGCGTCGGTAAGCTTCGGCGCCTGGAGCCAGACCGGCTCGAGATTCCCAAATCGCCGCCACGTCGGCTGTGCGTTGACGCCGAGGTGGATGTCCGATGCGCCGGACTCCTGAGCAATGGTGAGGTAGTGGTCAACGTGCTCGAGCGAATGCGTCGGCGTCTCATGGACGATCTCAACCGAAGGAGCGGGGGGAGCTGCTGTCGCCGGGGGGGCTGAACTCGGTGCCGAGACCATGGTTTAAAAGAGCACTGGGACGGCCCGAAAATCAACAAGAAATCCGCAACTCCGCCCCGAACGGGCGTACTTATTTCCGGCCTCCCTGCGCCCCCGGGTAATAGCCCGGGCCGCGGGTCTCCGCAAAACTGGAAATCTTTTTCGTGGCGAATGCGGCGATCGCCGGCCGGCACACCGAGAAAATGAACTTCAACAGGATGAAGAGAATACCCAGGAAACCCATTTCGCTGGTCTCCTTCACCTTCTTGTTCTGCTCCCGGTCCACATAGATACTTCTTTTTCCGCACCGGAAGCCGTGCGAGAACCCAGCCGACCCCCGCGGCGCCCGTGAGATACAGCGTCTTGTGCCGGCGGAAGGCGTGCGTCAGATGGGTGGGCACGTCGAGATCGTGGCGAACCGCGCGCAGGTTCCTGGCGAAAGCCATGCGCGAACTCGCCATGGCCGCGATCAATTCGGCTTTTCGTTCAGACGGCTCAGCCATAATTGATCTTTCTTCAGTTCACTCAGCGTATCCCGGAACATCGGGACGAAAATTTTGCTCCGCGCCATGAGAACGCAGAAGATGGCCACGGCGAAGTGGAGGACGCCGACCCCGAGCATGACCCAAATCCACTTGGACGGGTCCTCGAAAAACCAGGCGATGGCGAACACCAGGCCGATGACGAAAAAAACATAGCCGAACGCGCAGAGGACAATGCCGCAGACCACCCACGCCACCAGCATCGCATAATGGATCGCCGCCTCCTTCGATTCCATGCCCGCCAGCGTGAGGCGCGCCTGGAGATACCCCACGACCGCCGCGAGCAACTGGGCGAAATGCGCGAGGAAGCCGGGTCTCTCCCCCTGGAGCGGCTCGGGCACTGTCGGTTCGACCATGGAGTTGCTGTCCGCTTTAGCCCGGGCCGATCAAGGCCGGAAGATGATGCCGATGACAAACCCTACCCCGAGCGCCGTGAGGACGGCCTTCGCGGGGTTCTCCCGGACGTATTCCTCCCCCTCCTCGCGCAGCGTCAGCGCGCGGTTGCGCGCGTCGCCGTACACCTGCTCCGCCTTTCCCTTATACTCCGCCGCTTTCGCCTCGGCCATCCCGCGGAGTTCGGCCGCCTTCGACTCGGCCGCCGACCGCAGATCGTCCGCCGCGCTTTTCACGTGGGATTTGCTGCTCTCCAGCTTTTTCACCGGCTCCTGGTCGTTCGTCATTTCATCAGACATGTCAAAAACTCCTTGTTTAAACTAAGGCTTTTACAGGATTGCACCCGCCCCCGGCGAAAGCAAGCCCCGCCCTCTCCACCAAACGTTTTACACACCGTTAGCGGTTGGATAATTCCAAAAGCTTGACAGCCTTTGGGGTGCAGAATAGCGAAGAGCCATGAAAACTCTCCTCGCATGCCTCGCACTGTCGCTCCTTGCGACTTCGCTCCCACGGACCGCCAGCGCCGGCGATGCCGCGCCGATGCAGTCCGCGCTCTCCAAGCCCGCGCTCCAGTCGGACTTCCCCTTCGAGAAGGGGGACAAGGAAATCACGCTCGTGGACGGCATCTTCGTCTCGTGGGAACTCAGCTCCCGCCGCCGGCCTTCCTTTGACTACGAGGTCACCTGCCTGCGGCTCGGGTATATGCTGACGAATGTGAAATACAGCGGCATCTGGCGCGGCAACTACGAGTTCCTGCTCGAGGGATTCATCGGCCCGTTCTACCAGGGGCCCGGCACCCTGCTCGGCGGCTTTACCTTCCAGGGCCGCTACAATTTCGTGCAGCCCGGCGCAAGGTTGATCCCGTACCTCCAGCTCGGCGCGGGCGGCCTTTATAACGACGCGTTCCATCACCGCGGGCAGATCGAGATCGGCTCCGGCCCCGAGTTCAACCTGCAGACCGGCGCCGGCCTCACCTACCTGCTCAGCAGGAACTGGGCGGTCGTCGGCGAGTTTGGCTACCGCCACATCTCGGACGCGGAGACCTCCTCGCGCAACACCGGCGTCAACTCCCTCGGCGGCCTGGTCGGGTTCACCTATTACTTCTAGCCCCGAGAGGACTGCTCTCCTCCTCGGCTCGGGGCTCGCGGCGGGGGCGATCAACTCCATCGCCGGGGGCGGGACGATCATCACCTTTCCCGCGCTCATGCTCGCGGGGATGGGCGCCATCTCGGCGAACACCACGAGCACCGTGGCCCTGTTGCCGGGCGCGCTCGGCGGCATCGCCGGCTACAGGAAGAACATACCGGCCGTGTGGCGCTGGCTGCGCCTCTTTGCGGGCGTCAGCGCGGCGGGCGGCCTGCTCGGGGGCGTGCTCCTTACCCGCACTTCCCCCGCCCTTTTCAAATCCCTCGCGCCATTCCTCGTGCTGTTCGCCACCGTGCTCTTCACGGCGCACGGGGTATTCTCCCGGTTCTTCCGCCGGCTCGCACCGGGCGGGGGCCGCGCACTGGACAGCCGGTGGCTCGCCGGCGCGTGCTGTTTCCAATTCCTCGTAGCGATCTACGGCGGCTATTTCGGCGCGGGCATAGGCATCCTCATGCTCGCGTCGCTCGGCATGCTCGGGTTCGAACACATCCACGAGATGAACACGGTAAAGAACGTGCTCGGTTTCCTCATCAACAGCGTCGCGGCCCTTTACTTCGTCTGGCGGGGAATCATCGACTGGCCGAATGCGGGCCTCATGGCGGCCGGCTCGGTCGCGGGCGGCTACCTTGGGGCGCATTTCGCGCAGAAGATTCCGCAGTCTGTGGTTCGCGGGATGATCACTGCCATCGGCGTGGGGATCTCGGTGATCCTTTTCTTCCAAAGGTGAGCAAACCTTCAGTTTGCGCGATGAATGCCCCGCCTGGGAGCAGATCGGGACAAAATCAGCTCGATGCCGGCGACGGCGGTTCCCCCTCCGGCAGGTTTTTGACGAAGTCGCTGGCCTCGGTTGCGGAATAGCCGTAAACCTGCCGGGCCAATTGCGCGGCGCCTATCGGGTCGCCGCTTTTCACCAACTGGACGATCTTTGCACGTTCGTCCGCGGGGGCGGCGTGGCGGTCACGGGTGAGGTTCACCTTCCGGTGCTCGGCCGGCAGCGTTTTGACCTGGCGGCCAAGAATCTCGACGGCCTTGCTCGCAGAAGGGCTGATGCCGTCGCTCCAGGATATCTCGACGATGCCCCCGGGCGCGACTTGCACCGGATAATCCATGCAGATCACCATGCCGTCGGGCCGGATATTTCTTTCCGCCTCCAGATTGGCCTCGAGTTCCGACGTGTCCGGATGGACAAGAGCCAGGTCCAGGTAAGACACAAAGGAGATGGTCGTTCCCCCTTTGTCCATTGAAGGCGTCGTGCGCGTCTCCTTGGCCATTTTTACCCAGGCGATCTCCGAGTAGTCGAATCCGACCGCCTGCACCGTCCCGCCCGGCAGCCGCCAGTTCTGGTAGGAACGAAATTTGATGATGATGCCGCTGCTGGTGCACCGGGCGAGCCACGCGGTGGGCCGCAGGCTGGCGCGCAGCATGCCAAACGGTATAAGGCCGAAGAGCCCAACGACGGCGGCGAAGTAATAAAAAAAACCCGGCGTCATGCCGCGCGGCTTCCAGCCGCTGACCGCCAGGATCAGCGAGGCGATTGCGAGCCCCCACATGACGACCAGCGCGATCCCCTTGCCGACCGGGGAGACCTTGAATACCTGGTCGTCCGGGTAAGCCGGAACTTCGTCGAGCTGGTAAAACTTCATCGCGACGCCGAATTTTTGGAAGAGGCCGCGATCGGCCCCGGGGGCTCGAAGGCCGCGCCGTTGATCTTCACGTTCTCTACGACGAGATCCCGCACGTTCTCGATGGTGTAATCCGTCCGCGCAAGCTGGAGGTCCATGTCCTTCAGCGTCAGGCTCTCGATGCTGCTTTTTGCGGCGGTCGTCACCTTTCCGAATTGTCCAAACGACCCGGTGATGCCCGACAGGCTGACATTCCTCACCGTCTGCGCGGGCGGGGGCAGCCCCTTCAAGTCGAAATACTGCGTCCACGGCTCGCAATGGATGATGGAGCCCGTGCCGTCCACCTTGATGTCGTGGATGCGGATGTTCTCGTAGAGCTGGGCCGTGTCGGGCCGCAGCTTGAGGCGGAGGACGCTCGTGGGGCCGGTGCCCTTCCCGGAGATCGTGCAACGGTACATTTCGATGTCGCGCACGACGGAGGCCTCGCTGCCCAGGGTGAGGACGCCATGCCCGAGACCGAACGTGCAATCGTGAATGCGGATGCGCTCCACCGGCGGGCTTTCCGCGTCCTGCATGGAGAGGGGGCCTTTGGTGCCCTTGAGCGCGATATCGTCGTCATCCACGGAGATGTGGCAGCCGCGGACCTCCATGTCCTGGCAGCTATCCACGTCGATGCCGTCCGTGCTCGGCGAGCCCGGGGGCGTCTGGATGTCTAGCCCGTCGAGGACGACCTCCCGGCACCGGTACAGGTGCAGGTTCCAGAAGCCCGAGCCGCGAAGGGAGATGCCGCTCAGCATCACGTCCTTCGAGTCCTGGATGAAGATGTTCCTGGGCCGGTCCACGTCGAGATTCTTCGTCGCCTTGTCCGCGGCTAGCCGCTTCCAGAACGCCTCCCAGAACGGTTTGCCCGCGCCCTGGATCATCCCTTCGCCCTCGATCCGCAAATGATCCACCCCGATGGCATTGAGAAGGGCCGGGCGCCATACCTGGCTGTGCCCTTCTATGCGCGTGAGCATCCTGGGGTAATTCTCGATATCGGGCGAGCCTTGCAGCACCGCGCCCTTTTCGAGGCGCAGGTTCACGGCGGGTTTGAGGAAGAGCGCCCCTGTCAGGAAAACGCCCTCCGGGACAATGACCGTCCCCCCGCCGGCCGCGGAAACACCGTCGATCGTTTTCTGGATCGAACCCGTGCAAAGGGTGACGCCGTCGCCGACCGCGCCGCCATCTTGTATGGAAACCTCAGTTGCCATCGCGCCGCGGAGAAAGAAAAGGGATGCGAGGAGAGCCGGCCATGTCGGGTTCATCCTTATAACGTTTCGAGGGGGCATGGGGAAACTTTATTGCACTCGCCGGTCTCCCGCGCAAACCCATCCCCGTCTTCGGACTTGACAGCCGCGGTCGCGCTGGCGAATAGACATCCCTATGAACCGACCTTTCTCCCGCCGGCGCGCCGCATCCCTTTTTGCCAAAATGACGGCCACCGCCTGCGCCGCGCTCGGCCTGGGGGCCGCCGCGGCAAACGCAGGCGACGTCACGCCGAAGGAGATGGCGAAGCCCGTGCTGCAGTGCGACTACCCCTACCAGAAGGGGACGTTCGAGCTGGACGGCCTGGCGGGCGCTTTCGCCTCGGTCACGGGGACGCCGGTGGGCCACCCCGCGTTCAACTACGAGATGCAGGCGCTGCGGGTCGGCTACATGCTCACGAACGTCCATTACACCGGGTTCCTGCGCGGGAACTACGAATTTCTCTTCGAGGTCTTCGGAGGCCCGGTCTATCAGGGCCCGGGAAAATACCTCGCCGGCGGCGCGTTCCAGCTCCGCTATAACTTCGTGCAGCCAAACGCGAAGCTGGTGCCTTACACGCAGCTCGGCATCGGAGCGCTCTACAGCGACGCGCATACGGACTCCCGGCAGATCGAGCTCGGGTCGCCCGGCGAATTCACCGAGCAGTTCTCGCTCGGGCTGAACTACCTCTTCGCCAGCCATTGGGCCTTCTCGCTCGAGGGCGGCTTCCGCCACATCTCCGACGCCGGCATTACCCAGCGCAACACGGGCGTCAATTCGCTCGGGGGCCTGGCGGGATTGAGCTATTTTTTCTAGGCGAAGTGGGCTAGTGTGGGGAAGTCGGCGGGGAAGCGCGCGCCTGTTGTGGAAAAAAAACGCATATTGTACGTCGATGATGACCGGGACGTAGCGCGCCTTACCAAGTTGATGCTGGAACACAAGCGTCCCTACGAAGTCCAGATCGAGACCGATTCCACCAAGGCCCTCGGCGCCGCCCAGGTCTTCAACCCCGATCTCATCCTGCTCGACATGATCATGCCCGAGATGGACGGCGGCAACGTCGCCTACCAGCTCAAGCAGGACGACGCCCTCAAGCGGGTGCCCATCATCTTCGTCACCGCGGTCGCCAAGCCGGTGGAGGGCTTCCCTTTTCTCTCCAAGCCAGTCGCCATCGAGGAGGTGATCGCCTGCATCGAAAGGCACCTTCCCGCCTGATTTTGGCCCCGCCTGGGTTTTTATCGCGTCCGAGAATCCCTTGCAAATAACCCATACGGAAACTAGCCTTTTTATATGCCCCGCCGTGCCAGTTCTTCCGTAAACCCACTCTGGACATTCGGCGCGGTGGCTGTCATTCTCGCGGCGTCGCTCGCGGGGGGATATTTCCTTTATAGCTTTGTCAGCGACCCTTACCGGACGCTCGCGCCGCTGGACGTCGGCAGCTACCTTGAAAACTCCAACAGCCTCCGCCAGAACGTCTATAAGCTGGATTGCACCGTGGACAACCAGCTTGCCTCGTCCCGCGAAGCCGGGCGGCTCATCTCCGTGCAGACCGACCCTGGCGGCGACATCCTGCCGGTACTCGTGCCGGCCAAATTGAACGACGTGAACATCCAGAAGGGCCAGCGCTTTTTCCTCAGAATCATCGTTGGCGAAAAGGGAATCCTGCAGGTGGAAGACATCCGAAAAGTATGAAAAAAATCAGCCCGTTCTCTAGTTTCAAGTTCACCGGGACCCTCTGCGCCGGCCTCCTCCTGGGTCTTTCCGCCAGCGGCCAGGTGCCCGACAGCGGCCCGCCAGCCGCCGCTCCCGGCGCCCCGGCTTCGCCCACCCAGGGCAGCGGCGGCCCCCCGTCGGCCGGCAAGTCCTCCGATTCTTTTCTGGGCAAGGACGTTCCCAGCTTCGACCCCGGAACCGAGATTTTCACCTGGGACGGCAAGAACTGGAACGTCAACGACAACCGCCTCTTCCAGGCCCGCTTCGAGAAATACCTGAACGCCGCCGAAGAGACCGGCGTCGACGACCGGAACTACCAGTTGATCATCTCCACGATCCTCGACAAGCTCGCCCCTGGCAATGCCACCCTGGACAACGTGGACGCCGCTTTCCGCCTCCTGCCCAAGGCGTCCAACTACGAGATCGACGCCCGCCTCTGCGACTCCATCGCCGACGCGGTCTATAGCGCCTGGCGTTCCCAGGACGCCAATGAGCGGCTGGCGCGCGCCAACGACGGCCTCGCGGACGAGCGCAAGAAGATCGAATGGAACACCCAGATGGAGGCCGGCGAGCACGGGCTGGATTCCCGCCCGGGCGGCAAGAACAAATCGGTCAACGACCAGTGGGCCAAAAACGAGCAGATGAAGCGGGACGCGGGGATGGCCCCTTACATCCAGCGGCTGGCGGAGGTCAACGCCCTCCTGAAGGCAAACGACCTGAAAAAGGAGGTCTCGGCCATCCAGATGAAGATCGAGTTCCAGGCGCTCATCGTCCAGCTCTTCCTCCAGCGCCGTTTCCAGCACGTCCTCATGGCGACCCGCTTTTACAGGGCCGTCTTTACCGATGGCGACACGGCGCTGCAGGTCAGCAAGGAGGCGAAAGACCTCTTCGCCAGCAGCAGCGGCATGCCTCCCACCGTCGGCACCCTCGACGCCGCCGCAAATGAAGTCATCCGCGACGCCCACGAAGGCGTGGAAGCCTACACCTTCCTCCTCCAGCAGAACGAGCTGGAGAGCGCCACCAAGCGCCTCGCCGAGTCTTTCGTGACGGGCGAATATCTCCCCGAGCTGCGGACCCTCCCGCGTGAAAAGAAGAGGAAGGCCCTCGAGTTCACGCAGAAGACCGACCAACTGATCTCCGCGATCGACGTCAAGGATTACGCGCTCGCCGAGAAGGACGTCCACGAACTGGAGGCCACTGCCAAGGACTTCGACAACTCCAAGCCGATGGCCGCCATCGAGACCGCGAAGACCGTGAGCGCCATGCACATCGCCAAGGCGAAAAACGCCGCCGTCAGCGGCGATCGCACGACCCTCGAGGAAGAACTGAAGGCCGCCACCGAAATCTGGCCCCGGAACCCGGCTCTCGCCGAAGTCTCGGGCATGATCTTCTCCCAGGCCGACGTGCAGCAGAAGGCCCTCCTGGACTTCGACCAGTTGTTGAGCCAGCACAACTACCGGCAGATCTACGATGATAAGATTCGTTTCATCGCCGCCGCCGCCCTCGACCCCACCCGGCGGGACCAACTGAAGAAAGTCCTGGATAACATGGAGGTCATCGAAGGCGCCATCATCCGCGCCACGGAGATCGCCAAGCAGGGCGATTCCGCCGGAGCCTGGGAGAGCGTCGAAAAGGCCTTCGCCCAGTTCCCGGACGACAACAAGCTGAACCAGGTCCGCGCCGACCTCACCACGGAGGCCGCGGACTTTGTCCGGACGCTGCGCACCGCCGAGCAACTCGAGCAGAAGGATCAAGTCGGTTCCAGCCTCGCCTGGTACCTCAAAGCGCAGAAAATTTACCCCAGGAGCGATTACGCCCAGGAAGGAATCGACCGGCTGGTGAAAAAAATACTTCCTGAGACGTGATTAGGAAGCTAGGTATAGGCCACATTTTTGGGCGGAAGGTTCCGCGCTAAATCTATTATCGGTTTTTCCTTGTGGAATTTCCGGTCGGCGTTACGTAAGGGAGCAAATGAACACGGAAATAAAGGGTGACAGGGTTGACGGAGGTGATTCTCCGGCGGATGAGAAGCGATTGCTCGGCAAGCACGCCGACTACAGGCACGGGGATCATCACAAAACCGCCACGATGGCGACCATCGCCAAGGCGGCGGGGGTCTCGCAGGGAGCCATTTCCTCACTCCTGAACGACCGCGACTACGGCATCCGTGTCAGTGAGAAGACCCGTGAACGCGTCTTTAAGGTCTGTCGTGAACTCGGCTACATGCCGAACGACCTCCGGGCCGTCGTCCGGATGTATCCCGACCTCGGAGACCTCTGTCTCCTCACGTCCAGCGACATCGGCAGCATCCTGAAAGAGCCATTCCTCGCGCGCATCGCAGACGCAGCGATGAAGGCCTCTTCCAATCCCGCCCACCCCATCTCTTTCGCCGAATTTGACCCGGACATCGATTACGCGGTAAACGGCGATCTCCTGCCGCACCCGGTCCGTCTGGGCACGGCCTCCAAATTCATCTGCCTTGGCACGCCGAACAGCTCGCTCTTCCAGGCGCTCATAAAGCGCGGCTTCCCCGTCGTTTACCTTGGGTGGCAGGTATCCGCCCCGGGGGTGTTGAGCATCGTCCCCGATTACTCGGAGGCTTCCCGCATCGCCATCGAATACCTTTTCGGGCTCGGGCATAGGCACATCGCCATCCTTTCCGGGCCGTTCGGGACGACCGACCACCAGGTCATCGAGCTGAACCGCGGGGTCAAGATCGGCTACGACAACATCGGCATCCCGATCGAGGCGCAAAACATCATCTACGGCGACCTCACCTTCAAGAGCGGCTTCACCTCCATCGACTTCCTGCTCGACCGGAACCCCGGCCCGACCGCCGTCTTCTGCTTCAACGACGCCGTGGCGATGGGCGTCCTCGCCCGGCTCCACGACCGCGGCGTGAAGGTGCCCGGCGACCTGAGCATCATGGGCTGTTCGGACGACGATTTCTCCGAATATGTCCGGCCGCTTCTCACCACCATCCACATGCCCGCCGAGGAAATGGGCGCCATGGCGGTGAAGGAAATCGAGCGGCTTGTGAAAGAAGAACCCTTGCAGGAAGCGCAAAAAGCTGTCATACCTGTGCGTCTTGTTGAGCGGGAATCGTGCAGTGCGCCCAAGTCGTAGTTTGCGACCGGGGCCCGGCGGGGTTACTCTTATCTCACCAAGGCAACCCCCGTTCCTGTCGTCAAATACCCCTAAATGAAACAAGCGCAATTCTACATACTCATCGTCATCGGCGCAGCCTGCCTGCTCCTCTCCATCGTCGGCATGGCGGTCGCGAAATCGAACCAGCATCTGCAAATCGAGCTACAGCAGCAGCAGGAAGAGATCAACCGCGGCACGCAGAGCCAGCAGATGAGGAATACCCTCGTCCGCGACATCGCCCAGGCTTCCATCGACAAGAAAGACACCGTGTTGAAGGAAGTCCTCACCCGGGCCGGCTTTAACATCACCCCAAACGCCGCCGCTTCCCCAGCCCCCGGCGATGCCATGGGCTCCCCCTCCCCCGCCTCCTCATCCACCAACTCCGCACAACCATGAGCTTCGAGACTTCTGAAAACCCCCTCGCCATCGAACGCGACGCCTTCCTGCCGGTTCCTCCTGCTCGGCTTGAGCGTCCTCGCCTTCTTCATCTTCCAGATCGCCGGCCTCAGCTCCCAGAGGAGCGCTTTCAAGGGCGCCATCGAACGGCAGGACCAGGTCGTGAAGCAATCCCGCCAGGTTCAGGAATTGCTCAAGGGCGTCGCCCTCGACCTCCTCAATGCCGCGAAGACGGACGACAACGCGCGCGCCATCGTCACGAAATACAACATCCAGCAGCAGGCCCCGCCCGGCCCGTTGTAAACAGGGGCTTCCACCGCCCCGCTTTCCTCATGCGGCCCCGTCCGGACTCAGGGAGCAAATGCGACAAACTATAGCGGTCTACGACCATCGAATGGGCGGCTTTTTTTAATGTGAGACTTCCCCGGCGCTTGCCAGACGATGCAAGAAGACCCGCCGGTTCGCCTCTCCGATCCCCCCGCCGAGGGCATCCTCCTCGCGGGCTTCCATGACCTCGCCCGGAGGCTCCGCAGGCAATCCGACCGCGCCGCCATCGCCTTCGAAGCGCGGCGCTTGAAGAAAGCGGAGACCCACCTCGGGTGGCTCGGCTGGCAGCAGGCCGACTTCAGCGAAGAATACCTCGGGCACGTCGAGCAGATAAACAGCTTCGAGAGGGAGCAGGGCGCCCTCCTCAACCAGCGCGCGGAGATTGCCTCCACCGTCACCGAGCTGAAGGCGCGCCAGGCCGAGAGCGAAGCCGAAGCGGGCCGCCAGTTGGCGCGGCTCGCCGACGAGCGGGCGCCGCTCGCCGAGGCCCACGAGATCGCCCTGGAGCGGCTCTCGGAAAAGCTGCGCGGAGTGGATGAGGCGAAGAAAGCGGTGGCACAGGCCGCCGCCGAGGATAACCAGCTCGCCCGCCGGCTCACGGCCCTCGGGCAGATATTCCCCCCGCCCCAGGATTTGCGGGTGCAGCTCCTCGCCATCCAGGAACGGCGCGCCGCGCTCGAGGAAGCAACGCCCGCCTTGCAAGCCGAGGCATCGCAGCGGCTCCTTGCCGCAAGGCCATTCCAGGAAGACCTGAAGTTGCGCGCCCTGCTCCTCTCCTCCCTCGATCAAAGGGTGGGAACCATCCGCGCCGCCCAGGAGGAAGCCGCCGCGGGTTTCCGGCGTGAGGTGCGCGCCGCCGACCGCCAGAAAGCGGCTATGGAACGCCGGAGCGCCTCGCTCGAAAAGAAAAAAAAGGGCCCCTTCCTGCAGATCGGCCGCGTCCTCGGGGACAACCACGATCTCCCCCATCAACCAGCCAGAAGCCCTGCGGGACGTACTGAAACACCGCGAGAACATCGAGCACCGCCGCCTGGCCATCGCCGAGTCCGAAGCGGTCTCCCAGTCTGCGAACCGCGCTGCGTTGAGGAAGTTCTACCTGCTGCTCGCGATCGTGCTCACCGTTCTCGTCCTCGCCGCTTGCTGGTTCGAGATGCACAGCCAGCACGCGCCAGCTCTGACCCCGCCGAGGAACGCCGCCGCTGTGCGCGCTGAGGGATTCGAACCCCCGACCAACAGCGTGTAAAGCTGCCGCTCTACCACTGAGCTAAGCGCGCCAGGCGTCCCGACCGCCCCGGCTGAAAGACGACCAAGCAGGGTGGGGCGCAGATTAACCCGGATCAGCGGAAAGTCTACCGCACCAAAGAGCGGCGGTGCAAGATTTGCCGCGATACGGACGACACCTTCCCGCCCGCGACCGTTCACGGCAGCCGCAAGTCGTAGGTCAGTAAGTCAGAGTGAAGCTTCTTGCACGGCGCTCCCGGTTCGGGCGCGTTCTTCACGGCGCTCTTCTCGAAGAGGCGGCGGTTGTCGCCTAGCTCGAAGACGCGCTTTTGTTTTCCTTCCAGCGTGAAGAAGAGCGGCATGTGCGGCGGGATGCCGGGGTGCAGCGAGGGATTCAGCGCGGTGCGCCGGTACCGGAGGCCCGCGCCCCAAGCCCCGCGCGGGAACCGCTGCAACTTTACCTCTCGGCCCTGCACGAAGAGGCGGAACCCGGAGGCAAACTCCGGGGTGGCCAGGATCTCCAGCCGGTCGATGGACGTATCCACAAAGCGGCTGGTCGCCCCGCCTTCCATCGGCGTCTCGCACAGCAGCGGCCAGCCCTCGTGCGCCTTGCGGACTGTCAGTTCCGCGCCGCCCTCGGAGAAGGAGAGCATCTTCGGGAAACGCCATTCCCATATCGGCCGGAACATCTCCCCGGTAAAGGCGAAGCCCGCCGCGCGCAGGTCCCTCAGGACTTTTTCGAGGTCGTCCATGAGCAGGGTGGGAAGGAAAAACGCGTCGTGCAGCTTCGATTTATGATCCACCAGCTCGCGGGTGAACGGCCTCTCGAAGAGCATCGCGACCAGCGCTCGCCAGAGCAGCCCCACAAGCGCCATCCATTCGGCGTGCGGGAGCGATTCGACGGCGCGGAACTCGATGAGCCCCCGGCAACCCCCTTCCGAATAGACGTTCCAGAACTTGTCGAAGCTGATCTCGCTCCGGTGCGTGTTCCCCGTGCCGTCGATGTGCAGGTGGCGCAGCGTCTGGCCGATGATGTCCCGGTGATCGCCCGGGCCGAGATTTTCGAGAAACCGGTAGGCCATTTCCAGGTCGTAGAGGGAACGCGCCGACTCGTCGGGCCGCGGCGCCTGGGACGAGGACCCGACGTAGCTGCCCGTGAACATATAGGAAAGGCAGGGGTGGTGCTGCCAGTACCCGCAGGATCGAGGTGACCCAACCGGGGTGCGTGAAGAAGGCGTTCTCTGGAAAGCTCGGGCCGCCGAACAGGATGTGGTTTCCTCCCCCGGTGCCGCCCGATTCCTCGGCTGAAATCTCCTTGTACGAACGCATGCCGGAAGTCGTCGCGCACGACTCCAACTCCACGAGCCAGCCGCGGTATTGATCCCAATCGTCGCACGCGGGCAGATTGATCTCGAGGACGCCGGGGTCGGCGGTGAGAGATATCTGCTGCCAGAGCCCCGCTTCGTCCGGAGGGATGTAGCCCTCGAACAGGCAGCGTCCGATGCCCGCGGCTTCCAGACCCGCAATGGCGTCCTGAAAAAGCTCGAGAAAGGGCGGCTGCAGCAACGGCGGGAAGAAGAGATGCAGGCCGTCCTTTTTGGCTTCGAGCACCAGCGCCCGTTTGCTGATGGTATCCGGCAGCGCCGCGAGCGGGAGCCGCAGCCCCGCCGGGCCTTCTGCCTGGATGAGCTCGATGGGCTTGCGGCGGCCCAGCGGCCACAAAGCGCTCACCCATTTTTTTCCGTTGTGGTCCAGCGGGAGCACCCACACCGCGTTATCGGGCGAGCCCGCGTCGTCGCCGCGCAGCCAGCCGCCGGAGACGCCGAGCGCCCGCGAGAAATGCCTTTTCAAGCGCGCAAGCGCCTCGTCGGTGGGCCGCGCCGGGCTGCGCGAATGGTGCGGCTCCGGGCAGAGCGGACTTCCATCGCGGTTCGAAAGGACGTGGAGCACCCAGCGCGGGTTGACCTCCCCGGGATACGACTTGCCCGGCGAGTAAAAAACGGCCGCGCCCTTCAGGGTCTCCCTGGTAAGGGCGCGGGCAAAGGTGTACGCATACCGCAGCTTTGTCGGGCCGACCGCGGTGATGTACCATTCCGGGTTCGAGAAATCGAGCGGCACATACGTCGGCTCGCCGCCTTGGGTGAGCTTCAGCCCGTGTTTTTCGAGCAGGCCGGAGATGGCGCGGCTTATTTCCTCGGGTGAAGCTATTGGGCGCATGGGATCATTTTCAACCCGGCGCTCATGCGGGAGGGGACATGGGTGTTGCCGTAGTAGATGCCGTCCACGGGGGTGATGTCGCCGGGGGTGATGCCGACCGCGGCGGTGATGTGATTATGATTGCAGAGCACGCCGTTCGTCGGGTCGAGCCCGAGCCAGCCCGCTCCGGGCAGGTATGCCTCGACCCATGCGTGGAGAGCGCCCTCGGCCCTGTGTTCGCCCTCGCCGAACTCGCAGAGGTATCCGCTCGCGAGCCGGACGGCGACTCCGTAATAGCGGAGGGCATCCGCGAGCAGCACCGAGAAATCGCGGCACGACCCGCTGCACAGCGCGAGCGTCTCCGCGCCGGGCCGCGCGGCGCCTTCGTCCCGGCGCTCGTAACGGATGTTTTTGAAGATGGCCTCGTTCATCCCCACGATGGCCGTCACCGTCGAGCAAGGGGAGCCGGTCGGAGTCCAGAACGGCAGGGGCGCTTTCGCCCCGGCCAGGAACGGCGCGAGCACGAACTTCTCCTCGTCGTTGTATTGGAACGGGAAATCCAAGGCGTGCCGCTCGAGAAGAAAATCGAACGCGTTGCGCTCCCGCACATCCAGCTCGAGCTCGAGCGCCGCTTCGAGCACGAGATTTTTGCCGGGGTAGAAACAGCGGGCGATCTCGTTGTCGAAAATATCCCGCCGGTACTGGACGCCCGCGGTCGCATTCGTGCGGAACGAGACGCGCTCGACCGAAAGAAAATAGTCGGCGCGCGGAAAGAGGCGGAAGAAATGCGGGGAGAAACTGACCTCCTGCTCGTATGTATATTCGGTGTGGTAGGCGATGTGCAGTTTCATAGGGGTGGCTCGCGTCCGGGACGGCCTAGGCGACCTTCGCGGTTCTGGCCGCGGCTGCCTTCTCCGGGCGGCGTTTCATCGCGACCCGCACGTTCATCGTCTGGCCGCCCGAGCCCTTGAAGGTGCCGCGAAGGGGCGTCGCATCCCGCGAGTCGCGCCCGAAAGAGACTGCGACATACCGGTCGTCGCACCATTGGCGGTTGGTGGGGTCGAGCGCCACCCAGATCAGGCCCGGCACCAGCACCTCGATCCACGCATGGGTCGCGACGGAGCCGATCATCGTCTTTCCGTCGGCGGCTTTCGGGAGCTCGGTTTCAATGTAACCGCACACGTACCGCGCGGGCAGGCCGGCGGTGCGCAGGATGCTGAGGCCGAGGTGGGCAAAATCCTGGCAGACCCCCTTCTTCTGTTTCCAGATGGCGGAGAGCGTCGTCTGGTTGTCGGTCGCGCCCTTCTTGTAATCGAAGCTGTCGAAGATCGCTTCGTTGAGCCGTTGTAGCCCCTCTGCCAGGATGACATCCCCGCGCAGATATTTCTTCGCCCACTGCACCGACTCCCTCCCGGTCTCGACGATGTGCGTCGGCTGGAGGTAATCGAAGATGTCGGGCATCGACGTCTTGAAGATCTGCCGCGCTTCCTGGACGCTGAGTTCCATACTCCCAGCGGGGCGCTCCACGGGGATGGTGCGCACGACGGCGTAGTTGGTGACGACGAGCTTCTTATGCCGGAAAGGGAGCGAAAAAAAATCAACGGAATTCCCGTAATAATCCACGTAAGTCGTTGTCGGCGTTTCCGGATCGATGACTATCTTATGGCTTAGGACGGCCTGCGTCGGCCGGTTCGGAGGCGTCAGGCGCGCCTCGCCGTAGGCCTCGGCCGCGGCATGCCCGTACTTGTAAAGCGTCGTGTGCGTGATTTCGAATTCCATGCCGGTGTCAGACGCTAAACCCTTTCAGCACGGTTTGCACCCCTCCGGCGATATACGCCTGGTGACTCAGGAACCCGTCCGAAATGACGTGGTGCAGATCCGTGATGGCGTTCAGCAGATTCGTCAGGAGCGGCGTCAGCGCGCCGGAGGGGAATTCGCCGCCGGGGTTCACTTCGGCGCGCGGCGCATCCTCCTCCACCGAGCGGCGGACGAAGTCCTGCCAGTCGATGCGTTTGATCCTGTGGACGAGATCTTCGATGGCGGTGAGAGTCTTCGCGAGGCCGCCCGATTCCGACGGGGACGATTCGCGCAGGAGAGACGCGCACCGCGAGAGGCAGCGCATGACCGAACGCGGCGACTCGGTATTCTGCCAGAACATTTCGAGCACTCGGATCGGCTCCGCGCGCATCTGGTACACGCGGCGGTAGGCGTCGCGGGTGCCCATGAGGCGCAGGAAAGCGGAGAGCTCGATCTCGACGGCGTGCGCGCGCGAGGCCTCGCCGATCTCCTCGAAAGATTTGCTGATGGAGAGGACCGAGTTCGCGGTGATGATGGCGCGTTCGAGCATTTCCGCGACTTCGCAGAAGCGCCAGCCGTCATCGCCGAGCATGGTGCGCGAGGCGATGGCGTAGAATTGCGGAATGAGCTTGGTGGCCGTCTCGCTTAGCCGCCGGGCGATGCGGCCGCACTCGATCTCCGGCAGGTCTTTGCGGTACTTGGAGCGCGCGAACCGCGAACGAAGATCGCTCAGGCTCGCCCACGCCTCGGGGCTGAGGCACTCCTGCATCGACTCCGCGTTGCGCACCGCGCGCATGAATGTCGAGACGACAGAGCCGGGTTCCGGCAGGAGGACGAGCCGGTAGCGGTCCGTGCGGTTCGCGATGCTCCGTTTGCTGATGCCCGCGCTCTTCTCAAGCGGCGGCAGGAGGCGGTTCCACAAGGGCCGATATAGCTTCCGCTCCGCGGAGTTCAGCTCCTCCGTCTCGAGGGTTTCGATGACCTGGATGAGGTATGCCTGGTGGTATGCGCGTTCGAGGTAGCGCCCCATCCAGTAGAACGCCTCGGCGACGCGGCTCGTCACCTGGCGCGGGGGGATGTGGGCGTCCGAGTAGCGCGGGACGCGGCCGACGAGGATGCCGTCGGAGGCCTCGTCCCCGAGAACCCAAGTATCCTTGCTCGTCCAGCCCAGCGGGAAGGAGTTCGTCGATTCCGGGCCGGGGAAGACGCGGGTGAGCGCCCCCGGGAAGACGTCGAAAGCGTCGCCGTCGCGGAGGGCGAAAACGATGTGGTCCTGCACGCCCTCGATGCGCTTCCCGTCCTTGAAACAGACCGTCTTCGCGCCGCAATCAGCCGGCTGCGCGACAAACCGGCCGGGATCGTTGCGAATCTCCTTTATCTCTTCCTCGTGGACGCGGGCTTCCGTGGCGCCGACGAACCGCCCGAAGATCGGCCGGATCTCGTACGCGTCGATGTTCCCCAGCACCATCTCGCGCTGGTCGATGTCCCCCATCCAGAAAGTCTGGATGGTCGGCAGGATCGGATCCTCGGCGAGATAATAGCGGATGATCTGCGACGCGAAGCAGAGCAGGCTGCGGTCGTCCGCGAGCTGGCTGCCGATGCTGTTGAATATGGAGACCGTACCCTTGCGCAGGCAATGGATCAGGCCCGGCACTCCCAGCCGCGATTCCTTGCGGAAAACGAGCGGGTCCAGCCAGTCGTCCGCGACCCTGGTATAGACGGCGTCCACGCGCCGAAGCCCCTGCACTGTCTTTAAGTAGAGGCGATCCTCCAGCACGAGCAGGTCATCCCCCTGCACCAGCGGCACGCCCATGCGGCGCGCGAGGAAGCTGTGTTCGGAGTAGATCGGGCTGCCAGGCCCTGGCGAGAGCAGCACCACAGAGGGCTCCTCGTTCTCGCGGTCCCTAGTATAACGGAGTTTTTCCATGATGGCCTGGGGCGCCTGGGCCAGCGATTGCACCGCGCTCTCCTGGAAAAGATCGGGCGCCACGCGAGCGAGCGCGCGGCGGTTCTGCATCATGTAAGAGATGCCTGCGGCGTGGCCGAAATGGTGGTGCCGCACCGTGAGCGCCCCCCTCGGGTCGCGGACAATGCAAAGGCCGCTCAAGTGGAGGTAGGCGCCCTGCGTGCGCGGCAGGCCGATGGAGACATTCTGGTATTGCGGGCTTCCGAGCACCGGCTGGATGGGGATCACGCCCTGGCGAAGGATTTCCTTTTTCCCGTAAACATCCGCCAGGAACAACTCGAACGCCTTCAGGCGCTGGCGCAGCCCGCGCACGATCTTCTGCCAGTCGAGCAAGTCAAAAATCTGCGGGAGAAGATCGCACGCCCAGGCTTGCTGGCCCCAGGGGTCTTTGCGGATGACATCGAGCGTCACGCCCATCTCCCGCAGGGTCGCCTCCATCCGGTCATCGAGGATGCGCAGCTCGGGCGGTCGGAACTTCTGCAGGTATTCGATCAAGGGCGCGAACGTGGGACGCGGGAGGCCGTTCTTGCCGAAAACCTCGTTCCACGGGCCCGGCTTCACCTTTGCGCTGGTAACGAGCGGATGGTCGGACACGCCGCACCATTTCCGCACTCGCCCCGGAGTTCAAGAACCATTTTCGAGCGCCCGCGCGCGCCCGGTCTCCCGCGGGACGGATGAGGCCGCCGGGCAGCCGCGTTTCCGTCCGTCGGCAGGGTCGCCGGGCAACCCTTAGGGCTGCATCAGCTTCTCGTAATCCCCCAGTTTTTCCGGCGGCTTCCCGAACCGGAATTCCGAATGGCGGATCTGGCCGCCGGCATAGGCGATCCAACAGCCGAAGCCGAGCGCCACGAGGCTCGCGAGCAGAGTGGCGCCCGAAAGCGGAAGCGAGCTCGCCGGGTATTTCCACGGCACGAGGAGCGCGGCGGCCGCGACCGCCGCGGCGATATAAAAGACGAAGATGAAACGGGTCGCGCGCTGGGCGTGGGCATCCAGCCACGCGTAGCCCGCGTCGTCCGACCTCGACTCGATGCTGTCATACGCCTGCTCGCCATACTTCTTCACGGGCCACGCGGAGGCCGCGCTCAGGAATACGATGACGAGCGCCGTGACTTGAGCCGCGCGGCTGCGCGAAGCCATCCCGATGCCCAGCGCGAGAATGCCGAGCGCGAGCCCATAGACGGGCAGCGGGTTCAGGATGACGTGGAGATACTCGGGCTCCTTCAGGTGCTCGGTGACGATATCGAGGAGGCTCATGCGGGTTGCGCAGCCATCTCCACGATCGTCTCGAACGCCTCGGCGGGCACCGGCTGCACGGAGAGCCTCGAGTTCCGCAGGAGCGGGATGGACTCCAGCGACTTCACCGTTTTTATCTCATCGAGCGAGACCGGCCGCTTCAGGGCACGAACGGGAACCAGGTCCACGCAGACCCATTCCCCCTCCTTCGCCGTCGCGTCGGGGTATGCCTCTTTCGAGACCTTGGCGATCCCCACGATCTCCTTGCCCACGACGCTGTGGTAGAAGAAGACCGGGTCGCCCCCGCGCATGGCGCGCAGATTCGTCCTGGCCTGAAAATTCCGCACGCCCGTCCAGGCGGTCCTGCCGTCCGCGACGAAATCCTGCCACGAGTAGCTGCCGGGCTCCGTTTTCACCAGCCAATGATTCTTCGGCATGACCGACCTTTACACCGCCGGCGCGCAGCAGAAAGATTTTTCTGTCTCCATGCCGGCGCCAGTTTAAAGACGGGCCGCGCAATGGAACGGGGGCGCGTTCTTTCGAAGCGCCCCCGGTCTTTGCGGATGACTGTAAGCCGAATTCTGTCGCGCGCTTTTTAACGGCGCGCGTGGCGGTCATTTATCTCGCACCGCTCTCGCGGTGCGCCGGCGCCCCCGGAACAAACTGGGCGCGCCAGGTGCGACTAATACCCGGGAGCCGCGTTCTCGCGAACGCCGGACAGGCGATCCGCTCCCTGTTCTGTCTTGCACCGCATGGGGTTTTTCGTGCCCCGTCGTTTGCACTCCGGGCGGTGAGCTCTTACCTCGCCTTTTCACCCTTGCCATGGCCACCTCCGGGTTTCCCCACAACTGGCCGGGCGGTTTCATTTTCTGCGACACTTTCCGTCGCCCTCGATTTTCATCGAAGGCGCCCGCGCGTTCTACGCGGCATGCTGCCTTGTGGTGTTCGGACTTTCCTCTGGCAGTTTCCCGCCAGCGACCGTCCGCCATCCTTCGTGAGAGTTTATCGGCCCCGCCGTCAGTGTAAAGGCCTTTGTCGGGCGGGCGAGAGTGGAACGGAAGCTGCTCCAAAACGTCCCGTCCGCGGCTATCGCGGAGCATCCCAAAATGAAAGAGCACAACCAACTCACCTCGGGACGGAAAGCGTCCAGGAGATCGCGCCCTTCGGTCATGAGACGCAGGCGCCTGCTCCTGGCCGCGCTCCGCCTCTGGGAACTGAAACAGCGCGTGCGGCCCTGACGCCGGCGAACGGCCCGCTTTTTTAAAGGCGTTTGCACGGGCAAGCGGGCTGCGAGCTTTCCACTCGCGGCGAACTGAATTTGGGCATTGAAGTCGAGGCGCTTTTGCAGGAATGTCTGGGGTAGTGAATTCTTTATGCTCGCGGATCCGAGCCGGCGCCTCCTTCACGCTGGTCGAACTCCTGGTGGTCATAGCCGTCATCGCCATCCTCGCGGCCCTGCTCCTTCCCGCCGCCGGCAGCGCCATCCGCAAGGGCCGGACCACGGCCTCCGCGGCGAACATGCGCCAACTCGGCGCGGGCATCCTCGCTTTCGCCGCCGATAATAACAATCGACCCCCCGCGCCGTATTACGCGACCGGGAGTCTCACTTGGGATTCCGCCATCTTCCCCTATGTCGGCATGGGGACGGCCGGCAGCACCCCTTCGGCCCAGGCCGCCGCCCTATTCCTCGCTCCGAACGACAAATATTTGAACGTGACCGCGCCGAACTACAAGCGGAGCTATGCGATGGCCACGGGTAGCCTGAAGGTCTCGGGTGCGGCCTGGGTCTCGGGGAGCGGCGTCGGATATCTAAACGCCTCCCTCGGGCCGTACACACAGTCGCTCGCAAGCATCAGCCTCCCTTCGCAGACGCTCCTCATCACCGAGAACCCCGGCGTCTCCGGCAACTTCGTGGCCGCGACCTCAAACTACTCCGTGACGGCGCTGCAGCAGAGCAGCTTCTCGACGTCCCCCGCCCTGAACACCGCCAGCAAGTATAACTACCTCTACTACGACGGCCATGTGGACCTGCTTCTCCCGAGTCAGACCTTCGCCGGGCCGGGCACTCTCTCCGGATTTGGCACCGCCTCTTCTCCCCACGGCGCATGGACCCTCTTCCCCAACCAATGACACCTCGACGCGCGGCGCGCCGCACGCCGGCCGGCAGGCTGGACCCGGATATCTAGCGTGGCCTACGTCCCTCCAAAACCGACGGAAAGGAAGCGCTGGAGCTGGAAGACCTTCGGCGCGCGCTTCCTGGTCATCAGCATCCTCCTGCACGTCTTCTTCCTCGGAGGCGCGACCTACCTCGTCGTCCAGCATTACAGCGCGAAGCGCAAGCTCACTTTCAAACCGGGCCCGCCGGCTCCGGCCGCGCCGCAGGTGGAGCACCGGGTGCAGATAAAAAAACAGGAGACCTCCAGCGCGCCGCAGATGTCGAAGCGGATCGTCACGACCGGGATGGGGAAGATCACCCTGCCAGAGATGCCCGAGATGCCGACGCAGACCGACGACGTCAAGCAGATGAAGATGACCACCTCGAACAACCCGGGTCTCGGGACTTCAAACATGATGGGCAACGGCGGCGGCGGCGGCTTGGGCGGCGGCGGGCTCAACCTCCCCCCGATCATGGCGGACCGTTGCAGCGCGGAAGGCAGGGCGAAGTCGATCTCCCAGAACGGCGGCGACCCCAAGGACGATCTCTCCATCGTCAAGGCTTTGGTATGGTTGAAGCAGAACCAGAATCCGGACGGTACCTGGGGAGAGAAATTCAAGGGCGGCATGACCGGCCTGGCGCTTTTGAGCTTCCTGGGCCATTGCGAGCGGCCAAACTCCGGCCAGTTCGGCCCGACCGTGAAGAATGGACTCGACAGTGTCATCGCGGCGGGGGCTGCGAACGGGGGAAACGTTGCCAACGTCAAGGCCGGTTACACCGGCATCGACATGGTGTATCAACACGCCATCTCCGCGTACGCCTTGGGCGAGGCTTACATCATCACCCACGACGACAGGATCACCCCCGTCCTTAAACAGGCCATCGGCATGATCCTGAAGGGACAATCCCAGGACGGCGGCTGGAACTACGGCTTCGGCAGATCCAAGACGGGCTACAGCGACGTCTCCGTCACCTGCTGGATGATCCAGGCCTTGAAGACCGCGCACTTTTCGGGCCTGAATATCGACGGGGTGGATGACGCGCTCGGCAAGTCCATGAAACACCTCTCGCGCATGCAGGGCGCCAATGGGGTCTTCGGCTACACCAAACCCGGCGAGGCCGGCGGCCATCAACTCACCGGAGCCGCCCTCTATTGTCTGTTGATGTGGCACCATTCCAGGGACAAGGCCGTTCGCGAAGGCTTCAGGGTGTTGCGGGACGGCCCCATCCCGAAGATCGAGAGAAAACCCCCTCCCCGTCCGCCACCGCCCGTGTACCATTACAGGGACCCCTCCGCGAATCTCTACGCATGGTATTACAATACCCAGGCCTGTTTCCAAGCCGGAGGCTCGAGTTGGGAATGGTGGAACCGCATTTTCCAAAGCCAGCTCACCGACAACCAGAGCCCGGATGGGAGCTGGCCGCCCGACGGCGCGCCCGCCAAGTCAAACCTCTACTTTGGCTCGACCCCGAGCCTCGACGGGCAGATTTTCCGCACGACGCTTTCCGTCCTGATGCTGGAGGTTTACTACCGCTACCTCTCCAGCTCCAAGTCCGAGGGCAGCGTCCAGTAGGATAGAGCCGTGAACCCCCGGCCCGCCTCGGCGCCCCGCCCTTGAAATTCACCGCGCTCACCCCCGAGCTCTACGCCTACGTCCGCGACCACGCCTCGCGCGCGGGCGACCCGACCCTGGCGGCGCTGCGTGCGGAGACCGAGGCGCTCGGCGGCGTGAGCGAGATGCTCATCAACGAGGAACAGGGGAGCTTCCTCACCCTCCTGGTAGCGGCCATCGGCGCGCGCTCGGCCGTCGAGGTCGGCACGTTCACCGGCTACAGCTCCACCTGCATCGCGCGCGGCCTGCCCGGGGACGGGCGTCTCCTTTGCGTGGACGTGAGCGATGAATGGACCTCCATCGCCCGCCGCTACTGGAAGGAGGCCGGCGTCGAAGGGAAGATCGAGCTCCGCCTCGGCGACGGCGCCGCGATCCTGGGCGCGCTCGGCCCCGAAACCTTCGACTTCGCATTCATCGACGCGGACAAGCCGGCATACGACACCTATTACGAACTGCTCCTTCCCCGGGTGAGCCGGAACGGCCTCCTCGTGTTCGACAATATGCTTTCCGGCGGCCGAGTTGCCGAGCCGGGCGCCCCGAGCGAAAAGACCCGGGCCCTCCACGCGCTCAACGAGAAACTCGCGGGCGATCCCCGCGTGGAATCCGTGCTCCTGTCGATGGCGGACGGATTAAACATCTGCCGCAAGAAATAGCGCCTCCCGCGCGACCGCCTCGCCTAAGCCAGCACTTCCACCACCAGCGCCGTCGTATTGTCCCGGCCCGCGCGCTCCAGTGCGGCATCCACGAGCCGGTGCGCCGCGCCCGCCGTCGGTTCGCCGCCGGAGCGGAGGAGTTCCAGGAACTGGTAATCGAACAGGCCGTCCACCAGCCCATCCGTGCACAGGAGGAAAAAATCGCCCGGCTCGCAGGGCACGATTCCCACCTGCGGATCGACGAACTGGTGGCCGGCCCCGAGCGCCTTCTGCAGCACCGTGCGCCGCGGGTGGTCGCGCGCCTGGCGCTCGTTGATCTGTCCATTGCGGTACAGCCACCCCACGTGCGTGTCATCCTGGGTCAGTTGCCGCATGCCGCCCTCGCGGTAGGGCAGGTAATAGATCCGCGTATCGCCGATGTGGCCGAACACCATGCGCCCCGGGGTGAACCAGCAGAGGCTGAGCGTGGCGCCCATGCCCGAGCACTCCGGGTAGCTGCCGCTCATGAAGAGCAGCGTCCGGTGGATCTGGTCATAGAGTTCGGCCAGCAGGTCGCCGAACCCCTCCTCCAGGCCGGAAGCAGCCCGCTTGAACGAACGGGGGAGCAGGTGCGTGATCTTGTCCACGGTGATCCTGCTCGCAAACTCGCCGGCCTGGGCGCCCCCCATCCCGTCGCTCACCGCGAAGATGAAATCCGTCTCCCGGGTCGAGCCCTCGCCCGTCTTCCCGAGGAAGCGCACCTCCTGCGCGTCGAACTGCAGGCAGAGAAACGTATCCTCGTTATTTTTCCGCACCTTGCCGCGATCCGTCCGGGCGGACCATTGCAGCCTCACGGCCGCCGGCAGGTTCTCGTCAAGGTTGGTCATCGGTCGATCCCGGCTCGTCAAGGAGGGTCGCAAACTCGAAATCGATCAGGCAAAAACGCCCGTCCGATTGCCGGTACGTGACGTTGCGCACCTCGGCGTCGTCGTGCCGGACTCCGTATGGGAGGAGCTCGGCGAAGACCTCGCGCGTCCGCTCCTCGTCCAGGTGCTCCACGCGGTTCCCGCAGCTCGTCGTCACGATCCGCAGATGCTCGGGCTCGGCGGAGAGGAGCCTCGGCACGAAGCCGCACCCGCGCGCCTCGAGATGCCGCAGCACGCGCACCTCGTTCTCAAAGCGTTCCTGCGCTTGCGGACCTCGGAACGTCTTGATGACCCGCCCGTCGTATGTGATGCGGACAGTCGCCCTCAGCGTATCCTTCACCTGCAGCATGGGAGAAAGATGCCCCGTTTGGGCGGCGAGGCAACGCCAGGGTGGCCCGAAAGTTTCCTTCCCCCTGGCACCCTAAGTGCTCGGATGTGTTTGGCACCATTCGTGCTTTTCTCGCAACGCGCCGAAAGTAGGGGGTAAAAAGGGCAAAAACCAACAAATCACGGTCATAGGCGGCGGGACCGCTCAAAAACAGACATAGAAAATACATCATTATGGCGAAGTACAAATTGGAATACATCTGGCTCGACGGCTACACGCCCGTCGCCAACCTCCGCGGCAAGACCCTAGTCAAAGATTTCGACAGCTTTCCGACGCTGGAGATGCTTCCGAACTGGGGATTTGACGGCAGCTCCACCCGGCAGGCCGAGGGCCACAGCTCCGACTGCGTCCTCAAGCCCGTCGCCAGCTATCCGGACACCACCAAGACCAACGCCGCCCTCGTCCTCTGCGAAGTCATGCATGCCGACGGCACGCCGCATTCCACCAATGCCCGCGCCACCATCCTGGACGATCCCGACACGTGGTTCGGTTTCGAGCAGGAGTATTTCCTCATGATGGACGGCAGGCCCCTCGGTTTCCCGAAAGAAGGCTATCCCGAGCCCCAGGGCAAATACTACACCGGCGTCGGCTACGAGAACGTGGGCGACATCGCCCGCGAGATCGTGGACAAGCACCTCGACCTCTGTCTCGACGCCGGCATCAACCACGAAGGCATCAACGCCGAAGTGGCCAAGGGCCAGTGGGAATTCCAGATCTTCGGCAAAGGCTCCAAGAAAGCCGCCGACGAAATGTGGATGGCCCGCTACCTCCTCATGCGCCTTTGCGAATACTACGGCGTCGACGGTCGAGCTCCATTGCAAGCCGATCCTGGGCGACTGGAACGGCTCGGGCATGCACTCCAACTTCTCGACCAAGTATATGCGCGAAGTCGGCGGCAAGGAATACTTCGAGGCGCTCATGGCCGCCTTCGACAAATACAAGAACGAGCACATCGCCGTCTACGGCCCGGACAACCATCTGCGCCTGACCGGCCTGCACGAAACGCAGTCCATCGACAAATTCAACTACGGCCTCGCCAACCGCGGCGCGTCCATCCGCCTTCCTCTGAACTTCATCAAGAACGGCTACAAAGGTTACCTCGAAGACCGGCGTCCGAATTCGGCCGGCGATCCCTACAAGATCGCGAGCCGCATCCTTCAGACGATCGCGACCGTGCCGACCAAGTAATCCGTCCCGTCAGAATCCAGGCGACGGCGTCATCCCTGACCGGGGATGGCGCCGTCCGCTTTTGGGCCGGGCCCGTCCGGCGCGCGGAGGCAACCCGGGGAGGCCTCCTCGTTTGCCCTCGGAGCATTCTAATTTTTTTCTTGCCCAAGCGCCCATCGCATTTCACTGTCCCGCGACATTGAAAACATGCGTTCATCGAAGCTGAGTTTCGGGGCGGTACTCGCGGGCATCCTCGCCGTGTCGGCATCCACATGGGCGCTGGCTTCCACCAAGCCCGCCTCCACCGACAGCTCCCTCAAGACTTCCCTCTTTATCGCCGCCATGCTGGGCCAGTGGCTGGTCAGCGGCGGCCTCGCCGGGTTCATCGCGGGCCGCCGCGGGCTGCTTCACGGCATCCTTGTCGCAGCCGTCGCCTGCCCGCTCGTCTCGGCCCTTTGGGTCGGCCTTCTCTCCGGCTGGCGGATGCTTTCCGCGGCCAGCTATTGGCCGGTCTTCCGCGACTTCATCCTGTTCGCCGCGCCGCTCGCGCTCCTCGGAGGTTGCCTGGGCGCACTCCTGGGAAGGCGCACCGAAGCGCCTTCTCTAAGCCGGCCTCTCACGATCCGACTCGGCTAGTCCGCGGTCGCCCTCGAAGGCCGGCTCATTCTCCCGGCCAGGGCTGTACCTTAGAGGTAATGATGGTGGTGACGGTGGTGGTGATGCCGGTGATGGTGATGATGATGGCGCGCAAGCGCCGTGGAGGGTAGAAGCCCGGTCGAACAGAGGGCAGTCGCCAAGAGAACAGCGAGATGACGTTTCATGGTATGCACTTACGGGACATTCCCTCGAAATTCAAGCGAAAGGCCGTGAAATCGCACGCCCTGCCGGTGGCTTTCTCCTTCCCTTTTTTGCGTGCCGGTTCACTCTCGGCGAAGGTCACTCCCCGGGATGTCATCGCTAGAAAAGTCTCCTCTTTCCCTCTTCACGTCGCCCCTCACGGCGGCGCAGGCCGCGAAGCTGAAGAGCCTCCTCGAAGCGGACGGTTACCAGTTCGAGCCCCGCCCATACACCCTCTACTTCGCGCGGAAAGACAAACTCACCCTCGCCGTTTACGAAAAGGGCCCGAAGATCGTCGTGCAGGGAAAGGGCGCCGAGGAATTCGTTAAATTCCGGCTCGAGCCCGAAATCCTCGGCGAAGCCCGGCTGGGCTACGAGGAAGTCCATTCTCCCGAAACTTTCCAGCCCCATTTCGGCATCGATGAAAGCGGGAAGGGCGACTTCTTCGGCCCGCTCGTCATCGCCGGCGTTTATGTGGATCGCGGCATCGCCCGGCGGTTCATCGACGCCGGCGTCCAGGACAGCAAGCGTATCGGTTCCGACCAGCGCATCCGCACGCTCGCCGCCCTCATCCGGCAGACGCAGGGCGCGGTTTCCAGCGTCGTCGAAATCACCCCGGCCAAATACAACGACCTGTTTGAGAAGATCGGCAACCTGAACAAGCTGCTCGCCTGGGGTCACGCCCGCGTCATCGAGAACCTGCTGGACATCCGTCCGGACTGCCCCCGCGCACTCTCCGACCAGTTCGCGAACCCGCGCCTGATCGAGAACGCGCTGATGAAAAAAGGCCGCTCCATCGAGCTGCAACAAAGAACCAAGGCCGAAGCCGACGCCGCGGTCGCCGCCGCCTCCATCCTCGCGCGCGAGCGGTTCATCGAGTGGATGCAAAAAACGGGCCGGAAATACGGCGTCGTCCTGCCGCGCGGCGCGTCGGCCCTGGTAAAGACTGTGGCCTCCCAGCTCGTGCAAGCGCACACGCCCGCGATCCTCCGCGAACTGACCAAGGCCCACTTCAAGACCACCCAGGAAATCCAGGGAGTCAAGGGCGTCCGCTCAACATTGGAAGGCGCGGAAAGCTGATTGCGCGTCTCTTCACCTGCTGGCCGGATCACGCCGTAAAGAGGTGCGAATCCTTTCGATCGATGAGGTCTGACGGACTGTAGCCTTCGCTTCCGTCCTGGGTGAGAAAGGATGCCGCGCGGCTGCGCCATCCTTGTTGAAAAATTTCCTTCAAAAAGAGCGCGCTTTGGTTTTCCACACGCTAAAATAATCCATGGCCGCCGACTCCTTCGTTCATCTCCACGTCCACACCGAGTATTCGCTCCTGGACGGCGCGGTGCGGATCAAGGAACTGATGAAAAAAGCCGCGGAGTTCGAGATGCCCGCGGTGGCGATGACCGACCACGGCAACCTCTACGGGGCGATCGATTTCTACAAGGAAGCCGAGGCCGCGGGGATCAAACCGATCATCGGCTGCGAGGCGTACATGGCGCCCGGCCTGCACACCGACAGGCAGGCGAACTCGGCCCGCGACGCCGCCTCGCACTTCACCCTCCTGGCGACCGGCGCCGCGGGGTATCGGAACCTGGTCAAGCTCGTCTCCAAGGCGCACCTGGACGGCCACTACTACAAACCGCGCATCGACAAGCGCCTGCTCGCCGAGCATTCGGAGGGCCTCATCGGGCTCAGCGGCTGCCTGAAGGGGGAGATCAACCTCGCCATCCAGGGCGGCCAGCTCGACAAGGCGCGTCGGAGCGTGGCCGAATTCCGCGACATCCTCGGCCCCGAGAATTTTTTCCTGGAGCTGCACCAGCATGGCATCGAGGCCCAGGGCAGGTGCAACACCGCCCTCGTCGGCCTCGCGAAAGAGTTCGGCCTCGGTCTCATCGCGGCCAACAACGTCCACTTCCTGGAACGCTGCAACCACGAGGCGCACGATGTCATGATCTGCATCGGCACCGGCGCGAACGTCGCCGACGAACGCCGGATGCATTACGTGCCCGAGCTCTATTTCAAGTCGCCCGCGGAAATGAACCAGCTCTTCAAGGACTACCCCGAGGCGATCCAGAACACGCTCCGCATCGCCGAGCGTTGCGACCTGAAGCTGGAGTTCAACGTCCCGAAGTATCCCGCCTACCCGCCGCCCGAGGGGCGCACGCGCGAGGAATTTCTGCGGGAGCTCTGCCACACCGGCCTCCGCAAACGCTACGGCGCCCGCGTGGAGACCGACCCCGAGCTGACGAAACGGCTCGAATACGAGCTCTCCATTCTCGAGCGCACCGGCTTCGTGAGCTACTTCCTCATCGTGTGGGATTTCATCGACTACGCGAAGCGGCGCGGCATCCCCGTCGGCCCGGGGCGCGGCTCGGCGGCGGGCTCCATGGTCGCTTACGTCATGGGCATCACCGATATCGACCCGCTCCGGTTCGGCCTGCTCTTCGAGCGGTTCCTGAATCCCGAGCGCGTCAGCCCGCCCGACATCGATGTCGATTTCTGCCAGAACCGCCGCGGCGAGGTCATCGACTACGTCCGCAAGAAATACGGCGAGCGCGCGGTGGCGCAGATCGTGACGTTCGGAACGCTCGGCGCGAAGAGCGTGGTGCGCGACGTGGGCCGGGTGATGGGCCTGAGCTATGGCGACGGCGACCGCATCGCGAAGATGATCCCGATGGAGTTGAACATCACCCTCCACTCCGCCGCCGAGAAGAATCCCGACCTGAAAAAGGCCATCCAGACCGAACCCGCCACGGCGCAGCTCTGGGGCTACGCCACAACGCTGGAGGGCCTGGCGAGGCAGGCAGGCGTGCACGCGGCGGGCGTCCTCATCGGCGACTGCGACCTTTCCGATTACGTCCCCCTCTCCCGCTCCGACCTCTCCAAGGGGCCGGACGGCAACGTCATCAGCCAGTTCGCCATGGGGCCGCTGACCGAGCTCGGCCTTCTCAAGATGGATTTTCTCGGCCTCAAGACCCTCACGGTCATCCAGGACGCCGAAATCCTCATCCGGCAGAAAGAGCCCGCCTTCGCCGTCCAGGATCTGGCGTTCGATAATGCCGCGACGTTCGCACTGTTGAACCGGGCGGAAACCATCGGCGTGTTCCAGTTGGAGTCCGGCGGCATGGTCAACCTGTGCCGGCAGATGGGCATCGGGAAGATCGAAGACATCATCGCCCTCATCGCGCTCTATCGGCCCGGGCCGATGGACCTCATCCCGGACTTCATCAAGCGCAAGAACGGCCAGACGAAAATAAAATACGAGCACCCGCTCCTCGAAAAAGTCTGCGCCGAGACCTACGGCATCATGATCTACCAGGAGCAGGTCATGGCCGCAGCCAGCAGCCTCGCCGGTTACAGCCTGGGGCAGGCCGATCTCCTCCGGAAGGCGATGGGCAAGAAGGACAAGGCGAAGATGGCCAAGGAGCGCGCGAACTTCGTCACCGGCTGCGAGAAGACGAACGCCATCCCCGAAAAGAAGGCCAGCGCCATCTTCGACCTGCTCGAGAAGTTCGCCGGGTACGGGTTCAACAAGAGCCACAGCGCCGCGTACGGCCTCATCAGCTACCAGACCGCGTATCTCAAGGCGAACCACCCGCTTGAGTTCATGGCCGCCCTCCTCAGCAACGAGATCAACAACACCGACAAGATTTCGATCTTCGTAGCCGAGTGCAAACGCATGGGCATCCACATCCTGCCGCCCGACGTGAACCGGAGCGCGCTGAAGTTCGCGCCCGAGGCCGGTGTGGAAAAAGCGTCGATCCGGTTCGGGCTGGCCGGGGTCAAGAACGTCGGCGAAGCCGCCATGCAGGCCGCTATGGAGGAGCGCGAAAAGAACGGCCCGTTCGGGTCGCTCGAGGATTTCTGTTCCCGGCTCGACCCCCGCCGCATCAACAAGAAAGTCCTCGAAAGCCTTGTCAAGTGCGGCGCCTTCGACTTCACGGGCCAGGATCGCGCGAGCCTTTTCGACTCCATCGACTCCGCCCTCTCCACCGCCGCAGCTTCGCACCGCGACCGCGCCGCGGGGCAGGTCTCGCTGTTCGGCGCCATGGAGTCCCCCGCCCCCATCCGGCGCAGGAGCACCGCGCCGCCGTGGTCCGCCGACGAGAAACTCGCGTTTGAAAAGGAGCTGCTCGGCTTCTACGTCACCGGCCACCCGCTCGACGCGTACCGCCCCTTGCTCGAAAGCGGGAAGTATCGGTCGATCCTCTCGCTCGCGGAGATGGACGACCGCGCGCAGGTGCAGGTCGCGGGCGTCCTTACCTCCGTCGAGAAAAAGTTCACGAAAAAGGAGAGCAAGCCTTTCGCCGTCGTCATCCTCGAAGACCTCACCGGTTCTCTCGAGGTGCCCGTCTGGAACGACGTGTTCAACAAGTGCGCGTCGAACCTCGAAGTGGGCCGCGCCGTCTCCGTGGCCGGAAGGCTCGACCGGCGCGAGGAGACCCCGCGCATCGTCGCGTCCGAAGTCGCGCCGCTCAAGCGCGGTCCGCGGGCCGAGCCGCTCGTCTTCTCGCTCCGCAGGGAGCGCGTCACCGAGGGCGACCTGTTGCAGATACAGGAAGTCATACGGCGTTTCCCGGGCATGCGCGACCTCCAGCTCGACTTCACGACCGGCGAAGGGATGCACGTGCGGATGAAGCTCGGGCCCGAGTACCGCATCGACCCGCAGCCGCAGCTCAAGAGCGAGCTGGCCGGGCTGCCGATCCTCGATTTCGGCTTCTAGCCGGCGCGCCCGCTATTGGATCGTAAACTCTATATAATTCGAAACCCCGCCCGCGAACTTCAACCTGGCCGCATCGAAACGCATCTCGACATAGTATCTCCCCGGCCGCGTCAGGTCGAAAAAAGAACCAAGGTCGAACGCCATCTCCTCCCGCTCCTCGGTTGGGGCGAACGCGTGCGGCGCCGGTTCCGGTAAAGAATGCACCGCAAGTTTCGGCGTCATTTCCTGCCAGGCTGGCTTCGCACCGGCCTCTTTCACGAACTCACCTGGCGCGGGGGTTTCCTTGCGGTAGAGATGGACCTCCGCGCCGCCCGCAAGGGCCTTCCCATCCGCGCTGCAAAGTGGCTCCGGCGCATCCTGCTCCACGGCGCGGCGGTTCCGCAGCCGCAGCGCGAGCGGGAAAGGATCGCCCGCTTTCACCGGAGCGCCGCGAACGTCGGCCGTCGTGTAGATCATGCAGTCGAACCCGCTCTCCAATTCCTTCCAGGGCCATTTTACAGGGAACTCGATCTCCTCCGCCGGCGCCCGCGCGATGCAGTGTTCCCCCGTGAACCCGATGAAGCGCCGCAGTTTCCCGTCCACGACGCCCTCCTCGGCCTGCCACGCGCGTCCCATGTTCCGGTATTCCAAGCGGACGCCGCTCCTCCCCACGGAGTCGGAGAAGGCGGCGTACTGCGCGTGGTCTTTCAAGGCTGTCCACCGCGCCTTCATCGGGTACCGGGGCATCGTCCACTGCCTCGCCTGCGCCCCCGCGGGCAGCGCAAAGATGGCCGTTCCGCTCTCGAACGTCCGCCTCCTTCGCGGGGTGATCCAGTTTCGGAAAGGAGAGTTGCGCCTCGAACACGTCGATGGACGACTTCGGCGGGTTCTTCGGGCCGACCTTGTAGCGTTCGCCGTAGCGCCGCAGGGTTTGGGCCGCGACATCCACGGCCTGGTCGCGCTTGCTTTCCGGCCAATAAAATTGCAACGAGGGCATGCCTTCCAGTCCGGAGAGCGCCCATCCATAAAAATCGCATACGCGAAACGTGTTGTAAGGAGGCGGATTCTTCGCGAGCGGATCGAACTTGTCGAGGAACGCCATGACCTGGTTCCCACCTTTGGGATAAACCGCCATCCAAAACTTTCCCTGGAGGTAGCCCGCCTCTCCGCCCTCCGTGTGGTTCGCGAGGCCGTCCAGCAGCACCTTTCGGAAAGCGGGCAGCCCGACGAGCGGAGACCGCAGCATCTCGATGACTTCGTTGCTTCCGGTGCGTGTGTCGATGACCTTCCGCCATGGGGAGCCCGGGTCATCGAAGAGAGTGTTCGCCGCCTCCTGCGCCGCGGCGGAGTCCGGGTTCCTCCAGATCGGCTCAAACAGCCGCGGGCATACCGTCTTGCCCGGCGGGGTATCGCTCAGCCACTCGGCATAGTCGTCCAGCGCCTCCTCGCCGCCGCCATCGACGATGCGCCGCAGGAGCGGAACGAAGGAGTCCACGAGCATCTCCGGCCCGTCCTCCGAGGAGATTTGGGCCTCCATCGCACCGCAGAACCAGACCAGGTAGTCCATCGCCGACGCGCCGCTCCAGAGCCAGAGCGCGCTCGCAAGTCGCGGCGCGACCGGCCGCAGGAATTTATCGGCGACCGGCTTTGCCACGAGCGCCGTGATCCTCTTCTCCAAAAGCTCCCGGACTCCCGGGTTCGTCTTCGCCCGGAGGATTTCCCCGCGCTCAACGATGTTTCCCGCGGCATCCGACCATTCCTCGGGCGTGGCTTTGTCGTCCGCGAGCGTGATGAACCATTGCTCCTCGCGCGGAGTCCCTTTTCTCTTCGCCCAATAGGTGCGGATGTCGGCCAGCACTTTCGCACGCACTTCCGTCCTGCTGTTGGTCAGGTCGCCCCCGGTGCTGATGGTCTGATAGAAAGGCACTTTCAGGATGCCCTCGATCGCGGTGTACGCCGCCTCCTGGACGCTGAGGATCGTGCGCCCGGGGGAGAAGTCCCGCCAGAAATGCACCGAGCGTGTCAGGCGGGTGTCGTGTTCCATGCAATCGATCAACGGGTCCACGGCGGCGTCCCCTTCGCGCACCAGCGCCTGGATCGTGGGATGCCGATCCAGCAAAACCCAGCCGGGCTGGCCATCCTGCTCTGCGCTTACCTCATCCAGTCTTTGAATGAGCCTGCCGATCCGCTCTGTCTTCGTCAGCCCCTGGATGGAAGCCGCGGCTTTGTGCGGCTCGCGCTGGCGTCGCTCCAACTCCGCCAGAAACCCGGGCGCCGTATCCAGGAACGAAAAGATATCCACGGAGTTCCCCGGATCCCGCTTGCCTTCAAGCTTCGCCCACGCAGCCCGGGCCTCCGGCGTGATGCGAGCGAGGAGGCGCACGCTCGCGAGCGCGAGGTCGTCGTCTCCGCGCATGTAAGCGCATACCGCGCGGTCGTACAGGGAGAAAAGCCATCTACTCGCGAGGAGAGCGTAAATCTCCTGGGCGCCCTCGGGGGGCTTGCTTCCCGGCCGGGTGGCGCTCTCGAAACACCGTCGCCAGACTTTGAAAGCCAGGTCCACATTGCCGCCTCTCATGAGCAACGCGCACTTCACGGGCTGCGCCGTGTCGAAAGCTATGGAATTCGATTCCGATGGCATACCCATCCCCCTCTCGGAAGACCCCATCACCGCCTTCACATCTTCCTCTACGCTGGACGCGGCTCCCACGGCGGCGACCGGGTACACCCACCCATTCCAACACACTGCGAACCGCATATTTCCTCCCGGCAGCACCCACCCGTGCGTCTGCACGGGGACCGCCTCCGCCTTCCAGGAATGCGGCGAAGACTCCGAGGTGCTCCCCCAGATGCTGCCCGTAAAGACCTTGATCTGCCGATATTCGCACCCGCGCGGATCCGCCATCCCCTGTTCGAAAAGCATCCGCGTCACCTCGCCGAGCGCCGCGGCCTGCGCAGGCGGCGTCCACGGCGTCTTGCTCGCGGGCGGCTCCGGCATCGAAAGCCCGTGGAATCGCCCGTCCTGCGCCGATGCGAGTCTCGTGGCGAGTAACGACAGGGCCATCATCCACCGCGCGAAGCGGCGAACGCCCCCGGCGCCAGGCCCGGTCCGAGGCCCCACAAGCCGGTCAGGCCCCAGCCTGCAGGAAAAGAATTTCGCTCGATCCATACTTTCTGATCCGCACCGAATGCCACGGGCCGCCGCCTTCCGGAACAGCCTGCGCTTTCGAGGCGGACCTTTCGAGCACGAAGATGCCTTCCGGCGCCAGGCTCCGGCGCAGGGATTCGGACGCAAGCAGATCGGCGGGCCAGTCGCGCGCGCCGGCCGCCTTCAGATATGGAGGGTCGGCGAATAGGAGATCGGTACGAGCCCGGAGCGGCGTGCCCCTCAAGGAACGCGAAGGCTTCCAACCGGAGTACCGACGCCCGCCAGGCGGGTTTTCTGAAGGTTGGCGCGGATGGCCTCGACCGCCCGCGCGTCGTTGTCCACGAAAGTGGCTTCCGCGCACCCGCGGCTGAGGGCTTCGATGCCGAGACCGCCGCCGCCCGCGAAGAGATCGAGCACCCGCGCACCGGGCACCCTCGCCCCAAGGCTGGAAAAGATCGCCGCCTTCACCCGGTCCATCGTCGGCCGCGCGGCGCTCTCCGGCGCGGAAAGGGGGATGCCGCCCGCGCTCCCGGCGACGACCCTCATCCGCTCACACCGGGCGACAGCGCGGGAGAAGGGACCGGCGAAGGCGCGACGGGTGCGACCGGCGCGGCCATCGGCGTCGGAAGCGGAGAGACGGCGGGTGCGGGAGGCGCGGTGGGAGAGGGCTGCGGCGCCTCGTTATGATGGGCGCCGAAAACATTGAAGAGGAGGTCGGTCAGTTGCCGCTTGATCCTCCTGCCCGTTTCGCGCTGCACCAGGTCGGTCTTCGGCGAGGCGACGCTGCCGTAGATATTGAAGTCCCGATGAGCGAAATCGCCGTCAACGCTCGTGACGAAATTGTCGCGGATGATGGAGGGCAGCTTCTCGCTGATGCGCCGGTCGATCCCCAGCTTGGCCGCCAGGTCGAGGCGTCCGTCGAACCCGACGTTGCCGTGCGCCGTGACTTCAACACGGGGCGACTGGAGCAGGAGTTCGTCGACGTTGATCTTCGCCTTGGCGACCCGGTAGTCGAGGTGCGCCTCGCTGAGGTCGAGCTCGGAGAGATCCGGGATCTGCAGGATGTCTCCAAGCATCTGGAAGAGTTCGTAGCGCACGTGGCCCTTCCGCAGGACGACCTTCCCGCTTCCCGCGATGGACTCATTCTCCTGGGCGTTCCCGCCCACCTTCACGAAGCCGCCAAGGAGCCCGGAGGCTTCGATAACGGCGTCCTTTCTCCGCGGGATCACCCGCTGCAGCTCGACGTTCTCGAACTGGGCGGCCAACGAGAACGGGGAGCCCTGCGCCAGCGTCTGCACTTCGCAAGCCCCGCGGATGTGGCCCTCGGCGATGGACGCGTCGAAACCCGCGAGCCGGAGCAACCCGTCCGCGAACGTGAACGTGGCGCTGATGTCCTCGAGCACAAAGACGCCGCGAATGACCGCCTTGGCGGCCCGGATGTGCCCGCGGATCTGGCTATCCGTGAGGCTCGGGCAATCGACCGTGATGCCGGTGAACGTGACAAAGGGCTTCCCCGCGGCATCGAGGAAATCGACCGAAGCGCGTTTGAGCAGGAAGCGGCCGACAGAGACGGTGAACGGCGTGGCAGGCGGAGGAGGAGGCGGCCCGGGCGGCCCGCCGGGCTCGGCCCCGGTTGCGGTAGTCTGCGGCGGCGGCAGGGGCGCGCTGCTCGGCACGGGAACGGCGGCCCCCGGGGGCGGTGGCGGTGGCGTGGGCGCGGCGGGCAGGCTCCAGCTTCCGCCGGCATTCTGGAACCAGACGACCTTCGGGTCGTTGACGGAGAGCTGCCGTATGTCGAGCCGGCGCCGCAGAAGCGAGAAGAGCCTTATATGCGCGGAGACCTCGGCGGTCTGGAGGAACGAGCCGGCGTTGGCGGGGTCGGGCTGGGCCACGTCGATGCCCGTGAGGTGCAGGCCGCCCCATGGCGTGAAGCTGGCGTTCGCGAGCTTTACCTGGAGGTGGAATGCGTCCGAAAGGCCCTGCGCGATCCGCGTCTGGACGCCGGCCGATTGCACGTAGAGGTTGACGCAGAGCGTGACGATGGCGACGGGGACAAGGACGACGGCCGCCGTCACAAGAATAGCCTTGGCAACTTGTCGCACGCTGCCAAAGTAGCGGCGCAAGCCCGAAAGAAAAGCCAGAAAGCGCCCCACCCGGAGTGCCCTCCTCCACGCCGCGATGAACAAGATTGCCGTAATATTGAATCCGGCTGCGCGCGGCGAAAAAGCCAAGTCCATGGGGGACAAAATCAAGCGGATGGCCCACGGCTCCTCCTTTTTCCTGTCGCCCGCGCGCGGCCATACGCGGCTCCTGGCCCGGAAGGCGGTCGAGGACGGATACAAGACCATCGTGGCCGCCGGCGGCGACGGGACGATCAACGAAGTGGTGAACGGCATCGCGGGCGCGGACGTGGCCCTCGGCATCCTGCCCGTGGGCACGATGAACGTCTTCGCCGCGGAACTCGGCCTGCCGGCAAACAACCTGCGGGAATGCTGGGAACTGATCGAGGACGGCCATTGCCGCAAGGTCGATCTCCCTCGCGCGAACCGGCAATACTTCGTCCAGCTCGCGGGCGTGGGCCTCGACGCCCAGGTGGTGAAGGAAACGAGCTGGAATTTCCGGAAGAATTTCGGCCCGCTCAGCTACGTCATCTCGGCCACGCAGATCGCCGCGCGCAAACCGCCCCGGCTCGTGGTGGACGCCGGCGGCGAACTCCGCGAGGGTTCTTTCGTCCTGATCGGCAACGGCCGTTTCTACGGCGGCCCGTTCACCATCTTCAAGAACGCCCGCATCGACGACGGGAAGCTGGACGTGCTCATCTTCAAGAATCTCGGCTACCTCGACATCGTGCGGTATTTGAACGCGATCGTCTTCGGCACGCACGCCAGCCTGAGCGACGTGGAGTATTTCCAGACCGAAAAGGCGACGATCCGCAGCGAGCAGGAGGTCCCTATCGAAGTGGACGGCGAACTGATGGGGAATCTGCCAGTCTCCTTCCGGTTCTCGCCCCGGAAATTGAAGGTCATTTCCCCGGCGGTCTGAAAGGCCCGTTTCTCCATGGGAAAAAGAGGGCGGGCGTCGAAATGGGGATTCGACAACGCGCGGCAAATAGAATAATTTCGAGTTAAATCGACTTCCGATGCGCTCCCCCAAAAGACAACTGCAAGCTCTGGCGCGTGGATGGTCCAGCGGGCGTTCCGCCGTCTGCATCATTCTCATTGCGGCCAACGTAGCCTGCTTCACGGCCCAGGCCATCTTCGTGCACCTCTCCGGCAGCGCGGAGGCGCTGGACGTCGAGAAGCTGTTTGCCCTGAACCGGGAGGGCTTCGCGCACCACTCGTGGCAGCTCGTCACGTACATGTTCCTCCACGCCAACATGTTGCACCTGCTGGTGAACATGCTCGCATTCTACTTCGCGGGGCGCGAAGTGGAGGCCATCGTCGGGCCGAAACATCTCCTCGGCATCTATTTCGGCGGGGGCATCCTGGGCGGCGCGGCGGAGCTCCTTTTCGGGCACGCGAGCCGGCTGGAAGGCGCATCGGGCGCGGTGTGCGCGGTGCTCATCGCGTTCACCACCATCCTCCCCGAGATCGAGCTGACGGTCTGGCTCTTTTTCGTCGTGCCCATCCGGCTCAAAGCCAAATATTTCGCGGCGCTCCTGGTCGGCATCTCCGCCGTCATGGTCTTCCTGCTGCCCACGTTCGGCACCACGTCGAACCTGGCGCACCTGGGCGGCTGCCTGCTCGGCTGGCTCTACATCAAACAGCTCGGCTATGGCAACCCCCTGCGCATCCAGAGGTACGTCTTCGCCCGGCGCCAGCGCGCCGAACGCTACGCGAGGATGTCCCCCGCCCAGTTCATCAGCGAAGAGATTGACCCCATCCTGGACAAGATTTCCCGCGACGGCATCCACAGCCTGAGCCGTTCCGAGAAGCGCATCCTCGAAAAGGGCCGCGAGAAGATCGCCCGCAAGATCACCCCCCGGGTTTAGGCCTCCGGGCAGTACGCGCCTGGGAGGGGCCCGCGCGCCGGGTGCTCCCCATCAATCCTGAGCCCGGCTCAGGAGAAACGCCGCCCCCCCGCAGGTCACAAGGCCGCCGATCAAAAGAAACACCAGGTCCCCGACGATGAAGGAGAGCCCGGCGTGATTCAGGTTCACGAGCCGGAAGGCATGGCAAAAGTGCGTGAGCGGGAAAAAATACGAGATCGCCTGCACGCTGGCAGGCAGCCGCTGAATGGGCGCAAAAGCCCCCGACAGCGGAAAGACGGGCAGGAGGAAAAACACGGCGAACTGGATCGCCTGCGTCTGCGTATTCGAGAAGGACGAAATGAGGAGCCCGAGCCCGAGCGAACAGAGCAGGAAGAGAAAGCAAACAAGGCCAAGAAGTACCGGCTGGTGAAACTTCACCCCGAAATGGAAATACGCGACCGCGACGGTGGCCGCGATGAGAAACATGGACAGGAACAGGTATGGCAGAACCTTCCCCAGGACGATCTCGGTGCGCCGCAGCGAGGTGACCAGGAGTTGATAGAGCGTCCCCGCCTCGCGCTCGCGCGTGATGGTGCACGCCATGAGCGTGACCGTGAGCAACTGGAGGATGAGCCCGATGATCCCGGGGATGACATACTCGATGAAACTGAGCTTCGGGTTGTACAGGATCGCGCTCTTCACCTCCCACGGCGACATCATCGAGACGAACTGGTGGCGCACATCCACGGGCAACTTCTTCCCCATCTCGATGACCTCGTCCGGCAGGTTCTCGATGATGTCCTCGCGCACGCTCGACTGGAACTCGCCCAGCGTCTCCCGGGTGGTCCCTTCCAGTTCGGCAGCAGTATCCGTATCGCTCCCGTCGAGGACAAGGCGGATGGGGATCGGCTCGGCGCTCTGCAAGCTCTTGCCCCAACCCGCGGGAATGACCAGCACGGCCTGGACGCCCGCGTGCAGCAGGTCGGGCACCTGCATGGACGAACTCGTCCGCCACGCAAAGGCTTCCTTGCCCTCCAGCGAAACGGCGAGTTTCTCGCTCTGGGAGCTGCGATCCTGATCCTCCAGGAGGGCCGGCACCCCCTTCAGGGCCGTCGCCTGGAAAGCGTGGCCGAAGAGGAGCGTGAACAGGGGCGGCAGCAGCAGCACGAGGGCGACGATCCGCTTATCCCTATATATATGGAGGAACTCCTTGTAGGCCACCCCTCCGACGGCCCGCGCGCTGGCCTTCCAATTCACGAAAGGCTCCGGTTCAGGATTTCCTCGTACCCCTCGGAGTACGCCTTGAACACATCCTCCATGTCGGGCTCGGCCCAGCGCGAGCCGATCCAGCGCAGCCCGGGCCACGGCCAGTTCTGCTTCCATTCGGCGGAGAGCTTCTCGGGTTCGGCCGCGTAGATGCGCACGCGCCCGCTTCGCAGCGACGCGTCCAGCACGCCGGGCCACGCGCGGATATCGACCAGCGCCTTCATGACGGGCTCCACCTCCATCTCCAGCAGTTTGCCTTTGAAACTCTGTTTGAGGTGAGCCGGCGATTCCTTGGCGAGCAGCCTTCCGTTATGCAAAAAGCCGACCTCGGTGCAACGCTCCGCCTCGTCCATGTAGTGCGTGGTGACGAAGATCGTCGCCCCCTCGCTGCTGAGGTCATACAGGAGATTCCATATCTGCTGGCGGTGGACGGGGTCGAGGCCGGATGTCGGTTCATCCAGGAACAGGAGCGGCGGCGAATGCACCATGGCGCACGCGAGCGCCAGGAGCTGTTTCATGCCGCCGGAGAGGGAGCCCGTCATGGCGCGGCGCTTCTCCTGGAGATCCATCTTGCAGAGGAGAACCTCCGACCTTTTGGCAAACGTCTCGGGCGGCACGCCGCACGCCCTGCCGAAGAAATGCAGGTTCTCCCACACCGTCAGGTCGGGGTAGAGGCTGAACTTCTGCGCGACGTACCCAAACTTCGACCGGACGCGGTACCGGTCCTTCCAGATGTCGCGTCCGCCGATGGTGGCCTGCCCGCCGGAGGGCTTGGTGAGGCCGCACAGCATCCGGATGGTCGTCGTCTTGCCAGCGCCGTTCGCGCCGAGGAACCCGAATATCTCCCCCTTCGGGATGAACATCGAAACGCGGTTCACGGCGGGCACGCCGGAATAGACTTTTTCCAACTGGTGGAGCGCGATAAAGGGTTCGTGCATTTTCGGGAAGCGCTAATACAACACATGTTGACAGCGATTCAAAGGGCTGACTACGTGCATTCCCGCGCAAAGAAAATGAGACCCGAGCTAAAGAATGACCTTTGATCCGGCAACGCGAGGCGCGCTCTTCGCGGCCCTGCTGGGACTCGGGGCCGCCATCGCCGCGGCGGCTGCGCCCGGAAGCGCCGGCCCGCTGGCGGAACTCCCCTCCTTCTCCGTTTTCAAGGCGGCCGATCTTCCCCGGCTCGAAAAGGGCGAGGTACATCTCCGCGCGCACCTCGCCCGCGGACTTTGCGCGCGGGCTCTCCGCGCAGTTCTGCTACATCATCCCCGTGCCGTTCGACAAGGCGGTGGAACTGCACAAAGACTTCAACCCCGGCGCGCACCCCGAGTTGAAGAGCTACATCATGGCGTCCCCGAAACGCGCGCCCGACGATTTCTCGAAGCTCCGATCCGCGCCGAACGTCGAGCCGGTGCGGGCGCTCGCCCGGGCCACCGGCAGGCACATGGGTTTGCAGTTGAGCGTGGACGAGGGGAAGACTCTCGCCGCGTTCTCGGAGGAAACGGCCCCGGACGGTCTCCCGCCCGGCATCGCCGCATTCTGGAGCAACCTCATGCGGCGGCGGCAGGCGGCTTTCCAGGCCGGCGGCCTCCTCAAACAGCCCGCGTATGCCGACTCGGTGCGAACCGCGGGCGAACTCGCCTCGCTGATGAAGGAGAACCCGAAGGTCCAGGCGCGTTTCGCGGCGTTGACCGGAGAACTCGCCGGCGGAACGGGGAACCCGGCGCTCTATTGGGAAATGTTCGACGCGGCGGGGACGGCGTCCTTGTCGCTCGGCGCATCCTATATTCGCCAGGGCCCGGCGGATTATCAATCGGTTGACGCCGAGTATTACGCCACCAGCGGCTATTACGTGTATCTGTCGTTCACCGAACTTCTGCCGGTGAAGATCAAGGACCAAGCCGCGACGCTCGTCTGGCGCAGCGACATCCTTTCCTCGGCGACGGTCGGCACCCTGGGCCGCGTGGAGAAATCCATCGCCGGCGCCGTCCTGGTGAAAGATGTGCGCAAGAACATCGCCGCGCTCTTAAAAGACGCGGCGCGCTGACCCGCCCCCCGCCGGCTACTTCGCCGCAGTCGCGGCCAGAGCTTTCGCCAAGCGGCTCTTCTTGCGGTTCGCGGCGTTGCGATGGATCCGCCCCGTCTTCACCGCGCGGTCGAGCGCGGAGACTAGACGCGGCAGCTCCGCCTTCGCCCCGTCCAGCTTGCCCGCGCCGATGTCTCCACGGACGCTCTTGAGCTTGTTCTTGAGGCTGGTGAGGGCCCTGCGATTCTGCAAAGTCCGGGTTTTGGTTTGACGCGCGCGTTTCGCGGCTGATTTAGTATTGGCCATAAATTCGAGGGCTGCAAAGGTAGCCGCCCCCACGCCCTTGTCAAGCACGGCCCGGCGGCGAGGCGCGCCACGGAATTTATCCAGTTTACAGGTTCGCAGGACGATTGTATTTGAAAAGGCGCGCGCAATGGCGGCGCCCGCGGCCAGAACAGCAACGCCGTTTTCCGTGCACAGCGGATTTGGAAAGCTCCTCTATTTAAAAATGGACAAGATTCAGAAAGAAGACGCCGAGATCAAAATGCTCTCCGACATGCTCGTCATCCGGCGTTTCGAAGAGCGCGCCTCGCAGCAGTATCAGATGCAGAAGATCGGCGGTTTCTGCCATCTTTACATCGGCCAGGAGGCGGTCGTCGTGGGCTCCGTCGCCGGTGTGCGGCAGGACGATTACATCATCACCGCTTACCGCGACCACGGGCACGCGCTCGCCCGCGGCACCTCCGCGAATGCGTGCATGGCCGAGCTTTTCGGCAAGGCGACCGGCTGCTCGAAGGGCCTGGGCGGGTCGATGCATTTCTTCGACAAGGAGAACAACATGCTCGGCGGCCATGCCATCGTCGCGGGGCACGTCCCGCTCGCGGTGGGCATGGCGTTCGCCAGCCGTTACCGCGGCGAAGACCGGGTCACGCTCTGCTATTTCGGCGACGGGGCCATCAATCAGGGGGCGTTCCACGAGGCGCTGAACCTCGCGGCGCTCTACAAGCTCCCGGTCATCTTCGTGTGCGAGAATAATTACTTCGCCATGGGCACCAGCGTCACGCGTTCCACGGGGCTGAAGGAGATCGCGGACCGCGCGCGCGGCTACGATATGGGTTCCTCCGCCGTTGACGGCATGGATGTGCGGGCGGTGCGCGAAGAGTTCCGCTCCGTGGCCGAAAGGATTCGCAAGGAGCCGCAGCCGTGGTTCATCGAGGCCCGGACGTATCGCTACCGGGGCCACTCGATGTCCGACCCGGCCACGTACCGCACCAAGGAGGAGCTCGAGAAATACAAGGAGAGCGACCCGATCGTCAAATTCCGGGCGGTGCTTTCCCAGGAAGGCAAGTTGACGCCCGAGCGTTTCGACGAGCTGGACGAACAGGCGAAGGAATCGGCGGTCGCAAGCGTGAAATTCGCCGAGGAAAGCCCGGAACCGCCCTTGGACGCGCTCTACAACTACACCCTGTTAAACGGAGAAAAACTATGAGCGGCCTGTCCGACCACCCCGAGACGCGCAACATCACCTACCGCCAGGCGCTGAACGAGGCGCTCAGCGAAGAGCTGGAGCGCGATCCGAACGTGTTCCTCATGGGCGAGGAAGTGGCCGAATACAACGGCGCCTACAAGGTCAGCCAGGGGCTGCTCGACAAATTCGGCGCAAAGCGCATCGTGGACGCCCCCATCAGCGAAGGCGGCTTCGCCGGGCTCGGCATCGGCGCGGCCATGGTCGGCCTGCGGCCCGTCATCGAATTCATGACTTTCAGCTTCTCCCTCGTCGCGTTCGACCAGGTCGTCAACAATGCCCCGAACATGCTCACCATGTCCGGCGGCCAGTTTAGCGTCCCCATCACTTTCCGCGGCCCGAACGGCCCCGCCCACCAACTGGGCGCGACCCATTCGCACGCGACGGAGTCCCTCTTCGCGAATTTCCCCGGCCTGAAAATCTGCACGCCCTCTTCCGCGCGCGACGCGAAAGGGCTGCTCAAAACCGCGATCCGCGACGACAACCCCGTCCTCGTCCTCGAATCGGAGATGCTCTATAATATCAAGGGCTACGTCGAGCCGGAGGACCAGGAGCTCCTCATCCCGCTCGGGTCCGCGGAAATCAAGCGCGAGGGAAGCGACGTGACGATCCTTTGCTACGCGCAGACGGTGCGCATGGCGATGGAAGCCGCGAAAAAGCTCAGCGCCGAAGGCATCCGGGCCGAAGTCCTCGACCTGCGTTCGATCAAGCCCCTCGATCTCCCCGCGATCCTGAACTCCGTGGCCAAGACCCACCGCGTCGTCATCGCGGAGCAGGACCGCCCGTTCTGCGGGATCGGCGCGGAGCTTTGCTACCGCATCCAGAAGGAGATCTTTGACGAACTGGACGCGCCCGTGCTCCGCGTGGCGCAGGAAGAAGTGGCGATGCCGTATAACGAAGCGCTGGAAAAAGCCGTCCTGCCCAACGAGCAGAAGATCATCGACGCGGTGAAAAAAGTCTGCGCGTGACCCGCCGAAATTAGACCCCAAAAGAGAGCCACCTCATGCCTGAGATCAAGATGCCCAAACTGAGCGACACGATGACCGAGGGCACGCTCGTAGCCTGGAAGAAGAAAAAGGGAGACACCGTCTCCGCGGGAAACGTCCTGGCCGAGATCGAGACCGACAAGGCGACGATGGAGTTCGAGTCCAGCGACGACGGTGTCCTTTCCGAGCTTTTCATCCAGGAGGGAGGGAAAGTCGAGGTCGGCCAGCGGATCGCCCTCATCCTCGCCAAGGGCGAAAAGTCTTCGGCCCCCGCGCCCGCCGCCGAGAAGGCTGCAAAGCCTGCGAAAGAGCAAAAGCCAGCCGCCCCGTCCGACTCCCCGACCGAACCTCAGCCGCCCCAGCCCCCGCGCGGGTCGCCCCCGCAGCCCGAAGTGCTGCCGGGCTCCGGGGGAAGAGTCAAAGCATCTCCCCTTGCAAAGAAGGTGGCCGCATCCATGGGCGTCGAGCTCTCCGCCATCAACGGCTCCGGCCCCGGCGGCCGCATCGTGAAAAAGGACGTGCTCGCAGCGTCCGACGGCAAGCCTTCGAGCGCCGGAGCACCTCCCTTGGCGGCGCCCACGCCGGTCTCCGGTGGCCAGCAACGCGTGGCCCTCTCCGGAATGCGAAAGGTGATCGCCGAGCGGCTCGTTCAGAGCAAGACCCAGATACCCCCATTTCTACCTGAACATCGAAGTGGACGCCGGCGAGCTGATGAAGCTGCGCGCGGACATCAACGCCGCCAGCGAAAAAGCCGGCCAGGCAAAGCTGACCCTGAACGACTTCATCCTGAAGGCCGCCGTTCTCGCCGCGGTCCGGACTCCGAAGGTCAACGCCTCCTTCGACAAGGATGCCGTCATCGAATACTCCAGCATCAACCTCGCCGTCGCGGTCGCCATCGACGACGGCCTCGTCACGCCTGTCATCCGCGACGCGCAGAGCCGATCCCTGCGGCAGATCAGCGAGGCTGTGAAGGACCTCGCCACGCGCGCCCGTTCGAAAAAGCTCAAGCCCGAGGAATACCAGGGCGGAACGCTCACCGTCTCGAACCTCGGCAGCTACGGGATCGACAGCTTCTCGGCGATCATCAACCCCCCGCAATCGATCATCCTTTCCGTCGGCGCGGTCGTGAAGAAACCGGTCGTCAATGCCAGGAACGAGATCGTCGTGGGCCAGCGGATGTCGGTCGGGATGAGTTGCGACCACCGCGTCGTTGACGGCGCCATCGGCGCCCAATACCTGGCGGAACTGCGGAGCCTGCTCGAGAATCCCGCGCTCATGCTCATATAAGGGGGCGCTCCCCTTTTCAGAATTTAAACATCATGGCATACGATCTCATTGTTATCGGCGGAGGCCCGGCGGGATATGTCGGGGCGATCCGGGCGGCGCAGCTCGGCAAGAAAGTGGCTTGCGTCGAAAAAGAACGGGCCGGCGGCATCTGCCTGAACTGGGGCTGCATCCCCACGAAATCCCTCCTGCGCAACGCGGAGCTCTACCAGCTCATGAGCCACCGTGCGGCGGACTTCGGCTTCTCGTTTGACAACCTCCGGTTCGACTGGCCAAAGGTCATCAAGCGCAGCCGCAACGTCTCCGACAAGCTCGCCGGCGGCGTGGAATTCCTTTTCCGGAAAAACAAGATCGACTACATCCTGGGCGAAGCCACCCTCACCAAGGCCGGCAGCGTCTTCGTCAAGAAGCGGGACGGCAAGGAGGAGACCCTCGAGGCGTCGAAGATCCTCGTCGCCACCGGCGTCACGACGCGCGCGATGCCCGGCCTCCCTTTCAACGGCAAGACGGTCGTCGGCAGCCGCGAAGCCATGATCCTCGATCCGCAGCCGAAGAGCCTCGTGGTCATCGGCGCCGGGGCCATCGGCATCGAGTTTGCCTATTTCTACAACGCCTTCGGCACCAAGGTCACCGTGGTGGAGATGATGCCGAACATCCTTCCCGTGGAGGACACCGACATCAGCGTCGCGCTCGAAAAGGCGCTGACCAAACAGGGCATCCGCCTGTTGACCAAAACTACCGTCAGCAAAGGCGAGGCGACCGCCGGCGGCGTGAAGGTGTCCGTGGAAGGGCAAAAAACGGAGACCATCGAGGCCGACGTGTGCCTGGTCGCCATCGGCGTCCTGCCGCAGCTTCCCGGCGGGATGCAACTGAAAGTTGACCAGCGCGGGTACATCATCACGAACGAGAATTACGAGACCAGCGCGCCAAGCGTGTACGCGGCCGGAGACATCATCGGGCCGCCCTGGCTGGCGCATGTCGCGATGTGGGAGGCGATCCAGGCGGTTGACGGAATGTTCGCGGGCCACAAGCCCAAGAAGGTCACCGTCTTCCCCGGCTGCACCTACTGCCAGCCGCAGGTCGCCAGCGTCGGCCTCACCGAACGGGCCGCGCGCGAACAGGGCAGGAAGTTCAAGATCGGCAAGTTCCCCTTCCAGGCCAGCGGCAAGGCGCTCGCGGTCGGCGAGAGCGACGGCTTTGTGAAGATGCTCATCGGCGAGCCGGATGGCGAAATTCTTGGGGCCCACATCATCGGGGCCGAGGCAACCGAGCTCATCGCCGAACTCGGCCTCGCCATCACGCTGGAAGCCACCCACGAAGAGATCGAGGCCACCATCCACGCGCATCCCACGTTGAGCGAGGCCGTGCACGAAGCCACAGGCGCTGCCTTCGGCGCGGCGATCCACATCTAGCCAGGTTTTCCCTGGCGCACTACCCGTCGTGCAAGTCTGAGACCGCGCACCGGAAACAGAGCGCCGCCAGCGCCCCAGTGTGATCCCGCCGCCCGGTGGCGAGCTGCGCGGTGGGATAAACCCGCCAAACCCAGTGGGCGGCCTTCGTGAGCGAAGGCAGGAATACGTCGCGGTGAGGGATATTTTTCAACTGCCCGGAAATGATGACAAAATGGGCGACCTCATACCCGCTGCCCCGTGACGGATTGCCCTTGGTAATGACGATCTTGGCATGGCGGGTTGTTCGCTGGACGGAAACTGGAACGCGGGAATGTGGCATAAGCATATAAGCAAATATAAACTCTATATTTACCATAGCAGTATCCATGCCGTGTAATGCCTTACCTTGCATCATGGTTTTACCTACGGTGCCCGGTGGTTAACGCGGCCGCCGTTATGCGCCTATCCTAGTCCATCCATCGAAGGAGCGGCGAGGGGTCGCGTGGTGCGAGGAGTGGGCGTCCCAAAGGTAAAGACGCGAGCGACCCCTCCCCACTCCGTCGAGGCCAGAACGGTCGCGGCTGAGGCGCGCTGCATCGGCAGTGCATCCACATTGCAATCGCGAAGGGCACCCGGGTCACAGGTTCTGCTGGCACGGCCTCCTCCAACAGGAGTGCAGCGCGCCTCCCCCCTCCCTATGCCAAATCGCAGATCCGGCGCGCAGGCACACCGCCGTACATCCCGTTCGGTGCGCAATCCTCCGAGACGACGGCCCCCGGGGAGATGATGCACCCTTCGCCGATAACCACTCCTGCGAGCACGGTCACGCGCGCCCCGATCCACGAGCCAGCGCCGACCGTGATGCCTCGGAAAACCTCTCCCACGGCCGGGCCGGCGCGCGGGCTGATCTCACGTGTTTCGGTGGTGAGCATCGTTTCAGGCCCGATGCCGCAGCCGGCTCCGATCCGGATGGGCTCCGGCCCGAGGAATTGCACTTTCCGGCGGACGATGCAACCCTCTGCGAGCGTGACCGCGCAGTCGTGGGAAAAGAAGCAGCCGGGCTCGATGCGCGTGGACCGCGCCATCGTCAGCCCCCGGTGGCGGCGGTAGGCGGCCCGCCGGATCGATTCCGGCACAACGGCGGAAGGGATGAACGCATTCCAGAAGCCGTAAACCCAGCACGAAACAAGTTCGGCGCCCGCCCGGCGGAAGGCCCGGACACCCCCGAGCAGCGGCACGCCAAAAAGAGTGTGGGCAAACCTTCTCAGCTCTCTTCTCAGGTTCAGTTCCATCGACCGTTCAGGGGCCGTCCCAGGCCACGGAGCAACTGACTGCCGTTCCCGCACCGGTGTTGCGGATGTGGAATTGGCCGCCGATGGCCCGCGCGCGGTAACGCATGGTGTGAAGTCCCATGCCTTGCCGCCCGGAGGCGGGCGATACAAAGCCGACGCCGTCATCCTCCACGGTGAGAGTGAGCCCCTCGCGGCTCCGTCCAAACGATATGCGGATGTCCTTGGCGAGGCCGTGCCGAAGGGCGTTCGAGAGCGCTTCCTGGGCGATGCGATAGAGATGCACGGCCACATTCCCGTCGTCCAAAGAGACGTCGCCCGATTCGATGAACCGGCAGTCGATGTTCGGCAGGGACGCCGCGTTCGCCGCCATCTCCCGAAGGGCGCGTGCGAGCCCCCCGTCCTCCATACCGGAGGAGATGAGGCCGCGGGCGACGAGCTGGCTCTGCCGCGAGGCCCTCCGGAGCCATTCGGCGATCCTGGCCGCGGCCGGAGCTTCGGGCCGGGAGTTTTGCCGCAGCTCGTTTTCCAGGGCGGAGACGGCCAGGCAGGCTGCGGTTATCTCCTGGCACACGCCATCGTGCAGGTCCCTCCCGATGCGCTCCTGTTCGCGCTCGGCGATCTCGAGAACATGGCGTTCGAGCCGCTCGCGCCACGTCCTGTCCGAGAGGATGCCGACCGCGCTCGTCACGACCCCTTCGTAAACGATCGGCAGAAGGCGTATCCGGTATTCGGCCTCGCCCCCTTCCGGGCCTGTCGCGTCCAGGCGCCTGGGCTCGCCCTTCGCGAACACGGCGCGGATGGCCGCTTCCAGCGCGGGCCTGTGCTCGGCTCCGACGTAGAGCGTCCCCGGCTGCCCCACCGCCGCCGCGGGGACGCCGGGCTGTTTGCGGCTGGCATAGGTGACCCGCCCGTGTGGATCGAGGAGGATAACGAGGTCGCCCGGTGCGCCGGCCTTCTTCCGACGGCCCGCCGGAGATGGGAGCGGCGCGCCACCGGCGTGTTCGGCGCGCTCCGCGAGGCCGCCGGCGCCGTCCACCGTCATATTTCCCCGTTCTCCAGCATCTGAAACGCGCGCTGGTGCAACTGCGTGGCGCTGGTCAATTCCAGTTTGTTCTTAATCCGGCCCCGGTACGTCTCGATGGTTTTTGGGTCGAGATGAAGCTCCACCGCGATCTCGCGGCTCGTCCGGCCGCGCGCGATGGAGTGGAAGACTTCCAGCTCGCGGTCCGTCAGGCGTTCGACGGGCGAAAGCGTCTTGCCTCCCCTTCCCCGCACAAACTGGCGCAGCATGGACGCGGAGAGCGCCGGGCTGACGTAGATATCTCCGCCGATGATGCAGTTGAGGGCTCCGATGACCTCCTTCGCCGCCTCGATCTTTGAAAGGTAGCCGCGCGCACCGGCCCTGAGAGCGCGCTCCGCATACAGGGATTCCTCGAACGTGGAGAGGATGAGAACCGGCAGGCGCGGAAAGCGGACGCTCATTTCCTTCAGGAGCTCCAGCCCGTTCCTCCCGCGCTGCAGCGAGATGTCCGCTATGGCCGCGTCGGGGCGGGCCCCATCGGTATCGGACGCCTCGAGCCAGGCGAGCGCGTCGGAGGCGCTGCCCGCTTCGCCGCAGACATGGAACGCGGGATGCTTATTGAGGAGCTGCGCCAGTCCGTCTCGAATGAGCGGATGATCATCCACCAAAAAAACCCGACGCTTATTTTTTGCCATGCCACTTCGGTTTGCTATCCCGACGCCTCCAACCTCGGGGTGGATTTACGGTCAAAGGCGCCACCCCTGTCCAGAAAAAAAGCCAGGCTTTTCCCTTTTTCCCGGGTCAGATAAAGACCGAGGCGGCTCGATCCGCCGTGCCCCCCGCGCGGGAGGCGGCGTTGACAAAGCCGCGGCGAGCGGATTACTTACCAGCGTGACCTCCCCCGGCATTGACGACAGAAACGAAGTGTCTTCCCACCTATTCCCCGAGGCTCCGGCCCAAGGCGCGTTCCTCCGGTCGCTTTGAGCGGTGCGCGCCGGGGATCGTGTGAGCGCCGATGAAAAAAGCCGCCTTTTGCTGGATGATGATGACAACCGCGGCGGGGGCCGCCCTCTTCCCCGGAATGATGGGGCCGCAGCAGCAGACGTTCACGCCGGGCCAGGTTCTCACGCTGGAACAGGCCTACGACCGCACCATGGCCACGGACCAGAGCATTCGCATCGCTTTCCTGGAACTCCGCAAGGCGAACCTGCTCCCGTGGAGCGCGCTGACGCGGCTCGGACCGCAACTGGCGGGAAACATCGGCCTCAGCACCAACTACAGCCGCTCGGCCTCCGCCTTCTCCAACGTCACCGGCCCGTCGATCGCCACCGGGAACGGCGCGAACCAGAACATCACGCTCCAGCAGACGCTGCTCGACCTCTCGGTATTTCCCGCCTACAAGGTCGGCTCGCTTTCGGCGAAGGCGGCCCGGCTGCAATATATCTACACGGTGCGGCAGACACTGTTCGGCGTGGCGCGCGCCTACTACGAAGTTCTCAAGCAGGAGAGCGTGGTTTCCGTGAACCAGCAGACCTTCGACCTCGCCAACCAGCAGTTGCAGCTCGCGCAGGAACGCCACGACGTGGGCGACGCGGCCCGGAGCGACGTGCTGCGGGCGAGAGCCACCCTCGAAGGCGCGCGCCAGACGCTCATCACCGCGCAGAACACGCTGGATGTGGATCGTAACACCTTGAGCAACATCCTGAACCTCGGAGGCGACACCTCCTTCCGGCTCGCGGAACCTCCCGGCGCGCCCACCGACGTCGAGCCGCTCGAGACCGCGCTGGCCGAGGGGTTCGCGCACCGCGAAGATTACCGGGCGAGCCTCCTGGCCGTCCGCGAGGACGAGCAGCGGCGCAAGGTCATCCTCGCCGAATACGCCCCGAAGATCGTCGCCGAGACCAGCGCGAACTCGTCGCGCACCACCGATACCCGGAACGGCGCCGGCTCCGCCAACGGCCTCTCGTGGGACGCGAATGTGGCGGTGCAGATCCCCTTCCTCACCGGCGGCCAGCGCGAGATCGACCTCCGCACCGCCGCCCACCAGATCGACGAGACGCGGCTGAACTACGAGATCGCGGGCAAGAATCTCCAGGAAGAGGTCAAGAACGCCTGGCTCCAGGTGCGAACGCTGGGGGAGACCATCAAGGCCAGCCGCGCCCAAGTGGAGGCCTCGGGGCAGGAGTACACCGACGTCGAGAACCAGTACAAGGAGGGGTCCGCGACCAGCCTGGATGCGCAGAGCGCCCTCATCGACCTCAACAATTCGCGCACGACCCTCATCACCGAAACGTACGACTACCAGGTGGCGTTGCGCGACTTGCAGCGCGCGACCGCCGCGTTCCAGAGGGATCGGGTCGAGCAGGTGACCCCGCCGAAATGAAATCCCTTGTCCTAATCCTTCTCGCCGCCGTCGCCATCGCCGCGGGCGTCTGGTATTGGGAACACAGGGCCGAGGAAGGCCCGACCTACGTGACCTCCGCGGTCGCCCGGGGCGACCTGACCCAGAGCGTCACCGCCACGGGCCAGCTCAACCCGGTCTTGAACGTCCAGGTCGGCAGCCAGGTTTCCGGCAACATCTCGAAGCTTTTCGCGGACTGGAATTCGCCCGTAAAGGCCGGCGAGGTGGTCGCGCAGATCGATCCCGCGGATTTCCAGGCGAACGTGCTGCAGGCCCAGGGCGACCTCGAAAGCGCGAAGGCGGCGCTGGAGCTGGCGCAGGTCGTCGCGAAGCGCACCGGGGATTTGCGGGCGAAGGACGGCACGCCGCAGTCCACGCTCGACCAGGCGATGGCGAGCCTGCACCAGGCGCAGGCGCTCATCAAGGTGAAGCAGGGCGCGCTGGACAAGGCGCAGGTCGATCTCGCGCATTGCACGATCTACTCGCCGATCGACGGCATCGTCATCTCGCGTAGCGTCGATGTCGGGCAGACGGTGGCCGCCGGCTTCAGCGCGCCGATCATCTTCCTCATCGCGAACGACCTCGCGAACATGCAGATCGACTCGAACGTCGCCGAGGCCGACGTGGGGAATGTCCAGGCCGGGCAGGACGTCGATTTTACCGTGGACGCCTACCCGTACCGCACCTTCCACGGCAAGGTGACGCAGGTCCGCAACTCCCCCACGACCGTCCAGAACGTGGTGACATATGATGTTGTCATCAGCGTCAAGAACACCGACCTGAAGCTGAAGCCGGGCATGACGGCGAACCTCTCGATCATCATCGAGCAGCGCCAGAACGTCCTAACCATCGGCAACTCCGCGCTCCGGTACCGCCCGGCGGACGAAACAGCCGCGAAAGGCTCCGCCTCCGCCTCGATGCTGGCCTCCCGCGTTCCGCACCTGGAAAAGACGATGGCGGACCGCCGTTTCGAAAAGACCGTGTATGTCCTGGGCGATGGGAAGGGCGCCAGGCCGGCGCCGGCGCATATTCAGATCGGGATAACGGACGGCATCGCGACCGAGGTCGTCGGCGGGTTGAAGGAAGGGGACAAGGTCGTCATCGCCCAAATGGGCACCGGCGTCCAGGAGCAGCAATCGGGCAATCCGTTCTCGGGCCCGCGGCATTTTTGAGCATGGCCCCGCCGCCAGACATTGTTGAGGCGGCCGGCACGACGGCAGCCTTCGCACCGCTGGGAGCGGGGACGGCGGTCGTGAGACTGGACGCCGTCCACAAGACGTATCACACGGGCGAGGTGGAGGTTCACGCCGTGCAGGGCGTCTCCCTCCAGATCCACAAGGGGGAGTTCGTCGCTTTCATGGGCTCCAGCGGCTCCGGAAAATCGACCCTCATGAACGTGCTCGGCTGCCTGGATCGGCCCACGCAGGGCCACTACTATCTCGACGGGGCGGATGTCTCGCAGCTCGGCCGCAACGAACTCGCGGACATCCGCAACCGCAAACTCGGCTTCGTATTCCAGAGCTTCAACCTCCTCTCGCGCACTTCCGCCCTGGAGAACGTCGAGCTGCCGCTCCTCTATTCACATCGGCATTTCAGCGCGCGCGAACTGCGCGAGAAAGCGGAGCGCGCCTTGGAGATGGTGGGTCTCTCGGGCCGGGCGGATCATCACCCCAGCCAACTCTCGGGCGGCCAGCAGCAGCGCGTCGCCGTGGCGCGCGCGCTCATCAACAGCCCCGAGGTGCTCCTGGCCGACGAGCCGACCGGGAACCTCGACAGCCGCACGAGCGTCGAGATCATGGGCGTCTTCCAGAAATTGAACGCGCAGGGGATCACCATTGTCATGGTCACCCATGAACTGGACATCGCCGCCTACGGCAAACGCAACATCATCATGCGCGACGGCAAAATCCTCAGCGACCTCCCCGTGGGCGATCGGCTGGATTCCGCGGTCGAGATGCAAAAACTGGACGCCCACAAGGTCGCGTAGGAGGCTCTCCGTGTGAGGATACTCTCCACCAACAAGATCGCCCTGCGCGCGCTCCGCCGGAACAAGCTCCGTTCCATGCTCACCGCGCTCGGGATCATCATCGGCGTCGGCGCGGTGATCGCGATGGTCAGCGTCGGCAACGGGGCGAAGTCGCAGGTCGAGGACCAGATCGCCGGCCTCGGCGAAAATGTCATACTCGTCTTCGCGGGGAGCATGAACCCCGGCGGCGTGCACACCGGCTGGGGCGGCGCGAGCAGCCTGAAACTGGCGGACGCCACGGCCATCCAGAAGGAGATCCAGCAGGTCACCACGGTCAGTCCGGAGATCCGCTCCTCCAACCAGGTCTCGGCCGGCAACCAGAACTGGTTCACCACCATCCAGGGGGAATCCGAGGAATACCTCGACCTGCGCAAATGGGCGCTGGCCGCGGGCGCGAACTTCACCGCGGACGACGTGCGCGGCACGAAGAAGGTGGCCGTCATCGGGCAGACCGTCGCCCGGCAGCTATATGGCGACGAGAGCCCGCTGGGCCAGATCATCCGCATCAAGAACGTGCCGTTTGTCGTCCTGGGCGTGCTCTCCCCCAGGGGCCTTTCGATGATGGGGAACGACCAGGACGACGTCGTCCTGCTCCCCTACACGAGCGCCATGAAACGCGTCACCGGCTGGATGACGTTCCGCTCTTTCAACATCCAGGCCGACAGCCCCGAGGACTTGAACGTCGTCGAGCAGCAGGTCATCCTCCTTCTTCGCCAGCACCATAACATCCGGGCCGGCAAGGACGACGACTTCACGGTGCGCACCCAGGAGGAGATCGCCGCCGCCGCCACCGCCACGTCGCGCGTGATGACGGTCCTCCTCGCGGCCATCGCCAGCGTGTCGCTCATCGTCGGCGGCATCGGCATCATGAACATCATGCTCGTCAGCGTCACCGAACGCACCCGGGAGATCGGCATTCGCATGGCCGTCGGCGCGCACGGGCGGGACATCATGCTTCAGTTCCTCATCGAGGCGGTGACGATCAGCTCCATGGGCGGCATCATCGGGATCCTGATCGGGCTCGGCACTTCCAAGACGCTCTCGAGTTGGCTCGGCTGGCCGACGCTGGTCTCCATCAGCTCCGTGCTCGTCGCGTTCTTCTTCAGCGCGGCCGTCGGCATCTTCTTTGGGTTCTACCCCGCGCGCAAAGCCTCGCTGCTCGATCCCATCGACGCGCTCCGGTACGAATGAGAATCGAGGACTACGGCTTCATCGGGGACACCTCCACCGGTGCGCTCGTGGGCAGGGACGGCTCCATCGACTGGCTTTGCCTTCCCCGCTTCGACTCCGGCGCATGTTTCGCCGCGCTCCTGGGCAACAAGGAGAACGGCCGCTGGCTCCTCTCGCCCGCCGCCGGCTCGCGCTCTTCGCAGAGGCGTTACCGCGAGGGGACGCTCATCCTCGAAAACGAATTTGAAAACGGCGAGGGCCGCGTGCGCGTGGTGGACTGCATGCCGCCGCGGCAGGGACACCCCTCCGTCATCCGCAAGGTGGAGGGGCTCCGCGGCAAGGTGGCGATGCGGATGGAATTGATCATCCGTTACGACTACGGGTCTATCATGCCGTGGGTGCGACGCCGCGACGGATCGACCGAGGCAATCGCGGGCCCGGACTGCCTGGTGCTGCGAACGTCCGTCGAGACGCGCGGCGAAGGGTTCACCACCGTCTCGGACTTCACCGTGTCGGAAGGCGAGAGCATCTTTTTCGTGCTGACCTGGAACCCTTCGCACGAAGAACCGCCCGCGGCGTTCGACGCGAACGCGGTGCTCGCGAAGGCGGAGGAATTCTGGCGCGAATGGTCGGGCCGCTGCCGACCCGGGTGCGGCTGGGAAAAGGAGGTCACGCGGTCGTTGATCACGCTCAAGGGCCTCACGTATGCGCCCACGGGCGGCATCCTCGCCGCGGCTACGACTTCCCTGCCCGAGCAGCCGGGCGGGTCGCGGAACTGGGATTACCGCTTCTGCTGGCTGCGGGACGCGACGTTCACCCTCTACGCGCTGCTCGGCGCCGGCTACCACGAAGAGGCCATCGCCTGGCGCGACTGGCTCCTGCGCGCGATCGCGGGCAGGGCTTCGGAATTGCAGATCATGTACGGCGTCCAGGGCGAGCGCCGTCTGCTCGAACTCGAGCTCCCCTGGCTCGCCGGCTACGAAAACTCCAAGCCGGTGCGGATCGGCAACGCCGCCTCGGGCCAGTTCCAGCTCGACGTTTACGGCGAGGTGCTCGATCTCCTTTACCAGACCCGCCGCGCAGGCGTTGCGGCCGAAGACGCCTCTTGGCGGATGGAGCTGGCCCTGCTCGAATTCCTCGAGTCGAAGTGGATGGAGCCCGACGAAGGGATATGGGAGGTGCGCGGAGGCCGGCGGCAATTCACCCACTCCAAGGTCATGGCATGGGTCGCGGCGGACCGCGCGGTGAAGTCGATAGAAGGCTTCAACATGGAAGGCGACGCCAACCGCTGGAGGGCGCTGGCAGGCGCGATCCACGACGAGGTCTGCACGAAGGGCTACAACCCCGGCAGGAACTCCTTCACCCAGTCCTACGGCTCGAGCGATCTCGACGCGAGCCTCCTCATGCTCCCGCTGGTCGGCTTCCTGCCGGTCGATGACGAACGCATCCGCGGCACCATCCAGGCCATTGAACATGACCTCATGGTGGACGGCTTCGTCTATCGCTACCTGCCCGGAGGTTCCAATGCGGTCGATGGCCTGCCCCCAGGCGAGGGCGTCTTCCTCCCCTGCTCCTTCTGGCTGGCCGATTGCATGAACCTCGCGGGCCGCCGCGACGACGCCGTGCAGCTTTTCGAACGCCTTCTGGGCCTGCAAAACGATCTTGGCCTGCTCTCCGAGGAATACGATCCCGCCGCAAAACGCATGCTGGGGAACTTCCCGCAAGCCTTCTCGCACGTCGGCCTTATTAATACCGCGCAGAACCTCACGAGTAGCGCCGGTCCCGCCGAGCACCGCTGCGGCGAGCGTTGATTTGCAAAGCGGGGAGGGCTCGCGCCAAGGACGCGAAGGACGCCAAGGGGGAAAAGGCTTGGGTCCCTAGACCGACGCATCCTCACGATTCAACGCGGAGGTCGCGCGGGGAGAGCCCTATTTCTTTGCTTCCGCTCCGGGCTTGGTTTCGGACTTGGCCCACCAGGAATGGACGTTCTTGTCGTAACGCCCGAGCATGCGCATCCGTTTCTGGTGGTAACGCCATGCATCCTCGGATGCTTCGACTTTGACGAACGATTCCTCGTCTTCTTCCGTCATGACCACCCGGTACCCGCTCGCAGCGGCGATCGCTTCGGTGATGGCGATGGATTCGTGCTGGTTCAGGTCGCCATGGACGCGGCAGGGTATGAGTTCGCCGCGCTCCCTGGCTTGCTTGATCTCGCGGATCTGCTCCGCCAGCTCCGCGTCATTCTTGCATGAGCCAACCAGGACGCCGTCAACGCTGATCCACCAGCCGATCCCCCACCGCCTCCAGAAGGATTTCTCCTCTTCGGCGCTGATGAGAAAGGGGATGTTCTGATAGAGTTCTTTGACGTTCACCACCGTTTTGTAGCAAGAAGGATACCCAAGGGCTTGCCCCGAGGCGCCCACGGCAGTAAGAGTATCTCCCCCATGGCAGAGGATGCTCCACGCAAGACGCCCGAACAACGGGCCGTGATGACCGATCTCGAGCGGCTCCGGCATTCCGCCGCCCACGTGCTGGCGACGGGCATCCTGAAGCTCTGGCCCGAGGCTCAATTCGCCGCTGGCCCCCCGGTGGAGAACGGCTTTTACTACGACCTCGAACTGGGCCACCGCATCTCCCCGGAGGACTTCGACAAGATCGAGGCCGAAATGAAGAAGGCGGTGAAGGAAAACCAGACTTTCGAGCGCGTCCCCGTGAGCCGCGCGGAGGCAATCCAGATGGCGGAGGACGGCCGGCTGGCGGCGCTCGGTCCTCGCGGAACGCCGAGCAAGTTTAAGCTGGATATCCTCCAAGGCATCCCGGAGGGCGAGGAGATAACCCTTTACCGGAACGGGGAGTTCACCGATCTCTGCGCGGGGCCGCATGTGATGCGCACGGGGAACATCGGCGCGTTCAAGCTCACGAGCGTGGCGAGCGCCTACTATAAGGGCGACGAGCGCAACCCGCAGTTGCAGCGCATCTACGGGACGGCGTTCAAGACGCGCGCGGAGCTGGACGCCTATTTCGAAATGCTGGAGGAGGCGAAAAAGCGCGACCACCGCAAGCTCGGCAAGGAGCTCCAGCTTTTCACCTTCGACGCGGAGGATGTGGGGCCCGGTCTGCCGCTCTGGCTGCCAAACGGCACGGTGTTGATCGAGGAACTCGAGAAGCTCGCGAAGGAGACGGAGTTCCGGGGCGGCTACCAGCGTGTGCGCACCCCGCACCTCGCGCGGGAGAGCCTCTACCTTACGAGCGGCCATCTCCCCTACTACCAGGAGTCGATGTTTCCACCCATGGAGGTGGCCGACGACGCCGGCGGCGAGCCCGTGAAGTATTACCTGAAGGCCATGAACTGCCCGCACCACCACAAGCTCTTCGGCGCCGTGCCGCGCAGCTACCGCGACCTGCCGCTGCGGCTCGCGGAATACGGGACCTGCTACCGGTACGAGCAGAGCGGGGAGCTCTTCGGCCTGATGCGGGTGCGCTCGATGCAGATGAACGACGCCCATATTTACTGCACGCGCGAACAGTTTGAGGCCGAGTTCAACGCGGTAAACGATTTGTATCTGAAATATTTCAAGATATTCGGCCTGGACAAATATTTGATGCGCTTTTCCACCCACGACCCCGGCAAGCTGGGCGAGAAATTTGTGGATGAACCGGAGCTCTGGAAGGAGACGGAGGATATGGTCCGCAATGTCCTCGTGAAGTCCGGGATCCAGTTCGTGGAGATTCCCAACGAGGCGGCGTTCTACGGCCCGAAGATCGATGTCCAGGTCTGGAGCGCGATCGGGCGCGAATTTACCATCGCCACCAACCAGGTTGATTTCTCGGTGCCGAAACGGTTCGGGCTCAAATACAAGACGAGCGAGGGCGACCTTCGACACGCCGCTCTGCATCCATCGCGCGCCGCTCGGCACGCACGAGCGCTTCATCGGCTTTCTCATCGAACATTTCGCGGGCGCGTTCCCGACATGGCTCGCGCCGGAGCAGGTGCGGGTGCTGCCGATCTCCGAAAAGCACGTCGAGTATGCCAGAAAGGTGACGGAAATGCTTCGGAACGAGGAGATTCGCGCGACCTGCGACGAGAGCCCGGACAAGATCGGCGCCAAGATTCGCCTTGCCCAAATCGAGAAGGTTTCTTATATGTTGGTGTTGGGTGCGCGGGAAGAAGCCGCGAATCTCGTTGCCGTACGCAGTCGCAAGCGGGGTGACGAAGGAGCCTTGAGCGCGGAGGAGTTCCTGGTGCGTCTCAAGAGGGAAATTGCGAATCGGGATTTATAGCCAGCGCGTCCGAGCCCGCTCCCCCTGGACGCTTTTTTAGGAGATTGAACTTATTCAACAGCAAATTCGGGTAAACGGTCGCATCCGCGCACGCGAGGTGCGCGTCATCGTAGCGGCCACCAACGAACAACTCGGCGTCATGAAACTCTCCGACGCCTTGCGCAAGGCGCAGTCCATGGGCCTGGACTTGGTGGAGGTGGCTCCCAACGCGGCCCCGCCCGTATGCCGCATCGTGGATTTCGGCAAATTCCGCTACGAGCTCTCCAAACAGGACAAGGAGAAGAAAAACTCCTCCAGCAAGCTTAAGGAGATCAAGTTCCGGGTCAATATCGACGGGCACGATTACGTGACGAAGCTGCGCCGGGCCGAGGAGTTCCTCGACAAGGGCAACAAGGTGAAGGTGCAGTTGCAATTTCGCGGTCGCGAGATGGCGCACCAGGAGCTCGGAGACCAGTTGATGCAGAAGGTGAAGGGCGACCTGAACACCATGGCGCAGGTCGAGATGGAGCCCAAGCACATGGGCAAGAGCATCAATATGACGCTCTCTCCACTCCCCGCGGCCAAACGCAAGCGCCGCTTCGCCGACGGCTCCGAAGGCGAGACCCCCGATACCGACGACGAGCCGGACGAGGACGACGACGAAGAAGAAGAGAGCGGCGAATAGGGCGGCGCGATGGCGGGCGACCAGGGGAAAACATCACTCGTTCTTTTCGACATCGACGGGACGCTCCTGACCTCCGGCGGCGCCGGGGAAAGAGCGCTGGGAATGGCGGTGGAGGAACGCTTCGGGAAAGAGGTGCACGGCGGCGAAGACCCCGCGGATACCAGGGAGAACGCCGGCGCGTTGAAGGGGATCCATATCGCGGGCCGCACGGATACGGGCATCGCCCGCCGCATTTTTGAGAGACACGGCATCGACCCGAGCCCCGCCGAGATCAACGGCTTCCTGGAGGGCTACCTCCGGCACCTCGAACTGGAGTTGCCGAAAAGCTCCGGCTCCGTGATGCCGGGGATCTTCGAATTGCTCGAGGCCCTGAAGCAGCGGCCGGCGGTCGCCCTCGCATTATTGACCGGGAATCTCAGGGCCGGTGCGAAGCTGAAACTGATGCACTACGGCGTGTGGCACTTTTTCGATTTCGGCGCATTCGCCGACGACCACCACGACCGCAATGAGCTCGGGAAGTTCGCGCAGGAGCGCGCCCTGAAACGGCACGGAGTGGAGTTCGACGCGCGTCGGACATTTGTGCTGGGCGATACCCCGCACGATATCGATTGCGGAAAGGCGTTCGGGGCGAAGACCGTGGCCATCGCCACCGGCAGGTACTCCATCGAGGAGCTCCGGGCGCACCAGCCGGATTTTCTCTTCCAGGATTTATCGAATGTGGAACAGGTGCTCTCGACCTTGGAACTCTGAGGAAAGGGGGGGGAAGTTGGAAAGGGATTCCGGAGGGAACTAGGAGACGATGGTCTTGCTGTCCGAGAGCTTGATGACGCGGCCCTCGGGATCGCGGAAGTTCGTGTAGGGCCCGACCGTCGTTACGATGATGCCGCGCCGGCGCAGCTCTTCGAGCACCGGCTTGCGATTCTTGATCGACAGATACAGGTGGGTGTAGGTGACCGTCTCGCCAAACTCACATTTCCGGATGCAGATGGGGACGCCGCCCAGCTCCACTTCGCAATAGCGGTCGATGCGTTCGCTCACGACCTTCGCGTCGAGGATGCCGACGTAGAAGTCGCGGATCTCCCGCCAACGCTGGGTAAACAGTGTCAGGGAATAACAGGTGGTATCCGATTCGGTCTCGGTTTCGTGTTCGTAGGAAAGTTCAGTTGCATTCATGGGAATAGCTTTAGCAGGTTCTGTGCATTCAATCTGACAATTATTAAAATATCTCCAAATTCTAATAATTACGGTTCGACCTGCTTCCCCTTTTTAGTCTTTCAACACGCACATTTCGGTTGTATGCTTCTATTTCCTCCCCGATGAGCGACGTGCCCCCCTCAAGTCCGGCCCCTTGCAAATCCACCGCGCGGCGAAAAGTTCTCCTGGTGGACGACAACGAGGGCAACCTGATGGCCATGGCTCTTTTGTTGCGACGCGAGAATATCGACTCGCGTTCCGCCGAGGACGGCGCCACGGCCATCGAGCTATTGAGCCGGGAGTGTTTCGACCTGATGCTTTCGGATGTCGACATGCCCAACATGAGCGGGTTCGATCTCCTCGAATGGGCCAAGGAAAATAAGCCGTCCATGCCTGTCCTGCTCATGTCCGGCTCGGCGTCGGGCCCGGCGGGTCAGACCACGAAACGCGCCTTGGAGAAAGGCGCCAGGGGCGTTTTGTCGAAGCCTTTCGTCACGGGCGAACTGGAGCGGGTCATCGCCGAGATACTTCGTTGACCGCGGCCTCCGGCGGCCCCGCGCTGCTCGCGCCGTTCTGAGCCATGCGGGTCTTTCGCGTCGCATGCGGTGGCGTGCGGTTGGATCATTTTCTGGCGAACGAGATTCCCCGTGTTTCACGGTCGCGCATCCAGGCGTTGATCCGGTCCGGGAACGTCCTCGTCAATGAGCAACCCGCGCGGCCCAGCCACAAAGTTCGCGTGGACGACCTGGTGAGATTCCACGAGCCTCCGCCGGAAGCGGTCGAGACCGCGCCCGAAGCCCTCGCGCTGCGCATCCTTTTCGAGGATGAGATACTCCTCGTGCTCGACAAGGCCGCGGGCATGGTCGTCCACCCCGCCGCCGGGCACCGCGCCGGGACGCTGGTGAATGCATTGCTTCACCACTGCGCGGCGCTCTCGAACATCGGCGGTGAACAACGCCCTGGCATCGTCCATCGGCTCGACAAGGACACGAGCGGCTGCCTGGTCGTGGCGAAGACCGACCGCGCGCACGAAAGCCTCTCGCGCCAGTTCGCAGAGAGGTCGGTCTCGAAGATCTACCTGGCGCTGCTGAAGGGTCATCCCAAGCCGAAGGGAACCATCGAGGCCGCTATCGGCCGGCACCCGGTGGATCGCAAGAAGATGGCCGTGGTTGACGGCGCGCGCGGCCGCGCGTCGAAGACCTCCTACCGTGTCCTGCAGGAGCTGGCGGGTGCCGCGCTGGTCGAGTGCACGCTGCACACGGGCCGCACCCACCAGATCCGCGTGCACATGAAACACATCGGCCATCCCGTCCTCGGCGACAAGGTGTATGGCAGCGCCGCCGGCGCTCCCCGCCAGATGCTCCATGCGTGGAAGCTCGGGTTCGCACACCCCGTGAGCGGAGCGCGCGTGGAATTTCAATCGCCAATCCCGCCCGATTTCGTGGAAGCTGGAGTCCGCCCCGATTTATCATGAATGAATTCCAGAGCGCCGTGAAGATCGTGCACGATTCGCTGGCGCGGATGCGTGAAGAAGGCAATGTCCACGTCCGAGCCTCCGCGCTATCGCTCTCCGCCCTGGTCTCGGCTCGCGCTCCCGCTCCGTTCCCGAGCACGCCCCTTCCCCCTGCGCCGGTGGGGGACAAGGGTGGCCGGTTTACCTCGTTGCGAGACCGGGCGCTCGTCTGCCAGAGGTGTCCCCACCTCGTCCGCACCCGCCGCACCGTGGTGTTTGGCGTCGGCAACATCGACGCGGAACTGATGTTCGCGGGCGAAGCGCCAGGGGTGGATGAGGACATCGCGGGCGAGCCTTTCGTTGGCAAAGCGGGCCAACTCCTCACGAAGATCATCGAGACCATGGGCTATGCGCGCGGCGACGTATATATCGCCAACGTCCTCAAATGCCGGCCCGACACGCCTCCGGGCGCATCCGGGAACCGAAAGCCGACTCCGGAGGAGATGGCAACGTGCCGCCCTTACCTCATCGAACAGATCGAGCTCATCCGGCCCAAGGCGCTCGTGGCGCTCGGCGCGGTCGCGATGGAAGGCCTGCTGGGCGCGCTCCAGCCGATGCGCGACCTGCGCGGAAAGTGGCATTCGTTCCAGGGCATCCCGCTCATGGCCACGTATCACCCCGCATACCTGCTGCGCAACCAGTCGTTGAGCGAGAAGCGGAAGGTATGGGAAGACATGCTGGAGGTCCTCCGCAAGTTGGGCCGGCCGATCTCCGACAGGCAGGCCGCGTATTTTCTGCCGAAGTAGGCCGGGCTCCAGGTCTTTGCCTTTATGGCGCGGCGGCGGCAGCGATAGCCCCCTCTACAGTACCGCCTGCATGGACTCCACGCAGCGCTTCAACGCGGCATCCGGGCTCTCCACGTCGGCCTCGTATTCGATGACAGCCACGCCGTCGAATCCGCCGTCGGAGAGCGCCCGGTTGAACGCGGCCAGGTCGAGATTCCCCTCCCCGACCACGACATCCTTCCATTGTCCGTCCGGCCCAAAGACGAAGTCCTTATAATGGACGCCGTAGATGCGCCCCGCGTAGCGTTTGGCCCATTCGACGGGGTTTCCCGCCTGCGGTCCGATCTGCATCGCCCAAGCCGTGTCGATGCACACGCCGATCTCGGGGGCTCCCAATTTCAACAGGTAATCCAGAACATCCGGCTGGCCCCCGAACAGGTATCCGCCGTGGCAATGGACGCCGACGCGGATGCCAAACTCCCTGCACCAGCCGCGCACCTTCGGGATCGCGTCCAGGAAAGTATCCACCGTGAAATGACAAGAGATGTGGCGCGCCCCGGCAACAACGGCGCACTCGAAATCCGCCCGCTCGCTTTCGCGCCCCCGGAACGTCTGCACGCCGAGCGAGACGATGGCCACCCCGGCCTGCTTATAAATTCCGACAATCTCCCCGAACGCAGCCGGCCGCGAGAAATCCGCATGGACGGCGCAGAGCTCCACCCTGTCCAGCCCCACGCCCCGCACCTTCGCGGCCACCACCGCGTTCTCCTTGAAATGCCGGAAGCAGTAACTCTGGACTCCGAAATCGGGCGGCTCTCCCATGGGGCATCAATGCGCCGGTGCGCCGCCTTTGGCAACCGTCTTCTTGCAAAACCAGACGAGCACCGCCCCGAATAACAGACCCGAGCCGACCACGGCAAAGGCATCGTTGAACGCCATGATGTTCGCTTCGCGCCGGACGAGCAGCTTCATCGACTCGTACCCCTGGTTGAGCGCGGCCACGGGGTCGAACCCCTTCGCCTCGAAGGCGCGCTGGATAACGTCCACCCTCGCCTGCACCGGCAGCGAGTAGGCCGTCACGCTCTCGCCGATCCGCCAGTCGTGGTATTGCTCGCGCCGCGTGATGAGCGTGGAGAGGATCGCTATCCCGAACGACCCGCCGATGTTTCGAAAGATATTGAAGATCGCCGAGCCGTCGCCGGCGTCCTTGGGCGCGAGCGTGCCGAGCGCCAGCGCGGTGATCGGCACGATGGTGAACGGCTGCCCGAAGGCGCGGATGACGTTGGCCACGATGAACTGGTCGCCCGCGTAGTTGAAACTCATATAGGCGTCCATAAAACAGCTCAACCCGAAAATGAGGCAGCCGAAACAGACCAGGATTCGCACGTCGAACTTCTTCATGAGGATCGGCAGGACGGGGAAGATGAGGAGCTGCGGCAGGCCGACCCAGACAAGGGTCTTGCCGATCTGCAGCGGGCTGTATCCCTGCACCTCCCCCAGGTAGAGCGGGATGATATAGACCGTGCCGTAGAGCCCCAACCCGAGCACGAAAGCGACGACCGAGGAAAGGCCGAGGTTCCGGCTGGCGAGCAGCTTCAGGTTTACGAACGGCTTCTCCCGGAAGAGCTCGATCAACACAAAAGCCGGAACGAAGATCGCCGCGAGTATGCCGCATGTGCGGATGAAATCATTGCCGAACCAGTCCTTGCGCTGCCCTTCCTCCAGCATGGCCACCAGCGAGCCGAGCCCGACCGCCATGCAGAGGATGCCCCACCAGTCGCCGCCGGGGAGTTCATCGAGCTTCATCGGCTCGGGATCCATCGCGAAGATGACCGATGCGAGCATTACGGCGCCCGGGATGACGTTGATGTAAAAGTTCCACTGCCAGCCGTAACGATCCGTCAGCCAGCCGCCGATGGCCGGGCCGATGGCCGGGGCCAGGGTCGCCGTGATCCCGAACATCGCCTGACCGACCGGCTGGAGATTCTTCGGCATCGTCGCGACAACGGTGGTGAGGGCCATGGGGATAAAGACGCCGCCCGTGAAGCCCTGCAAGGCGCGGAAGGCGATCATCTCCCCGAGGCTCGTCGAGACGCCGCAGAGCGCCGAAAATAGAAGAAAGAGGACGACGTTCACCCCGAGGTACCAGCGCCGGGTGAAGACCCTCGCCAGCCACGCGGTCAGCGGGATGGTGATGATCTCCCCGATGAGGTACGCGGTGGAAATCCACGAGCCTTCATCGGGCGTGGCGGAGATGCCGCCCGAGATGTCGCGCAGCGAGGAATTGGTGATCTGAATATCGAGCACTGCCATGAATGCGCCGAGCAGGGTGCCCATGACGGCAAACCATTTCCGCGCATCCATCTGCCTGTCGTCGCCGGCCATGATTTTTTCAGCGCCAGTCGCCGCCCAGGGCCTTGATGAGCTGCACGGTGGCTTGCATGCGCTGCCCGAGGAGCTGCGTCGAGGTGCGTTCATCCGTGAGGGCCGTGCGTTCGGCGTCGAGCACCTGGAGGAAATTCACCGAGCCGCGCTCGTACTGGCGCTGGCTCAGCTGCAGAGCCTGCAGGGCCGCTTCCGTCGCGCGCCGCCGCGCTTCCGCCTCGCCCGCGAGGGTGCGAAGATCGCCAAGGGCGTTCTCGACGTCCTGAAACGCGGTGAGCACCTGCTCCCGGTACGTGCCCACCGCCTCGTCGTAGCGCGCCCGGGCCGCGCCCAGGTTCCCAACGTTTCGGCCCCCTTCGAAGATCGGCAGGGTTACCGAAGGGCCGAGCTGCCACATGCGGCTCTCCCATTCGAAGAGCGAGCCGATGTCCGCGCTCTCGAACCCGGCCGCGCCCGTGAGCCGGATGACCGGGAAGAATGCGGCAGTCGCGATGCCCACGCGGGCGTTGGCCGCGGCGAGCTGGCGTTCGGCGGAGGCGACATCCGGCCTTCGCTCGAGCAGGGCCGCGGGCAGGCCCGGGGGGATGCGCGGCGGCGCGCCATCCACCGGCAGGGGCCGCGCCGGCGCCCGCACGACGCTCGCAGGCTGCCCCAGGAGGGTCGCGAGCGCATTCTCAACCTGGCTCCGGGTTCTTTCCAGAGCGAAGACATCCGCCTGGTTGGAGGCGAGGTCGGAGGTGGCCTGCGTCAAGTCGAGATCGCTCGTCAGGCCCGCCTGGAGCCGCTCCCGCGCGATCCGGAGCGCCTCTTGCCGGGTCTGGATGGTCCGCTGGAGGACGATCGCCTCGGAGTCGAGGTCGCGCAGCGCGAAATAGTTGGAGGCGACGTTGGCGGAGATGCTGAGCGCCATATTCCGGAAATCCGCCTCCATCGCCTGCCGCTCCTCGCGCGCCGCCTCGTGCTGGCGGCGGACGCGGCCGAAGAGATCGAGCTCCCACGAGAGATCGAGCGGCGCGCGGAACAGGCTGTACGTCGTCGTGAGCGGCTGGGTGGCGAGGATGAGAGGCGAACTGGCAGCCGCTCCCGCGGCGCCCGCCGCACCTCCAGCCCCCGCGCCCATGGCGCCGGCGAACGGGTTGGCGCCGACCAGGGTGGCGCGCTGGATCGGCCCCGTGTTGGTGGTCCTGTTGCGGGTCGCGCTCGGGTCGAGGCTGATGTTCGGGTAAAAATCCGCCGCCGCTACCCGATCCAGCGAACGCGCCTCAGCGATGCGCGCGGCGGCGATGCGCAGCTCCTGGTTCCCGGCCAGCGCCTGCTCGATGTAACGGGTGAGCACCGGGTCGTTGAAAACGTTCCACCAAGGCCCCTGCGGCTTCGTGTCGGCCGGCTCGCCCACTTTCCAGCGGCCCGCGTCCGCCGCGTTTTTGAAAACGGCCGGCGGCTTGTATTCGGGAGCGGGCGGGCCGTGGTATTGCGGGCCGACCGCGCAGCCGGCGAGCAGGCATCCGCACAAGGAGGCGGCCTTGAGGACGCGCCATCCGCGCGTCACTTATTCTCCTTCTCCCAGCGGCGGTTCTGCTTGTCCTCCACCTTCATCCGCTTCGCTTCGCGCCGCCGGCTGCCGCCTCCTCCGCCGATGTCGATGGACGGCTCGACCGAGAGGCCCGGAACGATCTTGTCCACGAAATCGCGCACGCTGTCGCGGTCGAACACGATCTTGACGGGGACGCGTTGGACGATCTTCGTGAAGTTTCCGGTGGCGTTGTCGGGCGGCAACAGGGAGAAGGTGGCACCGCTGCCTTCCTGGATGCTGTTGACGCGGCCGTAGAAGGTGAAGTCGGGCAGGGTGTCGATCTTCACATCCACACGCTGGCCAACCCGGACCCATTCCAGTTGCGTTTCCTTGAGATTCGCGAGCACCCAGACGTCGTCGGGCACGATAGCCATGAGCGCCTGGCCGGGCTGGAGCTGCTGGCCGGTCTCCACGGTCTTCTTCGACACCTTGCCGGCGACGGGCGAGACGATGTTGCAATAGGAAAGCTGGAGCTCGGCCTGGCGCAGCTTCGACTGGCCCGCGCCGATGTTCGCTTGCGCGACCGCGGAGTCGGCCTGTGCGGCGTGCAGGCTGGAGCGCGACGCCTCGGCCTGGGAAGCGGCGGCGGAGACCGCGGCGCGTGCGCTCTCCATGTTCCCGCGGGCGGATTGCAGGGCTTCCGTGACAGTATCCACATCCGACTTCGAGACGGCCTTGAAATCCTTGGAATAGAGGGAGACGACGCGGTCGTAGTCGAGCCGCGCTTTCTCGAGTTGCGCGGCGGCCTGCTCCATCTGCGCGCGGGCCTGGGCCGTCTTCGCGTCGGCCACGGAGACTTGCGCGCCGGCCTGCGCGATGGCCGCCTCCTGGCTGAGGAACTGGGCCTGCGCCTGGAGCAGCCCCGCCCGGGCCGTCTGCGCGGCCGCCGTGTAGTCGCGAGGATCGAGCTGGGCCAGCACGTCGCCGGCCCTGACGTGCTGGTTATCATCCACCCGCACCTCGGTGACGATCCCCGCGACGCGGGAACTGATCTGGTGGATGTGCGCGGTCGTATAGGCGTCGTCGGTGTCCACGAAGTTCCGCGCGTGCAGCCACCAGAGGACGCCGAGGATGATCAGCACCAGCACGATGACCGCCGCGATAACGATCGCCTTCCTGGACGGGCGGAACGGCTTCTTCTTCTCCGGCGCGTCTTCTTTTTTCTCTCCGCCTTCTGACTCCTTGTCGTCCTTCTTGCCCTCGCCCTCTTTTTTTTCCGGGTCGTCTTTTCTTTGGTCTTCGCCCTCCCTGCCGTTGGGACTGTCGGGATCCGCGCGCTCCGGAGCTTTCTTCGCGGTGGTGGTGGGCGTGCTCATCGGCATGGTTCGGATGGCGCGTGCGCGGTGGCCGTCAGGGGGTTACCGCGACGTCGAAAGAGATGTGCTGGTAGCCGATCTGCTTGCGGATGACTCCGATGAAATGCCGGGTTCGCGGATCCGGCTCCGTGGCGCATTTCAAGCGCAGCCGGAAGGGCTTTCCCGCCGCCTGGGGGTAAGCCTCGACCATCTCTCCGTCCAGCGCAAAGGAAAGGTATGCGTTCACCTTTTCCTGGAGCTGGAAGAGCCGTTCGTCCGAGCCGTCCCAGGGCCGCGCCTCGGTCATTACCAACACCACGCCGCCGTTCGCGTCGAAGGCGACGACATCGATGACATGGGCGAACTCCAGACCGGATGGCATGGGAGAACTAAACAGAATTGACAGGCCCTGCGCAAGGGGCGGAATATGTCCCGCCCATCGCAGGCCCCCGGGAACACTCCATGAAAATCTCAATCGGTTCCGACCACGCCGGCTTTATCTATAAAGAGGAGATCATCCGCTTCCTGAAAGGCAAGGGGCACGAGGTGCTCGATTTCGGCACCACGAGCGAAGAGCCCGTGGACTACCCGCTCTTCATCCGGCCCGCGGCGGAAGCCGTCTCGCGCGGCGAGGCGGAGCGGGGCATCGTCCTCGGCGGCTCCGGCAATGGCGAGGCCATCACGGCGAACAAGGTGCGCGGCGTCCGGTGCGCGCTCTGCTGGAGCCACGACACGGCGCGCTGGGGGCGGATGCACAATGACGCGAATGTGCTCGCCCTCGGCGAACGCACCGTCAGCCTGGCGCTCGCGCTGGAGATCGTGGACATCTGGCTTGCAACGCAGTTCGAGGGCGGACGCCACGTCCATCGCGTCGCGCTCATCGAGCCCGAAGCGGAAGTGAAGTGGTGAAAGCGATCCGGATCGGGGCGTTCGGCCCGCCCGAAGTCTTGCAACTGGCGGAGGTTCCCGACCCCATACCCGGCGCGGGGCAATGCCTCGTCCGCGTCCACGCGGTGGGGGTGAACCCGGTGGACGCGTTGATCCGCGCCGGGACGTACCCCACGGTTCCCGCGCCTCCCTTTACTCCCGGCATCGACGGCGCGGGCGTCCTCGAAGGCGCGCCGCCGGAGAGCTTCCGCGCGGGCGACCGCGTCTATTTTTCGGGTGCGATCACCGGTGCGTATGCGGAGCTGGCCCTTTGCGAACCCTCCCGGGTTCACCCGTTGCCGGACAACGTGGGCTTCAAGGAAGGCGCCTCTGTCGGCGTGCCATGCGCGACGGCGTACCGGGGCCTGTTTCAAAAGGCGCACGCACGCGCCGGGGAAACGGTGCTCGTGCACGGCGCGACGGGTTCTGTGGGCAGCGCCGCCGTGCAACTCGCACGGGCTGCGGGCTTGACCGTCTTCGGAACGGGCGGGACGGATGCCGGACGGCGGCTCGCCTCCGGGGACGGGTGTCGCGGGAAGCGTCGATCACCGGCATGAGCCTCTTTAACGCGTCGCCCTCGAACCTCGGCTCCATCTACCCGGCGTTGAGGGCGGCCCTGGAGAACGGGACGCTCCGGCCGCGCATCGCGCAGGAGTTCGCGCTCCGAGACGCCGCGCAGGCGCACCAGGCGCTCTCGAAGTCCGGGGCGAATGGAAAGATCATCCTGGTTCCTTGAGTCCCTGTTCCTCGGCGAAGCTCCACGCTTCCGAGAACCGGATCGCCGTCTTCGCCAGATCCTCAACCCGCGCCTGAATGTCGGGATCCTTGATGGCGTCCTCCGCGAAATCGCCGCCTGAACCGTAAACGTATCGCGGGATAATGACGCACTCGAAGTCGAGCATGAGGCTGTTTGCGAGCGACATCGCGGACATGTAGCTGCGGTGGCCGCCCGCGGCGCAAAGAAACCCGACGATCTTCCCTTCCCACGCCTGGCCCGTGAGCTCGACGAGATTTTTCGCAACGCCGCTCGTCGAGTAGTTGTAGATGGGCACCCCAAGGATCACGCATCGCGCGGCGGCGATCTTCTCCTGGAGCAGGCTCACCTGCGGGTGGCTGAAGGCCTCCCCGCCGTCGCAAAAAGGAAGCTCGAGGTCGCGCGCATCCAGGTACTCGGCCCCGCCCTCCCTCACAAGCTCCCGCAGCGAGTCATAGACCGCGCGGGCCAGGACGCGGCTCCGGCTTTGGGCGCTGAGACTGCAACTGAGCACCAGGTAATCGGCTTTCACGCAAAACCTATAGGGCCGGAGTGTCAAAAACTCCAATATTTTGCGGAATGCGTCGGGTTTGGCAACAGTCAAGGATTTTTCTGATGGCACGGGGCCCGCAACTAGCTACGATTCCATGGTTACAATGACAGACCCATGGACCGGGCGCAGCGGGAAGCCGGCGGTTGAAGCGAAACAACCGATTCCCATCCTGCTCATCGAGGATAGCGCGGAGTTCGCCGCTCTGGTGGAATGCATCCTCGACACCGGGGACATCCGTTTCGCGGTGCATCATGTGGATACCCTTTCCGCCGGGCTCGAACGCCTGGCCACGGAGGATTCCGCCCTCGTCCTGCTCGACCTCACCCTGGCCGACTCCGTGGGGCGGGTGACGTTCGAGCGCGTGCGCGCCGCGGCGCCGGGCGTCCCGATCATCGTCCTGAGCGGGCTGGATGACGAGACGCTGGCCGTGGAAACCGTGCGCATGGGCGCGCAGGATTATCTCGTCAAAGGCCAGTTTGACACGCACAGCCTCGTGCGGGCGGTGCGCTACGGCATCGAACGGAACGCGCTGGAAGGGCAGCTCGCCGCCTACGCGGAGGAATTGCGCCTCAAAAATGCGGAGATGGAGTCCGAATTGAGAATGGCGCGGGAACTCCAGCGGGCCTACCTGCCCGAACAGCACCGGCGTTTCCCGAGCGGCGGCCGGGGAATCTCGGAGTTGCAGCTTTCCTACCGCTACCAGCCGGCGTCGAAGATCGGCGGGGACTTTTTCAACATCGTCGAAGTGTCGGATACCGAGGTGGGCGTCTTCATCTGCGATGTGATGGGCCACGGGGTGCGCGCGGCCCTGGTGTCGGCGATCCTGCGCGGGCTCGTGGAGGAACTGAAGCCCGTGGCGGGCGACGCCGGGGGATTCCTCAGCGCCGTGAACCGCGGCCTGCGGGCAAGCCTTTCCCAGGCGGACGACCAGATTTTTGCCACCGGCTTCTACCTGGTGGCGGACATGGAGCGCAAACAACTCCGCTTCTCCAACGCCGGCCACCCGAACCCTCTCTGCCTGAACCGCCTCACCAACATCGTCACGCCCATGCGCACCCCCGCGAATGTCCAGGGCCCGCGCTCGGCCTCTTCGGCGAAGCGCAATACGGCGTCTCGCACAAGGCGCTGGCGCCGGACGACCTCATCGTGCTCTTCACCGACGGCCTGTATGAGGTCGAGGGGACCAACAGGCTCCCATACAGCCGGGAATCGCTCCCCGCCGCCCTGGAACGCCGCAGCCGCCTGACGCCCGTGGATTTGTTCGACGATCTCCTGGCCGAAATCCAGCAGTACTCGGCGAGCCATGAGTTCGAAGACGACGTGTGCCTCGTCGGCCTGGAAGTGAAGGCCGCGACGGGAGCGAACGCCATCCGCATCTGATGGATCGGCAGCGATCCGAGAAGAAACGCGGCCTGCGGGTGCTCTTCGCTCCGGATTTCCGGCACCTCGTCCAATACCAGCAACTGCTGGCAGCCGCGCTCGCGGACCAGGAGGTCACCGTGGAATTCATGACGGGGTATCGCCGCCTGCTCCCGATGTACCGCGGCTTGCGAGGCCGCAAACCGGACATCTTCCACCAGCATTTTCCCGTGTTTTACATCATGCGTAACCATCCGTGGGATCCGCTTCGAAAGGCCCGTTTCTTCGGCGATGTCTTCCTCACGGCGCGCGTATCTCCGCTCGTCTATACGGTGCACGATCTCTACCCGACCAGTCACAACCAGGATGCGATCGGGAGAGCCGGGATGCATTATCTCCTGCGCAAGGCGGCGGCGCTCATCGTCCACTCCGAGGAGGCAAAACGGCAGGTGCTGGCGCTCGGGGGCGTCCGCGCGGAGCGTTGCGCGGTCATCCCTCACGGCGATCTGTCCGTTCCCATGGGGCAGCCCGTCGCCCGCGAAACGGCGCGCCTCCAGCTCGGGCTCGCGGAGGAAAAGGTCTGCCTGGCGCTCGGGATTCTTACGCCGAACAAGGGGATCGAAGAGCTCATCGCTTATTGGAAACGCGAGAACCCGGGGGTGGTGCTCCTCATAGCCGGACACGCGCACGACGCGGGCTACGCGCAGAAGTTGAACATGCTTGTCTCGGGCGTGCCGGACATCCGGCTGCGATTCGGCTTTCTTTCCGACTACGATGTGAAGCTCCACCTCTGCGCGACGGACTGCGTCGTGCTGAACTACCGGACGATTTTCACCTCGGGCGTCGCGAGCCTGGCGCGGGCTTACGGCGTCCCGACCCTGCTTCCCACGCGTTTGAAAACGGTGGATGTCCACGAGCCGCACCGTTCCGTCATCCGGTTCGATGCGCTGGAGACGGACTTCGCGCAGAGGCTGGTCGAGGCGCTCGCCCGCGGGACAGACTACGCCGCCGCGCAGGAATGGCGCGACGCGACGGCCTGGGACGTGATCGCCGCGCGCACCCGCGAAGTTTACGATTCCGTCGCTCGCGGGTCGTAGCAGCGAACGGCGAGCGGGGTTTCCCACACGGCGAGCGCAGCCGCGCAGTCAGGGCCGGCGTCGAGCTCGCAGAGCCACCATTGGGAACCCGGGAGCAGGCCGCCCGGCAACAAAACCGAGGACGGCCCGGAAAAAAACCCGGCGCCGGCGAAACTCTTTGATATTCCCGTTCCGGCGGCTTTGGCGAGCGCTTCCTTGCAGCTCCATATCCTGAAAAAATCGACGGCGCCGGACGCGAGCAGTTCGCGCTCCCGTTCCGTGAACACATTGCGCGCCAACTCCAGCGCGGGAAAATCGGGCTTCCTGAATTCGACATCGATGCCGACCTCGCGATCCCGCGCAAAAGCGAAAAGCGCCAATTCCTCCGAATGGGACATGTTGAATTTTAGCCCGGAACCTTCGACCGAGGGTTTGCCGTAACGGGAACGCGCGAAGCGCACCTCGCCCGCACCGATCCCCAGATACTTCCCGAGCAGCGTCCGCAGTAAGCCGTGGGAAGCCACGAAGCGAGCCCGGTGCACCGGGAACCGGAACCGGGCTGCGCGCGCGGTCTCCCCGGGATCGAGAACCGAAGCGAAATCTTCCAGACGATCTTCGTCCACGTCGAGACGAGCCCGGAAGACCTGGACTTCGTGTTCCGCCAAAGCAAGCGGGCCCGGCGGCGCGGCGCGGAACGGCGGGACGGTCACACCGGACCGGCAGCCGTCGTTTCATCCAGGCAGGTCTGGAGGCGTTCGGTGAGAACCGTAAGGTTGGAATAGACGGTGATGGCGGTGAAATGGCCGCCGGGCACAACGTGCACCGTGAGCCGCTTCGCCACTGTCTTCCAGTTGAATGTCGGGTCGGTGATGCGGATGCCGGGATCCGGCTCGGTCTGCCGCAAGAGGAACACCTTTCCACCGTACCGCCGCGGGATGTAGCTGCACACGGCTTCCCGGTAGGTCCGGGAGACATCGAACTCGCCTTCCGCCAGCGCCGGGCCGGCTGCGGCCGGCGCCGCCTCGCCGCTCGGGAAGACCATCCGCGTGAAGCGCCTGAGGATTCGCAGGGATTTCCTTTTCAGGCGGGCGCAGGCCTGGGGGAACTCCATCTGGAAAGTGGCGCGGAGGGCGAGCATGTGGTGCCGGAGCGAGGCGCGCGCAAAGAGCCACGCCTGGCGCCATTTCAGAAAAAGCTCCTGCCTGTCGCGGTCGTTCATCCGGTGCATGCCGCCCCAGAGGGAGACGGCGGTGAAGAGCGGCGCGAACTGGACGTTGATCGCATCCACCAGGACGAGGACGAGGCATGCCACCTTCTTGCCCTGCGCCTCGAGCTGGCGCGCCATCTCGAAAGCGACGAGGCCGCCGTTGCAATAGCCTCCGAGGTAGTAGGGGCCTTCCTTTTGCGTCTTGAAAAGGATTTCGAGCCGGGAGGCGGCCATGGCCTCGATGGTCGCGGGCATCGCCCTGCCATCCCAGCCGTGCGGGTCGATCTTGTAAAACGGCCGGTCTTTCGACATCCGCCGCGCGAGGTTGATGCAATACAAGCCGCCGTCCAGGAAATCGCCGTGCAGAAAGAAGAAGGGCGGTTTGGAGCCCTCGGCCTGGACCTTGGTGATGGCGAAATAATTGGTGAGATCCTCTATCGTCGGATTTTCGGACAGGGCCTCGGGCGTCAATTTGCGCCCGATGACCTTTTCGACGCGCGAACACATGGCCGAGGCGAGCAGCGGATTCCCCCCGAGCGCGAAAAAATTATGGGTGACGCCGATGGGCTGCACCTCAAAGAGGTCTTCCCAGATTTCGACCAGCCGCTTTTGCATCCAGCCTTGCGCAGGGACGACGCCGCCCTTGCCGGAAGTCTGCGGCGGGGGCCGTGAAAGCAGGCGGCGGACGCTGCCGGTCAGGAGAAGGGGGAGCTCGGAGATCCGCGTGTGCGGCGCCGCGACCACGGCGTCCAGAAGGCCGTTGAGATGCGTGGCGATGAGCCGGACCCTCTCGGGATCAAAGAGGTCCGTGCTGTAATGGAGGAAGCCGTCGATGCCAGCGGGCCGCTCCACGAGGGAGAGCGCGAGTTCGAACGCCGCGGCCCGGTTCGGGATCGCCACCGGCGAAAGGGTGAGGCCCGCCACCTGGCGTTCGGCGCGCGGGCCGGGGGTGAAGGCGAACATAACGCGGCCGAGCTGCCCGGCGTCGAGCCCGAGGTCCTCGGCGACGACTTCAAAGGGGATGTCCTGGTTGTCGAGGGCGCCGGAGACAGTGTCGCGCACGCGGAGCAGGAAATCCGAAAAGCGGGGGTCGCCGCCCATGTCGGTGCGGAGTAAAAGTGTGTTTGCGAACAGCCCCAGCAGCGCCTCGACGCCCGGCTGGCTCCGGTTTGGCACAGGCGACGCGATGACGATATCCCCCTGGCCCGCGTAGCGCGAGAGCAGCGCATGGAACGCGGCCAGGAGCGTCGTAAAGAGGGTGACGCCCTGCTTCTTCGAAAGCGCGCGAGCACCTTCGACGAGCGAAGCGGGCAACTCAAACCGCTCGGTCGCGCCTTGGAAACTGGGGACGGCGGGTCGCGGGCGATCGGGGGGGAGCTGGAGGACGGGCGCATCCCGCAGCCGGCCTTTCCAGTATGCGAGTTGCCTGGCGAACTCCTCGGTCTGGATCGCCGCGCGCTGCCACTCCGCGAAATCGCCATATTGGATGGGAAGTTCCGGCAGCGGCGAGGGCTCGCCCGCGCTGAAGGCCTGATACGAGGCGGCCAATTCGCGCTCGAACACCTCGCCCGACCCCGCATCGGTGATGATCGGGTGGCTGTTGATGAGAAGGATATATTCGCGTTCGTCCAGGCAGAGCAGGCGCGCACGGAAGAGCGGGCCATCCTTCAAGTCGAAAGGGGTATGGATTTCCTCCTCGATAAAACGGTCGGCCTCCACGTTCCTCTGCCCGGGATCCAGGATGCGCAGGTCCACGGCGGGAAGGAGGATCGGTTTCGGCGGAAAGACGAGCTGCACCGGCAGGCCGTCAACGGAACTGAAAACGGTGCGCAGGATTTCGTGGCGGGCAGCGATCTCCGCGATGGCCCTTTCGAGAACGGCCACGTTGAGGGGCCCGACGATACGGAACGCCTCGGGCACGTTGAACGCGCCGCCGGCCGCGTCGCCCGCCATGCGCCAGAGACGCTGCTGCGGAAGCGACGCCGGGAAAACGAAAACGTCCTCCGTGGCGGCGCCCGAAAGCCCCGCTTTGCCGCCCAGGCCGCTCCAGTCCTTGGGCGAATGGTCGCGGGGAATCATAGGGGCGCTCGCATCACAGGGTCGCCCGCGTCACGCGGCGGGCCGCGCGCGAGACGCCGACGATGGGCGGAAGCTCTTTGCGGCTGCCGGTCGCCTCCGGGCCGAAGGTGAAGGGATTCTGGTAGCCGAACTCGCGGGCCATGCGCCAGGTCGCTTCGCCGAGGAAATCCTCCGTGTACTCGCTCTTCCACTGGTCGGCGACGTCGGAGCGGACTTCGGTGAACTTCAGGAAATTATGGTCGCCGACCTGCGGTGAGAGCGGGTGGACGCCGTCGGTCATCTTCTTCTCCTTCTCCTCGTACGGCTTGACCATCCCGGGATGGAAGTCGATGCCCAGGAAGCGGCAGATCGATTCCATCGCCGGTTTCGGATCTTTCACGATGTCCTCGAACCGGACCTGGTGCTTCCGCTGGGCCGGCACCCCGGCAAGAAACTCGCGGATGTTCTCGTGCGACACCAGCCACGTCAGCTCCGCCATCTCGCGCGCGGAAAATTTCTGCTTGTGCCGGTAGGGCGATTCGAGAATGAACCGCCCTTTCTCATAAGAACGGATCATGCCCAGCGGATGGCGCAACAGGTGGATGTATAGCGCATCCTGAAACCACGATTCCGCCCGGCGGAGCACATCGAGATCCATCGCGTAGTCGGGAGATTTATCGACGAGGATTTTCGGTGCGATCCACTCCTGCATGCGGCGGTAGCATTCCTGCACCGAGCACCCCGAGTTCTCCATCTCCTGCACGACCTTCAGGGCTTCCTCCATGCCGCAGCTCTTTATTTCCATGATGGCCCGGAGCGCGCCTTCCAGCATGTAACGGTCGTATCCCGAGTAGGCGTCCTTGCGCGCGGCCATGTTCTGAAAGCCGAGGAGCTGCAGCTCCGGGGGCGCGAAGAGCGCCGGGTTCCCCGCGAGCATGATCCTGCACAGGGTCGAGCCGGAACGCATCGGGCTCAGGAGAAAAACGGCCCGCGGGTTTTTGACCTTCGCCGGGAGCACCTCGGGCTCGACCGGGCGCAGCGACTCCACGATGCGCCGCAGGATGCCGATGCCACCCGCAGGCTCGTCGCGCTCCTGGGTGGAGACGGCGGCGTCCTTTACCACCCGAGCGGCGTCTTCGTTGATGCGGCGGATGCTCTCTTTGTAATTGATCTCCAGCAGGGCGGAGAGCTCGGCGATGGTCGGGGCTTCAAAGAGGACGACGAGCGCCACGTGTTCATCCAGCAGGGTGCGAAGTTCGTTGGCGACTCGCAGCCCGAGCAGCGAGTTGCCGCCGAGTTCGAAGAAGTTTTCGTGCAGCCCGACGCGTTCCAGGCCGAGGATGGTCGCCCACATCGCCGTGAGCTTTTGCTGGATGGCGCTTTGCGGCGGGCCGGACTCGGGCTCGACGTGCCGCAGCGAGAGATCGGGCGCGGGAAGCGCGCGGCGATCCACCTTCCCGTTCGCGGTGAGCGGGAGCGCCTTCAGGAATACGAGGGCAGAGGGCACCATGTAGCTGGGCAGATGCTTTTTGAGATCGGCCCGGAGCTGGGCGGAAATGTCCGCGCCGCCTTCCTCCCTGGGCACGACGTAACCCACGAGCTTCCGTTCGCCGGGGCGGTCCTCACGGTCGATGACGACTGCGTCCCGGACTGCCGGATTGACCGCGAGCGCGCCTTCGATCTCGTCGAGCTCGATGCGGACGCCCCCGACCTTCACCTGGTGATCGATGCGTCCAAGGTAAACGATGTTCCCGTCCGCGCGCCACCTCGCGAGGTCCCCGGTCTTGTAGAGGCGCGCGTCCGGTTTGTCGCCGAATGGGTCTGGGATGAATTTCTCGGTGGTGAGATCGGGCCTGCCCCAATAACCGCGGGCCAACCCCACACCGCCTATGTGCAGTTCGCCCGCGACGCCAATCGGCACCGGCTGAAGCTGCGGGTCGAGCAGATAGATTTGCGTGTTCGCGATGGGGCTGCCGATAGGCACTGCGCCTCTAGCGGCGTCCCTGCGGCAAGCCCAGCTCGTAACGTCCACGGAAGCCTCGGTGGGGCCATATAGATTGTGGAGGGCCCCGGGCAGGATCGAGAAAAACTGTTCCTGGAGGTCGAAGGAAAGCGCCTCGCCGCTGGATATGACGCAGCGCAGCGAACGGCAGCTCCCCGCATCCTTGTCCGCCAGGAACGCCGCGAGCATCGGCGGGACGAAGTGGAGAACGGTGACCCCCTCCTTCACGATGGTCTCGATGAGGTATCCGCTGTCCTGGTGCCCGCCGGGCCGCGCCATCACGAGCCGCGCGCCCGCCAGCAGCGGCCAGAAGAATTCCCACACCGAGACATCGAAGCTGAAAGGAGTCTTCTGCAGGACGCGATCCGCAGCGGTCAGCTTGTAGGCGTCCTGCATCCAGAAAAGGCGGTTGCAAATGCCGGCGTGGGTGTTCATCGCGCCCTTCGGCTTCCCGGTAGAGCCGGACGTGTAGATGACGTAAGCCAGATTCTGCGGCGTGATCGCGGCGGCCGGGCGTTCCCTGGATTCGCGCGCGATGGCGAACCAGCCAGCGTCGAGGCAGATGACTTCGGCTTCGTGGGGCGGCAGTTTGTCCACGAGGCGTTCCTGTGTGAGGAGCACCGGCATCCGCGCATCGGCCATCATGAACCCGAGGCGTTCCGCCGGGTAGCCCGGGTCGAGCGGGACATAGGCGCCGCCTGCCTTCAGGATTCCCAGCAGGCCGGTGACCATCTCGAGGGAGCGCTCCATGCAGATGCCCACCAGCGAATCGGCGGCAACTCCCTTTGCCCGCAGGTGATGCGCAAGCTGGTTGGCGCGGCTGTCGAGCTCGCGGAACGTGAGGCTCTCCTTCCCGAAGACGACGGCGACGGCATCCGGCGTTTTCCGGGCCTGCTCTTCGATGACGCCGTGCAGCAGGGCATCCTTGGGATACTCGACGCGCGTGGCGTTCCATTCGGCGACGATCTTCCGCCGCTCGCCCTCGCGGAGGAGCGGGAGCCTGCGCACGCCGCTGGCGGGGTCGGCCGCGACGGCTTCGAGCAGCGTCTGGAGATGCCCGAGCCAGCGCAGCACGGTCTCGCCGTCGTAGAGGTCGGCATTGTGGTCGCATTGGAACTCGAGGGCGCCGTTCTTCTCGGCGACGTTCAGGTAGAGCTCGGCCATCGCCGTGCCGGCGGGGCCGCGGTACGGGACATCTTCGGTGAGGAGCTCGACCTGGAGGCCGTCGAGATTCTTGCGGAACTCGCCGCTTTCAAAATTGAAGATGACCGAGAAGACCGGCGCGCGCGCCCTGTCGCGCTGGAGCTTCAAGGCGTCGATGAGGTTGCCGAAGAAATAATTCTGGTGCTCCGACGCGCCGAGCACGAGCTGTTTCACCCCCGCCATGTATTCGGCAAATGCCGGGTCGCCCCCGATGCGGCTGCGGATCGGCATGACGTTGGTCGTGTTTGCGAAGAGCGACTCGCCGCCTTCGAGCGTGCGGACTTCATCCTCGAACGGCACGCCGATGACAACGTCATCCTGCCCGGTGAGCCGGTGCAGCAACAGGCCGAACCCCGCGAGAAGCAGGTTGAAGAGCGAGCTGCGCTGGGAGGCGGCCGCGTGGCGCAAGGCGCGCGTGAGTTCCGCGTCGAGCGTGAGCGTCTGCCGGCCCCCGCTAAAGGTGAGGACGGAGGGGCGGGGCCGGTCGGAAGGCAGCTCGAGGACGGGGACGCCCCCTTCGAACTGCGCAAGCCACCAGGCTTCCGCGTCCGCCGCGTCGGCCCGGCGCGCAGCGTCCCATTCCATGAAACCGCTCAACTGCATCGGCTCGGCGAGCACGGCGCGGTTCCCGCGGCGCGCTGCGGCGTAGAGCGCGCAGAGCTCGTCGAGGAAGACCCAGTACCAAGGGCCGTTGCCCATGAGGTGGTGGAACGTCAGCAGGAGCAGGTGTTCCTTCTCCTGGAGCTTGAAGAGGCGGGCCCGCAGGAACGGTCCGTGCCGTTCGAACAGCTCGCTCTCCGCACGCGCAAGCGACTCGGCGGCCCGCGCCTTGCGTTCGCCGGCTTCGAACGCGGAAAGGTCGGCACAACGGAGATCGACGACCGCCGCGGGCTGGATGCGAAGGCGTTCACCGTCCGGCTCCACGGTCGCGCGGAGCGCCTCGTGGCGGTTGACGAGCGTCTGCAGAGCCTCGCGCAGCGCCTCCTGGTCGAGAATGCCGCGGACGCCCAATGTCACCGATTCGTTATAGGCGCGCGCGCCGCCGTCTTCCGCCGCGCAGGCCCAAAGACCCTGTTGCGCCGGGGTGAGAGCGAGCGTTCGGTCAATGGGGGCCATTGCGGTTTTTTCGCCCCCGCTTTTTTGATAGCGATTCTTGAGGTGGTCGAGCGTGGCGAGGCTGCCGAGCACTTTGCCGGATTCGATTCCGAAATCAAGGAAGCATCCCACCTCGTCCACGCCGATCTCGATGAGGCTGTCCATGACGCGGGCGCACGACTCCGGGGTGCCGATGAGGGCTTTGCCCTCCACGTAATCCTCAAACGCGACATCCAGCAGATGCTCGATGTCTTCGGGATCCACATCGACCTGGCGGCCTTCGCTTTCGGTCTTCTTGCGGCTGTTGTCGAGGAACGAACGGAGGTAGTCGCGGAGCGGCCCCCTGGCGGTCTCGCGCGCCGCAGCGAGGTCGGGCCCGACGAAGGTGTGGAGGAGGATCGTCACGTGACCGGTGGCGGGGTCGTGCCCGTGCCGCGCGAGCGAGTCGCGGTAGAGCGCGATCTTCGCAGCCACGTCGTCGATCTTCTGGTTCATGAGGTAGCCGAGCACGCCCACCCCCATCTCCCCGGCCTTCTCGAACGAGTCGGGATGGATGCACGTGAGCCAGATCGGAAGCTCGGCCTGCATCGGCATCGGGTGAAGCTTTACGGTCACGTCGTTGCCCGCGCCGCCCGCTGCGGTGACGGATTCGCCGCGCCAGAGCTTCTGCACCACGTCAAGGCCTTCAAAACAGAGCTCCCGGCGGCGATCGAACGCATCCGGAGCGAAGACGAAATCGTTCGGGTGCCACCCGGAGGCGATGGAAAGACCGGTGCGGCCCTTCGAAAGATTGTCCACCACCGCCCATTCTTCGGCGATGCGGATGGGGTGATGCAGCGGGAAAACGACGCTTCCCCCCCGAAGCTGGATGCGCTGCGTCTCCCGAGCCAGGGCCGCGGCGAGCACGGACGGATTCGGCGAGAAACCGCCCACGGCGTGGAAATGCCGTTCCGGCAGCCAGACGGCGGTGAACCCATGCGCGTCCGCGAACTTCGTGGCCTCGAACAGGAGATCGTATTTATCCGGGGTGAACGCGGCCTCGTAGTTTCCAAAGAAGTAGAGGCTGAACTGGACGGGCGCGGTTTTGACGCGCGGGAGCCGAGCCGGGCGCGGCTCGCTCTTGGGCGCCGCGACCTCCAGCCGGGCCGGGGCCGGAGCGGGAGCGGAAACCTCGATCCTCGGGTGCGTCACCTCCTGCGTCTCCTCGACGCCGCCGTCCGGCAGGAAACCGCCCTGTTTCATCTCGCGGACGCTCTCCTTGAACGCGCGGATGACATACTCGACATCCTCCTCCGTATGCGCGGTCGAAAGGAAACAGGGCCGGCCTTCCCAGATGTGAACGCCCTTCTCCCGCAGGTGGAAAAAGAGGAGGCTGGGATACTTGATCTCGCCCCCGAAATCGAAATAGAAGAGCGACCGGAAATAGATGATGCGCATCGGCGCGCCATTCTCCTCGAAAAAGGCGTTCAGCGTCTTCGCGAAACGGGCGGTCCGTTCGGCGAGCTCCTGCTGCAGCGCGGGCCCGGCCTTCTTGAGGTGGCCGAGTATCGCCTGCGCGGCGGCCATCGCGAGCGGGTGGCGGACGTAGGTGCCCGCGAAGAAGGTGACGCCGACCTCGGGGAACGACGCGTCGCCGTAACTCCATGCGCCCCCGTCCAGCGCGTCCATGTATTCGGCGCTGCCGCAAAGCGCGCCGATGGGCATGCCGCCGCCGATGATCTTGCCGTAGGTCGCCATGTCGGCCCGGATGCCGAAGAGCGCCTGCGCCCCTCCCGGATGCGAGCGGAACCCGGTGATGACCTCGTCGAAGATCAAGGCCGCGCCGCCCTCCCTGGTGATGCGCCGCACCTCGCGGAGGAACTCGACCGGCTGGACGTCGGGATGCCTGCTCTGCACCGGCTCGACGAGAACGGCCGCGAGATCGTGAACGAGCGTTTTCAGAACTTCCAGCGCGTGCGGGTCGCCCCAATTCAACACGAAGACTTCACTGACCGCGTGCGGCGGAATGCCGGGCGCCACGGGAACCGCGCGCGGCTCGCCGTTGATGGTGGAGGGGCGAACGAGAACCTCGTCGTTGATGCCGTGGAACGCGCCGGACATCGTCGCGATCCGCGTCCGGCCGGTGACGGTGCGCGCCAGGCGGATCGCGGCCAGGACGGCTTCCGAACCGGTGTTGCAAAACGCGGCGCGTTCCATGCCCGTAAGGTCGCAGAGCAGCTCCGCCACCTCGCCCGCCAGCGGCGATTGCGGGCCGACCTCGACGCCGAGGTCGAGCTGCTTGCGGATCGCGTCGGTGATGAAAGCCGGGGAGTGGCCGAGGATGTTCGTCCCGAATCCCATCGTCACGTCCACGTATTCGTTGCCGTCGATGTCCCATATCTTCGAACCCGCGGAGCGGGCGGCGACGACGGGATAGACCATCTCCTTCCAAAACTGGCGGAAGCCGGCGACCGCGCGGGGATCGGCGAACTTCGGGCGATGGGCCTGCGTGTAACGTTTGGACTTCGGCGTCCTGCGGTCGTACCGCTCGACGAGCGCATCCAGGTGCGCCTGCTGGCGGGGCGTGAAGCCGGCGCCGGCGCTCTTCTCAATGGGCCGGTAAGGGCCGAAGACCTTCGACTCTTTCTTCTCGGGCGGCGCGAAAGGCGCTGGCGGTGCGCCGTTCGATGCCCCATTTTTCAAAAGCGCATGCCCGTTTCCACCGTTGCCATTGCCGTTGCCGGCCACGCTCGTCGCGCCGGTGCGAAGCGCTTCGATCTGTTGCGCCATCGCCTGCAACTGCCGCGCCATCCCGTCCAGGGCTGTCTCCGGGGTTGCCGGGGCGAACATACCGGTGGCGTGGCCAATCGGTTTTGCGGCCGGCTTCTCCTCGCGGAATTGATCCGCGGGCAACTGCTGGTCGAGATAATCCGCGATGGCATCCACCGACGAGAGCTCTTCCAGCAATTGGCGAAAAGTGATCTTCACCCCGAATTTCTTCCGGAAGCCCTGGCTCGCCTGCGTGAGGAAGAGGGAGTCGAAGCCAAGCTCGAAAAAGTTTGCCGCGGGGTCGAGTTCCGCGCGGTCGCGCCCGGAGAGTTCCTTGAGGACATCGACCAGCGCGGAGACGATCTTCGCTTTCCGGCTGAGGCCGGCGGCGACGGGTGCGGGCGCAGCGCTTTCCACAGCGGCGGACGGAACCGGCAGGAGCGTCTCGCCCACGGGAATGGAAACCATCTCGACGTGCTTCGGCGGCTCCACGAAGTGCCGCACCCGCTCGAAAGGGTAAGCCGGCAGATGCACGCGCCTGCGCCGTTCGCGAGAGTAGAGACCGGCCGAATTCAACGGCGCGCCGTGCACCCAAAGCTGGCCGAGGGCATGCAGGATGGAGTCCACCTCGCCGCGGCCCGGAACCGGGAGCGAGGCGATGACGGCCTGCTCTTTCTTCTTCGCGGGATGCTGCCGGGCAAACGTCGCCAGCGCCTGGCCGGGCCCGACTTCAAGGAGGATCTGTTCCGGCTCGGCGACGAGGAGGCCCATCCCTTCGGAGAACCGCACCGTCTCGCGCAGATGCCGCGCCCAATAGACCGGGCTGGCCGCTTCGACGGGCGTGATCCAGCCCGCGCTGACGTTGGAAACATACGGGATGGCCGGGGCATGAAGGGGGGTCTTCGACACGAGCGCGGTGAACGCTTCGAGGATCGGATCCATCATCGCCGAATGGAAGGCGTGCGAGGTGCACAACTGCTTGGAAGCGGAGCCGGCGGCCTCCAGCTTCGCCGCCAGCGCGGCTGTGGCCGCCTCCGGCCCGGAAACGACGCAGAGGGACGGGCCGTTGATGGCCGCCAGCGATATGTTCTCCGCGAGCAGGGGCCGCAGCTCGGCCTCCCCCATGCGCACGGCGAGCATCCGCCCCCCGGCCGGGAGATCCTGCATCAGCCGCGCGCGGCGCGCGAGCAGGAGCAGCGCGTCCTCCAGCGAAAAGACGCCGGCAAGGCAAGCGGCGACGTATTCGCCCACGCTGTGGCCTATCATCGCCTTGGGACGGATGCCCCACGACATCCAGAGCGACGCGAGCGCATACTCCACGGCGAAGAGCGCGGGCTGCGTGACGCTGGTGCGCGTGAGCTGCGCCTCGGCGGCTTCTTCGCCGCCCGGCGCCGGGTAAAGGATTCCGCGCAGGTTGGCGCCCAATATTTCCTGAAGGACCCCGGCGCAGAGGTCGATGGTGTCCCGGAAGACGGGCTCCTTCTCGTATAGCTCCCGGCCCATGTTTACGTATTGGGCGCCCTGGCCCGGGAACATGAAGACGACGGAGGCCTCGCCCGCCAGCGACTGCCGGGTCAGGACGCGCTTCGGATCCGACAAGGCCTGGATGGCGTCCGGCGCGGAGCGGGCCACGAGCGCCCGCCGATGCTGGAACGCCTGGCGGCCGGTTTGCAGAGTCCAGGCGATGTCTGCCAGGCTCTCCGCGTCGTCCGCTTCCAGATGGCGCACGAGGTTCGCGGTGGCGCGCTCCAGGGCCGCGGCTGTCTTGGCCGAGAGAACCAGGAGCTGCGAGGCGCGCGATTCCGCGGCGGGCTCGGGCGCGGGCGCTTCCTCGAGCACGACGTGGGCATTCGTGCCGCCCACCCCGAAAGAGCTGACACCGGCCCGGCGCGGGGTCTCGCCCGCTTTCCATTCGGTGAGCTCGGTGTTGACGTAGAACGGGCTGTTCGCGAAATCGATCTTCGGGTTCGGCTTGTCAAAATGGAGGCTCGGCGGGATGAGCTTATGCTGGAGGGCGAGCGCCATCTTCATGAGGCCGCAGACCCCGGCGGCGACTTCGAGGTGGCCGACGTTCGTCTTGACGGAGCCGATGGCGCAGTAGTTCCCCTTGCGCGAGCGGAACGCCTGGGTGAGCCCCGCCATCTCAATGGGATCCCCCAGCGGGGTCGCCGTGCCGTGCGCTTCGATGCAAGTAATGGTTTCGGGCTGGAAGCCGGCCATCTCCTGCGCCATGGCGATGACCTCCGCCTGCCCGGCGACGCTGGGAGCGGTGTAGCCGACCTTCGACGAGCCGTCGTTGTTCAAGGCGAAGCCTTTGATGACGGCATAGATGCTGTCGCGGCTGGCGATGGCATCCTCAAGCCGTTTCAGGACGACAACGCCCGCGCCGTCGCCGAACACCGTGCCCGTAGCCTGGGCGTCGAACGCGCGGCAGCTCCCGTCCGCGGACGCGAGGCTCCCTTCCTGGTGCAGGTAGCCGCGGTGGCGCGGGAACGAGATGGAGACCGCGCCGGCCAGTGCGGCGTCGCACTGGTAGTTCAGGAGGCTCTGGCACGCCTGGCTGATCGCGACGAGCGAGGTGGAACACGCCGTCTGGATCGTCATGCTCGGCCCGCGCAGATTCAATTTATACGAGACGCGGGTCGAGAGGTAATCCTTGTCGTTCCCGAGCAGAAATTCGTAGCCCGTGACCTGATGGCCGCCGACGAGTTCGTCGATGAATTTGCGGTCCGCGCAAAGGTTCGCCAGGAGATAGGTGTTCAGGCTGACTCCGGCATAGACGCCGATGGTCCCGGGGTAACGCTCGGGGTCGCACCCGGCGTCCTCCAGGGCCTGCCACGCGGTCTCCAGAAAGATGCGGTGCTGGGGATCGGTGAGGTCGGCTTCGCGCGGATTGTACCCGAAGAACTGCGCGTCGAAACATTCGGCGTCGCGAAACAGGGCGCGCGCCCCGACGTAGCTGGGGTTCTCCAGCAGAGACTGGCTGACGCCGGCCTCGCGCAGCTCCGCCTCGGTGAAGCGCGAGATGGAGTCCACCCCGCCGCACAGGTTTCGCCAGAACGCGCCGATATCGTCCGCGCCAGGGAAACGGCCCGCCATGCCGACAATGGCGACTCCCTCCTGTGAACCGGCCTGGATGGATTCGCTCATGCGTTGATACGAGACAGCCGTTTCCGCGCCAAGGCAGCCCTTTGTTTTTGGACGCGGTCGCTCGCGGCAGCGAACGGCGCAGGAACGGCGGGCCGCAGGAGAAACGCCGCCTGGGCCTTCACCGAAGGGTGTTCGAAAAGCGCGGTGACGGGAAACTCGATGCCGAAGGCCGCCTGCAGGCCGCGATGCACCTGGTTCACCCGGAGGGAATCGCCGCCCACGTCGAAAAAATTGTCCTCGCGGCCGGGTGTTTCGCCGATGGACCTCTTGCCAGATGGCGGCGACCCTGCGTTCGGCGTCCGACTCGAAATAGACCGGGCGGGCGGCGGGCGCGTGCGGGGCGGGCAGAGCGGCGCGGTCGATCTTGCCGCTAGGCGTCAGCGGGAGGCGCTCGACGAACGAAAAGGACGAGGGGACAAAGTGCTCGGGCAGCCGCTCCCGGACGAATCGGCGGAGTTCCTCGATGCCGAGCAACGCGGAGCCGGCCTTCGGCTTGATGTATGCCGCGAGTTGCTCCGCGCGGACGGCGACGGCCACTTCGGAGACCTGGGGATGCCGGCCGAGCGCGCTCTCGATCTCGCCGAGCTCGACACGGACGCCGCGGATCTTTACCTGATCATCGGCCCGACCCAGGAATTCGATGTCGCCGCCCGGGAGCAGCCGCGCCATGTCGCCGGTCTTGTAGAGCCGGGTTCCCGGGGCGAACGGGTTCGCAATGAACTTCGCGGCGGTGAGTTCCGGGTGGTGCAGGTACCCGTCGCAAAGGCTCGCCCCGGCTACGTGCAGTTCCCCCGGGTCTCCCGCCGGAACGGGCCGCAGGGCGGGATCGAGCAGATGGATCACCGTATTCGCGATCGCCCGGCCTATGGCAGGGAGCGCGGGCCAGGCGGAGGGCGGCTGCCGGAGCGTGAGAGCGGTAACGACGTGGGTCTCGGAGGGCCCGTAGTGGTTGTGAAGCGAACAGCCCGGAAGCTTCTCGAAAAGCTCGACGATCCGCGGGGTGATCCTCAACTGCTCTCCGGCGGTGATGATGTCGCGCAAGGAATCCGACAGGGAGAGCGGGGCCGCTTCGGCGAGCTGCTGGAGGGCGACGAAAGGCAGGAAGAGCCGTTCGATGCGTTCACGGCCGAGCAGGCTCCAGAGCGCGGCGGGATCGCGCCGGACGGCTTCCGGCACCAGAACGAGCGTGCCGCCCGTACACCAGGTGGAGAAAATCTCCTGGAAAGAGACATCGAAGCTCAGCGAGGCAAATTGGAGGGTCCGCGCCGGGCCCGGCAGAACGCCGCGCTGCCACGCCAGGAGATTCAGCAAGGGCCCGTGAGGCATGGCCACCCCTTTCGGGCGCCCCGTCGAGCCCGAGGTGTAAATGACATAGGCGAGGCCCGACGGCGCCTCCGCATGTGAGGGCGGTTGTGTCAGCCGCCTGACTTGCCCAAACACCCCGTCCATATCCACGCGCCTGACGCCGTTCCCCGTAAAAAGATTTTCCAGCCCCTCTTGCGTGACCAGGATGGCCGCACCCGAATCCTCCAACATAAACCCGAGCCGTTCCCTGGGGTAAGCCGGGTCCAGCGGCAGGTAAGCCGCGCCCGTTTTCAGGATCGCAAGCAGCCCCACCATCGCGCCCAGGGACCGCTCCACGCACAGCCCCGCCACGCCGCCGGGCGCAAGCCCGAGCGTTTGCAGGTGCGCCGCGAGACTCTCCGCCCGCTCATCGAGTTCGCGGTAGGTCAGCCGCTCCTTTCCGAAGACGAGAGCGGCGGCATCGGGCGTCTCGCCAGCCTGCCTCTCAAAGAGACCGTGGACGCTCGCTGCTCTCAAATCTGAGTTCACTCCGTTTCCCTCGTTCAAGCCCATCGTCGGACTCGGCTGAAAATCCGTGAGGATAGGGTAACAAACTCCCTGAGAATGTCCATCCGCGTTCGACAGCAATAATCCTGCCATAGGGGTTTCCCTCGTGGGAAAAATGCCGCCCTGTTCTCAAGCCGCAGGAGGCGCCGCGCCGCCCCATCCGCTCCGAATGTTCACATCCCGCTGCGGGAACGGGATTTCAATGCCCGCCTTGCGAAATTCACGCTCGATGGCGAAGTTCAGGTCGCTCGTGAACACCCTCGGCCGAGTGCTCATCTCCGCGCTCCAGACGACGAGCTCGAAGTTATAAGCCGAGTCGCCGAAAGAGGAGAAAAAGACCGTCGGAGGAGGCTCGGCGAGCGCGTGGGGGTGATCCCGCGCAATCCCGAGCAGGATCGTCCTCACCTTCTCGACATCGCTGGAATAGGCGACCCCGACCGGGACGCGGAACCGGACTTTCGGGTCTTCATGGTTCCAGTTGACGACCTTCTGTTCGATGAAACGCGAGTTCGGGACGATGATGGCTATATTGTCGTTCGTCATCACGGTCGTGCTCCGCATCCGGATGCCGCGGACGATCCCCGCGACGGTGTCCACCTCGACCCGATCCCCGATCTTTATGGGGCGTTCGGCGAGGATGACGAGGCCGCTGATGAAATTGCTCGCGATGTTCTGGAGCCCGAATCCAAGGCCGACGCCGACCGCGCCCGCGAACACGGTGAGCGTGGAGAGATCCATGCCCGCGTTCTGGAGGGAGACGAGGATACCCGCGACGAGAACCACATAACCGAGCACCTGGCCGATGGTGTATTGCAGCGCCTTGTCCATGCCGCTGCGGGTAAGGAACCGCTCGAGAAAGAATTTCTTCCCGAATGAAGAGAGCCAGAACACGAGGGCGATGCAGACCACAAGCCGCAGGACGCGGCTGATGCTGATCGACAGCCCCGGAATCGGCTCCTCCCACGGGATCGGCAGGCCCGCCGCGTTCAGCCCCGCCATGGTAAACGCGAGGAAGAGCCCGAGGCCGACGATGGTGGTGACGAACGCGATGAAGTGCTCTTCCAGCCCGAACCGGCGCAGGAACCGGCGCACCCGGTCGCTCTGGAGGATGCGCGAGAGCGCCAGCCCGACCACAAAACAGCAGGCAAAGGCGGCGATCCCGGCAGCGGACACCTGCCGTCCAAAAACCGGGTAACGCTGCTCGAAAAACCAGTTCAGATTGATGACGGCGATCATGGATCACCCCCGGGCGCTTCGCAATCTTTCGCTGCTCCCGGACGTCAACCGGCCTTCCTCCAGACGGCGTCGCGGCCCCCTTTTACGCAGCGGATTTTACCCGCATCCCGCATCTCGGCGAGCGCCCGATTCATGGTGGGCCGGCTGACGCCCGGGGAGAGGCGTTCGATGTCGGCAAAGCGGAACTCGGGCGGGAGCCGGTGGATGGCATCCAGGATCATCTCGCGCTTGGCGCCGCGCGTGGCGGTGACGGCGCCGACCCGGCTGGCAAATTCCCGATACGCGCCGAGGAGAACGACTCCAAGGAAGTATTCCGTCCAGGGCGTGAGATCGTGCCGGTGCTCGTGCCAGCCCTGCGAGGAGGCGAGCAGGGTATCATAGTACGAGTCCGGGTTCGCTCCACGATCTGCTCCAGGCTGATGAAGCGGCCCACTTCGTAACCCGCCTTGTATAGGAGCAGCAGGGTGAGCAGGCGCGCGGTGCGGCCGTTGCCGTCTAGGAAGGGATGGATGCAGAGGAAGTCGAGCACATAGGCTGGGATGACGAGGAGTGGCTCGACCGCCCCCGCATCCCAGATGGCGTCGAACTCCCGGTGGAGGGCCTCCATCGCCCATGGCGTTCCCTCCGCAGAGACGGGCTTGAAACGGAGGACTTTCCGGCCGTCGGGGAGCGTCTCGGTGATCTCGTTGTCCTTCGCTTTCCACGCGCCTCCCCCGGCGGGCGAGAACCGGTGGATGTCCCCGTGGAGAGCGAGCACCGTCCCCACATTAAAAGGCAGCCGCTCGTGACTGGCGTGGATGAGGCTCAACGCGTCCCGGTACCCCGCGATCTCCTGCTCGGGCCGGTTTCTTGGCTCGGTGCGTTTCGCGACGAGTTCCGCGATCCTCTCGTGCGGGGCGGTGATGCCTTCCAGGCGATTCGAAGATTCCGTGCTCTCAATCATCGAGCCCTGGCGCAGGGTCTCGAGCACTTGGGGCGATTGCGAGCGGAACAACGCCTGCCTTCCCTTGAACTCGCCCAGAAGGCGGATTGTCTGGAGCAATTCGTGCGAGACGCGGTGGGCCTGGAGGGAATTTGTGAAGGGCGGCACCCGATAACTTGATCATGAGATTCATTCGTGATCAAGTTAATCCAATCATGATCAAGTTTCCGACCAGTTGGTCTGTCCCGCACGAAAGGAGGGCATGGAAGAGAATCCGTCGGCGACCGAGTTCATGGAAGCGATGCTCGATGTGAAGGGTCTCGACGATCCGGCCACGGTCAAGGATCTCCATGCAAAACTGGCGGCGATGAAAGGGGTGCAAGTCCTCTCCGCGGAGGGCGACAAAGTCATCGTCCGGTACGACCCGGCGCAAAGCTCGCTCGCGGACATCCGGAAAGCCTTCGGTGGAAGTGTCGGAGAGGACGGGGAGAAAGCAACCCGGGCGTCGCCGGCAGGGGGCGTCGAAGAGACCGGACAGCCCGCCGCGTCATAATCCCGGATGTCGCTGGACGACCCCGAGGTAGTTGCGCACGGAACTTATTTCGGGCTGGTAAAAGGGAGGATCGCCGACCCAAAGGCCGGAGGAAGCGCCGCCATCGAGGTTGAGGCAGCGCTTGATCTTCCATTCGGACACGACACCGGGCGAACAGAGGACATCCGCGAGTTCGGCCAGAGTCAGCGGCTCGCTCACAAGCAGAGCGAAACGGCTGGAACCGTCCGTAAGAATTGCCGTCCGCAGCGCCGGCCTCCTGGAATCGAGACCCTCGACGGCTTTCCCTCGATCCACGAGAAACGGGCCAGACTGGAGCATCTCCGTCGGCAGAGGTTCCGGCCGGTATTCGGCCATTCGCAGGAGTGAGATGCGCCCCTCGGCGACGAAGAGCAGGCCGCTAAGGAGCCGCGCCTTCTGCATGGGATGGATGTCTTTCCCGCGGCTCATGACGAGGCCCAGCGGTGTGCGGTCGGGCTGGAAGTAGCCGCCATTGACGCCGGCCAGGCAGTGGGCGGCTTTCATCGCGTCAGAGAGGTTCGTCCCATCGGCGAGCGGGTGGTCGATGACCTCCAGGCCGCATTTCCCGGAATCGAAGAAGACGAAATGGAGCGTGAGTGCGCGGCCGCCCCCGAGCGTCTTCTTTACATGGGAGACCGGCGAGTCCTGCGGGCTGAGGACCTCGGAGGACTCCAAAGTCCACGCCTGCGACAGGTTCGCGCAAAAGAGCAGGGCAAGCATCCACACCATTCGCATCACAAAACTCCCACCCCGCCCGCGAAGAGGACGCAAACGGGTGCGACGACCCGCGCGGTATTCTCCGTCGGAGAAAGCAGGCCGGTTTCGGGGTCGATCTCCAGGACGGCGATGGTGTCATCCGCCTGGCCGCCCGCGATGAGCCACCTCCCCGTCGGGTCGAGGCCGAATCCGCGAGGAACCTTCACCTGCGCCGCGGCAATCTGGACGCGCTCCAGCGTGCCGTCGCCGCGAATGGCAAAGACGCTGATGGTGTCCGGCCCCCGATTCGATACGTACAGCCATTTCCCCGAGGGATGGCAGAAGATGCCCGCGAGCTTCGCCTTTTCGTGCGGACCGAGGTCGGGCCCCGTGTGAACCGTTTCCAGCGGCCGCAAGGCCCCCGTGCCGGCATCGCGCCGGAAGGCGGTGACGGTGAGGCCCATCTCGTGGCAGACGTAGGCGCAGCCATTGCGCGGATGGAAAGCGAGGTGGCGCGGCCCGCTTCCCGGGGGCACCCTGCCCGGCGCGACCTCCGCGGGGAGCAGCGCGCCGAGGGCGGGGTCGAACTTGAATATCCAGAATCTTATCCGTGCCGAGATCGCAGGAATAGACGAACGCGTCCGAGGGATCGGTGTAAATGGAATGCGCATACGGTTTGCCCTGCCGCTCCGGGTGCGGGCCCGAGCCTTCGTACTCCACGAGCGCGGTGCGCGCCCCGAGCGACCCGTCCGGTTCGACGCGGAAACAGGCGACGCTTCCCCCGCCGTAGTTCGCCACGAGGACGTGCCTGCCCGCCGCGTCCGTCGAGATGTGGCAGGCGTCGTCGCCGCCGGAGTGGCGCTCGTTCAGCGCGGCGAGCGCGCCCCCCTTCCCCACGGCAAAAGCCGCAACCCCTTTTGCGGTGACCGCATGGAGAAACCGCCGATCCGGCGACAGCGCGAGATACCCCGGCTTTTCCTCCGGCGCGACGAGGACGACCGGCCCGAGGCGGCCCGTCTCCGCATCGAGCGTGCCCTTGTAGATGCCGCCTCCGTGCGCCCTGGCCTTCAGCGTGCCGAGATAGAAATCCAGTGGGGCGGCCATGCGTTTTCAGGCAGGCGCCTGGCCGAAAGCGAGGCCTTCCGGGAACGGCTCGGGGCGTTCCATGCGGCTCTTCAGGTCGATGTGGCGGCCCTGCGCGGAGGACTCGTGGAACGCCTGCATGATATCCAGCACGTGTGCGGCCATCTCGCCACTGGCGCGGTGCGGCCGCTTCGAGCGAATCGCAGCCGCCATATCCGCGAGGCCCACCCCCCGGCTGTCCTCGCCGTAGCCAAACGGAATGCGCATCTCCCGCCACTCCTTTTCACCGCTCTTGTTGACGAAGACCGGCCCGGCAAACGTATTCGGATCGGGCACGCGCATCGTGCCTTCGGACCCGTAGATTTCGATATACGGCAGGCTGTGGAGCCCGGAGACGTCGAAACTCGTGATGAGCGTCCCGACGGGGCCGGCGGCGAAATCCATGATTCCCGCGATGTGCGTCGGCACCTCGACGTCGATGACCCGGCCGCGGAACGGCTCGCTGGAGACCGGGCGCTGTTTCCGGGTGATTCGCGCCGAACCGGTAAGGCGCCGCACAGGCCCGAGCAATGCCGTGAGCGCCGTGAGGTAGTAAACGCCCATGTCGAACATCGGGCCGCCCCCGGCCTGGTAGAAAAAGAAGGGATTCGGGTGCCAGCGCTCCACGCCCCCGCTCTGCACGAAAGCGACGGCGGCCACGGGTTCGCCGATGGCCCCGGCATCGAGCAGTTTCCGGCACGTCTGAAGACCCGCGCCGAGAAAGGTGTCGGGCGCGCAGCCGATTCGCAGGCCCTTTTCCCGGGCGAGGGCTGTCACGGCCGCGCCCTGCTCCCGATCCAGGGCGAGGGGTTTTTCATTGTAAACCGATTTGCCGTGGCGGAGCGCCTCGAGGGCCAGCTCCGCGTGCGCCTTCGGGACGGTGAGGTTGACGATGATCTCGATGCCGTCGTCGCGCATCATCTCTTCGACGGAGAAGGCGCGGGGGACGCGGTATTTCGCGGCTTGCGCCTCGGCCCTGCCCGGGTCGAGATCGGCGACGGCGGCGACCTCGACGTTCTCGAAGCGGGCGCAGTTCTTCAGGTAGGTATTGCTGATGACGCCGCAGCCGATAATTCCCAGCCGTGTTTTCGACTCCATGGCCGCGGTTCGTCAGGGAGCGTCCCCGCGGGGGAGCTGCGCATAGGTCCCTGGCCTGCTGGTAGCCCTGCCAGCAGCGGCTCAGGATGAAGATTGCGATGATCCCGAGCCAATACGACTGTTGCCACACGGCGAACGCTATGAGACCGAGCCCGCCCACGAGTCCGACCGCGAGGGACGCCATGAGGCTGCGCGCCATCCCGAGCGGATACCAAAGGAGCGCGCGCAGGATTTGCCCCCCGTCGAGCGGATAGATGGGGAGCATGTTGAAGACGAGCAGCGTGAGGTTGATGTCGAAGAGCATGTGGGCCAGGCGCCAGGCATCCGGGGAGCTGTCGGCCCACCCGTCGCTCTCTATTTTCACGAGCCAGAAGATGGGAAGAAGGACGACGTTTACTAGCGGGCCCGCGGCAATCGTCCAAAGGAGCGCGCCCGGCCTCGGCGGCGGGCTCGCGTAGGCCACCCCGCCGAGGGGCCAGAGGACGATCCGCTCCGCCACGCCGCCTACCTGTCGGCAGGCGAGGGAGTGGCCGAACTCGTGCAGGAGCACGATGACGAAGAGAGACACGTACTCGGCGACATTCCACGCCGTCGAGGAGTACATTCCCTTGCGGTCGCTGATCTCGATGGCGGCGACGAGGAACCAGCTCCAGTGCAGGAACACGTCGATGCCGAAAACACGGAAGAGCCGCAAGCGAGGAAACATGGCGTCGGTAACGCTAATGCAAAAAGGAAGCGAAGGGAAATAAAGTCGGCATCCCGGCGGTCCCGGCCGCACTGGACGGGCGGCCGTCGCTTCACTCCGCGAGGAGAAAGTTCAGGTCGTCCAGGGTCAGGGCCTTGGAAAAACCCGCGTCTCCGAGCACGGCGTCGACCATGAGCTTTTTCTTTTCCTGCAGCATGCGGATTTTCTCCTCGATGCTCTCCTTGACCACGAGCCGGTAAGCGAAGACGTTCTGCGTCTGGCCGATGCGGTGGGTGCGGTCGATCGCCTGCGCCTCGACGGCCGGGTTCCACCAGGGGTCGTACAGCACGACGTATGGCGCGGAGGTAAGGTTCAATCCCGCGCCGGCGGCCTTCAACGAGAGCAGGAAGACGTTCGGCCCCGGCGATTCCTGGAATTTGCGGACGAGTTCGCCGCGGTTCTCGGTCTGCCCGGTGAGGTAGAGGTACTCCCAGCCCCTCTGGACGAATTCGGCGCGAAGAATGTCGAGCATGGTGACGAACTGGCTGAAGACGAGCACCTTGCTCCCCTCCGCGCGCATGGTTTCCAGCAGGTCGAAGAGGGCGGTCATCTTCGCGCTCTCCTCCAGGCGGTGGTCCGCGGAGATGAGCGCCGGGTGGCAGCAGAATCTGCCGGAGCCGGACGAGGCTCTGGAGGATGTTGAAGCGTTCCTTGTGGAGGGCGCTGTCCGTTTTCACGCGCAGCAGGAGCGTCCGGGCGCGCTTCAGCTCCGCGCCATAGAGCTTCAGTTGCAAGCCCTCCATCTCGCAGCGGACATCCTCTTCCGTCCGGCGCGGAAGCTCGGGCGCGACCTGCTCTTTCGTGCGGCGCAGCAGGAACGGTCGCAGCCGGGCTGAGAGCCGGAGCCGGGTGAAGCCATCCTCGCTCTTGTCGAAGCGGCGGGAAAAATAATTCTTGCCCCCGAGGATGCCGGGCATGGCGAAAGCCATGAGGCTCCAGAGATCCATCAGGCGGTTCTCGATGGGCGTTCCGGTGAGAACGAGACGGTGCTCGGCATCGAGGTCGCGGGCGGTGCGCGCGGTCTGCGACTCGGGGTTCTTGATGTTCTGGCCTTCGTCGAGGATGACGGCGCGCCACGGGATGCCCTGGAGCACCGGGGCGACGAGGCGCAACTGGGCGTAGTTGACCACGAGGAGGTCGAGCTGTTCGAGCATCTCCCTGGACGGCGCGGTCTCGGGCTTGCCAAGCCGGTGCAGCCGGAGCGTGGGCGTGAATTTCTCGGCCTCCTTCATCCAAACGTCCATGACGCTCTTCGGGCATACGACGAGGCTCGGCCGGTGTTCGGGCCCGCTTTCGCGCAGCCACTGGAGCCAGGTGAGCGTTTGCAGGGTTTTCCCGAGCCCCATGTCATCCGCGAGGATGCCGCCGAAATGGTTCGCCGCGAGGGAGGCCAGGAAATGGAACCCTTCGAGCTGGTAGGGCCGCAGCTCGGCCGCGACGCTCGCCGGGGGCGCGGGCGTGATGCGGGACTTGATCTCGCGGGCCCGCTCGCGGATTTCCTGCCACGTCTTTTCGGCAAATTCCTTCTCACCCGCGGCATCCGCAAGCTGGAGGACATGGAGCCGCTGCGGTTCGCCCGAGAAATCGAGCGGATCGAGCCCGAGACGGGAGAGGCGGCGGGCCTTTTCCTCATCGAGGTCGAAATCGAGCCGGCGCCACCCTTTGCCGTTCAGCCGCACGAAGCCGCCGCGCGCTTTCAGGAGAAGGTCGAGCTCCTCGGGGGTGAAATCGAGGTCGGGCGCCTTCAGCCGCACGCGGAGATCGAACCAGTCGATGCTGCCCGGCTCGACCTCGAACTCGACCGACGCCTTCACCGCGGGCTGGAGAAGCGTGTCCAGTTCGCCCTTGGCGAGGACTTCCATCCCCGCAGGAAGCGCCCCTGCCCACTCGACGAATTCCTCGGCAAAGGTGCGGTTGACCCGACGCACCCAGCGCTCCTGCGCGGCGTCGGGCGCGAGCCGCAACGCGGCCAGGAGCCTCGGCACCTCCGCGAGGCCGCTGCGTTCAACGAGGAGAAATTCGCCGTTCTCGCGGAAGTTCTTCTCAAGTTCCACCCAGCCCCCGGCCTGGTACTCTTCCGCGAGCTCGGCGTTCGGGGACGCGGCGCGCACCCGCACCTCGAAGTTCTCGCGCTTCACAAAGGGGTCGGCTTTCAACTGGCAGAGGAAGGTCACCTTCATCGGGAGCCGGCGGACGCGTTTTTCCATCGGCTCGGGCAGGGGCGAGCCCGCACGCTGGAGCGCTTCGACGCCCTCCTGCGTCTCGAGCGCCTCCGCGGGGACGCTGTGGCCGAGGCCCTGTTCACCCGGGATGAACGGCGCAGGGCCGCGGTAAACGGTGTCCCCGGTGACGTAGTAATAGGGGTTTCCCGGCAGGACGAGGACGTTCCCCTTCAGGGGCCTGCCGTTTTCGGTGACGAGCTCGACCTCGTAACGAGGCGGCGAGTCGCGCCACTCCGAACGCCAGGCGAGCGGATGTTCAGCCCATTGAAACGCGTCCCCGGTTCCGTTCGCGAGGAAGGGGCGCATCGCCTCGTCGCGGAAGAGCGGGTGCAGGAGACGGCGCTGCCCTTCATCCTGCAAGGCCTGGTCGTTCCACGAGGCGGACATCTTCTCGAAGAGAATCCAGATGTAATTCGCCGGGCCGGTCAGGCGCAGGACGCCGTCCCGCGCGCCTTGCTGGAGGCGGCGCCAGTCGGCCTGACGCACGGCCTTGAAGCGCTCCGCGGAGGGCGTCCGCCATTCCAGGCGGGTCGATTTGAAGGTGACGAGCAGCCGGAGCTCGATCTCCGAGTCGGCGGAGGCGGCCCCGTCCGCGCCGGAGGCTTTGAGGCGTTCTTTCCAGAGCTCGACCTCGATCTCGCGGCGCCATTTCGCCAGGGTCGTCCGCAACCCTTCGGAGGCGACGAAGGGATCGATGAAATTCATCTGCGGCAGCTTCTTCTCCATGAACTGCACGGCGACGTAACCGGAAAAATCCCCGAAACTGTCGATGCCGGGCGGGATGGAAGAGGGAGGGACGTTGAAGTGGAAGGGCGGCGCGGAGATCCTGAAAGAGAGGTTGAAGGATTGCTCCTGCCCGCGGCGTCCGTACGTTTCAAAAGCGACGTACAGTTGATCCACCATGCTGCGGTCCCCCGGCTTGACCGCGCGGCGGACGCCTTCGTAAATCTCCTTTTGCGTGCCCTTGGGCCGCGGCTCGCGCGCCTCGCCTGGCAGGTCGCGCGGTTCGCCGGGGGCGGCTCCGTCCTCGCCGTTTACCCCATGCTCGACGCAATGCAGCGCGAGCGCATAGGCGTGCTGGCACGCATGTCGCACGGGGCACGAGCAGACGCTCGTCCAGCCTTCCTTCGTGTGCGAGATCGTCACCAGGAACGGCCACCCTCCCCTCCCCTTCACCATGCCCGTGACGCGGTCCCCGGAGCGGTTCGAGCGCACGACGCGATCCTCCAGGGGCGCCCCGTCCCTGTGGGCAACGACCGCGTCGTCAAACTGCGCCAAAAAATCTCCGATATCGGCCGTGGAAAAATTCACGTCAAAGGTGCCAACCTACGCCGCGTAACGGGCAGCATGCAACTGCGCGGATCGCAATTCGCGCGGGCGGCGGTTCTGGGAACCGGCGCGCCGCGGCGCGGGCAGGCAGGCCCGGGAGACTAAAACGCCCTCTGCGCCCAGCGCGCGGAGCGGACTAAACAGCGGAGAAAGAAGGCTGATCCGCCATCCGCAGGCTGTTCAGCGCGATCTTCAACTCGGCTCGAAGCTCGGCGAGCATCTCGCGGGTGACCTCGAGATCCTCGGCCCGGTGGTGGGCCCATTCGCGCGCGGTCTGTTGCAACCGCTCGTACGTGTCGCTGATGATGCCGTGCGTTTCCGCGGGGAGATTCGGCAGGTCGAGCTTGGCCTGGAGCTGGCGCTGCGCCTCGGCGAGTTCGGCGAGGAGTATCCTCTCGGACGGGACGGTGCGAAGCTTGCTGGCGAGGCCCACCTTTTGCAGGAGCCAGATGCCCCATTTGGTCGGGTCGTACTGCCACGGTTTCACCCCGTTGCGGTAGTCGTGCTGAAACTCGTGGTGATAGTTATGATACCCTTCGCCGAAGGTGAAGATCGCCATGATCCAACTGTCGCGGGCCGAGCACCGGGTGGAGTATGGCCGGCGGCCGACGGTGTGGCACATGGAGTTGATGCAGAATGTGCTGTGCTGCACGGCTACGACCCGCGCGATGCCTCCGATGAGGAATGCGCCGAGCGCGGCACGCCCGCCACCCCAGGCGTAGCCGAGGAGCGCGGGGAGGACGAAGCTCATGAAGAGGGCGATGAGATGGATGTACTTATGCTGCCAGGCCACCAGCGGATCCTTCTCGAGGTCGGCGACATTATCGAACGGAGGATCGGGGTCTATCTTGAAGAGGAGCCAGCCGATATGGGCGTGGAAGAAGCCCTTGGAGATGTCGTACGGGTCCTCCTCGTGGTCCACATGTTTGTGGTGCCGGCGATGCTCGGAGCACCAGAGAAGGATCGAGTTCTCGAAGGCCGCAGCGCCGAAGAGGGCGGTGAACAGTTTGACGCTCCAGTGACCCTGGAAGGTGATGTGCGAGAAGAGCCGATGATACCCGAGGGTGATGCTCATGCCGGTGGCGAAGGCCATGAAGAAGAAGAGCACCACCTGAAACCAGTCCACCCCGAAATGCCAGATGTAAACGGGCGTGGCGGTGAGGGCGAGGACTAACGTCCCGATGAGGAATGCGCTCGTCTTCCAGTTTACTTTGTGAAATGGGATTCGGGACATCATAATATTTAAAGGGGCAGCAAAAACCACGCCCTTATAAGGCCTAACGCTCGAGACCGCAATATAAAAAGCTTTATCATCCACGTTCCGGGTACGCTTCCATGCCGCTCACCTGAGGGTAAACCTGACTCCGCCCACAGGGCGCGGCAATAATAGGGCTTTATTTTCGCCGAAGCCGCTGTACTGGATGACAAATGTCATTTAGAGATCTTGGGTTATCGGACGATGTGGTTCACGGGGTGCAGGCGATGGGTTACATCGAGCCGACGCCCATCCAGTTGCGCGCCTTTCCCGTCATCCTCGGCGGCCGCGACTTGATCGGCTCCGCGCAGACGGGCACGGGCAAAACGGCGGCGTTCGCGCTCCCGATTCTGACGAAACTCGCCCGGCACGGCGCCTGCCGCTGCCTCGTGCTGGAGCCGACGCGGGAGCTGGCTGCGCAGGTCGATACGGCTTTTCGGGATTACGCCCGCTTCAGCGATATCCGCATCAGCGTCATCCACGGCGGCGTCGGGTATGGCAAGCAGCGGCAGGAGGTGAAGGACGGGCTCGATGTCGTCGTCGCCACCCCGGGCCGGCTGCTGGATCACCTGGGCGAAGGGACGCTGAACCTGCGCAACGTCAACACGCTCGTCCTCGACGAAGTGGATCGCATGCTCGACATGGGCTTCCTGCCGGATGTCCGCAGGATCATCGAGCAGGTGCCGAAGGATCGGCAGACGCTCTTTTTCTCCGCCACCCTCCCCCCGGAGATCGAGAGCCTCACCAAATGGGTGCTGCGCGACCCGGAGATCATCGAGATCGGCATCCGCCGCTCGGCTGCGGAAACCGTGAGCCATGCGCTCTACCCGGTGGCGCGGGACCAGAAGTTCGACCTCCTTCTCGCGCTGCTGGAACGGACGAAGTTCGACAGCGCCCTCATCTTCAGCCGCACCAAGCACGGCGCGGACAAGATCGCCGGCCGGCTCAAGGTCGCCCAGCATGCCGTGGCCGTGCTGCATTCCAACCGCACCCAACGGGAGCGCGTGGAGGCGCTGGAGGGATTCAAGTCCGGCAAATACGAAGTGATGGTCGCGACGGACATCGCCGCCCGCGGCATCGATGTCGCGGGGGTCAGCCACGTCATTAATTACGACGTGCCGCAGCACCCGGAGGATTACGTCCACCGGATCGGGCGGACGGGTCGCGCACAGAAAGTCGGCGACGCCTTCACGCTGGTGACCGCGGAAGAACTGGACGCCGTGCGGGCGATCGAGCGCTTTATCGGACAGAAAATCCCGCGCTTGAAGGTGGATAATTTCAACTACGTGTACACGGCCCTCTTTAACGAGGAGAACATCGCCCCCGGCGGGGCGGCGAAAGGCGCACGCACCCACCGCGGATACTCGTTCGGACGCCGGAGAAGGTAGCGTGGGTAAGGCGGCGGAAACGGCCGCTATGATGCCCGCCCGGTTTTCCACACGCCCCGGTAGGCTTCCAGCAGCCGGGCCCGGTAGTGGTCCCAGGTGAAGTACTCCACGATGCGGGCACGCGCGGCGGTTCCCATGGCGCTGCGCAAGTCCGGGTTCCCATAGAGGCGCTGGATGGCGTCTGCGAGCGCGTTTGCGTCGTCGCAAGGGACGACGAGGCCGTTGACCCCGTCGATGACAACGTCGCCCGCTTCGCGCGTGGAGATCTGCGGCAGGCCGCACGCTGCTGCCTCGTAGGTCACTTTGGCGCTCCCTTCGCAGGTCGAAGGGAAGATGTGGACGCTCGACCGCCGGTAGTGCTCCTCCGTCGCCATCGTAAACCCCGGAAGCACGACGTTTTCTTTCGCAAATTCGGCCAGGTACGGCCGGATCTCCTCGTGCACGGCCCCGACCAGGACGAGCTCCGCGTTCTTGAGTTTCAGCCTGTCCCACACTTCCAGCAGGGTATGGACCCCCTTGCGCTTGATGAGCGCCCCCACGAATACCGCCCGGAAGATGTCCGGCGGCGTGCCGGGAGTGAACCGGTCGGCATCCACGCCCCGGGGAAGATCGAACAATTTGCTCTCCGGAACGCCCGCCGCCAGGAAGGTCTCCCGCGCCTTACGGGAAAGGACGAGCAGCACATCGGCCAGGTCGTATTCCTCCATGGTCTGCTGCCGGGTGACGAGGAAGGAGTTCAACCAGCGGCGGGTAAATCGTGTTTCATTATCCCGCTCGCGCTCGCTCCGGGTCTGCGCCGGCTTCTGCCTCCCTTTGTTCCGGTGCCAGGTGGGGATTTCCACCAGGGTCGGGATGCCACGCCGCTTCGCCTCGCGCAGCGTCCGCACGCAATCCCCGGACCACGAGTGAAAAAGGTCGTACCGGCCGCTCGAAAGGAGCTTGCACGCGACCTCGTCCAGAAGGTGCTTTTTCGCACCGTAGAAGTATTTCCGTTGCAAAAACGAGAGGAGGAGGCGCGCGGGATGCCCCCGCAGGCTGTGGATGAAGGAGGGGGGGATCTCCTCCTGCCGGTTCGCATAGGCGATGGCGCGGCCCAGGATGCCCGCGCGGTGGAGGCCTCGCACGCACTCGAAGCAATCCGTATCCAGCCCGCTGCCTCCGATGCGGGCGGAGATGCTGTAAAGGACGTTTTGCGGGAGATCGGACTCCTCGCGGCGGCCCGGCGTCCCGCGAGGGGCGGCAATCTCCTTCAGCATGGGGAATTATCTTCGGCCAGACGGAGCGGATTTGTCAATCGCGGCCCGCTGGCGAATTCGAGCGGGATGGCACGCTTGTTGCCTCCAAAGAGGGGTGGAAATCTCCCAAGACTCGCAGGCCGTCCCGTCCCACCCCCTCGAAAACGAGACGACCTTCGGGTTGATGTTCGACAGCAATCCGCTCCCGATGTGGGTGTACGACGCCTCGACGCTGCGCTTCCTGGCGGTGAATGACGCGGCGATCCGACACTACGGGTATTCGCGCGAAGAGTTTGCCGGGCTCACGATCACCCAGCTCTGCGCGGCCGAGGAGATCGGGGCCCTGGCCCAGGAATGGGAGAACAGCGCCGAGATGGCGATCAACCAGACGGCCGTGTGGAAACACCGCAAGAAGGACGCGACGGTCATCGATGTCGAGCTGACCTGGAACCGCATCCCGTTTGCGGGGAAATGCGCGATCCTCGTCCTGGCACACGACATCACCGAGCGCAAACGCGCCGAGAAGCAGGTGCGCGAACAGGCGAGCCTTTTGAACCTGGCGCACGACGCCATCATCGTCATCGACCTCGACGACAGGGTCGCTTTCTGGAACAAGGGCGCGGAGTCGCTCTATGCGAAGCTCTCGGCGGAAGCCGTGGGGCGGAAGCTCACCGACCTGGTGAAGCAGGACGCCGGCATCTTCCCCGTGGCAAAGGTGGAGCTCCTGGCTTCCGGCGAATGGAAGGGCGAGACCCGGCATACGGCGGCCAACGGCAGGGAGGTCGCGGTGAGCGGCCGCTGGACCCTGGTGCGCGGGGACGACGGCGAGCCGAAGTCCATCCTGGTCATCAACACGGACATCACCGAAAAGAAGAAACTGGAAGGCCAGTTCCTGCGCTCCCAGCGGCTCGAGAGCATCGGCACCCTCGCCAGCGGCATCGCGCATGACCTCAATAACATCCTGGCGCCCATCCTCATGTCCACCGGCCTCCTGCGCCGCAGTGTGACCGACGAAGAGAGCCAGACGCTCCTGAGCACCATCGAGATCAGCGCCGAGCGCGGCGCGGACATCGTGAAACAAGTGCTCACCTTCGCCCGCGGCGCGGAGGGCGACCGCATCCTGCTGCAGCCGCGGCACCTCATCACCGAGCTCGTCAAGATGATGGGCCAGACGTTCCCGAAGAACATCAGCTTCAAAACCCAGATCGCGAAGAACGTCGCCACCATCTCCGGCGACATCACCCAGCTCCACCAAGTGCTCCTGAACCTCTGCGTGAACGCCCGGGACGCCATGCCCGACGGAGGCCGGCTCGTAATCGGCGCCGAGACGGTGACCATCGACGAACAGGGCCGCACGCTGCACCCCGACGCGCGCGCGGGCCGGTATGTGACGTTGAACGTCTCCGACAGCGGCGACGGCATCCCGCGCCAGGTCATGGAGAAAATCTTCGACCCGTTCTTCACCACCAAGGAGCCGGGCAAAGGCACCGGCCTCGGCCTTTCGACCGTCATGGGCATCGTGAAAAGCCACGGCGGATTCATCACCGTGGACAGCGAGGTCGGGGTCGGCACCGCTTTTCGCATCTATCTCCCGGCATCCGAGAAGGACAGCCCGGACGCGCTGCAGGAAACGCTCGCCACCCCCGAAGGCAACGGCGAACTCATCCTCGTGGTCGATGACGAGCCCTCCATCCGGAATGCCGCCATCAAGACCCTCGAAGCCCACGGCTACCGCGCCTACACGGCCGAGGATGGCACGGACGCGCTGGCGCTCTATTTCCAGAGGCGCGATGAAATCCAGGTCGTCCTCACCGACATCGAGATGGATCTTATGGATGGCGTGGCGCTGGTCCGCGCCTTGAAGAAAGTCGACCCCCTCGTGAAGATCATCACCTCCAGCGGCGAGAGCCACGACAACAAAAAGCTCCTTCTGCGCGACATGGGCGTGACCTGGTTCCTGGACAAACCATACAGCGCCAAGCAGCTCCTCTCCACGGTCCACCTCGCGATCAAGGAGTAGGGCGCGCGCTTCGGGGGCGCCTCTGCGTGCGCCTCCCGTCCTGCTGCGCTTCGAAATGCATTTGACAATCCCCCGCCCCCCGTTACGCTGCACCGAACTCTTATCGAGAGTGGCTGAGGGACTGGCCCGTTGACGCCACGGCAACCGCCTTGAAGAAATTCGAGGGACCAGGTGCCAAATCCAGCGCCGGGGAAGTCTCCGGCGAAGATGAGAGGGACGATTGTCCATTTGTCGACCTGTCGTTCCGTCTGGATTCTCCCGGGGAGAGGAATGCGACGCATATCCATGGACAAGAATTCCAGCCCTTACTTCACCCACCTCAAGTGCCGCGAGTGCGGCCGCGTGTACGAGAAGCTCGCCATACACATCTGCGAATTTGACTTCGGGCCGCTCGAAGCCGCCTACGATTACGATGCCATCCGGCCCGTCCTCACCAGGGAGGCCATCGCCGCGCGTCCCGGCTCCATGTGGCGTTACCGCGAGCTGCTCCCCATTGACGGCGAGCCGACCGTGGGGCGCCAGGTCGGCTTCACCCCGCTCGTAAAGGCCGACCGCCTTGCAAGGGCCCTCGGCATCCGCGAGCTTTGGGTAAAGAACGACACCGTCAACTACCCCACCCTTTCTTTTAAGGATCGCGTCGTCTCCGTGGCCTTGAGCCGCGCCCGCGAGCTCGGCTTCGAGACAGTCGCGTGCGCCTCCACCGGGAACCTCGCAAACTCCGTCGCCGCCAACGCCGCTTCCGCCGGCCTCAAGGCCTGCGTCCTCATCCCCGCAGACCTGGAACGCGGCAAGATCATCGGCTCCCTCGTCTATGGCGCGCAGGTCATCGGCATCCACGGCGCTTACGACCAGGTAAACCGCCTCTGTTCCGAGATCGCCGGCAAATACGGCTGGGGCTTCGTCAACGTCAACCTCCGCCCCTACTACGCCGAAGGCTCCAAGAGCATCGGCTTCGAGATCGCCGAGCAGCTTGGCTGGCGCATCCCGCGCCACACGGTCGTCCCCATGGCCAGCGGCTCGCTCCTCACCAAAGTCCACAAAGCCTACAAGGAATTTGCCACGCTCGGCCTCGTGCAGGAGACCCCGTTTTCCGTCCACGGCGCGCAGGCCTACGGCTGCTCCCCCATCTCCGCCGCCATGAAGAAGGGCACCGACATCGTCAAGCCCGTCAGCAAGCCCGAGACCATCGTCAAATCCCTCGCCATCGGCACCCCGGCCGATGGCTACTACGCCATCCACACCATGCGCGACACCGGCGGCTCTGCCGAGGATTGCACCGATGAAGAAGTCGTGGCCGGTATCCGCCTCCTTGCCGAATGCGAAGGCATCTTCGCCGAGACGGCCGGCGGCGTCACCGTCGCCTGCGCGCAAAAGCTCATCCGCAACGGAGCCATACCCGCGGATGAAAGCGCCGTCCTGTGCATCACCGGCCACGGCCTCAAAACCCAGGAAGCCGTCGCCACACACGTCGGCGAACCCCGCCTCATCAACCCCTCCCTGCGCGAGTTCGACGCCCTCCTGGCCGCCTCCCGCGAGCCCGCCGCCCCCTGACCGCCCCCTCCCAACCGCCAAACCCAACCCGAAACCCCGACCCATGTCCACCAACGTCCGCATCCCCACCCCGCTCCGCAAACTCACCAACGACCGGGACGTAGTTCCCGCCGGCGGCGCCAACATCGGCGAAATCCTGAACGACTTGGAGAAAAATCATCCCGGCCTCAAGGAACGTCTCTGCGACGAGCAGGGAAACATCCGCCGCTTCGTCAACATATTCGTCAACGACGAAGACATTCGTTTCCTCGATGAGAAAGCCACCCCCGTGAAGGACGGCGACGAGATCTCCATCGTCCCAGCCATAGCCGGCGGGTAGGCAAACAGCCGGGCGCAGGGCCGCAACCCGAGGAGTGCTTTGCCTTCTCTCCGATGCGTTGGGACACCCGGCGCAACGCTCGCACTCAGCGACACACAAACGTCCGCCCGCCCCAGCCCTGGCAGCAGCCATTTCCTCTCGATGCGTCCGCATCCGAAGATGCAACCGGCGATTTTATCCGGCACGAATCCTTTCGTACTATGACGAAGCTAAATTTGAAGGGAAATTGGAACGAAACCAAAGGCAAACTGAAACAGAAGTACGGGCAATTGACCGACGACGACCTCGCCTTCTCCGAAGGAAAAGACGACGAACTCCTCGGCCGCCTGGAAAAGAAGCTCGGCCAGACCAAGGAAAACATCCGAGCCTTCATCGAAGGTCTCTAGCGTCCCGTTAGGCCGCTGGTTCCCGCACCGTCTCGATCGTGCGTGCGATCAATTGGGCGGTAGCGGCGGAGAATTAGAGTCTGCTCCGCAGGCGCATGTGCTCAGCGGTCGCGCTTCCGTTTTGTGCGGTTCGGACGCCCCTGCAGCTTCCTGGAGGACTCCTCAAAGGAACATTTGCCGCACCCTGCCTACCTCTGTATCCTACTCGTTCCAACGCGCGATTAGCTCAGTGGTAGAGCGCTTGCTTCACACGCAAGAAGTCGCAGGTTCGAACCCTGCATCGCGCATACCCAAGGTCAAGCCATCGCAGAAAGCGCCAACCTTCGCGGCGGCACCCATCGCTTGCCCCACGGCCTGCCGGAAGCCTTTCGAGTTTCTCGAATTCTTTCGGTTCGCGCGCCGAAAGATAGGTCCGACCGAAGAACGCGAAAGGTGTCAATCGCCGCTGAGTAACCAGGCGTTGAACAAGCTGCTTGCTTCGGCCAGGATGGCCCCGCCTTGCGTGATATTCACGAGGCCGTGCTCTTCAGCGCTGGCGGCAGAGAATCGCCCAAGCTCCGACTGTATTGACTCCGTTTGCTCCGGTTCGATACTGCCATCAAGCAGGATTTGGGCGGGTGTGGTGAAGTCCATGGTCAAAGACGCTAACAAACGACTACAGTTATTTCAAGCTCGATTTTTCCCAACCCTCCCTGTCCTAATAGTCAGACCATGCATGGATGAGTCACTCACGCGATGAAATGAATAGTCTCCACTATCATGGGAAACATATAGCAATGGCCGCAGCGGCGCTGCTCATCGCCGTCGGGGGTGTGCGCGGCAAAGGGAAACCAAAATTTTTGATACCCGACGATACTTTGTCCCCCGATCATCGGTATGGCGTGACAGTCCCCATTTTTGATTTCAACGAAACCAATGACCTGGGTAACAATTTGGTTGAGGTTAGCACCGGCAGAGTGCTGGCCGTGATTAACGCTGCAACCGGTTATGATCGCGCCTTGAATTTCCGAGAGGTTCTTCCTTCGCGCTGGTCGCCGGACGGGTCGGTGTTGCTTTGGGAAGTAGCCGGCAAGTGGATGCCCAATGCCCTCGTTCTGCTGAAGATTGAAAAGGGCAAATCAAAGTGGCAGGTTGATCTGCTCACGACGGCCCAACAGGCAATTCTCGGACGCGTCAGGAAAGCCGCCCGAGACCGATACCTCGCCGCAAAAAAGGCAAACGCCGGGAACGGCTCCGCTTATCCGGAAGGTTTCACAGTCAATGTGACCACGGATGGCGAAAATATCCAAACTGTGTCTAGGGCCAATGTGTCCATGCCGATGGGGGTTCACGCCGACCTCACGTCTAACCCAAAGGGGTTTGAAGACTTCCCCGCGAACTTGGACGCTCATTTGGATGGGTTGGTAAACCAGAACGGCCAATTCACCGTAACGAAATTCAACATTTTAAAACGCAAGCAATGACCGCCTTACATTCCATTTGGAACAAGGGCGCTCGCCGCCGCGCCCTTGTAAAACCCCAGGCTGAGCCGGTTCCTCCGACGTTTCTTGGATTGAGCCAGCGCATGGCGAAGGAATGCCATTATCAAAATGTCTTGTTAAATAACTTCGCGGTCGGGGACACTGCGGGACGGTTCGAGATATGTGTGCCATCCGGGGATTTAGGACAGGCCTCCCTAAGGGGGCACTCAGTTGGGTCGTGGGCGAAGTCCGGCCGGGAGACCTTCACTTGCGAGATCCACACTTTGGACGAATATGTGGCCGAGAAACGCATCGAGAAGATCGATTTCATTAAGATCGATGTAGAAGGGGCGGAGTTGCCGGCTTTGCGCGGAGGGAAGCAATCCCTGGGTCAATTCCACCCGACGATCCAGCTGGAGTTTTTTTCCCCGTGGACTGAAGCATTTGGATACGCCGCGAGCGATCTAATCACCTTTCTACATACGCTGGGCTACGAGCACTTTTACAAAGGTGACCTCATGCCGTTACGTTCGCCTATTGAAGAAATGGGAGTTATGACTGATTCCCAAAATGTCATTTGTTCCAGCCGGGCCATAGTATAAACGGAAGGCTCATTCTGAGAAGTCTCGTCTCCCTGCAAAAATCGGCGGAGGTAACGCTGAGCGGTTCGAGCCCTGCATTCGCGGAGGATAGTGGGAGTGGGGATTCGTGCCATTAACGTAGAGTTTTTAACTGGAATATTCAGGGTGAAGCGTTAAGCGCCGTCGAATGCGTCTCCTTCATTGTCTGTCGCACCGCCGCGCGAAACTTCTCATACAGACCGTCCAGCACCGTCCGCACATAAGTAACACGAGAGGACCACTCCACCTTCGGCAGTTCCTTCTGCACATTGGCTGTGTTTTTCTGTTGCCGAAAAATCTCGGCGGCCTGCCGCTTCTCGCGAGCATATTGCGGCCAACTGTTTCCCTTTTTGCTGCGATCCGCTTCCAGGTGCTGGCTGTCCACAACCGTGTTGGCTTCAGCCTGCGCCACACGGTAGCCGTAGCGCACCAGCGTTCTGTCGCGTTCGTCCAGCACGGAAACGAGCGCATCGCAAAGCTGGGTTCCTGCGGCATAGGCCTCGGGATCGGCCACGGGTTTCATTTTGCCTTCATCCAGCAGGTCTTCGCGCAATAGCATCAGGTTACGACGGATATCGGTCGGCACCGCCTCATCAAGCGGCGCCAGCGCCCAGTCGCTCATGTTTGGCGCCTCACGGGAGAGCGTCTGGAGTACCGTCGCCTTCAAGTCGTCCGCGGCTACGGCTGTCGCGGCGGCGGGCGGACTTTGGCTATTTGCGGCGGGTCCGGCTTCGTCCCTTCCCGATAACCAATCCCGCCGGATGTGCTTGGCCCGGCGGGGGATCGTGGACAGAATCGCCCCATGCAACACACCGAAAAGCACTTCTCCGGCGGCGAAGCCGTGCGTGATGTCGTCATCGGCATGGCGGACGGCCTTACCGTTCCCTTCGCGCTCGCGGCTGGAATTTCAGGCGCGATCGCCTCGACCCATATCGTCGTTACGGCCGGCCTGTCCGAAGTCGCAGCCGGCTCGATCGCCATGGGACTCGGGGGGTTCCTGGCGGCTCGGGGCGACGCGGAGCACTATGGAAGCGAGCTGAGGCGGGAAGAGGAGGAGATCGTGAAGGTGCCCGACCAGGAGGCGCAGGAGATCGTCGAGTTATTCGAAAACTACGGCGTGACGGCGGGGGAAGCGGCGCCGGCGGTCGCGGCGCTCCGGCGGGATCCGAAAGCATGGCGCGATTTCATGATGCGCTTTGAGTTGGGCCTCGAAGCGCCGGACCCGAGACGCGCGCTGCGCAGCGCGGTGACCATCGCGGGCTCTTACGTCGTCGGAGGAATGATCCCGCTTCTTCCTTACATGCTCGCCGCGAACGCCCGCCGGGCGCTCATCATTTCCATCGCGGTCACCCTGCTGGCGCTCCTGCTGTTTGGGTTTGTGAAGGGCCATTTCACGGGGGTCTCGAAGCTCAAAAGCGCCGGGCAGACCGCTCTCGTGGGGAGCCTCGCGGCCGGCGCCGCCTTTGGCATCGCCAGGCTCATCTCCTGAGTTTGCGCGTCCTCAAAACGTCCTCGCGATGCGAGGCGCACGCGGCGAAAGGGGCGCGCCCAGTCGATGACAAGCGGCGCTGGATGCCCGTTACGTTTTGGGAACGAGTTTCATGCCGCATTTCGGGCAGTTCCCGGGATGATCTTCAACGACGCCGGGGTGCATGACGCATGTGTACAGCGTCCGGCCCTGGTTTTGTGGTTGGATCGCTGCTTGAGCGCCGACCGGAAGCGCGGTTGTCCCCGCCGGGTGCGTGTACCAGCCGGGGTCGTCATAGGTGGTGATGCCTTCACGGACCTTCAGCAGCGTAAACATCCCGCCCATCTCGATCGGGCCGAACTGCCCTGTTCCCGTCATCATCGGGAGTGTGTTCTTCGGGCCGGCCATCATTCCCGCCATCTTCGACATGTCATGCATGCCGTCTTCGCCCATGGCCATGTAGCCCGGAACCAGCTTGTCGATCCGGGCCGCAACGCCCTTCTGGTTCATGCCAAGGACGTTCGGTATGTCGTGGCTCATCGCGTTCATCGCGTGGTGGTTCTTGTGGCAATGGAAGGGCCAGTCACCGGGGTTGTCCGCTACGAACTCGACCGTGCGGGTCGTTCCGGGCGGAACGTTCACCGTGGTTTGCGGCCACTGCGCGCCCTTGGGAATCTGGCCGCCGTCCGTCTCCACCATCCACCCGCGGTGCCCGTGGAAATGGATCGGGTGGCTGTCCATGCTAAGATTCGCGAGGCTCACCCGAACCCGGTCGCCGGCTTTCGCTACAAGGGTATCCGTTCCGGGATAGACCCGGCTGTTGAAGGTGAAGATGTTGAAGTCCGTCATGACGTTCGGGTTCGGGGTATAGCTGCCGGGCTCGACGAACCATTCCTGCAAAAAGATGCAAAAATGCCGGTCCACCGGTTCCGGGTAGCCGTCCTTGGGATGGATGACGAAGAACCCCTGCATCCCCATTGCCATCTGCACCATCTCGTCCGAGTGCGGGTGATACATCTGCACGCCGTGCTGTTTCAGCGCGAACTCATAGGCATACGTCTCGCCGGTCGGGATGTGCTTCTGCGTCACGCCGCCGACGCCGTCCATCCCGTTGGGAAGAAGAACGCCATGCCAGTGAACGGTGGTCGGTTCCGGCAGCTTATTCGTCACCAGGATGCGAACCCGGTCGCCTTCGACCGCTTCGATGGTGGGGCCGGGCGTCTGCCCGTTATAACCCCAGCAGTTGACCACCATGCCGGGGGCAAACTCGCGTTTCACCGGCTCCGCAATGAGGTGGAACTCCTTCGCGCCGTCCTTCATCACCCACGGCAACGAAACCCCGTTGGGGGTGACCACCGGCTTGTAGTTGAGCGGGGAAGCGGCCGGCGCGTCGGCGAGGAGCTTCGCTCCGTGCGCGATCCGGTCCAGCAATGCCGATCCGCCGAGCAGGGCGGCGGCGCCTGAGAAGAAATTGCGTCGAGTGATCATGGTTTGTTTGTGTTGCTGCGTGGTTGAGGGCTGGTCTTGCGGGAGCCCAGTGACCCGCCGACCGCCCGCTCCAGATCCGAGCGGGCAATCCAGTAGTCGCGCGAGGCTTCGATGAAGTTGCGCTGGCTATCGACCTGGTTTTGCCTGGCGATGAGGAGATCGAACGCGCTCTTCAGCATGAAGTTGTATTGCTGCTGCATGAGGTCGACGATCCGCTCCCGTTCCGGCACCAGCACCTTCCGCGCGTACTCGGCGGCTTCCCGTTCGGCGAGGAGTCGGTCGCGCGCCTCGCGAACTTCCGAGCGGACGTTCGTCACGAGCGCTTCAAGGGAGAATTCCGCCTGGCGGTACTGCGCCTCCAACCTGGGAATCGCTCCCTGCCCGCGGTCAAAGAGCGGCAACTGCAGGGCGAGCGTCGGCCCGGTCACTCGCTGCCGGTCCGGGCTGAGCTCGGTGTCGATCCCCAGGCTGATGCCGGCCGGAAGGAAGCGGGTCTTCTGCCGCAGCGACAGCGCCTGCGCCGCGGTATTTACATCCAGGAGGGCCGCCTTGAGGTCGAGACGCTGGGAGACTGCCAGCGATTCAAGCCTCCGCGTGGAAATCTCATGCCCGGGAATCTCCGGCAACTGCCCGGCGGTTCGCCAATCGGTCTCCGGGCCGGAGAGACCCATGAGGCGATTCAGCTTTTCGCGATCGCTCCGGATCCGCGCTTCGGCCTGAGCCACCCCCAGGTGCGACTGCGCGGAGTCCGCCTGTTGCTCCGCCAGGGCGAGGTCATCCACATTCCCGGCGTCGTGCAGCCGCTTCGAAAACTCGGCCGCGGTGCTGTTCGCGGAAGCGACCGTCCTCAGGCCTTTCAGCAACTGCTCCTGCGCCTCCAGCGTATAGAATGCCGACTTCACCTCGGCCGCCAGCGACAGGACGCTGTCCGCCACGCTCATCGTCGTCCGCTCCAGTTCCCGCGCGGCGACCCTTTTGCGCAGGGGCAGGATGAGCAGATCGAGAAAATCCTGGGAAATGGAGTATTCGGCGTCGGTCGCGGAGGGAGGGCGGTCGGGAAAACGCCAGTTTGCGGCAAACTGCGGGTTCGACAGGAGACCGGCCTGGACGAGGTCGGCCTGCGCGATGCCGATCTGCTCGAAGCGGGCTTGCAGCTGCCGGTTGTTGAGAAGCGCCACCTGGACGGCGCTGTCGGCCGTGAGTTCGCGGCGGAGGAGGCGCTGAAGCGCAGCGGCCACCTCCTCGTCCTCAGCAGCGCCCCGGATCCACCGGACCTCCTTGCCGGTGCGGCCCGAGACGAGCCTTCTCAACGCGTCGAAAGGCGGTTCGGCGCGGGCTTGAAAGGCGCTCGAAGTCCAGAGCATCGCCGAAAGCAGACCGGCCATTCGCAGTGCCGGGGAACCGAAAGTCGGGTGAAATAGGGATGTCATAAACGGAGCGGAGTAAACGGGTGATGAGTCGTGCAAAGGCGCCGGGGCTTGAGCCGCCACGGCGCGAACAGGCGAAGTCCGGTAAGCCCGCGGGGCGCGGAAACCGGCCTACTTAGGCCAGGACGGGAGGAGCGTGAGCGAGAAGGCTCCGCTGAAGGACCGACTCCGCGAAGGAGAATTGCGGCGGCCCTGAATCGAGATGGAGCGGGGTGGGTCGAACCGGCGCCTGAGCACGAAAAACGAGGCTCACAACGGCATACAACGCCCCGTGCGAGAGACCGGCTACGATCTTCGCGTTCGCGTCCAAGTTCATCGTGGCTTTGGCAAGTTGCGTGCAACAGGAAGGCGCACCTTGCTTTTCGCCGCCACGGCCCGAATGCGAGCAGTTGCAACACTGGCTGGCGGCCGCGGCCACGCCAACCCCATGCGCGCCGCCGCCGGATGAAGCCATGAGGCCGAGCGCGCAATGGTTCGATGCAACCAGCCATGCAACCAGCGTGAGCACGGCCATGAAGGGCCGACAGGGAGTGCGGAAGGGGTGCACCTGCATCGCCCAAAAGGGTATCACCGGTCGGCGGACCCCTCAAGCCGTTTGTTTAGACACGGCGGCAGAGTTAGCTCCCATAACGCAACCTTTTTTTCAGGATATTTTCGAGTTCACAGACGGCTTCCCGACGAGACCAGGCTCCTCTTTAGACGGAGCACGAAGTCGGAGGGACGCAGGCCCTCATATTTGCGGAAAACGGTGGCGAAGTACTGGCTCGAGCCGAAGCCGATCGCGTGCGCGGTCTGGGTGATGGATTTGCCCTGCGCCAACTGCTCCTTGGCTTTGTGCACGCGCAAGCGCACGAGGTATTCCTTGGGAGACAGGCCGGTCATCGCGCAGAAGTGCTTGCGGAAGGAGGCCGCGTCCAGGCCGGAAGCCGCGATCATGCCCTGAAAAGTCGCCTCTCCCACATTTTCTTTCGTCCAGGAGATGGAGCGCGCGACCCGGGAGTTGTGCAAGGGCTTCGACAGCGGAACGGGCTCCTTCGTTTGACAGCAACGGAGGACTAGGAAAAGGAGGAGATGCAGCGTCTCGCGCACCACGGCTTCGCAACAGGCTTCCCGCCTGGCGTGTTCGAGCAGGAGGGATTGATAGAGAGGCAGCAGAGCCTCACTGGCTGCCACTTTGCGGTTGCGGACGCGGCGCAGCTCCCTTTCCAGGTGAGCCCGCTGCCCGGCGTTCAATCCTTTGCGCAACATGGAAAGACGCACCTGCACCCAATAATACTCGGCCGGTTCGACAATATCGTCTCGGGCGCCGTGCCATTCGTCCGGCCAGATCAAGAACAGCTCGTTTCCGAAGACCTCCGTGGAGATTCCTTCGACCCACCAGGAGACCTTGCCCCGAACGATGTAGAATATCTCCAGCACGTCGGGGTGTTGGTGGTGGTGGAAAGCGGAGGGGCGAGCCGTGTGGTAGTTCACATGCCCGACCAGACAAAGCTCCGGGATGATCTTGCTGACGCCCTCGGTCGTCTCCCGCATGCCGTACCGGCAGCGTTCGACCGAGAGCAACGGTGGCGCAGTCATTTTGATAACGCGAGACAGTAGCCGGGGAAGAAATCCGCCGCAAACCCGTCGTGGCCGATCATCCGACGCGTTCCTGGATCGGCTCGATACGGCCGAGAAGGGCAAAGAGCAGGATCGTGCCCACCGGACAGAGGAGACCGGCAGTGATCAGGATCGGTGTGTAGGAAAAATGATCCACGACCCAACCCGTGGTGAGGGTGAACGCCATGCTGCCGATTCCCGCTCCGACGCCGCCCAGCCCGGCAACGGACGCCACCTGTCGTGAGGGGAAAATATCGGAGGGAAGAATCTGCACGTTATTGATCCACACCTGAAAGCCGAACGTTACGACGCTGATCCAGGTGAGAGCCTCGGCGGTGGTGGCGGCGTGGGCCGCCAGGATGCCGAGCGGCATCAGAGAAGCCGCGAGGACGATGACGGTCTTACGAGCACGGTTGGTGCTCCACCCGCGCCGGATCAGGTAGCCGGAAAGGCCGCCGCCGACCAGGCCTCCGATGCCGGCGGCGAAAAAGGGAAGGGAGGCGAGGACCCCTATCTGTTGCATGCTGATCCCGCGGGACTTGTTCAGATACTCCGGCAACCAGAAGATGTAGAACCACCAGATGGGGTCCGCCAGCAGCCGGGCGAGAAAGATGGCCCATACACGGCGGCTGGCCAGCAGGTGAGCCCGGCGGGGAGCGGAGGCAGAAGCCACTCCTGGGGCCGGGTCTGCCTCCGACGCCCGATCTTTCTGAATCGACCCAAGTCCCGAGGAGCCCGGCTGGCGGCGGCTCTCATACGACCTATAAAGAACGAGCCATGCAGCGAGCCAGATGAACCCCAGGGAACCGGTCGCCAGGAAGGCGGATCGCCACCCGAATTCGAGCTGGAGCCACACGATAACCGGCGGAGCGATGATCGCCCCCACAGAAGAGCCCGCGTTGACAATGCCGAGAGCGAAAGCCCTCTCGTGGTGAGGAAACCACTCGGTAATGACTTTGACCGCGCCCGGCCAGTTGCCGCCTTCACCCAGGCCCAACAGCACGCGGAAGGCGCACAAACTGCCAAAACTCCGGGCGAACGTATGCAAGAGGGCCGCCGTGGACCAAAGGGAAATCGAAAAGGCGAACCCGCGTTTCGCGCCGATCCGGTCGTGCATGAGCCCGGAGAGCCCCTGGCTGAGGGTGTATGCCAGCAAGAACCAGGTTCCGACCTCCGCGTAATGAAGGTTCGTGAGATGGAGTTGCGCGCGGATGATCGGCGCGAGGACGGCGACGGAGAGGCGATCCAGGATGTTGATGACGGTGGCAAGGAAGACCAGCGTTATGATCCACCACCGCAGCCTCGAAAATGGCGGCACGGAGTCCTGGAATATCCCGTCCGGATCTCTGATTTCGGTCGCTTCAAACATTCTCGGGGCGGGTCAATCCTGTTGGCCGGGGGAACAGAACAGGATCTGGAGCGACTCCGCTGCCACCATTTCCAGCGTCGCGTCGGGAGCGGCCGCCGCCAGAAGAAAACAGGCCCCGGGCCGCAGCGGGATGCTTGAATCTTCGACCGTCAATAGGCCGTTGCCGCTCGCGACGACGCCGAGCCGAAGGTGGCCGGGGGAAGGGAGGGCCAGGTTGCGGTCCGTCGTTATCCTCGAGACCGAGAAACAATTCGTCTGAGCCCGATCAATCAAGAGTTCCTCCACGGGCGAAATCCTCCGGGGTGCGATGTTGTAGGTGGCTTTGGCCCGCTCCGCGCTGAGAGGAGTGTAATCGAAGATCCGGAGGGCCAGGTCCATGTCGGTTTGCATAAACCGCGCTTCAGGGGGTACGGTCACCCCTTCCCGCTCGAACTCGCATCGCACGACCAGGTCGGAGGGTTCCATGATCTCCAACATGAGCACGCCTTCGCCGATGGCGTGCGGCAAACCGCCCGGCACCAGCCAGACTTCGCCGGCCTTGACCGGAAGCGGATCGAAGCAGGCGTCCATGGCTGCGATGTCCTGTTCGAGGACGATGCGACGCCATTCAGCCGGCGAGGGCGGCCTCTGAAACCCGAGCCGGATATACCCGGATGCTTCATCCCGAAGGCCCAGGATGACATACGCCTCCAGTTTGCCCCAGGGTGAATGGAGGTGCTCGCGCGCAAAGGCGGCGGTCGGGTGGGCCTGCACATGGAGGCGCATGGAGGAGTCCAGCAGCTTCGCGAGGAACCCGAGTTGAGGCCCGTTTTTTCTGATGTGATCCGCGCCGAAATAGTACCGGGGCTCCGCTTGAAAAATCTCCTGAAGCGCCGCCGTCTGGTTCGAAGAAGTTCTCACCCGCGAAAGGCCTTCGCCCGGGATGGAAGCCAGACCCGGGTTCACCGCCTCCACGGTAGAAGCCAGCCAATTCTCCGGGCGATCCGCGTCTCGCGGCGCGGGATTTCCCTCCAATGTGTCCAGGAGATAGCCGCCGCGGTAATTGCGGCGGACCCGGTTCGGCAAGAGGGGGATCAGCGGAACGGGCATGGATGAGGGAAGGCTCTTTGTCGGGTGGACGCTCGGATCGAAAGGAACGGCGCAAATCCTAAACAGACGCAGGGTCAGTGACGTTCAAATTCCTCGCAAATAAAATTGAACGCCGGGTTCCCGTCTTTTTGTTCTATTGACCTGCAACTCCGATAATACCGTCCATGATCACATCCCCCTCCAGATTCTTTGTTTCCGCCGCCGCCCTGTGCTGCGTCGGCGGTTCACTGTTCGCACAAACTCCGTCCTCGTTCGTTGATCCTCTCATCGGCACCAACCCGAATCCCACGGTCAAGGTCGGTCCGGCCTTCGACACCGGCAATGTCTTCCCCGGGCCCGTTTGTCCGCGCGGAGTCGTCGCGTGGAGCCCGGACACCTCCAGCAATAAGAAGATCGCCGGGGGCTATTGGTATCCCGACCGCAAGATCGAGGATTTCAGCCTCACCCATTTCAGCGGACGCGGCGTCCCATGCCTAAAAGACATCGGCTTCATGCCGCTGGTGCAGGATGTCGGCCAGTCGCCGGGCATCGACTGGACGCAGACCGCCGCGAGTTTTTCGCATGCGAATGAAAGCGCGTCAGCGGGCTACTACAGCGTCAAGTTCGACAACGGCATCCAGACAGAACTCACCGCGACCGTGCGCACCGGCATGGCGCGCATAGCCTTTCCGGCCCAGGCGGCGGCGAGGATGCTCTTAATCCGCGCCAACGGCTCGATCTCCGTCCAGGGCGACGAAGTCTCGGGATGGGAAAACGGGAGGGGGCGCCCGAAGGTCTATTTCTTCGCCCAGTTCCAGCATCCGTTCAAAGCCGTACGAACCTGGGCCGAGGATAAGATCGGCGATGCCGCGTCCGCACAGGGGAAAAACTCCGGCGCCATCCTCACCTTCGACGCTTCCGCCGAACCGGTGGTGCAGATACGGGTGGGCCTCTCCTACACGAGCCCGGAGAACGCGAAGTCGAATCTCGCCGAGGAGAACGAAGGCTGGGATTTCGGCGCGGTGCGCAAAGCGGCGGCCTCGCTTTGGGACCGGGAGTTGGGCCGCATCGAGGTGGAAGGCGGCACGAAGGAACAAAACACGGTGTTCTATACCGCCCTCTACCATTTCATGATCCACCCGAACATCCTCGAAGACGCCAACGGCCAGTACCTGGGCATGGATGAAAAAGTCCACACCGTGGAGAAAGGGCATCATCAATACCAGAACATCCCGGCCTGGGACGAGCACCGTTCGCACTCCCCGCTGTTTGCCATCCTCACGCCCTCGCAGAGCGGCGACATGCTGCAGTCGCTCGTAAACTACGCGCAACAGGACGCGAGTGTGCGGCCCGAGGGCGGCGGCATGCCCCGCTGGGAGCAGATCAATTTCAACTCTGGCGGGATGGTGGGCGACGGCGACGACACCATTATCGCGACCTCCTACGCCTTCGGCGCCACGGGCTTCGATACGAAAGCCGCTTTTGCCGCGATGGATAAGGGCGCCTCGCAACCCGGCACCACTTCGGATGGGCGCAAGGTGCGGGACGGCCTGGATGTGTACGCTAGCCTCGGCTACGTGCCGGACAAAGCCGCCGTGACGCTGGAGTATTGCACGGACGATTTCTCGCTATCCCAATTTGCCGGGGCTATGGGCGACAAGCGAAAGGCTCTCATGTATTTCAACCGGGCTCAAAACTGGAAGAACCTTTTCGACCCCGCCACCGGCTATATCTGGCCTCGCCTGGCCGACGGGACCTGGGCGCCCGGTTTTGCGCCGCGGAGCGGCCACGGTTTCACCGAGGGATCGGCCGCGCAATACCTTTGGCTTGTGAACTTCAACTACCGGGGGTTGATCGACAAGATGGGCGGGAACGAAAAGACCGTCGCGCGCCTCGATGAATTTTTCACCAAGACCAATGCGGGCATGAGTTCCCCGTTTGCCTACATGGGCAACGAACCGTGCGAAGAGGCTCCCTGGGTCTATGACTTCGCATCGGCCCCCTGGCGCACCCAGAACGTCGTGCGCCGCATCCAGACCGAACTGTTCACCACGGAGCCCGGCGGCATCCCCGGCAATGACGACGCGGGCTCTCTCTCCTCATGGTACGTCTTTTCCGCGCTCGGCCTTTACCCGGAGATACCAGGCGTAGCCGGGTTCGTGGTCGGAAGCCCCCTTTTCCCGAAGGCGACCATCCATCTCGAAAATGGAAAGACCATCCGGATCATCGGGAAGAACGCCGCTCCCGCGAACCCGTATGTGCAAGCCCTCAAGCTCAATGGCGCGTCTTATGCAAGCCCCTGGATCCCGTGGGCGCGCGTGTCTGGCGGCGCCGTGCTCGACTTCGACCTCGCCTCCACACCCTCCCAATGGGGGAAAGACCCGCAACTAGCTCCCCCCTCCTTCGACGCGCAACCGGAGCACTCGGCCCCGGCCAAGTAAGCTCCGCCATCCCCGTCAACTCCCCGACAGACGCCCATCATCCATGAGCCTCCGGACCTCCCCCTCTCTTCGCTCATTCTTCAAGCCGCGAGCGCTTCTACTAAGCATCGTCCTGCTAACGACTGCGTTCGCCAGCCGCTTACCAGCCTCGGCAGCCTCTGGCCCGCTGGACTTCAAATTTGAAGACCTGGTTTCGCGATCCTTCCCTCCCAACCTGAATTGGCTCAATTTCAATCAACCCGGCTTTGATCCGCGTGAGTATCCCACTTTTGCACCGGGGCAGTGGGTTGAGTATGTGCTGCAGATACCGGAACCGGGCACGTATGGAATCAAGGCGCACATGGAAGGGGGAGATTCTTCCGGAGTCGTTCAGCTGCAGGTCGATGGAGATAGCCAGGGTGACCCGGCCGATCTCTACGCTGCGGCACGCTCGCCGGTGGATCAGGATTTCGGGAAATGCACCTTCCTAAAGGCGGGAAAGGCCATCTTCCGATTCTGCATCAACAACAAAAATGCGAAGAGCCACGGTTACCATCTCGATATCGAGTCGATCAGCCTCACACCCACCAAGGGTTTCCACTTGATCTCCCCGGAAGGGGCTTGTTTCGAAGCCGGTAATCCCGTGTTGCGCTGGGAGGATTTGGGGCCGGGCGCCAAGTACACGATATACCTCGATGACGCTCCGTTGCCCGCGGTGGAAGCCGCTTCCGATGAGTTGAAGAATCCGAGCGCGGGCGAGCACGAGTGGTATGTGATCGCGAAGGATTCGGCGGGTAAGGTCGAGCGCTCGAACCGATTTCATTTCAGGGTGGGTGCGCCGTTGCCTTACCCCGACCGCGACTTCAACGAGGATTTTGCTTCGGGCGATTTATCGAGTTACAGCAACCGAGGCTTGATGTTCGCGAAGGACGCGCAAGGGAAGAAGTCGCTGACCGGGTCGGCGAACTCGATGGGCTTTCTGAAGGATGTTGCGCTGGGTGTGAGGGAGGGAGAAGTCTCGGCCTTGGTAACGTTCGATGATCTGAACAGCTCCGCTTCCGTCGGCTTTACCGAGCCCGGCGGGGCCCGCATTTGCGCGATACTGGATGGCCGAGCGGGAACCTTGAGCTTGGAACGAACCGTCAAGGGTTATTCCATCTTTGCCATCACGCCACAGGCTTACCGGTTGGCGCAGTGGAAGGAGAGCCAGGCCCCTGGCGGAGAGTATGTCTGGCAGCTTTCGTCGCAGCCGGTCACGCTCAGGCCGGGTGCGGTGTATCGGCTAAAACTGGCCTATTCGCGCCGGTCGTGCGCGGTTTTCGCGACTTTCTCGGAGAGCGATGGAAGCAACCCGATAACGTTGCGTGACCTCGTGGACATCAATTTGCCCGACCACCCTATGCTGCAGATCGGACAGGGAAAGGTGCGGTTCGAACAGTTCGCGTACCGCCAGTTGAATCGGCACGTGTATCCCTGGGACATCGATACCAACCAGGTCGTCATGCGCCCCGGACCCGACGGAAGCTGGGACAGCCGCGGCGTGTTTAACTCCGCCGTCGTGGTGAAGGGTGACCGCTGGTACATGGTCTATCGCGGAAATTCGAAGCCGGCGCCGCCGAACGGTCCTGCGAGAAGCGAACTGGGCGTCGCCACGAGCGCGGACGGGGTTCATTGGACGAAGGACTCACACAATCCCATCATCGCCCTGTCCCCGACGCAGTCCACCGTGGAAGATCCCGATCTCCTGATTCCGGATGGAACCGATACCTACAAACTGGAATATGTGATCCTGCGTCCCCGTGGATATACGCCCAATGAACCGGGCGTTCATGAAATGATGGCAACCAGCACCGACGGCATCCTGTACTCGGAGCCCCAGCGGCTTCCCGTCCGTGGCAAGATCGGGGGGATGATCGATACGCATAACAAACCGCGAATCCCTGAGTTCGACTTCGCGGGGAAAAAATACCGCTATCTGGCGGCCATCGAGGAGGGCGGAATCTATCTCTCGAACGACCTGTATCAGTGGGACAAGATGGGCTCGGCGGACACAAAAGGTAAACCCGACATCTGGTGCAACTTCCACGAGTGCGCCGGCGACATTTTTGTCGATGCCGACCATAATCTTCGAATCGAAACGCAGGCCGGAACCGACAAGAGAATTTCGGGGAACCGCCTTTGCACCAACGTGGAAGACGTCCTGAGTTCAAGCGATCCCACCAAGGTCCTCGCCCGTGGAGACCTCCCCTGGCTGCCCGATTTCTATGGCGACGCGCCCACCGGCGACCTGAATGAGATGACTTTCACCAACGGCTCGGTTTTCCCCGGACAAACCATCATCAAAGACGGCTATCTCTGGCACTATTACGGGGGGAACAACACCTTCGCCGGGCTCATAAAATCGGTTTATCGGCCTGTCTTCACTTACCGGGATCTGCGCGTCACTTATGCCAGTGGAGATCCCGAACACGCGGAGGTTAAGGTCACGGTTCGCAACGAGGGGAGTTTTTCGGGGGACACGAAGGCCGACCTCGAGCTGGACGGGAAAGCTTTGTCGAGCACGCCGGTGACCCTGGCCCGCGATGAGGAGAAGACGATCGACTTTCAGATAGTTGTTCCAAGCGGCCCGCATGTAGTGTCCATTGACAGTCTTCGAGCAAGCGTCCAGGGCGGTTACTAACCAATAAACTTAGTCTTAAGATGCTTTCGAGGGGCAACTTATCCATCCCTCTTCCAGCCGTGTCACTTCCATGCCTCGAAAAACCGCAATCCTTGCCTTCCTTTGGTGGAGCGCACTCTGCGTTTCCGGCTTTTGCGAGGGAGCGAATGCCACGGATATCGCCAAGCTGCAGGTAAAGGAGCCAAACGGAGTCGTTCGCTATTCCGAACCCATCCTCACCGCAAATAAGGCCGCCGGAGAGCTTCATGTTTTTAACCCGTCGGTAATCGAAGTCGGAAATCGCCTGGCGATGCTCTATCGGGTGGAGGCCAAAGGCGTCAAGGGATCCCGTATTCAGCTTGCCTTTAGTGACGACGGACGTTCGTTCGTCCCTTACACATCGAATCCTGTCCTCGTGGGAGAGGGCGCATCCGAAAGCAACGGGTGCGAAGATCCGCGCGTCGTCATGCCCTGATTATCCGGTTTTCGCAGACTTGAAGTGGCGCAGACATACAAAGCCATCGCTCGCTGCCACCACCACCTCGCCAGCAGTTCTAAGGCAAACACTTCCGCTTGCGAAAGCGTGGGAGGAGGGCCACACGGTGACATCCTGCACCAGCCAATCCGCTCCGTCAAAATTGGCGTAAGAATGTGATTTCCCAAAGGCGCGCGCAATTCTGTCGATGTGAGTAACCGGCTTATTCCAGTCAAGAACTCTCTCGCCCTGTGTCGGCATCCTCCAGTAGCTTCCTCCACTCTGCTGTCGAGCGTTCGTCCATAAACGGTCGATATCGGCCAAAAACTTTCGCAACAACGAAACAGCCAGCATTTCAACTTTGCAAGACAGAGATTCGAGGTTTTCGACCGGGGATATTTCGAACCCTTCCTGTAAAATGATATCTCCGGTATCGAAGGCGTCTCTTAGTTTGTGAATAGTCACGCCGCTGCGTTTCATATCGGTCAATATGATATGCGGCAAAGGCCATGGCCCCCGCCCCTCGGGAAGCATCGTGGGATGAATATTCACCCCATTGATCCCCAAGCCCGCCAACTTCCCTGCCGGCACCCGAAACGGATAGCCTGCAACCAGCAAAAGGTCGCAGTGTAGCTTTCGCAGCGTGATCAAATCATCCTCGTCGATGGGTTTGACTTTAACCTCGAGGCCGTCCCTGTCGCAAATCTCCTTGAACCGAGGATTGCTGTTATAACCCGCCGCGTAGGAGAACGCGGCGATGAGCGTGTGGCCCTCGCGCCCGCACGCTTCCGCGCAGTCGGAGAAAAGATCAGAACCGCATATGGCTATTCGCATACACTCACATGACCTCGGCTTCGGGTGACTGCACAAGTAGACGACTCGCTTGAACGAGGGGCCCATACTCGGTCGGGCGCGATAGGCTCAGACCACTGCCACCTGGAAGTTTTCGCCTCCCTCCCAGCGATCCGATTCCGGCCAGAAAAATGTCCACTCCACGCGGCTGCCCGCCGCGAGGGAACTTGTCGGCAGGTCGAGGAAATGCAGGCCTTCCATGCTCGCCGTCGCGGTATCCGAGTGTCCTGCATTCGCCCAGCCGTCTGCACTCCAGTGGACGGAGGCTGGGCCCGTCACGATCAACCGCAGGGTGCGGCCGGCGGGGACGCGCAGGATGCGGTGGCGGAACGTCCAGATTTCATAGGCGCTGTCTCGCTTGCCGCCGACCGTGTAGCGCTGGAAAGCCGGTTCAATGCGGTCGAAGATTCGCCCGTCGCGCCGGGAGCGCACCAGCGAGAGATACTCGGCGTGGCTCCAGCACAGGGGCATCGCGGAACCGCTCGGCCGCCCGCGCAACTGGAAATGTTCGGGGATGTCGTCGGCGTCCCAGACTTGTTCGGGGAGCAGGCCCGTTTCATTGGCGAAATGCTCCATCGCCAGGATATACGGCAGCGGGTCGCGCCCGGCCGCGAGCTCGTAGTGGCCCCGCTCGCCGGTGAGGATGGGCCAGCACCGGCCTTCGCCCGAGCCATCATAGGGGCTCCCGTCGGCCTTCTGGCCGTAACCGTCGAAGGGGTAGCGCCGCCAGCAAGGGCCCCCGGGCAGATCGCGCCGCAGCGCCGCGTCGTAAACCTCCACGCTGTCGCGAATGAGCGGATCGTCCGCCGGGCGGATGCCTAGCCGCACGAGGTGCAGGAAGTCCCCCGCGACGATGTTGCGCGCGGGCCGGTTCCCGCCGCCATTGGCGAGCGGCGTCTCCAGAGTATCGGGATTCGGGTGCGGATCGGGCGCGAGCGGGTCGGCGGGGGTGATGCGCACATAGTGCCGGGGTTTGCCCGGGACGAGTTCGCCCGCGTTGGTCACGCACCACTCCTCGATGTGGGAGTTGAGCCAGTCCGCATAAGCCAGGGCGAAGTCCGAGCGCTCATTGTGGCCGTACGTGCGGGCGATCTCCGCCCCCGCGCACAGGGCGGCGATGGTGGTCGCCAGCGTCGAGGGCGAGTAGCCGGCATTCTCCTCCCAGCGATCCTGCGCGGTCACGGGGCCCGCGGTGATGAGATACTCCAGGGCCCGCTGCAGCACGGGGCGGAAGTGGGCGCGGTCGTAATCCTCGGGCGCCGCCCGCCAGATGCGCCAGCCGAGCAGGAGCGGCGCGGCCATCTCGTCGAGCTGGATGCCCTCCCAATACGGCGAGCCGTCGATCCAGGAATTCTGCGGAAACGAGCCGTCCGGTTTCTGGATGCACGTCAGCCAGAGCAGGGCGCGCATGGGCGTGTTCATCTCGCCCGCGGCGACGAGCGCACTGGCGCTCTGCACCAGGTCGCGCGTCCAGACCAGGTGGTAGCCCCCGGCATCCTTGTCCGTCTTGGATTCCCCCCACGGTGTGGAGAGGGACGCGACGATCGCGCCCTGAAAATTCTTGTCCTCGTGCGCGAGGAGGATGCGCTGGCTCAAGCCGTAGAGCGTGCCCCCGTCGCCGGTATGCTCGGCGATCGCCCCCTCATCCGCGGCCGTGACCGCCGTCCGCTGCCATTGGGCAACGTACGTCTCGCGATGGCTTTCGAAGGAGGTGGCAAAGGATTGCAGGAGCTTCGCGGCGGCGGAGACGGCGCTGTCGCCAAAGGCCAGGCCGAGGACAAACTCCGCGCCGTGTCCGCCCTCCGCCGGGGGGCTGGAGATGGCCGGGTCGCCGCTGCCGCCGAGATCGACCTCCCCCGTAAGCGCGAGGCTGCCGGGCCCCGCCTTTCGGGTCCTGCCAGTCCATCTGGAAATTCCCCTTGCGAAGATCCTGCCAGCCATCCGACACCCCGACGTAGCCGGCCGAGCGGCGCGAGAAGCCGCGGTCGCACCCGAACATGAGGTGAAAATCGCCGCGCTGGGCGTGGAAAAGCCTGCGTTCCCCCACGTCCAGGAGCTCGGCCGTATTGTCCGCGCCGTGGCCGCCAAGGTGCGGAGCGAGCAGGGCGAAAAGCCGCAGCTTCCCGCGCAGGCTTTCGTCGGCGATCTCGAGCCGGGTATGGATCAGGAGCACCGAGGAGTGCGGATCGGCCAGCACGTGTTTGATGAGGCGGTACCGGCCGCCCGGTTCGGAGTTGGTGACACGGTAGAACAAGGCACCGCGTTCTGGCGCCTCCGTCTTGTGGAGGAGATCGCTCTTCTCTTCGTGGCAGAAGGACTCCCCGTCGGTGATGAGGAACTGCAGGTCGCGGGTGTTCGGCATGTCCACCGTAGGGCAATAGACCTCGTTGATGATGCCATGGGAGAGGGTGAACCAGACCCGGCAGCCGGTATGGTATGCCGTCCCGATGCCGTCCTTGGCCGAGTGGCTCCAGCGAGGCTCGGCGCCCGGCGCGCCCGGAGCGGAGTCGTGAATGGGTTCGCTTTTCATCATGGGGTCGAGAGTATCATTCGGCCCAGGCCCAAAGATCGGGGGCGTTCTTCCACCGGAAATCCCTTCTTGAACCGCTCTTCAGCGCAGAACGCAAAGAGCGGCTGGTCACTGTGCCAGCCAGCCGCCATCGACCTTCAGCGAAGTGCCCGTGGTGAATTTTGCGGCGTCCGAGCAGAGATACAGCACGGCGGCTGCAATCTCCTCGCTCTTCCCGAGGCGCCCGACCGGATGCATGGCCACGAGCGCGTCGCGGGCCGCGCCGTCCTTGCCTGCGAAGCGGTCGATCATGTCGGTGGCGATTGCCGCGGGCGCAACTGTGTTGACGCGGATGTTCTGCTTTGCGAACTCGAGGGCGACGCACTTGGTCATCCCCTCGACGGCATGCTTCGAGCCGACATAGATGCCGACGTGGGCCGCGCCGACGTGGCCAAAGGCGCTCGACGTATTGACGATGGCCCCGCCGCCCGTTTTGAGCATGGCGGCGACCTCGTGTTTCATCGCGCTGAGCACGCCCCAGACGTTGATGTCGAACACCATCCGGTATTTTTCTTCGGTGACTTCCGAAAGCGGCTCGGTCGATTCGAGCCCGGCATTATTGAACGCCGCGTCGAGGCGCCCGTAAGTGTCCACGACGAAGTCCACCGCGGCGCGGACCTCGGCCTCCCTGGCGAAGTCGGCCTTGAAGAAGGACGCCGTCCCGCCGTTCTTTTCGATGGCATCCACGACTTCGCCGCCTTCCTTTTCGCGGCGTCCGGTCACGACGACCTTCGCGCCCGCTCCCGCGAAAGCGATGGCCGTAGCCTTTCCGATGCCGGATGTTCCGCCCGTTACGAGGGCGACCTTATTTTCGTATGCGTTATCTTTCATCGTGTGGTGAGTGGTAATTTATTTCCGGTCCGCGATTATCGCGCCGAAGGAGCCGCGTCCACCTTAGACCATTTCCATCGACGTTGCAGCCGCGTAATGAGGCGTCCGACCCTGCTCTCATCCCGACCCGGAATATCCCCGCAATTGCCGCAGCAGCGCCCGGGAATTCCTTATGGCGTTGCAGTCGCGGTCGTTGTTGAAATACGCCCACACGCGGGTCGCGCCACTTTCACGGATGCGGCTCGCCCACACGGCCAATTCTTCCGGGGTGTAATCGTGGCGATACCACTGTCTCACGCCGTGAAACCGGATGTACACATCGTCCGCGGTCTTCACCAGCGTGTCGGGCAGCCGCGGGCCGCTGCAAGAACAGAAGATGACCCCGTTTTCGCGGAACGCTGCGAAGACCTCTTCCTTCCACCAGCTCCGGTGCCGGAACTCGACGACGTTGCGCCGGGCAGGGTCCAACTGGGAGAGGATCGCTTCGAGGCGGGCGCGCGTGTACTGGAAGCTCGGAGGGAGCTGGAACAGGAAGCACCCCATGCGCGGGCCGAGTAGGTCGGCGATGTGGCCGAAGTCTCGCACGAGGGTTTTCGTACCCTTAAACCTTTTGATGTGCGTGATGAGCTCGGAGACCTTCACCGTATAGACGAACTTCCGGCGGCCCGCCTGCCGCGCCCAGCCGCGGACGGTTGCCACGGCCGGCCATGAGTAGAAGGGAGCGTTGAGCTCCACCGTTTTGAAGCGGCTGGCGTAGTGCGCGAACCAGGCGCTCGTCGGCAGCTCGGACGCATAGAATCCCCCTCTCCAGTGCCAGTAGAACCATCCCGAACAGCCGATATGCACCCCAGGCCCCGTCCCGGAGTCGGGAATCAGCGCGCCCACCTGAGCCGTGCGCTCCCATGCGAGCCGCGCAGCATGCATCTCCCCGGCGCGGACGGAACTCGCCGTGCGCTCCTTCTCGCGGCGTGCGGCCCGCCTGGCCCGGCGTTCCTCCCTCGCCTGCCGCAGCGCATCCCCTTCGCTTGGTTTCACTGCGGAGCACCCCCGCGAAGCAGGCGCTCCAGCTCTTCCAGAAATCCCGCCTGCCCCTTCAGGATTTTAGCTTTGGCGGCGTCGAGGGCGAACCATCCGGCGCGGTCGATCTCGGGAAATTCCTCCATCTTGCCCGAGCGCGGCGGCCACTCCATCGAGAAGGTGTCGCTCTTGATCGTGGAGGCGTCGCAATCCCCCTCGACCGCCCACGCGCTCACCCTCTTGCCTCCCGGCTGGCGAAGCGGTGTGAGCGGGGCAAATGCGCTCCCGCACACCCTCAGGCCGGTTTCCTCCTCGAACTCGCGCTTCGCCGCGGCGAGCGGTTCCTCCCCGGCGCAGTATTCCCCTTTGGGGATCGACCACGCACCGACATCCTTCTTAACCCAAAACGGGCCGCCGGGATGCACCAGGAAGACTTCGAGGGCTCCGTCGCGATTCCGATACATCAGGAGGCCGGCACTTTGTTTCATAGGGTCGGAACAACATCTTATTCGGATTGACGCCCCCTGAAAAAGCTCTTTACTGGTTTGGCAAACCCCCGGTGATTGATGCACAAGATTTTTGGGCTGGAGCTGCCAGGCGGCTTGCGTGGCGCAGGAACACGGCTTCCTGGCTCGAATTCTATCTGCCGGTGTTTGCCGGCCTCTCGGGGGTGGCGGCGGCGGGCATCCTGGTGCTGCGGCTGCTGGACGACGGCGTGCGATCTGTTTGGATCTTCTGGGGCGCCGCCCTGGTCGTGGCGGCGGTTGCGGGCGCGGTGGCGATAGCACGGCGGCCCTTCACGTTCACCGAGGCCCTCGCGCGTTTGGATGACGTCGCCCGGCTGCATAACCGCCTCGTCTCCGCCCAGGCCGGGGTCGGTTTGTGGCCCGCACCCGCGCCGCGGGCAAAGGACGCCGCCCCTTGGAATTGGCCCCGCCTGCTCCTTCCAGTGATGATAGCAGCACTGCTGCTGACTGCCGTGTCGCTGGTCGAACCGCCGACGCGCCGCGCGGACAGGCGACCCTCGGACGAACCGGCGGCCTGGAGCCAGGTCGCCTCCTGGCTGAAAACGCTGGAGCAGGCGAAGCTCGCAGACCCCCAGGCCCTTCAAAAGTTGAAGGAGCAGGTGGATGATCTCCGCCGTCAGTCCCCCGAGGATTGGTATGCGCAGAACAGCCTCGAGGCCGGGGACGCGCTTCGCAAAGAGGTCGAGCAGGGCCTTCGCGAGATGCAGAGCGCGCTGCAACAGAGCTCCGACTCCGTGGCCGAGGCCGCCCGGCAAGGCCCGGGGATGCCCTCCTCCGAGCTGAACGCGCTCTCCGCTTCCCTCCGGGAATCCATCCAGGCGTTGCAGAGCGGGAATCTCCCTGCGGACAAGGATTTGCTGGGAAAACTACAGGCGGCGAACCTTGCGCACATGACCCCCCAGGAAATGCAGGCCCTCCAGCAGCGGCTGGGCGAAGGCCTCAAGACGTGCAGCCAGTGCGTGAGTCCCCGGCTGTCGCCAGGCCTCGGAACAGGCTCGAGCCGCCGCGCAGGCAGGAGTGGCCCGCACGGAAACAACCCCAACGCCAAAGGAACCTGGAGCGGCGGTCCCGGCGGAGGCGGAAGCACCGCGCCGATGGACCTGGACGAAAACGCCGCGAACCTCGGCTCCAGGCGCCGCGAGACCGTCACCGACGAAGACCGGAGCCGTGCCCTGCCGGGGGACGTGCTCGGCGTCACGAAAGGGGCCCATCAAGTGGACAAGACCGCGCCGAACGGGCCGTCGGCGGCAGGCGGCCTCTCCTCGGCGGGGTCCGGAGGCGACGCCGTCTGGCGCGACTCTCTCACGCCCGACGAAGGCCAGGTCCTGCAGCGTTATTTTAAGTGACTCCCGCGATGAACCGGGAGCATGCCACCGAGGACGAGATCGCCGAGGCGCGGCCGAAAATCGCGCGCCTGCGCGAGGCGCTCAACACGGTCCTCTTCGGCCAGGAAATCCTCATCGAACAGGTGATGACCGGGGTTCTCGCGCGAGGCCACATCCTCTTGGAGGGGCTGCCCGGCCTCGGGAAGACCGAACTCGTCAAGGGCCTGGCGCAGGCCGTGCAACTGGAGGCGAAGCGCATCCAGTTCACCCCGGACCTGCTGCCGGGCGACATCACCGGCAACCCCATCCTGAACGAGGTGGACGGCCGGCGGCAGTTCGTTTTCCAGCCCGGGCCGCTCTTTGGGAATCTCGTGCTGGCCGACGAGATCAACCGCGCGTCGCCCAAGACGCAGTCCGCGCTGCTCGAAGCCATGCAGGAGCGGCGCGTCACCGTCATGGGCGAGACCCATCTGCTCCCCGACCCGTTCTTCGTCCTCGCCACGCAGAACCCGATCGAACTCGAAGGCACCTACCCGCTCCCCGAGGCGCAGCTCGACCGGTTCCTCTTCAAGCTGGAGGTCACTCGCAACCCCGTGGCGGTGCTGGAACGCATCATAAAAAACCGGGAGATCGGCGAGCCGGTGGCCATCTCCCCCGTGCTGAGCCGCGAGGAACTCGTGGCCCTCTCCGCCTTGAGCCGCCGCATCTTCCTGCCGGACGTGGTGGCGAATTACATCGCCCGCCTCGTGCACGCCACCCACCCCGAAGGTTCCGCCGCCGCGGCCGGCCTGAAATTCGGCGCGAGCCCCCGCGCCGCCCTCGCGCTCTCCGCCGCGTCGCGCGCCGCCGCCCTCCTGGCCGGCCGCATGAACGCCAGCCTTGAGGACGTGCGCGACCTCGCCGTGCCGGTGCTCCAGCACCGCGTGGTGCTCGACTACAACGCGCGAGTGGACGGCAGGAAACCGTCCGACCTGGTCGCCGCCATCCTCGCGGAGGTGCCCGCCCAGGAGCGGGAGCTGCCGAAGACGTTGAGGGACGCGAAACTATGAGGCGCGCCCTGTTCTTCCTGGCGTTCCTCTGCGCCGGCGGGGCGAACGCAGACCTGCGGCTCAACATCAGCCTCGAACCGGACGCGAGGGCGGTCGTCACGGCAGGCTGCTGCTTTGACAGCGTCCCCCCGTCGGGCTACGCGCCCATCGACCTGATCATCAACAACTACTCCGGCTCGACCCAAAGCTGGAAGTTCGACTTCACGAGTCCCAGTTATTCCCCCGGCAGCGGCGCGGCGATCTCCTCCCAGGCGGTGGCCGTGGTCGAGAACAACGCCACGCGCACCATCCCCGTCCTGGTGCCGCTGAGCACGGTGGACGGCGCCCAGCCCCTGAAAATCGAGGTGCGCGGCTACGGCATCGCGAGTTCGACCTCCCAGTTCGTGAACACCGCCCGGCGTTCGGGCAACCCGATGACCCCGTTCGCCGCGGTTTCCCACAGGCTCGGCTCGCCGATCTGGACGGACATGCAGACCGAGGTAGACCATTCCGGACACGAATTGTCCGGCTCGCTGTTCGAGCCGGCGAACCTGCCGGAGGATTGGCGCGGCCTTTCCGGCGTGAACGCCATGTGGCTGGAAGCGGCCGAACTCGAGCAACTCTCCCCGGCCCAGCGCGGCGCCGTGCGCGAATGGCTGCGCCTTGGCGGCTCCCTCACGATCTGCGGAGACGGCGCGACCGTTCCGCCCGATCTCCTCCCCGCGGGATTCGGCAAGATACAGACGGGCCCGTCGAAGCTGAATGCGAAGGCCCTCGCGGAAGTGATCAAACACCTGGTCTGGAAGCATGAGAACGGCGCCGGCATGGGCGCCCACGCGCCGAAGGGCCTCCTCAGCCCGGTGACGCCGAACGCGCCGGCGCTGATGGCATTCCTTGCCGTCTTCGCGGGGGTCGTAGGGCCCGTGAACGTCTTTCTCCTCGCCGGGGAACGGCGGAGGCAGCGCCTATTTTGGACGACACCCCTCATCTCGGTTACGGCCAGCGCGCTCCTGCTCGGCTTCATCCTGTTGCAGGATGGCCTTGGGGGGCGGGGGATGCGTTCCGCTCTCGTTTATGTCTCGCCGAAGGAGCACAGCGAAAGCGTCCTGCAGGAGCAGACGTGCCGCACCGGCCTCCTGCTTGGCGCTGGGTTCAAGACGCGCGACCCCGCGCTGCTTGAATTCGTGGCCCCCGCCGGGGGCAGGGAATCTTCCAGGGATTGCGACGAGGGAGGCGACGGGGTCTCCTACGGGGGCGCGTGGTTCGCAAGCCGGTCCTTGCAGACGCACCGGATAGAGGCGGTCGTCCCCACGCGGGCGGAGATCACCCTGCTCAATGCGGCGGAGGTGGAGGCGGGAAGCGCGGCGCCGGTCATCCTTTCCAGCTTCCCGGCGCCACTGATGGAGTTGACCTACACCGACGCGCAGCACCGGAGGTGGAAGGGAAAGGAGGTGCAAACCGGGCTGAAGCAGGAGCTCGCGCCCGGGGCGGCGGGCCCGGTCTTCTCGAGCGAGGAGGCCCCGAACAGCCCCCAACTGTATGTCGCCGCGAATACTTTCACCGCGACTTCGCGCGACTCCTCCGTCTTTGTGGACACCCTCCGCTCCATCCATTGGATGGACTCCCCGGTGACCTATTTCGGCCCGGTGACAATCCCCTAAAATCCCATGCGCGCCGCACCCATCATCGCCGTCCGCGATTTGCACCGCTCCTTCGGGAAAATTGAGGCGGTGCGCGGCATCACCTTCGAAGTCCACCCGGGCGAAGTCGTCGGTTTCATCGGGGCGAACGGCGCGGGCAAGACGACCACCATGCGCATCATGGCCACCCTGGAAACGCCCGACAGCGGCACGGTGGAGATATGCGGGCACGACATCGTGAATTTCCCCGGCAAGGTACGCGACAGGATCGGGTGGATGCCCGATACGTTCGGCGCCTATCCGTACATGACGGTGGCCGAATACCTCGACTTCTACGGCCGCGCCTTCGGCTACAGGGCCGAGGACCGCCTGGCGCGCCTGGAGGAAGTGATGGATTTCACCGACCTGAAAGAAATCTCCGACCGCCCCATGAACAAGCTCTCCAAGGGCATGGGCCAGCGCCTGTGCCTGGGCCGCACCCTCATGCACGACCCGGAGGTGCTCATCATGGACGAACCCGCGGCGGGGCTCGACCCTAAGGCGCGGCTGGAATTCAAGCGCCTCGTGCGGCTCCTGGCCGAGCAGGGCAAGACGATCTTCATCAGCTCGCACATCCTCTCCGAGCTCGGGGAGATGTGCGACTCGCTCCTCTTCATCGACGCCGGGCGCGTCGTGCACCAGGGCACCGCGGCTTCGCTCCAGAGCGGAGGGGACGGCAGGCTGCTCGTCCACGTCCAGGTCTCGGGCGATCCCGAGCTTTTGAGGAAATGGGTGGAATCCAACCCCGGCATCCGCCTCACGGAGATGTTGAAGAACGGGGCGCGCATCGATCTCGGCACAGACGCCCCCGACCTGGCCGCCGGCACCCTCCGCCGGATGATCGCGGATGGCCTCGCTGTCTCGGATTTCCACCGGGAGGCCCGGAAGCTGGAAGATGCCTTTGTCGACATGCTGAAGAAACTGGAATCGCCCCCCGGCGCGGCAATCGCAGCCGGGCCGCCCCCGCTCCCATGATGGCCGCCGCGCCCGATTTTCCCGACTGGATAAGCCCGATGCTGGTGAAAGAGCTGCGGCAGGGCATGCGTTCGCGCGTCTTCCTCCTGTCGTTCCTGGTGCTGCAGCTCGCGATGATCTTCCTCGCGGCCATCGGCCTCTGGATGCCGCCGGACGGGGGCAGTACGCAGACCCTCTCCGTCTTTTTCTGGCTCATAATCGGCGCGCCGCTTCTCCTGATCATGCCGCTCAGCGGCTTCAACGCCATCGCCGGGGAAAAAAAGGAGAATACGCTGGAGCCGATCTTCCTGAGCCGGCTCGGGGCCCGCCGCATCATCGCAGGGAAATGGCTGGCCATCGTGGCGCAGACCACCCTCCTGGTCTCGGCCATCCTCCCCTATGCCGTGCTCCGGTATTATCTGGGCGGGGTCGATCTAGCCGAAAACCTCCGTGTGCTGGGCTGGCTCCTGCTCGGCTCGACGGTGCTCACGGGCGCCACCGTCGGCCTCTCTACCGGCACGAGCCGGGTTGCGCGGGCGTTCATACCCGTCATGTTCTTTATCGTTTTCCAGGTGTTTGCGGATTCGGCTGGGCTCCGCGCTTTTGGACTGTTCGGCTCCGGGTCGAGCGGGCCCTCGGAAACGCTGCCAGGCATCCTCATCCTCTCCGCCCTCTTTCTTATGTATATGCTGGAGGTGGGCGCGGGAAGGATCGCGCCGGCCGCCGAGAATCACAGCACATCCAAACGCCTCATCGCCCTGGCGGCGATCTCGGTCTGTCTCGTCTATACCTCCCTGGTGCGAGGCTCCGACTGGCTCTGGACCATCGCGTTCCTGGTCCTGGTCCCGGCCGGGATCGGGGCCGTCTGCGAGCCCGTGCGGGAGGTGCCCAGCGTTTACCGCCCGTTCGTGCGGCGGGGACTCCCTGGGCGCCTCGCGGGCGTGCTGCTCTATCCCGGCTGGGCGAGCGGCGTCTTTTTCAGCCTCGCGGTCCTGGCCGTTCTGTTCCTCGCGCCGCACGGCCCTTTCTCGGGGCTCCTGCACCCGCCGGCTGTACCCGGCGCTCACATTCGCATGATCCGGGGGAGCCACCACCTGGTGCGTCCGGCACTCGCGTCCGCCTTCCCGCCCATTTTCTTCAGCGCCGGTTCGGTGCAATCCTTCATCGTGGTGGCCATCATAGGCGGTTTTTTCATGCCGGCGGCTGTCATGCGCGTGGTGAGGCTCGGGCGCCTGCCGCCGGTAATGTTTTACGTCCTGTTCCAGGCGGGCTGCGCCCTGCTTGTGGTGCTGGTCGCCTCGATCGCGGACTCTTCGTTCACAGCTGCCAAGGTGATGGCGGCGATGATACCCTTTTGCGGGTTGCTGCTCTCCAGCCCGATGAAGGCGTGGCCGGAGATACTCGACTTCGTTCACCGGAGCCGCAGCCCTGACCGTGCTCTCGCTGGCCGTTCTTTTCATCCGGATGATCCCACGCTGGAAGCGGATCTTCGCCCTGGAGAAGGCCGCTGCCGCAGGTATCGGACAGGGCCTCTAGGCAGGCATCGCAATTCCCACCCCGATGCTGCCCCCGCAACAAGTTCGGCGCGAGATCGCCCACCGCATGGAGGCGGTGGCGGAGCACCTGCGCCTCCCCTTCCGCAGCCGCGACTGGAAGGGCCACGCCGGCAACTGGCTCGGCGCGGGCGCGGGCAGCTCCATCGATTTTCAGGATCACCGGCCATACATGCCCGGCGACGACCCGCGCCACCTCGACTGGCGGGCCTACGCGCGCACCGGCTTCTACACGATGAAGATTTACCGGGAGGAGGTGAGCCCCCTCGTTGACCTCGTGCTGGATGCGAGCCGCTCGATGTTCTTCGAGGAGGGCAAGGCGCTGCGCACCTGGGAGGCGTTCTGTTTCTGCGAGACGAGCGCGCGCCAGTCCGCCGCGTCGCTGCATTGCTACTCCTCGGCGGGCGGGCCGCCGCGCCGCATCGGCTCCGGCGAGGAACTGGCGGAGTTGCCGCCGGAAGGGAGCGAAGCGGAGCTCGACCTCACCCGCATTCCCTGGCGGCATGGCTCGCTGCGGGTGGTGATCTCCGACCTTCTTTTTGCGGGCGCGCCCGATCCCCTGCTCTCGGCCCTCGCCGCGGGGCGCGGGAGGGGCGTTGTCCTTGCGCCGTTCTGCCCGGCGGAGTCCGCGCCGGACTGGGCGGGGAACATCGAGATACGCGATTGCGAATCGGGCCGCAAGCGGCTCCAGCAGGTCGATGCATCCCTCCTGAGCCGCTACCGGCAGGCATATTCCCAGCATTTCCGGCTTTGGAGGGAACGGGCGGCCAGGCGGGGCGTGCTCCTGGCGCGGCTCCCGAGCGTGCCGTCCTTCCGCGAAGCGCTCCAGGCCGAAGCGCTCCCGGTGGGAGCAGTGGAGTTGGCGTAAATGCCGATCTTCGGGAATCCTCTCGGTTTCCTGGCCCTGGCCGCCATCCCGGTCATCCTCGCGATCCATTTCCTGCAGCGGGAATCGCGGCGGCTCACCGCGAGCACACTCTTCCTGCTCGAACACCTGGAACCCGAAAGCGCGCAGGGGCGGCGGTTCCAACGGCTGCGTTCTTCCGTGCCGCTCTGGCTCCAACTCCTCGCCGCCCTACTCGCGGCGTGGCTGCTAGTCCAGCCGCGCTGGATCCGGCCGAGCGCAACCCAACACATCGTCCTCGTGGTGGACAGCACCGTCTCCATGCGCGCGTTCCGCGAGGAGATGCTCCGCGCCGTCGCGGAGGAAACGGCGGGGATGGCTCGCGCCTCCGCGCACACGGAATGGCAGCTCCTGGAGTCCGACAGGACGCGGCCCACACTCTATTCCGGGCCGAACCGCCCGGCGCTCCTCGAGGCGCTGAAAACCTGGAAGCCCGAGCTCGGCGCCCATGACCCCGGGCCGCAGCTCGAGGCCGCGCAGAATCTTCTCGGCGGAAAAGGGACTCTCATTTTCGTGAGCGACCGCAAGCGGGAACTGCCGGCCGGCGTCCTCCTTCTCGCCGTGGGCCGCCCGTTCGACCATTGCGGGTTCGCGGGGGTATCCGTCGAAGGGTCGCACTGGCGCGCGCTGGCCCGGAACAATGGGCGCAGCCCGCAGCGGCGAAACTGGTGGGTCGAGGCGGAAGGCCAGAAGTCCGCTCCTCAAGTCCTCGCATTCGGCCCCGACGCCACCCTGGAACTGAGCGGCTCCTTCCCGCCCGGCGCCAGCCGGTGCGAACTGGTGATGGACTCGGACGCCTTCACGCTGGACAGCCGGCTCCCGTTCCTCCAACCGCGCCTGAAGCGGCTCGCCGTGCGCGAGGACGCCGCGCCGCCGGAGTTCGGCAGCTTCTTCGAGAAATTCCTGCAGAGCCTCGAACGGGCGGATGCCGCGGGCGGCGGGCGCGCCGACCTGGAACTGGCGATCTACGATCCTTTCGCACCGCGATTGCCGCAGGGGACGGCCATCGTATTCGTCAGCGATCCGCTCCCGGCCCAAGGCGCTCCGCCCGGGAGCGTCACGGCAAGCGGCGACCCGCTCGCAGCCGGACTGAACTGGTCGGGGCTCCTGGTTCACGACAACCTGCAAATCCCTCACCAGCCGGAGGATGATGTCCTCGTGTGGCAGGGGGAGCGGCCGCTCATCTTCCTGCGGCAGGCGGGCGCCGGTTCGCTCCTCGTGGTGAACTTCGATCTCCGGGCCTCGAACGCCGCGAGGCTCCCCGCGTTCGTGCTGCTGCTGCACCGCTTCGCGGAAGAAGTGCGCGCCGCCCGGGTGGCGCCCGAAGCGCGCAATTTTGAGACGGGCGAGGTGCTGTCGGTCTCCTCCGACCCGCACCTGCCGCCGCCCGTCCTCACGGCTCCTCCGGGGCCGGCTCTCCGCGCGCCCGCCGAACCCGGCTTTTTCCGCGTGACGCAGGGCGCCTCCGAACTCGTGGACGGGGCGGCCCATTTCGCGGACGCGCGGGCGGCGGATTTCCGCGAGGCGTCTTCGGAGAATGCCGTGCGCGGGGAGACGGCGCGGACGACGCAGAGAAACAGCCAGGCCGACCTCTTCGCGCCGGTCTGGATGCTCGCCCTCGGCGCGGCGATGGCCGGAAGCTGGGGCTGGAGGCGCGCGTGATCCACCTCGGCGCTCCTTCCTGGCTCCTCCTCGCCCCGGTGGCCGCCGCCCTGGCCTGGCGCACGGATTCCCTCCGGCGGCCCCTCCGCCTCCTCTGCCTCGGGCTGCTCGTGGCGCTCCTCGTTGACCCCCAGGTGCGCCGCATCGGACGCGGCCTCGACCTCTGGGTGCTGGAGGACGAATCCGCTTCGGCCGCGGAGACCCTCGCCCTTCACCGGCAGGAGATCGAGAGCCTCTTGGAGCATTCGCGCGGCGCGGAGGATCGCATCTTTTACGTGGACTACGCGAGTCTCGCGCAATTGCGGACGGAAGCCGACCCGATGACGCCGGAGCAAAGAAACCGGACGCGCACGAACCTCGCCCTGCAATTCGCCCTCTCCCGCATGACGCCGGATCGCGCGGCGCGCATCCTCCTCGTCACGGACGGCTACAGCACCGAGCCGCTCTCCGATGCCTCCGAGCGCCTCAACCGCCAGCAAGTGGCGCTTGACTACCGGCTCCTCATCTCCCCGGAAGCCGCGGACTACCGCATCGCCCGCTTCGATCTCCCCGCGCGCGCGCAGACCGGTGAGCCGTTCCTCCTGGAGACCGAGATAGCCGGGCAGCCGGACGGCCCCGTTCGTCTCGAAATCCTGCGGGACGGCGCGGTGCTCGGCCATACCAATACGGAGGTGAAGGGCGGCAAGGCGCTGGTCCGCTTCACCGACCGGGTGGCGCAGGCCGGGTCGCACCGCTACAAGGCGCTCCTCTCCGCGGCCTCCGACGCGCACGCGGGGAACAACAGCGCGGAAAAATGGATCGAACGTCTCGGGAGGCCCGCGCGTCCTGCTTGTCACCGCCTACGCCGGCGACCCGCTCGAAGGCGTGTTGCGCGCGCAAGGGTTCGATGTGGAGACGGTGAGTGACCCGGCGGCGGCGCGGGTGGGCCAGCTCTCCGGCGCGCGGGCCGTCCTCCTGAACAACGTCCCGGCCTGGAAGTTCCAGCCCGAGTTCCTCCAGGCGCTCGATTTCTATGTGCGTTCGCAGGGAGGCGGCCTACTCATGGCCGGGGGGAGGGAGTCCTTCGGCTCGGGCGGTTATTTCCAGTCGGCCGTGGACCCCCTGCTGCCGGTCTCGATGGAGTTGCGAACCGAACAGCGCAAACTCGCCGTGGCCATGTCGATCGTCCTGGACCGTTCCGGCAGCATGGCGGCGACGGTTGCCCCGAATGTCGAGAAGATCGACCTCGCCGACGAAGGGTCCGCGCGCTCCATCGAACTCCTCGGATCCATGGACGCGGTAAGCGTCTTCGCCGTTGACACCGAGCCGCACGAGATCGTCCCGCTGACCGGCCTCGGCGCGAACCGGCAGCCGCTCGAGGACGCGGTCCGGAGGATCACCAGCAGCGGAGGGGGCATCTGCGTGCCGACCGGGTTGAAGGCGGCCTGGGATTCCTTGAAGCAGGCGCCTGCCGGCCAGCGTCACGTGGTGCTCTTCGCCGACGCGAACGACGCCACCCAGGAACTGGGCGACTACCCCACGCTCATCAAGTCCATGGTGGCAGACGGCATCACCATCAGCGTCATCGGCCTCGGGCGGGACACCGACTCCGGCGGCAAATTCCTGCGCGAGGTGGCCCAGCTCGGCAAGGGCCGCATTTTTTTTAACGAGAACGCGGCGGACCTCCCCGCGATCTTCTCCCAGGAGACCGTGGCCGTCGCCCGGTCCGCTTTCCTCGACCGGCCCGTGAAGGTGAAGCCCGCCGCGGGCTGGCTGGCGCTCGCCTCGCAGCCGCTCCCCTGGCTGGCTGCCGTGGACGGCTACAACCTCAGCTACCTGAAGCCGGGGGCGACCTCCGCGGCCCTCTCCGGCGACCAGTACCAGGCGCCCCTCACCGCCTTTTGGCAACGGGGCGAGGGCCGGGTGGCGGCGGTCTCTTTTCCGCTCGGGGGCGAGTTTTCCCAGCGAGCGCGGGCGTGGGATCACTATGCGGACTTCGTGCAGACGCTCGTGCGGTGGCTCGCGGGCTCGCAAGTCCCGCCGGGGATCGCCTTGAAAACACGCCTGGACGGGACGCGCCTCCAGCTCGACTTCTACCATGACGAGGCCTGGGCCCCGCGGCTGGCGCAGGCTCCGCCGCGCATCCTCCTCGCGGCGCAGAACGCCCCGGCCCCACGCGAGATCGTATGGCAACGGCTCGCGCCCGGCCATTACACCGCAGCCGCCGACCTCGCGCCCGAACAATGGGTGCGCGGCGTCGTGCAGGCGGCCGGCTTTACCCTCCCCTTCGGCCCGGTCGAAGCCGGCGGCAACGTGGAATGGACTTTCGACCGCTCCCGCCTTTTGGAATTGCAGGGCGTGGCGCGGTCGACCGGCGGTGTGGAGAGGCTCGATCTCGCCAAAATCTGGACCGCGCCGAGGCGGCCCGCATTTTACGATCCGCGGAACATCCTGCTCACGGTGCTGCTGGCGGCGTTCGTAGCCGATGCGCTCGCGACACGGGTGGGGTGGCGCACCTCCTGGCCCCGGATGACGCGGCGTCCGCCTCAGCCTTCGCCCGCGAGCACGCTCTCGTAAACCGCGAGGTCGTTCGCGTGGAAGCAGCAAAAAACGATCTCGCGCAGGCTCGTGGCTTCGGCAATGAACTCCCGGGCGCTGCCGACCGCGACTTCTGCCGCAGCCCGGAAGGGATACCCGTAAACGCCCGTGCTAATGGCCGGAAAGGCGATGGACGCCAGGTTTTTCTCCGACGCAATCCTAAGCGAATTCCGGTAACAGCTCGCGAGGAGCGCCTCTTCTCCGCGCACCCCCCCGTTCCAGACGGGCCCGGGCGTGTGGATGACGAATTTCGCCGGGAGCCGGTAGCCGGCGGTCGCCTTGGCCTCGCCGGTCTTGCAGCCGCCGAGTTTCCTGCACTCCTCCAGCAGGCCGGGGCCCGCAGCGCGATGGATGGCGCCATCCACCCCGCCGCCGCCGAGCAGCGAAGTGTTCGCCGCATTGACGATGGCATCGACCTCCAGCGTCGTGATATCCCTTTGGATGGCCCGGAGAACTGTCGTAGTGAATAGTTCCATTGGCATGTATGATCCGAATGGGAACCGCCGATAGGATGGCTAAAAATTAATCAAAGTATGTCCACCGTCCCAAAAGATCCTTTGCAGGACAGCGACGAGACGCAGGCCGTGGAGTATTTCCGGAGCTCGTACCGGCTGCTCAAAGCGGAGCTGGCGAAGGTCATCGTGGGCCAGGAGGACGTCATCGACGAGCTGCTCATCGCCATTTTCACGCGCAGCCACGCGCTGCTCGTCGGCGTGCCCGGCCTCGCAAAGACGCTGCTCATCTCCACGCTCGCGCAGGCGCTGCAGCTCGGTTTCAAGCGCATCCAGTTCACCCCCGACCTCATGCCGAGCGACATCACCGGCACCGAGGTCATCTACCAGGATCCCGGCGACGAACGAGCGCCAGTTCAAGTTCCTCCGGGGCCCGATCTTCGCCAACGTCATCCTCGCGGACGAGATCAACCGCACGCCGCCCAAGACGCAGGCCGCCATGCTGGAGGCAATGCAGGAGCGCCGGGTGACGGTGGGCGGGACGAACTACACGCTCCCGGATCCGTTCTTCGTGCTGGCGACCCAGAACCCTGTCGAGCAGGAAGGCACCTACCCGCTGCCGGAGGCGCAGCTCGACCGGTTCATGTTCATGATCCATGTCGATTACCCTACGCCGGAGGAGGAGCTGCTCGTCGTGAAACGCGGCACCACGCTCACGTCCGAGGCGGTGACGCCCGTGCTGGGCGCCGAGCACATCCTCTACCTGCAGAGCGCGGTCCGCAGGATGCCGGTGGCCGACCACGTCCTGCAATACGCGCAGAAGATCGTCGGCGCGACGCGCTCGAAGACCCCGCAGGCGCTCGATCTCTGCAAGAAATGGCTGAGCTGGGGCGCGGGCCCGCGCGCGACGCTGAACCTGGTCATGGCCGCCAAGGCGCACGCGATGTTGCGCGGCCAGGTCTATGTGAGCTGCGATAACGTGGACGCGGTCGCGCTCCCGATCATGCGGCACCGGATCATCCTGAATTTCGCCGCGCAGAGCGAAGGCGTGACGGCCGACGACATCACGCGAAGGATATTGAAGGCCACCCGCGCAAGCCTGGCCGCCTGAACCGCGGCGCGGCCAGCGACCCATGCAATCCAAGCTCCTCGACCCGGTCGCGCTCCAGCGCGCGGAGATTGCTCGGCCTGCAGGCGCGCCAGATCGTCGAAGGGTACATGGCCGGGGCGCATAAGTCGCCGTACCGCGGGTTTGCCATCGAGTTCTCGCAGCACCGCGAATACGTGCCGGGCGACGATACCCGCCACCTGGACTGGAAGGTGCTCGGCCGCAGCGACCGCTACTACATCAAGCAATACGAGCAGGAGACGAACTACGTCGCGCACATCCTCCTGGATGGCAGCGAGTCGATGAAATACGGCTCGGGGGCCGTGACGAAGTTCGACTATGCGCGCACCATCGCCGCGTGCCTGGCTTACCTCATCCTGCTCCAGCGCGACGCCGCCTCGCTCGCGATCTTCGACACCGCCCTGCGCGATTTCCACCCGCGCACGGATAATCTCTCGTCCATCCACAACATGGCCGGACCTTCTCTCGGCGTTCACGCCGGGGCAGCAGACGAACATCGCGGCCGTCCTGCACGGGATGGCGCAGCAGGTGAAGCGCAAGGGGCATCTTCATCCTCATCAGCGATTTCTTCGACGAGGTCGATGACGTGCTGCGCGGCCATCCAGCACCTGCGCTTTAACGGGAGCGAGGTCATCGTGTTCCACGTGCTGGACCCGTTCGAGACTCGAGTTCCCGTTCAAGGGGGCGGTCGAGTTTCGGGGGCTCGAAGGCGTGGAGAACATCGTCGCAAAGCCGGCGGAGGTGCGGAAGAGCTACCTGGCGGAGTTCAGAGCTTCGTTGACAGGCTGCGCGACGGTTGCGAGCGCAACGGCTGCAACTACGTCCAGGTCAACACCGCGCAGACGTGGCACGAGGTCGCTCAGCAGCTACCTCGCCACGCGCCAGCACCGTTACGGCTGACGGGGCGGCGCTCAACGGTTCCGGCAGATGACGTTCCTGAATCCGCTCCTGCTTTTCGGCGCGGCGGCCATCGCCGCGCCGATCGTCATCCACATGCTTCATGAACCGGCGGGTGCACCCGGTCGCCTGGGCCGCGATGCGCTTCCTGCAGCACGAGCGTCCAGAAGAACCGGAAGCGGCGGAACCTCGAGGACATCCTGCTGCTGCTCCTCCGGTGCTTCCTCCTGCCCTGCTGGCGCTCGCCCTCGCACGCCCCGCTCTTCGCGGCGCCGGGGGCGCGGGCGGGATCGGCAAGGGGAGCGAGACGGCCGTCATCGCCCTCGACAACTCCTACAGCATGGGGCGCACGGACGGCGGCCCGACGCGTTTCGACCAGGCGCGGCAGGCGGCGGAGCAGGTGATCGATTCCCTCCAGCGCGGCTCGTCGGTCGCGGTGCTGCTCTTCTCGGATACCGTGCGGGGCGTCATCCCGGAACCGACGTTCGACCTGAACCTGGCCCGCAAGATCGTGCGGCGACGCCCAGATTTCCGACCGGGCGACGGATGTGCAGCCGGCGCTGCAACAGGCCCTCGAGACGCTGCGCCGCCATGCGGGCGTGCGGGAGATTTATTCATCACCGACGGGCAGGCCAATGGCTGGAAACGGCTCGATGACAAGGTTCTTCGCGACCCGGCGTGCACGGACGAACATCCTGCTCATCGGCGGCGCCGGAGCAGACACAACCTTTGCGTGAGCGACCTGCAGATGGCCGGCTCCATGGCGAGCCTCGGCGAGGCCGCGCAGTTCGATGTCGAGGTGACGAATTTCGGCGCGGCCGATGCGAAAGACGTCGCCGTCCGGCTCACGCCTGGACGACGACCCGCCGAGCGACGAGGGCGTCATCGCGAGCATCCCACCCGGGGGCGCGAAGCGGGTCTCCCTCTTCACGAAATTCCGCGCCGCGGGGTATCACACGGTGACGCGCGGAACTCGAGCCCGATCATCTCCCGGCGGACGACCGGCGCACGATCGCCGTTCGCGCGAGGGATGACGTGCGGGTGCTGCTCGTGAGCGGGGATACCGGCGGGGATGCCGTCCGAGGACGCGACGTTTTACCTGCGCCACGCGCTGACGCCCGTGCCGGCTGCCGACCTGGAGAAGTATTTCATCAAGACCGGCAACCGTCTTGCCGGCGGGCATCGAGCCGGCGCGGCTGGGCGATTACGACGCCGTCATCCTCGCGGACGTTCCCCGGGTTTCCACTCCCGCCGCCGATGCGCTCGCAGCCTACGTGAGCCGCGGGGGCGGCCTCATCCTTTTTCCCGGGCCGAAGACCGACGCCGCGTTTTACAACGACAACTTCGGAAAGAGGCTCGGCCTCCTTCCGGCCTTGCTCGGCGGCATCCGCGGCAAGCCCGGCGAGCGCGCGTCTTTTCCCTGCAGGCCACCGACTACACGCACCGGATCGTCTCCATCTGGAACGACCCCGCCTCCGGGCACCCTCGCCAGCGCCCAATTCCGCAGCGCGTTCGAGCTGAAGCCGTTTGCCGCGCATCCGCCCCAGGCGGGCGAACCCGGGGTCGTCCTGAAATACGCGGACGGCTCCCCGGCGGTGATGGAGCGCACCTTCGGCCTCGGGCGGGTGATCCTGTTCAGCAGCACCGCGAACACCGCCTGGAACGACCTGCCGCTGAGGCCCGCGTATCTCCCGCTTGTTGACCGCACCCTGGGCTCGATCCTCGACCGCGCGGGGGCGCGGCTGAACATCCCGGTCGGAGGCGTGTTCCGGTGGGTGTGCGACCCCGACTGGACGAACAAGGACGCCCTCATCACAACCCCGGGGGAAAAGGAGGCTTCGCTACGCCGCATCAACATGGTGGACGGCACGCCCACGCTCCGTTTCGACGAGACGGAAAGAGCCGGCGCATATGGGGTGTCGGTCAAGAGCGATCCGCCCGGCGTGCTGAAGTTCGCCGCGCAGTTCAATCCGGAAGAATCGAACCTCGCGGGCCTCGCCCCTTCCCAACTCGCCTCACTAGCCGCGGCGGCCAAGGTCATCCATTGGGAGCCCGGCGCCCGCCTCGGCGAGGGGACAGCCGGCGGAGGCGGCGGCCGGGAGCTCTGGACGGCGCTCATCATCCTCCTGCTCGCCGCGGCCTGCGCGGAGAGTTTGCTGGGGGCGTTCTTTAGCGAATCGAGATGACCCGCATCCTCCTCAAACTTTTCGGTGTGAAGGTCGAAGCCGCGCAGGAGGTCGCTTCCGCCAGCGTCCAGTTGCGGCACAGCGGGTGGCTCGGGTGGATCGTCTTCATCGCGCTGCTGCTCGGGATCTTTGGCTGGTGGGTGTATCGCTATGCCGCCGGGCATGGCGAGCTTGCGCCGCGCCGGCGCGTGCTGCTGGCCTCCCTGCGCATCGCCTTCTTCTCGCTGCTGCTCTTCATCCTGCTTCAGCCGGTCGTGTCTTTCACGGTCGTCAATCGGCTGCGGCGGACGCTGGTCATCCTCCTCGACCGGAGCGCGAGCATGGACATCCAGGACACCCGGCTGGAGGAGGCCGACGTGAAACGCGCGGAGACGGTGACAGGAAATTCGGGGGCGGACGCGGGGCATCCCTCGCGCATGGAACTGGTGCGTTCGGCGCTCGAGAGCGAGCCGCTCGCTCTCGCCGACAAGCTCCGGAAACAATACGACCTCGAGTTCGTCACGTTCGACCGCGACGTGGCGTCCGCGAGCGAAGCCGAAGCCCTGGCCGCGCCCGCGGAGGATCCCGCGCGTCAGGCGACCGCCATCGGCGACGCCGTCCGCGACGTGCTCAACCGCAAACGGGGCCAGCCTCTCGCGGGCATCTTCCTCGCCACCGACGGGGCAAACAACAGCGGCAGCGAGCCGCTCGACGCCGCAGCGGCCGCCGCCCAGGAAAAGAACCCGCTCTACATCTACGGCGTCGGCATCACGTCACCGCGCGACATCATGGTTGACAGCGTTTTCACGCCGGAAGTCGCCTTCATCCACGACGAGGTGCAGGTGACCGTCCGCCTCCGCGCCCAGGGGTTGAAAGGCCAGACCGGCCGACTCTCGCTCCGGCTCGGCGACGCGGAGGTGGCCTCGAAGGAGATAGACCTCTCCGTGGACGGGGAACAGGAGATCCCCATGGCGTTCACGCCGAAGCAGCCCGGCGAGGTCGAGCTGACGGCCTCCATCCCTCCGCGCGCGGACGAGACGTTCCCGGGACAACAACTCGGCTTCCCAGCGGCTGCGAATCATCGACAGCAGGATCAAGGTCCTCTTCGTGGAGGGATCGCCCCGGTGGGAATTCCGCTTCATCCAGAGCGCGCTCCTGCGGGACCGGCGCGTGGATGCGAAATTCCTCCTCCTCCAGGCCGACCCCGCGCTCTCGGCCGCCGCGGATTCGCCCTACGTCGCGGCCTTCCCCGACGCCAGGGAAGACCTGTTCAAGTATGACCTGGTCGTGATCGGCGACGTGGATGCCCGGGCGCTCACCGCGGGGCAGATCGACAGCCTCGCCGAGTTCGTCTCGAAGTTCGGCGGCGCGGTCGTCTTCATCGCGGGCAAGCAATACGATCCCTCCTCCTATTCCGGCACGCCCCTGGCAAAAGCTGCTCCCGGTGGAACTGGAAGCATCCGGTGGCGACCAGTTCGGCACGGCGCGGGCTACGACGCTCGCCCTCACCGCGTTCGGGCAGGCGAGCCCCATGCTGAAGCTTTCCCCGAACGCGGCGGAGAACGCGCCGATCTGGCACGCGTTCCCGCCCATCCAATGGATCTGCCCGCGTTGCCCGCGCCAAGCCCGGCGCGCAAGTGCTCCTGGAGGATACCGACCCCGCGAAGGCCACTCGCTTCGGCAGGATGCCCGCGATGGCCCTGCAACAATACGGAGTCGGGCAGGTTCTTTTCATCGGCACGGACGACACATGGCGCTGGCGGCAGGGCGCCGGGGTCGAGCTATTACCCGCTGCTCTGGGGGCAGATCGTCCAGCGCATGGCGCTCGCGCACCTCCTCGGCGGCTCCAGGCGGACCCAGCTCAGCGCGGACAAACAGCGTTATAACACCGGCGACCGCGTCACGGTCTTCGCCCGCCTCTACGATGAGAATTTCGACCCCGTCAGGGCGCCCTCGGCGAACGGTTTCCACACCGGAGGCGCGGGCGCTCCCAGGCAGAGCGTGCCGATGCACCCGCTGCCCGACCAGCCCGGGATGTATCGCGGGGAGTTCGTAGCGGTCGCGCCCGGCGCTTACAAATTCTCCGTCGAAAGCGATCCCGCCACCGCTGTCGAGTTCGCCGTGGACAAGCCCCGTTTCGAGCTCGGCGAGACCGCGATGAATGAGCCGCTCCTCAAGGAGATGGCGCGCATCAGCGGCGGCGGCTTCTTCCGCGAGGAGGACCTGGCGACGCTCCCCGGCAAGCTTTCGGAGAAGGACGAGCGCATCACGCGCGTCATCGATGCCGAGCTGTGGGCGACGCCGTTTTATTTCCTGCTCGTTGCAGGCATAGTCATCACTGAATGGGTGCTCCGCAAACGCTACGAACTGAAATGACCGCCGCGCCCGGCTCCCACGCAAGCGCCCTCCACGGCCAGATCGCGTTCGTGAGGCGGAAGCGTTCGTTCGTCTGCCTGGCGACCGGCGCGGCCCTCGCGTTCGGGGTCCTGCTTGGCGTGCTGACGGTCGAAACAACCCTCGACTGGTGTGCCGAGCTCCCATGGCCGGCGCGGGCTTCGGCCCTGGCGGGTGGACTCTTCGGCATGGGCTATTTCCTCTGGCGCGATTGCTTCCTGCCCCTGCGCCGCCGTCCTCACGATGACTCCATCGCCCTCCTCATCGAAAACGCGCTCCCCGCCTTTTGCACGCGCTTCATCGCCTCCATCCAACTCGCCCGCGCTTCGGGGGCGGAGACGCCCCCTTCGCTGGTGCGCGCGCTGCTCGCGGAGACCGCCGCGATGGCCGCGCGTCTGGACTTCAGCCAGGTCATCCAGACCGCGAGGATGAAGCGGGCCCTCGCCATCGCGGGCGCACTCTTTGCCGCGGCGCTCGCGCTCGGGACCGGCGGGCGGAGCCGCGACGCCCGTCCTGCTGGAGCGCGCGCTCCTTTTCAACACGCCCCTCCCGCACAAAACGCACATCCTCGGGCTTACCGGCGACGCCACGGCCGGCATCGGTGAAGACTTCAAGATCGAGGCGACAGCCGGCGGCGTCCTCCCGGCCGGCGGCGAGCTGGCGACGGTCTCCGCATCCGGCGCGAAGGCGACGCTCTCTCTCGAACGCGATCCCGCGCAGCCCGCGAAGTTCAGTGCCTTGATTCGCAGCGTCCAGGAGCCGTTCACCTACACCGTCAAGCTCAACGACGAGACCTCGCAGACGTTCCATGTCCGGACGGTCCGCCGGCCCGCGGTCGCCGAACTGGCCTGCGAACAACTCTATCCCGCCTATGTCCATCTGCCGCCGGAGAGCCGCTCGGTGGGCGACCTGACGCTGCTCGCAGGCAGCAAGCTGCGCATCTCCGGGCGAGCCACCACGGGCCTGCGCAAGGCGGGGCTGCATCTCGCCGGGCTCGGGGTTGACTACCAGATGCAGATCGGCCCCGACCCCACCCGGTTCTCGGGCACGCTGGACATCCCGCCGAAAGATCTCAGCGGCTTTTCGATCCATCTCGTCGATGCCGCGGGCGTCGCTTCCGGGGAATCCGCGGCGTACCGCATCGACCTCGTGCCGGATCAGCCGCCAACCGTCACGATCAGCTACCCCGTCCGCCGCGAAGAGCTCGCGACCGCGCAGGCCACCCTGCGGGTCGCGTTCGAGGCCGGGGACGACTACGGGATCATCAAGGCCGGGCTGCATTATGCCATCGATCACGGCCCCGAAAAGACGATCGACTTCGACCTGGGGGGCGTTTCCGCCAGGAGGATTCAGCGCCGGTTCGACTGGAAAATGGCGTCGCTCCAGCCGCGCGTTGCGCCGGGGAGCACCGTCGAATACTGGATCACCGTCACGGACAACAACGACGTAACCGGCCCGGGCCTCGGCAGCACCGACCATTACCAGACGAAGATCGTAAGCGAAGAAGAGAAACGCCTCGACCTGGCAAACCGCCTTCGCGACACGATGGGCGGGCTCGGCGATTTGACGCGCAGCGAGGAAGAGTTGAACAGTTCCCTCGGCGAGGTCATCTTCGAGAAAGCCACACCGGCCCCATGAGACACCTTTTTCTCCATGGCGCGGCCCTCGCCGCCGCCGCTTCCCTTCCCCTCGCGGCCCGCGCCCAGTCGCCCGTCGAGCAGGCGCGCGCGAGCGGCGTCCGGCAGGGCGAAATCCAGGCCGGCACCCAGAAGCTCGGGGCCGAGCTCGACTCGATGATCGACGAATACCAGCGCAACGGCCTGGCCGGCGACGACCTGAAGAACTTAAAGGACCTCCGAGGGACAATCTCGAAACTCAGCGATGACGACATGCGGCAGATCCTCGCAATCCTCCAGACAGCGGGCGCGAAGAGCGATCCCCAAGGCGTCTTGAAGGCGCTGGCCGACGCCTATTCGCGGCAAAAGGGGATGCTCTCGCGGCTGCATGAAATCCTAGCCGCTTACGCGGATGACCAGGAGGCCCTCGAGCTTTCGCACAGCGTGGAACAGCTCGCCGACCGCGAGGCGGCGAACCTGGCCACGGGGATACAGACCGCGCGTTGGGAGCTCGGCTCCCAGCACAACGCGGAGGCGCTGGACGCAGCGATGGAAGGCCAGACCGCCGAGCAGAAATCCATCGGCGACGAGCTGAGGCAATTGAACGCCAGGATGGGCCGGTTCACCGGCGACTCCGTGGAAAAGGCTCTCGCGGGGCGTTTCAAAGAAGGCATCCAACAGGCCGACAAAGCCCTGCCGTCGGTCGATGCCGCCTCGGCCTCCCTCGACCAGAAGCAGCTCTTCAACGCCGTCACCGACGAGAAGGCCGCGCGCGACCAACTCCGGACGCTCGCGCGCACCATCGCTCCCCCGCGGGCGCCCGCGGATGCCATGCGGGACGCCGCGGCGCAGTTGGACAAGCTCATCGCGCAACAGGGCGACACGCTCGCGGCCACCGCGGACGGCATCGTGAAGCCGCTACCGGATTGGATCGCTTCCGAATTCGCGGTGAAAGACATGAGCGTTCTATACCGGCTCGCCGCGAAACGGGGGCAGTTGAACCAGCCTCTCGCCCAGCTCGTCCAACAGCCGTGGGTCGTTCACCATTACGAATCGTATAAATATTCGAGGCAGAGCCTCTCCAGTCTGGAGGACCGGGAGGGCGACCTCGCCGACCAGACGGACGCATTGAGCCAGCAGCTCGAGCCGCTCGTCAAGGCAGCGGCGGATGCGCTCCACACCGCCGCGCCTCCCATGCGCTCCGCGCGCGGCGCGCTCACGGAGAACAATCCGGCTTCCGCCATTGGCGGAGAACGCTCCGCGCTCACCGCCATGAAACTTGCCCGAGCCGCCCTCCAGCAGAGCCTCGCCTCCGCGGAGAGCGATCTGCAAAAGCAGATACAGGATCTCCTCGCGCGCCAGACCACGCTCACCCGCGATACCGCTACCGCCGGCACGCCTCAACAAGCCGCTGCCAATGCCCAGCGCCAGGCCGAGCTCCGACAGGCCGCAGGGCAAGTCCAGCAGCAGGCCGCGACGAGCGCCTCCCCCGCCGCGCAACCGCTCGCGGATGCGGCGGGCAACATGGAGCAGGCCGCCGCGGCCATGACCGACCCTGCGAAAAGCGCCCAGGCCCTCTCGCAGCAGGCGCAGGCGTTGAAAAACCTCGCCAAGGCCGGCAGCGCCCTGGCCCAGCAGCCGGCGCAACAGACCGCGCAAGCCCCGGCGGAAGAACAATCCCTCGACAAGCTGGCGTCGATCATCGCCGCGGAGGAAAAGGTGCATCTCGATACCGGCCTCGCCGCCCCGCGCCAGGCGCAGAAGCCGGACGCGATCCGCTCCCTCGCGCCCAGGCAATCGGGCATACACGCCGACATGGCCGACTTCGCCAAAACGCTGCCTCCCGCCGACGCCAGTCCCGCCGAAACGGAAAGCGCGAGCAGCCACATGGCGGAAGCGAACAAGAGCCTGGACGCCGCCGACGGCGGAAAAGCCGCCCCGGCGGAGGCCGCAGCGCTTCAGGATCTCTATGCTTTGCGGGGCAAGCTGGAAGCCTCGGCCGCCGCCGCGGAGAAGGCGGCGGGGGCGAACCAGGAAAACGGGGCCGCCCATGCCGAAGCAGCCGCGCACGCCGCTGCCAGCCTTGCAAAGGCCCAGGCCGAAACCGCGAAAGCCCAGGCGACGATGGCCGGCGCCGCGCAGGCGCCCGCCGCCGCCTCCCCCCTCGCCCAGGCTGCCACGGACGCGGGCGCCGCGGCCGCTCCCGCCGGCTTGCCCGCGGAGGCCCGCCAGGCGATGGAAGCCGCGGCCCAGGCGCTCTCCGCCGGCTCGGCGCAAGCCGCCGCCGGCCAGAAGGGCCAGGCACAAGCGAGCGCCGCAAAAGCCCAGGGCGCGATGGCCCAGGCCGCCGCCGCGCTGGGCCAGGGCGGCCCCGGTGAAGGCTCGCCCGGCTCTCCCGGGACGGCCGCAGCCGGCCCTCCCTCCCCTTCCCTCATGCCTGGTACCGGCGGCGGTCCCGGCCAGACCGGCTCCCAGGGCGCGGGCGGGCCGCTCGAAGTAGCGGGGGCGCAGGCCAAGGGCAAAGGTGAGTTCCTCGCCCTGCCCGAGCGGGACCGGGCCACGATCCAGCAATCCCAGTCCGAAAAGTATCCTCCCAGCTACGCGACAAAGGTGGAACAGTATCTCCGAAACCTCTCGGATGAGAGCAGCCACCCTTAGGGCCGTGCTCGGGGCGTTTGCGCTCTGTTCCGCCGGCTTCGGGCAGGAACCGCCCGCACCCTCCGCACCGTCTGAAGAAGCGGGTGTGAAGGTCGATGCGAAGACCGCGGAGGTCATCCAGGGCGCGCTCAAGTATCTCGCCGGCCAGCAGCGCCTCGACGGCTCCTGGTCTTACCGCGAGGGACTCCAAGGGCACGCCGTGGCGATGACCGGTTACACCCTGCTCGCGTTCATGGCCGCGGGTAATGTCCCCGGCGAGGGCGACTACGCAAAGAACGTCTCGGGCGGCGCCCGGTTCCTGCTGGAGTCGCTCCAGCCCGACGGCCAGTTCCGGGGCGTCTCCCCCGGTCAATACATGTATAACCACGGGATCGCCACCGTCGCCCTGGCCGAGCTCTACGGCGAGACGCAGTCGCCCGGCATCCGGGTGAAACTCCAGAGCGCGATCGACCTCATCCTCGCTTCCCAGAACCCTGCGGGCGGCTGGCGCTACCAGCCCCACCCGAACGACGCGGACATCTCCGTGACGGTGTTGCAAGCGGTCGCGCTGCGGGCCGCCCAAGGCGCGGGCCTGGCCATCCCGCGGCAGGCGATCGACAACGCGATTTCGTATGTCGATTCCTGTTATCAGCCGCATACCGGAGGTTTCCTTTACCAGCCCGGGAAACAGCCCACGGGGTTCGCGCGGACGGCCGCGGCGATCTATTCCCTCCAGGTGCTCGGCAAATACGATGACCCACGGGTGAAGACCGGCTCCGAATATCTCTTCTCCCACCTTTTGGATCACGGCCCATTCTGGAGCTATGGGAACTACTACGCCGCGCCCGCGCAATACATGGTGGGCGGCGACACCTGGCGCAGGTGGTATGAGCAGATAAACCGTATCCTCCTCAACTCGGTCCAACGGGACGGCGACCAGGCCCATTGGGAGCCGAAGTTTGACAACGGGAGCCAGTCCAGCGCGCTTTTCGCGACCGCGGTGTACGTCCACATCCTGGCGATGCCGTACCATTTCCTCCCGTTATATCAGCGGTAGGATGATGCGCTGGCTGCTGCTTTTTCTCCTGGCGTGGCCTTCAGGGGCGTGCCATGCCGGGACGCTCCGCCCGTTTCAGGGCGACGCGGTGGAGGGGAGGGTCGGCCTCGACAACGGCGGGTTCACCCTCACCGAAAAAGGAGCGACCACGAGGTTCGACCTGGCAGCCGTGCGGGATGCCGTTTTTCGCCCGGCGCCGGAACGGCTCCCGGGCGTGTCTCCCAAGGGCATCTTCTTGACCGACGGCTCTTTTCTCGCCGGGCCGGTGATTCCGCTCGATGCGTTATCCGTCCGAGCCGGGTTTTCCGGGATCGCCGTGCCCGTTTCGGCGGTGGCGCGGATGATCTTCGTGCCGTTGCAGCTTGAGAAAGCCCTCCAGGCGGCGCGCGGGAAGACCGGCGCACTCCTGGCCAGGGGCGATTTTTTCGAGGGCGCTTTCAAAGGGTTCAAGCAGGAGAGCGTGGTCATCGATTCGGCGATCTTCGGCCCGCAACGTTTCTTCATGAGGTCGCAGGCCGCGGCGGTCATCGTGGCCGATGCGCACCCGAAGCCCGCCCGGTACGAGGTGCTGGCGAGGGAGGGCTCCGACTTCCTGGCCGACGAAGTAACGCTCGCGCCGGACGGCGTCCTGCTGCGGAACGCGCTCGCGGGCGAGGTGAAGGTGAAGATGGACGACCTTCTCGAGATTCGCGCGACGAGCGCCCCGAAGTAGGCGTGCGGGATTCTTCACCCGAATATCGAAGCGCGCTTGTTACCGCGCCCCGTCCGGAATAGAAGCAGGGACTATGACTGCCGCTTCCCCCCAGAGCAGGTACCGCTGGGTCATCTGCGGGCTGCTCTTTTTCGCCACGACGGTCAACTACATCGACCGGCAGATCCTCTCGCTGCTCAAGCCGATCCTCGACGAACAGCTCCACTGGTCGAATTACGATTTCGGCAGGATCAACTCGGCCTTCCAGGCGTCGTACGGGGTCAGCGTTTTTTTCTTCGGCTGGTTCATCGACAAATACGGCACGAAGCTCGGCTACGCCGTCTCCATCGCCGCGTGGAGCGCCGCCGCCGTCGGTCACGCGCTCGTGAACAGCATCGGGGGCTTCTTCGGGGCGCGCGTGGCGCTCGGTATGGGCGAAGGCGGCAACTTCCCGGCCGCGATCAAGGCGACGGCGCAGTGGTTTCCGAAAAAGGAACGCGCGCTGGCTACGAGCCTGTTCAATTCCGGGGCGAACGTCGGGGCCATCATCGCCCCGGCGGTGGTGCCGCCCATCGCTTACAATCTCGGCTGGCACTGGGCGTTCATCTTTGCGGGCCTCGCCGGGTTTGGCTGGCTGGTACTCTGGTGGCCGCTCTTCGACTACCCCGAGAAATCCCGCCGGGTCTCCGCAGCCGAGCTGGCCTACATCGAGTCCGATGCGCCCGACCCGAGCGAGAGCAGCGCGAAAGTCTGCGTGGGGGGCGGTGCTGCGCCACCGCCAGGCGTGGTCGTTCATCGCCGCCAAGTTCCTCACCGACCCGGTCTGGTGGTTTTTCCTGACGTGGCTGCCGGACTTCTTCAAGAAGACGCGGCACCTCGATATCAAGAGCAGTTGGACGCTCCTGGTCAGCATTTACGCGATCGTCACCGTGCTGAGCATCGCCGGCGGCTGGGTGACGGGTTATCTCACGGAGCGCGGCTGGGGCGTCACCCGCGCGCGCAAGACCGGCATGTTCGCCTTCGCGCTGCTGCGTCGCGCCGATCGCCTTTGTGACCAACGTGGGCGACTGGACGGCGGTGGTGCTCATCGGCGTGGCGGGCGCGGCGCACCAGGCGTGGTCGGCGAACCTGTTCACGAGCGCTTCGGACATGTTCCCGAAACGCGCCGTCGCGCACGCTGGTCGGGGTCGGAACCACCGCGGGGTCGATCGGGGGCATCCTATTCCCGCTGATCGCGGGGGCGCTGCTGGACCGGTTCGCGAACGGATATGCGTTCCTGTTCGGATATTGTTCGGTGGCGTACCTGGCCGCGTTTGGGATCAACCACCTGCTCGCGCCGAGGTTCGAGCCTATAAGACTCGAAGCGGCGTAGGAGCCTCCGCGCTCAGTCGGACGCTCTGACCGTCGCGCAGCGGAACAACCCTCCGGCGAAATTCTTCAGGTGGGCCTGGAAGCGGACCGTGACTTTCTCCTTCGCGGCCACCATCTCCGCGGGGAGCGGGTATTCGACATCGAAAAGCTCCCCGGGCCGGTTCCGGGTGAGTCGCTGCGTGGCCAGGAGCTTGCCGTCCACGAGGATGTCGAACGCGCGCGGGCCGTCATCGTCCCCCCAATAGGTGCACCGGAGCAGTTGCGGCGCGCCGGGGATCGTCCGCATCTGAAAAGCGAAGAAACCGCCGTCGCTGGCGTCGCGCCACTTGCAGTCGCCGAGGTCGCCGCTATTCGAATTTTTCGAGGTCAGGGCGTGATCCATCTCGGACTGCTGCTCGCCGGGGTGAAACTCATCGACGATGCGGGTGTCTTCGACCCGGCGTCTTTCGGCGGCGGCGGTGATCGCGGCCTGGCGCCGTTTCCAATCCGGCTTGGAAAGCACGTCCCAATAGATGTTGTAGTAGTCGTACGGCAACTCGACGAAGGGACGAAGGGTGACGTTCCGAAGGCTGGCCCAGGCCTTCGGTGCGGAACGCGAGCGGCTCGCCCGGGATGCGGTGGAGCATGCCGCCAAGGCTCCCGGCTGTGCTCGCAACCAGCACGGGCGCCCCGGCTGTCTTTTTATGGAAGTTTGTGAACTGGTCTCCGGAGTAGGGAAACGTGCTCGTCTCGGGCGCCGGGCCAAAATCGCCCGCCAGGACAAGCGGCCCGTAGAGGAACGCGACCTTGTTTGGCGCGCCTGCCAGCGCCTCGGTGCGAACGGCCATGGGAATAGTGACAGCCAGGTGGTCGCCGGGGGCCCATTGGCGTTCGATCCGCGCGTAAGCGCCCGGTTTCGCGTCCACGACGAGGGGCTTGCCATTGAGCTCGGCAACGAGCGGCCCCGCCGCCCATCCGGGGCAGCGCACGAGCAGGGCGAGCAGCCCGGGCGGCGCGGACTTGAAGGTGAGTTCGGTCCGGTCGCCGTGCGGGTACTCGGTCTTCTGTTCGAGGACGAGGCCCTTCTCCGTCCAGGTGAGGACGGACGGGATGAAGAGGTTTACGAAGAGTTCGTCCTCGCCGTGGAAATAGATGGCCTCGCCATATTTCGTGTGGTTCTCCATGCCGGTGCCGACGCAGCACCAGAAAGAGTCGAAGGGCGTGCTATAGGTCTTGAACAGGCCGGGCTTCATCGAGACGTAGTAGGTGAACATCCCCCGCTTCGGATCCTGCGAGGCGAGGATGTGGTTGTACAGGACGCGCTCGTAGAAATCGGCATACTCGACCTTCGGCTCCCAGTCGATGAGGTGCTCGGTGAGCTTGAGGATGTTGTAGCTGTTGCACGTCTCGGCGGTGGCGGGGCCGAGATGGCGCGGCTCCTCGCCTTCGGGGAAGAAGTGCTCGTTGTCGCTGTTGCCGCCGATGACCCAGGAGTGGTGGTGCGCGACGCGATCCCAGAAAAACTCGGCGATCTTCCGCGCATCGGGGTCGCCGCTTACCTCGTAGGCGCGCGCTTCGCCGATGACCTTGGGGATCTGGGTGTTTGCGTGTTTGCCGGGGAGCTCGTCGCGGCCGGCGAGGAGGGCGTCGAAGACCTTGTGGTGGTAGAAGCGCCGGCTCACGGCCAGGTAACGCGCGTCGCCGGTGAGGCCGTAGAGTTCCGCCAGCACGTCCATCATGCCGCCGTGCTCGATCTGCAGCATGGTCTGCAACTGGTTCTCGGTAAGGCTGGCGGTGACGCCGTCCACCCAATCGGCCAGGCGCAACGCGACTCCCCTCGCCTGCGGATTTCCGCCGAGCACCCAGGCATCGGTGAGGCCCGCCAGGACTTTATGCATGGTGTACCAGGGCACCCAGGAGCCGCTGAAAAAATCGACCCTCCCCTCTCTCAAGCCCCGCAACGTCCCCAGCTCCTTCGGCGGAAGCGCGCCGACGTAACCGTCGCCATACGCCTTTTGGCACTCGGCCATCTCGCCGACGATATAGTCGATGCGCTTGCGGAACCGCACGTCGCCCGTGGCGGCGAATTGCTGGGAGATCGCGGTGAGGTAATGGCCCAGGGTGTGCCCGGCGACCCCCTGCCTCTCCCAGCCGCCGTAGATCGCGCCCTTCGGCGTTAGGCCCGCGTAGAGGCGGACGTTATGCAGGAGCCGGTCCGGGTCGAGGCTCAGGAGGTAGGCGGCGTTGCGCTCCATCGCGGCCTTGAAGGGGCTGTCGAGCAGGCGGACTTCGGAGAGCGGGAAGCCGGACACGGCGGCGACCGGGGCCGATGAGCCGCGCGCCTTCGCGGCGGGGACGAGGAGGGCGCCGGCGGGAGTCCGCAGAGGCGCGGCGGGGGCGGGCGCCTGCTCTTGCGAAAACGCGGCAAGCGCGGCGACGAGGACGGCGGCGGCGAATCCCAGGCGTTTCATGGAGCGTCGCTAGCCCGAGACGAGGATGATGTTCCCATAGTGGGTCGTGTCTCCCGTCCGGATGAGGCCGATCGCATGGGGCACCCGCTTCTTGAACTCCTCGTGCGGCTCATGCGTGAGGCGCACCCCGTCGAGCGCCGCCATGAATTCGCCCCGCGTTCCCTGGGGGTTGTTCGCGAGAAACTCGTCCGCCATAAACGCCTCGCCGATCTCGAAGTTCAACCGCACCGCGGCGAGCACCTGGAGCACGGTCGGGACGCCGTCCACCAGGGAGATGTCCACCGTCTCTATTCCCGGCCAGAACGGGAAGCCGCGGTCGGCTATCACGAGCGAGTTCGTATGGCGCACCCGGCTGAGGAGCGACTGGATGTGGGGGTTCAGGATTCCGCTTTTGAGCATGGAGGGTGGCCGGAATATCGGGCCGTGCCGGGGGTATTTGCAACGCTATTCTCCGGGCGGGCAAACGGCTTTCCTGTTGACCCGGGGCGGCTTTTCTCCTATGCACACCGTATGTTTGCATCCCCATCCCCCACCACGAAACGCCGGTTCTTCGGCGCGATCCTCCTCTGCTCCACGGCGCTCCTGTGCGTCCGCGCCATGGCGGCCGACTATACCATCGCCGTCATCCCCAAGGGCACGACGCACGAATACTGGAAGTCGATCCACGCCGGCGCCATGAAGGCTTCGCTCGATTGCAAGGCCGCGGGCGACAACGTCACCATCATCTGGAAAGGCCCGCTGAAGGAGGACGACCGCGAGCAGCAGATACAGGTGGTCGAGAATTTTCTTACCGGCAACGTGAAGGGCATCGTCCTCGCCCCGCTGGACTCGAAGGCGCTCGTCGCTCCGGTCGAGACCGCGACCCAGGCTGGCGTGCCCGTGGTCATCATCGATTCCGGCCTGGAGTCGCAGAGCTACGTCTCCTTCGTCGCGACGGACAACTATAAGGGCGGGCAAAAAGCCGCGGATCGGCTCGGGGAAGTCATGGGCGGTAAAGGCAAATTGATCGTCCTGCGCTACCAGGAAGGCTCCGCGAGCACCGAGCAGCGCGAGGCGGGGTTCCTGGATGAATTCACCAAGAAGTTCCCGGACGTAAAGATCATCTCGAGCGACCAGCATTCCGGCGCGACGCGCGACACCGCCTACCAGGCCGGGCAGAATCTCCTGAACCGGTTCGGCAGCGAGGTGACCGGCATCTTCACGCCGAACGAGTCCTCGTGCGCGGGGATGGTGCTCGCCCTGCGGGACGCCGGGCTGGCCGGCAAGGTCATGCACGTCGGTTTTGACAGCGACGGGCCGCTGCTGGATGCGCTGAAGGCCGGCGAACTCCAGGGCCTGGTCGTCCAGGACCCGTTCCAGATGGGTTACATCGGCGTCAAGACGATGGTGGACAGCCTCAAGGGGGTGAAGGTCGAGAAGAAGATCGACACGCCGGTCCAGCTCGTCACGAAGGATAACCTGGAGGATCCCGCCATCAAGGCGTTGATCAACCCGCCGCTCGATCAATATCTGAAATAGCAAGGCCGGGCGGCGGTTCCGGGCCGCCGAGGCTAACCCTACGAATGGCCAGCGAAACCGCGATGCCCGAGCCGGATGTGGCTCGCCTGCGACTCGAAGGCGTCTCGAAACAGTTCGGGGCGACCCGCGCGCTCCATAACGTGGAGATCGAAGTCCGCCGGGGCGAGGTGCACGCCCTCCTCGGCGAGAACGGCGCGGGCAAGAGCACTCTCATGAAAGTGCTCAGCGGCGTCCACCGCCCGGAGACGGGCCAGGTATTCCTCGACGGGGAGCCGTTCGCGCCGGCGAACCCCATCGAAGCGCGCAGACGCGGCGTGTCGATGATCTACCAGGAGCTGACCCTTGCGCGCGACCTCAGCGTCGAGGAGAACATCCTCCTGGGCGAGCAGCCCTCCCGCTTCGGCTTCATCTCCCGCGCGAAACGGCGCGAGATGGCCCGGGCCGCCTTGAGCGAATTGAACAGCGAGAACATCCCGCTCGACGCCACGGTGCGCACCCTTTCGGTGGCGAGCCAGCAGCTCATTGAGATCGCCCGCGCGCTCATCCACGTGCCGAAGCTCCTCATCATGGACGAGCCGACCAGCAGCCTCACCCAGGTGGACACGCAGAACCTCTTCCGGGTCATCCGCAAGCTTTCCGCCAAGGGGGTGAGCATCATCTACATCAGCCATTTCCTCGAGGAATCCACCGAGCTCTGCTCGCGGTACACCGTCCTGCGCGACGGCGAGAGCGTCGGCAGCGGCGACATGGCTTTGCTCGACCGTCCCACGACCATCCGCCTCATGGTCGGCCGCGAGATCAAGGACCTCTACGCCCGCGCGCGCGGCACGTTTGGCAAGCCCGTGCTCGAGCTGCGCAAACTCCGGGGCAAGAAGCGTTCGAAGGATGTGAGCCTCGTCCTGCACGAAGGCGAGATCCTCGGCGTCGCCGGCCTCGTTGGCGCGGGGCGCACGGAGACGCTCCGCACCTGCTTCGGGCTCGAGCGCGTCCACGGCGGCGAGATTCTCCTGCGCGGCGTCGAGTCCACCTCGCGAACGCCCGCGAGCCGCTGGCGCGAAGGCATCGGCCTCGTGAGCGAGGACCGCAAGGAGGAAGGCCTCATGTTGAACCAGAGCATCGCCGACAATCTCACCCTCACCGACCTCGACGATTTCGGGAAACTCGGATTCGTCTCTTCCGGCAGGCAGAAAGCCGTCACGCGCGAATGGATGACGAAGCTCTCCGTCAAGGCGCGCGGACCGCAGCAACCCATCGGCCAGCTCTCGGGCGGCAACCAGCAGAAGGTCGCCATCGGCCGCCTCCTGCACCACGGCGCGTCCATCCTCATGCTCGACGAGCCGACGCGCGGCATCGACGTGGGCGCCAAGGCGCAGATCTACCACCTCCTCTCCGAGCTTTCGGCGCAGGGCAAGGCCGTCCTTTTTGTCAGTTCCTACTTGCCGGAACTGCTCGGAGTCTGCGATACCATCGCGGTGCTCTGCCGCGGCGTCCTCGTGGAAACCCGGGCCGCGGCGGCGTGGACGGAAGCCGAGATCATCAACGCGGCGGTGGGCGAGCGCGAATCGAACCCCCTGGAAAGTAATTAAATGAAGCGTTCCCTGACCCGCATTCTCGACATCGTCGGCCCCGTACTGGGCCTGCTCCTGGTCATCGGGCTCTTCTCGCTCAAGAGCGAGCTGCGCGAATCCTTCCTCACGCTCCAGAACTTCAAGTTCATCGGCACCCAGACGGTCATCGTCGCAGTCGGTGCGCTCGGCATGACCATGATCATCGTCAGCGCCGGCATCGACCTCAGCGTCGGTTCCGTCGTGGCGCTCACTGGGGTCGTCGCAGCGGGGGTCATGAAGAACGGGCATTCCCCCGCGTTCGCCATCGCCGTGGCCATGCTCGCCGGGGGGCTGATCGGGCTCATCAACGGCACCCTCATCAGCCTGCTCAGGATCACCCCCTTCATCATCACGCTCGGCATGCTCGGAGTCGCGCGCGGCTCGGCCAAGTGGCTCGCCTCGGAGCAGACGGTATCCTACCCGCCTTCGTGGATCAACGAGCTCATGGCGCCGCTCCCCAAGGCGCACTGGTTGATCGTCGCGCCCGGCCTCTGGCTGGCCGTCGCGCTGGCCATCCTCATGGCCGTGGTCATGCGCAACACCGTTTTCGGCCGCCACATCTTCGCGATCGGCTCGAACGAATCGACCGCCATCCTTTGCGGCATCAATGTCCGCCTCGTCAAACCCCTCATCTACGCCTCCGCCGGGCTCCTCTTCGGGCTCTCGGGCATCATGCAGCTTGCCCGCTTGCGCGAAGGCGACCCAACTTCGGCCGTGGGACTTGAGCTGGACATCATCGCTGCCGTAGTCATCGGCGGGGCGAGCCTCAGCGGCGGCACCGGGAGCATCTTCGGCTCGATGGTGGGCGCGCTCATCATGGCCGTGCTCCGCAACGGCTCCCAGCAAATGGGCTGGCCGACCTACATGCAGGAAATCATCATCGGAATAGTCATCATCGTCGCGGTGACGCTCGACCGCTTCCGGCACGGAGCCGCCAAATGAAAGCAACCCTCCCAACCCTTCTTGCCGGCCTTCTTTTCATGGTCGCCGGCTGCGGAAAACCCGCCGCTTCCTCCGGGCCTGCCGCCGCCGCCCCTCCGGCGAGCGACATCAAGCTCGGCTTCATCGTGAAACAACCCGAGGAGCCGTGGTTCCAGACCGAATGGAAATTCGCGCAGAAGGCCGCGGACGACAACCACTTCCAATTGATCAAGATCGGCGCGACCGACGGCGAAAAAGTCCTCGCGGCCATCGACAATCTCGCTGCCCAGGGAGCGCAGGGATTCGTCATCTGCACGCCCGACGTGCGGCTCGGGCCGGCCATCGTCGCGAAGGCGGGGCAGGCGAACATGAAAGTCGTCACTGTGGACGACCAGTTCATCGGCTCGGACGGGAACATCATGCCTGAAGTCCATCACCTCGGCATGTCGCCGCGCGACATCGGCCGCCAGGCGGGCGGGATCGACCTCGCCGAGATGAAAAAACGCGGCTGGGACGCAGCCGATACCGCCGTGTGCGTCTCCAGCTTCGAGGAGCTCGACACCGCCAAACGGCGGACGGACGGCGCGAAAGAAGCCCTCATCGAAGGCGGCTTCCCGAAGGACAAAATCTACAACGCCCCGAACAAGACCACCGACCTTCCCGGCAGCTTCGACGCCGTGAACATCTGCCTCACGCAGCACCCAGAGGTGAAGCATTGGATCATCGTCGGCATGAACGACACCGCCGTGCTCGGAGCCGTGCGCGCGACCGAGGGCCGCGGCCTCGCGGCAAAGGACGTCATCGGCGTCGGCATCAACGGAACCGATTGCCATAGCGAGTTCCAGAAGGCATGCGCCGACCGGCTTTTTCGGCTCGCTGCTGCTCAGCCCGAACCGGCACGGCTACGACACGACCATGATGCTCTACCATTGGGTGAAAGACGGCACCGAGCCGCCGAAAGAGACGTTCATCAAGTCCGCCACGCTCATCAATCGCGACAACTGGCAGGACGAATTGAGGAAGCAGGGCTTGCTCTGAGCCGGCGCCCGCCTCCCGATCTTCATGGCGGGCGAATACCTCCAGTTCCAGGGCATCGGCAAGACGTTCCCGGGCGTCCGCGCGTTGGACGGGGTCACTTTCGGCGTCGCGCGAGGACAGCGTCCACGCGCTGATGGGCGAGAACGGCGCGGGCAAGAGCACGCTCCTGAAGATATCTGAGCGGCGCATACCGGCCCACGACGGGCGCCGTCGCGCTCGACGGCAACACCCGCGCGTTCCAGTCCACGGCCGAAGCCATCCAGGCGGGCGTGGCCGTCATCTACCAGGAACTGCATCTCGCCCCGGAGCTGAGCGTGGCGGAGAATCTCTACCTCGGCCACATGCCGGCGCGTTTCGGCATCGGCTGGCTGGATCGCTCAAAGCTGCTGGAGGACGCCGCGCGCCTGCTCGGGTTGATCGGCGAAGAGATCGACCCGGGGGTGAAGGCAGGCTCGCTCTCGATCGCGCAGCGGCAGATGGTCGAGATCGCAAAGGCGCTGTCTCACGACGCCAAGGTCATCGCGTTCGACGAGCCGACCAGCAGCCTCACCACGCGCGAGACCGAACGCCTATTCGCCGTCATCAAGGATCTGCGGCGCGACGGGCGCGTGATCCTCTACGTGTCGCACCGGATGGAGGAAATCTTCGAGATTTGCGACGCCGCGACCGTCATGCGCGACGGCCGGCACGTCGAGACATTCGAGACCATGGAGGGCGTGACCCCCGGCGTTCTCATCACGAAGATGGTCGGCCGCTCCATCGAAGATATTTTCCATTACAAGCCGCGCGCGCACGGCAGGCCCGCGCTCGAGGTCAAGGGCCTCCTGGGGCCGGGCCTGCGCGAGCCCGTAAGCTTTTCGGTGGCGCAAGGGGAGATCGTCGGTTTTTTCGGACTGGTCGGCGCGGGCAGGTCAGCGAGCTATTGAAACTCCTTTACGGCGCGGAACGCCCCGCTGCGGGCGCCGTCGCAGTCCATGGACGCGAGACGCATTTCCGCTCCCCGGGCGACGCGATCCGAGCCGGGGTCGTCCTCTGCCCCGAGGATCGGAAAAAGGAGGGCATCATCCCGATCCGTTCGGTCATGGAAAACGTAAACCTGAGCGGCCGAAGGCATTTCTCGAAATGGGACTTTTTCATCGATGAAAGGCGCGAACGCGAGAACGCGGGCAGGCAGGTGCAACAACTGGGAGTCAAGACGCCGTCGCTGTCGCAGTTGATCGTGAACCTTTCCGGCGGCAACCAGCAGAAGGTCATCCTCGCGCGCTGGCTCAGCGAGGAGATCAAGGTCATCCTGCTGGATGAACCGACCCGCGGCATCGACGTCGGCGCGAAAAGCGAGATCTACTCGATCATCTACGGGCTGGCCGAACGCGGGGTGGGCGTCGTCGTGGTGTCGAGCGAACTGCCGGAGGTCATGGGCATCTGCGACCGCATCCTGGTGATGCGGCAGCGCCGCCTTGTCACCTCGCTCCCGCGCGAGCTGGCGACCGCGCATGAAATCCTGTCCGCCGCCCTTCCGGTCGCGTTGGAGCCCGCCCTCGCATGAAGCGCGCCGCGGCCGCCCGGCTTTGGGAGAAGACGGGGATTCTCCTCATCTTCGTCGCGCTGTTTATCGCGATGTCCCTTTTCGTGCCAAACTTTCTCGGCGTCGCGAACATGCGGGGCCTCTCTCTCTCGGTGGCGACGGTCGGTATCATCGCGTGCACAATGCTGTTCTGCCTCGCGTCGGGCGACTTCGACCTTTCGGTCGGGTCGATCGTGGCGTTCGCGGGGGTGCTTGCCGCGCAGGTCACCAATACCACTGGGAGCGTCGCGCTCGGCGTCGCCTCCGGCATCCTGGCGGGCGGGCTCGTGGGATTCTTCAACGGCGTCGTCATCGCGCGCGTAGGGATCAACGCCCTCATCACCACGCTCGCCACCATGCAGATCGTGCGCGGCCTCTCGTACATCACCTCGGGCGGCAACGCCATCGGCATCCGCAAGGCCGAATTCTACGAGCTCGGCATCTCGCAGTTCGCGGGGGTGCCCACCCCGGTCTGGATCATGGCAGCCTGCTTCCTCGTGTACGGGCTGCTCCTCAACAAGACGATCTTCGGCCGGAACACGCTGGCTATCGGCGGGAACGCGGAAGCCGCGCGGCTGGCGGGGATCGCGGTCACCCGGACGAAGGTCATCATCTTTACCCTGCAAGGGCTCATGAGCGGGTTCGCGGGCGTCATCCTCGCGGCGCGCATGACGAGCGGCCAGCCGACGACGGCCCAAGGTCTGGAGCTGCAGGTCATCTCGGCCTGCGTGCTGGGCGGCGTCTCGCTCACCGGCGGCGTCGGCACCATGGTGGGAGTCGTCGTGGGTGTGCTCATCATGGGCGCAGTGCAGAACGGCATGAACCTGCTCAACATCCCGCCGTTCTACCAATACATCGCCAGCGGCGCGATCCTGCTGGCCGCGGTGCTGCTGGACAAGCTCAAGCAGCGCCGCTAACGCTCCGCCCCCCTTAGCGGCGGTCTGGACCACCGCTACATTTCACTTCACGAGCGCGGCGGCCAACACGTCATCCACCGTCTCGGCCAGGACGAACTCCACCTGCGCTTTTACTTCGGCCGGTATATCCGGGAGGTCCTTTTCGTTCAGCTTGGGGATGATCGCTATCTTGATCCCGGCCCGTTGCGCGGCCAGCGTCTTTTCTTTCAGCCCGCCGATGGGCAGCACCAGGCCGCGCAGGGTAACCTCCCCGGTCATCGCCACGTCGGAACGCACGGCCTTGTCGCTGAATAACGACGCGATGGCCGTGAACATCGCCACACCCGCGGAAGGGCCGTCCTTCGGCACGGCGCCGGCGGGCACGTGGATGTGGACATCGTTGGTGCGAAAGGCATCCGCCTCGATCCCCAACTCCAGCACGCGGCTCTTAACCAGGCTCAGCGCGGCCTGCGCGCTTTCCTTCATGACCTCCCCGATCTGCCCCGTGAGCAGGATGCCGCCCTTGCCCGGGTAGCGCAGCGCTTCGATGTGGAGGATCTCGCCGCCGAACGGCGTCCAGGCCATGCCCGTCACGACGCCCGGCTTGCTCGGCCCCAGGGTGGTCTCGCGGATAAAGCGCGGCGGCCCGAGGATTTCCTGCACCCGCGCCCGGGTCACGGTCACCTTCCCGGCGCCGCCCTTGGCGAAAAGCGCCGCGATGGCGCGGCAGACGCTGCCGATCTGGCGCTCCAGTTCGCGGACGCCCGCCTCGTGCGTATAATCGCCAATGATGGCCCGGAGCGCGTCCGGGTCAAACTCGCACTGGCCCGCCGGCAGGCCGTTCTCCTCGATCTGCCTCGGCACGAGGTAACGGCTCGCGATCTCCAATTTCTCGCGCGCGGTATAGCCCGCGAGCTCGATGACCTCCATGCGGTCCCGCAGCGGCGCGGGGATGGGCTCCATCTGGTTCGCGGTGGCGATGAAGATGACCTGCGAGAGATCGAACGGCACGTCGAGGTAATGATCCACAAAGGCATGGTTCTGCCGCGGATCCAGCACCTCGAGTAGGGCGCTCGTGGGGTCGCCGCGCGAATCCCGTCCGAGCTTGTCGATCTCGTCGAGCATCATGACGGGGTTGCGCGTGCCGGTGCGGCGCAGCTCCTGGATGAAGCGGCCCGGCATGGAGCCGATGTAGGTGCGGCGGTGGCCGCGTATCTCCGCCTCGTCGTGGACGCCCCCGAGGCTCATCCGGACGAACTTGCGCCCCAGCGCGGCGGCGATGGATTCGCCAAGGCTCGTCTTGCCGACGCCGGGCGGCCCGAGAAAACAAAGGATGGGGCCGTGGCCGGTGGGCTTGAGCTTGCGCACGGCGAGGTACTCAATGAGGCGGCGTTTGACCTTCTCGAGGTCGAAGTGGTCGCGGTCGAGGATTTCCTGGCCGCGGTCGAGGTCGAGGTTGTCCTCGCTGAGCTTGTTCCAGGGCAGCTCGCTCAACGTCTCGATGTAGGTGACGATGACCGAGTATTCCGGGCTGGCGGGATGCAGATTCGCCAGCCGCCGCAGTTCGCGTTCGGCCTGCTCCATCACCGCTTTCGGGGGGGCAGATTCCTCTAGGCGTTTCCGGAGGTCGGCCACCTGTTCCTCGCCGCCGTCCCCTTCCCCCAGCTCCTTCTGGATGGCCTTGAGCTGCTCGCGCAGGAACGCGCGCCGCTGCGTGTCGGAAATCTGCGAGGCCACGTCCTTCTGGATTTTTTGCTGGAGCTGCGCGATCTCGAGCCGGGCGGAGACGCGCAGGAGGACGGCCCGCACGCGCTTGTCCACGTCGAGTTCCTCGAGCAGGTCCTGCTTCTGCGCGGGGTCGAGCGAGAGGCTGGTGGCAAGAAGATCGGCGAGGCGGCCGGGGTCTTCGAGTTCGTTGATGACGGCGCGGGCCTGCTCGGGCACGTTCGGCATGAGCTCGACGAGGCTCATCGCCGACTCGCGCAACTGCTGGACGGTGGCCTCCCACTGCTTGTCATCGGCCGGCGGCGGCGTCGAATGGAGCACGTCCACCTCCGCCCGGATGTACGGGGCGGTGAGGAGCACCTTGCGGATGGCGATCCGCTCCATGGTGTTGATGATGACGACGACGTTCTCGTCCTGCTGGCGGATGAGCTTGAGCACGGTGGCGGCCACGCCGACCCGGTGCAGGCCGTCCGGGCCGGGATCTTCCTGCTCGGGGTCCTTCTGCGTGAAGAGGCCGATGATCCTGCCTTGCGGAAGCGATTCCTCCAGGAGCTTGCGCGAGGATTCGCGGCTGATCGTCAACGGGAGCGCGTTACCAGGGAAGAGGACGACGTTGCGGATGGGAAGGATCGACAGCGTCTCCGGGATGGCGGGAGAGGGGTCTTCCACGCCGTTGGAAGGCGCGCCGGAGACCTGGGGCTCGGAACCGGAAGACGGGTCGCGCGAGAGGAGGGGGACTTCGATTTTCATGGATGGCGCAGAGGCAGGTGAATCCAGAGCAGACCGTCGCGGTGCTCGGCCTTCACGCGGTCCGGAGCGATCTCCACCGGGAGCCGCAGGACGCGCTCGAACGGCCCGTGGTCGATCTCCATCTCCAGCACCTGGACGGGCTGCGGGCCGTCGCAATCCGGCTCGGGCGCGGCGCGCCGGCCCTGGATGGTGAGGCGAAGCGGCTCGGCGAGGATGCGGGGCTGGGCCGCGCCGGCCAGGTCCATGCAAATGATGAAGCAGTCATTGCACCGGTAGGCGTTGATCGCGGGCCGCCAGGTCTCGACGGCGTTGAAGACGGTGAATTGCACGTGCGTGAGCTGGGTGGCAATACCTCCGAGTTCCCCCTGCAGACGGGCGAGGCGATCAAATCGGTCGTTCATGGCTTGTTTTTCGGAAGGGTGGTTTCGAAGACGAGCCGGCCGTCGCTGAACTCGACGAGCACGCGGCTGTTATCGGTCACTTCGCCCTTCAGGATTTTTCGCGAGAGCGCGGTCTCGATCTCGCGCTGGAGGTAACGCTTGAGCGGGCGCGCGCCATAAATCGGGTCATACCCTTCGCGGGCGACGTGTTCTTTGGCGGCATCGGTCAATTCGAGGTCGATGTTTCGCTCGGCGAGCCGGTCGCGCAACAGGCCGAGCTGGAGGGTGACGATCTTCTTGATCTCGTTGAGCGTGAGCGGCTTGAACAGGACGATCTCGTCCACCCGGTTTAGAAATTCGGGCCGGAAATGCTCCCGGAGTTCCGCCATGACCCGCTCGCGCGCCCGCTCCGAGATTTCGCCCTGGTCGCTGGCGTTCTCGATGAGGTGCGTGCTGCCCGTGTTCGAGGTCATGATGATCGCCGTGTTCTTGAAGTCCACGGTGCGCCCCTGGCTGTCGGTGAGCCGGCCGTCGTCGAGAATCTGCAGGAGCACATTGAATACGTCGTGGTGCGCCTTTTCGATCTCGTCGAAGAGGATGACGCAATACGGCTTGCGCCGGACCGCTTCGGTGAGCTGGCCGCCCTCCTCGTACCCGACATAGCCCGGCGGCGCGCCGATGAGCCGCGCGACGGCGTGTTTCTCCATGTATTCGCTCATGTCGATGCGCACCATGTTCTCCTCGCTGTCGAAGAGCGACTCGGCGAGGGCCCGCGCCAGCTCGGTCTTCCCGACGCCCGTGGGGCCGAGAAAGATGAAGGAGCCGATGGGCCGCTTGGGATCCTTCATGCCGGATCGGGCGCGGATGACGGCATCCGCCACGGCCTGCACGGCCTCATCCTGGCCGATGACGCGCTCGTGGAGGATTTCATCGAGCCGAAGCAGTTTTTCCTTCTCGCCTTCCAGGAGCCGGGTGACGGGGACACCCGTCCAGCGGGCGACGACTTCGGCGACTTCCTCGGGTGTCACTTCCTCCTGTAGGAGGCGCTGGCCTTCTTTGCCGGAGACTTTCGCCTCCTGCTCGCGGAGTTGCTGTTCGAGGCCGGGGATGGCGCCGTACTGCAACTCGGCCACGCGGCGGAGATCGCCCTGGCGCTGGGCCTGCTCCATCTCGGTGCGGGTCTTCTCGATGTTCTCGCGGAGCTTCTGGACATCGTCGAGCGCGCGTTTCTCGCTGTCCCAACGCGCCTTGAGCGCGTCGCGCTGGCTCCTGATCTCAGCCAGTTCTTTTTCGAGCGCGGCGAGCCGCTCCTTGCTCTGCTTGTCCTTCTCGCGGCGAAGGGCTTCGCGCTCGATCTCCAACTGCATGAGCCTGCGTTCGAGGCCTTCGAGTTCCTCGGGCATCGACTCCATCTCGGTGCGCAGCTTGGCGGCGGCCTCGTCGATGAGGTCGATGGCCTTGTCGGGCAGGAACCGGTCCGAGATGTAGCGGTGGGAGAGCTGCGCGGCGGCGACGAGCGCGCCGTCCTGGATGTGCACGCCGTGGTGCAGCTCGTACCGCTCCCGCAGCCCGCGCAGGATGGAGATGGTGTCCTCGACGCTCGGCTCGTTGACCAGGACGGGCTGAAACCGGCGCTCGAGCGCGGCGTCCTTCTCGATGTGCTTGCGATACTCGTCGAGCGTGGTGGCGCCGATGCAGTGCAGCTCGCCGCGGGCGAGCATCGGCTTGAGCATGTTCCCCGCGTCCATCGACCCCTCCGCCTTGCCGGCTCCGACCATCGTATGGATTTCGTCGATGAAAAGGATGATGCGGCCCTGGCTGGAGGTGATCTCCTGCAGCACGGCCTTGAGCCGCTCCTCGAACTCGCCCCGGAATTTCGCGCCGGCGATGAGCGAGGCGAGGTCGAGCGAGAAGAGCGTCTTGTCCTTGAGGCTGTCGGGCACGTCGCCGGCGATGATCCGGCGCGCCAGGCCCTCGACGATGGCCGTCTTGCCGACGCCCGGCTCGCCGATGAGCACGGGGTTGTTCTTCGTTCGGCGCGAGAGCACCTGGATGCAGCGGCGGATTTCCATGTCGCGGCCGATGACGGGGTCGAGCTTGTTCTGTTGCGCGAGCTGGGTGAGGTCGCGTCCGTATTTCTCGAGGGCCTCGTAGGTGGCCTCCGGGTTCGCCGTGGTGACGCGCTGGTTGCCGCGGACCTCGGTGAGCGCGAGGAGGAAATCGTCCCGGCGGATGTGGAGCGCCTTAAAGATCCTGCCGACGGGCGTGGAGGAGGGCTCGTCGAACATCGCGAGGACGAGGTGCTCGACGCTCGTATAGTCGTCCTTGAGTTTCTTCGCCTCGTCCTGCGCCTTGACCAGGAGCCGGTTCAGCCGCTGCGTGATGGTGAGGTCTCCGGTGGCCGCGGTGTCGCCCGAAACGCGCGGGAGGCGGGCGAGTTCCTCCTCGAGCTTGCCACGGAGGAGGCCCGGCGCCACCTTCGCCTTCTCAAAGAGGCTCGGGGCCAGGCCGCCCTGCTGTTCGAGCAGCGCGAGCAGGAGGTGTTCGACATCGACCGCCTGGTGCTGCATCCGCGTCGCGAGAGCTTGGGCCTCGGTGAGCGCCTCGCGCGATTTTTCGGTGAATTTGCTGAGATCCATGCGAGGACGGGCGCGGAGAAAGAGGCGCGTCCTGTTATTTTGTCCCCTTTTGCCGAATCTTCAAGGGCCTAAGGCTCCTGGCGGGGCCTTCGCCTCAATGCCTGGGCGTGGGCTTCGGCGACGTGCCGAAGATTTTGCCGAAGGTGGCTCCCAGCTTCTGCCAGCCCGTCTTGGGAGGGGGCTTGGCGTGCTTTGCGCCGTGCCTGTGGGCGGCAGCGCTGAAGTGGAGGAGGAGGGTGCTCTCCTTGCCGACGCCGACGGACGCCTCCTCGTCCTGGTCGGGCTTTCCCTTGAGCGTGGCGGTCACTTCGTGGTCGCCAGGGGCCGTTTCCAGGGTGAAAGGGGTGACGCCCGCGGGCTCGCCGTCCACCTGGACCGCCGCGCCTTCGGGCGTGCTTTTTACCGTGAGAGTGCCGCTCGGGAAGGCGATTTCCACGCGGCTCGCATCCGGGCTGATGCTGACCTCGCGCGCTTCGTCGGACCAGCCTTGGCGTTCGCAGACGACGGTGAAATGGCCTCGCTCCAGGTTTTGCAGGGTGGCGGGAGTCGCGCCCTCCAGGACGGGCTGCTGCTCCTGCGAAGTGTTCAGGTCGGCCATGCTCCCTTTAAAGAGGTGGAACTTGAGTCCGGCGGGGGTGGTGACGATCTCCAGGCGGCCGTCCCTGGCCGGAGCGGGCTTTGCTTCCGGGAGGACGACGGGGGCGGGCAGCACCGCAGCCGGGGCTGGGGTTCGGACGGCGATGGGAGAAGACGCAGGGGTCGAAGCGGCCTGGGGAGGCCGAGGCCGAACGGGCGGCGCTGCGACGGTGGCGCTGTGTCGCGAGAAGAAAATACCGGGCAGGGCCCCGACCGCGGCGGCGGCGGCGAGGCCGAGCAGGATTGGGGTCATCCGCCCCAGCTTGTCCTTCAACGAGCCGGGTTTTGCCGTTCCGGCAGCGGCCGCGGCGTGGTGCTGGCGCTTCAGGGAGGGCTGGTCCAGCAGGCCGAGCAGGGATGCCATCTCCATCATGTTCTCGGGCCGCTTGGCGGGATCCTTGGCGAGGCACCGCGCCACGGTCTCTTCCCACGCCTTGGGAATCTTCCGGCCGGCGATGCCGAGCTGGCCCCGCCGCGCGTTCATGCCGGCCGCTTCGACGTTGCGCACCTGGAGGGCGATGTCACCCTCGTAAAACGGCGGCTTGGAGGTCATGACCTCGTAGAGGGTCGCGCCGAGCGCGTAGATGTCGTCCCGCGGCGAAGGCGCCTCGCCCATCATCTGTTCCGGGCTCATGTATGCCAGGGTGCCGCTGGAGCTCTGGCGGATGCTGACCCGGCTCAAGGAGTTGTGGAGGCTGCAAGCGATGCCGAAATCCGTGATCTTCACCTGGTTGCGGGCGTTCACCATCACGTTTGCGGGCTTCAGGTCGCGATGGAGGAGCTTCGCGGACTGGTGCGCGTAGTGGAGGGCGTCGCAGATTTCGAGAACCCACGGGCCGAGCGCTTCGGCCTCGAGGACCTTGTTCGGGGACTGGATGCGCCACTGTGAAAGGGTGGCTCCGTCCACATATTCCATGGAAATGGCCGCGGCGGTCTCGTCCTCCGCGAAGTCGTGGATGCGGACGATGTTCGGGTGGGTCAGCTCCAGGCTCTTGCGCGTCTCGTTCTTGAGGTCCTCGCGGGAGGCCTGGTCGTAGAATACCTCGTCGGGGAGAACCTTCAGCGCGACTACCCTGTCCAGACGCAGGTCGCGCGCCAGCCAGACGATCCCCATGCCGCCGCGCCCAAGGATTTTCTCCAGCACGTAGCGCCCGAACATCTTCTGGCCCGCGACGACACCCTTCAGAGTCTTGCATGCCTCCGACAGGTCGAACTGGGTGCCGGAGTTGGGAACGGTGACAAAGGCCATCTCCCCATAAGTTGAGCAGCCTCCGTGCCCGCGGGCGGGCGCTCCAAGCTCTTTTCGGTGCGCGGCAAACTTTATGCTTGTTGATGGTGTGATGAACAACCGTTTTGCCTTTCTCGCAAAGCGTCCGGCGGCCCCGAGCCAGGAAATCCGGACGGGCTGGCTGCAACTTGACGACTACTCGCCCCACCCGGTCGAAGGCCCCTGCTCGATAGGGCGCGCCAAGACCAACTCCGTCTGCATCCCCAGCGAAAAGGTCTCCCGCCTGCACGCGCTCGTCCACATCCAGGAGCGCGGCCAGCATTGGCTCGTCGATCTCGGCAGCCGCAACGGCACCTACCTGAACAACCAGCGGGTGGTGCAGCCGGTGCGCCTGAACGACGGGGACGTGATCCTCATCGGCGAACACCGGCTCCGCTTTCTCCTGCGGGAAAAGCTCCAGCCGGCAGCCGATGCCGCCACCCTCGAGGACGCGCAGATGACCGTGCGCGAGATGCAGCAGGCCCCGTGCTGGTTTCTCATAGCCGACATCGAAAACTTCGTCTCGCTCAGCGCCTCGATGGAGGCCGACAGCCTCGCCCGGCTCGTCGGCGAATGGCTCGCGAACTGCAACCGCATCATCCACGAACACCGCGGCACCATCAACCAATACATCGGAGATGGGTTTGCGGCGTATTGGGATGGGCGCCACGTCCCTCCGGGGGATGTCGCCGATTGCCTCACGATCTTGAAGAACATGCAGCGCGCCTCGATCATCCCCTTTCGACTGCTCATGCACTTCGGCAAGGCGGGGATCGGCGGGTCTCCGTTCATGGGCGACGCGGGGCTGTTCGGCCAGGACGTAAACTTCGCTTTCAGCATGGAAGCGCTGTCGAAGTCGCTCTCCGTCCCGTGCATGCTCAGCGAGGCGGCGTACGAGGCCTTCTCGAAGCCCGCTGCGGCGCACAGCCTCGGGATGCATCCCCTCGGCAGCTTCGACAAGCAGCACCGGTTCTTCCGGGTCTGAGGACGCGGAGGGGCGCGGCTTTCCTCCTTCTCAGGGCACCGGATCGGCGTAGGATGCTGCCGTGGAACGCGCTTACCCCGACACGACGACCCTCCAGGTAAAGAGCGGCCGGCGCTTTGGCTGGATCGACCTCATCGTCGTGGGCGCCGTGCTGGCGCTCATCTGGCTCGTCGTCTCGCTCGGGGGCGACATGCGCGCGCGCTTCGACGAACTCCACCCGCCTCCGCTCTCGCTGAACCCGCGCCTCATCCCCTACTACGCGGGCCGGACGGTGCTGCGGATGTTCATCGCGTATTTCGCCTCGCTCCTGTTCACGTTGAGCTACGGGTATGTGGCCGCGAAGAGCCCCGCCGCGCGCAGGGTGATGCTCCCCGTCATCGACGTCCTGCAATCGGTGCCCGTGCTCGGCTTTCTCTCGATCACCGTCACCGGCTTTCTGGCGCTCTTCCCCGGCAGCCTCATGGGGGTCGAGTGCGCGAGCATCTTCGCCATCTTCACGGCGCAGGTCTGGAACATGACGTTCGGCTTTTACCATTCCATGGTGACCATCCCGCCCGAACTGAACGAGGCGGCGAGCGTGTACCGGCTGAACCGTTGGCTGCGTTTCACGAAGCTCGAACTCCCGGCGGCCGCCATCGGCCTCATGTGGAACTCGATGATGAGCTTCGGCGGCGGCTGGTTCTTCGTCGCGCAGAGCGAGGCCATCTCGGTGTTGAACAAGAACATCAAACTGCCGGGCCTCGGCTCGTACATGGCCGCCGCGAACGAGGCGGGCGACACCAGGGCGGGCGTTTACGCCATCTGCGCGATGATCTTCACCATCGTGGTGATCGACCAACTCCTGTGGCGGCCCCTCGTCGCGTGGGCGGAAAAATTCAAGCTGGAGCAGACGGAATCCGCCTCCGGGCCGTCGTCGTGGGTGCTCGACCTGCTGCGCGGCTCCGCGGTCATGAGCTGGTTCTCCGACAACGTCTCCGAGCCCGCCGGCCGCTGGATCCAGCGGTTTTTCACGGCCACCACGGACGCCTCGCAAACGGCCGCGGGGAGGACGCCGCAGGCCGTGAAGTCCGGGGCCCGCATCGTCGCGACCATCGCCGGCGGCGCGGGCGTGCTCTGGCTCCTGTATATCATCCTCGGCATCGGGTCGGACATCCGGCACGCGATCTCGCTGCCCGGCATGTTGCACATCCTTTGGTACGGGTTCCTGACCCTGATGCGGGTCGCGGCGGTCACGGTAGCCGCGACGCTCCTCTGGACTCCCATCGGGGTCTGGATCGGCTCGAACCCGAAGGTGGCCCGCATCGCCCAGCCGCTCGCGCAGATCGCCGCCTCTTTCCCGGTGAACATGACCTTCCCGTGGATCGTCGCGTTTTTCATCGCCACGCGCATCTCGATCAACTGGGGCAGCATCTTTCTCATCGCGCTCGGCACACAATGGTACATCCTCTTTAACGTCATCGCGGGCTCCATGGCCATTCCCACCGACCTGAAGGAGGCCTCGCGCATCTTCGGGCTGAAAGGGTGGCGCTTGTGGAAGACGCTGATCATCCCTGCGATCTTCCCGTTCTGGATAACCGGGGCGGTGACGGCCGCCGGCGGCGCGTGGAACGCGAGCATCGTGGCCGAAGTCGCTACTTGGGGAAAAAACAAGCTGGTTGCGGACGGCCTGGGCGCCTACATCGCGGACGTGACCCAGAAAGGGGACAAGCCGGCGATCTATTTCTCCATCGCGATCATGTCGCTCTTCGTGGTCGGGGTGAACCGGCTCCTCTGGCGGCCGCTCTACGACCTGGCCGAGCGCAAATACAAGCTGGAGTGAGACGGGCGAACCGCATCGCCGAGGCGGCAGCTCATGGTTTGGCGGCCCATTGCAGGCTCCTTTGAGCCAGCGGGCTCTTTGGGTAATTTTTCGCAAGCCCGGTCCAGATTTTTCGGGCGGCCTCCTTCTGTTCTGTCTCGTACAGGACGCGGGCGCGGTAGAACTCGGCGTCGATCTCATACGGGCTGTCCGCCTGCATCTTTTCAAAGGAGTCGATCTCCACGAGGGCTTCCTTCCAACGGCCAAAGAGCATCCACGCCCGCGCCCGCAACAGCAGGAAGTCGGTATCCAGCTTTGCCATGGGATGCCGGAACTCCCACTCCCCCAGCTTGCGCTCCGCGGCATCGCGATGGCCGCTCTGGATGAAATCGTCGATCGTGATGGAGTACGCGCGGTCCTGGGCGGGGAGTTTGCGGCTTTCGGAATCGTCCGTTGAACGTTTCTGGATGGAGAGATACTGGGCGGCGGCCTCCTTGTATTTGCCCAGGAGGCGGTAGAGATCGCCCAGGCGCACGTCCGCGACCCGCGCGAGCGGCGCGCCGGCGTTTTTCAGCGCGATCTGCCGGATGCGGAACTCGCCGCCGGGATCGCGCCGGCAAAAGACGAGCAACTCCATCTCGAGCGGGTCGAGCCACGCCGCCTCGTCGCGCTGCGTCTCCGGGGCGAGGGCGTGCAGCTCGTCGAGCGCGCGCTGCGGGTCGCTCTGGGCGAGGTACCGGAGGTGCGCGACCTCAGCATCGATCCAGAGCGGGTTTGCCGGGCTCAGGTTCTCCTTCAGCCACGTCCCCGCAAATCTGCCGAGGGTCGTCGCATCGCCGAAATCGCGCAGGAAGAGGAAATCGGGCTGGCTGGAGCCGCCGAACGGCGAGGGCGTCTCCCCTTTCAACAGCGAGACATACCACTCTACATCCGACGAGTCGTTGACGTTCGCCCGCCGCATGTCGCCGGTGAAGGCGATCCGGCGTTTGCCGCGGAGGACCTCGTTCCCGCGCGTGAGGGTCACCGTCACCGTGTGCGGCGCGGGGCCGGTCAGGACGCGCCGGCAGGATGTTCCCTCGAACGTCTCGCCGTCGTCGAACGTCCAGCGCACCGACCAGCCCTGGAGCCCTTCCGGCGGCGCCCAGCACTGCGTGTCGTAATACCAGTAACCGCCGTAGGCGATGTACGAATGCACCAGGAACGACACGAACGGCACCGGCTCGCCATGCGCTTGCTCGATGGCCGCGACCGCGCTCGTGCCGGGATGCAGCCATTCCGAAGCCGGCACGGTCTCGAACCTCTTGTCGCGTTCCCAGCCGAGAACCATCGCCGGAGGCCCGCCGCCCCCGCCCTTGGCCTGGTAATAATCGATCTTCGTCCATTCCGACGAGCAGGGAACTTCCTTGCCCGGGACGGTGTCGGCGTTCGCCGCGGGCGAATGTTGCCCCGGCCACCCGAACTGGTAAGCGTCGTCCACCAGCACGAACGAAGCGTCCGAGGAGAGGGTGTAAAGATAGAGGTGCGCCAGCCCCTTCGTATGCAGGTAGCCGCTGTAGTGCGTCATGAAATTGAGGCTGTCGCCGAAAGGGTTTTCCCCGGCGTAGATCGTATCGACGAACCCGACGCCATCCGCCGCCGGGACGGCGCGCCAATTACGCTCCATCGTTTCCCAGGAATCGAACCCGGCGTTGAGAGGAAGCCGCCGGGTCTCCATGAGCAGCCCGAGCTTCGGCAGCCAGAACTCGCCCGTCCGGCGGCCCCCGCCGAAATAGAGGAAGTAGTCCTTGCCCGCCGCGAGCGCGCCCGCGACGAGCAGCAAGCGGTCGCCCGCGCCGCGCCACACGACGCCGACCGGCAGCGACACGCCCTGCGCATCCGTCAGCACGACGTCCCGCAAGTCCTCCTGGGTCTGGCCGAACTCCGGCACTTCGATCGCCACGCCCGCCTCGGGAAACAACGGCGGCTGCCGCAGCCGGAGCACCGCCCGGAACGGCGCGTCCTTGATGGCCCACGCCGCGGGTTCAGCCGCTCCACCCGTGAGCGGCAGCCAGGCCGCGACCGCGGCGGCAAGCAGACCCCGCAGGCGCGCCGGAGGCCGCCTCATTTTTCCTCGACCAGCGACCGGTAATAATCGGCCACCTTCTCCTTGTAATCCGCCGGAGCTTCGCCTTCCTCGCCGCCGAGGAGCTGCTTTTGCGCCGTCCGTTCGGAATCGCCGGAAGGGAGGCTGGCGACCTGGCCCGAGGTCACCTCGCTTTTCACCTCATTCAGCCGGGCGATGATCCGCCGGTGGAGGCCGGCGAAGTCCTGCATGCGGCCCTCGCGCAGCGCATCCTGGGATTGCTCCATGAGGCGACCCGCGTCCGAGAGCCCGTCGCCGCGCAGGTAGAGGAGGGACGCTTCCGCGGCGGTCTTGGAAGTCTTCTGCGCGAGCAGGGCCTGCTGGACCGCGAGCGCGTCCCTGGCGCCCATGCGGGGCGCGTTGGAGGCCCTCAACGGGCCGTTGCCGTCCATCCCCTCACGCTGGCTGAAGCCGCTCGCCTTGCCGCCGCCGGTCGCGCGCGCATCGCTCGGGCCGTTATTGTCCGCGACCTGGCCCTTCTGCATCGGGTCGTTCGTTCGGCGCGCGTCGGGCTTCGTCCCCTCGAGGTTGTCGGCGGTGTCGCCGGACATCTCGCCGTCGCTCTCCCCTTCCCGTCCGCCGCTGGAGCGCCCGGTCTGCTCGTTCTTTTTCGGGCGCGTGTTGCCCGATTTTCCCTGCGCGCTGAAGCCGGGCATCGGCCCGTCGGCCACGCCCCAGCCGTTCGCGCCGTTCATGGGCACGACCTGGTTGGAAGTGGCGTCCTGTATCTGGTCGTCGAGGCCCTTCTGCTCATCCAGGAGTTTGCCGACTAGGTCTTCATACTGGTCGGGGAGCGGCAGATTCGGAATTTTGGCCATCTCGCTCTTGTCGAAGTTTTCGAGGAGCCACTTCGTCGGGTCGTTCGCGTTCGGCAGCCACATCTCAATGTCCGCCGCGATCTTCTGCGCCTTGCCGATGGCGTCCACGATCCCCTGCTCCTTTTGCACGGCGACTTCGCTCGGCTTCAGCTTACCCGCCGCCGCGGCGTCCTTGTCGGTCTGGAGGACATCCTCGTAGATGCTGGTGAGCTCGGTCTGGAGCTGGTTCGCGGGGTTGATGTCCGGCAGGACGTGGGCGTCGATGAGCATCTTTTCGATGACCTTCGCCATAAGGTCCTTCGTTTCCTTGATCTCCTTCGCGGTCGCCACGTCCTCCGCCTGGAACTCGTCCTTGTGCGCCATCTCCTTGCTCTTTTCCACGACCTCCCGCTGGATGTCCGAGAGCTTGCCGAGCTTGTCCTTCAAGCCTTCCAGCTCATTTTTCAGTTCCTTGATCTTCTCCCCGGCCTGCGCGACCTGCCACTGGTTCAGGAGATCGATCATCTTCCCGAGGCTCGCGACCACGCCCTTTTCGATCGCGCCAGCGTCCGCGAAAGACTTTCCCTGAAGCTTGTCGGCGGCAGCGAGCATCTCTTCGTAAACCCGGAACTCGGCGAACATCCCGATGACCCTCTTTAAACGGTCGCGGAAATCCTGGTCGCCCAGGGAGGCGTTCTGCGCGCTCTTTTCGAGGCCGGCTTTTACCTTGGAGGAAGCGTCGGCGAGCGCGTCCTGCCGGTCGGAAAGGGGCTGCGCCGAGGCGGCGTTCGCCTTGCCCGTATCCGAAAGGATCGCCTGCTGCTTGCGGGCGAGGTCTTCGAGGCCGGCGACGATCTCTTCCACCTGCTCCTTCCGGCTGTCCGCATCGATTGCCGGGGCCGCGCCGCGCAGCCGGGCGAGGATCGCCGCCTCCAGCTTCACCGCTTCGGCGACGGAGCCTGTCCGTTTCGCGCCGTCGCCGGCGCTCGCGTCGCGCAGGGCGGCCACCGCCGCGGGCATCTCACCCTCGCTCACCGCGCGCAGGGTGGGATACAGCCCGGGGGAGACCGTCTGCGCGGTGTCGGCGAGCTCTTTGCCTAGGTCGCCGATCCTTGTCTGCGCGGCCAGGAGCGGGACGAAGACCTGCCCGTCCGCAGAGCCGGGCGCGGCGCGGGTCTGCTCAAGATTCGCCTGCTGGAGCTTCACGAGTTCCTCGATGCCGCGCTGGAGCTCCGAGGATTTTTTCGACGCTTCCTCCTTCAGCTCTTCGCCCGTGCGCAGCGAGACGACGATGGGCCGCGAGTAGGTGACTCCGGGCCCCGTCACGTCGTTACGATCCTTGGCGACGACGCAAAAAGTCACCCGCTTCTCGTCGGCCGCCGCGAATTTCCCGAGCGACGCCTGCGCTTCCCCGGTGAACGACCGCAAGCCCGCCGCGCCCTTCCATTCCTGGACGAGCTGGGCATCCGGCTTTTCATCCGTGCTCCGGTAGAGGGCGACCGACGCCAGCCCGAAACCGGACGTGCTGGAAAACCGGATGCCGAGCGAGGCCTCGCGCGTGGCGAACAGCTCCTTGCCCTCGACCGGTTCGCTGACGATGACCGACGGCGGCGGGTCAGCCTTCACGACGACCTGCATGGTCTCGGTGTCGGGCGAACCGTCCACGTCGCGGTAGGCGGCCTTGATCGTTTCGTCGTTCATGACTTTGGAACGGATGCTCCAACGGGCGCCGTCCAGCTTCTGCACCTCCAGCGTCTGCCCGCCCGCCTCCGCCGAGAGTTCCGCGAGCGAATTATTGAATTCCAGCGTCAACGCCAGGCGCGAGCCTGGAAGGACGTTCGAGACGCGCGCGACATCCTTCAGGATGACCGGCTTCGCCCCGGTATAAGCCGGGGGCGTCACCTCCGCGACCAGCGCGGCCACCGCCGTCCGCGGGCGAACCAGGATGTGGTGCACCTCCGAATGGGTGTCGCCCGCTTCGACATAATAATCCAGCGGCGCGAGGACGCCCTTGCGGTGGTAATCGAACTCCGCGGTTCCCACCTCGCGGTCCATCAGCGTCTTTTCCCAATCGGAGCCCGCTTCGCGGTGCCAGAGCCACGCGGTCTCCGGCACGTCGCCGGCCAGCGTGGCGGCCACGGCCAATTCGCCTCCGTGAACGACCTGCGCATCCCCCGGGGTCAACCCGCTGATCCGCGTCCGGGTCAATGGCGCGATGTTCCCCGCGGGCATAAAGATGCGCGCCACCGAGTTGCCAAAATAGGCCGGCTTCAGGGCGGCCCAGCACCCGAGCGAGAGCACCACCGCGCCGAGGGCGATGCCGAGTTTCTTGAGGAGGTCGAGGTCGAAGACATCCCGCCAACGCACCTCCGGGAACGGGTCGTGCATCTCGCGGAAGAGCGCCGCGCGCAGGGGCGAGCCCGCGTCGAACTCGCGGTCAAACTGCACGGCCTGGATGAGGACGTTGCGCGAACCGGCGCAGACGGACTCGATGCGCCGCGCCACGCTCGCCTCCGACATGGGCGCGAGCCACGCGGGCAGCGCGAGCGCCATGCCCGCCACGAAACTCGACACCGTCAAAAAGAACCCGGCCCAGCGCCCCACCGGGCCGAAGTGAAAAAGCGCGTCCCCCAGCACGAGGACGATGAGAAAAAAGAGCGACACCGCAGTCCCCGAGATCGCGAACCGCGCCCCGCGGGACCAGCGGCACTTGAGCGCCGCGGCGCGCAGACGCCGGTGAACCACTTCGGAGGAAAGAGGCATGGGGAAGACGATACGCCCAGCCGGGCCGGGTGTCGACACCAGCGGCGTCTCCGCTAGGAAACGAGATCCGGCGACCCCCTCTTTGCTTTATCCGTGCCATCCGTGGCTCTGACCCCCCTTGGTTCCGTTATCTGACCGACCTCCGATGCGCTTGGAGCGCCTCCAGAAGCCGCGCCCAGAGAACGAGCGCCTCGCTCCGGTATTGGCGGCCTTCCTCGTATGGCGCGGCCGAGGCGCCCCAGCCGGCGGTAGCGAGAAGCCACGCGGCGACCCCCTCCGCGTCGCCTGGAGAAAAGATGCCCGCGCCCGGGAATGCGCCGAGGCTTCGCGCGATCGCCCCGCTGGTCGGGCCGATCCAGAGGATGGGCCGCGGCAGGTTCATGGCGAAGGCCAGTTTGCTGGGCCAGAGATAGCCCTGGGTCTCTGGCTTTTGGGTGACAACCAGGGCGTTGCAGCGCAGGAGCGACTGCGCGAGGCCGGCTTCCTCGATATACCCTTCCCACTCGCAGTGCCGCAGGCCCAACTCACGGGCGAGCAACTGCGCCGGATCCCACGAAGGGCCGCCCCCCTGGAACCGCAGCCGAAGGGGCGCGCCGCTCTTTTCCACCAGGGCCTGCGCCCGCAGGATGGTCTCCCATTCGTGGGCGCGGCCGAGGTTGCCGGAGTATATCCACGTCCAGGGGGACTCGGGGGTTTGCGCGGCGTTTTCGGCGCTGGCCAGCATCGGCTCGCTCACCCAGGGGTGGATCGTTTCGGATGCGACTCCGTATGCGGTCTTGAGACGCGCGGCCATGTCGCCGTCCAGTGCGACCAGCAGGGCGGCGCTCCGGTAGCCCCAGCTCATGAGGGCCTGAATGACACTGGGAAGCGGGCCCGGCTTCACCTCACCGAGAGCGACGGCCAGCTCCGGATACATGTCCATGAGCCAATGCACGCTCCGCGCCCGGTGGAGGCGCGCGATGACGGTGGCCGCCACGAGCAGGCACGGGGGCGAGCTCGCGGAGAGGACGACATCCGGACGCGGCCCAAGCAGGCCGGCGGCGAGGATGCTCCCGAGCGCCTTGAACTCGCGCCAGAGCCGGCCGCCTTTCCGCTTCGCGCCGCCGCGATACTCCTGGCCGGATGCGACAAAATCGACCCGGTGCCCCCGGGCGCGGAGGTCCGCGGCCAGTTCGGCGAGCTGGATGCCGGTAGGGGCCGGGTCGGGCGGAAAATACTGGTTGAGAAACAGGAACCGCACCGGATCGTTCTGGCTAGACCGGCTCGAGGGCCCGGACGACGGCGGCGGGGTTGCCGCGGACGAGCGACCGCGCCGGGACATTCTCCATGACCACGCTCCCGGCGGCGACGATGCTGCCGCTCCCAACCTCAACGCCGGGGCCGATGAAGGACTGCGCGGCTACCCAGGAGCCCGAACGCAGGATGATGGGCTTCGTCTGGAGATCAAAGGTTTCCCGGTGAAAATTATGCGTGCCGGTGCACAGGAAAGCGCGCTGGGAGACGCAGACGTTCGACTCGATGGTGACCGGCGCCAAAGTAAGGATGATGACCTCCTCGCCAATCCAGACATGGTCGCCCATCGAGAGCCGCCAGGGGAAGGTGACGTTCACGTTCGAGCGGATGACGGCGCCGGCGCCAATCCTCGCGCCGAACAGGCGAAGCAGCGCCGCCCGGAAAGAGGATGGAAGCGGGTTCGGCGTCTGGAAGAAGCAGCGGCGGACGACGAACCACGCGATCTCTTTAAGCCGCGAAGCGCCGCGGTCGAAATCCCGCGATGAAAATTTGCTGAGATCCATCCGGGTCCGTCACCGTAACACACCTTGGCGCATCACGGAATCCGGAAATTTGCCGCGCGAGCGGGAGGGGCGCTCAGTCTGCCGCGAGCAGGAGGCGATTGGCCTTGAGGTCGATCGTCACCTTGAACTTCGAGAGGATGCCGGTGCCCAGAAGGCCGGATTCGCCCGGGAATATTTGCTGCTCGTGCAGGCCGATGGGGACGCGATCCAGGCGGTCGGCTCCCAATTGAACCTCGGCGGCGACGCAGCGGCCGGAGGAGGCGGAGAGGCCGATGGAGGTCCGCAGCCACGCGTTTTCGGTTCGGCGATCCACAACGAACTGCAGGGCGGTGTTGCAACCGGTGTCGAGCCGCACCCAGGAGGGCTTCCGCCCATTCACGGCCACCTGGACGCAGAACGCACCATTCCTGTCGACGATCGGCATCGCCTCGGCGGCTGCCGACTCGGGCTCTTCCATGAGACGGAGGCATTTCCTCCTGAAATCGATCTCCACGACGCGGCCCCGGAACCAGTCCGCCCCGATCAGCCCATCAATCCGCCGGCAGCAGGCGCGGCTGCTACCCGAAAGGTCTAGGGCCAGCATGGCGCCGGTCAAAGGAATGCCGCCCAGGAGGCCATTGAATCCCGCCGCGTATCGCGCCACCGTCCGCGAATCCACGCCGAGCACGGGCATCTCCTTTCCCATGCGGAGCCCGAGAGACGCGGCTGCCCGGGCATCGACGACGCTCGCGCCCGCGCCAGAGTCCAAAACAAAATGAAACGTATGCGTCCCAACATCGACCTTGATCCAGATCAACCCGTCCCGGAATTCGAAAGGGATTTCTTCCGAGGCACGGCTCTCCCGGAGAGTAAAAAATGCGGCCGCGAACACAAGCCCGAAGAAGATCGAGCGCACGCGGCCCCCAAAGCACGATGCGGGCCAGGAACGGCGGAGCCCCGCCGCGCCAGTGTAAAATCAGGGCAAGGTGCCGGGGCCCTTGGAAATGGAATGGCGGGTTGTACGCATGATGCGCAAAACCCGCCATCCGGCGCTCTACAAAAGAGAGCGCTCGAGATTAACGCGGTTAACGCGGCACTTGCTGGCCGTGCGCGTTATCCCGGAAGGTTACGGCGGTGCCTTTGAGCACCGCGCTGCTGCCGTGGGCCCGGTCCATGCAGGTCGCGCCGCAAGCCATGCTGCAACCGCCGCTGCCATTGACGGAGAGGCCGACCATGACGGAGTCATTCGGAACGCGATAGATGGCGCTGTAGCTGCCGTGCCCGTTCGGGATGAGGACGGTCATATCGTCCGCATAGGCGAGGGTGCTGGAGAGGGCAGCCAGAGCGGCTGATGTGATGAGGATTTTCTTTAGTAGTTTCATAGGGGGTTACTTCTTTCTTCAGATGATTCGGATGGGCGATGATGTCTGGAGGGGTATTTCGCGACAAAGAATGGGAACTCGCCGGGCGACTTGCGGCCCAAGAGCGTTCCTCTGAAGGTACGTAGCCTCCGGCAGTGGGAGAGCCGGGTTAGAACGCGATCGGCGCGGGCGGCTCGATCTTGACATCGCCCTGGAGCATCGGCTGATCCACCGGGCGCACCCGCTCGGCCCGGCGGACTTCCACCTGGGCGGGAGAGCCGGAGGGCGTGGCCCCCGCGGTGCCGGAGACCGCCACGACGCCCGCGCCGGAACCGGGCGGCCCTGGCGCCGCTCCGGGCAGGACAGGCGGTTGCGTTCCCACAGGCGGGAGCGGGGTGACCGAATGGTATGGATCCTCCATCCCCACCACCGTGGGTCCTTTTATGGCGACGGCGCTCACGCCTGCGACGTTGACGAGGGCGGCGCGCGGCCACCGTTGCTGGCCCTTGGCGGGCGGCGGCGTGGCGTCGCCGGTGACGGCGAGCCCGCGCGGAACCGAACCGCCATGGACGTCGCAGAACTGCTTGGGCGCCTGATCCTCGGTGCCAAGCTCGAAATACGTGGTGCGGTGCCGGATGAGATCGCCCGAGGTTTTATCGGGAAGCAGCTCGAAGCACTTGTCCGTGGCCAGCAGCCCGGAGCTGCGGCAGACCTCGAAGCGCCGGATGCCCGGGGGCTGCGCGATCTCCAAAGGCTGGTACCTCGCGAAGGTGGAGTTCATGATCTCCACCCAGACCGGGAGCGCGACCTGGTTGCTGAACGCCCCGCGGTAGATGGGCCGAGGCTTGTCGAAGCCGACCCATACGCCGCACGTGACGGCGCTGCTATAGCCGACGAACCAGTCGTCGGTGAAGTTGTACGCGGTGCCCGTCTTTCCGCCGAGCGGGAAGTTCTTGAGGCCGAACTCGGCGTAGGCTTTGTCGCCGGTGCCGCGCTCCAGAACCTGGGAGAGGCAACTGTTGATCTCAAACGCGGTGGTGGGCTTCATGACGGGTTGCCGGGAGGAGTCGGCGCTGTAGATGAGGGTGCCGTCCTTCGCTTCGATGCGCTGGATGAGAAAGGGACGCAGGCCGCCGTTCTTCGAGGCGACGCCCGGGCGCGAACCCCCGTCGGGGAACGCGGTGTATGCGACCGTCAAATCCATGAGGGTGACTTCGCTGCTGCCGAGGAACGTGGCGGGGAAACGGCGCAGCGGCGACTGGATGCCGGCGCGCACCGCGAGCGCGATGACCTTGTCGAGCCCGGTCTGCATGCCGACGCGCACGGTGGCGGCGTTCTTGGACTTTACGAGCACGTCCCGGGCGGGAATCGGCCCTTCATAGGTGTTATCGGCCTGCTCCGCCCCCCACTCGCCCAGGATGCCGGTCATGCCGCCGATCATCACCTGGCGGTTGTCCATGACGTTGTCCTGAAAAAGGCTGCCGGGGAAGAGGCCGCTGTCGAACGCGGCCGCAAAGACGAACGGCGCGAAAGCCGTACCGGCCGGACGCGCTGCCAGCAGGGCGCGGTCGGTACTGGCTGTGATTGAAGTCGCGGCCGCCGACCAGGGCGAGAATGCCGCCGCTCGCATTGTCCAGCGCGACAAAAGCGCCCTGCAGATACTCGGGCGCACCCAAGGGGGATATCTCTTCGTTCTCGGCCTGTTTCCGGGCGTGCTGCTTGAAAAGGGCGTCGTACTGCTCATAGGTCTGGTGGTCGTAATCCTTGCGGCTTTCGATCGTCGCCAGGCGGCGGTTTAAGGTCTCCTCCGCCTTCTTCTGGAGGTCGGAGTCGATGGTGGTGTAAATGCGGTACCCGTCGTTGATGGCGTTTTCGAGCCCGACCTGGGCGACGACCTGCTGGTGGATGGCGTCCATCGCATACGAATCGGCATGGGTCGGCTTGCGGTTCTTGATGACCGGGTTCTCGGCGATGCAGTCGCGGTATTCCTCCGGGTTCACGAGCTTCAGCTCGAGCATGCGCCCGAGCACGCGGTTCCGCTCGATGATGCATGCCTGGCGGTTTTTCCAGGGCGAGAGGTTCGTCGGGTTCTTCAGGAGGCCCGCGAGCATGGCGCAATCGGCCAGGCCGAGGTTCTTCGCCTGTTTGCCGAAATAGCCGCGGGAAGCGGATTCCAGCCCGTAGAAGCCCGAGCCGAAATACACGCGGTTCAGGTAGAGCTCGAGGATTTTTTCCTTCGAATAGTGGCGCTCGATCTCGAGCGAGAGGAAGACCTCGAGAATCTTGCGCTCGTATGTCCGCTCGTGCAGGGAGAAGGTGTTGCGGGCAAGCTGCTGGGTGAGCGTGCTCGCCCCCTGGCTGATATGGCCAACCCTGTAATTCCTCCAGAGCGCCCGGCACATGCCATAATAATCGACGCCCTTATGCTGATAGAAACGCGTATCCTCGGCAGCGACGATCGAGCGGATCATGTCCGGCGGGATGTCCTCGTACGGGATGGTGTCGCGATTCTCGAGGAAGATTCGACCCAGCGCGACCCGGTTCCGGTCGTAGATGATGCTGGAGGACTCCATCTCCTCAAGCTTCTTGAGGTCGAATCGCGCCGCTTTCGCCTCGAAGTCGCTCTTGACCTTCCACAGGAAGAGCCCCGCGCCCAGGACGATCAACCCGAAAAGGGAGAGGAGCGTCAAAAACCACGCCCGCCGATAGAACGGTTTCCGGACGGGGTAGTCGTAATCGTACATGAGGGCAAAAGGCCGGTGTACCTCCCATAAAATCGGGAGCCGCGCAACAAAAAATGGCGGCGGGGGCCTTTTGAAGCGAGCCCGCCGGGTTTACGATTCCTCCGGAGCCGCTGGTTCTTTAATTACGCTTCCCGTCCGCCTCGCGGAACAAGGCTTGGCCTCTCCCCCCCCCCAGAAACGCAAAAGGACGCGAGATGCACTCTCGCGTCCTTTGCTGAAACCGCAGCCGGAACCTAGGGGCTGACCGGAACCACAGGCGTGATCGGGGTCACGGGCGTCACCGGGGTGACGGGCGTGTTCGGAGTGCCGGGCCGGAAGTTCGCATGCACCCTGCCAGGGATGTTCGCGGGCAGGAGCGGAGGATCACCGAGGCCGCCGGGGACGAACGGGGCGCGGGTGGGGAGGATGTCCGCCACGGGCGAAAGGTCCTTCGCATCCTTGGCGTCCGCCATGTCCTTGGAGTCATCCGCAGCGCCGCTCTGGGCGATGGCGTCGGGCGAACCGGCCAGCGTGTAGTCGGCAAGCGAAATGTCGTCAAACGAATCGATCTGATGCAGCGCCAGGGGCTGCTTCCCATCCTCGGGCGTCCAGCGGACGAGCATGGAGGAAGCCGCGATGCCGGGGAAGTCGATGCTGTTGCTCGCGGAGGAGCCGTTCAGGACGATGCTCGCCGTGGGCGACTTGTCCGCCAGCGAAGGAGCGCCGGAGGCCTGCGCGCCGCCGTTGACGAGGTAGAAGTCCAGCTTGCCCTTGGCGGAGGGGTCGGTGAGGACGGAGATCCGCTGGATGGCGGGCGAGCCGTTGTAGCTGATGGCGACGCCAGCGTCGGTGGTGGAAGGCGCCACAAGGACGCTGTCCTGCGGGCTGTCGTCGATGAGCTTCTGCCAGTCGATGATGCCGGTGCCGCCGTTGCAATAGGTGACCCGCGCATTCGAGTAGAGCGCGGACTGGTTGAACGCGACCTGGTTGTTGACGTAGGTGCCAAAAACCGCGTGGGTGTCCACCGCCTGGGGCCGCTTCTCAAGCGAGTAACCGACGGCCGGCTTCTCGCCATACAGATACAGGCTATACCACGGCCCGGAGTCGCTCAGGTTCGTCTCGACGAGGAAATACTTCGCGAAACGGCTGAAGGGCTTGGCCAGCTTGCTGCCGTTGACAGCGCCGAGCGGCACGTCCCGCGCAACGAGCGTCCACGACTTCGAGGCGGGCGCCGCGGGGTCGTCTCCCGCGTAGAGGTTGATGGTGCCGGCGCCGGATTTCGCCAGGAGCGCGAAGTTCGTTAGCAACTGGGCTTCGGGGAGCGCGACCATGTAATACTGCTTGCCGGGAAGCGCGGGCCAGCCGGTGGCGACGTCGTCATCGAGCCAGGCCGCGGCGGCTTCCGTGGGCACGTAGGTCTGGTTGGCGGCGTTATAGAGGAACAGGTTCGCTCCGCTGTTCTGGCGGGCGAGGTTCTTCGGGTACACCTGCAGTTGCTTGTCCGATGCCGCATGGGGATCGGCAGCAGCCACGGCGGCGGCTGTCGCAAGGAGCAGAAGCGAACTCACGGTTTTTGTCTTCATTTTGTTTGGATATACTGAATAATAAGGGCGGTGTAAAGAATAACTCAAAAAATCTACCTTCATGAGCATTCTTGTATTTCGAGAGGTTATGGTAAATGAGACTTTATCCCTCCGCAATATCTTTTTTCATATTTCTTGCGCATCTGCGATCTCCCTGAACGTCTCTCCGCCACAAAAACGCCATTTTCCGCAAAGCGCGCTTGTCTCTTGCGCCCGGGCCATCTAGAAAGCGCTTTCAGGTTTTTAGAAGATCCATGCCCGACCCCATCCCAGAACCTTCCGGCGCACCCCCCACCCCCGCGCTCCGGCCTGGCAGCCAACTTGCGGGGCGGTACATACTGAAAAGCGAACTCGGCTGGGGCTCCGGCTCGACCTGGGCCGCCCGCGACGAGGAGGAAGACCGGGACGTGGCGCTCCACACGCTGGCGGCGGACGGGGACGCGGCGCAGGCGGGGGAGTGGCGCGCGCTTGTGAAGAAAAGCCGCGGAGTCATCCACCCAGGCATCGTCCGCCTCCGCGAGCTGATCGAGGAACCCGGCTTTGCGGCGCTGAGGGCGGATTATGTGGAAGGGCCCACGCTCGCCGCGATCCAGGCGCAGACGGCCAGGGGCTTTTGCGAGCCCGAAGAAGTGAAGCCGTGGATTTATCCGTTGTGCGAGACGCTGCGGGACGCCGCCCGTGTCCGGCTGCCTCTCGCGGTGGCTTCCGCAAATTGGATCGTCTCTCCCGCCGGCAGGCTGGTGGGCGTCAATTTTGAACCCACGGGCGCGCCGAAGGATGCCGTCCAGGCTGTGGCCGCTTTGATCTATGAATTGTTGACCGGGAAGACGCCGCCTGCCGCGGAGACAATCGAGGAGCACGCCCGCGGCGATGCCCCCTCGCTCGTCGAAACGCGCCGCCAGGAACTCGGGGTGGAGGGCGAGCCCATCCCGCAGGAATGGGAACGGGCCATCGCCGATTGCCTGCTGCCGGGCGCGCCCAACCGTCCTTCCAGTCTGATGGAACTCGCGAGCCGGTTTGGGCTCGATAAGGATTCCGCGCCTGCGATCCCCATCCCCATCGTGGCGGCCGCCGCTCTGCCGGACGCCTTCCCCGCATCCGAGCCGCCGCCTCCCACCCCCCCGACGGACACCCCGGCGAGCGATGTCACCGTCTCCATGGCGCCGGTCCCCGCGTCGGCGAAGCAAGTGCATGCCGTAGGCCAGAGTGCGGGCGAGGGCGCGACGGCGGAACACAAGTTCCCCGGCCTCGCCATCCTGGCGGTGATCATCCTCGTCGGCCTGGTGGCGGCCGCCGTTTTTTGGGCGAACCAACCTCCGAAGAGCGGCGCGGCGGCCGGCAAGGCCTCCTCCCCGTCGCCCGACATGGCAGGGGCGCACCCCGTCAATACCCAGTCCCCCCCGGCGACCCCGGCTCCGGCGACGCCGAAGCCCTCTCCGCTGCCGACCGCCACGCCCCCGGCCCAGCCTCTCACGCCGCAGCAAGCGCAAACCGCTCTCCCTGCCGCCCTCAAGGACGCGGAAGCCAAGAGCCGCCTCGCCGCGGCGGCCAGGCAGTCCTCGGAGGAGGCGGCCGTGTTGAGCGAGCAGAAGCAGCAAGGCCGGCAACTGGCCGAAGCCGCAGCCGCGGCCGCACAGAAACTCTCCCTGGAGAAAAACCAGATCGCCCAGGCGGCGGGCAACGCGGCCACCGAGGCGGCCTCGGAAGCGAAGAGCCAGGCGGCGATCGCCGCAAAGGCCCAGGCCGACCTCGCGGATGCGCAACAGAAGGTGGACGACTTGCGCAAAGCCGAAGCGGCGGCAACGGCGGCCCCATCCGCGCCCGCGGCCGCAAACGTTTCCCCGGGAGCTTCCCCCGAACTGCCCGTAAGGGTAATGCGCGCGGTGCCGGTGCTGCCCTTGAAAGCTCCGAGTCCCCCGCCCGAGCCGGCCATCCGGGTGCCGAACGCAAAAACGCCGCTCGAAAAGACGCTCGTCAACAGCCTCGGCATGAAGTTCGCCCCGGTGGGCAACGTCCTCTTCAGCGTCTGGGTCACGCGCGTGCAGGACTTCGCCGCGTTCGTCAACGCCACCGGCTTTTCTTCGAGCGCGTGGAAGGATCCCGGTTTTACCCAGGCGCCGGATCACCCGGTTGTCTATGTAAGCTGGGAGGACGCGATGGCTTTCTGCAAATGGCTCACGGACAAGGAGCACAAGGCGGGCGCGCTCGCGCCGAACGAATATTACAGGCTCCCAAGCGACCTCGAATGGAGCAAGGCCGTCGGCCTGCCCGATGAAGGTGGCGCGACGCCCGAGGGCCGCGACATGGACGTGCCCAGTGTTTTCCCCTGGGGCACACAGTGGCCGCCTCCCAAGGATTCCGGGAACTACACGGGCGAGGAGACGAACTCGGACGTGGCGATCAAAGGATACAACGACGGGTTCGTCTATACCTCCCCTGTCACCGCGTTCCCGCCAAACAAGCTCGGGCTCTGCAACGTCGGCGGAAATGTCTCCCAATGGTGCAGCGATTCCTGGAACTCGGAGCAGCGGGCGAAGGTGCTCCGAGGCGGCTCCTGGTACAACGGGGCGCTCCGCCTCAGCCTGCTTTCTTCGTGCCGCGTGCATGCGCCGCCGGAAACGAGCACGGACAACTGGGGCTTCCGGTGCGTGGTCGCGAAGGACGGAAACGCCTCCCGCAAATAAGCCGCCCGGCGGGCATTCTTTTGGCTACAGGGGGAGTCCGGAAGACGCCATTTATAAATTTGCATAAGATTTGTTTTTCTGCACAATTGCCTAGCCTATCACCTATCCGACTATGAAAATTGTTTACCGCCCGCACCTCCTGGCCGTCGCGTCCCTCGTCCTTTTGATTCCCGGGGCCGCCTCCGCGCAGGAGTATTTCCGAACGCTGGCGACTCCCGCGGATATCGCGACCGTCGTGCCGCCCACGCCGGAGCAGGAGCAGAAATACAACATCCGTTTCGGAGAGGGCGTGGGCGTGAACATCGCCGCGGGCGTCGCCCTGGAATACAACGACAACATCAACCTCGCGCGGCACGGCCAGGAAGAGTCGGACTTCATCTTCCGCCCTTCCGCCGAGTTCGACGCCTCCTGGCGCATCAGCGACCTGAACACGCTGCACCTTTCGCTTGGCATCAGCTACGCGGCGTACCTCGACCACTCGGAATTTGACAGCCGCGGGCCGCTCATCTCGCCCAACTCGGCCCTCGAGATGACCATCCACGTCGGCGGCATCCTTGTCACCCTGAGGGATCGCTTCAGCTACCAGGAAGACCCGTTCGATCTCCCCGTCCTCCATGGAGTGGTGGACTATCGCCGGTTTGAGAACGAGGCGGGCATCCAGGTGGACTGGCCGATCAATGAGCACGTCAATCTCACCGCCGGTTATAATCACGATGACCTCTGGTCGTTCGACGATCCGCAGTTCGACATCCTGAACCGCGGCATCGAGACCGTGTATCTCAAGCCCTCCTACCTGCTCGGCCCGAACACGACGGTCGGCCTCGACCTCTCCGCCAGCTACTTCCATTACTATGAGAGCGGCATGAACGACGGAGAAGGGTTCCTCGTCGGGCCCTACCTGGACATCGGCCTCACCCAGAATACCCGGGCGTACATCGAAGGCGGTTACCAGGAGCTCACGTTCGACAACGGCGGCAGGATCGGGGACAGCGCGAGCTCGACCTCGTGGTATGGCCGCCTCCAGGTCACCAACCAGCTTTCGGATTACTTCAGCCACCACCTGATTTTCTCGAAGAACGCCGAGCTCGGTTTCGGGCAGAATTTTTACACCCTGTATCACGTCGAGTACCGGCGCGGACTGGAGGGTCACCCCTTCGCTCTCGCTGTCGCCGACCGCGTTCTTCGAATATTACAAAACGTCCGGGCTCGGAAGCGAGGAAGCGGAGCGTTACGGAGCCGCGCTCGCGGCACGCTATGTGCTCACTCCATCGGTGACGTTCGGAGCCGATTACCAATATCTCCTGAAGCAGTCGAACCTCGAAGGGTTCGACTATCAGCAGAACCTGGTGTTGCTAAGCATGTTCTACAGTTTTTGATTTTGGATTATGATTTTCCGCCGCAGCCTGTTCGCAGCCCTTCTTGTCGCCGGCTGCGCGTTTCGGGCGGCTGCGGCTCCGGAAGCGGGCTCCGTGTTTCATGACACGCCGCTGCCGCTGCCGCTGAACCAGAATCCCGTCCTCGCGGCGCCCGCCGCTGTTCCCGCTTCCGCATATCCCCAGGGCCAGATGCCGATGGGCGCGCCGGTCCGCGCGCGCACCACGGCGATCAATCCCGACAGGCCGCTTCACGTCGGCGACCAGGTTTCCATCGAGATCGTCGAGGATAAGACCGGGCCGTCGCCCCGGGTCGTCACCGCCACGGGGGAGATCGAAGTCCCCCCGCTCGGCCGCGTCCACGTGGCGGGCAAGAGCTGTTCGGAGATCGAGGCCGAGCTCAAGCGGAAGCTCGAAGCCGACTATTACTATACGGCTACCGTTCGGCTCGCCATCGACGCCGTCACCGAGGAGCAGGCCGTATATGGCAAGGTTTACATCGCCGGCGCGGTCAAGGCGCCGGGGCCCGTGCTGCTTGACCCGGGCGAACACGTCACCGTCAGCAATCTCATCCTGAAAGCCGGAGGCTTCGCGCAGTTCGCCGCCAGCGACAACGTCCGGGTCACCCGCGTGAGCAAGGGGGGCGAGCGGCAGACCTTCGCCGTCAACGTCCTCGGCGTCTGGAAAGCCGCCCGTAACGCGAAAGACCCCGAAGTCTTCGACGGCGACTCCATCTGGGTGCCGCAAAAGGCCATCAACTTTTGAGCCGCATGGAACCCGCCGCATTGCCCGCGCCGCCCGCCCGCGATTGGAGCGCGAATTTCAGCCTGCGCCTTTTCCGCTACCGAGCGCTGGTAAAACGCCGTTGGTGGGTGCTCGCGCTCACGATCGGGATCGGCCTTGCGCTCGGAGCGTGGTTGTCTTTTCAAAAGCCGGTTGAATACGTCTCCCGCGGCGAACTGTCCGTGAGCGAGACGATCGCCGTCTCGGGAGCCGCCACGATCCAGGGCGACCAGGACCTTGGCAACTTCTACGGCACCAATCTCCTGATGATCCAGAATCAGGAAGTGCAGGATCGCGCCAGGCGCAGGGTCGCGCTCGATTTGCCGAAGCTCTCGGGCAGGATCGACGACCTCACCGCCACGCGCAGTCCCGGCACGTCCATCTTCTCGGTGGCGGCAATCGGCACGAACGCGGAATACACCCAGGCGTTCGTCAACGCGGTGATGTCCGAGTTCATCAACTACAAACAGGAGAAGCGCAAGGGCGTGGCGGATCGCGCCGCGGGCCAGATCGGCGAGGAAGCTTCCAAGCAACGGGCGGAACTCGACCAGCGCGAAAAAGAGCTGCGGGATTACGCCGACCAGAACGACATGTCCGCCTGGGCCGAGCAGAGCAAGGAAGCCGCCCAGTTCCTGACCGACCTCTCCAAGAAACGCGCCCGGATGCAGACCGACCTGGACCGGATGCAGCACCTGAGTTCCGAGCAGTTGCTGAACATGCCGATGGCCAGCGACGACAAAGACACGCCGGACGGCAAGACCTCGAGCACGGCGGAAACGCCGATCGGGATGGACCTGGCCACGCAGTATTTGCAGAAGGCGCTCGAGTTGAGCCGGACCCGCGCGCTGCTGGTCGAGCAGAGCAAGGTCTGGAAGCCGAAACACCCGAAGCTCATCGCCATACAGGATCAGATCGCGCAGCTTCAGGGCGAGATCGAGGACATCAAGACGCAGAACGCAGAGCAGACCAAGGTGCAGATCGGCGCCGTCAAGGCCGAGCTGGCGACGCTGGATGAAAACATCAAGAGCTGGGAGGTCAAGGCGCGCGACGCCAGCCACAAGAACGACGCGTATCAACAGCGCCTCGACGCCCTCACGCGCGCGCAGAATCTCTACACGCAGCTCCTCACCGATCTCAAGAGCGTCAAGGACATCAAGACGATGGGAAGCGACGAGACCATCCAGACCCTGCAGGACGCGAGCCCGCCGGAACAAGTTTCCCGCGGCACGCTGGCACATCTGCTCGTCGGCCTCATCGGCGGCCTGGTGACGGGCAGCCTCGTCCTGCTCCTCATGGATCGCGCCGACGACCGCCTCGCGTCTTCCACCGAAGTCATGGACCGTTTCTCCGAGCCGATCGTCGGCCAGATCCCCAATGTCGGCGCGAGCCGCACCGATGCCGGGCTTCCCCTGCTCCATTCGGAGGACAACCGATATACATTCGCGGAATCCTTCCGCAGCCTGCGCTCATCCCTCATCTTCATGCCGAACCAGGGGGACCTGCGCACGATCATCGTCACGAGCGCGATCCCGGGCGAAGGCAAATCGACCGTCGCGAGCAACCTGGCCATCACCATGTCGCTGGCGGGCGCGAAAGTCCTGCTGGTGGACGCCGATCTGCGCCGGGGCGACCTCACCGAGCTCTTCGGGCTCGAGAGCAAGGTCGGCCTCTCGAGCGTCCTGCGCGGCGAAGTCGAGATGAAGGGCGCCCTTCAGCCGACGAAGTATTCGACGCTCACGCTCATGCCCTCCGGGCCGGTCACGAACCAGTCCGCCGAGCTGTTGCTCAAGCCCTCGTTCACGAAGCTGCTGGCCCAGTGCCGGGAAGACTTCGACCTCACCATCTTCAACACCTCTCCCATCCTCGCCACGGACGACACCGCGACCATCGCGCCGAAGTTCGACGGCACCCTCATGGTGGTGCGAGCGCAGTTCACGTCGGCCCGGCTCGTCTCGAGCTCGCTGAGCGCGCTCTACCAGCGCCAGGTGAACGTGCTCGGGCTCATCCTGAACTGCGTGGACACGGAGATGCCGGATTACTACTACTACCGGTATCCGAAATACTACGCGGCCGCTTCGTAGAGCGGGGTGGGTGTGTTCGATAGTCCAGCCCGTCAGGGCACGCTAGCGCCCAGGCGCTTAGGCCGGGGCGAATCAGGCCCAAAGCGCGGAGACCCCGACACATCAGGGATCCTTCTCGCTTTTTTCCCTCAACTCCCTCAAATTCAAAAGCAATAAACCATGACCGACCCCCCCGAAGTCAATCGGTTGCCAGTCTCCCGCGTCATCGACCTCCGGCCAATCGGTCTGATTGCTCTCGCCATTGCAATCGTTTGGTCCACGGCCATCGCCGCCGGCACGTGGCGGGATGTTCGCAAGCGCCCGGAGAGCCATGACATACGCGTCACCGGTTCGGCCAGGAAGCGGATCATCTCCGACCTCATCCAATGGAGGGCGACCATCGAGGGCCGCGCATCCGACCGAACGGCTGCTTACCGGACAGTGCGCGAGGGGAGCGACAAGGCGGTGGCATTTCTCGTCGCGCGGGGCATCAAGGCCGAAGAGATCGAACCGCAGTCCACAACCGTTGAGGAGGTGTTCGAGACCGTCGTCGAAGACGCGGTGTTGCCCGGAACCACGACTCCGCTGCGCACCACGAAGAAGGTCTCCAAGGGGTTCCTGGCCCGTGAATCCATCCTGGTGCGCTCGACGGACGTGGGGCGCATCGAGAAGGCCTCGCGCGAGATCACCTCGCTGCTCGAACAGGGCATATCGGTGAACTCGCAGGCCCCCGAATATTTCTACACGCGGCTCAGCGAACTCAAACTCGAAATGCTGGCGTCCGCCGCCAAGGATGCCCGCGACCGCGCCGAAAACATCCTCCACTCCGCGGGCAACGCGGCGATTGGCAAGTTGGTCGTCGCGGATATGGGAATCATCAACGTCAATCCCGCCAACTCGACTGAGACCTCCGAAGAAGGCAACAACGACACGTCCTCGCTCGAGAAGGACATCATCACCATCGTGCATGCCGAATTCGAGGTGAACCCGGCGCCCTGACAAATTTTACGCCGTCGATGTAAGGGCGGCCAGGCCGTCCGTCGTCATGGGGGCGGTTTCACCCCGGTTGCCGCGGGGCGCTTATACCAGAGGTCGCACATGTCCCGGTTTTTTATCGAGCCTGGGCGAAACATCAGCGCCACGGCCATCATCAGCCCGCCGGTGCCATACCAATCCATCTTGCGCGAGGAGGTCACCACCGGGGCGTTCGTCAACACGCGGAACTTCATGCCCCTGCTCCGCGCCCACTTCTTCAGGCGCTGCGAGAAGAAGATTTCCTCGCCGGCGTAGATTTCCTCGTCGAAGCCGCCGGTCTCCTCCCAGGCTGCCTTATAGCAAAATATGTAGGAGCCGGCCGCCAGCTTGACCACGTTGGAAATGCGGTTCCATAGCCACGTCATGGAAGTGGCGAACCAGCTCAGCCCCTCCTTGTCGAAGCGGAGGGCCGAGCCGCCCGCACAGACGACCCCCGACTCGAAACACGCGAGCGTCGCGCGAAGGAGATCGGCGGTAAGAAATGTGTCCCCGTCGAGGAAGATGAGCCACTTTCCGAGCGCGGCTTTCGCGGCGGCGTTCCGCGCGCGGGCGATCTGGTTGTGCGGCTCGAAGACGACCCGCGCGCCGGCTTCGGCGGCTACCGCGGCCGTGCGGTCGGTGGAATTGTTGTCGCAAACGACGATCTCGTAACCCTCGAAAGGAAGCTCCCGGAAACCCCGGTGCACGCAGCGGATCACCTCCGGCAGAAGCGCCTCCTCGTTGTAAGCGGGGATGAGGATGCTGACGGTGGGCGGCGCGGCGGCAGGGCCGGCTGTGTCGGGTGGCGCCATGCCGGCTATTGCATCCCGGCCGGGCGGTCGGAGAGTTTGGGGCCTGCGGGCGCGTCCGCGGCGGAGGCGGCGACCGGTATGTCCACCTGGCCGCCGTAAACGCCGACCTCCCCGTCCTTGCGCTTGCGCAGGTTGGGCCTGCTGTTCACCGAGTTATAGGTGCTCTGCCCTAGGGTCTCTCCGTTGACGCCGACCTTGGTGTAGAGGTAGGTCTTCAGGCCGACGAGCTGGAGGATGTGGAGCTGGTTTGCCCGGTCGATCTCCACCTGCGGCGCGCCACTGGAAAGGATCGGGCCGAGCTGCTGGGTGCAATAGACCATGCCCTTGTCCTTATCCTCGACCCGCACGTAGAGCCGGTTGTCTTTCTCCAGCCGGAAGCTCAGGAGCGAGACCGTCCGCGTACCGCCCGCGCCGTCCATCCCTTCCGGCACGCCGACGACCTGCTGCCAGAATACCTTGCCCTCGGACACTTCGATGTTCGCCGGCTGGGAATCGTAGAACTTTTTCGCCTCGGCGAGGTAAACCCCGGCGCGCACCCGGTACAGGCCGAAATCGCCGATCGGGAAGAGGGACGCGAGATTCGCGCTGCGCTTGATGGTCTCGCCGGCGGGAATCAACAGCGGCGAGAGCCCGGCGTCCGGGTCGCGCGGCGGGATGAGCCGGCCGTCGCCGGTCTGGATCTCGAAGTTGCACCACCGCTGCCCGTCCGCGTCGTGCAGGGTGAGGTCGCGGCCCGCGACGTTGGTGATGACGACCGTGGCGATGACCGGTTCGTAGGAGATGAAGTTCCGGCGCGGAATCCTGACCTCGACCCGCACCTGCGCCTGGAGTCCCGACGCGAGCATGCCGAGGCAAAGTGCCAGTACTGCGGGGATGCTTTTCATGCGGCGATCTATTTCGGCGGGGGGTTGCTGCTTGCGGTCCGGAAGCCAACATACTCCGAAGAGCGCTCCGGTTCGAGGAAAACACGGCGGGTGAGTTGATTATCCGGAGAATGGTAGGAGCCGCCGCGTACGACAAGGAGCTTCACGGCCGGGTCGATGGTGTCCGTCCATTCGGACACGTTCCCCGCGAGGCCGATGACGCCGTACGCGCTGCGGTCTTTCATGATGGCATTGACCGGGCTCCAGCGGTTGTAGCCGTCCACGTTCCCGCCGCCTTTCGGGTCGTTCTCGTCGTAGTCCGCCTTTGAATTGCATTTGGTGGGATCGAACGTGTTCCCCCACGGGAAGAGCGACCCGTCCGCGCCGCGGCCCGCCTTTTCCCACTCCATCTCGGTCGGAAGCCGCCGCCCTTTCCACCTGGCGTATGCGTAGGCATCGAACCAATCCACATTGAAGACGGGGCACGTGAGATCGATCGGCACATCGCCGGCCTTGCCTCCGGCGACCGCCGGCTCGTAATAGATTTTCCAGTCCTTGGGGATGTGGGAAGTCTTCTCCTTGGGCTGGATGGGCGAGTCGTACGCGGTGGACGGGTTGCGCTGGAGCGCTTCCAGGAACTTCTGCGTACTGGCCCATGGTGACCTCGTATTTGTCGATCCAGAACGTGGGCAGATTCAGTTTGAGGTTGTCCTGATAGATGAAATCGCCTCCGGGAACCTCGATCATCGCGTCGAAATCCTTCGGCTTGAAAAGGTCCGCCACGGCGAAGCGGCCCAGGTAATAGAGCGCGGCGAGGCCGACCAGCGCCCAGACGACGGCGAAGAGCCACCTGCGCCAGCGCGGCGCGGGCTTATTCTCCCCGGGGAGCCGCTCTTCCTTTTCCGGGGCTGAGCCGGGAGGCAAGGCCACGGGCTGCTTCCCGGGCCGGCCTGCGGGGAGGTTGCCGGTCTTCTTGAATCCGCCGCCCAGCGCCTGAAGCAGCCCTTCCCACGAAGAGAAGCCGGCGTGGCCGCCCTCGGTCATCCGTTCAAGGAGTGGCGCGAGCCCCGGCGTGCCCGACTTCCCACCCGGCAGCGCCGAACGCACGATCGCGGCGAGGCTCCGCATCTCCGGCTGCACGGCGGGAGCGATGCCGCCGCTGGTGATGGGGTTGCTGATCCTCGCCTTCATATCCGGGCCGACCCAGATGTCCCCGGCTTCGAGGGGCGCATGAGGAGTCCTGCTCTGGTTCAGCCGGGCAAACGCATCCGACACCGCCCGGAGCGCATCGACCGCGGTGGATTCCGGGATCGATTCCCCCGCGGCCACAAGGCTCGCCAGGCTTTTTCCCTGCATGAATTCGCCCACCGAGAAAACGTTCTCGCCGTGCTCTTCGCTGTTGTAAACCGAGAGCACCGAAGGGTTCCGGAGCCGGGCCTTAGCGATGACCTCGCCGATGAATCTCGCCCGCGCGGCGGGATCGGCGCGCAACCGGGCGGAAAGGAATTCCAGGGTAACGGGCCGGTTGGATTGCGTACGGGATGCTTCGTAGAGGTTCCCCCATTTCCCCTGCCGCAGGAAGCGGACGATCTTGTACGCGCCGACAACGGTCCCGTTGTCGAGCGGCGGCTCCGGCGGGGCTTTTTCCGCTTCGGGTGTCGGGACTGGAGCGACGGGTTCGGGCGCGGGCGCCGCTTCCAGCGGAGCGGCGGGTGCAGCCGGGACGGCGCTCACGACAGGAGCGGACGCGGGCGGGGCGGCCTGCCGCGCGACGGATGCGAGAAACTCGGGGAGGTCCACGGGCTTTGGCAGGACGTCATGCCCGGCGGTGTGTTCCGCGTAGTCGCTGAGGTCGTACTCGGTGATGAAGATGGTCTTCAACCCCGGAAACCGCTCTTCAAGGGCGTGGGAAAGGCTGAAGCCGTCCACGGACTCCATCACCACATTCGTAACGAGGAGGTCGAGCGGGGCAAATCCTCCGGCGGCTTCCGCAGCGTCCTTGCTGGTCGCCGTCCGCACCTCGTGGGAGCCGGCCGTTACGAGGGCCTCGCGCAGGGCATCGACAGAAGCCGGCTCGTCATCCACCAGCAGGATGTTCATTTCGTCGTGTCCGCGTCGAGACTGAGCGGAGGCGGATACTGCTTGAGCAGGGTGACGGGGTCCGCTCGCATATCCTGCAACTCTTTCTTGTAATAGACGCGCACCACGTACCCGAAATATTTCCGGTTCTCCTCGTTGCGCCGGGCGTTGGCATCGGGCTGCGGCTGGAAATACTCGACGTTGAGGATCTCCATGTCGTCCTCCTGCCAGGTGGGCGGGGTGGTGCTCCACCGGTAGTTGACGGTGGCGTTGGTTTGCACGACGTCCTTCGCGTTGATGATGTCGTAGAAGAAGACCTGGATGACGACGTTGGCCACGTCGATGCGGGTGGCGGGCGCGGACTTCAACGGAATCTTGAGGGAAAACTTCCGCTGCGCTTTCGGGTCGGCCTCCTCATCCTGCGCGATGTCGCCCAACCCGAGGACGGAGCCGGGCTGGATGCCGTCCGCCTCCCTCGGCGCGGAGGTGCTCGCCGCCTGGGACTGCGCCTCGACGGCCTTTATCTTCGCGTCGGCGGCGGAGTAATAGATGCCGGCGGACTCGCCCATCTCGTAGATGCGCCGCCATTCTTCCATCGCCTTGTCGTTGAGGCCCATCTTTTCATACGTGATCGCGAGTTCGGAGATGACAAGGGCCTGGTTCGGGTAGATGGCCTGCGCCTCCCGCAGCCGCACGAGGGCGGTGCTGGTGTCCCCCCGTTCGCGCAGGGCCCGGGCGTTCTCGACGAGCTCGGTGAGGCGGCTTTCGGAAGCGGGCGCCTGATCGTGCCTGGGGAGCAGCGCGGTGACCGGGGTCGGCTTCGGCAGGCCGGCCTGTTCGACCGGGGCGGTGTTTTCCGCGGGAGCGATCGGGGCGGGCTCTCGCGGAGGGTTCTCGGGCGGCGCGAACGCCTGCATCGGCTCGTTTTCGGCGATGGGATGGTAACGCTGCAGGAAAGCGAGGCCGACGGCGCCGATCTGCGCCAGCACGGCGGCCCCGAGGATGCTGATGGCCACGATGAAGGTCTTGCCCACCCGCTGCCGGGGCATCGGCGTCGCTATCTGGATCGACTGGAGCACGAAGGGTAACCCTAATTTCACGGGGATGGCCTGTCAATCTCCCGGCTCCGGGCGAACGTTACGAACTCGCGCTCGAGTAGCGGTTCAGCGCGGCTTTGAAGAAGAGGCGGGAGCCGCAGACCACGAAGAGCGTGGCGAGCGGGAGCTGGAACCAGAGGAGGCCCGGCTGCTCGAGGCCGCGCACGAGGACGCGCGCCGGCACGTTCGCGACCAGGATGACGGGAATGACCCAGCTGAAGACGGCCTTGAAGAAGCCGCGGAAGATCACGTCAGGGTAGCGCGCGATGTTGAAGAGGCTGTAATACCCGTAGATGAGGCCCTGCGCGCGGACGATGAAGAAGCTGACGGCCGCGAGGAAAAACATGATCGAATAATGGATCGCCACGCCTAGCACGAGGGCGACGCCGTAGAGGAACACCTGCTCGATGCCCGGGGTCAGATGCAGCTTCACGAGGGAGAAGAGGACGAGGGCGACGCCAAGGATGGCGTTGATCACGTTATCCAGCCCGAACTGCCGCGTGGAGACCGCGAACTGCGGGTCGATGGGGAGGATCATCATGAAATCCAGCTTGCCGGTGCGGACGAGCTCGGGGAGGTTCGCGACGTTGACGTAAAAGAAGGCCTGGAAGAGCTGCCCGATGATCTGATGGGTGCCGACGAGGAGCACCACCTCCCACTTCGTCCAGTCGCCGATGGTGTTGACGTAGAGATACAGGACATCGATGAAGACGATCTGGCCCGCGAACCAGAGGACTTCGACGATCATCCAGAGGATGAAGTTCGCCTTGAAACTCATCTCGCGGATGAGCGAATTGCGGAACATGATCCAGTAAATTTCGAGGTAGCGCCGCATCGGGTTCAGCCTCCCACGGCCTGGTAATGGTTCACGCCCCGCCGCCACATGACGCGCGCGATGAGCCAGGTGGCGAAAAACCAGAGCCCCTGGATCGCAAGGCCGTCGTAGAGAGCCGCGCCATTCACCCGTTCCAGGAAGACGGCGACGGGAAAGAACAGCTCGTATTTGAAAGGGAGCCACTCCAGGAAGCCTTGGAACCACGCGGGCATGATATCGAGCGGGAACGTCTGGCCGCTGAGGAAATATTCAAACGAGTAGAGGATGAAGACGATGGTGGAAATCTCGAGAATCCAGAACGCCATGAGCGCGAGGGAATAGGCGATGAAGAACTGGATGAACGCGGCCATGAAGAGCGAGAGGCCGAAGAGCGCCCAGGTCTCCCCGTGCGCGGGCAGCGTGATGTAGTGGCGGAAATAAACGAAGACCATCGCCACAGGGACGATGGTGACGACCGTGTAGAGCAGCCGGCTGCTCAGGAAAAGGCTGGCCCGGTGGCCGAGGTAGTTGAGCGGTTTCGTGAGAAAGGCGCTGATGAGGCCATCCCGGATTTCGCCGGCGATCTGCCATTCGTCCTCGGCGGGGGTGACGAGGTTGTTCACGAACATCGTGAGAAGGAAATAATAGATCATCGCCTGGTAACTGTATCCGCCGATGTCACCGCCCTGCCGGGCCTTGAAGATCGCCCTCCATATGAAGACGGTGCCCACCAGCGGCACGAACGCAAAGAGCGACCGGATAAGAAAGTTCCACCGGTAAACGAAGGTGTTCTGGAGGCCGATGTCGAAGACCTTGATGTATTTTCTCAGGGACATGAATGCGCCGGTGAGCCAAGACGAATTGCCCGGGTTCCGCACGAAAGCAACGGCGGATTGGTCTTCGGCGGATCCCGCGCCGGATCAACCCGCGAACGATTCCCGGCCTATGCCGCGGCGACGAGGGCTTCGCGCAGCACGTTCAGCAGGTTCGCGAGGCTGTACGGCTTCGTGAGGAAGGCGCGGATGCCGCGCTTGTCGCCTTCGATCTCGTCGGCGGAGGAACCGCTGACGCTGATGATGCGGATCGAAGGGTTGATCTTCTGGAGCTCGAGGATGGTGGTCGGGCCGTCCATGTGGGGCATCATGTTATCGACCAGCGCGCAATCGATCTTTTCCTTCATCTGGCCGTAAACGTGCAGGGCTTCCCGGCCATTGAGGGCCGTGACGACCTTGTAGCCGTAGCTCTCGAGGGTCTCCTTTGTGATCTCCAGGATGGCGGCCTCGTCGTCGACGAGCAGGATCGATTCGCCCTGGCCCGGCGGCAACGTCACCTTGAGTTCGTGAGGCGCTGCCTTGGCCCCGCCGACGTTGACCGCGGGCATGGTGACGATGAAGACGGTGCCCTTGCCGATCTCGCTCTGGACTTCGATGATGCCGCCGTGGCTGGTGACGATGGCCTGGACGGTCGAGAGGCCGAGGCCGGTGCCTTTGCCGACCTCCTTGGTGGTAAAGAACGGGTCGAAGATTTTCTCCACCACGTCCGGCGGGATGCCTGTGCCGGTGTCCGAGACGCTAATGACGATGTAGTTGCCGGGCTTGAGGTCGAACTTGCCGTGCTTGGTGACCTCGCGGTAGGTTTTGTTCTCGCCGGTCATGGTGATGACGCCTCCGTTCGGCATCGCGTCGCGCGCATTCACGCAGAGGTTCAGCAGCACCTGGTGGAGCTGCGTGGTGTCCCCCATGATCGACCAGAGCTCCTTGCCGACTTCGCGGCGGATCTGGACGGATTTCGGGAACGTCTGCGACGCCATGTTGGCGATCTCGGTGAGGATGTGCCGGGGCTGGACGAGGGCGCGTTCGCTCTCGATGCCGCGGGCGAAGGAGAGCACCTGCTTGACGAGATCGGCGCCGCGCTGGGCGCTCTCCTGCAGCGTGGCGAGCACCCGCCGGCTTTCGTCGTCGGTGTATTTCCCCTCGAGGAAGTAGCTGGCCATGAGGATGGGCGCGAGGACGTTGTTCAGGTCGTGCGCGACGCCGCCCGCGAGCATGCCGATGCTTTCCATGCGCTGGGCTTGCAGGAACTGCGACTCGAGCAGTTTGCGCTCGGTGATGTCGGTGTTAATGACGAGGATGGATCGGGGCTCGCCGTTGTCATCCCGGACGAGGCTGCAACGGCTCTCGACGGTGATCTGCTTGCCGTTCTTGCGGAGCTGGCGCAGTTCGCCCGTCCACTCGCCCGTCTCGAGGACGGCCGTGCGGGCCGTGACGAGCTCGCCCAGGGTGGGCTTGGCGGAGAGGACTTCGGCGGGTTTGCCCTCGATCTCCTGGTCGGCCCAGCCATAGAGGCGCTCGGCCCCGTTGTTCCAGAAACGCACGGTGTTATCGAGGTTCAATACCAGGATGGCGTCGTGCGCCTTGTTCAGGAGCGCCGCCTGTTCGGCGATCTGCTCCTCGGCCCGTTTGCGTTCGGTTATCTCCTCGACGGTGCCCTCGTAATAGAGGAGGCGGCCGCCGACGTTCCGCACCTCGCGCGCGTGCTCGGAGACCCAGATGATCGACCCATCCTTGCGATAGACCTGCGACTCGAATTTCGACACCGAAGCGCCCTTCTCCATCGCCAGGATGAATTCGGCGCGCCGGTCCGGCTTGACGTAGAGCTGTTTGCCGATGTCGCTGAGCGTCGATAAGAGGTCCTCCGGCGAATCGTAGCCGTACATCCTCGCGAGCGAGGTGTTGATGCTGATGAACTGCCCGTTCGGCGTCGTCTGGAAGATGCCTTCCACGGCGTTCTCGAAAATGCTCCGGTATTTTTCCTCGGCCTTGCGGAGCGCGAGCTCGGCCCGCTTCTCCTCGGTCACGTCGCGCTGGACGGCGACGAAATGGGTGATCTTCCCGGTGCCGTCGCGGAGCGGCTCGACATACCAATGCATGAAAAACTCGACGCCGTCCTTCCGGTAGTTGATCCCCTCCCCCTCGAATTTTTCGCCCTTGGCGAGCTGCGTGCGCAGCCTTTCGAGCAGGTTCCGGCTCGTCTTCGGGCCGTGCAGGATGCTGGCCGTCTTCCCGATGGCTTCCGCCGCGGTGTAGCCCGTCATCCGCGTGAACGCGGGGTTGACGAAAGTGATCTCGGCTTCCTCGCCCTCCGGCTTGGCGGAAAGGATGACGATGGATTCGCGCGATTGCTCGACGGCGCGCTCGGTCAGCCGCAAGCGTTCCTCGGCCACGCGCCGGCCGCGCCGGTCCTCGGCTTCGTCCAGCGCCCTGCGCACGGCGGGCGCGAGCCGGTCGAGGCGCTGTTTCTTGACGCAGTCGGTCGCGCCGCGCTTCAGGACTTCGACCGTCAGCTCCTCGCCAAGCCGTTTGGAGACGAAGATGAACGGCACGTCGGGGTTCGCCGCCTCGAGCGCATCGAAGCCATGGAAAGACGCCGACGACACCTCTGAAATGACGATGTCATAGATGTTCCGCTTTTGCTTCGAGAGGAAGTCCGCGCAGGTCACGACCCGCTCGATCTCGCAAGGGAGACCCTCCAGTTCCAGCGTGGATTTGATGCGGTCGCTGTCGACGGGATCGTCGTCGAGATGGAGGATGCGTATCGCTCTTCGTTGCATGAATGTTCGGGGCGCGTTTCCGGGGGCCGGGTGCTCATAGAGACAGCAGAAAGGATGCCCTTTATCACCCCACATGGAGGGGGTGTGTCGCGGCGCCCCAACCCTGGCGGGATAAACTTTTGACTCCACCGGGCCTTTTGCCTTGAATTCACTGGGAAGCCCGTTACTTTCTCCGACGACTTCAGCGGGGGTTTACCATGAACGAAGTAATCCTGCAGAGAACATCCAGGCACCGATCCCTCTACTCACCCGATTTCGAGCACGACTCGTGCGGCGTGGGCTTCATCGCTTCCATCAACGGCAGACGCACGAACCGCGTCCTGCGTTACGGCCTCACCTCGCTCTGCAACCTCGCCCACCGCGGCGCGGTCGATGCCGACGCCAAGACGGGCGATGGCGCGGGCGTCACGACCCAGATCCCCTACAAGATCTTCGCCGCCGAGATGAAGCGGCTCGGCCACCGGCTTTTCAAGGATTCCGATCTCGGCATCGGCTTCCTCTTCCTCCCGCACGACAACGCGTACGCCCAGGCGCGCGCCAAGGCCATCACCGAGGAAGTGTTGGCCAAGCGGGGCCTGTTCCTTTTCGGCTGGCGCGACACGCCCATCAACGTCCATGTCCTGGGAGACACCGCTCAGTTGACGATGCCCCGCGTCGAGCAGGTGCTCATCGGTCGGCCATGGGGCATGGGGGATGAGGACTACGAGCGGAGGCTCTTCCTTTCCCGGAACGAGATCGAGAAGAGGGCGGCGCAGGCGCAGATCAAACACTTCTATATTCCCTCGTTCTCGCACCGGACGGTCACCTACAAAGGGCTGCTCACTTCGCAGACCCTGGACAAATTCTACAAAGACCTCGCCAACCCGGAGTACGAGACCGCCCTCTGCGTCTACCATCAACGCTACAGCACGAACACATTCCCGACGTGGCCGCTCTGCCAGCCGTTCCGGATGCTCGGCCACAACGGCGAGATCAACACCCGCCGCGGCAACGTGAACTGGATGAGCGCGCGGGAGGCCGAGCTCCAGGCCGATTTCTGGGGCGAGGATATCGAGATGCTCAAGCCGATCATCCAGCCCGGGGGGTCGGACTCCGCGGAGCTCGACAACTCGCTCGAGGCGCTGGTGCTCTCCGGCCGCGGCATCCTCCACGCGATGACGATGCTCGTGCCGCCGGCCTGGCGTTCGGACAAGAGCATGTCCCCCGAGCTCTCGGCGTTCTACGATTACCACCGGTGCTTCAACGAGCCCTGGGACGGCCCCGCCGCGGTCGCGTTTACGGACGGCATCATCGCCGGCGCGTGCCTTGACCGGAACGGCCTCCGGCCCGCTCGGTACACGATCACCGAGGACGGGATGTTCAGCCTCGGCTCCGAGGTCGGGTCCGCGGGCCTGGACGACTCGAAGGTCATCGAGAAGGGCCAGCTCGGGCCCGGGGAGATGATCGCGGTCAACACGGCCGAAGGCAAGCTGCTGAAGGACGCCGAGATCAAGGCGAGCCTTGCGGCGCGGCGGCCGTACGGCAGGTGGTTGAAGGAAAATCTCTTCCTGCTTCGCGAACATGTCCGGCCGCTCGAGGAGCCCGCCGGTCCGCTGGATATCCTCAGCCTCACCCAGCGCCAGACCTCGTTCGGGTACACGAGCGAAGAGCTGGAGATGATCCTGAAGCCGATGATCAAGGACGCTTCCGAGGGCGTCGGCTCCATGGGCGACGATACCCCGCTCGCGGTCCTCTCGCTCCAGCCGCGCCTTCTCTACAGCTACTTCAAGCAGCTCTTCGCGCAGGTGACGAATCCGCCCATCGACCCGATCCGCGAGAAGCTGGTCATGTCCATTGTCACGAACCTCGGGTGGCGCCGCAATCTCCTCGACGAGACCGCCGAGCACGCCCGGCTCGTCCGCCTCGAGTCCCCCGTCCTGTTCGAGAATGAACTGGAGGCGTTGAAAGGCCTCGAAATACACGGCTACCCCTCCGCGACCCTTTCCGCCACCTGGCCCGTGGCCGAAGGCGAGGAGGGCCTCGAGAAAGCCGTGGATCGCCTAAGGGCCGAGGCGAACGACGCCGTGGACCGCGGCGCGCGCATCCTCATCCTGTCCGACCGTGGAGTTGACGACGCCAATGCGGGCGTGCCCATGCTGCTCGCCATCGGGGCCGTCCACCATCACCTCATCCGCGTGGGCAAGCGGATGCGTGCCGGCCTCATCTGCGAGAGCGGCGAGGTGCGCGACGTGCATCAGCTCGCGTGCCTCATCGGGTTCGGCGCGGGGGCGATCTGCCCCTACCTGGCGTTCGAGACCAGCCGCGAGATCATGGACAAGGCCAGGGTCGAAGCCGCCCAGGCGGTCGCGAAAGCGGCGCTCGGCAGCGACCCCGCAAAGCTCCAGAGGGCCGAGGCCGCCGAGCGCGACCTGCGCGCCATAAACTACGCCCGGGCGCTGGAGAACTACCGCAAGGCGATGGAAAACGGCCTGCTCAAGATCATGTCGAAGATGGGCATCTCCGTGCTGGGCAGCTATTGCGGCGCGCAGATTTTCGAGGCCATCGGCGTCGGGCACCCGGTCATCGAAAAGTGCTTCCGGGGCACCGCATCGCAGGTCGGGGGCATCGGCTTCAAACAAATCGCCGCCGAGAGCCTCGCCCGCCATTCCAAGGGGTTTGGCGGCCCCGTTCCTGCGGACAAGGAAGGGAAGCCGGCGCTGGACGATCCCGGCTACTACCGGTTCCGCAGGCACGGGGAAAGGCACGCGGTGACGCCGCCCGTCATCCAGACGTTCCACGCCTTCGTCCGCAGCGGCAAACCGGAGGATTACAAGGCATACGTCGCGGAGCTGCTCCAGAATCGGCCGCTCGCGTTGAGAGACCTGCTCGAATTTGTGCCGGCCTCCACGGGGCCGGTGCCGCTGGAGGAGGTCGAGCCGATCGAGGAGATTCGCCGGCGTTTTACCACGGCCGGCATGTCCCTCGGCGCGCTCAGTCCCGAAGCCCACGAATGCCTCGCCATCGCCATGAACCGCATCGGCGGGAAGTCGAACAGCGGCGAAGGGGGCGAAGACTCCGAGCGCTTCAGCCGTCGCGAAAACGGTGACCTGGCAAACAGCGCCATCAAGCAGGTCGCCTCGGGCCGCTTCGGCGTGAACGCGGCTTACCTCGCGAGCGCGAAGGAGATCGAGATCAAGATGGCGCAGGGCTCCAAGCCCGGCGAAGGGGGCCAGCTCCCCGGCCATAAGGTAAGCGGGATCATCGCCCGCCTGCGGCACACCGTGCCGGGGGTGATGCTCATCTCGCCGCCGCCGCACCACGACATCTATTCCATTGAGGATCTCGCCCAGCTCATCTACGACCTGAAGCAGGTGAACCCCCGCGCGCGCGTCTGCGTGAAGCTGGTGGCCGAGGCGGGGGTGGGCACCATCGCCGCCGGTGTCGCCAAGGCGCACGCGGACATCATCCTCATCAGCGGGCACGAGGGCGGCACGGGGGCCTCGCCTCTCAGTTCCATCAAGAACGCCGGGAGCGCCTGGGAGCTCGGGGTGGCCGAGACCCAGCAAGTCCTCATGATCAACGGCCTGCGCAACCGCATCACCCTCCGCGCGGACGGCGGGATGCGCACCGGCTCCGACATCGTCCACGCCACGATCCTGGGCGCAGAGGAATACAATTTCGGCACGGCGGCCGTCATCGCCGCGGGGTGCGTCTATGTGCGCCAGTGCCACCTGAACACCTGCCCCGTCGGCGTCGCCACGCAGGACGAGCGCCTCCGGGCCAAGTTCAAGGGGAAGCCCGAGAACGTCATCAACTTCTTTAACGGCGTGGCCCAGGAGGTGCGCGAGATCATGGCCTCCCTCGGGGTGCGGACCGTGAACGAGTTGATCGGCAGGCCCGAGTTCCTGCGCCAGCGGCTCGTGCCGGGCCATCCGAAGGCGAACATGGTCGATCTCTCCCGGCTCCTTGCGAACGTCGCCGCCGGCGAGGAAGGGGTGCTGCGCTACAACACCCACAACCGGAACGACGGCTGGCCCGAGCGGCCGCTGGACGACGCCATCATGCAGGACGCGAAGGACGCGATCACCGGCCAGCAGCCGTTGAGCCTTTCCTATAAGGTCAGAAACATCCACCGCTCCATCGGCGCGAAAGTCTCCGGCGAAGTCGGCTACCAGCACGGCGAACAGGGCCTGCCGCCCGGGTCACTCGAGTTGAAGCTGGAGGGAAGCGCCGGCCAGAGCCTCGGCGCGTTCCTAAGCCCAGGCATCAGCCTCGTGCTCGAAGGCGAGGCAAACGATTATGTCGGCAAGAGCATGAGCGGAGGCGAGATCGTCGTCCGGCCCCCCGCGGACAGCAAATTCCTCGCGCACGACAATTCCATCATCGGGAACACCGTCCTCTACGGCGCGACGGGCGGCGCGCTTTTCGCGTCCGGCCGGGCCGGGGAACGCTTTGCGGTGCGCAACTCCGGGGCAGCCGCCGTCGTCGAGGGAATCGGCGACCACGGCTGCGAATACATGACGAACGGCACCATCGTGGTCCTGGGAAGGACGGGGAAAAATTTCGGCGCGGGCATGACCGGAGGCGTCGCGTATGTGCTCGACCTCGAGGAGAAATTTCCCTCGCTCTACAACGCGCAACTGGTGGCCCTGGATCGTCTTGGCGCGGAGGACATTCCCGTGCTCCAGCAACTGATCTACCAGCACCTCGAGAAGACCGAGAGCGAACGCGCCCGCCGCATTCTCGCGGACTGGCCGCACTTCGAGCCGAAGTTCTGGCGGGTGAGCCCGCATACGCCGCTCGCGAAGCCGGTCGAGACCAAGGCGGCGGGCGAGACGGTCATCACCGAAGAAGTCACCGCCGCGCAGCCCTGAAGCTCTCGCCGCAGAAAAAGTGGTTCGGCATCGCGCTGGCCGCCCTGCTCCTGCTCGCTGCCGGCGGCGCGGGCGTGGCCGGCTACGAGTATTTCTCCAAAGGGCCGCTCTCGCCTAGCGGCGGCCTCTATTTCGCGGGCGAATACGTCCTGCCCGTGCCGCTCTACCGCCAGTCGGACGACCGCTGGCGGCACGATTACCTCGGCGCGACCGACGGGACCCTGGGCGCCGAAGGGTGCGCGCTCTCCTCCGCCGCGATGGTGCTGCAATACTACGGCGTCGATACCGATCCCCAGCGCCTGAACTGGTTCCTGCAGGGACACGAAGGCTACACCAGGGAGGGCTGGCTGTACTGGGAAAAGGCCGCCGCTTTCGCCCCCGGCCGCGTGAAGCACGTCTATGAAGATCTCCCTTCCTACTACCTCATCGACTCGAACCTCTGGGAGCGGAATCCCGTGATCATTCGCCTCCATCTGCCGGACGGCGGCATCCATTTCGTGGTCATCGCGGGCAAGCGCGGCTTCGATTACCTCATCCGCGACCCCGGCGCCGGGGCGGAGAAAGGTATTTACCCGTTGAAAGAAATCTGCAGCAAGATCGAGGCGCTCCGCTTTTACAGAAAGCTGTAAACTTTAGCGTTCAGGGCGCGATCTGTTTCACCGCGTCCGGGCTCGGCAGATCCCACTCCCGCCACTTCTTCTGGTATTCGGCCCAGGGGAGCAGCACGTATTGCGGATACTCATCCGCCCGCAGCCAGCGGATGATCCGCACCAGGTTCTCCTCCGCCAGCGTCGTGCAGCCGGAGGTGGGACGCGTGACGCCGCGCCGGATGTGAAAAAAGATGGCGCTCCCCGCTCCCGGCACCGGCGGGTCGGCGTTATGCCGGATGTCGATGAGCCACCGGTAGGCGAAATCCTTCCCGCGCATCTTCTCCTTCGAGAACCACGGGGGCGGGCTTTTGGGATCGATGGTGACGAACTTGTTGTAATCGGCGGAACGGGGGTCGTCCACCCAGGCGTCGTTGTCGGTCACCTGCCGATATGGGTAGTCGGCGCCCTCCGGCAGCTTCGCGTCGTAGCCGTAAACTTTGCCGAGCTCGAAGACCCCGGCGGGCGCGCGCCAATCGCGCTCGACCTTCCTCAGCCCCGGCTCATCCGTCCCCCGGACTCCCCTGCCCCACGCCAGGCCGTTCTTGCCGAAGAGGGCCGGCATCGCGCCCGAAACCGCTTTCCAGGAATTGCCCGAGCGCTCGAAGAGCTGCAGCTTACCCGCCGGCGAATCCCAGCCGGGCGCTATGCTGACGATGAGCTGGCGGCGGCCGGAGTCGGAAGCCGCGGCGGCGGCGGCCAGGGCGAGGACGAAGACAATAGCTGTGGCTCTCATGGTGCGTGCAGGGAGTGTCCGATGGCGCGGGCCGGGGGGCAAGCCCGGGATGGCGGCCTTGCAAAAACACCCGAAAAAATGGACTCTGCGTCCCTTGCGCAAACTGCTCCAGATATTCAACCAGTACCTCGTCGCCGGGGGGAAGAGAAGTTCCCCGTCCGGATCGCGGAGGTGGAAGCGGGAGAGTTCGACGTGCGCAACCATTGGTTCCGCAGCAGCGACTGGATGGGAAAACAAGCGCCCCCCGTCTGGAAGCAGGCGGCCTGGACGCTCTACAACCCGGCCTCGATCGCCACCCTGCGCCGCATACAGTCCGAGTATCCGGCCGAAGCGTGGATCGTCCACAACGTCTTCCCGGTGGGCTCGGCCGGGATCTACCGGGAGGCGCTTCACAGGCGGATTCCGATCATCTATTTCATCAATAACTTCCGGCCCTTCTCAGTGAGCGCGACGCTATGGGTGAAGGGGAGGGTGGAACCCGCGGCGTTGCGCGGCAACATGTGGCCGGAAATCCTCAACGCCACCTGGCAGCATTCGCTCCTGAAATCGGCCCTCATGGCCGCCGTCCTGAAAACTGCGTTCAAGCTTCATTGGTTCGACTCCATAAAGACCTGGGTGGCATGCTCCGATTTCATGCGGAGGATATTCATCGAAGCGGGCATCCCCGAGGAGCGCGCTTTTACCCTGCGCTATTCCTACAAGCCGCAACCCAGGGTCGAACCCGCGGCTGAAGGCGGGTTCTATTTCTTCATCGGCAGGCTCGTCGCGGAAAAGGGCGTCGCCACCCTCCTCCAGGCGTGGGAGATCCTCAAGGCGCGCCTCGGCGGAGCCGCCCCGAAGCTTGTCATAACGGGCACCGGCGATCTCGCCGAGCTTTGCCGGCGGGCGGCGCGGGAGAATGAGCATGTCGATTACATCGGCAAGATCAACGAGGAGCGGAAAGCCGAGCTCTTCGCCACGTGCCGGGCTGTCATCGTTCCTTCGGTCTGGTGGGAACCGCTGGGCATCATCCCCTACGAGGCTTTCGACAGCGAAAAACCGGTTCTGGCGGCGGCCAGCGGCGGATTGGTCGAGAGCGTCCTGCACGGAGAGACGGGGCTTCTGCACGAACCAGGAAACGCCTCCCAACTGGCGGATCACGTTCAGGAATTCGAGAGCCACCCTGGGCGCCGGCGCGAGATGGGCCTTCGCGGGCGGGAATGGCTCGTCGCCATTTCAAATGAGGAACCTTGGCGGGCCAAGTTCCGGGAGATCGTGGAATACGCGGTCGCGCACCGGTAGGGCTCACTTTGCCGACACGCGACCGGCGGCGGCCTCCGCCGGGTCTTCCACGTTGAACGCGGATACCGCCTCCCGGCTCTCGGAGACCGCTTTTAAGTCCCAGCGCCCGGAAGCGAGCGGCCAAAACTCCCGGCCGCCCGGCCCGGGCTCCAGCTTGCGGCCGTTCACGAACCAGTCCACATGCACGCCGGGATCCGCGTTCGAGACGAATTCCACCATCTGCTGCGAACGGGGGAGCGTCGCGTCCACCGTATAGATGGCGTCCGGCCTCGGGTTGGTGATCGTCAGGTTCGCACCGGACGCGGCAACAGCGTCCAGCCAGTTATAGGCGCTGCGGCACCACGCGGCGTATTCGGCGGGGAGGCGAAGCCGCGTCTTCCCGCCGGCCACGACGAACCAGCCGGAGGAGTCGGCGGTTGGCTCGGTGCCCTTGAGGAAAAGCTCGCGGATCGTCCCCGTGCTCCCACCGAAAGGGAGCAGCCCCGTGGCTTTGCAAACCTCGCGCCGCACCAGCCCGCCGTTTTCGACGGGCGGATCCAGCGGATGATCCGCGCGCAGAAGGTAACGCATCATCGAAGCCCAGAGCGGCGCGGCGGAATGGATCGAGAGCAATTCGCGCATCGGCCTGCCATCGGCGTTCCCGGCCCAGACGGCGACGGTGTGTTCCTTGTCGAACCCCACCGTCCAGCCGTCGCGGAACCCGCTGCTCGTGCCCGTCTTCGCCGCGACGCGCACCCCGAGCGCGAGAGGCGAGCCGGGGCCGAACGTTTTCTCCCGCGCGCCGTTGTCGCAAAGGATATCGGTGACGATCGCGGAGGCCTCCGGCGACGCCGCGGAAACGGACGGCCCGCGGCTGGAGGCGAGAAGGGCCGCGGGGCTCGCCACGCCGCCGCGCGCCAAACCCGCGTACGCGGAGGCGAGGTCGAGCAGGCTCACCTCCGCGTTGCCGAGGATGAATCCCGCCCCGTATTCATCCAGGCCCCGAGGGAAATGGAAGCCCCAGGCTTGCAGGCCGGAAAACGCCCGCCGCGCGCCGAGCCGGCTCAGCGCGACGACGGCCGGCACGTTGAGAGAATTGCCGAGCGCCTCGCGCACGCGCACCGGGCCGAGGAAACGGTTGTCGTAATTCTGCGGGTCGTAATCGCGGTAGGCTTCCGAGACGGCATCGGGCGTGTCGGGCAGCAGGGTGGCTGCGGTGAGGATGCGGCGGTCGATCGCGGCAAGATAGATGAACGGCTTCAGCGTGGAGCCGCAGCTTCTCGGGGTGAGCGCGCCGTCGGTCTCGTCCTCCCGGTAAGCGGGCGAGCCGACCATCGCCCGGACGGCGCCCGTGGCGTTCTCCACCACGACAAGAGCGGCGCCGGTGACGTTGTAGCGGTTGAGGGCGCGGATGTGTTCGCGCACCATCAGCTCCGCGGCGCGCTGCATATCGAGGTCGAGCGTCGTGCGCACGCTTCCGGCGAGAGCCGGCCAGCGGGCCCGGATCGCATCCGCGAAATGAGGGGCCAGGTTCACCGGCTCCACCCGGAGCACTTCCGGAGGCGAAACGGCGAGGGCCGCCTTTTGCTCCGGGGTGATGAGGCCCAGCCGCTCCAGCCGCGCCAGGGAGCGGCCAAACCGCGCGGCGGCCGCGGCGGGGTGACGCCACGGGTTCAGCCGGGAAGGCGCCTGGGGCAGCCCCGCGAGGAAGACGGCCTCCGCAAGGGTCAGTTCCGAGGCGGACTTGCCGAAGTAGGCGCGCGCAGCGGCCTCGGGCCCCAGCCTGCGGTTCCCGTAGTCCACGCGATTCAGGTATTCCGCCAGGATGCGCTCCTTGCTCCAGGCCAGCTCCAACTTCACGGCGAGCACGCTTTCGCGGATTTTCGCGAGCCACGATTTCCCGGCGCGGCCGGTGGCGAGTTTGAGGAGCTGCTGGGTGATGGTGGAACCGCCTGCGGCGAGGCGTCCGGAGCGGGCATCGTGGAAAAGAGCGCCCGCGACGGCCCGGAGATCGACCGCGCCATGCCCGTAAAAGCGGTGGTCTTCCAGCGCAACCGTCACCGCCGGGAGCCAGGGCCCGATCTTTTCGAGCGCGACCGGCTCCTGGACCCGCGCGTCCTTCGACGCCAGCTCGGCGATGACGCGGCTCCGGAAATCCAACAAGGTCAGCGTGCCCTGCACCGGCATCCGGAGGGCGGAAGGCAACGTAAGCCGCCAGACCCATGCGCCGGCTAAAAGGAAGACCGCCAGGCCGCATCCCAAAATCCATTTCACTATGCGAATGCGGGAAGCGGCCACCAAAATACTTTGACTCCAATTTCCGGGCTGCTACAACTCCCAATAGTTCTTTGCGAGTTAAGTCATAGCGGGTGGATACGAGGAATTCCGTGAAAGCCGGAAGCAGTTGCGCTGCTGTAACTGGATACGACTTCCCAAAATGCCAATCGCCGGGCGACCGGCGGTGAAGGCGGGAAGAAGGCAAAGCCAGGAGCCAGAACATTCGTCCCACGCGCTCTCATTCTGCCCCCGTGTGTACGGACGGCGAAAACTTCTTCGCGAAAAGGAAGGATGAGGGATCAGTCTGCTCGTGGCCGACGCCGCTGCGCCGTCCCGTGTGCTGGTCTCTCCTAAAATAGAAAGAGACCATACCATGAAAAGATTGCTTACCCTTGCGGCGGCGTTCCTCGCCTGCTGCTTCACCGCTCACGCGGATGTTTCGTACCTGCTCATCCAGGGCCCGTTCGGCTCCGGCGACACCACGGAGACCTTCAAGTTCCAGGTGACCTACCCGAACGCCTCGATGGCGACGGGGCAGGATCTCCTCGACGCAGTGCTCGGCACGCCGGTGATGAGCGGCAGCTATACCGACGCTTACTCCGGCATGTATCCCTACTACACTTCCACAAAGGGAGCGAACGGCGCGGGCGACATCCTCTTCAGCGAGGGCCTGTTCACCGAATCCTTCACGCTTGACGGAATAAAGGTGGCCCAGGATACCAGTTATGACCCAGGCTGGGTCTATTATGTCGCCGGAGGTTCAGGGCCAAACGCCGACGGACAGGGCATGCCCGGTTCTTATCCCAATACCGGCTCCTGGAATTTCTCCAATGACGGGCAGCAACTGCGCCAGGTCGCGAACGGCAGTTTCGACGGGTGGGTCTTTGGCGAGCCGTTCGAGAATCCTACGATGATCTCGGGCACCGAGAACGCTCCGGTAGCCTCGAATTTCGCCGCCGCGCCGCTCGCATCGGTCCCGGAGCCGGACAGCCTGGCTCTGCTCTTGCTGGGCGGCGCCGGGGTGTTCGCGCTCCTGCGAAGGCTCGGATGAACGCCCCTCCATGGCGGCGTCCGCGTGGCTTTACGCTCATCGAGCTTCTAGTCGTGGCGGGCGTCATCGGGATCCTCGCGGCGTTGACGCTCGCGGCGATGACGCCGATGCGCTCGCTGGCGCAAGGGGCGTACTGCGCGAACAGCCTGCGCCAGCTCGGCAGCGCGACCCGCTTGTATCTCGCGGATCACCAGAACAAATTCTTCGCCTACAAGAAGCCCGCCCCTGGCGGCGCGCTCTGGTACTTTGGGTTCGAGACGGCGGCCAGTCTCAGCGAGCCGGAGGGCGAGCGAAGCGTGGATGTGACCCAGTCGCCGCTCTACCCCTACGTGAACCAGGTGGGCGGTGTGGAAGTATGCCCCGCGTTCCCGTATGGCACGGCGATGTGGAAGCCGAAATACCAGGGGGCGAGCTGGGGCTACGGCTTCAACACGTGGCTTTCCGGGGAGAACGCCTTGTCGTTGCAACAGGCGCAGGTGATTCTGTTCGGCGACTGCGCCCAGGTGAACACGTTCCAGGCTCCCGCGTCTCCCAATCACCCGATGCTCGAGGAATTCTACATGATTGAGAACACGCAGACCACGGTGCATTTCCGGCACGGGACGCACGCGAACATGCTGTTCCTGGACGGCCACGTCGTCGGGATGCCGATGTATCCCGGCACCCTCGACACGCGCCTCCCCGGGGGGAATGTGGGCCGCATCACCCCCGCGGGCACGGGGCCGGCGAGCATGCAATATCTCCAGTGAGGAGCTGGCAACCGCGCGAAAATCTGCTATTCATTCAGCGTATGAAGCGAACCCATGCAGAAGTCCTGGCCGGCCTCCTCCTGCTGCTGGTGGCGGTCGCCTACCGCATCTGCACCGGCGTCGCGGGGTATCATTCCGCGTGGATGCCGAACTTTTCGCCCGTCGCGGCCATCGCGCTTTGCGGCGCGACCGTCCTCCCGAAGAGGCTGGCGTTCACTGTTCCCCTCGCCGCGCTGCTCCTCTCCGACCTGGTGTTGAACCGGTATTACGGCGCTTCCCTGCTGGATGCGCAAATGGCGCCGCGCTATGTGGCTCTGGCCCTCATCGCCGCCCTCGGCTGGCAATTGCGCGCGCGCCGGAACTTCGCGGAGATGCTGCCGGCGGCCGCGGTCGGATCGACGTTCTTCTACGTCCTTACGAATACCGGCGCCTGGTACTCGAATCCGCTCTACGCGAAGACCTTTGCGGACTGGGCGCAGGCCCTCACGACGGGCATCCCGGGTTTGCCGCCCACGTGGATGTTCTTCCGCAACACGTTCGTGAGCGACATCCTTTTCACCGGCATCTTCGTCCTCTCACTTGCCGCCACCGGGCCGCGGAAGAGCGAAGCGCCCGCCGCGTCGAGCGTTCCCGTTCCCGGCTGACGGCGCGGGGCGCGCGCTTCCGCTCCTCCATGAGTGAGACGGACATCCAGCGAGAATACTACGCGCGCACGGCTTCCGCGTACGACCGGGCCCACCTCACGGCCGCCGAGCCCGAGCACGACATCGCCCTCGCTGCGCTGGGAGGACTGTCGGCCTACTACGGGTTCGCCTCGTTCCTGGATGTGGGTTGCGGCACCGGCCGGGCGATTCTCGCCCTGCGCACGATGTTTCCCGATGCGCGGGTCGAAGGGATCGAGCCGGTCGCCGAACTCCGCGAGGTCGCCTATTCCAAGGGCGTGCCGCGCGACGCCATCCGCGTCGGAGACGCCGCGGCTCTGCGGGAGGACGACGCCTCCTTCGACTGCGTGACGGCTTTCGGCGTCCTGCACCACGTCCGGACGCCGCGACTTGTCATCGGCGAAATGTTGCGCGTCGCCCGGAAGGCAGTCTTCCTGTCCGACCTGAATAACTTCGGCTGCGGACCGCTTCCGCAACGGATGGTTTCGCAAAGCCTGAACGCGCTGGGCCTGTGGGGCGCGTTCCAGTTCCTCGTGACGAAGGGCAAGGGCTACAAGGTCTCCGAGGCCGACGGGCTCCACTATTCCTATTCGCTGTACAACGACCTGCCGTTCCTGGAAAAACGGTGCCGCGAGGTCCATGTCGTGAATACTCGCGGGCAAGGCGCACGCCCGTACCGGACATGCTCGCACGTCGCGATCCTGGCGATCAAATGAGCGCGAGGTTTTGCAGGCCCGGGAGACCTTGAGAACGCGCCGCCGGGCGCCCGTCAGCCTGCGCGCTTGGCTGCGATCAACTCCCGCAGCTTCTCCCGGATGGGCAGGCTCGGGATGCGCTCGACGACTTCATCCAGAAACCCGGACACGATGAGCTGCCGGGCTACTGCGGGCGGGATGCCGCGCGAGAGCAGGTAGAACATCTCCTCTTCCTCGATCTGCCCGGAGGTGGCTCCGTGCGAGCAGCGCACTTCGTCGGCGAGAATTTCCAGGCCGGGCATCGAGTTCGCCTCGGCGTCTTCGCTCAGGAGAAGGTTGCGCACTTTCTGGTAGGCGTCCGTCCGGTGCGCGTGGGGCTCGACCCGGATGAGGCCCGAGAAGATGGTGCGCGCCTTGTCGGCCAGAGCATTCTTGTAGAGGAGGTCGCTCGTCGTGTTCGGCTGTTGGTGATCCTGCAGCGTGCGCTGGTCGAATTCCTGCGCGCCGGTGGCGACGGAAACGGACAGCATGTCGCTGCGCCCGCCCGTGCCCGCGAGCCGGCTGACGTTCTCGGTGCGGGCGAACGCGGAGCCGAGATTCAGGTTCATGCTCAGGGCGGATGCGTCGCGGCTCACAACCGTGGAGTTGATCTGGATCGAGAGCGCCTTCCGGCTCCAGTTCTGGACGCTCACGTAGGTCAGGTTCGCGCCCTGGCCCAGGAAAAGATCGTTCACGCCGCAGGCGAACCCGGGCGCCTCCGGGTCGGCGGACTCGAAGTAGTCGATGAGGGTGACCTTGCTCATTTCCTCCGCGACGAGCAGCGTGTGCGGGAAGGTCGAAGCGTCCGCGCCGTGGAGCCAGTGGAAGACTCGAGCGGAAGCTCCACCTCCACGCCGCGCGGCACGTAGAGGAAGACGCCGGACTTGACCATGGCCTTGTGCAGCGCGGCGAATTTCTTCGAGCCGAGCACGACTTCCTGCGTCATGAAATGCTTGCGGAAGATCTCCTCGTGCTCGACGAGGCTTCCTCGATCGGCTTCCAGATGACGCCCTGCCGCGCGAGCGCCTGCGAACGCACCTCGCGGGAAAGCAGATGGTCATTGGCGAAGATCATGCGGCCGGCGTCTCTCGGCGAGACCGCGAGGAGCGCGCGATCGAGTTCCTCGCGCCACATCGCAGGTCACGGCCGGCGCCTTGAGGTAAGGCGGAGAGGTCGAGCGCCTTGACGGGGGCGAAACGCCATTTTTCATCGGTGCGGCCGGGTGAGGGCAGGAGCGTTGAAGTCGCGCCAGCCTTCCGCGCGCACCTGCCCGAACCAGCCGGTGGCGTCGCCCGGCTCCGGACGAGCAGAGCGGCGTCCGGCGCCGCGCGGTTGAGGGCGGGCTTCGTCGAGTCCAGGTTGCAAGGCGAGTGAGGTGCTCATACGATATGGCGGAGTCTCCGCCACCGCGATACCCGCGGAAGGAGAACGCGATGCGGCCGCTAGCCGACGGAGCCTTCCATCTCGAGATCGATGAGGCGCTTCAGTTCGACGCTGTATTCCATCGGGAACTGCCGGACGAGATCGTTGACGAAGCCGTTGACGCTGAGGCTCATGGCCTGCGCCTCGGTGAGGCCGCGCTGCTGCATGTAGAAAATCTGCTCGGCGCTCACCTGGCTCACGCTCGCCTCGTGCTGCACGGCGTTCCCGGCGCCGCGCACGGTGATGGTCGGGTAGGTGTCGGTGCGGGACTGCGCCGTTGATGAGGAGGGCGTCGCACTCCGTGTTGTTCTTGCAGTTCTTGAGGTGCTTCGGCACGTGGACGAGGCCGCGATAGGTGGCGCGGCCTTTGCCGATGCTGATGCTCTTGGAGATGATGTTGCTGGTCGTCTCGTCGGCGGCATGGATCATCTTCGCGCCGGTGTCCTGGTGCTGGCCGTCGCCGGCCAGCGCGATGCTAAGGACTTCGCCGCGGGCCTTGCGGCCTTTCATGACGACGCCGGGATATTTCATCGTGAGGCGGGAGCCGATGTTGCAGTCGATCCACTTGATCTCGGCTTCCTCGTGCGCGAGGCCGCGCTTGGTGACGAGGTTGAAGACGTTCGAGCTCCAGTTCTGGACGGTGATGTATTGGATCTTCGCGCCCTTCATGGCGACGAGTTCGACCACCGCGCTGTGCAGCGTCGCGGTCGTGAATTTCGGCGCGGTGCAGCCCTTCCATGTAGGTGACCTCCGCCCCTTCATCGGCGATGATGAGGGTGCGCTCGAACTGGCCGAAGTTCTCGGCGTTGATGCGGAAATAGGCCTGGAGCGGGTGTTTCACCTTCACGCCCGGCGGCACATAGATGAAGCTGCCGCCGCTGAAAACCGGCGCTGTTCAGCGCGCTGAATTTGTTGTCGCCGGTAGGGATGACCTTGCCGAACCATTTGCGGAAGATCTCCGGGTGCTTCTTCAGCCCGTCGGTGCTGCCGACAAAGATGACGCCCTGGTCGCCGACCGCTTTCTTGATGTTGGAATAAACGGCCTCGCTGTCGAACTGCGCCTCGACGCCGGCGAGGAATTTGCGCTCGTTCTCGGGGATGCCGAGCCGCTCGAAGGTTTTCTTGACGTCGTCGGGCACATCGTCCCAGGTGCGCTTGGCTCGGTGCCCGGCGAGAGGTAATAGCGGATGTTGTCGAAATTGATCGCCTCGAGATCGCGGCTCGCCCAATGGGTCGGCATGCGGCTTGCTCTCGAAAACGTCGAGCGCCTTCAGCCGGAAATCGCGCACCCAGTCGGGCTCGTCCTTTACGTCGGAGATGTAGTTGACGGTGTGCGGCGTGAGGCCCGATGCCCGCGTCGCGGACGTGGACTTCGGGGTAGGCGAAATCGCCGACGCTGCGGTCGATATCGAGTGGTTGGTGTCCATATGTATTCCCCTTAAAGCGTCGCTAGACGGCGGCCAGCTTCGTGCACTTCGTCCTTCATCCAGTCGTAGCCTTTTTCCTCCAGCTCCAGGGCCAGCTCCTTGCCGCCGCTGCGGACGATGCGCCCCTGCACCATCACGTGCACGTAATCGGGCACGATGAAGTTCAGCAGCCGCTGGTAATGGGTGATCAATAGGATGCCGATTCCGGGCCCCCGCAGGGAATTGACGCCCGTTGGAGACCACCTTGAGGGCATCGATATCGAGGCCGCTGTCGGTCTCATCGAGGATGGCGTATGAGGGCTCCAGCATGGCCATCTGCAGAATCTCGTTCCGCTTCTTCTCGCCGCCGGAGAAATTCTCGTTCACCGAGCGCGCGGTGAACGAGCGATCCATCTCCAGCAGGTCCATCTTCTGCGTAGAGCCGGGCGTAATACTCGGTCGCCTCCAGCTCCTCGCCCTCGCCGAGCCGGGCCTGGACGGCGGCGCGCAGGAAATTCGCGATGCTCACGCCGGGCACTTCGCTCGGGTATTGGAACGCGAGGAAAAGGCCTTTCCGGGAGCGTTCGTCGGGCTCGAGCTCCAGGAGGTTCACCCCGTCCATGAGCACCTGGCCGGAGGTGACCCGGTAGTCGGGGTGGCCGCCGAGGACTTTGGCGAGCGTGCTTTTGCCGGAGCCGTTCGGGCCCATGATGGCGTGGACTTTGCCGCGCTCGATCTCGAGGTTCAGGCCCCGGACGATCTCGCTGCTCGTCGACGCTCACGTGCAAATCTCTGATGATCAATGAATTCATAATTTCAATCTCGAAGAATTTTTCCGCGCGCAAGCCGCGCAGAGGCCGCGCAACGAGACCTCGTGGTGGGTGACGACCGTGCTCGCCGGAAGCTCCCACTGGGGCGCTTTCTGCTTCCGCAGCGGGACATCGAAGACCGCGCCGCACTCGTTCGCAGAAGAAATGCCCGTGTTCCTCGAGGTTCGGGCAGTAGCGGGAGGGCGCGCGGTCCAGGTTCACATGGCGCACCAGGCCGCATTCGGTGAGGGTTTCCAGGCAATTGTAAACCGTGGCGAGCGAGATGGAGGGCATCTCCCTCTTCGCCCGGATGAAGACTTCCACGGCTGTGGGGTGGTCGCGCTGCGCCATCAAGGCGTCGTAAACATGCCGGCGTTGCCGTGTGAAACGGAAACCCCGCAGGGAGATTGTTTCGTCGTAGGATTTTTCGCCGGGATCGCTCATTTCGCCTGCCTCAAATATCGGCGACGCAGCAGGCTTATCAAGAATAATTCTAAATATCATCTGCGCGTCCGAAATTTTCTCGGAAAAACCACGGACCCGGTGCATTGTGCGGGCAAATGAAAGCATATCGCCCCCTCCCCACTCTCCTGTCCGCCGCCATCCTCCTCTGCCCCCTGGCCGTTCACGCCGAGGACAAGCCGGATTCGCCGCTCGCCGTGGAGATGAAGGGGATGAGCAAGGACTTCAAGATGCTCAAGAAACAGGTCGGCGACCCTGCGCAAAAGGCCTCGTCCCTCGACCTCATCGCCGATATGGAAAAACACGCGAAAGCCGCGCGCGAGCTCGTCCCGGCCAACACGTCGAAGGTTCCCGCCGCCGACCGCGATAAATGGATGGCCGACTACAAACAGCAGATCGACGGGCTGCTGGCAGCCTATGAGAAATTGCAGACGGCGGTGAGCGGCGACAAGCCGGATGAAGCCAAGGCCGACATGGACGCCATCCTCGGCATCAAGCGCAAGGGGCACGAGGTGTTCGCGAAGGAAGAGAAGTAGGTCACTTCGCCCGCCGCAAAATCCGCACGCCCGCGTATCGGGCTTCCGGCAGAACGTATTTCCTGAGCTCCACGAGGACGGCAGCGAGCGGGAACTCCTCCAACAAGGCGGAGGCCGTGTCCTCCGCAAGCGTCTCGATGAGATGCCGCGGACGCGCCTCGGCCACTTCCTCGACCCTGTTTCGGACGGCCGAGTAGTCCACCGTCTTTTCGATCCGGTCGCCCACGCCCGCGAAGCCGTGGTGCGGCCACAGCGTGAGGATGAATGTCAGCCGCTGCGGGTTCGCCCGTTCCTCTGCGGTGATGCCGATGCGCGCCGAGATTTCGAGTTGTTCGATGAGGATGGCGTCGCCGCCGGGCCCGTTCTCCATGGAGCTAGCCGACGCGGAACTGGATTTTGCGAATGACGCCCGCCCCGAAGCGTTCCTTGAGCCGCGAGAGGACTTCCTTCTTGTGATTCCGGTCGAGCTCGAAGTGGACGGAGGGCTGCAGCACCCGGACGTATAGGGTTCCCTCGCGGAGAGCGCTGGGGCAGGAGTGGGCGGCCAGGAAGTCTCCGACGATGTCTTTCCAAGCGTCGTTGACCTGCGCTTCGTGGAGCCGGTCGCCCAGGCCGAGCTTGTGCATGACGTCCTCCATGGCGGAGGCGACCGCGCGGGTGCGATCGCGAGGTGCGGGCGGCTCGCCGATGCCGCGCCATTCGGCGAGGACCTGGTTGCGCAGCCGCGGGTTCATGCGAAAGAGCAGCTAGGGGCCGTCGGAGCCGATGGCCTCCACGGGGCAGCCTTCCATCGCGTCCTTGCTGAGGGCTTCCTCCTCGGGACTCTCGGGCTGCTTGTAAACGTAGGAGTGGCCGCCGTCGTCGTTCCGGGTGAAATTGGCGGGGGCCGTCTCGCGGCAGAGGTCGCAGTCGATGCACTGGTCATCGACATAAAATTTGCCCAGGACGTTTTCGGGATATTTGTTCGCTGCGTCGGCCATAACTTCTTTAAGTTGATGGTGAAAATAGGGGCACGCTTTTTGAATGCAACGTTTTTTTGGCGGGAGGCGGCGGCTCTAGTCGATGGGATATTTCCGGATGCCCAGAACCTGGCATAGGATGCGGAGGACGAAGCGTGGGTTATTCCTGAAATAGCGGCGGGCGAGCCGCCTGGGCTCCTGGGAGAGGCGGAAGAGCCACTCCAGGCCGCTGCGCTGCACCCAGAACGGCGCCTGCCGGACGCGGCCGGTGAAAAAGTCGAACGCGGCCCCGACCCCGCAGAAGAGGGTGGCATCCAGTTTCCCGAGGTAGGCGGCCATGAACCTCTCCTGCTTCGGGGTGCTCAGGCCGACCCATACGATGCCGGGCTTGCACGCGGCCACCCTCTCCGCGAGCTGCTGCTCCTCCTCCCCGTTCAGCGGGCGGAACGGCGGCGTGAACACGCCAGCGATGCGGATGCCCGGGAACCTGCTTTCCAGGCGGCCCTTCAGTTCCTGGGCCACTCCGGGGCCGCCGCCCAACAGGAAATGGCTGTGGCCGGTGGCCGCGGTGGCCTGGCAGACCTCCCGCATGAGATCGGGGCCGTACACCCGGCCCATCTCCGCAAACCCTGCAGCTTTGCCGCACCAGACCATCGGCATGCCGTCGGGCACGCACAGGAAAGCGCGGTTGAGGATCAAGCGGAAGGCCGGGTCGTCCCGCGCCTCGGACACGCCGTGGACGCCCGTGACGCAGATGTAGCCCCGCCCGCCCGTTTCCAGGGCCTCAAGGACGGCGCGTGTGGCCGTCTCCAGGTTCAAAACGCTGATGCCGACGCCGAGGACGTTGACCCGCCGGACATTCAAAGCGCGGTGGGCTCCATGGTCGTGTAATCTCGGAAGGGGCCGCCCGAGAGCAAGCAAAAATCCCCAATAAGATTTGTCCTCGCACCCGCGCCACCGTAAGAATCCCCGGCATGCGCACTGAGACCCCGGCGGCCCCGGCGATGCCGGAGTCCGGCGAACCGCTCGCGCGACCCTGATGGACCCGACCCCTTCCGGCAGGGAGCGGACGGTGCTGTGGATCGACGCGCACCTCGAGTTCCAGAACCCGACGGCCAAGCACCTGCTGTACGCGCTCCCCCACCTGAAGGCGCAGGGATGGACTGTCCGCGCGTGGTGCTGCCGCTCCGACGCGCTGCCCGGCCAGGTGGAGCACGTCTTCCTGCCGGCGCCCAAGTGGCTTGGCAAGGTCGAGGGGCCGGTCTTTGGCCTCCTCGCGAACCTCTACGGGCTCTGGCGGCGCCTGCGGGGCCGGGGCGCACCGGCGGCGGTCATCCACGCCACGTGCGGGAATTACCTCGGGGCCGACCTGGTCTCGGTGCATTTCTTCAATCGCTTGTGGGCGAAGCAGCAGTTCGCCCTCGGGCGGAAGGACTGGAAGGAGATGGTGAAGTTCGCCGTGGTGGCAACGGGCGTGCTCATGGAATGGTTGCAGCTCCACAGTCCCTTTACCCGGCAAGCGCTTTGCGTTTCGGACTCCATCGCGGCCGAAGTCCGGCGGCGGTGCAAACGTTCGCTCCGGGTCGGCGTGCTGCCGAACAGCTACGATGAGACGCGGTTCAACCCCGATGTGCGCGCGCTGCATCGCGCGGACGCGCGGAGCGAACTGGGGTTCCCGGAGGAGGCGGTGGTCTTCTGTTTTGCGAGCATGGGCCACTACGAGCGCAAGGGCTTCTGGCTCGCGGTGGAGGCGCTCGCGATCCTCAGAAGCCAGGGAGGCGCCCGGGCGAGGCTGCTCGTCATCGGAGGGTACCCGGCGACGCTGGAGCGTCTCCAGGCCCGGCTCGACAGGGAACAGCCCGGTTGGCGCGAATGGATCGTCTTCACGGGCATGCAGGCCGTGGTGGAACGCTCCTACGCGGCGGCAGACGCCTTTCTCTTTCCCTCCTATTTCGAGGCGTTCTGCCTGGCGGAGATCGAGGCGGCGGCGCTCGGCCTCCCGCTTTTCCTCACGCCGCACTACGGCAGCGAGATGATCCTGCGCGATGGCGTCAACGGCAGCTTCGTCGAGTTCGACCCCGCGAAGATCGCCGAAAAGCTGAGGCCGTTCCTCGACGGGAAAATGGCCTTCCAGCGGGACATCGGCCAGGCGCTGGACCGGGCCGAGTACGCGAAGCGGCTGGAGCGTTTCTACAGCGAACGCCTGGCCTTGTAGGCCGTGACGGCGCTCTCCAGCTCCTCGAGGGTACTCCGCGCAAACGCGCTCGGGCCGGTACCGCTCCAGGTGCGCGGCGGCGGGCGCGGTGAAGGAGTTGAGCTTCCCGTCCATGGCCAGAATTTCCGCGATGCGCCGTGCGAGGGCATGGCAGTCCCCGTTCGGATAGGTCAGCCCGCAGGGCCCTATCGAGATGGCGAGCCCCCCACCCTCGCTGCCGACGACGGCGCAGCCGCAGGCGATCGCCTCCAGAGCGACGATGCCAATCGGTTCGTTCCAACGGGACGGGACGACGAGCACTTGGTGGGCGTTCATCAACTCCGCAACATCCCGGCCGCGTTTTGGCCCCAGGAATCGCACTTTGTCCTCGATGCACCAGGTTCGCGCGAGTTCCTTCAGCCGGCCCTCCTCGGGCCCTTCGCCGGCGATGGCCACGCTGGTTTCTTCGCCCGAACGGTTCACGAGGGCGACGGCCTTGATGAGGTCGTCCACGCCCTTGTCGGTGACGAGCCTCCCTATAAAGAGAAGCTCCCGCAAACGGCTCCCCATATTCTCGAGCCGGAAATCGCCCGTATCGAAAGGGTTCGGAATGACACTGGCTGGAACACGATTCGCGGCGGCGACGGCCGCGCACGCGGCGATATTCCGCGTGGCGTGCCGGAGCGCGAGGGAGAGCAGCCAGGACTTGAATGCGCCGCGAGGGCCCGCTCCCTCCCCCCCACCGACGTGTGGTAAATCCAACCCGACATGGAGACGACATACGGGCGTTTTACGAGGAGCAGCGGCGCGGCGTACCGCAGGCTGACGTGGTTCTGGAAGACGACATCGCACCACCGGTAATGCCCGAACAGTTCGCGCGCACCGGGCTGGCGGATGATCGGGAACTCGTCTTCGCCCGGGAACCGGCCGGGCGTCTCCGTTATGAGCCGCACCTCGTGGCCGCGCTTCTGGAACTCCCTGGCCGCCAGATAAGCGATGCCGTTGAGCCCGCCGATGGAGGGGAAAAATGGCCTCGATGTGAGGAGTATCTTCACGCGGCCTGGAAATCCCGGTTCCAGATGAAGGTGGCGTCGCCGTGTTGTTCCTGGGTGAAACGGATGCCGGAAAGCGCCTTGTAGAAAGCCTGGGCGCAGCCCGGCTTCACCCGGTCGTGGAGTTCGACGATGAGCACTCTCACCTTCGGCAGCCACTCCCGGCAGTCCGCCGAAAACACTTCGAGCTCGGCTCCTTCGATATCCATCTTTAGGAGGTCGATGGCGGAGACCTCCGCGATACGCATCACCTCTTTCATGGAATAGCCGCGGATCGACGCCGCATCCGGCGGCCCAGCCTCCAGCGAGACCGTGCATTTGGAAGCCGCCGGGTCGGAAATCCTGAGCGCCCCGCTCCCGCCCCAAAGCCCTCCCCTGAGCAGTTGGACATCGCGGAGGCCGGCGGTGTTCCTGATGAAGAGATCGCAATTCGCCTCATCCGGCTCGATCGCAATGATCTTCGCCTGCGGAAACCGGCGCTTGAAGAAAAGCGTGGCATACCCGGCATTGGCGCCGGCGTCGATGATCACGCGCGGGACGAAATCCAGCTTCACCTCATACTCGCGCTGGACGAACACCTGCTCAAACATGACGACATCCGAGCGGTTCCTGCGCGCCACAACACGGCGGGCGATACCCGGCACGGAGAGCTCGTATTCCCGGGAGCCAAACGCGAGCGCCACCGCGTTCCGTACGCCCGCAGCCCACCCCAGCGCCGTCACCCAGCGGAGCAGACGCCGAAGTTTGGAAGTACCGCTCATGCGTCCGTAAGGGGAGGCATTCAGGAAGGGCTCGCGACCCGGAGGGGATTTACCCCTTTCGCGGCGGCTCCGCAAACGAGGGCCAGGAGCAGCGCCGCTTCTGAAAGAAGGATGGTCCAGGCCATGCCGATGGAGGAGTAGCGGGGGCAGAGGATCCACGCCGCGACGACGGTGACGAGCGCCGCAAAAAATACGCACACGTTCAGCGACCGATCCCAATGCCGGGGGATGAACCAGTTCATGCTGATGGAATAGCTCATCCAATGGATGGGCGTCATGAAGGCAAGCACTTTCAGGACGGCCGCCGAGGAGGCGAATTTCGCGCCGAGCAGCGCGACCACCACGACGCGCGCCTCCGTCCAGAGAAACACCGTCAGCAAGCTGCCGCCCGCCAGCAGCGCCGCGGTGCCGTAGGTGAAGAGCCTGGCGGCGCCCGCGGGGTCGCGGCTCAGCTTGTAGTTGATCTTCGAATGCAGAGCGCTCGCGAGAGGCGCCACCAGCGAACTCGCGGCCCGGATGATCTTTTCGGCGGCCGCGAACATGCCGACCTCGCCAGTCCCCACGAACAGGCCGAGGAGGAAGGCGCTCAACTGGTTCACCACCGCGCTGGAAAGAGTGAAGGCGAACATCCCGAAGCTCTGCCGGTAGGTCGCCATGAGATTCCCGGGCGCCCAAAGCCGCAGGGGGAAATCGCTGTTCACCACATAATAACTGGCGGCCAGAACCACGAAGCAGGCCAGCGCCTGGAAGACGAGGACCAGGTAAGCCTGGTCCGGCCTGCGGATAAAGATGAAGATGAGTAAGGTCGCGGCAAATCTCGAAAGAAAATCGGCGAGGCTGCAGAAGCGCATCTTGTCCACCCCCAGCAGCAGCCAGGCGGCGCCGAAGGAACTGACGAGAGACAGGGCAAAAGCCGACACCGACAAGCGCAAATCCGAACGAAGGCTCGGCACGAGAGCGGCAGAGGCGACCGCCACGAGCGCCGCCGGGAAGATGAGGAGCGCCCGGGCCGTCGTTATCCGTCCGAAGATCAGCGCGACGTGCTCCTTGTCATCGCGATGCTGGGCCACGAGCCGCGTGCCATGGTAACCGAAGCCGTATCCGAGAATGACGTTGACGATCTGGAAAAAAGACTGGACGAAGATCAAGCGTCCCCAGGCGGACATCCCCAGGACCCGCGTCAAAAAGGGAATCGTGACCAGCGGGAAGAAATAGTTCGCCCCGAACGAGGCATAAAGGAAAAGCAGGTCGCCGGTGAGCTTCCGTTTGAAGAGCCTCGCTAACATCCCCTGCCGTTTCCAAAGGGGCGCACCGGCGCTTTCGCCCGTTCGAAGGATTTGGCGGGCAGCCCAAGGCCCATGCCCAGCCCGGCGTCGAGGTCGAGACCGCGCGGCATTTTCGCCGGCAGAGGTTCCCCTCCCGCCTTCGCTGGAGCCTTTTCGGCCCGCTCCGGGCCGCACAGGGAGAGAAGGCAGCCCACGACGAACCAGAACAGGCAATTCCAGGGAAAAACGTAGAGGCTGGAGCCGGCCACAGACGCGAAATACAACAGGATTGAGACCATCGCGAGGAGGACGATCGACAAGCGGCGCCGTTTGGGATCGGGGATGCGCCACGTGATCTTGTGGAAATAGTGGAGCCCGCCGATCATGACCGCGAGCGATGCCGCGAGCCCGACGATGCCCGAAGTCGTGAGGATCTGCCCGATCTGGTCGTGCACCCGCTCATCCCACGAACGCGACGCGGACTCCACTTCGAAGATGTCCGTCCGGCCAAACAGGGTCCAATACTTCGGGTCGGTGCTCCAGTTGTGGAAACTGATGAGCCGGTCGCTGAAGGTGCCCAGGCGGAGGGACATCTCCTCGGTCGCGGTCGTCATGGGAAGATACCTCTGCAAGGCGTCGAGATTGATGTTCTCCGCGTTGATGACGAGCAGCGCGAAGATGACTATCACCACGCCGTAGAGAAAGACGGTCCGCTTTGGTTTTTGGAAGAAAAAGACGGCCACCAGCGTCATGGCGAATGTCACCCACGTCGAACGGGTGTATGCGTAAAAAAACGCGACAAAGTAGATGGCGAGGGAAGCCAGGATGAGGACGCGCCGCTTGGAGCGTGTCCAGACCAGGTAAAGGCCGATGACGATCATCCAGTAAACGACGGTGAACGGATGCGGCGAGGCCAGCGTGCCGAACGCCCTGGCCTTCACGTCGACCAGTAAGCGGCCGTTCATGGTGAGCGGAGAGGCCAGCCATACGCGGTCGATCAGCGGGTAGCCGAAGATGCCCTGGTAGATGCCCCACAGGGCGCATGGCAGAAAAATGAAAAAGATGTGTTCCAACACGGCCTCGATCTGCAGCCGGGTCTTGAACAGCTCGGGGACGATGAGCAACAGCAGGGTGTAGGTGCCGACGGCCACGGTAATCGTGACGGCTTTCAGCACCGACTGGGTGTTGCGGTAACCAATCAGGAACGAGACGACGATGATGCCGACGGAGAGGCCCGCGACCAGTATCTCGTGCTTATACAGGAACCGCTTCTTGATGGCGATGCGCGGCAGCATGATGCCGAGGAAAATCCCGGCCAGCGTCAACGGCGCGAAGGAGAGGATGTCATACTGTAGCGACTCGTCGCCGCCGCCGTAGAAGTAGGCGATGCGCTTGACCAGGTCGAGATAGCCGCACGCGATGATGAGGACATACATCCCCTTCCGCGGCGCGACGATGGAGAGCAGCAGCATCCCCACCCCGGCGAACTGCATGAACTGCGACACCGGATTCTGCCCCTCCAACGTCACCAGATCCGCCGCCAGGAACACGCCGGTCAGCAACCCGAGCGCGGGCACCAGGAACCGGGGGCCCGTGTTCCCTTCGTGGATCGAGATTTCGCTGCTGTCCATTCGAGGGTCAAGACTCCCACCTTGGCCTGGATTGTCAATCCGCGGGAATGCGGGAATGGCATTGCAAACAGAAAGGAAATACGCGACTTCTGGCCGTCTTCCGACACTCTCCGCGAGCCATGATCCGACGCCATCTCCGTTCCCTGGCCAGAAGCCTCGTCTTCAACGACAATACCCTGCGCTACTCGCTCGAGCTCGCACGGATCCGCGAGGCGCTGGATCAAGTCGGCGGCATCGAGGTGCTGCTGGACGCCGGGGCCGGCGGGGGCTACTACGCCGCGGCGTGCTACCTGGGGCGCTGCAAGAGACTCATCCTCGTGGAGCCCGATCCGCGCAACTTCGCGATCGCCAGGGAAACCCTCGGGGCGGACGCCGCCCGCGTCCGGTTCTTCTCGTGCCCGTTGGAGAAGGTGCCGCTCGCGGCGGGCTCGGTGGATTGCGTGGCGAGCACCCAGGTCCTGGAACACATCCCCGATGATGGGGCCGCCGTCGCCGAGTTCGCCCGGCTGCTGAAGACCGGCGGGCACGCGCTCGTCACCACCCCCACCCCGCCCGACATCTTCCCGAACCCCTGGCACATCCGCGAAGGGTACACGGAACCGGCGTTGATCGAGCTCTTTGCGGGGCACGGCTTCGAACACCTGCGCACGGACTGGTTCATCACGGAAAGCAGCGTGCGCATCGTCCGTCTCCTGCACCGTTTCGGACCGATGCCGCGGGTATTTCCGCTGAAGGAATTCCGGGAGTCGTACGAGGAGCGAAAGGCAAACAGCCCCTCGCACATCCTGGGGCTGTTCAGGAAACTGTAGCTATCGCAACCGCAGCAACAGGTCGTTGCTCTCCACGGAATCGCCCACCTGGGCCAGGATCTCCCCCAGGATGCCGTCCGCCGGGGCGTAAAGCGTCGTCTGCATCTTCATCGCCTCCAGGGTGAGGAGCTTGTCGCCTTTCGTGACCTTGCTGCCCACCCGCAGCGGGACGGAGGTGACCATCCCGGGGATCGGCGCGCCGATTTGCTTTCGCGTTCGCCGGGTCGGCCTTCGGGCGGGTCTTGACCTTCGGCGCGACCGAGCGGTCCAGGACGGTCGACTCGCGCGGCATGCCGTTCAGTTCATAGGAGATCGTGCGGCGGCCCTCCTTGTCCGGCGCGCCGACGTTGATGAGCTTGATGAAGAGCGCCTTGCCCTCCTCGATGCTCACCGAAATTTCCTCGCCCGGCTTGAGGCCGTAGAAAAAGGCGGGCGTGGGCAGCGACGCCCACATCGCCGAAATCGCGCGCGAGCCGGGCGAACTCCACGAAGACCTGCGGATACATGAGGTGGCTGTAGAGGTCGTCGTCGGTGACCTCGCGTTTCAGCTTCGCCGCGAGGTCGGCCTTCGCCGCTTTGAGGTCGACGCCGGCGCCGGCGCGCGCCGTTTGTGGCTCGCCCTTCCCCGTCACCGCTTTCACGATCTTCCGGGCCAGCCGCCGAGCGGGCTCGCCCAGGCCGCCCGTGAGCATGTCGATGACCGACTCCGGGAAACGCGGTGCCCGGGCTCGAGGTTCACGACATCCGCCGGCTTGATGCCGCGCGTGATGAGGAACATCGCCATGTCGCCCACGACCTTGCTGCTGGGCGTGACTTTCACGATGTCGCCGAAGAGCTGGTTCACCTCCGCATAGCAGCGCGCGATCTCGCGGCCAGCGATGGCCGAGCCCCATGGCCGCCGCCTGTTCCTTGAGATTCGTGTATTGGCCGCCGGGCATCTCGTGCAGGTAAACCTCGGCGGTGCCGCTGCTCGGGCGCGGTGTCGAACGGCGCGTAGAACGTCCGCACCTGCTCCCAGTAATCGGAAAATTCGTTGAGCGCCTCCAGGTCGAGCCTCGGTGTCGCGCGGCGTGTGCTGCAGCGCGGCGACGATGGAATTCAGGTTCGGCTGGCTGGTGCGAGCCGCGACATCGAGGCGATCGCCAGGTCGACGATGTCCACGCCGCGCGTCGCTGGCCTGCAGCACGGAGGCCGCGTTCACGCCGCTCGTGTCGTGCGTGTGGAAATGGATCGGCAGGCCGATCTCCTCCTTCAAGCGCCTTCACCAGCGCTGAGGCCGCATACGGCCGGCAGAGGCCGGCCATGTCCTTGATGGCGAGGAAGTGCGCGCCCATCCGCTCCAGCTCCTTCGCCATGCTGGACGTAATACTTCAGCGAATACTTCGTCGCGTTTCGGGTCGAGGATGTCGCCGGTGTAACAGATCGCCGCCTCGCAGATGGCGTGCGTTTCCTGCACGGCTTCCATCGCCAGCCTTGAGGTTCGGGCGTGTAATTCAGCGAATCGAAAATGCGGAAGATATCGATCCCCTGCGCCGCGGCATGCTTGACGAAACCGGCCACGACATTCGTCGGGATAATTCGAATAGCCGACGGCATTCGAGCCGCGGAAGAGCATCTGGAAACAGATGTTCGGGATGCTTCTCGCGCAGCGGCGCGCAGCCGCCCCCACGGATCTTCGTGCAGGAAGCGCATCGCGGTGTCGAAGGTCGCGCCGCCCCACATCTCCAGGCTGAAAAAGTCCGGGCGTGCGGCGCGCGACCGCGTCGGCCACGGCCAGCATGTCGTAGGTGCGCACGCGCGTGGCCAGCAGCGATTGGTGGGCGTCGCGGAACGTGGTGTCGGTGATGAGGAGCCGCTTCTGCGGCGAGCGTCCATTCGGCGAATTTCTTCGCGCCCAGCTCCAGCAGCAACTGGCGCGTGCCCGGCGGCGGCGCCTGCTTGCGGTCGTAAGCGGGCGGCGGCGCGGCGTCGAGCGCGGCCGGAATCTGGTGGCCCTTTGCCTGGGGGTTGCCGTTGACGATGACGTCGCCGAGGAATGCCAGGAGCTTCGTGGCGCGGTCCCGGCGCGGCTTGAAGACGAAGAGGTCCGGCGTGGTGTCGATGAGCGTCGTGGTCGCCCGCCCGGCGCGGAACGTTTCGTTCGTGATGACGTTTTCCAGGAACGGAATGTTCGTCTTCACGCCGCGGATGCGGAACTCGCGCAGCGCGCGGTGCATCCGCTGCAAGCGCGATGCTGGAAGGTGCGGCCCGGAGGCGGTGATCTTCACCAGCAGCGAATCGTAAAACGGCGTGATGACGCTGCCCGGTCGTCGCCCATGCCGCCATCGAGCCGGATGCCGAACCCGGCCGCGGAGCGGTAGGTGAGGATCCGTCCGTAGTTCGGCGTGAATTTGTTCTCCGGGATCTTCGGTGGTGATGCGGCATTGCACGGCGAAACCCGATGCGCGGCATCTTCGTCCTGCTGCGGCAGGCCGACTTCCGGCCGATGCAGTGGCGCCGTTGCGCGACGAGGATCTGCGAGCGGACGAGGTCGATGCCGGTGATGACTTCCGTGACCGTGTGCTCCACCTGGATGCGCGGGTTCATCTCGATGAAGAACCACTCGTTCCGGTCGAGATCGAGAAGGAACTCGATGGTGCCCGCGTTGTCGTAGCCGATCTCCCGCGCCATGCTGGCGGCCGCGTCGCACAGCTCCAGCGCACCGATTCGTCCAGGTCCACCGAGGGCGCGATCTCGACGACCTTCTGGTGGCGGCGCTGCACGGAGCAATCGCGCTCGTGCAGATGGAGGATGTTGCCGTGCCTGTCGCCGAGGATCTGCACCTCGATGTGCTTGGCGCGCGGGATGTATTTTTCGAGGAACACCGACGGGTTGCCGAATGCGCGCTCGGCCTCGCCCTGCGCCTCGTCGAGCAGCGACGCGAGGTCGCTGCGGCTTTCTCCACGACGCGCATCCCGCGCCCGCCGCCGCCGAACGCCGCTTTGATGATGAGCGGAAAGCCGATCTTCTTCGCGATCTTCGAGCGCTTCCGTCGCGTTCGGCCACCGGGTCTTCGGTGCCGGGCAGGGTCGGCACGCCGAGCTTTGTGCGCCAGCGCGCGGGCCGCAACCTTGTCGCCCATCAGCTCCAGCAGTTCGGGCCGCGGGCCCGACGAAGGTGATGCCCGCCTTCGCGGCACGCCGCGGCGAAGTCGGCGTTCTCGGAGAGGAACCCGTAGCCGGGATGGATCATATCCACGCCTTTCTCCTTCGCGAGCGCGACGATGCCCTCGATGTCGAGATACGCGCCGACCGGCCCCTTGCCCTCGCCGACCAGGTAGGCCTCGTCCGCCTTGAACCGGTGGATCGAGAGCCGGTCCTCCTGCGCGTAGATCGCCACCGTGCGCAAGCCAAGCTCCGTGGCCGCGCGGAAGATGCGGATGGCGATCTCGCTGCGGTTCGCCACGAGCAGCTTCTTCCCGGCAAGCGGGCTGGCGCTTTCCTCGGCTCTGGCGGCGCGCACGCGCTCTTGTTTTACAGTCATGGCAGGCCGTTTATAGGATGTCCGCGCGGGGAAGGCAAAGCGTTTCCCCGCCTTCCGCCCGGCAAACGCCGGTCGCGCGCAAAAAATCCCGACGCCGCTTGTTTGCCGGTCGGAACCCGCTAGTGTAGCGCGAACTCAATATTCGAAAGCGCCAATAATCATGAACATCCCCGCAGAACCCGATCTCTCCAAACAAGCCCCCCGCTCGCCCCGCGTCCGCGTCGGCGGCTACGTCATCCTCGGCCGCACGACGGACAAATGCCGCGCCCTGCTCTTCGGCGAACTGGGCGATTACCATTTCGATTGCCCGCTCGACAACGTCCTGTTCGGTTTCAAGGGCATAACGGGCGACCAATTCAAGGATCAGGTCGCCAACGGCCTTGGCGACGACGACCTCGCCGCGTGGCTGAACTCCAACGGCGTTCCCAAGACTGCTGCCGAGATCAAAGAATTCAGCGACTCCCTCGAAAAAGTCTCGCTGATGAATGACCCCGACAAGAGGGATTATTTCATCGGGGAGTGCGCAAAGCTCGGACTGGACCCGAATACGACGACCCTCTTCACCTGGCTGGAGACCGACGACAAAGCCAGCTTCTAGGCTCGCCGACGCCTGGGCTTCGTAACGCGGTTGCTTGAAAAAGCAGCGTTCAAATCCCCATGTACTTTGACATCCCCATAATCCCGCTTATCTTTCAGGCGGAGGCCGGTTCGACGGTCTGAGGGTTAAAAAAAAGGGGCGATTGTCCGAACCGGCTGGAGGCGGACAATGTTTACGCAGTTTCTAAAGTCGCCGAAAATGAGCGCGATTTTGCGCGCCTTGGGCTTCCCGTTTGGCCGGTCGCCCATCGCGGAATATTCGCGCGGAACGGTGATCTACCAGGAGGACGACCCCTCCAGCGCCTGTTATCTCGTGCTGGATGGCGCGTGCGAGTCCCACAGGGATTCTCCGCGGGGCGACGAGACGGTGGCGCTCGGCCCCGGCGACGTGTTCGGCGAGGCCGATGTCCTGGGCGAACAGGGCTACCACCGCACCATCCGGGTGACGGAAGACAGCGTCCTGCTCCGCATCGGACGGAACCGCCTTCGCCATCTCCTTCACGAACGCCCGGAACTCGCGGGCTACCTCAACTGGAAAACGCGGGGGCCGCTCGCGCACCCGGGCTCGACCGGCCCCTTCACCCCTTCGCCCGCGTGCCGGGTGATCCTGCTGGCTTCCCTTTCCCCGCGCGTGCCGGATTCCCACATCTCCGAGCAGCTCTGCGCGAATCTGCATTCCGAGACGAAGGCCGGCGTGCTGCTCATCCGGTTCACGAGGGACGCGAACGCCGCTCCCCTGGATGAACGCGCTCCGTTCGGCGTCACCCCGCGACGCAACGAAGCTGGCTTTTCCACGCTGGACATCCTCGTGACCGGCGACGCAACGGAAGCGGCTCGCATCGGCCCGCTGCTCGCCGCATGGAGCGCCGAGTTCTCCTACCTGCTGGTGCATGCGGGCCCCGACCTGCCCATCGAAGCGCTCGTCTCGAGCCTGGACCAATGTTCCGCAGCTTATGTCCTGCTACGCCAGACGCCCGAAGACCTCTACGAGTTGAATCTCCTGATGCGCGAGCTGCGCGGCATGCCCGGCATGAACCGCTCGAAGATCAAGCCCATCCTCTACCTCGAAGGCGACGAGAAGGCGCACGGCCTTTGCCGTTGGATCGAACAGAGCAGCGGCGTGCCGGTGCACTCCTTTCTGCGCGAATCGCGGATGGATCCCCTCGCCGCCCCGGGCGCCTCGTTCGGGGCGAACATCCGCCGGCTCGCACGCGAAATCAGCGGACGACGCGTCGGGCTGGCGCTCTCTTCCGGAGGTGCGCGCGGGCTCGCCCACATCGGTGTCATCCAGGTCCTTGAGGAGAACGGGGTCGAAGTGGACGTTGTCTCCGGCTCGAGCATGGGCGCTTATATCGCCGCCATCTGGGGCTTCGGCTACGACGGCCGGCACATGGAGAAACTCGCTCTGGAAATACGGAGCCCATGGGAGCTGCGGCATCTCGTCGATTTCATCCTCACGCCGCGGCAGGGCTTTGTCCGGGGCGAACGCGCCAAGAAACGCCTCAAGAAGACCATCGGCGACGCCCATTTCTCCGACATGGCCCGCCCGGTGCGGATCGTCGCCACCCGGCTCGACACCCTCGAACGCGAGGTCTTCACCCACGGCGAAGTCGCTTCCGCCGTCCACGCGAGCATCGCCATCCCCGGCATCTGCGTTCCGGTGACGCTGGACCATGTGACCTATGTGGATGGCGGCATCGCCGATCCCATGCCCGTCGATGTGCTGGCGGAGATGGGCATCGACCGGATCATCGCCATCAACACCATCCCCACCACCGAACAGATCCGCGAGTGCATCGCCTTCGAGCACGAGGCGGCCAACTCGGGCGCCGCCTCCGGCTCGGGCTTCTTCGGTTTCCTGAACCGGCGGCTGAATCTCGCCGCGGGCGGCAATATGTTCGACATCATGATGCGGAGCCTGCACGGCGTGCAGATCCGCGTCGCCGAAGCCTCCTGTCTCGGCGCGGACCTCGTCCTGCGTCCGCACGCGCGCGACGGGCGCTGGCACGACTTTGCAAACGCGGGCCGCTACATCGCCCTGGGCCGCCAGGCAGCCGAGGAACACCTCGCCGAGATCAAGGCGCTCGCCCAGATACCCCTTCATGAACCCGAAACGACTCCGCACCCAATGGCAGCGGCTGCCTGAACGCGAGCTGCGCCGCCTTCAGGCGCTGAAGCTGCGCCACTACCTGCGCGCCACCGTGCTGCCGTTCTCCGCGCATTACCGGGAGCTCTTCAGGGAACAGCGCCTGAACCCTGACTCAATCCGGACGCTGGACGACCTCCCGAGAATCCCCTTCACGACGAAGAGCGAGCTGCTCGATGCCGAAGCTGCAAAGGACTTTGTGCTCCGGCCGGACCCGGCGCGGCTCGCACGCAGGCCGTCCACCATGGTGCGCGCGCTCTTCGAGGGCGGGGCGAGTGTCAGGCGCGGCTTCGAGGAGGAGTTCCGGCCCGTCATGATGACCTGCACGACGGGGCGCTCGGCCGATCCGGTGCCGTTCCTCTTCACCCGGCACGACCTGCGGAACCTGAGCCTCGCGGGGTCGCGTGGCCTGCAGATGTATGGTCTGCGCCCCGAGTCGCGCGTGCTGAACATCTTCCCGTACGCGCCGCACCTCGCCTTCTGGCAATGCCACTACGCGGCCACCGCCTTCGGCGTTTTCTCGGTCGGCACCGGCGGCGGCAAGGTGGCCGGGACGGAGGGGAACGTGCGCCTCCTCCGCAAGATCAAGCCGAACGCCGTGGCTGGCATGCCTACGTTCCTCTATCATGTGCTCACCCAGGCCGTGGAGGAAGGGGCCCGCTGCGAGGACCTGTCGCTGATCATCCTCGGAGGCGAGAAGGCCCCGGCCGGGATGCGGCGGAAACTGCGGTCGCTGGCCGCGCAACTCGGCGCAAAGCGCGTCTCCGTGGTGGCCACATACGGCCTCACCGAAGCGAAGATGGCGTGGACGGAATGCCCCGGCCCGGACGAGGACTCCGCGAGGAGCGGCTACCACGTCTTTCCCGACCTGGCGTTGATCGAAGTCGTCGATCCCGCGACCGGCGCGCTGCTTCCCGCCGGCTCGCCAGGCGAACTCGTCTTCACACCGCTCGACGCGCGGGGGACGGTGGTGCTCCGTTATCGCACGGGGGACGTTACCAACGGCGGGCTCGAATACGGGCCGTGCCCGCACTGCGGCCGCGTCCTGCCGCGGCTCGTGGGCGAGATTTCCCGCAAGTCGGATGTGAAAGAGATGCACCTCGACAAGCTCAAGGGCACCCTCGTGGATTTCAACCAGCTCGCCCACGTCCTCGACAATGCCGAGCATGTCGGCGCGTGGCAGCTCGAGATCCGCAAGGTTCACGACGACCCGCTCGACCTCGACGAACTCATCCTCCACGTCAGCAAGCTCGACGGCGTTCCGAACGACTCGCTCGCGACCCTGTTGAACGAACGTTTCTCGGCCCGGACGGAGATGCGCGTGAATCGGGTCGATTTCCATACAGGCGAGGAACTGCGGGCGCTCCAGGGCGTCGGCGTCGCGTTGAAGGAGCAGCTCATTGTCGATCATCGCCCGAGGAATTCCATCCCGATGAACAAGAGAGCCGTTATCGTAGCGGGCGTCCGCACTCCGTTCTGCAAGGCGGGTACGGACCTTGCCGCGCTCGCCGCGGACGAACTCGGCCGCGTTGCCGTGAATGCGCTGCTCGCCCGCACCGGCCTCGACCCGCGCATCGATCGACGAAGTCATTTTCGGGTGCGTCGCGCAGCCGCCGATGCCGCGAACATCGCGCGCGTCATCGCGCTGCGCTCGGGCATTCCGAAAGAGGTGCCGGCGTTCACCGTCCATCGCAACTGCGCTTCCGGCTGCGAGGCGGTCACGCAAGCCTGCGACAAGATCGCCGCGGGCCGCGGGGATACTATCTGGTCGGGCGGCGTCGAGAGCATGTCGCAGATCCCGATGCTCTTCCGCCATTCGGCAGCACGGAAATTCACGGCGCTCGGCCGCGCCAAGACGTTTGGCGAAAAGCTCGCGGCCGCTGGCCGCGTTTCGCCCGTCCGATTTCAGCCCGCGCGTCGGCCTTAAACTGGGCCTGACGCGATCCCGTCGCGCGGATTGAACATGGGCGAGACCGCCGAGTTGCTCGCCCGGGAATGGAACGTGAGCCGCGCGAGAGGAGGATGCGTTCGCCCTGGAATCGCACCGGCGCGCCTCCGCGGCGGCTGAACGGCTCGCGGAGGAGATATCGCCCGTTTACCTCAATCGCGGCTCGAAGTCCCAACTCGTCGCCGCGGACAACGGGCCGCGCCCGGGCCAGACGCATGGAGGCCCTGGCGAAACTCCGGCCCGTCTTCGAGCCGGAGACCGGCGTGGTCACGGCGGGCAACTCCTCGCAGATCACCGACGGCGCGGTGGCCCTGCTGGTGATGTCGGAGCACCGCGCGTCGCGAGCTCGGGCTCGAACCGCTGGGCGCTGTGACGGGCTACGCCTATGCCGGGTGCGACCCTGAGCGGATGGGGCTCGGCCCCGTCTATGCAATCGCGAAGGCTGCGACCGACCTCGGCCTGGGGCTCGCAGACGCCGACCTGGTCGAGATCAACGAAGCCTTCGCCGCGCAGGTCCTTGCCGTGCTGCGCGCGATGAAATCGGACAAGTTCTGCCGCAAAAACCTGCGCCGCGAACAGGCCCTCGGCGAGATCCCCGCGGACAGGCTGAATGTGAACGGCGGCGCAATCGCGCTTGGCCACCCAGTGGGCGCAACCGGTGCGCGCCTGGTTCTTACGCGCGCTGAAAGACCTGCGCCGGCGCAAGGCGCCGGCGCGCTCTCGTCTCCCTTTGCGTGGGCGGAGGCCAGGGAGCCGCGTTGTGGCTGGAGGCTCTATGAACGCGACGCTGGAAATGGAGCCTCAGAAAGTGGAGGCAGCCCAAAATATCCGCCGGGAAGAGGGGGCGATCTGCGTGCTAATGTTCGACCGCCCGAATTCCGGCGGCAAATCTCTTCGACGAGGCGACCCTGCTCGAACTCGACCGGCACCTCGCGTGGGTCGCCGCGTCTCCGGAAGTCGGCGGGACTCATCCTCCACAGCGCAAAGCCCGGCATATTCATCGCGGGCGCGGATTTGCACGCATTGATGGACGCGGCGGAACGCGGCGCGCTGCGGCCCGTCATAGAACTCGGCCAGCGCGTTTTCAGCAGGCTCGCCGCGCTCCCGATTCCCACGGTGGCCGCGATTCACGGCGCGTGCGCCGGCGGCGGTTACGAAGTCTCCCTCGCGTGCAACTACCGCATCGCGTCCCCGGACGCGGCGACAAGGATCGGCCTGCCGGAGACGCAGCTCGGGATTCTCCCAGGCTGGGGCGGCTGCGCGCGGCTGCCCCGGCTCGTCGGGGCTGCCCGCCGCGCTCAAGATCATCCTCGGCGGGCAATCTGCCAGTCCGCGCGCCAGGCGCTCAAATCGGGATGATCGACGCCCTCGCCCCGCGCGAGCGCCTCCTCGAGCTGCGCGGGAAAGAAAATCGCGCTCGGCAAACCGCGCCGTGCCGCCCATCGGCCTCACAAACAACAGGGTCGCCGCGGCCGCCATCGCCGCAGCCATGCGCCCCGTGATTTTGAAAAAAACCCGAGGCCATTACCCTGCGCAGGAAATCGCTCTGGAGACGGTCTGCAAAGGGGTCTCGCTGCCGGTCCCCGCGGCGTTGGCGCTCGAACGCGAGGCGATCCTGAAACTCGGCGGGCTCCGACGTTTGCCGGAACCTCGTCCATCTCTTTTTCCAGCAGGAACGGGCCAGGAAACTCGCCGGCCGGCGCGCCGCACGCGGCTTACGCAGGCCGCCGTGGTCCTGGGCGCGGGCGTGATGGGCGCGGGCATCGCCCAATGGCTCGCTTCGCGCGGCGTGCCGGTCCTCCTGCGCGACATCGATGCCGGCCGGGTCGCGGCAAGGGATGGCGAGTGTCGCCCGTCTTTACGAGGCCGGCGTCAGGCGCCACAAGTTCACCGCGCTCGAAGCGAGGAACGGCCTGGACCGTGTTTCGCCCATCGTCGATGAGCGGCCGCTGCGCGCCTCGGAGTGGGTCATCGAAGCCGCTGTCGAAAAGCTCGCCGGTCAAAAAAGAAATCTTCCGCCGGTTGGAGGCCGTGTGCCACCCAGGCGCATTCCTGGCGACCAACACTTCCGCGCTCTCGCATCACCGAGATCGCCGGCGGCATGAAAAATCCCGGCGCGCGTCGTCGGCCTCCATTTTTTCAATCCGGTCCATCGCATGAAGCTCGTCGAGGTCGTCATGGGGGCGCGGACCGATCCGCGGTCGTCCAGGCGGCGCGTGCGTTCGCGCGGCAGATCGGCAAACTGCCGGTCGTCGTGAAGGACAGCCCCGGGTTCCTCGTAAACCGCATCCTCATCCCGTATCTCGTCGAAGCCGGGAACCTTTCGAGGCGCGGCGCGCGGATCGCGGACATAGACGAAGCGATGCTCGACTTCGGGATGCCGATGGGGCCGCTGCGGCTGCTGGACGAAGTGGGCCTCGACATCGCCGCCGACGTCGCCGGAGACGCTCGCGGCGAAGTTCAGCCGGATGCGGATGCCGGCCGTGCTCGGCAAAGATGCGCGAGGCTGGATTCCTCGGCCGGAAGAGCGGCTCCGGCTTTTATGAACACGAAGCGCGGCAAGACGGCCGAGAATAGACGGCTCGGCCCGTTCCGGCGCAACGGGATGGCCGCGGCGTTGAACCGCGCAGGAACTGCAAAAGCGGATGATGCTCCTGATGGTGAACGAGGCCGCGCGCTGCCTCGAGGAGAAGATCGTCGCGACGCCGGAGGATGTCGATTTCGGCATGGTGATGGGGACGGGCTTCGCTCCTTTCCGGGGCGGCCCGCTTCGCTATGCGGATACGCTGGGCGCGGCTTCGCTCGTGGCCTCGATGGACGCGCTGGGCGTCGCCGGAGACCCGAAGTTCCTGCCGTGCGAGCTGCTCCGGAAAATGGCTGCGCGAAGGAACCAAATTCTATGAACACAACCACTGAAGAGAAGGCGCATTCCCCCGAGGCCGAGGTCATCGACACCTCGAAAATGTCCGAGGGCCAGCGCGGCGGCGCTCGAAATGGCCGAGTCGGCCCGGAACGCGACGGCCGGTAGCTTCGCCTCGGGGCTTTTCATGGGGCGCTTCGACCTCGCGGGGTTGTTCCCGTGCCCGGAACAGAGCGCCGAGGACCGCGACCAAGGCGACGCGTTCCTCGAAAAACTGAGCCGTTTCCTAGTCGAACACGTCGATCCGGATGAGATCGACCGGACGGGGGAAATCCCCCAGGAGGTCATGGACGGGCTGGCGGCGATGGGCGCGTTCGGGATCAAGGTGCCGACGGCGTATGGCGGCCTTGGTCTCTCCCAAACCAACTATTGCCGCGCGGGGATGTTGCTCGGGAGCTTTTGCGGGAACCTCACGGCGCTGCTCTCCGCGCACCAGTCCATCGGCGTCTCGCAGCCGTTGCTGCTCTTCGGCACCGAAGACCAGAAGCGGCGATTCCTGCCGCGCGTCGCCCGCGGTGAAATCTCCGCGTTCGCGCTTACGGAACCGGGCGCGGGCTCCGACCCCGCCACGATGACGACGCACGCCGAGCCGTCGCCCGACGGGAGCCATTTCCTCATAAACGGCGAGAAGCTCTGGTGCACGAACGGGACGCGCGCCGGGGTCATCGTGGTGATGGCGCGGACGCCGCCGAAGATGGTGAAGGGCAAGCCGCGCAAGCAGATCACCGCGTTCATCGTGGATATCGACACACCCGGGCTCGAGATCACCCACCGGTGCCGGTTCATGGGTCTGAAGGCTCTCTATAACGCCGCGATCACGTTCACCAACGTCAAGGTGCCGCGCGAGAATATCCTCCTCGAAGAGGGAAAAGGGCTGCGCGTCGCGCTGGCGACGCTCAACACGGGCCGGCTCACGCTGCCCGCGGCTTGCGCGGGCTTGTCGAAACGTTGCCTGGCCATAGCCAGAAAATGGGCGGGCGAGCGCGTGCAGTGGGGCGCGCCGATCGGCAGGCACGCGGCGATCGCCGGGCAAGATCGCGGAGATGGCTGCGAACACTTTCGCGATGGAGGCGATGACATTTCTGACCTCGGCCCTCGTGGACAGAAAGCAGTCCGACCTGCGGGTCGAGACGGCGATGTGCAAGCTCTGGGCGACGGAAAAGGCGTGGGAGATCGTCGATGACACGATGCAGATCCGCGGCGGACGCGGCTACGAGACGGCGGCGTCGCTGAAGGCGCGCGGCGAGGATCCTGCGCCGGTGGAACGGCTGTTCCGCGACAGCCGGATCAATACCATCTTCGAGGGGTCGAGCGAGATCATGCGCCTCTTCATCGCGCGCGAGGCGCTCGATCCGCACCTGAAAGTAGGCGGCCCGGTGGTGAATTCCCAGCTTCCGGCGGCGGAACGCCTGCGGGCGGCGCTGAAGTCGGCGGCATTCTATTCGGGCTGGTATCCGAAACAGTGGATGCCGGGAGGCGAAACTCTCCCGGCGGGACTCGAGCCGAAGCTCGCGCGGCATCTGCGATACGCTTCCCGCGCGAGCCGACGGCTGGGCCGGACGCTCTTTCACGCGATGGCGCGATTCGGGCCAAAGCTGGAGCGGCGGCAGCTCCTGCTCGGCAGGTTCGTGGATATCGGCGCCGAGATCTTTGCGATGACGGCTGCGTGCCTGCGCGCCGACGCCCTTCGAAAAACCGACGGGGGCGATGCCGTGCCGATGGCCGATTATTTTTGCAAATCGGCGGCGCTGCGGATCGACGGTTACTTCCACGGCGTCCGTCACAACGTGGATGCGGAGGGGTATCGGCTGGCCGGCGGCGACCTCGGCTGGCTGGAAGCGGGCGCTTTGGGGACTTAAGCCCGTTTCGGCTCGCCTTTGAAGCCGGAAAGGGATATTCGCTGAGGTCGAGGGCGGGTTGCAGGACGCTACGGCCCAAGTCCCCTAAACATCAAAAAAAGGAATTCTCATGTCCAGCTTGAGCAATAAAGTCGCACTCGTTACCGGAGGTTCGCGCGGGATCGGCGCGGGCATTGCAAAACGCCTGGCCTCCGACGGAGCAAGCGTCGCCATCACCTATTCCAAGGGAGCCGAAGCGGCGGCGGCGGTCGTCCAGGAAATCGAACACGCCGGCGGAAAAGCGATCGCCATTCAGGCCGACGCCGCCGACGCGGACGCCGTCCGGGATGCGGTCGAAAAGACGGCCTCGACCTTCGGCGGACTCGACGTGCTCGTGAACAACGCCGGGACGGCCATTCCGATGCCCGTCGAAGAGACCACGCTCGCCGACTTCGACCGCGTCTTCGCGATCAATGTTCGCGGGATGTTCGTCGCCACAAAGACGGCGTTGAAGCACATGAAATCGGGCGGACGCATTATCAACATCGGCTCGTGCGTCGGGGAGCACGTCATGATTCCGGGGATGGCCCCGTATTCGGCGACCAAAGGGGCCGTCAAGATGTTCACGCAGGGGTTGGCGCGCGAACTCGGGGATCGCGGCATCACCGTGAACAACGTCCAACCGGGCCCGATCGATACCGATCTGAACCCCGCCTCGGGCGACTGGGCGGCCGGTCAGAAGGCGATCATTCCGCTGGGCCGGTACGGGCGCGTCGACGAGGTCGCGGCACTCGTCGCTTTCGTGGCCGGGCCGGAGTCGTCTTTCGTGAACGGCGCGAACCTGACCGTTGACGGCGGCACGAATGCGTGATCGGGAACGAGACCTCACTGTAGCGACGCTCCAAAGCGCTGGGCTCGGGACGGAACCATGCCTCTTCGGCGGTCATAGGACCGCCGCTGCAGTGGCGCCCCTACGCTAGCTGGCTTTGGACGAAGTCGTGGTAGACGAGGTTTTCCTGGCTCGACTCGACGACTTCCTGGACGACCCGGCAGAGGTCGGAGATCTCATACGGCTTTGAAATGCAGCGGACGAAGCCGTATTCCTGGTAGCGGCTCATGACGGGGTCTGTGGCGTAGCCACTGGAGACGATGGCGCGGATGGAGGGCTCGATCTCGCGCAGGCGCTTGATGGCTTCCTGGCCGCCCATGCCGCCGGGGATCGTCAAGTCCGAGATGACGGCCACGAAGGGGTCGCCGCTTCGACCGCGCCTCTTTGTAAACGCGCATCGCTTCCGCGCCGTCGTGCGTCTCGGTGACGCTGAACCCCATGGGCGTGAGCGCGTGGCTGACCAACGCGCAGATGGCTTCCTCGTCGTCGATGACCAGAATTTTTCCGCGGCCAAAGTAGGGAATGTCCGACGCGGAGCCCATCGGCTTGGCCATCGCGATTTCCTTATCCGTGGCGGGCAGGTATATCTTGAACGTCGAGCCGGAGCCGGCCCGCGACTCGACGGTGATGAGCCCGTCGTGGTTCTTGATGATGGAGTAGGAAGTCGCCAGGCCCAGGCCGCTCCCCTTCGGCTTGGTGGTGAAAGTAGGGGTCGAATATCTTCTTGATGTACTCCTCGGGGATGCCGATGCCCTCGTCCTGGACGGTGATCTTGATGTAATTCCCCGGCCGCAGAGGCGCGAGCGCGGCCGTTTCCTCGACGAGCTCGAAGTTCTCGCAAATGACGGAGACGTTGCCGCCGGCGGGCATCGATTCCTGGGCGTTGACGCAGACATTGCCGATGACCTGGCTGATCTGCCCGGCATCGATCTCCACCGCCCAGAGGTCGGTCGGCATCTCGATGTGGCTGCGGACGGTGCTCATGTTGAGCGAGGTGGTGACCGTCTCGCGAATGAGCTGGCCGATGGACGCGGTCTTCTTGAGCGGCGCGCCGCCCTTGGCAAAGGTGAGGAGTTGCTGCGCGAGATCCTGCGCGCGGATGGCGGCTTTCTTGGCGGAGGCGAGCCGGGCGTGCATGTCCTCCTCGGGGTCGAGGGTGAGGAGGGAGAGGGAGAGATTGCCGATGATGGTGGTGAGGATGTTATTGAAGTCGTGCGCGATGCCGCCGGCTGCGACGCCGAGCGACTCGAGTTTCTCGGCTTTGCGGCGCTCTTCCTCGGCCCGCTGTTTCTCGGTGACGTCGCGGAAGACGAGGACGACGCCGACCTTGCGGTTCGCCTTGTCGCGGATGGGCGAGGCGCTGTTCTCGATGAGGCGCTGGCTGCCGTCGCGGGAGACGATGATGGCGTGGCTGGCATTCCCGACGACGGAGCCCGTCTCGATGATCCGCTCTACGGCGTTCTTGCTCGGGGTGCGGGTGCGTTCGTTGAGGATGTTAAATACGTCCACGAGGGGCTGGTCGATGGCCTGTTCCTGCGTCCAGCCGGTCAGCTTCTCCGCCACCTTGTTCAGCAGCAGAATCTTGCCGGAGACGTCGGTGGTGATGAATCCGTCCCCGATCGACCTCAGTGTGACGGCGAGGCGCTCCTTCTCGGCGGCGAGGTCCTCCTCGAAGCGTTTGCGCTCGATCTCCGCGCCGGCGCGCGCGGCAAAAATCTGGAGGGTGGACTCTGCGATCTGGATATCCTCCATCTTCTTGGTATCGAGCACGCCCATGACGCCGACGGGGATGCCCTTGTGGTCGGTGAGCGGCATGGCCACGAAGCTCTCCACCTTGAGTTCGTTAAGGATCTCGTCGTTCGGGAATTTCTCGCGGACATCGCTCGGGTAAGCGCGGAAACCCTTTTTCAGGACTTCCTCGCAGATGGTGTTGGAGAGCTTGTAGTTCGCCTTGCGGCGGATGTTGCCGTGCTCGGCGATGATCATCGAACAGCCGTTGCTGGCGCCGGCCTTGACGGTCTCGATGACGAAGGCGAAGTCGCTCTGGAGAGCCTTGGAAAGCTGTTTGACCAGCGAGCGGACGAATTCCTCGCCGGTGGTGGCCGAGACGCCGAGGCCGATGTGCCGCAGGGTCTCCTCGGAGCGTTTGCGCACCGAGACATCGCGGATGAGGGCGACGAATTGTTTGCCGCCGGAGACTTTCATCTCGCTCAACGAGATTTCGATGGGGAACGGGTAATAATTCTGCCGGTGGCCGACGGCCATGATGCTGCCGCGGCCGAGGTTCGCCATGTCGTGCATGAGCAGCCGTTGCGGGATGAGCTTGCCGATGCCTTTGCCGACCATCTCGGACGCCTTGTAACCGAACATCCTCTCGGCGGCCGGGTTCATCGACTGCACCAGGCCCTGCGCATCCATCGTGAGGACGCCGTCCATAGTCGTCTCGATGATCGAGCGCGTCTGCGCTTCGGCGGAGGCGATCTTGCGCAGGTGAAGCCTGTAGGCGCGGAAACTGTACCAACTGGAGGCGACGAGGAAGCCCATGGCCACGGCGCACAGGGCGGAGAACCCCGCCGTCCGCGCGATGCGCCCCGCCTCGGCGCGGAAATGGGCGCTCTGGTAAACATCGAGCTGAGCCCGGCCGAACTCGGAAACCGCGGAGTGGACTTTATCCATGATGGCCTTTGCGTGGCTCTGGAGGACGAGGGGCACCACGTCCTTGCGCGCTTGCGCGGGCCTGGATCGCGGGGACGGCGGCCTCGTTCCGCCAACGGTCGAGCTCCTGGTTGATCTTCTCGAGGGCGGCGAGCTGGACGGGGTTGTCGCCCAGGAGGACCGCGAGGTGGCCGTGGATGACATCGTATTCGCCCGAGGCGTTCTGGTAATTGACGATGCTGGCCTGCTGGCCGGTGAGGAGGTAACCCCACTGCGCCTTTTCCATCTCGGAGATGACGCTCTCCAGCTTCGGCGTATAGACGAGCACCTCGAACGAAGCGCCCGCGAACTGCTCATCCTTCGTGAGCGTCCGCACCTCGGCCTGCTCCTCGTCCTCGAGAGTCTGGAGGTATTTGCGCGCGTCGTCCGAAACCGGGCTGCTGAGGTTCGAGCGCACGGCCTCGCTGGGGAGGATGGCGCCGGGGCTCTTCGACTGCTTCTTTTGATACGCCTCGATGCCGGGGGTGACCGTCTGGGCGATCCACTGTTCGATGGCCTGCCGGATGCGGGGGACGTGCTGGCGCGCCTTGGGATCCTGGTGGACGACGAGGTTCAGTTCGTCGAGGTGATTGAAGAGCTGGCCTTTGCGCGGCTCGATCGATTGCAGGTATTGATCCTCCCCCATGACCAGGTAGCCGCGGTAATCGGCCTCCAGGTTGTTCATGTCGTTCTCGACCTTGTTCGTGACGCGCAGGACTTCGAGCGTACGCGCGCGGCGGCTGTCGTTTTCGTGATCGCGCACGACCACGAAAAAGAGGATGCCGATCAGGATGGCGATGGCAAAAATGCCGACGAAGGAGGAGCCGAGCACCTTCCCGTTAAAATAATCGTCCGCGGCAAACCAGTCCCTCGCTCTTTTAGGGAATAATCTTCATCACAAGAGGGAGCATCTCGCCCATTCGGTAAGCTAGAACCATACCCTTCGCGGTCTTCGACTGCCACTAAGATGCGGTATCGCTCGAAACGACGCAGGTAGCGCTGATAATCCCGCGCTCCACGGCGGACGAGGTAGGCCCGAACGGCCCGCACGTTAGAAATTCTAATATTTGAGAAAACTGCGGTAGGGCGCCCCTCCGAGGGTCTGCCGCACCGTTGAGGAAGCTCGAGTTCGATGAGGAACTGGACCTCGGTCAGTTCCCCGCCCATCTGGCGGATCAGTTTCACCGCGGCCGCGGAAGTGCCGCCCGTCGCGAGCAGGTCGTCGATGAGCACCACCTTCTCCCCGGGGCGGATGGCGTCGATGTGCATCTCCACGACGGCTTCACCATATTCGAGCTTATACGCGGCCGAGTCGGTCTTGTACGGCAGCTTCCCCCTCTTCCGCACCGGCGACGAACCCGAGCCCCAGTTTGTAGGCAACCGCGGAGCCGAACAGGAAGCCGCGCGCGTCGATCCCCACCACCTTCTCGACGCCCTCCGGGCACGCCTCCGCGAACAGGTCGATGGAATCCCGGAAAAGCCCGGCGTCCGCGAGGATCGGGGTGATGTCCTTGAAGAGGATGCCGGGGATCGGGAAATCTGGCACATCGCGCACCGCGTCGCGGAGTTGGGCTATCTTTTCAGGAGTCACGGCCCGCACAGTGGCATAAAGGCCGGCCGTATTCAATCGCGATGGTGGGTATCCGGGACCACCCGAGGATCCATCCGGCAGGCTCCTAGCTTCCCGCGAACCGCCGGCCCGCGGCCCTGCTGACGGGCCACAGGAACAGCAGCACCGCGGCGCAGAGAAGCGCCGACGGCCGCGTGGACACCGCGCAGAAAGCGGCCTGGATGAAGAGCAGCACCCGGATCAACGCCCCGATCCCCGGCGGAACGGCTGCGAAAGGCCGGCGCAGGCGAGCGGCGATGCCTCCGGCCGCGAGGCAGGCCAGCGCGAATGACGCGAGAAAAAACGGCGTGTGGAAACGGGGGTCGCCCGCGAGAAATACGCCGCCCGCCAGCAGCGTTCCGCAGGGCAGCCAGGCCGCAAGCGAGGCGCGCCCCGGCCGCATCTCATGCCGCGCGAGATGCGTGACCGCCGCGATGTAAAGAGCGGTGACAATGGCCGCCGGCAACGCGCCATCCGCGAGCGCCCCCCCGGACGCCGCCGCCGCGCCCAGCAACAGGCTGAGCCCCCGGCAAAGCCCCATATTCAGCGCGCCCAGGACGGGCACTTCCTTGAGGCGTCCGTCATTGTAAAGCGCCACACACAGGAGGATGCCGAAGCCCACGAGCAGGGCGGCAGTTCCCGCGGAAAGGCAGAGCATAAGCCCGAGAACCGCGAGAACGATGGCGACCGCCCTCACCACGAGCCGGTTCGCCGCGCCGGACGGCAAGGGCCTTTCCGGCCGCTCCCGGCGGTCCTCCTCGAGGTCGGCCGCGTCGTTCATCAAAAGCCCGCTGGCGTAGAAGCAGAGGCTGGCGCCCGCGGCGAAGGCGGCGCGGCCCGAGAGCCCCCCTGCCACGCCCCCGGCCAGCAGGAAGCCGGCGAGCGGATCGCCCGGCACGGTAAAGAGATTCGGCACGCGGAAGAGGCGCAGCCACGTTCGCAGAAAGTTTCTCAAACGCCAATTATGCGCCATCCTCTCCCGGCGGTAAAGAAGGCGGCGATGCAGCGCAACCATTCGGTACGCCCCAACGCCCACTCATCCGGCGCAGTTCCTTCTTTCTTTTCGAGCCGGGATTCCGGAGACTCGCCCTCTCTGTGAGTCTCTTCACTTTGTGGTGACAATCCGTTCATCCGCTCTGGCTGCCGCGGGGTTGCTCGCGCTCCTTACCCTCCCGCTCCCTTCGCCCGGCCAGGGGCCCGGGGTGGAGGAACTCCGCAAACAGCTCTCGGCCGCCGTGGACGCCACGCACCACGACTCTTCCGCATGGTGGGCCGTGGCGGAGCTGAGCCGGCGCATCCTCCTGCTCGACCCGAAGGACGCGGCCATATGGGAGAAGATGGCCCGCGCCCAGTTCGAAGTCGGCGATAACGACCGTTGCGAACAGACGTTGGTCTCGTGGGAGGAATCGCTCTCCGCCCACGCCCCGGTCATCGACGCGCTCCGAGGCGACATCGCGTTCGCGCGGAACGATCACCCGAAGGCGCTGGACTTCTGGGGGGCATACCTTTCCTCGGAGCCAGGGGCCGAGGCGACCGGTGTGACGCTGCAAAAGATCGCCTGGTCGAAGGAATCCGACGGCGACCTCGAAGGGGCGATCAAGTTGCTGACGCAGCGGATCGGGCTCGGGCCGACGCCGGGGGCGCTCGTCTGGCGCGCGCGCTGTTATCTTTTGAGGCGAAATTGGGAGGCCGCCTCCGCGGACGTGGACGCGGCGAACACTCTGGCCCCCTCAAGCGACGAGGTGAAGGAGTGGCTGCCCCGCGTCGAGCTCGTCCAAAAATATCTGCCCGACATCCAGGGCCTGGCGATCTCTCCCGGGGCCGAAGGCGCGAACGCCCTGCTGGACAGGGCCCTGCTCTTCGACGAGGCCGACCAGCACTCGCTCGCCCTCGAGGACGATGAAGCCGCGCTCCGTGACGCACCGGACTCGCGCCGGGCTCTCCTCCAGAAATGCAAGGAGCTTCTCGACCTTCGCCGCCGCGACGACGCCGCAAAGCTGCTCCTGAACATCGTGGCCCTCGAAAAGAAAAGGCACTCCCGCGCGAAGGAGTTCCGAGCCATCGGCGACCTGGACGCGCAGCTCGAGAAGAAGCCGAAAGACCCCAACCCGCTCCTGGTACAGCGCGCCGTCCTTTGCAACGAGATCGACCAGTTCACCCTCGCGCTTCAGGACACCGCCACCGTCGAAAAGAGCGGCGCGAAAGACGCCTCGTATGCCAAAGCCCTCACGGAGGATGGCTACGCGCTCGCCAAGCTCGACCTCCGGGAAAAGGGCCTGAAAAAACTGGCCGAAGCGACCCTGGTCGACCCGAAAAACTCCCTCGCCTGGCGTTTCCGCGGGGAAGCCGAGATGCTCCGCGCAAACTACCCGGCGGCGATTGATTTCCTCTCCCGCTCCCTCGCGCTCGAAGAGGCCGTGCCGGTGCTGGCTGAACGCGCCCGGTGCTACCGCGCGTCGGATCACACGACGGAGGCGGAATGGGACGTCGAACGCATCCGCCACCTCCAACAGAAATGAAGCGCTTTTTCCTCCTGCTGACGGCGCTCTGCTGCTGCCTCGCCTCCCCCGGGGCCGAGCCGGATGCCGGCCGGATCGACATCGACCCGTCACAGGGCAAGGTCGCGGCGGACGACAAATTCACGATCACCTTCCCCGCGGCGATGGTCGCGGAGGGAGAAATCGACGCCGCGGGCCACGCGTGCCCTTTCGTGAGCGAACCGAAGCTGCCCGGCACGTTTCTCTGGAAGAGCCAGACGGAGGGAACCTTCACTGTCGGCCAGCCGCTCCAGCCCGGCGCCACGTACCGCCTGTCGCTTGCGCCGGGGCTGAAAGACCTGGGGGGAAACCCCGTGGAGGCGAAGGACTGGGGGGCGTCGTTCGACACGGAGCCGTTCCGGGTCGAAACCGGGGATGAGCTGAACCGGGAGGCTCTCGAAGCCCACGCGCGTTTTAGCCTCACGGCGAATTACGAGGTCAGCTTCGAAGAAGCGGCGGAACACGTCTATTTCCAGGACCGGGACTCCTTTAAGCGGTACCCCGTCGAGGTCATCCCGAAAAATTGGGATGAGAAGAAGCTGAGCGGCCTTGAATTCGACGTGGCGCCCCGCGCCGACCTTCCCGTGGGCCGCTCCTACGACCTCGTCGTCAACGGATTGACCGACCTGCAAACGCATCATCCGCTCGCCTACCTCAACGTATTGCGAGCCGGCAAGACCGTCCCGCTCTCGGTGAAGTGGCTCGGGGCCTTCAACGACGCACTCGATAAACCGGTCATCCGCGCCAAATTCAACGACAGGATCGCGCCCGACGCCGCCACACCCGCCAACTTCGACGTCGAGCCCCCCGTGAAAAACCTGAAGCTCTCCGCCGGGGACGACGAGATCGTCGCGGAGGGAGACTTCGACGTCCTCCAGCGTTACACCGTGACCCTCTCGCCCGCGCTCAAGGGAAGCGCCGGCTATGGGCTCGCCGCACCCTCAAAATGGGGCGCCACGTTCAAACCGAAAGCGGCCGCGGTCATCTTCCCCATCGACGAAAAAATCCTCCAGCGTTCCCGGCCGGGGCTGCGCTTCTCCTTCCTGCAGGTGAACACCGCGCTTCTCACCTGGAACGTCGCGGAGATTCCTTTGGAAAAACTCGCCGCCGTCACCGCCCGCATCCACGAATTCCAGGACCAGGCCAAAGATCCGCTCACGGGCAATCCCATCATCGACCCCGCCACGGGGCGGGAGAAAACCGTCGAGACCGAGCTGCTCGTGAAAGCGTTCGACCTGAATATCGTCGCGTCGGGCCGGTTCGACTCGACCGGCGGCGACAAGGAGGTCCTGCGCAAGATCGACTGGAATCCCGACGGCACTCCCCTCCACGGCCCGTTTCTCCTGGAGGTATTCGGCTTCGGAGATGACGGAAAATTCGTCGGGAATCACGTCATCGTCTGCTTCAGCGACATCCTCATGACGCAGAAACGGAGCGGCTCGACCGTCACCCTCCGCCTGGCCCGGATGTCCGACGGCGCTCCCGTCGCAAACGCCTCCGTGCGGGCGATCACGAAAGAGAACTATGAGCTCGCCCACGCCACCTCCAACGCCGACGGCCTGGCGTTCTTTACGTCAGACCGGCTTTTCCCCAAGGGCAAGGGGTTCAAGACCCATCTCTTTTACGCGGAAACGCCGGAAGGCCCCGCGATCCAGTTCGCGGATGGTTCCAGCTATTCCTCGGGCTCGCCCGGCAGGGGTCGGAAAGAGACCGTGTTGCGCTCGTTCATCCTGCCGGACCGGAATCTTTACCGGCCGGGCCAGACGGCGAAGCTGAAGGGGTTCGTTCGCAGGGAATGGGGCGGGGAGCTCTTCGAGCCTTCGGATCTGAAAGTGGAATGGTGGATCACCCGCGTGGACGCCGACGAGCACGTGGCGGAGGGAAGCGCCGCCCTTAAAGCGGGGGGGTGGGACGCGGAATGGCCGATCCCTGCGAAGGCGCCGCTGGGCGAGTACGTCCTCCATTGCAAGGTCGGCACCCTCACCGCCGAGGAGCACGACCACATAAAGGTCGAGGAATACCGTGTCCCGCTCTTTTCGGTCGCCGTCGAGCCCCAGGGAGGGGTCGGAAGCCGTTCGAGCGTGAAGGTCTCCTCCGCCTATTTCCACGGCGCGCCCAACGCGGGCTCGCGCATCCACTGGAAGGCGACCTGGTCGATCGTCGATAACGAGAGCGAGGAGGGCATCCGCCGCGGCGACACCTACTCGGAGGGCGCGCCGTCCGACCCGTTCCCCGAAGACAGGGAGGGCGACGCCGTCCTCGACCACGACGGCGTAGCCACGCTGGCGTCGGACGCGCCCTTTGCGCAGGCGGCCCTCTTCGGGCGCTTCGAGGTAAATTGGCGGGTCGATGTCTCCTCCCCGGACGGGCAGACGCTCACCGCCGGCGCGCGGGATCGTTTGCAGGCTGTTCCCGCCCTGCCGGGGGTGCGGTGCGTGGCGCAATTTCCCGGGCGCATCAAAGTGGACGTGGACGCCGTCGGCCCGAAGGACGAACCGGTGAGTCAGCTTCCGGTGCGGGTCGATCTCTTTCACCTCACCGACAAGACGGTGAAGGAACAGCTCGCCCCGTTTGTCTTCCGCTACCGGAACACGAGCATCTTTCAGAAGGTCGCATCCCAAACAACCAAAACCCCGGGGACAATCCTCTTCCCCGTAAAGGACACCGGAGAATACGTGGCGACGGCGACCGGCGCCGACTCCAAGACGCCCCTCGTGAGCGACCAGACGGCGCTCAGCGGCAACGAAGAGGCCGAATTCCCGGTCGAGAACGAGGTCAACTTTAAGCTCACGCCCCTCGACAAGAAACCCTTCTACCGGCCCGGGGACACGGCGACATTTTCCGTCCAGGCCCCGTTCGGGGGTACGGCTTGGGTCACCGTCGAGGCCGAGGAGATTCTCGACTCCCTGCTCGTACCGCTCTCGGGAAACTCCGGCCTCATCTCCCTGCCGATCCGCAAGGAATACGCCCCGAACGCGTGGGTCTCCGTGTACATCCTGCACCCGGGGGGCGGCGCCGGACCTGCCAAAGGAGCGTTTCGCGTCCGTGCCCATCATCGTGCGGCCGCCCGAGCGCGAACTGACCCTCACTCCCACCCTCACGGCGGAGACCGTGCTGCCGGGCGCCACCGTCCACGGCGAGGTGACCGTAACGTCCCAGGAGAAGCCGGTTCCGTTCGCCGACCTCACCGTCTTCGCCGTCGATGACGCCGTGCTGAAACTCGGGGAGTGGCGGCTTCCGGATATGCTCCCCATCTTTTACCCGGAGCGCCCGTTCCGCGTCGTCAGCTTCGACGCGCTCGACGGCTACGTCGATTCCATCGCGCGCCCGAGCCTCACGGAAAAGGGGTTCGTCATCGGCGACGGCGGAGGAGAGGAATTCGGCAACGTCTCGGTGGTGCGCAAGGAGTTCCGCACCCTCGCTTTCTGGCAGGCCGGCCTCAAGACCAACAGCGAAGGAAAAGCCCCGTTCCAGTTCAAGGCGCCCGATAACCTCACGAGCTACCGCATCGTCGCCGTGGGCCAGACGGATCAAAACCAGTTCGGCGGTTCCGCGGAGAAGACGGTGAAAGTCTCCAAGCCGCTCCTCATAGAGCCCGCGCTTCCCCGGTTCCTGCGGGACGGGGACGAGTTGGAACTGCGCGCCGTCGTGCGGCAGAATTATGCGGACTCCGAGGAGGTCGTGACCCGCTGCGTCGTTGACTCGAAATTGCAGTTGGTGGACGCCACGGTCGGGGCCGGCGCCATCCGGAACGTGAAGCGCGACATCCCCGCGGTGTTCCGGTTCAGGGTGAAGGTGCGCGACCCCGATTTCTCACCGACGACGGTGCGTTTCGAAGCGGTATCGAAGTCGCATCTCGGCATCTACGACGCGGTTGAAACGCCCCTCCCCGTGCAACCCCCCACCGTGGTGCGCAAGGAGAGCGTCGCGGGCGTCTTCCACGGCCCGGTCTTCGACGCGGGCTCCGGGTTGCCCGCGGCGTGGAAGGAGTCCAAAGGCCATTTCGACGTGACCCTCTCCACGTGCCCCTGGCTGCCGAAGATCACCGGGCTGCCGCTCATCCTCGATTATCCGCACGGCTGCTTCGACCAGATCTCGACACGCCTCCTCAGCTACAGCCTGCTCGGAGGACTGCTCGCCTTCCTGCCCGATGCGCAGGCGCGCGACGCGCACTACCGCGAGGTGATCCAGGCCGGGTTCGGCCTGTGCGACGCATCGCTGCTGCCCAACGGCATGCTTCCGTACTGGAACGGCGAAACGACGGGGAACCCCTTCTGCACCGTCGAGGCGTGCTGGGCCATGACCGAGGCGGCCAAAGCCGGGTTCGTCATCCCCCCGCGGCTCCTGGAGGCGCTTCCGAAAGCCGTCGCCGCCATCGCGCGCGGCAAGGGCGACGTTTTCATCCGGAGCTTCGCGCTCATGGTTCTCGGCGAACGCGGGGGGACCGGCGATTTCACCGCGACCGCCGAAGACATCTATCTCGTCCGCAACCACATGAGCGACGAGGGGCGCGCCCTGCTGGCGCTCGGGATGCATCGCCTGAACATCCTGCCGAAGGAGAAAGTGCAGTTGCTCAACGAGATCGTGTGGCCGCTTGCCGCGCGCGCGTTCGACCCCGCGACCTTTAGTTCCGAGACACGCGCCGAAGCGATCTGCACCCTCGCGTTCAGCACCATCTCCCCCCCTTCCTGGACGGGGCCGCGAAAGGAGGAGATGCGGCAGCGCATAGCGTCCACCATGGATTCCTCGGTGGCGCTTTCCACCCAGGAAAACCTGTGGCTCCTGCTCACGTTCAAGGCTCTGGGAGACGCCACGCCCGCCCCGAAGCTGGCTGCCGACCCCTCCGAACTGCAACGCGCCTCGGTCTCCCGCAACGGCGTCTCCGCGAAATGGCCGCAAAGCCCCCTCCCCGTCCAGTCCGCGTTCGCCGTGCACGGCCTCGACCCGTCCGGCGAACTCACCTCCCTCATGAGCGCCGAGTTCACCGAGGACAAGGTCGAGACGGACCGCGTCGGACCGGGGGTTCCGCGTCGAGCGCGTCGTCCGCAACCTCACCGAGCCGAAGCGAACCGGACAGCCGGAAGCGCCTTATAAACTGGGCGACCGGCTCCTCATCACTTACCGCCTGAACACCCGCAAACTGCAAAACTACGTCGCCCTCGAAGACCTTCTCCCCGCCGGCGTCGAGACCATCAACCCCGACCTCCCCTCGGTCGCGAAATTTTTCGACCTGCCGGGCGACCCCGGGGATAACATCCTCCAGCTTTCCCATTCCGAGATCCGCGACCAGTCCACACTCCTCTACTTCGACCGGGTCCATCCCGGCTCGAGCACCTACTCCGTCCTCGCCCGGGCGACCGCCGCCGGCGCCTTCCGCTGGCCGGCGACCCAGGTCACGCCGATGTACGACACCCGCTTCTCCGGCCTCTCTCCCTCTTCTCTCTGCGTCATCTCCGGCGATTGAAACAGGCTCCCGCCTCTCACCGGGAAAGAAGCGTGCATCCGCCCCGCCCTCGCGTAAGATACCCGGCTCGCCATGCAGCTCCTACCCGGATTCCGCGACCTTTACCCCGACGATTGTGCGCGCCGCAACTACATCCTCTCGCGCTGGAGGAATGTCGCGTTGCGTTACGGCTTCGTGGAATACGACGGCCCGGTGCTGGAGAGCACCGAGCTCTACCGCAAAAAGAGCGGCGGCGAACTCGTAGGCCAGCTTTTTGATTTCAAGGACAAGGGCGACCGCGACGTGGCGATGCGCCCCGAGATGACCCCCACCCTCGCGCGGATGGTGATCGCCCGCGAACGCGATTACCGGAAGCCGTTGAAATGGTTCAGCGTCTCCCAATTCTTCCGCTACGAGAAGCAGCAGCGCGGACGGCTCCGCGAATTCTACCAGTTGAACTGCGACATCATCGGCGAAGCCTCCCTTTCGGCGGATGCGGAGATCGTCGCGCTGGTCATCGATGTCCTGCGCGAGTTCGGTTTCACGTCCGAGGATTTCACCGTGCGGATCAGCGACCGCGACGCCTGGCTCTCGTTCCTGAGGGCGAAGGGGGTTGACGAAGGCCGGGGCGCGCAGTTCCTGCAGATCATCGACAAGCTCGAGCGCGACACGCCGGACGCGACCGCGTTGAAGCTGAAGGAATTTGGCGTCACGCTGGACAACGTCCGCGCATTTATCGGGAACCCGGGCGCGCACTTCGAGCGGTTCGGGCCGCTCGCCGCCGACCTCGCGGCGCGCGGCATGGAGGATTTCTATAAGCTCGACCCGACGATCGTGCGAGGCCTCGCCTACTACACGGGGCTCGTCTTCGAAGTCTTCGACAGGAAAGGGAAACTCCGCGCGTTGGCCGGCGGCGGCCGTTACGACCACCTCCTGCGCGACATGAGCGACGGCGCGGTGAATCTGCCCGCGCTCGGCTTCGGAATGGGGGACGTTGTCCTGGGGGAATTGATCGCCGAGGCGCCCGCGGCTGTGGATGCGCGGGCTCGCTGGCGGCAATCGACCGCGGAGATTTATGTCGTCATCGCGAAGGAAGAACGCCGCGGCGACGCACTCCGCGCCGTCCAGGCGATGCGAGAAGAGGGACTGCGGGTCGATTTCCCCCTCGCGGCCGCCAAGGTGGGAAAGCAGTTCCAGGCCGCCGAACAGCTCGGGGCGCGCTTCGCCGTGCTCTTCGGCGAGGAATGGCCCGACGTGAAGGTGAAGACGCTGGCGACGCGGGAGGAAGTTCGCATCCCGCATACGGAACTCCTGAAAACGCTGGCCGCTGCGTGACGCACGTCGCCGCAAATCCCTTTTTCTGGACGGCGCTCGGCGGGCTGGCGGTGTTCGAAACGCTCGATGCGGCCGCCGCGCTCCTCGGGTTGCGCGCCGTGCGCCGGTATGTTGCCGACGACGCGGACGGCAGGCGGCTCGAAGAATACACAGCCGCGAATACCAGGGCCGGGTTGCTGGAGTCGGCATTCGGCTTCGCGGTGCTCCTCCTGTTCTGGCTGGGCGGCGGCTTCGGCGCGCTGAACGGCCTCATCGCGGGACGGAGAGCGGGGCCGGTGGCGGGCGGGGTGCTCTTCGTCGGGATCCTGTGGGCGGGGCGCTGGCTTCTGTCTTTGCCTTTCGGGGTTCACCACACCTTCGGCGTCGAACAACGTTTCGGCTTTAACAAGACCACTCCGAGCACCTACGCGGCGGACCAGGTCAAGGCGCTCCTGCTCGCCGTTCTCCTCGGCGGGCCGGCGCTCGCGGTGGTGCTCGGGCTGCTCGAATATGGCGGGGAGCGCGCATGGCTCTTCGCGTGGCTCTTTTCCTCCGTGCTCGTCGTCGTCTTCGCGTTCCTCGCGCCCGCGGTGATCATGCCGCTCTTCAACAAGTTCGCGCCGCTTGAGGAGGGGGGCCTGAAGGAGGCGATCCTGGGCTACGCGCGGTCCAACGCGTTCCCGATGCAGGACGTGTTCGTCATGGACGGCTCAAAACGCTCCACGCGCGCGAACGCCTTCTTCACCGGCTTCGGCGCGACGCGGAAAGTGGTGCTCTTCGACACGCTCATCCGGAATCATACCACCGGGGAACTCGTCGCGGTGCTGGCGCACGAGATCGGGCATTACAAGCTGCGCCACATCCTGAAGAAGCTCGCCGGCGGGATCACCAATATCGGCCTGTTCCTGTTCCTGGCTTCGCTCCTCATCCATAACGGGGCTTTCGCGGCGGCGTTCGGGATGACGACCGCTCCATTCTACGGCGGGTTCGCGGCTTTCCTCATCGCTTACGGCCCGGTCGGGCGCCTGCTCTCGCTCGGGGCGGGCTGGCAGAGCCGGCGGCACGAGTATGCGGCGGACCGGTTCGCGGTCGAAACGACGGGGGAGAGCAAGCCGATGGTGGACGCGTTGCGGAAGCTCTCGAGCGACAACCTTTCCAACCCGGGGCCGCACCCGCTCCAAGTGGTGCTGCACTACTCGCACCCGCCGCTCGCGCAGCGGGTCGCGGCGATTCAGGCCGTCCCGTCCGGAAATTGAGCCAGGGCTTCGCGCCTGAGCGCCGGCAGCCGCCCGTAAACCCGGCCGATGGAGCCCGCGGGCGAAACGCCATCCTCACCCTGGATGCCGAGGAAGCGGACGAGCTCCGCCTCGAAGTGCAACAGGGCGCGCCGGGTCGCCGGCCGTTTCGAAAGATGCTCGAACGCCCGCTGCAGCAAGCTGAATAACTCCGGTGCGGCGTGCTCGGGCTCGGTGACGAGCTCGATGAGCTCCACGAAATAGGAGGCGAGACGGACGTTTTTCAGGTGCAGCCGGACGCCCTCGTTCGTCTTGCGGAGCGCGACTTCGCGCAGGGTGTGGAGATCGCTCCGCCTGGCGCGGACGAACTGGATGTCGGCTTCGAAAAAGAGATCGAGCTTGCCGGCAAACGGGCTCTTTTGCCGCCGCGCGCCCTTCGCGACAGTCTTGATCTTGCCGTGGGCCTCCGTCCACCAGCCGATGATGAGGCTCGTGTCGGAAAGCTTCGTTCTTCGGAGGAGGATGGCGGCTGTCGTTTCCAATTGAACTCGAAGGGGTTTCGTATTCAGATACTTGCGTGGGCCTGAAGGAATATCAAAAGAAACGCGACTTCGCGAAGACGGCCGAGCCCAAGCCGGCGGCCAGGGCGAAAAAAAACAAGGGGCAGCCGATCTTCGTCATCCAGAAGCACGACGCCTCGCGCCTGCACTACGACTTCAGGCTCGAGATGGAGGGCGTGCTGAAGTCCTGGGCTGTGCCCAAGGGCGTCCCCTACGCGCGCGGCGAGAAACACCTCGCCGTGCACGTCGAAGATCACCCGTTCGACTACAAGGATTTCGAAGGGATCATCCCCAAGGGCAACTACGGCGGCGGCACGGTGATGGTGTGGGACTTCGGCACGTACGAGATGCTCGGGGGCGACGCGCTCGAGAACTTGAAGGCGGGCAAGATGCATTTCCTCTTGCACGGGAAAAAGCTCGAGGGCGAGTGGGCCCTCATCCAGATAAACCGGGCCAACGAGGAGAACCAGTGGCTCCTGTTCAAGGCGGGAGAGGACGTGCCGGCCCTCTCCGCGAAACGCGACGACGAGTCCGCGCTCACCGGCCGCTCGTTGAAAAAGATCGCCGCGGACAAGGACGCCGAATGGAATTCCAATCGCGGGATGGCCGCGGAAGCCCGAGCCGCGAAACGCGAGCCGAAGCCTAAAAAAAAAGCGGAAACCGGCCCCCGGGTAGCACCTCCCGCCTCCCTGCCGAAAGCCCCGCCGGACTTCGTGTTCCCGATGAAGGCCCGCACGGTCGAAGAGCCGCCCCGCACCGGAAACTGGATCTATGAACTGAAGCTGGACGGTTACCGGGCGATCGCCGTGAAGGATGGCGCCTCGGCCGAACTGATTTCACGCAACAAAAAGCCGCTCACCGAGCGTTTCCCGGAGGTCGTCGAAGCCGTGCGGCAGCTCGGCGCCACCCAGCTCGTGCTCGACGGGGAGATCGTCGCGCTGGACGCCGAAGGCCGGCCCTCGTTTCAATTGCTCCAGGCCTCGGAGATGGAGAAAGTCCCCCCGACCGTCGTTTACTACCTTTTCGACCTCATCAATCTGGAAGGGCGCGATCTCCGCGGACTCGGCATCGCCGAACGGAAAGAGCTGTTGAAACAGGTGCTCGAAGGCGTCTCCGACCCGCTCCGACACTCGGTAAACATCGAGGGCGACGTGCACGAACTGCTGCGCGAAATAAAGCGGCTCGAACTCGAGGGCATCGTCGGCAAACGGGCCGGCTCGAAATACGAATCGGGCGACCGCAGCGGGGCGTGGATAAAGCTGAAGGTCGTCAATGAGCAGGAATTTGTCATCGGCGGATACACCCCGCCTCAAGGGACGCGAAAACATTTCGGCGCGGTGCTGGTGGGCTATTACGAGCGCGGAGAATTTCTCTTCGCGGGCAGGGTCGGCACCGGATTCGACACGAAAACGCTGGCCTCGCTCTACAAACAATTCCAGCCGTTGCGGGTGGAGAAGTGCCCGTTCCTCAATCTCCCCTCGAAGCAGGACGGCAAATGGAAGCAGGGCGTCTCGCCCTCCGAGATGCGTTCCTGCACCTGGTTGAAGCAGACCCTCGTCTGCCAGGTGAAATTCTCCCAGTGGACGCGGGACGGCCTGCTGCGCCACCCCGCTTTCCTGGGGACGCGCGAAGACAAGGCGGCCGCGGAGGTCGTCCGCGAGAAGGCTGGCGCCTCTTGAGGCGGGCGCAGCCCGTCACGCCGGGATTTCTTCGACCGTGCGCGGCTCCACGGCCGCGCGTCCGTTGCGACGCGCGCGGTATTTTATGGCCTCTTCGTACACCTTCAGCCGCGAGCGCATGATGCCGCCCAGCGGACGGTGTTCGGCGAGCGCATGCCACGGCGAGAAGGACAGGCTCTAGTCCACGAAGAGCTGCCTTTCGTCCGAATTGGGATTTCTGCGGCGGCACGATGATGCGGGCGACGGTCTGCCAGGGGCTCGCAGCTTCCGGCCACTCCTTGTCCGCTCGCTCGATGGGACTCCCCGGACTCGGCGAGGGCGAGCGCGTCGCGCACCGGATGCACTTCGTAAACAATAAAGCGGTTGAGCCCTTCCGCGGCAGCGGCGATATTCACGCGGACGGAATGGATACTGCCACGAAACTCGGCATACTGGCGGACGCCGCCAAATACGACGCTTCGTGCGCGAGCAGCGGAACGAACAAGCGCAATTCGCGCGAGGGCGGCATCGGCTCGACCACTGGCTCGGGCATCTGCCACAGCTACACCCCGGATGGGCGCTGCGTTTCGCTCCTGAAAATACTCCTCACGAATTTTTGCGTTTACGACTGCCAGTATTGCATCAACCGCGTCTCCAGCGACACGCTGCGCGCGCGCTTCACGCCGGACGAAGTTGTCAACCTGACGCTCGATTTCTACCGCCGAAATTATATCGAAGGGCTCTTCCTTAGCTCGGGGATCATCAGAAATCCCGACTACACCATGGAGCAGGTGGTGAAGGTCGCGCGGACTCTGCGCGAGACGCACGGCTTCCGCGGCTACATCCACCTGAAGACCATCCCCGAGGCTTCGCCCGAACTCATCGCCCAGGCCGGGCGGTGGGCGGACCGCATCAGCATCAACGTCGAGCTGCCGACGGTGTATGACTTGGAAAAACTCGCGCCCGAGAAAAACCTGGGGCGCATCCGCACGATGATGGGGACCATCCGCGAGCGGATCACCCAAGCGAAGGCCGAACGCCGCGAAAGCCCCAAGGCGCCCCCGTTCGCTCCCGCGGGGCAGAGCACGCAGATGATCGTCGGCGCGACTCCCACCGCGGACCGGCAAATCCTTGAGCAGGCCTCTTCGCTCTACGGAGAGCACAAGCTGCGGCGGGTCTATTACTCCGCGTTCAGCCCGATACCGGATGCGTCGAGGAGTCTGCCCTGGTCGCGCCGCCCCTCGTGCGGGAGCACCGCCTCTACCAGGCGGACTGGCTGCTCCGCTTCTACGGTTTTCAGGTGGAGGAATTGACGACCGAACGCGAACCCGACCTGCCGCTCGGAATCGACCCGAAGCTTGCGTGGGCGTTGCGGCATCCCGAAAAGTTCCCGGTCGATCTCCACACCGCCCCGCGCGAGGTGCTCCTGCGCGTGCCCGGGCTCGGCGTGCGCAACGTGGATCGCCTGATCCAAGTGCGCCGGTGGCATCGCGTGACTTTGCAGGACCTGGCGCGGCTGCGGGCGCCCGTGAAAAAAATGATGCCATTTGTCATCGCGGCCGACCACCGTCCCGCGCTGCTCGGCGAGCGCGACCTGCGGGCGGCGGTCCGCCCGGTGAAGCAACTGGAGCTTTTCGCACCCCAGCCCAGCGTCTTTTCCGGCCAGCTCTAGGCGCGCGGCCCGGGCGCGCCGCGAATCATGCATTGGATGCTGCGCCAGGTCACATTCGCCCCGACGTTCCCTGGCTGGCAACGCGCCGCGCGCGGGGCTTTGCAGGCCGGGTGGTCTCCCGAACAGATACTCTGGCAGGAGCTCGGGAGCGATGCGCCCTTGCTGGATATCGGCGAAGAAGCCGAGCCCGCGACCGGGCCGCTGCGGAGCGTCATCAAAGTGCCGAAAGGCTTTCTGGACATCGCAAAACGGGTCGCCTGTCACGCCGACCCGGGGCGCTGGGGTCTCCTCTACCGCGTCCTCTGGCGCATCACGCACGGGGAGAACAAGCTGATGCACATCCTGGTCGATCCCGACATCCACGCGCTACGGCAGATGGAAAAGGCCATCCGCCTCGCCGTCCACAAGATGCGCGCGTTCGTCCGCTTCCGGGCCGTCGAGCACGGTGGGACGACGTGGTATGTGGCGTGGTTCGAGCCGGAGCACCACATCGTCGAGATCAACGCCCCCTTCTTCATCGACCGCTTTGCGAGCATGTGCTGGTCGATCCTCACGCCGGACCGTTGCGCCCATTGGGATCGGAAGAGCCTTACTTTCACCGGAGGCGTCGCCCGCAGCGAAGCGCCCACCGAGGACGCGACAGAAGCGCTCTGGATCCGTTATTACTCGCACATCTTTAATCCGGCGCGCGTGAAGACCCATGCGATGCAAACCGAGATGCCCAAGAAGTATTGGAAGAACCTTCCGGAGGCCGCGGCGATTCCCGCGCTGTTGCAGCAGGCTCCCGCGCGCGTAAACTCCATGGTGGCCAAAAGCCGCGCCAAACAGCCCCAGGCGGAAGACGAGGAATTCCGTCCCGCGCCCGTGCCGGAGACGCGCACGCTCTCCGTGGTGCGCGAGGCGGCTGCAGGCTGCACGGCATGCCCGCTTTACAAGCACGCGACGCAAACGGTTTTTGGCGAAGGCTCGCCGCATGCGAGGCTCGTGCTGCTCGGCGAACAGCCGGGGGACAGCGAAGACCGCGCGGGGCGCCCGTTCGTCGGCCCCGCCGGCGTGTTGCTGGATCGCGCACTGGAGGAGGCGGGGGTGGATCGCAAACAGGCCTACGTCACGAACGCCGTGAAGCACTTCAAATGGGAACCTTCGGGCAAACGGCGCATCCATAAAAAGCCTTCGGCGCGGGAGGTGGCCGCATGCCGGCCCTGGCTGGAAACGGAGATGCGCCTCATCGCGCCCCAGGTGCTGGTGTGCCTGGGCAGCACCGCGGCGCAGACCGTCCTCGGCCCGCAGGTGCGCGTGCTGCGCGACCGCGGGCAGTTCGTCCCTTCGGATTTTTGCCGGGAGACGTTCGTGACGGTGCACCCGTCTTCCCTGCTGAGGGCGCCGGACGAAGAGAGCCGCGCGCGCGACTATGCGCAGTTCGTCGATGACCTGCGACTGGTGGCAAAGCGCCTGGCCTAGGAGCAGGAGGGCGCGGCGAGCGCCCGAGCGGCTACGGGGCCTTGACCGGATACAACACGGACTTGGGCGAGCCCGGCAACTCGAAATGGGTCGTCGCCACCGTCACGCGAATCCAATGGGCCTTCCCATCCTTGATGTTCGGAGGCGTAGAGACCATGAAGAAATGTTTGCCGTCTCCCTTGCCATTCGCCTTGAGGTCTCCCCGGAATTCTTTCGCGACGACGGTGCTGAGCATCGTGGTCCCATCGTAGATTTCGAGCGCGACCGGCGCGTTAGGGTTGCCGGGATCGTACGCCCAGCCGGCGATGAGCTTCGCGTCCGCCAGTTCCAGCGACCCTTCGGCTCCCGCCGGAGCGCCGGGCGCTGCAGGCGTCGAGGCGGCTCCCTGCCCTTCCGCGATCGGCTTAGGAGCGTTCGGGGCGACGCCAAAGACCGGCATGCGCGCCTTGAAAAGCGTTCCCGCGCTGTTGATGCCCGCTATCTTTTTGGCGAGGAGAAGGTGTTCCTTGAGCGGGGGAAGTGTTTTCTCGGCGAACCCCCGAATCTGCCGATCCTTCGATTGGGTCACGCTTTCGTAATCGGCGATCTGCTGTTGCTGGACTTCGATGATCTGATCCACGCACGCCTTGTTGAACTTCTCGCCGGAGAGCTTCGAGAGCCTCCGGTCCACCTGTTTTTGTTGCGCAGTGAGCGCGGTGGGGAGCGTCACGCGTTTCGCCGCGGCGAGCCGCTTCAGTTCGTCGTTCTCCGCGGCCCGGTCGCTCAAGAGCGCCTCGCCGAAGGTCTTCACGGGGCCCGTCCAGGCGCGCTTGGAAGCGAGGTCGCCCAGCCTCTCCTGCATCAGGCCCTCCTCGCCCGCCGCCGCCAGGAACTGGAGGTCGCGCCCGCTCATGTCGGTATTGTAGAGGGACATCGGGCTCCCCGCGGAGGGCTTCCCGAAGCCCGGTGAAGGGGCGGCGAGAGCCGCGAGACCGAGGGCGGCTGCTAGGCACTTTTTCATATATAAGTAACGGATTCCGAGGGGTTTGCGGCTGTGGCCTCCCGACCCTAGGAAAGCAGGCCGGCAAGAACTTCTCCCACGATATTCGGGTTCGCCTTCCCTTGCGAGAGTTTCATCACCTGGCCCTTGAGGAAATTGATGGAGGAAACCTTACCCGATTTATAGTCGGCGACCACCTTCGGGTTCGCTTCGATGACCTGCGCGCAGAGCGCCGTGATCGCGCCCATGTCGCTCTCCTGCTTCATCCCTTTTTCGGCTATGATCGATTCGGGCGTCTTGCCGGTGGCGAACATCTCGGCGAAGACTTCCTTCCCCTGCTTGCCGCTGATCGCCCCGCTCTCGATGGTGTCCACCAGTTCCCCGAGCGCCGCGGGAGGAACGGGACAGTCCGCGATCGGCACCGTCGCGGCGCTCAAGGCGCTCAGAAGGTCATTCAGCACCCAGTTCGCGACATTCTTCGGCTTGCCGGACTTCCTCGCCGCGGCCTCGAAATACGTGGAAAGATCCAGGTCATCCGCGAGGACGCCCGCGTCATAAGGACTCACGCCGTACTCGGAGACGAACCGCGCCCGCCGGGCCGCGGGCAGCTCCGGGACGCGCCCCCGCACGCTCGCCACGAGCACACCGGTGCGCACCGGGAGCAGATCGGGGTCGGGGAAGTACCGGTAGTCGTGGGCCGATTCCTTTGTGCGCATAAGCGAGGTCTGGCCGGTCGTATCGTCCCAGCGGCGCGTCTCCTGCCGCAATGCTTCGCCCCGCTCGCACGCCGCGACCTGCCGCTCGATCTCAAACGCGAGCGCGCGCCGCACCCCGCTGATGGAATTCATGTTCTTGATCTCAATCTTCGCCCCGTATTCCACCTGCCCCTCCGGGCGCACCGAGACGTTGCAGTCGCACCGGAGCTGCCCCTTTTCCATGTCCGCGTCGCTGACACCGCCATAGATGAGTATCTGCTTGAGCGCGGTCAGGTAGGCGAACGCCTCCTCGGGCGTCTCGATATCCGGCTCCGACACGATCTCCATGAGCGGCGTTCCGGCCCGGTTGAAATCGATCCCGGTGCTCGTCTCGAAATGGAAGCTTTTCGCCACATCCTCTTCGAGATGGATGCGGACGAGCCGTCACGACCTTATCCGGCCGCGCGATGCTTTTCTGCGCATCCTTCGGGTAGGCGAGATCGTGCAGCGGCACTCCGCCGCCGAGGCAGATCGGCAGGTCGTACTGCGAAATCTGGTAGTTCTTGGGCATGTCCGGGTAGAAATAATTTTTCCGGTCGAACTTGCAGACGGGCGCGATCTCGCACTCGAGCATCAATCCCGTAAGCGCCGTCAAGCGCAGCGCATCCCCGTTCATGACGGGAAGCGCCCCCGGCAACCCGAGACAGACAGGGCAGGTATGCGAATTCGGCTCCGCGCCGAATTCCACCCGGCACCCGCAGAACATCTTGCTCCGGGTCTTCAGTTGCACATGCACTTCCAACCCGACGGTGGTGAGGTATTTCATCCAGCCGAGACTCTGCATCGATTCCCGGGATTTTCCAAGCTTCGGGAGAAGCCACCCGGCTGCCGTCTTCTCACCCCCACGAGCAGAGCGACTCTACGTAGGCGGCAGAGCCGTCCCGCAGCCAGCCGTCGAGTTGCGCCTGATCCTTCAACTGCTGGCCGCGCGACCGCGGCACCGCGATGAAGCTGCACTTCACGTCCGGCAGGAGCGTCATGTCGCCCCACAGCTTCTCAAATTGGGCGACCGGGAAAACATCCTCCTGGCCGTGACCCCAGCGTTTCTTCACGTCCTTCAACGTGATGTAGGCCGGTAGGCGGAGGGCGAACTTGCGGACGGCGGCGTCGGTCTTCGCGGGGTCGGTCAGGTCGTCCCGCGACAGGCCGAAGAGATCCAGCAGCTTGTCGAGGTCGATCCAGGTCGTCATCGTATTGTAATAGGAGAGGCGGAATTCGTCTTCTTCGCGCGGCATGGCGAGGCCTTCCAGCAGGCGGAGGCGGCCATCCACCCGGGCGAGCCCGCCGCCGCGGTCGTCGATGCGTCGCGTGATGACCTCAAAGCTCAGGCACGCACCCGACTGCAGGTGCAAGCCCAGGATGGCGGGGTCCACGTTCGCGCCGAGCGTGTCGATGTTGTGCAGCAGGAGGTGCTTCAGCTCGGGCCGTTCTTCGAGCAAGGCCGGGAGGACGCCGTTCCGCAGCAGGTTCGGCAGTTCAAACCAGTGGCCGACCGGGTGCAGGCATTGCAAAGGCAGGTTGTCCGTGTAGTCGGCGGCTTCGCCCATGTTGCGCGCCCAGGAGAGCAGCGCGGCGCGGGCGCTCTCGCGGACTTTCTGCGCCTGTTGATCCAGGAGCTGCTGCGGCATCTCCTCCCAGGCGAAACGCAGGTCCCGCACCGTCGGGATGAACCGCAACCCCACCGCGCGCCCCGGCGAGAGCAGGACGGGGCCGGGGTAATTGTAATTCCCGCAGCGCGCGAGGAACCTCTCCACCGGCCCGTGCGTGAGGTAGCTGGTAGTGATGACGTGGGGAAGCGCTTTCCCGCAAAGGGCGCCGGCGCGGCGGCTCTTCGCGAGATGCGTCTCGACGAATGTCCGGTGGCGTCCGCCGAGTTTGCAGAACGGGTGCAGGGCTTTCACGACGCCCGCGCCCTGCGTCCAGCGGCTTCCCGCGCCGGCGGCGAGCGAGACGACGGCGACCTCCCCCGCCGCGAGCGCGGCCAGGCCGGTCTCGCGCAAGTCGTCCGGGAGCGGCCCCGTGGCGTCGAGCACGTCCCCGGGCTCCACGTCCCGGATGGTCGTCGTCTGCGAGAGGCGGTTTTGCGCGAGGCCGATCCTTCCGTTCTGGAGGTCGGAGCGAATCTGCTCGTGCTGGACGCCGTCGAACCCCCAGGTCTCGAGGAGTTCGGCAAGATTCCCACCCTTCGAGTCGTCCGGCTTCATCCGCGGGAAGAGCACCTCGAAGAGGGTCCGCACCATCCCGCCGAGCTCGGCCCTGTCCCGGCATGCCACCCCGAAGGCGTCCAGCTCCGCGCGCCGCAGCGGCGAGAGCGCGCCCGGATCGGTGCGGAGGAGCTGGGGGACGGTGAGCGCGTAATAGCCCGCGGGAAAGAGGGCCGCCGGACCGGTGAGGAGCTCGGCGGAAGTGCCCCGTTCGTTGATGGAGAAGTCGTAAACGACCGGCTCCATGGCGAACGGGAGCGCGTTCTCCAGCTCGCGCTTCGTCTCGGCCATGATCTCCAGGAGCCGCGCCTGCGCTTCGGCCCGGCGCTCGGGCGAGAAAATGAAACCCATGCCTCCGCCCGACATGCCCCCCAGCATCCAGAAGCCGTGGAAAGTCTCTCCAAAAGCCAGGCGCACCTTGGCGATGAGCGTTTCCGTATAGAGATTGCTCGCCCAAGGGATGATGGTCTGGATCGGCCCGAAAAAATTCCACGTGGTCGCCCCGCCCACGCCCTTCACGTCGCCCACGCGCAGGGCCGCGAGGATCTGGTCCAGAACCGTAAGGGCCTGTTTGCGGCCTTCCCATTCCGCCTCGGAGCGAAGGAGGTATTTTTCCGTCACCATCTCAAGGATGGGGCCGACGTTCTGGGCCATGCCGCCGTGGACGAGGACGAGGCACTCCTGCAACTTGCGGCGCGTTTCCGGGGAGGCATCTGCGGCGTCGAGTATCCGGTGTTTCGGCAGGAGCCTGCCCCGGCTGATGCCAACCTCCGCGTCTCCTTCGGCCGCCTGTTCGCCGCGTATGAGTTTCATGCCGGGCCAGACGCCGCCGGAGTCCTGCCAGCCTCCGCCGGAGCCGCCGAGCCATTCGCCAAGGATGGCGCGCGCCGCGACGAGCCGGCGCTCCCCTTCGCCGAGCGGCCCGGTGAGGGAACCAGCCTGGCCCGTCGCCCGCATACAGACGGAGATGAGGCCCGCGAGGAGATTTGTGGAGACGGCGAGGCGCGACCCTTTCGGGATGTCATGGACGTTGCTGGCGATCTCCAGGCCGCGGCCCGGCCCGGCGATGCGCGCGAGGAGTTCACCCAGGCTGTGGCCGGAGCCTTCGATCCCCGGCGGCACGATGCCGGAGGCGACGACGGCGGCCTTGAGCAGCCCGAGGTAATCCTTCGCGAAGTCGAACACCTCCGAGAGGCTGGTGATGTCCTTGGTCGCGTGAAGATCGACGCTGGTGAGGCGCAGCAGCGGCTCGTCGATGACACGCAGGTAGGCCTCCACCGGTGGGCGCGGCGACGCGTCGCGGCCATGCACTCCGAGGTCGATCGAGACATTCAGCACCCGCGCGCCCTGCGGGAAATCCATGCCGAGGAAGAAGACATCGCTCCACGCGCTGTGCGAGAGGTCCATGCGCACGGGAGTCTGCTCGCGCAGGATCGGGAACGCGCCGCCCGGGAGGTGCGCGAGCAACTCCGGCCGGATGCGCAACGGCTGGTCCGCCGGGTGGCCGATGCGGAACATCCACTGGTTGCCGCGCAGCGAACGGACGCTGCGGCGCACCTGGTTCGCGAGCGTCTGGAACCCGAGGCCGTAGTATGCGGAGGCGAGCGCGCTCGAGATGGCGTCGCCGGGGCCGCCGGCCTCCTGGGCGCCAAGGAACAGGTCGATCGCTTCCTCGAACCGGCGCCGCAACAGGTGCGTGTGCCCCTCGAAAGGGATGTTCCCGCCCGGCCTCAGGCCCGGCTTGACGGGGATGTGGTAGCGGTGGATCGCATACAGGAAAAAAAGCGCGCGAACCTGCTCGTAAAGGTTGGTACTGGAACGGCGGAAGCGGTCCAGCTCCTCGCATTCCCGCAGGAGGGCCTCCAGCGGCATCTCGCGGCAACAGGAGTCCAGCGAAGTGTCCCGGAGCGCGCCATCCGCGGCCGTGATGATGCTGACGAGGCGGCCTTGCATGAGGAAATAAGGATCAGCCGGCGCGCTGGGCCAGCAGTTCGACGAGCTGCGCGAGAACCTCTTCCCGCTCGTTCCCGGCGAGAGCCAGCCCGAGCTGGGCGATCAACAAGCCGTATTTGGCATCGAGATCATACCGCTGCCCCTCGACTTCGAGGGCGAGGTAACGCTCCTTGCCGGCCAGTTCGGCGAGCGCCGAGGAGAGCTGCACCCGCCCGCCTTCGCGGAAGGCCGCGTCGAGTATCTCCATGATCTTCGGGCTCAGGACGTGCATCCCGAAAAAACAGAGGTAATGCCCCGCGCGCAGTCCCGGCACGATGAGCTGCTGCTCGGCCTCGGTGGGAGTCGGCTTCTCGAGGACGTTCTCGACGAGGAAAATGTGCTGCCGCCCCTGGTCGAGCCTCCCGCCTACCGCGCCGAAGTACGGCAGCTTGCTCTCGCGGGTCGCCTGCACGGCCGAGACCGAGCACGCCTCCGCATCCGCGACGTTCGATCAATTGCCGGGCGCAATTCTTCGCCTGGCGGCTCACGTAAAGGTGATCGCTCACGAGGAGGAGGAATGGCTCCTGGCCCACGAACTCCCGGGCGCAGAAAACGGCGTGCCCGTAACCGAGCGCGTCGCGCTGCTGCACGAAACGAATCCTCCCCGCGTGCGGCTCGGCGGCCTCCGCGAGCTTGGATTCGTCGCCCGGTTGGACGACGAGGCAGATCTCCTCGACACCCGCCTGCACGACTTCTTCGATGACGATCCGCAATGCGGATTTCCGGACGCCGTCCCGATCCACCAGGCTTTGGAGCGGCAGGCTCCGCTGGGTCTGCCCCGCGGCGGTGATGACAGCTTTGCGAATCGCCACGGGGGGGCTGCTGCAGGTTCCGCGCCAGGTCAGCGGTCGAGGGTGAAGCCGATCTTCACGGTCACCTGCCAATGGTCGATCCTGCCGTCCACGATGTGGCCGCGCGTCTCCGCGACCTCGAACCACCGCATGTTGCGGACGGTCTTCGCGGCCAGCTCGACGGCATTCCTTACGGCCTCTTCCATGCTGTCGGGGGAGGTGCCGACGAGTTCTATCTTTTTGTAAATATGATCGCTCATGCGAGTCCGCTTATAGCCTTTTTCAGCTCGGAGGACAATGTTAAATCCCGTGTGACAATTTGCGGTAGAAGCGCCTTTGAATTTGATATCAAGCGGCCCGCACCGTAGAAGGAGGGCGTGCCGTTTAGAGGATCCATCGCGGGCATTCCCCTCGGTGTGGGTCTCCTCCTGGCGGTTTTCTATCTCAAGACTTCGGGCGCGACCGGGCAGCGCGTCGCACTCGGAGGGAGCATCCGCAAAGTGCCGCCCACCCCGGCAGGCGCGGCGGATGTCCGCAGGGCATACGTCTCCCGCGCGACCCTGCTGCCCGCGGAAGCGGCCGAGGAAAGGACGTTCGAGGTCGCCCTGAAGATGCGCGACCTGCCGGGGCTCCAGGCGCGGGTCGCACACGGGGGAACCGTGTCGCGGCGGGAGATGGCGGCAAAATACTACCCGGCGGAGGCGGATTACGATGCGGTGGCCGCCTGGCTCACGAGCGAGGGATTTACGATCCTGCGCCGGGACGATTCGCACCTGGCGGTGTTCGCCCGGGGGCAGGTGAGCCAGATCCAGCAGGCGCTGCAGACGACCTTCGCGCGCGTGACTTTGGAGGGCCGTGAATATTCTTCGGCGATCACCGCGCCGACCGTCCCGGCCGAGCTTCTGCCGCTCATCGTCGGCATCAACGGTCTGCAGCCCCACCTGCACCCTCACCGGCACCTCTTGAGGAGGCAGGCCGTGGCGAACTCATTGACGGATACGAATCCGCCCTACACCCCGGGCCAGATCGAGACGGCTTACAACGCGAGCGGGCTCTATTCCGCGAACATCTCGGGCTCCGCGCAGGCCATCGCCATCGTCATCGATACGTTCCCGAACAACTCTGACCTGACCCTTTTCTGGAAGCAGTGCGGCATCAACCAGTCCCTCAACAACATCCAGGAAATACAGGTCGTCGCCGGCAAGCTGCCCGGGCTCTCCGGCGAGGAGACGCTCGACAGCGAATGGAGCAGCTCCATCGCCCCCTCGGCCCATGTCCGCATCTACGCGACGACGGCGCTGGACAGCACTTACCTGGATATCGCCTACCAGCAGATTTACACGGACGTCCTCACCCATCCCGAATACGGCATCCACCAGATGACGATGAGTTACGGCATCCGCGAGACGGATACGACATCCGGGCAGGTGCAGACGGATGCGCAGTATTTCGCGGCGCTCGCCAGCGCGGGGGTGACGGTGTTCGCCTCCTCCGGCGACGGCGGTTCGACCCCCGGGCCCGGCGGCCCTGGCGACAACAGCGGAACTGTCGCCCAGGTGGAATCCCCCTCCAGCGACCAGAGCGTGACGGGAGTGGGAGGCACGTCGGTGACGCTCACCTCCGGCGCCACCGTCAGCTCGGAGTCGGCCTGGTCTCTCGGCGGGGGCGGCACGAGCATCTATTTCTCCCGCCCGACGTGGCAGACCGGAGCGGGGGTCAGCGGGTCGAACCGCGAGGTGCCGGACGTCTCCCTCCCCGCCGATCCCAATACGGGCGCGTTCCTCGTAATCAGCGGCACGCAGACGGAGCTCGGCGGGACGAGCTGGAGCAGCCCGACCTGGGCCGGGTTTTGCGCCCTCATCAACCAGGCCCGCGCCAATGTGAACCTCCCCCCTGCCGGATTGCTCGGGCCGCGGATCTATCCGCTCCTCGGGACCAGTAGCTTCCGGGACATCACGGCGGGCAGCAACGGATTCCCGGCGACAGCAGGGTTTGACCGGGCTACGGGCATCGGTGTGCCGAACGTGCAGCCCCTGGCGCAGACCCTCGTGGGTCTCCAGACGACGCCGCAGGCCGCGACATTCGCACCGGGGTCGAACGCGACGTTCACGGTGGCCCTCAGCGGCAGCGCGGCGGGTTTCCAATGGCAGCGGATACCCATCGGCTCGGGATCGGCCGCAAACCTGAGCGACGGCGGGCCATACAGCGGCACGGCCACGGCCTCCATCACGATCAGCGGAGTGACCTTGGCGATGAGCGGCGACCAGTTCCAATGCGTCGTGAATACCGGCACGAGCGTGGTGACGACCGCGCCGCCGTCGGTGCTGGTCGTGGACACGCCTCTCACCATTTTGACGCTGGCAGGCCAGCCTCTCAACTCCGGCACCGCGGATGGCGCAGGGGCCGCAGCGCAATTCAGTTACCCAAGCGGCGCGGCCGTGGACAGCTTCGGAAATGTCTATATAGCCGATTACAATAGCGACACGATCCGCAAGGTTACCCCGGCGGGCGCGGTGACGACTCCGTACGGCCGGGCCGGAGTCGCCGGGAGCACCAACGGTTCCGGCGCCAACGCCCTTTTTAATACGCCGAACGCCGTGGCTGTGGACGGCTCCAACAACCTTTATGTGGCCGACTCCGGCAACGACACGATCCGCAAGATCACGCTCTCGGGCACGGTCAGCACCCTCGCGGGCCGGGCAGGCCATGTCGGCTCCGCGAACGGCAGCATCTCGCAGGCGCGATTCAACAACCCGCAGGGCGTCGCGGTGGACGCGACCGGTAACGTCTATGTGGCGGACTCGGGCAATAACACGATCCGCAAAATCGCGATCGTGTCCGGCACCGTCGCCGTCAGCACGCTGGCCGGGAACGCGTCGTCCGTCGGATACCTGGACTCGACGGGAACCCAGGCCCTGTTCAATACGCCCATCAGCGTGGCCGTGGACACGACCGGGAACGTCTATGTCGCCGACCTCGGCAACGATGTCGTGCGCGAGATCACGCCCGCAAAGGTGGTTTCGACGCCATACGGCGAAGAGGGGACGGCGGGGCGCATCGACGGCATCGGGAATCAGGCGCGGTTCAACTCACCCGTCGGCCTGGCGCTCGACGGCTCGAACAACCTCTACGTCACAGACAGCCAGGTGCCGCCGACCGTGGGCTCCACGATCTCCGGGAACAACCTCCTGCGCAGGATCACGCCCGCAGGCGTCGTCAGTACCATCGCCGGGCAGGCGGGCGTCACCGGCACGAATGACGGGACGGGGATGGCGGCGCAGTTCTATAGCCTCCAAGCCGTCGCGGTCGACAGCAACTCCGGGGCGGTTTACCTCGCGGACACTTTCAACCAAACGGTTCGCGTGGCGGGCGCCGCCCCCGCCATCACCGCGCAGCCCGCGCCGCAGATGGTTACCGCGGGCCAGTCCGTCACGTTTACCGTGGCCGACTCCGGCACCGGCCCTTACACCTACCAATGGTATAAGGACTCTGTTGCAATACCCGGCGCGACCGGCGCATCCTATACGATCCCGAACGTGATGTCCGGCGATGCGGGAAGCTACTATGTCGTGATTACGAATCCATACGGCAGCGTGACCTCCAACCCGGTCATGCTCACCGTCTCCCCGGCTGTGCCGGCGCTGCCGCCCTGGGCGTTCGTGGCGTTGCCGATACTCTTGTTGGCCGCCGCCGCGCGTTTTCTCCGCCGGGAGCGGCAATATGATTAAGGCGGGCCGGGCGCGCGGCCACGCTCCAAATCTCCTGGTGCGTTTCCTGTGCCGCTTCGTGCTCGTTTACGCGCTCCTGCTGATGCCTTGGGCGGGATGGAGCCGCACTTACGGCGCATATTTTCGTGCGATGTGCAGCTCGGTCTTCACCTCGCCGAACGGCGCGCTGGCCGTTCTTTTTGAACCTTCCAGGCAATCCTCGGACACGGTCATGGTCGTCGCGGACCGCTCCCTGCTGGACGCGAACGGGTCCGGGCCGGTAAGAAATGTAAACGTGGACGCATCCGGCTTCTGGCGGTCCACCGCGCTGCTCATGGCTCTCATACTTGCTACGCCTGTGTCGTGGGCCCGGCGCGGGTGGGCGCTGCTATGGGGCCTGGCGGGGATGCATTGCATCCTGCTATTATCGATCGCCTTCCTTATATGGAATGAATCGACTTACCTCATGGATACTCAGTCCGCGTTTCGGAAGGCGCTTGCCCAGGGACTTGGGGACACGGTGGTCGCTCAGTTCAGCGTGGCGGCGCCGGTGTTGCTATGGATCGTCGTGACGTGCCGGTACGGGGATGAATGGCTCTTTGGGCGCGGGCCGGGAAAATAAGGCCAGGGGCGCTGACTAACCGCGCTTATTTGAGATATTTGGCAAGGAACGTTTCCATCTTGCCGTAAAAGTCCAGGCGGTTCTCGGGGTTCGAGAAACCGTGGCCCTCGTCCATCTTTAACATGTATTCTACGGGCTTGTTCGCCTTCTTCAGCGCGTTCACGATCTGCTCGGCTTCGGCGTGGTTGACGCGCGGGTCGTTGAAGCCCTGGGCGATAAAGAGGGGCGCGACGATCTTGTCCACGGCAAAGAGCGGCGAACGGGAGCGCAGGAACGCTTCCTCGGTCTTCGGGTTGCCGACGCGGCGATACATGACATCGCGATAGGTCTCCCAGTACGGGGGGATGGTGTTCATGAACGTGAGCAGGTTCGAGATGCCCACGTAGTCCACGCCGCACTTGAAAACGGCCGGCTGGAACGCCAGGGCCGCGAGCGTGGCGTAACCCCCGTAGCTCCCGCCGTAGATGCCAATCTTGTCCTTGTCCGAATACCCCTGCGCGACGGCCCAGTTCACGCCCGCGACCATGTCGTCCAGCATCTTGCCGCCCCATTCGCGGTCGCCGGCATGCAGGAATTTCTTTCCGTAGCCGGTCGAGCCCCGGTAGTTGACCTGGAGCACCGCGAAGCCGCGGTTTGTGAGGAACTGCGCCTCGGGGTCGTACCCCCAGTCGTCGCGCGCCCACGGGCCACCGTGCACGACGAGGACGGTGGGGAGATTCTTCGGCTCGACTCCCTTTGGCAGGCTCAGGTAGCCGTGGACGGACATGTCGCCGACGCTCTCGAACTGAACGGGCTGCATACCCACCAGTTGCTCCGGCTTCAGCCACGGCCGCGGCCGATAGAGAAACGCCGTGTCGCCCGTGGCGCGGTCATAGGAATAGGTTGCGCCGGGATCGGTGGGAGAGTTATAAGCTATGATCCAATGTTGCTCCTCGGCATCGCTGTCGCGGAAGAGGACGTCGCCATCGTGCACCTTTTCGAGGATGCTTAGGTCTTTCTTAAGTTGCGGATCGAAAATCTTATAACTTAGGCGATCCTTATCATAGGTGACGCCCAGGAGTTCGTGCGTCTTGTCGCTGATGATCGGCCCGTCCAGGTCATACTCCGGATCTTCGTCGATGATGGTCTCCTTGCCCGACTTCAAGTCGAGCTTCGCCAGGTGCGATGTATTCGTCCCGCGCGCGCTCGAGAAAAAGAGCGCTTCCCCGTCCGGCGTGAACGCGTGGATCTCCGCGTCCTCTTCATCCGTGTAGGTGGCGAGGATACGGAATGGCCCGGAAGCCCCGTCGCGGACGCGGATTTGGGTCTGGCCCTTGTCGATCTGCGCCGCGCACGCGCGCAGGACGCCCTTCGTGTCCGTGTGCCAGGAATCGACGTCGCCCGGGTTCTGCTCGATCATCTTCAGCTCGCCGGTCGAGATTTGCAGATGATAAACATCGAAGTAATGCTTGTCGCGCACGTTCATGGCGATGAGCGCCTCGTCGGGGCGTTCGCGCGGGAGATCGACGAAATCGGCCCGCGCGCCTTCCTCCGGCGTGAGATCGACGGCAGGGTCGCCGGGCTTGGACGGGTCCGAACGGTAGATGTGGAAATTCTCGTTGCCGCCCTGGTCCTGCATATAGAGGACGTATTTCCCGTCGCGCGTCCACGAGAACGTCCGGATGCCGCGCACCTTGTCGTGAGTGATGAGCGTGGCCTTGCCGAAGTCGTTCGCGGGGCAGACCCAGACGTTCATCCGGTTGTTGTCCGGGGCGAGGAAGGCGTATTGCTTCGCATCCGGCGAGATGGAGGCGCTGCTGATCTTCGGGTTGTCGAAAAAATCCTTGATCGGGATTTCCGCGGGCGGTTGGCCCGCAGTCGCGGAGGCTGCCGCAGCTGCGGGCCCGGCAGGCTTCGCGGCGGCCGGGTACGTCCCGGCGCGAGCCTCAAGGCTGGAGAGCAGGAGGAAGGCGGGGGCGATTCTAACCAAGAGGGGATTCATGACTTGAACGTGTGACCCCGGGCTGTTCGCAAACGTTCAAAGAAATGCGGCCCGCCGGCGGCCGGGCAGGCTGCCGCGGCTATTCCCATTGGCTGTTCCTGCTTCCTATGTAAGCAAGGAAGAGGCCCGCGAAAACGTGCGAGCCCAACACCCAGAAACAGAGCGGCACCGCGGAAAGGTGCGTTTGGGTGACATCCTGGACGATGTCGTAGATGCGGGTCTCGCGCATGCTCTGCAGAAAGCCGGACCAGCTCCAGTAGGCCGCGATGAACGGGCGGGTGGCCCATCCGATGAAGTCTGGGAGCGCCAGGACGGCGCCCGAAAGCGGCAGCTGGAACCCGACGAGGTACACGGAAATGAGGGAGGCCTGCTCGGGCGATTTCGCCATGCTCGAGATGCCGAGGCAGACAGCGGTCATCGCGGCGTTCACCATGAGGAGCATCGCGGCCTGGCTGACGAAGTCCCCGGGGAAATGGCAGATGACGTTGACGAAGACCGCCATCCATACGGACTGCGCCGCGACGAGCACCGTAAGGAACACGGCCTTGCTCAACACATAGCTCGCGGGCCGCACTCCGCCATACTTCTCCTTCTCGAAGATGAGGCGCTCGCCGGCGATCTCGCGCGCAGAGTTGTTGGACCCCATGAGGGTCAGCAGGACGACCTGAAACATCACGAGCCCGGAGACGAGGCTCCCCGTCCGGGCCGATTCCTGGTGGAAGTTCGCCTCCTCCACCATCTGCCGGATGTCGGTTTGCGCCGTCATGCTGAGGTTCTTGATCTGCGGCAGGCCGTTCAACGCGAAGATGACGACCAGGCACGGAAACCCGAACAGGAGCGCGAGCTGCAGGGTTACCTGGCCGCGATCGCGGAAAAAAAGCCGCCACCGCCGGGAGAGCAGGATGAAGAACTGAGTGAGAAATCCGGGAATGGCCTCGGACTCCGCCCTCGGAAGGCCCGCGTGCCCTCCGCCCGCGCCGGGCGCCCGTTGCGCGCCGCGCGGGAAGAGCTTCGCCAGGCTCTCCTTGCGGGGCGCGGGATCGCTCTTGGAGGCCGACTGGATGGAGTATGCCTCGCGATATTTCTGCCAGGACAGGTGCCACTCGGAGGCGGCCCGCCCCGCGAGCCGCGGAAACAGGTCCTCCGGATTCTCGACGCTGAAATAGTGGTAAAGAAGCCGCGCCGGGCCGTGATAGACGACGTGCCCCTGGTGCAACACCAGCACGCTGTCATAGAGGTCGGCATGGCGGAGGCTGTGCGTCACGGAAATGACGATGCGCTCGTCCTCGTGGGCGAGCCGTTTCAGCAGGCGGACGATCTCGTCCTCGGCTTTCGGGTCGAGCCCGCTGGTCACCTCGTCCGCAAGGAGCAGCAGGGGGGAGGTGACCATCTCCATCGCCAGGGCGAGCCGGCGCTTCTGGCCGCCCGAGAGCACCTGCACCCGGCGGTCCCGCAGCTCTCCCAGCCCTACGTGGTTCAATATCTCCGCGACCCGTTCCTCGCACGAAGCCTCCCCTATCGCCACCCGCAGGCGCAGGGTGGACTCCACGCTCTCCGCGACGGTCAAAAGGTCGTACGCGATGCTGAATTGCGGCACGTAACCGATCTCGTGCGGGTCGAGATCGTCCGTCGAGAGGTCGCGTTCCTCCCAATGGACGGAACCGGAGGTCGGCTCGCGCAGGCCGGCAATGACCTTCAGCAAGGTGCTCTTGCCGCAGCCGGACGGCCCGATGACGGCGACGAAATTCCCGCTGGAAATGTGCGCCGACACGTCGTTGAGAAGCCGCTGCCCGTCGGGTTCCTTTCCCAGTTGCAAGGAAACATCGCGGAGTTCGAGCACAATCGAGAATTGATTCAGCAAACGCGTTTGTCACTGGAATTTTTCCGGCTTTGCATTTAGTGCAAGGGGATGAACACGGCCGCGAGCCGCCCGGCCCCCCGAGCAGCCATCAAAGTTTTCCTCGTGGCGGCGCTGTGCCTGGGGGTGGCGGCCATCCTGGCGTTTCTCGCGCTCAACATCTGGTTTAACGCGTTCCTCAAGAGCGACAAATTCCGCCTCATCATCAGCCACGCCGCCCTGGGCGCCGTGCAGGCCGACGGCGAGTTCCTGCCGTTCCACTACGCGGGAACGACGATCTATACCGATGGTTTCCAGGCGGGCGGCGTCGGCACCGCCTTTTTCGATCGGCTGCAAGGCGACCAGATGCGGGCGGCCTTCAACCTCCACGGGATGCTCAAACACACCTGGCAGATCGATGAACTCGATCTCCAGCGGCTGCAAATCTCGGTCGCCAGTTCCGAGGAACGCGAGGGCCGCGCCCCCGTCGAGCCCGCCCGGACGACTCCGGGGGGATGGGGCATCCTGCCGAACAAGGTCGATCTGCGGCAGGCGGTCGTCGAGGACGCGAACATCGAGTGGAAGGGAAGGGCGGACCGGCCGGGAGGCGTCACCGCGACAAGGCTGACCGTCACGCCCGACGACTCCAACAACTCCGCGGACGCGACCCACCCCGGCGCCTGGAACATCCTCGCGGAGGGCGGACACCTCGCGGAAATCGGTCTCCCCGAACTCGGGATCGGCAGCGCCAGGCTGAAATACCGGAGGCCCTCGCTCTTCGTGCTGGATTCCGAGCTGAAGTGCAAGGACTCGGGGACTCTGGCGGTCAGCGGCGAGATCAACTTCACGCAGGCCCTCGATCTCGACATCAAGCTGAACGGCGTGCCCGCGGCCCCGCTGCTGCCCATGGACTGGCGCAAGCGCCTTGAGGGGAACCTCAACGGCGATGTCCACGTCCGTTCGGCGATGCCCATGACCGGCGCGCCCGACATGGAAGGCTCCCTGAGTCTCTCGCAAGGCCGGCTGGAAGCGCTCCCCGTCCTCGACCAGATCGCCACCTTCACGCGGTCGCAGCAATTCCGGACGCTGGACCTCAGCATCGCGTCCGGCGACTTCAAGCGGACTGCCACGCGCCTGGAGGTGAAGAATTTCATCCTCGAGTCCAAGGGCCTGATCCGGATGGAGGGAGCATTCAACGTCGTGGACTCGACCCTGGACGGAACCTTCCAGGTAGGGGTGACGCCCGGCAGCCTCCAATGGCTTCCCGGCTCCCAGGGAAAAGTGTTCACCGCCTCCCGGGAAGGCTACCTCTGGACATCCGTCCGGTTGAGCGGGCCGGTCGGCAGCCCCACCGAAGACCTCACCCCCCGCCTGGTGGCCGCCGCGCAAGGCGCCATCATCGAAGGCGTGGAAAAGACCGTCAAGGATCCGGTGGGCACCGTCCTGGAAGGCGTGAAATCCTTCCTCCCGCAGTAAATGCGGCGAGGGTTGCTACGCCTTCAGGATCCGCTCGACGTATTTTGCCAGGATATCGAACTCCAGGTTCACCACGTCGCCCGCCCGCGCCGAGCCAAGATTCGTGTGCTCCTTCGTGTGCGGGATGATGCACACGACAAAGCTCCGTTCCCGCACTTCGGCCACCGTCAGGCTGATCCCATTCACCGCGACCGACCCCTTGAAGGCCACGTATTTTCCAAAAGCCTCCGGGAATTTCACCTCCACCTCGCCTCCCGCGCCTCCCGTGGACACCACCTCGCCTGTGCAATCCACGTGCCCCTGCACAAAATGCCCCCCGAGCCGCCCACCGGCCGAAAGCGCGCGCTCGAGATTTACGACAGCGCCCTGCGCCAGCGTCCCGAGATTTGTTCTCGCCAGCGTCTCCTCCAGGAGGTCGAAAGTCAGCCCCCCCCCATCCCGCCGGGTCGCCGTCAGGCAGCAGCCGTTGACGGCGATGCTCTCCCCCTCCTTTATCTCTCCGGCGAAACTCGGCGCTTCCAGCACGAGACGCCCGACAGCGGGCAGCCGCTCCAGGGCCGCGACGCGCCCCGTCGCTTCGATGAGGCCGGTAAACATGGCACTATCTAACGCCGCGATGGGTTGCCTGCCACCCATTTCGATTCTATAGTCCCACTCCTGCCAAATGGAAAAAATGATCATCGTCGGCACGGGTTGCGCCGGGCTGACGGCGGCGATCTACGCCGCGCGCGCAAACCTCGAACCGCTCGTCCTCGAAGGGAAGGAGCCGGGCGGCCAACTCAGTTCCACCACCCTCGTGGAGAATTTCCCCGGGTTCCCGAAGGGAATCGACGGGCCGGAACTCATCATGAACATGAAGGAGCAGGCCCAGCGTTTCGGGGCGCGGTTCGCCTACTCGCTGGCCACGGGGCTCGAAACGGGGGAAGGGCACGTCACCGTAGAGATCGACGGGGAGCCGGTGCAGACCCGCACGCTCATCGTGGCAAGCGGCGCCTCGGCCCGCTGGCTCGGGTTGCCGGATGAAAAGAGGCTCGTCGGCCACGGCCTGACTTCCTGCGCCACGTGCGACGGCGCTTTCTACCGCGGCGTCCCGGTACTGGTGGCGGGCGGGGGCGACTCGGCCTGCGAAGAGGCGGTCTTCCTCACCCGGTTCGCCTCGAAGGTTTACCTCGTCCACAGGAGGGACAAGCTCCGCGCCTCGAAGATCATGGCGGACCGCGCGCTGTCGCATCCGAAGATCGAGATGGTCTGGAACAGCGTCCTCACAGAATACCTCACCGATGAGGGCGGCGAGATGCGGGGCGTCCGAGTAAAGGACGTCGAGACGGGAGCGGAGACCGGCCTTGAGGTGAAATGCGTGTTCGTGGCGATCGGCCACACTCCCAATACCGCGCCGTTCCGGGGCAAACTCGACATGGACGCCGAGGGGTATCTCCTCCAGCAAAACGGAACTCATACCAACATCCCCGGCGTATTCGCCGCGGGCGACGTGTCGGACCGGGTCTATAAGCAGGCCATAACGGCCGCCGGCCAGGGGTGCGCCGCCGCGCTGGAAGCGGAGAAATATCTCACGGACCACAACTGACCGGGGACAAGGGAAGATCGCGAAGGTTTGAAGATCTGCGATCTCACCCAATTCTACTCGCCGGTCAGCGGCGGGGTGAAGCGTTACCTCCACGAGAAGGTCCTCTTCCTGCACGGGCACGGAGAGGATGAACACGTCCTCATCGTGCCCGGAGAGAAGGATGCGCTCACCGTTGACGGCCGCGCGAAGACCTACACGATCCGCTCCCCGCTCGTCTCGAAGACATCCCGCTACCGGGCGCTGCTCCGGCTGCGGGCGGTGGAGGAAATCCTCATGCGGGAGATGCCCGACATCATCGAATCGGGCGACCCTTACCAAGTGGCGTGGAAGGCCATCGCCTCGGGCGACGCGCTGCGGATACCCGCTGTCGGCTTCTACCATTCCCACTTCCCGGAGGCTTACCTGAGGAGCGTCCAGAAATTTTTTGGGAGCACCGCGACCGATTTCGCGGTGGATATCTCCAAGGTTTACATCCGGAACCTCTATAACCGCTTCGCGCGCACCCTGGTCCCCTCCCCCGCGCTCGGCCGGCTCCTGACCGACTGGGGCGTCGAGAACGTCCGGAACATCGACCTCGGCGTGAACACTGCCGTTTTCAATCCGGAGCCCGCGCCGCACATCCGCGCGGAACTCGGCGTCCCCGAAGAGAGGACGCTCCTCCTCTACGTGGGGCGGCTCGCGGGGGAGAAGAACACGCGGACGCTGTTCGAGGCCTTCGAGATTCTCACGCGGGAACACCCGGGCCGTTTCCACCTGCTGGCGATCGGTGACGGCCTGCAGCGGCCTGTCCTGAAGGAGCTACAGCAGAAGACCTGCGCGGTGACGTGGCTGCCGTACTGCTCGGACTCGGCCAAGCTTGCCCAATATTACTCGGCGGCGGACCTCTTCGTGCACCCGGGGGTGCAGGAGACGTTCGGGCTCGTGACCCTGGAGAGCCAGGCCTGCGGGACGCCGGTCGTCGGCATCCGCGGCAGTTACATGGACAGGATCATCTACAGCGACCAGGCCCACTGGGCGGCGGAGAACACACCCGGGGCTCTGGCCCAGGCCATCGTGGAGGCGAGCCGGCAGGACCTCCGAGCGGTCGGGGCCGACGTGAGCCGCAGGGTCGCGATGCAGTATTCATGGGAAAAGGTCTTCAAGCGCCTCTTTGAAATTTACCGCGACGCCATTAGCGGTTATAGGAACTAAAGGACGCGATGCATCCCAAACCTCTCATCCGAGCTTATACGCCCGCCGACAGGGATGTGGTGCGCCGTCTCTGCTGCGAGACCGGCTTCCTCGGGCAGCCGATCGACCCGGTGTTTGAGGATCGCGAGCTGTTCGCGAATTTCCTCACCGGCTATTACACCGATTGGGAACCGGAATCCGCATTCGTCCTTGAATTGGAGGGAGAGGTGAAGGGCTACCTGCTCGGTTCCCGGCGCCCCTTTCGCCAGCAGCTCTACAGCATCTACCAGAATGCGGGCCTGCTCGTCACGGGCCTCTCGCGGTACTGGCGCTATAGCGCGGCCTCGCGCCGGTTCGTCCACTGGATCCTCTATTACGGCTGGCGCGAGGTGCCTGCCGCCCCGAGGCGGACCGCGCATTTCCACGTGAATCTACTGCCGGAAGCGCGGAACATCGCATCCACCCGGGCGCTCATGGACGCCTACCTGAAATACCTGTACCAGAACGGCGAAAAGCGCGTTTACGGGCAGATGGTCACCTTCGAGAGCCGCCGCGGTGCGAAGATGTTCGAGCGGTACGGGTTCCGCGTCCTGAACCGGTCCGAGATTTCCAAATACCGCGAGTTGCACCCAGACCCGGTTTTTCTCTGCACGGTCATCAAGGACCTGGACGAGAACAGCCAACTCTACGCGCGCGAATAGGCCTCGGACGCCTTTACGGTTTACAGGGTCGCGGGGGACGGCTGCGCGGCGGGCGCGGCCAGGAGCTTTTTCACTTCCTCGGCCACCTCGGCCTCGCCGTCGGGGGTGTAACCGCTCATCACCCAAGCCACCTTGCCGTCGGGGCCGATGACGACGGTGTGGGGAATCGCCTCCGCGCCGAACTGCTGGCCCACGGTCTGCGCTTCATCCAGGGCGACATCGAGCTTCCAGCCCCGGGTCTCGAGGAACCGCTTCACCAGCGGCCCGGGCTCCCCCTCGTTCACGCCGAGAAACTTCACCTTGTCGGCCGGGAACGGCGCCATGGCCTCGATGAGTTCCGGCAGCGACCGGATGCAAGGCGCGCACCACGTGGCCCAGAAGTCGAGGACGATGACCTTCCCCTTCGTTCCAGCGAGGTCGAAAACGCCGCCGGCCAGGAGCGGCAACTTGAACGTTTTGGCCTGGGTGCCCAGTAGCACGGAGCTCTCCCCACCCGTCTGCGGCAGCACGGGCTCGGGGGCATAAACGAGGCGCCAGTCCTCCACGGAGCGCATCGACACGCTCGGCTCGGGGGGCGAAGTCCGGATGACGTACACGTCGGCCATCGGCACCGTGCATCTGCCGTAGAGCGGGTGGCTCCCGGTGATGGAGTCCTTGCTGAACTTGTCCACCGCGAGGCCGAGCCGCGCCCCGTTCTTTAACATCAGCCAATGCGTCGGTGAGCCGAGGCTGCCTCCGAAGTCGGAGCCGAGCACCGCGACGAGCCTTGCCTGGTTCTCCGGCGTGTTGGTCATGGAGAGTTCGCAGCCGTCGGAATCCCAGTGCGCGGACGCCTGGGTGGGAAAAGGGACGCCCTTGGCCGCGAGGATTTCCCGCGCCGGCGCGTTCGAAGGGAAGGCGCCCGCTTTGAGCCAGTAGAATTTGCGCACCAGGTTTTTCGCGGTCTGGGCCTCCACCTCGAAGAGCACGGTGTTGCTCCCGCTGACCCGGTAGGATAAACCGAACGCACGGCAGACGCGATCCAACGCCTCCGCGAGCGTCTGGCCGCTAAACAGCATCGGGAGCCTGCGGGTATCCTCCTTCTCGGGAAGCTGGAAGGTCACTTCGGGAACCTGCGACCGGAAAAAATCCACCAGGTTCCTGAGGGAAGCCTTTCCAAAACGGATCGTGCCAACGAGGCGCTGGGTCAACCGCTTCCGCAGCGCGCTCTCCTCCGGCGGCGGCGGCGGGGCATCGGTCGGTTTTTTCAACCAGACCACCGCTCTCACCCGATCCAGGGGCACGGTGAGCTCCTCCAGGCCGGAACGGAACGCAAGATGCGTGGCCGTAGCCGCTTCGATCTCACCCCGGAGCACGTCCCCGTTGGCCGCCAGGAGGGCGTGGATCGGCGGGTCGTCTTTGCGGAAACGCGGCACGCTCAAGGCCTCGGTCTTCGCATCCGAGTCGATAAAGGGCAATGGCGCGCCGCCAGGGACGGGTGGCGCGGAGAAGTCGGCCAGCGCGACGCTCGCCACCTGGTTCCCCCAGAGGCCGGCCGGCTCGATGATGAGGCCGGACCCGAGCCGTCTGGAGGCCGGGATGGGGAAAGTCTGGGTGAGGTACATCGTCCAGGTAGAGCTCCACCGACTGCTCCTTGATGACCAGGCGCACCCCGACCATCGAGGAGGCGATCCGCGTCTGGATCTGGTTGTCCAACTGGCCTTCGGAGGTCTCGATGCCGGAACAAAAGCGATCCCCCATCAACGAGAGGATCATGTTCGTGGACCGGCTGTTGTCCGTGCCGGCGCAGAACATCCGCAACCGCAGGGTCGAGAACGCGCCGGTGGAAATCTTGAATTTGATCTCGCTGCTCTGCATGGCTTGCGGGTGGGCGATGGAGGTGCCGGGGGCCATGTGCAGCGAGTCCTTCGTCTTCTGGACAGAGTTTTCGTCCCCCTTCAGAATGCGCCACGCGGGGTCGCCGAAGCCGAGCAGAAGGTTCGAGGAGGCCGAGCGGAACAGCACGGCATCCAGGCTGGAGGCGGCCAGTTTTTTCGCTTCCACAAGGCTCGACTCGAACTCGACTCCCGTGCGGTCGATCCCCCTCAGCGTGCCGGGAAGCACGTCGCCCGCGGTCGTGTAGAAGAGGGCGGGGGCGCTTGGGAGCTGCGTATTTTCGGGGAGCGCCCGGGTGATCTCGCTGTCGAACGCTTTCGAAAGGCCCGCGGGCGCCACGCCGCCCACTGGCAGCCAGCGGGGTTCGCCGTCCCCCGCGCCGATGAGCGTGCCGTGGAGGGTCGTGTTCTGGATGGAGATATGGTCGGTCCCTTCCTGTGCCGACGGGACCAGGTCCGCGCCCGCCCTGGCCTGGGACGCCGGGAGCGCATGGACGAGGAGCTGCCTCAACGCGTCGAGACTCGATCCGAACGGCCGCTCGGTGAAAGAGGTGTTCAGCAAGGCCCACCCGTCCTTTACCGACGCGATGCTGCCCAGGACGAGCGTCCCGTCCGCGAACGACAGAGACGCTTCGGTGGCCGCCGGGCGCGGAGGATCGGACGAGAAGACCACCGCCTCCACCTGCTTGAGCGGGAGGGCGGGTTGCGCGTCGTCCTCCCCCAGTCGCAGCGAGGCCGCCGAGCCGGACGAGGCCCCTTTTTGGACCACGGTCCCGTCGCTCAACTCCACGCGCGGCCTGCTCACGTCGATCTTCGCCGGGGGCTTCCTGTCCCAGGTGCGCACCTTCAGGAAATCGATGGCGAGATCGTGGCCCTTGTTTTGCAGAACCAGGCTCGCCGTGGTCTGCCCGTTTCTGCTGCCGCCGCCCATGCGGCGCGGCGTTCCGAAGGCCGGCATAGCGCTGTCGGAAGAAGAGTTCCCGGCATTGTCCGGCACATCCCATTCCACCACGGGCTCCCCGTCCGGCGTGAACACCGAGCACTTCCGCGCTTTCTGATCCCAGAAAAGGCGCAAGTCCACGGAGCTTTCGCCGCCAGGTATCTTGCGGACGGCCTTGAAGCGATCGCCCCCCGTGAGCACCAGCTCGTCATCCCACGTCTCGACGGCCAGCACCTGCTTGTCCGCGCCGTGCAGGACGACGGCGAAGTCCGGGCGCAGCGTGGAATGCAATCGGAAGCTGATCTCCACGGACTCGGGGAGCTTGATGTCGAGAGACGCCGAGCGGTTCCAATAGGGAATCGTGAGGACGCCTGCGGCCTTCATCTCCAGGGAAGAGTTTACCGAGGGCGTCCAGCCCGCGTCGCCGAACGGGCCGTTGAAGACGAGGCTGTCGCTCCGGACGCGCCGCATGCTGAGAACCTCGGCCCGCTTCAGGACGGCATCCCCGTGGCGCGTGCTGTGGATCGTCAGCGCCTTGTCCGTGAGGGAGACGAAGTCGCCCGCGACCCGGCTGCCGTCCCGCAACGAGAAAACGAACGGGTCGGCGGGCGGGATGGCCGCGACCGTCTGCTCGATGCCGCGCAGGGCCGGCCAGGCCAGTTCGAGCGGATCCTGAAACAACGGCGTCTGCCAGGTAACGCCGGAGGCGCTCGCCGCAACGAGGGCGCCGGTGAGGGTCTCCCCGTTGTTCCAGCGCAGCTTCTCGGGTTCGGAAGGGGCGGGGGCTGCGGGCGATTTTACCGAATTGACGGACTGGCCGCCGATCCACAGCAGGGGCTGAGCTCCCGCGATCCCGGAATACAGGCAAAGAAGGAGACAGACTGCCCTCTTCATCGCTCGTAGATGGGCAGGAAGCGATAGTTCAGCGCCAGGCCGAGCAGGGACATGCCGGTCGAGTAGGCATCGCCACCAAATGCGCCGTCGTCCCTCTGAAGGTCGCGCAACTCCCTCACGAGCTCGGCGTTCCACTTCTGCCAGGAGACGTAGTCGCCCTGGAACAGGGCCTGCGCCATATAGTAACGAAAATACTCGGCATACGAGCCGCTCTCGCGGTCCTCGAGGTTGTCCAGCAGGCGTTTGAGGGTGGCCTTGTACTGCCCGGTCTCCTTTGTCTTCGAGACCGCGGCCACGAGCGAGGCGACCGCGGTGAGGTTGACCGAGCCGCCCATGCCGCCGAAGCCGCCGGTGTAGGCCACCGAGCCGTCCTTGGCGGTGCTCCGGCGCATGAATTCCAGGGCCGCGTTCACCGTGTCGTCCGGCACGGCCATGCCTGCGTTCCGCGCGGCGAGCAGCCCCATGAGGACCGCGCCGGTCACCGACGTGTCCGCATCGACGGCGTCGGGCGAATAGCGCCAGCCGCCCCAACGGTTCTTCTTCTGCGAGGTGACCGAACAGCGGATCGCCAGGCTCAGAGTCTGCGCGATGCTCCGCACCGGCTTGTCTCCACCCCAAAGGAGCGATTCATCCACGGCTCCGTAGGCTTCCGAAAGCGCCAGGGTCGCGAACCCGTGGTGATACATGCTGTCGGGCAGGTAACCGGTGCTTTCGTTCTGGCGCTCGATCATCGAACGGATCGCGCGCCGAATCGTGGCCGCATACCTGCCAAAATTCGGATCTTCGCCGCTGGCCAGGAACGCCATGAGGCAGATGCCGTCCACGCCGCACCCCTGGTTGTTGCCTTTCCAAGTTCCGTCCGCGGACTGCTGCGCCGCGAGCCACCCGAGGCCGCGCTCGTAGATGGTATCGACCTCCGGCGGGAATCTGCCCGCCGAAACGGAGGGTCGGATCCTGCGCCCGCGCGGTGAGCGCGCAGCACGCCGCGGCGAGGAGCAGAACGCCGGAGCGCGCGAATGAAAGAAGAGAGGGCCTCATTTTTTCTCCTTCGCCCTCTGGTCGTGCATCCTTACCACGTTCTGGGAGTAGTTCGCGCTGTTCGCGTACTCGGGGCTGCCGACCCAAGTGTCCCACTGCTCCTGCGTGAGGACGGCCTTGAAATCTTTCTCCGGCACGAACGCGAGCGGGATGAACATGCTGTAACGCTCCTCATACCAGGGGGACGAGAACATCCGGTCAATGTCCGGCCCGTAATCCTTCATGGCCGTGTGGAGCAACGGGCCAAGCTTATCCCATTGCGCGGAGGTGAGCGGGTTTGCAAGGTCGAACTCGACCAGTATTTCCATGGCCACGCTCTCGTCCCGGTACGCGCGCCGGGCATCGACCTCCTTCTGCCACGCGGCGGCTTGCTCGGGCGTCAGGGTGGTTTTTACGGTCGATTCCCAAAAGGGCTGTTTATTATGGCTCGCCCGTTCGGTATAGGAATTATCGAAGTAGAACCCGTCGATGCTCGTGAGCCGCTGCTTCACGTTCTGCGCGGTGACATCCCCTATCTGGTTGCGAACCATCTGCTCGACGTTCGATTTCCACGCGGACAGCGACCGCTCCCCCGCCCCGCGCGCCGCGATTTCCAATTGGTTCACGGATTCCGGCGGTAACTGCGCGATGCGCGCCGCGTCCTCCGCCTTCAGCAACATGGGGCCAAGAAGTTTCGCGCGCATTCCCGCCGCCTTCCGGTAGAGAAAATCGGAGATGGCGCTTTCGGGATCCACCGGGTCCGCGGGGCCCTGCCCCGTGGCAGCGCCAGCCCGTCCGGCGGCGGATTCCGCAGGGTTCGCGTCCGGATTCACCCCCGAGCAGACCTGCCGCCAATGCGTCCACTGGGCGGAATCGAGGATCGGCTTCATCTCCGCCTCGGTCGCGCCGGCTCCCGCGGCGTAAAATGTCTGCGCCGCGAGGTTTCCCTGCATCTCGGCATCATCCCCAGGGTTGAGGATAGGCGAGGCCTGCACCAGCCGCTCGGCGATGGGCTGCAACTGCTCCCGCTGCTTTGCGGTGAAGGCGCTCCGGTCGTCCAGTTCCGCCACCATCATCCGGGCCAGGATGCGGATGCGGCGCGCCTTCTGTTCCGCCTTCATCACGGCCCAGCGCCGCTCCTGCTCGGGGGAGAGCAGCTTTTTGAGGCCGTCGTTCCAGACGCTCCCCTGCGCCGGCATGTTCTTCGCCTCCGTCTCCACGTAGAACTGCCGGTTCTTGATGACCTGGCGGCGCTGATCCTCATTCATCGAAAGGAGCGCCTTCTCGGCGACCTTCCTGTAGCCGGCGACGCTCTCCTCCACCGCGCGGTTCATGAGCGCGGACACCTGCGCGGCCTGTTCTTTGGGCAGCGCGAGCATGAACTTTACTTCCCCGCTCTTCGGCAGGATCGATTTCTCGAACTGCTCGCGCGTCCGGTCCACCATGATCTTAAGGAGATCGTCCGTCTCGCTTTCGATCGCCCGGTCGCGTTCCGCGCGGGCTCTGTCCCACGCCGCGGCCTGCTCCGGAGTGAGAGTGCGCTTTAACGCCTCCGTCCAAAGCGGATGATCCTCCGGCCGCACATAATCGCTCACCAGCTCTTCGTTCGACGCGTAGAAGTCCGCCTGAAGGATGATCTGGTCCATCTCCGGCAGCGCTTCCTCCGGGCGCTGGTTGAAAAAGCCGCGAAAGATATCGGCGATCTTCGACGCCCACCCCACGACACATTGATCCACCGCGGCCTTCGCGGGGTCCGCAAGGGCTTTTCGCCCGACCTCGCCGAGACCCGTCGCTTTTGCCACCGCTTCTATCTCCTTTTGCATCTGGAGGTTCCACACCCGGCGCTTGGCGTCCTCCACCTTCTTTACGAACTCTGCGAGCTTCGCCTCCACCTCGGGCGACACGGGCACCTTCGGCTTTGGCTTGGCCGGGCTGGCTGCGGGAGCCGCCTCAGCCCCCAGGGCCGCTGCGTGGCAAACGAGATTCGAGGCGACGAGAGCGACCAGCGTCAACGACAGCGCCAGCCGGCGCGCGGCGGGCGGCAAACAATGGCTGCCCGCGCGGCTCATCTTTTGGCCGATGATCCTTCGAGGAGGCTGAAATAGGTATCCAGTCCGGATTTGAACTCGTCCGGAAACTCTTTTCCCGCGCGGCCCGTGGCCTGGCCGACCTGGCGCGCACCCGCTTCCTCCGCATCCCCGCCGGGGCCGAGATCGGTGAGCGCCGCGGACGACGCCGACGCCGCGCGCCCGCCACCGCCGGGGCTCGCCCCGCCGCTGCCGCCGCTCTTGGAACCCCCGCGCTTCGCCTGCAACAACAGCTCGATGGCTTCCGTCTCCGCCGCGATCGCGTTAGGGCCGGTCTCCGGCGTCACCAGGGTGGCCTGCGCCTCATCCATAACCCGGGAGACCTGGGTGAGAAGACCGATCTCTTTCTCGAACGTCGTGAATCCACCCGGGATCGCGGCAATGTCGCCGATGGCCCCGCGCGTCCGGGTGCTGATGCCGCCCTGTGTTCCGCCGAGCTCGGTGGCGTCCGCGGCGAATCGCTCTTCGTCCAGAGCCGGCTTCGCGTTCTCCTCCTCGCGCGTCTCGTCGCGCAGCTTCATCTCGTCGCGCAGGGCCTGCATGACCTTCAGGACGATCTCGGGCGGGAGGCTTGCCCCGCCCTTGCAGGTGGAGCAGGCCTTGCAATTGCTGGCCGCGACCATGTCCTCGGCCCAGCGATCCATCGTATCCGCCCAGAACTCGGAGCCGATGAGCGACTGCCCGCTGAGGTTCACCGATACCTTGTCGCCGTCCCCCGCGAGCGCGTGAACGATCTCGGATTTTTTCATCTCGTCCAGGATCGCCTTGAAACGGCTGTCCTGCTTGCGCTGGAAATAGGCATCCAGGTCGCTCTCGATCACGCCGACCACCTCGCTTTGATCCTTCGCTATCTTCGCGATGGCCTCGGCAGCCTTCACCGGGTCGCGCTCGACGCCGAAGGAGTTCAGTGTCTTCTGACTGATGTTCTTCGCAAGGCCCATCTGCTGGCGCGAGGCGGCCTTAAAACGCTTCACGAACGTGCTCGCCTCCAGGCTGCTGAGGATGTCGCCCAGCTCGTCGGAAACCTTCGCGAACTCGGCGAGGAGGTCTTTTTGCTCCTTGATCGCGTTATCCATCTTCGCCTGCGCAGGGGATTGCGGGGCGGGCGGCGCCTCGTCGGTCTTCTTCGCCGCGGCGGCCGCCAGCGTGGTCACCGGCAGCCCGAGCTTGCCGGCGCTGGGCGGCTTCGGCGGCGCGTTGGGATCCGGCGGCTTGGACGCCGCGGTCTTGCTGAAGCCGGGCTCGCGGTCCGAGATGCTCGGCGCGGGCGGGCGGGGAGAAGCCGCCGGGTCGATGAGCGGGGCGGGGTTCAGCGCACCGGGCGGAAGCGCGCCCTGGCTGACACTCAAGGAGGTCTTGCCCTCGCCGGGCGCGGGCGGCGGCTGCGGCGCCGCGGTCTGGCGCGGCCCCTGCGGCGGACCGCCGGAGGGGGGAGCGCCCGCGAGCTTCCCGCCCGGGGCGCCGGCCGTTTGCTTGAGCAAATCCGAAACGGTCGGCATCCGGTTCGCGGCGATGTCCTTGAGCGCCTTCAGCATCGTGGCCCAGGACTCCAGCCGCTTCGCGTCGAACTCGTCGTTCTTGGTCGCCTGTTCGACGAGGTTGTTGCCGGATTGCGTGAGGCTGTCCAGCCGCGACGCGTTCGCATTCTCCGCCGCGGCCTGCTGCGACACGCGCCGGCGGTTCTCCGGGCGGTCGAGCTCCGCGGGGCTCAACGCGCGCAGCTCCTTGTTCGTAGCGTGGAGCTGCTGTTCCCGCTCGTAGCTTTCCTTGGCGGCTTCCAGCCATTTGCCGAACTGCTCGGTGAGCCAGAGGGCGTGGTCCGTCTTGTTCAGGATGTGCAGGATGAACGCCGCCGAGACCGAGTGCGCCCGTCCGGGAAGGTAATCGTCCGTCCAGGCGCGCACCTCGACGGTCTGGGGCGCCACCCCGTCGCGCGTCGCGCAGAACGTCGCACGCGCTTCCACCTCTTTTTTCTCGGGCTGCCCGGCCGCGGAAATCCGCTCGCCCGCGATGGGCGTCTTGCCGTCGTTCTGGGTGAGCGAACCGACCCATTGCAGGCCGACCCTCTTCACGCCGAAGTCGTCCGAGGCGTTCACGTCGAACGTCACGACCTCGGAATCGAGGACGACCTCCTCGAGCGCCTCCCGGCGGGCGACGATCCTGGGCGCTTCGTCCTCGACGGCGTTTACCTTGAGGACGAGCGGCTCGCGCGGGGTGAGGCCATCCCGGTCTTTCCAGGTGAATTTGCGATCCGCGTCCGCGACGACCGGTTCGTAGCCGGTGACGATCTTCTCCCGATCCACCTTCTGCGGCGCTCCGTCCATCTCGGCGGCGGCGAGGTCGCGGCTGGCCTTCGCCTCGAACGCGGCCTGCGCGCCCTTCAACACGCTCACGGAGCCGCCGCGCACCGCGATGTCCTGCTCGGACTTGTAATGGAGATACCCGGGCAATCGCAGGCGAACCAGGAGCTCGGCGAGCTCGGGACGCGTGCGCGGCTGGACGAAGACGGTCTTTCGCACGTCCCCCAGCGAGACGGCAAGCGCCCCGTCCTGCTTCTGCGGAGGGAACCGGAGCGGGTACGCGCCGGAGGAGAGGTTCGCGGTGACCCACGGCTGCCCGGCGATCCGTCCCGAACCCTCGGCCCGGCGACCATTGGGTCGCCGGGCTGAGCCGCACCGGCAGCGAGAAGGGCTCCGCGTACGGGACGACGAGGCGCGGCGGCAGCGGCTCGATCTTCGCAAAGGTGAAGCGCTCGATGTTCTTCCAGGGCGTGGCCCAGCGCCCGAGGGCGTTGCGCGCGGCGTCGCTCACCACGAAGAACGCGGCGGCGGCCAGCGCCAACACCCCGCACGCGGCGAGTCCCCACTGCCGGTGGCGCGCCTCCGGCACCGCGTGGGTGAAATCCTGATCCTTCACCGCGTCCGCGGCCTGCGCTATGGCGGCCTGCACGAGGCGCTCGCTGCGTACCGGCGGCAGCGTGATCCATGCCGCGCCAACTCGACGATGCCGAGAAGCTGATCCCCCAGGCGCGGGAACGTGCGCCGCAACAGGCGCGCGGCGTCCTCGAGCCGCCGCTGGCGCCAGACCCAGCGATGCCATTTCAAGGGGACGCCCAGGCCGAGCGCCGCGGCCCCGGCGGCCAGGACGCAGAGCCGCACCCAGCCCGGGGTTTCCCATAGGCGATCCAGCACGAAGACGAGCAGATACGAGAGGGCGATCCCGAAAAGGGCCGCGAAGAGGGCCTCCGCGAGTTTCACCATCCAGACGCGGCGGCGGAAATGGGCGAGCTTGGTTTCGAGGATGGGCGGCAGGTTCGTTTCCATGGTCAAGGTCTCCGAGAAGTATCCGTCTGTATCCGTTAGAAGGCGCCGGCAAATTTTCTACCAACCCAAAATATCCCAAGCAGCGTCAAAAGAAACCCCGCCCAGGCCGGGTGCGCCCATAACTGGACGCGGCGTTCGAGCATCTCCGGCTGCGGCAGGGCCGAGATGGCCGCGACGACGGAGGCGGGGTCGGCCGAAGCCATCACTCGGCCCCGGGTGAGCTGGGCGATCTCGCGCAGCACGTCGGGCTTCGCGGGCTGGCCGATCTTCTCGCGTGGAGAGCCTTGCACGGAGATGACGGTGTCCAGGGCCGAGCCGGCATCCGCGCTCGTGAGATGCACCCGGTGTTCGCCCGGTTCCGCCGGTGTGAAAACCCCGGTGAAAAGGCCCCACGCCTCCGCCCCCGCGGGCGAGAGCCGGACGCTCGCGGTCTTGCCGGAGGGAGCGGTGATCTGCGCGATGACCGCGCCGTCGAGCAAGCGGCTCGCCGTTGAGGCTGGTGACGTTCGCGTTCAGGGTGAGCACGGCGCCCGCCCTGGGGCGATCCGGTGAATAGAAAAGGCGCATCTTGTCTCCCTGCGACATGTTTCGCTGGTACGCCATCCAGCGCACCACCTGCCCCCAAAAGCGGTAATGATACTTGTCTTCGACACCTCTGCGCCACCGCCACGCGCCATCGGTGCCCATGAAGAGGATTTTACCCGCTCCGTAGGTTTTTGTCACGATCAAAGGGACGCGCCCGAAGCTGTTCGTCTCGGTCGCGTGCGTGGCGAGGACCTCCGCGCCCGCCTTCGCCCGGGCAGCGGGGGCATACCATTGGAACCCGGGCAGGTGCGCCCAGACCCGCGCGCTGGCTTCATCGGTATCCTCAAGCTTGGTCAGGAGGCTGTGCGAGCCCGCCTCGGTCAAGGCGAACCTCCCGGGCGAGGAGGAGCCGAAACCGCGGGGCTGCGCGTCGTCCCAAACGACAGGGAGCAGGTCGGAGAGCGCGGTGCCTTGCAGGGAAGCCTCGTAGCCGCGCAAGCCCGGCATGAAGACGAGCCCGGCGGCCTGGTCGCGCACGAGCTTTTGCAGGGTGGCGCACTGTTCAAGGTCGAGCTGGCCCTTGTTCGACGCCGACGTCGCCCAGGAAGACGACGTCGTACTTCGCCATGGCGTCTTCCTTGGGCATCCCGGACAGGTAGCCACGACCGACGCCGGGCAAACCGAGGTCGGGGTGGAAAAGCAGCGTGTTGACCTCCACGCCCGGGTCGCGCTCCAGGGCGTTGCGCAGGTAGCGGTATTCCCAGCGCGGGTAGGTCTCGACCAGGAGGACGTGGAGCTGCTCCTTGCGCACGGAGAGCGGGGCTTCGATGGTGTTGTTCTCGTCGCCGCTCGCGGGCCGGTCGGCCGTCCTCGGCACCGTGAGGGTGAGCTTCATCTCCCCAGGCCGGTCGGGTTTCCAGAGGATCACGTCCTGCAGCCGGCTCATGGCTGGGACGACGACCGACTTCGTCACCACCTCGCCGGTGGACGACCTCATCTCGACGGTGGCGGGCTCATCCTGCGGCATGGAGCTCTCGATGGTGAACGGGATGCGCAGCGGCTTGCCCGCGATCGGCGAAGGTCGGCACGTCGAACCCGAGCAACTCGACGTCCGGCAGGCGCGTCTCCGACCCGAGCGGCACGGCGAAGACGGGCACGTCGCGCATCCGCAGGCGCATCGCCGCTTCCGAAGGCGGGTCGCCGCTGTTCCAGTCCCCGTCGCTCACCAGCACCACCGCGCTGAGCCGCGGGTGCTTCTCGATAGCCTGGATGAGCGCAGCGTTGATGTCCGTCCCCTCGTCGGGCGGCTGCTGGCCGGAGGAGAAGCGCTCGACCGCCACGTCCATCTTCTTTGCGACCTCCCGCCACGCCGCGGGGTCGGCAAACGGCTTGGCAAGGATCGGCCCGGGAGCGCGGGTTCGGAATGGCCGGCGGTCGACCACGTCGCGCGTCTGCATCGAGCGCGAGGCATCGACCAGGACGACGAGCGTCGGCTTGCTCTCCGGCTTGAAAATCTCGCGCCATTCCGGCTGGTTCAACGTGATGCCGATGCCCGAGGGCGATGAGAACGCGCAGCCCCTCCAGCAACCCCGTCGAGAGCCGCCGCCCCCCGCGATTCCACGCGAGCCAGCCGAGCACGGCGACGGCGAGGACGAACACCGCCGCCAGCGCGACCGACGCCGGGGTGTGCGTAAAAACGAGGGACTGGCTGGCCGGTTTCATGCGCGCATCACGCCGGCTGGGGCACGGCCGGCCGGCTGTTTTTCCGGAGGGCATCCCGCGGCGGAGGCATGCACAGCAGCGCCTCGCCCAGCAGGGCCAGCGCCATGAAGAGCAGGAACGTGCGCCAGACCTCGTTCGTCAGGCTGCGGCTGTTTTCGAGCGGTCCCGGTGAGGACGTGGAAATCGAGCCCGGCGAACAGCTCGTTCAGGCCTTCGGCCGAGAGCGTCCGGGGCGCGTCTTCCCCGGCGGGCGGTTCAGGGCCACGAGCCGGTCGCCGGATGCGGCGACGCCCGCGTGCAGCGGGAGATCCGCGGAAGGCATCGCGTCGTTTCGCGGATCGACCGCGCGCCATTGGGCCGGGATCGGGGCCCAGGGCATCGGCGGCGGCGGAGTGCTGCTGCGCCTTGCCGAGCGTCAGCGCCCCTTCGTTCAGCGCGCGGTGGAGAAGGCGAACATCACCACGCCGTCCCGGGCGAGGCTGGAAGAATTCGAGCCCGGCAGCGTGCCCAGAAAATAGGCGCCTCCCGCCGCGCGTCTGCGAGGAGCGCATGAGGAGCGGCTCGCGCCCGGCGACCCGCGCGAGCGGGATGCCGTCCCCCGCGATGCCGCAGCGGCGCGCGATCTCCAGCGTGCCGACCGGCAGCGCCGAGCCGTCGCGGGTGTTGGCGAGGAGATCGGCGTCGTTGCGCCACCATTCGACGGGCTGCGGCTTTGCCGCCGCCGTCCTCCCACCCGTCCCAGCGCAGGCCGAAGATGTCCGCGCCGTTCTGCGAATCGACTCCGGGCGCGTCCGGCGGGAGGAAGAGGATCGTCCGCCCGGCGGCGACGTGATCCCGCAGTTGGCGCGCGAGGGCGTCGTCCGGCTTCGGTATGGGCGCCTGCCAGACGATGAACGCCGTGTCCGCCCAGGGGATTTCCGCGGCCCGCCTCGAAGGGCAGCACGGTGGCTGCGTATTTGCGGCGCGGGTCGGCGGCGGCGGAGAGCGCGGCGGACGAGCGGCTCCGAGACGGTGTCGTCGTCCGAAACGATCACGGAGCGGAGCGTGGGCGGCTCGTCGAAAACGAAATGGAAGACGTTGTTCGCCGGGGAGGCGTCGGCCGGCAGCTCGACCCGGCCCCAGCCGCGTTTGAGCGCCTTGTCGATGGGGATGCGCGTAGCCCTGGAGGACGAGCTGGTTCTCCTTCAGCGTCACCCTGGCCGTCGTGGCCGCGCCGTTGACGACGAACCGCAGCGGGACATCCAGCGGCTTCGGCGTCGTCCGCGTGGCGGGTGATGCGCAGGTCGAGCGAGGAGCCCGGCTTTGCCGCCCGTCTCGCGCCGCTCCACGCGCTCGACCGTGACGCCGAGGTCGTCCTGCGCCGGCTTGCGGGTAGCACAGGAGGTGGAACCGCACGCCCTGCAGCGTGGCGAACGCATCCCGAAGCGTCTCCCAACGGCCGCTGGAGGCGTCCCAGTCGCTCTCCTGCAGGTCGCTGAGCAGCCACACGTCCGTGCGGCCGGTCTTGTTCGTGGTGATGTAGTCCAGCGCGCCCTGCATCAACGCCGGCATATCCGCCGCCGGTGTCGGTCGCCGCGGTCTGCGGGAGGTCGGCCAGCGCGTCGGCGCTGCGTCAGGCCACGGGTTTGCCGAGCGCGCTGTCGATGAGCACGAGCCGCGAGCGCGTGCCGACCGCATCCTTGATCGCCTTGGCGAGGTTGCGCAAGCCCGCCGCCCGTTTGCTGACGCCGGTGAGCGTGTTCTGCTGCTTCCATGCTCGCGGAGCGGTCGAGCAGGATGAGCACCGTGTCCGGCGCGCCGCCCGTCAGCCCGAGCCAGCCGCCCGCCAGCGGCCGCGCCACCACGAAGAGGATCGCGGCCACCGCCAGCACCCGAAGCGCGAGGATGAGGACCTGCCGCAGCCGCGAGAGGCCCTTGTTCATGCGCTGCGCGGCCAGGAGGAACATCATCGCCGCCCACTTCACCTGCCGCCGGCGGTACAGGTGGATCAGATGGATGATGACCGGCAGCGCCGCCAGCGGCAGGGCAGCGAGCAGCCGCTGGCTGGAGAAAGGTCATCGCGCCGCGCGTTTCGGCGTGCGTGCCCAGCAGGAAGCGCACGAGCACGTCGTCGTAGCTCTCGTGCAGCTTTACCCGGTGGTAATCGATGCCGGTGGTGCGGACCACCTCGTCCATCTCGGCAAGGTAGTGCCGGACGGCCTCGCGGTAATTGCGCGCGATGAGCGACGGATCGGCCAGGATGGCCTCGCCGCCCTCCATGTCCACGAAGCGCGCCGGGCGGTCGAAGTCGAAGTCGAGTTCCTGCTGGTCGAGCAGATGAAAGACCGCCACGTCGTGCCTGCGGAAGCGCAGGTGCTGGATGGCCGACTTCAGTTCCGCGGGCGGCACGAAGAGATCGGAAAGGACGACGACCAGCGCGCGCTGGCGGATTTTTTCCGGCGGCGTCATGCAGCGCGTTGAGGAGCGTCGTGCCGCCGGCCGGCTTGATGCCCGCCAACTGGTCCAGCACGAGGCCCAGGTGCGGCGCGCCGCGCTTGGCGGGAATCTCCAGGTCGTCGTCCGCAAGGCTCCACAGGCCCACGCGCGTCGCCCTGTTTCGCGGCGAGATAGCCGAGCGTGCCCGCGAGGCGCCGCGCGTAATCGAGCCGCGTGGCGCCCGCGGGGCCGAAGTGCCATCGAGCCGCTCGTGTCGAAGAGCAGGCAGAGCCGCAGGTTCGTGTCGGCCTCGAACTCCTTGATGTAGAAACGGTCGCTGCGGCCCCACGTGCGCCAGTCCAGGCGGCGGGTGTCGTCGCCCGGGACGTATTTGCGATATTGCGCGAACTCCAGCGACGACCCGCGCACGGGGCTGCGGTGTTTGCCCGAGACGCTGCCGAGCATCGCCTGGCGCGCGTGCAGCGGGAGCGCCAGGAGGCGTCCGAGCACGGCCGGCTCGAGGAAGGAGCGTTTATCGGAGGCCATTTCGGGAGGGGCGTCCTATCCGGCCGTCTATGCCGCCTTGCTCAACTCCGCCACCAGGCGCTTCGTGAGGTCGCGGCTCGTCACGCCCTCGCTCTCCGCGGTGAACGTCGTCATGACCCGGTGCCTCAGTACCGGGTCGGCGACTTCGATGATGTCCTCCAGCCGCACCACGTAGCTGCCGTAGAGCGCCGCGCGCGCCTTCGCCCCGAGCACGAGATACTGCGCCGCGCGCGGGCCTGCGCCCCAGCTCACGAGGGGCTTCAGCCACGCGGGGCGACTCGCTGCTGCCGGGCCGCGTCCGGCGGGCGAGGTCCACGGCGAACTCATAGAGGTGATCCGGCACCGGCACGCGCCGCACAAGGTCCTGGAAGGCGAGCACCTTCTGGGCCGTCGAGGACGTGTTCGAGCTGGGGCAGGGCCGCGCCGGTCGTGTTGCGCGCGATGGCGATCTCCTCGTCCCGCGAAGGATAATCGACCCCGATCATGAACATGAACCGGTCGAGCTGCGCCTCGGGCAACGGGTACGTCCCCTCCTGCTCGATGGGGTTCTGGGTCGCCAGGACGAAGAAGGGCGAGTCGAGCGTGTACGTGCGCCCGGCGATAGTGACCCGGTGCTCCTGCATGGCTTCGAGCATCGCCGCCTGCGTCTTGGAAGGCGCGCGGTTGATCTCATCCGCAAGGACGATGTTTGCGAACACGGGCCCCTTCGCGAACTCGAACGCGCGCTTGCCGCCCGGCAATTCCTGCAGGATGTCGGTGCCGGTGATGTCCATCGGCATCAGGTCGGGCGTGAACTGGATGCGGCTGAAGCTGAGCGACATCGTCTCGGCCAGGCGGCTGATGAGGAGGGTCTTCGCCAGCCCTGGCACGCCGATGCAGCAGCGCGTGCCCGCGCGCAAACAGGCAGATGGCGAGCTGCTCGATGACCTTTTCCTGGCCGACGATGATCTTGCCAAGTTCGCCGCAGAGCCGCCGGTAAATCTGCCGCATCTCATCGATGGCCGCTACGTCGTCTTTGGGAAGGGGGGAGGAAACGGAAGGGTCAACCATAAGAGCACCCGAACTGAACCAGAAACCGCGAAAATAGCAATCCTTCCCGCGTCGCGCCCGGGCGGCCCGAGGCACAGGGGTTGTCCGAGCCACCCTCGGAACACACGCCTCACTTCAGGCCGGGCGTGTCGATAACCAGAATGTTGTCCGCAAATCGGATCACGCTGCCATTCCTTACCTCGGGAAAGGTACAGTCGGCGATCGTCACGCCGGTGATTTTTGCGCTGTCGGTCAACCCCATGATATAAACGGGCGCTTTGGTGAGGGCAGCGAAGCTCACATTTTGAAAGCGCATGTTGCGGATGCTGGGAATGAAGTCCCCGCTCGTGACATTTTCATATTTCATGTCCATCTGGATGCCGACCTGGGCGATCTTCACGGGTACTATTGCGGACGTTGAAGTTCTCGATGTAGCCGCCGCGCTCGGGATTGGACTTGAGCCGGAAGGCCATGCCGAGATCGGCGCTGTCGAAGCTGCAATTTTCCGCAAACACATTGCGGATTCCGCCGGACGTTCTCGCTGCCTGCCGTGATGCCACCGTGGCCGGCATCGAACTTGCAATTGCGAATGACAATGTTCTGGCAGGGCGCATTGACCCGCCGGCCGTCGTGATCCCGACCGGCCTTGAGCGCAAGGCAATCGTCGCCGGTGTTGAACCTGCAAGCCTCGATCAGAACATCCGTGCACGAATCGGGATCGCAACCGTCGCTGTTGGGAGCAGGGCGGTTCCTGCCCTTGCTGTCAACGGTCACGTCTCGAATCGTGACGTTGGTGCAAAGCGTCGGGTTGAGAACCCACATCGGGGAGTCGATGATGTGAACGCCTTCGATAAGGACATTCTTGCAGCGGTAAGGCTGGATGAAATTCGGCCTCAGCTCATGACCAGCCCCGAAGATGCGTTGCGCGACCGGCACATCCGCGTTTCCCATTTTCGTCAACGCGGCGCGGTCAACGTTCGACTTCTTCCACGCGTACCACCCCGCGGCAGCAGCCTGCCCGTCGAGCGTGCCTTCGCCGGTGATGGCAATGTTCTCCTGATCGAGAGCGTAAACAAATGGCGAGTAATTCATGACCTCGGTGCTTTCGAACCGGGTGAAAACCACCGGCAGGTACTGGCTCATATCGGTGCTGAAATGGATGGCCGCGTCCTTGGCGAGATGGAGATTCACGTTGCTCTCGAGTTGAATCGGTCCCGTCAGGTAATTGCCGGCCGGGACGACCACCCGTCCGCCGCCCGCCTTGCTGCATGCTTGTATCGTGTCGCGAAAAGCCGCCGTGCAATCGGTTTTTCCATCGGGCACCGCACCCTGCTTTGTGACCGGGAAGTCGTGCGCGGGAAAAGTGGGGGCGGTGATTCGCTTCACGATCTCATCCGCTTGCGCCCACGCCGACCGGGTCTCTGCGAGCGCAGCCTCGGCCTGCGCGCCGCTGACCCGGGTCAGCCCTGGAGCCGGCGCTGCGGCTTCACTTGCCGCCAAGGGCAGAAGCATCCGGCCCATCAGCGCACAAGCGAGCGCGACGGGTAAAAAGCGGTTGTTTATCCGCGGCCGATGAAACGCCTGGTGCATATTGCGAACGCGGGAGCCGACCTTAGATTTCCCATATGGGGTTGTCGCCCAGGACCGGCGCGGGTTGTTTCGGCGATTTTCTTCCTGCTCCATAATTTTACAAATGTTTTTCCCCAGTCCGTTTCTCGATCGCTCCGATTTGGCCGGCACCCAACCGGCGGTCGAACGAAGACACTTCATTTGGAGTTGCCAATGTGAGGCTTGCTCGGGATGATGCTTCCAGATGACTTCGCTCGGCTTGTGCCTGGTTCTAGCTGTTTTGCCAGCACTGGCCGCCCCGGCTCAAACCGCAAACGCCCAGGCTGCGAATACCAATGGCGCGAAGGTCATGCCCATCGCCGCGGGTCCTTTTCAGGGCAATGTCGATTCACTCAAGCAATACAAGTGCCCCGACTGGTTTCGCGACGCGAAGTTCGGCATCTGGGCGCACTGGGGGCCGCAGGCAGTCCCCGGCCAGGGCGACTGGTACGCGCGCAAGATGTATATGCAGGGCACACCCGACTACAAGTCGCACCTCGCGGCGTACGGCCACCCCAGCAAAGCCGGCTACAAGGACATCATCCCGCTCTGGAAAGCGGAGAAATGGGACCCGGCGGCCCTCATCGCGCTGTATAAGAAAGCGGGCGCCCATTATTTCGTCAGCATGGGCTGCCATCACGACAACTTCGACCTGTGGAATTCCACCTACCATTCCTGGAACGCGGTGAAGATGGGGCCGAACCGCGACATCGTGGGCGACTGGCAGAAGGCGGCCAAGGCCGCTGGCCTCCCCTTTGGCGTCTCGGAACATCTCGGCGCCAGCTACATCTGGTACACACCGGCCCACGGCTCGGACAAGACCGGCCCGCTCGCCGGTGTGCCCTACGACGGCGCCGATCCGGCTTACCAGGAACTGTATCATACACTCGACCCGGACCCGGCAAACCGGGCGTCGCCTCACCTGAGATACACCGCGGTTCCGGCGAATCAGGAAGACTGGCAGCGCCGCATTCACGACCTGATCGACCAGTATCATCCCGACCTGCTTTACAGTGATGGCGGCCTGCCCTTCGGCGCGGTGGGCGAGGCGACGGTGGCCCATCTTTTCAACACGAGCATCGCGGCCCACGGCGGGAAATTGGAAGCGGTTTACAACTGCAAGCACGGACTCACCGGCGAATACATCCCCGGCGCCTGCGTGCGGGATGTCGAGAGGGGCATCATGTCCGACATCCAGCCTTATCCCTGGCAGACCGACAGCTCGAACGGCGACTGGTTCTATCGCAAAGGCGACAAATACAAGACCACGAGCCGGGTTCTCAATCTGCTCAGCGACATCATAAGCAAGAACGGCAATCTCCTGCTCAATATCGTCCTGCAACCGGACGGCTCGCTGCCGCCGGAATCGAAGCAGTTGCTCGAGGGACTCTCCGCGTGGATGGCGGTCAATTCCGAGGCGATCTTCGGCACCCGCCCGTGGTCCATTTATGGCGAGGGTCCCACCGCGGCCACCGCGGCCACGGCCGCCACGGGCGCCACGAAAGGCGCGATCATGGAGACTGTCCCCTTCACGGCGCAGGACATCCGCTTCACGACCAAGGGCAGCGTGCTCTACGCGATCTGCCTGGGCATTCCCACGGGCTCGATCAACATCAAGACGCTGGCGAAGAACAGCTCTTCCGGCGTGAAGACCATCTCCGGCGTCACCCTGCTTGGAAGTGGAGAGAAAGTCGATTGGCGGCAGGGCGACGATGCCTTGGTGATTCAGCCCGCCAAGACGTGGCCCTCCGCGGACGAAGTGGTCTTCAAGATTATCGGGGCGCTGCCGGCATCATGACTGGCCTCCCGTTTCACTGGCCGCCTGGCGCCGCGACCGTGCGGTCGAGGGCCTGCTTCAGGATCGACTGCCGGGATCGTCCGAAGAGCGATGAACGATGCGTCGATATGAAATACACGACAAGACGCGCGGTATGAGAAGTCCCCCCACCGGTTCTGATCAGCTCAGATAAAAGGCATTGTAGAGAATCTGGAGCCTTCTAGACTGGGCGTCATCTCGGGTTCCAGCCCGCTCGCGTTTCCTCCCCTCTCTCGTAACCATGAATGGAAAACTCGTCCTTGTCTTGTGCGCGGCGTCCTGGGCCGGTTTTTGGCTTTCCCAGGCGGCGGGGGCGGCTTTGGAGCCTTACCGCGACCCCGCGCTTCCTCTGGAACAGCGGGTGGATGACCTGGTGCGGCGGATGACCCTTGAGGAAAAAGTGTCGCAACTTCGCGGGGTGATGGCGAAGGACCTCATCTCGGGCGGGCATCTCTCCCTCGAAGCCTGCAAGAAGCTGATCCCGAACGGCATCGGCCATGTCTCGGCCACTTCCACCGTGCTGACCTCGCCGCAGACGAAGGTCTTCCTCGCCGACCTGCAGAATTTCCTGCGCACGCAGACGCCCTCGGGCATCCCGGCCATCGCGCATAGCGAAAGCATCACCGGCATGGCGGCGCCCGGGGCCACCACTTACCCGCAGGTCATCGGGATGGCGTGCGCGTGGCATCCCGAGCTGGTGAGGGCCAACGCGGAGGCGACCCGGGCAGCGTCGAGATGGATGGGGATTTCCCAGGCGCTTTCGCCGATGCTCGACGTGCTGGACGACGCTCGCTGGGGCCGCTGCGAGGAAGGGTACGGCGAGGAGCCGTACCTGACGAGCCTCATGGGGCTCGCCTTCGTCGAGGGGCTGCAAGGACCAAACCTGCGCGAAGGAGTCGCCACGACGGCCAAGCACTTCGCCGGTTACGGCAGCCATGTGACGGACCTCGGCCTCTTCCGGGACGAGGTGCTTATGCCCCATGAGGTGGTGGTGCGCCAGGGGCACGCCGCCGGTGTCATGCCGGGCTACCATGCGTTTAACGGCGTGCCCTGCTCGGCGTCGAAATTCCTGCTCGGGGATGTGTTGAGAAAGGAATGGGGGTTCGACGGTGTGGTCACATCCGACTACTGGGCCATCAAAGAAGTCGTGGCGAAGCACAAGTATGCGAAAGACACCGCCAGCGCGGACCAGGTCTGCCTCGAAGCCGGCATGGATGTGGACCTGCCCATCGGCGACTCGTACAGCCGGATTCCCGCTGCCGTCCAGAGCGGCGCGATCCCCATTAGCCTGGTGGATACGGCGCTGCGGCGAGTGCTGACGCTGAAGTTCAAGCTCGGACTCATGGACGCTCCGAAAGAAGCCGGGGCGCCGGCCGCGTTCGACCTGAATCCGCCCGAGAACCGCGCCCGGGCGTATCAATGCGCGTGCGAATCGCTGGTGCTGCTCAAGAATGACGGCATCCTGCCGCTGGATCCGGGTGTCCATTCCATCGCTGTCGTGGGGCCTAACGCGGCTTCCTATTATTCGCTGCTCGGGGATTACACCCACCAGATGCTGATGGAATATTGGGACCGCCACCCCGCAGACCCCGCTTCGCCGAAGCTCGTGACGCTGCTGGACGGTTTGCGCGACCGGGTGGACAAGAACGTCCGGATTTCCTACGAGCGGGGATGCGATTGGACCAGCCCGCTCGATGTCATCGGCATGGCCCATCCGGAGGGAGGCGATCTCCGGGCTCGGTCCGCGCCGAGGAAACCGATGGAAGCCATTCCAAAGACAGACACGGACCAGGCGCTGAAGGTTGCGGCAAATAGCGACGTCATCATCGCCGCCATGGGAGAGAACCGTTACCTGTGCGGCGAGACCCGCGACCGCCAGGACGTGCGCCTGCCGGGGGAGCAGGAAAAATTTGTCCAGAAACTCATCGCCACGGGCAAACCGGTCATCCTGGTCGTGTTCGGGGGACGCCCGATGGTGCTCACGGGTGTCGCCCAGGGCTGCCGGGCCATCGTCTATGCCTGGTATCCGGGCCAGGAGGGCGGGTACGCCGTGGCCGATCTCCTCCTGGGCCGGTTCAACCCTTCGGGCAAACTCACGATGACGCTCCCACGCGACAACAGGCAGGTTCCCATCTCCTACCGCGCCGGATACTCGGCCGAAGACCCGCCGCTCTTCCCGTTCGGGCACGGCCTGGCTTACACGACCTACTCGTATTCCAAGCTCTCCGCACCCGCGACCGCGAAGACCGGGGATACGAATATCGCCATCCATTTCGAGGTCAGCAACACGGGGAAACGGGAGGGCGTGGAGATCGCGCAGCTCTATTTCGCCCCGGTGCATCCTGCGGTTCCCGAGAGAGCGATGGAACTCAAGGGGTTTGCGAGGGTCGCACTCAAGCCGGGGGAATCGAAGGCGGTCACCATCAACGTCTCTCCCCAGCAATTCGCCCGCCATGACGCCGCGGGGAACCTGACGCTTCGCCCGGAGACCTACAACGTGCTGGTCGGCGCTTCCTCGGCGAACATCCTTTTGAAGGCGAAGCTCGACCTCGCGGGGAACGTGGTGACTCTGCCGCACCGCGAGGCCTTTTTCAGCCGGACGACGGTCGAGCCGGTGGCGAGTCGCGATTGACCGAAATCCATCGTTTTGCCGAGCGGAGCCTGTTTAAATCATGCGGTTGAGAACGACCGCCCCCTTCCTTCTCTCTTTACGCTTGTTCCTGTCGCGGACGGGCGCGGGACTTTTCCTCTTGTGCGCGGCGGCTCTGGGAGCCGGAGCGCCCGGGGTGGAGCTGATGGTGAATAACGGTTCGCTGACCCCTTCGAGCACGATCGAGGTCCGCTTCCCGCTCCCGATGGTCTCCCAGAGCCGTCTCGGCAAGCCCGGCACGGACCCGCCCCTTATTTTCACGCCGCAACTGCCGGGTAAATTCACCTGGCTGAGCACGCGCAGCGGCGTGTACGTGCCGACCGAGTCCCCACGCCTCGGCACGGCTTACAAGGTGACGTTCAGCCCCGGCCTCGCGGATGCCGGGGGCCACGCGCTCCCAGCCGATTTCCAACAAACCCTGAAAACGCCCCCCTTCCGGGCGACGGTGGTGCGCCTCCCGCGCGCGGCGAACGGGGATTGCGGGCCGCTGCCGGACGTGTTCCTCGCGTTCAACCTGAACATAAACGCCGCCGGCGCAGAGAAGCGGATCCAATTCGTCTCCGATACCGGGGTGAAGATCGCCGCAAAGGTGCGTTACGCGACGAGCAAGGACTATTCGTTCGTGACGCTTAACGAGGCGGGCTGGGAGAAGCTCTGGCGGCTCGCAAAGAACCCCGGGCTCGCCGACGCCCCCCAGGCTGAAGAGAGCGCGGAATTTCACGACCGCATCATCGCGACCCCTGCCGAACCGCTGACGCCAGGTTTGCAGTGGAGCATGACCGCCCAGCCGGGCATCGAATCGCTCGAAGGGGGCTACAAGACCGAGGGCCGTTCCACCCTGCGCCTGCGGGTGACGCCGTTCTCGTTGAAGAGCGTGGCTACCTCGAGCTACCTGAACTCGGGCCGAAAGGTGACGCTGCAATTCTCCGACCAGTTCTCGCCCAACGTCGAGAACAGGTCGGCCGGAAAATTCTTCCGCGTGACGCCGGAACCGGCCCACATGCAGTTCGACGCCGGCTACGAGGCGATGACGATCGAGGGCGATTTCCAGCGAGGTGTGGAATACCGGGTGGAGATCGATCCGTCGCTGATGACAGAATCGCTGAATCCGTTCTGGGGCGAGCGCTTCCACACGTTCCATTTCGACCCGATCCGGCCGCGCGTGTACCTGCCCAAGATCACCGCGGACGAGCTGCGCGGCGGCGGGCGCAAATTTTCCGTGCGCGGGGTGAACCTCGAGAGTTTCACGATCCGGGCCGTGCTCGTCGCGCCGGAGGCCGCTGCCCAGGCGATGGCGGCGTTCGCGAAATATTGGAAGCCGGAATCGGAAGCCCCCTCGCCCGACGAGCCGTATCAATCAGTCCCCCCGGGCCTCATCCAGGGCACGACGCTCCCGGAGCGCACGGTAGAGCTTCCCAAGGGCGACCTCGATCTGAGGCAAGAGATCGACGTGGACTGGAACGACCTTCTTGGCCCCCAAAAGCCGGGCCTTGTCTTCCTGACCGTCGAGGGGAGCCCGCTCCCGGCCGCGGGAGGCGGAGCGGTGCGGCCCGCGGCGCAGGCGCTCATCCAGTTGACGGACCTCGGCGTGCTCTGGAAGCGAACCGATGCCGGCCTGCGCGTGGGCGTTTTCTCGATGGCGACGGGCAAACCCGTCGAAGGCGCGGCCCTGGCGCTGCTGGGCCCGGATTTCGCCCCGCTCTCCTCGGGCACGAGCGGCCCGGAGGGGCTCGGCAAGCTCGCGCTCGACAAGACTCCCGGCTGGCTCGTCGTCAGCCGGGGCGGCGATGTGAACGCGTTGCGCATGGGCGAAGGCGCGGACGAGCTGCCGATGGCCCACTTCAATCTTCCCATCGATTACCGGAGCTGGAACCGGTCGCCCGAAAGGCGCGAGCGGTTCCGCGCCCTGGTTTTCACCGACCGGCCCCTGTCACCGCCCGGGCGAGACGGTGCGCGTGAAGGGAATCGTCCGCCGGGTGGAAGACGGCGCCTTGAAATGGTGCGGGGCGAGGAACGGCGTGCTGACGATCACCCCTCCGGACGCCGCTGACATCAAGGTAAAGGTTCGGACGGACGAGCGCGGGGCATTCAACACCTCCTTTGAGTTGCCCCCCGCGCAGGTCGGGACATTCAACCTCGTTTTCGAGCTCACGGATGGCGCCGACCGCGGCGATGCCCGCGGATTCGCTTCAGTACCAGGCACAGGAATACCAGCCGAACGCCTTCGAGACCGAGGTCACGATGCCGGCCCGGTTCCGGCGCGGGGAGGATGTCTCGGCGAAGGTGTCCGCGCGTTACCTTTTTGGCATGCCGGTAACCGATGGGCGCGTCCAGTGGACGCTGCAATACGCGCCGAGGATTTTTGCGCCGGCGGGTTTCGAGGGATTCGGGTTCGACGGCAACGACAAGGATCCGGCGCGCAAGACCCTCACGCTGCGGGGCGCAGGGAAGCTCGCGAAATCCTTCACCGTCGCCCCTCGCCTGCCGCGCGCGGAGCGGGGGCTCTTCGGCGGCACGCTCACGGTGGAGGTCACCGACCAGAACCAGCAGACCGTGAGCGAGACGCGCGACTTCACGCAGGACACCTCCGTGTTCCATCTCGGCGTCCGCCGGGGGCTCGAAGTCATCGCGAAAGGAGCGGAGTTCCCGGTGGCAGCCATCGCCGTCCAGGAGGACGGAAAGCCTCTGCCCGGGCCGGTCTCGGTAGAGGCCGAGCTGGTCCGCATCGAATACGAAACGGTGCGCGTGCAGGGCGCGGGAAAGGCGGTCTCGTTCGAGCACGCGGTGCACGAGACCGTGGTGGCGCACGCCGGCGGCAGGACGGTCGAACCCGTCCGCGACGGGGAGACGTGGAAGGCCGCGGCCGGCGAAACCATGCGCTTCAAGCCCGGTGTGGAGGGAGAATACCGGGTGCGGCTCACCGCGCGCGACGCGGCCGGGAGGGAGGCGCGCGGGGGTTGCACTTTCGAGGTCTCGGGCGACGACGGCGCGATGGCGTGGGATTACAGGAACCCCGCGCAGATCGACCTCGTTGCCGACAAGTCGGAATACCAGGCCGGCGAGACGGCACGCATCCTCTTAAAGACGCCGATCGCCGGGGACGCGTGGGTATCGGTCGAGCGCGGCGGGAAAGTCCTGCGGGCGTGGCGGGTGAAGGTCGAGGGGAACGCTCCGGCGCTGGAAATCCCGATCATCGCCGGGGATACGCCGGATGTTTTTGTCTCGGTGGCGCTCATCCGGGGCGCGGAAGCCAGTACGCGGAAGTTCAAGGAGGCCGATTTTCGCTACGGCGTTTGCGAGCTGCTGGTCACGCATCCCATGACGCGGCTCCGGGTCGAGTTGACGCCCGCCCGCGCCGAGTTTCAGCCGGGGGAACCGGTGGAGACGGCCGTGCGCGTGCTGGATGCGAACGGCGCGCCCGCAGCCGATGCGGAGGTGACGTTTTTCGCAGTCGATGACGGCATCCTCGCTTTGACGGGCTACGAGCGGCCCCGGCCGAACACGGTGTTCGAACAACTCGTCCCGCTCAACGTCAGCACGGGGCTCACGCTGTTCGGGATGCTGCCGGAAGACCCGTCCGACCTGACCTTCGCGAACAAAGGGTACCTCATCGGCGGCGGCGGCACCGAAGGCCCGGGCCCGAAGCTGCGGCATGATTTCCCAGGGACGGCCTGCTGGCTGCCCTCGCTGCGCACCGACGCGCAGGGGTGGGCGCGGCCGCGTTTCACGGCCCCGGACGCGTTGACGCGTTACCGGCTGGTGGCGGTCGCGAGCGCCGGAGACGACCGCTTCGGCTCCGGCGAATCGGCCATCGCTATCCACAAGCCGCTCCTGCTGCTCTCCGGGCTCGGGCAGGCCGCGAACCGGGGTGACGAAATCCTCGCGCGCGCCGTGGTGCGCAACGACACGGGGGCGGCGGGAACGGCCGAGGTGACGCTCGCGCTGGATGCGACGGGCCAGCCCGCAAAAGGTGCGCTGACCGCCGATATCCGCTCGCGAGCGGCGAGGCCAAGCCGGTCGATTTCCCGGTGAAGCTCGTCGCGACGGGCGCCGCAAACTGGCAGTGGTCCGCGCGGATGAAGGCGAATGGCGCGGTGTTCGAGGACCGCCTTGCGACCCCGTTGAAGGTCGGCTCGCCGGCGCCGGTGCTGCACGAGACGTACCTGGCCGAACTCGGCCAGAAACAGAACGACTTGCTCGCGGGCGTCAACCCGCAGGTTCTTGAGGGGGAGGGCGGAGTCTCGGTGACGCTCTCCAACACGCGGCTGGCCACCCTGCAGGAGAGCACACGCGAGCTTCTCGATTACCCGTACGGATGCGCCGAGCAATTGACCTCCTCTCTCATCCCGTGGATCGCCGTGCAAGACCTTGGGCCGGTGCTGCCCGATCTCGGCCGCAACCCGGAGGAAGCGCACAAGACGCTCGCAGCGGGCGTGGAGAAAATCTACGCGCTCCGCACGCTTTCCAGCGGCATCTCGTTCTGGCCGGGAGGCGAGGCCGAGCTCTTCCCGAGCGCCTGGGCGGCCCTGGCGTTCGCGCAACTCGCGAAACAGAATTTCCCGCTGCCACCGGAGTGGCAGAATCTCCTGAATTACCTGCACGAAGGACTGCGCGTGCCGTCGCGGCCCCGCGATGCGAGCGACCGCGCTCTGGCGCTCTTCGCTCTGGCGGAGGCCGGCCGGGCCGAACCGGCCTATTGCGAGAAACTCGCGGCGGAGCCGGGGCTTTCGCGCGAGACGCGTTCGCTGCTGGCGCTCGCGATCCTGGCGTCCAAGGGAGATCGCGGGTTCGCGAAATCGCTGCTGGAACCGCCTCAAGAAGGGGAGGAGAGCGACTCGGGTTTCGGCAGCGCGGCGCGGGAACGGGCGATCCGGCTCATGGCATGGACGTACCTCGACCCGCACGCGCGGGAGACGGCCCGGCTGACGGCGGAGCTGTTGGCGATGCGTTCCAACGGGCATTGGCGCACGACCCAGGAGAACGCGTGGGCGCTCCTGGCGCTCGGGCGCTACTATACGCTCGTGGAGCACGAGGTAAGGCCGGTGAGCGGAACGCTCGTTTACGGCAAGGCGGGTACGCCATTCGAGCTGACGCGGGCGGCCCTTTCCTCGAAGAGCACGTTCGCCTTTGATCCCGCCCATCGGCCAGGAGTGCTTTCGGTGGCGAACCCGAAGCGGCTGCCGCTCTACGGGGAGACGCGTTTCGTGGCGGAGCCGCCGGTGGCGGCGGCGCCCAGGCAGGACCGCGGGTACACGGTCTCGCGGAGTTACCGGAAGATCGCGCCGGACGGCTCGCTGGCGGACGCGGCCGATCTCCAGGTCGGCGACCGGGTCGTGGTGACGCTGCGGGTAGCGGCAACGGAGGCGGGGGATTTCGTGGCTATCGATGATCCGCTCCCGGGCATCCTCGAAGCGGTGAATCCCGAGTTCCGCACGCAGGAGAGCGGCGAAGCGGCCGCGAAGGAGAATTTCTGGCAGGCGGACTACCGGGAGATTCGCGCGGACCGGGTCCTCTATTTTTGCGACCATCTCCCGGCGGGGGCCTATACCTTCAGCTACCTGGCCCGGGTGCGAATGGCGGGGGACGTGAGCGCGCCCGCGACGAAGGCCGAGGAGATGTCCCGGCCCGAGCGCTTCGGCCTCGGGGAAACCGGCCGGCTCGCGAGCCGCCCTGCGCCGTGATGAAAAGGAAGCGGCTTCTCTTTGCGGCGGCGGGCCTCGCGCTCGGCGTTGCGGCGGTGTTTCTCGCGCTCCGGCTGACTCCCCTCCCCGCTTCGCTCGAAACGGGCGTTCCGGCGAGCGCGGAGTTCTTGGACCGAACGGGGCTGCCGCTCCGCCTGCTGCTCGCGGAGGAACGGAGATACACCCAGCCGTGCGCGCTCTCGGAGATGTCCCCCTTTGTCGCGGCGGCGGCTATCAGCGCGGAGGACAAGCGGTTCCGAAGGCACTGCGGGGTCGATCTCCTCGCGACGGGCCGCGCGCTCTGGAACGCGGCGCGGGGAATCTCACCGTCCTCCGGCGCTTCGACCCTCACCCAGCAGCTCGTGAAACTCGCGGCGCCCGCCCCGCGCACATTTTCACGCAAGCTCGCGGAGATATGGCTGGCGCTCTGCCTCGAGCAACGCTGGAGCAAGGACCGCATCCTGGCCGAATACTTGAACCGGGCGGAATATGGCGACCTCCAGACGGGCATCCGCGCGGCGAGCCGGCATTATTTCGCCAAGCCGCCCTCGGACCTCAGCGCGGCGGAGGCGGCCTTCCTCGCGGCGTTGCCGAAAGCGCCGGGGAGGTTGAATCCCGGGCAGAATTTCGCGGGAGCGCGGGCGCGGCAGCTCTGGGTGCTAGGCCGGATGGCGGCGAATGTTGCGCTCAGCCCCGACGAGTACGCGCGGGCGCGGGCGGAGCCGCTGGTGCTGCACTCCGCGGGGCGCGCATTCGAGGCGCCGCATTTTGTCGATCTCCTCCTTCAGCGCAAAGGGCTGGCGGAGATGGCCGGTGAAATCCACACAACGCTCGACCTGCGGCTCAACCGCTTCGTCGAGAGTTGCCTCGCGGAAAATCTGGCGAAGATCGCGGACAAGAACGCGGGGAGCGCTGCGGCGGTCGTGCTCGACAACGCGACGGGCGACGTGATGGCGCTGGCGGGTTCCGGCAGCTATTTCGAGGCGGGCGCGGGACAGATCAACGGGGCGTGGATGATCCGTTCGCCGGGCTCGGCGGTAAAGCCTTTCACGTATGTGCTGGCCCTGGAACGCGGCGCGGCGCCGGCGACGGTGGTGCCGGACGTGCCGACTTCCTTCGCGACGCCGGACGGCCTCTACTCTCCGAATAATTACAACCACCGCTTCTACGGGCCGGTGAGCCTCCGTTTCGCGCTCGGCAACTCGCTCAACGTGGCGGCGGTGCGCACGTTGCAGCTCGCGGGCGGCCCCGAGGCGCTCCACGCCGCGCTGCGCCGGGCAGGAATAACGACATTGGATCATCCGCCGGAGTATTACGGGCTCGGCCTTACGCTCGGCAACGGCGAGGTGCGGCTCCTGGAACTGGCCAACGCTTATGCGACGCTCGCCCGGCTCGGGGTTTACCGGCCTTACAGGCTGCTGTCGCGCGAAGACGGCGCGGCCGACCCCGGACGGCGCGTGTTCGATGCGGATGCGGCATACCTCCTCGCGGATATGCTCTCGGACAATGCGGCCCGCGCCGCGTCGTTCGGCCTCGACTCGTACCTCTCCTTCGAGTTCCGCGTGGCTTGCAAGACGGGCACGAGCTCCGATTACAGGGACAACTGGGCGGTCGGTTACACGCCCGAATTCACCGTCGCGGTCTGGGTGGGCAACCCGGACGGCGCGCCGATGCGGGGAATCACCGGGGTGACCGGAGCCGCCCCGGCCCTGCACGAGATCTTCGAGCACCTCCGCCCCCGGGCGACATGGTATGCGACGCCCCCGGGCATCCGGAGTTATGCGGTCGATCCGCTGACCGGACGCGGCGTGCCCGCCGGGAGCGCGGGCGCGGTGGTCGAGATGTTCCTGCGCCCTCCGGAGCCGGCCCGGGCATCCGATTACGACGCGAACGGCGCGGTTCGGCTTCCCGCGGAATACGCGCGGTGGCTTGCGGGGCCGCAGAACTGCCTCGGCAGCCTGGTGAGCGCCAACCCGACCGGGGGAGAGACGCCGCGAATCCTCCAGCCTCCGCCCGGCGCAACGTATTTCCTCGATCCCGACATGCCGTTGCGGAGCCAGTGGATCCCGCTGCGGGCGGAGCCGGAGGGCGCGACATGGTCGAGCGACTCGCTGCCTGTAGAGGGCAGCCTCGCCCAGCTCCGCGAAGGCAGGCACATCCTGACCGCCCACGCCGGGAAAGATGGAAAGGCGCTTACGACCTGGATCGACGTGAAAGCCCTCTGAATCCGCGGCAGGCGCGGTGAGTTTCGCACTCCCATCCTCCGGCTGCAGGATGGCTACTATTTGTATCCCGGAACCTAATCCGGCTCGGTGCTCGCCCAGTCCCCGTCGCCACTCGACAAACCCGAACCCATGCTGAAACTTTGTTGGCTTTAACCCTACTGGGATCTGCTTCGCTTGCCGAAGCTGTCTGGCTTAATGGGCGGCTTTTCCAGAAAGAATGTCATCGATGCCGTCGTAGGAGGCGATAGCCGAAAGCGTAAGCGCGAGCACGCACATACTGCGAAGAATGGTTTTCCCTTTCGCTCCCATCGGGCGCGCCCGAATCGCCGCTGGAATTTTACCCGACTTGACGCTATTCAATTTGCTTTGCCTTCCGCAGCTCCTTGGCGTATCGCGCACCTTCTCCGGAAAGAACGGTCTTGATCATCTCGTAGGTGTTCGCGTCCAACCCTTTCAAGGCAGCAGCTTGCTTCAAAGCCGCGATTACCGCCGGTTTCCTATAGTTATCCGGAATAGTCGTTGTATAATCATAACCACAAAAGATAGCTCTGTCCATGGTGTGAGCCGAAATCCTGCCGGCCTTGTACATATCCATATACTTGTATAATAGCATGAGGTGGCTCGCAAGCGTCGCGCGTGCGGTCGCATAAATCAAAATTTGTGTCTCCGGCTTGTTTTTAACATTCGGAGAGGAAAGCCATGCGGGCGCGGCGGCAGCAACCGCTTCCGGGTGATCGTGCAGCCGGCAAAAAAGGGGTAGCGAACAGATTGAAGGCATCGCCGACATCGTAGTATCTGGCGTAACTCTTCCTTCCATTTAAGCTATTCCACTGCGATAAGATTGAATCCAGGGAGGCAGCGAGGTTTGGCCAAGCCACCGGTTCAGGCCGGGCGAACACTCGAAGCGAAGCTGCGAAGATGTTCACGATAGCGAGAAAAATGACCACAACGGATTTTGGATTCATTCGAAGATATCTTATCGCATTAACATTTCAGTTATGGCGACGATACACAAACCGGCGGGGAGGCGGGGCTCATCGGGATCGAACCCTGCATTGGCCAAAGGAACGCCGGGTTTTTCTTTCCCTTCCTCTACGAAGATGGCCGACGCGGCCGGTGCGAAGATCAGTTGCGCGATGCTGGCGGCAGGCGATTTCTCATTGGCCATGTCACTCCGGCGTGGCGGACATAAGGGGGAAGCTCGGGCCGGCCAAGAGCGTCAGCTCCTGCTCTCCCGTGCCGGCTGCCGCAAAGGTCGTCTCCAAGATGTGGGTCTTTTTGTGGGCGTGTCATAAGGTTATCGGTTTTTTGCAGATCAAATATCGCATGCCTTTTCCGAAGGAGACAGGACTCCATTGGCACGGTTCGCTCCATTGCCCTAAATTTTGCCGCAAAGGGCTCCGCCGGGATTTCGCGTTCTTTTCGCGGGAAGATTCCGCTTGCGCCAGGGGCGGGTTGGCGGAATACTACCCGGCCCTAGAAATCGATACCCAAGGTTTAAATAATACATGTCCACTGAACTCATGACGGAGCTGCTCGAGGCAGGCGTCCATTTCGGCCACCAGACCAAGCGTTGGAATCCCAAGATGAAGCCGTTCATCTTCGAACGGCGCAACGCCATCTACATCATCAACCTCGGCGAGACGGTGCGCCAGCTCGACACGGCGATCTCGTTCCTGCACGACGTTTCGGCCCGGAACGGCAAGATTCTGTTCGTCGGCTGCAAGAAGCAGGCGCAGGAAGCCATCAAGGAAGCCGCGCTGGCGTGCGGGCAATTTTACGTGAACCAGCGCTGGCTGGGCGGGACGTTGACGAACCTGGCGACGATCCGCAAGAGCATCGGCCGGCTCAAATACATCGAGGAGATCGAAAAGTCGCCGCACTATTCGCAGATGGGCAAGCAGGAACTCGCCGCGCTGAACCGCGAGGGCACGAAGCTCCGCCGGAACCTGGAAGGCATCCGCTCCATGGAGGGCCTGCCCGATGCGCTCATCATCATCGACACCACGCGCGAGGCCATCGCGGTCTCCGAAGCGCGCCGCCTCCGCATTCCCACGGTGGCCGTGGTGGACACGAATTGCGATCCGCAGCTCGTGGATTACCCCATCGCCGGAAATGACGACGCCATCCGGGCGATCCGCATCGTCCTGCAGAAGCTGGTGGACGCCATCGTCTCCGGCTCGAACCACGGCGTGCGGCAGCAGGAATCCGCAATGGCGGGTGTCTCCGAATAACGCAACCCGCCGAAAAGGACGGGCGCTGCGTCCGAGCGTATGAAACGTTCCAAAATCCTGGCCTTCGCGGCGTGCGCCGCATTCCTGGGCCTGCCGGGCGCGGGCTACGCGACGGACGTCATCTGGAAGGGGGTCACCTACCATAACGCTTCGATCACGTCCGTGGACGGCGACCACGTCATGATCGACGGGACGAGCGACGCGAGCGGCGAGGTCTCCACGTTTCGCATGCCGCTCTCCGATGTGCCGGACGATGTGATCCAGGCTTACCGGACCACCCACAACCCCGCGGGCCGCGCCACCGCCGACAGGCCGCTCACTCCGAAAGAGGAGGCCGGGATGAAGCAGGAGCGCGCCGACCGCAGGGCGAAGCTGGCGAACCTCAAGGAAGCCCTCGCGAGGGACCCGTACCACCCGGTCATCGTCGCCGGGCACGTCCTGCTCAAGAACGACGAAGGCGTCGTCATCACGTGTGACTCCGCCACGCCGGCCGATCTGCCGCAGAGCGCCGGCATCGTTTTCCTCAGGGACTGCCCCGGGGCGCAGAAGTTGAAGGCCGGAGACCCGATGGCCGCGATCGGCTACACCGCGGGAGACCACCTCTACAATTTCCAGAAGATACAGGCCTATAGCATCCGGCCCACGGCGCAAATGTCCCCTACACCTCCGCCATCGACTGGGTCCACACCAGCATCGTCGCCCTGACGATCGCGCTCCCGGTGCTCCTGGCGGGCATCGCGCGGCGCACGCGGTCGAAGGCGTTCACCCGCGCCATGGCGCTCGCGCTGGCGGGCCTCCTGGGGGCGAACTGGGTCGGCTCGGTCATCTATCAATACACGCGGCCGGACTTCACGCCCTTGCGCATCCTGCCGATGCAGCTCTGCGACTGGGCGGCGTTCACGGTCATGGTCGCCCTGGCATTCCGACTGAAGGGTTTCTACGAGGTCTCCTATTTCTGGGGCCTCAGCGGCACCTTCCAGGCCGTGCTCACTCCGAACCTCGCGGTGCGGTTCCCGGATTACCGGTTCATCAGCTTTTTCATCGTCCATTCGGGCATCGTGGCCGGGGTGCTCTTCATGACGCTGGCGATGGGCTTCCGGCCCACGTGGGGCTCCGTCCTGCGCGCCATGGGCTGGTCGCAAGTGTACCTGGCCGCAGGGCTGCTCGCAAATTGGCTCACCGGCGCGAACTTCGGCTACCTGTCGCACAAGCCGAAGGTCGCCTCGCTCCTGGATTTCCTCCCGGCGAACTGGTACCTGTACCTGCTCGGGCTGGAGATGCTCGCCGCGGTTTTCTACCTCGGGCTGTACGCTCCATACGCGGTGGCCGATCTCATTCGAGCGCGCCTCCCCGAGAGGTAGAGGCCCGCCGGCAAGCCCGCCCTCGGCGGTTCAGGGGCCGATCCGTTCGATCTTCCAGCCGGCGGGGATGCGCGTGTAGCGGAAGCGGTCGTGCAGGCGGTCGGGCCGGCCCTGCCAGAACTCGATGCTTTTCGGGACGACCCGAAAGCCGCCCCAGTGCGGCGGGAGCGGGACTTCATCGCCGAACTTCCCGGTGTAATGGGCCAGCGCTTTTTCGAGGACTTCGCGGTTTGCCACCGGCTGGCTTTGCGGGGAAGCCCATGCCCCGAGCTTGCTGCCCGCGGGCCGGGAACGGAAATAGGTTTCGGAGATTTCCTGCGAGACCCGCTCGACCGAGCCGGCGATGCTGACCTGGCGCTCCTGGCTCTTCCAGTAGAAGAGGAGCGCGGCCTGCGGGTTCTCCTCGAGCTGGCGGCCCTTGGCGCTGGCGTAGTTCGTGAAGAAGAGGAAGCCGAGAGGGTCAAACCCCTTCAAGAGCACGGTCCGCGCGAACGGCTCGCCATCCGGCGCCGCGGTGGCCAGCGTCATCGCGTTCGCGTCCCGCGACTCGGACGCGCGCGCCTCGCCGAACCACGCGGAGAACTGCGCGATGGGGTCGGCGTCCAGGTCTTTTCTGCCGAGGCCGCGCAGCGCGTATTCTTCCCGCATATCGGAAACGGCGGTGTCTGCCATACGAATACTCTTCGGCTCAGATGAGGAGCTTGAGCGCCTGCCGCAGCAGCGCCTCCGGGTTTTCCGCGCCTCCCGCGGTTTTGGATGCCTGGGTGACGGCCTTCAGGGCGTCGGTCTGTTTGTACCCGAGCGAGATGAGGGCGAGGATGGCGTCGTTCATGCACGCCTGTTCCGCGCTGGGAGCGTGCTCCGCGCCGGCGGCTTCCCAAGCGGCGGCGACGCCGACCTTGTCCTTCAGCTCCAGCACGATGCGCTCCGCCGTCTTTTTCCCGACCCCGCTGATCCGGGAGAGCGCCGCGGCGTCCGAGCTGACCACGGCCGCCTTGAACGCGGCGACGGGCATCCCGCTGAGGACGGAGAGGGCGAGCTTGGGGCCGATGCCCGAGACGTGGTTGACTAGGAGCCGGAAGAGGTCGCGCTCGGCGAGGGTCATGAATCCGTAGAGGGTGTGCGCGTCTTCACGCACCTGGAGGTGGGTGAGGATCTTGACCGGCGCGCCGGCCGGGGGAAGCTTGTCGAAACTCGAAAGCGGTATGAAGACCCGGTAGCCAACGCCATGCACTGCGACGATAATCTGCGTGGGAAGCGCCTCCATGAGGACGCCTTCGAGAAAAGCGATCATGCATCCGAGAGATAACAGAGCGGCCCGCCGGAACGAAGGGATTTGCGCGGTGTGGCCGGCTATTTTCGCAGCGGCGGCCGCCGTTTTGCTCGCGGCGCACGCGGCGCGCGCACAGGACAACCCGCAGCAGTGGCGGCTCCTTATCGAGCCGAAATTCATGCATCCCGAAGTGAGCTGGGAGATACCGCACGCACGGCGGACGGTGCTCGCCCCGGGGTACCTGCGGGGTGGCGAGGCGGTCTATTTTACGCGCAAGGAGTTCGAGGCGCTCGGGGTGAGCCGGGACCGCTTTCGAGTACCAGGTCGCGAGCAACGCGCAGGAACCGATGACCCCGAAGTACGTCCGCAACAAGAAGAACGTGGTGGAATATGCCGAGTTGAGATCGGAGAAGCCGTTTATGGCCGAGGCGGTGTTGACGCCGAAGTTCCTGAGTCTCTTCGAAGGGGTGTTTGGCTCGACGGTGCTGGTGGCAATCCCGAACCGGCAGACGGTCTTCGTTTTCCCGAAGCTGGCCAGCGCCTACATGGATTACGCGCCGATGGTGCTCGAGGCCTACCGGGACGCGGCCAACCCGGTGAGCACCGAGGTGTTCGAAATCGGCCCGAAAGGGATGCGGGCGGTGGGTATCTACGAGGAACCCTAGTTCGCACTCAGTCCGCGGGGTGAGGCGAGATTATTTATCCGGCTTTGCGTCGGCGGTCCTCGGCGCGTGGGAAAGGTCGATGAGGTCGCCGAGGATGTTCAGGGCTTCGGAGCCGACGGGATCGGCAGCGGTCGGCTTGGAGCCGAGTTCGTCCTCGTCGGGGTCATCCTCGCCCAGGGGGTCGCCCGATTTCGACCTCTTTTCCTTTTCCTCGACGGAAAGCTTCTTCGCCGGCTTCAGGAGCTGCAGCTCCGGGTTGTCCACGTTGTCGAGTGTGACCTCGTACCGCTTCTCGACGGGAAGCTTGTCCTTCGCGTGCTCGGCGATGCGCGCGTCCTCGCGGGCCTTGTCGGCGGCGGCTTCCTCGCGCCGGACGTGTTCGTTGATCGAGGATCTTGTTGTCGGCCAGCTTTTGCTTGATCCGGTTCAGATCCTCGGTGATCTCGTGGAACTGGGGGCTCGCGGCGACGCGCTCCGCGGAGCGGCTGCGCAGCTCGGCCAGGAAGAGCGGGTGATCCGTGACTTTGTCAAACGAAGCGGGGTCGACTTCGTCATACTTCATCGGGTTTTTGAGCGCGACTTCCCCGAAGCCCGGCCGGTCGTAGAGCGAAGGCAGTTTCACGTCCGAGATGACGCCGCGAAGCTGGGTGGAGCCGCCCGCGACCCGATAGAATTTCTGGATGGTGAGCTTGAGCGCCCCGGCATCGTTCCCATCCCCGCCAAGGAACGGGATGACGCGGGCGATCGGCACCATGGTCTGGACGGTTCCCTTGCCAAAGGTGCTCTCGTCCCCGACGATGACCGCGCGGCCGTAGTCCTGAAGGGCCGCGGCAAAAATCTCGCTGGCGGAAGCGCTGAGGCGGTTCGTGAGGACGACCAGCGGCCCCTCGTACGCGACGGTGGGGAAGCTGTCTTTCGAGACGCGGATGTCCCCATTCGATCCCTTGGCCTGCACGACGGGCCCCTTCTTGATGAAGAGGCCGGTGAGGTTGACCGCTTCGTCCAGCGAGCCGCCGCCGTTCCCGCGCAAGTCGATGACCAGGCCCTCGATGTTCTCGGCCTTGAGCCGGTTGAGGATCGCCAGGACGTCCTGGGTGGTGCTCTTGGCGCCCTTGGAACCGGCGTTCGCCATATCGGCATAAAAGGAGGGAAGGGTAATCCACCCGTACCGGTGCTGTTTCCCTTCCGAGTCGTCCTTGTCGATGATCTCCCCCTTGGCGGCCTTGTCCTTCAACTTGACCTCTTCGCGGACGATCTGGACGATCTTGCGCTTGGCCGAATCGTGCGCGCCGATGACCTGGAGCCGGACGGTGGTGCCCTTTGGGCCGCGGATCAACTCGACGACCTTGTCGAGCTTCATGTCGAGCACGTCCACGAAGTCCTTGTCGCCCTGGGCCACGGCGCTGATCTTGTCGTTCACCTTGAGGTGCCCGTTCTTCTGGGCCGGGCCGCCGGGGACGAGCTCGGTGATGACCGCGTAGCCATCCTCGGAACCGAGAACCGCGCCGATGCCGAAGAGCGAGAGCTTCATCTGGATCTCGAAGTTGTCGAGGTCGGCCTTGCTCAGGTATTCGGAATGGGGATCGTACGTCTGCGCGAGGGTGGAGAGGTAAATCTTGACGGCGTCATCGTGGGTCTGCTCGCGGATGTTGCGCAGTATCTGCTCGTAGCGATGGGCGACGATCTTCACCGGATCGGTAAGCGGCCCCTCGGCGGACGCGATGGCCGGTTCCTTGGACGCGGCCTTCGCCCCCTTCGCGCCTTTGTCGGCTGCGGCCATGGCGAGCTTGTTCAGCTTTTCCTGGAGAATCTCGCCCTCGATCCGGTCGTGCCAGAGCTGGTCGGTGTCCGCCTCATCCTTCGGCCAGGCGGCTTTGCGGCGGTCAACCTCGATGGTCTTGTCCTCGTCGAAGGTAAACTTGGAATGGACGAGGGTCTTGACCTTGGCAAGGCGATCCTGAACGCGCTTGATGTAGAGATCCCAGATGTCGATCGCGGGATTCACGTTGCCGAGGAGGATGTCGTCGTTCAGGGATGGGTCGTACTTGGCCTTGAAGGCGTCCACGTCCTTCTGGGTGAAGAAGAGCTTGTTGTAGTCAAGCTGCTCGAGGTAGTTCTCCAGGAAACGGTGGGCCGTCTCGGCGTCGAGCTTGTGCTGGGTGTAGTTCGCCTTTTCGAGCAGATGGCCGACGGAAGCGCAGATGGCGCCCGGGTCGGGCTCGCCGGCTTGGAGAGCGCTGCCGCCCAAAAGCAGGGGCAAAATGAGCGGCAGGAAGAGGATTCGGATGGGCTTCATGGGACAGAGATTACGGTGACAGGGAACGGCGGGAAATCAAATGAGCGAACGGGTGTTCTGACCAGACACGCCCTCAAACGTTCAAAAAATGAGTCGGAGGAGGCCGCCCGCGCCAGCGCCCTTTTATCGATCTCGGGATTCTAGGGCGCCGCGGCGCGGACTTCATACTCGGCCTGAAGCTCCTGGGCGACGCCGCGTGAAGGGAGGATGCGGTCCTCGAGAGCTCTCACGGGCATGACCCCCACCCAACTGCTGGTGAGGAAGATTTCCTCGGCCTCCACAAGGTCCTGGGCCTTGATGGCATACTCGTGCACGGACCGGCAGGTTTCCACCCAGGCGCGCACGATTCCCGCCCGGGCGCCGGACCCCGCGGCGGGAGTCTCCAGCCGGCCGTTGCGGACGATGAAGAGGTTCGCCAGCGATGCGGAGAGGACGCAGCCGTCTTCATTGAAAAGGACGGCCTCGTCTTTTTCGCGGCGGCGGGCGCGCGCGTAGGCATCCATATTCGCCCAGTAGTTTGCCGTCTTAAGCCCGCCGAAGAGCGGACGGTGCTTCTGGGGCTCGATCGCGAGGTCGTAGCCGGCGGCGCGTTTCTCGGCAGGAACCGGGGAGCGCTCTTCGGCAAGGAGGAACACCCGGGACGGCGCATTGTAGCCGGCCACGGCTTCACCTTCGCCGGCGGTGACATAGAGCCGGGCGATGCCGTTGGCCGCGGAAGCCGGCATGCCGCCCAAAGCCCCCCGGATCGCGCTCTGAGGGATCGGCGCCACTCCAAACCCGACCTGGATGCAGGATTTCCGCAGGCTCTCCAGGTGCTCGGGGAGAAAGAGCGGACGGCCGTGATCGACGCGGAAAGTCTCGAAGAGGGCCATCCCGTAGCGGAACGCGCGATCCGCGAGGGGGATGGAGTCGCACCGGGCGAACTCGGCGCCGTCCAGCTTCCAGGTGAGCATGTTTTTCTTTAGGTGACTTCCTTCACGCGCGGCGGCTCTTCCTTGATGCTGACGTCCGCCGAGATGTTGAAGCGATCCAGCCGTTTACGAAGCGTGGCGCGCGTGACGCCGAGCAGGCGGGCCGCCTTCACCTGGTTGCCCTTCGTGGCTTTGATGGCATACAGGGTAAACTCGCGCTCCAGCCACGGGAGCAACTGCACGTTTGGGTCAACCTGCGCCGCCTTCAGCAGGACTTCGATGGCGCCATCCGCCGTGGCGGCGACCGCGGGGCGGCCTCCGGACGAACCGGCGGCGGGGAGCCCGGGCTGGTCAATGTTGTCGTTATAGGAAGCGCCGAGCGGGATGTCCTTCGGGAGGAGCAGGTCGGACGTGGCGAGCACCGAGGCGCGCTGGATGGTATTCTCCAGTTCGCGGACGTTGCCGGGCCACGGGTACCCTTCGAGGGCGCGGACGGCTTCCTCCGAGAGCTTGAGCTGGGGCAGGTGCTTCTGGGAGGCGGCCTTTTGCAGGAAATACTCGGCGAGCAACCGGATATCCTCAACCCGCTGGCGAAGGGGCGGCAGGACGATGCGGACGACGTTCAGCCGGTAGAAAAGGTCTTCGCGGAAGGTCTTCTTGGTGACTTCCTGGTCGAGGTTCTTGTTCGTGGCGGCGATGATGCGCACGTCGGACTGGAGGGTGGCGTTCGCGCCGACCCGGGAAAACTCCCCATCCTGCAACACGCGCAGGATCTTGGCCTGGACGGCCACGGGCATATCGCCGATCTCATCCAGAAACAGGGTGCCGCCGTTGCTCTGCTCGAAACGGCCCACCCTCAACGCGATGGCGCCGGTGAAAGACCCTTTCTCGTGCCCGAAGAGCTCGCTTTCCAGGAGCTGCTCCGGCATGGACGCGCAATTGATGGCGACGAAGTTCTTCGTGCTCCGGTCGCTGTAATGGTGGATGGCCCGTGCGACCAGTTCCTTGCCGGAGCCGCTCTCACCGGTGATCATGACCGGGGCGTCGCTGAGGGAGACGCGGCCGATCATCTTGAACACGCTCTGCATCGCCGAGGATTTGCCGACGATGCTGTCCTGGTGCTCCTCGACCGTGAGCTGGGGCTTGAAGGTGGTGGCGGCGCGCATCTGGGCTTGCACGTTGAGGGCGGCATCGACGACGACCTTCAGGTTGAAGGGAAGGGCCTCCTTCCGGATGAAGTCGAACGCCCCCAGCTTCATCGACTCGATGACCGTCTGCGTGGTGCCCCAGGCGCTGATGAGGATGACCATGGCGTTCGGGTTCCGCTGGCGCGCCTTCACGAGCAGTTCCATGCCGCTGAACGGGACGAGATGGGTTTCCGTGATGAGAAGATCGGGCTGCTCCGCGGAGTAGATCCGCCACGCCTCGTCGGCATTCGTGGCGGTGACGACCCGGGTGTTCGGCGTCTCGAGCTGGTGCTGCGCCCACTCGAGGAAGTCCGTCTCGGTATCGACGAGGAGGATGGTCTGGCTTTTTTGCATGGGTCGGGCGGTAGGGGATTTGTATGGGAAACTCCTACAATCCTCCATAGCGGCGCTGACGGCTACCGTAATCATGGATCGCCTCAAGTAAATCCTTCTTGCGAAAGTCGGGCCAAAGTTTCGGGGTGACGAATATCTCCGTGTAGCTCAACTGCCACAGGAGGAAGTTCGAGAGCCGCATCTCGCCGGAGGTGCGGATGAGGAGATCGGGGTCGGGATAGTCGCGGGTATAGAGGTGGCGGCTGAACATCTCCACGTCGATGTCGGCTTTGGCGACGCGGCCCGCTTCGATTTCCAGGAGGAGGCTCTGGATGGCGTCGATGAGCTCCATGCGCCCGCTGTAGCTGAGCGCGAGGATGAGGGTAAGGGCGGTGTTGCCCGAGGTCGTCGCGATGGCGCGCTGGAGTTCGCGCTGGCACCCGTTTGGGAGATCGGTGAGCCGGCCGATGGCCTCGAGGCGGACGTTCTTCTCCATGAGCTCCGGGGTGCGCTGCCGCAGGAAACGCTCGAGCAGTTTCATGAGGGCCATGACTTCCGCCCGCGGCCTGCGCCAGTTCTCGGTGGAGAACGCATAGAGCGTGAGGAACTCGACGTGCGCCTCGACGCACCCGGCGATGGCCTCGCGCACGGACTCCGCCCCTTCCTCGTGCCCGCGGATGCGCGCGAGCCCCTTTTCGCGGGCCCAGCGCCCATTGCCGTCCATGATGACGGCGATGTGGCGCGGAACGGATTTGATTGTTCCTGACACGACTCCTTGGGGCTGGCTTTAGAGGACGATGGTCTGGTCGCGATGGGCGCCCACGCTGACGATCTTGAGCGTTGCGCCCGTAAGGCCGGCGATTTTGTCGAGATAGACTTTCGCATTCTCCGGCAGATCGTCAAAGCGCTTTACGTCCTCGGTGGAGCTCTTCCACCCTGGCATCTCTATGTAAACGGGCTTGCAGCTTTCGAGCTGCCGGGAGTCGGACGGGGAAGCTCGAGGGTGCGGCCCCCGCTCGTGTACGCGGTGCAGACCCGGATGGTATCGAGGTCGTCGAGGCCGTCGAGGTTGGTGACCGCGAGGTCGTCGATCCCGTTCAGCATGGTGGCGTAGCGCGTGGCGACCGCGTCGAACCAGCCGCAGCGCCGGGCGCGGCCGGTAGTCGCGCCGAACTCGCGGCCCATGGCGTGGAGGCGCTCGGCGAAGGAGGCTTCCTCGGTCGGGAACGGCCCTTCGCCAACCCGGGTCGTATAGGCTTTCATGACGCCGACCACCCTGTCCATGCGGTGCGGCGGCACCCCGGAGCCGGTGCAGGCGCCGCCGGCGGTGGTGTTGGAAGAGGTGACGTAAGGGTAGGTGCCGTGGTCGATGTCCAGGAACGTCCCCTGCGCTCCTTCAAAGAGGATGTCGCGGCCCGCCTTGAGGGCGGAATGGAGGAAAACGACGGTGTTGGTGACCATGGGAGCCAAGACCGCGCCGGCTTCGATATAGGCGGCGTTGACCGCGTAAAAGTCGATGGCGGCCTCGCCGAGGGCCTTCAGGATGCTGTTGTTCTCCTCTATCCGCACCTTGAGCTTTTCCGAGAACAGCTCCGGCTGCATGAGGTCGGACATGCGCATGCCGGTGCGGGCCGCCTTGTCCCCATAAGCCGGGCCTATGCCGCGCTTCGTGGTGCCCAGCCTGTAGTCGCCCTTGCCGGAGTCGCGGTGCTCGTCCAGCACCCGGTGATACGGGAAAACGATGTGGGCGCAGTCGCTGATAAGCAGGTTCTCGCCGACCGGGACGCCCTTTTCGCGCAGTTGGGCGATCTCGACGCAGAGCGCGACGGGATCGATGACGACGCCGTTGCCGATGACGCACGTTTTCCCGGCGCGCAGGATGCCCGAAGGGATGAGGTGCAGGACGTACTTCCGGGAGCCGTTGATGACGGTATGGCCGGCGTTATTCCCACCCTGGCTGCGGACGACGATGTCGGCTTTCTCGGTGAGAAAATCGATTATCTTCCCTTTGCCTTCGTCGCCCCACTGGGCTCCAACCAGAATGGTGTTTGCCATAGCATCAATAAGAAAACGTCCCGATGCGGATACAAAAGGCCTGGCCTTTTTTCGCGGCTCCGGGACGTTTGACCGACTCTAACGAGGCTCGAAGGCAGCGCAAGCCCTTTTCTCGGCGTGACCCCTGGGCCTGCTCCTTCGCCGCCGCGCCGTTTGACTTTCGGAAGGAACGGGCTTTGCTGGACCGGTGCCCGCCATGACACAGGAATGTAACATTTCCGGCTTTGACCCTCCCGACGCGCTCGCGCAGTCTGCACTCCCCGACGAGTTGGCATCCATGAGCGCTGCACCAAAACACATTCTGGTGGCCGACGACGAAGAGGATGTACCTAAAACTCGTCGGCTCGAATCTGAAGAATGCCGGGTTCCGCGTCATCGACGCGAAGGACGGCGCGAGCGCGCTGGAAAAGGCACGCGGGGCCCTCCCCACGCTCATCCTGCTCGACTTGATGCTCCCGGGGATGCCCGGCGTCGAGGTCTGCAAGGCGTTGAGGGCCGACCCGGCCACGGCGCGCATCCCCATCATCATGCTCACGGCAAAGGCGGAGGAGTCGGATCGCATCCTGGGCCTCGAACTCGGAGCGGACGACTACATCACCAAACCGTTCAGCCCGCGCGAACTGGTGCTGCGGGTGAAATCGGTGATCCGCCGCTCGAGCGGCGAGCCGGAGACGGGCGACAATTTACAGGTGGAGGACATCGTCGTGGATCCTTCGCGGCACCAGGTCACGGCCAGGGGCAAGGAGGTCGATCTCACCGCCACGGAGTTCAAGCTGCTGGTCATCCTCATGGAACGGCGCGGCCGGGTTCAGAACCGGGAGCGGCTCCTGAATGATGTGTGGGGCTACAGGACTGCCATCGACACGCGGACGGTCGATACGCACGTCCGGCGCCTCCGCGAGAAGCTGGGTAAATCGGGCGACTGCATCGAGACGGTCCGCGGATTCGGCTACCGCATCGAGGAAAATGCCGCCGGGACGAAACGGGCGGCTTCCGGGAGCCGGCGGTAGGGGAGTGAACGGGCGTTGATTCGGGGGTGTTACAACAGCCTGTAACAGTTTCACTCTCTCAACGCGCCCCAGGCGGACGCATTTTGCATTTGCATCCCGAGTGATTTCGCGCTGAGGTATTCGTTCAGGCGACAGGCGCCATTTTTTGTATGACTGATCGACGAGTGGTGATTACGGGAATGGGCGTCGTGACGCCCCTCGGGGACACGCTTCCGGTATTCTGGGAGAATATCAAGAACGGCGTGAGCGGCATTGACCGCATCACCGCGTTCGACGCGACCGAGTTCGACTGCCGCATCGCGGGCGAGGTGAAGAACTTCGCGCCCATCCCGTTCTATAACAACCCGAAGGACGCGCGGCGGAGCGACCGCTTCACGCAATTCGGGATGGCGGCTTCCAAGCGCGCCTTCGCGGATGCGGGCATCGACATGTCCAAGCTGGATGCGGATCGCTTCGGCGTGGTGATCGGCAGCGGCATCGGCGGGCTCAAGACGCTGGAAGACCAGCACACGATCCTCATGAACAAGGGGCCGTCCCGCGTCTCGCCTTTCATGATCCCCATGATGATCAGCAACATGGCCAGCGGGCTCGTATCGATGGAGTTCGGCATGCGCGGGCCGAACTTCGCCACGGTCTCGGCCTGCGCCACCGCGTGCCACGCCATCGGCGAGGCGTGGCGCATGATCCGGCTCGGCGAGGCCGATGCTTTCCTCGCGGGCGGCGCGGAGGCCGCGATCATCCCCCTGGGCATCTGCGGTTTCGCCGCGATGAAGGCGATGAGCACCCGGAACGACGAGCCGCAGAGAGCCTCGCGGCCCTTCGACCGCGACCGGGACGGTTTTGTCATGGGCGAAGGCGCGGGCGTCATCGTCCTTGAGGAACTCGAGCACGCGCGGAAACGCGGGGCGAAGATCTATTGCGAGGTGGCCGGCTACGGACTCTCAGCGGATGCCTACCACATGACGTCGCCGCTGCCCGAAGGGGATGGCGCGCGGCGTTGCATGAGGATGGCTCTCGACAAGGCCGGCATCAATACGGACGAGGTGGATTACATCAACGCGCACGGCACCTCGACCGCCGTGGGCGACGTGTGCGAGACGCGGGCGATCAAGGCCCTGTTCGGCGGGCATGCGAAGGACGGGCTGGTAGTCAGCTCCACCAAGTCGATGACGGGCCACCTGCTCGGCGCGGCCGGAAGCGTGGAGATGGCCGTGTGCGTGATGGCGATCCGGGATGGAATCGTGCCGCCGACCATCAATCTCGACAATCCCGACGCGGAGTGCGACCTCGATTACGTGCCGCACAAGGCGCGCGAGAAAAGAGTGCGCGTGGCCGTCAACAATTCCTTCGGCTTCGGCGGGCACAACGCCACGCTCATCGCCAAAGAGTTCGTGGACTAAGGGGAGGCCTTCGCCCCGAGCAGTTTTTCGACCGCGGCGCGCGGATCCCGGACATTGTAGTCCACGAGCATCCCCTTCTGGTTTACGAGCCACATTCTCGGGATGGCCATGATGCCGAAGCTGGAACTGATGTCGTTCTGCCAGCCTTTGCCGTCGAAATATTGAGGCCACGTCACGCCGCCGGCTTGCGTGGTTTTCAGCAAGGCGTCTTTTTCCTGATCCAGCGAGATGCCCACGATCTCCAGGCCTTTGCCGTGCAACGTCTTGTACATATCCACGATTTCCGGCATCTGCTGCATGCACGGGCCGCACCACGTCGCCCAAAAGTCGATAGGACCACCTTCCCGCGCAGCTTGCTCACATCCACTTCCGAGCCGTCGATCGCCGTGAATTTCATCTGGAACGGCTTCTTCGCGAGCTGGTGCACGCGCAGCGCGCCCCCGGCCTCCATCGCGACCGTCTCATCCGGGCTCTTTGCCAGTTCCTTTAGAAGGTCTTCGGCTTTGGCGGGGTCGCTTTTCTCGAACGACTCGACCCGCATCATCTGCAGGCTGCCGTTCCGCGGGCTGGTCGGGAAATCCTTCACGAACGCCGTGATCTCCTTGTCCTGATCCGCCGAAAGCGCGCCTCCCTCGGCGTCACCCAGGTGAAGCCCGAGAAGTCCATAGCGGGCGCCTTCACGGGCTGCCGCGGAGGCGGCGGGCGCGTTCGCGATCCCAGAGAGGGCATCCTCCATCTTTTTCGGGTCGGTCGGCTGGCCGCTTATCTGCCCGGCCTCCGCTTCATACTGGGTCTTGAGAAGCAGCGCGTCCCACCGGCGCGGGTCGTCCGGGAAGCGCTTGATGAACTCTCCCGCCGCTCCGGAAATGGCGCTCAGGAGAGCCGCGACCGCCTCGCGGGTGTTCGGCTGCGGATCGGGGTTCTGCATTTTTTCGATCTGCTCCCACAAATCATCAGCCGTCCTAGCATCCGCGACGCCCTGGGCTCCCGCTTTGTTCTCGTTTTCCCGGACGCGCGCCAGAAGCGCCCCGGTCAACGACAATGTCCCGGCCGGCTTGAGATCCGGCTGCTCCGCCGGGACGGGGACGTCCATGAGTTCATTTCTCAGGTAGTGGATGACGACGAACGCCATGGTGGACCAGGCATGGCCACGACGCACGCTCTCCTCGCGGGATGCGTAAGCCGTATTAAAGAGCTCCTTGTCCTTGAGGACGTATGCCACCATCATCCGCCGCTCGTCATCCGTAAACTTCCCGCCCAGGAAGCGGACCGTCTCGTCGGCGGAAAGCTTGGCGTTCTTCGCGAACACCCATTGCAGCGTCGGCCACGCCGTGTACGTGCCGAAGAAGTCCAGCGCTTCCGCGTGCCGGGCATCGGCGGGGTCGTTCAACGCGGGAACGAGCGGGAGGAACCCCTTCAGCTTTGACATCATGTCCTCCTCGCCCCGGCCGTTCTGGGGGTGGGGCGGGTAACGCTCGAGGCACTCGTTCACCTGGTTTTGGAGGCCTTGCATGTCCTTGTGCGCCGCGCAGCTGACGATATTCATCACCATGTCGGAATAGCTGCCGGAATCGCTGCCACGAAGCGCCTCCTCCATCCCGGGGAGGTCGTTCTCCATCATCGCGAGGGTGAGACGGCGCGGCCCGGTCGAATTCGAAAAAGTGACGGTGTCGTCGATGAACTCCCCGAGCTCGGTGAAAAAGCGTTTCGCGGATTCATAAGCGTGCGCGCGGATGTAATCTGTGAAGACTTGGTCATACGGGAGATCGTCCCCGGGGCGTTGCCAGAACATCTTCTCCATCTTCCGGGCAAGGTCGAAAGGAGGCCCGGCCTTGTCCGCATCCCACATGGCGCCCACGACCACGCCGCTCGGCTCGGACTGCGCGGCGACCAGATCCCGCCTCAGCTCATCGCTCCCCGGCATCTGCGCCGCACCGGAAGGCCTCAGGTGGAACGCGTAGAAGCCCAGCTCCGCGGCGTCGATGAGCGGCCCGCCCTCCGCGCGGAGACGCTTGACCTCCGGGGTGTATGCGTCCCACTCGTGGCCGAAATACATCTGGCGGCTCTGCTCCATCGCATACGCGGGCCGCAACCAGCAGCGGCGCAGCCAGAGCAGCGCGTTCTCCCCCTTGCTCTCGCTGAATGTCTTCTGGAAGATGACCCAGCCGCCGATCGCCCCGTCGATCTCCTGCAGACGGGCGGCATCCGCGAGCCGCTCGCGCGTGATTCCCTTCCAATAGTCGGGCAGGCGGCGCGAATTGAAAAATGCCGGATTCTGCTCCAGGAACATCTCCATGCCGTCGAGGTTCGCGAGCATGCCCTTGAGGATGGACGCGGCGAGATCCCCACCCCCCACGAATACCGCACGAAGCGCCACCTCGCGGCCATCTGCAGTCCCTCCATCTCCCAGCCGAAGTCGAGCAGGTCGCGCGCGGTGACGACGGCGACCGGCGTCAGCTTTCCGCGGCCTTCGGTGGCCCCGAGATTGATGAGCGGGCCGGCTTCCGCGAGGCCGGTAAGGCTCGCTTCATCGGCATCCGCCGGGGCGCCCCCGCCGGCGGCAGGAATCTTTTGCAGCGCTTCCTGGTATCCCTTGAAATCCAGGGCATCCGGCGTGAACTGGCGCATGCATTTCAACCAGGCCTGCCGGGAATAGGCCGGCCACGCCCCTTCGACCATCCGCCCTCCCCCGACTCCTGTGAGCTCGGTCAGGAGCGGGCCGTAGTCGTGCAGCGCGGCGATGGATTTGGGGCCGAAAAGCGTCTGGACGGCCGTCGCCAGGGCGGGCCCGATGGCGTGCGCCTGCGCTTCATACATCAGGAGCGGCGGCGCCATGTTGCGGTTCTGGAGGTCGGCGCAAAAGACGAACGCGTCCCTGCTTCCGGGGCGGGAGACGAGGAACTTCCACCACGCCGCGGTGGCGTTGCCGGGAGCGCCGGGCGGAGCGTTCTTCAGGAGATCGGCCGCCGCGTTCTCGCGGGCCGAAAGGAAGAGGATGGGCGTCCATAGCGCTTCGCACCCGCCGTGCGGCTTCTTCAACTCCGACTCGGCGATGCAGAGCCACGCCGCGGAGCGCGCCAACAGGAGGGAGTCGAGCGAAACCCCCTTCGAGAGGCCAGGGAGCGCAGCGTGCGAGAGCAGGCCCGCAAGCCGTGCGCTCTGCGCGGCGTCGCCGGGCGCCACGCCAAAGGCCGCCTGCAAGCTTTCCGCGCGGGAGATCGCCGCCATGCGCGCGCCCGACCAGTATGCGTCCGCCAGCGCTTCCTCGGCGATGGAGCCGCCGCCCTTGACGGCGGGGATCATCGCCGCGGCGACCGCCCGGTAAAAATCGATTCCATGGGAGAGAACGCCCTCGCCGTAGGTGACCTCCGAGTCGCGCACAGCCGCGCCCGAAGCATCCAGGTAATGCACCTTCCAGGTCGTCTTGCGGTCGGGAGAGATCGAGGTCTCGTAGGTGATCTCAGCGATCGGCGGCTTTGCCCCGGCGGCCGTAGCGGCCTGGTTTTCGCGCCATGCCAGGACGCGGGCCAGCTCGACTACGAAATGCCGCTGCGTCCGGTCGTGGTATTCGGTGTCGGGAAAATAAACCTGCGCGCGGCACGGCGCGGCGGCCGCGAGGAGCGAAAAGAAGGCGAGCGCAAGACGGGGGAATCCTGATTTCATCGGGAGTTCAGGGAGCGTTGCCGTTTTCCTTGGGAGCGGTGAGTTTGACCACGAGAAAGTAGAGGGCGCACAACACCAGGACGATGCCGACCAGCGACAGCGATGTCCCTTTCATGGAATGCGCGAGCTCGTTCGGATGGTCGAGCAACCCGGGGTTCACGCCGATGACCTGCTGCCCCACCCGGGCGAGCACGTAGCACCAGAGCGCCGACCCGGCGACCGTCATGAGGCTGAAGACGCCGAAATTCATCCGCACGATCCCCGCCGGGATGGAGATGAGATGCCGGATGACCGGGAGCAGCCGGGCGAAAAAGATGCCGCCCGCCTCGTACCGGTGCAGCCAGCGCTCGGCCATGACCAGTTTCGCCTCGCTGAGGAAGAAATATTTCCCGTAGTTGACGACGACGACCCTGCCGACTCCGCGCGACACCCAGTAGGAGATGGCCGAGCCGAGCCACGAGCCGAAGGTGCCCGCGAGCAGGACGCCCCAGAGGCTCAGTTGCCCCTGGCTCGCCCAATACGCCGCGGGCGGAATGACGATCTCGCTGGGCACGGGGATGATGGAGCTCTCCATGGCCATGAGCGCGATGATGCCGAGGTACCCGCCGTCGCGGACCCAATGAAACCAGGTGGTTATGAGCGCATGCATGGCTGGAGGGAGAGTCGCATCCGCCGGTTGTAGTGATTGCCCGGCGAAAGCGCAACCATTTGGAGGTTGGCGAGACCGCCGTCGGTAAAAGGGGGCGGCGCGGCGGGCCACGGTTATGCGTTGACTTTCGCCAGGGGGGCGGCTTTGGTTCAACGGGCTGTGACCGAGCTTTCCCTCTACCGTTACCTCTTCGAGGTCTTTGCTTTCGTGCTCGGCGCTGTGATCGGCTCGTTTCTCAATGTCTGCATCTACAGGCTCCCGCTCGGCCTTTCCGTGAACGAGCCGAAGCGTTCGTTTTGCCCGCATTGCAAAAACCAGATTCCCTGGAGCCAAAACCTGCCGCTGATCTCCTGGCTCGCCCTGCGCGGCAAGTGCGCGCAATGCGGCGGCGGCATCGCGTTCCGCTATTTCGGCGTCGAGCTGCTGACGGCCGCCGCATTCCTCGGGGTCTGGCTGAAATGCCAGCCACCGGGCCCCTGGCTGCTCGCGCTTCCCTACTGGATCCTCGTCAGCCTGCTCATCGTCGCGACGTTCATCGACCTGGAGCATTTCATCATCCCGGACGAGATCACCTGGGGCGGCGTGATCGTCGGGCTCGGGCTGAGCCTGGCCTTCCCGAGCCTGATGGGGGCGGACTCCCTCTTCTCGGGATTCCTCTGGTCGCTATTTGGCGCGGCTCTCGGCTATGCGCTGCTATGGCTCGTGGTGGAGGCGGGGAAAATGGCGTTTGGCAAACGGCGGCTGGTATTCGAGAAGGAGGAGCCGTTCACGTGGGTGCGCCAGGGGGAGGACGCGGAGCTGCAGGTGGGCGAGGACAAGCTCCTCTGGAGCGAGATTTTCTCCCGCGACTCGGACCGGCTGGAAATGAAGTGCGCGGAAGCCAAGGCTGGCGAGAAAACGTACACGAACACCACCCTCGTTCTGTTTTACAATCGCCTGGAGGTGGAGGGAACGGAGACGGCCCTCGACACGGTGACCGAACTCAGCGGGACCGTCTCGGAAATCACGATTCCCCGCGAGGCGATGGGATACGGAGACGTGAAGTTCATCGCGGCGATCGGCGCGTTCCTGGGGTGGAAGGCGGTCCTGTTCAGCGTGGTCGTCGGGTCTGTGGTGGGAGCCGCGGTGGGCCTTGCGGCCATCGTCGCGCAACGGCGCGCGGCCTCCGCGAAGATCCCGTTTGGGCCTTACCTGGCGCTCGGCGCGACGATCTGGCTCTTCACCGGGCCGCAGATCATCGAGTGGTACCTCAGGATCATTGCACCGCCGGAGTCGTGACGGGCGCGGGCGCGGGCTCCTCCTCCATCCACTCGCAATAGGTCTTGTGCATGGCGTCGCTGACGACGACGAGCCGGGACTGGATGCGGTCAAGATACTGGTGCAGGCCGAAGCTGAAAATATCGCCGATGGTGCTGTAATCCAGGTCGGAAGAGAGCCGGCCCGAGAGGCGCTCGGCTTCGTTGGCAAAATGGGTCCGGTCGGATCCCGAGATGCGGTGGAGGGCGAGGTCGAGCCGGTTGATGCAAAAGCGGATCGACCGCGGGAAGCTGTCGTGCGTGATGAGGAACTCCGCCACGCGCCACGGGGCGACGTCGCCGACGTACAGTTTCTTGTAGGCTTCGAGCCCGCTGCACGACTTGAGGACGGCGAGCCACTGGACGACATCGACATTCCCCCCGACCTCCTCGCCCCTCGGGAGGAGGAGGTGATACTTTACGTCCAGGATGCGCGAGGTGCGGTCGGCCCGCTCGGCGTATTTCCCGACCTGCATGAAATCCCAGCCCTCGCCGTGGGTCATGGTGGAGTCGGTGATGCCCTGGAAGAGGTGCGAGGCTTCGAGGATGCTCTTGAAAAACTCGTAGGCGCTCCCCGCGAAGACCTGGCGCGAACTGTCCGAGCCGAGATAGAGGTAGAGCCGGTTGATCTGCTCCCACATCTCGCTCGAAGCGTGCTCGCGGACGGTGCGGGCGTTCTCGCGGGCGCGGACGATGCACGAGCAGATGGAGTGCGGGTTCTTTTTCTCGAAGGTGACGAAATCGACGACGGTGCGGGCGTTCGCCTCCTTGTGCAGGGAGTAGAAGAGCTCGTGTTCTTCAAGGGAGTTGATGATCGGCTCCCAATGCTGCCGGACGGTCTCCTCGTTCGAGCTCTCGAAATCGAGCATGAGCTGCAGGTTGACATCGAGGATGCGGGCGTTGTTCTCGGCCCGCTCGATGTAGCGGCTCATCCAATAGAGCGCGTCGGCGACCCTGCTCAGCATACGGGTTCCCCGTCATCGACGACCCACGAGTCCTTGCTCCCGCCGCCCTGGGAAGAATTCACCACGAGCGACCCTTTGCGGAGCGCGACGCGGGTCAACCCGCCGGGGACAATGGTGATCTTGTCGCCATAGAGAATATACGGGCGCAGGTCGATGTGCCGCCCTTCGATGGCGCCCTCGCAGAACGCCGGGGCGCGCGACAGCATGACGACGGGCTGCGCGACATAGTTGCGCGGGTTCGCGAGGATGAGGCCGCGGAATTTCTCGATCTCCTCCTTCGTCGCGTGCGGGCCGATGAGCATGCCGTAACCGCCGCTCTCGTTGGCGGCCTTGATCACCAGCTCTGGCAGATGCTCGAGGATGTATGCGCGGTCGTCTTCGTTGGCAGAGAGGTACGTGGGCACGTTCGGCAGGATGGCTTCCTGGCCGAGGTAGAACTTGATCATCGCCGGGACGTAATAGTAAACGACCTTGTCATCCGCGACTCCGGTGCCGATGGCGTTGGCGAGGTTCACGTTGCCCCGGCGGTAGGCGTCCACCAGGCCCGAGACGCCGAGCATGGAGTCGGGCCGGAACACCTGGGGGTCGAGGAAATCATCGTCGAGCCGGCGGTAGATGACATCGACCTTTTTCAGCCCCTTGGTCGTCTTCATGAAGACCTTGCTGTTCTCCACGACGAGGTCGCCGCCGACGACAATCTCGATGCCCATCGAGCGCGCCAGGAAGGAGTGCTCGAAATAAGCCGAGTTATAGATGCCCGGGGTGAGCAGGACGACGTTCGGCTCCGTGTTGCCGTCGGGCGAGACGCTGCGCAGGAGCTTGACGAGCTCCTCGGTATAGGTATCCACCGGCCGCACCGAGTAGCGCCCGAAGAGATTCGGAAAGACCCGCTTCATCACCTGCCGATTCTCCAGCATGTACGAGACGCCGGAGGGGCACCGCGCGTTATCTTCGAGCACGAAATACGTGCCGGCGTCGTCGCGGATCAAGTCGGTGCCGCAGATGTGGATGTAGATGTCCTTGGGGACATCGAACCCCATGAATTCGGGCCTGAAATGCGCGGCGCTCCGGATGACCTCCTCGGGGATAATCTTCTCCTTCAGGATGCGCTGGTCGTGATAGACATCGTGCAGGAACATGTTCAGCGCGGTGATGCGCTGGGTGAGGCCGCGCTCGATGAGGTCCCACTCCGAACCCGGGATGATGCGAGGGATGAGGTCGAACGGGAAGATGCGTTCGGTGCCCTCGTTATTGTTATAGACGGTGAACGTGACGCCCTGGTTCAACAGGCTGCCCGCGGCGAGGTTGCGCTTGCGCTCGAACTCCTCGGGCCCCATCTCCTGAAAGCGCTCCATGAGCTTGCGGTAATGCGGGCGCGCGACGCCCTGCTGCGCGAACATCTCATCGTAAAAAGCTCCCGATTGATAATCCGAAAAGGAACCTGCCATTGCGTTTTGCCGTCCTGACCGCGAAGCCTGCTACGAACCGACAAGCTGCGGCTCCGAGGTGCATGGGCCGCCGACGGAGTTGAATTTGGTATAGAGGAACTTCGCCGCCGGCACGTTCTGCCGGGTGATGCCGTGCGCTTGCGAGAGGCCTGCGTCCCGCAGCCTGAGCAGGGAATGATAGAGGAGCACCGAGCCGAACCCGCGGTTGCGGTATTCGTTCAGAACGCACGGGCCGGAGAGAAGATGGTTCTCGACGCCGACCCCGGTATCCAGCGCGGAAGCGCCGATGAGCCGGCTGCCGTTCGTGAGGACGAGGCAGCGGATGTCGCGTCCGTGGAAGGCTTCATCCACGGCGTCGTCGAAACGTTCGCGGAGGCTCGCCATCATGTCATTCCAGTCCATGTCCAGGGAGAACGCGCCGGTGAGGACATCGCGCACCGCGCCCTTCTCGCCCTTCACCGCGGAACGGATGCGATAGGGCGGCGCGGGCTCCATCTGCACCTCCGGGAGCTTCGTCAAATCCCAGGTAAATCGCGTCCAGCGGACCAGCTTCATGGAAAGCCAGTGTAGCCGGAACCGTCCGGAATGCAATGGGGAAGCGGGCCGGAGCGCCGTTCAGGTGGCTTCCACGGCCCGCAGGGTCTCGCAGAAAGGGGTGTAAAACTCCTTGTGCCGGATGGCGCCGCGGCGCAGGACGGGCTTCAGGTTCGATATGTCCGAGATGCTGAAGGCGAGGTCAACGCTGTAGGCAAACGCGACCATGTCGTCGTTCGTGACCATGTTCGGGCCGATGAGGACGAGGTACTGCGTGCGGCGTTGCGCGGCGGGGATGGCCGTGGCCTCGAGCAGCACCTGGTTGGTCTCCAGGTCGGACTCGTTGAAGGTCTCGTAGATGATGACGACGTTATAGACGTGCGTGCTCAGCTTGAGCGAGATGTCTTCCACGAAGAGGCCGGTGTGGATCTCGTAATTCAGCCCGGCGAGCTGTTCCACCACCGTTTTTTGCAGGTCCGGCTCGTCGATGCAGACCAGCGCGGTCAACCCTGCGGTGTCGGGAGAGTCGGAGTCGCGGGGGCGTTCCATGGGTCAGGCTTTCGCGGGGAGCGGCACGGGGGTATCCAGCCGCAGGCCGCAGGCGGCCTCCGAAGAGGTGCCGCGGGCCTTCTTTATGTTGTCCAGGGAACGGGCGATCTTGCCCTTCTTGGTCGCGTAGAGGAGCGCGGTCTCCTCGGTGATGATGTCGGCCTCGAACGCCCGGACGATGGACTGGTCGAAGGTCGTCCACCCGAAGGTCGCGTTCGCCTCGATGATCTCGTAGAAGCTGCGGGCATCGGCCTCGCCGAGGGCGATGGTCTCGCGCGTCCGCAGGTTCGGCCCCATGATTTCCGAGAGCAGGAGCCGGCCGCCCGTCCGTTTCGGGGCGAGGCGCTGGCTGACGACGTAGCGAAGGGTATCGGCCAGCCGGAGCCGCAACTGCGTCTCCTCCGCGAGCTCAAAGAGGCCGAGGATGCGGTTGATGGACTGGCCGGCATCGATGGTGTGCAGGGTGCTGAGAACGAGGTGGCCGGTCTCGGCCGCGGTAAGGGCGATCTCGACCGTGGCGCGGTCGCGCATTTCGCCGACGAGGATGACCTTCGGCGCCTGGCGCAGGGCGGCGCGCAGGCCGCTCGGGTAATCGTCGAAATCCTGCCCGAGCTCGCGCTGGCTGAAGGTGGCGTTTTTGTGTTTGTGCACGAACTCGATGGGGTCTTCGAGCGTCACGACGTGGACGGCCTGGTTCTCGTTGATCTCGTTCAGGATGGCCGCGAGCGTGGTCGTCTTGCCGCTGCCGGTCGCGCCGGTGAGGAGGACGAGGCCGTTTTTTTCGCGGGCGATGTCGTTGAAGATGCCCGGCAGGCCGAGGGAGGAGAGCGTGGGAATCTCGGACTGCGATTTCCGCATGACGATGGAGAAATTCCCGCGCTGCCGGAAGATATTGACACGGAAGCGCGCCCGGTCGTTCAGCGCGTAGCTGCAATCGCACGAGCCGAAGGTCAGCAGGTGGCGCAGGAGCGAGCGGTTGTTGCCGATGAGGTTGAGGGCGATCTGCTCGGTCTGGTAGGCCGAGAGGCGCGGGATGTCGGGGTAGATGCTGGCGGGCTTGAGCTGGCCGTAGTTCTCGACCTGAAGCGGCCGCCCCACGGAAAAGATGAGGTCCGAGATGTCCGTATAGCGACTCGAGCATCCCGTTCAGGATGGTGTCGAGGTCGCGCTTTTTCATCAGTCTTCGAAGTCGTCGGGGGGCGTCTTGAGCAGGGAGCGGAATTTCTTCTTGTCCGCGCCTTCTCGTAAGCTTCTTCGGGCGTGATGCGGGCCGCGCGCAGGTGCTCCATGATGGCGTCGTCCAGCGGCTGGTTGCCCTTCTTCTTGCCGACCTGCATCATGCCGGGGATCTGGTGGGTCTTGGCTTCGCGGATGAGGTTGGCGATGGGGTTGTCGCACACGAGGATTTCCAGGGCGGCGACGCGGCCCGGTTTGTCGATGCGCTTGAAAAGGTTCTGCGCGACGACGCCCTTGAGCGATTCCGCAAGGGAGGCGCGGATCTGGTTCTGCTGGTTCGTGGGAAAGACGTCGATGATGCGGTCGATGGTCTTCGGCGCGCTCGAGGTATGCAGCGTGCCGAAGACGAGGTGGCCCGTGGCCGCGGCGGTGAGGGCGAGCTCGATGGTCTCCAGGTCGCGCATTTCCCCGACGAGGATGATGTCGGGGTCTTCGCGCAGCGCGCCGCGCAGGGCGGAGGCGAAGGACTTGGTATGGATGCCGACTTCGCGGTGGTTGACGAGGCACTGCTGGCTCCGGTGCACGAACTCGATGGGATCCTCGACGGTGATGATGTGATCCTTCCGGTGCAGGTTCGCGTAATCGACCATCGAAGCCAGCGTGGTGGACTTGCCGGAACCGGTGGGGCCGGTGACGAGAACCATCCCTTTTTTCAGCATCGAAAATCGCTTGATGACGCCCGGCAGCCCGAGCTGCTCGGTCGTGAGAATCTTGCTCGGAATGAGCCGGAAGACCGCGGCGATGCCGTTCTTCTGGTTGAAAAAATTCGCGCGGTACCGCGCCAAGCCGGGATATTCGTAGCCGAAATCGACGTCGCCGGTTTCCTCGAACAGCTTGATCTTGGTCTCCGGCGCGATCTCGTAAACGAGGGCCTTGAGGTCGTCGTTTTCCAAGGGCGGGGCGTCGATCCGGACGAGTTCGCCGTGGATGCGCAGCATCGGCGGGTTCCCGGTCGAGAGATGCAGATCGGACGCATCCTGCTCCTTCATGAACTTCAGAAACGAGTCGATCCGTGCCATACGGATGAAGAAAAGTAGCTAGACTGATGCCACTTCAGGAGAAATATGGCGACGCGGGGTGCGCCGAATTTCCCTGGCTAGCCAGTCCGCAGCCGGGCAACCTCGCGCGAATGTCCTAAGGAGCGGCGATCTTAACGGGAACGGAGCCGCGCAGGTCGGCGGACGACGCGCCGGCTTGGATCTCATATTTGCCCGGCTCGACGACGTAGCCTTTTTTCGATGTGTCCCAGTAGCGGAGGAGATTCGCGGGGATATCGACCCCGACCTGCTTCGACTCGCCGGCGGCCAGCGGGATGCGTCGGAACGCAACCAGACTGTGAATCGGCTGAGGGACCTTGGAGTCCAAGTGCTTCGCGTAGAATTGCACGACTTCCTCGCCGTCGCGCGCACCGCTATTTTTGACCTCGAGCGCGACGTGGATCGTGCCGGTCGGCGCAGCGGCCGCGGTCGTCGTCCGCAGCGTGCCATAGTCGAAGCGCGTATAGCTCAGCCCGTAGCCGAAGGGATAGAGCGGTTTGCCCGTAAAATAGCGGTAGGTGCGGTTTGCCATGCCGTAGTCCGTGAACGGCGGCAGATCGTCCGTGGACTCGTAGAAGGTGACAGGCAGCCGGCCGCTCGGGTTGAACCCGCCGAAGAGGACGTTGGCCAGCGCCGTTCCCCCCTGCTCTCCGGGATACCACGCCTGGAGGATGGCATCGAGGTTCGCGGCCTCCCAGGGAATGGCCATGGCGCCACCGCTGCAATCGACGAAAACTACGGGCTTGCCCGTGGCTTTGAGCGCCTTGAGGAAGTCCGTCTGGCAGGGAGGCAGCTCGATGCGAGTGCGGTCGCCGCCGTTGAAACCCGGGAAGCCGACTCTCATTTCCTCCCCTTCGAGCTGCGGGCTGATCCCGCCGACGTACAGGACAACATCCGCCCCGGCAACCGCATCCATGGCTTGCTTGTAACCGGGCGCGTCCGGCCCGAACGTTTGGCCGGTCTTGAGCGCCAGCGGGCAGCCTTTGGCGCTGAGGACCGCGAGGCCGGGGCCGGCCGCGGCTTGTATCCCCTTCAAAAAGGTGACCGGGGCGGAAGGGGTGCCGTTGTAGTTGCCCAGCAGGACGGCGACGGAGTCCGCGTTCATGCCGATGACTGCGACCCGGTGAATCTTCGTCCTGTCGAGCGGGAGGATGCCGTTGTTCTTGAGCAGGACGATGGACTCCCGCGCGGATTTCAGGGCGAGCGCCCGGTGGGCGGGCGTGTCATTTTCAGAGGGCGCGATGGCGTCGTAGGGGTTTTTCCCGGGCGGATCGAACATGCCGAGCTTGAAGCGGGTCGCGAGTGCGAAGTGCAGGGCGCCATCGATCTCGGCGCTTGTGATCAACCCCAGTTTGCCGGCCATGACGAGGCTCGCCATGGTGCCCCCGCACTCGATGTCGAGGCCGGCCTTGATCGCGCGCGCGGCCGCGGCTTGCGGGGTGGCGACTTTTTTGTGGGCGCGATAGATGTTCGTCACGGCGCCGCAGTCGGAAACGACCTGGCCGGAGAAGCCCCATTGGCGCCGCAGCAGGTCCGTGAGGAGAAACGGGTTTGAACAGCACGGCTCGCCGTAGAGGGCGTTGTAAGCTCCCATGACGATCTCGACCTTCCCCTCCTCCACCGCGGCCTGGAATTGCGGGAGGTACGTCTCATAGAGGTCGCGCTCCGGTGGCTCGACATTGAAGTAGGCGCGCCCGGGCTCCGGGCCGCTGTGAACCGCAAAATGCTTGGCGCAAGCGGCGGCCTTAAGGTACCGCGGGTTCGTTCCCTGGAGACCCTGGATGAACGCGACGCCCAAGCGCGCGGTGAGGAAGGGATCCTCGCCATACGTCTCCTGTCCGCGGCCCCAGCGCGGGTCGCGAAAGATGTTGATGTTCGGCGTCCAGAACGTGAGGCCGTGGTGACGGGCATGGTTCACGCCGTTTCCGGTCTCATTATATTTGGCGCGGGCCTCGGTCGAGATGACTTCGGCGGTGTCGTGGGCGAGGGCGGTGTCCCACGTCGCGGCAAGGCCGGTGGGCTCCGGGAAGACGGTGGCGAGGCCGGCGCGGGCGACACCGTGGAGGCACTCGTTCCAATAGCCGTACGCGGGCACGCCGAGCCGGGGGATGGCCGCGGCGTCGTCCACGAGCTGATGGACTTTTTCGCTGAGCGACATGCGCCGGATGAGGTCATCCACGCGCTTGTCCAGCGGCTGCGCGGGGTCGCGGAAGATGGGCGGTTCCTTGATGTCCGGGATGGCGAGGGATTGAGGATCGTCCATGATCGCGACATCCTTCGCCACCACGCAGCCGACGGGGTTGCCCGCGGCGTCGGTGACGAAGATGGCGTTGAACTTGGCTTCCCCCTTCACGCCGGTGAAGGTGATGGCGAGCGGGCCGCGCTGCGCGTCGCCCAGGTGCTGCACGTTCAGGTTTATTCGGTATGGGTGGCCGAAGCCAGCCTCTTTGAAAATATCCAGGCCGCCGGACAGCACGGCGTCTCCCCTCTTGATGTCCATGACCCTCTGGCCCACTCCCTTGGCGGAAACCTCGGCAAGGTCGATCGCGATGCGGTACTCCCCGGCGCTGAGGCCGGGAATGGTCGCGGTGAAGGATTTGCCGTGAATCTCCTGGTCGAATTCATCCAACCTTTCGGTGGCGAGGCCGGGAAGGTTGATCCCTTTGGGCCGCGGCGAGTGCTTGAATTCGCCGGTCAAGGTGAACTGGTGCCCGCAACAGGAAGGCGCGATTTCCTGGGCGCCTGCCCGGAGGCCGGCAGCCAGCCAGAGAACACAAAGCAAACGAAGCGGGGGGCTCACAACGCCTTATGGTATTCCTGCAGGGTCTTGACGCCCAAACCCTTTTTTTGCATGGACTCGATCCCCCTCAGGCTGGCTTCGGCCGCTCGCAGGGTCGTCATGATGGGAATGTGATACGCCACGGCCGCGCTCCGGATTTTTACCTCGTCCTGGCGCGGATTCTTGCCGCTGGGGGTGTTGATGATGAAGGCGACCTGGCCGTTCTTGATCATGTCGAGGACGTTCGGGCGGCCTTCGGTGAGCTTGAAGAGCCTTTTTACGGGAACGCCCTGCGCCGCGATGGCCGCGGCGGTGCCTGCGGTGGCGTACAGGGTGAAGCCGTGCGCGGCAAAGCCGGCGGCCAGCGCGGCGACGGCTTCCTTGTCGGAATCCTTGACGCTGATGAAGAGGTTTCCGCCCTCGGGGAGCGGGGGCTGCGCGGACATCTGCGATTTCGCGTAGGCGACGCCGAAGTCGGCATCGATGCCCATGACTTCGCCCGTGGATTTCATTTCCGGCCCGAGCGAGATGTCGATGCCGGGAAAACGGATGAACGGGAAGACGGCTTCCTTCACCGAAAAGTGCGCGGGGATGATCTCCCCGGTGAACCCGATCTCTCGCAAGGTGCCGCCGGCCATGACGCGGGCGGCGATCTTCGCCAGCGGCTTGCCGATGGCTTTGCTGACGAAGGGAACGGTGCGCGATGCGCGCGGGTTGACCTCAAGGACGAAGACCTCCTCGGCTTTCACGGCGAACTGGACGTTCATGAGGCCGCGCACCTGCAGCTCGAGGGCCATGGCCTTGGTGGCCTCGGAGATTTTCTCCTTCACTCCCGCGCTCAGCGAGAACGCCGGGATGACGCACGCGCTGTCGCCGCTGTGAATGCCGGCCTGCTCGATGTGTTCCATGATGGCGCCGATGACGCACTGCTCGCCGTCGCAGATCGCATCGACATCGACCTCGGTGGCGTCCTCCAGAAAGCGGTCAACGAGGATGGGCCGCTCCGGGCTGGCCTGGACGGCATTGCGGATGTAGCGGCGGAGGTCTTCGTTATTGTAAACGAGCTCCATGGCGCGCCCGCCCAGCACGAAAGACGGCCGAACCAGGACGGGGTAACCGATGCGCGCCGCGACGGCCAGCGCTTCCTCCTCGTTCGTCGCGGTGCCGCTGGGGGTCTGGAGCAGGCCGAGCTTGTCGAGCATGGCCGAGAACTGCTTCCTGTCCTCGGCGATCTCGATGCTCTGCGGGGCGGTGCCCAGGATGTTGACGCCGTTCTTTTGCAACGCGGCGGCGAGGTTGAGCGGGGTCTGGCCCCCAAACTGGACGATGACGCCCCAGCATTCCTCCTGCTCGTAGATGTTCAACACGTCTTCGAGCGTGAGCGGCTCGAAGTAGAGGCGGTCGCTCGTGTCGTAATCGGTCGAAACGGTCTCCGGATTCGAATTGACCATGATGGTCTCGAACCCGGCCTCCTTGAGCGCGAAAGCCGCGTGCACGCAGCAATAGTCGAACTCGATCCCCTGCCCGATCCGGTTCGGGCCCCCGCCGAGGATCATGACCTTCTTCTTGCCGGTCTGGGGCCGGGTCTCGTTCTCGTCCCCGTAGGTGGAGTAATAATAGGGCGTGTAAGCCTCGAACTCGGCGGCGCAGGTATCCACGAGCCTGTAGGTGGGGACGATGCCCGCGGCTTTGCGCTGCGCGCGGATCTCCATCTCGCCGGTCCCGGCCAGGACCGCGAGCTGGCGGTCGGAAAAGCCGAGCTTCTTCGCGCGAAGGAGCGGGATGTCCCCGGGATTCTCCCGGTAACGCCGCTGCTCCTCAACAAGCTGCCGGATGTTATGGAGAAACCAGCGGTCGATGGACGTGAGCTCGAAGATATCCTCCAGCCCAATGCCGGCCTCGAACGCATGGTAAAGATAGAAGATGCGCTCGGAGTTCGGCACGGCCAGCCGCCTGCGGATGAGCTCGAAGTCCCACCCGCCGTCCGCCAGCTTCACGGGCAGCTTCGGGCCGCCGGCGCCGAGGCCGGAAGCGCCCACTTCCAGGGAGCGGAGCGCCTTTTGGAGAGCCTCCTTGAAGGTGCGGCCGATGGCCATGGCCTCGCCCACGCTCTTCATCTGCGTGGTGAGGGTGGGATCGGCCGCGGGGAATTTCTCGAAGGCGAACCTGGGCACCTTGACGACGCAGTAGTCCAGCACGGGCTCGAAGCTGGCGGGCGTCTCGCGGGTGATGTCGTTCCTGACCTCGTCGAGCGTGTAACCGACCGCGAGCTTGGCCGCGATCTTCGCAATGGGGAACCCGGTGGCCTTCGACGCGAGGGCCGAGGAGCGGGAGACCCGCGGGTTCATCTCGATGACGATCATCCGCCCATTGTCGGGATGCACCGCAAACTGGATATTCGAGCCGCCCGTCTCGACGCCGATCTCGCGGATGACGGCGAAGGAGGCGTTCCGCATGAGCTGGTATTCGCGATCCGACAAGGTCTGGACGGGCGCGACGGTGATGGAATCGCCCGTATGGACGCCCATCGGGTCGAGGTTTTCGATAGAGCAGACGACGACACAGTTGTCCGCGCGGTCGCGCATGACCTCCATCTCGAACTCCTTCCAGCCCAGGAGCGACTCCTCGACGAGCACCTCGCTCACGGGGGAAAGGTCGAGGCCCCGCGCGACGATCTCCTCGAACTCCTCGCGGTTGTAGGCGATGCCGCCGCCCGCTCCCCCGAGGGTGAACGCGGGCCGGATGATGAGGGGGAATGAGCCGATGTCGGCGGCGACGGCGCGCGCTTCCTCCAGCTTGTGGGCGACGCCGGAACGCGCAACGTCCAGCCCGATCCTCACCATGGCCTCCTTGAACAACTGCCGGTCCTCGCCCATGGCGATGGCCGCCGCGTTCGCGCCGATGAGGCGCACGCCGTGCCGGGCCAGCGCGCCGTTGTGCTCGAGATCCATCGCGGCGTTCAGGGCCGTCTGCCCCCCGAGCGTTGGCAGGATCGCGTCCGGTCTCTCGCGCTCGAGAATTTTCTCGATGATCTCGGGCGTTATCGGCTCGATATAAGTGCGTGAGGCGAACTCGGGATCGGTCATGATCGTGGCCGGGTTCGAATTGACGAGAACGACCTCGTAACCCTCCTCCGCCAGCGCTTTGCAGGCCTGAACACCCGAATAGTCGAACTCGCATCCCTGCCCGATAACGATGGGTCCCGAACCGATAAGCAGGATTTTTTTCAGTTCGGTATTCTTTGGCATCGAGCGGCCCGTCTCCGGGGTAGTGGGTTTTAGCAGAGCGGCCACCGACGGGCAATAGGCGAGTTCGCCAGAATTCGCTTGGCTTTTGCTCCGCGCCAGCTAATGATCGCGCCATTATGAGAGGTCGCGCGTATGATTGAACTCGAGGTTTATGCAGCCGGAGTCCGCAACCTGGAAAAGATTTTGGAATTGGATCACGAGTGGGAAGCGATCACCGGGCTCCGCTATAAAGTGGATAGCAACCACGACATCGTTTACCTCGAGCTCGACGCTCCCGTGCTGATGGTCGATGAAATCCACGCCGTTTTCCACAAGCTGGGGTTGGACTCAAAGATCGTCGGCCCCGTGCCGCCCGAGCTGAACCAGAAGAGCAAGACGCAACTCCTCCCGATCCGTTCCGAGCAGGCCGACGAGCAGGACGAATACGCCGTGCCCGTGGACGAGGTTCAGCCCGAGGATTACTGACCGGCCGGTCCCTGCCGGCTGCCCGCGCCGCGGCGCCGGGGTTACGCCGGCCTTCCCCCGACCGCCCGGGGCGAGCGCGCAGAAGAGCTGAAAGCGCCGATACTACTTCGACCCATGTTCATCCAGTTCATCGGCGGCAGCATCCTCTCCTTCATCGCTTACCTCGGCGAACTGGTTCTCCTGGCGACGGACACCTTCCACGCGATCTTTACCGCGCCGATCCGCTGGCGGCTCTTCTTCGAACAGGTGCTGGAGGTCGGGTTCCGTTCGCAATTGGTCGTGATCATGACCGGGGCGTTCACCGGCGCCGTCTTCGCCGCGCAGACGTTCTTCCAGTTTCACGCCCTGGGGATGGACTCCGCGGTCGGCTCCGTGGTCGCCGTCTCCATGTTCCGGGAACTCGGGCCGGTGTTGACCGGCCTGATGGTCGCGGGGCGCGTCGGCGCGGCGATGTCGGCCGAGATCGGCACGATGAAGGTCACCGAGCAGATCGACGCCCTCCGCGCGCTCGGCGTGTATCCCGTGGATTACCTCGTCGTGCCGCGAACGCTGGCGCTGATGCTCTCGATGCCGATGCTCGTGGCCGAATGCGTGGGGATCGGCATCGTGGCCGGCTACGTTGTGGGGGTCGGGCTCATGGACATCCCCGGCGTCTATTACATGCACTACATGCAGCGGTTCACGGGCATCCGCGACGTCAAGATGGCCCTCACCAAGGGGTTCGTCTTCTCGTTCCTGATCGTCTTCATCAGTTGCCACCAGGGGTTGAACGCCAAGGAAGGCGCCGTGGGTGTGGGACGCGCGCCGACGGAGGCCGTCGTCATCTGCTCCCTGGCGATCCTGGTCTCGAATTTCTTTCTCTCGCTTCTCCTCAACGTCCTCTTCCCGTACGGCGGTTGAAGGCCCGCGGCAAACGCCATGATCAGCATCCGCAACCTCCGGAAAAAGATCGGCCGCCAGGAAATCCTGCGCGGCCTCGACCTCGAAGTGAACGCGGGCGAGACGGCGGTGATCGTCGGGCGCAGCGGCGGCGGGAAGAGCGTGCTGCTAAAGCACATTATCGGCCTGATGAAGCCGACCTCCGGCGACGTGGTGGTGGACAGCGAGAGCATCGTCAACCTCAACGAGCGGCAGCTCTCCGTCATCCGGCGGAAAGTGGGCATCCTCTTCCAGAGCGGTGCGCTGTTCGACTCGATGACCGTCGAGGATAACCTCGCCTTTCCGTTGCGCGAAGCGGGGGAGCGCGACCCGGCGGTGCTCCGCCGCAAAATCTCCGAGGCGCTCGAAGTCATGAACCTGCAGGGCCAGGAAAAGAAGATGCCCGAGAGCCTGAGCGGCGGCATGAAGAAGCGCGTGGGCTTGGCGCGCGCCATCATCACGAACCCCGCTTCGATCCTCTACGACGAGCCGACCTCCGGCCTCGACCCGGTGGTGGCCGACAGCATCAACCATCTCATCCGCCGCATGCAAAGCCGCTTCCAGGTCACGTCCGTGGTGGTGACCCACGACATGAAGACGGCTTTCCATGTCGGCGACCAGATCGCCTACCTGCACGAGGGGCGCATCTATTTCCACGGCTCCCCAGCCGAGTTCCGCTCCTCGGAGGACCCCTTGATACAGGATTTCATCCTCGGGCGCTCTCGGGACGTGGACTGAACCAACCCCGCCCTCCTCAAAACCAAATGGAAGAAAACCAAACGGAAAATCGGCAGAGACTCCTGGAGCTGAAGGTCGGCGTCTTCGTGCTCCTCGGCATCGCCATCATCGCGGTCATGATCCTCGAATTCGGCATCAGCCGGGAAGGATTCCGGAAGTTCTATCACCTCACCGTCGATATCCCCGACGCCAACGGCCTCCTCAAAGGCTCGGATGTGCAGCTCGCCGGGGCGCGCGTGGGATACGTCTCCGAAAAGCCGCGGATCCTCCCGACCATCGGCGCGGTGGCGATCGAGGTGAAGATATTCGATGAGATCAAGGTGCCCAGGTCGGCGCATTTCGAGGTGGACAGTTCCGGGTTGCTCGGGGACAGGTATATTTCCATCGTCATGGCGAAGGACTTCGTTCCCTCGAAGTTCAACCCCAGCGATCCCGCTCAAATCTTCCTGGACGGGGCGCAGATCGAAGGAAAACGGGCGGGCGGCATCGAGGAATTGACGCAAAAAGGCGCGGACGTGATGGACGCGTTGAAGACGGCGTTGGTGAAACTCCAGGCGACGACGACCGATCTCGACCACCGCCTCGACCTGCTCCTGAGCGATACGAACCTCAAGAATATGCAGGCGACATTCGCCAACCTGAAGACCACCACCTCGTCGTTCGTGGACGCATCCAAAGACCTCAATGTCGTCATTCAAAACGCGCAGGGCGCAATTGATGCTACTAAAGATACCATGAATACCGCCAACGGAGCCGCGGGCGACCTTCGCAATGCGATCGGCGACGCCCGGAAAGTCCTCCGCCGGGCCACCGATGGCGACGGCGTCATCGCCACCCTGCTTTCCAATCGCGAACTCGGCGAGAATGTGAAGGCGCTCATCTCGAATCTCCGCCAGCGCGGCCTCCTCTTTTATCGCGATACCGCTCCGCGCCCATCCGCGTCGCCCGCGTCGAAGCGCGCCCCGTCCCACTGAACCTCTTGCGACCTTGACGCCGTAACCCCGCAACCCCATGACGCCGGCCCTGACGATCAACCTCCTGCGGGTGCTCTTCGTCGTGGCGTCGGCCTTCATGGGGATGACGATCGGCTACGGCTACGGCTGCCGTTTCCTGGGAGCGGACTGCGGAGTCGCCTTCGGCCTGGCGGTCGTCCTTTCCGACCGGCTGCTGAAAGGCTTTTCCCTGCGGATGTTTTCGGCGGCCACGTTCGGCCTGCTGCTCGGGTTCGTCCTCGCCCATTTCCTGCTGGCCTCGAACATCCTGAGGTATCTCTCCGATGACTCGCGCTGGATCATCAGCCTCATGGTTTACGCCGCTTTCAGCTACATCGGCATGATGCTCGCGTTTCGGAGCAACCGCGATGAATTCGCCCTCGTCATTCCTTTCGTGCGCTTCCAGCAGTCCATCGCCGGCGGCGCGCCCCTGGTGGTGGATACCAGCGTCGTCATCGACGGCCGCATCGGCGAGATCTGCGCGGCGGGCTTCCTGAGCGCCTCGCTGGTCATCCCCCATTTCGTGCTGGATGAATTGCAGCGCCTGGCCGACTCCGCGGACCGGCTGAAGCGCGAGCGCGGACGGCGGGGCCTCGACCGGCTGAACGAGCTCCAGAGAATCCCCCGCCTGAACGTCACCATCCACGAGAACGACAGCGAGGATTCCGCGCCCGTGGACACGCGCCTCATCCGCCTGGCGCGGCTCCTCCAGGCCCAACTCATCACCAACGACGGCGGCCTCGGCAAGATCGCCCGGCTACAGGGCGTCTCCGTGCTGAACTTGAACGACCTGGCGAGGGCCATGAAGCACTCCTTCAACTCAGGGGACGAACTCGACATCTCCCTCGTAAAAGAGGGGCGCGATTCCCACCAGGCGGTAGGCTACCTGCCAGACGGCACCATGATCGTGGTGAACCACGCCCGCGGGCAGATCGGCAAGACCGTCCCGGTAAAGATCGCCGGCGACCTGCAGACCGCCGGCGGACACCTCTTCTTCGCCGAACTTCGCTAAGCGTCCGGCCAGCAGCGCATCAACGAGCCCCGCCTAAACGGGCCAACGCGCCCAAGACTTCGTCAACGATCCCCGGGACGCCAACGGTAGCGGCGCTCCATGACCGCCCAATCCTCGACCGCCACGAAGACGCAAATATTCCCTCTGCGGCTACGTCAGCCCTTTTTCCACCTCAATCAGCCGCATCAGTGCCTCCGAAAATTCAGTAAAAGCAGCCGCCGGCAGCATGATCGTGTCCCGCCGTCCGCCAACATCTTCCGTGATCTTAAGAAACCGCCCCCGGTTATTCTCTTTCAGGTCAAGAAAGAATATTTTGCGTTCTATGGAAATCTTCTCCGACGCGAGTGGCTCGCTGCCTTGTCTGTCCCCTAAATCTTGGTTCATCATTAAATAACTCTTACGACTCGTTTCTATCCCGGCCAGCTGCGCATGAGGTGGCGGATGAACAATTTGCTAATTTCCAAACGAAAATGCAACAAGAGATTCCACAAAAATCACAAAAAGCGAAGCGCTACGGTAAACTCCTCTATGCGACATATTGTCTCATCGTGTCGCGGATGTGTGCCATTCGTGTCACCATGGCGCTACCTGGCCAATTTCCGATCCACTCTTAAGATACTTGCCCCGTGGCTTTTATGCATTTGATCCGCGGGTGGAATGGGCCCTGCTAAAGGAACGCACAAAGAAAGGTTGTATTGTCTTTATGGCTAAAATTTTAGGTATCGATCTCGGCACCACCAACTCTTGCATGGCTGTCATGGAAGGCGGCGAACCCATCGTCGTTGAAAATTCCGAAGGCGCGCGCACCACCCCTTCCGTCGTCGCGTTCACCAAAAGCGGCGAGCGCGTCGTGGGCCAGGCCGCCAAACGCCAGGCTGTCACGAACCCCACCAACACGGTATTCTCGATCAAGCGCTTCATGGGGCGCAAGTTCGATGAGGTGCACGAGGAAGAGCGCCGCGTCCCTTACAAAATCGTGAAGGCCGCGAACGGCGATGCGCACGTGCAGGTGAGCGTCGGCGGGCAGATGAAAACATTCTCGCCGCAGGAAATCTCTGCGATGATCCTTGCGAAGCTCAAGGCGGACGCCGAAGCCAAACTGGGCGAGAAAATCACCCAGGCGGTCATCACCGTCCCCGCATATTTCAATGATTCCCAGCGCAACGCGACCAAGGATGCGGGCAAGATCGCCGGGCTGGAGGTGCTCCGCATCATCAACGAACCCACGGCCGCTTCGCTCGCCTACGGCCTCGACAAGAAGAAAGACGAAAAGATCGCCGTCTATGACCTCGGCGGCGGCACCTTCGACATCTCCGTCCTGGAGATCGGCGACGGCGTCTTCGAAGTCCGCGCTACCAACGGCGACACCCACCTCGGGGGCGACGATTGGGATTCGCGCCTCATGGACTGGATCATCAACGAATTCAAGGCCGACTCCGGCATCGATCTCAAGAACCAGCCGGACGCGATCCAGCGCATCAAGGAAGAGGCCGAAAAGGCGAAGATCGCTCTTTCGTCCTCGCAGGAGTACGACATCAACCTGCCATTCATCACGGCCGACCAGACTGGCCCGAAGCACATTCAAAAAAAGCTGACCCGCGCCAAGCTGGAGCAGCTCACCGACGACCTTTTCGAACGGACGATCGGCCCGGTCAAGGATTGCCTCAAGGATGCGAAACTCTCCGAGAAGGACGTGAACGAACTCGTCCTCGTCGGCGGCATGACCCGCATGCCCCGCGTGGTGGATACCGCCCGGAAGCTGGTCGGCAAGGAGCCCCACAAGGGCGTGAACCCGGACGAAGTCGTCGCGGTCGGCGCGGGCATCCAGGGCGGCGTGCTCCGCGGCGACGTGAAAGACGTGCTGCTGCTGGACGTGACCCCGCTCACCCTCGCCATTGAGACGGCCGGCGGCGTCGCCACGCCGATGATCCCGCGCAACACGACCATCCCCACCCGCAAATCGCAGATTTTCTCGACCTACAGCGACAGCCAGCCGGGCGTCGAGATCAAGGTGCTGCAGGGCGAACGCGCCCTCTCGCGGGACAACAAGAACCTCGGCACGTTCCACCTCGACGGCATCCCGCCGGCGCCGCGCGGCACGCCGCAGATCGAAGTCACCTTCGACATCGACGCGAACGGCATCCTGCACGTCTCCGCCAAGGATCTCGGCACCGGCAAGGAGCAGAAGATCTCCATCACCGGCTCGAGCGGCTTGAGCAAGGAAGAGATCGAGAAGATGCAGCGCGACGCCGAGTCGCATGCGGAAGAGGATCGCGCGGCCAAGGAGAACATCGAGATCCGCAATAACGCGGATACCCTGGCCTACCAGTCCGAGAAACAGCTCAAGGACCTCGGCGACAAGGTTCCCGCGGACAAGAAGCAGGAGATCGAGGCCGCCATCGCCGCCTCGCGCGAGGCGCTCAAGGGCGAAGACATCGAGGCCATCAAACGCACTTACGACGACCTGCAGCAGAAGTTCCAGAGCGTGAGCGAGGATCTCTACAAGCAGGCCGCGCAGGGCACCGCGGGCGCGCAGCCCGGCGGTCCCGGCCCCCAGGGCGTCCCGGACCCCGAAGCGCCGCACGCGGGCAAGTCCGCGAAGGACGACGTCGTGGACGCCGAGTTCGAGATGGTGGACGAGGACAAGAAGAAGTAGCCCACCCCAATTTTATGATCGCGCTCGCGCCCGGCTGTCGCCGGTGCTGGGCGCGTCCGTAAAGCAAAGAAACAACCAGGAGAAAAATACAAAATGGCAATTAACGTCAAACCTCTCGGGGACCGCGTGCTGGTGCACCCGATCGAAGAGAAAGAAACGAAACAGGGCGGGATCATCATCCCCGACACGGCGAAAGAGAAGCCTCAGGAAGGCGAAGTCGTCGCCCTGGGAACCGGCAAGCTCGATGACGAGGGCAAGAAGGTCGCGTTCACCGTGAAAAAAGGCGACAAGGTTCTCATCTCGAAATACGGCGGCACGGAGATCAAGGTCGACGGCGAGAATTACCTCATCATGCGCGAGGACGACATCCTCGGAATCATCGGTTAAACACAAAGGAAGAAATTTATGGCAGCAAAACAATTGCAATTTGATGAAGCCGCGCGGCACGCACTGCTCCGCGGTATCGAGAAACTGGCCAGGGCCGTCAAAGCGACGCTCGGGCCATCCGGCCGCAACGTGATCCTGGACAAGAAGTTCGGGAGCCCCACGATTACCAAGGACGGCGTCACCGTCGCCAAGGAGATCGAGCTGGAAGATCCTTACGAGAACATGGGCGCGCAGCTCGTGCGTGAAGTCGCCTCCAAGACGTTCGGACGTCGCGGGCGACGGCACCACCACCGCCACCGTCCTCGCGGAGTCCATCTACCGCGAAGGCCTCAAGAACGTCACGGCCGGCGCAAACCCGACCTCGCTCCAGCGCGGCATCAACAAGGCCGTCGAAGCGATCGTCGCCGAACTGGCCCGCATCTCGAAGAAGGTGAATGACCGCACGGAAATCGCGCAGGTCGCCACCGTTTCCGCCAACTGGGATTCCACCATCGGCGAGATCATCGCGGACGCGATGGACAAGGTCGGCAAGGACGGGACCATCACCGTCGAGGAAGCCAAAAGCATCGAAACGTCGCTCGACGTCGTCGAAGGCATGCAGTTCGACAAGGGTTACCTCTCGCCGTACTTCGTCACCAACGCGGAGAGCATGGAAGCCACGCTCGAGAACGCCTACATCCTCATTCACGAGAAGAAGATCAGCAGCCTCAAAGACCTGCTGCCCCTCCTCGAGAAGGTGGCCAAGGCGGGCCGTCCGTTGCTCATCATCGCCGAAGACGTCGAAGGCGAAGCCCTCGCGACCCTGGTCGTGAACAAGCTCCGCGGCACCCTGCAGGTCGCCGCCGTCAAGGCGCCCGGGTTCGGAGATCGCCGCAAAGCGATGATGGAAGACATCGCCGTCCTCACGGGCGGGAAGTGCTTCACCGAAGACCTCGGCATCAAGCTCGAAAACATCGGCCTCGATGACCTCGGCAAGACCAAGCGCGTCACCATCGACAAGGAGAACACCACCATCGTGGAAGGCGAAGGCAAGGGTTCCGACATCCAGGGCCGGGTCAGCCAGATCCGCCGGCAGATCGAGGAGACCACCTCCGACTACGACCGCGAGAAGCTCCAGGAGCGCCTCGCGAAGCTCGCCGGCGGCGTCGCCGTCATCAACGTCGGTGCGGCCACCGAGACCGAGATGAAGGAAAAGAAGGCGCGCGTCGAGGATGCGCTCCACGCAACCCGCGCCGCGGTCGAGGAAGGCATCGTCCCCGGGGGCGGCGTCGCACTCATCCGCGCCCAGAAGGTGCTCGACAACCTGAAGCTCGAAGGCGATGAAGCCATCGGCGTCCAGATCGTGCGCCGCGCCATCGAGGAGCCCCTCCGCCAGCTCGCCGACAACGCGGGCCAGGAAGGCGCCATCATCGTGCAGGAAGTCAAATCCCGCGAGGGCAACGTAGGCTACAACGTCGCCAAGGGCGAATACACCGACCTCGTCAAGGCCGGCGTCGTCGATCCCACCAAGGTCACACGTTCCGCGTTGCAGAACGCGGCCTCCATCTCCGGCCTGCTTCTCACCACCGAAGCGTGCATCACGGACGTTCCTGAGAAGGAAAAAGCTCCCTCGATGCCCCCCGGCGGCGGCGGCATGGGCGGCATGGACTACTAAGCGTCCACGCAGTCACAACTCAAACAGGAAGCGGCCGGGCAGCAATGCCCGGCCGTTTTCATTTTCGCTGAATACGGAAGCGAGAGTTTCAGGGCTTCTTCTGAAACGGCGGCGTCACCAGTTCCGAAGCGTTGACCACCGGTGTGATATAAGCCGTCGAGAGCTTTAATGGGTTGATCCCGCTGTCGATGAGCCTCTGATCGTTCTGCCTGCTTCTACTCTGGCTGGAAAGTTCGGCCACGGCTGCAGGCGGCAGAAAAATCGTGAAGACCGCGCCACGAGGGTATCGAAGCTTCGCCTCGTCCGCAGACAGCGGGGTCAAGAGGATGAACTCCCCTCCCGAGAGGTCCACGGCGCCATCCAGGGAGGAACCATCGTGGCGATCCTTCGGGCTGCTTATCCGAATACCTTTCAGAACAATGGTTCCTCCCGGCGCGAGACCAGAGATACCGAAGGATATCCTGTTCCCCTCCACCCGCTCCACCAGGGCTACGACAGGGGTGGGCGGCGGCGCTTTTTTCGAATCGCCGGCATCTGCGGCCAATCTGGGGATGAGCCCTGCTGCGATGGTTGCTGTCAGGCGCAGGTAAGGGCGAAGTGATCGCTTGTTCATGGGGTGCGCGGCCCTCCCAGTATACTTTCGGAGAGTGCAATCTCCCTCATTCCACCGCTTAAACGATGCAGTCGAGGTTGTAAAAGACAAGCAATCTTCCGCGCTCCGGCGGCGATGCACGGGACTGCGGGCCGAGTCGCCTCCTTACATCCTGGGCAGGTCGCCCATCGTGTGAAAAGCGATCACCAGCTTCTTCGGCGAAGGCGTCTTAAGAAGATGCGCTTCCAGCAGGTCGGCGGAGCGATGCGCCGCGCCCTCCAGGCTGTCATTCCCTGCGAGCTCGTGTTCGAGCTGCCTCAGCTCGGAGAGCGCCTGGGGCCGTTCCGTGAGCGCCAGCGCACGGATCGCCGAGAGCCGGAAGACAGGGCTTGTCCGGTTCTCGCGAGCCCAGCGCGGCAACATATCCAGAGCCACCTGCGGGAAATAGCGGGCGATCCCATACAAAGCGTAGTGCCGCGTGCTCTCCTCGCCGCTGAGCAGCTCGTGCTTCCAGTAATCCCATTCCGCGCTCCCGCTGATCCCGTAATAGCGCATGGCCGCGGCGTGCGCGAGCGGGTCGATCATCGCCTCGATCTTGAGCTGGGGATCGACCGCGAGCGCCAGTTGCTCATCCGGGACGCCGATGTCGCGGAGAAGCGCCAGCGCGCAAAGGATGTCTGCCACCTCCACCTTGAAAGCATTCGTGTCGAACTTCGTCGGCAGGTCGTTCCCGGGCTCGGGAAACTTTGCGAACGCCACGACCGGCAGGTTTTCCGTCAGCGCGAGCACCGCCGTCTGCACCGCGCCCGCGGAGGCGTCGGGCCGCTCCGCCACCAGGCCGAGGAGCGGATCGAGATTGCCCAAGGTATAAACCGCCGGGCGGTATGCCGAGTAGCCGATGGTATTGGTCGAACGCGTCGCCGCCGTCTGCAATTCCTGCTTCTGCGTCTTCCCCTTCGGGATGTCCATATCCGCGGAACGGGTCACCACCACGTTCTTGTCGCCGGAGGCGAATAGCTGGCCTTCCTTGAAGTGGACCCGCAGCGCTTTCCCGGTGAGATTGCGCACCGTCGCCACCAGACGTTCCCGGCCATTGCCGCTGAAGTCTGCCGTGATGCTCCCCTGGGTCATCGCCTCCGCGAGACCCACCGCCGGGCCCGTATTCTCGGCTGTTTTGGCCGCGGGCCGCGCCCGTCTCGACCCCAGGCGCCAGGTCGAACCTGACTCCGGCCGCAGATGCTCCACATAGTATCCCGCGGCAAAAATTACCGCGGCCAGTACGCAGGTAGTTTTCCTGTTGGGCAGAAACATGAGATACCCAGGGAGCAACCTTCGTTCCACACTGGGGGAAACTTGTCCCCCATAGGCTGGACGGACAGAGTAATGGCTTGGCTGCCCACCCATTTTCGAGCCAAATTTTCCAACGTCCGTGCTTTATCTGGGTAAATCTGCGGCTAACCTTCTCCACAGCGATGAAAACATACTCCGACTTCGTGGACTCCCTCCTGCGCCGCGGAGACCTGCTTTCCAGGCTGCGTCCGGGCGAATCGAGCGACCCCGCCGGGGTCATCCGCATCCGCGAAGCGAGCGACGAGGTGTTGGCGGGCGGCCCGCCCGTGGCGGACCCGTCGATATTCGCCCTTGTCCGGGCTGGCATGTTCTACCTGTGCGATGAGCTGGGTGCCTCCCACCGCATCGCCCAGGATGTTTCCACCGACACGGGCGCCTATTGGCACGGGATGATCCACCGCCGGGAAGGCGATTTCGACAACGCGCGCTATTGGTTCAGGAGGGCGGGGACGCTCCCCTTCTTCGGCGAGGCGCATCGGGCTGCGAGCGCCGTCTCCTCCATCGTCGCCACGCAGGCGAACTGGGATCCGTATCTCTTCACCGGCCTGTGCGAGCAGGAACGCTTCGGCGCGAACGAGAATCTCGCAGAACTCCTGAAACTCCAGAGAATCGAGTTCGAGGTCGCGTTCGACTACGCCTGGCGCAAGAGCTTCGCCTAGGCTCAGAGGGGACGGGTCAACCTCTCGCAATCATTCGACCAGGCCGGCGCCGAGCACCCTCGCGGTGAGGAATCGCAGCACCCGCGGGTTCAGGGAGAGCGCATCGAGGGCCATGCTGCCGATGCGCGGGCTCAGCACCGCCGCGCGCGCCAGCCGGTTGATCCAGAGCCTGCCCGAATACAGCCTCGCGTGTTCCCGCCGGTAATCGCCAAAGACTCCGTCCCCCTCCGCCTTCCAGCGGATGATGGAGCGCGCCGCGAGTTCTCCCGACGCCAGCGCGTAGTAGATGCCCTCGCCGGTAAAAGGCTCCAATACCCGGGCGGCATCCCCCGCGAGGAGGAGGCCGTCTCCCGGCGCACACGGCGCGGGCGCGCGAGCCAGGGGAGCGATGGTTCTCCACGTCTGGCCGGCGGAAAGCGGGAAGGCCGAAGCAGCCCACGCTTTCAGACGCGGGATATTCGCGGCCGGGCCGACTAGGCAGAGGTTCAGCTCCCCTCCCCCGATGTCGTTGAACCCGCAATAACCGCCTGGCAGAAAACGAAGTCTGACCCTGTTCCCCGGCTCCGCGGGCGGGCGGGTGTGCGTCTGGACGGCGACCCTCTCGGGCGCGGGCGCGGGCAGCAACCCGGCCAGACGGGCGACGGTGGAGTTCCTCCCATCCGCCGCGACCAGGAGCGGAGTCTCGAAAACGCCTTCCTCGCGGGTGGAGACTTTCCATGCCCGCTCGATGGCCTCGACCGTGACGCCCTGGCGCACCTCGGCGCCCCAGGCCGCGGCGCGCCGCAAAAGAACGTGGTCCAAAAGGCTCCGCTTGATGGCGATCTCGCCCCGCGCCGCTTCCTTGAACGCATAGCGCGTGGAACGCCCGCCCATACCGATAAACTCGACCCCGCGGAGCTTCGCATGCGGCTGCGCGAGCACCTCTTCGGCGACTTCCAGGCGATCCAGGATGTCCCAACAGCCCGGGTTCATGCAATCGCCGCACACCTTCTCCCGCGGGAACACACTCCGCTCCAGCAGCACCGTCGCGAGGCCCGCCCGGGCACAGTGCGCCGCGCACACGGAACCCGCCGGCCCCGCGCCGACCACGATGACATCCGCCTTCGCCCCTATATGAAGGCCTCCGCGACGGAGTCGGCGAGCATCTTCCCCTGGCGCGTCAGCCGAAGCCTGCCCCCGGCGGTCTCCGTCAGCCCCAGGGCGCTGAATTCTTCCACCTGCCCGCGCCATTGCGACAAATCCCCCACGGCGACCCCCCGGTTCGTCCGTAACGAGAAAGCGATCGCCTCCCGCGTCCGGGTGCCGGCATCCAGTTCCTCCTCGAACGAGACGAGCGGCGTCGCCGCGAAAACACGGTCCGCGTATTCCTTGGCATTCGGGATGTTCTGCCAGCGGCGCGCCGCCACCGTCGAAAAGGCGCTCGGGCCGATGCCCAGGTAATCCGCGCCCGTCCAGTAGGCGAGGTTGTGCTCGCATTCGCGCCCGGGCTTCGCGTAGTTGGAAATCTCGTACTGCTCGTACCCGGCGGCGCAGAAGCTGTCCATCGCCGACTCGAACAGTCCCGCGTCCCGCTCCTCGTCCTGGATGAATTCGCCGGCCGTGAACCGGCGGAAGAACTCGGTGTCCTCCTCGTACGTGAGGCAGTAGGCCGAGATATGCTCGGGCCCGAGCGCGGCGGTCTTTTCCATCGATGCCTGCCACTGCGCGGCGCTCTGGGTGGGGATGCCAAACATGAGGTCGAGGTTGATGTTCTCAAACCCGGCTTCGCGCAGGACGCCGTAGGATGCCTCCGCCTGCGCGGCATCGTGAACGCGTCCGAGCACTTTCAGGATTTCGGCGTCCCACGATTGCACGCCCATGCTGATGCGGTTGACCCCGAGGCCGCGCAGCAGCGACGCCTTCGCCAGGGAGACCGTCGCCGGGTTCATCTCCAGCGTCCACTCGCGCATGGCGCTCAAGTCGAGCCGCGCGCGCATGCCGCTCAACAGGTAGTCGAGTTGAGAGACCGAGAGCGCGCTCGGCGTTCCGCCTCCGAAAAAGATGGTGTGCGGCTGCAACCCATGGCGGCCGGCCTCGCGTTCCATCTCCAGCAGCAGCGCGTCGAGGAAGCGCCTGGTCTGCGAGGCGTCCGAAACCTCGCTGTAAAAGCTGCAATACGGGCACAGCTTCGGGCAGAATGGGATGTGGACATAGAGATGACGGATCATTTCACAGGGAGCGCGGACGTGCGCTTGAAAACGTAGATGGCATCGCCGCGGTCATAGTTTTTGATGGCTGTGAAAGACCTCCAAAACAGCTCGGGCCTATACACGTCCTTCCAGAAAAAATCAATGGTCGCCGCCTTCTCGTAGCGCGTGCCGGCATCCCGCCACCCCTGCATCAACCCCATCGCCTCGCGAACCACCGGCCCGAAACAAACGATGTAATCCGGAAAGATGCGCCCCTGGAAATGGATCTCAGGCAGCCCGCGAAACTGCGGCTCGGGCGGCCAGGCGAGCTGCCACGCGTAGATCGCCTTCGGAGCGTGGTAGATGAGCGGGTAGGTCGCGTAATCCGGCAGCACCCAGATCGATGCGTTCTCGGGGACGTTCCCGTTGATCCACTTCGCCGCCTCCGTGTAAGGGTCGGAGGGGGGCGAGACCAGTTCCCTTACGAAGCTCCAGGCCGTCGAGCGCACCCCTTCCTGAAAAAAGAGCCCGCCATTCAGAAGATTTGTGCCGAAAACCACCGCCCCGACCGATACGCACGCCCAGGCAGGCGCGCGGCGCGTGAGGATGCGGATGACCGCCACCTCGAGCGCCATGCAGAGCGGGATGAGCGGGATGAGATAACGGACATCGGCGGCGAACGTCTCGCTGATTGGTTGCGGCGAGACCATCGCCATGACGAAACAATAGACCGCGACGCACACCGGCCCGCGCAGCAGGAAACGGTTCGGCTCACCCGCAAGAAAGAGCACCGGCGCTAGCAAAAGAAGTATGCCGACCGCAAACTCACCCCGGTTCAAGTCCCGCACGTTCCACCAGAACAATGCCAGCCGGTCGAGCAGATCGTTCGAAGCCGCCTGCTTGGCGATGCCCGAGAGCAGGAACGGGTTCCAGGTAAAGACGATCACCGAGCCGAGCGCCGCCGCGGGGCCGAGCAGGAGAAGCCAATCGAGCGGGCGCAGCCTATTCACATGGCGCTGCCAGAAAAAGTAATCCACCATCATAGCCGCGGCGAGTCCGGCAAACGTCATGTAATGGGAGGCGATGACCGCGAGCAACAGGGCGGAGAGCCCCAGCAACCCCCGCCGCGACCCATTCCAGTGCAGATAGATATAGGCGATTGCGACCGAGCACAGAAGCGTGATGCCATAATACCGAGCCTGCCGGAAATAGAGAAAGAACGAGACGTTCCCCAGGATGGCGAAGGCCATTAATAGCCATGTCATCCCATCCGCCTCGTCCCTCCACAGCCACCAGAGGAGCAGGCTCACGCAGGCCAGACCGCATACCGCAAAAGGAAGACGCGGAAGCAGAGGCCCGGTGCCGGAGTATGCGGCAAACGGGGCCATGACCCATGCGGGGAGCGGCGGGTTCGCGCGGTCTTTCAGGTCGCGGTCGAGGTAACCCTGCCGGGGCGCGACGATGTTGTGCCCCGCGAGGATGCTGGTGTCGCCCGTCTGCCAGACGCCGCGCGCGGGAAGCACGACTCCCGCCTCGTCATCCCACAGCGCGTAATGGCCGAGGCGCGCAAAGAGCAGGAGCGCGGAGAAAACCAGGACGCCGACGGCAACCCAGCGCGGCCACGTGGAGGTGGAGTCGGGCCTCAAGCCCCTTTCAAGCGGATTAGCAGATGGCGCGTTTGCCTCCGGCATCATCGCATCCTTCGATACCACCCGAGCATACGCGGCTGACGAGAAGGCTCGGGCACTACCTGGCCGAAGCCTGACTGACCGGCAGCGCAATGCCCGGCGTGATAAATTCCCGGACGCTCCTCACCGCAAGCTGGGCCTGGAAATCCGCGGCGGAATGCTCCTGGCCGCAATCCACGGTTATCGTGACTGGTGCGCCGGGCTCGAGATGCACGAAGTTATCGGAGTACCGCGCATCCGGATCCTTCGCGAGGTTGATCCACGTCCAGAGGGCGGGCTGCGCGCTCTCGAGCGTTACGCGGAATTGCTTTCCCGCGCCCGCCACTTTCGTCTGAATCGACGGCACTGGCAGGGTGAGCTGCCCCGGGAGCGCGAAGAGCGAGATGTTGGTCTCCGGCGACCCGCCCTCGGGCGTCACCGTCATCCACAGCAGCAAATTTGCGAGCCCTGCGGCCTTTTCCGCGTCAGTCAGGGTGACCGTTTCCGCGAGCACGTTGCCGTTGGCCGGAAGGTCGATGGTCGTTTCGTTATGCCGCAGCACCTTTCCATCTGTCGTGGCCAGCCGCCAGGTCAGCGACGCCTTCCCGCCTGTGAGCCGGTCGTTGATGATGTGCATGTCCACCTTACCGTGGTCCGCATCCACATCGCCGGAGACCAGCACCGGCGCAAACATGTGCCGCGCGTGATACTGCGACGCCTTCCACCGATGAAAGTAGTCGATCATGGACCAGGTTTGCCCCGGCCACGCATCATCGTACTGCCAGACCAGCGCCGCGGTGGAACGCGGCCGGTCTCGCCGCCAATGTTCGACGCCGAAGCGGAGGCCGAAGGCCTGGACGATCTGGCTTAGCCAGGCAACGTCATCAATTTTCTCCGGAATCTTGCCGAAGTAATAGTAGAGCTGGGCCAGGATCTCCCTAGCCCCGGAGAGTTCGTGATACTTGAGGATTGGCGAGTCGACTCCCACAGCCAAGTCCGCTTCTGTGGCAAACTTCCGCATGGAAGACGGCTCGATATAGGATTGAACTCCGAACTCCGCGATGAACCCGTGGCTTCCCGCATAATGGGAGAAGGGATTGCGACCGTGACCGAGTCCCCAGTCGTGGTTGTCGGGGGAATGGTAGCCGCCGCTGGTTTGCTGGTAAGGCGCCTCCGGCACGAGCCGGCGCACCTGGTCGCCAATCAATTTGTCGAAGAGTTCCAGGTAACCCTCGAAATTTCTGATTTCGTTGTTTCCGCTCCAAATCGCGATCGAGGGATGATGCCGAACGCGCAAAATCTGGTCTTCGAGTTCCGCCTTCACATTGGCCATGAAGTCCGCGTCGAGACTGGGGTACGATGTACCGGCAAACTTGAACTCAAACATCAGCGCGATCCCCAATTCGTCGCAGGCGTCGAACAGCGAGTCGTCCTCGTAAATTCCGCCGCCCCACAGCCGGATGAAGTTGAAGTTGCACGTCGCCGCATCCTGCATAAACCGGCGCAGTACCCCGGGTGTGATCCGCGCCAGCAGATTGTCGGGCGGGATCCAGTCCGCTCCTTTGGCGAAGAAGGGCTGCCCGTTGACCTTCAAGGTATAAGGCAGCTCGCGCGTTCCGGGCGTCGCCTCGAATTGCCGCAGCCCGATCCGCTTCCTCATCGTATCGAGTACATTCCCGCTGGCATCGAGAAGCTGCACCTCAAGGGTGTAAAGGTTCTGCTCCCCCAGCCCGTTCGGCCACCACAGCCTTGGCTGTGCGACGCTCAAAGACAGCGCCGCCGCCTGAGCCGCAACCGGCTGCTTGACCGCCGCGCCTTCCTCCAACAGGCGCGCGCTTACCTGGCAGCCTGGTGGAGGCAGACCCGCTACGTCCGTCGTCAGGTCCAGCCGTACAGAACCATCGGCATTGTGGTGCTGGATCACGGCCAGTTGCGCCAGCCGCGATTCATAAGCGCGCAGTTCGATGCCCTTCCAAATGCCCATGGTCAGGAGCGGACGGCACCAATCCCAGCCCCATTGGTATGGCGCCTTGCGGATCCCACTCCATTGGTGCCAGAAATGGCGTTTGCCGTCATGATCGAAGACTTCCGGATGCATTTTCACATAAGCTTCCGCGGAGACCTTGGTTGCAGCTAGATCGGGCAGCGCTTGGAATTGGATTTGTAGATCGTTGCTACCCGGCTTGAGAGCTTGCCGGACATCAAAGACCCACGTCCGGAACATGTTATTAGACGATCCAAGGGTGGCGCCGTTCAGCGTCACCGTGGCGAGGGTGTCCAGGCCGTGGCAGACCAATTCCACATTCTTCATCGCCAGTTGCCGCGGCGTGACCTCGAAGGTTCGTTGATAGACCCATCCTGTGCTCGCGGCCCATTGCACGTCCTTGTTATTGTCCCGATAATAGGGATCGGGTATTTTCCCCGCCCGCAACAGGTCGCTATAATGGTCGCCCGGCACCTGCGCCGGAAGCTTTTCGCTTTTCCCAACCTGCTGCAGGGCCCAAGCGGTTCCGCCAAGGTCCGTCGTCAGCACCTGGCTGGGAAGCGGGTTTCCGGCCGGTGCAGCCCGAAGCTGCGCGCCCCGAGCCAATTTCCAGGGATTCAACGCCAGCCCAGTCACGCCCATGCCGCACAATTTGTTGAACGTACGTCGATTCATCATCCGATAATTGGTCGTGCGGCTGGAGTTGCAAAGACTTTCTTGAGCGCTCCAGGCTTGACACCGCAGCGGGAACGCGCGCCCGGGGGGGTTGCGGACGGGAGGGATTCGTTCGCTTGTCGGACGATGCAAAGCCGCCTTTCCACTAAACAGGAACCGTGACTTTAGCCCGGCGGCGCGCAAAGATGAAGGGAGATGCCGGTTGCCCGAGTTTCCAGCCCCGCACCCCTCCTCAGCCCAGAGGCTCCCCGTGGCCCGATGCGGTGGGAATGGGTGCTCCTGGCAGTCATCCTCGCCGTGGCGGTCTCCCTCCGCTTCGGGCGCTGGGATTTGCTCGAGTTCAAAGGGGACGAATCCATCGCGCTGCAGCTTGCCCTTGGCTTCGTGAACGAAGGGCGGTTGCCCACCTCGGGACTCATGTCCAGCGTCGGCGTCGCGAACCCTCCCCTCTTCACCTATCTCCTCATTCCCGTCGTCGCCTTGAGCACGAACATCGCCTTCATCACCTCTTTCATCGCGGCCACGGGCCTCGGCGCCGTCGTCGTCTGCTGGCATGTGGGACGCAAATACTATAGCCCCTTCGTCGGCCTTGCCGCCGCGGCGCTCTTTGCGGTCTCCCCCTGGGCCGTCATCTATTCCCGCAAAATCTGGGCGCAGGATTTCATCCCGATTTTCGCCTCGGTCACCCTGTGGGCCGTGCACGCCCTCATCCTCGGCGGGAACCGGCGCGCCATCTTCTGGGTGGTGCTCCTGCCGCTATGCGTCATCCAGATTCACTTCTCCGGCTTCGCGTTTACCGCCGGCGTCTGCTGCATCCTGTTCCTGCTGCGCCCGAAGTTCGACTGGCGTTACGCCCTTGGCGGCGCGGTGGCCGCGTTCATCATTTTCACGCCGTATCTCTATTACCAGGCGAATACCAACTGGGCCGACTTTACGCAGGCGGCCCACACCCTTGGCGGCAATCCGAAGTTCAACCCCGATGGCCTGCTCATCCATCCCCTCTCCGGCTATCCCCTCGCGAACCACCATTATCTCACCCACGCCCTTGGCATCGTGAACGGCGGCGAGATCGAGGACATTATCGGCCTCAGCAAACCGGCATTTTATGAATCGCTGACGTTTGAGGACTGGGCGCTGAGGCTCGAGCAATTCGCCGTCGTCGCAGGCCTGCTCTGGCTCGCATGGATCGCGGCTCACAGCCTCCGCTGGTCAAAGACATTTCCATGGGCGGGCGTTCAGGGCGTGAATGAGTCGAAGACCGCGTGCATCCTCGTCTGCTGGGTCACCGTGCCGGTTCTCATCTATTTCGGCGTTCATCTCGGCACGCTCATTTCGTATTTCGTCCTGTTCTACCCGGCGCCCTACCTCCTCTGCGCCGTGCTGTTGCAGAAGCTCTGGTCGAAAGCCGCGTTCATGCCCGCGCTCCTGTGCGGCGCGCTGGCGTTCATCCTGGCGGGGAACCTCTTTTTCATGGTGAACCTCTATGGCTTCATCGCCCGCAACTGCGGCGCATATGGGAGCTACGGCACCGTCCTCGGTTATAAAGAGGAGGCCGCGCGCTACCTTGCGCAGAACGCGGATGTGCGCGAGTTGATGTCCCAGCGGCGCCTTGTCGAGATGGATCACTTCGGTTTTGCGGAGGCACCCCAGCCGGACATCCCGCTCCTCGCCGTGCTGGATGAAATCGTCCCGGCCTTCTCCGACATCACATCGAGAACCACGGTTGTCGTGGTGGATCGCAACCGGGCCACGTTCACCCCGGAACAATGGGCAAAGCTGGGGGAGCTGCCGTCGCGCGAGTTTGGACCTCTGCGCTTGTACATTGTGAACAAGGAAAAGTAAGGAGATGTGCGGAATATGCGGAATCGTCGGTCAAGTCGAACGACCCGTGCTGGAGCGCATGACGGCTCTGTTAACCCACCGCGGGCCGGATGACGAAGGCATTCACATTGGCCCCGGGATAGGAATCGGCGTCCGCCGCTTGAGCATCATAGACGTGGCCGGAGGCCATCAACCGGCTTATAACGAGACCGGTTCCCTATGTGTCGCGCAGAACGGGGAGATTTATAACTACAAGGAATTGATGAATTTCTTGAAAGGCAAGGGCCACGTCTTCAAGAGCTGCTCGGATACGGAGGTGATCGTGCATGCGTACGAGGAGTGGGGTCAGGACTTTTGTTGCGAGTTCAACGGGGACTTTGCGATCGCGGTATGGGATCGGGACCGGGCCGAGTTGCTGCTTGCGCGGGACCGGTTTGGCGTGCATCCGATTTACTATTTTGAAACCGGGGGCGAGTTGATCTTCTCCTCCGAAATTAAGAGCCTGCTCGCCCACCCGCGAGCGCCGCGAGAAATCGACCCCGCGGCAGTGGACCAATATCTCACCCTCCGCTATGTTCCTGAAGGGAGAACTCTCTTCCGAGGGATTCGAAAGCTCCCCTGCGCGTCAACCATGCGCTTTCGCGACCGAAACTCGAAGGTGCGGTACTACTGGGCGCTCCCGGACCCGCCGGAAAACTCCTCCGCGCCGGATTTCGATTCCGCGGCCGAAGAGCTTCTGGCGATCCTCACGGATTCCGTCCGTTTGCGCATGCGAAGCGACATGCCTGTCGGTGCTTACTTGAGCGGCGGCCTAGACTCGAGCGCGGTCGTAGGCATCATGTCGCGTTTCACGCCTCAGCCGGTAAAAACATTCTCCATAGGTTTCGGCTCCGAGATAGATGAGTTAAACCAAGCTCGGGCTCTGGCGAAGCGCTTCGGCACAGATCATCACGAGATACTGGTCGGGAAACAGGATTTCGAGCTGTTGCCACGGATCGTCTGGCATCTGGACGAGCCCATAGGGGATGCAATCATCATCCCAATCTACCGCCTCGCGCAGGAGGCTTCGAAAGATGTGAAGGTGGTGCTCTCCGGCGAAGGGGCAGACGAAGTGTGGGCCGGCTACATCCATCACCTTGCAATGCATCAGGGCGGCCGTGTGAGGTCTATCGTCCCCGGGGCGATACTCCAAGGATTGCGCAAACTCCTTCGACTGGCCCCTCTGCCTTGGATGAACGCAGTCTTCCCGTACCCCGCTGCCCTTGGGAACCGGGGTAGGGACATCCTGGGTGAATACCTGGGGATGCTCGCCGGCGGCATACTTTCCCAGGAATACCAAGCTCTGGCCTCTGTTTTCCGTCCGAAAGACAAAGCGGAACTTTATACAGATGCGTTCTCCAACAGTCTCGCGAACGGTCGCAAACATTTCGCGACGCTGGATGTGCCGGGCGGAAGCAGGCTCCAGCGCCTCCTTCGTTTCGATCTCGATCATTGGCTGCCAGACTACACACTGCTAAAGCAGGACAAACTCGGGCTGGGTAACTCCCTCGAGGTGCGAGTCCCGTATCTTGACCATCGGCTGGTGGAGTTCGCCGCGCGCCTACCGGACGCATTCAAAATAAGGGGGAGTACCAACAAGCGCTTGCTGCGGCGGGCCGCTGCGTCCGTCGTCCCGCCTGGAACGGCGTATGCGCCCAAGAAAGCCTTCTACATCCCCACGGAGAAGGTTTTCGGGCCTGAGTTTGACGGGTGGGTGCGAGATATACTCGGCAGCCGCGCGTGCCGGGAGCGCGGCATCCTCTCGCAAACGTATCTGGACAGGCGTCTTTCAGGGATTCGCAGCACGGAGTTGATAGAAAACAAACAGATCGTGGCTCTGGCGATACTCGAGCTCTGGTTTCAGACATTCGCCGACTCCAACGGCCAAAGCCCGGCAACCGCCCTTCATTCATGAATATAGCAATCTTCGGCGCCGGATACGTGGGATGCGTCTCAGCGGCATGTTTTGCGGAGATAGGCCACAAGGTTTGGCTTGTGGAAATCTCTCCGGAGAAGCTCGCAATCCTGCGCTCCGGCGAGAGCCCCGTGGACGAACCGGGCCTTGATACCGCCTTGGAAAAGGCTCTCCGGACCGGGCGGGTGGTTCCGACCGATTCCGTTGCCGAAGCGGTGTCCGCCACCACACTCGGAATGATATGCGTCGGCACTCCCAGCCATCCGGACGGTTCTCCCAATCTGGAGTATGTCCGCAAAGTGGTGGCGGAGATCTGTTCAGCCATGGAAGAAGTGCGGAGTCTGTATTGCGTCGTCCTAAGGAGCACGGCTCCTTATCCCGCCATCGCCGTCGAAATCCTGCCCCATCTCGAGCGACGCCGCGTTACATACCCGGGTGCGGAGATCGCGTTCGCGCTGAACCCGGAGTTTCTCCGCGAGGGCACCGCTATGAAGGATTTTTTCGAGCCGCCATTTGTTATCGTGGGAACGGCGCACCCCGGCGCGGTGGAAAGTCTCCGACGCCTTTATGCTCCCCTGTCCTGCCCTTTTCATGTCGTTTCCGTGGAGACGGCGAGCGTGCTGAAGTATGCCTGCAACGCCTACCACGCGGTGAAGGTGGTATTCGCCAATGAAATGGCTGCTCTGGCTCATGCCTGCGGGGCCGATCCCAACACTGTGATGAATTTGTTCTGCGAAGAACGGACGCTAAACCTCTCGGCGGCGTATCTTCGCCCCGGTTTCGCCTTCGGAGGTTCCTGCTTGCCGAAGGACATACGCGCATTGATCCGTCTGGCGCGCGCTCAAGCGCTGGACTGCCCGTTGCTAACTGCCGTGCCGGAGAGTAACACGAGCCTTTTGAACCAAGCTGTGGAAGCCATCGTTCGTACCTGGCTCCCGGCGAGTCTGTCTGATCGGCCTCAGCTTTAAGCCCGGAACGGACGATCTTCGCGAAAGCCCGCTCGTCTGGCTCGCCGAGGCGTTGATCGGTAAAGGTCGGAAGTTGAGGATTCACGACCCGGACGTACGCCTCGAGCGGCTCATGGGAGGGAACCTGAACTACACGAAGGAGCACCTGGAGCATCTCGGCGAACTCTTCGAGCCGGACGCCGCGACCGCGGTTCGGGACTCGGACCTGGTTGTCGTCGGGAAACGCATTCCCGCCCTGGAGAGTCTATCGGAATACATCCCAAATGGAGTAACAATCCTCGATCTGACCCGGCAGTTGGAGGCTGCGGACTTCCCGCGCAGCGTTGTTCACCTGGATGACCTGCGAAGTTGAAGGGTTGACGCCTGACTCCCGCGGAAATAGCGTTGCGGATTCGAGAAGATGGAGCCCCCTGTTTTCCATTCACTTTCTAATCTTCCCATCGAGATCAGGGACTGGAAGATATGTATCGTGCTACCGACCCGCAACGAGGAGGCAACTCTCACGGGCGTTATCGAAGAACTTCGGGGCGCGTTTACAGCCAAGCTCTTGCCGCTTCCCGAGATCATCATCGCCGACGATTCCTCGGATAACACGCGGGCAGTAGCGGCGTCCCTGCGCATCCATGTGGTAAACGGTGAGGGCAAGGGCCTCGGGTACGCCATGCAGAAGGGATTGAAAGCCGCCTTGGCGCTGAGCCCAAATGCAATCCTCTCTATGGACGCGGATGGACAGTCCGATCCAGCGGAATTGATGGACTTCCTCCTGCCCGTGGCAGAGGGCGAGACCGACCTCGTCGTCGGTTCCCGTTTCTTGGCCGAGGGTCTCGTCGAATACGATTACCCCGCCGTGAATCGGATGGGAACGCACATTCTTTCCTGGATATTGCGGCGGACGACTGCGCAGCGATTGACAGACTCGCACGGGGGACTCCGGGCGTGGCGGCCCGAGGTCGTTCGAGATCTCGAGATCATCGGCACACACACCTATGTGCAGGAGAGCATCATAGACGCCCGTCAGAAAGGCTATAGGATCAAGGAGATCCCTTCGAGGTGGAGGAAGAGAGTGAGAGGCAAGTCACGCGTTGTCGGTTCAATCCCCAACTACGTAATGTACACCCTCCCAGTGCTCATCATCCGCTCCGGAAGCCACGTTCGCTGGCTCTACAGGATCTCTTTCTGTTTGATGGCCGGCTCGTTCGTTTACTTTTTTGTCATCCTCGCGCAGGCGGGCTTCAGCGTACCCCGCTTGTATATCAGAATCCCGGCGTTGATTTGCATCGCGATGCTCGCCGTTATCAGTATCCAGCTTTTTACGCTTGGTTTTCTCACGGAAATACTGCGTCTCATCAAGCTTCGAGTAGACCGGCTGAGCGAGCGCCGGAGCGAAAGCTAGAGCATCGCATGGACGAGAAAAAATTGCGCATCGGAGTGGTCGGATTGGGAAAAATGGGGTTGCTCCATGGCGCAATCTTCAACAGCCTTCCTTACAGCAGGGTCGTGGCAGTTGCCGAGCCCGTCGCGACGCTGCGCAGCACACTCGCTCTCCATAATCCCTCTCTCCAGACCTTTGAATCCGCTGCCGAGATGCTTGAAAAAGCGCCCTTGGACGCTGTCGCAATCACCACGCCGGTCGCCTTTCATGTGGACGATTGTCTCGCGTGCCTGGATCGAAGGCTGCCATTTTTTGTGGAAAAGCCCCTGGCTGCTTCAGTAGCGCAGGCTAGCAAGTTGGTCGCCGCTCTCGGGCGCTCCCCCCTGCCGCATATGGTCGGCTTCATGACGCGCTTTGTGGACAGCTTTGCGAAGGCTAAAGAAATCATCGCCTGCGATTGTCTCGGCAGGTTGCAGCGCGTAACAGGCACGATCTACGTCTCGCAGGTATTCGCCCGCGGGAAGGGCTGGCGTTACGACCCCAAGATATCCGGCGGTGGCGTTCTCCTGAGCCAAGGCGCGCACCTATTGGACCTTCTGACCTGGTATTTTGGGCCAGTGGCCCGTGTCAACGCCGAGGTGTTTTCCGCCTATTCCGCGGAAATTGAGGACTTCGCCCACGTGATGCTTCAGTTTGGGAGTGGTCTCGCGGGTTGGGTGGACTGTTCCTGGAGCGTGCGTGGGAAGCGCACCGTTGAAACCACCATCGAAGTGCTGGGTTCCAACGGCTTCTTGACGGTAACGGACGACTCTTTACGGCTGCTTCTGGATGAAGCCATGGGCGGGTGGCCCGCGGGGAGGACATCGCTCCAGGCGACCGATCTTTGGAGAAGCGTGCCGGTGGACATTGCCCAGCCACAATACACCCGCGAGGACGCGGCTTTCGTAGAGTGTCTTTCGCACGGAGTGCAGCCGCAGCCCGACGCTACCCAGGGCTTGCACGTGCAGCGGATCATCGAGGCGGCATACGGATCTGCGGCCGGGGAGGGGGCGCCTCAGCGCATCCCAGCATGAAAGTCATCGATTCCATCATCCTCGGGCATAACGCGATCTTCGGCGTGAACCACCTTTCACAGGAGCGCGGCACGGCGAGGGCCGAGCGCTTCGAGAACCTGCGGTACGTCGCAGAACTCCTCCACGCCTGCCACGCGCTCGGGATTCGCGGCATGATGATGTCCACACATCCGATGGCGGCGGCTATTTCGGAACTCATCGGGAATGACCCGTTGCTTCGCAAAGAATGGCGGCTCTATCCCTTGGTGCCGTATATCCAAAAATATGTGCGCGAGGCCAACCAGAAGGGCCTGTTGAACATCGTGCTCGACGCCTTGAGCCGCGCCAGCTTGGGCGAGAAGGTCTCGCTCGTGCTGAGGGGAGGGACTGGCCTCATTTCCAAGGACATCCAGAAATCGCTCTGTCTGCTCGTGGATATGGAGCTGCTTCCTTTCAAGGGCCGCGAGATCGGCGCGATATTCCTTCACGATGCCCTGACCGACCTCGCGCTAGGCTGGGGAGTCGAGAGCATCCTGGATGTTTTCTGTGAGCATATACGAAAGAAGTATCGAGTGACGCCCGCGCTCGCCACGAAAAACGTCCCGTTGCTCCGCCAGCGTCTGGAACAGCGGGGTCTGAGCGACGTGTTGGTGATGGCATCCTTCAACTCGCTCGGCTTCTACGTGAACCCCTCGCTGTCGGAATGCGCCGCGTCAGTTCGCAAGCCTGGCCTGCGTTTCGTCGCGATGAATACCCTCGCGTCCGGCATGGTAAAGCCGGACGATGCCTACAAATTCCTCGCGGATTTTCCCTCGCTTGAATCCGTGGTGGTCGGCATGTCGCGGAAGAGCCATGCCGCTGAAACCGTCGCCGCCGTGCAGCGCCATCTTCCTTTCGCGCGAAGATGAGATTGGACTATCGCACGCTGGCCCTCCTCGGCGCCCGGCGGATGCTGTCCCGGCTCGACCGACGCCCTTGGTCACCCACTTACGGCTGTTTCGACCGCGAATTCTGGCATTACAAGACTTTCATCGAGTTTCCGCGACCGAACTTTCAACAGGCGATGTGGGGCCTGGCCCTGCTCTATAAGACGCCGTTCGAGGGCAACGAATTCGCGGGTCACCCCGCAGTCCTGGAGTGGCTGAGCGCCGCGTTGAAATTCTGGGTCGCGATGCGCCACCGCGACGGGTCGGTCGACGAATGGTTCCTTCACGAACGCAGCTTTTGCGCCACCGCGTTCAGTACCGCCGCCGCCGCGGAGACCCTTTTACTCGTCCGAGCCGAGTTGAACCCAGCGACGCAGTCGCAAGTCCTGCAGGCGATAAGGCAGACGGCGGCTTGGTTGCGAACCCGTCCGAATTTGCAGGTTGCCAACCAAGTGATCGTCGCGCTGGTCGCAAGCGACGCCCTCCGGCATCTCGCTCCGAGCAATGAGGCCGCATTCTCCGATTGGAAGCGTCTGGCGCTTGATCTCCAGCATGCCGAAGGCTGGTTTTCGGAATACGGCGGCGCAGACATTGGTTACGGTCTCCTGGCACTCGATCTTCTCGTGCATGTATGGGCCCGCCGTCCAGACGCGGACATCGAGCGCTCCGTGCGATCCCTTCTCGCATTCCTTGCGTGCTTCGTCCATCCCGACGGTTCCATCGGCGGTGATTATGGCAGCCGCGGCACCAACCATTGCTTTCTTTACGGCCTCGAAGCGCTCGCTGCCCGTGGGTGGCCCGCGGCTTGCGCCATGGTGAAGGTTCTACGGCAGCAGGAGCGGTTGCCAAACGTGCTGACCACCGACGACACATACGCATGTTACTTCTATTTCAACTCCGCCTGCCTCACAGCCACAGTCGAACTCCTCGATGTTTCGTCCGCCTCCCGGCCTGCTCGCGTGTGCAGAGCTTTTCCCGGCGCTGGGCTTCTCGTGCATGAGACGGACGCTTATAAGGCGGTGGTCAGCACGCGTCGCGGAGTCTGGCGCGCGTTTGACCGTCACGGCCAAGTCTTTGGCGATGCCGGTTATGTGGTCCAGACTCCGGACGGGGATATCTGGACAAGCTCCCGCTCCGAAAACATCGCTCCCGCCATCCTCGCGGGCAACGTGGAGGTCACGAAAGCCTTCACGCGACTGGACACGGCTTTGCCCTTGGTACTGCACGTCGTGGCGTTTAAGGCCTTCACGCGATGGGTGGCGCGGTGGCCCGCGATCGCCCGCTGGTTTACAGCCTGGGTCAAACGCCGCAAAGTGAGTCAAGGTCATGCCAGTCCACTCCGCATTCACCGCTCCTGGCTGCTTGCAGATACCTCCATAGAGTGGAAGGACTCGCTCCCCGCGGGCCTGCGAACTTCGCGCCGAGTAACGGAAGGAGCGGGGATGCACAGCCCCTCCTCGATGCTTTACGACGGTGCGTCCCTTCCGCTGGAAACATGCCTCACGAAAGAGGGGCCGAGCCGTTCCGGTGTCATCCATTTTTCCCCCCAGGTGAAATCAGCCCCTGCCTGCTCACCCTAGGCGTCAAGTTCGCGATCCGTTTCGGAGGGCTGCGATACGCCGAATTTCTCGAGAACCGTGAGAACGCGGATTGACACAACGCGGTTCTGAAACAGCCGGGTCTGTTCCAGCTTGTGGAACCCTCGCAGCACGACCGCCGGAAGAACCGCACGATAGCTGAATCCACCGGACAGTGGAAACGCAAGACACTCGAAGTAGCGGGTCTTGACAACACGAAGCGGCAGCCGGCTCCGATTTTTTTGCGCCAGTACCGAGCCATGGGATCGCCGCATTGCCGTCCCATGCTTCCTTGGTACCTTCAGATTCGACAAATTTGAAATCGACCCGCTCGTGATGGAGAAACTTGTTGACGAAGTAGCCCCATAACGAAACATACGGTTCCACGAACACGAGGCGGCCGCCGGGCTTCAATACCTCCGCCGCCTTGTTCAGAAAGGCGAACGGACGCGCCAGATGATGCAGCGTGTCAATCATCACCATGTTGTCCACACTGTTCGAGCCAAATGGCAAGTGGAGGGCGTCGGCCTGCACGTCAACGTGTGGTCCGGGCAGGATATCCACAGTGCAGCAGGCGCGAGGTTGCAGCCAGCGCTTAAAATTGCCCGTCCCGGCGCCGATTTCGACAATTCCGCCTGGTAAGAGTTCTCTAGCGATCCTCTCATACCGTGTCTGGAAGATGTCGTGAAGGATGGTCTTCCGTTCCCAAACCTTCTCGTAGGCGCACAACAGTTGAGCTTCCGTGCCGCTACCCCACACCGCGCGCACTTCGGGGTTAAGAAGGGCCTTGAACACGTCTCTACTTGGTTAACTCGAAATACACCATCGTCCCGAACCAGCGATCCAGTAACCGATGGATCAACCGGGGAATGACTCTCCCAAACGGGATGAATCTCTTCGGAAAGAAGTGGAGTTCATGTTTTTCGACCACGAACCGCGCTTCGCAAAGCAGCCTGGCCCATTCCCTGGTCGTGTAGCCCACGCCGACCGGGTTTTCCGCTCCGTCGTATTGCCGGATGAAGTCATCCGCGCTCTCCCCATCCCTCGCAAGATCCGCTCCGGGATGCCTGACACCGGCCATGCGCATGGCCAGCCGCGTAAAGGGAAAAACGAAACGCATATGCAGAAACCCCCTGTGGTAGAATGTCAGCTTGCCCTTGCCGCCGGGCCGCAGCACCCGGTAACATTCCCGGATTGCCCTCGGTGTATCGGGCGTGTGATGCAGGACGCCGGATGAGACCACAAGATCGAAAGAATTGTCTGCAAAGCGCATCTGTTCTGCGTTGCCCTCCTCGACAGTCGCTGACGTTTGCTTGAAGCGGAGAAAATTCTTTGCCAGTTCCACCGCGCCGGGAGTCAGGTCGATAGAAGTCACGCTGGCTCCGGCGAGCGCGTATTGCACTGTGAGCCAGCCGGGGCCACAGCCAACGTCCAGCACGGACTTATCCTGCCAGTCCGCAAAGCCCCAGTAGCCCAGCGAGAACCGTTCCACGTCCTCCCGCTTGATTCTATCAAACTCCTCGAAGAACTTTTCGGATCCGGGGTGCGGCAGTTCATGACTAAACAAGGGGTGCGCCTGCCAATAAAGCTTCACATCTTCAACGGTTGCCATGCGGGCTAATCTACTCGAAAAGCGTATTTTCAGTCGAGAAGGATGAAGGCTCGCAACGCGCTCCCTCCTTGTGCCATCGCCCTCGGACACGATAGAGTTCGCTACCTATGGACACCCCGCCAGTCGTCGCTTCCGTGGAACCGCCACCGCCTGCCTGGGGGGGCCGGGACGTTATCATCGTCCTGGGTATCTCTTTCGCGGCCTGCTTCGCCCTCGCCTTGCGCAAGTATAGCGCAATGAATTCCACTGGCGACGACATGGCCCTCATCGTAAACAATGTTTGGTACACGCTTCACGGCAAGCTGTTTTATTCTGTCTTCCACGGGCGCAGCCATTTCGCGATGCACGCCGGTTATCTCGGTCTCTTGTTCGTCCCGTTCTATGCACTTGTCCCATCTGTTCCGACCCTGCTTTTTGTGCAATCAGCGCTCATTGTAAGTTCAGGGTGGCCGTTCTATTTGATCGCGCGTCACGTCCTTCAAGAGCATAGGTGCGCTCTGCTCTTGACGATCGCTTACCTATTCTACCCGACAGTAGTGACGAATCATGTCGATCAACTCCACTTCGAGCCTCTCGCCCTACCGTTCCTGATGGGCGCAGCCTACTTCTTTTTCACCGAACGACTGCGCCTTTTTCTTATCTTCGGCTTCCTTGCCATGCTCGGGCAGGAAAATATACCGTTCACGATAGGTTTTTTTTCGGCCTATGCTGCGCTCAAACGTCGCAAGCCTCGATGGATCCTCTGGCCCATCGTGATGGCTTCGACTTATGCCCTGTTTGTTTTCAAGGTCGCTATGCCTTATTTTGCCGGCACACAGCAATACAGGGCTTTCATCTATTTGAACGATCTTGGGAGAACCCCGGCCGAGGTCTTTCAGACCTGCCTCTACGAGCCCTGGAGACTTGTGACACGGATGCTCGATTATGACCGCATAACGTATGTAATCAAGATATTGCAGCCATTATTCTGGGCCATGCCTTTGTTAGCGTGGGAAACAATTCTTGTATTGCCCAGTCTGGGTATGAACCTTTTGGTAACGGAGCCCGGCTTTCGTGTGATAGCCTGGCATTACGGCTCGCTCCAGGGTGCCTTTCTCTGCATCGGCTCGGTCTTCGGCGTGCGGCGTCTCGCGAACTATTTGCAGCATCGCTTTAATTTGAACGAGCCGAAGTTCGCTCTGTCCCTTTGCCTTGCCGCTTTGTCAGTCGCCAGTTGGCCACTCTGGTTGAATGAGTCCGAATACCAAGATCTCCCGTACCGCTCAACAATGGATCTGATCCTGGACGCGATCCCCCCAAACAGCTCTGTCCTGGCGCCCATCGAACTTCTACCGCACGTAGCCGAGAGGAAGGTTTATGTCGATCTGCTTCAGTTCGACCCAAAGCAACGGTGGAACGATACTTGGCCTCGGGAAAAAATGTTCACCTTGGACTATATAATACTCGATGGTAATGAGTGGCGGTATCCAGCAGATCGAGTTACACAGGAGCTTGTGATGTCGATATATAAGAATCCCAATTACGAGCTGATTGTAAATGAAAACAACATGTTTCTCTTCCGTCGACGAACTTTAGTCTCCGTAGTAGAATGATTTCTGTGAACCACGCCCGAGTGCTTTTCTGAAGTCGCTTTGCGTCCCCGGGCCATACCTTCTCAACTGTATCGAGACTGCACTTCTAGTGCGCGAGACATCGGCGAACTGGCGCCGTAGGTTTTGAAATCTCGCCGTAGCGCAAACAATAGGGAGCGGGACCAGAGATCGCCTTCCCTCGCTCACTCCTCGAGCGCCACCCCCTCGGCCTTCTCGACGATGAACCTGGGGCGCTGGCGGACTTCCTCGTAGATGCGGCCGATGTATTCGCCGAGGATGCCGATGCTGATGAGTTGCACCCCTCCGAGAAAGGTGATGAGGATGACCATGGTGGGGTTGCCCCAGAGAATTTCCCAGCCCATGGCCTTGTAGAAAAGGTAGATCGCCATGATGAGGAACGAGCCGGCGGCGATGAGGAAGCCGAGCTGGGTGGCGAGCGTAAGAGCGAACGTGGAAAAGCAGAAGATGCCGTTGAACCCGATGCGCAGCGAGCCCAGGAACCTGTTGTAATGCGTTTCGCCCGCATGGCGCGGCGGCCGGTCGAAAGGGATGAGCACCTGCTTGAATCCCACGATGGCCACCATGCCCCGAAGGAACCCGTGGGATTCCTTGAGCCGCAACAGCTCGTTCACCGCCCGGCGCGACATGAGGCGGAAGTCGCCCGTGTTCGGCGGGATGTTCACATCCGCGATCTTGTCGATGACCTTGTAGCCGGTGGCGGAGACGAGCTTCTTGAACCACGGTTCGCCGGTGCGATGCCGGCGTTGCGGAATGACGATGTCGTAGCCGGCGCGCCAGCGTTCGACCATTTGAGAGACGAGCTCAGGGGGATCCTGAAGATCGACATCCATCACGATGACGGCAGCGCCCGACGAGTAGCTGAGTCCGGCGAGCGTGGCCATCGGCTGCCCGAAGCGCCGCGAAAATTTCAGCAGCTTGATGCGCGGATCCTTCGCGCGGTGCGCCATGATGACCTCCTCCGTCCTGTCCGGCGAGGGATCCTCGGCGAAGATGATCTCGAAATCCGGGGTGATCGTCTCCAGGATGGGAATGACGCGTCCCACGAACTCCGGAATGTTCCCTTCCTCCTTGTAAACCGGAACGACGATCGACAACAAAACACCGTTTTGGGTTGATTGTTCCAAGGGGGTCAAGAGACTTATAGAAAACATGGCCCCAGAACGAAGCAAGTCTTTTCCATCCCCCGGAAACAGAGATAAAATGCGGCGGTTCGGCCTTGTGCGGCCTTCCGACAAGAATCGAGTTTGATCCGTCCGCAGCCAATGTCTCTCCCCTTCGAAAAGCCATTTGTCACCGGCGCCGCCGGGTTCATCGGCAGCAATCTTGTGGATCGTCTTTTGCAGGAGGGGCGCGAAGTCGTGGGGTGGGATAACCTTTCCACGGGCAGGCTCGAACTGCTGGAGCACGCGCAAGCCAGCGGGCGGTTCCGGCTCATCGAGGGAGACAATCTCGACAAGGGGGCCTTGCAGGAGGCCATGCACGGCGCGGACTTTGTCTTTCACCTCGCGGCCAACGCCGACGTGCGGTTCGGGCTGGATCACCCGGGGCGCGACCTGGAGCAGAACGCGCTGGCGACGTTCCACGTGCTCGAAGCGATGCGGGCAAACGGGATAAAGCGCATCGCGTTTTCCTCCACGGGCTCGGTTTACGGCGAGGCGGCGGTGATCCCGACGCCGGAGGACGCGCCATTCCCGATCCAGACTTCGCTCTATGGCGCTTCGAAGGTGGCGGCGGAGGGACTCATCCAGGCCTGTTGCGAGGGATACGGGCTCGAGGGGTATATTTTCCGGTTCGTCTCGATCCTCGGCGAGCGCTACAGCCACGGCCACATCGTCGATTTCTACCGGCAGCTCCTCGAACATCCCGGCGAACTGCGCGTATTGGGGGACGGGGCGCAGCGGAAGTCCTACCTCTACGTTCAGGATTGCGTCGCGGCGATGCTCCGCTGCGTGGGGATGCAGACGGCGGCCGCCGCGCCGCATCGCGTGCAAATCTACAACCTCGGGACTCAGGAGTACTGCAATGTGAAGGACTCCATCGGCTGGATTTGCGAGGAACTGGGGCTCGCGCCGAAACTGGAGTTCGCGGGCGGCCAGCGCGGCTGGGTGGGCGACAGCCCGTTCATCTACCTGGATACGGCCAGGATCAGGAGCCTCGGCTGGAAGGCGCAGCTCAGCATCCGCGAAGGGGTCGTGGAGACGGTGCGTTGGCTTCGGGAAAACCAATGGGCGCTTTTCCCGAAGAAAACAAAATGAATCCCGAGCCCGGTCCGCGGTTCGCCATCGTCGGGTGCGGCGTCGTCGGCGGGAAGCGCTTCCACTCCCTTGCGCCCGGTTCGGTGGCGGCGGTATTCGATGTGGACGGGGCGCGGGCGGAGCGGCTCGCGGCCAGGGATCCCGGCTGCCGCGTGGCGGGGAGCCTGGAAGCCGCGTTGGCCGACGAGGATATCGGCGCCGTCATCGTGGCGACAGTGAACGCGGCGCTCGCGCCCGCTGCGGCCCAGGCGATAGCGGCGGGCAAGCACGTCCTCGTGGAAAAACCGGGAGCCCTGAAGGCCCGGGAATTGGCGGAGCTGGAGCGCCTCGCCGAAGAACGCGGCGTGCGCGTCCGGGTGGGGTTCAACCATCGTTACCATCCCGCATTCCTCAAGGCGCGGGAGATCGTGCCGGAGATCGGCCCGCTGCTTTTCATCCGGGCCCGGTACGGCCACGGGGGCCGGCCCGGATACGACCGCGAATGGCGGGCGGAACCCGCGCTCTCTGGCGGCGGCGAACTCATCGACCAGGGGGTGCACCTCATCGACCTCGCGCGCTGGTTCCTGGGGGATTTTCCCTCCGTCGAGGGCCACGCGACGACCTATTTTTGGGACATGCCGGTGGACGACAACGCGTTCCTCAGCCTTCGGACGGCCTCGGGCCAGACCGCGTGGCTCCATGCGAGTTGCACCGAGTGGAAGAATCTTTTCTCCTTTGAAATCTACGGCCGCGCCGGCAAGCTCCACGTCGAAGGCCTGGGGGGCAGCTACGGGGTGGAACGCCTTTACCATTACAAGATGCTGCCGGAGATGGGCCCGCCGGATACCGTGATCCACGAGTTCCCGCGCGGGGACGATTCCTGGAAGCTGGAGATGGACGAATTCCTCGCCGATATCCGCGGCGGGCGCGCTCCGGCCCCGGGCCTGGCCGACGCGAGGGCGGCGCTGGAAGTCGTCGAGAAAATCTACAAGCGGAGCGGCTATCCATGATCATCGCGCGATCCCCGCTCAGGATCACCCTCGGGGGCGGGGGCACCGATCTCCCCTCCTACTACCGGGAACATTCCGGGTTCCTCATCGCGGCGGCCATAGACAAGTACGTTTACATCACGCTCCACCAGATATTCATAAAGGAGCTCATCCTCAAATACTCGAAGCTGGAGCGCGTCACGAGCGTCGAGGAGATCGAGCATCCCATCATCCGCGAAGCGCTGAAGCTGATCCCCATCCACGACCTCAGCCTGGAGATGACTTCCATGGCGGACATCCCCGCCGGAACCGGGCTCGGTTCAAGCGGCAGCTTCACCACGGCGCTGTTGAAGGCACTGCACGCGCTTCAGAAGAACCTCATCCATCCCTCCGAACTCGCGGAGCAGGCGTGCGAGATCGAGCTCGTGAAGCTGAACGAGCCGATCGGCAAGCAGGATCAATACATCGCCGCGTATGGCGGCATCACCTGCTTCCGGTTCATGCCCGACGGGCGGGTCGAAGCGTGGCCGCTGAAGATCAGCGAGGAGACCCTGTTCAACCTTGAGGATAACCTGCTGCTTTTTTTCACCGGCTACTCGCGTTCGGCCTCCAAGATTCTGAAGGAGCAGGACGACAAGAGTAAAAGCGCCGACTCGGCCATGACGGAGAACCTCCACTTCGTCAAAGAGCTGGCGAAGCGAAGCCAGCGGGCGCTCGAGGGCGGCGACCTGCCCGAGTTTGGCCGGTTGATGGATGTCCACTGGCAGCGCAAAAAGGAGCGCTCCGGGGCGATGAGCAACCCGAAGATCAACGAATGGTACGAGGACGCCATGCGCAAGGGCGCGCTCGGCGGCAAGCTCATCGGCGCGGGCGGCGGCGGCTTCCTCATGTTCTACGCCGCCGACAAGACCGCGCTCCGCCACGCGATGCGCGAGCACGGCCTGAAAGAGGTGCGTTTCCGGTTCGATTTCGAAGGGACGAAGATACTCATCCATTGAATGGCGCCCCGCGGATGAACATCACCACCCTCGGCCTTTGGCACCTTGGCTGCGTCACCGCCGCCTGCTGCGCCCGGCATTTTCCCACCATCGGCCTCGACTTTGACGAGCGGACCGTCGCGAATCTCCGGCTCGGCAAGGCGCCGCTGTTCGAGCCCGGCCTGGATGAACTCCTCGCCGCGGGCCTGGCCCGGAACCGGCTCACCTTCACGACCGACCCGGCAGCCGCCTGCGCCAATGCCGACGTGCTCTGGCTCACCAGCGACACGCCCGTGGACGAAAACGACGCCTCGGACACCGAGCCGGTATTTGAAAATCTTCGGCGGGCGCTCGCGCACCTCCGGGCGGGGGCGCTGGTGCTCATTTCCGCGCAGCTTCCGGCCGGCTCCTGCCGCAGCCTCGAAGCGGAGTTCCCGGGTTTTCATTTTGCCTGCTCGCCCGAGAACCTCCGCCTGGGCCACGCCATCGAAGCCTTTGAGAAGGCGGATCGCGTCGTGGCCGGCATCCGCAGCGAGGCCGACAGGCCGGTGATCGAGGAGCTTTTTAAGCCGTTCACGGAGCGCATCCTCTTCATGCGGACCGAGTCGGCGGAGATGGTGAAGCACGCCCTGAACGCGTTCCTGGCTCTCTCCATCACGTTCATCAACGAGGTGGCGCGCCTGTGCGAACAGGTCGGCGCGGATGCGCGGGAGGTCTCCGCCGGGCTGAAGAGCGAGCCGCGCATCGGCCCGAAAGCCTACCTCGGGGCGGGCGGCCCTTTTGCCGGCGGAACGCTGGCGCGGGACGTCGTCACCCTGAACCGGCTCGCCGCGGAGCACGGGGAGACGGTCGCGATTCTCCCGGCGATCCTGCGGGCCAACGATTTCCACCGCGGCTGGGCTTTTCGCCGGCTGCGAGCGAGGCTTGGCGACGTGCGCGGCAGGACCATCGCTATCCTCGGCCTCACGTACACGCCGGGCACCGATACCCTCCGCCGCAGCGCCGCGGTGGAGCTCTGCCAGGAGCTGCTGGCCGCGGGCGCGGCGGTCACTGCGTTCGACCCGGCGGTCCGGGAACTCCCCGCCGGCCTGGCGGGGGTGCGGCTCGCGCCGGGCCTGGATGAGGCGCTCGCGGGCGCCGACGCCGCCGTCGTCTGCACGGAATGGCCCTCATTCCGGGAAGCGCCGTGGGCCGCGCTCGCCCCGACGATGCGGGGGGCGGTGTTCGTTGACCCCTCCGGTTTTCTTGAGAAGGAGCTAAAACGAGTCCCCGGGGTGGAACACTACCGGGTGGGGGGCGCGCCATGAAACTCGCAGGCCGGAACGCGCTCATCACCGGAGGCAGCCAGGGCCTGGGAAAGGCCATCTGCGAACATTTCCTGCGCGAAGGCGCTAACATCGTCTTTTGCGCCCGCGACGGGGAACTGCTGGAGCGCACCCGCGAGGAATTGCAGCTCCAGGCCGGGCGGCCGGTCTTTGCGAAAGCCTGCGACGTTTCCTCCGAAGAGCAGGTCGCCGAGCTCGTGGACTTTGCCGCGTCCAGGCTCGGCCCGCCGCACATCCTCGTCACGAACGCCGGCGTTTACGGCCCCATGGGACCGACCGAAAGCGTTCCGCTGGCCGAGTGGATGCGCGCCGTGGAGATCAACCTTTTCGGGGTGCTGCTGCCGTGCCGGGCGGTCATCCCGCATTTCAAAGCGGCGGGCGGCGGCAAGATCGTGGTCATCTCCGGCGGAGGCGCGACAAATCCGCTGCCGAACATCAGCGCCTATGCGGCTTCGAAGGCCGCGGTGGTGCGGCTGATGGAGACCCTCGCCGAGGAACTGAAGGCTTCCGGCGTGGATGTGAACGCGATTGCCCCCGGCGCGCTCGCGACACGCCTCGTGGATGACGTCCTGAACGCCGGCCCCGAAAAGGTCGGGCAGGCATTTTTCGAAAAGAACAGGCAGTGGAAGGCGAACGGCGCGACGCCCCTGGCCAAAGGCGCGAGCCTGGCCGTTTACCTTGCGAGCGCGGAGAGCGACGGCATCACCGGCCGCCTCCTGAGCGCGCAGTGGGACGCCTGGCCGCGCCTCCACGAGCACATGGCCGAGCTCGAGGGCAGCGACATCTACTGTCTGCGCCGCATCGTCCCCGAAGACCGCGGCAAGACTTGGGACGCCGCCGCTCCCCGGTAGAAGGAACCGATGGCAAAGTCCCCAATGGCCAAGCCCCGCGCCGGTTCCCGGCCGACCCTCACGGCCATCTCGCTCCTCGCTCTCCTGACGCTGGCGATGTTCGGCGACATGCTGTTCTGGGGCGGCTCGCGCGTCCTCGGGAACGGCGACACCGATCTCTTCCTGCAATTCGTCTCGTGGCGCGACTTCGGTTTCAGCGAGTTCGCGCATGGGAATTTCCCGTTGTGGAATCCGCACATCTATTCGGGTGCGCCCTTTTTCGGAGGGCTCCAGGCCGCGCTGCTATACCTCCCGAATATCCTGTTCCTGTTCCTGCCGGTGCCGGTGGCGATCAACTGGAGCATCGCCCTGCACGTCCTCCTCATCGGCATCTTCACCTACCTGTGGGTTTACCGGCGCGGGCTGCACCCGGCCGCGGCGTTCCTTTCCGGGGCGATGATGATGTTCTGCGGGCCGCATTTCCTGCACATCTACGCCGGGCACCTCACGAACCTCTGCGCGATGGTCTGGACGCCGCTCATCTTCCTGGCCATCGACGGATTCTTCGACAGGCGCACCCTTCTCTGGTGCCTGCTCGGCATGTTCGCCGTGGCGATGCAGATCTTCGCCGGGCACCCGCAATATCTCTTCTACACCGCCATCTCCGCGGGACTCTACTCCGCCCTGCGGCTCATCGGGGAAAAGCCTTCGCTGCGTTTGATCGGCGGGCTGGCCGCCATCTACCCGGGCGGCGCGGCGCTCGCGGCCGTGCAGCTTCTCACCGGGATGCAGGCCTCGGGCGAAACCATCCGCAACGTGTCGCTCCCCTATCAGTTCGCCTCCATGTTCTCGTTCCCGCCGGAAAACCTGCTCACGTTCGTGGCGCCCGGTTTTTTTGGGGATATGACGCGCTTTACCTATTGGGGGCGCTGCTACCTGTGGGAGATGTCGGTCTTCTTCGGCATCACGGGGCTAGTGCTCGCCATCTACGGGGCGGTTCGGTGCAAGGCGAAGGCGAAGTGGATTGTCATCTCGCTGCCGCTGCTGCTGCTCTTCCTGGCGCTCGGGGTGCACACACCGATCTTCACGCTCCTCTACGAGTTCGTGCCCGGCTTCGACAAGTTCCGGAGCATCTCGAAATTCATTTTCGAGGCCACGCTTTTCTTCACACTGCTGGCCGCGATGGGATTCGACCACCTGCTGGGCGTGGAGCGGGTGGAGCGGGCGGTCGTCTTCTCGGTGCTGGGAGGCGGGTGCGCCCTCTGTTTCGGGGCGCTCTGGGTCTGGAGCACCGCGTGGCAATCCGTCGTCCTGGCGGTTCAGGCCACGACGGAGCCTTACATCACCCCGGCGACGTACAACAGGGCCGGGTTCATGTTCGGCGCGCAGGACTTCTCTTCGGCCGCTCTCCTCATAGGGGCGGGCGTGTGTTTCGTGCTCGCGGGCCTGCTCGCGCTCGTGCGCGTCTGGCGCGGCGCGGTTTACGCCATCGCGACGCTGGCGGTTCTGGAGGTCTTCGTCTTCGCATGGAACTCGCGCGACACTTTCGACAGCGCCGGAGTGCTCGTTCCCCAGCTCAAACAGTTTCTCGACAGCCACCCGGGCGATTACCGGATCATGAACCCGCAAATCCCCAACAGCGCGATGTCCCTGGGCGCCCAGGACATCTGGGGCGCGGATCCCGGGGTGGTGCGGCGGTATGCGGAGTTTATCGCCTTCACGCAGGGGCTGAACCCGGACGAGGTGACGCAGTATGTCAGCTTCGCCCGGCGGGACCCGCTCCTGACCCTGCTGCGGCTTCGGTTCGAGTTCTCGCAATCGAGGGATAAAATCCAATGGATCATGCTGAATAACGACATGCCGCGGCTGCAACTGGTTCACGGGTACCGCGTGCTGCAGGAACGCGGCAACATCTTCCAGGCGATGCGCAGCGCCTCCTTCAACATGCGCAAGGATGTGGTCCTGGAAAGCGAACCGGACCCGAAGCCGGATGCCTCAGCCGCGCCGGGCGATACGGTGCGCCTCGTGGGCTCCGACACCGATTCCCTCACCATCGAGGCCGATCTCCAGCGGCCCGCCATACTCCTCATCACCGATGTCTACACGCCGGCCTGGCGCGCCGTGGCTTTGCCGGGGAGCGTGCAAGCGCACTACGACCTGCAACCGGCGGACTACGCGCTGCGCTCCGTGGCGATGGCCGCGGGGCATCACCGGCTCCGGGTCGAATACGCCCCGCGCGCCTTCCGGATCGGCAAATGGATTTCCATCCTCTCGACCCTGCTCTTCTGCGCGGCGCTTGCCTGGACCCTGCGGCAAATGCGTCTTCAGAAGCCGGCGCCTCGACAGGGGAAACGCAAGAAGCCTAGGAGCCCGGCGGCTTCACCGGATGCGGCGACGGATGCAACAGGACGCAGAAAAGATCGTTCAGCGGGCTTTGGATGATGTCGCCATACCCCTCGCCCTTAAAGAGGTTCGTAAGGGCCGTGCCTTTGTCCGGCAGGGTCTCCCGGTTCACGTAGATGCCGGAAAACCCATATTTCTCGAGCTGCGCGACCATCTGGCCGAGGCCCAATTGCTCGATGTCGTGCTGCCATGCGTCCCGCGGGCGGCCCTTCACGGCGCCGAAGGAGTAGCGCAGATGCTTTGAAAAGACATACGGGCGCAGGTGATCGTACGCGCCCAGCCCGCCAATCGGGCTCTCGGGAAAATCCATGACGGGCAACTGGAAGATCATTCCCCCCTTGGGCACGCTCGCCTCGATCTTCTCCGTGAAACTCCTGTCCGACTCCATCGCCACCGCGTTCTCGGCGATCTCCCCCGTGGTCATCTGAGGCGGCGACTGATCCCATAGCGCCAGGACGGTCGCATACACCGCGGCGGCGGCCATGACCGTGAAGTTTCGCCGGCGATCCTGCGGCAGCTCGCCGTGGAGCGCATAGCGCAGCAGGGCCGAGAGCCGCCGGACCGCGAAGAGAAGCACGATGGCCAGGATGAAAATGGAATACCGGGTGGTCGAACGGAACAGCAGGAAACCGAAGCTCGCCACCAAGCCGTTGATACCGCCAACGGTCGCGTAGGCAATGATCCAGAGAATCTGCCACGCCTCCAGCGGGAGGCTCAGGCGCGGCACCCTCAGCATCCGTATCGCCGAATAGACGATCAGCCACCCCAGGGACGCGATCCCGACGAAGCCCATATAGCCCCCCGGAGGAAACTCCCCCGGGACGAGCACTTCGGAGAAATACTTCTCCGCGAAGTGCGCGAACGCCTTTATGCGGTGGAAAGGCGGGGGGATGATGAGATCGGAAATCTTGAGCGAATAGTACTCGACCCATTGGTAGCGCCGCACCACCGCGTCCGGGTTCGACCCATGTAGGTGGTGATACACAAACGTATCGGTTCGCATGACCAGGAAGACCAGCAGCGCCGCCCCTGCCACGCAGAACGCCGGGTAGGCCGCCTTCTTTCCATGCCGGACGAGCTGGAAGAAGCCGCCCAGTAGCGCCAACTGGACGAACATGTTCGTGTAATAGACGTTCTGCACGCCCGTGACGGCGGCCACCGCGAGCGCAAATGCGAACCGGCGCTGGCGGAACTCGAGCCCGCCCGAGAGCGAGATCCAGCGGCACACAAGGAGGCAGAGCGGGATGTGCCAGTAATAGATGATCGTGAGGTGATGGAGGCCGTGCGCGAAAATGTAGGCGGGAAAGGCGAAGACCAGCGCGCCTGCGAAGCTCCACATCCACTCGCACTTCAGGGCGCGGCAGGTGGCGTAAAAGGCTAGCGCCGCGAGGACCGAAGCGAGCATCGCCATGAGGTTGACCGCAGGGAACAGCCCCATGACGTGCGTCAGGAGCCCGCCGGCTCCCGCCAGCAGTTCGTCGCCGCCCGGGAAGTCCGACCAGTTCGCCCCGTACGGCGCGCCGAGCTCCGGGATGGCCTTGGGGATCAACGGCAGGATGTGGCCCTCCGAGGCCGCTTTCACATCCGCAAAAAGGCTGCGGACATCGGAATTTTCCGGGTCCAGTCCGTAGTCGAGCGGCACCTTCCACGCCTGGATGCTGAACCGGTTGTAGGTGTGACACCAGATGAGCACGCAGAGGCACACCAGGATGGCCACCCGCAGCGCCTCGAGGATACGCGAGTAGTACTTGTTCAGCTGCCTGCTGTCTCGCATGGGGGTGGGAATATGGCCGAGCCACCGCCTTTATGCACGGGCAAAGTGTCGAACCGGGCGGCGGCGGGCATGCGAAGCATTGTGCTTCCCCGCGCGATTTGGAAGGATGCCCCGATGCCGGCCCCCTCCCGCTCCCTGACGGATTTTCTCGTCATCGGCGGAGGCATCGTGGGGGTCAACATAGCGCGCGCGCTCCGGGCGCGGTTCCCGGGGGCGGCCATCGTCGTCCTGGAGAAGGAAGCGGCTTGCGGCCTGCACGCGAGCGGACGCAACAGCGGCGTCATCCATGCCGGCTTCTATTATTCGGCGGATTCGCTCAAGGCGAGGTTCGCCCGCGAGGGAAACCGGTCGCTCCTGGAGTATTGCGACGCGCACGCGATCCCGGTGAACCGCTGCGGCAAGCTCGTCGTGGCCCGAAGCGCGGAAGACCTGCCGATGCTCGACGAACTCGCCCGGCGCGGCGCGAAGAACGGCGTGGAAGTGCAGCCCATCACCGCAGAAGAGGCGCGCTTGATCGAGCCGCGCGTGAAGACCTTCCAGCGGGCGCTCTTTTCGCCGAACACCGCCACCGCCGACCCCGGGCTGGTGATGCGCAGCGTGGCGGCGGAAGCCGGGAGCGAAGGAATCCGTATCCTGCACGGAGCCGGTTACCTTCGGCGCGGCGATGGCGGCGGCAGGGTCGTGACCGCCGCCGGAGAGTTCGAGGCGGACTACGTGGTGAACGCCGCAGGGTTGTATGCGGACAGGATCGCGCGCGACTTCGGGTTCTCGGAACGTTACCGCATCCTCCCCTTCAAGGGGATCTACCTCTATTCCGACGAACCGGCGGGCGCTTTCCGCACGAACATCTATCCCGTGCCCGACCTCCGGAACCCGTTCCTGGGCGTCCATTTCACCGTGACGGTGGACGGGCGCGCAAAGATCGGTCCGACCGCCATACCCGCTTTCTGGCGGGAGCAGTACCGCGCCTTCGACAACTTCCGGCTCGGGGAGTTCGTCGAAGTTTTGTTCCGCGAGGCAGGCTTGATGCTCTCATCCGATTTTGACTTCCGCCAACTCGCGCTCGAGGAGATGAAGAAATATTCGAAACCCCACCTCGTTGCGCTCGCGAGCGAGCTCGCCGTGGGCGTGAGCGCTTCGGATTACCGGCGCTGGGGCGTGCCGGGCATCCGCGCGCAGCTTCTGGATATCCGCACGAAACGGCTGGAGATGGATTTCATCCTCGAGGGGGATGGCCGCTCCATGCACGTCCTGAACGCGGTCTCGCCGGGGTGGACGTGCGCGATCCCGTTTGCCCGGTACGTCGGCGAAAAGGTGGCGGCGGCTGTGGGATGAATGCGGCCACACGGCGGGAGGCCGCGCTTTTCCTGTTCGGGGGGGTGCTCCTCCTGGGTTTGCAGCTCGTCCTCTATTTTCACGCGGGGGCGATGTGGCGTGACGAAATCCACAGCGTGGTGCTCGCGCGGCTCCCGGGGTGGCTCGCGATGTTCCACTCGCTTGCAAACGACTCGTTCCCCGGCCTTTGGGTGTGCGTGCTGCGGCTCTGGATGGCCGCCGGCATGGGCGCGGGCGACGGCTGGACGCGGCTGCTCGGGGTCGTCCTTTCGGCGGGCGTCGTCGCCGCGCTCTGGGTCAGTGCGCGCTGGACGCGGACCTCGCCGCCGGTGCTGGCCCTTGCGTTCGCGGCCTTCAACCCGGCGGTCTTCTATTTCGGCAGTTCGTTGCGCGCCTACGCGCTCGCTGTCTGCCTCATCGTCCTCTTCTTCGGCGCGGTCTGGCGCGTGGCGGAGGAGCCGCGCGGGGGATGGATCGCCGCGGGGTTCGCGCTGGCGCTCCTGTGCGCGAACTCGAACTACCAGAACAGCTACCTCATCTTCGCCGTATGCGTGGCAGGAGCGGCGGTATGCGCGGCGCGCCGCCTCTGGAAACGCGCGGCGCTCATCCTGGGCATGGGGCTGGCGGCGGCGGTGTCGCTGCTGCCCTACGCGCGGATCATTCGCGAATACAACGCCGGCGGACTCATCCGCCGGGCAACCGTGGAGCCCGGCGCGGTCTGGTTCCAGTTCCAGGAGGCGTTTCAACCGGCGGCGGCCATCCTGGTTCCCGCCCTGATGCTGCTTTTCGGGTTGACCGCGCTCGTCGCCGCGCGGCTCTACGCCCGGGAACGGGGCGCGGCGGACCCCGCGTTCCGCGCGGCCCTCTACGGCGGCCTGGTGGTGGCGATCGGAGGCGGGGCGCTCTACCGCTTTGTGCTTTTGTCGGGGCTGCCGACCTTCCCGTGGCATTTTATCCCGTTCATAGGCCTGGCGGCGGCGGCGCTGGACTTCGCGCTCGACCCTTTTTTTGTCCAGACGGTTTTCTCGCGGCGCGCCCGGTTCGCCCTGGCGGCGGCGCTCCTGCTCGCTTCCCCCGCCCTGCTCTGGAACTGGGCTCACTTGCGCCGGACGAATCTCGATCTCGTCGCGGCGGATGTGGCGAGCGTCGCGGTGCCCGGCGATTTCGTCCTGGTGAGCCCGTTCTGGAATTGTTACGCGTTCAAATACTTCTATAAGGGACCCGCCCCGTGGTCGATCCTCCCGCTGGTGCCGGACGACCAGATCGACCTCGAATTTGAAGCGATCCGGCCGCTGATGACGCAGCCCAGGCCGCTCGACCCCGCATTTGCCAGGATCCGGCAGACACTCAGCCGCGGCGGACGGCTCTGGGTGGTGGGCCGGATGCCCGGGCCGCCAGAGGGATCGCTGCCGCCCGCCATCGGGCCGGCGCCCGACCCCGTCCACGGGTGGGACAACGTCTGGTACATGCAGGTGTGGGCGATGCAGACGAATTATTTCATCCGCCGGCACGCCACGCATTTCATCGTCGTGCCCGAGACGCGAGGCCGGCCGGTGAGCCCCCTGGAACGGGCTGAAATAGCGATGGCCGAAGGCTGGAAGGAATAAACGTTGCGATAATTTATTCTTGACGTACCGTCCCGCACCCGCGTGACAGCACACCCGCCTCCCGTCCTGCGTCGAAACGGCCCGTCCCCAGGCCCTTTCGCGTCGCGGAAGCAGTTGCTGCTCTTCATGTATCTGGCGAGCCTGGCTTTCAGCCTCTTCGTCTGGTGCATCCTCACGCAGACCCGGACGGCGGTTCCCGGCCGGGAATGGCGGGTCGAGGAGCTGAAATTCACGATCTTCGGCCTCATCCTGGCCGGGAGCTGCCTTTGCGCGGCCAGAGTCCTCAAGCGGGTCGAGAAGGACGTGGCCGAGCGGCAGGCGCTCGTCGCGCAATTGCGGGACGCCGAAAGCAAATACCGGGTCATCTTTGACAACGCCATCGAGGGCATCTTCCAGTCCACGCCCGAAGGCAAGTTCATCACCGCCAACCAGGCGCTGGCGAAGATGTGGGGCTACGGTTCCCCGGAAGCGCTCCTCTCCGAGATGAGCAACGCGGACGAAAAACTCTACGTCGTCCCCGGCCGCTGGTCGCAGCTTCTGCAAAGCTTCCAGCGGCACTACACCGTGGAGGGATTCGTCTCCGAGGTTTACCGCAGGAACGGACGGCCGATCTGGATTTGCCAGAACATCCGGGGCGTGCGCGACGCGGAGGGGAACCTCCAGTATCTCGAAGGAACGGTGGAGGACATCACCGAGAAATGGCAGGCCGACCGGAGACACAGCCTGCTGCACAGCACCACCAAACACCTGGCCGAAGCGGCGACGGTGGCGGAGGCCCGCCCAAAAATCCTGCAGACCATCTGCGAGATCCTCGAGTGGGACATGGGCACCGTGTGGGACGTGGACAAGGACGTCCTGCGCTGCGTCGAGGTCTGGCACCGGCCGAACATCGACATCGAGCAGTTCGAGGCCGCCACTTCCGGCATGACGGTGCCACCGGGCGAAGGCCTGGCGGGCCGGGTTTGGCAGACGGGCCAGCTCGACTGGATACCGGACATCGAAGTCCAGCCGGGAGTGTTGAACGCCTCCATCGCCATCGCGAACGGCATGCGCGGCGCGTTTGGCATCCCGGTGAAGGTCGGTTCCGAAGTCATCCACGTCCTCGAATTTTTCAGCCCGAAGGTCTCCCATGCCGACCCGGAACTGTTGCAGATGCTGGCCGCGATCGGCGTCCAGCTCGGGCAGTTGATCGACAACAAGCGAGGCGTGGAAGCCTTGCGCGAGAGCGATGCCCGGAAGGCCGCCATCCTTGAGTCCGCGCTGGATTGTATCATCACCTTCGACGAGGATTCGCGCATCGGTGAGTTCAATCCCGCGGCGGAGCGGGCCTTCGGTTTCCCCAAGTCGTTCGCGCTGGGCAAGGATCTGTTCGACCTCATCTTTCCTCCGGGCCTGCGGGAGACGTACCGCCAGGCCGCTCTCTTTTCCAGCGAGGACGGCCCGATCTCCGCGCTCGGCAAGCGCCTGGAACTCCTGGCCCGCCGCGCGGACGGCAGCGAGATCCCGGTCGAGATGGCGATCAGCCGCATCGAGCTCAAGGGCCGCCCGATGTTCACCGCTTATGCCAGGGACGTGACCGAGCGGAGGCGGGCGGAACGGACGCGCTCGGAACTCGCCGCGGTGGTCGATTCCTCGAGCGACGCGATCATCGGCAAGACGCTGGACGGCATCATCGTCAGTTGGAATGCCGCTGCGGAACGGCTCTACGGCTACACGGCGCAGGACGCTATCGGTCGGCACGTTTACATCCTGGTCCCCTCGGATCGGCTGGATGAGCTGCCGCAGACGCTGGAAGCGGTCAAGCGGGGCGAGAGCATCGTCGATTTCGAGACGGTCCGGGTGCGCAAGGACGGGCAGCGCCTCGCGGTCACCGTCACGGAATCGCCGATCCGCAACGAGCGGGGCCACATCACGGGCATCTCGACCATTGCGAGGGACATCACCGAGCGCAAGAAGCTCGAGAACCAGCTCCTGCAATCGCAAAAGATGGAGGCGGTGGGGCGTCTCGCGGGCGGCGTCGCGCACGACTTCAACAACATCCTCACCGCCATCCTCGGTTATAGCGACCTCCTGCTGAACCAGGTCACGCCCCGGCACGCGATGCACCGGCAGCTCTCGGAGATAAAGAAAGCGGGCGAGTTCGCGGCCTCGCTCACCCACCAGCTCCTGGCATTCAGCCGCAGACAGGAGTTGCAGCCGAAGGTCCTGGACATCAACGACGCCATCGAGAGCATCCAGAAGATGCTCCGGCGCCTCATCGACGAGGACATCCGCATCATGACCCTGCCGGACAAGGACGCCGGGCATGTCAAGGCCGACCCGGCGCAGCTCGACCAGGTCATCATGAACCTCGCCGTCAACGCGCGCGACGCCATGCCGCGCGGCGGCATCCTGACGATAGAGACCTCCAACGCCGTCTTCACGGCGGGCGACATCTTCTGCCAGACCCACGGGATGCCGCCGGGCCAATATGTGCGGCTGACGCTCAGCGACACCGGCACGGGCATGACCGAGGAGGTGAAACAGCACCTCTTCGAGCCGTTCTATACCACCAAGGAGAAAGGGCAGGGAACGGGCCTCGGCCTGGCCACCTGTTACGGCATCGTGAAACAGAGCGGCGGCTACCTCGTGGTCGAAAGCACCCTCGGGCAGGGAAGCTCCTTCCACATCTACCTCCCGCGGGTCAACGGCTCCGGCGCCCCCCTTCCCGCCAGGCCGCCCGCGAGCCGGCTTCCGCACGGGCACGAGACGATCCTCCTCGTGGAAGACGAAGTCTCTGTCCGCACCCTGGCCGCCCAGGTCTTGCGGCGGCTGGGCTACAGCGTCATCGAAGCCGAGGACGGCGACGAAGCCCGCCTCGCCGTGGAAAACCTGCACGGGTCGAGGATCGACCTCCTCCTGGCCGACGTCGTCCTGCCCAATTGCGGCGGGCGCGAACTGCTCGACCTCATCGAGGAAACCCAGGAGGGCGCCAAGATTCTCTTCACCTCCGGCTACGTGAAGGAGATCGTCTGCAAGAAATACGATCTGCCCAGCGGCGTCCCCTTTCTTCAGAAACCATTCACGCCTGCCGACCTCGCGCGAAAAGTGCGCGAGATCATTGAAAGCTGAGGTTTCCAGGGCTACAATGCGTTCACAAGGCGCCCCCGTTTGAGCTAAGATTGCAACCGGGCCGCGCCCCCTCCCCCCAAGCCCACCCGGACAAGGAAGATCGTCTTGAACGAAACACCGACAGAGCACGTCTCCGGGCGCGACCCCATCCGCGTGTTGATGGTCGAGGACGACCCCGATGATGTCCGCTTGATGGGCGAAGCTCTGGCGGACTCCCGGCCGCCGTTCCGGCTGGAGAACGTGAGCCTCCTTTCCGAGGCGCTGAAGCGCCTCCAGGTGGAAGATGTCGATATCATCCTCTCCGACCTCTCGCTGCCCGACAGCCAGGGCTTCGACACTTTCCAGCGGCTGCGCGCCGCGTGTCCGAAGGCGCCCATCATCGTCCTGAGCGGGCTCGACGACGAGTCCCTGGCGATCCGGACGGTCGAGGCGGGCGCGCAGGACTACCTGGTGAAGGGCGAGGCGGCGGCCCACATGCTGGTGCGCGCCATCCGCTACGCCATCAAGCGCACGGAACTGGACAACGCGCTGGCCGATGAGCGGAACCTTCTCCGCAGCGTCATCGACAACCTGCCGGACTCAATCTACGTCAAGGACGTCCACGGGCATTACATGCTCGATAACGTCGCCCATTCCCATTCATTGAAGGTTGCGGGGATGGAGGACGTGGTCGGCAAGACGGTCTTCGATTTCTTCCCGGAACAGGTCGCCCGCTCCTTCGATGAAGTGGATCAGGCCGTGATGAAGGAGGGCGCTTCCATCCTCAACCGGGAGGAGCCCGTCTTCAACGGCAACGGGGAGAAACACTGGCTTTCCACCAGCAAGATGCCGCTGCGCAACCGGCAGGGGAAGATCATCGGCCTGGTCGGGTTCGGGCGTGACATCACTGCCCGCAAACGGGCCGAGGAGCAGGCCGCGACCTATAACGCCGAGCTCCGGGAGAAAAATACCCAGCTTGAGGATGACCTCCACATGGCGCGGGAAATCCAGCAGGCGTTCCTCCCCCAGCAGTACCCAAGTTTCCCGCGGCGCGCGACCGCGGACGACAGCGCGCTCCACTTCTACGCCCGTTACCTGCCCACGACGGCGGTGGGGGGCGATTTCTTCCACATCCTGCCCGTCTCCGACACGGCGGCGGGCGTTTTCATATGCGACGTGATGGGGCACGGGGTGCGGGCGGCGCTCGTCACGGCCATACAGCGCGCGCTTGTCGAGGAGCTCCTGGAACTGGCGTCGGAGCCCGGCGTCTTCCTCACCCACATCAACAAGGCCCTCGTCTCGATCCTCAAACGGACGCGGACGCCGATGTTCGCCTCCGCGTTCTACCTGGTCGCGGATGTCTCGACCGGCAAGATGTCCTACGCGAATGCCGGCCACCCCCCCGCGCTGCACCTGCGAAGAGATGCGGGCATGGTGAAGTCGCTCACCGGCGCCGACGGGGCCCGGCCCGGGCCCGTCCTCGGCGTGTTCGACGATTGCAAATACACGAGCTACGAGACTGGCCTGGAGCCGCATGACCTGGTGATGCTCTTCACCGACGGCCTCTACGAAGTGGAGGGCATGGACAGCGAGTATTACGACCAAAGTTCGCTCATCGCCTCCGTCCGCCGCAGGATGTTGATGCCGACCGGCGCGCTCTTCGACGAGACCATCGACGAGATCCGCCAGTTCTCGGCGGACCATTCCTTCGGGGACGACGTGTGCCTGGTTGGAATGGAAGTTGCTCGGACAAACGTAATTAATTAGCCACCCGGCGACATTTTGCTGGTGCGGAAGGTCGTATTCCGTATCCTTCAAACGGATTTCTGCACGCACAGGCGAGCGCTCGCCGTAGGGTACTTGGGAATGATTAAATCAATGACGAACGATGGCGCGACGATCAACGTCCTCCTGATCGAAGACAACCCGCAGCACGTCGCGCTCCTCGAACAAATCCTGGCCGAACTCATCGACGAGCGCTTCCGGCTCATCCACGCGGAATCGGTCGTCGCAGGCATCGAACGCCTCGCCCTGCGCGGGGTGGACATCATCCTGCTCGACCTGAGCCTGCCGGACAGCGAGGGCTTTGACACTTTTGCCCGTGTGTTTGCCGAGGCGGGCGACACACCGATCATCGTCCTGAGCGGCATCGGGGATGAAGCGCTGGCCGTCCAGACCGTCCAGAACGGCGCGCAGGATTACCTCGTCAAGGGCCACGTGGACAAGCATCTGCTGGTGCGCTCCATGCAATACGCCATCGAGCGCCAGCGTTCCCAGCAGGAGCTGACGAATGCCCACCACGAACTCGAGCGGCGCGTCATCGAGCGCACCGCCGAGCTGCAAAAGGCGAATACCAGCCTGCAACGCGAGATCGCGGATCGCAAACGGGCCGAGGAAGCCTTGCGAGAGAGCAACCGGCAGCTCGCGGAAGCCCTGGGGCAGCTCAAGCAGACCCAGCAGCACATCATCCAGCGCGAACGCCTCCATGCCCTGGGCCGAATGGCCAGCGGCATCGCGCACGATTTCAACAACGCGCTCGCCCCGATCCTCGGCTTCAGCGAGCTCCTCCTCCTGCGCGCAGACACCCTTTCCGACCCCGTAAAGGTGAAGAGCTACCTTCGCATGATCCATACGGCGGCGAAGGACAGCGCCAAGGTCGTCAGCCGCCTCCGCGAATTTTACCGCTACCGGGAGGAGACCGAGGTCTCCGCGCCCGTCGCCCTCGACGAGCTGGTCAATGAGGTCATCTCGCTCACCCAGCCGAAGTGGAAGGACCAGGCGCAGGCCAAAGGGATCAATATCTCCATCGAGACCGAGCTCGCGGAGAATGCGACCGTCATGGGGAACGAGACCGAGCTGCGGGAGATGCTCACCAACATCGTTTTCAACGCCGTGGACGCGATCGCGCAGGACGGCGTCATCGCCTTCCGGACGTTCGTCCAGGGGAACCTCGCGAGCATCCAGGTCGCCGATACCGGCGTGGGAATGTCGGAGGAGGTCCGTGCGAGATGCCTCGAGCCGTTCTTCTCCACGAAGGAACAGCACGGCACCGGCCTCGGCCTGGGCATCGTCTATGGCATCCTCCGACGCCACGAGGGCGATATCCGGATAACGAGCGAGCCCGGCAAGGGCACATCCATCACCCTCTCGATCCCCATGCGCGCCGTGGAGAAGGCGCCGCCGAAACCCGTGGTGGTGGAGTCGATCCCCGCGCCGCTGCGCGTGCTGGTCGTCGAGGATGAACCGCTGGTGCGGGAAGTCGTGACCGTCTATCTCAACGAGGACGGCCACGCGGTGGATACCGCCAAGAACGGCCGTGAGGGACTCGAGAAGTTCAAGAGCGGCGAGTTCGACGTAGTGCTGACGGATCGCGCCATGCCCGAGATGAACGGCGACCAGCTTGCCGCGCAGATCAAGCTGCTGCGGCCCGACATGCCCGTCATCCTCCTCACAGGGTTCGGCGACTTGATGATGGACGTGGGCGAGCGCCCCTCCGGGGTTGATCTCATCGTCAGCAAGCCGTTCACGCTGAACTCGCTGCGCGAAGCGCTTTCAAAAACCGTCGAGACGGCCAGGACGCCCGCGAGGGCGGCCTCGTAAGGCCCGCCCGTCTTCCCCCCATTCCGATGTTGGCCTCCCATACTGAGCGAAGATTCAGCGTCCTCCTCGTCGAAGCGAGCCCCGTGGACGCCCGGCTGCTGGATGCGACCGTCGAGGCTTCGCGAAGCGCCTTCAAGGTGGAGTGGATCGCCCGCAGCATGGCCGAGGGCCTCTCGATCCTCGATACGTGCGAGGTGGACGTCATCCTGCTCGACCTCGCCCTGCCCGACAGCGCCGGCATCGACACCTTCAAGACCATGCGCTCCCATTCGAGGCGGCTCCCGATCATCGTCCTCAGCCCGCTGGACGACGAGGAACTGGCGCTCTACACCATGCACGAAGGCGCGCAGGATTACCTCGTAAAAGGCCAGATCGACAGCCGCCTCCTGCTCCGCGCCATGCGCTACGCCGTGGAGCGGCACCGCGTGGAGGAGGCGCTCGCCCACGAGCGGAACCTGCTCCGCAACCTGCTGGACAACCTGCCCGATTATATCTACGCGAAGGACGCCGAGGGCCGTTACGTGCTCGACAACCTGGCCCACATGCAGTTCCTGCGGGTGGACAAGCCGGAGGACGTGGTGGGCAAGACCGTGTTCGACTTTTTCCCCGAGGAGGTCGCGGCCCGTTTCCACGCGGACGACCAGGACATCATCGCCTCCGGCAATGCCCTCCTGAACCGCGAGGAGCCGAGCGTCACGCAGGCGGGCGAACGCCGCTGGATTTCGACGACGAAGGTTCCCTTGAAGAACCGCCAGAACCGGCCTACGGGACTGGTGTGCATCGGGCGCGACATCACCGAGCAGCGGCTCGCGCAGGAGCAACTGAAGGAGGCGAACGTCGAGCTCTCCAAGAGCCAGGAGGAACTGCTGAGGGCCTTGAGCGAGTTGAAGGAGGCCCACGGCGCGCTGCGGGCCGTGCAGTTGCAGTTGATCGAGGCCGAGAAGATGAAGAGCATCGGACGGCTCGCCGCGGGCGTGGCGCACGAGGTCAAGAATCCCCTGGCGATCATCACCATGGGCGTCGAATACCTCCTGAACCAGGACTCCGTCCAGCCCGACAACGCGGCGCCGGTCCTCCACGACATCCTGGCCGCGGTGAAGCGCGCGGACAATGTCGTCCGCGGCCTGCTCGATTTCTCCGCGCCGAAGAACCTGGAAGTCCGCACGCAGGATCTGAATTCCGTCATCACCCAATCCCTGAGCCTGGTGCGGGGCGAGCTCTCCCGTGGCCTCAAGGTCGTGAAGGAACTCGACCCCCAACTCCCCCCCTTGAACCTGGACAACATCAAGATCGGCCAGGTCTTCGTGAACATCTTCACCAACGCCATCCACGCTATGGGCACCGACGGCACCCTCACCGTCCGCACCTACTCGAAACAGCTCACCGGAGTCGGCGAGAATATCGGCGACAGCCGCTCCGAAAGCTTCCGGATCGGCGACCGGGTGGTGTTCGCCGAAGTCCTCGATACCGGCACCGGCATCCCCAGCGACAAGCTGACGAAAGTTTACGACCCCTTTTTCACCACCAAGCCGACCGGCAAGGGAACCGGCCTTGGCCTCACCGTCACAAAAACCATCATAGACTTGCACGCCGGAACGATAGATATTTGTAATCGACCGGAAGGCGGCGCTAAAGTGACGATCATGTTCAAAGCCTGACGGATTACGATGGAAGACAAGACGCGCATCATGGTGATCGACGATGAATCCGGCTTCACCCGGCTCCTGAAGCTCACCCTGGAGAAGACCGGCAACTACAGGGTGCTCGAGGAGAACGACGCCACCCGCGCCTTCGACGCCGCGCGCATCTTCCTGCCGCACCTCATCCTCCTGGACATCGTCATGCCCAAGATGGACGGCGGCGGCGTGGCCTCGCAGATGCAGAGCGACCCCGTGCTGAGGAAAGTGCCCATCGTTTTCCTCACCGCCATCGTCTCGCCGCAGGAAGTGACCCCCGGCGCCCTCATCGGCGGTTTCAAATTCCTGGCAAAACCGGTGAGTCTCGCCGCGCTCACCAAGTGCATCAAGGAAAACGTCCCCAGCCTCGCCGCGTAGGCGCACGGGCGTTCCCCCTCCCCGGCCGGGCGTCGGCCGCGACCCATTTCACGACGTGGAGATCGCGTCCGTGGAGAACTCCGGCGCATCCCCGGAGACGTGTTCCATGATGACCTTCATCGAGGTCATCTTCATCGCGCCGAAGATCGTGGCGAACGACGTATCCGCCGCGTCGTGCCCGGTGCCGATCCGGATAAAGCTCGTCTGAGGGGCGAGCCGCGTGGCGTCGAAGACATACCACTGACCGTTGAGGTAAGCCTCGAAATAGGCGTGGAAATCCGGCGGCGTGAGCCCGAGCGCGTATCCGCTCACGAACCGCGCCGGGATCGCCAGCGCCCGGCAGAACGCGATGCCGAGGTGCGCGAAGTCCCTGCACACACCCGCACGCTCCGTCGCCGTGTCGTAGGCCGAGGTAAGCGGGTTCGTCGTGCCGCCGAGGTATTCGACGTTATCGCGGATCCAGTTGCAGACCGCGGTAACGCGCGAAAAGCCGGGCTCCAATTTGCCGAACTCGTGGTGGGCCAGCCGCGCGAGCTTGTCGGACTCGCAGTAACGGCTCGGGTAAAGATAGGGCACCACGTCCGCGGGCACCTCGCCCGGCGGGGTCTGCGGCACGTTCTCCGGCGCATCGACGCGGTGCGAGAGGGCGACCGTGGCCAGGTATTTCACCTGGAGCTGGCACGGGGAGACCAGGAAACGGTGGTGGCGCTTGTCCTCAGTGGGGGAGCGCGATTCCTCGACCCTCACCTGCGGCTCGGTCGTGAACTGTTCCGCCTCGATCTTCTGGAACGCGTTGTCGGCGACGCTCACGTTGAAAATGAATGCGCAGGGGCTCGTGACCTGGTATGCCAGCTCGCAGCCGACCTGGTAGCGCGCGCTCGCGTTCATCCTCTCTTCTCGCCGAGCTGGCACCCGCAGGAGCCGCAGAAACGATCCCCCTCGTCCGCCGGCGCTCCGCACTGCGTGCAGAAACGTTTCGCGGGCGCGGTTCGCACGGAACCCATGCTCATGCTCATGCCGCCCATGCGCATCTCCATGGGCCGCATCGGTTTCATGGGCTTCATCGGCTCCATGGGTTTCATTGGCTTCATGGGGGCCATCGGTTTCATGGGTTCCATCGGCTTCATGCCGACCGGCTGATCGGACTTCTTCAGGCGCAGCTTCTCCGCATTCGCCATGTCCGGCTCCTCCTTCAACTGACGAATCTCATTCCCCCGGACGCGGACGAACCGCGCGCCGTCTCCCGTCTGGATGCGGAGGACAAAATCCTTCCCGACGCGGAAGAGCGAAGGAGTCTTCGACCATTTGCCGGTGCTGAAGCCCGTCCCCTGGCTCTGCCTCTGGCTGCCGCCGTCGCTGCCGAGCGAGACGCTGGTGTTGTCGCCCTCGTTCTCCACGAGGAGCAGCTGCCCGTTCCCCAGTTCACATGAATAGCTCATAAATAAGTCCCGGTTAAACCATGGAATATCGGGCGCGGGCATCCGGCTGGTTCCCAAGCACCGGAAAAACAGGGTCGCGGCGCACAAAAACGTTGCGAAAGCGGGAGTCTCCGACAGGCTCCATGCCAGTTGCCTCTATGAACGCGACCGACGAGCACGCGATCCTCATCAGTCTCACAACCGCCATCTCGGGCGGCATCCTCCTGACCATCGCGGCGCGGCGCATGAAGGTGCCGGGCATCGTGCTGCTCCTCTTCGGCGGCATCGCGCTCGTCCCCGAGGGCGTGGGGCTGGTGCAGCCCGCCAGCCTCGACGGATTCCTGACGGTCATCGTCTCGCTGGCGGTCGGCCTCATCCTTTTCGAAGGCGGCCTCACGCTCGACCTGCGCGGCTTTGCGGCGGAAGCGGTGCCCATCACCCGGCTGCTGACCGTGGGCGTCATCGTCACCTGGCTCGGCGCGGCGTTCGCGGTGCGCGCCATCTTTCACCTGGAGCCGTCCGTCGCGCTGCTCGCGGGCAGCATGGTCATCGTCACCGGCCCGACCGTCATCGGCCCGCTGCTGAAGCGCATCAAGGTCACCTCGCGGCTCCACGCCATCCTGCATTGGGAAGGCGTCCTCATCGACGCCATCGGCGTTTTCATCGCCACGCTCTGTTTCGAGTGGCTCGCCCAACGCAACGGGCAGGCCGCTGTGACCCGCTTCGTCCTCAGGGCCTTCTGCGGGCTCAGCATCGGCGCGGCCGGCGGCTACGCGATCGTCTTTGCCCTGCGCAGGCGGTTCGTCCCGCAGAACCTCCTGAATGCGTTCGCGCTCGGCGCGGCCGTCCTCATCTTCGGCGTGACGGACGCCCTCATCTCCTCCGCGGGCCTGCTCGCCGTCACCGTCGCCGGGTTTATCGTCGGCTGGAAACATCCTCCGGGCGAACTGAAGTCCCTGCGCGGGTTCAAGGCCGAGATAACCGATCTCCTCATCGGCATGCTCTTCATCCTCCTCGCCTCGCGGCTGAAGCTCGCGCATTTTCATGAGTTCGGCCTGCGCGGCGTCCTCCTGGTCGCCGCCATCATGTTCGTCGTGCGCCCCCTGAATGTGGTGCTCTCGACCGCGGGCTCAAAACTCACCTGGCGCGAAAAGCTCTTCCTCTCCTGGGTCGCCCCGCGCGGCATCGTCGCGGCCTCCATGGCCTCCCTCTTCGGCATCGCCCTCTCGGGACGGCAGGGCTCCGCGAACGCGCAATTCCTCGAGACCTTCGTTTACTCGGTCATCGTCGCCACCGTGGTGCTGCAAGGGTTCAGCGCAGGCGCCCTGGCAAGACTCCTCCGCGTCAAACGCCCTGAGCCGGACGGCTGGCTCATCGTGAACGCCGACGCCTTCGGACGCCGGCTCGCGCGCTTCATCCGGGAAGAAGCCAAACTCCACGTCCTCGGTACTCGACAATAACGCCCGCCTCGTCGGCGAATGCCGCGCCGAAGGCATCCCCGCACTGTGCGAGGACGCGCTGAATATCGAGCTCGCCGAGGAACGCGAGGAATTCCAGAAGATCGGGCATCTCCTGGCCCTCACCGACAACGCCGAGCTCAACGAACTCCTCTGCGCGCGCTGGGCCGGCCAGTTCGGGCGCTACAACGTCTTCCGCTGGAGCGGCCAGAAGCCGGGCGGGGGCGCGCCGGCTGCCGACGGCCACGGCGAGATCGCCTTCCCGCGGAGCGCGCGCCCTTCCGTCATCGCCGCCGAACTCGCGAACGATTCCGCCCGCATCCATACCGCCCTCTCGCCGGGCGAGATGACCGACGGCACGCCCCTCCTCGCCTTCCGCGACGGCCGGGTGTACCCCGCCAGTGATCCGCCCCCCGATGCGCCGCCCCCGCCCGCCGAATGGCGCCCCGGGGAAATGTGCCTCGCGCTCCGGCGTTCCGGAGGCTTCTTTGCCCGGAGCCTCGCCGCAGGCGGAGTCATCGACCTCGCCACAGGCAACCTGACCGATCTCTACAAGGAACTCGTGGACTTCATCATCCAGCGCCACCCGGCGATCTCCAAGGAACAGACGCTGGGGGACATCATCGCCGCCGGTTCGCTCGTTCCCGCCTGGCTCGGGCACGGCGTCGCCATCCCGCATCTTTACAATGCCCACATCAGCCGCGCCGCGTGCGTCCTCGCCCGCCTCCGGGACGGCCTGCGCATCCCCGACCAGGCCGAACCGCTCCGGCTCGTCTTCTTCCTGGTAAGCCCCGCCGGCGACCCCGAGGGACACCTTGCCACGCTGGGCGAGATCGCCCGTTTCTGCGCCGACCCCGCCCATCGCAAAGCCCTCATCGCCTTTAGCTCGCCCGAAGAAGCCCAACGCTTCGTCCAGTTCCGCTCGAACTACTGACGCCGGCGCGCTCCCCGCAAGGCCGGTCGCACGCCGCGAACCGATTCGATAATCAAATGCGATCCATCTGGAAAGGCGCCATCAGCTTCGGGCTGGTGAACATACCCATCGCTCTTTTCCCCGCCACGCGGAAGGAGGAGTTGAAATTCCGCCTTTTGCGCGGCAGCGACCTCAGTCCTGTGAACTACAAGCGCGTCGCCGAAGCCGACGGCAAGGAAGTCCCGTGGGAACACATCGTGAAAGGCTACGAATACGAGAAGGGCAAATTCATCGTGTTGAAGGACGACGATTTCAAGCGCCTCGACATGGAAGCCATCAAGACGGTGGACATCACCGACTTCGTCCAGCTCAGCGAGGTCAACCCCATGTATTTCCACAAACCCTACTACATGGAGGCCCAGAAAGGGGGCGACAAAGCCTACGTCCTACTGCGGGAGGCTCTCGCATCTTCCGGCAAGATCGGCATCGCCAAGGTCGTCATAAAAACGAAGCAGTATCTGGCCGCCGTCAAAGCTCAGGGGAACGGCCTCATCCTGGAGCTGATGCACTTTGCCGACGAACTCGTGGACGAAGGGGCCTTTAACATCCCCCACGGCAAGGAAGTCGGCAAAAAGGAACTCCAGATGGCCAAAGCCCTCATCGAAAGCATGAGCGACAAATGGAACCCCGAGAAGTATAAGGACGACTACCGGGACGCCGTAAAGAAGGTCATCGACGAGAAGATCGAGCACGGCGGGGAACTCCCTGCCGCCCCCAGGACCGGCGCGAAAAAGCCGCCGAACGTCGTGGATATCGTCGATGTCCTCCGACGCAGCCTCGAGCAAACGGGCAAACCGAAGAAGCCCGCAGCCCGCAAAGGCGGCGCGGCCCACAAAAAAGCCGCCTAGCAAGGCCGGCTAAACCCCGCTCGGCTCGGACTCCTAAGCGCAGCCGCGAAGGAGGAAGATCAGCACCAACACGGGGATGGGCACGCCCAGCAGCCACAGGAGAATGTAGCCGAGCGCGCCTTTTTCCGTCGTCTGAACCGCCGGGAGGGGACGCAACGGTTTCGGCTCCGATTGAGATAATACAGTTTTCATCTACCCACGTATCGTTTCGAGTCCGCCCCGCGGTCGCACATATTTCGCCCGCGTGTCCCTTGTTGCCGCCGGCCTCCGATGCAAGGTTGGGGCCATGAATACCACCGACAACAGCCACACTCCAGGCGGCGCGTTTACCCTGCCTGGCACGTCCATGACCTTGCACCGGCTGGGCTACGGGGCGATGCAACTCTCCGGCCCGGGCGTGTGGGGGCCGCCGCGCGATACCGCCGCCGCGGTGGCCGTGTTGCGCGAGGCGGTTGCGGCCGGCGTAAACCACATCGACACGAGCGATTTCTACGGACCGCACGTGACCAACCAGATCATCCAACAGGCGCTCCACCCCTACCCCGACGGCCTGGTGATCGTGACCAAAGTCGGCGCCCGCCGCGGGAGCGATAAATCGTGGATCATGGACGTGTCGCGCCAGGGGCTGATCGACTCCATCCACGACAACCTCCGGAATCTTGGTCTCGACCGGCTGGATGTCGTCAACCTCCGCGTCGGTGGAGTCGCGGCCCCGACGGAGGATTCCCTCGAAGAGCCGCTCGTCGTCCTGGCCGAGCTCCAGGCGCAGGGATTGATCGGCCATCTCGGCCTGAGCAACGTCAGCCCTTCGCAGTGGGCGGAGGCGCGGAAGATCGCGGCCATCGTCTGTATCCAGAACATGTATAACGTCGCGCACCGCACCGACGACACATTCATCGACGACCTCGCCGGACAGGGCATCGCCTACGTCCCGTTCTTTCCCTTGGGCGGATTCAGCCATTTGCAATCCTCGGCGCTCAACGCCGCGGCCGAGGCGCTGGGAGCCACCCCCATGCAAATCGCCCTCGCATGGCTCCTCCATCGTTCACCGAACATCCTGCTCATCCCCGGCACGTCCTCCGTGGCCCATCTGCACGAAAATCTCGAGGCCGGCGCTCTCTCGCTGCCCGCGGACACCCTCGCCCAACTGGACGCCATAGCCGCGAAATCCGAATGGAAAGCCCATTGACCGCGACGGACCGCATGGATAGAATCCCCACAACCGTTCACCGTGAATAGGGATCGTGCGATCATGAGCCCCCGACTTTCGAGAACAGCGCGGTTAGCTCAGTGGTAGAGCACTACATTGACACTGTAGGGGTCACAGGTTCGAACCCTGTATCGCGCACCAGATTGTAAATGCTTGATCTTCCTCCGTGCGCGGCGCTCGGGCATCGAGCGTCGCGATACGCGCGGAAGCAAGGATTGACGGGATGAAAGCGTAGGGTTCGCAGATACGGAACGAGACGGTTTTGCCCGAAATGACTGGGTTCGTTCCGATTTTTCGCACCTGTTCGGCAATCGCCGCATATGTGTTCAGAAATGTTTCATTTCCCATTAATTCTAAACGGTTTACGACTTCTTGGGCAGGTTCGATCCATGCACTTGAGCGGGTTTTGCGAAGTCGCTCTTTTTCGCGCTTGAGCGCGGTCTTTTCGAGAACGAGCGCCTCCTTCGATTCCCGATAGCTGTCTTCGTCGATAAGTTCATCGAGATAGCCTGCCGTGAGGCGGGAGAGCTTTGCTTGAAGGGGCAGAAGGCGCTTCTCAATTCCCCGAATTTCATTTTCACAGGAGTTGCTTTCCTCTGCCTCCAGCTTCGCGATTGCGGAGCGGATTTCCTTCGCCTCCGTGCCCGAGATAGCAAGAGGCTGGAGAATGCTGACGGACTGCGCGGCCACGCTCTCCTCGCGGATATACGGCTCGCGGCAAGGCGCGGTGCCCTTTCTTGTGCAACGGCAATAGCGATACAAGCCGCCGTGTCCCTTACACCACTGCGCCGAAATCATCGCTCCGCAGGAACAGCGAAAGGTTCCGCAGAAAGGAAACTGGTGGCCCTTACGAAACTTGCGCGGCTTGCCTCGCCGCGTAAGAGCCTTCTGAACGTCCGCGAAAAGCTTCAAGGAAATGAACGTCTTGTATCTGCCCTCAAACACCTCGCCGTCCCACTTCATCACGCCCATATATATTCGATTGGTGAGAACGTGATGAACAGCAGCCGCAGACCACGGGCGTCCCGTTCTACTTTTTACCCCGAGCTCGAAAAAACGTTCCGAGACTGAAAGAAGGCTGTGCTTGCCGTCAGCATATTCCTCGAACACGATCTGAACGATTTCTGCCTTCTTCGGATCGGGAACAATGTTTCGAAGCCGATGATCGTAAACATATCCAAGCGGCTTGTTTGATCCAGGCCATTCGCCGCGTCGCAGTTTCTCGTCAACGCCTCGTTTAATATCCTTCTTCATCCGGATGAGCCAGTCGCTCGCCTGTCCACCTTCGACGCCCATGAGTAGGCCGGCATCGTCAGGGAAGAACTCTCGGAAAGGAGTGAGAATCGAGGCGATGACCCCATTTTGGAGAAGCCAACGCACTCGGCCTTCATCAACGGGATTCCGATAGAGTCGATTGACGCTCCAACACAAAAGGCCATTGGCTTCTCCTTGTTCGATGCGGTCGATCATCTGATTAAAGCGAGGTCTGCCGGGCTGCTTCGCCGTCTTGCTTTCCTCGACGATTTCGTGAATGAGGATGTATTGTTTTTGGGCAAGCTCTCGCAAGGCTCTCACCTGTGCATCGAGGCTCGTCACTTGCCGCCCTTCTTCATCGGTGCTTTTGCGAGCGTAGAGAAAATATTTGGTTTTGGGAGTCATGAATACAGCATACACAGTCATACTTGCTCGTGCAAGTATGAGCCCTCCTGCAACCGCCGAACAAACTCACTTCTCTTCGCGACGCACTTCTCTCTTATTCTCCGGCACTGCCAACAACGTTTTGAATTCCTTTTCGATGCCCTGTAAAAGGTCGAACAGCTTTGTAGTTATCTCAGCGTATTCCCTTTTCGGCCCCGTTCTCAAAAATTCCGTCCCATGATGGACCATGTCGCTTGCTCCACTATAAGTCCCCAATAGCCCCGTGATCGCGCCGTTAAGATTTTCGTCAAAATAGAGCCTCTGACGAAAGGCGTATCTTCTGGTGTCCGCCCACAAATCGACGAATATCTTCCCATCGGAAACGGCAATTGAGTATTCGCCGATCCCGTTAATACCCAACAGCATATCGGAAAACCGTCCATAAATTTCAACAATGACCTTAGCCCTTTCCTGGTGAAGCCATGAGAATTCTATTTCTTGCCTTTTGCTGATGTCATTGAGTTTACGCTCGAACTTCTTGAAATCCTTCTTGAGCCATTGTTCATACAATGCCTTAGATAGAAAACCGGCGATGAGCAGCGCCGCCCCCGTGCCGCCAAAGGAAGAAAGCCATATTTGCCACAAATTCATTTTCTTATAAAGTTCAAGACTGAGTTTTTTTTACCTTCGCCCACCGAGCCTGCACGGCATTTCTTGCAATGAGGGACCTTCGCTTTGCTGACAAGCTTTTGGCCCGCGCAATGCCTCCTTTCGATGCGCCGAGTTTATTCAACGCAACCGCTGCCGGATTCTTTTTCTTTTTGGAAGGTTTCTGCATCTCTCCGTGAATTTAACGAAAAATTGGAACCATACAACGTCAGTTGTATCCGCGATATGAATTCGCGGAACCCAGTCATTTCGGGCAAAACCGTCTCGTTCCGTATCTGCGAACCCTACGCTTTCATCCCGTCAATCCTTGCTTCCGCGCGTATCGCGACGCTCGATGCCCGAGCGCCGCGCACGGAGGAAGATCAAGCATTTACAATCTGGTGCTCGTTGGTGACCCTTATACGAACCCATTTTACCACGCTTCCTGCGTCCTGTCCCTATCCCCGCACCCCTCCCCACGGCGGGTAGTGCACCCTTGCCCGCAAGTCCTCTGCTTTCAAGGCTTTAGCCTCGCTCCGCTTCTTCTGTTTACCCCCGACTTCGGTCGGTTTGTGGCGTGGGCCTCACGGCTCTTCACGCCACAAACCTCCCTCCTTCGCTCACGCGAAGCCACGGGTTCACACACAACCAGTTCACTTCTTCGTGCATTTGCACTCTTCACACAGCTTTCATCGCTCGCATTACCCGGAGCACCAAGCGAGGACGAGTGCGATGGATGAACTCAAATTTTTCTGGCGAGAGTGGTGATGGGTTGAAGGGGTCACGAGTCGAGCATCGTTAGGCATTTGCATTTTTCCGACATTCTGTGTTCGAATGTTTTTGGTCGTTTCAAGTGAACGAACGTTCACCTCGCTTTTCCAGTTCCATTTTCAAAAGACAGACTTTGCCCTCTGTCAATCTGGCGAATGAAATGCCGAGGCGCGTAAGATAGGCAGACCGACAGCGCTGTCGGATTTCGAATCGAGCCCCTATTCCCTGGCGGCTCGTCAAACATAACGGATGTCGTCATCACTCCCTAAATCGGAAACGGGGGTAGGGTTTCGATTCGGAATATGGAGGAAGAAATATCATACATTGGAAACGCCCGGGTCTGGGGAGGCGAAAAGCCTTTTGGTATTTCGCCTGCCGAAAGACGCCAGCACCTTTATGTCATCGGGCAGACCGGAACAGGAAAGACGACCCTTCTTCGGAATCTCATCGTCCAAGACATTGCCTGTGGTCGGGGAGTGGGACTGATCGATCCGCACGGCGACCTCTCCGAAGAAATTCTCAACTGCATCCCTTCATGGAGGACAGACGATGTTCTCTACTTTTCTCCGGGCGACGCGGAGTTTCCGGTCGGCTTCAACCTCCTTTTTCCGCTCAATCGGGAGCGGAAATATCTCGAAGCCTCGGCTGTCGTCGGGGCATTTAAGCATCTGTGGCGCGACTCCTGGGGGCCGCGGCTTGAATATATTTTGTATGCCTCAATCGCCGCCCTCATGGAATGCGATGATGTCTCGCTTCTTGGCATTCCTCGAATGCTCGTCGATGAGACATATCGATGGTGGGTAGTGCGCCAAATCCGCGATCCGATTGTCCGCTTTTTCTGGGAGAATGAATTCGCCAAATTCGACAAACGTCTCATGGCGGAAATCGTCTCACCCCTCCAAAACAAGGTCGGACAGCTTCTCATGGCTGCGCCACTTCGCAACGTCTTCGGACAGGTGAAGAACAAAATCGATCCCCGCTCCCTCATGGACAAAAAGCACATCTTCATTGCCAATCTCTCGAAGGGAAAACTCGGAGAGGACAAGGCCAATCTTTTAGGATCGTTTCTTGTCTCGGCATTCCATACAGCCGCCATGGGTCGCTCCGACATTCCCGAAGGAGATCGAATCGACTTCAGCCTTTACATCGACGAGTTCCAAAATTTCTCGACGGATTCGTTTGCGAATGTCCTCTCGGAAGCCAGGAAGTACCGGCTCAACCTCACCCTCGCGGGGCAATATATCTCGCAGATGGAAGCCGAGGTTCGAGAAGCGGTCTTTGGGAACGTCGGCTCCGTCGTTTCCTTTCGGGTCGGGGCGGAAGATGCCCACCTTCTTTCTCGTCAGTTTGGAAGGGAGCTCACGCCTGAACAGTTCACCGATCTCGGAAACCACGAGATCCGTGCAAAAATCTTGAAAGGAGGACAATTCTCTGAACCATTATTCGGGAGAACAATGGCTCCGTTCCCATATTTTCATGGTCATCGAGGGAATCTCATGAACCAATCACGAGCGCGCTTTGGAACTCCGCGAGAGAAGGTCGAGGGAAAAATCAATCGGTGGTTTGAACGTTGATAAATGAGTCGCTTCGGACAAATCTTCCTCATCGTCTATGCGATTGGCCTTGGAATCTTCGCGCTTGTCTACGCCTTCCTATATACGGACTGGAGAAGAAACCTTGCCGACCTTCTCCCACCGAAAATGCTCTCCATTTCTGGCATCTTTGGTGCCATTACCCCTGCCGGTTTCAAAATGGAGTATGTCCTCACCCTTTCCTGTTCGCGTATCGAAATGGCTCGCCTCCGAAGACCACGCATCGCGGGTGCCGCTGCACGGGCGGCAATCGTCGACGACTTCCAGTCAGAGCTATTCACCCCACTCTTTTCCAAAGAGTTGTACTTCTTCTCGCTCAGCCCCCGCTCCTCATCGTTGTGCGGCCGGCCTCTCGCCGAAGTGCCACACGCAACACTTCACGGTCTCTCTGAGGATCACAAGGTGTGGAACTGCCCACCCCCGTATACGGTCTTACGATCAGAATTGAAGCGTCTCCGACCGTTTGAAAGGAAAGGCTGCCAAATCGCTTTTGAAAACATCGACCTGCCACCGATGCGCGCAGAACTCGTAGAGGAGAATTACACTATGCTCACCGACCGTCAGAAGGAATTAATCGAAAGCGATCCGCGTTTTTGCGTCCTCGAAGAAGCCTTGGCGATTGCCGCCCTCAAGCGTCGTCGGGATTTGCTTGATAACGGGGGACAGCGTCACGAAACCGAAGAGCTCATCATCGAAACGCTCCGAGCCGGTCGCGGTTTCAAGATTACTTGGCGTTTCAAGAAAGAGTCCGGGAAGACGTATGAACTTCTCGGATTCAGGACGACGGGCGGATTTTTCCATGACAAATGGAACGAAACGCATAACGGTGCCCTCGTCGTTCACAGCCATATCGACGGCAATGTGGTCGAGTTTCTGAAGGAAGGCGAGCCCACCTTTTACACGTTTTTCCTTCGGGAGAGGGAGACCAGCAGAAACAGAGAGCCAAAGCGGTGTAGCTCTGTGCGGTTTCAAGTCACTATTGCTTCGAAGGATGAACTCGAAGAAATCCAGAAGGTCATTGATCGAACGGGTGAAGCGAAGCCCTCTGACCCCCGTATGACAGAATTGCTCAAGGAGCTCGATCTCATGATGGAGTTTCAAGATGCAATGGATGGGATGGAGCGCTCGCTCATCGAGAAGGTGAGGGCCAAGAAGCTCTCCAAGGATGATAGAGAAGAGAAGCTCGCCTTTGTTCGGGACATGGTGAGACTCCAAAGAGAGAAGTATCAGCCGTAGCGGGGGCGCTCGCCTTCATGATTTCTTGTTTGAGAGCCGTTGACGCCGCGGCTCATGCCTTGTAGAACACGATTGAAATGACTACGCCCGCACTCGAAAAGATTCAGGAACTTGAAAACCAAATCCGCAAGCTGAAAGAAGACGCCATTCTCGAACTGAAAGAGAAACTCATTGGCGCGCGCCGAGCTGTCGCGGACTTGGAGAAAGAACTGGAAGCCTTGACGGGTGAAAAGGCACCAGCGGGCAACGTCCGCGTCCGCCGGCCCGCCCTATCGGACGAGGATTTGAAGCGGAAAATCCTTGAGGCGTTCGCCCTCAACGGAAAACACGGCATGAATGCGAAGCAGATTGCCGATGCTCTCGGTCAAGCTCCCATACGGATTCGTGAATTTATCAAGAAAGACCCGAAGACGCTGAAGAGGCAAGGAACCGGGCCGGGAACGAAGTTTTTCTTGCCGTAGGTTTGATGTCGACCGCAGGGGATCGCCGAGTCCAATGGAACCCGCTGTTTTCATAAGCTCAACCTGTTACGATCTGGGTGAAACGAGAGCCACTCTGAAGTCCTTTTTCGAATCCCTTGGTCTTCATCCGCTCCTTTCCGAATTTAACAGTTTTCCTCTTAATCCAGACATAGGAACGGTCGAGAATTGCGTTGACGTAGTGAGACGCCGGGCCGATCTCTTTGTTCTTATTGTAGGGGGACGCTACGGCACACCCACGGATTCAGGAAAGAGCATCACGAACCTCGAATACCTAGAGGCCCGAGCTAAAGGCATTCCAATTTATACGTTCGTGTCGAAAGCGATCCTGCATACACTCCCTGTCTGGCGAAATAACCGGGACGGCAATTTCGCTGGGGTAGTCGACTGCAATAAATTGTTCGAGTTTGTCGAAGCGCTATATAGCGCTCAAGAACAATGGGTGTATCCCTTCGAGAGGGCAGTCGATATTACGACGACACTGAGAGCACAGTTTGCAGTTCTATTCAAAGACGCGCTCGCATACCGAGGGAAGTTCAAGGAGGCAGGATTGCCCCCTTCATTAACGAACCTTTCTCCTCGTTCACTGTGTCTCGTTATAGAAAAGGAAAAAGGGTGGGAAAATCTTCTGTTTAGCCAAATCTTTGCAGAGGAAATAGAATCATCCCTGAGTTTGAAGCGCGACCTCACTTATAACCTCTGCCTCAAACCAACATTAAAACTTCCTAATGCTTTGGAAACTATGGATTGGATTACCAAGAAGATCGGTGATTTGACAAAACTCGCCAACTCGGCTTCGACATTGATGAATACCGCCTTTCAGGAAGCAGCGGGGCCTCCAGGGAAGCCGGGGAATGCGGAGCATATTGTATATGTGGCTCAACGTGTTGGAGAGCTTTACCGCAGTGTCATTCGTTGGACTATTGAATTCGTATCAGTAGAGTCTAAGGAGGAATTGCAACCGATAATCGAAATCGCCTCCAGATTCTCTAGGGCTTTTTTAGGCGATATTGAGGAATATAGCGAGCGTCTTCGACGAGAACTGCCGAGAGCGATCAATCCACCGGCAGATCAAACGGAGCCGGTAAATCTAGTATTGACATTATCAGCACCGCCGGTTGAAGAATTCGAAAAGGAAGCCGAAAGGCTGGAGCAGCTTTATCGCATCAACGTTAAGTGAATAATTGAGCGCTGTAGACGTGCTTGGCGCTGCTTTCGTGGTTAGTTGTTGCATTTGATATAATGGGATACAGAAATGTTCCTCATTATGAATAGATGGATTGATTTCAAGAAACTGCGTAAAGAATTAAACTTCGCGGAAGTGCTTCGCTACTACAAGGTGCAGTTGAAACTGGGAGGCGATCAGCACCATGGGTTCTGCCCTCTGCCTTCGCATAACAGAAAGAGAAACTCCGCCTCCTTTTCGGCGAATATCAAAAAAGGAATCTGGCAGTGCTTCGGATGCGGACAGAAAGGTAATGTCATCGATTTCGCCGTCCTCATGAGCGGAGCCGATCCTGCAAACGGAGAGGAGGTAAGGAAGGTGGCACTCAAACTGGAAGAGCAATTCTCCAGAACTTCTGAGGCCACGAAACCCGAAGAGAAGAAAGAGCATGACGAAAAGGAAAAGACTGTCGTCAACGCTCCTCTCGACTTCGCGCTAAAGGGCCTTGAGCCGAAGCATCCGTATCTGTTGAACCGCGGATTGATGCCCGAAACCATTGCAAGGTTCGGTCTCGGCTACTGCTCGCGCGGAAAACTGAAGGGGAGAATTGCCATTCCTCTGAAAGATGATGGAGGGACACTCATCGGATATGCCGGACGCGTCATCGACGATTCGGCAATCGCGGAAGAGAATCCGAAATACAGGTTCCCGGGAAGGCGGGAGCGAGACGGGGTGATACATGAATTTCGGAAATCCCTCTTTCTCTACAACGCCCACCATATCGTTTCTCCAGTTGATGATTTAATCATCGTTGAGGGCTTTTCGACCGTGTGGGGTGTGTGGCAGGCCGGTCTCGTAAATGTCGTCGCCACGATGGGAGCGTCGTCGAGCGGAGAGCAAGCGAGCATCATAGTCTCGCTCGTAACTCCTGCCGGGCGAGTATGGGTCTTTGCCGATGGCGATGAAGCCGGGCATCGGTGCGCGGAGAGCGTACTGATGCAGGTTGCGCCTCATCGGTTCACACGATGGGTGCAAATCGAATCGGGCAAGCAGCCGACCGATTATTCTCCGGCAGAATTGAAGGACTGCTTCTCGTTTTGAAGCACAGGCGATCTCACCGAGGTCGCCTTTTTATTAAAACTAGAAGGCCCGTAAACTTGAGATTGGGCAGAACGCTGCACGCAGCCTCATAATCGCATCAACCCAATAAAAACCAAAACAATTACTTGCACATCCACACCGTTCTCGCATTAATCGCACATATTTAGGAACAAGAGAGATTACGGAGGAGGATATAATGGCTAAAACATCGAAAGAATTACTGTCGCAGCCCGCGGACGCGAAGCGCGAGGCCAATCCCAATATTCAACACGCCGCCTCCGGTAACGGAATACGGGTAATTCTTTATTTGGCGCTCGCACTGCCTTTTTGGTTAGGGGGTTGCGCCAGCCAAGAAGCCGACCACACTCATACTACCGCTTCGGCTCTCAGAGATAGGGGGATCACCTATTATAGTAACCAGGTCATGAACAACCTCATAAGAGGCTCAAAGGGCATGTTGCTCGTCAGCCTTGATATCACCAATCTACAGGCCGATGTGAAATCACAAATCGCCGGCACTCTTTCGGCAGGCGATACCCTGACGGACATGTCTTCAGCTCAAAGCACGGCTAGTACGGTGACGACAAATACAGAGGCGGGTTCAACTCTAGGTCATATGGTTGCTGCGACAGCCGGTTTGGTGACGATCGCTGGCCGTACCGTTGCCGCTCCATATATGGCCTCTGTAAATCCGCAGTTGTCGGATGACCTGATCTTTGCCACGAAGCCCAATACCGGAGATTCCGCGGTATATTTGCCGTACGTCCAGTTTTTACAACTTCCTTCGGAGCTGCCCCCGCATACCGATAAGTATAGACTCTATATACGGCCGATGACTAATCTAGACATTCCAGATTCGGATGACATCTCTTCATTAAGACAGGTGGATGAAGGAAATCGCCGTAGGCTTGCTGGATTTTCTAAGGATCGTTTATCGACGCAAGAAATATTACCAGATAAGACTACTAGTTGTGTTCGTGGGACGTTAACGAAGTGGGACGACGGCCAGTATTATTATGTACCAGGGAAATATAAGCAGGCTTACTTTGAACTCTGCTTGGCGTTGACGAGCAGAGTTAACTACGATCCCCACCACTATAGTCAGCTTCCGGGAATGTTGAAACCTCCCACAGCATCGGCAACTCCCGGGCCAGGAACACCTAAGCCTTCTACGAAGGGCGAGACGAAGCAGCGAGTCGGTTCGTCTTTTTTTATAGCTCCTCCCGCGAAAAGCCAATCGGAAATGCTCCAAGAAGATCAACTTCAAATTTTGCAGCAATTGGAGAGTCAAAGAGGGCGATGATACTGCCAGCCTGCTTTACAGAGCTGCCCTGTCTGTGGTGGGAAGGCACGCCTTCTGTTTGAACTGAAGGGCGATCTTTGGAAAAGTCGCTTTTTATTTTTCTTCCTCAAGGAGCCCAATTTTATTGATTGTCCACTCGATTGAGTGGAGTCGCCCAGCTTGCCTGCGATACACCTGCGGTCGTTTGCCGTTTCGGAATTCGCTCACCTCATGAGCAATACGGAAATCAACAGGCCGAATCCAGATTGGCCCGAGCGGATTCTCTACCGCTTCCTCGAACGTCGTGAGATATGCCTGGGTGAGGATGGGCGGATTGCTTTGAAGCAGGCATTCCGCGATATTATTCCTTCGCTCAGCACTCTTGAAGACCATGATCACCCGGAACGGATACTCTTTGAAGGAAAGTGGCGACGCACCGTTTCGGACGGCAAAGCCTCCGGATTTGTAATACTCGACATAGCAGCCGACGCGATTGACAAGCGTGTCCAGCGTCTCGCTCGAACGATCCACTTCGAGGAAGAAGGTGTGCTCTGAGAGACCTCGGTCCGTTTCTTTCTCGCGAATGCGTATGAAGCCGTCTGGCTTCACGGTGACCTCCTTCCCGCTAGGCCCCGGTCTTCGCGCCTCAAACTGATGAAGAAGCGGCCATGTGCTGAACTCGGCGAGAGCGAGGCTGTCAACCTTTCCGATGGCGGAATGAAAAGCCGCCTTCACGTCCATGACTTGAAGCTCGTGGCGAATCGTCAGATCGCTTACCTGGGCGCGCCGCTCAAGGGAGGAAACCGAGAAGGAAGGATATTCCGAAAGGATTCCGTGCTCACGAAGCAGGCCGAAGGCTTTGCGCGTGAGAAAGAGGACGGACGGCTCATTCACATTGCGCTTGCGGTCCGAAATGAGGCCGGCCGCCTTTAGCTTCTGCAACCGCTTCTTGGCTGCCTCTCGTTTACCTTCGAAATGCAATGTTGAAACATGTACGGATGTCATGATGCGCGATTCGAAAAGGCTTCGCAAAACGTAAACGTCGCGTTCTTGAAGGTGGAGAGGGAGTACGATTGCATCATCCGGCATGATTGACGTGATTTTAGCATCATTCGGACAAAGGAGAAACCGGGAATACTTACCTCATTCCTTTGAACCGGTGACTCAACCGATGCCGCCTTAACGTCGCCCACACCCGGCGCGACAGCCGACTCGAACTACCAACCAGCTTTGACCCTGCCTACAAATCTACAGCACCGGAGGGCGCCTCCTAGCAGTGTACATTCTAGACAAACCATGGTACCATTCACGTCAGAAATACCGAAAGAGTTATATGGTACTTTTTATCCCAAGACACTTGCGAACTATAGCCTCTAACGCAATACTAAAAACTATCAAATATCTGAGACAACCTACTTGGATGGGAAAAGAAACTGCACGGGGAAGCTACATTAGTCTATTTGCCTTATTTTTCGGCTTGCTTCCAATAGGCATTTACGCCTCCTGGTTTCCACAGCAGCTGAGAGTGGCACTAATTCTCGCAGGCGGCGGAGCCCCCGTCTTCCTTCTCATGGGAATAGGAGATACGCTCGTCGATTGTGCTCTTACTCTTACCCTTCTCGTTTTGGCCGTCATAAGCAAACCGTTGCAAATATCATGTGCTTTAGGAGGGCGGTTTCTGTTACTTTGCGAAATCAAGGCGCGGTCTTTTCTGAGCCCTGAGCTTCCGCACTGAGGGTGAAAGACCGAATCCTGCCACACACGGCGGGATTTTTTATTGCACTCCATAGCCACGGTGGGTAGCATTGGCTTATCAGAACCATCGACGACGAGAAGATTAGCCCGGTCCATCTCCAACGCGCAAATAAGAGAGGAATGCCCAAATGACGGAATCTCCAACCCCGCCGCCCACTCAATCGCCCAACAAGGTTAATAGTCAATGGAGTTGGATGTCCGGCCTTCCGTCGTGGTTTGCGGCCATAGCCGGTGCGGTGTATTCCACTGGCTTTCTAATTCAGTTGACCTTCCTACAATCTATGGGAATTAAGGATGCTCCTCCGGACGTTTTAGCGCCCCGCTACATCTACACCGGATTACTCTGTCTGAATCTACCAGTCGCCGCCGGTATCATACTTATCGCCGCTTTCGTTTTATGGGGGGAGCGCAAGGACGTATTCAGGCCCAGCATACTTCTCTTATTTGTTCTTATCGTCTCTTTGAACGTTCTTATAACGTTCACAAATCCAGGTTTTTTTGAGGGGCACCAACTTTAGATTGCTTTGGTTTTCTGTCCGATGCCGTTACTTACCGCCCTTTCTAGGATCAAGAGGACAAAGGGGATTATTACGATGGGCGAGAGAGGCAGGTGGTGGTTACTTATTTTCACGTCGCTATGCACATTAAACCTATTTTACGGCCTATATTCCGGCAGGAACTCGATACTGAGCGTAATGTTAAGAGAGGGCGGATGGTTTTATCTGACTTTGTTAGCGGTAATCGGGGTCATTCTCGTTTGGCTTCACGACGAAAACATTAGCGGACACATGCTTGCACTAAGCTCTTTCGTGCCCTGTTGTTTAGGCTATCTCGCGATCGTGGTATTCGCCTATAGGATTTTCCCTTTTATTCCAGCGTCTCGGGGAGGAGGCGATTACTCGAGGGACGAGGCTTCGTCAATTCTTTACTTCGCCCTCGAAATTCAGGAGAAAGTTCCTGAAACCATCATTGACAAAACCGGAGCATGGTTCTCGGAAAATCAGTTTCGTTCTATTGAGGATTGCACGGGCGTACTTGAAGGGCAGACCGAAGTGTGTCATGTTATTCAAAGCTGTTTCTCTCATGATGAGCAATCTTTCCTCCTCGATAAAGATCAAGATCGCCAAGCGAAAGCGAGCTTGTTAGTTTCTAGGTTTGATGAAGTTATAAGGAAAAGGGCCTTTTATACTGCTATGTTTAGCGCGAGAAGGAAGGAGTTCTCGATTGTGGACACCGAACGGCAGAATTCTATTTTGCAGGACGACGAAATGATTGTTGAGAGCCACAAGATGATTACGGATAGTTTTCGGCCCTATTTTCAGGACGACAATGAGATTTTATCGGTTAAGCGATCACTACCGGCGGTGATAATTGCGGAAACGTCCGACAAGGTTTTTATAACACTAGAGGCGTCTTTAGGAGATCGTGAGCGGTGGCGGTATACCGGTCGTGGTAGTAAGCCCCTGCTTCTGTTCGGTATTAAACGCGACTTGATTGCCACAATCGAGCATCGGAAAGGTTCGTTCCCTCCAACCGACACGCTCGTCGAACGGATTTGGGCGCACGTTCATGGCAGCAGCGAGTCTTTCTCTAATTGGTCGAGAAGTTTCCGATAGGTTAAAAGCTCGTTTGATTCGTTTCGTACAGGATAAGACGTTAGTCAACTCTTCATACGGAAAATTGGAACTTATTTCTGTGATTTTGTGGTTGCTTTGGGCGTCGCGCAAGCGCCGCTTCTCTCGGGCCTTGTCCGGGAGCGGCAGACCGAAGAGAAGCGGATCACCGCTTGTTTGGAGATACTGCGAAATCTCGGCAAAGGTGGTCATCCCGAAGGGGTGCCGCCCCCTCTCGGTGTTGCTCACGGTCTGAGAGTGGATGCCGAGAAGCTCGGCAAGGCATTCCTGAGTCAAGCCGGCGCGGAGACGCGCCGACCGGATGTTTGCCCGATGATGCGGAGTGAAGGGTGCTCTGGCACACCCCATTTTCAGGGAGGAAGGGATTTGTTTACATTCAATTTTCGCATAGCTCACTCGTCTTTGAATGAGCTGGCCTTCCGCGTTGCTTCCTTGATGGTCTTCCAGAGATCGACCTCCATTGCGTCGGCCATCCGTAGGAGGGTATCGAGCGTCGGCTTCCGAAGTCCTCGTTCCAAAAGAGAGATCATGCTCACGTGGAGTCCCGCCTTCTGAGCAAGGACACTCATCGAGAGATTTTGGCGGATACGCTCTGCCTTCAGGGCGTCGATGGCGTTTGAAGAGATGAGTTCGCGCGTGGAGGGCCTGGGCACTCCGAGAGAAATAAGCGAAAACGAGACTTGACTCGCAGTTGACTATAGTCAACGGTTGCGGAGTGCGTTCGTCATGCCATCAGCGAAAGGCCCCTCGGCGGGACTCCTTTACCCTCATCGAACTCCTCGTCGTTATCTCCATTATCGCGGTCCTGGCAGGAATCGCACTTCCCACATATAGAACGGTTCAAGAAAGGGGATACATGACGAGGGATGCGAGCAATTTGCGCCAACTCGGAACGGGTATAGCGGCATATCTCAACGACAATGGCAATGACCTGAGCGCTCTCTCGACCGGCTCAACCGGCTGGACGGGAACACTCTATCCGAATTACGTCTCAAATGAGACGCTCCATCAGTCGCATTTCGATACTCGCTCTCCCGCAACTTCGACAGCGGGAGTATGGAGCGGTCCGGCGAGCTTCGGCATCAATGGCAACTGCTTCAAAGTTTCAAATGTGGACAAGTGGACTTCTGCAAGTTCCCTTGCCCTCGTCGTCCCGGCCATGGGAAGCGACGGAGCCTTTCACGGCACTCTCAATGATGGTGTTGTATATTGGAATGGTTTCAAAGGTGGCCCCCTTGTAGAGCCCCCCTCAGCCGGACTTCTTTCTCAACCTAATGGGTCAGCGCCGACAACAGGAGTCTATGGAAACAAAACCACTCTCACCGTTATGTATGGTGACTTCCATGTTCAACAAAACATGAGCTTTATAACCTACAAGAGCCTCTCCACAACCGCTGGCGATCCAGCTGATATCTTGTGGAACCCACAGTCGCCGACGCCGCTACCATGAGGAGAAAGAGAATGAAGAAAATAACGAAAACAGCACTTTTGACACTCATCGTTGGAAGCATGATCATCGGAGGAACTCTCGCACAATATGACTACGACTCTTTGAACAAGATTCCTAGTGCTGTCACGTTCCATCACCCCATTACCGGCGCGTATCTCAATTTCTGGAACGCCTGGCTCTATTGGTTCCTCCGTCGGGGATGGGAACTTCCAGCAACTGTCCTTCTTCTTTTCGTTGCCGGCATCTTCCTTGCCGGAAAGCGAAGTTCAGCAGATGAGAAAGTTGGACAAAGATGAAGAGCCGGGAATTGGCTTTCGAAATCAGCGAATTTTCCGCTTGGCCGTCTTGGGCTCGTCCGCACTCTCCTCGATGAGCCTCTCCGCAAACGTCTCGGCGCGCCCGCTTACCACTTCAAGCGCCTTCTTTCCCGGTAGGGCGAAGGGGAGCTTCTCGTAGCATCGCTCAAGAAACGCCTTTGTCCGTCCCTCGCTTCCTGGCTTTCTTTCCACATCCGGCGTGAAAATCGAGACGGGCGCATTCATCCCGACGAGCCGTGCCACTCCCTGCCTTTGACTCTGGTCGAATAGAACGGCCATGGAGCGGAAAAGCTGCTCGTCGAGAGAGCGAAACTGGACGTGGGACAATTCCTCTCCCATGACGGGGACGAGCATGGGGGTTAGGGTTTCTGATTTCGTCCGGCTCTCCGACCATGATTCGCTTTCACTCTCCGACTCCGACGAGAATCGGCTCCCCGAGTCACTCGTCGAAGTGCGTTCCCCGTCGTCATCGAACATCTCCGTTCCTCCGCCACCGCTTCCCGACGCCGAGCCTCGCTGCGTGCCGACGCTCTTCCCGGAAGAGCTGCCTTTGGCATATCCAATCTTCATCTCCTCCCGGTAATCCATGACCTTCCTCGAATAGAGCTCGTGCTTCACTTCGTCAGGATTCATGACGCCCATGAAGAGACACTCCGCCATGACCTTGAGATTCTCCGCATGGGAGAGGCGGAAGACGACCTTCGATGACGCATTCTCCATGATCGAGTTGTAGACGCGCTTTCCGTTTTCTCCCCGGTCAAGAAGCTGGTTCGGAAACTGATGGGCCATGGTGAGGTGAAGGCCAAAGCCTCTCGCCTCATCGAGGTTGTCTGAAATCGTTGGGGTTACGAAGCGTTGGAATTCATCGAGGTAGACGTAGAAGGGCTTCACCCCATCACGCTTTCCTCGCTCCTGGGCTGCCGTCCAAAGATCGCTCAAGAGGAGCGTGGCGAAAAGCTCGGCATTCTCCTTCGAGACTTTGGCCCGTTCGGTCGCAAGCGATACAAGGATAATCGAGCCTTCTTCCAAGGCTCGTCCAAGGTCAAGCGACACATCGCCCTGGCCAAACATGGAGCGCATGGTCTGATTCCTAATGAAGCGCTGCAAGCGATTGACCGTGCTTCCGATCTGTGCTTCGAAATCCTTGGCGCTTAGGGTATCGGCAAACTGCCAGTCCTGGCGGGACGGCTTGTCCTTCAAGTCCGCTGTCATGGCAAAGCGAACCTGCTTTGCCACCCGGTCAACGAGATGCTCGGCCTCAACGAGGGTGAGCTTCTTTTCGTAGAGGGCGCGAAGAACGTTGCCCGCCCACCTCGCAAAAAGCGGAGTTTGGTTGGTGCCGCCCTGGCCCCAGACGTAGGCCATGGCGTCGGTGAGGTTGTCGATCAAGACGGCAGGGTCGGCGAACTGCCTCTGCCGAAGGAGATTGTATGAGACGACCCAGTCATCCTGCCGAAGGTCAATCGGGATGATGGGCCGGTCGAATCCCGTCCATGCAAGCCAGTTGATGAGGCCATCGTACAGCGAACCGTGCGGATCGAGAACGAGCACGCCGCATTTACTTTTTGACCAGTTGCGAATGTCCTGACGGATGAGGTTCTCCAGGAACTTGGATTTTCCTGTTCCCGTGCCGCCGCAGACGTAGAGGTGCTTGTCACGTTGGCTTCGTGAGAAGCCGAGGCCGGCGGTGCGTCCCGGGAGTTTTCCTAGGAGGAGATCGTTTCCGGGGATTCGTTGCATGGACAATGGTTCACAGCACACATGACAAAGAAAGTGATCGACATCGAGCTTTTTTCTGGGTATACAAAGCCATGCACTCAATGCATACGGCCTTCCTGATTGAAAAGGGCGCGCCGCTTCGCGGACGCCAAGGAAGCTTCACGCAGAAAAACATCGATTATAATAACTATGCATACCATATATTCACTACGCTTTCCCAACTCGGGAAAATCAATCCGGCCACCATAAACAAACAGGGAGCTATTAACCTCCCGACAAGAGTCCGCCCTAAAAAGGAAGCCCAGGTTTCACGTGCGGTGAAATCCTGGGCTGGGCCGGCGGGGCCCTTGTCAGCTAGTCAAACAATGAATAACCAAACTGACACTAACCATGATAACATAACTACTGTATTAACACAAATTGACCTCATGGAGGACTATTTAGCGCCAATAGATTCTGCGTTTCCATCCTTCTTAGAGTTCATCTATGATAGACCGCTGACCCACATCGAGTGCACGAAGCTTCTGAGGTTCGCCTCGAAGTTCGGCTCGATTGCGAAGCTCCTTGAGAACGCTGCCGATGAAAAAGCGAAAGCTCGCTTCCTTAAAGGGTTAAGCCAAGGAAGAAATAATTCCAAAATCGCAACTTCAGAGTTTGATTGAAGTATTCGTGAAGAGCAATTGATTAAAAGGCGATAAAGAGTCAGGACTATATATGCAAGCCACCGCTATTGTAGAGACCATCGTAACGGCACAGCCGACGATGGTGAAAATGAGGGCGAGTAGGTCTGTGCGAGGGTTGAGAAAAGGTGCTACACGAGCGCTTCTCATCCAATACGAATTTTTAGCCGCCTGCCTACTGGCTGGGACGGCGAGGCGCCTTTAAAGACGCCAACGTGTCAATGACACGAATAAGATGAGCCTTAAGGCTCCAGACTGGACTGCCGGAGTAATTGGAACGGACACATTGTCCGTGTGATTGAAAAGAGTATAGGGCAAGAGCCATTAAGAGAAGGATAGGAAACGGGGGCGCTTGTAGTGCATCAGCTACAGGCGCCCTTTTCTCTTTTTCAACCTCCAGCGTAAGCAATATTCTCGTCGGATTTCGTGCACTTCTAAACTTCAAAAGACGGAGCGCGAGCAAGACAGGGATTCAATTAGGAGAATTGGAAATTAAAATATGGGTGTTCTTGCACCTTTCGCAAACACACAGAATTTCACGCAGACCCTGCTCTGTGTGTATGCTTCCGCGCCACTCTTCCCGGCGGAGACGGATCGATAATTTCTCTGTCCGTCCGCACTGAGAACACCTTCCTGCGGCACGTCGCAATGCTTCGCCGCAGGCGGCAATCCAATAAGGAGTTTTGAAGAAAACCTCCCTCGGTATTTTGGCGATTGCTAAAGAAACCATTTCGCTATCGACGACCTCAGAAGTCATGGCTTTGAATCTCTCGCGATCTTACGACCCGGTTTTCCAGAACCTTTGCGGATTGAGGTAGATTTCGATGAATGCGGAGTGCGAAGGCGTGCCTCCTCCTTCACTCTCTCCCGTTCTCTTTGAAGGAACTTCTCGCTGGCATGGGGGTCGTGGGCCTGCTCGCGCGCCTCCCGCTGGGCTTTCAGGCACGATGCGCAATCGAACGTCCAGTCAAGGCGGGTAGGAGGGCCGGTTTTCGCTCGGCTCACCAACAGGCGAATTTTACTCCTTCCATAGAGTTCCTGCCGCCAATTGCCGCATTTTGGACACTGCACGTCACAGAGGTAACGGAGTTTGTCATTCCCGGTAACCTTCGAAAAGAGAGACATTATCTCCGTCGCCCCAAACGTGACCGTTCGGCACCACTCGAACAATTGTCGATCAATCCGAGTACCTGACTTAATGAATGGATTTCTCTTGGCGTTGAGGATCGCTTCGGCGGCTCCGTAGTCGAAAGATTCAGATTCCATGAAAGAGCTTCCTGTATTCGACGAGTCTATCACACGAGATGCGCAGAGACAAAACGCCGTGCACTTTTTACGCGCCCTTCTCGGTCGTTTGACATCGCCCGCTATTCCTCTGGCCGGGGAATGTAGCGAAATTCACTTGGACTTGCGAAAGAGGCGATCCTTCAGAAGCCTCAATCTGGCCTTGCTCCCCTCGCCTTTACGGCGCTTTACGAAATTCACGATTTCGGGGTGATCCTTCACGAACTGGCGATACACCCCGCGCAATTGTTTCCGAGGAATCCATGTGTAATGCCCTCCTGAATCCTTAAATCCTACATGCATAGGCAATTCATTGAATCGGGACGTAATGTGATATGGCTCCCGCCACTGAAAGGTCTGTCCCGAGTTTATGGGAGGATAATCGTTAACAAATGTTTGATAATGCAGTTCGGTTCCCGCATCAATCCAGCGCTCTAACCAGTTACGGCTATCTAAAATGTAAATTTCAGGCGTGATTACGAATGGGCTATGATTAGTCACGGTATGGACGAATTCTTTGGGCCCATGACCTCTTGAATGCGAAACTGTCAGATTATAAGTGATCTGGCCATCTTTTCGAAGAGCGAAGCTGATTAGTTTTATAATTACGTCGATCAACGCTTTCCACATAGCTTTAGGAGACAACGGCTTTTGAGCGGCCAGCCGATCCACATGGATATTTCGGTTAGAGAAATATGCATTTTTTGACCTTGCCACCACTTTCGAAAATGCGCAGAAAACCCGTCAGCCGCTGATACTATGTCGGCGCTGAATTCGGCAACCGCTATCGATGAGTCGGCGATTTCATTTCCGGTCCGGATTTTCCACGTCACGAAGATTGTTTTCATAGGGTCAGTCGGTTTCGGGGCTGGAGCATAAGATTATTCTTTGAACTCGATTCGATCAAACGTAAAATGGTGTGCGCCAAGGTGGCGCAACAGATCAGGCGTGCGATAGGTCGAAACCATGAAAATGACAATCGTGAAGACTGAGGACGCAAGGTTTCCGCAGGGAAATGCCATCGCGACCGTCGGTTGCGCTGTCGGGAAATACCCCGCTTCAACTCACCTTGCGCTCATTGCCGACGGGCAACGAGCCGGCGTGGATGCACTCGCCGGAACGGCAGCGGAGGTGCCTGAAGGGGATCGCAGCAAATTCTTTTCCCCGGAACTCCTCAAGCCTACGTCACCGGCGAAAGAGATGAAGTCAATTAGCGACTTGCTTGTATTTTTGGACGAGTGGCGGAAAAGTATTCGCCCAGAGAGGCGGAATATTTGAGCCGCGTATGGTTTCGCGGACATGGGGACGCGAGCTGGCATCTGGTGCCAAAGCTCTACAGGGATTGGGAAGCGAGAGAGGCGATCAAGGAGATATATGGGGCGAAGGGAGACGATAAGCGGCTCAATCTCGAAAGAGAGATACTCGAAGAATTCAGGAATTCAGCGGTTGCCTCGACGGACTTCAAGGATGATCTCGAAGTGGTCTTTACCGCCCAGCACTTCGGCATGCCAACGCGTCTCCTCGATTGGAGTACGAACCCTCTTGTCGCCGCATACTTCGCGGTCACGGATCAACCGGAGGAGGATGGCGAAATCCTCGTCATGGACGCTTCCAAGGTCGTGCAAGAGCCGAGCGACTACCATAATCCAGGTCCTGATGAGGAGATGATTGGCCAGTTCGTGGCGGGAACTCGGCATCCCCACGTCAAAGGTGCGATCAACGAGTCATTCTGGAGAAGCAGCCCAAATAAGCGGGTGATCATCTCCGTCCGGCCTGACGCGGCAGTAGGACGCATCGGGCAGCAAAGCTCGCGCTTCACGCTTCATCGGCGCAATGCTCCCCCGGTTTGGAATCCCACGATGGAATCAGTAAAAATACCCAAGGATTGCAAACGCCCCATACTCGCGGACTTGAAGAGGCTCAACGTCGGCCACCATGCGATTTTCGCCGATCTGGATCGCCTGGCCAAGGGGATAAAGGAGGCGCGACTCTGGAAAGGGTGATTGCCTCCGGCCGTCCTTCGCTGCCGACGAATTCGCTTCAATGCACCTTACGCCACTGTGGCGGCTCTCCCGTCTGAAGATACTCTACCCGCTCAACATGGAGGCCATGACGTGGAGGCGGAAAGTGTGTTTTCGCATAATCGATTCCCGCCTTCTGGGTAGCGAAGGTCTTGATTGGAGGCCGCTTACGCTCTTCGAGCAAATCGAAGACGCCGTTGTGGTGTTCGAGATAGTAATTAGGCATAAAGTTCCCTCCGTCAGTAAAATCGCACCGCGTTTACCACGAGTCAAACTACCTCCTTTAGCCCGTTGTCCCTTCCTCAAGATTTCGGTAGACCCGCGAGAGGCGACAATCCCGTCTAAACCCGTTCTGATTGGGCACATGTTTAACCCGTTCGAGCCGGCAGGCTGAATCCAAAGAATCCGTTCTTGCCTAGCGACGTGTCTAAAAGACATGTCCTTTAGACACGCATTCCCCCGTGTGTGAACCCGTGGCTTCGCGTGAGCGAAGGAGGGAGGTTTGTGGCGTGAAGAGCCGTGAGGCCCACGCCACAAACCGACCGAAGTCGGGGGTAAACAGAAGAAGCGGAGCGAGGCTAAAGCCTTGAAAGCAGAGGACTTGCGGGCAAGGGTGCACTACCCGCCGTGGGGAGGGGTGCGGGGATAGGGACAGGACGCAGGAAGCGTGGTAAAATGGGTTCGTATAAGGGTCACCAACGAGCACCATTTCAACTTTCGGGAAAAATCGTGTCTTTTTGTGCCAGATCATGCCAGGAACCTGCATCTATCAGGGTTTGCGGTTGATGGGCAGTTTCGCTTTTCGTGCCTTCCTGTGACACGGAACGACTCCCCCGCGTCTTAGTTCGAGTGCGTCCTGGAGTGCGTCGTCGCTACCGAACCCGGGCAGCTTTTCAAGCTCCTCCGCGCTCCCGAGTAGATTCGAGTCCGTGTAACGTGGTTCGTCAATCTTGCATCGCTATGCCTCATCAACTCCATCGCCGTTCGTTGAAACACTCCGGCGCGATGCAGACTCGTGCAGAACGCATGGCAAAGCGTATGGAAGGTCGCTTTGCGTCCATAATCGTCTTCCACCAGAATTTCAGCGGCTCGCAGATCGCTCCGGTATTGCTCCGGCTTGGGCATCAACGCTCCGAAGACCGGCGTTGTTGGCCCCTCACTTGGAACCGTGCTGCCAAATTTTCGAGCTGCTCCCGCCAGATTGCGATGCAAAAACAATTCGCCTGCTTCAGATTTTTGGTTGTTCGTTCCCTGACCACGAGATGCGGCCTTACAAAATCCAACCTCAGATCGCCGTATTGTAATTTGCTTATTTCCCCACGCCGCAACCCGGTTAGAGCCGCGGTTAAATAAACAATCCGGCGAGCGCCCGAAACCTCAAGCAAATCGCTTGGTCTGCAACTCTGAGAAGGCGCGCGGGGGCGGTTGGGTGTCGCGCGTCGCAGGAGATTCAACGCTCTTCAAAGGATTGAATGTCAGATGCCCTTCGCCTCCATCCAGTGATATTTCCAGCGCGGTTCACCGCAACAGCCTTTTGTCAGGCCCCTTCGAACTCCGGTAAACCGAGAGTATTGTCCTTGTAAAGGTCGAGACGCAGCTGCGAACGAGTGCGCAATACGATGCCAGCAACAGAATGAACAAACTTGCGCCTGTCCTCCAACAAATTATGCAAATCCATAGCCCGATAATAAAGTCCCTGCTGCCACTGGTATGGCCGCTCTAACGCGAAAAGAGCATCAAAATCCCGACGTGCAGAGGCCGTGTCGCCATCCAATGCAGCGATGACGGCGGCTTCATAATATCTCCAATGGTTTTGCAATTCAATACCCTGGTAATAAGAATGCACGCGGCGGATAGAAGTGAACCGCTCACGGTAACCTGTGATGCAATGTCGCGCGTGAGTAGTAATTCCCGAAAGTGCGTCCAAAAAACGACTCTCATCCCGTGCTGGAGAAAATCCCTTTTCTCGGTTTCCAACGTCAAAAGTCCAGTGCGCCTTCTCAAACAAAAGCCAACACACTCCTACATTCAGATACGTGCCGCGTGACCAGGAGCTCGGCTGGAACTCTACGACGATGCACCACCATCCATGATCATCATACCACACCCGCGATTTGCCGTCCCGCTTCAGACCGAGAGGCGACAACGTTTCCTTGGCCGCTGCGGCGATAAGCTTGTTGTGATCGATGCTCACTGTGTGGCCCCTTTAAAGTAGGCGGGTTGATTCGAACGTCCGCCCAATCCGCAAAGTCGTCTTCATGGGGCACGCTTGGATCAGATAAAAGCAGAAAGGTCAGGACGTGGCGAGAGGTATGCTTCGACCGTCGTCACGTCCCGCACCGCCCTCATTTTGGGGACAAGAGCTCGCCGCCGCGCCCTTGTAATTCCGTAGGCTCGGGAGGAACTTGCCTTCGCGCGCTTTGCTTGCCTTTCAGATCGAAGAGCATTCTGCCACTCAAAACGGTTCATCTGCGATTTTCCTTTTCACCCTGAGCATGGCTTCGTCCAAAAAACACTCTGCGCGATGGCGCTATTTCTGTTGCTTTCGCTTTACCTCAGATATCAACTAGAGCCAATGATCTTCTTTCATTTCGGACATTCGGTCGGCCAAGCTGCGACCAGGCGAGCCAAGATAGGATCGGATGGATTTTGTGTGCCGGGATTCGAAACTGACCGGAGTGGCGAGTGTTGATCAGCGGGTTCGAACCCTGTATCGCGCATTATGAATAACATGAATCGCAAGGTGGACTCCTATCTAAGCAAGGCCAAAAAATGGCGGGAGGAGATGGAGGTGTTGAGAGGGATTCTTCTCGACTGCCAGCTTACCGAAGAATGGAAGTGGAATAAGCCCTGCTATACATTTCGGGAAAGCAACATCGTCGTGCTGCTTGGCCTTAAGGAACATTGTGCGCTCATTTTGTGCAAGGGCTCTCTCTTGAAGGATCCCGAGGGCATCCTCATAAAACCTGGTGAGAATACTCAGGCGGCCCGTCAGATGAGGTTCACCAGCGCCACGCAAATAGTCAGGATGAAGCACGTCCTGAAGGCTTATTTGCTGGAGGCCATCGAAGCGGAAAAGGCCGGGTTGAAGGTGAATTTCAAGGCGATAGCGGAACTCACATACCCTGAGGAGTTTCAAAAACAATTGGACGGCGACCCTGGCTTCAAGGCCGCATTCGACGCCCTGACCCCGGGACGGCGCCGCGCTTACAACATGTACTTTTCAGCTCCCAAACAACCCAAGACCCGGGCGTCGCGTGTCGAAAAGTGCAAGCCGCAAATCCTCAATGGAAAGGGATTGAACGATCAATATATTCGGGAGAAGGCGAAATAGTCGCACCTATGAAGTCGATGAGTCGATACTCTCCTTGACGATCCGTTCAACCGATCCGTGACCCGTATTTCAGGTCGCCTCGCATCCCGTAGCGGTGTACGATTGCCGAAATGCTGTCGGTTTACAGGGCTGTTTTCGGCAATACGCGGGAGCCGCGGATGGGCGGTCGCGGCCTGGCCGCGCCGGGCCCCCCGAAGGTTCGCGGCAAGGGTGAACCGGAGGCGCCGCCGATATGAAGGCTCTTCGGTTTGAAAAGACCGGCAGCCTCGACGGACTGCGTTACGTGGATGTGGAGCAACCGCGCCCGGGACCGGGTGAGGCGCTGGTGCGCATCCATGCCGCGGCCATCAACCCGAGCGACGCCAAGAACGTCCTGGGCAAGATGCGGCAAACCACGCTGCCCCGCATACCCGGCCGGGACTTCGCGGGCGTGGTGGTGGAGGGGCCGGGCGGACTGGCCGGCCGCGAGGTTTTCGGCAGCGGAGGCGCGCTCGGCTTCGGGCGGGATGGGTCGCACGCGGAGTTCCTGGCGGCGCCCGCCGCGGCGCTGGTGGACAAGCCGGCGGCGCTTTCGTTCGCGCAGGCCGCGGCACTCGGCATCGCGCACCTGACTGCGTGGGCGGGGCTGGTGAAAGCGGCGAACTTCCAGCCGGGCGAGACCGTGCTGGCGACGGGCGTGACGGGGGCGGTGGGCGCGACGGTGATCCGCCTCGCGAAGTGGCTGAAGGGCGGGCAGGCCCAGGGCGCGGCCCGGCGGCTGAAGGAGCCTCCAGACGGGCTGCCGCTGGATGTCTGCATCGACCTCCTGACGGACGACCTGCTGGGAAAGGTGATGGCGAATACCAATGGCCGCGGGGTGGACGTCGTTTTCGACGTGGTGGGCGGGCCGCTCTTCGAGCCGTGCCTGCGCTGCCTCGCGCACGGGGGGCGGCAGGTGGCGATCTCGTCGCCGGGAGACGGGCAGGTGAATTTCAACCTGCGGGATTTCTACCACCGGGAAGCGCGGCTCTTCGGCGCGGATTCGCTGGCCCTCGGCCTGGAGGAGAGCGCCGGCATCCTGCGCAGCCTGTTGCCGGGAATCGAGAGCGGCTGGTTCCAGGCCCCGGAGATCGAGACCTGTTCTCTGAAGGATGCTCCCGCGGCCTACCGTAGGATCGAGGAAGGCACGGCGACGAAGAAGCTGGTCATCGTTTTCCCGTAGCTTTCCTCCACCCGTATGGTTCATGTCTTCAAATCCCTCCTCGTGCTCGAGACAAGCCTCGCACGGGCCTGGGATTTCTTCTCCGATCCGCGAAACCTCGCGCGGATAACGCCGCCGGAACTCGACTTCACGGGTACTCTCCGAGCTGTCGGAACGCGTTTACCCGGGGATGATGATCGAATATCGCGTGCGGCCCCTTTTCGGCATCCCGGTGCGGTGGGTCACCGAGATCACGCATGTGAATCCGCAGGAATCCTTCGTGGACGAACAGCGGGTGGGGCCATATCGCATCTGGCATCACGAGCACCATTTCAAGCAGCTCTCGCCCACGCGCACCGAAATGGCGGATCGGGTGACCTATGCGCTTCCGTTCCCTCCCTTCGGCGAAGTGGCGCACGGCTTTCTCGTGCGGCCGCAGATCGAGAAAATCTTCGCGTTTCGCGAGAAGACGGTGGCGGGAATCTTCCACTGACGGGGGCCCGCAACCGCTTAGTCGTAGCGGATGGCGGTGATCTCCAGTTCCTCCTCGCCCGAGGGATACCTGAAGCGGACGCGGCCGCCGAGCTCCGCATTCAGCAATGCCCGCGCGATGGGCGAAACCCAGCTCACGGAGCCGTTATCGAAATCGGCTTCATCCACTCCGACGATGCGGTAGCGCGATTCCTCGCCGCTCCGCCGCGCGCGCACCGAGACCGTGGCGCCGAAGCGGACCCGGTCGTGCGGCTTTGGAGGCGGCCCCGTCACTTCCGCGGAGGCGAGGCACTGCTCGAGTTCGTATATCTGCTGGTCGAGCGCACGGAGTTGCCGTTTCGCCTCGCTCGCGGCGGTGCTTGCCGAGGCCAGGGCTGGACGACGCCCGAGCATGGCCGCCAGTTCCGCGCGCAGCCGCTCGGCGCCCCCGGGCGTGATGTAATTTTTCGCGCCTTCCGGCAGGGAAGCGGAGGGCCTGGGGAGTGCGGGAAGCTCCGAGGCATCGTCGTCGTCTGACTCGCGCGTGAATGCTTTGCTCATGGGAAGGGTTCCTATCCTTATGCGCATCTGCGCACCCGCGCGGACGTTTTCAGCCGGGCTTTGCGAACCAAGCCGAATCTGATTATCCTCCGGTCGTTTGACCGCAAGCGCCTGAGCCCGCCATGCACTACGCCCTCATTTTCGTTCTCCTGCTGGCTTTCATCCTGGGCTTGGGACAGCTCGCCCGCGTGCTCGCGGTGCCGTATCCGATCCTGTTCGTTCTAGGCGGGCTGCTCATCGGGTTCATCCCGAGGCTGCCCAGCCTGAGGCTCGACCCCGACCCGCTGTTCCCCCGCAGCCACTTGGTGCAATTCCTTGCGTTCAGCGTCATCCTGGCCACGCTCGTCCTGCAAGGCCTCACCCTTCCGGCCGTCATCCGCTTCGTCGGGTGGAAGGACGACGGGATCCCGGGGCGAGAGGAAGGAGGAAGCGCGCCGCCACATCTCAGCGGTCGTCCTGGAAAAAATCCACGCGGTGCGCGAGGGCAAGGAGTTCCCCGCTTCCGCCCTGGACCGGGTGGAACAATTCTACCAGAAGAGGGCGTGGACCCTGGCCGGCCGGTTCACCGACGAGAGCGAGCGGAATGAGAAGCAGCGCCACGTCGCCGGCCAGAGGAGCCTGCGTAAATCGATGATCTCCGGTCAGCGGCAGGCGCTCCTGGAGCTGCGGCGCAAGCGGTTGATCGGCGACGACGTTGTCCACAAGATCGAGCATGAACTGGATATCGAAGAAGCCGAGTTCAAGGCCTAGCGTTGTGCTGTATAGGTGAGCGTATGCGACGGGAATACCAACACACAGTCCGCTTCCTAGCTCTCCTGCTCGCCGCGGGCCTGCTGGCGCTTGGAGCGCCTGGCCGGGCGGCCGCGCCGTCTCCGGCAGCGCCCGCCGCCGGCGCGTCGCCCGATTCCAAATCCGCCGTCTCACCGACACCCACACCGCCGCCGACCGTGCCGCTGGCTGAGATCGCGGATGAAGCCCAGAAAGCGGTCGCGAAGCTCGCCGCCTTCGCCCCGGCCGGCGGCGATGAAACAGCGCTGGCGACGACCGCCCAGACGTTGCAGGATGCGCCCGAACTCATCCGGCAACTGAGCGCTTCCACATCCCGGGAAACTGGGCCCGATTCCTCGCTGGATAACCTGCGGCGGCTGCAGACCTCGTGGCATCAGCTCACAGACAGCCTCAAGCAGCGCAGCGCGGCGCTCGCCGCCCGCGCCAAGACGCTCGACGCCGCCTCGCGCCAGACGCAGGAAAGTGACGCCCTCTGGAAAGCGACCGAGCGCGCCACGCGAGAGGCTGGCGCGCCCGCCGAGACCGTCCAGCTTGCCGCCAGCGTCCTCGACGCCGCAGCCGCCGCCGCCGACCGCATACAACGCGCCCAGACGCGCGTCCTGGAGATGCAGGCGGAAGCCGGACAGCTCCTGTCCCAGGCCGCCGACGGCACGGCGGCCGTGGACGAAGCCATCGCCCAAGCCGTGAAGGGGCTGCTCGTGCGCGACAGCCCCCCGCTCTGGGCACGCAGGGCGCGCCTGACCGCCAGCACCGTGTTCCGCCACCCCGAGACGCTGGCTGAACAGGCGCAGAAAGCGAGCGCCTACGCCGCGGGTCACGCCGACGCCTTCGCGCTCCACGGGGTGCTCTTTCTGCTCCTGCTCGGCGCCGTCCTGTGGCTTCGGCGGGAACTGCACCGCTGGACGGAGGATGAACCCGGCCTCAAACGCGCCGCGCCCATCTTCAAGGCGCCGGGGTCGGCGGCCCTCGCCCTCTCGTTCCTGCTTGCGGCGCCGCTCTACGAGGATGCGCCGGACCTGTTCCACGCGCTGCTTCGCGCGGTGCTGCTGCTGCCAACCGTCATCATCCTGCGCAGGGTCGTCGATGAACGGCTCTCGCGGGAACTCTACGCGCTGGTGGGGTTTTTCTTCATCGAACAACTGCGCCGGGCGCTGGCGGCGTTCCCGCTGCTCGACCGCTGGATTTTCTGCTCCGAGATGGTGCTGGCGATTCTGATATGCGTGCGCCTGGGGCTGCCCGGCGGCGTCGAACTGAGGTCGCGCATCAAGCGGCGATACTGGCTGGCCGCGGTCATACTGGCGGCGGCCCTCGCCGCGGATGCGTTCGGGTTCACCAGGCTCGGCGTGATGCTCGGCGCGGCGGTGCTGCGCGGCGCCTACCTGGCCTTGGTGCTTTATGCGGCCCAGCGCGTCTTGGACGGATTGATCTTCATCGCGCTGCGGGCGCCTCCGCTGACGGCCTCGCACATCGCGCGGCAACACCGGGAGGCGGTGGAGAACCAGTGCTCGCGCCTGTTGAGCCTGACGATGGCGCTGGTCTGGGCGGTGGTGATGCTGAACGCCTTCCAGCTTCGCGGCGCGTTCGTCACCCGGGCCCTAAGCGTTTTGGACTACCGTCTGCACGCGGGGGCGGTGAACCTTTCGCTGGGGCAATTCCTGAGTTTCGCGCTGGCGGTGTGGCTCTCCTTCGTCATCTCGCGCCTGGTGCGCTTTTTCCTGAACGAGGAAGTCTACGAGCGGGTGACGCTCGCCCCCGGCCTGCCCTACGCGATCTCGACCACGCTCAATTACCTCATCCTGCTGGTGGGGTTCATCGTCGCGCTGGCCCTGCTCGGCGTGGACCTGACGAAGGTAACCATCGTCGCGGGGGCTTTCAGCGTCGGGCTGGGGTTCGGGTTGCAGAACGTCATCAACAACTTCGTCTCGGGGATCATCCTGCTGTTCGAACGCCCGATAAAGGTGGGCGACGTGATCCAGATCGGCGATGCCATCGGCGAGGTCCGCCTTATCGGCATCCGCGCGAGCATCGTCTCCACGCACGACGGCTCCGACCTCATCGTGCCGAACGGCAATCTCATCTCCAACCAGGTGACGAACTGGACGTATTCCAACCGGCGCGGCTCGCTCGAAGTCCCCGTGAGCGTCGCCGGCGGCGCGGATCCGCAACGCGTCACCGCGCTTCTGAAGGCCGCAGCGGATTCCGCGATGGATCACGCGGATGCGGAGGTTTACGTGACGGCCATCACCGCGGCGGCCACGAGTCTCGTCGTGCGCGTCTGGATAAATTACACAGGCGACAACGCCCGGACGCGGAACGTGCTATTGCAGGCTCTCCTGGCCGCTCTGGCCCGGGAGAAGATCGCCCTCGCCTGACGGGCGAGAGGCACAGTTTACCCGACGCGGGTCCGGGCTGACTCAATCGTCCAGGCAATCGCGGACGGCCCGGACGAGGGCTTCGGGCTTGTACGGTTTTTGGAGGAAATTGATCCGGTGGTTCAACGGGGTCGCTTCGGTGGCGAAGTCCATGCTGTAGCCGCTGGAGAAGAGCACTTTGAGGCTGGCTTTCTCGGACTGCAATTGTTCGGCAAGGACGTTGCCACGGATGCCGTTGGGCATGACGACATCGGTGACCAGCAGGTCGATCTCCGGCCGTTTTTCGGACCAGATGCCAATTGCGGCCGGACCATCCGCCGCGACGAGCACATGGTAGCCGCTCTGCTTCAACGTATCGGTGATGACGTCGCGCACGCCCGGCTCGTCCTCCACGAGGAGGATCGTCTCGGCCCCTCCGCGCACCGGGCCGCTGACGACCTCCGGCAGCTCCTTCTCTTCCTTCGCGCAGACGGGGAGGAAAATCTTGAATGTGGAGCCCTCGTTCAGTTTACTGACCGCTTCCGCCCATCCCCCGTGCTGCCTCACGATGCCGTGGACGGTCGCCAGGCCGAGGCCGGTGCCTTTGCCCACGCCCTTGGTGGTGAAGAACGGCTCGAAAATGTGGTTCATGGTTTCGGGGGTCATCCCGCACCCAGTATCGGCCACGCTGAGGCAGACGTACTTGCCCGCGCGCGCCTGGGGCTCGCGCTTTACGTGCTCCGCATTCACCTCGCACGCCTCCATGCGGACGGTGATCTTCCCCCCCTCGGGCATGGCGTCGCGGGCGTTCACGACGAGGTTCATGATGATCTGCGCGATGTTGCCTTCGTCCGCGTAGATCGCGGGCAGGTCGCCGGGGAACTCGAAGTTGAGGTCGATGTGCTCTCCTATGAGGCGGCTGAGCATATCCCGAAGATTGATCGCGACCCGGTTCAGGTTCAACACCCGCGGCTGGACGACCTGTTTGCGGCTGAATGCTAGCAACTGCCGGGTGAGCGCCGCGGCGCGCTCGGCGGCGACGGTGACTTCCTGGAGGGAGTTCGCCATATCGCCATCCAGGTTCTCGACGGCAAGCTGGAGGCTCGTGTGGCCGAGGATGATGGTGAGGACGTTGTTGAAGTCGTGCGCGACTCCGGCGGCGAGCTGGCCGACGGCCTCGAGCTTCTGCGAATGCCGGAGTTGCTTTTCCAGCCTGCGCTGGTCGCTCACGTCCAGGGTCGCGACGAGCGCGACTTTCTCCGCGCCGACCTCGAACGCTTCGGCGGAGAGCAGGCATTCGCGCGACTCCCCGTTGCGGGTGCGAAGGTGGCACTCGAAGTTGCGCACGGAGCGGTTCTCCCGCAGGATTTGCATGTAAACATCGGGCTCGATGCGGAGCTGGAGTTCGAGCGGGGTGTGGCTGATGATCTCCAGGCGCTGGAAGCCGGTCATGGCCAGGAAGGCGTCGTTGACGTCCAGGTAGCTCTCGGTTGCGAGGGACTGGATCGCCATGGGGATGGGGCTCGCCTGGAACGCCTTGGCAAAGCGCTTCTCGGAAAGGTGCAGCGCTTTCCGGGTCTCTTCGCGCTCCTTCATCTCATCCAGGAGCCGGGCGTTCACGGCCTGCAACTCCGCGGTGCGCAGCGAGACCACGTTGTCGAGCCCCTCGAGGTGGCACTCCAGTTGGTGGCTGAGCGTCCATTTCTGCGTGAGCGTATGGGCGAGCTGGAGGACTTCGACGTTGTCGAACGGCTTTTTCAGGATCACGAGGTTGTCGGTGCCGCCGACCCGGCGGATCATCTCTTCCCACGAATAGTCCGAGTACGCCGTGCAGATGACGACCTGCAGCTCGGGATACAATTTCCAGATGCGGCTGATGGTCTCGACGCCGTCCCAACCCGGCGGCATGCGCACGTCAACAAACGCCATCGCGTACGGCCGGCCGCAATCCAGCGCGGCCTGCACCATATTTAGCCCGTCCTGGCCCTGGAATGCGGAGTCGATCTCAAACTCGATCTCCGAGCCGTCCTCGACCTTGATGCTGAAGAGGTCCGCCGCCTCGCTGTCGAGCGCATCATCCTCCTTGGCCTGAACGCCCAGGATTTTCCGGATGTCCTCGTGGATCGAAGTGTTGTCGTCGATGACCAGGATGCGGTCGTTGCGGTCGCCCGCCGGTATGGCCCGGGAGCGGTGGTGGATGGCTTTCATGGCGGGAGTCCTTTAGGCTTTCGGGGTTTCTATCGGCAGTTCGAGCGTGAAGACGGCGCCGCGGCCGGGGCCTTCGCTGAACGCGGTGAGGGAGCCGCCCATCTCGTTCGCGGCCAGGGCGGAGCTGTGGAGGCCAAATCCGTGGCCCTCCTTTTTCGTGGTAAAGCCGTGCGCGAAGATGCGGGTGAGGTTTTCCTGCGCGATGCCGATGCCGTTGTCGGAAACGGAGATCTTGACCCGGTTATTGCCGTTGATGCCGACACGGACGGCGATCCTCTTCTCGGCGCTCGGCTTTTCGCTGACCGCGAACTTCGCGTTGCGGACGACGTTGATGAGAATCTGAAGCACCTTGTGCTTGTCCACGCGCACCGGCGGCACCTCGCCGAACTCGCGCACGATGTCGATCCGGTGGCGGTCGAACGCGGCCGCGTTCATCTGGAGCGCGTCCTCGACCAGGTCCGTGGCGGAGAGCGATTCGGTGATGCCCGATACGGTGGCGTAATTCTGCTGGAGCGAGACGATCTCCTTGATGTGGGCGATATTCTTGGCGAGCGCTTCGACCTCTTTCAACATCTCGGCCTGCTCGACCGCCACGCGCTCGGCGAGCGTATGGATGAAGCCCGGAAGCCGCTTCCCTTTCGGGTCCGAGGTGAAGAACGCCCCGAGGTCCGGCGCGTTCTCCTGCAACAGCGTGGAGACGTGGGTGAGATTGGAGGCCTTGGATTTCCCGATGCGGTCGGTGAGGAGCATGGCGGAAACGTTGACGCTGGTAAGGACATTGCCCACGTTGTGCAGGACGCCGGTGGCCACGTCGGCCATGCCCGCCTGGCGGGAGGTATCGAGCAGTTGTTTGTTTAACTTCTCCAGCTCGGCCTCGTTGGTCTTGCGCTCGGTGATGTCCTCGACCGTGCCCTCGTAGTAGAGCACCTCGCCGGCGGCGTTGCGGACGACCCGCGCGTTCTCGGAAATCCAGATGACGCTGCCGTCCCTGCGGTGAATCTGCGCCTCGAACCCGCGCACGGTGCCCTCGGCCGAGATGCGCCGCTGGAATTCGTCGCGCCGCTTGGGATCGACATACAACCGCGAGCCGATATCGGTCATCGCCTCCTGCAGCTCGGGCACCGTCTCGTAGCCATACATGCGGGCCAGGGTCTGGTTCGCCACGAGGTAATAGCCGTCCACAGACGTTCTGGAAGATGCCCTCCACGGAGTTCTCAAAGATGCTGCGGTATTTTTCCTCTGCCAGGCGCAGGGCCGTCCCCACCCGGTTCCGCTCGGCGATCTCGGCCTTCAGGCTCGCATTGATCCTTTCGGATTCCGCGGCCTGCTGGAGAAGAGGGCCGCTGATACTGCGCGTGATGAAGGTGACAAACCCGATCGCGGCCAACAAGGCGCAGGCGGCCACCAGCAGGCTCCGCAGCCTCCGGTGCTGGTAGGACTCGATCCGTTTCTGGAGCAGGGTATCCACCTCTTCATCCGCGATGCGCCACAGCTTGAAGCTCGCGTCCCGCGCTTTCTCGCCCGCGGCGAGGTAGTCTTTCACGCTTACGTCAACGGTCGGCGAGTGGACGAGGCGGCTCGTCAAATCCACGAAGGTCGCGGCGGCCTTCCCGTACTCCTTGAGCGGCGGCGGAACCCGCGACTGGAGAGTGGGGCTGATGCCGTAAAAATTCGGGTCTTCGTTCAACGCCGTCTGGACGCTTCCCATAATGCGATCCAAGTCGGCCTCTTTGAGCAGCGCGGCGTAGATGGCGAACTGCTGGCGATCCTCCTGCGACAAGGTCTCGCGCCCGAGCGCGGCCTCGCCGTGGGCCATGACCTCAGCAAGGCGATCCTGCGTCTGGGGCAGCGCGAGCAGCGTGGCATCCATGAGGTAATAGCTGTCGAGATCCGGGTCGAGGATGAGGTTCGACATATCCCCCGCGTGGGTGATCATGATCCGGATATCCGCGACCAACTCCGCGTGCCGTGCGGCGGATTCCGCCGGAGTCAGGCCCGGGAGGCTCATCAACTCCCGCCATTCCTTCAACACCGTGCTGGCGCGGTAGTGGGAACGTTTGCGCTTGGCCAGCCCCTCCTCCGTGAACTGGAGCACGGCGCCGAGCTTGGCGTCCACCGTCAGCAGCGACTCAAGCGCCGCTTCGATCGCGGCCTGTTTCGCGGGGAGCGCTTCCTTCGCCTGCGCCTGCCCTGCCATCGCCTCCATCGCAAGCTGGCCGTGTTGCGGAATGAGTTCGAGCAGCTCCTCCAGCGGGCGTTGATACTCGTTCCCCTTCTGCTCCATGCGCGCGAACTCGATGTTCGCGTTGATGCCCGTGATGAAGAGATAGAGCATCACGGAATCCGGCATCACGAAGAAGACGCTGATGAGCATCAACTTCTGCGAAACCTTGAGCTTGTGGAACCATTGTCTCATTGCGGCCCCCTACGCTGGAATCAGGAACGTCGTGGGCTAATCATCTCGGTGGAAATAAGGAACAATCCAAACAGAACGAAGCACACACCATGCCGTAGGCGCAGAAAGACCACCCGGCGGGACTCAATCGCCCCGGCGCAAATGGGAGGAGCGGCAACGCTCGCGACAAAAGTCAAAGACTCACGTCCGCCAGTTCCTGTCCAACGCGCCATACTGGATGGCCTCGCCCGCATGCGCGGACTGAATCGCTTCCTGGCCTTCCAGGTTGGCGATGGTGCGCGCCACTTTCAGGACGCGGTCGTAAGCCCGGCGCTAAATCCCGCGGATCCAAGAGCTCGACGTTCACTGGCTTTGTCGGGCGGCATGCTTCCATCCGGCTTGGGATAGTGCATCCAGGGCCGTCCCTTTTGGAATAGTCAGAACGCGAGTTGTGCCGCCGTAACGAACCCGGCAGGGATTCCCCTCGGACGAATGAATGGTCGCCCCCGTGAGCTTCCCGGCTTTCCACGCCATATCGACTTCAAATCCGCCCCGGGCCCGCAGCCCCTTTACGCTGCCGTCCGGCCATGCGCTGGGAAGCGCCGGCAGAAGCTGCAGCTCGCCATTTTGGCTTTGCAGAAGCATCTCGGCGATGCCCGCTGTGCCGCCAAAATTGCCGTCAATCTGGAAAGGCGGGCATGAATCGAACATATCCGGATAGGTGCGACCGGGGCAGATGAGATACTGAAGGATCCGGTAGGCGTGATCGCCATCGTGTAGCCGCGCCCAGAGATTGATCCGCCAGGCTGTCGCCCAGCCGGTGGCCTGGTCTCCGCGAATTTCCAGGGATTTCTTCGCCGCTGCCGCGAGCTCCGGCGTGGTGTTTACATCGATCTGGGCGCTCGGAAAAAGCGCGTAAAGGTGCGAAACGTGCCGGTGGTGCAATTCGCGCGATTGCATGTCGATATCCTGCAGCCACTCCTGGAGTTGCCCGGAGGAACCGATCTGCAGCGGGGCCAGACGCTGGCGCGTGGCGGCTAGCCGCGTCGCGAAATCCCTGTCCATGCCGAGGGTATTCGAGGCCTCGATGCAATTTGCAAAGAGATCACGCAGGATTTCCATGTCCATCGTGGGTCCCGCGGTGATGCCGGTGCCCTGCAAGGCGGGATTTTTGTTCTCGGGCGAGACCGAGGGGCAGGTCACAAGCCAGTGATGGATCGGTTCCTCTACAAGAGTATCGAGAAAGAACTGCGCCGCTCCGCGCATCGCAGGGTAGATGCGGCGGAGGTAGTCCTTATCCCCGGTAAAGAGATAATGCTCCCACAAATTCTGGCAGAGCCAGGCGCCCCCCATCGGCCACATGCCTGAATTCGGACTATCCACCGGCGCGGTCGCGCGCCAAAGATCAGTGTTATGATGAGCCACCCAGCCGCCCGCGCCGTACTCGATCTTCGCCGTTTGCGCGCCTGTCTGCACCATATCGAGGACCATTCCGGTGAGCGGCTCGACGCACTCGCTGAGGTTACAGGTCTCGGCGGGCCAATAGTTCATCTCCGTGTTGATATTGATGGTATATTTGCTGTCCCACGGCGGCTTCATCGAGTTATTCCAAAGGCCCTGCAAAGTCGCTGGCTGGCACCCCGGCCGCGAGCAGCAGATCAACAGGTAGCGTCCAAATTGGAAATACAGCGCGGCAAGCTGCGGATCGCCACCTTTGGCAAATTGCGCGATCCGCTCGTCGGTGGGCAATTGCATCGCATCGGAGCGACCCACATCCAGCGCGACACGATGAAATAACCGGCCATGCTCGGCGATGTGCGCGGAGCGGATCGCTTCGAAGGGCTTAACGCGGGCGGCTCCGATCTGCCGGGCGGTGATTGCCTCGGGATCGCCGCTCACGTCCCGGTAGGATTTGTAACTCGTCGCAGCGGCGATCAGCAGCGTCGCCGAATCCGCGCCGGCTACGGAGATGTTCCCCGTCCCGGTCGTGATTTTCCCGCCCGTGGCAAGCACCGCCGCGCGCGCTTGGAACTTTAGGGTTCCCTTGATGCCAAGATGGCCGCCGTTCGATCCCGTCATCACCAGGGTATTCCCGCCTTGCGCCGTGAGGACGGCAGTTTGTGGAGTGGTCAGCTCAGCGGTGAAACTAATGCTACCCGGCTTGTCCGCAGTGAGCCGGATTGCGATCACCTGGTCCACGGGACTCGAGAAGAATTCGCGCCGATAATGCACCCCGCCACTGGTGTATGTGACGCTGGCGATGGCGGTATCCAGATTCAGGTCTCGCCGGTAATTCTCGACCGTGCCTGTGACTGGGAACTCCAGGTAAACATCTCCCATCGTCTGGTAGGGCATCTCGCGGAGCGGGATAGCCATCATCTTTTCCTTGATCAACTTGACCGCATCGGCGTTTTTGCCGGCGAACACCAGAGCGCGCACCTCCGGCAGCGCGGCGAGCGCGTTCGGATTGGCCGGATCGTACGGCCCGCCCGCGGAAAGCGTATCCTCGTTGAATTGAAGGTGCTCCCTGTCCGTCCCGCCGAATACCATGCCGCCGATCCGTCCATTGCCGATTGGCAGCGCTTCCGTCCATTGCGCGGCTGGCTTGCGATACCAAAGGCTGAGCGGTGAATCAGGCGGCGGGGCCTGTCCGGAGAAGCTGAGGGGCGCCGGCATCGGCGTGGGTGATTGCGTCTGCGCCAGGCAGTTCCAGGCGAACGTCAGCGCAACTGGAATCACAAGGGAAAAGAGGGTTCGATTCATGAGCGTAAGGGGGTAAATTTGTACGTATACGGATTGCCCTGAGCTCGTCCTGCCGCCAATCCCTAAAATCTTCGTGGGATCGGACGGGAAGATTTTTGTTTCAACCCTGGAGGAGGTCATCCGCATTCCCACCAAGGAGACGAGCGGCAAGTCTATCTAAGTTAGCAACAGCCCGTTTAACACCCTGGCGTCTCGACGGTTTCCTTCCAGTTGTAGTTTGATAGCTATAGACCATCTACGTCCACCAGTTCCTGTCCAACGCGCGATACTGGATGGCCTCGCCCACATGCGCGGACTGAATCGCTTCCTGGCCTTCCAGGTCGGCGATGGTGCGCGCCACTTTCAGGATGCGGTCGTAAGCCCGGGCGCTGAAGTTCAACTCGGTCATCGCCATCTTGATGAGGCCGGCCGCCGCCTCGTCCAGCGCGCAATGCGTCTTCAGGAGTTTCGGGGTCATCCGCGCGTTGCAGCTCGTCTTGACGTTACCGCGAAATCTTCGCTGCTGGACCTCGCGCGCCTGCCCGACGCGTGAGCGGATTTCCAGGGACGCCTCGCCCGCGACCTTGCTCGAGATGTCCTTGTAATGCACGGCGGGCACTTCCACGTGGATGTCGATGCGGTCCAGCAGCGGCCCGGAGATGCGCTGCCGGTATTTCTGCACGGTATTCGGGCTGCAACGGCACTCGCGTTGGAGGTCTCCGAAGTAGCCGCACGGACATGGGTTCATGGCGCTCACCAGCATGAATTCGGAGGGGAACGTCATGGAACCCGCCGCGCGCGAGATCGTGACGCGCCCCTCTTCGATGGGCTGGCGCAGGACTTCGAGCGTGGAGCGCTTGAACTCGGGGAGCTCGTCCAGGAAGAGGACTCCGTTATGGGAAAGGCTCACCTCACCGGGTGTCGGATTCGCCGAACCGCCGAGCAGGCCGGCATCCGAGATGGTGTGATGCGGAGAACGGAACGGGCGCGTGGTGACGAAGGCGTGCGCGGTGTCGAGCAGTCCGCAGATGCTGTGGATTTTCGTGGTCTCGATGGCTTCCTCCAGGGTCATCGCCGGGATGATCGTCGGGATGCGTTTCGCCAGCATCGATTTCCCGGAGCCGGGCGGGCCGATCATCAAAATATTGTGGCCGCCGGCGACCGCGACCTCGATCCCCCGCTTGACGTGCGCCTGCCCTTTGACGTCCGCAAAATCCACGTCATACCCCTGGTGCGCCTCGAAGAAGGAGGAAATGTCCTCCTTCACCGGCTCGAGCGTGCGTTCCCCTTTCAGGAATTCGAACGTCTCGCGCAAGCTCGTGACCCCATAGACGGTGATCCCTTCCACGACCGCCGCCTCGCGCGCATTCACCTTCGGCACGAAGACCGCCTTTTTCTTTCGCCGGCGCGCCTCGATGGCGATGGGCAGCACGCCCTTGACGGCGCGGACCGCGCCGGTGAGCGCCAGCTCGCCCACAAAACAATACTTCTCGAGTTCGGGCAGATCGACATCCTCGCCGGTCGCGACCATCGCGAGCGCGATGGGCAGGTCGAAGCTCGGCCCCTCTTTCTTGATGTCCGCGGGCGCAAGATTGACGGTCGTCCGCCCGCGGGGCCAGCGGTAGCCGCTGTTGCTGATCGCCGTGACGACCCGGTCCCGGCTTTCCTTCACCGCCACATCCGGCAGGCCCACGACGACGATGGCGGGATTCCCCCCCGCGACGTTCACCTCGATCTCGACCTCGAACGCATCGACTCCGTAAACCGCGGCCGAGGAAATCTTCGCGAACATCGCCACGGAAGGTCGCAAAACCAGCATGGAAAGTCGATGCGCAAAGGAAACAGCGTCTCACGCGGTTCATTCAAAAAATTTCCCTTGCCGCTATGGTGTACTGGTCTATTAATACACACATGTCGCTGAGCCTCTCCATCTCCCCGGCCAGCGATGTCCCCATCTTTCGCCAGATAACCCAGCAGATCCATCGCGCCGCGGCGGTCGGCAGGCTCCGTGTCGGCGAGCAGCTTCCCGCCGTGCGCGTCCTGGCCGAAGAGCTGGTCATCAACCCGAACACCGTGGCGCGCTCCTACCAGGAGTTGATCCGCGAGGGGCTGCTGGAGAGCCGGTCGGGCCGGGGTGTCTTCGTTTCCGAACGGCGGCAGGTCTTCGCGGATGTCGAGCGGGTGCGCCGCCTGCAACACGCCGCGGAGCAGCTCTGCCACGAGGCGATCCTGCTCGGTACGGGCCTGCCCGAAGTCCGCGCGACGCTCGAAGCGAAGTGGAAGGAGCTCCAGCGCGAGACGCGCACCGTCGAGACCCCCGAGGAAAGGAAGAAGAAATGAACCCCGTCATCGAAATCGATCATCTCACCAAGTATTACGGCACGCGCGAGATCGTGCGCGATCTCAGCATGGTGGTTCCCAGCGGCACGATCTACGGATTCCTCGGCCGGAACGGGACGGGCAAGACGACGACGATCCGCATCCTGCTCGGCCTGGAGGATCCCACACGGGGCCGCACCCGCGTTTTCGGCGAAGACTCGCGCAAGCTGCGCCCGGAGACGCGCGCGCGCATCGGCTACCTTCCGGAGGGGCACCACGTCTATGGCTGGATGACGGTGAAAGAGTGCGCCCAGTTCCAGGCGAGCTACTTCAAGAGCTGGAACCAGGAGATTTTTGAAGCCGTCATCACCCATTTCCGCTTGACGCCCAAGATGAAGGGCGGGCACCTGTCGCGCGGCCAGCGGGCGGGCCTCTGCCTGGCGTTGACGCTCGCCCCGGAGCCGGAGCTGCTCGTGCTGGACGATCCCGCGCTGGGGCTCGACCCGGTGGCGCGCCGGAGCCTGCTCCAGTCCATGCTCTACGTGACGCGAAAGCCGGATCGCACGATCCTTTTTTCCTCGCACCTGCTTTCGGACGTGGAGCGCGTGGCCGACCGCATCATCGTGCTGGACGGTGGCGTGCTCCGGGCCGATTGCACCGTGGAACTCTTCCGCGAAAGGCTGCGCCATTACGTGTTGAAATTCGCAGGCACGCCTCCACCCACGCCGGAGGTACCGGGCTTGCTGGAGAGTTTCCGCACCGACCGGGAGATGGCCGTCACCATCGTCAATTCGACGCCGGAGACCGAGGCGCGGCTCGCGGCGCTGCGGCCCGAGTCGCTCGAGCCGGTCGAGATGACGCTCGAAGATGCCTTCATCAGCTACGTCGGTGAGCGTGGCGAGAAGACATTCTTCATGCGCGAGGAGCACAAATGAGGGCGCTCATCTGGAAGGAGCTGCGGGAGAATTTCAAGTGGGCGCTCCTGGCTGCGGCCGTGCTCGGCGCCGCCGAGATGCATGCCCTGTACAGCGTTTCAAACGGCGAACCGGACTTCTATGAATATTCGAACGAGGGAATAACTCTCTGCAAACCCTCTTTCCTGGTCGTAACCGCCTTCGGCTGCATTGCGGCCGGCGCGCTGCTCGGCCTGCTCCAGATATTGCCGGAGCTGAAGCGGGACCGGTGGGCCGCGCTCCTCCACCGGCCCGCGAGCCGCGGTGTCGTCTTCCGGGGAAAGGTGACGGCCGGCCTTCTGCTTTACGCGGTCGCCACCGTGCCGCCGTTCCTGCTTGCCGTCTGGCTCGCCGCGACACCGGGCCATTTCGGCGCGCCATTCCTGCCGAAGATGGCGTCTCCCGGGGCGGCGGACATCTGCACCGGCGCGGTTTACTACCTGGCGGCGGTGGCCGCGGCGCTCCAACGCGGCATCGTCCTGCGCGTATTGCCCTTCCTCGCGGCGATCTATACCTCGATCTTTGTCCTCAACATCCCCCTCTTCAACGTGGCCGTCGAGGCGGCGGCGCTCATGGCGCTCGCTCTGCTCGTGGCTGGCTGGGGCATCATCCATAACCAGGAATCCCTCCGGGCGCGGCCCTGGCTCGGGAAGGTGGCTTTCCTCGCAGTGGTTTTCTACGGCGTCTGCTGCGTGGGCGGCATCGCGCTCTCCCTCTTCCATGTCGCGGCTCGCGCCTCCCATCTCACAACCAACGAGTATCAATTTACCGATAACAACGTGCCGCTCCGGCTGACGTCCATCGATTACGTGGTGGTCTCCGTGCATGACCTGAAAGGGGCGCCCGTCACAGATCCCAAATACCAGCCTGGGCGCGTGCGCAACAGCCTGCGGATCCTGAACTCCTTCACAGACTACATCGGAGACGCACACGGATGGCGCCCGCACGTTTATCAGGATTCCTACCGCGAGAGCCGCGCGTATCTTTGGGCCGCCTATCCGTACCAGTATCCAAGGCTCGAGCAATGGTTTGAGGTATCGCAGCCGCATTACCTCATCGGCTACCTGCCGTTTCGCAAGACGCCTTTTGAAATCCTCGACCGGCTTGGCTTCCGGCCGGTGCACGGTACGCCTCCAAAGCCTGAAGGATTCCCGGCGGACATGGAGGTCGGCGGCGGCCCTGAGGAGTCCTATTGCATCTGGACCCCGGGTTCCGCACGTTTTGCCTACCTGCGGACGCGTAAAATGGTTGACCTCGCATTGCCGGTTCCCGGCCCGATCCAGGGTGTCGAGGATTTCTCGGCAAGATCCCGGGAATTCCAGCACCACGTTTACAGCCCTCGCTCTTCCCAACGAGATAGCCCTCTACGACAAGAATGCGGCCCTGGTCGCGACCCTCCCTTACCACCGGGATGTGGATCGATGGGGCTCGCTCGCGCTCGGGCTGAACGAGAAGGGGGATCGATTCCTCCTTCGGTACGAGCCGAGCGCCTGGATCGAGGACAAGATCAAAAAAAACATGCCTTCCTACGGCGAGGAAATGAATGCGTCCGGCCAAATCCTGAACACTTACACGCTCCCTCCGCTTTCCAACCCGCCCCGTCCACGCACCTGGGATGGTTTCGTCTCCCAACGGCTGCGGACCCCCGCTTTTTTCTTTGGCATGATGCTCTACAGGCAGATCGGCGCGAAACTGGGCTCCGAAAGGCTGCGGCGCGACCTGGAGAACGAGTTCGGCCGGGGCCGCGCCCTCACGCGGGAGATCAGCCTCTACGCCGCGGGGCTCTCCCTCCTGCTTTCGGCCGGAACGCTCTTCTGGGCGCGCCGCGCTTTCTTCCCTTGGGGACGCGCGTTCGCGTGGGCAGGGTTCGTCCTCGCGTTCAACCTTGCGGGGTTCATCACGTTCCGGCTGGCCGCGGACTGGCCCCGCCTGGTCGCGTGCCCCCGGTGCGGCAAACGCCGGCCAATCGAGACCGAGGGTTGCCCGCATTGCGGGAGCGGCTGGCCCGCGCCCGCGGAGAGCGGCACGGAGATATTGGCCCGCCCCGCCGCCGAAGCGCCGGCACCCGTCGCGTAGCCAAAGGGAGAACGCCATGAAGACAATGCTTTGGAAGGAACTGCGGGAGAACCTGAAATGGGCCGCCCTCGCGCTGGCGGCCATGGTGGCGGCGGAATTCTACGCGCTTTTCAGGGGGCGTTCGGACTACGGAGGATCGCTCACGCTGTGCGACCCGGCTTTTTTGATGGTGACATCTTTCGGCTGCGCCACGGTCGGGGCCGCGCTCGGCGTGCTCCAGTTCCTCCCCGAACTCCGGCGCGACCAGTGGGCGGCGCTCCTTCACCGGCCGGTCTCCCGCAGCGTGATCTTCTTTGGCAAGGTGTTGGCGGGGCTGCTTCTCTGCCTGGCGGCGACGGTGCTGCCTTTTGTGGCCAGCGTGGTCTTCGCCGCGGTCCCGGGCCAGTTCGCCGTGCCGCTTGTTCCCGGCATGGCCCTGCCGGGCTCGAGCGACCTGCTGCTCGGCCCGCTTTTCTACTTCGCGGCAGTCCTGCTCTGCCTGCATCGCGGTCGCTGGTTTGGCAGTCGCGGGCTCGCGGCCCTGTCTGTAGTGCCGGTGTTCGCGCTGCACATCATGAGCGGATGGATCTTCCTCGCGCCGCTGCTCGCATCGGTCGCCCTGCTGCTCGCAGCCTGGGGCGCGATGCGCAGCCGGGAGTCGATGAGCGGCAGGCCGTGGCCGGGACGCGCCGCCTTTCTCCTCGCGTTGGTGACCGGGGCCGCCACGGCGTGGCTCCTCCTGGGCGAGGGCCTGGAATTCGTCACGACCAGGAATGCGCCTGTGGATTTCGACTACGCCCAGTTCGAGGTTACCAGGGACGGCCAGATACTCCTCGCGAGCCAGCATGGTGACGCCACCAGCGTTACCAACTTGAATGGGAAACCCGTCACCGACGAGCGCTACGTCGGAAACAACAGCTACGGGAACCTCTGCCAGATGCTTCCGCTGGTTTATCTCAACTTCCGTTACCAATCCGAAGCGTATCTCCGCCGTGAGCCGCGCAACCTGCGCAATTATGTCCAGGAGATCGACGAGAACTCCGGCGCCAAGGAGACATGGTTTCGCCTGATGCGCGAGAATTACTTCATCGGGTTCGATAACCTGAGCCGCCGTTGCGCGGGCATTTTCGATGCGGAAGGATTCAAGCCGCCCGGGAGCGTCCCGAAGCCTTTTTACGCGCGCGTGCAGCCCTCCGAGTATGCGCGTTCCACGCCCTATTATTTCTGGGCCGGGCCGCAGGTGTACGCCCTGGATCCCCTGGAGCGGACGATGACGCCAGTGTTCAATGCGCAGAACGATGGCATCCTCTCGCTGCTCCCGATGCGGGGAGAGCCGACCGATCCCAAACCAAGCGTGTTGGCCATAGGGATGAAGGACAGCTTCCTCCTGGTGAAACCCTCGGGAGGCGTGACGGGCCCGATCCCCTACCCTCACGACACCGCCTCATGGCCCAACATATGGATCACGACCAACCTGAAGCTGAACCGGACGTATGTGCAATCCTCACAGGCCTTTTACCCGGCCGGTCCTCAAGGAGCGCGCGCCGATTCCGTGGAGTTCCTGGATGAACTTGATGCCCAGGGCCGCATTCTCCATGCGTACAACCGCTCCTCTCCCGCCTACTTCGCCGCCGAGAGGAGCTGGGTGCAGCGTCTCTTCGCGGGCGCCGTTCCGCCGCTGCCGGCGTTTGCAGACTGGCTTTATTCCCGTGCGTTCCCGAGCGACGCGGACGAAGTTTTCCCGGACACGTTTTCAGTGGGGATTCCGCTGCCGCGCGATCTCGCGGTCGCATCCGCCGTCGGTCTCCTCCTTGGCGGGATTGCGTTCGCATGGGCGCGCGGGGCCGGTTACACGCGGGGCCGGGCGGCCCGCTGGGCCCTGTTCATCCTCTGCTTCGGACTGCCGGGGCTCGCCGCCTTCCGCCTGGGGTCGGACTGGCCTGCGTGCATCCGCTGCCCGCGCTGCGGGCGGAAGCGGCCTATCGAAAAGGAGCGCTGCCCGCACTGCCACGAACCCTGGCCCGCTCCCGAGCGAACGGGCGCGGAGATCATTCAGCTCGAAAAGGCGGGCGCCTGAAGATTACCCGTCCAGCAGCCAGTCTTCCTGGCGGCGGGTCCTCTTCCCCTCGCGGTATTGCACGTAGAAGAAGATGGCAACCGCCACGCAATAGCTCGGCAGGAAAAATATGATATAGCGGTCGATGAACATCGGGACGCGCAGCAGCGCAGCGAGCCCTTTCAAAAACCCGGGCGCGTTTCCCGCAGTGTAGTGGCTGATGCTCGTCGCGCCGCGGAAATGTTCCGGAACCCATGCGCCGATTGCCACCTCTCCCTCGGCGACTGCCCCGACTGCCATGGCTCCGGCCGCTACGAGTCCGAGCGCCATGCCCGCATACGCCAGGACGCCGATGCCGACGCCGCCCCAGCAGAAAAGCAGGCCCAGCGCGAAGCCCCCGAAACTGAAGAGCCCGAGCGAAAAGCCGCCGCACGCAAACACGCCTGTGGCGATCCCGCCAAAAGCGAAAATCCCCACGGCTTTGGGCCCGATCGCCACCACCCCGCGCGCCGTGCCGAAGGAACGGATGTCCACCCACGGAAACGGTCCCCGAAGCGCGTACCCAATGACCTTCGGCGAGCCGTGCAGGCGCAGCGCCTCGAGGAGGGCCTCCTCCCTCGGCAGACCGCCGGCCACGAGATCGTCCATCTTTTGCAAAAGATGATCCCTCAATTCCTGGCGGATGGTTTTGGCCTCCGCCTCCGGCTTGTTGGCATACACGAAGACGCGGTCGAGATAACGCTCAAGGATCTTGTTCATAGGGTGGCGGCGGCCGGGGTGTTTGACGGGGCGGGGGTCTCTCCAAGGACGGTGTTCATGACCTTCTTCAGCGAGGCCCATTGGACCCGGCTGTCCGCAAGCGCCTTTTTGCCCCTGGGCGTGACGCGGTAATACCGGCGCTGGCGGCCGGTCTCGCCAAGGCGCCAGGAGGACTGGATGAGCCCCCGTTCTTCGAGCCGGTGTAGAACGGGGTAGATCGTCCCCTCCCCCGTCTTCAGGACGCCGGGGGCCTTGGCGTTGAGCTCCTGGACGATCTGGTAGCCGTAGCTCGACCCGTCGCTCAGGACGGCGAGGAGCAGGGTATCCATATTGCCATCGAGTGTTTTCTTGGAGAGCTTCATAAGCGCGATGCCGTATAGCTTTACGGTATAAGGTATCCGGCGTCAATGATTTTTTTTCGACCTGCGCTATAGGCTTTCAAACTCGGCTCGCGAAATCCGCCCTTTTTGTATTTTGGGACGACCGGTGCCAGAATACATGCCTCGTGATCTCTTCTGAAACCGCCGGACCCCGGAGCTCTCTGCGCGTCGCCGCGCCGAACGCCACGGTGCTCGGCATCCTGCTCGCGATCAGCTTTTCGCACCTGCTCAACGACTCGATTCAGGCGCTAATCCCTTCCATCTATCCCCTGCTCAAGCAATCCTACCACCTCGACTTCGCGCAGGTCGGCATCATCACCCTGGCGTTCCAGTGCACCGCTTCCATCCTCCAGCCGGTCGTCGGCTTTTATACGGATCGCAGGCCGCTCCCATATTCGCTGGCGTGGGGGATGGGCATCACGCTCGTCGGGCTCGCGCTCTTCTCGCGGGCGGGCAGTTTTCCGGCCATCGTCTTTTGCTCGGCGTTCGTAGGCGTCGGCTCCGCGGTTTTTCACCCGGAATCTTCGCGCGTCGCCCACATGGCCTCGGGCGGGCGGCACGGCTTCGCGCAATCGCTCTTCCAGGTCGGCGGCAACGCCGGCGGCGCGCTCGGGCCGCTGCTGGCTGCGCTGATCATCGTGCCGGGAGGGCAGGCGCGGGTGCTCTGGTTTTGCCTGATGGCCTTCGCCGGCATCCTCATCCTGTGGAGGGTGGGCGCGTGGTACGGCGAGAACCGTTCTCGCATCCAGAAGAAGCCCCGCAGCGAGCCCGGCCGGACGGGCCTGCCTCGCGGGCGGGTGCCGCTCGCGCTGGCAGTGCTGGCACTGCTGATCTTCTCGAAATATTTCTACCTCGTGAGCCTCACGAACTACTACACGTTCTACCTCATCACAAAATTCCACGTCTCCATACCGGCCTCGCAGGTTTATCTCTTCGTATTCCTGTTTGCGGTCGCCGCCGGCACCTTGATCGGCGGCCCGGCGGGAGACCGTTTCGGACGCAAGGTGGTCATATGGGTTTCCATAGTCGGGGTGGCGCCGTTCACTTTGGCGCTGCCTTACGCGGGCCTTTGGATGACCTGCGTCCTGAGCGTCGTCATCGGCCTCGTCCTCTCCTCGGCCTTCTCGGCCATCCTCGTTTACGCGCAGGAACTGGTGCCGGGCAACGTGGGGATGATCGCCGGCATCTTTTTCGGCTGGGCCTTCGGCATGGCGGGGATCGGCGCGGCGGCGCTCGGCTGGCTCGCGGATCGCACAAGCATCGGCTATGTCTTCCACATCTGCTCGTTCCTTCCGTTGATCGGCCTGCTGACGGGCCTTCTGCCGAATGTCGGCGCCGGACGCGACCGCGCCTGAGGCGACGCCCGAAACAAATTCCGTATGCCGAAGAAGACGCTAAAGCCGGGCGACAAAGTCGAGTGGGAAACCTCCCAGGGTACGACGCAGGGGATGGTCAAAAAGAAACTCACGGCGCCTATGAAGATCAAGACGCACCAGGTCTCCGCGTCCAAAGGCAGCCCTGAATATCTTGTCGTCAGCGGCAAGTCCGGCAAACCCGCGGCTCACAAAGCTTCCAGCTTGAAAAAGAAGGGTTGAGGGTCGCCCCGGGCGGAGATCGGGTGCAGCTTGTCCAAATGAGCAAACCGATGGCCGCCCTCGACCGCACGAAAGACAACCCGTGGCTGCTGAAGACACCTCCAGGCAGCTCGGAGTTCACCATGCACACGGATACCCGGGACGGAGTGCAAATTCTCGTCTGCACGGTTGGCAAGACCACCCTCCACTATGACGCGCGCTGCATTGAAGACCTTCACGCGATGCTGAAAGCGCATGGAGACTGGATGGAACTCGGAGGCGCCGACGAACAGAAGGCGGCAAAAGAGGGCACCGTCGAAGCATGGGGTCGCTCCCCGAAAAATCCCGTCGAAGGGTGGTACGGACTCAAGAAGGGTCTGCGCGGCCGCTTCGGCGTGTATGTCCCGCCGTTGATGGAGGCGCTCGGCCTCTGCGAGCTGGAACACCATCCGAAAAACAACCGAATGCGCGCCAAATAGGCCGCCGCCAGCGCCACGCATTGATCCAGGCATACGGATCGGCACATTCGATAGGCAACGCTCCTTTCGACGGAAGACTCTGGTCACGAGGGGTCGCTGCGGCTACGCTGGCCGCGCATGGCTCTCAAAACCAAAGCCCAACCAGGAATGCCGGACTGGGATGTGGTCATCGTCGGAGGCGGGCCGGCCGGTCTCGGCGCCGCCCTCGTCCTCGGGCGATGCCTGCGCCGGGTGCTCGTGTGCGATGCCGGCCACCCCCGCAACGAACCGGCAAAGATTTTCAACGGCTATCTTTCCCGGGACGGTTCGACGCCTTCGGAATTTCTACAAGTTTCCCGGGAGCAACTCGCCAGATACAGCGACACGGTCGAGCTGCGGAGCGTGAAGGTGGAGGACGCAGCCAGGTCGGACCATCGGTTTGAAGTGACGCTCGAGACGGGTGAAAAGGTGGAGTCGCGGATGTTGCTCATCGCGACCGGCCTGATCGATGAGCTTCCGAAAATCGATAATTTCAAGCAGTTCTACGGGCATACCGTCCACAGTTGCCCGTATTGCGATGGCTGGGAGGTGCGTGGAAAGCCGCTGGCGGTGTTGGGAGGAGACCAGGATGCCGTTGACCTGGCGATCGAATTGCTCCTGTGGAGCAAAGATATCATCCTCTGCGCGAACGGAGCGCTCGCGTGCGATCACAACAGCGCGGAAACCCTGAAGCGCCTCGACCTGCGGGTGATAGAAACGCGCGTCACGAGATTCGAAGGGGAAGGCGGCGAGCTCGAGCGCATCTGTTTTGCGGACGGGTCGGTGCTGCCTCGGGCCGCGCTCTTCTTCTCGCCCGGTCAGCACCAACGTTCGCCCCTGGCCGAACGCCTCGGGGTTGACTGTTGCCCGGAAGACAACTGCATCCAGTGCGCCGACGACGCCACCACCACAAACATCCCCGGAGTTTACGCGGCCGGCAATTGCAGCCGCGGCATCCAGTTGGTCATCGGCGCCGTCTCCGAAGGAATGCAGGCCGCATTCGCGATCAACAACGCCCTCGTGGACGCAGATGCGCAAACCGGGGCGCTTAAGGATGCGGCCGACTTCGTCACCCCAGCCGCGTGAGAGACGCAGGAGGGCAGGTCGTGTCAAAAGAGGCGGCTTTATGTCGCCTAAAATGATGCTTTTTCGAGTCGGCTGCCTTCTTCAACTCACGTCGCCGCCGCGCCCTTATAAATTCCCAAGCTTGAGAACTACTGTCGCGCCAGAGCGCGCGACACCTACTTGTTCACTGGCGCCGTGGCCAGCCCCACATATCGGTCGCCACCTCCGTAGTAGAGCATCCATTGCCCGTCATGCGCGATGATCGAGTTCGTCCAGAGACAATTCTTGTTTTGTCCGCTTTCATAACTCTCGCGCGGTTTCATGATGCAATCGTTGAGCTGTGCCACTTTCCTCGTCAGGTCGGCTTTGGAAAAGAGAACCTCAGAGATCGCGTAAAACCATTTTCCTTTCCCGTTCAGCGTCCCAGCGATGAAAAAGAACAACGTCATCGGGATGCGACGAGGCCGGGTCGGTGACCGCCACGCACGGTTCGTAAGCAGTATTCCAGCCGACCGGCAGCTTCAGGTCGATCTTGCCCCCCAGGCTCCATTGAACCATGTCATCCGAATAATATAGCTCAAGGTTCCCCGTATATAATGCAAACTTGCCGTTGATCTTCACCGGCGTTCCGGACGGATCGCAAATCACTGCTCCATTCTTGCGATCCTCCACCACCGGCCCCAGCTTTCTCCAGGTCGTCCCATCGGCCGAGGTCGCCTCACACAGCGCGATCCTATTCGCCTTCAGGCTATTGCCCGTATAAAATGTGTAGTAAGTCCCGTTATACTTGAAAAAACGCGCGTCCTCGCAGCCATATTTCTTTTCAAAAGCCTCCGTCCCCGCGATCAATGGCTTCGCATTCCGGACAAACGTCACACCATCCTGGCTTTCGGCATACCCGACCGCAGAGGGCCAGCGTTTCCCCTGTGCGCGATATAGCATGCGATACTTGCCCTCGTCGTAGAGCACTCCCGGGTTGAAAGCATTCACCGATTCCCAGCCCGTCCCTTGGGGACTTAGAATCGGATTGCCCCCATACCGCACGAAAGGTCCAATTGCCCAATCCGGCCAATTCGCCGGGGCATCAATCGTGAAGGTCGAAGTGCCGGTAATAACACCTCCCCCCTCGCCAGTCATGACTTTTACCGTCCAATGATGCAAGCCCGGCGCCAGCGCGCCCGTCAGGGCATAACCCAGGACCGGCCCCGTTCCCGCCGGAGCCTCCCCGGCTTTTGCGCCGTCCACATCGACCTCATAGCTCTTCGCATCCGGGATGGCCTTCCAGAACAGCATAGGTTTGGTCGCCTCGAAATGGTCGCCATCTTTGGGGGAACGCAGTTCCATTCCCGGGGTTTCCGCAGAGCTCAGCCGGCCCATGGAAAGAGACAACACTGCTGCCACGAGCAGCAATCCGTGCCCATGTTTTGATCGGGATTTCCCTGGTGTGAATACGGCGAAATACTTCCTGTTCATCTCGATAGTTTAGGCAAAGTCAGCAGCACCCCGCTCGCCACGTTTTTGCTACATCGGACGGTGTTGCGTGCAATATATCATAATCAGATATTCCAGAATGGTGGCTAGGGAGGGAATCGAACCTTTGGCCAGGCCCCCGTCTGCTGATTCATCCTGAGCCGCCTTGGGGTATAGGAGGCTATTCCCGGGATCAATGGTCGCAGCCTCTGGAACGTCTGCTGTTCGAGCAGGTAGCGGCAGGCGTCGTGTGCGTTTGCCATGCAAATCGACGGGCTTACGCTCATCTCGATCCTGCGTTCCTGTTACACGGAACTGCCCAGGGGATCGACGCCATTGGTATCCATGGCCGCGAGCTTGGCCCAGCGGCCTCGGCCGGGCACAGGGAACCTGGAGTTTCGTGCAGGCCTTTGCGACTGCGTTTCCTGATACTCCGAATTCCTTTCCCAGGGTCAGCATCGGCTTTTTCCAGAACAAGGCGTAGATCTTCTCGCGAGTCAGCGTTACGGCGGGTTTGTCGGTTGGCCCAGACCGATAAATTCGCTGATACAACTTCGTGAATCGAGCGGATAAAAGCGAGTTGGTTCCTCGATATGAGCAGAGCCGGAGGGTATCCTGTCAGGATTTGAGAAAATGGTCCCAGTCCCCTACCCGATGCGAGTTGCGGATGAGAACAGAGGCCGGCAGCTCGCGTGGGGCGGCTGGCTGACGACGCAGGCGCAGACCGGCCTCCTCCGGCAATTTGTCGGCTTTCCGGGAATTGATCTCCTTGTGGGCGAGTACGCAGTTCTCCCACGCCGTCCTGCCGCCGCGTGAGCGGGGCAATACATGGTCAATGTTGCCTTCGTGGGCGGCGAGCTTGCGGCCTGTGTACTGGCAGGTGCCGCCGTCCCGCGCCCAGATGTTTTTCGCTGAGAATTTCGGACGGCGCTTCGGCGCCTTGGCGTAGTTCGCCAGGACGATGACCGTCGGCACCCGAACGGCGCCGTGGACCGTCCGCACGAGGTTGTCTCCGTCGCGCACGGAAAGGGCGAGCCAGTCCGCCCACTTGGCCGGCCGCATGTCGCCGTTCTCCTGGATGTCCAGCGCGGTCGCCACGTCGGCAGCCATCATGCAGAACGCCTGCGCGGGCGTCTTGACGTGAATGGCCTGCCAGTTGCGGTTGAGAACCAGCACGGTCGTCTTGTTCAATACATCGTTCATTTTAGTCCTTGAATGGATCGTAAATGTCGCGGCCTGCCATTGCCACACCCAGAGGGCGTAGCGTGTGCAGGATGCGGATCGTCCCGGCGTGAGCGTCGAGCACCTCGGGCAAACGGCGGTAAGCCTGCGGCGCTTCATCAAGGTCAGCGCCGCGGAGAACAACGCCCTTTTCGTGAAGCCACTTCATCATCTCGTCGTGGCGCACAAACCCCTCCTTGCGAATGCGCTTGCCGCCTTCGTTCACAAATTTGCCCTTGGCGGCGGTGCGAGACATGATGCGGCCCGCGCCGTGTACAGTCGAGTAGAGCGCCTCCCGTCCAGTCTCGGAGTCAACGCCCTCGATGATCACGGCGTCATCGCCCATGCTTCCACCGACAAAGCCCTTCTGTCCTGGGAAAGCCGGTGTCGCCCCTTTGCGCACGATCCAGTAGCTCTCACCGTCGTGTTCCTCACGCCATGCGAAATTGTGGTGGTTGTGAACCTCTTCCTCAAGACTCGCGCAAAGGATGTTTTGCACGACGTGGCGGGCCACGAACTCACGGCCGGCGTATGCGTACCGGCCGGCGAGATGCATTCCAGCCAGGTAGTCCTGACCGACCTGGCTCTCTTCGCTGACGACTGCCGGCTCAACATCCATCCCATCTTTGCCGCCCGCCTTCTTCAAAAAGTAGGTGGCAGTCTTGTGCCCAAGCCCCCGTGAACCGAAATGCACGCCGACCCACACGCGATCCTGTTCATCGAGGAAAATATCGACGTAGTGGTTGCCGCTTCCAACCGTGCCAAGCTGGCCTTCAGCAACAGCCTTCAGGCCCTTGAAAGGTTCGAGCGCCCAGGACGCATCATCGAAAAGCTCATGGTCGACGCGGGTCTTGTTCTTGCGGCCGATGCCAAAGGAGATGTCGCGAACCACGTCGTCCATGATGGCCTCCATCTTCGGCGCGACATCCTCGGCCTTGGCGTCGGTGCGGATGGCAAGATTGCCGCAGGCGATGTCAAAGCCGACACCGGAGATGGAAATCCTGTCTTTGTAAGCGACTACGCCACCGATCGGCTGGGCGTAACCCTTGTGTCCGTCGGCGCAGAGAACGCCGCGGACTCCACCCGCGGCCACGCAGCGGTTGATCTGCGCGATGGTGTCCGCGTCATGGGTTCCGAATACTTTGGTGTTCATGATTGTCGTCTCTAAAAATTGCACACTCCTGGCCCGTAGCAGCGGTGTTCGTTCTTTCTGTCGTTTTAACTCAATCAAAAATGGTCGCCCGTGGAGGTTGCGCTCCCCCGACTCCTGGGTGTAGGCCAGGCGCGTTGCTATTACACCAACGGGCGGAAATGGCTCCCGAGCGTGGTTCCGCCCCACGGTCTCCTGATTCAAAGTCAGGCATCCTACTGCTGGACGACTCGGGAAAAGTGGGCCGCCGGGGTAACGCTCCCCGTTCAACGGATTAAAAGTTCGTTGCTTCACTTTAAAGCTTGCGGCCCCGGATCGAAATTGGTGCTCGCGGCAGGATTCGCACCCGCACTGGCGGCGTTCTCGACGCCGTGCCTCTGCTGTTGGGCTACGCGAGCATGAATATGGCACCCGTGGCCGGACTTGCACCGGCTAGGACCCGCTTGAAAGGCGAGGCGCTCGGCTCTTTGCATTCACGGGCGAAAAAATCCTCACGCCAGGACTCGCACCTGGACTGCGCCCCCAAATCGGGACTCAACGGGTATAAGCCGTTCGTGCTGCTTTACACTACGGGAGGAAATTGGCGGAACGCGGAGGGCATGCTCCCCAATCCGTGAAAATGCGGATCGATCTCTTTAGCAAAGAATCCCGGCTCGCTCGTCCGGTTCACGTTCCATGGTGCCCGTGGCAGGATTTGCACCTGCACTGGTCCGCTTTTGAGGCGGATGTCTCTGCCGTTGGACTACACGGGCATAATTGTTAAAGTTTTCCCTGATGGCACGCTTGCCAAGATGGTGCAATGGTCGAGCCTGCGGCGCGGCAACCAAAGCCGCTTGTGTAAAGATCACTACGAATTATGAACTCTTCAAACAGACTTCGGGGCAAAATAGCCCTCATCACCGGGGGCACCAGCGGCCTCGGACTCGCCACTGCCCATTACTTCGTCGCCGAGGGCGCTCAGGTTTTCATTACTGGGCGTCGGCAGGACGCGATTGATGCCGCCGTGAAAGAGATCGGCGGAGCGGCGATCGGCGTGCAGGGCGACGTTGCCAATCTCGCCGACCTCGATAGACTCTACGAAGTGATTCGTGAGAAAGCGGGCCGGCTCGACATCCTTTTTGCGAACGCCGGAGGCGGCGAATTCGTTCCTCTTGAGCAGGTTACGGAGGCGCATTTCGATAAATATTTCGGCATCAATGTAAAGGGAACTCTCTTCACCGTGCAAAAGGCGCTCCCTCTGATGACGGCAGGCGGCGCAATAGTGCTCAACGCCTCGATGGTCTCGATCAAAGGCGTCCCGGCATTCGGAGTTTATGCCGCGACCAAAGCCGCCCTACGCTCTTTCGCCCGGACTTGGACGATGGATTTGAAAGGACGCAACATCCGCGTGAACGTGGTCAGTCCCGGCACGATTGTAACCCCCGGATACAAGACCGAACTCGGACTTACGGACGAGCAAATCGAAGGCTTCAAGGCGCAAGCCGCCGCGTCCACACCGCTTGGCCGTACCGGTACACCCGATGAAGTAGCCAAGGCCGTCGCCTTCCTTGCCTCGGACGAAAGCAGCTACATCAACGGCGTCGAACTTTTCGTCGACGGCGGGGCCGCGCAAATCTGAACCGACCTAAGCCACACCCAACTTAAGATGACCGCGCTTTGGTCGACTGACGGGAATAGTGCTCCCGGTCGGATTTGCACCGACACTGGGCCGGGTTTAAGCCGGCTACCTCTGCTTTTGGGCTACGGGAGCGAAAGGAAGTCCCCGCGGCAGGGCTCGCACCTGCACTTTCTCCGCTCTAAACGGAGTGCCTCTGCCTTGGGCTACGCGGGGGAAAATGGTACTCCCGGCAGGAATCTCGCCTGCAACCTCCGCGTCCGAAGCGCGGCGCTCTATACATTGAGCTACGGGAGCGTTGAAATGGTGCGCCGGGACGGTTCCGCCCCGTCTGCCTCCTCAGTGTCGGTGAGGCGATCTGCTATTGATCTACCGGCGCATGCCGCACCCCGGATTTGCACCGGGACTGTTCACGTTCTGGACGTGATGCCTCTGCTGTTGGGCTAGTGCGGCTTTTGGGAAGAAAGTGGCTGCCCCGCATCGATTCGCACGATGACGACCTGGTTCAGAGCCAGGCAGGCTACTGTTACCTCACGGGGCAAAATGGAGCCAGCGGCGGGTAACGCTCCCGCATCCTCCGCTTTACAAGAGCGGCGAGATTCCTTGTCCATCCACGCTGGCAGAAAAAAGCGGAAGCCGGAGGGCATGCTCCCCATTCCACGAAAGTGGAACGATCTGTTTTCGAAACAGTCCCGGTGCGCTTGTCCGGTTCAGCTTCCTTCGAAAGTTGTGGGTCGCCACGGTGCTGCCCCGTGCTCCGCGGATTAAGAGTCCGCTGCATCCCTGCAATGCTTGCGACCCGAAAGCGGAAGTCAGTGGGCATGCTCCACAACCTTGCAAAAGGTCCGTCCGGCTTCCAACCGGCGGCGGCTCGCTTGTCCGCTTTAACTTCCATGGTCGCTCCGGCTGGACTCGCACCAGCACCTAACGGCTTATGAAACCGCCGCACTGCTTTTATGCTACGGAGCGAAATGGATCCGCCAACCGGACTTGCACCGGTCTCTCGTCGTTACCACGACGCACGTCGCTTTCTACGCTTTGGCGGAATGAAATGGTCGGGCACCTCGGTGCTGCCCAGAGTATCTCGCCGATCCGAACGGCGCGGATTGCTGTCTTCCTCGTGCCCGATGGACACGCACCCCGGACTTGCACCGGGTAATGCGGTTTTGCAGACCGCTGGCTCGTCGGCTTTGCCTTGTGCGCGATTTATAGAATGGGGAAGCCGACGGGTGCTGCCCCCGCTCGGCGATCTTCACAGGATCGAATGCTGGCTGTTACATCACGGCCTCCATTTGAAAGCGATCCTCCGGCCGGCGCTGCCCCGGCATGGTCTCCTTTACGAGAGGAGTGCATTGCTGACTTCTGCCACGGAGGAATTGGAAAGTGGCGCTCCCGCGAGGACTTGCACCTCGAACCTCCGCCTTCGCAGGGCGGCATGCAGTTCTCTTACACCTCGGGAGCTGAAATGGTGCGCCATGCCGGTGCTGCCCCGGCGCCCGCGGTTTGGAAGACCGCCGTGCTTGCTGTACACCAATGACGCGAAAAGTGGTGGCTGCTGCCGGTATCGCGCCGGACTCTCCTCCTCTTCAGGGAGGCGCTAATCTCTCTCAGCTAAACAGCCGTTGGTCCCTCCACGAGGTAACGCTCCCCGGTCTCCCGGTTATCAGCCGGGTGCTCTGCTTTTGAGCTATGGAGGGAATCAAAATGGCGCCCGCACCCGGTAATGCTCCGAGGTCTTCTGTCTGAGAACCAGTTCGTGCTGCTTTTGCACCATGCGGGCCTTGTCCCGGCGAGAGTCGCACTCGCATCTGTCCGGTTTAGGAAAGGGCGGCTCTGTTCTGTTGAGCTACGGGGATTTGGTGTAAGACGCGGAGCACCGGGATTTGCACACTGGACGCCTTTTGAAGGGCACGACTGTTTTCAAAACAGCTTCCTCGACTGACCGGACGTGCTCCATGAAAAATGGCACCAGCGCTTGGATTCGCACCAAGACCTTGCGCCTTAACAGGGCGATGGACTACTGTTATCCCACGCTGGTCTATACCCCCGGCAGGAATTGCACCTGCGTGTTCCCGTTTAGAAGACGGACGCCTCAAGTCTGCTCGGCCACGGGAGCTGTTCGAAAGTGGTCGGGCACCCCGGTTACTGCTCCGGGTATCTCCCCGTCCCAAGCGGCGCGGATTGCTGTCTTCCTCGTGCCCGTGACACAAATGTGTCGTTCTGAAATGGCGGCCTGTGCGGGCATTGCTCCCGCGACCTTCCGCTCGACAGGCGGCTGCTCTTCGTAGCTGAGCTAACAGGCCATGAAATGGTGGGTTGTGTCGGTAACGCTCCGACGCTGGCCAGTAGGACATCCGCTTTACAGGCGGCTCGCGATCTTTACGCGGCTACCAACCCCGATGGTTGCGGGACGTGGAGTCGCACCACGATAAGAGAGCTTATGAGACTCCCCTGGTTCTCAACCTTCCCGCGATTTTAAAGAAGTCGGTGGACCGCCGGGGCTATGCTCCCCGCACTGCCGGGTGCAAACCGGCTGATTTCCTGACTAATCTAGCGGCCCGATAAAATGGCACGGCGTCTCGGTGCTGCCCCGAGCCCGCGGAGTTTTGGAGACTCTACTGCGCAAGCTGGCGCCCGCCGCACACGTATAGAAACGAAAAAATGGTGCGGCCAGCCGGATTCGCACCGGCATCCTCTGAATGGCGATCAGAAATCCTTGCTCTTGAACGATGGCTGCAAGACGACAGAAAAGAACGAACACCGCTGCCACGCTCTTTTAACGTCGCACCCGCTGGTCTTTTCACGGCGGATCTTTCGGTGTTTCGGGCACACCTCCTATCAAGCCCTTGTTGTTGAAAATCAGGCGCGGGATCGGGGTCCACCGAACAGGGAGTGAGGCGGCGGCTGCCAAGCTGTTGACACACCGCACCGGAGACTGTAACCGTATAATCGGTTACAGTTTCAACGGAGCCCTGCTATTTCCTGTTGTAAGGTGACCAAATCCCGCCTCGATGCCGGTTGCCGCCGGTGTCGAGGCTTTTTTCGCCACAAATCGTTAAGTTAGTCTAATAATTTTCTTGGTTCCCTTCGGTTGAATTTAAGCAACAAAAAACCCTGCTGACCTTTTCAGGCGAGCAGGGTTTGGAAATCTTCGGTTCTATTGAATGTTTCGAAACTACCTGCTCACCTCCGCGTTGGAATCTTCCGTTATATATCCCGCCGCGACGGTTGCATCGAGGCACAGCATACCGGTCCAACGCGACCCAATGGGCGCTTGGCGATGCTGCTGGAATGATTTCTGTGTTCTCATGTAGTTTCCTGAACTTAGTCGGACTATAGCCACGCGGATTTATTCACGTCAAATGCTTTTTGTGAAAAATTTAATGAGTTCATTTCGGGGCATCCGCATCCGCCCGCTTTTCTTGACACCCATAAACGCCCCGCCCTCTTCATCGGGGATGGATCACTTCCGCATCTCCCCGCCCGAGGAGTATCGGCTGGACTCTGGCCAGCGATGTCCTGGCGTTCCCGCTCTGGTATTTCCGGGTCGAGCACGCCGTCAGCTACGCCCGGTGGTGGAGCCGGGTCCGCCCTCGAAGAAATCCAAGCACTCGAACTCCGAATCCGCCAGCTGAATGAGGACGCAATCATGGAGGGGTCTGAGCCGAGGGAGGGCAGGATTCCAATGATTACACAGTCTGCGGAACCTGCGAACTGGAACGGCTGGCGCAACGTTCCACGACTGCCAGGAGCTCCGCTGGATCGACCGGCTTCGAGAGAAATACGTCGTAGCCCACCTGCATCGACCGCAGGCGGTCTTCCGAACGGGCAAATGCAGTGAGGGCGATCGCCGGGATGTCGTTTCCAAATGGATGTCCTCCCGCCCGGACTTTTCGCATGAACTCGAAACCGTCCATATCGGGCATCCCGATGTCGCTGATCAAAGTATGATAGCGGCCGGTCGAAAGCTCCAACATCGCTTCTTTTACGGAAGCCGCGGTGGTTACCCTCGCGCCGAAGCCGCCCAGGATGCGTTTGATGATGGCCCTGGAGTCGGGTTCATCGTCCACCACGAGCACATTGACGTGAGCGAGCTTGGAAGATTCGGCTTGGGACCGCTTGCCCTCGCGCACTCCGTGGTCCTCGCGGGTATCGGAGGTTTTGATCACCCGCGCAGCCAGAAGCGGCAGGTGAACGGAGAACGTCGCCCCATGTCCTTCACCGGCGCTGGTGGCATGCACGGTGCCACCGTGCAGTTCGACCAGTTGTTTGACGATGGCCAGACCGAGACCGAGACCTCCATGCCGCCGGGTCGAAGACCCATCCGCCTGACGAAACCGTTCAAATATATGCGGGAGAAAAGCGGGCGCGATGCCGTCACCGGAATCGCTGATGCTAATCTCCACATGGGATTCAAGCCGCGCGAGTGTGACAATCACATGACCACCCTTTGGAGTAAATTTGATGGCATTGCCCAGTAGATTCCAAATGATCTGCTGGAGCCGCGCCGGATCGCCTCGCACTTCGCCCGGGAAAGGATTGACTGCCTTCGTTAACCGAATCTGTTTTGCGTCGGCCGATGGCTGGATTGCCTCAATAGCGGAGTCAATGACGACCGATAAATCCACCGTCTGCACATTGAGCCGGATGTTGCCGGAAATAATCCGGCTCATATCCAGCAGATCGTCAATCAACTGGACCTGCGCTCGCGTGTTGCGCTCGATGACAGCAAGACCGTCCCGCACGTCCCCTTCACCCACTTTCTCGCCTTTGAGCAGATAAACCCAGCCGACAATAGCATTTAGCGGGGTGCGGAGCTCATGGGAAACCGTTGCGAGAAAGTCGTCCTTCATCCGGCTGGACCGTTCGGCATCGCTACGGGCCTGCCGCTCGCTGGCCAAAAGCTGTTCGCGCTCCATCTCGATACTCTTACGCGCATCGATATCCGTGCTGGTGCCTACCCAGTGGTCGACATCCCCGTGGCCTTTTTTGATCGGGACCGCGCGGGACATGAACCAGCGGTAGGTGCCGTCGTGCCTCCGGTAGCGCACCTCGAAATCGTAATGTTCCCCCGTGCGATTTGCGGTCTCAAAGGTCCGCTCCCATGCAGCAAGACTGTCGGGATGGACAGACGCCCTCCAGGCAGCGCGGTCAAAATCCTTTTCGTTGAAGCCGAAGAATTCGAGCATCCGCGAGTTCACATACAGCGGGCGTCTTCGGGAATCGCAAGACCACACAAAGTCGGAGACTGCGTCGGCGATGCTTTCCCGATAGACCTGGCTTTCCAGAACCGTCCGACGCAAAAGCGCTCCGAGCCAAATAATAAAAGCCGAATTCGCCAACAACGCGCCCCCACGGATCACCAACTCCCCGCTCGGAATCTTCCCGGCCGCAAAAAGGAGAGCTATAGCTGAAATTGCCGAACCGAGTCCCCACAGCGGCCCATTACGCGCCGCCGTGAGGGCCACCGCGGAAAAAAACGCGAGGAACGGCACAACGTGCATAAACGGTTTCCAAAGGGCGAACGTCAGCAGAGTGGCCAATGAAAACCATCCTCCCGCCCAGATAAAGGCGGGACGACCCGAGAGAGGTGTGACTCTTATCTTCATGACCTGTCATTCTGCAACATACATCGGAAGCGGCACGATTTCGGCACCTGATCCCCGCCTTCCACGTAAGCATACCACATGCCGATTCTCGCAGCGACGCCACCTGCCCCGGTGAAAACGCTTCTGGATGTTGATTCGCCCGCCCGAACCTCGTAAGTCTCCCCTCAAATATGGCCAGCGCACTCGATCAAATCCAAGCCCTTGAACTCCAAATCCGTCAGCTCAAGGAGGACGCAATTCTGGAGGTGAAGGAGAAGCTCATCTCCGCACGTCGAGCAGTGTCAGACCTGGAGAAGCAGATCGAAGATCCGCCCGCATCCAAAAAATGGGATGATCCGGGATGACTCAGGAAAACAGCGATAGTTCTGCGATGTTATTTCCATCAAAGATGCATGGATGGTTGGTGGAGCACAGTCCTCAAACCCGCACGAATACAGGGACGCGATTAAATCAATTCTCCCGGGTTTTCCTGAATCATACCCGTGCACGTCGAGAAACTGAAATACATCATCTGGGCGAAGGACATGGCCCGTGCGGTGAAGTTCTACCGGGAGGTGTTCGATGCCGAGATCACCGGTCAATCTGATGTTCTCACCGAGTTTGTGGTGGCGGGCTCAACGATCGGAATTCACAGCGGCGGCGCCGGTCTCCTCACCTGGACAGGGCTCAGCTTCCAAGTGAAGGATCTCTTCGGCGCCTGCACCGTTGTAGAAGCCGCTGGAGGCACGGTGCTCAGACCACCCAAAGACACGTCAGATGAGCCAGCCCACCTCGCCACTTGCACCGACACCGAGGCCAACGAATTCAGGCTGACGAAGCCAAGAGGAACGCCCCGATGAAAGAAGAAAATTTCCAGCGACTCGAATCCGAGGAGAGGCAGCACTTCGTCCGATGCAGCGCATGCGGCGATTACATGGACTGCCGCCAACGGGCGGGAGATGCACCCACGCGGAGGCGGAACGCCTCGGTGAAATGGCTCTGACTGGAAAAGCCGACCGTCAACGCTACTTCGCACACGGACTTGCGACTGCTCCGCAGCAGATGCTTGGCGCGTTCGATGCGACGTTCCATGAACCAGGCGTAAGGCGAAGCGCCGGCGGTTTCACGAAAACGCCGCGTGAACTCCGGCACGGGCATGTCGAGCAACGCCGCCCAAGCCTCCAAGCGGAGCGCTTCTTCCATCTTCGCATCGGCGTACTCCGCCAGACGCGCAAATTCCTTCGAGTTAAATCCCTTAACATGGCGGCTAGCGCGGGGAGCCAGGCCATGGTGGTACAACAGGAAAGCCAAGAGCCCGTCCGCCATGCCATCCACGAAAAGCTGGGTATGCACCGGGTCGAGCCGCCTGGTTTGCACGAGCAGGCGTCCGAGTTGCTGCACTTGGGCCTTGGGTTGCAGCAAGGCGTTCACGAAGCATACCTCGCCCGGTTGATGATCCGGGCTGACTTCCCGCATCTTGGAACGGAGGTACGCTCCGGGGATGTGCAGGACAATAGCTTCGGAAGGCGTGTAAACGATCCCTTCAACCTTCTCGCCGGGCGAAGCGAGCCGCATCATGCCTGGAAACACCCGGCCCTCGTGGAGCAGTTTACCGTCACTCGTCAGTTTACTCTCGCCTTCCCTGAGAGGCAGATACAGGGCGTGGCGATCATCCCCGATCAGCATCTGAAACTCGCGGGCATTTCGCTCGAGATTCTGGATGTATTCGACAGTGATCCGATCAGGCAGGTGTGGAAGAAACGGGGTCATGCATGCGGAAAGTTCAATATTTAGTCGCAGCCCGGCATCTGGATGGCCTTACCATTACGCCCCCCGCGAGAAGTCGGTTTGGCAGGTTGGAACGGAATCCCGTGCCGAATTCGACAACGAACAAAACCCGGGGCCGCCTAGCGTCCTTTCCATGTATGCGGGCTGATTCTCTCTCGCCTGACGCGGTGCTAGAAATTTGGCACGGAGGCCAGCCGTTGAAAGGATTCGTACAACTAACCGCGAAGTGCGAGAGCGAAGGCAACAACGAGGACGCCGTCAGGACTTCTTGATGGTCCGCTGCACGTCCTTGCTCTCGAGAAAAAGGCCATCGGCCGAAAAGCGCATCATATCGATGCTGTCCGTGGTGGCGCCGGGGACAATCCCGGTGATCTGAGAGTATACCCAGACTCGGGCTACTCCCTCGTCCCCTTCCTCCATCTCAACCACCAGGTCCTTGATGTTTTTGTGGTAATCCGGCATGGACGCGAGATTTTTCTGCCAGACTTCGATGAACGCTTTGGGACCCTTAACCGGTGGGTGATCTTCGTGGATGAGCACGCAATCCGGGGCGAGATAGCTCGATGCCTTCTCCATGTCCTTGTCGTTGCACAAGACGACCAAAAAAGTTGTGCACCGCTCCTTGAAGGCGGCGGGCGTCCCATTGAATGGGGCATTCGTCGCGTTGCTTTTGCCGCCAGGAAGGCTAGTGCCTTTCCCGCCCAGGGCGTTTTCGGTTGGGTGATTGCTCATGATTCTTTACCTTGTCTCCAGCGTTAACATTGCGTCGATCTCCGTAGGTGTGTCTTCCGTAATCCGCCATTTATCGGGATCCGTTGGCAAAGGATCTGGAGGAGCTTCCTTCAACGAGGTTCGATCCGAACCTATTGTTTCCCGAGAACTCCTTCTTCCACCTCAAACTGGAAGTCTGCGAGTTCAACCCCTGCAATGGAGCATGCCTCATCATTGTTCGGCAGGTCGCCAGTCATGCCGATGGCTCCAATTACCACGCCCGATTGGACGATGAGCACTCCGCCCGGCACCGGGGCGATGCGCCCGCCGGAAATGGTGTTCAACGAGGCCCAGAACTCCGGAGATTGTTCCGCCCGCTTCGCCATGGCCCTGCCGCCGATTCCCATCCCGACGGGACCCCACGCTTTCGCATGAGCAATGTCCGGCCGGAGTACGCCGCTGCCATCTTCTCGCTTGAGAACCAGGAGGCACCCGCCAGCATCGACGACGGCAACTGTCATGGGTTTGCAGCCGATTTCACGAGCCTTGGCTAGTGCTCCGTCGGCAATTTTGGTTGCTTGTGCCAATGATAAACCGTGCATGGGAAGTTTCCTGGTTCGTCTTATGTCGTCGTGAAAATTAAGCGGGGGCGGTAGCTTCGACAACGGCTCGTCGAGAGAGCTGTGGCAAGGTAGTCAAAGCCCTTCCGCGGGATATTTATCCTTCGGCCAGGGCTTGGCGTGTACCATGACGCCGATGATCATACACGGCTTGTCGGACTTGTTGGACCACGCGTGATTCACTCCTTGCACCACGGCGGTGTCGCCAGGTTTCAGAAGCGTCTCGTCGGTGTCGGTAACGAGATGGATTTCTCCGTATGCCACCGTGAACATATCCACGGTATCGGTGCGGTGCATGCTCGGGTGACGCGCCAGATCTTTCTCTGTGGGAGGATATTTCTGCTTCACCTTCTTGTTAAGGTCCTGGAGAATCTCGATATGCTTCTTGGCGTCCGGGATATCAGGAGGAATCTCCAAGGCGCGGAAAATGAGACCATTTTCGGCGGGCTCCCGCATCGTCGTGTCGGCTCCGCGGTCCCCAGGAATTTGGTTGTCCACCGGTAGCTCTGTGGCGCCCCAAAGCGTAGAACGCCAAAAAATTCGGGGCGTTTCCTGGTGGTTCGGCGATTCGTGGTAGAGCACGGCGGACTTTTTCTCGCTGTTCGCACCGATGACTACTCTGTTTACTTTCGGCATGCGGTCTTTCCGATGTCGGATCGGTTTGTTCTTCTGCTTTTATTAAAAATGAAACACGTGCTGGCGGCGCCGGATTATTTTTTGAAACCCCAGTCCATCTTCGGAGGTCTCGTGTATTTGCTGCCCGCTACTCCTTGTTGCAGCGCATCTACCATCTGTTGGCAGTAAACACGAAATCCGAGTGAATCCAGGCCAAGCGAGAATACGGTGATGCCCTCTTCGAGGGCTTTCCTACAACTGTCCGGCGTCGCGTCCAGGATGGGTCCGCCGATGACGGCTACGTTGTGCCTCTTGGCGGTCTCCAATACTTTCTTGTATGCTTCCTGCACCTGATTGCCCGCGAGCATATCCATGCCTTCGTTGAGGGAGAAACCCAGATCGCCCGCCGCGAAGACGATCATCCGCACATCTGGATGGGCGCAAATGGCGTCCAGATCGGCCAGGCCGTCCGGATTTTCGATCATCGGAACCAGCGTGATCTCGGCGTTGTTCCAATTTGTGTAGTCCACGAAGGTCTTGTCGTTGTAGTGCGCGGCGCGTACGGCAGGACAAATGCCGCGGTGCCCCTTCGGTGGGTAGAAGGCTGCATCGGCGGCCTTCTTGACATCCTCGACCGAATTGATCTCCGGAAGAAAGATGCCCATGGCCCCCCCTTCCAGCGCACGGTGAATATCCGCTTCGTCGGTCGCCTGAGTCACCCGGACGAAGGACACGATTCCGACGCTATCGGCCGCTCTGATGAGGGTCTCCATCGCCCGCGGATTGTTGCCCGAGTGTTCGCTGTCGAGCATCACCCAATCGAAGCCGCTCAGGCCCATAATTTCTATGAGGATCGGGTCGCCCGTGAAGCACTGCATCCCGAGCGGGATTTGGCTCTTCTCGATCATTTCCAGAATTCGGTTCTTTTTGTAAATGGATGTTGTTCCTCGAGTTTTGAGGGTCGATTCCGGCACCATGTCTGTGCGCGTTGTCGGTTAACGACACCACGTTAAAAGCGCCGACTTAGCCCGTCTTCCCGATTCCGGCGTTTGTCGGAAACCGCGCCGGTGTTGAGCGGGTAAACCGGGCGAGAAAATGGTGGATTGACTCCTGCCCGAAAGAGCTAAACTGGCGGCAGCAATGAAGCCCGGTGGATTGCCGTAAAAAGTCGCCCTCCCTCTTTGATCGCACCGAAGAAATAATCCCACATAATTCCCACAAGACGACACCATGCCCAAAGCAACCAAACCCTGGAAAAAAGCCAAACCCGCGAAGCGAAAGCCGAGCGCCGCATTCCTGAAACCGGTCCAGCCCGACGAGGCTCTCGCGGCCGTAGTCGGTTCCAAGCCGCTGCCCCGGACTGATCTCACCAAGAAGCTGTGGGACTACATCAAGAAGAACAAGCTGCAGGACGCCAAGAAGAGAACCCTCATCAATGCGGATGCCGCACTGAAGGCTGTCTTCAATGGCAAGAAGCAGGTCAGCATGTTCGAGATGACCAAGCTCGTCTCCGGGCATGTGAAGTAAAGTCTGACGGCCGCGCCGTAGTGGTGCCAGGGCTTCCACGATGACCGCCAGGGCCGCTTTGAGGGTTTCGGTGGTATCAGTTCATGAAAGCCGCCACTGACGGCATCCGGTTTCGTCTGAGCGAGCTTCCTGCCAGGTGGATCGTCAAAACCCCAAGGTCTGCTGCTCCGTCCGCGGTTGCTGGCGCGTGATTTTGAGTTTCGGCGGCGACCAGCACCGAGTCCCCAGCGCTGACAGCATCTCGGATCATCAACTCGGGCGCTGTTGGCTAGAGGCGATACCGCCAGCGAGGACATCTCTCCATTACGGCCCCTCTTGACGCCCGCCAACCTCCGCGCCCATTATCGGGGATGGATCGCTTCCGAATCTCTCCGCGTCCGAGGAAGGCCGGCTGGACTCTTGCCAGCAATGTCTTGGCCTTCCCGCTCTGATATCTCGACGTTGAGCACGCCGTCAGCTACGCCCGGTGGTGGAGCCGGGTGAACGGGGCGGTGGTTGAGATCTGTGATGCCGCCGGCGTCGTTGCGGAAGCCATCGAGTTCTCCTCTACCGCGGAGAATCCTTACTGAATGGCCCGGCGACGCAAACAGGACACGATTGTTGACGATCTCCATGAGGTCTTCCTCGTCGTTCCCGCGTGGCTTTGTCTTCTGGTTGGAGTTATTCACCCGACGGGGTGTAGAACGGGTCGAGCCAGTGGTAGCGATTGTCGGTTTTGATGTTTTCGGAGTGGGCGTTCACGTCGATGACCATCACTTTGCCGGTGTTCAATTGATCCCATGTTGGGAGGCTGGTGCCGTTGGGATTGCCTTTGATGACGAAGTTCGCGAAATAGGCCTGCATGATAGTGGAGACGGTGTAATCCTCGGGTTGCCAATCGTAGACGCGGTTTGTCGGGAGGTTGCCCAGTGCGTATTCGATTTCCGCGGAGTGGACGGCGCCGGTGTTGATTAGAGCCTTGGGTGCGAGATTTGAGCTGGAGACCTCGGGAGACGACGCCGGAACGGTTTTATCTTTCGGCCGCAATGCGGGGCGTGGTCTCGCGTAGTAATAACAGTAGACGGGATCCCCGGTTTTGCTTTGGAGATCGCACCATTTCCAGGTGCTGTAAGCAATGAATCGGTCGCCGGCGAGAGCCGTGGCGGACTCGATGACTTCGTCCTCAGTGGTTCCGGGATAGAGTTTCAGGGCTTCCTCTGCCTTGTCGCCATAGAGCTTCTTGAGAGCGTTGTGGTAATTTTCAGGGGTCGGGTCTGCCTTTTCGAGGATTCGCTTGTAGTTTGACTCGCCGGAATTCCAGCCGGCGAGCAGGGATACACGCGCCTGTTCACCGGCGGCGAATGCATGGAGGGGAGATTTGGTAAAGAAATGGCCGTCAATAGTGGGCGAGAATTTCGGCGTACCCGGTTTTGTGGCATCCGCCAATAGCTGGTCGGCTGGCAGGGCTCGTAGAGCGGCTGATGAGGTTGCTCCAATCGCAGAGGCGAATTTGACACCCCGCTGTTCGGCATCGGCCAGTGGGATCGGCGAGATCGTAGGATTGAAGCAGCCGCCACTCTCGCCGATGGCACGGATGAAGAGGCCTCGTGAGAGCGGGGAAGAGATCTGAGCGCAGACGGAGATGGAGCCGGCGGATTCGCCTGCGATGGTAACCTTCTCGGGATCGCCGCCGAATGCAGCGATGTTTTCTCTTACCCAGCGCAGGGCAGCTTGCTGATCGAGCAAGCCGTAGTTGCCGGAGCCGTGATAGGGACTCTCTTTTGAGAGAGTGGGGTGGGCGAGAAAACCGAAGACGCCGAGGCGGTAATTGACGGTGAGGGTGACGATTCCCTTGCGGGCCATGCTTTCTCCATCGTAACGGAATTCGGAGCCGTCGCCGCTCATGAAACCTCCTCCATAAAAGTAGACCAGGACGGGGAGTTTCTCGGCTGGAGACTTGGCCGGGGTCCAGACGTTGAGGTAAAGGCAGTCTTCACTCATGCCGTGCGACCGGAAGACCATGTCGCCTGCCGGATGTTCCATCGGATTAGGGCCGAAATGATCGGTCTTCTTGATCCCAGTCCAGTTCTCGACGGGCTGTGGTTCGCGCCATCTCAGGTCGCCCACGGGCGGTTGAGCGAAGGGTATGCCGTCGAAGACTGATACGCCGGAATGGGAGACGCCTTCGACGATGCCGTTTGCGGTTTTGGCTTGAGGGTTATCGGTGGCTAGTTGGCCGAAGAGGAATTGTGGGAGGGCGATACAGCAGATGGATAACATTTTCATTTTAAAGGGGGTCGGGTATGCCGGGGACTTTCGGCGGGCGTGCTCGTTAGAAGCCCCTCAATATATCCCAATACAAGGAGGTTCGCAGGGATAGAGACCGCATAACGCCATGTCGCCTCCCCGTCGAAGCCACTTCCATCGCGCAGCAAATGTAGCCTTGCTCCCTTGCCCACTGTGACGCAAGGAGCTTCAAACTCAGATGTTGTTCGGTTTCCGATCTGGCCAATGTCAGTTTTTCTGTCTTGGTCTTCCAACCTGCTGTAATACGGATACGATTTGCCCGGCTTCATCCTTTGGCGAAACACACGTTTAATGGCCTTTCAAGGATCCCATCCGCACCACCTCAAAGTCTCGGCCTTTCACCCGTTTCAAGGTGCCAAGTTCCTCATCGTTCCACCGCGAGTCCGGCGCTCCACTAAGGAACCAATCCCCGCCGTTATCGGCAGCAACATCCCATATTTTTTCAACGCCTTTAGTATCACCTGGGCAACCGGTGGAAAGCCGGAGATGTCGTAATCGGCTTTGAGCCGGACCCGCATTCCCATGGGCGGCAACGCCGAATCGGTCAAGCGGCTGGCAAAGTGTGTCGCGGGGGCGGCGTAAGCCCGTCGGGTGCGCTGGCAGGTAAAGCGCAGCGCGTGGACGATGATCTTCTCTTCCACAACCTCGTCGTATCGCACCAGTCCGGGCAGAATCGGCAAGCCGGCCGCATCGGCGGAAGTCCACCCGGCAGGCCGCAGTTTGTTGGAATTGAGATCGAAGATCGCCCCCGAGCCTGCCCTCCAGCCCTCACCGCCACGCGGCGGGTAGGCGGCGTAGAGTTCGTAAAGTTTCCAGTTGTCGCGATCCAAGATCAATACATGGCGATCGCCGGCGGAATCCGGCCCGCCCTCGATGGGCGCATCCGCGGGAAGCGGGTAAGGACCAATATGGCTCTCATCGGCGTAGCGAAATGTGATCGGCGTCTTTGGTTGGGTTGCCGGGACCACAATATAGGGGATTCCGTTGGGGACTCCTCGGTAGGTGGTTCCGAAATCCGGATGCAGGCTCTTTTCCAGCCCGATGCTGGCGAGCAATGCCGGGGAATCGGGATCAACGGGCTCGGCGAAAATGTCGCGGTTCCACGGATTATCGACTGGAAAAATCTGTTTGCCATGAAGGCTGGCTCCCGCGCCAAAGTCAGGATTGCGGGCCGAGTCCGTTTGGCCTCCCACGTAAGACGTAGCAAGGACGATTTCCGCGAGAAGGAGACACAGCTTCGTCATTGTCCCAATAAGATTGCCGCCTCGCGGCTTCGGAGCAACCAGTTATCGGCCTTTGCCGAACGCGAATTGGCTTCCCGGTTTGACTCCGGCGAACCTCCGCGAGCATGATCGGGGATGGACTGCTTCCGCATCTCTCCCCGGCCGAGAAATACCGGCTGGACTCTGGCCAACGATGCCTTGGCCTTCCCGCTCTGGTATCTCAACGTCGAGCACGCCGTGAGCTATGCCCGGTGGTGGAGCCGGGTGACGGGGCAGTGATCGAGTTCTGCGACGATGTCGGCGCGGTGACGGAAACCGTGGAGTTCTCCTCCACCGCTGAAAACCCTTACTGAATGGCACGCAGGCGCAAACAGGACACGATTCTTGACGATCTCCATGAGGTCTTCCTCGTTGTTCCCGCCTGGCTTTGCCTCCCGGTTGCCCTCATCGCCTATATAGCGATCAACGTCGCGATGAATGCCTTTGCCGGTAGCCACCCGATGCTCAAAGGGCTTGCCCAAAACGTCCCTCTCTTCGGCGGAATTGCCGTGTTGCTCGTTCTCTTGGCGGGATTGACGGCAGCGATCAAAAAGTGGGCGCGTCGGCGATTGTATGATGGGCAAACCAGCCTCGAATCCATTCGGGACCTGAGTTGGTCGGACTTCGAGCGGCTGATCGGAGAGGCATATCGACGCCAGGGTTACGAGGTCACTGAGAACGGCGGCGGAGGCGCTGACGGCGGGATCGACCTCAAACTCCGAAGCCGCTCGGAAACGGTGATTGTCCAATGCAAGCGGTGGAAGGTCTACAAGGTCGGTCTCAGTCCCATCCGGGAGCTTTACGGGGTGCTGATCGCGGAACGTGCCGACAGAGCCATTTTTGTCACCACTGGGGTTTACACCGGGGACGCGAAGAACTTCGCGGCGGGAAAGCCGCTGGAGCTTATCGACGGGGCGGCGCTTTCCCGGCTGATACCTTCAATCGGGAACCAACCAGGTAGCCAGAGCCTCGAAGTCATCACGGACAAAGTGGGCGTCATCGAGGAGGCCCCGGAGTGTCCAGTTTGTCGACGATCGATGCTGATCCGAACTGCAAGGAGAGGAAGCAACGCCGGTTCGCGATTCTGGGGCTGCCCTGCTTATTCTCAAGGATGCAAAGGGATTCGGCCAGTTGGATAATGCTTGGTCAGGAACAATTCCATCACAGCGTCTACGTGATCCTGCTCGATTCCGCGGCCGCGAAACATCCATCAATTCGCCGGCTGAATCCAAATCGTGATTCCTCGAAACCGTGCGTTTACGTTGGCATGACCGGAGTGCCGGTCGAGCACCGGTTCGAGAATCACAAGAACGGCTACAAATCATCCTGGGTCGTCGAGAAATACGGGATTGGTCTGATGCCTGAGCTTTACGAGCACTTGAACCCCATGCCGTTTGAAGCCGCGGCTCAGATGGAGGTTGAACTTGCCGATGAACTACGAGCGGCAGGATACACGGTCACAGGAGGTCACTGATCAAACAAATCCTGCTGCCCATCTGGTTTCCCGAATTCACGGCGCGTGACATCGAGTTTCGGCGATACCTCCGGCGCTGACTCTGAAGGCTCACAACATCGGGCATCATCCACCCTGGCGCTGTTGACCAAGGGTGAAACCGCCAGCGAGATCATTTCCTCGGCCCGGTATGGCGTCATGATCCGCTGAACACTTCCAGCAACCAGTTCTCCTGGAGATAACCACTCCGGCCAATCTTCCCGACGAACGATGACGGGCATCCTGTCATGGATGGGCTCCAGCACGGAATTCGCCGATGTCGTGAGGAGGCAGCACCGAGAAAGCCCTTCAGTGCCTTCCCAAAAGCCGGCAAGAGCGAACGGGCTGTCGTTGTGCAGCGTGAACAGGTAGGGTCGCTTCCCAATCCTCGTCCACTCGTAGAATCCATCGCCCGGGACCAGACATCTTCGCCGGGTGAACGATTCTTTGAATGAACTTTTCTCCCGCACCGTTTCTGCCCTGGCGTTGATTAGTGGCCTCTTCTCACCCGTCCAGGCGGGAATGATTCCCCACGTCATCTCCTGAATCCTTCCGGCGCGAGTGACGACGGAGACCGGCTGCGTCGGGGCGATATTGTATTGCGGTTTCCATTCGAAGGACGGTTCAACCTCCAGCCAATCGAATGCTTTTCTGGGGTCCTTAAGCCTGAAGCGACCATACATGGTAAGAAAACTTAAAACGATCGAAGCGGAGAGCAAACCTTGAATTGCCTCAACGTTCTTCTATCCTGACCCTCTATGAGATGGAATGAACCGGCTCTGCTGACTCTGATCAGCGACCAAATCGAGGAGGCCGATCAGCTTGAATACAAGGGCGCTAGGTCGTTGAAGAAGGCCGACAGGGAGCGAGACGAGATCGGCAAGGACGTTTCCTCATTTGCAAACGGTGGTGGCGGGACAACAATTTACGGGATCAATGAGTTCGACGATGCACCCCGAAGACACCTTCCAGAGAAGTTGGACCCGATTGACCGGGCAGAATTTAGCCGCGAATGGCTGGAACAGCTTATCAATCGCATTGAACCTCGTATCCCGAACCTGAAAATCATTCCGGTGCCCCTATCATCAAGTGAACGACACGTGGCCTATGTCGTCGCAATTCCAAAGGGCGAGACAGCGCATCAAGCGCCCAGTGGCAGGTATTACCGTCGTTACAACTTCGAAGCACAGTGGATGAAGGATCACGAAATAAGGGACGTGATGAGCCGCAAGAAATACCCAGAGGTCGCAACGGAGATAAAAATGTGGATAAAATCTGGAAGGGGAAATGCTGGATTGTTTTGGAGGTTAACCAATACAGGAAACACCATTGCCCGGCATGTTATGTCCTCAATTCAATGCCCCATGCAGGTTAAAGGCTGTTTCTTGGCGGAACCCGATGGTGAAACATACAACTCCGAATGTGACGACGACACATTTGTGTATTGGAAACTGGTTGGTTCGAATAAACTTGGATTGCCACTATTCCCTGGAGCCGAGCTATCACGAGTTTTTAAGTTTAATCTTTCGAGTAATGTTCGCTGGGATTTCGAGGTTAAGCAGCTCAAGACGATTCGCTTTCGAACATTCGCAGATGAGATGCCTTTTATCGCTGGCGAGATTGATCCTAATGAAACGGCAGAAGTCGTTTCCCGTTTTTAATCAATTCACGCCTCACGCGGATCGAAAGACGTTGCGATGGAACTTCCAGATGCCGTTTGCGGCCTCCCAGATACCGGCCAGTCGCCGAAACAGCTCTTCCTTAAACTACGGATCAGAAGGTTTGCAGTTCGACTCTGCACGGGCGCACTCTCAGAATCAGGGACTTTGAATTAACGCGCTGTGAGGTGTCTCAGCCCAGAGTGTCTCAAAAAAAGGAAATTTATCCTCCTCATCTTCGATGGACGTAATCCGCTGCCTCCGCGTTTCCATTGGCGAGACCGGCCGTCGAGGCACGTTTTCTCCCATCGACAGACCACGATTGGAGTTCCGGCAATCTTCTCCTTAAAAAGGAAATGGCGGGTGGTTTCCACCCGCCATAGCTGTTCATGTGCAGCCAGGAAACCGATCCGGTTGTTGAGCTGATTCCCCCTTGTTAATTGTTACTGTGAAGTTTCCGGCGGCCAAGGCCGCCCCGTCAGTATCTGGTGACACGGAATCACCATTGAGAACGAGGGTTTTGGTCCAGAAAGTCCTGCCTGCTCGGAAAACACCGTGAGAGCCGGTTTACACGATGCCTCCCGCAAACGGCGAGGCATCTCGCGCATGTCTTCAACGATGGGCCGGAAGCCGACGCACCTGCGGTATCGCTCGAACTTGCGGTGCTCACTTTCGAGAAAAATAGCGCTACGGACCTTTTGTTACATCCTTTCCCCCGTTTTCGTCGGAAGATAACTGGATGAACTTTGCCGGGCCCTTACAAAATGCGCAGTCGCGACGCCGGGCCCTGCTCATCTTCGCGCAGTCCGTTGCCGCGGATCTTCGGCGGCGGTCGTGGGCACCGCCTTGGGAGCGGCTGCTGGCTCTTCCGAAGATCGATTTTTCGAAGTTCCCGGGTGTGGAGGTGCACTTCTTCACATCGGGGGGAGCGGAACGGGAGTATCCAGAGGATATTCGATGTCACGCCCAGCGGGGCCGGACTTTCGGGGAGCGGCTCAACGCGGCCTTGGAGGATTTGTCAGGCTTGGGTTACGACGACGTGGTAGTCGTGGGACGCGACTGCCCGGAGCTTCAAGGTTCGGACATAAAACACAGCTTCGATTGCCTAGACGGCGCCGCCTCGCTGGTGCTGGGCCCGGATCACCGGGGCGGATGTTATCTCATCGGCCTGCATCTGCGGGATCGAGGCATGCTGGCCGAAGTGCGGTGGCGGCAGGATTCGGATTTCCAGGAGATCGAGCAGCGTTTCGCGCACCGTGAAATTGAGCGGCTGCGCGTGAAGCAGGATCTCGATGATTACGACGATGTCCGGCGGCTTTCGCGCGGCGCTTCGCCTCTTCGCAGGTTCGCTTGGGCATTGCTTCGGCAACTGGCGGACGCGCCTGTACCGCCACGGATCGCGGTGGCGATGGCGCAGTGGTTTTTCCGCCTCTGTTCGCGTTCGATGATTCCCCCGCCGAGCTGCTCTCTCTGCTGAGTCGGCACGCGCCGCTACGCGGCTGCCCTCGGAGCCGTTCAAAGAGGCCCGCCCGGATGCTGAGTTTCGCTCCGGGGGTCCGTTCATGATTGAAGACAACCTTTTTCCATTTTTAAACCTTGAATACCAAAATCTATTTTGTTTTTTCGTTGCTGACCGCGGCCGTTTTCCTTCTTCCTTGCCGCGCGCAAGAGAACCCGTCGCGGGGAGCGCCGAATACTTTTTACGAGCGCTTCCCGCAAAGCGACTCGCTTTCTCAAGCGCTGCTGGGGCCGATGAATCTGTGGGACAGAACGTTCGACCGCTTTGATCAGTTCAATAAGGATCACTACCTTCCCGTCACCCTCGGGGCGTATAGCTGGTTCCACGTTAACCACGGCGGGCCGAACCAGAATGGCTATGGAATCCCCGGCCTGCAGGGCACGTATTTTTACTACATGGATGCCGACCCGGAGATATCTGTGGACAACCGGTTCGTCCACAAGATCGGCGTGCACGCGGAATTTCGCTTCCGCGATACGCAGGACAAATTTCGATCGTATTTTTCGAACACGTATTGGTTCTATGAACTCTACGGCTGTGCGGATACGGACATCGGGCGTTTCAAGCTTGGAAAAATCTGGAAGCGCTTCGGCGTGGACTGGGACGATACGTGGTGGGGCAATGTCCAGTATTTCGACGGGTTCAAGCTGAACCCGGACTACGGCGTCAGTTGGGAACAGACATGGAAGGTTTCGAAAAAATTCACGGTGGACAGCTTCGTTCAGTACTTCGTGGCCCAGGACGGGGTCGCCGGGGCGGAACCGGACTCCATGCCGGAGACCACCACGGGGTCGGCGGAACATAATACGGGCGTCGTGAGGGTCGTGCCCACCTTGAAACTGTCGAATAACTCCGCGCTGGCCCTGGGAATGTCGGCCTCGATTGGGCAGATCTACAACCAGGCGCGTAACGGCCCCGACCAGACGCCGAAGGCCTATGCGCTCGATCTCACTTATACCTACGACCATTTGAAACTGTTTGGGGAGGGCCTCCAGGAATTCGGCGTGCTGAACCCGGATTTCTACGTCTCCCGAGGGCCGAGCGACCGGATCAGCGATTTCCTGCTCGGCGCGGAATATAAATATGGGCCGGCCACCTTCCGCGTGGCGTATTCAGCGGGTTACGAGGCGAACCCATCCGGCCACCAATCCCTATGGGTGCCGGGCGTGACCTTGGGCTTAACCAAGAACGTTGACCTGCTTTTGGAATACGTCCGGTGGGACGTTTACAACAAACTGCGCGTACATTCGGTCTATGAAGACGGCTTCCAGATCGTCTTTAACTGGAGGCTTTAATTATTTCCCCCACAAAACTATGAAAATCCAAACTTGCATCACCCTCGCGGCGCTCACCGTCACAACCTTGGCCTTTGCGCAGGAAAAGGTGGTGGTTCAGTATGACTGCATCCCCAACTACGCGAACTGGGGCGGAGTCACCGCGGAATACCAGAAGGAGACCGGGGTGCGCGTGCCGCCGGATATGAAAGGCAGCTCCGCCGCGATGGCCGCGCTGGAAGCGGAAAAGGCGAATCCGCAGGCCGACTGCGCCTACTATTCGGGCGCCATCGGTTACCAGGCCGCGGAGAAGGGCCTGCACCAGCCCTACATGCCGAAGGGCTTCGACAAAATTCCCAAGGGATTGAAAGATCCCAAGGGACTCTGGTGGACGGTGCACACCGGTTACATCGCCATCCTTGTGAACAAGGCGGCGCTGAAGGGCAAGCCGATGCCGCGCAGTTTCGCCGACCTGCTGAAGCCGGACTATAAAGGCATAGTCTCCTACGACGACCCGACTTGGGGCGGCACCGGGTTCACGTTTGTCTATGGCATCAATGCCGTGCTCGGCGGCGGCGCGGACATGAAAGCCGGCTTTGATTACCTGAAGAAGCTGGACGCGAACATCCTGAACTATCCGCGCGAGAATATTTACAACGATCTTCTGCGGGGCGAGGTGCCGATCTGGATCAATGTGGATGGCAACGGCCTGAAGGCGAAATACGCGGATGGCGCACCCGTCGAGACGGTCATCGCGGAGGAGGGCACGATCGTCATGCCTCTGGTAATGGGAATGGCGAAGGGCGCCCCGCACGCCGAGGAGACAAAGAAGTACCTCGACTGGACGTTGGGCGACGCCGCGCAAAAAATCATGGCCGAGTCCTTCTTTCGTCCCGTGATGAAGGTGGAACTGCCCGCAAAACTAAAAGGCGAGTTCCTGCCGGAATCCGCGTACGCAAAGGCAACGGCGCTTCCTCTCTCCGAGATGGCTGCGAAAGCGGATGCGGTCAAAAAACGCTGGATGGACGAGATCCGCGGGGGCCATTAGGTGAGGCCGCTCTGGCGGACGCTGGTTCTGCTGCCGCTGACGGCGGTGTTGGTTGTTTTCCTGCTCTGGCCGCTCGCGGTGCTGGCGTTTGAAAGCGCGCACGGAAGCGCGGGGGAGTGGAGCGGCGCTTATTACCTCAAAGTTTTTAGCGATCCTTTTTACCGGGGCGCGCTCGGGCATTCTCTGATACTGAGCGCGGCGGTGGCATCGGGTGCGACGGTCTGCTGCCTCGGGCCGGCGTGGCTTTTTGCCTACCATGAGTTTCCGGGTAAAAGCGCGATGATGGCGGCCTTCGCGCTGCCGATGTCGCTCTCGGGCATAATGGTCGGCTTCTTTGCGGTCATCATGCTCGGCCGGATCGGCGTGGTGCCAGGCCTCCTCCAGTTCCTTACCGGGCGGGCTATTCTCTCGGGCGCCGCCTACCAGATGACGGGCTTGGTGATAGCCTACCTCTACTTTGAGATCCCGCGGGGCATGCTAACGCTGGAGGCCGCGCTCGCACAGTTTGACCGCCGGATCGATGCGGCGGCCCGCACCCTCGGCGCCAACGGTCTGCAGCGTTTTTTCTGGATCGTCCTTCCGCTCGTCTGGCGGCCGATCCTTTCGACTTTTGCCGTGACCTTCAGCGTCTCGCTCGGGTCCTTCGGTGTGGCGCTCATTCTCTCCCGGCGTTTTTCGCTCCTGCCGCTGGAGCTGTTCCATGAATTCACGGCGTATCTGAATACCGGCCTGGCCGCTGCGATGGCTGTCATTCTCGTCCTGCTGGCCTTGGGCGTGAATTACCTGACGCACTGGAGCACGGGAAGGGCGCGCGCATGACCAGGAAAACTCCGGGATTTATCGGGCTGTACCTGCTTACGTCGGTGTTGCTCGTTGCAGTCCTTTCGCCTTTTGTCGTGGTGGCGCTGGGGTCGTTCTTAAATACGAGCTTCCTCGGCATGACGAGCGAGAGCTGGCTGCCCGCGAGCCACACGCTCGTGGACTTCCACGGGTTCGGTTACGTCTGGGGCCTTTACCACGAGTCGCTCTTCTTCAGCTTGAAATTGGCGGTGCTCGCTTCGCTGCTCGCCCTACTTCTTGGCGTGCCGGGGGGCTACGCGCTGGCGGAACGGAGTTTCCCGGGCGCCGGCGTGCTGGAGAGTGTGGTCATGCTGCCGCTTTCCCTGCCGGGAGTGGCGCTTTCCATCGGCCTCATCCAAGCGTTTGCCATCATCCGCGGGCGGTGGTGGCTCATCCTGGCTGGGCACCTCCTCTATACGCTTCCGTTCATGGCGCGGCTGGTCATCAACACCTTGCGCGGCGCGAACCTCCCGGAGATAGAGGCCTGCGCCCGCACGCTGGGCGCCAGCTTCCCTCAACGGTTTTGGCTCGTCGTGGTGCCGAGCCTGCGGCATACGATGGTGATCGGTTCGCTAATCGTCTTCGCGGTCTCCTGGGGTGAGTTCAATGTCAGTTATCTCTTAAATACCCCCATCCACCAGACCTACCCGGCGGCGCTCTTCGGCACCTACACCAGCAACAGCTTCCAGATCGCCAGCGCCGCAACGGTTCTCTTCCTCGCCGTGCTCGTGCCGGTGTTTTTCATCATTCAATGGCTGGGCGCCGGGCGCACCCAGACGGCGGAGCAGGGGGCGTAATGGCAAAGCTTGAGGCGCGCGGGCTTTCAAAGCGTTATGGCGAAAAGGAGGCGGTGCGGTTTTTCACGCACAGCTTCGCGGAGGGGAAAATCACTGTTCTGCTGGGCCCGAGCGGGTCGGGGAAAACGACCGCGCTCAACCTCCTGGCGGGCCTTCTCACGCCCAGCGGCGGCGAGCTTTTCCTGGACGGCCTGGATATCACCACGGTGCCTTCGGAGAAGCGGGACTTTGGGCTAGTCTTTCAAAACTATGTCCTCTTTCCCCACCTCACGGTAGGAGACAATGTGGGTTTTGGCTTGCGGGTGCGCGGCATCGGGGGGAAGGAGCGGCGGGAGCGGGTGCGGGAAACGCTGGAGCTGGCGCGCATACCTCACCTTGCGGCGCGGCGGATAGAGACGATTTCCGGTGGCGAGCAGCAGCGCGTGGCGGTGGCGCGCGCGATCGCCTATCGCCCCCGGGTGCTGCTGATGGACGAACCCCTCTCGGCGGTCGATGCGCGGCTGCGGGTGGAACTGCGGAATGAACTCTCCAGCCTTCTGGGGCGCCTTGCCATCACCACCGTTTACGTGACGCACGACCAGGAGGAGGCGATGAGCCTTGGCGACGAGATCATCATCCTGAACGGCGGCGGGGTGGAGCAGCGCGGCCCGGCGCGTGAGGTTTACCTGAACCCCGCGAACTCCACCGTGGCGACCTTCCTGGGCCACGCGAATATATTTCCGGCGAAATACTTGCTGAACGGGGGCTCGGGGTTTGCTCAACTGCCGTTCACGCGGCTGAACGTGCCCGGCGTGTATGGGGAAGGCGCGTGCCGGGTCATGTTTCGTCCCGAGGATGTCGAGATCGTGCCGGAGGAAGGGGCGGATTTTTCGGCGGTGGCGGAGTCGGTGGAGTTCTTGGGAAACCGCCTGCGTCTTCACATGCTCAGTGGCGAATACCGCATTCTCATGGATACGGGCAACGATCTCCGGATTGGCTTGGGCGCGCGCCTGTTTTGCCGGGTGAAACAGGAGAAAATACGGGTGTGGCCGGATTAACGGCGTCCCAAGAATTCCAGGACGGTTGCGATTTGTTGGTGGCCGGTACGGATCAAAAAATCCGGCGTGCGGCCGTAACTTTTCATGCCGAGAGCAAAGTAGCCCGGCTCGGGGTGAACCAGGGTCTCAACGCCTGTGCCAGGAGCGGCCAAGCAGTCTCCCGCCTCTTCGCCCAAAAGCTGCGCCGCCAATTGGTACGCGCCTTCCGTGGCCCAGCAGGTCTGCACCTGGAGCTCACGCGCGAGGTTTTGGTCTGGTTGGTAACCGGTCGCGGCGATGAGGTGATCCACCTCCACAACCTCCGGGCTGCCCTTCTGGTTTAAGGTGACCCTCAATCCTCGTGCGGTGCTGGCGATGGCTGCCACGGACGCCCCGGGACGGAAATCGATCTGTTCCGCCAGCTCATTGGCCTGCGCGGAAAGTTCATCGCGCGCGGCGAGCGGATCGTTTTCAAAACGCCGGCAGGGCGGCCCGGAAGGCTTGCGGATCACCCATGTAATCTGGACATTCCCAAGGTTTGCGAGGTCGCGCACCACCGTCGCTGCCGAATGCCCGCCGCCGACGACCATGATATTCTGGTGAGTGAATTCGCTGGCCTCGGGCAAGCCGTGGGAGATGCGGCCTTGATTGACGGCGGTGGCCTCTCCCACGGCCGGGATGCCGCCATCGCCAACCGGCTTGGGATTTAGAAATGTGCCGCTGCAGTCGAAAATCACGTTGGTATTTGTCATGCGTTCCTCGAACTGGCGGGTCAGCAGCCGGAACGGCGAGTCGGCACGCGCAGGCAGCCCTATCTTTTCGCCTTTGCGGGTTCGCTCCCGGCCAATAGCCAGCACCTCGCAGTCCAGATGGATCGGGACATCCAGCGTTTCGGCGAGAGGGATGAGATAATTTTCCGCAAACTCTTTCCCGGTGAGCAGCGCCCCTTCATCCGGCACCGCGAAGCCGCGTTCTTTCAAGCGTGCGCGGCCCAGCGAGGAAGAATTCATCGCGAACGGGGAGAACATCCGGACGTGGCCCCATTTTAGAACCGAAGCGGCTACGCGCTGGCCGCACTCGAAGACCTCGACACCATACCCTTGGGCCGATGCTGCAAGGGCCGCTTCCAGGCCGATGGGGCCGGCGCCTATGATAGCAACTCTCGGTTTCATGAGAATATTGCGGCATCCTGACACGGCATGGCTACGAATAATAGAGTGGTGGGCATTGCACAAATTCTAGGTTTCGGGTCGGCGGACTCCAAAACCGAAAGCATCGCGGTGTTCGGCGGCGTTTACAGCAATCACCGATCATTGAGAGCGTTGATCGAAGACATCGAAGCGCGAGGCATCGAGCGAGTCTATTGCCTGGGGATCTGGGGGCGTTCGGGCCGCATCCGGATTTGGTTTTCCCGTTGCTCATGGAGAGGAAAATCCCCGTGGTGCAGGGAAATTACGATCATTCGGTCGGCAACGGCCTGGCGGACTGCCAGTGTGGATACACGGATCCGCGGGATAACTACTTCGCGAAGCTCTCTTACGATTACACCTTCAAGAAGACCTCGCCGGAGAACAAAAGCTGGCTGCAGAGGCTCCCGAAGGAAATCCGCTTCCGGACGGGGGCGTTCGATGTGCTGCTCTGCCACGGGTCACCTCGGCAAACGAATGAATTTCTTTGGGAAACAACCAGTTCCGACGCGTTCCTGGCGCGGGTTTGCGACGAGTTCGATGCGGACATCGTCGTCGTCACCCACACCGGATTGCATTGGCATCGTGAGGTCGCCAGCGGAAAGCATATTGTCAACTGCGGAGCGATCGGCCGGCCTGCGAATGACGGGGAAACGAGGGTCTGGTACGCCATTCTGAACATCGCCGGCGGGAACCTGGCCGTGGAGTTCGTTCCGCTGCAGTATGACACGGGCAAGCTGGCGGAGGAAATGCGCGCGGAAGGCCTGCCCGAAGAATTCATCGAGACAATCGAGACCGGCTGGTGGACAACCTGCCTGGAAGTCCTTCCCATGAAGGAGCGGGCGCGCGGAGTCTTCTAGGATGCCCAACCTCACGATCAGCGTCATCGTGCCCTGCTGGAAAGAGCCGGCGCCAGTCATGGAATTGGCGAACGAATGGGCTTCCTTCCCCGCGGTGCTGGAGGTGATCGTCGCGGGCGTCAAGGGAGACAAAACAGGCGAACCGCCCTCTGCCGCTGAACGCGTGAAGTGGTGCATGGCGGAAAGACCCGGAAGGGGCTCGCAGATGAATCTCGGGGCCGGCATGGCCACGGGCGATATCCTGCTTTTTCATCATGCGGACTCCCATCTCACCGCGGCGCATATAGCCGCCCTCGGCCAGGGGATGCGCGAACCCCGCTATGTGGGCGGCGCGTTTTACAGGAAGTTCGATGAGAGGCACCCGCACCTCCGCCGGCTGGAAAACCTGGAGCGGCTGCATTGCCGTCTTTTCGGGACGCTGTATGGCGACCAGAGCATTTTCGTTCGCCGTGATGTTTTTGCCGGTTTGGGCGGGTTCGTCCCCATACCGTTGATGGAGGATGTAGATTTTTCTGGGCGGCTTCGCCGGTGCGGGAGCATCCTGATGCTCGACCCGCCCATGCAGAGCTCTCCGCGGCGGCATATGGAGCGGGGCGCGTGGAGCGCCACTCTGCAGAATATGCTTTTCCTAGCGCTTTTTCGTTGCGGCATTTCCCCGCTTCGCTTGCACCGGCGCTATTACACTGCGACCTTGCCCCTTCGGGAGAGGCCGGCTGCCATGAACATCCATCGATTGACGAAGAAGGAAGTATGGAGGCGGCGCTGGAACGCATTCCGGCACCCGATCGCGGGGGAGAAAGCGGACATCCTGAAAGAGCGTTGGGCATCGTTCCCACCCGAGTTGCGGACGCCGAATCAGATCTCCGGCCGGCACCTGACGCATTGCGGCTTCATCCTGGGCGCGAGCTATTGCTCGTTCCATTGCACGCACTGTTATCTGCCAAAGAACGCCAACCAGGTTCCAATCCCCTCCCTGGGTGAGGTAAAGGAGCAGATCGATGCGAACCGGCGTTTCCAAGGCCCGGGCGGCGGCTTGCAGATAACCGGGGGCGACGTGGCGGATGCTTACTGGCGCGCCGGCCGGGCGGATGAGCTTGTCGAGATCATCCGCTACGCCTACAGCGCCGGGCTGGTGCCGATGTTAATGACGCACGGGCAGACGTTGCTGGAGCAGCCGGAATTTTTACGGAGGCTGGTGGTCGAGGGCGGACTGCGGCAGGTTTCCGTTCATATCGACATCACCCAGGCCGGCCGGCACGGGTACCCCATAAACCGCGTGCAGGGCGAAGCGGATCTTCATCCCGTGCGGGAAGCCTTCACGAAACTGGCCCGGGACATCCGCGAAACGACCGGCCTGCCGCTCGAGTTCGCGCTCAGCTTCACCGTCACGCGAAAAAACGTCCAGGACCTGCCGGAAGTGATCCGGTGGTATCTCGCCGACCCGGAACGCACGCGCATCTGGCGCATGATAAGCTTCCAGCCGGAGGCGGACACCGGGCGCACCATCTTCTCGGAAAACCCGGCCACCCCGAAGCTGGTGTGGCAGAAAATCTGCGAAGGCACCGGCTTCGAGCTCGAGCGGGATGGAACATTTTTCGGCCACCCGGACTGCAATAGCTGGGCCTCGATCCTAGTCTCGCGCCGCACGGGCAAATACATCGCGCTGCTGCCCACGGACAAAGTCACCAAGCGCCTGTTGGGGGAGCTCCTCGCGCGGGTCGGCGGGCTTTCGCTGGTCACGGATGATGCGGGCACGCCTCCATGGAGGCTCATGGGCGTCCTGGCCCAGAACCCCCTCCTCGCGGCGCGCACCGCGCTGCACTTGGTCGCGCTCGTGGTTTCCGGACGGCTTCCCTTTGGAATGGTGAAGGATCTTCTCCGCGGGCAGGCGCACACCCTCGGCGTCGGCACCCATAACTTCATGGACGCCGCCACGGTAGCGAAGGCCGATACCGACCCCGTCGTTAAAGCACGGCTGGACGCCTGCGTCTTCAAAGGGGCGGTGAAGGAGAACGGAGAGTGGAAGGCGACGCCGATGTGCCGGATGAACGAAAGAAAGTGGTCCGAAGTCTACGCAGAGCGCCTGAACAACCCGGCCCTGCGGCAGGAGAAGGAGGCGGAGCCTCCCGTCCCTGAGGAAGCCGCAGCCCCAAATGGATAACCGGGCGCCGCGATTTCCGTTCCTGCCGCTGACGTCCCTGGATACGCTCTGGTTTCAGGTCTCCGGCACGCTCTGCAATCTCCGCTGCCACCACTGCTTCATCTCCTGCGCGCCGGATAACCACACGTTCGGGCTGATGAAGTTCGGGCAGTTCAAGGCCTACCTCGACGAAGCGGTGAAGCATGGCGTGAAGGAGTATTACTTCACGGGCGGAGAGCCGTTCATCAACCCCGAGATTTTTCAGATATTGGAAGCCACACTCGCGGCCGGCCCGGCGACCGTCCTGACCAACGCGACGCGTTTCACGGACGAAAAAGTCACGCGCCTTGCGGCGCACCGCGACGGCTCGATCTATTCGCTGGAGCTTCGCGTCAGTATCGACGGCTTCTCGCCTGAGACGAATGATCCCATCCGCGGCGAGGGGACTTTCGATGCGGCCATGGCAGGCGTGAAGCTGCTAGTGGAGCATGGCTTTTTGCCCATCATCACTTCCATGCGCTCCTGGCCGATGGAGAAGGACGACGAGTTCCTGGCCGAGTTCAAGGCGCGCCTGCGGGAGATAGGCTATACGCGGCCGAGGATGAAGCTGCTGCCCTCGTTGAAGATCGGCGAGGAGGCGCATCGCGACCAGGGTTACGGCAAGTACGAATGGGTAACAGAGGAGATGATGGTGGGTTACGACGTCAACCAGCTCCTTTGCCACAACAGCCGTGTCGTCAGCGATCGCGGCGTGCATGTGTGCCCCATCCTGGTGGACAGGCCTGATGCAAGGCTGGGGACAACTCTGGAGGATGCGCTGAAGGGCTACCGGCTGCGGCACCAGGCCTGCTCGACGTGCTACCGGTTCGGCGCGCTTTGCTCCAACGTCGGTTCGCGGCCCGTGGAGTCGATGAAACCGCTCCCGACGGCCAACGCCGCCGCTCCGTGATCTACTTCGAGTCCTTCGCGGCTCCGGCGTCTTTCAACGCTTTCTTCGCGATGTGGCTCACGTAAACGGTGACGGCGATAGTGGCGGCGAGGCCGACGCCAAGCAGGGCATATTGGAAAGGGCTGTGGGCCGATTTTTGGCCGCCCAAACCTGCTTTTCCCGCCGCGCCCAGATACACGTAAAGCAGGGTTCCGGGAAGCATGCCGCACGCCGATGCCAGGACATACGGCAGGAGTTTGATGGAGGTGATGCCGTAGAGATAGTTGCTCACGTTAAAGGGGATGAGCGGGCTCAGCCGCAGAAGGCCGATGATCTTCCAGCCGTCCTTGCCGATCGCTTCATCGATGGCCTTGAAGCGCTCGTTCTCCTTTGCGTGGCTCTCGACCTTCCCCCGAACCAGGTAGCGCGCCACGAGGAAGGCGAGGGTCGCCCCGAGGGTGGCCCCGCTTAGCGCGACGGCCGTGCCGCCGAGGATGCCATAGACCAGGCCGGCGCTGACGGTGAGAATCCAGCCCGGCAGGAAAAGGACGGTCGCCACCGCATAGATGCCGATGAAAAAGACGAAGCCCCACGGGCCAAATTTCTGCACCCAGTCCGTGAAGCCCTTTGCCCATTCCTTGAGGGGGAGGAAGGAGAAGCCGGCAGAGAGGGCGACGAGCGCCAGCACAACCAGTATCCATTTTCCGTATTTCTTTAGAAAATCCATGGCTTAGCGTCGGCGGGCTCGTGCATAGAGCCGGGAGAAAACCTTCCGGGCGACGGGTGTCAGTCGGGTCTTGTTCTGCTTGTCCGCGGCCTTGCGGATCAGTTCGGAGTAGGTCGGGTAGGCGTGGATGACGGAGCCGATCTTTCCAAGGCCGATGCCGCTCTTGATGGCGAGCGCCACTTCCTGCATCAGTTCCCCCGCGTGTTCGCAAACGAGGGTTGCCCCGAGAATCCGATCGCTCCCCTTGGCGAGCAGCACTTTCATAAAGCCGGACTCGGTGCTCTCCAGCACGGCGCGATCCACTTCATCCACTTTCTGGGTGACTAGGTCATACGCGACGCCCTTCTTTTTGGCGGCGCGTTCGTTCAAGCCCACGGTGGCCACTTCCGGGGACAGGTAGGTGCACCAAGGCACGGCGGAGTAGTCCATCTTCTGACGCAAGAGCCGCAAGGGCATCAGGATATTCCGCACAATCACCCTGGCCTGCGCATCCGCCATGTGCGTGAACTGGAACGGGCCGGTCACGTCCCCGGCGGCGTAAATGTGCGGGCGCGATGTCTGGAGATAGGCATTCACCGGGACGCCGCGCTTGCCCGAGACCACTCCCGCCTTGTCGAGGCCGAGCCGCTCGATATTGGGCGTGCGCCCCGCCGCCGCCAGCAGCCGGGACGCTGTGATAACCTGCATTTCCTTGCCCGGACCGCTCGTGTATCCCAGCCGGATTTCCGACCCTTCGGATATCACCGAGGTGGCGGTGGCATTTGGGATGAAGGTGATGCCCGCAGCGGCAAAACGCCGGGCCACGAAGGCGCAGACCTCTTCATCCTCTTTCGGCAAAAGGTTAGGGCCCCGTTGTAGGACGGTGACCTTGACCCCGAGACAATTCATGACCCAGCCCAGCTCGCAGCCGATAGCTCCCCCGCCCAGGATAAGCATGCTCTCCGGTTTCTCCTCAAGCTCGTCAAACACCGTTTCGTTGGTGAGGTAGCGCACCTTCTCCAGCCCGGCTATAGACGGGACGGCGGGCCGGGTTCCCGTCGCGATGACGAAGTTTTTCGCCTTCAGCTCTACCCCGTCCACCTCGACGGCGTGCGGTGAAACGAAGCGCGCGTCACCGCGGAAGACGTCCACGCCCAGGGACTCGAAGCGCTCCTGCGAATCGTTTGGGGCGAGCTTCGCCCGCAGCCCGCGCATGCGTGCGAATACCTTTGCGAAATCGAAGCGCGGCTCCACGGGATCGAGCCCCCAGTCGCCGCAGTGCCGCATGTTGTCGACCAACCGCGCAGAAGAAATCAGCGCCTTGCTCGGAACGCAGCCGAAGTTCAGGCAATCGCCCCCCATGTCGCCGCGCTCGATGAGGGCCACGCGGCCGCCGAGGCCCGCCGTGCCCGCCGCCGCCACGAGACCAGCCGTGCCGGCGCCGATCACCACCGCGTTGTAGATCCCTCTTCCCTTTTCAGATTTCACGGTGCGAAGAGGAAGTGAGGGATTTCTCCCTCAGAATATTTTGTCGAAATAGAGATTCGCGGAGCTGTAGTGGCGCCCGTGCTCTCCCTGGTCGTTCAAGCCCCAGTTGTAGGTCTTGAAGCTCGTCTTGTAACCGCCCGCGGCGAGAAATTTGCGGTAGGCCTCCGGCGCACAACGCTCCAGAATTTTCGAGACGCCGCCCGCCTTGTCGAAGTCGGCCTTGAACCACTTGAAGATGCTGGAAATCTCGACGGCGTTTTCCGAGGGCTTGAACTCGTTGTCATCCACGCGGCCCAGCCATACACGGTAGGAATGGTCGTCCTGCGAATTCAGCTCAGCAGCGGTGTAAACGGAACGCTGGAGCGGAGGGCAGCTCCGCGCGGCGCAAACCAGCACGGAGTGGGTCCGGTAACCAAATTGCGGCCTGAGCGTTCCCTGCTCGATGTCATCCAGGGAGATTGTCTGGCCGCCCGCCTTGTAACGCTTCCCAGTGAAGGAATCCTTGTAACTCTGGATGCTCTCGGTCGGATACTTCTGCAATATCCACTCCAGGACGCACGCATTGTAGAGATTGATGAGGGAGGCGAATTTTTCGTCACCCATGGCCGGAGTGCCCGAGGGCGCGAACCCGGCGATGTATTTTTTCAGGGCCGCGCTGTCGCCCGCGTTATCCTTCCACGCCTGGTAGGCGACCAGGCCGTGGTCATCCACATATTTTTTCAGGAGCCGGGCGTACGCGCTGTTGTCGATGCCGGCGGGAACTTCCACCGCGAGCGGCTTTTCATCCGCAGTGGCGAGTGATGAGGCGAAGGCAAAAAAAGAGAGGTAGAGGAGGGGGACGATCTTCATAATAACCATGGTGCAGAGGGCTGAGGGGTCCTCCTTATTCGGAGAAATCGCACGAATGGATGCTTCTCTTTGCCATGGCGCTCACTCCGCTGGCCAAAGGCCAGGCAGTTCTCGCGCGCGCATCCAACTGCCCAGGTCGTCCACGTCGTCCAGGGGCGGATCGATGATGGAAACCTTGAGACCGGCCTCAGAGAGCCGCGCCGTGGTCTGTGTAAAAACAACCGGCGTGCTCCATGCGATCCCCTGGAAAGCCTCGGTGCGGGCCGCCTTCAGCCCGAGCAGGCAATAGCCGCCATCCAGGGCCGGAACCAGAACGGCGTCCGCCGCCTGCAAGGCTGCCGCCGCTGCCTCCAGTTCGGTTTCCCCCAAGTACGGGCAATCGCCTCCTACTAGGATCAGCCGCTCGCAGCCCGCCGCAAAGAGCCGCTCCGTGACATCGCACAGGCGTTGGCCGAGATCGCCTTCGCTTTGCGGCGAATAGTCCAGGCTGTCTCCGAGCCATTCGCGCATGAGCGGCAGCGCGCCGGCGGGGGAGAAGCTGACGTGAACTTGCCACCCCTTCGGGATCTGGGCTACCTGATGCTCCACCAACGTGCGATAAATGAAAACAGCCTCCGCCGCACCCACCGCTGCGGCGAGCCGTGTCTTCACCCGGCCCGCCACAGGCGCCTTGAGCATCAGACAGACTGTCACTCCGGTATTCACCCCCGCAACCTTCCCGCCATCGGCATGCCAGTTCAAGGCAAAGCGTCCAGTATCCTGCACGCAACGAATCTCATTTCATGAGAAAGCGGCCGCTTTGGGTGCGGATCACCGCCGCGTGCCTTGGCGTGCTCCTCCTGGCGCTGGGGGTCGCGTTCTTCTACGCCCGTTCAATCTTTTCCGACCCCTCCGCCCTAGCCGTGGGATCGCTCGTCGAGACGCTCGGGGCGAAGAGCGTGTTGCTGGTGGTCGCCCATCCCGATGATGAAACGCTGGTGGCCGGGTTCCTGGCGGACGCCGTCAAGCGCGGCGCCGTGGTGAACACGATCACGGCCACGCGCGGGGAGGCCGGTGTCGTCGATCCCCCGATCTGCCGGCAGGAGGATCTCGGCATTATCCGCGAGGCGGAGTTGCGGAAGTACGGCTACATCCTTGGTCTTACCGGGCAGGAAGTCTGGCATTACCCGGACGGAAAGCTGGCAGGCGTCCCGGCTGCGGAACTCACCACGCGCATCGTCGCCAGCATCCGGAAGTTGAAGCCCGATTTCGTTCTCACGTTCGAACCCGCCACCGGCTTCACCATGCATTCGGATCACATGGCCTCCGGGCGGGCCGCCACCGAGGCGTTTCGCGTGGCGGGCGACCCCTCGTTCGCTCCTTCGTCCGGCGCGCCCTTCGCCCCGCGGTTCCTCGTTTACTTCCTTGCACCGCGCCGTGCCATGGGCATGTTTGGCGGAGCGCGCGGGCGTGAAGTCGGCGCCCGACAAATGCCCGCTCAGTATGAGATATCCATCGATCCCGAGGTGGAAATCCGCGGGTGGCAGGTCAACGAGTCGCAAGCCAACTACCTGCGGCGGCAATGGGGCCTTCCGCCGGGAATCCTCTACCGCCTCTACAACAAGGAAGACTTCGCCGTCGCAATGGAAAATCCCGTCGCGCCGCGGTGAAAGCACCGCCATGCGCTTCCTGCGTCTCGGCATGCTGATTCTGCTCCTCGCGGCCGGCGCTGCGCGGGCGGAGGAGAATCCTGCATCGCACCGGGTGGCATCGCTGGAGAGGATCAAACTCGGCAACGTCGAACAATCCGTCCTGATACGCGGGGATGATGACCGGCATCCGATCCTCCTCTTCCTTCACGGCGGGCCCGGCCTGGCGGAGATGCCCTTTTCCTGGGTAAACCGGGCGCTCGAGCGGGACTTTGTCGTCGTCCAATGGGATCAGCGCGGCGCGGGGAAATCGTTCGACCCCCGCATCCCGCTCCCGGAGATGACGGTGGAACACTTCCTGGAAGATACCCTGCAACTCACCCGCCTCCTGCTTCACCGCTTTCGGCAGCGCAAGCTCTACCTTGCGGGCCATTCCTGGGGCAGCTTCATCGGCGCGCTCGCTGTGGCGAGGGAGCCCGCCCTCTTCCGCGCGTACATCGGCATCAGCCAATTCGTGAACGTGACGGATTCCCAGCGCATCCTTTACCGGGAGGGGATCGCCAGGGCGGAGAGCCAGGGGAATACGAAGACGCTGGCCATCATGCGGAAGATCGGGCCGCCGCCTTACCCGAACCATCGGGTCGAAAGGGTGGTGGATCGCGTGACCAAAGCCATGCTGGGCGGCCACGTGGAACATCCGATGACGCCGGGGCACTTCGCCGCGCTCGGGCTCCTCTCTCCAAACTATTCGCTTTGGGATGATGTCCGCCTCATCCGTGGGATTTCCTTTTCGGGCCACGCCCTCGAGAAGGAAATCTACACCGACGACCTTTTGAAGGACGCCCCGGAGCTGGATGTGCCCGTCTATTTTCTGGAAGGCCGTTACGACACCGTCCTGAGCCCAACCTTGCTTCGGCATTACTTCGCCGCGTTGCGCGCCCCGGCCGGGAAACACCTTCTCTGGTTCGAGCATGCCGATCACTGGCTGTTCCTGGAATCCCGCGACGAATACCGGGCGGCCCTCCGCGAGATCCTGCGCAAGACCGCCCCCCGCGACCGTCAAGCGGCGGGAGGAGGGGCTTGAATCGCTCCGCCAGGATATTGGTATCCGTGAGCCACTTCGTTACAAGTGGGAATGATGACCGAGATCATCATATACTGAAGCACGCCGCGACCGGTTCGCCGGGCACGGCCCGCGAGAAATGAATCGACGCATAAAGATCCTCGGTTTCCTGACTCTGGCATCGGCCGCTCTCGGCTGCTCGGTGTGGGCTCAGAGCATCCGTTGGGATATACTCAACTTCGAGATCCGCCGGAAATTCCCGGATGTCATCCAGATCGACCCGAGCCAGCTGGCCGCCTGGCTCGCCGATGCCGGCCGAAAGCCCCCGCTTCTTATCGACGTCCGCACGCAGGCCGAGTTCAACGTCAGCCATCTGCGCGGCGCGCGGCGTGTCGAGCCCGGTTCCCCGGCCTCCGCGCTGGATGTGCCGAAGGACGCGCCCATCGTCGCCTACTGTTCGGTCGGCTACCGCTCGAGCGCGTTTGCGGAGGCGCTGGTAAAAGCCGGCTTCCAGCACCCCTTCGACCTGAAAGGCTCCATCTTCCAATGGGCGAACGAAGGGCGGCCCGTTTTCCAGCAGGGACGCCCGGCTGCGAAAGTGCATCCATTCAACTCCTCGTGGGGTGGTTTTCTGGAAAAGAAATATCACGCCGATGTGCCGCCCATCGCCCAATGATCCTCTCCGCCGCCCTGAAAGTATGAGGATGATCCCGTTACTGTGATTTCCAGGCCGATGCGTATATTCCATGAGAAGAGCCACGGCGGCGCAATCCGCAGCGAACCGCTCCCCGGGTGGTTGAACGGCGTCCTCGTTGGCGCGACGTTCGCGGGGCTCATCCTCCTGGAGCTCCGGCGTCCCTTGCGGCACCGCTCCGTCGAGTCCAAGGCGCGGCGCAACATCCGGAACCTGGCTGTCGCCGGCATAAGTGCTGGAGTGCTCCAATTAGTCGAGCGTCCGGTCACCGGCCCGGTCTCACGTTGGGTGGAACGCCGCCATTTCGGCCTCCTGAAGCGATTCTCGCTCTCGCCGGGGTGGGAAATCGCCCTCGCAATCCTCCTCCTTGACTACACCCTCTACCTCTGGCACGTGCTTACACACCGATCACCGCTCCTATGGCGATTTCACAAAGTCCATCACGTGGATCTGGACATGGATGCATCAACAGCAGTGCGATTTCACTTTGGCGAGTTGACCATCTCCATTCTTTGGCGCGTCGCGCAGATTTGCCTTATCGGCGTATGCCCACGCGCGCTCTCCGTCTGGCAGACCGCCCTGTTGATGGAAATCCTGTTTCACCACTCAAATGTGGAAATGCCCGTCCGGTGGGAGCGATGGCTGAGCAGAATTATCGTCACGCCGCGGCTGCACGAAATCCATCATTCCATCGTGGAACGGGAAACCAACTCGAATTGGTCCAGCGGTTTGACGGTCTGGGACTTGCTCCATCGCACCCTGAGGCTGCATAAGATAGGGCACGACATCATCATTGGCGTTCAAGCCTATCAAGACGCGCGCGAACTCACGTTGCCGAAGCTCATGGAAATGCCGTTCGGCGGGCAGCGCCCCTCCTGGCCCGCGCTCGTATGACTGAGATGTCGCTCAACCAGCGAGATACCGATGTGCCGCACTTCGAAAGAGTCAAGACGGGTGACGAGGCTGCTTCGAACAACTATATGATCGGACTCGTTTTCAAAATCCTAAACGACGCGCCGGAAGCGGAGGACGTGGTCCAGGAGGGATTCCATCATATCCGCAAGGAGGCGGCCTTTGCATGCAGAAATGCGGGTTCCGCCGTTAAAACGCCTACGCAGCAGGTGCGGCGGGCGTCATTCCAGGAATTTTGACGAGCACCGGTCGCACGCTACGCCGCACCACTTCAACGGAGATGCCAAAGATCGCGTGTGTGAAAATCTCGCTCAGGTGTTCCTTCAGGGGAATTTCGCTCCAAGGCAGGGAGAACCCGAAATATGGCAGCGTTGTTTCATGCGTGAGCAGCAGCAGCAAGAGGCCGAAGCCGATCCCGTAACCGACTTTAGCTCTTGGGAATATCTCGACAATGGCGCCGTAAAGGGCGCTCACGGCGATGCTAAAGCCCCAGTGGAAAGACTGGACGGCGAGGGTGACCCTCTCCGGCGCGAGCGGGCTTCCTGAGAGATACTGAACAAGCCGCGATACCATGACCGCGGGGGGGATCGGCTCACCGGGCATTCGAGGCGGGAAGATGAGTTCGCCAACCAGTTTCATGCCGGCGCCGGCGACGCCGCCGCACGCTCCCGCAATGAGACCCCGGGTGATGAGGTCGAGTTTTGAGAGTGGGTCCGAGGAAGGATCGGCGGAGGTGAACATAAGGAAAAGCAAGACTCTGCTTCCGGGCGGCTCAGTTTGGTACCAATATGAGCCCAATGATCGGTGGATTATTCCCGCTAATCAACCAACCCCTCTAAAAAGGATGACCTTCTCCCACGAAAGCCAACGTCTACGCCGTGCGCCGCCAGGCCCGCCTCAGAATGGTGTCTGAAAATCCAGGTCTTCGGGTCGGCCCCTCGTCGTTAGCAAGCGGACCTGGCCCGCGGTTTTCGTCGCGCGCACTACCCAATCCGCCTTCTGCACAGTCGTCGTCGCGCATTCTTTGAGATCGGCGGCGTCGTTTCCGCTCAGGATGTAAAGCATGGCCATACGCCTGCCGTTTTGCAGGCATACCATTACCACTGGCCGTCCGTTCCAATCGACCACGCTCGCGCCAATCATTTCCATCGAGAGCGAGGCGGGCGGCTTTCGCAGCGAAATGCCAATTTGCCGCGCGCCGGGCTGTTTGTTGATCCATCCGGCAACGGCTGCCGCGTCAAAGCAGACGAATTGAAGCGGCGGCATTCGGCCCGTGTAGGAGATCGCTTGCAATGCGAGCGCGTTGACGGGCCTTCGAGGTTGAGCCCAAATGTTCCAGCAGAAGAACCCGACCACGAGGGCCGCGGCGATCGTGCCGGAAATCATCAACAACGAGCGGCGGGACGGGGGCGAGGCGCTTGCGTGATAGCCGAGCAGGATGTGATCCTTCACGTCCGAAGGCACAGCGATCCCCTTGAACTTTGCCGACATCACCGCGTCAAAGCGCTGCATGTCCTCGAACCAGGCTGCCAGTTCGGGATCGTCGGCCACCTTACGCAACGCTTCGGCGAAGATCGGATCGTTCGCGTCTTGCGGGCGATAGGATTCAAGAATCAGCTTGACGGTTGCCTTATCCATCGCCGCCTCCCTCCGCGGCCGGCCGCGAAAGCGGAATAATCTTGTTTGGATCCCGCCCCCATTTTTGTTCCAGCCGCTGGCGGAGCATCTGTTTGCCGCGAGCGAGGCGCGACATTATCGTGCCGATCGGAACATCGAGTGCCGTGGCGATTTCTCTGTAAGAAAGCTGGTCGAGATAGAATAGCACGAGCGGCATTCTGAAGCTTTCGTCGAGCGTCTGGAGCACGGCCAAGAGAATTTTGCCATCGATGCTCGCGGCATGATCGACGCTGATGTGAGGCAGTTCATGCTCGCAAAATTCCAAGGATGTATGCGGATGAGCGCTGTCACTCCGGCGCATGCGCAGAAACTCGCGGCGCAGGATAGTAAAAAGCCACTGCTTGCGCTTTGTGGGATCCCGCAATTGTTCGCTCTTCGTGTGCGCTAAGTAGAAGGACTGCTGCGTGATGTCGCATGCGTCGTTGTGATTGCCGCTGAGACTGAAGGCAAAGCGGTAGGCCATCTGGTAGTTCTCGGCAACCAGCCGCTCGAAGCTTTCGGGCACACCCACGCCACCGTCGTTGTATTTTGGTGAACCCGATTTGTCCTTGGGCGACTCTGGATCGTCGTCTGCCATGATGAGCGTGCTATGCAAGTGGTAGTGCCCATGAATCGCGGGTGGGACGAACATTACGCTTAAAGAATGCGGATATTAAGTTGCGCGTCGCATGCAATGATTTCGAGCCGGTGGAATAAAGCAGCGGCGCCGCGTCTCTCAACGCTGTGGTCATCCCGCCTCCTTTTTGCGCGTTCGATCCGCGAAGCATTCCTTGCGAGATCGCACGGCGCCTTTCCGGATCAGCCAATAGGTCAGTGGCGGGAGCGGGACGCCATATTTTCAACTCCCGATATGGCGGAAGATAAGCTCGGAGCCGAGTTTCTCGACCCGCTTTTCCGTTTCGCCTGGGCTTTGACCGGGGATGAAGCGGGCGCGACCGCGTTGACGCATAAAGTCGTGGATGACGGCTCGTGGCGCTTTCCTGGAGCTGCCGGCTTTCGAGGCACTGAGGTCGCTCTTTTTTCCGCGGCCTACCGGCTTTTTACGAGTGGCATGCCCCTGCCCATTCCCCCGCCGCACGAGCGTGTCGCAAATATGAGCAAGCTTTCACTGCGGCATGCCGGCAGCCTCACTTCGGATTCTCTGCTTAAGTCCTTCCGCGAGTTGGAATTGCCGCAACGCGCCGCGCTCGTTCTCTTCTACACCACGCAATGTTCGCTTCACGACATTGCCGCCATCCTCCAGCGAACAAGCGACGAGACCGTCGCGATTCTGTCCCGCGGAAAGGCCGAATGGCGGCACATCCTCGAGCGCTCCGGAACGAGCGAGGACGAGGCACCGGAAGGGGATGCGCGATGAGGGGCCATGAGGCCAGGCGCCGGCTTGGCGCGTTCCGGCGGGAAATCGACGACCGGTGCGACCCATTCTTCGCCAACGCGATCGCCCAAGCGGAAAACGAGCCCGCGCTGGCGGAATGGTGGCGCGAGGAGAGCGCTCTCGACGAAATTCTCTCGCGAAGACTGCGGGAAGTGACCGCGTCCTCGCTGCTGCGGAGCAATTGATTGGATATGCGCCCACACACCCTGCCTAAATGAGTGATAGCCAAGATGACATCCCACCCGTCGTTGTCATCACCGGCGCGTCCGCGGGCGTGGGCCGGGCCACCGCCCAAGCCTTTGCCCGGCGCGGCGCGCGGATTGCTTTGATCGCGCGCGGGCGCGAAGGATTGGAGGGGGCGCGCGCGGAGGTGGAACGGCTTGGCGGTCAGGCGCTTGCGCTTCCGCTCGACGTGGCGCAGGCGGATGATGTCGAAAGCGCCGCCTCCTTGGTGGAAGAGGCTTTCGGCCCGATCGACATCTGGATCAATAGCGCGATGGTTTCCGTCTTCTCGCCCGTAAAGGAAATGACCGCCGCCGAATTCGCGCGGGTGACCGGGGTGACTTATCTCGGAGTCGTCCACGGCACGCTTTCGGCGCTGAGGCGGATGTTACCGCGCGACCGCGGCATCATCATCCAGGTCGGCTCGGCTCTTGCGTACCGGTCTATTCCTCTGCAGTCAGCCTATTGCGCGGCGAAGCACGCGGCGCGGGGCTTCACGGATTCGCTTCGCTCGGAACTGATTCATGACGGGAGCAGCGTGCGCGTGACGATGGTGCACCTCCCTGCGATCAATACGCCGCAATTCGACTGGACAAAAAGCCGGTTACCGCGCCGGGCCCAACCAGTCCCTCCGATCTTTCAACCTGAAGTCGCGGCGGAAGCGATCCTCTGGTGCGCCGCGCGCAACCGGCGGGAGCTATTCGTCGGCCTGCCGTCCGTCGGCGCGATCGTCATGAACAAGATCATGCCTGGGGCTCTGGATCACTACCTTGCCCACACCGCCCACGACGGGCAACAGACCGAGGAGGCAAAAGATCCGCGTCAACCCGAAAACTTGTGGGCGCCGGTGAGCGGCGACCGTGGCGCGCACGGGAGATTTGACGATCGCGCCAAAAGCCGCAGTCCCGAGCTTTGGCTTGCCAAGAGGCGCCCCCTTCTCGAAAGCATCTGTCTGGGAGTGGTCGCGACCGCTGCCACGGCGATTCTCGGGCTGATCTTCTCGCATAAGCGCAGATAAACAAAAATCCCTATGAAACCAGCCCAACTCAGCAAGGAACTTCGTGAAGGAGAAAGCGAATATCTCGATCACCGCCGCGGAATTGTTGCGCTCGGCCTCGCCGCCGCAAGCGCGATGGGACTGGTCGGCCTTTACCAAATGGGGATCATCAAACACCTTCCTGAACCGCCGCTTCCCAGCATGGATGCGGACAAAGTGGATGCGTCCGGGGAAGCCTATGGCAAGCTCCAGATGCCCGACGCTTTCCTCGGCCTCGGCAGTTATGCGGCGACCCTCAGCCTGGCCGTGATGGGTGGGCAAGACCGGGCAACAACGCACCCTTGGATCCCCCTGGTCCTACTTGCCAAAGCCAGCCTCGACGCCGCGCAAGCGGGAAAGCTCACCGTCGATCAAGCCGTGAAGCACCGGGCGTTTTGCGTTTGGTGCCTGCTTGCGGCCGCGGCGACCTTCGCGACCGTGCCGCTATGCATCCCAGAAGCGCTCGCGGCGTTCAAACGGCTGCGGCGTTGAGCGCATCCAGCCCCATCACAGGCTGGGAATTACGGGGGCAGCCGGCGCCACGGTTTGGATGCTGAGAGCGGCGGGCGTAACGACAGGCGACAGGCCGCACGCCAGGTAGCGACAGGTAAGCAGGAAATCGAGCAGCGTTCTGCGCGCGGGGCCGCCTTTATCAAACCTCCGCGCGGAGGAAACGACCGCGGGCTGCAAAGTAACGAGGCGTCCGCATCGGCCAAGCTTGCGGGAAAGATCGAGATCCTCAAACTGGTCAACCTCGGCGAAAGGTCCGCATCGCTGGAAAACATGACAGCGCGCGAATATCGCCTGGTCGCCCAGATGCCAGCCAAAAAAGCGGTTGCGAAGCCCGGCCAGCCGGCAGGTGACGGCAAGCATACGCGACCCCGAGTTGTAGCGTCTGGCAAATCCGCCGCCGACGACACGCGGTTCGCGAAGCGCGTCGCGAATGGCGAGCAACGAGCCCGGCGCCAGATGCGTGTCGGCATGCAGGAAAAGGAACACGTCGCCACGGGCGGCCCCGGCGCCTAGGTTCATCTGTGCGGCGCGTTGCCGCCGATCCGTTCCAATCACCCGCGCGCCCGCCCGTTCCGCGAAAAGCGCGGTGTCATCCGTGCTCCCACCATCGACAACGATGACCTCGTGCGCGATGAATTCGCAGCGCACGCTCTCGATTGTCTCCGTGATCGCGGGCGCTTCATTTAAGGCCGGGATGATCACCGAGACAAACGGCGCGGGCTGCTGATCGGAGTGCATAGGGACTCTAGCCATCAAATATTTTCGACGAGGGCGTGAATAAATGGAGGCCGCCACGCCTCTCATCGCGTGTCCGCCTTTGGTAGATGCCTCGTTGACTCCATTTATTCCCTCGAAAATGCATCCGAACGACCGCCCTATTGAACAATACGCCCTTATCGGCGATTGCGCGACCGCGGCGCTCATCAATGCCGACGGTGGAATAGACTGGCTTTGCCTCCCCGCGTTTGACGGCCCGTCGTTTTTCGGCGCTTTGCTGGATCGCGAAAACGGCGGGGATTTCGTTATCCGACCGGGCATGCCGTATCGCGTGGAGCGCGGCTATCTTGACGACAGCGCGCTCTTTCGCACCCGCTTCCTTACAGACGCCGGCACGGTGCTGCTCACGGATTTTTTTGTCACGGCGCGTTGTCATCGAGCGCGTGGTTACGATTTCACGACGCTCGCGCCTACCCGCAAACTGGTGCGCTTGGTCGAGTTGGAGAGCGGCGGTGCGGTGCCGATGGAAATGCTTGTCCGCGCCCGGCCTGACTACGGGCGTGCCAGCGCGGATTGGAAACGCGCGGCGAATGGCGGATTCACCTGCGAAGAAGCGGCATTTTTCACGAACATCGGCGCGGCATGGCGGGGGCAGGACCTAGCCGGCGAATGGAATGCCAAGCCCGGTCAGTGCTATTTCGCGGTGCTTGACTACGGCAAAGACCCGCCCGTGCCTGACATCGCCGCGATCCGCAGTTGGCGGAAAACAACGACCACATTTTGGAAGCATTGGAATTATTTCAATCACTACCGCGGCTCTCATCAACGGACAATCCGCCGCAGCGCCGTCACCCTCAAACTGCTGACGTACGCCCCTACGGGGGCATTCGTCGCCGCGCCGACCACCTCGCTGCCGGAAGTGCCCGGAGGCGACTCAAATTGGGACTACCGCTACGCGTGGGTGCGGGATACGTCGCTGTTTATCAACACGCTTTTCCGTCTGGGCTACTCGGGTGAAGCAACGGCCTTTCTCGAGTTCGCCGTTCGCGAGTCGATGAAGCGCACGGAAGCGGGCCAGACCGTGCTGCCGGTGCTCTTTGGAATTCGTGAGGACTCAAAAGCGGAGCCCGAGGATCTCGGCCATCTCGCCGGGTGGAAGGCTTCGCGTCCGGTGCGAATTGGCAACCGCGCGGCGGATCAGTTTCAACTCGATAACTACGCCCACATCCTGGAAGCGCTCTATTTTTTCAAAGTGACGGGCGGGAAGATCAATGGGGACAAAATGAATCTGGTGCGGCAGATAACCGAGGATCTTGTGAAACGCTGGCGCGAGCCGGACAATGGCGTTTGGGAGGAAGTGGAGAAGTCGCAGTTTGCCTACGGCAAAGTTGCCGCATGGGCGGCGCTCATGCGCGCGGGGAAGCTCGCCGACCTAGCGGATTTGCCGATCGAAGAAACGTGCGCTGACATCCGCGCCGAGGTGCTCACGCGGGCCGTGCGCCTCCGGGACGGCGGACAGCACATGGTTTCACGCTTCGATTCGGATGACATTGACGCTTCATGCCTAACTGCGTTTCTAAACGGCTTTCTGCCGCTGCCTATCGCGCGTGCTACGCGCGAGCGCGTCGAGAGCGAACTCGCCAGCGGCCCTTTTGTCTATCGCAACCCAAAGCTTAAGGACTCCGGAGAAGCATCGTTTCTGCTTTGCATGTTTTGGCGTATCGATCACCTCGTAAAAGAGGGCGAGCAGGCGCGCGCCGAGGAACTGCTGAAGGAAGTATGCGGCATGCAGAATGAGTTCGGCCTTCTGGCGGAGGAGATCGAGCCGGAGTCGCGTGCGTTCATCGGGAATTTCCCCCAGGCGTTTTCCCACCTCGGCCTGATCGGCTCGATCTTGAACGTCGAGCAGGCGAGGGCAAATCCCAAGCGCCACGCGCTGGCCGATCACGAAAAATTTACGCAAAGCGTCGGCGCCACGGTGGGCGTACGTGCGAGCCTTGCGGGCTTCATCCGCGCGCCAAAAACGCTGCGGTTGCTCTTCCATAGCGGCGGCTCGAAATGGAAAGGTTGATCGCGAGAATAGCGCGGGGCGCTTACCCGAGGCGCTCCAGGAGATGATCTCCCACCCGCAGCGCGTTCGCGATGATTGTCAGCGAGGGATTCACCGCGCCCGCGGACGGAAAAAATGCGGCGTCCACGACGTAGAGATTATCTACGTCGTGGGCGCGGCAGTTCACATCGAGCACCGAGGTCGCCGGATCATCGCCGAAGCGGCACGTGCCGCATTGATGCGCCACCCCCATGATCGGTATGTCCTTGTGCAAATAGAACGAGACGGGGATGACATTCGCGGCGGCATCGACGGATTTCAAGATGCGCGTCCAGTTTTCAACGAGCCTGTCAAAGTGCTCGTGATAGGCATCCGTCACTTGCAAATGAACCCGTCCGTCCCGGCCGGACAGCACGCGATTGCTGGGCATAGGCAGATCTTCCGCGGTGAGCCACCAGTCGATCGAATGCGTGGCGATTTGCTCCAGCACCAGGCCTGGGGCGATGGCCGGCGCGTCGGCTTTCAGCACGCCGCGATCCGCTTTGCCAAGAAGCTGAATGTGCCCCATCGGATACGGGAAATCCCTGTCGCCCCAATAGAAGTCATTCATCGCGAAAGTCTTTTGAAAGACGGTGGGATTCGGCGTGCTCGTCACGCCGAGCATCGCGCCATTGATGTGGCGCATGTAATTGCGCCCGACCAGGTCCGACGAGTTCGCCAACCCCCGCGGATGCTTGTCCGAAGCGCTCTGCAGCAGGACTACCGCGGAATTGACGGCGCCCGCCGCGAGGACGACGATGCTCGCCCGAAAGACGCGCAACGCGCCATCCACCTCCGCCTCGACCCCGGAAATCTCGTGCGCGCTGCGCTCTGTAAGAAGGCGCTTTACCCTCGCGTGAAGGACCAGCGTGACGTTCGGCTCCCGCATCGCGGAGCGCACGCAGTTCACGTCGGCATCCGCTTTTCCATCCACGAGGCAAGGGAAGCCGTCGCAGGTGTTGCAACGGATGCAGGCGCTGCGGAAGCGGTCGGCTTCGTTGAGCTTGATGGAGAGAGGCAGCGGGAACGGAGAGCCGCCAGCCTCCGTGAGCTGATTGAAAAGCTCCTGGATGCGCGGTTCATGCGAGACGGGCGGGAACGGATATTCCGAGCTGGCCGGCGGCTCGGTTGGATCACTGCCGCGCTGCCCGTGGACTTCGTAAAGCGCCTCGGCCTCGCCGTAGTAGCGTTCGTAGTCGGCATACTTGAGCGGCCATTCCGGCGAGATGCCGCCCTTGTGCTCGATGCGTTGGAAGTCGCGCTCGCGCAGGCGGAACATCGCGCCGCCAAATACCTTCGTATTGCCGCCCACGTTGTAGCCGACCCCGGGGCGAAACTCTTCGCCCTCCTTGTCCACCCACCGTTCCTCCGTGTGGTAACGCATCTTCTGAAAGACCTCCGCCGAATCCCAGTTGGCCTTTTCCCGGGGCAAAAATCCTCCGCGTTCCAGGATCAGGATGCGCTTTCCGCCCGGCGCCAGCCGGCGCGCGAGGGTGCCACCTCCCGCCCCGGTGCCGATGATGATAACGTCGTAGGATTCGTCCATTTCCAGGTTGAGAGAAGGATGCGCGCGCATTTATTCCAAGCCGTCGTTTTCCCCATGCTCGCTCTCGGCGGAATCCTGCATGCCGGAAATGTCGAAGTCACCTCGATCCAAACGACGGCATCCGATCTCCCGCGGGCGCGAGCCTTTTACACCGGCGTGTTGCAATTCATACCCACGGCGGAGAGCGAAAAAAGTGAGGGCTCGACCGCGACGCTGCGTCTGGGTGAAGAAACGCTCATCCTGGCCGGTTCGACGGGCCAGGGTCAAAAGGAGTTGATCCAGTTTCCTTCCAACAAAGGCGAACCAAAATGGCAGCGCCGAGACGGCCGGCTTTTCCTGGGCCTCGACCATACAGCGATCGTCGTGCGCGACATGAGAAACAGCCGGCACTTCTATCGAGACTTGCTGGGATTTACCATTATTGGGGAGAGCCTTAACTACGGCGGAGAGCAAGAACTCCTCAGCCGCGTCCCGGCAGGGCGCGTGAGGATCACGAGCCTGCGCGGCGTGAAAGGGCCTGGTATTGAACTCCTGCAATACGAGCAGCCCGGAACGGCGGCTTCCTCTCCGGACAATCCTGAACCCGGCGACCTTCTCTACTGGCAGATCAACCTGCTCGCGAATCGATACGCGAATTTCAAATCGCTTACCCGCGATCCGGACGGGCATTCGCTGAGTCTAGGCGTTCCCTCACCCGGCGCATGGACACAAAACATGAGCGAGGCCTTCCGCCAGCATTGGACGCGGTATCTTATGGAAGGTGCCGAACTGGGCATCTTTATGGTTGTGGCCCTTTATCTCACGATTGCATTTGAGCACCCGCGTTCGCCTTTGCACACGGCCATCGGGTCCGGCTTACTGCGGCGTTTGCGGTGGGACTTGGTATAGGAATCACAGTGGTGGCTTTGATTTATTGTCAATGGGGCCGGCAATCGGGAGCGCACTTCAATCCCGCTGTCACCCTCGCGCGTCTTTCCCTCTCGAAAATCGAACCTTGGGACGCCTTCTTCTATATCATCGCCCAATTCGTCGGCGGCTGGCTATTGCTGGTTCTTGCGGGCCTCCTTTTCGCCGTGCCGCTTCGCATGAAAAGGTAAAGTGGGTCGCTACACTGCCCGGCGAGCACGGCGCGGGAGCCGCCTTCGCAGCCGAGTTTCTCATTCTGTTTTCGCTTCTCCTCACGATTCACTTCCCAATTTTGGAACCTTGGATCGGCGTTGTGGCCGGAGTCCATCTTTGCGCATTCATCACTTTCGAAGCCCCCTTCTCCGGCATGAGCCTCAACCCTGCTAGGACCGTCGCATCCGCGCTGCCTGCCAGAAGTTGGACGGCGCTGTGGGTCTATTTCGTCGCGCCTCCTGCCGCCAATGTTGCTCGCGGCCCAAGTTTGCCGATGGTGCGTGGATAGCTGATGCCAGCCGCCACAAGGGAAGCCCTAAATTAGATTCGATGGCCCATCCTGGACATCATTTTTCGACGTGCTCGATCTTGTTCAGGAAATGGATGACGATCGGCTTGGTCGAAAGCGGCTTCAGCATATCCACCCATGCTTTTGAGTATGAGGATGTCACATGGGTCGTGAACGCGGCGGGACTGGCATACTGTTCGTACCAGAATATATGTCCCGGATCGGTGGCATCGAATTGCAATTGATACTGGACGCAACCGGGCTCCTGCCGCGACTTGGCGATATAGGCCGGACCTTCCTTTATAGCCGCGGCAACGCCTTCCGGCGTGAGGAAACCCTCGGCGACGATCGTGATGACCTCCGAGCGAAGTTTGGCCTGAATGGCCGGCGTCAGGGGAGATGCGTCCTGTCCCGCGGCGGCAAACAAGGATGGCGCGGCCATTAAGGTTGCGATGGAAAGAGAGAGAAGGATTTTAAACATGAGATTGTGGATAAGTGTTGCGAAGAGGAAATGGCCTGCCCGCTGATTGGAGTGTGAACGAGCGGAATTATTCCCAGTCAGTTGGCCTGTGCGACCGTTAAGGCGATGTATGGGCATCAAATATCACGCGCCGCGATGGCACGGTGTGCTCTTCGCCGTCGTTCTTCGCATCGCACAGCAGGACGAAAGTGATCTCTGTTCCCGGCGACAGCGAGCCCGTTGGCAAATCTGCAAACCAGCAATCGAGCTCAGTCCGCTGCGCCGTAATTTCTCCGCTGCTACCCGCTACCTGATATCGGACGACGGCTGGCCCCTCCGTGAGAACGCGCAGAGTCTTACCTGCCGGAGTCCTGGCGGGCCGGTGCGCACAACTCCACATTTCGAGATGAGAACTCCGCCGCGAGCGTCCGTATCTTTCATATACCGGAGCTACCCGGTCGAAAACCGCGCCGTCGGCGGCGCTTCGCACGAGCGTCATATACTCGGCGTGTGCCCAGCAAAGTGGCATGCCCGAGCCAGTAGGCTGCCCCTCGCTTCAGATTCGGCAAATCGTCCCCACACCAAACCTGCTCCGGGAGCATGCCACCTTTGTTCGCGAAGCGTTCCATGGCTCCGATGTAGGGCTTCGGATCGCGGCCGGCCGCAAGTTCGTAGTGCCCACGTTCTCCCGTAAGCAGCGGCCAGCAGCCGCCCGCGCCGGTGCCGTCGAAGGCGGCGCCGTCCTCGTGCTGGCCATAACCATCATGATTGTAACGCTGCCAACTCGGGCCGGGAGGCAATTCATGGCGCAGCACTTGATCGATGACCGCTACGGTTTCCACGATTACAGGATCGAATGGATCGCGAACTCCCAGCCGAACCAATTGCAAAAATTCCAGGCTGACGACATTGCGGGCCGGATGCTTGCCCCCGCCGTTGCCGATTTCCAAAATAGCCGTGTCCGGTTCTGCTCGCGCGTACGGATTTTCCGCCGGGGCGGGTGTAATACGGACATAATGCCGCGGCTTTCCCGCCACCAGTTCTCCTCGAGTGGTTACAGTCCAATCTTCCAGATGCGATTCAAGCCAATCCGCATAGGCAAGCGCAAAATCCGCTGTCGGTTCGTCATCACGGTCGCGAGCGAATTCTGCGACGATCACCAGGGCGGCGATGCTGATCGCCAGCGTCGAAGGTGAATAGCCACTGCATTCCTCCCAACGCTCTTGCATCGTGACCGGCCCGCAGCGACCATGAGATACGCGCCAGTCGTTGGGTCCCGGCTCGCGGAGAGTAAGTGAAGGTGGTTCATGGTGACAAGACGGTCCCGATGCCGAGGAAGGAGATACTCCATCACGCGAAACAAGCCTGGCTCCCGCAGCGACGTTCCAACGAATATGCACGGAATCGCAAGCAGCATCTCCACCCACCATCCGAAAGAGCGGGCGCGGACCGTCGATATAATGATGATTGTAGTCAGAGCGTTTCAGAATGATCTGCTCTTCCCAGCCGAGAATGTTGGAATCGGAGTAGCCGTGAAGCGCAATGAGGCGTGGCGGTGGGCTCAGAAATTCTAGCGGCATGGTTAGACCGCCAGCTGACGGATAAACGGAAAAGTAAGCAGGATCGGGGAAGCGGAGGAAGAATTCAGATGGAAGTTGAGGATCGTAGTTCAAAGTCGCGAATCCTAGAAAGCGCATTGCCACGAGTGACGATAAATCTGGGCGGTCCAGTGCGGCGTGTCCCCGTACGTGTGACGGAGCAGATCAAAATACTCAACAGGGTTCATACCGTGCGCCTTCTCGCAAAAATCCCAGAATTCTTCGTTGTCGTTTTTTTTACACCACATCGGGCGCATAGCTCTTCCTGGAGCTTCCCAATCGGTGCGATATACGGGCTTGATGGGCCGGACCCAATTACCACTACGCGGTCTTGAAGCCCCGCACTTGAAAGCCTGCCGATGCACTGCCGATTAAGCTCGTCAGGAGTCACGTGGGAATGGAAGGCCAGGCTGTAAGGGTGTTCCAGAGGGTATTTCGGGGTTGGCAGATGGCGAATGGAACTTTCATGTTTGCACGAACTTAAAAGTACCTGGTGACCTTGGCCTTTATCCCCCCTTCCCCGGAGCCTCTAGGAGTGAGAGCAAGAGCATGGAGAGGTGGATGCAGATCAGCGGCCAAGAGATTAGATCATGCCACCCGGTCGACTGCGAGGGCTACACCCGGTGGGGTATCACGCTGAGCCCCAAAAAATCGGCCGCGCCACGACGCCCGCCACGGCGTTTTTCCTCGATGCCCGCGGTCGGAACCCTCAGATTTCTGGGGTTTCGCCGGGGCAGACACCGGCGCGAGTGCCCTCCTGGGGCGAAGCGTCCCGAAGAGGCGCGATCGGAAACGGGTCTGGCGCATTTTTTCGGGGCATTTCAGGACATCGCGATCTGAGGTTTTCGGCGGTCGTAGCGCCGTCGGATGGCATTGGCGCCGCCAGGATCATGACCCCATTTCAGTCGGATGGGTTGAAGGCAAAATCTACCCAATCCCCATTTTGGTCCGAGCAGATAACGACTTTACAGCATCCCATTTATTGCAAGAACATTGCAACGTGAGCTTTTCTACGGTGCCTTTTGGATGCGAGTTTTATTGCGTAAGTCGTTGATGCTAAGGAGGTGGCTAGGGAGGGAATCGAACCCCCGACACGAGGATTTTCAGTCCTCTGCTCTACCAACTGAGCTACCTAGCCGTTCCCACTTTGCGGTCGCCGGAGGGTTGGCCGGTGCGCCGGGAAAATTCAAGGAAGGGTAATTATGCGCGTCTTTTGCGGGACGGCAAGGAAATCCCGGGGCGCGAGCAAGACGTGCGGGGGAAGCCAGACGCGAGGGGGCGGCAACGCAGCTGGGGAACTCGCGGGGGCGCGCGGTTCAGTCTTTGTCCACGCTGTATTTGCCGGGGCCGATGAGGAGGAGGGCGTAGGGGATGAATGCGCGCGCGGCTACTTCGGCGCCTGCGGCCAGGCTAGCGTGATGGCCGAGATGCGAGATGCCCTGGAATGTGAGGCCGAGAGCGACCAGAAGGCAGACGACCCGGGTGAGGAGGCCGATGAGGAGGAGCAGGCCGCCGATCAATTCGGTGAAAGCGACCACGGCCCCCCAAAACGCGAGGTGGGTGGTGATGTGGAAGAACTGGGTGATGGCGGGGGCTGCGACGCGCCAGTGGCCGGAGCCTCCGGCGACAACCGGGAAGCCGAGGCGGATGAGCATGAGGCCAACGGCGACCCGGAGGAGGAGGATGCCGGCTTCGCGGTATTTGTTGAGGAAAGAGAGAATCACCCGGGAAGAAGTAAATGGGCTCCGCCGGGTGGGAGTCAATGAGTTCCGCGCACCAGCGCGAGGGAGACGGGGGGCGCGCCGGTACTGTCCGCAACCTCTACATGTTCAGCGGCCCGTTCGGGGTGCGCAGGCTGGCGGGGAGTTTCGTGGCGCCCATGAGGTAGCGGTCGATGCAGCGGGCGGCGTCGCGGCCTTCGCCGATGGCCCAGACGACGATGGACTGGCCCATGTTGGCATCGCCCGCCGCGAAGACTCCGGGGAGGTTGGTCATCATGTTGGCGTCGGTCTTGATGGTGCCCTGCGGAGTGATCTCGAGCCCGACCCCGGTAAACGGTTTTAACTGCGCACCGCCGAAACCGATCGCGATGAGGACGAGGTCGGCGGGGATTCTCAGGTCGGCGTCGAGGATTTTCTTGTCGATGCGCCGTCCGGTCGGGCCGTATGTCCATTCGACGCGCTCCGCACCGACGTGGGTGACGCAGCCGCCGCCGCTCGCGTCGAGGAACGAGGCGGTGTTCACGCAGAATTCCTCCACGCCGCCCTCTTCCTGGGCGTAGGTCTTCCGATACGTGAGCGGTTCCTCGGGCCAGGGATTATGCGAGGGGCGCTCGGCGGGCGCTTTGACGTTGATGCTGATCTGGACGACCTGCTTGGCGCCCTGGCGGTGCGCGGTGGCGACGCAATCCGCACCCGTATCGCCGCCGCCGAGGACAACGACACTCTTTCCGGCGGCATCCACCCGGCCGGGCACGTCCTGGCCCGCCTGGCGGCGGTTCTCCTGCACGAGGTAATCCATGGCAAAGACGATGCCGGCCATCTCGCGGCCGGGCATGGGGACATCCCGGTGCTGCTGCGCGCCGATGGCGAGGCAGACGGCGTCGAATTGCTCCTGAAGATCCGAGAGGGGGATGCCGCGGCCGACTTCGACGTTCGTACGAAAAAGCACGCCTTCCTTTTCAAGCTGGTCGACGCGCCTGGCGACACGGAATTTGGCGAATTTGAAATCGGGGATGCCGTAGGTCATGAGGCCGCCGATGACGTCGTCCCGTTCGAAGACGGTGACTTCGTGCCCGGCCCGGTTGAGCTGCTGCGCCGCGGCGAGACCGGCCGGGCCGCTGCCGACGATGGCGACCTTGCGCCCGGTGCGATGCGAGGGCGGCTCGGGGACGATCCAGCCTTCCTCCCAACCGCGGTCAACGATGGCGCGCTCGATGCTTTTGATGGTGACGGGCTTGTCGTTGTAGGCGAGGACGCAGGCCGGCTCGCAAGGCGCGGGGCAGGTGTAGCCGGTGAACTCGGGGAAATTATTCGTGGCGTGGAGGCGGCGGAGTGCGTCCTTCCAACGGCTGCGCGAGACGAGGTCGTTCCACTCGGGGATGATGTTGCCGATGGGGCAGCCGCCCATGCAGGTGGGCACGCCGCAGTCCATACATCGCGAGCCCTGCTGCGCCAGGTGCTCCAACTGCCACTTTTCCTGGTAGATCTCCTTGTAATCGCCGATGCGCGCCCGGGGCTCCCGATAGGTGATCGCCTCGCGCTCAAATTTCAAATAGCCGTCGGGATGGTTCTCGCTCATGCCGCCCTCAACTCTTCGGCTTTGGGCGGCGGCCCGAGCCGGACATCCCTGCCTTCGCTCATGTAGCGGGCCACGGCTTTCGAATACGCCTCGGGGATGACCTTCACGAATTTCTTCGCGCTCTCCTCCCAGGCGTCGAGTATCTCCCTCGCCTTGATGCTGCCCGTATAGCTGTGGTGGTTCTCGATGAGACGCCGCACCAGGGCCATGTCCCGGGGGTCGGCGAAGTCCTCGGCCCGCGCCATCTCGGTATTGAGCTTGCGGCGGAAATCCTGCGCTTCATCAAACAGGAACGCCTCGCCGCCGCTCATGCCCGCGCCAAAATTCTTGCCCGTGCCGCCGAGGACGACGATGGCGCCGCCCGTCATATACTCGCAGCCGTGGTCGCCGATGCCTTCGACGACGGCCATCGCGCCCGAGTTGCGCACCGCGAAGCGTTCGCCCGCGATCCCGTTGAAATAAGCTTCCCCGCTCGTCGCGCCGTAGAGGGCGACGTTGCCGATGATGATGTTCCCGGCCGCCGAGTAGCGCGCTTCTTTCGGGATGCGCACGGTGATCTTGCCGCCGGAGAGGCCCTTGCCGACGTAATCATTCGCGTCGCCTTCGAGGTGCAGGGTGATGCCCCGACAGAGGAACGCGCCGAAGCTCTGGCCAGCCGCGCCCGCGAGGTCTATGACGATGGAGTCGTCCGGCAACCCGTCCTTGCCGTACTTGCGCGTGACGACCGAGCTGAGCATGGTGCCGGCGGTGCGGTCCCGATTCCGGATGGGCATCGTAAAGCGGGTCGGCTCGCCGCGCTCGATGGCGGGCCGGGCTTTTTCGATCCATTGATGGTCGATCTTGGTCGTGAGCTTGTGGTTCTGCTCCCGGGTCTTGGTCGGCGTGTCGTGGGACGGCTGGCGGTACAGGAGTTGGGAGAGATCGACCTGCGTCGCTTTCGGGTGGCGCACCTCGCGGGGCTTCAGGCGATCTACGCGGCCCACCATCTCTTCGATGGTGTGGAACCCAAGCGCGGCCATCAACTCGCGCACTTCCTCGGCGATGAAACGCATGTAGTTGACGACGTTCTCGGGAGTGCCGGGGAATTTGGCGCGCAGCTTCGGATCCTGCGTGGCGACGCCGACCGAGCAGGTGTTGCAATGGCATTTGCGGAGCATGATGCACCCGACGGCGACCAGCGGGCCGGTGCCGAAGCCGGTACTCCTCCGCGCCGAGGAGCGCGGCGACGACCACGTCGCGGCCCGTCTTCAAGCCGCCGTCCACGCGCAGCCTTATGCGGGAGCGCAGGTTGTTTGCGAGGAGGACTTGCTGCGTCTCGGCGAGGCCGAGTTCCCAGGCGGAGCCGGCGGACTTGATGGAGGTCTTCACGGAAGCGCCGGTGCCGCCGGAGTCGCCCGCGATGAGAACGGCATCGGCTCGGGCCTTGGCCACGCCGGCGGCGATGGTGCCGACATTGGCGACGGAGACGAGCTTTACGTGGATCTCCGCTTCGGGGTTCGCGCACTTCAGGTCGTGGATCAACTGCGCCAGGTCTTCGATGGAATAGATGTCGTGGTGCGGCGGCGGCGAGATGAGGCCGACGCCCGGCGTGGTGAAACGCACCTCGGCGATGGTCTCGTCCACCTTCGCGCCCGGCAGTTCGCCGCCTTCGCCCGGCTTGGAGCCCTGGGCCATCTTGATCTCGATCTGTTTCGCGTGGACGAGGTAATTCATCGTCACCCCGAAACGGCCGCTCGCGACCTGCTTCATGGAGCACTCGCGCTCTGTGCCGAAACGCTCGACCTGCTCGCCGCCCTCGCCGCTGCCCGCTTTGCCGCCGATCCGGTTCATGGCGATGGCGAGCGTCTCGTGCGCCTCGCGGCTCAACGCCCCGAACGACATGGAGCCCGTGCCGAAGCGTTTGAAGATGCTCTCGCACGGCTCGACCTCGCCGATGGGGATGGAGGTCTCGGGGTCGATGTCGAAGTCGATGAGGCCGCGCAAGGTTTGCAGGCGCTCCTCCTGGTCGTTGATGTAGCGGGCGAACTCGCGGTAGGAGGACTGGTCGCCGGTGCGCACTGCGTGCTGGAGCTTGCCGACGGTAAACGGGTTCCACTGGTGGATTTCGCCGTCCCTGCGCCAGTAGAACTCGCCGCCTTGTTCGAGCGGGAGGCTGCCCGCGATCTTCTCGCTGAACGCCAGTTCGTGGGTGGCTAGCAGCTCGCGTTCGACCTGATCCAGCCCGACGCCCGGGATGTGCGCGGTCGTTCCCTGGAAATACTCGTGAACGAAGTCGAAATTCAGGCCAATGGTCTCAAAGACCTGCGCGCCCTTGTAGCTTTCCAGCGTCGAGATGCCCATCTTCGACATGACCTTGAGGATGCCGCCCTCGACGGCCTTGCGGTATTTGCCGAGCGCCTTCTTCGTGTCCGCGGGCTGGCCGCGATCCTCAAGAATCCCGACGATGCTCTGGTAGGCCAGCCACGGGTAGATAGCATCCGCGCCGTAGCCGATGAGCGTGCAGAAATGGTGGACGCTGCACGGCTGGCCCGACTCGATCACGAGCCCCGCCATCGTCCGCAAGCCGCGCCGGATGAGGTAATGATGCAGCGCGCCGACCGCGAGCAGGCTGGGAACCGGGACGCGCTCCGGGCTCGCCGCGCGGTCCGAGAGGATCAATATTTCAGCGCCGGCCTCGATGGCCTCGGCCGCCTTGGCGCGCATCTCCTCGAGCGCACCGCGGAGCGGCATCCCGACGGGATAGGTGATATCGACGGCGGTCGAACGGATGCCATTTTTGTCCAGACGCCGCATCGCGGCGATCTGCGGCGCGGTCAGGATGGGAGAATCGATGAAAACCTGGCGGCAATGCTCCGCGGTTTCGTCCAGGAGATTGTGCTGGCGGCCGACGTGGCTCTCGAGCGAGGTCACCAGCGCCTCGCGGAGGTAGTCGAGCGGCGGATTGGAGACCTGCGCGAAGAGCTGTTGGAAATAGCTGAAGAGCGGCTTCTTCAGGGCCGAGAGGACCGCGAGGGGGGTGTCGGTGCCCATCGCGCCGATGGGGTCCTTCCCCTCCTCCGCCATCGGCTCGATCAACTCCCGGATGTACTCCGTCGTGTACCCGAACGCGCCCTGGTAACGAACCAGCTCGCGCGGCTCGATGTGCGAGGCGAGCTCCTCGTCGCCGTCCACCATCTCGCCGAGCCGGACGCGGTTCGCGCGGAGCCATTCGCCGTAATGATCCTTGGTGAGAATCTCGAAAATCTCGTTTTCGGGGACGATCCGTTTCTGGATGGTGTCGGCCAGGAAGATCTCGCCGGGCTTGAGGCGGCCCCTCAGCACGACTTCGTTCGCGGGGATGGGGAGCACGCCCGTCTCGCTGGCCATGACGAGCTTGTTCCCGGTGGTAACGCAGTAGCGGCAGGGGCGCAGGCCGTTCCGGTCGAGGACGGCGGCGACCCGGTAGCCATCGGTCACGGCGACGAGCGCCGGGCCGTCCCAGGGCTCGATGATCGTCGAGAAGTAATCGTAGAATTCACGCCGGCGCGGATCCATGAAACTGTCCTTGTGCCACGCCTCGGGGATGAGCATGCGCAAGGCGTGCGGGAGGTCGCGCCCGGCCTCCAGCAGGAGTTCGAGGACGTTGTCGAAGACAGCGGTGTCGCTCATGCCTTCGCTGGTGATCGGCTTGAGCTTGGCGATGTCGTCGCCGAACAGCGCGCTGGCGAGGACCGCCTCGCGCGTCTTCATCCGGTTCAGGTTGCCCCGGAGGGTGTTGATCTCTCCGTTGTGGACGGTGTTGCGATACGGATGGGCCAGATGCCAGGCGCCGAGCGTGTTCGTGGAGAAGCGCGAATGCAGGAGGACGAGGCTTGTCTTCACCAGGGGATCGGAGAGGTCGGGAAAATACGGCTCGAGCTGGCCGCACGAAAGGAGCCCTTTGAAGACGATCTTCCTCCGGTCGAGAGAGCAGATGTAAAAGAGCTCCTTGTCATTCCACAGGCCGGGTTTCCTGGCGAGGTTCTCGATGACGCGCCGCAGGATGTAGAGCTTGGTGTCCAGTCGGGCGGGGTCGAGCGAGGCGACGGGTTCGAGGAACACCTGGACGATGGCCGGCTCGGTCTCCAGGGCGCTCTTGCCGAGCAGGTCCTCGCCCTTCGTCGGCACGTCCCTCCAGGCGACGATGCGGAAGCCCTCGGCGTGCGCGGCTTTCTTGATGAGATCCTTCAGCGCCGCCTGCATGCCATAGTCGCGCGGCATGAAAATCTGCCCGACGCCATACGAGTCGAAGTCGCCGAGGCCGGGCACGTTGGCGGCGAAGAACTCGTGCGGTTTCTGGAGGAGCATGCCGGTGCCGTCGCCCGTTTTCTCCTCGGAGCCGCGCGCGCCCCGGTGGTCGATATTTACCAGGACGCGGAAGCCGTCCTCGATGAGCTGATGGCTCTTGACTCCGTTCAAATCGACAACGACGCCTACCCCGCAAGCGGCGCGCGTAACCGATGGATCGTAAAGCCCTGGTAAAGTCTCTTGGTTCACTGTGTCCCCTTCGTGCCCTGCACTCTCAACGCAAAATCTTTCACCTTATCGCGCCAAAAAAGGAAAGACAAATCTTTCCGGGCAACACGGTCGAGCGCGGCGCTAAAAAGCCGGCGGATGGAACGGAAGACCGTGCGCGGCGGCCACGGCTTCGCAGGTGACCCGGCCTCCCATGAGGTTGATCCCGGAGACAAGCGCGGGCTCGCGTTTGCAAGCTTCCGCCATGCCGCTGCCGGCGTGGTCCGCGAGGGTCTCGATGTAATGGTAGGTCACATTGGTGAGCGCCTGCGTGGCGGTGCGCGCGTACGCGGCGGGCATGTTCGCCACGCAATAGTGCGTGACCCCTTCCTCGACGAACACCGGGTCGTCGTGCGTGGTGGGGCGGGAGGTTTCGGCGCAGCCGCCCTGGTCGATGGCGATGTCCACCAGCACGCTGCCCGGTTTCATGACGCGGAGCATCTCCCGGCTGATGAGTTTCGGCGCTTTCGCGCCGGGGACGAGGACCGCGCCGATGAGGAGATCGACAGTAGGCAGAAGCTCGAGGAGATGCGCCGGGCTGGAGTAGAGGGTGTGTGCGGCATGCATGGTGATGTCGAGGAAACGCATCCGCTCGAGGTCAACTTCGAGGATGGTGACATCCGCATTGAGCCCGGAGGCCATGCGCGCGGCGTTGACGCCGGAGGCGCCTCCGCCCAGGACGACGACGCGGCCCGGCAGGACGCCCGGGACGCCGCCCAGAAGCACGCCGCTTCCGCCGCGGTGTTTGGCGAGGAAGTAACCGCCGACGATGATGGACATGCGGCCCGCGAGCTCGCTCATCGGCTCCAGCAGGGGCAGGCGGCGGTGGAGTTCCACGGTCTCGTAGGCGAGCGCCGTGATCCGCGACTGGATGAGGGCGTCCGTAAGCGGGCGATTCGCGGCGAGGTGCAGGTAGGTGAAAAGAATCTGGTCTTCGCGCAGCAACGCGTACTCGGCGGGGAGCGGTTCCTTGACCTTAACGACAAGGCCGCTGCGGGCGAAGACCTCTTCGTGGGTCTGGATCAACTCCGCGCCGGCGTCCGCGTAGGCCGCGTCGGGATAGCCCGAGCCAACGCCGGCCTCTTTCTCGACGAGCACCTGGTGGCCCCGCTTCTTCAACTGGTAGGCCGCGGACGGCAGAAGGGCGACGCGGTATTCCTGCTCTTTTATCTCCTTCGGGACGCCGATGACCATGCCAGTAGCCTCACGCAAAGCCGCGAAGGCGCAAGGGGAAGAAGCGAAGCGCTCCGGCGCGCCCGGGCAGGCTAGGAAGCGCCCATCACGTGAAAGACGAAGTAGAGGCCGGCGGCGAAAAAGCTCGCGCCGAGGAAGATGCAGACCGGCAGGGTCAACACCCAGGCGAGCACCAGGTTTCGCAAGGTGCTCATCTGGAGGCCGGAGTGGTTGGCGGCCATCGTTCCGGCAACGCCGGAGGAGAGGACGTGCGTGGTGCTCACGGGCAGGCCGAACCAGTCCGCCGCGCCGATGGTCGCCATCGCCACGAGTTCGGCGGAAGCGCCCTGGGCGTACGTGAGGTGCGTCTTACCAATCTTCTCGCCGACCGTGACGACGATGCGCTTCCACCCGACCATCGTGCCGAAGCCGAGCGCGCACGCGACCGCCACCTTCACCCAGAGGGGGATGAACTGGGTCGATTTATCCAGCTCGCCGCTGTATTTCTTGAGGGAGCTGGCGGCCGCCGAATCCTTCACCTCCCCGGACTTCGTGAGTTTGCCGGTGCAGGCGGCGACCATATAGAAATCCTTGCGGGTGACGCGGCGGCCGCTGACGTTGAGGTCGTTAAAGCTCTTTATCGGCTTGAGGATCTCGGCGATCTCCCGGCTCTTGGCGGCGAGCGCGGCGAACGTCGGGCCGTTCTTGCCGTTCAATTTGTTCCCGGACTTCAGGTAATCTTGCAGGACGGTCTCGGAGTTTTTCGGATCGATGGATGCGCCCTGAGCCTCTTTGTCAAAAGCGGCGGCGGCTGCTTTCGCGTCCGCGACGACGTGCTGGATGGCCTCCGGCGTGGCGTCCATCTTCAACGCGTAGGAAGCGGGCAGGATGCCGATGAGGATGAGCACGAGCAGGCCCATGCCCTTCTGGCCGTCGTTCGAGCCATGGGCGAAGCTGACCCCGGTGCAGGTGAGGACGAGCAGGCCGCGAATCCAGATCGGAGGCGGCTGATCCTTCTCCGGCGCTTCGTAGAGGCTCGGGATTTTGATGAGCGCCTTGGCGAGCAGAAGAAGGAGCGCGGCGCAGACGAAGCCGACTATGGGCGAAACCAGCAGGGACATGCCGACGTCCCCCACCTTGGCCCAGTTGACGCCTTCGCCAAACGGCCTGCCGGCCATGACCGCATTTGCCAGCCCGACGCCGACGATGGCGCCGATCAACGTATGGGAACTGGACGCGGGCAGGCCCAGGTACCAGGTGCCAAGATTCCAGATCATCGCCGAGATGAGGAGCGAAAAGATCATGGCGAACCCGGCGCCGGAGCCGACGTTGAGCACGAGTTCGGTGGGCAGCAGCGCGACGATGCTGAAGGCCACCGCCCCGCTCGAAGTCAGGACGCCGATAAGATTCCATATACCCGACCAGACGACGGCGACGTAGGGCTTGAGGGTGTGGGTGTAGATGACCGTGGCGACGGCGTTGGCCGTGTCGTGGAAGCCGTTCACGAACTCGAATGCCAGGGCCATTCCCAAGGCAAGCACGAGGAATATCCCGACAGAAGGCGAGGAAATTTGGGAGAACATTGGCACCCGCGAGCGTGAACACCCATTTCGTACCCCGCCCCGGCGCGTTGCAACGACGGGGTTGTTACAATTCTGTTACGGAGGGGTAAAGGCGTGTTGCCGCCTCCGCTCCGAGTCCGCGCCGCGAATATCGCCACCCGCCCGGGAAGGCCTACTCGCGATGGCGGCGGCCGCCCTTGCTCATGCCCATGTGCAATAACGCGATGGCGTGGTTGATCTTGTCGGTCATCTCCACTTTCTTCCCGTCCTTGGCGAGCTGGATGGCGTCTTTGACCACCCCGATGGCCTCGTCCTTCTTGTTCAGGGCGTTGTTGGTCGCCTTTTCGAGGTATTTCATCGCGTCCTGCAAGCTCGGGTTGGGGTCATCGGCTTTTTTGGCGGCCTCCAGCGCCTCGACCGCCGCTTTGAGATTCGGCGACCCCGCTTCGTCCGCAAACAGGCGGAACCCTGAGCCGGCGAGGGCGAGGACAAGGAGGAACGCGAGGATGCGGGAGGATTTATTCATACCGAAAGGATGTCGAAGCGCCCCGGGAGGCGTCAATTTCAAAGCCTCCTAAAATGCGGCTTTCGCGACGGACTCGGCCTTCGTCCGAATGCGCGCGAAATGGTCGTCGGCCCGCCTTTCCAGGTCGGCGAGGTCGAACGCCGCGAGCAGGGCCGCCAACTCCGGAACCGAGGCGAGCGTGTGCCAGAGCGATTTCTTGCCGGTTACGCCGAGAAGCAGGCCTTCCAGGGCCTGGACGTGATCCAAGCCGCCGCCGCCGGCAAAGGGAAGCTTGGCCCGGCTGACCTTCTCGGCGACCCACGCCATGGCTTTGCGCACGCCGCTTTCCTGGAGACCGAGCGTGGCGATGACCCTCCGCAACGTCTCCTGGTCTTCCTGAATCTCGGTGTTCAGTTCCTCAAGCCATCGCTTCATCGCGTCATCCGCGCAGGTGCCCATCATGTGGCCGATGAGTTCCAGCGCGCCGACTGAGCCGGCGAGGTGGTCGTTCAAATACGTCGAGAGGTTCTCTGCGTTCATAAGGGGGAAACGCCTTTCAACCGGAAACGTATCACTACAAGCCGGCGACGGCGACCTTTCGCGCAGCGCGGAAATGTTCCATCACGTCCCCGGCCGTTTCCTGCAACACGCGCCTCTCGCGCTCGGTCATCTTCCTCGGCTTCGTGTCCAGGACGCAGAGGGAACCGAGCGGCAGGCCGTCCTCCGAACGGAGCGGCACGCCCGCATAGAAACGGAGTTTCTTCTCCTTCACGAAAGGGTTGTTCGCGAAGCGGCGGTCGCGCCGGAGATCTTCTATGATGAGGATGTCATTGCTGGCGACCACGTGGCCGCAGATGGAGAGCGAGCGGGCGACATGCCCCTGCTGCGCGACGTCCTCGGGCAATCCTGACTGGGATTTGAACCATTGGTTCTCGCCATCGATGAACGTCACCAGGGCGATGGGCACTTCCAGGATGCGCGACAGCCGGGCGGTCTGCCGGTCGAGGGCGGCGTCGGTCCTGCCGTCGAGCAGTTGCCAGCGATCGAGCGCGGCCAGCCGTTCCGTCTCGTTCGTGGGGAGGGGCGCGAGCGTCATCTCCTCGACGAGCGGGGCATAAAGCTTGCCGAGCTGCGCGGCCGCCTCGGCGAACGAGACGACGACTTCGTCCGCTCCCGATGCGCGCAGGCGCTGGGCGGCGGCGGGGACGTTCTCGGTGGCGCCCCACAGGCCGACGAGGATTTTCAGTTCCGGGGAATTTTCGCGCACCCGAAGGCTGAGGTGGCGCGCATGGATGATGGTGGAGGGCGCAACGACCGAGATGCAGACGGCGTCGACCCCGGACTCGGCGAGCAACTTGGGGAGCTCGCCGCGAGGGAAGCCGGCGGCGACGTTCTTCGCATCGAAGCCCTGTTCCTTCAGGATGTGGGTGAGCATGGCCCCGGCCAGTTCGTCGCGCTCCGCGCGGGCGGGCAGGCACAGGATGCGGCAGGCGGGCGCGAGCGAGACGGATTCCAGCGGCTTGTCGGCATCCGGCGCGGGCTCCGGCAGGACCCGCGTGCCCAGGTCCTCGATGATGTCGCGGATGTTCTGGAGCACGGACGTGTGCTGATCCTCATCCAGGGAATCGCGGCTGTAATCGGCTTCCGCCGTGGCGATGACGGGCATGACCACCGTGTCGTAAAGGGCCGTCAGCGAATTTGCCTTGAGGTAAACGTCCACCACTTCGTTCGCCTCGTTCAGGCCCACCGCCAGGATGCGGTGGTAGCATTCCTCGTGCGGCAGCAGCGCCTGCTCCTCGCTCAGGAGAACGCTGAGAAACTCCAGACGCGGGACGTGCCGCCCCATGACCGCGAGGCAGACGGTGAGCGGCGTGGAAAGCACCAGGCCGAGCGGCCCCCAAAGCCACGTCCAGAACAACGCCGCCACGATGAGCGAGAGCGAAGAGACCCCGGTGCTGGACCCGTACAGCCACGGCTCGATGAAGTTCGCCACGATCATTTCCAGGGCGAAATAGAGCCCGGCCGTCAACGCGGGCTGCGTCCAGCTCTTCGACACGGCGAGCGACAGCGCGATGGGGATCGCCGCGCCGATCCACGGCCCGATGTAGGGGATGAAACGCAATACCGCCGCGAGGCCGCCCCACAGGAGCGCGTTCGGGACGCCGACGAGCGAAAGGCCGATCGCGACGACGGCCCCGTAGGAGACATTCACGATCAACTGCGTGAGCAGGTAATGCGAAACCCTGCGGCCGGCGTCGTCCATCGCGCTCGTGGTGGCGCTGATCCTCCCCTGCCCCATCAGCCGGATGAAACGCCCGCGCAGGTCTTCACGCTTGAGCAGCATGAAAACGACGAGCAGCAGCACGAGCGCCGCCGTCCCGAGCGGCCCCACCAGCGGTTCCACGATCCGCTGCACCATCTGCATGAGGCTCGCACCCGAGTTCCCCACCACCGCCACGGGCACCGGCCGGTCGGCCGTCGCGGTGAGCGATACGGGTGACGCTCCGGGAACGGGCCTGGCGGCGGAGACGGCAGGGACCGCGCCCGGCAGTTCTTTCTGGATGTCTTCGATCGCGCGCGAAAAGCGCTTGAACCGGCTGCCGCCCGGCACCTTGAACGCATGGAGCTTCGCCTCGATGTTCTCCTGGTAATCGGGCAGCTTTGCCGCCAGGTCCACGAGTTGCCGCGTGAGAACCCAGCTCGCCGCCCCAGCCGCCGTAAACAGGAGGATGACGACCAGCAGCACCGCCGCGATGCGCCCGATGTAGCGTTCGATCCGCCAGACGATAGGCGACAGCAAAAAGCTCAGGAGCGCCGCGAGCGCCAGCGGTATGAGAAGATCGCGCGCGAAATAGAGAAACGCGATGACGAACCCGGTGAGGAGCACCCCCCATATTCCGACCAGGGCATCGGCGGCAGGTGTCTTCCTTACCTGCACAGGGGGGAGGTTTTCATTGGCTGCACAGTAACATTGATGCGGCGCAGTTCAAAGCGAGCCGGGCAAGAGCATCCGGCGACCCGCGCGCAGGAACATAATTTGGCAAGCGGGGCGGCACACTCCGCGCTATTACTTTTTCGATGCCGGAAATTTATTTTTACCAGCCGCCGCCCGAGAAGCGAGTCGGCGGGCTGGATGCCGCGATCCTCGACATGGGCCGCGCGCTCCAGGAAACCGGCTGGCCCGTAAGGACGAACGCGCCGCTTCCCCCGGCGGGATCGGATGCGGTGATCCACTTTCACGGCTTGTGGCAGTTCGCCCACGCGCGGCTCTCGCGCGAATGCGTGAGGCGGGGCCTGCCGTCCGTAGTTTCTCCGCACGGGATGCTCGAACCGTGGGCATGGAAGCACAAGGGGTGGAAAAAGCGCCCCTATTTTGCGCTCGTGGAAAAGGGGCATCTCTCCCGCGTCTCCGCTTTGATGGCGACGAGCGAAGGGGAGGCCGCGCAATTGCGCCGCTTTTTTCCGGGGAAGCGGATCGAAGTCCTACCGCTCGGTCTCACGGGGGATGCCCGGCCCGACTACGAAGCCGCGCGCGCCGCGCTCGGCTGGCGGGAGGACGAATGGGTGCTCCTGTACCTTTCGCGGGTACACCCGAAGAAAGGGCTCGACCTGTTGCTGGAGGCCCTGGCGGCATCGGACCTCCCCAAGGAAACCCGGCTGGTGGTGGTCGGTGACGGAGACGCGGACTATACAAGGCAGCTCCACGACTTCTCGTCGAAGCATGGCCACCGGCTGCCGCGCATCGACTGGATCGGGCCGGTCTGGGGCGCGGACCGCTGGAAATATTTTCAGGGGGCCGACCTCTTCTGCCTGCCCTCCCACTCGGAAAACTTCGGCTTGGCCGTGCTCGAAGCATGCCAGGTCGGCGCCCCGGCGCTTACCACAAATACAACCCCGTGGGCAGCCGCGCTCGAAGCCGGACGCGGCTTCATCTCAAGCCCCACAAAAGAGAGCGTGCAACAAGCCCTCGCGCTCTTCTTCACCGGAGGCCGCTGGCAGCCAGCCCAGCGCCAGGCCCTCTCCGATTGGGCCTGGGAACAATTCCGGTGGGAATCGCTCGCCCCGCGCTACGCCCGCGTCTACGCGTCGTTGGGCCGCCAACCGTAGCGGCAGTATGACCACCGACCCTTACAGGGCCGCCTGAGCCGCCGCCAATTTCGCTATCGGCACCCTGAACGGGCTGCAACTTACATAGCTCAACCCGAGGCGATGACAGAACTTCACGCTCTCAGGCTCCCCGCCATGCTCACCGCAAATACCCAGCTTGATGCCAGGCCGGGTCTTCTGCCCAAGATCGCGCGCCATCTCCATCAGCTTGCCGACACCCTTCTGGTCGATGGTGGCAAATGGGTTGTTCGTCACGATCTCGCGCTCGATGTAGTCGGGCAGGAAACTCCCGGAGTCGTCCCGGCTCATGCCGAGCGTCGTCTGCGTGAGGTCGTTCGTGCCGAAGCTGAAAAACTCGGCGTCCTGGGCGATCTCATCCGCGACCAGCGCGGCCCTGGGAATTTCGATCATGGTTCCGACCATGTAATTCAGCTTGGTCTTCTTCTCCTTTGCGACCTCGGCGGCCACCTTGCGCACCACGTCGAGCTGCAGCCGCAGTTCTTTGCCGAAGCCGACCAGCGGGATCATGATCTCGGGCTTGACCTTGATCCCCATCTTCTGAACATCGGCCGCGGCTTCGAAGATCGCGCGCGCCTGCATCTCCGAAATCTCGGGGTAGCTGATGCCGAGGCGGCACCCGCGGTGGCCGAGCATGGGGTTGAACTCGTGGAGTTCGTCCACACGCTTGGAGATCTGCTCGACCGGTATCTTCAGCTTGGCGGCGAGCTTCTTCTGCGCTTCGAGGTCGTTTGGCAGAAACTCGTGGAGCGGCGGATCGAGAAAACGGATGGTGGCGGGCAGCCCCTTGAGTTCCTTGAAGATGCCCGTGAAGTCCTCGCGCTGGTACGGCAGCAATTTTGCGAGGGCGGCCGCGCGATCTTCGAGGGTGGAGGCCAGGATCATCTCGCGCATGGCGTCGATGCGGTTGCCCTCGAAGAACATATGCTCGGTGCGGCACAGGCCGACGCCCTGCGCGCCAAATGCGATGGCGTTGGCCACTTGGTCGGGCGAATCGGCATTGGTGCGCACGTCGAGCTTGCGGAGCTTGTCCACCCAGAGCATCAACTGCGCGAACTGGGCATACGTCTGGCTCTTCTTCGGCGAGAGCGTCTTCTCGACGAGCACCTGGACGACCTCGGAGGCCGATGTCGGCACTTCGCCGGAGAAGACCTCGCCAGTGGTGCCGTCGATGGAGATGAAGTCACCCTGCTTGAGGACAGTCCCGCCCGCCGTAACGGTCTTCTTGTCATAATCGATCCGCAGATCGGACGCGCCGCAGACGCAGACCTTGCCCATCTGCCGGGCGACGAGGGCCGCGTGCGAGGAGACGCCGCCGCGCGCCGTAAGGATGCCTTCGGCGGCGATCATGCCGCGCAAATCTTCCGGCGAGGTCTCGACCCGGACGAGGACGACCTTTTCGCCCTTGTGCGCCATCTCCACGGCTTCAGGCGCGCTGAAGACCACCCGGCCGCTGGCCGCGCCTGGGCCGGCGGGAAGGCCGCTCGAAATCTTGTTCGCCTTTTTCGCCGAGGCCCGGTCGAAGATCGGCGCAAGGATGGATGCGAGCGAGTCCGCGGGGATGCGGCGGACGGCCTCTTCCTTCGAGATGACCTTCTCGTTTACCATGTCCACGGCGATCTTGACCGCGGCGAGGCCGGTGCGCTTGCCGTTGCGCGTCTGCAGGATGTACAGACGGTTTTCTTCGACCGTGAATTCGAGGTCCTGCATGTCCCTGAAATGTTTCTCGAGTGTCGCGCGGACCTTCAGCAGCTCCTTGTGGGCCTTCGGCATCTCCTTCGCGAGCTGCGCGACCGGCTTCGGCGTGCGGACACCCGCGACGACATCCTCGCCCTGGGCGTTGATGAGGTACTCGCCGTAGAAGACCTTCTCGCCCGTGGCGGGGTCGCGCGTGAAAGCGACTCCGGTGGCGCTCGAGTCGCCCATGTTCCCGAAGACCATCGTCTGGACGTTGACGGCGGTGCCCCATTCGTGCGGGATGCCGTATTTGCGCCGGTACACGATGGCGCGGTCGTTGTGCCACGAGCCGAAGACGGCGCCGACGGAGCCCCACATCTGCGCGCGCGGATCCTGCGGGAACGTCTTGCCGGTGCGTTCCTCCACGAGCGCCTTAAACCGCTCGACCATCTTCTTCAGGTCGTCGGGGCTCAGGTCGGCATCGTTCTCGACGCCGGCCTCGTGCTTCACGGCCTCGATGACGGTCTCGAACGGGTCATGATCTTCGCCGGCGCGTTTCTGCACGCCCATGACGACATCCCCATACATCTGGATGAAACGCCGGTAGGAATCCCACGCGAAACGCGGGTTGCCGCTCCTGGCGGCCACGATCTCGACGACCTCGTCGTTCATGCCGAGGTTCAGGATGGTGTCCATCATGCCGGGCATGGAGTCGCGCGCTCCCGAACGCACCGAGAGCAGCAGCGGCTTCTCGACATCGCCGAGCTTCTTGCCGGTGGACTTCTCGATCTTCGCGAGGGACGCCTCCACCTGGGCTTGCAGCTCCGGCGGGTACGTCCGCCCGTTCTCATAAAACCAGGTGCAGACCTCGGTGGTGATGGTGAACCCCGGAGGCACCGGCAGGCCGATGCGGGTCATCTCCGCGAGGTTCGCGCCTTTGCCGCCCAGGAGCGGTTTCATCCCGCCGTTGCCGTCGGCCTCGCCGTCGCCAAAATAGTAAACGTAGCGGTGTTTGACCGGCCTGGATTTCGCGGGAGGAGCCAGGGGTTTGCGATGAGTTTTCTTGCTTTTTACTGCCATGCTGTTGCCTAACGGGGGTGGGGTTGATACCGGGGAAACCCGGCGTTACAAGACGGGCGCCTGCTCGGCGGTCGCCAGCACTTCACCGACCAGGGCGGTAAAGTCCGCGGCGCCGGTGCTGGGGATGATGATGGAATTCCGGCGCCCATGAGCCTCCTCGGTGATGCGGAGGAAACGCCCGCGGTCGTTCTCGCGGAACTCAATGAAGAAGTGTTTCCGCTCAACCTGGAGCTCTCTCGAAGCGATGATGTTTTCCATAAAATCCAACCGTGGGAGGTGCCTGTCTAAATTTGTAAGATGAAATCGGACATCAATTGCAGAATTTATGCAAACGGTAAATAGCTATTTTGACTACCCGATCCAAAAACCCGTCGCGGCCCGCGCGGCCCCCGCGCTGCGCGATCCGCACCGCTCCGAACGCGCGAAATGCCTCCTCGGAACGAAACAAAAGTACTATGCCAAAAGGAGACAAATCCAGCTATACCGGTAAACAGAAACGTCAGGCGGAGCACATCGAGGAAGGCTACGAAAAACGTGGCCTGTCCGAGAAGGAATCCGAGAGGCGCGCGTGGGCCACCGTCAACAAGACCACGGGCGGAGGGAAGAAGAGCGGCTCAGGCAGAGGCAAGAAGGTGAATCCGGCCCCCGCGAAAAAAGGCGGCAGCAAGGGCGGCAAAGCCACCGCCAAAAAGTCGAAGGCCTGAGCGTCGGGCCGCCGAGCGGTCGGGCGCGCGGGGGACGGGACGCTTGAAAGTAGGGGAGATTTATCACATCCTCCCGACTCCCTTCATTCCCATGACCAAATCCGACATCATCGACCGCATCCTGAATCCCGGCATCGTCGCAGTCATCCGGGCGAATTCCTCCGAACAGCTCGTCTCCGTCGCCGAGGCGCTTTGCGCGGGTGGTGTCACCGCCCTGGAGATCACCATGACGACGCCCAACGCCATCCAGGTCATCAGCGAGGTCGGCAAAAAATTCGGGTCTAAAGTCCTCATGGGGGTCGGCACAGTCCTCGACGCGGAGACGTGCCGGGCCGCGCTCCTCGCAGGAGCGGAATTCGTGGTGACGCCCGTCTTTCGTCCGGAAGTGATCCAACTCTGCAACCGTTACAGCAAGCCCGTCGCCAGCGGCGCATACTCGCCCACCGAAGCGCTGCAAGGGCACGAATCCGGCGCGGACTTCATCAAGATTTTCCCGGCCGATCAGCTCGGGCCAAACTACATAAAGAACCTGCTGGCGCCGCTGCCGATGCTGCGGATCATCCCGACCGGCGGAGTCACCGTCGAGAGCGCCGCCAGCTTCATCCAGGCCGGCTGCGCCGCGCTGGCAGCGGGCTCGAGCCTCGTCAGCAAGGAAATCCTCAAGGCCGGCGACTGGGCGAAACTGACCGCGCTCGCGGCCTCGTTCGTGGAAGCCGTGAAGAAGGCCAGGGCTAGTTGAGCAGCCGCGCTATTTGACCTTGATGTGGCGGCGCAGGAACGTCGGCACGTCGAGGTCCTCTCCGTCGATGATGGTCGGTTCGCTCTTCTCGAAGCGGCCGCGCGTGACCGGCTCAAACAACAGGGTTTCCTGACGCTCGACCGGGTTCTTCGGCGGGAGCGGGCCTTCGGATACCGCCGCGACGGGGGGTTTCGCCCTGGCGCGGGACGGCGCCGGCTCGGGCTCGGGCTGCGCGTCTTCCGGCGTCTCCATGCCGAGAGATGTCTGCTCGGGTTCGGCCTCCTCCTCCGTCTCGTCGACGGGCTCGGGGTCGCCTTCCAGGAAGGCGGCGGGTTCGGGCGGCGCGGGGGCACGCCTCGCCGGTGAAGCCGACGCGGGCTCGGGGCGCTCGCGCGGATGCAAACGGTGCGCGGCGGCGCTTTCCCCCGCGGGAAGCGAACTGATGATGGTGACGCTCATGCGGTCGCCCATCTTGGGGTCCACAGCCGCGCCGAAGAGGATCTGCGTCTGCTCGCCGATGTGGCGGCCCAGTTCTTCCATGAGGATCTGCACTTCGTTCAACGTCATCTCCTGGCCGCCGGCGATGTTGACGAGCACGTTGCTGGCGTCCGCGAGCATGCGGCCCCGGTCCATGAGCGGGTTCTTCAGCGCGGCGGAGAGCGCGTCGTGGGCGCGGTTGCCGCCGTGGCCCTCGCCGAAGCCGAACAGGCACCGGGTGTCGTTGTTCCGAAGGGCCGCGGCGAGATCGTCGAAGCCGAGATGGATGAGGCCCGTGCGGCGGACGAGCCCGCACACGGCTTTGACGCTCTGGCCGATGGTCTCGTCCGCATTCGCGAACGCCTGGTGGATGCCGGCCTTGGGCGAGACGGCCTCGCCCATGCGGTCGTTCTCGAAACAGATGACGACATCCGCGGCTTCCTGGAGCGAGGCCAGGGCATGCTCCGCCTGCTGCCTGCGCCTGCGGCCTTCGAAGGTGAAGGGCAGCGTCGCGAACACGACCACGAGCGCGCGGCGCTCCTTTGCCAGCCCGGCGATGAGCGCGGCGCCCCCGGACCCAGTGCCCCCGCCGAGGCCAACGCAAAGGAAAAGGATGCTTGCGCCCTCGACCGCCTGCCGGATTTCCTCGCTTGCCTCATCCGCCGCGGCCAGGCCGATCTCCGGGTCGCCACCCGCGCCGAGGCCCCGGGTGGCGTTGCGGCCGAGCTGCACCTTGTCGCGCGCGACGGAACTGGTGAGGGACTGGACGTCGGTGTTCATGGCGACGAGATCGACATCGCCGACCCCGTCGAGAACGAGGCGGTCCAGGACGTTCGAGCCCGCGCCGCCGAGCCCGACGATCTTTATTTTCATGTCCAGGCCGGCGACATCGGCGGATGAAAGGCGGTTCAGTTCGATCATGGTGGTGGTTCGGTTTACTTGGATTTATCTGCCTCCGAAGATGGCGGGTAGTTTCCTCCTGACACGGGAGATCCAGCCGCCCGGTTTGTCCGACTGCAGGGCCTGTGCGTACTTGATGAGGCCGATGCCCGCGGAGAACTGCGGGTTCTCGAACGCGGAGGTCAGGCCGGACATGGTCTGCGCGTGGGTGACGTGGACGGGCACGCCGAAGACTTCCTCGGTGAGATGGTCGATCCCCTTCAGGAGGCTGCACCCGCCGGTGACAAAGATTCCCGCGCCCAGGTAGTCGAGGTAGCGCTCCTCCTCCAGCGTGCGCTTGAGGAGTTCCAGGGTCTCGCGGACGCGCAGGTGGATGATGGTGTTCAACGTCTCGCGCTCTATCTCCTTGCCCGCGAAGCCGCTCTCGTCCTTCAGCATGATGACGTCCCCCGGCAGGCAGTTGCCGAGCGTGACGCTCCCCTCCTCGATCTTGAGTTTCTCGGACTTCGCCATTGGGATGCGCAGGCCCATCGAGATGTCGTTGGTGATGTGGTCGCCGCCGACCCCGAGCACGCCGCTCTGTTTCACCGCGCCGTCCACATACAATATGAAGTCGGTGACGCCGCCGCCCATGTCGATCATGAGCGCGCCAAGGTTCTTCTGGTCCTGGGTAAGGACGACCTGCGCGGCGGCGAGCGGGTTGAAGACGACATCCTCGACCTCGAGCGGGATCTCCTTCACGCAGCGGATGGTGTTCTTGATGCGCGTGGTGATCCCGTGGACGATATGGAAATCCGCCTCCAGCTTGCTCCCCATCATGCCGATGGGGTTGAGGACGCCGTCCTGGCCGTCCACGTAATAATGCTGGAGCACCGAGTGGATGAAGGCGTTCTGGGAGGGGATGCTGACCTCGCGCGCGTTCGTGCGCACCTGCTCGAAGTCCTTCTCCTCGATCCCTTCCTGGTCTTCGGAGATGATGACCGAGCCGCGGTTATTGAAGCTGCCGATGTGCGAGCCGGTGATGCCGACATAGACGCTGCGGATCATGACGTCGCTCTTCTCCTCGGCATCGACGAGCGCGTCGTGGACGCACTTGGACGCCGTCTCGAAATCGACGATCTCCCCCTTGCGGACGCCGCGCGAGGGCGCCTGGCCCACCCCCAGCACCTTGACGGAGCCGTCCGGCTTCGATTCGCCGACCACGACGCATACCTTCGACGTGCCGATCTCCAGACCGACCAGAATGTTATCCTTGCTCATCTTTTTCCGAATGTTTTCTGAAGCCGGTGTGCGACTTCTTCGAGGCGGGCCGTTTCTCCCTGCCGGAGGAAGACGTCTTTTTTAGAGGGGCGGGGGCGGGAGTCGGGCTCGGCTCCGGGGCGGCGCTGTCGTCGGCCTCCCCGATCGGCTCGACGAAGGTCACGGGCATGTTGTGGGCCACCATGAGGTTCACCGTCTGGAGCTCCTTTTTCTTCTGGTCAACGTCGTCGAGCAGGACGCCGAGGCGGTCGAGCTGCGTGTCGAGCCGGTCGAACCCGAAGGTGATGCGGGCCCGGTTCTGGTCGGTAACGACCATGCAATAGCCGGTGGAGAGATCGATGCTGCGAATCTGGAACCGGGTCTGCACGGAGCTGTCGGTGTTCAACTGGATGAGGTCGAGCGCGGAGCGGACGTCGAAGTCGTTCACCGTCTGCCCGCCCTGGAATGCATCCATCCCGCCCGGCGCACGGTAGATGATCGGGAGGTGCGAGTATTCGGCGGGGTGGCTCTTCGGCTTGATGAGGACGCCTTTCCGATCCACGAGACAGCCGGTGGCCGAAGGGTCGTCGTCATTCTTCGCGGCGAGCCACGCGATCGGCTTGCGCTCGGAGATCGTGATCGCGATTTTCCCCGGCACCTCGCGCTCGACCTCGACGTGCTCGATCTGCGGAATCTCGGCCAGCTTCTCGCGGGCCTGGGTAAGGTTGATGCAGAAGATGTTCATCCCTTCGCGGATGCCGGAGACCTTCAGGAGCTGGTCGCGCGAGACGGAGTTCCCGTCATCGGTGATCTCGATGTCCGAGAGCCGGTAGTCCGGGTTCTCCCAGAGGAAACGCTTCAGGCCGACACGCGCGCCATAAGCGATCCCCGCGAGGGCGCCGCCGATGAGGAACGTCCTGCAAAGGGCGTTGACGAACTTGTGGGTGCGCTGCTGCGCAGCCTTGCGCGAACGCACCTTCACATCGAGCAGATGCTGCTGCTTGCGCTGGCGCGAGGTCGAGAGGCGTTCATTGCGGACGACGCGGGGGCGGGCCGGCTGTTTCATCTGCGGCCTCCTTTCGCCAGGGAAAGCTCGATGATCTTCTGGCAGAGCGCCGGGTAGCTGATGCCCGCGACTCCGGCAGCCTCCGGGAGCAGGCTGGCCTCGGTCATGCCGGGGATGGTGTTGATCTCGAGCACGAACGGTTCGCCGGCCTCCGTCAAAATGAAATCGACCCGCGAATAGACTTCCAGCCCGAGCGCGCGGTGCGCCGCCAGCGCGATCCCCTGGATGCAGCGCGTTTCGCCCGGCGAGAGCGGCGCCGGGCAGAGATGCTCGGCGCCTCCGCCGCCCTGCGGGTTGAGGAAGGGGTACTTATCGTTGAAATCGTAGAACCCGCTCTTGGGGACGATCTGCAGGATGGGAAGCGCCGCGTCCCCGAGAATGCCGACGGTCAGTTCCCTGCCGGGGATGTATTTTTCCACGAGCAGCCTGTCATCGTATTGCGACGCGCCCTGCAACGCCGGCTCGATTTCGGCTTCCTCGCGCACGATGTAAACGCCTACGGTCGAGCCCTGCCGAGGCGCTTTGACGACGTAGGGCAACGGCATGGAAGGCTTCTGGCCGATGCTCAGAATCTCATACTTGGGCGTCGGGATGCCGTTCGCGGCGAAACGTTCCTTGGTCTCGATCTTGTCGAACGCGAGGCGGCTCCCAGCCGCGCCTTCGCCGGTGTAAGGGATGCCCGTCGCGTCCAGGACGCGCTGAAGTTCGCCGTCCTCGCCGAAGACGCCGTGGATGATGTTGAACGCGAGAGCCACTCCGTCGGGGAGCGTAAAATCCGCGTTTTTTACATCGATCTCCACCACGTCCGCGCCGAGGCCGCGCAGGGCCTTCGACACCCCCGCCGCGGACGCCAATGAGACGGGCCGCTCGGAGCCGGGGCCACCCTTCAGGACGGCGATCTTCTTATGGAGGAGGGTATCCATCATGCCGGCTGGCCCACGATCTGAACTTCCGTTTCCAAGGTGACGCCGCGCTCCTTCAAAGCGATGGCTTTGATGCGGTCGATCAATTCCAGAACGTCCGACGCCGCCGCGCCTCCGTCGTTGACGATGAAGTTGCCGTGGACTTCGGAAACCCGCGCCTTGCCGACGTGGAGATTTTTCAAGCCGAGTTCGTCCACAAGCTTCCCGGCGGGGCAGGCCTCGGGGTTCTTGAAGATGCACCCCGCGCTCGAGGCGGCCGGCTGGCTCGAACGGCGCTTGTGCATGGAGGCTTCCAGCAGGCGGCCGATCTCCTGCGGGGTGCTCTCGTGGCCCTCGAAAGTGGCGGCGACGGCGTAGTTCGTCCTGAGCGAAAGGACATCGCGGTAGTGGACGCCGAGCTCGGCGGGGAACCTTCGTGTGGAACGCCCCTTCGCGGTCCACGCAGCGGACGCTCACGACGTTGTCGAAGGTCGCCATCCCCATCGCGCCCGCGTTCATCCGCAGGCTGCCGCCCACGTTCCCGGGTATGCCCTCCATCCACTCCAGCCCGCCGATGCCCGCGTCCCTCGCCGCGTGGCTCAACTCCTTCAGCTTGAGGCCGGCGCCCGCGACGATGCGGCGCTGCGCGACCTCCAGTTTCCTGAATTCACCCCGGACGAGATGCGCCACGACACCGCGGATGCCGCCGTCGCGCACGAGCAGGTTCGACCCGCGCCCCATGACCATCAACGGAACATCGTTCCCCGAGCAATAAGCGACCAGGCGCGCAAAGCCTTCCTCGGTCTCCGGCTCAACCCAGAACTGCGCCGGGCCGCCGACCCGCAATGTGGTGTGTTTGGCCAGCGGCTCGTACAGGCGGAACAGGCCGGGGCCCGCCACCGCCTCGATCTCCTCGAGCAGTTTCAGGTCGGCGGCGAGAGTCGCAGCCTGCTCGTGGATGTCGCCCGCGCCCAAGCTCAAGATAAAATCGCCCGGCTCGAGCAATCGCCCGAGCTCCCGGATCGCCTCTACGCGGTCCTGCCGGAAATGCGCGCCCTTATGGCCGTCGGCGGTCATCGCATCGACGAGGGTCTGGCCGGTGACCCCTTCCATCGGCTTTTCGCTCGCGGCGTAGATGCCCGTGACGAAGACGAGGGCGGAATCGTGAAATGCCCGGCCAAACTCCTCCATCAACAAAGCGGTGCGCGAGTAGCGATGGGGTTGAAACAGGGTAACGATCCTTTTCCGGCCCGCGGTGCGCGCGGTGGCGAGCGTCGCCCGTATTTCGCTGGGGTGGTGCGCGTAATCATCCACGATGACGAACCGCTCGCTCCGGTATTTGATCTCGAACCGGCGGCGCGCACCGCGGAACGATTCGAGCGCGGCGGCGATCCTGCCAAACTCGATGCCGAGTTCGTCGGCGAGGGCGATGACCCCGAGCGCGTTGGTGACGTTGTGCTTTCCCGGCACGTTGAGAGTGACCGAGCCAAGCTTTTCTCCGCCGCGCACCACGTCGAACTTCGACTGAAAATTCTCCATCACGAGATTCTCAAACCGGAACCGCGCGTCCCCGCTGCTGCCGAAGGAGACCGCGCGCGGGTGGCTGCCGCAGAGCCGCGCGGCATGGGGATCATCGGCGCAATAGAAGACGGAGCCGGAAGTCTGGTCGAGCAACTGCCTGAACACGGCCTCGATGGCCTCGAGGTTCTCGTAGTAGTCGAGATGTTCCTCCTCGATGTTGAGAATGATGGCGTATTCGGGATGGTAGTTCGCGAGCGTGCCGTCGCTCTCGTCTCCCTCGGCCACGAAAAGCTCCCCTTCCGCGTCCCAGTGCGCGTTGGTGCCGAGGATGGGGATTTCCGCGCCGACATAGTGCGACGGCTTCAGGCCGCCGCCGCGGAGGACGTGCGCGGCCATGGAGGAGGTGGTCGTCTTCCCATGCATGCCCGCGACGATGATGCCGCGTTTGCAATTGAGCACGGCGGCAACCGCATCCGCGCGCCGAACCATGCTTTTCCCGGTCCGGACGGCTTCATCATACCCGGGATTCCCCGGCCGGATGGCGGACGAGTATATGATAAGGTCCGCCCCGGCCACCGCGGTCGTGTCCTGCGAAGGGTGAAACTCAAGCCCGAGCTTCTGCAGCCGCTCCACCTCGATGGTCGTCACCTTGTCCGAGCCGCTCACGCGGTGGCCGAGCGCAAGCAGCAGCCCGGCGATGCCGCTCATGCCGGAGCCGGCGACGCCGAGGAGGTGAATCCTCATTTCGCCCCCGACCAGAATCTCCGCTAAAATCTGCCCCGTATCCATCGTCAACACTGTTTGAAAATCGTCTCCACCACACGTTCTGCCGCGTTTTGCGGCGCCAGCGCCCGGCACTTTTCGGACATCTCCCGAAGCCTTCCCTCGCCGGTCACCAGTTCTTTCACCTTGCCCGCCACGGCTTCGGCGGTCGCGTCCCTCTCCTGTAATACAACAGCCGCGCCCGCGCGCTCAAACACTTCCGCATTAAGAGTTTGATGATCTTCGGCCGCGGCGGGATACGGCACCAGGATCGCGGGGATGCCGAAGTGCGCGAGCTCCGCCAGGCTCGCCGCGCCCGAACGCGCGATGGCCAGGTCGGCGACGCTATAGGCCTCCTCCATTCGCCGATGGAAAGCAGCGACGAAGGCCGGGAAATTCTCGCGCCGGCAGTTCGCGGTAACGAGAGATTCGTCGCGGGCGCCGGTGAGGTGGACGAGCTGCAGGGGAAGCTCTTTCAAAAGGGGCAGCGCCTTGATGATCGCTTCGTTCAGGCCATGCGCGCCCTGGCTGCCGCCCATGACCAGAAGCGTCTTGCGATCCCCCTGGAAGCCGAAAATACCGAGGGCCTGCTCGCGGGAGATGGGCGTGGAGAGCGATTTCCGGATGGGCGTGCCCGTGACCTCGCAGTGCGCCCGCGGGAAGAACGCCGCGCATTCCTTCATCCCGAGCAGCACGGTGTTCACCATCTTCGCGTTCAGGCGGTTCGCCTTGCCGGGGATCGCGTTCGACTCGTGGAGGAACGAGGGGATCCTCCGCCGGCGCGCCGCGAAGATCGGGGCCGTCGAGGTGAACCCACCCATGCCGAGGACGGCGTCGGGCTTGAATTTCTCGTAGAGAGCCCGGCAGCGCGAGAGGCTCTCGTGGAACATCTTCAGAAACGGGATGATCGCCGGCGAGAGGAGCTTCGGCATCCCCATGCCCGGTATTTTCTCGAAGCGAAATTCGTCGCGGTCTTTCGTCGCCAGGGCGTCGATCTCCTTCTCGGAGATGAGGATCACGGATTCGTGGCCGCGCTCCTGCAGGACTTCGGCGACCGCGAGAGCCGGGAATAGGTGACCGCCTGTGCCTCCTCCTGCGATGACGATATTCATCCTGGAGGCGTCAGATGCGCGGGGTCACTTTCGCCTGGAGGCGTGTCGTGGTGACATCGCCGCGGTAACTGCATCCGCGGCGGTAGATGTTCATGAGGATGCCGATGCCGAGCAGGCAGAAGACGAGGTTCGAGCCCCCGTAGCTGATGTACGGGAGCGGCAGGCCCTTGTTCGGCAGGAGCGAGGTGACCACTCCGATATTGACGGCGGCCTGGAAGGAAATCATGGCAACGATGCCGAGCCCAAGGAGCATCCCGAACCGGTCCCGCGACTGGATGGAGATGATGGTGCCGCACACGATGATGAGGATATAGCAGAACACGATGAGCAGGGTGCAGACGAGCCCGAGTTCCTCGCCGATCATCGGCAGGATGAAGTCGGTGTGCGCGAACGGGACGTAGAGCATCTTCTGCCTGCCGTTGCCGAGGCCCAGCCCGCCCGGGCCGCCGGAGCCGAACGCGATGAGGGCCTGCCACTGCTGGAGCCCCGCGCCTTCCTTATATTTCTCCAGGTGCATGAACGCCGTTATGCGCGAGAGGCGTTCCTTCATGTGGAACGCGATGAACAGGATGCCCGACACTCCCGCGAGCGCGAGCCCGCCGATGTAGAAGAGGCTCGTCCCTGCCACGAACATGACGAGCAGGGTGACGCCGACCAGCAGGCCGGTCGTCCCGAGATCGACCTCGCGGGCGATGAGCGCCATCAACAGCCCGATGGCCAGGAGCGGAAAGAGAAAGCCCTTGAGGAACTGGTGCGATTCCGGCGCGTATTTCGAATACCAGTATGCGAGGAAGATGATGGCCGCGAGCTTCCCGACCTCCGACGGCTGGAACGTGATGACCCGCAGGTTCAGCCACCGGAACGACCCGTTCACGCGCATCCCGACGTGCGGGACGAAACACAACGCGAGGAGGACAAGCGCCCCCCCGAACCAGTACCAGCACGTCCGCTGCCAGAAATGGTAGTCGAGCATCGCGCCGCCGATCACCGCGAGGAGGCCGACGACGAGCCAGACGGATTGCCGTTTCACAAAGTAAAACGGGTCTCCGTGCCGCCCCTCGGCGAAGGCGCTCGTGCTGAAGAGCATCACGAGCCCCAGCACCAGCAGGACGCAGACGGAAAGAACCAGGATGTGGACGCTCTTGCGGTGCACGCGGTGGTAAGGCTAGTCGTCCGCCCGGGCCGGCTTGTTCTTCGCGGGAACGCGGAGCTTCTGGCCGATCTGCAATTTCTTCGGGTCGTCGATCTTGTTGAGCTTGAGGAGGGCGTCGTAACTGACGTGGAGGCGGCGGGCGATGGCCACCGGGTTGTCCCCCTTCGCGACGGTGTAGGTCTTCTCCGCGTCGGATGTCTTCCGGATCTCCGGCGCTTTCACGGCAGGCGCGGGCGCCGGGTCGGCCGGAACCTCCGGTTGTTGTTCGGACGCCGACGCGGCCGGGGCGGCGGTGTACAGGGCCTCCGCGGGCGGGGAATGGTCGGCCTTGATCCGGCTGAAGGTGATGATGCCGCCGACGGCGACGACGTGCAGGATGAGCACCACGAAGAACGCGTTCGAGAGCTTCATGTTCGGCTCGTGGTCGTAATCCTCGGCCATGGGCCTCGAGATTTGCCGCGTCGCCGCCTGGTATTTTTGTTTTGGCATGAGTTTGGGCATTGGCATTTTTTTAGTGAATGGATTCCCGCACCAGCGCGCGGAACTGGTTCCCGCGGTCCGCGTAGCTTTTGAACATGTCGAAGGAGGAAGTGCCCGGGGAGAGGAGCACGACGTCTCCCATCTGCGCGTGGGCGCGCGCTTTCTGGACGGCGTCGGCCAGCGAGGACGCGCGCTCGCACAGGACGCTTCCCCGCCACGACGCCTCGATGCGCGGCGCCATCTCGCCGATGAGGATGGCTGCCCGGACTTTTTCCGCGACGAGGGGGGTGATCGAGTCGAACTCGAACCCCTTGTCCTTCCCGCCCGCGATGAGAACCACCGGCCGGGTCTCGGAAAACAGGGCTTTTTCGAGCGCGTCGAGATTGGTGGCCTTGGAGTCGTTGACGTAATCGACGCCGTCGAGGACGCCGACCAGCTCGCACCGGTGGGGCAACGGCGTGTAGGCGCACAGGGCGGGAAGCATCCGCTCGAACCCCAGCCCCTGGGCGAGGCCGACCCCGAGGGCGGCCATGAGGTTCTCCGCATTGTGCAAGCCCCGCAGTTTCGTCTCCTGCATCCTCAACACCGGCGTCCCGTGGTGGAGGATGACCCCGTCCTCGAGCTCGAAGTCGGCCCCTTTCGCGTAGGCGCTGAAGGTGATCCGCCTCGCCTTGAGCGCGGGCAGCGGGTCGCGGAAATTCACCACGGCGAAATCCTCCGCGGTCTGGTTCTCGAAGATGCGGAGCTTGGCCGCGCGGTATTCCTCCACCGACGCGTAGCGGTCGAGGTGATCGGGCGCGAAGTTCAGCCAGACGCTCACCCGCGGGCGAAACTCGCGGATCCTTTCGAGCTGGAAGGAGCTGACTTCCAGCGTGATGACGTCCAGGTTCGCGCTCTGCCGCACCGTCGCCGCGAACGCCGGGCCGATGTTCCCGCAGGGAAGGGTGCGCACGCCGCATGCGTTCAGCATCTGCGCCACGAGCTCGGTGGTGGTGGTCTTGCCGTTCGTGCCGGTGATGGCGACGACCGGGCATTCGCAGAGTTCGTACGACATCTCGAGCTCGCCGATCATCGCGATGCGCCTGCGGATGAAATTCTGGACGAGCGGCGCGGCGGGGTCGATGCCCGGACTGAGCACCGCGAAGTGGAACGCCGCGAAGTGCCGCTCCGCCTCCGGCCCGGTGATGACCGAGATGCCGCGGCGCCGCAGGAGATCGACCTTCATCCGGAGGCGTTCCTCCGGTGCGCTGTCGAGGACGGTCACCGTAGCGCCCTCCTCCGCGAGGAGCAGAGCCGCCGCCTCGCCGCTATCACCCAGACCGAGCACCGCAATGTTCCTGTCTCCATAACGCACCTTTATCTTAGCTTCAGGGTTGCAAGGCCGAGGAAGGCAAACATGATGGACAGAATCCAGAACCGGACGATGACCGTGTTCTCCTTCCAGCCTTTGAGTTCGAAGTGATGATGGATCGGCGACATCGCGAAGATGCGCTTGCCGGTGAGCTTGAAGCTGGCGACCTGAAGGATGACCGAGAGCGCCTCCATGACGAAGACGCCGCCGACGACGAGCAACAGCAGCTCCTGCTTGCAGCAAATCGCCACCACGCCCATGACGCCGCCGATCGCGAGCGAGCCGGTGTCGCCCATGAACACCTTCGCCGGGTGGCAGTTGAACCAGAGAAAGCCGAGGCCCGCGCCGGCCAGGGCCATGCAGAGCACCGCGAGTTCCCCGGCGAACGGGTAATAGGGAATCTGCAGGTAGGTGGCGATCTTCACGTCGCCCGCGACATACGCGAGCACCGCGTAGGCGAACGCGGCGGTGACGGTGCAGCCGGAAGCGAGGCCGTCGAGGCCGTCGGTGAGGTTCACGCCGTTGGAAGCGCCCACGATAATGCCCGAGAAGAAGAGCAGCGTCAGCCACCCCATGTTGAGGATGAGCGGCTCCTTGTAAAAAGGGACATAAAGGGTGCGGGCCTGGACGGAGATGGCGGGGTTAAACAGGAAATAGGAAGTCACCACCCCGGCCAGGATGAACTGCGCCACCAGCTTCGTGCGGCCGCTGATGCCGTCGGATTTTTTCTTCGTGACCTTGAGGTAATCATCCGCGAACCCCAGCAGGCCGAGATAGACGATGGAGAAGAGCGAGAGCCAGACCGCGCCATTGTTCGGCTGGGCCCAGAGCAGGGTCGAGACGACGACCGAGCCGAGCAGCAGCACGCCTCCCATCGTGGGCGTGCCGCGTTTACCCTCGTGCAGCGCGGAGAGCTGCCGCACCTCCTCCTTGGTGCGGATCGGCTGGCCGACCTTGAGCGAGATGAGCTTCCGGATGACGAACTGGCCGAAGATGAGACAGAGGAGAAAGGAGGTCATCGCCGCGGCGATGGCGCGGAAGCTGATGTATTTGAAGACGTTCAGGGCGCGGAACGCGGCGACGCTCTTGTGCTGGTCGCTCAGGAAATAGAGGTAGTACATCATGGCGCGGCGAGTGCCTCCACGATCCGCTCCATCCGCAGCGAGCGGCTCCCTTTCACGAGCACGGAGTCCCCTTCCCGCGCGATGCCGCGCAGCATGGCTGCGGCCTCCTCGACGGTGGCGGCATGGACGGCGTCCGCCACACCGTGTTCGCGCGCGCTGTCGCTGATGAACCCGGCGCCTTCTCCCACGGAGATGACCCGGTCCAGCCCTTCGCGCGCTGCGGCCTCGCCCACGCGCCGGTGGCCGCGCTCGAACTCGTCGCCCAGCTCGTTCATCCTGCCGAGCACCGCGATGCGGCGCGCCGCGGGGAACGCGGCGAGCGTCCGGAGCGCCGCGATGACGGAATCGGGGTTCGCGTTATAGGTATCGTCCAGAATGCGGATGCCGCGGATGCGCTTCACCTCGAGCCGGCCCTTGGTGAGGCTGGCTTTGCGCAAGCCCGCCGCCGCGCCTTCGAGGGTGACGCCGAAGAAGCGCCCGGCGGCGATGGCGAGCAGCGCGTTCTCGACCATGTGGACGCCCGGCACCGGCAGGAACGCCTCGACCGAGCCCGTGCCGTTTTGGAGGATGAACCGCGTCCCGTCCATCCCCGCGCGCAGGTCGCGGGCGCGGATGTCGCCGTGGGTCATCCCCGCGGTCACCGTTCTCGCCCTGGTGCGCTTCGCGATCTCCGCGGAGAACGCATCCGCGGAATTCAACACGAGAAGGCCCTCGGCGGGCAGCCCTTCCGCAAGCCGGCCTTTTTCAAGCGCGATGGCCTCGCGACTCCCCATGAATTCGATGTGGGCGACCCCGATGTTCGTGATGATCCCCGCGACGGGCGCGGCAAGTTTCACCAGCGGCTCGATTTCGCCCGGGTGGCTCATCCCCATCTCGAACACGCCGATCTCGTGCACGGAGGTCGCCCGGAGCAGCATCAGCGGCAGGCCGATGTGGTTGTTCAGGTTCCCCTCCGTCTTGATGACCCGGAAGCGTTCCCCGAGCACGGCGGCCGCCATGTCCTTCGTGCTCGTCTTGCCGTTGCTGCCGGTGATCGCGAGGACTTTGAGGGCGAGCGTCTTCCGGTAGCGGCCCGCGAGGTTTTGCAGGGCCGCGAGCGCATCCGTCACCCGGATGACGCCGAAGCTCGCGGGGAGATCGGCCGGCGGATTTTCCAGGATGGCACCCGCCGCGCCGCGCTTCTGCGCCTCGGCGGCATACGCGTTCCCGTCGAAGTTCTCCCCGCGCAAAGCCACGAAAAGATCGCCCGCGGCCAGCGTCCGCGTGTCCGTGCAGACGTTCGTGACGAGCGTTCCTGCCCCGCCCTGGAGCAGCTCGCCGCCCGCCCATTCCGCGACGGTCGCCAGATTTACCGGATTCAATTCGAGCCTTTCATTTCCACGGGTCTCGCCTCGAGCGCCTCGCGCGCCATGCTCACGTCGTCGAACGGAATGACGTGGTCCGCGAACTCCTGCGAGGCTTCGTGCCCCTTCCCTGCAATGAGGACGATGTCCCGCGGCTGCGCCATGGAAACGGCATGGAAGATCGCCGCCTTCCGGTCGGCGACAACCTCGTAATTCCGTTTCCGGAAACCGCGCTCGATGTCGGCGATGATCGCTTCGGGCGATTCGCCCCGCGGGTTGTCGGAGGTGATGATGCCCCAGTCCGCAAACTCGTCCACCGCCGCTCCCATGAGCGGCCGCTTGGCCCGGTCGCGATTCCCGCCGCAGCCGAAGACGACGATGATGCGGTTCGGCGAGAGGTCGCGCAGGGTCTTGATGACGTTGAGGAGGGCGTCGTCGGTGTGGGCGTAGTCCACGAATACCTTGAACTGACGCCGGCCCGGGACGGCTTCGAGCCTGCCGGGCACGGGCGGCGCGGAGGCGAGGCTGAGGACGGCCGTGCGGACATCGATGCCCAGGACGGAGGCCGCCGCGAGCGCGCCGAGCGAGTTATACATATTGAACCGGCCGATGTGCGGCAGCCGGACAAGGTAGCTCTTCTCGCGCGTGTCGAGCTGGTAGGACGCGCCGCTGAAATCCATGCGGAGATTGCTCGCCCGGAAATCGGCCCGCTGATGCACCCCGAAGGTGACGACGGTGGTTTCCTTCGGCAGCATGCCCGCGAGCTTCGCGCCGTGGCGGTCGTCGATGTTGACGATGGCACGACCCTGCTTTTTCGTCTGTGCGGCGAGGCCGGTAAAGAGCCGCGCTTTCGCCTCGAAATAGCTCTCCATGGTGCCGTGGTAGTCGAGGTGATCCTGCGTCAGGTTCGTAAATACGGCCGCGTCGAACTCGATATTGCGAACCCGCTCCTGCATGAGCGCGTGCGAGGAGACTTCCATGACGGCGGCTTTGCAGCCCGCGGAACGGATCTGGTAAAGCAGCTCCTGGAGGTCGAGGGATTCCGGCGTGGTGCGCGGCGCGGGCAGGCGGCGCTCGCCGACCTCGTAACGGACGGTGCCGATGAGCCCGCAGCGGAGGAGGGCCGTCTCGCAGATGTGCTTGAGCAGGAAGGAGGTGGTCGTCTTGCCGTTCGTGCCGGTGACGCCGATGATCTTGAGGTGATCCCCCGGACGCTTGTAGAAGGCCGCGGCGAGGTCGCCCAGCGCCGTCCGGGCGCTTTCCACCACGATGCGGGTCGCGCGGCTCTGTCCCGTGTCACTCTCGCTCACCACAGCCACCGCTCCCTGCTCGACGGCGAGGCCGGAGAAGTTCTCGCCATCGGCCTTCGCGCCCCGCATGGCGACGAAAAGGAAATCCTTCTTAACCCGGCGCGAGTCGTACGCGATGCCCGCGATGTCGCGCTCGAGCGAGCCGTCCACCCGTACGGGTTTAAGGTGAGAGACCAGGGTTTTGAGCTGCATCTCTTAGGTTAACGCATCTTGGCCTGGGCCACCTGCATGGGCGGGTCCGAACTGCGGCACCAGGTTCATGTGGCACGCCGCTTTCCCCGCGATGCGCGAAAAGATGGGGCCGGCGACCATGCCGCCGAAGTTGTCTTCGTGGGTCTTGACGTTCGGGCCGTCGAGCATGACCAGGCAGACGAACTGCGGGTCATCGGCCGGGAGCATCCCGACGAAGGAAAGGACGTATTTGTCGCGGAGGTAACGCTTGTCCGCGCCCGACCTTCTCGGCGGTGCCCGTCTTGCCCGCGCCGGTGAACCCGGGGACGGCCGCGCCGACCGCCGTGCCGCCCTTGCGCAGGGTTCCCTTGAGGGCCTCGCGCACCTCGTTCGCGGCGGTCTCGCTGAGAACCTGGCGGATTTCGACCGGGTGGAACAGTCGTGACGGCGCCGCTCTGCTGGTCCACGACTTCGTGGACGATCTGCGGCATCATGAGATGGCCGCCGTTCGCGATGGCGCACATGGCCGCGGCGAGCTGCAAGCGGAGTGACGCCGACCCCCTGGCCCATCGGGAACCGGGTGATCGAGAGGTTGCTCCAGCGATCCGGCGTATGCACCTCGCCGGCGATCTCCCCTGGCAGCGCCACATCCGTGCGCTCGCCGAAGCCGAACTTGCGGATGTACTCGTAAAGCCGCTGCTCGCCGAGGTTGATGCCGATCTTCGCGGCCCCGATGTTGCTGGACTTCGCCAGGACGTCCTGGACGGTGAGGTCGCCCATCGGCTTGTGGTCGTGCAGGATGCGGCCCGCGTACCGGAACTCTCCGTTCGCGCCGCAGTCGATGACCGAGAGCGGGGAAAAGAGCTTCTCGTTGAACGCCCCTCCGACGGTGACGATCTTGAACACGGAGCCCGGCTCGACCTTCGTTGGCGATCGCGCAGTTGTTGAGGGCCTGGAGCGGGGAGCCCGCCACGTCGTTCGGGTCGTAGTTCGGGCGGTTCGCGAGCGCGAGGATCTCGCCCGTCTTCGGACGCATGAGGATGACGACGGCCATGACGGGCTTGTACTGTTTGAATGCGTCGTCCAGTTCCTTCTCGACGATGCTCTGCAGGCCCATGTCAATGGTGAGCCGCACATCGCAGCCCGGGTGCAGGGGCTGCTCGGTGCGAGCCGTATGCGACGAGCTCCTTGCCGGTGCGGTCGTGCTCGAAATAGCGGATGCCGTTCGCCCCGTGCAGCCGGTCGTCGAACGACCGCTCGATGCCGTCCACGCCCTGGTGGTCGTGATTCACATAGCCGAGGACGTGGCAGAGCATCGAGCCGTTCGGGTAGTTCCGCACGGAGTCGGGCTTGAAGAAGATGCCGTGCAGGGAGCGTTCCCGCATCTGGTTCAGCAGGGAGGCGGTAACTTCCTCGGAGAGATAAACCTTCTTGTTCAACGCATGATCGAAGACACCGGAGGGCGGCTTCGTATTCTTCCCCGCGAGCTTTGCCCGCCGGGCCTGCGCGGCCAGGTCGCGGAGCTCGGAGAGTTCCTGCTCGAGCGCGTCCCGATCCATCTGGAGCGGTCTCGCGAAGAGCGCGGCGAGCGCGGCGGGGTCGTTGATGATCGAGCCGTCGGCGAACACTCTCCGCACCGGGACATCCTCGGCGAGGATCTCCTGGTTGATATCCTCGATCACCCCGCGGTGGGCGTAGAGGACTTCCTTGGAGGAATGCTTCTCGGCCGCGAGCGCCAGGGTACTCCTCATGTTTATAGACCTGCAAATAGACGAGCCGAAACGAGAACAGGGTGAAAAGGCACGCCAGCGCCCAGCAGGCGATGGTGGCGCGCACCCTGGCATTCCATTTCATTCCGCCGGCCCCTCGTTGGAGACGGCGTGGATCTCCCCCGCCGTACGGGAAGCGGTCGCGCGGATGCGCACGATGCGATCCTCGGCGATGGGGATCATCTTGATGAAGTTGCGGTCGAGGTTCCCTTGCAGGTTCTTCTCGGAGGAGAATTTGTTGATCCGGGTCTGGAGGAGATCGTTTTCGAGCGTGAGCTGGGCGAGCTCCATCTTCAATCCCTCGATCTGCCCGCCGGTGGTGTGGAGATGGTTCTTCAAAAAGACGTAGCAGAGCCCCATGACCATGATGAAGAAGGCGATGACGACCCATCTCGTGACCGAGCCGACCTCGATCATATTTGCGTTCTTGCGGCGGTTCCGTGGCATGTTCTAGATTTTCTCGACGACGCGCAGCTTGGCGCTCCGCGAACGGGGGTTGCGGCTCTGCTCGGCGTCGCTCGCGACCAGCGGGCGGCGGGTGACGGCTTTGAAGAGGAGATCGGGGTTCGGCCGGGCCTCGGGCCATTCGGGCCGGTCGATCTGGAGCGCGCTGCGGGTCTTGAAGAAATTCTTCACGATGCGGTCCTCGAGCGAGTGGAACGTGATGACGGCGAGCCTGCCGCCGGGTTTCAGGCGCGCGGTGAACTGCTCGAGGCCTTCGGAGAGCGCCTCCAGCTCGCGGTTCACGGCGATGCGCAGCGCCTGGAAGACGCGCGTGGCCGGGTGCACCCTGCCGTGGCGCCCGATCGATCTCTCGACGAACTGCGCCAGGTCGAAGGTGTCCTTGAAAGGCCTGGCGCGCCGTTCCCGCACGAGATAGGCGGCGATGCGGCGCGCGGCCGGTTCTTCCCCGAAATTGCGGAAGATCGCTTCTAGCTGCGACCCGCTGGCATTGTTTACGAGATCGGCCGCGGTGACGGAGCATTGCGAGTCCATCCGCATATCGAGGGGACCGTTGCGAAGAAAGCTGAAGCCGCGTTCCGGGGTCTCGAGCTGGCGCGAGGAGACACCGAGGTCGAGCAGGGCGCCGTCGAGCGGGCCCGCGCCGATGCGCTGGAGGACATCCTCCAGGTCGCGGAAATTTGCATGGAGGATGCGGAGGCTCCCGCTCCATTCGTCGAGCCGGGCCCGGGCGAACGCGAGGGCGTCCGCGTCCTGGTCGAGCCCGATGACGCTCGCGCCCGCTTCCAGCAGCGGGAGGGTGTGGCCGCCGCCGCCGAGCGTGCCATCGACCATCAACTTGCCGGGGCCTGGCGCGAGCAGCTCGACGGTCTCCCGCAGGAGGACGGGCTCGTGGTATTCGGCGCGCAACGGCGCCGCAGACTGCGCCGGCTCCGGACGCTTCGCTTCCTCCGGGCCGGGGCCGGCCGCCGCCATGCTGAACCCCGGGCTCGGCAGCCAGCCCGCCCCATGGAAACCGCGCTCCGCCACCGCCGCCGTGCCCTCGTCGTTATTTTTCATATCACCACCTGTTCCGCTACCTTGTTATACATCTGCAGCCCGTCCTCCTGCGCCTTCGCATAGGCCTCCGGGTTCCAGATCTCAAATTTGTTGTGGACGCCGGCGAGGAGCACCTCTTCGCGGAGACCGGCCTGCCGGCACTGTTCCTCCGGCAGCACGAGCCGGCCCTGCCGGTCAAGGAAGCAACGCCGCGCCTTGGCGTAGAACCGGCGGATATAATTCTGGCGTTCGACCGCGGAAAGGGCAGTGTTGGCGTTGACCACCTCGCGCACCCCGTGGAAATCCTTCGGCGGCATGGCGAACAGGAAATGATTGCTGTTGTCCGGTATGACAAAGAACTCGTCCACCTCGGTCTCCGAATCACTCCTGCGCCAGTCGGCGGGGATGGTGATGCGATTCTTGTTATCGAGCGAATGGCGGTATTCCCCGGAGAACGTGATGGTCTTGACTGGATCGGGCATGGAAAATTGGGGTAGAGAACCAATTCCCCCCATTGCGCTCCATTTTAACCCATTTTGCCCCACTTCGGTCAACGCTTTTCAGAGTTAGAGCCGAGAAAAGACCCGATTCGGGCCACTTTAGGCCATAACCGCTTGAAAACAGGCGGCCTATGTGTGCAAATGAGTACGCGAACTGTTTGAATTCTTGTCCCGGGCTGGTAATTTCACGGCATGCCCATTTCCTCGAATTCTTCCGGCCTCGGCGCCGAAGCATCCCCGTTTCAGTTGCCTGACGTGGTCTCTGGAAAAACGATTTCGCTCGAGGACTTCGCGGCCCAACCGGCGCTCCTGGTGATGTTCATCTGCCGGCATTGCCCCTACGTCGTCCACGTCCGCCCGGAACTTGCCCGGCTCGGCGGCGATTATGCCGGGAAAGGGCTCGGCATCGTGGCAATCAGCTCTAACGACGCCTCCGCATACCCCGACGATGCCCCGGACAAGCTGAAGTCCATGGCCGTGGAGGCGCATTTCCGCTTCCCGCTTTGCTACGACGAAAGCCAGGAGGTGGCGCGCGCATACGGGGCGGTTTGCACCCCGGATTTCTTCCTGTTTGGGGCGGGCCCGAACCGCCGGCTCGTTTACCGCGGGCAGATGGATGACACCCGGCCGAGCCGGGGCGCCGCGACCGGGGCCGACCTGCGCGCCGCCATCAACGCCGTCCTCGCGGGCCGGCCCGTGAATCCAGAGCAAAAACCGAGCGTGGGGTGCGGCATAAAGTGGAAGCGGTGAGGCGGGACGGCCGGGGAGCGGGCGGGAACCCGAAGAACCGGTTTGAGAAGCTCGAAGTCGTCGAGGATCTCGGCGATTACCAGGACTGCGGCCTGCCGGAGGAGGGCCCGGCCCCGCGCACGCAATTTCTTCGGGACGACAGCCGGTCGATCATCACCCGCAACGACAGCCCCGATGTCGGCTTCGAGAGGAGCCTGAACCCGTACCGCGGCTGCGAGCACGGCTGCGCATACTGTTTCGCCCGGCCGACCCACGAATACCTCGGCCTCTCCGCCGGGCTGGACTTCGAGACGAAGATCGTCGTCAAGGAGAACGCGCCCGAGCTGCTCCGCGCGGAACTCTCCTCGCCGCGGTGGAAACCGCAGACCCTGGCGATGAGCGGGGTGACCGACTGCTACCAGCCGGTGGAGAGGCGCTTGAAACTGACCCGCCGCTGCCTTGAAGTGCTCGCCGAGTTTCGCAACCCGGTGGGAATCATCACCAAAAATCACCTCGTCACCCGGGATATCGACCTTCTCGCAGCGCTGGCCGCGCACAACGCGGCCTCGGTGGCGATTTCCCTCACCACGCTCGACCCGGAACTCGCCAAACGCCTGGAGCCGCGCGCTTCGCCTCCCGCGCGCCGGCTGGCCGCCATGGACGAGCTCACGCGGGCGGGCGTGCCCGTGCATGCCATGATGGCCCCGGTCATCCCCGGCCTGACGGATCACGAGATGCCCGCCGTACTCGCCGCGGCCGCCCGCGCCGGCGCACGCGGCGCCAGCTTTGTCCCCCTGCGGCTGCCCTGGGCCGTCGCGCCCATCTTCGAGGAGTGGCTGGAGCGTCATTTTCCCGACCGCCGCGAGAAGGTGCTGGGCCGCCTCCGGGACATGCGCGGCGGCAAACTGAACGACCCGCGCTTCGGCAGCCGCATGCACGGCGAGGGCTTTTTTGCCGAACAGATGCAGGCGCTCTTCGCGGTCTCCCTTCGGAAAGCGGGCTTCACCGGCGAGCGGAGACCGCTTTCTGCCGCGGCCTTCCGGGTCCCCGGGAGACAGCAACTCTCGCTTTTCTGAGCAGGTGAGGGCCCCCGCCGGGGCTGGACGGCCCAAAAGTTTCGCCCTTTTGAGGGATAAAACGGACACTCGCCTTGCGGGGGCCTATCGAATCTAATGGATTCCCGAAACCAGGATTCCCGGCCTCCCACCTTGCACGCCTCAACACCCCAGAAGATCGCCGCCGCCGGCCCGCCCAGGCGCAGGAAATTCCCGTTCCGCTGGGTCTTCATCCTGCTGGCGGCGCTCGTGGTTTTCTGCCTGGTATATGCACCCGTTTTCCTGTTTGGCGTGCGGCATTTTCTCCTGTTCGAGGCCTCCGCCCACGGAGCGCAACTGGAGATCGGGGATGTGACCGGCAGCGTCTTCGAGCCGATCTCTCTTTATGACGTAAAGCTCGTCTCGAAGACCCGCGCCGGCACGGTACGCAGTCTCGCTCTCGCGCGGCTGGATGCGGACATCGGCTGGAAGGATGCCGCGTTCCGGAGCGGTTCCCCGTTGATCCAGCGGATCGTCATCCGCGATCTCCACGCGGAGATCGGCCTGCCGCTTCAGCCCGCGGGCGACGGCTCCGCGGGGTCGGACGCGCCTCCCCGGGGGGCCAGCCGCTGGGGGGATTTGCTCGCGCCCGGAAACGTGGAACTCGTGCGGGCGAACGTGGTCGTGACCCTCAAGGACTCGAAGACTTCCTTCAGCGACGTGCACATCACTGCCAGCGACGACGCGCCGGGGATCATCGAAGCGGGTAGGATCGAGGTGCACCTGCCCGGGCTGGCGAAGACCTTCACCGCGGTGAGAGGCACCACCGCGCTCCGCGACGCGAAACTCACCGTGGGCGACCTCAAACTCGACGACGGCCTGCAGGTGGACGCCCTTTCGGCCGACCTCGCCGGGCTCGCACAGGGCCAGACCGCCATCGCCTTCGTGGTCTCGGCCTTCGGTGGAAAAATCCAGGGGGATGTCCTCCTGGCCCCCTCCAAAGGCCGGGTTCGGTTCGAGGCGAGCGGCTCCTTCGCGCAAATCTCGCTCGAGGACGTGGCCCGCTTCGTAGAGTACAAGGAGCCCGCGGGCGGCGTGCTCAAGGAAGGCAAATTCACCTTCCGCGGTTCCCCGCGCGAGATCGAGAAGGCGACGGTGGTGGTGCGCCTGGAAGCGACCGATTTTCTCTGGGGCAAACGCCGGTGGAACTCGCTCGCGGCCGGCGTGACGATGTTCAACCGGAAGCTCTCCATCCACGAGTTCAACCTCCAGCAGGCCGATAACCAGTTGAGCCTGAAGGGCGAGATGGACATCCCCCCCGCCGGGCGGCAATGGTGGCAGTCCGCGTTCGACTTCGATATCGGCGCGAAGATCGACAATCTCACCGAGCTTTCCGCGCTGTTCGGCCCCGGTTTCGGCGAGAGCGCGGGGCAGATGACGGTGGTCGGCTCGGTGAGCGGCGCCAACGAGTCCTTCAACGGCGAGCTGGCCGTCGCCGGGTCGCACCTCTCGTATCGCAACGCGCCGCTCGACGTGCTGAAAGCGGCCATAAAACTCAACGGCAACGAACTGGACGTCACGAGCATCGAATTTTCCCACAAGAAGGATTTCCTGCGCGGCCAGGGGGTCGTGAACATCCTCGGCGAGAAGCGCTATTGGGGCGCGTTGAAGGCATCCGTGGCCGACCTGGCGCTCTACTCCGACTTCTTCGTGCGCCCCATCGCGCCCCAGGCGTTCGCCGGCGGGCTCTTCGTGGACTGGTCGGGGGACGGCACCGCGAAGGCCCATTCCGGGGCGTTCCGGGCGCAGTTAAAGGACATCCGGCCTCTCATCGTCACCGACCCAAAGCTCCATCCGCTGGACGCCGACCTCGAGGGCACGTATGCCTCCGAGAACGTCTTCTTTTCAAAGTTTGTCATCGCCGATGCGCAGACTTCCTTCAGCGCGAAGGTGGCCGCCGCCCCCGCAACGCTGACGCTCCAGTCGATCAAAATCCAGCATGAGGGGAGCGTCTGGCTGCAGGGCGACGCCGTCCTGCCGGTGAGCGTCTGGAACCTCTGGCAGGCCCGTCCCTGGGCAGCGGTGGTGGACGCGAACGGGCCGTTCAAGGTGAACGTCAGCGCCGAAGACCTGCGGCTCCACGATGTCGCGCTCCTTACTGGGCACGACTTCCCCATCAAGGGCGATCTCGACATGAAACTGGCCACTTCCGGGTCGCTCTCCACCCTCACCGCGAGCGGCGAAGTGCACCTTCGCAAGGGCCAGGCGGCCCTCACGACCCCGACCGTCTCCTTCAACGGGCTCGATGCCGACCTCACCGCTCAAGGCCAGGAAGCCGCCGTCGAGATCAAGGGCGGCTTCGACTCCCCCGGGCTCGCCTCGAGCGCGTTCACAGCGGATGGCGGCCTCACCTGGCGGAACCTGCGCGATCCGACGTGGGACATCTCCGTGAACAGCGCGGAGCTCGATGTGACCCCGAGCCCGGGCCTGCATGTCCGTTCGCAGGTGGACTTGAAACTCGCGGGCCCAGGGAGCTCCCTTGCCGTCGCCGGCTCGGCGCGCATCCTCGGGGTGGATTGGGCCCGGAAGGGGAACCTCGACTCCCTGCTCTGGCCCTCGGGCTCGCCGCTCTTCGCCCCCGAGCAGCTCCGGCTCGGCCCGGCCTCCTGGACGGTGGCGATCGCCTGTTCCGGCGACGCCCCTCTCGGGCTGGAGGGCGCCTCCGGCACCGCTTCCTACGATCTCCAACTCGCCGGCCCGGCATCCGCGCCGCGCCTCACGGGCCGCCTCGCTCTGGCCTCCGTCGCCGCCAAGGCGTCGCCGCGGGAGCCCGCGCCGGACGGCGGTCCCGCGCTCGTGGTGGATACCGGCGCGATCTATTTTGAGAGTCCGAATCCCGCCGACCCGTATCTCGCCCTCCAATGTTCCATCACCGCTTCGGGCCGGCGCGTCGGCGCGTCCATCCTCGGGCCCCTGAGCGGGAAACGAGTCGTCTTGCGCGGCGATCCCGCCGCCGAAGAAAAAACGGCGGAGGCGCTCCTGGCCGCGGAGCCGGACCCCCCGTCGCCTTCGCTCGGGAGCGTCCCCCCCTTCGCCCTGTTCCCGCGCCGGCCCCTGCTTTCGCTGGCGCCCTCGCCCGCGGCGCGATGAGCGGGGAAACGTCCACAACCTCTCCCGAGCCGCAGGCGCGCCATGGGCTCTACATTGGCAGGCTCCTCGGGATCCGGTTCTACCTGGACTATAGCTGGTTCGTCATCGCCGCGGTCATCACCTACGAGCTGGCCTGGAAATACTTTCCGGCCCATCTCCCAGGACGCCCTTCCGCCGTGTATGCCGCGTTCGGGGCGGCGACGGCGTTCCTTTTTTTCCTCAGCATCCTGCTGCACGAGCTCGGCCATAGCGTCGTGAGCCAGCGCTGCGGCATCCCCGTCCCGCGCATCACTCTGCTCTTCATCGGCGGCCTCGCGGAGATCTCCCGCGAGCCGGACGATGCCAGGTCCGAATTGAAGATCGCGGTGGCGGGCCCGGCGGTTTCGGCCCTGCTCGTACTTCTCTACGGCTCGCTGGCCTGGGTCGCCGCCCACCTCGGCTTCCACGGGGGAAAGACGATGCTCGACTGGCTCGCATCGATCAACCTGGCCCTTCTCGTTTTCAACGCCATCCCTGGGTACCCGCTGGATGGAGGCCGCGTCCTGCGCGCACTCCTGTGGGCGCGGAGCGGCAACCTACGCCGGGCCACCTACGTCGCGTCCAGGGTCGGCATCGTCTTCAGTTGGATTCTCGTGGGTCTCGGCGTTTTCCTGCTCGCGCAGGGAAACTGGGATGCGTTCGTCTATCTGCTCATCGGGATGTTCCTGCGGAGCGCCGCCGAGAGCGGTTACCTGCAGGCGGTGAATCGCGAGGTTCTCTCCGGGATCCGCGTCCGGGACATCATGTCTTCGAACCCGGCTTGCATCCCGACCAGGATGCCCGTGAGCCTGGCGGTGGACGAGTTTTTCCTGGCCATGCATCACGTCGCGTTCCCGGTCTGCGGGGAGGACGGCAGCTTCCAGGGCTTGCTGCGGCTCGAATTCCTGCAGACTCTTCCGCGCGAGAAATGGCCCTACACGTCGGCGGGAGAACTCGCGGGCGGCTCGGGCAGCCTCTCCATCCCGGCCCAGGAGAAAGCGAGCGACGCCATGCGGCGCCTGTTGACGCCCGGCGAGAGCCGACTGGCGGTGCTCGACGCGGGCAAGCTCGTGGGAATGGTTACGCGCCACGACATCCTGCACTTCATCAAAATCCACACCGCGCTCGAATGAGTCGGGGAAACGACTCCCGACTCCCTATTGCCCGGGCGGGTGGAGCATCAAAATCCCGTAAACGGCCGCGCCGAACACGAGGACGGCCAGGACGGTGAACCCGTACACCGCGAGCGCCAGGGGATCCTTCTTTTTTTTGCTGGTCTTGAACGGGGAGACGTTGGCAAAGCCGATGGGCTTCGCGCTGGAGGTCGCGACCGCGAACGTCGTGCCTTCCTTCTCCGGCAGGGGCTTCGTCGAGCCCACCCCGCTGACCACGTACACGCAGTCGATCTGCCCGAAGCGGACGATGTCCGCGTCCTTCAGGAGCCTGTCCACGACCGGCTCTTCGTTGACGAAAGTGCCGTTGGTGGAGCCGAGATCCTTCACGCGATATTGGCCTCCGTCCAGCACGAGTTCCGCGTGATTGCTGGAGACGGACGCGTCGACGATCTGGATGGTGTGAACCGGGATGCGCCCCACGGTCACGAGGTCGTCCATCAACTCGTGAGAGACGTGGCTGCCGTCCGGGAGGGACACTTCTAGCTTCGGCATGGGCTCAGTATATCAAGTCCCGCGCGCCTCATCAATGAGTTTGGCGAACTGCGAGAAGAAGTATTCGGCGTCGTGCGGGCCCGGCGCGGCCTCGGGGTGATATTGGACGCTGAAGACCGGGTGCGCGCGGTGCCGCATCCCTTCGACGGTCTGGTCGTTCAGGTTGATGTGGGTCACCTCCACCTCGGCGGGCAGCGACTCCGCGTCCACCGCGAACCCGTGATTCTGCGCAGTGATCGCCACGCGACCGCTTTTAAGATCCTTCACCGGCTGGTTGCCTCCGTGGTGGCCGAATTTCAACTTGAACGTGCGGCCCCCGTACGCGTAGCCGAGCAGTTGATGCCCGAGGCAAATCCCGAAGATCGGCTTCTTCCCGATGAGCTTCGACAACTCGCCGGAAATGTAGCCGAGCGCCGCGGGGTCGCCCGGGCCGTTCGAGAGGAAGATGCCGTCGGGCTTCAGCGCGAGCGTCTCTTCCGCGCTCGTCCCCGCGGGCACCACGCGCACCTTGAACCCGCGCTGGCGCAGGTTCCGAAGGATGTTGCGCTTCATCCCGAAATCGTATGCGACGATGTCGTAGCGCGGAGTTTCCGAAGCGGTCTCCTCGCGTTCTTCCACCGCCCACGCGCGGCTCGCCTTACCCTCGGGATCCCATTCATAGGGTTCGGCGGTCGTGACGTCGCGGACGTAATCCATCCCGATCACTCCCTTCGTCTCGGCCGCGCGCCGGACCGCTTCCTCCCGGGTGATGGGCCCCGTCGTGAGGATGCCCTTCATCGCGCCTTTTTCCCGGAGGTGGCGCGTCAAGGCGCGGGTGTCGATGCCCTGGATGCCCTGAATATTCCAGTGTTTCAGGTAGTCGTCCAGGGACATCTCGGAGCGCCAGCTGCTCGCGACGACGCTCAACTCCTCGATGACGAAACCGTTGACGTGGGGCCGGTCGCTCTCCTGGTCCAGCCCGTTTATCCCGTAGTTGCCGATGAGCGGGTAGGTCATCGCCACGATCTGCCCCTTGTACGACGGGTCGGTGAGCACCTCCTGGTAGCCGGTCATCGACGTGTTGAAACAAACCTCGCCGAACGCGGTCCCGTCCGCGCCAAAAGATTCGCCCTCGAAACATCTGCCATCTTCCAGTGCGAGGAGCGCGCGCATCGGCAAAACTGTTAGCATCGCCGCCCCCGAAAGCAACGGGAATCCGCGCGGCAGCCGGCGGCGGTCCCCGTGAAAACGGCGCCCGCCGCCGGGGCCTTCCGATCCCCTCGCTTTTTCGTTGCTGGGCGCTGGCCCGCATGCTCCATTAGCCGGGCTGTTTGCATCCCGCTGCATCACACAGGAGGACTCCATTTATGCAATTTGGAATGATCGGACTCGGACGAATGGGCGCGAACATGGTGTCGCGCCTCATGAAGGGCGGCCACGAATGCGTCGTTTACGACCACAACGTGGAAGCCGTGAAGGACCTCGTGAAAGCGGGCGCCATCGGGGCCGCTTCACTCGAGGAATTTGCCGCGAAACTGTCCCCTCCCCGCACCGCGTGGCTCATGGTTCCGGCGGCCGTGGTGGAAGGGACGCTCCATACCCTCAAGGAGTTGATGCAGGCGGAGGACGTGATCATCGACGGAGGCAACTCTTACTATATAGACGACATCCGCCGTTCCAAGGAGCTCGCCACGCGCGGCATCCACTACGTCGATGTGGGAACCAGCGGCGGAGTCTGGGGACTCGACCGCGGCTATTGCCTCATGATCGGCGGGCCGCAGGATGCGGTGAGCCGTCTCGATCCCATCTTCAAGACGCTCGCTCCCGGCTCCGGCGAGATTCCTCGCACGCCGGGGCGCGACAAGGCGCAGGGCTCCCTCTCCACCGCGGAGGAGGGTTACCTGCATTGCGGACCTGCCGGCGCGGGCCACTTCGTGAAGATGGTGCATAACGGAATAGAATACGGCCTCATGGCGGCGTATGCCGAGGGCCTGAACGTCCTGCACCACGCGAACATCGGGAAGAAAGGCGTCGTCACGGACGCGGAGACGACGCCGCTCCGTGAGCCCGAGCATTACCAATATGAATTGAACCTGCCGGAGATCACCGAACTGTGGCGGCGCGGGAGCGTGATCGCGTCGTGGCTCCTCGATCTCACCGCGACGGCATTGATCGACGCGCCCGACCTTGCGGCGTTCTCCGGCCGCGTCTCCGATTCGGGCGAAGGCCGCTGGACGCTCGCCGCCGCCAACGATGAAGGCTGCCCCACGCCGGTCCTGAGCGCGGCGCTCTTCCAGCGTTTCACCTCGCGTGGCGAAGATGACTTCTCGCGAAAAGTCCTATCCGCGATGCGCTTCCAGTTCGGCGGCCACAAGGAAAAAGTCCCCGCGGGTCTGTAAACGGCGAGTCAAGCCGTCGCAGCCTGGCCGCGCCCGCGGCATCATCAAGGAAAAGCGCCCGGAGCAGCCGCCGACCCGCCTACTTCGTCTGGAGGTTGCTGTCCTTGCTCTCGAGCTCGTCGTTCTTGAACTCGAGCTTGATCCATTTGTCGCCATCCGAGTAGTTGAACGTGGTCTTCTTGTAGATGACCATGTCCTTGGTGTCGGCGCTGGACGGCGCGCCGAGGATGTTCTTCACGTCGTCCTGGGACATCTTGAGGGCGATCTTGTCGTAATTCACGGCGTTGATCTTGGATTCCTGCAGGACGGCGGGGGCGTTGCGGTCGCAGCCCGCCATCGCGGCGACGCCGGCGACGGCGAGAAAGAGGGGCAGGATGAGGCTGGAAGCCGTCTTGCGGCCCCATTTTATCGGGGAATTTTGGGAAGTCACTGTTTGCATAATTTTGTTACTACGAGGAAGTAATCGCATGTCATTCGATTTCCGGACGCATACTCCCCCGGTCGCCCTGACCGTCGCCGGCTCGGACAACAGCGCGGGGGCCGGCGTCCAAGCCGACCTGAAGACCTTCTCGGCGTTCGGCGTGTATGGGCTCACAGCCATCTCCTGCATCGTGGCCGAGGCGCCTGGGAAGGTGAGCGCCATCCAGGCTGTGGAGCCGAACATCGTCGCCGGGCAGATCCGGCTCAGCTTCGAGTATTTTCCTGTCGCCGCAGTGAAGACAGGGCTTCTCTACTCGCGGGAGACCGTCGAAATCGTCTGCGGGTTTGTGGAAAACGGCGAGATCCGGGTCCCGCTCGTGGTCGATCCCGTCATGGTGGCGAGCAGCGGCTACCTGCTGCTAAAGGCCGACGCCGTCTCCCTCTACAAGGAACGGCTCTTCCCCTTGGCGGCGCTGGTGACGCCGAACTTGGACGAGGCCGGGACGCTCCTTGGCCATCCCGTTTCCTCGGAGCCGGAAATGCGCGAGGCCGTGGAGGAACTCGCCAAGAGATTCGGCGCCCCCTTCCTGCTGAAGGGCGGTCACATGGGCGGAGATACCGCGACCGATCTCCTGTATCACGAGGGGCGGATCACCGCTTTTTCCGCGCCATTCGTGCGCGGCGTCCGGACCCACGGCACGGGCTGCACCTACTCCGCCGCCATCACCTCCGGCCTCGCGAACGGCCTGCCTCTGGAAGCCGCCATCGGCGAGGCGAAGAGCTTCGTCACGCGCGCGATCGAGGCGCATTTCCTCTGGACGAAGGGTGGCAACACCACAGCCGCCCTGAATCATTTTCCCGGATCGGCTCCTTAAGCGGAGGCCCGGCACGGGACGAGGATCGCATCCCGCATTCCATGCAGGAATTTTTTGTCCGGTGGGCAAACGGTGGCGAGCACGCCCTTGAGTTTCGCCTTGTCTTCGATGATGAAATAATACGGGCAAAGCCGCACCCGGCCCTGCATGAGGCGCATCTCGTTGTTGACCGGGTCGAGGTATGGGTGTTCCACGAGCCTGCCTTTGTGGAATTGCTGCAGGATGCGGGGCTGGCTCTCGAAGCCTGCGACCGCCTGTTCGACAGCCGCCTTCCACTCGCCCTGCGGCATATCCTGCCCGAAGGAAAGCCCCCTGCTGCCCCAGGCCAGCTCCGAAAACCCGCTGACTTTCAAGAGCAACTCCCGGTGTTTCTGGGAAAAATTCCCGAGCTCTTCCCACCGATTGATCTCCAGCCGGGGGATGACGGCGTGCTGCGGCAGCGGCGCGGGATCGACCACCCAACTATACGGGATGACCTCCTGCAACTTCAGCCAGTGGCGTTCCCCGAGCTCGCGCCGCCAGAATTCCTGCAAGGGCCGCATCCAGAAGAGCGCGAACCACATCTTCTCCTCCAGGTTCGCCTTGAAGGGAGGGGTGACGCGCACATCGCCCCGAGCGGCCGCTGCCATGAGCGCCGGCGCGCACCCGATATTCGGCAGGTCGAACAGCTCGAAGAACCGGTAAACGTTTGGCGGGAAATCCGTGCGCGGCGACGTGTCGCGCACGTTCCACCGGCTCCCGTCCCGCGAGCCTGCGTTCAGTTCGGCGGCCAGCCAGCGCATCTCCGGGCCGTACGTCGCGGCCTCCTCGGACAGGAGGATGTCGCCCCCGGGCAGGATCGCGCGAAAGCCCTCGAGCATCCCTTCCGGGCCGCCGATGACCTGCGCGCCCACCGACGAATACGTCCTGTTCAGCCAGGCCGTCAGCCCGATGCCGCCGGGGACAGAGTCGAGCTCCGCGATGGTGAATCCTCCTTCCGTCAGGATCACGTCGGGCCGGATGATGCGCGACAGTTCGCCCCGCAGCGCTTTCAAGCGCGAGAATTCCACCAGCTCAGGCGGCTTCCCGCGGTCGAGGTAATCCGCCACCCAGCGCGGCTGCCGGCCTTGCGCGCTGAGCTGGTAGAGCTGGTTGCACGCGCGGTTGAACAGGTGCAGCCGGTGCCCGAGCTTCTCGAACTCCTCCTCCATTCCCTCCGAAAGCGCGAACGGCTCGGGCGAGAAAAGCCATTCCTTCTCGGCGAAAAGCCCCTCGGCTGGAAACGCCTCTCGGATGCGCGCAACCGTCTCGACCGGGCCGTTGGTCTCTTGCATGGTGCGGTAATGTGGCATCAGGCGAGGAAATCACAATGACTCAGACCATCCCCAAGTCCCGGGTCTTCGACTGGTTCCGGAAAAAATATTCCACGCCGACGCCCGTCCAAAGCGCGGCATGGCCCAGGATCGTGGCCGGCGAAAACGTCCTCATCGCCTCGCCCACCGGCACGGGCAAGACCTTCGCGGCATTCCTGGCGGTGCTGGACCGGCTGGAGCGGCTCCACGCGGAGGGCGAACTGCGCGATACCATCCACTGCATCTACGTCTCGCCCTTGCGCGCGCTCGCATACGACCTCGAAAAAAACCTGAACGAGCCCCTTCGCGAGCTCTACGGCGCCGCGCCGCCGATCCGCGTCGAGCTGCGCACCGGCGACACGACTTCCAGCCGTCGCCGGGCCCAATTCACGCGACCGCCCCACATCCTGCTCACCACGCCGGAGAGCCTCTGCCTGCTGCTGAGCCAGCCGCGCTGGCTGCCGCACCTGAGGGAGTGCCGGTGGATGATCGTCGATGAAATCCACGCATTCGCCGAGAGCAAGCGCGGCGCGCATATGAGCCTGAGCCTCGAACGGCTCGAAAGCCTGGGAGACAAGCCGCTCCAGCGGATCGGCCTTTCGGCCACGGTCGCGCCCATGCGGGAGGTCGCCCAGTTCCTCGCCGGCACGAACCGCAAGTGCGAGGTGGTGGACGCCTCCTCGGTCAAGAAGATCGAGATGCGCGTCCACACTCCGTTGCGCAAGAATCCTTACCCCGCGGCGGGCTACACGGCCTACCGCCTCATGCGCGAACTCGGTAGGCTCGTGACCGGGCATCGGACGACCCTGGTCTTCACGAACACGCGTTCCGGCGCCGAGGCCGCGACCTTCTGGCTGCGCGAAGAACTGCCCGCGCTCTCCGGCCAGATCGAGTGCCACCACGCCTCGCTGGATCGCGACGTGCGCCTGCAAGTCGAGGATCGCCTCAAGCGCGGCGAGCTGCGGGCCGTCGTCTGCTCCACGAGCCTCGAGCTCGGCATCGACATCGGCTCCGTTGACCTCGTCGTCATGCTCTCCACCCCGAAAGGCGTGAGCAGGGCGCTCCAGCGCACGGGGCGTTCCGGCCATAACATCCACACCGTCAGCCGCGGCGTCCTCATGGCCGCGAACATGAGCGACCTCGTCGAAGCCTGCGCCACGGTGCTCCTGGCGCGAAAACGCCTGCTGGACCGCGTCCGCCTGCCCGAAGCGCCGCTCGATGTCCTGGCCCAGCACTTGGTCGGGATGGGCTGCGAAAAATATTGGACCCGTGAGGAAGCGCTCGCCCTCGTCCGGGGCGCCTACCCGTACCGCGCCCTCGCCGCATCCGACTTCGACGATGTCCTGGACTACCTCGCGGGCGGCGGCAAGGCTCTCCGCGCTCAATACACGGAGACCTTCGGGAAGATCGACCTGGACGAGAACGGCTTTAAGACCCGCGAGGGCCGCGTCCAGCGCGATTTTCTACAGAACGTGGGCGTCATCCCAAATGTGGGCGTCGTCCAGGTCCGCTTGAAACGCCGCACCCTCGGCTCAGTCGAGGAAATGTTCATCCGCCAGATCAAGATCGGCGATGTCTTCATGATCGGGGGCCGGCCCGTGCGGCTCGACCGGCTCGGCGCCCTGGAAGCCTTCGTCAGCAAAGCGGAGGGAGCCAAGCCGACCGTTCCCCGCTGGAACGCGAACAAGATGCCCCTCTCCAACAATGTCGCGGAGGAGATCATCCGATTCCGCGGCGAACTGCGCGCCCGTTTGGAGGCCGGCCCCGCGGATGCGCAGTGCGCGGAGTGGATCGCGAAGCGGCTCGACTGCGGCTCGGCTAACGCGACCATCATCCTGCGGATGTATGCCGCCCAACATCGGCTCTCCGAGATACCCACCAGCGACTTCCTCCTCGTGGAAGAGCTCCACGAAAAAACCGGGCGGACTCCCGTGCGGCACTACTTTTTCCACTCGGTCATCGGCCGGGCTGCGAACGACGCCATGGCCCGCGTCATCACCCACCGCCTGAGCCGGCTGCGCGGCGGCAACGCCGTCGCGACGCCGCACGACTACGGGTTCGTGCTCACCATGCCCGCCGGGCAGTATTTCACCCCATCCGAAACCCCCATCGTGTTCACCCCGGTCGATTTCATCGCCGAGTTCCACAAGGCGCTTTCGCGCTCCGAGATGCTGAAGTTCCATTTCCGGAACGCGGCGCAAGTCGGCCTGATGGTTTACCGGAATTTCTTCGGGAAGAGCAAGCCGGTGCGCAAGCTGCAATGGTCCAGCGAAGTGATCTTCAACGTCCTCCAGCAGCACGAACCCGAGCACGTCCTCCTGCGCGAGGCGAGGCGCGACTCGATGCACACCTTCCTGGACGCCGAAGGGGCCGTAGCCTACCTGGAACGCCTGGCCAGCCTGAGCGTGCGCCTGCGCGCCGTGGACCGCGTGCCGCCGCTCTCCTTCGACATGTACGCCACCCGCATCAAAGAAGCGCTCCTGGTCGAAGACCCGCGCGAGGTCATGGAACGCCTCTTTCACCTATGGTGGAGCGAGATCGAGCAAGAAAACCCGGGCGAAGCCCTTTAGGTATTCCGTGGCAAGCGGCGCCAGGCGACGCCCTTGAGCAACAATGATTGCTTGCTGGTGGTCGGATTGCCTCTCTCTCTCTCTCTCTCTCTCTCTCTCTCTCTCTAACGCCGCCTTCACCTGAATTCCTTCCACGCTCAACGGTTCGCAAGCGAAGAAGACGACCCGGAGACCTCGCTGTCCCCGGCGGGAATCGAACCCACATTTAAGGTTTAGGAAACCCTTGTTCTATCCGTTGAACTACGGGGACGGCTGGTGGTCGCTCCAACACTACGAATCGATTTTCGATGTTTGCTCAAGCGCGCCGGGGTTGCAACCCTCAACGGGTTCCGGACAACTTTCCCGGACTTCCATGATCCGCCTCTTCGAGGGATGACAGCCGCTTTAGGCCCTACGACGACCGCCCCGACGCCATGAGGCGTCTCCCGAAGCGCAACCCGCCTTCGAAGCCAACCCCCAGGAGCTTCCTAACGTAGTTTTGAGGGGACGCCGCGCGATTCAATATAAACCTGAAGCCACCATCGCTCAGGCAATGGACGACCAGCTAGCGCCCGTCCTTTTTAACCAAGAATCTCGGAGAGACGCTCTGGACTAAGGGGGACTACGCCTTTTTGGTGCGCATCAACTCGGCGAGGCTCTTCAGCCGGCGGCGCTCGCGGAGGGCGATGAAGCCCAGGAGCAGGACGCCCGCAAGGATCGTGGTCGGCTCGGGCACGGGGCCCTCGGAGATTTCGAAGTAATTGCTGTTGCCCAATTGGATCTGCGCCGCGCCGCCCACACCGTTGAAAGTGATCTCGTTCAACTGGGCAAGCGTGAGGCCGGTTTGGCTGCCGGTGTTGAAGATGAGCCGGTCATCGGTGCCGTCCGTGCCGGAAGTACCGCCGGAGATGTTGGCCGAAGACACGTAGTTTATGACATTCAGCAGAATGCTCGGGTCTCCCGTCGAACTGAAACCGCCGAAGACCTGGGTGCTGACGCCGGTGGTGCCAAAGTCCAGAGTCGAGGTGGTAGTCAGCGTCAGGACCCGACGCCTGGAACGGTCGGAAGATTGTTTGCGTCGATCGGATTCGTCGCCGTGCGCGATGGGGCGTTGTAGGATGCGCCGTCTTCGGCGCCTTCCGCCGACCCCTCACTGGCTCCCCCGACAGCGGCGTAAGTGCCGCCGTTCATATTCACCGTCGAAGTTGTGCCGATGGTGTTGGCGGCTCCAAGGAGGAGAGTGCCTCCGGCGTTGACGGTAATAGGAGTCGCTCCGGTCAAAGTGCCGGGTGACACACTGCCACCAGAAATCGTGCCCGCGTTGGTCAGCTTTAACGTGCCGGCATTGACAGTGGTCGCCCCGGTGTAGCTGTTCGCGCCACCGAGAACGCTCGTTGCCGTGCTCCCTTGGGTGAAGGTGGCAGCGGAGCTGGTGATGCTGCCGGTCGTGCTCTCTATGAAGGCGCCGCTGCTGCTTGTGGTGATGCTCGCCGTGTTGGTGAGGCCGCCGGTCAGATTAAGGGTGCCATTGTTGACACTGGTCGTGCCGGTATAGCTGTTCGTGTTGGCCAGGGTCTGCGTTCCGGTCCCGGTCTTGATGATCGATACGGTTCCGTCGGCTCCCGTCTGGTTGATTTCACCGTTGAACGACGCCGTCGCATCGCCGACACCGAGCGTGAGCGTCGAGTTGGTGCCCGAGCCCGCCAGGTTGGTCACGATGGCGCGGTTGCCGTTCGCGCCGGCGGAGACAAGGCCGTTGATCGTGTTATTGAAACCGTGCAGGTCGATCGTATCGGTCGTGCTGGAGCCACCGTTGATGATGACATTCCCGTTCCCGCTCGGAAGAGCTGCGTTGTTGCCGACTTGGACGACCAAGGCGGTGTTGTCGTATGGGGCGCCCGCGACAAACCCGTTCAGGCTGAGGTTCCCTGTCTGCAGGTCCGAGCCGGATAGGATAAGCGGAGAGCCGCCGCTTCGAATGTCCAAGTTGTAGGCACCCGTGATATTACCGAAGATCGTGCTCGCCCCACTCGCGCCTGTCATGCCAATGGCGGCGTCACCCAGAAGATTGATCCCACCCGTGAGGACAGTGATGGTGTTGTTTCCGCCCAATCGAAGCGCATAATTAAGGTTGGTCTCACCATCACCAATGCCGGCGATATTGAGCACATTCGCAAACGTTCCACTCGCATTGAAAAATATTTGCGCGCCCGGCAGAACCGTTACCTGACCCGTGCCGAAGGCGGACACGTTGTTCGCAACGACTCGCCCGCCTTCCAAATAGGTGCCCCCCGAGTAGGTGTTCGTCCCGCCCACGTTGGCAGCAGTATTTGCTCCAGTAGCTCCCGTATCGATAGTTAGCGTGACTGCGCCGCCGCCCGCGCTGTTGGCCGTGCCGGTAAGCAGGTTGTTATTGGCGATGAGGGAGTTGATGGCAAAATCGCCATTGGTGTTGGTCGGATCGAAGAGGGTGATCTCACCCGCCACGCCGGAGCTGGTTCCGCCTGCGGTCAAGGTGCCTCCCGAGACAGTCAGGGTCTTGCCGCTGGTTGTCTCGAGGATGCCGCCATTCACCCCCAGTCGCAGGGTGCCGGTTATGGTCAGCGTTGCGGAGTTGCTTGAATTTACGAGCAGCGTGTTGATGTCTGTCGCGCCATTGGTGGAACCGGTGTTCGACAAGGTGGTAACCGCACCGCCGACGGCAACGTTGGTGGGGGTGCCCGACCCGCTATTGACGATAACACCCGTGCTCGTCGTGTAACCGGTGTAGCCCACGATGTTGGAACCGCTGACCGTGGCATAAGTGGTCCCGGTGTAGATCGCATAGCCGCCCAGGATGCCAGACGCGTCGTTTGTATTCGTGGTGGTGATGCCATTGGTGGTCGAAGTCGGCCCCGCGGGAACGAAGTTCACCGCGCCGCCCGGGTTGTGCGTGATCCCGTTCAGGTTGATAACCACGTTGGTCGCGGTCGTGCCGAGGGTGCTAATCGTGGAAGCGCCCGGGTTCAAGGTCAGCCCTCCGAAGGTCTGGGAGACGGAGGCCGTGCTGCCCGTGACGGTGAGCGTCGCCCCCGGTGTCTGGTCATCCTGGGTCGAAGCCGTGGGCAGCCCGCTCATGATAAGCTGGCCGGGGGTGACGCCCTGGTAAAGGATGTTGCTGGTTGGCGCGCTGGACTGGGTGAAGTCCAGCTTCAGCGTGCCTCCGTTGACCGTCGTAGTGCCGCTGTAGGTGTTCGCGCCGCCCAGGACCTGCGTGCCGGGCGCCGTTGAGGTCGCGGACTCCGCGCTCACAGTGAGCGATGTGTTGCCATTGCCATCCTGGATGACGCCGTTGAAGGTCTGGCTGCCCGTGTTGGCGACAGTCAGCGTGGAGGAGGTCAAAGCAACGCTATCGGTTACCAGGCCGTTCGTGCCACCGATCAACAAGCCGGTCGTGGGACTGTTCCCAGCCAGGTCCAAGGTGGGTGTGCCCCCGGAGGCAAAGGTCACGTTGCCCGAGCCGAGCGTGCCCGAGCCCGAGTTGCCGTCCTGAACCGTGCCTCCATCAATCGTCAGCCCTCCCGAGAAGGTGTTGCTGCCGGTAAGAATCAGGGTGTTGGCGCCCAGCTTGACGACTCCCAGTGTGCTCCCGGCGTAAGCGTTGGCGATGTTTCCACCATAGGTGAAATTCCCGGCGCCCGTATCGAATCCGATGTTGGCTCCGGTCTCAAAACCGGTTGTTGCGGAACTCCCCATCGCAAGCAAGCTGGTGATATCGGCTGCGGTGAAGAGGGGCGAGCTTCCGACCGCGAAAGCCAGGGTTGCGCCGCTGCCCACTTTGATGTTCGCGCCTGTCCAAAGCGCGGTGTTGTCCCCGTAGAGCGATACTTCGTTCACAAACTCCAGCGTGCCGCTCGTGACGCTGGTCGTGCCCGTGTAGCCGTCCGAGCCGGAAAGGGTGAGGGTGCCGCCCGCGCCGGTCTTGGAGAGGTTCGCGTTGCCGAGCAGGTTCGCCGTGACGAGCGCGTTGCCGGTGGTGTTCGTAGCGGAATAGGAGGTGGCCGTGAGGGAGCCGTTCTGGATGGTGTTGCCGGTCGCCAATCCCGAGGAGATGGTCACCGCCCCCACCGTCTGGCTCGTCGTCCCCAAGTCCACGGTGCCGCCGCTCATGGTCAAGGGGGCCGAACCACCGCCCAGGGTGCCCGCGCCGCTGATTGCCAGCGTCCCGGAACTCACCGTCGTCAAGCCCGTATAACTGTTCGACGCGCTCAGGGTCAGGACGGATATACCCGACATGGTCAACGCCCCATTCCCGGAGATCGGTCCGGAGATCGTCTGCGGGGCAGAACTGCTGTAAACAAAAGTCCCGGCGTTCGCGATGGAGCCGCTGTAGTTTCCATTGCCCAGGTCGCCCGAGCCGCCAATCGTGATCTTTCCCGCCGTGATCGTGATCGGGCCGTTGAACGCATTGGTGCCGGTCAACGACAGCGGGTTCGTGCTGTTCTCAATGATGCCCGTCACTGCCGAGCCGATGGGCGCGCTGATGAGATTCGTGCCAGCAGCGGTGCCCGCCGCGGCACCATTGACCGACGCGTTGTTGAACGTGAGGGTGCCGACGTTGTTTACTTGGGTGGTCGTGAACTGAACTAAATTGCTACCTTGGTTACCACCATCCACGGATACGATGATGTTTCCCGTCCCCGACACCCCGCCGGTAAATATGATGGCGCTGCCACCGGTATTCAGCGGCGCGACTGTAAGGTTGGCGTTGTTCAAGGTGACCGCGCCGGTAAACGTCGGGTTGTAGTCCGTCGCGGTTATGGCGTTCGTACCGGACCCGGCGACCGAGATAAGCCCAGCGACCGTCGCGTTACCGTTTTTGCTGCTACCCAGTCCCGCGCCAAAGTTCAGCGTGTCGCTGGCACTGGAGTTCCCCAAAGTGACAACATCCGTGGAAGCGCCGAGCGCTGCGTTGGTGTTGGTCGCGTAGTTGCCGATATCCAGAATACCCGACGCGATGAGGATGCCCCCGGTATAGGTGGAATTGTTGCCGGATAGAATCAGGTTGGAAGTCGGGCTGTTCTCGACGATGCCGGCCACGCCATTCGCGATATTTCCCGAGAGGGCAACAGAGCCCGCCGGAGTGCCAAGCACAAGGGCGTAGATGCCCGGCGTCGTTCCCGTGCCGGCGTTGATGAACACGCCCGAGCCGGAAACGCCGCCCGAGAAGTTCTGGGCAGACGTACTGCTGTAGAGCAGGGTCCCGCCGTTGGCAAAGTTGATCGCGCCGGCATACGTGCCGCCGTTCAATTGCGTGCCCGTGTTATTGCCGATCTGCAGCGTGCCGGAACCGACGACCAACGTCGGGCCCGTATAGGCATAGTTGCCACCCGTAAGAGTCACGAGGCCGCCCCCGCTCATCGCCACCCCGCCCGCGCCGGTGATGACATAGCCCACGGTCCGGGCGCCTGCGATATCGTAATTCAGCGTTGCCCCGGAAGAGAGAGCCACGCCGCTCGTGTTCAGGATCGAACCGTCATTGCCGGGCGTGTTGTTCCCGAGTTGGAGCGTTCCACCGGTGACCGCCGTCGCGCCGGAATACAGGTTTGAACCGGTCAGAATCAAAGTGCCTAAGCCGGACTTGGTGAGCGCCACCACACCGGAAGCGTTCTGGATGGAGCCGCCAAAGGTGCTGCTCGCGCTGGCGATGTTCGCGGTCAGGGTCGAGGTGCCAGTGCTCGTGAGTTGTGTGATGACGCCCCCGCTGCTCCCGCTCAACGCGCCGACCGTCACGTTATTTCCGTTGAGGTCGAGTGTTCCCCCATTGACTGCAAGGCTGTTAGTGGCCGCCCCGAGCGCCGCTGAATTGCCCAACTGCGTGGTGCCCGCCGTGAGCACCGTCCCCCCGGTATATGTGTTGGACGCGCTCAAAATAGTGATCCCCGTCCCGGAGTCGCTAAGGGCCAGGGCGAGCACACCGCCGCCCACGCCGTTCCCGATAGTGCCGGAGACGAGCGTGCCGCCCGCGCCCGAGCCCGTAAGGGTGAGGGTCGTGGTGCCGGTGCTGAGGGCCATCACATTCCCCGAGATCGTCAGGCTCGTGCCAGGCAGGGTGGAGTTGTTCGTGAAGGATTGGCTGTTCGCCAGGATAAGGTTGTTGCTGATGGCGACCGTGGAGGTGCTGCTGTCCACGATGCCCGTGCCGGCGGCGTAACCGAGCGCACCAGCGCTGGCCAGCGCATTGAGGGTGATGCTGGACCCGCTGAGGAATACAGGGCCGGGTACTGAGTTGAACGTCAAGCTGTTAATGGTGTAGGTCGTCCCGGCCACCGCGGTGATCGTCGCGCCATACAAGCTCGGGCCGCCGCTGCCGCTTTGCTGGGCTGTGAAGACCACGTCCGTGTTGGCCCCGGGGATCTGGCCCGCGTCCATAGTCCCCGCAAAGTCAGAGGAGAAGTTTGTGACCGGGCCGGACGGATTGAACCCGCCAAACGTGTTATCCCCACCCGAGTTGAGATACGCGCCAGTCCAATACGCCGTGTTGGGGTACGGAGTGGCCGAGATGACCAACTGCTCGGCAGTGGAGGTATTGTTCAGGGTCGCGGTGAGCAGGCCGGTCGGGTTGTGGCCGACCGTGAAGCCGTTTCCGTTCAAGGTCTCGCTCGTATAGGTCAGGAGGTTGTAGGTTCCGCTCGTAAGTCCGCTGCCGTAGAAATTTACGAGGACGTTGCCGGTGCCCGTGAGCGTAAGAGTGCCATTGTCCTGAATGAGATCGGTGTTGGGCGCGACGCCGCCGACATTAAAGCTGAGGTAGGACTCCGTAGCCGGGCTGGTGCCCGAGGTGAGGACGAGGCCGCCAACGGTAAGCGTGGTGCGGGCGCCGACCAAGCCATCCTGGGTGAAGTCGATGCCGCCGCCGCCCGCGACCGTCACCGTGCCGCCGATTGCGCCCGTGTTCGAGCCATTGCCGGCTCCGGACAAAGCGCCGCCACTATTGACCGCAACGCCGCCCGTGCCAAGGCTGCCCGTGACAAGAAGAGTGCCGCCATTAACCGCATACGAGACGGGGTTCGTCTCCGTCGCCGACAGGGTCAGGATGCCCGTGCCGACCTTGGAGAGGGTGCCGGGTCCGCTCAGGAGACCGGTATAGGTCGTGCTCGAATTGTTGTTTCCAACCGCGAGCGTGATGGCGGCGGGAGTCGAGGCATTGTTCTGCAACGCAATGCCGGTGCTGCCGCTCAACCCGCCGATGATGTAGGTGCCGCTGGTAACCGCCTGGTCAAAGAGGAGCGTGCCGCTGCCGCTGTTTAGAATCACCGTGCTGTTCTGGGCCGCGTACGTATTGCCGAGGTCCAGGTTGCCGGAAGTCAGCGTGGTGGACCCGGTATACGTGCTGGAACCGGAGAGTTCCTGGTAGGCGGCGGGATCGGAAAGGTTAACGTTCAGAGCGACGGTGCCGGAGGTGCTCGCGCCGTTCTGGATCGAACCCGCGTAGTTTTCGCTCAGGTACCCGTCGAGTGTCAGCGTGCTGGTAGTGTTTGCCGCGGTGTTTGTAAGGAGTCCATTTGCCCCGGCGCCGATAAGGCCGGCGACCACCGCGCTGTGGCCATTCAGGTCAACGGTCGGCGTGTTCGCATTATTGTTGAAGGTGAGGTAGCCGGTGCCGAACGGGGTGGCACCGCTGGCCGCCGCATCCTGCAACGTACCGTTGTTGATGATAACTCCGCCCGCGTTGGAATTCGTTCCCAAGCTCAAGGCGAGCGTCCCGGCGCCGGTCTTTGTCAGTGCTCCCACTCCACTCGCGACAAAGCCGCCCAAGGTGCCGGCGCCCACCAATTGATCGCTGCCCCCGTTGCCAATCGCGCCGGAGAGCGTCACGGTATTTCCGTTGGAGTCCACAGTGCCTCCGTTGACACCCATCGTGATGCCCTTGGCCGTCGTGAAGGCTCCCGCCGCCTGCAACGTGCCGCCGTTGAAGGTGATTCCCGCGAAGTTCGCCGCGTTGATGCCGCTAGTGCCCGTATTGACGATACCCCCGTTCAGATAGAGCGTGCCGGTGAAGGTATTCGTCCCGGTAAGGGTCAGCAGACCCGCGCCGCTCTTGGTGAGGGACGTTGTGCCGCTGCCGTTGTTGGCGATGACCGAGCCGATGGTCAGGCCCGCACCGGTGTTAAACTGGTTGACGATGAGATCTGTGCTCGCGTTGGCCGCGCCTGCGGTAAGCGTGCCGCTCGTAATCGTCGAGAGATTCGCCAGGACGTTCGGCGTAACCAGGATGCCGCCGGAGGCGATGAAGTTGCTTCCCGTGAGCGTGACCGTATTGGCGCCCGCGGCGTTGAAGCGCAAGCTGTTCGTGGTGCCGCTGGTGACCGCGTCATTGGTCGTAACGGTCGTGTTATTCGCGACTGCCCACGTGTCATTTGTGTAGGAATTGATCCCCGAAGCGGAAAGCCCGATGATATTGCCCCCCGACAGGTTCGTCGCATTGGTGGCGAAGTCCACGCCCCCCACCGTTGCGTAGCCACCGATGATCCCACTCGTGTTCAGGGTGGTGGTGGTGATTCCGTTGGAGGCATACTGCGCGCCGCCATCCGTGGTGGGCAGGTTAAAGTTCACCGTGGCGCCGACATTGCGCGTGATGCCGTTGCCCACAATCACAGTCCCGGCACCGTTGTTGCCATTCACCGTCACCGTCGAGCCGCCGGCATTAACCGAGATGCCGTTATTGTAAGCCTGGGAGCTGGTTCCCGCATAGTTGCCGAACTGCACGTAGGTGCCGCCGCCGAGAATCAACTGCACGCTCTGTTTGCTATTATCAAAGGATCCCCAGTAACCGGTCCCTACCTGGAACGTGCCGCCATTTGCTATCACCTGACTGGAGCCGACCTGATTGTTCCCGATGATCTCGGTGCCCGCGTTCAGCGCAAGATTCACTACGCGGCCGCCGGAGTACGAGCCGATGATAGCGGCAAATGTCGCGGTGCCGGTGCCGTTCAGCGTCCAGACGCCGCCGCTATTGCCACTGGTAATTCCGTTGGAGGTATTGTCGCTGTCGGCATCCGCCAGCAGGCCGCTCGAGACCAAGCTTGAACTGCCGTTGCCGCCAAAGCTGACGCCGCCGCCTGCCGCCCCTGTGTACACTTGATTGCCTAGGGTCACCGTGCCCACGCCGAACGCGCTGCCACCACCGCTCAAGCCGCCGCCATTGAGGAACAAGCCGCCGCTGAAAGAGTTGTTGGTGTTGTTAAGGGAGAAATTCCGACCACCATTGTTGCCATCCAACGTCAATGCAGTGGGACCGCCGTTATCCTCGATCTGCGAATTGAGATTGAGGCCATTGCCCGAAGTGTTAATCGCCAATTGCCCCCCCGCCGAACCCACGAGGATGCCACCGCTGATGGTGCCCCCGGTGGAGGTGGAGGTGACCAGGATGCCACCCGAGACGACGGTGTTCAACCCCGTCAAGGTCAGCGTGTAATTGCCAGCCTGGTTAAAACGCAGGCTGTTCGGCGTGATGCCCCCAGTGGGAGCTACCGAAGAGGTCACGTCGATGTTCTGGTTCGTGTAGTTGGAAGGCGTGGTGCCTGCAGCCGTCGTCGTCGTGTAGGAACTCGCCGCCAGTCCCGTGATCGCGCTGCCGCTGACAGACGGGGCGACGGCCCAGGTGACTCGGCCTCCATAGGTGGCATAGCCGCCGAGGATGCCGTTGACGTTGGTGGTATTCGTCGTGGTGACGGTTCCCACGCTGCTGATATCCACCGTGCCCCCGGGAGTGCCCGTGATGGCGCCCAGGTTGAGGGTCTGGGTGGCGGTGGATTCCGTAATCGCATCCATGCCGGGCGCGATAGTAGTGCCGTTGAAGCTCTGGGAAACGGTGCCAGTCTGGGTATAGGCCAATATGCCGCCGTTGTCGATGCCGCCGAGCACGAGCGGACCGCCGAACCCACCGACGCCGATGGAGCCCGCAGCACCCGCACCCCCGAGGTTCAGGGTGCCGCCACTGACGGTTGTGGTCCCGCTATAGGTATTCGAGCCGGTGAGCGTGAGCGTGTTGCGATAGCCGTTCTGGGTCAGTCCGCCTGATCCGCTCAGAACGCCGGAATAGGTGGTGCCGGCATTTATGTAAACGTTTCCAATCGTCAAGTTGATCCCGGCGCCCGCGGTGTTATTCAGCGTCAGGTTCTGGTTGGCCAAACTGGAGACCGTAAAGGCGTTGTTGGTGACCGAGGAGTCGAACGTAACATCGGTCGCAGTGCCTGGCGTCAACGTGCTATTCTGCACGGCAAACTGGCTGGCGATATCGAGTGTGCCGGAGCCGGAGGTGACGGTGGTCGCGCCGGTATAGATGCCGGTCCCTGCGAGGACCACGGTGCCGCCAGCGTTTCCAGCGATCTGAACGGCGCCGCCGCCCCCGATGTTCCCGCCATAGGTCTGCGTGCTGGCGCCGGGCGAAAACAGCAAGGCGGAGCTGTCCAGGATGCTGGGACTCAGGAGCGGCGTGGCCAGGGCCACAACGCCGTTTCCAATTTGGAGCGTTCCGGCACTGATCGTCGTCGTGCCGGTATAGGTTTCAGGCACCGTGAGAGTCAAGGTGTTCGCGCCGATCTTAACCAGTCCCACTGCATTTGCGCCGCCGTTAGAATTGGTGATGACACTGCCGTCGGTGAAGTTGGCGCTCGAAGTGTCCAGGCCGAGGTAGGAGCCGTTCTCAAAGCCGCCGGTGCTGGTTCCCAATGCGTTGAGCGTGGCGATCTGCGCCGCAGTGAAACCGCTCGTGTTGAACGCGAGGATGCCGCCTGGTTGGACAATGATGTTCGAGGCGGTCCATTTGGACTGATTGCCCGCATAAAGCGCATTCGTCGCGGTGAATTCCAGGGTGCCCTGTCTTACCGTAACCGTTCCGGTGTTGTTGTTCGTACCGCTGACGGTTAACTGGCTCGCCGAGCTGTTCTGAAACAATGACTCCGATCCGCTCAGATTCGCACTCAAGATAACCGAGCCCGAACTGGTGCTGACGTTTGCTATGGTGCCTGTGAAGTTCACCCCGGAGGTGCCCGTGATATTGACGTGAGAAATGCTTGTATCCAACGCCAGGATATTCCCCGTGCCGGTGATCGCACCGCTCAGCGTAAGGCCATTGCCACTGGTGCTGTTGGTATTTTCCAAAAGGAGGTCGTTTGCCAGGGTCACCGTCCCGGTCATGGTTAATGTGCCGCTGGTGTTCTCCAACGTTATCGTGCTGCCAGGGCCGCCGTTTATATTGAACGCGTTCCCCACAGTCGCCGTTCCTCCGGGAGTATAGTTGAACGTCACGTTGGAGCTTCCCAGACCGGCGCCAAGGTTGACAGCGCCCGTTCCGAAAACGGAATTAGTGGTATTGACAGAAACTAAGCCCGAATTCACGTAGGTGCCGCCGGAATAGGTATTGTTGCCCGGAGCCTGAAAGTACACGTTACCGCCGGCGACGTCAGATATGACCAGGGAAGTGGCAGATGCGCCGTTATTGGCGATAATGGAATTCAGGCCGAGGCTGTTTTGGGTGTGGTTATTGGTCACGTATAAGGCCCCGCCCGAGCCCGGTGTGCCCGCGAGTGTGCCGCCGGTGATTTGAGATTGGTTATTGCCGACGTTGTTCGTGTTAAGAATGCCGCCCGTGGTGATGAAGTTTGATCCCGTCAGAGTGAGGGTAGTGGCGGCCGCGGTGTTGAAGCGGATGCTGTTGAAATTCGTCGATCCCGTAACGGTGACCGAGGCGGTGACATCCACATTTTGACCATTGTCCGTCGCAGGTACGGCGCTGGCGACTGTGTAGGTGGTAAGTCCGGTGATAGCGCCGCCGCTGACCGCCGGTGCTACGGCCCACGTGGTTCCGCTGAAGGTCGCATACCCGCCCAGGATCCCGCCAATATTCGTGGTGCCGGTCATCGTGATGGCGCCGGTGCCTGGGGCGAAGTTGACGGTGCCGGTGCTACCGCTGGCGAGCGTAAGCCCGCCCAGGGCTATCGTGCCACTGGTGACCGTGACAGCGGATTGCCCGGCGCTGATCGTCGTCCCGGCGAAGGTTTGCGTCCTGCTCGCCACGTTATAAGTAAAAGTGCCGCCTGCCAGGTTAAGGGTGTCTGCGGCATTCAATGTACCAGTGAGGACGACCGTGCCCCCGTCGATGTTGTTCGCGCCGGTATAAGCGCTCGTGCCCGAGAGGGTCAGTGTCCCAGAACCGGTCTTCGTCAACCCATTGCCGCCCGTGATCGCCGCGCCGATGGTGGCCGTTCCGCCGATGTCCAGATTGCCGACCCCGACCAGACTGAGCGTTAGAGCACCGCCCGCGCCGTTACCGAGCGTCAACGTATCCCCCACCCCGACGAAAAGCAGATCATTTGCCTGAGGGTTCGCCGAAGGAATTGCAATCGTGAACATCGATGTCTGCGAATTGACGCCGCCGTTCAGGGTGATGGTGCCGCTGCTCGTGGGCAGGATGGAGATCGCGGTGGACGAAAAGTCGTCGAGCGTGCCGATGTTCAGGTTAAACCCGGGTGTAGCGCCCAGAGTAAACGTCGCGGGACTGTAGGTCTGGTTGCCAAAGGTGACGTCGCTGGTGGTGGTGGGCGCTCCCCCAGTGTAAGTGCCTGGCTGGCTCAGGTCCGTAGACCCGCTGACGACAACGTCCGGCGTATTTGCCTGCGCGGAGTAGCCAGCCAAGAGAAACACCACGCTGAGCAGGGCGATTTTCTCGATGGTGAACTTAATGAAGGGGGATTTTTTCATAGCGGGGAACTTCTTTACGAATGGAACTAGGGAAAATGCGCGCGAGGGAATGTCTTGGGGGAATGTCTCGGGGTTTTACTGGGGAAAACTGGTAATTCGACGAGATAATAAGCCGTATCCAACCGCAATGCATCTTTTATCATGTGCGATTCAACAAGAAAGTTGTGCGCTTTTACGCGGCGGATGGCGATTTGTTAATTATCAAATTCGAGTTCAGGGGAGCTTTCGCGCGACTTTAAGCCGTTCTGGTGGCAAAACGGGGCTCTGGAACACGATACGACGGGATAACGGCGTTTCCCCTGATTTCGCCAATTATCCTGTGCCATTTCGGGCCTGGGGCGTGCGATTTTTGGCGGATTCGATGCGCGAGCCCACACCCGGCCGTCAATGGGTTCTGCCTTCTTCCTTGAGGATGGGGCCTAGCATGGGGTTCAGCGCGAAGATGCGCGGGCTGGTGGCCCACGCTTTCCATTTCGCGCGGATGGCTTCGGCGCTGTCGGTCGCAAGGTTCGGCTCGGGCGGCGCCTTGCCGCCGAGGGTGGTGTAAACGCCCCAGCTATTGGTGTCGCTGGCCTTGTTCTTGTAGCTCCAGGTCGCCCAGCTCAGGCCGGCGCTGTCGTAGCCGCGGAGGGCGTACTTCCAGGCATCCGCGTCGCCGAAGAGGTTGAACTCGCCGATGAAGCACGGGACTTTCCAGGTAGCGCGAAGCTCTTCGGCGGTGCGAAGGTCGGCATCGGTCCGGGTGTTGTTATCGGCGACGCCGTTCTGGCCGAAATGATACCAGTGCAGGGAGTAAACGACGTTCCGGTAGCCGGCACGGGTGGGATCGCGCAGGGCTTTCCAGCTCCAGAGGCCTTCCATGGCGATGGCGTGGTCGGGGTCGGCTTCGCGGATGGCGTGGTAGAGCCGGGCGTAGAGGGCGCAAATGGTGGCGGACTTGGGCGGCTGTTTGCCCTTCAGCGAGGAGTTGTTTGGCTCGTTGAGGAGATCGTACATGGCGACGGCGGGGTTTCCGCGGTAGTGCTCGGCGATGCGCGTCCATATCTGCACGGTCTCGTCCTGCTGCGCGGCGCTGCTCCAGTAGCCGGCTGCGGAGCCGTCCTGCGCGGCGGCGGGCGGGAGGAAGGCGTGGAAGTCGAGGACGGTGTAAATGCCCCGAGCCCAGGCGTTTTGCACCAGCCAGTCCAGGCGGGTGAAGGCATCGGCGCGCCAGGAGCCGTCCTCCTTCAACAGCGTGTCGTAGCCGAAGGTGGCCCGGACGACGTTCATCCCCAAGGCATGGATGTTGTCCAGGTCGCGAGCCGTTATCCACGAATCCTCGTAGGCGGCTATCAGGTTTTCGGCGGTGAGCGGCCCAAAGCGTTTCTCGAGCAGGCGCCGCAGTTCGAAGTCGTAGCCGTTGTGGCCTGGGTTCGCATCGAGGAGCGTTTTCGAGGAATCCATGGGGCACATCCAGTCCTGCCATTCGAGCCAGCCGCCCAGGTTGACGCCGCGCAGCCGCACCACGTCTCCCGCGCCGTGGCGGTCGCGCAGATCTGCTCCCTTTGCCTGCAGGAAGCCCTCGTCTCCGGACGCGGCGGCGGGCATGGCAGGCGGGGAAACCAGGAGCGCCCCGAGCATCCATAATAAGAGGGCTTTGGTGCTTCGTTTCATCCGAGGCAACGTCGCAAAGCATTTGCCTCCGGTCAAACCTTGCGGCGCGAAATGATCCTGTGATAGCGTCTTCGTCCTGCCCCAAGCAGCCTTTATGATCCGCAAAGCATTCGTCATGTCCGTCAACGCCGGGAGCGAACAGGAATACGAGAGGCGGCATCGGCCGATATGGCCGGAGCTGGAGGAGACGTTAAAGGAACACGGGGTGCTGAATTATTCGATCTACCTCGACGCGGGGACTGGCCAGCTCTTCGGCTACGCCGAGATCGAAGACGAGGAACGGTGGAATGCGATCGCGCAGACACCGATCTGCCGGGAGTGGTGGGCGCACATGAAGGAAGTCATGCCCTCGAACGCCGATGGCAGCCCCGTTTCCCATGAACTGCGGGAGGTATTTCACATGGAGAAGGGCATCGCGTAATGGACGGCGAAGTCCATACAGCGGGCGGGCAGATGCGAAAATCAACCGTGCCCCTTTTGAAAGCGCGTCACATTGCATTTACACTGTAAATCCTAAAAGGGCACACGATTTTCACGAAACGGCACGGAGTTTCTATTGATTTCCGGTTCGCCTCCCCCCATATTTGACGGCGTTATGTGACGAACAACCCCGGGTTAACGGGCAATCGCGCCCGCCCCGGTAAATGCGAAATCCCCCCTTGCACAAACCAACGTTGAACTCCCCGCGACGAAGGCTGGCCGGCATCCTGCCTCCGTTCGAAACCGCGAGGCTCGCGCCATTTGAACGGCCCCGCGGTGGGTTCACACTGCTGGAAATGATGATCGTCCTGGGGATCATCGCGCTCGTGTCTGTCCTCACGCTTCCCAGCATCGGGAATTTGATTCGGAGCTACTCGGTCACCCAAGGCGGCACACTCGTCGAGACCACACTGACCGCGGCGCGAAACCGCGCCTTGGCAAAGAATCGGCCGGTCCAAGTGCGGTTTTATAATTACTCCAGCCTCACGGGACCTGGTTTCCAGGCGATCCAGCCGTTCGACGTGGTGATCTCGAGTACCAGCCAGCGTCCCCATCACCTATAGCCCGGTCGATAAGCCGCGTTACTTGCCGACGAACATGATCATGGATTCGGGCACTTTCCTCTCGTCATTGATGAGCAGCTCCACCTCTGCCGCGGTCGCGGCCACCGATTTCTCTCTCGGGAACGGCATCGGCACGTCGTACTCCTACCTTTCCTTTCGGTTCCTGCCGGACGGTTCGGCCGATCTTAAACAATCTGGAATCGCTGTCTGGTTCGTGACGATCCATAGCCGCACCGAGGGCGACCGGATGATAAAAGTGCCTTCTAATTATTTTACGGTGCAGATCGATCCTTACAATGGTCACATGTACGACTACCACCCGTAGTCGCGTTCCTCGAACCAAAATGAGAACATTTACCCGGCGGCGCTCTGGCTTCAGCCTCATCGAAGTCGCGATGGCCATCGCTATCACGGCCTTCGCTGCCGTGGCGATCGTCGGGCTGGTGCCCATTGGCATGGACAGCTTTCAGCAGACGAAGAACGTGAGCATCAGCTCGCAGATTTCACAGCAGATCTTTTCCGAATTGGTCGCCCTGCCCTTCTCCAAGCTCACCCCGACCAGCGGCAATACGATGCGATTGATCGCCCCGGACGGCGTCAACTACGTCCGCTATTTTGACGACCAGGGAGATGAGGTCACATCAACCGCATCCAACGCCGTGTACCAGGTGAATGTTCGCGGTACTAAACCCTACGCCGTTCCTTTCAGCGGGAGCCTCCCCTTTGACGAATTCGTACCTCGCCACCCTTACGATTCAGGTCGCTCTGAATCCCGGCCACCTCGCGCTCGACATGGATGGCACCTCGACTCTATGGATCGCAAAGGCCGGTTCTCCCCAAAGCTGGACGGGCTCCGCGAACAACGGGGCCGTGTCCATCCCTATCTCTACCTTCCAGACGATGATCGCGCGGAACTGATATGCGCCGCTCCATAAGCCGCAGAGATTCGCAGGGTTTCACCCTCATCGAGATGCTCGTCGCGCTTGGGGTCCTCATCCTCCTGATGCTGATCCTTACCCAGCTTACCGACGGCCTGCGGCAGGCGATCAGTCGCACAACGACACAGGTCGAATCCTTCCAGCAGGCGCGGAACGCCCTTGAAACGATTCCCCGGCGCCTCAACCAAGCAACTCTGAACGCTTATGACGACCTGAACCCGATCGTTTCAGCGACCGCCGGCATCACCTCGACGGGATACTCCCGGGAGTCCGAGTTGCGCTTTATAAGCGGCAATGTGGACAGCCAAACGGGAATGCCCGCGACGACGCCTCCTCTTTTCGGTGGCAGCGATAACTCCCACCCCACCCAAGGAATCTTCTTCGAGGCGCCCTTGGGCTTTGCGACAGCCGGCACGGGCTACACCAGCCTGAATAAGCTTTTGAATACGTGCGGATATTTCATCGAATGGGGAAGCGACGGCGCCAGGGTCACGAACCCGAACACCTACCTCGGCAGCGGGGCGAACAATCCCAGCCTCTATGCGCAGCCTCCGTTTCTCTCGGCTGTCCTTCCGGCTCGCTGGCGTTATCGGCTCATGGAAATGATCGAACCTACGGATTTGAATTCTGTGTATGCATACACTTCTGGGACTAGTGCCAGTTCCGGATCAGCGTCTCAATCCTGGTATTACAACTCCCTTTCCACCACTCCGGCTGGTCTTTTATGGTACCAGAACGCCCTTGGTGAGAGCCCGAGGCCGGTCCACCCCATTGCGGAGAACGTTATTTTCCTCGCCGTCCTCCCTATCGTCGCTCCACAAAATGCCCATACCACCCAGCCCGCTTATCCCGGCAACCCGAGCCCGAGCGCAGGGGCGGCGCCAGACGGCACCTCGACCGATATCGCGCCCACTTATTACTACGACTCATCGATATCCTCCGGCTTGACGCCAGATTCGCTCAACCAGCTTCCCACCTCGGTATATCTTTTGATGATCGCAGTGGATGAGAAATCCTTTTCCCGTTACGAAACGGGCTACATGGCGGCACACAGCACCCTGGCTCCGAGCAGCGACCTGGGGCTTACCAACATCCTGACCAACGCCTTCTATGCAAACCGGCTGGCGGATGTGTCCCAAGTCACAAACGCATTGATCGCCCGGAATATCCAGTATCGCATCTTCTCTGTGTCCGTGCCCCTCACCCCAAACTGACTTCTCCCAGTGAAAGTAAAAACAAAGAAGTTCATCGGCGGCGGCCAGCCCGTCGCGCCACATTCTCCGAGCCGTTCCCGCAAAAAAGCCTACAAGGCCCGGCTCCGGAAAGCGAAAGTCCAGAGGGGACAGGCGCTCGTTCTCGCCCTTTGTTTCATCGTGCTCTGCACGGTGCTGGTCGTCGCATTCCTGACCAACGTCACCACTTCCAAGATCGGAGAAAAAGCTGCCGCGTCCGAGAACTCCGCCACGCAGCTGGCGCTCTCCGCCGTGCAGCTCATGGAGAGCACCATCACCTACGCCACGGAGCCGGGTACCGACACCAGCATCGCGTGGGCATGCCAGCCGGGGATGATCCGCACCTACGGCAGCGGGGGCGGAGTCGCCTCTTCGGCGCCCCTGGCCTACTACAAACTCTATTCTTCGGGAACCATGATCCTGAATGCCACCACCGGCTTCTCCTTCGCCGGCGATGCCCCGGGCAATTGGGATACCTTCCCGTCCCTCTATACCGACATGAATGCGCCTATCACGACCGAAGTCGCCAATACCACCGGCTCTACGGTCACCATATTCCCGATCGTCGATCCCAGGGCCGCCGACCTGGGCGTTGAGGGCTTCTCCTTCTCTTCGGGCACCATGCACGGGGTGACGACCACCGGCACCGGCTTGGGACTTTATATTTCGGATACCACGAGCCGGCTGGCCATGCCCGTCCAATGGATCTACGTCCTGCGCGATGGCAGCATGACCGCGCCGACTTCCGGAGGCGCCACCAGCGCGACATTCGGGGCAACGGTCTCCGGCACGAACCCCATCGTGGGCCGCATCGCCTTCTGGACGGACGATGAATCCGCTAAAGTGAACATCAACACCGCCTCGGAGGGAACTTATTGGGATACCCCGATCGCGAACTCTGGCTCGAGCGGAGAGCTCTTCAATTACCCCCAAACCGGGGGCATAGGCGACTATGCCTTTGGCGCAAACCAGCCGGCGCAACACGAGTACCAGCGCTACCCCGGCCACCCGGCAACGACTTGCCTTTCCTCTGTGTTCGGCTACGCGCTGACGGGCACGGCGATCCTCACCGGTTCTCTTCGGGGGACGCAGTTGGTCAAGCCGATCACCAACGTCATACCGCGCGTTTCGGATACCGCCATCAGCAATGGAAACGCCATCAATTCCACCATGGGAGGCACGATGGCTGTGAGCGCCACGGGCTCAGCCGTAGCCCTCGCCGTGGATATGGATCGCCTATACGCGAACCTGGATGAGTTCCAATTCTCCCCCAACCCGCCCGGCAGTACGGCCCCCCGAACCGTTCAGGCCTTGGGGAACGCGACCATAAAGCAGCAGGACATCCAAACCTGCCGTTTTTTCCTCACCGCGCACAGCAAGGCGCCGGAGGTCAACATGTTTGGCCTGCCGCGCGTTTCGATCTGGCCGCTCTGGGACGACAACAAGGCGGCTCAGCGCACGATTTTTGAACAGGAGATCCTGCGGTGTTCCACCGTCGCCACCGGCACGAACAGCTCCGGGACGCGCGATCCGCACGAGATGGCCTTTTTCCGCGAATACCCGCTGAGTTCCAGCACGGACTGGAATATACAACAGACGATCGGGCTGCTTGCGCCACAGGCTCGGAACCAGTTGGTCTTCCAATACCTCCAGACGCTGACTGCAAGGAATGTACCCGGCTTCGGAAGCAACTTCCTTTCAAAATATCCCGCTGCGCCCGGATATAATGTAACGGATCGCGACCAGATCCTGACGGAAGTTTTCGATTACATCCGCTGCACGAACCTTTTGGATAACAGCACCGGGGCAACGTCATACACGCTGCAAACCTCCGGCACAGACACCCAAACGGGGCAAGTCGTACCCATCCGCATCCCGCTGACCTCTGCGACCAGCCAGGGACTGGGGCGCATCGGAACCATCGCCGAGATGGCACTTGTGATAACCAAAGCGGACGATCGCATCAATACCAACACGGCGGAAAGCGGCAGCAATATGGCCACGACCGTTACCGTTGCCGGGTGGACCGGTTCCCCCGCGATATCGAACTACTCCCCCAGCAGCCAGACGCTGGTGGAATGGGCGCTCGTTCCGATGATGGCGAGCCCCATGGCGGGATGGGTCGGGCTGGCCAGCAATCTCCGGATCAGGTTCAGCAATATCGGCTTCAACTTCAATGGAACTGCCGTTACGACGGGTTCCATCCCGGATGTTTACTGTACCGGGCGTTTCGCGTCAAATCGCGATGGCAACATCGGAGGTATCATGGGGCCTGACATGTTGACGGACACAGGTGGCGCCCCGAACGACTCTGCCTATCCGACCGGTCTCGCCCTGATAAATGGAACGAGTTCAGGCGGTTCGATGACGCTTTCCGGCAGCCTCACTGCCACTATTTATGCCCCCGCCGGTACTGCCTCCGCCCCTGGCCCGCAACTTCAGGCGTTTAATTTCAACTTCCCGTCGATGGTAGTCCCGATACCCGCTTTTTCACAAATCACGAGCGGAAGTAACACGGTTTGGATGGGAAGCTATCGGGCTCCGCGTGGCGCATACTCAGGGGGCACCAACGCCACGCTCACATACCCAAGCACGGCAGTTAAATCGAGCCTTACCCGTTACGTCGGCCAAGGCAATCCAAACCTAGTTTATGGCGGCTTGACCTCTGCTAATAGGAGTGTCGATGTGATCCGGTCTTTGGTTCCCACCGGGCCATTAGGCACGGGCACGTCCATTCTTGGCGGCGACCTGCGACTGATTTCCATCTCTCCCAGGATCTCTGGGACAACTTACGCCCTTACGCTTACTGGCACCGGTGTCGCGCCCTCCTCATCCACTTTTTGCGCAGACTCTATGAGAGAGGGCCCGGCCGTCGTAACAATTGCGGGCGCGGCCTTCGGTACCTTGAGCGCCTATGTAACGTCTGCCGGTTATTACGACAGCTCTTCTCAGACACAGACTTATCCATTCGTGCCGCCTCAACCGACCAGTGGCGTGGGATCTGTGCCCTCATCCGGGCCCTTCCCAGGCGCGGGCGATTGGGACAACGGCATCGGCATGATGTATGACGGGCCGTGGGCCAATAAGCCCGACGAAGGCACTACAACTGCTTCGGCTCCCTATTATTTTTATGATTATCAGACTTTGATGAGCGCCGCTTTCCAGGCTCCGAGTCTTTTTTCTCCTAATCGGGAATTATCCTCGCCGGTGATGTTTGGTTCTCTGCCCGTCGGCTTCGACCACCCCTGGCAAACCTTGCTTTTCCGGCCTGCAACGTTACCCGGTTTCCTAGGAGGCTATACCCACCCGGGCAACAACCCGGGCGTGAGTCCCGCGCAAATACCGGACCACCTGCTCCTCGACCTCTTTTGGATGCCGGTCGTCGAGCCATACGGCGTCAGCGAACCCCTCACGACCGCCGGGAAGATCAACCTGAATTTCCAGCTCGCTCCGTTCACCTACATTACCAGGCAGACCGGCCTGAACGCGGTGCTAAAATCCGTCATGGTTACGGCAATCAATCCGACCCCCATTGCCGCACGCGGGAAGCCCTTCGCGATGGATTATCACGATCCGCTGACCTTCGGCGGCCCGGCCTATGCGTCGAGCCCCTTGATAAAGACGAGATTTCCCATCGACGCCACGCAGACGTTCAGCCTTGTGGCCACAGGCTCCGATTCAACCAATGCCTATCCGGAATTTGGAAGGGCGACGAACAGCGTCAGCCTGCCCAACTTTTTCGTGTCGGCTTCCCAGATATGCGATGTGCCGCTCGTTCCGATCGGATACACGCCTGCGACTTTGTCGACATTCTGGGCGGCGAACGCATTGACCGGGGATAACAGCCTCGAGCGGCCCTACTCCTTGATTTACCCCCGTGTCACCACGAAATCGAACATCTTCACCGTTCACGTCGTCGCCCAGAGTCTAAAGAAAATCACGTCCGATCCCAATCAAGCAGTGTGGAATGAAAACGTGGATCAGGTCACGGGCGAATTCCGCGGCGCCTTCACCATCGAAAAATACTTCGATCCGAACTCCGACGACATCACCGACAGCACCGGCGCCGTCCAGGCGGCGGCGAACGACGGCGCCATCGCGGCCACCGCAGCCATCCGGAATACCAAGTGGCGGGTGCTCGAAGTCAAGCGGTTCGGGCAGTGAGCCTGGTGCCGTGCTCCCGCTCTCTTTCCGCCTTGTTTCGGAGTGCGATCTCGCATATCCGGTGGCGCACTTTCTTCGTCATGGCCTCCTTTGTTCCTGACTGACTTTATCTCATGAAAGTGAAGGCGAAACGGTTTATCGGCGGTGGCCAGACCGTTGCGCCACGTTCTCCGAGCCGTTCGCGCAAGAGGGCTTATAAGACCCGGCTCAGGAAGGCAAAAGTCCAGCGGGGACAGGCGCTCGTCCTTGCCCTTTGCTTCATCGTTCTCTGCACCGTACTGGTTGTCGCGTTCCTGACCAACGTCACTACTGCCAAGATCGGCGAGAAAGCCGTCGCCTCCGAGAACTCGGCTTCGCAACTCGCGCTCTCCGCCGTGCAGCTCATGGAGAGCACCATCACCTACGCCACGGAGTCGGGTACCGACACGAGCATCGCGTGGGCATGCCAGCCGGGAATGATCCGCACGTACGGCAACGGCGGCGGAGTCGCCTCCTCGGCCCCCCTGGCCTATTACAAACTCTATTCTTCAGGCACCATGATCCTGAATTCCACCACGGGCTTTTCCTTCGTGGGCGATGCCCCGGGCAACTGGGATGCCTTTCCGTCCTTGTATACCGACATGAATGCACCCATCACGACGGAGGTCGCCAATACCACCGGCTCCACGGTTACCATTTTCCCGATCGTCGATCCCAGGGCCGCCGATCTGGGCGTTGAGGGCTTCTCCTTTTCCTCGGGCACCATGGACGGGGTGACGACCTCCGGCACCGGCTTGGGACTTTATACTTCGGATACTACGAGCCGGCTGGCCATGCCCGTCCAATGGATCTACGTCTTGCGAGATGGGAGCATGACCGTTCCGCCTGGCGGCGGCGCCAACAGCGCCACCTGGAGCGCAGCGGCCCTGCCGCTTCCCAGCGGCACGAATCCCATCGTGGGCCGAATCGCCTTCTGGACGGACGATGAATCGGCTAAACTCAACATCAACACGGCCTCGGAAGGGACCTATTGGGACACGCCCGTCTCGAATTGCGGCTCAAGCGGCGATGTTTTCGCGAACCCGCAAAACACCGCTCTGGGGGATTATGTATTTGCGACTATCCAGCCTGCCCAGCACGAATATCAACGCTACCCCGGGCATCCCGCTACGACCTGTCTTTCCACGGTCTTCGGTTATGCTCTTAGCGGGACGACCCGCGCTGGGCTTGTCCAGGCGATCACCGCCGCCGTCCCTCGGGTCAGCGACGTCGGGCCCGCAGGGCTTTCCTCCATGGGGGGCACGGCGCTGGCCTCCGGGACTCTCGCTACGGATGTGGACAGGCTCTACGCAAACCTGGATGAGTTCCAATTTACCCCCAGCCGAAGCGTGCAGGCCTTGGGGAACGCGAGCATAAAGCAACAGGACATACAGGCCTGCCGCTTCTTCCTCACCGCCCATAGCAAGGCCCCGGAATTAAACCTCTTCGGCCTGCCACGCGTGGCGATCTGGCCGATATGGGACGATGCCCATGCAAACAACCGTACGGCATTTGATCGAGAAATCCTGCGATGCTCAACCATCAACATCGGTGGCACCAACCAAAATGCACACGAGATGGCCTTTTTTCGCGACACCCCGATGAGTTCCGGCTCGGACTGGAACATATACCAGACCGTCGGATTGGCCGCTCAACAGCAGCGGAACCAGTTGGTTTACGGGTATCTTCAATCGTTGATGGGTACGCCCGTTCCGGGCTTCGGCGGGAACTTTGTGGTGAAATACGGACAGATGGACGTAAACCAGATATTGATGGAAATTTTCGACTATATTCGCTCCACGAATCTGGCAGATAACAGCTCCGGCGCCACTCCGTACACAACGGGGACAGTCGGATTTAATAATGTCTGCCAGACGGGACAGGTGGTGCCTACGCAGACGCTCACGCCGCTTGTGACAGGCACCCTTGTGCAGGGACTTGGCCGCCTCGCCCTCATTTCCGAACTCGCGGTGGCCCTCACAAAAGTCGATGATCGCACAAATACTTCGATGGTGGAGTCCGGTTCGAATCTGGTCTCTACAGTCAATGTGACCGGTGGAGGAACGGTGACGAGTTTCACCCCTGGCGGACCCTCGCCCCAGACGTGCATCGAATGGGCTTTGATACCCAAGCTGTGCAGTCCGATGTCCGGATATGTCGCCCTGGCAAACAACTTCCGCATCCATTTCACTAACGTAAGTCTTGTAATAGGAAGCAACCCTGCTACGACCGGCACCGTCACCGATTTGTACGACTCGGGACGCATCAGTTGCGAGCAACGCGACTCTGTCGTAGGCGGTCTGGAAGGCATCGAGACATTGATCGAGGCGGCTTACCAGGGCGGCTTTGGTTCCCCGACGAACTCGATGTATCCTACCGGCTTGGTTGTCGTATCCGGATCGTCCGGCCCGATCGCTCTTTCCGGAACCGTTACGGCTCAGGTTTTCGCGCCGAGCGCCGCGACAACTCCCTTGCAGACTTTCAACTTCGTATTCCCATCCATGCAGGTTCCAATTCCAGGATTGTATATGTCCGGCAGCACCTCTTGGGGAGGGACTTTCAGGGCGGCGAGCTCGATGTATACGTCCAGCACTACTACGGCGACTTTCGCCTACCCGGCTGCGATCAACAAGACCAGCAACCGCATCAGCGGCCCCCAGTTCAGTACGTATGTTGGAAGTCAGGATACGATTCGCTCGCTCGTGCCCACTGGACTTTTGAGCAGCGGCACCGCCCCGATTCTCGGCGATCTCCGGTTGCTGGCGTTAACCGGAACCATTCCGAGCACCACTTTTCAGCTTTGTTTGACCGGCAGCGGCGTTGCCCCTTCTCCGACTACCCATTCTGCAAACTGCATGAGATTCGGCGTGATCGGAGGCATCAGCGGGAACGCTCATGGAAGCTTGGTTTCTTCAATACCATCGACGAGTTATGGCGGCAATATCGCGCCCGAGGTCCCGCCCCAGGCAACAGGCACCACATCCGTCCCCTTTCCCGGGGACTGGGACAACGGTATCGGACTTATGCAAGACGGGCCGTGGGCAAACAAGCCGGACGAAGGCATGACAGGTTCGGGCGCTATCGTAAGTGGGACTACGCCCTATATCGGAACCTACGAGACCTTGACGCAGTCGGCCGCGGCGGCATCCACCTACTTCTCGCCGAACCGACAGATTTCTTCAGCCGTTATGTTTGGCTCCCTTCCCGCCGGCATCGATCACCCATGGCGCACCTTGTTGTTCCGACCGGCAAACTTACTTAGCTCCAGTAATCTCCATCCAGGAGGAATCGATCCTACGATTCGAGATCATCTCCTTTTGGATTTATTCTGGATGCCTGTGGTAGAGCCATACGGCATCAGCGAACCCTTCACAACGGCTGGTAAGATAAACTTGAACACTCAGATCGCTCCTTTCACCTACGTCACGCGGACGACCGGCATGCGAGCCGTGCTGAAAGCAGTCATGCTCACAGCCCTGAATCCAACATCCTTCGTCAGCTCCTACAAAGGCCCTTTGACGTTCCAAACCAACCTTAATACTTCCAACCCCACAATTACAACTCGCTACGCCATCGATTCAAACCAGACGCTGCTCCCTGTCACCACAGGCACAGACTCGACATCCGCCTTCCCTGAGTTTTCGAGGTCGTCCCATACTGCCGCACTCCCCAATTTCTTCGTATCCGCTTCCCAGGTTTGCGACATCCCTCTGGTGCCTCTGAGCGCCGCAGGGGCTTCCATTTATACCACAGCCGGAACCTTATCGACCTTTTGGCCGGCCAATCTTCTGACTGGAGACAACAGCATGGAACGCCCCTACTCCCTCATCTACCCGAGGGTGACGACGAAATCGAACATCTTCACCGTCCACGTCTTTGCCCAGAGCCTGAAGAAAATCGCGAGCGATCCGAACCAGAACGTTTGGAACGAGGGCGTGGATCAAGTGACAGGGGAGTTCCGCGGCGCTTTCACTATAGAGAAGTACTTCGACCCGAATTCCGACGACATCACGTACTTCACGAGCGGGACGAATACCACTTACCTGCCTGGGGCGAATGACCAGACGATCTTCACGACCGCTCCCACGGCCGGTATCCGCAACACGAAATGGCGCGTGCTTGAAGCTAAGCGATTCGGCCAGTGATTTCGCGCTGAACCGTCCGGCGTAGGGCGGTATCGGCGGTGCCATCTCGGGAATGGCCACCGGCAATAATGGATAGGAGATCAATAAAAGTGCCATTTCACACTTCGGATGTGACTTTTTTTAGATAACCGCCATAATGAGGGCTGAGAGCTGCGATGAGCAAGGAAAGCCCCTATGCCCGGCCGACGGGTTCCCCCAAGATGCATCGCCACGTGCTCTTGCTGCAGTCATGGTGGGAGGAACGGGTGTTGCGGGGGGTGGGGCGTTACGCCGCAGAGCACCTCTGGGTGCTGGACAGCTCCATGCGCTGGCACCACCGGCTGCCCCCGCTCCCCTGGCATGGGGATGGCATCATTGCCTACTGCGGCATGAGCAGGCCAAACCGGAAGATCATCAATTTCCTTCGCAAGGCCCGGTGCCCGATCGTCGAGACGGAAGGGCGCGCATGGGTGCCGAGCGCGGGCCGGGTGACGACTTCGCACCGGGAGATCGCCCGGGCGGGCGCCGCGCATCTTCTTTCGCTTAATTTTAAGCACCTGGGCTTTGTGACGTTCGAGGAGAATGCCATGGAGACCCCGCGCCGCGCCGCGTTCAAGGAAGCGGTCGAAGCCGCCGGGGCGACATTCCACGCGATGACCTACGCGGGCCTCGTCGAGCAGGCCGCGGCCCTCCCGCGCCCGATGGGGCTCATGGCGACCAACGACGCGAACGCCATCAACGTGAGCCTCGCCCTCACCGACGCCGGCTGGAAGGTGCCGGAGGAGTATTCGATCCTGGGCGTGGACGACACGGTCATCGCATGCGAGCTGGCCCTGGTGCCGCTGAGCAGCGTGAACTGCGACTACGAGCGGCAGGGTTACGAGGCCGCAGCCCTGCTCGACCGCATGATGGACGGGGAGAGCGCGCCCGAGGCCCCGCTCGTCATCGAGCCCAAGGGGGTGACGGTGCGCCGCTCCACCGACGCCGTCGCGCTGGAAGACCTGGACAGCGCGCGCTTCCTGCGGTTCCTGCGCGACCATTACGTGGAGCCGCGCAGCCTGCAGGAAATGTCGCGCAGCCTTGGCGTCTCGATGCGCAAGGTGCAGATCCATTTCCAGAAGACGCTCGGGTGCAGCCTGCTCGACGAGCTGACCCGCCTCCGGGTCGAGCACGCGAAAAAGCTGCTGCAGAACCGCAAGTTGAAGATCGAAGCCATCGGCCTGGACAGCGGGTTCACCAGCCGCTTTCATTTCATTCGCGCCTTCCAGCGGGTCACCTCCGAGACGCCGAAGAGCTACCGGACAAAGCTGCTGGGCCTGTAAGGGCCTGCCAGACCGGGCGCGGGCTTCACGTCAACGCCCGAAAGGGAGGGCTCACGCGCCCAGGTGCAGCACCAGGAAGAGCAGGCCCACTATGAGCATCACCACCCCCCAGCAACTGAGGAAGCCGGTAAAGTCCTGCCGCGTCCATTTCGAAAATTCCCAGGCCGTTCCCGGGAAGAGCTTCTCCGAGTCGAACCGGTGCGGGTTCTCGTAGCTCAAAGCCACTTCGCTGTCGTCTTGCGCCGGCGTCGCTGCGACCGGCGTTTTTAGCTTTGCAAAGAAACCGTCCATCCTGTGCCGATCTTTCTGCGTCAACCGACGACCGGGCAGCAGGTAACTCAATAAGATGAGCATGATGAACGGCAGCAGCCCGTCCACCGCCCAGCGCGCCGTCAGCAAGTCCGCCTTCTTGAACTGCCGCACGGGGAACCCCACCAGGTGCAACAGATACGCCTCCATCTGAAACCGGCCCACGCCTTCCCTGGGCGACGCCGGGTCCTGTGGGTTCGAGCGCGCCACCGACTCGTAGTAGAGCGCCACCGGCGGGAAGGTAAGGGGCTTCCCGATAGCCTGGCCCACCTTCGTCGCACGCCCGCGCGCCACGTCGTCCGCCGTGGCGCCTCCCAGCGCCGTGACCGTCCGCTCCCCCGTCATCTCCAATAGCGAGGGCGCCCGCCGCAGGCTCTCCACCCGAGGCACGAAGGAAGGCAGTATGCCGATGAGGATGACCCACAGGATCAGCGAAACCCACACTGCCGGCGTGCTGAGACGCCGCCAAAAGAAGATGAGCAGCACCACCGCGCCGAAGAAGACGTTGAAGGTGATGATGGTCGTGATCAACTTTACAGCCCCGGAGAATAGCAGCGAGAAGACCACGCTCACCGCCAGCGTCAGGATGACCAGGAACTGGCCCACCTGCAGGTAGTGCTTCTCCGGCTTCCCTTTCACGAGAGGCTCATAGATATTCCGCGCGATCAACGCCGCGACCGCGATCGCCTGCGAGCCCACCGCCGGCATGTGGCCCAGCAGCATTCCGGAGAGCATCAGACCCATCAGGCCCGGCGCCAGCAGCGTCTTCGCCATCACCCCCCACACATTCTCGGGATCGGACAGGCCGCGCGGGAACATCGCCACGCCTATCAACCCGCACAGCATCCACGCGATGATGACGACCCGCTTGGTGAAGGCCCCGGCGATCTGGCCGAACCGGGCCGTATTTTCATCTTTGGCCGAGCCGGCCTGGGCCATGTTCCCGATGAGCCCGAACACCTGGATCATGCTGGCAAAGGTGATCGCCAGGATGGAATACCAGGCGTAATCGCTCGCGGTCACCGTGCCGAAGAGGCGGAACATGAACTCCGGCACGGCTTGGTGCATCGCATGAAACCCTCCGATCCTCATGAGACCGAGCGGGATGATGAGAACCGTGAACGCCAGGATGAGCAACCCCTGCAGGGCATCCGTCACCGCCGCCGCTTTCAAGCCGCCCAGGCTTATGTAGATCGCCACGATGAGCGTATAAACCACGTAAAACGGCAGCGGCCGCACATAGGAGACGAAGGAGTTCAGTTGCCCGCGCTTGGACATGCTGTCGAGCTCGTCGAAGCGCGCTTTTTTAGCAGGCGGCAGCGTGCCCGCGGTATAAGCCGCCTTCAACCCGGCATACTCGGCATACCCTTGCACCATCACCCGCTCGGCTGGCGTGAACTCGGCGGCGGGCTTTACCATCATGGCCGCGGCCACCTTGTAGGAAACCACGTTCCCGAACCCAAGGAAAAGCAGGCTGATGTAAACGTTGAAAAGCACATAGGCCGTCGCCAGCGACCGGCTGTTCAGGCGTTCGATGAAGAGATCGGCCATCGTCACGAGGCGCGCCCGGCGGAACCAGGTCACGGAGAACCAGTAGAACGGCGTGATGAAGAGGGTCTGCAGGCTGATCCAAGTCCCGCCCGCGCCCTGCCGGAACACCTCCGCCGCCGTCGTCGGCGCGCCCGAGGAATCGGTCATATTCCCGAAGTTCAGGAAGAACTGGAGCGTGCGCCCCATCTTCCGGCCGCCCAGGTAGAAATCCTTCTCTTCGTTCACGCCGCGCGAAGCCCACCAGCCGAGCCCGATGACGCCGGCAAGGAAACAGAACACGACCGCGACGTCGATGATGTGGAGTCCGAACGGATGCATACGGGTGAAACTGGGGGCAGGATGGGAACCGGGGGGAGCCGCCAGACTAACTTGGACGCAATAACCGCGCAACGAAATGGATTCATGCGCCGCGCGCGGGCGATGCCCTGAAAAAGTTTGCGGCTCGCATCCCAACGTGCCACGACTATCCCGGTGGAAACTCCCCCGTCTCCCGCCGCGGCCGGCCAACGCCTCTGGTATTCGGCCCCCGCCGGGAACTGGAACGAGGCGCTCCCCATCGGCAACGGCCGGCTCGGAGCGATGGTCTTCGGAGGCGCCGCGCAAGAGCGGCTCCAGTTAAACGAATCCACGCTCGTCTCCGGGTACCGGGTTACCGCGACCTGCCGCTGGATGTCACGAAGGATTACCCCGCCGTCACCGAAGCCATCGCGCAGGGCCGGTTCGCCGCCGCCAGCAAACTCGTCGAAGAGCGTTGGCTCGGAGCCTGTTGGGCGTGCTACCAGCCCCTCGGGGACCTCTTGCTGGATTTCGCCGAAGCCGTGCCGGCGCGGAACTACGAGCGCGAGCTCGATCTCGCAAACGCCGTCTGCCGCGTCCGTTACGAGGCGGAGGGCGTGGGCTTTACGCGTGAGATTTTTGCGAGCCATCCCGACGAAGTCATCGTCCTGCGCCTGGCTGCGAACAGGCCCGGCACCTTGAGCTTCCGCGTCCGCCTCGCGTCGCCGCACCCGGTCGAGATCCGCGCCGAGGGAAGCCAACTTACCATGCGCGGCCAGTTGCCGGGCTTCGTCCTGCGCCGCCCGCTCGAATGGGTCGAGGAAAGGGGCGATACGTGGAAATACCCGCAGTGCTGGGACAAGGAGGGCCGCCGCCTCCCGGGCGCCGCGCAGGTCCTTTACGACGGCCGCGGCATGTTCTTCGACGCGCGCCTCCATGTGCAAACTACGAGCGGCAAGATCTCCGCCGGGAACGACGGGCTGGACATCCGCGGCGCGAACGAGGTGTTGATCCGATATACCGCGGCCTCCAGCTTCAACGGATTCGACAAGGATCCCGTGCGCGAAGGCGCCGATGCCGACGGCAAGGCCGCGAGTCTCCTGAGGAACGCGCTCGGGAAGGGATACGCGGAACTCCTCGCCCGCCACACGGCCGACCACCGCGCCTTGTTCGACCGCGTGCAGCTCGATCTCGGCCCCGCGAACCCCGCGGCTCCCACGGATGCCCGGCTCGCGCAGCCCGATCCCTCCCTGGCCGCCTTGTATTTCCATTTCGGCCGCTACCTCGTCATCGCCGGGTCGCGGCCGGGCGGGCAGCCGTTGAACCTGCAAGGCATCTGGAACGAGGAGATCATCCCGCCTTGGGCCTGCCAATACACGCTCAACATTAATGCCGAGATGAACTACTGGCCCGCCGAGGTCTGCAATCTCCCCGAATGCGCCGAGCCGTACCGCCGGCTGACACGCGAGCTCGCCGTTGACGGCCACCGTGTTGCCAAGGCCATGTATGGCCGCGCCGGGTGGGTCGCCCACCACAACACGACGCTCTGGCGCGAGGCGCAGCCGGTCGATAACACCGCTGTCGCCGCGTACTGGCCGCTCGCAGCCGGCTGGCTCTGCGTCGATCTGTTCGAGCATTACCGCTTCGGCGGCGACACGGCATTTTTGCGCGAGGCGTATCCGCTCATGAAAGACGCGTGCCTCTTCTTTCTCGACTGGCTCGTGGAGGACGGCGAGGGAAGGCTCCTGACCCCAGCCGGCACCTCGCCCGAGGATGCCTTTTTCTATTCCGACCCGGACGGCTCGCGGCTTTCTGCCAGCGTCACCGCGGGAAGCACGATGGATATCTCTATCATCCGCCAATTGTTTCAGGATACCGGCAGCACAGCGGGGATTCTCGGGCTCGACACCGAGTTTCGCGGGACGCTGGAGGCGGCTGCGGGCAAGCTCGCGCCGTTCAAGATCGGAGCGCGCGGCCAGTTGCAGGAATGGCAGGGGGATTTCATGGAGACGGAGGTCGATCACCGGCACGTCTCGCATCTTTTCGCGCTCCACCCCGCGGCGCAGATCACGCCCCGCGGCACGCCGGAGCTGGCCGAGGCCGCGCGTAAAGTCCTGGAGCTGCGCGGCGACGGCGGCACCGGGTGGAGCATGGCGTGGAAGATCAGCTTTTGGGCGCGCCTCGGGGAAGGCGACCGCGCGCACAAGCTTCTCACCGAGTTGCTGACGGGGAGCACGCTCCCCAACCTCCTGGACACCTGCCCGCCGTTCCAGATAGACGGCAACTTTGGGGGCACCGCCGGCATCGCGGAGATGCTGCTGCAATCCCACACGGGCGAGATCGAGTTGCTTCCCGCCCTCCCAGCCGCGTGGCCGGCGGGCTCGGTGAGCGGCCTGCGGGCGCGCGGCGGGGTCGAGGTGGCGCTGAAGTGGCGCGGCGGCATCCTCGAAGAAGCCGCGCTTCTTGCCCGAAAGGACGGGGAATTCACCGTCCGCCTCGGCAGCCAGGTTCGCGCGCTGGCCCTCAAGGCCGGGGAGAAAATCCGCCTCGGGAGCGCGCTCGAGAACCTCGCCTGAACCCGGCGTGAATTCCAGCTACAACAAGTCCTGGAGAGGCAGGGCCACGGCGAGGGCGGCCAGCAGCCAGCAAAGGCCCGGCGCCCAGTCGCGTTCAAACTCGCCATATTTTTTGCACTCGCGCACGAGGGCGGCGAACACCACGAAGACGAACGCCATGCTGGCGGTGAATCCCAGGCAGAGGCCCGGCGCAGCCGATGCCGCAGGGATGCCGTCCGTCCACCGGACGTGCTGGAGATCGTAGCACCCGTTCAGGAATGCCGCCCCCGCCGCGACGAGCGCGAGCCACGGCCATTTCCGGGGACGCTTCGCCGCGAGGACGCCAAGGAGAGCGGTGGGGATGGAGAGCGCAATGTCGGAGATGGGCCAGGCGAAACGGGCGTTCCCCACCGTCCGCGACAGGCAGAGCCCGACCCACACGGCCACCATGGCCGAGACCAGCCCGAGCACCCGCAAGGGTTTCTGCGCAAGGAGCAGCAGCAGCACCATCAACAGCCAGTTCGCATTGATCCACGGCGTCCGAAGCTCCGCCTTGAAGAAATTCTCCGGGTCGGCCTCCAGCGCCTTCGTCCCGCCGGAAGCGTGCGCGGTCTGCCGGTAAGAGATGACATCCGTAAACGGCCCTTTCTGCCCGGTGAGATCGCCCGTAACCGCCGTGCTCTCCCCGGACAGGCTCATGACGTTGTAGTTGATCACATCCCCCGACGGCAGGTATTTCAGGAATGGCGCGCGCACCTCGAGATGCCCGCCCGGTTTGCCAGGGTAGATGACCTTCACCGTGCAAAACTTGTTCGGGGCGACCCTGAGGCTCGCGATCTTCTGCGGCCGGATGACTTGCCCATCGATCCGCAGCTCGAACGCCACCAGCGCGATGTCGGACAGGTTCCGCTCCCGCAGCGCCGGGTCCTCCAGCGAGAGCGGCTCCGAGTGGTTCTCTTTCAGGACGAACTCCTTTGGGAATCGCTCATAGGAGAAGTCCCAGTTCAGGACGAGGAAATTTCCCAGGTCCACGATCTGCAAGGTCTGCACGGTCGGCACCTGGTCGGCCAGGAGGGGGGCCGCGAGTAGGAGGATGGCCGCGAAAAACAGGCGCGCGGCGGCTGCACGGGCCGGGCTCACTCTCGCGGTTCGGGGCTGATTCATGGTGCGCCGCTTCCGAAAGCGCGCAGGAGAAGTATTTCGCCCGGCCCGTTTATTTGCGATGTTTTCCAAATGCGGTTCATCCTCCTTCTGGCCGCCCTTGCGATCCTGCCGCTCCCCGCGCACGCCCACCCCACCCAGTTCACCACGCTGCAGGTGAAGATCGAGCCCGACGGCTCCTACCATGCCACGCTGAATATCGACATCCTCTCCTACGCCCTCGGCAAAGCCTCCGCCGACACCAGCAACGAGGAGCTCCAGGCCGCGCTCGACGCCCCGCGCGCCACCCTCGCGCAGGAGCTGGCCGACGCCGGCGACCGGTTCCGGCGCGAGGTCGTCTTTCATACCGACGCAAGCGACCCCCCACCCTCGTCCTGGCAGCTCCCCGGCCTGCCGGAGGTGAACGCCGTCCTCGCGCGCAAGATCAAGCCGCCCATCCTCATGCCGGGCGACATCGCTTTCTCGGGCAAGCTCCCCGCCTCCGCCCACACCCTTTCCGTCCGCCTGCCGTTTGTCCTCGGCGACACGCTGCATCTCTACGAGCTGCCGGACGGCGGCAGCGATGAGCAACCCGTGGCCGCCGGCGAGTATTCGACCCCGGTAAAGCTCCCGCCGCGCCCTTCCCCGCCGGCTTCGTCGGCCAAACGCGCTATTCTCCCCGGCATCGTCGTCATCGCTTTGTTGGTAGCGGCGTCCTATCGTATCCGCAAAGCGCGCCACCCCCATGAAAAATAAACTCCTTGTTCTCGCGGCATGCCTTTGCATCGCGGCTGCCGGGCCCCCTCCGCTGATCCCTTTCCCCACCATCAAGGCCGACGCAACGGGCCTGCGGTTGCAGCAAAATATGATCTGGACGTCGCAACGGCCTCCGAAGGGCACGTATTTCGTCGCCTTCCGAAAGAACGCCGATCTGCCCTTTGCGCCGGACTCGGCGCGCCTGGATATTTTCGCCGACACCCGCTACATGCTTTGGGTCAACGGCGTTTACGTCGAGCGCGGCCCCGCCCGGTTCCAACCGAACGGTCCGGAATATGACACCGTGGACCTGGCCGGGAAACTGCATCCGGGAGCCAATGCCGTCGTCGTGTTGGTGATGGCGAACGCCAGCGGCGGGAAGATGATGCGCCACGCCCCGGCGCTGACCGCGCACCTGTATGCCGAAGGGTTTGGCCAGGGCCGGCGGCGGGCCGTCGAGTGGGACACGGACGCCACTTGGAAATGGAGCGACAAAATCCGCTACCGTTCCGCTCAGGTCTCCTGGGCAAACGCCATCGACCAGATCGACGCGCGCGTGGAGGACGGCGACTGGACGCTGCCCGGCTACGATGACGGCAAATGGCTGCCGTCAACGAAGATCGACGGGGGCGCATGGGGGCCGCTCACCGCGCGACGCATCCCGCGGCTGCGCGAGACGCCGGTGGCCACGACGCTCCAAAAAGGCATCCGTTTTCCGGTGGCGATGAAGGCGGGCGGGACGCTGGCGTTCGCGTGCCCGCGCCTCGTCCAGGCCTATACGAAGATCGAACTGGACGCCTCCGACGGCGCGGAGATCGACCTGAATCACGCGAAGGTCAAATACATCGCGCGTGGCGGCCCGCAGACCTACATCACCTCGGACTCCGTCGGTTTCCTGAAAGGCTCCCTCACGCTCAAGAGCGGCGAGGCGACGATCCGGAACATCGAGATCGTCGAACGCATCTACCCTTTTGACGTGGCCGGCGCCTTTCACTGCAACGACCCTTACCTCGACAAACTTTGGGCCATGTGCGCCCGTGCCGGCCAGGTCCTCACCGAGGATTCATTCGTGGATTGCGCCGACCGCGAGCGGGTCGAGTGGATGGACGACGACCCGCCCGGCTTCGACATCGTGCGCACCGCGCTCGCGGGCCCCGGCCCGGATGGCAAGCCGTTGTATGCCGACCCGCGCGTCGAGCACGAGATCATCCGCCGCACCGCGCTCACCCTCCAGCCGCAGGGCTGGGTGAAGGCCCATACCTGCTCGGACCGCTACGACCGCCACGCGAAGATGGAGGACCGCGCATGCGATTGGGTCGAGGGCATCCGCCGTTACTACGAAGCCACGCACGACACCGCGGCCGTCCGCGAAATATGGCCCGCCGTCGCCGCGCAGATGAACTACTTCCTCGATCGCCGCACCGCGCGCGGACTCGTGCTGGCACGCGAATGGGAGAATCTGGGGGAACCCGCTCGGCTACGTTTTCATGGAGGGCGCGGGGCTGAATGCCTTCGTGTTCAAGGCGCTCTCGGACGCCGCCTACCTCGGCGGCGAGATCGGCGAAAAGGAGGATGCTGCGAAATTCGGGGCCGCGGCGAAGGATTTGCAGGACGCCTTCAACAAGGTTCTTTGGGACGAGAAGGACGGCGCCTACTATTCCGGGTATTACGACTCCTCCGAGTCGGCGGCGGCGTTCAAGAGGGACAACGCGGACACCGTCAAACCCGAGGACGCGGTTCCCCATCTGCCGGTGGCGGGCAACCTGGCCGCTCCCTCCGTTTTCTTCGCCACGCTGGCGCTGGACCAGGGCATCGTGCCCGCCGCCCGGAGGGAGCGCGTAAAGAGCTTCCTGCTCTCGCACCCCGTCGTGGGCGGGAGGACGATGCTGTACTACTACCTGTATAAACTGCTCTTCGCCTCGGACACGCCCGAGCGGGACAAGCAGGTGCTGGATGGCTTCCGAACGCTCTGGAAGGAGATGGTGGCCGACCCGCGCGACTGCTCCTGGGAGGACCTGAACGGCGGCTCCCACGCGCACATCTATGGCATGCACCCCGGCTATTTCCTGAGCGCTTACGTCCTGGGCGTGCGGCGCGACGAACCCGTGTGGACAAGGAGCCTGCGCGTGGAGCCCCACCTCGGCGGCCTGACCTTCGCGGAAGGCAAGGTCGTGACGGAGTACGGGCTCGTGCCCATTTCCTGGAAGAACGGCGCGGACGGCCTCGCCTTTTCCATCGACATCCCCGCGGGCCTGGCGACTACCCTCGCTCTCCCTGCCGGGGGCGGGCAGCGCCTGACGCTCAACGGCAAAACCACGACGACGCGCCCCGAAGGCAATCGGCTTGTCACGACGCTGCCCGCGGGCCACAGCGAAGGCCTGCTGGCCAGGTAGCGCTACTCGACTCCCCAAGCGGTGTTCGGCTGCGGCCCGAGATTCAGCTCGATCGTGCCACCGGCGGAGATTTCACTGTAGTTCAGCCAGCAGCGGTTGAACGGCTTGCCGTTGAACGTGGCGGACTGGATATAGACGTTCTCCGGGGAATTGTTCCTCGCGCTGACGACGAAGGTGCTCCCCTTCGAGTATTTCGGGTTGAGCCGCAATGTCACTTTATCGAAGAGCGGGGTGAAAATCTCAAACCGCGGGTCGCCCGGGCACGCCTGGTGGAGGCCGCTGGAGGCGAGGACGAACCAGGCCGACATCTGGCCTTCGTCGTCGTCGCCGGGCATGCCGTTCACCTTGTCGCTATACGCTTTCGTCACGAGGTTGCGCACCCATTTCTGCGTGAGCCACGGCGCGCCGGCCCGGTTGAACAGGAAGGGGATGAGGTTGCTCGGCTCGTTCCCGGGGTCGTCATAAGGGTTGTTCCTGTTCACCGTGGGCGTGCGATTGAAAAAGTCGGTGAGCTTCGCGAGGAACACTTCCTTGCCTCCGAGCAGCCCGATGAGCCCGGGAACGTCGTGCGGCACGAACCATCCCTCCTCGTAGTTGCTTGACTCCATCGTCTCGACGCCGGAGGTCAGCCCTGCCCAGGGCGTCCAGGCCCCGGTCTTGTCCTTGGCGCGGACCCACCCTTTCCATTCGGGGTGCGCGTCCTTGCCCGAGCGGTCGTACGTCCAGGGGGCATCCGGGTCGAACACGTTGCGGTAGTCCTGCGACTCCGCGGCGAACTTCTTCGCGTCGTCGGGATGGCCGAGCTTCGCGGCCAGGTCGGCCAGGTTCCAGTCGGAGAATGCGTTTTGCAGGGTGATGGCGAGCCCGTGGCCGCCGTTCGCGTAGCCCCGCGGCCCATCGCCAAATTTCTCGCAGGTATCGACCGAATACTCGTAGGCCCGGGCGGTATCGAAATCGCGGATCCCCTTTTCATACGCGTCGTTGATGACGACGACCTGCGGGCTGCCGGACATGCAGCCGGTGTAGGAATTCATCAACTCCCAGCGGTCGAAATAATGGGTGCCGTTCTGGTCGGCGAGCTCGATCATGCTCCGGATCTGGTCATCCACGATGTCGGGCGCGATGATGGTCAGGAGCGGGTACTGGCTGCGATAAACGTCCCAGCCGCTGAAGACCGTGCGCTTGGTAAAACCCTTCGCCCGGTGGACTTTCCCGTCGCCGCCCGGGTAGTCGCCGTTCACGTCGGCATCGGTGCGCGGGTCGATCAACGCATGATACATGGCCGTGTAGAAAATGGTCTTCTGCGCCTCTGTGCCCCCTTCGACCGACATGCGGGTGAGCGCGTGTTCCCACGATTGCCGGGCGGCGGCGCGCGTCGCGTCGAAGTCCCACGCGGGGATCTCCGTGGCGAGGTTCTCGCGAGCGTTCGCGATGCTGACGAAGGAGATGCCGGCCTTCATGAGGATGACATCCTTCTCCTGCGTGGGAAACTCGGCGTAGAAACCGAGGTGCGAGCCTTCCTTTTCGCGGCAGTTCGGCAGGATCTCGGGCGCCTTGCACGCGGCGACGTATTCGGGCGAATACGCCCCCTTGGGCAGCCAGTCCTTGGTGGGAACGTTCGCGCTCCAGACGCCGACGTTCTTCAAGGGCCGGCTGAACTCGGCGTGGTAATAGCACGTGTAGGCCACCCTCCCGTGCATGAACCCTCCCCCTGGGTCGTGCAGTCGATCTGCCCCTCGATGGAATGGTCGCCCACTACCTTCACGGTCTGGTGGAAGGACGCCCCGCCGATCCGGCGCGAGAGATCGACCTGGATGCGTGCCTTCGAGTCTTTCGGGAAGGTGAACCGCAGGATGCCGCTGTGGGGCATGGCGGTCATCTCGGCGCGCACCTTGTAGTCGTCCAGCGTCACGGCGTAATAGCCGGCCTGCGCGACTTCCGTCGCCTTTGAATAGGCGGAGAGATAGCCGGTGCCCGGATGGTCGGTGATGCCCCACCAAGTCTGGAGCGGGCCGGTGGCGGGCGTGACCAGGAAGTTGCCGAAATCCCCAAATGCGCCGACGCCGCTCAGGTGCTCGAAGCTGAACCCCTGGACCGTGGTGTTCGGATACGAATAGCCCGCCCCGTTATCTCCGCCCATGATGGTGTCCGGGCTCAACTGCACCATCCCGGCCGGGGTGCAGGCCCCGGGGAACATCTTGCCGTGGAAACCGTCGAACCGCGGGTCGAGACCGGTGAGCTTCGCGGCTTCCTCCTGCGTGGGCCGGGTGCTGCCCGCTCCGATGAGGGGGTTGACGTAATCGACGGCATCTTTGGCCTGGAGGGACGGCAAGAGCAGGGCGGCGAGACTCGCGGCGAGTGAGAGGGTTTTTAGCATCGGAGTATATTTGGGGGGCAGGATTATCGAGCCCGCTATTATCATATATCCTGCCACGCGGGCGCAAGCCCCGCGCGTCAGGGCGCGACCTTCGCCGGCAATTTGTCCTTGATGAGGCCCAGGCAATTGATGGCCGACAACCCGAACCCTGCGGCGACGTTGGTCGAGAGGTCCGTCTCCTCCATCGGCTCGGGAACCTCGGGCCCGGCAAAATGACGAACCGGGAACGGCTTCACCTTCAACCCCCCGCCGCCGCCGTCCAGAAACTCCTTCCACGCACGGGCGGCCAGAGCATCATCCCGGGTTCTCCAGGCGGCATAAGCCGTAAGGCGAGCATGCTCCTGGGTGAGGTAGAGCTGCTTGAACTTGCGCTCGAAAAGGGCGTCCATGTCCTTCTGGAAAGCCGGGCCGAACTCCTTCTGCTGCTCCTCGAGGGGCGCGTTGTAATACTTGCAATACTCCAGCCACGCTTTCTCGTAGGCGGGCACGTCCAAAAGCTGGAGCAGCTCGGCGTTCACCTCGAATTCGCCGAACGCCGCGCTCAAGGGCGACATGTAGAACTTGTCGTCCCGGGTGACGAACTGGCCCGTGGCAGGGTCGTACCCGCCGCCCCCGGAAAGGAACCCGTGCGGGAGCGCCGCGATGCTCTTCATCCCGGCGACGAGTCTCTCCCTCCACTTCGTGTCGCCCGTGCGCTCCCACTCCGTCAGCCACGCCGACGCGGCGGAACTCCACTCGATCCCTATGAGGAAATTCATCGGGTATGGCTTCCCCTTCGCCTCGGCCATCTCCTTTTGAACCTTGCGCTCCACCGGCACCTGGCCCGCCGTGCGGTCCGCGGTGAGTTCCTCGCGCATCAAGTCGCCGGTGCGTTCGTCCGCCGTGAGGTAATAGAAGAAGCGCCTGTTCTCGGCGGTGCTCACGCGGAGCTGCTTGGAGCTGTCGCCCCAGGGCACTACGCCGTGCCGCGTGCCGAGCCCGGCGAAACGCCCCATATGATAGACATCCACCTCGCCCGTATGCCGCGTCATCGCCTCCGCGAACCGGAAGATATCCGCCCGCCCCGAGCGAAGGAAACTATACCAGAGCCAGATGTCCGTTGACTGCTCGGAATTGTCCCACGCATACGCGCCCACGTCGTAACGCCAGGTGTGCCGGTCGAGATCGTACCGGTGCATGACGTTGCCGTAATACCAGAAGCCGTACCAATGGCGCTCGTCCGCCTCTTTCTTGTAGTAGTCGAAGATCGCGTCCAGTTGATCCTCGATGCGGGCCTGGACGGGGTTTGACCGGTCCACCGGGCTCCAGATCGCGCCGCCGAAGACGCCCGCGTCCTTGTAATCCTGGGGACGGCATGCGAGCTGGGGCGGGGCCCGGAGCGTGCGCGCCATCGCCGCCGTCTCGGTGTTTGCGGGCGTCGCGGGCAGCGCCCAGAGCATGAGCTCGCTCGTGCGCGCCACGCCGGTGGCCGTGGCGAACCCGGGCTCGTAATCCTCATAGGTCAGCTTGCCGCCCTGGTTCTCCGTTTCGAAGGTGGTCATGCCCATGTCGTCGTGGAAGAAACGCATGTCCATCGGCCGGGCCTCGGGCGACCAAAGCCACGCGGTGACTTCCGCGGCGCCGGAGGTGGCGTCCCGGACGCTCAACTGGCTCGGGTAGCTCTGCCAAAAGTTCCGGATGCCGAAGGCCATGCCGCCACTGGGCCCGCCGACATACCCGAGCCCCGCGGCGCGCCGCCCGGTGAGACTGTTCAGCCAGGTAAAGCCCGGCTTCGTGCGCTTGCGGATCTCAAACGCATCGGGCGAGAGCTGCGCCAGCGTGAAATCGCCGAACGCGGGGATGTAGCCGAGGTCCGAGGGCACGACGGGATGTTTGTCCGGCAGGGCATCCTTGTCCGGCTTGGGATGGAAGAGCTTCCACGTCTCGACCGGAGGCGTCTTCTTTCCCGCCACCTGCGCCTGCCGGACATCCGCCCCCGGGTCGGCCTGAAGCCCCGTCATCCCCTGCACCGCCTCGCCGAAAACGCCGTCGCCGTCCGTCGCGAAACGGATGTGGCGGTCGTAGAGCGCATCCTTCAAGGGAACCGAGAACCGGATGCCAAGGCCGCTGACGAAATCCTTGTTCTGGTCGCCGTCGAAGATGACCGTGTGCACGATCCTCACGGCGTCCCCGCCCGCGTAGAAGTACAGGCGCACGACGAAGGGGAGCCATTTTCGGCCAGCCGCGCCGACGTGTGTCCCTTCGATCCTGATGACCACGCGGACCGGCCCGCTCTGTTCGACGGTGGCCGACGACACTTCCCCGTGAAAGGAATCCTGCTGTACCATCCCGTCGGCATCGAGGTCGGGCGAGCTGCGCAAACGGCATACCAGCCCCCCCTTCGCGGCCAGCGTCTTGCCGTCGCGCACGATCGATTCAATAAGGGTGTCTCCGCTCTTGTGGATGGCGCACTGGATGACCCCGGTATCGACCGTGATCAAATCCCCTTGCTCGGATACCGATACCGGCTTGGCGGGGTCGGTCCGCTCGCCCGGCTCCAGCCGGAGCGGACCCGCGAGCCCGGCGCCGGCGGGGATGGCATGGGCCGACCATTTCACCGAGCCGTCCGGCCAGAAAGCGAGGGGCCAACTCTGCATCGGCACCGCCTTCCCGTCCGCGCCGATCAATTCGAACGTGCTGCCTTGAGGGATGGCCCCCGGCTGCCAGGGCGCACCCCAGGTCGCCCCGGTCGATAATATGGCGCCTGAGCCGCTCTCCAGCCAGCGCACCTCGCGGGTGGGATCGTCCCGCATGGCGCCCGGCGCCCGCGAGAGGAGGCACGCGAAGAGGAGGGAGGTGAAGGCGGGGGGACACTTCATCGGAATATCCTAGACGACGACTCGCCCGCCTGTCATCGCCTTTCGAGAATGGACTTTGCGGTCACCGTCCTCCCTCGATCTCCACCGGACCGAGCAGGCCGGATTTCAGCAGCGGAGAGTCCTTGTTAAACGGTTCCCAGGAACTCCATGTGAACCGCTTTTCCGCGGGCAACGCCGCGTCCCCGATCATGCGATTCGGCCACAGGTTCACCACGTCGATCTCCAGCTTGTTTTCGCCGGCCTTTATAGCCCCGGTGATTTCCACGCGGTAGGGCGGTTTCCAAAGGATGCCCATGTCCTTCCCGTTCAGCCGCACCCGGGCCATGACCTCCACGTTGCCCAGGTCGAGCGCCAGGCGCGCGCGCGGCTGGAACCAGGCAACATCGGCGGTGAATGTCTTCTCGTAGGTCGCAGTGCCGGAGAAGTATTTCACGCCGGGATCGGGCGAATCGCTCCAGGAAATGAGACTCTCGAACGTCGCGGCGGGAGGCGCGCCCCAGCGCGGGGGGAAATGGATGTCCCAGGGGCCGGTAAGTTCCGCAAGCGGTTTCGTTTCGCCCAGCGGCGCCGTGAGGTTTGCCGGGACGGAATCCGCCGGACGAAAAACGACAAACGCCGAGCCGCTCGGGTCGAGACGCAGCGGCGCGGCCAGGGTGCCCGCGGTCGTGCCGCTGGTGGCCGCAAGCGCGGAGCACCCGCCGCTCTCCGCATCCCACCGTTCGGCGCGCATGCCGGGAGCCCGGAAGGTGCATTGGGCGCTCACCGCGTTCCCCGCGGGGTTCGCCACGAAATAAATTTCTGTCGCGCCCGCCCTGCGGTGAATCCAGTTCAACTTGGTGTCGCTGGTGAAATCGGGCGGCGTGTCCAGTTTCGACAGGAGCTCCGGCAGCGGCTTGCCCCAGTAAACCGCGCCCTTGCCGTAAGCGTGCCGGGTGACGGTCTTCCCGTCGCAATCGGCCCAGATCTCTTTCGACAGCGAGGCGATCTCCTCGTTGCATTTCGGGTAGTCCGTGAGGCTCGGCGAGGTCTTCGGCGGCGCACCGCTCACGCTCGCGCCCGCTGCGATGAGATCCCTCAGCTTGTGGAGAAAGGCCGGCGTCATGGACGTGGCCAACGGGGAAAGGACCAGGAGCCGGTAACTCATGCCGTCGGGCAGCACGATGCGCCCGTCCTTCACCGAGGCGCGCTCGATGATGGCCTGGGCGGTGGCTTCGTCGTAGTTGTAGCCGGGCGGCGGTGGGGGCGCGGCGTTAAAGAAGTCCTGGTTCGGGAACTCGGGGCGCGCATAGAGCAGGTCGGCGACGAAGACGCCCTGGCGCAGCATGTATTGGGAACGGGCCAGGTATTGGTGCCAGGGCAGCGACATGTCCCACCACGTGTTGGTGCGTTCGTAGTGGAGGCCCCACGGCCCCATCGTAGTCCCCGGGAAACGGTTCAGATACGGCTGGTGCGCGTAGCGATGGAAGACAAAGCGGCTGACCCCCTTGCTGAACTCGAAGTCCCCCAGGGCCTTGACCGTCGCCGGGTATCGCAGCCATTGCTCCTTGTCGTCGGAGGTGAACGCCTCCGCACCAACAACCGGCCTGCCGTAAACATGGGCTACCGACGCCATCTGGTGCGCCTTGGATTCGGTCAAGCGCCTTCCCCACCGGCTCGGCGTCCAGAACTCCGTCATCGGTTCATCGGCGGGCGCGGTGTAGTTCTGTTCGTCGCCGAACGGCAGCTCGTAGCCCTCGAGGGTGAATCGCAGCCCGCTCCGGTGGGCCAGCGCAGCGATGCGCCCGGTGTAGTTCTCCGCGAGAAGCTCGCTGATCGTCTGGTAGAAATCCCACCGGAACCGGTCGGCGAGCGCCCTGCCGCCGATCTGCAACTTGGCGGTGATGTCCGGCAGGAACGGCATCAGGTCATACCCGCGGCGCTTTTGGAACTCGGCGGGGAGAAGCGCCGTCCAGTTCTGGCTGCCGGACTCCCAGCTATCGATGTGCGTGGCCGCCAGGGCGCTGCCCGCCAGCGGCCCGGCGCCCGCGATGAGCTTCTGCATCATGCCCGCGAACTGCACGTCCATCGCTTCCTTGTTGAGGCGGTCGCACTCCAGTCCGTTGCCGCCCAGCACGGGCGGGCGCGTGCTGGAGCCGGTGGAGACGTGGCCGATGCGCTGGATGACCCACTTCCCCGCGGGCACGTCCCACTGGAGCCTGCCGCTCCCGTCCATCCTCGCGCCCAGGTCAACGATGCGTTCCGGCGCGACCACGCCGCCCGGCGTCTCCGGCCACGCCAGCACGGCGACATCGCGGTAGTAATCCGCCGCACCCGGGATCGGACGCTTTGACCTTCGCGGGCGGAGGCTGTGGCAGCACGCCGTCGAAATGGATCGGGCCGCCGATGTGCGTCTCGGACTTGGCGAGGGTCTGCATGGAGAGTTCCGGTGTTATCCACGGCCCGCTGCTGCCGCACCACCCGGGGCCGTTGTCCATATTGATCTCCAAGCCCAGCCGGTGTGCTTCGCTCACGGAAAACTGGAAGAGCTCCTGCCAGAGCGGCCCCATGAAAATTGCCGCTCCCGGCGGCGGGCCATGGTCCTGCACCACGTCCATGATGAGGACGCCGCCGATCCCCACGCGTTTCATAGCTTCGAGATCGGCGGTGATCCCTTCCTTCGTCACGTTGCCGTTGCTCCAGAACCAATAGACCCACGGCCGCGCCGAATCGGGCGGCTGGACGAACCCCTGCTGGAGGGGGTCGGGCGTGGCGGCGCCGGCGGCCATTGAAACCAGGAAGAAGGCCAGGACAAGGGCGGCCGCCCGTCGCGAACCGTAATTTAAAACGAAATGGGCTTTGGCTGCGGTCATAAATTTGCGTACTGTGAACGAACCCCCGCACTCCCCGGCCTTTCGCGCCATCCGGCGAAAGGTTTCTAATAAAAGCCAATCCGTCTCTCCCGCAAAGCATGAAACGCATCCCCTCCCTCCTTTTTGCCCACGCAATCCTGGCCGTGCTCCTCACCTCCTTCCCGGGTCGGGCGTCCGGCGCGGACGCAGGAGCCAGAATCCTCCGCGAGGGCCAGGCGCGGCTGCGATTGCTCGATCCCGCGAAGCTCCCCGCGGGCACGCCGGCCAAGCTTTTCCCGGGCGTCATCAGCGGCATGACGTTCGACCTTTTCATCCGCGAGCTCGGCGCGCAGACCCTCACCATCGAGCTGGGCTTTGTGGATACAGACAGCAAGGACGCGCAGCAGGGCGCGTTCTCGCTTTCGGCGAATGGCAGCCCGCTCGACGCGAACCTCAACGTCTTCTCGAAAGCCGGCGGCGCGTTCAAGCCGTGGGTGTTCAAAACGACCTTTGTGCACGCCGGCGGCGCGCTCGCGCTCCAGTTCGCCGGATTGAACAAGCCTGCGTTTGTCAGCTATGCCCGCATCACCGACTCGCACGGGAAAGAGCTGGCGTTCGGCACGGCCAGGAGCTGGGAAAAGTCCGAACGGTTGACCTTGCTCGACTCGCGCTCGCGGCCTTTCCGTCGCACGAAAGTCGGCGAGGTGCCGTTCTTCGATGTGGATCACAGCCCGGTCGGGACTTGGTCAACATTCATCTACGGGATGGAAAACAGCGGCGGCGTCCAGGTGTGTAAAAACCCGGGCGGGGAGGACACGCTCATCCCCAACCAGGGCGTCCTCGTCGCGGTAAAAAACGGCGCGGCAGAGCGCATCATGCCTTTCGCCTCCAAACAGAAATCGTTGCCGGCCGGCGCGCTCGTCGCCGACAAGGAAGTCACGCGCACCCTGGGGGCCTGCACGGATAACTGGACCATGCCCATGGGGGTGAGCTGGACCCATTACACCCCGGTCTGGGCCATGAAAGACTGGGACACGGCCTCCGATGCGGAGAAACGCCGTTTCGTGCTGCCGGCAACGTGGATGCAATACACGATCGACAACCGCACGGGCAAGGAAGAGAGCCGGCTCCTATTCAGCCTCGAACAGCAGGCCCAGCGTGCCGCGGGCCTGAACGGCTTCGACGGCTATGTCATCGCCCAGGACAGCACCATCGCCGTCAAGACGGGCGACGCGGAGCTGCTCACTGCCGACCAGGCCAAGCAGGCGTTCGGCGTGGACGGGGCCACCTCCGCATTCTGCGTCCACGTCCCGGCGGGCGCGCAAAAGACGGTCACGTTCTACATCGTGCAATACAAGGACGGGGTCGAAGCGCAGCTCGAAGGGATGCCGCTGAAGCTCATGTGCGCCGCCTTGTACAAGGACATGAACGACATCCTCTCCACGGCCCAGAGCAGCCTCCCCGCCGTCACCGCCCAGTGCGCGGCCATGGACAAAAAACTGGCCGGCTGCGGGCAGGACGACGAGCGCAAATTCCTGGCCGCGGACACCCTCCACTCCTACCAGTTCAACACCGTCCTCCACGCCACGCCGAAGCTGGAGCCCATCTGGGTGGTCATAGAAGGCGAGTGCTGCTGCATCAATACGTTCGACCTGACAGTGGATCACGTCTTCTATGAACTCGCGATGCATCCCTGGACGGTGCGCAATGAGCTGGACCACTTCGCGTGGCCCTTCTCTTATGTGGATGAACTCTCGCTCCCGGGCCAGACGGCGCGCGTCCCGGGCGGCCTCGGCTTCTGCCATGACATGGGCAGCCGGCTTGACTTCTCGACGCACGAAAAAGGCGCGCGCTACAAAACCCTGATGACGCAGGAAGAACTCCAGAACTGGATCATCTGCGCCGCGCTCTACTGGAAAACCTCGGGCGACAACGCCTGGCTGGACAAAAACAAGGCCGTGTTCAAGCAGGCGCTCCAGTCGATGCAGGTGCGCGACAACGTCGACCCCGCCAAACGGGACGGCATCACCACCTACGTCTCCAACGTCGGAGAACGGTCGGGCGAGATAACCACATACGACGCGATGGACGCCTCCCTGCAGCATCCCCGGAACAGCCTTTATATCGCGATGAAATCGTTCGCCTGTTACACGATGATGCAGCCCGTCTTTGAACAGCTCGGCGAGACGGAGCTGGCAAAGGAAGCCAAAGACGCGGTCGCCTATACCGTGAAGGGCATCGCGTCGCACTGGGACAAGAGCCGCCACTTCTTCCCCGCGCTCTTCGACGGCACGAGCACGTCCGCGATCATCCCCGCCGTCGAGGGCCTCTCCTATCCCTACGCCATGGGACTCACCAAGGAACTGGCGCCCGACGGCCCGAATGCGCAATTGATCGGCCTTCTCAAGAAGCACCTGGATACCATCCTGGTTCCGGGCGTTTGCATCGACTCGCAGACGGGCGGCTGGAACCTTTCCTCGTCCAGTTCGACGACGTGGCTGAGCAAGGTGTATCTGAACCAGTTCATCGCAGAAAACATCCTCGGGGTGAAGAGCGACGCCACCGGCAAGACCGCCGACGAGGCGCACTACGCCTACGAAGTCCTCGGCGCACCCGCTGTCGGCTGGACGGACCAGATCTATACCAGCTCGCACATTGCCTATGGTTGCCGCCATTACCCGCGCGGCGTCACCAGCGCCTTGTGGTGGCTCTGGCCGCTGGGCACGGCGACTCCCTAGCCCAGGTTCGATTCCAGGGCCGGGCCGTGGAACGCGCTGTAGGCACGGCGCCATTCGCCGGCCATGAGCTGGTGGCCGGCGAAGGTCGGGTGCACGCCGTCCCATATCCAATAGGGTGCAGGAGCGCGCTCCGCCGCCGCGTCGAACATCTTCTGGTAATGAACCACGGCGGCGCGGTATTTGGCTCCGAGCCTCTCCACGACGGCGCGCATGCCGGCCATGGCGGCCTCCCGTTCTTCCCAGCGAACGGCGGTCGCGTCCCCCACGGCATAGAACGGCTCGCCCAGGATCAACTTCACCCCCGGCACTGCGGCCACCGCGGCGGCCAGCAATTTGTCGTACGCCCGCTCGTATTTGTCCATCGGGAACCGGCCCTTGCCTTTCAGCGCGTGGTTCAGGTCGTTGACCCCGATGAGGATGCTGAGGACATCCGGCTTCAGGTCCAGCGCATCCGCCTTCCAGCGCTCCGCGAGCTGCCCGGTCTCGTTGCCGCTGATGCCCCGGTTGATGAAGGTGACCGCGCGCTCGGGGAAGGCCGCGGCTTCCTCCGCGCAGACGAGGAAGACGTAGCCGTGGCCGAGGAGATGATTCGGATCCAGCGTGCGGCCGCGGCCCATGTCGGTGATGGAGTCGCCCTGGAAAAGGACGGAGGCGCCTTTCTCAAATAGGGGAGGCATGCCGCGACCCTCCCCCGGCTGCGCGGCGAGATCAAGGTTCAAATACGCCGCGGGGCGTGCGCCACGAAAAATGTCACAAAGACGTGGAAAAACAGCACAGAGACTGCATTGCCTTTTCCGCGGCAGCCAACGAGTGTGTCTGTCCACCCCGCGTCCCCCCGCTCTCTTCCGGCCTCGTCAATGCTCCGTCAAAAAACGCTCCCCGCCCTCCTTCTTTTTCTCGTCCCGCTTCTGGCCCTGCCGGCGCACTCGCGAAGCCAGGCCCCCGCGAGCCCCGGCAACGCGCCGGTGACCATCACGGAAGCCGAAACGACGGTGACGCTGCAGAACGGCGTAGTCGCCCTCACGGTGAAGAAGGTCAATGGCGACATCGTCTCCCTGGACTACAAGGGGCTGAACCTTTTCGCGGGCGGCACCGGCTACTGGAACGTCTATGGGAGCACCCCGGAGACCGACCCGGCCAAGGTGGCCAAGACCCAGAAAAAGGGGTCGCCCTCGGTGCTGACCGTCACGCAGGATCCCGCGAAAACCGGCGGCGACCTGGGGGAGATCGAGCTGCTCTTTCCGTACCACCCTGGCACGGATGACGAACCGCTCGACATCGCCATCCGTTACACCCTGGGCCGGGGCGACTCCGGCGTGCACGCCTGGACGAGCGTCACCCATAAGCCCGGCTACCCCGCGTTCGATGTCGAAGCCTCCACCGTCTGCCTGAAGCTGGATCCCGCCACGTTCGACCACCTCACCATCGACAGCCGCCGGAACCGGCAGATGATCAACGGCACGGACTGGATGAAGGGCGAACACCTGAACCTGAAGGAAGCGCGCAGGATGACGACGGGCATCCGCAAGGGCGAGGTGGAGCACAAGTACGACTATAATATGCTCTTTTCGCAGACGCCCGCGTGGGGTTGGAGCAGTTCCACCAAGAACGTAGGCCTCTGGCTCGTAAACCCGAGCATGGAATACATGCCCAACGGCCCGACCCGGGTCGATTACGGCGGCCACATCGACCTGAAGGACAGCCCCTCGGCGAACCCGACCCTCCTGCTCATCTGGCACAGCTTCCACTACGGCGGCGAGGTCCTCGCCATCAAGGAAGACGAGCAATGGAACAAGGTCGTGGGGCCGTTTCTCCTCTATTGCAACAGCGGCCCGACTCCCGACGCCATGTGGCAGGACGCGCTGGCCCGGGCTGCAGCCGAGAAGAAAGAGTGGCCGTTCGCATGGGCCCAGGCGCCCGGCTATGCGAGCGCCACTGAGCGCGGCGCGGTCAGCGGGCGGCTCGTAGTGAGCGATCCGCAGCAGGCTTCCGCGACCGCGGCCAACGCCTGGGTCGGGCTCGCGGCGGCGCCGTACACGGCGACCAACCAGGCCGGCAAACCTGTCAAGATCGGCTGGGACACGGACGGAAAGCATTATCAATATTGGGCGCATGCGGATGGCTCCGGCGCTTTTACCATCCCCAATGCGCGGCCCGGTTCCTACGTCCTCTACGCATTCAATGACGGCATCCTGGGCGATTTCAGCCGGGCGGACGTCACCGTCGAGGCCGGGAAGACGCTGGACCTCGGCACGCTGAACTGGACGCCGGTTCGCTACGGCCCACAGATATGGGACATCGGCATCCCGAACCGGAGCGCGGAGGAGTTCCGGCACGGGGATCATTACTGGCAGTGGGGCCTCTATAACCTCTACCCGCAGGAATTTCCGAACGATGTCGATTTCGTCATCGGCAAGAGCGATTACACGAAGGACTGGAACTACGTCCAGCCGCCGCGCCAGATCGACGCCACCCACTGGACGGGCGTCACTTGGAAGGTGACGTTCGACATGCCCAAGGTCACGCCGGGGAAAGCGACCCTGCGCCTGGCGCTGTGCGGCACCCGCAGCAGCGAGATCGACGTCGCCGTCAACGGCCACCCGGTGGGAGGAACCGGCCCCCTCCCCTCCAACGGCGTCATGCACCGCGACGGCATCCGCGCGACGGAAATCCTGAGCGACATCCCGTTTGATACCTCGCTCTTGGTTCCGGGCAAGAACATCCTCACGCTGACGACCCACGCGCGGGCGTGGACGGACGGCGTCCTCTACGACTACGTGCGTCTGGAGGGCCCATAATATGATCCCACTCCCCCTACGCAGAGCGATTCTGGCCTCCGCAACCCTGGCGGCCTTCGCGGCGACCGCTACGACCGCATTTGCCGGCAGGCAGGGCCGCGTCCCGCTCGATACGATGGTGACCCCGCTCTACACCGTGGAGGGCGACGCCTTTATTCGGCACAACGGGGCGCACTATTCGAACCGCTCCCTCTATTGCAGCCACATCTACGCCGCGGCTTTCGGCGGGGATAAGCCGGTACTGCGTGCTCGGCACCGGCGGCCTCACTCTCGGTAGCATGATCTTCGCGCTCGTTCGGGACGGCAAGGGGACGTGGCTCCAGAACGCTTCGGACATCACTTCCACATACCGCCCCGGTCGCATGGAGTGGGCCGTGAAGGATGCCGCTTGGGGCGCGACGGTCGTTCACCTGCGCGAAGCGCCCAGCGCCCAGGGGCCGGGCATGGTCACCAGCATCCGCGTCGAGAATGCGCGGCCCGGCGACACGCTCGTCTGGGCCAGCGGAGGGCTGATGGCAAACTCGGGGGGCGTCCTCTGGGTTTATGACATGATCAGCATCAAGAGCCAGTTCATCAATCGCGGGTTCGTGCCCGAGGACTCCGAGGGGAACACGGTCGACGCGAAGGGCAATGCGTGGACGCTCCACGGCAAGAACTCGCACGGGGGCGACGAGCAGGCCTCCGGACTCTGCAGCGCGCCCGACGCGCGGATCGTCGTCGCCGATGCGAGCGCCTGGCAGGATCCCGTAGCGTTCGCGCAAAGCAAGGGGCAGGACGAGCCCATCGCCTGCGGGTCGGTGCCGGCGGTCTCCAACCAGGTTATCTACTGGTCGCTTTCCGGCATTGGCGTCCCGGAGAAACCGGCCGCGGAGGCGTTCGGCGACGCGATCCAGCGGCAGGAAACCATCCAGAAACAGGTCGTGGTCGATACTCCGGATGCGTGGCTGAACGCCGCGGTTCACGCCTGTTGCAACGTCGAGGACGCCCTTTTCCGCGACGGCATCTACAGCCATTCGGGCATGCGCTGGGCCACCGGACTCCTGGGCTGGCGCACCACCTTCGGCGCGACCGCCTTTGGCTGGCATGACAACGTGAAGACCGAAGCCCGCACTTGCATCGCGAAACAGATCACCGAGTCGGGCAACACCGCTCCCCACGCCGACCCTGCGACCCGGCTCAGCAGCCAGGCGCCGGATTCGCGCATGTTCGGCAAGGGCCGGGTGGACATGGGCCAGCCGCACCATTACGACATGCAGAGCCAGTTCTTCGACCAGGTGGAGCACGCGTGGCGCTGGACGGGAGACCCCGAGCTGGAGAAGCTGCTGCGGCCCTCGCTCGGTCTCGACTGCGAATACATCAAGGACTGTTTCGACCCCGCCGGGCTCGGCATCTACGAAAGCTACGCGAACACCTGGCCGACCGACGACCAATGGTATAACGGCGGGGGAACCTCCGAGGAGACCGCCTACGCCTACCGGGCCGAGCGCACCTCGCTCCAGCTCGCGCAACGGGCCGGGGACGCGAAGGGCGTGCAGCTCCACTCGGCGGCGGTGGATCGCATCTATAAAGGCTTCTCGACTCTCCTCTGGAACCCGAAACGCGGCTACCCCGGCGCGTACCGCGAGCAGGCCGGCCTGAAGCGCCTCCACGACAGTTGCTGGCTCTACGCCATCTTCTGCCCCATCGACGCCGGCCTGTTGGACACGGAGCAGTCCGCCCAGGCGCTCCACTACACCGAGTGGGGCCTGGAGCGCGTGAAGTTCCCGTACGGCGGCGAACAGTGCTGGCCTTCGAACTGGGTGCCCTCCATCTGGTCCGTCCGGGAGATGTGGGCGGGCGATAACTACCAGCTCGCGCTCGCCTATTGGCAGACGGGCCTCGCGGACGACGGCTGGAATGTCTTTCGCGGCACGTTCCCGCAGCAATTGGTCTTCGGCGCGACGCCCGGCGACCTCGGCGGCCCGGCGGGCGGCACGGATTTCAACGATTGCTGCAGCATGTTCGCGCGCGGGGTCGTGGAGGGCCTCTTCGGTTACCGGCCCGATTACACGAACGACATCGTCGAGATCTCCCCGCAGTTCCCGAGCGGCTGGGATCACGCCTCCATCACCACGCCGGACATGTCGATCGCCTACCGCAGGAACGGCACGGGCACGGATTTCAAGGTCACCCTCGCGAAGGCAGCGCCGATGCGAATCAACATTCCGGTCTCCACGAGCGGCGTCCAGGCCGTGACGGTGGACGGGAAGCCGGTGAAATGGGAACTCCTCGCCGGGTTCGGCCGCAGCGTGGTGAAGATCGACCTGCCTTCCACCGGCTCCGCCGCGGTCGCCATCGTCACGCAGGACGCTCTCAAGACCTTCCCGGCCGTTTATATCTCGGGAAACACCGGCGACCCCGCGACATTGCAGGCCGACGGTGGGGAGATCACCGACTTCCACGACCCGCAGGGTGTCCTCCAGGGAGGCAAGGTGCAGGACGGCAAGGTAACCGGCGTGTTCACGGCCAACGCGGGGGATCACCTCGTGTTCGCGCTGACGACGGTCGGGAAAGCCCCGCAATGGCGCGAGTTCAAGATGCACGTCACCGACGTGAAGGCGGACGAAGCCACCGCCGCGAAGACCGACACCGCGATTCCCGCAGGGGCGCATTTCGATCCCATCTCGCTGGAAGGCGTTTTGAATGGCGACATCCGCACCATCTACCACCAGCAATACCTCTCGCCCCGGCCTAACACCTGTTCGCTGCGGCTGGCCACGGACGGCTACTCCTCGTGGCAGATGTCCGGCGGCAAGGCCCCGCTGAAGAATCCGCCCATCACCCTCGACAATGTGAGCGCTCTCTCCGACGGCAAAGGAAACATCCTCGCCGGCAAGGGCGTCCCGTTTCTGGCGCCCGGAGAGAAGAACATCGCGTTCACCTCGAGCTGGGACAACTGGCCGCACCACATCGACATCCCGGTGAACAAGGCCGGCGACGCCGTCTGGTTCCTCCTGTGCGGCACCACGAACCCGATGGAAGTCCGCATCCCCAACGCGGAGTTGACGATGACCTACGCCGACGGGGTTACGGAAAAGCTGGAGATCATCCCGCCGCTCAACTTCTGGACGCTTTGCCCCTTCAGTGGGGTCGATTACGATTACCAGCGGGACGGCTTCGCCCTTCCCAAGGTGCCGCCGACGACCGTCCAGCTTGGCAAGAACTGCCGCGCGATCGCCCTTAGCTGGCGCCTGCGCCCCGGGGTGGCCCTCAAGAACGTCCGCCTCGAGACACTGTCGGACGAAGTCACCATCGGGCTCATGGGCCTCACCGTCATGAACGCCAGGTAAGCCTCCGCGTTCCTCCTGCACACCCCCTATGTTTTACAAACGCTCCGTTTGTTCCGCAGCCTCGCTGCTCCTCCTCGCCGCTTTCTCCGTCCTCCGCGCCCAGGATGCCCCGGCGCGCCACATGGAAATGCTGAGCGGGTCGGGCTGGCAATTCGTGGGAGCGGCGGCCTCGGACGCCCTGCCGGACATCGGCTCCGACGCCTTCAACCACGCGGCGTGGACGGACGTAACGGTGCCGCATATCTTCCAGACGCGGGCCGCTCCCGACACCTTCGCCAAGGGGTGGTACCGCCGCAGCCTGACCGTCGATCCCTCGCAGAAAGGGAGGGAGCTCTACCTCGTGTTCGAGGGTGCGGCAAGCATCGCGGATGTCTATGTAAACGGGCAGCACCTCGGCCAGCACCGGGGCGCTTACACACGATTCGTTTTCGACGCGACGAAGGCGCTTCATCCGGGCTCGGACAACCAGCTCGCGGTGCTTGTGGACGATAGCCCCGCGAACACCCTCGACTGCCTGCCCATCAGCCAGACCGGGCTCTACAAGGTCTGGGGGGGCATCTACCGCAGCGTCTGGATGGTCGCCACGGCTCCGGTGCACATCGACCCCACCGACTACGGCGCGCCCGGCGTTTACCTGACGCCCAAGGATATCTCGGAAAAATCCGCGGGCCTGAATATCCATGTGCTCCTGCGCAACACCTCCGCCGCCGATGCGCGCGCCGAGGTGCGCGCCCGCGTGCTCGACCCTTCCGGGACCCAGGTAAAGGCGCTCAGCGCCCCCGTCCAGATCGCGGCAAACGGGCGCACCACCGTCGACCTGTCCACCACGCTCGAACGGCCCGAGCTTTGGGGCGCATTGAATCCGCGCGTTTACCACGTTGAGACCGCCGTCTATGTGAACGGGGAGCGCGTCGATGAAGTCACCGAGCCCACCGGGTTCCGCTGGCTGGCCTGGGACTGGAAAGACGGCACGGTCACCCTGAACGGCAAGCGGATCATCCTCTACGGAGCCGATCTCCACCAGGAGACAGAGACCAAGGCCTCGGCGGTGGCCCCCGAGGATCTGAAGGCCAATTTCGACACGATGAAGGACCTGGGGATCAATTTCCTGCGTCTGCCGCATTACCCGCACGCCCGGCTCGAGTACGACCTCTGCGACCAGCACGGCATCCTCTGCTGGGCCGAGAACGGGAACAGCAACGGCAAGGACGTTCCCGGGCCCACCCCGGCGCAGATCACCACCGAGATGGTGAAGCAGAATTACAATCACCCCTCCATCGTGGTCTGGAGCATGGGCAACGAGGCCGCGGCCGCCCCGGCCGACCAGTGCGTCCCCATCGCGAAGGCGCTCGACCCCAGCCGGCCCGTGGGCGTGGCGAACATGAAATCGACACTGGCCGATTTCCACACCAGACACTGCTATTACGGCTGGTATGGCCCGAATGTCCGGGATTTCAAGCCGGTCGGTTTCATGTCGGAGGTTGGCGCGGGGGGTCTCGTCACGACCCATTGCGACTACCGCAACGCGGACTGGAAGGTGAACAAATACGAGCCGGAAGAGTATCAGCAGATCGCGGCGGAATACATTTTCGGGCAGGCGTTTCGTGGTGATGACAGCCACCTCGGCCTCTTCTGCTGGTGGTGCCTGCGCGATTTCACCGACATCAAATACAAGGGGCCGGTCGGCATCAATTCGAAAGGCTTGACGACCTACGCGGGCGGCAAGAAGGACATCTACTACCTCTACCGCAGCTTCCTTCGGCCCGACGAGCCGACCGTGTGGATCACGTCCAAGCGCTACTTCCTGCGGCGCGGCGCGGTGGAGAACGGGATCAAGGTTTACAGCAACGCCCGGAACGTCACGCTCACCCTCAACGGGCAACGAGTCTCCACCGTCTCCAACGGCCAATACATCATCCCCGACGGCCCCTGGGCGAACCATGTCGCCAAAAAGAAAAAGCCGAAGAAGGCGCCCAAGACCCCCGATTCTCCCGACGCGCCCGAGGCTCCCGTCGCTGCCGCTACGCCGCAGGCCACCCCGAAACCGTGGGAACCGATAAAGGTGGACAACGTCTTCTTCTGGCCGGTCGCGCTCCGCACCGGGAAAAACGTGGTCATCGCCACCGACGACCAGGGCCACAGCGACACGGCGACGATCTATTTCTACGGCGACAGGGGGTTTCCCGCGCTTCCCACACCCCAACTCCCGGTCGGCAACCTCACGAGCAGCAACCCCGCGAACCCCGCTTATTACATGGATATGCCGGTGGATGCGCAATGGCCCCTCTACTACGACCTCGACTCCACCGCGGACAACTCCTGGAACACCCTCCCGCCGGAGATCGAGGGCGCGGGTTGGCTTGCCCTTCGCCGCGTGACCACGCCGGGCCAGGCTTCGGACATCTCCTTCACGGCCACCCGCCCCGAGAAGATTTACATAATGGCGACCAAGATGGATCCTCCGCCCGCATTCGCCGTCGGGGGCCAGTTCAAGGCAGTCTCGACGTTGCTCTGGCGCGACAACGCCTTGAATCTGGTCCCGGCGCAGCTCTACGAGCGGGACGCCGCCGCCGGAGAGAAAATCAGTCTCAGCCTCGGAGACCGGGACGCGGTCGTGATGATCAAGTAGGCGCCCGTCCGCAGAGCCGTTTTGCCGTTCCCATCATGAAAATCCATCGCACATTCTCGCGCTCGGGGCGGCTTGCTTCCTCGCGTCTCCTTGTTTCGCCCTCACCGTATCCCACGTGTTCGGGGATCACATGGTGTTCCAGCGGGATCAGCCCGTTCCGGTCTGGGGCTGGGCTATTTAAGGGAGACAGTAGAGATAACTCGATGCCAAAGCGAAAAAGTGTGGGAGGAATAAACAAAATGGCGGGTGGCGGGCACTGGCTCGCCTCAAAGGCGCAGGGGGAAGTGCTCATGATTGGCCCGACAGTTGCACTTTTCTCGGTAGCACCGACCGAAATGTCCAATGCGGAAGCACCTCGGTCAAACACCGTCCAACTGATTTTCGCGCCAGCGGCAGCAACCCTCATCACAGAGCAAACGGAAAGCGAAACCGCCGATTTCTTCGCCAACGCGGGCTACGATCCGAATGAGCCTCGCGTCCCCGCCGGCCAGCCCGGTGGCGGCCAATGGATCCGCGCGAGTGGGACGCCTCCCTCCCGCTTTTGTCCGGCGGCAACGCTTTGCAACCGCTGGAAGATAGGTTTGGTTCCTCGATACCCTTTTCCGATGCGCAATTTTTTAGCGATGTCGCCAAGTATTGGGAGGGGTTCGGAGAGGCGATCACGGAAATGGTCTGCTGCTCGTGGAATACCAGTTCGTATCCCATCACTGCCGCAGAGGGGATGGTTGCGGGGATAGCCGCTTTCAGCAAACACCCTTCAGGGGCGCTCAGGGCCATCGGCCAGCAGATTGCCGACGCTTTCACCGGCGGCGACCTAAGAATGGCGGGAAAGCTCGTCGGGTTTGTGCTGCTCTCGGTGGCTTCCCCGGAGTCGGAACCGGAGGAACTAGCCGCTCTGCTGGCAAAGGTCGAAGCAGCCGTGGCAGGCAAGGAGGTAAGCTTCACCGCGGCAGAGCTGGACACCATACCGGGCCTGTTTTCGAAAATTGGTTCCACGGGCAACTGGGAGAGAAAGCTCTGGAGGGACTTGGCGGGCATCCCAACGTGTATTTCTCGACCACTTTGGAACGGCGATTTCTTGACCGGGTTGCTGACAATATCGGTCACGAGTCGAAGACAGGATACCAGGCTCTCACTCACGACATTCAGCTTCAGATTGACAAGGACGCGACGTTGCTTCAAGAAGGCCGTGTCGACGGCGTAACCCTAGCACTTCTTTAAAAGCCCGGTGACGTGGTCCAAAGGACCGTCCAAGGCCCTTTTAAACGCCCTGCAAAGAGCCGGATTCGAAGTCACCATTCATTGAATATGTCCTATCAGGTTATCCACCCCCCGTTCACACTGGACTTCTACAAGATGTCTAGAAAGGAGCTTACCGATTACTACACTTGGTTCATGCTCATGCTCCCCGAACGGGTGAAAGAACTCGCAAAAGCGGTCGAGCTTACGCCCGGCTTTAAGACTTGGCGTCCCGACAGAACCCCGGAATCGTTGGCGCCTCTGGGGGAATGGTTTGCCGGGCAGGTCGAGACACGACCGCGCACCAAAGACGAGATTCAAGCGATCGATGAGAAACTTAATGGCGGTTTTCCGAATAAGATCGATACCTCCGGAGAAGAGTTCAAGACGGAGCTTACCATTAAGACGTTCTCCCTCGCGGTGGATATAGGGATGTATTTTGGCCGGGTCTTCTTAAAAAATTATCCCTCGTTGCGATGGACTCAGGATTTTAGCGACAAGAGGTGTATTGACTATGGCCAACCGGTGCTCGTCGAGTTTCGGGGCAGTCCGTTGAATCCCATCCAAATCATGGTGGTGCTGGCTCGCGGCCTCGCTCGCAAGACCAGAGACGGGCGGCGGCTGTTGGAGCTTTATAACGTCTGGGCAAAAAAGGTGGTGCATATGACCTGACGGAGCATCCCCGAATTGCGGAAAAAGGCGTTGAGCACTCTCGCATCCGGAGACGCGCCGGTCGATCAGTCCATCGTAGCGAAACACGGATGTAATGCCCTTGATTGTGCCGTTCGATCATCGCGAACGCCTGAGCAAGATTTTCCGTCGGCCAGAGACAATTTTACGTTGGCAAGGAATCGGTTTGCTGTCACACTAATATGGCTAATATGGCTAATACGACATACACGGCAGCAAGCACGGTGTCTGGTTACCAGTGATTTACGAACGACGCTAGAGGTTCGGGCTAAGACGGCGGGCGCCAGTCGGGGACCGGCTTCGCCAGCAAGGCGGGCCGTTCCCGGAGGACCTTGAGAATCATCTCCCCAAACAGGTTGTTGGCCCAGGCGAACCACTTCCGGCTGAATCTGGCCGGCTCGTTTCTGGCGAAAGACTCGTGCATGAATCCCGAACCCGCCGCCGCGTTCTTCAGCATCCCCAGGCAGGCGGTGATCTCCGCATCGTCGTCGCTCGTCAGCGCGCGCGTACAAATTCCCATCGGCCAGATGAAATACTTCCCCTTGTGCGGACTGCACGTCCCCTCCGCCGCGGTGCCGACGCAGTAGAACGGATCCTCCGGGCTCAGCGAAAATTTGCGCGAGGCCAGAACGACAGGATTCCCGGCAAGGTCGGGGCTGAAATAGGGGATCGACACCAAGCCCGGGTTGCCGGCGTCATCCATCAACAGGGTGTTGCCCAGGCCGTCGCATTCGTAGGCGTACATCCTGCCGAACTTGGGGTCGGTCACGACGCCGTACTGTTCGATTCCCTTTTGGACCTCTCCGGCGAGAGCCCGGCAGTCCGCGGCGAGGCCGTCGCCCGGCATCAACGCATCGGACATCTCGGCCAGTTGCCGCAATGCAGTGACGGCGAACAGGTTGTCGGGAATGTTGAACTGGTATTTGGCCTCGTCGTCCGAGTCGCGGAACCGGGCGCAGATCATCCCCGTCGGTTTGATGGGCGAACCATAGCAAACGACGTTGGGGTCACCGTTCACCCGGCCCCGGATGAAGCGGTACAAGCCCTGGCTTTTCACGCGCTGCTGGTCGCGCAGGGTCGCCACCGCGAGATGCATCGCCTTCCGCCATTCGGAATCGAAAGCCGCCACGTCCCCTGTGATCTTCCAGTATTGGTAAGCGAGCCGGATGCAATAGCAGAGCGAGTCCACCTCCCACTTGCGCTCGAAGACGCCGGGCAGCATGTCGGTGGTGTCCTTGTGCGGGCTGGGCCGCGAGGCATCGCGCTGGAACGCGTTCGCATACGGGTCGATGAGGATGCACGCCGCCTGGCGGTGGATCAGCCCCGCGATCATCTCCGCGAGGTGAGGATCCTGTTTGCAGAGCGGGAGGTAAGCCTGAACCTGAGCCGAGGAATCGCGCAGCCACATCGCGTTGATGTCGCCGGTGATGATGAAAGTATCCGGTTTGCCGTCACGGGTTCCGAAGGTCACGGTGGTGTCGAGCGTGTTCGGGTACGACACCTCGAAGATGTGGGCCAATACGGGGTCGGCGACCGCCGCCGTCACCCGGGTGATCTCGCGCTCGACCGCTTCGCTGGAGAATTTCCTCTTCTCGGGCGGCAGCCGGACCGAGGGAGTCGGCATCGGCGCCGGGGTTGGCGAGACGGGCAGCGGTTTGGGGGTGGCGGTCTGCGCCATGGCAGAACCGGCGAGGAGAAGCAGGGCCAGGGCGGGTGCGATGATGTTTGTTTTCATGGGATATGGGTGGGGGACGGAGGATTCCGCCGCCGGATGAGGGAGGCCGCCGCGGCGAAGAGGCACAAGGCGATAACGGGCGCCGCCCAGCGCGGCACGGCAGGCACGGCAGCGGGGCTGGAGAAGGTCTGGTCCGGGCCATACGCCGTGCCGCCCGCGTTGGTGGCGGCCAGGCGGTAATGGTAGAGGGCCCCCGGCGTTAGCCCGGAGACGCTGATGGAAACCGGCACAGGGGCGTTTCCGCTGCCGGCATCCGCCCCGGCCGTTGCCTGGCCGTAGCTCGGGGTGAGGCCGTACTGGAAGGTAACGGTGGTGTCGCTCCCGCTCGGGTTGACGCTTCCGTTCAAGGTCGCCGAGGTCGCGGAGGCGTTCGTCGCCGCAGCGGTCTGCGCGCCCGACGGCGTCTGGGGCGCGAGCGTCAGCACCGTCATGGAATAGGAGGGGAAAGTGGTCGAGAAAGTCGCGGCGGCGTTGGCGATCGTGCCGCTGCTGAGGTCGCCATTCGCGAGGTCTTCGGGTTTGCCGTAGCGGTACCACGCCGCGGTCGCGCTGGAAGGGGTGAACCCAGTGAGCGTGACCTGGCCCGTGAGATCGGTATCCGGGCTCTTGTTGATGACGAGGAGGGCGAGGCTGCCGCCGGCCCGCAGGATCGGGTGGACGCTGAGGAGGCTGTAGTTGCTCGTGCCCGAGACGACGCTGTCCCCGCCCGCGGCCCAGTGGGTCAACAGCTTCGCGGCGTAATAGGAGGGGTAGGGAGTGTTCGCAGGGGTGTCGGAGCGGTCGCCGCCGGCGAGGAGGCCGTAGTCGCCAAATTGCCGCCAGCCGTAGAGGGAAGCGCTATTGTTGTTGCCGGCGTCCGAGCCGTTGCGCAAGTCCCACCATTCGCAGTCGTTGAACTCCGTCTGCGCGAGCCAGCCGAGGGCGTCGGCCATATACAGGCCGTTGACGAGGCTGGTCGTCTGCTTGCCCACGTTGTAGCTGACCGAGTTCAGCTCCGTCATCGTGAGCTCGATCCCCGCTCCCGCCGCCCGGCCGAAATAGCTGTTGATCATCCCCCGCAGATTGGCCGCGTACGTTCCGATGGATGCGCCGGCCTGCAGCAAAAAGGCGTCGTTCTCCGAGCCGGGCCCCTGGGGGTAGTCGTGGTAGATGAGGAAGTCCGGAGTGACGCCGAGCGCGGCCATGTTATGGAGCATCACGGGCGTCCAGCCGGTGTGGACGCTATTGCTCTCGTCCGGGTTCGGCGCCCCATTTTTCCCGTTGCCGTAGGAGTCCTCGCCCTCCGCCGCGACCGCACCGACCTTGATGGTGGCATCGACCGCCCGCATCTGCTGGGCGAAGCTCGCGAAATACTGGGCGTACGTGAGCGGATCGTTCGCCGCGCCGGTCAGGCCGCTGCCGGACGCGCCGTGGTCGTCGCGTTCCCAGTTCCCGTAGTTCTCGTTGCCGACCTCCCAATACTTGAACGCATACGGAGCCGGATGCGACACGCGCAGGAAGTTATAGCCGTCGTCGTTCGCGAGCGGGGCCGCGCCGCGCATCGCAGCCCAATAGCCGGCCGTCTGCCAGTTCACCCCCTTCGCGTCGATGCCGAGCGCCGCTGTGTTCGAGGCGCTCCCGTTTGCGTAGGCGACCCAGGCCGCGGCCTCCTGCGGCGTGCCACTCCCGTAGTTGACGGTGAGATACGCCTGCGCTCCCACCGTCCCCGCAAGCTGCGCGAAACTGCTGAAACTGCCGGCCCAGGTGAAGCTGGAGTTGCTCGGCGCGACGCTCCGGTCCGTCTGCCACGAATAGGCGTCGGAGGTGCTCCCGCCCGGGTAACGCAGCGCCTTCGTCTGGATGGCGCCGAGGAGCGTCGCGGTCGCGGCGGTGGTGAGCTGGCCGTCCCAGACCGCCGTGTTCAGCCCGAAGATGCGGCCATCCACCGCCCGGGTGGCGCTCCCGGCGTTGACGCCGAGGATGATCGGGTTTGGCGGCGGAGCCGCGAGCAAGGCGATGTCGTCCACATAATAGACGGGCAGGACCGCGCCGCCGGTGTTCTTGATCCAGAACCCATCGAAGCCGGCCGTGTTCGCCACGCCGAGTTGTGCAAGGGTGACGGTGACCTGCTTCCAGGTGTTCGCGGTCGGGGCGGCAAGCGGCACCGCGGGTTGTTCGTTCCCGTTTACGGTGGCCTGGAGCTCGAGCGTCTGGCCGCCGGCGGCGCCGCCATGGAGCCAGAAGGTGAGCCCGGAAAAAGCTCCCTGCGGGATGCCGGAATTGTGCAGATACAGGGCCTGGTTGGCCCCGGAGTTCACCGAGATCGAGTCGCTGCCGCTGTGCACGGGGGAGGTGTTGGAGAAACTGACCGTGGCCCAACTGTAGTTCACCCACCCATTCTTCAACGCGTCATCATAAACCACCTGGTTCACGCCCTGCGCCTGGGCCGCCGCCGCGCGCACGAGGCCAATGAGACAGGCCAGGGCCAGGCGCCGTTTTCTCAGCCGGGGAGTTTGCATGAGGAACCCCCTGAAAAGGCGGGCCGTTGGCACAATGTGTCTGCCCCGAGGCTCTTACAAGTGAAAAAGGAGCCCTGGCTGCACCCGGGCGCGGCTTCGCTCCAAAATACCCCGCGTTCATCCCAAAACCTTCGCGGCGTGCGCCAGGGCGGGTCTATTTTCGCCTCATGAAATTAACATCCCTCCTCCTCCTTGCGCTTGCGGCGTTGCCCGCGAGCCTCGTTCACGCCCAGGACCGGAACGGCCCTCCCGGCCCGCCGCCGGGGCCGCCGCCCCACCCGGTCCTGCAGCTCATCACCGCGCTCGACACCGACGGAGACGGCATCCTCTCCGCCGCTGAGATCGCCAACGCCACCGCCTCCCTGAAAACGCTGGACAAGAACGGCGACGGTGAATTGACGCCCGATGAATACGGCCCGGAAATGACCAGCGGCACCACCGGCGCGATGCTGGGTCGCGGCGGGATGCCGACCCGGGGCGGCATGAGGATGCACCAGGGACCGCCGCCTCCCCACTCCTTCGAGGATATGGCCATCGTGCGGGTGCTGGATACGGCAGGCGACGGGACGATCTCGGCGGAGGGGATTGCCAACGCGCCCGCGCTGCTCAAGACCCTCGACAAGAACGACGACGGGCAGTTGAGCCCGCTCGAATACGGCCGCAAGCCGCGTCCGCTCGTCGCGGCGCTCGATGAAGACGGCGACGGGATCATCTCGGCCAGCGAGATCGCCAACGCCGCCACGGCCCTCAAGACCCTGGACAAGAACGGAGACGGCACGCTGACGGCGAACGAATACAACCTACCCATGCCGGAGCCGCCTTCCCAAAGCGGGACGAGCGGCCGCACGACCAGCCACGGGAGCAGAAACAGCGGCAACGACCAGCAGGAGCCGCCCGAGGATCCCCTCCTCACCGCGCTGGATACCGACGGGGACGGCACCCTGTCCGCGGCGGAGATCGCGGCGGCCTCCGCCTCGCTCGCTACACTCGACAAGAATGGCGACGGCCAGCTCGGCCCCGGCGAGTACGACCCGGCTCCGCCCTCCAAGGATTAAAACGGCTGCGGTAAAGCGGAAGGCGCGGCGCGTCCGGTTTGGGAATTCCGGGCGCGTCCGCTTTCCGCGGGGCGGCGGGAACGCGGCTTGCCGCGGCCGGCGCCATGTTTCATCCTCGCCCCATGTTTCGTGACACCCTCACGCGGCCCCTCCTGCGCGGGTGGTGCCTCAGCTTTGCGGGTTGGGGCGCGCTGGCGCTGCTCCTCGCCGCGCAGCACGTCTATTTCGGCGGGGTCACGTGGCTGGAGGCGCTGAGGCCGATCGCGGGCGAATGCCTCGCATGGGCCGCGGTCACGCCGCTCCTCTTCCTGCTCACCGCGCGGCTTCCGGTCGAGAAGGCCACATGGCGGCGAGCGGCGCCGGCACAGATCGCCGCCGGCTTGGCCGCGCTCCTGATTGTGATCGCGGCTCGATGGCTGATCTCCGGGGAGCCGCATCCGCCGCGGCAACCGCCTTTCCCGCCTCCGCCGGAGATGCGGGCCGGGCAGCCGCGCCCGGACTTCCCGCCCGGCCCGCCGAGCGGCATGGAAGGAGGCCCCGGTCCGCGCGGGTTCCCGCCGCCGGGCCACCCGCCCCTCGCGCCGCGCGGCTGGGAATGGTTCTTCCGCTACCGGCTGCCGCTGCACCTGCCGGTGCTGCTGCTGCTCATGGTCGCCTCGCACGCGCTGCATTTTTACCGGCGCAGCCAGGAGCGCGAGCGGCAGGCGCTCCAGCTCACGGCGCACCTCGCCCAGGCGCGGCTGGACGCGTTGACGATGCAAATCCAGCCGCACTTCCTTTTCAACGCGCTCAACAGCATCGCCGCGCTCGTCCATAAGGATGCGGATGCCGCCGACGAGATGATCGGCGCGCTCAGCGAGTTCCTGCGCTGCACGCTCCACGGTTCCGCCCGCCATGAGGTGCCGCTGGCGGAGGAACTGGAGTATGTCCGCCGTTACCTCGCCGTCGAGAAGGTGCGCTTCGGAGAGCAGCTTCACGTGCAGGTGGACGTGCCCCCGGAGACATTCCCGGCTCTGGTGCCGATGCTCATCCTCCAGCCGCTGGTCGAGAACGCGGTGCGCCACGGCCTCAGCAGCGCCACCGGCCCCGCGCGGCTCACCATAGGGGCGCGCCGCGAAGGAACACGGCTTCACCTCACCGTCGCGGACAACGGTCCTGGCCCGGGAAAATATTCGAGCGAAGGGATCGGCCTGACGAATACGCGCGCGCGCCTGCGCGAATTGCACGGCGAAAAGGCCCAGGTGGAACTCCGCACTGGAAACGGCTGCACGGTGGAGGTAGTCCTTCCTTTTCGGACTGCATGAAGATCAGCACACTCCTGGTGGATGACGAGGCGCTCGGGCGCGAGCGTCTCCGCGCGCTGCTCGCGGCCGAGCCGGATATAGAGATAACCGGCGAATGCGGGGACGGCCCGGCGGCGGTGGCCGCCATCCGCAAACACAAGCCGGACCTGGTATTCCTGGACATCCAGATGCCGGGGATGGACGGGTTCGACGTGCTCCACGCCCTGGGGGCGAAGAAGCTGCCTGCCATCGTTTTCGTCACGGCCTACGACGAGCATGCCCTGCGCGCCTTTGACGCCCGCGCGCTCGATTACCTCCTGAAGCCGGCCTCGCGCGCCCGGCTGCGCCAGGCGCTGGAGCGCGTGCGCGCCCAGCTCGGCCCGCAAGCCGGCCCCGGCGGCGAGGCGGCGCTGCGCGACCTGCTGGCCTCGCGCCCGCGCCGGATCGGCATCCGCATCGGAGAACGGGTCGTTTATATCGCGGTCGAGGAAATCGACTGGGCGGAGGCCGCGGGGAACTACGTCATCCTTCACGCTGGAACGGAGAATCACATCCAGCGCGAGACGCTCGGCTCGCTGGAGGCTCAACTGCCGCCCGCGCATTTCCTGCGCTTGAGCCGCTCGGCGATTGTGAATCTCCGCCGCGTGAAAGAGATCCTGGCGGTCGCGCCCGGCGAACACGTGGCGGTCTTGCGCGACAACCAGCGGCTGCCGATCACCCGCAGCCTGCGCGAGGTCGAGGAACGGCTCCGCTTTGCTTGACCGCCGCGGCCCGAGCTTCCGTATCGACTTGCCACGGGCCCCCTGTTAAACTGAGGGGCGATGGATGTTTCAGCCGCCCCGTTCTCGCCCGTGAAGACCTCCGCGCCGCCCGACCTGGAGGTGAAGGACGCGCAGCTCATCTTCACCGGCGTCTGGAAGGAGCTCGAACAGGATTACGGCCGGGAGATGCTCCGGTTCCCCAAGGAACTCATCCTGCTCGGCGGCGCGCCCGGAGCGGGTAAAGGGACGAACACGCGTTTCATTCGCGACCTGCGGGACATCAGCGCGGCGCCCATCGTCGTCAGCCAGCTTCTCAACAGCCGGGAGGCGCAGACGGTGAAATCCCAGGGCGGCATGGTCGGTGACCGGGAGGTCGTCAGCATCCTGTTCCGCAAGATGCTCGAGCCCGAGCAGCAGAACGGCGCGCTGCTGGACGGATTCCCCCGCACGAAAGTCCAGGTCGAATGCCTCAAGATGCTCTTCGACGAGATGATCGCGCTGCGCCAGGAATTCTCGGGCACGCCGAGCGTCGTCCATTTCAAGCAGCCGCTCTTCCACTGCATGGTTCTCTTCGTTGACGAGTCGGAAAGCATCGCGCGCCAATTGAAACGCGGGCGGCAGGTGATCGCGCACAACGAGGAGGTGAAGCAATCCGGCATCGGCGAGTTGTGGGAGGAGAGGCCGACGGACTTCAGCGAGGCGCTCGCGCGGAACCGTTACCGCGTCTTCAAGGAGCAGACGTACGACGCCCTCGTCTCGCTGAAGCAGATATTCCACTACCATTTCATCAATGCCCAGGCGCCCTTGCAGGTGGTGCAGCAGAACATCGTGCGCGAGCTGGAATACCAGAGCTCGCTCGAACTGGACCCGCTCACGTTCGACCGCCTCCGCGGGCTGCCGCTGGCGAGCGAGCTCGTGCGCCACGCGCGGCAGGACCTGGTGCGGCGGCTGGATTGCTACCCGGTGGAGCAGTCGGAGACGTTCGACCGCGTCATCGACTTCATCGCGCAGAAGATGATGCCCATCATCACCCGGCACGCGATCTCCGGCAGGGCCAGCGTGAATTCCGAGGAGACGCTTTTCGACGATCCCACGGCGCTCGCGATCCTCATCGACATCTTCTCGGAGCGCGGCTTCCACGCCACGGTGGATGTTACCCGGGTGGAAATCCCCTACCGTTTCGACCTCCAGACCGGCGATGTCTATTGCCACCAGAAGAAGGTTTACCGCTTCAACATCCGGTTCCGCTATCCGGAGATCCGGCGCGGATAGACTTGGACGAAGGCCTTTGCGCTGCCAGTAGCGCGCGCGCCCCTACTCGCCGAACAACGCGCTCGTCCGCTTCTTGATTTCCTCGGGCGGAGACGTCCTCGATGTGGGTCGAGACGTTCCAGGAGTGCCCGAAGGGATCCATGAACATGCCGGAGCGGTCGCCGTAGAATTGGTTCTCGACCGGGCGCACCACCGTCGAGCCGGTGTCCACCGCTTTCGCAAACAGGGCGTCCACGTCTTCGACATACAAATGGATCGTCACCGGCGAACCGCCCAGCGTTTCAGGGCTCTTTACGCCGTCATCCGGCCGCTCCTCGCCGAGCATGATGAGCGAGTCGCCGATCTGCAACTCGGAGTGCATGAGCCTTCCATCCGGCCCGTCGAGCCGCATCTTAAGGGTGGCGCCAAATGTCTTCTGGTAATACTCGATGGCGCCCGCCGCGTTCTTCGCGACGAGGTACGGGGTGATGCTGTGGTATCCTTCCGGAATGGGTTTCACTTTGTCGGTCATGGGTTGTTCTCTTGGTTCGGGTGTGTTCCATCCTTCACCTTCGGGGTGTCGTTTTTCAAGGACATTCAACAGCGGCCTCGCCTCCCAGACCCAGGAGGAGCTGCCCTCCGCCGGCGGGGCCCGGCTCCGCAAAACGGACTCCCAGCCCCAGCAGCCGCACGCTCTGCGTATTCCTGCCGAAGCCTTCGGCCAGGAGCTGCCGGTAATGCTCGATCAACGGGCGGTCGCCGACCCTTTCGACCGTCGTGCGAGAGAAGTCGGCGAACTTCAGCTTCACGAAAAGCTTGTGGATCTCCCGCGACCCCTCCTTCTGCGCCAGCTCCTGCAGAAGGCCCTCGTGCATCTCCGCGAGCCGCTCCTCGAGGTCGGCGAGCGTGGTGACATTCGTCCCGAAGGTCTCCTCCGTGCCGAGCGATTTTCGCAAGCGCCGCGGCTCGACCGCCCGATGGTCGATGCCGCGGCAGAGTTCGTAGAGTTCCAGGCCGAACTTCCCGAAAATCCGGTGGAGCTCGATGCGGGAATAGGCTTGCAGCGCGCCGCACGTGCGAACGCCGAGCCGTTCCAGCTTCTCCGCCGAGACCTTGCCGATGCCCCAGATCTTCCGCACAGGCAGCTCTCGCATGAACGCCGGCACGGCCTCGGGCGTGACCTCGGTACTGGCCGTCGGGCTTGTTCCAGTCGCTCGCGATCTTTGCGACGAGCTTGTTCGGGCCGATGCCGGCCGAGGCGGTGAGCGCCGTCTGTTCGAAGATGCGGCCGCGAATCTCGGAGGCGATGGCGGCGGCGGGGTGGGAGAGGTGCGACACATCCAGGTAGGCTTCGTCGAGCGAGAGGGGCTCGACGAGCTCGGTGAAGCGGTGAAAGATTTGCCGTATGCGCCGGGACTCCGCGCCATAGGCATCGAACCGGGTGGGAAGGACGATGAGGTGCGGGCATTTCTGCAGGGCCATGTACGTCGGCATGGCGGAGCGGATGCCGTATTTGCGCGCCTCGTAGTTGCAGGTGGTGAGGACGCCGCGCCGATCCCGCGCACCGCCGACGGCGACCGGCTTGCCCGCGAGCGCGGGCGCGTCGCGCACTTCGATGGCGGCGTAGAAGCAATCCATATCGAGGTGGATGATGGTGCGTGGCGCGCTCATGGAAACCTCCGCAACCCCGGACCCGCGGGAACCGTTCCGGGCTCCCATTCCGATTTGCGTTCGTTGCTCAAAGCAATTATTACATTCGCGTGTTTCGGGTGAGAACGGTATTTTTCACGGCGCTCCTCCTGCTGGGGCTGCTTTCCGGCGCGGAGGCCAAGACGAAGAAGCACCACCACGACACGTCGTCCGGCAGCAGGCACGGCAGCCGCCATCACCATACCTCGTCCGGCGGACGCCACTCGCACCACGGCCATTCCCGGCGGGTGCGGCACGCGAGCTACCGCGTCACCGAAGGGACGAGCTACCGCGAACAATCGCGGACCGTGGCGCGGCCGTTCAGCACCGTGGTCATCGACGCCGGGCACGGCGGACACGACCTGGGGGGCATCCCGAGCAACATCATCCCCGAAAAAGGCGTGGCCCTGGATGTCGCGCTGCGGCTCGAGTCGCGCCTGCGCCGGGCCGGAATCCACACCGTGATGACGCGCTCCGACGACACGTTCATCCCTCTGCCGGAGCGCGTGGCCATCTCCAACGCGCAGCCCTCCTCCATCTTCGTCAGCATCCATTTCAACGCGGGCGCGCGGCGCGAGGCGCGCGGCTACGAGACCTATTACTGCGCGCCGGAAGCCATCCCGCTGGCGGAGCGGATCCAGAGCCAGCTCATGGGCACGTACCCCACCGAGAACCGCGGGGTGAAGCAGGCGTTCTACTACGTCCTTCGCAAGGCCGACACGGTGGCGGTGCTCGCGGAATGCGGATTCCTTACGAACCCCTATGAGGCGTCTCTCGCGCTGAACCCGGCATATCGCCAAAAGATCGCGGACGAGATCGGCACGGCCATCATCGAATACAAGCGGGGGATGGACTAGCGAGCCGGCGCACCGCGCGGTTCGACACGGACGGGGGGCGCCATGCCGACGGAACTCGCGGATTTCCTCCGGGCCTCGAAGCGGATGCTCGTCTTCACCGGCGCGGGCATCTCGACCGGCAGCGGAATCCCCGACTTCCGCGGCCCGCAAGGCGTTTGGAAACGGCGCAAACCGGTCTATTACGAGGATTTCATGGCATCGGAGGCCGCCCGCATCGAGCACTGGGATTATAAGCTCGAAGGCTGGGACGGCTTTCGCAATGCGCGGCCCAACGCGGTGCACGGAGCGCTCGTGGAACTCGAGACGGCCGGGAAACTCCTGATGGTCGTAACGCAGAACATCGACGGCCTCCACGCGCTCGCCGGCACGAGCCCGGCCCGCCTGGTGGAGTTGCACGGCACGAACACGCTGGTCGAATGCCAGACCTGCCGCGCGCGCAGCGATCCCCAACCGGCGTTCGAGTATTTCCGCGCCCACCGCAAGCCTCCTCTCTGCGAGTGCGGCGGCTTTTTGAAACCGGCCACGATCAGCTTCGGCCAGAGCCTCGACCCGCTGCAACTCGACCGCGCGCACGAAGCGGCCTCGAAGGCCGATCTCGTTGTCGCCCTCGGCTCGACGCTCTCCGTTTACCCTGCCGCATCTTTCCCGCTCCTGGCAGCGCGCCGCGGCGCGCCCTACATCATCATCAACCGCGGCGAGACGGAGCACGACCACGAGCCGTGTGTCACCCTTCGGATCGAAGGCGACGTGACCCTCACCTTCCCGCCCGCGGTCACATCGGCACTGCGGTAGGGCGCGGTTCGGGGAGAGCGGGGAGTTCGAGCCGCCGGGTGCCGGCGAGGGCGATGCGGTAGAGGAGGGCGAGGCGCGCGCCTTTGGATGATTCCTGCCAGATGGGTTTGCGGACGAGGACTAGGGCGTCGCCTTCCTGGACGAGGAGGCCGCAATTCAAAGGGAGTTCGTATTCGGCGATGAGGCCGCGGAGGGTGACGAGATAGAACAGGTTCGCGCACCGGTAGCGGATGAGCTTTTCGAATTTATTCTTGAGCAGGAGGGCGTTCTGCAGGCGCCCGATCTCGCCCAGCACCCGGCGGTACCCTTTGTGGCCCTTGGCTTCGAGATTGTAGCTCTCGTATTCCTGGAAGAGGGAATCGCCGTTGGCCGCCGAGGGGTAGTGGACGCGCAGGAGGCGTTCGAGGACGATGCGGCGCTCGTGCAGACCCTGGAGCCGCTCGCGTGTTTTCCCGGCGAGACACGCGTCTCTCAGGAGATCGGCGCGGGATTGTTTGCACTCGAAGACGGCGGTGCTCCCGACGACCGCCTGCGACTGCCGCAGGGTCCGGCCTTCGAAGGCGACGGGGCGCGACTCGGACGCGGGTCGATACGCGGCGACATCCGCCCGGCAGCCGGAATGGGACAGGGATATCTCGAACCCGCAGCAGGAATAGCCCTGTTCGCGCGCCCAGAGAAAGGCGAGGCGCTTCAACTCCTTATGGTTCTGCGTTTCGCCCCCGGACATGTGCGGCACGATAGCAAGCCGAGGCCGACTGGGACAAACGTTTGCTGGGGGGAGCGCGGAGTTTTTGCTTGTGAAAACCGGCCGAACCGGGTGTCATAATCGACACACCCCTATGAAAACAACCAGACTGCTGCTCACCTCCCTCTGCCTCCTGAATTTCTCAGTCTTCCCCGCGCTCGCCGGCGCGCCGACCACCTACCAGGTGACGGGGCCGATCATCTCGATGACGGACACGACCATCGTGGTGATGAAGGGCAAATCGCCGTGGGAAGTCTCGCGGAGCGCCGCGACGAAGACGACGGGGGATCTGAAGGTCGGCACGAAGGTGACGATCCAATATACAATGACCGCGGTGAGCATCGATGCGAAGGCGTCAAAGAAGGACGCGGCGGCGGCAGCTTCACCCAAGTAGGACGAGATTTATGGAAGAACTGGTTCAGATCGTAGCGAGCAAGACGGGCATCAGCGAGGATCAGGCGCGAGCCGCGATCCAGGCCGTCATCCAGCACCTTGAATCGAAGATGTCGCCTTCCATGGCGGGCATCCTGTCCACCGTCCTGGCCTCCGAAGGGATGGGCGGCGCGGCGGGCGCGACCGGGGCCAATCCGCTGGTGGGCGAGGCGGAGGGAATGCTGAAGTCGATGGTGGGCGGGTTCTTCAACAAGTAGCAGGGCGGGAGATGCGGCTGCGGCGCAGGAGCCGCCTTCACTCCAAAATACCCCGCCTTCGTCCCAAAAGCGTTGCGGCAGGCGGAGCCGGAGCTAACGTCCGGGCATGAAGCTACTCTTGTTTTTCGCCATGACGGGACTCGCCTTCGCGCAGGACGAGGCCGCGCCCGGTTCCTCAGGCAAGGGAACGAGTCCGTCCACCCAGATCGACCCGACGGATGTGCCTTCGATGGTGCAACAACTCCTCCAGACTTATAAACAGGTCCTGCTGGAGGCCAAGCCCATCCTGGATGCGGCGGATGTGCAATTGCCGAAGGGCCTGCTCGACGAGTCGGGCGTTACGGCGGGCCGGTCGTCCAACATCCAGGGCAAGAGCGAGGCTTCGCACGATACCCTGGACTTGGGCAGCCTCAAAACGGGGTCGCTGCAGACGGGCGGACTGCCGCTGACGCTGCCAAATGTCGATCCAACGACGGAGCCGATCCAGCAATACCAGATGTGGCGGAAGGCGGCGCGCGATAAGGCGACGCGAGACCGGTACCTGGAGTTGCGGCGGCTCGCCAGGGCGGATTGACAAGCCGGGCGGCTTGCGGGGCCGCTACGGGCTGGCAGGGAACAGGGCTTCTATCCTGGCGATATCCAGTTCGTCCAGGCGGCGCACGGCGAGTTCGGCTTTACCGAGGTCTTCCAGGGGATTCGTGGTGGCGACGGCCACGGCCTTCATCCCCGCGCGGTGAGCGGCTTCGATGCCCACATGCGCATCCTCAAAGACGACGCAGAACTCTGGCAGGCGGCCAATGCGCCGCGCGGCGAGCAGGAAGACTTCGGGGTCGGGTTTCCCCTTGGTGACATCGTCCCCGGAGACGATATCGGCGAAGCTCGCGGAGAGGCCGATAACTTCGAGCACCACGTCGATATTTATGCGTGCGGTGGAAGAACCGACGACGCACGGGACGCCGGCGTCGTTCAACTTCCCGAGCCAAGCTTTTACGCCCGGGAGCGCCTGGACGCCGCGCTCCTTGATGATGTCGCGATACAGGGCCTCCTTGCGCCGCGCGAGGGTCTGAATCTCGTCGGGGTCCCCGCTCCAGGCGAGGATCTCCGGGATGATGACCTCGTTCTTGCGGCCAAAGCCCTTCTTGAAATGCCCTTCGGGAAGCGCTTTCCCCGTCTCGCGCGAAAGGCGCTCCCAGCTCTCCTCGTGGGCGGCGGACGAGTCGATGACGACGCCGTCCCAGTCGAAGATCGCGCCCCAACCGGGAGGCTCGCCGCGGACGGAGTGCGACCGGCTCATAGCCGGCTGATGGCGGGCAGGCCGTAGCTGCGCATCAATGCGTCGTTGCCCTCGGCGACCTGTTTCGCGTCGAGGTAGAGCACCCTGGGATCTTCGTTGAACTCGATCTTGTGGAAACCGTCCAGCGGTTTCTCGACGGCCTTGGCCACGTCTGCGACGCTCTTTATCGGGATGCCGTTGATCTTCGAGACCACCAGGTACGAGAGCATCTCGTAGCCGATATTGGTGGCCGCAGGCAGCACCTGGCTGAGGATGACAAGCTTGCCCTGACGATCCGGGAACAGCTCAGCCTGGAAGCGGTCGTAATAGACGAAACGCTCGGGCGCTTTCTTCTGCCAGTCCGCGCCCCACTCGCGTAGATACTGGCGCGAGAGTTCCTGCAGGACAAGGCCGCCAAGCACGTAATACTGGGGAGCGGTGTCGATGGTGTAAGGCTGGATGACATAGTCGGTCACGGCGCGGTGGGCGACGGTGAGGTCGAGGGGCATTGTCTTGCCGGCACGGGAGATTTTCAGCTTCAGGACGTCCCCGTCATAGTTCCGGGTGGAGATCATGTGGACGATGGAGACCTTGCCGTATTGCGAGTCGTCGTAGTCGCCGTCGGGGTCGATGGCCTGGCCGCCGATCTCGAGGATAACGTCGCCGACCTGGAGGCCGCTGTCCGCGGAGGGGCCGCCCTTCAGCACTTCGGTCACATAAACCCCGCCCGGCTCGGAGTCCGTGAGGCCCGCGTAACGCCGCAACTGCGGGTCGCGCGTCGCGGCGAAGAGGATGCCCGCTCGCGGGAAGCCGCGGTAGCTCTTGCCGGAGGCGTCCTTGAGGAAATGCTCGATGACCGGCGCGGGGATGGCATCGAGGTCCTGGGTGCGCGTGTCGTAGCGCATCATGAGACCGGTCAGTTTCCCTTCCTTCACGACGGGGACGGTGAAGCTCCCTTCGCGGTATTGGAGCGAGGTGGTGAGGCGGTAGATGAGGAGCGCCGTGTCGTCGATGGGATAGCGGGAGACCTCGGCGGTGGTGACGAGGGCGTTGGTGATGAGGAGGGCGCCGGTGGTCTCCAGTTGCCAGATCGCCACCCGGTCGCCGACAACGGCGGGGGCGATCTCGAGCGGCTTGATGCCATCTAAAAATTTGCCGTCCGTGGGCTTGAGCAGTGCGAGGTTCGCCTCGTAGTCCACAAACTCGACCTCGGCGGCGATCTTCTCCCCGCTCTCGGCTTTCTCCAGCTCGACGTAGTCGGAGTTCGCGACCAGCTCGCCGGTGACGAGCACGCGGCCCCCGGGCAGCACCGCGCCGAGCGCCCGCCGCGAATACGGGGCGCGCTTGCTCCACGGATGAAAGAAATCGTAGGTCTGGTTCGTGACGTTCACCCGGACGACGGAGGCTTTTTTGTCCTTGGCTACCTCGACGAGCGCGGCGTGGAGCGAGCCGGCCAGCAGCCAGCCGGACACAGCGAAGAAAACGGCTCCGGCGAAAGCCCGCGCCCGAGTGATTCTGAAAAGCCTAGCTGCCGTTTTCATTGAGGTTTTGATCCTTCAGCACGTTGTAGCGGGAGTTGATCCTGTCGTGGGCGGCGTCAACGGCCTTGCGCTCAAGCACGATGGGCCGGCCTTCCCCGATGAGCTTGATGACGTAATAGTCCGCGGGCTTGGCGAACGCGGCCGCCAGGTCGTTCAAAGTCCGCATCTTCACGCCGTTGACCTCATCGACGATGCCGTCCTTGAAGGCGGTGAGGTAGGTGTTGATCGCGTCAGGCAGGATCGCGCCCAGGACGATGACATCCGGATGCGCCTTGAATATCTCGTCGGAGGTGAAAAAGTCGTAGAAGAAACGCACGCGGAGATCCTCGACCTGGTTCGCTTCGAGGAAGTTCCGCGAGAGCGGCTGGAAGAGGAGGCCTCCGAAGACGACATAGCGCGGCTTCACGTCATAGGCGTTCGCTTGGACGCTGAAGGGCCATGCCTCGTTCAGCTTCACGACGACATCCATCTTCTGCTTGTCGCGGAAGATCGTGAGCTTGACCTCGTCGCCCTTGAATTTGCGCTCGACGATCTCGGACATCTGGATGCGGGAACCGTCGAGATCGACAAAGCCGTCGCTGAAGATCGTGTGGCCGTCGATGGAGAGCAGGACATCGTTCTGTTTGAGCACGCCGTAGGAGCTGCCCGCGGACGAGACGCTGCTGACGAGGACGCCGGTGCCGTCATCCGGCAGGCCAAGGGCCTGGCGCTGCGCCGGGTTCTGGACGTTGAACCAGTTCACCGAGAGGTCCATGTATTTGTCGTAATGGCCGTCCTCGATGTCCTTCAGAAACCGTTTGATGACCGGCGTGGGGATCATGTAACCGACTCCCTGCGCCACATCCCCGCTGTAGCCCTGGAAGGCCACCCCGATGACTTTGCCCGCCTGGATCACCGGCCCGCCGCTGTTACCGGGGTTGATGGCGGCGTCGATCTGGATGGTGAGGTGGGTGTCCACCCCCGAATGCGTGTAGGTCGAAAAATCGATCCGCGAGACGATGCCGTGCGTCACGGAGAGGCGTTCCCCGCCGATGGGGTAACCGAAAACCGAGACGCTGGACTCGATGGGGGGCAAGTCGCCGAAGGTGAGCGGGACGGTGCCCTTGAAAAAATCTGGGTCGCTCACCTTGAGGACGGCGAGGTCGCAGTCGTGCGCGATGAATTCCACGGAGGCGATGTATTTCTTCGGGTCGTCCTCCTTCTCGACGCTGAGGAAGCGCGCGTTGCTGACGACGTGCGCGTTCGTCATGATGCGCGAGCCGCTGATGACGAAGCCCGCGCCGACCCCGCCGCTGATCGCGCCCGGCTCCCACGGGACGCGGTAGTTTGCATCCTGCTCGGTCGTGGTCACGCGGATAAGGCTCTTCTGGATGGGGAGCGCCTCCGCGGCGGTGGCCGGGGCTCGGGAGGAGACGAGGACGAGGAGGAGGATTCCCCGGATCAGGTGGCGCATGAGTGACGAAAGAGTAGCGATTCCGGGGGAACTGTAAACCCGGATTCAAGGAATAGACATCGGATCGGGTTTCGCGTTCAGAGAACGTTCCATCAAATGAGGGCGAGCTGGCTTTTCAGGGCCCAGATGAGCGATTTCGCGGCCAGCTCCCAGGTGTTGAAGGGCTTGCCGATGAAGTCGTTGCCGCCGCTCAACATCGACTGGACGCGGTTCTGCACGGTATCCATGCCCGTAAGGAAGACGATCGGCGTCTTCCGTTGATGGGGGATGCCCCGTATCTTCGCGCAAAGGTCCATGCCGTTCATCTCGGGCAGGCCGACGTCCAGGAGCACAAGATCGAACTTCTGATCCGCGAGTATCTTCAACGCCTTCCGGGCCTGCTGGCTGCAGGAAACCTGAAGGCTGGCTTCCTCCAGCGTCGGGACGATGGCATCCAGGATGCCGGGGTCGTCGTCCACCACGAAGATGTTGCCGCGCGAGAGGACGTTCGCCTTGGCCGCGGCCTTCGGTTCCTGGAGCGTGATGAGGAAATCGACGGATTGGCTGAATGTCCTCAACAGGCCGGGCGTGACGTGTTCCGGGCGCTTGACAACGTCTTCCATCATCCCGTTCAGCACGTTCGCCAGCCGTTGCGAGGTCTCGAGATTCGAATTGCCCGTCATTTCCTTGATCTCGCGGATATGATGGGCGAGCTCACTCATGATGGTGTCGTCGCCGGGGTGGCGGATGAAATAGTGCAGCCGGTTGCGCGTGGCGCTGAGCAGGGAAGGCACCGAACGCATGCCCGTGCCGATATCGTAGGCGGGCGCCTTGCCGGGCTCCTTCTCCGCCGGGGAAGCGGGCGGCTCGTCCTCATCGGGACTCTCGACGGGGGTGACCAGGGAAAGCTCGGCCGGCGAAGGCTTCCGCGTGCGCGCGGCGGCCAGTTCCTGCTTCAACCGCGCGATCTCCTCTTCTTTCCGCATCAGGACGACGTGGAATTGCTCGAGGGCCTTGGCATTGTCCGCGGGCTTCGGCTGCTTCGCGGTGAGCTCCTCGCACCGGGCGCGGAGGGTATCCCGCTCCAGCCCGAGCGCCTTTGCCTGTTCGCGGGCCTCTTCGAGTTCATGCGCGCACTTCACCGTCGCGTCGCGCTCCCGGGTCATCGCTTTGAGCCGGTCCTCCGTTTCGGCGATGGCGGCGGCGGAATGTTCGTTCGCGGCCCGGTGCCGGTTGCGCTCGTCTGTCACGGAGGCGAGCTGGCGGGTCATCTCCTCCAGCCGGGCCGACCAATCCGCCTGTTGCTGTTTGAGCGAGTCGCGATCCAGCCGGATGGCTTCGATCTCCTGGCGGTTGGAACCCCGCATCCGCGCGAGGGAGTCGAGCTGCTCCCGGAGCTCCGCGACGCTTGACGTGAGTATCTCGTTCTCCTGCTGCAAGGTCGTCACTTCCTCCGCCGAGGAACCGGTCGTGGCCCGGTTTTCTTCGAGCTGGCTCTGGAGGCCGGACTGTTCGGCGGCGAGGCGGTCGCGCTCGGCCGCCAGTTCATGCCGCTCCCTGCCGAGCACCTCCATCTGCGCGAGGTGTTCCTGCCGCACGCCACGCTCGGCGTCGCGCTCGAGGGTCGCCGCCTCCAGTTCGAGGCGGACTTCATCCATCCGGGCGGCCTGCTGTTCGGCTGCCTGCCGGGCCTCGTCGCGAGCCTCGTCCAGTTGCCGGGATGCTTCCTCGAATTTCTCCCGCCACGCCTCGCGCTCGGCGGCCGCCGCGTCCGCCTGCTGCCGCAGGCTGTTCAACGCCTCCGAAAGGCCTTCGTGCCCTTTCTCTGCGTCCGCGCGATCCCTCGCCAGGGCTTCGTTCTGCTCCACCGCCTCGGCGAGCCGGGCCGATGCCTGCCGGAGTTCCTCCGCGAGCGCGTTGCGCTGTCCCTCCAGGAACGAGGCTTCCTGCTGGCGCGCCTCGAGGCCCGCGACCCACTGGGCGTGTTCCTGCCGGCCCGCGTCGCGCAGGGCGCCGGTCAATTCCTCCTGCTCCGCGCGCTCCCGCGTGAGAGCCTCCACTTTCTCCTGGGCCTCGCGCAACTGGGCCGAAACTTCCTCCAGCCGCTCTCCCAGAGCTTTATCCTGCCCGCCGAGAAGTTCCGCCTGCCTGCGGTGCTCGGCGACGCCCGCGGCGAGTTCCTCGCGCTCCTTGCGGATGGCGTCGCGGTCGCCGGCCACGGCTTCGATCTGCTGTTTCGCATGGCTCAGGGCTTTGGAGAGCGCTTCGCTCCCCTGCCGCAAAGCGTCGCATTCCCTAGCCACACCCGCGGATTTTTCCAGGGCTTCCGCGAGCCGGGCGGAGGCTGCGTCCCGCTCCTGAAGGGCGTTTTCCAACCTTGCCGCCGCGCCGCTCTGGCCTTGCGAGGCCGCCTCCAACTCCCCCTGGAGACGCTCGACCTGCGCCCGGGCCTCGGCGAGTTGCCCGGCGGACTGGGCGGCAGCCTGTCTGGCGGCTTCCAGGAGTTTCTCGAACTCGGCACGCACCTCTTGGGCCTCGCCGGCATCGGCCTTCGCGCCCGCATCGGTTCTGATCAACCGCAGGCCGGACTCGTCGTTTCCATTCGGCGCGGGCGCGTGCCGGGGCTGGGTAAGGGCGGATACCTGCTTGCGAAGCTCTTCGAGCTCCGCCCCGCGTTCTTCGCCCGCCCGCTCGGAATCTTCCATTTTCTTCTGGAGATCCTGGACCTGCTGGTGAAGGAAATCGCGGGCGCGGATGACGGTGTCCACCTGCCGCTGGGAGTCGGCGAGGCGGGAGACGTATTGGTCGATGGGCGAGGCGTTCACCTCGTCCTTGAAAACGCACTCGACGGTGCCGAAACGCAGGACGCAGGAATCGGGGAGATCGGCCTCGCTGCTGGGCATGCCGTTGAGGTAGCTCCTGGGCGAGGAATTCAGGTCCTGCAGGCGGTAGCGCCCGTTACGGGAGACAAGGCGCGCATGATGGCCGGAAACGGAGGCATGATTTATCTGGATCATATTGTCGGGGTATCTCCCGATGGTGATGATCGCCCCCGCCAACTGATGGGTCATCTGACCGGAATCGGCGAGGGTGATAAAAAGTTTGGCCATTGTAGGGTAAAGAAGTCGATCCCCCTCCGAGATGAGGGATTCTTATAGCAAGAGGGGTGCCCGAGACGGTTGAAAGCCGTATTCCAGGGAACAGTGCCAAGAAATATTCCCCTGATGGCAGAAGTAGGGGTTACCTACAGGTTTCAAGGGTTCGCGCGGGAACGGGGAGGCCCGGCTTGAGAGCGTCGAGCCCTGTCGTCTCCATGCCGGTTCTTTCGGACTTAAGACGGGAATTTCGCCCGTGGCGAACTACCTTAGCGACCTTGGCGCGAGAGGTCTAAAGCCCGAGCTGTTTCGGCTCGACGCCCTCAGAACAGGAACAGAGTTCCGAGAGAGGAAACGTTCCCAAACGGAGTTTGGGAACGAGAAAAACGAGGAAATTCGCGAAGAGGGCCTAGAGCTCGCGTCCGATGACGCCTGCGACGGCCCGAACCCGCGCGACCAGGTCGTCGAAGTCCGCCGGGAGGAGGGCCTGTTCGCCGTCGCTCTTGGAAAACTCGGGGGCGTTGTGCACTTCCACCATCAGGGCGTCGGCCCCGGCGGCGACCGCGGCGAGGGCCATGGCCGGGATGTGCTCGCGCACGCCCACGCCATGGGTGGGATCGACGACGACGGGCAGGTGGGTCTCGGCCTTCAAGACTGGGACGGCGTTCAGGTCCAGGGTGTTTCGCGTGATGGTCTCGAACGTCCGGATGCCCCGTTCGCACAGGAGCACGTTGAAATTGCCCTCGCTCAGGATGTATTCGGCGCTCATGAGGAGGTCGCGCACCGTGGCGCACATCCCCCGCTTGAGCATTACGGGGAGCTTGCTCTTACCCACCTCCTTGAGGAGCGCGAAGTTTTGCATGTTGCGCGCGCCGACCTGGAGACAGTCCGCATACTGCTCGATGACCTCGATGTCCTTGGTATCCATGATCTCGGTGATGACGGGGAGCCCCGTCTCTTCCCTGGCTTCGGCGAGCATCTTCAGCCCATCCACGCCGAGGCCCTGGAAAGAATACGGCGAGGTGCGCGGCTTGAAGGCGCCCCCGCGGAGAATCCGCGCGCCGGCCTTCTTGACGTCCCGGGCGATGGAGGTGATCTGCTGCCGGGACTCGACCGAGCACGGGCCGGACATGAGCACGACGCGCTTGCCGCCCACCTCGACCCCGCCTACGCTCACCACCCCGGGCGTGCCTCGGAATTCATAGGCGACCAGCTTGTAGGGCTTCAGCACCGGCGTGACGGAATCGACACCGGGAATCGCGGCCAGCGGCTTCTCGCGGATGGCGTCCTCGGGCCCAATGACCCCGATGACGACACGGAGCGCGCCGCGGCTGATTTCGGCCTTCAGGCCCCATTCTTTGATGCGGGCCACGATGTGCTCAATCTGTTCCTCGGTCGCATCCGGTTTGGTGACAATGATCATAAGCAGGGGGATGAAGGTAGTGGCGCGCGGCGGTTGGGCAACTTTTTTCTGGGCCATGCCAGTTCCCGGGGGGCGCGCCCGAAATGGGGCGACGCGGGACGGACGCGGGCATTGACAGGGCGGGGCAAAACTGTTTCGATTCGCACGTGAAATTCGCCCTTCCCCTCCTCGCGGCCCTCGCCGTGGTCCTCCTTCCCGCCTGCTCGACCCTGCCAAACCGACGGGGAGACCTGTACTCCCCTCTCGACAAATCCTACTCCCCGCCGCCGGCAACCGATGAAGCGGCTCCCCCCGACCAGAGCGCCCCGCAGCAGGCGGCCGGCAGCGACGCCCCGACCGGCCCCGCGACTCCGAACCCGAACCCTGCTGTCGGCACCACGCCGCCCGCGCCCGGGACTCCTCTGCCGGACACGACGGTCCCAGGAGCCCTTCCCAATACGCCCCCTCCCCCTCCCGCCGCGGGAGCACCGCCGCCCGCCGGCGACACAACGACTCCCCCGGCTCCAGGCACCGTTCCGCCCGACAATACCACCCCGCCTTCGGTTACGGTGCCGCCTCAGTAGCGGGACTTTCGGGCAGGCCCAGGAGTTTACGCTGCCACGGCAGGAGCCTGCCTTCCTCCCGGTTCCCGGCGACGGCTTCGAGGACGGCTTTGGAGGCGATGAGCGACGGGTCGAGCTTCAGTTCGGCGGCGATGCGATCCCGCTCGGTCTTTAATACACGGAAGCGCTGCTCTTCCTCCTGAGTCTGGCGGAGGCGCGGACGGACGGGGCGCACTGGCCATTCGCTTTCCGGCAGGGCGAGCGCGGCGGCGGCGGCGGCCTGGAAACGTTTCCGCCTCCCGCCCGAAAGGTGGCGGAAGTGGATGGAGTTGTCGCGGACGAAGGCGAATGCGGCATCGACGAGTTCCTCGCTCCTGAGGATGTGGAAGGCCGGGCGATCCACCTTCTGCGCCTCCTCCTCCCGCCAATGCCACAACGCGCGCAGGACGGCGGCCCCGCGCCGGTCCAGCTCGGAGCTTCCGCCGACCCGCCAGGCATTCTCGAGGTCGCGCTCGCGGGTGATGGCGGTGAGAAGGACGACCCTCTCGCACGATTCCTGAAGCCACTCCCACCGGCCCAGCGTTCGGAGTTCGGCCTCCAGGATTTCCGTGAGCGGGAGCAGGTAGCGCGTGTCGTTCACGGCGTACTCGGCCATCTTGGCGGGAAGCGGGCGGAGTGCCCAGTTCGCTTTCTGCGACGATTTCGCGAGCGTGACGCCGAACAACTCCAGGAGGAGGGCGGAGAGGCTGAACTCGAGCCGGCCGGTGAGCCGTGCGGCGATCATGGTATCGAATACGCGGCTGACCGACTGGAGGCCGGCCCGCCGCAGAAGGCGCAGGTCGAAATCCGCGCCGTGGATGATGAGCTCCCGGGCGGAAAACACATCCAGGAGAGGCTGGAGCGGGACGCCCGCGAGCGGGTCAACCAGGAAATCGAGCCCCGCAACGCTGATCTGGATGAGGCAAAGCTTCTCGAAATAGGAATGCAGGCTGTCCGCCTCCGTGTCGATGGCGATCCGGTCAAAAGGGGCGATGGCGGCCGCCGTCTCGGACAGGGCGTCGCCGGTCGCGACCAAGGCGGGAGCTCGGCCAGGTTCTGGGGCGGAGGAAGGAGGCTCGCCCGGCTCGGGAGTGGGATCGCCGTTCACCGCAACCCCGCGAGTAACAATTCGGCGTTCGTCTTGGTGGCCTCGAGATTCCGCAAGAGCACTTCCATGGCTTCAACCGGGGGCATCGAGGCGAGCTGTTTGCGCAGGAGGTGGATGCGCTGCAGCTCCTCCGGGTGATACAACAATTCTTCGCGCCGCGTGCCAGAATTCAATACCTGGATGGCGGGGTAGAGGCGTTTCTCGACGATGGAACGATCCAGATGCAGTTCCATGTTCCCCGTGCCCTTGAATTCCTCGAAGATGACTTCATCCATCCGGCTTTCGGTATCGACCAGCGCGGTCGCGAGGATGGTGAGGCTGCCGCCCTCCTCGACGTTGCGGGCCGCGCCGAAAAAACGCTTCGGCTTCATGAGGGCCTTTGCCTCGACGCCGCCCGACATAATCCTCCCCTTGGACGGTTGCATGGCATTGTACCCGCGGGCAAGCCGGGTGATGCTGTCCAAGAGGATGACGACATGCTTCTTCAACTCGACGAGTCGTTTGGCCCGGTCGCTGACGAGCTCGGCGACTTGGATGTGGCGGGACGGCGTCTCGTCGAAGGTCGAACTGTAGATTTCGGCGTCCACGCCGCGCTTGAGGTCGGTGACTTCCTCGGGCCGTTCGTCGATGAGCAGCATGATGACGTGAATCTCGGGCGAGCCGGCGCGGATGGCCCTCGCGATGTCCTTGAGCAGGATGGTCTTCCCCGTGCGCGGCGGCGCGACGATGAGCCCGCGCTGCCCCCGGCCCAGGGGCGCGATGAGATCGACCGCGCGTGCGCCGAGCGAGTTGGCGGCGCTGTTCTCGAGCATGATGCGCTCGGTGGGGAAAAGGGCGGTGAGGTTCTCGAAATCCTTCGTCTCCCTCCACGCTTCCGCCGGCTCGCCTTCGATGGTCGTCACCAGGTCGAGCGCCATGAATTTCTCCTTGTCGCGCGGGCCGCGCAGGGTCCCCCCGACCTTGTTGCCGTTGCGCAGCGAGAAGCGCTTCACCTGCGCGGCGGAAAGATAAACGTCCTCGGGCAACGGGCGAAAATCGTGCCGGGGCCACCGGAGGAAGCCGTGGTTCTCGGCGGAAATCTCGGCGATCCCCTCGGCAAAGGAGGGAGGGCCGCCGCGCTCGGCCCGGCCCCGGAGGAGGTCGAAGATGAGGTGGTGCCTGGAACGCTCGGGGTTGTACCGGATGCCGAGGGAGCGGGCCTGCTCGACGAGCTGGCTCAACGGCGAGGCTTGCAGCGCGTCGAGTTCGAGGCCCCTGGCGGGGCCGGCCTGCCTGTTCCTTTCGGCGGGAGCGCTCCGGGGAGCGGCGGCCGAAGCGATGCCGTCATCCATAAACCTGCAAAAGATAATCGCCGAGGAGGATCGCCTGATCCCGCAGATGGGACAGGGTGGAATTGTTCCAGACCACGTGATGAGATTTTTCCATTTTTAACATTAAATCGAGTTGGGCGGCCAGGATGCCGCGGACGACCTCCGCGTCCAGCGAGCGGATTTCCCGCAGCCGCCTCGCCTGCACCGCAGCGGAGGAGGCGGCAACTATGATCCTGTCGAAGTGCTCCTGCGCACCGGTTTCAAAAAGCAGCGGGATATCGACGACCAGCCAGCGGTGCGCCGCGCGGGCGGCCTGCGCGAGGCCAAGCCAGCGGGCGCGGATGCGCGGATGAAGGATCGCCTCGAGAGCCACCCTCTCCTTCGCATCGTGAAAGACATTTTTTCTGAGCTTCGCCCGGTCAACCGCGCCCCCGGTGAAGATGGCCGGCCCGAAGTGCCGGGATATTTCCGCGCGAACATCGGGGTCGGAGTCGAGCAAATCGCGTGCGCACCGGTCGGCATCGAAGAGTTCCGCGTCGAGGCGGGATCGCAACTCCAGGGAAAAGCTCGTCTTGCCTGTGGCTACTCCTCCTGTGATCCCCAGGACTGGCACGTCATACCCGCCGGGTTTGGTTTCCTACTTCTGGAACAAAGGCGTTTCGGGCAGCGACGGGCCGGAAAGCGTCTCGGGAGCGAGCGGTTCGACCACTTCTTCCTTCTCGTCGTCGCCGGTCTGGATGGGCTCGCCGGCCGGGTTGATGAGGCGCGCCGTGACAAAGATGATGAGGTTAACCTTGATGTGTTGGTCCGCCGAGGAGCGGAAGAGCCGGCCCACGAGCGGGAGATCGCCGAAGAGCGGCACCTTGTCGTCCACCTTCTGGATGTCTTCACGCATGAGGCCGCCGAGGACGACCGTCGCGCCATCCCAGATGGTGACGCTGGTCGTCACCTTGCGGGTGCTGAAGATCGGCTGGTTGATGACGTTATTGGTAAGGACGACCGAGGCGCTTACGCCGGCGGCGCCAGCAACCGCGCCGCCAAGTCCGACGAGCGCGGGATTGATCGTCGAGATCGGGCTGCCGTAGTTGATGAAGCCTTCGAACTCGACGACCTGCGGAACGAGCGTGAGGTCGATGGTGTAGCCATCCGGGCCGACCTGGGGATCGACTTCCAGGGTGACACCCGTGTTGCGCGTCTCGAACGCGGTGGGCGTGGTGGGCGTCACAGGGAACACGGCGATGACCGAGGTGCCGCCGACCGAGCCGCTGCTGCCGCCGCCGAAGCTGGTCGGAATCTGCGGAGGCTCAAACTCGGTGGGATAGCGGAACTCGCGGATGATTTCGATCGTGGCGCGCTGCCCGCTCTTGGTCGTGACACTGGGCGAGGAGAGGAGATCGACGCCGCGCTTCTGATTCAGCGCGCGCATGACAACCTGAAACTGCGGCTTCGTGAAGACGCCCGCCAGACTGAGCACGGCCGGGCTGACGGAGGTAAGACCCGTAGCGGGCGAAAGCAGCGAGTTGATCGCGTCGTTCGCGATGGCGTTGCTGCCCGTGCGGTCTCCCGAGGTGAGGGGAAACGTGCCGACGGGCGTGGCTGAACCTGGGGCTACGAACGGAAAATCCGAGGGATTCAACGTCGTGCCGTTCCCGACGGTGCCGCCGCCGCCGAAGACATTGCCGTTCAGGCTGAACTGGCCGAGAAGGGTGTCGAAGCTCAACTCCTTGAGGTTGGTCTGCTGGATCTCGACGAAGCGCGCCTCGATGGTGACCTGCGAAGGCGACTGGCTTTCCACGAGGGTGTCGATCAAGTCGAGCTGCTCCTGCGTGTCGTGAACGATGAGCCGGCTGCCGCTCGGGATATAAACGGCGCTCGAGCCCGTGGGGAACACGACGCCGTTCCCTTCCAGAAAGTCCTTCGCGCTCACGCGGCCGCCGATGGTGTTGCCCGCCGAGGTCGGTTCGGGCGCCGAGGCGGTCCTTGCGCCGGCGCCACCTCCCGCGCCCCCCGTGAGACCGGTGTTGCCGGAGCTGGCCGTAGCGGGAATAAACCCGGGCGGAACGCGGTATTCCTTGGTGATGAGAACGTCGGTGGGCTCGGAGAGCGGGACAATCGAGACGGCATAGGGCTCGACCTTGATCTTCAGCCCCGCGAGGTTCGTGATGTAGCGCAGCGCCTCCATGAGAGGAATCTCAGTGAGCGTGAGCGTGATGCGGGACTCGCTCGCGGAAACGGGAGCGGCGGGAGCGGGCGCGACGGGCGAGACGCCGGTCGCGTCCACACCGGGGATGGTGGTGGCGGCGGGCGCGGGCGTCGGGATGGAAGGGGCCGAGGAGCCGCCGCCGGTATCCAGTTTCAGGACGATGTTCACCCCGCGCTTTGCGGGATCGGGCTCGGAGGTGTCCAGGACGACGCTCTTTTGCTTGAGGAAGTCGATCGCTTCGCGGACGGTGGCGTCGTTGAAATTGATCTTCGGAATGATGATGCGGTTCAGCTTGTTGGTGATGTAGTCGGTGCTCCGCGCCTGCGTGGAGACGGGCGGGCCGACGAGCTCCTTCTCGCCATACTTGCGGACGGGCGCTTCCCATTGGTGATCCACCTGGGAGATCATCCGGGCGCGGTGTTCATCGTACGCCTGGCGGAAATAGGCGTCCTTCGCGTGATCGACCTCTTCTTCGCCTTTGCGGGCGGCGATGTTGTAAGGGTCAATGTTCAGGATCTGCTCGTACCGCTTCATCGCCAGATCGTAACGGCCGGTCTCATAATAGCCCTTGGCGTCCACGAACCACTGTTTCACCTGGTCAACATTCGCGCGAAATTTCGGGGTGATGGTCTTGTTATAGTAGTCGGCCTCCTGGAGGTGCTCGACGAGCTTGATGGCTTCCTTGCAGTTCGGGTCGTAGCGTTCGTCCAGGACGAGTTTCGCGGTGTTCTGAGCATCCACGATGCGGCCCTCGGTAATGCGCTGCTGGGCGAGCTTGACGCTCGCGTCGCAGAAGCCGTCCAGCGCGCGCGTGCGAATGACGTGGGTGGACGGGGAATCGTGGAGCAAATCGACCGCGGTGCGATACTGGGTCACGGCGACCTGGTAATCCTTCTGCCGCATCGCCTTGTCGCCCTGCTCGATGGCGTCCTGTGCGCGCGTGGAATATTCCTCCCGGCGGGCAATCTCGCTCTCGGCGACGTTCCTTACCGAACCCTCCTCGTCATAAGCGGAGGCGATGGAAGTGGCGGAAGCGAGGAGAACGCCGAAGAAGCAGATTTTGCGGAGTGGAGTCTTTATCATGGTTGCCCGAGCTGAAGATTGGAGGTAGGGAGGGGAATCAAAGTTAGCGGCGGAGGCGGAGACGCGAACGAGCCGGCAAAAGACACAATTTACTGGGCTTTTTCAGCCGTGCCTTGGGTGACAGTCACCTTCTCCCCCGTCTTCACGCTCTGTATTAGGGCCCGCGTGACATCGATGTCAACCAATTTATATTGAACATCGTTTTCAGGGGCTACAGAAAACGTTTTATCCTTTTTCACCTGGATTTTGGCGTTGCCTTTCCAAGTGTATAAGAACAGGGCGTAGGAGTCCGGCGAGTCGATGACCTTGTTGAGGATGAGGGCGAGTTTTTCCTTGGTCTCGAGGTTCTGGATGGTCAGCTCGGAGTCGTCCACTTCGACGCCGTTGGCGTCCGTATGGGTCTTCTTGTCGAAGCCGATGATCTTAAACTTCGTCCCGGTGATCTGATCGGAGACGTGCAGGAACTGGCTGGGCTGGCGCAGGTCGATGGTGTTGATCTGGAATTCGGCGCCGTCATAGGCCTCGAACTTGAGACGGAAGGGGATCTTGATGAAGCGGAGCAGCCGCAGTTTCGTCCAATACGGGGGGTGCGATTCGGGGTTGAGCGGGTCGCACTTCCAGTTCCACTTTTCGAGATTCGAGAAGCCGTCGCCGCTCGGGTCGTCCTCGAGGGCGTTCGGGTCGAGCGGGTCGATATGGTTGTCGTAGAACCACTTGTTCGGGATGGGCGGATGGAACATGTGGAGGGTGACCTCCGGATTCATGGGACGGATGACGTGGTTCACCCGATAGAGGATGTACGGCTCCGAGACGAGCAGGGAGCCCGCGCCGTCAAACCGGTTCCAGACCCGCGGGTTCTGCACCGCCTGTTTCGCGGTGGCCAGGGCCGCGGCGTCCGAAGGCGGAATGTTCCGGTTGATCTGCACCTGCCCGCTGATCCTCGCGAAGATATCGTGGAAGGCCATGGCGTTGAAGATGAGAAAGGTGGCGACGCCGCAAAGGAGAGCCGCGAAACAGAGCAGCACGAACTGGTCGTAGTTTTTCTTGAGCCACTCCATGGTCTATGCCCCCTTGACGGCGGCCTCCGCGAAAATGGCGATCTCGATGCGCATGACCACGGAGACGGTCTCCTTGCCGAGAATGAACTGGATGGGGCCGGATGTCCCCTGCCCCGCCGGCCCGTCGGGCAGCGAGACGCCTGCAGCCTCGGGCGGCTCGGGGGCGCGCGGCGGGCCCTTGAGCTTGGAGTTCGAGATGCTGATGGAACGGATGACGAAGAACTGCTGCTTGTTGCGGGCGATCGAGTCGAGGAAACGGCGAACCTCGGGCTGGCCCGCGGTGAACCGGAGATCGTAAGGAATGTAGGTGACCAGCGAGTTTGCCTTCGCCACCGGGGTGGTGGGGCTGTTCAGTTCCTCGGGCAGCGGCTGTCGCGAAAAGCCGGAGAGGATGCTCGCCCGGGACTCCAGCAGGGTGTCGAGGATGGCCTGCGCCCCCTTCAACTGGCGGTCGAGGGGCGAGGCGGCTTCCGGGCTCGGGACTTGATCGCGGTATTCGTCGAAGCCCATGTAGAAGTTGTCCGGCACCTTCATTGCTCCCTGCGCCGCGCGCGCGATGAAGTCCAGGGCGACGCCCTTCAGTTCCTCCTGGAATTGCTGGGGGTTCATCGGCTCGAGGTGCCTGTTCCAGGCCTCGAGCGTCGCGCGGAGGTCGGCGAGGTTCGCCTTATACACGTCGCGCATGGCGATGTATTTTTTCAGGCTCTGGTCGTCGGGATACGGGACGACGTTTTGCAGGCTCACGAGCTGCGTGGCCAGTTTGTCGTAGCTCTGCGACACATCCGAATAGCCCGAGTAGGCGTCGTAGAGAAAATAGCCGAGCACGAGAACGCCCACCGCCATGGCGCCGAAGAAACCCGCCAGGAACTTGTTGGCTTTTATCCAGGTCATCGGAACTTGATCGGGTTCTTGAACTTCAGGTCGAACTCGAACGGGAACGCCCATTCGGTCTTGGTGGGCTCGGCACGGATCGGGTTCACCTCCTTGATCTTGTTCAAGTCCATGGTGAAGTAGGACGACTGCGAGAGGTTCGTGAGGTATTCATTCACGATCGCGACCCCCTTCGGGCTTTCGGGATCCTCTATATAAAGGCCGCGGACTTTTATCCCCGGGACGCCCGCTTTCGCCGTGATGGCGGCGCCCACTCCGTAGCCGTCCGCACCGACGGTGACCATGGCAGGATCCATGGACGTGATCCAGATGAATTTCTTCGGCAGCCGGGTGTTGAGCTCGTCGATGACGGCGACCCAGAACTCGCGTTCGGCGACGGCGGTCTGGAACGGGGAGGCCTGCTGCTTGAGCGACTCGATGTCGGCTTTGACGGCGTCGATCCGCGTCTGGTAGCGCTGGAGGGACTCCACCTTCGGCTTGAGCGGATTCTCCAGGACGCTCCGTTCCACGGCCGCAGCGCGCTTGAAATAGAGCAGGCCGCCGACCAGGCAGAGCAGGGCGCAAATGCCCGAAAGGACGATGAACGGACGGCGCTCGGCCAGGCGCTGGCCGCGGATGACGCTGGCCGGGAGCAGGTTCAGCTCCATGGGGCAATCGCACAGCGACCGGAGGCTGAGGCCGACGACTTCGCCCAGGAAATGGGCGCTCTTGGAGACTTCCTCGGGCTTCAGCGCGGGGTCGAGGGTGACGTTGCGCAGGGGCGAGAAGAACTCGACGGGAAGCTGGAGCTTCTCCTGGAAGAACTCGCGCATGTACGGGAGGCTGGCGGAGCCGCCGCAGAGGAATACCTGCGAAGGCTGGGAGCCATGCTGCTGTGCGCGGTAGAAGGTGATGGACCGGGAAATCTCCCCGTGGAGCCGGGTCATGGTATTGCGGATGACCTTCGAGACGCGGGCGACATCGGGATCCGAAGGCTCCGCATACGAGCCGCCGAGGCTGACGAACCCGGACGCTTTCTTGCGGGCCTCCGCGGCGCCGAACGGCTCGTTGAAGTCCTTGGCGATGGCGGCGGTGATGGTGGTGCCGCCGATCTGGATGCCGCGGGTGAAGACCTTGAGGGGCTCGACGAAGATGAGGTTCGTGGTGCGCGCCCCGATGTCGATGAGGAGCGAACACCCCGCACGGTCGCTGCAGTTGTAGCGAAAGGCGTTGTAGAGCGCCATGGGTGCGACGTCGACGATGTTCGTGGAAAAGCCGGACTCCTCGACACTGGCGTTGAGCTCATCCAGGAGATCGGACTTGATGGCGACGAGGACGACCTCGAGCTTATGATCCTGCGCGCTCCCCTCCACGAGCTGGTAATCCCACACCACCTCGGTGATGGGGAACGGGACGTTCTGTTGCGCCTCGAAGGTGATGATCTGGCTGACCTGGCTCTCCTCCACCGGCGGCAGCTTCACGAACCGGGTGAAGACCGACTGCCCGGAGATCGCGTAGTTCACCTTGCCCCCCTTCAGGTGGAGCGAGGCCATCATCTCCTGGATGGCGAACTTCGTCTGGGCCATCCTCGACCCCTCGGCCGCGGGGTCGGCGAGCAACTCCGTGGTGCGGAAACCGTTGAGGATGAGGCCGCCTTTGTCGCCTGTCTTGAAGTCAGCAAGACTTATCGTCTGCGTCCCGAGGTTCAGGCTCAGGATTCGATTCGGCGCGGCCATGAATCAGGAATTCGGCAGTGCGAGGTAACGGATGACGGGGTTAATGAGCCTTTATCGCTTCGTACCTGTCCCAGAAAAGAGGGGCGAAGGGCGTTTCGCTTTTGTTGAGAACCAGGCCGGTGACCTGCTGCATCTGCTGCCACCACTCGGGGGCGGCAGCCTGCTTGAAGCTCTTCTCCGCCACGAGCTGGCCCTTGTTCAGAATCTGGATGCCGACGTTCTCGATCTCCAGGCCCGTCAACGGGCGGCCTTCGAGCAGCTTCGCCATGGAACGCGGCGAGACGTACATGACCGAATAGAGGTCGCGGCCCTTGGGGATGTCCACCAGCGTCACGTCCCCCTCGAGCAATTTGCCCGCGAAGAGGATGTAATATTTAAACTGGAGCTCATCGGTCGATTCCGGCCTCGCGGAAAAATTGACCTCGACCTCCAGCCATTGGCCGACCTTGCCCGTCCGCTTCACGTCTCCGCTGGAAAGCTGGAACTCCGGCGTGTGCACGACCGCCGGGGAGATCTTGATGATGTCGTAGTCGCTGCGCTGCGCGAACGCGGCGCCGGCCGAACCGAGGAGGAAGAGAACGAGGAGGGAGATGCGGGGCGTTTTCATGGGGTGGGGGGATTGTCAATCATCAGGGGTAGGGCAGTCCCGGCCACACCGCGAGTCTAAAATGCGCGAAAGACGGCAAAAATGCGTCAACCCATCCGGCTGCGGAAATAATCGATGGTCAACTTGATGCCTTCCTCGAACTCGACTCGCGGTTCCCACCCGAGCACTTTACGCGCGCGGGTGATGTCCGGCTGCCTCACTTTGGGATCATCGACCGGAAGCGGTTTGTGTTCAATGGCCGATTTTGCCCCGGTGATGCGGATGATCTCCTCGGCGAACTGCTGGATGGTCATCTCCCGCGGGTTGCCGATGTTCACCGGCTCGTGGAAATCGCTCATGGCGAGCCGGTAGATGCCGTCGATCAAGTCCGAGACGTAGCAGAAGCTGCGGGTCTGCCCGCCGTCGCCAAAGATGGTGAGCGGCACGCCGCCGAGAGCCTGGCCGATGAACGCCGGGACGACGCGCCCGTCGTGCAGCCGCATGCGCGGGCCGTACGTGTTGAAGATGCGGACGATCTTGGAATCGACGTGGTGGTAGCGGTGGTAGGCCATCGTCATCGCCTCGGCGAAACGCTTCGCTTCGTCATACACGCCCCGTGGCCCGATGGGGTTGACGTTGCCCCAGTAGTTCTCGGTCTGCGGATGCACGAGCGGGTCGCCATACGTCTCCGAAGTGGAGGCGAGGAGGAATGTGGCTTTCTTGTCCTTCGCAAGGCCGAGCGCGTTATGGGTGCCGAGCGCCCCGACCTTCAGCGTGGGGATCGGCAGCTCCAGGTAGTCGATGGGGCTCGCGGGGGAGGCGAAATGGAAGACGTAGTCCACCTGGTCCGGGACGAACAGGTAATGGGTCACGTCCTGCTTGATGAAACGGTAGTTCTCGTTGCCGGACAGGTGCTCGATGTTCGACGGGCTCCCGGTGATGAAGTTATCGATGGCGATGACACGGTGGCCCTCTTTCAAAAGGCGATCCGTGAGGTGCGAACCGAGGAACCCCGCGCCGCCGGTGACGAGCGAGGTGAGTTGCTTGGACTGTTTGGCTGGCATGGCTTGTTTTCTTTCCAGGGAGCCGCCCGAGGATGGTTTGGCCGGGGATCTCCCAAAACTTATCGCTTCCGCATAAGCTTAACGCGCGCCAAGACCGAGGATTACCACCGGAATGGTTTTCAACAAGATTTTAAAGTCGAGCCAGATGGACCAGTTGTCGATGTATTTGAGATCGAGCCGGACCCACTCCTGGAAGTCCTTCACTTCGTTGCGGCCGCTGACCTGCCACAGGCACGTCATCCCCGGTTTCACGCTGAGACGGCGCCGTTGCGCGGTGTTCTCGAACTTCTCGACCTCGTAGATGGGGAGGGGCCGCGGCCCGACGAGGCTCATGTGCCCCTGGAGGACGTTCACGAACTGGGGCAGCTCGTCGATGCTCGTCATCCGCAGCCAACGCCCGAACGCGGTGATGCGCGGGTCGTCGCCGACCTTGAAGACCGGGCCGGACATCTCGTTGCGCATCTCGAGCTCGGACCGCCGCACCTCGGCGTCCGTGTGCATCGAGCGCAGCTTGTACATCATGAACGGCTTGCCGTGTTTGCCGGCGCGCCGCTGCCGGAAGATGATCGGCCCCGGCGAGGTGAACTTGATGCCGAACGCCGCGACCATGAAGATAGGCGAGGCGGCCACGAGGACGACAAGGGCCCCGCAGAAATCGATGACGCTCTTGATGTGCAGGGCCCACGACACGGCGGGCGTGGTGCGAAAGACGATCATGGGCCGCGACCCGAGCACCTCGAAGTCGGGGCGGGCGATGGATGTCTTGACGAAGTCGGCGACGAGCCACGCTTCGACTCCCTCGATCTCGCACGCGGCGATCGCTTCCTGCAGCCGATCCAGGTGCCCGTGGCCGCCCGCGAAGAAGACGCGGCTCACTGCATGGGCATGCATGGCTTGCACCAGCGTCCCTAGCGGTTCCTTTTCGATATCGAACTCGCCGACGATATCCACGTTCTGAAGCTGCTCCTCCGTAAACGTCTTTCGCAGGCGCTTCATATCCTCCGGCACGCCCGCGAGGAGGACGTTCTCGCGGAACCAGCCGTTCTTCGATCTCTCCCGCAGGTAATGGATGGTGACGCGCTCCCGGGCGAGCAGGATCATCGCGCTAAACGGGCCGAACGTCAGGACGACCGCGCGGCTGGGGAGCCCCAGGTGCAGGAAGAGGACGCAGCCCGCCACGAGCAGGCAGAACCAGAATGCGGCCTGAACCATCTGCGAGAGCGATTTCCAGACGGTCTTCTGGAGGGGGTGGTTATAATAGCCCTGCAGCTCCAGGATGATCGGCCCAAACGGGACGATGATGAAGAGCAGCCACCGGAACTCGGAAAAGGGCTGGATGGGCCGGTGCCCGAACCAGCTCACCTCGTTGAAGCGCAGGGCATGCGCCGCCCAGAACGCGAGGACCAGCCCCGCGCCGTCCAAAATCTGCTGCAACTGCAGGTTCAGGTCTTGCTTGCGCATGATTCGACAAAGTTTCCCTTAGGCTCTATAACGCGGTATCCATAAGACATGTCCGGGGGCAGAATTGCGACTCTTTTATTATCAGGACCGAAAGTAGTCGCAACGGTCCACTCCCCGGCCGGATTAAGGGCGGCGACCGCACTGGCACGAGGCGCCGTCGATCTTTTGGAAATACGGGTGGATGGTTTTATCAAGCACCAGCCGCTCCTGCTCGCGGCCCTTCCGTCGCTCGCGTTCCCCCTCATCATCACCGTCCGCCATCCCGCCGAGGGAGGAGCTCGTGCCATGCCCGATTCCCGGCGAATCGAGCTCTTCGAGGCGTTCCTCCCCTACGCGGCGATGATCGACGTCGAACTCCGTTCCCTGGCCGCGCTCGGCCCCGTCCTTCCACTCGCCCGGGCGGCAAATGTGGGCCTCATCGTATCCCATCATGATTTTCGCGACACGCCCCCGCGCGCCCGACTACGGGCGTTGGCAGGCCGGGCGTTAAAGGCGAAGGCCGATATCCTGAAGGTCGCCGCGTTCACCGAGACGCCCCGCCACCTGAGCCGGCTCCTGGAGTTTGCGGCGACCGAGACCCGCGTCCCTCTCTCGGTGATGGGGATGGGGCCGCTGGGAAAAATCTCCCGCCTCCTCTTCTCCCAGGCCGGGTCGGTGTTGAACTACGGCTTCCTCGACAAGAGCCAGGTGAGCGGCCAGTGGCCCGCGGTGCAGTTGAAAGAGCGGATCGCGGAACTCTAGGCGTCAGCCCTGGTGGGCCGAAGGCGCGGGGTGCAGCACCCGCATGACCGCGGAATAAATCTCGCTCGGCCCGAGCCCCTTGCTGACGTAGCCATTGGCCCCGGCGAACCGGGCGGTCTGCATCATCTCCTCGTCATAGCCGAGGCCCGTGAAAATGATGATGGGCAGCTCCGTGTAGCGGGAGCGAAGGATGGAGATGAGCGTGAGCCCGTCGATCTTCGGCATGCCGATGTCGAGGATGACGGCGTCGCACTTGTTCAAGTCCAGCCACGACTCGACCTTCGAGCTGTCCGTGAGCGCGGCGCAGGCGTGGCCCTTGCTTCGGAGGTAGGTGACCAGGAAACGGTTGAGGAGGCGATTGTCATCGACGACGAGAAAATTCATGGAGTGTTCTGGTGTAGGATGGGTGAAGCGGCTTCCCCTGAAGAGGGTAGCAACAACTGTACCACTTTACCTCTCCTCAAGCGCGCCTTGGGATGGGCTCCTCCCGGCCGGCCGCACGATAGAGAATCCCCCGCGCGGCGGCCACCGTCCGACGCAACTCGGGCCCGTTCGCCGCGAGCATTTTCACCACGCAGCCCCCTGCGACAAGGCGGCTGCACCCGAGGCGGACGGACGGGCCGTCCAGGGCCGCGATCTCTTCCAGGCACGCGCCCTCTTTCTCAAAGCTCGGCCCGACCGCGAAACAACTGGCATAATAGGCGGCGGGAAACAGGGCCCTCAGCGAATGGATGCTCCCGTCCGAAGGCCGGAGGGTGAACTTCTCGCGCACCACGGGCCGCCCCGCGTATTCGACGTGCGTCTCCCACTCCAGGCGTTCATAGGAAAACACCTCGCCGGATGCCACCCGGCCCGGGGCCACCATCTCGAAAAAAAGCAGCTCCCCGCCCTCCGACACTTCCATCCGCGTCCGCTGCCCGAAACGCGCCCCGTTCTGCGGGATGAAGAGCTCCGGCAGAACCTCGAGCCATCCCCCCGGCCGGACGAGGAAGCCTTGTTCCAAGCGCGCCTCGCCGCCGGGCATGCGGTGGGCCCGTTGCGCGGAAGGGCTGGTGAGCAGCAGGCTCGCGCCCGACTCCACGCACGCGTCGCAACGGATGGCATCCCCCGCGAAAAGGCCGGCGGTGGCGTTGATGGCGTTGACGACGAGGAGATCGCCCTCCCAGTACGGCTTGCTGATGTGCATCGGCGCGCTGAAGGACTGCTCGCGCAGGTAGCCGCGCCCATCCCGCCCCCGGGCGCAGACGAGGCTCAGGTGGCCGGTCAAACGAAGAGCACCTGTTTGCGCAACCAGGCCAGGATGTCCGCCTTCCCCTTTTCCGACTTCAGGTCGCAAAAGAGGAACGGGCGCCCCTCCCGCATCTTTTTCGAGTCGCGATCCATGACTGCCAGGTCGGCGCCGACATGCGGGGCGAGGTCGGTCTTGTTGATGAGCAGGAGGTCGCTGTGGCGGATGGCCGGGCCGCCCTTGCGCGGGATCTTGTCGCCCTCGGCCACGTCGATGACATAGATGAACGCCTCGACGAGTTCCGGCGAGAAGGTCGCCGAGAGGTTGTCCCCGCCGCTCTCAATGAGGATCACGTCCAGCCCCGCGTGGCGGCGCTGCAACTCGGCGACCGCTTCCATGTTCATACTCGTGTCGTCGCGGATCGCGGTGTGCGGGCAGCCGCCGGTCTCGACGCCGATGACCCGGGCGGCGGGAAGCGCATCCTCCCGCACGAGGAACTCGGCGTCCTCCCGCGTATAGATATCGTTCGTCACCACCGCGAGCGAAAATTCGTCGCGGAGCCATTGGCAGAGCCGCAGGACGAGCATCGTCTTGCCCGAGCCGACAGGCCCGCCGATTCCGATGCGCACCGGTCTCATGAGATGAAAAGGCGCTCAAAGGCCCGCTCGTGCCGCATCGAAAAAATATCGAGCAGCGGGTTGAACCATCCGGCTTCCTCGCGCGCGACGCGCAGCGAGCTTTTCACCGCGCCGCCGGCCTCGCGCAGGCTCTTCCGCAGCACGCGCTGGCAGCCCTCCTGCCCGATGCGGATCAACTTCAGCGCCGCCGAGCACGCCCCCGCCAGCGCCTGATACAGATAAGCCATCAACGCAGTCTCCATCGGCACGCCCCCGAGCGCCATCTGCATCCCGTAAACGGTGATGTGATGCTCGGCGCGCATCGGAGGCGATTCGGGAAACAGGGTGAGCAGCGCCCGGGCCCTGCGCGCTCCGAGCTGCAAACTCGCCTCCCGCAATTCGCGGCAGACCTTCCACGCGTCGATCTCCCGGTCGATGGCGCAGAGCGCTCCTTCGTCCCCCGCCCGCGCCGCCTCGAACGCGAACCGCAGGAAAGGCAGCTCGAAGCGCTCCATCGCGGGAAGAATCTGCCGCGTCAAAAACTCGAGTAGGGAAGCCTCGTCCCGCACCACCCCTTCGCGCGCGGCCTGTTCCAGCCCGAGCGAATGCGCGTAGGCGCCCGTCGGAAAGAGCGCATCCGTCGTCTGCAAAAGAAACGGCAGCCACTCCTGCGCGGAAGCGTCAATGGTGTCCATGCGTCACAGCCGAGACCGGCTTAAAAACCCTCTCCACGCGGGCGAAAGGAATCCCTTCGCGGTCGAACAACCCGCGCGTCGCCGGATCATCCACCGCAAACACCGCCCCTTCCCCCAACTCGATCTGAAAATGCAGATTCCCAATCATCCATCCCACCCGGGCCGCGTCCACCGCATCCCCCAACCGAACCTCCAGCACCGCCTCGGCCTTTTGCGCGATGACATACGCCTTCTCTCCATCCCGAAAAAAAACGGTCTCATCCCCCATCGCCTTCTCGAGGTCAAATCCAAACTCCCGCCCATCCTCCGCGGCGCCGCGCCAGCGCCGCTTGGAGAGCGTCGCCCTGTCCGCGGCAAGAAGAATCCGCAAGACAGTCCCTCCCTCGGCAGCGATGGGCCCGCGAATGATCACCATCTCCACTCCGCCTTGGCGCCCCTCAAAAAAGAAAATACCGTTGCGCCATCGGGAGGACGGAGGCCGGTTCGCAGGTGAGCACGACCCCGTCGGCCTTCACCGTGTAGGTCTCGGGGTCGATCTCCATCTTCGGGAGCGCGTCGTTCCAGATGAGGTCTTTCTTGGTCAGCTTCCGCGTGTCGCCGACCGCGACGAGGCGCTTGGAGAGGTGCAGGCCGTCCAGCAGGCCGTGCGCGAGCGAGGCGGCGCTGACAAATGTGACCGAGGTCGAATATTTCGCGCGGCCGTGCGCGGCGAATTGGGGCCGGTACAGGGCGGGCTGGGGCGTGGGGATGGACGCGTTCGGGTCGCCCATGTTTGCGCGGGCGATGAGGCCCCCTTTCAATATAAGCTCCGGTTTCACCCCGAAAAAAGCCGGCTTCCAGAGGACGAGGTCTGCGAGCTTGCCGATGGCGATGGAGCCCACTTCCTTCGCGATACCGTGCGTGATGGCGGGGTTGATCGTGTATTTGGCGATGTAGCGCAACGCGCGAAAATTGTCGGCGGCCTTGTGCTTCGAGGATTCCAGTTTGCCGAACTGGCTCTTCATCTTGTGCGCGGTCTGCCAGGTGCGGATGATGACTTCCCCGACGCGGCCCATCGCCTGGCTGTCGCTCGACATCATCGAGAACGCGCCCATGTCGTGCAGGCGATCCTCGGCGGCGATGGTCTCGGGCCGGATGCGCGACTCGGCGAATGCGACGTCCTCGGGGATCTTGGAGTCGAGGTGATGGCAGACCATGAGCATGTCGAGGTGCTCGTCGATGGTGTTGACCGTGAAGGGCCGGGTGGGGTTCGTGGAAGAGGGGAGGACATTCGGCTCGCCGCAGACGCGGATGATGTCCGGCGCGTGGCCGCCGCCCGCGCCTTCGGAATGGAACGTGTGGATGGCGCGGCCCTTGAAAGCCGCGATCGTGTCCTCCACAAAGCCGGACTCGTTCAGCGTATCCGTATGGATGGCGACCTGGACGTCCATCTCGTCGGCGACCGTGAGGCAGGTGTCGATGGCGCCGGGGTGCGTCCCCCAGTCCTCGTGCAGTTTCAGGCCGATGGCGCCGGCCAGCACCTGCTCGCGCAGGGGCTCGGGCGTGGAACAATTCCCTTTGCCGAGAAAGCCGAGATTCATCGGGTACTCCTCGGCGGCCTCGAGCATCCGGTGCATGTTCCAGATGCCGGGCGTGCAGGTCGTCGCGTTCGTGCCCGTGGCCGGGCCGGTGCCGCCTCCGATCATCGTGGTGACGCCGCTGGTGAGCGCCTCGTCGATCTGCTGCGGGCAGATGAAATGGATGTGGCTGTCGATGCCGCCCGCGGTGACGATGCACCCCTCGGCCGAGAGCACCTCGGTGGCCGCGCCGATGGTCATCGGGTTCTTCGCGCCGGACGCATCCGCATAATACGAGCCGAGCCCGCTCTGGATGCCGGGATTCCCTCCGTGCCCGATGCCCGCGATGCGGCCGTGCTTGATGCCGATGTCGGCCTTGACGACGCCGAGCACGGGATCGAGGACAAGCGCGTTCGTGAGGATGAGGTCGAGGCAATCCGCATCCCGCGCGAGCGGCGACTGGCCCATGCCGTCGCGGATGACCTTGCCGCCGCCGAACTTCACTTCGTTGCCGTACCCGCCGCCTTCGGCGATGAAGTCGCGCTCGACCTCGACGAAGAGATCGGTATCCGCGAGCCGGACCTGGTCTCCCACGGTCGGCCCGAACATCTCGGCGTATTGCCGGCGGGTCAGTCGGAGGGGCATGGCAATTTCCCGTCCACCTTGTTGTTCAAGCCGTACACTTCGCGCAGGCCCGCGAGGGCGACCAGCTCCACCTCGCGCGTGTCGCCCGGCTCGAACCGGACGGCGGTGCCGGCCGGGATGTTCAGCCGGAAGCCGAGCGCCGCCCCGCGGTTGAACTCGAGCGCGGTGTTCACCTCGAAAAAATGGAAATGGCTGCCGACCTGGATCGGCCGGTCGCCGGTGTTGGCGACGGAGCACGCCTTGGTCTCCAAACCGATGTTGGCCTCCAGCGGGCCGCCTTCCTTTACGATGATTTCGCCAGGGATCATTTTCGCTGGTGGAAGATCACCATTCCCGTTTCAAAATCCAAGCCAATTCGCGCCCGCTCGCCTCACTTCGGCGAGCTGGCGGCCGCGGCTTCGGCGCGGCGGCGGATGGCGGCCTCGATCACCGGCGCCATCTCCTTGTGGAATCGCTTCGCCTCCGAGAGCGGGGTGGCGCCGTAAACATCCTTCATCCCCGGGTCGGCGTCGTGATCCAGCAGCATCTGGAGAATCTCGGGCTGACCGTAGCAGACGGCCCAGAAAACGTTGGCCCGGTTTTCCATGATGGGGGGAGGCTGCGGATCGACCCCGCGCTCGAGGAGGATGCGCGCCATGTCGGCGCGGCCATTCTGTATGCAGGTGAAAAGATTCGCGTCCGAAGGTTTCGCCCCGTTCTTCAGCAAAAAATCGAACATCGGCCGGTCGCCATCCCGCACCGCTTCGTCCAGGCCGCTGTAGCCGTCCCCCGGCTTCACCCCTTTGGCGATGAGCAGTTGCACCATGTCCAGGCGATGCGCGGCGACCGCGTTTGGAAGCACCGAGTCGCCCCACATCGTGAGGCTCCGGGTGGGATCGGCTCCATGGTCGAGGAGCCAGAACGCGTTATCGAGATACCCGAGCTTCATGGAGATGGAGAGCGCCGTGTAGCCAAAGGTTTCCTTCGCGTCGGGGGAAGCGCCTTTCGCCAGCGCGTCTTCCAACCCGTCGAGGTCGCCCCGCGCGGCGGCGCAGAGGAGCGCCTGGTCGGCATCCTTCACGCCGGGGAACCGCGCGCCGTGCTTCATCAGCGCGAGGACGGCGGCGTCCTGGTTCGCGACTTCCTGCTCGCCCGGCTCCCGGAAGCTCCCCATTGCCTCTTCCAGCACGGTGGTATCCACGCGGGGCGTCAGCCCGGGAATGGGAAAGCTCTGGTTCGGGTCCGCGCCTTCCCGCAGCAGCGTTTCCAGGATGTCCACGGGGAAGACCGAGCCGTGCCACTGGCCGAAAAGATGGTTGATCGCCGTATTGCCCTGGGCGTCTTTCACCGTCGCGGCGGCATGGTTGCGCAACGGCGCGCGGGCGGCGGGGTAATGGTTGAAGTCGAACGCCTTCATGAGGGGCGTCTCCGTTCCCTCCTTTCCAGTGGCGTCCAGGCCGGCGGAGACGAGCAGGTCTATGGTTCGTTCCTCGCGGGCCTCGTAGTCCCGCAGTTTGGTCTTCGAGAGCACGCGGCCGGGAAATCCCACATGGCCCAGCTCGGGCGCCGAGAAAGAGAGCGCCTCTTCGATGATGGTTCTGCCCTTGTCGTCGAGGCCGGTAACCTGCGCTCCCTTTCGCAGCATCAATGCCAGCGCGCCGGTACAGTGGCTGCTCCCCGCCGCGTGCCAGGCCGCGTTCAGCCCGCTGTCGGTGCCGATGTTGACATCCGCGCCCCGTTTGACCAGAAGCTGGCAGACTTCGTCCTGCCCCGAGTAGGCCGCCCAGCAGAGGGGCGTCATCCCGCTATTGCCCTTGCCGTCACGGGCGTTGATGTCCGCGCCGTGGTCCAGGAGGAGCGCGACCATTTCCAGCCGCCCCTCGCCGGCGGCATCTCCAAGGGGGCCACGGGACTCCTTGGGCTCGGGAGGAAGTTTGGCCCCCAAGTCAAAAAGGTGTTTGGCTTCCGCGACGTGGTTTCCCCCTACGGCTTCCTCCAGGGCCTTCGGTCCGCCGTCGGCGGGTTTCACGCCCATTTGCTCGAGACGGAGCATCAGCGGCAGATGTCCCTCCCCGGCGGCGCGCACGTAAAAGCCGGTCAGTTTTTTCGCCCGGGCCCCAGGGTCGGCGGGGTTCATCTTCGCCCAGAGCCAGTCGAATGCAGGCGCCGCTCCCGCGTCGATGGAGTGGTCGAGCGCCTGCCCGATCTGTTTCGGGTCGAGGGGGTGGCTTGCGTCGCGCTTCTTGAGGTCGTCGAGCTGGCCAAAGGCCGCGTCGTACCAGACGGGGTCGCACTCCGCGCCCGCGGCGACGAGCAGGTCAACGATCTCCTTGTTGCCCAGCTTTAGCGCGACATTGACCGTCGAGCGCCATTCATGAGCGGCGCCTCCGGGCTTCGCGCCATGAGCCAGGAGCAGCCGGATCATGCGCGGATCCCTGGTGAAGTACGCGGCGTCTCCAAGGATGTCGCCGACGCCGCTCCGGATGTCGGGCGGCTCGACCCTCATGCCGTGGTCGAGAAAGGCGTCCGCCACGTCCAGGTCGTCGGCGATCACCGCATTGCGGAAGGCGTTCCTGTATTCGCCGATGTCATCCAGGGTGCCTTTCGTGAAATCAATTCTCCCGAACGGATCCTCGTCCGCGCCCCGGCACCGCATCGCCATGGAACACAGCCCAGCGGCAAGCGCTGCGAGAAAGAACCTACGCGGACGGAAGGCGGGGCCCATGCCTGTTCGCCGGCGCCCTCACTTCCGCTTGTGGAGGATCACTTCGTTCCCGTCCGGGTCGGCCACGATGGCGATGTGGCATACGGGCGTCTCGAAAGGGGGCGCGACGATCGAGCCCGGCTGGATGCGCGCGACCGCCGCGTCGAGGTCGTCCACTTCGAACGCCACCGCGCCGCCCTTGCCCGGTGAGGACTTGTCATTCATGTCGGTGATGGCAAAGGTCGCGCCGGCCACGTCGTATTCCACCCAGTGGCCCCCGCCTACGACACAATCCAGTTTCAACAGAAGCGTTTCCTCGTAAAAGCGCCGGCTCGCCTCGACATCCTTCACCGGATACACTGTGAACGCTATAGACCGGATCATCGGATCGGGTGGTGGACGGTGACGAGCTTGGTGCCGTCGGGGAAAGTGGCTTCGACCTGGACTTCGTGGATCATCTCCGGCACGCCGTCCATGACGTCGTCTCTCTTCAATATGGTCGTGCCGTGGCTCATCAACTGGGAAACCGATCTGCCGTCGCGCGCGCCTTCCATGATCTCGTAGGTGACGATGGCCATCGCCTCCGGGTAGTTCAGCTTCAGTCCCCGACCCTGGCGCCTCCGGGCCAGGTCGGCCGCGGTCACGATCATGAGTTTTTCCTGTTCTCGCGGAGTCAGGTGCATGGCGGTCCAGCTTTTAGCACCGAGCCGCCCGAAGCGGAAGCCCTTTTTCCGCCGGGCATCACACCGTCGCGGGGCTATGCTTTGCGACCCAATCCAACACATACATCGCGACTTCCTCCCAGCCGGGCTCGCCGCAGATGAAATGCGAGCGCTTGGGGAAGACCTTGAAGTCCACGATGCCCGCCGCGTCCGAGTAAGCCTTCGCGTTCGTCTCGACCAGGCTGTCGGGAATGATCTGATCCTCCTCGCCCGTTACGAAAAGGAGCGGCACGTGCGGCGCATCGAGGTCCACTTTGCCGTCCGACCCGAGGCAGGTGCGGAGGACGTTCCGGCTGTCGTGCGTGGCGGTCTGCTCGAAAGGGGCCTTCGCCTGCTCCAGGGTCAGCGTGTTGCAGAACGCGGCCTGGAACGTCTCGACATCCATATAGAATGGCTCGTTGCCCTTCAACGGGTTCATGATGAGGGTGCTGTTCTTCAGGAAACTCCAGTCGAACGACAGGAACGCATTCGGAGCCACGGAGCTTATCGGCACGCCCAGCTCGGCCATGCCCTGATTTACGAAATGCTGCACGAGCAGTCCGCCTACCGAATGCCCGATGAGGATCGGCTTCTCCGCGCCGGCGATGACCGGCTCCAGGCTCCGGATGACCTCGGCCAGGTTCAGGTCGCCCAGCCCCGCGGGCGGGTTCGCCCGCAGCGCAGCCGGTTCGCCCCCATGGAGCGGCCACGCCGGGGCGATGCACCGGTAACCCAATCCCTCGAAATGCGCGATCCAGTTCGCCCAGCTTTTCGGGTTCTGGAACATGCCGTGGATGAAGACGATGGTGCTATTCATGGTAGAGCTAATACGCCGCTGGGCGCCCCGCCCAGTGTCAGCCGCGACTCTGAGGCCCAGGTAGGGAAATCCCCTGCCCGGTCAACGCAGGCCGCCACCCGCGAGGATCTGCTCGCCCGTAACCCACGCGGAATCGTCGGAAGCGAGGAAGACCGCCACCGCGGCGATATCCCCCACCTGGCCGATGCGGCCGAGCGGCGTCTGGCCGACCGTGTCCTTCTCCATGTCGCTGCCGACGACGCCCGCGGTGTGCGTGCCCTCGGTCTCGACCAGGCCGGGGTTTAGCGCGTTGACGCGGATCTTCCTCGGCCCCAGCTCGCGGGCCAGCACCCCGGTGATGGCGTCCACGGCGCCCTTCGTGCCGGTGTAAACGGCGCTGTTCGGAGGCGTGATCCTGCTGACCACGGAGCCGATATTCACGATGCTGCCGCCCTCGCCCAGGTGCTTCACCGCCGCCTGCGTGGTGAGGAGCATGCCGAGCACGTTGACGTTGAATATCCTGTGGAAATGCTCCTCGGTGACGGCCTCGATGGGAGCGAACTCATAGACGCCCGAGTTGTTGACGAGGATGTCGAGCCGTCCGTAGTTCGTGATGGCCGCGTCAACGATGCCCTGCGCTTCGACGCCCTTGGAGACATCCCCGCCGACGGCGACGGCGGTCCCTCCGGCCTGGGTGATGGCCTCGACGACAGTTTCCGCCCCCGCCTTGCTCGACGCGTAATTGACGACGACGGATGCGCCCTCCGCCGCGAGCGCCTTTGCGATGCCGGCGCCGATCCCTTTGGATGCCCCTGTGACGATTGCTACTTTGCCTGTGAGCCTGTTCATGATGTGTCTTTCTTTCGTGTTGTTACTTTGGGTTTTGATGGACTGGGAAAATGATCAGCGTGCGCGGAGCGGCGCTTCCTCGGCGTCTCCGTTCCGGGGGCGGTCGAGGTCCAGTGAAGCGTGGGAGGCTCCGTTGGGCGCGAAGGAGACGTGGCTGTGGTTTACGGGCAGGGCGCGCCCCGTGATCCATTTTTCCAGCGTCCGAAGAACCACGTAGAAGACCGGCGTGAGGAAGAGGCCGAATAGGGTGACGCCGAGCATGCCGGAGAAGACGGCGACGCCCATGGCGCTGCCGCATCTCCGCGCCCGCGCCTTCGGAGGTGACCAGCGGCATGACGCCCATGATGAACGCGAAGGAGGTCATCAGGATCGGACGCAACCGCAGCCGCGCCGCCTCGATCGCCGCGGCGACGCGTCGCCCTGCCCACGGTCTCCAGCTCCCGTGCGAACTCGACGATCAGGATCGCGTTTTTGCACGCCAGCGCCGCCAGCACGAAGAGCCCGATCTGCGTAAAGATGTTGTTGTCCCCCCTGCCCGAGCCAGACGCCGCAGATGGCCGAGAGCAGGCACAGCGGCACGATGAGGATGACCGCCAGGGGCAGGAAGAGGCTCTCGTACTTGGCGGCGAGCACCAGGTAAACCAGCAGCACGCAGATCGGGAAGACGATGAGCGCCGTGTTTCCGGCGAGGATTTGCTGGTAGGTCAGTTCCGTCCACTCGAAGCTCATGCCCTTCGGCAGCGTCTCTTTCGAGGATGCGGGTGATCGCCGCCTGCGCCTGGCCGGTGGAATAGCCGGGCGCGGGGCCTCCGTTGAGGTCGGCGGAGCGGTACGCGTTGTAGCGCATGGCGCTCTCCGGCCCGGTGGCGTCGTTGAGTCGAAGCATCGAGCCCAGCGGAACCATGGCGCCCGCCGCGTTGCGGATCTTCAATTTCAGGATGTCGTCCGGCACGGAGCGGAAATCGCTTGTCGGCCTGCGCGATGACCTGGTAGGTGCGGCCGAATTTGTTGAAGTCGTTGATGTAGAACGACCCGAGATAGATCTGCATCGTGTCGAAAACGTCCTGCACGCTGACGCCGAGCTGCTGCGCCTTCGTGCGGTCGAGGTCGGCGAAGATCTGGGGCGTGTTGATCTGGTAGCTGCGTGAAGACCCCGGCGAGCTCCGGCGCCTGCGACGGCCTTGGCCGTCACCTGCTTGATGGCGGCGTCGAGCGCCGCATACCCGAGGTCGGCGCGGTCCTCGACCTGGAGCTTGAACCCGCCGATGGTGCCCGAGGCCCTGGACGGGCGGCGGCGGGAAGACCGCGACGAAGGCATCCTTCACGCCGTTGAATTTCGCCTGGAGCTTGTGCGCGATGGCGGCGCCGCGTCAGGTCGGCGCTTCGGCGCTCCTCGAACGGCTTGAGCCCGAGGAAGGCGATGCCCGCGCTGGGGCTGTTGATGAAGCCGTTGATCGACAGCCCGGGGAACGCGACCGAGTTGCGCACGCCGGGCTCCTTGAGGGCGATGTCGGTCATCTGGCGGATGACCTTCTCGGTGCGCTCGAGGTTGGCGCCGTCGGGCAACTGCGCGAAGCAGACGAGGTACGCCTTGTCCTGCACCGGCACGAAACCGGGCGGCACTTTCTGGAACACGAAGTAGGTGCGCGCCGATCAGACGCCGCATAAACGCACAGGGCGAGCGGCCTTGCGGCCCACGATGCCGCCGACGCCCCGGCCGTAGCCCGTCGGAACTCGCGCTCGAAGACCCGGTTGAAGCCGCGGAAGAACGGGCCCGAAAATTCGCTCGATGAGGCGCGTGAGACCGTCCTTCTTCTCGTGCTTGCCCTTGCAGCAGGATCGCGGCCAGCGCGGGGCTGAGGGTCAGCGAGTTGAACGCCGAGATGACCGTGGAGAACGCGATGGTCAGCGCGAACTGCCGGTAGAATTGCCCGGTCAGGCCGCTGATGAACGCGATGGGCACGAAGACGGCGCAGAGCACGAGGGTGATGGCGATGATCGGGCTCGTGACCTCGCTCATCGCCTTGATGGTCGCGTCGTGCGGCGACAGGCCGTCGTGGATGTTGCGCTCGACGTTTTCCACCACGACGATGGCGTCATCGACCACGATGCCGATGGCCAGCACCAGGCCGAAGAGCGACAGGGCGTTGATGGAGCCGTGCACCAGGTGCATGACCGCAAGCGTGCCGACGATGGAGACCGGCACCGCCAGCAGCGGGATGACCGAGGCGCGCCACGTCTGGAGAAAGAGGATGACCACGAGCACGACCAGCGCCAGCGCCTCCAGCAGCGTGTGGAGCACGGCCTTGATGGAGTCGCGCACGAAGACGGTGGGGTCGTAGGCGATGGAGTAATCGACGCCCTCGGGGAATTCTTTCTTCAGCTCGGCCATCGTGGCGCGCACCTGGTCGGAGATATGGATCGCGTTGGCGCCGGGGAGCTGGAAGATCGGGCAGCGCGACGGCGTCGTGGTTGTCGAGGAGCGAGCGCAGGCCGTATTCGGACGCGTCGATCTCGACGCGCGCGACATCCTTGAGCCGGGTGACGACGCCGTCGCGTTGCGCTTGATGATCATCTCGCCGAACTGCTCGCGGGTTCGCGGAGCCGGCCCTCGACGTTGATCGGGGATCTGCAGCTCCACGCCCGTCTTGTACGGCGGCCCGCCGATGACGCCGGCCGAGGCCTGCACGTTCTGGCTGCGGATGGCCGCGACGACTTCGTCGGCGGTCAGGCCGCGCTCGGCGACCTTCTCCGGGTTCAGCCAGACGCGCATGGCGTAGTCGCCCGAGCCGAACAGCTGGACGCTGGCCGACGCCCTGGATTTTCGCGAGCTGGTCCTTCACGTTGAGGACCGCGTAGTTGCGCAGGTAAAGCATGTCGTAGCGCCCGTTCGGCGACAGTGAGATGCACGACCATCGTCAGGTCGGGCGAACTCTTGATCGTGGTGACGCCGATGCGCTGGGTGACCTCCGGCAGGCGCGGCAGCGCCTGGTTGACGCGGTTCTGGACGAGCTGCTGCGCCAGGTTCGCATCGGTGCCGAGCTTGAAGGTGATCGTCAGCGTCAGCGTGCCGTCGCTGGCGGCCTGCGAGAACATGTAGAGCATGTTCTCCGTGCCGTTGATCTGCTCTTCCAGCGGCGTGGCGACCGTCTCGGCGATGGTCTTCGGGTTGCGCCCGGGAACTGCGCGGTCACGACGACGGTGGCCGGAACGACCTCCGGGTATTCCGAGATCGGGAGCTGAAAGACCGAGATCAGCCCCGCCAGGAAGATGAGGAAGGAGATGACGCCGGCGAAGATGGGCCGGTCGATGAAGAACCGCGAGAGGTTCATTGGGCCGGTGCCCTTTTGCCGTGCGCCGCCGTCGGCCTGCGCCGTCCGGGCAGCGGCCGTCCGCCGCGGGCTGCGGAGCCGGCGCGGCCTCGGTGGGAACGACGCTGACATCCGGCGCGCACGCGCTGCATGCCGTCCACGAGCACGCGGTCGCCCGCCGCCAGGCCCTTCAGCACGACGCGCTGGCCGCCGAGCTCGCGTCCCCAGCTCGACCTCGCGATACCCCACCTTGTTTTCGGCCGAGACGACGAACACGAATTTCTTGCTCTGGTCGAAGCCGATCGCGCGATCCGGCACGAGCATCATGTCGCGCTCGCGGCTGCTCGCCAGCCGCACGGAGACGAACATGCCCGGCACCAGCGTCCGCGTCCGCGTTATCGAACCGGGCGCGGGCGCGGATGGTGCCCGAGTCGGGGTCGAGCTGGTTGTCGAAGTTCTGTATGAAGCCGCGATAAACGCTGCCCGGTGTCGCCCTGGAGCAGGAGCTCGACCGGGATGCGTGCCTTCCTGCGCGTTGCCGATGGCGGCGTCGCGGATGGTCTCGAGGTAAGGTCTGCTCGTCCACCTCGAAGTCGGCGTAAATGCCGTCCTCCGACACGATGGAAGTCAGCAGCGGCGCGCCCGGCCCGCTCTGGACAAGGTTGCCCACCGTGAATTCGGCGCGGCTGACGCGGCCCGAGATGGGCGCTTTGACATACGCATGGTCGAGATCGACCTGCGCGGTCTCGAGATCGGCCTGCGCAGCCAGCACCTCGGCGGCGGCGGCGTTGTTCGCGCTGTCGGTCTGGTCGAACTCGCGCTGCGCGATCACACGGGTGCGGAGCAGCGAGGCGTTGCGAGCCTGCTCGGAGCCTGGCGAACGCCAGGCTCGCGTTGGCCGACGCGACACGAGCCTCGGCGCGGCTTGACCGCCGCCTCGTAAGGCACGCGGCTCGATGACCACGAGGATGTCGCCCTCATGGACGGACTGGCCATCCTGAAACCGGACCTCCGTGATCCGCCGCTGACCTCAGGCCGTATATCCGCCGCACCCACCGCCCGGAGCCGTCCCGAGAAATCGTTCCAGAGACGCAGCTTCTGCGGCGCGACGGTCTGCACGGTCACAGGCACGGGCGGCGCCGCGCCACCCTGGGCGCCCGCGGCCGCTTCACCCGGCCCGCGGAAATGCCAGCCGCCGGCGATGACGATGGCTGCGCCTGCGACAACTGCCGCCAGGAGCGGGAACCGGCGCTTTTTTTCCTCGAGCGGAGGTTGCGTGCTGTGGCCGTCGCGTTGGTTGACGGCGGCATCGGTAGTTGCAGGACGATTTTGGGTTTCCATGAGAAACGAAGGCTGGCGAATTCGGCCAGGCTGGTGTATTGTTCGGTAGTTCCGAACTTAAGCACCATGGACAAAGTGTCAACCGCGGATATCTTATTTTTTTGATGCGACCCCTCTTTCATCCCTCCATCGAGAACGTCACCGTCGAGGGCATCCTCCACGCCCTCGCCGACCCCGTGCGCGTGGCGATCTACGCAGGCATCGTCAGCTCGGCCTGCCCGCAGAAGTGCTGCCTGTTTCTCAACGTCACGGACAAGGCCATCCCCAAATCGACTCTTTCCCAGCATTTCAAGGCGCTGCGGGAAGCCGGCCTCATCCGCGGCGAGCGACGCGGCGTAGAGATGCACAACACCTCCCGCTGCCTGGAAATCGAGAGCCGTTTCCCCGGCCTCATCATGGCCATCGTCAACGCCCACAAGGTCCAGTTGGAAGCGAAAGCCGCCGCGTCCTCTCCCCCGGCAAAACGCTCCGCCGCCCCGGCGAAGCGTTCCCCCACCCCGCGCCGGACGCCCGCCCGGCGCTGAACCGCAAACCAGACCTCCAAGACCTGCGTCCCTTTCGAAGCCGCCGCAGGCCGCCTTCCGCTAACTGTAGCGGCGCTCCATGAGCGCCGACCGGGCGGCTCGGAAAAAGTGGTTGCCCCCCCGAGGAAACCCGGCCCCCGGGGCTTGACCGCACCGCGAGTGACCCGTAGTCTTCGTGTTCGACATCGGCGGGCCGTAGCACAGCTTGGTAGTGCGCTTGAATGGGGTTCAAGAGGTCGCGAGTTCGAATCTCGCCGGCCCGATTATCTTCCAGGGCGCTGGGGCTCCCGCCAGGGCGCGCCGGCTTCGAAGGACGCCAACTGCCTGCGGAGCAGGTCGGCCATGGCCGCGGCCTTGGGATCCGCGGCAAGGATGAGGGCGCGGCGGCAGGTTTGCACCGCTTCCGGATATTTGCCGGCCTCGGCGTAGGCGTCGGCGAGCGTGCCGAGGACGATCGGGCTCGCGCCTCCGCTCAGGCGGTCGGCCTCGGTGGCGAGCTGGACGGCTTTTGCGCCGTCGCGGAGGGAGGCGTCCTGCGAGGTGGCCAGGACATGGGCGAGGTTCGTCCAGGCCTCGACGTAACCGGGGTCGATATCCAGGGCTCTCTGGTAGGAGAGGATGGCGTCCCGGGGCCGGGCTTGCAGCACGAGGGCGTTGCCGAGGCCGTAACACGCTTCCGCCCAGCTGGGTCTTAGCTGCACGGCGTGTTCGTACCTGAGAAACGGCCTTCGCGGGCTGGTTCGTCGCGAGAAGGGCTGCGCCGGCGGCGAAGTGGGCGTCGGGGTTGTTCGCGTCCATCAGGAGGGCCTTGTCGAAGAGGGCCAGGGCTTCGTCGGCGCGACCCTGGCGGAGAAAGGCGTTCCCCACGTCGATGCGCGCCTGGGCGTCGTCGGGACTCATCTGGAAGGCTCTCAGGAAGTGGGCGTTCGCCCCGTCTTCGCGGCCCGCCGCGAGCAGGGCGTAACCGAGATCGAGGTGCGCCTCGGGGATGCCCGCTTTCGTTTCGAGGGCTTTCTCAAAATGCGGGACGGCCTCCGCCGCTTTGCCTTGCTGGAGAAGGATGGCGCCGAGATCCTTGTGGGCGTCGGCATCGTCGGGGTCGATCTTCAGGGCCGCTTCGTACTGCGCGGCGGCTTCTTCCGGCGCGCCCCTGCCGAGGAGCGCGAGGCCCAGGCCGACGTGTGCGAATGCGTTGCCGGAGGTGCGGGCGAGCGTGTGCTTCCAGAGGGTCTCGCTGTCGCGCCAGTAACCGGCCTGAACGCGGGCGCAGAGGGCCAGGGCCGCCAGCAACCCCACGGCGGTGATGCCGAGAATCTCCCTGCGCCGCGGCCAGGACGCGGAAATATCCATCGCCGCCCAGGTGAGGGCCAGGTAGAGGCCGATCTGCGGCAGATACGTGTAACGGTCGGCATGCGCCTCGCGGCCCCAGGTATAGGCGATCCCCGCCACGGGCAGGAGCATCACCAGGTACCAGAGCCAGCCGACGAGCAGGTACGGGCGTTTCTTCCTCGCCAAAAAAGCTCCGGTGGTAAGGAGGGCGAGCAGGAGCACGGAAAGCGCGATCTTCCACACCGGCTGCCCTCCCGCCGGGAAGGGATACATGAGCGCGAGGCCCGACGGCCAGAACATCTGGCGCATATAAGTGACGCAGGAGACCGCTGCGTTCCCGAGCCGCTGCGGAAGCGAAATGAGAACGCGCGCATTGCCCAGGGCCTTTCCGCCGCCGAAGAGCGTCACCACGCACGAAGCGGCGGAGAGCGCGAAGAGGGGGACTTTTTCGAGGAACAATCCCCACATGCCGCTCCCTTCCGACCGCCACCGACCGAGCGGCCAAAGATCGAGAAGGAGCAGCACGACGGGCAGCGTCACAAGCATTGGTTTTGCTAGGAGCCCTGCCCCGAACAGGAGGAATACAGCCAGGTAGCGACCCGCGGAAGGCCGGTGGGCGTAGCGGGCGTATGCGCCGAGCGCCAGCAGGAAGAAGACTCCGCTCAGGACATCCTTGCGTTCGGCAACCCATGCCACGGACTCCACCCGCAACGGATGGACAGCGAACAGCGCCGCGACAAATGCGCCGGGCCAGAGCGCGCCGGTCATCCCGCGCAACACGAGGAACAGCAGGATGGCTGCGGCGATATGGAGCAGGACGTTGGTGAGGTGATGGCCGCCGGGCGCGACCCCGAAGAACTGGCAGTCGACCATGTGCGAAACGGTAGTGAGCGGCGTCCAGACCGACGTTTCGACATGGGTGAAGGCCCAGACGATCCCCCGCCAGGTGAGGCCGTTCGTTACGTTCGGGTTCTGGGAGACGTAAACGGCGTCGTCCAGATTGAAGAACGGATGCTTGAGGGTCTGCCCAAAGACGAACCATGCGAGGCCCGCGAGGTACACGCAGACGATGAAGGACATCGCGCCCCGGCGCCCGAAGGGAGAATCGGATTCCTGCGAGGGATAGGGGGCGTCGATCCCCGATCTCTTTTTCCGGGGGGCGGGCATCTATCGAAACTGTTCGTGCCCGAGGATGCGCCGCGCGAATTCCTCGTGCCCCTGGGGCGAAATGTCGGCGGGAAAGCGCGCGCCGGAGCGGCCCCACTTCGCGAGCCATTCGGGCGGGAGCATCTCGCGCCCGGCGTTCCAGGGCCCGCGCGCGGCCGCCGGGGTGAGGGCGATGGTGGTCTCAACCTTCTCGCCGCTGCTGCGCCCGCGCGCGACATGGAAACCGGCGGCGAGAAGCGCGGCGCGGTTCGCGGTGGAGCAGGTGTAGGTGAACAGCTCGGAGGCCTCGCCGCGGCAGGCGGCGTATAGCCGGCCAAACGCGGCGAGGGTCCAAAGGTCACCGCACGTCTTCGTGGAGAACATATCGTAGAATATGATGGCGGGAGGCTCAGCGGCGTCGCGCATCCGTTCGAGGAAATCGCCCGAAAGCAGTTGCCAGCTCAGGCCCGGGTATTCGGCGGATTGCCATTGGCGGTGTTCGAAGATCGCGGCGGGCGCGGGGTGGCGCAGGTACGGGAAGCTGCCGGCGTTCTCGCATGCCAGGCGGAGCGAGTCGAGATCGTTCTCGAAGCTGACGAGCCTCAGGGGGCGCACGGGATGGAACGCGGCAGCCTCTTCAAAGCACTGGATGGCCGCCATCGCGTTGGCGGCTGCGCCGAGCCCCACATCCCACAGGACGAGCGGCGCGGGCTGCGGCCCTTCCCCGGCCTGGAGGCGGAGACGCTCCGCGAGACGCGATTGCTCCACGTAGAGCCGGCGCGCCTCCTCCATGGGCGAACTCCGCGAATGCATGATCTCGCCCGAGGCGACATGCCGGATGCTGGCAAACCCCTCCCAAGCCGTGTGAACCTCATACGACCCGAGGGTTGGCTTTGTGCTCAAATCGCGGCTCTGGACACCCTACTCCGCCTTGGAGACGACTGGAGGGGAAGGCGGGTTACGCGATGGCGCGTTCGCATACGCCGCCATCGCCGAGTCCGCATTTGGAGCCGGAGAGGATTTGTGCTGTTGGAGATCGACCTGGATTTTTTCGGGCTTGAACTTTACGAGCGCATACCCCGACCACGCGAGAAGCCCGAACGAACCTACGATGCTGATCCTCCTCAACCAACCAATCCACCAGGCAAACACCTTCTGCCTTTCGCTCATAGCCATTCACGAAGCATACGCAACTTCAAAAGCTTTCAAAGAAAAATAATAGCCACCCTTCCTTATAGAACCGGCGGTTTCTCCGCCGTCATTCCAGCAAGTCGGGCCGATTCTTCCGCGTCCTCAGCAGCGCCTGTTCCTTCCGCCAGGCGGCGATGGCGGCGTGGTTGCCCGAGAGGAGGATCTCCGGCACGCGCCAGCCGCGGTACTCGAGCGGCCGCGTGTAGTGCGGGTACTCCAGGAAGCCTCCGCTGAAGGAATCCTCGGCGGCGGAAGCGTCGTCTCCCAGCACGCCGGGAATGAGGCGCACGACGGCATCGACAAACACCAGCGCGGCGATGGCTCCGTTCGTGAGCACATAGTCGCCGATGGAAATCTCGTCGTCGGCCAGATGCTCGGCCACGCGCTGGTCAACGCCCTCATAATGGCCGCAGAGGACGATGAGGTGCGACGCCTCGGGCGCCCGGGCATACTCGCGGACGAGGGCCTGGTCCAGCCGCCGCCCCGCGGGCGACATGAGGACGACCCTGGAGCCGGGCCCGCGCAGGCTGTCCACGGCTTCGAAGACGGGCTCGGGCTTCAACACCATCCCCTGGCCGCCGCCGTACGGGGCATCGTCGGTGGTGTGGTGCTTGTCCAGCGCCCAGTCCCGGACGTTGTGCGCGCGCAGGGTCGCGAGGCCTTTTTCGCGCGCGCGGCGCATCATGCTTTCCCCGAGCGCGCCTTCGCAGATGCCCGGGAAAAGGGTTAGGATGTCGATGCGCATGGCGAGCGGAGGAACCACATGGCGTTGTCATTGATACTTCTCTATTCTCGCGGATAGTCCAAGTTTTCCCGAAGTGCCCAAGAAACGTCAGCGGAAGAGCAAGCTCTTCCTGTTTGCAGCGGTAGTGATGGCGGTGGTCGTCGCGGTGTGCCTGGTCTATGGGATATGGGCGAGCACCTTCGACATGAAAAAGGTGGACGAGATGCCCGAGATCTCCGTCGTTTACGACATGGACGGCCGGTTCTACACCCGGCTCAAGGGCGAAGGCTTGCAGGATCGCATCCTGGTGCCGGTGAGCCAGGTGTCGCATTCCTTCATCCAGGCGCTGCTCGCCCGGGAGGACACGCGCTTCTACAGCCACCACGGGGTTGACCTGTGGGGCATCCTGCGCGCGATCGTGCGCAACCTCACGCACATGTCGGTGCGCGAGGGCGGCAGCACCATCACCCAGCAGCTCGCGCGCAACAGCTTCCCGCTCGGAGGCCATAACCTGCACCGGAAGCTCCTGGAGGCTTTCGTGGCGATGCGCATCGAACACCACTATTCAAAGGACGAGATCCTCGCCTGTTACATCAACCGCATCTACTTCGGCTCCGGCTTTTTCGGGATCGAGACCGCCAGCCGCGGCTACTTCAACAAGCACGCCTCGCAGTTGACCCTGGGGGAATCGGCGCTCCTGGCCGGAGTCATCCGCGGCCCGAGCCGGTTCTCGCCCTTCAACGACCCGAAGGGGGCGGTCGCGCAGAAGGACGCCGTGCTCGGACGGATGGCGGACCTGAAGATGATCCCCCACGCGGAGGCGCAGAGAGAGATTCGCAAGCCGGTGGCCATCTCGAAAACGCCTCCGCCGGTGCCGCAGGAGAACTACGCGCTGGACGCGGTGAAGCGCGACCTGGACATCATCCTGAGCACGGACCAGATCAAGGCCGGCGGCCTCAAGGTTTACACCACGCTCGACCCGCAGCTCCAAAAGGCGGCGGCCGCCGCGGTCGAGACCCAACTGCGCCGGATAGAGCAGCGGCCCGGCTATTCGCACCCGCGCAAGCCCGCGCAAAGGCCCGAGGAGTTCTACGACCAGTCCACTCCCTACCTGCAAGGGGCGGTCGTGGTCATCGACAACCGCGACGGCGGCATCCGCGCGATGGTCGGGGGCCGCGACCATGCGGACAGCCAGTTGAACCGGGCGCAGGATTCCTACCGGCAGCTTGGCTCGACTTTCAAGCCGTTCGTGTACGCCGCGGCTTTCCAGCGCGGGATGCTGCCCGGCGCCGCGGTGGACGACTCCCCGATCCACCCCGGCGAACTCCAGAGCGCGAAAAACTGGAACCCCGGCAACTCGGACGGGACGAACAAGGGCATCCTGCGGGCCGAGGAAGGCCTCATCCAGTCGCGCAACACGATGAGCGTGCGGATCGGCGATTACGCGGGGATCGACGCCGTCCGCAAGGTCGCGGCGGACGCTGGCATCGCGAAGGTGCCGAAGAATCCGGCCATCTATCTCGGCGCATTTGAGAGTTCCCTCAAGGATGTGACGCACGCCTACACCGTCTTCGCGAACAACGGGACGCTGAACCAGTCCGCTGTCATCGAACGCATCGACGATTCCGAAGGCCAGGTCGTTTACCAGGCGGCGCACATCACGACCAGCGCGCTCGACCCGGGCGTGAGCTGGATTGTCTCCGCCACGCTCGAAAAAGTGTTGCAGCGCGGCACGGCGGCGGCCTCGCGGTCGCTCGGCTTCACGCGGCCCGCGGCCGGGAAGACGGGGACGACGAACGACTACCGCGACGCGTGGTTCGTGGGCTACACGAAGACGCTTACCTGCGGGGTGTGGGTCGGGTTCGACACCCCCACGACCATCATCCCGAAAGGATACGGCGCCGCGCTGGCTCTGCCGATCTGGACGCAGGTGATGAACGCCGCGCCCGGCTCACGCTACCCGTCGCCCGCTTTGCAGCCCGCCGTACCGCTCCGGCAAGTCCGGGTCTGCTCCGTCACCAACCAGCTCGCGACGACCGGCTGCGAGGATGCGCACACCGCTTACGAGATCGAGCTCCCGGCCTCGAGGATTCCCCAGGCCTATTGCCGCGTGCATCCCGGCGGCGAGCCGGAGGGCCCGGGTTCGAACCCGGAGCAGCCATCCGTCCCCGGCCGGATCCTTCAATCCTTTCGCCATTTCTTCGGCCAGTAGCCCCACGAGGCGCGGGAAGCCCCATACGGCGAAAAGCGCCTTCTGTTGCGCGGGGCTCAAAAATCCGGAATAAAGTCAATCCGTATTTTTCTTTCGCTTTTGGAGGCGCATGCGATGGTGCCCAATGAAACTGTCTCGTCTCTCGCTGGTCTTCCTGCTTCTGCTCGGCTTCCGCCAGTTCGCTTCAGCCGACGATGCCAAGTGGCTCACGAACTACGGGAAGGCGCTCGCGCAGGCGAAGGCCGAGAAGAAGCTGGTCCTCATGGACTTTACCGGTTCGGACTGGTGCCCCGTTTGCATCGTGATGGACAAGCAGGTCCTCAGCACCAAGGAGTTCAAGGATTACGCGGGCAAGAATCTCGTGCTGCTGGAACTCGATTTCCCGGACGCAAAGCCGCAGACCGACGACCTGCGGAAGCAGAACGAGGAACTTCGCGAAAAATACAGCCAGGATGGTTTCCCCACTTTTATCGTGACCGATGCCGACGGCAAAGAGCTGGGCCGCCAGGTGGGCTGGCTGGAGGGCGGGGCGAGCGCCTTCGTGGCGAAGGTCGCGGGCTTCAAGAAGTCCTGACCGGAGACGCCGTCGCCTGCCGGGAAGCGCTCCCGGCCTAGGATGCGCCGGTCGCGGCCGCCTTGTCGGTGAAGATGCGGAATATCTGGTCGAGCCGCGCGATCTCGAACACGGTTCGGACATTTTCCCGGATGCCGAACAGGGCGAGCTTCCCGCCGTAAGCCTGGATGCGCTGCATCGCATCGATGAGCACGGCGATGCCCGAACTGTCTATATAAGATACGCCCGTGAGATCGACGAACACGCTGGGGAGCTTCTGCTCGATGAGCGGGTTCAGCTTCTCTTTGACGCGGGGCGACTCGTGGAGATCGATCTCCCCTTCGAGGGCGAGGACATTCGGCTCAGGGGTGGATACGGAAGCCATCGGCGTTGAGTTCTTACCAGTACATGCCGCCGCTGGCAATGCTTCCTCAATCGCGGAAGTTCACGAAGCTGAGCGCCACCCCGAAGTCCTTGCCCCGCACATAGCCGATGACGGCCTGGAGGTCGTCCCGCTTCTTGCCCGTGACGCGGATTTGCATCTCCTGAAGCTGCGACTGCACCTTGAAGTTCTGATCCTTGATGGACTTGATGATCTCTTTCGCCTTCGCCCCTTCGAGTCCCTGCTTGATCCGCAATTCCTGCGTGGCGTGGCCCATGGAAGAGATGGCGGGGTCGTCGCGCTCGACGTTGCGCAGGTCGATATTCCGTTTCGCGAGCTTGCCGATGACGATCTCGAGCAGGGCCTTGAGCCGGGCGCCGTCGGCGGCGGCGAGCTTGATGTTTCCCTCCTTCAGGAGGTCGATGGATGCGGCGCTCCCCTTGAAGTCGAAGCGCGTGGCGAGTTCCTTCCTCGCCTGATTCACGGCGTTATCGATCTCCTGCTTGTCGATCTCGGAGACGATGTCGAAGGAAGGCATGCGCGATAAGGGGACGCCCGCCGCGAGGAAATCGCCGGCCGGCGGAACAGCCTAGAAATCGATGTGGGCTTCCAGCCGGATATACGGCGCGCCCTTGGTGGAGTAGTTCAGGTCGGCGCGGGGAAAGTCAAAATCGCGCGAGAAGGTGTAACCGCCGGCCGCTTCGAGCGTCACCGGTTTCATGCTGTAGGTGAAGCCGGCGCCCGCGCGGTATTCGTAGTAGTTGACCACCGCGCCGCTTAGGCGCTTCGGGGTGAGGCCGCTGTTTTCATCCGTCTTGAACGACCCGCCGGCGAACTCGCCGCCCGTCCAGACGGCCAGGTTATCCGTAAAGTTATAGATGAGCCGGGGCTGCGGGACGATCGCGCGGAGGGTCAGCTTGGGATTGATGTCCCAGATGATGCCGCCGATCGGCAGGACGGGGACGTTGCTGCGCATGAGCGAGCCGGCGACGCCGATGAACCCGAAAAGCTTGTCGTGGATGATGGTGAAGCCGGTGGCGATGTCCGTGGGGATATCAAAGGCCGGGCCGCTCACGTTCTTGGAGAAATAGAAGCCGGGATGCGTCTCGATGAGGATGCGCTGCTGGTCTTTCACGAGGTATTCCAGGGCGAGATCGCCGTTGAAGTTCTGGAGGATGTTCGGCACCGGCGCTTTGCTCGAGCCGAAGTCGAACCGGTCATAACTCGCTCCGACCCGGAAGAACCATTGGCCGCCCGCGTTCGGCCAATTCAGGGAATTGAGAAGGAACCGGTGGCCGATCTGCACGCTGCTGTCGATGGCGTCCTGCTTGCCGAAGGCGCCCTTGCCCTTGTGAAAATCGCTCCCGAAATCGTAGGTGGAATCGAGGTAAAAGAGATTGTCCGTGTTGCCGGAATCCGCGGCCTGCTGCGCCGTGACCTGCTTGTCGCCGGCGGGGGCGACGGCGCTCACTTCGCCCGCCAATATGGCAGCGGGCAACGACACCAACAGCGCGAGGGCGGGGCTGACAAAACGCAGGGGATTCTTGACCATGGGTCGGACTCTAGCGGCGGACTTTGTGAATGCAAACGCGAAAAGCATGGGGGAAATCCCCGAACAATCCCTGGCCGAAAAGTGGCGGGCGCGATGCAGCCCGGCGGACGAATGGGTGGCGTCGCGAGACCCGGCCTGGGGCTTTATGGCTCTACGGTTTTACGGCTTCCCGTAGTCGCCCGTCAGGAGCCCTTGGGCCGATATGTGCCCCTGGAGGGCGAGCTCCAGCGCCGTCCGGCCCGCGCCGGGACCCAGCTTCAGCACCGAGTCGAGCGCGTACACCGTGAAGCGGTAGTGGTGCACGCCCGAGGGTGGGCACGGGCCGCCATAGCCGAGCTTGCCGAAGTCGTTGCGGCCCTCCGCCGCCCCTTTCGGCGGCCCGGAGAGTTCCTTCGACCCCGGGTCGATGTTCCAGACGAGCCAATGGGTAAAGACTCCGCCCGGCGCGTCGGGATCGTCCACCACCAGCGCCAGGCTCTTCGCGGAGGCGGGCGTGCCAGAGAGCCGCAGGGTCGGCGGCTTGTTCTGCCCATCGCACGCGCAGCGCGCGGGGATGCTCCCGCCGTTGCGGAAGTCCGGGCTCTTGACCAGGATGGGGCGATCCCGGGCGAACGCGCCGGGCGCAGCGGCCAGGCAGGCAGCGAGAAGCGCGAGAGCGGTGCCGAACTCCGATCTGCGCCGATGGTTGGCCATTCGTCAGCCCTCTATCGTGTTGATCTCCACCGGTTCGACCTTGATGCCGAGGCTCTCGAGCCACGCCACGGCCGCGGTGATCTCGCCGCGCTTCCCGTCGAGCTCCAGGCAGACGATGGCGACCTCGGTCGTGACGCTGGCCTGCCGCAGGTTCGTCACCACCTCGAACTTCTTGCCCAGCTCATAAATGACGGGCCGGGTGATGAGGCGCGCAGGATACATGAGCCAGAGTCGGCTCTTTTCATCCTCGGTGTCGGCGGCCGTCATGGAGACAAGAGGTCACGGTTTTGCCCCGGGTTCAAGGGGATTTGAAAAAGGCTGCGAAATCGTTTGACACTCCAGACGTGGGAGCATAGTTTTCGACCCTTTTCCAATGAGGACTTTCTCCGCAAAAGCTAACGAAGTGGATCGCAAATGGTGGCTCATCGACGCCAAGGACCAGGTGCTCGGCCGGGTCGCGGTGAAGGCCGCGAACCTCCTGAGGGGCAAGGAGAAGGCGATCTTCACCCCGCACGTGGACACGGGGGACTTCGTCATCGTCATCAACGCCGACAAGGTGCGGGTAACGGGCAAGAAGGAAGAGGCCAAGGTCTATACCAGTTTTTCCGGGTTCGTTGGCGGGCATAAGTCCGAGACCGTCCGCCAGCGGCGGGATCGCCGGCCCGAGCTCCTCATCGAGCGCGCGGTGCGCGGCATGGTGCCCCACAACAGGCTGGGCCGGGCCATCTACACGAAGCTGAAAGTTTACAAGGGCGACAGCCACCCCCACGCGAGCCAGCAGCCGGTCGCGATCACCTCGATCAAATAAGCAAAGTTATGCCCCAAGCCGTAGAGGAATTCATCGCCACCGGGCGCCGCAAGACCGCAGTCGCCCGCATCCGGATGACCCGGGGCAGCGGCAAGATCGAAGTGAACGGCAAGCCTTTCGAAGAATATTTTCCCACCCCTTCGCTCCAGAACACGATCCTCCAGCCGTTCGAGATCGTGAAGACGCCAGGGGCGTTCGACCTTTCCGTCAATGCGCGCGGCGGCGGCCCCACGGGGCAGGCCGGAGCGGTGCGCCTGGCGATCGCCCGCGCGCTGCTCCTCACGCAGGAAGGCCTCAGGGGCGCCTTGAAAGAGGAAGGGATGCTGACGCGCGACCCGCGGATGAAAGAGCGCAAGAAATCGGGCCAGCCCGGCGCGCGCAAACGCTTCCAGTTCTCCAAGCGCTGAGAGCGCCGCTTCCTTTCACCAACTCCCCTGTCGCGGGGTCGATATACGGCAGCCCGCGCGACCTCCGCCAATCAAGGCTCCGGGCCGCGAAATCGCACATGCTCTCCACGGCCAGCAGCTTCTGGCGCAACGGCAGCCGGCTCCAGACACGAAGCTGTTCGCGCTCCGCGCCTGCGAAAGTACACGCTTCCCAATCGATCTCCCGGCCCCCGGAATTGCCCGTTTTCATCTCGGGGGAAGCTCGGCGATCAACCGGAGCTTTTCAATATCAATTCGGTCCTGGAAACGATTCGCCGCCTCTTTCATTGCGATCAAGGCCGGGATCGAGGCGAATCGCGCCGGAATCTCGTCCTCCCGCACCAGGGCGCGCTGGTACTCCAGGTTGAAGTCGAACGGCTCGTAAGTGAAGATGTCCAACGGTGTTTCCGGGTGGGAAGCACTCCACATTTTCAGCACCTGCATCCCCTTGTCCCGGCGCCACGTCTCCCGCTTGACCGCATCGGCAAATTCTTCCGCGGCTATGGGGTTACCTGGGCGATAACCGATCCGCTCCAGGGCATCGAAAGCCGAGACGATGTCGCGATGTGAAAGCTCGATCACCAGATCCACATCATTGGTCAATCGGAGATATCCGTGCGCGTTGACCGCCAGCCCGCCGACTACGATGAAGCGAACCTGCGCGACGTTGAGCGCGTGGACGATAGCTTCGAAACTCGCGACTTTCATCTCTCCGGGTGCCTTGTTGCGGAAGGGATGGGGCGCAGTTTGACCGGCCTCACGGTTCGACGCTCTAGAACCCCGCGCTGAGGGCGATCTGCCCATACGGGGCGCCGCTGTAGGTCTGGTATCTCGGCCCCGCCCGGTGAAAATCGAAGTCGCGGTACGGCATGTAGCCCGCCTCCGCGTCGAGCGTGACCGACTTCGATATTTTCCAGTCCACGCCCGCGCCCACACGGAACTCGTTGTATTCGATGATGGCGTTGTTGAGCCGGCGGTTCGAGTGGCCGTCGCCGAAAGAATCGGCGGCGCGGAACGTACCCGTCTTGAAGTCGCCGCCGGCGTAGAGCTTGACGGTCGGCGATACGGTGTATTCCAGGCGCGGGTTCGGCGGGAGGGCGTTCAGCGTCCATTTCTCGGCGAACTTCCAGCGCAGCCCGATGCCGGGTAGGACGACCCAGTTGCGGTCCACATCGAAGCTGACGCCGAGCACCCATTGCAGATCCTCATTCACGATGTAGGAGCCGCCGATGATCCAGGGGACATTGATGTCCTTCGCGTCCAGGTCTCCCTCCGCCCCGTAGAAGCCGGGCTGGGCCTCGACCCGCACCAGCCACGAGAAAAGCTCGAGGTCGGCGCCCACGACGACGCTGGCGGCCTGCAGCGTATTCGGCAGCGGCGCGGACGAGGGGAGCCCGAAGGAGAAGCGCTGCCACTCCACTCCAAGCCGGAGCAGCGGGCCGTCGCCGATCTGTTGCGAGAGGACGAAATGCAGGAGATCGGCCTGCTCGGAGACGCCGCCGGCCCGGCCGTGATCGAGATTCGTAGGGGCTTCGCCGACGTAGGAAGAGTTCGCGCTGAATTCCTCCGAGCGCTCCCCGGCGTGCAGGAGGCCCGTGGCGAACAGCAGCGCGCAGCAGGCGAGCCGGCTAACGTTTGGCGCTTTTGAGGAATGCATCGATGGTCTTCAGGACGTTCTTCTTCATGGCCCCGGCGGAACCGACGCGTTCCACGCCGTGGAGGCCGACCAGCTCGGAGGACGCCAGCATATCGCCGCGCCAGACGAGCGTCGCGGCCTGATCCCCGATCTTCACCGGCCAGAACTCAAAGAAGCTGAGGTAAACGTAATAGCCGCCGCTGGCGTAATACGAGACATCCATCCCCTGCCAGCTTCCGCCGTTCGGCCGGGAGTAGAGCGCGCCCAGGGAAAATGCGGCCTGCCCTTCGACATCGAACAACTCCCAGTAACCGGCGGAGCCGCTCGCGCTGTTGAGGTGCTCAGCCAGCGGCGCGAACCGGCTCCGGATTTTCGCCTGTTCCTTCAGCAGGGAAGAGGCCTCGTCCGAGGCGCGGACGGAGTCGGCATAGGGCGGCTGCCCTCCGAGCCCGCCCGAAGCGAAGGCGGACGCGCGGCGCAGCAGGAGATCGCCCCAGAAGGCGCGCACGGCGGGCGAGAACGCCCCTCCCCCGCCCTGCGCAGCGGCCTTGCCGAAAAGTTTCGCCTCGCCGCTGCTCATCTGGAGCTGGGGATGAGACGGGTCGAGCTTCTCGGTCGCGGCGGCCAACGACTCCACGGCGGAGTTTCGGGGGGCCGAACCGAGCTTCGAGAAATTCTGGGGCGACGGCGTCGGAGAGATGGCCGAATGCAGATAGACCTTCAACTCGGGGTGGCGCGACCCGTCGAACGCCTTTTGCAGGGCGACCGCGGCCTGGAGCGGCTGGGGCACCACGTAGCAGAACTGCACCGAGAGTCCATCCTGGAACTCCGTGATTGGGCCGCGCATGGCCAGTACTTCGCCCTTGGCCAGCTTCGCGAGATCGATGTCCTTGAAAGCCGAGAACGACGCGAGCTCCGCCACCGGGTCGGCGTGCGCCCGCGCAAGCGACGCCAGGGCAAAAATGCAGAGGAGAGGGAAAAGGCGGGGTTTCAGCATAGACGAATGGGACGTGACAGCGGAGCGCAGGCGCAAGGCGGAGTCAAGCCCTTGAATGCGCGCCTTTGGGTGCGACGCCAGTAAAAAGCCGATAGATGCCGGACTACCGCGGTTCGGACACGCCCGCCACCCACCGCATTTCACGAGAGACGCACCTGGGAACAAATGCCCGGAGCAGGCGCCAGTTACTGCGAAGACTTGTTCGGGGCGCCGGAGGCCCCGGGCGAGGGCGAGGCGCCGCCCCCTCCCGCCACGCCGGGGGTCTCTTTGAGCTCGGTCGCCTGCACTTTGAGGCCGTCGATAAGGTCGTCGGTGGGATTCATGACGACCCTCGTCTTCTCCTGGAGGCCGTCGAGGATCTCCATCTGCACCCCGAAGTCGCGGCCCACCTGCACCGCTTCCCGGAGGATTTTACCGTCCGTCCCCACGGTGACCACCTGCGGGCCGGACGACTGGAAGACGAGCGCATCCGAAGGGATGATGATCGGCGCGTTCGGATCCTTCAGGACGAATTTCACCTCGCCGTAGATGCCCGCGTAAAGGGCGCCGTCGGGATTCGGGATGTCCACCTCCGTCAACAACGTGCGGGAGGCGGGGTCGAGAGCGGCGGAGAATCGCGCGACCTTCCCGTCGAAGTCGCGCCCGGGAAACTCCGCGACGACGAGCTTCGCGGGCAGCCCGACGTGGATGACGGGGGAATTCGTCTGCGGCACGCTCACATAGACGCGCAGGGGATCGGTCTGCGCGACGCCGAAGAGCGGGGTGCCGGCGCTGCCGCTGCCAGCCGAGACCAGCGTTCCGATGTCGATCTGGCGCGCGGTGATCTCGCCGGTGAAGGGCGCGACGATCCTCTCGAAGTTCTGTTGTGCGCGGCTGTTCTGCACGTTGGCTTCCGCGGACTGGAGGGAGGCCTGCGCCGCCTCGTACGTGGTGCGGCTCTGGTCGAATTCCTGCTGGCTGACGACCTTCTTCACGACCAGGTCCTCCTCGCGCTGGTAGTTGAGCAGGGCGATCTCCAGGTTTGCGCGCATCTGCGCCTGGGTCGCGATGGCCTGCCGGAACTGCGCGTCCACCTGCGGGGCGTTGATCTCGGCGAGGAGCTGGCCTTCGCTGACTTTCTCGCCGATATCGACATACCATTTGGAGAGGTAACCGGTGATCTGCGCGTAGAGCTGGGCCTGCGCGTAGGCGTTCACGTTTCCGGGCAGCAGGAGGATGTGCGCCCGGCCGTCCCTGTGGACGGTGACGTAGTTGACCATGACGGCGGCGTTTTTTTGGGCGAAGTCCTTTTGCCGGGCGGTCTGGCTCATGTGCCTGCAGGAGCCGGCGATGACGAGGACGACCATCAACGCCACGACGATCCCCAGCGCCCATAGCAGGTGCTTGCGCTCCGGAGGCACGGGGTGCGGCTCCGGCTCCTTCGCCTGCCCGGTCTCCTGGCCCTGCCCGGCGCCTTTCCCCTTCGGCTCGGCGCCTTTTTCCTTCGGCTCGGGCGAAGGCGGCTCGGGAGCGCTAGGCGGTTTGCGGCTCGTGTCGGACTTGGTTTCCATCAGGCGATTCTTCTCCTTCTTCTCCCGCGTCTTTCTTGAATTGTTCGTCGGGGTCGGGGCCGATCTCCTTGTTCCGCAGCATGCTGTAAACGACGGGCACGAAAAAGAGGGTCGCAAACGTGGCGACGAGCAGCCCTCCGATGACGGCGCGGCCAAGGGGCGCGTTCTGCTCGCCGCCCTCGCCGAGGCCGAGGGACATCGGGAGCATGCCGATGATCATGGCCAGCGCGGTCATGACGACCGGGCGCAACCGGGTGTGGCCGGCAGAGAGCGCGGCCTCCATGGCGTCTTTGCCTTCCTTGCGTTCGTCGTTGGCGAACGTAACCAGGAGGATGCTGTTTGAAGTCGCGACGCCGATCGCCATGATGGCGCCCATGAGCGATGGGACGCTGAGGGTGGTGCCGGTGATGAAGAGCATCCAGATGATGCCGCAGATAGCCCCGGGGAGCGCGGTGATGATGATGAACGGGTCCGTCCACGACTGGAAGTTCACGACCATGAGAAAATAGACCAGGATGATGGCGAAGAGGATGCCGCCGCCAAGCCCGACAAAGGAGCTGTTCATGCTCTGCACCTGGCCGCGCACGGCGACGGTGGTTCCCTTCGGCAGCTTCGACTTCGGCGCCTGGAAAAGGTGGAGGCGATCCAGCACGCCGTCGAGGTGGAGATACGCGGCGACCGTGCGCACCAGGCCGGGCCGGGGGTTGAACCCGCCGAGGACGCCGTTGATGTCCGACGCGATGCCGCCGAGGTCGCGGTCCTGCGCGTTCGCGAGGATGTCGAACACCGGCGCGACGTTGTAGTGGTTGACGATGACCGGGGATTCCTGGCGCTCGATGGTCGAAAGATTTCCGAGCAGTTGCGGCGTGGAGCCGGAGGTGAGGGAGATGGGGGTGTTCTTCAGATCCTGGATGGAGTCCATCCTGTATTGCGGGGTCTGCACGGCGACGGTGTAACTGATGCCGTTCTGGTAGTTCAGCCAGAAGTTCGGCGCGGCCTGGCCGCTGGAGCTGAGCGAGGTGAGCACCGTGCTCGCGACGCCCTGCTGCGTGAGCCCGAGCTGCGAAGCGCGGGTCCGGTCCACGTTTACGCGAAGGTCGGGGCCGTGGACGCGCTGGTGCAGATGGACATCCACCGCGCCCGGGATTTTTGAGATTTCGTTGTCGATCTGCAACGCCAGCCGGTAGTTGTCCGGGGATTTCCCCGTCACCTGCACGTCGATGGGCGCCGGGATGCCGAAATTCAGAATCTGGCTGACGATGTCGGCGGCGGAGAAGGAAAACTCCATGTCCGGGAAGCGCTGGTGGAGCTTCTCGCGCAGGGTGCGCATGTAACCGGCGACCGGGTGGTGATGGTCCGGCTTGAGCGCGACGAGGATCTCCCCGTCGGCCTCGCTGATGGTGGCATTGTCGCTGAAAGCCAGGTTGATGCCGCTGACCGGGAGCCCGATATTATCGAGGATGGTGTCGATCTCATCGTCCGGGATGGTCTCGCGGATGAGCCGGCCCACGTCGTAAAAACGCTGCTCGGTCGTCTCGATGCGCGTCCCCGCGGGAGCGCGGACGTGGAGACGAAGCTGGCCGGCATCGACCGCCGGAAAGAAATCCCTGCCCAGGAACGGCACGAGGCATAGCGAGACGAGAAGCAGCGCGCCCATGGCGATGAACGCCGCCTTCCGGTTGTTCAGCGTCCACTCCAGCACCCCGGCGTAGCGGTCGCGCATCCTGTCGAACCCCTTGTCGAAGCGTTTTTGCAGGCGCCCGAAGACGTTGTGCGCCTCTTCCTCGCCCTCGTGCTCATGCTCCCGGAGCAGGAACCTCACCATCGTGGGCACGACCGTCCGCGAGAGAAGGTAGGAGGCCAGCATCGCGAAGATGACGGCCATGGCGAGCGGCGCGAACAGGAATTTGGCGACGCCGCTCAGGAAAAAGATCGGCACGAAGACGATGCAGATGCACAGGGTGGAGACGAACGCGGGCACGGCGATCTGCTGCGCTCCGTCCAGGATCGCGCGCACCATCGGTTTCTTGAGCGCGAGGTTCCGGTGGATGTTCTCGATCTCAACCGTGGCGTCGTCCACCAGGATGCCGACGGCGAGCGCGAGGCCGCCGAGCGTCATGATGTTCAGCGTCTGGCCCAGCGCTCCCATGACGATGATGGAACAGAGGATCGAAAGCGGGATGGACGTGGCGACGACCACCGTGCTGCGCCAGCTCCCGAGGAAGAGGAGGATCATGACCGCGGTCAGCACCGCCGCGATGATGCCCTCGCGCAAAACGCCGTTGATGGAGGCGCGGACGAAGATGGACTGGTCGAAAAGCTGGGTGATGTCGGGCGCGGGGTTCAGCGTCGCCTCGATCTTCGGCAGCTCCTCCTTCACGCGGCGGATGATCTCGATGGTGGAAGCGCTGGCCGATTTCAGCACCACGAGCAGCGCGGAGCGGACCCTGTTCTGGGAGACGATATTCGTTTGCACGGCGAACCCGTTCCGCACCTGGCCGATGTCCCGCATATAGACAGTGGCGCCGTTGACCTGTTTGATGGGGAGGTCGTTGAGCTGTTGCAGGATCACGGGGCTGCTGTTCAGGCGGACGTTGTATTCGCGGTCGCCGATCTTCTCCGTGCCGGCGGGCAGGATGACGTTCTGCGCGGTGAGGGCGGCGGTCACGTCGGCGGGGGAGAGGCCCTTGGCGAAGAGCTTCTTGACGTCGATGTCCACCATGATCTGCGCCGCCTTGCCGCCGTACGGCAGCGGCACCTGCGCGCCCTGCACCGTGGCGAGCGGGGTGCGGATGAAGTTGAGCCCGATGTCGTAGAGTTGCTGCTCGGTGAGGGTCTTGCTGCTGATGCCGAGCTGGAGGATGGGGACGTTGGACGCGCTGTACTGGAGGATGAGGGGCGGCGTCGTCCCGGTCGGCATGGTGCGCAGGAGCGTCTGGCAGATGGACGTGACCTGCGCCACCCCCGCCGAGACGTTCGCGCCCTCGTGGAAGAATACCTTGATGACCGAGACGCCGTTATACGATTGCGACTCGATGTGCTCGATGTCGTTCACGGTGGTCGTCATGGCCCGCTCGGTGACCGTGACGAACCGCGCCGCCATCTCCTCGGGCGCGACGCCCGAATAGCTCCAGATGACGCTGACAACGGGGATGTTGATGGCCGGGAAGATATCCGTCGCCATCCGGTAGATCGTCACGATGCCCATGAGGACGATCAGGATCGCCATGACGGTAAAGGTGTACGGCCTGCGCAGGGCCAGACGGACGATCCACATGCTCGGCCGAATCTCGGAGCGTTCCGGCCTTTTGGCAAGGGAGCCGATTCGACAATGGCCCTCCGGTGTCGTACGGTTGTCAAACTATGAAAACACGCGAACTCGGAGCAAGCGGACTGCGCGTCTCGGCGCTCGGACTGGGATGCATGGGCATGTCGGATTTCTACGGGCAGAGGGACGACGCGCAGTCCACCGAGACGATCCACCGCGCGCTCGACCTCGGGGTCACGTTCCTCGACACGGCGGACATGTACGGGTCCGGGGCGAACGAGGAGCTGGTGGGCAGGGCGATCAAAGACCGCCGGGGTGAGGTGGTGCTCGCGACCAAATTCGGGATCGTCCGCGACCCGAACGACCCTGCCAAACGCGGAGTGAGCGGCCGCCCCGAATACGTGCGGGAAGCGTGCGAGAAAAGCCTGCGCCGCCTGGGCGTGGACGTCATCGACCTCTACTACCAGCACCGGGTCGACCCGAACACGCCCATCGAAGAGACCGTGGGCGCGATGGCGGAACTCGTCGCCGAAGGGAAGGTGCTGCACCTCGGCCTTTCCGAAGCCGCCGCGGCCACCGTCCGGCGCGCGCACGCCGTCCACCCCATCGCCGCGCTCCAGACCGAATACTCCCTCTGGTCGCGGGAGCCCGAGGACGAACTGTTCGGCGTTTGCCGCGAACTCGGGGTCGGGTTCGTCCCTTACAGCCCTTTGGGACGCGGCTTTCTCACCGGGCAGATCCGGCGCTTTGAAGACCTGGACGCCGACGATTACCGCCGGCAGTCGCCCCGTTTCCAGGGTGAAAACTTCCAGCGCAACCTCGACGTGGTCGCGCGCGTCCAGGAGCTGGCCGCGGAGAAGAAATGCACCGCGTCCCAACTCGCGCTCGCGTGGGTCCTTGCCCAGGGCGAGGACATCGTGCCGATCCCCGGGACGAAGCGGCGTGAGTACCTGGAGGAAAACGCGGGCGCGGTCGAGGTGGAACTGACGCCGGATGACTTGCGCGTCCTGGATGAAATCGCGCCGAGCGCCAGCGGGGAACGCTACCCGGAGGGGGCGATGAAAATGGTGAACGGGTAGCTACCCGCCCGCGACGACTCGCACTATCTCGACGCGGTCCCCCGCTTCCAAGGCTGTTCCCCATTCCCCGCGGCGGAGCGCCACCCCGTTGCGCTCCACGAGGATCGCCCTCGGCTCGAGCCCCAGCTCGCCCACAAGTTCTCCCACCGTCTCCGCGGCCACGTTCTCGCGCTGAGAGCCGTTCACAAACAAGGTCACGACCCCACGATCCCCTGCTCCCAGTCCTTCCAGACCGGCTCGAACCCGCGCCGGCGCAGCATCGACGCCACCTCCCCCGCGGAACGGGCGTCGGCGATCTCGAATTGCTCCGCGGCTTCCGCCCCCTCCGAGAGCACCGGCTCCCCTTGCCTCCCGCGCACGGTGAGGTGCAGGGATTCCTTCCCCTGCCCGGTGTAACCGCCCGGCTCGGTGTGGCTCCCGGCGCTCATCATCGTCACGCCGAGCGGCGCCAGCCCGTCCCGGAGCGCGGCGGGCTCGCGCGTGCTCAGGACGATCCCCACCTGCGGAAACGAGAGCCGCAACGCGCAGATCAACTGCACATATTCCCTGTCGGGCAACGAAAAACGGGGCTCGAACCCCCCCGCCGCCGGGCGAAGCCGGGGCAGGCTGACGGTGAACTGCGCTTTCCAGCATTTTTTCAGGAGGCCGTCGAGGTGCGCGGCGAGGGCGAGCGCTTCCTCGCGCCAATCCCACAGGCCGAAGAGGGCGCCGATGCCGATCCTGCGGAACCCGGCCTCGTAGGCGCGTTCGGGGCAGGCGAGCCGCCAGTCGAAATCCTTCTTCGGCCCGGAAAGGTGCATCTGCGCATACGTCTCCCGGTGGTAGGTCTCCTGGTAAACGACCAACCCCTCCGCGCCTGCGCGCACCAGGGGCGCATACTCGGCGCTCTCCATCGGCCCGACTTCGAGTGCGATGCCCGGCACCTCAGGCGCGAGCGCCTTCACGCACGCTTCGAGGTAACCGCTGGAGACGAACTTCGGATGCTCGCCCGCGACCAGCAGGATGTTCCGGAACCCTTCCCGGGCGAGGTGGCGGGCTTCCTTGAGGACCTCGCCGACTTCGAGGGTGAGGCGGAGGATGGCGTTCTCCCGCGAGAAGCCGCAATACTGGCAGGAATTGATGCACTCGTTCGACAGGTAGAGCGGGGCAAACAGGCGCATGGCCTTGCCAAAATGCCTCCGCGTCACCGCCTGGGACTCGAGCGCCATTCTTTCCAGGACGGCGTCCGAAGCGGGGAGCAGAAGCTGCCGGAGCCGGGCGACGGCCGGCGAAGGGTCGAGTAGATGCGTGGTTCCCATGCGTGCCTCCAGACAACGGTGGCGGCGGCTGCGCCAGGCGCCCCAGTTCCCGGAGGGGACTAATATCGGGGACGACCCGGGCTTTGTAAATGGCGCGCCGCTTTCACAGGTCCACCTGCCACGCGGGCTTGTTTTTATAGACCCAGCGGTAGTAATCCCCACGCACGAGCTGCGAGGCGGCCTCTTCGTCCAGAAGGACTTTTGCGCGGGGATGGAACTGGAGGACGCTCCCCGGGACGGAGGCGGTGACGGGGCCTTCCACGGTGCGCGCGACGGCCTCGGCCTTGACCGCGCCGAACGCGAGCAAGAGGCACGTGCGGCTCTCCATGATGGTGCCCAGGCCCATGGTGATGACGTGGTGCGGAACGGCCTTCCCGTCGGGGAAGAACGGGGCGTTGTCGCGCCGTGTCTGCTCGGCGAGGGTCTTGATGCGGGTGCGCGATGCGAGCGACGAGCCCGGCTCGTTGAATCCGAGGTGGCCGTCCACCCCGAGACCGAGGATCTGCAAGTCGACGCCGCCCGCGGCCCGGATCGCCTCCTCGTACGCGGCGCAATGCGCGGGAACGTCCGCGCTGAGGCCGTCCGGGATGTGGATGCGTTCCCGCGCGACGGGTAGGTGCGCAAAGAGGTTCTCATCCATGAAGCGGTGGTAGGACGCGGGATGTCCGGGGTCCAGGCGGACGTATTCGTCCAGGTTGAAGGTCGTGACCCGGCTGAAATCGAGGCCCTCTTCGCGGTGCATCCGAACCAGGCATCCATACAGCCGGCGCGGCGTGGCCCCGGTTGCAAGGCCGAGGACGCATGCCGGCTTCTCGCAGACTTGCCGGGCCACGAGCCGGGCGGCGACCTCGCTGGCGGCCTCGGGGGTCGGGGAGATGATGACTTCCATGCCGACCCCCTTACGAGCGCGGGCGCCCGAGCCGCTCGCGAAGTTTACGGCCGACCTCCTGGCGGAAGCGCTCAATAAAGCCGTCCACATACGCGGGGATGTCCACGGAAGGGTCGCGAACGAGGGGGGTGAGATCCATGGCAAAGGCCATGTCGGTGGCCCGATCCACGGCATGCGATTCGAAAAAGACGGCGTTTGCCCTGCGGCGGCCGGCGACCCCTGTGTCGTAGCGTTTGCCGCCGGATATCTGCGAGTCGAAGACGGCGTTCAGGGAGGCGGCGAGGCCCTCGTGGCCGGAGAGATCGTGGGCAACCTTCTCCGCGTCGGGCAGCCAGTCGAGGCCGCGCCAGACTTCGCAGCCATAAACGGCCTCGGGGCGTTCGGCCGGGTCGAGGCGCCGCATCGCGTCGATGGCCGCCAACGCGACCGCGACGTGGGTGTCGTGCTTGTCGGCAAGGTTGTGGGTATAGACGACGCGGGGCCGAACCGGGCGAAGCACCTCCAGGAGATCGCCCGCCAGGGTGCTTCCCTCGGGTTCAGTCACCGAGGCGCTCGGATGCCCGAGCTGGATCATGACTCCGTATTGTCCGAGTGCGGCGGCGTGGTTCTGTTCCCGGCGCCGGATGCCGCGCATCTCCGCATCCGAGCACTGCGCATAGGGGCCGCTCCGGGCGCTGCCCGCGCCATCCGTGCAGGTAACCCCGCCGAACCCGCCGCTCCCGTGGCAATGGACGATCCCATGGAACGCCATGAACTCGAGATCGTCCTGGTGCGCCCCGATCCCGAGATGGGTGATCCGCGAAAGCGCCGCCGGTTCCGGCAACCCGTCCGGCACAAAGATTTCAGCGGTGGGATGATGGAGCTTCAAATGGCCGCCAGCCGAAGCTGCCGGGGCCGCCCGGCCTTGTCAATCGCGAACAGCCCCGGGCGGTGAGGCTGCGAAGTCCGGTCAGGAGACATCCGAGCCTAGGAGCCACGGATGAAGACTCTCTTTAACAGGGCGAACCCGATGGGGAGCGCCTCCCGGTCAACCGCGGCGGCGGCGGTCGTGATCCGTTCCCATTCCTGGTAGGCTTCCTCGGAAAACAGGGGATTCCCGAGGGGCACCCATTCATAGGGTGAACCCGGACATGCGGGCGTGGGACAGAGCAGTATCACGGCGCCTGCGGCGTCCTCCGCGACGCAGACATCCCGCCCGCGGAATGTCTTTTCACAAAGGATGCAGAAGCGAGTCTCATCGAGCGAACCCCACTCGCGGAAAGGATCGGTCCGCCGCAGAATACCCAATTTCTCCGATTCGGAAAAGAGATGCTCTTTCAAATTTTTCCCCGTCCACAGGGCCACGGGACCCCCGCGCCCGCCGCCGCAGCCTACAACTCGTCGCGGATGTCCCTCACCGCGTCATGCAACTTCTTCAGAGCCAGCTCGATACGCGTCTTCACGGTGCCGAGCGGCGCATCGATGCGCCGGGCGATCTCCCGCTGGCTCAGGCCCTGGAAAAATGCCATCTCGATGACCTGTATCTGCGCAGGCGGCAGGGCCAGCATCTTCTGACGCAAGAGTGTGCGGAGATCGGACTGGGTGATTTCCACCACATCCCCGTTGTTGGCGGGGTTGCTGTGCGAGAGCCGGTCGAACTCCAGCCGGTCCCGCGCACGGCCGTAGGCCTGGCGCTGTCGCAGGCGGTCGATCGCGCGCCGCCGGGTGACCATGACGATCCAGCTAAGGGCGTTCCCCTTCTCCGGGGAAAAGCGGCCGGCGCGATTCCAAATCTGAAGAAAAACCTCCTGGATCAGATCGTCGGCCTCGGCCTCGTCGTGCACGATGCGGACGATGACGGCTTTCAGGATGCCGCAATGCCGGTCATAGAGGGCTTCCAGGGCCTTCGGGTCGCCGAGCGAGACGCCTTGCATGAGCTCCTCGTCGCTGGCGGCCGCAGTTTCCAGGTGGAGGTCATAAATTGTGGCGTCCGTGACGCCGGCGCGTTCCTTCAGCGGTAGAGTAGCAGGAGCCATTCGAGAAACACCGAACCTGAATCCACGGTATAATTACAGCTCCCTCCGCAAGCTGACAATCGGTGCAAGGGATGGATGAGCTTTAAGCTAAACCCTGATAGGCTTGCTTCATTAACCCGCGACCACCGATTCCCACGGAGCGCAAGCAGCGGCGAGGAACACTGCGGGAAGCGCAACCAAAGCTCGAAAAACGATTCCCTATAAAGAATTGCGGAGCCGAAGAAGCCAAACGGAGGCCTCCGGAAGGAGATCAAAACTCGCAGGCGGATGGAGGCGGAATCCCCGAGATTAGCGATGGCTCGCATCCGACAGGATTTGCAGAACGGGCTTTACGAACTACTCTTTATGACGAATGCAACGGCGATGCGGTTTAAGAGGGAAGAAAGGTTTGAGGCCGCCTCACTCGAAGAGCTAAAATGATCGTCGATCTCACCCTAGCACAGGGGAAAGCGAAGAAAAAGGAGGCGCACCCGCGCTCCGCTTTGCGGCGGATCATGATCGTGGACGACCACCCGCTCTTCCGCCACGGGCTTGCTCAACTCCTCAACGCGCAGGCAGACCTCACGGCGTGCGGCGAAGCCGAGGATGCGCCGGCCGCGCTGGAGTCCGTGCGCCGGCTGAAGCCGGACCTCGTCATCGCGGACATCTCCCTGAAGGGAACGAACGGCGTGGAGTTGATGAAATCGCTGAAGGCGGAGAATCCGAAGCTGCCGGTGCTCATCATCTCGATTCACGACGAGTCGCTCTACGCTCTGCGCGCGCTGCGGGCCGGTGCAAAGGGCTACGTGATGAAAAGCCAGCCGCTGGGTGACGTGATGGCCGCCGTGCGCAAAGTGCTCGACGGGCAGATTTATGTGAGCAGTTCGCTTGCGGACCAGCTCATCTACAAAGTGGTCCGCGGGGCCGACGGCGACAAGAGCGCGATGGAGAGCCTGACGGATCGGGAGATCGAGGTATTGCAACTGGTGGGCCAGGGCAAAGGGACGCGGCAGATCGCCCAGGAATTGCGCCTGAGCGTCAAGACCATCGAAAGCCACCGGCTCCACATCAAGGAAAAGCTGCGGCTCAAGACGGCTTCGGAGATGATCCGGTTCGCCGTGGACTGGGTGAACAACCAGGCCTGACCCCCCCGCGCGGGCGAGCGCAAATAACTCCGTTATACGTCCAGGGGACTCTGTGTAATCGAAAGCTCTTTTACTATGGAACTAAATACTCTCAAAGACCTCTACATCCACGAACTCAAGGACCTCTACAGCGCCGAAAAACAGATCATCCAGGCGCTGCCGAAAATGGCGAAAGCCGCCACCAACGAGGAGCTCGCCGCCGGCTTCAAGGAACACCTCGAACAGACCAGGGAACACGCCGTCCGGCTCGAGAAGATCCTCTCCAGCCACAGCCAGACGACCCGCGGCCCGAAGTGCAAGGGCATGGAAGGCGTACTCGCCGAAGGCGCGGAGATGATCGGGGAAGAAGCGGACGATGAAGTGAAGGACGCCGGGCTCATCTCGGCGGCCCAGCGCGTCGAGCATTACGAGATGGCCGGTTACGGCAGCGCCCGCACCTACGCGGAACTCGTCGGCGACACCGAAGGAGCCAGGCTCCTCCAGACGACCCTGGAAGAAGAGACCACCACGGACCGGAAGCTCACGAAGCTGGCCAAGACTGCGATCAACGTCGCCGCGGACAAATAGCCCCGCGCGGCTTCCGGCAGGCAAGCCCGGGCTACTTCTCCTCAAAGGAGGGCGTGTCGATCCCGAGCGCGTCCGCGAGGTCCTGGAGGTGGTCCTGCTCCTGCGCGATGATCTTCCTCAACACCTCGCCCAAGGCAAACTCGCCCAGCGCGTCCGCCTGGCGGATTCGGGCGCGGTAGTTGATGATGGTCTGCCGCTCGTTTTCGAGGTCGAACCGGAGCATGTCCTCCGGTTTCTCCGAGGTTTTAACCGGCTGAGGAACCGTGACGGGTGAGCCGTTGAGATAGTCGATCTGGTTGGCGATTTGGATCGCGTGCTCCAGCTCTTCCGCGGCGTGCGTCTCCAGTTCGCCCGCGATATCCATATAGGCCGCGCCCTTCAGCGTCTGGCTGTAAACGACGTAGGCGATGATGGCCTGGTATTCGCGCGAAAGGTCTTCGTTGAGCAGCTTGATCAGCTGCTCCCGGGTGATGTGGGGTTCGTCCTTCATAAGTGCGCCCACCCTAACAGCCTCCGCCGCGGAGACTACAAGAAATTCGCAGGAGCGCGCCTACCCCGCTCGGAGCTGCGGCCTTGACTCAATCCAGATCCAGCGACTTCACGAGCCCGCTGTTGATGTTGCCCGTGACCGAGAGGCCCTTGTCGCGCTGGTAATCGCGGATCGCTTCCCGGCTTGCGGGCCCGATCAAGCCATCGACCCGGCCCCGGTAATACCCCTTGGACGCGAGCGCCTGCTGCACCTGCGCGCTCATCGAGTCCTGCGAAGAATCGGCCACCCGGCCGCGGTAGGTTTCCGGATAAGGCTGCGGGTAATCGTACGGATACGGATAACCATACCCATAGCCGTAACCATAAGGGTAACCCCAGTAACCGGGGTAAAACCCGACGCCGAAGAGCAGTCCCCCGCGGTAGTAGCCGCGACCGAAATAACCGCCATGGCCGTAATAGCCGCCGTGCCCGTAGTAACCGTGCCCGTAGCCGCCCCCACCGTGGTAGCCGCCGCCGTGGTAGCCGCCGCCGTCGTGCGCCGAAGCGTTGCCGGCCAGGGTCAGACCGAGGAGCGCCGCAAAAAGAACCGAAAGTTGCGTTTTCATAAGTTGAACCTCCAAATTTTCCGCGGATCGCCATTCCACGAACGCCTATAACAAATATAATACGGGGCGGCGATTTTTCAACTTTCACACGGGAATTGCGGGGCTCGAGGAGACGCCCCCGGCCCGCCCGTCTCGTCCTATCTCGCGCCGCCTTGTGTAGCCGTTGCGCGCGGCGCGGAAGTTCTGCTAGGCTTCCCCCGGTTCCCACCTCGCTTGTGAAAACGCTGCGGATCTTCATTTCTTCCCCGGGGGATGTCGCGGCCGAACGCCTCCGCGCCTACGACGTCATCGCCCGCTTGCAGGCGAAGTTCCGGGCGCACCTGAAGCTGGAGCCGATCCTCTGGGAGCACGACGCGGTGCCGGTGGAAGCCAGGCCGCCCACGCCTCCGCCTTCCAAGGTGGATGTCGTCATCTGGATTCTCTGGGCCCGCATCGGGATGCGGCTGCCGCCGAACTTCAAGCGCACGGGCGTCGGCCCTTCGTCCGGCACGGAATGGGAGTTCGAGGATGCCGGGAAGGCGTACCAGGTTACGGGCGTGCCGACGCTCTCCGTTTACCGGAAAAAAGGGGCGCCCGCACCCGAAACCCTCACCGCGGAAGAGCTCGACGAGTGGAACCGCGAGAAAGCGGCGCTCGACGAGTTGCTGGACGCCTGGTTCGAGGGAGGCGAGACCGGCTTCTCGACCTTCGAGACCGATGAAGAATTCGAAGGGCTCTTTGCGCGCCAGCTCGAAAAGACCATCGCCGAAAAACTCGGCGAAGGTTTCGACCACCGCGGAGACGCCGTGTGGCCCGAGGAACTCGGCCCGCCCTTTCGCGGGCTGGCGCCGTTCCAGGCCGCGCATGCGCCCATCTTTTTCGGACGCAGCCTGGCGGCCAGCGAGGTGATGGCCCGTTTGCAAACGCAGGCCGCGGGCGGCGGAGTCTTCCTCATGATTTTCGGCAGGAGCGGCAGCGGGAAATCATCCCTCGCGCGCGCGGGCGTGCTCGCGGAACTGCTGCGGCCGGGCACGCCCGTCCTGGAGGAACCGGTGTGCTGGCGCAGCGTCATCCTGCAGCCCGAGGAATGCCCGGCGGGGTTGATCGAGGGGCTCGTCGCGGGCCTGCTCCGCGCGCTGCCCGAGCTCGAGTCGCCCGGCTTCAACGCCGGCAAGCTGGCGGCGCTCCTCCGCGCGGCGCCCGTGCATGCGATCCAGCCGCTCCAGGCCGTGCTGGAACGCGTGGCGCGCGCGGAGCCGGCGCCCCCCGAGACCGCGTCCACCCCGCGGCTGGCCCGGCTCGTATTGCTCATCGACCAGTTCGAGGAGATTTTCACTTCCGACAGGTTCACCGCGCCGGAACGGGCCGCGTTCGTCACCGCGCTTTCCGCGTTGAGCCGGAGCGGGATGGCCTGGGTCATCGCCACGATGCGCAGCGACCTCTATTCCAGATGCGCCGAACTCCCGGAACTCATCTCCCTGAAGAATCGCAACGGCCATTACGATCTCGCCGCGCCGAACGTGGCCGAGATCGGGGAGATGATCCGCTCTCCCGCCAAGGCCGCCGGGCTGCGCTTCGACATCCACCCCGCAACCGGCAAGATGCTCGACGAGGCGCTCCAGGAGGACGGCTGCAAGCAGCCGCTGCCGCTGCTCGAGTTCGTGCTCGCGGAACTCTACAGGAAGCGGACCCCGGAGGGCCTGCTGACCTGGGAAGCCTACGGCAAGACCGGCGTGGAGTACGCCATCGCGCGGCGCGGCGAAGAAGTGCACGATGCGCTGACGCCGGAGGGGCGCGCGGCGCTGCCGGCAGTGCTCCAGGCCCTCGTGACCCTCTCCGACACCGGGATGGACGTGCGGCGACCCGCGCGGATGGGCGATCTCCCCCCGGGCGCGGAAGAGGCGGTGAGCGTGTTCACGGAAGCCGGTTTTTTCGTGACCCATACCGATGCCGCGGATGAGCCGGTAGTGTTCCTCGCCCACGACGAATTGCTCGCGAGCTGGCCGCGGCTCAAGGATTTGATAGATCAGAACCGGGAATTCCAGCGCGTCAAGGTGCGCATCGCGGACGCGGCTGCGCGCTGGCGCGATGGCAAGCGCGCGCCGGCCCTGCTGCTGCCCGCGGGGGCTCGCCTGGTCGAAGCGGCGGACGCGCTGCAGGAACGCCGGACGACACTGAACCCGAGGGAGGCGGAGTTCGTGCAGAGTTCGCTCACCGCCTCCGCGGAGGCCCGCGTGGGGCGGGAACGGAGCCACGCTTTCCAGGCGGGCATCGCCGCGTCCGCGGCGGCGCTGCTCTGCGGGGCGTTCGCCCTGTGGCAGTTCTTTTCCGCGCGGGAGGCGCGCCGGGAGACCGACGGGGCGCGGCAGGAAGCCTTGGAGTCCGCCGAAAACGTCCGCTATGCCAAGGCCAGGGAACTGAAACTGCGCCAGGAGACGGACAAGCTCATCGATTTCCTCGTGGTCGATCTCCCCGCGAAGCTGGAGCCCCTGGGCCAGGTGGGGCTGTTGGGCGACGTGCTCGGCAGGGTCCGCCAGTTCCGCGAGGGGATTCCCCCCGCGCCTTCCGCCGGCACGAGCCTGCGAAGGCAGTTCGCGTTATTGAGCAGCCAGGGGGACATCCTGGTGTCGCGGGGGCGGCTGCCGGAGGCCCTCGCGGCGTTCCAGCAGTGTCAGGCTCTCGCAACGAAGATGGCCGCGCAGGATCCCGAGGCAGCCGAGCCGCGCAAAGCCCTCTTCACGAGCAGCGAGCGGATCGGCGAGATCCTGAAATGGCAGGGCAAGATACCGGACGCGACGGACGCTTTCCGCGAGGGTTCGGCGCTCGCGCGCAAAGCCGCGGAGAAGGATCCTTCCGACACCGGGTGGCAGGCGGCGCTTGGCGAGAGCTACGGGCAGATGGGCGATCTCCTGAGCGCGCAGGGGAACCTGGATGAGGCGTTAAAATCCTACCGGGAAGCGCTCGATATCGCCGACAACCTCACCCACCTCCATCCCGCGAATGTTTCCTGGCTGCGCCAACTCGGCCTCGCGCACGCGAACGTAGGCGACATCCTCCAATCCCAGGGGAACCTCGACGACGCGCTGAAGGAATGCGAGAAGGCGGTGGAAATCCTGACGCCCCTCGCGGGAGGAAACCGGGGCGACACCGGCATGCAGCGCGACCTCGCCTTTTGCCACGAAAAGACCGGGGACGTGCTGGCGTTGCGGCGCAAGCCCGAGGATGCGTTGAGAGAATACCGGCAGAGCCTGGACCTCCGCCAGGCTCTTTGCGGCCAGGATGCGGCGAACACGCCCTGGCAGCACGACCTCTCCGCGAGCTTCGAAAAGGTCGGCGACGTCCTCAGTTCGCAAGCGCGGCTGGAGGACGCCCTCAAGGCCTACCGGCAGAGCCTCGCCATCCGCGAGAAGCTCGCCGCGCTCGACCCGAGCAACGCCGTGTGGCAGAGCAACCTCGCTGTCGCCGAGTTCAAGGCCGGAAGCACCGCGGCCCGCATGAAAGACGCCGCGCGGCTCCCGGACGCCCGGGCCTTGGTGCAGAAGGGGTATGATTCCCTTGTCAGCCTCAACCAGAGATCGCTCCTGACCAGCAAGCAGCAGGGTGTGATGAGAGTGATCGAAGCCGAGGTCGCGCGGCTCACGGGGCAGAAGTAGGGGGCGCTTCCCTCAACGGCCGGCCAGTCCCCCTGTAGCGGCGCAATGCAGGATACGCGCTAGTCCAAGTCGCGGACGAGGTCGTCGCAGGTCTTGGCCTCCTGCACGAGCTTGTTGAGGCGGTCGAGCTGGCCGTCCTCGAACGCATGGGTGAGGCTCACCCGCTTTGACGAACCGTTGTCGTCGAAAACGACTTCGTCCCACTGGATGGACGAGATGCGGCGGTTAAAGCGCGCGACGGCGCGGCCCCGGAAAAAGGCGCGGGTCGTGGAGGGCGGCTGGAAGATGGCGTTCTTGATGTCCTGCTCGCTCACGAGGCGGCGCATGCGCCCTTCGCGCAGCAACTCGTAGTAGAGGCCCTGTTCGAGGGAGATGTTATGGTATTCGAGATCGATGGACTGCAGCCAGGGGTCGGCCCACTGGAGGCCCTCGCTCTCGCGAAAGGTGCTGAGGAGGTATTTTTTTGCGACCCAATCCACCCGGTCCTGGCAGCGCATGACGTCCTGCGCGAGGTCGTCGAGGACGCTCTGCCATTCGTCGAGAAGCCAGTCGGTCTCCTCGTCGCGGCGCGCAGTGTTCGCGCGCCCTGGCGAGGTAGAGGCGCTGCACCTCGATGGCGGAAATCTTCCGGCCGTCACGCAGTTCGATGATCCACGCATAGGTCTGGTCGCGGCTGATGGCCTTCGTGGATTCGACGGGGTGCGCGAGCTCGAGTTGCGGCGCGGCGCCTTTCTCGATGAGCTCCAGAACGAGCGCGGTGGTGCCGATCTTGAGCGCAGTGGCGACCTCGCTCATGTTCGAGTCGCCGGTGATGACGTGGAAACGCCGGTACCGCGTGGCATCCGCGTGCGGCTCGTCGCGCGTGTTGACGAGCGGCCTGCGGTTCATGGTGTCGATGCTGACGAGCACGCTGAAGAAGTCCGACCGCTGCGAGATCTGATAGATGCCCGGCTGCTCGGCCGCGCCTTCGCCCTCGATGCCCATCTTGCCCGCGCCCGCGAATATCTGGCGCGTGACGAGGAACGGGACGATGCCCGCCACGAGGCGATCCCACGGCACGTCGCGCCGCATGAGGTAATTGTCATGGCAGCCGTAGCTATGGCCGACGAAGTCCGTGTTGTTCTTGTAGAGGCGCACTTCGCGGCCGGAGAGCGCCGAGCTTCGCGTTGCGGCGGCGTGCGCACTCGCCCAGGATGCGCTCCCCGGCCTTGTCCTGCATGACGATCTCCAGGAGCGTGGTGCATTCCGGGGTCGAATATTCGGGGTGCGCGTGGTCGTTATAAAAGCGCGCGCCGTTGCTCAGGACGAGGTCGCTCTTGATCTCCTCGAAACTCAGGGGCCGGCTCTTGTCGATCTCGTAATAGGCCGACTCGTCGGTGTCCTGCATCAGTTCGCCGGCCCGGAACCCGCGCGCGTCGCAGTGCGGGATCCTCCAAGCTGGTAATCCCACTTCATGAGCGCGCCATGCTCCGTGTAGTGGCGGACGATCTCGATGGACTCCTGGACGACGTCCACCGAATCCGTGCCGTCCACGGTTATCCCGTATTCGGTTTCGATGCCGAAGACGCGCTTCATCGCTCGGCTAGATCACGCGCCCCGCGGCGGGGTTTTTTGGCCCCGGCCGGATGGGGGAGACCTTCACGACGTTCTCCGAATCGTAGTCGATGAGCTTCAGCCAATCCTCGGTGATGTCGGTGGGCGGGAAGATGTCGTTCTCCGCATACTCCGCCTCCAGCGAGAGCCGCAGGTCGCTCTCGCTGATGCCTTCCTCCTGCGAAGTGGCGATGGCCCGTTTGATGGCGAACCCCTTCGCGCGCTCGACGACGGAGGCGATCAACGCCCCGCTCACGAGGTCGCCGCGATACAGGACATCCTTGCGGCCGCTGCGCAGGAGCACTTCCAGGAAACGGTTCTCGTCCCGGCGGCCGAACTGGAGATCGATGGCCTTGTTCACGAGCACGTCGATCGCCTCGGAGACTCCGCCGCTGCTCTGCACGAGCGCGGGCTCATACGGCAGATTCTTGGCGAGGTAAATTTTGTAGATTTCGCGCGCGGCCTCCTTGTCGGGCCGGTTGACCTTGATCTTGCGGTCGATGCGGCCCGGGCGAAGGATGGCCGGGTCGATGAGATCGGCGCGATTCGACGCGAGGATGATGACCACCTCGTTGAGCGAATCGATCCCGTCCATCTCGGTGCAGAACATCGGCACCAGCGTCGAGAGGATGTTCGAATAGCGCGAGGCGCGGCGCGTGCCGAGGATGCTCTCGGCCTCGTCGATGAACAGGAACGGCATGAAACCTTCCTTCCGCTTCTCGCGGGCGGTGGCGAATATCTCGCGCACCATGCGCTCGGATTCGCCGACCCACATATTGAGGATTTCCGGGCCCTTGATGTGCATGAAATACTCGCTCATCTCCTCGCCGGTCTCTTCCTTGAGCTTGCGCGGTGAGGTTGTAGGCGGTCGCTTTCCCGATGAGCGTCTTGCCGCACCCGGGCGGGCCGTAAAGGAGGAAACCCTTCGGCGTGGCGTGCTGGAAACGCGCGAAGAGATCGGGGTGCAGCAGCGGCAGCTCGATGGCGTCCTGGATGGCCCGGAGCGCCTCCTGCTGGCCGCCGACTTTTTCCCACGGCAGCTCGGGCACGGTGTCGAGGAAATGATCCTCGCGTGTGCGCCTGGCAAGGACCTCGACGGCGACGCGGAAATTCGAATCCACCCGCACTTCATCGCCGACCTTGAGCTGGCCCTTGCAGCAAGTCGCTGCTGCGCTGGAGAACGATGGATTGCAGCCCATGCTCGCCGCCGACTCGGAGGCGGTCCGGGCCGATGATCTCGGTGATCTTCGACGACGGGCCCGCCGGTGTCGTAGCCGAGATCGCCCACGATGACATACGCCTCGTTTACGAGGACGCGGGTGCCCTTCTTGAGTTTCGCGAGGGCGATGCGCGGATCGACATTGCAGTAGTAGTCCGAGCCGCCCACGACGATCTGCGCGGTCTCCTTGGCGGGGCTGCCGAGGAAGGTGCCGATCCGGTTGGCCGGCGAGGTCACCTTCTTGATGATCTGCTCCATCTTCTCCAGCGTCTGGCGCGCTTCGGAGATGGTGTCCTCCTGCTCGGCGATGCTCATGCGCAGGTCGAGCAACGCCCGTCGCAGCGGTTCATCGGCCTTGAGCGAGGCGATGATGCGGTCGAGCCGTTCGGAACTGCTCAACGTGTCATCCGCCGCGTTTTCGAATGGAGAGTCGTCCTGCATAAAGGGTTTCCCGTGCTGCCTGCCCGACTATACAACGCGGCCCGCCATGCCGCAAATGAATGAGTCGGGAAGGTTTCGCGCGAAGTGCGCAAAGGACGCCAACGGGGGAAGAGGTTCGCGCCAGGGACGCGAAGGACGCCAAGGGGGGAGAAGGGCAGCATTGTAGCGGCGGTCTGTGCCGCCGTCGGCGCTCACATAACGCCGCTGCAGTCCCAAACCCTGTCTCCCCCTTGGCGTCCTTTGCGTCCTTGGCGCGAACCCTCTCCCCCCTTGGCGTCCTTTGCGTGCCTGGCGCGAACTGCTAATGCAGGTTCGACGAAGGTGGAACGAAGGCGGGGGTCAGCTTTGCGAAGACGACTTCGTTGTCGCGCATGGGGAACTGTTGCTCCCATTTGCCGGAGGCGGGGACTGTCACGTCCTTTTCCTCGGCGGGCTTGCCGGCGGCCAGGTCCTTGAGCTGCCGCACCTGCGGGGAAGAGAGTTGGGAGGGGGCGCCCATTTTCAGGTAGGTGGTGTAGGCCTCATACCCGATGCGATAGGTGGCGAGATGATAACGCCCGGGCGGCAGGGAGGTGAGGCTGAGCGTCACCGGGGGCTTGTCCTGGGGGACGATGACCCGGCGGAAGAACACCTTGTCGGCCTCGCGGATGGGATGGCGCGGCTCGGTGAGGTCGATTGGAGGGGATTTGCGGAATGTACCGGGGAGAGTTCGAAAACTCTAATACGGTAGAGGGTTCGCGCCAAGGACGCGGAGGACGCCAAGGGGGAAGAAGAGGGCGACTTTAGACGAAGACGCAGGGGATTTCAGGCGTGCTTACGAAACCGTGTTTGAAAAGCAGCTCGTTGAATTTACGCAGCCCGGCTTTTTCCGCCTCGCCCAGCTCGAAGCGGATGCAGTCCCGCAAATAACGGCGGCAAAACTCGGGGTCGCGGCCGGACTGGTCCTGTGCAATCTCCGCTATGTGCGCGACGCCGTCGCGCTGGATGCTCCGAAGGCTTTCGGCGATGGCCTCGGCGTCCGGCAATCCCGGCCGGATGAGCCAGAGGGCGAAGACAAACGGCAGGCCGGTTCGTAGCGTCCACTCCTCGCCAAGGTCGAGGTAGCGGTACGCGGCGCCATGCGCGTTTCGGAAATCGATGCGCCTGGTTTCCGATGAGGAGTTTCGCGGCGCCGGGGTCGCAGGAGCTGGTGTTGTAGTCGGGAGTAAGGCCGTGGTATTCGGCGAGCAGGCACCGGACGAGGTGCGAAGAGGTGAGGGACGCGGGGTCGAGCGCGACGGATTTCACATCCAGCAACTCGCCCTGGTACGCGAGGAAGACGCTCGAGCACCGGCCCGAAGGACGAGATGGAGACGCCATCCACGATGCGGTAGCCGGGCCGGGCGAAGAGCTCGTAAACCGGCACCAGGGCGACATCCAGGGCTCCCCGGGCAAGGTCGCGCGCGAGGCTGGAGGGGTGGTCGAAATGCACCGGGCCGTCCCACCCGTAGATGAGCGGCTTGGAGTTGAGGTATTGGACGCAGCCGACTCGCACCGCGTCCAGGGCGGGGTGCGAACTCACGCGCAGGCGAGTTCGGCGGAGGGAGCCGGCGCCCCGGCGACCCGAGGGACGGTGGACGCGATGCGCCTGTAATAGCTGTCGCGCTGCGCCGGCTCGCGGCCCGCCTCGCGGATGGCGGCCTCGAGTTTTTCGACGGTCTGGCGCTGCGGGGTCTTCGCTCCGGCCATGTGGAATATCTTTTCCTCCATGATGGTGCCGTGCAGGTCATCGACGCCGTAATTCAAGGAGATCTGCGCGAGGGGGAGCCCGAGGCTGATCCAATACGCCGTGATGTGCTCGAAGTTGTCGAGATAGATGCGGCTCACCGCGAGGTTGCGCAGCTCTTCGAACCCGGAGGCGGGCTTCACGTGAGCCAGGGAGGTGGTCTCGGGCACAAACGCGAACGGGATGAACCCGGTGAACCCGTGCGTTTCGTCCTGCAACGCGCGCAGTTGCCGCAGATGGCCGACCCGGTGGGCGTGCGTCTCGATGTGGCCATAGAGCATGGTGCATGTGCTCCGTTCGCCCATCTCGTGCCAGGTGCGGTGGACTTCCAGCCATTCCTCGCCGCTCTCCTTGCCCCGGCAGATGCGGTCGCGCACCTCGGCATCGAAAATCTCCGCGCCGCCTCCGGTGAGGGAGCCGAGCCCGGCTTCGCGGAGCGCCTCCAGCGTCTCGCGGATGGAAGCCTTGAAGATGCGATGGGCCAGGTGGCGGACCTCGATGGCTGTAAAGGCCTTGATGTGCAGCCGGGCGTCCACTTGCCTCAGGCCGCGCAGGAGTTCCAGGTACCATTCCCTGCCGAGGGTGGGGTGCAGCCCGCCGACCATGTGGATCTCCGTGGTGCCCGCGTCGAGAGCGCCCCGGGCGACCGCGACGATCTCGGGGATGGCCATCTCGAAGGCGTGCGCATCGCGCTTGCGGGCGGCGAACGCGCAGAACTGGCAGGAGAGAACGCAGATGTTCGAGTAGTTGATGTAGCGGTTGACGATGTAGGTGGCGACGTTGCCGTTGTAACGCTCGCGCACGAGGCTGGCGATGGCACCGATGGCGTTCAGGTCGGTGGAACCGTACAGGACGAGGGCGTCCTCATCGCTGATGCGGCGGCCCGCGGCAACCTTGTCGTAGATCGGGCGAAGGCTGGCGGGTAGCAGGGCCGGAATCATCGGAAAGCGCTTGTGAAAATATTCACAAGCTCAAGTTTTCCATGTGTTGAAACTAATTGCAAATAGGACGATAAATCGGCATGGGCTCCCCCCCTACCCGGTCCGCGCCGTGCTCTCCCGCGCCCACTTGCGCGATGAGTGAGGACGCCTCTTCCGAACAGGATCTGCTCTGGATGGAGCGGATCGCGCACGGGGATACGGAGGCGCTGGAGCTGTTGATCGAGGCGCACCAGGCGCGCGTCATCGGCACGGTGGCGAAGATGCTGGGCGACGAGACGGACGCGGAGGACATCGCGCAACAGGTCTTCATCCGGGTGTGGAAGTCGGCGGCGCGCTACCAGCCGACGGCGAAGTTCACGACGTGGCTCTTCAAGATCACGCGGAACCTGGTCTTCAACGAGATGCGGCGGCGCAAGCGCCACCCGATCACCTCGCTGGAACGCGAGACGGATGCGGGCGAGAATTTCAGCCAGACGCCGGACCCGGCGGCGGCGGGGCCGGACCGCTCGCTGCTGGAGACGGAGTTGCAAAGGGCGATCCAGGAGGCGATCGATGCGCTGCCGGAGACGCAGCGGATGGCGATCATCCTGCGGCGTTATGAGGACCTGTCGTACGAGGAGATCGGCGAGGTGCTGGACATCTCGGTGCCGGCGGTGAAGAGCGTCCTGTTCCGCGCCCGGGCCGACCTGCGGGTGCGCCTCCAGAAATACCTCGATGAATAAAGGCGTTCGTGCTACTCGTGCACCCCCAAAACACTCCCCCCTAAATGAACCATCGCTCCCCGCTTTGTGCCGCGTTTCTCGCGGCTGTCCTCCTCATCCCGCTGCCCTCCCCGGCCAAAGCCGCGGCGGATAACGTGCCGCTGGACGGCAGCGAGTGGCAGGTCTCTCCGCAGGCGGAAGTCACCGGTACCGGGGAGCAGCTCTCGATGCCCGGCTATGCCGAAGGGAAATGGGTGAAGGCGACGGTGCCGGGGACGGTCTTCGAAGCCTACGTGAACGCGGGGATCGAGAAGGACCCGAACTACGCCGACAACGCGTACCAGGTCGATAAGAAGAAGTATGACCGCGATTACTGGTACCGGACGGAGTTCAAGACTCCTTTGAGCCCCGCCGCGAGAAAGACGTGGCTGAACTTCTACGGCGTAAACCGGGATGCGGACATCTTTCTCAACGGGAAGAAGCTCGGCGCGACGCACGGGTTCGTCGAGCGGGGCCGGTTCGATGTGACGGCGCTCCTGGCGGCGTCGGGGGCGGTGAACGCGCTGGCGGTGCTCGACCACGTGCCGCGGGACGACGGCAAAGCCCACAACCAAAACGCATCCAGCCCGGCGTTCATCTGCAGCCGGGGCTGGGACTGGATGCCGCCCGTGCCCGGGCTCAACATGGGCATCCACCGGAGCGTTTACCTGAGCTACACGGGGAATGTCTCGCTCGTCGATCCGTGGATCCGCACGGAGCTGCCGACCCTTTCGGAGGGCGATGTCTCCCTGCAGGTGGACGTGCGGAATGAGTCTGCGGGCGCGGTGAGCGGCGTGCTGAAGGGCGTGATCGCACCCGGGGAGATCGTGTTCTCGCAGCCGGTGAGCCTCGCGCCGAACGAGACAAAGACGGTGAAGCTCGACGACGCCACGGTGGCCGGGCTGAAAATCAAGAATCCGAAGCTCTGGTGGCCGAACGGCTATGGCGAGCCGAACCTCTATACCTGCAAGCTGGATTTTGAGGCGGACGGGGGCGTCTCGGACAGCAAGACGGTGACGTTCGGCATCAAGAAATACACGTACGACGCGTCGAAAAAGATCCTCAATTTTTACGTCAATGGCGTCCGCGTCTTTGCAAAAGGGGGCGACTGGGGCATGGCGGAGTATCTGCTGCGCAGCCGCGGCAAGGATTACGACACGCGGCTCCGGCTCCACAAGGAGATGCATTTCAACATGATCCGCAACTGGATGGGGATGACGGCCGACGACGCTTTCTACGACGCCTGCGACCGGGCGGGAATGATGGTGTGGGACGAGTTCTGGCTCGACTCCTCCGGGCGCGTCCCGACGGACGCGGATATCTACCGGGCGAATACGATCGAGAAGATCAAGCAGGTGCGCAACCATGCGTGCATCGCCATCTGGTGCGGGGAGAACGAGGGGGTGCCCGCCGGGCCGCTGAACGACTGGCTGCGCGCCGACATCCAGACGTACGACGCGGGCGACCGCCGTTACCAGCCGAACTCGCACTCGGGCGACCTGAGCGGCAGCGGCCCGTGGGGGAACCTGGACATAAAGCAGTATTATTCCCGCATGCCGGCCTCGGGGGGCGGCGAGCGCGGGATCGACTACGGGATGCGGAGCGAGGTCGGCATGGCGACGGCGGTCACCTACGACAGCTTCAAGAAGTTCATGCCCCCGGACGCGGCCTGGCCGCCGGACTCGATGTGGAACAGGCATTTCCTGGGCAGCTCCGCCGGGAATGCCAGGCCGGACGACTATAACTTCTCCATCAGCCAGCGGTACGGCTCGCCTTCGGGCATCGAGGATTACTGCCGGAAGGCGCAACTGCTGAACGTGGAGACGATGAAAGCGATGTACGAGGGCTGGCTGGACCATAGCGACAAGACGGCCGCCGGCATTCTCATCTGGATGAGCCAGTCGGCTTATCCTTCGTTCGTCTGGCAGACGTATGACTACTACTTCGACACGACGGGCTCGTACTGGGGCGCGCGGGCGGCTTGCGAACCCGTCCATATCTACTGGAACCAGTTCGACGACCGCATCCGGGTGGTGAACACCAGCGGCAGGGACGTCCCGGGCCTGACCGCCGACATCGCAATCTACAACTCCGACGGCGCCCGGAAGTTCCACCAATCGATGCCCGTCACCTCGAAGGCGGACGCGGTCGTGGACTGCCTCCCGCTAAAGTATCCCGAGGGCCTCACCCCCGTCCACTTCGTCAAGCTCCAGCTCAAGGACGCGCAAGGAGCGCTCGTATCGGATAACCTCTACTGGCGCGGCACGGCCTACGAGGATTTCCATGCGTTGCACGATCTCCCGCCCGTAAAGCTGGCGGTCTCCACCACGACCGCGACCCTCAACGGCACGGAAACGATGCAGGCCGACATCACCGATCCCGCGGATTCGAAGACGGTGGCGTTTGCCATCCGCCCGAAGCTGGTCAAAACCGGGACGGACGCGCAAATCCTCCCGGTGTTCATGAACGATGGCTACTTCACGCTGCTGCCGGGCGAGACGAAACACCTCACGCTCGAGTTCGCGCAATCCGACGCCGGGGGCGCGGCGCCCGCCCTCGCGGTGGAATGCTGGAATAATTACCCGAAGCCGGCTCCCGCGGTGAACCCGGCCAACCTGGCTTTCGGCAAGCCCATAACGGCTTCCTCGGCCGGCGGCGGCAAGGCGGAATACGCGAACGATGGCGACACATTCACCGGATGGAGCTCGGCGCGCCGGAACGGCCAGGAATGGCTCCAAATCGACCTCGGCGACACCAAACAGATCGGTCGGGTCCGGCTCGCGTGGGACCAGAGGACGTTCGCCAAAAGCTACGAAGTCCAGGTGTCCGACGATGCAAATACCTGGACGGACATCTACCGGACCAACGCCGGGAAAGGCCACATCGAAAATCTCACCGGCCTGAAAGGCGGGGGCAGGTATATCCGCCTGAACGCGACCGACAGCTCGTCGAAACAAAAGGATTACCACCTCCTGGAGTTCGAGGCGTTCGCGGACTAGCAGAGACTTCGGGGCGCTTGGTCTCGACATTCGGGCTGCCGGGGAGACATTCTGGCGGCGTGAAATCCACGGAAGAGATGGTGCTGGTCGTACCGCGTGCGCTGCTGGAAGGGCTCGGGATGTTTCAGGGGCTCGCCTTCGAGGTGGACCGCTACCTTCCTATGCTCCTTTCGCGCGAAAACAATTTCTTCATGGCGCGTTCCCAGGCGGAGAAGGATCCCGGGTTCAAACAGATCATCCCCTACGCGCTGCTGACGCACGGCGGGAAAATCCTCCACTACGTGCGCGGCAAGAAGAGCGGGGAGCAGCGGCTGGCGGCGAAGGGCTCCATCGGCATAGGAGGGCATATGAACGACACGGACGAGGGTCTGTTCGCGCTCGACGATGCGGCGTACCACGAGGGGGTGCGGCGCGAAGTGCGGGAGGAACTGCTCGTCGAGACTCCGTTCACCGAGCACATCGTGGCGCTGCTGAACGACGACACCACGGAAGTGGGGCAGGTCCATCTCGGCATCGTGCACCTCTTCCGGCTCGAGACCGCGCAGGTGAGCAAACGCGAGGCGATGATAACGGGCCTGGCGTTCCTCTCGCCCGCGGAGTTGCGGGAACGGCGCGAGACGCTAGAGACGTGGTCCCAGCTCTGCCTGGACGGGCTCGACGCGATCCTCGGTCGCGCAAACCAAGCTGCTTAGCGCGCGGCGACAGCGTGCGAGTCGGCGAGGGCCTTCTCCACGTGCTCGATCAACTCGGCCGGGCTCACCGGCTTCGGGATGAAACTCGGGCTCGTCTTCTTGCCCGCGAGAGGTGTCAAAAAGAGGATTGGCGTCAATTCGAGGAAAGGGTCGCGCCGGATGGCGTCGGCCACCTTCGGTTCCGTCCATTTCGGGCATGTCAACGTCGAGAAGCACCAGGTCCGGCTTGAATCGGCGCGCCGCCGAGACTCCCAGGAGCGGCCTGTTCTCCTGGAGCGTTTCATAAACGCCGGTTCGTTCGAGCCAGACGCCCATCATTTTTGCGATCATTGCATTGTCGTCAACGATCAGTATCCGCTGCTTGGTCATATTATTCTGTGTCTATTGAAGGGGGGTGGCGGGCCGGCCCGCTCTTAAGATTGTCTAATAGCAGTTCTTATTCCATTATCGGGCTTCCACCGGTTGCAAACGGGAGAAAGAGCGCCGATCATCCTCGGGTTGTCCGGCCGCCAGCCTCGTATCCTATTTAATGAAATCTCTCTGCGCCCTGCTGCTGCTCCTGCTCCTCGGCGGCTGCGCTTCCGACCCGGAGGACCGCGAGTTTTTCGATCGCGGTTGGGTTCACCCGGCCAAGGAAGACAACGGCAACCAAATGCATCATTCCTTCTTTTGGGACGACGATAAGCCCGGCGAATAAGACGTGGACGAACCCGAAATTATTCATGGGGACGGCGGGGCAGGCGGGAGGCGTGTCCTGATCATGTCCGCGAGCGCAGGCACGGGCCACGTGAAGGCCGGGGATGCGCTCGCGAAGACCTTCGGGCGCGACCCGCGCGTGGGCGAGGTCATCCACGAGGACGCGCTCAAATACACGAACAAGCTCTTCCGCGATTTTTACTCGAAGCTCTACACGGGCATGGTCCGCAGCGCGCCGGACTTCCTCGGCTGGTGGTACAAGACGAGCGATGAACCGTGGCGCACGGACACGATGCGGCTGCGGCTCGACCGGCTGAACACCGGCCCGCTGGTGAAGTTCATCCAGAAGTTCGATCCGCACATCACCGTTTGCACCCATTTCATGCCCGCGGGCATCATGTCCCACCTGATCCGCACCCAGGGCCTCAAGGCGCACCTCTCGATCATGGTGACGGACTTCGATTTCCACGCCATGTGGCTCTCGCGGACCTTCCACCGATATTTCGTCGCCCTGGACGAGACGAAGGCGCACCTCGAGACGCTCGGCCTGCCGGGCGAGAGGATCACCGTTTCGGGCATCCCCATCGACCCGGTATTTGGCGAGCCCGTGGATCGCGCGGCGGTGCTCTCCGGCCTGGGGCTCGACCCCGGCAGGACGACGCTGCTCCTCTCCGCGGGCGCCCTGGGAGTCGGCCCGGCGGAGTTCATCCTTCAACGCCTCCAGCAGTTGCGGCACGACGTCCAGGTCATCATCGTCTGCGGCAAGAGCGAGGAATTGAAGGCGCGCGCCGCCGAGATCGTCGCGGGCGATCCCGCCCGTTTCCGCATCCTCGGTTTCACGGACAAGATGAACGAGCTGATGAAGGCCGCCGATCTCTTCATCGGCAAACCGGGCGGGCTGACCAGTTCGGAGACGCTCGCGTGCGGCCTGCCGATGGTCATCGTCTCGCCGATCCCCGGCCAGGAGGAGCGGAACAGCGACCACCTGCTGGAAGAGGGGGTGGCGATCAAGTGCAACGAGATGACGACCATCCCGTTCAAGATCGACCATCTCCTGGATGAACCCGCGCGCGTCGAGGCCATGCGCCGGAACGCCTTGCGCCTCGGGCGGCCCCAGGCTGCGAAGACCATCGTGGACACCCTCATCGACGACCACCTTCCCCCGCTGAAGATCAACGCGGAAGAGCGCGACGCCATCGCCGCCCACGCCGCCGCAGGCGCATGACCGACGAAAGCCGGGCGCTGCCGGACGCGCCGGAAGCCTTCCTCTGGGGTGTCGCCACCTCCGCCTACCAGTCGGAGGGCGGCTACAACGGCAACGGCCAGCCGCAGACGAACTGGGCCGCCCCCGAGGCCCGGGGGGACGTGGTGAAAACCGGCTCCGGGCCCGAGTTCTGGACGCGCTATAAGGAGGACTTCGCGCGGTGCCGCGACCTCGGCCTAAACGCCTTCCGGCTCGGCATCGAGTGGAGCCGCGTGCAGCCCGTCGCTCGAGGACAAAGCGGGCCCTCCCCCGCCCTTCGACTATGCCGCGCTCGACCACTACGCGGACATGCTCGCCGAATGCCGGGCGTGCGGCATGGAGCCGGTGGTGACGCTCCACCACTTCGTGCACCCGGCCTGGCTCGGCGCCGACCCGTGGTTTGAAGCGGCCACACCCGGGCTCTTCGCGGCTTACGTGAAGGAGGCAGCCGGGTATCTGAACCGCAAGCTCCTGGCGGCCGGGGGTGCGCCGCTCCGCTGGTTCATCACCATCAACGAGCCGAACATGCTCGTGCTCAACACTTACCTCGGCAACCAGTTCCCCTCTCGTCGCAGCCTCGGGTTCGCCTCCGTCATCGCCGCTTACAACGGCCTCCTCACCGGGCACGTGCTCGCCTACAATACGCTCCACGACCTCTACGAGGCCGAAGGCTGGGCCGCGCCGCGCGTGACCTTCAACAACTACTGCAGCGACCTCTACTGGTCCGACAAGGTGCTCCTCGACCTCGTGAGCGTCGCCGAACGCGGCATCGCGCGCGGCGACGTGAAGGCATACATCCACGCGAAGATCCGCGAGTTCGAGGCGGCGTTCGCGGCGGCGCGCATCCCCCTCCGGAAGGACATCCCTTACTATTTCGGCGACATGGTGAAGCGGATCAGCAACTGGCTCGGGTACCGTCAATTCACGCCCGAGGCGTTCCAGCCCGCGCTTTCCGCCATCTACGGTTCGCCCCGGAAGCGCCTTTTCGACTACATCGGGCTCGATTACTACGACCCGTTCGCCGCGCACGCGTTCCGGCTTCCGGCGCTGTGGGACCACGAGTTCAAGAATAAATCGTTCCGCTCGTGGGTCATGAACACCATCACCAGCAAATGGTGGGACTGGCGGGTCCTGCCGCGCGGCCTCCATTTCTTCTGCGCCTACTATGCGCGCGATTTTGCACGGTCCATCCTGATCGCCGAGAACGGCATGGCGCTCCGGCGGCGCGCGGACAACCAGGCCACGAACCGGACGGACCGCCTCCAGCGGAGCCAGTTCCTGCGGCTGCACGTCCACGAAGTGTGCAAGATCGTCCACGAAGGCATCCCCCTGGCCGGCTACCTGCACTGGTCGCTCTTCGACAACTATGAATGGGGCTCGTGGACGCCGCGCTTCGGGCTCTATTCCATCGACTACGCCAAGGGCAGCGACCGCCTCCTGGAAGACCAGTTGGGCGACCGGCCCGCGGAGACTTACGCCGCATTGATCAAGGAGTCGTGCGCGAAGATCATGCAGCGGATGGGAGCCGTCGTCCTCCCGCTGGCCGCGTCCCTGCTCTTCCTCCACGCGGCGAGCGCCGCCCCCGCGAAGCTTGCCGTCCCGCCCGAGGGCCGGCTCTACAACGGGCTTTTTTACGACGGCCGGCCCGCGCAAGGGAACGAGGCGCTGGAATACAACGTCACGGCCGGGGACGTGGCCCGGTACGAGAAGACCGTGGGCAAGCAAGCGGCCTACGTCTATTTCTCGCAGCAATGGTTTGAAGGCGAGAAGTTCCCTCGCGCCACCTGCAAGTGGATCGCCGCCCTCCACAAGGTGCCGTACATCCGCCTGATGACGTGGTCAAAGGCGGAGGAAGACAGGCGGGAGACCCGTTACACCGTGCCCGCGTTCGCCGCGGGCAAGTTCGACAAGGCGCTCCGCGCATGGGCCGCGGCCGCCCGCGACTTCAAGTCGCCGCTCATCGTCGAATGGGGCGTCGAGTGCAACGGGAGCTGGTTCCCCTGGAACGCCAGATGGTACGGAGCCGGCGAAAAGCCGGGGCCGGCGGCCTTCGTGGCGGCGTACCGGAGGATGGTCGCGGTGATGCGCCAGGAAGGCGCGGCGAACATCACCTGGGTATGGCACGTCGATTGTACCGACAACCCCGAGGCGCCTTGGAACAGGCTGGAGAATTACTATCCCGGCGACGATTGCGTGGACTGGATCGGCGTCAGCGATTACGGCGTGAAGACGCCGCTCGAGAAGGACGACTTCCCGGACTTCCGCGAACAGATGGACGGCGTTTATGGCCGGCTGACGGCGCTGGCCCCCTCCAAGCCGATCCTCGTCTCGGAGTTCGGCTGCGCTGCCGGAAACCCGCTCCAGCCCGCGGGGCCGTGGGCGAACGCCGCGCTCTCCGACCTCTTCGCCAACCGCTGGCCGCACATCGCCGGATTCTGCTGGTGGAACGAAATCTGGCAGAACGACTCCGACCGCGCCCACGACACAGACATGATCCTCATGGACGACCCGGCCCTCACCGGCGCGTTCCGCTCGCAGTTCGACAAATGGGGCGCCCGCATCCAGGGGAACGCCGTCTTCGCGCCCCGCTGACCGCCGGCTGGCGCAGTTATACCCCTACTCGTACCGCAGCGCCTTCACCGGGTCCAGCCGCGCGGCGACATACGCGGGTATCAACGCCGCCAGCGAGCAGATCGCGAACGCACTCAGGCAGATGATCGCCACGTCATGCGGCACCACCTTCGCGGGGATGGCGCTGAACTGGTATATCTCCGCCGGGAAAATGTGGATGTGCAGGACGCGCCCGAGCCACTCCCGGAACTCGTTGCGGTAGCGGATCAATGTCATGCCGAGCGCGAGGCCGCTGGCGTTTCCGAAAAAGCCGACGACCATCCCCTGCGACAGGAACACCCAGATGATCTGCGGCGTCGTCGCGCCCAGCGCTTTCATGATCCCGATCTCCCGCGTCTTTTGAACGGTTACGGTGATGAGGGTGTTCATTATCCCGAACGCGGCGACGATGACGATGAAGAGGAGCAGGAAGAACATGACATTGCGCTCGGTGCGGATTGCGTCGAAGAGCTGCTTGTTCTGGTCGATCCACGTCGAGGCGACGACGGGCGGTTTCAGGAACGCCGCCATCTTCGCCTGGATCGCCGGGGCTTGGTAGGGATCGACGGTCTTAACGGTGATGCCGTGGACGTCGTCCTCCATGGCGTAGAGTTCCTGCGCGATGTGCAGCGGGACCAGGACGAACTCGGAGTCGTAGATGAAGCGGCCCGACTCGAAGATACCGGTGACGGTGAGCTCATTTGGCGTGACGAGGCCTTTCAAGTCGGCGAGCCGCTTCGGGTCATTCGGGTGTTTCTCGAGGCCGTCGATGAGGGCGCTGACGTCGCTGATGTTGCCCGGCGAATAGACGGTGAGCTTGTCGCCGACGCCGATGCCGAGCGAACGCGCGATCTCGCTGCCGATGAGCGCGCTGTCCCCGCGCAGGACGGCCTCCCCCGAGATGATGAGTTTCTTGAGCGGGGTGACTTTCTCCTGGTCATCGAGGTTGATGCCACGGATGACGGGCGCGAGCCGGCGGTGCTCGAACTCGACGATGACCGGCCCCTGCACGTAAGGCGCGGCCGCTACGACGCCGGGCGTGGCATCGATCTGCTTCACGAGGCCGCGCCAGTCCTGGATGACCCCGTCGGCCATGTCCTCGTTGGTAACGACGATATGGGCGTCGAAGCCGAGCACCTTTTCCCGCAGCTCCTCGTCGAACCCGGTCATGACCGAGATGACCAGGATCAATACCGTGATCCCCAGCGTCACGCCGAGGATCGAGATGAGCGTGATCATCGAGACGAACGTCCGCTTCGGCTTCAGGTACCGAAGCGCGAGGAAAAGGCTGAAGGGCGCGTTCAAACGGCGGAATCCTGCGAGGGGAGCGCCAGGGCGGCGCAGCCGATCATGCCGGCGTCGGTGCCCAGCTCCGCGGGGAGCACCCGAAGTTTTTCGTGGAAGATGTGCATCGTCCGCTCCCCGATGACCCGGCGGATCGTGCCAAAGAGCAGCTCGCCCGCATTGGCGACCCCGCCGCCGAGGATGACGCAGTCCGGGTTCAAGAGCCATACGACGTTCGCGCACGCGACGCCGATCTCCGTCCCGATCTCCTCCCAGAGTTCGAGCGCGAGGGGATCGCCCGCCCGCGCCGCGGCGGCGAGGGCTGCGGGGTTGGTCTCGCTCTGCGGCAACGTCCTGCCGGCTTCCTCGTAGCGGGCGCGCGCGCGCTCGGCGATCTGCGCATTGCCCACGTACTTCTCCAGCGCGCCGAGATTCCCGTAATTCCCCGGCACGCCGCGGTAGTCGATGCTCATCTGCCCGATCTCTCCTGCGCCGAGGCCGCTGCCGCGATAGAGCCTGCCGTCGATGATGAGGCCGCCGCCGACGCCGGTGCCGAGCGTGAGGCAGACCACGTTCCTGTAATTCCGCCCCGCGCCGAACTTCCACTCTCCGTACGTCATCGCCTTCGCATCGTTCTCGATGGCGACGGCGACGCCGGTCTTCTCCTGGAGGATGCTGCGGAGCGGGGTCTCCTGCCACCCCTTCACATTCGTGAGTTGATGCACGACGCCGCCCACGCTGTCCACCATCCCCGGCAGGCCGACTCCCGCGGCGCAGACCGCGGGGAACTGGCCTTTCAACCGGAGAATCTCGCCCGTGAGCGCCGCGATGAGCTCTTGCGCGCTGTAACTCTGGGTGTGGATCGTCGTGCCGCGCTGCACGATCTGCGCCCCGTTCACCACGGCTGCCTTGATGGTAGTGCCGCCGAAGTCGATGCCGACGGCGAGGTTGTCTCCTGGGCGCGCCATTCTCCGCGTCCTCTATCTCACCGGCGCGGGCGGACGCCCGGTGTTGAGCATGCCGATGATCCGGAGCCCTTCGAGGGTGAGGCGCGGATGAACCTCCTCGATCTCGGGCAGCTTCGCCGCGATGAGCTTTGCGTAACCGCCCGTGGCGATGACGCGCGCCGGCGGCGGGCCCATCTCCTTTTTGATTTCGAGAAGGATCTCCTTCACGAGCCCGCGGTATCCGTACACCGCGCCCGCGAGCATCGCCCCGCGGGTTGATTTCCCGATGGCCCGGCGCGGTTCGAGCAGCCCGATCTTCGGCAGGAGGGCCGTGCGCTGGTACAGGTAATCGGTCATGACTTCGAGGCCGGGGGCGATCACACCGCCAACATAGCGCCCGCCGCGCGAAATAATATCAAAAGTAACGGCCGTTCCAAAATCGACCACGATGACCGGTGCGCCGCAAATGGCCATGGCGCTGGCGGCATTTGCGAGCCGGTCCGGGCCGATGGAGCGCGGATGCGGATAGTCGATCCCCACGCCCAGGTTCAAATCCGGCCCGACGCGCAGCACCGGCCTTTTCCCGAGATGCCTGAGCACGATCCCCTCCCCCTCCGGCACCACCGAGGAGAGCACTGCACTTCCGAACGGCCTTCCGCCGATCACCTTCGCCAACGCACGCGCCGTCAACAGCCGCGTCGCGATCCTCGCCACCCGGCCGATGCGTCTCCCCGTGGAAAATGCCACCTTCGTGAAGGAGTTGCTGATGTCGATCAAAAGAAAATCGGCCTCCTTCTGCGGCATGGGTGGCATTGCAATGGGAAGACCCCGCGAGGTCAAGGCCGCTCGACGTTGCGCCTCCGTCGAGTCTAGGAAACCGATGGGTTCAGGGGAACGAACGGGCTCTCGTGCGGCACGGACGGCTTCTCTCCGCGAAGGAGCTGCCACCAGGCGCGCAGCGAGCCGGCCAGGATGAGCGCGACCATAATGAGAAACGCCCCCGTCACGAAAGCATCCAGGCGCGCGTTGAACGCCGCGGCTTTCGCGAGGCCGGGCTGGGCCGCGGCGCTCAGAAAGCCGAGCCGCGGATCGGGCGAGAAAATCTTCATCCAGCCCGCCGAGAAGGTGACAGCGGTGATGAACCCAAGCGGCGCGAGCGTGACCCACGCGTAGCGGGCACGGCCCATCTTGAACAGGACGGTCGAGCAAAGGCAGAGGGCGATGACCGCGAGAAGTTGATTGGCGATGCCGAAGATCGGCCAAAGGCTGTTGATGCCGCCCGTGGGGTCGATGACCCCCTGGTAAAGGAAAAATCCCCACGCGGCCACGAGGGCGGCGCTGGCAAAGAGGTTCGCCGGGAGCGAGCCGGTGTCGCCAAGGGGTTTCCAGAGGTTTCCGAGCAGGTCCTGCAGGAGGAACCGCCCCACGCGCGTCCCCGCATCGATGGTGGTGAGGATGAAAAGGGCCTCGAACATGATGGCGAAGTGATACCACAGCGAGAGGGCCCCCGGACTCGCGAAGGCCGCCGAGAACATGTGCGCCATGCCGACGGCGAACGTCGGCGCGCCCCCGGCCCGGCCGAACATCGTCTTTTCGCCGATGCTTCGCGCGAGCGCGGCCATCTGCGTCTCGGTCACGGCGAAGCCCGCGGCATTCACCTTCTGGACGATGGCCGCGGGCGTCCCGGCGACGTTGATGGCGAAATATTGGCCGGGGTCGAGCGAGCAGGCGGCGATCATCGCCATCAGGGCCACGACCATCTCCGTCACCATCGCGCCGTAGCCGATCGTGCGCACGTCCGACTCGCGCGAGATGAGTTTCGGCGTCGTGCCGGACGCGATCAACGCGTGGAACCCGGAGACCGCGCCGCAGGCAATGGTGATGCAGACGAACGGAAAGACGGGCCCGGCAAAGATGAGGCCGGAGCCATCCACAAAGCGGGTGACGGCGCGCATGTGAAGCTGCGGATGGATGAGGACGATGGCTGCCGCGAGGGCCGCGACCGCGCCGAGCTTGAGGAACGTGCTGAGGTAATCGCGCGGGGTGAGCAGGAGCCACACGGGGAGCGCCGAGGCGGCAAACCCGTAAACGATGATGGCCCACGCGAGCCACACCTTGTCCCTGAGGAACCACGCCTCGACACCGGGGTGCGCGTGCAGGAACTGCCCGCCCCAGACCGAAGCCAGGAGCCCGGCCACCCCGAACGCGGTGATCCAGCCGATGCCGACCCGCGTCCAGCGCATCCCCATGCCCATGACGAGCGCGATGGGGATCGTCATCGCGATGGTGAACACGCCCCACGGGCTCTCCGCGAGCGCTTTCACGACGACCAGCCCCAGCACCGCGAGCAGGATGACCATGATGGCCAACACCGCCAGGAGCGCCACGAAGCCCGCGCCGGCCCCGATCTCTTCCTTCACCATCTGCCCGAGCGATTTGCCCCCCCGGCGGATGCTGCTGAACAGCGTGATCGCGTCGTGCACGCCCCCGCCGAGGGTCGCGCCCACCAGAATCCAGAGCGTGCCAGGCAGGTAGCCGAACTGCGCGGCGAGCACCGGCCCCACGAGCGGCCCCGGCCCGGCGATGGCCGCGAAGTGGTGCCCGAAAACCATCCAGCGGTGCGTCGGCACGAAATCCTTCCCGTCCTCCTGGACGATGGCGGGCGGCGCGCGCCGGTCGTCGAGCACGAGCACCCTGGTCAGCAGCCATTTCCCATAGAAGCGGTAGGAGATCGCGAACGTGCAGAGGCCGGCCGTCACCAGCCACAGCGCATTCACCGGCTCGCCCCGGCAAAAACCGATGACCGCGACCGATGCCGCGCCGAGCACCGCGATCGCCGCCCAGAGTAAAATATTGAGGATTCTGCCCATCGCTCCTTTTCGGGGGGACGAGTATCCCCCAAACCCGGCCCGTTTACAACCGTTTCGGCTTTACAATCCGCCGCGCGTTGCGCGATGACTGGAGCGTGCCGACCGGGAAAAATGCCAGTCATGGCCGGCTGAAACTGCTGGGCAACGCGGGGGCCGTTTTGCCGGATGCCCCGACCGCGGACACGCTGGAGGCCTTCGAAAATCGCACGCCCGCCCGCGAATACTGGATCCGCTTCACCTGCGCGGATTTCACCTCGCTCTGTCCGGTCACGGGCCAGCCGGACTTTGCGCGGATCGTCATCGACTACGTTCCGGGCAAGCTCTGCATCGAGACGAAGTCCCTGAAGTTCTACCTCGCTTCCTACCGCGCTTCCCGAAGTTTCAACGAGGAGATCGTCAACCGCATCCTGGACGACTTCGTAAAGGCGTGCAGGCCGCGGCGCGCGTGCGTGCATGGGGAGTTCGCGGAGCGCGGAGGCATCCAGCTCACCGTGGACGCGGCGTTCCCGGCCGGCGAACGCGCGCGATGAAGCCCGCCGTCGTGGTGCTCCTGAGCGGCGGCATGGATTCCGTGACGGCGCTCTACGAAGCGCGGCGGGAATACGAGCTCGCCGGCGCCCTGAGCTTCCACTACGGCGCAAAGCACAATGACCGCGAGATTCCCTTCGCGGCCCACCACGCGGCAAACGTGGGGACGCCGCACCGGGTCATCCGGCTGGACTTCATCGGCGAGCTTTTCGAGTCCTCGCTGCTGGCCGGGGGCGGCGAGATTCCCCAGGGGCATTACGAGGAGGAATCGATGAAGAAGACGGTGGTGCCGTTCCGCAACGGCATCCTGCTCTCGGTCGCGGCCGGGTTCGCGGAAAGCACCGGCGCGACCGGGCTCGTCATCGCCGCGCACGCGGGCGACCACGCGATCTACCCCGACTGCCGGGAGGAATTCATGAAGGCCATGGCGGATGCGATCCGCACCGGAACCTACGCAGCCGTTGAGTTGATCCGCCCCTTCATCGCGATGACGAAGGCGGACATCGCGCGGCGCGGGGCCGGGCTCGGGGTCGATTATTCAAAGACGTGGTCGTGTTATGTCGGCGGCGAGGTGCATTGCGGCGAGTGCGGCACCTGCGTCGAGCGGCGGGAGGCGTTCCTGCTGGCCGGGGTGGCGGACCCGACCGAATACCTGTGCGAGAGCGCCCTTCCCGAGGGGCCAAGGGTTGGCCGCCCGCCCCCATCCTAGAATCCGACGGTGCGGCGTTGCCGAACCCGCATTTCTGGTTAAGGCTGTCGTTCCAAAAAGGCAGCAATGTTCATCGCGGAAATATTCCACTCCATCCAGGGCGAAGGGGAACTGACGGGCGTCCCGTCCGTCTTCGTACGCGCCTCGGGGTGCAACCTCCGGTGCGGCTGGTGCGACACCAAATATGCGTCGTGGGAGCCCGAAGGCGTCGAGATGTCGCTCGACTCCATCCTCGAAAAGGTGCGGGAGTACCCTGCGGATCATTGCGTGTTGACCGGCGGCGAGCCGATGCTGGCAAAGGGCATCCACGAACTTGCGGCCCGGCTCCGAGCGGCAGGAAAGCATATCACCATCGAGACGGCGGCCACCATCGCCCCGGAGGGAATCGCCTGCGACCTGGCGTCGCTCAGCCCGAAGCTCGGGAACTCGACGCCCGACGCCGTCACCGCCAACGGCTGGCGTGAACGCCACGAGCGGACGCGCCTCCAGCCGCAGGTCCTCGCCGCATGGATCGAAACGTACGCCTTCCAGTTGAAGTTCGTCGTCGCCACCGAAGAGGACGTGGCGGAGTTGGAGTCGCTCCTGGCAGACGTGGGCCGTCCGATCCCGCGCGCAAAAATCCTGCTCATGCCGGAGGGGACGGACGCCGCGACGCTTCGGAGCCGCAACCTGGCCGAGCTCTGCCTGCGGCGGGGCTACCGCTACTGCAACCGCCTCCACATCGAGCTCTACGGAAACACGCGCGGAACCTGAAAAATGCCTTACCGCATCTGCAAGACCTTCGAGATCGAGAACGGGCACATGCTCTCGAAGCACCCCGGCAAATGCAAATTCCCGCACGGCCACACGCGGAAAGTGGAGTGCGTGCTCGAGGCGGACGACCTCGACGGAAACGACATGGTCTGCGACTTCAAGGTGCTCAAGGAGACGTTGGAAGATTTCCTTGAGCAGTATGACCATTCGCTCTGCGTCAATACCGACGACCCCAAATACGCAAACCTCAAGGCGGATTACGGCGACCGCGTCATCGGCTTTGCCGCGACCGACCCCACCACCGAGGTGATGGCGAAAACGATACTGGATCAGCTCGAAATCAACCTCGCCGAATACGCGGCTCGAGGGGAAACGCGCTACCCGCTGCGAGGCGCGGTCCGGGTGGTGAAGGTGAGGGTATGGGAAACGAGCAGCTCCTGGGCTGAATTCGAGAAACGCCGGGTATAGCGCTCGAATCCCGCGGGCGATTCCCCCTAGGCCATCGCGGGCGCAGAAGCGCCGCGTGTCACAGTCTCCCCTTCGGAGTACCGGCTTCGCGTTTTGGGAGAGGGGCTCGCCTTTGCCCTCTTCCTCGCCCACCACTTCATCGGTCCAGACTTCGAACTTGTCGAGTGTGTTCGGCCCGAAGGTCGTCGTGAGCGCCACGTCCGCCGCGTCCCGGCCCACGGCCATGAGAATGCGGCCGACCCGGCGCGCATCGTGGCGGGGATCGAACGCATGCCACCTGCCTCCGAGGTAAACTTCCATCCACGCGCTGAAATCCATCGGGAAAGGCGCGACGGGAACGCCGATGTCGCCAAGGTAGCCGGTGGCATATCGCGCGGGGATGTTCATGCAGCGGCAGAGCGTGATCGCCAGGTGCGTGAAGTCGCGGCAGACGCCCACGCGCTCTTCATACCCTTCGAATGCGGAGCGCGTGCGGCGTGCGAGCTGGTAGTCGAACCGGAGATGGTTGTGCACCCACGTCGTGATGGCCTGCACCCGCGCCCAGCCCGTGGGCGTGCCGCCGAACAGATTCCACGCCAGGTCGCCCATGCGGTCCACCTCGCAATAGCGGCTGGCGAGGAGATACCGGAGCGTTTCGGGCGGAAGTTCGTCCACCGCATGCTGCGCCGCGTCGCCCGCCACGGGATCGGTCTCCCCGCTGTCCGCGATGACCGCGTCGTTCCATAGCCGCACGCGGCCCGCGGGCGCCGCGATGCGCGCGCACAGGTTCCCGAAACTGTCGGTGTATTCCTCGATGGGCACCCCGGGTTCCACCTGCAGATTTTCGCGCCGGATGAGATCGCCGGCTCTCGAAGGATGGACGTGCAACATCAGGATCATCGCCGCCCGGTTTTGCAGAGTGAACACGAGTTCGTAGCCGATGCGTATCAACATTTGGTTTCCCCCATTTTTTCGTCTTCCCCTATTTTGGTCGTTTTCATATCGGGGCGAGGCGCGCGGCCGCGCTTATGCGGCGCGTAAAAAAACGGGACTTTTCGCCGGGGGCGTGACAGCCCCTCAGGATGCGAGCGCGAAGGCGACGGCGTCCTCGACCGGCATGGAGCGCCCCTCGCGGCGGGCGGCCCCGAACTCCTCCTTGGCGAAATGCTCGGAGGCCGAAGCGAGAATCTCGCGCAGCGCGGGGTGGTCGGTCGGTTCGGTAGAGATGCCGTGTTTCGCCTTCAGGGCCTCCGCAGCGCCGAGCAGGCGCGCGGTGCGTTCGAACTGGCCCTCGGCGACCGCCAGCGCCGCAAACGCTTCGAAGATGTAGGGCAGGCTCCAGCGGTTGCCGGTCTTCCACGCGCCGTCGAGATTCTCCTGAAAATGAGCGCGCGCCTCCTCGTACCGGCCCAGGACGGTCGCCGTCACGCCCACGCCCCAGCGGACGATGGAGGCCATCCAGTTATCCCCGAGCCGCAGGTAGAGGGCGAGCGCCTCCTCGTAGAGGGCCAGGGAAGCGGCATAGTCGCCGTGCGCGGCGGAGAAGAGGGCCCGCGAGCGGAGGATGAGCGCGCCCAGCCGGGCATCGTCGGGAAGCGGCCCGGCAAGCGCGGCGGCCTCGTCCATCAACGCCATCGCGCGGTCGCGCTCGTTGAAATCCCAAAGGCAGAGCGCGAGTTCGGCCAGCATCACCGCCTCCCGGCGCTTGTTCCCGAGCTCGCGGTAGATGGAAAGGCCTTCCTCGAGGAATCGCCTGCACGCGGCGATGTCGTCCGTCATCCACGCGAGGCGGCCCGCGGCGCCAAGGGCGTTGGCGCGCACGGCGTTGCGAGGCGCGCCGTCCGGGTGGGCGAGGAGCTGCTCGAAATGGTCGCGGGTTTCCTTGAACAGGCCGCGGACCTCGACCAGCCGCCGCAGGGCCACGACGAGCCGGAGCCCTTTCTGCACCTGGCCCGGCAGCTCGAGGCTGGCCTCCACCGCAAAGCGGAAATTGATGCCGTCCTCCCCGAGCCGCACGATCCAGAGGTTCTGTTCGGGGCCCATGAGCTTCTCTTCGTGCTCCTCCGCATACTTCAAAAAATAGTCGAGATGGCGCTCCCGGACGGCAGCGGTCTCGCCGGCCTCGGAGAGCTTCTCGCGGGCGTAATCCCAAACGGACTCCAGCATGAAATAGCGGACGTCGTGCCCTTCCAGCCGCTCGACGGTGAGGAGCGACTTGTCAACGAGCTGGGTGAGCAGGTCGATGATCTCCCACGGTTCGAGGCCGTCATGCGAACAGACCTCCTCGATCGCTTCCAGCGTGCGTCCCCGTCCGAAAACCGAGAGGCGCCGCAACAGTTTCCGCTCGGGCTCGCCGAGCAGGTCAAAGCTCCAGTCGATGAGCGCGCGCAGCGTCTGCTGGCGCGGCACGGCGGTGCGGTTGCCGCCGGTGAGGAGGTGGAACCGGTCGTCAAGCCGTTCGGCGATCTGCTCGACCCGAAGGACGCGGCTGCGCGCGGCGGCGAGCTCGATGGCGAGCGGGATGCCGTCCAGCCGCCAGCAAATCTGCGCCACGGAGACGGCGTTCGTCTCGGTCAACCGGAACGACGGACGGGCCGAGACGGAGCGATCCACGAACAGGCGCACCGCCTCGAACTGCATCACGCGCTCGACCGCGCCGGGGCCGGTGGCAATCTCCCGCCAGTTGTCGGGCAGCGAGAAGGGCGGGAGCGGCCACGCCACTTCGCCTCCGATGCCGAGCGGCTCGCGGCTGCTGGCGAGGACGACGAGGTTCCGTGCGGAACGCAGGAGCGACTCGGCCAGGTGGGCGCAAGCGGCGACGACGTGCTCGCAGTTATCGAAGATGAGCAGGAGGCTTTTCGACCGGAGGAAGTTCGCGAGCGTGACGGCAAGGGGGCGGTCCGGCTCCTGTGGGACGTTCAGGACGGAGGCCACCGTCTCCACGACGAGCGAGGCGTCGTTGATGATGGCGAACTCGACGAACCAGACGCCGTCCGGGAACTTCTCGAGCATATCCGCGCCGAGCTGGAGCGACAGCCGCGTCTTGCCGGTGCCGCCTGTGCCCGTGAGCGTAAGGAGATGCGTGCCGCCCAGGAGGCGCTTGGCCTCGGCCATCTCGCGTTCCCGGCCGATGAAGCTGGTAAGCTCGATGGGCAGATTGTTCGGCACGCTCTCGAGCGAACGCAGCGGCGGGAACTCGTTGGGAAGATCGTTCGCGACGAGCTGGAAGATGTTCTCGGGCCGCGCGAGATCCCTCAACCGGCGCTCGCCGAGGTCGCGCAGGCGGACGCCGCCCGGCAGGTAATCGCGCACGAGCTCCTCGGTGGCGAGCGAGAGGAGCATCTGGCCGCCGTGGGCCGCGGCGAGGATGCGGCTGACCCGGTTCAGCGTCTGCCCGAAGTAATCGCCGTCCCGCAGCTCGGCCGCGCCGGTGTGGAGCGCCATTCGTACCTTGATGCCGTCCACGCCTTCCCAGCGCTCGGCGTTCAACGTGCGCTGCGCCTCCACCGCCGCCGCCGTCCCTTCCGCGGCGATGTCGAACGCCACGCAAAAGGCATCGCCGATGGTCTTGAAAACGAACCCGCCGTGCAATTCGACCGCCTGGCGCAGCAGCGCGTCGTGCCGCGCCAGCGCTATGCGCATCGCGTCCGGGTGCTGATCCCAGAGCTTCGAGCTGCCCTCGATATCGGTGAAGAGGAACGTGATCGTTCCGAAAGGTTGCACGGTCATCCGGCAGTGAATGTCACCTCATTTCCCCACCTGTAAAAGGCAAAAGCTTTCCGCGGGCCGAAAGGATTGAAAAACGGGCTGCGTTCGGGCAGAATGCGCAGAAGCGGCCGGGCCGGCCACAGCCGCGGACATTTGAACGAGAACGAACACACCTTGCTCTTCGTGGTGGGCGTCATGCGCTCGGGGACTTCGCTTCTCTATTCGCTTTTGAATCAGCACTCGCAGATCGGGCTGATGTACGAGTCCAACATCCTCTGCATGCCTCTCTGTCTCTCGCGCACGCCGGAGACCCGCTGGCTGCGCCGGGCGGAACTCTGGAACAAATCCCTGAGCCGCCATTTCGGCAAGGACTGGCCGGAAACGCTGCCGCCGGTGGGCGGCGCAAGGGATCTCTACCGCGCGTATGCCTCTCCGAAAGGCGCGCGCGTCTGCGGCGAGAAATCGCCCGCCTACTGCACGAAGCTGGAATGGATCGCCCGCAAGTTCCCCGATGCCCGCTTCATCCTCCTGCGGCGCGACCTCGCCGAAATATACCGGAGCGTGCGGGACGCGGGCCGCACGGACCGGTGGTTCGCGCGAAGGGGGACGTTCTGCCGGATGATCCGGCAGCAGGATGCGCTGGCCCGCGGCGCCCGGGCCCTGGAGAGGAGGGGCGCGCAGGTGCATCCGCTGGACTACGGCTCCCTCGTGGCCGACACCGAAGGGACGATGCGCGGGGTGTGCCGGTTCCTCGGGCTGGATTTCGAGGAACGGATGGCATCTCTTTCCGGGGCGGATTTCTCGCCCGTCTTTCACGCCCCGCACCACCAGCACTTGCGCGGGGTGGATATAAAACGCCGGGAGAAACCGGTGATGGAGGACTCCCCGCTCCGGGAACGCCTGGGGCGTTTCCAGGCGCGCTCGAACAGGCTAAGCGGCGACGTGAAGCAGGGCGCTGCCAGCCGGGAGCCCTCGCTCGCGGAGCGGACGCTCTTCCAGACCGCAGGCGCTTTTTTCCTGGCGATGGACGAGATCGTCCGCTGGATTTACGAGGCCGCGCCCGAGGCGCTGCTGACGCGCTACCGGACCTTGCGAAGCTAGGGCGCCTTGACGACCTCGATCTCCGTGCCCGTCGAAATGACGATGCGGTAAACGCCTTCGACCTCGGAGATCGGCCCGGTCACCTGCACGCGCTTGCCGACATAAGTCTGGACCTTGTCCACCGGGAACTTGAATTTCGGGAAGGCGATGACCATTGCGTTCATATCCGTGTCGGAGAACTTGAGGTCGTTCGTCGCGTAGGCGTCGTCGTTCGCCAGGGATGTGATAAGGCCTTCGGCGATGACGGTCTCGCCCTTGTGCTGCGCGAGATTCATATAGTCGAGCGGGTCAACCTTCAACGGGCCCGACGGGGTCGCGACGGGCGCGACTGCCGCAGCCTGCGTGGCCGAGGGCGAAGAATGCGTGAAGTAGAGCACCAGAGCGATGCCGACTCCCACCACCACGGGGATGATGACGAGCACGGGCGATTTCTTCACCGAACGCACGGTGCCGGCCGGCAGCGGGATCGGCTTCTTGGAGGCGGGGGCGCGTGCGACCGCCGTGACCGCGACGCGCACTTCCTCGACGCTCTGCGGGCGCTGGTTCGGGTCGCGCGCCAGCATCTTGGAGACGACCATGGACAATGCTTCCGGCACGTCCTCGCGCACGAGATGCAGGGAGGTCGGGTGCTTGTTCAGGTGCGCGTCGATGACCTCGTCGATGGTGTCGCCTTCATAGGGATACCGCCCGGTGAGGCTGAAAAAAAAGACGATGCCGAGCGAATAGATGTCCGTCCGCTGGTCGAGCGGCTCCCGCATGAGCTGCTCCGGGGCGATGGTGTAGGCGGAACCGACCACCGAGTCGGTATCCGATCTCGGACTCGCTGGTGTCCTGGTCGTGCTTTGCCAGACCGAAGTCCAGGATCTTGAGGGTGAAAGAGCGGTCCTCGTGGAAATGGAGCATCAGGTTTCCCGGCTTCAGGTCGCGATGGATCAGCCCCTTGGAATGGGCGGCCGAGAGCCCGTGGCACACCTGGTTCGCCAGCTCGAAGAACCCCGTAAGCGTGAGCGGATGCTCCGGGGCGATGACTTCGAGCGTGCGCCCGTTCACGAGCTCCATGACGACGAACGGCCCGTTCTCGTCCGAGTCGAAATCGAAAACGGTGACGATGTTCGGGTGGTGCAGCGTCGCGAGGATCGCCGCTTCCTGCCGGATGGACGCCTCGATCTCGGCGTCTTCGTTGATGCGCTTGACCGCGACGTACCGACCAAGCTGCACGTCCCAAGCCCTAAAAACACTCCCACTGCCACCTTTGCCAATGGCATCCTGTATTTCGTAGCGTCGCGCTACCGAATTCTCATCGTCGCCCACACCGTAACGTTTCAGAGCAATAATCCAATGGCAACCTGAAAAACCGATGCCCGTGCGAAGAAAGGGGGCGCGAGAAAAAGGCGCCTGGCGGGCATCGTCGGTTTTTGTTTGGGCAAACGGGAGCGCATGGTGTAAGGAGGACCGTTCGATGAGTTTTGTCTCTCCATTGGGCGCCGCATACAGGGGCAAACGCGTCTTTGTCACCGGCCATACAGGCTTCAAGGGAAGCTGGCTCTGCGAATGGCTGCTGCGGCTCGGCGCGGAAGTCCGCGGCTTCAGCCTGGCGCCGGAGGAAGGCGCGCTCTTCGTCGAACTCGGCCTGGAAAAAAGGCTGGCCCACCACCAGACCGGCGACATCCGCGACCGGGCGGCGCTCGGCCAGGCCATCGAGGAGTTCCGGCCCGACCACGTTTTTCACATGGCCGCGCAGCCTCTGGTGCGGGTTTCCTACGAGCAGCCGCTGGAGACCTTTGAGACCAACGTCAACGGGACGATCCACCTCCTCGAAGCCCTGCGCCAACTGCGCGACCCGTGCGCCGCCGTCTTCGTCACGACCGACAAATGTTACGAGAACCGCGAATGGCTCCACGGCTACCGGGAGGCCGACTGCCTCGGAGGCAACGACCCGTACAGCGCGAGCAAGGCGATGGCGGAGCTGGCCATCGCCTCGTACCGGCGCTCCTTCTTCACCGGGTCTCCGGTGCGGATCGCTTCCGCGCGCGCCGGCAACGTCCTCGGCGGCGGCGACTGGGCCGCGGATCGCATCGTGCCCGACGCCATCCGCGCCTTGAAGGCCGGCCTCGAAGTCCCCGTGCGCAACCCGTCCTCGACCCGGCCCTGGCAGCACGTCCTCGAACCCCTGGGAGGCTACCTCCTTCTTGGAGCGCGCCTGCTCGGCAGTTCCGGCGCGGATTTCTGCACGGCCTTCAACTTCGGCCCGTGGACGGACTCGAACCGGAGCGTGCGCGAGCTGGTGGACGAAATCCTGAAGCATTGGCCCGGCGAATGGGTCGATACCTCGGATGCCGCGAGCCCGCACGAGGCGCACCTGCTCCACCTCTCCATCGACAAGGCATGCCATCTCCTGGGCTGGAAACCGGTCTGGAATTTCGCGAAGACGGTGGAGAAAACGGTGGACGGCTATCGCACCCGGATGCGATCGCCCGGCAGATCGAGGAATACACGAAGGACTGCCGCCCATGAATGACGAATCCGAGGAGACGCTCCGGGCCGAGATCATCCGCCTCACGCGGCTCTATGCCGGGAAACGGCACCGCGCTTCCCTCCCGGGCGGCGGCGCGGCCGCGTTCGAGCCCGGCGTGACGACCGTGCCGTATGCGGGCAGGGTCTTCGATGCTGACGAGGTGGAGGCGGCCGTCGGCTTCCTCCCTCGATTTCTGGCTGACGCTCGGCCCGGAAGGCGAGGAGTTCGAGACGCGAACTCGCCCACTTCCTGGGAGTGAAGCGCTCGATCTGCTGGTGAACTCCGGGTCGTCGGCGAACCTGCTGGCGTTCTCGGCTCTGACCAGCGCCAAGCTGCCGCAGGAACGGCGCGTCCTGCCGGGCGACGAAGTTATCACGCCGCGGCCGGTTTTCCCACCACGGTCGCGCCCATCCTCCAGAACGGTGCGGTCCCCGTATTCATGGACAACGACCCGGCGACCCTGAATGCGCGCCCCGAGATGCTGGAGGAGGCCTACACCCCGGCAAGACGAAGGCGGTGATGATGGCGCACACGCTGGGCAACCCGTTCGACCTGCATACCGTGCTGGCCTTCTGCAAGAAACACGGCCTCTGGCTCATCGAGGACAACTGCGACGCGCTCGGCGCCACCTACACCGCGCCGGGCACGGAGCCGCGGCTGACGGGGACTTTCGGCGATCTCTCGACCCAATCATTCTACCCGCCGCACCACCTCACGCTCGGCGAAGGCGGCGCGGTCAATATCGTGCGCGACATGAAGTTCAAGGTGCTCGTGGAGAGTTTCCGGGACTGGGGCCGCGATTGCTGGTGCGCCAGCGGCAAGGATAATACGTGCGGAAAACGCTTCGGCTGGCAACTGGGCGAGCTGCCCGAAGGGTACGACCACAAATACATCTACAGCCACCTCGGTTACAACCTGAAGCCGCTCGATCTCCAGGCCGCGATCGGCCGGGAACAGATGAAGAAGCTCCCCGGCTTCATCGCTGCGCGCCGGGAGAACTGGGAGTATCTCCGTCGCGGCCTGGCGCGCCTCGAGGAATTTTTCGAGTTCCACCTCCCCGCCCACGCCACGGCCTGGACGCCGCAGGGCTTCAAGTGGGACGCCGGCGGCGCGCGCTGCGAGCCGAGCTGGTTCGGGTTCCTCCTGCTGCGTCCGCGAAGGCGCGCCGTTCGACCGCACGCAACTCGGCCGGCACCTCGACGAGCACCGGATCGGCAACCGGACGCTCTTCGGCGGGAACCTCGTGCGCCAGCCGGCGTTTACTCAACTGCGCGCCGACCGGCCCGGGGCGTTCCGGGCGGTGGGAAACCTCTCGGGCGCGGATGCGATCATGAACCAGGTGCTGTTTGTGGGCGTTTACCCGGGCCTGTCGCGGACGATGCTCGATTATATGGTCGCGACGATCGAAGCCTTCGTCCGCAGTCACTGACGGATGAAGCCCCCGCTCGCCAGGGACGATCTGCTGCACGTCCTGGAGCATACGCGCGACTGCTGGGAGGGACTGCGCGGGGAACGCCTCTTCGTCACGGGCGGCACCGGGTTTTTTGGGTGCTGGCTGCTGGAATCCTTCGCGTTTGCAAACCGGGAACTCGGCCTCGGGGCGCGCCTGCTGGCGCTCAGCCGCAACCCGAAGGCTTTCCAACGCAAGATGCCCCACCTCGCCGCCGAAGCCTGCATCGAGCTCCTGCGCGGAGACGTGAAGGACTTCGCCTTCCCCCCCGGGGAGTTTTCCTACACGATCCACGCCGCCACGGACTCCGGCACAAGCCCGGCGAACGACGGCCCGCTGGAGACGCTGGACACGATCATCGCCGGAACGCGCCGCACGCTGAATTTCGCGGCCGGAGCGAGGACCCGCAGGTTCCTTCTGACGAGTTCCGGCGCGGTTTACGGGAAACAGCCGCCCGGGCTCACCCACCTGCCGGAATCCCATACCGGCGGCCCCGATCCGTCCGATCCCCGCTCCGCATACGGCGAGGGCAAACGCGTGGCGGAACTCCTCTGCGCGGCATACGGCACGGCGATGGAGATGAAGATCGCGCGCTGCTTCGCCTTCGTCGGACCGCATCTCCCTCTGGACGTGCATTTCGCCGTCGGGAACTTCATCCGGGACGCGCTGCGCGGGGGCCCTGTCGTGGTGCGCGGGGACGGCACCCCGCGGCGTTCGTATCTCTACGGCGCGGACCTGGCCATCTGGCTCTGGACGGTCCTTTATAACGGCGCGCCCGGAGTGCCGTACAACATCGGCTCGAGCGAAGACAGGAGCGTCGGGGAGATCGCGCGGCTTGTCGCCGAGACGCGCACCCCGCCGCTCGAAGTGCGCATATTGCAATCCCCCGCGCCGGGCGCCGAGCCGCAGCGGTATGTCCCGTGCACGGAGCGGGCGGAAAGGGAACTCGGCCTGGCTCCGTTCATCGACACACCGGCGGCGATCCGCAAAACCATGCAATGGTATGGTGAACTGACGGGGATATGAACTTTACAGGATTACGCGGATTTGAGCGGGCTTTGCGGAAGAAAGGCTGCGTTCTCCATCGACATTCCCTTTTCTCGCGGGGTAAACCAACCCTATGACCCCCGACTCTGCCGACGCGACGATGGCCGTTTTCCTCGACCTGGAGAACATCGCCCTGGGCGCGCGCGACGCCCACTACCCCTCCTTCAACATCCAGAAAGTCCTCGAGCGTCTCCTGCTCAAGGGCCACATCGTGGTGAAGAAGGCCTACTGCGATTTCGAACGCTACAAGGAATTCAAGCGCGACCTCCACGAGGCCGCCTTCGAGCTCATCGAGATTCCCCACCTCCGCCAGTCCGGGAAGAACTCGGCGGACATCCGCATGGTCGTGGACGCGCTGGATCTCTGCTACACGAAGGGGCACATGGACACGTTCGCCATCATCAGCGGCGACTCGGATTTCTCACCGCTCGTGAGCAAGCTGCGCGAGAACGCGAAGACGGTCATCGGCGTGGGGGTGAAGAGCTCGACCTCCGATCTTTTCCTGAACAACTGCGACGAGTTCATCTATTACGACGATCTCGTGCGCTCGGAGCCGTCGCCGGCGCGGCGGCGCAGCACCGTGGCGGTCACGGCGGCGAGGGCCGTGGATGGCGACGCCGGCGGCGAGGGCCCTTCGCTCGAGAAGGCGATGGAGCTCGTGGTCGTCACCCTGGAGGCCATCACCGAAGAACGCGGCGCGGACGAGCCCGTGTGGGGTTCGTTCATCAAGCAGACCATCAAGCGCCGCAACCCCGGCTTCAACGAGCGCTTCCACGGCTTTCGCTCGTTCAACGATCTCCTGCTGGAGGCGCAGAAACGCGGCCTCCTGAAACTCAAACACGACGAGAAATCCGGCGGCTACACCGTCCGCGTGGCGAACTGAGCGCCGGGCATGCCCGCAGGCGGAACAACAAAAGGCTGAAGCGCCTCCAGGGTGCGCCTCGGCAGCGCGGCGAGCACGCGCACGCCGTCTTCCTCGTAGTGGACTTCGAGGACGGCGCCTTCCCGGTGGACGCGCGCGAGCAGATCGGCCCGGTCCGCCGGCAGGCGCAGCTCCACGGTGGCGCGGTCCTTGTTCACGAAGTCCTCGATCCTTTCCACCAACGCGTCGAGACCCGCGCCGGTCTGGACGGAGACGAAAAGGGCGTCCGGGAAATGGGTGCGGAGCGCGGCGAGCCGGCCGTCCTCCGCGACCTTGTCGATCTTATTGAAGACGACCAGCATCTCCTTGGTTTCCGCGTGGAGGTCGGAGAGGACTCGCATGGTCGTATTGTAGAATTCCATCACGCGCGGCTGGGAAGCGTCCAGGACGTGGATGAGAAAATCCGCAAGCGCGGCTTCCTCGAACGTGGCGTTGAAGGATTCCACGAGCTGGTGCGGCAGGTTGCGCACGAAGCCGACGGTGTCGGTGAGGAGCAGTGGCTGCTTGTTGGGAAGGGCGATCTTGCGGGTGGTGGTGTCGAGCGTGGCGAAGAGCTTGTCCTCGACGAACACGTCGGCGCCCGTCAGCCGCCGCAGGAGGGACGACTTGCCGACATTGGTATAGCCGACGATGGCCGCGTTCGGCACCGGCGCGCGTTTGCGATCCTTCCGCTGCGTGGCGCGCGCGCCGCGAACGGCGACAAGGTCGCGCTTCAGCCGGTCGATCTGCCCGCGGATCTTGCGTTTGTCCTGCTCGAGCTGGCTTTCGCCCTCGCCCTTCGCCCCGATGCCGCCGCCCTGCTGGCCCAGGTGGCTCCAGGCGTGGCTCAAGCGCGGCATCGAATACTCCATGCGCGCGAGATCCACCTGGAGGCGGGCCTCGCGGGTCTGCGCCCGCGCGCCGAAGATATCCAGGATGATCTCGTGGCGGTCAACGACGGTGACGCCGGTGAGCTCCTCCCAGTTGCGCTGCTGGCCGGGCGAGAGCTCGTTGTCGAAGATAAGCGCGTCGCATCCGAGCTCCTTCAGGTGCGCGGCGATCTGCTCCGCTTTGCCCGAGCCGATGAGGTAACGCGCGTTATTCTCGCGGTGATGAACGAGCATCCGGTCGAGGACGGGGATGCGCAGGGTATTGACGAGTTCTTCGAGCTCTTCGAGCAGGCTGCGCGCCTCGGCTTCCATGCCCGCCTCGATGTACGCTCCGACAAGCAGCGCGCGCGACACCACCTTTTCCCGGGGCTTGATCTCGAACATCGCGGGAACTATACCACGACTTCGCCGGACGTTCGCCTGAAGTCAGGCGGTCGCCCGTCTCCTCCGCTGCCCCGAGCGCAGACTACTCCTGCAACCACTCCGTGTGGAACGACCCCGGCTTGTCCACTCTCTCGTATGTGTGCGCGCCGAAAAAGTCGCGCTGGGCCTGGAGCAGATTCGACGGCAGGCGCGCTTCGCGGTAGCTGTCGAAATAGCCGAGGGACGACGTGAAGGCGGGGATGGCGATGCCGTGCTCGACGGCGTGGCAGATGGCCTGCCGCCAGTTCGCCTGGGTCTTCTCGAGGATCGAGCAGAAATACGGGTCGAGCAGCATGTTCTTCAGCCCCGGGTCGCGCTCGTAAGCATCCTTGATCTTGTTCAGGAAACGCGCCCGGATGATGCAGCCCCCGCGCCAGATGGTGGCGATGTCTCCGAAATGCAGGTTCCACGCCGAGCCGGTGCTGGCCGCGGCGAGCAGCTCCATGCCCTGGGCGTACGAGATGATCTTGGACGCGTAGAGTGCATCGTGCACGGCCGCGATGAGGTCCGCGCGGTTCCCCGAGAACGGCTTGATCTGAGGCTTGGGAAGAATCTTGGAAGCCTCGACCCGCTCGTCTTTGCGGGAGGAGATGACGCGCGCCTCGACCGCCGCGTTGATGGTGGAAATGACGACCGATTCCTTCAAAGCCGACTGCAGCGTCCAGAGGCCGGTGCCCTTCTGGCCGGCCTTGTCGAGGATGAGATCGACGATGGGTTTGCCGGTCTCGGGATCCTTTTTCTTGAAGATGAGCGAGGTGATCTCGATGAGGTAGCTGTTGAGTTCGCCCGCGTTCCATTCCTCGAAGATGGCCGCGAGGTCGTCGGCCTGCAGGTTCAGAAGGTTCTTGAGGATGCTGTATGCCTCGCAGATCAACTGGATGTCGCCGTACTCGATCCCGTTATGCACCATCTTCACGTAGTGCCCCGCGCCGTCGATGCCCATGTAACGGCAGCACGCCTCGCCGTCCACCTGCGCGGCGATCTTCGTGAAGATCGGCTTGATGATCTCCCACCCCTCGGGCGTGCCGCCGGGCATGATAGACGGCCCCTTCAACGCGCCCTCCTCGCCGCCCGAGACGCCGACGCCCATGTAGTGGAAGCCCTTGGCCTCGAGATCCTTCGCGCGCCGCTGGGTATCGGTAAAGAGCGAGTTGCCGCCGTCGATGATGACATCCCCCTTCTCCATGAGCGGGAGCAGTTCGGCGATGACGGCATCCACCGGCGCGCCGGCCTTGACCATGATCATGGCCTTGCGCGGCCGCTCGAGGGCGGCGACGAACTCCTCGATCGTCCGCGTCGGGAGAATATTCTTCCCTTTCGCCTTGCCCTCCGCGAACCGGTCCGTGACGGCGGTGGTGCGATTGAACGCCGCGACGGTGAAGCCCTTGCTCTCCATGTTGAGCACGAGGTTTTCGCCCATGACGGCGAGTCCGATAAGGCCGAGATCGCATTTATTCATAAAAGTGGCGCCGTGTGTCCGAGTTCCTGGGTCTTTTGGGTTGAGTCCGAAAGGTTTGAGAGTAACTATGCCTCGCTCACTATGGCAAATGGGTTTTCGGAAATCTTGGTTCCCAACCGGAGTCCGGCGGGGTGGCCGGGGCGCCGCGGCCCATCCCCACGAACGGGCGAAAAACCGCGGACGGAAATAAAATGAATCTGCCCAACCGATTGACGGTCTGCCGATTTTTCCTGACGGTGCTCTTCGTTTTCTGCCTCAGCTCCAGCTTCCCCTTCAGCCGGACGGCGGGGCTCATCCTGTTCATCGCGGCGGGCATCACCGATTACATGGACGGGGCGATCGCGCGCCGCTGGTCGCTGGTGACGGATTTCGGCAAGCTCATGGACCCGCTGGTGGACAAGATCATGATCGCGGCGGCGTTCGTCTGCCTGGTCGCGCTGAAGGCGGTGCCGGCGTGGGTGGCGATCGTGATCATCAGCCGCGAATTCCTCATCACCGGCCTGCGGATGCTCGCTGCCTCCAAGGGGCGGATACTCCCCGCCGAGTCGATGGGCAAACATAAAACGGCGTGGCAGATCATCACCGTGCTCTTCTTTCTGGGCATGCTCGCGCTCGGTGAGATCAACCGCATCGGCGCGGCGGAATGGTGGGGCGCGACCTTGCGCTACGGCGGGATGCTGTTTATCGCGTGCGCCCTGGGGTTCACGCTCTACTCGGGCTTCGGGTACCTCTGGAAGAACCGGGCGCTGATCCAGACCGAGTAGCCGCGGCTGTTCGCGGGGCTACCAGATGCTCTGCTCGACCTCGATCTGGTCGCCCGGGAAAATCTTGGCGTCCAAGCTTGGATCTTTGCGCACCTTGCGCACGTCCACCATCTCGACCCTGCCTTCGTGCACCCAGCGCACCTTTCTCTGGTCGGCGAAGTCGTTGAAGCCGCCCGCGGCGTTGATCGCGGACATGATCGTGAGATCGGGCGTGAACGGGATCCGGCCGGGAGTTTTCACCGCGCCGCCGACGTTCACGAAACGCGCCGAGGGCTGGACGATGATGGTGATGGTCGGCCGCGTGTAGATGCCGTCGCTGACCAGCTTTCGCTCGACGTTTTCCTGCACGATGTTCTGCGTCAACCCGCCCGCTTTCATGGCGCCGATGTACGGGAGATTCAGCATCCCCCCTTCGTCGATGGTGTAGGACGCGCTGAACTGCTGGATCTCGTCCGGCGGCACACCGCTCAGCCGAATGTCGATGGTATCGCCCGCGCGCAGGGTCGCCTGGGCGAAGACGTGGGCTGCGCCGGCGGCCAGCAGCAGGACGCAAAGGGCGATTATGCGCATCGCGCGGCGCTCAATACTCGTCGTGAGAAGGGGCATGGGGTGCGGCAGCCGTCTTTACCGTCTCACGGCCGCTCCGGGGGGTGGGGGTGTTATAGTAGTCCTGGTAGTTGGTATAGTATTGGTAATACTGGTCGTGCTTGACGTTCACGTTGTTCAACACAACCCCGAGCAGGTTCCCGCTCACGTTGGCGACCGCCTGTTTGACCCGCTGGAGCATGGCGCGCGGGAACCGGCGGTGCTGCACGACCATGAGGATGAGGTCAACTTCGCTCGCGAGCACCGAGCCGTCGCTGACGCCCAGGATGGGGGGCGAATCGAAAAAAACGAGGTCGTATGTCAGCTTGACCCGTGCGATGAGGTCGGACATCCGCTGTGAATTCAGGATGCCGACGGCGTCGCGCGGCAGGACGCCGCTGGTGATGAGCGACAGGTTCTCGACCTCGGTGGGGCGGATGATCTCCTCGAAATCCATATTGCTGGTGAGGTAATCGGTCAGGCCCATGGAGTTGTCCACGCCGAAGAACTGGTGCTGCGTCGGCCGCCTGAGATCGGCATCCACGATGAGCGATTTGTAGCCGCCTTTTGCGCACGTAAAGGCCAGGTTGCAAAGGGTCGTCGATTTTCCCTCGCCGGGGCCGCCGCTGACGATGGTGATGGTGTTGGCATCCGGGTTCTTGCGGTTGAACTCGATGTTGGTGCGCAAGATGCGGTAGGCCTCGGCGTCGGGCGCGTCCCCGTCGAACTGGTGCAGGATGGGGATTTTCTGCGGGATGACCGCGAGAACGGGAAGACCCAGGAGCCGCTCGACGTCGTCGAGGCTCTTCACGCTCGTATCCAGGTATTCGAGGAAGAACGCGAGGCCGATGCCAAGCGTGAGGCCGATGACCGCGCCCACCGCGAGGTAGAGCCACACTTTCGGCTCGCTCGGCGTGTACGGGGCCTCCGCGGGCTGCCATATCTTCGCCGGCTCGATGGAGATATTCTGCTGCATCCGCGCGGTGTAATAACGCGTCTCGGAGGCCTTCAGCACCTCCTTGGCATTGATGTATTTATTTTTCGCTTCGGTATAAGTGGCGCTTTTGGATTTGACGCCCTGGAAATTCGTGCGGCTCTCTCCAAGCTGGTTTTTCAACGCGGCCAGCGTGTTCTCGCTGAGGGTCGCCTTCCGGGCCAGCGCGTCCCGCAACGCCCGCAGTTGTTCCTCCAACTGGGCCGAATAGACGGCTTTCTGCGCGCGGAGCGCCCGCACGCGCGGGTGGTTCTCGCCGAGGCCGGAGTTGAGCAGTCGCGCCTCTTCGGCCACGGCATCCTGGTAGAGAGGGAGGACTTTGGTGACGGTGGGGTCGTCGATGTCAAGGGTGTGCAGGGCAACGAGAAGTTCCTCGGGCTTCAGCTTCTGGATCTGCGCGAGCTGGGTCTTGAGTTGCTCGACCTTCACCTTCGCCTCTTCGACCTGCGTCTCGTCGCCGAGCACCTGGCGGTTCTCGGGTATGTCCGAGGTCTCCATGCTCTCGGGATTCAGATCGATGACGCCTTCCTCCTCGCGGATCTGCCCCATGAGGAGCGATGCGGACTGGACTTTGTCGCGCTGCTTGTCCACTTCCTCCTTCAACTGGCCCAGGCCGCGGTTGACGGATTCATCCTGATCCGCCATGCGCCGTTCCCTGTAAACCACGGCGACCATGTTCGCGATATCGGCCGCCTGCTGGGAATCGATGCTCCGCACCGCGATCTCGAGCAACTGGGTGCCGCGCACGTCGCTGATGGTCATGACATTTTTCAGCCGCTTCAACGTCCACTCCCGCAGGAGCGGCTGCCCGTTGGAGCCCCACTTCTCCTGGAGCTTTAGACGGTCGATGACGGGGTAGAGGATCTCCGTGGTCTTGAGGATGGCGAACTGGGTCGGGGCGAAGCTCGGGTCGTTGTTCGTCCCTTGCATCGGTTCATCCGAAAAGATGTGGACGCGGGCGTCGTCCGGCTTCACCTGGATCGTGGCCCGGGCGATATAGACCCGGGGGGCGAAATACACGTACACGGAGGTGGTGACCATCACCAGCAGGAACGCGAGCAGCGTGATCGTCGAGCGAATCCGGATGACGCGCCAGTAATCCAGAAAATGGAGTTTGGCTTCGCTGGTGTCGCTGGTTTCGTTCATGTCTCAGGGGCGGGCGCCCGCCGGGGAAAAGCCGGATAACCTAAACCGGGAAGCGCCGCTCCGCAACGCGCGCCGGAGCGAATGCCGGCCGCCGAGGCAGAGGCTGGCGGTTGCATGCGGAGGATTCGGACCCGTGCTCATCGGGCGGCGACCTACAGTCCCTGGCCGAGGCGGTCAGAAGCCATAGGTCGCTCCGAAAAATATCCGGTTCCGAGTGTAGCCAGTAAACTCGAGCGAAGAGACGACATCCGTGAAGGCGTAGTAGGCGTTCAGGCTGAAATTCTTGTTGAGCGCGTAGCTCGCGCCCAGATTCACCTCGAAATCGTCCTCGTCCTGCGAGTTCAGGCCGGTCTGGACGTCCTCGGTGTCGAAATGGTCGTAGTTGAAGTTCAGGTTCGCCGTGGTGCGGGCGGTGATGGCGTGGTTGACCGTAAGCCCGGTGCGATAACTGACCTGCCTGGTATCGTTGACGCCGGCGGGTTCGAAGCCGTACCGGTTCGTCCAGACGATAGTCGAGCCATGGCCGTAGGCGTATTGCAGGCTCGTCTCCACGTACGGCTGGGTATCGAACGGGCCTTCCTGGTAATCGCGCAGCTCCGCGCCGGCGCGCAGGGTGAAGCTGAGGCGGCGGCTGAGCATATAGTCGAAGCCCGCCAGCAGGAAGTTGCTCCCGGAGCTGTTCTGCGTGGAATCGGTCAGCACATAGGAGTAGCGATACTCGCCCACGGCCGTGAGACGCGGGGAGAGGGCGAACCGGAACTGGGTGCCGATGATGTTCTGGTAATAGTCGCCGCTGCCGAAGTCGCCATTGGTATAGATGAGCGTATTGAAGCTGTAGGTGGACACGGTTTGGAACCGGGGCGTCCACTGGTAGGAGAGATCGAACTTCGTGTTGCCCAGGAAATACTCGCCGCTGTTGTCGCGCACGGAACTCGAGGCGGCGGGCGCGTTGAAGTTGCTGAAGTCCGGCTGGGGCGCGACGGCGATGCTGACCTGCGCATCCCCCTGGAGGCGCTCGGAGAACTGGTGCACGTACGCGAGGGAGACGTTGTCGTAATAGTCGAAGCTCTCCCCGCGGCGGTGCCAGTAGTAGGAGCCGCCGAAGCTCGCATCCAGCGAAAAGACCGAGCGCGGACTGGCGAGCCTCACCTGGAAGCCTAGGTTCGCGTAGTCCTCCCAGCTCCCTACTTTCGGGATGGTCGAGATCTTCGCGCCCGGGAAAGGCAGGCGGGTCGCGCCGTGGTCCGGGGCCGTGAAGACGTTGTCATCGTAGCCCTGTTCGAGCGAAAAGGTGACCCGGTACGGCCCTTGCGCGAACCGGCCCTCGCCGGGCACCAACGTCTGCGGCAGGAAGCCGTAGCCGACCGGGACCGAGAAGCTCACGGGCGCGACGGCGGGCGTCTCGGCCGTTTTGTCCGGCGTGCCGTAAGTGCCTCCCTGGTAGGTTCCCGGAGCCGAGCCGGCGGGGGCGCCTCCCCCGAACGAAGTGCTCACCCCAGACCCCCCCGGGCCCTGAGTCGTCGCGGAGCTGTCGAAGGGCGTGGAGGACTGTTGTTCGGAACTCGGGGCGTTGTCCGACTCCTGCCCGAAAGCAAGGCGCGAAAACGAACACAGCAGGATGCACAGAAAGCTTCGTCGGACGGAATTCATGTCAGGTTTTGGAGGATAAAAAAACTTTTAGGTGCGCCGACCGGCTCGTAAATAACGAAATCATATTTGCGAGGCAAGCGGGAAAATCGGGTTCGCGAACAAATATTTTTCCCTCGCGGGCCGCCCGTCCGCCGCGCGCCAAGCCGCCCGGCGACCGGACCCCGCGCAAGTTTTTGTTACCATTTATGCGGGAGGTGCGCCATCTTCCCCCGTATGCAAAAGACCATTTTCGGATGTATCGCAGCCATCGTCGTCGTGCTCTTCGTGGCAATCATCATCGCGGCTCTCAGCAGTATCGGCATTTACAACGGGATGGTGTCCAGCTCTCAGGGCGTGGACAGCCATTGGGCGGATGTTCAGAGCGCATACCAGCGCCGCGCAGACCTCATCCCGAACCTCGTCAAGACTGTCGCGGGCGCCGCGAACTTCGAGAAATCGACCCTCGTGGAGATCACGCAGGCCCGCGCCTCCGTCGGCCAGGTGAAACTCAACGCCAGCAGCGCGCCCACGAACCAGGCCGACCTGGATAAATTCCAGCACGCGCAGGATGGCCTCTCCTCGGCCTTGTCGCGGCTGCTGGTCGTTTCCGAACGCTATCCCGACTTGAAGGCAAATGAGAACTTCTCCGAACTCCAGGCGCAACTTGAGGGCACGGAGAACCGCATCAACGTGGCGCGCAATGATTTCAATTCCGCGGTGCAGGATTACGATACGCGGATCCAAAGATTCCCCGCCGTCTTCCTCGCGCCGATGATGGGCTTCAAGCCGAAGCCGTATTTCCAGTCGAGTCCCGGCTCCGAGAACGCTCCCAAGGTCGATTTCAACTTCGGCACACCCGCGCCCGCCCAGTGATAAAGAAGCCCCGGAGAATCGCGGTGGCCGTCTTCCTGGCGGTCTGCGCCGTCGGCCTGCTTGGGAGGACTTTCGCCGCAGAGGTGATTCCGCCCTCGCCCGACCGCTATTTCAACGACTACGCGCACATCGCAAGCGCCGGGACCGCGGCGGCGCTGAACCAGAAATTGGAGGACTTCGAAAAGGAGAGTTCCAGTCAGGTCGTCGTTGCGATCTACCCCAAGATGCAGTCGGATTCCGACATCGCTGATTACACAAATCGCGTTTTCCGCGCCTGGGGCATCGGACAGAAGAAGAATAACGGCGCGGCGCTTTTCGTCTTCGTCAACGACAGGAAGATGTTCATCAAAACCGGCTACGGGCTGGAGGGGAGTCTGCCGGACGCCATTTGCAAAAGGATCATCGACACCGAGATCGCGCCGAACTTCAAGACGGGGAATTTCGACGCTGGGCTGACGGCAGGCGTGGACTCGATCATCGCCGCCGCGCAGGGCGAATACAGAGGCGATGGAACAACGGTCGATGAACGGAAGCAGGATGGCGCGGCCGCGGCTCCAGCCTCCTCCGGGCTCGTACGTTTCATTTTCTCACCGCTCGGCTTCATCCTGATAATCATCGTGCTCCAGCTCCTTTTTGGCAGGCGGCGGGGCACGGTTTACAGCAGCGGTGGCGTGGGGAACTTCGCGGGCGGCATGCTCATGGGAAGCCTCATGGGCGGCGCCTCCTCGGGCGGTGGCGGGTTTTCCGGCGGAGGCGGTGGAGGCGGGGGCGGCTTCTCCGGGGGCGGTGGCAGCTCGGGCGGCGGCGGAGCCGGAGGCAGTTGGTGACCGGGAAGCCCATGAAAGCCCGTCATTTCATCAAGGAACTGGATCACAAGCGCATCCTCGTTGCGATCAAAGACGCGGAGAAGAAGACCTCCGGCGAGATTCGCGTTTATATTTCCCACCGGGAGATTGGGGACGTGTTGCGTGCGGCGAACACCCGGTTCGACAAGCTCGGCATGCGCAAGAGCAAGGAACGCAACTCCGTCCTCATCTACCTGGCGCCCGAGAGCCGCGTTTTCGCCGTCGTGGGCGATACCGCCGTGCACGAGAAGTGCGGCGACTCGTTCTGGCAGGAAGTCACCGCGACGATGGCCTCGCACCTGAAGGACGGCTCCGCCACCGACGCCATCGTCCACGCCGTCAAGAAGGTCGGCGGCCTCCTCGCCGACCACTTCCCGGCGACACCGGGAGCGAGGTCCGCGCTCGTGGACGGAGCCGTCACCGAAGAGTAAACACCGGGCGGCGCCATGGCGTATTCCTCGTTCTCCGAATTCGTCGCCGCGCTCGACCGCGCGGGCGAGCTGCGCCGGATCGGCATCCCCGTCGCCACGGAACTGGAGATCACCGAATTTGCCGATCGCGAGATGAAGGCGCCCGGCGGCGGCAAGGCCCTCCTTTTCGAGAAACCGACCATCGGCGGAAAGCCGTCCGGCATCCCGCTGGCCATCAACACCATGGGCTCCACGAAGCGGATGGCGCTCGCGCTCCAGGTCGGCGACGTCTCCGAGCTGGCGCGCCAGATGCAGCTCATCCTCAAAGCCAAGCCGCCCACCGGCATGAAGGAAGCATGGACGCTCCTCAAGCAGGGCGTCGATCTCCTCCACGCCCGCCCCAAACGCGTGAAGGACGGCCCGTGCAAGGAAGTGGTGACCCGTTTCGACGAAGGGAACGCCGGCTTTTCGCTGGACGATCTCCCCATCCTGAAATGCTGGCCCCGGGACGGCGGCCGCTTCATCACCCTGCCGAATGTCCACACCAAAGACCCCGACTCGGGCGAGCGCAACGTCGGCGTTTACCGGATGCAAATCTACGACGGCCGGACGACCGGCATGCACTGGCAGGTGCACAAGGTCGGCGCGCGCCACGGCAAACGTTACTACGAACGCGGCGAGAAGATGCCGGTCGCCGTCTGCCTCGGAGGCGACCCCGCCTACACCTTCGCCGCCACGGCCCCGCTCCCCGACGGGCTCGACGAGATCCTCTTTGCCGGCTTCGTCCGCAAGAAATCGGTCGAACTTGTCCAGTGCGAGACCATCGACCTCGAAGTGCCCGCCGACGTGGACTTCGTCCTGGAAGGGTACGTTCAGCCCGGCGAGATGCGCCCGGAAGGGCCTTTCGGCGACCACACCGGGTTCTATACCGGCATCGACCCGTACCCGGTCTTTCATCTTACCGCCATCACGCGGCGCTCGGCCCCCGTTTACCCCGCCACCATCGTCGGCATCCCGCCCATGGAGGACTTCTATATAGGCGACGCCAGCGTCCGCATCTTCCTGCCCGTCTTCCGGATGAATTTCCCGGAGATCGTGGACATGGCGCTCCCGCCCGAGGGCGTCTTCCACAACCTGGTCTTCGTCAGCATCAAAAAACAATATCCCTACCAGGCCTACAAAATCATGCACGGGCTCTGGGGCATGGGGCAGATGATGTTCTCCAAATACATCGTCGTGGTGGACGCCGACTGCGATGTCCATAACACCAGCGAAGTCCTCTTCCGTCTCTGCGCGAACACCGACCCGCAGCGCGACACCACCTTCATCAAGAATCCTTGCGATTCGCTCGACCACGGCCCGAGCGTCGCGAACATCGGCTCCCACATGGGCATCGACGCCACCACCAAGCTCGCCGGCGAAGGCTATCACCGGGTCTGGCCCGAACTCCTGAAGATGGACGATACGGTGAAAACGAGGGTCGATGATCTCCTCCGACAACTCAAGGCCGCCTCACCCGGGGCTTGACAGAACCCCAACGCTCGGCAAGATGTCGGCCAAATGAGATTTCCGTTGCCTCTCACCGCCAAGATCGCTTCCTACATCGTCGGCCACAAAATCCGCCGCACGAAGAAGTTCGCCACCGTCCTGCAGCTGGAGCCGCTCCACACCTGCAACCTCACTTGCACGGGCTGCGGCCGCATCCGGGAGTATTCCACCTCCCTCAAGGACATGATGAGCCTCGAGGATTGCCTCGGCGCGGCCCAGGAATGCAACGCGCCCATGATCTCCATCTGCGGCGGCGAACCGCTCATCTATCCCTTTATCGAGGGCCTCGTCCAGGGGCTCCTGAAGCAGAAGCGCATCGTTTACATCTGCACGAACGCCATGTTCATGCGCAAAAAGATGCGCGAATATCTCGCCACCGAGTTCGTTCGGGACCAGGCCGCCACCGAAGCACTCATTGAGAAGCTGCTCGCCGCCGAACTCGTCTCCGAGAAGGACGCCGGGGAGATCCGCAAGGGGCCGAAGGATCCCGCAAAGCCCGTCATCGCCCCGCATTCCTGGATGTATTGGAACGTCCACCTCGACGGGCTCGAACGCACCCACGACCTCATCGTCGAGCGCGAGGGCGTCTTCAAGGAATGCATCCTTGCCATCCGCATGGCGAAGATCCTCGGCTACCAGGTCGCCACGAACACCACCGTCTATAAAGAGACCGACATGGATGAGATCGAGCAGATGTTCGATTTCATGACCACGCTGGGCGTGGACGGCCACACCATCTCCCCCGGATACGAGTACGACGCCGCCAAGAAAGATATGTTCAAGCGCCTGAACCTCGCGCCCGAGAACTTCTTTTTGACCCGGAAGAAGACCGTCGAAAAATTCGCGAAGATCGAGGAATGGGGCAAGACCTACACCCTCTTCGGCACTCCGATCTACCTCGAGTTCCTCGCGGGCAAGCGCGAGCTGACCTGCTCGGCCTGGGCCATCCCCACCCGGAACATCCGCGGCTGGAAGGCGCCCTGCTATCTCATGACCGACGGCCATTACCCCAGCTACGCCGAGCTCCTCGAAAAGGTGCAGTGGGAGAACTACGGAGTCGTGGACGGCGTCGCCCGCGACGCGCGTTGCGAGAACTGCATGGTCCATTGCGGCTACGAGCCCAGCGCCATGCTCGGCGACAACGCCAAGTCCGGCGACACCTGGAAGAACATCCGGTTCAACTTCGCCCCGAAGCCCGTTCGAGGCGCGGTCGCCCCGAACATCGAAGAGCTAGCGTATAACGGCGTCACCGCCGGCAAAGGCCATCTCACCGGAAAGAAGGACATGCCGCCGCAGCCCATCGCGCCCGCCGCGGTGACTGCAGTCGCGGCGTAGGGTTCGGGTTCCTTTTGGTTGCGGCGTTCCGGGGAGCTTGCCTTCGGCTTTCTCGTTTCTCGTTCCCAAACTCCGTTTGGGAACGCGATCTCTCCCGGAACTCCGTTCCTCTTCCAGCCCGGTCGAGCAGACACAGGGTCTCTCGAACAAGGCTCTCTCAAACTGGAAGTTTGGGAGCGAAATGGTGTGAGAAGGAAACCGCCGACTGGCCGCCAACCGGGCGCAGACCAGAAACAGAGTTTCGAGCAATTCCACATGCCCAAACGGAGTTTGGGCAAGAGATGGTCGAAACAGTATCCAGCGTCATCACGGCCACGGCTCGCACGTTCACGCAACCCTCCTTCATCGAATGAGAACGCCGGATTGCCTAACACCCGAAAACAGGTGACTCGCGCTCCCCGTCTCGGGCATAGTGCGCGCCATGGTCGCGGTGCAATTCAGGTATCTGACAGGGCTCAAGAGGCAGATATTCAGCAACGCGGTGCTCAAGGGGAGTTGGGACGGCTCGGGCGTGTATTCGCAGGCGTGGACCGAAACTCCCATGACACCGGGGATCGCGGAGGACGGCTGCCCATGCTTCGCGGCCACCGTCCAGCTCGATGCGGGCGGGGTCGGCTCGCAGTTCGAATGGGGCGTCGTGCTCGACGGGCCTTCGGGCGCAGGCGTCTGGGGCATAACGACGGAGGTGAACGACCCGAACGCCACGAACCGTTACCGCGCCTTCACGCTGGCCGCCGACGGCGCCTCGGCCCGGCAGGACTTCTACTTCACCTACGCCCGCCGGCTCGGCGCCCGTAAGTATTTCACCGACCCGACAGCGGCGCCGGACCTGAAGTTCGCCGTATGGGCTCCAAACGCGCTGGCCATCAACGTCGTCTTCGGCAAGCCGAACGGATACATCGCCGATGACGGAGACGGCATCGATGCCACCACGTCCGCGATCCCGCTCCAGCCGGCGGAAAACGGCATCTGGGAGAGCGCCGTCCTCCCGATTTTCAACGTGTTCGAGGGGATGCCGTACATGTATCGCATCAAGAACGCCCAAGGGAACCCCACCTACCGGACGGACCTCTATTCCCGGTATCAGCTCGGTTCGGGCGGTTTCGATCCGTGCGGCGCGCACTTCTCGGGCGACCCTTCCACCCTGGATGGCACGAAAAGCTGCAGCGTCATCGTGAGCCTCGATACCGTGGCCGCCGTCTTCGGCGCCCCGGAAGGCGTGCGCGTGCCCGAAGCCGATTTCTGGAAGGACGAATTCACCTCGGGCCGCCCGGTGCCCAGGCAGCTTTCCGAGCTCGTCATCTACGAACTCCACGTGAACGCGCTTGGCGGCCCCGACCCCGCCGCGCCCCCCGGAACCTTCCTGGAAGCGCTCGACCTCCTGCCGTACCTCTACGATCTCGGAGTCAACGCCATCGAACTCCTCCCCATCAGCCAGTTCTCGGGCGGCGCCGGCTGGGGCTATGGCGACTCCCACCTCTTCGTCATCGAGTCGAGCGCGGGCCGGCGCGATGAGTTCAAGTATTTCGTTCGGGAATGCCACAGGCACGGCATCGCCGTCATCCAGGATGTCTGCTACAACCACTGGGACTGGAACGCCGAGCGGGCCGAGTCCCTGTACGACTCGACCGCGCCCGAGCAGAACATCTACTACTGGTACCAAGGCGTCCCGGCGAACTATGCCGACCCGAGCGGCGGCTATGTCGATAACGGTTCCACGGGCTGGGCGCCCCGCTATTGGGAGGAGATGGTGCGGCAGCTCTTTGCCAGCAGCGCCGCGGCATTCGTGGAGGAGTTCCACATCGATGGGCTGCGTGTTGACCTCACCCAGGCGATCCATCGCGACAACACCCTGCACGCGGACAAGAGCTCCGTCGGCAACGCGAACCTCTACGGCATGAAAATGCTGCGTGAATGGACGCGCACCCTCCACCTCATCCGTCCGAGCGTCATGTTGATCGCCGAAGACCACACCGGCTGGGCCGCCGTCACCCAGCCGCCGGACGCCGGCGGGCTCGGTTTCGACGCGACCTGGTTCGCGGAGTTTTACCACAGCCTCATCGGCGACTCCGACATGGCCGGCGGCGACTCGAGGCTCCTGAAAACGGCGGGCCAGGGCGGCGACGGGCCGTTGGCCATGGGGCAATTTGCCGGGGTGCTCTACAATACCCAATACAACAAGGTCGTTTACAGCGAGTCCCACGACGAGGCCGGCAACTCCGGCGGCACGCAGCGCACCATCGTCTGCGCGGTCAACGGCGCGCCCCTCTTCGGCCCGACGCGGGATGCCGCGGAAGCCCGGTGCCGCGCCTGTTTCGGCCTCTCGCTCCTCTCCGCGGGCACGCCGATGTTTTTTATGGGCGAAGAGATCGGCGCGCAGAAGATGTTCATCTGGAACACCTTCATGGCGAACCGGGAAGACCTCGCGGGCGGCCGCGCGGGAGACGGTGCGAGACTCTTCGCGTTCTACCAGGACGCCATAAAGCTGAGCCGCGCCCACCCCGCCGCGCGCTCCCAACAGATCGACATCCTCCACGCCTCCGATGCGAACCGGGTCATAGCATTCACCCGTTCCGCGGGCGCCGAGATGCTACTGGTGGTGGCGAGCCTGGCCAACCAGCCGTACCTCGACGGATACGTCATCCAAACCGACCCCGCGCGCCTGCCCGACGGCGCCTGGCGCGAGATATTCAACAGCGACGCCGCCGGGTACGGCGGAGCGGGCATCGGCAACTTCGGCGCGGACATCCCCGTGTCGGGCGGGACATTCCAGGCTCGCGTCCCGACGTCCGGCTTCCTGGTTTTTCAGAAGCTGTAGGGCTCGGACACGAGGCGGCCGCCGAACTGTCCGCTTTTCAGTCGGATTCGATTTCCATGCGCGGGAAGAGCGGCTCAGGGCTGCCGACTTGGTGCGCCCCGGGCAGCGCGCCCCAGGCGGCTGCAGCGAGGGACCCCGGCAGGATCACTCTCAATTGCCCGCACATCACCAGCGCGGCTTTCGGCAAAACGGGGGAGACGAGGATGGCGATGATGCGCAGGGATTCGGCGAGGTCGTAAAGCACGGCGTCCAGGGCGGACGCCTGGGCGGGGTCCTTCGCCAGTTTCCACGGAGCGGATTTTTCGATGAAGGAGTTGCAGTCGGAGATGAAAGTCCACACGGCTTCGAGGGCGGCCTGGGGCTGGAACTCGTCGAACTTCTGCCGATAGGTTTCCAGCGTCCGGCCGGCCAAAAAGGAAAGCGCGCCCTCCTCGGCGGGCCGGGTGAGGACGCCGCCGCGGTAACGCTGGATCATGTTCAGGGTGCGGTTCAGGAGGTTCCCGAGGTCGTTTGCGAGGTCGGCGTTATAACGCTGGCGCAGCCTGTCCTCGCTGAAATCGGCGTCATGGCCGGTGGCGATGTCGCGCAGGAGGTAGTAGCGGAGGGCGCCCTCGCCGTATTTGTCCGCGAGAGCCGAGGGATCGACGACGTTGCCGGCGCTCTTGCTCATCTTGGCGCCGCCGAGGTTCCACCAGCCGTGCACCAGCAGTTGGGGCATCTGCGCGTCGGAGAACCCGATGGCGTGGAGCATGATGGGCCAGTAGATGCCGTGGGGCGGGCTTAGGATATCCTTGCCGATGACGTGCAGCAGCGCGCCGGGCTGCCAGGTCGCAGCGAAGTCGGGCAGGCCTGCCTCGGGCTCGGAGAGGTAACCGGCGAAGCTGATGTAGTTGATGAGCGCGTCGAACCAGACATAGGTGACGTAGAGCGGGTCGAACGGAAGGTCGATGCCCCAAGCGAGACGGGTTTTGGGCCGGGAGATGCAGAGGTCGCCGGAGACGCCTTCGAGCGCGTTCACGAGTTCGGCCAGGCGGAACCCGGGCAGGACGAGCTCCGGGTGGGAGCGGACGAACCCGAGCAGCCAGTCGCGATACGAAGAGAGCTTGAAATACCAGTTCTCCTCCTCGATCTCGATGACCTGGCCCCATTCCGCGCCGAAAGTCCCGTCCGGCTGCCGCTCCTTCTCGGTGAGGAACTGTTCCTGGCGCACGCTGTAAAAGCCGGCGTATTTCGCCTTGTAGAGGTCGCCCTTGTCGTGGAGGGCCTGGAGGATTTTCTTTACGACGCGCGCGTGCCTGGGATCGGTGGTGCTCGCCCAGCCGTCCGGCTCGACGCCGAGCTTCTTCCAGAGCGCCAGGAACTTCGCGGAGATGCGTTCGGCGAACTCGATGGGCGGGACGCCTTCTCGCTCGGCGGCTTGCTGCACCTTCTGGCCGTGCTGGTCCACGCCGGTGAGGAAATAGACGGACTCGCCCTTCAGCCGCCGGTAGCGGGCGATGGCGTCGGCCAGCACCTTCTCGTACGCGTGGCCGATGTGCGGCGGCGCGTTCGTGTAATCGATGGCGGTCGTGATGAACAAAGTCAGCCCTCCTCTTTTTTTACCTTGCCGCCCCAGGAGAGGATCCGGGATTTCGCCGCGGCGGCCTCGGCTTCCTTGATCTGGCCGTCGCGCACATAAAAGAGCGAAAGGCTCGACCACCCGAGCTGGTCGTTCGGCCGAAGCGCGACGGACCGCTCCCCCGCGGCGATGGCTTCCCCGTACCGCCCGATCTTCATCAACGCCATGCCTAGCGCGTGCCAGCCGTCGAAAAACGCGGGGTCGGCGGCGACGCACTGGCGGTATTTCTCAACGGCGGCCTCCAGATCGCCCACAGCCAGGTCGCCGTTCGCGTCATCGAAAAGGTCTTCCAGGGACATGCGTCCTCCGGCTACTGGGAAACGCGGTGCGCCCTCGACGCCATGCGGCGAATCCGCAGCCAGTCGTGAAAGGCGATCTCCTGTTTGCCCTTGAGAAAGCCTTCGCTGAGCACGGGCTCTTCCTTCGCGAAAGCAGCCGCGTCCGGCGGTTCGAGCTTCTCCATATAAAGCAGCGAGCCACCGCTCGGCCCCGGGATGAACTCGCTCAATGCGCCCGGACTCATCCCCATCGCCTTCTCGGCCAGCGGGGCGAGACTCGATTTCTCGCCGGAGACATCCGCGATGGAGAACGGCGGGATCGCCTCCGACTTCAGCCCCAGCGCCTGCGCGGCGTCCGTAAAGGATTTCCCCGCTTTCAGGCTGGCCATGATTTTGTTGCGAACATCCGCGGCTTTGAGGTCCATCATTTCGCGCGCCCGTTCATCCTTCAACTGCGTGGCGAGCTGCGCGCGCGCCTGGTCGAAAGTGAGGGGCACGCTCGGGCTGACCTCCGCGAGATGCAGCACGTAGAAGCAATCCTTGCCCTCCACGGCGTCGCTGTTCGGATCGGCCTGCGTCATCTGAAAAGCGGCTTTCACGGTTCCGGGCGTCTCGGCAAGCTGCTTGTCGGGGTCTGCTTCGGAAAAGGAACCGGTCTCCTGCACGGGCACGCCCGCCTTGGCCGCGACCTGCGCGAACTGGGCGGCCTTGTCGGTCATCGCCTCGGTGAAATCGCTGGCGCGGTTTGCCAGTTTCCCCATGGCCTCGGTCTTCTCGCGGCCTTCCAGCGCCTTCTCGGCGTCGGACAGGGAGAAGACGACATATTGCACCTTCCGCTTCTCGTCGGACCGGAAGTTCTGTTTGCGCAGCTCGAAGGCCTTCTTCAAGTCGGCGTCCGACAACTGGATGCCCGCGGCGAACTCCTCGAGCTGCACGCGGATGACCTGGAGGTCCATCTTGCGGTTGTCGGCCTCGTACGCCATGCGCACTTCCGAAGGCGAGAGCGCGACCGTGGAGCCCAGGAGTTCCTTCACCTTTTTCAACTGCAGGTCCATGGTGATCAACTCGTCGATCTCTCCTTCCCCAAACCCTTTCGGGGTCAGCTTGTCCTGGATGAACGTCGCGAGCTTGTCCCGGTCGAAAGCGTCCCCCGTCTGGAAAACGGGCAGATGGGTCTCCTCGGCGATGATCTCTTCCTGCGTAGGCTGGATTCGCAGCGCATCCGCCTCGTGGACGAGGACGAGCGAGTTCTGGACGAAGTCGTCCAGCGCCTTCTGGCCGGAACCGCCCAGGGACTGGAGCAGGCTGAAGAGTCCGAGTTCGCCGCCGAGATAGTATTTGCGCGCGAGCCGGTCGATCTGCCCCTGGGTGACATCGTGCCCATACACGTTGGCGATGACGTTGCCCCCGGCGCCCGCGCGGCCGCTCATGCGGCTGATATTATAAAACCAGACGAACGAAACTATGACCAGGACGGTGATCAACACCATGAGGAACGGCTGGTACTTGCGGATGAGATTGATCATGAGGAACGGGGAAGTGGAGGGCCGGAGGGAACGAAGAACCTACGCCGCCGTTCCGCCCCGCTTCAACCTCTTTTTGCGGAGCTACTCGATCTGCGCCTGGAGTTTCTCCATGTAACGCGAGATGGCGTCGGCCCGGCCCGCCGGAGGGGCGGAGAGCTCGTTGGCCGTCTTAATGTAGCCGTCGAACGAATTGCTGGAGGTGTGCATCTGCGTCGCCTCATACCAGTTCAGGTAATCGGCGATGTCGCCCATGCGGGTCACGATCATCTCCCGGTAACGCGCCAGCGCGTCGAGGTGCTCCGGCAGCCCGTTCGTCCGCCCGCGCAACAGGTCGAGCGCGACCTGCTGGTAGTCCGCTATTACGGAGCGAAAGAGCGGATTCGCCTGCGCGGAGAGCGCGACGAGGCTGAGGTTCATCCGAAGGATCGCCGGGCGGCGCTCCGGATTGTTCATGAACGAGCGGAAATCCTGCAATCGGAACTCCTTCGGCTCGCCATTCCTGTTCACGGCCATCCTCAGGAACAGGACGGAAGCGAGCTTCTGCTCGGTCTCCTCGGCGGAGAGGCCCATGTAGCGATCCGACGCGGAGAGGCGCGCGATGCCGAGCGTCCACCATTTCTCGAGACCGTCCGGGGAGCTGCCGAGCGCGGTAAAGTTCCGGATGAGGCCCGCACCGGCTTCCTGCCCCGAAGGCAACCCGCGGATGAAGGCACAGAGGCGGACGCGGCCCCCGGGGAGATCGATGAGAAGCTGGAGAAGGCTGAGGGAGCACGCGTCGTACAGGGAGAGCGAAGTGGAATCCATGCCCACCGGGTTCTCCGCGAGGAAATCGGCAAAGGAGGGGAGCTGGTTGGACTGGATAAGGCTGCGGTAAACCGAGGCATCCGTGCCCGAATCCCGCGTGTCGATGTAGCGCGCCATGCCTTCGATGAGCCATGGCGGCGGCTCGACGTATTCCGCGCCCTGCGTCATGCCGCCCCGGTCGCGGTAGGCCATTTCGAGGACCAGAGCCCGCAGAAGATGCGGCTCCAGGTGCACCCCGGTGAGGTCCGCCGCGAGGTTGATCTCCACGTCGATCTTCAGCCCGAAGTCCGCCTCATACATCCGCACGCTCGCGGCGGGGTGCGCGGAGTCCGGCACATCCCGGATATGGACGACGATGGGGAATTTCCAGCGGTCGTTCGCGCCGAGGAGCTGCAGGAACGCCGACTTTATCTCCTCGCAATAGGTCGTCGTCCGGATCCGGGCCGCCTTGTCGTCGCAGACGATGATAAACTGGTGCGAGGCGCTGATGCTCTCGCGCGGCTGGGCCACCGGCACGGCTCCCGCGGCTTGAACGGCTCCCGCGGCTTGAACGACGCCCGCGGCTTGAACGGCGCCCGCAGCGAGGGCGGAGGCCAGGAGCGGGAAGAGACGCGAGCGCCCGAGTTTCACGGCTTCGAGGCGAACGTCACGAGGACGATCGCCTTTTTATGAACCTGGATGGCGGCCATCTGGTCAACAAGGCGGCGCTCGAGCTTCAACTTCTCCCAGAGATCGTGGTAGATGACCTCCAGGCCGGCCATGAGCTTCGGGTGGACGGGCAGACGCCCGAAATAGCCGCCCACGCAGGTCGCATGCACGGCGTTCCCGCCCATCGAAAGCCGGTATAGAACGCTGCCGTAGAGAGGCATCCCCTCGAAGCTCCGCTGCGAGACGACCCGGCACACGCCCTCGTCGAGGTTCACATAAGCGCGGTCGAAAGTCACCGTGCCCGCGAGGCCGGGTTCACCCGGCTTGATGCGGTTCTGCAGGTACCCGTTGATGACGTCTTCGTTGATGGCGAGCTGCTGCGCCGCCGGCGCTTCCAGTGCGCCTTCCAGGTCCTGGCCGAGCGGCTCGACGTCCAGCACCTTCTCTTTCGGCACAGGCGGCACCCCGTCGGGCGCGCGGGCGATCTGCACCAGGGCCGCGGCGACGACGCTCCAGAGCAGCACCAGGCAGACGTTCGAGAACTCCCGCTTGATGATGTCGCTCGGGGGATTCGTCAGTTTCTTGATCCGGACGCGCTCCTTCTCCCGGGTGAGGCCGGGCTTGGCCTCTTCCGGGAGCAGCACCCGCTCCAGCTTCGCGCCGCAACTGTGGCAATAGACGCGCTCCGCCTCGTTGACGTGCCCGCACTGTTTGCAGGTGATCTCAGCCATCTTTCTCTCTATTCGGAGGAAGGTTTGGGCGCCGCGGGCTTCGGCTTCTCGGGCGCTGGAGCCGGGGTCGAGCTTTTCGCGTCGGTGGTGGGAGCGGGCTTGGATTCACTCGCGCTCGCCGCCTCCTTCTTGGCCGACTCCTTGTAGCCGGGGCTGCGGTAATCGGTGATGTAGAAGCCGGACCCCTTGAAGATCAAACCCGCCCCGGTGCCCAGCAGGCGTTTCACCTTGCCCTGGCCCCAGGTCTCCTCGCGGCACAGTTTTTCGGGGCAGGTATCCCACGCCTTGTCCTTCATGGACTGGAACGCGTCGAAGTTCTTCTGGCACTTCTCGCAATGGTATTCGTAGGTCGGCATGGGAGGGAGCCGCGATTGTATCCCAGGCGGGGCGTTTCCGCAATCCGCTTGTTTGCAGGGCAGTCGGGATGCGAGGCCGCCGTCAAACCATTTGACGCCTACTGGGCAAGACGCTTTATTTCCTCCTTTCCCGTGAAACACATATCCAAAGCCGCGTTTGCCCTCCTCGTCCTCCTGCTCGCGGGGTGCGCCGGGGATGCGCGCGACGACCGGGCCACCGAATACCTCGGAGGCCTCGGCAACAAGATCGCCTCGGTCTTCTCGCCGAACCGCGATACGGATTCCTATTGGGACGGCGACGGCGTCTCGGGCAGCCCTTCGATAAGGATCAACCTGGCGCAGCAGCGCGCCTTCTTCTACAAGAGCGGCCAGCTCGTCGGCGTCTCGGTCATCTCGACCGGCCGCGAGGGGTACGACACGAAGCTCGGGCACTTCCACATCATCCAGAAGGATCGCGACCACAAATCCTCCATCTATGGCGACTACACCGACGCCCAGGGCAACGTCCTCATGAAGGAGATCGACAACACCAAGGATCCCAAGCCGCCCGGCGCGCGCTTCGACGGCGCTCCCATGCCCTTCTTCATGCGGATAACGGGCGGCATCGGGATGCACCAGGGGTTCCTTCCCGGCTACCCCGCGTCGCATGGCTGCATCCGCATGCCGGGTTTCATGGCCGAGGCCTTCTTCCGCTCTGTCTCGACCGGCACCCCGGTCTCCGTGGAGAACGATTGACCCCGTTCGGCGCGGCGGGCCGTGGAAAGCATTTGATTTCTCACCCGTTTGCGCCCACGCTCCGCGTAGCCGCGCGCCGCCGCCGGTTTCCTGCGTCATGAATTGGTATTACGTCGAGAATGGGGAGCAGATCGGGCCCGTCAATGACGGGAATCTGAACCGCCTGCTCAAGGAGCAAACCATCAAGCCCGAGACCCTCGTCTGGCGCGACGGCATGGAAAAATGGGTGCCGTATAAGCAGATGACCATCGGCGCGGAAGCCGTCGCGGCGCCGAGCGCCACCGTCTGCTCCGAGTGCGGGAGGAGCTTCCAGCCCGGTGAACTGGAGCCGGTGAACGGCAGTCTCGTATGCCCCGCGTGCCGGGACTCCGCTTCCCCTGCGGAAGCCGGGGACGCGCCCGACCAGCCCGCGTATGCCGGCTTCTGGATACGGGCCGGCGCGGGCCTCATCGATGTCTTCATCCTCTACACGCTGGACTTCGCCCTCGCCCGCGGGATCGAGGCGGCCTTCGACACGCCGCACCGCACCCAGGCGGAGCTCTCGAACATTTTCCTGCTCTTCACCGTCCTGGCCATGTGCGTTCAGATCACCTATTTCACGCTGTTCCTCGGCCGCTTCGGCGCCACGCCGGGCAAGATCGCGTGCGGGCTGCGGGTCATACGCGCGGACGGCTCCCCGCTGACCTACGGGCGCGCCCTCGTCCGCGTCTTCGGGGAGATACTCAGCCGCCTCAGCCTGGGCATCGGCTATTTCATGATCGGGTTTGACGAGCAGAAACGCGCACTGCACGACCGCCTCTGCGGCACGCGGGTCATCCGGTTATAGAAGGCGCCCTCCACGCCGCACGACTCCCGGCCCCGCAACCCCCCCCCGATAAAGATGGCGGTCGAAATTCCAACGGAAACGGCGAAGGCCTTCGCGAGGCGGCGCAAGCTTTCCACGATGATATGGATCACGCTCGCAGTGTGCGCAGGCCTTACCGCGATCCAGATCGTCTTCGACTTTTCGGCGCTGCTGCTGGTCATCGACGTGGCGCTGGCCCTCCTCGCATGGTCGGAGAGGCGCGCCTGCCGGATGTTCGCGGAGAACGATCCGCGCGGCGGCTCGCTGGGCTTTTGGAACCAGCTCCTCATCGGCGTCCTCGGGGCTGGCTACCTGTTCTGGAACGCCGCCACCATCTCCGACCTGCGGCTCCAGCTCGCCGCGTGGGGCATCCCCGACGAGACGGCGAGCCTGGTCGTGCCCCTCTTCCGCAACGGATACCTCGCCGCGGGCGTGCTCATTTTCGTGAGCCAGATTGCCATCGCCCTTTTCGACCTCCGCGTGGCACGGCTCGCCCCGGACAAGCCCGCCGACGCCAGTTAAGGAACCGCCAAACGCTTCCCGCGCGTTAAGTCTGAACCGTATGAACGACGAACCTCCGCCCAGGAACCCCATAGCCCGGTTCTTCGCCACGCTCGGCCCCGGGCTCGTGACGGGCGCGGCGGACGACGACCCGTCCGGCGTCGCCACCTACACCGTGGCCGGCGCCCAACTGGGCACGGCGATGCTCTGGACGGCGCTGCTCACCTGGCCGTTGATGGCCGCGACGCAGATGATGTGCGCCCGCGTGGGCATGGTGACGGGCCGCGGCCTGGCCAGCGCGCTGCGCGAGAAATTTCCGAAACCCCTGCTCATCCTCGCCGCCGCGGCCCTTCTTCTCGCAAACACCATCAACATCGGTGCGGACCTCTCGGGCATGGGCGACGCCGCGGAGATGCTGACCGGGTTGAACGCGCGCGTATGGATCGTCCTCTTCGGCATCGGCATCACCGTCCTCACAGTTCGTTTCCGCTACGCCCAGATCGCTTCCATCCTCAAATGGCTCGCAGCCGTCCTCTTCGCCTATGTCATCGAGGCGTTCCTGGTTCACGCGGATTGGGGGCAGGCGCTGCACGACACCTTCCTCCCCCGATGGCCGAAAAGCCACGACGCCTGGACGACCCTGGTGGCTATCCTCGGCACGACCATCAGCCCGTACCTCTTCTTCTGGCAATCCTCCCAGGAGGTCGAGGAGGAGATGGCCACCGGGCACATCGGCCTCGCTGAACGGAGGAAGACCACCCCCGGCGAGATCATTAACCGCAAGGTGGACGTGGGCACGGGCACCTTCTTCTCCAACCTGGTGATGTTCTCCATCATCCTGGCCGCGTCCGCCACCCTGCACCGGGCGGGAAAGTTAGACATCCAGACCTCGCGCCAGGCCGCCGAGGCCTTGAAACCGCTCGCCGGGAACCTTGCGATGCTTCTCTACACCGCCGGCATCATCGGCGCGGGGCTGCTCGCCATTCCCACCCTCGCGGGCTCCGCGGCCTACGCGTTCGCCGAGACCTTCGCGTGGCGCTACGGGTTGGATCGCAAGTTCAAGTCGGCCCGCGCGTTTTATTACGTGCTCATTCTCTCGACCTTCGCGGGCATCGCCATGGACTTCACGAAGGTAAACCCCGTGAAGGCCCTCTACTGGAGCGCCGTCATCAACGGCCTGCTCGCCCCGTTCCTCATGGTCGGCATCCTCATCGTCGCGTGCGATTCGAAGATCATGCAGGGGAAGCCCAGCTCCATGCTTGGCCGCTCGGTCGTCTTCGTCGCCACCGTGCTGATGTTCGGCGCGGCCATAGGCATGTTCGTTTTCTGAGCCTCTGGGGAATAAAACCCGGCGCGCGCTCTCCCACTGTTGTGGCTCGCCCTTCCTCCAAGTTGCTCCTTTTGGCAACCCTGGCCGCTTTGGCAGCGCCCTGCTTCGCCGGCGTGGTCCTCCTCGACAGCACCACGCACCGCGTGAACCTCCTCGAGCTCTACACCTCCGAAGGGTGCAGCAGTTGCCCCCCCGCGGAGGCGTGGTTCTCGAAGCTCAAGGCGCACCCCGGCCTCTGGAAAGACTTCGTGCCCATCGCGTTCCATGTCGATTACTGGGACGGCCTCGGCTGGCCGGACCGCTTCGCTTCCCAGGCATTCACCGGCCGCCAGCGCGACTTCGCGGCGAGCTGGGGTTCCGGCGCCGTTTACACCCCCGGCTTCGTCCTCAACGGAGCAGAATGGCAGGGCCAGGGGGGTGCGCCGGTTTCCACGCAGGGAAGCGGCCTGCTGAAAGGCGCGCTTTCCGCCGACCGCGAACTGTCCATCCACTACACGCCGGTTTCCGGCGCGAAACGCTGGGAAGCGCACGTGGCCACGCTCGGGTTCAATCTCCAGTCCGATGTGCGCGCGGGCGAAAACAGCGGGCGCACCCTCCGCCACGACTTCGTGGTGCTTTCGCTCACCTCCCAGCCCCTGCGCGGCCCGAAAAACGAAGCGACCGTGCGTCTCCCCGACCCTGCAAAAGGCGAGAGGGCCGTGGCGATGTGGGTGACGGAGGCGGGCAGCCTCGCGCCCGTGCAAGCCGCGGGCGGCTGGCTCAATTAGAGGATCCGGTTTCGACTGGGTTGCACCCATCCGCTCGCTGCGCCGGAAGGGGCGCAACAACCCGAAGCCCGCCCAGTCCGATGCCTAAGCCTCGTCCTCGGCTTCGTCGATCTCCTCCATCTCCGCGCGTGCGAAGGTGAAATAGAAGAGCTGCCCGAACTCGAACGCATCGCCCACGAAAGCGAGCACCACCATCGCCGTGCTGCAATAGCGCAGCAGGAACAGGTTCATCTGCGAAAGCTGTTCCGGCGGGTAACTCCAGAGCGCGGCGACGAATACCGCGCACGCCGAAGCGTTCAGGAACAACTCGAGCGCCGAGAAAGGGAGCGCCTGCGCGCGGAAAGCCCCGAGACGCGACCGGTATTCGTCAAAGAGCGCCTGCAGGTGCCCCTCGGTGACCTTGCGCGGCAGGATTCCCGCGAGCCGCCGCGCATACTCCGACCGCGCCTGGAGCGCGACATAGCGGAGAAGACCCGCGGCAATGAGGAGAAGAACAAAGCTGAAGCTCATCAGGTGATGGCGACAATGCCATGCCCGGGGATTTTTCCAAACAAATTTCCGAGGTTCCCGGCCGGGGCGGGGATAGTGGGGATACTCAGAGCCTGTCGGCCCCGTCGCGCGTCCAGGCCGCCGCGATGCTGTGCTGCTCGCCGGGAAGGGTCGTGCCGTTTTCCACAAAACCGCCCGCGAAATCGATGACGCACATCTCGCGGAACCGGGCGTGCGGCCCGCAGGCGATGCCGGCAACCGCAAAGCTGCGATTAAAGATATTCTTGCGGTGGCCGCGCCCGCGCACTCCGTCGTCCACGATCAACGTAGCCACGATCATCGCGGGGTCTCCGTAGCCGTAGGAGATGTTTTCCCCGGCGCAGCCCGTCCACTTCCCCGCCGCCGCCATGCGATCCCAAGGCTTGCTGTGGTCGCTTCCCACGTGGCCGAAAGTCCCTTTGCTCCCCTGGTCTTCCACGTGCCGCAACGCCCCCGTGGCCATCCCATCCGAATACGAGAGCGCAGGGAGCGGGGAGGCTTTCCGGAGGAACGCGACTGCTTCATCCACGACCCGCTGCCCTTCGTGCGTCCGCACCCCTTGCATGCGTTGGGCGAGAGCGTCGGCGTATTCGTGGGGTGAAACGCGGGCGAGATTGATCTCCTCGAGCACCTTTACAGAGGTTTCCGAGGCGAAAAGGGGAAATGGCGCCACGCAGAGGAAGGCAAAAAGGAGTCGGGTAAGCTTCATGGTAATTATAGAAAGCATGGACAATGCCATGTAGTATAATTATCATAAAAGAACTTCCCTCGACTTAATCCCGTCCTCGCCGAATGTTCACGCCATGCTTCCTGTTACCTCTTCGTGAACCGGCTTCCCTTCTTCGCCACCATGGCCCGCGACGTCGCGCGGCCCGTCCTGCCCGCTCCTCACCATCCACGCCCCGAAACCTGGGACGCGGCCAGGGTCACCGCCGCCTGGCTCGGGCACGCCACCGTCCTGGTGAACTTCTTCGGGGTCACGATCCTCACGGATCCGGCGCTCTTTACGCGGTGCGGCATCGGCGCCGGACCGTTTGTGCTCGGCCCGAAACGCTACGTGGCGCCTGCCCTGCGGCCGAAGGGACTCCCGCCCATCGACCTCATCCTGCTCTCGCACGCGCACATGGATCACCTCGACCTCCGCTCGCTGCGCCACCTGTCGCGGGACGCGGTCGTCGTGACCGCGAAGGCGACCGTGGACATCTTCCGCCACATCCGGTTCCGGGAGGTGGTCGAGCTGGACTGGGATGAGACCCGCGACATCGAGACCGCGCACGGCAGCGTCACGCTCAGCGCCTTCCGGCTTCGGCATTGGGGCGCGCGGCTGCAGCACGACGACTACCGGCACTACAACGCCTACCTCATGGAACGCGGCGGGAAACGGCTCTGCCACATGGGGGACACGGCGCTCACCGACGCCCGCCCGCTCGGTTCACGCGGCCCGGTCGATCTCCTCTTCGCCCCCATCGGCGCATACAATCCCTGGGTGAACTCCCACGCCAGCCCCGAGGAAGCCGTCGCCATGGCAAACGAAGCCCGGGCCAAATATATCGTCCCGATCCACCACCAGACCTTCAAGCTCAGCTACGAGCCGATGGACGAACCCATCGCCCGCTTCCGGGCCGCGTTGCAAAGCGCCCCCGCGCGCATCGCCCTGACCGAGATCGGCCAGACATTCACGCTCCCGCCCGGGTAGAGTTGCAAAAGGCCTGCGTCGGCTCGCTACCGCGGAACCGGCCGGCGAGAAGTGCATGACACGCTCTAGTATCCCAGCCGGAACTTCGGGCACTGGGACAGAAACTGGCGCGGATTCTCGAAGAGCAGCCGGTCGATAACCTCGGGCGAATGGCCGCGCCTCCGCATCTCGAGCGCCGTCTTCGGCACCGCCAGCGGGTCGCTGCGGCCCCAGTCGCACGCGCTGTTGAGCCAGAGCCGCTCCGGGCCGCGGGTCTCCAGCATATCGACGGCGCGCGCCGGGGTGCACTTCGACTCCGGGTAGAGCGTAATGCCGGCCCAGAAGCCCGCGTCCAATATCATGGGGAGCGTGTGCTCCTCCGCGTGGTCGATGATGACACGGCCCGGCTCGATCCGCTTGTCGGCCCGGAGCAGATCCACAATGAGGCGGGTGCCCTTGAACTTATCCTCCAGGTGCGGCGTGTGAACCAGGATGAGCTGGCCGTGCCGCGCCGCGAGGTCCACGTGTTTTTCGAGCACGGCCATCTCGTTGCGGGTGTTCTTGTTCAGGCCGATCTCGCCGATGCCGAGGACGTTCGCGCACTCCAGGAAGGGGGGGATCATCGCCAGGACTTCGTCCGCCAGCCGCGTGTCCTCGGCTTCCTTCGGGTTGATGCACAGCCAGCAGTAATGCGGCAGGCCGAACTTCGCGGCGCGTTTCGGCTCGAAGTCGGTCAACTGCCGGAAGTAATCCTCAAAGCCCCCGGCTCCGCCCCGGTCGAAACCGGCCCAGAAAGCCGGTTCGCACACGGCCTGGCAACCCGCGGTGGCCATCGCGGCATAGTCGTCCGTCACGCGGCTGACCATGTGGGCGTGCGGCTCTATGTAGCGCATTTCAGGAGGCCGGTTTTCCGGAGGCTGGGCCGGCTTTTTCAAAAGCGCCGCACGCCGGCCTCCCGGGCGCCGTGGCGGGCTCGGCGCCGGGGTCGCTGAAGGCCAGCAGGACGCGCCGGGCCCGTTCGGGCCTGTCGGAAGCCAGCTCGGCGCACGCCTCTCGGAATGCGGCGAGCCGGAAATCGTGTGAGCCCGCGGCGCGTTCGACCCGGTCGAGAAACGCGGCGAGGTCGATGAGCTTGGAGCGGGCGTCGAGAAAGTATTGGTCGAGCACTTCATCGGATCGCATGGGAATTTAAATAAGCGAAGAACGGGTGGATGTCACCTGCAAGCCCATGTGATCCCCATAGAGGAGGCAGAAAGCGGAATAATGTTCACTTGAACACATTGGCCGTTCCCGCTATTTTCCTCTCATGCCCGCGCCAGCCACCGTCCTCCAGTTGCGCGAACTGCTCGCCGAGCGTTTCCCCTCTGCTCCGGCCAGGGCCGGCGCGTGCCTTCCCACGGGCATCGCCCCTTTCGATGCCCAACTCCGGGGCGGCCTCTCCAAGAGCGCCATCACCGAACTCATCTGCCCAGGTGCGGGCGGCGCTTTTCTCACCGTATCGCTCCTGCGCGCGGCCGGTCGGCGGGAAGCCGGAGCCGGCCGGCGGGTGGCGTTCATCGACGGACAGGATTGCTTCGACCCCCAGCCGCTGGATAACGCGGTGCTTTCCCACCTGCTCTGGGCGCGCTGCGAGAACGCCGCCCAGGCCCTGCGCGCCGCCGATCTCCTTCTGCGCGATGGCAATCTCCCGCTCGTCCTCATGGACCTCTGCCGCAACCCCGCCGCGGAGTTGCGCAGAATCCCCCTCACGAGCTGGTACCGCCTGCAGCGGATCGTCGAGAAGACTTCTACGGCTTTCCTGGCGTTCACCCCGTGCTCCCTCATCGGCGGCGCGCAGGTGAAACTCCGTTTGCGGAGCCGGTTCACCCTGGAAGCGCTCGAGATGGAGGAAGCGCAGCTCTGGGAGCAACTGGAGTTCACCGAGGCATGGGGCGCGCGCAACAAGCCCAAAGCCGCAGGCGCAGGCGCGGGCACCGTGGCATAGCAAGCATGTACACCGTCATCCGCATCCCCGATTTCCCACTCCAGGCCGCGCTGCGGCACGAGCCGGAGGGGAACGCCGTGGCGCTCGTGGATGAAAACCTCGCCAAGCCGAAAATCTCCCACCTCTCCGCCGCCGCGCGCGCCTCCGGGGTGTGCGAAGGCATGACTTCGGCGCAGGCGCTCTCGCGCTGCCCGGGCCTGCTTTTGAAAGTCCGCTCCCCGAGCCAGGAAAACGCCGCCCGGGACGCCCTGCTCCACTGCGCCTACGGCGTTTCTCCCCGCATCGAGGCGACGGGCGAAGGCCTCTGCACCCTGGACATGAGCGATGTGCGCCCGGGCCCCTCCGCCGAGACGGCGTTGCTCGATCTCCTCGCGCGGCTCGGCCGCCTCCACCTGCGCGCCCAGGCGGGCACTGCACGCACACCGCTCCTGGCCTGCCATGCTTCCCGCCTCGCCGCGCCCCTGCTGGCGGTGGAGGATGCGCAGGCATTCCTGGCCGGGCTCCCCATCGGCTGCGCCTTCGACGAGATCGATGACCCCCGTGAAGGCGCCAAAATCTTCAAGATCCTCGGCAAATGGGGCATCGCCACCTTCGGCCAGCTCGCCGCGCTCGGCGCGGACTGCATCGCCGAACGGCTCGGCCCCGTGGGGCTGGAACTGTTTGAATGCGCCTCCTCCACCGCCATCCGCCCCCTGCGCTGCATCCTGCCGCCCGAAGTCTTCGAGGAAGCGATGGACTTCGAGCGGGAGATCGAGACGCTGGAGCCGCTCCTGTTCATCCTGCGCCGGTTCCTGGAGCAGATCGCGCTGCGCCTGGAGATGGCGTGGCTCACCGCGAAGGAACTCCACCTGCGCCTCCACTTCGCGGGCGCGGGCGGCGAGACCTACGAACGCCTCTTCCAGATCCCCGCGCCCACGCGTTCCGTGGACATCCTTTTCCGGATGCTCCACACCCACCTGGAAAATTTCAGGGCCGAGCGCCCCGTCATCGCCCTGCACCTTTCCGCGGCGGCATGCGAACCCGCCGGCCACCAACTCGGCCTTTTTGAAACCGCGCTGCGCGACCCGCATCTCTTCTACGAAACGCTCGCCCGGCTCGCCGCGCTGCTGGGCAACGGCCGGGTGGGCACACCCGTGGCGGAATCCACCTGGCGCCCCGACGCCTTCCACATGCAACCCCCCGCACTCGGGGAGCCAGCGCAGCCCGCGGCCACCGAGCCCGCCGCGGCAGCCGAGCCGCCGAAGGGCCTCGCGCTACGGAGATACCGCCCTCCGCTTCCCGCCCGCGTCCTGCTGAGCGAGGAAAAGCCGGTCTTCATCACCACGGCCTCCTTCCGGGCCGCCATCCGCGACACGCGCGGCCCGTGGCGCGGCTCCGGCAACTGGTGGGATGCCACGCGCTGGGCCTGCGACGAGTGGGACATCCAGACGGAGACCGGGGAGCTCTACCGCCTCTCCCAGCAAAGCGAAGGCTGGTTCGTGCAAGGCGAACTGGGGTAGAGTAGAGCCGAACACCTCGCGCCAAGGACCTGCCGGACGCCAAGCAAGAATCCCTTTGAACACCGATCGCTCCCGCTACCAGCTCACGGACGGCCTCTGGCTGGATGCGCGCCGCGCCGTCTGGTTTGCAGAGAGCGCCACGCTCGTCGTCGCCGACCTTCACCTCGGCTGCGCCTGGGCCCACAGGCACGGGGGAAATCTGGTGCCGTTATCGCCCATCGCCGAGGAACGGGAACGCCTCCGGGTTCTGCTCGAAGCGTATGGGCCGAAGCGAATCGTGCTGCTGGGAGACATCGTTCACCGCGCTGTCCGGGTGCCGGCGCTCAAGGAGGAACTTTGCAAATTGATCGGCGAACTGAGCCGGGAGGCCGAACTCATCCTCGTGGCGGGAAATCACGACCGCCGTTTGCGCGCGCTCCTGGCCGAGTGCGGCCTCTCGACGCCCTTGCTCGACGAATACCGGCTGGGCGACCACCTCCTCACGCACGGGGACGCGGGCAGCTTCGAGGACGCCCTCCTCCGCCGGAACGAGGCCCGCGCGAAAGGAGCGCGCATCCTCATCGGGCACGAACACCCGAGCGTATCCGTCTCAGACCGGGTCGCCACCTCGGTCAAGTGCCCCTGTTTCCTGGTGAGTGACGAAGTCCTCATCCTGCCGGCGTTCTCCGGCTGGGCCGCGGGGAGCAGCGCCCGCCGTTTCCTCTCCCCGTACGCGAACGGCATCGATTTTCCGCTGGCCGTCGCGATCCTCGCCGACAAGCTGCTCCCGATCAGGAGGACATGAGCAGCCCGGAAGCCTCGGCAGGCTACGCGTTCGCGAAGAGCGCGAGCGAGACGCTGTAGCCGTGCACGAAATTCGTCGGACCGACCGGCCCGATCTCGCCATTGCAGAAAAAGCCCGCGCCGGGGAGCGCGTTGAAACTGCGTTCGAGTGCCCCGGCGTCGTGGTTCGCCGTGCCGAAAAGATTCTTGCCGCGCCCTGTACAGGAAAACATGAGCGAGCCGAACGGCTCGACCCCCTGCCTCCGCAAGGCGAGGAGCCGCGCCTGCAGATCGACTCCCGCCGAGTGGCGGTCGCGCAACTGGTACTGGAGCGTCTGCCCCACGCGGGGGAACGCGGCGATGGTTACCGCGCCGGTATCGGCATCGGCGCCGAGGATGTTCCGGATGAGGAAGTCGCCCCGCTTGAAGTCATCCAGATACTCGGAGGTGGCCAGGCCCGCGAAGAGGTTCCCCTGCGCGCGGCGCTTCTCGTCGTCGGAGAGCGACTCGAACGCCGAGGCGAGCACCTCGTATGCGGGCTTGCCGCCGAGCGCGAGGAGGGTGTTCTTCGCCGCGCCCGTGACCGCGAGCGGATGCCCAATGGGGGTGCACCCCTGGCTCAACAGCGGGTGGATGCGCACCCCGCCCTTGAACGCGAGGGCCAGGGAGGCGTCCTCGACGACCTCGCGGTTCTTGAAAAGGAATATCTCCTCGCCGGAAGCACCGCCGCTCGCGAGGCCGCCGATGCAAGGGACTTTCGGGTACGCCTTGTTCCATTCCACCAGCCAGGTCTCGACCGAAAAATCCACGGGGTCGGCGAGGAACATCCACGCATCCACCTCGTCCGCGGCGAGGCCGGTTTTTCTGTTCCAATAATCCGGCCCCGTCGATTCGTCGGCGTGGCTCTTTTGCAGCACAAAGGGTGTGAGGACCGGTACCCGGGGAGGTGTAGGAAGAGAAGCGAGAACCCAGGGGTGTGCTCGGCCTCGATGCCGGTGCCGATGAACCCGGAGGCGCTGCACCCCACCACGAGCGGCGCATGGCCGTGGACCTGGACGAGCTCCAGGAATTCCTCGAGGTGGGGCCGGAAATCGGCCGAGACGAAAACGAAGACGCAGGTGACGCTCCCGCCGATCTCCTTCAGGCATTCGCGGGCGGCATCGCGCACCGCCGTCTCGGAGTAGTGGCCTGTCACGAGACGCGACGCCGCGGAGTTTACCATGGCGACATTCTACGGGTTCTCCCGCGGCGCGCAAACCCCATCGTCCGCCGGGGGAGTTTCAACTTGATTTCACCCCGCCGTGCGGAGACCATGCCGAGGGTTTTCGATGAACGAAAGGGACAATATTCCAGCCGGCCTCGGCCGCTGCCGGCCTGTGCATCCGGAGTTGCTCGCCTGGGTCGAGGAAAGCGCGCGGCTGTGCGAGCCCGACGCGGTCTTCTGGTGCGACGGCTCCGAGGAGGAGAACGCCTATCTGCTGGAGCAGGCCGAAGCGCAGGGCGTCCTCACCCGGCTGAACGAGACCACCTCGCCCGGGTGCCACTACCACCGTTCGAACCCGAACGACGTGGCGCGCGTGGAGCAGCTCACCTTCATCTGCACGAGGGAGCGCGAGACCGCCGGCCCGACAAACAACTGGGCGGAGCCGGGGGAGATGCGGGCGAAGCTGCACGGGCTCCTCCGCGGCGGCATGCGCGGCAGGACGATGTTCGTCATCCCGTTTCTCATGGGCGTGCCCGGCTCGCCGCTCACGAAGGTGGGCGTGGAGCTGACCGATTCCATCTACGTCGTGTTGAATATGCGGATCGTCACCCGCATGGGCGCAGCCGCTTACGACCTGCTCGGCGCGGAGGGGGGCTTCAACCGCGGCCTGCATTCGCTGCTCGATGTCAACCCGGACCGCCGTTACATTTGCCATTTCCCGGAGGAGAACTCGATCCTCTCCGTCGGCTCCGGTTACGGCGGCAACGTCCTGCTCGGGAAAAAATGTTTCGCCTTGCGCATCGGCTCATTCCTCGCCCGCACCGAGAACTGGATGGCCGAGCACATGCTCCTCCTCTGCATCGAGTCGCCCGAAGGCGAGAAAACCTACATCGCCGCGGCATTCCCCAGCGCGTGCGGGAAGACGAATCTCTCGATGCTCATCCCGCCCGCGGGATTTGAAGGGTGGAAGGTGCGGACGATCGGCGACGACATCGCATGGATGAAGCCCGGGCCCGATGGCCGGCTCTATGCCATCAACCCGGAGGCAGGTTATTTCGGCGTGGTGCCCGGGACAAATTCGCAGTCGAACCCGAACGCGATGAAGATGATCGCGCACGACACCATCTTCACGAACGTCGCGGTGACGGACACCTGCGAGCCGTGGTGGGAAGGCAAGGACGGCCCCGCACCCGCCCATTGCCTGGACTGGAAGGGAAACCCTTGGCAGCCGGGCACGCCCGCCGCGCACCCGAACAGCCGGTTCACCTCGCCGATGAAGAATAACCCGGCCCTCGCGCAGGAAGCGTACGACCCGCGCGGGGTGCCTGTGAGCGCCATCCTCTTCGGCGGACGCCGCGCGACCACCGTGCCGCTGGTTTATCAATCCTTCGATTGGACGCACGGCGTGTATCTCGGTGCGACCATGGGCTCGGAGACGACCGCTGCCGCCGCGGGCGCCGTCGGTCTTGTCCGGCGCGATCCCATGGCGATGCTGCCCTTCTGCGGGTATCACATGGGAGACTATTTCGCGCATTGGGTCGCGATGGGGCAGGAGGTCGGCGTCCTCCCGCTCATATTCGGGGTGAACTGGTTCCGCAAGGGCGCGCAGGGGAATTTTCTCTGGCCCGGTTTCGGCCAGAACATGCGCGTGCTGAAATGGATCGTGGACCGCTGCCACGGGCGCGTGCCCGCGACCGAGACGCCCATCGGCTGGATCCCGAGGCGCGAGGATATGAACTGGAGCGGCCTGGAAAGCTTCACCCCCGCGGAATTCGAGGAACTGCAAAGGATCGACTCCGCGGAGTGGCGGCAGGAACTCGCCTCACAGGACGAACTCTTCATCAAGCTGGGCGACCGGATGCCGAAGGAGCTGCTGGCCGAACGCGATCTCCTACTTGCGCGCTTCGGGTAGAACTGCTCCGCCGCGCATTATATTGGCCGGTCGAAAGTCATGACCGCGACAGGTTGCAGCGGTCAGCGCCACTGCCCAATCTGTTGCGGGAACAGGCAGTCCGCGCAGTCGGAGTTGTCCCGCATGCAAAAATCCTCGTAGATTTGCAGGAGGCCCTGCTGGTGCGCGGCTGTCCTTAATAAGTCACGGGCCGCGGGCATCCCGCCGAAGAGTCGGATGGCGGCTGTCTCCACTCTCCGGTTCGAAGCGGCGGCGCGAATCTTGCTGTAAACGCTCCAGCGCCCCGGGTCGGCCAGGATCGCCAGCGGAAAAAAGACGTTGGCGAGCATCTCGGTCACCCGCGACTCCCCGGCGAGCGCCATTGGCGAGGGCATCTTTTCCGACGTGAGGGTGAAATGCGAATCCCAATAGTCGTCCCGCAGGCCCGCGAAGAAATCGCGTATCCGTTCCGGCTCGCAGCTCTCCTTCAACGCCATCACTTTCGGCCAGCGCTTCACGATCTGCGCCAGGGCCGCCAGCCTGCGCTGCGGGTGGTTTGCCGGCCGCACACCGCCCGTCCGCCACTGCGCCGGGGCAAGCGCGAGGCGTTCCCACTCGTGCCGCCGGGGCCACCACCCCTCCCAGATGCCGCGCAGGTAAGCGCGCGTGTCGGACGCGAATCGCGACATATCCGTGGACGCCAGGAAGCCGGCCGCGCCGAAGAGGAGCGAGTCCACCGCGTCTTTTTCGCGCAGCAGCCTTTTCACCGGGAGGCGCTGGGCCAAAAGCGTGAAGGCCAGCGTATTTCCCTTGTAACCGAGCGTGGCGGCCAGGGATTGGTAGAGCGCTTCGTCGGCCCCGTGCGCCTCCGCGGTCGCCGCGATGCGGGCCGCCTTGCGCTGGAGGCGGAACTGCGCCGCCGCATCCAGCACGTCCGCGACCTTCTCGGGCGCCATGCCGCGCAGCGGCGCGACGCACCTGCCCGGCTTCGCCGCCGGCACGACGGGCGGGCCGGCCCGCTCCAGCTTTGATGCGTCCAGCAACACCTGCGGCACATTCCGGTGGCCGGCGGTGCGTGTGAAGGAGGTCGCAGCGCCGCGCTCGAGAAAGAGGTGGAGCACCACGGACTCATAGTCGGGATTCAGCGCATGCCCGTGCCGCTCCCAGTCTCGCGCGTCGGGATCGAGCTCGATGCACCCCCGCGCGGGCGCGCCGCCATTGATGGAGATCGCCGCCTCGGAAAAGTCCGGGCCGGCCTCGCGGTTCCACACGCCGAATTGCACGATGCGGATGGAGTCCCCCGCCGTCGATTCGAATTGCGTGCCGAATTCTCCGGCGAACCACCGGGCCTGCATCGCGAGTTCATCCACCCGGGCGGTGGGGAGGAGAAGCGGTTCCTCGCGCAACCTGCCGGGCTCCGGCGGCCGCGCCTGCGCGTAACGCAGCGCGCGTTTTTCAAAAGTGTCCCTTTCCATCACGGGGCGATCTGGCCGGCATCGGACCGCAGCACGGAGAGCGCCGGGTCGTCGGGGAATTCCACCACCGCCCGGCGGACCAGGGCGAGCGCCTCCTTCCCTCTGTCCGCGGAGACGAGGAGGCGGACTTCGTGGATGAGGATGCGCAGGGCATCGTCGCTGTTCGCGCAAAACTTCTCGGCCTGGTCGAACGCCGCCAGGGCCGCGGGCGCATCCCCCGCCCTGGTTTCGAGCAGGCCGAGCCCCTCGAAGATCACTTCGCTGTGGAGCGCTGCCCCCGCCTTTCTCAACGCGGTCTCGCCCGCGGGCCGGCCCCGGTTGAACCAGACCAGCGCCCCCTCGCGGAAGGCGACCCATGCCGCGTCGGACCTGGGAGCTTCACCGAAGACCTGCTGTTGCAGCTTGAAGGGCCGGTAGAGCGGGTCGCCGACGAACGTCGTCATCCAGGAGACCACGTTCACCGACATATACGCGCTCTCCGCAAAGGTGAACCCGTTCCGGAGCCGTTCGTTGAAGATGTCGAGGTTCGGCGTGAACGGCAGGTACGGCTCGTACACGTTCCCGAAGGTCGCCGCCGCGCCGCGCTCCAACAACGGCGCGACCCAGCCCGCGTTCGGGTCGCGCAAGGTCGCTGCGCTGAACGAATGGATGTGGCACGCCACCGCGCCGCGAGTGAACCGAAAGCAGCTCTCCGCGAAGGGCCCCACGACGTTCCCGCTGTACCACCCGTAGTAGAGCGCCGCGTCCCGCATGGGATACTGCGGTGAAAAGAGCGCCGGGCCTTTCTGGACGATGCAGGGGATGCCGTGCTCCATCGCATCCGCAGTGAGGCGCTCCAGCCATCTGTCGCCCATGGCCAGGCCCCTTTGGGTGGCGCCGCGTTCGTTGATATAAGCGAACCCCCACAGCCCTGTCCGTTCCGTCACGATCGCATCTCCGATCATCCGCCTCACGGTGGCGTCGGACGCGCCGTCGAGGCGGCACACGAGCAGGAGCGCGGGTATCTCCGCCGTGAAGATCGTCGTGAAAGAGTCGTAATAAGGGTTCCTCAACGCCCCCGAGATGGAGCGCGTGAAATAGCCGAGCGCGGCCAACTCGGAATCGACGGAGGCCGCGTTGACGCGGGCGATGATCGGGGGCGCGCCAACCGCGGAATCGCCTTCATAGTGATCCACCTGCTGGATCTTCAACGGCATCCCGCGCATCAACGCGATGAATCGCACCCGGCTCTCCGAGACCTCCACCGGCTTGCCCGGCCGCAGCGTCCACCATCCGCGCTCGCTGAATATCTTCCGCAGGGGTTCCGCGATGGTCGTATCGTAATCCTGCCGGGTTATCTCTTCCGTCACCGGGCAGTCCAGGCCGACGACGTGATCCGCCGCGATGCCGCGCGCCTTCGCATAGAACCAGGCCAGGTCCTCGGAAGAGACCGCCCGCGAGTTGTAGATGACCACCGTCGCCGCCACCGCCGGGTCGCCCTTCGGTTTTGGCGTCAGCTCCAGCGCCGTGTCAAACCCCGGCGCGGCGGAGGCCAGCAGAAGGCACGCTCCCAACGCCAAAAAAAAGCGGGAGGATCTCATGCCTCGATTTTCAACCCGTCGTACGCCATGCGCACATTCTCCGGCAGGGCCGCGTCTGTTTCCGCGTGCGGCAGCTCGTGGCAGGCGTGGGTGAACAATGCCTGCCCCGGCCGCACCTTCGCCACCACTTCCAGTGCTTCGCTCACGCTCAGGTGCGTCGGGTGAAGCCGGTGGCGTAGCGCGTCGAGTATCAACACCCGGACCCCTGCGATGCGTTCCACGATCTCGTCCGGCACCTCCTTGCAGTCGCTCAGGTAGGCCGCGAGCCGTTCCCCTCCCCGGCTCATGAGATAGCCATTCACCATCGTCCGCCCATGCGGCACCGGCAGCGCGAGGAGCTCCGTCTCGCCGAGCCGGAACGGGCCGGAGATGACGTGCGCGTCCGGCACCACGTAGCCCGGGAACCGGTTCTCGCCGTTGAACGCGAAGTCGAATACCCGCCGCAGGCTCGCCATCGTGTGCTCGGACGCATGGATGGGGATCGACCCGCCCGTGGCGCAGAATGCCCGCAGGTCGTCGAAACCCATGATGTGGTCCGTATGGGCGTGCGTGTAAACGACGGCGTCCAGGGCAGTGATCTTCTCCCGCAGGCATTGCGCGCGGAAATCCGTGCCGGTATCGATCACCCACGAACATTCCGGCGAACGCACATGGATCGACGACCGGGTGCGGTTATTTCGCGGATCGGACGAGGTGCACACGGCGCATCCGCAACCGATCACCGGCACGCCCTGCGAAGTCCCCGTGCCCAGAAAGGTGATCGTTAATTCCGCCATGGGTTGAAAAGGAACGGTGATCTTCCCATACTCACCCCAGTGCGCGCAATGCTCTCCTCGCTCCGGATCAGGAACCTCGCCCTCGTCGAGGATCTCGAGTGGAATCTCGCTCCCGGCTTCATCGCCGTCACTGGCGAAACGGGCTCCGGCAAGTCGATCATCATCGGCGCGCTGAAGCTCGTGCTCGGGGAACGCGCGGAGAGGTCGCTCATCCGCGCCGAGGCCGAGAGCTGCGCGGTCGAGGCCGTCTTCCGCATACCGGACGACGCGGCATTGAACGCCCGGCTGGACGCGCTCGGGATCGACCCTTGCGAGGGCTCGGAGCTCATCGTGAAACGGGTCTTCTCGCGGGCCGGCGCGGGCAAACAATTCATCAATTGCTGCGCGACGACCCTCGCCATCCTGAAAGAGATCGGCGACCGGCTCGTTGACCTCCACGGCCCGCACGAGCACCAGTCACTGCTCTCCGCCGAGAAACAGCTCGACCTCCTCGACTCCTTCGCCGGCGCAGCGGGGCTTCTCGACGAATACGGGGGGCATTACCGCGCCCTCGCCCGGCTGACGAGCGAACAACAGAAGCTCTCGACCGACGAAGCCGCGCTCGAACGCGAGGTCGATCTCCTGCGCTACCAGGTGACTGAGATAGACGCGGCGGGCCTCCAGACCGGCGAGGAACAGGCCCTGCTCGCCCGTTATGCCCTCGCCTCCAACGGCCAGCGCCTCATCGGCCTCTCCGCCCAGATTCTCCAGCGCCTCGCCGAGGATGACGACGCCATCCTGAACCGGCTGGGCGAGTTGCGAAAACTTTTTCGCGACCTTGAAAAGCTCGATCCCGCCTCGGCCGACCTGTCGGAAGCGGAGTCGCGCGCCGTCCTCGAGCTGGAGGAGGTGGCCGCCCGCCTGAGGGGTTACGCGGAACGGCTCGACCTCGACCCCGCGCAGCTCTCCCAGCTCGAGGAACGGGTCAGCCTCGCGGAGACTTTGAAACGCAAGTACGGAGGCTCCATCGACGCCGTCATCCTCTTCGGCCAGAAGGCCGCGGCCCGCCTGCATCAGATCGAATCCCGCGGCGACGAACTCACGCGGCTCGAAGCAGAGATCGACTCCACACGCCGCCAGCTCCGCCAGGTCGGCGTGCGGCTCGGCAAAAAACGCAAAGACGCCGCGCCCGCACTCGCCTCGGATGTGGCGGGGCAGCTCCGAGATCTCGGGTTCAAGAAGTCGGGCTTCGAGATCATCGTCACGCCGCTGGAAAAGCCCGCCGCCACCGGCCTCGAGACCGTCGAGTTCCTCTTCACGCCGAATCCCGGCGAGCCGCCGATGCCGCTCAAAGCCATCGCTTCCAGCGGCGAGATCTCGCGGGTCATGCTCGCGGTGAAATCCTCCCTGGCCAAACAGGACAACGTCCCCCTCCTGGTCTTCGACGAGATCGACGCGAACGTGGGAGGCGAGATCGCCCTTTCCGTCGGCGCGCGGATGCGGTCGCTCGGCGCGGAGCACCAGGTGCTTTGCATCACCCACCTGCCGCAAGTGGCCGGCATGGCGGGCTCCCAGTTCGTCGTCACCAAGGAGTTCGAGAAGAACCGCACGGTCTCCCGCATGGCCGAAGTCACCGGCGCGGCGCGCGTCGAAGAGATCGCCCGCATGCTCGGGGGGAAAACCGACTCCGCGCTGGCCCACGCCAAAACGCTCCTGGCGCCCCGCTCCTGACCAGAAATGCAGAGGCGGCTGTGCCGGCCCCTTACGTTACCTGGGCGCCCTTCGCCTCCACCAGTTTCTCCCACTCCGCGGTCGCCCTCGCCAGGTCGTCCGCGACCCGCTGGAGCTCGCGGTTTACCTGCACGGCATTGCCGCCGGCCTCGTACGTCTCGGGCTTCTCCAGCTCCAGCGTCAGCCGCTTCTGCTCCTCTTCCAGGCTCAGCACCCGCATCTCCAGTTCCTTCACCCGCTTCTCCTGTTCCCGCCTCGCCTGCGCCGCCACCCTGCGCTCCTCGCCCTCCGCCCGCCTCTGCTCGCGCAACTCGCGCATGCCCGGTGCGGGGACGCCGGCGGGCGCCGAGGCGGCGGGCTGGGCGTTTTGGAGCTTGCCCCCGGCCGTCAACGCCGACCGCGCCGAACCCGCCTTCGATTTCTCGAGGTAGTAATCGTAATCGCCCGCATACGGCGTGAGCTTCCCCGCGTTCACATGCAGGACGGTCTGCGCGATGGAGCGGATGAAATGCACATCGTGGCTGATGAAGAGGAGCGTCCCTTCATACTGTTGCAGCGCGCCGATGACGGCGTCGATGCTCCCGATGTCGAGGTGCGTGGTCGGCTCGTCCATCAAGAGCAGGTTCGGCGGGTCAAGCAGGAGCCGCACCAGGGCCAGCCGCGTCTTCTCGCCGCCGCTCAGGACGGCCACGGGCTTGAAGACATCATCGCCCCGGAAAAGGAACGAGCCGAGCACCGTGCGCGCGGTCTGCTCCGGCACGGGGTTGCGCACATCCAGCGCGCTCTCCAGCACGCTGTGTTTGGGCATGAGCATCTCCACACGATGCTGCGAGAAATAACCCGGAACGACGTTATGCCCGAGCTCGCGCGTCCCCGATTGTACGGGGATGACCCCGGCGAGCAGTTTGATGAGCGTCGATTTTCCCGCGCCGTTCGGCCCCACGAGCACGGTGCGCTGACCGCGCGCGGCCTCGAAGTTCAGGCCGCGATAGACGACGAGGTCGCCATACGCGTGATCGACATTCTCCAGCCGGATGGAGCGCGAACCGCCGCGGGGCGGCTGCGGGAAGCGGAAGTGCACCGTCTTCTCGCGGGCGACGGGCGCCTCGATCTTCTCCATGCGCTCGATCTGCTTCAGCTTGCTCTGGGCCTGAGCGGCCTTGCTGGCCTTCGCGCGGAAACGGTCGGCGAACTCCTGCAAGGCATCGATCTCGCGCTGCTGATTCTTGTATGCGGCCAGGTGCTGCTCCTCGCGCGCGGCCTTCTGCTCGACATACGTGCTCCAGTTCCCCCGGTACCGCAGGAGCCGCTGCCGGCTGATCTCGACGATGGAGCCGACGAGCTGATCCAAGAACTCCCGGTCGTGCGAGACCATGACGATCGCGCCGGAATAGCTCCGCAGATACGCCTGGAGCCAGACGAGCGACTCCAGGTCGAGATGGTTCGTCGGCTCGTCGAGCAACAGGAGGTCGGGCTCCTGCACGAGCAGCCGCGCGAGGTGCGCTCGCATGATCCAGCCGCCGCTCAGCGCCTTCGCGGGCCGTTCAAAGTCCGTTTCGCGGAACGCCAGGCCGGCCAGTATCCGCTTCGCCTTCGGCCTCGAGCTGCCAGCCGTCGTGTTCGCCGAAGGTATGGAGCGCGTCGTGATGCTCCGCCGAATCCTCCGCGGTCGTCCCGAGGATGCGCCGCGCCGCAGCGAGCTCCGGAGTCACCGCGCAGGCCAGCTCCAGCACGGTCTCCTCCCCCGCCGGGGCGCTCTCCTGCGGGAGAAAACCGAGAGATGCCGATTTCTCGAGCACGATCTTCCCTTCATCCGGCGTCCCGTCCCCGAGGATGAGAGAGAAGAATGTGGACTTCCCCGCGCCGTTCGGCCCGACGAGGCCGATGCGATCGCCCCGGTTCACCTGGAGCGAAGCCTCCGAGAAGAGCACTCGCCCGCCAAAGCTTTTGGTTACCTGTGAGATCGTGAGCATGAAAGGAGCGTGAATGTCGCCAACAGACGCGCCGCGCGCAAGCCCCTTCCCCTCCGCGGCAAAAGGCGCCCGGCAGGGCCTCCGCTTCGTTCGCAAGGGCGGCTTGCGGCGGCTCCGGCCCGGGGTTAAAAAGAACGAGCCGACCATGCCGACCACCCCGCTCCTGCCCGCGCTCAAACAATACTTCGGCTTCTCCTCTTTCCGGCCGTTGCAGGAGCAGATCATCCGCGACGCGCTCGACGGGCGCGATGTTTTCGCGTTGCTGCCCACGGGCGGCGGAAAATCCCTCTGCTTCCAGTTGCCCGCGCTCATCCGGCCGGGGCTGACGCTCGTCGTCTCGCCGCTCATCGCCCTCATGAAAGACCAGGTGGATGCCCTCCAGGCCAGCGGCGTGGCGGCCACGCTCCTCAACTCCACGCTGGACGCCGCCGAGTCCCGCGCGCGTTTCCGCGACCTCCACGCGGGCAAATACCGGCTCCTGTACATCGCGCCGGAGCGCCTCATGCTCTCCGGTTTCCTGGAGCACGCCAGGAAGTGGCCGGTCAACCTCATCGCCGTCGATGAAGCGCATTGCATCAGCGAATGGGGCCACGATTTCCGGCCCGAGTACCGCCAGCTCTCCGAGTTGCGAAGCCATTTCCCCGGCACGCCGCTCATGGCCCTGACGGCGACCGCCACCGAACGGGTGCGCGCGGACATCGTGCGGCAGCTCGCCCTGCGCGACGCCGGTTCGTATGTGGCCAGCTTCAACCGCCCGAACCTCATGTACAAAGTCCTGCCGAAAGCGAAGCCGTCCGACCAGGTGCTCAAATACATCAAGGGGCACCCGCGCGAGAGCGGCATCATCTATTGCCAGAGCCGCAAGACCGCGGAGAGCGTGGCCGAACGCCTCAGCGGCAGCGGCGTCCGCGCGAAGCCGTACCACGCCGGGCTCTCCGCCGAGGAACGCGGCCGCAACCAGGAGAAATTCCTCCGGGACGAAGTGTCGATCATCTGCGCGACCATCGCGTTCGGGATGGGCATCAACAAACCGAACGTCCGCTTCGTCATCCACTACGACCTGCCGAAGAACATCGAGGGCTACTACCAGGAGACGGGCCGGGCCGGACGCGACGGCCTGCCGGGCGAATGCGTGCTGCTCTTCAGCGCCGGGGACGTGGTGAAACAGACGCAGTTCATCCAGGAAAAGTCCGACCCGAAGGAGCAGCGTTTCGCGCGCGAGCAGCTCCAGGGGATGGTCCACTACGCCGAGTCCTCCGGGTGCCGGCGCGCGAGCCTGCTCGGCTATTTCGGCGAGGTTCTGGAAGGAAAATGCGACGGCTGCGACAACTGCCTCTCCCCCCGCGAGACATTCGACGGCACGCTCGCCGCGCAGAAGCTCATGTCCGCCGTCTATCGCGTGCGGGAAAAGAGCGGGTTCAACTTCGGCCTGAACCACGTCATCGAAGTCCTCACCGGCGGCGGCACGGAAGCGGTGCGCAAGTGGCGTCACGAGGAAATCTCCGCGTTTGGCATCGGCAAGGAGATGACGCGCGCCCAGTGGCAGGCGATCGGCCGCGAACTGGTCCGGCTCGGCCTGCTAAAGCAGTCCGCCGAAAAATTTGCCGTCATCGAGCTCACGCCGGAAGGCGTCGCCGCGCTTAAACTGCGAACCCCGCTGCAACTGACAAAGCCCGTCGCCGGCTCCGCAGCCCCGGCGCGCGCAAGACGCAGCGGCGAGATAGAATGCGACGAAGCGCTCTTCGAACGCCTGCGCACCCTGCGGCGCAAAATCGCGGACGAGCGCGGCGTGCCCGCCTACGTCATCTTCTCGGACGTCTCGCTCCGCGTCATGGCCCGCGACCTGCCGATGAACGAAACCGAGTTCGGCCGCGTCTCCGGGGTCGGCGAACAAAAGCGAAAAGAATTCTCCGAGGTGTTTGTCAACGAGATCCTCGCCCACCGCGGCGAATCGAAGGCCGCGCCTCCCGAGCCGTACGACGTCGAGACCATGTTTGCCGCGGAGTAAGCCGACTCCGCCCTGGCCCGGGTTTCGCAGCCGCGCTCGCCGCAACGATCTCGCTATGCTGGGGTTGGATCGTCCCCATGTCCCTGGACATGTACGGCGCGATGACCGGCACGTCCGCCTGGACGATGACCCGCACCTGGGATCTCACCCACGCCGCGCTCCTCTTCGCCATGTGGACGGTAAGGATGATCGGCATGAAGCTGCCCTCCGCCCACGCCGGCCGCGCTCATCCGCGTGTCCGTGATCCGGTGAATCGAATCGCGGCAGACCGGGTAGATCAAACCAGTCCCCGCTAGAAAAAGCGCGCGGGCGAAGCCAGGGACTGCGGTTTGCAGATGCGGTCCACGCATTGCTGCCAGCTCTCGTGGCCGTTCAGGATCTCGATTTCCACACGCAGGAAATACATCGGCACCTCGAGCTTCTCCAGTTTCGGCATGCGCACGGAATCCTTCTCGGTGGTGATGATGGCATCCAGGTCCCGGCGCTGGCAGCGGCCGATGAAGTTCAGGATTTCCTTCTCCGAAAAGCGGTGGTGGTCAGCGAAGTGCCGCGCGATCTCGATCTTCGCGCCGAGCTTCAGGAGCGCCTGCTCGAAGCTGTCGGGCGCGGCGATGGCGCTGAGGGCGCCGACGTACCGTCCCTTGAGGTAGTCCAGCGGGAGATGCTCGTCATCGTAGATATGCTGCAGGTAGAGCGGGCGGTGGACGCACTCGATGATCTCCGCGGTGCGGTTGTATTTGCGGATCCGCTCGATGAGCTCCGCGTTGCCCTGCGGGGTGGTCTTGGTGATGAAGATGTAACTGGCGCGCTTCAAGTTGCCGGGCGGCTCGCGCAACGTTCCGCGCGGGAGCATATATTCGTTGCCGAAGGGGGCCTGGCGGTCGATGAGCACGATGTCCAGCCGGTGCTTGAGGTGGAGATACTGCAGGCCGTCGTCCAGCACGAGGGTGTCCACATTCATCTTGTCGATGGCGTAGAGGCCGCTTTTCACGCGATCCTTGTCCACGAGGACGATGACGTCCTTAAGGTTGACGGCGAGCATGTATGGCTCGTCGCCCGCCGTCCGGGAGTCGAGCAGGATCGACCGGCCGTCGGAGACGATCCTCGGTGCGTAGTTTTTCTCGAGGGAAAACTTCCGCGCGAGGCGGCGCAGGAGCGGCGGCTGTTTGCTCTTGTAGCCGCGGCTGAGAATGGCGACGCGCCTGCCTTCGGCCTGCAATGCCCTTGCGAACTTCTCCACGACGGGCGTCTTGCCGGTGCCGCCGACCGTCAGGTTGCCGATGCTGACCACCAGGCATCCGAGCTGGCGTTCGCGCAGGATCCTCTTCCTGTAGAGGAGGAGCCGCGTCTGCACCGCGCCGCGGTAGCCGAAGGAAAGAAAATGGAGGAGCCAGCGCAGGACGGCGGCGCGCTTGCCGTAACGGCGCTCGAGGATGACATCGATCGCGAACTGCTCGAGTTGCTCCAGCCAGCGGCGCATCGGCTAATGCGCGGGGACATCGTCGGCGTAGCGCGCGCCCAGGTTGTCCGCGACGGTGACGACCGTCTTCGCGCCTTCCAGGCCGGACGCCTTCAGCATCGCGCGGGCGACGGCCTCGGGCGATTCCAGGGTGACGCAAGCCACCGTCGAGCCCGAGCCGCTGAGGAACCCTCCCAGCGCACCGGCCTCCTCGCCGGCGCGGATGACATCATCGAGAAACGGCACGAGCGGCAGCCGGTATGGCTGATGAAAGGAATCCCCAAAACTCCCCTTCAGGAGCCCGTAGTCCCCTCCCGCAAACGCCGCGACGATGCGGCAGGCGTCGCCGCAGCTTTTCACCGCGGCAGCCCGGGGCAGCGAGGCAGGCAGCACCTTCCTCGCTTCAGCGGTCGAGACTTCGAAGTCGGGGATGAGGAGCACGAATTTCAATTCCGGGAGAATCTCGAACCGGATGCAGGTTTGCGCCGCGGCGATCGTGAAGCCGCCAAAGGCCGCGGGCGCAGCGTTGTCGGGGTGCCCTTCCAGCCGCGCGCCAAGCACGAACAGGCCATGCGTATTCAAGGGGCAGCCGCAGAGCGCGTTCAACCCGTGCAATATCCCCAGCCGCACCGTCACGCTGCTCCCGAGGCCGCGGGCGACCGGCACATCCCCCTCCAGCGTCCAGTCGAACGGAAACTCCCTCACGTCCGCCCGCTTGAAAAAGGCGTCCGCGGCCTCCGCCGCCATGTGGTGCGGCCGCGTTTTTCGCGAGCGCATCACCGTCACGCGGTTATACAACTGAAGAGCCACGCCGAGGCTGTCGTAGCCCGGCCCGAGATTCGCCGTAGTAGCCGGAACCTGGATGGTGACGGCGTCCTTGCCTTGCAGTGTCATTTTTTTAATCTTTCCAGAGCAGGCTTTCGGCCGTACCTCTCCACCATGTCTCGACACGACGGCCGCGCCGGCGATCAACTCAGGCCCCTGGAATTTTCCGTGGGGATCGCGCCGCACGCCGCGGGCTCCGTCCTCGTCGCCACCGGCAACACCAGGGTAATCTGCAGCGCCATGATCGAACAAGCGGTTCCTCGCTGGATGAAAGAGCAGCAAGTTCCGGGGGGCTGGATCACCGCCGAATATTCAATGCTCCCGTACTCGACGCAACCCCGAAAACAGCGGGACATCGCCAAGGGCAGGCTCGACGGGCGCACGGTGGAAATCCAGCGTCTCATCGGGCGTTCGCTGCGCGCCGTCATCGATCTCGACCTGCTCGGGCCGCGCACGGTGTGGGTGGATTGCGACGTGCTCCAGGCCGACGGCGGTACGCGCACCGCGTCCATCACCGGCGCGTGCGTCGCGGTCGTCCTGGCGTGCCGGACCCTTGTGGCGTCCGGAGTGCTCCAGCGGCTGCCGGTCAGGAAATTCGTGGCGGCCGTCAGCGCCGGCATCGTCGGGGGGGTGCCGTTGCTCGACCTGAACTACGAGGAAGACCGCACCGCGAGCGTCGATCTCAACGTCGTGCTCACGGAAGACGGCCAGTTCGTGGAAGTCCAGGGCTCCGGGGAAGAGGCGACCTTTTCCGGCGAGGAATTTACCCAACTCCTCGACCTCGGCCGCAAGGGGATCGCCGAGCTGATCGCCGCGCAGAAGGAGATCGTGGCAAAGGATTGATCCGAAAATGTGCGACGATGCCATGTTGCGGCCGCCACGCGGGACCGCGACATCCTTCGAGTAGCCCGCGGGGCCCGCAATAAATCGCTTGACCCAGCGCCGCTGTCACGGGAACGTAAACGCCCTTACGGAGAAATTTATGTCAAAGGTTTGCAGCATCACCAAAGCACACGTCAGCCGCGGCAGCGTCATCCACCGCCGCGGTATGGCCAAGAAGAAGGGCGGCGTCGGCCGCCACGTCACCGCGAACACCCCCAGGACGTTCACTCCGAATCTGAAAAACAAGCGCCTCTGGGTGCCTGAACTCTCCCGTTTCGTCCGGGTAAAGCTCACGGCGCGCGCCTTGAAGACCGTCACCAAGAACGGCGCGTTCGCCACGCTTCAAAAGGCCGGCATGCTCTAGTTCCACGCTCGATTCCCCGGAAACAAACCCTATGGCCTACAGCGTCAACAGCAAGAAGTCGGACAAGGTTTACTATCTCCACCAGCGCCACCAGAAGCTGAAGGGCGGCCACCAGGTCACCCTCTATTTCTTCGCCGGCCAGCCGGGCGAAGGCGCCATCGACGCCCTGCCGGAAGGCTACGAAGTCTCCGAAAATACGAAGACCGGGCTGCCGCTCCTCAAGAAAAAGCAGTAGAGACTTTCACTTCGGCTGAACGTTTCCGAGGCGGCTCCGGTCAAAAGGATCGAGCCGCCCTTTTTACATCCCATGAGCGAAACCAAGCAGCCCATTCCCGCGACGATCCTCACCGGCTTCCTCGGAGCGGGAAAGACGACCCTCCTCAACTACATCCTGCAACAGCAGCACGGGTATAAATTCGGCATCATCGTAAACGAGGTCGGCGAGATCGGCATCGACAGCCAGCTCGTCGAGAACCAGGGCGAGGAGATCGTACAGATGAACAACGGCTGCGTCTGCTGTACCGTCCGCAAGGACCTCGTGCGCGGCATCCAGAAGCTCATCCAGCGCGGCGGGTTCGACTACCTGCTCATCGAGACGACCGGCATCGCCGATCCCGCGCCCATCGCCCAGACGTTCATCAACATCCCCGCCCTGCAAAAATACGTGCGGCTGGATTCCATCATCACCGTCGTGGACGCGGAGCAGGTCGTCGCCCAGATGCGCGAGACCGCTTCGGCCCGCGAACAGATCGTGATGGCGGACTTCGTGGTGTTGAACAAGACCGACCTCGTGGAGCAGGCGACGGTCGAAAAGGTGGAGGCCGCCATCCACGCTCTCAACCCGCACGCGCGCGTGTTCCGCACGGATCACTCCAGGGTGAACCTGAAAGAGATGCTCGATATGAATGCGTTCGACGTCGAGCAGAAGCTCGCGCTCGACCCGCAGTTCCTCGACGAGCTCGAGGAGCGCAAACACGGGGACATCATCTCCTTCTCGTTCAAGTTCGACCGGCCGTTCCAGGTGGACCGGTTCGAGGCCTTCGTCCAGCAACTTTCGGAGCGGGAGAAGGTTTACCGCTCCAAGGGGATCATCTCCATCGCGCAGAACCCGCGCCGGGCCATCTTCCACGGGGTCAACAACCGGTTCACGATCTTCTGGGACAGGCTTTGGGAAAAGGACGAGCCGCGCGTGAGCCAGCTCGTGTTCATCGGCAAGGATCTTCAGCGCGACGCCATCGGTCAGCAGCTCGAGACATGCCTGGCCGCGCCGAAAGCGTAACCCCGCTACACCCTCTCGAGTTCCACCGGGTTCGAGAGCGTCCCGATCCCTTCGATCTCGATCTCCACCGTGTCGCCGGGCTTGAGCCAGACGGGCGGGTTCCGGGCCATGCCGACCCCGCTCGGGGTGCCAGTGAGGATGACCGTGCCGGGGTAGAGCGTGGTGCTCCCGCTGAGGAACTCGATCAGCGTGGGCACGTCGAAAATCATGTCGCCCGTGTTGGATTCCTGCATCACCTCGCCGTTGAGCCGCGTGCGGATGGCGAGCGCGTTCGGGTCGGGGATTTCATCGGGCGTGACCAGGCACGGGCCAAGCGGAGCGAAGCTGTCGAAGGTCTTTCCGCGGCACCATTGGGAGCCGCCCCGGTCCTTTTGCCAATCCCGGGCGCTCACGTCGTTGGCGCAGGTGTAGCCGAGCACGTAGTCGAGCGCCTCGGCGCGGGAGACATTCTTGCACTCGCGCCCGATGACGACCGCCAGCTCGCATTCGTAGTCCACCTGGCCGCTCGCGAGATGCACGGGGAGGAAAATGGGGTCGCCCGGGTTCTGGACGGTGTTCAGGCCCTTCACAAAGAGCACGGGATACTCCGGGAACTTCGCGCCGGTCTCCTCGGCGTGGCGGCGATAGTTCAACCCGATGCATTGGATGGATGCGGGCGCAACCGGCGCGAGGAACCTGCCGGGCGACACAGTCTCCGCGGTGACCGTGAACCGGCCGAAGATGTCGCCCTCGATGAGCCGCACGGCGCCCCCGGCCTCGAGCGAGCCGAAACGGATTGCGCCCCTGTCATCCAGGAATCTGCCGAGCCTCATCGCGAACGCTTACGAGCCGGTGCCGATCTTGTCGCTCTGGTCTTTTTTGTGCTCGACCTCGGAATGGTAGAGCTTCTGGAAATACTGGAGCTCGACTCCCAGGTTCTTTGAGAAGTTCCCCGGCCCGTGCTCAAAGAGCACGACGAAGGAGAGCGTGGAAAAGAAGAAGAGCGCGACGAAAAACAGGCTCCTGAGGAGGGACATTCACTGGGACAGTAGAATGGGTCTCGCCGGAGTCAAGCGGTGAGTTCCGGCAGGTCCACCCAGCAGCGCTTCTCCCAGGACTCGAGTCCTTTCTCGGCGAGTTGCACTCCCTTGGCCCCTTCGAGGAGCGTCCACTGGAAGGGCTCGTCAAGGACGACGTGACGCAGAAAGAGCTCCCACTGCACCTTGAAGGCGTTCTCCATCGGCGCGTAATTCGGCACGCGCACCCAGTTGTCGAAGAAGCCGATGGGGCTTTCGATGTCCGGATTCCACGTTGGGCGCGGGGTGGCGCTGGCGTGCTGCACGACGCAGTCGCGCAGGCCGACGACCGCCGAGCCCTTCGTTCCGTCAACCTGGAGCGTGAGCAGGTCATCCCTGCGCACGCGCACCGTCCAGGAGGAATTGAACTGCGCGATGACGCCGCCCTCCAGCTCGAAGGTGGCGTAAGCGGCATCGTCCGAAGTGCAGACATACGGTTTGCCCTCTTCATCCCACCGCTTCTTGATGTGGGTCGCGCCGAGGCAGGAGACGCTCTTCACCTTGCCGAAAAGGTTGTCGAGGACATAGCGCCAATGGCAGAGCATATCCACGATGATGCCGCCGTCGTCCTCCTTCCGGTAGTTCCACGAAGGCCGCTGCGATTTCACCACGTCCCCCTCGTAAACCCAGTAGCCGAACTCGCCGCGGACCGACAGGATATCGCCGAAAAACCCGGAGGCGATGAGCGTCTTCAGCTTCACCATGCCCGGCAGCCACAGCTTGTCCTGGACGACGCCGTTCTTCACCCCCGCCTTTTTCGCGATCTCATACAGCTCGTAGGCGGACTCCGTGCTGACGGCGGTCGGCTTCTCGCAATAGACGTGTTTGCCCGCCGCGATGGCCTTCTTCACCGCTTCGGCCCGGCGGCCGGTCGTCTGCGCATCGAAATAGATGATGTTGTAAGGGTCGGCCAGGGCCGCATCCAGGTCGGTCGTGAACCGGCCGGAGCCCCCGAGCGCGGCGAGCTTGCGCAGCTTCGCCTCGTTGCGGCCGACCAGGATCGGGTCGGGCATGATGACTTCGCCGTCGTTGACCCTCACTCCGCCCTGCTCGATGATCGAGAGGATCGACCGGATGAAATGCTGGTTGGTGCCCATGCGGCCGGTCGACGCCGTTCATGATGACTCCAACGTTGTGGGTTTTGATGTGGGTGCTCATTTTGGGGGGGCTCTACTACTGGGCGGCTGGCGTTTCGGTGCATTGCGGGTGCGCTCCCGCGGGGAGATGCGGCGCTTCGACGCCGGCTTTCGGCAGCGTCCCGGCGAGTTCCTGCCGCCAATGCGCCACGTCGCCCACCGGCGCGTAGCAATACATCATCCGCAGCGGCGACTCGCCGATGTTGGTCAACTGGTGAAATACATTCGAGGGGATATACACCATCATCCCCGCGGTGAGCGTCTGCCGTTCATCCCCCAGGCACATCTCGCCCGTGCCTTCGATGACGAAGTAGACTTCCTCCTGCTCCTGGTTGTGCCACGGCACCTGCCCGCCCTTCGGCTCCAGCGTCACGTGCCCCATGGCGAAATTCTTCGAGGGTACCGGCTGGTTTTCTCCCGAGAGATTCTGCGTGCGCCGCCGGGCCGGGTAGCGCCGGCCTTCGATCTTTGCGAGGTCTCCGATGAGCATAAGCGATTAAACCCGGTGAGGGGGTTGTTGTTGCTGTTTAAAAAAAGTGGGGTACGGCCCGCCCGAGATCATCCGCTGGACATAGAGGGCTGCCTCGCGCGCGTGGTAGTCGCCCCACATACTCGACTCGCCCGAGGGCGCCGCTCTTCCCGGCGGGATGTAATCCCACCCGTTGGGCCGGTGGTAGATGGAATGGAGCACCAACCCCTGGTGTTCCTCTTCGACGCTGAGGTACGGCGCGTCGAAGAGCGTGGCGAGGACGGTGAGGCCGGCCTGCCGGTACCGCGCGCCCTCTTCCTGCCGCCCGTGCGCGCCCAGGTATTTGCCCAGGCGCAGGAGGCCTTGCGCGCCGATGGCCGCCGCGGAACTGTCCACCGGCTCGTGCCCGTTGAAAGGCTCGGCGGGGCGGTCCAGGTAGTTCCCCATGCACTCCAACCCCGGCGCGCCCGTGTCCCAATAGGGAATCCCGTCCACGGGCGAATGTTCGATGTAGAAATCGCACGCCGCCTGGGCGGTTCGCAGCATCATCTCCACCGCCGGGCCGCGCCCGCCCAGCGCGTCCAGGTCGCCATCCGCGAGCGAGTCGAGAAACTCCAGTTGCTCCGCATACCCGAGCATGATCCACGCGAGCCCGCGCGTCCATGTCGTGAAAGGCGAATAACCCTGCTGCGAATTTGGGCACCGGTATGCGCCGTCGTTCACGTTGAAGATGCTCTCGTGCGCCACGCGGCCCCGCACGTCGTAGAAGTCCCGCCCCTCGCCGAAATAGACTGCGTACTGCGCCGTCACCGCCGCGTGGTCGAGCAGGCGGCCGAGCAGCGAAATCTTCGCATCCTTCTCCCCCATCAGCACATGGCCGAGCTGGTGCGAGACCGCGAGCGCCCGCAACGACCGGATGGTATCCGCAAACAGCGAGTGCGGCCCGTTGAAAGAATAGATATACCCCTTCCCCTCCGCCGTCCGCGTCCAGCGGCCGGCCTGCACGGCGCCGGAGCACTTGAGCGCCAGCTCGTAAAAATCGCGTTCGCGCGCGTTCTCCTCCAGCTTCCCCTCGTTCATGAGACGCCAGAGGTTCCCGTAGGTGCTGACGTTGTTGAACCCGTGGTCGTGCACGCCGGTATGCGTGATGTGGTGCGCCATCCGCCCGACCGTCCGGTCGCGCCCCAACTCCAGGAAACGCCTCTTCGCCGGTGGCGTCGTACTGCAGGATCGCCGACCCATAGACGAACCCCTGCGTCCATTCCGTCCAGCCCCGGGCCGTATATCTTCCGCGCACGGTGAAGACCGGCGTGGCCGCGCCCGGCTTCTCCTGGCTGTCGATGGAGAGGATCTTCTGGGCGGAGAGCTCCCAGAGGCGCTCGATCTTCTTCCCGAGCCCCGCGGGCTCCAGATGGCAGTCGATCTTCATGCTCATAGGATGCGCAGGTGGTAGCCGCCGTCCACGTTGAGCACCTGCCCGGTGCTATAGGGGAAAAGGCCCGCCGCCACCGCCGCGACGCTCTTCCCGATGTCCGACGGCCGGCCCCAGCGGTTGATCGGCGCCAGGCCGTTTTCGAAAAGCGCGTCGTACTTCTCTTTCACGGGCCCGGTCATGTCCGTCTCGATCACGCCCGGCTGGATCTCGAACACCCCGATGCCGTATTCGGCCAGCCGCGCCGCGTAGAGTTTCGTCATCATCGAAAGGCCGGCCTTCGCCACGCAGTAATCCCCGCGATTCACCGACGCCGTGAACGACGAGATGCTGGTAATGTTCACGATGGCCTTCGTCACGCCCGGGAGGGCTTGCGAGGCGATCATCAATTTCGCCGCGGCCTGCGTCAGAAAATACGGCCCTTTCAAATTGATCCCGATGAGCCGGTCGAAACTCTCCTCGCCGGCTTCCAGCAGGTCCGCCCTGGCACATGGGGGCGACGCCCGCGTTGTTCACGAGCAAATCCAGCCGGCCAAAAGTTTCCTTCACGAAACCCACCATTCGCTCCCGATCCGCGGAAGCCGAGATGTCCCCCTGCAAAATCTCGACCCGCACCGCGCCCCCGGCGGCTTCGTCGCAAAGCCCTTTGCATTCCACCGCGGCTGCTTCGTTCCCCGAGTAATTGATCACCAGGTCGTGGGTGGCTGCGCGTGCGAGTTCCAGCGCGATGCCGCGTCCGATGCCGCGCGAAGAACCGGTGATGAGGGAAACACCTTTCATGCTGTCATTTATAAGCCGGTCCGCAAACACTCGCTAGCATGGCCGCCGCTTTTATTAGCACGAAATCACCACGGCATGTAAAAATCAGAATCGCCACCGGCGCGCCCCCGGCCTAACTTCGGGCCAGATGCGCGTCCCCCTGCTCGACCTCCAGGCCCAGTACCAGAGCCTGAAGCCCGCCATCCGGGCCGAAGTCGAGGCGGTCATGGACTCGCAACAGTTCATCCTCGGGCCAAAGGTCGAGGCGTTCGAGGCTGCGGTCTGCCGATACACGGGCGCAAACCACGCCATCGGCGTCTCCTCCGGCACCGACGCCCTCCTCGTCGTCCTCATGGCGCTGGGCATCGGCCCCGGCGACGCGGTGATCACCACCCCCTATACCTTTTTTGCGACCGCGGGCAGCATCGCCCGCACCGGGGCGGAGCCGGTGTTCATCGATATCGACGCGGCCACCTTCAACCTCTCGGTCGGGGAGCTGGATTCCTACCTCGCCCGCCGTTGCCGCCCCGCTCCCGGCGGCGGCCTGCTCTCCCATTCCGGCAAGCGGCTGCGCGCGATCATGCCCGTGCATCTCTTCGGCCTTTGCTGCCCCATGGACGAGCTCGCCTCCCTCGCCGCGGCCCATGGCCTCACGCTCATCGAGGACGCCGCCCAGGCGCTCGGCGCGGAATATCCCTCCGCCTCCGGCATTTCGCGGGCCGGCGCCATCGGTGACGCGGGCTGCTTCAGCTTTTTTCCTTCCAAAAACCTCGGGGCATTTGGCGACGCGGGGATGGTCGTTTGCCGGAACGAATCCTTCGCGGCCAAGGTCCGCTCCCTGCGCAACCACGGCATGGAAGAGCGCTACTTCCACTCCGAGGTCGGAGGCAATTTCCGCCTGGATGCCCTCCAGGCCGCCGTTCTCCACCTGAAGCTGCCGCACCTCGACGCGTGGTCCGCCGCCCGGCGCGCAAACGCCCTCTTCTATCGCGAGGAGTTCGCCCGGGTGGGGTTGGACGGCATCCTCACCCTGCCCGCCGAGCCCTACGCGGCCTCCGGCGCGGAGAATCACCACATCTACAACCAGTTTGTCGTGCGCGCACCCCGGCGCGACGGCCTCTGCGCGCACCTCGCGAAACGCGAGATCGGGAACGCGATCTACTATCCTGTGCCGCTGCATCTGCAGCGTTGTTTCTCGCATCTCGGCGGCGCGCCGGGCGATTTTCCCGCGGCCGAGGAAGCCGCCCTTTCGACAGTGGCCCTGCCGATCTACCCGGAGCTCACTCGCGACCACCAGCGCCGCGTGGTCGAAACGATCGCGGAATTTTATTCTCGATCCGACCCCGAAACCGCGCCGCGCGCATGACGGATGAAGCGGTCGGGGTGTCCCCTGATTGACTCTCGCCCCGACTCGCCTATGGTTGGCAGACTCAGCCCGCTTCCGCTGGTTTGTCGCATGGCACCATGAACGCACCGCAGCCAAATAACCGTGAAGAAAACCCGCTCGCTCTTTCGCGGCGTTTTTACAAGCTGGCACCCGGCGGGCGCTGGTATCGGCAATCGTTAAAAGGCGGTTACACCCGCATCAAGAGCAGGGTGACCGTCCTGCGCCTTCAACTCGCGGCGAACGCGAAGCTGGTGAAGCCGGAGTAGCCCTGTCCGAGGCGTCGGGCGACGGCGGACACCCGCCTGCCTGGAATTGGTTCGCCTTCGTCTCGTGAAAGGCGCAGTCTCCTTCTCCAGGAGCTATGAAGTCCACGCTCGGCATCCTGACGCTTTTCCTATGGGGCCTCTTCCCGGCTGCACCGCAGGCAAACCCGGAAACGGCGAACCTCGCGACCAACGGAGACTTCGCCGAGCGGAACCCGGATGGGCGCACGCCCGTTGGCTATCGGCTGACCGGCGACGCCGAGTATCGCTACCTGGGAGACCCCGCGCGAGAACGTCTCCGGGTGGGGCGTCGCGCTCAACTCCGCCAGCCGCCAGGCCGGCGGCGGCTCGGTGTCGCAAACGGTCCCGGGGCTCGACTCCAAGGCCGGCCGCTGGTTCCGTTTCAGTTTTCGCGGTTTGCCGCAGGACGGGTTCGCGGCGGGGAACGGCGACCTCTGGATGAAGGTGGAGTTCTTCGGCGGCGACGGGGGCCGCGTCTCCTATGACGGCAAAGGGCGGAATCTTTACGAGGCCGTCGCGCAGGCCCGCCGCGACCTCACGGTAAACGGCGTCCGCCACACCGGCGGCGCGGCGGTATGGCGCACGTATGCCCTGGACTTCATGCTCCCCTTCCCCGAGGTGACCTCTGTGCGGGCGACGGTGGGCTTCGGGCACGCGGAGGGTACTCCAGGCGCCCAATCCAACTTCTTCGTGGGCGACTTCAGCCTCGTGCGGATCCCCACGCCGCCAGGCTCGGCGCCATCCACGCCGTCCGCGGTAGCCGTCCGCGCCCCCGCGCCCCGCGCTCCCCTGCCGCTCGGGGGCCGCTGGTATTACGATGCGAGCCCGGGCGAGACCGCGCCGCCCGCCCTCTTCGACGCCGCAAATGCCGGCCGGCTCTTCTATTTCGACGGCGCATGGTCAACGCCCTTCTCCGGAAACATGACGGCATGGCTCCGCCCGGGCTACAAGGACCCTCGCAGGCAACGTCGTGACCCAGGACCGCCTCGTGCCGGACAATGTGACCGTGAGCTTCGACGCGACAAGCATGATCCTCCACACGCACGGGGTGCCGAACCACCCCACCGGCAGGTTCCCCGAGCAGGGTGCCGGATTCGGTTTCAGGGGCAACCCGAGCTACATCCAGGAACAGCGGGCCGTCTATTACATCCCGTTGAACCCGCAGCCGAACCCCGCGCACGCGATCACGGCCCGCGACAACTCGAACCACGCGCTGCCGATGGGGCCGATCGGCATCGCCGCCAACGGGGTGGTCTTTTTCAACCCGTTCGACATGGGCAACCAGGATGCCGCCGACCTCATGGACGGCTGTTGCGGCCACCCGAACCCGGACAATCTCTACCACTACCACAAATACCCCATCTGCGTAAATTCCCCGTGGGCCGACGAGGGAAAAGGGCACTCGCCGCTGCTCGGCTGGGCGTTTGACGGCTACCCCATCTACGGGCCGTACGAGAGCGCGGGCGTAATGGCGAAGGATGCGTGGGGCGCGGGCGCGCTGAGCGGGTTCAACATGCACTACGACGCCGCGCGCGGCTGGCACTACCACGTCACGCCCGGGAAGTTCCCCTACATCATCGGCGGCTACTGGGGCTCCGAGGATCCTCGCGACCGGCAGCGGCCAAACCATCCGCCCGGAAGCGGCATGCAGGGCGGAGGCGGGAGGCCATTTCCTCCCGGCGGAGGGTTCCCGCCGGGGCCGCCGGGGGATTCAGGGTTCCCGGGACCGCCAGGGCCGCCGCCTTGAACCACACCGGACTTATTTGCGCAACTTGAGGCCGACGCGACGGCCCTGTTTGTCCCGCAACCAGCGCAGCGCGGGCCTGCGGCTCTTGAGCGTAGCTTGCTTCATGGGCAGAGGTGTAAGCAGCGTTGATGCCACCCACCTCGTCAAAAGAGAGGGTGCTTTTTTGGTGGCGGGATGCCGGGCGCGCCGCGACAATGCGGCTGCGCACCGAGCGGAGCCGAGGCCCGCCCGCCCCGCAGAGAATGGAATCGCTCGCAGTCGAGTTTCACAAGTTTCACAGCAGGACGCGCCCGATCATCGCGACCTCGCTGTACGGGCTCACCGCGAGCCTTGCCGCCGTCGCTTTCCAGCTTTGCATAAGCTGGGTCTATACGATCTGCCTCAAGAAGCCGGCCCAGGGCGGCCTGTGGCATTTCGCCTGGGTCAGCCTCCTGGTGGTCGCCGCGTCTTCGTTGATCGCCGGGTGGCTGCTGAGCTCCTACTGCCCGGAGGCGGCCGGGAGCGGCATCCCGCAGGTGAAGCTTTCGTTCTGGAAGGAATTTGGCTACGCGCCGCAACGGATCGCCTGGATCAAGTTCGTCGCGGGGGTCATCAGCATCGGGGGCGGCCAGAGCCTTGGGCGGGAAGGGCCGACGGTGCAGATCGGCGCGAACCTGGCTTCGAGCCTCGGCGGGGTGCTCGGCGTCACCAAACAGAATCGGCGCGCCGCGAGCGCCGCCGGAGCCGCGGCCGGCCTGGCTGCCGCTTTCAACGCCCCGCTCGCCGCCATCGCCTTCGTGCTGGAGGAAATCATCGGCGACCTGAATAGCCGGTTCCTCGGGGCCGTCCTGCTCGCGTCGGTCATCGGGGCGTTTGTCGTGCATGCGTTCATCGGCCCGCAACCGGCCTTTGTCCTCCCCCTCATCAAGGAGCCGACCTGGCGCGCCTATCTCCTCATGCCATTTGCGGCCGCCCTCTCCGCGCTGGCGGGCATCGTCTTCCAACGCTGGTCGCTCGGCCTGCGCGCGATGTCGCGTGCGTGGACGTTCCCGCCCCGGTGGTTGCACCCGTTCATCGGCGGGATGCTCACGTGGATCGTGGGCGTCGCCGTCTTCGCCTCCTACGGGAGGCTCGGCATCTTCGGTCTCGGCTACGACGATCTCTCCGATGCGCTGTCGCACGGCATGGCATGGAGGCTGGCGGCCATCCTCCTGGTCGGCAAACTCGTGGTGACGGTCGCTCTGGTACGGGCTGGGCGGGTGCGGCGGCATCTTCTCGCCGAACCTCTTCTTCGGCGGCATGTGCGGCCTGGTCGTGGCGGGGCTCGGCTCCCACTTTCTCTGGTTGAACCAGGCGGACCAGCTCTTGCTCGCGGTCGGGGGGATGAGCGCCTGCCTCGGGGCCGTCGTCCAGGCGCCCGTGACGGCCATCCTGATCATCTTTGAGATGACGCACCAATTCCCGCTCGTGCCCGGCCTCATGCTCGCGGGCATCGTCAGCCAGGCGATCGCCCGCTCGCTGAACCGCGCGAATTTCTACGAGGAAGTCCTGGTGCAGGACGGCCACGACATGGAACACCTCATCCCGCCGCGCGACCTCCGGAGTTGGCAGAACCTGCCCATCTCGGCGATCGCCAATTTTAAGCCGGCCCTGGCGGAGGAGACTTCCGAGAGCGCGTTGGCGGCCCTGCTTTCGAGCCACCCGTACCAAAATTTTCCCGTGGTGGAGAACGACGTGTTGAAAGGGATGGTGACGAGGGTGGAGATCGAGGCGGCGCTGCGCGACCACAGGCCGCTAAAGCTGGAAACCGCGCCGACGTGCACCCCCGCCGAGAGGATACGCGATTGCCAGGACCGCTTCATCAATTCGGCGACGGGCGTGATCCTCATCACCGCCGAGGGCGGCGGCAAAGTCCTCGCCCTGGTGACCCTGCACGACGTGCTTCGCGCCCAACTCGCGATGAGCGACCGCGAGAACAATACCTAGAGCCCGGGAGCGCGGGCGGCTAGATACGCCTTGCGGGCTAACCGTGGCAGCCGCGCATCAATACCGTGAGGAGGATCGTGCCGATGATCGACACCAGGATCGAGCCGATGCATCCGAGCCGCGTGGAGAAAAATCCGAACATCGCACTGTTGTAGCAGCCGGCGGGAGGCGCGTCACCTTACTTCGTGTCGAAGCTGTGGATGCCGTTCCAGCCGCGCGGCGGCGGGTCCGCCAGGAAACGCCGGCAGCGTTCCGCAAGCACCCGGCTCGGCGGGTCGTCGGGGCACGGCTCGAGGAAGGCCAGCGCGGCTTTGAACTCGAGGCGTTGGAACGCTTCAAACGCCTGCTCGTAATGCGCGACGCTCTCAGGACGCCGGCCCGCGCCCGCCTCCGACAGCAGCTCGTAGATCGCCAGCCCCTGCTTCTTGCCCTTCACGGCCACCCTGTCCAACAGCCGGAACTCGAACTGGCCCTTCACCGCGGCATAAACCGTCTCGCTGGCTATGATCGCGGTGCCGTATTGCTTGTTCAACCCTTCCAGACGCGACGCGAGGTTGATCCCGTCGCCGATGGCGGTGTAGTTAAACCGGTCCGGCGCGCCGAAATGGCCGACCGAAGCCACGCAGCGGTGCAATGCCAGGCGCGTGTGGAAGCGCGGGGCATCGCCCCACTCCGGCGAATCGTAGAGCCCGCCGAGAGCCTCGCCGCAACGGAGCGCGGCGCGGCACGCGAGGGCGGTGTGCTCCACCGCCGCCTCAGGCGCGTTCCAGAAGGCCATGACGGCGTCGCCGATGAATTTGTCGATGGTCCCCTTCTCGTGCTGGATGACGGTCGCCATGACCTGCAGGTAGCGTCCGAGGATTCCGGCAAGCGCGTCGGGCGCCATCCGCTCCGCGAACGGCGTGAATTCCTTGATGTCGGTGAACAGGACGGAAAGCTCCACCGACTCGCCGCCCAGCACCGGCTCGACGCCGTCGTGGTACAACCGCCGCACGAGGTCCACGGGCACGTATTTGCCCATGGCCCGCATCGCGGTCTTCGCCTTCTCCAGGCCCGCGAGCACTTCCGCCACGTCCCCGAGGCGCGAGACCGCGGCCGAAGGCGAAAACTCGAAGGCTTTCATCCGCGAGGTCTCCCTCAATATGCTGGAATGCGCCCGGTTCACCCCGTGGACGATGAGCGCGCCGACGACCAGGACGCAGCCCATGAGCGCGAACGTCCACCACAGCACCTGGCTCCGGATTTGCGCCAGCGCGCCGAGGTAGAAATCGCGCGGCACCACGATGCCGGCGACCCAATCCTGCGTCTGCCCCTCCGGCAGCGCGCGGAACGTGCAAAGGTAATCCATCCCGTTCAGGCGGAACGATCCGGTGGCGGACATCCCGGGCATTGCGTTCTTCAACGCGGGCAGCGACAGCGCCCTCGCGACGGGCGGCGGCACCGAGCCGCCCGCGAGCCGGAGGTCATTCCCCGACTGGGCGATGTGCTCGCCCGGCGCGCCGAAGCCGGTGATGAGGCGCCCCTGCCGGTCGCAGAGGAAGATGATGTGGGGATCGCTCTCTCCCTCCGCGGTGGCGTGCGCGCGGAATGGAAGGTCGATATTCTCCTTGAACAGGCCGATCCGCAGGACGCCTGCGAACTGGCCGCCCGGCGCGCGGATGACTTTCTGGACGCTCACCTCCACCCGCCTTCGCTCCTCCGGCAGCGCCTGGTCCACCTGCGACCAATGCAAGTCCGTCCAGACCGGCCGCCCCTCCACGTCTTTCCTGGCCGGCACCTGGAAAGTCAGGTGGGAGGCCGGTTCCACCGCGGGAGTCTCGGCGCCGCCGCCTTGCATGCTGCTCCGGGAGGTCTCCGCCGTGGCCGCGACGAAACGCGCGCCGTCGAACCGCGTGATCCTGCGCGCGACCCGGTTCGCCTCCGCGGTGCGGAAGACCGTCACCTGTCCCTCGGAGGCGCGGTTCAGCAGAATGTAGCCGTCCCCGTCGAACCCGGTGCTCTCGGCGAAGGTGAAGGTCGCTTCCGAGATGTGGCCGTTCGCGAGCAGGAGCGACAGCAACCCCGCATGGATCGAAGCCGCGTTCCTGGGATCGACGAGGCCGTAGTCCACCTGTTTCTCGAAATGGGCGACGGCCAGCGGCGCCTCGTTGAGGTAATCGATGACGCGAAGGGCGATCTCCCGGCTGATCTCGTCCCGCAGGCGTTCGGCGCTCTTGAGGATCGTCCGTTTCGAGGCATCCAGCACCAGGTAAAAGAGGATCGCCAGGCTCAACGCGAGCCCCAGGAGGCTCAAGGCGAATACCCCCCTCAGGGTCGGACGCAGCTTCCCCGGCATGCCGCTTTTACCCTAGTCCCCGCCCGGCGAAGACGACGAGCCCATCTCCGCGCTCAAGTCCACTCCGCGGCCCATCCGCTCGCTCATGATCCCTTCGATGCGGCTCCGCATGCCCGGCAGGGCGCCGAGGAGCTCGTGAAAGGCTTCGCGCTTCACCGCCACCACGTCGAGGGTGGTCGCGGCGCGGATGGAGGCGTTCCGCGACTGGTCGGCCAGCAGCGCCGCTTCCCCGAACATCTCGCCCCGTTTCAACGTCGCGACACATTTGTCGTCGCACCAGACCGCCGCCTCGCCGTCCGAGATGAAATAGACCTTGTCGCCGAAGTCCCCGGCCCGGAACACCATCTCGCCCACCTCGAAATGCTCGCGGGCCACGACTTTCTCGTGGAAGAGCCGGAGTTCGGTGATGTCCCTGGGCAGGAACGCGTCCAGTATCCAGTCCGCCACCAGCCGCAGTTGCCCGTCGAGCCCGGGGAACTTGGTGACGTAAACCCCGCGCCAGACCATCCATGCGATGAGCCCCTTCAGCCGGATGCCCATTATCTCCGCCACGGCCGAACGGTGGCCGAGCGAGCTGAGAGTCCCGAGGCCGGTGAACTTGAAGACGCGTTTCTTCCCGCCGCGCAGCGAGGCCAGGATATTGAATGCGCACGTCCTGGACTGCCTCAACGCGTGCTGCGCCGTGGGCGGTGAGAAATGTCCGTCCACCTGTTTGACCAGCGCGCAGTCCCCCAGCGCCCATAAGCCGGGAGTCCCGGGCACCTCCATGCCGCTGTCCACTTTTATGCGACCCCTTTCCTTGTCCACGGCCAGCGCCGTCACCAGGGAGTGCGGCCCGGCGGGAATGGTCGCCACGGTGGTGCGCGTCCGGATGACCTCCACGGCCTTCGTCTTCGCGTCCTCGACGACGGCCTCGTGCGCGCTCACCGCTTTCAGCCGCGCGTTGAGCTGTATCTCCACGCCCCGTTTCTCCAGAAGCCGGTGGGCGAACTCCGCGAGGCCCTCCGACACCTCGGGCAGGATCCGCTCCGCGCCCTGGACGAGGACGAAGCGCAAATCCGTCTCCTTTATATTATGGTAGGAGCGGCTCGCTTCCCGCAGGAAATCGTTCATCTCGGCGATGCATTCCACCCCGGAAAAGCCCCCGCCGGCCACGACGAACGTGAGCAGGGAGCGCCGCATCTCCTCGTCCGTCTCGGTCTCGGCCTCCTCGAGCGAGTTCACGAGCTGGTTCCGCAGCCAGAGCGCATCGCCCAGGTATTTGAACGGGTGCGCGTGCTCGCGCATGCCGGGGATTTTATCGTAATCCAGCCGGTTCCCGACGGCGATGACGAGATGGTCGTAGGGGATCGTCAACGGCAGCGGTTTCGCGCCGGGCTTCAGCGTCACGGTGCGTTTCGCGAGGTCGATGGACTGGACGTCGCGCGTGTAAAGACGCGCCGTCTTCGCGAGCCGCCGGATGGGCGCGATGACGTGGTTCAACTCCACCGAACTCGATAGGACTTCCGCCAGGAGCGGCTGGAAAACGAGGTAATTCTCCCGGCTGACGATGACGATCTCGATCTCCTCCCGCTCTTGCGCAGTCATGAGTTTCTCGAGATTCACCGCCGCGTAAACGCCGCCGAATCCGCCGCCTAGGATTACGATGCTCTTTTTCAAAATCGGGTTCCGCGCGGCATGTTCCTACGAGTTCCCTGCCAATGCGAGCGGAAGTTAATGAGTGAAGGAGCAAGCCAAAACGGGCATATTCCGCACCGGCATGAAAAACCTGAAGTTTGCCGTCGTCGGCTCCGGCGCCGTGGGCTGCTATTACGGGGGCAGGCTCGCGCGGCAGGGGGCGGAGGTTCACTTCCTCATGCGTGGCGACCTGGAGGCGGTGAGGGAGCGGGGCCTCACCATCCGCTCCGGCCCGGCGGACGAGAACGGCTTTCACCTCGCGAACGTGAACGCGCACGGCGCCGCCGCCGGCATCGGCCCCAGCGACGTTGTGCTCATCGCGCTCAAGACGACCTCCAACGCGGCCCTCGAATACCTCCTGCCGCCCCTGCTGAAGCCGGAGACGCGCCTCGTCACGCTCCAGAACGGGCTGGGCAACGAAGAATTCCTCGCCGAGCGCTTCGGCGCGGGCCGCGTCCTGGGCGGCATCTGCTTTGTCTGCCTGAACCGGAGCGGGCCGGGGGTCGTCGAGCACCTGGGCCACGGCAGCCTTTCCCTCGGCGAATTCGGGCGCTCGCCGCTCGCCCGCACCTTCGAGCTCGCCGAGGAATTCCGCCGCGCCGGGATCGAGGCGCGCGCCGTGGAAAGTCTCATCGCCGAACGTTGGCGTAAACTGGTCTGGAACATCCCCTTCAACGGCCTCTCCATCGCCGCGGGCGGCCTCGACGTAGGAAAAATCCTGGCCGACGAAAACCTGCGAGCCGTGGCAAGGCAGTTGATGGCAGAGGTCGTCGAAGCCGCGGGCCTTCTCGGCCATCCCATCCCGCCCGCCTTCATCGAAGAACAGCTCCAGCGCACTCTGCCCATGGGTCCATACCGGCCCTCCAGCCTCATCGACTACAACCTCGGCCGCGAGATCGAGGTCGAATCCATCTGGGGCGAGCCGTGCCGCCGCGCTCTCGCGGCGGGAGCGAGTGTCCCCCGCCTTCAGATGCTCCACGCCCTCGTGAAGAGCCTTGCCAGCGCACGACGGCTCTCGGTGGAGCGGGGCGAGTCCTAATCCTGCCGCGCGCGCGGCTCCCGATCCTTTGTGGTGGCGGGCGACGGGAGCGTGACAAACGGGCCTCCTTCGAGGGGGGCCGCCTTGGTGAAGGCCACCTCCGGCACGTCGCTGTCTTTGCCCGCGAGGGGGAAGTCCTTGCGAAGGGGATAGAAAGGGTATCCGTCCCACATCAAAATGCGGCGGAGGTCGGGATGGCCTTCGAACCGGATGCCCATCATGTCGTAAATCTCGCGCTCGTGCCAGTTGGCCGTGGCCCAGATGTCGGAGACGGTGGGGACGGTGAGGTCATCCTCCGAAACGGTGATCTTCAACCGAAGGTGGGTGCCGCCCTCGAAAGAATAGAGTTCATAGACGACCTCGAACCGGGGCTCGTCGCCGAAATTATCGACGCTGGAGATATCGAGCAGGAAATTGAACCCGAGCTCGACCTTGCAGAACCGCGCGATGTTGTTGATCGCGGGTCTCTCTACGAACAGGGTCGATTCGCCGCGGAACTCCGTCTTCTTCGCGACCGGGAATTTCCCTTCGACTGCGGCGACGGCCTCGGCCAGCGTCATAGCGCGTATTCTTCGATGAGCTCGCGCTTCTGGTCGAGGAAGGAATGCTCGGTCTCGATCTTCTTCTGGAGGCGCATGAGACCCTCCAGCAGCGCCTCGGGCCGCGGCGGGCAGCCGGATATATAGACATCCACGGGCAGGAGCTGGTCGATTCCTTGGAGGACGGCGTAGCTGCGATACATGCCGCCGCTAGACGCGCAGGCGCCCATGGCGATGACCCATTTCGGCTCGGGCATCTGGTCGTAAATGCGTTTGACGGCCAGGGCCATCTTGTAAGTGACGGTGCCGGCGACAATCATCACGTCGGACTGACGCGGGGAGAAGCGCATGACCTCGGCGCCGAAGCGGGAGATATCGAAGCGGGCGGAAGCGGTGGCCATGAGCTCGATGGCGCAGCACGCGAGCCCCATCGGCATCGGCCAGAGGGAGTTCTTGCGCATCCAGTTGATGGCGGTATCGAGCTGGGTGAAAATGATGTTCCCCTCGATCTTGGAATCATAACCGACTGGGGCGCTTTCTGCCATGCGAGCACGATAAATCGCGGTCACCAGACCGCAAGGCAATTGTGAAAACCTTCACAAGCGGCCCGCCTCGTTTCCGATGCGCCGGCCGACCGCGCGATGAAAGCCGAACCTTGCCGCAGTGATCGGTAACGTAAATGCACTCGGGCTGGGTTTGTTGAGGATGCTTTTCAGGTTTGCCCGGCCGACTCCACATCCTTGGGAGATTCGCCGCCTTTGCCCGATTTGCCGTGGAGAGGCTCAAGGCCGCAGCGGTGCGCGGCAGCGACCACGAGGTCGGCCAGGCGCGCTTTCAGACGCCATGCCCGCCAGAAGAGGACAAGCAGGAACAGGCCATACACGATCCACCATGCGGCGTTGCGGCGGCCCATGAAGATCGCCTGGAACACCAGGATGCAGACGATGGGAAAATTCACCAGGAACGTGGTGACGACCATCTTGTGGCCGATCTTTACCCGGGTGAGGCACTTCGGGCCTCCGTGATACTCGGTGACGGTCTGCAGGGTGGCGATCCACCAGAAGTTCCCGTAAATCTGGATGTCCCAATCCTTCCAGCCCGTGTCGGCGGAATAGCTCCAGCCTTCGGTTTCGAGCAGGAGGAAAATTTCCGAGAGCAGCTTTTCGCGCCCCGAACCGGCCTCGTTCCAGAAATTCAGCCGCGACGCGCTACCCCGCCTTTTCGGAAACGGCGCGAGGGCGGCCTCGGGCGCGGCGATGACGGACTGCGGGGTGCGCTTGAATTTCAGCCAGGTGAAATAGCGCGCCCAACCACGGCCCAGCGGCTGCACGAACGCGAGGAATGCGACAAGGAGCCGGGCGAGGATGGTATCGAACTTCGGTTCGAGCCGAGCCTGGAGCATGTAGGAAAGCGCCACCAGGAATGTCCCTCCAAACATGAGGTACGGCACGATCCGCAACGCGGGCAGCGGGATGGACAGGACGAAAACGAGAGCGGTGAGCGACACCCATTCGATGCTGCTGAGGTACGCGGCGACATCGGACTGCGGCGTGGGATAGATCGACTGGAACAGCCCCTGGCCGAAGACGCCGTGGTAGATGATCGGGCGCGCGATGAGCCACGTGAATCGGGGCGCGCCGTACACGGTGCCCTTCCATTTCGCGGTGCCGGTCGGGCCGAAAAAAACGAGGTGCTTGAACCGGAGCATGGATTCGGCCTCGCCGTAGCCTTCCTGTTGTTTGCGGAAGGCCTTGAGGGTAAAGCGCCTGTAGTGCCAAACGATGGCGGCGGGGCTGAAGGCGATGACCTGCCCCTCCTGCTGCAGACGCCAGCAGAAATCGACGTCGTCGCCGGCCTTGGTGTATTCGGGGTCGAACCCGCCGAGCTTGTCGAAAGCCCATTTGTGGAACGCCATGTTGCACCCGGGGATGTGCTCGGCCACGACATCGGAGAGCAACACATGGCTCGGCCCCCCCGGCGCCGCAGCGACGCAAGCCTGCACCCAGTTCTGCGCGGGCGGCGAGATGTTCGGCCCGCCGACGCCGGCGTAGTCGCCGCTGAGAAGGGTCTCGACGAGGTAATAAAGCCAGTCGGGATCGGCCATGCAGTCCGAATCCGTGTAGGCGATGACTGAACCCGTCGCCGCAGCCGCGCCGGTGTTCCTGGCATTGCTGAGGCCCTTGTTTACCTGGAGGATGTTCTTCACCGCCGGGAATTTTTTCACGATCTCCTGCGTGTTATCCTTCGAGCCGTCATCGACGAGGATGACCTCGAAGTCCGGGTAATCGAGCTTCAGGAGCGAGTCCAGGCACGCCTCGATCGTCCGCCCGCCATTATAAGAACAGACAATGACCGATACGCGCGGGTACTCCTTCAGCTTCACCCGGCGCGTGATGGGGCCGTCGCCCGCGAGCCGCTCTTTCAAGGCGTGAAACGCCTTTTTCGGCGCGCGGTCCCGCGTGACCAGGCCGAACGCCCAGTCGGTGATCTCCGCGTTGCCGGTGAACCATTCGTCCGTCCATGAGAAAAAGATCGTCCCGGCCGCGCCGCCCTTCACCACGCTCTCGACGTGCCAGCTCAACATCTCCGCCTGTTCCTCCTCCGTGTGCCGGATCGTGTCCATGCCGAACTCGCCCATGATGAGCGGCCGATCCTCCGCGAGGTTCTGCAGCCGGGCGAGGTAGCGCTCGAAGTCGCGCTGTTTGTGGAGGTAAACGTTGAAGGTGTAAAAATCGACGTTCTGCGGCAGGAGGAACTCGGTGGGCGGATAGCTCGCGTAGGAATAGAGCGGCCGCGGGTCGATCTCCCGCGCAAGGTTGATGAGGTCCTCGACAAAATAGGTCACCCTGCGTGCGCCGAGCCAGCGCACCATGGTCGTCGGGATTTCATTTCCCACGAGGTAGCCGAAGAGCGCCTCGTGCCCCTGGTTCTTCCGCACCGCCTCTTTCATGGTGCGGACGATCTGCGAACGAATCTTGCGGTCGTTCAGGAACTCGACGTGTTCCGCCCACGGCACGGTGATCAACACGCGCAGACCGTGCCGGAGACAGATGTCCAGAAACCAGGCCGGCGGCACGTGATACACTCGCAGGAGGTTGATGCCGAGTTGCGCCATGAGCCGGAAGTCCTCCTCCACTCGGCCCGGAGGAGGGAGGAAATCACCATCCGCGTTCGGCCGGAACGGCCCGTATGTCGCGCCCTTCACGAAGAACTTCTTCTCCCCTTCGAAGAAGAATTTCGCCTGCACGCGGATCGGCTCCAGCTGCCCGGCGGGCTTCCCGGCCTGGATCGGCTGGGAGGCGTCTATGAGTTCGGCGGGCATGGCATGGGTTCTGGACGAGCCGGGGTCGCAGGACATTCACCCGAAGTGAGGATCGGCGGCACGACCGCCTCTGCGTCTGTTTGGAAGGAACTCCTGAGGTTCGACATGGAGGCGGCCAGCTTACCCCGCTTCAAAGGACCTGCCAGCGCAGATTTTGCTCCGGCGCATCGGATAATGGGCGTACGCGGCTGCGCAGCCACGCTTACTTTTCGAAGGCTTGCGCCATCACCTCGGCCGTCCGCTGGATATCCTCCGCCGTATGAGACAGAGAAAGGAATGCCGTCTCGTATGGCGAAGGCGCGAAATAGACCCCTTCGGCCAGGCAGGCGTGGAAGAACTTCGCAAACGCCGTTTTGTCGCCCCGCATGACGGAGTCCAGATCGAACACCTCCCCTTCCTGAAAGAAGAGGCAGAACATCGAGCCGACCCGGTGGAAGACGCACTTCCTTCCCGCGTGCCGCAGCGCCGCGCGCACCGCTCCCTCCAGCGCCGCCCCGAGCTTTTCCAGCGCGGCCCAGCCATCCAAACGCTCCAGCTCCCTCAACTGCGCCAGCCCGGCCGCCATCGCCAGCGGATTCCCCGAGAGCGTCCCCGCCTGATAGACCGGGCCGTCCGGCGCGAGAAAATCCATGATATCGCCCCGGCCTCCAAACGCCCCCACGGGCAGCCCGCCGCCGATCACCTTCCCGAGCGCCGTCAGGTCCGGGCGCACGCCGTAGAGCTCCTGGGCGCCGCCTTTGGCCACGCGGAACCCGGTCATCACCTCATCGAAGACCAGCAGCGCGCCGTTTTCGTCGCAGAGCGTCCTCAGCAGTTCCAGAAATCCCGGCCGGGGAAAGAACAAGCCGGCGTTCGCAGGAATCGGCTCCAGGATGACCGCCGCGATCCTCTCCCGGGCGAAGACCGCCTTCAACGCCTCCGGGTCGTTGAACGGCAGCGCGAGGGTAAGAGCCGCGAGCGCCTCCGGCACGCCGGCGCTGTCGGGCCGGCCATGGGTGAGCGCCCCGCTCCCCGCCTGAACCAGGAGCGAGTCCACGTGCCCATGGTAACACCCGGTGAACTTCACCACCATATCCCGCCCCGTAAACCCGCGCGCCAGCCGCACGCAGGACATCGTCGCCTCCGTGCCGCTGTTGACCATGCGCACCTTCTCTATGGAAGGCACCCATCGGCAAATCAACTCCGCCATCTCCACCTCCAACGGGTTCGGTATGCCGAAGCTTACCCCCCTGCCGGCCGCCGCCTGGATCGCCGAGACGACCACCTCTGGCGCGTGCCCGAGGATCGCCGGCCCCCACGTCCCCACGTAGTCGATGTATTCCCGCCCCTCGACGTCCCAGATCCTGGAGCCCTTTGCCCGATCCACAAAAAACGGTTCTCCGCCGACGTTGCGAAACGCGCGGACGGGAGAATTGACGCCGCCCGGAATGAGATTCCGCGCCGTGCGAAAAAGCTGCGGGGAAAGTCGTGTCGTCAAAGTGAACTCGCGGCGGGCAACTGGGAGTGCCGGAATGCCACACTCGCCTCGCCCGCAAGAAAAAAAAGAAAGATTTTTGCTCTTGCAACTGGGGCAGCCTTTAAAAAAGATGCGCGGCGACGGCAAACCGGGGAGACCCCCGAATTCCGGGCAGAGAAGATGCATTCTGTTGACACCATTTTCATTTTGAGGGACACATTTCATCCCGCCAGCCCGGCGGATGGAAACTACTAAATGGCGAATTTTTTCCCGCGTTGGAGCAACATGCTCCCCATCAAGCTCGTCGTCTGCGCGGGTGTGGTGGGCGCCGTGCTCACGGCGGTCGTCTGGTATTATTTCACCCCGAAATATACCCGGGTCGGTTATCAGCCCATCCAGCCCGTCCCGTTTCCGCACAGCCTCCACGTCACGCAGCTCGGGATGGATTGCCGCTATTGCCACAGCTTCGTCGAGGTCGCCGCGCACTCGAACGTCCCGAATACGCAGACGTGCATGAACTGCCATTCGCAGGTGCAAAAGGAGAACCCGAAACTCCTCCCGGTGCGCCAGAGCTGGGCCAGCGGCGAGCCCGTGGAGTGGGTGCAGATCCACAAAACGCCGGACTACGCGTATTTCAACCACTCCGTGCACGTGAACCGCGGCATCAGTTGCTATAGCTGCCATGGCGACATCAACCACATGGACCTCGTGAAGGAGAAACAGCCGCTCAGCATGAGCTGGTGCCTGAGCTGCCACAGGGCCCCGGAAAACCATCTTCGCCCCGAGAACAAGGTCTTCGATCTCGATTGGAAGCCGGGCCCGGGCGAAAACCAGCATGACATCGGGCTGAAGCTCAAGCACGATTGGAACGTCCATCCCCCCGAGAACTGCGCGGGGTGCCACCGATGAAAACAATCTTCCATCATCCTCCCGAGCCCGAAGGCGGCAAGAAATACTGGCGCAGCCTCGACGAGCTCGCCGAGACGCCCGAGTTCCAGGTGCTGCTCGAGCGCGAATTTCCCCGGGGCGCAGCCGAGTTCCAGGATAACGGCGACGACGGCCTCTCCCGCCGCAGCTTCATTAAGCTCATGGGCGCTTCCTCCGCGCTCGCCGGCCTCGGCCTGAGCGGGTGCCACCGCCCGGTCATGAACCTGGTGCCGTTCACCAAGAGCGTCGAGTGGGCCATCCCCGGCAAGCCGCTCTTCTACGCGACCTCCATGCCGGGTCGCAAGTGCGCCCTCCCGCTCGTGGTCACCACCCACGACGGCAGGCCCACCAAGGTGGACGGCAACCCGCTGCACCCCGTCACCCAGGGCGCCAGCGACGTTTTCGCGCAGGCTTCCATCCTCAATCTTTACGATCCCGAGCGATCCCGCTTCTTCCTCAACAGCGGTGCGCCGAGCGATGCCGACCGTTTCGACCTCTCGCTGGACAAAATCCGCGCCAACCTCGCCGCGAACGGCGGCGCGGGCCTCGCCTTCCTCGTGGAAGCGGGCAACTCGCCCACGCGCGAGCGCCTCCGGGGCGAAGTCCTCAAGAAATTCCCGCAGGCGCAGTGGTGCGTCTATGAGCCGCTCGGCAACGACGACGCGGTGAAGATGCTGCAGGCTTCCGGCTCCAAACCGGTGCCGCACATCGAGAAGGCCGACATCATCCTTTCCCTGGACTGCGATTTCCTCGGGTGCGACGAGGGCGGCGTCGAGATGAGCCGGGCTTTCGCGCAGCGCCGCCGGCCCGACCAGGCCGACAACGCCACCGTGAACCGCCTTTACGTAGTCGAGAACCGCTACACCCTCACGGGCGGCGTCGCGGACCATCGCCTCCGCTGCCCAGCCAGCCAGGTCGCCGCTTTCGCCGTCGCCCTCGCGAAGGAGATCGCCAAAACCACGGGCCAGGCGGGCCTCGACCCGTTCGGCGGCGTCGTGGACAAACCCCAGGTCAACGCGAGCTTCGTGGCCGGTTGGGTCGAGAAGACCGCGGCCGACCTCGTCAGCGCGAAAGGCCGCGGCCTCGTCCTCGCAGGACCGCGCCAGCCTGCCGCCGTCCACCTCCTGGTGCATGCGATCAACACCGCGCTCGGCAACGTCGGCGCCACCGTCACCGGGGCGCCCGTCACGGAAAAGCCGGGGATCACCCTCGGTGAACTCGCTTCCTCCATCACCGACAAGAAGGTCACCACCCTTTTCATACTCGGCGGCAACCCCGTCTACAATGCCCCGGCCGATCTCGAATGGGCGAAGCTGCAGAAGAGCGTCCCAGTCGTCATCCGCCAGGGGATGTATGCCGACGAGACCTCGGAAGGCGCATCCTGGCATGTGCCCGCCGCCCATTACCTGGAATATTGGAACGACGGCCGCGCTTCGGACGGAAGCTACCTCTCCGGCCAGCCGATGATCCTCCCGCTCTTCGGCGGCTGGTCCGAGCTCGACATCCTCGCCCGGCTCGCGGGCCTGCAGAAGCCCAACGGCCCGGAACTCATCCAGGCCACCTTCCGCACCCTCGCCAAAGGGGGCGACCCCGACGCCGCCTGGAACAAATTCCTCCACGACGGTTTCCTTGCGGACTCCGCCGCTCCCTCCGGCGCGATCCAGATCGCCGACGCCACCGCTTATATCCGCGATAACGCGAGCCTTCCCGTCCTTTCCGGCGACGACACCTACGAAGTCGTCTTCACCTCCAGCGCCAGCGTGGACGACGGCCGCTACGCAAACAACGCCTGGCTCCAGGAACTCCCGGACCCGATTACCAAGCTCACGTGGGACAACGCCGCCCTCATCAGCCCGGCGACCGCCAAGAAGCTGGGCATCGCCCCGAAAGGCTTCGGGCAGAAGGACTTCGAAGTCCTCGAAATCACCCTGGACAGCCGCCGGATCGCCATCCCCGCGCTCATCGCCCCCGGCCACGCGGACCATTCCATCAGCATCCCGATGGGCTACGGGCGCACCGTGACCGGCTGGGTCGGCGCACAGGCCGGGGTGAACGTCTATCCCTTGCGCACCACCGCGCAGCCGTATTTCGCCGTCGGCGCGAAAGTCCGGCTTACCGGGGACACCTATCCGCTCGCGATCACGCAGGATCACCACAACATGGAAGGCCGGGCGCTCGTCCGCGAGGGCACCGTGCAGCATTACCGGGAGAAGCCGGACTTCGCCAAGAAGATGTGGATGGATGCCGATCTCCCCATCAAAAATCCGACCCTCTACGCGCATCCTCCGATGACCGGCCTCAACCAGTGGGGCATGGTCATCGACCTCAACAAGTGCACGGGCTGCAACGCCTGCGTCGTCGCCTGCCAGGCCGAGAATAACATCCCCATCGTCGGCAAGGAACAGGTCATCAACGGCCGCGAGATGCACTGGATCCGCAACGACCGCTACTTCGCGAGTTGGGACAGCCAGGATGACGACCCGGAGATGGTCATGGAGCCCATGCTCTGCCAGCAGTGCGAGAACGCCCCGTGCGAGACCGTCTGCCCCGTCAACGCCACCGTCCACAGCGAAGAAGGCCTGAACGTCATGGCCTATAACCGCTGCATCGGCACCCGGTATTGCTCGAACAACTGCCCCTTCAAGGTGCGCCGGTTCAATTTCTTCGACTACAGCAGCGGCCCATCGCCCCGCAGAAGACCATCTTCGGCGAAGTCAGCGGCCTCAAGCTCGGCCCCCTCACCGAGAAGGGCTCGCCCGACACCCTCAAGATGCAGAAGAATCCGAACGTCACCGTCCGGATGCGCGGCATCATGGAAAAATGCACCTTCTGCGTGCAGCGCATCGAGGAGGCGAAGATCGCCCAGCGCGTGAAGGCCGGCCCTTCGCCGGACGTGCGCGTGCCCGCCGATGCCTTCCAGGTCGCCTGCCAGCAGGCGTGCCCCGCCGAGGCCATCGTCTTCGGCGACATCCTCGAGGATCCGGCAGCAAGGTCTCCAAGCTCAAGAAAGACCCGCGCGGTTACAGGCTTCTGGATTACCTCAACGTCAATCCCCGCATCACCTATCTCGCCAAAATCCGGAATCCGAACATGCAGCATGCCCGGCGCGGAGAAGATCGCGACTTTCGACGCCGCGCAGGAGGAGAAGCCCAAAGAGGAAAAATCGAAAGCCACCATGGAACCGAAAGGAGCCTCCTAAATGGCCACAGGCATCCAGGGCCCGCCCGTCGAAGGGCCGTCCGTCGAACGCGTCCCGCTCATCCTCAATGAACGGAAGCTGAGCTGGATCACCGACCGCATCTCGGGCATCGTCGAGGACAGGACGCCGTTCTGGTGGTGGGTCGCCTTTGCCATCACTTCGCCCATCGCCGTCTTCGGCCTGTTCTGCATCGGCTACCAGATTTCCACCGGTGTCGGCGTCTGGGGCGAGAACATCCCGGTCGGCTGGGCTTGGGACATCACGAACTTCGTCTTCTGGATCGGTATCGGCCACGCCGGCACCCTCATCTCCGCCATTCTCTTCCTCACCCGCCAGAACTGGCGCACCTCCATCAACCGTTCCGCCGAGGCCATGACGCTATTCGCCGTCGTCTGCGCCGGTATTTTCCCCGGCATCCACGTCGGCCGTTTCTGGATGGCCTGGTTCCTCGCCCCCATCGCCCGATACCAGTACGGTCATCTGGCCGAACTTCCGCAGCCCGCTCCTCTGGGACGTATTCGCCGTCTCGACCTATTTCACCGTCTCCGTCCTCTTCTGGTACACCGGCCTCGTGCCCGATCTCGCGACGCTCCGCGACCGCACGCACCTCGCGCGTGAAGAAATTCTTCTACGGCCTCTTCGCCCTCGGCTGGCGCGGCTCGAACCGCCACTGGCGGCATTACGAGATGGCCTACCTGATCCTGGCGGGCCTCTCGACGCCCCTCGTGCTCTCGGTGCACAGCGTCGTCTCCTTCGACTTCGCCACGTCTCTCGTGTCCCCGGCTGGCACACCACCATCTTCCCGCCTTATTTCGTCGCCGGCGCGATCTTCGGCGGGTTCGCCATGGTGCTGACGATCATGCTTCCGATGCGCTTCATCTACAAGCTGCACGACGTCATCACCCCGCAGCACGTGGACAACATGTGCAAGATCATCCTGCTCACCGGCTCCATCGTCGGCTACGCCTACAGCATGGAGTTTTTCATCGCCTGGTATGGCGGCAACGCCTTCGAAAAGGCTCGCCTTCCTCCACCGCGCGTTCGGCCCTTACAGGTGTGCTTACTGGACGATGATCTCCTGCAACGTCCTTTCCCCGCAGCTATTCTGGTTCCGGAACTGCCGGCATAACATCTACATCGTTTACGTCGTCTGCATGTGCGTGAACGCCGGCATGTGGTTCGAGCGCTTCGTCATCATCGTCACCTCCCTCGCCCAGGATTTCCTGCCCTCCGCCTGGCACGTTTACCACCCGAGCTGGGTCGAGATTTGGACGTTCATCGGCACGTTCGGCATCTTCCTCTCGCTCTTCCTGCTCTTCATGCGGTACCTGCCCATGATCGCCATGTCCGAAGTCAAGATCGTCTCTCCGTATGCCGACCCGCACCACAAGATCCATGACGCCCACGTCGGGGTGGAGGCCCATCAACCCTGATGGCTGAGCCCGACCCAAAATATACGGTCTCGGCGCGGAATTTCCGTCGGCGGCGGCCCTCTTCACCGCTGCGGAAAAAGCGCGCGACAAAGGGTTCAAGCGCTGGGATGTCCATTCGCCCTTCCCGATCCACGGCATGGACAAGGCGATGGGCCTCGGCAAATCGTGGCTCAGCGCGCGTCGTCCTCTGCGGCGGCCTCACGGGCCTTCTCACGGCCGTCGTCCTGGAGTCCTACCCCTCCACCATCGACTACAAGCTCGTGGTTGACGCCAAGCCGGTCAATTGGGCCACGGTGCCCGCGTTCTTCCCGATCTTCTTCGAGCTCACCGTCCTCTGCTCGGCGTTCGCCGCGGTCGGCGCGCTGCTCGTCTTCAACCAGCTGCCGAAATGGTATCACCCCCTCTTCAACTGGGAACGTTTCTCCCGCGCCACCGATGACGGCTTTTTCCTCGTTATCGAAGCGCGCGACCCGAAATTCTCGGAGACGTCGACCCGGGCGTTCCTCGAGGAGATCGGCGGCACGCACGTCACGCTGGTTCACGACTGACCCATGCTCAAATATTTCTTCATTTCCACCCTGCTCGCGGTCATCGCGCTCATAGCCCTCCTCGGCTGGAGGGGCAAAGTCAGCAGCCGGACGCCCATCGAGATTTTCCCGGACATGGTCCGCCAGCCCCGGTACGACGCGCAGCACACCAGCATTTCTTTGCCGACTCCAGGGCGGCGCGCGAACCCGGTCGCGGGCACCGTCCCGATCGGCTACACGCTCCCGGGCCGCTACTTCACGAACGGGGCGAGCAACAGCAACGCCATCGTGCGCTCGAACGGCTTCTCCGATGCCACCGACTACTACAGCACGGGGCGGATGGGCGCCGTTTACGGCGACGGCCTCCCCGTCGAGGCGACCGCCGCACTCCTGCAGCGCGGGCAGCAGCGTTTCACCATCAACTGCGCGGTCTGCCACGGGGCCACCGGCGCGGCCAACGGCATCGTCACCCAATATAACCTCGTCGGCGTGGCCAGCTTCCTGGATCAGCGCCTGCGCGACATGCCCGACGGCCAGATCTTCAACACCATCACCCTCGGCAAGAATAAGATGGGCGCCTACGGCCCGAACATCGGCCGTCGAGGATCGCTGGGCCATCATCGCCTACATCCGCGCCCTCGAACGCAGCCAGGGCGGCGCCACCGTGCGGGACGTGCCCGCAAGCCCTGCGCGCACAGTTGGACAACCCCGCGTAAAACCATGAGCGCACCCGCACCGCGCCGACTCCTCCGCCCGAGATATTCGATTCCAAGCACGCGGGCGTGCCGCTGCTCGGCCTCAGCGCCGCTGGGCATCGTGGGGATCGCTGGGTGCATCATCGGCCTCGTCATGCACAGCACGCGGGCCCAGTTCGCCTTCTCCTGGCTCTTCGCGTTCATGTATTTCTTCACCCTCTGCGCCGGCTGCCTCTTCTGGGTGCTGGTGCATCACGCCACCGATGCCGCTTGGTCCGTTGTCGTCCGCCGCGTCCTTGAGAACCTCGCCGAGCCTCCTGCCCTTCGTCTTGCTTGGCCTCATCCCCGTTCTTCTCTGCGCCCGTTATCTCTTCCATTGGTGGGACATCGCGCCCGGCGACGGAGGCCCTCCTGGACGCAAAGCGTGGCCTATCTGAGCCACACCTTTTTCATCATTCGCACCCTCGTCTATTTCTGCGTGTCTCAGCGGCGTGGCCCTCATGCTCCGCCACCTCTCCGCTCGGCCAGGATACGACGGCAGCACCTGGAACTCCATCCGCATGCGCAAGCTCGCCGTCGCGGGCATCCCCCTCTTCGCCCTCTCGCTCACGTTCGCGCGCGTTCGACTGGCTCATGGGGCTGGATTACCACTGGTTTTCCACGATGTGGGGCGTTTACATTTTCGCGGGCGCGGCGGGCAGCTCCATGTCGCTCCTCGTCCTGCTCGTCACCGGCCTGCGCAACAAGGGCTACCTCAAGTACGTGACACGTCGAGCACTACCACATCATGGGCAAGCTCATGCTCGCCTTCTGCGTCTTCTGGGCCTACATCGGCTTCAGCCAGTACATGCTCATCTGGTATGCGAATATGCCGGAGGAAACCTACTACTTCATCCGCCGGAACATCGCCTCCTGGCAACCGCTGAGCACCTTCCTGGTCGTCGGCCGGTTCTTTATCCCGTTCCCGCTCCTCCTGCTCCAGGGGACAAGAAGAAACCGCAGATACCTCTGCAGGCGTGGCCGGCTGGATGCGTCTTCATGCAGGCCGTCGATATCTACATCATCGTCATGCCGATGCTGCACCAGACGGGGCGTGCATCCGCACATCCTCGATCTTTGCGCGCTCGCGGCCATCGGCTCCGTGCTCTCCATCCTTTTCATCAAGACCCTGGGCAGGAACAGCCTCTTCCCTTCCCGCGACCCGCGCCTTGCGGAATCCCTCGCCCTTACCAATTGATATGGCGCTCGTCCCCGTTCACCGCCGCGTGACCTATTTTTGGAGGGCCTTCTTCGGAGGCGTCTTCCTTTTCTGCGCATTTGCGGCGCTGGTCATCGTCGTCTTCGCGGCGAGCCTGCCCAAAGAGAGCGTCGAGAAGGCGCGCGCGGAGGCGAGAGCCCAAAAGCTGGCGGCCCTGCGTGCCGAGGACGCGGTGAAGCTGACCGGCTACAAATGGGCCAACAAGCAGAAGGGGACGGTCGCCATCCCCATCGACCGCGCGATGGAGCTCGTTCTGGCCGATCTCAAGATGAAGACCCCGCACCCCTCCTCCGTGAAGGTGGAGAACCCCTACCCCGTGGGCCTTCAGGATGCCGCCGTCGCCGCGCCCGCCGTCTCCGGCACCGCCGCCGAAATGACCACCGCCCTCAAGCTGCCGCCCGCATCGAACGTTCCCGTCGTGAATTCCGCGGCCTCCCCCTCGCCCACCCCCACGCTGAACCGCGCGCCCGGCATCGAAAAGGGGATGCCGCCCGTGCCGCTCCAGCGCCCGCTTTCCACCCCGTTCCCGAGCCCGCTCCCTTCGCCGACCGCCGCGAACCCCTCCGCGGGTGACCTCGCCGCCCCGAAGACCCCGCCCTCCGCATCCTCCAATCCCAAAGATTCGATGACCCCCGCGCCCGCCCTCTCCGCCGCCACTCCCCTGCCCGCGCCCGCCGCGCCCGCGGCTTCCGCGGCGGCAGCCACGCCGGCCGCTTCCGCCGCGCCCGCCCGCCAGCCCCTCTGGAACTGGCAGTCGCCTCCTCCAGGTTCACCCACAAAACCATGAGCGTCACCGTGACTCCCGCAAAGCCCGCCTCCGAACCCAGCTCCGTCAGCGTGGCCGAGATGGACCAGGTGGACCGGGCATTGATCGACGCATCGGCCGGCGGCCCGGTTCTCTTCTTTTATACGACCGCCATTACCTGGCTCCTGGCGGCGACGCTCCTCGGCCTCATCGCGTCCATCAAGCTGCACCAGCCGGAGTTTCTCGGCGGCTGGAGTTTCCTCACGTATGGCCGCATCTGGCCCGCTTATATCGATACGCTCATTTACGGCTGGGCCTGCCCCGCTGGCATGGGGACGCTCATCTGGCTCATGGTGCGCCTCTGCCGCGTCTCCCTGCGCCGGCCGGCCCTGCTCGTCTTTGGGAACATTTTCTGGAATATCGGGGTCACGGCGGGGATCGCCGGCATCCTCATGGGCGAGAGCCAGGGCCGCTCCCTGCTCGAGTTCCCGAACTATTCGGTCGCGATCCTTTTCATCGCCTACTCGCTCATAGCCGTGTGGGGCGTGGCGGTGTTCCAGAGCCGCAGGCCCGGTCACGTTTACATCTCGCTCTGGTATCTCGTGGGCGCGCTTTTCTGGTTCCCGTGGCTCTACGGCACCGCGAACCTCATGCTCTCGGTGCTCCACGTCCGCGGCGTCATGCAGGAAGTGGTGGCGGCATGGTACGGCGCGAATCTCGTCGGCCTCTGGATGGGCGCCATCGGCCTCGCGTCCATCTATTATTTCATCCCGAAGGTCACTGGCAGGCCGGTCGCCAGCTACCACCTGGCCACCATCGGGTTCTGGACATTCGCCCTCTTTTATCCCTGGCTCGGCGGCACCCACCTCGCGGGCGGCCCGGTGCCCGTATGGGTGCCGACCCTGGGGATCGCCGCGTCGATCATGACCATGGTCACCCTGGCCACCGTCGGCGTGAATTTCGCGATGACCATGCGCGGTTCGTATAACATGATCTACCACAGCCCGACGATCCGCTTCACCTTCTACGGGGCGATCGCCTTCATCCTCTCGGGTCTCGTGGGCATCGCCGGGTCGTTCCGGTCGGTGGATCGCATCACGCATTTCACCCAGTTCGCGACCGGGGAACTTCACCTCGGCGTCTATGCCTTTTTCACGATGGCGATGTTCGGCGCGATCTACTACATCGCCCCCCGCCTGGTCGGCTGCGAATGGCTTTCGGCGAGCATGATCCGGATGCACTTCTGGGGCTCGGCGTACGGCATCGGCCTCATGATCCTCCTCATGCTGATGTCCGGCCTGGCCCAGGGCTCGGCGATGGATAACACGGCCGAGCCGTTCTCCTCCGTCATCGACACCGGCCAGCTCTACTTTCGGGCAAACACCATCGCGTGGGTCGTGCTCCTGGTCGGGCACACCTTTTTCACCGTGAATTTTCTCCTGATGATCCTGCGTTTCGGCAAGCCGGCGGGCCAGGCCACCCTTTTCGCACCCTTCGGGGAGGAGGAGAGCCATTGAAAACGTTTCCGGCGGTTTTCGCGGGCATCTTCGCCACGTTCGCCATCGGGTGGGCGGGCGCGGTCATGGTGCCCCAATTCCAGCTCGGCAGCCTCGAGCCGCAGGTGGATGAGGACACGGGCGACATCTACCCGGTCAACATCGGCGGCATCACCGACCAGGGCCGGCAGGTTTACAAGAGCGAAGGGTGTTTCTACTGCCACAGCCAGCAGGTTCGCGGCAAGTTCGACGGCTCGGACATCGACCGCGGCTGGGGCGTCCGGCGCACCGTGGCGCGGGATTACATCTACGATAACCCGGCGTTCCTCGGCTCCATGCGCAACGGCCCCGACCTCTCGGACATCGGAGCGCGCATGAAGCTGGCGCAAATGCATTACCGCCACTTGTACGACCCGCGGAGCGTCACGCCCGGGTCGATCATGCCGCCGTTCCGTTTCCTTTTCATCCAACGCAAGATCACCGGCCAGCGCTCGGACGACGCCCTCGACCTGCCGGGGGCCGACGCGCCTCCGCCCGGGTATGAGATCGTCCCGAGCCAGGATGCCAAGGCGCTGGTCGGTTACCTCTTGTCGCTGGATCGGGGCCACGCCCTGAAAGAAGCTCCCCTGCCACCGGAGGTGAAGAAGGCGAAGTGAATAACCCACACGAGCCCAGACAGGTGCCGTCGGAGATGACCGACGAAGTCGATTACATGGAGACGCACGACGTGGCGCAGGTCCACGCGGCCATCCGCCGCGAAAAGAGCGACCCTGGCGAAGGCACCACCGAGGCGCCGATATGGCTTCTGAGCCTTTGCGGCGCGGCCCTCATGTGCGCGGGCTTCTACCTCGGCATGTATAACGGCGGGTTCGATCCCACCGTCTTCGACTGGTACACGCGCCCGCTTCCGGGCGCTTCCGGCAGCCAGCCCGGGCCGGGCGGCGCGGCGCCCACGGAGCTGACCCCCGTCCAGCTCGGCCAGAACGTCTTCAAGCTGAATTGCGCCACCTGCCACCAGGACACGGGCCTCGGCGTTCCGGGCCAGTACCCGCCGCTCGCGAAATCCGAATATGTCAACGGCTCGCCCAAGCGCCTTGGGATGATCCTCCTGAAAGGGATCCAGGGAAACATCACCGTGGAAGGGCACCAGTTCGGCGCAGCCGTCATGCCTGCATGGGATAAGCTGAGCGACCAGAAGATCGCCGATGTCCTCACGTATGTCCGCCAGGAGTGGGGCAACACCTCCGGCGAGATTACCCCCGAGCAGATCGCCTCGGCCCGCAAACAGTTCGCCGGCCAGGCCGAGTCCTGGGACCGAGGCCGACCTCTTGAAAGTCCCAAAAGACGCCACCCTTCCCGGCGGCCCCGCGCCGGCGGGCGCACCCGCCCCGGCCGGCGCCGCGCCCGCAGCCTCCGCCGCCCCGCCCGCAGCCAAATAAATGAGAACCCGCGCGCTCCTTCGCATGGGCTTTAAGAGGAGTGTGGAGGCGGCCGCCTCTCTTCTCCTGCTAGCCGCCAGCGCCCAGGCCGCCGTCGAAGGCAAAGTCACCCTCAGCGGCACACCCGCCGAGCTCGCTCACCCGGTGCGGTTCACCGCCGCGGATCCCACGTGCCCGCACGGCGCCAGCCTCACCCAGGAAAACTGGAAGATCGCGCCCGGCGGCGGCCTCGCAGACACCATCATCACCGTGCAGAACGCTCCGGCGTCAAAACCCGATGCCAAAGCCCTGGTTGACCAGAAAGGCTGCCGTTACGAGCCGCACGTCCTTTGCATCGTCCAGGGCACGACCGTCACCTTCAAAAATTCCGACCAGACGCTCCACAACGTCCACGGCATGCAGTATATGGGCGCAAACGAGAATAGCGTCGATCTGTTCAACCTGGGCCAGATCGGGGGCATGTCCACGGATCAGATCTTCGACACCTCCGGCATATTCAAGATCAAGTGCGACGTCCACCCGTGGATGCTGGGCTGGATCTTCGTCACCCAGAGCCGTTTCTTCGCGGTGACGGGCGCGGACGGCGCGTTCCGGCTCCCCGCGGGCCTGCCCGACGGCGCCTACCACGCGCAGGCGTGGCACAGCGGCTTTGAAAAGCCGCTCCTCCAGGATTTCACCGTGAAGGGCGGCAACGCCACTGTGAACTTCGAATTTAACGCCGCGCAGGCCAACTGACGGGGCAAATGAAATTGTAAAATCGCCGTCTTCGGTGCTAGGTTCCCTTCCGGAAAACCCAACGAATTAAAAAATGGAAATCTCCACTTCCGCTCCGCACACCCACGAGGCCCACGCGCACGACGACCACGCGCACGCAGAGCCCGGCTTCCTGGGCAAATATGTCTTTTCGACCGACCACAAGGTCATCGGCATCCAGTACGGCATCACCGGCCTCATCTTTCTCTTTTTCGGTTTTTCGCTGATGATGCTGATGCGCTGGCAGCTCGCGTACCACGGCCAGCCGCTCCCCGTTCTCGGCCCGCTCCTCTCGCGCGTCTTCCCGAAGGAGATGCCCGACGGAGTCATGACGCCCGAGTTCTATAACTCGCTCGGGGCCATGCACGGAACCATCATGGTATTCCTGGGCATCGTACCCATCGCGTTTGCGGCGTTCGGGAATTTCGTGGTGCCGCTCCAGATCGGCGCGCCGGACATGACGTTCCCGCGCATCAACATGGCAAGCTACCAGGCCTTTTTCATCGGTGGCATGGTCATGCTCGTCAGTTTCTTCTGCCCGGGCGGCGCGGCCAAGGGCGGCTGGACTTCGTATGCGCCGCTGTCGGACATCACCGACCGCGCGCCGAACATGGTCTTCACAGGGCAGACGATGTGGCTCATCGGCATGGTCTTCCTCATCACCTCTTCGCTTCTGGGCGCGGTGAACTTCATCACCACCATCATCCAGCTCCGCGCGCCGGGCATGACGTGGATGCGGCTGCCGTTCTTCTGCTGGGTGCAGCTCATCACCGCTTTTCTTCTGCTCCTGGCGTTCCCGCCGCTCGAGGCCGCTTCGGTCATGCAATTGATGGATCGCGTCGCCGGCACCAGCTTCTTCCTGCCCACCGGCCTCGTGGTGAGCGGGGAGATCGTCAATATCAGCGGCGGCGGCAGCCCCCTGCTCTGGCAGCATCTTTTCTGGTTCCTGGGCCATCCCGAGGTTTACGTGCTCATCCTGCCGGGCATGGGCATCGTCGCCGAGGTCGTCGCGAACAACACCCGGAAGCCGCTCTGGGGCTACAAGGCCGCCGTCTTTTCCTCGCTCACGATCGGGTTCCTCTCCTTCATCGTCTGGGCCCACCACATGTATCTCACCGGCATGGGCGCAAGGGTCAGCGCCTTTTTCCAGACGACGACGATCCTCATCTCCGTGCCGTCGGTCATCATCCTCACGGCGCTCCTCCTCTCGCTCTGGGGCGGCGCGATCCGCTTCACGACTCCGATGCTTTTCGCCACCGCGTTCATGCCGATGTTCGGCATCGGCGGCCTCACGGGCATCCCGCTCGCGTTCAATGCGGTCGATCTCTACCTGCACGACACCTATTACATCATCGCCCATTTCCATTACATCGTCGCGCCGGGCACCATCTTCGCCATCTTCGCCGGCGTCTATTACTGGTTCCCCAAGGCGACCGGGCGCATGATGAACGAGTTCCTCGGCCAAGCGTGCATTTCTGGTTCTCGCTGATCTTCATCAACGGCATCTTCATGCCGATGTTCCTTCAGGGCATGGCCGGCGTGCATCGCCGCTGGTATGACGGCGGATTCTCGTACGACCTCGCGCAAGCCCGTGCTGCACTGGAACATCTTCATGTCCTGGTGCGCATGGCTGCTGGCCGTGGCGCAGATCCCGTTCATCATCAACTTTTTCTGGAGCATCTGGTTCGGCAAGAAGGTCTCCGACAATCCCTGGGACGCGACCACCCTCGAATGGGAAGCCCCCTCGCCTCCTCCGCACGGGAATTTCCTCGTCCCGCCGGTCGTCCATCGCGGGCCGTACGAATACAGCGTGCCCGGCTCGGATGTGGACTTCATCCCGCAAGGCCAGGCCTAGAACCGCCCCCGACCCTCGTCATGGAAATTCCTTACACAGTCACCGCCCGCCCGGACACGGGCCTTTGGAACGCGAAGATCGGCATCTGGCTCTTCCTCGCCTCCGAGGTCATGCTCTTTGGCGGCCTCTTCTCGGCCTACGTCTTCCTGCGGATCGGCGCCGACGCCGCGAACCCGTGGCCGCACGGCCTCCTGAACGTCCCCGTGGGCACCTTCAACACCATCGTGCTCATCACCTCGAGCATGACGATGGTCATGGCCTGGGCCTCGCTGAAGATGCGCAAGTTCGCCCAATACCGCGTTTACATGGGCATCACGATCCTCTGCGCGCTCATGTTCCTGGGCATCAAGACCTACGAGTATAACGACAAGTTCCACCACTACGGCGTTTTCCTTAAGAACGGCCAGGTCATCACCGGTCACCTCGAGGAGAACACGCCGGACTCCCTCACCCTCCTTCCGGACATCCACCACGAGGGGAAGCATTTCTGGCCCGAGCGCGAGCACGGCGCGCCGATGGTCATCAAGAAATCCGACATTCGGCGGTGGTCGAACTTCACTCCGAAATACAGCCCGTTTTTTGCGATCTACTTCACCCTCACGGGCCTCCACGGCCTGCACGTCTTCGGCGGCATGTGCGTCAATATCTACTTCTGGCTGCCGGGCAGCAAACTCTACCGGACGAACCCCGAGCACCTCGCGAACCGCGTCGAGGTCTCGGGATTATTCTGGCATTTCGTGGACCTGGTTTGGATTTTCCTCTTTCCCGTTCTATATCTTCTTTGACCCGTTATGAGTGATCCGCACGCCGTAAATCCCGTCCACTCCGCTCACCCCGCCGAGGCTGCCCAGGCCAGCCAGGCCGCGCACGCGGAACACGCGCACGACGTTTCCAAGGACTTGAACCGCTACCTCTTCGTCTTCGGGGCGCTGCTGGTCGGGACGGTCGTCACCGTGGCGGCGTCGTATATCCCGTTCCCATCCAACGAGATGAACATCGCGGTCGCGCTGTTGATCGCCACCATCAAGGCCACGCTGGTCGCGGCCATCTTCATGCACCTTTCGCACGAGAAATGGACGATCTACCGGTTCCTCATCATCACGGTCGTGTTCGTCATCGGTCTTTTCTCGCTCACGGCGCTTGCCTTTAGCGACCACATCCACAGGTGAATCCAGAATGTCCCTGAAGATTTTCCACATCGTTTTCATCGCCCTCTCGCTCGTGCTGGCGTGGGGTTGCGCCGCGCTGGAGTTTCAGAACTACCAGGCCGGCGGGAGCCTTTTTTACCTCGCTGTGTCCATCTGCGCATTCCTAGCCGGGATCGGCCTCCTCGTTTACGGAGTCTGGTTCCTCAAAAAAACCAGAAACCTCATCCTATGAGAAACGCACTTCGCTTCCTGCCTTTCCTCATCCTCTGCCTGCCGGTGAAGGCCCTCGCCTGCGCCGTGTGCATGGGCGCGCCCGGCTCGCCGGTCGTGGACGCCACCAACGGCTTCATTTTCGCCATGCTCGGCTTCCTGGGCACGATGCTCACCGGCATCCTCGGCTTCGTCCTCTACCTCGCCCACCGCGCGAAAGCCCCGATCCCCCCGCACGAGGAACTGGCCAGCGCCGTCTTCAAACAGAGCTTCGAGGAGGGCCGCCAGCATGCTTAACCACCTCATGGGGATGCCGATGAGCGCATCCGAGCACGGGTTCCTCATCGACCACATGCTGGAGGTCTGCCACTGGTTCATGCTGGTCCTCTTCGTCGGCTGGTCCACCTTCTTCTTTTTCACTCTCTTCAAGTTCCACAAATCGCGCCACCCGAAGGCGGATTACCACGGGGTGAGAACGAAGGCCTCCACCCATATTGAGTTCATGGTGGTGCTCATCGAAGCCGTCCTCCTGCTCGGCTTCGGCCTGCCGCTCTGGGGCAAACGCGTCACCCAGTTCCCGAAGGAGAAGGATTCGCAGATCGTCCGCGTCACCGGCCAGCAGTTTACCTGGATCTTCCATTACCCGGGCCCGGACGGGGTCTTCGGCAAACAGGATCTCTATCTCATCAACGCCTCCAACGACATCGGCCTCGACCCGAAGGATCCCGGCGGGCGCGGATGACATCGTCGCCCGGAACGAGCTCCACCTCCTCGTCAACAAACCCGTCATCCTGGAAATCGGTTCCAAGGACGTGATCCACAGCCTTTCCCTGCAGTCGATGTTCATCGGCCAGGACGCCATTCCCGGCACCGTCACCCCCATCTGGTTCAAGCCGATCCGCACCGGCCAGTTCGAGATCATCTGCGGCCAGCTCTGCGGCCTGGGCCATTCGGCCATGCGGGCCGTCATGATGGTCGATTCTCCGGAAGATTACGCCGCCTGGCTCAAGGAAAACGCCCCCGCGGCCCCCGCGACTGCCACAAATCCCGCCGCCCCGGTCGCGCCTGCCCCCGAGCCCGCGCAGCCCTCCACGAAGGGAGCGGTCGCCATCCCCGCCGCCTCCATCGCGCCGGCTTCCGCCGCCCCCAGCGCACCGCCCACGAATTAGTCTCCTGGGGATCGCGCTTGAAAGAGACCTCTCCACCCCGGGCCAGCCCCTCCGCCAGGCCCCAAGCGCCCGCCGGGCTCTATCGGTTTGCGCAGTTTACCGTCTTCGCGACCCTCTGCCTCATCTTCCTCGGCGGCATGGTCACCAGCAAAGGCGCGGGCCTGGCCGTCCCCGACTGGCCCTTGAGTTACGGCACGTTGAACCCGCCCGGCTGGACGCACATTGAAAATGTCCGGCTCGAGCACGGGCACCGGCTTTTCGCGGAGTCCGTCGGCCTCCTCGTCATCGTGCTCGCCATCCTTGTTTGGAAATACGACTCGCGGGCTTGGGTGCGCTGGCTGGGGGTCGCCGCATTCGCCGGAGTCTGTTTCCAGGGCGTCCTCGGCGGCCTGCGGGTCACGCACCTCTCCGAAGGCCTGGCCATGGCGCACGCGTGCATGGCCCAGGTGTTCCTCTGCACGACGCTCACCCTCGCCGTCGCCCTCTCCCCGGGCTGGATCGCGGGCGACTGGGATTATTTCGGGCGGAAGCTCCCCGCGATCCGCGCATTTTCCTGGGCGCTCGTGGGAATCGTCTATTGCCAGTTGATCCTCGGCGCGGTCATGCGCCACATGAACGCCGGGCTCGCCATCCCCGACTTCCCCCTGGCGTTCGGCAAGCTCATTCCCCCGCTCGACACCCCGCAGATACAGATCCATTTCGCCCATCGGGTCGGCGCGCTGGTCGTCACGTGCGCCGTGGCCGGCCTCGTAGCGTCGATCCTCCTCCATGCCCGCAAGGACTGGAGGCTCGTCCGGCCGGCGCTGCTCCTCACCTTTCTCCTCATCCTGCAGATCGCTCTCGGCGCGCACGTCATCTGGCTCGCGAAAGCGCCCCTTCCCACCACCCTCCATGTGTTGAACGGGGCGCTCATCCTCTGCACCGCGCTGCTCCTCGCCCTGCGCGCCTCGCGCCTGAGACCGCGCGGCTTCCACATCAACGGCTTCTCGCGCCCCGAACTGATCTCGGAGGTGACCGCGTGAGCCGCTCCGTTCCCGTCCAAGCTCCGGAGGTGCTCGCCCCTCCCCTGGCCGCGGCCGGCGCGGCAAGCGTGCCCGAACTCGCTCCCGGCCTGCTGGGCGATCTGCTCATGCTGACAAAGGCGCGGCTGAGCACGCTGGTCCTGCTCACCACCTTCGTCGGCTTCTGCATGGGCTCCCGCGACCGGATCGACTGGCTCCTCCTTTTGCACGCGTTGCTCGGCACCGCTCTCGTCACCGGCAGCGCCGCCATCCTCAACCAGGTCGTCGAGACCAACGTGGACCGCCTCATGGAGCGGACAAAGACCCGGCCGCTGCCGGCGGGCCGCATGAAGGCTTCCAGCGCGCTCCGGCTCGGCGTAAGCCTCGCGGTCGTCGGCTTTGTTTACCTCGGGTTCGCGGTGAACTGGCTCACCGCCTGCCTCGCCGCGGCCACGCTCGGCATCTACCTCTTCGTTTACACCCCGATGAAGCGGCGCACCTCGTTCTGCATCATGGTCGGGGCGGTCTCCGGCGCCATCCCGCCCATCATCGGCTGGACGGCGGCCCGCCCATCCATTCATGCGGGCGCGTGGATCCTCTTCGGCGTCCTTTTCCTGTGGCAGATACCCGCATTTTCTCGCGATCGCCTGGATGTATCGGGACGAATACGCGCAGGCCGGGTTCGTCATGCTCCGCAGGAACGACATCTGCGGAGTGAAGACGGCCACCGAGAGCCTCCTCTTCACCATCGCGCTGGTGATCGTGACGCTTCTCCCCTCCGCCTTCGGCCTCGCCAGCCTCACCTACCTGGTGGGCGCCCTCGCCTTCGATGCCATCCTGCTCGGTTGCGCCGCGCAGTTCCTGCTGCACCGCACCCGCCCCAGTGCCCGCCGTCTCTTCTTCGCCACGATCATCTACCTGCCGTTCCTGCTCGGCCTTATGGTGTTCACGAAGGCGTGAGCCTTCCCCAAAACGTGAGGGTCTTCACCAAAGCGTGAGCGAGGCCGCCGCCATCTCCGAACCGCCGGTTTCGGGCGGGAGGAAAATCTTTCTCCTCTACGGCGCTTGTGTCGCCATCACCCTTTTCGTCCTGGGGTCGGCCTACATCCAGATGCGCTACCAGCAGCCTCCGCTGCTGAAATACCGCACCTTGCCCGATTTCCAGCTTACCGATCAGGACGGACGCCCCTTCGGCTCCGGGGACCTCAAAGGGAAGGTATGGCTCGCCGATTTCGTCTATACCACCTGCCCCGGGCCGTGCCCCATCATCACCCGGAGCATGGGCCAACTGCAGGCCGAGGCGTTTAAGAATCCCGAGGTGCGCTTCGTCTCTTTCACGATGGACCCGAAGGACGACACGCCCGCGGTGTTGAAGGAGTATGCCGCCAGGTTCCACGCCGCCCCTGGGAAATGGACATTCCTCACCGGCCCGCCCGAGAAAATCTTCGACCTTGTCCGGAACAGCTTCACCCTGGCCATCGCCGATAAATCGCCGAACGCTCCCATTGTCCACAGCACCAAGTTCGCGCTCGTGGACCGCGACGGCTCCGTGCGCGCCTACTATGACGGGATCGGCGACGACCCTTCGGGCCAGATCCAGCGGGACATCCTGCGGCTCCTGCATGAGTGACTTCGCCCGATGACCGTCCACGACCTGCCCGTAGTCAACGCCAGCCTGAACGGCCTGAGCGCCGTCTTCATCGCCATCGGCTGGGGGTTCATCCTGAACGGCAAGGTGCGCGAACACATGTTCTGCATGCTGAGCGCCGTGACGACCTCCACCCTTTTCCTGGCGTGCTACCTCACGTACCACTTCAGTGTCCGCATCATCACCCGCTTCACCGCGCCCGGCTGGATACACACTTTCTACATCGCCATGCTGACCTCGCACGTCATCCTCGCTTTCGCCACCGTGCCGCTGGTGCTCATGACGCTCACGCCCGCGTTAAAACGCCGTTTCGACAAACATAAACGGATCGCGCGCTGGACGCTCCCCATCTGGCTCTACGTCTCCGTCACCGGCGTGCTCGTTTACCTGATGCTCTACCAGTGGTTTCCTCCGTGGAAATACCCGCCGCTGCTGCCCGCATAGTTCGCGGAAGCCAGGGGTAAAAGCGGCCACGGGGAACCGTTCGAAGTCCGGGCGAGCTTCACGCTCCATTTCTGAACAGGGAGCGGGCGATCATCCCAGGCGCCGGTTGCGGTAGTGGCGGACTTCGAATTCCGCGTGGCGGAGGACGGTTTCGACGAGCTCGAACTGCGGTTCGAATTCGGGGAAGTAGGCGTCTCCTTCCATCCGGCGGGGGATGACGCTCAGGAAGAGGTCGGAGCAGAGCGGGAGCGTCTGGGCATAGACCTGCCCGCCGCCGATGACGAAGGTTTGCTGCGCGTAATCGCCGGGGTCGAAGACCGCCAGGTCGGGGATGGTGACCACCCCGGGTATGGACTGGCGGCTCGCGACGAGATTGAGCCGGCCCGGAAGCGGTTTGCCGAGGGACTCGTACGTCTTGCGGCCCATGAGGACGGCGTGGCCGAAAGTTTTCCCCTTGAACCACCGGAAGTCATCGGGAATGTGCCAGGGGATTTTGCCTTGCCGCCCGATGACGCGGTTCTCGGACATGGCGGCGATGGCCTGAAGGCGTTTCATGCCACTAGACCGCGATGGGCGCTTTGATGGCGGGATGGGGATCGTAGCCGATGAGCTCGAAGTCTTCGTAGCGGAAATCGCGGATGTCCTTTATGGCGGGATTCAGCTTCATGGCCGGGAGTGGGCGCGGGGTGCGCGCAAGCTGTTCGCGGGCCTGGTCGAGGTGGTTCCGGTAGAGGTGGAGATCGCCGAAACTGTGGATGAATGCGCCGGGGCGGAGGCCGCACACTTGGGCAAACATCATGGTCAGCAGCGCGTAGGAGGCGATGTTGAACGGCACCCCGAGGAAGAGGTCGGCGCTGCGCTGGTAGAGCTGGCAACTGAGAACGCCTTCGACGACGAAGAACTGGAAAAGGACGTGGCACGGCGGGAGAGCCACCTCGCCGATCTCCGCCGGGTTCCACGCGGTGACGATGAGCCGGCGGCTGTCCGGGTTGCGCTTTATCTCGTTGAGGACCCAGTCGATCTGGTCGATGGAACCGCCGCCGGGCGTGCGCCAGTCGCGCCATTGCGCGCCGTAGATCCGGCCGAGATCGCCCGCGGGGTCGGCCCATTCATTCCAGATGGTGACGCCGTTCTCGTGGAGGTAGCGCGTATTCGTGTCGCCGCGCAGGAACCAGAGGAGTTCATGGATGATGGAGCGGAGGTGGAGTTTCTTGGTGGTCAGGAGGGGGAACCCCTCTGCGAGGTCGAACCGGGCCTGGGCGCCGAACCACGAATAGGTGCCAACGCCGGTGCGGTCGGCCTTGAACGTCCCTTTTTCCAGGACGAGTCGGAGGAGTTCCTGGTATGCGAGCATGAGAGAGACAGGTGTACCCGAGGGGGGGTATGGGCATCAAGGACGTTGAGGGCGCCGGCTTTGCGCCGGAGGGCGTTTCATGGGTACTTAGAACGGGATGTTGAGACCCTCCACGAAAGAGACGCGGGGAAACGGGCATTCGCCGGAGCCTATGAGCGGCCTGCGCGACACGCAGAGCGAGCAGGATTACCGTCGGATCGCCATCGACCGCGTGGGGGTCAAGAACCTGCGCTACCCGATCCAGATCCGCGACAAGGCCCACGCGGAGCAGAGCACCATCGCCAACATCTCGCTCACGGTCGATCTCCCCCACCATTACAAGGGGACGCACATGAGCCGCTTCATCGAGGTGCTGAATGCGCGCGGCCGCATCCTGCACGTGGATGGCATCAAGAACATCCTTCAGGATTTGCTGCGGCGGCTGGATTCCCAAAAGGCGCATGCCGATTTTGAATTCCCGTTCTTTCTCGAGAAGAAGGCGCCGGTGACCGGGGCGGTGGGCCTGATGGATTACACCGCCCGCTTCAACGCCAGCATGGACGACAACGGGTTCGACTTCGTGCTGACGGTGGTCGTGCCGGTGACGACGCTCTGCCCGTGTTCCAAGGCGATCAGCGCCCGCGGCGCGCACAACCAGCGCGGGCAGGTGACCTACGCGGTGCGTTTCGGCAAGCCGATCTGGATCGAGGACCTCATCCGCCTGGTGGAGAGCTGCGCGAGCTCGGAGCTTTACAGCCTGCTCAAACGCCCCGATGAAAAGGAGGTGACCCAGCGCGCTTACGACAACCCGGTGTTCGTCGAGGACCTCGTGCGGAACATCGCGGCGCGTTCGGACATGGAGCCGAACATCACCTGGTACCGGGTGGAGGCCGAGAACTTCGAGTCGATCCACAACCACAACGCGTATGCGCTCATCGAGAAAAACGCCGCCCCGCCGGACGAAAAGGGCTGACCGGATACCGTCCCCAAAAAAGTGGCCTACCGGATTTTCGCTGGCGCAATCGTCCTCTTCTGGTGCGTGATGATGGCCCTCCTGGTTCGCCTGGTGGTGAGCCCGGAGAGCTCCGGCCTGCTCGAAGTGCCGGTCTCCCACGTCGTGCGGATGCTCTTCGTCGGCGGGCAGACCTCGGAGCTCTCCATCTTTGAAAACGGCCGCCCGACCGGCAGTTTCTCCCTCCGCCCCGAGCCCGCGCCGAAAGGGCCGGGGCGGACGCTCCAGTTCTCAGGGAACCTCGCCCTGGCGCTCCCCTTCATGGCGCGGCAGCGTTTCGTCTGGCAGGGCTCGGCGAACATGGATCGCGCGCTGCACCTCGGTGCGTTGAAGAGCCTCTTCGGAGTGCGCGACTCGCCAAACACCGTGCTCGTGGAAATCCTCCCGACGCAGAACGTGATGCGCTACCAGGTCAGGGGAGAGAACGGCACGTCGAGCCAATCCTTCCCGCTGGATGATGCCGGGGAAAAGACGGCGTTGAGGGCGCTCGGCGTCGATCCAAACGCCGTGGAGGGCATCCGCAAGGGCCTGGGCGCGCCGGCGGTGACGGCGAAGCGGAGCTACCTGAACGTCCGGCACGAGAAGATCGAGGCATACGAGGTCTCCATCCGCCAGGGAGACTCTTCGCTCGCGGATATATATGTGAGCCAGCTCGGCCAAATCCTTTTCGTCCACACTTCCTTCGGCTACAGCTTGGGGAGTGAAGACATCACCCTCGACCGATGATTGAGATAGCCGGCCTGACGAAGCGGTTCGGGAGCCTCACGGCTGTCGATGGGCTCGACCTGAACGTGAAACAGGGCGAGTTCTTCGCTTTCCTCGGCCCGAACGCCGCGGGAAAGACGACGACCATCAAGATGCTCACCGGCCTGCTGCGCCCGACCGCGGGCCGCTGCAGCGTGGGCGGGTTCGATCTCCAGACGGCCCCGAAGGCAGCCAAGGCGATCATGAGCTACGTGCCCGATTTCCCGTTCCTCTACGACAAACTGAGCTCGCTGGAATTCATGCGGTTCGTGTCGGAGATTTTCAACGTCGAACGGGCCCTGGCCGCCCGCAAGACCGCCGAGCTGTTCGAGAAGTTCGCGCTCGACTCCTACAAGAACGAGCTCACGGAGAACCTGAGCCACGGCACGCGGCAGCGGCTCGTCATCGCCTCGGCGCTGCTGCACGAGCCGAAGGTGATCGTCATCGACGAGCCGATGGTCGGGCTGGACCCGATGCACGCCCGCATCGTCAAGACGGAGTTGAAAGCCAGGAGCACCGCGGGGGCGACGATCTTCCTTTCGACCCACACGCTCTCCGTCGCCGAGGAGATGGCGGACAGGATCGGGATCATCAACCACGGGCGTCTCATCGCGCTCGGCACCGTGGACGAACTCCGCCGGCAGAGCGCGGAGACCGGGGCGCTCGAGAGGGTGTTCCTGGCGCTGGTGGATGCCGAGGAGAGCCACCTGGCCGGGGTCGAGAAGGCGAAGCGTTAGCGGCCCCGGGCGGCGGAGCCGTCTTGCAGCGCGCGGAGCCGGGCGAGCGCGCCCCCGTTCTCGATCTGCTCGACTGCCTTCGCGATCCCTTCGCCGAGATCGCGCACGATGTTGGCGACGACGAAGCCCGCGGCCGCGTTCAGCACCACGACCTCCCGCTTCGCGCCGCGGATCGAGCCGTCCAGCACACCGGTCAGGATGCGCGCGTTCTCCGCACGCGTGCCGCCCCGGAGCTCCTCCGCCGAGACCCTGCGAAGGCCGAGCTCCTCGGGAGTGACCGTGAACATCCCGGCAGTGCCGTTCTCGACGCGGGCGGCGTCCGTCGGCCCCATGGTCGAGAGCTCGTCGATGCCCAGGCCGGGCGCGCCGCCGGAGCCGTGGACGACCCAGGCGTGTTTGCGGTGCAGGAGCGCGAACGTCTCGGCGAACGCGGGGATGAGGGCGCGCGAGAAGACGCCGACGAGCTGGTGCGGCGGCTGCGCCGGGTTCAGCAGCGGCCCGAGGAGATTGAAGACGGTGGCGACCCCGCGAGCCGCGAGCGCCTTCCGCACGGGCGCGATCATCTTGAAAGAGGGATGGTAGTTCGGCGCGAAGAGGAACCCGATTCCTGTGCGCGCGATAGTTTCCCGAAGCGCGGCCGGCGGGAGGTCGATGCGTACGCCGAGCTCTTCGAGGACATCCGCTCCGCCGCACCGCGAGGTGATGCCGCGATTCCCGTGCTTCACGACGGCGGCGCCCCCCGCCGCGAGCACGAACATCGCCGTGGTCGAGATGTTAAAAAGGTTCATCCTGTCTCCGCCGGTGCCGCAGACGTCGAGGAGCGGCCCCTGGAGGCTTTCCGGCGCGATCTGCGGATCGACGGAGCGGCGCAGCATCGAGCGCACGAACGCGGCGATCTCGCCGGCCGTCTCCCCCTTGGCCCGGAGCGCCTCCAGGAATGCGCCCTTGTCCGCCTCGCCGACCGCCGACGAAAGGAGAAGCTCGACGGCGGCCTCGATCTGGACGGCGGAAAGCTCGTTCCCCCCTCGGGCCGCGGCAGTCAGTTCATCCATGGTGTTGCATGCCGGAAAGCGCCGCCCACAGGATGAGGACAACGAGGACCGCCAGGACGATGAGCGTGATCTTCACCCAACTGAGCGGGTATTCACCGCCGATCTTGCCGGTGTAACCGTTCACGGCCACCTGGAACCGCCGGCCTCCGTATTGGTAACTGAGCAGCCAGACGGGGGCGAGGATGTGCTTGAACGTCTGGCCCGCGTAGTCGGCCTGCACGGTGAGATTCTGGTACGTGTCGCCGGGCACCTGCGCCGCGCAGAGCCCGCGCAGCTCGCCATCCATCATCTCCCGCGAACGCCCGGCCGCCGCGACCAGGTCGATCTGGTATTGCTCGACGATCCAGCCCGAGAGATAGCCCGGGTCGTATTTTACGAGTTCGTGCGTGGGGAATGGCTCGATCTCGCGCAGGAGCTTCGGCGCCACCCCGCGCGAAGCGGCGACCAGCTCGTCGTCGAAAAAATGCTTGAGCGCGCCCGAGCTCGGCTCCCAGCGCGTCTGGCGCACCTGCCGGGTCTGCTCGTTGCCGTTCGAGTCGCGGTAGGTCTCCGTCTCGTAATAATAGTAGCCGGACTCCGCCGTCCACTCCGCCGCGGCATCCGCGTCGAACGTCCAGTACGGCAGGTAAAACCCCTTCACGGTATCGATCGCCGCGCGCGACTGGAGGTGCCCCGGCGCCAGCCAGTGCCCGCCATACCATTGGCGGATGCGGTCGCGGATCTGCGCCTCCGGCAGCTTGAAAGGAAGCAGGCTCTCGGGCCGGATCGGCGCCTGGATTTGCTCGAGGGGGATCAACGCGGTCGAGCCGCAGAAATCGCAGCGCTGGCCGACGCGGTTCGCATCGAAAACGGTGATGGCCTGGCAGTTCTGGCATTTCACGGAAACCTTGGCCGTCTCCCACCCGCGCTGGCTCGCGGGGATGCTCCGCAGGGCCGCCGCCAGGTCGTTTTCCTGGATGCTCTCGCGGCCGGGCTCGATCTTCCCCGGCGCGATCGTCCCGCAATACGGGCAGACGAGGGCCTGCTTCGCCGCGTCCCAGGTGGCCTCCGCCCCGCACGACGGACACGCGAACTTCGAGCGGGCCGTTACTTCATCCATCGGGGGGGGGGACAGGCGGCGAGGAGCGACCCGTTCAGCTCTTGAGGAATTGATCGAGCGCGGCGCGCGTGATGCGGTAGGTCGAGCCGATCTGCTTCCCTTTCAAATCGCCGGAGCCGAGGCTGGCCATGACGTCGGCCTCGGTGACATTCAGGATTTTGGCGACATCGGCCGGGGTGAGCAATTCGACCGCCGCCGCCGGAGCCGCTGGGGCCTGAACAGCCGGGGCGGGTTGATTGAGGATGCCGCCCTGCTGCTGGACGAGTTGCTGCGCCATCGCGAGGCCCACCGCCATCTCTGTTGCCACGCCGCCCGCGCCCGCCGCGCCGGAGGCGATTCCCTGCCCCATCTGATATTTCACGTAGTCGTTCAGGTTGCCGACCGCCGCCATGCTCGAACGCTTGTCGATCGCCTGCTCGACCTCCGGCGGCACCGAGACGTTCTCGACGATGAACGCGGTCATCTGAAGCCCGTATTTCGCGCCGATGACGGGGTTGATGAGCGGCAACAGCGCCTCGCCCAACTCCTGGTAACGGGACGCCACGTCGAGCACCGGCAGCTTGGACATCGCGAGCGCTTCGCTGAAGAGGCTCACGATGCGGGAGCGCATCGTGTCGGCAAATTCGTCCAGGCGGAAATGGTCGTCGGTGCCCGCCACTTCCTTGAGGAAGAGCTTCGGGTCGGTGATGCGAAAATCATAGGTGCCGAACGCGCGCGCGCGGACGACGCCGAAATCGTTGTCGCGCAGCATGACGGGGTTTGAAGTGCCCCACTTGTTGCCGGTGAAGAGCCGGGTGGTGACGAAATAGACGTCCGCCTTGAAGGGGGACTCGAACCCATATTTCCACGAGGCCAGGGCCGTGAGCACCGGGATGTTCTCGGTGGAAAGGGTGTGTTTGCCGGGCCCGAACGTGTCGCCGAACTCGCCCAGGTAGATGAACTGCGCCACCTGCGACTCGCGCACGATCAACTGCGCGCCGCGCATGATGGCCCGGTCTTCCTCGGGGTACCGGTAGGAGAGGGTGTCGCGGGAGTCGTCCTGCCATTCGATGACCTCGAGAAGCTGTCCTTTGATGAAGTTGAAAAGGCTCATTGAGGGGGATGGTCTCCTTCGTGGAAGGATTCACTGAATGCCCGGCCAAATCAAGCCGGCTTATCTCCCCGCCCGCCGTCCGGGTTGCGTGATGTGGGGGTCGCGCAGGTAGAGCGGTTCGAGGCTGCCGGTGGCGGCTATGCCGCGGCCCTGTTCGGCCATCAGCGCGAGGTTTTCGGCGGAGGGGAACGCGATCCGCAGGGTGGGCAGAGCGTCGATGGGCGCGGAGGAAAAGATGGGGAGCGGGCCGGCCGAGGCGAGGCGCGCGGGGAGCTCGGCCAGCGGCAGCAAGGACGGGCCCTCGGTGACAACGCCGGCTTCGACGCGGGCGAGAAAAAATTCCTCGCGCCGCGCGTCGCCGGTGACGAAGTAGCTGCCGGCTTCGAGCGTCGCGATGGACGGGATGCCGAGCAGGTCGCAGCCGCGGGCGAGCTCGAGGCCGATGGCCGCGGCAATGGCGATGCGGACGCCGGAATACGAGCCGGGGCCGATGCCGACCGCCACCTGGTCGCACTTGCCGAGGGCCTTCAGGGCCCGCTCCAGGACTTCGAACAGCACCGCGCCGTGCCCGCGTGCGGCCGTGAACGCTTCGCTGAAGACGAGGCTGCCGCCGCTTCGCGCAGCGATGCTCCCGCGCGGGGTGGAGCATTCGAGCGCCAGCGTGGCGCGCGGGAGCGGACGGGCGGAAGCGACGGGCGTCTCCAGCATCACGGTTTTTCTCCGACCCGTATTTCCCTCGTTTCCAGCCCGGAATGCGCGAAGTGTATCCACTGGGCGCTCGCCGGTATCAGCCCCGGAAACTTGTCGGCCCATTCGATGACGCAGACCCCTTCCGATTCCAGGTATTCCTCGAGGCCGATCTTCAACGCATCCCCGGGCGCCTCGAGCCGGTAGAAGTCAAAATGGAAGAGGGGCAGCGCGCCGCCGGTGTATTCGTGGATGAGGGTGAACGTGGGGCTGGTGACATGCGCGGCGAGGCCCATGCCTGCGGCGAGGCCACGGGAGAATTGCGTCTTGCCCGCGCCGAGGTCGCCCCAGACCGCGAATACGTCCCCGGATTTTACGGCGGCGCCGAGCTCCCTGCCGAAAGCGAAGGTCTCAGCGGGGCTGCGCGAAGTGATCGTGGCCATGGCGCAACGCGGGCTGGCGGGCGGAAGAGGGGGTGAGCTCGCCGATGCAGGTCAACCGCAGCCGCGGGAACTGCCGTTTCCAGGCTTTCTCCAGGCGCGGGGCGTCCTCAGGGGAGACGGCCAGGAGCAGCTCGAAGTCTTCGCCGTCGCTCAGGGCCTGGCTCGGGGTGCAACCCTTCTCGCACGGAAGGCTGGCCTCGGAGATGCGGAAGCCCGCGCCGCTGGCCCGGGCGAGCCGGGGGAGATCGGAGCCGAGGCCGTCGCTCAGGTCCATCATGGCGCGGACGGCGAAATGTCCGGTGAGCCAGCGCGCTTCCCGCACACGCGGGATGAACCGGAGATGTTTCCCCCGGCCCGAGCCTCCGAGCCTGCCCGTGACGTAGAGGCGATCCCCCGCCCGCCCTCCGGCGCGCGTGGCGCAGCGCGTCCTTTCGACCGTGCCGGTGAGGGCGACGGAGATGAAGGCGGGCCCGGGAGAACGCGACATCTCTCCGCCGACGATCTCTACGCCGAACCGGCGCGCGGCGCGGCGGATGCCGGAGTAGAGGGCGCTCAGGAAATCCATCCCGGACTCGGGAGAAACGGCCAGGGTGACCAGGGCAAATTCGGGCAGGCCGCCCATGGAGGCGATGTCGCTGATCGGGCGCGCCATGGCTTTCCACCCCACCAGGCGCGGCGGCGTCCCGGGCAGGAAATGGATGCCTTCGACGACGGCATCCGTCTTCAAGAGGCGCCAGAGGCGATCCCGCTTTCCGCCGAGTACCGCGCAGTCGTCGCCGATGCCGACGCGCACCCCGGGCCCGCCGCGCAAGCCGCGCGTGAGCCGGGCGAGAATGTCGTCTTCACCGTAGCCCGCGAGGCTCATGCGATGACGTGCGCCATGAGGGACAGCAGCAGGAACGTGGTAAGATTGAACAGGGAGTGCATGGTCATCGAAACCAGGATGGAGCCGGTCGCCTCGTAAACGAGCGTGAAACAGACGGCCAGCACGAACAACGGGAGGAGAGCGGCCCTGTTCATGTGAACGGCGGCGAACAGGGCGGCGTTCGCGATGACGCCGGCCGGGATGCCGAGGTAGCGTTTGGTGATGCCGTAGATGTAACCGCGGAAAAGGAACTCCTCGCAGACCGGGGCGACAACCGCGCCCATGACGACCGTTGCCGCCGCGGCCCGCAGGTCGCCTTTCGAGGCCGCGTCGAGGAAGAACTGCACGATCTCCTGCCGGTCTTTTGCGCCCGCGAAACGCTCGGTGAGCAGCGCGGACACCAGGATGAGCGGGTAGGCGGCGAGCAGGAAACCGACGGCCATCACCGGTATCCTCGCCGGCGCGACTTCACGCAACCCGAAGAGCCGGGGGAGATCGACCCTTCGCAGGCGCAGGAAAAAACAGATGAGACAGACGGTGAGGACCTCGATGGTCGCGCTCTGGATGATGTCCCGGGTTTGAACAACCCGCGGCGCATCCCTGCCGAACGTCATGAAAATGAGCGCGCCGAACCAGCACAGGAACACGGAGCCGAGGAAGAGATCGGCCATGCCGAGCATGTCGGCCCGCACCTTCCCGCCGAGCCTGGCGATGCGCGAGCCGAGCCGGCCGTAAACCATGAAGCTCCCGAAAAGGGCGATGAGTGCGACGAAGATACTGGTGCCATCCATGGCAAAAAAGCCCGGGCGCGCTCAGCCCAAGCGGTCCGCGGAGCGACCTCTGGATTCAGTAGCCGGGCAAGAGATAGAGCCTCCCCGGTTCCAGTTGCGGCGCCATGCCTTGCGGCAGGCTCAACTCGAGCTTGGGGGGATGCGCCTCGCCAAACATCTTCAAGAATTTCCCCACCCCGAACTTCGCCTCATACTTGACGACGGCCGCGCCGGGCGCGCTCCCAAGCTCCCGGGCCTTGGCATACGCGTCCTCGATCTGCCCCGTCTCGTTGATCAATTTGTCCTGGAGGGCGTCCTTGCCGCTGATGATCCGCCCATCCGCGAGCGGCTTCAACTGGTCGGCGGGAATCTTCCGCTCGGTCGAGACGATGTTGAAAAACTTGTCGTAGGTCTGCATCACGAATTTCTGGATATACGCCTTCTCCTCGTCGGTCATCGGGCGGCTGCCGCTGAGGATGTCCTTGAACGCGCCGCTCTTGAAGACGACGGGCTGGACGCCGATTTTGCTCATGAGCGATTCGTAATTGATGGTCTCGATGATGACTCCGATGCTGCCGGTGATGGTCGTGTCGTTGGCCATGAGGTAGCTGGCGCCGCACGCGATGTAATAGCCGCCCGAAGCGGCGACCGACCCCATATAGACGACGACGGGCTTCTTCGCGCGCGCCTTGCGGACGGCATTATAGATGGTGTCGGCGGCGGTGACCTCCCCGCCCGGCGAATCGATATGGAGAAGGATGGCCTTCACCTTGTCGTCATCGGTGGCCTGCTTCAGAGCCCTTTTCGTATCCTCCACCATGCTGTCGCCGAGCGAGCCGGTGATGGAGGAACTGATGAGGCCTTCGAGCGAAACAATGGCGATTTTATCCGTGGAACCGCCCGAACCGGGCTCGACGGTGGTTTCGTCGAACGGGCGCGGCTCGGAGGAACCGTGGGAGACGAGATGCCGCTTCGTCGAGGCCAGGAGGACGAGATTGACCAGGATGCTGAGGCAGAGCAGGAAAAAGAGGACGATGCCGATGCAGCCGAAGCGCTTGTTTGTCATCAGGACGGCAACTTGCCGGTTATTCGCCCACAAGACAAGCGGGAAGGAGGTGGCGGCCTGCGCAAACGCCGCCGTTCCTCCCTGTCAGAAGGAGGGTTCCCGCAGTTCGCGGAAGGCGGCGCCGAGGGTTTTAAAGAGGTCTGCCGCGGAGAGGGATTCTTCGGATTCGCCGGCCAGGATCGCGAGCTCGGCGGCGCGGCCGCACACCCAGGCGCCGACCCGCGCGGCGTCGTAAAGGACCAGTCCCTGCCCGGCCAGCGCGGCGCAGACGCCCGTGAGCACGTCGCCCATGCCGCCCGTGGCCATGCCCGGGGAGCCGGTGGTATTATAGGAGAGCGGGCGGTCCTGTTCGCCGACGATGGTCCGCGACCCTTTCAGAAGGAGGGTCACCGGAAATTCACGGGTGAAGGAATGAACCGTCTCGGCGCGCGACCGTTTGTCGTTCCCGTACAGGCGTTCCATCTCGCCGGGGTGCGGCGTGAGGAGCCGCGGGCCGGCGCAGGAGTTGATGACGTGGAGCCGGGCGGCGAGGATGTTGAGCGCGTCCGCATCGACGACCATCGGGCAGCGGCCGTCTTTCACGATGCCGAGAATCTCTTCGTTCCTGCCCTTCCCGAGACCGGGGCCGATGCCGATGGCGTCGTGCTTTTTCTCGAGCGCCTCGCGGAAGGAAGCGGTGACGGGCTGCACCATGACGGAGGTGGAGGCCGCGGCGGCGGCGATCGGGTAGATGTCCTGGGTGACGTATAGCGTTACGAGGCCCGCGCCGGCGCGCACCGCCCCTTCGGAAGAGAGCAGAGCGGCTCCTACGAATCCCCTGGAGCCGGAAAGGATGGCGACACGGCCGTAGTTGCCCTTGTTCGACTCGAACTTCCTGCGGGGCAGGAGGGCCCGCAGGGTCTCAGGCGTGGCCGCTTCGGAGCCGCCCCCGGAGGCGTAGCCGGAAATCTCCGGCAGGGGCGCGACCGCGAGACGCCCGACGTAATTCGCCGCGCCATCGGCGACGAGTCCCTGTTTGCAGAAGCCGATGGCCACGGTGAAATCCGCGACGATGCAGTCGGGGTCGGCCTCCCCGGTGTCGGCTTCGAGGCCGGTGGGAACGTCCAGCGCGAAGACGTGCGCGCCCTCCCGTTCGCGGCGGCGATTGATCTCGCGCGTCAACTCGCGGATGGGGTCGCGCAAGGAGCCGGAAGCGCCGATGCCGAGCAGCCCGTCGAGTATGATGAACGGGCCGCGAACGTCCGCGGCCGGCCGGGCGGGCACTCGCGAGAGCAGCCCGCGGGTCATCTCGCTCGCGTCTTCAGCGGGGTAGGCGCTCCGGAGTTCGATCCTCCACCCTGCCTCGGAGAGATGCCGGGCCGCGACGAGGGCTTCACCGCCGTTGTTGCCCTTCCCAAAATAGGCGGCGGCGAGGCCGGGCCTCGGAAAGAACTGCCGCACGGCCTGCGCGATGCCGCGGCCCGCGGATTCCATGAGCGTCTCCACGGAGATGCCGGACGCGAAGGCGGACTCCTCGGCCTTCTTCATTTCCTCGCATGAAAGGATCATAGGCTCTTCCAACGGTACGCGGCGGGGTCGTCGATGCCAAGATGATCGAGGATGCGCGCGACGACCGTGTCCGCGGCGTCCTCGACGGTTTTCGGCCGGCTATAAAACGACGGGCTCGCCGGGAGCACGATGGCGCCGGCTTCGATGGCGGCCACGACGTTCCTCGCGTGGATGAGGCTCCATGGCGTCTCGCGCGGAACCAGGATGAGCTTGCGCCGTTCCTTCAAAAAAACATCCGCAGCCCGCAGGATGGTGCTCTCGCTCGTGCCGGCGGCGATGCGCCCGAGCGTTCCCATGGAACAGGGGACGATAACCATCGCGTCGAACCGGGCCGATCCGCTGACGAACGGCACATTCATCCCGGCGTCCTCGTGTTCGGTGACGCCGGCGGGCACCCGGAGTGCATCGAGCTCCTGGGCCACGACCTGCCGCGCGTGCCGGCTGAGGACGAGATGCACTTCGTGCTCACCAGGGTGGAGCTTGTCGAGGAGCCGCTGAAGATAGATGGAGCCGCTGGCGCCGCTGGCCGCAATGACCAGTTTCACCGGCCCCTCCCGTTACACATGCGAAAGGGTAACACGCGGGGAAGGAGGGTCAACGCATTTGGGGAGTCTCCAGCCACGCTCGGGAACGAGAGCGCACGGAGCGCTTGCGCAGGCGGCGCGGAGTTCCCTATCCTTCGCGGCATGCGTTTTACCCATGAGGAAGAATCCCGCGAGGGACGGGAGGTGGACATTCTGACCGATCACGAAATTGGTTTGCGGATCGTCGTGTCGCGGCTGGGCGCGGAGATGGTGAGCCTGGCGCGGCGGAACAAGGCGGGAGAATGGATCGGGTTCCTCTACCGGGATGGCGACCTGAGCCGCATGGAGACGGGTTGGAACAACCACGCGACGGTGATGGGTTATTACACGCACCGGATCAAGGACGGGCGCTCCTGGTATCGCGGAAACGAGATCCACGGGGATACCCACAGCTTTTTGCGGACGAAGAATTTTGCGCGGCCCGAAGCGGTGACGGAGCAGAAGGCGGCCCTCACGTACCGGTTGCCGGCGGAGGAGATCGAGCCGCGGGAATATCCTTACCGGGTGGCGTTCGCGATCACCTACGCGCTGGAAAAGGATTCTCTGCGGGTGACATTCGAGTTCAAGAACCTCGAAGAGCAGGTCTCGCACGTGAGCTTCGGGCTGCACCCCGGCTTCGCGGGCGCGTCGCTCGACTCGTGCGATGTGCGGATGCCGCCCGGGAAATACGTGCGGCATTTCGCGCCGGGAAATTTCCTCTCGGGCGAAACGGAGGAGATCGATTTCGAGGGCGGCCCGATGCCCTTTGACCGGGAGAGCCTCATCAAGTCGTTCCTGCTGGAGCTGAAGAAGGTGGACGCGCCGCTCTTCGTCTTTGCCGACGAAGAGACCCGGCGGCACGTTTACCTGAACTTCGCGGGCGCGCCGTACGTGACGATCTGGAGCAACGGGGCGGCATTCATCTGCGTGGAGCCGTGCTGGGGATTGCCGGACCACCACGAGCAACGCCCGTTCGAAGAGAAGGAAGGCATCCAGGAGATCGCCCCGGGCGGCGTCCTGCGGCGGAGCTTTACGATCTCTCCGATGCTGGGCCGCGTCTAGGAGAGGGTCGCGATCAATTCGCGGACGCGCTCCTCGATGTCCGGCAGGGCCTGGTGCGGCCAGCTATGCGGCATATCCCGCACTTCCCAGAAGGTGATCTTCGTTTCCCAGTCGGGGAACAGCTCGCGCATCATCGGCCGGTGCTCGGCGTCGTCGAGCGCGATGACGAGATCGGCGCTCTCCAGGTCTTCGCTGCTGATCTGTACGCGGATCGGCCCGGTGTGGCGGAGGTGAACGCCGCGCGCTTCCAGCGCCGCCGCGGTGTGTTCGGAGAGGTCGCCCTCCGGAACGTAATGGATGGCCAGGCCGCGCGAGAACGCTTTCCATGGCAGCCCCCGCTCCTCAGCCTGGTGATTGAAGACCGCTTCGGCGAACCGGCTGCGATAGAAGTTCCCCGTGCAGACGAATAAGAGTTTTTTGGTCATTGCGATTTTCCCGCACGAATGCTCACTTGATCAACGGCCAGTGACAAGCGCAGATGAGTAACAATCTTGAGGCGGGGTTGGCGAAGGCGGCGATCCGCGGGGCTACGCGGCACGTCTTCGTGTGCATCGGGCCGGACTGCTGCAAGAGCCGCGAAGGAGAGGCGCTGTGGGAATACATCAAGAAACGGGTGAAAGAGACCGGGGCGAAGGCCATGCGGACAAAGGCGGCGTGCCTCCGCATTTGCACCGACGGCCCGTGGGTGGTGATCTACCCGGAGGGAACCTGGTACGGGAACGTGACACCCGGGCGTTTCGAACGCATCCTGCAGGAGCACGTCCTGCGGGGCGAACCGGTGCTCGACTGGGTGGTCGCCCGCAACGCCCTGGAGCCGGCCGAAGGCGGCCCGCAGGAGCGAACGGCGGTGGAAGTTTGAACAGGCGGCTCCCAGGACCGGTCTATGGAGGATGGACGGTTTATGAAATCTGACACGGATGACATGGAGGCGTCTCCGCTCAAGTCCCTGGCGGAGGAGCTCTCTTTCCTGCGAAAAATGTTCCGCGAGACGGTGGACCAATACGCCGCCCGCATCGAGAGCGACATCGCGGGCATCCGCGAGTCGGTCATGAACGAGGTGAAGGGCAAGAAGGGCACCGCCGCCCGCAATCGCGACGCGCGGGACATGATAACCCTCATCCGGACGCTGGAGATCAAGCCCGAGAAGGGCCGCCGCCGCGATCTGAAGAAGATCGATGCCCTGGTGGAGGAACTTCTCCGGTTCCCCGAGAACTGGTAGGCTCGCACAGCCGGTAACCGAAGCCGCGCACGGTCTCGATGCAGTCCGCGGCGGCGCCCAGTTTCTCGCGCAGATGGCGCACGTGGACGTCAATAGTGCGGCTCGCGCCATTGGTCTCCGTGCCCCAAAGCCTGTCCAGCAGGCTCTGCCTGCTCAACACGCGCCCCGGCTGCTCCGCGAGCCCGGCCAGCAGGCTGAACTCCGTGGACGTGAGCGGCACCCGGACGCCATCCACGCGCACTTCCCGGCGCAGGCGGTTGATCTTCAGCGGCCCGGCCTCGTAGATGCCGGGCATCAGCCCCGCCGGCACGCCGCCGCGGAGCACGGATTTCACCCGCAGCACCAGCTCCCTGGGGCTGAACGGTTTGCAGATGTAATCATCCGCCCCGAGCTCGAACCCGACTATGCGGTCATACTCCTCGTTGCGAGCGGTGAGCATGACGGTAAAAATGCCGGCCGTCTCCGCCCCGGCCCGAACCTTGCGGCAGACTTCGAGCCCGGACATGCCGGGGAGCATGAGGTCGAGCACGATCAAGTCCGGGCGTTCCGAGCGCGCTTTCATGAGGCCCTCGCCGCCGTCGGCGGCGGTGATGACCGAAAAACCGGCCGCCTCGAGGTTCGTGACCACGAGCTTCAGCACATCCGGTTCATCATCGACTACGAGTATCTTATTCCGCATCGTCCAAATTTCCGCGTCCAAGGGGGCGCCGCTTTCTTAACACAAGTTTCACCCAGCCTTAACGCATTCGACACACAAGAGGGAGAGATTACAAACATATGAGAATGATTTCCAGCCTTCGCTCCCCCTTCCTCGGCGCCCTCTGCTGCCTCCTCGCCGCGGCTTTCGCGCCCGCCGCTTCCGCGCAACTATCCATCACCGGCGCCGGGGCTTCGTTCCCCTACCCGATCTACTCGAAGTGGTTCAACGAATACTCGAAGGTCGATCCCTCCGTGCGCTTCAACTACCAGTCCATCGGATCCGGCGGCGGCCAGAAGCAGATCCTCGCGCAGACGGTGGATTTCGGGGCGTCCGACGGCCCGATGAGCGACGAGAACCTGGCGAAAGCCCCCGGCAAGTTGCTCCACATTCCCACCGTGGCCGGGGCGGTCGTGGTGACATATAACCTCCCGGGCAAGCCTGCGTTGAAGATGGACGGCCCGACCATCGCGGCGATCTTCCTGGGCAAGATCACGAATTGGAACGACCCCGCGCTCGGGAAGCTGAACCCCGGGGTGACGCTGCCGGACATGGACATCGCGGTCGTGCACCGTTCGGACGGAAGCGGCACCTCCTATATATTCACCGACTACCTGAGCAAGGTGGACGCGGACTGGGCGAAGACGGTCGGCAAGAATACGGCGGTCAAATGGCCCGCCGGGCTCGGCGCGAAGGGCAACGAGGGCATCGCCGGCCAGGTGGAGCAGACGCCGGGCTCCGTGGGCTACGTGGAACTGATTTACGCCCTCCAGAACAAGCTGGCTTTCGCCGATGTCAAAGACGCGGACGGGGAGTTCGTGACGGCTTCGCCGGACGGCGTGACGACGGCGCTCGCGGGCGCGACCGTGCCCGACGATTTTCGCTTCTCGATGGTAAACGCGCCGGGCAAGGGCGCCTACCCGATCTCGGGCGCCACGTGGCTCTTGATCTACCAGAAGCAGGCGGACGCGGCGAAGGGCAAGAAACTCGTCGAGTTCCTGAAATGGGCGATGGGCGACGGCGAGAAGATGGCGAAGGATCTCGACTACGCGCCGCTCCCCGACGCACTGAAGGACCGGGTGCTGAAGCGGATTTCCGAAATCCAGTTTTGAGCGCGGGCCGGGCCCTGCGATACGCTCAAGGAACGGTATGGCAGACGCCCACTCAGAATACGCCCCAGCAGCCACGCGGCCCGTGGCGAGCTACATGGCGAAGCCGTCGAGGTTCGCGGACAAGACGTTCGAGTGGCTGACGTTCCTGATGGCGATGACGGTGGTCGTCCTCATCGTCCTCGTCGGGTGGCAGCTCGCCTCCGGAGCGTCCGGCTCCATAAAGAAATTCGGCTTCGGGTTCCTGACGAGCGCGGAGTGGGATCCCGTGAACGAGCAGTACGGGGCGCTTCCCTTCATCTTCGGGACGCTGGTTTCGTCCTTCCTCGCGCTCTTGATCGCCGCGCCGTTGAGCATCGCCACCGCCATCTACCTCACCGAGCTCGCGCCGCGCTGGATACGGCAGCCGATCATCTCCCTCGTGGAAATGCTCGCGGCCATCCCGAGCGTCATCCTGGGGCTTTGGGGCATCTTCGTCATGGTGCCGTGGCTCGCGAAGTATCCCTTCAAGTGGTTGAAGAATCCGCATCACCTCGGCTGGTTCCCGCTTTTTCACGGCCCGACCTACGGGGTCAGCATGCTGGCGGGCGGCGCGATCATCGCGGTGATGATCCTGCCCATCATCACCTCCGTCTCGCGCGAGATCCTCATCTCCGTGCCAAACCTCCAGCGGGAGGCCGCCTACGCCCTCGGGGCGACGCGGTGGGAGGTGACGCGGATCGCCGTGCTCAGTTACGCGAAGCGGGGCCTTTTCGGCGCGATCATCCTCGGCCTCGGGCGCGCCCTGGGCGAGACGATGGCGGTGACGATGGTCATCGGGAACCGCCCGGTCATCTCCGCGTCGCTCCTGAGCCCCGGCTACACGCTGGCCAGCGTCATCGCGAACGAGTTCGCGGAGGCGACGACGGATACCTATCTCCAGGCGCTGTTTGAGATCGGGCTCGTCCTCTTCGGCGTCACCATCCTCGTGAACCTCATCGCCCAATTGCTCCTGATGCGTTTCAGCGGCGAGAGCACCGGCCGCTCCGTCCAGTAGCCCGAAACCAGAGCCCGGCGTCACCCCATGGCCTTCCAATCCGCCAACAACCACAGCCGGCGCAAGGCGTTCAGCTCCCTGGTCTCCGTGCTGACGTTCGTCTGCGCGCTGCTGGTCATCGCCCCGCTTGGGATCGTCTTCATCCATCTCGTCAACAAGGGCGCGAGCTCGATCAACTGGGATTTCTTCACCCAACTGCCGAAGCCTCCGCTCGAGCCCGGAGGCGGCATGGCAAACGGCATCACCGGCACGCTCACCCTGCTGACGCTCGCCTCCTTCGTCGGGGTGCCCATCGGCGTGCTCGGCGGCGTCTATCTCTCCGAATACGGCTCGGTGCGCGCAAACTGGTGGCTCCGTTTTTGCGGTGATATCCTGAACGGCGTGCCGTCCATCATCTGGGGCATCGTCGTTTACGGGTTGATCGTGCGGCCGACCCGCAGCTTCTCGGCCTACGCGGGCGGCGTGGCGCTCGGCTTCCTCATGTTCCCGATCATCATGCGGACCACCGAGGAAGTGCTCTACCTGGTGCCGCAGGGCTACCGCGAGGCGGGGCTCGCGCTCGGCATCCCGCGCTGGAAGGTCATCGTCCACATCGTCATGAGTTCGGCGTTGAAGGGGATAACGACCGGCGTCCTGCTGGCGCTCGCACGGGTGGCGGGGGAGACGGCGCCGCTGCTCTTCACGGCGTTCGGGAACAGTTTCTGGAACCACACCCCCCATAGCGCGGGCCCGTCCTGGCTGCTGTCCGAGCACCGGAACCTTTGCACGCCCATCGCGGCGCTGCCGCTCCAGATTTTCAACTATGCCATCTCCCCGTATGAGGATTGGCACCGGCAGGCGTGGGCGGGCGCGCTCGTCCTCGTCTGTTTCACTTTGTTCGTCAATGTGACCGTGCGTTTTCTGACGCGCGGAAAGGCCGTAAAGGTGTAGTATTCACACACCGGAACGCCGAAATGCCAAAACCGATCCCGGGAGGCTCATGACCGAGAACCCTGTCCAAGACCAGCCCGAACCGCGAGCCCCGCAGCCCGCGCCGGCGAGCCCGGCCACCGTCACCGCCGGCTCCCCGTCCAGTTCCGCGGCCGTCCGGCCGCCCGAGCGGGAAGCGCCGCCGGCGGCGTTCGAGGTCGAGGGCTTGAGCATGTGGTATGGCAAAAAGCAGGCGCTCTTCGACATCACCACGAGCATCCCTTCCAAGACCATCACCGCCATCATCGGCCCCAGCGGCTGCGGGAAATCCACCTTCCTGCGCTGCCTCAACCGGATGCACGAGCTGGTGCCGCAAGCCCGGCATCGAGGGGAGCGTACGCCTCTTCGGCGAGAACCTCTACGACCGGAACAGCGACCCGGCCTTCGTCCGCCGCCGCGTCGGCATGGTCTTTCAGAAATCGAATCCGTTCCCGACCATGTCGATCGGCGAGAACGTCGTCGTCGGCCTCCGGCTCAACGGGGTGCGCAGCCGCTCTGTGCTGAACGAACGCATGGAAAAGGCCCTCCGCATGGCCGCCCTGTGGGATGAAGTGAAGAACGACCTGAACCGGCCCGGCATGAGCCTTTCCGGCGGCCAACAGCAGCGGCTCTGCATCGCGCGCGCCGTGGCGGTCGAGCCCGAAGTGCTGCTTGATGGACGAGCCGGCCTCGGCGCTCGACCCCATCGCGACGATGAAGATCGAAGAGCTCACCCAGCAGTTGAAGGCGAACTACACCATCGTCATCGTGACCCACAACATGCAGCAGGCCAGCCGCGTCTCGGACAAGACGATGTTTTTTTACATGGGCAAACTCATCGAGTATGGTGAAACCAACCAGCTCTTCTTCCGCCCGGCGGAGAAGAAGACGGAGGACTACATCACCGGCAGGTTTGGCTGAGCGAGACGGACGGCATGGAGACGGGAAAACATATTCACGTAGGCTTCGACAAGGAACTGGATGCGTTGAAGGAGGATGTCCTGCTGATGGCGACGCTCACCGACCGCAGCCTGAACAAGGCCATGAACGGCCTCTTCAACCGCGACGACGACCTCTGCGCCGCGGTGATCGCCGACGACCAGGAGATCGACCAGCTCGAAGTGCAGGTGGACACGCGACGGCATCAACATCATGCTCCGGTTCCAGCCGGTCGCGAGCGACCTGCGGCAGGTCGTCTCGGCCATGAAAGTGAGCGGCAACCTCGAACGCATCGCCGACCAGGCCGTCAACATCGCCAGGCGCACCCGCAAGCTGAACCACGTGCCCGCGCTCGACCAGTTGCCGCTGCTCCAGCCGATGTACTGGGAGGCCCTCACCATCTTCAAGGACAGCATCCGCGCCTATACGGAAGGCGAAGTCGACCTCGCGCTCTCGCTGAAAGCGCGCGACAAGAAGCTGGATGAATTGGACCTGAAGGTCAGCCAGGAAGTCACGGACGGGATGGCCAAGAACCCGCAGAGCATCAAATCTTACCTGCACCTGATCTTCATCGCGCGGCACCTGGAACGCGTCGGCGACCACGCAAAGGCGATCGGCGAAGACGCGATCTACGCCACCGCGGCCGAGGACATAAGGCACCAGCCGCGCGCTGCAGTGTAGAATTCATCCGCGGCTAAAGCGGGGCCCCGGCGACGGGCGGCTCACGTCTCGCGGGTGAGCGCCTCGACGGAGAAAGCAGTCGCGAGCTCGGCGCACTCTGCGAGCGGGAGGCCACGAAGCTGGGCGGCCAGGATGCCTGCGACCATGGCGTCGCCCGCGCCGACGGTGCTCTTCACCTCGATCTTCGCCGGACGGGCCCTGACGACTTCCCCGCCCGTGACGAAGCACGCGCCCTCGCCGCCCATCGAAATGGCCGCCAGCTTTACACCCCGCGCGACAAGCTCGCGGCCGGCGGCGATTACCTCCGGTTCGCCGGGGAGCGGCCTGCCGACGAGCGCTTGTAATTCATGAATGTTGGGTTTCACGATGTCCGGGCCGGCCTCGATTCCGAGGCGGAGGGCCTCGCCGCTCGCGTCCAGCAGCACCTTGCCGCCGCGGGCTTTGAGGCTGTGGATCATCTCGCGGTAGATGCCCGCATCCACGCCTCCAGGCAGGCTTCCCGCCAGCACAAACCACGGGGACTCGATCGCCGCGAGGCGCTCCCGGAGCGTTTCGAGGTCGGCGGACGACGGTGCGAGACCGGGGAAGTTGATATCGGTCGTCTGGCGCGAGGCGGGGTCGAAGATTTTGATGCCCGTCCGGGTCCGGCCGGGCAGCCGCACAAAGCGGTCCTCTATCCCCTTCTCCGAAAAGAGGGCTTCGAACGACTCGGCGTTATCGCGCCCGAGGAAACCGGTGACGGCCACCCGGAAACCGTGGGCGGCAAGGGCGAAGGCGACGTTCACGCCTTTGCCCGCCGGCTTCGATTGCTCGCTCTCGACCCGGTTCACCGCGCCCGCGGCGAAATGAGGGATCGTGACGGTCCGGTCCATCGCCGGATTCAGGGTGACGGTGACGGCATCGAAGGCGTCGCTTTTCATCGTTCACCGGGGCGTTGAAAACTCAACCGCGGATGGCGCGGATTTTCACGGATGAAGAAGGGAGGAGCCTCTCAGGCCTCTTTTTTCAAGCGGGGGAGAAGCTCGTCGAGCGAGACGGTGGCGATGCTCGAGACGGAGTCGGACATGGCGTACGGGATGAAGAGCTCGCGTTTGTGCAGGAGCGCCCCGCAGGTGTAAACGACGTTCGGGACGTAGCCTTCGCGCTCGTTTTCGTTCGGCTTGATGAGCGGTTGTTTCAGCCGGCCGATGACTTTCGAGGGGTCGTCGAGGTCGAGGAGGATGGCGCCGATGCAATATTTGCGCATGGGGCCGACACCGTGCGTGAGCAGGAGCCAGCCTTCCTCGGTCTCCACCGGCGAACCGCAGTTGCCGAGCTGGATGAATTCCCACGAATACGAGGGCCGGAGCAGTTTGCTGAAGTCGTTCCAGAAATGCAGGTTTTCCGAGGACATGATGAAGAGGTTCTCGTTATCCTGCCGCGAGATCATGGTGAATTTGCCGTTGATGCGCCTCGGAAAGAGCGCCATGCCCTTGTTCTGCACGGCCTGGCCGTTGAGGGTGATGACCTTGAACTTGAGGAAATCCGCCGTCTCCAGCAATTGCGGCAGGATGACCCGGCCGTTATAGGCGGTGTACGTGGCGTAATAGGAGACCGCACCGTCGTCGTCCTGAAACTGGACGAAACGGGCGTCCTCAATGCCGTTGCTCTCGTTCGCGGAGATGGGGAAGATGATCCGCTCCGAGAGTTTCTCGCTCTCGCGGAACTGAACCTCGTAGTTGGACTCGGCGAGCCATGTGATGCATTCGACGGCCCGCTCCTCGTCCCGCGAGCGGATCCGGACCTTGCGCTTCTCGTAAGCCACGGCGCTTTCGAGTTCTTTCAAGGTGAACGTGTCGTGCAGCCCATCCATGAGCGCGGCGGAGAAGCCGTCGCGGAAGCCCATCTCGTTCAGCTTGATGGTGAATGTCGTCTTGTCGTACGTGGGATTCGGGATGACCTCGGGTGCGGTGACGTGCCGGCCCACGGGCTCCAGCGTGATCTCCCCGCGCGCGTCGATGACGCCGCCCCGAAACTCGATGGACGAGATGTGCCCCTCGCCCGTGGCCCGGAAGCTCATGATGAACCGGAGCGAGCCCCGCGGCAGGCCGGACTGATCCGGAGCCGGAACGATGGAGGGATTAAAAAGCGCGGCGGATTCCAGCGCGTATTCGCTGGTGAAGTAGGAGCCGATGAGAAGCCGCCGGTTCTCGGGCATCTCGCGATCCGTGAAGACGTGGGGCCGGATTTTCTCGTAATGGCGCTCGAAAACGCGGGCGATATTGAAATGGCGGCCGCTGAATTCCGTCATGACGTCTTCGAGGAGCCGGTTCACCTCGTCCTCCGTCAAGGTGAGGGCGCGCCCGATGATGTTCGTGATGCGCTGCGTGCTCTGCGGCAGGAAAGGCCGGATCAATACGCGCGAGGAATCGGGGACGAACCGCTCGTTGCGCCGGACGACCGTGACGGGAAGGTCTTCCTGAAGATCGGGGTCGTTCAAAATGCTTCGAGGCGCGCCGCGGCGGCGCTACGCGGCGGACATGGATTCGGTCTGAATGATGTTCTGCGCGAGCTCCATCTCCGCGAGGGAAAGGTAGAAGGCGAGCGTCGATTCCGCGCCCTGGTTCTGGTTGACGCGGTCCTGGTGGAGCGCGTCGCGGCAGCCGCCGGTGGCGGAATCATAGACAGGGACGCCGAGGTCGTTCCGCCCGAGGAACCATTCGAAGGCGCGCTGGGCCTGCTCGTACCAGGAAGGGTCATTGGTGACGCGGTAAGCTTCGAGACAGGCGGAGAGCATCGAGTAAGCTTCGATGGGCTGCTGGTCGAACCGCGCCCTTTCCCCACCCCTGGTGTAGAATCCATTTGAACCAATCGGACTGAAGACCCCGTCATCGGATGTCTGAATCTTTGCCAGCCAGCGGAGAGATTTCAAGCCGATTTCCAGAATTTCGGGGTGCGACGTCCAATAGCCGCTGAGGATGAGCGCGTGCGACAGCTTCGGGTTGTCGTAGCTCAACACCGGCTCGAACCACGGCCAGTCCTCCGAGGAGTGCACGCGGTAGAGCTCGATGAGTTTGCCGGTGAGGTTCTCCCGCGCGTTGTTCACGGCCCGGTCGCCCGAGAACCGGCGCAGATATTCGTGGATGGCGATGACGGTGAACGCCCACGCGCGCGGCGAGCTAAAGGTGTTCACCGACGTCGAGCGCCTGCTCGAACAGGGTGCCGCACAGGGCGCGGTAGCCGTCGTTCTTCGAGCGTCCGAGCGCGGCCCCCAGCGCCCAAAGCGACCGGCCGTGGCTGTCCTCGGAGCCCTTCCGCTCCAGCCAGCGCCGGCCGTAGCTGAGGAAGTTCCGGAACCGCCGCCCAGCGGGGTCGAACGCATAGCAGAGAAACGCGAGGTATGTGGCCGCGAGCTGGTCGACATCGACATCCGTCTTTTTCTCCAGCTCCTCCAGGAGGACCATGAAGATGAACGCGCGGGCGTTGTCGTCCACGCAGTACCCTTCCTTCAGGTTCGGCACCGTGTAGAACGCGTGCTGGAGGATGCCGGTGGAATCGCTCATGCGGGAGAGATGGTCCAGCTTGAGCGGCGGGAGCTGGTACGGGCGGTTCTCGACCGTCTGGCGCGCGAACGCCTTGCGCGGCTGGAACGTCCGCCCCGCGCGGGCCCGCTCGAACACCTCGACGTAGCGCCGGGCGACGACGGGCCAGATCATCTCCCGCCCGAGCATGTATGCGTTCTTGCGCATGGCATGGCGCCGGGACTCGTCGTGCAAAAGATCAATGACGGCGTCGGCTATCGCGACGGAATCCTTGAACGGAACGAGGACGCCGCGGTCATCGGCGAGGAGTTCCTGGGCATACCAGTACGGGGTCGAGACGACCGCCTTCCCCGCGCCGAAAGTGTAGGCGAGGGTGCCGGAGGTGATCTGGGCCTCATTCAGGTACGGCGTGACGTACAGGTCGGCGGCGCCGATGAACTCGGTGAGTTCGCTGAGATTCACGAACCGGTTGTAGAAGATGACGTTCTTCTTCACGCCGCGCGCTTCGACGAGCCGCTCGAGTTGCAGCCGGTATTTCTCGCCCTCCTGCGACAGCAGGTTCGGGTGCGTCGCGCCGAGGACTGATGTAAACGACGTTTGGGAACTCGGCGAGAATCCTCGGCAGCGCGTCGATGGCGTGCTCGATGCCTTTGTTCGGAGAGAGAAGGCCGAACGTGAGGATGACGGTCTTGCCCTCGACGCCGAATTGATCCTTGTAAAAGTTCGGGTCTATGAACGGGATGTCAGGAATCCCGTGCGGCACGATGTCGATGATGTGCGACGGGATCGTCATAGACATCCCGCAGGAACTCCGCGCCTTTCTCGGCCATGACGACGAGCCGGTCCGAGAGCAGCGCGAGCTGCGTCATCACCTTGCGCTGCGCCTCGCTCGGGTTCTTCAGGATCGTGTGGAGGGTGGTGACGACCGGCACATTGACATCCTTCAACAGCGCCAGGAGGTGGCTCCCCGCCGGGCCGCCATAGATGCCGAACTCATGCTGGACGGAGAGGATATCGACGTTGTTGATGTTGAGGAAATCCGCGGCGCGCCGGTAGGAATCGATCTCCTTCTCGTTGATCTCGAAGCGGACGCGCTCGGGATAATCATAGCCCTCCTTGCGGTCGTTGACCGGGACGGCGAGACAATGCGCCCTGGGATACTCGGCGGCGATGGCCTCGCAGAGATCGGTGGTGAACGTCGCGATGCCGCAGCGGCGGGGCATGTAGTCCCCCACGAACGCAATTCGATTGATATTGGACCCGGAATTCATACGTGCTCCATTCGTTTCCCGCGTGTTCCGTGAGCGCAAAGATCGGTCCTCCCGGTGGAATGTCCACCTCTAATGGGGCTTCCGGCGTTGCCGCCGGAGAGTCTCTGAAGTCGGACGACTGGCGCCGCCGCCTCCACGATCACACGGCTGCGCCGCGACCTGCCAGTCAATACTTGACGCTGCAGCCGTAGGCCCGGCTCGTTGGCACCGTGACGGGCTTGCCCGCCATCGATTCGTCCAGCGCCGCCTTCACGTAGTTGGTGGCCTTCGCGATGTCGTCCTTGTCGTCGGAGGCGATGCTGTCGATCGCGCCTTCGTAGATGAGCATCCCTTTGGGGTCGATGACATACATATCCGGCGTGGACTTCGCTCCGTACTCGCGTCCCACCTTGCCATCCGGGTCGAGCAGAACCGCCGTGGCGGCCGCGCCCTTGTCCTTCTCCCAGCTCGCGAGATCGGCCGGCGAATAGTTGCCGGGCTTGCCGGACGCCGAGGAATCGATGCTAAGCCAGACGACGCCCTTGTCCGTATAGGTGCGCTGCAGGGAGGGCATATTGCCGGACTCGTAGTGTTTCTTCACGAAAGGACAATCGGGGTTCACCCATTCCAGCACGACGTATTTGCCGTGATATTCGGAGAGCGAATGCGTCTTGCCCGCCGTGTCCGGCAGGGTGAAGTCCGGCGCGGTGCTGCCGGTGGAAAGAGCGAGAGAAGCGGCCGCGGCGGCGCAAAGCAGAGCGAAAGGAAGGAGGCGATTTTTCATAGTGTCAACGATAGGGCAGGGTTTGGATGTTGTCTAACCAGGAGTTACTTCAGGTTATCCAGCACGGCTTGCTGGGTGAGGATTTCCGGCAGGATGACGGGGGAAGCGCTGCCGGGCGCGTAGAACGCATACACAGGGACGCCCGCGCGCCCGAAGCCCTGGAGGACCTTGGTGATCTCGGGATCGCCGTTCGTCCAGTCGGCTTTCAAGAGGATGACGCCGCTCTTCGCGAACGCGTCCTTCACCGCGTCCGAGTCGAGGACGAAGTGCTCGTTGTATTTGCAGTTGATGCACCAGTTCGCCGTGAAATCGACGAAAACGGGCTTGCCGCTCCGGCGCGATTTCTCGAGTTGTTCCGGGAACGAGAGCGCCCCGGCGGCAGCGGAATCGGCGGCCGCTTTCGGCGCGGCGACCGCCTTGCCCGGGATGAACAGGGCGAACCCCGCGCCGGCGACGGCGAGCATGACCGCGAGCGCCACGCCTCGCGCGGCGGGCGAGTTCTCGATGGTGACGAAGTTCCCCTTGATCCAGCACGCCACGCCCAGGCAGAGCAGGAACGCGCCGGTCTCGATGATGGCGGCCGCGCCGCGCTCCTCCCCGAGCACCATGAGAAGCCAGAGCAGCGTGCCCAGCAGGAGAAACCCGGTGAACTGTTTGAACCGTCACCATCCACAAACCCGGTTTCGGCAGGAAGCGCATCCAGGCGGGTTTGGCAGTGAGCAGGAGGTAAGGAAAACTCATGCCCGCCGCGATGGCGATGAACACCGAGAAGATGATGGGCGGCGGCTGCACGAACGCAAACCCGAGCGCCGGCCCGAGGAACGGCGCGGTGCACGGGGTGGCGAGCAGGGTCGCGAACATGCCGTGAAAGAACGCGCCGCCGTACCCCTCGCGCCCGGAAAGCTCCGCGGCGGCGGTGCCGGCCTGCTGCGGCAGGAGGACTTCGAAGACGCCGAAGAGGTTGAGCGCGAAGACGAACAGGATGGCGCTCATGCCGATGAGGCAATACGGGTTCTGGAACTGGAACGACCAGTTGATGTTATGCCCCGCGGCCTTGAACCCGGAGACGAGGGCGGCGAGCGCCAGGAACCAGACGAAGATGCCTGCGACGAATGCGAGCCCGAGCCGGAAGACCTTTTGCGGCGACTCGCCCGCCTGGTTGATGAAGCCGAAAATCTTCAGCGCGATGACCGGCAGCACGCACGGCATGAGGTTCAGGATGAATCCGCCGAGGAAGCCGAAGGCGAGGAATTTCGGCAGGCCGGAACTCGAAGGCATGGCGGTCGCGGCCCCGGCCGGCGCGATGGCGGCGGAGGGCGGCGTGGACACGGACTCGGATACGGAGACGGGCCACGCGCTGCGCGACCCGTCCAGGGAAGCGACGACGATGCCATCCAGCGCAGCCGGCGGCTTTTCCGTCTGAACGGGAATCGTGAACTGCGTGGCGTCCCCTGCCGCCGCGGCTTTCGGATGCCCGATTGTCACATCCTTCCCGGGGATCGGGTAGAACTCCAGCGTTCCCTTCGCTCCGCGCACTTCGAGCGTGACCGCGTCCGCCTTGCGCGTCCATGCGACGCCGAACGGGCGCTCGCCGGTTTTCGGAAGCAGCGCGCGGTATTTGGCGAAGAGCGCCTCGTTCGCCGGGGACGCGCTCGTGCCCACCGAAAGGACGAGGCTCAGTTTGGCCGAGCCGGGCACGCACGTCTTTCTGCAGACGAGCCATTTGGCGAGGCCCTCGACGGTGACCTCCTTGCCGGAGAGTGTCGCGGGCGGCGTGATGTCGGTAAGGAGCACGACTTCATTGCCATAGACATAGCTCTGCAAATCGCCGGGGTCGTCTTCCTCCACGGGGATGGGCCATTGGATCGGGCCGCTCTTGAATCCGTCTGGCAGCGTCCACGCGATGCGGGTGGGGATGCCGGCATCCCCCGGATATTGCCAATAGGTGTGCCAGGCCGGGGCCATCTTCAAGTCGAGGCCCACAGTGAACGGTTTGCCCGGGACGATGGCCGTGGTATCGGCGACCAGGCTGGCGGAGACGATCTGCTGGCCCTCGTAAATTTGCGCCCGGGCATGCGGGACGCACGCAACGAGCATCGCCATCGCCAAAGACCAGGCAAGGGCGCGGGGAGGATGAATTTTCATTTGATCTCCGCTTTCCAGATGGTTTCCACAGGCGAGACCCCCGGACGGACGGATTCGAATTCCTTCAAGATCGTGAGAGCATCCCGCGGCGACGGTATTCCCGATGCCTGCGCCGGGAGCGTGATTTCCTTGCCATCCCGCGAGACGACCAGGGAGACCTGGTCGCCGGCCGTGAGGTAGAAAGACGCGTCCAGGACATCGCCCGGCTGCTGGATCCTCCGCTCGCCGATGCGCAGGAGGACATCGCCCCTCTGCAACCCGCACTTCGCCGCCGGCGAGCCTTCGATGACCTCGCGCACCTCGGGCGGCCCCTGGCCGTTATGCTGCGTGTCGCCGACGGTGATGCCGAGCCAGCCGGGTCGCGCCTCGCCGAACCGGAGGAAATCGCCATAAACCTTCTCGGCGGCTTCGATGGGGAGCGCGAAACAGCCGGCCCCATTCTCGAGCGGGCTGATGAGGATGCCGACGACTTCGCCCTTGAGGTTCAGCAGCGGCGCGCCGCCTTCGCCGCGCTCCACCGTCATGTTCGCGCGGATGTACGCGGGCGAAAAATAGCGGCCCTGGTATTTCTCGTCGATGCCCCCGACCGTCCCGAAGTTCGGGGTGGCGGGCAGGTCCATGGGGTAGCCGATGAGGATGACCGGGGCGGCGACGCCGAGCTCGGAGCTCTTGCCGACGGCGAGGAACGGCGTCCGGGCCTTGACCTTGAGGATGGCGATGCCGCTCCGAGCATCCCCGAGGATGCGTTCGGCCGGAAGCCTCGCGTTCCCGGAACAGACGACGATGTCTTTCGTGTCCCCGCCGAGGGTGTAGGAGGTGAAAATGGTCCCATTCGGGTCAACATAGAACCCGGAGCCGGAGAGCCGCCCGTGTTCATCGACGGCCTGGATGCGGACGACCGCGCTCTGGCGAAGCGCATAGACAGCCTGGACCTCCTTGCTGATGGCTTCGAAGACGCCCTCGGCGCGGGCAACGCCAGCGCCGGACACAACCGTGGTGAGCGAGCAGAGAAACAGGACCGCTCTCGCGCCACCCCAGCGAAATGAGCGGCGTCCTACGGGGTCAAAAGCTGAAGGGCGGCTCATTGACGGGATAGCTGACGGGACGCGTGTCGATAACATACCGGGGGCGTTCCGTCCGCGACTCCGAAGAAGCCGTTTGCAGATTCGTGGGGAGTTGCTTTTCCATGCCAGGCGCCGGGACGCTGGCGGCCGTCGCCGCGTTCGGCGCAGCGGACGCAGGCTGGATGGAGGCCGACGCCTGGGCGCCCGTGCCCTGGCCGCGGAAGTCGAAATTCGAGACGCCGAGGAAGAGGACGACCGCGGCGGCGGTGGCGGCCGCGTACCCATACCAATCCCATTTCGGCGGTCCAAAGAATGTGCCCGCGCGATCCATGGCAATACGCCAGAGCGGCTGGCGCAGCATCTCCGCGCGCTGGCGCCGGTGAAAGTCCCGCACGAACCCCTCGACATATTCGGGCGAGGGCTGCTCGTAACGCTTCAGGCGCAGGAGCCGGGAAATCTCATCCCCCGCATGCTGGCCTTCGTCCTGGCGGGAGTTCTGGTTTTGATCCGAAGTCGGCACGGGATTATTCACGAGGGATCGTCAGAACGAAATTCCTCGAGGTAGTTTTGCAGTTGCCGGTGGGCGTAAAAGAGCCGGGAGCGAACGGTGCCTTCGGAGATGTTGAGGATTTTGCTGATCTCGGCATGGGGCACGCCCTGGATGTCAAACATGGTAACCACGGCTCTATGCTCGTAAGACAGCTTCATCATGGCTTCGTTCAATCTTTGTTGGAGCTCTTTGAGGTCGGTCTCGCGGACGGGGTTGCTGCCGGAAGTGGACTCGATGAATTCCTTGTCGTTTTGGATGTTCGCATCGACATCATCGAGGCTCAACTGAAAATGGCGGCCCCGTTTCTTGAGGAAATTGATGGTCATGTTCACCCCGATGGAGTGAATCCACGTATAGAAGCTCGACTTCCCCCGGAACCCCTTGATGGAGCGGTACGCCTTCGCAAAGATGTCCTGGAGGAGGTCGTTCGTGTCCTCGTGGTTGGAAGTCATGTTATAGACGAGGCTATACAAACGGCTGGTGTACTTGCGCACCAGCTCGTCGAACGCCGCGGGGTCGCCCGCCTGGGTCCGGGCGATGAGTTCGTTGTCAACCTTGCGGGGGTCCTCTTCCATTCCAGAGACGAATCGTCAGCGGGAGCCTTTCAGCTTTCTGCGTGAAGGGGAATCCTTATTGCGCGCGCCGGCCCGCGCAGGAGCCGCGGGAAAACCCTAGCCGTTGACCGCCGTGTTCTGCACGGCGAGGAGGCGCACGTCGCCGACCTGCAAACCGAGCGCCTCTTCCGCGACCCGCAGAAAGCTGCTCGAAGAGTCGGTGAGCGCGACCCGAAGCTTGCCGATGTTGTTCCGGGGCGCGGCAAGGGATTTCTCCTTGAGGAGTTTCTTGACCGCGGCGGCGCAGTTCTCGGCGGAGTCCACGAGGTTGATGGCCGGCCCGAGGAATTTCTTGAGCGCGGGACGCAGGAGCGGGTAATGGGTGCAGCCGAGGACGACGGTATCGACATCAGAACGCACCAGCTTCTCCAGGTAGCGGCGGATGACCTGGTCAGTGATCTCGTCCTGAAGCCACCCTTCCTCGATGAGCGGGACGAGCAGCGGGCACGGCTGGCTGGTGACCTTCAGTTCCGCATCGAAGGCATGGATGGCGCGCTCGTACGCGCGACTGTAGATGGTGGCGCGCGTGCCGATGACGCCGATGCGCCCGTTCCGCGTGGCGGCCACGGCGGCCTTCGCGCCCGGCACGATGACGCCGATGACCGGGACTTTCAGGATTTCCTCGAGGCGCGGGATGGCGAGCGCCGAGGCGGTGTTGCACGCGACGACGATGAGCTTGGCCTGTTCGGCCAGGAGCAGCCCGGTGATCTCGATGCTGTAGCGCTCGACCGTCTGCGGGCTCTTGCCTCCGTACGGGACGCGGGCGGTATCGCCTATATAAAAGATGTCCTCGGCGGGGAGCAGCTCGCGCAGGGCGGCGGCGACGGTGAGGCCGCCGATGCCGGAGTCAAAGACGCCGATGGGGCGGACAGCTTGTTTGCGGGGCGCCCGCCTGGCCTCCGTGAATGCCGTCGAAGCCGTCAATTGGTGGACGGCGTGATGACGAGCGGTTCGGCGGGCCGGGAGGAGGCGCCGGCCCCGGGCGCGTCGAGGCTCTCGGCGAGGTTCCTCAACTCGAGCGAATGGATGCCCGCCATGGCGGGAACGGGCAGGCGATTCCCAACGGCGGCGCGGTAGTTCTGGACGGCCGCGAGGATGCAATTCGCCATCTGCTGACGGTACTCACTGCTGGCGATCTTGCGGCTGTCGCCGGAGTTGGTTAGGAACCCCCCTTCGATGAGGACGCCCGGGATGGTGATATCGCGGATGACGACGAAACGGGCGCGCTTTATCCCCCGGTCGTACAACTGCAGATGATAGACGAGCGAGGCGTGCGCGGCGGTGGCAAGCGCCATGTTCTCGGAATCCTCCGCGTTGCCCGCGCACATCTGCATATCGGAAAGGCTCGGCCCGTCCGCGGCCATGGAAGGCACTCCGCGCGGCGCGAGGGTGTAGGTCTCGAGGCCGGAAGCGCCGCCGTCGCCCGAGTTGAAATGGATGCTGATGAAAAGGGCGTTGCGGAACTGGTTGGCGAAACGCACGCGCTCTTCGAGAGGGATGAAGACATCCGTGGAGCGGGTCATCTTCACCTGGAAGCCCTGGCCCATGAGGAGATCCTTGGCCCTGCATGCGACATCGAGCGAGAAATTCTTCTCGTTGCCCCAGAGGCCCGCCGCGCCGTTGTCGTCGCCGCCGTGGCCGGGGTCGAGGACGATGGTGTCGATGAGCCCGGCATTGCGGATGCGGCTCGGGCGCAGGACGGGCTCGATGACCTTGGTGAGGTCCATGCGCGAGACAAGCAGCTCGCCCCTCTCCTCGACGACGGGGTAGCTGAGGATGAACTTGAGGTTGTTGATGTAAAACTCGTTCGACCCGACCGAGCAGCGGAGGCCGTGCCCGGGCGAGCCGAGCGAGAGCGCATTGCTGACGCGGTTGATCCCGCCGAGGCCGTAGAACTGCGAGATGTTATCCAGCGAGAGGTAGTCCCGCCCGCCGCACTTGATGACGTTCCAGTCCCCGGCGAAAGCGGACCGGAGGCAGACGAACGCGACTAGGAGGGTCAGCCGGGTCCATCGCATGGATGAATGCGTCATGGGATTGGCAGGTTGCACGCCGGGCGAGGGCGCTTGCAAGGAAATTCCTCCTCGGGGCCGGGGGCGGATTCTCAGCGGCGGACGACACGGATTTTACATGGGCGGAGGCCTGGGCAGCCCCCCGTCCCGGACTGCTTCCGCTCGCAGCTCGTTTTTCTCTTCCCGGAATATTCGGATTGGGCGAAGGTAACCGGCCCACGATGTCCGAAATTTCCAAAGCCTATGAGCCCGCAGAGGTGGAGGCCAAATGGTATGCGCGCTGGCTGGCGGATGGCTGTTTCCATGCCGACGCCCACTCGGCGAAGCCCGCGTACAGCATCGTCATCCCTCCCCCGAACGTAACCGGGGTTCTCACCCTCGGGCACGTGCTGAACACGACGCTCCAGGACGTGCTCGCGCGCCACGCGCGGATGCAGGGCAAAGAGACGCTGTGGCTGCCGGGGATGGATCACGCGGGCATCGCCACGCAGACGGTGGTCGAGCGCACCCTGCGCAAGGCCGGCCAGACCCGGCGCGACCTGGGCCGGGAGGAATTCGTGCGCCGCGTCTGGGCGTGGAAAGAGGAGCAGGGCGGCATCATCATCCAGCAACTGAAGAAGCTGGGCTGTTCCTGCGACTGGAGCCGGGAACGCTTCACCATGGACGAGGCCTACTCGGCGGAGGTGACCCGCGTCTTCGTGGAGCTTTACAGAAGCGGCCTCATCTACCGCGGCAAACGCATGGTCAACTGGTGCCCGGCCTCGCTCACGGCGCTCTCGGACGAGGAAGTGATCATGAAGCCCGAGCACGGGAAGCTCTATTATATAAGGTACGAGGTGGCCGACTCGCCCGCGCCCGGGGAGTTCCTGGAGATCGCCACCACCCGGCCCGAGACGTTGATGGGCGACACCGGCGTGGCGGTGAATCCCGCAGACCCGCGCTACTCAAAATACATCGGCCGGGAATGCTGGCGGCCTTTCCCGCGCGCGAGGATTCCCATCGTGGGCGACGCGGGGATCGACCCCGAGTTCGGCACCGGCGTCCTGAAGGTCACGCCGGCCCATGACAAGGCCGATTTCGAGATCGGTTTGCGGCATCACCTCGAAGTCATAGACGTCATGAACCCGGACGGCACGCTGAACGCCCTGGCGGGGCCGGACTTTGACGGCATGGAACGCTTCGCGGCGCGCGGCCTCGCGGTGGAGAAGCTGGGGGCGCTCGGCCTCTTCGTGCGCGAGGAGCCTTACGACCACAACGTCGGCTACAGCGAGCGCGCGGATGTCCCCATCGAGCCGCGCCTCAGCGAACAATGGTTCCTGCGCTACCCGAAAGTCGCCGAAGCGCTGGAAGCCGTGCGCAGCGGCGGCATCCGGTTCACCCCGGCACGGTGGACGAAGACCTTCGAGCATTGGATGACGAACATCCAGGACTGGTGCATCAGCCGCCAGCTCTGGTGGGGCCACCGCATCCCCGTGTGGTACCGCGTCGCGGGCGAGGGCGAGCCGCTCCGGGTGGATGCCGCGCCGCCGCCCGACCCGGAGAATTGGCGGCAGGATGAAGACGTGCTCGATACGTGGTTCAGCTCGTGGCTCTGGCCGTTCGCCACCATGGACGCGGAGACCGAGGCGAAGTTCTACCCGACCGGCGACCTCGTCACCGGCCCCGACATCATCTTTCTCTGGGTCGCGCGGATGATCATGGCCGGCCTGGAATTTCGCGGCAGGATACCGTTCACGAACGTCTTTTTCACCGGCCTCATCCGCGACTTGAAGGGCCGCAAGATGTCCAAGAGCCTCGGCAATTCTCCGAACCCCCTCGACCTCATCGCCAGCTTCGGCGCGGACGGGCTCCGGTTCGGCCTCCTCCGCATCGCGCCGCACGGCCAGGATATCCGGTTCGACGAAAAGCAGATCGAAGAAGGCCGCAACTTCGCGAACAAGCTTTGGAACGCCGCCCGGTTCCGGCAGATGCACGGCCCCTCGACGCCGGAAGTGGCCGAGGCCGATCTCGCCGGCCTGCGCCTCTCCTCCTACTCGCTGGAGGTGATCGCCCGGTTGAACGAGGTCATCCGCGGGGTGGAGGCGGCGTTCCTCGACTCCCGCTTCACGGAGGTCGCGCAGGGCTTATACGAGTTTTTCTGGAGCGACTATTGCGACTGGTATGTCGAGGCGGCCAAGACCGAAATCTTCAGCGAAGATCCGGCCGCCAGGGGGTCCGCGCTGGCGGTGATGGACTTCACCCTGTCGCGGTTTCTGCGGTTGCTGCATCCTTTTATGCCGCACATCACCGAGGAGCTGTGGGAGACACTCGGCTACACCGCGCCGAACACCGGCCCCGGCGGGCGTTACCTGATGTACGCGCAGTTCCCCGCCGCGCTCCCTCCGGAATGGGAACACGGGCGGCTGGCAGGCGCGAGGAGCAGGACGTCGGCGGTTTATGAATCGGTGCGAAAGGCGAGAAACCTGCGGGCTGAATACAAGATCGCCTCCAACCGCAAGGCGCGCTTCATCCTGAAATCGCAGCCCGGCTGGGCCGAGGGGGAACTGGCAACGTTCGCCCGGCTCATCAACGCCGAGGGAGTCGAAATCAAACCGCTCTACGAGCCAGCCTCGGGAGTCCCGAGAGTCCTTACGGAGATAGGAGAACTCTATCTGCCGCTGGACGGCCTCATCGACGCCGCCGCGGAAAGGGAACGCCTTAAAAAGGAGATTGCGAAGACGCAAGCCGAGCTGACGGTCGTCCTGAAAAAGCTCCAGAACGCCTCGTTCGTCGCTAATGCCCCACCCGCCGTGGTCGAAGAACACCGCAAGCGGGAAACAACTTTTCGCGACCGCCTCGAGCAACTCGGAAAGATGCTAGGCGACCTCGGCGGTTAGCACCCGCCAGATGCCAGCCCCCTCCCTTGCGGGAGGGGGTGACACAACCAGATTGGCGACTGCTTAGGAACGAACCGCTGCGTCCGCGGCGACCGCTAGCCCGGTAGCGGCGCTCACGAAGGCGTTGCTCTGGCCCATGAACAGGTTCGAGCTCGCCAGATAGGTTACCGTCGCGACTGCGCCCGCTTTCGCGGTGCTCGTCGGGCGGAGGATCGAATTGTATTCCGGGAACGCAGCGCCGTTCGGCGCATCCGTGGCCCCGCCGGAATCGGTGAGGGGCGCGTATTTGCAGGGAGCGGGCATGCTGTCCGCCGCCAGGCCTTCCCGGTTCAGGAAGATGCCCTGGAGCGAGGTCATGAACGTCGCGAGGTGATAGAACTCTGTGGGCCCGATGGAAGCCAGGATCGATACCACATCAACCACGCTCGCCTTGAGGATCAACGAACCGTAGAGGCTGCTGCCGCCCTGCTCGATGGAGCCGAAGTGGAACGCCGCCGCGCGCGCGATGGTGTCCATGTTTTTCGCCGAGATGCCGTTGATCGGAGGGATCGTCGGCGTGTCGATGATATTCGCGACTTGGGGGAATGTGTCTCCAAAGTCGGGGTTGCCGCCCTCGCGGTAGCGAAGGAACCATGCCGTATCGACGGTGAGGTTCGTGAGGTTGGTGAGGCGCTTGCCGACCATGGCCGGGTTGACGCCCGTGGCCACGGAGCCTTTGAGGGTCGCAAACGGGGAGAGGTCGACCGCCGTCTGGCCGATCGAGACCAGGTACGCGTTGATGAAGGCCTGGTGGGCGTTCTCGTCGCGCGCATCCTGCTCGATGTACTCGGGGAGCGCCGGGTCGATGGCCTTCAGGGCCGACTTGTAGTTCGGGTTATTGAGGGCGAGTTCCGTGTACTGCGTCCAAAGGTCGGTCTCCAGCAGTTCGGCTGCAGCGAGGAACTTCAGGAGGGCGATGTCGCCCGCTGTCGGCGTGTCGCCGCCGGCGGCGTAGCCCCTGTTGGCCATCATGCCGATCAACGGCAGGGCTGCGCCGACCGCGGCTCCGCGCCTGAGGAAGGAGCGGCGGGAAAGGCCCGAAGGGGCGGGAGAAGAGGGAGTGGGGGTGGCCGCCGGCACGAGGGCGTCGGACGAAGCCGGAGTTATGGTTTCATTTGTATTCATGGATATTCGACTGCGATGCTTGATTTTCTTGCGTTAACCGAGTGATAACCAAGTCGGAAACGATTTGCGGCTTGGCTATAAGGAGTCCGTTTGAACCCCACGAGTGGATGCACGGAGCCGCCGATTTGTTTTTGTCGTCTCGCGGCGGCGCAAGTTTCACTTGCGCGGCCCACCGCCTTCGCCGGAGAATGCGAAGTGCGTCGAGCCCGCTCCTTTATGCCATCCACTCCCTGCCTTTTTTCCCGCACCACCCGACCCACCCGCACAGGAGCGCCGGGATGCGGCCCGCGTTCGTGACCGGATAAATACGTGATGAAAATAACGCGCGCCCTCATCTCCGTGTCCGACAAGACGGGCCTCGTCGAATTCGCGGGCGACCTCCGCAAACTCGGCATCGACATCCTCTCCACGGGCGGGACGGCCTCCCTGTTGAGGAAGGAGGGCATCGAGGTGCAGGAGATCGGCGATTACACCGGGTCGCCGGAGATCCTCGACGGGCGGCTGAAAACCCTGCACCCGAAGGTTCACGGCGGGCTGCTGTACCTGCGGGACAAGGAGACGCACCAGGCGCAGGCGAAAGCCGCGGGGATCGAGCCGATCGACCTCGTGGTGGTGAATCTCTACCCATTCCAGGCGACGGTGGCGAAGCTGGATACCACCCTTGAGGAGGCCATCGAGCAGATCGACATCGGCGGCCCGGCGATGCTGCGGAGCGCCGCGAAGAACTACCGTTCGGTGACGGTGGTCGTGGAACCGGCCGATTATAAAGACGTCATCCAGAACATCCGCGACAACCAGGGCGAGACGACCATCAAGATGCGGGAGCGCCTCGCGATCAAGGTCTTCGTGAAGACCTCGGGCTACGACGCCGCGATCGCCAACTACTTCAACCGCGAACAGGAGACGACCTCCTCCTTTTCCCTCTCCCTCCCCATCGGCGCGCGCTTGCGATACGGCGAGAACCCGCACCAGAATGCCTCCCTGTACGGCCGCTTCGACGAATATTTCCAGAAGCTGCACGGGAAGGAGCTCTCTTATAATAACATCGTCGACATCACCGCCGCCTCGGAGTTGATCGACGAGTTCGCGCAGCCGGCCGTCGCCATCCTCAAGCATACGAACCCGTGCGGCGTGGGCGTGGACGCCGACCTGAAGAGCGCGTGGCTGAAGGCCTTTGCGACCGACAAACAGGCGCCGTTTGGCGGCATCATCATCTGCAACCGCCCGGTGACCGAGGCGCTCGCGCGCGCGATCAGCGAGATATTCAGCGAAGTCATCATCGCGCCGGAATTCGAGCCCGAAGCGCGGGTGCTTCTTCAGAAAAAAAAGAACCTGCGCCTCATGCGGAAACTCGCCACGGCGCCCAACGAGAGGGAGCTGATGGAAGTCCGTTCGGTCATCGGCGGCATCCTCGTTCAGGACAAAGACCCGGGAGTGATGGCCGAGATCGAGCAGCTCGAAAGCAAGGTCGTGACCGAGCGGCCTCCCACCCACGACGAGATGCGCGCGATGGCCTTCGGGTGGAAAGTGGTGAAGCACCTGAAGTCCAACGCCATCATCTACGCGGCCAAGGATCGCACGCTCGGCATCGGCGCGGGCCAGATGTCGCGCGTGGACGCCTCCCGCATCGCCGTCCTCAAGGCGCACGACGCCGGGCTTTCCCTCGCGGGGAGCGCCGTGGCCAGCGACGCTTTTTTTCCGTTCCCGGACGGCCTCATCGCCGCGGCGGACGCGGGCGCGACCGCGGCCATACAGCCCGGCGGCTCGGTGAAGGACGCGGAGATCATCGCCGCCGCGAACGAGCGCAAGATGGCGATGGTCTTCACCGGCGTCCGCCATTTCAAGCATTGATGAAGGGACAGGCCGCCCCCGCGCAGGACGCGCCCCTCAAGCTCGGGGTCAACATCGACCACGTCGCCACCCTGAGGCAGGCGCGATACCCGGCCGGCCTGGACGCGAACGCAGAGCCGGACCTGGGCGTCGCCGCCGCACTTTGCGAACGCGCGGGCGCGCACGGCATCACCATCCACCTGCGCGCCGACCGGCGGCACATCCAGGACAAGGACGTGGAGCGGCTGCGGGAGAGCGTCATCACCAAACTGAACCTGGAGATGGGCAACACCCCGGAGATCCTCGAGATCGCCCTGCGCATCCTCCCCGAAGAGGTCTGCCTCGTGCCCGAGAATCGCCGCGAGGTGACGACCGAAGGCGGCCTCGACGCCGCGGGGGGCATGCGGCTGCTCCAGCCCACGATCCGCCGGCTGCACGCCGCGGGCATCCGGGTCAGCCTGTTCATCGACCCGTTCCGGGCCCAGATCGAGGCGGCGGCAAAGCTGGAGGCCGACGCCGTGGAACTGCACACGGGCGCATTCGCCGGCGCGTCGGCCGGAACGCGGAAAGAGGAGTTGGAACGGCTCCGGCTGGCCGCTCTCTTCGCGGACGAGAGCGGCCTGCAGGTGAATGCGGGGCACGGGATCAACTACACGAACATCGCGGAGATCAAGACCATCCCTCGCCTCGCCGAGCTGAACATCGGCCATTCCATCATCTCGCGCGCGCTCTTCGCCGGGCTGGAAAACGCGGTGGCCGAGATGCTCGCGTTGATGAATCCGCCCGCGGCCGGGAGCTGACCCTATGCGAGTCATCGGCATCGGCGTGGACGTGGTGGAGACCTCCCGCATCGAGTCGTCTTTGGCACGATTCGGCGAGCGCTTCATGAACCGGGTCTTCCTCGAGGAAGAGATCGCCTATTGCCGGTCCATGAAATTCCCCGCCCGGCATTTCGCGGCCCGTTTCGCAGCGAAGGAGGCCGTATCCAAGGCGTTCGGGACTGGCATCGGCAAGACGATGGGGTGGCGCGACATCCAGGTCCGGCGCAGGGAGACCGGCGAACCGTTCGCGGTGCTGCACGGCGGCGCGCTGGCCTTCTCCCACGAGAAGGACGCCACCGAAATCCTCATAAGCCTAAGCCATACGGAACACTACTCCGTGGCGAACGCCGTGATCCTGGGGGCCTAGCCCGACGGCGGACAAGCCGAACTGTAGCGGCTGCGCTCGCGGCCCAGCACGCTGTTGGTCGGACGCCGGGACACCCCTTACGGCGTCGGGGTCGCGGCTGCCCCGGGCGGCATCGAGGGCATTGGAGCCATGGAGGGCATCGGCGCGGCGCCGGTTGCGGGCGCGGCCATCGGAGAGGGGCTGGGTTCGACCGCGGCCGGGGTCATTGCGGCGGAAGGGGACATCATTGGCGAAGGAGTGGCCATGGCTGTCGTGGGTTCGGGGCTGGGGGCGGTGGCTTCGGGGGACGGCCCAGAGTTCACCGGGGTCTTGTCCGAGGTCATGTCGCCCTTGTCGCACGAGAGGAGGAGCGCGGCGGAGAGCACGGGCAGGAGGCACTTGAGGGACGGGAGGGGAACAGCTTTGTTTGTCATGGTTCCCACCACATCTCTCCTCCGTCGATACGGGTCAAGGATATTGTGTCTTCAAGCGCATAAATTTCGAGAAGCGGCCTGAGAATTTGTTGACACCCCTCGCCCGGGTCGCTAGTTTTTCGCGTATGAGATTCCTCCTTTCCTTTCTTCTCTGCATCGTTTTCCTGCAAGCACAGACCTTCGCGCAGAATGCGGATCAGAGTAACAACGCCAACAACAACCATGTGGCGGCCAACGGGGGACCGAATTATGGCAGCCTGGGGACTGTCACCGGCACCTACGCGGGCGTGCTGATCCCGACCTCGGTCTCGAGCCCGACGCCGAACGTCGCACCGGTCACCTCGCAGGAAGTGAGCAACTCCATCGGCGTATTCGCGCTTTCCATTCCCCGGACGGGCGTCGGCACCGGCGCTTTCCTTCTGTTCACGCAGGGCGGTGTCACGTCGCTCGCGACTACCGGCGGTCTCAGCTTCAGCGGGAACCTGGCGGTGATCGCGGATCCCAGTTCGAGCACCATTCGCGGCATTCTTTCCGCCACGGCGACGATCAGCCAGACCACCGAGACGCTGAGTTCCGGCACGACGAACCTCTTAACGCTCACGACCAACTCCGTGTCGGATACCGCGGTGGGAGAGATCAACGCCGTGGTCGGGCAGTCCAGCACCGCGGGGGGCTCCGCTTCCCTTACCGGGACGGCCTTTGTGACGGTCTCCAGCCCGGCCGTTGCGAACACCGCGTTCGCGAACGGCATCCAGCCGGAAGGGATCTCCTATCTGAATCTTACCGTTCAGGGCTTCCAGCAGTCCACGGCGACCTCCGGCGTCACCAGCATAAGCCTGTAAGCGCGGGGTGCGCTTGCGGCCTGCCGCACCGTCCGAAAAAGGCCGTTACAGATCAACGCGCGTGCCTCCCGCACTTCCCAGCGACCGCGAGGATATGACACGGCGGAGAATTGCGGCGTTCACCTTGCTCGAATTGATGACGGTAATGGTGGTCATCGCGATTCTCGCGGTGATGCTTCTCCCCGCGGTCACCACCGTCAAAGCGCAGGCGGACAAGGTCACGTGCATGGCCAACCTCCGGAACCTCTACCTGGGGGCGAACGCATACATGCAGCAGTATTCGCAGTGGCCGCAGATCAGCACCTCCCTCGTCGTCAGCCATCAGTATGACGAACAGTGGATAGAAATCCTCATCCCCTTGGGCGTGCCGCGGAGCGGCTGGGTGTGTCCCTCGACACAGCGGCTCATGGGAAACCCGAGCATAAACGACACGCAGAACCCGCGGGCCGACTACCTGGCCACCCCGTTCGACAGCAAGGCGATGACGCCCTACATGTGGTCCGGTATGCCCTGGTTCCTCGAGCGCGGCGACATGCACGGAAACGGCAATCTCATCATCTTCAGCAAAGGGAACATCGAGGAAGTCAACAACATCCAGGCGCAGCTCTCGCACTGATTTTTCCAGTCAGTGCTGCGCCGGCCCGTCCAGGTAACGGGCCGCCTTTGCCAGGGCGCGCGCCCGGTGGCTCTCGCGGTTCTTCGCCTCCACGGCCAGCTCGCCAAATGTCTGGCAATATCCCTCCGGGATGAAGAGGGAATCGTAGCCGAAACCGCCGCTACCCTTCGGTTGGTCTGCGATCACGCCTTCCACCGCCCCGTCGAAAGTCGCGAGGATGCGCGGGCCGCGGGCCAGGGCAAGCACGCACCGAAAACGCGCGCTCCGCGCCGGGCCGCGCGCCCCCGCGCGGAGAAGCTCCCGCAGGAGGAGCGCGCGGTTCGCCTCGTCGTCCGCCGGCTCGCCCGCGTACCGCGCGGAGCGCACCCCGGGCGCGCCGCCAAGCGCATCGACTTCGAGGCCGGAATCGTCGGCAAGCACCAGCCCCTCGAAAAATGCGGCGGCGTTGAGCGCCTTTATCTCCGCGTTCTCCGCAAAGGTTGCGCCGGACTCGATAGCCTCGGGGATTTCCGGGTGGCTCGAAAGGTCGCTCACCAAAAACCGGTCGCCGAGCATCGCGCGGATTTCCCGCGTCTTATGCGCGTTGCCGGTGGCAAAGAGGATCGGTTGCATGTCCGCGCCGCGTGGGTTCGTCCGCGCGCGTTGGGTCAGAGCGGATGCGCCCGCTGGAGGACGACGTAGTCGCGGAATTTCACCTTGAGCACATAGTCGAGGGCGATCCGACGTATGACAACTCTTTCCGGTATGAGCGGCGCGTTCACCATCGAAAGATTCACCGGGAACAGGAAGAGGCTCTGCATGAGTTCGCAGGTGCTCTTCGAATACTCGGCGGGATCCAGCGGGCGCAGGTTCCGGAAATAGATGCGCGGGACGAGGATGGTATTCATACCCGAAAGCGCCGCCAGCTTCCGGCGCAGGCTCTCCAGGTCAAACGTGCCACCGAACGGCGCCACGGAGAACTCGGGGATGTACCTGCCGCAGCTTTTCAGAAAGCGGTCCACGTCCTCGCCGCTGCCGAGCGGAAGCCCCACCCTGTCGTAACGGAGCAGAGCCACGAACCAGTCGGATGCCGGCGTCCGTTTGCTCCAGCCGTAGCTCCGCCGGGCCGGGTCGGCCGCCACGCGCTCAGCCACTTCCTTCCACGGGGCCTCGAAGGAGGCGGGATCGCGCCGCATATCCTGCTTGAGCTGGATGACGTAGAGCATCTCAGGTTTGCCGTTGCGCCAGCTCGTCACCTGAAGCGTGATGTAAAAGACGAGCGCACCGCACACGCACGCGAGCCTCCTCCGGAGGGTCTGCGGCGCTCCGCGAGCCGAGGGCGTCCACAGGCCCGCGGCGGTCAGCAGGAAGATGCCGTAACCGCTCCAGAAGACGTGCCCGGGATCGCACCGGCCGAGCGCGCTCGGGATGAACAGGCCGAGCACGACCAGCAGGGAGGCGTGCAGCGGCGCTTCAGGGCGATCCTTTTCGAGCGCCCTCGCGCCGATCTCCGGCAGGAGGTAAAAGACGCACGCCAGGAAGATGAGGATGTAGGGCGCGGGGAATATCGGGAAATTGTAGGCGCCCCCTCCGAAGAGGAAGAGCATCTTGAAATAATCCTTCCCATAGAGGGCGCCAACGACCCAGAGCGCGCCGGCGGCCGCGAGCGCGCAGACCTCCGGCCCGCCGCGGAACCCGCGCCGTCGCCGCCAGAAACAGCCGGCCAGTATCCCCAGGAACGTGACGACTCCCGTGTCCGGGCAGATGCCGAAGGCCGCCAGCGGAAGCAGGAATGCGGCGAGCATCTGCCGCAGGCTCAGGGCGTGGCCGAGGGCCGCATCCTGCCTTACACGGCGGTGGAACCGGATGATGGCCCAGAGCGGAAAGAGATACCGCAGCGGCGTGTAGATGATCCCCATCGAAAGATTGATGCCCGCGAAGCCGAAGCAGAAGATCAACCCCGCCTTGAGCCGATCCGATATCTCAAGGGAGCGAACCACCGACGCGAGGAGGAGGATGCCGAGGACGAAGCTCCCGAGCAGGCAGAGGATATAAGAGGTGTCGATCGCGATCCAGGGCGCGAGCCGGTGCAGGAGGAACGGAGCGTCCAGCGCCCACGGGCCGTAGCCGTATTCGAAATCGCGGTATGGCTTCTGCCCCATCAGCATCCTGTCCAGGCGCGCCATGAAATAGGTGGACTCGGCGAAATAGGCCTTGGGCAGGTACAGCCACCACCCGCCGACGATCCCCACCGAGAGCGACGCCGCAGCTACCGTCGCCAGCAGGGGGAGCCGCGAGTCCTCCGCCTCGGGCGCCGCGGCGCCTCGAAGCGCGAGCCGCGTCTTGTTTTCCCCCGTCCACCGCAGCGCCAGCAGCACCGCGAGGAGGATTGCCACCCCAACATGGGCCGTGAAATTGCTGAATCCAAATGTGTAGGAGTCCGACACGATGGGAATCGACTGCGGGATATACCAGGGCAGGATGAAGACCAGGAACGCGCCCAACGGCAGGAGCAGCCAGGGCAAAACCCGTCGATTCATGTCGGTCATCGCCCCTCTTGGGCGCAGAAGCCGTACCAGGCGGGCCCGCGCGGGGAATATCGCAGATTGACGGGTTTCGTGCTTGCCTGGGAAGCGGGCTCGCGGGATACTCGGCGGATATGATTGTCCCTACAGCCGACCTCTACAAAATCGCATACGCCAAATACGCGGTGGGCGCTTATAATATCAATAACCTCGAACAGACGATGGGATTGTTCCGCGGCTGCATCCAGAGCCAGGCGCCGTTCATCATCCAACTTTCCAAGGGCGCCCGCAAATACGCCGACAAGCGGATGCTCGAAGCCATCATCCGCACCGCGGAGGAAATCTTTCCCGAGGCGATCTTCGCCGTGCATCTGGACCACGGCGATGAGGAGACCTGCTACGACTGCATCGAGTCGGGCTTCTACAGCTCGGTCATGATCGATGCCAGCCACGACGACTTCGAGGAGAACATCGCCATCACAAAGCGGGTCGTCGAACGCGCGCACCCGGAGGGGATCAGCGTCGAAGCCGAGCTCGGGATGCTCGGAGGCGTGGAGGAAGACATCAAGGTGGACGAAGGCAACGCCTGCCTCACGAATCCCGAGGAAGCCGTCGAGTTCATCCAGCGCACCGGGTGCGACTCGCTCGCGGCGGCCATCGGCACCAGCCACGGCGCTTACAAATTCAAGGGGCAGCAGAGCCTCCACTTCGAGGTCATCGAGGAGATCCCAGAAGAAGATGTACTGGCACGCCCATCGTCATGCACGGCAGCTCCAGCGTCCCCGTCTCCGAGGTCACCCGCATCAACGCCGCCGGCGGCACGCTCGATCCCGAGCGCACGCGGCGTGAACGAGGACGAATATCTCCCCGCCGCGAAGCTCGGCGTGACGAAGGTGAACATCGATACCGACGGCCGCCTCGTCTGGACGCGCGTCCACCGCGAGTTCTTCCGCGACAAGCCGTCGCGAGTTCGATTTCCGCCCGCCCGGCAAGATCTTCATGGACGAGTACGCGAAGTTCATCGCGCACAAGAACGGCAAGCTCGGCTCGGCCGGGGAACTCTCCAACGTCCGGAAGTTGCTCGCCGCGTGTGCCCGCGATGTCCGCCGCGTAGGAGCAGGGGAATGGCTGCAGTCTGCCCCATGCCGTTTGAAGAGCCGGTCCGCATCGTATCCGATCTTCATTTCGGCCACCCGGGCAGCTACCTGGCAAACGCCGAGCAACTGGGCCCGCTCTTCCGCGGGGCTCGCACGGCCATATTCAACGGCGACACCGTGGAGATGCGTTTCCTGGAGGACCGCTCCTACGCCTACCAGAACATGGAGCAGGTGGGCGAAGCGTGCCTCGCGGTCGGCGCGCGCCCGATCTTCGTCAACGGGAATCACGACCCGATCATCTCCGCATTGAACCACGTTGACCTCGCCGAAGGCAGCGTCCTCGTCACGCACGGCGACATGCTCTTTCACGACATCTCCCCCTGGAGCCGCGAAGCGCGTTACATCGGCCCCGCGCACACGCAGGCGCTCAAGGAACTCGGCGAGGACGCCTTCCACGACTTCGAGAAGCGGCTGAACGCGAGCAAACGCGCGGCGCTTTCCGTGGAGCTCCACAAGTCCGGCCTGCCCCGGGGGCCGATGGCCAGGGCGGCGACCCTGTTGCGCGAATGCTGGCCCCCGTGGCGGCCCGCGCAGATCCTGCGCGTCTGGGCCGTCACCCCGTGGCGGGCGGTGGCGCTCGCCCGGGTCTTTCGCCCGCGCGCCCGGTTTATCGCCATCGGCCACACCCATTTCGGCGGCATCTGGCGCATGTCTCCGCGCATCGTCATCAATACCGGAAGCTTTCTCCCCTTTTCCCGGCGCACCGCGATCGAGCTGGAAGGCAACACCCTTTCGGTTTACGACATCCCCAAGAAGCGGACGGGATTCGAACTCGGGAAGCGCCTCGCCCGGTTCAACGTCACCAAACTCCAGGCCCACGAGGGGTTTTAGAGAGCGCCCGTTCGCAGACGAGGCGGAGCGTTCCCGCATAAAAAATGATCGAACCCTTCACCGTGGATGCTTACGAGCGGGTGTTCGCCTTGTGGCAACAGTGCGAAGGGGTCGGGTTGAGCCAGGATGACACGAGGGAATGCACCGAAGCCTACCTGCGGAGGAACCCGGGCATGAGTTTCATCGCGACCGAAGCCGGCGTTCTGGTAGGCGCGGTTCTTTGCGGTCATGACGGGAGGCGGGGGTATCTCCATCACCTGGCCGTGCACCCCGCGTCCCGGCGGCGCTCCGTGGGCCGCCGTTTGGTGGAGCGGTGCCTCGAGGCTCTGCGGCAGGCCGGCATACGGAAGTGCAACATTTTCCTCTTCCGTCAAAATGAGGAAGGCGCGAACTTCTGGCGGTCCGTCGGATGGGAAGTGCGCGCCGACCTGGATGTGATGTCCATGGAGACCGGCGAGCCGGCCGCGGACTTGAAAGGGTAGCGAGCGCGGCTGGCGTGCCGTGCGGCTGACCTCTAGCGGTCCAGGACTTCGCGGATTTTCTTCGCCAGCAGCGCGGGCGAGAACGGCTTGGGCAGGAACGCGATCTCGCGCGCCGAGATTCCCTGGAGCTCCATCTCCTCCTCGTTGTGGCCGGAGGTGAAGAGGACGCGGGTGCCGGGTGAGAGCACCTCGAGATTGTCCGCGAGGCGTTTGCCGCCGATCTGCGGCATGATGACGTCGGTCAACAGGAGGTCGATCTTCTGCGTGTCGCATTCGCGGATGACGTTCATCGCTTTCGCGCCGTTGGCGGCTTCCAGGACGTTGTAGCCGAGCTTGGCGAGCAGGGAGGCCGTGAGCTTGCGGACGGAGGGGTCGTCCTCCACCAGCAGCACCGTCTCCGTGCCGCTCTGGAGCGCCTCGGACCGGGGCTCCGGCTTCAGGGCCGGCGCAGCCTGGCCGACGGGCAGATAGAAAGTGACGTTCGTGCCCTCGCCCATCTTGCTGTCGATGTCGATGTGGCCGCCGCTCTGCTTGATGACGCCGTAGGCGGTCGCAAGGCCGAGGCCGGTTCCCTTGCCGGGCTCCTTGGTGGTGAAAAATGGCTCAAAGATGCGGGCTTTGACATCGTCGGGGATGCCCGCGCCGGAGTCCTTGATGGACATCCAGACATAGGGCCCGGGGGTGACGCCGGAACGCCGCTGGGCCTCGGCCTGGTCGAGCAGGATGTTGCCCGTCTCGAGCGAACAGGGAGCCGCCCTCCGTCATGGCGTCGCTCGCGTTGACCACGATGTTCGTGATGACCTGCTCGATCTGCGCGCCGTCGATGTTGACGTTCCCGAGGTCTTCCCCGAGGTGGCATTCAAGCTTGATGTTTTCCCCGACCAGCCGGCGCAGCATGAGGTTCAGCCGCCCGATGACTTCGTTGAGATTCGTATTCACCGGCTGGATGTTCTGCTTCCGCCCGAACGCGAGCAACTGCTGGGTGAGGGCCGAGGCGCGGATGGCCGCCGAGTAGATTTCCTCGACATCGCGCCGGGCGAGATTATCCAGCGCCGGGTTGTTCAGGAGCAGCTCGCCGAAGCCGATGATGCTCGTGAGGATGTTATTGAAGTCGTGCGCGACGCCACCCGCGAGGCGGCCGATGGCTTCCATCTTCTGCGAGGTGCGCAGCTCTTCCTCCAGGTGCTTGTGCTCGGAGATGTCGCGGCTGATGCAGACGATGCCCTGGATCTCGCCCGACGGGCCGCGCAACGGCAGTTTGGTCGTCAACACCCACCGCTGTTTCTGCGTGGCGGCGGAGCGGATTTCCTCGCGGTTGATGATCGGCTCGCCCGTGGTGAGGACGTGCTGGTCGTCGGCGGCGAACCGGTCCGCGCGCTCCTTCGGGAACAAATCGTAAACGGTCTTGCCCTCGATCTCGGCGGGCGAGGAGAGCCCGAGCGAACGGGCGTGGGCCGCGTTGCTCATGACGTAATGGCAATCGACGTCCTTGATGAAGATGAAGTCCGGCAGATTATCCAGCAGGGTGCGGAACATGTTGCGCTCGCCGGCCAGCGATGCGCGGGTCTCTCTCAGCTCGCGTTCGAGCGCGTCCACCCTTGCCGCCGATCCTGTCCCACCGAAGGAATCGGCTTCCCCGGAAGTGGGGATGGGAATACTCTGCGCTACCGCCATACCGCGAATAAGTAGCAGCATTTATTCCACCGCCGCGCCGAAGAACAAAAAAAAGCCGCTTCACATCCCGCGGGTGCTCGGAGACTCTTAGGCCGAAAAGAAAGGCGCGCTCCGCTCCCTTGGGCGGCGACCGCCCGAACCCATGGCCTCCTACTGGCTCCTTCCATTCCTGTTCGCTTTGCTCCTGCTGGGTATCTGGCTCTGGCGCAGCGTCTTGCGACCGGTGGGAGACATGAGCAGCATCATCCGCGCACTCGCAAACGGCGAACGCCCTCCGACGTTCATCATCCACGGGTCGCGCTCGTTCGCGAGGATGGCTTCCGACCTGGAGAGCATCGCCGGTGAACAGTCACGATTGAGAAAACAGGCCGCCGAGGAGCGCTTCAATCTCAATGCCATCCTCTCGAGCATGGTCGAGGGCGTGATGGTGGTGGACACCGGCCACGTCATCCAGTTGGTGAACGAGTCCTTCGAGAAGCTCTTCGAGCTCACTGGCAACCCGCTCGGCAAGACCGCCCTGCGCGCCGTCCGCGACGCCTCCATCGAGGAGATCGTCCGCAGCGCGCTCCAGAGCGGCCAGCTTCAGACCCGGGAAATCTCCCCCATGCACCAGCCGCCGCAAGCGGCCGCCCACTTCAGCGTGAGCGCGATGCCGCTGAGAAGCCCGGAGGGAAACACCGCCGGGGTCGTGGTCGTCTGCCACGACATCTCCAGGCTGCGGCAGCTCGAGGACATCCGGCGCGAGTTCGTCGCGAACGTCTCCCACGAGCTCCGGACGCCGCTCTCGATCTTCCGCGGCTACCTGGAGAACCTCATCGACAACCCCGCGGTGCCGCGCAAGGAGCTCCTCTCGAGCCTCGAGATCATGGAAAAGCATTCGCACCGGCTGAACGCGCTGCTCGAGGATTTGCTGGCGCTGGCGCGGCTCGAATCGCAACGGGAGCGGCTGGAGCCGGTGGCGATCGACCCCGGCAAGTTCCTGGACGAGATCGCGAACGACTGGAAGATGAAGCTGGACCAGAAGAAGATCGCCGTGGCGCTCGATCTGCAAGACGGGCTCCTCCCGTTCATGGCCGACACCCTCCTCATGGAGCGGGTTCTGCACAACCTCATCGATAACGCGATAAAATACACGCCCGAGGCGGGCCGGATCACACTCAGTGCCGCGTCGGCGGGGGCTTCGACGCAGATCACCGTGCGCGACACGGGCATGGGGATACCGGCCAACGACCTGGCGCACATCTTCGAGAGGTTCTACCGCGTCGAAAAAGGCCGCAGCCGCGAAGCGGGCGGCACCGGGCTGGGGCTGTCGATCGTCAAACACATCATCGGCCTCCACGGCGGGGTTGTCACCGCCGCGAGCACCTACGGCGAAGGCACGGCGATCACCATAGCCCTCCCGCGCGAGCCGGTGGCCATCGAGGCCGCTGTGCCCATGGAGGAGGCGGCGCCCGCCGCGTGACTTCTCTACACAGGAACGGGCGGCGTTTCCACACCCAGCAAGTCCTGTATGCCTCGTATGGGGATGACGACCCAGTCCGGGCGATTGTTCAACTCGTAGCCGACTTCGTAGGTCGCCTTCTCCAGGAGGTATGCTTCCAGCAGCGTCGCCACATCTTCGTGCGATTCCGGGATGAACGCGGCGCGCCCGGCCGCTTCCAGGTAGGCCGCGAGGAAAGCCCGTCCCACGTACCGGGCCCACATCCCCGCCAGCGGCGTCAGCAGCGGCATATCCTCCGCGCGCATCACCCCCTGCTTCGCCAGCACGGTGAAGGCCGCGTAATGGAACGAACGGAGCATCCCCGCGACGTCCTGCAGGGCGCACCGCTTCAGCTTCCGTTCGCCGAGCGACCGCTGCGGCTCGCCCTCGAAGTCGATGATGATGAAGTCCTTGCCCGTGTTCAGCACCTGCCCGAGGTGGTAGTCGCCATGGATGCGGATTTTCGAGGCCTCGATCTTCCGACTCAGGATCTTCCCCTGCCGCAGGAGGATTTCCTTTTCGAGCGGCAGAAGGTCGAGCGCTTCTTTCCGCGCACCCTCCGGCAGCCGGGAAATCTGCCGTTGCAAGAGCTGGAACGTGCGGCGGACGGAGGCCCGCATGGACTGGTAGGCGGAGCGCTGGTAGAGGGTGGTAAACGGCTCGGGGGAGAAGGTCCAGTCCGTCGTCTCCGCGGAAAGCGCGAGGTGCATCCCCGCCGTCCGCTGGCCGAGTTGCTCGGCTCGGGCCGGGTAGATGCCGCCCACCAGGTGGGCGAGCAGCGGGGAGGCCTCCCCGCCTTCTTCCAGCAGCCCGGGACACGAGATCGCCGCCAGGTCCGGCTTCTCCGCAAGCACGCGTTCGAAATATCTGCCGACGGAGTCGAGCGTATAGGTCCAGGCGTCGCCCTCGTTTGCCACGCAGCCGAGCAGCAGCCCGAGCACCCGGGGTTCGCCCGACGCCCTCCGGTACTCGATGGAGCCTCCAAAGGGCGGCACACTCGGGAACTTTTGCCGCTCGCTCAGGAACCGAAGGATTTCGGAGTCGGGATTCATACCGTCCTCCAGCTTGCGGTAGAGCTTGAGGAAGAGCTTGTCGCCGAAAATGATGGAGGAGTTGCTCTGCTCCGCCTTCAACACCTGGGAGGCGAGCGAAACATTCTTCCCGCCGGCGAGCGTCTCCAGGCTCCCGCCCGCGAAGCCGGCCGCCTCGCCTGAATGCCCGCGCAGCTTCCCGCCCTGGACAATCATCTTTAATAGCGCCGCCCGGAAGCCCTCGCTGTAAATCGCATCGTGCAAAATCCCGTTCGCGAACCGGGCTATGACGGCATTCGGCCATTTCTCCTCGATCTCGCGCGCGGCCTCGGCGGTGGCGAGGGAGAGCGGTAGCAGGTATGTCTCGGACCCCGCGTCGGTATATTGGGTCTCCAGGAATACGAGCTGCGCCTCGGATGCGCCCTCCGGCAGCCGGATGGATTCCACGACTTTGATGGCCGTGAGCACCCGGCCCTTTGAGCCGAACCAGCGGCTCGACTGCACATAGGCGGGAAGCACGCTTTCCTCAAGCAGCGCGCGCTGCTCCCCCTCGCGGAAACTCTGCCAGTCGAACGCGCCGGGGAAGGCGGGGATGACGCGCTGCCGTTCGAGTGCGACGGCCTTCTTCTCCTCCTTGAGCACCAGCCGGAAATGGCCATACGGGCCGAGCGTGAACACATACGGCGCCTGACGGATGACGGGAAACTTGTTCTGGCTGAAAATCTCGGAGGGGATCCTGCCCTCATACGCGGAGAGATCCAGCTCCACCACTTGCGCGAAGCGCGAGAGATTGATGACGCACAGGATGATCTCCTCCTCGAACCTCCGGACGAAGTGGAGCACGCGCGAGTTGTCGCTGTTTAAAAACTCGATGGAGCCGTGCCCGAAGGCCTTGTATTTTTTCCGCAGGGCGACGACGCGGCGCATCCACCACAGGAGCGACGAGGAATTTTTCTCCTGGTTCTCGACGTTGAGCGCCTCGTAGTGGTACTCGGGGTCGATGACGGCCGGGAGGTAAAGCTGCTGCGGGTTGGCCTTCGAGAAACCGCCGTTGCGGTCCGGGCTCCACTGCATGGGCGTGCGCACCCCGTTGCGGTCGCCGAGATAGATGTTGTCGCCCATGCCGATCTCGTCGCCATAATAGATGATGGGCGTGCCCGGCAGCGAGAGGAGCAGGGTGTTGATGACCTCCATCTTGCGCCGGTTGCTCGCCAGCAGCGGCGCGAGTCGGCGCCGGATGCCGAGGTTAATCCGCGCCCGCGGGTCGGTGGCATAGACCCGGTACATGTAGTCGCGCTCCTCGTCGGTTACCATCTCCAGGGTCAGCTCGTCGTGGTTCCGCAGGAAGGTCGCCCACTGCGCCGTCTCGGGGATCTGCGGCGTCTGCTCCAGGATGTCGAGGATCGGGAACCTGTCCTCCATCTGCAGCGCCATGAACATCCGCGGCATCAACGGAAAGTGGAACGACATGTGGCACTCGTCGCCCTTGCCGAAATAGGCGGCGGCATCCTCCGGCCACTGGTTGGCCTCGGCGAGGAGCATGCGATTCTTGAATTTCCCGTCCACGTGCGCCCGGAGCTTTCTCAGAAATGCGTGCGTCTCGGGAAGGTTTTCGCAATTCGTCCCCTCGCGCTCGTATAGGTAGGGCACCGCGTCGAGACGCACCCCGTCCACGCCCATGCCCAGCCAGAAATCGATGACCTTCAGAAGGGCGTCGTGGACTTCCGGGTTGTCAAAATTCAGGTCCGGCTGGTGCGAGTAGAACCGGTGCCAGAAATACGAGTTGGCCACCGGATCCCACGACCAGTTCGACGTCTCGAAGTCCTTGAAGATGATGCGCGCCTCCTCATACCGCTTCGGCGTGTCGCTCCAGACGTAATAGTCGCGCCATGGCGAGCCGACAGGCGCGCGGCGCGAGCTCTGAAACCACGCGTTCTGATCCGAGGTGTGATTGAGAACCAGCTCCGTGATGACCCGTATATCGCGTTCGTGCGCCTTCTGCAGAAATTCCTGGAAATCGTCCAGCGTCCCGTACTGCGGGTTCACCGAGAAGTAGTCGGCGATGTCGTAGCCGTCGTCCTTCAAGGGCGAAGGGTAGAACGGCAGCAGCCAGATGGCGCTCGCCCCGAGATCGCAGAGGTAATCCAGCTTCTGGATCAAACCCGGGAAATCGCCGATCCCGTCCGCGTTGCTGTCGAAGAAGGTCTTTACGTGGACCTGGTAGATGACGGCGTCCTTATACCAGAGTGGATTGTCGTCGAGTTCTTGCATGGGTTGGGGATTGTCCCTCTAGATTCTGATTCGGGGAAGCCTGCGGTTGCCCATTCGTTAAAAAAGAGGCGCTCCGCCTTTCCCGCGCGAGGAGTCGTCATGGACATCCCGGGCGGCCGCTTCGGCGAAAGCCTGCCGGGCGAGGTCGGGCCTGTTGGCTTCCAGCAGGTCGCCAAGCATCTTCCACGACTCGGCGCGGAACGGCTCGCGCTCCAGCACCCGGCGCAACTCGTTGATGGCGTCCACCTTCTCCCCGCGCTCGGCGAGGTGGGAGATGTAGCGCTTCTCCGCCGCCCACGAGCCGGCGCTCGCGGCTTCGCGCAGGAGATCGACCCGGTCTTCGCCCTTCTCCAGATACTCGACGGTGGCGAGATACTGGAGGTATTCGGAATGGACGAGAGGGACGGCGGACACCGCCTCCAGTTGCGCGCGGGCCCGGGGGAAATCCCGCAGCCGCACGTAGGCCGCCGCCAGGCCGAGGCAGGCGAACGGCTGGTCCCCCGGGCGGCTTAGAGCCTGCGCGAAATCCGCCAGCGCGTCCTTATAATGCCCCTCGGTGGATTCCAGCGACCCGAGGTTCGTGTACATCCGGGCGGAGTCTCCGCCGTCGCGGATCGTCGTCTCGAAAAAGCGGCGGTCATCGTGCCAATCGGCATTGCGAAGGAAGGTGCGCACCCCGAAAAATGCGAGCCACGCGACGAGGGCGAACGAGAACCCCCGCCGCATCGGTAAAGACAGAAAAAGCGCGAGCAGCAGGAACGCGCAGGGGACGTAGAGCCAGTGTTCCGCCGCGGCGGCATTCAGCGAAAAAAGGTTGCTGATGGGCAGGTAGGCCGCGAAGAACGCCAGAAGACAGGCGAATGCGAGCCGGTCGCGCCGCCATGCCCGCCGGCACCAGAAGAGGAACCCCGCGAAGAGGGCAAAGCCGAGGATCGTCTGCGCCTCGCGGAGCCGGGCGCGCCGGAGGGTCTCCGCGGTGTTCCCGGCGTCGAGGGGGACCAGGTCTCTCTCCATGTGGAGATGGATGGGCGCGACCAGCAAACCGGCGTATTCGGCCCAGGCGCGCGCGGCGAGAATGGGACGGACCGCCAGCGGCACGGGCGGTTTGTACGGCGGCGGTATCTCCGCCGCCGAAAAGCGGAGCGCCGCATAGACCGCGAGGGCCGCGCACAGAGCGGGCACCCACCAGCGCACCCTGAGTTTGCCGCCCGGCAGGAAGACGAGCGGCAGGAGTGCGAAGAGAATGCCGCTTTCTTTGGAAAGCATGGCTCCCAGGACGCAAAGCGCCGCCCCGCAAACGCACGCTACCGGGCGCGTCCCGGAGCGGGCGATCTCCAACAGGTAAAGCGCCAGGAAACCGAAGAGGGCCGCGAGCAGATCCGCGCGCCCGGCGACATAGATGACCGCCGAGGAATGCAACGGCAGCACGGCCCAGAAGAGAGCCGCCAGCCCCGCCAGGAAACCGGCCTCACGCGGACGCGCCCTCGCGATGAGCCGCCGCGCAAAGAGAAACAGGAACACCACCGCGCCCGCGTGCAAAAGGATGTTCGTGAGATGATACCCCCACGGCTTCCCAAACCCGTAGAGCCAGTAGTCGAACGTATACGTCAGCCTCTGCATGGGCCGGTAGAAGTTCGAGGGGGTCGCATCCGTGAACAGGAAATGCCGGAACCCGCTTGGGATCAGACGCCAGCTCCGTATGAGCGGGTCGCGCAGGACGAGCGCCGTGTCATCCCATACGAAGCCGTCTTTTAACGCGGGGCAGTAAACCGCGAAGACCGCCGCGACGAGCAGCCAAATCCCCGCTCCCGGGCCGGGCCGCGTTTTTTCCATCACTCGTCCCAGATGAAATGTTCGAGCCGCAATTGCTCGGAACGGCTCCGGGCCTCTTCGGCGCGCGGCCCCTTCAAGCCGGCCATCTTCCGGTAAACGCCGATGGCCGATTTCCACTGCTTCTGCTCTTCCAGGATGTGCGCCGCGTCGAACCCGGCCTTGTAATACCAAAAATAGTCGGGCTCCCCCCGGGAGGCGTTCTGCTCCTGGAGCACGTCGTAGAATACGGCGGCGGCCTCGTCCGTCTTGTGGAGCTGCTCCAGGCACTTGCCCTTCATATAGAGCGCCCGGTTGCGCCAATAAGCGGTGGCGTCCGGCTGCGCGACCACACTCTCAAAGACGGCGATCGCCTTTGAAAAATAGCGCGCATCCCCCGCGCCCAGGGAGAAGTAGTTGCCGCCCTTCCCGCACAGGGCCGAGAACTTCAGCTCGGAGTCGGGCTGGGAGCTGAGAATGTCGTCATAGATATTCGCCGAGTCCTCCTGGTTGCCCAGGCCCGTCTTGGTGATGGCCTGCTCCTGCCGCGCGTAGAGCTTGAGCGGCCCGTTCAGCTTCGCGGCCTCGTCGAACAGTTCCAGCGCCTGGTCGGGGCTCATGCTCTTCAACGCCGACTGCCCCGCCAGGAACAGCGCCGACTCGGTGAGCCGCGAGTCGGGCGCCTCCCGCGCGAGGGTCTCGAACTGGTTCCGCGCATCCGAAAAATCTCCCTGCCGGAAAAAAATCTGCCCGAGTTTCATCCGCACGTCGGGCAGCAGGGACGAGGCGGGCCGCTGCCGGATGAACCTGAGGCACTCCCCAATGATCTTCGCCGGGTCGCGCTTGCCGCCGGCGTCCTCGGTGAAGATGGCGAGATACTCCGCGCGTTCCTCCGTCTGCGGATCGCCCGGGGTCTCAAAAGCGGCCTTCAGGTACAGGCTGGCCTCCGCGGGCCGCGGGGGTGTGGAGAGGAACGCGAGCTCGGAGAGGGCGATCCTGGCCTCGCCGACGCGCGGGTTATCCGGAAAATCGCGGATGAAGAGCGCGAGGGTCCTCCCGGCCCGCTTGTCGCCGGAGCGCGCCTGGAGCAGCCCTTCTTCGAGCACCAGCTCGCGCCGGAACTGGCTTTCGGGGAACCGGATGCTGAATTCCTCGTAATCCTTCAGAAACTTGTCATACGCGCCGAGGTTCCCCCACGAGAGCGCCGAGTTGAAGATCGCCCTCTCGGACACCTTCTCGCACCGCTCCCCCGCCTTGTGAAACGCGGTCGCGGCCACGGCGAAGTCGCGCTGCTGGAAATGGGCCGTCCCAACGCTGAACTCGATCTCCGCGAGCCGGCACGGGTCGCTGAAATGCGGGGCGGCGGCCTCCAGCGCTTGGAGCGCGCCGGGGAATTTCCGCTGGGCGAGGAGCTCATTGCCCTTCAGCAGGAGCGCCTCGCCGATCAAGGGATGCGCGGGATACATCTGGATGAACCCGTCGAGAAGGCGCATGGCCTCGTCGTCCTCCTTGAGGTGGAAGCGGATCTTCGCCAGGTAGAACCGGGCGAGCGCGTTCCGGCACGGGGGTTCCCTTTCGATCCAGCTCTTCAGCTCGGAGAGGGATGGCGAACGCTCCTCGGTATAGAGGCTGTCAAGCTTGCGGAACATGAGTTCGAGATACGGGCTCCCGGGGTGGTGCCAGATGAACTCCTCGATGCCGTCGTCGGCCAGCTCGGGCCCTTTCGCCAGCGCCCGCGCGTCGGAGACGCCGAGCGTGGCCCCCGCGAGGAGGCTTTCTGACAGGCCTTCGGGCGACCGGAGCACCTGCTCGAAAAAGACCGCGGCCTGCAGCGGCTTCCCCTGCGCGACGAGGTCTTTTCCTTCTATATACGTTTTCCATTTCACCTCCCCGGGCGACTTCACATCCGCGTCGGCCAGGATGCCCTCCGCCTTCGCCGCTTCGTTCTCGCCGGCATAAATCTCGGCGAGCGTCAGCTTTGCCTGGGTGGCCGGGCCGCCCCCCTTTATGAGCGACTCGAGCAAGGGGATCGCCTCCGTGTCGCGCGAGAGCATCCTCAGGCACTCGGCCTCGCCAAGCGTGACGGGCGTCTGCAGGGCGCCTCCCGCGAGCTGCGCGAAGAGCGGGTAGGCCTCCCCCCAGCGGCCCGTCGCCGCAAGGGCCTCCGCCTTCGCAAAGTCGGTCGCGTCGTTCCGCACGCCGCCCGCCTCGACCGTTTGCAGGGCGGCTTCGGGCCGCCCCGCGGCGAGCTGCGCCTCGGAGAGCTTCGCCACCCCCGCCAGGCGCTGTTCCGGCGTGAGGCCGGGCGTGGCAAGCCAGGCCGTGAGCTTCTGGACCGCCACGTCCGGGATGCCTTCGTCCAGAGCGCGCGCGGCGGAATCGTAGGCCGGATCGGCGGTGGCTGCGAGCGGGAGGGCAGCCGCCAGGAGGATCGCAAGAAGCCTCATTCGATCTTCAACACCCTCTTGAGGTAATGGCCGGTGACGCTGGCCTCCAGCCGGGCGATCCGCTCGGGCGTGCCCTGCGCGACGATCCTCCCGCCGGCGTCGCCGCCATCCGGGCCGAGATCGAGCACCCAGTCCGCGCACTTGATGACCTCCAGGTTATGTTCGATGACGATGAGCGTGTTTCCCGCGTCGCGCAATTTCATGAGGACTTCGAGCAGCTTGTGGACATCCGCAAAATGAAGGCCCGTGGTCGGTTCGTCCAGTATGTAAACGGTGCGGCCCGTGGCGCGCTTGGCGAGCTCGGCCGCGAGCTTGACGCGCTGGGCCTCGCCGCCTGAGAGCGTGGTCGCCGCCTGGCCGAGACGCAGGTAGCCGAGCCCGACGCTCTCGAGCGCCACGAGGCGATCCGACACGGCCGGGACGCTGCGGAAAAAGCGCGCGGCCTCGTCCACCGTCATGTCGAGCACGTCGGCGATGTTCTTGCCCTTGTAGGTGATCTCGAGCGTCTCCCGGTTATAACGTTTCCCCCGGCAGACCTCGCACTCGACGTAAACGTCGGCCAGGAAATGCATCTCGATCTTGATCGAGCCGTCCCCCTCGCAATTCTCGCAGCGGCCCCCCTTCACGTTGAAGCTGAACCGGCCCGAGTCGTAACCGCGGATGCGCGAGGCCGGCAACTGGCTGAACACGAGGCGGATAGGCGCGAACGCCCCGGTGTAGGTGACGGGATTCGAACGCGGGGTGCGCCCGATGGGGCTCTGGTCGATGACGATGGCCTTGTCGATCTCTTCGAGGCCGAGGATCTCGCGGTGTTTGCCCGGCCGATCCTTCGAGCGGTAGAAGTGGCGGAAGAGGGCGCGCCGCAGAATGTCGTCAACCAGGGTGGACTTGCCGCTGCCGGAGACCCCCGTGACGCACGTGAGACACCCGAGCGGGAACGCGGCGTCCACATTCGCCAGGTTATTCTCGGAGGCGCCGGCGACCACGAGCCAGCCCGGCCCGGCATCCTTCGGCGACTTCGCGAGCGGGCTCTTCGGCGCGACCCGCTGTTTCGGCACGGGAATGCGGAGCCCTCCGGTGAGGTACTGGGCGGTGAGCGAAGTCTCCGACCGCAGAATCTCCGCGAGCGACCCCTGCGCCACCAGGTGGCCGCCGCGGACGCCCGCGCCCGGCCCGAGGTCGAGGATGTGATCCGCCGCGCGGATGGTATCCTCATCATGCTCGACGACGATGACGGAGTTCCCCAGGTCGCGCAGCCGCCGCAGCGTCCCCAGGAGCCGGTCGTTATCCCGCTGGTGCAGGCCGATGCTCGGCTCGTCCAGCACATAAAGCACCCCCGCCAGGCCCGCGCCGATCTGCGTGGCGAGCCGCGTCCGCTGGAATTCGCCGCCGGAGAGCGTGCCGCTCTCGCGGTCGAGGTTCAGGTAGCCGAGGCCGACCTCGGCCAGGAAATTCAGCCGAGCGGAAATCTCGCGCGTCACCTGCGCGACGATGAGCCGCTGCTGGTCGCTCAGTTCGAGCCCTTCGAGGAACCGCCCGGCCTTTGCCACCGTCAGCGCGCAAAGCTCGCGGATGTTCGAGCTCGCGGCCCCCTTCCCCACCCGAGCGGATGGTCACGCCCAGGATCTCCGGCCGCAGGCGCGCCCCGCCGCAGGCCGAGCACGCCCGCGGGCTCATGAACGCCCGGATGCGGTTGCGGGTGAACTCGCTCGGCGTCTGCGCGTAGAGCCGCTCCATCTGCGGCACGAGGCCTTCGAACGGCTTCTTCACGGTCGTCTCCTTGCCGTTCTTGCCCCAGGCGATCTCGATGGCCCGCTCGCCGGTGCCGAAACAGACCGCATCCCGAAACGGCTGGGGCAGCTCCCCGTACGCCGTCTCGGTGGAGACCTTGAAATCCCGCGCGAGCGAGTCCCGCAGCCCCTGGTAATACTGGAGCATCCGCTTTGCGCCGCGGCTCCACGGGACGATGGCGCCCTGCGCGAGGCTCTTCTTGGGGTCGGGAATCATCAACTCGCAGTCGCAGACGAGTTCGGTCCCGAGCCCGTGGCAGACGGGGCACGCGCCGAGGTGGCTGTTGAAGGAAAAATGCTTCGGCGTGAGCTGCGGCATGACGAAGTCCGTCTCCGGGTTGCAATAGTCGGTCGAATACTTCATCTCCCGCCACTCCTCCTCGCCCGGGGCCGAACGCAGGACGAGCAGCCGGCTCCCGCCCCACTTCAGCGCGGTCTCCACGGAGTCCGTGAGCCGGGTGCGGATGCCCTCGCGGATGACGAGCCGGTCAACGATGATCTCGATGTCGTGCGCCTTCGTCTTTTTCGAGGCGGATGGGCTCCGCCTGGCCCAGCTCGACGATCTTCCGGTCGATGCGCGCGCGGACGAACCCCTCGCGCTTGATCTTGTCCAGCACGTCGCGGAACTCGCCCGCCTGCCCCCGGACGATGGGCGCGAGGATCATCGTTTTCGTCTCCGGCAGGGTACTGGAGGACCTGGTCAACGATCTGCTGCGGCGTCTGCTTGTAAACGGGCTTGCCCGTGGCGGGATCGTGCGGCTGGCCGACCGAGGCGAAGAGCAGCCGGAGGTAGTCGTAGATCTCGGTGGTGGTGGCGATGGTCGAACGCGGGTTCGCCCCGGAGTTCCGCTGCTCGATGGCGATGGCCGGCGAAAGCCCCTCGATGAAATCGACATCCGGTTTTTGCATCTGGTCGAGGAACTGCCGCGCATAAGCGGAGAGGCTCTCGACATACTTGCGCTGCCCCTCCGCGTAGAGGGTGTCGAACGCCAGCGAAGACTTGCCGGAACCGCTCAACCCAGTGATGACCACCAGCTTCTCCCGGGGGATTTCCAGCGTCAGGTTTTTCAGGTTATGCTGACGGGCGCCGGCGATCTTTATGGTGGAAGCGGGCATTGCGAAGGAGCGAACCGACAATTAAACACAAGGAACCGGCGGGCGAAAGCGGTGGATTGCCTGGCGGCAAATGGGAAAGACGAAATTTTTGGCATGCGAATAGCTCTATAACGTCCCGATGGATAACCCCCTTCAGCCCTCTAGGGACGACCTGACGGAACTGGTGGACAAGTTCCGCGAGGTAAAGCACTCGATCAATAACTCGCTGGCCGTCATCATGGCGCTCTCCGAGCTCGCACAGCGGAACCCGCAGCACTACGAGAAGCTGACGAAGACCGTCCTGACCCGCTGCCCGGACATCGTGGCGCAGCTCCAGGAATTCTCCCGAGCCCTCGCCGAAAGGGCGAAGGCCCAGGCCGTAAAGTAGGCCGCCGCCGGCGCACTGCCTCGCTCCACCCGGATGCCTCCGCCCAGGCCCCTTTGGCGGAAAAGCCTTGGCTTTTGACGCGATAAGCGGGCATTATAGCCCACACGGTGGGAACGGTGCCTGGCTATGAAGGAAATATCGGCTAAAGGAAGCGAGATCGCGGGCAAAAAGAGGATAGTCAAAGCGCGTGTAAGACTCTGGAAGGGACGGTACTACGTAGAGGTAAGATTCGGCGGGGATTTCCTCTGGCGCATCCTCACGGGCACCCATACGCATCCGGGGGGCTCGGAAGCGACGATTTATACCTTTGATGACCCCGTTTATTGTGCCTGGCTCGTCCGTGACGCCCAGTGCCGCGTGCAGGACCCCACATTCCTCCCCATCTGGGACAAGGCTTCCTTCGAGTTCTTCGAAGCGCCCCGCGCCGGGCCGGACTCCTGGGGAAGGACGCTCAAGGGCTGGGTTCGCATCGGCCGGGAGGCAATCGGCCACGCGGTCGCCCAGTCGGCGGCGGACATCGTCCCGCGCTTGAGGCAGGCTCGCAGGCGGCTTGCGCTGAAGGTGGATAGGACCGATGCCCAGTTGGAATGCGACCTTATCCGCCCGGAAACGACCGAATGAAATCTGACTGTGAGACCAGATTGAAGCGCCCAAAGGCCGGGTTCTTGCTTAAGAGAACGCCTTAGTGTCAGACACAGGTTAATTTCGACATGAGCCTGGACCCCATTTCACCCCCTTTGGTGCCGATCGAACCGGCCGAGGGCGGGCTGGACCTCCGGCAGATGGGCAAAGTCCTCGTCAAGAAGGCGTGGCTTATCGTTTTGCTGGGGCTGCTCGGCGCCTTTTACGGCCTCTATTTCCTGAAACACCTCCCGCAGGTTTATTCGGCGCTTGCCGTGCTCGAGGTCGATCCCGTCGAGCAGAAGATCGTCAGTTTCCAGGAAGCCGCCCGCGAGGACGGAGGCGCCCAGGATATGCTGGACAGCTATGTGGCCACGATGAAGAGCAGGCCCTTCCTCACCCAGGTCGTGGAATCCAACGCCCTCGCGTCGAACCCCGAATTCACCGGCGGCGGGCCCGTGGCGGAAGGGCAGGCAGTGGATCTCCTGGCAGGGTGCGAAGAAATATTGGTAAGGCCGACGACGCGATTCATCGAGGTGGGGATCCATCATGGCAACCCGAGGATGGCCCAGATGCTCGCCAACGCCATCTGCAACGAACTCATAAAGCAAGGCATGCAGCAGCGGGCGGCCACTTCGCAGCTCGCCGTGGATTTCCTCAAGAAGCAGGCCGAGACCCTGAAGGATAACCTCACGGACTCGGAGATGAAGCAGGAGGCGTACATCGAGCAGAACGGCTCGCTCTCCGTCAACCCCACGCAGGATACGAGCCTCTCCGACATGAAAAACGAGGAGAACAACCTGAATGGCGCCCGGGCGGAGGTGCTGCGGCTCGAGACCGACGACCAGGAGGCGACGCGATTCGCGGACCAGCCCGAGAAGCTCCTGAACATACCCGAAGTCGCGGGGAATCCCCTCATCCTCGCGAACAAGGAAAAGGTGGCCGACCTGCAGGGGAAGATCGTCACGATGCGCCTGCGTTACGGGAGCCAGCACCCGAAGATGATCCAGGCCAAGGACGAGCTCGCCCAGGCGGAGGCCGCGCTCACCGCCAGCCTCATCCGCATCCCGGCCCTCATCCATTCCACGTACGAGTCCGCGCTGGCCAAGGAGCGCAAGTTCGAGGCGGCCGAGCAGCAATCGGAAAAGCAGATCATGACCGTGAACCAGAAGTCGATCGGCTACAGCGTCCTCCACGGCACGGTCGAAATAAACCGCGCCCTGTACGAGGCCGTCCTCAAGCGCCTGGGTGAAACGCAGGTCGCGCAGGGAATCGAGGTCACGCCGCTGCACATCTTCGAGGCCGCGATGCTGCCCGCCGCTCCCGTCACCTCGAGCAAGATCAAGATCCTTTTGACGAATATAGCCCGCGGCCTGGCTACCGGGGTCGCCATCGCGTTCGGCTTGAACGCGCTCGACTCCTCCTTGCGGAGCGTGGAGCAGGCCGAGAAGGTCACCGGCCTTCCTGTCGCCGGGGCCATCCCCGTGGCGAGCCGCTCCCTCGCCCGCACCGGCTGGGTTCTCCGGCGCGACCCCGGTTCCTCGGCCTCGGAGGCGTTCCGCTCCCTGCGCACGTTTCTCTTCAGCAAAGGCCGCCAGAAACGGCCGAAGACCGTCCTTTTCACCAGCGCCGTGCCGGGCGAGGGCAAGACGTTTTGCTCCATCAACTGCGCGGTCTCGCTGGCCCAACAGGGTCTGCGGACCATCATTATCGATGCCGATATGCGCGCGCCGGCGGTCTCGCGCATCCTGCTGCCCAAGGACTCCTCGGAGGGCCTCAGCGGCGTGCTGGAGGGCAGGATCGATCTGAAGGAAGCTATCCAGCCGCTGGAGATCGAGAGCCTGTTTCTCCTTTCCGGCGGCCCGATCTCCGAGAGCCCGGCCGACTTGCTCGCCCGGCCGGACTTCGGCCACCTCGTGGAGGAGCTGGAGGGGCAGTTCGACTGCGTCATCATCGACTCCGCGCCCATCCTGCCCGTCTGCGACACGCTCCTGCTCGTCCACCACGCGGAGTCCGTCTGCCTCGTCGCGCGCGCGAACAGGACGCCCCGCAAGGCCGTGCTGAGGGCCTCGAAGCTCCTGACAGAAGCAGGCGCCTCGATCTCCGGGGTGCTCCTGAACATGCTGGCGCCGGCGTCCGACCCGGAGTACTACATGTACAAGAAGAGCTACGGCGACCGGATCCGGAACGGCAAACATGTGAACGGCAGGCTCGGGCTTCCCGCCCCGAAATGGGAAGCGTCCCCCCCGCGCCGGAACGGCGTGGGCCGCCATTAGGCGCCGCCCGCCGCCTCCTCCCGCTCCAAATCTCGCGGGCCGATTTAGGCTTTCCCTTGTGCGGCGGTCTCTTGCAGTCTAACCAGCGGACCGCAGGACGAATCCGCACATGGCCAAAGTCACCCTCGACCACGTTTCAAAAATCTACCCTGGCCCAAAGGGCAAGGGCAAGGACGTGACTGCCGTCGAGGATTTCAGCCTCCAGGTCGGAGACCAGGAGTTCGTCGTGCTGGTCGGCCCGTCGGGGTGCGGCAAGTCCACCACGCTGCGGATGATCGCCGGGCTCGAGGAAGTATCCCGGGGGGACATCACCATCGCCGGCAAAAGGGTCAACGACGTTCCGCCCAAGGATCGCGACATCGCGATGGTCTTTCAGAACTACGCGCTCTATCCGCACATGAGCGTCTTCGACAACCTGGCGTTCGCGCTGAAGCTGCGCAATTTTCCCAAGGCCGAGATCAAGAAACGCGTGAACGAGGCGGCGGCCATGCTCGGCATCGAGTCGCTGCTGGATCGCAAGCCGAAGGCGCTCTCCGGCGGCCAGCGGCAGCGCGTGGCGGTGGGCCGCGCCATCGTGCGCCAGCCGAAGGTCTTCCTTTTCGACGAACCGCTGTCGAATCTCGACGCGAAGATGCGGGTGCAGATGCGGGCGGAGATCGTGAAGCTGCACCAGAGGCTGCGGGCGACGATGATCTACGTCACCCACGACCAGGTGGAGGCGATGACCATGGGCGACCGCATCGTTGTCATGAAGGACGGCGTCATCCAACAGGTGGACACGCCGCTGGCCCTGTATCATCACCCGCGAAACCTGTTCGTGGCGGGGTTTCTCGGCATGCCGCCCATGAATTTCATCCACGGCAAGCTCAAGGAAGGGGCGGACGGCCTCCTCTTCCAGGAGACCCGCGGCGGCACGATCCAATGCAAGCTGGCCAATGCCGCGTCGGTCATGGGGCTCGGCGGCAGGGATGTGATCCTGGGAATCCGGCCCGAGGATGTGAGCCTCGCGACCGACGGGCGGGGAGCGGGGACTCCGTTCAAGGCAATCATCGACATCGTGGAACCGACGGGCAGCGAGACGAATCTCTACGCGCAGACGGGCGCCCACGCGATCATCTGCCGCACCCAGACGGAAGTGCCCCACGGCGAGGCGGGGCACCGGATGGCGTTTGAAATAAATACCGCGAAGGCGCATCTCTTCGACCCCGCGGCCGGCGAGCGGATCGCCTAAGAACGCGGCGGCGTGGACGCGCCTCTCAATTCTTGCCGCCCGAAGTCGCGATGCCCTCGATGAAGCTGCGCTGCGTGAGAAAGAAGAGCGCCAGCACGGGCAGGACGACCAGGGTGGAGGCCGCCATGAGTTGATGCCACGCGGTGCCGCCCTGCTGGCTCTGGAAACTTTGCAGGCCGAGCGCGAGCGTGAAGTCCTTTTGCTCGGGAAGAAAAATGAGCGGCGCCAGGAAATCGTTCCAGGTGTACATGAACTGGAAGAGCGCCACCACGAGCAGCGCGGGCTTGCAGAGCGGGAGGATGATCCTGAAAAAGATTTGCAGCTCGCCGCAGCCGTCGATGCGCGCGGCTTCCGAGATGTCTTTCGGCAGGCCGAGGAAAAATTGTCGCAGGAGAAAAACGTTGAACGCGCCCGCGAGAAAAGAGGGCGCCCAGAGCGGCTTGAATGTGCCGATCCACCCGAGATGCTTAAAGAGGCTGTAGAGCGGCACCATGACGACCGGGAACGGCACCATCATCGTCGCGAGCAGGACGAGGAAAACCTTGTCGCGCCCCTTCCATTCGATGCGGGAAAAGCCGTAGGCCGCGAGCGAACTGCTCGCCACCGTGCCCACGACGTTCATGAGGCAGAGGAAAAGCGAGTTGCCCGCGTAGCGCCAGAAATAGCCCATGGCGTGGATGGCATCCGGGTAGTTGTGCCACTGGACGGCGCTCGGCAGCCAGCGGGGCGGGAGCGCCATGGTCTCATTGAGCGGCTTGAGCGAAGTGGAGAGCATCCACGCGAACGGCGTGAGGAAAGCGATGGCGCAAACGACCAGCACGGCAAGGACGAGGGAGCGGGCGAACGGTTTGCGGCGGCTGATTTCCATGATACTACCTGCCCGCGTAATAGACGTGCTTTTCGAGCAGCCGCGTCGCGAGCAGCGTGAGGCCGAGGATAATCAGGAACAGGATGATGCCGATGGCGCAGGCATATCCCATGTTCCAGTAGTCGAAAGCGTTTTGGTATAAGTAGGTCGTGATGAAGAGCAGGGAACGCTCGGGCCCGTCGCTGCCGTTGGTGATGACATAAGGCACGGCGAACACCTGGAAGGAGCCGATGAGGCCCATGATGGTGTTGAAATAAATCACGGGCGAGATGGCCGGCAGGGTGATGTGCAGGGTCTTGCGCCAGAAATTCGCGCCGTCGATCTCGGCCGCCTCGTACAGATGACGCGGCACTTCCTGCAACCCCGCCAGGTAGATGACGACCGCGTTGCCCGCGCTCCACAGGGCGGTAAAGATGATCCCCCATTTCGCGTAGCGCGCGTCCAGCAGCCAGTTCGGCGGCGAGAGATGCGCGCCGGATACGGCGTTGATGGCATGCAGCACGGGGCGGAGGGCGTTGTTGACGAGGCCGAGGTCGCCATTGAGCATCCATTGCCAGAGGATGGCCAGGCAGACCATCGGCATCAACGAAGGCAGGAAAAAGACGGTGCGGAAGATGCCTCTCCCCGGCACGTCGAAGTTCAGGAGGATCGCGAGCGAGAGCGACACGAGGAGCCCGAGCGGGATCGCGAACACCGCAAAAAAGACCGTGTTGTAGAGCGATTTCCAGAAGACGGCATCGGTGAAAAGCCCCTGGTAGTTCGCCGCGCCCACGAAGACGGCCGGCGAGAGCACGGAGTAATCGCAGAGCGAATACCAGAGCGAGCTGAGCACCGGATAGACGCAGAGCGCGAGAAAGCCCGCGAGCCACGGGCTGATGAAGAGGAGGCCGAGGCGCAGGTTCCTTTTTTCGTCGCGGGTCATTGCCGGCTCCATTCGGCCATGAGCTCGGGCGAGAGGCGGTTCCAGCGTTCGCGCTGGTGATCCAGGGCCGCCTGTTGGCGGATCGCGACCTCGCGCAGAGCGTTGGCGGCGTCCGCCTTGCCCGCCCATATCTGGTCCACGGCATTGCGCATATCGCTGTCATACTGGCTCCAGGTCGGGATGCGCGGCACGAATCGGGCGTTCGGGCTCTTGGCCAGCGCCACGAACGTCGAGATATACGGGTTCGGGTGGTTGCGCAGGAAATCGGGGCTGTATTCCTTCAACGGGCTGATTTTCAACTGGGCCATGCAAAGCTTTTCCATCGGCTTTTGCGAGTTGATATATTTCAGGAACTCGAAGGCCTCCCGCGGGTGCCGCGCGCCGGCCGGGATGACCAGGACGTCGGCCTCGACGATCGACACGTCCTTGAGGTGATCCGGGTCGGCGCTCGGGAACGCGGCCGCGCCCCATTCGAACCCGGGGGCCGCGTACGTCTTGATGAAGTTGTAAATCCACGCCCCTTGCAATTCCATCGCCACCCGGCCGCTCAGGAAAGGATTCTGCGGCGAGGCGAAATTCCCGAAGCCGTCGCGAAAGGCGAGGAGGTTGGCCGCGCCGAAGCGTTCGGGGTAGGACTGGATCCATTTAAAGGCCGCGATATTCTCCGGCGAGTCGGTGGTGACGTGCTCCCTGCCGTCCCAGAGCCGGCCGCCAAACCAGTCGCCGAGCATCGCGTTCCACCACGGGGGATCGACCGGGAGAAAGCCGATGCTCTGGAGGGTGCCGTCGGGCCGGTGGCGCGCGAGCTTCCTGTTGAACTCTTCGAGCTCGGCGATGGAACGCGGCGGGCGCTCCGGGTCGAGCCCGGCCTCGCGGAACATCTTCTTGTTCCAAACGAGGGCGGTGCTGGACGGGGTCGCAGGCAGCGCCCAGAGGTGCTCCCGGTACGAGCAGAGCTGCCAGAAGACGTCGATGTAGTCCGCACGCCGGACGCCGCCCTCCGCGGCCATCTTGTCGAGCGGCATGAGCGCATTGTTCTCGGCGTAGATCGGCACGAGCTTCGACCAGAGGCCGGCGACATCCGGCGGCACGCCGCCCGCGGTGGCCAGCATGAACTTGCGGTCGATCTGGCTGACGCTGCTGAAGTCCACGAAGATGCGGTCCTGGCTCGCGTTGAAATCATCCACGACCGCGCGCATCGCGTCGGCCTCGAAGCCGGTCCACTTCTCCCAATACCGGATCGTCACCCGGCCGCCCGGTTGTGCCGCCTCCGGGCGACAGCCGCCCAGAAGAGCCAGGAACGCCAGGGCGAACACACCGCCGCGGCCCCGTAGAATTTCAAATGGAATACGCACGTATGACCTTATGCCATTTCTCCACCCAAACGCGCGCTTCGTCGAAAAGAAACAAACTCGGGATTCCGTGTTTGCCAGGCCCTCTCACGCCCGGCCTTGATTTCGACCCTGCTTGTACGCACAATTTCGGCCGGTAACCCGGTTCCCGTATCCCTCCGAAATCTCGGCTCCCAATGAAGGCCCCTTCCAGCCAGGTTGAGCCGCTCGCGGGACCCGCCACCCCCTCGCCTCTCGTGCCGAGGCCGCGGCTGGTGCTGCGCCTCGGGTTTGCGGGCGCGCAGACGCTGGCGCCGGGGAACGCGGAGATCGCCACGAAGCTCGCGGCTGTTTTTGAAGCGATCGCGCAGCGGCTCGCGGAGATCGCCCCAAAGGTGCCCGTCCACGGGAAGAGCCCCGCGGCCCGCGTCGTGCGTTTCTATTCGGACGAACGGCCGTTGATCCGGCTCATCACCGGCCTCTGCGAAGGAGGGGATGTGCTGGCGGATGCGACCTTGCGAAAGCTGGGCGCCCACCCCGTCCTGGGCCGGCACATCGAGACCGAGCTCGCGGCCGTCGTCCCCTTCGACCTCGCGTCCTACCGGGAGAGCCTGCCCGAGGGCTTCCACCCGCAGTTCGACGAACAGGCGGCCCGATGTTCCTACATCCTGGCTCTCGATGCCACCCACGCAAAGCCGAAGCCGGATACCAATATCGCCCGGACCCGCCGCGAACGCGCTTACCGGGCGCAGTCCGCCCTGCTGCTGCGCCATGCGGACCTCCTCATCGCGGTGGCGGACCCGTCCGTCGAGCGGAAGGCGGGGGGGACGATGGACACGGTGCGGGCGGCCCTGGATTTCGAGCTGCCGGTGGTCTTCGTCGATGCGGAAGGCGGGAATGTGAGCGTCATCGATCCGGCGGACGACCCGGCCTCGGCCCTGGCGGAGCTTTCCTGCGAAAAGCCGGACTGGCCGTTGCAACTCGGAGGATGGGTGTCGCGGCTCACCGGCGACCCGGACATCGACCTCGACCAGCCGGGCGTCGAGCACGACTACGGCATCAAGCTCCTCGGCGAATATTTCGCGCTTCCCCAGGGGGGCGGCTCTCCGCTCACGGCGGATTTGCTGCGGGACCGCCGGAGGAGCCCCGGCGAGTGCCTGTGGGACGCCTTCGTGAACTGCTGTCAGCCGGGAGGCGAACGCCCGAAATCCGACGAGCCGCTCGGCCCGTACGCGGCCTGGCGCTCCCGCAGCACGAGCCTGAACTATTATTACTCCGGGAACTACAGGGGCGCTTTCCTGTTCAACTACGCCCTCGCGGCGGTCGCGGTCGGCCTGGCGGCGTTCAGCCTGGTGCTGCTGGCGAAGGGGAGCGCGCCATGGCTGCACCCCGCGTTGCTCGCGCTGGGCTGCACAAAGCTCGTGCTCCTGGTCATCATCTTCCTGAACACGCACCGGGCAAACCGCGGCCACTGGAACGACAAGGCCGTGGACTACCGCTACCTGGCCGAGCGCCTGCGGGCGATGTTCTACCTGCCGCGCATCGGCAGCTTCCAGCCGCCCGCGGCCGCGCCGCCGGGCCACGCGTCGCGCGCGGTGCGCCAGAGCGCCGTGGACTGGCTGCTGGATGCGATCGTCCGCTCGGTCTCGCCGGCCTCGCTGAATTTCGCCACGGAGGAGCGCTGCGACTTTGGCGGCAAGCCGTACCCGGTAAGGCTGCTGCGCCTCGCGCCTGCCGCCCTGCTCGGGGACGTGCGGGACCGCTGGGTGTGGGCGCAGGCGGTTTACCACGACCGCGCGGCCCGGACGATGGAGCACTTCTACCAGTTCGTGGAGAACTGGGCGAAGGTGCTGAACATCGCGGTCATCCTTTTCGTCGTGTGCGACATCGCCCTCGTGCTGGGCTTGCTGGCCGGTTGGTTGCCGGAAGGCAGCCCGCTCCACGCGTTCACGCCGTGGCTCATCTTCCTCGCCGCGCTGCTGCCCGCGGTGGTCGCCAGCCTGAACGGCATCCGCTTCCAGTCCGAGTGCCAGCGTCTGAAAGAACGCTCTGCCGTCATGCGCACCATCCTGCGCGGCCGCGACCACGCCGTCGCGCGCAAGGTGGGCCTGCTCTCGAGTCTCTTTCCCTTCCGGCAGGAGCCCGTCCCGGCCCCGTCGCCTCCAGGGAAGCGCGGAGGGCGCTGGGCCGCGGCGGATTGCCTCCTGAAAAAGATCGGCGATGCCTCCGCCGATCCCGCGACCGATCGCGGTTCGTGGACGCCGGAAGTCCTTCACCTCACCGAGTCCGTCGCCGAGGTGTTCGTGCAAGAAGTCGCCGAATGGTCCGTGCTCTACGCGAAGGAACTGCCCGAGCCGTAAGCCGAAGCGGGCGCGGCCATTTCGTTTTCTGCTGGAGTGGGGGAAGGAAGTCTTTAAGAATCGGCGTGCGGACTGCAGGAAAAATCAGGCTATTACCGGCGCCACTTCTTGGAAGCGGAAACTGACTCCACCCATACTCCAAAGCGCATCCTCGCGCTCGACGGCGGCGGCGTTCGCGGCGCGTTCTCGGTCGAAATCCTTTCGCGCATGGAGGAGCTGCTCCGCGGGCACACCGGCAGAGCCGATCTCGTCCTGGCGGATCATTTTCAGTTCATGGCCGGGACGAGCACCGGCGGCATCATCGCTTCGCTCCTGTCCTGGGGGGAGCCGGTCGCCACGATCCGCCAACTCTATCTGGAACGTTCCGCCGAGATTTTCTTCAGAACGCCGCTCTGGAAGGTCTGGAAGCTCGGGGGACTCGTCCGGGCGCTCTATAAATCGGAGAGCCTCGCCCGGTTTCTCCATGAATTTTTCCTCGACCCGGCAACGGGCAAGACGGCGAAGCTGAGCACCTCGCGCCTGCGGACGACGCTGCTCCTCTGCATGAGGAACGCGACGACCGGCTCGGCGTGGCCGATCACGAACAACCCGAACGCCCATTACAACCGGCCGGGCCTGAAGAACTGCAACCTGGAAATCCCGCTCTGGCAGCTCGTGCGCGCCAGCACCGCCGCGCCCGTCTATTTCCTGCCGGAACAAATCTCCCTCGCGAACGTCTCCTCCGAGTTCATGGACGGCGGCACCACCCCTTACAACAACCCGGCGCTCATCGCTTTCCTCATGGCCACGCTCCCCTGCTACAAGATGGAATGGCCGACCGGCGTGGACCGGCTGCGCCTGGTATCCGTCGGCACCGGGCGCCTGCGCAGCACGCTCAAAAACCGGTCGCTCCGTAACTACAACTTCCTCACGAGTCTCGCGGGGATGGCCGCCGGGCTCATCGAGAGCGTCGGCCTCGAGCAGGATCTCCTTTGCCGGGTGCTCGGAGACTGCGTCTTCGGCAGCGACATCGACCGCGAGGTCGGCTCCCTCATCGATTGCGGCATATACCCTAGGGAAGAGAAGAAGTTTTCCTATGTCCGGTACGACCATCCGTTCAGCCCGGAGGAAGAAGCGGCGGCCAAGGCGAAATACGGCGGCGGGCTGACTCTCGACAATCTCCGCATCATGCCCTACCTGATGGACTTCGGCAGGAAATACGCAGCTGAAAACGTCCGGCTCGAACACCTGCTATGAGCGGGGCTGCGGGGGAATCGGCCCGTTATTGCGTCGTCGCCTTTACAGGGCACCGCAAGCTTGAGGACCCGCGGCGGATCGGTGCGACCATCCTGGCCGAGCTTCGGGCTCTCCAGACAAACGCCCCTGACGGGTTGGCCGCGCTTTGCTCCATCGCGAGCGGCGGGGATACTCTCTTCGCGCAACAGGCGCTCGCTCTCGCCTTGCCGCTCGTGATCCTGCTGCCGTTCCCGCGCGAGGAGTTCGCAAAGGACTTCGCGCCTGCGGAGTGGGAGGCCGCGGAAGAATGTCTCAGCCAGGCGTCCTCCGTGCAGGTGCTCTCGCCGGCGGGGCGCCGGCCGGAGGCTTATTACGAAGTCGGCATTCGCACCGTGCGCGAGTGCGGCATCCTGTTAGCAGCCTGGAACGGAGAACCCTCGCGCGGCAAAGGCGGCACCGCCGAGATCGTCGCGTGCGCGCGGGAGCAGGGGAAGCCGCTGGTATGGATTCATTCCACGAGCGGAGAAGTGACACGGGAGCGGCTCGGCGAAAAGCCGTTCCCGGGGCGGACGCTGAAGGAGCTTCAGCAGATCTACCCGTCCGCTACTTCATGACCGTCATCCCCATGAGGCCGATGACGACTTCCTGGGAAAGCGTTTCAAGGGTGACGCTCTTCAAGGCCACGCCCGGACGCAGATGCCAGCCGAGGACGACGGCCCGGCAGTTCCTGCCGAGTTGGAGGGTCGTCGGCGGCGTCTTGGGGAGCGAGAAAGCGTCTCTCGCGTAATCGTAGTCATTCCCGCCAAACGGGCAGAGCGTCCAGAAATTGAAGGGCGGGGTGACCTCCAGTTTTTCGACGACGCCGTCCTCGTAGGTCATTCGCAATTCGGCGTTCGGGATTCGCACCTGCATCGGGTTCGTGGTTCCGCACAGGAGAAACCAGACGGCCTGGCCGGTCTTATGGACATCGACGCGGATCTCCCTGGGCCAGTTATCCCAGCGCGAGGTGAACGCGATATTCCTGGCCTCGCCGGGAGTGGTGAAGGGCACGCCATTTGGAGCCACGATGTGGCTCCCGCTGGTTTGCGAGAGCCTTGTTCGAGATCGATCTCGGGAGGGTGCAGCGGGCCGCCGAGCGTCATCTGCCACGTCGAATAGCCGTCGGTCGCGAGCCGGAGCGAGCAGGTGTTGGGACGCGGGGAGACATATTGCTGTTTGTAGATCGTCCGGATATCGCCGTTCCATGCCTTCTCCAGGCTCACATCTTCCCACTGCGCGCTTGCCGGCGCCGCGACCGCGGTCTTGGCCGCCAGCGCGGCATCCGCCTGGACGTCGGTCACATGAATCTTGAAAAGGCGCCACTGCGTCGTGTCGCCGACCTCAGCCAGGCCGAAGACCAGGTGGTCGCCGGCGTTCGCGGTCAACGTGCCCGTGACAGTTCCACGTTTTATTTTGAAGTCACCGAGAACCCCCTGCGGGTCGTGGATCGCCGTGATCTTGCCGTCCTCGGCCTGGAGCTTCACCGGGTCTCCCGTGTTTCCGGAGAGATAAACGGCGGGATGGGTCGCGATCGAATCCCACGTCCTCACCTCGACGTTCGCGGACGCACTCGAAGGAACCGACACCTTTACGATGCTCCTGCCGAACCCCGGTAGGAGCTCCCACTGGACAGGCTTGCCATCCACCGTGACTCCCGAGACTTGCCGCGTGGAGACGGGCAACCGGACCTCCATGGGCGCCGCCTGCGCCAACGTGATGTTGCACGTCGTCGTGTTCCCGTCCCGTTTGAAGGCGATCGACATATCGGGGGTCTTGATGGATGCATGATCCCAGTCGCTCGGGAACTCGGGCGCGACCTTCACGAGCCCGTTCGGGTAATCCGGCAGATAGCCGAACATCCCCTCGACGACCGCCCGGGCAAACATGCTGTTGCAGTCGTTGAAATCCGTCCCGCCGGCGGGGTGCCCCATGTCTCCGGGAACCGGGCCGAAGAGCAGTTGCTGGGGGAACATGCCGCGAAAGACCTTCCACCCGTCATCCGGCAGGCCGGCCTGGAAATAGGCGAGCGCCAGGTGGTAATCGTCGCCCGACCACATCTCCCGCACCGACCATATGGAGGGCACCCAGTTCGAGGGCCAGCATTGCTCCCCGCCATACGGCATCTTCATCCGCTCGAGGGCCCACTCCGTATAGAAAAGAGCCTGGGCCGACTCCTCAGCGTTCAGCAGCCCGGCGTCGATGGGGCAGAAGATGCCGTAGAGCCAGGGGCATTCGTGCAGCCGCTCCAGGCCGCCCTGCTCGCGGTACGCGCCGGGGAAGCCCTTGCCGGGAATCCAGAGCAGGTCGAAGAACCCCTTGCGGATGCGTTCCACCGCCGCGGCGTGCCGCTCGATGCCGGCCGCGTCGCCCGCCCGTTTCGCGAGCTCCAGCGCCGCGGATTCCGCGCGGAACGCGTAGGCCGTTTCCTCGGAGGTGCCGCCGCCGTTATACCATTGGTCGTCGGTCGGCCACGTGTTCGCGTAGCTCTCGTAGATGCCGAGGCCGGCGGGATCGAAGCACTCCCTTATATAGTCGCAGTGCAAGTCCAGTGCGGGCCGGAGCAGGGTCTCGAGGCCGGCGTCCCCCGTCCAATGCCAGGCGTGGATGACCTGGTCGAAGAACTGCGTCTGCATGTCGTAATGCGGTGGGTTGTGGACATCCACTCGCCCCTTGCCGAAGAGCCGGACTCCGGCGATTGCCTCGACAAACCCATCTGCGGATCGGCCACGGCGACGGTTTTGTCCGATTGCGTGACCTGCCTGCCGATGCAATACGCGGCCTCGGTCTTCACGTTGGCGTGCGAACCATAGACGGTGCCGCCGAAGAGCGTCCTCCACGCGAGGAGCGCTTTGCTCCAGCGCATGCCCGAGTGGGTGTAGATGCCGTCCCGGAAACAGGCGTCCTCCACGATGGAAGAGGCTCCGACCGCGGCGTCCAGCCAAGGATCCGGCGTCTCCACCACGACCCTGTTTTCGAGGGCTTCCACGCGTTGCATGCCCGCGGCAAATTCCTCCGCGGGCGACTTGCCCGTCCCCGCGTCCATGCCGAGGAACGACCAGTAGATGTCCGGGTTCGCGCCCAGGTCCACCGAGCCGCAGGCGAGCGGTCGCGCGTAGCCCCGCTTTTTCAAGAGAGCGACCGGGTCATCCCACGCATCGGCATCGCCCACCCACATCTTCGAGTCCGCGCTGCAGCGGCCGATCGTGACCGGGAGGCTGCCGCCCGCCTGCACCGTCCACGAGGCGCCGTTGACCGCCGTCTCGTTCCGTTCGCAATCGGCCGGGACGAACCCGCGGCCCATGAGGGGGTTCCCCGCTTTCCCGGGAAGGCGGATCATGTCGTATTCCCACAGGATGCTCTGTTTCTCGATGGTCGCGGCTCCGCTCGCCCAGACCAGCGTATCCCCGTCTTGGCCCTGCTCGACGCGCACATGGGCCACGAGCCCCGGCCCGGCCGCCGCGGGCGCCATCTCCAGATGCACGACCGTTGCTCCCCAGGCCTTGTCCTTCACGATCCATTCCATCCGCCCCGGCCGATACTTCGAGGTAACGTCCGAAGCGTCCTGGAGCCACCGCCCCGTGCCGCCGCGGATCAAAGCAAACATGAGATTCCCCAGGATGTTCGTCTCCTCGCCCAGGATGCCGTACGGCTTGTCCCCCGCCAACACGGCGCCGTAGATGTGATTGCAATAAAGCGGCCTGTTTGAGTAGCCGGCGCCATCGTGCCGCACAAACGCATTCCCCTCCACTTGGTAAATGGGCGTCACGACCGCCCCGAGATCAACGCGGGGCTGCTTCCCCGCAAACACCGAGCTGGCGGCTCCGGCAAAGGCGAGCGCGAGGAGAAGGCGCTTCATCCTCAAGCCAAGCCTACGCTCCGACATAAGCTCCCTGGCAGGCGGTTAAGACCTCGCACCCCCGCCACGAAGTATGAGCCGACAATGCAATCCGAAATAGCCGGGAGGCGCATTTTACACTCTTTGAACATGTCTTCGGGAATGAGAACGAAACGCCTGGCGAAGGGGGCGGTGCAAGCCCGCTTTTTCAGCGCCTCCAGTTTCTCTCCCCTCCCCTGTTCCGCAAGCCTTTTTCAGCGCGCCGGAGAACGCCCGTTTCTCCTTGCCGCACCGACAACGCCAGCCAATACTATCGCAGGCAAGCCCCGGTCTTCCACAGACCTCGTCCTTCAGGAAGGGTGGCTGAGTCCGGTTTAAGGCACTCGACTCGAAATCGAGCGTTGGGTTAAACCAACCGTGGGTTCGAATCCCACCCCTTCCGGCGATTTTCTCCGAGCATTCCGCGCCGCTCAATTCGCCATTTCTGGGGCAACTGGCGCGCGCCACCCCCTCCAAATGAAAATTTTCCCTAATGGAGGCAATGCAGCCAACGGAGTCCTAGGATTCTGGAAACCTCCGTGAGATATTTGAAGGAACGGTAGAGATAACTCGATGCCAAAGCGAAAAAGGGTGGGAGGAGTACATAAAATGGCGGGTGGGGGGCACTGGCTCGCCTCGGAGGAGCAGGGAGAGGTGCTTATGATTGGCCCGACGGTTGCGCTTTTCGCGGCAGAACCGACGGAGATGTCCAATGAGGAAGCACCTCGGCCAAACACCGTCGAACTGACCTTCGCGCCGGCGTCGGCAGCCCTCATCATAGAGGGAACAAAAGGCGAAACCGGCGATTCTTTCGCCAATGCCGGCTACGATCCCGATGAGACCCGTGTCCCCGCCGGCCAGCCCGGGGGCGGCCAATGGGCCGCCGCGGCTGCGGCGACGCCTCCCCTGCCGCTTTTGTCCGGCGGCAACGCTTTGCAGCCACTGGAAGACAGGTTCGATTCCTCGATACCCATTTCCGACACGGAATTTTTCAGCGATGTCGCCAAATGTTGGGAAGGATTCGGAGAGGCGATCACCGAAACGGTCTGCGGCTTGTGGAACACCATTTGGGATCCCGTCACTGCCGCAGAGGGGATTGCTGCGGGGATAACCCGCTTTAGCAAAGACCCAGGAGGGGTGCTCAACGCCATCGGCCGGCAGATTGCCGAGGACTTTACCGGCGGCGACCTGAGAAAGGCCGGGAAGCTCGTCGGGTTGGTGCTGCTTTCGGTGGTTTCCCCGGAATCGGAACCGGAGGAGCTGGCCGCTCTGCTGCCGAAGGTCGAAGCAGCCGTGGCAGGCAAGGAGGTAAGCTTCACCGCAGCAGAACTGGACGCCATACCGGGCATGTTTTCGAAATTGGTTCCACGGGCAAACTGGGAGAGAAAGCTTTAGAGGCACTTGGCGGGCAACCCAACGTTTATTTCTCGACCACTTTGGGACGGCGATTTCTTGACCGGGTTGCTGACAATATCGGTCACGAGTCGAAGACGGGATACCAGGCTCTCACACCCAACATCCCGTCAGATTGACAAGGACGCAACGTTGCTTAAAGAAGGTGATGTCAAGGGTGTAACCTGGCACTTTTTTAAGAGCCCCGTGACGTGGTCCAAAGGACCGTCCAAGGCCCTTTTAAACGCCCTACAAAGAGCCGGATTCCACGTCACGATTCATTTGAATATGTCCTATCAGGTTGTCCAACCCCCGTTCACGCTGATTTTTGTCGAAATGTCCAGGAAGGAGCTTACAGACTACTACTCCTGGTTCATGGTCATGATCCCCGAACGCGTGAAAGAACTCGCTCAGGCGGTCAGGCTGACGCCAGGCTTTAGAACCTGGCGTCCCGACAGAACTCCGGAATCGTTAGCTGCCCTGGGGCAATGGTTCGCCGGGCAAGTCGAGACACGACCGCGCACCATAGACGAGCTTCGGAAGATCGATGAGAAACTCAATAGCGGTTTTTCGAATAAGATTGATACCTCCGGAGAAGAGTTCAACAAGCAACTTACCATCAAAACGTTCTCCCTCTCGGTGGATATCGGGATGTATCTTGGCCAAGTCTTCCTAAAAAATCATTCCTCGTTGCGATGGACACAGTATCTCAGTGACAAGAGGTTTGTCGACTACGGCCAACCTGTGCTCGTCGAGTTTAGAGGCGGTCCGTTGAATCCCGTCCGAATTATGGTGGTGCTGGCTCGCGGCCTCGCGGACAAAACCAGAGACGGGCGGCGGCTGCTGGAACTTTACAACATCTGGGCAAAAAAGGTGGTGCGTCCCGAAGAGTAGCGGCATAGGCGTTGAGCGCTCTCGCATCCGGAGACGCGCCGGCCGATCTGTCCACCGTATTGAAACACGGGTGCGATGTCCCTAATTTTTGCGTTCGGTCACCGCGAACGCCACGCAAGAATTTTTCCGTCGGCCAGAGCCAGTTTAGTGTTGCCGACGAGTCGGTTTGCTGTCACAAAAACACGGTCAACATGACACACATGGCTGCGAGCACGGTATCTGATTGCCAGTGACTTACGACAGGTGGTAGAGGTCCCCACCCCTTCCGCCATACTGATCCTGAGGCATTTACGTAGTCTCTCGACGACGAGACTAAGAACTCAGCTAAGAACAGGGAGCCAATGTGTCAAGGCGTTATCCTCGTCGCTTACGTTCTCAAAAGGCATTTCCAGCAAATGCGTCTTATCTTCGTATGCCCTCACTGAGCGAACGCCTAGGACATCGAGTCATTCCGGCGTCGATGGTGCAAGAGTTACCTCGCTCCGGCGCGCCGATCCCGGCGTTTACGTGGTGTGGATCGCGTCACGCGCCGAAACCGGGGAGCTGGCCTGCTACAGGTGGACAAAGGCCGGCCTGGAATCTCCCTTGAGGTGGCAGCCGCCTTGGGGGCCGTTCTTGCGCGTCAAGGATGCGCAACTGCGGGATATGTCGAACGCGAAACTTGGGCCGGCACGGTTTTGGGAAGATCCCTTTTGCGCCACATGACGAAAATCACGGGATAGATCAGCAGCTCGAGAATTGCCGATGTCACAATGCCACCGACCATGGGAGTCGCGATTCGCTTCATCACGTCGGCGCCGGCCTGCGTCACGGGTGACCAGAGGATAGGCAGCAGGCCAAATAAGATGGCACATACTGTCATGATCTTCGGACGGATGCGCTCCACCGCTCCTTCTTTCACGGCGCCATAAAGGTCGTCGAGGGTATTCATCCTCCCGGCGGCGCGAAACTTTTCCCAGGCGTGGTCGAGGTAAAGCAGCATTACGACGCCAGTCTCGGCATCCAGGCCCGCGAGGGCTATGAGGCCGACCCACACCGCCACACTCATATTGTAGCCCAGCAGGTAAAGCAGCCAGAACGCGCCGACGAGCGAAAACGGCACGGCCAGAAGCACAATGAACGTCTTCACCACGGATTGCGTGTTTATGTAAAGGAGTACGAAAATAATCAAGAGAGTCATCGGCACGACGACCTTCAAGCGCTGCTCCGCCTCCTTGAGATACTGGAACTGCCCCGCCCACTGCATGTAACACCCGGTCGGAAATTGCACGCGGTCACGGATGCGCTCGGACGCCTTTTGCACGTAGCCATCGACATCGCTTGTGCTTGGGTCGATAAAGACGAACCCAACGAGTTGGCCGTTTTCATCGCGGATGTCCGGCGGCCCGGTCCTGTACCGGATGTCCGCCAGCAACCCGATCGGAACGTGGGCGCCCGTGGGCGTGGGGACGAGCACCCGCTTGAGGGAGTCGATGTCCTGCCTGAAATCCCGCGCATAACGCGCGTTCACCGGATACCTCTCCCGACCTTCGACCGTCGTCGTGATCGTCTTTCCGCCGATGGCCGTTTCCACGACGTCGTTAACATCGCTCACGTTCAACCCGTAGCGCGCGGCCGCTTCCCGGTCCACCGTGAAGTCGAGAAAATAACCGCCCGTCGTGCGTTCGGCGAAAACGCTGCGCGTGTCTGGAACATCGGCCAGCGCTTGTTCGATCTGAATGGCGACATCCTGAATTTTACCAAGGTCGGGGCCGAAAACCTTAACGCCCAGCGCGCTTCGGAAGCCGGTGGCGAGCATTTCGGTGCGCGTCTGGATCGGCATCCAGAAGATGTTCGCCATGCCTGGCGTCTTGAGCTTTGCATTCATCTCCGCGATGAGTTTTTCCCACGTCATGCCCGGCCGCCACTGATCGAACGGCTTAAACGAAACCACCGTCTCGAACATGGAGAGAGGCGCGGGATCTGTCGAGGTTTCGGCCTGGCCGGCCTTGCCGAAGACCGTCTCCACCTCCGGGAATGTTTTGAGCTGCCGGTCCTGGATTTGCAGGATCTTTGTGGCTTCGGTGACGGACATGCCGGGCACAGCCGTGGGCATGTAGAGCAGCGTGCCTTCGTTCAACGGCGGCATAAATTCCTTGCCCAGTTTTTTGAGGGGAATGATGGTCGCGACAAGAACCAGGAGGGCGCAGAAGAGTGTGAACCAGCGGAACCGCAGGACGAAATCCACGAGCGGCTGGTACGCCCGGATCAGTACCCGGTTCACCGGGTTTTTTCTTTCCGAAGTGATTTTCCCGCGGATGAGCAGCGTCATCAAGACGGGAACGAGGGTCACGCCGAGCAACGCCGCGAAGAACATCGAGAAGGTTTTTGTGAATGCGAGCGGCTTGAAGAGGCGGCCTTCCTGCGCCGTGAGCGAGAAGACCGGTATGAAGCTGACCGTGATGACCAAGAGCGAGAAGAACAGGGGCCGTCCCACGGTTTTGGCGGCGGCAAGTATGGTATTTACCCTCTCGCGATTGTCGGGCTCCCGTCCGTGTTCCTCTTGAAAATGTTCCAGCGCCTTGTGCGCGTTTTCCACCATGATGATGGCGGCGTCGACCATGGCGCCTATGGCAATCGCTATGCCTCCCAGCGACATAATGTTGCTCGTGAGATGCATGTAAAACATCGGCACAAATGACAAGAGGATGGCGATGGGCAGCGTGACGATCGCCACGAGCGCCGACCGGACGTGCCACAAGAAAACAAGGCAGACCAGGGCGACGACGACGCTTTCCTCGAACAGTTTCGCGCGCAATGTGGCGATGGCGCGCCGGATCAAGCCGCTCCGGTCATACGTTGGAACGATCCTCACGCCGGGTGGCAGCGACGACTTTAGCTCGTCCATTTTCTTTTTGATCCCGTCGATGACGCTGAGAGCGTTTTCGCCATAGCGCATGACGACGATGCCGCCGACCGTCTCGCCTCTTCCATCCAGCTCGACGAGGCCCCGCCTCAGATCGCCGCCGAGATGCACGGTCCCGACATTCTTCATGTAGACCGGCGTGCCGTTGTCCACCTTGAGGACGATGTTCTCAATGTCCGCCGTGCTCTTGATATACCCGCGGCCGCGCACGTAATACTCAGTGGTGGCAACCTCGAAGGTTTTTCCGCCCACATCGCTATTGCTCAGCTTTATTTTGCTAACGATGTCGCTGAGAGGGATGTTATACGCGGCTAGGGCGTTCGGGTCCAGGTCAACCTGGTACTCCTTGACGAAGCCACCCACGGAGGCCACTTCGGACACGCCTTTCACGGATTCCAGCGCGTAACGGAGGTTCCAATCCTGGATCGAACGCAGGTCCGCGAGGCTGTGTTTGCCCGTGTCATCGACCAGTGCGTATTCATAGACCCAGCCGACGCCCGTGGCGTCCGGGCCGATGACGGGATTCACCCCTTCGGGCAACGAACCGCGGATGGAGTTCAAGTATTCGATGACACGCGAACGCGCCCAGTAGATATCCGTGCCGTCCTCGAAGATGACATAGACGTACGACTTGCCGAACATGGACTCGCCGCGAACGAACTTCACTTTCGGCGCTGCGATAAAGAGTGTGGAAATGGGATACGTGACCTGATCTTCCACCAAGTCGGGCGAACGCCCCTCCCAATCGGTATAAACGATAACCTGCGCGTCGCTGAGGTCGGGAACCGCATCGAGCGGAGTATGGTGGAGAGCGTAGATGCCACCCGCGACGGCGAACAGCGTAAAGATGAAAACCAGGAACCTGTTCCGGGCGCTGGCTTCAATGATCCACTCGATCATTACTGGTTCCCCACCGGTCCGGTTCCTCCAAAATCCTTAAGCGCTCCCTGCACCCTGGATTCCGCATCGATCAAAAAATTCGCGCTGGCCACCACGCGCTCGCCTTGGGAAAGGCCGCTTTCCACCTCGTAGAATTCCCCAAATTTCCCACCGAGCCGAACGCTTCGCGGTTCGAGCTTACCGCCGCCCTTATCCACGAACACAATGTTGCGTTCGCCGGTAGGCATAATCGCACTCACCGGAACCGTCAGCCCTTCTCTTCCATCGATCTCAAGCTCAACGTCCGCATACATTCCGGGGCGCAATCTGAAGTCGGGGTTCGGAATGTCGATCCTCACTTTGGACGTGCGGCTGGCTGCGTCGAGAAAGGGATTTATAACCGCGATCTCGCCCTCGAATATGTCCTTCGGAAAGGATTTCACCCTCACGAGAACCTTCTGCCCCTGCCGCACTAGTGAGAGTTCGTTTTCATAGAGGTCCGCCCACACCCAGACGCTTGTCAGGTCCACCAGGTCCACGAGGTGATCGCCCAATTTCACGCTCGCGCCCTGGGGTGCGGGGATTTCCTGGATGACACCGCGGAACGGCGATCGCAACGTCAGGTACTCGGTGGACACGCGGCTCTTCTCCAGCTCGGCGATCTGCGCGTCCGTCATGTTCCACTGCCTGAGACGGTCGCGCGCGGCGGTGATGAGGCTTTCCGGGGTCTGGCGCGTCTCCTCGGAACCCGCGTCGTCGCGCATCCGTAGGAGCATCACCAATTCGCGTTCCGTGGTCAGCAGATCCGGGCTGTAAATGGACATCAGAGGCTGCCCCTTATCGACAAGCTGGCCGGGCGAGGTGACGAATAACTCCTGCACATACCCATCGACCCGGGCCACAAACGCCCAATGCCGCAACATGTCGTAATCGACGACACCCACGGCCCGGATGCCGCGGCGGAGCGGCCTGAGTTCCACGGCGGCGTAAGTCACCCCAATCTGTTGCTGGCGCTCGACCGGAACGCTGAAAACGTTGGGCTGCTCGTTTCTCCCGACGGTTTGCGCCGGCATCTTCCCCTTCTTCATCACTGGGACGAGATCCATTCCGCAGATGGGGCATTTTCCGTTCGGATCCTGCGATCGCACCGACGGATGCATCGTGCAGGTGTAGTAATCCACATTCGAGGACGCGGGAACGGCCTTCTTTTTGCAGCCACAGAAAACCAATGTGCCGCAGCAACAAACGAGGAGACGCAAAAAAGAGCGGCGTGGGTATTTCATGGTTTGCCAGTTTTGTTATCTGCCCGTGTTGTCAGGCTGCTCCCGATGACCGCTTCGAGTTCGGCGACAGCCACTTGGTAATCGCCAAGATGCTGCCGCTCCATCGATTCAAGATCGCGCAGGCTGCGCTGCGCGGTGATCCAATCCAGAAAGCTTACCTTGCCGTTCTGGTAGCCAAGCTGGCTCGCCTCGAACGCCTGGCTTGCTTGAGGAACAAGTTTGTCGCGGAATAGCATGACGTGATGCCGTTGCGTTTCGACTTTCTCCAGCGCATCGCGCAACAGGCCGATGGCTTCGGCTTGAGCGCGCTGGAGATCCTGTCGCGCCGCATCCAGGTTATTCCTCGCTTCCGCGACTTCCGCAGAGTATTTGCGAAAGTTCAGCCACGGAACATTGAACGAAATGCCCGCATCCAGTTCGCTCGCGACCTCCGCCGCGCCGTTGTAACGTTGCGCCTGAACGCTTACCGACGGATCGGGAATCCACTCGCGGTGCGCAAGCTCAAGAAGCGCCTTTTCCTCCTCGACTTTGGCGAGGGCCATCCGCACTTCGGGCCGTTGCGCCAGCGCGATCTCGCGCAGTTTCGCGATGGGTGGGACAAGGGGCTCCGCGTCCGGTTGCGCGGGCTTCCCGATAGGCGCGAACGCATCCCGGTTCATCAGAACGTTTAACTTCGATTCCTCGTCGGCGACCTGCTCATCGAGGTCGGACTCCGTTTCCAAAAGCTTGCTGTACTCCGTTTCAGCCGTCAGGACAAAGGCTGCGTTTTGCTTGCCGACCTGGTAATTCGCGCGGCTGATCTCCGCGATCTGCTTGAGCGAAACGAGATTTTTGCGGTTCAGTTCGATCTGCGCATAAGCATCCGCCAGGCGAAAGTAGGAAGCGCGCGCGTTGGCGACCGCATCCAGTTCCTGGCGGCGCATTTCCTCAAAGGAGGATAACGCCTCCGCGGCGGCCGCACGGGCGCGCACACGATTCTTGCCCGTGATGGGAATCATTTGCTCGACCGTGAGCATCTGGTCCTCAAAGGCGTTCGAGGGCACGCTGACAAAGCGGACCAGCTTTTCCTCCGAACTGATTTTAAGGTCGTCCCAAGCCGCCGCTTGCGGTATGCGCGCTTTCAGAGCGCTCCACCTTTTAAGCGCGGATTTGATCGAAGGATTATTTGCCAGGACTCCCTGCGTCAGCTCGTCGAGAGGGAAGGAAGCCGGGCGCGGGGGGCGGCCGCCCATCCGTTCCGCCGCCCAGCCGTTGACTGGCAATGCTAAAGCTAAACTGAATAGATAAGGGTAAAATGATATCATGGATTCGGTGTCTGGACATTGGGCAAGCCTGCGAGGGTGCAAAAAGGCACACCTCACCCGTCAGAACGCCGAATCAGATCAGTTGGATACAGCTACGCGCGAGAGGCGCGGCGCTGTAATGAGGAGAATCTCCAAGGGGAAGAGTCCGGCTCGTGGCAGCCGGAAATTTGTATAATATCCGTGAACTAAACACGGGCATACCCGCCTGAAGCTGTCTGCTTGCCGCCTTGCCAGAGGCCGCCAGCGGAGCGGGGGCCTTGTTTTTCGCCAAATAACAGCAGACATTTGACGAGCAGCACCCGTGGCACACGCCCAGCTTGACTCCGCAGATACTCGGCACCGCAGCTACCGCGCGGTGTGGCGGAAAGAGGCGACGACCCAAGCACCAAGCCAATGACAAGGACGGATAGGAGGAGCGCGCTCCCCGCGCCGATAATCGCCTTGTCCTTCTGTCGATGAATCATGAATCTTGACGCCGAATGTCACCAGGAGTTCGGGCAGAGGGTAAATATTCCACATCTTCTGTATTTGCAAATTGTACCGCGGCGTTCCAAAGCTGGCCCAGGTAAAGTGGAACCGGTCGCGACGGATAATAGTGCAATAATCCTCAATGCTGGATGAAACCGTATGGAGCGGCGATGAAAATGACAATTTTGTCATAATAACCCACTGCCTGCGTTAATTCTTGGCCGCGAATCTGACCACCGGATGAAGCGAATCGAGCCGGAGAAGACGCCAGGCAGAAACCCCCGATTTAAGCAGTCTCATGCACGTTCTAGTCGTTGAGGACGAAAAGAAAACCGCTGCCTTTATCCGCAAGGCTCTTCAAGCGGAGGGGTTCGCGGTCGATGTAATGCACAATGGCGCCGATCTGGCTTCTTTCGCCGCGGCGGTGAGGCTGGATGCCATCGTGCTCGATATCATGCTGCCCGGGCGGGATGGGCTTAGCTCGTTGCGCCAGTTGCGCGCGCGCCACATTACGACGCCTGTCTTGCTTCTCTCCGCCCGCGGAGAAGTGGACGAGCGGGTGGAGGGATTGAACGCGGGCGCGGACGATTATCTTGCCAAACCTTTCGTGCTCGCGGAATTGATCGCCCGGATACGCGCACTTGGCCGGCGAAGCAGCGCGCATATGCCCGTGGAACTGCGCCTCGCGAATCTTACGCTTAACACTCTTACGCGGCTCGCGCAACGCAGCGAAAAAGAGATAACTCTCACCTCGCGCGAATATCTGCTGCTTGAATACTTAATGCGCTCGGCGGAACGAATTTGCAGCCGCTCCGCGCTTCTCGAGCAGGTCTGGGAATACACCTTCGACCCCGGCACAAACCTCGTGGATGTGTATGTGCGCAGGTTGCGCGACAAGATCGACACCGGCTATTTTCCGAAGCTGCTCCACACTGTGCGGGGGGTTGGATATGTGATGAGGGTCGACCCGTGACGATTCGCGCCAGGCTCACCCTCTGGTATGGATTCGTTCTGTTCGCTTCCCTGGCGCTGTGCGGCGGCCTTCTCTACCAGGAGTGGGTGATTGAACCGCGGGAGAGGGCGGCACAGAAGCAAGGGCCGGATGGAACAACCCCTCTCGAAGACTTGTTCGAGAACATCCTGTGGAGCGCGATCCCAGCCTCTGTGTTGGGCCTGGGAGGCGGCTGGCTGCTCATGAGGAAGGCGCTGGCGCCCGTCTCCGCGCTGACCGATGCCGCCGAGCGTTTGAACGAAAGGAACCTTGGGGCGCAACTGCCTCGAAGCGGAAACGGCGATGAGTTAGACCGGCTTGCGGGAGTTTTCAACGGCATGACCGCCAGACTCTCGGACTCCTTCCAGCGCGTTCGGGAGTTCACCCTCCGCGCGTCTCATGAACTGAAGACCCCGCTGACAATCATGCGAGGCGGATTCGAAACGGCCCTCAACGAGAGCAAAGCGAGCGGCAAGGAACGAGAAGACCTCTTGGACAAGCTTGAGGAAATCGACCGGCTGACAAGCATCGTTGACGGCATGACTTTGCTGACCAAGGCGGATGCGGGTCTGATAGCCAACAAGCGGGAGCCGATCGAACTCGACGCGTTGCTGGCGGACATCTTTGCGGACGGACAGGTGCTCGCCGAACCGCTTGGCGTCAATATCCGGCTTGAACCCTGCGCAAGAACGGTGGTGCATGGCGACAGAAACCGCCTGCGTCAGGTTTTCTTGAACCTCGTTGACAACGCCCTGAAGTACAATATCGTGGGGGGCTCGGTGGCACTTTTTTTGCGTTGCCAGGCACTCACCGCGGAAGTAGTCGTCACAAACACAGGCCCGGGAGTTCCACCCGAAATGCTCGCCCGTGTCTTTGAACCCTTCTTCCGGGGGGATTCCGCCCACTCCAGAACTGTGGATGGGACCGGGCTCGGCCTGGCAATCGCCCGGTGCATTGTAACCGCGCACGGCGGCGCCATCGCGATGGATTCGCGGCCAGGGGGCGTTACTACAACGACTGTTCGGCTGCCACTCGCCGCACCGCAATCGAACGGCGACCACGCATGAAGTTCTTGCTCCTGCTCGCTTTGGCCGCCGCCCTTGGCGGGTGCGCCATATATCGCCCCGAACCATTGACGCGCGCCTCTGTCGAACAGGCCCTTCGTCCGCCGCCGGCGTCCGTCTTGCGTGTCGAGGCGGCACTCATCCATCATCCGCTGCTGCGACCTGTGACGCTGGATTCGGGTAAGGGCGTGAATCCCGCTTCCGCAGCCATTCTTTCCGTTCTTCTCAATCCCACATTGCGCGCGGAGCGCGATCGCCGCGGCCTGGCTGTCGCCCAACTGCTGCAGGCGGGGATTTTGCCGAACCCGCAGGTCGCGTATAGCAAGGATTTCGTGACGGGCGGCGACACGATGGGAACGGTGAACGCGTTCGGCCTCGGGCTGAGTTGGGACATCACGGGGGTCATCACCCGATCTTCCAAAACGGCGGCGGCTAGCGCGGAATTGCGCTCCGTGGATCTCGACATCGCCTGGACGGAGTGGCAAACCGCGCAGGCCGCCCGCATGGCAGTTTACCGGCTCGTAGCACTCGAAGATGAACTCGCGGGCGCTCGCGAAGCGGACCGCGCGCTCCGGAAGAATGCGGATACCCTGAAGAGGGCCGTGGAGGCCCACCAGAAAACGGTGTTGGATGCAGCCGCGGCCGAGGCTATCAGCCAGGATGCGCACGCGACGGCCTTGGGTCTTAAACAGGATCGCGACAAACAGCTCCTGGCGCTGAAAAGAGCCATCGGCATCCCCCCGCATTCCAATTTGCTGCTCCAGCGGGGGTTGCGCCTTCCGTCGCGCCTGGACCCGCCATCGGAGGAAGAACTGCTCTCGGGCCTTGAGATACGGCGGCTGGACCTGCTCGGCCTTGAGCAGGGCTACGAGAGCCAGGAGGAGACCGTTCGCGCCGCAGTCCTCGCTCAGTTCCCAAAGATTCAACTCGGCTTTAGCAAAGCAAGCGACACCACCAATGTCCATACGACCGGGTTTGGAGTAACCGTGGACATCCCCATCTTCGACCGCAACCAGGGGGGCGTCGCCACGGAGGCAGCCACGCGGCAAAAGCTTTTTGACGAATACGCCGCGCGTGTCTTCGAAGCGCGCTCCAACGTCGCGGCAGCTCTGACCGACATCCGTTCCCTCAATGAACAAATCTTGGCCGCGCGTGAGGCCGCGCCGGTGCTGCAAAAGCTGGTAGACACCGCGCAACTCGCCTTGCACCAGGGAAACGCCGACGTCCTGAGCTTTTACACCGCGCGCGGCGAATTGATTGCAAAGAACATCTCCATCCAAAAGCTCGAAGAGCAATTGATGGAAACCGAGATCGCCCTGGAAATCGCCTCCGGCCGCTATCTTCCGGACACCGCCGTTATCGACCAATGAGAAGACTTCCGAAAGCCGCACTCGTCCTTGCTGCAATAGCAGTTCTCGGGGGTCTAGCGTGGTGGCTGGCGCACCGCGGGGGGACTTCCTCCGAAAGCCCTGCGGACGCGGGAGACAAGGCCGAAAGCGACGCAGTCGCGCAGGTGCGAGTCGTTCCGGCTCTGCGAAAAACCATCACGGAAAAGATCGTCAGCTATGGAACCGTCGTCGCGCAGCAGGCAAAGGTGCACTCGGTTTCCGCGGTTTTCGAAGTTCGCGTAAGCCACATTCTGGTGGCGCCGGGCCAGTTCGTCCACGAGGGCGACCCGTTGTTGGAGATCGAGCCAAGTGCCGCCGTGCAGCTCCAGTTTCAGCAAGCGAGGAACGCCGCCGACGCGGCGCAGAAAGACCTGAAGCAGACGGAGGACCGCTTTAATCTTAAGCTCGCGACCAACCAGGACCTGGGGGCGGCGCAGAAAGCGGCACGGGACGCGGCTTTGCAAATAGACAGTCTGCGCAAACAGGGGGTCGGCTCGAACAGTCACATCCTGGCGGATATGACGGGAGTTATCAGCAAAGTGGATGCGCAGGACGGGCAGGTCATCCCCCCGGGCGGGCCGCTGGTTGAGATCGTGGCCGAAGACGAGATCGAGGTGAAACTGGGAGTCGAGGCGGCGGACCTTCCGCGGCTCACGGTCGGCCAGCAAATCGCCCTCTTCCCTGTCGACAACCCGGCGGCCGGGGAGGTGCAAGGCACAGTGCGCCTCCTTACACGGCGGGTGGATCCCATCACCCGGCTCGTGGATGTTTACGTCGCCCTTCCGGCGAAGACGAAGCTGCTGCTGGACGGTTACGTGCGCGGAGAGATCAGCCGTTCCTCCGAAGACGCCCTCGTCGTTCCTGCCTCCGCGCTCCTGCCGTCCGAGGCCGGTTACAGCCTTTTTACGGTAAGGGATGGCCATGCTGTTGCGCATACGGTCCGAACGGGAGTTGAGAATGATCTCGAGGCAGAGGTTATTAACGGCGGCTTGAAAGAAGGGGACGTGGTCGTCGTAGCCGGAAATTACGAGCTTGAGGACGGTATGACCGTGGAAATGCAGCCCAAATGAATTTCAGCGCCTGGGCTCAAGGCCATTCCCGTTCGATACTCTTCTTTCTCGCGGCACTCGCCGTGGCGGGCGCCTTGAGCAGCTTCTCCCTGCCAGTGGCGCTTTTTCCCCAAGTAAGTTTCCCAAGGGTGCGAATAACGGTGGACGCGGGCGACAGGCCCGCCGAGCAGATGACCGCAGAGGTCACAGTCCCGGTGGAGGAAGCGGTACGCGCGATTCCCGGCGTCCGATCGGTGCGCTCCACGACCAGCCGAGGCAGCGCCGAGATATCCATCAACTTCGATTGGGGCGAGAACATGGTGCTCGCGCTGCTCGAGGCGGAGTCGGAGGTAAACAAGCTCCTGCCGTCTCTGCCATCCGGCGCCTCTTTCGAAGTCATACGCTTGGATCCCACCGTCTTCCCGGTGATCGCATACAGCCTCACATCCGATGTGCGTTCGCCGATCGAGTTGCGCGACCTGGCTCTCTACACGCTTCGCCCGGCGCTTTCCACCGTCCCGGGCGTGTCGCACGTGGGTGTCCAAGGAGGAGAGGCGGAGGAATATCGGATAACGGTAGACCCGGATAAATTGCAGTCTTTCCAGATGAGCCTCACCGAGGTTGCCAACGCACTTTCGGCCTCCAACGTCCTCGTCGCGGTGGGGCGCCATGAACAATACGACAAGCTTTACCTGGTAATCTCCGACACGCGGTTCCAGAAGGCTGAAGAGATAAAGGAGACCGTGCTCCGTTCCACGGTGAATGGAGTAGTGCTGCTCAGCGATGTGGCAAAAGTGGAGTCGTCGGCGGAACCTCAATGGATCCGCGTAACCGCCGACGGCCGCGACGCCGTCCTCTTCCAAGTTTATCAACAGCCGGGAGGAAATACTGTGCAGATCGCCGCCGGCATCAAAGACAAACTGGCTCAGCTTCAACCACAGATTCCCAATGGCGTCAAAATGGCCAACTGGTACGATCAGAGCGACCTCATCACCGCGTCGGCCGGCAGCACCCGGGACGCCGTCATCATCGGCATCGTCCTGGCCGCCATCGTTTTGCTGGTATTTCTTCGCAACTGGAAAGTTACCCTCATCGCGGCCCTCGCCGTCCCGGCCGTCCTCGCTGCGACAATCCTACTGCTCTATCTGCTTGGGATGAGTTTCAACATCATGACCCTGGGGGGAATGGCCGCCGCCGTCGGCCTCATCATCGACGACGCGATCGTGATGGTCGAGCACATCATCCGCCGCCTTCGGGGGACTGCCACGGAAGACTACCGGGGCGGAATTCTGGCTGCGGCTGGCGAGTTTACGCGGCCGCTGGTCGGCTCTTCGGCCGCGACGATCATCATCTTCGTTCCACTGGCGTTCCTCTCCGGGGTTACCGGCGCGTTTTTCAAGGCGCTTTCCCTTACGATGGCCGCGAGCCTCGTCATCTCTTTCGTCATCGCGTGGCTCGCGGTCCCGATCCTCTCCGCGCATTTTTTGACAAAGCAGGATGCCGAGCAGGAAGAGGGTGGCCCGCTCTCTCATCGTTTCCACAACGGCTACCGCCGCCTCATGGGATGGCTGCTTCCCCGGCCTTGGATGGCGCTCGTGTTTGTGGTTCCGCTCATCCTCGGCGGCTGGCTTGCGTATCGCAACGTTGCCTCCGGTTTCATGCCGACCATGGATGAAGGCGGCTTCATCCTCGACTACATCTCTCCCCCCGGAACGTCCCTCGCGGAAACCGACCGCCTCCTGCGCCAGGCGGAAACCATCCTGCGGAAAATCCCGGAAGTTCAGACGTATTCCCGGCGCACCGGGCTCCAGCTCGGCGGCGGGATAACCGAGGCAAACGTCGGAGATTTCTTTGTCCGCCTCAAACCCCTGCCCCGCCGGGACATCGACGAGGTGATGGATGACGTCCGAACCCGCATCCAGCACAGCCTGCCCGGCCTGGAAATCGAGACGGCGCAACTTATGGAAGATCTCATAGGAGACCTCACGAGCGTCCCCCAACCGATAGAGGTAAAACTCTTTTGCGACGATGACAAAGTCCTTGCGGAAACCGCGCAAAAAGTGGCCTCCGCCGTCTCCGGCGTCAGCGGGATGGTGGAGGTCAAGAGCGGCATCGTCCTCGCGGGAGACGCCCTTACTGTAAAAGTCGACAGGGTCAAGGCGGCGCTCGAAGGGATGGATCCGGAGGCCATCACCAAGACTCTGGATGACTTTCTCAGCGGCAACGTCACCACTTCCATCCAGCGCGGCCCGAAGCTCATCGGGGTGCGCGTATGGCTGCCACCCGCCGCGCTGAAGAGTATCCGGGATATCCAGAACCTGCTTCTCCGCGCGCCCGACGGTCACTTTTTTCCGCTGAAGCGCGTGGCGACCCTCACGCCCATTACGGGCCAGCCGGAAATCACTCGCGACGACCTGCGCCGCATGGTTCCCGTCACCGGGCGCATCAGTGGCCGCGACTTGGGATCCACCGCACGCGATGTGAAAACGATGCTGGACCGCCCCGGCTTCCTGCCGAAGGAAGTCACGTATGTGCTCGGCGGTCTCTACGAACAGCAGCAGATCGCCTTCCGCGGGCTCTCAATCATCCTCATAGCTGCCTTGGCGCTCGTCTTTCTGCTTCTGCTTTTCCTTTACGAAAGTTTCCGGGTGGCCTTCGCCATGCTGCTGACCACACTGCTGGCTGTGGCCGGGGTTTATCTGGGACTGTGGATCACCGGCACCGAATTCAACATCACCTCGCGTATGGGAATGACGATGATCGTCGGCATCGTTACTGAGGTCGGCATCTTTTATTATTCCGAATACCAGGACCTGCCCGAGAGCCCCGGGCGTTTCGTTCAAGCCGGGATCAATCGTATGCGTCCCATCGCGATGACGACCTTTGCCGCCATCCTTGCGCTCCTGCCCCTGGCACTGGGTATCGGCCAGGGCTCAGCCATGCAGCAACCGCTCGCGATCGCTATCATCTCTGGCCTCCTCTTTGCGCTCCCCCTCGTTCTCGTTGTTCTCCCAGCCGCGCTCTCCCTTTCCATTCCAGTCAAAACAAGAAACCTACCCATACCATGAAAGCCAAAACATCCATGAAACCCCGCCCCCTTATTTCCATCCGTCTCGTCTTCGTCTTCGCTGCCGGCGCCTGGCTCCTTCAAAACGCGGCATCCGGCCAGACGCCTCCCCTTACTTCGGGCGCTCCCATTCTGATCGCCGATTCGCACGGCAAGTTCGACTTCATAGAAACAGATCCGCAGACCTCCCGCCTCCTGGCCAGCCACACCGGAAACAAGACGCTCGATGTTTTCGATTCCGTCACGGGCGCCTTCATCAGCCATTGCGACACAGGAGGCGCGCAAGGCGTCGCGATAGATTCGGAGAACGGCAAGTACTACGTCAGCGTCGGCGCGGAACACAAGGTCGTCTCCATCGATAGCAAGACCTTCGCGAAAGTCGGCGAAACCGCGCTGCCAGGCCCCGCGGACATCCTCACCTACGACCCGAAAAATGGCCTGGCTTATGTATCCCATGATGACGCCGCCGAAATCTGGGTCGTGGATGTCAAAGCCTCGAAGATCTCCGGAACCGTCCCCCTCCCGGCCGAGGGCCCCGAGGGGATTCTCTACGACAAGAAGACGGATTGGGTGTTCCTGAACATCAAGTCCGCCAACAAGCTCGTCGTCATAGACCCCGCTACGAACGCGGTGGTGAAGACGTGGGATACAATGCCTGCCGCGAGTCCGCACGGCCTCGCCCTCGACAGCGATGCCGGCCGCCTCTTTATCGCTGGCGGCAACGGAAAGTTGGCAATGATCGACATTCCCACCGGCAAAGTGACGGCGTCCGTGGACATCGCGCCCAAGGTTGACCAGATCGCAATGGACTTTCAGCTAAAGCGAATCTATTGCGCAAGCGGCACCGGCGTAATGTCTGTCGTGCAGGTGAAGGACAACCCGGCTTCTCTGGAGTTCCTCGGATCGATACCCACGCACAAAGGCGCCCACTCGGTCGCCGTCGATGCAAAGTCCCACTCCGTCTGGATTGCGTACGCGGATGGCGACAAAAGCTACGTCCAGAAATTCAGCCCTAAATAACGAGACTTCCGGCCTCTTATGGCTCTGGAGATCGTTAGCGCCTTGGTCGCTTGGCTGCGCGGCTGGGAGAGACCCTTTCGCATTTTCGTGGCGATGCTGCTTTCCTGTTTGCTGAGTGGCATCGTCGCGAACGCGTGCCGATTCCTTGCGGGACGGACGCGGCCCGGCGTCAATGTTCCGCAAGGCTTCTATGGCATCGTGAGAGGCGGCGACTCGCAGACAGATTCCATTCTTTTGCCTCCGCGCATGCCGCCTGTGCCATTGGCTTGACGGCGGTGGTACTCTTCGCTTCGTGGCGCCCGGGCATCTTAATCGTCACTGCCGGCGCGGCCGGCGGACGCGCGCGGCTTTACGTTGGCGCCCACCATTTCTACGATGTAGCGGCTGGATCGATGCCTGGCTTTATCGTAGCCTCCTGGTCCTGGCGATATGTTTCCACACACACACTCGGGGTCATTGAAACGACGTTGAACGGGCGGCCATCAACTGCATGAGGCAACTGCTGGCTTACATCGGCGGGCGTATCTTTCCGTATCGTCTGCCCATCGGTCTCCTCCCTGTCCTTGGAGCGGCTTTCATCATAAGGCCCGCGAATGTTTTCGGATGCTATGAAGCGACCGGCGTTTCATCCTGTATCCTGATGGTCGCCACCGGTCTCGGCCTGCGCGCCTGGGCTGCGGCCTGCGCCGGAGATCATACCCGGGAGAAAACGATACAGGCGCCGGCGCTCGTGACAGGCGGTCCTTACGCCTATTTGAGAAACCCCATCTACTGCGGGAGCATTATCCTCGGTTTGGGTATGGTTGGCCTTCTGGGCGACCCGCGCATGTTATTCCTGCTGATTGCTGCGTTTACGATCCTCTACTTCGCAATCATCCCGGCGGAAGAGCACTTCCTGGAGCGCAGCTTCGGAGAATCCTACCTGCGATACCGCACGGCGGTGCCCGTCATCATTCCGCGTTGGCGGCCGTGGCCCGACGCCCGGCCTAGACCCGCCCGCTGGTCATTGGCAAGGGGAGAAGCCGCGCTGGCCTTGCTGCTTGCAATCATATACCTGGCTCTGCGCGGGGCGGCGCGGTTGCGCGGAATTTGAGGCTTGGGAGATGCCAACCGAACGCCAACTCCCCACCCTCCATCGCAGGCGATGAACCTGACACGCGACTCTTACATCCTGTTTATCGCGCGCATTGCACGAATGTTCGCTTACGGATTCCTTTCCGTGGTGTTGGCGCTCTACCTCGAGCAGTTGGGCTTCAGCACCGCTTTGATCGGTTTCATCCTGAGCCTCACACTCGTTGGGGATACCGTCATGTCGTTTGCAATGACCACAACCGCCGACCGCGTGGGCAGGAGACGGATGCTAATCGGTGGCGGGCTCCTAATGCTGTTCGCCGGTGCTGTTTTTGCCTTCACCGGCAATCTTGCGTTGCTCCTGGCTGCGGCCATCATAGGGGTCATAAGCCCGAGCGGTAACGAGGTCGGACCGTTTCTCGCTATCGAGCAGGCGGCGCTATCCCAGACAATCCCTGGCGGGCGGCGCACGCAGGTGTTTGCGTGGTACAACCTTGCAGGGTCATTCTCCACCGCCTTGGGCGCCCTCTTCGGCGGTGGACTCAGCAGCCTTCTTCAGAAAAGCGGCGCAACACCGCTGAACAGCTATCGTGCGGTGCTGCTCGGCTACGCATCCATCGGGGCCTTGCTATGCTGGCTTTGCACCAGGTTATCTCCGGCGGTGGAATCCCCCGCCCCGGAGACTGCCTCTCTCCAAACCCGCTTCGGCCTGCACCGTTCGCGTGCCATCGTGCTGAGACTGTCCGCGCTTTTCGGGCTGGATGCGTTTGCGGGCGGCTTCGTCATCCAGAGCATCATGGCCTTGTGGTTTCACATCCGTTTCGGCGTGAACCCTGCGGCTTTGGGGCAAATATTCTTCGGCGCCAATATCATGGCCGGGATTTCCTCCTTGGCTGCCGCATGGCTCTCAAAACGAATCGGTCTCATCAACACGATGGTTTTTACGCATCTGCCATCGAACATTCTTTTAATGGCGTTGCCACTGATGCCGAACCTTCCCCTGGCCATCACCTTGTTGCTCGTCCGTTTCAGTATCTCGCAAATGGACGTGCCGACGCGCCAGTCTTACACGATGGCGGTCGTTGCACCCGAGGAGCGCTCCGCCGCGGCGGGCGTAACCGGTATTGCCCGAACCATCGGATCATCCCTCTCTCCTGGAATCGCGGGCTTACTTCTGAGCAACCCCGCATTTTACGGCCTGCCATTCCTCATGGCGGGCGGGCTCAAAGCCATCTATGACCTGCTTCTTTACCGGAGCTTTCATGCACTTAAAGCGCCGGAAGAACAGTGACCGTCATGCCCTGCAGGGGGCCACGCACACACTCACGCGACCTTATACCCCCGCTCTGTCCCGCCCTCTCCAGCATTCCCTTTCAAGCTTTCGAATCGCTTTCGGGAGACCACAACCCTGAAAGTTGCCGGGGCCGGGGCTGATGGGCGGTGTCGCAGCAAGGTAATTCTGGCTGGCGAGCTCTATCGATTTGTGAAAGTATAACATTGTACTTTGGAGAGACGATGGAAAATACACAGACATTAATAGCTCAGGCCTACTCTGCCTTTAACCGGCGAGACATCGACCGCGCGCTGGCGCTTATGAGTGAGAACGTCACCTGGCCCAAGGCTTCGGAAGGCGGTCGAGAACAATGAAGGCCAAAACAAATTCCACGCCTCTGCGGGTCGGTATTGTCGGTGTCAATGTCAAACAAAGCTGGTCTAGATACTCGCACGTGCCAGCCATCCAGAGCCTGTCCGACCTGAAGTTCACAGCAGTAGCGACACGGCACGAAAAGAGCGCGCGTGCCGCAGCTGAGATGTTCGGCGTCGAGCATTGGTTTGCCGATCCGCTCGCGATGGTGCGCAGCGATGACGTGGACATCGTAAGCGTTTGCGTGAATGTGCCTGCGCACCGGGAACTCGTCCTCGCGGCGCTCGCGGCAGGAAAGCACGTTTATAGCGAGTGGCCGCTGGGTCGCAACCTCGAGGAGGCCAAAGAAATGGCCGACGCAGCGGAGCGCTCCGGACTACACACCGCCATCGGCCTGCAAGGCCGTGCAAATCTCGCAGCACGCCGGGCGCGGGAGATGGTCGAGCAGGGGGCCATTGGCCGGCCGCTCACGGCGCGCGTGGTCGCCACGACTAGCGGCTTCGGGCCTGAGTTCCCAAGTGCCTACGCCTATTTCGACGACCCGGGCACCGGGGCAAACCTTTCCACCATCGCGGGCGGGCACGCGCTGGATCTGACGGTGTTTTTGCTTGGTGCCCTCAGCGAGGTGGAAGCGATGACAAGCATCCAGTTTCCGACGTATCACCTCACCGACACGGACGAACGCCATACGCGTACCGTGCCCGACCATCTACTCGTGCTTGGCCGCTACGCAAATGGCTGCACTGCTTCGGTTGAAATAATCGCAGGCCAGCCAGAACCGTGGCCCTTCCTATTCGAAATCATCGGCTCCGCCGGCCGCCTGGCGCTGTTGGGTGGCGACCTCCATGGATTTCAAGGCCGAGACCTGCGTCTGGAACATGACGGCAAACCCGAGCCAATCGGTGCAACCGTCGTGCCCGGGTTGACGGGTCCTCCTTTAAATTTATCCGAACTCTACGCGCAATTCGCCCACGACATCCGCACCGGCAACCGGACCGTGCCCGATTTCACGCATGCTGTGCGAATGACCCGCCTGCTCGACTCGATCGACCGTGCCGCGAGCACCGGCGCCAGGCAATCAATAGGTCACACACCATAGCTCCAAGCTGGTCAAATCCCATGAACATTACACCTCGGAAAAACCAACACCGACTGGAGACATTCTCAACGTGTTCGGCAGTTTTAGCCAGTTGGTCCCGTTGTCATCACGGAAACCTGGTTCCCTATTTGCTTGGGTTAGCGCGGCTAGCTTTCATGCACTTAAAGCGCCGGAAGAACAGTGAGCATCATGCCCTGCACGGGCCGGCATACCCCACGCGACTTGATGCCCTCTCTCCCTGCTTAAAAACCCGCATGAAGGAGCACCGCTGCGAATAAAGAACCATCAGCCTTGGAATCCCTGAATCATGAGCGGACGTTGATGACTTGGTTTCACTTTGGAAAATGAACTTTTCTTCTTTGAAGGCCACGTGCCGCTACCAAAAAGAGCAGCAAAGTTAGAGCGAGGAGCGCCCAGCGCGGCATTGCAGGCACCGCGGGGGTGACTGTCAGAATAGCGGTGCTACTCGTAACGCTCCCGGCCTGGTTCGTGATGACCACGGAATAAGAGCCGCTCGTCTGCGGGGAAGCAATGGTATAGATCGCGTTCGTCGCCCCTGTGATCGGACTTCCGTCCTCGTCCCACTGATAGGAGAGATTCGAGCCATAACTCACCACGCTCAATGATACGCCCTGGTCGACCGTGGTCGTCTGGCTAACCGGCTGTATCACCGTCGTGGGTGGCAACACGGCGGTAGGAAAATCGATGCTGACCATCGCCGCGTATGGGCCCCCTGATATTGCTCCCCCGGTAGGCGTGCTCAGCGCGACCCATACCGTAACCGTCCCCGTGTCGTTTACCGTGTTGAGTATAGGCAAGTTAATGATCTTGTCGGCGGAATCGCCATCGGCCCAAGAAAGGGTCCCGCTAAGCGCCGTATAGTCGTAAGTGGCAATTCCGTTGCCGGCGGCACTCGAGTAGCTGATTCCTACCGCACCCGCGCTGCCACTGGTTCGCGCGACATGGAGGGAGAGACTCCCGGCCGTTCCCGAGACGGTATAGCTAGCATTGGCGTCTCCAAAACCAGCGGCTGTGAGTCCGTCGTAGCCACTGAACGCGAGTATACCGGGAGACATTGCAATATTCGGCACAATGGTTACCAGTGCGCGGCGATAAAATGGGGCGCTCGATCCGACCGGATTCACGTCCGCAGCGAGGCCGTCATCCAAGGCAACAACGAAAGTCGAGTTCCCGGTTCTGCTCGTATTGAGGATGGGCACCGAAAAGGTCTTTGGCGACAAATCCCCCGACGCCCAGCTCAGAGAAGTCCCTGTTACCATGGTTCCCGATGAGAGCGTCACCTCTGGAATAGCTGTATAGTCAGTTCCGACGATAGCCGTTCCGCCCCGCGTGCTATAGTAAACCGTCAGCGGCCCGGCGCCGCTTCCCAGCCGATCAACCGTGATCGGGACCGCCCCCGCATTGGCGGCCACCGTGTACATTGGCGCACTAAGCACCGCCGCGTTGATGACCGGACATACAACCGTCACGAGAGCCTTGCCCAGCAGGCCACCACCGGTGGCATTGCTTAAATTCACCATAAAATCCGAGTCCGCCTTCAGCGTGCCGCCTGAGAGCACCGGAATCGTGATCGCTCGCGGGCTGACGTTCGGCCGCGCCCCAGTTCAGCACTCCAGACGATGCCGTGTAATCGACGCCCGCTTTGGCCAGTCCATCACTCGTCGTGTAATTTACGCTAATCGCGCTGCCAACGCCCCCGACCCGGTACACAGTCAGAGTGACGCTCCCTTGATTTGCCAGCACGTTGTAACTTGGCGTGCTGAATTGGATGGCGGGTTGGGATCCCGCGGCTCGTAACCGCAGTGCGATGTCTGAAATAAACGGAGGAATGGAAAACTTCTGCGAACCGGCGTTGGCGCTTGCAGCTTCCAGCAAGTTGCCTGATGCGGGGTCGATCCACCAGCCCTGCATGTTGTTGCCCGGAACGTTGAGGGTCACCGTGGCGTTTTTGAGGACGGCGTTCACGGTCGTCTCGTGCTCGATGTAGAGTCCAAGGTCTGTCGCACTAGCTAGCGCATAGGCAACCATCTGCCCCCCGGGAGCCAGGCTAGTCGCTATTGGCCTTGCCGCAGGGTCGAAATTGGACATGAAGTCGGTCATAATCTTTGAATCGGACCGTTCCTCCCAACCAATGTATTGATTCGCGGGGCCCGAGCCCTCTTGATAAGAATCCTTATAACCTCCATTCCAATACAAAACCATCCCCCGATTGAAGAACGCCGCCCAGTCATAGAAGCGAAAGCGCTCGGGGTCATAGGCCCCATAGGGCTCTCCGTTCCCAGCCTCTCCTATGACCAGCGCCTGGGAATCGGGGCCAGTCAGGCTATTGATAGCGTTGGCGATAGTATTGGGAACAGCTCTTTCTTGAACGTTGAGATATTCATGCTCCGTCTCAAGATCAAATTCGCTATGATAGGATTGCGCATAACTTATTGTAATTAGGTGGCGATAGGGATCATTCCCGTGAACGTAGGAGATGATTGAATCCGAATAGGCTTGCGGGACGCCGCTGTTTTCGTTGCATAGTTCCCAGATGTCCACATAAGCGCCGTAGCGGTTCATAATGTATTGGTGATAACGCTCGCATGCCTGCGTTATGGTCGAGCCGGCTGAGAGCGTGTAGCTCGGCACATAGTTGGCTGGGTCGGCCCAGAATGTCATCAGGCATTTCCAGCCGGCACTGTGGAGAGCGGCCATGAGTTCATCGCAGAGCACTCCCTGGTTCATGTCGTAGAGGTTCTTTCCCGTCGATCCCGAGTTGAACGTCATGAGATGATAAAAACCATCTCCGCTGTTCATCTCCCGGAGCATGTTGAACCCGGCATTGCTTGAAGTGCTCAGAAATTGAGCAAGCGTCGTCGGCTGTGCGTAATTACTTGTCGGGAAGCTCGTTTGAGAAAGATCCGTTATGGAGGCAGGATCCGTGTGCTTGGAATTGGCGGGCAGCGGGATATTAAATCCATGAGCGTAAAACGTGCTTCCGTTGGCTTCGGTGACAAATACCAGGGGGTTCGTGCCGCTGATTCGCAGGAAGCCGCTATTGGTGGAGGCTGTCGAAGCGAAGCTGCCCGAGGTCTGGTAGGTGCCACCCGTATCGGCGTAACTGAGAGACCATGTGTAATTTCCGATTTGCTTCGGCGCAAAGCGCAATTTCCATGTGTTCGCCGAGTAATAGAATCCGCCCACCGTGCTGGTCGTTCCCGAAGTGGGCGTGAAGACAGCCGAAATCACTGGGTCCTCCCATGGGTTAGTGTAGGTCGCCGGGTTCGTCATTGTCAGTTCGTAGATATCGTATTGGGCGACGCTGGGGGCGTTCTCCGTGACGGTAACCGAGGGCCCGGTGCCAATTGCTCGGGAGCAAACAAAGAGGAGCAGAGCGGCGATCCATGTCCAAGCCCGATGTGCCACGGAGACAACCGGGAATAATCGCAATGCTTTTTTCACGGGATCGGCTAAAGGGGAGCCGCTGCTGCTTCCTACACATGATTAAAAAGCAACAACCTAGTCAAGCGAGGATTGTGGGACTCTTTTTCATTGGGCCCGCGCCCATGTAAATGCAAGCTCTCTGCGTGGCTCCGACTTCGAAAGCCTTGAACATCCGTAGTGGATAATGAAACATCCACTGACTGCGTTCGGCGCGAGGCACTCTATTTCCAACCGGATCGCGCCTCCGACGTTCCTGGGCATCGCCCTCGTCCGCGCCAACGTCAGCCGCGATTACTCGGCGTTCCAGCAGTCGGAGGGAAAGCCCAGCATACGAGGGTAAAGAACGTAGAGATTGAGAGCAGTTGGACGAGGGCATATCAATTTCTAGCGGCGACTGTCCGCACCGTCGGCCGAAGGAATTTTCGCAAATTACGTTGGTTTGAACGGCTGCGAGCGGTCGAAAACGTGCTTTCTGGCAACCCCTGGTATTGGGCTCTTCCTTATTTCCCGGCACACGAGACCGGTCCAGAGATGACGGTTTTCTACGGAAACTTCACCTAATTAGAGCTATGTGGAGGGGACCAGAAAGCGTGCTCCCGCATGGGTCAAATGACCCATGGCTACAACGCAAGCGAGATGGGACCCCCGACCCACGCCGGAGCCGACCCAATTTTTTCGAAAAGAACTTGTAAGAAATGGGGGAGGAGAAGAAAATACGGAAAATCGCCTGCGCCAATCTGCGGGCCAGCCCCCTCACGAAACTACTTTGACCCGAAGAATAAACCGGCCGCGATGAACACGATTCGCGCGGTGCAAAAATTGGTTGCGACCCTGGCGGTGTCGCTCTGGCTCCCTGTCCTCGCCCACGCGGCGGCAGCACCGGTGGCGCTGGACGGCGATGGCTGGATGGTCGCGCCGCAGGCCGAAGTAAGCGGTGGTGGAGAGCAGATCTCCGCGCCCGGCTTCCCCACGGACAAGTGGGTGAGGGCGAAGGTGCCGGGAACGGTACTGGAAGCTTACGTGGTGGCCGGGATGGAGAAGGAACCGAGCTATGGCGACAACGCCTATAAGATCGACAAGAAAAAGTACGATCGCAATTTCTGGTACCGGACCGAATTCCAGACGCCGGCGGCTTTTACCACAGGCCTGACCTGGCTATGTTTCGACGGTGTGAACAAGAGTGCGGACGTTTACCTAAACGGGAAGAAGCTGGGCTCGATGCATGGGTTTGTGCAGCGCGGCAAGTTTGATGTGACCGGGCTGCTCCGCCAGGGAGCGGACAATTCCCTGGCCGTGCTCGACTATTTCCCCGGGGAAACGGACAAGAGGAGCGTCAACACGACGAGCCCCTCGTTTATTTGCAGCACGGGGTGGGACTGGATGCCGAAGGTGGCCGGATACAACATGGGAATTCACCGGAGCGTGCGGCTCACCAACACGGGCGACGTTTCGCTGGTGGACCCGTGGATTCGCACGGAGGTACGCAATCTTTCGCAAGCGGACGTTTCCATCCAAGTCGAAGTGCAGAACCACTCCAACGCGCCGGTGAACGGCGTCTTGAAGGGCATCCTCTCGCCGGGCGAGATCGCTTTTTCGCAGCCGGTGACGCTGGGGGCAAACGAGACGAAGACCGTCAAACTGGACGACAGCGGCATCCCGGCCCTGAAACTGGCCCATCCACGCCTGTGGTGGCCGAATGGCTATGGCGAGCCGAACCTGTATTCGTGCCGGCTCGATTTCCAAACCGGCGGCGCTATTTCCGATACAAAAACGGTCAGCTTCGGCGTGCGGAAATACACTTACGATAACTCCAAGAAGGTCCTGAATTTCTACGTGAACGGCGTGCGCGTGTTCGCGAAGGGCGGGAACTGGGGGATGGCGGAGTTCATGCTGCGCTGCCGGGGCCAGGACTACGACACACGCCTGCGTTTCCACAAGGAGATGAACTTCAACATGATCCGAAACTGGATCGGCATGACGACCGATGAGGCCTTTTACGACGCCTGCGACCGGTACGGCGTGATGGTCTGGGATGAATTCTGGCTGCATTCCACGCGTGCGATGCCCACGGACCTGGACGTTTACCAGGCCAACGCGATCGAGAAGATCAAACAGGTGCGGAACCACGCGTGCGTGGCCCTCTGGTGCGCGGAAAACGAGAGCACGCCGAGCCCGCCCGTGAACGACGGGCTGCGGCAGGACGTGCAGACCTACGACGGGGGCAACCGCCGCTACGAGCCGCAATCCAACAAGGGCGATCTCAGCGGGGGCGGGCCGTACCGCAACCTGGACTTGAAGGCGTATTACCAGCGCAAGGGAAACTACGGAATGCACAGCGAGGCCGGCACGGCGACATGCACCTCGTACGACAGCTTCAAGAAGTTCATGCCGGCGGCCGATGCCTGGCCTCAGGACGAGATGTGGAATGAGCATTTCTTCGGAAACCTGGGAAGCAACGCGGGGCCGGTTGGGTACAACACCTCCATCAGCGTGCGGTACGGGCGGGTGGCGGGCATCGAGGACTATTGCCGCAAGGCGCAGTTGTTAAACCTGGAGACGATGAAGACGCTGTTTGAAAGCTGGCTGGACCACAGCGACAACACGGCCGCGGGTGTGCTGATCTGGATGAGCCAGTCCGCTTACCCTTCCTTGGTCTGGCAGACCTACGATTATTATTTCGACACCACCGGCGCGTACTGGGGTGCGAAGACTGCCTGCGAGCCGGTCCACATTTATTGGAACCAGCTCGACGACCGCATCCGGGTAGTCAACACCACGGGCAAGGAAGCGCCGAATCTCACGGCCGAAGCCTCGATCTACAATTCGGACGGCACGCAAAAATTCTTTCGCTCCACGCCGGTTTCGTCCAAGCCGGATGCGGTGGCGGATTGCTTCCCGCTGACGTTCCCCGAGGGGCTTTCGCCCGTGCACTTCATCAAGCTGAAGCTGAAGGATGCGCAGGGGGCGACCGTCTCGGAAAATTTCTACTGGCGAGGCACGACCTACGAGCGGTACGCGGACTTGAAAGACCTGCCGGCGGTGAAGCTGGGGGTTTCCCAAGCCCTGCGCCACGAGAACGGCACGGAGACGATGACGGCGGATATCACGAACCCGGCGGGATCGGGGACAGTCGCGCTGGCCATCCGGCCCAAAGTGGTGAAGCCGGGGACGGACGAGCAGGTTTTGCCCGTGTTCATGAATGACGGCTATTTTTCGCTGCTGCCCGGTGAAACGAAACATATCACCATCCAATACGATCGCGCGAAGGCCGGCGGGCAAGATGCGGCGCTGGCGGTGGAGTGCTGGAACAACTATCCCAAGCCGAATCCACCGGCGCCGGACTCGGCGAACCTGGCGCTGGGACGGCCGGTGACGGCATCCTCTTCGCAGGCGGACGGCAACGCCGAATGGGCGAACGATGGCGACATCCTGACCTCCTGGCATTCCGGCCCGAAGACGGCCCATCCGGAATGGCTTTGCGTGGACCTGGGTGAGAGCAAGGCATTGGGGCGGGTGACCGTTCGGTGGGAGGGAGGGGATTTTCCGAAGAGCTACGAGGTGCAGGTCTCCGACGACGGGCAAACCTGGAGGCCCGTTTACCAAACGACGAAGGGCCAGGGCGGTCTTCACGATTTGAAGGGCCTGGAGGGCAAAGGGCGGTATGTGCGGGTGATGGCGACAGACGGCGGCAGGTTCGGGTACCAGATTTCCGAGTTTCAGGTTTACGCCAAGTAGGGTCGCCACCGACAAAGTTGTTCTCGACGGGAAGCCGCCCCTTGCAAACCGTTCTCCCTGCCCACATGGGGATGGCTTCGGCAGGCAGAATCAACGAGAGATTGACGCCCTCGCGCTCCCTCTCGTAAGCTGCATGGATGGGCTCCCCTCCCCCTTTGGAACCGCCCGTGTCGGATGCCGGAATACAGCTCCCGCCGCTCTGAGGCCCGGACTTGAGGAACGCCATTCCCATCCTCTGCGCCGCCGCCGTCGCCCTCACCGTCGCGGGGATGAAGCTGACGCACCCAGCCGCGAAGCTGGAGTCCATCGTCTGGTACGGGAACGCCGTCCACCCGTACATGACGGAGGTGCGCGCGGGCGCCGAGGCTTTCGCGAAGGAGTCGGGCGTGCCGGTCTATTGTACGGTGGGCCAGGAATGGACGCAGGATAACCAGAACGTGAACGTCGAGGCCCTCTCCACCACCGGCTATAAAGCCTTCAGCCTCTTCCCCGGCAACGCGGTCGGCGCCGATGCCCTCTTCCAGCTCCTGCGCGACCACGGCCAGTATGTCGTCGCCTACGGCGCGCAGCCTGCCCTGCCGACTCCCATCCCGTTCACCGTCGGCACCGACATCAAGGGCGCAGCCATGGTCGCGGCCGAGGAGTTGATCCGTCTCATGGGCGGCCACGGGAACATCCTCAACCTGCTGGAGTCAAGCACGGACGTGAACACGCGCGCGCGCGACGAGGGCATCCACGAGGTCGTCGCGAAACACCCGGGCGTCGTCATCATCCAGACCCTCGGCGACATGGTCAAAATGGGCGACGCCACCACGAAGCTCCAGAGCGCGCTTGCCGCCCGGGCGGGGGAGATCGACGGCATGATTGCCACCGGGTTCAATCCTACCGTGGCCGCCGCCTCCACGCTCACCGAATGGAACAAGGATCCCGCACATAAATACATCCACTTCGTCGGCATCGATACCGACTCGACCGTCCTGCGCGCCATCGAGGAAGGGAGGATCAACGCCACCATCGCCCAGAATCCCTTCGGCCACGGCTACCTCAGTTGCATGATCCTCCACCTCCTCAACGACGGGTGGACGCCGCGGCAGCCTTACCAATCGACGCCGGCATCGTCATCGTCAACCGCGACAACGCCACCTCCTTCGCGCCCAAGGTGCGCAGGATGACGGACGCCATCGCCGCCGAGTTGAAGACGCGCTACCTGAATCCGCCGAAATGAACCCCTCCTTCGAGTTGCGCGGCATCAGCAAGAGTTTCCCCGGCGTCCGGGCGCTCTCCGGCGTCAGCCTGCGATTCTTTCCCGGCGAAATCCACGCGCTGGTCGGCGAGAACGGCGCGGGCAAGAGCACGCTCATGAAGATCGCCACCGGCATTTACCAACCCGACGAGGGCGGGATATTCCTGGATGGCAGTCCTGTCCGCTTCCAGAGCTACCGCGACAGCATCGCGCGCGGGGTCTGCCTCGTGCACCAGGAGATTCAGGTCGTCCCCGAGAGCACCATCGCGGAGAACGTCATGCTCGACAAGCTCATCACGAAACCACTTACCGGCTTGATTGACTGGCCCGCCGTCAATGCCGCGGCGCGGAAATTTACACGCGAGGTCGGGCTCGATCTTCCCCCGACACTCCCCGTGAAGAACCTCGGCGGCGCGCAAAAGCAGCTCATCCAGATCGCCCGGGCCCTCGCGGCCAAGGCGCGGGTCGTCCTGCTGGACGAGCCGACGAGCACCTTGAGCGAGCACGAAGCCCTCAAGCTGCAGGAACTCCTGCGAACCCTGCGCGGCCAGGGCGCGACGCTCCTCTACATCTCCCACAAGCTCGATGAAATCCTCGCCCTGTGCGACCGCGTCAGCGTGCTGCGGGACGGCCGGCACATCGCCACCGAGCCGATGAAAAACCTTGGCCGCGACGACATCGTCCGGATGATGATCGGCCGCGAAGCCGTCTCCGGGCGGGCCGGAGTTCTCCCAAGGGAAGGCCGCCGCGAGATGCTGCGGGTCGAGGGCCTCGGAAAGCGGGGCCGCGTCAGGGATGTCACTTTCACCCTCCATGCCGGAGAAATCCTGGGCTTCTACGGCCTCGTCGGCGCGGGCCGCACCGAGACCGCCCGGCTCCTCATCGGCGACGACAGGCTCGACGAGGGCCGGGTCTTCGTCGGAGGGCGCCCGGCGGAGATTCGCGGCGTCGGGGATACCCTCCGGCGGCACCGCATCGGCTACGCGACCGAGAACCGCAAGGAGGAAGGCCTGCTGCTCAACGCGTCCGTCGGCACGAACCTCACCATCACCATATGGGATCGCATCCGGAACAGGCTCACCCGCCGCATCGACCGCCGCGAGGATCGCAGGATCGGCCACGGCCTCATCTCCGGGCTCTCGATCAAATGCCGCGGCCTCGACGAGACCACCGACAACCTGAGCGGCGGCAACCAGCAGAAAATCTGCCTTGGAAAGTGGCTCGCGGCCGATTGCGAAATCCTCATCATCGACGAGCCGACCATCGGCGTGGACATCGGCGCGAAGGAGCAGATACATCAGCTCATCCGCGAGCTTGCCTCCAAAAAGGGCAAAGCCATCCTGCTCATCTCCTCAGACATGCCGGAGATCATCCAGCTTGCCGGGCGCATCCTCGTCTTTCGCGGCGGGCGCATCGCCGGCGAGGTGGACAATGCCGGCCGCACGTATGAAGAAACCAGCCGGGCGATCGGGGAGCACCTGCATTGAACGAGCCGCAAACAAACGCCACGGAGCCGCCCCGGGAATGGTTCAGCGGCCGCACCAACGGCCTCATCCTCTCCTTCACGGTTCTCTTCTGCCTGCTGGCGGTCACCTCGCCCACGTTCCTCTCGAGCTACACCGTCTTCGTCCTCCTGCGGCAGACTTCCTTCTACGTCCTTATCGCCCTGGCGCAGGCCGTCTGCCTCGTCGTGGGCGGCATGAATCTTTCCGTCGGCGCCATCGGCAGCATGGCTACCGTCCTGCTTGGGTTGCTTTTTCAGCACGTCTCCGCGTGGATCGCCGTCCCTCTCACACTCGGCTTCGGCTGCTTCGCCGGGTGGCTCAACGGCGCGCTCGTTACCCGTCTCAAGATAGACTCCTTCGTCGTCACCCTCTCGATGATGTTCATCTACATGGGCCTGCGCTCAGGCATCTCCGGTGGCGAAGCGTACCAAGTGCCCGCGGGGTTCAGCGTCATCGGGCAGAAGGCGCTCTTCGGCCTGCCCTATGTTTTTCTCCTCTCCATGCCACTGCTGCTGTTCATGTCGCACCTTTACAAGAACACCGTCCTTGGGCGCTACATGCTCGCCACCGGCGGAAACGCGCAGGCCGCCAGGCTCTCGGGCATCGACACGGACGCGATGATCGTCTCTGCAAACGTCCTCTCCGGGCTTTTCGCCGCTCTCGCCGCCATCCTCTGGGCTTCCCAGCTCGGAACCGCCGCCCCGGAGACCGGCGACTCGTGGCTCATCATCTCCTTCGCCGTCGCCATCATCGGCGGCACCGGCCTCAGCGGCGGCGTCATCTCCGGGTTCGGCATTCTCATGGGAGGCGCCATCTTCCTGCTCATCAAGCACGGGCTCGTGGAGATCAAGGCGAACCCCTACTTCGCCGACGCCTTCCTTGGCACCCTCATCCTCCTCGCCGTCGTCATCGACCGCGTCCGCGAGACCTATGTCCTGAAGTCCTCCCTCCGCCAGCAGTGATTTCCCACCATGAAGACATTTTCCATCGACAAACCCCGCTTCGCTTTCGGCGAGAAGACCCTCCCCGCCCCGAAGCCCGGGGAAGCGCCCGCCCACATTGGTCGGAAAATCCAGCCGCTGTCACAAAGATCCGCATGGCGCTGATATGAAACGCTTCTGCAAAGCCATCGGCCTGAAAGAGGAAAAGCGGGAGGAATACGAGAGCCTGCATTCCGAGGTCTGGCCCGCGGTCAACGCGACGATCTCGGAGTGCAACATCCGCAACTTTACCATCTTCACCCGCCAGTTCCCGGATGCCAGGCACTACCTCATCCTCTACTTCGAATACGTCGGGGCCGACTTTGAGGCTGACATGAAACGCATGGCGGCCGACCCCGAGACCCGGCGCTGGCGGCAGCTTACTGACCCGTGCCAGGAACCGTTCCCCGACCGCCTGGAGGGTGAATGGTGGGCCGGCCTGCGAGAGCTCTGCCACAACCCTTGAATATGGGAATCACGAAGCTCTTAACCCATCATCCTCCACGCGCCTCCCAACCCCCGGGTGCGGGCATGATACCCAGCCGCAAAGCCCCGCACGGAATTCAGTAAGCTAGGATCCACCGAACCCTCGCCCTCATCCTCCTCGCCGCCACGGTGGCGAAGGCCGATCCCCCCGTGCCGCCCGTCTATTCCCCGGAGTTGAAGAAGACGCTCGCGGCCATCGACGAAACCATCGCCATAGGCCCGTACAAACCCGATTGGGATTCCCTCAAGTAAAAAGAGAAAACAAGAGTCGCGTCCACGCGGTCGCAGCCAACCGGACGCTCAGAGAGCGAGAAAGCCACGATACGTCCACTGGATTACGCAAGGAACTCCAGGTTAAGTCGAGAGCTTCGATGCAAAACCAAGTGAACCGCCGTCGGTTTGAGGACGAACGCTCTGTGCTCCGTTTCGTCGAACTTGATCTCACCGATTCCGAATCGCTCACTCTCCCCGGGGCGCGGGACGGCTAACCGCACATACCGCGTCACTCGCAGGACTTCCACCGCGTATCGAGTGGAAAACGCCGGCAGATTCGCCCGGAAATCCCAAAAAAAAGCCCGAAAAAACGAAACCCCGTCATTTTTTTCCAAGAAAATTCATCCTCGCGTGTCGTTTCGTAAGAGGAGAGATGATCGTTGCGCACAGTCTTCACGAATTTGGCGACCCCCTGCCCGGAACGGCGTCCGCGTGAGGCCGGGGCGCCGCCGGTTTCCCTCGTGCTCCTCATGAATCCCGGGCCCCCAACCCTTACGGCGCTGTTCGAGGCGGAGGAAGGCGCGCTGCTGGCATTCGCGACCGGCCTGGTGGGGCGGCGTCCGGTGGCGGAGGAGTTGGTGCAGGAAGCGTTCCTGCGGCTGAACCAGGTCTGGGCGCAGATCGAAAACCCGCGGGCGTGGCTCTACCGCAGCGTACGCAACCTCGCGTTGAACCATGTGCGCGATCACCGCCGGGAGACGCCGCTGGAGGGGAAGGAGCACGCCGACGAGCAGAGCCAGCCCGACGAGGCGCTCGACCGGATGGAGGCCGTCGGGATGATCCGCATGCTCCTCACTGGGATGCCCGCGGAGGACCAGGAACTCATCCGGATGAAATACCACGAGGATTTGAAATACAACGAGATCAGCGAGCGGACGGGGCTGGGGATCGGCAACGTCGGCTACAAATTGCATCACATCCTCAAGGGGCTGGCGGATGCGTTGCGGCAGGCCGGCATCGAAGGGAGCCGCGCGTGAACAGGAGGCCAACATCATGAGCGAAGAAGAGAGCGATTTGGAGATGCGGATCGTGGCCGCGGCGCTGGGGGAGGCTTCGGCGTCCGAGCGGGCGGAGTTGGAGCGCCTGATCTCCGCGAATCCGGAGCTGCGGGAGTTCCAGCGCCGCATCGGCGAGGCACACGGCCTGCTTGCCGAAGCCGCGAAAGGCGGGGCGGCGCCTCTGCGGCTTTCCGAGGATCGGCGGCGGAAGCTGCTGGAGGTTTTGGGCAAGGCAGAAGCGGCTGTCGGCCCGGCGGCGCCGGTGGCGATGGAGCCGCCGGGGCGGCGCTGGGTCCTGTGGGCGGCCGGGATCGCCGCGGCGGCGGCGGCCATCCTGGCGCTCCTGCCGGCGATTCATTTGCCCGTCTACAGCCAGATTCAAACCGGGAGCGCCGAAGATTTACCACACGCCTCGTTTAAAGCGCCTGTCGGGAAGAGCAGCCTCACGGTGGCGGACGAGAAAAAACAACCGGATCTGCTTTCCGCCGATTTGGACAACCTCACGATCGCCCGGACGGCAGGGCTGCCGGCCAAAAACGCCGCGAACAAAGCCCTCGACGGAATCAGGACTGAGATGGCGCAGAATCAGGACGCCGCCCGCAAGAGCGGGGAGGACGTGGATTCTGAAAAGGACGCCCAATTGTATGCCTACGACGCGAACCGCCGGCGCACAGTCGGCCAGCTTGACAACGAGCGGAACGCGCCCCTTCACGGAACCACGGGCCCTCCGATCACCCTCAACGCGCCCGTTTCGAAAGCGATGCCGGCAAAGGAGGTCGATAACAGCGATCAGGAACAGAAAATCGCGACGCTCTCCGGGGGGACGGCAGGTTCGGGCATGGTCCAGGCCGCATCCTCGCTGGCGGCGGCTTATGGCGTGCCCCAGGCCGCATCCGCTGCGGTCGATTCCGCCGCGCCGGCTTCGCCGACCCTGGCGCCGACCCTGGCGCCGGCCTTGCCGGCAGCGGCGCCGGCCATGGTGGCGGCCCAGCAAGCGCCGGTGGAGCGCGCCTATGAGAACTCCCGGGCACCCGTGTTCCTGTCGAGACAGGCGGCGTCGGCCCTGGCTGATGTTCCCGACGCCAGCCTGGAGGAGAGACATTTGGAGACGGGCTCCAGGGATGCGCAGACGAACGCCGTGGGAGGGCTCTCCCTGGGGGAAGCCAATGCCTACGCGGGCGCCACGTATATCTCTTCAGGCACTCTCCATCTCCAGGCGCGAACCGACGCGCCCGCCGCACCGCCCCCCGACCAGGGGGAGCTGAAGGCGAGCGAGGAGCCGTTCTCGACGTTTTCGCTGCACGTCGGCGATGCCTCCTTCCGGCTCGCGGAGGCGGCGCTGGCCGCCGGGCAGGCGCCCGACCCGGGCACGATCCGGCCCGAGGAGTTTTATAACGCGTTCGACTACGGCGACCCGGGGCCGGCTGCCGGCGAGAAGATAGCCTGCCACGTGGAGCAATGCGCGCACCCCTTCCTGCAGCAGCGCAATCTCGTGCGCATCGCGATGAAGGTGGCGGCGGCGGGGCGCGCGCAGCCGCTGCGGCTCACGGTGCTGGTGGATACCTCCGGCTCCATGGAACGCGAGGACCGGGCCGCCTCGGTGCGGCGGGCGATGAAGGTGCTGGCCTCGCTCCTCGGCCAGGCGGACAGGGTGACGCTGATCGGTTTCGCGCGGCAGCCCCGGCTGCTGGCGGAGGAGATGCCGGGCGCGGATGCCGGCAAACTAGCGGAACTCGTGGCGCGGACGCCGCGCGAGGGCGGCACCAACGTCGAGGAGGGGCTCCGGCTGGCGGGCGAGCTGGCCCTGCGCCACTACGCGCCCCAGGCGCAGAACCGGATCGTCCTTCTCACCGACGGCGCGGCCAACCTGGGCGACGCCGACCCGGCCCGGCTGGGCGCGGCGGTCGCCCGACTGCGGCAGCAGGGGATCGCTTTCGACGCGTGCGGGGTTGGTGCGGAGGGATACAACGACGAGATCCTGGAGGCGCTCACGCGCAAGGGGGATGGGCGTTACTATTACCTGAACTCGCCGGAGGACGCGGATGCCGGGTTTGCGAGCCGGCTCGCCGGGACGCTCCATCCCGCGGCCCAGAACGTCAAGATGCAGGTCCGCTTCAATCCGGCGCGGGTGGCCAGCTACCGGCTCATCGGCTTCGAAAAGCACCGGCTGAACACGGAGGATTTCCGGAATGACAAGGTCGCGGCGGCGGAGCTGGCCTCCGAGGAGGCCGCGGTGGCCGTGTACCAGGCGGAGGTGCTCCCCTCGGGCGAGGGCGAGCTGGGCGATGTCTTCGTCCGGTTCCGCGACCCGGCGGACGGCGCGGTGGTGGAGCGTTCCTGGACGGTCTCTTACGAGCCGCAGGCGCGCCCGTTCGACGAGGCTTCGCCCTCTATGCAACTGGCGGGGACGGCGGCGCTGCTCGCGGAGAAACTGCGCGGCGGCGCGGCGGTGGCCCAGATCGACCTCGACGCGCTCGCCCCGGTCCTGGCGCGGCTCCGCAGCGTTTTCGGCTCGCAGCCGCGGGTGCAAGAGCTGGTCAGGATGTTCGAGGAAACGCGCCGCATGGAAGGAAAACATTGACCCATCATTTTATGAAAACATTCCTCTTTCTGCTTCTGGCGTTGGGCGCGGCCCTCGCCTCCTCGCTCGCCGAGCCGGTGCCGGCGGAGAATGCCAGCATCACGGTCGAGGCGCACGGGTTGCAGCCGAAGCCGCCCCTGTTTTTCTCCGCGACGGCGGAGGAGACGGTGCGCCTCGCGCCGGACGAAGTGACGGGCGAGATCAAGGTGAAGCTGCACGTCCTGCAAGGACACCCCGAGGTGCTCTCGCTCGGCCTGGCGGGCGACGGCGAGGTGACGGAAGTAACCGGCGGCGGCCTGCGGGACTGGGCCGTGCGTTCGGTGGGCGGAACGCGGTTCCTCGACCTGCGCCCCGCGCTGGAAGCGGGCAAGCCGGATCCGAAGGACCTGGAGGTGACGATCCACTCGCGGCTTGAGAAGCTGGAAATCCCCGGGGAAATGAGCGTGCTCGTGCTGGCGCCCGGGAACGCCGCCGGGTTCGCGGCGCAGATCACCCTCGAGCCGGATCCCTCCATCGAGCTCCGGGTCACCGATGCAACAGGGATGCTGCCGTTTGGCGATCCCTCCGCGGCGAGCGCGACGCCGCAATTCTATTCGACCGGCGCGGGAAAGATCGAGCTCGCCCTCCGGCCCCGCGGCGCGGGGACAGCGGCCGCGGAGCTGACGGCGGCGCAATTGACCGGCAAGGTGGACGAGGCGGGCGGCAGCGTGGATTTCCGGCTCCAGGCCCAGGCGCGCGCGGGGAAGCCGGGCGCGCGGCTCGCGCTTTTGTCGGGGCGCGCCGGCCTCACGGGCGCGGCGGCGGGCGATGGCTGGCACACCGAGCTGGTGCGCAGGAAGGGCGAGACGGCCTACGAACTGGTATTCGACCGGGCGGGCGAGTTCCTGCTGGACCTCGGCTTCGCGGCGGCGGCGCGCGAGCATGAGGATTGGCGGACGCTCGATTTCCGGATGCCCGCGGGCGCGGTGGTGCCGCTGACGCTCGTGGGGCTGGACGCCGGGGTAACGTTTTACACGGGTGACTCCGTCGTGCCAGGCGCGACGCCCCAGGGGTGGCGCGGCTTCCTGCCCGCGGACGGGCGCGCGACGCTCTCGTGGAAAAAGAACCGCGCGGCCGTGGAAGGCGCGCTCTTCTTCACGGCGAGCGAGGAGACAGACATCCAAGTCGGCTCCGGGCTGCTGCGCCAGACTTCGCGCATCACATTTCACGTGCTGCAAGGCAGCATGACGGCGCTCCGGCTGCGGCTGGACGGGCCAGGGGAAGTCCTCGAGCGTCGAAGGCTCGAACGTCCTCGGCTGGAAGTTGGTTCCGGGCGGAGCAGGCGCGACACGCTGGAGGTGCAACTGAGCCGGCCGATCGACCACGAAGCCACGCTCACCCTGCGGACGCAATCCGCCCTCGCGAACCTACCCGTCCGCGCCGAGGCCGTCCGCTGGACGCCCGAAGGCGCCATCCGGCACTCCGGCTACATCCGCGTGTCGAACGGCGGCGCGGTGCGCCTGGAGGTGGCCGATGCGCAGGGGATGATGCAGCTCGCGCCCGAGCAATTCCCGGGCCGCCGGTGGAGGATGGGGCCGGCAGGTGTTCGTCTACCGGTTCGCGTCGGCAAGCTACTCGTACCGCGTGGTGGCGACGCAAATCCTGCCGGAGGTGAACGTCTCCCAGGTGACTTTCTACAGCTCGGCGAGACGGACCGGATCGATCGGCCCCGACCTGGAGCTCGACATCCGCCAGGCGCCCGTCCGCGAATGGTCGCTGACGATCCCGGAGGATTACTCGGTCGTATTCGTGACTGGAAATGACGTGGCCGATTACGTCGCCGAGACAACGGCGAAGGAGCGGGACGCGCGGAACTTGAAGATATTGTTCGGCCGGGCCGTGGACGGGCGGCAGCTCGTCAGCCTGCGGCTGGAAAAAAACCAGCCGGCGGCCGCGGGCGAATGGCGGCTCTCGCCGCTCGGGTTCCCGGGCGCGAAATCGGTGCGCGGGCACATCGGGGTCGTCTCGGCGCCCGGCTTCCGCATCGCTCGGCGTCGCAATCGCAAATCTCGTGGATGTGCCGCTGAGCTATTTCCCGGAACAGAGTCCGGGGCTGCAGCAGGCATTCCGCCTGCGCGAGCCGGCGATGGACGGCGGCGCTGCAGGGTCGAGGCGCTGAGCCCAGAGCATGCAGGCGGACGTGTTCCACCTCTATTCGCTGAAGGAAGGCATCGTGTACGGCAGCGTGCTGCTGAATTATTTCGTGGTCGGCGCGCCGGCGAACGAGTGGCGCATCCAGGTGCCGGCGGAGCGCCGGCAACATCGACGTGTCGGGCGAAGGGGTGCGGCGCGACTGGCGGCGCGAGGGCGACAAGGTGATCGTGTCGCTGCCCAAGCCGGTGCTGGGGCCGGCGACGCTCCTCATCACGTTCGAGCAGCCGATGAACGCGCGGGGCGGCGTCATCCATCCCGGCGAGGTGACGCCGGTGGGGGTGCAGGATGAGCGCGGCTTCGTCGAGGTGGTGAGCCCGATTCAGGTGAAGTCCGAGGGGCTGAAGGCGGAGGGAAGCCTCCTGAAGCTGGACCCCTCGAGCTGCCCGCCGAGCTGCGCCTGCTGACGACCGCGCCCGCCCTGGCCATCTACCAATACACGGCGCGGCCGTTCGCGCTCGCGATGAACATCGAATGGTACGCGCCGGGCGAGACGGTGGACCAGGTGGTCGATTTCGCGAAGCTGAACAGCCACGTGTCGCGCGACGGCCAGGTGGTGACGGACGCCCACATCTTCGTAAAGACGCGGGGCCGCAAGGCGCTCCGGATGATCCTGCCCCCGGGCGTGAGATTGTGGGAGGCGAGGGCGGGCCGACGAGGTGGTGAATGCGCGCGCCGACGGCGGGCAAACATTGATTCCGCTGCCGCCGCGGACGAACCCGAACGAGCCGGTGGAGGTGACGCTGCGGCTGGGCCAGACGGCGGGAAGCGCGTCCCGCCCCGCACTGGTCGCGCCGGAGATGCTCGTGCCGACGGTCATCAACGAATGGACGCTGCACGGCGATCCCGGGCGGCTGCTGAAACCGCGCGGCGGCGACGCCCGGCTGCGCGCGCCGAACCTGACGGAGAGCGGTTTCGAGTGGCTCTCGTCCAGGGCGCGGCGGGCGGTGGCCGTGCTCTTCCTGCTCGCCGCGGCGGCGGGGCTTCTGCAGCGGGCGGACGCGCCGTGGAAACGGGCGGGCGGGCTGGTCTTCGGCGCGGTGGCCGCGCTGGCGGCGATCCACCTTTCGATGATGGCGTATTCCGAGCGGCGGGTGAACTCGGGCACGCTTTCCTACTCGACGGCGGTGGTTCCCGCCGGGGAGACGGTCACCGTCCAGGTGGCGAATCTCCCTGCGCAGCTGGCGATGGTCTCATGGCCGGGCGCGGCGGCGGCGGCGGCCGGGGCGGCGCTGCTGGCGCTGGCGCTCCTCCAGGCGCTCCGGGGCGGGAGACGCGCGATGGCGCCGGCGGTCGCGGGGGCGGTGCTGCTGGGGCTGGGATTACTGGCGCAACTGGGCGGGGCGATCCTCTTTTTCGCCGCGGCGGCCGCCGGGCTCTTCTTCGCGATGCTCGTGCCAGGGCTCCGCCGCCTGAGGGCCGGGGCGGGCGCCAGGAACGGGCTGGCCGCGCCGGCGACGGCCTCCGCGCTGCTGGTGGCGGCGTTCGCGCTGGGAATGCCGGGGCCGGCGCCGGCGCGCGCAGGGGAGGCGCCGTTCGCGGCGTTCGACCGGGGGACGCGGCCCGCGGAGGCGATGATCCAATCCTGGAAAATCCAGAAGGAACGGCTGTCCGGGGAGATCGACCTGACGGTGCGCGGAACGGTCGGCGACAGCTTCCTGCTGCTGAAGGAGCCGGCGGTGCTGACCGATTTCCACGGGGACGGCCTGCGCGTGACGAAGGTGGCGCGCGACGGCCGGACGGCGTATTACGTGACGCCTGAGCGGGACGGCGCGCTGACGGCGCACGCGAAATTCGAGATGCCCGCGCCGGTGTTTGCGAACGGAATCGATATCCCGACCGGGCCGGCGGCGGTGCAGCAGATCGGCATCCAGCTCGACCAGGGCGGGTGGGAAGTGAGCTCGCCGATGGCGGTGCGGAGGCTGCCGCTCGCGGGCCTGACGGGCGGCCAGACGGGGGCGACGCTGGTGCTGGGCACGGAGGGCGAGGCGAAGATCAATTTCAGCCCGAAACACCGCGACATCACGGCGGAGGCGACGCAGTTCTACGCGGAGGTGGCGAACCTCTACATCCCGGGCCCGGGAGTGGTGGACGGGAGGCATCGCGTAACGATCCGCCCCGCGCAGGGGAGGGTGTCCGAGCTCGAATTCACGGTGCCGAATGGCTTCACGGTGGGCGAGGTGCACGACGGGCCGGTCGGCGAATGGCGTTTCGACGCGCCGACGCGCAAGCTCCACGTGGCGATCGAGCCGGCGCAGACGGCGGCGTTCCAGCTCACGATCGACACGCAGCTCGGCACGGAGGCGCTGCCGGTGCCACTGGCGCTGGAGCCACTGCAGATCGCCGGCGCTTCCGCCGAGGTGGGGATGGTGGCGCTCGCGTTCGGCGGGGACGCGCAGCCGGAGGGGTTGAAGCCGGGCGGGATGTCGCCCGTAAACCTGGAGGATTTCGACGCGAACATGATCCCGAAAAACAGGGACGGCCAGACGGCCGCGACGCTGCAACAGGTCTACCGTTACACGGGCGCGGGGAGCCGGCTGGAGTTGACGGTGGCGGCGGTCGCGCCCGAGGTGCGGGTGGCGGCCAAGCAGGTGCTCTCGCTCGGCGACGACCGGCTGCTGCTCGCGGCGGACCTGAATGTGTCGATCACGCGCGCGGGGGTTTTCAGCCTCTCCTTCGTCCTGCCCGAGGGGCTGGAGGTGGAGGCGCTCACGGGGCCGGCGTTGAGCCAGTGGACGGAGGCGGACGAGGCGGGGCGGCGCGTCATCACCCTGCATCTCACCGGGAGGACGATGGGCGAGCAGAATTTTTCGCTGACGCTTTCGGGCTCGACGCCGCATCCGCAGGCGGCCTGGAACGTGCCGCGGCTGACGGTGCGCGAGGCGGCGCGGCAGACCGGCGAAATCCTGCTGGTGCCGGAAAAGGGCATCCGCCTGCGGGACATGGGCCGCGAGAACGCTTCGCAGCTCGACCCGGTGGCGGCGGGAGGGATGCAGCCGGGGACGCTGGCGTTCCGGCTCCTGCAGGAGGATTGGACACTGAAGATATCGGTGGAGGCGCTGGAGCCGTGGGTGACGGTGCAGGCGCTCCAGGAAGTGACCCTGCGCGAGGGGCAGACGCTGACGCGCCTGAGCGTGCGTTACCGCGTGGAGAATGCCGCCGTGAAACAACTGCGGGTGCGCCTTCCGGGCCTGACCGAAGACCAGGCGCGCACGGTGCGCGCGACCGGCCCTGCGGTGAACGATTTCGCCCGGGTGCCGGGGAGCGCGGACGAATGGGAGCTGCGCTTCCAGCGCGGAATCGCGGGCGAGACGGATGTGCGGATCGAGTTCCAGGGGCGGACGGCGCGGGAGCAGGGCCGCGAGGCGATCGTGAATCCGGTGTTCAAGGGGGCGCGGCAGGTGACGCTGTTCGTCGCGATCCGCAGCGGAGGGAGGCTGGAGCTGGACGCGAACGACGCGCCGCGCGGCTGGCAGCGGATCGACTGGAGCGCGGTGCCGGCCTACCTGGAGGACAGGGGCGACCGGAGCGTGCCGGCATTCTGCTTCCGCGTGGCGGAACCGGAAGGGCCGCTGGCGGTGACGATCCACCGGCATGACGTGGCCGATACGGTGAAGCTGCGGGTGGTGAAGGGGGACCTGACGACGATCTTCTCGGCGCGCGGGCCGTTCCTGACCGCGGCGGAGCTGCGGGTGGAGGTGGTGGAGAAAAGCGCGATGCGGGTGCGCCTGACGCGCGACGCGCAGCTCTTCAACACGTTCGTGAACGGCGAGAGCGTGCCGGTGGTGCGCGACGGGGATGCCTACCTTTTCAACGTGTCGCCCAACGGCGACGAGGAACACGAGGCGTCCGTCCGCCTGGTTTACACGGTGCCGGATTTGCAGCACGGGGTGATCCGAATCGACGGGCCGAGCCTGGGCGTGCCGCTGGAGAATGTGTCGTGGCGGGTGGTGATGCCGGCGGGGCTGGAGATGAAGCATTACAACGGCGACCTGCGCCTGGAGGAAGAGGAGTCCGCCGGGCTGTTCGGGATGAAGGATTACCGGTCGCTGGTGAGTTCGCGGCGGGAGGCGGACTCGAGGAACGCGACGGAGCTGCTGGAAAGGGCGAACGCGCTGCTGCAACGCGGCGACCAGCAGCAGGCGGGCGAGGCGCTCTACCGCGCGGCGAAGGCGAACGCGCTGGACGAGGCTTCCAACGAGGATGCGCGGGTGGAGTTGCGCACGTTAAAGACGCAGCAGGCGGTGCTGGGGCTGAACACGCGGCGGCAGAAGCTTTACTTCGACAACAGGGGCGACACGCAGCGGAACGAGCAGATGGAGCAGGCGGCGACGATGAACCCGTTCCTGCAGGGGAAGATGAACTACGATCCGCAGCAGTTCGACCAGTTGCTGCAAGGGAACACGGGGGAGGAAAATGCCTCGCTGCAAAGCATCGCGGGGCGGCTGGTGGATCAGCAGCTCGCGGCGGAGCCGGCGCCGAGCGCGATCGACGTGACTTTGCCCGAACGCGGCGAGGTGCTGACGTTCTTCCGCAGCCTCCAGGTGGACGGCGACAACCCGCTGAAGCTGGAGCTGCAGCTCGGCGAGAGCCATCGCGTGGGGGCGGGGTTTGTGTGCGTGCTGGCGGTCGGGATCGCGGTGCTGGCGGGCCTGGTGTTCCCGCCGCGGGTCAGGCCGGAGGCTTGAGGACGGCGGGCGGTGGTTTTTATTCGGACGGGCGGTTTTTCCGGTATTTGAGGAGGAGCTGCTCTAGCCGGGTTTGCTCAGAACGATGCCGAAGCCCGTGCAATGGCTCAAATTCGAATCTCCGCGTCCTTAATGTCAGAAGACACCTTTTCCAGGGCACTTTTAACCTCGTATGTGTGGGATATCCATATTGACGCTCTCAATGACGCCGACCAGGCCGCACTGGAAAACCAGGCCACAGCGACAACAAGGGTCAGCGAAAAGAGCAGAACCGTGAAGGCGATTCGGCCGTTGGTCGCAATCTTAAATTTTCTGGCCATCTCAAGCCCGCCATGATGTACCGCGCCCGAATACAGATCAATCAAAACGTACAGATTGTGGGAGGCGAAACGACGCCTATGGCGGTCTGAATCGGCCCTCTCAATCCGCAGTCTATTCGTGGGAAAGTTCCCGGGAGCGACCACGATTTTCATTCCCGTTGGGGCGGTAGCGCAAGGGTTACGGTGGACATTCCCATCAGCCGGACTACCCTGAGTTATGAAGAAACTCTCGACCAAACCAGATACGACGGACACGACGGTGAAAAACGCCAATCTCAAGGGGGACAGGCTCACTTCGAAACACGGCAAAGCTACGGCTCACAAGGTTCCCGCAAAACGCATGGCGAGCAAAGTGCGGGGAAGGTAATTTCTAGGACCCGTGGCTTTTGAGCCATCATGGAGACGCCGACTCAGTTGACAAGGGAGAAACTATGGCATTAGGAACCAAAGGCAGACAGAATCAAACGGCTGAACTCTGTAAGCTGCACCCCCATGAGAAATATCGCGATAAGCTGGCGCTGGTGGAGGAATTCACCGTGGAGATCGAGGGAACCGGCAAGAACCAGGGCATCACAAAATGGAGCCGGTTTCGGGACCCGAAGGGATGATCAGGTCGAGACGCTCAAGCGGGTGGACATGGGATTTGAGAAATGGTTGAATCCCTGAGAGGCGCACCCCTTTTTTTACGGTATGTCATCCATGAGGAGGAAAATCCCAATATCCTTTATTCTGCGGCTGGAAAGACAATGGCGACGGCTTCGCTGTTATCTCGTCGTGAGGGTGACCGTTTGCTTAGCCTTGTTTTTCATTTGGTGTGTACCCGCTCGTGCAAACCAACCTGTAATAATCGATATGATTGACGTAGGGGATGCGGGTAATACGGCGGATGCCAACGGCTATGGTGCTGTTGGCTACGCCTACCGAATCGGCAAATATGATGTCACGCAGGGTGAATACGCGGCGTTTCTGAACTCGGTCGCGGCGACGGATACATATGGTTTGTACAATCTCAAGATGGGTACGGATCTAAATGTTGCTGGAATTGCCCGTAATGGAAGCAGTGGAAACTACAGTTATATGGTAATCGGAAGTGGTAACAAACCAGCATCGTATTTGAGCTGGTTTGATGCAGCCCGATTCTCGAACTGGATGCAGAATGGCCAGCCCAGCGGCTCCCAAACGGCAGCGACCACCGAACAGGGTGCGTATACGCTCAACGGAATCACGAGTGGCGGACTGGCTATAACCAAGAATGCAAACGCGCAGTTTTGGATTCCGAACGAGGATGAGTGGTACAAGGCTGCATATTTCGACGCGACACTTAATTCTGGAGCAGGAGGTTACTGGCAGTATCCGACGAGAAGCAACAGTGCGCCAGGAAATATCGTCGGATCAGGCGCAAACCAAGCAAACATTTGGAAGACCGTCTTCTCGGTGACGCAGAGCGCTGCTTATAGCGCTTCGCAGAATTATCTTACGGATGTTGGGACGTACTCAGGCTCTCCAAGCTACTACGGCACCTTTGATCAGGGCGGGGATGTGCTACAGTGGAACGATACACTGATCGGATCAGGGCGGGGCTTGCGCGGAGGATCGTGGCCCGGCAGTGCTTCTTTTTTGTTATCCTCCTACCGCGCCGGGAACGATCCTACGTTCCAACACGAGGACTTTGGGTTTCGTGTCGCTGGAGCCTCTGCAATGGTTGTCCCCGCGATGCCATCCTGGGGTTTGCCGACATTGGCCTTATTACTCTTTGCCGCGTCCGCATCCGCGTTGATACGTAGGGGGAAGACCTGAGCTATTGAGCTATTTGCTGGGGACGAACGGAATCGAATCACCGAATCTCTGAAGGAGGGAAGCCTTGCTGACCTCCCGAACGGGACAGAGTGCCTTCATGCGCTGCTGGACTCCCACGTCGAGACTAGTGCGCTGTGACCTTGAGTGCTGAATATATCCTGCCATATTCGATGGCATGGCAGAACTTTGTCCAAGGGTTCTGATTAACGTAACTGTAGAGATTCGGCCCATCCACGAACCCAGCCGGGTCCTTGGTTAGGAATGTACGGTGTCTAGATCACGGGGACGCATCCCTTCGTTGAGCAGCCCTGTGGGGTCTTCCTCTTTCGTATTTGCCTTTTGGCGATCCAGCGTCGCGCCCCATTCTTGGGTGCGCTTTCCATATGCTTCATAGCTGGCTTGGTAGGTCAATACGCCGCTGCCGTCGGTTTTTGCCACCATGTCCCCACGGCCATCGTAGTGGGTCACACCCAAGGCCCCGCTACGAATGGTGTATAGGATGCCGCCGACGCCACCGCCCCAATCTGAACCGCGAACGTATTCAACGAATGGCGACGTATTCCCGGCGGTGTATTCGGCCACACTCGTGGCCCCGCTGAATACCACAGTATGGGAGTGACTCCAGACACGCCCACGCGTATACCGGGCAATCGCCGTTAGAATTTATGAACGATAAGATTAAGTTAATTGTCCGACAAATCATTGATTGGCTCGCTGCGGGCGATTTCGAGAACATTGTGAGGTGCACCAAGGGGATACGGATGAGCGGCACTGAAATCGAATCGGCGGTTCAGGATTATGGAAGAACCGTTAGCATTCCTCCGGAAAGCGCCTTCAATCTCATGGACGTGGTTGAAGTAAAGGGAGGGAAAAGCCCTCAATTTTCAGTGAGGATGCCGCTTTGGACATTGGAAGAGGGAAGGTCGGACCTTTCAATTGATCTTACTATAAAGATGGCAGGAGGGAAAACAGAGGTTGAGTTAGATGATATCCATGTTTTGTGAAGGCAACTAGCCAGTAACTACCAACGACTCGCGTACCCCGGCCAAGGAGGCCTTCACAGGAGATTCGGCTTTTCGGCTTATAAACCCAGCTTGCCCTAGCCGTCCCAAAATCCGAACTGGAAGATGTGGGCATTGAGCAAAAGCCATTGCCGGCGCTCAAAAACGGCTTGCTCACGCCTACGCGAAAACCGGACAACCTTGACGTGGGAGGCCACGCGCCACCCCTCAAAGATACATCAGCTTTGAGACTCCTCTGCCTCAGCTTGGGCGTCGCACTAAGCCCCTGCGAACTGCCCGAGCGAGTCGGGCCTTGACCATTCAACCTATTCATCGTAAGTGGGACGCCGCAATGAGACACCACGCCTGTTTTTCGGAAAACAACCCAACTGATTATGGGGAACTTACACAAGGGAAGAGTTAATCCCACCCCCTTCCGCGGCTCGTCTCCGGATTCAGGCGGCCCGGCCCGAATTCACCACCACTCCTCCGCATACGCAGGCATCACAGCCGCCGAATGAAAATTTTGGCCAATGAAAAAAAAGGGACGGGCGACGACTCCGGGAGCTCTACGGCATCTGGGCGAACAAAGCGCGTTCCGGAGCGTGACCCCATGGCAGCAGCGTAAGAGGGCGTCTCCCATTGCACGAAAGGTCGCCGTTCGCATAGATAAAGGCTCGATAGGGATGCCATTGGTGGTGAAATAGCCGATGTTTTTGCAGGCGCCGATCTGAGCTCGGCGGCCCTAGTGATCCGATGACCCCGCGACCCCCTCCAGCGTCACCGGGCCCAGCAACCCGGAGGGCAAGAGCGGATGATCCGCCTTGTAGGGGCGATACGTGCTCCGCGCGAAAGGCGGTTGGTCCTTTTCCGCGGCGTCCCCGATCATCCGGTTGGGCCACAGGTTGGCGACTTCCACCTCGATCGTATTCGCGCCCCGTTTGATCGACCCGGAGATATCGACGCGCCAAGGCGCGGTCCAAGCGACCCCGCAATCCTGGCCGTTAACTTTGACGCGGGCCATGACCTCGACCTTCCCGAGGTCGAGATAACGTGGGAGCGCGGAGGAGGCGGCCACCTCGAAGGTCTTGCGATAGGTGGCGATGCCGGAGAAGTATTTGATGCCGGGCTCGGGCCGCACGCTCCAGTCGTCGAGCTGGTCGAACCGGACCTGCGCAGGGCCGCCCATGGTGGTGTCGAAAGCGACGTCCCAAGGACCGGCGAGCGTGGCCAGCGTGGCAAGCGCCGGGAAATTCACACCCGCCTTCTCCGCGCCGGCCATGGGCTCCGCCGCCACGGGGAAGACGACGAAGCAGCTTTCGCACGGCGCGAATTGCAGCGGCACGGTGGTGAGGCCGCCCGCAGTGGTGAATTCCGGCAGGGGCCGCATCGTGCCGGTGACCGCGTCCCAAAACTCGGGCTTGCGACCCGCGATGCGAAAAGTGGCGGCGGCCTGGAGCGGCTGGTCGGTGGTATTGGCCACGAAATAAATTTCCCGCGCAGGTGTCGTGCGATGGGTGTAGCGCAGCGCGCCGGGAGAGCTGAAGTCGGGCGGCACACCTTCCTCCTCGAGTAACGCCGCGGTTTGCGCGTAGTCAGGATAAAGCCTGCCGGCACCGGGCGGCGGCACGGGTCCGCCCCAGACCACCCGGCCCTGGCCATACGGCCGGACCGTCCGGGCCGTCGGAACGGCCAGCGAGCCCCACAGCTTTACGGCCTGCGCGGCGACCAACGAGTCGCAGGCCGGATAGCCGGAGAAGCTGGGCGATTTCCCGGGTGGATTTCCCATAACAGTGGCGCCCGCTTTCACCAGCGCCTCGAGTTTGTTGACCAACTCAGGCGTCATGGTCGGGGAATCGGGCAGGACGAGGACCCGGTAGGAGGCGCCGCTCGGGAAGACGATGCTGCCGTCCCGTACGCCGGCCAGGCGAATCAGGGCGCCGGAAGAGCAGCCGTCGAAATTGTGGCCTTTCCGGTCGGGCAGCCGAGGTGCGCCTTTTTTAGGACGGGGCGCGTCGAAAGCGGAGGCGGGCGGTTGAAAAACATTGGGCGCGCCCTCGGGCATGAGGTAAAGGATGTCGGCGACGGTGCGGCCCTGCCGCAGCACCTCCGAGCAGCGGGTGATGTAACGGTGATACGCGTCCGCCATCGGCCACCAAGTTTGCCCGCGATCCCAATGCACGCCGTACTGCCACATCTGCATGCCCGGACGGTCCTCATCCGGCTTGTGCGCGAACGTGTGAAATGTGAACCGGTTGATGCCGCTGGCGAAGGCCCAGTCGCCCTCATTCTTCATACTGCCCGGATATAATTGCCAGGCCTCGTCGTGCCCGGAGGTGAAGGCTTCGGACCCGATGACGGGCCGGCCCATGACGTGGCCGACGGAAGCGGCCTCCTGCACGCTGAAGGTGGTGTCTAGGCCGAGTCCCCAAAATTCTGCCATGGGAAGATCGGCGACGGCGCCCAGGTCGAAGTCGTTGCATGGGGTCAGGTCGTAGGGCTCGATCGAAAGCGTGAAGCCGTCCCGGCGCCCCAGCTCCTGCAAGTGCTCCGCGTGGTTTTGCACCACCAGTTCGCTCGCCGTCTGGCGCAGGTCCCAGAGAAAGCGCGCCGTCGCCTCCGGGCTGTCCACCACGTAGCCGAGGTAAGCGGGGTAAAAAGGCAGCGGGTCGTAACCACGCCGCGCCTTGAAGTCCTCGCGAAAACGGGGTGTCCAGTTCTGCGCGCCCATCTCCCAACTGTCGATGTGCAGCATCGTCCAGCCATTCCCCGACGGACGACGCCCCACCTTCTTCACCAGCAACCCGACGTAGTCGGCATAATGCCGGTCCAGCGCACCGGCATCCAGCTTGTCCACCTCGAATCCCAGCCCCGCCTGCGGCGCCGGGCGCGTGATGGCGCCGTTATTGCGGCTGACAAAGCGCACCACCGTCCACTTGCCGGGCGGTACCGTCCAGTTGAGAGTCCCGTCCGGCTTCATCCGGCTGGTCAGGTCGATGACCCGATTCGCCGGAACGGTTTGCCCATCCGGCACGCCGGGATAAGATGCCTGGCTGGGGATCGAAGGCCCCGTGCCCTTCCAGCGCGAGCTGAAGGATCCCCGGTAATAGAGCGCCTTTTCCCTGATGTCCGACGTCCGGGCCGCGCCCGCGGGTGTCGGGAAGGCGAGCACCGCCACCTCCCCCTGCCACGCCTGGCGGAGGCCGCGAAAAGGCTCCGGCACCGAGTTCGCACCGAACGTCGGCGGGGGCGGGTCCGCCAGCGGCAGCACCTGACCGAATTCCGCGGGACCGGTCACATCCACTGGTGCGCCCACCAGGTCCTGCATCGAATCCTGCGGCTTGATCCACGGACCGCCGCTCCCCGCCCAGCCCGGCCCCGAGCCGAGCATCAACTGCATTCCCAGCCGCTCCGTCTCATGCACCGCGTGGACGAAATCCTCCTGCCATTGCGCGCCCATGAACTCCACGGGCCCCTTCTTCAGGCCGAGGTTGACGTCCAGGAACAAGACGTGGCCCAGCCCGGCCTTCTTCATCGATTCGAGATCGCGGGTCATACCCGTTTCCGTCTGGTTCCCGTCCATGAAATACCAGTAAACGCCCGGCCGCGCATCGTCGGGCGGATGGACGAACTGCGCGGGCAGATCATCCGCGGCCCACGCGACGCATAAGGAAGAGAGGGAGGCCAGCACCGTCAGGGCGGCGGCGGAGAGGGAGGGTTTCATCGATTCGAATGCAAGGGTAAAAGGCCAAATACGCAAGAAGTTTTCGACCCTCCCGCGCTACGGTAAAGGCGCCGATGATATAAGTTCGGGAGCGCGCCGACCCGAGCGCGGGCGGGAATCGGAAGCCGGGACAATCCGCGAAAACCGGGTTTACCAAACTCTTGCGCGAGACATCCAGCTTCAGATCGAAAAGAATGGAGACTTAATTAGAAGCGGTGAGTGAATATAAACATGCGCCATAAAGCCCAACCGCTCGTGACCCGGGCATCCATTACACCGCAAGGTAATTTAAATCCCCCGGCTGGCGGCTTTCCCACCCCGAACAACGAGCCGCCCTTTGAACCATGAATCGAAATCATCCTCACAAACATCTGTTCGCCCTCTTGGTCGGCGCTTCTCTCCTGTCCCTGGCTACGGCTCATGCCGACCCCGCGGCTATGGAACTCTGTTCGCCGAAGGCGGACGACCACTTCGAGGTCACCAAGCCGCTCCTTTTTTGGAAATCCATCGCGGGAGCGCAAAAGTATGAGGTCTATATCGATGATGCGAAAGCGGGCGAGGAGCCAGCCGTCGGAATCTCCGTATCCCATTTCGACGCAACCCAACCGCTGTCCGTGGGCGCGCATCGCTGGTTCGTCAAAGCGATCCCCGCGACGGGCGCGCCCGTGACTTCGGGCACTTCTTCGTTCACCATAGACCAGCCGGTCGAAACCTGGCCGCCGTGGGCGATCGGGCCCTTCCAGCGGTATGGCGGGAATCCTCTCATCCAACCGCGGGGGACGGGGTGGGAATCGCGAAATACCTATAATCCCGGGGTGCTGTTCGACGAAGGGCGTTTTCGAATGCTGTATCGCGCGCAGGCGACGGGGGCGTGGACATCGCGAGTGGGTTACGCGGATAGCCCGGACGGAGTGACGTTCCTGCGGGACACGCAGCCGCTTATCGATGTGACCGAGTCCTTTGAAACGAAAAGTGGCTGCTCGGATGCTCGTTTTTATAAGTTAGGGGGAACCTACTACACATTTTACGAGGGCAACCTGCCCGACAAACATATTGCCGAGTGCGAGGCGACTTCGGTGGATGGGCGCACTTGGAAGAAGTTGGGTGTGGTGGTGCCCGGCACTAAAAATTGCGCGGTCATCTGCGATCCGAACGGAGCCCCGGTGAGGATCGCCGGGAAGTTTGCGCTCTACGCGGGGAACGACGGATTCGGGATCGCCTATTCCGACGATATGATCCATTGGGGGCCGTTCAAACGGATCGACCTGCATCTGGCGAAAGGGTGGGTGAAACCGTATGAACCCTGTTTTGCCGTGACGAATTACTCTAAGACGAATCCGGATGACGTGTTGCTGTTCATAGCCGGGACGTTGAACGGGAAGGGCAAATGGTTCTATGCCATCTCGGAGGTGCTCCTCTCCAAGGAAGGACCTTACGAAGAAGGTGGATCAACTGGACGACTGCATCATGAAACCACGGGAGCCGTACGAGAGCGGACAATTCAAGAATTGCCTTTGGATGAACAGCATCATCCAACACGACGGCTACTGGATGATGTATTACGGAGCCGGGGATCGGAATGTCGGGTTGGCCACTGCGCCGGTGGAGTGAGGTGCGGGAACTTACGGAGCGGCCAGACGCCGGCGCGTTGCGCGCCCACCCCATGTGAGGTACGGGGGCAGGAATGGAAATAGCGATCATCGGTGGCGGGCCCGCGGGCCTGCGGGCGGCGGAGGTCGCAGCGCGGGGCGGCGCGGCGGTGACTCTCTTTGATGCCAAGGCTTCAGCGGGGCGGAAGTTTCTCGTGGCGGGCCGCGGCGGATTGAACCTGACGAACACCGAGCCGCTCGAACGCTTCGCCCAGCGCTACGACTCCCCGGGCCGGGGCGAAACCCCGTGGCCCTCGCTCCTCGCGGACTTCGATGCGGAGGCGTTGCGCGCGTGGGCGGCGGGGCTCGGGATCGAGACGTTTGCGGCTTCCACGGGCAGGGTCTTCCCGACCGGCCTGAAGGCGGCGCCGTTGCTGCGCGCCTGGCTGCGACGGCTGCGCGAGCTGGGCGTGAGGATCGCGCCGCACCACCGATGGACCGGGCTTGAACCGGGCTCGCGCCTGCGGCTCCGCTTCGAGGCGAAGGAGGGGACGCGTGTGCGCGAGGCGGACGCCGCGGTCATGGCACTCGGCGGCGGCTCCTGGCCGGACACGGGATCGGACGGCGCGTGGACGGCGGCGCTGGAGCGGCTGGGCGTCTCGGTTTCCCCGCTTGCCGCGGCGAATTGCGGATGGGAAGTGGCATGGCCCCAGGAAGTGCTGGCCGCGGCGGAGGGAAAGCCGCTGAAGAATCTGGTGGTGCGCGCAGGAGGCATGGAGACGGCAGGCGAATTGCTCGTGACGAAATACGGGCTGGAAGGGGGCGCGATCTATCAGCTCGGGCCGGCCTTGCGGGCGTCGCCGGAGCCGAAGCTTGCGATCGATTTCAAGCCGGATTTCACCGCGGCGCAACTCGTGGCGAAGCTGGGCGGCAAGGGGGGTGATGCGGGCCGGCGTTGGAAGCTGGGAGAGGCGGCGCTGGCGATCGTGCGGATGGAGGGCGAGCCCGCCTCGGCGGAGGCCCTGGCCGCGCGCGTGAAGAGGTGCGAGCTTCGACTGCTCCGCCCGGCGCCGCTGGCGGACGCGATCTCCACCGCGGGCGGCGTCCGCTGGAGCGAGCTGGACGAGGAACTCATGCTGCGGCGGTTGCCGGGGGTGTTCGTGGCGGGCGAGATGATCGACTGGGAGGCGCCGACGGGCGGCTACCTCATCCAGGGCTGTCTCGCCACCGGCTCGCGAGCCGGGCGCGGCGCGCTGGAGTGGGTGCAGCGCGAAACGCGGTGAACGGCGGCCTTCCGAAGCCGGCGCCCGGGTTTTTTGTCGTCACGCAAATGCCATCCCGTTGACGCGCAAACGTTACGGTAAAGGGTTTGTTAAGCCCCGTCGTGAATGGGTAGTTTCCGGCCTGCAAAAGCAGGGCCATCCGAACCGGGAGCTACGCGTTGAACAAAAATCCTTTCACCAAAACAACTTTCCACCACACAGCTTTGGCGATCTCGCTCGCGGCCGCCACTTTCGCCGTAGCGGGCGCAGCCAGGGCGCAGTTCGCGCCGGGGCCGAACCCTATTTCCGGGCTTACGACGACCCCCGAGACGCTCTCCTCCGGGACAGGGAATGTCGCCGCGGGCGGGGCGCTGGTCGTCAACAACACGAGTCCCGCGGTAACCTTGTCCGGCACGGGCACGACATTGATAGTGAGCGGCACGGTGCAGCAGACCGGCAGCGGGGACCGCGCCGTGCTTGCGGACGGGAGCAACGTCAGCATCCAGGTGCTCGCGGGCGGCCTCATCAATTCGTCCGACCCGAACGCGGACGACGCCATCCACAACAGCAAGGGCACCACGAGCATCACCATCACCAACTCGGGGACGATCTCCGTGAGCGGCTCGGGCGGCCAGGCGATCGACCTGAACAACATCACGAAAGGGGCAAATACCGTCAACAATAGCGGCCTCGTCACATCCTACGGCGACGACGCGGTGCGGCCCGGCGTGAACGGAGTCGTCATAAACTCAGGCACGATCTCGGCGACGGCGGTAAACAACTCGAGCAGCGACGGCGTGGACGCCCAGAAGAATTCCGGCGTTCAGATCACCAACAACGGCCTGATCAGCGGCGGAAGGCACGGCATTACCGGCGGCCTCAAAAGCACCGATCCCGGCAACGGGGTCTTCTCCATGTCTCTGACCAACAACGCGGGCGCGACGCTGCAGGGCAACAACGGTTCGGGCATCAATATCGACGGGTTCAACAGCAGCGAGACCGTTACCATCGTCAACAACGGGACGATCTCCGGCAACGGCGTCTCGGGCGACGGAGACGGCGTGGACGTGGACGGCCTCGTCAACCTCACCAACACCGGCACGATCGTGTCCCTCAACGCCTACAGCAGCGGCGCCACGACGAATGCGAGCGAGGGCGTCACCGTCGGAGGCGGCACGATCCTCAATTCCGGCACCATCGAGGGCGAGACGAACCTCAGCGGTTCCTCGGGTCCGGGCATCGGCATCACCCTGGCGGGGATCGACGTTTCCGGCACGCAGATGGCGATCTACGCAAACTCCGCCATCACGAACAGCGGGTTGATCAAGGGCCAGACCAGCTCCGCCATCGCCATCGCGCTGGCCGCGAGCGGTTTGTCCATCACCATCACGAACCAAGCCGGCGGCGTCATCGAAGGGAGCGGCACGACGGCGGCGATCCAGACAGGCGGCGACGGCGTCACCGTCTTCGACTCCGGGAAGATCATGGCCGACGGCTCCGGGAACGCCATCGCGTTTGCGGGCGGGAGCAATAGCCTCCAGGTCACGGGCGGGGTCGCGTCGATCCTCGGCAACATCTCCGGCGCGGTGAGCGGCACGAACACCCTGAGCATCGTCCCCGGCGCGGGAAACACCTTTCAATACGCGGGCAACATCTCGACCTTCAACAGCGTCACCACGGGAAGCGGGACGACGGTGTTCACCGGGTCGAACAGTTACCAGGGCGCCACCGTCATCGCCGGAGGCACGCTCCAGATCGACAACAACGGCACGACGACCGCGGGCAAACTCGGCGGCACCGCATCCATCGCCGTCAATACCGGCGGCACGCTCCTCTTCAGCGGAAGCGGCTCGGCCACACGGCGGATCAACGCCGGCGCGAGCGTGGCGCTCGGCGGAGGCAGGATCAGTTTCGGCGGGCTCACGGGGGCCTCGGAGGCGGCGGGCGCGCTCACGCTCAGCGCGAATTCAGCGCTGGATTTCGGTTCCGGCAACGGGAACAGCCTCACCTTTTCCACCCTTGCCCTGGGCGGGAAGTCGCTCACGGTGAACGACTGGACGGGCCAGCGCTACTCCCCTTCCGCCACGAACGACCCCGGCACGGACTTGACGCAGGATCGGCTGCTCTTCACGACCAACCCGAGCGCCAGCCAGCTCTCGCAGATCAGCTTCTACAACTCCTCGAACGCCTTCATCGGCACCGGCCAGGAAGTCACCTTCGGCTCGGAATTCGAGGGCTCGGAATTCGAGGTCGTGCCCGTGCCGGAACCGTCCACGATCCTCGCCGGTGTCGGGCTCCTCGCCCTCCTCGGCGTGCGCGAACGGCGCAGGTGGCTCGCCGTTTGCCGCAAACGTCCGGCTCGCCCTTGATCGGCGGCCGTTTCTGGAGGATGGCTTGGCATCTCCCTGCCACAGCCAGTCCCTTACGTAAACGATCCCGGCGCGGAATGGCTCGAGGCGGACGGCCTTGGCGGCTTCGCCAGCGGCACGGTCTCGGGCATCCGCACGCGGCGCTACCACGCCCTCCTGCTCGCCGCGACCACGCCGCCCTCGGGCCGCATGGTGCTGGTAAACGGCTTCGACGCCTGGATCGCGAGCGCCGTCGGCGACTGCGCCATCTCCTCGCAGCGCTACACGCCGGGCACGGTTTCTCCCGACGGCGCTTCGAGGCTCGAGGCGTTTGAAGCCGGGCCGTGGCCGCGCTGGCGTTACCGCATCGACGCGGAGACGTGCGTCGAGCTGGAACTGTTTGCCGTGCATGGCAGGGCCGAGGTGGCGCTCATCTGGCGGGTCACCGGCACGTTGGCGGCGGGGGCGAGGCTCGGGGTGCGGCTCTTCTTCTCCGTGCGCGACTTTCATTTTCTCCAGCACGAAAATCCGGTATTCCGCTTCGAGCCCGAACAGGGAAAAGGCCGGGTTACGTGGCGGCCGTATCCCGAAGCCCCGGCGGTGACCGTGCGCGCGACGGGCGACTACGAGCACGCGCCGGAATGGTACCGGAACTTTCTCTACACCGAGGACGAGGCGCGCGGGCTGGATTGCACAGAAGACCTCGCCTCGCCCGGGGTGTTCTGGTTCGACATCGCGAGGGAACAGGCAATGCTCGTGCTCTCCACCGAAGCCGGGGATGACCTCGCGCCCGCGGCGGACTGTTGCCTCTCTTTGCGGGACACAGAGCTTGCGCGGCGGGCGAAGTTTACAACGCCCCTGGATCGCGCCGCGGATGCCTACCTCGCAAAGCGGGGCGAAGGCGGCACACTCCTCGCGGGGTTCCCGTGGTTCGGCGACTGGGGCCGCGACACGTTTGTCGCCATCCGCGGCCTATGCATCGCGACGGGGCGGCTCGGCGAGGCCCGGCAGATTCTGCTGGAATGGGCGGAGAACGTCTCGCGCGGGATGCTGCCAAACCGGTTCCCCGACCGGGGAAGCGAGCCGGAGTTCAATTCGGTCGATGCGTCGCTCTGGTATGTCATCGCGGTCGGCGACTACCTGGACGCGGCGGGCCATGGGGGCGGAGACAGCGGGGGCCTGTTGCGGGCTGCCGTCGAGGCGATCCTCACCGGCTACAGCGAAGGGACCCGGTTTAACATCCACGCGAGCGAGGACGGCCTCCTGGCCGCGGGCGAGCCGGGCGAACAACTCACTTGGATGGATGCCCGCGTGGACGGCCGGGAGATCACACCGCGTATCGGCAAGCCGGTGGAAGTGCAGGCCCTCTGGCTCAACTCCCTGGCGATAGGCGCGCGTTTCTCGCCGCACTGGAACCAGGTCCTCGCGAAAGGGCTCGCGGCATTCGAACGCGGTTTCTGGTCTGAGGAGAAAGGCCACCTGGCGGATGTGATCGACTGCGACCACCACGCCGGCGTCGTCGATCTCACCTTCCGCCCGAACCAGATTTTTGCGGTCGGAGGACTCCCGCTGCAGTTGCTTTCGCCTCCGAAGGCGCGCGCGGTCGTGGATGCCGTCGAGCGCCGCCTGCTCACTCCGCTGGGCCTGCGCTCCCTCGCGCCGGACGAGCCGGGCTACCACCCGCGCTACGAGGGCGGGCCGGCGCAACGCGATGCGGGTTACCACCAGGGCGCCGTCTGGCCCTGGCTCATCGGCCCCTTTGTCGAGGCATGGGTGCGCGTGCGCGGCGGCACAGACGCCGCCAGGGCCGAAGCGCGCGCGCGTTTCCTGCCTCCGCTCATAGAGCACTTGAAGACCGCGGGCATAGGCCACATCTCCGAGATAGCCGATGGCGACGCGCCGCACACCCCGCGCGGCTGCCCGTTCCAGGCCTGGTCGCTGGGCGAGTTCCTGCGCCTGGACCGCTCCGTTCTGCGCCCGGCCGCCGCCCGGTTCCAGGGCGGCAGCGAACCGAAAAAAGAGTGACGCGGCATGCCGATTATGGTTTGTTGAAGTGTTTCCGGACAACCGTCGCCTCTTCTTCCAGGCACGATCTTCCCCGAGTGAAATCCGCCCTCTTCATCCACCCCAAAACCTGCGGCGACCCGCCCCTTTGGGCGACACGGATGTCCCTGCCCGTATGAGCGTCCTCAGAAGCAAACTGGAGTCACTCCTGGCCATGTCCGCCCACCTCGGCGCCGAACGCCGGGGTCTGGCGATCCTCGGTGAAGGGAACACCTCCGCCCGGATCAGCGACAAGACTTTCCTGGTGAAAGCGAGCGGCTGCACCCTCGGCACGCTGACGGAGGCCGACCTGGTCGAGTGCCGTTTCGCGCCGCTCCTCTCGATGCTCGACCGCCCGGACATGAGCGACCAGGAGATCGAGGACGGGCTTTTCGCTTCGCGCGTGAAGTCGAACGCGAAGAAGCCCTCGGTCGAGGCGCTTTTCCATGCATACCTCCTCTCGCTCTCGAACATCATCTTCGTCGGCCACACCCATTCCCTCGCGGTCAACAAGATCCTCTGTTCGCCGCGCAGCGTGGAATTCGCCGAGCGCAGGATGTTCCCCGACGAGGTCGTCTGCTGCGGCCCGGTCTCGATCCTCATCCCGTACGCCGACCCCGGCCTGAAGCTGGCCCAGGCCATCCGCGCCGCCACCCGGCAGTTCATGGAGACTTTCGAGAGCCCGCCCCGGGTCATTCTCCTGGAGAACCACGGCATCATCACGCTCGGCATGACGCCCAACGCCGTGACCGCCGCCATGTTCATGGCGGACAAAGCCGCGCAGATCTTCGCCGGCGCCGCCGCACTGGGCGGGCCGCACTTCCTTCCGCCCGACCAGGTGGATCGCATGGGCAACCGCATCGACGAACGGTATCGCCGCCGCGCATTGCGGATATGAGCGCGCACTCCTACATCGCGTGCGACCTCGGCGCGGAGAGCGGGCGGGTGATCCTCGGGCGGCTGGACTCCGGACGGCTGGCGCTGGAGGAAATCCACCGGTTCCCCAACGGCGCGACGAACGTCCTGGGGTCGCTCCGGTGGGATCTCCTGCGCATCTTCGACGAATTGAAGGCGGGCCTGAAAAAGATCGGCGCGCGCCGGGACGCGACGGTGGCGAGCCTCTCCGTGGACTCCTGGGGGGTCGATTACGCGCTCTTCTCCGAGGGCCAGCCGCTGCTCGGGATCCCCTACCACTACCGCGACGCGCGCACCGAAGGCCCCTATGCGCGCGTGATGCAGAGCGCCCTGCCGGAGAAAATCTTTCGCGAGACGGGCATCCAGTTCATGGCCATCAACACGCTCTACCATTTCATGGCGGAGAACGAGGACGGCCTCTTCGAGATGGCCGGCCAGTTCCTGAATATAGCCGACTACCTGCAATACCTTTTCAGCGGCGTGGCCCGGGCGGAGGAGAGCCTCGCTAGCACCACGCAGATGTACAACCCTGCCACGCGCTCGTGGTCCGCGGCGCTCATCGACGAGTTTCGCCTGCCCGCGCCGGTGTTCCCGACACTGGTGCCTTCCGGGACGACCCTGGGGCCGCTCCTGCCGGAGATCGCGGCGGAGACCGGGCTCGGGGGGGTCGATGTCATCGCGACCTGTTCGCACGACACCGGCGCGGCCGTCGCGGCTGTTCCCGCGCAAGGCGGCGAGGATTGGGCCTACCTGAGTTCCGGCACCTGGTCGCTCATCGGAGTCGAGCTGCCCGCGCCGCTCATCAGCGAGAAAGTGCGCGCGCACAATTATACCAACGAAGCCGGGCACGGCGGCACGACCCGTTTCCTCAAGAATATCGCCGGCCTCTGGATTTTGCAGGAGTGCCGGCGCGCATGGGTGGCGGAGGGCGGCGATTTCGATTACGCGGCGCTGAACCTGCTGGCCGTGGAGGCCGAGCCGCTCCGTTCGCTCATCAACCCTTTCGCCGAGCGGTTCGTGAAGCCGGGCGGGATGCCCAGGAAGGTCGCCGGCTATTGCAAGGAGACCGCGCAGCCGGAGCCCGAAACGCCGGGCCAGTTCACCCGCTGCATCTTCGAAAGCCTGGCGCTGGCCTACCGGCAATGCCTGGACGAGATCGAGATGCTCACCGGCAGGAACATCCGCACGCTGCACATCATCGGCGGAGGCAGCCAAAGCGCCCTGCTGAACCAGTATGCGGCCAGTGCAGCGGGGCGCACCGTCCTCGCCGGGCCGGTCGAGGCGACCGCAATCGGGAACCTCCTGCTCCAGGCCATCGCCCTCGGCCACCTGAGCTCTCTCGACGCGCTGCGGCAGACCGTTCGCGCCTCTTTCCCCGTGCAGACATTCGAGCCGCTCGACCCCGATCTCTGGAAAGCCGCCCGCGCCCGGTTTGCCGGGTTGCCCCGCTGAACCCCTACCCTCCCTTATGACCCAAAAATACAAATTCGTAAACTACTCCTGGGACGACGCCAAAGCCGCGTCGCTCGACCCCGCCGGCCGCCTCGTCTATCGCTCGAACATCCTCGGCGCGGACCAGCGCATCACCAACACCGGCGGCGGCAATACCTCGTCGAAGATCATGGAGAAAGATCCGCTCACCGGCGAGCAGGTCGAAGTCCTCTGGGTCAAAGGGCTCCGGCGGCGACCTGCGCACCAGCACCCGCGAGAATTTCTCCTCGCTCTACCAGGACAAGCTCACCGGCCTTCAGAAAACCTACGCCGCGATGAACCCGCGAGGGCCGAAGACGGACGCGGAGGACGACATGGTCGGCATGTATTTCCACACAACTTTCAACCTGAACCCGCGCGCCAGTTCCATCGACACGCCGCTGCACTCTTTCATCCCGTGCAAGCACGTCGACCACATGCACCCGAACGCCGCGATCTCGGTCGCCGCCGCCCGCAACTCGGTGGCGCTGACCAAGGAAATCTTCGGCGGCGAGATCGGCATACGTCCCATGGCTGCGTCCGGGCTTCGAGCTCGGCCTCGCGATGCAGGAAATCTGCGAGGAGCACCCCGAGGCCAAGGCGAATCATCATGGGCCAGCACGGCTTCATCAATTGGGACGACGACGACAAGGCGTGCTACGAGCTGCACTCTCGGCTTCATCGAAAAGGCCGCGGCGTTCATCGACGCCAAGTACCAGGCGAAGGGCGGCGACGCCATGGCGTTCGGCGGCCCGAAATACAAGTCGCTCGAGGAAGGCCCGCGCCGGGCCGCGTTCGCGAAGATACTGCCGTGGCTGCGCGGGCAGGTGTGCCAGCAGAGGCGCTCTTCGTCGGCACCATGCAGGACGACGAGGCCATCCTCCGCTTCGTCAATTCGACCGCGGCGCCGCGCCTCGCCGAACTCGGCACGAGCTGCCCCGACCATTTCCTGCGCACCAAGATCAAGCCGCTCTACGTCGAGTGGAATCCCGCAGACGCGGCGACATCGACGGCGCTCAAGAAGCTCCTCGGCGAGCGGCCTCGCCGCATACCGCCAGGACTACGCCGCGTATTACGAACCGTGCAAGCACGCCGAACTCGCCCGCGATGCGCGACCCGAACCCGACGGTCATCCTCATCCCCGGCCTCGGCATGATCGCGTGGGGCAAGGACAAGTCGGAGTCGCGCGTGACCGCCGAGTTCTACAACTGCGCGGTGGAAGTCATGCGCGGCGCGGAGGCGATCGACGAATACATCGCGCTCCCGCAGCAGGAGGCGTTCGACATCGAATACTGGCTGCTCGAAGAAGCCAAGCTCAAGCGCATGCCGGCGGAAAAGGAACTGGCCCGGCAGGTCCACGTCGTCATCGGCGCGGGCAGCGGCATCGGCAAGGAAACCGCGCACCGGCTCGTGAAGGAAGGCGCGCACATCGTCGCGGTCGATCTCAACGAGGCGGCGGCGCAGGCGACCGCGAAGGAGATCACGGACAAATACGGCGTCGGCATCGGCGTCGCCGGGCAGCGGCATCAGCGGTTGCGGCCCGGCCGTCGGGTCTCGCCGCGAACATCACGGACCGCGCGAGCATCCGCGCGATGCTCGACCAGGTGGCGCTGGCCTACGGCGGGTTCGACTCCATCGAGGTCACCGCCGGCATCTTCGTCCCGAGCGACACCAGCGGCCACATCCCCGATGACAAGTGGGCGCTCACGTTCGGCATCAACGTCACGGGCAGCTACCTCGTGGCCGACGAGGCGTACAAGACGTGGAAGGAACAGGGCCTGCAAGCGGCAACCTCGTCCTCACCACCAGCGCGAACGCCGCCGTCGCCAAAAAGGGGAGCCTCGCCTACGACACGAGCAAGGCCGCGGCGAACCACCTCGTGCGCGAACTCGCCATCGAACTCGCGCCGCTCGTCCGCGTGAACGGCGTCGCCCCGGCCACCGTCGTGCAAGGCAGCGCGATGTTCCCGCGCGACCGCGTCATCGGCTCGCTCGCGAAATACAACATCCCGTACAAGGACGACGAGCCGACCGAGTCGCTCGTCACCAAGCTCGCGCAGTTCTACGCCGACCGCACGCTGACCAAGTCGCCGATCACCCCCGCCGACCAGGCCGAGGCGTATTTCCTGCTCGTGAGCAAACGCCTCAGCAAGACGACCGGCCAGGTCATCACCGTGGACGGCGGCCTGCACGAGGCCTTTCTGAGATAAACGCCGGCCGCCTCCCGGACATGGCCTCGGCTTACTCCACCCACGTCGAAAATCCGGACGTCGTCCTGATCGGCAGCGGGGTCATGTCCGCGAACCTCGGCGCGATGCTCAAGCGGCTGGAGCCGGCGCTTTCCCTCCAGGTCTACGAGGCCACCGACGGCCTGGCGCAGGAAAGCTCCGACGGCTGGAACAACGCGGGCACGGGCCACGCCGGCATCTGCGAGTTGAGCTACACGCCCCGGCGCGAGCCGGACGGCTCGGTGAACGTGCGCAAGGTCATCGAGATATTCGAGCAGTTCGAGCAGTCCAAGCAGTTCTGGAGCTACGCGGTTGCGAACGGCATGGCCGGCAGCCCGCAGGACTTCATCAACCCGGTGCCGCACCTGAGCTTCGTCCACGGGCGGGAGATGGTGGACTTCCTCAAAGACCGATATGCGGGGATGTCCGCGCACCATTTTTTCGAGGGGATGACGTTCACGGATGACCCGGCAACCATCGCGCGTTGGGCGCCGTTGCTGGTCGAGGGCCGCGGGGACGAGCCCATCGCCGCCACGAAGATGGACAACGGCACCGATGTCAATTTCGGCGCGCTTTCCCGCAAGCTCCTGGACTGGCTCGGCCGGCAGCCCGGGTGCGGCATCGCCTCCGGTCATCGCGTCACGGGCTTGAAGAAGATCGGCGCGCGCTGGCGCGTCCAGTCCAGGAACCTGGCGACCGGAGAAGTGCGCGAAAACAGCGCGAAATTCGTCTTCGTCGGCGCGGGCGGCGGCAGCCTGCCCCTGCTTGCAGAAAGCCGGCATCCCCGAGGCGAAAGGGCTCGGCGGGTTCCCCATCGGCGGCCAGTGGCTCGTCTGCGACAACCCGGCCATCGTCCAAAGGCACCAGGCCAAGGTTTACGGCCAGCCGCTCGACGCCGCGCCCACCATGGCCGTGCCGCATCTCGACACGCGCATCCTGGACGGGAAAAAGACGCTCCTTTTCGGGCCGTTCGCGGCGTGGACGACGAAGTTCCTCCACAGGAAAGGGAGCGTCACCGACCTCCCGCTCTCCGTGCGGCCCGACAATCTCTTTACCCTCGTCAACATCGGCATCCACAACCTCGACCTCGTCAAATACCTCGTGCAGCAGGGGACGCAGAGCATGAACGACCGCATGGAAGTGCTCCACGTCTTCTACCCCGCGGCGAAGGCCGCGGACTGGAAACTCATCGACGCGGGCATCCGCGTGCAGGCGATCAAGAAAACCGACGGCAAGGCCGGCATCGTCCACTACGGCACCGAGGTCATAACCAATGCGGACCGCAGCATCTCCGCGCTGCTCGGCGCGTCCCCCGGCGCGTCCGTCTCCGTCAACATCGTCCTGAATGTGGTCAAGATGTGCTTCCCCCACCTGCTCGCCACGCCCGAAGGCAAGGCGCGCCTGAAAGAGATGATCCCGACCTACGACATGGACATCAAACTGCCGGAGAACGCCGCCCTCTTTCGCGAAGTGGATCGCAAGGCCGAGGAGACGCTCCAGCTCACCGCGCCGGGCCCGCTGAAACCCTTCGCCGGGGCGGGATGAGGCGCAGCACCGGTTTCCAGAAGCGATCTTTCAGCCAATGATCGATGACCTGGTTCAAGACGGCCGTCAGGAGTACCGCAAGGAGGAGGAACATCCACGCCTGCCGGATTCCCGCGTAGCGGTACAGGAACAGGTAGAGCGGGACGTGGAAAAGATAGAGCGGGTACGAGAGTTCCCCCAGGTAGTTGAGCGGTTTCCGCATCCGGTCCGGCACGCGAAACACGCCGGGGCAGAAAGCGATGGCGACCGGCACGGCGAAGGTGGCCCAGCTTAGCGGCTCTGCCGTATCCACCTTGTTCGCCGCGGTGACGAGGACGCCCAGGAGGGCGAATGCCGCCGCTCTCCCCCGCTGCCCCTTGTAGGCGAACAGGAACCCGATCAACCACGGCCACCCGTAGCGCATGGCGATGACCCCCATGTAATCCCACGGCTTGAGAACAAACAGGAAGAGCGCCATGGAGACCACGATGAGCCCGGCGATAAATAGCGGGCGTCGCCTGGCGAGCCAGGGAGCGAGCACGTAATAAAACACCTCGACGCTGAGCGTCCAGAGCGGGCCGTTGAACGAGATGGCGACCGCGAGAAAGCCCTGGAGAAAAAACAGATTGGCGATGGCCGTCTTCAATCCGCTCCCGAGCAGCGTTATCCCGGGCAGCGCGTAGCGGTATGAAAGCGCGAACGCGAGGAACTGGCTGAAGCAGACCGCAACGCAATAGAGGGGATAGATGCGGAGAAAGCGGCGCTTGAAATACCCCTCGGGGCGCTCGGCATAGGAGTGCCCGATGGAGATGCCAGAGATCAGGAGAAACCCGAGCACGGCCGATCTCCCCCCGAGCAAACGCACCACGCCCATCGCGGGCGGGAGGGTTGCGAACCACGCCATGTGGCCCACTGCCACGATGGCTGCGAGAACGAAGCGCAGCCCGGCAAGCACCGTCCAATACGATTCGCTGAACACCGGCCGAGCAGGGTCGCCGCCGGCGGTTGCCGCCTCCCCACTCATCCGGAGCGCCCCTTTGGCCCCGTACTGCCGATGTTCCGACGCCATCGGCGAAACTACGCTGCGCCCAGGAGCGTCTCGCGCGTAAAGATCGTCTCCACGGAATGCCCCAGCGCTTCGATATTCTGCCGGCCGCCCTCCTGCCGGTCGAGCAACGCCAGCACGAACGCGACCTTCCCGCCTTCCGCTTCGACGGCTTCGATGGCCTGGATGGTCGAGCCGCCCGTAGTGACAACGTCATCAATGACGACCACCACCGCGTCACGCTCGAAGTTGCCCTCGATCAATTTCCTGCGGCCGTGCTCCTTGGACTTCTTGCGGACGGAAAAGATGCGCGGCGCGGCGCCCGGCGCCTGGATTTCGGCGGCGATGCCGATGGAGAGCGCGATGGGGTCGGCGCCCATGGTGAGGCCGCCGATGGCGTCGATCTTCACGTTGCGCGAGCGGATGATTTCCCATCCGATCTCGCCCACCAGGAGGGCCATCGCCGGGTCGAGCGTGGTGAGTTTCGCGTCCACATACAGGTCGCTCTTTGCGCCCGAGGCCAGGGTGAAATCTCCTCGGCAGACGGATTTCTTGAGGAGGAAGTCGCGGAGGGCGGCTTTGGATTCGGCGAGAGCGGTCATTGGCGGAAAATTAAACACCCGCCGCGGATGAAAATCACGACGAAACACGCGGGGCGTTTGAAGTCGGGCGACCGGCACAGCCGCGTCTATAGTTTGCTCTTCGTTTCGAGGTAGCGGGCGTACAGCCAGCAGAGGTCCGACAGGCGGTTGAGGTAGCGGATGATCTGCGGATTCAGCCCGGGGAACTCGGCGGCCAGCGCGAGGACTTCGCGGTCGGCGCGGCGGCAAACGGTGCGGGCGACGTCGAGGGTGGCCGCGCCGAGCGTGGCGCCGGGGGTTGCCCAGTGCTTGAAGGTGAGCTTGTGGTTTTGCTCGAGGTCGTCGATGAGGGCGGTCAACCGGTCCACGCTCGCGGCGGACAGGAACTCGTGGGTCTTCGCGTAACGCTCCCGGTCGGCGTCTTCCAGCGAAAGCTCGCCCATGAGGATGACCAGCTCGAGCTGGATCGCCAGGATCGCGTCGGTGACGAACGGGTCGCCGGCCGTCGCTCTCGCGAGGCCGAGCGCGGCGTTCAGTTCGTCCACGGCTCCGCAGGCACGGACGCGCGGGTGCGTCTTCGGGACGCGGCGTCCGTACAACAACCCGGTCGTGCCGTCATCGCCGGTCTGAGTGGCGATGGACATGCGATGCAGACTACCCGACCGCGGGCTTTTCCTCGTCGAACGCGGGCGGCGCCAGCGTATCCTCCAGCGAGATGACCTTCACGTTGCGGTGAATGCCGAATCCGGTGCCGGCAGGGATCAGGTGGCCCATGATGACGTTCTCCTTGAACCCGCGGAGGAAATCGACCTTGCCCAACGTGGCGGCTTCGGTAAGGACACGGGTCGTATCCTGGAACGAAGCGGCGGAGATGAAGCTGTCGGTTTCCAGCGAGGCCTTGGTGATGCCGAGCAGGACGGGGACGGCTTCGGCGGGTTTGCCGCCCTTGTCCACGACCTTCTTGTTCTCGGACTCGAACTCGAGCCGGTCGATCTGGTCGCCCCAGAGGAGGCGGGTGTCGCCGGGCTCGGTGATCTTCACCTTGCGCAGCATCTGGCGGACGATGATCTCGATGTGCTTGTCGTTGATCTCGACGCCCTGGAGCCGGTAAACCTCCTGCACTTCGTTGACGAGATGCTCCTGCAGGTCCTGCGGGCCGCAGATGTCGAGGATCTCGTGCGGGACGACGGGGCCTTCGGTGAGCTGCGAGCCTTTTTTCACGGCGTCGCCCTTGAACACGATGATGTGTTTGTTCAACGGGATGAGGTGCTCCTCCTCCGCGCCGGTGGCGTCGCGCAGGATGATGCGGCGTTTGCCGCGCACGGAACCGCCAAACTCGACCGTGCCGTCGATCTTCGCGATCTCGGCGGCGTCTTTCGGACGGCGGGCTTCGAACAGCTCGGCTACGCGGGGCAGACCGCCGGTGATGTCCTTGGTCTTGGCGATCTTGCGCGGGGTCTTGGCAAGGAGCGCGCCGGCCTGGACTTTCTTGCCTTCGCCGACGGTGACGTGGGCGCCGGCGGGGATGGAATAGCTGGCGATGACCTCCTTGTCGCTCGTCGATGATGACGATCTGCGGATGCAGGTCTTCCTTATGCTCGATGACCACGGTGCCCATGACGCCGGTGGCTTCGTCCACCTCGCGCTTGATGGTGACGCCGGAGATCATGTCGCGGAATTCGATCTTGCCCGTCTTCTCGGTCAGGATCGGGACGTTATACGGATCCCACTGGACGAAGGCCGCGCCTTTCTTGACGTGCGCGCCGTCCGCGAGCGGAAATGACGGAGCCGATGACGACGTTGTAGCGCTCGAGCTCGCGCCCTTCCTTGTTGAGGACGCTGACGGAGCCGTTCTTGTTGAGGACGATCCAGTTGCCGTCGAGAGCCTGGACGGTGCGAAGTTCGTTAAAGCGGACTTCGCCGTCGTTCTTGGCCTTGATGACGGGCTGCTTGAAGGTCTGGCTCGCGGTGCCGCCGATGTGGAACGTGCGCATGGTCAACTGCGTGCCGGGCTCGCCGATGCTCTGCGCGGCGATGATGCCGACGGCCTCGCCGAGCTTCACGGGCTGGCCGGTCGCCAGGTTGCGCCCATAGCATTTCGCGCAGACGCCGCGGCCGGACTCGCAGGTGAGGACGGAACGGATCTTGAGCTGCTCGACGCCGATCTTCTCGATTGCGGCCGCAGTCGGCTCGTCGATGAGCTGGTTCGCCTTCGATGACCTTCGTCTTCGACACGGGGTCGGCGACGGTCTCGCAACTCACGCGACCGATGATGCGCTGGCTGAGATCGACGACTTCCTCGTCGCCCTCATAGATGGCGCGGACGACGATGCCGTTGACGGTGCCGCAATCCTCCTCGTTGATGATGACGTCCTGCGACGCATCCACGAGCTTGCGGGTGAGGTAGCCGGAATCCGCGGTCTTGAGCGCCGTATCCGCGAGGCCCTTGCGGGCGCCGTGGGTGGAGATGAAGTATTCCAGGACGCTGAGGCCCTCGCGGAAGTTCGAGGTGATGGGGCGCTCGATGATCTCGCCCGAAGGCTTGGCCATGAGTCCGCGCATGCCCGCGAGCTGCTTGACCTGCTGGCGATTGCCGCGCGCGCCGGAATCCACCATGAGATAGACGGGATTCAGCTCCTTGCGGCCCTCGTTGTGCTCGAGGGTCCGGAACATGACGTTCGAGATTTCCTCGCCCGCGTGGGTCCAGATGTCGATGATCTTGTTGTAGCGCTCGCCGTCGGTGATGATGCCCCGGCGGTATTGCTTGTCCACCTCGCCGATCTGCTTGTAGGCGATGTCGAGCTCCATCTTCTTCTCGATGGGGATGATCATGTCCGAGATGCCGATGGAGATGCCGGCCTTGGTCGCCCAGGTGAACCCGAGCTCCTTCAGCTTGTCGAGCGTGACGACGGTGCCGCTCTGGCCCGAGACCTGGTAGCAGCGCCAGATGATGTCGCTGAGCTGTTTCTTGCCCGCGACCTTGTTGAAAAAGCCGAGCCCTTTCGGCCAGATCTCGTTAAAGATGACGCGGCCCAGCGTGGTCTCGATGACCTTGACGTCGGGGTTGCCGTAGATGGTCTTGACCCCGAAATCGGGGTTCGCGTAGCGAATCTTGTCGTAGATGCCCACGGCGCCTTCCGCCAGGGCGAACTCGACCTCCGAGGCGTCGGCAAAGAGCGGGAGGCGTTCGGACTCCTTCTGGCCGACGGCCTTGCGCGGTGTCTGCGTGAGGTAGTAGCAGCCGAGCGTGATATCCTGCGACGGCGTGGTGATGGGCTTGCCGCTCGAAGGCGAGAAGATGTTGTTCGGCGCGAGCATGAGCATGCGCGCTTCCATCTGCGCCTCAACCGAGAGCGGGACGTGGACGGCCATCTGGTCGCCGTCGAAGTCGGCGTTATAGGCGGTGCAGACGAGCGGATGGATGCGGATCGCTTCGCCCTCGATGAGGATGGGCTCAAATGCCTGGATGGAAAGGCGGTGCAGCGTCGGCGCGCGATTGAGCAGCACGGGGTGGCCCTTGGTGACTTCCTCGAGGATGTCCCACACCTCGGGCGTCTGGCGCTCGATGAGTTTCTTGGCGCTGCGCACCGTGTGGACGTAGCCAAGTTCCTTGAGCCGGCGGATGATGAACGGCTCGAACAGGACAAGGGCCATCTTCTTGGGAAGGCCGCACTGGTGGAGCTTGAGCTCGGGCCCGATGACGATGACGGAACGGCCCGAATAATCGACGCGCTTGCCGAGCAGGTTCTGGCGGAAGCGGCCGCCCTTGCCCTTGAGCATGTCGCTGAGGGACTTCAACGGGCGGTTCCCGGCGCCGGTGACGGCGCGTCCGTGGCGGCCATTGTCGAACAGGGCGTCCACGGCTTCCTGGAGCATGCGCTTCTCGTTGCGGATGATGACCTCCGGTGTCTTCAACTGGAGGAGATTCTTCAGCCGGTTGTTCCGGTTGATGACGCGGCGATAGAGATCATTCAGGTCGGAAGTGGCGAACCGGCCGCCTTCCAACGGCACGAGCGGCCGCAAGTCGGGCGGGATGACCGGGAGGACCTCGAGGATCATCCACTCGGGGCGGGTGTGGGAACTGGCGAAGCCCTGCACGAGCTTCAGGCGTTTCGCGAGCTTCTTGCGAATCTGCTTGCTGCGGGTCTGCGTCATCGCTTCCTCGAGCTCTTTGTTGAGCTTCGCGAGCTCGGTCTGGGCCAGGAGCGCCATGATGCCCTCCGCGCCCATGCCGGCGGTGAACGTCTCGCCGTATTGATCCTGCGCCTCACGAAACTCGGTCTCGGTGAGGAGCTGGCAGCGTTGAAGGGGCGTCTGGCCGGGATCGATGACGACGTAGTCCTCGTAATAGATGATGCGCTCAAGCTGCCGCGAGGTCATGTCCAGCATGAGCCCGATGCGCGAGGGCATGCACTTATAAAACCAGATATGGGAGACGGGCACCGCGAGCTCGATGTGGCCCATGCGGTCCCGGCGGACGCGCGAGAGGGTGACTTCGACGCCGCAACGGTCGCAGATGACGCCCTTGTGCTTGATGCGCTTGTACTTGCCGCAGGAGCATTCCCAGTCCCGCGTGGGCCCGAAGATGCGCTCGCAGAAGAGGCCGCCCTTTTCCGGCTTGAACGTCCGGTAGTTGATCGTCTCCGGGTTCTTGACCTCGCCCTTGCTCCACGAACGGATGCTGTCCGGCGACGCGACGGTGATGCCGACCTGGTCGAAGCCGATGCCGCGTTCTTCACCAAAGATTTCCCGAATATTGGGTTCGTTCATCATAATATTTCTCGAACTTTCCTTGTAACCCTGGTCGTCGGGCGTTCTCAAACGAGACCGCCGTTCTGAAGGGTCGGGGTTCTGCTGCCGACCTTCACGTCGAGACCAAGGCTCTTCATTTCCTTGATCAAAACGTTGAAGGATTCCGGTGTGCCGGCTTCGAGCGAGTTGTCGCCCTTGACGATGGATTCGTAGATGCGGGTGCGGCCCTGGACGTCATCGGACTTGACCGTAAGGAGTTCCTGCAAGGTGTAGGCGGCGCCGTACGCTTCGAGCGCCCAGACCTCCATCTCGCCGAAACGCTGGCCGCCATACTGGGCCTTGCCGCCCAGCGGCTGCTGGGTGACGAGCGAGTACGGGCCGACGGCGCGGGCGTGGATTTTGTCCGCGACCAAGTGGCCGAGCTTCAACATATAGATGTAGCCGACGACGACCTGCTGGTCGAACTGGTCGCCGGTGCGTCCGTCGTACAGCGTGGCCTTGCCGTTCTCATTGATCCACGTGAAGCCGTCCACTTTCCTGGCTTCGCGGAGATACTCGTGGATCTGCGATTCCTCGATGCCGTCGAAGACGGGGGTGGCGACCTTGAAGCCGAGGGCCTTCGCGGCGACGCCCAGATGGGTCTCGAGTACCTGGCCGACGTTCATGCGGCTCGGCACGCCCAGCGGGTTCAGAACGATCTCGACCGGGGTGCCGTCCGCGAGGAACGGCATGTCTTCCTCGGGCACGATGCGGGCGACGACGCCCTTGTTGCCGTGGCGGCCCGCCATCTTGTCGCCGACGCTGAGCTTGCGCTTGCTGGCGATGAAAACCTTGACCTGCTTGATGATGCCGGGGTCGATGTCGTCCCCGCTCTCGACACGATCCAGCGAGCGCTCGTGCTCGAGGTCGAGCTCGGCGAACTTGTGCTCGAACTGGCTGATGATCTCGCGGATCTTGTTCCGGATCGGGCTCGGGTCGATGTCCACGTGGTCGTAAACGCCGGCCAGCTTGCGGAGCAGGGTCTTCGTGATCTTCCGGTTCGCGGGGATTATGATCTCGCCGGTCTCGGCGTTGACGACATCCAGCGGGATCTTCTCGCCAAGGAGGATGTTCGAGAGCGCTTCGGTGAGCTGCTCGTGCAGTTCTTCCTTCTTACGGTTGTGCTCGTCGGAGATCTGTTTCACCTGACGCCGGGTCTCGGTGGGGGTGAGTTTCTGGCGCGAGATTTCCTTGCGCGAGGAGACCTTCACGTCCATAACGATGCCGTAGGTGCCGGAGGGGACGGTGAGGGAGGTGTCCTTCACGTCGGCGGCTTTCTCGCCGAAGATCGCGCGCAGGAGGCGCTCCTCGGGAGCCAGCTCGGTCTCGCTCTTTGGGGTGATCTTGCCGACGAGGATGTCGCCCGGCTTCACTTCCGCGCCGATGCGGATGACGCCGTCCGGGCCGAGGTCGCGCAGGGCTTCTTCGCTGACGTTCGGGATATCCCGCGTGATCTCCTCGGGGCCGAGCTTGGTGTCGCGCGCGCCAATCTCAAATTCGTCGATGTGGATGGAGGTATAGATGTCCTCTTTCACCACCTTCTCGGAGATCATGATGGCGTCTTCGAAGTTATAGCCGTTCCACGGCATGAACGCGACGAGGACGTTCCGGCCCAGGGCCAGCTCGCCCTGCTCCGTGTTCGGGCCGTCGGCGATGACATCCCCGGACTTGACGGGCGCGCCCTTCTTGACGATGGGCTTCTGGTTGACGCAGGTGCCGGCGTTCGACCGCATGAACTTCCGCAGCTCGTACACGTGGACGTGCGCCTCGGGGTCGGTCTTGAGTTTCTTGCGGCCCTCGGGCATGTGCCCGTCCTTGGTGATGACGATCTGTTCGGCGGTGACGGAGGCGATCTTCCCGCTGGCTTCGGCGACGACGACGGCGCGCGAGTCGCGGGCGACCTTCCCTTCGAGTCCGGTGCCGATGAGGGGCGCTTCGGAGACGATGAGCGGCACGCCCTGGCGTTGCATGTTCGAGCCCATGAGCGCCCGGTTCGCGTCGTCATGCTCCAGGAACGGGATGAGGCCCGCGGCGACGGAGACAAGCTGCTTGGGCGAGATGTCCATGTAATGGACCTTGGACGGCTCGACCTCGAGGAAGTCGCCGCGATACCGGACGGAGACCTTCTCGCCGGTGAAATTGCCCTGCTCGTCGATCGGCGCGTTCGCCTGGGCGACGAGGAAGCTCTCCTCGCGGTCGCCCGTTAGGAAATCGATGATCGGTTTTACCCGGCCATTGTCCACGCGGCGGTACGGGGTCTCGATGAATCCGAAATCATTGATGCGGGCGAAGGTGCTCATCGAGCTGATGAGGCCGATGTTCGGGCCTTCAGGCGTCTCGATGGGGCAGATGCGGCCGTAGTGCGAAGGATGCACATCGCGGACTTCGAACCCGGCGCGGTCGCGGCTAAGGCCGCCTGGCCCGAGGGCTGAGAGACGCCGCTTGTGGGTGAGCTCCGCCAGCGGGTTCGTCTGATCCATGAACTGGCTCAACTGGGAGCGCCCGAAGAAATCGCGCACGACGGCGCTCAGCGCCTTCGGGTTGATGAGCTTCTGCGGGGTCATGCCTTCGATGTTGATGTCGAACAGGGTCATGCGCTCCTTAACGAGGCGCTCGGTGCGGGCCAAGCCGACCCGGCACTGGTTCGCGAGGAGCTCGCCGACGGTGCGGACGCGGCGGCTGCCAAGGTGATCGATATCATCCAGGGTGCCCTCGCCGCGGCCGAGGCCGTTGAGGTATTTCATTGCGGCGATGAAGTCTTCCTTCGTCATGATCCGCTCGCCGAGGTCGATCTGGAGATTGAGCTTCTGGTTGAGCTTGTAGCGGCCCACGCGGCCGAGATCGTACTTCTTGGGGTCGAAGAAGAGGCGCTTCAGCAGGCCGCGCGCGTTGGCGACGGTAGGCGGGTCGCCAGGGCGGAGCCGGCGGTAAATATCTTTCAACGCCTCTTCCTCGTCGTGCGCGGGATCCTTCTTCAAGGATTTGATGATGGTGTCGTCCTGCTTGGTATCGACGACCTTCACGGACGCGACGCCGAGGTTCAGAATCTGGCGGACGGTGGCCTTCGTGAGCGGCTCGAACGCGCGGGCGATGGTGATCTCCCCGTCGCGGACGTCGCCGATAAGAACCTTGGTGGCGATGTCCTCTTCCTCGAGGCCGTCGCTCAAGGCGAGATCTTCGATGGTGTAGAAAAGGCGGATGATGTCCTCGTCGCTGCCGTAGCCGAGCGCGCGCAGGAACGTGGTGGCGAGGAATTTCCTGCGGCGTTTGCGCCGGTCGAGATAGACGTAGAGGAGATCGTTCGTGTCGAACTGCACCTCGAGCCACGAGCCGCGGTCGGGGATGATCCTGAAACTATAAAGCACCTTGCCGTTGAGGTGAATGGACGACTCGAAACAAATACCGGGCGACCGGTGCAACTGGCTGACCACGACGCGCTCCGCACCGTTGATGACAAAGGTGCCCTGCGGCGTCATGAGGGGGATTTCCCCCATGTAAACCTTCTCCTCCTTCGTCCCCTTCTCCTCGCGGAGCTGGAAAGTGACGTGGAGCGGCGCGCTGAAAGTCTGCCCTTCGCGCTGCGCCTCGAGCGCGTTCAGCTTCGGCTCACCGATCTCGTAGCTGACGAAGTCGAGGACGACCTTCTCGTCGTAGCTCTCGATGGGAAAAATCTCCCGGAACACCGCCTGGAGCCCGGTATCCTTCCGCTTGGAAGGAAGGATATCCCGCTGGAGGAACTCGATATACGAGTTGACCTGGACCTCGATGAGGTTCGGCGGTTCGCTGACTTCCTTCAGTTTGCCAAAATAGATGCGTTCCGACATGATGTGTTCCTATCGCTCTCTGCGTACGTAAACCGGCTGCAAGCTGGGCTATGTGCGAATAGCCCGCGGTGAGGATGCCCTGGTGAAAACCTTGGTCAAATTGCTGAAAAAATTTTGGGGAGGGAAAAACTAGAGCATAAATCGGCCCCTGGCAAGCAATTTTTTTGCTTCCCCAACACCAACTGGATGTTTTGCGGTCGAAATTACTTGATTTCGACTTTCGCGCCCGCTGCTTCGACCTTCTTCTTGATCTCCTCGGCTTCGGGTTTCGGGAACGCCTTCTTTGATCGGCTTCGGTGCGCCTTCAACGAGCGCCTTCGCATCCGCGAGGCCGAGACCGGCCACCGACGCGCGCACTTCCTTGATGACCGCGATCTTGTTCGGGCCGACTTCGGTGAGGATGACGTCAAACGCCGTCTTCTCCTCGACCGGTGCAGCCGCCGCCGCGCCGCCGCCTGCCGCAGGACCCGCCGCCGCGACGGGAGCCGCCGCGCTGACGCCCCACTTCTCTTCCAGTTTCTTGACGAGATCGGCGACCTCGAGGACGGTCAGTCCGCTCAATGTTTCGACTAGTGTGCTTGTATCTGCCATATGCTCTGTTGCGATGTGGAGTGGGACCGCGGAGAGGGATTCCCCGCGTTCATTTCTACTCCGTTGGTTGGTTTTCCTTGTCCGCTTTTATTTTGAGTATCCGCGCCAAAGCGGAAGCGGGTTCGTTCAGCAGGCGCACCAGCGTTGACGCCGGTGACTGCAAAACGCCCAAAAGTTGCGCCAGCAGGATTTCCCGCGAGGGGAGATCCGCGATCTTCTTCACGTCGTCGCTCGAGAGCAGCGCGTTGTCCAGCACTCCGCCCTTGACGATCGGCTTCTGAAACTCCGAGACGAAGGTCTTCAGGATTTTGGCCGCCGCGGCCACGTCCTGTTTGCCGAGGATGATCGCGGTCTGGCCCTTCAGGTCGCCGAGCTCGGGCAGGCCCGCTCCTTGCGCGGCCTTGCGCAGGAAGGTGTTCTTCACCACGCGGCACTCGGCGCCCGCGCCGCCGAGACGGGAACGGAGCTCGCTGAACTGGGAGACGTTCAGGCCCGTGTATTCGGTGATGAGCAGGAACGGGGAGCCGTTCAGCTTCGCCTGCAAGTCGGTAACGATGTCTGCTTTTTCCGCTCTCATAAATGGATGCCCGGGGTTTGCTCGGCTGCCTAAATCTTCAGGAAAGGCGCCGGGTCGATGGCGATGCCGGGAAGCATCGTGGCCGCCAGGGTGAGGTGTTCGACAAACGTGCCGCGCGCGGTGGGCGGACGCGCCTTGATGACGGCGTCGATGACCGCCGCGCCGTTCTCAGAAAGGGCCTGCTCGGTGAAGGAGACTTTCCCGACGCCAACGGCCACGTTCCCGTTCTTGTCCAGCTTGAACTCGACCCGGCCCGCCTTCACCTCCTTGACGGCTTTCGCCGTGTCCTCGGTGACGGTGCCTGTCTTCGGGTTGGGCATGAGGCCGCGCGGGCCGAGCACCTTGCCGAGCTTGCGCACCTCGGACATGGCGGAGGGCGTGGCGATGGCCACATCGAAATCCTGAAACCCTTCCTGGCATTTCTTGATCATGTCCTCGAACCCGACAAACTCCGCGCCGGCATCGCGCGCGGCGGTGGCGGCGTTCCCCTGCGCGAACACGAGCACGCGGACGGTCTTGCCGCTGCCGTTTGGCAAGGGGCAGGTGCCGCGCACCATCTGGTCGGACTGCTTGGGATCGACCCCGAGCCGGAAGGAAAGGGTGACCGTCTGGTCGAATTTCGTGACGGGGAGCGTCTTGAGCAGGCCGATCGCCTCGTTCAGGACGTAGAGCTTCTTGGAGTCCACCTTTTCGGCCGCGGCGCGGTAACGTTTGCTGCGATTTTTTTGCATGTGTCGGTTGCGGTGCAAGCGAGCCGACTGGCTCTCCCGCGGTTGATTTTAGCCTTCGATCTCGATCCCCATCTGCCGGGCGGTGCCGCAGATGGTGCGGAATGCGGCTTCCTCGGAGCGGGCGTTGAGGTCGTTCATCTTTATTTTGACGATGTCGAGCACCTGTTTCTTGTTCAGCTTGCCGACCTTCAGCTTGTTCGGCTCCTTCGAGCCGGAGGCGATGTTCGCGGCCTTCTTCAGGAGGACGGCGGCCGGGGGCGATTTGGTGATGAAGGTGAAGGACTTGTCCTTATAGACGGTGATGACCACGGGGAGGATGTCGCCGGCCTGCTTCTGCGTCTTGGCGTTGAACTCCTTGCAGAACATCATGATGTTCACGCCCTGCTGGCCGAGCGCCGGGCCCACAGGGGGCGCCGGATTCGCCGCGCCCGCGGGAATCTGCAGTTTGATGGAAGCTACGATTTCTTTAGCCATGAGTTTCTAAGGGATGGGGATTCTAGCCGCGTTCGACCTGCCAGTACTCGAGCTCCACCGGGGTCGAACGCCCGAAAATGCTGACCGAAACCCGCAGCCGGCCGCGCTCGGGATCGATCTCCTCGACGATGCCGCTCTGGTTCTGGAACGGGCCGTCCGCGACCTTCACGGTCTCGCCGACCTCGAAGCTGACCTTGGGCTTCACCTTGTCCTCGCGTTCGCGCATCTGGGCGAGCATGCTCGCGACCTCGGAATCGCGCATGGGGATGGGCCGATCCTTCGTGCCGGCGAAGCCGATGACGCCGGTGGTCTCCCGGATGAAATACCACGTCCTGTCCACGAGCTGCTTGGTGGCATCCAGCAGGTACATGTTGACGATGAGGTAGCCGGGGAAAAACTTGCGGGTGGTCTCGGTCTTCTTGCCGCGCTTGATCTCCGAGACGCGTTCGGTGGGGATGAGCACCTCGTAAACCAGGTCGCTCATCTCCTCGGTCTTCATGCGCTTGACGAGGTTGTCGTGCACCTTCTGCTCCTGGCCGGCGAGGACGTGCACCACGAACCACTGCGTTTTGTCGGGCTCGCTCATTCAGGGTTTCGTGTGAGGGGAAGCGGTGAGGCCGGCGACGACCTGGAGGAGGATGAAGTCCCAAAACGCGATGTAACCCGCGAGCAGGAGCATCGCGAGGACGACGATGACGGTCGAGTCCACGAGCTCCTTGTATTTCTTGAAGCCCTTTTCCTTCGGATCCCAAGGCCAGCTTGCCTTCTGGAGTTCGACCCAGACTTCATCGATAAATGTTTTGGTTTTTGCGAGCACTTGGGCTTCCGGAGGCCTGGGGTTTTTCTTGCGGTCGCCAGGCCAGGAGGGACTCGAACCCCCAACCGACGGTTTTGGAGACCGCTACTCTACCAATTGAGCTACTGGCCTAAGACAGTTAATCGAGAATCTCGCTGACGCGTCCCGCGCCGACGGTCTTGCCGCCTTCGCGAATGGCGAAACGGATGGTTTTTTCCATGGCGATGGGGCCGTGAAGCTCCACCTCGATGGATACGTTGTCGCCGGGCATGACCATCTCGACGCCTTCGGGGAGCTTCACCGTGCCGGTGACGTCCGTCGTGCGGAAATAGAACTGGGGCCGGTAATTCGTGAAGAAAGGCGTGTGCCGCCCGCCTTCCTCCTTGCTCAGGACATAGACTTCGGCCTTGAATTTCTTGTGGGGCTTGATCGAGTTCGGCTTCGAAATGACCTGGCCGCGCATCACGTCTTCCTTCTTCACGCCGCGCAGGAGCAGGCCGACGTTGTCGCCGGCGCGCGCTTCGTCGAGAAGCTTGCGGAACATCTCGATGTCGGTGCAGACCGTCTTCGCGGTATCGGTGATGCCGACGATCTCGACTTCCTCCATCTTCTTGAGGATGCCGCGCTCGACGCGCCCGGTGGCCACGGTGCCGCGGCCTTCAATGTTGAACACGTCTTCGACCGGCATCAGGAACGGCTGGTCGATGGGGCGTTCCGGCACGGGGATGTATTCATCCACCGCGTCCAGGAGCGCATAAATCTGCTTCTCGGCCTCGGCATCGCCCTGCAGAGCCTTCAGCGCGCTGCCTTTGACGATGGGGATTTTGTCGCCGGGGAAATCGTATTGGGTGAGGAGGTCGCGCACTTCCATCTCGACGAGGTCGAGCAGCTCGGGGTCGTCCACCATGTCCACCTTGTTCAGGAAGACGACGATGGAGGGCACGCCGACCTGGCGGGCCAGGAGGATGTGCTCGCGGGTCTGGGGCATGGGGCCGTCCGCGGCGCTGACGACGAGGATGGCGCCATCCATCTGCGCGGCGCCGGTGATCATGTTCTTGACGTAATCGGCGTGGCCGGGACAATCGACGTGCGCGTAGTGGCGCTTGTCGCTCTGGTATTCGACGTGGGCCGTCGAGATGGTGATGCCGCGCTCCTTTTCCTCGGGAGCGGCGTCGATCTGGTCGTAGGCCTTGGCTTCCGCAAAGCCTTTTTTCGCGAGGATGGTGGTGATCGCGGACGTCAGTGTGGTCTTGCCATGGTCAACGTGCCCGATGGTGCCGACGTTTACATGCGGTTTGTTTCTCTCGAATTTATCCTTGGCCATTTCAGTAGTTTCTTCTGTTCAGGTTTCTTCCAAATTGCTTCGCGTTCAAAAATCCAACCCCCGCCCAATCCCGTGCATGGAGCCCATGACCGGGTTTGAACCGGTGACCTCGTCCTTACCAAGGACGTGCTCTACCAACTGAGCTACATGGGCCTTGCCGCAAGTTCACCGTTGCGCTCTTGGTCAATAGGGTGAAAAACCCCGAACCGATTCGGATCGAAACTTCAATCCGGACGAGTCAGGGTCTGTTCAGCGAATTGGCCTTAAGCGAACCGCAAAGTTACCGGTACTGGAAGGGGTGTCAAAAGAAATTTGTTAAATTTTCGGCACGCGGCACCCGCCTCTCCGGCCAAGACTACGCGGAGACAGATTCTTTTCCGACCGGCACGCCGGCGCCCCGGAACCGGGCGCGAGAAAAGCCGGCGCCCTCCGCGGCTAGAAATTGATCCGCTCCCGTTCGATGACCAGGGGCCGGTTCTGGAGCCGTGTATGGATCCACCCTATGTATTCGCCGAGGATGCCGGTGAAAAAAAGCTGCACGGAGCCGAAAAAGAACAGGCCGATGATGACCGGCGCCGTCCCGACCGTGAAATGATACCAGAACAGCAGCTTCGCCACGAGATACCCCAGCGCGATAAGGAAGCTGATGACCGACATCGCGAAGCCGCACATGGTGGCGAGCCGCAGCGGCACCTTCGAATGCGACGTGATGCCGAGCATGGCGATGTCGTAAAGGGTGAAGAAGTTGTTCTTCGTGATGCCCCGTTTCCGGGTGGGCTGCCGGAACGGGACCAGGCCGACGGGGTACCCGAGCTCCGAGATCAACCCGCGCAAGTACGGATAGCTCTCCTTCAAGTCGCGGAACGCCTGGATGACCACGGCGTCGTAGAGGCCCGCGCCGGTGACGTTCTGGAGCAGCTCGACATCCGCCAGCCGGGTCGCCAGATTATAATAGAGCTTCCGCGCGAAAAAGAAGACGGAGGCCTCCTCGCTCTCCGTTTTCTGGGCGAGGACGATCTTGAAGCCATCCTCCCATTTTGCCAGAAATTCCGGGATGAGCGACGGCGGATCCTGGAGGTCGGACGCCATGACGATGACGGCGTCCCCCTGGGCCGCGAGCAGGCCGTGGTATGGCGAGCGGATGTGCCCGAAGTTGCGGATATTGACGATGACCTTCACCTTCGGGTCGGAGGCGGCGAGCCGGCGCAGGATTGGGAGGGTGCCGTCCTTCGAGGCGTTGTCTATGAAGATGTGCTCGCAATCATACTGCGGCAGAGTCGCGAAGACGGCCTTTATCTGGCTGTAGAGCTCCTCGACATTCCCCTCCTCGTTAAAGCAGGGGGTGACGACGCTGATGCGCTTCATGCCCGGCCCCGTCCGTGAAGGTGGCGGGCCATCTCACGCCGAAGCGCCGCCCTCGAAGAGCTCGATCGCGACCTCGGGCGCCATCTCGTGCAGAGCCTTGGATCGCATGGAACCATCCGGCAAGAGCTGCGATGGCACCGCGGGCAGGATTCGCTGGCTGATCTGTCCCATGACCTCGCAAAGCACCGGGCCCTTGTGCGCCAGGACGCGGCCGATGGCGTCGCTCAGCGCCCCGCGATTCTCACAACGCTCGTAGGCCAGGCCGTACGCATGGCAGATTTTTTCCGTATTCGGCAGCGTGACTCCGCTGGACGGCGTCGAGCCGACAAAGAACCCGTCGAAGAAGGTCTTCTGCGTGTTGCGGATGGACGCGTAGCCGTCGTTGTTGACGACGAAGAGCTTCACGTCGAACTGGTGGTGCACCAGGGTCTGCAGTTCCTGGATGTTCGTCTGGAGCGAGCCGTCTCCGAATACCGCGACCACGGTCTTTCCCGGCGCCGCCGCGGCGACGCCCATCGCGGCGGGGAGCGCGTAGCCCATCTCGGCGAAGGAACCGGGGTTGATGTAACGCTGCCCCTTTTTCAACCGGAAGGCCTGGCCCAGGATGGGGTGCGGCTGGCCGGCGTCTGTCAACACGGTCGCCTCGGCCGGCAGCGCGTCGCTGAGGATGTCCACGAACTCGTACAAGTTCACGGGCTCGCCCTCGGAGCCGTAGAAGTGCGCCTCGTTCCGGGACGAATTTTTCTGTTTCCACCGGCGGCACGCGGCCCGCCACCCCTCGGCGTCGCCGGCGGCCCAAGGCTCCTGGACCTTGTCGAGGAGCATCGGCAGGTAGTCGTGCAGATCCCAGGGATATTTCCGGTTCACGCCGATGTGCTCGCGCTCGAGGAGAGCCGGGTCGAGGTCGATCTGGATTTTCATCGCGCCGGGCGCGAAGAGCTCCCCTTCGTAACCCACGGTCTGGATATGCAGGCTGCATCCCATCGACACGATGACATCCGCCGATTGCACGGCGAAGTTCGCGCCGCGATTTGCGCGCGGACCAGGGTGGCCGACGAAGAGCGGGTGTTCGTTTGGCAGCAGGTCCTTCGCCATCAACGAGGTGGCCACGGGCACCTGCCACCGTTCGACGAGCGTCTGGAAAATATCCACCAGCCCCGCGCTGCGCAGGCCGTGACCGGCGAGAATGACCGGGCGGCGCGCGCCCTGGATCGCCGCGTACACGCTCTCGAGCTCCGCCGGGGAGACCGCCGGCCGCGTGTTCACAGGGGGCGTGTAGCCTGGCAGTTCATCGGGGTCGATGAGGCCGGCCTGCACATCCAGCGGCACGTCGAGAAGGACGGGGCCCGGACGGCCCGAAGTGGCGAGGTAGAGGGCCTTCTCCAGGTGCATGCGGATGTCCCCCGGTTCATTGATGAAAGCGGCGTATTTCGTCACCGACTCCACGATCGGAACGATGTCCACCTCCAGGAAACCGCACTGGCGCAGGCCTTTGATGCCCCTGCCGCGGATCGTCTCCCGGCGCTTGCACTGGCCGGTGAGAAAAAGGATCGGCACCGAGTCCTGGTACGCGCCGACGAGGCCGGTGAGCAGGTTCGTCGCGCCCGGGCCGCTCGTGGCGAGGCAGACCCCGAGCTTGCCGGTCTCCCGCGCATACCCGTCGGCCCCCATGGCGCAAGCCTGCTCGTGGTGGTTGCAGTAGTAGCGGATGGACGGTATCCGCCCGAAGGCGTCCATCAAATGCATCATCATGCCGCCCGTGAGCATGAAGATGCAGTCCGTCCCCTGCCGCTCGACAGTCCTGGCGATGTAGTCGGCGACGCGGATGGTTTGTTTCATGGTTCCCCGTGTTTAACTAGAGGAGGAGGCTGGCGGTCAAGCCCGAAGACCATAGACCACCGTCTCCATGAGACACTCGCCATACAGGCGCAGGTAGAACTTGTAGCCGGGGTGCAGCGTCCGCAGGAAAAGCGGCGCCTCCCACAGGTGGCGCGGGTCATGGTAAACGCAGATCGCCACGTCGATGTCGCCCTCGCTCAGGAATTTCCTGGCTCCCCTCAGGGCGTCCATCTCCGAGCCTTCGATGTCCATCTTCAGGTACGCGCGCTTCACGCGGCCGGGCAGGAAATCATCCAGCGGCGCGCATTTCACCGTCAGGGCGCCATCCTCGCTGAACCGGCCCGCCGTGCCCGAGGGCTGGAACTTCAGTTCCTTCCGCTCCTGCGCGACGCCGTAAGCGTGGTACCGCCGGGGAGGGTCGGCGCCTGGGAAGAGAGCATCCAGCCGCTCCACCATGTTCGCAAAGTTCCGCGGGTCGGCTTCGAAACATTCGAACCCTTCGATCCGCCGGAAATAGCCGGGCAGCGCAGCCACCGTATCGCCGTCGTACGCGCCGCAGTCCACGAAATAGACGGAGTCCCTGCGGATAGGGATGTCGGCGGGGAAATATTGGAAGGCCACGTCCTCGGCGGCGGGCATCTCTCTCAACTCCAGCGAAGTCCTGAACCGGACCATCCGGTCGAGCAGGTCGCGGCTCTTCTCATCCGCAAGCATCGTCCGCACCTCGCGGATGTTCGCGGCGTCGCGCGCGTGCAGCGCGGGGTCGGCGCTCAGCCAGTACAGATCGCCGAACTCCGCGGCGTGCTCCCGGTAAAACGCGAAAAAATCCACGACCCGTCCGAACCCCGCGCCCGCGAGGGCATTGACGATGGAACGCATGGAAGCGAGCGGATTAAAGACCGCGACGGTCACCGCCGTACCCGCGTCCCTCCAGCCAGGAACGGCCGCCGCATCCGCTATCGTATGCACGGGCAACCCCTCTACGGAGCCGAGCCTGGCGGCCCCGGCGTCGATGAACCCGAGCACCTCGCCTCCCGCCCGGGTGAGGATGTCGAGCACGCGTCTCCCGGTGTTCCCGGCCCCGTAGATGACCTGGCGCGTCATCCCGGCGCGGCCCCCGTGCGGCGGAAACGCTTCGAAAGCCACAGGGCCGTATCGCTCGCCACGGGCTGGCGCAACACGGAAAAGACGATGCAGAGAACCAGCGCCAGCATGAGGAGCGGATGCAGCACCACGGTATCCGAGATTTCGTACGGGTTCACGTGGAAGGCAGGGTCGAAAACGAAATGCACGTAGCCCGTGGGCACCATCAACAGCCCGAAGAGGACGCAGAAAAGCCCGTCGGCCCAAGCCCTTCTCCGGTCGGCGACGAAGAGGAGCATGGGAATGAAAAGGTGCATGAGCCGGTAGTCGCCGCAGATGAACGGCAGCAGGTTCATGCAACAGACCAGGAGCGCGATCCTCTTCCAGAACTGCATGCGAAACCCGCACAGCACCACCACGACGACGAGATAGAACACGGCCGCAAACCGGAAATAGAGCGGCATGAATCCCCCCATGAAATCAAAGACCTGGCGGTCGGTCATCCCGCCCACGAATGCGTGGGTCGCATACATCCAGACCTTGACCATCCCGTAAAGGCTGCTCCCAAAGTACATCCCCTCGTTTCCCTGCACGTAGATGGAGGTATAGGCGGACATGCTCGCCTTCAGCATGCTGAAATTCAGCGCCACGCCGCCCGGCAGCAGCACCAGCGCTCCGGCGCTCAGCGCCACGGCCAGGACGATGCAGATCGCCACGTCCCATAGCCTGCGATCCGCAAACGGGATGGCGAGAAACACGACCCCGTAGGGCTTCAACGATATGATGACTCCCAGAAACACCGCCGCCCAGAGGAAATAGCCCTGCCTGTATAAGAGGACGAACGCGAAGAGCAGGACAAAGATGGAGCTCTCGAAATTCGACCGGTCCAGGCAGATGAGAAACGGATACGAACAGAGCGTGAGCGCGAGGATCTTGGCCCAGAGGCAGTCCACGCTCACGTCCCGCAGCAGCTTGCGGAAAAAATAGAGCGTGCCCGCGAGGAAAAAGAACTGGGAGCCGAGCCACGGAATCTCGAGCGAGGGATACGAGGAGGCGAGCTGCGGGTTCACCGGCCCCTCCGGGAAAAAGAGGGTGTACATGAGCCACGAACGGAACATGAGGACGGTGCTGCCCCAGCCGGGATTCAACACGCGGTCGGCGGCGAGCGGGGCGAAACTGGTCCGGGCCACGAAAAAGTTGCTGAAGTAATCGCCGAACTGGTCTCGCGGGCGAAAGAGGAAGGTGCTGAGCGGATACCCGATGCGGCTCACCGTCCCCAGGCGGTAATGAAAGAAGAGCGAGAGAAAAAACCCGACGATCACGATCGCCAGGATGATGCCCAGCTTCTCCGTGCCGGGGTGCGGGAGCGACTCGGCGCGGGGCTTCGGCGTGCCGCCCGGGGCGGCCTGCTCCGACGCGGGTTTCTCCGGGCTCGGTGGGTTGCTCGTCGCCATGGCGGTGCTCTTGGTTACCGGCGTTTCAAGCGGGACGCCAGAAAAAACGGCGCTTCGCGAGCGCGCTTCGGACCCGCTCCAAAACCGCCCGGACTCTCCACGAACCCTCCCTCCCGGCGGCGCGCCCCGCACCTCGCGCCCTCTGCGCAAACGTCACCTTTTAGGGCTTGTGGATTTCCCCGTTCGGTGCAAAGTCACCCACCGATCACAGAGGATGCGCGGCCCACGCCGAACCGCGCCCGGCGCATTTCCTCTTCCCCCCGGGCGACCGCGGAGATCGCATTTTCCCCAACCTAAATGATCATTCCATGAAGACCGTTCTCGTCACGGGAGGCGCCGGCTACAAGGGCTGCGTCCTCGTTCCCAAACTGCTGGACGCCGGCTACTCCGTCATCGTCTATGACCTCATGCTCTTCGGCTCGCACGGGCTTCCCCCGCAGCATCCGCACCTGAAGGTCGTCGCGGGCGACATCCGGGACGCGGACTTGTTCGCGCGCAGCGTCGCCGGGGCGGATGCCGTCATCCACATGGCGTGCATCTCGAACGACCCGAGCTTCGACCTCGACCCCTCGCTCAGCCGCACCATGAATTTCGAATGCTTCGAGCCGCTGGTGCGCGCCAGCAAGGAAGCGGGCGTGAAGCGGTTCATCTACGCTTCCACCAGCTCCGTTTACGGCGTGAGCGACGCACCCGAAGTCACCGAGGAGCACCCGTTCGTCCCGCTCACCGACTATAATAAGTACAAGGGCCTCTGCGAGCCGCTCCTGCTCAAATACCAGTCGCCCGATTTCACCACCGTCATCATCCGCCCCGCGACGGTATGCGGCTATTCGCCCCGGATGCGCTTCGACCTCACGGTCAACATCCTCACGAGCCACGCGGTGAACAAGGGCGTCATCACCGTGTTCGGCGGCACGCAGAAACGGCCGAACGTCCACATCGAGGACATCACCGATCTCTACGTCGAGCTGCTGGAGACCCCGGCGGAACTCATCGCTGGCGAAGCCTTCAACGCCGGTTACGAGAACCACACGGTCGCCCAGCTCGCAGAGTTCGTGCGAAGGGTCGTCGAGGATGAATTTCCGGAGAAAGCCCCCATCCAGGTCACGACGACCCCTTCCAATGACAACCGTTCGTACCACGTCTCCTCCAAAAAGATCGCGAACAGGATCGGCTGGAAGCCGAAGCGCACCATCGAGGACGCCGTACGCGACCTCTGCCGCGCTTTCAAGGACGGGAAGTTCCCCGACAGCATGACGAACGAGAACTACATCAACGTCCGCACCGTGAAGGCGCTGAATCTCCAATGAGCGTCGCGGTGGTCACGGGCGGCGCCGGGTTCATCGGCAGCCACATGGTGGACCTGCTCTTGAAGGAGGGCTTCCGCGTCCGCGTCATCGATAACATGGTCGGCGGCCGGCCGCAAAACCTCGAGGCGCACGCCGGGGACCCGAACCTCGCCGTCGAAGTGCGCGACATCCGCGCCGTCGAGCCGGAGGACGCGCTTTTCAAAGGCGCGAAGTATGTTTTCCATTTTGCGGGGATCGGGGACATCGTCCCCTCGATCGAGCAGCCCATCGATTACGTCTCGGCCAACACCATGGGCACCGTCCGCGTCCTCGAGGCCGCCCGGCGCGCGCAGGTCGCGAAGTTCGTGTATGCCGCCTCGTCCTCCTGCTACGGCCTGGCGGAAGTCCCCACGCGCGAGGACGCCCCCATCTCGCCCGAATATCCTTACGCGCTCAGCAAATACCTCGGCGAAGAAGCCGTGCTCCACTGGGGCCGCGTCTATAAGCTGCCGGTCGTCTCGATCCGCATTTTCAATGCGTACGGGCCGCGTTCGCGCACCTCGGGGGCATACGGCGCAGTCTTCGGCGTCTTCCTTGCCCAGAAGCTCGCCGGCAAGCCTTTCACCGTGGTCGGCGACGGCACACAGCGGCGCGATTTCCTCTTCGTCACCGATCTCGCCCGGGCTTTTTATCTCGCCGCGACCTCCGACTGCGTGAACGAAATTTTCAACGCCGGCCTGGGCGATCCGCAGCCCGTGAACCGCCTCGTAGAGCTCCTGGGCGGCGGCGAGGTCGTCCGCCTCCCGAAGCGGCCGGGCGAACCCGATTGCACCTGGGCCGATATCACGAAGATCCGCAAGGGCCTCGGCTGGGAGCCGCGCGTGAATCTCGAACAGGGCGTGGCCGAGCTTCTTCAGAATATCGAGTACCTGGCGCAAGGCCCCGGTCTGGGATAAGGAATCCATCGCGGCTGCGACGAGCCAATGGTTCAAATACCTGCAAAACTAGGCGTTCCCGCGTCAGCCTAAAGCGCCGCTCGCGTTCCCATGATCCCCGCCCAAAAGATTCGCAGCGTCGAGGAGGCCGCCGGCGCGCTCGATAAACTGCGCGCCGCGGGGAAGAAGGTGGCCCATTGCCACGGCGTGTTTGACCTGATGCACATCGGACACCTGCGGCACTTGAAAGAGGCGCGGCAGTTCGGCGACGCGCTCATCGTCACCATCACGCCCGACCGTTTCGTCAACAAGGGCCCGGGCAGGCCGGTCTTCACGGAGGCGTTGCGGGCGGAGGCGCTGGCGATGCTCGAGTGCGTCGATATGGTGGCCATCAACAACTGGCCGAACGCCGTCGAACTCATCGGGCTCCTGAAGCCGGACTTTTACGTGAAGGGCCCCGACTATCGCGAAGCGGCCAGGGACATCACAGGGGGCATCGTCAGCGAGCAGGAGGCGGTCGAGGCCGCGGGCGGGCGGATCGTCTTCACCGAGGATGTCACGTTCAGCTCGTCGAACCTTATCAACCGCCATTTCTCAACTTTGCCGGAGGAGGTGAGCGCCTACGTCACCCAGTTCGCGGCGCGGCATCCCATCAAGCGCGTGCTCGATTACCTGAAAGGCGCGCAGGATTTGAAGGTGGTTCTCGTCGGCGAAGCCATCATCGACGAATACGACTATTGCGAGACGATGGGGAAATCCGGCAAGGAGCCCATCCTCGCGGCGCGTCACCTGCACACGGAGCGGTTCGCGGGCGGCACGCTGGCGGCGGCCAATCATCTCGCGGCGTTCTGCGACAATGTGGAACTGGTCACGTTCCTGGGAGCCGTGGACTCGCACGAGGAGTTCATCCGCTCAAAACTGAACCCGAAGGTCAAGGCGAGCTTCCTCTATCTTGAAGACGAGCCGACCATCGTGAAACGGCGCTTCATCGAGACGTATCCCTTCCAGAAGATGTTCGAGGTGTACATCATCGGCGACAAGGAGACGCACGCCGCGGGGTCGGATGCGCTCTGCGCAAGACTCGAGGAAACGCTGCCCGGCGCCGACCTCGTGCTCGCGCTCGATTACGGGCACGGGATGCTCGACGCGCGCGCGGTCGAGGTGCTCACGCGGAAAGCGCCGCTCCTGGCCGTGAACACGCAGGTGAACGCGCATAACCGCGGGTTCAACACCATCTCGAAATATCCGCGGGCGGATTACATCTGCATCTCCGAGCACGAGATGCGGCTCGATTTTCGCAGCCGGCAGCAGGATCTCAAACACATCACCAGCGACATCGCGGAGCGGCTCGGCTGTTCGCGCGCCACCATCACCCGCGGCCAGAAAGGCTGCCTCTGTTACGACAGCAGCAAGGGGTTCTTCGAGATTCCGGCGTTCACCGGCCACATCGTGGACCGGGTCGGCGCGGGGGACGCGGTCTTCGCCGTAACGTCCCTGTGCGTCGCGCAGAAGGCCCCGATGGAGATCGTGGGTTTCGCCGCGAACATCGTCGGAGCGCACGCCGTCGGCATGGTGGCAAACCAGCGGCCCATCGACCGCATCGGCCTCATGAAACACATCGAGGCCATCCTGAAATGACCCTCTCCGGCTACCTCGGGGACTCCACCCGCCTCTTCGCCGCGATGGAGTTGCAAGACGCCGCCGGCGCGTCCCTTTCCATGGATGCGGGAGCCGCAGCCGCCGTCGCCCTCATCCGCGAAGCGAAAGCCGCCGGCCGCACGGCCTACGTCGTCGGCAACGGAGGCAGCGCCGCCATCGCCAGCCACATGCAGAACGACCTCTGCAAAGCCGTCGGCATCCGCGCCCTCGTCTTCACCGAACAGCCCCTCCTCACCGCCCTCACCAACGACGACGGCTACGAAGGCGCTTACGAAACCATGGTCAAGCTCTGGGCCGCCCCCGGCGATCTCCTCTTCGCCATCAGCAGCTCCGGCCGCTCGCCGAACATCCTCCGCGCCGCCGCCGCCGCGCGCGCCGCGGGCTGCCGCGTCGTCACCCTCTCCGGCTTCGCCTCCGGGAACCCGTTGCGGCTCCTCGGCGACATCAATTTCTACATCCCGTCGGATAGCTACGGCCAGGTCGAGCTCATCCACGCCGCCATCGCCCAGTTCCTCACCGACGCCCTGAAAGCCTGAAAAAGCTTCCGGCAAACGCCGCCCTTACCTCTCGAAACATTCCTTCGGGAACTGCGACAGGAAATGCTTGAGGTAGTTGACGTTGGCATCGAGCATCCACTTGCCGATCTTGGATTTGGACCGGATTTCCCTTGCCAGTTGTTCCTTGGTAAAGGATTGCCCGTTCAACGTGACGGTTCGACCGCCGGGTTCGTCGCTGAACTGGCGCTCCACCGCGAGATTTACCAATTCTTCCTGGCCAAGCTCCTCCAACGGAATGAGTTTTTGAGAGCCTCTTTCCACATCATCATAATAGATGAACGCCCCGGTGCCCGGAATGACCCCAAGCGGGCGTTTCTTAGCCGGCTCGACGATGGGAGGCAGTTTGATCCTCTTCATACAGGCACCCTCGCACAAAGACGAGACAGCCGCAATGACTGGGATGGGCAAACACCCGACAGGGTTGCGCAAAACTCAACGGGCCAGGTAATCCGACAACGAGATGTAGGAAAATAGGCTCGGGCTGAGCCTGACGGTCTTGCTGCCCCAAGAGGAGCCCGATACGGGGGAACGGAGCAGATTCTTGTCGGCCAGGAGCGTGGCCGCAGTACTCGTGCCCGGAAGGGATGCGATGGCAGCATCGTATTTCGCGTAGGTGTCCGCCACGGCCTGCTCCACGGTTCTACCGTTCGCCATGCTGATGTCGAATTGGGAATCGCATTGCCAGTAAAGGAGCGCCTGAGCCCAGTCGAAAACGAAATTCTCCGTATACCCTACGAAGGCGTTGGCGCCGTTTTTCACAGTATCCGGGCCAAGGTCGCGCGCGGTCTCACAGCTCAATAGGTGGATGGCCTTGCCTTTGACTTCCGCGGAGCCGTACGCGCCCACCTGTAAAATCTGCGCCTCCTGGTCGCCAGTATATGTCGAGTAGTTCCCGTGGCCCACTCCGCTGATGTATACGACCAGCGAATCCTGCGCGCGGGTCATGAAGTTTGCCCGGGTATCATTCGCGCCCTCTAGAGAGATGACATCGAATCCCCGCTTCGCAAACTGCGTATGGACGTTGGCGATGCGGTAGTCCGCAGCCGGGGTGGTGACTCCGTCGGTGGTGTTTTCGCAGAAGAGAACACGGGATTTGAATAACTTCCGCCGCGGCCCCGGAACCCAGCGCCACTCTTTTGGAATCTCCAGGCCCGCGTCGGGCGTCTTCGGGGGAACAAATCTTTTTGAAGGAGCAGGCACGTCACCTAACAGCTGCTTGGTGAAATACTCGGCATACTTAACTTCTATGTCGGTGAACTGTGAGCCTATGGGCGTCTGATCCTGGATGTTCTTGATCACCGCTTGTTTCGAATATTTCCCGGGATCGTTGAGCACCCCGAATTCGAAGTCCGGTTCGCGTTCAAGCCGTTCCACGGCAAGCTTGATCTTGTTCGCGGGCGATTCGAGGCTCAGGCCAAAAGCGGGAGACGCTGTCCCCTCGAGTAGCTCCGCGGGGTAGATCAACTCGCCGTTGCTGCGTATGCCGATGGGCTTGCCGGCAGCATAATCAGGAAGCACGATGCCTCCAAGTTTCACTGTCGTAGTATGGGTGGCCGTTGCCATTATACCTCCTTCCCGGCCGCTCACCGTGACGGTTTTGAGGGCGTTGGGCAAGAACTTTTTTGGATGATTCCGGCGTCTTCTTTGTGCCGATAGCATTCGATGTTTCCAGGTTGTTGGAACGCCCGCGGCGAGGCATGCTGCTCCGCGGACCGCGGCTTGAATTTGCCACGAGGTTCCGATTTCACGCGTTTTTTAGTCCATGTCCATACGCCGCATCATAGGGGTCGATCTCGACAACACCCTCGTATGCTACGACACCGTCTTTCACCGGGCCGCGTGCGAAGTGGGGCTGTCGAGGCGGCGTCCCCCGTAAGCAAGGAAAAAGTACGGGGCGCGATCCGGCTCCTGCCGGGCGGCGAGAGCAAATGGACGCGGCCGCAGGCCCTCTTTTACGGGCGGCGTAGGGCGGACGCCACCCCGTTTGAGGGAATGGCCACCTTCTTCCGGCACTGCGCGCAAAGCGGGACGCGGGCCTGGATCGTCAGCCACAAGACGCCTCTCGCATTGCTCGATGGCGAGCAGGTCGACATCCGCCAACCGGCGCTACGCTGGGTGAAAGCGAACGGTTTTTTCGAGCCGGACGGTCTCGCGCTCTCGCGGCACGCGGTCTTCGTCGAGACGACCCGCGCGGAAAAGCTCGAACGCATCCGCGCGCTGGGCTGCACGCATTTCATCGATGACCTCGCAGAGGTTTTCGCCGAGGAAGCGTTCCCGCGCGAGACGGTGAAGCTCCTTTTCGCCCCGCACGGCGCGAAGGCCCCGCCGGATGTCCGCGCCTTCCGCACCTGGGGCGAGCTGCAACACTCTTCTCCCTTCCCGTGGTGTCTCGTGCGGTACCCTATAGTAGAACGAGATCGGTCCGTATTCCCTTTGCGCCCTAGAAACAACAGACACGTACCTGTTAACTCGAATCGCCCAGGTCACTTGTCGGGCGTTTGTCCGTTGCCTTAACCGCTCCCTGAGCAATTTCTTCTTCACTCCTTCTACTGCGCTCCATGCGTCGAGATCACCCCCCCACACCAGAGTTCTTCTCAATCACCAGGTCCACGGTTGGAGCGAAGATGTCTCCGACCCATGGTGTGCGATTGTTAAGTTCGATAGCGATAGTCTTCGCCAGACCTATGTTGGTTGGGTGATAACGCAATCGCAACTTGTAACGCCCTGGCTCTAATCCCCATATTCTCAAAGTTTCGCCCGGGACTGAAGAACCGGTCAAACTGAGCTGTCCATGTGCCCAACGAATGCGACAAATGCTGATCAGATAGCCGGAGCCTTAAGGTTCGAGCAGTTCGAACTCGCGAAAAGTCGGTCGATATCTCATGTCAATGCTAAACTCCGCCGTCAACAGTTTGCCGTCCTGTTCCAGCGATGCCTCAAACAGCTGCAGCTTATTCAGTAGCAGTGAACCTCCACATTTTATACCCCGTAGTCGATCTGAGCGCCCGTCTCGGTGTTGACTGAAAAATACTCGACCGTTGCCTCCCAGGTATAAAAACGGGCGGTCATAAGTAGAGAGTCGTCTAATGGGTTGTGCGGATCATTATAAGCGAAGAGCCGAGTCTGGCGCCTTCGAGGGCAGGGCGGGCAACATTGCGGGCCAATCGTCCGTCCGGAATGGGGAAGCGGGAAGCCCCTCTTTATTATACAGGTTGCAGCTCGGATTGCCTTCCCAGGCATAGCGAACGGCGACTGGACTTTTTATACCGCGGACTGGACACCACCACCGTACTTCCATCGATTCTCGCTTGGGCATCGACCCAATTCTTATCCTCACCTGCGATTTTGAAACTCTTCAGGTCCGTCGTTGAAACGGGCGCCGCCTTTGTATCGATGCGCGGGGACTTTCCGATCACCAGGCCACCACCCACCGAGTCGGGCTTGAACGAGACTCGAATCGCGCTTCCTTCCACCTTCATCGCATCGTAGAGCGGTCCCATGTCGACCAGCTTCTCGCCGTATGCGACATGGCGCGCGAGGAGGGACAGGCGGTAGCCCACATCGGCCTTATCGAGCGGGTGCAGATTGCCGCCCTCCCCGACATCGATCGTGACGGCCATGCCGGTTTTCGGCAGGGATAAAGTCTTGAGCTGCGATTCGCGCAGGTCGGGCCAGTCGGCTCCGGGCGATCTATAATTGGGGAGCTGGACGAAGAGAAAGGGAATATCGCCTTGCATCCACTGCGTCCGCCAGTCGGTGATCATCGCCGGGAAAAGCGTGGCATAGAGGGTGGAGCTTTCGACCGTGGCCGCACTCGTTTCGCCTTGGTACCAGATGATGCCCTTGATCGAAAACGGAATCAGCGGCGCGATCATGCCGTTAAAGAGGCCCGAGGGCAGGCTGCGGTCCACGCCAAGGCTGGGCGGCAGCGGAGCGGGCGGTCGCGTGGGTGGGCGCTTGCCTGCTGCCTGGGCCGCCGCGACTTCATCCTTCCACTTGCTCATTTTCGCCTGGTAGGCGGGATCCTTCTGCGCCGCATCCAGCATCTGCTTCGCCTGCACCTTGTACTCCGCTTCCTTCTGCGCAAAATCGCTGTCGCCGCCGGGGTACTTCGCCGCCACTTTCTCGAAGGCATCGACGTAATCTTGGAAAGCGGGATTGCCCTTGAGCGTGGCCAGGTCCGTCCACGCTTCCGCCGGCGTTCCCCCGTAGGACGAATCGATCAGTCCGATGGGACGTTTCAAGAGGGGACGAAGATTTTTCGCAAAGAAATACCCGACCGCTGTCCCCGCCGGCGGATGTCCCGCTTTATCCAGCGCGCAAAGGGTCCAGACGCCTTGGACGTCGTCGCGAGGAGTGAACGCCACCGTGCCGGGAACATGGAAAAGCCGGATCTGATCGTCCGCGAACTGGGCGCTTGCTTCCTGCCAATGGAGCGTGCCCGCCAGACCGAACGCCATATTGGATTGGCCCGAGCAAAGCCAGACATCGCCGACGAGAACATCGTTTATCGTCACGGTGGTTTTTCCCGCAAAGACCAAAGTACCGGGCGGCGTTCCCGCTGGCAGAGCGGGCAGATCGACGCGCCATCTGCCATTGGCCGCGGCCGTCGTGCTGCCGTGACTTTGACCGAAGGTTACGGTGATTTTCTCGCCCGCGTCCGCGCGCCCCCAGACGGGAATGGTTGCTTCCTGCTGCAGAACCATGTGGTCGCCGAAGATCGCGGGGAGCTTTACGTCGGCGCTTGCGGCTGTGGAACTGAGCATCAGGGCCACCGCGAGCAGGAGGGATGTAATGCAGAGCTTCATAAAATTTCAGTTTGTGCCGTTACACTTTTGCAGTCTTGAATACTATAGGCCATGCACCCATCGCATCAACCATTGCCCACACCATGCGAGGTGTAGCCGATGTCCGCGCCTCGTATCATTGGGATCGATCTCGATAACACCCTGGTCTGTTACGACCAAGTCTTTTACCGGGCAGCGTGCGAGGAAGGGCTCATCGAGCCATCCGTCCCGCGCGGCAAGGAGCAGGTGCGGGATGCGATCCGCCGCCTGACCGGTGGCGAGGCCCGGTGGACGCGCCTTCAGGCTTTGGTCTATGGCCCGCGGATGGCGGAGGCCGCCGCCTTCGAAGGCATCGCACCCTTCTTTAAACACTGCGCCGAGGCCGGGACGCGCACATGGATCGTCAGCCACAAGACCCCTTCGGCCATGCTCGACGGCGAGCGGGTGGATATCCGCGCGCCCGCGCTCCGCTGGATGGAGAGCAACGGGTTCTTCGACCCGGATAGCCTCGCGCTCTCGCGGGACGCGGTCTTCTTCGAGACGACCCGCGCGGAAAAGCTCGAACGCATCCGCGCGCTGGGCTGCACGCATTTCATCGATGACCTCGCAGAGGTTTTCGCCGAGGAAGCGTTCCCGCGCGAGACGGTGAAGCTCCTTTTCGCCCCGCACGGCGCGAAGGCCCCGCCGGATGTCCGCGCCTTCCGCACCTGGGGCGAGCTGGATCGGTTTCTCTTCGCATGAGCGCGCCCGAGCCGAAGGAGGACATCCGGGCTGTGCTGCTGCGCGAGTTGCGGGAGGAGGCCCGGACGTTCCACAAACTCAAGGGCGGCCGCAACAGCCAGGTCTTCCGCGTCACCTGCGCCGACGGCGCGAAGTTCGCCGCGAAGGCCTATTTTCAATCGGACACCGACCGGCGCGACCGGATGGGGAACGAATTCCGCGCGCTCCGGTTCCTGAAGGTTCACGGCCTGCGGCAGATTCCCGCGGCACTCGCAGCCGACGAGACGCGCAGGGTCGGCATTTACGAATACATCGAGGGGCAGCAGCTCCAGGCCGTGGGCAATGGCGAGATCGACCAGGCGGTGGAGTTCCTCGGCGCGCTCCAGGCCCTCGCCTCGACGGGACAGGCCGCGCATTTCCCCGCCGCCTCGGAGGCGTGTTTTTCCGTGGGCGCGATCCTGGCCAACCTCGAAGGGCGCTTCGAGCGGCTCGGGCGGGCGGCGGAGCGGCACGGGGAACTCGCGGCCTTCTTGCGCGAAGACATCGCGCCGTTCCGAAAAACCGCGGAAGCCTGGAGCGGGAGGATCGACCCCGCGTCGGAAATCCCTGCCTCCGAGCGGACGCTGAGCCCTTCCGACTTCGGATTCCACAACGCGCTTCGGGTCACGGGCGGGCGGCTGGTGTTCCTTGATTTCGAGTATTTCGGCTGGGATGACCCGGCCAAGACGATCTGCGATTTCCTCCTCCACCCGGCGATGGAGCTGGCGCCGGCGCTCCGCGCGCGTTTTCTCGCCGGGGCGTTCGCCGCGTTCGGGGGGGCGCGCTCGCTCGCCGAACGGGTCCCCGCCGTTTATCCTTTATTCGGGCTGAAGTGGTGCGCTATCCTCCTGAATGAATTTACGGTGGAACACCTCGAGCGGCGGCGCTTCGCCGACGGCTCGCCCGAGGCGTGGAGCGGCGCGGCGCAGCTCGAAAAAGCCCGGCGCATGCTCGCCGGCGTGATGCATGACTACCGCGACCTCGACCCCCGATAACACCCCCCTCGACCGCCGTTCGAAAGAGCTTCGCCGCACCATCGTGCGCACGCTGGCGGCGGGCAGGCGGGGCCACGTCGGCGCGGCATTTTCGGTGGTGGAAATCCTCCGAGTCCTCTACGACACCATCCTGAAGGTACGACCCGAAAAATCCGCGATGGAAGGAGCGGGATCGCTGCATCCTCAGCAAGGGCCACGGCTGCCTTGCGCTCTACGCACTCCTCGCGGACAAGGGCTTTTTCCCCGAGGCCGAGCTGTGGAAATTCTGCGCGCGCGACGGCATCCTGGGCGGCCACCCCGAGTATGGCAAGGTGCCGGGCGTGGAGGCTTCCACCGGGAGCCTCGGCCACGGGCTATCCATCGGCGTGGGGATGGCTCTCGCTGCGAAGCTGGACCGCGCGGCGCCCGGCAGCCGGCGGGTTTTCGTCGTCGTCGGAGATGGAGAATGCAGCGAGGGAAGCATCTGGGAAGCCGCTCTTTGCGCCGCCCAGCACGAGCTCAGCGGCCTGACGGTGCTGGTCGATTATAACAAGCAGCAGACCTACGGCTCCATCGAGGAAGTGCAGGGGCTGGAGCCGCTCGCCGACAAGTGGGCGGCCTTCGGCTTCGCGGTGCGCGAGGTGAACGGGCACGACGTGCGGGCGCTCGCCGAGGTGCTCGCGGCCGTCCCTTTCGACAGCGGGAAGCCGGGCGCGCTCCTCTGCCACACGGTCAAGGGCAAGGGCGTGAGCTTCACGGAGCGCAACCTCGGCTGGCACCACAAGGCGCGGACGACGGAGGCCGAAGAGGCCTCGCTCCTGGCCGAACTCGAACGCGAATAGAATGAGGAAAACGGCGCTCGACATGGTTTACGAGCTCGCGAAGCGGGATCGGCGCGTGATGTTCATCGGCTCCGACCTCGGCCCCGACACCTTGAAGAACCTCAAGGCCGAGATGCCGGACCAATTCCTCATGGAAGGCGTGAGCGAGGCGAACATCGTGAGCATGGCCGCGGGCCTCGCGCTGGAGGGGCGCATCCCCTACATCAACACCATCGCGACATTCCTTTCCCGGCGCTGTTTTGAGCAGATCGTCCTCGACCTGGGCCTGCACAACACGAAGGTCCGCCTCATCGCCAGCGGCGGCGGCTTCGTCTATGCGCCGCTCGGCCCCACGCACCTCGCCACCGACGACATCGCCATCCTGCGCACCGTGCCGAACATGACCATCCTCGCGCCGTGCGACGCGGAGGAGATGCGGCGGCTGATGCTCCTCACGCTCGACGTGGACGGGCCCATATACATTCGGCTCGGCAAAGGCGGCGACCCTGTCGTGAGCCGGCCCGAACTCCCCTGCGAGATCGGCAAGGCCATCGCGATGCGGGAGGGCCGCGACGCGCTCCTCATCACCACGGGCATCTGCCTCCAGGCCGCGCTGCAAGCGGCCGATGCGCTGGAAAAGCGCGGCATTTCCACCGGCGTCCTGCACGTGCATACGTTGAAGCCGCTGGACTCCGACGCGATCCTCGCGGCATGCGGCGGGGTGCGCGCGGTCGTCACCATCGAGGAACACATCCTCATCGGCGGGCTCGGCAGCGCGGTCGCGGAACTCCTCGCCGAAGCCGGGTTCGAGCGGCCCCCGCGCTTCCGGCGGATCGGCATCCCCGATATGTTCGCGGACGAATACGGTTCGCAGGCAACCTTGATGGAAAGATTCTCCATCACAGCCGAGAACCTGGTTGCCACCGCCGCCAAGTTGCTCGAAGATCACACCCCCGCTTCCATTCCGACACCATGAGCCAGATCGATTTCATCCAAAAACTCCACAAGGGCACTTCGCGGAACTATGTGCAGCGCGTCGTCGAGTTCGACAAGGCCGAATGCGCCGAAGTCGCCATCCAGTACGGCAAGGACTACTGGGACGGCGAACGCCAGTATGGCTACGGCGGCTATAAGTACGACGGCCGCTGGTTCCCGCTCGCGCAGGAGATCGCCACGCATTACGGCATCAAGCCCGGGGACAAAATCCTGGACATCGGCTCCGGCAAGGGCTTCCTCCTCCACGAGTTTACCCGCGCGGTGCCGGGCGTGGAGATCGCGGGCCTGGACATCTCGCAATACGGCATCGACAACGCGAAGGAAGAGGTGAGGCCGTTCCTGACGCTCGGCAACGCGACCTCGCTCCCCTACCCCGACAACACGTTCGATTTCATCATCTCCATCACGACCTTCCACAACCTCTATAACTACGAGCTGCGCCAGGCGCTCCAGGAAGTCGAGCGGGTCGGCAAGGAGAAAAAATACATCGTCGTCGAGTCGTACCGCAACGAGCGCGAGAAGGCGAATCTCCTCTACTGGCAGCTCACTTGCCGCGGCTTCTACACGCCCGCCGAGTGGGAGTGGTTCATGAAGGACAGCGGCTACACGGGCGACTTCGGCTGCATCTACTTCGAATAAGGGGCACCCCGTGAAAACGCGCGCGGCGATCCTGGAAAAACTCAACTCGCCCCTGGTGGTGGACGAGATCGAGATTCCCAAGCTGGAATGCGGGCAGGCGCTCGTGGAAATCCATTGCAGCGGCATCTGCGGCGCGCAGCTCGGCGAGATCGGCGGCGTGAAGGGGCCGGACAAATTCCTGCCGCACCTCCTCGGGCACGAGGGCGGCGGCGTGGCGCTTGAGACCGGCCCCGGCGTCACCCACCTGAAGGCCGGCGACCACGTCGTCCTGCATTGGCGCAAGGGCGCGGGCATCCACGCGCAGACGCCGAAGTATGGGTGGAACGGCCGCACGGTCAACGGGGGCTGGGTCACGACCTTCAACCAGCACGCGGTCATCTCGGAGAACCGCGCGACGCCGATCCCCAAAGACATCGACTTCGAAGTGGCGGCGCTCATGGGCTGCGCCGTGACGACCGGCCTCGGCCTCATCAATAACGACGCGCGGGTCAAGATCGGCCAGTCCATCGCCATCCTCGGTTGCGGCGGCGTCGGCCTGAACGTCGCGCAGGGCGCGGCGATGGTCGCGGCCGATCCCATCATCGCCATCGACATCCACGACCATAAGCTGGAGATGGCCCGCAAACTCGGAGCCACGCACACCATCAATTCCGCCCAGGCGGATATGCGCGACGAAGTCCGCAAGATCGTCGGCCCGAAAGGCGTGGATGTCTTCGTCGAGAACACGGGCCTCGTCCGCCTCATCGAGCAGGCGTACGAATTGACCGCGCGCGCCGGGCGCACCATCCTCGTCGGCGTGCCCCGGCACGACCAGGACATCACCATCCATTCGCTGCCGCTCCACTTCGGCAAAGTCCTCACCGGCTGCGAAGGCGGCCACACCGACCCCGCGACCGATATCCCCCGTTACCTGAACCTCTATAAAAAGGGGAAACTGAAGCTGGACGAACAGATCACCCACCGGTTCCCGCTGGAAGAGATCAACGACGCGCTCGACGCCGTCCGCAAGGCGGAGGCCGGCCGGTGCGTCATCGAATTGAAACGCGGCTCATGAGCACCGAAAAGACCAGGGAGCCGCAATACCAGGCCCAGGTCGCCCTGCGCGAGGCCGGCGGCCTCACCCCGCTCGGCCTCGTGACGAACCAGGTATGGCACGACGACCCGCGCCGGCTCCTGTTCATCCTGGCCCGCTACAAATTTGTCTCGAAGATGCTGAGCCAGAAGCAGCGCGTGCTCGAAGTCGGCTGCGGCGACGCCTTCGGAACCCGCGTCGTCCTCCAGGAGGTCGGCGCCATCTGCGCGGTCGATTTCGACCCGGTCTTCGTCAAGGACGTGAACGACCGGATGGAGGAGTGCTGGAAGTTCGAGTGCAAGACGCACGATATGCTCTCGGGCCCGGTTGAAGGCGCCCCCTTCGACGCAGCTTACAGCCTGGACGTCATCGAGCACATTCCCCAGGCGCAGGAGGAACTTTTCGTCTCGAACCTCGCCAAATCCCTCGCGCCGCACGGCGTCCTGCTGGTCGGCAGCCCTTCCATCCAGTCGCAGCCGCACGCGTCCCCGCCGAGCAAGGAAGGGCACGTGAATTGCAAGGATCACCGCGAGCTGAGGGCGCTGATGCTGAAATTTTTCCACAACGTCTTCATCTTCTCGATGAATGACGAGGTGGTGCACACCGGTTTCTACCCCATGGCGCACTACCTCTTTGCGTTGTGCGCGAGCAAACGGGAATCCTGATGGCCGGGCCGGTTCATCTCGTCGTCGGCGCGGATGGCATGCTGGGCGGCGCGCTCTCCCGGCGGCTCCTGGACCTCCCCGAGCCGGTGATTGGTATGACCCGGCGCCGCGACTCCGTTAGCCCTTCGCGCCCCTACCTCGACCTCGGCGAGGGCGCAGGAGAATGGACCTGCCCGTGGCCCGTCTCGGTCGCGTTCCTCTGCGCGGGGATCACCGACCTCGACGCCTGCCGGGATGACCCGGAAGGAACTGCGCGCGTCAACGTAAAGGGCGTCGCGGCCCTCGCCGCGAGCCTGGCGGCCCTCGGCGCGTTCGTCATCTATCTCTCGACCAACCACGTCTTCAATGGCAACGCGGCGCGCCAGCCGGCCGACGCCCCCTACTCCCCCATCACCGAATACGGCAGGCAGAAGGCGGAGGCTGAGGGCCTGCTCCTGGCTCTGGGCGACCGCGCCTGCGTCGTCCGTTTCTCGAAAATCCTCGCGCCGGGCGCGCCCCTCCTCGCCAAATGGGTGGAAGCTCTCCGGGCCGACCGCGTGATCCAGCCTTTTTCGGACGCCGTCATGGCGCCGGTGCCGCTGTCGTTTGCGGTGGAGGCGCTCCTGGCCATCGCGGCGAAGCGCACCCCGGGCGTGTTCCAGGTTTCCGCGCCGGACGACATCACCTACGCCGAGGCCGCTTCCTCCATCGCGCGCAAGCTCGGCGTCTCGGACGCTCTCGTCCAGCCGATGCGCTCGGACGCCTCCGAGCCGTTCCCGTCCCACACCACGCTCGACACCGCGCGGCTCCGAGGGGAACTCGGCATGGAGCCGCCCGCGGCAGAGGCGGCGCTCGACTCGACCCTGGGCTTATGAGCGACGAACAGGCGCCCGACATCACGATCGTCATCACCTGCTACAACGAGGAGGCGTTCATCATCGACACCCTCGAAAACGTCACCGGCGCGTTGCGGGAGGTGGGCCGTTCCCATGAGATCATCGTCGTGGACGACCTGTCCCGGGACGGCTCGGTCCGCAAGATCCGCGAATACATGGCGCAGCACCCCGACTACCCCATTATCCTGAAAGCGAACGAGAAAAATCTCGGCCTCGCGAACAACTACATCGACAGCGCGTTCCTCGGGAAGGGCAAATATTTCCGGCTCTGCTGCGGGGACGATTCGGAGCCGAAGGAGGTGCTCGTGAACATCTTCCGCCACATCGGCGAGGCGGACATGATCATCCCTTACCAGATCCAGAGCGAGGTCGCGGGCAAGACCGCCGCGCGGAAAAAGATGTCGGTCATCTTCACCTTCCTCGTCAACCGGTTGAGCGGCTACAACCTCATCTATTACAACGGGCTGGCGGTTCATCTGAAGTATAACGTCATGCGCTGGCACCCGAGCAGCTACGGTTTCGGCTTCCAGGCGGACATCGTGACGCGCCTCCTGGACGAGGGCGCATCCTACATGCAGGTGCCGTCCTCCTCGATCGACCGCAAGGGGAGCGGATCGAGCGCGGTGACGGTGCGGAACGTCCTCTCGGTGGTGCACACGCTGCTGGAGATCACGTTTCGCAGGATCCGGAAGGCCCTCTATGGCAAGGACATGCCGAAGCCGGTCGAGATAAGGCTCCTGCAGAACGGCGGGTGAACGGAGCTTTCCGGTGCTGATCTTCCTCACCACGTGTCTCCTGTTCTCGGTCGCCGTGGCGATCCAGATCATCCTCTGGAAGGTGCGCCTCCCGAAACGCCAGATGCGGACTTTGCTCCTCATCCTGGGTGCGGTCTTTCTCGTCTGGTTCATCGTGGCCGCGGCGCTCGCCGAGCCGCTCCTGGAGCTGCTGCACGTTGCGCTTTTCTATGCCTCGGTGAGCCTCGCTTACACGGTCACCTACTCCGCCATCGAGGCGGACAGCCCGACCCTGAGTCTGATGCGGTTCCTCGCGGGAGGGCCGCGGGAGGGCGCGCCCGAGGAGGAGATCGCCGCTTTCTTCGCAAAACGGCCCTTCGTGCGCGCGCGCCTCGTGGCGTTGGAACGCTCGGGCTTGATCGGCGAGCGGGACGGCAGGTACGTCCTCGCGGGAAAGCCCTCGCTCGCCTTCCGGCTCATCCTCGGTTATCGGAAAATCTATGGCTCCATTCCCAAAGGCGGGTGACGCCTGGCGCGCCTGCTCGCTCCTGAGCCCCGTGCTCGCGCTCGCCGTGAATGTGGCCGGCCAGGTGCTCATGGTCCGGCTCCGGCGGGGCAGGGAATTTTTCCGGGCGATTGTCGAGGGGTTCCTCATCGGGGCTGGCGCGCTCGCGCTCTTCGAGACCCTCCTCGTTCTCTGCCGGCAGGGCCCGCCCGGTGACAGCCTCGCGGTCTCCCTGCTCGTGAACGCCCCGGCGTACGCGGCGCTCTCCTATTGTTACGTGAACTTCGCGAACCTCGGCCACACGTCGATCCGCATCCGGATGTACTCGGAGATCGCCGCCGCTCCGGCGGGCGTGGACATGCTCGAGATGGCCCGGGAGTATGACGACAACGCCCTGATGCGCATTCGCCTGGAACGGCTCGTGGAAAGCGGCGACATCGTCCGGGATCGCGCACGCTACCGAGTGGGACGCGTCCGCTTTGTCCGCGTTGCGGCGATCCTCCACGCCATAAAGATGTTTCTCCTCGGGAAAGGGAGCGAATTTGAGTAGCTGCCACGAACCCGCGGGCGGCGGCCACTTCCCATGAACAAACGGCAGGCGGCGTTCCTCGTCGCGAAGATCCTTTTCGCAGCCGCGGTGCTCGGGTTTCTCTTCCACAAGGTGGACGTGGCGCGCGTGTGGAACAGCGTGCGGGACGCGAACCGGGCGTGGGTCGGCGCCGGAATAGCCCTCTGCTTCGCGACCGTCGCCATATCCGGCTGGCGCTGGCGCCGGCTCCTGGGCGTGCTCGAGATCGACATCCCCATGTTCCCGCTGGTGTGCGTCGTGCAGATCGGCCAATTTTTCCTGATGTTCCTGCCCGGGCCGGTCGGGGATGACCTCACAAGGATGCTCTACGTGTCGCGCCTGGCGAAGGGGCGCGCGGGGGAAGCGTGCAGCACCGTGCTGCTCGACCGCGTGCTGGGGCTGACCAGCGTCTTCGCATGGGCGCTCCTCTGCATCCCCTGGCAATGGCGCCTGCTCGCCGGCTCCCCGCAGACCCATTGGCTCGCCGTCGGGATGCTCGCCGCGGGCCTCGCCGTGTTCGCGGCCGGTGTCCTCTTCCTTGCGGCGGGCCATCCCACCCACCGGTGGTTCGAGCACCGGCTGCGCTCCCTCCCCGCCTTTAGCTTCCGGGATGAGGTGGCAAACATCTGGGCGCGGTTCTGCCTGCGCAAAGGCCGCGTCGTCCAGGTCTTCCTCGCCGCGTGCGCCGCACAGGCCCTCCTCTGCCTGCTCTTTTATTTCGCCGGCCTGGCGGTGGGCATCCACCTGCCGCCGGCGGCGTGGTTCAGTTTCGTGCCGATCGTGCTCGCGTCGAATGCCATCCCGATCACGCTCGCGGGGTTGGGGGTGCGGGAATACCTGCTCATTCTCTTTCTGGGAATACTCGGGAACGTGAGTCCCGAGCGGGCCCTCGCGGCTTCGTTTGTCGCGTTCTCGATGATGCTCGCGGTGTCGCTCTTCGGAGGACTGGTCTATATCCTCTACCGCCCGAAAAAGGAGCCGGCGTCTTCCGAAATAGCCGGGCCTCAGGGCGCGGACGGCCGGTCGGGGAACCAGTAGTAGTTCGAGACAAGCCGGGAACGCAGCACGGCCTCGGCGTTTTCCATCGATTCCCGGCTCAGGTTCGGCGCGAGCCGCTCCAGGGGCGGGAACGTGCCGCCGTGTTTGAAACGCAACAGGTCGCCACAGATGATCCCACGCGGCGTGAGCGCGAAATACCCCTGGACGAGCCCGTTATGAACCGGCTCGAACATGCCGTTATAGATGTGGTAATACACCCAGAACGGGAGCGCGTTCGCGTTCATCTGGATGCGCGTCGAATACAACAGGAGGAACGCGGTCGTGAGCGCATAAAACACGGCGGTAGGCTGCAGGCGCTTGAGGCCCATAAAGATGCCCTCGATCACCAGCACAAAGGGCAGGCTAAGCACGCCGAGAACGGGCAGCATGTAGCGCGGCCCGTACCGACCATTCGCCCCTCCAACCCCCGAGCGTGGTGGGGCTGTCGTTGGTGGTGTACATCGCCAGGAAGAGCGCGCAGAGCACCAGGTAGAGCGCGGCATCCAGCCGGTAGCGCCGGAAGAACCGCGGCCAGCAGGGCAAACTGAAAACCAGAACCGGGAACATGACCAACACGCTGAACTGCGGGTCGATGAGATAGCCGCGCAGGCCGTTCACCCAGTTCCCGCCGAACGGTTTTAGCCCGGCCTGCTGCAGGTAGCCGGTGTTAAAAGGCGAGCCGAACCGGACGCTGTTCGACCAAAGCAGGACGCCCAGGAAGAGGGCGCAAGGCAGGGCGAACCAGACGATGACGCGCCCCGTTGCGCGCCCGACCGCGCCCAGGGGCGGGCGGCGCTCCCATCTCCAGCCCGACATCTGCAGGATGAGGAGCACGGCAAAAAGAGGCGGGATGAGCACAAAGATGAATTTGGACAGAAAGAGCAAGCCGAGGAACCCGGCGGAGGCGCATAGGTGTTTCCCGCTGAACGCCCTTGGTTCGCCCGGCCGGGAAGGCTGCGGTTCGACGGCCTCGAGCCGCATGATAACATGCGGCCATGAGAAACAGGGTCTGATGGATCTCCGAATATCGGACCGGCAGATGGTTCCACCAGAACGTGGAACAGATCGAGGCGACAACAAAGACGGCGCGCACCCCGGCGCGAACGGTGTAGCGGCTCGCCAGCAGATACAGGTAGGCGACGCTGAAGAGCGACAGCACCCAGTTATGCCAGTTCAGGAAGAGGACGTGCTCCGGTGACAGGTACGGCAGGGAATGCCGCACGGCGTTCTCGACCCAGTACGCCGGAACATAGATGAGGCCGTTGACGATCCCGTATTTGGAGAAAAACTCCTTCTTCGCCTCATTGTAATAGAAATACTGGCCGGGCTCGCCGCCGAAAGCCTTCGTCACCTCCGCCGGCACGGCAAGGCCGCCCGTCGTCACCAGAGCGATGGTCTCGCAGCGGATCGCGACCGAGTCGCCGGGACATTCCGACGCAGGCATGGAAAGGAACAGGATGACGCCCATCGCCAACAGGGTCAGGAGGAACTCCCGCGAAAATAGGACGCTCTGCGGTGGAAACTTCATTCGGTCGCGATTCAGGCCGGCGCACCGGAAACTTGGGGGCGCTCCACCTTGTAAGGATGTTCCGCCCGTTATGCCAGTAAATTGGCCGGGAACGCCAGCTCGAGACCCAAGGGATCGGCGGTCACAGACGGCCAATCCCTCCACCCCCAAGCCAGTGGAACAACCTTGCGAAAATCCTCCCCGGCCCTATCGTCCTTTCCGACATTATGGAAAAAGATGAATTCATGCAGGCGGCCATCGACGAGGCCTTGAAGGGGCGCGCCGTCGGGGGCATCCCCATCGGTTCTTCCCTCGCGCGGGACGGCAAATTGATCGCCGCCGGCCACAACAAGCGCGTCCAGGACGGCGACCCGGTGACCCACGCGGAGATCGACTGCATCCGCAACGCGGGCCGACTCGGCAGCTTCCACGGCACCACCCTCTACTCGACCCTCATGCCCTGCTACCTGTGCGCGGGCGCAGCCGTCCAGTTCGGCATAAAAAAAGTGGTCGTGGGCGAAAGCCGCACGTTCCCGGGCGCCCCGGAATTCATGCGCAGCCACGGCATCGAGGTCATCGACCTCGACTTGCCCGAATGCGTCGAGATGATGACCCGCTTCATCGACGAAAACCCGAGCCTCTGGAACGAAGACATCGGCAAATGATCCGCCGCGCGCGAGCCCACCGCAGGTGCAAGTAAACTACCAGGTCTTTGCCAGGAAATACCGGCCGCAGAATTTCGATTCGGTCGTCGGGCAGGAGCACATCACCCGGACGCTCAAGAACGCCATCCAGCAGAACCGGCTCGCACACGCCTACCTGTTCGTCGGGCCGCGCGGAGTCGGCAAGACCTCCACGGCGCGCATCCTGGCCAAGGCGCTGAATTGTGTCAACGGCCCGACGGTGACCCCGTGCGGCGTGTGCGATTCCTGCAAGGAAATCGCGCAGGGCATCAACCTCGACGTGCTTGAGATCGACGGCGCGAGCAACAACGGGGTCGAGCAGGTGCGCGAGCTGCGCGAGAATGTGCGGTTCGCCCCCGCCCGGGGCAAGTTCAAGATATACATCATCGACGAGGTCCACATGTTGAGCTCCGCCGCGTTCAACGCCCTCCTGAAAACGCTGGAGGAGCCCCCCCCGCACGTGAAGTTCATCTTCGCGACAACCGAGCCGCAGAAGGTGCTGCCCACGATCCTCAGCCGCTGCCAGCGTTTCGACCTGCGGCGCATACCCGCGGCATTGATCACCGCCCACCTCCAGTTCATCGCCCGCGAAGAGAAGATTTCGCTCGATGACCGCGCGGCGCTCGCCGTCGCCCGGGGCGCGGAGGGCGGCCTGCGCGACGCCGAGTCGATGCTGGACCAGCTCGTGGCGTTTTGTGGGGACAAGATCGTCGAGGAGGATGTCCTCTCCATCTTCGGCTTTACGGCGGGGCAGACGGTCTCGCTGCTTTGCGAGCACATCCTGAAAGGCGCTTCCTCCAAGGCGCTGGCCGTACTCCACGAGCAATCCGAAGCCGGCAAGGATCTCTCGCGGCTGATGACGGATATCATCCTGCATTTGCGGGACTTGCTCATCCTCAAGGCCGACCCGGACGCCATAAAGGAAGAGCTCGGTGAGAGCCTCGCGGCCGCGCTCAAATCGCAGGCCGCGGCCATCTCGCTGGATCGGCTGCTGGAACTCATCGAGCAGTTCGCCGCCGCCGAGAGCCGCATGAAATGGGCTCCGAACAAGAAGCTCCACTTCGAGGTCGCGGTCATCAAAGCCGTGCAGACGCTGGGGCAGGCTACGCTCACCGAGATCATCGATGCGCTGGCGCAACTCCGCGCCGGCGGCGCGTCTCCGCCCGCGGCGAAATCCGCCCTTCAGCCCTCCACGGCCACGGCTCCGCCACCCAAGCCCGTGTCCGCGTCGGCGATCCCCGTGGAAAATGTGTTGAGGGAAGAGCCGCAGAAGGCCGAGCCGGTGGAGGACGCCCTGCTCTGGGCGGCTGTCATCGAAGCCGTCCGCGAGCGGCGGCGCTTCATCATCTCGTGGGTCGAGGCCGGCGTCTTCCTGGGAATCGAAGGGAGCACCTGCATCATCGGCTTTCCTAAAAGCCAGGGGCTCGCGCTCGAGTCGCTCATGCGCGCGACCAACCGCGCGTTCCTCGAGGATGTCCTCTCTGAAACCTCCGGCCGCCCGCTCACCCTCCGCTGCGAGATCCGCGAAGACCTCGTCGCGCCGCCGCCTTCGGAAAAGAAAGACGATTCACCGCTTGACCCCGTCGAGGCATTGAAGAACGATCCCCTCATCCGAAAAGCCCTCGAAATCTTCAAGGGCGAAATCCAGCCCGCCTAACCCCGCCGACCCCTTCCTATGAACATCCAGAAGATGATGAAACAGGCGCAGAAGATGAAGGACGACCTGGCCAAAACCCAGGCCGAGCTCGCCGAAAAGACCGTCGAGGTCACGGCGGGCGGCGGAAAGATAACCGTCGTCGCCAACGGCGCCGGCGAAGTCCTCTCCATCAAACTAAGCAAGGAGATCGTCGACCCCAACGACGTTGAGATGCTCGAAGACCTCGTCCTGAGCGGAGTCAAGCAGGCCATCGCCAAAGGCAAAGCCCTGGCCGAAGAAGAAATGAACAAGATCACCGCCGGCCTGGGCCTTCCCCCCGGCCTCGGCTTCTAAAGAAGAAACGAAATCCTCCCATGGGTCAGCAATCCAACAAAATCATCAAACGCCGCCGCCGGGCAGCCTACGTAGCCCGCAAAAAAGCCGCCGCCCCCCCAGCCCCCAAGCCCGCCGCGAAACCCGCGCCCACAAAGACCGCTTCCGCCAAGAAGTAGCCGCCATCGGCGCACCTTGGAGGGGCTGCCGACTGCCGACCACTCGAACAAACGGCTACCCGCCCGGTGCGTTTTCGCGCAAAGGACGCCGAGCTCTCTCTCCAAGAGGCGCCAGCATCCTTAGCCCCCTCTCCCCCTTGGCGTCCTTGGCGTCCTTCGCGCGAGCCTCTCATACCCAATCCTGTATATGAAGTTCTTGCTTACCACAGTCGCGCTTGGACTCCTGATCTTGCGGCTTCCAGCGGCGGAACCGGAACAGGCACTCAACTCCCTAACCGCAGGGGAAAAAGCCGCGGGGTGGAAGCTCCTCTTCAACGGAACCGATCTCGCCGGCTGGCATAACTTCAAAAAGGAAGGCGTTCAACCCGGATGGCAGGTGAAGGACGGATGCCTGGTATGCGCCGATCCCCATAACGCCGGCGACATCGTTACGACCGGCAAATACGCCTGGTTCGAGTTGGAACTCGACTACAAGATCGTCGAGGCGGGAAATAGCGGCATCATCTATCACATCACCGACGCGGGCGGGAAAATGTGGCAGACCGGGCCTGAATTTCAGTTGCTGGACAATGAGAAAGCGGCCGATCCGCAAAAAAGTGGGTGGCTCTACCAGCTCTACAAACCGCCCATCGATCCGGCGACCGGCAAACCTCTGGACGCGACGAAACCCGTCGGCCAATGGAATCACGTCCGGCTCGTCGTCAGCCCTTCCAAATGCGAACACGACATGAACGGCAGAAAGTATCTCGAATACGTTCTCGGCAGCGATGATTTCAAGTCCAGGGTGGTGGGAAGCAAATTCGGGAAAATGCCCGGGTATGCCAAATCCATGTCGGGCTGGATCGGCCTGCAGGGTGACCACGGCTCGGTCTCATTTCGCAACATCAAGATTCGTCCGTTAGCGGATTCGGCCGCGTCAGCCGGGCACCTGTAGCGGCGGCCCGTGACCGCCGAAACCCAAACTGCATCGGTGCTTCGTCGCGCCGATAGTTCTGCATGTAAGTAAACTGCTGCAGCTTAGACCATCGCCACTTCGTATTCGTCCAGGAACCAGTTCGCTTCCGAATGCTCGTGGAGCGGACCTATGCTGCGGGCTGTGAGTTGATGAGCGTTTTCCGGCAGATCGAAGAGCGCCAGGCAGCGGTTCTGGGTGAATCGGCTCGTATAACGAATCCCCTGGAAGCGTAGCGGATGCTCCATGACGGCGCGGCCCCATGCTTGGGGCGTCTCCAGAATGTGCAACATGAGCGAGGCAAGATCGACGCCGGCCGCGGTGTTCGTGACCGGATCCGTGAAATCGCAGACCCGCAGGGCCGGGAAGGCTATTTCCGACACGCTGCGGTTCATCCACTTGAACGCGCGGATGATGCTGCGATCATGCAGCATTTCGTCCCCGAAAACTTCGAAAATGCACGTTTCCAGATCCTGGGCCAGGTACATGACGCCATATGGCGAATCCTCCGGGGTGAACCGGTTCCCGGCGCGCCTTCCAAAATGGATCGCGGGAAGGTGGCTGGGATGCACTCGCAACAGGACGCCGGCTTCCATCGTGGAAACGGGAATCCGCCTGCGCGCAAAATTAGCCCCCGGCTTATAGATCGGCCTGCCGTAAACGACCGACGGCCTATTCCACATCGGCCCAGGCAAGCTGCTCCACCGCCTTTTGCCGGCCCTGGCGAAGCGCGTCGAGCGGGCGCAACCCCTGCAAGCTCTGTCGCGGATTCAGGAAGAACATGACCCGGCCCCAGTCGTCCATGTGCGGGGACTGTAAGATGGCGAGCACCTCGGCCAGGCCTTTCAACACGCCGTCTGGAGAGAACTGCCACGTGGGAAAGCGCACGGCGTTCTGGCGAGCCTCCCGCCAGCCGAGCACGCGCCCCTTTTTGTAGCGTTCGAGGATGCTGGTCTTGGAAATGCCGAGGATGCGGGCCGCTTCGTCTGCGGAAATATTGCCGCCTTCCTCCTGCTTGGCCTCTTCCCGCACCACCAGGCCGCGCGCGGCGGCACGGTCCATAGCCCGCTCCGGCTTGGGCCCCGCCTCGGCCATGATGGCGTCCGCAACCGCCCGGGCGATCTCCAAGGGGTTGTAGCGGGCTCTAAGTCCTCGAAACAAGTCTCGGAGGTTCCGCGGAAAACTTCCGCAGCTCGGGAGAGCTGGAATAGACCGCGGCCGTCTCCTGCAGCTTGTAGCCGCTATACTTTCCCTCGTCTTCCTCCTTCATATCCCCAACATAAATCTGCCCTCCAAACCTGTCAACTTCATTAACCACATTGCGTAGAGTTTTTCCGGCTTCGGACTCTATGGATTTCTATCCTCCCACTTCCGCACGGGCTTCTTCCGCGAGCGCCGTGCTCAGATAGCGCTCCCCGGTCGAGCAGGCAACGGTGACGATCAGCTTTCCTTTGTTTTCCGGGCGTTTCGCCACCTCGATGGCCGCATGGACATTGGCCCCGGAGCTGATCCCCGCAAGAATCCCCTCCTCCTTCGCGAGGCGGCGAGCCATGGCAAAAGCCTCGTCATTGGTGACCGTAATGACCTCGTCGACGATCGCCAGATGCAGATTCTTGGGAACGAATCCCGCGCCAGTCCCCTGGATCTTGTGCGGCCCGGGTTTCACGGGCTCCCCTTTCATCGTCTGCCCTATGACCGGCGAATCCTTCGGCTCGACGGCGATGGCCTTGAACTCCGGCTTTTTCTTTTTGATGACTTCGGCCACCCCGGTGATCGTGCCGCCCGTGCCCACGGCCGCGACCAGTATATCGATCTTCCCATCCGTATCCTCCCACAGCTCGACTGCGGTCGTCGCCGCATGGATAGCCGGGTTCGCGGGGTTGTTGAACTGCTGCGGCATCCAGGCGTTCGCCGTATTTTTCACAATCTCCTCCGCGCGGGCGATGGCCCCTTTCATCCCTTCGCTGCCGGGCGTCAACACCAGCTTCGCCCCGAGCATGGCAAGCAGGGTGCGCCGTTCGACGCTCATCGTCTCGGGCATCGTGAGGATCAGCTTATAGCCCCGGGCCGCGGCCACGAACGCCAGGGCGATGCCCGTGTTCCCGCTGGTCGGCTCCACGATCACGGTCTCCGGCGTCAACAGGCCGTCCTTCTCGGCGGCCTCGATCATCGCCATGCCGATACGGTCCTTGACGCTGCCGAGCGGATTGAAAAATTCGCATTTCAAGGCCACCGTCGCTTCCAGCCCGCTCGTGACGCGGTTGAGCTTTACGAGCGGCGTCCGCCCCACAGTTTCCACGATGTTGTTGTAAAGTTTACCCATGGTGATGGAGGAGAGTTTCTAGCATGGGGCCTTTGTACGCGCCGCTGGGGGAGGGATCAAGGCGTATTTGGAGGCGCCGGCGATGCCACCGGATTTGCGCTTGAAAACGATTCATGGCGTGTTAAAAGGCTTCACTGCATCCCCAAACGAGCACCTCTTATGGCTGACCTACTGAAAGCGAGCGAGATCAAGGAATGGTTGAAAAAGGTCCCGGAGTGGGAGCAGGAGAAGAAGAGCATCGAGCGCACCTTCGAGTTCGACGACTTCTTCCAGTCCATCGATTTTGTCGATTCGGTCGCGGAGATCGCCGAGGAGCAGGAGCACCACCCGGACATCGACATCCGCTACAATAAAGTCCGCCTCGTCCTCTCCACGCACAGCAAGGGCGGCCTCACCGACCTCGATTTCGAGACGGCCGAGAAGATCGACACCCTTGCCGAGTAGCCCTCGCCCGAGCGCGGCTGCGCCCTCCTTGGCGCGCAGGATCCTCAGCAGCGTCGTGGTGGGCGCATTTTGTGTCCTAGTCTGGCTTTTTATCGAGAAAAGAACCCAGCCCCCGCCTCCGCCCCGGGTGCCGATGCCGTTCGAAATCCAGCGGAAGTCCGGCTAGCTAGAGCCCCTTCGGCTCCCCCAGCAACGCGGCGACACGGGCTAGAAGCCGCCCGGCCGCGCCGCCGTCCAGCACGCGGTGGTCGAAGCTCAAGGTAAGGTTGATCTCCGTCACAGGCAGGAACTGCTTCGAGTCCGCATCCCAGTGGGGCGCCACGCGGCCCGCGCCCATGCCGAGCACCAGCGTCTGCTCGGGCAGCGGAATGGGGGTCGCCCAGGTCAGGCCAAAAGTCCCGAAATTGGTCACCGTCGCCACCGAACCGCCGGTCGCGTTCGCGGGCAGCCGCCTCTGCCGCGCGAGTTCCACAAGTTCATTGTAGCGGGGCGCGAGTTCCTGGAGCTTCATCCGGTTCACATCCCGCAAGACAGGAACGAGTACGCCGTCTTCCGCCTCGACGGCAAACCCGATGTCGATCGCCGCGGGATGCACCACCCTGTTCCCGATCAACCGGCCCGCGGGCGCCCTATTCTCGGAAAGCGCGATCCCCAGCGCGCGCAACGCATAGAGCGCGGGCCCCGGCTTCGGATTCGAATCGCGCCGGTGCCGCAGCACCGGATCCAGGATCACCGGCAACGCCACCGTCGCCAGAGGCCGCGTCCAACTGCGCCGCATCGCGTCCGCCACCGCCACGCGCATGCTGGAGGCCGGCGTCATCTCGTTCTTCTCCAGGTTGCCGAGAAATTTTTCGAGATCCTCGATGGTCGCGCGGCCGGCCGCGCCGCTCCCGGCGATCCCCGCCAGGTCTGCGGCGTGCAGGCCGAGCTCATTCATGCGCGCCTTCATGCGGGGGGACATGTAGCTCGCGCCGGCGGCATGTGCGGGCACCGGCAGGCCGCGGACGGTCGGCGCCACCACGGGCGGCGCGCCTCTCCTGGCGGGAAGCGGCCCCGCCTCTTCCTCTGGGTGGGACGGCGGCGGGCGCGGGTTGCGGCCCGAGGCGGGCGGCGTCCTCCTCGCTCACGTCGAGGTAACCGAGGACGGCGCCGACCGGGTAGCTCTGCTGCACCTCGACGAGCAATTCCTCCACGCGCCCCGCGCAAGGCGTCGTGACGCTCATCACCGCCTTGTTCGTCTCCACCTCGATGACCTCCTGGTCGCCACTCACCTGTTCCCCCACCTTGATGCCGACATTGACGATGGTCGCCTCGGCGATGGACTCGCCGAGCTGTGGCATGATGATCGGGATTCGCGGCATAAAAACTCAGAGTCGCAACAGTTCCCGCACCGCGATGGCCATCGCCCGCGCGGTGGGGCGGTGCGTGCCCCAAAGGTTCGGGTGAAAGGGAACGGGCGTATCGCTGGCATTGAGCCGCTGCGGGGGCACATCCAGCAAATCGAACCCGGCAGTGGCGACGCGCGCGATCACCTCCGCGGTCACGCCCCCCCATGGGAACGCCTCGCCCACGGCAAGCAGCCGCCCCGTGCGGGCCACCGAGGCCAGCACGGTATCCGTATCCAGCGGCTTGACCGAGCGCAGATCGACCACCTCGACCTCGGTGCCTTCCGTCGCAAGTTCCCGGGCCATTTCGAGCGCCTCGTGCACCATGGCGCTATAGGCGACCACCGTCACATCCCGGCCCGGCCGCGCGATGCACGCCTTCCCCACCGGCTCGGCCTCGGACGGGAGCCCGTCCGCCTTCAAATGGTAATAGAGATACTTGTGCTCGCAGAAGATCACGGGGTCATCGATCGCCACCGCTTCAAGCAGCATGCTGTAAGCGTCCTCCACCGTCGCCGGGGTCATCACGATCAGGCCGGGGTAATGCGCGTAGAGCGCCTCCATGTTCTGGCTGTGGAACGGCCCGCTCCCGTTGGTGCCGCCGGAGGGCAGGCGGATCGTGATCGGGCAGGGCGTCTGCGTTCGCCAGAAGAGCGTGGCCGCGTGGTTGACGATCTGGTTGAACCCGACGGTCGAGAAATCCGCATACTGCATCTCGACGATCGGCCGCATCCCTTCGATGGCCGCGCCGATGGCCGCGCCGATGATGGCATCCTCGCTCAGCGGCGAATCCAGCACCCGCCCCGGAAATTCCTTCGCCAGGTTCTTGGTGGCCTTGAATGCGCCGCCGAACTCGCCCACGTCCTGCCCGTAGATGAACACCCGCGGATCGTCCGCGAGAGCCTTCGCCTGCGCTTCCCTTATCGCTTCGAGATAGGTGATGCTCATTCAGCAGGCGAACCCGTCGATCAGATGTCTCGATGAGAGGGCGCACCAATCCTCTTCGTTGGGATCGGGCAGCGGCTCCCGCTGGACGATGGAGACCGCCTCCTCCACCTGCGCCGACCGCTTCCGCCCTCCAGGCCGTGATCTGCTTCGGCGCGGCCCAATGGCGTTCCAGGAGGGCGCCCTCGGCGCACTTCCAGGCAATCGCGCGCCGCAGGGCGCTTCAAGTCGGCATTTATATAGGGGGCATCATCGTGCTCCCCGTGTCCGGCGAGGCGCAGGAGCGAGGCGATGACCATCTGCGGGCCCGCGCCTTCCCGGGCGCGGCCGATCGCCTTTTGCATCGTCTCCAGGCACGCGGCGAGGTCCGTCGCATCGACCGAATGGCCCTCCACTCCGTACGCGGCAGCCTTGTCCTCGAGGTTGCAGACAAATTGCCGGGAGGTCGGCGTCGAGTAGGCATACTGGTTGTTCGCGATGACGATGACGAAGGGCAGCCGCTCGACCGCCGCGAGGTTCACCCCCTCGTGGAACGCCCCCGTCGATGTGCCCCCTTCCCCGATGCTCGCCAGCCCCACCGTCCCTTCGATGCCGCGCATCCGCCGCGCCAGGAGCGCCCCAGCCACCGCCGGGATCATCGCCCCGAGGTGGCTGATCATCGCGAAATACCCCTCGCGCGGCCGGCCCCGGTGGACGTTCCCATCCCGCCCGCGCATCGCGCCCAGCCGCGAGCCGAGGTATGCCCGCGTCGAGTCCAGGAGCGTCTCGCGGAAAGCGAGCCGGCCCGCCTGGTCGCGGATGAGCGGCGCGAAGACGTCCCCCTGGCGCAGATGCATGGCGCACGCGACGCTCAACGCCTCCTGCCCTTTGCCCAGAAAGACGCTGCCGTGAATCTTGCCGCCCCGGTAGAGGCTGGCATATTTCTCTTCGGAAACCCGCGCCAGCACCATCCAGCGGTACGCGGCGATAAATGTCTCCTTGAGCGACCCGGCTGCAGCCGCCGGACTGTCGATGGCTTGAACCATTGCCCGATCCTAGCGAACCCCTCGGCCTCCATGCAAGGGTAACGTAATTCAAACCATTGGATTCGACGCCGCGACGCGGTTATCTCTTGCCCATGCACATCCACTTCCTCCAGCACGGCGCTTCGGAAGGCCCGGGCCGCATCGCGGACTGGGCGCGCGACCGGGGCCACACGCTGACGGGCACCCGCTTCCACCTGGGCGAACCGCTTCCGGCGCTGGAATCCGTGGACTTCCTGGTCATCATGGGCGGCGCGATGAACATCTACCAGCATCGCGACCACCCCTGGCTCGTCGCGGAGAAGCGCTTCATCAAGGCGGCGATCGAACAGGGGAAGATCGTCCTCGGCGTCTGTCTCGGCGCGCAACTCATCGCCGACGCGCTCGGCGCCCGCGTTTACCAGAACGCCGAGGTCGAGATCGGCTGGTTCCCCGTGCGATTCGCGGGGTGCGCAGCGACGCACGCGGCCTTCCGCCCGTTCCCGCCCGAGCTCACCCCGCTGCACTGGCACGGCGACACGTACGACCTGCCGGAGGGCGCGATTCTCCTCGCTTCGAGCGCCGCGTGTGAGAACCAGGCCTTCCTGTATCGGGAAAGGGTAGCCGCCCTGCAATTCCACATCGAGGTCGGTCACGAAGACGTCGAGCTCTTCCTGGGCGATGGCGGCGAGACCGGTTCCGGCAAATTCGTCCAGGATGCCGCGACCATCCGGGATTGCGCGCGTTACCTTCCGGCTACGGAGAAACCTCTCTGGGGCATGCTGGATGGCCTTGCATCCCTCATCCGATAGGCCTGGATCGCCGCGAGAATCAACAGCACCCCGCAGCACTCCGAGAAGACCGTATAGATGAGCTGGTTCTTCACGTAGCGCCCGATCTGCATATTGTGAACGACGGCGATGGTGAGGCAGTTGCCGAAGTTATAAGAATGCAGGTAGAGCGACCAGAGCGCCAGGGGCGCCAGCTCCTTCCAGTGCCCGGCGTTCCGCCGGAACAGGATGACGCACGCGGCCGCCACGCTCCCGAAGACGACGTTCGGATAACACGCGTATAACAACATGTTCAACAGGGTGACAGCCAACGATTGGCGCCACACCTTTTCGGAATGCTCCAGGCCTTCGGTGGCGCGCCGGTACTCCTCGTAGAACGGGAGCGGTTTCCCGAGGTCTTGCAAGGCGTTCCGCGTCCTTAGAGCCGTGTACCCCGTGCCGATGTAGGCGCGCAGCGAAACGTCGTAGCCCTGGTTCTCCCAGGAATAAAAAGCGCCGAGCTGGCGCGCCACCTTGCCAAGCATCCTGCCAGGCTGGTGCAGCCACGCCTTCTCATAATACGCGAAACAGAAGTCATTATAAGCCGCGGTGTCCTTCGCGAAGAATTCCCTTGCGAGCCCGCACACGTTGTCTTTGCCATACAGGAAGACATCCGGGTTGAACGCGAGCTGGGAATTCCTGGGCGCCGTTCTTTCCACTTCCGCGCGGATCAAGACCGTCAACTTCGACACGAGGCCGCGCTCGCGCTCCGGAACGGCGCCGTCGGCCAGGTCGCGCGTCATCTCGTCGAGGATGATGTCCGCATGGACGGAGAGCAGCAGCGACGGCAGGAAACAATCCGTCCCGGGGTCGTATTCCCTCACAAGGCTCCTCTCGGGGGCGAAAAGCGTCCCGAAGACGAGGAGTGCAGGGAGCAATACGATGAGAACCCTGTAGCCAAAATACCCCCTCAGCAGGCACAGCGAGAGGAGCAAAGGCGCCATCGCAAACACGACGCCGAACCCCCAGGCCGGTTTCAGGAAATAGAGCAGCACGGAGTCGTAAAACAGCGCACCTCCCCACCAGAAGGCGGCCCGCAGCTTCTTCGCCTCGAACTCCCTCCAATAGCGCAGCGCAAGCCAGATGCACCGGATCGCGATGAACGGGAAGACCGCCTCGGGCCGGATGGAGTGCTCCATGAGCAGCGAGGTCTTCGAGAGGAGGAACACCGCCAGCGCCACGAGCCCCAGCCACCGGTGCCACTCCCTGATCGCGGGCCGGTCCGGCAGCACGCGCGCCAGCTCGCGCCAGGCCGCGAGCAGGAGCACGCCCGAGAAGAGGCCGAGCAGATGCTGGATGAGGCTCACGTAGGCGAAGTCGTGGAAGCCCCGCAGGATGCCGTAAACGAACAACGGATACACAAATGTCCGCCCGTACGTGTGCACAAACGCGCCCCGCGTGAACGCGGACAGCCCGGGGAACAAATACCCCCAGGTATCGGGATCGCTAAAGGGAGTCGCAGGCAGCGAGAAGCGCTGGAAACAGCCCGCGCCAAAGAGCAGCGCAACGACCGACCAGTAAACCCAGCAGGCGCGGCTGGAGACGGCGGCCTCCCCGCGGCGTGTTGCGGCCCCCGGGCTCAACCGGGCTCCGACGCTGCGGCCTCGCGCTTCCTGGTTTTCTTCCAGCGGGTTTCCGGGAGCAGATTTATCTGGCTCGTATCGACGCGGAACCCGCACGCATCGAGCAGGTAGGCGACCCCCTCCACGCTGTGCAGGGTCTCCCGCAGGCTGCGCGCGAAGATCTCGATGTATTCCTTATAGGAATCCAGGGAGAGCTTCCCGTCCGCCACGTATTTGGACATTTCCTGGTCGTGATTTTCGATGAGGTCGAACAGGGCCTTGCGCAGCTTCATTCGCATCATCGGGTCCACCACCAGCTTGAACGGGTTCGCCGAGGGGTCGCTCAGCACGGGCTCTGTGTGCATCTCAAAGGGGATGAGACTGGCTTGTTTCAGGTCACTCATAGGTCGAAGGGTTTTCGGGGTTACGGAGTATCCGACACTCCGTCGTAATGTCACTGGTTTTTCGCGCTGGCGGGCGTCCTCCGGGAACGCCCCGTCATGCTCCCGGCGTTTCGCCGAGCCGCGCGTCCCGCAGGCCGAGGCTGGCAAATATCTGCCGTGTCGCGTCCGAGCGGTTCAAGGTATAAAAATGGATGCCCCGCACGTCGTTTTCAAGCAGGTCGTGGCACTGCTCGGAGGCGTAATGGATTCCGACCCGCGCGACCATCTCCGGGTCATCCTGGCAACGCTCCAGGGAACGGAGCAGCTTCGCGGGAAACCGCGCCCCGCCCGCGAGGTCGGCCATGCGCCGCAGCCCGCTCACCGAAACGATGGGCATGATGCCCGCGATGATCGGCACGTGGATTCCCGCGAGCTCGCACCGGTCCCGAAAATCGAGGAAATCCCGGTTGTCGAAAAAGAGCTGGGTCACGATGTAGTCCGCGCCGGCGTCCACCTTGGCCTTCAGGTGATCCATCTCCAGGAGCCGGTTGGGCGTGGCCGGGTGCCCTTCCGGGAAACCTGCGACGCCGATGCCGAACCCGCGCTGGTCGGGATGATCCTCCGTGTTGTTGAAGTTCCTGATATACTGCACGAGATCCACCGCGTGCTGGAACCGGTCGTCCTGCTTGCGGTACCCCTCGCGCTTCGGAGGGTCGCCGCCCAGGGCCAGGATGTTGCTCACCCCGCCGCTCGCGTACCGCCGCAGGATGGCGGCGATCTCATCCTCGTCATGGCAGACGCAGGTGAGGTGCGGGATCGGGTTCAGCTTCGTCCCGCTCCGGATGCGCATCACCAGTTCGTGGGTCAGTTCCCGGGTCGAGCCGCCCGCGCCGTACGTGACGCTGACGAACTGCGGCCGGTACTCCTCGAGTTCGCGGATCGTCTGGTAAAGGTTCTCCGCTGCCTCGGGCGTCTTCGGCGGGAAGAACTCGAAAGAGAACGTGGTGCGATTTTTCCCGAGGATGTCCTGGATGTGCATGGCGAATCCTAGACGTTGAAGCGGAACTCGAGCACGTCGCCATCCTTCACCACGTATTCCTTCCCCTCGATCCGCAGCTTGCCCGCTTCCCTCGCCTTGGCCGTGGTGCCAAACCGCACCAGGTCGTCGAAATGGATCGTCTCGGCCGCGATGAAGCCGCGCTCGAAATCGGTGTGGATGACGCCCGCTGCCGCAGGCGCCTTGTCGCCCGCATGGATCGTCCAGGCGCGCGATTCCGTCTCGCCCGTCGTGAGATACGTCCGCAGGCCGAGCAGGTGATACACCGCCCGGATGAGCGAATCGACACCGCTCCCCATGACCCCCAGCCCCTTGAGGTATTCGGCGGCCTCGGCTTCCGGCAGATCGACCAGCTCGCTCTCGATCTGCGCGCTGATGACGATCGCCTCCGTCCCGAGGTGCGAACGGACGTAATCCTGCACCGCCTTTACGTGGCGCGCCGCGGGATGGATCTCCACCACGTCGCCCGGCAACCCGCCTTCCTGCTCCTGCGCGGCCTCCATCTCCGCGGCGAGCGTCGACAGGTCGGACTCCGCGACGTTGCAGGCAAAGATGGTCGGCTTCGAGGTGAGCAGAGAGAACTCGTGGGCGATCCGCGCTTCCTCGGGCGAGAGCTCCGCGGTGCTGGCGGGTCGGCCCGCATCCAGTATGGGGATCAACTTTTCGATGAGGACGAGTTCGGCTTTCGCCGCCTTGTCGCCCGTCTTCGCCCCCTTGCGGAGGCGGTCGGCGCGTTTCGAGAGCGTGCCCATGTCCGCGAGCACGAGCTCGGTGGTGATGACTTCGATGTCGCGGATCGGGTCAACCGAGCCGTTCACGTGGTGCACATCATCATCCTCAAAACAGCGGACGACCTGGACGATGGCGTGGACTTCGCGGATGTGGCTCAGGAACTGGTTCCCGAGCCCTTCGCCCTGGCTCGCGCCCTTCACGAGCCCGGCGATATCGACAAACTCGATGGCCGCCGGGACGACCTTCCTGGAGTGCGAGAGCTTCGCCAGCACGTCCAGCCGCGGGTCGGGCACCGTGACGACCCCGACATTCGGGTCGATGGTGCAGAACGGGTAATTGGCCGCGACCGCCTTCCGGGTGCGGGTGACGGCGTTGAAGAGGGTGGATTTGCCGACATTCGGCAACCCGGCGATACCTGCGCTTAACATGGAGCGAACACCGTAGCCGACCCGCGCGCGCCCCGCACGTAAAATATCCCGGTAGGAGGTGGCCCAGCCCGCCTCGGCAGTCGCTATTTATTCCCTTGAAGACCCTGCGCGCGGCGGGCTAGTCTGCGCGAGCCCATGAAACGCTCCCTCTTGCTCTGCGCCGTTCTCCTCGTCTCGAACGCCTGCGAACGGCACCCGGTTTCCGACCTGACGCTCATCGAAGGTTCGAACTCGGAGGGGGTGCAGCCGGAGCCGAAGCGGGACGCCCCTCAACTCCAGACTACAAAACCCGCTCAGGTCGATTCCTCGAAGTAGGGGCCGGGTCTCGTTCTCGTCCCCGTCTGGTCGATGTCCCCACGCTCTCATTCGGGCGTGGTGCAGATTCTCCGGAGTTCCCGATCAACGGGCGGCCTGGGCGACCGGGGTCTTGTGGTGCGCCGCGTTGGAGGCGAACATCGCCCCGTAGCGATAAGAGCCCGCCTTGCTGAACGCGTAGGAAGGGATGTATTCGCGGGTGGGGTCGGCGCGCTCGGCGAGGATCGGCTCGCTGAAGTTCGTGCAATCCAGGATCCAGGTGTGCGAGGAGTCCTGCGTCCAGAGCAGCCAGGCGTGGCTCAGCTTGGAAGCGGCCCGGGCTTTGCCGATGACGAAGCGCACCGAGGTGTCGTTCATCTGGGAGGCGAGCCAGAGGGCCTTGGCCTTGCAATCGCCGGCGTGGGTCGCCGCGGTGACTTCGGGCGTGGCGGCGGTGTAAGGGGTCGTATAGGAGTAGCGGAAGCCTTTGCCGATCCGCATCAGCTGGCGGACGTGGTCGAGCGAATTCTCCTTGCCGTCCATCTGGGTGAGGACGTGCTTGACCGGGGAGAGGTAAGGATCGTAAGGAGTAGAGTGGGTGGGGGAACCGAGATCGACCGAAGCGAACGTGGAAGCGACCGCGGCGAAGGAAGATAGGATTATAAGAAGTGCTTTTTTCATATTATTTGTTCTTTCTATAATTTCTATAAGCTATGGCCGTGCCATGACGGGGAATCCGGGCAGCTTTGAGGGGCTCGGGACGGGCGAAATGCCCGTCCGACGAGGCCGAATGACCCCGCTTTGAGCAGTGGCGGTTGCTACCGACGCGTGGGAACGGGTACGGTGCGGAAGAGGTTACTGGTTACGTAAGTGCCTCTCTTGGAGGAGCTTAGGAATTCCGTGGGAAATGAGGGAACCGCTTTTGCGAAAAGCCGAAAGGCCGAAACGCCATCCGACCCTATGATAACGCTCGGAAGTTATAGAGATTCTATTAGAAGCCGCTATTATGTCGCAATTGTGCGAAACCATTCTCTGTTTTGAGCCTTCCGGGCCTCTCATCGCCCCGAATGGGCCGCGCTACCCCTGCTCCCGCAGCAGGTCTCGATGAGCCGCCAGGGCGCCCCATCCGAGCTCGGCGCGATCTGCCGACCTGGTTGGCCGGGATCAGCGGCCTTGAAGGATGCGAGTCTCTCCTGAGGCCAGCCTGAAGGCGGTGCTGAGGTTGGAACGACGAGCGGGACAGACCTCCAATGGTCGTGAAGCAAGCCCGGAGAAGTGTCAGAAGGGGCGGTCGGAGGCCGGCTACCCTCTTCCTTATCTTCCCCGAGAGGCCCCCTTCCCACGTCCAACCTCAGCCAGAGCCTCCAAGTTGTAGCGACGGTCTATGACCCGACCGAACGGCCTAACCGCGTCGCGCCAATCAATGACCGTCGAACGAATGGCCTAACCCGTCACACCTGCCCTGACCGCCGACCGAACAGTCCGACCCATCGAGCCTTTATACCGCCCACCGAAACGGCCCGCACTTATATCCGGCGCTCATGGAGCGCCGCTACAGCCGTGTGCGCTTGGAAGGCAGTTCCACCTCCTATTATAGATGGCCGCCAACAAACCCCGCGAACTGCCACACCACATTCCCCATCACACTAATCCCCTCAACCAATGATTATTTATTTGATTTCCCTTCGAAGCAATGGAAGTTGCGCGAACTAACTATGACTATCTCTCCTAACCTAACGATCCGCCAGCTCGAGCAATTGCTGTTACTGCACAAAAGAAAAGAAGAGCTCCTGGCTGAACTCACTTCACTCGACGGCGAGATCGCCGGAGCCCTCAGCGGCGATGGCCTGCCTGCTCCCAAACGGCGCGGGCGTCCTCCGGGGCGCGCTTCCAGCAGGGCTGCAACGGTGAAGACCCGCAGGACGGCGAAGGCTGGAAAAGCAGCGGGGGCCGGCAAGACACGCAGAGGCGGCTTGAAAGAGAAAATCCTTGGCAGACTTCAGTCCGTCGGTCCGGAAGGAATCAAGGTTAGGGATTTGGCGCAGGATCTCGGGGTCAACCGCAAGAATGTGGAGATATGGTTCTACACAACCGGCAAAAAGCTAAGCGAGATCAAAAAGCTCGGGCCCGGGCTGTTCACTATGAGCGGTAAAGCAGCCGCTTCCAAACCGGCGCCGCGCGGCCGCAAGCCGAAGAAAGAAACGCGCAGGGCCAAGGCGGGTTCGACCCGGGAGCGGGTGATGGCGGAACTGCAGGCGGCGGGCGAGGCCGGCATCAGCGTCAAAGAGCTTTCCGCGAAGCTCGGGATGAAAGCGCAGAACCTGCACACCTGGTTCAACCAGACCGGCAAGAAAATCGCGGAAGTCACGAAAGTCTCGCTGGGGCGGTACCGGATGGCGGCGGTTTAGCCCTTGTTTGCTGACTCGTAGGGGCGGCGTAGCGTTCGGCGGTGGCAGACCGCCGCTACAGGACATGCGACGCGGTTAGTAGGATTTCGCGAAGATTACGCGGCGGGAGCTGGCGGTGGCGCATACTACGCATCGGCCTTGCTGCTCGACGGCGTCGAAGGGGATGCAGCGGATGGTTACCTTCAAGTCGTTCTTAACCTGTTCCTCGCACTCGGGGGAGCCGCACCAGTGGGCCTTTGCAAACCCGCCGTGCGTTTCGGGCCTTGAAGGGTTCTTCGGGGTGAAGAACGCGTAGAAGTCTTCCTTGGCATCGATGTCGCGCGTGTGCTCGTCGCGCCAGGCGAGCGCCTTTGCATAGAGTGCGTCCTGGATCGATTGCAGCGTCGCGGCGGCTTGTTCCACCAGCGCATCGGCGCTCAGGAATTCCTTCTCTTTTACCCCGCGATCCCGGCGGCTGACGGCGACCGTGCCATTCTCCAAGTCGCGCGGGCCAAGCTCGACGCGGATGGGCGCGCCTTTCTTTATCCAGTCCCAATTCTTCACGCCGCCTCCGACATCGCGGCGATCCACCTCGACACGGAGCGGCGCGCCGTGAAAGGAGACGGCCGCCAGTCGCTTGCGAAGAGCCTCGGCCGCCGCGAGGACGGCGTCCCGCGTCTCGGGCTTTGGGCAGATGGGGAGGATGACGACGTGGGTGGGCGCGACGCGCGGGGGAACGATCATGCCGTCATCGTCGCCGTGGGTCATGATGACGGCCCCGATGAGGCGTGTGCTGACGCCCCAGCTCGTCGTCCACGCAAATTCCTGGGCGCCCTGCCTCGAAAGAAAGCGGATACCCGAGGCGCGCGCGAAATTCTGGCCGAGGAAATGCGAGGTGCCGGCCTGGATGGCCTTCCGGTCCTGCACCATCGTCTCGATGGTGAATGTCTTCACCGCGCCGGGGAAACGTTCGCTCTCGGATTTCTCGCCGGGGATGACGGGGAGCGCGAGGCAATCGCGCGCGAACTCCGCATATACGCGCAGCATCTGTTCAGTCTCGGCGAGCGCTTCCTCCTCGGTCTCGTGCGCGGTGTGTCCCTCCTGCCACAGGAATTCCGCGGTGCGCAGGAAGAGCCGCGGGCGCATCTCCCACCGGACGACGTTGGCCCATTGGTTGATGAGGATCGGTAGGTCGCGATACGACTGCACCCACTTCGCGTAGCTCGCGCCGATGATGGTCTCCGACGTGGGACGCACAACGAGCGGCTCGCCCAACTCGCCGGCTGGATGCAATTTCCCGTCCGGACCGGTCTCGAGCCGGTGATGGGTGACGACGGCGCATTCCTTGGCGAAGCCTTCGACGTGCTCGGCCTCTTTCTCGAGGTAACTGAGCGGGATGAACAACGGGAAGTAGGCGTTCTTGTGCCCGGTTTCCTTGAACATCGCGTCCAGCCGGCTCTGGATCGCTTCCCAGATGCCGTAACCCCACGGCTTGATGACCATGCAGCCGCGCACATCCGAGTTCTCGGCCAGCTCGGCGACCTTGATGACCTGCTGATACCACTCCGGGAAGTCCTCTTCGCGCCGGGGGGCGACCGCGCTCTTTTGCTCTGCCATGCCCTGCTATACTCCCGCCCGTTCGAGGAGGGAAGCGAGCACCTTCTCCGCCTCGAAATATTCTTTCCCGATGTCCAGCGCGGCCCGGCTGTGGGCGGCGTAGTCCGCATTGATCCGCCGCACGGCTTCGGCGACCTCCTCCAGCGTCTCGAACGCAAAAAGGCCCGCGCCGCCGCCATAATAACGGGAGAACCCCGTTTCCTGGGTGATGACGGGCCGGCCGGCGGCGAGGTAACAGGCGGAGCGGTCGCTGAACCAGCCCGTCTTGAGCCGCACGTACTGGTCCTTGGCCACGGTAAACTCGCCCTTCGAGTTCCGGATGTAATCCTTATAAGAATCGTAGTCGATGCTCATCTCGACGGGGCTCGCAAAGCGCCACCCGCTCGCCTTGAACAGGTTCCGCGTCTCCGTCTCGGCGATGGTGACCGCGATCTCGAATTCCTCGCCGGCCAGCTTCGGCGCGGCCGCGAACCGCACGAACTCGGGCGATTTGCTCCAGAGATATTTCTCGCCGCGCCACTCGATGTCCTTGAGGCCGCTGGTGGACCAATTCGCGATGGTGGAGAAAAGCCCGCCCACGGGGAGGCCGCCTCCGTTCTCCCAGAGGTCGGTCACGACCGGCTGGCGCGTGGGCAGCCAGCGGAAGCCGTGGAGCGGCACGGGGAACGCCTCGCGTCCCGACGTTCTCGCCGAAAGTGAAGAGCGCCTGGTGCTTCTTCAGATAATCGATGGTGGCCTGCTCGCCCTTATCCACCTTGATCTGCTCCACGCCGGGATCGCTCTCGACATACAGGATGCGGTCGCTCTGGAGCAGGTCATCGTTAAATTCCTGGCTGCCGCAGATGTTCAAGATGGCATCCGCCTCGCGGTACAGCTCGACGACGCGCTTCTTCGGAAGCCCCGCGCATTCGTGCTGCGGCAGGTAGCGGGCGCAATAGGCCCACCGCCCCTCAAAGCCGAACTGCGCGGCCAGCTTTTGCAGGATTTCGGCCGCGTACCGGTAATCCTCGTTCAGCTCGAAAGTGAGCGGGTTATAGGCGTAGCGGGCAGAGTCCTCTATATAATAGACGTCGTGGCCGAGCCGCTGGAGGCCGACGATGTAATGGATGTGCTGCCAGATGACGCCCGCGATGGGACACCCGGCCATGAACCCCATGACGACGATCTTCTTGCGCGTCACAGTTGCTTGACGGCGACGGCGGGATTCCCCGCGACGACCGTATTTGCAGGCACGTCCCTGGTGACGACCGAGCCGGCGGCAACCACCGAGTTCTCGCCGATGGTGACGCCTTTCAGGATGATGGCGTTCATGCCGATCCAGACATTATCGGCGATGCGCACGGGGCGCGTCTCCAGCTTCGGACGCGGCGGGCGTCCTTCGAAAAACGGGGCGAGCGCCATCGCATCGACGCGGCGCTGGGCGGGCGCGAGCGGATGGAAGTCGGAATCGGCGATGCCGACATTCCACGAGATGAGGCAGTACGAGCCGATCTCGATGCGCTCGTCGGCCATGACGAGCGCGCCGTTGAGCAGGGTGTAATCGCCGATCGAGCACGAGCCGTGTTCGCCGAGCGCGAAAGAGCACCCCGCGTAACAGGAGACGTGCTGGCCGAACACGACGGCGGGCTCGACCTTGCTGCGCATCATGCGGAAAATCTGCGCGGTCTCGACGTAGAGTCCCTCCTTCCAGGTGACGTTTGGAGGGATGGGGTGGGCCCACCAGTCGTTGTTCCACCCTGCGGTCGGCCATCACGTTGCTCATGGGTTTACAAGGTTGGTCGCCGACCGGTACAGGCCGGCATACACGCCGCCCTTCGCAAGGAGTTCGGCGCCGCTGCCGGTCTCGACGATCCGGCCGTCCTGCATCACGACGATCCTCTCGATGTCATGCACGGTGGCGATGCGGTGGGTGATAATGAGGGTGGTTCGCCCCGCCATCAAATCCTTCATGGTTTCCATGATGGCATGTTCGGTGGTGGGGTCGAGCGCCGAAGTCGGTTCGTCCAGCAGCAGAACGGGCGCGTTCTTCAGAAAGGCGCGCGCGATGCCGATGCGCTGGCGCTGCCCGACGCTGAGGTGGCTCCCGCGCTCTCCGACCTGGCTGCGGTATTTCTCCGGCATGTCCATGATGAAGGTATGCGCCTGGGCGCGCCGGGCCGCTTCGATGATCTCCTCCTCGCTGGCGTCGGGCCGTCCGTAAGCGATGTTCTCGCGGATGGTGGTGGAGAAGAGGACGGTGTCCTGGAGCACGATGCTGATCTGGTCGCGGAGCGATTTTTTCGTGAGCTCGCGCAGGTCTTCGCCATCCATGCGCACCCGGCCCGCGGTGGGATCGTAGAACCTGCGGGACGAGGCTCAGGAGGGTGCTCTTCCCGGCGCCGGTGCCGCCGACGAACGCGACCGTCTGGCCGGCCAGGATGTCGAGGCTGATGTCGCGCAGGATGAGCCGGCCGGGCTCGTAGCCGAAGGCGACGTTCTCGAAGCTGACGGCGCCCTTCGCGACTCCCAGGCGCTTCGCGTTCGGCGCGTCCTTCACTTCGTCCACCTTGTCGAGGACTTCGAAGCAGCGTTGCGCACCGGCGGCCGCGCCTTCGAGCGCCCAGACGGTGTAGGTGAGCGACTCGAGCGGCTGGTACAGCATGAGAAGGTAGGCGGCGAACTGATACAGCGCGCCGATGGTGAGCACCTTGCTCAACACGTGCAGGGAGCCGACGTAATACATGACCGCCGTCCCCACCGCCATGAGGGTGCCGACGACCAGGGCGCTGCTGACCGAGGTCATGGTGAGCTTGAGGTTCGCCTCGAGGCTCTCCCGGGCGTGCCGGTTGAATTGGGTGACCTCGAACTCCTCGCGGCCGAAGGCGTGCACCATGCGGATGGAGCTGAGGCCTTCCTGGGCCGCGGCGAGCACGGCGCTCTCGCGCTCCTGGATGGTGGTGGACTCGGTGCGGATGCGGTTCGCGTAAAAATAGATGGCCGCAACGATCAGCGGGACGATCCCCATCGAAAGCAGGGTGAGGAGCCAATCCATCCGCCACATGAAAAAGAAAGTGAACGCGAGGGTGAGGGTGGAGTTGAAGATGTTGCTGAAGCCCTTGTTATAGATCGTCTGAATGGCCTGCGAGTCGTACGCGACCCGGAAGCTCGAGTCGCTGCTGCGCCGGGCATCGTGGTATTTCAACGGGAGGGACTGCAGGTAGGAGTAGAGCTCGGTGCGGAGGTCGAGGAGCGCCTGCAGGCCGACCTTCACAAAGAGGAGGCTGGTGAACAGCCCGATGATCCCGCCCAGGAGCTGGATGAGAACCAGTGCGCCGCAAAGGCAGAGCACGATGGTCCCCGCCGACGCCGGGCCGAGCCCGTGCACCGCGAGGAATTTCCTGCCGGCATCGGGCGAGAGCAGGACGTGGTCGAAGATGAGGCGGATGGGAACCGGCTTCAGCAGATTCAACCCTATGGACACCAGGGTGAGCAGCATGGCCAGCGCGGTCTCCCCAAGGAATGGTTTGAAATAAACCAGGGTGCGCCGGTAAACAGACATCGCTGAAAGAGGGATACCAAGACGGCGCGGGAAAGCAACTGCGCTTCGCGGGCCGGGGTTCGGAACTTGACGCCAGGCTGTGCGGCTTGGGAGACTCGCGGCAGTGAACGCGTCGAGCGAGGAAGCACGGAGGCAGCTGCTCCAGAAGGTCCGCGACTGGCGGCGCAACATGATGGGGCTCCGCAACACGCTCCTCACGGGGATCGTGGTCGCCATCCCCATCGTGGTGACGCTTTGGGTACTAAACCTCGCCTATACGTTCATCAACGGCATCAGCGAGCCGTTCCTGGCACATCTCGGCATCCGGGTGCCGGGCCTGGGGTTCATCGTGACGCTCCTGCTGCTGCTCGCACTCGGCTTCATGGCGGCCAACGTCATGGGCCAGCGCATCCTCGACTACATGGAGCGCTTCCTCCTGCGCGTGCCGGTGGCAGCCACGGTCTATGCCGGCGTGAAGCAGGTCATCGACTCGGTCAAGTCCTTCAACAACGTCTCGAACTTCAAACGGGTCGTCTATATAGAATACCCGTCCGAAGGCTGCAAACTCATCGGCTTCGTAACCGGGCAGTTCTACGACCACAAGCTCCAGCACGAGATGACATCGGTGGTCATTCCGACCGCGCCGAACCCGATGACCGGCCTCGTCATCGTGGTGCAGTCCGACTTGGTGATCGAAAGCGATCTTACCCTGGAGGAGGCGATGAAGCTCGTCGTCTCGGCGGGGTTGGTGGCGCCGAAGCGGAGCCGCATAGCGTCATCCATGGCCGGAACAGGCGCGGCTCATGTGCCATAATGTCTCAATGCGGCTCGCGGATCCAACGCTGTGTACGGAAGAGCAACACCGGTGTCGTGGTTTTTTGCAGTTGGTTGAACCTTTTGCCAGTCCAGGCGTCTAAATTACTGTGTGGAACCCGTTCCCGCGCGCTTGGCATCAGACCTGCTTAAAGACAGGTGGCCAATAAAGGATCATTATGAATAACCCATTGAAGAAACAACACCGTAAGATGAACCGCTCCGCCTACAGCTTGGGCGATCTCATCATGGCGGTCAGCAGCTTCAGCAAAAACACCCGGGAGACGGTTGCAGCCGTCGCCGACCTTCTGGAAAGCGGCCAAGTGCGCTTTCAGTCCAATGGACGCAAAGTCCGCGCCAGAATCTGCTAGCCGCTAAAGTTTTGACTTTTTGAACGGCGGCGAGGCTTTTATCCTCGCGCCGTGATTGAACGCTACTCGCTTCCGGCGATGCGCCAGCTCTGGTCGGAGCAGCGCAAATACGAAATCTGGCTGGAAATCGAAACCCTCGCCTGCGAGGCGTTGGCTGACGCGGGCGCCATCCCGCGGGCCGATGCCGAGACCATCCGCAGCAAGGCGCGGTTCTCCCTTCCGGAGATCGCCGAGATCGAAAAACGGACGAACCACGATGTCATCGCGTTCCTTGAAAACGTCGCGGCCAGCGTCGGGCCCGAAGCGCGGTGGATCCACCAGGGGCTAACGTCCTCGGACATTCTCGACACCACGCTCGCCGTCCAGATGAACGCGGCTTGCGCGATCCTGCTAAAGGACTTGGCCGCTTTGCGCGAGGTCGCCGCCCGGCGCGCGGTCGAATTCAAGCGCACGCCGATGATCGGGCGCAGCCACGGCATCCACGCCGAACCGATCACCTTCGGCCTCAAGCTGGCCCTGATGTATGATGAATTCGGCCGCGCGGCGGAGCGGCTGACCCAGACGCGGGAGCGCATCCGTGTCGGCAAATTGAGCGGGGCGGTCGGCACCCACGCGCACCTCGAGCCCGCCATTGAAAAAGCGGTGTGCGAACGCCTGGGGCTCGTTCCCGCGGCGTTGTCCACGCAGATCATCCAGCGCGACCGGCATGCCGAATTCATGAACACGCTCGCCCTCATTGCGTCCAGCGTGGACCGGTGGGCCACCGAGTTCCGGCACCTGCAACGCACCGAGGTGCTCGAGGTCGAGGAATACTTCCAGCCCGGGCAGAAAGGGAGTTCGGCCATGCCCCACAAGCGGAACCCCATCACCGGGGAGCGCCTCAGCGGCCTGGCACGCGTCATCCGCGGGAACGCGGTGGCCGCGCTGGAGAACGTCGCGCTCTGGCATGAACGGGACATCAGCCACAGCAGCGTCGAGCGCATCATCCTGCCGGATTCATGCACCCTGCTCGATTACATGCTCACGACGTTGAAGAAGCTCGTGGACCGCCTCCTCGTCTATCCGGAAAACATGAAGACGAACCTCGAGAAGACGAAAGGCCTTCACTTCAGCCAGTCGATCCTGCTCGCGCTCACCGAAAAGGGGATGGAACGCAAAGACGCCTACGAGGCCGTCCAGCGCGCCGCGATGAAGACCTGGGCCGGGGAAAAACCTTTCCAGGAATACCTGCGCGAGGAACCCGAGATCACCGCGCACCTGACCGCCGAAGAGATCGAAGCACTCTGTTCCCTCGAAATCCACTTCCGGCACATCGACGGGACCTTCGCGAAACTGGGCCTCTCTTAACCAACGAAGCGTTCAACCACGGATGGCGCGGATAGACGCGGATGCGCGCCTCACCTCTGCCGAAAATGAGGCTCTCCCATCCCCTTCTTCATCCGTGTTCATCCGTGCCATCCGCGGTCAAGATTCCCCCGCAACAAAGCGAAGGGTTTGGATTCGGCCCGCGCCGCGCCCCCTGGCATACATCCCCGTCCTCGTCCTGGCGGCCTCGCTCGCCTTCGCGCAGCAGCCGGACGGCGACACCCGCGGCCTGCAAGGCCTTCCGGAGATCGCATTCGATCATCTTACCGACCGGAACGTCACCGTGCTGGGCCGGGCGGCGCTGGAAATCCGCCCCGGCGAATGGAAACACGGCGAGACCGAAAACTTTGTGTACCACTTCTTTCATGGGTTCGTGGCCACCCCGGTCTCGGTGGAGGCCGAGTATTACTACCGGGTCTTCGCGAAGCAGCTCGGGAAGGATACGTCCCAATGGGAGCGCAAGTCGCACATCTACATCTTCGAGAGCCCGGAGGATTGGGCCGCTTTCCAGAAAAAGGCGGCGCTCGATCCCTGGACAGGCGGCATCCATTCGAACGGCGACCTCTTCATCCAGCGCAACCCGCAATACAAGTTCAAGGGACGCACGCTCGGCCACGAGATCTCGCATCTCGTCCTCTACCGCTTCTTCGGCGCGGGCGTGCCGCTCTGGTTGAACGAAGGCTATGCCGAGTATGCATCCATCGGCGCCTACGCCAGCTACGAACGCGCACGCGGCATGGCTGCCAGGCCGCAGTCTTCCCGCATCGCGCCCGCCGACTACCTGCCGGTCGGGGAACTCGCGGCGATCTCGGTTTACCCGGAGGAGATCGCGCAGGTGCGGACTTTTTACGAGGAATCCGAAAAACTCGTGCGATTCCTCAACGCCGAGAGCGCGCCCGGGTTCCTTCTTTTCCTGGACGGGCTTTCGCAAGGAAACAAATTTGAAACCGCCCTCCAAAAAGGATATTCAGGAAGGTTCCCGGCGATGACCGACCTCGACCGTGATTTCCAAAAATACGCCACCCAGGATTTCGCCGCGCCGGCTGCTCCTTAGCCAGCAAGAAGCTCGCGCCAGGGACGCTAAGAGGAATTAAAAGGGGTCTGAGAGGAGTTTCTGATGATTTCGCCAGGCGCCAGGTGCCGCGTTAAGAACCTTCGCAATCTGATCTTCTGCCCTTCTCTCCCGCTTAGCATCCTTTGCGTCCTTGGAGCGAGACCCTTTCCGCGTAATTTAGTTTCGCGCCAAGTTCGCCAAGGACGCCAAGGGGGAATTAAGAGAGGGTCTTTCCCGATTCGTAATCAACACGCGATGTTGCATTTCAATCGGCTTGCCGCGTTATTTTCCGCCTTTTCTCCCCCCTTGGCGTCCTTCGCGTCCTTGGCGCGAGACCCTTTCCGCGTATTTTGTTTCGCGCCAAGTTCGCCAAGGACGCCAAGGGGGATTAGGAGGGAGTCTCCCCCAATTTGTGCACCAAGCGTTCGATGTTCCTTTCAACAGCTCGCCGCGTTATTTTCCGCCCTTTTCTCCCCCCTTGGCGTCCTTCGCGTCCTTGGCGCGAGACCCTCTCCGCGTATTTTGTTTCGCGCCAAGTTCGCCAAGGACGCCAAGGGGGATTAGGAGGGAGTCTCTCCCAATTTGTGCACCAAGCGTTCGATGTTCCTTTCAACAGCTCGCCGCGTTATTTTCCGCCCTTTTCTCCCCCCTTGGCGTCCTTCGCGTCCTTGGCGCGAGACCCTTTCCGCGTATTTTGTTTCGCGCCAAGTTCGCCAAGGACGCCAAGGGGGATTAGGAGGGAGTCTCTCCCAATTTGTGCACCAAGCGTTCGATGTTTCCTTTCAACAGCTCGCCGCGTTATTTTCCGCCCTTTTCTCCCCCCTTGGCGTCCTTCGCGTCCTTGGCGCGAGACCCTTTCCGCGTATTTTGTTTCGCGCCCCAAGGGGGATTAGGAGGGAGTCTCTCCCAATTTGTGCACCAAGCGCTCGATGTTTCCTTTCAACAGCTCGCCGCCGAAGTTGATCAGGAGGCCCACTTTTATGCCGGAAAGTTTCAGGTAGGTTAGCACCTGCTTTTTGTGGACGGGCGCCAGCCCTGAAATAGACTTCAACTCGACGAGCACGACCCCTCCGACGACCAGGTCCGCGCGGAAACCCTCGTCGAACAGCTTTCCATGAAACATAATCGGAATCGGCTTCTGCCGCTCAACCCCGAGGCCGTGTTCGCGCAGGAGATCGGCCAGCAACACTTCATAAACAGTTTCGAGAAGCCCCGGCCCGATTTCCTTGTGGAGCGCCAGCGCGCAGCCCACAACGACCTTCGCAACCTCATCCTCCGCCATCCCTCCTACCTTGGCGTCCTCCGCGCCTTCGGTGCGAGCCCAAAACGTCGGAAGTTTCGCGCCGGGTTCGCCAAGGACGCCAAGGAGGAATTAAGAGAGGGTCTTTCCCGATTCGTAATCAACACGTGAGGTTACATATCAATCAGCTTGCCGCCTTATTTTCCGCCCTTTTCTCCCCCCTTGGCGTCCTTCGCGTCCCTGGCGCGAGCCTCCCCCTCCTTGCAAGCCTTGGCGCGAGCCTCCTGCTCCTGGCAAGCCTTGGCGCGAACGGTGCGCAATCCCAATTGCCGCCGGACGATGGGCAGCCGCAGCGGGATATCCCGCTGGTTGAAAAACCGTGGGCCGATCTCTCCAACCAGCAGATCAGCCCTGATGGCGCGAAGGCCCTCGCGATCGCCCCGAAAAAATGGAAACACGCCGAGACCGACAACTTCATCCTGCACTACCGGCGTGTGACGGAGGCGCACAAGGTGGCGCGCGAGATCGAGTACGACCTCTGGTATGTCGCGAAGACCCTTGGCGCGAGCCCCGACCGATATAAAAGGAAGTCGCACGTTTACATCTTCGAGGACGACGCCGAATGGCAGAGTTTTCTCGGCGATACCGAGTATCCCCATCTGGGCCGGCAGTTTCGCGGTCGGGGACGAGCTCTTCCTCAACGTGCGCCGATCGGAAACGACGGGCCGTTTCGATTCCCAGACGCTCGCGCACGAGACGACGCACGCAGTCGTCGCGCGCCTGTACACGACCCGGTGGCCGCTCTGGCTCAGCGAAGGCTTCGCGGAATACATGGGCTCGGCGAGCGCGGCCTCGCGCAAGAACGAGACGGTGAAAGGCCGTCAGCACGCCCTGAATTTCGCCATGCTTTCGCTCGACCGGCTGACCGCCATGACGCATTACCCGGACGACCCGATCGTCGTCACGCAGCTCTACGAAAGCGCGGAGAAACTCGTGCGCTTCATCATGAACGACCTGCCGAAGGAGCGGTTCCTGGGGTTTGTAGACGCGCTCCTGTCGGGTTACGATCTCCCCGGCGCGGTCATGAAAATCTATGGCGACAAGTTCAAGGACTTCGACGACTTCCAGAAGAAATACGATCGCTTCGTCAAATAGACATGGCCGTAGCCCGCAAAAAACCCGCAGCCTCCTCCCGGACAGGCGCCTCCGAGATCCACGCCGTGGTCGGCACCGATGAATCGGAGGTCAAGAAATGCGCGCTCGACCTCGCCGCGCAGCTCACGCCGGCCGACGCGGGCGAATTCGGGAAGGATGTCCTCGACGGCTGCGTCGAAAATTCCGACCAGGCGGCAACCCGCATCCGCCAGACCGTCGAGGCCCTCCTCACGCTCCCGTTCTTCGGAGGAGGAAAATTCGTCTGGCTGAAGAATGTGAATTTCCTCGGCGACAATGTGCTGGGCCGTTCGGCCGCCGTCGTGGAAGCGCTCGAAGCCCTCGCGAGCGTGCTGAAAGCGGGGCTGCCGGAAAACGTCTCCTTTCTCTTGAGCGCGACAGAGGTGGACAAACGCCGCGCCTTTTACAAGGTTCTCGCGGCTGCGGCGCAGGTCCGCGTCCTGGACAAGCTGGATTCCACCCGCTCCGGCTGGGAAGAGGAGGCCGGCTCCGCCATCCGTTCGCGCGCCCGCGACTCCGGGCTGGATTTCGACCCGGACGCGCTGGAGCTTTTCGTCCTGGCCACCGGCGGGGAGAGCCGCCAGGTGGCCAATGAGATCGAAAAGCTCGACCTCTATCTCGGGGATCGGCGCCGCGTATCGGTTGAAGACGTGCGCCTGCTCGCGCCGTTATCCCGGGCCGGCGTCATATTCGAACTCGGGAACGCGCTGGCGGAACGCGATCTCCCGCAATGCATCGCCCTCATCGACCGCCTCCTGTACCAAGGGGAGAGCGCCGTTGGGATACTCCTGGTCGCCATCATCCCCACGGTGCGCAACCTCCTGCTCGTCAAGGATCTCATGGATCGTCACCGGCTCGCGGCGCCGCAGGCGCCCTTCCATTTCACCGCGACATTGAACCGCTTGCCGGAGGAAGCCATCGCCCATCTCCCCCGCCGGAAAGACGGGACGTTGAACGCATACGGGCTGGGCGTGGTCGCCTGCCACGCCAAACGCTTCAAAAAGGAGGAACTGCGGCGGCTTTTCGAAGCTTGCCTGCAGGCTAATGTGCGGCTGGTGACCTCGCAGCTCGATGCGCGGATGGTTCTGGATCAACTAATCGGGCGGCTGGGCCAAGGATATTGATAAGACTTACTAATAGTTATTTTAAATCAGGACAACCACGTCTAATATGAAAAAAAATAATAATTATTTGTTGCGTGCACCGGGGACCCGCGCGATACTCCTCACAGCTTTATACGATTGTTCTGGGGGGAACATCAGCCCTTCGCGGCCATTCGGCCGCGGGGGGCTGTATTTTTTTCGGGGGGATGAGGCGGGTGGTTTTTGGGGTTCGTTTGTTGCCAGGTCGAAATGGGAGCGTTGTGCCGGTTGTAGCAGCGGCCTATGACCGCCGAAGGCCGGAAGCGATTTCAGGGCTCGCCGCTGCTTCCTGCGACCGCTCGACTGCTGTTACCGCTGCGAACCTAGTTCTTCCAGCAGCGCCTGGTTTAGGCGGATCCCGGCGAAGAAGTTCTCCAGCGGAAAATTTTCGTTCGGGGCGTGGACGCGGGAATCGGGTAATGCGAGGCCCAGCAGGAGCGTGTCGACTCCCAGGATGCGCTTGAAACTCTCGACGATGGGGATGCTGCCTCCCTCGCGGATCAGCACCGCGTCCCGGCCGAATGTCTTTTTCAGCGCCCGGCGCGCGGCCATGCCCGACGCCGAATCGGGGTCGGCGAGATACGCTTCGCCCGTATGCCCGCCGGTTATCTCCAGCCTCACACCGGCCGGGCACGCGCCTCGCAGGTGGGCTTTCACCTTTTCGACGACCGCGGCGGGGGCCTGGCCGGGCGTGAGGCGGAAGGTGAGCTTCGCGGAAGCCTCTTTGGGGATGACGGTCTTGGTCCCCTCCCCCTGGTAACCGGCCGTTATCCCATTGATCTCCGCGGTCGGCCGCGCCCAGACGCGCTCGAGCGTGGTAAAACCCGCTTCCCCGGCGAGCTCGGGCGCGCCGGTGAGCTCTAGGAAGAGCGCGTCGTCCAACGGCAACGCTTTCCAACGCGCCTTCTCGGCCTCGGGGATGGGCTCGACCCCGTCGTAGAATCCTGGCACCGCCACGCGCCCCTCGGCCGTGTGCAGCGAAGCGAGGATGCGCGCGAGCATGGTGGCCGGGTTCGCCACTGCGCCGCCGTAGATGCCCGAATGGAGATCGGTCGTGGGCCCCGTGACCTTGATCTCCAGCGCGGCGATGCCCCGCAGCCCATAGGTCAGCGTCGGAATGCCGCGCCCGACCATCCCCGTGTCGGAGACGGCGATGACATCGCACCGCAGCGCGTCCCGGTGCTCGGCCAGGAATTCCTCGAGGTGGGAACTGCCGATCTCCTCCTCGCCTTCGATCAAGAATATGAGGTTGACCGGGAGGCTGCCGCGGCGCTTCAACGCTTCCTCCACGCCGAGGATGTGCGCGAGTATCTGCCCTTTGTTGTCGGTCGCGCCCCGCGCGGTGACGATGTCGTTCTCGACGTGCGGCTCGAACGGCGGGTGCGTCCAGAGCTCCACGGGATCGGGCGGCTGGACGTTGTAGTGCCCGTAGATGAGGACCGTCGTGCGCCCAGGCAGGTGCTCGTTCCGGGCCGTTACGATGGGATGCCCCGCGGTCGGGTGCGCCGTCGCGTTCAGCCCCATCGCCGTAAGCTTGCCGCAAAGCCAGGCGGCGCATTCCGCCACGCTTCCCGCGCAAGCGGGGTCGGTCGAGACGCTCGGGAAACGGAGGAAGGTCAGCAGATCATCGACTTGCGGGTTCATCCCGCAATCCTATGCGGCGCGATGAAGGAATCAACCGCCAGAGAGCATGAACGAACTATAAGGCGCGGCCTCACGAATTAGCGGTTGTCACACATCCCCATCAAATATTTTTCCAGGATTCAGCAGCCCGTCGGGGTCGAGGGTTTTCTTTAGCTGCCTCATCAAGTTCAAGCTCGCGTCGCCGAGCGCGCCGCGCAGGAACCGCTTTTTCGCGAGGCCGACCCCGTGCTCTCCGGTGATGGTGCCGCCCAGCGCGACGGCGTAGTCGAATATTTCGCGCATCGCCGTCTCGACGCGCTCCATTTCCTCCGTGTTCCGTTCGTCGGTGAGGAACGTCGGGTGAAGGTTGCCGTCGCCCATGTGGCCGAAGGTGCCGATCTTCAGGCGATGTCTCTCGGCCGCCGCCTGGATGAAGTGGATCATCTTCGCCAGTTCGCTCCTAGGCACCGTGGCATCCTCAAGGATGGTCGTCGGCGCCACCCGGGCCAGGGCGGCAAATGCGGACCGGCGGGCGGCCTGGAGCGCGGCGGCTTCGGCTGCGCTCCCCGCGACCCGGACTTCCAGCGCGCCGTGTTCGCGGGCGATCTCCGCCATCCGCCGCGCCTCCTCCTCGACGACGGCGGGGTGCCCATCGGTCTCCATGAGAAGGAGGGCTTCGACATCCAGCGGCAGGCCGGTGTGCGCGTATTCCTCGACGCAGCGGATGGTGATCCTGTCGAGAAACTCCAGGGTGCAGGGGATGATCTTCCGCGCGATGATGGCCGAGACGGCCGCGGCGGCGGCGTCCATGCGGGCGAATGTCGCCAGCAGCGTCCTGCTCGCCGCGGGCCGCGGCACGAGCCGGAGCAGGACTTTGGTGATGACGCCAAGCGTGCCCTCGGAGCCGATGAAGATGTCCTTCATCGAATACCCGGCGACGTCCTTGACGCATTTGTTGCCGAGCCAGACGATCTCGCCGCTCGCCAGGACGACCTCCAGCCCCATGACGTAGTCGCGCGTGACCCCGTACTTCAAGCCGCGCAGGCCGCCTGAATTCTCGGCGACGTTTCCGCCGATGGTCGAGATTTTCATCGACCCGGGATCGGGCGGGTAGAGCAGGCCCGCCGCGGCCGCCAGCTCCGCGACCCGGAGGGTGATGACGCCGGTCTCGACAAAAATCGTGAAGTTCTTTTCGTCGAGCTCGAGGACGCGATCCATCTTCACCAGGCAGAGCACGATGCACCCCGGGGACGGCACGCTGCCCCCGCTCAGGCCCGTCCCCGAGCCGCGCGTGACGATGGGCATCCGCTCGCCGCCCGCGAAGAGGACGACCCGCGCGACTTCCTCCGCCGTCACGGGAAAGACAACGCACGCCGGCAGCGCGTGGAGCGCCGCGGTGCCGTCGAAGCTGTACGGGATCAAATGCTCCGGCTCGGTGAGGACGCGGCCCTCGTCCAGAATTTCGACGAGGCCGGCCAATTTGTTGGAAGGAAGCAAGGGATTAATAAATATTGGCTGCGGCCGCCGGCGTGCCGGGATGCCAAAGTAACCCACCAAACCCGTCATCCATCAATTCTTCGTTGCCCCATAAAGCGAGATTGGTTGTCCGGTTGCTGCTGGCCGCGCTCCTGGCCGGGCTCGCCTGGGGCGGCTGGTATGTCTACACAAAAGGCTTCGGCCGCGGCTGGCGGGAGTTCATCACCCAGGAGTTCCGCAAGCGCGGGGTGGAAGTCTCCATCGGGCGCCTGACGCTCGACCCGTTCAAGGGCCTGGTGGCCCGCGACGTGAGCATCGTGGACGAAAACGGGCTGTCGCTGGCCGTCATCAACCGGCTCATCCTCGACATCAATTACCCAAACCTGGTGCGCCGCCAGCCGTTCCTGGATGCGGTGGACTTGAGCAACGCGAAACTCGACCTGCCGGTGAACCCTTCGAGCAAGGCGAGCCCGCGCGTCCGCGTCGCCGGCCTGAACGCGCACCTGCAATTCCCCCCGCACCAGGTTTACCTCCCGCGCGCGGAGGCGGACGTCTTCGGCATCCACATCACGGCCACGGGGCGGCTCATAAATCCCGAGCTCTTCCGCCCCTCCGAGTCCGCGGGAGGCGACGCGACCAAGGCGCGCCGGGCGTGGATCGACCGCCTCATGAAAGAGCTAAAGCGCCTCCGCTACTCCGCGGAGGCGCCGCGGCTCGACCTGAGCGTCATCGGCGACCTCGCGCACCCCGAGAGGCTCTTCGCCGAGGCGGCCTTCCACGGGAAAAATATGGAGCGCGAGGGGTACCGCATCCGGACGTTCGACGCCAGCGCGACCCTGCGCGACGGGGTGCTCGCCCTCAAAAAATGTTCGGCCTCCGACGACGCGGGCGCGCTGGAGGCGGACGCCGTGTACGACCCGGCGGCGCGCGGCGTGCAGTTCCAGCTCCATTCCACGCTGGACCTGCGGGCCATCGCGCGTTCGGCGAAGATGGAGCCCGGCCAGCTCGCCCTCGCCGCGCCGCCCACCCTCGACCTCGCAGGCTCGGCGCGCTTCGGCGGGGCAAACGGGCTGGAATGGAAGGCGCTGGGGCACGTGGCCGCGGGCGCATTCACCGTGAAGTCCGTCGCCTTCGGAGGATTGAGCGCCGACTTCTCGCTGGATAACGACCGCTGGTTCATCCGAGGCCTGCGGGCGGTCCACAGCTCCGGCGAGATAACCGCCGACGCCATCCAACTGCCGGGCGATTTCCGCCTGCGCCTCCAAAGCACGCTGAACCCGAAGGCGCTGCTGCCGCTCCTCCCCTCGAAAGCGGTGGAGACGCTCTCGGACTGGGAATTTCCCACGCCGCCCGACTCGCGCTGGGAGGTGCGCGGCAGTTCCGTAGCCGACCCCGGGGACTGGGAGGCCACCGGCGACGTGCACCTGCGCAAGGCGGTCCTCCGCGGCGTCCCGATGAATTCCGCGGTCTCCAAGATCATTTTCAAGGAGGGCGCGTTCACCTGCGAAGACTTCACCGTGAAGCGCGATGAAGGGGCCGCCACCGGCACGTTTACCTACGATTTCCGGCGGCACGAAGCGCGCCTGAACGGCGTCAAAACGGCGCTGAATACCGTCGAGGCCATCGCCTGGGTCGATCCCGACCTCGTGAAGCGGGTCGCGCCGTACCGCTTCAAACTGCGGCCGAGTCTCGCCGTGAGCGGCCTCGTCCAGTTCGCCGGGCAGAAGAACACGTACCTCGAGATCCTCGTCAACGCCCCCGGGGGCATGGACTACGTATTCCTGGGGCGGAATCTTTCGGCGTCCAGCATCTCCGGCCGGCTCGTCTTCACCGAGGACCGGGTGCGCATATACAACCTGGACGCCGCCCTCTTCGGCGGACGCCTCCAGGGGAACGCCGACATCTCCCTTGCCCGCAGATCGCCCAGATACTCCGGGGAACTGAACGTCCAGGGCATCGATTTCGAGGCCCTGACGCATCTTTACTTCGACTACACCGGTTCGCAGGGGGTGATGGAGGGCCAATACGCCTTCAGCGGCCTCGGGGAAAACGCGCGCACCGTCCAGGGCAGCGGGAACGTCATCGTCTCGGATGGCAACGTCTTCGCCATCCCCGTGCTCGGCCCGCTCTCGGGCGTGCTGAACGGCATCGTGCCGGGGATGGGCTACAACGTGGCGCGCAAAGCCTCCAGCTCCTTCCAGGTGCGCGACGGCGTCATCGACACGCGCGATTTCCTTGTGGATGGCAAGGGCTTTCGCATGATCGGCGGCGGGAAGATCGATTTCGCCGGCGACAAGCTGGACTTCAACATCCGGCTGAACGCAAAGGGCCTTCCCGGCACGCTTCTCTTCCCGGTGAGCGAGCTCTTCGAATACACCTCCACCGGCACCCTTTCGAAGCCCGCCTGGCATCCGAAACGCCTCCCGGTCATGGCGCCGCCAAAAGCCCCCGCGCGGCCGCAGGGTGCGCCAACGGAGCCTGCGACGCCGCTTCCCCCTGTGGGCGGCCCCCGAAAGCAGCCTTAAACGAGCAGGACAACCCGGAGTATGGCACTCTATTTGCTATTCAAAGGGCATGCTCACGTATGCCTACCAGGCTCGCGACTCCGCGGGTAAAGTCATTTCGGGCGTCCAGGAGGCCCTCAATGAGGACAACGCCATCAATACATTGATGACGCGCGGCTTCATGGTGCTGTCCATCCACCAGAAGGCGGCGGCGAAGAGCCTGAAGTCGCCGGGCAAGATCAGCGAGACGGATGTCGTCCTCTTCACGCGCCAGCTCGCCACGATGGTGGACGCCGGCCTCCCGCTCGTCACCGCGCTCACCGGCCTCTACGAGCAGTGCGACCCGAAACGCCAGACTGGCCTGCGCTACGTCATCGGCGACCTCAGCGCCCACGTCCAGCAGGGCTCCTCTTTCCACGAAGCCGTCCAGAAGCACCCGAAAGTCTTTAATCGCCTCTACGTCAGCATGGTGAAAGCGGGTGAATCCGGGGGTCTCCTCGCCGAGATTCTCGACCGCCTCGCCGCGTTCCTCGAAGCCGCCGCGCGCCTCCGCAAGAAGGTGAAGTCGGCCATGACGTATCCGCTCATCGTCATCTGCATCGCCATTTGCATCACCACGTTCCTCATCGTCAAGGTCGTCCCCGTCTTCGCGCAGATCTTCGCGGACTTCGGCTCCAAGCTTCCCGCCCCCACGCAATTTCTCGTCGATCTCAGCGACTTCATCCGCGGTGAATGGTATTTCATCGTCCTTGTCATCGGCGGCATCTTCTACGGCATCCGCCATTTTCTCCAGACGAAGACCGGCTCCGAATGGTGGGATAAATGGAAGCTGAAACTCCCGATCTTCGGCCCGCTCGTCCACAAGATTTGCATGACGCGCTTCTCGCGCACGTTCGCGCAGTTGATCCGCAGCGGCGTCCCGATCCTGGAAGTGATGGAGATCGTCGGCGAGACCTCGGGGAACAGCGTCATCGCGAAAGCGATCATCTCCGTCAGCGCCGATGTCGAGAAGGGGGATCACCTCACCGCCGCGATGTCCAAGCAGCCCATCTTCCCGCCCATGCTCCTGCGGATGATCGCCGCCGGCGAGTCCACGGGCAAGATCGACGTCATGCTCGAAAAGATGGCCGATTTCTGGGACGAAGAGATCGAAGCGGTCCTCGACGCGCTCACTTCGCTCATCGAGCCTCTCTTGATCTGCGTCCTCGGCCTCATCGTGGGCGGCATCGTCATCGCGATGTTCCTCCCGATCTTCAAGCTGAACGACGTCGTCTCCGGCAGCAAGTAGCCGCGGGCGCCCCCCCGGCTCAGGCCGACCCGTACTGCGTCGCGGAGCACACGATCACCGCGACCCCGTATGCCAGGCCGGCGATGCAGGCGATCTTCCACCGCGCTTCCGAGCGCAGGAGCCAGGCGATCCAGTCGCGCATGAGGTACGGCATGCCGACCCAGAACATCCCCACGATGACCCACGCATAGGCTACGAAGACGAGCAGCAGCCTGCTCACGGGCGGCTGCAAAAAAGCCGCTTCAAGGAGCGGCTCCGCCGCCAGGAGCGCGAGGATGCCCAGCGCGCGTACGGCCAGGAACTCGTCCACATATTTCAGCGTCAGCAGGTATGCCACGGGGATGAATATGAGCAGCGAAGGCCGCCACCGCTGGAATTCCCCCAGGTCCATAAGGCCCACCATCGCGAACGCCCACACGGCGTCGATGCTCAGGAAGAGCAGCCCCATCCCGGGCGAACGCGGCAACGTGCGCAGCCACCCTTTGACCTCCTTGGGATTTACCAGCGCGACCAAATGCAATACGACGAGCCAGCACCCCACGATCCATCCCGCGGTCTCGAGGCTGAGGAACGGATAGATCATGGCATGAACAGGGAAGCCGCTCGCCGAAAAACCCTCAAGCCAATTCGGGCGACACCGCGGGATCGCCATACAGGCTGAACCCCGTGGAATGCGTGATCCGCACGTCGAATATCTGCCCGGCGAGCCGCGGGTTGCCTTCGAAGAGGACGATCTTGTTCGTCCGCGTCCGGCCCATGAGCCGCTGCGGGTTGTTCCGGCTCGGGCCCTCGCACAGGATCTCCACGCTCTTACCCACCAGCTCGCCGGCCTTGCGCTTCGCGCTCTCGTCCACGACGGCCAGGAGAGCTTGGTTGCGCTCTTCCTTCACCTTCTCTTCGACCTGGCCCGGCAGGGCCGCCGCGGGCGTCTCCTTGCGCGGCGAGTAGCGGAAGACGAATGCGTTGTCGAAACCGATCCCTCGCACGAGCTCCCGCGTCGCGTCGAAGTCCGCGTCCGTCTCGCCGGGGAACCCGACGATGACATCCGTCGTCAGCGCGATGTCCGCGCGCGCCGCACGCATCCGCCCGACGAGCGCCGCGTAGCCCTCCGCCGTGTAGGCCCGGCGCATCGCTTTCAGGATGCGGTTCGAGCCCGACTGCAGCGGCAGGTGGACGTGCTCCGCCAGCTTCGGCAGCCGCGAGAATGCTTCGATCAAGTCCGCCCGAAAGCCGATCGGGTGCGGCGAGGTGAACCGGAGCCGCTCCAGCCCCTCGACCGCGTGCACCGCCTCCAGCAGTTGCACGAAGGGCGAGCGGCCGTCCACCGCCGGGAACTCGCGCCGCCCATAGAGATTCACGATCTGCCCGAGCAGCGTCACCTCCTTCACCCCCGCCGCCACCAGTTCGCGCACCTCCGCCACGATCTCCGCGATCCCCCGGCTCCGTTCCGCGCCGCGCGTGGCCGGCACGATGCAGAACGCGCAATGCATGTTGCACCCCTGCATGATCGAGACAAAAGCCGTCGCCTGGTTCCGCTTCAGGGTGTGATCGCGGATCGTCTCCTGCGACCCGCTCTCCTCCTGGATGTCCACGATGGAAAAGCGCGGGTCATCCACACGCCGCGCGGTCTTCCGGGCCAGCAGTTCCTCCACGTAATCGGCCACGCGATGGAACTTCTGCGTCCCCACGACCAGGTCCACGTGCGGCGTCGTCTCCAGAAGCTGCGCGCCGCGGCTCTGCGCCATGCAACCGAGAAACCCGAAGACCATGCCGGGCCTGGCGTCGCGCAGCCGCGCCACCATCCCCATCTTGCCGATCGCCTTCTGCTCCGCCATGTCGCGCACGCTGCACGTATTCAGGAGCACCACGTCGGCCTCGTCCTCGTGCGGGGTCATCGCGTGCCCGCGCGCCATCAACATGCGCGCCACCTGTTCGGAATCGCGCTCATTCATCTGGCAGCCGTACGTCTTGATGAACACCGTGGCCATGGGAGGGCCAAAATACGGGCCCCGGTCCGGTTCGTCCACCGAAAGGTTTGCGGGGTGGCGTCCCTGGGGCGGGGATGGGGAAACGCGGTGCTCGTGTCGGGAGGGCAACTGTAGCGTTATTGCCGTCCTTGGCGCGAGGCTCGGACACAGCCCGCAGCTCACTCCGCGGCGCTGCGCACGCTGAACTCCAGCTTCCATTTCTCCGGCGAGACGGTGCTCTCGCACCAAAGCTCAAGCACACCCAGCTCGGTAATCCGCGAGACGAACCGCACCGGAACGAAGCCGTCCTCGGCCCCTTCCGCCGCGGGCAGCGTGGCTTCCATCGAGTCCGTCTCGACCAGTTCTTCTTCGCTCCAATGGTCGAGCACGTCGCCCGGTTTGTCTTCCTTCCTGGTGGCGGAGCTGAAAAACCGGAAATGCGCGGGCTCGCCGACCACCAGGCCGATCTCCTCGCCGCCAACCTGCGCCTCGCTCCCTTCCTCCATGCCGAAGGGCGCGACGCATCGCGCGCGCAAGGGCCGCGGAGCGCCCGGCACGGCGAGGCCAGCCGTCTCGATCCCCACATAGTAGGAACGCGCCGTGCCGCCGCGTATCCGCACCCCTTTTCCGCCCTTGGCGACCCCATAATAGGCCGCGCCGCGCGCGACCGCGAAGTCGAGGTCATGATCGCCTTCCAAAGGCCGGGGAGGATGCGCCTTGTCAAACCAGGAGGCGATGACTTCCAACAGCCGCTCGCGGAACGACGACGACTTGAGGACGCCCCCGTTGAAGAGCACCCGCGTGGGCCGGATGGCGCCCCCCTCCCCATGCTGCGCGAGGAAATGCGCGAGGTGATGGGTGATCGCGGCGTCCGCCTCGAAGGGGAGCCCCAGTTCGCGGAAGCCGGATGCGCGTTGCCGGGCCGGGACGGCATCGAGCCTGCAAAAGGGAAAGAAGCCGTCCACCAGCGTCGAACAGACGGCGTGCCGGTCGAGATGCACGGTGATCGCGCCGCCCACGAGCCGTTTGCCCCGCCCGAGCACCGTGACGGGCTGCGTGCCGGGCTCATCGGTGCACAGGAGCGACTCCTTGGCGGCGCGGCAGGCGTGCCACAGGGCGACCGATTGCCATGCATCGACTTCGACGCCTTTCTGGGAGAAAGCGGTTCGCGCCAGGTGCGCCAGGGCCAGGTCCATGTTATCGCCGCCGACGAGGATGTGGTTGCCGACGGCGATGCGTTGAAGGGCCAGCTCGCCATTCTCCGAGGTGACGCCGATAAGGGTGAAATCCGAAGTGCCTCCGCCGACATCGCATACCAGCAGGGTATCGCCCTCGCGCAGGTCGCGCCTCCACCCTTCGCCGGACGCGGCCAGCCACGAGTAGAGCGCCGCCTGGGGCTCTTCGAGCAGGACGAGGTTCTCCGGCAGGCCCGCGGCGAGCGCGGCCTCGCGGGTCAGCTCCCGCGCGCTCGCATCGAACGAAGCGGGCACCGTGAGGACGACCGTTTGCCCGGAAAGGGGCGCCTTCGGGAACGCGGCATTCCACGCGGCGGCCAGGTGTTCGAGGTAACGGCGGGAAGCCTCGACCGGGCTGACCTTCGCGACATCGTCCGGGGCGTTCCAGGGGAGGATCGCCTGATGACGATCCACGCGGGTGTGGCAGAGCCACGACTTCGCGCCCGCCACGGTGCGCGTGGGAGCGTCCGCGCCCTGCCGCCGCGCAAATTCGCCCAGGGCGTAGTTGCGGCCCGCAGCCCACGGCAGATCGTATGCGCCCGCGGCGGCTTCCGGCGCGGGCGAAAGGTAGAGGAAAGAAGGGAGCAGCGGCCCCGGCTCGACGGTGGCGGGCGCGACGGTCTGCGGGATGGAAAGGAGCTGGATCGGCCCCTCTCCGAGCGGGGCGTGTACGCGAGCGCGCTGTTCGTGGTGCCGAGGTCGATGCCGATCGCGTATTGCGGTTTTTGGGCGGGCATGGCGTTCTCCCCGGGGCGCCTAGACCTGCACCTCGCACGCGGCCACCACCAGCGCCGCCTCGGGCCGCCCGTTCCACTCCGGCAAGTCGCAACGAGCCGCCTTCCAGCCGGCGTGCGAGAGCTTCCCGCGCACGGGCCCCCCGCCGCCCTTCACATTCCCCACCAGGCGAAACTGCGCGGGGTCGTAACCGGAAGGAATCTCTATCCTCGCGCCCTCCGGCTCGCTTCTCAACGGCTCGAAATCGAAAAGGCGGCCCAGCGTCGCGGCGCAGTCGGCGTGCACGCTGCGCACGGCGGAGCCGATCTGCGCATCGGTGAACCCGGCGATGGGCTCCATCAAAAAATCGACCAGGCGTCCTTCGCGCTGCAGGACGGCGAGCAGGGTGAGAGCCTCGCTTCGGACGGGCTTTGCTTTGTCGGATACCGGCCTGGCCTTCTCGACAGCCTGTATCGGCTTCGGCTCGGGAGCCGCCTCGGCCTCGGTTTCCAGCAGCGGAGCTACCCGGCTCGCAAAAGCCGAGTCCCCCCAGATCCGGAAAAGGGCCTTGAAGCCCAGCGTGAAATTTCCCATAAGTCCTTTCGTCTTGCGCCTTCAGGCGCACCTCCGCTAATACCGATTCGACGCCGCCCGGTCAAGTATTGCGGAGGCTTGCCCCGCTCCCGTTCCTGCGCCAGTCTTCCCGGGTGGAGAGACCCCTCCGAGTAGGAATCATCGGCGCCGGCAACATCGTCCGCAATTTTCACCTCGCCCCCGGCTGGCGCGCCGTCCCGCACTGCGAAGTGGCCGCGGTGTGCGACATCCACCCCGAGACCGCGGAGAAGCTCGCCGCGGATTTCGGCATCCCGAAGGTCTTCACCGACTTCCGCGACCTGCTCGCCCTTGAGGAACTCGACATCATCGATGTCTGCACCCCGAACAAGTTCCACACGCCGGCGGTGATCGCGGCGCTGGAGGCGGACAAACACGTCCTTTGCGAGAAGCCGCTGGCCGTCTCGACGGAGGAGGTCCTCGCCATCCGGAAAGTGCTGGCCGGGACGGACCGCCTGCTCATGACGGCTCAGCATTTCCGCTTTAGCTCCGGCGCGCTCGCCATCAAGGCCTGGGTGGATACGGGCGCGCTCGGGGAGGTGTATCACGCCCGGGTCAACGCCACGCGGCGCAATTTTCTCCCGATCAACCCCGGGTTCATCGACCCGAAACTCAGCGGCGGCGGCCCGTGCATGGACATCGGCGTCCACGCGCTGGACACCGCGCTCTGGCTCATGAACTTCCCGGAGCCGGTGCGCGTGAGCGGCCGCGCCCACACGAATTTCGCGAAGGGATTCGAGATACCCGGCGCGTGGGGCGAGTGGGACAGGACGCTGTTCGGGGTGGAGGATTTCGCCTCCGGCTACGTCCATTTCTCCAACGGCTCCACGCTCGTCATCGAGGCCGCGTGGCTCCAGCACCAGGAGAACGAGGAATTCAGCGCCACGCTCCAGGGGAAGAAGGCATCCGTCCGCTGGCCCGACGGGCGCTTCCACACCGTGGTCAACCGCGCGCTCATCGACGGCCACATCCTGCCGCAACCCGGCCTCGGCAAGGCGCATACGGAGGAAATCCTGGCGTTTGCGGAGGCGATCCGCAACGGGCATCCTTCGCCGGTGCCGATCGACCAGACGCTGATTGTGATCGCCATCCTGGAGGCGATCATGAAATCGAGCCAGTCGAACCGGGAGGTCGTGCTGGGTGGTGTGGGGGGCGACTGAAGCGGCGCTCGGAAAGGCGGGGCGGGCGCTCAGACGCCTTTCGGGTAGCTCCCGAGGATCTTCACGAACGAACTCCGTTTCTCCAGCGCTTTCAACGCCTCGGAGAGGCCTTCATCCTGCGCGTGCCCTTCCACGTCCAGGAAAAAGACCTGCTCGTCCGCGCCGAGCCGCGCGGGGCGGCTTTCGATCTTGCTGACGTTGATCTTCTGGAACGGCTCGAGCGCCGCGAGCAGCGTTCCCGGCCCATCCCGCAACGCGAATACGAGCGAGGTCTTGTCGGCTCCGGTGGGCGGGCACCCGTCGTGGCTGAGGACAAGGAAACGCGCGAGCGCCCCGGCCCTCGGCACCAGCACCTGGGCGCAGATTTTCAGCTCCGAGTGCATGAACATGTCGAACGTATGGCTCACCTCTCCGTCGGCGGAGGTCTCGGCCGGGACGATGCCGTAGTCCGCCTCGCCGCGTTCCACCGCGCCGAACACCTCGGCGACCCCGGTGCGCGGCGCGTACTTTACGCTCGCCCCGAATTTCTCGCGCGCGGCGAGGTATGCCCAGTTCCCCTCCGGGCCGAGGTAGGCGATGGTGACTTCTTTCTCCAAGGCGAGGGAGGCTGACATGATCTCCCGGTAGATCGCGCGGATCGCCAGGGCGGGCAGCCGCCCCCGGTTGCGCTTGATGAGGCCCTGGAGGAGCTGCTCCTCCCGTTCCGGCGCGTAGATGGCGGTGCCGTCCTTGCGCTTGACCAGGCCCACCTCGTGGACGAGGTCGGCCCGCTCGTTCAAGAGCCGGAGGAGTTCCGCGTCGAGCGCGTCGATCTTCTTGCGGATCTCACCCAGGGTCATGGCGGTGAGACGGCGGCCTCGAAATTCCCGTTCGGCGCGGCCTCGGCCGGCGCCGGGTCCGGCTCCTGGGGGGCAGGCGGCGGCTCCGGTTGCGCGGGGAGCTGCGGCAGTTCCGCTTTGGGGAGCGGGATGCGGCGCAGCTCGTCCGAGTTCGGCATCTCGTCGAGCGTCCGCAGCCCGAAGTGTTCGAGGAAATATTGAGTGGTCTCGTAAAGGAGGGGCCGGCCGGGAATCTCGGCGCGCCCGGCGATGCGGATGAGGTTGCGTTCGAGCAGCGACTGGAGCACACCGTCCACGGCGACGCCGCGCACGGCCTCGATGTCCGCTTTCGTGATCTGCTGCCGGTACGCGACGATGGCAAGCGTCTCCAGCGCCGGGCCGCTGAGGCGGGCGGGCCTGGCCTCGGGGTACAGCAGCCGCACCCACGGGGCAGCCTCGGGGTCGGTGACGAGCTGCCAGCCGCTGGCCTGCTCGACAAGCTGAAAGGCGCGCCCGGATTCGATCAACTCGATCTTGATCTGCTCCAGGAGCGCCGCGACCTCGGCTTCCTTGACGGCGCTTTTTCCCGCCTCCCCCGGCGCGGCGCGGAGAATGGCGACGATTTCCCTGGGCGTGAGCGGCTTCTGGGAGGCGAAGACGAGCGCCTCGACGATTTGTTTCAATACCATTTCCACCGGCAATTCTGTTGTGGATTTTTTCGATTACAAGGCGGTTCTCGGCGCGGCCCCGGGAAATTTTTCAGATGTGGCAAGCCGGGAGACGAGGCGCTATCGTGTCCGGCTCGCGAGCCCGCGCGGACGCATTGCCGAACTCCTGATGGATTTTTTCACCTACCTCCTTTTCCGGTGGCTGAGGGGGCTCTTCACCCTGCTTCCCCTGGAGGTGAATTTCAGGCTCGGGCAGGCCCTCGGGACGCTCTGCTATTATCTGCTCGTGCCGTACCGGAGGCTCGCCCTGGCGAACCTCGGCATCGCGTTCGGCGCCGAGAAGACGGAGGCGGAACTGCGCGCGCTGGCCCGGAGGCACTTCGCGAACCTGGGCGCGAACCTGCTCTCGAGCCTGAAGCTGGCGACGATGAAGTTCGAGGAGATCGAGCCGCGGGTGGCACTCGAAAACGGGGAGGCCATCCTGTCCGCGCGGGCCGAAGGGAAGGGATGCATCTTCGTGAACAACCACAGCGGCGCGTGGGAATTATACGCGCAGATCACCCCGTTTTTCCCCGACCGGCGCTACGGGGCGGTGTACCAGCGGCTCGGGAACCCGCACGTCGAGCAGGCCATAAAAGAGGATCGCGCGCGGATGGGCGTGGTGCCGTTCCCGACCTCCGACGGTTTCTCGGCGCCGATCGCGTTCCTGCGCGAGGGCGGCCTGGTGAGCGTGATGGTGGACCAGCATTCGGGCGACGGCGGCGTGTGGGCGCCCCTCTTCGGCCGGCTCGCCTCCACTTCGCCCGTGGCCGCCACGCTGGCGCTACGCACCGGGGCGCGGCTCGTTCCCGTCGCGATCCGCACCTGCGGCGTCGCGCGGTGGAAGATCGTGGCCGGCGAACCGATCGTGCCGTCGAGCTCGGACATCGAAGCGCTCACCGCCGAGATCAACCGCAGGCTGGCGCTGCAAATCCGCGCGTCGCCCGCCGATTGGTTCTGGCTGCACGATCGCTGGAAAACACCCTCGCCCAACTTCCTTCTTCCCAAATATAAGAGAGGGGTGGCGTATCCAGAAAATTTCGACCCGGCGACGTTGCAGCCGTTCCGGTATCCTCATCCGCTCCGGCAACTGGCTGGGCGACGCCATCATGTCCCTGCCGGCCGTGAACGCCATCAAGCAGGGCCGGCCCGACGCGCGCATCACCATCCTCACCCGCGCGAAACTGGCCGATTTCTGGAGCCGCATCCCGAGCGTGGACGAGGTGGTGCTCATCGACCCGGGCGACTCGATCTTCGCCGTCGCAAGGAAAATCGCGCGCAAGTTCGACGTGGCGATCCTCTTCCCGAACTCGCTCCGCTCCGCCCTGGAGGTGTACCTGGCGAAGATCCCGCGCCGGATCGGCTACCGGGGCCGGCGCAGGCAATGGCTCCTAACCGAAGTGGTGGATTTCAAGAACGAGAAGCCGCATCCCCCGCGGCACCAGGTCTTCCATTACCTGGAACTGGTGGCGTTCATCGGAGGCAAAACGGACGGCGCGCAGCCCGCAAGAAATCCTCGCGCCGCCCCCGCAGCCGAGCCCGGCGGCCCGGTGAAAATAGGCCTCTGCCCCGGGGCGGATTACGGCCCGGCCAAGCGCTGGCTGCCCGAGCGCTTCGCGGAGGTGGCGCGGATCGTGGCGGGCGAACGCCCCTGCGAATGGCTCCTCTTCGGCACCGCGCAGGACGCCGCGCTGGGCGAGCAGATCGCCGCGGGCCTGGAAGGGAAATGCTCGAACCTCATCGGCAAGACGACGCTCGCGGAATTGATGGATGCCCTCCAGCAATGCGCGCTCCTGCTGACAAACGACACCGGCACCATGCACCTCGCGGCGTTCCTCGAAGTGCCGACCGTCGCGATCTTCGGCAGCACCGAGCCGCTGCTCACGGGCCCGCGCGGCGCCAGGGCCACCATCCTTCGGCATCACGTCGAGTGCAGCCCCTGTTTCCTGCGCGAATGCCCGATCGATTTCCGCTGCATGAAAGCCGTCGAGGTCGAGGAAGTCGCCGACGCGGTCTTCCGCATGCTCGGCTGGCGCCAGGAGGCCGTTCCAAACAGTGGAGACTGATTACAAAGTCAGGCTCGAGGTTTTCGAAGGGCCGCTCGACCTCCTGCTCTACCTTATCAAGAAGGACGAGCTGGACATCTACGATATCCCCATCGGCAGCATCACCAGCCAGTACCTCGAATATGTGCGCGTGCTGAAGTTCCTGGATCTCGACGTCGCCGGCGACTTCGTCGTGATGGCCGCGAACCTCATCTACATCAAGAGCCGCAGCCTTCTCCCCGCCGACCAGCAGCCGCCCGAGGAAACCGCCGAGGAGGAGGATCCCCGCTGGGAACTCGTGCGCCAGCTCATCGAATACAAGAAATTCAAGGACGCCGCGGAGACCCTCGGGCGGCGCGCGCTCGAACAGGCGAACCTTTTCGGGCGGCTCGCGGAAAAGGAGGCGTTCGCGCCCGAACGTCCGCTGGGGGAAGTGAGCATCTTCGACCTCATCAACGCGTTCAACACCGCGGTGAAACGGGTCCAGGCGAGGGAGGACTACCGGGAAATCTTCGAGGAACATTTCTCCGTGTCGGACAAGATCGATTTCATAATGAGAATGACAGCCTCCGGCGTGGCGCTCGGGTTCTCCGAGTTGTTCGCAGGCGCGGCCTCGCGCGTGGAGATAGTGGTGACGTTCCTGGCCCTGCTGGAGTTGATCCGCCTGAAGCAACTCCGGGCGGTGCAGGACGCGGAGTTTGGCGAGATCAGCCTTCGGCGGGCGTGACCGGCCGGGGCGTCAGTGGCGTTTTTCCCTCGGCTCCTTGCGGATCAACATCGTCGAAAGCGCGCCCAGGGCGCTCGTGGCTTCCAACGCGGCCACGTCTGCGAAGAGCCTTTCCTCCCGCATGCCGACGTGCGCGCCGAGGGCGCATGTCTGCTCGATGCCCATCTCGCGCACGAGTTCCAGCACTTCGGCGAGCCGGTCGCCGATCTTCATGAGGACGACGATGTCGTGGCTCTCGATGTCTTCCTTCAGCTTGGACATCTCCGCGGGGCACGGCGCGATGAGGACGCGGTCCTTGCCGGCCCCGAGCGGCCAGTCGAGCGCGGCGGAAGCGGCGGCGTAGCTGGTGACGCCCGGAAATGTGCGGTGCGCGAGGCCGGGCAGGAGAGCCGTCAACGCGGCGAGCGCGTCCCCGTAGGTGGAATAGGTGAACGGGTCGCCGATGGTGATGTACGCGACGTTCTTCCCGGCGCACAGCTCCCCGGCGATCATCCGCGCGAGTTCGTTGTAATGGCTGCGGAGCGCCTGCCGGTCGGGGCTGGTGCGGAATTCGATCTCGCGGATGCGGTCGTCCGGCACATCGAGCCCTTCGAGGCAGCGTCTCGCCGCGGAGACGGCCGCGGACTGGACGCGCGGGGCGTAGATGACCTGGCACGTCTGGAGCGCCTGCCACGCGATGACGGGCATGAGCCCGGGCTCGCCGGGGCCGACTCCGATTCCATAAAATGTGCCGGGTTTCACGGGCATTTGCGTTCAGCGGCTCGCCGTCTCCGTCGCCGGATGCACCGAACGTTTGCGGGATTGCAGGAAAGCGGCGAGCGCATCCAACTCGCCCGGTTTCAGGAAGGAACCGAAGGCGGGCATGTTCACGCCGCCATTGACGATCCGCACGATCATGTCGCTGCGGGTGAGCCTGTCTCCGACATAGGTCAGGTCCGGGCCGCGGCGTCCGCCGTAGCCCTGGACAAGGTGGCAGTTCAGGCACGATTTGTCGTGGAAAAGAAGACCGCCCGCACGCACCTCCGGGTCGGCGGCGACCCCGATGACGCTCTGGCTGAGCGGCTGCGCCTGGAAGTTCGGCGACCAGGGGGATTGCGCGCCTTCGATCCAGAGCGAGCCGATCATGATGACGCTCAGGAGCACCACGGCGATGGCCCACGGCCGGCGGGAAGCGGCGCGTTCGCCTTTGTTGTTCAAGATCGGCACGACCAGCAGGAGGACGCCGATGACGGCCGGCGCGACGATCATCACATACCCTTCTATCTTCGCGGGGATGAGCGCGAGGACGGCGAAATACCAGAGCAGATACCAGTCGGGCCGCGGATCGGCGTCGAGCACGGCGGGGTCGGGCGGTTTGCCGAGCACGGGCGGCCCGACGATGAGGGCGAGCAGCGCGATGACGATGATCATCCCCGTGCCGAAGACGAAATCGCGCCAGGCGCCGTCCGGGAAGAACGCGTGGCCGTGCTTCTCGAGGTGCTCGTGGTATTCCTTGCGGTAGGTGGCGGGATCCACCGGCTGGCCGGCGACGGGCGGCTCGGAGATGCCATGGCGCAGCACGAGCCAAAGGTGCAACCCGATGAAGATGAAGAGCAGCGACGGAATGAGAAAGACGTGGATGGCGAAGAACCGGCTCAAAGTCGCCCCTCCTATGGTGTTGCCCCCAAGGATGAAATGCGCGATCCAGCTCCCGATGAAGGGCACCCGCCCGGCCTGCTCGGCGGCGACGACGACCGACCACGCCGCGGTCTGGTCCCAGCGGAGGAGCTGGCCGGTGAAACCCATGCCGAGCGTGAACCCGAGCAGCAGGACGCCGGTGGTCCAGTTCATCTCGCGCGGAAATTTATAAGCGCCGAAAAGGAACGTCTGCGCCATGTGCGCGCCGACCATGAGCACCATCGCCGACGCGCCGAAGTAATGGAGGCCGCGCAGGAAACGGCCAAACGGCGCGTTATTGCTGATGAAAAGCAGGGTGTCGTAAGCCTCGGCGGAGGAAGGGACATACGAGAACGCGAGCGCGACGCCGGTGACGACCTGGACGATGAACGCGAGCATCGTCGCGCTGCCGAAGACGTACCACCACTTCGCGTCGCGCGGCACCATGTGGGCCATCGACGGCCCGATGAGGTCGGAGATGCCGAGCCGGTCATCGATCCATTCCCAGGCCGCGACGAAGAGGCTTTTCATATCGTCGTCGTGATCGGGATCGCGGCGGACTTGATCTGCACCTTGCCGCCCTGCACGCGCACCTCGTAACGCGGGAGCGGCGCCGGGGGCGGGCCGGCGGCGACCGAGCCGTCATTATAATAAACGCCGCCGTGACAGGGGCACATGAACAACTCGGCATCCTGCAGCCAGCGCACCGGACAACCGAGGTGGGTGCAGTTCACCGAGAACGCGATGAACTCCTTCTCGCCCGTTCGCCGCACCCACGCGCCGCTCTTCGAGGTGATGCCCGCCCACGGGAGCGGCGAGGGATCCTGGAAGGTGACGTTGACGGTCTTGCCCATCTCGAAGTCGGTGACCTTGCCGATGTCCTCCCAGATGTCCGGCGTCTTGCGGAAGAGCGGGGCGACGACGAAACCGACCAGCGGCACGCCAAGGATGGCGCCGCAAACGCCGGCGAGCCCGATGCAAAGGGCCTGGAAAAAATTCCGGCGGTTTATCTCGGGTTGCGCCGCGGGAGTTCCGGGCGGGGGCGGGCATTGGTTGGGTTCCATGGATTATTTTTCTTCGTTGCGTTGCAGGCGGATCTCATAAATCCAACCCGCTAGCGAAGCGATGAAGAGGCCGATGCCCACCAGGAAGATGACCCACGAGGTGATGACGCCCCAGAAGATGAACGTCACGCCCATCGCCAGGCCGGAAGGAAAATAGGTCGGCTGCGGCAGCCGCTCGTGCGGGAGCGCTTTCCAGCCCGCGTGTTTGGGCGGTTCCTCGTTCATCGGGTCCGCTCCCTCGCGAGGCGCGGCTCGCCGGCGCCCGCGTACCAGCGCGCGAGCTGCCCGAAGATCGCGCCGAGATACAGGAGGCACATCGGCACCCACATGAGCAGGCCGCCGATCTGCTGGTCTTTCTCCATCGGCACCGCCGCGCGGAGGGCGCTGCCGATGCCGAGCCGGTCAACCGGATGCATGTAGGCCGTGCAGACGGTGACGGGCGAAAACGTGAGGATGATGCCGAGCACGCTGCACGCGGTGCAAGCCGTGAAGAGATAGATGACGGCGGGGAGAGGGTGCAGCCGGTCCGCCGCGCGCGGGGCGAGCGTCTGCCACCAGAAAGCCGCGCCGAGGGCCAGCAGCGAGAGCGTCTGCGCGGCGTGGACGGGGTGGGACGCGGCGGCGGCGTTGCAGAGTGCGGGGGCGTGCCAGAACCACATCGCACCGACGCCCGCGGCCCACCCAAACGGCGGATAAGCGAGGGCGCTCAAAGCCCGTGGCAGGGAGACGGGCGGCGGCAGGCCGAGAAGGAGCAGCGGAGGCGCGATGAGCAGCAGGAGGATATGCTGGAGCATGTGCGCGGTGAAGAGGTAGCCGTCCGCCAGCGCGTTTACCGGCGACACGAGCGCGATGAGGATGACGCCCAGACCCGCCGCCGCGTACCACGCCCGGCGCGTCCACCCGAATGCCGCGAGGTACGCCGCGAACACGGCTGCGCAGCCGGCGAGAGCCGCCGGGTTCCACGTCCAGGCTGAGAGGAGAAGGGCATTCATCGGACGCGGGGAAGGATATAAACGACGGTGAGAACGAGCACCCAGACGACATCGACAAAATGCCAGTAGAGCCCCACGGCCTTGAGCGCGGGGAACGGCCTGCCTTTGAAATCGCCTGCCAGCGCGAGCCCGAGGAGGATGGCGAGCGCGGCGAGCCCGACGCAAACGTGGAGCCCGTGGAAGCCCGTGAGGGTAAAGAAAGTCGTGGTGAAGAGATTCGAGCTCACGCTCACCCCGCTCTTGAGCAGACCCCAATATTCGAGCCCCTGGCCGCCGAGGAATATGCCGCCCAGGACGATGGTCGCCGCGAGCCAGCCGACCATCGCACGATGGTCGTTCTTATGCTGGCCGGCTTCCGATTTCCACAGGGTGAAACTGCTCGCGAAAAGGCACAGGCTGAAAAGCCCGGTCTTCAACAGGTTCAAGTCCCTCGGCGCGGGGCCGGGCTGCGGGTGCGAGTTATAAAAAAGGAACGCGAGGATCAACACGCCGAAAAATCCCGTCTCCGAGAGGATGAACGTCAGGACGCTGGCGCTGGTCTTCTCAGGGGGCGGGGCTTCGACGGCGTCCAGCGGGCCGACGACCGGGTCGGGCCGGTCCGGGTTGTTCGCGTCCCACAGCGGGCGGCGGCTGAGGATCGGCGGGAGCTCGGTGAAATTCTCGTGGGGCGGAGGCGAGGTGGCAGCCCACTCGAGCGTCCAGGCGTCCCAGGGGTTGTCGCCCGCGGTCTCGCCCCAGAGGAGGCTGAGGACGACATTGGCCACGAATAGCAGCGAGGCGACCGACATGAAAAAGACCCCGATCGTCGAGACCATGTTCATCCAGGCCCAGCCGGGCATGTCCGCGTACGTATAGACCCGGCGGGGCATCCCCGCGAGCCCGAGGAAATGCTGGATGATGAACGTCATGTTGAACCCGACGACCATGTTCCAGAACGTCCATTTGCCGAGCCGCTCGGACATCATCCGCCCGGTCATCTTCGGGAACCAGTAGGTGACGGCGCCGAGGATCATAAAAACGATGAGCCCCACGAAGACGAAATGAAAATGCGCGACGAGGTAGTAGCTGTTCTTGGTCTGCCAATCCAGCGCCGCCATGGCATGGCTGACCCCGGTCAACCCCGCGAGAAGGAATTGCACGAGCGCGGCGAGGGCGAAGAGCATCGGCGTCTTAAACCGGATGCGGCCGCCGAGCAGGGTGGCCGTCCAGTTCAGCACTTTGACGCCGGTGGGGATGGCGATGAGCATGCTCGATGCGACGAAAAACAGATCCGCGGTCCGGCCGAGGCCGACGGTGAACATGTGGTGGGCCCAGACCGCGAGGCTGAGGATCGCGATGGCCACCGTGGAGATGGCGACGAACTCGTAGCCGTAGATGGGCTTGCGGGAGAAGACCGGGATGATCTCCGAGAGCAGCGCAAACGCGGGCAGGGCGACGATGTAAACCTCCGGGTGCCCGAACGCCCAGAAGATGTGCTGCCACATGATGGCCGAGCCGCCGCCGGAGGGGAGGAAGAAATGGGCGTTGAGCTGGCGGTCGATGAGGATCATCGCCAGCCCGGCGTTGAGCACGGGGAGCGCGAGGATGACGATGAACGCGTTCACAAAATTCATCCAGGCGAAGAGCGGCAGGCGGCGAAGGGTCATGCCGGGGGCGCGCATGCAGAGGACGGTGACGATGAGGTTGATGGCGGTGCCGACCGACCCTATGCCGAGGACGAGCAGCGCCAGCGCCCAGTAATCCACTCCGGGCTGCGAGGAATACGCCGTCTCGCTCAACGGCGCGTATGCGAACCACCCGACGGCCGGCGCGCCGCCCGCGAGGATGCTGAAGTGGAGCAGGATGCCTCCCATCGGCACCACCCAGAAGGTGAACGCATTCAGCCGCGGGAACGCCATGTCGCGCGCGCCGATCTGCAGCGGTACGAAGTAGTTCGCGAGCCCGAAGAGCGCGGGCATGGCGACGAGGAAGATCATCGTCGTGCCATGCATGGTGAAGAGCATGTTGTAGGTCTCGGGCTGGATGAGCGTGTTGTTCGGAATCGCGAGCTGGAGCCGAATGAAGATCGCCTCGACGCCTCCGACCACGAAAAAGACGAGCGCCGTGAGCAGGTAGAGGATGCCGATGCGCTTGTGGTCCACCGTCGAGAGCCACGCGAGCCGGCGATGCGCTTTCTCGCTGTCGCTGAAGATGGCTCCGGAATGGAGGATGGCTTCGTTCATGGCTGTGCGGGCTGCTGCTGCTGCGCCGACTCGGTTACGGGCGGAGCCTTGAAGTAGGCTATGAGGTCGTTTACCTGCGTTTGGGTCAAATTGAAATTTGGCATGTTCACGCCGGGCTTGATCTTTTGGGGATCGAGCAGCCAGCGGCCGAGGTTCTCCGGCGAGTTTTCCGCGACGCCCGCGCCGAGCTGCCTGCGGGCGCCGAAGTGGGTGAGGTCGGGCCCGACCCGGGCGTCGGCGCCGGGGACGCCGTGGATGGCGTGGCAGGCGATGCACGTGGAGCCTTCGAAGATCGCGAGCCCCCGCGCGGCCGGGCCGGGCGCGGCGGCTGGCGCGGGCTGGAGCTGCCCGCGCTCCCACCGCTCGAACGCAGCCGGTTCCTCCGCGACGACCAGGAAGTGCATCCAGGCGTGCTGGGTGCCGCAGAACTCCGAGCAGACGCCCGGGTAAACGCCGGCCTTGTCGGCCTCCATCCAGATGTTGTTTGGATGGCCTGGGACGGTGGTCATCTTGCGGGCGAGCTGGGGCACCCAGAACTCGTGCAGGACATCCGTGGAATCCAGCCGGACCGAGAGCGGCTTGCCGACGGGGATGTGGATTTCATTCGCCGTGACGACGCCGGACGCGGGGTACCGCGCCTCCCACCACCACTGGTGCCCGACGACGACGAGGTCCGGCGAAGGCGCGGGCGGGGGATCGGAGAGGCTCATGGTGCGCTCCGTCATGGTGAAAAGCACGATGACGATGAGGAACGGGATGGCCGTCCAGGCGATCTCGATCTTCCTGTTTCCGGCGAGTTGCCTCGGGTCGAGCTCCCCCTCGCGCCAGCGGTACCGGAGCAGCGCATAAAAGACGAGCCCCGCGACGATGGCGAAGATGGCGCCGCAGACGACCACAGCCACCCGCCAGAGATCCACGATCGCCCGCACGTGCGGCGACTGCGGGTCCAGTGAAGTCAATGTATCCATCGCAAAAATCCCTCAGAGGCGTTTCCGCTCTCGCACTGACGGGGGATGTTATACGGCGTCCGGTGCGAAAAACAACTTTCTTGGCAAAGCTTCCTCGTTCATTCTGGCCGGCGTGATTTTTATCGGCACGTCCGGCTTCCAATACCCCGAGTGGCGCGGGACTTTCTACCCGGAGCCGTTCCCGCCGGACAAGATGCTGGCCTTTTACTCCGAGCGCTTCGCCACGACGGAGATCAACTACAGCTTCTACAGGGTTCCGAACATCAAGACGCTGGAGAAATGGGCCGACGGCACGCCGGAAGGCTTCGTCTTCAGCCTGAAAGCGCCAAAAGGCATCACGCATAACGCGAAGCTCCAGGGCTGCGAGGAGCTGCTGGGGCGCTTCGTCGAGACGGTGAAAATGCTCGGCCCGAAGCTCGGCGTCATCCTTTTCCAACTTCCGCCCGCGTTCAAGAAGAACGGCGAAGTCCTGGCCGCGTTCCTCGGGATGCTGCCGCCTTACTTCCGCGCCGCGTTCGAGTTCCGGCATCCCTCCTGGCACGACCCCGAGATCCTCGCGCTCCTGGAAAGCAGGAACGCCGCGCTCTGCATCGCCGAGAGCGACAAGATCGCCGCGCCCGTCGTGGCGACCGCGGACTACGGCTACCTCCGCCTGCGCAGGGAGGACTACGAGGCCGCGGACATCGCGCGCTGGGCGAGCGTCATCGCCGCGCACGCCGCCCGCTGGAAAGACGTATTCGTGTATTACAAGCACGAAGAAAAGGGGATGGGCCCCAAGCTGGCGCGGGAGCTCATCGACACGCTCGCGCTGCAGCCTCCGCCCCCCCTTCCCGCAGACCCATGACTCCCGACGCACCGTCCAGCCACGAACAGACCCTCCTCTCGGCCAGGTGCTCGAACTGGCACTATGCCGGAAGGTGGGTTCTCATCGTCCTCCTGCTCGGGGCGGGCGCGGCGCTCTTCTTCCCCAGGGCGTATTTCGGCAGCTGGGCGCTGGCGGCGCCCGTCCTTCCCATCGCCTGCGCCGTGGTCGTTTTCTTCCAGATCCAGCTCGACCGCGGCCGACGCATCTACCAGGTGACGAACAAGCGGGTCATCGTCGAATGGGGCATCCTCGCCAAGAGCTCCAACGAAATCCGCGTCCAGGACATCCGCAGCATCAACCTTTCCAAGAGCGGCCTCTCCGGCATGCTGGGAATCGGCAACGTCGAGTTCTCCTCGGCAGCCGCAGACGACGCCGATGTCGTTTTCGCCCACGTGCCCGGCGCGGACAAGGTGCGGGATACCGTCCGCGCACTTCAGAGCTGAGGGTGCGCCAACCCTGAGCCGCGCGGGAGAGGTCCCCTACAAACCGCTGCGAAAATCTCCTGCAAACCGTTCTTTTTTATTTACGCCCTCCCGGCGGGCGAGATACGCTCCTGTCGCCCAAGTCCATCCCTCCTTTTATGAAGACGAAGTTCAGCATCGCTTTTCGACTCGGCGCGGTCGCCTGCCTCGGGCTCCTGGCGTTGCCTGCGGCGCGTGCGACCAATGTCATTTCAAACAACGCCCAGATGACCACAGGCTTCGGAAGCATCGACGAGGATCAAAACGGCTGGCTCGCCCAGACGTTCGAGACCGGCGCGGAGAAACTGAATCTGAACTCCGTCTCGCTTCTTTTGGGCGACGCGTCGGGAGACGTCAACGAGCCGCTCGTGGTCTCTTTATACGACGACAATATGGGCCAGCCTGGCTCGGACCTCGCCGACCTCACCTCCTCCATCACTTCTCCGGTTACCGCGGGCTCCTACGTGTACCAGGCGGGCGCCATCCCGCTCGACACGAACACCGTTTACTGGATCGTCGCCTCCACCAGTACGGTGGCCGATGACGGTTCATACAGGTGGGCCTTTACGGACTCCAACTCGGTGGATAACCCGGATGCCGTGCTCCAGAATATGGATGCCAACTCCGGCTGGTCGTTCGACCTCGACAACACGTACGCCACCAGCACGGACGAGGGAGACTCGTGGTCGGTCAATTCCGGCAGTCCCCAGCAGTTCGAGATTTCGGCCTCTGTCCCCGAGCCCGCCACGTGGGCCCTCCTCGGCCCCGGCTGCGCCTTCCTCTTCGGCGTGGCGCGCCTCCGCCGCCGCTAAGCGCGACGGGAGGGCTTTCCCTGCGGGCCCCGCTCGGCGCTTACAACTCCACCTTGTCCCCGCTGATCTCGAGCACGAGCACCGTCGCCATCACGTTCGGCGCGTAGTGCGGGACCTGCACGACGCGGGCGGTGCCGGCGGTGGTGACCGCGAGGGGGGTGGCCGGGTCGCTCAAGAAATAGGCCTTCTTGATTTCATTCTTGAACGCGGGAACTTTGAACCCTTGGGACGACCAGTGGAAAAGCGTGAAGTAGAGCTTCCCGGGGCGCGACGTGCAGCGCCAGTCGAGGAACGGGAGGAAGACGGGCTTCCCGTTTCCGTCCTGCAGTTTCCGGCCAAAGCCGCCGAAGCCTTCGCCGAACGGCGAAAGGTGCGCGCCATAGACGGCCTCGCCGTTCGTCTTGAGCCAGCGGCCCACCGCGACGAGGTTGCCCGCCGCGACCGGCGGGATGACGCCGAGCGCGGTCGGCCCGACATCCAGCAGGTAGTTGCCGCCCTTGCTCGCGACGTCGAAGAGCGTGAACAGAACCTGGCTCGGTGATTTATAATCGCTGTCGTTCTGGTCGAACCCCCAGTTGTGGTTCAGTTCGCCCGGCGTCTCCCAGTCGGCGCCTACGCTCTTCGAAGGAATCCCGTTGTCGCCCATCGTGAGGTAATCGCCCGGCACCCCGAGCCGGCCGTCAACCAGGCACGCGGGCTGCAGCGAACGCACCAGGTCCAGGATGGGCTGCGCCCGTTTCGGCGTCATAAGGGCCGGAGTGTCGAAGAAGATCTCGCAGACGGGGCCGTAGCTGGTAAGGAGCTCCTTTACCTGGGGCATGACCTTCGTCTCGAGATAATGGTCGAAGCTGCCGTCCTTATCCTTCGTGCCGTCCCGCCCGAAGTCCCAGGAATTGCCCTCGCCGCCCGGTTCATGCCAGTCCACCGATTGCGAATAGTAGAAGCCGAGCTTCATCCCGTGGCGGGCGCACGCCTCGGCCAGTTCGCGGATCGGGTCGCGATGGAAGGGGGTGGCGTCGAAGATATTATAGGGAGTGGCGAGCGAATGATACATGGCGAAGCCGTCGCCATGCTTGGCGGTGATGACGATGTATTTCATCCCCGCGTCCTCGGCCATTTGCACCCATTTCTCCGCGTCGAACTCGACCGGGTTGAACTCTTTCGCCAGCGGCTCGTAATCCTTCACGGGGATCGGCACATGGGCCATGATCCATTCGCTGCTCGGCCGGACGGCCTTCCCCTTCCACACGCCCGCCGGGATCGCATACAGCCCCCAATGGATGAACAATCCGTATTTCGCATCGCGGAACCAGGCCATCTTCGCGTCCTGCGACGCCGGGGCGGGTAACGGCGGCGGCAGCGTCGCGCCGGACGCGCCCGTGGCAAGAAGCGCCAACGCCAGGAACAAAGGGGCGCACGGGCCGAACTTCGCAGGGTTCGGAAGCGGCGCGGTTCTGTGGAGAGCAGTATTCTGAGGGAACGAGGGGAGGGTCATGGAATTGATGGGGGGGGAGAGGATACGAGCGGCCATATTTATGCCAGCCCGCTCCACGGGGACAACGTTTTAGGAATCGTGCTGAAGGATAAAATCGACCACCGGTGTGGGATCGTCCAGGCCGTGGGGATGATGGCCGCAGCCCGGCTTGTGCAGGACGGTGATCTGTCCGCCCAGCTCCTTGTATTCCTTTTCGATGACGGCGGTGTTCTCCGGATACGGCACCGTCGTATCCGCGTCGCCCACGACGGTGACCAAAGGAATGTGGGCCGCAGCCAGAGGCCCCATCTCCTTGATCGGCTGGCTGGGGCACGCCAGGCCCTGCTCATCCGTCTCGAAGCCGTAGGCGGCCAGCAGCTTCTTCCATTCCACCGCGCCTTCCGGTTTCCCGTGCGCGTAGGGCCAGCTCGCAAAGTTGCAGACCGGAGCGTCCCCGTAGATCACGCTGACCTTATCCGGGTTTTTCGCCGCCCAGTTATACGCGTAGAGACCCCCGCGGCTGATCCCCACCAGCGCCGCCTTGGGCCGAAACCCCGCCCCCGCCATCGCCTTGTAGAAAGCGTCCAGGTGCGCGAGCGCGGAAGGGGCGCCGAACGTATCGCCCACGCTCATGTAAGCGAAATAATAGCCCTTGGCGAGCAATGCCGTCGCGCCCGTCCGGTCGGGAAAGACCCCCGGAAACATCATCCACCAGTCCCAGTGGTTCCCCGCCAGCGGCCTCTTCGGCTCGACGATCCAGCAATCGCACCCGTCCACCTGGAACCGGTGGCGCGTGCAGCCGAGCCAAACGTCATCCTTCGGATGAAACGCCGCTATATCCGGCCCCGCCGGGGGCGACGACGCAGCCCCGGCCGGCCCTTGCGCGCACGCGGCCTGAACGGAGCACAAACCGAGTGCGCAGCAAAGTAACAGGAGGTGAAGTTTCAGGATGGTTCCCGGACGGGTGTTTGAAATTGCCAAGCGCGGCGGAACACGGGGCTCACGACCCCGTCTAAGAAAGGACGGAACGCTTCGTGCGGCGCGAGCGCACTCGCGCCGCCGCAAGAATGGCGAGACCGACTGCCACCAACGCCCATGTCGAAGGCTCAGGCACCGGGTTGGTAAGGGAAATCGCGTTTCCCTGTGAATCGGCGAGGAAAGCGGTGAAGGGGCCGCCGGCGGGGGGCGGGCCCGCGAAAGTGTCCGTCGTGGTCAACGTGCCCGCGTTCAGCGTGACCGCATCTGTCAAGGCGACTCCAGGAAGCGCGCCGTATAACAGGAGATCGCCCGGTGTGACCGCATTGCTGTTGCTGCCCGAAGTTGCGACGAGGAGGGACTGGGCCGCGCCCCCGTTGATGGTGTAGGTAAGGGACCCGGTAACGGGCAAGCCTCCCGCAAAATCATTTCCCACATTCTCAAAAACGAAGAAGGGAGCCCCGCCGACCGGCGTCTGGTCAACGACGAACGCGATGGGGTTGTTGAGCGTGATGGTCAGCGCCGAGTCGTTACCGCCCCCGAATGTAAGCAGCGTCTCCCCATGCGCCGAAGCTGCGCAGAGCGATACGACGACGGCGGCGGCAACAGATCCAAGGCGGGCGGCGATATTCATTTCTTATAGAGGCGAAAGGTTATGGACGGTGACGACCATTTGGAGCCTTTCCGCAGAAAACTGCAAGCAAATTGGCCGGTGGTTCTGAATGCTGCGAATCTACTTCGTGCCACGCGCTCCGGGGGGAGCCAGGCTCGCGTCGCGAACCGGGGCGCCGGACTTGTATAGTGCGATATCGGAGCGCAACTCTTGCTCCAATGCGGCATTCGATTGCGCTCTCGCCAGTTGCGCGCCGCGCCCCGCGGCCTCGAGTGCCTCCGGGAACCGCCCGGTCTCGGCATAGGCCGCGGCGAGGGTTTTGAGTATCGAAGGATCCCGCCCGCCCGCGAGGAGGTCGGCGCGGCGGGCGAGGTCGAGCGCTTTGGTTCCGTCCCGATAAGCGGGGTCCGGGCAGGCCGCCAGGACCCAGGCTAATCTTCCCTGGACCTCGCGAAAATCGGGGACGATCTCCAGGGCCTTCTCCCAATGCGAGATGGCTGCGCCGACCTGCCCGCGTCTAAGCTGCGCGATGCCGAGACAGTTCTCCGCCCGGTAATAGCCCGGTTGCGCTTCGACGGCTTTTTCCCAGTGCGATACTGCCTCGTCGATGCGCCCAAGCCGGACCAGGGCGAGCCCGAAGTTATAGTGGGCCTCCGCGTCGTCCGGACGGATTTCCAAGGCTCGCTGGTACTGGGAGATGGCTTCGTCCACTCTCCCGCCGAGCGCGAGCATGACGCCCAGGTCGCAATGAAGCGCGGCGTTCGCGGGGAGCACTTCGAGTGCTTTTTGATACTCGGAGATCGCCTCATCCAGCCGGCCCTCCCGCGACAGTGCGGAGCCGATGTCGGTATAGGCCTCCACGGAATTCGGCTTGATCGCCAGCGCCTTCAGGAAGTAGGCGATGGCTTCCTCCGGGCGCCCATTTTCGAGGAGGTCATTCCCGAGGTTGATGTATGCGGCGCTGCTGGGCCCGATGCACGCGAGGTCGCGGTTCCACAGGGTTTTGCTGTCGTGCCAATACGCCGTTTGAGCCCGTGTCGCAACGACCGAGGCGGCCAGGACGCCGCCAGCCGCGAAGCTCGCCAGCAACCGGCGGTGACTCCATGAAGCGGAGATTTCCGCCGCCGCCCACGACGCCATAAGGGCGAGGCCGATCTGCGGCAGATAGGTGTAACGATCCGCATGCGCGCGCCCCCCGACCAACGCGATCCCGAAAACGGGCGCCAGCATTCCGAGATACCAGAGCCAGCCCGCCAACAGCCAGGGGCGTTTCTCGCGCCAGATGTAGGCCGCATAAGAAATCCCCGCCAGCACGGCGAGCGCCGCCAGCGCTTGCCAGTGCGGGATCGAGTTCCTCGTGGGATCCGGATAAGGCACCGCCAGGCCGGCAGGCCATAGCGTCTGCCGGAGGTAGTCCACATAGGAGACCACCCCATATTCCGCGCGCTGCGCAAAAGGGAGCTTCTCCAAAGGCACGAAGTCCGGCGCGTCAGCCCGGGACATGATGACCGCAAACAGCCCGGAGAGCACGATGAGCGGAATCTTTTCGGCTACCAAAGAGCGCGTGACGCGCGGGAAGCCTCTCCCGTCGGGAGCCCACCGCCCCAGGGGCCACCAGTCCAACAGCAACAGGACGAAGGGAAGAGTTACGAGCATCGACTTGCTCATCATCCCGCAACCGAACAACAGCGCCACCAGCAGATACCGCCATGGGCGCCGGCCACCGCGCGCATAGCCTGTGTAGGCGAGGAGCGTCAGCATAAAAAACACCCCGCTCAATACATCCTTGCGTTCCGTGACCCAGGCGACCGATTCCACCCGCAGCGGGTGAACCGCGAAGAGCGCCGCCGTCAACGCGCTGCGCCAGAGCGCCCCCGTCATATCCCACAACGCCAGAAATAAGAGGACGGCCGCCGCCGCGTGAAGCAGGACATTGGTGAGATGGTGCCCCCAGGGGTGCAGCCCGTAGAGCTGGCAGTCGGCCATGTGGGAGAGCGTCGTCAACGGATCCCAATGGCCGATGACCGTGTGGGAGAAGGCCCACGCGACCCCCTTCCCGCTCAGGCCGCGGACGACCTCGGCGGAATTATAGACCGTCCCATCATCGTCGTAATCGACGAACCCGCATCCCAACGTCCCGCCAAAGGCCAGCCAAACCAGGCCCGCCAGAACGAGGCAAACGCCCAAAACGAGAGTCCGCCCGGGGACCGTGCCGCTTTTGTTCGCCGTGAGTTTCATCGCCGCAGCGTACTGTAGCCGAAGGGAGGATCGGCTTCATACCACGAAGGCTCTGGATCGGCAGGATAAATCCTTTTCCGGTGGTGCCTTCGGCGCGCTGCTCTCTTGCCCGGGAAGCTTTTCGAAAGAGTAGCCCTAATGGACGTTCAAAGGCGGAACTGAGGCGGTGCCGAAGTAATGGCCGGAATCGAGCCATGTCGCCAGGATCTTCCATCGGCCGTTGGGGGACGGGAAGGTCAGCTCTTTATCCACCTCCGCGCTCGCCGCGAGCACGGACAAAGACAGGAGGATGCCGCACAAACCTTTACTCAGAAGGTTCTGTCTTTTCCTCTTCATCCGTAAATCGCCCCGGTGATTCCATAGCGAGACCACTCGTAATCATCGGCCAAAGGGGGAGCCTGTCGAGATCGACTTTCGGTAGTGTATCAGTTTGAATAACATTGATGGATTGATTCAGGCACGCAGCCGAAAGAGATGTAGTGTGGGAGATGGGTGATTTGAAGGGAGAAAAGGACGTTGAATCTGAATATTTCGAGATAGCTCGGATGCACCTGCAATCCGAAGCCTGGAAAGCAGCGTGTCGCGACCTACAGGGGGTTCTCTTGGATAGATTATCTTTGCCTCCTCAACTCAATTTCGTGCTACCAGTGGTGCCCTAGGTTTGTCGCCCCCGATTCAAAACTGATACACTGCCCGACTTTCCGCAGCGCCTCGTCGCCGATCCCACCGGGCCTTTGGCGCTTCGTCTGTTCCCCCCTTGCCATCGACCTCAACCGAAGACAGACTCACCAATATCCCCGGGAGGCGGAAAGCAGCGTTTCGCCGAAGCCGAAAGCTGTCTTTGTCTGAAGCGTCGCGAAGTGTCCCATATTATGAAGTAACCGTGTCGAGACACGTCGTAAAAATCCCGCCCATGAGTCCACGCACCGCGCTCTTCGCCGTTTTCATAACGCTCTCGGTTTTCCAAGCGCGCGCGGACGATCCCGCCGCCGCGTTCCAGAATCCCCCGCCCGTTGCCAGGCCGTATGTTTACTGGTTCTGGATGGGGCGAAACATCACCAAGGAGGGAATAACCGGCGACCTCGAAGCGCTCAAGGGCGCCGGGTTCGGCGGCGCCGTGATGTGCAACCTCTCCGACTGCTGCACCCCGTGGAACTACGAGATCGGCAACGGGCTCAATCCGGACATGGTGCCCTATGTGAGCGACTCGTGGTGGGAACTTGTTCGCCACGCGGCGTCGGAAGCGCGCCGCCTCGGGCTGGATTTCGGGATGGGTGACTGCGCGGGCTACGAGACGAGCGGCGGACCGTGGATCACGCCCGAACTGTCGGTGCAGCAGATCTGTCACTCGGAAACGCCCGTCGCGGGCCCGGGGAAGGTCTCTGTCGAGTTGAAACGGCCGGAGGTGGATCCGCACTCAAACACGCCATGGCCCATCTACAATCCGGAAAACGGAAAGGTGGAGAAACCGGTCATCGAGGGTCGGAAGACTTTTTACCGGGACATCGCGGCGCTGGCGTTGCCGGCGGATGGGGTGGTGCCGTTAAATAAAGTCATCGATGTGAGCAGCAGGATGTCGCCGGAGGGCCATCTCGATTGGGACGCGCCGCCTGGGAAATGGATCGTCTATCGGTTCGGCCACACGACAGCCGGCCTGGTGGTCAACCCCGCCATATGGAAAGCGACGGGGCTCGAGTGCGATAAAATGAACCCGGATGCCGTCTCGTTTCATTCGGATCACATCATCGGCGAGCTGAAGAAGCACTTGGGCGGCCTCCTCGGGAACGGATTGAAGTTCATCTGGATCGACAGCTACGAATACGGCGATCCGGCGTGGGCCTGGACGGAGAGGATGCGCGAGGAATTCAAGGCGCGACGCGGTTATGACATGACTCCCTTCCTGCCCACCCGCGCCAGGCGCACCATAGGAAGCGGCGGCGAGACGGCGAAATTCGACAAGGACTTTCATCGCACCGTCTATGACCTTTTCCGCGACGTTCACTACGGAGTCACGAGTCAAAAAGCGCACGCTGCTGGGCTGGAGTTTCGCAACGAACCCTACTCCGGCCCGTGGAATATGGATGAGGTCGTTCCGAAGCTGGACCAAGCCGCGGGGGAATTCTGGAACGATGACGGGCGCTATTCGCCGATGGCCATTTCCGCCGTCGTGAAGGCCACCCGCCTGGTGGGGCAGAACATCGTGAATTCCGAGGCATTCACCGCCCTTCCGCAATTCAGCGAATGGGATGAAACACCGGCGCGCCTGAAGCCCGTAGGGGATGCTGCTTATTGCGACGGAGTGAACCGGTTCATCCTGCACCGCTTTACCCACGAGCCGTGGAATGACCGCTATAAGCCGGGGGTGGTCATGGGCCAGTGGGGAACTCACTTCGACCGGACCCAGACATGGTGGGAACCGGGCAAGGCCTGGGTCTCCTACCTTACCCGGTGCCAGGCGCTGCTTCAATGGGGCCGCCCGGTTCCTACCCCGCCGCCGGCCGATTTCCAAACGGACACGCTTAATTACGCGCACCGGTCCGACGGCAGGATGCACGTTTACTTCGTCGTCAACACCACGTCGAATCCGGCGCAGGCCAACTGCAAATTCAGCGTGACCGGGCTTCAGCCGGAACTTTGGAATCCGGTCACCGGAACAATGCGCGACCTCGAAGAGTTCAAGACGAGTGGGGGCCAAACCATCATCCCCCTTCAATTCGCGCCGGCGGAGAGTTGCTTCGTCGTCTTTCGGCATCCCGTCGCGCGCGGCAGGAAAGGAAGACCCCAGCTAAATTTCCCAACGCTTCAACCCGTGATGGAAATCGCCGGCCCGTGGCAGGTCCGGTTCGACTCGAAATGGGGAGGCCCGGAGAGCCCGGCGACATTTGAGCAGTTGACGGACTGGACTGAAAACAGTGTGCCCGGCATCAAATATTACAGCGGTACGGCTGTGTATTCGCACGGGTTCAACGTGCCGGCCGGGGCGGTGCGCCGCGAACTGAGCCTCGATTTGGGGAAGGTGAATCACCTTGCCCGGGTGAAGATCAACGGCGCCGACCTCGGTGTCGTCTGGACTGCGCCGTGGCAGATCGCGATCCCCGCCGGCCTGGTAAGGGAAGGCGCGAACACCCTGGAGATCGACGTGACGAACGTCTGGGCAAACCGCCTCATCGGGGACGAACAGGAACCGCCGGATTGCGAGTGGCAGCCCGGCTACATGGGCCACGGCGAATTCCTGAAAAAGTTCCCCGACTGGTTCGTGAAGGGCGCGCCCCGCCCCTCGCAAGGCCGGTACTGCTTTACGACCTGGAACTACTTCAACAAGCGCTCGCCGCTCGTCCCCTCCGGCCTGCTAGGCCCGGTGAGGCTGTTAGCCCCGCCAGGCTAGAAATCGGCTTGCATGGGATGGGAACCGCTCTCTCCGCGCTTACCGGAAGGCGATCGAGAAAAGCGTCCTGGCGCGGGTTGCGGAGTTTACGGTGAAAAGCTGGTCGCCCCAGAGCCTGCCGATCCCCTCCCCGCAGCAGCCTGATTGTCCCCACGCACGACGCGCTTTCCAACCGCATCGCGGGCGCTTCCGCCCGCCACTCCATCCGGAATAACAAGCTTCCGCCGGCCCAGTTCTTGTAATCCCTGGCCTTCCGAGGAACGATTGGCTGCCGCCACGCTCGCCGTGGGTTCACTCCCTCCACCACGGCACTCATGCCCCGCCCCATGGCGCGAGCATCTCGTTGTTGGCCTTGAGAGGACCGCTTTATCTGCTTGCCGCGGAGAGAAAACCACGCAAAGTAAATCCCGTGACCATTGACGTAGAGATTCTCGCCAATTCTTTTGAGCGCTTCGGACTGGTCGGTAGCCATGCAGGCTTCCCAAACTGGCTTACAAGTTCAAAAAGTGGCGGCTTTGGAATAGTCGTAAGTCGTTTATAGCGAGATAGTTGGTGAGGTGGCTGAGTGGTCGAAAGCAGCGCTTTGCTAAAGCGCCGTACTCCTAAAGGGTACCGAGGGTTCGAATCCCTCCCTCACCGCCATTCCGACCAATGCGACAGGGAGCGTCAGTACACGGCTATTTACCTTGTTATCAGCCCCTTCCGTTGCTTGCCTCCCTTCGGCTCTTGCGTCAGCCTGCGACAGATTCTGACCTGAAGCGCCTGGAATCTGTGCGCGTATTTGTGTATTCTCCAAAAGTCGCGGCAGGCCCTTGACCGCCTCGTAAATGGGCAGCTGCGTTTCGTCGGTGTAAACTTTCGCCGTCAACTTGATGTCGCTGTGACGAAGCAGCTTCATTGCGAACCGTTGAGCGATGCCGTGCCTCTGGAGGAAAGTCGCCCAGGTGTAACGCAGCGCATGGAAATCGGCATACCGGCCCGACTCGTCGCAATAAGCGATCCCGTTGCGTTCGGAATCACTCCGCAACCGTCTGGCGTGCGGGACACTTGGGAACACCAAGTCCGCCGGCGAACAATTCGCTGGCCGGCGCGCCGTCAAAGCCTCGACTATCTCTGGAACAAGCGGCACATGCTCCTCCCTTTTATTCTTCGCGCAAATGACCCGAACTCGGACATAAGGGACCTTTTCGTCAAGCTGGAGATCCTCCCAAATCAGTTGGCGAAGCTCCTCCTGCCGGAGTCCCGTGCGCGCAGCCACCAAATATACGATTCCCCGAGGCCCGGACTTGGTGACCAACCGGCGCAACTCCTCGTCGGTGAATGCCCGGCGAACTCTTTTTGATTGCCCTCGCTCGTCGATTTTTCCAACGAATTTTAAAGGGTTGCCCTTAATTCGTCCAACCCGTTCGAGCCAGTTCAGGAATGAAACCATCGCTTGCAAGTAATGGTTCAGCGTTCGCGCCGAGTTCTTTTGATGGCTTCTCCATGCGATAAACGAATCTGCGCTGACATTGAATGCAATGTTCCAATTGCATTCCTTGAGCAGCGCACTTACCCGCATCTTGAGTTGCCGCCCGCCTCTGCCGTTGCGTCCCGCACGATTCCGCTTTTCCAAATCGGCCAGGTAATCGTCCAGATGTTCAGCCAACGGCCTCCCTGCGGCATTCCGAATGACCTTTGGTTCTAGAATGCCCGACGCCTCTTGCTCCTTTTCCCGAAGGAATTCCTGTGCCCTCTTTTCGGCAACCTGCTTGTCCGTGACGCCAAGCGACATCCAACGATCCACCGGCATTTCTCCAACTCGATAGCGCAGGTAGTAACTCCGCGTCAAACGAAGCATGCCGTTTTTACGGGACCGACGTTTTTCAACTTTGAAAATCATTATTTTCTCCTGTTGATAATCTCGTTCACTTCACTCTCCCGAAACCGGACACCGCCACGGATTTTGACCCGGGTTAGATTCCCATCTTGAACCTCGCGCTCTAGAGTTCTTATCGAGCAGTCAAGCCGCTCCGCGACTACCTTTTTTCGCAGCAGTCTGTCGTTGGAATGTGATTCCCCGTCTTTCATCTTGAATCCCATTACTCCGGAATATCGATCTCTTCCCAATCCTCATCAGGATGGCGATTCTCTTCCGGAATAGCGGCCAAGTATGCCCGGTAAACAGAACTGTGATCCGTTTCAAACCCTCTTTCAGTAAGCCATTCCGCAATTGCTCGAAAGGTGAACCGCTTTTCGTTACGCAGCACATTGATCGTTTGAATATGATCTGTGATGAGTTTTCGCTGCGGTTCCCGTTTCGCCTCTTCCAAAAAAGCGTTCGGCTTTGGAATTTCTGACGCCGATGTCGAAACCTGCGCATGCGCTGGTGGGTGCCCATTCGCGTATTCTGCGATGGGCGTAGATTTAGCTTTTAATTCCTCAGACTTCGCTCGAAGTGCTTTCATTGAGAACAATATGCACGAACATAACGAACATGTCAAACAGAACATCTAAAATATCTTTTGTGGATCATACAGAACCCCCGCCGCGCCCCTGCCGTCGTCCCCGTGGCCCGCACGACCGCAGCGGCCCCGCCCCACCGAAACGCCGCTCACTCACGATTCACGAGCCACCGCCCACCTTTCCGCCTCTTGGTTCGTGCCTCGCTCCTTCGCCGCTCCGTTTGGAACAAGAGCGCTCGCCGCCGCGCCCTTGTAAATCCCCAGGCTCGGGAGGAGCTTGCTGCCGCGCTACGCTTGGCCTCCACCGCCACTCAGAAAAGACCAACGCATTCAATCCGCGGAAAGCGAGAACAACCGATTTCTACAATTGACGAAATACTGGATCCCCGATTTGTGACGATGGAAAATGCGGACAACTTTTTGCATCGATATATTGGAGTCGATTGTGTGGCTTAATGGTTCCCGTATTGCTATCGTAACTCAGGTAAACGAATGTTCGAAGTAAGCGAGTCCAGTCAGTGATTAAATCGATTGCGATCCCGACGGCGGTTGAGGCGAGTATTCCATTCGCCCAAACAACCTGCGGTCTCGGCCCCGCGACACCGTATCGTTCCGCTTCGCGTGCAAACCTAGCGGGCGTGAGAAAACCCAAACACGACATGCACAATTCATTTGGCATCGAAACTATGACTTGGCCCGCCATTTGCGGCGGCTCATCATCGTATTGATGCACATCCAAACCGATGTCGATATAAGGAATTAAATAGCGTCTCGTCGCAATTTCGATGTCCCGCCTTTCATCGAAGCCATCCACACATCCAAATACAATGTCGCACGCTCGCACGAGATCAGGTGCATCCTGCCAACGCGATTTAACTTTCTCAATGCGTGCTTTAGGATTGACGTTTTTAATTTGGCGAGAGGCGACGTCGACCTTCGCAATCCGCCTTTTCACATCCGCTGTTGTGGCACCGACAAGACGATTTAAATTCGAGCATTCGACAATATCCTGATCAAAGAGTGCAAAGTTTGAGAACCCAACATGAGCCAACTGCTGTGCAATATGAGAACCGCCTCCACCGAGTCCAATGATTCCCACGCGAGTACTCGCGATACTTCGCTCGGCGGCCGGCCCAAGGAATGATTGTCTTGTGAATCGCTCTGTTTCATCCTTCTGCGTTGAATCAGCAGCTAAGAATGCCATCGGGAAACCGACGACGGAAATTCTTACAGCCTCTCGGAAATCTGATTTTCCCGGCAGCAAAGCTTGAAGATATCCCGCATCCTGGCTGATCACCAATAAACCATGAACTCCAAGCGGTGCAGCATTTCTGACCGAGAGCATCATTGGACGAATCTCATTTTTATCTGTATAGCTAAGACCTGGAGCTCCACGATGATCATGAATATGTACGTGGAATGCCCCCTCCCCAGTATTTAAAGCACGCTGCATTACCTTCCGTATTGCCGCTGAGTTGATTCTGGCTCCAACGCATGGATCTTCGACATAATCCGCGTCTGCCACAGGTTCGTAGCCGGTAGCCAGGACAATTGTTAAACCAGTAAGATTTGAATGGCTCGATCTCGTAAAAATGAAGCCTATGCGCTCAGCGGCAAATGTATGCGGGCGCATTAAATCCTTCCGGATTTCCTGTTCGAGGTTTCTCGGAATCCTGAAAACAACGCTCATTGAAGTGGTTTGAGATGCATCGCTAGTATCTGGATTAGTCTAAAACCCTGTTGATTGATTTTCCAAGAATATGCGTACCAAATGCGTTCCAAAATCCGGACACCATTTGTATTCCAATTCAAACGCCTTGGCGATCCCACCTGTTGCGGAAAAAATAATCGCGAAGGATAGCCATGTTGGTCAGCAGTTGGACACAGCAGCACATCGCTCGTCGGTGGCGAGGTTCCGGCAGGCAATGAGAAGTTCGGAATGAGGAAATATGTGATGCCGCGTTCCTCTGCGCTTAAGACCCCTGGAAACGCGCCGTTCAACTCTTCGATTTGATCCGCCGGAAATTGCATAAATCAGGAAGCGCCGCCGTCTTTCGGGTGGCTCAAAAACACCTCGCCACCTTTGATCAATACGCTGGCGCCATCCGCCAACGGCGTCAGCTTACCACCGATCAGTTGCTCAAGATCGTACGCAAGCGGAACTCCACCCAATTTCTTGATTTCCGTAACAGTGTGTGTTCCTGGCTCGATTTTGTACGGCTTTGTGTCTATTGTAATCGTCACAAGGGTTTCCTTGCCGTGCTCGTGGCCGTGCTCCTTGCCGTGCTCGTGGCCGTGCTCCTTGCCGTGCTCCTTGCCGTGCTCGTGGCCATGCTCGTGGCCATGCTCCTTGCCGTGCTCGTGGCCGTGCTCCTTGCCGTGCTCGTGGCCGTGCTCCTGGCCATGCTCCTTGCCGTGCTCGTGGCCGTGCTCCTTGCCGTGCTCCTTGCCGTGCTCGTGGCCGTGCTCCTGGCCGTGCTCCTGGCCGTGCTCCTGGCCGTGCTCCTGGCCGTGCTCCTTGCCGTGCTCCTGGCCGTGCTCCTTGCCGTGCTCGTCTTTTCGCTCGCTCATAATGTGGTTTCCTTTTCTGTTAATTTTTCGATCACGTCGTTGCGCTACCGCAACACTGTTGCACCCACAATACATTTTTCCCCTTGTCTCGCAAGCGAAACATTGTATTATTTTTGAAACGGCTCCTTCATGCAACTCGATCCACCAGGTATTGACCTCGGCAAACTGGCGGCTCACCTCCGAACAAAACGAGGTGGCCGAGGTCTCCGTGCCATTTCCGAAGAAATCGGCGGCGTCAGCGCTTCTACATTGTCCCGAATTGAACAAGGAAGCGCCCCCGATTTACCCACATTTATTCGCCTCTGTAAGTGGCTTGGGGTATCAACGGACGAATTTGTCCACGCGACCTTTGCACCAAAACGTAATAATGCGGTATCGGAAATTTCCTTGCCCGATGCTGTTGAAGCGCAGCTTCGTCGAGATCGCGTTTTACCAAGCTCAACCGTAAATGCGATTTCTGAGATGATTCGACTGGCTTACCGAGCTGCGACACCAGACCGAAACCAAACAAAGTCGGGGTAATTGCGTCGTGTCTTTGTATCACGGCAATTGCAGGGTACAAAGCCTCAATTTTATTTATGGTTGACCAAAAAGAGTCCGTTTTGCCAATAATTACTATTGGGGACACCAAAGATTGGGCCGACCTCCTTGATGTTGCCCACCCCGAACTCGAAAGAGATGGACTGGCCAGACTTATGGCAGCCTTAAGCTCAACCACAAAAGTCATTGCCGTCGAGCGTCATTACATTGACAAAGACTACCGCGATACATTTTCTCATTTTCACTCGAAACGTTTCAGCACCCCTGATTCAAGATGCCTGCGGCTACATTTTTTTAATTGTGAAATCTCTCGCACTGACCTTAGGGAAGCAAGTATTGATGACAAGAAAAGGGCTATACTTAATCAAGCCTACCTCGGATATTCAATAATTCGACCAACAAAACCAAATTGTATCGGACGAACATTATTATCCCCAGCGTCTGGAGGTGGAGCCTCGGCATTCGCGAGCTTATGTCCTGAAAAGGTATCGATCCTCGGCACCGAATTAAGAATCGATGGCTTTCCCTTCATTAGTCAAGATGCAGACGTAACCGTATGTGCAGAGTCTTCCGTCTGGATGATAATGCGATACTTTAGCAACCGATATCATCTTTACCCAGAGATTTATCCCTTCCAAATAGTTAATCTTACCAGAGATTATTCAATTGGACGCCTTGTGCCTAGTGGCGGTTTGTATGTGTGGCAAATGGCAGAAGCTTTGAGGAAAATTGGCCGTGCACCCATTATCTATACTCGCAATAGCTTTCCAAAAGATTTCGATCATCTGCTTTACACCTATATAGAGTCCGGAATTCCTGTGCTAGCCGGCCTTAAGGAGCATGTTCTGGTTGCATTCGGCCATCGTTCAGATTTTTCGATAAAACCTCCTACGTCAGGAACATTATTCACGTCTCTTTACAACAACGCTTTTGTTGTTAACGATGACAATACAATCCCTTATCAAATCCTCCACCGCACTAAATCTGTTTCCGGTCCTCAGTCATCGAAGTATACTTTTAATGATATCATCGAATTTATCGCCCCTCTACCCGAAAAGGTATTCTTACCCGCTGAAAGCTTTCAAACGGTTGTAATCGCAATTTTAGAGAAAAGTTCTGAATTCGCCTACAAACAATTATCGCCGTGCCTAAAAAACGAACGTTTGGTTTTGCGGCTTTTTTTAACTACAGGTAAGTCATTCAAACAACATTTGGGCACCCGTCAAATGGGAAATCCGACTGTTGAAGAAGTCTATCGCAATCTTCCGCTACCCCATTTTTTATGGGTATGCGAGATTTCGACTGTTGACGCATTTTCCCGTCACGAGGCCTATGGCGAGATTCTCTGGGACGCTACCCGCAATGAACGAGAACCAAACGGTTGGATCGCCTTACACTATCCTGAAATCCTGGTCGTAGATAGTGGATATGCATTTAATCGGGAACAGGAATTCGAAAGATTCGACTTAAACAACTCTCTCACTTACCCGATTTTTAAGCATAACCTCCGAGCGATATAAATATGAAACCCTCAAAGAAAATTGAATTGACGCCTGAGCAACAGTCAAAGCCGGTCCTATTTTTCAAAACTGCCGAGGAATACGAGCAATTTTGCCGCCAATTCGCGGATAATGTTCAGGAAGATTTTGACGAGCAACGCGAAGCAAGACAGCGAAGTGAAGCCGAGGCGAAACAACGTTTTCTGCGATAGTAGCGCCATGTCTGGCGCGTTACAAATTCACGACGTATCAAGCTTGAGCGCGCTTCACCCGCCCCTAGAATGCGTCTCACAAAGCAACCCGTATTGCGTTACAGCCGCCACCGTTCAAACTTCCAGTGGACTCCACCCACTTCCCGGATTCCCCGTGTCTAACAGACTCCTGCAAATTTGAGGACAGCCACCTCATAACGGCGCGATCTGCCGTGAGCAGGTAGGGCAGAGCCAGCGAACATTTCATGCGCCCTGTGAAAGCGAGAATATCGCTCCCGGATGGCGGTGGCTCAGGAGCTTGACATTCCACCACGCGCCCTCCTTGCAGACGTACTTCGCGCAGTAATCGACCACATCATCCCGGTTGTTCACAGGCTCGATGCGTGCCCGGCCATAACGTCCGAACCAAGTTTGCCAAACCGTCTGTCGAGACTTGCTCTTGCAATCGCACCACAGCGAATGAACGTGATAGCCATCCCTCCCAGGATTCTCTTCGAGCGCGTAGAAATATGACACACCCCGCATTTCCGTGCGCATGAACTTCTCGAAACACCGTTGCGCAGACCAGATGGACGCCTCCCATTCAAACGTCATGTGCGAAATCACTTGCCATGGCGCCAGGGAATGAACCCAGTCCCCGATTTCGATGTTCAATTGAGCGGCCTTGAGCCGCAATTCCGGTTCCAAATTTCGTGCATTATTCATTTTCGCTCCTTGCTTGCCGACATCAGTACACACCTCTCGGACAAGGATGGTGTGTGTGGCGCGGGCTCCGCCCGCACCACACACGCCTTTTCCACGGGGTCGTCATGTGTGACCGCGCTACGGACTACTCCAAGGGCAGGATTGATCCCGCACGAATGATGACGCCGTTTTTCGCGTCAAAATTGTTCGGTTCCATCAGATCGAACTCGACCACCAGCTTTTGCCCCTCTTTGAACGTACAGGGACATTGCGTGACGGCCTCTTCGACGGTCTGGATGCTGCGAGGGCACCAGGTTTGAACCGTGGGAGCCTTCCCGTCGGCGCATTGAACTTCGTAAAGGTTCACGATGCCGACGACTTTCTTCGCCTTGTTTTGAACTTCCTTGTGACGATGCGCTACAAACTTGGCAATGACCACACGACGGCCTGCCAGGAATTCTTCAACTGCGATGCTTTGTTTCATGTTTTTATATGCGGCTTCATTGCGCGACAGGTGACGCCACGACCTTCGCCGTTGATCTTCACAACGATCAGTCCCTCGATTGCTCCATCGCCGTTGGACAAACGGATGGAAATGGCCCTGACTACCACATCGGGACTGGCCGCGCCCCCGGTGTGAAATGGGTTCATGATTCGTCCTCCTTCGAAACGGTGGACGAATGAACAATTGCGAGAATCGCCGCTTTGAGCGGAGAAGGAAGTTTAGGCCAAGCTGCGACTACTTGAGCCAGATCGTGCCCCAATGCGTCTGTGATCTGTGCGCGTATTTGTGTATTCGCACTTCCGGCGGAATCCGTAATTGACTGATCTTGTGGAACTTGGAAAAATTCGAGCGAGGGTTCGAATCCCTCCCTCACCGCGCTGCTCATTAGGTATTTACGCGAAATGCCTTGGCTCTGCATTGACAAAAACATGACAAACTCTTGTCATGTCAACAAAAGCCGTCACAATCAAATCAGGCAGTGCCTCCGTAAAAATCTACGCGGGCGAATCTCGCGGCAATTCGCTTTACACGGTCGCTTACTATCACGCCTGAAAGTGAGTGCGAAAGGTTTTCGCGGACTTGAAAACGGCACGGGAGGAAGCGAGGGCGAAAGCACGAATGTTTCAGACCGGCGAAATGCAGGCATTGACTCTCACCCGATAAGGACAAAGCCGCCTACGTCGCCCTGGTGGATTCGCTGAGGCCGACCGGCAAACGGCTTGAAATCGCCGCTGCCGAATATGCCGGCGCTATCAAAACCCTGAACGGCAGCGGCGCGCTTGGGGGGGCGTCAGCTTTTACATCCGGCATCATTCGAGGGAGGTTCCAAAAAAACTCGTCGCGGATTTGGTTCCGAGATGATCGAAGCCAAGGGGGCGGACGGCGCCAAGCGGTTCGCCCTCTATTCATTCTTGTCTACAGTCGATTTCGATGGCACTGGTGAATTGGTCTTCCATTACACCTTCGGCTCAATCACGGTGAAAGGGAAAGCGTTGCAGCCATTGTGGGAGCATCTCCTCGGAGGCACACTCACGGGTGTCTGCGAAGTCGAAAGCCACTTATCGGAAGCGCCTTCAATCAGCGAGATTACGTTTGCCGGGTGGAGACTGTTCCGGTTGGTGAACCGCCCTTTCCAGATAGCGAAACGGAAATCGCGACAGTGTTGCGGGACTATACCCTTATCACATCTCGTTGCAAAACAATTGGTGGAACAGATCTTCGGCACGCCGCCGCCCTTCCTCGGTGAATACGATGGATTTATTCTTTTTCTTCGGATCTGAAATAAACCCCTTTTCGTGCAGAACGATTCAGCGCGTCCCAATCGTGCCCCTTCCATGCGCGAGTCACCTCGCCTTTTCCTTCCGTGAAACTGGTCAGGTGCAGCAACGCCAGCACTGCGTCATCAATTTTGTCGGGATTAGGATTCATGGGTTGGTGGGTGGCAATGGGTTATTGACCGTTCGGCCGGCACAAAGAGGCCAAGGCCGAAGTGGGAGGAGTGGCCGAGGGCTGGAACTGGAAGCGTAACGGGTTCGGTGAATTCAATCTCGAAGAACATTCCGACTCGGCGTTCCTTTTCGCGGCCTCCGCTGCTGCCTGGGCGATGCACAGCGACGCTTGCGGTCTCATTGAGAATTGGATCTTCGTTCTCAGGTGTCCTCACAATATCCCACTGCGCTTGGCCGTCATGCGGATTGCGGCCTGACGGAGAGAGACGGTGGATTTGCCCGGCTGTCGTGATTCCTGCGGCTTTGAGGCATTCGATCAATTGATATTCCGGTTGATCCTTCACTTTGAGCGTGAGCTTGCCGCCGCTGCCTCGGTAAAAATAACGCGGTGGCACGAACGGGCTGGCGCTCCGCCAAACACGCGACTCCATTTTGCCTGTGGAAAATGGCAAGTCGGATGGCGGCTCTTTCGACATCGCACTCAGCACCGAGTGCACAGGGTATTTCCCGCTTCCCCAATCAAGTCGGTGGATGCGGAGGAGGATTGCGATTTCAGCTTGCGTGAAGCCGTATGCGCACCACAGATGCAGTTCTCTCAAAAAACCCTCTGCATCGCTTCGCGCACTCATCGGGAGATAAAAGGCGTGTTGATGGTCGCCTTTCGCATCGGCGGGACGGTCTTTTGCGTGGCCCATTAAAGCGAAGCTGGAAGTGCCATCTCCATGAACGCTGCAAAGATGATGATTGGCTGCGGCGCGGAATTTCTCGCTGAGAGGCACGATGAACTTTGGAAGAAGCGGCACCCGGCATTGCAGCGAGAAGCAAAGGTAGTGAGCGACCTTCGGCCCCTCGGAAGGGGCGGGTTTGTTTGCCGGGCGGGCGGAGCGCGGTGATCCCAAGATCCTTTTTTTAGTCCCCGTTCATCTTTAGCCATGGGCCATTTCATCATAGTGATAAGCACGCCGAAAAAGTCCAAATCCCAGAAATCTGCCATCACCAATAACGAGCGGTCCATTGACCGATTCGAGAAACGTAATTGCCACATGCCAAAGGCATTCTTTGGCAAAGCGAGTTCCCGGCGCAAACGCTTCGGCTCTAGTTCCATGCCCTTGAAAGGGCTCCCGCTGCACGGTGATGCTCAGCACCTCGGATTTGATGCCTGCGTGCCGTAGTGCGCGGAGCACGGCCCTACGGGCTTGCTCCTGCTCATGGGCGCGTTCGGTGGCGTCCTTGGCTTCTTCGAGTTTGCGGCGCGGTTCGATGCGGCGGCGCCTCGCGGATTCCGGCAGAGCAGCAGGCGTGACGGTTTGCCAGACCGTTGCCGCTTTGCCAACGCTGTAGTGTTCGAGGAAGGCCATGTCATCGGCCAGAGTCAATCGACCAAGCTCGCCACTTTGACCGAGTTCCACGCCATTGAAGGCCCAACTCAAATCATCTGCTCGCAATGGACAAGATGCGGGAATCTCAACGAGCACGCGGCGAATGCCATAATCGGCGTGGGCGTGCCCAATCGAAGGGACCGGGATGATGCGGATGCGTTCATCGGCCCTGCCACCGTTGCTACCATCGGCGTTCCGGCCAATAAGCCAATGGTCGATCTGTACAGCTTTAGATGGGAAGGCTTTGAGAAGGCGGGCATTTACCTGATCGCGGATGGTTTGAACGAAGAGAGAGGCCTTCTCCAAATTCCAGACTTGAAACTGTTCCTGCTCATCAATGCTGCGAACATCGTAGAGCTTCTGCGCGGCAGGACTATCGTAGGCCACGGATTTAAAACGTGGTTTTGGCAGTTGGCGAAAGCTCTCGGAGACGGAACGTCCGGCTGCGACCACTTCAAAGCGTTGTTGATTGGCTTCATAACGATCTTTAAGGCTTCCGAATGAACCGATCGTAGGGCAAGCGAAGGGCTTGCCGTCGCTGCCTATCGAAGGCCGGTGAATGGTTCCGGTATAAGCTGCCAATCGCTCTTCGAGTTCGGTTTCATTTATCGGCTCTGCCCATGCCCAAGCCAGATCGACGCCACGCCCCAACTGATAGACTCCCTCGGCTAACTGGCAAAGGACACAAGTAAGGGCATCGCGTTGAGAATCGTCTCGAAGTGACCAAGCATAGAACAAGGCTTGCTCGGAATCGAACAGGAGTGGACGGATACTCTTCTTGGCGCGAATGGAGCCAATGCGGCGAGAATCACCATCCACCGCATCCAGATCGTTGTTTGGAACGAAGGTGTCGAATGGCTGGCCTTTCCTCGTAATGGGAGCAGCCATGATGGGTGGCGACAAGCTTTCCAGCCACTCCAGGGCCTTCACATCATTGGCCTGCATCGGCCCTTTCAATCCAGCTCCGGCAACGAGCGCTTGAAATAGCCGCGCTGGGGTAGGCGGCCAGTCACCCGTGCCGTGATAGCGGCCTTCGTGGAAACGCACCGAGAGGAGAAGGATGTTGGACATGGCTATTCTGTCGATTGCTCCTCTTCATCCTTCGCGGCGAGAAGCTTCTTCGCCTCAGCCACCTCGAAGGTGTATTGCATTTCCTCGGGCCACTTGCTGCGGAAATGGGTTGCGCCTTCCTTGGCGGCTGCGTTTACGACACTAGCGTCCAGTGTAATTTTTTCGGGCTGGCCGCGACGCGTCACCGAGTGCCACTGGTCATCGTTTTCGTACCGTAGATGACAACCTTCGCGGAGGAACAAGTCCATTTCCGCTGTGGTTGCGATCAAGGCCAGCGATAGAAGATACTTCCTCAACGCTTTGGATTCTTCTGGGCTGCCGGCCCGCAATCCGCGTAGTGCGACGAGATTGATGGTGACGCTGCGTTCGATGCCGCCTTTGACCAAAACCCCGCCAAGAACACGGCGATCCGACTTCGGATAAAATACCGCCGGAGAGTCTGCAAAACCCTTCGCCGAAAGCTTTTTTTTCTGCTTTTTGGCCTCGTCTTGAAGGGCTTTCCGCTGGAGTTCATCGAGTTCCTTCCAAACCGAATTGAACTGTGCTGCGGCATGAAGGACCTCTACATCCCAAGCTCGGATCAGTGAACGAACGAGACGGGGGCGTTTCTCAGAGGAGCCACGCGAGTCCCAGACACCAAACAGCAACGAAGTTGGCGCGATGGCGCAGAGGTAGCTTGCATCACCTTTCTCGCGAAGTTTGCTAAACGCCTTCTTGATCAGCTTGGCCAGATCCCCGGAAGACTGCACCACGGCATCAGCGCCACGATGTGCAAGATCAAGTAATGACAAGCGCGGTGCTTTGATATCCCCAGCGTCTTTTCCGAGCGCAATCTGAATCTGCGGCACCAGCCAATCCTCGCGTTTCTCGCTGGCAGACTTAAAGAACGGCTCCATGCGGTTCGCCTGCGACCCGACGCTATCTACCAGCGCTACCTTCTTGCCGTCTGACAATATGTCGATGTTGTAACCGATATCCGCATACGTTGGCGGATAGATAATGCAGGGATCATCTTTTTCGATGCACTCAACGGACGTGAGTTTCTGTTTCAGATAGAGGGCGACGGGTGCGGCGGGATCGTTGGCCCATGTGTCGAGAATATTGGTCGTCGGGGTGCTCATAGTTTTTATTTGTCGGGGTTGTTTTGGTTCAGTGTCAGGAAGCAGGCAGTTCTTCGACAGTGGTGATGCAGCGGGCTTGGTTCTCCTTGCCAGGCCATCCAAGTTTCATCTTGAAGGTTCGTTGGCCGAAGAGGAGAGAGGCGGTGCCAAGCGCGGCTCGCAGGAAAACGGGGTCGAGCAGTTGTTTGTCGTGGTGTGCCGCTAGAACGCCATAATTGTATTCGAGCTTCGAGACGCGCTTCGGACGGGCGAAGGAGAGGCCTATAGCAGCAAGCACTTCCACCAATGGGTAGCCCACCGTACAAAATCTGTCTTTTGAATGCGCGTTGAGCGAGAAGCCAATGTCCATCGGGACATAGTCGCGCCGCCAATCGAAGCGAAAGCTGCTGCTCTGCCTCGCGGACGCATTGAGCGGATTAGTCATTATGTCGCCAGAGATTGCGTTGATCAAAGCTAGGGCGTCGCGTGCCAGTGCCGCACCTGGATAGCCGCCAGCGCCAGCCCAGAATTTGACGTTATCGCGACCGCTACTCCGTATATCGTCACCCCAATGAATGAGGTCGATGTGCTCATCGCCAGAGGATAGTCTCGCGGGGACAGTGGCTGGACTGTCAGGGGCAGGGAAGGGAAAGGCGTCTCGATTTGGGTCAATGAGCGCGGGTTTCGCTCCCCATGTCCTTTTCCAATCACCGCTTTTGATCTTGGACGGAGTTCGTGAGGTGACGACGGCATTGCGAAGGAAGGTGATGGCACGCTCAACGGGCTTTTCTTCCCCGGCAGCACAAATGCGGAAGCAAGCCTGCGCCTCCTGACTCCAATCAAAGGCACCTTTGGCGTTACCAATGAGTTGGTCGGTAAGTTCCAACAAGCCAAGGCAGGCGAAAACTTGGCCCGGATTGAAAAGATCGACGGGAACGGATGACTCAGCCATTGGCGTGTTGAGGAGTTGAGGTTTCGGCAACTTCTTCCATCTCTCTGGAGGCTTGTTGATCGGCGGCTCGCAGTAGGGACTCCCACCACGCGAGACCCCAAGGACCCCAGCGGCGCTGCTGGCGCACGAAGCGCAGGGCTACGTCGCGCGCGCGATCTTCGAGTAACGAGGGAGGCGCTTCGTCGCAGCCTTGGACGCTGATCAAGGGGCGGGCAAAGCCGTGGTGCGCGGCGACGATGTGTAAGGCGAGGTCTCCTAGGTCTTGATCTTCCAGCAGCTTCTGGAAATCGGGATCAGCAGCGAGAGCAGAAAGGGAACTGAACTCGTGACGATAGCTGTTGAGCAGCTTTTGGTTGATCGGCCCCGGGGTCTTGGCGAAGGGGCTACCCTCGCGCGGTGCATTGAATGCCTTCTGCCAGCGGATTGCGCGCTTGCCTTCGTCATGCAGTCTCGCGGCAATCTCCAGCATTTGAATGTAGGGCGCGGGCAGGGCGAGGCGCTGCGCGATGGCTCGAACTCTGAGTGCGGCGGCCTTCTGGTGGTCGGCCAAAGCTTGCAGCGACCCTGCGGAACCGTCGTCTGCGGTGGTGCTATCGCTTCGCCACTTATCGACAAGCAGCCAACGCAGCGGCTCGCCCTCCCCGGACCGTTCAATGGGCACCCGGAGCCGTTGTCGCCAGCTCTTCTCTTTTGTGGGCGTGCTCCGGTCGGAGGCATACACACGGAAGCGGATGGCGGGTTCGCCCTTGATCATCGGTAGCCACTCGTTTCCATCATCGAGAGTTACTGGAGCGGACTTTGATTCATCCAGCAGACCATCAGCGCCGAGGCCAGCGAATCTTGAATCGAGAACGATGGTAGAGCCATAGAGTCGGCGCTCAAGGGATTCCTTGGCTTTCTTGTCTTCGAGATCAGAGAGGAAACCTACGATGGTAAGGATGGCTTCCTTGCTGGGTTCGCCGTCGTTCTTCAAGATGATGGCAAACGGCTCATTGGGCTGGAGGGGCTTAGCCCCGGGTTCAGTAGAGGATTCTCTCACAGGGTCTTGGCCGTCCTGAATGGCTTCGGCCCGCTTCTTCAGCCATGGAATGATGTCTTTGCGTGTTTCAAGCTCCAGTTCCTCGCTTGCATGAATCGGCGCTGCATCGAAGAAGTCGCTGATGACTTTGAGCGCCGTCTTCTTTTGGCTGCGATCAATAGGCAAGTAACGCCGCCAGACTACTGTTGTATTCGGTTCATCCTCTATCCAGCCGCGCAGCCAAGGCTGAATCTTTGGCCTGCCTGCGTGTTCGGGAAGCGAGGTCATTGACCATGCGTCCACGAGAGGCCGGGTAAGCTCTGGCCTCAATGGGGCCAGGGAGGTCGCCGCCGCAAGGATGGCTCGGCGATCAGCTCGGAGCTTTTCGTCTTCGGCATCGGTGGGGTTCGGCAGAGTGGATCGCTTCAAATCGCGCAAGGCGCCGGGGCTGACATTAGTTTCCTGCTCTGACTTCGGCAATAAGTCGAAAGGCTTCAGCCAAGCTGTAGCCTCATCCAACTTGGCTTGGTAGTCTGCGATGTTCTTCACATCCTTGGATTCCCTTTCGTTTACAGGCTTATTGAGCGATTTGATTTGCGACGGCGATGGCTTCGGAGGCGGCTCCTGCACTATGATGATCTTCGCGTTGCCTTCCCCGCGACGGTTCACGCGTCCGAAACGTTGAACCATTCGTTCCCACGCGACCAAATCGCCAACCATGTGATCGGCGTCGAGATCGACACCGACTTCACCTGCAGATGTGGCAAACACGAAAGCAGGGTGAGTGAGTCTGTTCTTTGATCCTGCGATGAAAGCGTGATCCTGCAACCAATTGGCAGTGGTCTCGCGTTCGTGGACTCTGCGCCCGCCAACCAGCAGTTGAGTGCTCATCGGCATTTGAGCCGCGCCTGTTTTCTTGTCGCCCTTCGCCAGCTTCTCGACTGTCTTTTTTGCTTTGAGCGCCACTTCACGCTTGTTCGAGAAGACGATGATCTTGATCGCTGATTCGCCCATGGAGCACAGTCCCCAAGCGTTCCGAGCCAAGGCATCTGCAAGGTCTTCATTCTCATTCACCGGATCGAACAGTAGCCGTTTCTTTGCCGTAAGCCGCTGGTGCGTGAAGGTGCCTGGTTGCAGGTCTTCTTCGTCGATTTCGAAGGCGAGTTGGTCGCTCCTGCCTGTCGCTGAGAGCGAGAGCAGTTTCATCTTTGGCACCAGCGAGCGCTCATCAGAGCCGCGGGGTTGTAAATCGCTTTCGGCTTTGGCGATGGTCTCCAACAGCTTTTCAAAAGGCGGGACTAAGTGCGCCTCATCCAACACGACGAGCGTATCGGCTCCTAGTAATCCAGAGTGGTAAGGCCGCATCTTGCGCGAGACGCCATAGCCCTCGAACAGGAGCCGTGAGCCGATCATGTCGACGGTGCCGACGATGATGGCCGGCGAGGCTGGGTTCTCCAGCCACTCGCGGTTGTCCACATGCTTGCCGCGAAGGGTGGAGATGGGAAGGCCATTGGGAATATCCAGCTCTCCTTTGATCTCTGGATGTGCGTCAACAAAAGCCTTTAGCTTCAAGGCTTCAGTCGTTGCCTGATCCACCACGGCGCGACGGTCCACGACATAGATTAAGCGGCGAGGAACAGTTACACCCGATAGCCGAGCCACGAGCCAGATGGCCATTACGGAAGTCTTTCCGAGGCCGGTCGGGATGTCCAAAGCGTGGGGAATTCGGTCGGCTAGGAATTCCAAAAGTAACCGTCGCTGCCAGAAGAACGCGGTATCGGGAGCTTCGAGCCCCATCATGGATCCCAATAATCGGATTTTATCGTGATTGGAGGACATGGAGGAATTTCAGAGTGTTTGAAGAGGTAGGCCGGTGGGGATGTTGATAAGGCGGGACTTGCATTCCGGGTCTTCCGCCAACCGACGCTGGTAATCGAAGGGAGAATGGCCACCCGTGGCCTTCTCGAAGAATTCCTTGTAAGTCGATGTCATGTCTGCTTGACCGTTCGGCGTTGGGGCGAATCGTGCCAGAGAATGCGGGGGATACGGGCGATGTTATGCGTTGCTAACCGGAATGCGAAGGGAAAAACGGACCTTGGCGTGAGATTGGAAGAGTGCGGCGTACGTCATTTTTCGGAAAGAATGCCATGCGGTCCGGACAAATGCTGTCCTACCCCCGCTAAAAGCGGTGTCTTTCTCCGCGCTTGCGGTTACCTTACGAATATGTTGCTCACCCTCGAAATTCCAGATGAGGTCGTCGAAGGGATGCGCCTGGCCGTCTCGGACGCCCAAGCCGAGGTCAAGAAAGAGGTTTCGCTTGCCCTCTACTCGCGGGGACTGCTCTCGCTCGGCAAAGCCGTCGAATTGGCTGCGGTTACCCGCGCTGATTTTGAGGGGGCACTCGCGCGGCGTCGCATCGAGCGCCCGTACAGACACGACTGAACTGGAGCGTGATTTGGCTTGGGCCAAACGGGAGCAAGCGATGCCCTAGAGGCAGTCGGTCGATTGCGGCAGCAGTTTCATTGGCGATTTAAGCTTCCTTTCCGGAAGCGCTCTGTCATGCTCCCCATTCGCCATGGTGGAGCGAGCAAGAGCCGGGAAGTCATTGTCGCGAAATCGTGGCCGGAAGGCGGATTCCGCGCCGTCACTGATCGACACCGCCGTCACTGCGGCGTTCGAAGCGCTCGATTCCAACCCTGAGGTTGACCTGCCAAGCCTTGCTGAAACCCAGGTTCACGCGCCGAACGAGGAAGCAAGCCCATCCGACGAAAATTCGGATGCAGCCTCCGTTGTCCCGGCGATTGCCCCGCAGCCTGATGCGGCTGTTGAAATGCCGGGATCGCTTGGGATTTTCCAGACTGCTCCCGCCGGCCAGCTTCCTCCCGCGCAGGTCGAGCCTTCCGAAGAGCTGATTCCTGCCCGCAGGCTGAATGAGTTCGTCTATTGCCCGCGGCTTTTCTACTACGAGCATGTCGAGGGCGTTTTCGTCGAGAACGCGGACACGTTGCGCGGCGGCGCAATTCACAGCCGGGTCGACCAAGGCTCAGGAGCGATGCCCTCTTCGGCTGTTGCCAAGGGCGAAGAGGAGCAGGCGGAAGCGAAGCCCGAGACCATTCATTCGCGCTCGGTTTCCTGCGGCTCGGAGCGCCTGGGTGTCATCGCAAAGATGGATCTGGTCGAAAGCAGGCTGGTCGAGGACGCCGATGCGGGCGATCTCTTCGCCCGGAGGGTGGTTTGTCCCGTCGATTACAAGGCCGGCTCGCCTCGCGAGGGCGCGGATGGAAATGAGCTTTGGGACACGGACAAGATGCAACTCGGCCTCCAATGCCTGATCCTCCGCGATAACGGTTACCTTTGCGACGAAGGAATCATCTACTATCGGGGCACCAAACAGCGTGTGCCGCTCCCGGTCACCCCCGAGTTGGAGGCGTGGGTGCTGGAAAAGATCACCGCCGCCCGCGAAACGATGAAAGGGTCGATCCCTGCGCCTTTGGTCGATTCCCCAAAATGCCCGCGTTGCTCCCTGGTGACGGTCTGCCTGCCCGACGAGACCCGGCTGCTCGCGGAGGGTCTGGCCGCCGAACGCGAACAGTTCGCCGCGCGCGGCGGCGATTCGAGACGCGCGGGGACGCATGCGCCTCCCCGCCGGCTCATCGCGTCGCGCGATGTGACCAAGCCGCTCTACCTGAATACCCCGGGGCTTTACGTGGGACGCAGCGGCGATGTCCTCCAAGTGAAAGACAAAAAGGAACTCGTCCAGGAGGTGCGAATAAATGATCTCAGCCACGTGGCGTTGTTTGGCAACATCCAGATGTCGACCCAGGCGGTGCAGAACCTTTGCGAAAAGGAAATCCCCGTCACTTACTTTTCGATGGGCGGCTGGTTCTATGGAATCACGCGGGGCCATGGGCTCACGAATGTCTTCCTGCGAATGGAACAGTTCCGCCAGGCCGCGCTGCCCGAAGTGTGTCTTGATCTCGCCCGCCGGATCGTCTCCGGGAAAATTCGCAACCAGCGGACGATGCTTATGCGCAACCATCTTCAGCTTCCCGCGCCGATTCCAATGAAGCTGAAATTCTCCGCCGAGACCGCTGAGAAGGCCGGGTCCGTGGAAACGCTGCTGGGAGTAGAAGGAGCGGCTGCCGCGTTCTACTTCCAGGAATTTGGAGGCATGATCAAGAGTGCTGACGAGCCCGCTGCCCCAAGCGCGTCGGAGAACGGGCAGATCAGTTTCAATTTCGACTTCAAAGGGCGCAACAGGCGTCCTCCCGCAGATCCTATAAACGCCATGCTATCGCTGGCTTACAGTCTCCTGGCAAAAGACTGCACGATTGCCGCTCTGGCTGTGGGCTTCGATCCGTATGTCGGGTTCTACCACCAGCCGCGGTTTGGACGGCCCGCGCTCGCGCTCGACCTCATGGAGGAGTTCCGCCCGTTGATCGCGGAATCCGCGGTTCTAACCGCCATCAATAATCGCATCCTCACAAAAAAGGACTTCGTCTCGGCGGGGCGCGCCGTGAACCTGAGCCCGTCTGGCAGACGCCAATTCTACGAGGTTTATGAGCAGAGAATGAATCATCTCATCAATCATCCCGTGTTTGACTACAAGGTCAGTTACCGCCGGGCCATCGAGTTGCAGTTTCGGCTGCTTTCGCGGGTGCTGACCGGAGAGATACCGACATATGTGCCATTTATGACGCGTTAAGGACGACCGAGGTGGACGTCCGATTGCTGAAGAGCAGTATCCCTTCTCGATTAGAAGCGCCGATCAAATCCGAATGAGAACCACGTACATAGTTTCATACGACGTTTGCGACGAGAAGCGGCTTCGAAAGGTGTTCAAGACGTGCAAGAACTACGGTGACCACCTGCAATTTTCGGTATTTGAGTGCGACCTGAGCCCCATCGAACTCGTGCGATTCGAGAGGGAACTCGGTGAAATTATTCACTGGGAAAATGACCAGGTTCTTTTCATCTCCCTCGGCCCCGCAGAGGCGCGGGGCGACCGCGTGGTGCGGGCGCTGGGACAACCCTACGTGAAGATGGATGCGGCATGCTATGTTGCATGACTCAGAAACCCCGACCTTGGATGCCGGCGGTTGGTCCTTTGACATTTTGGAGCACGCGAGCGCGGAGGTGGTGTTCGAAAAGGGACTCGCGCTCGCGAGCTTGGAATTACGAGGCGTCCTTGGCCGAACCGCGCCGTTGGGCGGCTCGAAATATTTCAAGAATTCGGCCCTTCGCCGACACCTCTCGCAAAGTGCCAGCTTGGCTTCTGGTAGCGAGGAGGTTACAAGAATGCTATTTCCGCGTGCGGACGCGCGCGGCCCCATTGAAGCCTGTATGACATCATTTAAGTCGCCGAAAGATTACCAGATTTCCGCGTGCGGACGCGCGCGGCCCCATTGAAGCAGGGACAGCGTGTACATGCTTGGACACGATGAAGGGATTTCCGCGTGCGGACGCGCGCGGCCCCATTGAAGCTTGTCCTGTCCTTGTATAGGTCTCCATACCCAATCTGTCATTTCCGCGTGCGGACGCGCGCGGCCCCATTGAAGCTTCTCCCTTTCGCACTTATCCATGCCCAGTCGGGTGATTTCCGCGTGCGGACGCGCGCGGCCCCATTGAAGCTGGTGCGTGCGTGCGGACAGCTATTTCAATACCTGAATGGATTTCCGCGTGCGGACGCGCGCGGCCCCATTGAAGCGCGGGCATCCTGCTCGGGCTGATGCCGAGCTGGCTGATTTCCGCGTGCGGACGCGCGCGGCCCCATTGAAGCGTAATGAACTCTTGGGCTAGCTTTTCTTTATCGACTATATTTCCGCGTGCGGACGCGCGCGGCCCCATTGAAGCGATAAGATCCGAACGAAGCCCCGCGAGTATTTCCCGATTTCCGCGTGCGGACGCGCGCGGCCCCATTGAAGCGTGGCTTGCCGCCACGGGAAATCCACCACCAGCTATGATTTCCGCGTGCGGACGCGCGCGGCCCCATTGAAGCATGCCCGATGGAACGATCACTCTGGCCATGATAAATGCATTTCCGCGTGCGGACGCGCGCGGCCCCATTGAAGCTTATAAAGCTGCACCTTCCAACCCACCTCTAGATAGTATTTCCGCGTGCGGACGCGCGCGGCCCCATTGAAGCGAATCCGGGGGAACCGAGCGGGATTTAATGCCCGATTTCCGCGTGCGGACGCGCGCGGCCCCATTGAAGCCAGCCCGAAAGGTTTGCACCCCCTCTCGCGCCCTTTCGGCATTTCCGCGTGCGGACGCGCGCGGCCCCATTGAAGCGCCCATTCGTCCAGAGCTTCGTCACGAAAAACGATATTTCCGCGTGCGGACGCGCGCGGCCCCATTGAAGCTGTCACATGCGAAGCATCGATGAACCTTCGGTTCGCTATTTCCGCGTGCGGACGCGCGCGGCCCCATTGAAGCTTATCGCATGTGGGTCGCGTTCCTTTTCGCGGGTTGGTATTTCCGCGTGCGGACGCGCGCGGCCCCATTGAAGCCCTGAGCGCGGCCGTGAATCTGGAGCTTCATTTCCGCATTTCCGCGTGCGGACGCGCGCGGCCCCATTGAAGCAATCCGTCGGCTGCAATGGGTTCTCCGTTCTCGTCATTTCCGCGTGCGGACGCGCGCGGCCCCATTGAAGCAAATCCCGGCCGTCCGGGTGTTCCGAGATGTCCACCATTTCCGCGTGCGGACGCGCGCGGCCCCATTGAAGCTGGCTTCTCGTCCTTCGGCTTTTCCTCGGGGGCGCGTTATTTCCGCGTGCGGACGCGCGCGGCCCCATTGAAGCAAATCCGTCTCGATCCATATAGCCATCGTGGTGATCAATTTCCGCGTGCGGACGCGCGCGGCCCCATTGAAGCCCCTTTCTCCCGGCCCGCCTTCTTTGAAGCGGGCGCGATTTCCGCGTGCGGACGCGCGCGGCCCCATTGAAGCAGCGTATTCAGCGAGGGCGGAGACTTTGGCAGTCTGATTTCCGCGTGCGGACGCGCGCGGCCCCATTGAAGCGCAGCCGGGGCGGGGATCGGAAGGACGAGGCCGGGCTGAGATTTCCGCGTGCGGACGCGCGCGGCCCCATTGAAGCAATCAAACCAACAAGGAGGAACGCCTATTCGAAGACATTTCCGCGTGCGGACGCGCGCGGCCCCATTGAAGCGAATCTCCCCGGCCCCGCCTCGGACACGCTTCTTCCCGATTTCCGCGTGCGGACGCGCGCGGCCCCATTGAAGCAAGTGGCGGGGTGATACCATTCTGGATGGTTCCAACATTTCCGCGTGCGGACGCGCGCGGCCCCATTGAAGCACGGAGTTGATCTGCTCCTGCATCTGGTCGAGCCGCATTTCCGCGTGCGGACGCGCGCGGCCCCATTGAAGCTCCCGGAGCGAATACCAGGCCAGCTTCGAGCCGTGCGCGATTTCCGCGTGCGGACGCGCGCGGCCCCATTGAAGCCGGGACGTTCCCCACCGGGAGTACACCGACCTGATGCGATTTCCGCGTGCGGACGCGCGCGGCCCCATTGAAGCCGTTTGAACCTGGTTCCATTTCCGATAAAACCACCCGATTTCCGCGTGCGGACGCGCGCGGCCCCATTGAAGCTGCGGCGGCCTCCTCAGCTTCTTGTAGGTCTCCGACCCATTTCCGCGTGCGGACGCGCGCGGCCCCATTGAAGCTTGTCGATGCCGGGAAGCACTTCTAGGGCGGCACTTATTTCCGCGTGCGGACGCGCGCGGCCCCATTGAAGCGGGAAGACTATCAAGGAGCCTTATCCACCTTACCTAATTTCCGCGTGCGGACGCGCGCGGCCCCATTGAAGCCACTGTGATTCACTCAGCGTCACAGTGACCTCCCTGGATTTCCGCGTGCGGACGCGCGCGGCCCCATTGAAGCGGGCTGCCCTGCGGGGCAGGCTGTCTCGCTCCGCTCAATTTCCGCGTGCGGACGCGCGCGGCCCCATTGAAGCTCGACGGTAAGCGTTAGTGTAGGCCACTCGGACTGGCATTTCCGCGTGCGGACGCGCGCGGCCCCATTGAAGCCAGGCGCTCCGCGACACGCAGGACATTTTGACGGGGTATTTCCGCGTGCGGACGCGCGCGGCCCCATTGAAGCGGCGCGGATCAACCGCGCATCGCGACCGGAGTAGGGCGGATTTCCGCGTGCGGACGCGCGCGGCCCCATTGAAGCCTCGCCGCGCAGAACGTCACCCGCCTCGAAGCCCTATTTCCGCGTGCGGACGCGCGCGGCCCCATTGAAGCCAGGGCCGCGCGCCGGGCCTGCTCCGAATCCATCAATTTCCGCGTGCGGACGCGCGCGGCCCCATTGAAGCTTCGAGTTCCATGGGCACTCCACACAAGAGCCGCCGAATTTCCGCGTGCGGACGCGCGCGGCCCCATTGAAGCACGCCCCGCTACTACCAGACAGACGCCATAGAAGCCGTATTTCCGCGTGCGGACGCGCGCGGCCCCATTGAAGCGGCGTTGCCGGCCTTCTTCTGCGCGGGGGTGGGTTCATTTCCGCGTGCGGACGCGCGCGGCCCCATTGAAGCTATCTTTTCTTCGTACGCTCGCATCCGTTTCGCGAGATTTCCGCGTGCGGACGCGCGCGGCCCCATTGAAGCTCGCCAAGGCACTTACCATGGTCGGTAACGTCACCCCATTTCCGCGTGCGGACGCGCGCGGCCCCATTGAAGCAGGGTGTCGTGCCGACCAAGCCGGTTGACAGACCCGATTTCCGCGTGCGGACGCGCGCGGCCCCATTGAAGCGGGGGTGTCGCCGGGGTGGTGTCCCATGGTTTCCCGATTTCCGCGTGCGGACGCGCGCGGCCCCATTGAAGCAATGGCTCCCTGGGCGGTCTCGCCGTGATCCTGGAATTTCCGCGTGCGGACGCGCGCGGCCCCATTGAAGCCGAAAGGGCGCGAGAGGGGGTGCAAACCTTCGGGCTGATTTCCGCGTGCGGACGCGCGCGGCCCCATTGAAGCAAACCGGAGGATGCGATATCCAAGATCAAGCTGCTCGATTTCCGCGTGCGGACGCGCGCGGCCCCATTGAAGCAGGGCGAACTGGCAGCAGATGGCCGCCTTGTCTTCCGATTTCCGCGTGCGGACGCGCGCGGCCCCATTGAAGCAAGAGCGTGGAGACGATGTGCCCGAGGATGTTGCGGCCGCATTTCCGCGTGCGGACGCGCGCGGCCCCATTGAAGCGGCTTGACCATCTGACCCACCTCGTATGACGTTTCGGATTTCCGCGTGCGGACGCGCGCGGCCCCATTGAAGCGCGTAGCTGGCGATCTGGTCCTCCAGCAGCCGCGCCAATTTCCGCGTGCGGACGCGCGCGGCCCCATTGAAGCATAGCTGAACACATCGATGACGGTCCTGCGGAACCGATTTCCGCGTGCGGACGCGCGCGGCCCCATTGAAGCGCTAATATGCAAGAAAAATCTTTGCCAAAAGATGAAATTTCCGCGTGCGGACGCGCGCGGCCCCATTGAAGCAGGTCATCGAGGTTCGCCTTCGCCTCATTGGCGAACTCATTTCCGCGTGCGGACGCGCGCGGCCCCATTGAAGCGAGAATCGCACGGGCAAGCTGCGGTTCCTCAGAATCCCGATATTTCCGCGTGCGGACGCGCGCGGCCCCATTGAAGCTGGGAGATCAGCGCGGAGGCGGCTTGGCAGATCGTGATATTTCCGCGTGCGGACGCGCGCGGCCCCATTGAAGCGCGTTCGGGGTGCTCGCGCTCGAGGCCGCGCTTGAAAATTTCCGCGTGCGGACGCGCGCGGCCCCATTGAAGCAACTGGTGGAGCGACCGGCTCGCGCCGTTGCTCGACCATTTCCGCGTGCGGACGCGCGCGGCCCCATTGAAGCGCTGGAGCCCAGCGGAGGATCGAGCAGACGGAGCGTCATTTCCGCGTGCGGACGCGCGCGGCCCCATTGAAGCCATTTTTGCGACCAGGTTTGCGACCGCGTAGGCTTCGAATTTCCGCGTGCGGACGCGCGCGGCCCCATTGAAGCGAGTTCGAGGACGCCGAGGTCGGCCCCGGCGATCACATTTCCGCGTGCGGACGCGCGCGGCCCCATTGAAGCCATTTTTGCGACCAGGTTTGCGACCGCGTAGGCTTCGATTTCCGCGTGCGGACGCGCGCGGCCCCATTGAAGCGGTATCAGCGAACGCAGCGGCATCGAGGCGGGTTTGGAGATTTCCGCGTGCGGACGCGCGCGGCCCCATTGAAGCGCTTACATGGGGATGAAGACGATCGTGACGGACGTGATTTCCGCGTGCGGACGCGCGCGGCCCCATTGAAGCCGGTTGTTGTTCGTTCCTTCGGAACGCTGTGATCCGATTTCCGCGTGCGGACGCGCGCGGCCCCATTGAAGCCTGTAGGTGCGCGTGGCGATGCGGTGCGCGGGGATGAATTTCCGCGTGCGGACGCGCGCGGCCCCATTGAAGCGCTCGCTCCCGCGCTGAAAAAATCATGAGCAACTCACATTTCCGCGTGCGGACGCGCGCGGCCCCATTGAAGCAGCGACCGTGGTGGCAGCATTGGCGAAGGTCTGTTCATTTCCGCGTGCGGACGCGCGCGGCCCCATTGAAGCTGGATTACGCAGGGTGAGATCGCCGTCGCCGAGATTATTTCCGCGTGCGGACGCGCGCGGCCCCATTGAAGCACGGCGTCGCCGTAGTGGTTGGCGCCGGGGAACGGGTATTTCCGCGTGCGGACGCGCGCGGCCCCATTGAAGCGCGGATGAAGGACTCGACGTCCACGGAACCCTGTGCCAGATTTCCGCGTGCGGACGCGCGCGGCCCCATTGAAGCCGGCACATAGAGACCCGCTTCCTCGCCAAATTCGTGCGATTTCCGCGTGCGGACGCGCGCGGCCCCATTGAAGCTTTTCGACTCGCTAGGCAATAGGATGACCTATGCTCAGATTTCCGCGTGCGGACGCGCGCGGCCCCATTGAAGCTCAGCATCAACCGTCGTGCCGGTCGCGCTGATGATGCCATTTCCGCGTGCGGACGCGCGCGGCCCCATTGAAGCCAGTTCGCCGCCCGCATCTGGAGCGATGGCGAGCCGCATTTCCGCGTGCGGACGCGCGCGGCCCCATTGAAGCGTTCGTGACGACTGTTGCGCCGGCGTTGGTGAGAGTCATTTCCGCGTGCGGACGCGCGCGGCCCCATTGAAGCCCGCCCTCGAAAACCGCATCCCGCGCGGCCTCGAGATTTCCGCGTGCGGACGCGCGCGGCCCCATTGAAGCAGCCAACGAGGCTGCCGCCTGCGCTGTTCCTTTTGTGATTTCCGCGTGCGGACGCGCGCGGCCCCATTGAAGCTGCTCCAGATGATGTCGGAGCGCAGATACCAGCCCGATTTCCGCGTGCGGACGCGCGCGGCCCCATTGAAGCTCGATGACCACGCCCCGGAGCCGCTCCACGATCTCTGATTTCCGCGTGCGGACGCGCGCGGCCCCATTGAAGCGAGATAAACCCGGCGTCCATGCTCGGGAGTGTGAAGATTTCCGCGTGCGGACGCGCGCGGCCCCATTGAAGCGAGGCGAGCCCCGTGTCCTGTGGGTTCGCTTGCACGGATTTCCGCGTGCGGACGCGCGCGGCCCCATTGAAGCGAGCAGCTCACCCATCCCACCGACCCCGAGGGCGTCATTTCCGCGTGCGGACGCGCGCGGCCCCATTGAAGCTGGACTGCACATCGGCAAAGCGGTCTTGGCCGCTTCGGATTTCCGCGTGCGGACGCGCGCGGCCCCATTGAAGCACCTTGTCGATGTAGTCCATCGCCCCGTGCTCGCGATTTCCGCGTGCGGACGCGCGCGGCCCCATTGAAGCAAAGCGCCCGAGCTTGGCCGCGCCGCGCCTCCGCTGAATTTCCGCGTGCGGACGCGCGCGGCCCCATTGAAGCTCGATCTGCTCCGGGGTCTCGAACCAGTCGGTGACCGAGATTTCCGCGTGCGGACGCGCGCGGCCCCATTGAAGCCTGTCTGGCGAACAACTACTTATTTGTGGCAAACAAATTTCCGCGTGCGGACGCGCGCGGCCCCATTGAAGCAACGCATTGGCCCACGCCTGCGGAGCCGTGACGCCACATTTCCGCGTGCGGACGCGCGCGGCCCCATTGAAGCACGACCATGCATTCGCAGCCCAGCTGCGGCGCGACGGGATTTCCGCGTGCGGACGCGCGCGGCCCCATTGAAGCGCGTGATAAGGTTCACTCCCTTCTGGGGCACTGGCATTTCCGCGTGCGGACGCGCGCGGCCCCATTGAAGCACGGCGTCCTGAAACGGGCCCTGTACGCGCTCGACGATATTTCCGCGTGCGGACGCGCGCGGCCCCATTGAAGCTATTTGCATGACCTAACCATCGTGGCCACTAGCGCTCTTATTTCCGCGTGCGGACGCGCGCGGCCCCATTGAAGCGCGGGTGCGCCCGCGCAGCTTGGATGGGGCTACACGGCATTTCCGCGTGCGGACGCGCGCGGCCCCATTGAAGCATCAAGGAGCACTACCCGATTGCCGCCGTGCTCGCGATTTCCGCGTGCGGACGCGCGCGGCCCCATTGAAGCTTTTACGTCGACGATGGAGCAGGTGCGTGGTCGGACATTTCCGCGTGCGGACGCGCCCGGCCCCATTGAAGCCCCTCGTCGTGTGCGCTGTCGATGGGGCCGCCTTTATTTCCGCGTGCGGACGCGCGCGGCCCCATTGAAGCGCCCAGGCGCGCGCCGGCCTTCAGCAGGAGCTCGTCATTTCCGCGTGCGGACGCGCGCGGCCCCATTGAAGCCGTTCAAGAACGTCGAACGCCGCTTTTACCTCGCCCGATTTCCGCGTGCGGACGCGCGCGGCCCCATTGAAGCTATCGATTCGCTGTTCTGTTCAATCCCGCGAGCGCCTATTTCCGCGTGCGGACGCGCGCGGCCCCATTGAAGCTCCAGTGCTTCCTCGTGGGTCTTGCGTTCGTTCGCGAGATTTCCGCGTGCGGACGCGCGCGGCCCCATTGAAGCGTGATGATCCAGACTGTCGTCGGGAGCAAGGCGCTCACATTTCCGCGTGCGGACGCGCGCGGCCCCATTGAAGCATCGCCCAGGCGCAGGAGACCGCGAAGGCCGCGACGATTTCCGCGTGCGGACGCGCGCGGCCCCATTGAAGCGAGCTGGGGAACATCGGTGCTCCAGCCCGCGGCGTTGATTTCCGCGTGCGGACGCGCGCGGCCCCATTGAAGCATGCATAGCCGATGCAATCGGGGTCTCCAAGAGCGAATTTCCGCGTGCGGACGCGCGCGGCCCCATTGAAGCTGTTCCGCCTGGTCGCGCAGGGCGCCCATGGAGGCCTATTTCCGCGTGCGGACGCGCGCGGCCCCATTGAAGCTCACGATGGCGGCGGCGAACCGGCGGGACGCCGAGGAATTTCCGCGTGCGGACGCGCGCGGCCCCATTGAAGCGACCGGATGGATCGGCGGGACTGGAGCGGGATCGGCGCATTTCCGCGTGCGGACGCGCGCGGCCCCATTGAAGCTCCATGAAGAACTTTCGGGCTTGAACCACGGTTGCCTCATTTCCGCGTGCGGACGCGCGCGGCCCCATTGAAGCTCGGACTATCCGATGACGAAGTGTTCGGGGGCAAAATATTTCCGCGTGCGGACGCGCGCGGCCCCATTGAAGCGAGAGATGCGAAGGCAGCGGTGGAGCAAACCGACGCATTTCCGCGTGCGGACGCGCGCGGCCCCATTGAAGCTTCGATCTTTGAAAGAACATGGACTATTGGAAGGGATTTCCGCGTGCGGACGCGCGCGGCCCCATTGAAGCAAGACGAGCTCTTTCAACGCCCTGGACAAATCCAGCATTTCCGCGTGCGGACGCGCGCGGCCCCATTGAAGCCGCCCGGGGTTCAGAAGGCTGGCTTGCGCCAGCACCGATTTCCGCGTGCGGACGCGCGCGGCCCCATTGAAGCCCGTCAGGCTTCGCAAACCCTGGGCAATCGAAATGCAGATTTCCGCGTGCGGACGCGCGCGGCCCCATTGAAGCATTCAGAAGCCGGTTGCTTTGGTAAGTGATCCAAACATTTCCGCGTGCGGACGCGCGCGGCCCCATTGAAGCAGGATGCTCGCTATCGTGCCGCCATCCAGCGGAATGATTTCCGCGTGCGGACGCGCGCGGCCCCATTGAAGCACGGAACCAAATGTAAAGTCTGTGGGTTTGACTTCGACATTTCCGCGTGCGGACGCGCGCGGCCCCATTGAAGCAACTCCACGCTCGCGGGGCTCGACCAGCGCGTCGGCATTTCCGCGTGCGGACGCGCGCGGCCCCATTGAAGCGGGAATTACGTGAAAAGGGCCTACTTGGCGCGCGGGGATTTCCGCGTGCGGACGCGCGCGGCCCCATTGAAGCCACACGTCGTCGTCCTTGCGCGCGATCATCCGGCCGCATTTCCGCGTGCGGACGCGCGCGGCCCCATTGAAGCGTCAAGATGCACTGGAGCCCGGACGGCTCGCAGATCGATTTCCGCGTGCGGACGCGCGCGGCCCCATTGAAGCTGGCAGTTCGCGTCGTGGCGCACCGCCATCTCCTTCATTTCCGCGTGCGGACGCGCGCGGCCCCATTGAAGCGGCGCGGCTCGGGAGCAAGACCTTCGCGCGTTCACGGGATTTCCGCGTGCGGACGCGCGCGGCCCCATTGAAGCCTTGCGGCTTTCAACTGTGCGAATCCTGGGGTCGTCATTTCCGCGTGCGGACGCGCGCGGCCCCATTGAAGCTTTACGATGATGCTGATGTTCGCCCGGTTCGAGACATTTCCGCGTGCGGACGCGCGCGGCCCCATTGAAGCGAGGACTGAACGCCCGTCGCGGCCCTTTTGCCTTTCATTTCCGCGTGCGGACGCGCGCGGCCCCATTGAAGCTTCGCGGCGCGGTCGCTGAGTTCCGCCACGGATTCGATTTCTGCGTGCGGACGCGCGCGGCCCCATTGAAGCTGCGATCCGAGAGGGAGGACAACCGCCCGCGCACGCTATTTCCGCGTGCGGACGCGCGCGGCCCCATTGAAGCACCATCTACGATCATCCCGCCGACAGACCCAACGTCAATTTCCGCGTGCGGACGCGCGCGGCCCCATTGAAGCCGCCCTGGCCGAACGCAGCCACCGGCACGTCGTGCATGATTTCCGCGTGCGGACGCGCGCGGCCCCATTGAAGCCACCTGGGGTTGTCGGCGTCGATGCTGAAAAACTCGCATTTCCGCTTGCGGACGCGCGCGGCCCCATTGAAGCGTAAAACCGCGGGTTTGTAACCCAACGGGGACGTTTATTTCCGCGTGCGGACGCGCGCGGCCCCATTGAAGCACGCTTATCCCATACGAGTGACCATCGCCGCAGCTCACATTTCCGCGTGCGGACGCGCGCGGCCCCATTGAAGCTTGAAAAACAAGGTGAAGCTCGCCTCGCAGGATGGGTATTTCCGCGTGCGGACGCGCGCGGCCCCATTGAAGCAAGGATGCGGGCGAGGATGCGGATTCCCTCGGCGTATTTCCGCGTGCGGACGCGCGCGGCCCCATTGAAGCAGTTCTGTGGGCTATGGCTCCCCGCGCATCATCCGCATTTCCGCGTGCGGACGCGCGCGGCCCCATTGAAGCAACAATAATTTCATCAATGGCGGCGCGTTCTCAGGTATTTCCGCGTGCGGACGCGCGCGGCCCCATTGAAGCCGGGATGCGATGTCGTCTTTTTGCTGGCGGCGGAAGATTTCCGCGTGCGGACGCGCGCGGCCCCATTGAAGCAATGTCCTGCGCCATCACATGCGGGAAGATTGCCCCAATTTCCGCGTGCGGACGCGCGCGGCCCCATTGAAGCCCCTCGCCGTCCGGTTCTCCTCGCTCTTCGTCCTCCAATTTCCGCGTGCGGACGCGCGCGGCCCCATTGAAGCCCGTGCTCGAAGCTGGTCGGCGACATCGCTGACGTGGAATTTCCGCGTGCGGACGCGCGCGGCCCCATTGAAGCAAGATCACGCGCGGCCCGCGCCCGGTGCCGACGACCGATTTCCGCGTGCGGACGCGCGCGGCCCCATTGAAGCTTATACCCGTCCTTCACGTATTTCCCGTCCACCTTCGTATTTCCGCGTGCGGACGCGCGCGGCCCCATTGAAGCTCACTGGGGCCTGGTATCCTGGATCATCAATTCGCAGATTTCCGCGTGCGGACGCGCGCGGCCCCATTGAAGCCCGACTTGTACACAGCCGACTCCGAATACCGGGACCATTTCCGCGTGCGGACGCGCGCGGCCCCATTGAAGCTGGTTCGCGACATCGGTCTCGAAGGCGATGAGCTCATTTCCGCGTGCGGACGCGCGCGGCCCCATTGAAGCTTGCCCCAGTTGAAAATCTTGAGCCGCTTGGGCAGCTCATTTCCGCGTGCGGACGCGCGCGGCCCCATTGAAGCACGAGCTGGTCGAGCAGGATGTCGGCCCTGGCATCATCGAATTTCCGCGTGCGGACGCGCGCGGCCCCATTGAAGCGAAGAGCCCAGCCGGGCGCTTGTTTTGTGCCCGGCAATTTCCGCGTGCGGACGCGCGCGGCCCCATTGAAGCTTGGCCAGGGCCTGCGAAGTGCTTTGGCTTCCTGCCGTATTTCCGCGTGCGGACGCGCGCGGCCCCATTGAAGCGAGCGGGTGAAGGCTCTGCCGTCCGAGCAAGTGCGATTTCCGCGTGCGGACGCGCGCGGCCCCATTGAAGCGATGACCCCTCCCGTATGGCCTCATGGTGGGGCAGGCATTTCCGCGTGCGGACGCGCGCGGCCCCATTGAAGCCAGACGAATTGCGCCACGCGCGGGCCCGGCTGCCAGATTTCCGCGTGCGGACGCGCGCGGCCCCATTGAAGCCTTACCAAAGATTGGAATCCCTCGACCATAAGTCTGATTTCCGCGCGCGGACGCGCGCGGCCCCATTGAAGCGCCCTCACCCTCGGCGTCATCGGTTCCGCCGGCGGCCATTTCCGCGTGCGGACGCGCGCGGCCCCATTGAAGCTTCGCCCCCTCCAGCGACATCTCCTCGTCATAATCCGATTTCCGCGTGCGGACGCGCGCGGCCCCATTGAAGCTTCGTCGGTGGCTTTCATAAATCAGTCCCGGTCCGGATTTCCGCGTGCGGACGCGCGCGGCCCCATTGAAGCGGCCAGTGGAAGCGCGGCCAGACGGATTTCGCGCTCATTTCCGCGTGCGGACGCGCGCGGCCCCATTGAAGCTCCGTCACGACGACCGCGCCTCCCGTCACGCGATAGCATTTCCGCGTGCGGACGCGCGCGGCCCCATTGAAGCGCCCTCACCCTCGGCGTCATCGGTTCCGCGGGCGGCCTCATTTCCGCGTGCGGACGCGCGCGGCCCCATTGAAGCACCTTGGGCTCAAGTGAGTCGATCCGGGCGCTCCCCATTTCCGCGTGCGGACGCGCGCGGACCCATTGAAGCGTCATTGGCTCAAGGCAGCGCCCGGCCTTGCGGTCGCGGCCAATGGGAGAAACTGGAGAGGCTGCCGTCGTCCTTCGTGGAAGATCGTCTTGATCTCGGCCAAGTGTGGCCACTGCTCCGCCGCGAGACTGGCGAATGGATCCGCTGGGTCGATACCCCCGTGCTGATCTCTAGAGGGCGACACTGGCCGGTTGTGCGCGTCCAACCCGACAGGCAGCATATACAATGGCTACCGGAGCGCTGGCAACGTGACTTGGCCCCGCTGCTTCTGGCCCAAGCGAAAGGGAGCATGCGTCCAGTCCGCCTAGCGACTGTCACTGACCGCCCTGACACCATTGCGAGCCGGATTGAAGCAGCTCTCACCGCAGAAGATCTTTTAGTAACGCGCTCTGGTCACCGTGAGTGCCTCCGTGCGGCTCTCGCGGAAGCAAAGAGTACCGTGCTCATAGCCTCGGCATTTTTGAATACTGCGGTACTTGAGGGCGAAATTCGTCAGTGGATTCTCGATGCCCTTCGTCGCGGAGTTCAGGTGGATCTGCTGCGGGGTTACGCTGCTAGCCACAATGACCAGCCCGAGAAGGCGGCTTTGCGTTGGCTGCGTGACCTGCGTAAGGAGGCTGCTCAAGCCGCCGGACTCCTGCGGTTTAGCACACAACCGGCAGAGTCGCACGCCAAGTTACTGATATGCGATCCTCCCAGTGGTCACTGCGCGTACGCGGGATCTTTGAATTGGCTTTCAACCCCACTAGGGAATGACGGAGAGGATAATCCGGGATCAAGCATTACGTTGCGGCTCCGTCACCTGGGCCTTGTTGCGAACCTCTGCCGCACTGCGGCAGGCCTCTGGATGACGAGCCGGGGCGGGTCAATTCTCGGACGCGCCTGAGCGCCTTCGGCGATTAGCTTCGACACTTGACGAAAAACAGGCTGCCTCGCCGCCGTTAGGAGATGCGCAAATGCCAGACATCTGCCGTGTGAGTATCGTTCGTGATCGCGAACACGAATCACTCTTGCGTGATATTCTGCTCCGAGACGATAACAGGGTGCTTATTATGTCCCACAAGATCCGCCCTATCGCTGGAACTCGCTTAGCCTCATGGCAGCCGGCCTCCAATGGTAAGAGTTCGCGGCTTGTCGCCCGTTTCGGCGGGATTTCGATAGAAGCGGATGGACTGGAGAAAATGCGGGAAGAACTGCGGCCTCAGGGCGGTGAGTTGCACCACACGCCAAATGTCCACGCCAAAGTTGTGGCGACCGAGCGTCGTGCGATTATTTCCAGCTACAATTTCCTATCATCCGATCCATTTGGCACAGCGGCGCGAGCGCGAGAGGTGGGGATATTGGTCGAGGGTGGACTCATTCCGAAGCTGGTTCTCGAAAAATTCTTCGCTTCAAATTCAGTGGAAGCCCGTTAATCACTCTGCGCTTCCCGCAAATCGCGCACGGCATCCCACTCTGGCGGCGCGTGTCGCCATTAGAATGACTGTGAACCGGCTTACAAAATTCGGTTTTCAAGCGAATGTGGCCTGTGTGGCGTAGGAGGTGATGGAAGAAATGCTCTTGCGATGCACGGTGCTGCCCCGTGCTCCGCGGTTTAAGAGACCGACGCATCGCTGCAATGCTTGCGACCCCAAAGCGGAAGTCAGTGCACATGCTCCACAACCTCGTAAAAGGTTCGTCCGGCTTCCGACCGCCGGCGGCTCGCTGGTCCGCTTTGACTTCCAAAACAGTCGCTCCGGCTGGGTTCGCACCAGCACCTGACGGCTTATGAAGCCCCCGCACTGCTATTTATGCTACGGAGCGGAAAAGGGCGCCGATCGGCCACGAGGCAGGTGGAACGGATGAATTTCTTGGTTACATCAGACCTCTACGCAGACGGTCCTACAGTTTTGTGCGGGCTGCCCTTCCATCGTTCTTCGACGGGGGATCGTAAGTGCGGTTGAACACGATGCGGCGAGTATGCCGCAGGGGAAGGGAACGGTCGCGCGGCGCAAGATGCAGGGTGGCGAGCCACTGGCGTCCGACGGAATGATTGCCCGGAGTTTGAAACAGTGGGAATGGGAATTCAACCGGAAAATAGCAGCAGGCTTCGGTGTCTAGGCGATTTCCGAGTCAGGGAGTTCTCCCCGCTGCGTTTCACATGACAAGACATGACAAAACTTTCCGCCGACTTTGCGAAACTTTGCAAAATGCACTTTTGGCAAACCGCCTTGGAATGCTCATCGATACAGCGTTCCACGCGCATTCGCGCAATGTTCCACACGACTTTCAAAAGGTTTGAATCCCTCCCTCACCGCGCCGCTCATTACAAGGCACTTACAACATACATGAGGGCAAACTAAGAACGGAATGGGGGGTAGAAATTATCTGAATTTCATATTTGCCTTGACGCGATGCACCGCCCAACGGCAAATTTCGCGTTGAAGCCTAGGAAAATTATTAGGGTGCTGCTTCTTGCAACAGTGGAACGCTGAGCGTGTCCGTCGATCGTTTCATCCGAGGCGAGGACCGTCACCGAGCGACTTGAAAAATGGAAACCATCAATATGCGCTGCCTCATTCGCATTCGAGCCACACTCATCGTTGTCATTTTGACTGTTAGCGCCGGGCTACATTCCGTCCAAGCGCAGTCGGCTTTCGAGCCATCGTCCACGCCCGTTTTTAAACACGATTCTTCGCATCCGGATGGAGGAGCGGTCAATCTCGGAATGCTCTTTACTCCAAATAGGGACATTACGGTAGACGCCCTCGGCTTCTATGAAGTTCCCAATCCCAAAGGCGGAATCGTGACTGGCGACGAAGAGGTTGCCATATATGACGCTGGTGGCACGCTTTTGAAGTCGGTGGATGTTACCAGTTCGGATCCCGTTTCCGGTGGGTACTTCTGGGCCGGCATCAACCCACTGACGCTGAGCAGCGGACAAACTTACACGGTGGATGCCAACACGGTCGATTATAGCAATTGGTGGGGCTACGGGGTTGTACCTATCGTCAATTCCGATATCGCCTATGCTGGCCACAAGTACGACTACACCACTTCGCTGGCATTCCCGACGCAGACGCCGGGTGAAGCTGCTGACGCGTATTACGGGCCGAACCTTAGAATTGTGCCTGAGCCATCTATTTTAGGGCTGTTAGCGGTCGGCGCCGTCGGGTTATTCGTCTGTCGCCGCATGGATGCGAAAAATAGCCAAAAATAGAATACCGTGGCGGCCCGGTCGGCAAATTCTTTAAACTAGTGAGGGGTGTTTGCGCCGTTCTGAAGGGCAACTAGGTTATGCTCCGGCAACGGATCAAGGAGGGATGCCGCCTGGCCGCGCAAAGTCCAGTAGTCGTAACCTCGCAGTGCCACCAGAACGGATGCTTCAGCGTGTGTAAACGTCCTCGAAGAAGCCCACCATCGGCATCTTGAGGTAAACGACCGGATCAATCCCAGGCCGGCCGCCCCGGCTGGCTTGCGCGTACGACGGCTCGCAGATCCCCCAGACCTCCTGCGCGAAGTTGATCTTGGCCAAGGTCTCATTGACCCGCTCATAGAACCGGCTCGCCGTCGCCACTGGCAGCGACTTGGCTTCAACCCACAATTCCTCCTGTCGTGCTTTCTTGGCTCGCTTTTCGAACATGCTCCGTTCTATCATCCCGCCACAGCACAGGACAGGTATTTCAACAGGCTGCTAGGCCATGCAAATTAGTTTCCCAGGGATGGGACGTGCGGTGGCCGGGAGTTGTTCAACAGACTCCAAGGCAATTTAATAGTGGCGTAATCCGCAGGTTTATGGTCCAATGGTGAAGACCTTTTCTGACCTCGCTCCGAAACTCTCTGATGAATTTTAAGCTAGCCGTAACTATTTGCCTACTATTTCTAGCCCCAATTGACGCCACCCTCCTGTCTGCGCAGGATCAGGTGAGTCGCCCGATCTCCGAAATTTGTGCGGAGCTTCCCTTCGACTCCCTTCCGCCCAATCAATGGCTCCGTGTCGTCAAACCCGATGGGAGCGCCGTCAGCACGCTGCAAAGCGGGAAGACCGGCACCTGGGGCCAATTCTTCATCCAGGTTGATCAGCCCGGAACTTATCGCGTGGATGTCGATCTGCTCAAAGGGCCGTCCCTGGGAATCTTTCAACTGCTCGTCGATAGTGCCGTCATTGGCGATCCCATCGATTGCTACGCGCCAGGCGCCGAAGCCCACATGGTCGTCCAAGTCGGGGCGGCCACGTTCCTAAAGCCGGGAAATAATTCCTTTCGGTTTCTGGTGACGGGGAAAAATGGAGCGTCGAGCGGTACCGAACTTGCCCTGCAACGCATTACCCTCACGCCGGTTACCGGCTTCACTCTGCTTTCCCCGAACGGCTCATGCCAGAGGGACGGGAACGTGCTCCTGCGGTGGAATCCGTGGCCGCAAGCGAGCAAGTATCAAGTCGAGGTGGACGGCTCCGTCATCGCCACGGTAGACGCATCGGCGACCACCTGGCAGACCACCAATCTTGCCCCTGGTCGGCACCGCTGGCGCGTCATCGCCGCCGGTACGGACGGTAAGTTGCAACCCTCGAACATCTTCTCTTTTGTCGTTGGTCCTCCCCCTCTCTATCCGTGCAGGGAGTTCTCCGATGATTTCTCCTCCTTGCATTTGGACGATTGGGCGCTGCAATCGATGAAGCTTTCCCAGGATAAGGGCAATCACACTCTCGAAGCGGCCGCGCCCGGTTCAGCTGTACAGAAAACAGTCCGTCTCGATAAAACCGAAGGAGAGCTTTCCGTCCAGGTAACGCCTGATGACACCACCTCGGTAGCTGGGCTCGGATTTCAGGCCGACGACGGGACGCAACTTTACGCGGTGGTTGATCTCAGCCGAAATCAGCTCCGCATCGAACGCAAGCTTCAGGGGGCTCAACGCTATTCGATCTTCGATGTCACGCCGAAAGCTTATCAGGTCAACGGCTGGAACGAACGCACGGAGGGCGAGGCCATCATCTGGGAAATTGCCTCCCTACCGATCACACTCAAAGCGGGAACGACGTGTGAGCTCAAGCTTGCTTATTCGCGACGCTCCGGCTGCGTGATGGCGACACTGCTTCCATCCGATGGATCAAAACCCGTCGCGCTCCGTGATCTCACCGATCTCCGCACGCCCGACCGTCCAGTAATCCTTTCCCTCGCTGGAAAAGCAAGCTTTGGCAAGGTCTCCCTCCGTCTTCTTAACAAGCTCGTTTATAAATGGGATCCGGACAGTATCCGCATCGTGCTTCGTCCCGGAGAGCCGGGGTCTTGGGACTCGAAAGGAGCGTTCAATCCTGCCGTAGTTGTGCGGGAGGGCGCATGGTACATGGTCTACCGGGGAAATCCGAAGCCCGCTCCGCCGAACGGCCCGATATCCAGCGAAATCGGCCTTGCCACGAGTACGGACGGAGTCCATTGGACGAAAAGTTCGGCTAATCCAATTATTCGAAGAGACGCCTCGGGAGGCTCAGTTGAAGATCCCGACCTGCTCTGGCCCAGGGGGAGTAACGAGGTCTATATGGAATATAACTATCGCGGAGAGAGCATGTGCTCTAGTTCGGATTTCATCCATTGGAGCGCTAAGTGGCTTCTCAACACGGGAAAAACCCCCGGGAAAATGGGCGGCTTTATCGACACCAAGAATGAACCCGCCATTCCCGAGATTCAATCCGGGGGCACGGCCTATCGCTACATCACGATGATCGAGGAAGGGGGCATCGATCTCTCCACTGATCTGCATCAATGGATCAAGGCCGGCGCGGCCAAATTGCGTGGAACTCCGAACGCTTGGTGTAGTGATCACGAATGCTCGGGCGACATCTTCGTCGACCACGACAGGAACATCCGCTACGAATCCCAGATTGGCGTTAAACCGGCATCGGGTCACGGCGGCGGTGTTGTTGGCAACCGACTTTGCACTATCGGTGAGGGGGTTCTAAGTGGCTCCGACCCGACGAAGGTTCTCTGGAAAAGCGACCTGCCGTGGCTGACCGACTGGTATGGCAACGCGCCCACCGGTGCGCCCGAGGATTTTACCGCGACCAACGGATCCGTCTTCCCGGGCCAAACCATCGTCAAGGACGGCTGGCTCTGGCACTTCAGCGGAGGCAACAATCACTTCACAATACTTAGCAAATGCTGGTATGGTCCCCTCCTGGAATGCCGTAATCTCCAGACGTTCGTAGATGCCTCGGGCCAGTGTTCGGTTAGCGTGACGGTTCGCAATATCGGAAGTCTACCTGGAGCGGTAAACGTGTCACTTTTGGTCGATGGAAAATCGGTCGCTCGAGAGCAGCCCAGCCTGGAGCGCGACGCAGAAATAACACTTCATTGGAACGTCCCGATTCTTACCGGGATACATACTCTATCGGTCGCTGACTTATCGTCTACGGTGAAACACTAGCCCTCAACACATTGTGATTGCTCCTATTTTAGCTCGTTAATGCAGAAGGTATGAAGACGCACATGGTTTTAAACCTCTTTCGAGGATTTTTCCTTTTGGGGAATCTAATTCTGTCTTGCGACGTGGTACTCGCTAAAGACCGGCCGACTACGTCAATCCTTTGATTGGGACCTCCAGCATGAATCCGACGAAGGAGGAGAGAGCGCGGCTTCCCGCAATGGACCCGAACTTTGATGGGTTCTTCGGCAAGCTGTTTCCTGGTGCATGCACTCCGGCAGGGATGGTGCAATTGAGTCCTGACACCATCACTGGTGGTGACAACGGCGCCGGTTATTGTTACCCCCACACCACCATACAAGGCTTCAGCTTTCAACATATGAGCGGCGTGGGTGCGGGGGGAGACATGGGAAATTTCATGGTTATGCCCACGACCGGACCGCTCAAAACTTGGTATGGTCAAACTGATAAACCGGGGACAGGCTATCTCTCAAGCTATTCCAAAAGCACGGAAGTGGCTAAAGCCGGTTACTACGCTGTTACCCTGGACGATTATAAGGTACAGGCGGAGATGACGGCTGCTCCCCACAGTGGCATTCTACGCTTCACCTTCTCCAAAAACCCGGCGGCCCGAATACAGATTGACCTCGCCCGGCGGATTGGGGGTACCTCCTTCCATCAAACAATTAAGATTGTCGACGATCATGCAATTGAAGGTGAGATTGATTGTACGCACCAAGGGGGCGGGTTCATGGGCGGAAAGGTCGCCTACACGCTCTATTTTCACGCTGAATTCAGTCGACCGTTGAAAACTGTCGGGGTGTGGAGCGCCTCGTTGCCACCGAGTGTTGTCAATCCCAAGGGATTTCTAAAACCCGAATTTGCCGAGGCTTGTCAGGCGGCTCAAATACTCCCCGGCTGTCGCGAGAAAGAAGGGCAGCATCTTGGCTTCTACGCCGAATTTCCAACCGAAGACAACGATGTGATTATGCTCAAAGCCGGCATCTCGTATGTCAGCATCGACAACGCCCGCGCTAACCTCGCCGCCGAAATACCCGCTTGGGACTTCGACGGCACACGCCAGCAGGCGCACAATCTTTGGGTCAATGCCCTTAGCAGGGTATCAGTGGAGGGAGGTACGGAGGATCAAAAAACAATTTTTTACACCTCCATGTATCATGCGCTTGTGGATCCGCGGATCTACTCCGATGTAAATGGCGATTATCCTGGTGCCGACGGCAAGGTTCATCAAGCGAAAGGCTTTATCAAACGCACCGTTTTCAGTGGATGGGATATTTATCGCAGCCAATTTCCATTATTGACGATTATCGCTCCCGACATCATCAATGATCATATCAATAGCATGGTCGACCTGGCCGACCAAAATGGGACTCATTATTTCGATCGCTGGGTGCTGTTTAATTCCTATACCGGATGCATGTGCGGCAGCCCGGAAGTTATCGTCATTAACGATGCCTATCAAAAAGGAATCCGAAATTTCGATGTGGCCAAAGCCTACGAATATGCCGTTAACACCTGCGATAAAGACGGCAATAAACCGGGTAAGTATGGAGTTTCAATTCCGTTGGAAAACGATTTTGCAGCCTGGAATATGTCCAAATTGGCCTCCTCTCTCGGGAAAGCCGACGATGCAAAAAAATTCTCGGATAAGGCGCAGGAATACCATCTCATCTTCAACCCCGATGCGCCGTGGACCTATGACAAGTCGGGGAAGACAGATCATCCCGACTGGAAAGGCTGGTTCAGCAATAAGGACAAGTACGGAAATTGGGCGAAATGGGAGGGATTGACTTCCGGCAATGGGGGTATGGAATCGACCATTTTCCAGAACGGCTGGTTTGTCCCCCACGATATTCCCGGTCTGATCCAACTTCTCGGCGGTAAGGACCTCTTTGTGGCCAAGCTCAGTGATTTCTTTGACCGAACACCCAAGCTCAACAAATGGAATTCGTACTACAACCAGCCCAATGAACCGAGTCACCTCATTCCGTTTCTTTTCAATCGGGCCGGTGCGCCCTGGCTGACGCAGAAATGGGTGCGTCGAATTTGCACGGAAGCCTACGGGGCCAGCCCGAACGGACTTTGCGGCGACGATGACGAAGGCCAGGTCTCGGCTTGGTATGTCCTTGGCGCAAGCGGCCTGGCCCAAGCTTGCCCCGGCGATCCACGTTATGAGATTTTCACTCCACTTTTCGACAAGGTCACATTGAATCTCAATGCCAAATATTCCAAGGGACAGGCCTTCGTTATCACGGCCAAGAACAATTCCCCGGAAAATGTTTACATCCAATCGGCCACGCTCAACGGCCAGCCGTTGAATCGCTGCTGGTTGAGTTATTCGGAAATTACGGCGGGGGGAACGCTCGACCTCGTCCTTGGACCGCAGCCCAAAATGAGCTGGGGCGTTCAATAAGCTCAGCCCCATTATTTAACCCCCAACCATGATATATCTTAAAAATTATTCGAAACGTCGTAACTTATGGGTGCTAAGCGTTTTGGCATTTTTCGGGCTTTCTCTTTCTGCGCTCGCAGCCAAGGATGCCATTGACTACATTGACCCGTTCATCGGCACCGGCCACATGGGCAAGGATTTTCCGGGCGCTACCGTACCGTTCAGCATGGTCAAGCTCAGCCCGGATGAAGGCGGGAATATCAGCTATCGCTACGGTGGCAAGTTCATCCAGGGCTTCAGCTTCACCCACTTGGGCGGCGCGGACGGCGGCGAGCTGGGCAACGTCCTGGTTACTCCGACGACGGGCCCGCTGAACACCTTCTGGGGCGGAGGCAAACCTGGCGAGCGCTACGGTTCGAATTTTTCCAAATCGACTGAGCAAGCGACGGCAGGCTATTACGCCGTCACACTCGACGAGTACCAGGTGCATGCGGAAATGACCGTTGCGCCGCACAGCGGCATCCTGCGCTTCAAGTTTCCGGAGAACGCGCAATCGCGCATCCAGATCGACCTCTCCCACCGCAACGGCGGGACGTCGTTCCACCAGACCTGCAAGGTGGTCGGTGATCACACGATCGAAGGCCACGTCGACTACACGCCCGCCGGCGGCGGCTGGAAATGCACATACACGGCCTATTACCATCTCGAGTTCAGCAAGCCCTTCGTCAAGTCAGGCATGTGGAGCGCCACGCTGCCGCCGGATTGGACGGCGCCCGGTTTCATGATGAGCCGGGCCGTCAACACCAGCAGTGCCCCCTTCGTCGCGGCCTGCAGGGCCGCGCAGGTGACGCCGGATGCCAGGGACATGGAGGGCACTCACCTCGGTTTCTACACCGAGTTTCCCACCAAGGCCGGCGATACCGTCCTGGTCAAATCCGGCATCTCCTTCGTCAGCATCGCCGGAGCCCGAGCTAACCTCGCCGCCGAGATTCCCGATTGGGACTTCGATAAGATTCACGCGCAAGCTCGTGCCGCCTGGGCGAAGGAATTGGGCCGTCTCGCCGTGGAAGGAGGCACCGAGGACAATAAAACGATCTATTATAGCGCTCTCTACCGCGCGCTGCAGTTTCCGCAAATCGACCAGGATGTGGACGGGAATTATCCCGGAGGAGACTTTAAGCCCCACCACGCCGAAGGGTTTACGAACCGTACCATCTTCAGCGGTTGGGACGTTTACCGCAGCGAGTTTCCGCTCCTGACCTTGATCGATCCCACCGTGGTCAACGACCAGATCAACAGCATGCTGAGCCTCGCCGAAACCAACGGCACCCATTACTACGACCGATGGGAGATCATGGGGCGCTACAGCGGGGTCATGATCGGCAACCCAGAGGTCGCCGTCATCAACGACGCCTACCAGAAAGGCATTCGCGGCTTCGATGTCGCCAAAGCTTACGACGACTCGGTCAACACGGTGCAGAATTTCGGCTACGCGCCCACCGGCTACAATCCGGGCAACATCTCGGAAACGACCGAGTACGGGTTGGACGACTGGAATCTGGCGCAACTCGCCAGCGCCCTGGGTAAGAAAGATGACGCCGCGAAATTCCAGCAGCAGTCGGCCTCCTATAAAATGATCTTCGATCAGGATGCGCCCTGGACCTACGACAAGGAAGGCGCCGACGCCAAGCCCGAATGGAAAGGCTGGTTCCACGCCAAAAACGCCAAGGGCAACTTCGTGAAGTGGACCGGACTGCTTGAAGAGGGAACGACGCGGGAAGCCACGGTTTATCAGGCCGGCTGGACTGTCTATTACGACATTCCCAACATGATTCAGCTCGACGGCGGCAAGGATCTTTTCATTGCCAAGTTGCGCGACTTCTTCGAGCGCACGCCGGACTTCAGCACGTGGAGTCCCTACAGCGGCATCCCGCATCCATACCACGCAAGAGGCCAGGAGCCGTGGTGGAACCCTTATAACAATCCGGTCAACGAACCGACCGAGCTGATCTCCCTCTTGTTCAATCGCGCCGGCGCGCCTTGGCTGACGCAGAAATGGGTGCACGAATCGATGAAGGTCTACCTCACCGGCCCCGAGGGCATGCCGGGCGACGACGATTGTGGCCAGATGTCCGCCTGGTACGCCCTCGCCGCCATTGGCCTGCACCAGATCTGCGCGGGCGATCCCCGCTTTGAAGTCTTCACGCCGCTCTTCGACAAGGTCACGCTCACGCTCGACCCGAGATATACGAAGGGCGGTGCCTTCACGATCACCACCAAGAACCAATCACCGGAGAATATCTACATCCAGTCCGCGACCTTCAACGGCAAGCCGTTCAACCGGTGCTGGCTGAATTATTCAGAGATTGCAGCAGGAGGAACCCTCGATCTCGTCTTGGGGCCGCAACCGAACAAGCGATGGGGCATCCAATAGGTGTTTTAACGCGTGTTCCTATTATGAAAAAGTTTGTTTCTTCTTTCCTTTTGGCGATGGCTGTTTCAGCGGCCCCGGCGGCTTTTGCCAAAGCGTCCATTGACTATATCGATCCTTTCATCGGCACGGGACACCAGGGAAAAGATTTTCCTGGCGCGTCCCTCCCGTTTAGCATGGTGAAGATCTGCCCCATTACGTACACCGGAATGGGCTATTCGTATTACGACAAAACGGTGATGGGTTTTGGGTTTGACCAGCTCGGCGGAGCCGACGGAGGAGAACTGGGAAACTTTCTAGTGATGGCGACGACGGGGCCGTTGAACACCTATTGGGGGGGCAAACCGGGCTCCAGGTATTCCTCCGGGTTTTCCAAAACCACCGAGAAAGCATCCGCGGGCTACTATGCCGTGGCGCTGGATGATTACAAAATCCAAGCGGAAGCCACGGTGGCCATGCATAGCGGAATGCTGCGGTTTACCTTTCCCGACCATGCGCAGTCCCGCATCCAGATTGACCTTTCGCATCGGAATTCGGGCACATCCCTGCACCAGACGGTGAAAGTGGTGAACGACCATACGATCGAAGGAATGATGGAATACACGGGCGCTGGTGGGGGGTGGACTTTCGGCGGAAAAACCAGCTATACGGCCTATTATCACGCTGAGTTCAGCAAGCCATTTACGAAATACGGGGTGTGGAGCGCAAATCTTCCCCCCGAATGGCACGCGACTCCTCCCGTTCCCTGGAGCCGGAATGGCAATAACATTAACAAGCCTACGTTTATTGAGGCGTGCAAGAACGCCGAAGTGATTCCGGACTGTAAAGAAAAGGATGGCCAGCATCTCGGCTTCTACACCGAGTTCCCCACAAAGGCGGGCGTTGTGGTGATGATCAAAACAGGCCTTTCCTTTGTGAGCATCGAGGGAGCGCGGGCCAATCTCGTGGCGGAGATTCCAGATTGGAATTTCGACCAAGTCCACCAGCAAGCGCGGGACACGTGGACCAAAGCCGTGGATCGGCTGGCCGTGGAAGGCGGCACGGAGGATAATAAGACGATCTATTACAGCGCGCTTTACCGGGCTCTGCTGTTTCCGATGACTTTCGCGGACCTGGACGGGAACTATCCCGGAGGCGACCACAAACCGCATCACTCGGATGCCTTTACAAACGTGACGATTTTCAGCGGCTGGGACGATTACCGAAGCGAGTATCCTTTGCTGACTCTCGTAAAACCGGAGATGGTGAGGAATCAAATCAGCAGCATGCTTTCTTTAGCGGAACTTAACGGAAAAGAGTTTCTGGATCGCTGGGAAATCATGGGCAACTATACCGATTGCATGAATGGCAATCCGGATGTGGTTGTGATCAACGATGCCTGGCAAAAGGGCATTCGCGATTTTGACGTTGATAAGGCTTATAGGTATTCCATCAACAGCTCGGAAAAGTACGGCAATGCGAAATTCGGGTACACGCCTGGGCAAATTTCGGAAACTACAGAGTACGGGCTCAGTGAGTGGAATATGGGGCAGTTCGCCGCCGCGCTCGGAAAGAAAGAGGACGCCGCGAAGTATCAGGAGCGTTCCCTGGCCTACAAGAAGATCTATAATCCCGACGTGCCGTGGACCTATGACGCGGCCGGCAAGGATGCGCGTCCTGAATGGAAAGGCTGGTTTTGCGCCAAGGATGGAAAAGGTAATTTCGAGCCCTGGCCCGGACTCATTTCTGGCAAATACACGCGAGAAGCGACCGTCTATCAGGCTGGCTGGACTGCTTACAACGACATCCCGGGACTGATCCAGCTGCTTGGAGGGAAGGAGCTTTTCACGGCGAAACTAGACGACTTTTTCAGCCGGACCCCTGATTTCACAAAATGGAACCCCTACATGGGCAAGGGAAACCCCGCCCACATCTACGGCGGCATGGAGCCATGGTGGAATCCATATAATAACCCGGTCAACGAGCCGACCGAACTCATCCCCTTCCTCTTCAACTGGTCTGGCGCTCCCTGGCTGACACAAAAGTGGCTGCGCCAGTCCATGGCTGTTTATTACACGGGTCCGGAAGGATTGCCGGGGGACGACGACGTCGGACAAATGTCCGCGTGGTATGTGCTGGCGGCAAGCGGCATTACCCAGAGCTGTCCTGGGAATCCGCGATTTGAGATCGTGAACCCGTTGTTTGATAAAGTGACCCTGAAACTCGATCCCAAATACACGAAGGGCGGGAGCTTTGTCATTACCGCAAAGAACAACGCGCCGGAGAACATCTATATCCAGTCGGCCACGCTCAATGGCAAGCCGTTCAACCGGTGCTGGCTGAATTATTCAGAAATTTCGGCAGGAGGAACCCTTAATCTCGTCTTGGGGCGGCGCCCCAACAAGACGTGGGGGGTTCAATAAGGCGCGAATGCCTGATTCAGTGAACGTCAGATGCTTTGTCTCAAGGTTCCGCAAAACAAATTCTCTTAATCCAGATACTTAAGACCCTTCACGCAAATACCACTATGCTAAATACCGCGCCCCCAAATCGACACCTTCTTCCATTGCTTGCAGCTGCGTTCTGCTTTTCCTGCGCCGGCCTTTCGGCGTATGCCGATGCCAATACGCTGGAATTGGCTTCGCCAAAAAATGACGACCATTTGAGGTGGCCAAGCCGCTATTCTTTTGGCACACCGATCCCCAAGCCAAAAGTTACAGTTTGGTGATCGATGACATGCCGGCAGCCGAAATTCCGGCTCAATCCATCCCCGTCATGCACTTCGGGTCAACGACAGCACTGCCTCCCGGCCTCCATCATTGGTTGGTGAAAGAAACAACCACAAGTGGTTCTCAAAACAGTTCCGGCATCTCCTCCTTCACGATTGATCCTACCGAAAACTGGCCAGATTGGGCTATCGGACCCTTTCAGCGCTACGGAAACAATCCTGTCATTTCGCCGCAGGGAACAACTTGGGAGTCGGTCAATACCTGTAATCCGGGCGTGCTTTTCGATGAGGGAAAATTTCGCATGCTCTATCGTGCGCAGGGCAAGCCTTGGACTTCCCGCGTGGGCTATGCGGAAGGTCCCGACGGCGTCAGCTTTGTCCGGAATTCCGCTCCGGTAATCGACGTAACCGATCCCGCCGAAAAGAGAAGCGGTTGTGAAGACGCCCGATTCCTCAAGTACCTGGGGACTTATTATTCCTTTTATGCCGGCCCAGGCGGTGAGTCGGAGGCTACTTCCCCCGATGGGCTTAGCTGGACCAAGCTCGGCCCCATCGGCGCCAAAACAAAAAATGCCGGAGTCGTTTGCGATCCCAATGGCGTGCCGGTCAAGATCAACGGTAAGTTCGCCATGTTCATTGGCGACAGTCGGTTCAACGTCTGCTATTCCGACGATCTTATCCATTGGGGTCCGCTGACCAAGATCGACATGAAGTTTCCGAAGGGCTGGGGAGCTCCTTTTGAACCTTGTATTGCCGTCGCCGATTATTCGGCGACCCAGCCCGATAATGTCGTGCTGTTTATTGCCGGCACGCTCAACGGAAAAGGCAAATGGTTTTATGCCATTTCCGAAGTCCTATTTTCCAAGAAGGATCTCACGACGAAGGTCGAACAGCTTGACGATTGCATTATGAAACCACGAGAGCCTTACGAGAGCGGTCAAAACAAGAATTGTCTCTGGATGCACTGCATTATCCAGCATGACCAACAATGGTGGATGTATTACGGCGCGGGCGACCGGTATGTCGGTCTGGCCACGGCACCAGTGAAATAATCGGTCCTGAGGGAGACTGGCATTATGAAAAATATATGGTGCTCGCTCTTGGCGCCTCGGGCTTTTACTCCATAGGCGACGCCAGCAGGAACTTGATATGGCAATCTTAATTCAACTTCGCAGGCCACCAGTAGAGTACGCTAAGATAAGATGACCGAGAAGAGTGTTGACGCGACCCTGGTCTTCAGCAAGGATTCCTTCCTTGAAAATAACCTCCCGCCTGTGGCCTGAGCTTCGAAACGCTAGAAGGGTTTTAACTGGATTTTACCTTCCTTTTGTATTTCTGCTTTTGAGTATTTGGACAGCCTTAGGGCAGGATAATTCCATCTCCTTCCTAAGCGGTGGATCCTGGAAGCTGGCTCCCCAGAGCGACGTTCCCGAGTCCGGCGAACAGATCTCAGCGACTGGTTTCTCCACAGCAAGCTGGTTGGCCGCTCAGGTCCCTGGAACCGCTTTCGGCTCCTATGTCCTGGCAGGTAAGGAGAAGGATCCAAATTTCGGGGATAATATTTATCAGGTCGATGTACTTAAGTACGACCGTAATTTTTGGTATCGCACCGACTTCTCTGTTCCCGAGGCCTATCAAGGCCGCCGGATATGGTTGAATCTCGACGCCGTCAACCGGGATGCGGATGTCTATGTGAATGGCAGTAAAGTCGGCTCCATGCACGGATTCCTTCAACGCGGACGCTTCGACGTCACCGGCCTGGCCAAGGTTGGCGAGAAAAATACCCTGGCGGTGCTTGATTATGTCCCGGTGCTGGTTGGTAAGGACGATGCCGAGATGCGAACAGAGATCGCGGAGGAACAGAAAACCAGCCGTGGTCCAGTATTCGTCAGCAAGGAAAACTATAGCAGCCCCGCCTTTATTTGCACGCGAGGCTGGGATTGGATGCCCCCCGTCCCGGGGCTCGATATGGGTATCTACAAAGACGTTTACTTGAGCAGCACCCAAGATGTCACCCTCAACGATCCATGGATCCGAACGGAAAAACTTAGTCCGGGGAGTGCGGATATCTCTGTTCAGACGGACCTGCAAAATCTTTCTTCGGCCGATGTACAAGGAACCTTGGAAGGGGAGATCAACCCGGGGGAAATCGCCTTTTCCCAATCGGTGACGGTCAAATCCGGAACGACGCAGACGGTTACCCTCACGAGCGCCACAGTCGCTGCGCTTCATATCGCTAATCCGAAGCTCTGGTGGCCGAACGGTTACGGGGATCCCAACCTGTATACGATTAAGGTGACCTTTAGAACGAGCTCATTGATCTCCGACCAGAAGACGATCACCTTCGGAATTCGAAAATACACGTATGATACTGAGGACAAAACGCTCCACTTTTACATAAATGGGGTGCGTGTTTACCCTAAGGGCGGCAGTTGGGGAATGGCCGAATATCTCCTGCGCTGCACCGGCAAGGACTACGACACCAAGATTCGTTTTCACCGGGAAATGAATTTCAATATCATTCGCAATTGGATGGGCATGACCCCCGATGACGCTTTTTATGCGGCTTGCGATAAATATGGAATAATGGTTTGGGACGAGTTTTGGCTCAACTCCATGGGGGGAAAGCCACAGGACCTTTCCGTATTTCACGACAATGCGATAGAAAAAGTGAAACAGTTTCGCAATCACGCCTGCATCCTCCTTTGGTGCGGCGACAACGAGGGCACGCCTGCCGAACCCTTGAATGGATGGTTGCGCGATGCCGTGCAGACCTATGATGGAGGAGATCGCTATTATCAACCTCGATCAAATGCCGGAAACCTGAGTGGGAGCGGGCCGTGGGGCAACCTGGATCTGAAAAACTACTTCACCGGGGTTGGCTTGGAACGGTTCAAGGGCATCCCTTACGGTAACCGAAGTGAAATCGGCATGGCCACGTTTCCGAACCTCGATAGCTTCAAGAAGTTTATGCCGGAGGGGAGCCTGTGGCCAGGCAACGAAATGTGGAACAAGCATTTCTTTGGTCGCTTTGCCGGACACGCAAATCCTTCGGGATATTTCGCAGACGTAAACCACCGTTATGGCAGAGCGAAGGGAATCGAGGAATTCTGCCGAAACGCCCAGTTGCTCAATATCGAGACGATGAAGGCGATTTTCGAGGGCTTTTTGGATCACAGTGATAAGGACTCTGCGGGTGTGATCATCTGGATGAGCATGTCGGCTTATCCTTCCATGGTCTGGCAGACCTTTGACTATTATTACGATTTAAACGGTGCTTATTGGGGCGCTAAATCGGCCTGCGAACCCGTCCATATCTATTGGAACGAGAACGATGATCGCATTCGCGTGGTCAACACCACGGGTAAACCGGTCGCCGGATTGACGGCCGAAGCATGGCTTTATAATCTGGATGGTTCCCAGAAGTGCGAGCGAAAATCCGGTCTCTTCGAATCCAAGCCGGATGCAGTAGCCGATTGCTTTACTCTCACCTATCCCGAGGATCTAACGCCGGTCCATTTCATTCGGTTGAGACTCACCAATCGTTCAGGAGCTCTGATTTCCGAGAATTTTTATTGGCACGGGACCCAGGATCTCAATTTCAAGGCGCTCAACTCGCTTAAAAAGGTTGAGTTGGGGTTAACCTCCCAAACCTCACAAGAGCAGGGCGAATCTGTCGTAACGGCAACGGTCACTAATCCAGCGAACTCGCAGACGGTTGCCTTCGCCATTCGCCCGCTTCTGATTAAACCGAGCACGGGCGGCCAAATCCTGCCGGTGATCGTCAGCGACGGCTATTTCTCCTTGTTGCCAGGGGAGAGCAGGCAAATCACCTTTCGATACGATCCTGCACTGGCTGGCGGCGAAACTCCGCAGGTGCGATTGGAGTGTTATAACAACTTCCCGAAAGCAAAAAGCCCCCCCGTTTTGCCGGGCGACCTGGCGCAGAATAGAAGGGTTACTGCTTCTTCTGATAACCGTGAGACGGACGGTCCGGACTCGGTCGTCGATGGTGATTTGACAACACGCTGGCTTTCCAATGCTAAAACGGATCCGCAATGGATCATGATTGACCTTGGATCCATTCAGAAGATCGATCATGTTAAACTCCTTTGGGAAAAATCTTATGCCAGGAGCTACGCCCTGCAGGTGTCTGACGATGAGCTGACATGGACGGACATCTACCATACGAGCACCGGCAAGGGGGGTACGGAAGACCTTACGAAGCTCAGTGGACGCGGTCGCTACATTCGGCTTAACGCAACGGAACGGGTCACCCGCTACGGATATTCGCTGTACCAGTTCGAAGTTTTTGGACCAGATCAGCCAGCGAATTAGCTCGAATATTTCGCGGGTATGTTATAAAAAGCATCGGTGTCCGGCGCTGTGTCTGCTTCTAGTTGACCGCTTAAAATTACTGAAACAGCAAACGGGCATTTGCCGAGGTGAAGTCCAGGCGCTGCTTGCTGGACCACTCGGACTGGTCTCTGGATCCTCGCCTGGGACAGGAAGACTTAAGTGTATAAGGATAACGATCGCCAATGGTTCGAATCGCGCGTTGGACTGGATGCCCGGGAAACTCCGCGTGAACACGCTTTTTGCGCTCATACGATCATGGGGGCCGAGATTCTTGTCGTTGAAGACGCCAGGAAAGACCCAAGGTTCGCTGAAAACCCACTTGTCACTTCGGCGCCGGACATACGATTTTACGCGGGGGCTCCCCTCATCGATGGACAAGGGCAGGGACTGGGGTCGTTGTGCGTTATCGACCGCCAGCCCAGAGTCATGAAGCACGAACAACTGCACGCCCTGGAGGCTCTGGCGCGGCAAGTCATTTCTCAGATTGAGGTCAGAGCCGTTTCTTCCCAACTGGCTGCGGCCCTCGCAGAGGTGAAAACATTGAGCGGGATGTTGCCCATCTGCGCCCATTGCAAAAACATTCGAAACGACAAGGGATATTGGACTGCGGTTGAGAACTATATCGGCGCCCACACGGAAGCCGAGTTCAGCCACGGGATCTGTCCCAGCTGCATGGATTTTCATTTCCCGGACCTATCCGGCGGTCTGACTTAAGCCTCGCTCACCCGTAAACGCCGGGTAAAAAACCTTGCGATGCGCCGCCCGGTGCGTTTTATTGCAGCAGCCAACCACGGACCCATGAAACCCAATAAAAAGAAGCTCTGGATCAAACCTTCGGTCAAAGACGTGCCCATCTTTTTTGAGTGCACGTGCTACGCCGGCGCGGTCTAACCCCGGGGCGCTCGGATTCGCGTTCGTCTTCTCGGCGCGGGCGCGGGCGGCGGCCTGCCGCAGTGGAATTGCGCGTGCGCGAACTGTGCCGGTGCGCGCCAGGGCCGGATGCCGCGGCGGACACAATCGAGCGCCGTCGTCCTTCTCGAAGAGCGCTGGCTCCTGCTGAACGTCTCGCCGGACATCGGCAGGCAGATCGAGTCTTTTCCGCCGTTGCAGCCGGGAGCCGCATCCGCCCGGAACAGCCCGCTCCGCGACGTTCTCCTGACCAATGCCGATCTCGACCATGTGCTCGGCTTGTTTCAGCTCCGCGAACACCGTGGAAAACTGCGGGTACATTGCACCCCGGCCGTTCGTGAGACCCTGCGCGCCTCGTTGCGGATGGAGGACCTCCTGGGGTCGTTCTGCGGGGTGGAGTGGCGGGATTTCGCAGGCGTCTGCCGCGCCATCCCGCTCTCCGGCGAACCGCCTCGATACGCCTCTGGCCCTCCTTTCGAGGGCCAGAGCGTGGCGCTGGAGTTCACCGACCCGCGAAGCGGCGCGAGGCTCGTGTTCGCCCCCGACGTGGCCTGCATCACGCCCGACCTGGAAGCGGCGTTGCGGCGCGCGGATGCCGGTACTCTTCGACGGCACCTTCTGGGCCGAGGACGAGCTGAGGCGCATCGACCCCGCGGCGCGGACGGCATCCGGGATGGGTCACCTCCCCATATCCGGCGGCAGCCTTGAAATTTTGCGCGGGCTTCGCGCGCGGCATCGCGTCTATATTCACATCAATAACACGAACCCCGTCCTTGCGCCGGGCTCGCCCGAGCGGGCGGAGGTGGAAGCCGCGGGAATCGTCATCGGCGAAGACAACATGGAGTTCGAGCTATGACCACACCCCCCCCCGCCCCGTGGGACGCGGACACCTTCACCGCCAGACTGCGCGAAGCCGGCGAGGGCGCTTACCACGACAGGCACCCCTTCCACCTGCTCATGAATGAGGGCGCGCTCTCGCGCGAGGCGGTGCGCGGCTGGGCGGCGAACCGCTATTACTACCAGTGCAACATCCCGCGCAAGGACGCCGCCATCCTCGCCAACTGCACGCTGCGCGATGTGCGCCGGCTCTGGCTGCACCGGATCGTGGATCACGACGGGCTTGTGGGGACGGAGGGCGGCATCGAAGCGTGGCTGCGCCTGGGCGAAGCGTGCGGGCTGCCCCGCGCGGAGTTGCTGGATGAACGGCACGTCGCGCCCGGAGTGCGTTTTGCCGTGGATGCCTATGTGCATTTCGCGCGGAGCCAGCCGTGGCCCGTCGCCGTCGCGTCGTCGCTCACCGAGTTGTTCGCGCCGAGCCTCATGGCGGCGCGGCTGGCGGCGTTCGAGCTCCATTACACCTGGGTGGAGCCATGGGGCTTTGACTATTTCCGGCGCAGGCTCACCCAAGCCCGGCGCGACTCGGAGGAAGGGCTCGCGCTGACGATCGCGCATTGCGCGACCCGGGAGATGCAGGATAGTGCGGTGAGCGCCCTCGCATTCAAGTGCGATGTGCTCTGGGCCATCCTCGATGCCATCCACGCCAAATACGGTCATTGATCCGCGGAGCCGTCCGGCGCTCGCGCGGCGTGTGCGGCTGCAGGACGACCCGGTCAACGGCGAGCATGTCCTGCTCTACCCGGAAGGCTTCCTGCGGCTGAACGCGACGGCGCACGAAGTCCTCTCCCGCTGCGACGGGAAAACGACCGTCGAAGAGATCGTGGCCGCACTCAGCGCCGAATACGAATCGGAGCCCGAGACGCTCCGTGCTGATGTCCTGGAATGCCTTTCGCACTTGCACGGCCGGCAGCTCCTCACCCTCGCGTCATGAGCGCTTTCCGGCCCTATGCGCTTCTGGCCGAGGTCACTTACAGGTGCCCGCTGCATTGCCCGTATTGCTCGAATCCCACGCGCTATCCCGACGGCGCTGAACTGGAGACGGGGGAGTGGCGCCGCGTCCTGCGCGAGGCGGCGGCGCTCGGCGTCCTGCACGCGGGCTTTTCGGGGGGCGAACCGCTCCTGCGGCGCGACCTGCCGGAGCTCATCGCCGAGGCGCGGGCGGCAGGGCTCTATACGAACCTCATAACGAGCGGCGTAGGGCTGGATGAACCCCGCGCGCGGGCATTGCGCGAAGCGGGGCTCGATTCGGCGCAGGTGAGCTTCCAGGCGGACGAAGCGGCGCTCGCGGATGAAATAGCCGGCGCGCGGGCGCACCAACTCAAGCTCGCGGCGGTAAGCCACCTCCGCGAAAACGGGATCGCGCTCGGCCTCAACATCGTATTGCACCGCGGGACGCTGGCGCGGTTGCCGGAGATCATCGCCTTCGCCGAAGGGCTCGGCGCGGAGCGGCTGGAGCTTGCGAACGTCCAATATTACGGGTGGGGTTTCCTGAATCGGGCCCGGCTCCTCCCCACCCGCGAACAGGCGGACGCGGCGTTCGCGGTGGCTGCGGAGGCGAAGCGGCGGCTGGCGGGCCGCATGGAAATCTTCTATGTGCTGCCGGACTACTACGAGCCGTTCCCGAAGCCGTGCATGAACGGCTGGGGCGCACGCTACATCACCGTGAACCCCGTGGGCGACGTGCTCCCCTGCCCCACGGCTTCGGGCATCGCCGGGATGCGGTTTGAAAACGTCCGCCGCAGTTCGCTCGCAACCGCCTGGCACGACTCGGAGAGCTTCAACCGCTTCCGCGGCACGGAATGGATGCGGGAGCCGTGCCGCAGTTGCCCCCGGGCGGAAGTCGATTTCGGCGGGTGCCGCTGCCAGGCCGCGCTGCTGACGGGCGACGCCGCGAACACCGACCCCGTGTGCACGCTGAGCGCGAACCGGAAGCTGGTGGACGACATCCTTTCGCAACCACCTGAGCCCGGCGCCTGGGTGCCGCGGCTGAATCCCGTCGCGGCATTATGAAGGCTGCTCGGTTTTGCGGTTTGCGGGCTGGCGCCGAGGCAAGCGAACCGGCTCCGATTCCTCAGTCCTTGCGCAGCGCCTCTTTGGCGGTCTGCTTCGCGGCTTCGTCTTCCTTCGTCTGGACGGGGAGGTCGAGAACGGTCTGCCATTCCTTGCGCGCTAGGTCGTTCTTCCCGAGCGCGACATATACCCGGGCCAGCTCGTTGTGGTGGATGATCCGCTGCGGGGCCAGCTCGGCAGCCTTCCGGTAAAATTTTGCGGCTTCCTCGTTGGAGGCTTCGGGGAGGCCGCCGTAGCTTAACCGGGCGATCCATTTCACGACGGGATTGAGGTTGGCGACCCCGTAGTTCCAGCGGCCCAAGACGTGGTAGGCGTAGTCGTCGGTGGGATCGATGGAGAGGGATTTGTCGGCCTCCTGTTTCATGACGCGGGCGTACTCGACTTTCGTCCTGTTGTCGGCGAAGTCGGTGAGCTTGCCGTAACAGACCGCAAGGCAGAGGTGCGCCTTGGCGCAGGAGGGGTCGAGCGAGACGGCCCGCTTCGCGTAGTCGAGGGCGACCTCGCCCAGCCGCTCGGCTTCGCGTGGCGGCTTCGTCTCGCCGATGAGGTCGGAATATTCCTTGGCGATCCGGACCAGGACGGCGGCGTTGTTCGGCTCGAGCGTCTCGGCGGCGAGGAAGGAGGCGAGCGCGGCCCTGGAACCGAGCCGGCCTTCCTGTTCATCCCCCTGCTGCAGGAGGGCGAGGATGCGGGTGTTCTGCGCCAGGCATGCAGGGGCCGCGGAAGCGACCGCGACGGCGCAGAGGATCAAAAAAAGTCGAGGCATGACGGGAGGCAGGGCCTTGAGCCGCAAGACTCGTGCCGCATCCGCTGCTCGAGTGCGTAGCGGCGGCGGCATCATAACCCCCTTTATAGGCGGAAGGACGTTTTCGGCGCAAGAAGAACGCGCGCCCCGGCGGCGTTTTTTAAGAAAGCGGCCCTATGCGGGCTGGTCCAGGACGAATTTGTAGCCGAACTCGCGGACGGTCTGGATATAGACGGGCCGTTGAGGGTCGGGCTCGATCTTTTGCCGAAGAGCGTTCACGAACCGGTCGATGCTCCGGGGGGTGACGAGGCAGTCGTAACCCCAGACGGTGTTGAGGATCTGGTCGCGGCTCACGGCCTGGCCGGATTTTTTCAGGAAAAAGTTCAGGAGATCGAACTCCGTGGGGGAGAGCTTCAGCTCTTCGCCGGCCCGGGTGAGGCGGCGCGCGGGGATGTCCAGCAGGCAGTCGCCAAAGGTGTGCAGTTCGGGCTCCTTCTGGCGGCGGCGGCGCAGGAAGGCTTCGCTGCGGGCGAGCAGTTCCTTGATGCTGAAAGGCTTGGTGACGTAATCGTCCGCGCCGAGTTTGAGGCCGAGGACGACATCGGACTCGTCGCCCTTCGCGGTGAGCATGATGATGGGCATCTCCATCTTTTCCTCGCGCAGGTAGCGGCAGATCTCATAGCCATTCACCCCGGGCAGCATGACGTCGAGAATGATGAGGTCGGGCGCGCCCTTGAGCGCCTCCTGCAGGCCCTGCTCGCCATCGGTGGCCGTCTTCACGCGGTAGCCCTGGAACTGGAAGTTGTCCTTGAGGCCGCGCATCATGGCGACATCATCCTCGATGATCAGGATGGTTTCCATGGGCGGGGCGGGTGCGGGTGTATCATGAGCCGTTGGCGGCGACGGAGGGCAGGCTGACGGTAAAGATGCTCCCCTGGTCGTGGTTGCTCCGGACTCCCACCGAGCCGCCGTGCGCCTCGACGATATATTTGACGATACTGAGGCCGAGTCCAGCACCTTCCTGCCGGCGCGAGAGTTTCTCGTCGATGCGATAAAAGCGCTGGAAGATTTTCTTGCGCTGCTGGCGGGCGATGCCGACGCCGTTGTCGCTGACTTCGAACAGGACGGAGTTCCCTTGCGAATGCGCGCTGAGGCCGATCTGCTTGCTGTCCCCGGAATACTTCAGGGCGTTCTCGAGCAGGTTGACGAGGACGACGACCATGGCGTCCCGCTCGACATTGATCTGCCGGAGGTCGGAGGCGACGTTGAGGTCGAGCCGGCAGTTGGCCTCCTTCAGCCGGGGGCGGATGGCTTCCAGGGCGGAATCGAGGATCGCGGAGGGCTCGGTGCCGACGGGCTTGAAGACGTAGGCGTTGCTCTCGATGCGCGAGGCGGTGAGGAAATTCTCGACGAGCCGGCCGAGCCGGTGGTTCTCGCCGGAGATCAACTGGATGTATTCGAGCGCCTGCCCGGGATGCTGGCAGCGGCCCTCGAGGATGGTGTCGATGAGCATGCGCGCGGCGGCGATGGGCGTCTTGAGCTCGTGCGAGACGGTGGCGAGCGAGGTGTTCCGCAGTTCGTTCATCTTCCACTGCTGGCTCACGGCGAACGCGGCCATGCCCGCGATGAAGAGATCGGCAATGATGGCGGCCGAGGCGATCCAGATGAAGGCTTTCAGTTGATCCTGCGCGCCGGATTCCACCGCGGCCTTCGGCTTCCTGAGGAAGAGCTGCACCTGCCAGCCGGGGAGGCATTCGCCGAGCGACGCCTGGACGATGGGCTCATCCTTCACCTCGACGATGCGCGGGAAGAACTGGCCCGCGTCGTTCTGGATGCGGATGGAGACGAGGGGGTCGAACGTCTGCGAATAGAAAGCCTGCACCAGCGAAGCGAGCGTCCTGCCGCTGCGGAGCAGGATGATGTTCGAGCCGCGGTTGCGGGCGCGGATGGCGTAGAGCCCGCCGGGCACGCCGTAAACCGGTTTCCACGCGACGAGGGACGAGACGAGGAAGGTGTCGGGATATACCGTCGCCACCGCCTGAGACAGGCCGACCGCCTTTTTTTCCCGCGGGATGAGCGCCGGCCCGCCCGCGATGCCAAAGCCGGAACCCGCTCCGGCGCCCGGCGGGGGCGGGAAAGCGAGTTGGCGCCTGGCGTCGTAGATCAAAGCGCCATCGACGGATTGCTCGAGGGTGAGCTGCTGGAACTGCTCCGGGGGCGCATCCGCCCAGTCGATGGCAAAGGCATTGAGATGGCTTGGCAGGTAGGAGCCGACCGTGGCGAGGGAGCGCTGGTAGAGATCGACGATGCGCTCCCTGGAGATTTCGCGCTCGTTCTCGACGGCCCCGAGCATGAGGCGGAGCATCACCACGGTGGGGATGAACGGGAGCAGGACGAGCAGCACCAGGAGCGCCCGGATCTGCGTCGGCCTGAGTGAAGAGACGCTCATCGGCCCCCAATTTCGCGGCAAATCCGCGTTTTGCCAAGGGAAGCAATAAATGGCTGGTTAAATGGATATCTGGACGAAGATGGCGCCGGTTGTTCTCGAGTGCCGTTTCTTAAAATCGAGGTCGCCTCTCCAATCTCCGGGAAAGGAGGTGCGTTACGCCGTCATCTTCGAAGCGTTGACTGCCTCTGCCCGGACAACGGCCCGTGCTGTGGCAGCAAATCGCTTGTTTTCTCCATGGCCGTGAGGCCGTGTCGTTACCCATTTATCCATTTAACCAACCATTTTGTTTTGCGTGCCGGGAGCCGCCCAAAAGGGCTCTCCCAACTACAGGAAGCTTAACAGTCGATTGTTATGGATTCGTTACCGCAGGATTCTTTTTTGGGTATTTGTGATCAGACGGAAGCCCCGCATATTCCCGAGTCGCGTGACGGCGTCAAGGCACGGTGTGCTTCGCCGCCCGCGCGATCTTCTGCGAATGGGTGAGGGCGATCAAGTCGTCCAGGATGTGGAAGGATTCCTCGCGCACCGCGTCCACCGCGGGCGCCTTCCCCGCTTCGTCCGCGGAGGCCCCGTCCTCCTCGTCCCGCGCCGCGTGGTCGTCCGGCGCGGTCGTCTTGCGCTCGTCCGCCCGCGCCTTCGCAAGCTGGCTCCCGGTCACGAGCTGCAGCGCCGGCTTGCGGACGTTATCGAGCGTAACCAGGTAAACCTTCTCCGCGCCCGGGGCGTGCTTGGCCCGCTCGGCCCGCTCCGTTGCGCGCTGCAACGTCCGCGCCTTGTCGCCGGCCAGCGCCGCCCGGCGCGCCGCCTCGTTCAACGAAGTCCGGTTCAGCGTCAGCGCCTCCGACTCGCGCTTCACGTCCTCCTCCAGGTAAGCGAACTCCGGGCTCGCGCTCACCCGCGCCGCGGAGCGCTGCCGCAGTTCCGGCAGGAAGAGAGGCTGAGCCGCCGTCTTCTTGAATGGCGTGGGCGGTATCGCGTCGTACGGGAGCGGGTATTTCTCAGCGCCCTCGCCCGAGTTCGGGATGTCTTCCGGCGAAGGGAGATGCACGTCTGGCACGATGCCCTGCAACTGGTTCGACGCGCCCGCCACCCGGTAGAATTTCGCGATGGTAAGCTGGAGCGCCCCCGCATCCCCCTTGTCCCGCATCCGCCCGCGCATGTAATCGGCGATGTCCAGCACGGCCTGCACCGTCCCCTTGCCAAACGTCCGCTCCCCGCCGACGATGACCGCGCGCCCATAATCCTGGAGCGCGCCGGAGAAGAGTTCGGCAGCCGAGGCCGTGAGCCTGTCCGTCAACACCACAAGCGGGCCTTCGTACACCGCGGGATCCGAGGATTTCGCGAGCTCGACGCTGCCGTCCGCCGCGCGCACCTGGACGATCGGCCCCTTCCCGATGAACAGCCCCGAGAGGCTCACCGCCTCCGCGAGCAACCCGCCGCCGTCCCCGCGGAGGTCGAGCACCACCCCGCGCACATTCTCCATCTCGAGCCGCTTCAAGAGCTTGCGCACGTCGCGCGTAAGGCTGCGGGCGTGGTCGGAATCCGCCGGATCATCATCCCCGTAGAAAGAGGGAACGGTGATCCAGCCCAGGCGTTCGTCTTTGCCGCCCTCGGCATCGGGTTCCACGATCTCGGCGCGCGCTTCCTCGTCCTTCAGGCGGATCTTCCGGCGCACGATCTCCACCACCCGGCGCTGGGAGGGATCGGTCGCGCGCGAAGGCACGACCTGGAGGCGCACGGTGGTGCCCGCCTTGCCGCGAATCTTGTCGAGCACCTTGTCGAGCCGCATCCCGGCCACGTCGATGAACGCGCCCTGCCCTTCGGCGATCCCCACGATGCGGTCGTCGATCTTCAAATGGCCGTCCGCCATGGCCGGACTGCCCGGCAGCAGATCGACCACCTTCACGAAGCCGTCCTCGGTCGAGAGCACCGCGCCGATGCCGACCATCGAGAGGCGCATGTCGCTGTCCAGGTCGTCCAGGTCTTCCTTGGTCAGGTATTCGGAGTGCGGGTCGTAGCTGCGAGCGAGCGCCGAGAGGAAGGTCGCCAGCGTCTCCTTGTGCGTCTCCTGCTGCAGGTCGCGCAAGGTGTCCGCGCAATATTTCTCCAAGGTCTCCGCGCCGCTGCCGGCCGGGTGCGTGCCCAGCTTCTCGTCCAGGAGCTCTCCTTCGATCCGGTCGCGCCAGAGCGCATCCGCCTCCGCCTCGTCCTTTGGCCACGGCGAATGTTCCCGGCTCGTCTCGACCGTGCGGGCGCCCTTGAAATCGAACGGCTGTTTCAGGAGCGCGCGGACTTTGGCTATGCGTTCGACGACCCTGGCCCTGTAAACCTCGAAGATTTTCAACGGCGGCTCGGTCTTGCCGGCCAGGATTTCATTCCCGAGCGTCGGCCCGTACGAAGCCACCAGGGACTCGATATCTCCCTGCGTAAGGTAGAGATGATCGAAATCGAGGTCGTCGATATAGTTCCCCAGCACCCGGCGCGACATCGCCTCGTCAAACGGCCGTCCGCTGTAGTGGGCCTCCTTCAGGAGATGGCCCACGGTGCTCTCCAGCCGCCCTTGATCCACCTCCCGCGCCAAACCATCCGCCTGCCCGAGGACGAGCAGGAAAAGGCACGCGGCGAACCGGAGAAAAAACCGTACGGATTTCATGGCGTAAAGGAGCAGAAACCTACCACAAAATCCGATAAATGACAGCCGTGAGCGCCGGAGCCGCTCCGGCAGGTCACCCCCCAGTGTGCGCCGAGCCGGAGCCGGCTGCCGGGGCCGAGTAGGCGATCGCCACCGTCCCGTCCGCGTTCGCGGTGACGGTGTAGCCCGCCGGCACGCCCTTCGGGGTCTCCTCCGGCTTCACTTTAACCAGCAGGTCGGCCAGCTCTCCGGCCCGCGCGAAGAACTCGGCGGCATCGGCGCCGAGCGAATCGCAGAACTGCTGGGGCGTCAGCTTGTCCGGGTTCTTCCAGACCAGCGTCCAGAGCCGGTTGTAGTCGCGCAGGTTGCGTGTGTGCATCCGGTCGATGACCTTCAGCACGGGTAGGTTGCTGTTTAGTAATGGCATATTTTCATCCTATGTAGTCGCCCGAATCCTCGTCGAAGAGCGCGGCGCCGCCGGCATCCTCATAGGGCCAGTATTTCTTTACGGTCACCTCCAAGCTGCCCGTGGGAACGCCCGAGCCATCTCCAGGGCCGGCTGAGCCGCCATCGTAAGAGGGCGCTGCGCTCGCATCCGTGCAGTAGAGAGCCTTGGTGAAACCTAAAATCGTCAGCGTGAAGCTCGCATCCATGGGGTCGCACTCCGTGTAGTCCGCCGCCGCGGGCGGGGTCGCGCGTCCCAAGGCGTCGGAATTGCGGCACTGATACAACTTCACCTTCGACCCGGTCAGTTCGGGGATCGTATTAAAATCGCTGTCGCCGACGAACGAAACGCCTCTCCACCAAAGCTGCCCGTCCTCATCGTAGGCGAAGTCTTGCGGACGCAGCTCGATGCTTTGTTGGAAGTAGTAGTTCGGGATGAAATCCAGAGTCAGCGAAATAAGAGCCGGCGCGCCAGGAACGAGGCTCCTCTCGTCCGCGGAGTTCAATGCCCCATCCCCGTCCCACCCGACGCCATCGCTCCAATGCAAAACGTTTCCGGGGATCGCCTGTTGAGGGCCGCCCGTGTAGGAATACGAAGCGTCTCTTCCTGGGCCGCCCGGCACGGTGAAATCGATATCGAAAAGGAACTGCCGGGCACGCCAGTAAATCATCACCGCGTCCTTGAAGTCCACCGCGATGGAAATATCCGTCCCTGGCCCCACGACGTTTGTCGTCCCGTTTGCATCGGCCGGGTAGGCATAGACGCGATAGTCAATACCCGGTTCCTGCGTTTGAGGACTGGTGAAGTCCGGCGTCGTGTAGGTCGAGAGGTCCCACTTCGTCCAGTTCGGGATGCCGAAGGGGAAGCCGTTCCTCAGCACAGGGGCGATCACCCGGCTCATAGGGTCGAAGCCGCCTCCCAGGACTCCGGCATGAGGCACACGACGCCGCTGAACGCCCATTGCACGAGCCGGAGGTTCGTCGTCAGGAGCTGGTTCACCTGCACGCCGTCCACCACGACGGGCGTGCCCGTTCCCGGCTCGACTCCCGCGGTGGGATCGACCAGCTCGGCAACCAGGATATAGAGGGTCTCGTGATAGGGATTGCTCGGGTCGTCGGTATTGATCTTGACCTGGCTCGGCCAGTTGTCCCATTCGCTGGTGGGGTCTCCGTTTTCCAGGGATGCGGAGGTCACCGCGCCGGAGTCGTCCAGGTCGATCTCGATCCACACCGCCTGGCCCGTGCCGGGGTTGTCGAACGCGTCGGTGATTCCATCCACGTCCACGTCGTCGCCCACGTCGTCAACGGGATTGAGGATCGTCCCGCCCGCGCATTGCAGTTGCGGGTTCCCGTCGCTGTCCGTCGTCGCAGCGGCGGTGATCGCGAACGCGGTCAGCGCGGCGCCGGGGGGCGCGGGCGGCATTTTCGAGGCGCCTGCGGGGTGCGCCGCGGGGCCCATCACGTTTGCCTGTTTCGTGGGCGTGCCGCTCTTGCGTTCCCCGCCGCTGCCCCGGGCCGAAGCCTTGCGCCGGCGGGCGCCGCGGAGAAGCTCCACCAGGTCCTGCGGGGAAAGGTGCGAGGGCGGGCCAAAGCCGATCTCCGTCCGGCCCGCATCCACATCTTCGGCCACCGTCTGGACCGGGGCGTTCATCCCCTCCCACTCGGCGCGGCCGCCGCTCAGGTTCAGGGCGTTCCCGAGCCCGATCGCGCCGCTCACCTCCGCTTGCTCGGACGTGATCTTCCCCTCGTAATAAAGCAGGTGCGCCCCGGCGTAGAGCATGGCCGCGACGCCCGCCGGGACGGCTTCGCCCGAGCTGTACCCGTTCAGCTTCCGGTAGGTCTGGGTGAGCGCGTCGGTCGCGGTGTAGCTCCAGCCGAGTTGCGCCTGGTTGTCGGAACCGAAGAGCGCGGCCACCGCGGGGTCCGACGTCCCCTGCGGCGTGTAGCTCGCCGCTGCCACCGCTGTCGCGGGCGCTGTTTTCACCGGCATCCAGTTGCACACCGCCCCGGAAAGGAGTTCCTTCGGGACGTCGCCGATGTCTCCGGGCGCGTCCGGCGGCGCGGGAGTCGAGTCCGGCGCGGTCTGAGCAGAGGCCGCGCCATCACCGCCAGAGCCGTCTCCCCCATCGTCGCCGGAGCTGTCGGAGGAACCCCAGTTGGCGTCCAGATCCACGAAATGCGAGCCGGCGACGATGGAGATATCCCCATACGGGATCGCCACCCGGGTCCCGTCGGCCTTCACGTATTGCCGCAGCCACGGGAATTTCGCGCGCCACCAGTGCATGCACCCTTGCGGGTTCCCGTCGCCGTCCGGGTCGTCGCTCGCCGACTCGTCGGAGTCGGATGTTCCCGGGACTTTCGCGGCGGACACGGGCTGGTGCTGGTAGCTGGTGTTCGGCCCGCTCAACTCGATGGTGGCGCACAGCGCCCCGAACTCGAGGCCGGTGGCGCCCTCGGGTGCGTAATCCTTGATGAGCGCCGTGTAAGTATCCGTGTCGATGGTCGCGGTTTGCTCGTAGTTGATGCACACGCTCGGCGCCTGCAGATCGCTCCGCGGGGTGATGGCGAGCGCCGTGCACGGGCTCTGCAACGCCGCCGTAGCGGGGGCGAGGTTCGCCGCGCGGCGGATGTGCAACACAGGGGTGGCCGAAGTGTAATCCCACCAGCCGACCGCATCCGGAATCCAACGGAGCATCGCCTTGATCGCCTCCGCGCAGGTGACGTTGACCTGCTCGTTCGCCGGCGGATAAACGGGGATCGTCGCCCCCGATCTATCCGTGGCCGTGGGTTGGTCGATGACGCCCACCGCGACCGGCGCGCCGCATTGCGAGATGGCCCAGTCGAGTATCTCCCGGGATCTGGTCGCCCACTCCGAGCGGGCCGCCCGCTATGTCCTGGCCCAGGATCACCCGCGTCCGAGGCGTCGCGACCAGCTCGTAGCTCGGCGTCCCGCCCCCAGAGGCCGTGTTTGTCATGATGTTCCAGCTCTGGTGAAATACCAGTTTCTCGAGATACCACCACGGCCCGCTGACCTCGTACCGCTGCGACTCCGCGGCGCCGCTCCCCTGCGCGGGATTTCTCGTGACGACGCCGGTGAACCAGAGCGCGCCGTCCTTGCGAACCTGGCAGACGCTGCCGAGCGCCAGCAAAGGGGCGTCATCGAAATTCTGCCCGGTCTCGAACGTGACGGCGTCCACCGCGAGCGAGCGGAGTCTCCTCCTCAACTTGCGGATCGGCAGGACGGCGCCGTTGATCGTCCAGACGCTCACGGGGAACGGCGCTCCTTCGCCCAGGCCTCCAGCCGCGCAAGGCTGGAAGCGAGCTGCGCGATGTCGGATTCCGCCTTGCTCAGGCGCGCGTGGTGCGCGCCCGCATCCTCCCGTCCCGCGGTGGCGCGCGGCAGGCGGACCTCCGCCGCGTGTTCGCGCGCCGGAGCCCCGTGCGGCTCATGGGTGGAGTCGTCGCCGGCCATTCCCGTTTTTTTAGGAGACGCTCAGCCCCGCGAGCCGGGCCACGAGCGCCAGGGTCTCCTGGAAAACCGCGGCGAACTGCGCGTCCGCCGCGGCTTTCGCGAAGCAGTCCGGGATGCGCAGCGGCGGCACGTTCGGCTGGCCCGCCGGCTGCGCGAAAAGCACCTGGGCGTTTACCGGCTTCGTCGGGTCGGGCGCGTTGACCTGGAGGATCTCCGCCGCGGCCTCGATGCCCGCCGCCGCGGCCAGCCGCTGCACTTCCGCGCGCAGGTCTGCGAGCGCCGCAGCCGTGGCCGCATCCGTCGCAGCCTCAGCATCGATGTCGGCCACGAATACGCGCTTGGTGCTCGTCGCGAGCAGGTGCGTGCCGTCGCACGGGGCGAGCGAGGCCTGGAGCATGGTCTTGCCCGCCTTGGTGAGGAGTTGGAGTTGCACGATCCAGAACGAGCCGAATGTCTGGGGCGTGATGGGTGTGGGGTTGATGATGGTTGCCATAGTTTTTCCTAAAGAAGGCCCGCGCCAAGGATGTCCGAGCCCGTGGGAATGCCCGTGACGGTCACTACCGGGGCGTAGGTTCCGCCATTGTCGGCAAAACCGGGGTCCGGCGTTAGCAACGCCACGATGTCAGCGAGTAAGATTGGGAAAGAGTCGCAAGCCACATTGGCCGCCTGCGCATAGGCGCCACCAGAAATGCTGCCACTATTTACGAGCCCTGGACCCGTGAAAGTGCCGCCGGAAATACTGCCACTATTTACGAGCCCTGAACCCGTGAAAGCGCCGCCGGAAATGCTGCCATCATTTACAAGCCCTGGAGACGTGAAAGTGCCGCCAGAGATGATGGCGTTATTCACGAACCCTGAACCCGCTAAAGTGCCGCCAACAATGAGAGAGTCATTTATCAAATCAGCCCCGGTAAAAGTTCCATCGCTGATGCTGCCGTTACTGTTCACCAAACCGTAACCGCTATAGGCGCCTCCCACGATTTCCCCGTTATTTATGAACCCGGCGCCGGTAAATGTGCCCCCTGCAATGCAGCTGTAAGTCGCGTTAGCAAACCCATCTCCGGTAAAGCTGCCGTCGTTGATGCCGAAGGCATTATTGTTGGTGAACCCGTTCCCGGTGAAGCTGCCGCCGTTGATGATGGCGTCACTGGTCAGCCCGATGAAATCCGCCGAACCGGTGACACCCGATCCGAAATTAAGTGACGCATCTGCCAAATCCATGATCGGGGAGGAACTCTCCCCGGTGGCGCTCGTAAGGTCGTAGTCGAGGTAGGTGCTGTCCGTGCCGTCCAACCACGGGACGTTTGCCGCCGGCAAAGAGGCCTCGGCGTCGGTGAACCAGTTCCCCGGGTTCTCCCACGCCTGGTTGCCGCTCACATTTTTCCAGTAGAGCGCGGACATCAGTAATCGCCCTCCAGCGAACTGAGCACCCATGCAGCGCGAGTCGCCCTGTAGGTGAGTTGCACCACGCACTCCTTGCCGCTGGCGATCGCCCGCGAACCCGCGAAGCTGGATTCGCTCGGGACGAGGATCGCCCCGTCCAGACTCAGAGTCCGCCCGCCGCCGCCAGCCAGGAAGTAGCCGCGCCACGTCGCGTTATCCGCCGGGCTGCTGGGCGGGTGCAACGTCGCGTCGCCCGCCATCGCGCAGGCGCGCACCGCGCCGTCGGCCAGGTCGGGCGTGAGCGACCCCGCGTAGGCGAGCGCCACGGGAGCAGCCACCTTCGACGCGTACCGCGCATCGCTCTGCCCTTGCGTGAAGTATGGGGCGTTTCCGCCGCCCTGCGCGCCATCCTCGGCTATGGCGAGGATCGCCGCCCCGGCCGTATAAATCCTGGCCGGGCTGTCCGTCGTCACCACGCTTAGCACCAGCCAGTATGTGCCGGCGGGCACGGATGTCTCCACGTTGGTAAGCGGGATGAGCGCATGTTGCGCCGTACCCGCATTCCAGGTCTCCTGCGTCGTGCTGTCGTCGAAGCTGGTGACCGTCTTGCTGACCAGCGGCGCGCCGATCTTGTTGGTCAGCTCCTTTATCTCGAGCGTCAGGCTCTGGATGTTCGCGACGCTCTGGATCCCGCCCTGGCCGAGCCCGATCTGGAACACGACATCCGTCCCGCGCCAGAGCGAAGGGGCGGCGGAGGTGAGCAGATCGATAAGCTGGTCCTGCGTGAAGCCGCCAAAGAGCCTTATGGCCGGTTCGTTGATTGTTGGCATGGTTCCTTTCTCGTTAAGCTGTCGTCATGAGGCCGCCCACGAGCGTGTAGCTGTGGACGGTGGTGAGCCCGATCTGCGGGGTCATGTCCTGCGTTTCGATAACCCCCGCCGTGAGGCGCCGGAGCACCCTTTGGCCGTTGCTCTTCAACGCGACAAATGTCACCAGCCCCGAGTCCGGCAGGTCGCTCTCGTGCATAAGCAGGAACACGTCCGCCGCGTCCTGGGTCGGGAAATTGCGGATGACCGAGAACTTGCAGGTCGTGATCTTGTTCGCGCGGTTGATCGGCGCCGCCTGCTCCGCGCGGAGCGGTTCGACCACCTGGATCCTACGCCGCACGGTGAACCGCAGGCCGGTGAGCCCGACTCCGCCCTGAGGCGTGCCGTCAACCAACTTATAGGCGCCGATGCTTACCAACATGCGGGGTCAGGCTGCGAGCGCCAGGGTGAAGAGTTCGTTCGCCGCGCCCGCCGTCCAGGTGCGGCGCTGCACGAAGGCGACCTCGCCCTGGCGCAACTGGGTGGCGGAATATTGCAACAGGCTGTCCTTCGGCCCGACCGCCTTGAGCGTCGCGACGAGCGTCCCCGCCGCGCCTCCCGCGCCGATGACGAGATCGGCCCCCGCTCCGGCGAGCGAGCCGCCGATGCGGATCGCGCCCGCGCCCTGCGTGTTCAGCAGGGAGTCGATCTGCGCCTCGGTGAGGTTCGCCGGCTTGAACCGCGCGGTGACGGCCATCGACTCGAGGATCGTGTTGACCAGTCCGAAGTTATCGACATTCGCGCGCCACAGCTTGAGCGGATTCGACAGCACGAAGCCGTCCACGGAGAGCATCGCGTCGTACGGCGGCCCGCCCCAATTCGCGGTGTAGAGGCCGTTGATGTTCTGCGCGTCGTCGAAGGCGGCGCCGGCGGCGGTGGCGGTGTCGAACGTGCGGAAGAAGTCGGGGTCGGTCGCGGCCTTGGCGGGGTCGCCGAGGCAGGTCCACGTCATCGTGCCGAAGAGGGCGTCCGCGCCCGCCTTGAGCGTGATGTCCGGGGTCTGCGTGAGAGCGGCGTTCGGGTAGGTGATCCGTTCGCCCGTGACGGGCAGGATGACGAGCGGCTTGAGGTTCGCGGGATCGAACAGCGGCTGCCCGATGCCGGCCGCGCCGTACGGCCAGTATTTCGCCATGTTATCGAGCTGCGAGGCCGGGCTCCCGCTCACTTCCGCGAACTGTGAGCTCAGCCGCTCGTCGAAGTCCGCCCCGCCCAGGTTCGTCTTGAACGTGTTTCGCTTCAGGGTGTTGGCGAGGCCGCCCTTGAAGTGATACGTCTGCCCGTTCCAGAGAACGATGGCGGGGCCGATGATGACGGAGGGGGTGCTCATGAGATATTCAATGCCGCCAGGTTGGAGCCGGAGAGGCCCGCCAGGTATGCCGCCGCGCGCACCTTGCAAGCCGCGGTGACTGTGAATGGCGCGTACGGGATGCCCGCGGCCGGGGTCGGGTAGCTGCCGTCCGTGGTGTAGTAGATCGCCGCACCCTCGGTCGCGCAGGCGAGCGCCACGCCGATGTCGGGCAGGACGCCGGAGGCCGTGATCGCGACCTGCGCGGTCTTCGCCTTCGGAGCCAGCGGCAGCCGCCGGGAGAAGAGGCAATCGTAAACGACCTTGCCGGAAAGGAGGCCGTCCGGCTGCGGTTTCAGGACGTCCTTTGCCGCGGTGATGACGAGGTTCTCCATGACGCACTGGTGCAGCGCACCGATGACCGCGAGCGCCACGTCTTCCGCGCTCTTCCCCGTGCCGGTCGCGCCCATATTGATGACGGGATTCTCGCTGACCCTCACGACCACGGACGCGTCGAACACCGGCCCCGGGAGATCCGGCTCGGACACTTGGGCCGACGGCATCTGCACGGTGCAGGTGACGCCGCATTTGCCGCCCGCGAACGTTTTCCCGGAGAGCGCATCCTCGAGCCTCGTCTGCAGCAGGAGGGCCTCCGCGGCTGAGCGCGGGCGCACGACAAAGACGGAGACGTCCTGAAAATAGTCCTCTGCGCCGAGCCGTGCGGCGCAATCGAGCTGAAACTGTTCGAGCTGTGAAGTCATGTTTAAAAGAGCCGGGTGGGGTCACTCCCGCGCCCGGACTTTTCGCCAGGCGCGGACCTGAACCCGCCTAGTCGTGCTTCTCGACGGTCGTTTCCTTCGTATGCACCTCGGGTTTGCCGGGCGCGTGGGTCTCGGTGGTCGTCTTCTTCTCGCCGGGTTTCTCGGTCGTGGTCGTGGTCGTTACTTCTTCACTCATTTGGGTTTCCTTTCCGGTTTCGGCCTCTTACTGGGAGGCCAGATTCTCTAAAGTCCCCGCGTCCGTTCGCGGCTCAGTTCGCGCCTTATGGAACTCGCGACTTCCATCGCGTTCCCCGGCTGCATCTCCGCCGAGCCCGCGGGCGTATCCGGCTCCTCGAAGCGGATCCTGTCGTCGTTGATGCGGTTCAAGTAACTCCGGTCCGCGTCCGCCTGGCTTTTCTCGAAGGGACTCATCTCCATCTCGATGTAATCCTTCAGCCGCAGCGTGATCATGCGGATCGCCAGGGCCTTCAGGCTGTTCGGGATCTCGACGGATCCTGGTCGAGCCGGTTCCCGCTCGAGACGCACGCGCGAAGGGTCGCGGTGACGTCCGCGATCATCTCCGGCAGCGGGTCGGCGTCGCTCCTTGCCGCGGCGAGGGATTGCACGGAGGCCAGCAGCGAGGAGCTCTTCCCCGCCTTGACCAGGTCGTTGGTAATGGATGTCCAGTTGCTCATTCGATGCCGCCCAGCGCGTTTCGCAACGTTCTGGGCGGGTTGCGAAGGGTCTAACTGATGTTCAGCCGGAAAGTCCCGACCGTGGCGACCGCGACGATGTTAGAATAGAGTTCCACCGTCACGTCCACGAGCTTCGCGCTTACCTGCTGCACATAGACGCGGAAACGGCCGCCGCCTTCCACCGGGGTGATGAAGCGCTTCAGGTTGCTCGGGTCTTCGAGCCCCGCGCCGTCCTCGCCGTAGAAGCCGAAGACGGAATCGGGCACGACCTTGACCTTCGCGGTCGAGGTCTGCTGGTAGCGCTCCTTGCTGATCATCGCGCCGTCCAGGCCCAGGAACGCCGCGAGCTGCGCCGGCGTCTGCATCGAGGAGGCGAACCCGCCCGCCGTGTTCTGCGCCCGGTGCGCGAGCCCGCGCTTGTTCCAGGCCACCTCGCCATACAACACGCGGTTCGGCCGAATGCCGCTCTGGTCCGTCGCGCCGATGAGCGCCGTAAGCACGTCCTGGTCGGGATCCTTGCCGGCGCTGGTATCCCACGTGAGCGCCGTCCCTGCCCCGGTGATGGCCGTGAGGGCCGCCACCGCGCGGCGCAGCTCGTTGCGCAGCAGCCGGCGCATGATGCGGCTCGTCGCGAGCTGCTGGGCCCGGTCAAGGTCGGGATACTGGTCGAGGTCGAGGCGGATGGTGAGCCCCTTGTTCACCGTCTTGGCCTGCGCGTCCTCACCGCGGTACTCGATGCGCTTGAAGTCGGCGTCGATGGCGCGAAGGTCATCGACTTCCGAATAAAACTCCTCGGCGTTCTTGTATTTCTTGAACTCGAAGAGCCTGCCGGGCGCGTCCACGGGCGGCGCGATGAAGTCGAGCGTGGCCTCGATGTTATTCGGATCCCTCCAACCCACCAGGTAGGTCGTGAGCGGCTCCGAGTAGTAGGTTTCGGCGAAACGGGACTCGTTTGCGAGATAGAGTTCACCGGGAACCAGGTTGCCCGTGTCGCGCGGCATCCTCGTGTCGGGAACCGAGAATTGACTAAGTGTTTTCATAATATGATTTTGCTTCCTTGTTTGTTAGTGGCCGACTTAGGTGGCGATGGTGACGTGATACGGCAGCGTCGGGTCGAACTCGATCACGTCGCCGGCCGCCCCTGCCATGAGGGCCCTCCCGAATATGTAAGAGGCGCCGCCGCCGCTCGTCGGCAGCGTCTTGGCGTTGCCCCCGTCATCCGGGACGAGGAAATCGCCTTCCGCGACCGTGGAATTGATGGAGACCTTCCGCGTCTCACGCGCCGCGCCGAAGAGCGCGACGGAGACGGGCAGCGTGAGGTCATCCCCGCCGCCGACGGCGGCGGTGACGTCGCGGAAGACGCCGATGGGGATGTCCGAGTGCGCCGCGATATCCGCGTGCTGGTTGTCGCTCCCTTTCTTTGCGAGCAGGAAGTAGGTGTGGATCGGGTTGTCCGGCAGCCTGCTGATGAATTCCTCGTGCGTCCCTTCCGCGATGTTGCAAAAGAGCCTTTCGCCGGGGTGTTTGTTAGTAAGCATTGCGTTCTTTCTTGGGTGTGCGCCGCGGCGGTCTCAGGCCTTGGCGGGTTGTTTCATGTTGGCGAAGAGTTCCGGCTTGTCCTTGCGGACCCGCGCAAAGGCGGTGTCGTAATCCTCGCGGTTCTGGTCCATCCGCGCGTTCACCAGAGTGAGAACCGCGGTCGCGGCGTCGCTGGATTCCTTGCGCTGGCCCAAATGTGCGGTGTGCGCCGCGCCGGTCCGGAGGACGGGCGCCCTGCTTGCGAGTTCGGCCGCGCGCGCCTCGAAGCTCTCCGGCGCCGCATTGGCCAGCTCGGTGAGGGTCCTCTCCCGGTCCGCGAGCGTGATGCGCCCCTGGGAGATGGCGCTGCCGACAAGCAGCTCGACCCGCGCCTTGCGTTCGTTCGCGAAAGCGGCCTCGAGCCCGGCCCGCGCGGTCTGTTCATTCGCGAGCTGCAGGGCGTTCGCCTTCTCGGATTCGTCGAGCCTTTTCATGACTTCGGCGAGCTTCTCTTTCACGTGCTCCTCGGTCGCGTCGTCCGCGAGGCCGAGCAGCTTCACGAGCCAGGGTGGAAGTGTTTGCATGGGAGTCTCCTTTTCGTTGGTAAGCGGCATGACGCCGATGTTGGGTTCATTGGTGAGGCCGACAGACTTCAGCCGCACCGGCCGGTACGCGGCGCTCCTGCCGGCGATGGGGATCGCTCCCCAGGTCGGCGAGAAATATTTGTACTCCTCGTTCGCCACGAGGTGGCGGCCGCTCGCGTTCCAATGCGTGCGCAGCCGCAGCGCGCCGGGCGCCAGCGCGATCTCCTTTATCCACGCCTTCGCGGACTTGTCCTTGTAGGCGTCCGCAAATGCCGGGTGATCCGGGTGACCCACATAGATCGGCAGCCCTGCGAAGCGCTTGGAGGCTTTCTCCTCCCGGAAACTTTCCACGATGGCCTCCGCCGATTCGCGATCCAGCACCTGCAAGCCTTCCCTGTGGTCGTGGTTGCCGAACGGAACCTCGATCCACTCCGGCGGAGTTTTCCCTTCGGCCGACTGGTTGCAAAGCGCGATGGTCTCGCCGATAAATTCAAACGTATTTTTCATGATTCCTCCGTGGGTTGAGCGGGCGGGGCGAGCGCTTTCAGCACCGCTTCCCCTTGCGATGGCGGCGAGAACCCGAACCGCCCGAGCGTGTCGGCCACCGAGATCGGCAGCCCCAGCGGCACGAGCGCTGCGATGGCCTTCAGGTCGAAAGTGAGGTCGCGCGTCTCCCGCGTCCGGATTCGCACCCGCGCCAGCGGCTGCACGCCCGCGCCGAACGTGAACGCGATGACCCGCCGGTCGATGTGGATGTTCAGCGTCTCGCTCAGCATCTGCGCGCGGTCCTCGTCCAGCGCATCCGTCTCGTCCTGCTGGAGCGTCGCGCCCTGCCCCTGGCCGGAGCCGTGGTGGCTCTGGGTGCCGAGATCCGCGCCGCGCCACAGGATCGACATGGCCCGATCCATCATCTCCACGATCGGCTGGAACGGGGTCGCGCCCTGGCTCCCCTCCGCCTTGATGAGGTCGATCGTGTCCGAGACGTTGCACACCGCCGCGAAGTCGTTCGCGAACGCCGCCACCGCGGTCTTCATGGCCTCCCACTGGTCGCTCCCCTGCGAAGCCGCCGTCTTCCCGAGGATGCCCGGGAACCCGAATTTCTCGGAGTAGTTCAGCCAATCCTTCAGCGGCAGGTGTTTGAACATGTAAGCCACCGAGCACGCCTCGTCGATGCCGTCTCCGACCGTCACGAGCCACTCGTCCGGGTTCATCGGCACGCCCATGTAGTCGAAGTCCTGCGTAAGGAACCGGAGGCGGCCCGTGAGGTTCTCGAAGAACCACCCCGGCGCCGCGCGGAACTCGGCGGTGAGGCCGCTCTCGCCCGCCTGCCAGCAGATTTCGTGGACGCTGTATTTGCGCCCGATCGCGTGCGCCATCGTCCGCACCAGCAGCGAGAAGCCGCCTACGCGGTTCTCATCATAAGCGTCGGTGACGGTCAGGTTCCCGTAGAAATATTCCAGCGCCTCCTTGTGCCGGGCGGCCTCCGCGGGAGGCGCGTCCTGCGCGGTCACAATCTCGAACCCATACCGGGCCAGCGCGCTCTTCGCCTTTGCCGCGACGCTTGCCAGCCGGTCGTCGCGCCGCTCCATGGTTTCCCACGTCCGCATGATGGGGGAGAGATAGCCCCGTGCGAACTGGTCGAGCTGAGTCGCCAGCAACTCCGGAGTCAGCAGGCGGATCGGGCTGAACCGCTGCCGCAGGGAGAGTTCCACCCGCTGGGGGGTGATCTGCCCGCCGCCGCCCGCCGGCGGGCGCTTCCCGTTCAACCGGGCTCTCAAGAGAGCGCCCCTCCCGAGCGGGCTAAAATACTAACTAAGTTCTGCGAGTGGCCTGATATTAGTAACATGTGCGAGAACAGCTTCGCACGACTATTACTAACTACCTAGGCTCCCATTGGCTCCATTGGCTCCATTGCAGTAAATTTCAACTTAGGCCGAAAATGAGCCTCGAAACCCGCCGGATTTCGCAGCGCGAACCTATTTAGGCGGCTCTTGAAGGTCACGATCCAACGCCGCACCGTCGAACGGAATGACCACCACCTTGCTGCCATGGTTATCGTTTCCCTTTTCCAGTTTCTTCGGCGCGTCTATCACAGCCAGCGTCATCGCCACGACGTGCCCATTCTCGATATAGACGCTGGGCCGCTCCATTTTCTCCCAATGGTTCACCGTCCCGTCCGTATAGCGGACAAAGTCCGTGGTCGGGTCGTAAGCGAGGCCGCGGTTGACCCAGTTGCTAATCCCGTCCTTCGATGTGAGGTGGTAAGCTTTCCGGGTGCTCCAGGAATTGACCACGATGTGATAGAGGCCGCCCGAATAAAAGACCACAGGATCTTCAAGGTTGGGAATACCAAGGGGGAAGACGGACGGTCCCGCCGACTGGTACGGCCCGAGGATGCCGGATTTACTGATGAATACCCTGCCCGAACGCGGCACGATCATGTAATCCCCGTCCGGCCGCAACATGATGCTGATGTTGGAAGCCCGGAGCCCGTCCCCCGAGATTGTCCCCAACTGCTCCCACGGCCCATCCAGCGACTTCGAAACGAACACGTCCCCCGGCCTGGTCTCACTGACCACGACCGCGTACCGCCCGTCGGGCAGCGTCAGTGCGGTCACGTTATGCCCCTTGCCGCCCTGGTTGTCCGGCCAGCAGAGGCCCTTGTCCACGTAGGGCCCCATGAGCGCATCGCTCACCGCGTGAACGGCCTTCGAGCTATGCCACATGTTATGGCCTCCCGCCTGATCCCACCGGCTCGCGAAGAGATTGTATTTGCCGTCCGGGCCTTTGATGATCTGCCCGTCCCAATAGTTCCACTGCTTCATGGAGGCATCCTCCAAGCCATTCTTCTGGTCGCGCGGCCCGACCGTCGCCGCCCCCCACGCCTCTTTGGACAGCGCGCCGGTAATAGGCGTCGGCAAAAAATAATCGGTGAAGGTCTTTTCGGCCGCTTCGACTTGCGCGGGTGCGAAGAAGGAAAGTCCCAATAAAAGTCCCAAGACAATCGACACGCGAGCGGGGAGAATCTTTTTATCCATGACGAAACTTTAGACCGGCTTTCCGCCTAACAGGCAAGGGAATTGATAACCGCGAACTTTTCACATGCGTGTTCGCTCCCGAGAAACGTGTCCGGCGCCGTATTCTTCTTTCCTTCCCGGCGCGATGATTTAGAGTGCAAGGATTCTCATGCCAGCAACCCCTGCCAGGACAGTGCCGCAAACGGGAATGTTGCCGTTGGAGCAACCGCCGCTTGTCCAGGACCGCCAGGCGGAGGAAGCCTTCAACGCCGCAACCTCGACCATTCGCGACATCCCGGACGCGGACAACGAGCGAGGGGGGGTCGAAAAGATGCTGCGCGCGAACGGCATCTTCCGCAATTTGCCATGGCCTGCACCATTTGACCAGACCGCACACCGTTTGCATCTGGGAGACGCGCGGAACCTGAGCTGGATTCCCGACAGGAGCGTTCATCTTGTCGTCACATCTCCGCCCTATTGGACGCTGAAGGAGTACGAGCGTGGCGACGCCCAACTCGGCGAAGTCGAGGATTACGAGCAGTTCCTGCGCGAATTAGACTTGGTTTGGGCGGAGTGCGCGCGCGTTCTCGTTCCAGGCGGAAGGATATGCTGTGTGGTGGGAGACGTCTGCGTTCCCCGCAAGCGCGAGGGGCGGCATTACGTCATGCCGCTTCACGCCGACATCCAGGTCCGCGCCAGAAAGTTGAAACTCGACTGCCTCACGCCCATTCTCTGGCAGAAAATTGCGAATGGAGTAACGGAGGTTCAGGGTAATGGCGCTGGGTTCTACGGGAAGCCGTATCAACCAGGGGCGATCATCAAGAACGACGTGGAGTATGTGTTGTTCATGCGCAAGGGCGGCGACTACAGATCCCCGTCCATGATGCAGCGCGTTTTGTCCATGCTGACGAAAGCGGAGATGCAGGCGTGGCTGCGCTCTTCGTGGTGCGACGTCAAGGGCGAATCCACTCGCAAGGGACATCCAGCGCCTTTCCCCGTGCGCCTGGCGGAACGGATCATCAAACTATTTTCGTTTGCTGGCGATACCATCCTTGATCCCTTTGTTGGCACGGGCAGCACCTCCTTGGCGGCCCTCGCCAGCGGGCGAAACAGTATCTGCAATGAGATCGAACCCACATACCTGAAGATCGCGCAGGAACGACTGACGATCGCGGCGGCAGAATGGCGGACTACCGGAGCCATCCGCGCAACGATAAGCCGCGATCCGGCGTGAGCGCCCCTGTGGACGGGTACGTCCTTCTTGATGCGTTTCGCGCGTTATTTGAAGGCCACAGGTATAACCATCGCAACTCCACACTCGGGGACAATGTAGCGGGTCGACTCTACGAAGACCTAGTCGCGCTCGGAAAATCGAAGTTGATAGCGGAGCGCGTCCGACGACACGAGTGCGTCGTGAATAAGGGCAACCAAGCTGTCGGCAAGAAATCCCGTCGGGGCGACGGCACTTTCGGCGAACTCGTGCCAACTGCAGTGGCGATCACGGAAAAGGGCGTGACCGTGGCGCGCGGGCCCGTCGCCAATATTCAGATCGGCGCCGAAACGAAGGTTTTGGCCAAGGCTATGATCAAGCAGATCGATCGCGTCATCAGTGATCTGCAGCGCCAGGTTGAGCATTTCCAAAACACAGGCGGAAATCCGATCTGCGTGGGCATCGTCGGAGTCAATCATGCGCCGGTTTATACATCCTACGAAGGAGATCGCCCTTTTCTGACCGACGGAACCTCAAGATATCGCCACCCGATCCAGGAAGCAGAGGAAGCTGAACGGCGAATTCTGCACGCGGCTGCACCAGCATATTTCGATTTCCAGATATTGCGGTTTCGGGCGTCAAACGTTCCCTCATTTCGCTTCGAGTGGATATCGCTCGAGAAGACGCGCCAGGAGTATTCCGCTCTTCTCGTGCGCGTCTCACGCGAATACGACAAGCGGTTCCCGTAGGCCTGCCTTGCCGTCGGAAGGCCGGCTGGATATGGCCGCCGGCTTCAAGGTCGCTTCCGCTACATCCTGACCCGGGCGCGCTCGAAGCCGCCGCTTCCCGAGCCGCGGGTCACGGACTCGTAGGCGAAGCCCCCGCCCGCTTCGCCCGCCGCCCGCACCGCCAGGGCGAGCGCCGTGCAGCGGTCGCTGTGGCCTTCCTTCGTGCGCGGCGCCCAGTAGTTGTATTCGCCGTTGCTGACGATCTGCTGCATGGCGTGCAGATCCTCGCGCACGGCGCGGCTGATGGGCACCCGCACTTTCGTGGGCGCTTCGAACTTGTGGCGCAGCCTCGGGAAGAGCTCCCGCTTGAAGGCCGTCGTGAAGGTGCAGAGCTCGATCTTCCCGAACTTGTGCGCCGGGCCGTCCCATACCCCAAACTCCTTCGCCAGGTAATCGCCGAGCCCGATGCCCGGCCCGGTGTAGTCGAAACAGACCCTCTGCGCGGCGGCCACCCTGCTGCGCAGGATGCGCTGCTGTTCCGGCGAGTCCGTCCCTTTCAGGATGAGAATCTCGCGCGTCCAGAGGATGTCCCCCTCCCGCTCAAGCGTGCAGCAGACGGTGGGGTCGTTCGTGCGCCCGAAGTCGATGCCGGCAAACTTTGGGGTCTGCGACCGTTTCTGGTCGAAGAAATCCGGCGAGCAGAACTCGGTCGCATCCGCGCTCTCGGCGAGCGCGATGAGGTCGTACGGGAGCAGGACATTGCTGCCGTCGAGGAACTCGCACTCGTATTCCTGCGCCCAGCCTTCGGGGTCGTCGAGCGCCTCCCTCAATTCCTCGATGTCGATGGGGAGGCCCTGCGCGACGGCGTCGTGGATGGTGACCTTGTGCCGCGCCCAACGCATCTTGCCGGTATCCTCCTTGTGCCAGAGCTCGTCGGTCTTGTTGCCCTTGCCGTTCGGCGTGGTGATGAGGCGCACCTTTTTCATCCCGCCCCGGAGCGGGTTCGTGATGCTCGGCAACATGGCTCGCCACGTCTCGCCCGGCTGCTCGAGGAAGGCGAACTCGGTGAGATCGACATTCGCCGAATAGCCGCGCACGGTATCCGGGTTCGCCGGAACGGCGATGACCTTGCTCCCGTTCGGCCAGGTGATGCTCGCGCTCTTGATGAGCGCCTCGGAGCCGCTTCGCTCCTCGGTGTAATCCGCGATCGCCAAATGGTATGCCTCCGCCCATTCCTTCACCTTGTCGAGCGAGAGAAGCGCCTGCCGCTCGCCCGCCGCGCCGATGAGCCACTCGATCTTCGCCCGCTGCAGGCAGTCCTCGACGATCTCGCACCCCATCGAGAAATCCTTGCCGGTCTGCCGCGACCAGATGCCCATCTTGAACCGGGCGGCGTCTTCCACCCACCTCCGCTGGTACGGCAGAAGCAGGTCGCGTGGAGAGTGCCCCGGCGCCTTCATGCGAGCCCGAATATCTGCCGTATCCGCTCCTGCTTCTCGGCGGGGGTGAGGCTGGTGTTGCCCTCCGTCTCGTTCGCCGAGGAGAGCTTGCCTTCCAGGAGATCCACCCTGCGCTTCGCGAGCTCGAGTTTCGCCGGCTCCATGTCCCGCTGCAGCTTGAGCTTTTCGCGATCCAGCTCCAGCCGCTGGGCCAGCAGGATCTCCTTGAATGAGAGATCCTGGAGCACCGCCTCGAATTCACGCTGCGCGAGCGCCCGCTTGCGCCGGTCGTCGTAATCCTCCGGCAGCAGGGCGGCCTGCTCCTCGCCCCGCCGCACGGCGTCCCGCATGCGCCAGGCGAAGCCGCGCTGGTGGTTCATGGACATGACGACCTCGGGCGTGGCTTCGATGCCGAAATGCGCCTTGATGCGCGCCGCCACCTCCTTATAGCTGGCGCCCTCGACGTGCACCCACGTGAACACCTCGTCGCGCTGGGCGTCCGTGCGCAGCTTCGCAAAGAGGGAGTCGTGACGCGGCTTTCTCATTACTTGCGGAGGAGCGCCTTCCCCGTTTCGGTGATGAGCCACTGCGAACGCTCCGGGTCGAGGCTGTCCTGCAACAGCGCGATGAACTTGCGCGTTGCCAGGTAGGTGACCATGTCCTCGAATTCGGCCTGGCCCGCCGGGGGGCGCACCCGCCCGTTCAGCTCGATCTGTAGTTGCCGTTCGGGCAGCGCGTAAGGCTCGGCCCGCTCCAGCAGGTCGAGCGCGGCCCGGCGCAGAGTCCGTTCCCGGCTCATAAGGACGCGCCCCCGCGCGTGAGGAGATCGATGATGGTTTTGCTCATATTGTCTATCTTTCCGTCGAGGTGGCTGCTCACGTCGTTGATGCGCTGGTGCAGCTTCGCCGCCCGCTCCTCGTTGCTCTGGTTTACCGCGACAAGATTCTTCTACGTCGTGTCGGCCCGTTGCTCGCCCGCGAGGTAGAGCGCCTTCAGCTCCCCGGTGATGCCGTGGTGCGTTTCGTGCAGGTAGGCGCTCATCTCCTTCAGCCGGTTATGGACGTCCTCCCTCAGCTCGCGCAGTTGCGCGGTCGTCGCGAACCCGGCCACCCGCTCCTCGATCGCGTCGATGCGCCGATCCGAATCCTCCTTGCGCGCCTTCGATTCCCCCCGGATGCGCTCCATGTCCTCCATCCTCTGCACCTTTTGCGGGTCGCGAAAATACTGGACGATGCCCAGCCCCTGGTTCACCGAAAGCATGAGCGAGCTGATGATGATCATCACCCACCCGATCGCCTGCGGGCTCTCGGGGCTCGGCAGTTGCGCGAGCGAAAGGAAAACGCCGGGGATCGCAAAGAGCTCCGGGTTTAGAAGAATTTCGAGCGCCGGGCGGGCGTCGGGCTTCGGCGGCGCCTCCGGGTGCGAACAATTCCCCTGGCTCAAGAAAACCTCCTGGTTTGCCGCCCGTTCCAGTTCGCACCCCAGCGCGCGCCCTCGCTCTCGAGGTGGTAGCAGATGGCCGTGGGCAGCAAGCGCCGGTTCGCCGCGGGCCACTGGCAGGAGAAGAGCACATCCGTATGCTCGGCGCTCCCCTGGTTGATGGGATACCGCCGCCGCGCGCTCGCGTGCCAGAGCTGGAAAAAGCCGATGGGGCAGTATCCAAACTCGTCGTGCAGCAGCCGCGCGCCGAGCTGAAGCCCGTCCGGCACGTTCACCAGGAACCGGTGGTGGAACTGCCGCGCATAGGCGGGATCCCTCTTCACCCGCAGCCACTCCGCGTAGCCGCGCACGTTCATGCGGTCCGCGCCGTACACGCAGCGTTTGTCGAGCCGCGACTTCTCCAGGACGGTGCGGAGCCGGTCCGGAAGGACAATGTCCGCATCCATATGAACCAGCCACCCCTCGTGCCGCAGGTGCGCCAGGCCGAGGTTGATGGCCAGGCCCTTGTTGAGAGCGCTGCCGCTTTCGTAGCAGAGATCCGTCTGAACGCAGATGACCCCGTGCCGCGCGCAAACTTCCTGGGTGGCGTGGTCGCTGAAGGAAGTCACCACCACGAACTGGTCGAAATGGTGCAGGTTCTCCTGCAGCGCCACATCCAGGAAGTCCGAGTAGTCGATGCAGACGGTCACCCCTTCCAGGATGTTCACCCGGTCATGTACGACTGCCGGCCCCGTCTCGCGCGAAGTGCGCTGCGGCGCACTGATGTTAGGTATATAAGTATCCATTATTAGTATCCAAGTAATGCAGATGCGGCCCGCCTCAGACCGCGTGGTTTGTTGCATAGCGCGCCCCGCCGAGGATGCGGTAGGTGACTCGCGCCAAAAAGTTATTCGCCGTGGCCCCCGCATCCCGAAGCCGCGCCGCGGCCACCGTGAGGTCCAGCACATGCCCCGTCCGCTTCCCCGGCCCGAGATCGATGACCGGCAGAACCGCCGGCGGACCGTCCGCCCCGTCGAACGAGACCGCCACCCACGCCCCCCGCGGGCTCCGTGTCCCATCCGCGCGCAGGCCGAATGGCATCCGCGGGATGGGGGAGCCGCGGAGGGCCTCCAGGTTGTCGTCGCGCATCGGCAGGGAACACGCCATCAGCCCCGGGTGTCCCCTCGTGTCGAAGCCGCTCGCGGTGCCCCCGTCGTCCTGCGAATCGTCCTCGCCCCCAAACGCGGTCGCGAGCCCGCTTACCACGATGTCATCCCCATCGACGGTGGCCGTCCAGGGCCACGAGCCGTCGCCCCGCAGGAGTGTGGCTGCGTTCATAACGCGGCTCCGAGCGCAGCCCGCGCGGGCGATGCGGGACTCGCCTCGAGTGTCTCCCGCCGTGGCATCGTGGTCGCTCCGGACGGACGCAACCGGTCGATGGGGATGGAAATGGCTCTGCTGCAGTGCGGACACCGGCTCCGCGCGAGACGCCTCAGCGGCGGCAGCCCGACCGGGAGCGCCGGGAAGGAGGATTCACCGAAGATCATAGTCCCTCCTCCCCGCTCTGCGCCGAAAGCGCGGATGGGCTCTCTATCTTGCCGATGGCCGCGCGAACGCTCGCGAGGCCGGTGCCAGTCAGAAGAAAATCAATCCCCGGCTGGTGGGGCCAAAGGCCCTGAACGATGCCGAAGCCATAGATGAGCGCCGCCGCGGAGACGAGGTAAGTCTTTTTCCCGCGGAGGAAATTTGCAATGCGAACTAAGTTAGGTTTCATGTGCGAGACAAGCCTCGCACGACCCTTTAAAACTACCTAAGCTCCCATTGGCTCCATAGGTTCCATTGCAACAAATTTTCATTTTCAGCCCCGCCCCACCCCTTTTTAAGCAAACCTAGCTTTGCAACCCGCTCCTGTAGCGGCGGTCTAACGAGCGCCGACCCGCGCCCGCAAGCTCACTCCTACCTCCTCATAGGCTTGATCACCGAGTGAACCGGATATATCCAGAAAAAGTCATCCTCCTCGTGTTCCGTGGGCGGGTATGCCGGGTTATAGCTCGTAAGCACGAACTTCCTCCCGGTGCGCCCGCGCAGATGGAAGAGCTTGCAGATGACTCCGCCATTCTTCAGCCGCGCCACGACAATATCCCCGGTCTGCGCCCGCACGCTGCACATGAGGATGACGGTGTCGCCCTCGGAGATCCTCGGTTCCATGGAGTCGCCGCGTATCTGCACCGCGATGGCGTGCGGATCCTTTACGGGGGTCGGGACGCGCTGCTCCCAGTTCACGACGTTCCGAGAAATCCCCTTCCAGGGAACGCCCCGCGTGCGCCCAGGAGATGAGCGGAATCCAATGTAACTGGAGCGCATCCGCGCCGAGGTCTTCCATCGCCTGGCGTTCATCGGGGGATAATTCCTCGGCGGCCCGCTGCACCCGGCCGAGATCGGCGTCGCCCAGCAATTGGTCGATGACCGTGCGGGACTGCGACTCCAGGGCGTTGAATTTCTCGGTGAAGAAGCGGTTTGGCTCCCGGCCCGCCTCGTATTCCTCGTACCGGCCGCGGGCGATGCGCAAGACGCGGGCGGCTTCCGCGCTTTCCAGCGAGAGGCGCTTGCGCCACGCGATCAGGCGGGGCCCGAGCAAGGCGCCGCCACCTTCGGGCCCGCCTTCCGACCTGGAGACGACGCCGATCTTCTCAAGGATCTCGACGCGTTCCTTTAACCGGCTCGAGGGTTCGAGGCCGTTCTCGATTTGGGAAAGGTAGCTGCGGTTGATTTTGAGTTCGTCGGCGAGCTCGGTTTGGGTGAAGCCGAGCTTCCTGCGCAGAGCGAGGATACGCGCGGAGAAAATGTTGTGAGCCCGAACTTTTTTTGTTGACATAATGGTGACTTTCCAACAAAGTGAACAACGTCAAGGGAATAGTGGACATGGTAACCGAGGAAAGTCAACATGTTAAATAACCGGAGAACAATTCTTTCCGGTTCCGGCGGGGCGGAAGGCCGCACCCCGCACGATAACCCCGCCCTCCAGAGCGAACGCCCCGCGGAGGACGCGCGGCGCCCCCGATGCCGTATCTCGCATCACGAACCCCGGGTTTCCCGTCCACTCTTCCGCCCGTTCCTTGGAGACTCGGCATATGAACAACAAAAGAAGAGAGGCTGTCCTGTCCCTGGCGAGACGCGCCATGGCCGGGTTCGCGGACTTGGAGACGGAAGAGAAGCTGGCGCTGCTGGAGGCGCTGGGCTTCATCCTCCCGCCGGACGAGGCGCGGGAGGCGCGGCACACGGCGTTCATCGTCGAGAAGGCGGCGCTGCAACAAATGAAATTCGAGGAGCTTTTTAAAGAATGAAGACAACCACAGCCTTTCCCAAGCGGACCGCCGCCGCCGGCACCCCCGCCCAAACCGTCGGAGCGGCTCCTGCCGCGGGCGCCGCCGAAACCGCGCTACGCGGCCTTCTCTCGAAGGAACTCTGGCCGCAGCGAACCGTCCTATACGTGCGCGAGGTGGCGGCCACGCTGCACATCACTGAGCAGCACGTCACCAACCTCATCACCGAGGGCCGCCTGACGGCAGTCAACATCGGGAACGGACTCAAGAGCCGCGGGAAGAACCGGGAGTACTGGCGCATCCCCGTGAGCGCCTGGGATGCCTACATCATCGAAAACGCCTCCTAGAGGCGGTGTAACGGCCTCCCGGGGAGGCATCAAAAAGCCCGGCGGGGCATTTCACCAAGAGACTGCGGGGACAAAAAGACAAAGGCCATGAATAGAAAACCTACAAAGAGAATCGCGCGCCTGCTGGCGCGCCATAACGCGGAACTGGCCCGGGGAAAGGCGCGGTTCGACAAGGCGTCCCAGGCCCTGCGGAAAGCGGTCTCGATGGGTGCGATCTGCGGGCAGCCGATCGAACTGCCCGGCGGGGAGAAGTTCGTCGTGAACGACAATTTTACGGCGCGCGACGTTGTTTACAGGCCCGCACGGTTCGCGCGCTACTCGGTGGAGCCTTACAAGCCCGCCCGGGCGGGCCGGCTCGAGCATGCCGGGGAGGGGCAGGGGGCGGCATGACGGACGCCACCCTCTCGGGACTGGCCGCGACGGTGGTGGCATCCGTCCTTCTCATCGGAGCGCTCGCCTACTGGCAGGGCCGCTCGGACGAACGCCGGGCCCGGCGGCTGCGTGGCATCCGGTACGCGCAGGGGCTGCTGGCGCGGAAGATCCGGAACGAAGGGAGAGCACGTCTATGAACCCGGCGCTTACCGAAGCCCCGCGAAACAGGCCGGGCCCGTATATGCGGAGCGATGACGACCAGATCAACGCCGCCATCGACCTTCTGCGCGGCAACGGTTACAGCGTGCTCCTTGCCGGGAGCTTCCACTGGGAGACCCCGGGCGAATTCCGGTCGCGCCTCCAGGTGAGCACGGCGCACTTCGACCGCCGCGTGAAAGCGCCGAGCTGCCCGCACTTCCTCGCCGAACGCGGGCCGAGCGGGCGCATCCTGAAACTCCAGAGCAATCCCGATTTCGAAGCGTGGATGCGGCCCCGGCGGCCCATCGGTCACGGAGGGCGGGCGGCGGCATGAGCTTTTCGCACGCGCAGCAGAGGATATACGGGGCGCTCGTCCACAAGGCGTGGCTGCTGCATTGCGAAGCGGACGGGATCGAGACCGGTCCCTGCAAGAACCGCGAAGAGTACGTGGCGGCGCACGACTCCTGGTATGCGGAACAACTCGCGGGGGGCCTCGGCGCGGGCGCGACCGCGATCCTCAACAACAAGCGCGACTTCGAGCGCGCGATGGCCCACTTCGAAAGAGTCGCGGCGCTCGAATCTAGAATATGCGCCACCTCGAAAAATAGAGGAACGACAGGAGAAGAAGCAGCGGCAGCAGGAGGACGAGGGCGTATTTGTAGATGAAGGTGAAGAAGTCCGGTGTGCGCACCTTCGCGTGGTCGGCGATGGCCTTCACCATGAGGTTGGGGCCGTTGCCGATGTAGGTCGCCGCGCCGAAGAAGACGGAGCCCAGGGAGATGGCGGTAAGATACCGGCCGTGTTCAGCCAGGAAGGCGGGCATATCCGCGCTGTTTTCGAGGCTGAGATGATGCAGGCCGAACGCGGCGGTCGCAAAGGCCAGGTAAGTGGGCGCGCTGTCGAGCACGCCGGAGAGCGCTCCGCTGAGCCAGTAGAACTGGATGGGCTCCCGAATGCCCAGGCTTCCCGCGTGGCGCGCGAGGAGATCGAGCGCGGGCGCCATGGTGGCGAAGATGCCCGCGAAAAGCCAGGCGACTTCCTTCATGGGCGCGAGGATGAATTGGTTCGCCGTGTGGACCCATTTGGGCGTGGCGCGGGTACGAGGCGCCCGCGGCCAGGAGCATGATTCCCTCGCGCAGCCCGGGCGGGGATTTGACGAAGACCGCGCCGAGGATGACTGCGAGGCTTACCAGGCTGACGAGGCCCTCCACCTTCAATCCCTCGTCGTCGGCCTCCATCTCGCGAAGGCCCTTTGGCAGCCGCATGAAATTGCGCCGGTCGATGGCGTAGAAAGCGACTCCGAGGCAGAGGACTCCGAGCCCCCACGCGGGCAGACAGCGCGCGGTCACCCACCAGAAGGGCACGCCTTTCAGGTAGCCCAGGAACAACGGCGGATCGCCGATGGGGGTGAGGCAGCCGCCGATGTTCCCTACGAGGAAGATGAAGAAGACCGTGTGGTAATTCGTGAACCGGTAGCGGTTCATGCGAATCCAAGGGCGGATGAGCAGCATCGAGGCGCCGGTCGTGCCCACGACGTTTGCGAGCACCGACCCGGCCAGCAGGAAGAGGCAGTTCGTCCAAGGCGCGGCCTTTCGCTTTACTCGGATGTGGATGCCGCCCGATACCACAAAGAGCGAACCGATGAAGACGATGAAGCTCGCGTAGTCGCCCGCGACGCCGAGCATCCGCCGCCCCGCGCCGAGCGCGAAGACGTAATAGAGAACGGTGACCGTGGCCAGCGCCGCGACGAGCTTTTTGTAATGCGCCTCCCAGAAGTGCGGGCAGGCCAGCGGCATGACGGCGACGCACGCCAGCAGCGCCCCGAAAGGGAGAACCATCCACGGACTGGGATTGATCGGCGTGCTCGTGGCCAAAACTTAACCGCGAGGCGAACCGCCGTTAAGTGAAAACCGAGACCGCGCTCCTAGATCGCCTTGCCGCCGGATTCCTGCGTCCGGATGCGGATGACGTCCTCGAGCGAGGAGACGAATATCTTCCCGTCGCCGATCTCGCCCGTTTTCGAGGCCTTTAGGATCGCCTTTATCGCGGCGTCCACCTGCTCGTCGGCCAGAACGCACATCAACAGCGTCTTGGGAACGAAATCGACGTTATACTCGCTGCCGCGATAGATCTCCGGGTGCCCGCGCTGCCTCCCGAACCCCTTCACTTCCATCGTCGTCATTCCATCCACGCCGATCTCGGTCAACGCGTCCTTAACGGCGTCCACCTTGAACGGCTTGATCACAGCTTCTATTTTTTTCACGTGCGTTGCTTTCTTTTTGCGAGGGCCGAGAGCGCCTAGTCTTCCCGTTCCTCCGTCCGGACGCGGATCGATTCCTCGATGTTCGAAACGAATATCTTGCCGTCTCCGATCTTCCCGGTCCTCGCGGCCTTCACCACCGCTTTCACGGCGCCGTCCAGCAACTGGTCGCTCACGACGACGATGATCATGGTCTTCGGCACGAAATCCACTTCGTATTCCTGGCCGCGATAGATTTCCGTCCGTCCGTACTGCCTGCCGAACCCCCGCACATCGATGGTCGTCATCCCATCCACGCCCAGCTCCGTAAGTGCCGTTTTAACGTCGGCCGCCTTGAAAGGTTTGACGATGGCTTCAATCTTTTTCATGCGCCGCTTTCGGAAATCATAGTTTGGCCGCAAAAAAAAGCCAGCCCACCAACGCGAAGATCGGAAGCAGGATGGGGATCGAAAAGCGGATGACGTAGTTGAAAAAATTTGGCGTGTGCACCTTCGAATGTTCCGCGATCGCCTTCACCATCAGGTTCGGTCCGTTGCCGATGTACGTCAGGCTGCCGAAGAACACCGCGCCTGTCGAGATCGCCACCAGGTAGCCCGTGTGCATCGCCACGAATTGCAGCGTGTTCGCCCGGTTGGTCATGTGCAGGCCAAAGCGCCCGAACGCGGCCGCGGCGAACGTGAGGTAAGTCGGCGCGTTGTCCAGCACTCCCGAGAGGATCCCCGTGCACCAGAAATACTGCCTCTCGCTGTTGATGCCGAGCGCGCGCGAGTGCAACTCCAGGTAGTCGAGGACGGGCGTCATCGTCGCGAATATTCCGACAAACAGCCACGCGATCTCCTTGATCGGACCGAACGAGAACTCATTGGCCAGGTGCACCCGCTTCGGCGTCAGCTTGTATGAGATCGCCGCGGCGGCGAACATCGCCACTTCTCGGAAGCCGGCCGGCAGGAACACCGCACCCAGGATCGCCGCCAGGCAGATGAGATTCAGCAGGCCGTCAAACTTCCAGGTATCGGCCTCGGACGTCTCCGCCAGGCGGACGCGGCGCGGCGCCTGGAGGTAATTGACCCGATCCAAAAAGTAGAATGCCGCGATCAAAAGCCCCAAGGCCATGGCCCACGGTTTCCAGCAGTGCTGCAGCACCCACCAGAATGGAACGCCTTTCAGGTAGCCCAGGAACAGGGGCGGATCGCCCACCGGGGTCAGGCAGCCACCCACGTTGCTCACTATATAAATGAAGAAAACCGTGTGCAGCGAAGTAAACCGGTATTTGTTCAGGCGAATCCAGGGCCGCACCATCAGCATCGACGCGCCGGTAGTGCCGAAGATGTTCGCCAGCAGGGCGCTCACCAGGAGGTAAACGCAATTCATCCACGGTTTGGCGCCGCCGCCCTTCACCTGTATGTGGATGCCGCTTGTAACGATGAAAAGCGAGCCCACCAGCGCGATGAAACTCACGTATTCGCCCCCCACAGTCGCCATCCGCAGCGGCGCGCGCAGGAAGAAAAGGTAATAGACGAGGCTGATCGCGCCGAGCCCCAGCGAAATCCACCGGTAATAATGCTCCCAGAAATGCTTCAGGAAGATGGGCATGGTCGCGATGGAAAGAAGCATCACGACGAACGGCAGGCACATCCATGGGCTCGGATCCATATGTCAGCAAGTCTCCATGCCGGGCGCGCTCAATGCACCGTGCGAAATGCGGTGAGCGTCCCCGCGGTTGCGACGAGCGCCGCCGCGAGCACCAGCATCGCCGGCAGTCGCATCGCCGGCTCCTTCTTGTACCGCATGAGGAAGCCGATTGCCCGGCCGCTGCAAAGCATGCTCGCGAGGAAGGAAGGGAGCCAGGTCATGTCCCCGTGCTTTCCGCCCGCTACGAAATAGCCGGCGAAAAGAAGAAACGCGCTGCTCATGAGCAGATTCAACAGCGTCGGTTTGCTGCTGGTAAGGGCCCAGGCAACCAGAGCCAGGATGAGATTCGTGAGCGAGCAGATGACGAGGAATACGACGGAGGGGTTCATTCGTTTTACTATACAGAAAATGAGCGCAAAAGCTGGACGGGAGTCCCGGAGCACCGCGACTCCGCAAACAAGAAGGGCGGCGGAGTCTTGAACTCCGACCGCCCCTCCGTGGTGATGATGCTTTTGCGGAAGGCCTTTTCGTTTGTCTCTCCCGAAGAAAGCCACTCGGGCGCGGCGCGCGGTTGTCGCGCGCCGCACCCCAGGCGGTTCGACTAGTCGATCGGCGGCGACGACTTGTCGGTGAGGGCGAAGTCCGGATAGGCTTGGACACCCATCTCCGGAATGTCGAGACCTGCGATCTCATCCGCACGCTTGGAGCGAATCGGGAAGATCAGGTTCGACAACTTGAACCAGACGAGGCTGAACCCGATGACGAAGATCGCACAGGTGCAAACGTCAACGACCTGAGCCATTAACTGTGAGAAGTCCCCGGTCGGGGCTGTGCTGCCGAACATGCTGCCGAAGATGCCGGACACGCCGACATCCGTCCAGCCGCCGGTCGTCCCGGTGCCGGTCATGTCTGCGTATTTCTTGAGCGTGGCGGCCGCGCCGTCGTTGTTGATGATCGTCCACGCGCCGTCCTTGAAGAGTTTGTGGACGCCGCCCCATCCCTGGCCGTAAGAGCCATTGGCAAAGAGACCTACGCTCAACACTCCCCATGCGCCGCATATCCCGTGAACGGAGATCGCGCCGACGCAGTCATCAATCTTCGCAACGCGCTCAAAGAAGAAGACCGAGAACACTACGATGATACCCGCGATGAAGCCGAGCAGGACGGCGCCCGCGGAGTTGACAAACGCGCAAGGCGCGGTGATGGCGACCAGGCCCGCGAGCAACCCGTTGCAGAGCATCGACGGATCGGGCTTGCCCGTCACGACATACATGGTGAGCATCGTGCCGACGGAGGCCGAGGCACCCGCGAGCATGGTGTTTACCGCGATGATCGCGATGCGGTTGTCCGTGCCCGCCAGCGTGGAGCCGGGGTTGAAGCCGAACCAGCCGAAGGCAAGGATGAACGTGCCGAGCATGACCATCGGGATGTCGTGGCCGGGTATGGCACGCGGTTTGCCGTCCTTGCCGTATTTACCGAGACGCGGCCCGATACACAAGCCGCCCGCGATGGCGATCATGCCGCCGCACATGTGCACCACGCCCGAGCCGGCGAAGTCCACCGCGCCGTGGCCGAGGGCAAAGTTCTGACCCAACTGCGCGAGCCAGCCGCCGCCCCAAACCCAACTGCCGTAGATGGCATAAGGGAACATGCCGACCCAGAAGCCGTAGATGATGAAGTTGCGGAAGTCCCAGCGCTCGGCCATACAGCCGGTGGGAATGGTCGCGGTGGTGTCCATGAACACCATCTCAAAGAGGAACAGACAGAAGACCGCGGAGTCGAAGACGCTCGGGCTGAGGAAGAAGCCCTTCAAGCCGAGCAACCCGAAAGGATGGCCGGCTATGGTGACCGTCCAGCCCTGGTTCAACAGCAACAGGCCCTGGCCGAGCGACGGCTGCCAACCGATGGGCGCCGGGCCGTTGGCATAGTTGCCGAACATGAACGCGAACCCGCAAACCCAGAATCCCAGCATGCCCAGGCCGTAGATCATGAAGTTCGTGGCCATGACGTGCGCGGCGCTCTTGGCGCGGCACAGGCCGGTTTCCACGAGCGCGAAGCCCGCTTGCATGAACATGACCAGGAAGCCGGTCACGAGCGTCCAGACGACGTTGATCGAGACCTTGTTATGGGCGACGTTTTGGATCAGTTCGTCGTTGGTGACCTTTCCTTTGCCGTCGGGGTTGACGGTGGTGCTGTCAGCTGGAATCGGCCACGTCAGATCGACCGCCGCGCCGGCGTTCGAGCCAGGAGGATAGGCCAGCGAGTCCGGTTGCTGCGGGGTGGGCGAGGCGGCGGCTGCGGCCGGAGAAGCAGCGGCGGCCGCGGCCGTCGTACCTGTCGTGGCGGCAGGGGCGGGTGTCGCCGCCATCGGCGTGGCCGCCGCGGGGGCGGCGGTTGCGTCCGGCGTGGCCGCAGGCGCGGTCATGGCCGGGGAAGGCGACGCCTGGGCGGTCGCTCGCTGGGTCGAGCCCAGGAACAGCGAAATCAAAAACAACACCGAAAAGCATAATCCGACTCCCGGCATCTTCGCTCCGAGGAGCGCGAAGAGAGACTTTCGTTTCGCGAAACCCTGCATCATATCAAAAGGCTTATTCATAAGGTTGCGTGGTACTATTTATTGGTTGTTGGACTCTGCTATTTGTGGATTCCGCTACTACTGAGACACCCGCCTCGGGTCGATTGCCCATTGGCCGGTGGTCGCCTCAAGATTGCCGCTGCCACTGGGTTTAACAGCGCAACTATTGGCCGGTTGTAACATGGTTTCCTTCGGTGGTAGGTTATTTACCCGCCTGGCACTCGCCGGGTGGTTTTCTTTCTGCCGCACCCCTAGCAATCACTATGCCAATGGCGGGAAGAGAGTGAGCGGCGACAGGGGGATGAGCGGAGAAAGATTCGCCTTTGTAAGTAAATCAACTACCCAACGTAGTGGCTGCAACGACTTCGATTTAGCCACGCAAAACGGCGTTGGAACAAAAAAAGCCACGCCGCGCCGCCCTTTCAGGATCGCTTCCCGCGTCCTTTGCGAAGTGCAAAGTCGCCGGGAAATACGGCGGGATCCGCCGGAACCAGAGCGGGGCGTTCCCCGCCTTACTCTTCGCGCTCGCGCAGCCAGCGAATGGCAAAATGCTGGAGCTCAAATGCGTTCTGAAGATTCATCTTTTCCTTTATCCGAGCGCGGTACGTCTCGACGGTGGCAAGGCCCACCCCCAGCATCTCGGCGATAACCCGCGGGGTCCGACCCCGGCCGATCATTTCCAGGACGCGGATTTCGCGATCACTGAGCCTGTCCACCGAAGAGCCGCCGCGAGCCGCCGCCCGCGTCTGGGTGAGGTTCTGGAGGACGTTCTCGGTCATCTCCCCTGAGAGATAGATTTTGCCTTCGAGGAGCTGGCGCACGGCCTTGATGACTTCGCTGGAGGGGCTGTTCTTATTGATGTAGCCGCTCGCACCCGCCCGCAATGCCCGCTGCGCGTAGAGCGACTCCTCGTGCATCGAGAGGACGAGGATGGGGGTCTGTATCGAAAGGGCCCGCAGGGATTTGATCAACTCGAGGCCGCTGGAAGACTTCAGCGTGATGTCGAGGATGATCATGTCCGGGCGCAGGGAGACGACGAGGCCGGTGCCGGTCTGCGCCGTATCCGCCTCGCCGCAGACCTCCATGTCGCTCTCGCGGTTCACGAGCTCGCTGAGGCGCTCGCGGACGACCGGGTGGTCTTCGATGATAACTACGCGTGTCTTGGTGTCGTTCATGAAGGATCTCCGCCCTCGTCCGCCTCGGCCCCCGGCCCCATGCTGCATTCCACCACGGTTCCCGACGGATCCCGTCCACGAACCGTCAAAGTCCCACCCAGCATCCGGGAGCGATAGCGCATGATGTTCAAGCCCATGCCCTTTGTCAAAGACGCGGACGGGGCAAATCCCACGCCGTCGTCGCTGATGGTGAGCCGGACGCGCTCGCCGTCGCCGACGATGGCGATGGACACGGAGGTGGCCATGGCGTGTTTGATGGCATTATTAGACGCCTCCTGGGCGATCCTGTAAACGTGAACGGCCTTCGAATGGTCATCGAGGCTCCAGACGCCTTCCGAGCGGAAGGTGCACGCCACGCCCGAGAGACTCGAGACGTGCGTCGCGAGTTGTTCGAGGGCGGATTCCAGCCCGCCTTCATCGCGGTCAACCGGGGAGAGGCCCCGGGCCAGGTCCCGCGCGAGGTTCACCGCGTCGTGGAGGAGCTCGGCAAACTGGCCCACCGCTTTTGCGGCGCGCGGCGTCTGCGGCAGCAGTTCGTCCTTCAACGACTCGGCGGCCAGTCCTACCGCGACCAGGTGCTGGCCGAGGCTGTCGTGCAGGTCGTGCCCTATCCGCCGCTGCTCGCTCTCGCTGATGTTGATGATCTCCTGCTCGAGCTTTTGCGAACGTTCCAGCAGCTCGATCCGCGCCCGGTTTTCATCCCGTTGCCTGCGGACGTTCGTCCCCGCGAGCACGACCAGGTAGAAGAAGGTAAGCCGGACGAGCGAATCCCACACGCGCAGCCACTCCCGGGAATAGACGTGCCCTGTCGTGCGGTCAACCCACCACCCGACCAGGGCGCTGAGCACGGAGATGAATACGGCGGCGCCCGTTCCCGCCAGCCACAGCGCGAGGAGGATGGCGATGGAGTAAAACGGGAAGATGGTCACCTCGTACCCGGTGATGTAATCGACACACCCGATGGCGAAGACCAGGATGGCCGCGTCGGTGATGAGCCAGCCTTTGGATTGCCTCACCAGGAAGCGGCGCACGCGTTCCCGGAGGCGCGGCGTCTGTGGGGCGGCGGCGATCAAAGCATCAGGAAGATACACCGCCGTTTGTCATGCGAAAGGGTGACGCATGAAGCCTGTCCCCGTCAATACGGGCGCGCCCGGGGGGAACGGCGCGGACAGGCGCCGGGAGCGCATGCCCTGGGGGGGCGCGAGGCTCCGGCCTTCGCCGGACGATGGCTGTTGACGGACGGCCCAAAGTTCCCTAAGAGCTAGCCGTTGTGAAGACCGAGGGCCGCTTGTGGACATAGGGATCGGAGAGGGACATCGTCCGCGGAATGTCGGCTGGGCTCGCGCCGCGGCGCTTTTGTATGGCGACTGGGGCACTAGCAAAGCCTACGTCCTCGGGCTCGCCTTCGCCGTCGCCGGCTTTTCGTCGCTGCCCATCATCCTCGCGGTCTGCCTGCTCACCGGCTTGGTGGGGATCAACTACGCGGTGATATGCGCCTATTTCCCGGACGGGGGCGGGGTTTACTCCGCGGCCCGTTCGCAGGGGCGGCTGCTGGCGGTCATCGGCGCGCTGCTGCTGGTGGCGGACCTCACGGTCACCGCGGCGTTGAGCGGCTGGTCGGCGCTGAGCTACTTCAACATCCCGATCCTGAAGGAGCACATCGTCTTTTCCACCATCGGCGTGCTGGTCTTCATGGGGTGGGTGAACTGGTATGGGCCCAAGCATAGCGGGGCGGTGGCGGTCGCGCTTTCGGTGCCCACTGTCGTCGTCGTCATTGCGCTCATCGCCATCAGCGTCCCGCACCTGACCGTGCACCACCTGGAGCCGCTCCATGAGAGTTATGGGAGGCTCTGGGTGCAGTTCGTCGGCGCCATCCTCGCCCTCAGCGGCGTCGAGGCGATCGCGAACCTCACCGGCGTCATGAAGCTCGACCCCGGTTCTTCTCCCGAGCACCCAAAGGTCGGGCGCGAGGCGGCCAAAGCCATCTGGCCCGTCGCGCTGGAGGTGGTCGGCGGCACGGCTCTCCTCGGCTGGGCCATGCTCTCGCTGCCCGCCAGCTTGAAGCCGGAGATGTCCAAGCGCACCGACGACATGCTCCGCTTCGTCGCCGAACAATTCGGGGGCATGACCTTCGGGCCTTCGTTCGGCCACGTGTTCGGGTGGGTCGTGGGCATCGTCTTCTTCCTGCTCCTCTTGAGCGCCGCGAATACGGCCATCGTCGCCATGATCGGCCTCCTCTACATGATGGCGCGCGACGAGGAGATGCCGCGGCAATTCAAGCAACTCAACAGCCACGGCGTGCCGCTCATACCCCTGCTCATCGCCGTTGTGCTCCCCATCGTCGTCCTCACCGTCTCGGCGGACTTCGAAGCGTTGGCGGGGCTGTACGCCATCGGCGTCGTCGGGGCCATCACGGTGAATCTCGGCTCCTGCACGTTCAACCGCACCATCAGTTTCTCGTGGATCGACCGCTCGCTCTTCGGGGTCACCTTCTTCGTCCTGTTCGCCGTCGAGATCACCCTTGCCCGCACCAAGCCGGATGCGCTCTTCTTCGTCCTCTGCGTGCTCGGGCTCGGCCTCGGCCTGCGCGCGTACACGCAGAAGATCCAGGGTCTCACCACCGTCACCCTCACGCGCGAACGTCGCGCAGATCGTGAACGCGGAGGCCATCGCGCTCCTGCGGCCCGAGTTGCGCGAAGGGCAGAAGATCATGGTCGCCGCGCGCGGCATCACGCCCGTGCTGCGGTTCGCGCTCGAGGAAGCCGAGCTGCGAAAGGCGATGCTCTGCGTCCTCTACGTGAAAGAACTGGCCATCTACGCCCCGGCCGCCTCACCGAACAGGGTGCGCGCCAAATGGCAGGAGGAACCGCACGCCGCCGCCATCATGTCGCTCATGATGAAGACCGGAAAAGAGCGGAGCATCACCGTCGTGCCGGTTTACGCGGTCAGCGACGACCCCGCGACCACCATCCTCGACCTCTCGGCCACGCTGGGGATCGACTACCTCATGCTCGGCTCCTCCCACCGCCTTTCGATGACGAAGCTCCTCAAAGGCAGCGTCGTGGAGAAAGTTTCCGCCGGCCTGCCCGAAGAGATCCAACTCATCATCCACGGGTGACGCATCCCGCGGTTGCGCACTCCGCGTCTTCCGTGGTCTATTCCCGTTTCCGATGCTCACCATCCGCAACCTGAAGAAGACCGTCGGCGGCCGCACGCTCTTCGAGAACGCCGCCATGCAGGTGAATTACGGCGAACGCGTCGCCCTCGTCGGCCCGAACGGCGCGGGAAAGTCCACGCTCTTCTCCATCATCCTCAAAGCGGACACGCCCGACGCCGGCACGGTCGAGCGCGACGAGTGGACCATGGTCGGCTACCTGCCGCAGGAGAGCGAACCCGCCGGAGCCGAGACCGTGCTGGACGTGGCCACCGGCCGGGCCGTCGAGCTTCCCGCGCTGGAAAAACGGCTGAAGGAGCTCGAACAGGCCGGCGCCGTGGATGGCGCCGAATATGCCGAGAGCCACGCCAAACACGAGGCGCTCAGCGAACCCAAGGTGGACGCGAAAGCCAAGAAAATGTTGAGCGGCCTGGGGTACCGCGAGCAGGATTTCACCCGGCCCGCGCGCGAGATGAGCGGGGGGTGGGTCATGCGCGCCCACCTGGCCCGCCTCCTGGTCATGGAGCCCGATCTCCTCTTGCTCGACGAGCCTACCAATCATCTCGACCTCCTCTCGCTCCTCTGGCTGCAGAATTACCTCAAGACCTATTCCGGCGCGGTGCTGCTCATCTCGCACGACCGGCAGTTCATGGACGAGATCGTCCAGACCGTGCACGAGATTTCCGAAAAGGCGCTCGTCGAATACACCGGCAACTACTCGGCTTTCCTTCGCCAGCGCGAGGAACGCTTCGAACAGCAGAGCGCCGCCTACCGCAACCAGCAAAAGGAGATCGCGGGCCTGCGCGAGTTCTACGACCGGTTCCGCTCGGTGGCCTCAAAGGCGTCGCAGGCGATGAGCAAGCTGAAGCAGATCGAGCGCATGGAGCTGATCGAAAAGCCGCTCCCGCCCCGGAAGCCGTTCCGCTTCCAGATACCGCAGCCGCCCCGCGGCGGCTCGCGGGCCATCATGCTCGAAGGCATCCACATGGCGTATGGCGACACGAAGGTCTATGAAGGCGTTGACCTCACCATCGAGCGGGGCGAGCGCACCGTTCTCGTCGGCCCGAACGGCGCCGGGAAATCCACCTTGCTGAAAATCCTGGCCGGAGTCGTCGCCTTCCAGAAAGGCGAACGCAAACTCGGCCACAACGCGAAGCTCGGCTACTTCAGCCAGCACCGCGCCGACACGCTCGACGCCGAAAAGACCGTCCTCGAGGAAGTCCTCGCAGCCGCCCCGCTCCTGCGTGAAGACGAAGCGCGCGGCATTCTGGGTTCGTTCCTGTTCCGCAAAGAGGAAATCTACAAAAAGACCCGCGTGCTGAGCGGCGGCGAGAAGAGCCGCCTGAACCTCATCAAATTCCTCGTCGACCCCCCAAACCTCCTCCTCATGGACGAGCCGACCACGCACCTCGACATCCACACCGTCGAGTCGCTCATCCTCGCCCTCGGCTCTTATGAGGGCGCGCTCGTGTTCATCTCGCACGACGTCCATTTCATCCGCAAACTTGCCACCAAAGTCCTCCACGTAAAAGCCGGCACGCTCCACCCCTACCCCGGCGGCTACGACTACTACCTCGAAAAATCCGGCGCCGCCGAAGACGCCCGCCTTGCCCTCACCGCGGGGTAGGGGGGTCAAATTCCTCGATACTGATATCGATGGGGATCATCTCCCCCGCAGCCGCTTGATACACCCAATTATGGGGATGAGCATCACGGATGACCTGCCGTAATTCGGCGTGCCTGTAGTCGAGCGTCTGACTCCCATCATTGAATTCCTCCCAACCCAAGCCTTTCATATACTTCCCAATTTGGCTGGGAATCGGGTGCCTGCCTTCGATATATCGCATGCTCGTGACGATGCTTGGCTTTCCGCCCTCGGCCTTCAGCAGCCCGTGCATCCTTATGTCCAAAACGGGGACGAAGCTCTGTAGAAATCGAAGGGAATTCAAATAGATAGTTGGAGTGTACTCATATCTTCCGAACTTTCCCGGTATGGTCACCTTCAGAACCCTTGGCGTTCCGACGTCGGCATATCGCACAACGAAGTGCTCGGAACCTCTCGTCAGATCCGCGGCATTCGCCGTTGCGCGCTCATAAAACGAAGAGGCGCTCCATAAAGCTGCCAGTTCGCCAAGCAGCTTCTCTTCAAGTTCGATCCGATTGGCTCGATCTAGCTCGGTCGAAAAATGCCCTGCCCCAACAGCCGGATCTGCTCCTTGGTCACCAAGAAACGCAAGCCACCTCGCGCGGCTTGCTTCGATCTCCAATCCTTGCGCAGGTGCGATTCCGACCGCGCCCGTCCGGACTCCACTGCGTCCGCCGCGGCCAGTTCTATTTTTTTCCAAAATTCGTTCTTCCGCATATCTGAAGTCGTTGAAACCAAGCTAACATTTTTGGTCCTCACAGTCACGCGGTAAACATCGTCGATCAGCCTCACCTCACACGGCGGGGTTCCGCGAATCCCGCGCCAACTGTTCCCACAGCGCCCGCTCCTGCTCGTTCAGCTCCTTGGGCAGCACGATCTCCACGGCCACATACAAGTCCCCGCGCTCCTGGCCTTTCTGCGGCATCCCACGCCGCTTCAGCTTGAAACGCTGCCCGTTCTGCGTGCCGGCGGGAATCTTGAGCCGGGCCTCGCCTTCCATCGTCGGCACAGGCACCTCGCCTCCGAGCACCGCGCGCCACGGCGGCAGATCGAGGTCGTGGACGAGATCCTTCCCATCCACGCGAAAATCCGGGTGCTGCGAGAGCCGCACGCGCAGGTACAGGTCGCCCGCCACGCCCCCCTTGGTCTGCGCTTCCCCCTGCCCCGCGAGGCGGATGCGCTGCCCCTCGTGGACGCCGGCGGGTATCTGCACCTCGTAGGTCTCCACCTTCGAACTGCTCGAACGCCGGAAGGAGACCTTCCTGCGCGACCCGTGGAGCGCCTCTTCCAGAGTCACCATGATGTCGGCCTCCACATCCACCCCCGCCGGCGGCTGGGGCGCGCCCCGGAACCCCGCGTCAAAGGGATTCCGCGCCGCCCTGCCTCCGCCGCCGAAGAAATTCTCGAAAAAGTCGCTGAACCCCGTGCCGCCGAACTCGTATTCCTGCGTCCGCGTTCCCGGGCGGCCTCCGCCTCCCTGGTCGCCCCAACCCGGCGGCGGGCCGGCCTTGTCCCAGTCCGCGCCCATCGTGTCGTATTTCTTGCGCTTCTCCGGGTCGCCGAGCACCTCGTAGGCTTCGTTGATCTCCTTGAACTTCGCCTCTGCGGACTTCTTGTCCTTCGACACGTCCGGGTGGTGCTGGCGGGCCAGTTTGCGGAACGCCTTCTTTATCTCTTCCGGCGCGGCGCTCCGCTCCACACCCAGCGTCTCGTAGTAATCTTTGAATTGGACAGCCATGCGTGAACAAAGCATAGCTTGGAGCCACGGAAAATAAAAATAGACCCCTTCTCGAAGAAGCGGCGCCCGGCAGCCGCTCCACCGCATTCGAACTCCACCATGGCGACTGCCTGGAAGGGATGAAGCGCCTCCCCGGCGGCAGCGTCGACCTCGTCGTCACCTCGCCCCCGTATAACCTCGACATCGCCTACACCGCCTACAAGGACAACGGCGACCGCGACCAGTATATCGCGTGGTGCTGCGACTGGGCCGCCGAGATAAAACGCCTCCTGCGGCAAGACGGCTCCTTCTTTCTGAATGTCGGCGCCGCCCCCGCCAACCCGCTCCTGCCGCACGCCCTCGCCGTCCGGTTCTCCTCGCTCTTCGTCCTCCAGAACACGCTCCACTGGATCAAATCCATCACCGTCAAGACCAGGGAAGGCGACGAACTTTCCGCGGGCCACTTCAAGCCCATCAACTCGCGGCGGTACATCACCGACTGCCACGAATACCTCTTCCACTTCACGAAGACCGGCAGCGTCCCCCTGGACCGCCTCGCGGCCGGCGTCCCGTACTCCGACAAGAGCAACATCGCCCGCTGGGGCCATACCGGCGGCCGCGACCTCCGCTGCCGCGGCAACAATTGGTTTATCCCGTATCGCACCATAAAGAGCCGGGCTGCCGAGCGTCCCCACCCCGCGACATTTCCCGTCGAGCTCGCCGCCCGCTGCATCCGGCTCCACGGCGCGCGACCCGGCCAGACGATGCTCGACCCCTTCCTTGGCATCGGCAACTCCGCGCTCGCCGCCCGCGAATGCGGCATCGAACGCTTCATCGGGTTCGAAATCGATGAAGGCTACCTAAAAGAATGCCGCACACGCGTTCTGTGAGACGGGGCTCGCGCCAAGGACGCAAAGGACGCCAAGGGAAGAAAGTCGGACACGAAGGGACTGGTCGCTTCCTGTCCAACCCGGAGGGACAAATGCTTGCGCGCGGTGGATTCCTCGCATACACCGTTAGCCCGTTACCTCAACAAAAAGGGCCAAGATGTCGAACCACGGAAGCTACAGGGAAAAGCTCATCCCGGGCGGTGAGGTCGCCGCTACCGTCGACCGCGACGGCGCCGCCGCGCCATTGCCCGACGGCGATCACCTCTGGCTGCCGTTCCTGCCCCTGCCGCCCGATTTCCGCACCGCCATCGCCTACCTGGCGATCAACCAGTGTTCTTTTGAAGTCGAAGACCGGCTCAGCACCGCCATGGCCGATATGGTCCGGCACCTCGATGCGGAGGTCGTCGTCGGCATTCCCACGTTCGGCATGGTGCTCGCCGCGCCGGTCGCGAAAAAACTCGGCCATAAACGTTACGTGCCGCTCGGCTATTCCCGCAAGTTCTGGTATCGCGACGAGTTCTCCGTCCAGGTCAGCTCCATCACGAGCCCGGACGTTCCCAAGACCGTCTATATCGACCCCAGGATGATCGAGCGTCTGGAAGGCAAACGCGTCCTCCTGGTCGAAGACGTCATCAGCACCGGAGCGACCATAGAAGGCGAGCTGAAGCTCATGGAAAAGCTCTCCGCGAACGTCGTCGGCATCGTCACCGCCGTGAAGGAGACCAACGTCTGGGTGAACCGCCTCGCAGCCATCGATCCCGCGCTGCCCGCGAAAGTCTTCGCCCCGATCCGCTTCCCGCTCTACGCGAAAGACGGCGACAGTTGGAAGCCCGTCCCGAACACGCTCGCCGACTGACCGCACCCCTGCGGGTAAGCGCTTTGCGACCCTGCCCAAATCAATGACGCCGGATGTGCTTCACCACCCGGGGCTCCGGAGTCGCCGGGGTGACGACCACCGATTCCGCGCCTTCCAACGAGAGCTGGATCACCTCCCGCGGAGCCGCTCGCAGGCGCTTCACCTCTTCTGTCACCGCGTTCAACTTGTATTCCAGCGCCACGGCTCGCATCGCCGCGTTTGCCAACCGGTGCCGTTCCTCGCGCAGCGCCACGATGTCGGCCTGCAACCGCTCGAGGTCGCGCGAAGCCCTTTCGAGCAGCACCTTCAGCCCCGCCAGGTCGTTCGATTTATCGCAGAGCTGCTTTTGATAATCCCCGGCCAATTCGCGCGCCTGCAGGAGATCATTCTGAAGCGCCGCGTAGTCCGAGGTGAGCCTGCCGGTGAGATTCGGGTCCGTGCTGTTATTCACCGCACTTGCTACAGCAGAGTCCGTTCCAGCGCCCGGTTACCCATTCGACGCGAAAAGCCCATTCCGCGGACGCCGGTTTTCCTTTTCGCGCCTAGTACAAAGGACGCCTAGCGGGAAAAATAAACCCTTCGCGTCCTTGGCGCGAGCTTCTCGCCCCCCAAATTCACGTCCCGCTTTGCGCGGGTGATCGACCGCAGCGCCTACTGCGTCGCCGAGCCGTGAGAGGCTTGGGCGGTGCCATTGGTGCTTCCCGTGTCGTTCGTATTTCCCGACACGCTCTTCGGCCCCGTCCCGCCCATACCAGAGCAGCCGCCAAGAGTCAGAGCACAGACAGACATCAACAAGATGAGGATTCGCATGGGGTCAATCCTATAGACGCGCGGAGAGAAAGACACTTAAATCTGAAACCCGTCACCGCTATAGATCCTCACCTCGCCGCCTCTTTCTTCTTTTCGCGCCAAGGACACAAAGGACGCCAAGATTCTGGTCTTCACCGGCGTCGCGTTTGCCCTCTTCGGAGCGGTGCCCAAATGGAATAATCTCGTCTCCTTCGCTATGATCATTGGAGCGGTTTACTTCACGTTCAAAGCCTGACCCCGCTGCGAATCGTCGTCACTCCCTCGAACGGGCAACCGAATTTCCTCTCGATCTTCGGAGGGGGCTGACCCCGAGACCAGGCAGTTGTAGTAGCCGCGGAAGAGTGGGAACTGCACCCTCGGTCACGTGTTCTGTGAAACCCATGAGATTCGGGGACTCTTAAGGACGAGGGCTCCTCACCGTCACGCGGCGGAATCCCGCGACGCCCGAAACCCGCATTGACGCACCCTAGAAATGGCTTGCACGGGAAGGGGCGCGGGAGAAAATCGGCAGCGAAAGGCCCGTGCTCGGCGTTGGCAGGAACTCAAATGGCAACCTCTACTCAGTTGATCAAAAAATTCACCCCTCTCGTCGCTGTGGCGACGGCTTTTTCCTGGCTCTCGGCCCTTCAGGCCAAGCCTCCCATCGACTATATCGATCCATTCATCGGCACGGGGCGCCAGGGGAAGGATTTCCCCGGCGCGTCCATTCCGTTCAGCATGGTCAAGATCAACCCCGCCACGAACCGCGGCATGGGCTATTCCTACCAGGACAAAACAATCCAGGGGTTCGGCTTTGACCAACTCGGCGGAGCGGACGGGGGCGAGCTGGGAAATTTCCTGGTCATGGCGACTACGGGCCCGCTGAAGACCTATGGTGGAGACGGCAAGCCGGGGAGCGGCTTCCTTTCGGCGTTCTCCAAGAGCACCGAGAAAGCTTCCGCCGGCTACTACGCCGTGACGCTGGACGACTATAAGGTCCGAGCGGAGGCCACCGTCGCCACGCACAGCGGGATCCTGCGGTTTACCTTTCCCGAGAACACGCAGTCCCGTATCCAGGTGGATCTTTCGCATCGGAACGCCGGCACGTCGCTGCACCAGACGGTGAAGATGGTGGACGACCATACCATCGAAGGGATGATGGTGTACACGGGTGCCGGAGGCGGGTGGACATTCGGCGGCAGCACCCGCTACACGGCCTATTATCATGCCGAGTTTAGCAAGCCCTTTACGAATTACGGGGTCTGGAGCGCAGCCCTCCCTCCCGAATGGAATACGACTCCGCCCACTCCCTGGGGCAGGAACAAGAATAATACCAGCATGCCTGCGTTCATCGCGGCGTGCAAGAACGCGGAGGTGATTCCCGGCTGCAAGGAAAAGGAAGGGCAACACCTCGGCTTCTACACGGAGTTTCCGACCAGGGCGGGGGAGACCGTCATGGTCAAGACGGGCCTTTCCTTTGTCAGCATCGCCGGGGCGCGGGCGAATCTCGCCGCGGAAATTCCGGCCTGGAATTTCGACCAGGTCCTCCAGCAGGCGCGAGACGCGTGGACAAAAGCGGTGGATCGCCTGTCGGTGGAGGGCGGCACGGAGGATCATAAGACCATCTTTTATAGCGCCCTGTACCGGACACTGCTTTTCCCTATGATCTTTGCGGATCGCGACGGGCAATACCCCGGCGGGGACAACCAGCCGCACCAGTCGGATGCCTTCACGAATGTCACCATTTTCAGCGGCTGGGATGATTATCGCAGCGAATACCCGTTGCTAACCCTCATCGAGCCCAAGATGGTGCGGAACCAGATCAGCAGCATGCTGTCCCTCGCGGAACTCAACGGAAAGCATTACCTGGACCGGTGGGAGATCATGGGCAACTATACGGATTGCATGATCGGCAACCCGGACGTGATCGTGATCAACGACGCATGGCACAAGGGGATTCGCGATTTCGATATCGACAAGGCTTATGCGTATTCCGTCAACAGCTCGGAAAAATACGGGAACGCCAAATACGGATATTGTCCCGGGCAGATTTCAGAGACCACCGAGTACGGGCTGAGCGAGTGGAACATGGCTCAGTTCGCCGCCGCGCTCGGCAAGAAAGAGGACGCCGCGAAATATCTTGAGCGCTCGATGGCCTACAAGAAAATATTCAACCCGGATGCGCCCTGGACTTATGACGCCGCCGGCAAGGATTCACGCCCGGAATGGAAGGGATGGTTCTGCGGCAAGGACGGGAATGGCGCTTTCCTACCCTGGCCGGGCCTCACTTCTCCCAAGTTCACGCGGGAGGCGACGGTCTATCAAGCCGGCTGGACCGCTTACAATGATATTCCAGGCCTCATCCATCTGTTAGGCGGCAAGGACGTCTTCACCGCAAAGCTGGACGACTTCTTTACCCGAACACCCGATTTCACGAAATGGAATCCGTATATGGGAATGCGAAATCCCGCCCACGTTTATGGCGGGATGGAGCCCTGGTGGAATCCCTACAATAATCCGGTCAACGAGCCGACGGAACTCATCCCCTTCCTTTTCGACTGGTCCGGAGCTCCGTGGCTCACGCAGAAATGGCTGCGGCAATCGATGAGCGTTTACTACACAGGCACAGAAGGGTTGCCGGGCGACGACGACGTGGGCCAGATGTCCGCGTGGTACGTGCTGGCGGCATCCGGCCTCACCCAGAGCTGCCCGGGCAATCCGCGTTTCGAGATCGTGAACCCGCTCTTCGACAAGGTAACTCTCAAGCTCGACCCCGCATACACAAAGGGCGGGATGTTCGTCATCACGGCGAAGAATAATTCGCCCGCTAATATCTACATCCAGTCTGCCCGGCTGAATGGGAGTCCGCTAAACCGCTGTTGGCTGGACTATTCGGAGATAGCGCGCGGCGGGAACCTGGAGTTGGTGATGGGCCCGCAACCAAACAAAACGTGGGGCATTCAATGATTTGCCGAGCGCGATATGTTGGGCGCCAGCGCCCGTCTGTTTCGTCCATGGGTTTATTAGTGACTATCTTCCTTGCGGCGGAACATGGACCGTCGCAGCGGGAGAAATACCGCCGGCATTGATTGCCGTGACAAGGTAGTAATAATCGTTGGAGGGGTTGATGTGGTCGTCGCCCTTTTTCTCATCCTTTTTCTTGCCGCGGTTCGTATCGGTCCAGGTCGTTTCCAGAAGCGGGGTGACAAAGTTGTCCGGCCATTTGAATTGTTCGCCCAGGTTGGAGCGGTAGATGACATACCCGGTAGCCCCGGGCACGGCCGACCATTTGAGCGTGATGCCGACCCCCTGGCGGGTCTTGCTCCAATTTCCCGCGAGAGACGCGGGTGCGGACGCAGGCGGTTTGGGCAGCGGCTGGGCATCGACCGAAGCCGACGGCAGGCCGACGCCTGCGGCATTCACGGCCTGCGTATAGTAACGATACCTTTTGCCATCGGTCGGCGTGGTATCGGTGAAGCTGGTCCCACTCACCTGGTCGTTCAGCATGATGGTGCGCAACGGATAGAAGGCTCCCACTCCATTCCCGTGCAAGGTGCTCCTCCAAACCCGATAAAAGTCCGCCCCTTCCGCCGCCGTCCAGTTGAGAACGACGCTATGGTGGCCGGAACTGCTTACCCGCAAGGCTGAAGGCAGCGGAGGCGCGCTGGAAGAGAGCTTCGGCCCGGGAGCTACACCGGCGCTCGCCGGGGAAGCGACGCTTTGGCCGACGGGGTTCCTGGAGACAACCTTATAATGATACCGCGTTCCGTTCGTCGCGGTCTTGTCGGTGAAATTCATGTTCAGCATGTCGCCTCCGCAGACCAAACCCGGCATCCCCGTTTTGACGGGAGTGTAGCCGGATGCGTCCGCCGTCGCGCGAAAGATGTCGTAGCTGGTAGCGCCGGGAACGACTGGCCACGTCACCAGCACCGCGCTATTTCCCGGAAAGGCGGTCACGCCAGCTGGGGCGGGCGGGATGTAGCCCGCAAGTTCGAGCCGAAGGTAATCGACCATGATGTAGTTGCTCAAGCCTCTCCCGTTTACCTTTACGGTGATGGTGTTCTGCCCCGCCTTTAAAAGGCTTCCGGGAAAATAGAGCCGCTCGTCGGAAAACGGCCCGTGAACGCCGCAGTGGATGCTGCTGTCATCCGAATAAGCGGGAAAATAGCCGGTCGGAGTCAACGCATCCGGCGCTCCCTTTGCTTCCGGAACGGAGCCGAGTTCCGTATCGTTGACGCTGATGACTATCTGGTTGGCAGAAAAACGCTTGTCGCCGTCAAAACCGGCCGCGCCGATATACAACGACGCCTGGGCGCCCGCTGCCGGCGCCGCGGCAAGATTGAAAACGATCTTCCCGCTACAGGGCTGGTACGCGCCGTTGGTATCCGGCAAAGAGGGCAGGATATAATTCCAGTCGGTTGACCAGCGGTTATGGCCCACGGTATAGGTTAGGCCATCCGGAAAATCGAAGGGGAATTCCATTTGCGGCCCCCATATCGGCGTGGGAAAACCCAACTTCGGCTGGTCGTCCGGAAACGGGTAGTCGTCCCCGTGCCGATATTTATCCGCTTTGCGATTGGGATACCCGAGTTCGAAAACGGTCGCGCCCACACGAATGGGCATCCACTTGACCACGCCCAACTGATTGACCGAACCAGGCGATACTTTCACGGCGAAAGGCTGCGCCGGAACATCGCATTCCAGAGAGGGATTTCCTCCCTGTTGGTTCTGGGAAAGGAACGTTCCAGCCGCCCCGGGCCCATACGCCCACAACGTGTAGTTAGCACCGGGAAGAACGTTGGCGAGGGTGAAGTCTCCATTCGCATCGGTCTGTGTCCAATACTGGTACGGCTTGAACCATTGCTGGAAGTCGTGAGCATTGTGGGAGGTTATGGGCTGCTCCTCCAGTCCCACCCAGACGCCTGCGTTCGACGCGTTGGGATTTCCGCCATCCTGAATACTCAGCTTGCCCAGGACAGTCCCGCGCCCGGCAGCCTGGGGATATTTGTCGTTCTTGAACCACTTGTAGGGCCACGCCGCTTTCTCCGCCTCGGCCTGCGCAAGCGCATCCTTATAGAGCGCCTTCGCCGCCTCCGCGGGATCGGTGATCGAGGCGGGCGCATTGTTCAGATAGATGAACCACGGACCGCAGGTCTTGGTCCACAACTCTCCCTGGGCGAAACTGCCATCCCCACCCATCCCCAGTTCCCCGGTGAGGATGGAGTTGTTGAGCTCGCTGTACGGATAGACGGAGACATCCCGTTTCATCGGTCCGCCGTTGCTGAAATCCATCGTCGTCATCATCCACCGTCCGATGTTTAACCCTTGCGGTCCCACGCTGCTCCACCCCCATGCCTTGAGGTCGGCGTGGTCCTGGCCGTAGATGAATTTGTCGTCCAGTTGACCCTGCCGGCTTCCGTTCAGGCCAACCGAGATTTCATGCGGGGAATTCGGGATGCCGGAGCCCTTGCTGGTCGGCGTGCCGATAAGGAAGTTGCGGGTATCGTCGGCGCTCAGCCAATTAAAGTTCCCCGGCACCCGGGTCACAACTCCCCAGGCGGTCAGGTTTACCGCGGCATCCTGGGCCCGGTGCGTCTGGATCGCGGTGGAATAAAAACCCGGGGAACCGCGCAACATCGAGAAATGGACTTCGATCACGCCGAGATCAGGCGTGTCGCTTACCATCATCACATCGCCATAGTTTCCTCCATTCGCCGCGGGATCGACCGCGAGGGAGTATTTAAAATTGGAACTGTGATGATCCATGTCCAGACCGCCGAGGCTCCATCCTCCATAGTAATACTGGCCATCCCCCTTCAGCGTGGGAGAGGTTCGGGCGACGCCATTGTTGTTATAGGTATAATCCAGGGCATTGAGGTGCGGGCCCGTTTTTGTGATCGCGATCGAACAAATCCCGTTCGACAGGATGATGACCTTTTCCCCTGTAGTTACGGTGACGTTAGGCCCTGTACCGTCGCCCCCGCCGGCGATATTCGCCCGGACGGATAATGCGCCGGAGAAGATGAGTCCTAGTATCAATGCCAGGGAAAGAAGGCGGTCCGTTTTCCGAAACGGCAAGCAGCGGCTGATAGCAAGTTGTGGCAGACGATATGGTTGGCTCATAGGGGGACTGGATGTACACGGCGCGCAGAGGCCGTGCGGAGTAGGAAGCGTTTTTTGAGAGACAGGTGTTTGTCGGCAGCACATGTGAGTCGGCATTTCTAGCATTCTAACGGCTTTCGGTTACCGACGTGTCATTGACCGAAATCGTGTGAATCCCGGCCGGCGCCGCTATCTGCCAGCGGAGCTCTGTTTCGGCATCGCGATCCAGCACGGGGCGCTGTTCCGCCACCGGCTTGCCGTCAACCGAGAGGATCACGTCTCCGGACCCGGCGAGGCTCCCGACGTTGCGAACCATCACGGCCACCGAACACCGCCCCGCGGCATCGGTTGCGGCCCGCAGATTGCGGCACTCCAGGAGGGGGCCATACCAGCATTTGCTCAACAGGGTGAAGTGGTTGTTTCCTCCGCTAAAATGCCAGAGCCAGCCGTCTTTGATGATGGTCTGACCCGGAAACACGGAGCCGTTCGTCGCAGTAAAATCCTCGGGAGCGCCCGTCGGCGCGTTGCCGTACCAGTCGGTCAGCCAAGGGAGGTCGCTGCGCCAGAGCACCTTCGTCGGATCGGACCCGCTTAGGACCCCTTCGCCGATGGTGCAAAGGCGATTGCCTACGATTCCCTTGCCGCGAGCTGCGTCTTCGTTTATGCCGATTTGAGATTCGAAGCGGATGTTTTTATCCCAATCGACAAAAATGTTGCCCGAGCACTCCTTGAAAGTGCACCAGGCGTCCGGGGCGCCCTTGAGGTCGGCCGTTCCCGCCTTGACCCATTCGTGCAAATCGGTGGAAAGATCGATGCCCCCTTCCTCGATCATCGTGACGTAGCGGTAGGCTGTCCCTCCAAATTGGATTGCAGGAATAGCGGGTTCATTCCGGGTGTCGATGAACCCGCCCATTTTCCCCGGGGTTTTTCCGGTGTCGAGAAGCCACGGAACGCTCCAGTGGGTGAAGTCTGAACTGGAGCACATGACTTCTCCGCGGAGCCATTTGCCTGGTTTGAGCTTTGCCTGAATCGCCGGCGGCAGCGGAAAGCTGATGTGGTGGGAGTTCTCTTCCAAATAGACCAGATCGCTCCCTTCGGGCCAGATCAAATCGGGATCCTCTTTGCTATCGTCGGGGGTTTCTTTTCGGACAATGGGGTTGGCGGGGCTTTTAATCCAATGGACTCCGTCCGTGCTGGTGGCGAGGCCGATCTCGCTATTCGGCGGCCCGTTCGGAGGAGCGGGCTTGGAATTCCCCCGGTAGGCCAGATGCCACGTCCCGTTCCGCACGACGACGGCGGCATTGAAGGCGCCTTTCGCGTCCCATGTCCCTTCCGCTCCGGGACGAAGCACGATGCGGATGCTGTCCGGGTCCCATTTATAGACCAGCTTGTTGAGGAGCCGGAGGGATGCCTCTTCGAAGCTGGCTTTGCCGGAGAGGGAAAACAGCACGGGTTGGTCGGGCGTGCGCAAGTCGGTGAGGTCGCGCAGCGTGACGGCAGGCGAACCGTCGGAGGCAACCATCGTCGCCATGACGCAACAGGAGCGGCGTGAATAGGCGAGCTTGAGCTCATAGGCCGTCCCGGGGGGGAGAGTGATCGCTTTGGCGGCGATCTCCCATACGATGGCGTCGCCCTCGGCGCGTTCGGCCCAACCAGGCAGCTGGTACGCCTTTGGCGTCACGTCAAATATCGAATAGCGTCCCGGCCCCTGGAGCTTCCGTTCGATGCGAAGCTGGCTGCGTTTGAAGTCAACCACGGCATAGAGCTGGGTGCCGTCCTCGGCCTGGAACCCGACGCCGTCCGCCGAGTCTGCGCCGTCGGGTTTGATTTTCGCCGAAAACTCGCCTTCAGTTTTGTCGAGACGGACGCTTTTCTGCATGGCGTACCCGGGCCCGGTTGCTTCAAGACCATGGGCGCCGTTGCCCGAGGAAAGCGTCATCGACTCGAGCTGCCAATCGCCGGGTTTGAACGAGGAAAAGTTATCGGAGAACTCCCTGAACGGATAGGGAGGAGGAGGCCCCACGACAAAAGAGAAAATGTTCGAAGGGTGCGGCTTCCCATCCGCGCCCACTGCGATCACGCGCCACCGGTGCGCCCCCGCGGCAAGATGGGCGCCCTGCCAGGTGGTCGCCGGAGCGTCCACGGTGGCGACGACGCCGTCCACCTCGACCTGATATTGCCTGGCTCGCGGCGCCGGATTCCACCGCAGGAGAACATCCCCACCGGTGAGGCACGAGCCGTCCGGTGAAAGCAACATGAACCCCGGAACGGGGGTCAGGGTGACGCGTCGCAGCGCAAGGCCGAAGCCGGTGGATAGAGGATTCTTCCCCTTCACCAGAAATCGGAACGAGCCGTTCGCCGGTTTCAAGAAGGTCACCTCGCCTGCGGGGATCACCGTTGACGCCTCGGGGCGGGAGGCAAAGCAGTCCATCGGCCCACCTACCGGGTCGCCGTTCACGAGAAGCTGAAAAATCCCCTTGTCCGCTCCTTTGAGAAGATCAACATCCACGCGGTAGGCGCCCGGTTGGTCAACCTGGATGAAGAATTCTCCCCAGGCGCCGGCCTTCCCCGATTGCAGGGTGCTCACGGCGCTCCCGTCCCCGTTCTCCCGGCGGAGCAGTTGGTTCGGCGGAAAGGAACTGAAGGGCAGCTCCGCGCAGAGCTCGGAAATCGGCCGGGCACTCGGGGCCTGCGCCGAAAGAGACGATTTGCCGACCAAGGCAGACAACAGGAAGGCCGCAGTTACGATGCGTTTGTCGCGGCACGCCCTCCTGGGTGCGCGGCGAGTCGGGGTGGAGGTGCCGCTCGCCAGGGAATTCATCAAAGGGGGGGATGGTTGGAGGCTTTGCCCTGGATTCACCCCTGACGGAAGGGGAACCCGGTCGCCGCTTCGGGCGATGGATTGACGCCTCCGCCAAGAGGGACATTTGGAGACGAGGCTGCCATCGCTAAGCCAGCTTAGCAGAACGCTTACAGGGTGACGACAACGATTTTCGGCGGCCCCAAAAAAGGGCCCGGAACACCGGGTTACCTCCCCGGCAGCTTGACCAGGCCGTGTCTGTCGTATTTCCGCGGCTTGCGGCGTTCCCGGAGGTAGTAGAAACAGGCATGGATGCCCCTGCTGGCGTTCGCGAACCCCTCCGGGGTGGCGCTCCCGTTCGAACCGCGCAAATGCAGGAACCGCGAGGCGGCGAGGCGAAGCCAGGAACGGATGAGATGCGAGCGGGGCCTTGCCCACACCGCGTGCTCCCAGTGGTGCGCCAGGTAGGCATCCACGCGCCCGAGCTTCCTGGCGGACTCGAGCCAGCCTTTCCTTTCGAGCCGGGCTTCGTTGAAATGGTGCTCGACCGGGGCATCGAAGACGCCTGCGATGCGGTAGCCCGCCTCGGTCAACTGGAGCGAAAAGAGGGAGTCTTCCCCGAAGCCCAGGGCGCCCGGCCCCAGTTCGGGGTCGAACGCCGGCACTTTTTCCAGCACCGCCCGGGAAAAAGCCATGTTCGCGCCGACCATCCGGCCCGGGTTGGCCGCGTTCAACTCGTTGGTGGCCGCGAGCCAGGCCCGCTGGTGGTCGTTCAGCCAGGCCTTGTCCAGTTCGGGGGCCAGCCGCACCGCGCCCGCCACCGCGTCCGCCGCTCCCGAGAGGATGGGCGCGCACATTTTGGTGATCCAGTCCCGCGGAGGCGTCACGTCGTCATCGGTGAACAGAAGGATGTTGCCCCTGGCCTCGGAGAGGCCCCTGTTCATGGCGTTCGCCTTCCCGTTTTTGCGCTCGCGCACGCTGCGGAGTGGCATCCCGTTCGACAGGCGCCGGCCGGCCAGGAGCTTTGCGGTCGCTTCGCCCGCGCTGTTGTCGACGACGAGGAGTTCGCAGGGCAGACCGGCGGGCCGCTCCGCGTTGCCGATGGCTTCCAGCGCGTGGCGAAGGCTTTCCGCGTTGTCGCGCGTGCAGAGGAGAATGGAGATGCCCGTGCCGCCGTCCGCGCCAGGCCCGGCATCGGGGAAACCCGGCAGTTCGTCCAAAGCTCGTGGATCCCGGTTCATCGCGCGATATTAGGAGGCCTCGCCCGTTTCCTGGTATTCGGCATCTTGGTTGACCTGCCAGAGGTCGTACAAGCGCCGCCCGGCGAGGATGTTTTCCACGCAGAGCATCGCGGTCATCATGGAGTGATCCTGGTTGTTATATTTGTGCATCCCGTTGCGCCCGACGAGGTGCAGTCCGGGGTAGTTCCGCTCGAACTCCTGTCGCACCGCGTCCACGTTCGCCGCGTAGTTGTCGTCATAGACGGGGTAGGCCTTTTTCTGGCGCACCACGCAGCCGTCGCACACGTCCGCGGCGCGGCCGAGGCCGATCTCCTCGAGCTCTTTTTTCGCCAGCTCCACCAGCGCCTCGTCCGTGGAGTCCCACAGGCCGTCTTTCTCAAAGCAGAAATATTCCAGCCCGTAACAGCACATGCCGGGGTCGGGGATCATCTCCGGCGACCACGACTTGAAGTTCTGGATGCGGCCCACCTTTACCGAGGGGTCGTGGATATAAATCCAGTTGTCGGAGAAGACGCCCTTGTCCGGCAGGATGAGCGCCACGGTGAGAAAATCCCGGTAGCGCAGGTCGCCCGCCGCCTTCAACACCGGCTCGGGCAGACGCGGCGCGATGCCGAGCGCGAGTTCGCGGATCGGCGCGGAGGAGATGACCTCCCGGGCCTCGATCTCTTCCCGGTTGCCGTCCGCGTCGCGCAGCGCAAGCGTCCATTTCGCGCCGTCGAAGGCGCACCCGACGACCGCTTTCCCCATCCAGATCTCGCCTCCGCCATCCCTCACCTTTGCGGCGCACGCTTCCCACATCATGCCTGGCCCGCGGCGGGGGTAGCTGAAGGAATTGATGAGCGTCTTGACCACCTCGCCCCCGGCCGGGGCTTTCCCGAAGCCGAAAGCGTTGCGGATCGCGCTCGCCAGCGAGAGCCCTTTGATGCGCTGGGCGGCCCAGTCGGCGGAGATTTCCTTGCAGCTTATGCCCCACACCTTCTCGGTGTAGCTTTTGAAGAAGATGCCGAAGAGCCGCGCCCCGAACTTATTGGTCACCCAATCCTGAAAGTTTGCAGGGTTCGGCGTCGGGAAGAGCCGGGCCTTCAGCCAGGAAAGCATGCAGCGCGCGGCTTCGAGGACGCCAAGCTTGGAGAGCGCGTCGAACGGCCGCAACGGGTAGGCGAAGAAATTGCCCCGGTAGAAGATGCGCGAGGACCTTGGCCGAGTGAGGAAATCGTCGGGCAGGATTTCATCCCAGAAATCCCTGACGGCCTTGGACTTCGAGAAGAACCGGTGCCCGCCGATGTCGAAATGGTAGCCCTTGTAATGCACCGTCCGCGAGATGCCGCCCACATAGACGGGGTCGGCCTCCAGCACGACCACCTTGATCTTCTGTTTGGAGAGCAGGTATGCGGCGGTGAGACCGGCCGGCCCCGCGCCGATGATCGCGACGGTGGTCTGCTTCATGGCCCACGGCGTGGGGCTGCGGCGCCGGCGCTGCTCACAGCGTGGGGGAGCGCCCTTTTCCCCGGTGGCGGACCGAGACAGCCGCGTTATAGATCGTGCCGATCATCCAACCACTAGCATAGCCTGCGCCAAAGCCGTACAGGAGACCGATGAGGCTGCCGAGGAAACTTACCCTGTAGCCGGGAAAGAACTGGCCGAGCAGGCGGAGGTGCGCCCCCACGTTCGGCCCGCCCTTGAGGATGAGCCAGTTCGTGGCTATGAAAATCGCCATCCCGGACATGAGACCGAGCGTCATGCCGAGAACGTGCCTCTCTATCCGGACGATGGATGCGAGCAGGAGCCGCTCTTCTTCCGGTGGATTCCTGGGGGCGGCTGTTTTGGTGGATTCGCCCTCGTTCGCGCTCATGTCGCGTCGGCCCGGGGGGCGAGCATCCTAGAGAGCCCGGCCTGAACCTTGAGAGAAGCCAGGTGCATCCGGAAGAGCGTATTTCGCAGGGATGCAAAGCAGAACCCGAACAGCCAGCCGGAGCCGAATCCCCATGCCAGGCCGACCATGCTTCCCGCCCAAGTCACCGAATACCCGGGCCAATACTGGTTCAGCAAACCGAGCATCGGCCCGACATGCGCCCCGCCCTTGGCCACCAGGATGAGGGTGGCCGCTGCCACGCCGCAGCCCCAGAGCGCGCCCACCGCGATGCCGAGCGCGACAGGGTCTATCCTGGCGAAGGAGAGCAGGCCGATCCTGCCCATCGCCCTGCGCGCGCTGACCGACGAGCCGTAGCAGAACCCCGCCACGCTGTAGAGATCGTATGTAAATCGCCAGACGCCCGCGCCCGCCGCGAACTTCAAGCCGCGGCGCGTCCGGAAGAAATTAAGGAAGGACGAGTTGATGAGGAGGAACGCCACCCCGAGCGCCGCCGCGGCCATGGCGAGCCAAGGCACGAAGAACATCCCCACGGCCGCCGCCACCAGGAGGCAGGACACCGCCATGCTGAGGCGGAAGGACGGGCCGAGGTTCAGGTCCGCCGTCAGTTTGCGCCCGCCCCACACGCTTCTCCAGATGAGCCGCGTCCACGGCTCGGCCCGGCAGGAGAAGTCCGTCCGCACCAGCGAATAGGGCGTCCACTTTTTCAGGTGCTTCACCTGAAGCTCGCGCACGAGCCGAATCCTGTGGCCGCAACCGCTGATGCGGTAGCCGAGTTCTATGTCCTCGACGGAAGGGTTCCCAAAGCTTTCGTCAAAACCGCCCACTTCGAAGAAAATCTTCCGTTTTATCGCGCCGCACGCCCCCCAGAACGTGTTCGCCTCCGGCCCGTTCCCCTGGTGAACGAAGTGGTGGAAGAGGTTCTTGAACTGCGAGAGGAAATTCGTCTCCGCCGGCTCCTCGTCGTACGAGCCAAGGAGCGCGGCCACGTCCGGCTCCGAGCCGAACACCCCGGCGACGATCTCCAGCGCGTCGGGAGGTAGCGTCACGTCGGCATCGACGAAGAAGAGGAAATCCGCTTTGGCGGCTCTGGCGCCGTCGTTGCGCGCCGTCGCCGGGCCGGCGTTGGAATCGCGGACAACCACCCGCAAACCGGCCTCCCGGGCGTAACGCCAGGAACCGTCCCCCTCACCGTCCGAGACGACGATACCCTCGTCCCCATCCCTCAACGCCGCGACGATGGAGTCCACACATTCCCTGAACTTCGTCCCTCCGTGGAAGACCGGGACAATCACGCTGATAGGTAGAGGAGTCATTATTTGGGCTCTTCCGCGCAGGAAAACCTTTTCGGACCATCGCCTCCAACCTTATCGGAACAACCACCCTTTTTTCAAGGCAATACGGGTCAAATCTCGCGTAGGATCAGGCCTCTCACGGCCATCGGGATTTAGACTACACAGGCGCCAGGCGCCCGCGCATCGCCGCCGGCGAAACTCCCGCGCAAAAGCACCAGCGCCAGCACCGCCGTGCAACTGATGAGTCCCGGCAGCCCCTTCGGCACCCACGCGAAGCCGCAAAAAAACAGGAGAGAAACCGCGATGAGCGGAATGACCGCCGGCCTGCGTAGAAATGCCGCGCCGCCTTCGGAGATGAGTGAAAGGATGATCGCCAGGGAGAGCACATCGCTATACCACATCCGGGGAATGGGCAGCACCATCTCCGAGAACAACACCAGGCCCAGGGTGCGGATGAAACAGAGCCGCAACTCTGCCGCACCGCGCTCCGTCCGCAACAGGTAGAGCGCCCATCCCGCGATCCCCGCCGCCGCGAGCGCCAGGAACACCCTCCCGGGCGGCGTGACCCCGAGCAGGCGCAGTACTCCGCTCAACGACGAATCGACTCCCCACCCCGGTATGTGTTCATAGGCCACCATGAAAAAGGTGCTGATGCCTTCGATGGACGCGGGAAAAGCCGACTGCGAGGGCAGCGCCGCCCACGCCCCCGGCGCGGCGATGCGCTTGATGGTGAGATAGCGCGATATGAGGTGAAAGTACTCCACCCAGACCGTGCGGCTGATGGCGAGAGGGCCGGCCACGCCGACGGCTCCGCCCAATGCCATTCCCGCCAGGCAATAGAGCCGGCCGCATGCGAGAGGCGCCAGGGCCAGCAGCGCGTAGTTCGGTCTCAAGCTGGAAAGCAGGCCGGCCAGGAATCCCGCTCCAAACTCCCGTGCCACCCCTGGCTTCCGCAGGAGGGCCGCGGCCGCGACCGCTAGGAAAGCAAACAATATATAGACCTGGCCCGCGTCCACGTGCAGCCGCCAGGCATAGGAACAGGAAAAAATGAGCGCCGCCAGGAGTATGGCCGCCCGGGACACCGCATCCCCCGCTTGCGACACGCTCACCCACACGAGGGCCGCATACAGGGCCAGCTCGATGAAAAACCAGATGTATTCCTGGCTCAGGTAGCCCATGGGCGCGAACACGCAGTGAACGAGCAGCACCGCAGGGGTCACCGTGACTTTGCTGATCGGCCCTTTCACCGGCACCGTCGGGTCCAGCAGTGTCTCGGGCGCGCCTGGCCGCCATCGATACGTGTAAGGGTCTCCGCCTCGCAGCATGACCCGCGCGCCCACCACGCGGTTCCTCAGGTCCATATGCCCGCCCCGGGTCATATTATGAAAATCAAACCACACGCCGAACGCGACGAGCACCATCAGCCCCGCAAGCAGGATGCGGTAACGCGCCGCGTAGGTGCTCACCGCATCGCGATCCGCCGCGGGCGGATCCTCCGGGCGGGCGGGAAGCGGGCGGCGTTTGCATCTGAAAAGGCATACAGGGGTTTGGGAATCCGTTTTCAGGGCGGCATCGTAGCACTATTTGCCGACTGGGCAAGCTACCCGGCGCGTGGGTGGCGCCAGGTTGGCGCAGCCTTCAGCTTGCGGCCGGTTTTTTTAATGCGGCGCGGGCGATCAAGGGATACAATCGGCTTCATTCTTTCGACCAAGCCCATCCCGTCCTGAATCTCCCAAGCCGCCCAGCGGAAACACCCTGATGGCCCCCTCCCTTAAGATAGGGCTGATCGGCTGCGGACACATCGGACGGATGGTCCATCTCCAGAATCTGCGGCGTATGCCCGGTGTCGAGGTCGTCGCTCTGGCCGAGGCGGACGCGCAAAGCCTGGAGGCTGCGCGAACGCTGGTTCCACGCGCGGCTGCGTTTGCCGACTACCGCGAGCTGCTGGAGAGGCCGGAGGTGGACGGCGTCATCGTCTGCCTGCCAAACGCGCTCCATGCGGAAGCTGCGAGCGCCGCGTTGCGGAGCGGCAAGCATCTCTACCTGGAAAAACCGCTGGCCCTCACCCTCGACGAGGGCCGCGAACTGCTCGTCGCGTGGCGCGGCTCGGACCGGGTGGCAATGATCGGCTTTAGCTATCGCTTCAACCCCCTTCACCTCGAAGTCCGCCGGCAGCTCCGGCTTGGCCGGCTCGGGGAACTGGTCGGCGCGCGCTCGGTTTTCACCACCGCTCCCCATGTCGCGCCGGCGTGGAAGCAGACCCGCCGGACAGGCGGCGGCGTGCTGCTGGACCTCGCGTCGCACCATGCCGACCTGGTCCGTTTCTGGTTCGGCCTCAATGTGCGCGAAGTCCGCGCGACCGTGGAATCCCAACGCTCGGAAGGGGACTGCGCCACGCTGGATTTGAGGCTGGAGGGCGGCGCGCTGGTGCAATCCTTCTTTGCTACGGGCGCCGTGGATGACGATCGCTTCGAGATTTACGGCCGCGCCGGGAAGTTGAGTCTCGACCGTTATAAGTCCCGGAGCGTCCGCATCACCGGGGCAAAACCGGCGCTTCTCCAGCACGTCGCGGACGCGTGGGACAGGATTCCGCGCACCCGGTTTGCCTGGGACAAGCTGTTGTCGCCCACGCGCGAGCCGTCCTTCGGGCTGGCCCTGGCGCATTTTGTCGAGGCGGCGCGCAATGGCCGCCAGGCGAGCCCGAACTTCGAAGACGGCTTCCACAGTCTCGCGGTGATCCTGGCTGCCGAGGAGTCCGCCCGCACCGGCCGGCCCACGCCGGTGTCGCCGCTGCCGGAATGAAAGTGCTGCTGGTGAACGATTATGCGCTCCCGCAGGGCGGGGCGGAGATCGTGATCCTCAATCTGCGCAAGACGTTGCGCGAGCGCGGGCACGACGCCCGGCTTTTCGCGAGCACGGCGGGCGAAAGCGGCGGCGGTGGTCTGGCGGACTACAGTTGTCTGGGGACGACTTCGCGTTTTCGCACCCTGCTCCAGTCTGCGAACCCGTGGGCGGCCCGCGAGCTTCGGCGGGTCATCGCCGCCTTCCGGCCCAACGTCGTCCATGTGCAAATGTTCCTCACCCAGCTCTCCCCGTTGATCCTGCCGGTGCTCGCGAGAGCGGGAGTGCCCAGCCTGCTTCACGTCGTCTGGTACCGGCCCATCTGTCCCTTGGGGACAAAATTGCTCCCCGACGGAAGCGCGTGCCAGTCGCCGCCCGGAACAGTTTGCTACCGAACGGGGTGTGTGCCCCTTCGGGATTGGCCGCCGCTCATGGTCCAGATGAAGCTCTGGCGCCGCTGGCGGAGCGCGTTCCATCGCATCGTCGCCAACAGCGAACCCGTCCGGCTTCGGCTCATCCGCGAAGGCATCGAGCCGGTTGAGGTGGTGGCCAACGGCGTGGCGGCGCGGCCGAAGCGCCCGCCGCTGTCCGATCCTCCCACCGTCGCGTTCGCCGGCCGGCTGGTGCGGGAGAAGGGCGCGGAGGTACTGCTGCGCGCCTTCGCCACCGTGACGCGCGGGGTGGAAGATGCGCGCCTTGTGATTTGCGGGGACGGTCCCGAGCGGGAGCACCTGGACAGACTCATCGTCGAGCTGGGTCTCACGGGGCGCGTTTCCATGCTCGGGTTCCGGCCAAACGAAGAGGTGGAGAGCGTCTTTCGCGAAGCGTGGGTGGTCGCGATCCCCTCTGTCTGGGAGGAGCCGTTCGGCCACGTGGCGGTGGAGGCGATGATGAACGGCGCCGCGGTCATAGCCAGCAGCTCGGGGGGGCTGGGCACGATCGGCCGCGACGGTGAGACCGGTTTCCTGGTGCCGCCGGGCGACGCAAAGGCTCTTGGCGCGGCCCTGCTCCGGGTCCTGGGCGACCGCGACCTGGCGGAGCGCCTCGGGCAGGCGGCCCAAGCGCTGGCCCTGGCCGAATTCACGGACGCGAAGATGACCGACCGTTTCCTGGAACACTACCGTTCTCTCTGCGGGCACACGGCGGCGACCGCCGGATCCTGGCCGGGATACTAATCGTTGCAGAAAGGCAGCTTTGTTTGATAAAAATGTACTCGGATGCGAACCGACGATTTAGCCAGTCCGGATACCCTCCCCGAGCTTTCGACCATTCTCCTTACGGCCGATTCGTACGCGCAAATCCGCAAAACGGTCAGGGCGCTGGCGAAGCAGACCGTTAGAGACAAGGTAGAGCTGATCATCGTTTGCCCTTCCGAGGATCGTCTCGGCCTGGTGCTGGAGGAGGTGAAAGAGTTTCACTCCGTCCGCATTCTGAGCGTGGGGGAAATGAAGGCGACGTCGGACTTCAGGGCGGCTGCCGTCCGCGTGGCTACCGCGCCGATCGTCGGGTTGTCGGAGGATCACGCCTACCCGGAACCGGGCTGGGCGGAGGCGATGATCGAGGCGCACAAAGGCCCCTGGGCCGGAGTCGGGCCGGCTTTCTTGAATGCGAATCCCGGTCTCGTAAGCTGGGTTGCCCTCGTGTTGGGCTATGGCCGCTGGGTCGAGCCGGTCCAGGGCGGTCCAGCCGAGGACATTCCGGGCCACAACAGTTGCTGGAAGCGGGCGCTCCTCATGGAATACGGCCCGCGACTCGAGGAGATGTTGCCCGCCCTGACGCTCATGCATTTCGACCTGCGGGCAAGAGGCCACCAGCTCTATCTGGAGCCGGCCGCGAAAGTCCCTCACCTCCAGGTTTCCTCTCTTTGGCCCTGCATGGCCGAGCATTTTCATGGCGCGCGTATGTTTCCCGCCGGGCGCGCGCTCCACTGGCCCTGGTACCGGCGTTTGTTTTACGTGTGCGGAATGCCGCTCATCCTGGCGCGCCATTTTCGCGGCTGGGCCGGGCATTTGCTGCGGATCGATCCCAAGGGCGGACTGCTGGCCAGGGCGTGGCCGATATTATTGGTGATTGGGACGGCGTGGGGCTTGGGAGAAGTCGCGGGTTACGCGTTTGGGATCGGAAAGGCGGAGGAGGGAATGCTGGCCTTCGAGACGGATCGGGTTCCCTTCTGCAACCGGCGGGATCGCGAGCTGCTCGCCACGTATTAGAGGGGGCGGTTCGCTATAGAGAGTTGCAAACGGCCGGGTTTTATCTAATAATCGGGGGTTTTATAAAATGAGCGACGAAATGCAAGCCAACAATTCCGCCGGCGACACCGCTCCCCAGCTTTCCGCCATCCTCCTCACGGCGGATACGTTCCAGCAGATCCGCAAGACCTTAAAGGCGTGGTCGAGGCAAACCGTCGTGGATCGGGTGGAAATGATCATCGTCTGTCCCTCGGAAGCCCGGCTCGGACTTGTAGAGGAGGAGGTGAAGGGGTTCCACTCCGTGCGCGTTCTGGGCGTGGGAGAAATCAAGCGGACATCGGATGGACGGGCCGCCGCCATCCGGATGGCCGCCGCGCCTGTCATCGCTTTGGCGGAGGATCACTCCTACCCCGAACCGGGGTTTGCGGAGGCGTTGATCGAAGCGCATAAAGGCCCGTGGGCGGGCGTCGGGCCGGCCTTCCTGAATGCCAACCCTGGAATCGTCAGTTGGGTGGCGATGGTATTGGATTATGGCCGCTGGATCTCTCCGGTTCCGGCCGGGCCCATCGACGACATCCCGGGCCACAACAGCTCCTGGAAACGGTCGCTCCTTCTGGAACTCGGCCCGGATCTCGAAGTGATGATGCCGGCCCCGACGAATTTGAACTGGTATCTGGCGTCAAAAGGGCACCGGCTTTACATGGAACCCGCCGCGAAGATACGGCACCTCCAGGTCTCGGGTTTCTGGCCTTGCCTGGTCGAGCAATTTCACGTGGCGCGCTTGTTCCCCGCCGGCCGCGCCCGGCATTGGCCCCTGTATAAGCGTTTGTTTTACGTCTGCGCCATGCCGGTCCTGCTGGGCCGCAATCTTCTCGGCTGGATCGCGCATTTTCGCCGGATCGATCCCTCGGGCAAGATTCTCGCCACGGCTTGGCCGATGTTATTGCTGATGACCGCCGTCTGGGGCGCCGGAGAGATCGCCGGTTACGCTTTCGGGGTCGGACGGGCGCAGGAAGAGACGGTGATCTTCGACACGAACCGGGGTCAGGTACTGCAATCGGCGGGATCGCGAGCTGCAAGCGACCTATTAAGGCGACGGCGCCGCGGCGGCTCTCGCATGGCCGGCACATGGTGGACGGCTCGGTGCGGGTATTCCTCGCCGAGGCCCTGTTTCCGCTCACCGGGCTCGTCACCGCCGTTTTTCTGACCCGGAGGTTCGGGAAAGCCGATTACGGCGTCTTCACGCTCGCGGCCACGTTGATCAACTGGGTTGAGCTTACCATCAGCGCGCTCTTCGCGCGGGCCAGCATCAAGCTCATCAGCGCCGCGAAGGACTGGCAACCTGCCGGCAGCAGCCTGCTCCGCGCCCACCTGTTCGTCGGCGGAGGGGCAGCGGCGGCCGTCTGGTTGCTGGCCGGGCCGGTCGCCCGGGTGCTCGGCGCGCCGGCCATGGCCGCATACCTCCGGGTCTTCGCCGTCGATATTCTGCTCTTCGCCGCCGCGCAGGCGCACCGGAACATTCTCATCGGCACCGGCGGTTACCGGCAGCAGGCATGGATCGGAGCCGGGCGCTGGACGGCGCGCCTGATCCTGATCATCGTGCTGGTCGAACTCGGTCTGTCGGTCAACGGAGCGATCCTCGGCTCCATCGGCGCGTCGGCCGTGGAACTCCTCATCGGGAGGTTTTACATCCGGCCGCAGCTCTTTTATCCGGAGCCGTTCCCCACGCGCCGGATCTGGGACTTTGCTTTCGTCTTGTTTTTCTCGGCTCTTTGCCTGCGGATGGTGCGGATGGACCTGTTCGCGTTGAAGGCGCTCGGTGCGTCGCTGGCCGACACCGGCGTGTATGGAGCCGCGCAAAACCTCTCGTTCATGCCCAGCCTTCTCGGCATGGCCATTTCCCCGCTGCTCTTATCCACCGTCACGCGGTTGCGGCGCGACGGCGAACTCGACCAGGCTCGCGCGATCGGCCGCAACGGCATGCGCACGGTCATCGCGGCTGCGCCTTTTGCCGCCGTGGCCGCGGGCGCTGCGTCCGAGATCGTGTCGCTGATCTACCCGCCCGAATTCTCCAACGCCGGTCCGCTGGTCGCGACCCTGCTTTTCGCCGGGTTGGCCACGGTCATGATCGCCGTCACCAACGCGCTCCTGGTCGCCATCGATCGGCCCCGGTGGACGCTGCTGCTGACCGGTCCGCTCGTGCCGCTGGCGGTCGTGGGATATATTTTCTTCGTGCCGCGGTACGGCGCACCCGGCGTCGCGGCGGTCACCACGTTTTGCACGGTTCTCGGCGCGGCCGCGGGCGTGGCGGCGGTGGCGCGACTGTCGGCCATCGCCATGCCGTGGGCGACCCTGGCGCGCAGCGCGGTCTTATCCCTGGCGATGTTTGCGGCCGCGCACTTCTGGGCCACCCCGGGGCTGTGGGTCGCACCAAAGGTGCTGGTTCTTTGCGCGGCGGCTGCAGGCGGGCTTCTATGGATGGGCGAATTGAAGGCGAACGAGATTGCGTTTCTCTGGTCGATGGCGCCCGGGCGCGGCGGGTCGCATGGCGATGAGTGACCGGCCGCCAAAGTTCTCGGTCATCATCCCGACGCGCGACCGGCCGCGGCAGTTGGTGGCGTGCCTCGAAGCGGTGGCGCGCCAGGATTACCCGCGCGACGGTTTTGAAGTCATCGTCGTGGATGACGCCAGCCGATCCCCGCTCGACGATGCCGTCGCGCCCTTTTGCGACCGCCTTGAACTCACCCTGCTAAGGCAGCCGCGGAGCTTCGGCCCCGGCGTGGGCCGCAACCTCGGCGCGAAACACGCCGCGGGCGATTTCGTCGCCTTTACCGACGACGACTGCACTCCGGCCCCCGACTGGCTGCAACGGCTGGGGGTGCGATTCGCGGCCACGCCTGACCACCTGATCGGCGGCCGCGTCATCAACGCCCTCACCGGGAACCTGTATTCCAGCGCCAGTCACGTAATCCTCAACGTCGCCTACCAATACTACGACCCGGAGGAGGGCCGCGCGCATTTCTTTCCCACCAGCAACTTCGCGCTCTCCAGGGCCAAGTTCCACGAGTTCAAAGGGTTCAACGAAGGGTGGCCGCTGGCGGCCGCGGAAGATCGCGAGTTTTGCTACCGCTGGCTGCAGCGCGGGTTCCTCATGACCCACGCTCCGGAGGCGAATGTTTACCACCACCACCGCCTGACCCTTGCTTCTTTTTGTAGAATGCACTTCCGGTATGGGCGCGGCGCCTTCCACTACCACCTCCTGCGCGCCGGCGGCTCCGGCCAGGGGGGCCTCGAGCCGGCCTGGGCATTTTACTGGCGGTGCATCAAGTATCCCTTCACTCATATGGCCGCTCCCCGGGCGATCGCCGTGGCCGGCCTGTTACTGCTCTGGCAGGTGTCCAATGCCGTCGGATATTTCTGGCAGCGCTCCCATCATTCGCCCGGTCGGGAGGGGCCTCGGCTTGCAGGACCCCCACCCATCGCGTAGCCTTGACTTTGTTTGGCTCGCACCCTCAGCTCACCCCACCTCATCGCTTGCGTTGATTGCGACGCGCTTTTCAGCGCGCCGGAAGTCCGCGAAGGCGAACGGGTGATCTGTTCGCGCTGCGGCGCCCTGCTTTTCTCGCGCCGGAGGAATTCGGTGCACCGCGCCGCCGCCCTGGTTTTTTCGGCGGCATTCTTTTTCATCCTCGCCAACGTCTTTCCCTTTCTCACGTTGCGGTCGGATTATCGCGAGAGCTTCATGGTGCTCGGGGGGGCGGTTTCGGGTCTGGACACACAGGGCTTTCCGGCGCTGGCCACGGTGGTCGCGGTGTTTATTCTGGCGGCGCCCGCCCTCGTCATCGCCGCCCTGCTCTATGTGCTCGTGCCGCTCCTACGCGGGCGCCGCCTGCCTTGGGCGCTGCATCTTTGCCACGCGATGCACGAGGCGCGGCAGTGGAGCATGGGCGACGTATTCCTGCTCGCCGTGCTGGTGAGTTTGCTCAAGCTGGGAAAGCTCGCGACGCTCACGCTGGACACCGCCTTTTGGGCGTTTGCCGCACTGGTAGTCTGTTTGACGGGGGCGCTCACGTCGATCGACCACGCGGAGTTATGGGATAAAATCGAGGACGCGCAGCCATGAGCTTCGACCCGGCTTCAGCGGCGGCGCGCGGCCTGGCGCGCTGCCATTCGTGCGGCCGCGTGGAAGCGGTGGAGGCCGTGCACTGTCCGCGCTGCGGAACCCCGCTGCATTTGCGCAAGCCCGCTTCCCTGGAACGCACGCTGGCGCTGACGATCGGCGCGGCGGTCCTCTATCTTCCGGCGAATCTGCTGCCCGTTCTGCGGGTCGAGAGCACGGTGAAAGGCGCGCAGCAGAGCACCATCCTGAGCGGGGTCGTGCAGTTCTGGCAGACGGGCGACTACCTTGTGGCGCTCATCATTTTTTGCGCGAGCATCATGATTCCGATCCTGAAGGTGCTGGCGATCCTTGCGCTCTGCGCCGGCGCGCACACGGGCCGGTGGCCGCGGGCGATGACGCGGCTTTATCGCCTCACGACTTACGTGGGGCGCTGGTCGATGGTGGATGTGTTCGTCGTGGCGATCCTTGTCGGCGTGGTGCAGCTCGGAGGCGTGATGACCATCGACGCGGGCCGGGGCGCGGTCGCCTTCGCGGGCGTGGTGATCCTAACTATCTTCGCGGCGCATTCGTTCGATCCCCGGCTGATCTGGGACGCGGCGGCAAGAAACTCCGGGCAGGCGCCCGCCGGGAGCGAACTAACGGCCAACAGCAGTTTCGGCACTCCTACACACCATGCCTGACATCGCCACCCAGCAGCAACCGCAGCAAGTTTCCGCGCCCCCGCCCCCTCAGGCGCCGGTGAGCCGCCCGGCGCGCGCCGGCTGGTTTTCGCCCATCTGGATCATCCCGTTCGTCTCCGCGCTGCTCGGGCTGTGGCTCGTGGCGCGCTATTATTCGGCCAAGGGCCCTGAGATCACCGTGCGCTTCGAGACCGCGGAAGGGATCATCGGGGGGAAGACGCCCGTGCTGTGCCGCAGCGTCAACATCGGCACCGTCGCCGACGTGAAACTCACCGATGACTTGAAGGGAGTGATCGCCCGGCTCGACATGGACCGCGACGCCACCCGGCTGCTCCACCAGGACACGCAGATATGGGTCGTCCGCGCGCGCTATTCTTCCGCCGGCATCTCGGGACTGAACACGCTCGTTTCCGGCAACTACATCGAGCTTCAGCCCGGCGTTTCAAAAGATGAGCGCCGCGATTTCCTCGGCCTGGAGAATCCGCCGCCGACTCCGCCCGGCGTTCCCGGCGTTCATTTCAACCTCACGGCCGAGCAGGCCGGGGGACTCGGGCCCGGCGCATCCATCGTTTATAAAGGGATCAACGTCGGCAAACTTGAGACGCGCGCGTTCCATCCCGAAACCGGCGTCGTGGAGTTCACCGCGTTTATCGAAGGCCAGTACGCGCAGCTCATCAACGCCAGCACCCGCTTTTACAACTCCGGCGGGGTCGATCTGAAAGTCGGCGCGGACGGCGTCTCCCTGCGCACGGGCAGCCTGGAGTCGTTGCTGACTTCGACCGTCACCTTCACCGAGCCGAACAAGGAGGCCCCGCTGCGGGGGTCAACCGCCGACGGCCACACCTTCGTTCTCTACGGCAGCCTCGATGAAACACGCAAGGCGGACTTCAACCCGAGCATGCCATACCTGCTGCTTTTCACCGCCAGCGTTCGCGGGCTCAACCCCGAGGCGCCCGTCGAGTTCCGCGGCATCCGCGTCGGCACCGTCGATGGCGCGTCCTTCAAATACCTGCCGGACGACCCCGAGCACCGCGTGCCCGTGCTCATAAAGATCGACCCCTCCGTGCTGGCAAATCAGAAGGGGTCCGATTCCGCCGCCGCCCGGGAATTCATCGCCAGGAGCGTGGCAAACGGCCTGCGCGCCACGTTGAAAACGGGCAGCCTGCTTACCGGCCAGCTCTTCGTGGAGCTGGACTATCAAAAAAACGTGCAGCCCGCGACCATCGCGAGCGTCGGCGGCTACGACGTGCTGCCCACCGTCCCCTCCGCCGGCCTGGATGAGCTCGAGGAAAAAGTCGGCGGCCTGCTGGATAAATTCAAGGCGCTGCAGCTCGAGAAAACGGTCGATGCCGCCAACGAGGCCCTCTTTGAGGTGAAGGGCGCCGTGGCGAACCTCGACAAGCTCACCGCTCCGGGCGGTTCCCTTGACCAGACCGTGAACAACGCCGCGAAGATCACCGGCGAGCTCTCCAGGAACAACGACCTCAGCGCCATCCTCCGCAACGTGCGCAGCGCATCGGACGAATTGAAGACGACGACCGTCAATCTCAACGAAGCCACCGACACGCTCAAGCGCCAGCCCTGGCGGCTCATCTGGCCTTCGACCAAAAAATACAACGACCGGGACAAGCCCCCCACGCATTGAGGCGCCCCACGTTGAAATTGCGTTAGCACAGACCCTGCTTACATTCGTAAGATCGCGCGCTTACGAAAGCTTTTCTCCGAACCCTTTTATGCGACTCGGGTGGGCGTCTCCCGCTTCGCGGAGCGGGCGTGGGGCACCCGCTCGCTGCCGTGGGTCTTGTGGCCATTCGTCCTCGTGGAATTCCTGATGTTCAGGATGCCCTACGGCATGTTCAGAAAGGATCGATACAGGCTCCCCACCGCTTTCTGGCGCGGCGAAGGTTTTTTTCGGCACTGCGTCCGGCTGGTATGGCAATGGCAGGGCTCCCCGAGCGTGTATTACGACCGCTTGCAATCCCCCGAATGGCGCAGGAATATCCGCATCACGGGTACGCCGCCCCATCGGCTGCCGGGGTGGGGAACCCGCCCGGTGGTGCTTGGGTTCCTGCATAATTCCGGGTTTATGGCCATCCGCTATTGGCTGCGGGCGCAAGGGATACCGGCCGCGACGTTCGCCTGGTACGTCGAGGGCATGTATCACCGGTGCGGGCACATCCGCGACGCCGGCGACCGGCTCTACGGGCTGGAGGGTGTGCCGCATATTTTCTTCGCAAAAGGAGACATGCGCGAGATGGTCAAATTCCTGAAGCCCGGCCGGCTCCTTCTCGTGGCGTTGGACGGTTACGCCCAGGCCAGGGATGTCCCCTACCAGGTAAACGGCCGCCCCATGGTTCTCCGCGATGGCGCGGCGAGGTTGGCTGCCGCGAAGAACGCCATCCTTCAGCCGGTGTCCATGCTGCAAAGGAGCTTCTCCCGTTTCGACATCCATTTTGGCGACCCGCTGCCCGACGAGGTGGTGATGTGCGGAGACAGCCGGGTCGCGACGCAACGTCTCGGCGAGGAACTCTGGGGCGTCCTCGAGAAGAACCCGGGCGCGATCAGTTGGGTCACCCTGCAAAGCTTTCCCAAGGCCCATGCGTGATGGATGACGGGGCATCAAGGGATCCCGTGGCTCGCCGCGGGCGCGCGCTGGTGACCGGCATGGGCGCCTTCGGAGCCGGCGGAGTCGATGTGGCCGCGCTCTGGCGGAACGCGGTTTCCGGCTGGGATGGCTCCCGCGGGAGACGACTCGCCTCGGGCCTGACCCTGCCCGTCCATGGCGCGCCCGAGCCGCCGTCCGCGCAGGAGGATTACCGGCTGCTCCACAAGGCGGACCGCTCCGCGTCGCTGGCCATGGCGGCGGCCCGCGAAGCGTGGGCGGACTCGGGGATCGCGGCGGCGAATCCCGATCCATTGCGCGTCGGCGTCGTCGTCGGCAGTTCACGCGGCCCTCTCGGCCTCAATGCGGCTTGCGCGGCGGCGAAGCACAAACACCCCACCGACTCCGTTTACACGACCTTCTCCTCGCTCGCCTCGCTCGTTGCCAGCGCCCTCGACGCCCAGGGGTGCGCGATCATGGCCTCCGCCACCTGCATCTCGGGCGCCGTAGCCGCGCATACCGGGCTGCAGATGCTGCGCGAGGACGAACTCGACGCCGTCCTCGTCGGGGCGGTGGATGCTCCGCTGGTTGACTCCTTTCTCGAGGAGATGGCCGCCACCGGGGTCCTCTCAACGGGCGACTCCGGCCAGTTGCGCCCCTTCGACCAGGAAAGGACAGGCACCGTCCTGGGAGAAGGCGCGGCGTTCCTCGTCCTCGAGGCCGAGAAATTCGCGCGCGGGCGGGCTGCCCACGCCCACGGGGTGCTGGAAGGCGTGGCCCTCGGCCGCGAACCCGGCGCCCGCACGACTCCCGCGAAGAGCGCTGAAGGCCTGCGGCGTGTGCTCTGCGCCTCGCTCGACCGGGCCGGGAGCGCGCTGGACCAGGTCGATCTCATCCACCTGCACGGCACCGCCACCCGCCTGAATGACGCGGCCGAAAGCCGCTGCCTGCACGCGCTCTACGGCGAGCCGGCCGCCCAGCCGTTCTCGTGGGCTACCAAGGGCGTCACCGGCCACACCCTCGGCGCATCCCCGCTCTTTCAAGCCATCCTCTCCCTGCGGGCGATGCGCCACGGCTTTCTGCCCGGCACTGCGAACTGCGGCGTCCTGGATCCGGGCTGTCCCATCCGGCTCAGCCTCGGCTCCGGCGTCGCCAGGCGGATGCAGACCGCGGTCTGCCTCAACTCCGGTTTTTGGGGAAATGTTTCCTCCATGGTCCTCACACGGGATCCCGATCAGCCATGAAGGCGGACCGCCGCCCTTCTTGAAACCCTTTGACCAGCCCTGTTCATTAAGCAACGGTCATGCGCTAACTCCCCGCCGCCAGGGCGCGAAATATTTTTTAACTTTCATGGAGAACAAGCCGACATCCGGTGCTAAAAAGCCGCCTGGGCCGCCCGGCAAGATCGACCTCGCCGCCGCCGAGCGCGACCCCCTGGAATTCCTGGCCGGCCTCAGCGACACGTATGGGGACTTCGTCCACTACGAGACCGTGTACGGCTCGAGTTATCTGGCCACCGACCCGGAATTGGTGGGGCAGGTATTCGCCCAGCGAAACTATAGCCGCGGCTCGCTGTTCAGGTCGGTCCTGGGGAACGGCCTGCTCGCCAGCGAAGGGGATTACTGGCGCCACCAGCGCCGCTTGATGCAGCCGGACTTTCATCACCATCGCGTCGCCGGGTTCGCCGACCTCATGACCCGGCTCACCCTGCAGATGCTGGAACGGTGGAGCCGCCTGCCCGCGGGGGAGCCGCTCAACCTCTCGCCGGACCTGGGGCGGCTCACCCTGGACACCGTCATCGGGTCGCTCTTCAGCGGCGACCTCGAAGAAGCGGACGACATCCTGCGCCAGGCCATCGCGACGCTCACCAGGGACTTGGGCTCCCTCATCGGCACCGAGTTCGGCGCGCCGCTCAAGTTGTCTCCCTCCAGGAATGCGCGTTTCAAGGAGACGCTCGCCATCATCGACGGGGTCGTCTTCGGCGCCATCCGCCGCCGGCGCGAAGGCGGGGTGGAACGCGCCGATCTCCTCTCCATGCTTTTGCGCGCGCGCGACGAAGAGGGCAAGGGCCTCGACGACCGCAGCATCCGCGACGAGGTGGTGACGCTCGTCGTCGCCGGGAGCGAGACGACCGCGGTGATGCTCGGCTGGACGTTGTATCTCCTCGCATCGAATCCCGACGCCGAGGCCCGCCTCCACGAGGAGATCGAGACCGTCCTTTCCGGACGCACAGCCGGTTATGCCGATGTGCCGAAGCTGACTTACACACGCATGGCCATCGAGGAATCCATGCGGATTTATCCTCCGGTCTGGGCCCTCTCCCGGCAGACGCTCGCGGATTCTGAACTGGGCGGCTACCACATCGCCAAGGGGGCCAAAGTCATCGTGAGCCCGTACACGCTGCACCGCCACCCCGCCCTCTGGCCGGAACCGGCGCGGTTCGACCCCGAGCGTTTCAGCCCGGAAGCCAGCGCCGCCCGGCCCCGCAACGCGTATCTGCCTTTCGGCGGCGGGCGGCACGTCTGCATCGGGAACTTTTTCGCGATGATGGAGGGGCAGCTCATCATCGCCGCCATCCACCAGCGTTTTCGTCTGCGCCTCGTGCCGGGCCATGCCGTCGTGCCGCAGGCGCTCATCACGATCCAGCTGCGGGATGGCGTGATGATGACGCTGGAGCCGCGTTGAGCGAGCCACCCGGGAATGCAAGTGACGGCGGATTTTCAGACGTTGGTGGAACTCCTCTCGCGCCGCGCGCAGGAGGAGCCGCACCGGGTGGCGTTCCGCTTCCTCCATGAGAGGGACTCTGCGGGCGTCGCGGAGATCACGTGCGCGGCTCTGGAGGAGAAAGCGCGGGCCATCGCCGCGCATCTGCAGGCCATGGGCGCCGGCCCGGGCGAGCGCGTTCTGCTGCTGTTTCCGCCCGGGCTGGATTTCATCGCGGCGCTCTTCGGGGCGCTTTACGCGGGCGCTGCCGCGGTGCCTGCTTATCCTCCGCATCCGGCGCGGCTCCGCTCGACGCTGCCGATGCTCGAAACCATTCTCGCGAGCGGAAAGCCCGCGGTCGTCCTCTCCGCAGGCGCGATCGAGGCCGCCGCCCGAACGCTGCCGCTCCGTGAAGGCCTCCGCTGGCTGGTGGCGGACGACGTCCCCCCAACCGCCGCCGCGGACTGGACGCCGCCGCGGATCGACGGCCAAAACGTGGCCCTGCTCCAATACACATCGGGCTCCACGTCCTCCCCGAAAGGAGTGCTGCTGACCCATCGGAATCTTCTCTGCAATTCGGCCGCGATCCAGCGCGCCTTCCACCACTCGCCCGAAAGCCGGGGGGTCATCTGGCTGCCCCCTTACCATGACATGGGGTTGATCGGCGGCATCATCCAGCCGCTCTTCGCGGGCTTCCCGGTCACGCTCATGTCGCCCGCCTCCTTCCTCATGCGGCCCATGCGCTGGCTGGAAACGGTCTCGCGCGAGCGGGCTACCACCAGCGGCGGCCCGAATTTCGCGTTCGACGTTTGCGTGCGGAAGACGACGCCCGAGCAGCGGGCGAAGCTCGATCTCAGCAACTGGAAGGTCGCTTTCGTCGGAGCGGAGCCCGTGCGCCGGGAAACCCTGGAACGCTTCGCCGCCGCGTTCGCGCCTTCCGGTTTCCTGCCCGAAGCGTTTTTCCCTTGCTACGGGCTGGCGGAGTCCACCTTGTTCGTTTCCGGCGGCAGGCTTTCCGGCCCGCCGCGGGGCCGCGCCCCGTCCTTCGTCGCCTGTGGAGAGCCCGCGCCGGGCGTGGAGGTTAGGATCGTCGAACCGGAATCGTGCGTCCCCTGCCCCGAAGGCGACACCGGCGAAGTCTGGCTCCGAAGCGAAAGCTCCGCGCACGGCTATTTTGGCCTCCCCGAAGAGACGGAACGCACGTTCCACGCGCGGCTGGGAAACACGGCGGGCGATTTTCTGCGGACGGGCGACCTCGGCTTTCTCGACGCGGGTGAACTGTTCTTAAGCGGGAGGTTGAAAGACCTCATCATCATCGGCGGGCGCAACCACTGCGCGGAAGACATCGAACAGACCGTGGCCGGTGCGCACCCCGCGCTGCGGGAGGGCCATTGCGCGGCTTTTTCCGTGGAGATCGAGGGCGAGGAACGGCTCGTGGTTGCCGCGGAGGTGGCGCGGCGCCCCGGCGGCGCGCCGGACGCCGAAGCAGCCGTGTCCGCACCGGACGAGGTGAGGGAGAGCATCCGGCGCGCGGTCGCCGGCCGCCACGACCTCCGCGCCGAAGCGGTGCTCCTGCTGCCCCAGGCCACCCTGCCGAGGACCACCAGTGGAAAAGTGCAGCGCCACCTCTGCCGTGCCGGTTACCTCGCCGGGGCATGGAACGCGCTCATTAAAAGCTGATGCATCCCTATCCAACCCCCCGAGCGCCGGCATCCGGCCACGCCGACGCGGCGGCGATCCGGGCTTTCCTGGTCGGCAAAGTCGCCGAGGTTCTCGGCGTCGATGCAGGCACGCTGGATCCCTCCGCCGAAATCCTCAGCTACGGCATCGACTCCATCGCGATGTTCGAGGTCGTGGGCGAACTCGCCCAGTGGCTCGGTCGCGAGGTGGACGCCACCCTGCTATGGGAGCACCCGAGCATCGACGCCACCTCGGCGTTCCTCGGCACGCAAGGAAGCGCGGAGGCCCTCGTCCTCATGGAGAAGGCGGATCGCGCGCTGGAGCTCCCGGCGTCCTTTGGGCAACGGCAGATATGGCTGGCACACCACGCCGCGCCCGATCCGGCCACGTATAATGAATCCCTGGCGTATGATGTGCGGGGAGTGGTGGATCGGGATCGGCTGCGGAGGTGTTTGGGGGTGCTTGTGGATCGGCACGAGGTGTTGCGGACGGCGTTGGTGCGGGAGGAGGATCGGCTTGTGCAGAAAATCGCGGCGGCGGGGTCGATGGAGTTGCCGTGGGTGGAGGAGGATGTGCGAGGGGTGCCGGAGGTGGGCCGGGCTGCGGAGGCGGAGCGGCGTCTGATGGAGGAGGCGCGGCGGCCTTTCGATCTTGCCCGTGCGCCGCTCTGGCGGGTGCTGTGGATGCGGGCGGGAGAGGACGAGCATGTGCTGTTGTTCACCTTTCATCACAGCCTGCTGGATGAATGGTCGTTGCGGATGTTTTTCAAGGAATGGGAACGGCTGTACGCGGCGGATGGGGAGGCTGCGAGAGCGGGTTTGGCGGAGCTCGGGGTGTCGTATGCCGATTACGCGGTGTGGCAGCGGCGGCGGCTTTCGGGGGCGCTGCTGGAACGGGAGCGGGGATACTGGGGAGGGCAACTGAAGGACGCGCCCACGGTGCTGGATCTGCCGGTGGATGTGGATGTTTTGGATGGGGGTGATGGGGCCTCGCCGCGGCGGAGCGGGCGCGGGGATGTGCATCGTTTCCGGTTGGAGAGGGACGTTACGGAGGGGTTGCGCGCATTGGCGCGGCGGGAGGGGGTGAGTCTCTTTACGCTGATGCTGGCGGCGTTCCAGGTGTGGTTGCATCGCCATACGGGGCAGGAGGACATCATCGTGGGGACGCCCGTGGCCAACCGGGCGCGGCCCGAGGTGCAGCCGCTGGCCGGTTTTTTCCTGAACACGCTGCCTGTGCGGACGCGGCTGGAGAACGGGCTGAAGTTCCGAAAGCTGCTCGGCCAGGTCCGGGAGACGGTGCGCGGGGCGCTGGAGCATGCGGAGCTGCCGTTTGAGCAGATCGTGGAGATGACGGCGCGCGGGCGCGATGGGGGCCAGGCGCCGCTGTTTCGGACGATGTTCGCGCTGGTGGAGGAAGGGCTGCCGGGCTGGAAGCTGGGGGAGGCGGAGGGGCTGCCGCGCCCGATGCACACGGGGACGAGCAAGAGCGACCTGGTGCTGAACATCACCGCGGAAGAGGAAGTCTGGGAATGCCAGCTCGAGTATGCGAAGGACTTTTTCACGGCGCAGAACGCGGGGCGGATGGCTGCCCGCCTGGAGGAGTTGTTGCGCTCGATTATTTCCGATCCCGACGGGGAGATCGGGCGCTTGAACCTGCTGCCGGACGGTGAGCGGCGCTTGCTGCTGGTGGAATGGAACCGGACCGAGCGCGAGTATCCGCGCGGCCAGTGCGTGCACCGGTTGTTTGAGGAGCAGGCGGCGCGGACGCCCGGCGCGGCGGCGGTGGTGGGGGAGAAGAAGCTCACCTACGCGGAGCTGGATGCGCGGGCGAATCGGCTCGCCCGGCACTTGCGTTCCATGGGGGTGGAGTCGGGGACGCATGTGGCGGTCTGCATGAACCGGTCGGTGGAGTTCATCGTCGCGTTGTTGGGGATCCTCAAAGCGGGGGGCGCTTATGTGCCGCTGGATCCGGCCTATCCCGCGGCTCGGCTCGCGTTCATGCTGCAGGACGCGGCTGCGCCGGTGGTGCTGGGGCTGGAAGCGCAGCGGGGCCTGCTCCGCGCGCTCTCGGGCGAGGCGCATCTCCTGTGCGTGGATACGGACTGGCCGGCGGTCGCGGCGCAGCCCGAGACCGGCCTCGAAGTTCCGTGCGCGCCCGAGAACACCGCGTATGTCATCTACACGTCGGGCTCCACGGGGCAGCCCAAAGGGGTGAGCATCCCGCACCGGGCGATCAACCGGCTCGTCATCGGCGCCGACTACGTCCAGCTCGAACCCGGGGACGTCGTGGCGCAGGCCTCCAACGGCGCGTTCGACGCCGCGACCTTCGAGATATGGGGCGCGCTCCTGAACGGGGCGCAGCTCGTCGTCATCGACAAGGAGACGCTCCTCTCGGCAAGAGAGCTCGGGGTGGAGATCGAGCGCCGCGGGATCAACACGCTCTTTCTGACCACCGCCCTGTTCAACCACCTGGCGAAGGAAAACGCCGCCGTGTTTCGCGGGCTCAAGCATTTGTTGTTCGGAGGAGAGGCGTGCGACCCCGGCTCCGTGCGGGCCGTGCTGCGTGCGGGCCCGCCCTCGAGGCTGCTGCACGTTTACGGCCCGACCGAGGCGACGACGTTCGCCACCTCCCATCGGGTGACGGCCGTCCCGGAGGCTGCGGCGACGATCCCCATCGGCCTGCCGATCGCCAACACCCGGGTCTATGTCCTCGACGCCTACCGCAACCCCGTCCCGGTCGGCGTCTGCGGGGAGATAACCATCGGCGGCCCGGGAGTCGCGAGCGGTTACCTGAACAGCCCCGAGCTCACCGCCGAAAAGTTCATCGCCTCTCCCTTCGATGCCGGCGACCGTCTTTACAGGACCGGCGACCGGGCGCGCAGGCGGGCCGACGGCAGCCTGGAGTTCGTGGGCCGGCTCGACTTTCAGGCCAAGATCCGCGGGTTCCGCATCGAGCCCGGGGAGACGGAAGCCGCGCTGCGGATGCACCCGGGCGTCCGGGAAGTGGTGGTGACGGTGCGCGCGGATGCGGGCGAAAAGTGCCTGGCGGCCTACATCGCCGGCGAGGCCGCGGCGGCCGAACTGAGCCATTTCCTCAAAGACAGGCTCCCCGAGTATATGCGCCCCTCGGCGTATGTGTTGCTGGATCGCCTCCCGCTCACCGCCAACGGCAAGATCGACCGCAAAGCGTTGCCCGCGCCCGAGCACGGCCGGAAGCCGCCCGGCGAAGGGCTCGAGCCGCCGCGGAGCGCGACCGAAGAAACGCTCGCCAAAGTCTGGTGCGAAGTGCTCACGCTGGAACGTGTCGGCGTGCACGACAACTTCTTCGAGTTGGGCGGGCACTCCATGCTCGCCGTGCAAATGCTCGCGCGGCTCGAAGCCGCCTTCGCGCGGAAGATCCCCTGGCGACGCTCTTCGCCTTCCCCACCCTCCGTGAGCTCGCGGCGAAGATCGACAAAGGGCAGAGCCCGAAAACATCCCACGTGATCCCGATCCAGGAGGAAGGCGCGCAGGCGCCCTTTTTCCTGTTCTACGGAGATGTCATCCCCGGGCCCAACTTTTGTTTCGAACTCGGGCAACGCCTCGGCAACGACCGGCCCCTCTACATCGTGTCGCCCCCCGACCTGAAAAACTATCCGCTCCATTCCAGCCTCGAAGAAACGGCCCGGGTGCTCATCGCCTCCATGCGAACCCTCCGGCCCCACGGGCCTTACGTGCTCGCCGGCTATTGCTATGGCGGGTTCATCGCTTATGAAGCCGCCCGCCAGCTCGAGGCCGCCGGAGAACCGGTGGAAATCCTCATCCTCATAGACAGCTTCTTCCCCGAACGCCGCCTCCTGCGCCAGGCGCGCCACTTCCTCGAGACCGCGGGCGCCCGCGCCGGAGTCGGCGATAAGCGACAGCGGCGGCTCTTCACCCTGTTATCCAAACAGGTGATGCGATCCGACTTCTGGATGAACCTGAACGGCCCGGAAAAGCTCAACTACATCCGGATCAAAATGCGCGAGTGGCTCTCCAGGCGCTCGCGGCGTTCAGGGGTCGCAAACGCTGCTAGAGTGGCCCACGCAATTGATGCGCCCAACGGCGCCGCTCCCGAAGTGATGCTCGAAATCCCGTTATTAGCCGAAACGCTACTCGCCTTCCAATGGGAACTCGCAGGCTACTCCGCGCGCCCCTACGCGGGACGCCTCGCGCTCTTCCTGAGCGAAGAAACCGCCTCCCGCGGAACCAACGTCCTACGCGGCTGGCGAAAACTCGTCACCCGAATGGATGTCCATCTCATCCCAGGCAACCACGGCGGCTGCGTCACCAGCCACCGCGACACCCTCTTCGAAGAGCTGAAAACCTGCATCGCGCGTCCGTGACCGGTTGCCTATAATGGAACCGCTCCGAAGGTCAATGGCCTCAACGCCTTTTCGTCACCGAGCACTCAAGTGCAACAATTTGTCAACGACATGCTGAGTCTAAGCAGCTTTCCGCGGCGCTTCCGCAAATGAGGGCAGAAGTCGAGCTAAGAGCCCCAGGCGAATGAGAACGATGCTGAGAGTCCTACGGCAGGAAGCAATCTGGGTAGCGCTTAACATAGCCGGGGTTGTTTATTATCTTGTCAGGACATGGGGCATGGCGACTCCTGACGAGGCGATGGGCCTCGATGATAGGGTCGTTGCTGTCTTTCAGATATGGGGTGTGTTTTTGCTGTTGAACGTGATTTGGATAGTTGCCCTCCTTACCGTGTTGAGGCCGCGAAGAACTTCCCAAAGCTTTCTTGTGGTCCTGGCTATGGGTGTTCTTTGGTTCGGATCGTATCTTTTTGTCTGTGCCCGGATCGATGCCGCGGTGAAGGACTTTGATGATCCCGTCGTTAACGGACCTCGCGACGGGCAACCTTCCAGTGTGGACGCGAATGACTTGGCCACACCGGCACCTCCGGCCAAATGAGCGCGAATCCGTGCTAAAGAGAGTTCCCCAGAACTATGAAGATATAGCCAGGATTATGACCGCCTCATTGAGTTGCTGACAGTTGGCTCAAAAGACGGTTCTCCGATGGCAAAAGTTACTGGTAATCAGTAACTTAATACTGGATTCGGCGGTCTTATCTCACTTGTTCTGAGGATATTGTGAAGCAGTCACGAAGGTAAATCGAGGAAATTCGGACGTACTCTGTCCCTGCTTAAACCAGCCCTTTCACTCCTATTTGCTGGCAATTCTGCTGGCGGTTCCAGCGGTGAGGCTTAACAGGGGAAAAACGAAATCGGTTGGCGGTAGGTCACTTATGCTACAATCTCAATCGGTAAACATCTACGCATGCCCGAAAAAACGCCCACACGCCAGCAGCTCTTGGAAGCTCTTCCGCACATTCGAGGAGTGATCGAGATCACTTTTATTCGGATGCTCCTGCTTTATCCAAAGATCAAATCCGGCTTCCAAAAGATAATGGGCCGAGAACATTATCCATATCTCGAAAATGCGCTTCTCGACGCTTCCCTGATCAATTTGCGAATATTGGACGAGTTTTTCAGTCCAGCCCGCAAGGACCGCGTTTCTGCGGAATGCTATGGGTTTCGAATTGGCAAACCTCTGCTGACTTCCGCGTTCAAGCGGGCGATCAACAATGACCTTGCCCATCTTACTTGGGAGCGAGTGCATCAAGGCGGTTCTAGCTGGCCCGGGTTCTCTGATGACGCACGCGTTTCGACAATCTGTTTTATTTCTGGAGCACCTCGCGGCGAATTTCCTCAAGGATTCCGATCCAGAAGGTCGCAATGTACAGATACTTCTCGAGCAAATGCGTAACTTTAACGCTCCGAGCGAGCGCGGTTGAGCTGTCCGTTCGGATTGGATAAGGGTTGAGGCCCTCCCATGTTTACGGCAAAAAGAATCAACGGTTTGCAGGATGTGCTCGCGTTGTTGAACTGCCGGCGACTTCCAGGCCGGCTGACCACTGGAGAAGCTGCGGCGCTGCCTGGATCCCAGCAGCATGACATCGCGCCACTTATCGCCGCAAAACTGGTCGTTCCGTTGGGAAAACCAGCTGCGAACGCCCCAAAGTATTTTTGCGCTGTCGATGTGACGGCATTCGGGCAGGATCGAGAATGGCTTTCACGGGCAACTCGCAGTTTGGCAAGCTACTGGGCGGGCAAGAACCGGCGAAGGAAGGAGGAAAGAAGGGCGATCCGTGGGCGCTGGCGTGGGAAGAACGCGCGCCATAAGGGAGTCCGACGAGGATGGCAGCACGAAGGGTGCCGCTGTCCAGCACGCGAACGTGCAGGCAAAGCCACGGCTTGCTCATGTGGCTGAGTCTTGTTCATGACGCTTTCGGTGGAAATCGTAGTGGCAGGAAGCGGCATGAGAGCAGTGAAGGTAGGCACCATAGATTTTCCGCACATTCTCTTTTCCTCCCAATTTCATCTCATGATTCTCGCCGTCTCCGAGTCAACAGGCCTGCCTTTTGACCTCCGGGATGAAATTTTCCGCAGTGGAGCCAACCGAGCCAATGGAACCTTTCTTAATTCGAGCCATCCGTGCGAGAATGGACCCCGCATGGCTCAATAGGAAGGAATAGATGTTATGAAGAAGAAAGCAGACGGTGAGCGAGGAACCGATACAACCGCGGGAGAAATAATTCTAATCGGTCCAACAATTCCATTGAGGACGGAGGATTGTACCGACATATTCAATCAAAGGCTGTCCGCCACAAATACGGGTACAACACATGGCGGATCGGGAGCGAAAGGAGAATCCAGCCACGGTTTGGCCAACCAAAGCTATGATCCCGATGAACCGCGTATTCCCGCGGGACAGGCGGGCGGCGGTCAATGGACTACTGGGGACACGGGGGAAGAAGGCTCGATCTTGCTGGTTGGCCCTTCTTTTCCGATCACAACTGGCATGGAGCCGCCTCCAATTGACTTATCGAAAACGATATGGCCCCTATACACTTGGAATGGGAACGCTTCAAGGCGACTCAAAAGTGGGATGATAAAGGTGTACCGCATACCAAAGAACGCCGTTAGATACGTCAGTCCGTCAGGCCAGGAATTTTACGCGCCGGCAGGCATCGACTTCAAAGCGATGCACGACGTGGCGAAGTGCAAACCGCCACTCCCTGAACGGAAAGCGATAAGATACTACGGGGCTTTTGATTTCCAAAGAAACGCGGGCCAAGGGGCGCAGAAAGATACGAATAATGATCATTTTTACCCCGCATACACGGACGCCTCCAACTATGCTGTCGGGGCTTACGCGCACGGAGATATAGCCGCGAATTTGCGGTGGCAAAGGCCAGAGCTTTTGCGCTAAAAAATTCCGGTAATGCTGGAGATCCGAGACAAGAGAGCATGTGGGTGAAAGGATGGAATGACGCGGAGGCGGGAAGGTTCGCCACCCCGGCACCTCCGCAAATGAGGGCAGAAGTCGTGCTAAGAGCCCCGAGCGAATGAGAACAATGCTGAAAGTCCTACGGCAGGAAGCAATCTGGGTGGCGCTTAACATAGCCGGGGTTGTTTATTATGTTGTGCAGACATGGGACTATAGGAATCGTGAACCCGTGGTTGACCCCGATCCGGTTGGGTTAGGGGACTGGCCGATATGGGGTGTATTTTTGTTGAACGTGATCTGGATAGTTGCCCTTCTTACCGTTTTAAGGCGGCGACGAACTCCCCGAAGCTTTCTTGTGGTCTTAGCTATGGGTGTTCTTTGGATCGGATCGTTTTGTTTTATCCGCTACCGGATCATATCCGCGGAGGACGAGTATGGGCCTGCCAGTGACACACCTGGCGGCGGGCAACCTTCCAGTGTGGACGCGGGTGACTTGGCCACACCGGCACCCCCGGCCAAATGAGCGTAGAATCCCTCAAATAATGCTAGAGATCCGAGACAGGAGAGCATGTGGGTAAAAGGCTGGAATGACGCGGAGGCGGGCAAATTCGCCCAACCGGCACCCCCGCAAATGAGGGCGGAAGTCATGCTGAGGGCCCCAGGCGAATGAGAACAATGCTGAAAGTCCTACGGCAGGAAGCAATCTGGGTGGCGCTTAACATAGCCGGGGTTGTTTATTTTGTCGTCAGGCTGTTGCGCTTTGCGACTCCTGACGCCATGATGGGTTACAATCCAGATGGGGCCATTGCCGCCCTTCAGATATGGGGTGTGTTTTTGGTGTTGAACGTGATCTGGATCGTTGCCCTTTTTACCGTGTTGAGGCCGCGAAGAACTTCCCGAAGCTTTCTTGTGGTCCTGGCTATGGGTGTTCTTTGGTTCGGATCGTATCTTTTTGTCTGTGCCCGGATCGATGCCGCGGTGAAGACTTTCTAGCCGGTCTATAGCGCATCTCAAGGCGGGCGACCTTCCAGTGTGACGCGGTGACTTGGCCACACCGGCACCCCCCGGCCAAATGAGCGCCGAATCCGTGCTAAGACAAATTCCCCTTAAGTATGAAGCAGATACATCTGCTGCATCCGTCCGTTATTTTGCAGGGAGAAGCCTTTCGCCCCCGGGAAATGCCACTGGAATTCCCGGCAACGAATTTCAACTACCCATGTGCCCTCTGCTTTTGTGCCGGGAATTGTGACCGCCTCACGATCTTGCTGACAGTTGGCCTAAAAAACGGCCCTCCGATGGAGCAAATTACTTGTAATCAGCAAGTTTATACTGGCTCCAGCGGTAGGATTCGGCCACATAAGCCTCTGTGTTTCATTGATTTAAATGGATTTCTCCAGAGTAATCGAGCCAAATCGTCCACTACCGGCACGAACTCTTTCACTGCTTTTTGCTGACAGTTTTGCTGACACCTCCAGCCCATGCGGCGGTATTGTGGGACGGACGGAATGGATAGTCATGGCTGGATTTCCTCAAGCCGGTTTCAAGTCGGCGGCAAAATAACTGCGGTAACGCCTGCGCGGGTCGAAAGGCGCTTTCTTCCTGATCGTGCCGCACGGATGCTGCCATGTCTGGCGGGCGGTGTTCCAGTGAAAGCCAAACTCGGCCAGAATGCGGGTAACGTTGCCCGGCTGCTTGTCGGCAAACCGAATCCAGACCCACTTGCCCACCACTTCCGCCACGTCAAAGAAACGCGGCGTCTCACGGCGGAGCAAGGCGAGCAATCGCTCGGCGTCCAGTGCCCGGTTCGCCCGCCGGAGGGCGAAGTCAATGTTTGATTTGTTTTCAGTGGCCAACTGTTCGGATCGGCTCTGAAGTCCCGATTTCCGATTTGTCTTTGTGGTGGTTTTCATGGTCTTTTTTTTGTGCTCTGCTGTTCGTCTCGTTCTTTCGCCCTTTAACCAAAAAGACCGCGAAGCAGGGCGGCCAGCGGGAGTAGTCTTCAGAGGGCACCGCGTCCGGCCCCCTGCGAAGTCGGGCTGGTAAGGGCGAAAGAATGAACCGATGCAGAGGGGAGCGAAGCGGCAAAGGACCTGAAAACGCGGAGAGGATCTGTCCTCAGAAGTCGCGATTAGCGCTCGGTCCACATGCGGTTTCCCGTGAGGCGGGAATCGCACATATTCAAAAGCGCGTGGAGCGCAGAGTCTTAAACCGGATAGCACGCGGAAAGGTGGTGGAGCGCCGGATTCAGACTCTGTGCTCGCCGCAAGAGGCCGGAAGTGGCGGCTGGCACGGTCTGGCCTGGGAGACGGTGCCCGGCGGCAGGAAAGCTCGTACACACGCTTTAGGCCGGTCTCTAGCGGAAGTGTGGGAGAGTCACCGGCCTATAGCGCCGATAGGAGGCGGAAGAGCCAAGCCGGTCTTTTGGAGGCCGCGGGGGAACATGGTGGGGCCGCCTGGAGAAGACGGGCTTGCGAGTGGTGGACGGTGGAACGGGGCGTTACGGGGTGGTCCGTTAGAAAGGGCACTGCCGCACGGAGTAGGCGCTCACGGAGAGGCCTTTCCCGTGTGAAAAAAGTGCTGAGAAGGCCCATTCCCCACGTTGGTAAAATTCTGTTGGGCCTCGCACAACTAGGGTGATAGACTCGACCTCGAAACGGCAACCGCAATAAATTTCCGATCCTGCGATGAGATGGAAGTCTCCCTCGAACTGAATGGCAAAAAAGTGAAGGCAAAGGTTTCCTTTGCTCAACCCGCCGACTTCGCGTTTGCCAAAAACTGGAAGGAGGCGATCGGGAACGACCAAAATCCGGTCCGCACGGATACAGTTGAGTACGCGCAATTAGCCGTTAAAAAGTATGAGGCGGCGTTCGGGAGCGGAAAATATGCAAATGGTTTGCAGGATTTCAGCGATCACATTGAAAGTAATCCCAAGGTGGAGGTTGGCGGATTCGTCGTGCTTCGCTGTGATTGGTATCCTGGTTCGGAAATCATAGGATTCGCACATTTTCGGAGGACATGGTGCAACAAAATTGTATTAGATTATCTTGGCACTCATCCGCTAATCGTGCGTCCATTTGATGGCGCGACTCATGCGGTTCGCGGCGTTGGCACGGCTTTACTTTATCTCGTCGGTCAAGTGTTGAAACAACAGGATTGTTCCGCACTTTGGGGTGAGGCGACGAGTTCCTCTGCTTCTTACTATCAAAAAATTCTAAAGTTGCAAGGTGTTGAGGATTTAATAAACGCCCCCCGCGAGAACGTCATCGGGTTTTTGGACGATTGCGAACGAGAATGGTCGAATGAAAGCGCTGTCGTTGCCGTCAACGAACTGCTGAGTCAAGTTTATGCACTCGAAGTCGCAAATCCGCCCTTTGTCGGGAGCAAAATGGCTGTGTTTAATCAATCCAAAAGGCTAGCTTACCGTTACTTAAAGCTGCCATATCACAAGCAGATGGAGATTGCAAAGGCCCTAAATTTTCTTAAGGGTGATGCTGCGCCCGTGCCGAAAGGGGAGTTGGCGCAAATTGTTTTCACGGGTGCGAAGGAAAAAGGAATGCTTTCGGCCCTATGGGACCTGGTTGAAAAGGAGTACGGTGACGGAACACCTGAGGATAACCCATTTGAAACAACAGAAAAGTAGAAACTTATGAACATGCACAGCGAATTCTCAGAATGGTTTCGGGCGGCAAATTTGCCACTGCCAAACGACGAACTGCAAAGACGGTGGGCTGGCGTCGAGGCGTTTCAGATTGATCGTGACGCCGTGGTGTCTCTGGTGGAAGTTTTCTTCGGATTCTTTGGAAATCACGATGCATTCCTCGCTGAGTTCCGAAAGGCATTTCAGAATGCAGACTCGTCGTTCCGCATGCGGGAAAACAATCTTGAATTGTCCGTGTTAGCGGGGGCGACATTAGTGGCCGGTATGGAGGGAGCAAGGATAGATTTGGGCGATTTCGCGGCAATGGCGCTTGTCACGGCCGCCGCGCAAAATCTTCGAGGCACACCTTGTGTCGCGGAGATTCCAGAACTCGCCGTAAAACATTTGGCTCACCGCACGGTAAACCGTGGACAAATCGACCCGCAAGAAACAACCGAGTTGGATGAGGATCTTCTCGAGGTCAAACAATTGCGGCGGGACTTAGACGTAATCGGCGAGGAATCAAATGTGCTTTGGTGGGCTTTTGGAGGAGCAAGTCGAGATACGAATAAGCGCTGGTCAGAATACACCGTCCCGCAGGCGGCACTGATGGCCGGGAAAGAATTAGCGAATCTAACGAGGATTGCGCCTGGGCCGGCTGCCGCTGCTGCGCTTCTCGACCGGGTGCTTAAAGGAAGCAAGTTGAAACCTCCCGCTAGCGTCTCTGTGAAGGATGCAATTGCGAGCACATCGCTGGGATGGCGGCAAAAACTCGTAAAAGAGAGCTACAGAGCCGTCTTGGCAAATCTGAGTCCGGTGTCGCACGGTATCAACTTGTCCGTTGATTTGGCTGACGGCGACGCGTGGGTTCAATCGCTTGCGAACTGCACGAAAATTCATCAAGAGAGAAAAATCGCCCCTAATTTCCTGGCATACCAAGTTTACCTCGAATGCCTTTTGGCGACAATTTGGGAGAAGTTAGGATAACGCTATGGCTAGTCCCACCGATGGCGAAACGGAAACTGGACCCCAGGCAGAAGTGCCTGGAGCCGATGCTGCCACTGTTATCGAAGTGGTGGAACCTTCCGCGCCTGAATATATACGCTTGCCGCTAGGGGCGGCCTTGACCGAAGGTCAGACTCTGGCGATGGCGGCAGATCGTTCAGTTCGGATAGTTGTACTTGCCGGTGCGGTTGATTGCGGCAAAACGACACTACTCGCGAGCCTCTATGAGCTATTTCAATCCGGGCCTATCAAAACGGTTTCATTTGCTGGATGCAATACCCTGCCTGCTTTTGAGGAGCGTTGCCACTTATCAAGAATTGAGTCTGAGAAGGCGAGTGCGGACACATCAAGAACCAGTTACGAGGGGCCGCATCCCGAATATTTGCATCTCAAGATTCAGAGTGGAGAGTCGGATACTGAACAGATTGATTTTCTTTTCACGGATGTTTCGGGTGAGATGTTCGAGCACGCGCGAAATTCGACCGAGGAATGCAAACAACTCACATTTCTCCAGCGAGCCAGCCACCTTGTTGTGTTTTTGGATTGCGGCAGGGCGTTGATCGTCGAAAAAAGATGGGAAATGGTACAAGAAGTAAAATCTCTTTTTCAATCCTGTCTGGACAGTGGGATGTTGTCGGACAGTTGCTGCTGTACTGTAATTTGGTCTAAATGTGATTTCTTTGAAGCAGCGAGAGATAAGGCTGCGGTGGCTGACTTCGTGAACAATGTAGAAGTCGATTTAAAGGAATCTTTCGGCGGCCGTCTTCCAAATTTGAAATTTCATCGGACAGCCGCGCGTCCCGCACGTTTTCCGAATTTGAAAATAGGATTTGGCGTTCGGGAATTACTCAATGATTGGATTACAATTTGGCCTCAGGGGCGAGCGATGCAGCTTCAACCGCCTGTGGAAATTGGGGGGATGCGCGAAAGCGAGCACTTCGCGAAGCGGCAGAATGGCAAGAGTGGTGACAAATGAGCATGTTGAAACTGCATAGTGTTTTATTAATTGGGCTTCCTAGCACGGGCAAGACTAGCTTTCTCGCTGCGCTCTGGTATTCGGTTCAGCAAAACCTATCTCCGACAGGACTTGTTTTAAAAAAGCTGGATGGCGACAGCACTTATTTAAATGAGATACGTGCAGCGTGGCTCGCGTATAAGCCAGTCGGACGCAACCCAACCGACACCGAGACTTTTGTTTCGATGTGGCTTAAAGAGCGAGATAGCGACGGAGAAGTGCATCTGACCTTTCCGGACGTATCCGGCGAATCTTTCAAGCAACAATGGACGAGTCGTCAGCTTAGTGTAAGCTACGAAAAATGTCTTGAAACGGCAACTGGGGGCATTTTGTTTATCCATCCACAATCGATAATACAGCCGTTGCGTATCACTGAAGTGGATGATTTGGCCGCGATCATTGACGAGGAGGTTGCCGCAGAGGCGACGGAACCTGCGACTGCTTCGCCGCCGCCGACCCCCTGGAACATTGAAAACTCACCGACTCAGGTGCAGCTGGTCGAGCTTCTCCAATTCTTGAAGTCGCAGTCCCATTTTCGCCCCCCTTTTCGTCTTGCGATCGTGATCTCCGCCTGGGATTTGGTGTCGGTTTCAAATATGACTCCTGAAAGCTGGGTTCAAGAGCAATTGCCACTACTGAACCAGTTTTTATCTTCGAACCGCAATTCATTCGAGATCGCATTCTATGGAGTGAGTGCGCAGGGCGGGAATTATGAAGGCGACCAAAACGTCGAGTTGCGCAGCAAGAATCCGGCAAAGCGAATTGAAATTGTTGGCGCGGGCGTGAAGACCAAACACGATATTACAGAGCCGCTTCAGTGGTTGATGCAATGAAAATGAGTGGGTGTAACTAAGATGGCAAGCATCGTAATTCAACAAACTCTTCATGGATATTCTGATGGCCATCGGCTCCTGAGCGGTTCAATCAAGTTCAGCGACGAACTCGCAAGGATTGTACTGCGTATGAGTGATCTGTCGGGAAGCAATGTCGTCCCGGGTTTCGAAGAATATCTGACGGGCTATTCGCTTAAGTCGGCACCGTTCTATGCCTTCGCTAAAACGTGGTATGCCTCGGAGATGCCACGGCCGGGGTGCGTCTGGACTCATACCCTATTTATTCCAGTTAAAGGCTTGGATACAGTTCCTGACTTGCAGTCTTTGAGTGGCCTTTTCCTTCGCCCACAAAGCGCAAAACATTTTACCGGATTTTCAAAGGCGATTCAATTTGAGATAGAACAAATGCAAAATGAGCTGGTTGATGCGAGTAACGTCACCGGAGGTCAGCTCGCGGATTTAGTCGAGACGATTTATCGGCAAAATAGAGGCAATGTTTTGATAGGTTCGCAGAACTCGCGATCATACGAGACGGCATTAATGAGATTCTGGTCACAGCAATGGCCTCAGCTTCGGAAAAGCTTTACCTTTTGTACTGGTGGCCTGTCTGCGCGCGGCTTTGGCGGTAAACCATTCGACGTTCAATGCAGTCCCGCTTCGTTAGTTCGGGGAATCATAGGAGCAAGCGTGTCAAAGCAATCGCAGGAAATGACGCTGCTCATCAAGGCCAGTCAGGATCAACCTTCATGGTGTGAGATAGCGGCCAGAGATGCAGAGAGTCCCACCGGGGGGAGGTTTAGACAACTACTTTGGGCGTTTGCTGACGCGCCGGACCTGCGGTTATACAAGCCGGCCGCCCAACTTATTGACAAAGTTCTGAGTTTATCGGAATGCTCCGTTGAAGAAATGATTGATTTTGTGGCAGAAATCTTTCCAAGCAGGGAATCCGGAAACGGCGTAAAATCAGCCCTTTTCGGAAGCGGCGGAGGGGTGCCCGGATTTGGGCGTTTTGACGAGGGACAAATACTTGTGGCTTTGGCTACTACGGCTCATAATGAGGCCTTCGATTCCGAAGCTCTGCTGCTTAAAGCGAGGGCTTCAGAGTTATGCAGCCGCAACGTAGAATCGGCACGACAAATAATATCAAGGTTATTTCGTTCAGCAGTGAATCCGCTTGGCGAGGATATTTTGGTGGGAATGATTGAATCCATGAATCCCGACCTTGCACGGGCAGTTACCGCTGAACACCCACAGTTTTTAGCTACCCTCTTTCGAGCGAAACCGGAATTAGGTATGTCGCCCGAACTTTGGGTTGCGGGTGGGGATCGCAAACGGGAACTTTTAGAAGCGTTGACGTCACAATCAAATTTGGCTGATGACCTGATCGAAAGAGTTGGGGTAGCATTGCTTGAGAGCAATTCTGAGTTTTTACTTATACGCGCCCTGGAAAAATGGGGTCAGCCCATTGTTTTTGGGATTTTGGAATGGCTGAAAGGAAGAAATGGAGGCTTATCGGAACGGTCGATTGGAGCTCTCACACTCCACGTGGAGACTATTGTTAAGTGGATTCTCGCTCAGGAGACGTGCCCTCAAAGGGTGGTGATCGCGGCGGCGCACATCATTGCGCCTTATACAGGTCAATTTCGTGAGTGTGATGCGAATATCTGGCTTAAAACCTTCAGAGAATTGGTGAAACAAGGTGATCAGCGAGAGGCCAATTACTTTGCGGCGATGATACTCGCACAGGGATTGCAGAACACACCGCCTGTGCCCCTGACTTTGGTCGAAGAAAGTTTTGAGCGGGTTCATCAACTGGCATGGGACGATGCCATCCCAAATGATACTTGGTTTATTTTGGACTCAATTGTGCCGCATCTTTGGTGGCATCGAGATTGGGATAAATGCGAGCGTTTGCGCAGAGGTTTGATAGAGGCGTTTGTAAAATTTCGTTGGCCCAGAAGTCAATTAGCGAATTGCGTTAAAAATGAAGCGGTTTTCTCACGGATTATTGAATCAGCGAAGTCTGTAGACGGCGGCAGAGAACTTGCTTCCGAAAGGTTCTAATTCCGGCAGATGAAAGGATTTAAGGGGCGGGCCGTAAAGCCAGATCGGTTGAGCCGTTACTCGGTTTTTCGGATGGGACGCGGAGAGTGATGCGTTTGTCAGGAGTACGGATTTATCTGGATCTTGAAGCCCTTGCCGCCAGCGTATACCCATACACTGCCCATGCGAGTCCAGACGCTTTTGCCGTTCTCACGTTACGAACCTGGTAGGCGAGGTGGCTCGGAGTCTTGGAAGCGGCGCGTTGGGGCGTAATACGGGCAAATTGCTTTATGGACACGGCCAGAGTAGCCTGCAATAGACGATATTAATATGCTCGCCGGTTGGTTTTTATCCGTTATTTGGCGCCCGTTCGCGTAGAATTTCGTAAAGCTGCGCATGGTTAAGTAGGATGTCTTTCATACCGTTTTGGATTTTTGGGGAATTCAACGCCTGGGCGCTCATCACTGTATGCGCGTCCAGTGCGCCCATGATGGCGTTCAGCAACTCGGTTTTCAGGTCAGGCGAGTTGGAAAACTGCTCTTTGGTGTTGTTCGCCGCTTGTTGCCGCAATGTTTCCGACTCCAGCAGCTTCCCTTTAATCACATTGTTCACGTAAACCAGCTTGTCCTGGTCGGTAAGGTCGCCTTCAAAAAGGTCGTTAACCTTCTCGATGATCTCGCGAAGGTAAGCCTTCTCTTTCTCCTGCACGGTCCCGCTTCCGGCTTCGGTAATTGGCGCCAGCTTTGCCGCTTCACCGGCGTTTAGAGGCATCGGTTGCCGCCCGACGTTCTTCAGGTGGTGATGAGTGAGAATGACTTTCGAGAGGTCAATGCCCTCGCGTTCGCGGCCAAACTCCAGGAGCGGCAGTAAGCGTTTGAAAAAGATGGCCCGCTTTTCAAGCGCGGTATTGCCGTAGTCGAAAATTTGGGAAAGGAATGTGTAGAGTCGGATGAACGCGCCCAAGTCGCTCTTGAACAGAATTAGTGCGTCCAACTCGTCTCGCGCGATCTTGGCAGCGGCTTCGTCTTGCTTATCCTTCGCTGCCTTCAACGCTTCTTGCGCGGCCTTGTAGCGCTTCATCAGGCGGTCTTCTACGGGCGCAATCGCCGCCAGCAAGTCGCTCTGCTTCGCGTTCGGATTTAGTTCCACTGCCACCACGCGCTCCACCTCAAAGTCATCGTAATGCCCGGCGGCATCCAGTTTCGCGCGGAGATTGAAGACAAGATTCGGGTCGGTGGTCGTCGAGAGTTCCGCGGTGGTGTAATAGGTTTTGAAGGCGGCTAGGATGTCCGCCGTGTCGTTGACGAAATCGAGCACGTAGGTCGTGTCCTTGCCGGGGTAAGCGCGATTCAGTCGGGAAAGCGTTTGCACTGCTTGGATGCCCGCCAGCCGTTTGTCCACATACATCCCGCAAAGCAGCGGCTGGTCAAAGCCGGTCTGAAATTTGTTCGCCACGAGCAGGATTTGATACTCGTCCGTCTTGAACGCTTCGCGGATGTCGCGTCCCTTAAGGTTGGGATTCAACGCCTGGCCTGTTTCCGGTGAAATCATCCGGGCCGGATTCCTTGTCGTTCACCTCGCCGGAAAAAGCAACCAGCGTGCGATATCCTGTAGCCGCGTTCTTTGATGTATTTATTGATCGCCAGTTGCCAACGCACGGCCTCCAACCGGCTCGCCACCACCACCATCGCCTTGCCGCGCCCGTCAAGCAGCGGTGACACGAATTCGCGAAAGTGCTCGACCACGATCTGCACCTTCTGCGCGATATTGTAGGGGTGCAGCCGCACCCAGCCCATGATCCCCTTCATCGCCGCGTCGCGCTCCACCATCTTTTCGTCGTAGTCCTTGCCCTCGTGCGCGAGCTTGAACGCCAGCTTGTAGGGCGTGTAGTTCCGCAGCACGTCGAGGATGAATTTCTCCTCGATGGCCTGCCGCATGGAATAGACGTGGAACGGGTATGGCACGTTGTCTGTTCGCGGGCTTGCGCGTCGGATCCGGGCGCGTGCCAAAAATCTCCATCGTCTTTGTCTTCGGCGTAGCGGTGAAGGCTACATAAGTGATGCCGCCGTCCTCGGCCCGCGCCGCCATCTGTGCGGCAAGAATGTCCTCACTACTCACTTCTCCGCCATCGTTCAACTCGGCCAGTTCTTCGGCGGTAAGCACCGCTTTCAGCTTCGCCGCCGCCTCGCCGGTCTGCGAGCTATGGGCCTCGTCCGCGATGACCGCGAAGCGTTTGCCCTGCGTGGCGCTGAGCTTGCGCACGGCTTCCAAGGCAAAGGGGAAGGTCTGAATCGTGCATACCACGATCTTCTTGTCGCCGGAGAGCGCCGCCGCCAGTTCGGCGCTCTTGCTGCCGTCGTTGCCTTTGATCGTCGCCACCACTCCGCTCTGGCGCTCGAAATCGAACAGCGCTTCCTGAAAGCTGCGAGTCGATCACCGTGCGGTCTGAAACCACCAGCACCGTATCGAAAACCTTGTTATCCTGTGCGTCATGCAGGTCGGCAAGAAAGTGCGCCGTCCAAGCGATGGAGTTCGTTTTGCCCGAGCCCGCCGAATGCTGGACGAGATACTTGCCGCCCGGCCCTTCCGCAAGCACCGCTGCCTGGAGCTTGCGCGTCACGTCGAGCTGATGGAAGCGCGGGAAGATGACGCGCTCGATTTGCTTCTTCTTGTCCCGCTGGGCGATGAGGTAGCGGCCCAGGATTTCCAGCCAGCTTTCGCGCGCCCACACCTGCTCCCACAGATAGGCCGTGCGGTGGCCGCCATTCGGGTTCACCGGATTGCCCGCCGCGCCGTGGTCGCCTTGGTTGAAGGGCAGGAACACCGTGGCCGGGCCGTCAAGCTTCGTCACCATCGCGCACCTCGCTATTGCTCACCGCGAAATGCACCAGCGCTCCGTTGGGAAACGAAAGCAGCGGCTCGGCAGCTTGGCCTTTTGGACGCGGAAGCCGGTCAAAGCGATACTGGTCAATTGCGTCGCCGATGCTCTGGGTGAAGTCCGTCTTCAGCTCCACCGTGGCCACCGGCACGCCGTTGAGGAAGAGCACGAGGTCGATGCTGTTCTCATTGTGCAGGGAATACCGCACCTGCCGCACCACCCGCAGCCGGTTGGCGGCGTAGCGGGCGAGGATGTCGGCATTGATAGCCAGCGCCGGTTTGAACTCCGCCAGCTTCAGCGGCTGCTTCAGGCCGAGCAACTCGACGCCATGCCGCAGCACGTCCAGCGTGCCGCGCTGGTCGAGTTGATCCCGCAGCGCGGGCGAGCAGTGTCTCCCCGGCCTGTGCGCCGTGGTTCTTGGTCAGAGTGTCCCAGGCTTTCGGCTGCGTCGCCTGCACCCACGCCAGCACATCCGCCGGGAAAAGCGCCCGCGCCCGGTCATATCCCGCCGCGTCGCCCTCGGCGTATAGCCAGCCGTGGTCAGCGAGGTGCTCGCAAATCTCAGTCTCGAAACTGATTTCTTTGTGCAGGCTCATGCGGGTGGGATTGGACAGGGCCAGATCAGATTGCAAAGATCAAAAAGCAACTTGTGCCGTTCCTCCAGTTCATCAGGTCCGAATTTGTCCAGCGGTCTAAATTCTAAACCGCTCGCCGCAGCAAAGGCTGTGAAGTCTAGTTTGCTCTTGTAGGTGTCAGCTCGAAGCGTCTCGTTCCAGAGGAGCGTATTGGCATAAGACTCCAGTTTTTTGGTGAACGGCTCATTCCCGCTGGAGCAATTGTCCCGCCCTTTCAGAAGCAGAACTCCGCCCAGCCGGTTCCGCTCCTGCTCGAACCGCTCTTCATCATTACCAAATAGAGCGAAGTTCGCATCGTTTCGCGAGAGGATGTGTTCAATGTGAAAGCCGTTAACGTGGCCGCGAAGCGTCACCAGATTGCCGAGAGGCTGCCTCATCTGCTGCTTCATTCCCCTGGACAATTGCGATTCGATTCGTGCGAAAAAATAACGTGCAAAACGAGTATTGAGGCGGTCGATCGACATCGGGCGAAAGAGTGAGTAGTTGAATGCTTCAAGCTCGGGAATTCCCCGGCGTTCCTTCAACTCTTCAATGAGATGCTTTTGGAAGATAGCCGGAATTTCAGCAGCGTGCCTTTCACGGATTTCGGCGCTGATCGCAAAAAGGCGAGCAGTAAACTCATTTGAGTCATGTGCGCCTTGAAGTTGCAAAAGGGCAAAAATTCTGTCGAGACCTGTTGCAACGGCTTGAATCTTGGTCGTCTCCTCCGGGTCGTTTACCTTACAGGCTGAAAGGACCAGCATGAACTGGTTATCCTGCTCATTCAGATCATTGCAATAAACAGAACGGAATGTGTCCGACTCTTCCAATGTCGCCTCCCATAGTCGTGCGTAGAGACCGGTGTAGTACAGGAATGGTCCTTTTAGGAACGCTTTCACTTCAGTCGCATTGTGATCGAGTTTGAGCCTTTCGTTTATGTCCGCTTTGAACATTTCACGGTGGTAGTCTCCATCGAAGCGCTGGCCTGCCTTGCGAGTGTCGGCAAATTTCGCCCTCAGCCAGTAGCGGAAGAAGTTATCGATCTCATCCTCTCGGAAGCAGTTTACTGTCGCGACCTGACGTTCCCAAATTGCATTGTAATCCCCGTGGTCGAGCTCGACTTTATCGATCTGTCCGAGAAGTTTTCCTTTCAGTATCTCGTAGGGTTTCAGCCTTACGCCACGGTCGTTGATGACCTCGAAGACCATTGGGACATGCGTTGTATCCACCGACAGATTAATCAACACCATTCGGAAGAGAAAGTAATTAACAAAAGTCTCAAAGATATGCAGGTTCGTCAGCCGCAAATCAAGCACGCCGCTGATGACGATATAGTTTTTCACCATGTTGACTGCGGTGATGCCGGTCGATACATCAATCGTCTCTATCTCATTGCCGTCCATGAGCCCCTTTAGCACTTGGAGATGCCGCACATGGTTCATCCAAAACTCATGCTCTTTGCCGGAATAGCCCGCGATCTTTCGTTCAAGCCACTTATCTGTATCAGACCGAAGTGCTTTCGCGAGGGAAAGCAGCTTCAACATGATGAGCGTCAGCGTGGTCAGACGTTGCTGTCCGTCAACCACGAAGACCTTGCTGTCTACGTTATTAGTCACGTATGTGTTCAGGTAATACCACGGATACCTTGCATTGATATTCTCCTTGTTCGGTTCCAGTGAAACATACTTCGCATAAGCTTCATCGAACTGGTAAAAGACATCGTCCAGCAGTCGCTTCACTGGTTCGTCCGTCCATTTGTAGTCTCGCTGATAAAAGTCGATGAAATAGACGGTGGTTGAAAATGTCTTGTCGAGGCATTCTTTTTCGGGATGAATTTCCATAATATCTTGGACGTTGGAAGTTTAGTCTCGGTTCACGGTTATGGGGCTTTTTCCAGTGAGGGGCGAACGTCAATCTGGCCGGTGGCGGCAGCGGAGATTAACGCGGTTCGGCGTTCTTGCAGAAGGTCAATGGCGCGCTGGGCTTCGGCGGTAAGGGTGTCGAATGTAAAAAGTTCGGCGTCGAGAAAGTCGGCGATCCTTAGCTGCTCGGTGATTGAAGGAAATGGAAAACGATACCGCCTAAGCTTTTCGGCGGGAAGATGTTCAATTGTGGATTCGTTACCCCCTGCGACGAATACTCCTTGGTTAGTTGCCCAATACATTACATAATAAATGAAACGGGAGGTGTCCTCCTTTGGCCGACGTGGTCTCATTCGATGAAGAGCTTTTTGATAGTAGCATTCATCGATCTTGCCCGACCAAATCGCCGAACGTCCTGGGTAGCTTCCACCTTCATTGACGAGCAAATCACCCGGCATAAGCCGAAATTTTTCCCGAGCCTCGTCATCGAAATCCATCTGTGGTAGTTCATCGGTATTGATCTCTCCCCATTGAACATCGAATACTCGGAGATAGGGCCGCAAATGTTCTCCGGTAATTTTCGTAGAATCGAGCATTTTTCCCAATTGGACGCTGTAGCGAGAAGCTACCGGCGCAACGCTCCAATGCTCTGGCACGTCGCCGATCCATTCAATGCCGGAAGGCTTCATGGGAGCATGGGGGTTCAGGCCTCGGGTGATGGCATGAGAGATGACGGCTTGGCGTTTTTCTTTCAGCAATTCCATCAGCCGATGCTGCTCTACCACCAGTCCATCAATCTTCGCCGTCTCCCGGTCTAGAAACGCGGCGATAGAACTTTGTTCGGATTGCGGGGGCGTTGTCACCTTCATCCCGCCGACGAACTCCCAACTCGCGCGCGGCATCTTTGAACCAAATGTCGAGCCGTCCACAACGGCGATGAACTCACGGTTCAAGATTTGGTATTGAGCAAAGCGACTATCGACTCCGGCAACGGGCCGCATGACATGGAAGTCACCGACAGCCTCGCCGGAAGACTCGGCACGAAAGGCTTTCGCAAGGTAGGGTCGCAACTTTCCAAACAGAATGTCGCCAGCATCGAAGGCGATGCCTTCACCTTCAAACTCTGTTTCCGTGGAAATGAAGCGGCCTGTCCAGCTTTCGATGTTTTCCAAAGCAACAGGGTTTTCGCGTCTGTTGGTTTTTTCCGTCAGCAAGCGGAGATTGTATTTGAGACGTTTAACTTCCCAATGCTCCGGCACCTCGCCCAGCCATTCCCCGCCGCTGTCCTTGTATTTCGGATATCGCGGAAAACTCATTTCGAGAGCCCTCCGATCATCGTCAGGATGCGGTCGGTGACGCCTTTCAATTCGGCGTCGATCTCGGCTCAGAGGGCGCGGGGGCTTGAAGACGTAGAAGTGCCGGTTGAAGGGGATCTCGTAGCCGACCTTCGTCTTCTCGTGGTCGATCCAGGCGTCCGGCGCATGGGGCAGAACCTCGCGCTTGAAGTAGGTGTTCGACGTCTTCGCTGAGCGGCACGTTCTCGGTGTCGCGCAGGGCGGCATCGGGCACGGGCTTGCCTTTGCCTTTGCCCTTGGTGCCGAGCACGATCTTGCCTTTCGCATCGCGCTCGGGGCGCTCGACGGTGATGGTGCGGTAGCCGAAGTCCTCGTTCTTGAAGATGCGGCTGATGGGCACGCCGTCGCGGGTCGACTTCCTCGAAGCGGCCGAAGAGGCGGGTGATCTCCTCGATGTGCTCGGGGCTGAGTTCCTTGCGCTTGCTGCCGAGGCTCTTGCGCATCTTCTGCCAGAAGCTGCTGGCGTCGATGAGTTGCACCTTGCCCTTGCGCGCGGCGGGCTTGCGGTTGCTGACGATCCAGACGTAGGTGCTGATGCCGGTGTTGTAGAACATGTCGGTCGGCAGGCCGATGATGGCCTCGACCAGGTCGTTCTCCAGCACGTAGCGGCGGATCTCGCTCTCGCCCGAGCCCGCGCCGCCGGTGAAGAGCGGCGAGCCGTTGAGCACGATGCCGAAGCGGCTGCCGCCGTCCACGGCGGGGCGCATCTTGGAAATGAGGTGCAGCAGGAAGAGCAGCGAGCCGTCGCTGACGCGCGGCAGGCCGGGACCGAAGCGGCCGTTGAAGCCCTGCTGCTCGGCCTCCTTGCGGATCTCCTTCTCGATCTTCTTCCACTCCACGCCGAAGGGCGGATTGGAGAGCATGTAGTCGAAGTGCTTGCCGTGGCAGGCCGTCGTCGGAAAGGGTGTTGCCGAAGATGATGTTGGCGATGTCCTGCCCCTTGATGAGCATGTCGGCCTTGCAGATGGCGTAGGACTCGGGGTTCAGCTCCTGCCCATACATGACCAGCCGCGCGTCGGGGTTCAGGCTGGCGAGGTGCTCGCCCGCCACGCTCAACATGCCGCCGGTGCCAGCGGTGGGGTCGTAGAGCGAGCGCACGACGCCGGGCTTCGATGAGGGCGTCGTCGTCCTCGATGAAGAGGAGGTTGACCATGAGCCGGATGACCTCGCGCGGGGTGAAGTGCTCCCCGGCGGTCTCGTTGGAAAGCTCGGCGAACTTGCGGATGAGTTCCTCGAACACGGCGCCCATCTGGGCATTGCTGACGGCGTCGGGGTGGAGGTCGATGTTGGCGAACTTCTCCGTGACGAGGTAGAGCAGCCCGGCCTTGGCGAGCCGGTCGATCTGGGTGTGGAAATCGAAGCTGCTCGAAGATGTCGCGCACGGCGGGCGAGAACGCCTGCATGTAGGCGCGGAGGTTCTCGCCGATGTGGTCCTGGTCGCCCATGAGCTTCTTCAGGTCGAGCGGCGAGGTGTTGTAGAAAAGCTGGCCGGACTTTCGCAAGCAGGAACGGCTCGGGGTTCAGCCCGGCTTTCTCGCGGTTGGCCTTTTCGGCCAGCACGGCGGCTTTGGTGGGTTCCAGCACGCAGTCGAGCCGGCGCAGGACGGTGAAGGGCAGGATGACCTTGCCGTATTCGGACTGCTTGTAGTCGCCGCGCAAGCAGATCGGCGACGGACCAGATGAAGGAGGAAAGATTGGGGTCGCCGGTTTTTGCCACGCCTAATCCTATGTCCGCGGGCGGTATTCACACAACAGAAAGGCAAACGGAGTAGGCGTGAACCCCTTTATGCGCGGTTTTTCCGTTCCCTCCGCGCGAGATTGTCCGGGACGACGGCGCGCTGGTCGGCCCGGCGAAATTGAACTTGCCTGTTGGTGTAGGGTACAGGCCGGTGGAGATGGCTGCCGTTTCATCAAGGGCAGGTTGGGTCCACGAAGACTCATTCCGTCCAGACTGGGTAAAAAAGTCTGTGAGAGAAAACTTGAATTCGACGCTTGATCCCACAGTAAATAATCCCGCAAACCGTACACCAAAACAGAAAGTCTTTTTTCGGGTAACTTTCGATGAAGGCGAACACATCGTCAGTGGCTCCGATGTAGAACAGGAAGAGAAAAGCCCAAAGGTCCGCCTCCCATTCAGCGTCAAACTTCCGTCGCACCCAGCGGCTTAAGAGCCGAGACAATTTGGACATCAGTTTGGATGTCCACTGAATTTTCAAGTAACGCGGTCGTATATCCCTTGGTGGCCGCTCGTGGTGCATGACATAATGCCCGAGTTCATGGGCGATGGAAAAAGCGTTGTCACTGCGGGTCTTTCGTGAGCTGACAAAGATATAGCGCGGATCGGGGCCGGGCTGGAGAAAAGCGGATACATTGTCCGGCAGGTCAACGTATTCGACCTTCAGATCGAAATAAGCGGCATACTGATTTAACACCTGTTCGGTTCTTGGCGTCATTCACCCTCCTTTTCATGGCTGCTGGCATAGCGCTCTGCCACTTCCAGCACGCGGGCCATTTCATCATCCGTCAGCCGCGCCAGCGTTCGCATCAAAATTCTGGCGCCATCTCTTTTAAACACCTTGGAAGCGACGGAATCGTGCCGGCCTGCCGCATCAAAAAGCAGGCCGCGGGGCTGGATGTCCAGAACGTCCTCCAATTTGACGATGGTTTCATCAGCGGGCAGGCCGCGCTGTTTATTGATTAACCGGGACATGTAGGCGGTGGAAACGCCAATGTGCCGGCCAATTTCCCGAAGGGAAAGGCTCTGCGCCGCGATTGACTTGCGAAGCAGGCGGACGAACGGATCAGGCGCGGCGGTTGGCTCTTGGGTTGCCATTTCCCCCGAACATACAGGGTGCGTCCTGACAGTCAACAGAAAAGAACGGCTCTGATAATTTTGGCGTTGTGTTGCCTGTAAGGTATCGTAGCTTGGCAGCGTTCGTATGATTACAAACAAGATCGCCCATTGGCGCTCAACCATGAATCAGGGAAAAGGCGTCTCACAGGCGCATCTGGCCCGGCGACTCTCTGTTGGACGTTCATTTGTGACGAAGCTGGAGAAAGGCAAAGCCCTGCCGAGCGCGGAGGTGATGTTTCGTATGGCCCGGTATTTCAAGCAGCCCGTAGAGGCGGTCTTTCAGCATGTAGACGAGGGAAATGAAGGCACTCGATCACATGAAGATAATGGTACCTGTTAGTCAAGCTTTCTCATCGGATCCGGGCCAACCCGATGTGCAACTCACCGGCCACCCTGCGCGCCCGTCCAGCCGCTCGGAGCGATCAAGGGGACTGATCGTTGTGAAGATCAACGGCGAAGGTCGTGGCGTCACCTGTCGCGCAATGAAGCCGCATAGAAAAACATGAAACAAAGCATCGCAGTCGAAGAATTCCTGGCAGGCCGCCGTGTGGTCATTGCCAGGTTTGTGGCGCATCGTCACAAGGAAGTTCAGAACAAAGCAAAGAAGGTCGTCGGCATCGTGAACCTTTACGAAGTTCAATGCGCCGACGGGAAGGCGCCCACGGTTCAAACGTGGTGCCCTCGCAGTATCCAGACCGTCGAAGAGGCCGTCGCGCAATGTCCCTGCCTGTTCAAAGAGGGGCAAAAGCTCGTGGTCGAGTTCGATCTGATGGAACCGAACAATTTTGACGCGAAAAACGGCGTCATCATTCGTGCGGGATCAATCCTGCCCTTGGAGTAGCCGTAGCGTGGTCACACATGGCGACCCCGTGGAAGGGCGTGTGTGGTGCGGGCGCAAGCCCGCGCCACACACACACCATCCTTGTCCGAGAGGTGTGTACTGATGTCGGCAACCCATAAGGCAAAATGAATAATGCACGAAACATCGAGCCGGAATTGCGGCTCAAAGCCGCTCAACTCAATATCGTGGTGGGCGATTGGGTTCACTCGTTGGCACCGTGGCAGGTGATTTCGCACCTCACGTTCTGCTGGGAAGCTTCCATTTGGTCGGCTCAGCGGTGCTACGAAAAGTTCATGCGAACGGAGATGCGGGGCGTCTCGTATTTCTACGCTCTGGAACAGAATCCGAGCCGTGACGGCTACCATGCTCACGCGCTGTGGTGCGACTGCAAAGGCAAGTCACGACAGACAATCTGGAAAACGTGGTTTGAGCGATACGGCCGGAACCGGATCGAGCCGGTGAATAGTCGGGATGACGTTGCGGATTACTGCGCCAAATACGTCTGCAAAGAGGGCGCGTGGTGGAACCTCAATTTATTGAGCCATCGTCACCCCGCATTCAAAGATTTCAAACTCGAATGAGAGACCTACTGAATTGCAGGCGCCTGCCCGGCAGACTCAATACCGCCGAAGCGGCGGTGCTGCTCGGGTTCCAGGAGCACGACATTAGCACGCTGGTCTCGGCCAAGTGCCTTTCGCCCCTCGGAAAGCCAGCGCCCAATGCCCCGAAATATTTCGCGGCGGCGGAGATTGCGACTCTTGCTCAGGATCGCGACTGGCTTGGCCAGGCGACAAAGGCTCTGGCGAAGTTCTGGCTCTGCAAGAACCAACGCAAAGGCGCATCGCGGCTTCGCGGTGTTTCGCTGGAGGCGTCCGGGCAACGGGCTGCGTAACCAGCCCGCTGCCCGGAAAATTTTTTGGGCGCTTGTCCCCCTGGACACCGATGCAACCGGGCCGCGGCATTAGGATGCGCGGGCCATTTGTTCGGCGATGGCAAACGTCATCGGAATCGCAATCAGGTTTTGCGGCTCCCGGTTCTCGTAAGCCTCCAGCGGCGGGCAAACCACGATGGCATCCCGCGCGTATGCCTCATGCACGGCGCGGCTGGAATGCCCAAGGGCGGCTTGGGCGAAGCGCTGCGGGTAGCCTGCGCTCTTGGCACGCTCTGCCCACGCATGGCGGTAGCTGTGCAGGCTGATACCGTCAATGGCGAGCAAACGGCAGCGGCGGCGAAACTCGGCGGAACGGTCGTTGGACGTGGTCTTGCAGATGGTCGGGAAAAGCAGGCCGGATGAGGGAAGCCGGTGGATGATCTCCAGAAGCCGGTTGCCGATGGTGAGTTGCGCGGGCACGCTGCTTTCTCCCAATTTCTTGCGGTGGTAAGACAAGACGCGCTTGTTCCAGTCGATGTCCTGGGTTCGGATATGGGCGGCATCGGTCTGCGAGCATCCGGTTTCCCACAGGAATTCGTAGAAGTTCCGGCGCTCGGCGTTCTTCTCAGCCGCAATGATTCGGGCATGTTCATCGCGCGTCACCGCACGGCGGCGGGCCGTCATGATCTTGGGCCATGCCTGCTTGGCGAGAATGGGCCATGCGAGCCAGCCAAGATTGATGGCGAGATTATGCAGGCGCCGCAAATAATGGTTGGTCGTGTTTCGCCCGGCGTGCATGACGCAAAGCATGTCATCGCTCGTGGTGGCGATCAGCGTCTTGTCCCGAATCAGATCAAGGCTCTTGCTGTTCATCGCGCGTCCGCATCGCTCCTGCGTCGATGCCTTGCCGTGGCTTGTCATTTCCACCATGACATCGCGCCATGTGCGGGTTGCCATCTTCGGGTCATGCGCGGAGGCGTAGGCCCTGGCCAGCGCGAGGTTAAGAATCGGCTGCTCAAAAGCCTCGTTCTTCGCGTGGAGCAGTTTCAGCGCGGCGTGCTTCTCCTTGGTGCCAAGGCTGCCCTGCTGTCTGGTTTCATTGTTCTGCCAGTAAAAGACCCCGCCCTGGCGTTGGAACATCCTGTATCGTGATTTCACTTCTTCTCCCATGTTGAGAAGATTACGTGAAACCGAAGTCTTCCGTTAACGGGTAGCCAGCGAGTAGTCAGGGGGCAGTGAGGGAGTTTTGGCATCCCTCACAATCTGCTGACAGTTTTGCTGACATTGGCCCGAAAACCGGCCTACCGTTTGAAGGAAGTCACTCACAATGAGCGACTTGCAAATTGGCTCCAGCGGTAGGATTCGAACCTACGACCAATCGGTTAACAGCCGATCGCTGTACCACTGAGCTACGCTGGAATGGTGGGGTCTCACAGCTTGGCGCCGACCAAGGCTCACCCCCTCCGGGGGTGGGCTGTCGAACGGGGTTGGGCATGTCCAGCCCTCATTATCCATCTCATCCCAGGCAACCACGGCGGCTGCGTCACCAGCCACCGCGACACCCTCTTCCAAGAGCTGAAAACCTGCATCCGGCGACTTTAGCGCCGATCCTGGCGTTCACTGAGTCGCCGGGGCATACACTACAAACGCGAAGTGTCTGCTGTCCGGCGACCAACTGTTGACGTTGATCGTCCCCTGGCCCCCGTTGAATGCAATGATGTCCGACGCTTCGCCGCCGTCGGGCTTCATCCGGCGGAGGATGATCGCTTTGTTAGACGGGTGTTTCAGCGTGCCAGGCGGAAAGCTGAGATAGACGACCCAACTCCTATCCGGCGAGATGTGCGGGAACCAGTTCACTCGCTCGTCGTGCGTGAGTTGTTGGATGCCGCTGCCGTCGGGCTTCATCCGGTAGCATTGGGCGTGGCCCGGCACTTTGGGATCCGGCTCGGAGTTGAAGTAAATCCAATTTCCATCCGATGAATACTCGGGGCCGTCGTCGAGCGCGGGCCTGTCGGTCAGCCGCACATCCGGCCCGCCCGCGGCGGGGATGGCATAAAGGTTCGCCCCGCCGTGAGCATCCACGCCGACATACACGACCGTTTTCCCGTCCGGCGAGACCCCGTGGAGATAGCAGGTGAGCCTACGCGCCGGCGGCTGCTCGTTCGAAATCCGGCGCGGCTGGCCGCCCTCGAAAGGCGCCGCGTACAGGCGCCCTCCGGCGCTGAGGTAGATGGTTTTGCCGTCGGGCGACAGGACGTGGTCGTTGTTGATATTCGCCACCGTGCCCGTCGGGATGATTTCCGGCTTGGCGCTGCCATCCGCAGGGATGCGCAGGAGGGCGCCCTTGGAATTGAAGACGAGCCACTTTCCGTCGGCCGACCAGTTCGGCGCTTCGATGCGGTCGTTCGTCTGATAGATCGTTCGTTTGTCGCCGCCGTCGAAACCGATGGTCACCAACTGCGAGACGTAGCGGATGCGCGGCGTCCCACCGGCAGTCGCGACCGCAGGCGTTTTCACCGGAACAGAAGCGGGCGCCGCTGCCTGCTGGGCGAGCGCGGGAAAGACGACCAGCGCCGAAGCGCTGATGAGACTGCAAAGCAAGATGGGCTTCACGGATTGGGTTTTAGTTGGAAGGGCGGGAGCGCGCCTATACATTCTAGGGATGAGAAGACCTGATGTCCCGGCTTTCTTGCCGGGCAGCCTCCTCTCGCTGTTATTCTTTTGCCTTCATGTCGCGCGCGGTTCCGGCCAGACGGATTTCGGCGCGTACTACACCAAATTGACCGCGGGTGCAGCTTGGGAAGCGAGTTCGCGCACGGGCGAATTTGCCGATGTCGTCGTCCGGTTATCAAATCCCAGCGGGCAATTGGTTTTCTGGCGCGGCTCCAGCTACCTCCCATACTGGAAAACGAGCGCCGGTCGCTGGGACCTGCCGCAGATCGTCCCCCGGAGCGGCGATGGCGACCCGGCGATGCCGGACAGGGTGAATCTCTATTCGCACGTGGAGATCATCGAGAATAGTGCAACGCGGGTGTCGGTGCATTGGCGCTACCTGCCGGCATTCACGCCAGGCAACCCGCGCGGGAATGTCGATCCGGACGCGTTCGTGGATGAGCTGTTCACGATCACCCCGGACGGCCGTGTCTCGCGGACCATCAAACAAGGGACGCGGAAGATCAAGGATTGGGAAGACCCTGGGAACGAGACGGTCGAGGCGCTGAAATTGACCGAGCGCGGCGTCACGGAGACAAGCCGCAATGCGCCGTCGCACTCCGCCGCATCCATGCCCGCGAAGAGCGCGCCTCTCAAGGGGCCGGCGGTGGTGCAGCCGCGCGTGTGGTTCAAGTTCGATTCCTCGTCGGGCGATACGGCCAGGGAGGAGGTCGGCAACACGGAGGTCCCCATCCCTGGCGACAAGACATTGTGGAAAAAGGGAGTCTCCGGGACGGCGCTGGAGTTCGACGGGTATCATACCGTGGTGTCGCTGCCGGCCGGGAAGGCGCCGGGGCTCGGCGGAGGCAGCTTGACCCTCGAAGGCTGGTTTGCGCTCGGCGCCTACCCATGGAATTGGGCGCCGATCGTGCAGCAGGGAGACAACGACGGCTATTTCCTGGGCGTGGACAGCCACGGCTACCCGGGGTTCATGGTGAAGGTGGACAAGGTTTGGGAACAGCTCACCGTGCCCGGCAAGCCGCCTTACACCGACTCGAACCATCTCGGATTATTCCGGTGGCGCCATATCGCGGGTGTTTACGACAAAGCCCTCGGGACGATGCGCCTGTACGTGGATGGAAAGGAGATCGCTTCCAAGGCCGTGGGACACGGGGGCGTCCAAACCGTGAATGCGGACATCCGCGTGGGCAAGGCGGGCATCCTGCGGAAGCCGACGGAAGGGACGAACAACAATCACCCGACCGAATACGGGCTCGATGGTCTCCTGGACGAAGTGAGGATCTACGACGCGGCTCTGGCGGACTCCCAGGTCGAGCAATCATACCGGAATTTTTATCCGGGGCCGAAAGCGGTCGACGCGCCGGATATGGAGAGGCGGGTCTTCCCGGCCCCGGGAGGACCCGGGCCCTTTGGCGCCGTGCACACCCGCCTCCCCTACTATGAAACGTGGGACAACTTATGGCGCGTCGGCCCCTACGCGGATGTGGTGGTCGGGTTCGACACGCTGCCGATCCACTATGTCTTCTGGCGCGGTGTGAGTTACATCCCGATGATGGTCAATGAGTCGAACCAATGGTATTGCAACGAGTTCAGCGAGACGGGGTTCACAAAAAAAGCGCCGGGCGATTGCGAGCCGATGTCCGACAAGGGGTGCCTGGATTCTCACGTCCGTATCATCGAAAACACACCGGCTCGGGTCGTGGTGCATTGGCGGTATCAACTTGCCAACCCTGAACACCATTGGGCGAACTATGATGATGCCAGCGGCTGGGGGGATATCGCCGACTGGTATTACTATATCTATCCGGACGGCGTCGCGGCCAAGAGGATGCGTTGCTACACCTCCGAGCCGAATGTGTGGCACGAATGGGATGAGCAAATCTTCGTATTAGGGGAAGGCCAACGTCCGGAGACCGTCATCGGGACAAAGCCGGTCATGACCCTGGTTGACCCGGCGGGGAACGCGGTGGATTACGACTGGGTCGGCGCACCCCCCAAGCCGGATTACAAGGGGAAGATCATCGAGAAGCTTTATTTCACCGGCGAATACGATCCGTTCACGATCCAGGCATTTACCCAAGGCGACATTTACCGGGGGGAGCGCATCTGGTACTCGACGACTCCCTGCTGGAACCATTGGCCGACCGCTCAGATCGATTCCTCCGGGCGCAACGCCTCTTTCCCCGATCGGGCTTCGCATAGTTCCATCGGGCACCTGTTCTGGCCGTTCAGCCAGCGTGTGCGAGGCGCCGCGCCTTACGATGAGAAGCTTTTGCTGGAGGGCTTGACGAACCAAAGCGCCTCCTCGCTCACGTCCCTGGCGCACTCGTGGCTGGAAGCGCCGACCGTGAGTTCCGTCTCCGGGGGGACGAGCCTCGGCTATGACCAAGGGCAACGCGCTTACGCGTTTACCAGCGCGGGATCGAAGCTATCGTTCGAGATTGACGCCACGGAAAGTCATCCCGTCAGGAATCTATGTCTTGTCGTCAAAGATTGGGGCGGCCGCTCATCCAAGGCCGGCCTGCGGATTAACGGGCTTCCTCAAGCCGCAGGGCCAAACTTCCGGCAGGGCGTCATCATTGACACGGACGGCGCATACAGCCTCGTCGTTTGGGTAGGCTGCTCCGCTGTCACGCAGCAGCGGATCGAGATCGAGAGGCAGTGACGTCCACCGGCGCCGCCGCCGTAAAAATCAACGAATGATCCTTGACATGCAACCTTATGGTTGCCTATTGTGAGGCGTGATGGATGCAGTCTTCAAAGCCCTGGCCGACCGGAGTCGCCGAAAGTTGCTCGATCTCTTGCACAAGAACAACGGGCGGTCGCTCGGCGAGTTGTGCGGACATCTCAATATTACCCGGCAGGCCGTCACCAAGCACCTCCGGTTGCTCGAAGAGGCAAACCTCGTCGCCGTCGTCTGGCACGGCCGCGAGAAGCTGCACTATCTGAATCCAGTGCCGTTGCACGAGATCTACGAACGCTGGATCGGCAAATTCGAATCCCGGCGCCTCGGGGCGTTGAGCGATCTGAAACGAGGTCTCGAAAAAACCAAACAACCAAAAGGATAAATTATGGAAAAGCCAAAGTTCGTTTACGTCACTTACATCGACACCACGCCTGAAAAGCTGTGGGCTGCCCTCACCCAGACCGAGTTCACGCGAAAGTACTGGTTCGACACCAGCATCGAGTCGGATTGGGAAGTCGGCTCGTCCGTCCAATTTCGCCGCGGCGGCGAGATCACCGACGACCAGATCCTGCTCGTGTGCGAGCCCCCGCGGTTGCTTTCCTACACCTGGCATCCCCTCCTTCAGGAGGATTTCCGCAACGAAAAGCCGTCGCGCGTCACGTTCGAGATAGAGCCATTGGACGGTAAGTCCGGCATGCAGGGCAAAGCCGTGAAGCTCACCGTCATCCACGACGACTTTCCGGCGGAGAGCAAGGTGTTCCCGCGTATCAGCAACGGCTGGCCCGTGGTGTTGAGCAGCCTGAAATCGCTGCTGGAGAACGGCGCGGCGCTCGATATCGGGCTGCCGACCTGTTCGGCCGCCGCCCCGCGATAAGCGGCAAGGGCCGGCGCCACCGGTTCGGTTTTTCGCGCCAGGAACGCTAAGGACGCCAAGGGGGAAGAGGAGGGGTGAGGGGCGTCTCGGCTAATCTAAAACGGACGCTCTCACAGCAACTCATCGTTCGGCGCTTGCTCGTAGCCGCTGTCTGCGGGCAGGCCCTTGCCGTGGGCGGCTTCGACCGAGAGCACGTCGCACCGCTCGTTTTCCACGTCTCCCGCGTGGCCGCGCACCCAGGCGAATTCCACATCGTGTCGCGCACACAGGTCCAGGAGCCTGCCCCAGAGGTCCCAGCTCGGCCGTTTTGCGTCGCCCTTCTTCCACTCCTTCGCGCGCCAGCGTTGCGCCCAGCCGAGGCTGATGCTCTTCTGCAGGTACAGCGAGTCCGTGAGGATGGTGACCGCGCAGCGCTGTTTTAACGCTTCCAGGCCGGCGATGGCCGCCATGATCTCCATCCGGTTATTCGTCGTGCGCCGGTAGCCGCCCGAGAGTTCGCGGCGCCTGCCGTCGAACAACAGCACCGCCGCCCAGCCGCCCGGCCCGGGATTCCCGAGGCAGGCGCCGTCCGTATAGATCGTCACGCGTTTCCCACTGGCAGTCATCGGGCGGAAAGAGACATCATTTCGGGCGTTCCCTCCACTCAAATTTCGCTTATGACGGTGGGGCGTGAACTACTTCATCACCGGCACGGATACCGGGGTGGGCAAGACCTATGTCACCTGCCTCCTGGTGCGCGCCCTTCGAAAAGCGGGGCTCGATACCGCTGCCATGAAGCCCATCTGTTGCGGCGAACGGACGGATGCCACCCTCCTCCGGGAAGCCTCGGGCGGCGCCATGCCATTGGACGACACCAACCCCGTATGGCTGCGCACCCCGGCCGCTCCCTACGCCTGCGTGCGCGCCGGCGAGCCCACCATTGACTTCGGGCGCATCCGGCAGGCGTTCGCGCGGCTCCGGGCGTCCCACGGCTCCCTGCTTGTCGAAGGTGTGGGCGGGTGGCGGACGCCTATCACCCGGGACTCGTCCATGGCACGCCTTGCCCGGGACTTCGACCTGCCGGTGCTCGTGGTCGCGCGGAACCGGCTCGGCGCGTTGAACCATACGCTGCTCACCGTTGAAAGAATCCTCTCCGACGGGTTGAAATGCGGCGGGGTCATCCTGAACAGCATGGACCCGGTTGGGGACGGAGGCACATCCACGAACCGGGCGATTCTCGAAGAACTTCTGGAAGTGCCGATTCTTTTCGAGATCGGCCCCTGCCAGGAAGTTCTTTCTCTGGCAATCGCCTGAGGTTTGGATCGTATCGATTCGATACACAAGTGTCCTGGAACCGACACTTGAGACTGCCGAACCCACGGCCCTGTCTCTGTAAATCGCTGTTGGTACGCCCGTTGCTAAAAGGGGAAACCGAACTGCGAACCAACCATCCAGCAAACAAAATCACACCATGTTTATTCAAAAAACACTTCACGTTCAGAAGACCCTCGAGGAGACAAAGTCCCGCGTGCTCGCCCTGCCGTTTCATCGCCGCAACTGGGATGGGTTGCAACACGTCGAGTTCCGGAACGGGGCAGCAGAAGTGGAGTTCGAGGCCGCCCTCGGAGTGGGCATTTTCGCACTCATCCAGGAGCTCCCTTCGGACAACCCGGATGAAATCCTCTTTCATACCTGCGACGGGAACATTTCCGTGGTGGGCATGATCGGCTTTGCGTTGGTGAAGGAAGGCCTCACCGAGATCACGCTGACGCTCGACTACACGGTGCAGGATCCCCTCGCCGCCTTCATCAACAGGATCACCGGTGCGTTGGATCGGTTCCTGAATGCCCAACTCGCGATCATCGAGCCGATCCTCCGGGGCGAGGTGAAGGCCGAAACCCCGGTTTACTCCGAGCCCGCGCCGGCGCTCTCGATCTGGGTGCGGTAAGCCTCGGGGTCCTTGAGGTCTTCAAGCCCCTCGCCGTTGTCCACGAGGATGCGGTAGAGCCACCCTTCCCCATAGGGGTCGGTATTGACGAGGGCCGGGTTGGACTCCAAGCCCTCGTTCACCTCGGTGATGGTGCCGCCGATCGGTGAGTAAATATCGCTGGCGGCCTTTACGGATTCCACCACCGCGACCGGTTGGTGCGCTGTGACCACGGCGCCCACTTTCGGCAGTTCCACGTAAACGATGTCCGTGAGTTCCTCCTGCGCGTGATCGGTTATGCCCACCCGTCCGTCGCGCTCCCCCTCCATGCGGAGCCACTCGTGGCTTTCGGCGTATTTCAAATCTTCGGGGACGTTCATTTGTGTAATGGTTTCTTCTCGATGGTGGCCGGGTAACGCTTCCCGCGGATGTCGATCTCGATTTCCTCGTTGATGCGCGCGTATCTGGCAGGGAGATATACCATGCCGATTCCGATATTCAACGTCGGCGACAGCGCCCCGCTGGCGATCTCGCCGATCTTCTCGCCGTCCTTGTAAACCGCGTAGTGCGGCCTTGGGGGCGGGCTCTTACCCTTCATCTTGAACGGCGCCAGCCGCTCCTTCACGCCCTCCGCCCGCTGTTTCTGGAGCGGCGCGCGGCCGATGAATTCGTTTTTGCCCAGGTCCACGAAAATGGAGAGTCCCGCCTCGAACGGGGTGCGCGCCGGGGAGAGATCCGAGCCGTTCAGCGGGTAACACATCTCCAGGCGCAGCGTGTCCCGCGCGCCGAGTCCGCACGGCTTTATGCCCAGCTCCGCGCCGAGTTCCAGGAATTCCTTCCAGAGTTCCGTGGCGAATTCCGCGCCGAAGAATATCTCGAAGCCATCCTCGCCGGTGTATCCGGTGCTGGAAACGATGAGGCTCTTTCCGTCCCGCTTTACGACCCGGACTTCGTTGCGGCTCGGCCGGGAAGCGCCCGGCCCGAAGAAGGAATCGAAGAGCTGGATGGACCGCGGCCCCTGCACCGCCAGGCCCGCCGAATGCGCGCTCCGGTTTTCGAGGGTGACCCCGGGGCGGATATGGGCCTCCATCCATTCGAGGTCGTGCGGCGTCATGGAAGCGTTCACGACCAGGAGGTACTGGTTCTCGCCATAGTGGTAAACGATGAGGTCGTCGATGACCCCGCCGTCTTCATTGAGCAGGAAAGTATATTGGCTCTCGCCCACGCTCAGGCGGTCCACGTTATTCGTCAGCAGGTAGTTCAGCCATTCCTTCGCGTTCGCGCCCGAGACGTGGAGCTGCCCCATGTGCGAGATGTCGAACACCCCGACCGCCTTGCGCACCGTGTGGTGCTCGTCCACGATGCCCGAATACTGCACCGGCATCATCCACCCCGCGAAATCGACGATTCGCGCCCCGTGCCGCACATGCTCCTCGTAGAGAGGCGTCTTTTTTGGGGTAGAGTCCGGCATTCTCCGATGCTAGGAGAAGAGGGAACAAGTGTCAACCGGAGCCCGGGAGCCCTTGGAGTTCCGTCCGAGCGAAAGGGAGGCTCTACCCGGCCCGCAACCACTCAAGAATGTCCAGCGCCCAGTAGGTCACGATGAGGTCTGCGCCCGCCCGTTTGAAGGCCGTCATCGTTTCCAGGACGGTCTCGCGCTCGTTCAGCCAGCCGTTCGCCGCGGCGGACTTGACCATCGCATACTCGCCGCTCACGTTGTAAACGGCCGTCGGCATCTGGAAGCGCTCCTTCACCCGCCATAGGATGTCGAGGTAAGCGAGCCCCGGCTTGACCAGGATCATATCCGCGGCCTCCGCGATGTCCTGCTCCACTTCCCGCAAAGCCTCGCGCGCGTTCGCGGCGTCCATCTGGTACGTGCGGCGGTCGCCGAATTGCGGGGCGCTCTCCGCGGCTTCCCGGAACGGGCCGTAAAAGGCGGAGCTAAATTTCGCCGCGTAGCTCATGATGACGGCGTTCTGGTATCCCGCGCCGTCCAGCGCCTCGCGGATCGCCGCGACCCGGCCGTCCATCATGTCGCTCGGCGCGACGATGTCGGCGCCCGCCGCGGCGTGCGAGACCGCGGTTTTCGCAAGAAGTCCCAGCGACTCGTCGTTGAGGATCAAGCCGGCCTGGCGACCTTCTCCGACGATGCCGCAATGCCCGTGGCTCATGTATTCGCAGAGGCAGACATCTGTTATGACAACCAGCTCCGGCGCCTCCTTTTTCAGTGCGCGCACCGTGCGCTGGACGATGCCGTCTTCCGCGTAGGCCTGCGTGGCGGCCGCGTCCTTCACAGAGGGTATGCCGAAGAGCAGGACGCTTCGGATGCCCGCCCGCGCGGCCTCCACCGCGTGCTCGACCAGCCCGGCGCTCGGGAACTGGAAGACGCCGGGCATACTCGGAACCGGCGTGCGGGCGCCCACTTTCTCGCTGACAAAGAGCGGCAGGATGAAATCCTTCGCCTGCAGCGAGGTCTCGCGGACGAGGCCGCGGAGCGCCGCCGAGGAGCGGAGCCTGCGGGGACGGCGTGTGATGTTTTCCATGGGTTCTGGGTTAGAGCGGCTCTACGACGCTGAGGCCGGTGGTGACGGCCCACGCGTTGCCGGCGGGCATGCGTTTTAACTCGTTCCCCGGCCCCCAGGAGTCCGAATAGAGGATTTCATCGGTCTTCTCGTTGTAGCCGATGATGAGGCGCATGTGGCCGCCGAAGTTCGAGACGGGCGGCTCCTCCGGCGCGAGGCCGACGACCAGGCTCCAGAGCACGGGGATGCCCGCGTCGATGTGGTTCTCGACGAGTTTTTGGAACCGCACCATGTCCATCCTGTCTCGTGTGCGCACTTCGCGCAGAATATCAAAGTTCATCTGATGGTAAACCGTTTCGAGATCGGCGCCGTCCGTATACGCATCCACCGCGTCGGCCTTTTTGCGTTTGGCGGCCCGGTTGTATTCGGTGAAGAGCGTGAGGAACGCGTGCGAATCGGGCATCTGCTCGACCTTCGTCCGGATGTGGAGGCGCGCGGTCAGTTTCTTCAACGCTTCGAACATCTCGCGAAGGTTCGTGCCTCTCGCGGCCGAGGTGTTCGCGACCTCGGCCAGCTCGTTTTGATCCACCTTCTGGCCGTAGTAACGCAGGACGCGCTCGGTGCTGGCGACGACGCAATACCCTTTCGGGCCCTGGTCCACCATCGGGATGTCGTCGATGAGGACATCCCCGTTCTCCCGCTTCTTTACGTGCGCCGGGCCGGAAAACGCGGCGGTGGCGGACGGCGAGGAAGCGGCGAGCGCTTCCTCCAGGAGGGTCTGCGGCTTTTGCGGAGGCGTCATCTCGAGCCGGATGAACTCGGCGCGAAACGGGATGCCCCGTGTGACCATTTCGCGCGTGGCGCTGGACTCAAGGAGGAACCGGGCCCGCGGCGTGGACCACTCCTCCTCCTGCATCTTCACGGCGCTCGCCGCGTCCCTGCCGAGCGCGGCCGGGGCCGTCTTCGTCGCCCCCGAGACGGCGGCCTCGCACCGCTTCCGGAGCGCTCCGAAGTCCTCCTTCGACAACTCGCCGTTATCGCCCCGGTCGTAAAAGAGAACTTCGATCTCCTTTGGCTTGCCGGGCGCGAAACGAACGAGCACCTGGGTGACGGGCAGCCCGAAAAGGGTCAGCCCGCGCAACGTGGTTTGGAGGATGTCCCGCGCGCTGGAGTTCCAGTGGAACCCGAGTTGCGCGTAGGGGATGCCGGCCTGCCCCGCGGCGTCCCAAAGCCCGCCGGCGAGGACGAGCGGCTCCAGGGCGCCGTTAGCGGTCGGAACCGGCGGTGTCGGGCTGGGATCGGCGCCGCGCGCGACGCCGGCCAGCGCCAGCGCGAGCAACACGCGGCCTAGACCCATGGCTGCTGCTGCGTGAGGCAATGGAACGCGCCGAGCCCCCAGATCAACTCCCGGCAGTCGATGGGCACGACTTTGCGGTCCGGCAGCGCGGTCTGCAATACGGACATGGCCCACGCATCGCAATTATCGGAAAACGAAGGCGCCAGGACGACCTCGTTGCCGATGTAAAAATTCGCGTAGCTCGCGGGCAGCCTGCGGCCCTCGCGCACGACCCGGTCCGGCATCGGCAGCATCAGGACCTCCAGCGGCGTCCCATCCTCACTGTGCATACAGCGCAGCTTCGCGAGGTTCTCTTGCAGCGGCAGGTGGTTTGGATCCTCAGGATCCTCCTCGACCGCCGTCACCACGCGGTTGCGGCTCACGAAGCGCGTGATGTCGTCGATGTGCCCGTCCGTATCGTCGCCCTCGATGCCGTCGCCCAGCCAGAGGATGTGGCTGACGCCGAGGTAATCCATGAGCCGCTTCTCGATGTCGATCTTCGTCAGGTCGGGGTTGCGGTTCGGGTTTAGCAGGCACGACTTGGTGGTGAGCAGGCTGCCCGCGCCGTTCACGTCGATGGACCCTCCCTCGAGCACCATGCCCGGGTGGAAACACGGCAGGTTCAATTCCCTGGCCACGTGCGCCGGCACCTCGTCGTCGAAATCAAACGGAGGGTACTTCCAGCCCCACGCATTGTAATCCCAATCCACCACCGCCAGCCTCGGCTCGAGGGCGCGCACGAGGAAGATGGGGCCGTGGTCGCGGCACCACGGCTCATTCGTGCGGATGTGAAAAAAGGAAACGCGCGCCATGTTCACGGCCGCCTTCCTGAGGTGCGCGCGCACCTCTTCCTCCTGCTCGGGGTCGTTGACGTTGATGCAGACTTTCTCGGACCCGGTGAGGGCCTTCACCATCTTCGCCAGCACGGGCGTCACCGCCGCGTAGGAATCGGGGAAGCTGATCCCCTCCGCGCGCGGCCAGGAGATCCATGTCGCCTCGTGCGGCTCCCATTCGGCGGGCATGCGGAAGCCCATTCCCGCGGGGGTCTGCTTCTCGGTATCGACGGCGGCTTCCGTCATAAGGTCAATCAAGGAATCGCTTCCGGAGCCCGTCGTAAGCGTCAATCCTGCGGTCCCGGAAGAAGGGCCAGTGGGTGCGCTGGGTCTCGACCCGCGCCAGGTCGATCTCGACGACGAGCACTTCCTCGCGGTCCGCGCTTCCGCGCGCGATGACCTTCCCGGCCGGGTCGCAAACAAAGCTCTGCCCCCAGAAAATGATGCCCGGCTCGCCGTTCGGCGTCTCGTGCCCGACGCGGTTCGTGCCGGCCACGTAGCAGCCGTTGGCGATCGCGTGCCCGCGCTGCACCGTCTCCCATGCGTCGTGCTGTTCCGCGCCGAACCGTTCGCGCTCGGACGGGTGCCAGCCGATGGCCGTCGGGTAAAAGAGCACCTCCGCCCCCTGGAGCGCCGTGAGCCGCGCCGCTTCCGGGTACCACTGGTCCCAGCAGACGCACACGCCCAGTTTCCCGTAAGCCGTGTCCCAGGCGCGAAAGCCGAGGTCGCCCGGCGTGAAATAGAACTTCTCGTAATACAACGGGTCGTCCGGGATGTGCATCTTGCGGTACTTGCCGAGGTAAGCCCCGTCCGCATCCAGCACTCCCGCCGTGTTATGGAAAACGCCCGGCCCGCGCCGCTCGAAGAGCGAGGCGATGATGACCACCCCGAGCTCGCGGGCCAGCTCCGCCAGCGCCTCCGTGGACGGCCCGGGCACCGCTTCCGCCAGCGCGAAATGCGCGTGATCCTCCGTCTGGCAAAAATACTGGGAGCGGAAAAGCTCCGGCAGGCAGATGACGTTCGCGCCCCGTCCCGCGGCCTCGCGAATCCAACCGATGGCGCTGGCAAAATTTTCCTCCGGGCTCGGGGAACAGCGCATCTGGATGAGGCCGAGAACGGCTTTCGAGGGGAGGGGCATCGCACCCCAAATTTACGCCAGACTGCACAAAGAAAAACATCTTTTCTGGGACATTCTTCCGGGTGCGCCCCGCCTCTCCGCCGCCCTCCCCGGGCGCTAACCCGGCCCGGACTGCTCGATCTCCTGCAGCCGCGGGCTCACGTGTTTCCCCGCGAACTTCAGCGACTTGAAAAGCATGAAATAGAAGACCGCCACACACACGAGCGTGATGCCGCCGGTGGCCCAGTGGTGCGTGCGCATCCGGGAGACCGGGGGGAAGAACGCGAGCATGCCGAAGAGGCTCAGGAGAACGATGATCGCGTCGAAGCTCGCCCGCTGCCAGTAGCTGCCCCCGAGGTGCAGCCACATGCCGAACTCGTCGAACGTGAGCGCCATCCCAAACCCGTACAGGAGCGCGCACGCAACGCGCTGCGGCTCGCTGACCTCCATGAAGAGCAGGATGCCGCCCACCGCCGAGAGCGTGAAGATGCCGTAGTTCAAGTGGTGGACGTGCGTCCCGCCCATGTGCAGAAAGAAGTCCGGTATCTTGCGGGCCATGATGAGGATCACCAGCACCCGCGAGGTGATGAACGTGAGCAGGAAAGCAGTGAACGTTATCCGCGCGATGTGGCGCGTGGGCGAAGGGGAAGCCGCGTTCATCCGGGAACCTGCAAAGCGGGGGATGCGAATGGCATGGTTTCGAAACCGCATGCTGCGCGAGAAGGCGGGCTCGCGTCGAGCGCAATGCGTCTCCGGGCAGGCGACACGCGCTGCCGCGCGGGCTATTTGCCCGCCAGGGAAAGGGCCGAGCCCAGCCCCGTCACGAAATCCCACCCCGGCTGGCACTCGAACGCTCCGGCCGAGCCTTCCGAAATATCGCGAAAACACCCGCTCCCCATGTTGCTATAGATCAGCCCCAGCTCCGAAAAACTCCCCGGCTCGAAACCGCCGCGGGCGATGGCCGCGGAGTTGACGATGCCCGCCAGGGCCGGAGCGGAAACGCTGGTGCCGCCGAAGATCATCCAGCCCGCCATCCCGTCGTACGAAGTGCTGTCATAGACCGACACGCCGCTGTCCGGGTCGGCATCGAAAGAGAAATCGGGCACGCCCCGCGCGTTGCCGACGGTCGCCTGGATCGGGTCCTGGTAAACGGGCCGCAGCTCGAAGCGGCTCGTGCCGCCTCCGCTCCCGCTCCAGCCCTGTTCGCCCACGAAATCGCCGTTGCCGTCGAAGTTCAGCGTCGTGCCGCCGCAGCTCACCACGCGGGGCGAGGTGCCCGGGTAGATGACCCTGCCACCGGTATCGCCGCTCGCCGCGAAATACACGATGCCCGCGTGCTCGAAATACGGGTCGAGCTCGGCCTCCCTGCGCGTCTCGGAGCTGCCCCAGCTAATCGAGATTTCCCGCACGCCGGGGATGCTGCTCGCCACCGATATCGCCGCGAAGAGGTCGCCGGCATTGCTGCTGCGGGCCTCGACCAGGATGATCTTCGCGCCGGGGGCCATCGCGTGCGCCCATTCGATATCCAGCGCCTCTTCCTCGTTCCAGCCGCCATCCTGTTCCGGCTTCACCCCGGCCGCATAGATGACCTCCAGGGATCGGTTGCCCTGGCCCGTGACGTCCCGCGAAGCCTCCACCGGCAAACCGTATTGCCGGGAGAAAATGTTGAAGTCCTTGAGCGCCGTCGGGTAATCGTACGCGTCCACGATGGCGATCAACCCTGCGCCACCGGCAGGCGGCAACTGGTAAACCTGGCGGATGGTTGCGGGCGAAAGGCCGCCGGGGGTGTCGCCCGGAGTATCCGCCGACAGGACGATGAGGTGATTCGTATGGGCGCGGACGCCGATGTCCTCCCTCCGTTCGACACTCGAGTCGGGGATGAGGTGCCAGACATGGCGCGCCCGCGGGGCTCCCTGGACATTTCCGGCGCAGGCGCAGACGCAGGCGGCGAGAGCGGCGAGGACGCGATAAAACTTTTTCATGACGCAGGCCCAAGGCACATGTGAGAATTGCTTCCAGTCTCCTGGAAAGCATTTCGTGTTCCCGCCGCCCTCGGCAGAAACGCTGAGTCGCCGGCCCGGTGTGAAAAAGGGCGCGCCCTGGCGCGTGCTACGCCCTCTGGCGCGCCGCCTGGGGCCGCCACCACGGCGCCGACGACCACTCGAACGGGCCGCCGCCGCAGCCCGTGGTGCCGCACCCCAGCATCACGTCTTCCCCCTGGAGGAAGATGCGCACATTTTTACCCTGGAACTGCCGGTTGCAAAAGAGGCACCAGGCTTTTTGGTCCAGGCACTCCCACCCCACGCCGCCCACGTCTTCGGCCCGCAGCAGTTCCAGCTTCTCTTCTTCGGTCACGGTTAGGTATCGCATCGGCCCGCATCCTGAACCCGGCGTGTGGCAATGGCGTGGCGGGTTCGTTACGTTCGCGTAAATGCTTCGCGCCGGCTCCCCGCGCACAGCATGCCTCGACACCGAACGCGGCCGCCTTCTACACGGCGTCGGCGGGTTCCTGGGCGCAGCGCGCGTCTCCGCACTCGATCTGGATGGTGACGTGGCCGATCTCGAAGCGTTCATGCAGCGCGTCGCGTACACCCTGGAGGAACCCGTCGCCCGAGGGCGGCCGGGGCATCACGAGGTGCGCGGTGAGCGCGACTTCCGTGGTGCTCATGCCCCATATGTGCAGATCGTGGACTTCCTTCACGCCCTCCAACCCCTCGAAGAATTCCTGCACGGCGTGCGGATCGATCTGCTCGGGCACGGCGTCCATGGCGAGGTTGATGGATTCGCACAGGAGGCCCCAGGTGCCCCAGACGATCACCGCGCTGATGAGGATGCTCCCCGCCGGGTCGAGCCAGAGCCAGCCCGTGGCGTTGATCGTGAGGCCTATCACGATCACCCCCACGGAAACGGCCGCGTCGCCCGCCATGTGGGTGAACGCGCCCCGGATGTTCAGGTCGCGCTTGCGCCCGGCCATGAAGAGGAGCGCCGAGATGGTGTTGATCACCACTCCCGCAGCCGCGACCCACATGACTGTTCGGCCCGCTACGGGCTGGGGGTGGACGAACCGCCCGACGGCCGCCCAGAGGATGCCGCCGACCACGGCGAGGAGGATGATCGCATTCGTCATCGCGGCGAGGATCGACGACCTTCGCAGGCCGTACGTGCGGCGCTTGGTCGGCCGCGACTTGCCGATGTGGATCGCTCCCCAGGCGATGAGGAGCCCGAAGACGTCGCTCAGGTTATGCCCCGCATCCGACACCAGCGCCAGCGAGTGCGCCGACAACCCATACACCACCTCCGCGACGACAAACCCCGCGTTGAGCAGGACGCCCACGGCGAACGCCATGTCGTTGCCGGGCGGCGCGTGGGAATGGCCGTGCCCATCGTGGGAATGTTCGTGCCCGGCGTGGGAATGCGTCTCGGCCATAACGGGAAAACGACTCAGCTTTCCACCGCCTCCAGCAGGGCGCGCAGGGTTGCCATGTTCACGAGGTCTTCCGCCAGGTCTTTTTCCTTCGGCGTCTCGAGCACCTTCGGGATTTTTTCAAAGCGCCGCTCGGTCATGATGTACCGGAACGCTTCGAGCCCGATCTTCCCCTTGCCGATGTGCTCGTGCCGGTCCACGCGCGAGTCGAGCCCGGTCTTGGAGTCGTTGCAATGGATCGCCGCGAGGCGCTCCAGCCCGAGGATCGCGTCGAATTTCCGGAACGTGTCGCGCGCGCCCCGGGCGGTGGAAATATCGTACCCCGCCGCGAAGAGGTGCGCGGTGTCCACGCACACGCAGAGCCTGCGCCTGGACTTCGAGCGCTCGAATATATGCGCGAGTTGCTCGAAGGTATGCCCGAGCGAAGTCCCCTGGCCCGCCGTGGTCTCCAGCGCCACCCGCGTCTTCACGGCCGGCAGCGCCGCCAGCACCGCGTCGAGGCTGGCCGCGATCTTTTCCAGGCCGGCCTCCACGCCTTCGCCCATGTGCGCGCCGGGGTGCAGCACCAGGAAGGGGAGACCGAGCTGATCCGCCCGCACGAGTTCCTCCGACAGGGCCCGGAGAGATTTCGCATGGAAATCCGGATTCGTCGCCCCGAGGTTGATCATATACCCGCTGTGGCCGAAGACGGACTTCAGCTCCTTCCGCCGGGGATGCCGGGTGAATTCGCGCAACTCCGCTTCCAGCCACGGGTTCGCGAACCACTGCATGTTGTTCTTGACGAATATCTGCATCGCCGACGCGCCGACCGACAGCGCGCGGTCGATAGCCCTGGACGGGCCGCCTCCGATGGACATGTGCGCGCCCAGGAGCAGGCCGCCCGCGAGCACCGGCCGGCTCTCGCCCCGGGGCCGCTGGCGCGCTCCCGCCGCGGCGGCCCGCCGTGGGCGCGGGTTCGCCGTTCCCGCGGTGTTTGCCGGCGCTTTCAATGCGCGAAAACGACGCTCAGGATTCGAGTGTCGCCGCCAGCGTGATCTTCGCGTTCAGCACGCGCGAGACTGGGCACTTCGCCTTCGCCTCGGCCGCAATCTCCTGGAACTTCTCCTCGGTGATGCCAGGCACCTTGCCGCTCAATTTCAGGTCGATGGTCGTGATCGTCCAGTCGCCGTTCACCTGTTCCAGCGTCAGGGACGCCTCGGTCGAGAGCACGTCTGGCGTGTAGTTCGCGCCGCCCAGAAACGCGGAGAACGCCATCGTAAAACACCCGGCGTGGGCCGCGGCGATGAGTTCTTCGGGGTTCGAGCCCGCACCGCTCTCAAAGCGGCTCGAGAAGGAATACGGCGTCTCTTTCAACACGCTGCCCCCCGGGGCCGAGAGGGTGCCGCTGCCTTTTTTAAAATCGCCGTGCCAGACGGCGGATGCTGTGCGTTTCATATAAATCTCCTGTTGTTGCGGGTGGTCGAAGCGACCCGCGGCCACGCCGCGGACGCCGATGAATCCGCGGCCGCAAAGATGCCGGGCCGCGTCTGGCTACCATCGTCCGCGGAAGCGGGAGGTGTCGAGTGAAAGTTGGGTGGCGGCGGAGGATCCGCCAAACCGCGGCAAGTCTATTCCAGATGCACGGCCCGCAGGCGCAGCGCGTTCGCGATGACCGATGCGGAACTGAGGCTCATCGCGGCGGCGGCCAGGACGGGGCTGAGCAGGAGTCCGAAGAAGGGATACAGAACTCCGGCGGCGATGGGGATGCCCGCCGCGTTGTAGATGAACGCGAAAAAGAGGTTCTGCCGGATGTTGCGCATGACGCTTCGGCTCAGGAGGATGGATTTGGCGATCTCGCGGAGGTCGCCCTTCACGAGCGTGACGCCCGCGCTCTGCATCGCCACGTCCGTTCCCGTTCCCATCGCGATGCCGATGTCCGCCGCGGCCAGCGCCGGGGCGTCGTTGACGCCGTCCCCCGCCATCGCCACGATTTCTTTTGCGGCGCGCAGCTTCCTCACCTGCTCGCTCTTTCCGCCCGGGCTGAGGCCCGCTTCGAACCGGTCGAGGCCCAGCTTGCCGGCGACGACCCCTGCGGTGCGGGCATTGTCGCCCGTGAGCATAAGGATTTTCAGCCCCATCCGATGCAGTTCCTCCACCGCGGCGGGCGTCGAGGCCTTTATGGCATCGGCCGCCGTCAGGAAACCCGCGGGCCTGCCGTCGATGGCGGCGAAGAGCGCCGTCTGCCCCTGCTCCTGGAAGGGCCGCGCCTGTTCTTCCAGGGGCGCCACCCCGGGGATTCCCTGCTCCCGCAGGAATGCCGCGGCCCCGGCGAGAACCGTGCGGCCCCCCACGACGCCTTTCACCCCGCCCCCGGGAGTGGATGAAAAGTCGGAGGCGGAAGCCGGCGCGAGACTCATCTCCTTCGCGCCGGAGGCGACGGCGGCGGCGAGCGGGTGCTCGCTGTGCTGCTCGACGGCGGCGACGGCTGAGAGCAGTTCCTTTTCGTCGAAGCCGGACGCGGGAACCACCGAAACGAGCCGGGGCTTGCCCTCGGTGAGCGTGCCGGTCTTGTCCACCACGAGGGTTGTCACTTTTTCGAGGCGTTCGAGCGCCTCCGCGTTCCGCACGAGGATGCCGGCCCGGGCGGCCCTGCCGACCCCGACCATGATCGACATCGGCGTCGCGAGGCCGAGCGCGCACGGGCACGCGATGATGAGCACCGCGACGGCGTTCACCATCGCGCTTCCGAATCGCGGTTGCGGCCCGACCGCGAACCAGACGCCGAAAGTGACCGCGGCGCACAAGAGAACCGCCGGAACGAAATAGCCTGCCACCGCGTCCGCCAGCCCCTGGATGGGCGCCCGGCTGCGCTGGGCCTCGGAGACCATCCGCACGATCTGCGCCAGCATCGTCTCGCTTCCCACCCGCTCGGCTTTCATGAGGAAACTGCCCGACTGGTTCACCTCGCCGCCCGTCACCTTGTCCCCGGGGCCTTTCGCGACCGGGAGCGCTTCGCCGGTCATCATCGATTCATCGACGCTGCTGTTCCCCTCCAGGATCGTGCCGTCCACCGGCACCTTCTCTCCGGGGCGAACGCGGAGGGAGTCGCCGGCCTTGACCTGATCCAGCGGGAGGTCGGTCTCTTCACCACCGCGCACGACCCGGGCGGTGCGCGGCGCGAGGCCCGCGAGCGCGCGGATGGCGCTCCCCGTACGGCTGCGGGCTTGCAGCTCGAACACCTGGCCGAGCAGCGCGAGCACGGTGATCATCGCCGCAGCCTCGAAGTAGAGCGGACGGGGCGGGCCCGGCGGGAGGAGCGCGCACCCGCTATACAAATAGGCGACGCCGACCCCCATCGCGATCAGCGTGAACATATTCAGGTGTCCGGTGAGCACCGAGCGCCAGCCGCGTTTGAGAAAGGGAAGTCCCGCCCAGAGCGCCACGGGCGTCGCGAGGAGGAACTGGGCCCAGCGCGTCGCGTCCCCCTCCTGCCACATGAGCGCGTGAGGCATCATGTGGGCCATCCCGAGGAACGAGATCGGCACGGCAAGCGCGAGGCCGATCCAGAACCGGCGCTTCATATCCCTCAGCTCGGAGTCGTCCTCCTCCTCGCCCGCGGCCGGGGCTCCTCTCGGCTCGAGGGCCATGCCGCAGAGGGGGCACTCGCCGGGGTGATCCTGCTCGACCTCCGGGTGCATCGGGCAGGTGTAGATCGCGCCGGGCGCGGCGGGGAGTCCCGGCCCGGGCGCGGAATGTTGGTGGCCGTGGCAGCAGGCGGCTTCTTCGGTCTTCACAAGGCCTCCTGCATCAACGCGGCGTGGTCGATCGTCGCCAGCCGCCGCCTTTTCGCGCCGAGCCGCGGGATGCATTCGATGAGCGCCCGGGTGTATGGGTGCCGCGGATTCCCCAGCACGTCCGCCGTGGGGCCGTATTCGACGATCCTGCCGCGGAACATGACGGCGACATTTTCCGCGATGTCGCGGATGATCGAGAAGTTGTGCGTGATGAGCAGGAGCGCCAGGCTCCCCTTGAGCGAGAGGAGCTCGGCCATGATCTGCGCCTGGATGGTGACGTTCCAGCGCGGTGGTCGGCTCGTCGGCCACCAGCAGGTCCGGCTCGCAACTGAGCGCCATCGCGATCATGACCCGCTGCTGCATCCCCCCGCTGAGCTGGTGCGGGTAGTCGCCCAGCCGTCCGGCGGGATCGACGATGCCCATGCGGCCCAGCCATTTCACGCTTTCGGCCTTGATGTCCCTGGTCGCGGGCCGGTGGAGGCGGATGGCCTCCGCCATCTGGTTGCCGATGGTGAAAACGGGATTCAATGAAGTGGACGGCTCCTGGAAGACGTAGGCGATCCGCGCGCCGCGCACCCGGCGCAGGTCGCGCTCGGGCATCCGCAACAGGTCGCGGCCTTCGAGGAGTATCTCGCCTGCCGCATAGACCGCGGGGGGCGAAGGCAGGAGCCGGGTGAGCGAGAGCGCGGTGACGCTCTTGCCGCTGCCGCTCTCCCCGACGATCGCCAGGGCCTCCCCGCGCCGGAGCGAGAAGGAGACGCCCCGCACCGCATCGACGCCGGCGCCCCCGGAGTCGAACCGCACGGTGAGGCCCTTTACCTCCAGCAGCGTCTCATGAGTCACACGGAACCTTATAGCATGGGAGGCCCGGAGGGAAATGACCCTTTGCCGGTTTCGGCGATTGAGCTATCGTGCGACTCGTTCCGCAGCGCCATGACTCCACGCTCCCTTTCTCCCTTTGCCGCGACGCTCTTCCTTTCACTCGCGGCCGCATCCGGCCAGCTCAAGTCCGTCGATGAGTTCCAGAAACGCGCCCTGGAGCATCGGGAGATCATCAGCCTGCCGCAATTCGAGACGACGCCCGCGGCGGTGACGGCGGCCGCGGCGAAGGCCATCGCGGACGGGAACAAGGCGCTGGACGCCATCGGCAAACTCGACCCAAAGGCCGTGACTTTTCGCAACACGATCCAGGCGCTCGATTACCTTTCCTACATCGCCGGCGGCACCGGCAACCGGCTGGAGATCATAAAGAACGCCAGCCCGAGCGCGGCCATGCGGAACGCGGCGACGGAGGGCCTCAAGAGCCTGGACGACTGGTCGGTGAGCGTGAACTACCGGCAGGACGTTTACAACGCGGTCCGGGCGTACGCCGAGACGAAGCCGCAACTGGAAGGCGAGGACGGGCGGCTCTTCGACCAGACGCTGCGGGACTACCGCCGCGCCGGGCTCGACCTCCCGAAGGACCAGCAAAAGCAGATCGAAGACCTCTTCCAGCAGTTGTCGAAGCTGGAGACCGATTTCCAGAACAACATCCGCGACACGCATTCGTTCGTGCATTTCACCCGGGCGCAGCTCGCGGGCTCGCCGCCCGACCTGTTCGAGGCGAAGGGGGTCAAGACCGGCCCGGACGAATACACCATCGACGCGAACGTGACGTTCCAGGTGCTGGCGGTCATGGACAACTGCTCCGTCGAGGAGACCCGCAAGAAGCTGAACATCGCGCGCGAAAGCCGGACGATGGAGAAGAACGTGCCGCTCATGGGGAAGATCGTCGGCATCCGCGACACGCTCGCGCAGAAGCTGCATTATGCGTCGTGGGCGGACTACCGCATCGAGCCGTTGATGGCGGAGAACGCGGCGACGGCCACGAAGTTCCTTACCGATCTCTACCAGGGCCTCCAGCCGAAGTTCGACGCGGAGAACGTCGAGCTGCGCCGGCTCAAGGCCGCCGAGACCGGCGACCCGAACGCGCAAATCCACATGTGGGACTGGCGCTACTACAGCGAGCAGTTGCACCAGCAGAAGTTCCACATCGACGAGGAAGCCCTGCGGGTCTATTTCCCCTACCAGAACGTCCTGAAGGGGATGTTCGACTGCTACCAGAAAATCTTCGGCATCAAGATCGAGCAGGTCACAGCCCCTTACAAATGGGTGGACGACCTCCGCCTCTACGCGGTGAGCGACGCGAAGACAGACGAGCCGCTCGGCCTCTTCTATCTCGATATGTTCCCGCGCGAGGGCAAATACAACCACTTCGCGCAGTTCGGGATCATCGAAGGCGTGCGCCTGCCGGACGGCAGGTACCAGCGGCCGACCGTGGCGCTCATCTGCAATTTCCCGCCGCCGACTCCCGGCAAGCCGTCGTTGATGACCCAGGAGGATGTGGTGACGATCTTCCACGAGTTCGGCCACGCGATGCACTCCATCCTCACCCGCGCCAACTACGGGCGGTTCGCGGGCACCAACGTTCCGCGGGACTTCGTCGAGGCCCCCTCCCAGATGCTCGAATACTGGGGCTGGGACAAAGGGGTGCTCGACAGTTTCGCGGCCGATTACCGCGACCCGTCCAAAAAAATCCCGGCCGAGATACTCGGCCAGCTCAAGAACTCCGAGACGGCGACGATCGGCAACACCTACCGGCGGCAGCTCAGTTTCGCGCTGCTGGACCTGGCGATCCACGGGCCGCCGCCCGCCGACGGCTCGAAGAAGGACGTGGTGAAAATCTCCAACGACATCATGAGCCGCGTCTTTTATCCCGTGGAAGCCGGCACCGCCACCATCGCCTCCTTCGATCACCTCGCCGGCGGGTATGACGCCGGCTACTACGGCTACGCGTGGGCGGACGCCATCGCCGCGGACATGGCCACCGTCTTCCAGAAAGCGCCGGAGCGCTTTTTCGACCCGGCGGCGGGCGCGCGGCTCCGCGACGAGATTTATTCGCGCGGCGACTCGCGGGATGTGAACATATCCATCGAGAAATTCCTGGGCCGGCCGCGGTCGATAGAGCCGTTCCTGGTGAAGCTCGGCATTTCCAAGTGACTCGGAGACTCTCAGCGTCGGGCGCGGGCATCCTGTTGGCGGGGACCCTGCTGCTCGCCGGCTGCGGCAAGCCGGAGACCGCCGTGGAGAAGGCCGACAAGGAACAGGTCCTCATCATCGGCAACGGCACCGAGCCGGAGGATCTCGACCCGCAGGTCGTGACCGGGGTGCCGGAAGACAACATCCTCCGGGCGCTCTTCGAAGGCCTCGTCTCGCAGGATCCGCACGATCTTCACGCCGTGCCCGGAACCGCCGAAAGCTGGGACATCTCGCCCGACGGCAGGGTCTATACGTTCCACCTGCGCAAGGACGCGAAGTGGACGGACGGCGAGCCGGTCACCTCGGACGATTTCCTGCAATCGTACAAGCGCATCCTCTCTCCCGCGCTCGCGGCCGAGTACAACTACATGCTCTTCCCCGTCGTGAACGCAGAGGCGTACAGCAAGGGCGACCTCAAGGATTTCTCGAAGGTCGGTTTCCGCGCGCCGGACGCGCGCACGCTCGAAGTGACGCTGAACAACCCCACGCCGTATTTCCTTTCGCTCCTGAACCACTACTCATGGTTCGCGGTGCCGGTCCACACCGTCCTGAAGTTCGGCAAGCTCGACAGCCGGGGCACGCCCTGGACGCGCCCGGGGAACATGGTCAGCAACGGCCCCTTCCGGCTCAAGGACTGGAAGACGAACTCGGTCATCGCCGTCGAGAAGAACCCCGGTTACTGGGACAAGGACACGGTGCGGCTGAAGGCCATCCTCTTTCTGCCCATAGACAACTCGAGCGCCGAGGAGCGCGCCTTCCGCTCGGGCCAGCTGCACATCACGAACACCGTCCCGCTCCCGAAGATCGATGCCTACAGGAAGAACGAGCCCAGCCTGTTCCGGAACGATCCTTACCTGGGCACATACTTCTACCGCATCAACGTCACCAAGCCGTTCCTCAAACAGAAGGAACTCAGGCAGGCCCTCTCCCTGGCCATCGACCGCGAGAGCATCGTGAAGAACGTCACCCGCGGCGGGGAGAGACCCGCCACCTCCTTCACCCCGGCCGACACCGCCGGCTATTTCCCGAAGCCCGTGCTGCACACCGACATCCCCGCCGCAAAGGCGCTCCTGGCGAAGGCGGGCTACCCGGACGGGAAAGGCCTGCCGCCCATCGAGATACCTCTACAACAACGACGAATCGCACCGCGTCATCGCCGAGGCGCTCCAGGAGATGTGGAAGAAGAGCCTGGGCGTCGATGTCCAGTTGATCAACCAGGAGTGGAAAGTCTATCTCGACTCGCAACGCCAGTTGAATTACCAGATCTGCCGCGCCGGTTGGATCGGCGATTACGCGGACCCGAACTCCTTCCTCGACATGTGGCTCACCGGCGGCGGGAACAACGAGACCGGCTGGTCGAATGCCGATTACGACCGGCTCATAGCCGAGGCGGGCCGCACCACCGACCCCGCGGCGCGGCTCGCCGTGTTCCAGAAGGCCGAGACCATCCTCATGGATGAACTCCCCATCCTGCCCATCTATTCGTACACGACCAAATTCCTCATCCGCCCCTCCGTGAAAGGCTGGTTCCCGACGATCCTGAACCAGCATCCCTACAAGTATGTTTACCTGCAGGAGTAAGGCGGCCGATGTTTCGTTTCATCCTGCGGCGCTTTTTTGAGACCATCCCGGTTCTCTTCATCATCGCCACGCTCACCTTCTTCGGGGTGCGCCTCGCGCCGGGAGGGCCGTTCGACCGGGAAAAGAACGTGACGCCGGAGATCCGCAAGAACCTTGAGGCGCATTACGGGATGGATAAGCCCCTCTTCCGCCAATACCTCGACTACATGCGCAGCCTGCTGCACGGCGACCTCGGGCCCTCGTTCAAATACTCGAACCGCACGGTGAACCAGTTGATAGCCGAGTCGTTCCCGGTCTCGCTCGAGCTCGGGGTGTACGCGCTGCTCGTGGCGCTGGCGCTCGGCATCGCCGCGGGCACCCTCGCCGCGATGCGCCCCGGCAGCGCGACCGATTACCTCGCGTCCTCCTTTTCCATGGCGGGCATCTGCCTGCCCACCTTCGTGCTCGGGCCGCTGTTGATCCTCCTCTTCGCGCTGAAGCTGAGGTGGTTCAACGCGCAGGGGTGGTTCGACCCGCGGGACCGCGTCCTGCCCTCGCTCACCCTCGGCATCTACTACGCGGCCTACGTCGCCCGGCTCGCCCGCGGAGGCATGGTGGACATCCTCTCCCAGGACTTCATCCGCACGGCCCGAGCCAAAGGGGCCTCGGAGGCGCGCGTCATCTGGAAGCACACGCTCAAGGCCGGCCTGCTGCCGGTCATCTCGTTCCTGGGGCCGGCGGCGGCGGGGCTCATAACGGGGTCGTTCGTCGTGGAGACCATCTTCCAGGCGCCGGGGCTCGGGCGTTTTTTTGTGAATGCCGCGTTGAACCGAGACTACACCATGGTCCTGGGCACCGTGCTCTTCTACGCGACGTTGATCGTCCTCTTTAACCTGCTGGTTGACATCCTCCTCGTCTGCCTGAACCCGCGCCTGAAGTTCGAGTGACCGCCCCGCGCCGCCCGTCCGGCCGCTTCAGCTCTCGAACAGCGGCTCCGCGGCCTCCAGCGCCTTGAGATAGACGCGGTGCTTGCCGCCCTGGGCGAGCTCCTGGTCCAGCAGGTCGATCTTTTCCTCGCGGCCCGCGGGCAGGAGGTAGTGGCGCTCGCAGCCGTCCGGCAGGTTGAAGTCGGCATGGAAGAAGTCCGAGCCCGGCTCGCGCGCGAAATGAAAATCTGCGTTTTCGCATGCCAGGGTGCAGTCGCTGATGCCCGCGCCTTCCTTCTCCTCGAGCCTCCCCTCGACCGAAGCGCCCGAGGCCGTCTTGAAAACCACGCGCCCTTTTCCCGCCTCGACGAATTTCCAGCCCAACTGCGCGGCCAGCCAGCCGGCGAAGAGGAGCGCGGTGGAGCGCAGGCCGGGCGCGTGGGCGAGGCTCCAGCTATGGACGCAGTCGAGGTGCGGCAGGTTCACCGGGTCGTCGAAAAGCTGCGCGAGGGCCTGGCGGAGATAGAGCGTCCGCGTCCAGTTCAGGTCGCACAGCGTGAGGCGCGTCTTGGCGGCGGAGAGGGTGGCGCGCAACAGGGCGAAGGGCCGCTTCCACTCGCTCCAGGAAGAGCTGTCGAAGATGAGCCGGTCCACCCATGTCCGGAGCTGCTCGTCGAGCGGGCCGTGGAATTCGCACTGCCACCAGAGGTTGAGCGGGAGATCGGAGTCGAGGTGGGAAAAGAGGATGTTCGGGAAGACGCCCAGCGCCCCGCCCCCGAGCAGGAAGGAGATCTGCTCGCAGCACACCTGCTTTTCTCCGGCCCGGCTCATGTGGCAGTGGGCGCTGATCCACGCCTGGACGCCGTCCGCTTTCGCCGCGGGCTGGGAGGCCACGACGATGGAACGGCACGCGTGGTTCGCCGTGAATTTGGAGATGAGTTCCGTATTCGCGTCCAGCGCCTCTTCGCCTTCGCAATAGACGGCCAGGTTCATCAGGGATGCCCGGGTGGCGCTCGCCTCGGTCTGTTCCCACAGCTTCTTCAGCTCGCGGTCGATCTGCGCGACCTCGACGGGCGACCCGCGCGAAAAGGTGAAGGGGACATCCACTAGAGTCGTCTCCAGGAACGCCCGTCGCGCTGCAGGAGTTCGTCGGCCTCCTTCGGCCCCCACGAGCCGGCGGGGTAGAAACAGACCGGGGGCGGGTTGTCCGATTTATGCCACGCGTTCTCGATGTGGTCGATGAATCTCCAGGCGTTCTCGACCTCGTCGCGCCGGGCGAAAAGGGTCGCGTCGCCGCTCATCGCATCCAGCAGCAGCCGCTCGTATGCCTCCGGGCTCGCCTTGCCGAAAGACGTGCCGTAATGGAAATCCATCTTCACCGGCTCGATGCGGATCGCGGCCCCCGGTATCTTCGCCTCCATCCGCAGCGAGATGCCCTCGTCGGGCTGGATGCGGACGACCATGACGTTTTGATCCAGCAACGCCGCTCCTTTGTTGAAGAGGACGGACGGCGCGCTCTTGAATTGCACGGCGATCTCTGTGCTCGCCTTGGGCAGGCGTTTGCCCACACGCACATAGAAAGGGATGCCCGACCAGCGCCAGTTATCGACCAGCACCCGGAGGGCGACGAAGGTCTCGGTATCCGACTCGCGGTTCACGCGCTCCTCGTCCCGGTACGCGATGACGTTTTTCCCGCCGATGGCCCCGGCCGAGTACTGGCCGCGGACGACGTTCTCGGCCACCTCCGAGCCCGTCATGGGCCGCAGCGAGCGGATGACCTTCACCTTCTCGTCGCGGACGGCGTCGGCGGTGAGGTCGGTGGGCGGTTCCATCGCCACGAGGCAGAGGAGCTGGAGGAGATGGTTCTGCACCATGTCCCGCAGCGCGCCCGCGCCTTCGTAATACGGGCCGCGGCCCTCGACGCCGAGCGGCTCGCTCGCGGTGATCTGCACGTGGTCGATATAGCGCGTGTTCCAGAGCGGCTCGAAGATGGCGTTTGCGAACCGGAGCACCATGATGTTCTGGGCGGTCTCCTTGCCCAGGAAATGGTCGATGCGGTAGGTGTCCTTCTCCGCGAAAGTCGCGCTGACGGTCCGGTTCAGTTCCTGCGCGGAGGGGAGATCGGTGCCGAACGGCTTCTCCACGACCACCCGCGCCCAGCTTCCTTCGACCGTCTTGTTCAGCCCGCTCTGCTTCAGGTTCAGCAGGATCTCCTCGAACTGGTCCGGCGCCACCGCCAGGTAGAAAAGGCGGTTCCCACGCGTGCCGCGCTCGGTGTCGATCTTCGTCAGGCGCTCGGCGAGGCTCTTGTAGCCGGCGGCGTCGCCAAACTCGCTCCGGTGATAGAAAATGCCCTGCGCGAAATTATCCCACAGCTCGTCTCGCACCGTCTGGCGCGAGAACTTCCGGGCGTCCTCGCCGAGTTCCTTGCGGAACTGGTCGTCGCTCTTGTCGCGCCGGGCGAAGCCGACCACGGTGAGCGCGGAAGGGAGGTCGCCATCCGCCGCGATGTTGTAGAGCGCCGGGATGAGCTTGCGCTTGGTGAGGTCGCCCGTCGCGCCGAAGATGACCACGGTGCACGGCTGCGGCATCGCGCGGCTGGAGAGACCTTCGCGGAGCGGGTTCGGCTTGTCTTCGTCGGATTGGGGCGTCGTGTTCAAAGCACAGGGACATTAACGACGCCCAGCGCCTTTCGCCAACCCGAAAAGCGGCCCACGGGGATTTTAGAGCCCCCGGTGACGCGCGGGCATGCGCGGTCCCTCTCCCGCGCCGGTTCCCCCTCGCTCCCTCGCTCCCTCGCTCCCCTCGCTCCCCTCGCTCCCAAACTCCGTTTGGGAGCGCCGTCCTTCCCGAAACTCTGTTTCCACCCGACGCCTCAGGACAGGAACAGAGTTCGCTCCCTCGCTCCCAAACTGCCGTCCTTCGCTCCCCTCGCTCCCAAACTCCGTTTGGGAGCGCCGTCCTTCCCGAAACTCTGTTTCCACACGACGCCTCAGGACAGGAACAGAGTTCCGAAAGAAGACACGTTCCCAAACGGAGTTTGGGAACGAGAGAAACGAACGACGCCCAGCGCCTTTCGCCAACCCGAAAAGCGGCCCCACGGGGATTTAGAACCCCGGTGACGCGCGAGCGTGCGCGGTCCCTCTCCCGCGCCGGTTCCTTCGCTCCCCTCGCTCCCAAACTCCGTTTGGGAGCGCCGTCCTTCCCGAAACTCTGTTTCCACCCGACGCCTCAGGACAGGAACAGAGTTCCGAAAGAAGACACGTTCCCAAACGGAGTTTGGGAACGAGAGAACCAACGCAATCACGACAGTGGGGCCAAACCTTCGACCACCGCCCGCGCCGCTACGCCTTCTTGACCGTCTGGATATACAGCTCGCGGAGCTGCTTGAAGTCCACCTCGCTCGGGCTCTGGCTCATGAGGTCCATGCCCCGGTTGTTCTTCGGGAACGCGATCACATCGCGGATGTTCTCCGTGCCGCAAAGCAGCATGACGATGCGGTCCAGGCCGAGCGCCAGCCCCCCGTGCGGCGGCGCGCCGAAGCTGAACGCGCGCAGGATGTGGCCGAACATCACCTTTTGCTGCTCGGGCGAGACGCCGAGAATCTCGAACATCCGCGCCTGCAGGTCCTGTTCGTGGATGCGGATGCTGCCTCCGCCGACCTCGACCCCGTTCAGCACGACATCGTACGCCTGGGCGCGCACCTTGCCGTACTCGCCGGCGTCCAGCAGCGGCACGTCTTCGGCGAGCGGGCGGGTAAAGGGGTGGTGGACGGCGTTCCACTTCGCGTCCTCCTCGCTGTAGGCAAGCAACGGGAAATCGACGACCCAGAGGAAATTCAGGCTCTCCAGGCCGGCGGTGAGCCGCCGGATTTCAGCCACCCGCAGCCGGATGCGGCCGAGCACGTTGCACACGGTCTCCCATTTGTCCGCGCCGAAAAGGAGGAGGTCGCCTTCTTCGACGCCGAGCCGTTCGCGCAAGGCGCTCTTCTCGGCCTCGCTGAAAAATTTCACGATGGGCGATTTCCATTCGCCGTTCTCGACCTTGATGAATGCGAGCCCCTTCGCGCCGTAGAGCTTCGCCATCTCGGTGAGCTCCTCGATCTGGCCGGTGGTGATCCCGGCAAATCCTTTTGCGTTGACCGCCTTGACCACGCCGCCGGCCGAGAGCGCGCCCTTGAACACCTTGAACCCGCTCTCGGCGAAAACATCGCTCAGGTCGGTGAGCGTCACCCCGAACCGCGTATCGGGCTTGTCGCTGCCGTAGCGGTTCATCGCGTCCGCATAGGTCATGCGCGGGAACGGCGTGGGAATATCCACGCCCTTCACCGCCTGGAAAACGCGGCGGAACAGGCCCTCCACGAGCGCGTAGATATCCTCCGGGGTGATGAACGCGGCCTCGATGTCCACCTGCGTGAACTCCGGCTGGCGGTCGGCCCGCAGGTCCTCGTCGCGGAAACATTTGGCGACCTGGAAATACTTCTCGAGGCCGCCGACCATCAGGAGCTGCTTATATTGTTGCGGCGCCTGCGGCAGGGCGTAGAACGTGCCGGGGGCGAGCCGGCTCGGCACCAGGAAATCGCGCGCCCCTTCCGGGGTGCTCTTGGAAAGGATCGGCGTCTCGATCTCGATATAACCGGCCTCGTCCATGTAGTCGCGGACAGTTTTTACGACCCGGTGCCGCAGCTTGAGGTTGCGCGCCATCCGCGGGTTCCGGAGGTCGAGGAAGCGGTATGTAAGGCGGAGATCCTCGTTGGCGATCTCCTCGTCGATGGGGAACGGGGGGACTTCCGCTTTGTTGAGGATGGCGAGCTCCGCGGCCACCAGCTCCACGCCGCCCGTCTCCAGCCGGGGATTTTCCGTTCCCGCGAGCCGCGCCGCGACCCCGCCCGACACCTTTATGACATCTTCGCCCCGCAGGCCGTGAGCGGCGGCTGCCGCCTCCGGGTGTTCATCGGGCCGAAAGACCACCTGGGTCATCCCTTCGCGGTCGCGCAGGTCGATGAAGATGACCCCGCCGTGATCCCGCCGCGAATTCACCCAGCCGCACAGGGTCGCCGGTTTGCCCGCATCGGCCGGGCGCAGGGAATTGCAGTCGTGGGTGCGGTACATGGGGAGGGAACGGGTTAACCCCTCGGGCCGGTTAAATCAAGGCCGGTTTTGACGGCGGCTGGACGCGGGAGGTATTTCCTGCACCATGCGGCGTGGGGATGTAAAAGCGTACATCCACTGGTAACGCCGCGGCCACGGGTTCCTGCTGCCGTAGTGAAAGCAGAGACTCGAGCCGATGAACCCCTTTCTAGAGGGCGCCGCGGTTTATGCCGAAGCCCTGAAGGCCTTCAGGGGCTGGAGGCCCAGAGTGCCGCGCAAGGAATCGGCGTAGCCCGGCGATTTGACCTTGGCCAGGGTGTCCTCGGCAGCTTCGAGGCGCTGGGCGATTCCAAGGCGCGCCGCTTCATCGGAGTAGTTGGACTTTGCCAGGAACGCCTTGAGCGAGGCGGCGTGCTGTGTCCATTTTTTGAGGTCGAGGTCGCTCTTCGCCTCCAGGCGGGCGGCATACCAGTCGCTCGAAAGCATATTTTCGACGGTGAACAGCGCGCGGATGTCGGGGTGGGCGAGGTCTTTCCCCTCGAACTGGTCGTGCAGCATGATGTGCAGGAGGGCGCGCAACGGCGGGCAGGCCATGTCGATGGTGCCGTCGTTGAAATAGAGCTGCGCCACCCGCTTCTGCGTTTCGATGATGTTATCCACGCCGTCCACGAAAATCTCCATGCTCTGCAGTTCGGGCCTCAGCATTTCCTCGCTGAACACGGGCACGGGGTGGTGGAAGATGAGGCCGAAAAAGCGGATGACGAATTTTTTCGTGATGCGGTAGCCGAAACGGCTGGCGAGGATGGTGCGCCCCTTGTATTCGAAGTCCTCGCATTTCTCGAGGTAGCCTTCCTTTATCAGGAACGCCGGTTCGCGCTCGGCGGCGGACATGCGGCACCAGATTTCCGGGGCCAGCAGGCTTACGTCGTGGTCCACGCGGAAATTCGGCCCGACGTAGCCTGCGGCGGTGACGAAGACGGAGTGGCCGGTGAGCAGGAAGGAGACCAGCGCGTTGTTGAGGTCGATGATGGGCGGCAGCGCGTTGAACGGCCCCTTGGTCAGCGCGCCTTCCGAGCCAGCGCCGGTGGTGGAAGGCGATTTGCCCGTCATGCTGCAGATGAACTCCATGAACAGTTCCGGCAGCTCGAGGTAATGGATCGGGTTGAACACGGCCATGGGGCGGACGCCTTCCTCCGGGGGGTTGTTGCGGCGGCCGGGGAGCACCGCGTTTACGGGATTCAACACGGGCTTGCCGAGCGGGATGCGGCGCCGGAGGCGGGTGCCGATCTCGGCCAGGTGGGCGGAGCGCGGGTTCAGCAGATCGGGCCGGGTCTGGAGGTAACGGGGGTTCTTGGAGGGCTTGCCTCCGACCAGCCGCGGGTTGGCCGAGGAGACGAAGAAGCCGTCGGCCTGGTGAGCGACTTCGGCGACGAGGTGCTGCATCGGCTCGGTGAATTTGTCGAAGCCGATGGCGTCTTCCATGAACTCTACCGCATCGGCCACGTTAAGCGGCTCGTAATTGGAAAAGAAGTTGCCGGCCATGGCGAAGTCGGACTCCGTCTGGCGGTCGTACCCGCGGTGGATGGCGTCATCGGGCCGCTGGAAGAGGCGGTATTCGCAGTTCTTCACGAACTTGACCGAGCCGGCCGCGCCGTGCAGTTCGGGCAGGCCGTCGCCCAGCGCGCTCACCGGGACGACGACGGACGCGGTGATGTCGTCCTCCTGCTGGAGCTTGCCCGCCGGGCTGAAGTCCTTGCGCAGGCCAAACGTGCGCCACGAACCGTCGGGGTCGTAACCGACCCGCAGGAAATTGGTGACGAGCTTCCGGTTGTCGCATTTCAACTCGTGCGCCGGGACGCCATTGATGATCTCGACGCTGAAATGTTCCCGCCATTTTTCGCCCCACTCGGGCTTGTAGAAGCGCTTGACCACAAAGACCAGTTCGCGGACGTAGCGCGGGATCGTGTCGAGCCAGGCGGCGTATTCCTGCGTGTATTCGTCGGGCGCCTGCGTCAGAAGGCGGATGACGGAGCCGAGCGAACGCTCCGGGCTGAGGATCGGGCGGCTGTCGGCCTGCTTGCGGCCGTCGCGGAAACGGCCGGCATAGGAGCGGGTGATGAGCTCCTCGACGAAATCGAAGTCCTTCTTGAAATCGGCCACGAAAACCGGCCCCTGGATGATGGCGTCGGTGATCGACTTCGAGATTTCCGATTTGCCGCCGCCGGAGACCGTGCACGGTTTGTGGCAGAGCGTGCCTTCCGCGGCGGTGCCCACCAGCCGCCACGCGCGGCCCCCGGCGGGCTTTTCCATCCGCACCTTGAAGCCCGACGGGCGGACGTAGGTGTTGGCCGGGAGCAGCTTGATCTTCTGCGCCTTGCCCTCGTGCTGCCAGCTCACGGTCTGCTTGTGCAGGTCGAAATTCACCTTTTGCGGCACGTACAGGACATCGGGGAATTTCTTGTCGATGGCGTAGCCTTCCGGCTGCAAATCCATGAGGCTCGCCGTAGAGCGCCAGCATCTCGTCGAACGTGTGCTCCAGGCGCGGCGCGTGCAGGTCGCCGCTGAATTCCTCGCCCAGGTCGTACGCCGGGAAGACGAGCGCGCCGCCGGCGTGTTCCTCCTCGCACAGGCCGAGCAGGTTCGCGGAGTAGCTGATCTGCGTCTTCACCTCTTTCTTGCAATAGCCGAAGTAATTGTCGGCGATCATGGTGACGATGACGCCCGCCTCGTCGCGGCAGGTGAGCTTGAACGCCTGGCCGTTGTTATAGAGCTCGTCCTCGTCTTTCCAGCACATGCCGTCGCGGCGCTGGCGCTCCGTCGCCGCATCCCACGGCGGCAGGCCCACGTCTTTTTTCTTCACGGTCGTGAGGTGCGGCGCGAGCACGACGCAGCCGGTGTGGCCCGTCCAGTGCTCGGGGTCGAGGCTCGGCGTCGTTCTCGGGCAGGAACGGGTCGCCTCCGTTGCCGAAGATGCTCTCGACGAAATCGAGGTTGCTCACGAGGCTGCCGGGAACGAAGAAGCGGATCTCCATCGCCTTCTGCGCGATGAACCCGGGCACCTCGGGGCAGACGATGGGCCGTATGAGGAGCGACACGAAGCACTCGGCCTGCGCCGCCTGGGCAGAGGTGAACGGCAGGCGCAGCAGCTCCGGCGGGGGCGTGAGCGCGAGCTGCAGCATGCGGCCCAGCACCTTCACCGGCACGGCCATCTTGTCGTCCGGGACGGGCAGGCCGCCCTCGGCGACGTGGAAGATGCCCTGCGTGGTGCGCCGGTCGCTCTTCGGGTTATGCAGGACGCCCTGGCGGACGCGGTAGGAATTGATGATGTCGGAGGCGAACTCGTCGGAGGTCGGCGGCAGGGAGAGGGCGCGGGCCAGGCCGTAGCGGTCCAGCGCCAGGGTCTGCGCCGGGAGCCGCGCGAGAGGGGCGCCCTGGAGGTAATCGTAAAGGAAAGTCTGGATGCGGTTATCCGCCGGGCAGAGGTGGCTGGCGAGGAGGCGGCCCGTCTCGCGCTGGTGGGCCAGGAGGGCGGTGGTCATCTCCTGCAGCTCGGGGTCGCTCTCGGCGACGACGGTCGGGCAGCCGAGCGCCGCCAGCTTCAGGTTGATGTATTGGATGAGCCGGGGGCCGGGCACGCCGGGCGGAGGCGTCCCGATGCCCGCGGTGCGGTCGAGAAAATCACGGCCAGGCGCCGGCGAGCCGGTCTTGGCGTCCAATCGTGGGAGTTCGCTCATCGTGCAAGGAAATAAGAGATTCCCGCCTCCAGCAAGCGCAATGCCTTGGCGGGAAAGAATCGGCATTGTTTGCGGCCTACAGAGAAGCAGGCCGCCGCGGGCTTAGCCGGGAGCCAGCCGCCGCTTGCCCGGCGTGTCCAAACCTCGCCAGCCGTTGTCGAAATAAAGCCACCCCGGGCGGGCCGTTTTAGGGCGGGGTCACGACGAGCGTGCAATCGTACCGGCGTTCCTTGGGCATCGCGTCCGGCGGGAACGTCATCGTCCAGGGTTTGAAGCCGGGAGCGACGATGGTGATGTCATGCGCAAACGGGGTGCCGGTCTCCAGGTACCACGCGCCTTCGCTGTCGCTCGTGGCTTTTTCAGGCCTCCCCTCGCCACCTGGCACCGGGGAGAGGGTGATCGAGACTTGGGCGCCATGGATGCCTTTGCCGTCCGGGCCGCTGACTTTTCCAAAATAGCGATACGGCACATGCGAGGTTTGGATAATGAGATCGATCTCCTTTTCCCCGGGCCGCGGCGTGATGAGGGCGACCGGCTCCTCAAACGATTGGCCCCGCAACCGGGTTCGTTTCCAGAAGCTGCTTCCTTCGGTCCTGGAGATGGTCACTTCAAACGGCGCCGGGTAAGCGTGGTAAAAGTCGAACTCGCCGTGCGGCCCTCCGCGTGTGAACTCGTGGAAAGCGTGGCGCAGCCACCCCTCATGCGGGTCGCCGAGATCGATGACCCGGTTCACATCGGGTTTACCGTCGTCCCGGAGCATTTGTCCCTTTACATAAACGCCGCGCACGAATTGCATCTCCACCTCGGTACGGGGCTGGACAAGCCGGACGATCTTCCCCGTGCTCCAGGCATCGGTCACCGACGGGTCGGGCGGCTTCAACCCTTCGATATCCTTTTCCGGGTAGTTGTCGATCCGCGGGCTCACCGCGCCCGCGCGGCCTTTCCTGGTCGCGACGAGATAGAATGAGCCCCAGCCGGGGAGCATCTCGTGGGTCGCTTGTTGATGCTCGTAAGACAGAAATTCGCCGAGGTGAGCGGTGACATATCCATCCTTGTCGGAGACGAACCTCCAACCCGCGGGGGTGGGTTCATGCGCGGGCTCGGAGGGCCACTCGCGGTTGACCTCCGAGGCGAGTCCCAGAAGGCCCACCATCACCCCGGCGCACGGTTTGCCATCCACATCCAGGACGCGGCACACCACGTCCCGGCCAGGCTGCCCGCCCGCCGCCATGGCCGCGCAGTGCGCGAGCGCCGCCGCGCAGACCGAGAGGGCCGGGGGGCGCATCAATGCATCCGGAACGGCTCGGGATTCTTCTCGCGTAGCCGCTTTTCCGGCGAGTCGAAATGCTCCATGTAGTAACGCCTCTGCGGCTCGAAATGCTCGGTCACTTGTTCCCAGGACATCCCGGTCGGCCAATGCTCGATTTGCGGCGCCTCGAATACCGGCAAATTCAGGATGGTCGTGGCGAGCGGGTCTTCGTCAGGTTTCATTCCGGTAACGCACCATGCGGGTCAGCGCCTCTTCGCCTCCGTAGCGGAGGATGATCTCTCTAAAATATGGGGCCGCCGGGTCGAGCTGGCAAATGCGCACGATCTGGCGGATGTCTTCCCAGTCTTTTTCCCGTGCTTGCCGGGTGGGACTCCCAGCCGCATGCAGCTTTAGGGCGATGAGATGCTCCGTTCGCGGCAGCCGCACCGGCAACTCCGCGACCGTTACCTGCCGCGCCTCGGCGTCCAGATTCTGCCAGGTCGGGGCATCCACGAACATCAAATCCACCGGCGTCAACGAGCTCGTGTCCGGCTGGAATTGAGCAAACGCCCCCGTTCCGTGGACGAGTTGGAAGCCGAGCGTCCGCATCAGGTCCAGCCAGGGCGAACGCTTTTCATCGGGAACGAGCAGGTCGAGGTCCAAGGTCAGGCGCGGGAAGCCGAGATAGATCACCGCGTTGCCTCCGATCAAAAGGAATGGGAGGTCTTGTCCGCGCGCGGCTTTCGAGACAAGGGACAGGGTCTTGTGCATCGGGCGGCCCTACTTCGCGGCTTCCATCGAGAAAGCGGTCGCGGTGGGGAAGTCGGGCGGGATCGGCAGCGTCACCTTGCCGGTCGCGGCCCATTCCGTACCTCGGCGGAGCAGGGTCTGGAAGCCGATGCAGCGGAGCGCGGTGTCGGAGCCGTCCTTCCACAGGTGGCCGAGCATGGTCACATAGACCCGGCCTTTTCCATAGGATACGACCCAATCCATCGGCTCGTTTTCTTCGATGTCCTGCGACCATGCGTAGGTGAGCACGGTGAGATTCTTCGCCGGGCCGTGCTGGCCGTGCGTCAACTGCTCGTGCGGGTGCATCCACTCCTTCGGCATGCCTTGCGTGATCGGGTGCGAGCCGTCCAGCACCGTCATCTGGAAATCATGCTCGGGGCCGTGGCCGGGGTTGCGGCCCTGGCCTGCGGGTATCGCGACGACTTTCTCGTCCTTGCTGATCACCAGCGAGGGCCCGAAGCTCTTTTCCCTCCAGCCGAGGCCGATCATCTCATTGTAAGCGGGCCATTCGAGGAACGAGTTGTTCGCCGCGTGCACGACGACCAGGCCTCCGCCGTTGCTCACGTATTCCTCCAGGGCCTTCCTGACCTCGGCCGGCCATTGGGCGCCGGTCGCCAGGTGGCCCCCGTTGAAATTGCTGAGGACGACCCCATAATCGGAAAAAACGGGCCGCCATTTGGCCCACTCGTCCGCGCCGGCGTTCGCCGGAGGAGTGGTCGAGACATCCACGGTGAAGCGCCCGCCCACCTCCAGGATGCGTTTCATGATCGCCGTGCCGCGCTGCCAGTCGTGGTTGTTTATCCCATCGACGATAAGCACTTTTAACTTGGGCGTTTCGTGGGCGGCGTTCGCGGTGAGCGCGAGAACGCCCACGGCGGCGGCGAGCAAAAGGCGCGGGGTCATTCCTCTTTCTTCACGCGGTAATTCAACTGCCGGGAGAGCAGCCACTTCACGCCGAACATATCGACCGTGGCCTTTATCGCGCGGTTGCCGAGGCCGTACTTGCTCACGCCGAAACGGCGCGGACGGTGGTTCACGGGGATTTCCTTGATCGTAAAGCCCGCGCCCTTTATGAGCGCGGGCAGGAACCGGTGCATGCCTCGGAACGGGACGAGCGCGGAGGCGCACTCGGCGCGCATGGCCTTCAGCGTGCAGCCGGTGTCGCGCACACCGTCCCCGGTGAACCGGCTGCGGACGAAGTTCGCCACCCGGCTCGTTATTTTTTTGGAGAGGGAGTCCCGCCGTTTCGCGCGGTAGCCGCACACCAGGTCGGCGCCGGCGGCGATCTCCGCGAGCAGACGCGGGATGTCCGCGGGGTCGTTCTGCAAGTCGCCGTCGAGAAGGACGACGGTCTTTCCGCGGGCTGCGTGGATGCCGGCGTACATGGCGGCGCTTTGCCCGGCATTCGTCTCGAACTGGACGACGCGGATTTGCGGGGAGCTCTCGATCGCCGCGAGCGTGCCGTCCTTCGAACCGTCATCGACGAAGACGATCTCGAACGAGAGGCCGTCGAGCGCGCGGAAAAGCTCTTTCTGGAGGATGGGCATATTTTCCTCCTCGTTGAACAGGGGAATGACGACCGAAATCTCGGGTTGAGGCGTCTGCGCGGTCATAAGGAGCGCGTCCTGTAGTTCCTGCAGGCGAAGACGCTAAGGGTGCGCAAAGGCAGACCCCGACGGTAAATCTCGTAAACGGCGAGGATGTCCACCCGCTCGAACCCGTATTTGATGGCCGTGTCCGGGCTCTCATTCGGTTTGTCCGTGATGAACAGCGCGTCGCGGCCCACGAAGAGGTTCACGGCGGGCTCCTCGGTGTCGTAGGCATCCGGCGGCTTCGAACCGGGCGGAGGCGGCACGAATTCATCATAGCGCGGCCAGAAGGAGAACTGGTTCTCGAAGTCCTGCGACTCCGGTATGTAAACCGGCGGATGCCCCCGCCCTTCGACCCGTTTCTCCGGCAGGTAGAACGAGAGGCTCGCAGAGGTCTGGTACCTGTTCCCGATGAGGAACGCGGGCTTGCCGGACGCCGCCTCGAATTTCTGCCGGGCCCCCGCGACCGCGAGCGCCGTGGTCGTCCAACCCCGCGCCCGGGCGGAGGGATCCCAAGCGTAGGGCAGCGCGATGCCCGCCTTGCGGAGGAGATCGGGATTTATGATGACGAGGCTCATGGCGATTCCGGTCGCGAGCGCCGCGACGGCCCACTGCGAGACCCGAGGCGATTCGCGCGCTCTCTCATACCAGAATGCGACGGTGAGGATGCCCAGGCTGAGGAAGGCCGGCGCCGTCCAGTTCGGCTCGCCGGCTTTTTTGAGCGCCAGCACCGCGTACAGGAGCAGGAGCGGCACGCTGAAAAAGAGGAGGAACCGGCTCTTCAGGTGCACCCGGCCGGTGAGGGCCCGCCAGAGGGCGAAGAGCATCCCCGCGAAAATGAGCGGGGAGTAAACGACCGCATGCGCGCCGAGGAAGAGGAGCAGCTCGCCGGGGTGGATGGCAAACCGGCTGTCCAGGTTCCCGCGTGCGCGCAGGTGGAGGAGGGTGATCCAGGCGTGCTGGCTGTTCCAGACGAAGACCGGCACGGTGCACGCGCCGAAGACGGCCAGCATCGCGTAGAAGCCGGGCCTCGAGAACTCCCGCCGGTAACGGGGCGTCGCGGCCAGGAGCAGGAAGATCGAGAGGATCTGCATCGCGTTCGTGTATTTGGCGAGGAACCCCAGGCCTATGAGCAGCCCCGTGAACGGCCAGTACCAGGTGAACGGCCCGTTATACTCCAGCGCCAGCCAGCAGGTGCAGAGCGCCGCCGCCCAGAAGAAGATCGAGAGCGGGTCGATGGTCATGAGCAGGCCGCCGGCCTGGAAGATGGGGATGACGTTGATGGCCACCGCCGTCCAGATGCCGACCGCCTCCCCATACAGCCTGCGGCCCAGGAAAAAGAGCAGCAGCGACGTGCCGAGGCTCAGCAGCGGGCTGAAAAGACGCACCCCGAGCTCGGTGGCGCCCAGGAGCGCGGTGCTGGCGCGAATGGCCATCGCGACCCCCGGGCCCTTGCTGTAATAGCTGAGGGCCGGGTGCTGCGCCCAGAGGTAGTAGTAGGATTCGTCGGGGATCAACTCCATCTGGCTGGCGGTGACCAGCCGCAGCAGGGTGAGAGCCGCCAGGAACCCAAACAGCGCGTGCCGCGGTTTCATGCCGGGACGTTTTCAGCCACGCCGGCGCGTCCGTCCAGAAGACCCGGGTGCCGGGAGAACGTCGTCGGCATCAGCCGCGGCCCGAGCCGGCGCCACGCGACCTCGAGCGCCGCGAGGACGAGGAACGCGACGCCCAGCGCGAGGAAGAACGCCACGAGCACATCGCTCGGCCAATGCGCCCCTATATAGACGCGCGAATAGGCGACCGCCGCCGCCACCGCCCCGTAGAGCCACCCCCAGCGCCTGTAGAAGAACGCGAGCACGACCGCCGCCGAGAAATTATTCATGGCATGCGAGGAGGGGAAGGAGTTCCCCGTCACCGGCCCGGGGTCGGGATTCGAGATTTCGATCCGCGGCGGGAGGCCGAGCGCGAGGAAGCGCGGCTTGCGCTTCTGGAGGTCGAGCTGGCGCACTTCGCGCAGCACCTGTGCGGGCCGGGGCCGCGCGACGAGCTTCTTCAGCGAGCCGGAGACGACGCCATCCCCCACCCCCACGCAGAGGAGGATGGCGAGCAACGCCATGCGGCCCCGGAACCGCCCCAGCAAGGCCACCGCCAGGGCCAGAAGAAGGAGCGGCACGCGCCAGAGATCAAAACAGGAGAGGGTCGCCATGAACAGATCGAGCCCGGGAGAACGTCCATTGACGGTTGATGAGGGAAAGAAGCTGTTGATCCATCCGGAAACGAAGGGAGTGTGAAAGGTTATGGCGGCACGAAGACAAGTAAAGACACGAATTTCGCGCCGCGCGGCGCTTGCCGCCCTCGGCGCACTCTTCGCGTGGAGCGCGGCGGGAGCGGCCTCAACCCCCGACCCGAGCCCGCAGGAAATCCTCAAAAGCGCGCGCCTGAACGAGGCCGGGCAGCACCGCGCGCTGGACGGCCGTCTGCGCCACGGCCCGGACATCGTCCCGTTCCGGCTCGTCTTCGACGGCAACACGATCCGCTACGAGTTTTCGAACCCGCCGGAAGCGCTCGTCCTGCGGCTGGGCGAACACGGCTCCCGCCTGGAAGAGGTGACGCAGGGCGGCGAGTCGCGGGTGGGCCAGGCGCGGTTCGACAAGCCGGTGCGCGGCACGGACATCACCTACGAGGACATCGCGCTCAAGTTCCTCTATTGGCCGAAGGCGGCCCTCCAGGGACAGGAGACGAAACTCACGCGGCGCTGCTGGAAGCTGGCGCTCGAGCCCGCGACCGGCGCGGAATCGCAGTACGGCACGGTGCAGCTCTGGGTCGAGGAGGAGAGCGGCGCGTTCCTGCAGGCGGACGCGTACGACCACGCCGGCAAGCTGGTGAAACGCTTCAAGGTCATCGCCCCGCAGCGGATCAACGGCGAATGGATTCTCAAGAAGATGCGGATCGAGCGGCTCGACAGCGCGGACGACACGCCGACCTACCTGGAGATCGAAGGGGTCGAGAAATGAACCTGGTGCGGCGGCTATTCGCTGCAGCACCAAAAGGTCATCGTGCCGGCCATGACGCTCCTGGCCGGGAAAGCGCATGAGACGCTCCGGCTGCGATGGCGGAGGCAGCCCCGTTGAACGTCAGTAATTCAAATTCGGCGCGAGCCACCTTTCGATGATCTCCACGCCGAGAGCCTTGCGCACGCTGTAGTCCAGCACCTGGTCGCGGTCGATCTTGCCCACCGCGAAGTATTTCGAGTCCGGGTGGCCGAAATACAGCCCGCTCACCGCCGCGCCCGGATACATCGCGAACGACTCCGTCAGTTCGATCCCCGCGTTCGCCTCCGCGCAGAGCAGGTCGAAAAGCGCCCGCTTCTCCGTGTGGTCGGGGCACGCCGGGTAGCCCGCCGCGGGCCGTATCCCGCGGTATTTTTCGCGGATGAGGTCTTCCTTGCTCAGATTCTCCATCCCGCCAAATCCCCATTCGATCCGCGCCTTTTCGTGCAGGTATTCCGCAAAGGCCTCCGCCAGCCTGTCCGCCAGCGCCTTGACCATGATCGAGTTATAGTCGTCGTGATCCGCCTCGAAGCTCTTTGCCGATTCATCCGCCCCGTGGCCGGTCGTCACCGCGAACCCGCCCAGGTAATCCGCCCGGCCCGAGTCCTTCGGCGCGATGTAATCGGCCAGCGCGTGATTGAACTGCCCCGCGGGTTTCACGATCTGCTGGCGCAGGGTGTGGAAGAGCGCGAGCCGTTCGGTGCGCGTCTCGTCCGTGTAAAGTTCGATGTCGTCCCCCACCGAGTTCGCGGGGAAGAACCCGTAAACGCCGCGCGCCGTGAGGAGCTTTTCGTCGCACGATGCGGGCGAGCAGCTTCTGCGCATCGGCATACAGCGTCCGGGCCGACTCGCCCACGACCGGGTCGTCGAGGATCGCGGGATACCTGCCGCGCAATTCCCACGTGTGGAAAAACGGCGACCAGTCGATATACGGCACGAGCTCCTCCAGCGGCAGCCCGTCGATGACGCGCAGCCCGATGAACGACGGCTTGTCCACCGCCGTCGTCGCCCAATCGATCGCCGTGCGGTTCGCGCGCGCGGCGTCGATGGGCAGCAGCTTCTTGTTCGTCCTGTTCCCGTGCTCTTCGCGGAGGCGGGCGTAATCGTCGCGGAGCTTCGCGTCGAAACCGGTCTTCAGCTCCGGATTCAACAGCGAGTTGACGACGCCCACCGCGCGCGATGCGTCCAGGACGTGGACGGTCGATTCGCCGTAATGCGGGGCGATCTTCACCGCCGTGTGGGCTTTGCTCGTCGTCGCGCCGCCGATGAGCAGCGGCAGCCGGAAGTTCAGCCGCTCCATCTCCTGCGCGACGTGCACCATCTCGTCCAGCGACGGCGTGATGAGGCCGCTGAGGCCGATGATGTCCGCATTGCGTTCGCGCGCCGTCTCCAGGATTTTCGTCGCCGGCGTCATCACCCCGAGGTCGATGACTTCGTAGTTGTTGCACTGCAGCACCACGCCCACGATGTTCTTGCCGATGTCGTGCACGTCGCCCTTCACGGTGGCCATGATGATCCTGCCCTGCGGCTTCGAGTCCGTCGTTCTTCTCCGCCTCCATGAACGGCATCAGGTAAGCGACGGCCTTCTTCATCACGCGCGCGCTCTTCACCACCTGCGGCAGGAACATTTTTCCCGCGCCGAACAGGTCGCCGACGATGCTCATCCCGGCCATCAGCGGCCCTTCGATGACCTGGAGCGGCTTGGCGAATTTCTGCCGCGCCTCCTCGGTGTCGGCATCGATGAAATCGACGATCCCCTTGACCAGCGCGTGCGAGAGGCGTTCCTCCACCGGCCCTTCGCGCCAGGCCTCGTCCTTCACCGCCGCCTTGCCCTTCGCCTTCACCGTCTCGGCGAACTGGATGCAGCCGCTCGGTCGCGTCCGGCCGCCGGTTCAGGAGCACGTCCTCGACCAGCTCCAGCAGATCCTTCGGGATCTCCTCGTAAACCGCGAGCTGCCCCGCGTTCACGATGCCCATGTCCAGCCCCGCGCGGATGGCGTGGTACAGGAACGCCGAGTGCATCGCCTCGCGCACCGGGTTGTTGCCGCGGAACGAGAACGAGATGTTGCTCACGCCGCCGCTCACGCGGCAGTACGGCAGGTTCGCCTTGATCCACCGCGCCGCGTCGATGAACGTCGTTCGCGTAGTCGTTGTGCTCCTCCATGCCCGTCGCGACGGTGAGGATGTTCGGGTCGAAGATGATGTCGCTCGCCGTGGAACCCGGCCTGCTCGGTCAGCAGCTTGTAGGCGCGCGCGCAGATTTCGATCTTCCGCTCGAACGTGTCCGCCTGCCCCGTCTCGTCGAAGGCCATCACCACCGTCGCCGCTCCGTAACGCCGGACGAGCCGGGCCTGCGCCAGGAATTTCTCCTCGCCTTCCTTCAGGCTGATCGAGTTCACGATCGGCTTGCCCTGCACGCATTTCAGCCCCGCCTCGATGACCGACCATTTCGAGCTGTCGATCATCAACGGCACCCGGCTGATGTCCGGCTCGCTCGCGATGAGGTTCAGGAACCGGGTCATCGCCGCCTCCGAATCGAGCATCCCTTCGTCCATGTTGATGTCGATGATGTTCGCGCCGTCCTTCACCTGCTGGCGCGCCACGGCCAGCGCCGCCTCGAAATCGCCCGCGAGGATGAGCTTCGAAAACTTCGGCGAGCCCGTGATGTTCGTCCGCTCGCCGATGAGCGTGAAATTGCTGTCGGGCCGCAACAGGAGCGGCTCCAGCCCGGCGAAGCGCGAGAACGGTTCGACGGCGGGAACCTGCCGTGGCGGGCAGCCCCGGACGGCGTCCGCGATGGCCTTGATGTGCGCCGGCGTGGTGCCGCAGCAGCCGCCGACGATGTTCAGCCACCCTTCGCGCGCCCAGTCCTGCAACTGCGGCGCGAGCGACTCCGGCGTCTCGGGGAACCCGGTGGCCGAGAGCGGATCGGGCAGGCCCGCGTTCGGGTAGCAGCTCACGAAGATCGGCGCGATGCGCGAGAGCTCCTCGATATAAGGCCGCATCTCCTTCGGCCCGAGCGCGCAGTTCAGCCCCACGCTCAAGAGCTTCGCGTGCGAGATGGAAATCCAAAACGCCTCGACCGTCTGCCCCGTCAGCGTCCGCCCGCTGAGATCGGTGATCGTCCCCGAAGTCATCACCGGCACGCTCTTCCCGGTATCCGCGAAATATTTGTCGATGGCGAACAGCGCCGCCTTCAGGTTCAGCGTGTCGAACGTCGTCTCCGCGAGCAGGAGATCGACCCCGCCGTCCATGAGGCCGCGCACCTGGTCGTAATAGGAATCCATCACCTGGTCGAACGTGACGTCGCGCGCCGCGGGGTCGTTCACGTCGCGCGAGATGGAGAGCGTCTTGCTCATCGGGCCGATGGCCCCCGCGACGAACCGAGGGTGCGCCGGATCCTTCGCCAGCACTTTCTCCACCGCCGAACGCGCCACGCCCGCCGCCGCGACATTCAGCTCGTAAGCCAGGTGTTCCAGCCCGTAATCCATCATCGAGATGGCGTTCGAGTTGAACGTGTTCGTCTCGATGATGTCCGCGCCCGCCTCCATGTATTGCACGTGGATTTCCTCGATCACCTGCGGGCGCGTGATGACCAGGAGATCGTTATTCCCCTTCAAGTCGCTCGGGTGGTCCGCGAACCTCTCGCCCCGGTACTCGGCCTCGCCGAGCTTGTACGTCTGGATCATCGTGCCCATCGCGCCGTCGAGGATGACGATCCTCTCGCGAAGCAGTTTCTCGATGGGGTGCGGACTGGGGGACGAACTCATAGGGAGGGGAGGACTACTACCGCGGGCGCGGGACGGATTCAAGGGATAAATGAACGAATCATGATGGGATGATGCGTTTATTTGGAAGCTGTCATCTTTTCAAGCAGGTATCTGCAAAAATCGTGCCCACAAAAACGAAGCCGACAAAGGCGTTGCTCTGGAAGAACGCCTTGTTGATCGCGCCCGCATCCATCCTGCGCGCCGTGACGTGCTCGTAAACGAGCGCGGCGAACACCAGCGCGAGCCCGGCGTAAAACAAGAGGCCGAGCCCGGCGGCCCACCCGAACGCCGCGAGCAGGAGCCACATGGCGAAATGAAACCACTGGGCCAGCGCGAGCGACTTCGCCGCGCCGAACCGGACCACCAGGGAATTCAACCCTGCGGCCCGGTCGAAATCGGCGTCCAGCAGCGCGTAGATGAGGTCGAACCCGGCGACCCAGAAGAGAACGGCGAGGGCCAGGATGAGCGGCGGGAGATCGAAGCGCCCGCGGACGGCGAGCCAGGCCCCGACCGGCGCGACGGCAAGCGCCAGGCCCAGGAAAAGATGGGTGAACGACGTGAAGCGTTTCGTGAGCGAGTAGAAAAAGACGATCCCCAGCGCGACCGGCGACAGGGCGAAGCAGAGGCGGTTGATGAAATACGCGGAAACGACGAACCCCGCCGCGCTGGCCGCCAGCAACGCCATGGCCCCCGCGCGCGAAACGAGCAGATGCCGGCCCGCGGTGCGCGGGTTCAGTTGATCCATCTTCCAGTCCGCGAGCCGGTTGAAGGTCATCGCCGCCGTCCGCGCCGTGACCATCGCGGCCAGGATCAACGCCGCGACGCGCGGCTGCGGCCAGCCCCGCGCCGCGACAAACATCGACCCCAGCGCGAACGGCAGGGCGAAGATCGTGTGCGAAAACCGGATGAACGCGAGCAGCCTGCGGATCACTTCGAGTCCGCATCCGCCCCGCTTGGCTTCTCGTCGAACATATCTATGAGCCGGTCGTCCACCCGGATGTCGATGAGGCGCCACCGCTTCTCTTCCTCGTAAAAATAGAAGCGCCACCGGAGCGGATAGTTCCGCCCGAGCGAAAGGCACGTCGCGCGCAGGAGATGCGTCCCCACGTTCTGCACGGAGACGACTTCGCGGCCCACGATGTCGCCGTAGATGTTGACCGCCTGGTTCGTCTTCGTCTTCAACTGGCTCACTTCCTCCGGCTTGTCCGCGATCTTCGTGCCGCGCGTCAACTGGTCGTAGGCCTGGTCAACGTGGTTCAACTGGAGCAAGTCGAAAAACCCGTCCAGGACTTTCTGCACCTGCGGGTCGAGCCGCACCCCGCTCGCGAAGGGCGTCGCGTCCTGGTACGTGGCGAGCGGCGGAAAGGTGAGCGTGCTCCTGTAGGGCGCCTTTTCCGGCGGGGCCGCCTGCGCGTAAACAGCGCCGCCGGCCGCCAATAACGGCAGCAGCGCACGGAGAGTTTTCATGTTCATTGAAGTAACGCCTGCAGCCTTTCCCGCGCGCCCGAGACAATCGGCAGGCCGTGCGCGAATGTCATGAGATCGAAAGCAAAGTGCAACAGTTTTTGCAACGATTCCCTGGCGCGCTTCGGCTCCTCGCAGTATTTGCGCGGCAGGACGGCGAACCCCGTCGGCTCGAGATGGATGAGGGCGTCGCCCATCATCATCGCACCGCGGCCTCGCGGCGAATGGATCGCCATTTCCCCCGCAACCACCCCGGCGAGACGGATGATTTCCAATCCCTCCACCACCTCGCCCTCCTCCAGGCGCCGATCCACCCCGCACTCCAGATCGGCGGCCGACCAGATCGGGATGGAGAAGCGCTCGCGAAATGCGGCTGCGGCCCGCTGATGGTTGGCGCTGGTAATGAGGATCGCGCCCGGCCCCAGCCGCGCGAGTTGCGCGAGCGGCTCTTCCGCGAGGGGAATCGGGTCGATGAAAAGAAGCTTGCCGCCGTGGCGGATCGCGGTCGAGGTGAGGTCGGTCTTGACGGACGGATCGTAAGCCTGCCAGCAGTAGAGCCCCTCGGCGATCTCGTGGCACTCCTCCGCCGGTTTCATGACCGGCGCCCTCAATTCAGCGAAGGATCGTCCGGTGCGGACGCGAGCAGCCGGAACCAGGGGCCGAAATTCCGCATGATGGAAGGCCAGATGCCCTTGCAACTCTCGATGTCGAGTATCTCGCGATCCGCGCGCTGCACGACCCACGCCTTTTGCGTCAGCTCGGACTCGAGCTGTCCCTTGCTCCAGCCCGCGTAACCCACAAACGCCCGCACCACGGTATTCTTGGCCGCGGCCATCTCGCGCGCCTCGTCCAGGACAAGGTGGGGCCGGCACACCACCGACTGGTCTTCGATCCGCCACTGGAAAGACGCGAACGTGAGCTGATCCCGCCCCACCGGGCCGCCGACGAAGACCGGCGTTTTCCCGAGCGCGCCCGCGGGTTTGTCCGGCAGAAAATCCGACACCGCCTTGCCGGTCGGGCGATTCAGGATGAATCCGAGCGAGCCCTCCTCGGAGTCGTGCGAGGAGAGGAAGAGCACCGTCCTGCGGAAATTGGGGTCGAGCAGGTTGGGGTGCGCGATGAGCAGGGAACCGCCGAGACCGAGCGAGGACTGTCCAAATTCGCGCACGCCTTCAAGTTATGAAGGGAAGAGCCCAGCGCAAGGATTTCCGCCCTGTTACCGGGGGAGGTGGGGGAGATTTCGTTCAGCCTTATTTCGATTTCATGGCCGTTGGCAAATCGCGGCTAATTTTCGAGCGGCCGGTCTGTCGCGAGGTAATGCGCCACATAATCTTTGACGGACTCATCAAGCGGAGTGATCGCGCTGTCGTAGCCGGTCGCACGCAGTTTGCCGATGTCAGACTGGGTGAAGTATTGGTACTTCTCGCGGAGGATCTCCGGCATCTCGATGTATTCGATTCTGGGCGGGCGGCCCAATGCGGCGAAAATGGCGCCGGCCAGCTCGTTCCAGGAGTGCGCTTCTCCGGAGCCAAGGTTGTAGAGGCCGGCGGCGTGGGGTGCGGCGGCGAGGTGCAATGTCATGGCCACGGCATCCTTTACGTAAAGGAAATCCCGCTTCTGCTCCCCGTCGGCGTAGTCGGGCCGGTAGCTCTTGAAAAGCCGGATGACGCCGGTATCCAGCACCTGGCCGTAGCTCTTGTGGACGACGCTGCGCATATCGCCCTTGTGGCCTTCGTTCGGGCCGAAGACGTTGAAATATTTCAACCCCACGATGCGGTCGAGAAATTTGCCGCGCAGCGCGTGGAGGTCGAAAAGATGCTTCGAGTAGCCATACATATTCAGCGGGCGCAACGGCTCGAGCGGCCCGGTGTCGCTCATGCCCCGCGCGCCGTCGCCGTAGGTGGCCGCGCTGGAGGCGTAAACGAAACGCGCGCCGTTTGCCAGCGACCACGCGGCGAGGTCCTTGGTAAATTCATAGTTGTTGCGGATGAGAAAGCTCGCGTCGCGCTCGGTCGTGGCCGAGCACGCGCCGAGGTGGAGAACACAGTCGAACCGCCCGCGCGCACTCCCCTTCAGGAATTCCCGGAGGTTGTCGGCTTCGACGTAATCGGCGAAGGCCAGGGGCGTGAGATGCCGCCACCTCTCATCGGCCCCGAGGCGGTCGCAGACGACGATCTGTTCGCAGCCGCGCGCGTTCAGGCCCCAGATGAGCGCGCTGCCGATGAACCCCGCGCCGCCCGTCACCAGGACGCGCGCGTCCGCCCAATTCTTCATGCGGAGGCCAGCGCCTTCTCGTGCGAGGCGCGCGCCAGGAGCTTCTCCCGGGTCGCCCAGAGGCCGGCGGACGGGGTGCTGATGAAGAAGACCTCCTCGCCGTCCGGCATGGTGTTCCAGCCTTCGAGCATCCTGGCGGGGTCGTACCGCTTCAACGCCTCGCCAAGGTCCGCGTAGGCGTAGTGCACGCCCTCGATCTCCTTGCGGCTGAGGTGGCCCGGTGCGTAGCGGATGGTGAACCGGTCCTCGCTCGAGCCGTGCAGGAGGTGCGCGGTGCCGTGGGCGATCTCCTGCATGTCGGCATTCTCGCGGTATTGCTCCAGCGCGCGGGGGGTGCCGCAATACCCGTATTTGCGGATGAGGGCGTCCACCTCCGGCTGTTCGCCGAAACGCTCGACGCCGGGCGCGATGATGAGCAGTTCGCCGCCGTCGGCCATCGCCATGCGGGTGCGATAGACGGCCTTGTTGGCCGTCCACGTAGCGCGGAATTCGTCCCCCTGCATGACCGCGACGATCTTCTTCACGGGTCGGTCGAAAGTGAAGATGTTCTGCTCGCGGCTGGCGCGCGCGGCCATGAGGTACGTCTCGAGGTCGTCGCCCACATAGACGCCGGTATGGACGAGCTTGTTCTCCGCGTCGCGGTTCATCACCACCTCGAAATAGACATCGGGCAGATGGCCCAGGAAATTCTCCTCGAACCAGTTGTAACAAGCCCGGAGCGGCGTCACGAGGTTCCCGAGGTTGTTCTCGATGCCGAACACAGCGGCCGCCATGTGCGACGCGCAGATGGTCTCTTTCCCGCCGACGCCGATGAAGTAATTCTTGTTGTGGTTCGCGAACCCGAGCACCTCGTGCGGGACGATGTGGCCGACGTGGAGGATGAGATCCCATTTCTCGGTGACGGTCGGTGTGTTGAGATCCACCGGGATTTCCCAGTCCGCCGCGCCCTCGGTGCTCTCGGCCACGCGCCCGGCGGGGATGATGCCGAGCCGGGTGACGCCGCCGCGCCAGTCGTGCGGGTGGATGCGCTCATGCGGGATGCTGCCAAACATCCACTTGTTGTCGGCCTCGGTGTGCGGCACGTGCTGGCCGAGCGTGGGGATGACGTGGGTGTCGCACCCCGCGGGGAGCAGGTTGTAAATGGTCTCGGTGATCCACCCCGCGCCGCTGTGGGCGCGCGTGAGGTCGGGCGGCAGCAGCAGGACGCGGCGGAAATCGCATCCGAGCCGGGCGCGCGCCTCGTCGAGGACGCGCTGGCACATCGCCTCGATCTCGGGGCGGGTGATGAGGGGAGCTTCTTTGTGGAACCAGGGCATAGGCTAGGGAACCTTCAGTCCCAGAGGAGCAGCCGGACGGGGGTGGGATTGTAGGCGTTGCAAGGGTTATTGAGCTGCGGGCAATTGGAGATGAGACAGATTATACCCATCTCCGCGCGCATCTCAACGTATCGCCCCGCTTCGCTCACGCCGTCCTCGAAGCGGAGGCCGCCTTCCGGCGTCACGGGCACGTTCATGAAAAAGTTGATGTTGTGGGTGATGTCGCGCTTGGTGAGGGCGCCGCCCGCCTCGTTCAGGATGCGCAGGAACGTGTCGCGGCAACTGTGCATCCAGCGTTTGTCGAGCGCGTAACGCACCTGGTTGCTCTCGGCCGCGCACGCCCCGCCGAGAGTGTCGTGCCGGCCGCAGGTGTCGGCCACGATGGTCGCCAGCGCGTTCCCCTCGCTCGAAAAGAGGACGGTGCCGGTAGTGAGATAGATGCCGCCTTGCGCGCGGATGGTGTCCTGGGCCGAATAGCGGTCGCTCATGTCCGCCGCGTTATAAAAGAGCGTATCCACGGCCTGGTTCCCTTCGAGATCGACGATGCGAAACGTCTGGCCCTGCTTGATCCCGTGCATCCAGCCGTCGCCTGCGCCGAGCGTGAGATCGTAAACCGCGTCGGCGGGGTCGAGGCGACTTTCGGTGTAAACAAGGGCGCTCATGGCTGGGTTCCCGCAAAGAGGCGTTCGGTGAGGGTGAAGCTCCGCCCGTTTTCGGGCCGGAAGTTCCTGCAATAATCGTCCGCGCCCGGCGCGGGGGTCTCCAGCACCACGAGTTTTACCGGCTTCGGCGCGTAAGCCGGGTTCGGGTCGAGCGGATGCTGGCAGGTATTGAGCACGACGAGGACATTCATCTCTGCTCGAAGATCGACGGCCGCGCCGGGGGCAGAGTTCCCCGCATGCCACTTCATCGCGCCGTCGTCATCCACGTCGAGCCGGCTGAAAAAATTCACATTTGCCACGAGGTCGCGTTTGCCCAGGCCGTGCTTGGCAAGCTCGATGAGGAAATCGCCATGCGCGTCGCGGTACCACGCGTTCCGCTTCTCCTGGTAGGTCGCCGTGCCGTATTTGCGCTCTACGAGCGCGGCGTTGCCGTGGCCGCCCAGCGGGTCGTGCCAGCCCACCGTGTCCGCGATGATGGAGAGCAGGGCCCGCCCCATGTCGCTCATCAACACGTGCCCGCGGGTCAGCTTCGCCGTGTGGAGCGCCTTTAGCGTATCCGGCAGGTTCAAGCGCTCCAGAGGCGCATCCGCGTTATAAGCCATCAGCCCCGCGTTCGCGCCCCCTTCGAGATCGACGAGCCGCAGCGTTGTGTGCCGCCGCAGCACCCACGACCACATCCCGCCGCCGGGTATCGATTCTTCGAAAAGTGTCGTCTCGCCGTTCACGGGGAATATCACTTTGACTCTGGATTGGATAACACGGGGGTCTTGGGAGGCTTATGTGTCATCGCTTGGTGTCCATAAAGCGCGGTTCCAACCAACCCCGCGACGGAACCGATGATCATGGAAACCCCCGTGGCAGACGCGCCATTTTTTGTCAGATAGACTCCCAGCCCCATCGTGACGATGACGATGAGCAGCCCTGGGGGAAAAGCGGAAAACCTCTCCGCCGGCGGCAGCTCAATCTGACTAGCCGGAAACAGGATGTTGACCTGAGTGTAATTCTGGCCCCCGTCGCCGAATGGCGGCTGGGATGGTCCCGTTAAAGGAGGGGAATCCAAACGCTCAGATCAACGGAAGCTGTTCCGCATGCTTTATTTTGTCGATTGACCGATAGAGATCACCGGCCACTTTCGAGAAGTCATAACCGATCGCCGACGTTGCGCTTTGCGGAGGAAGCGTGATCCTCAAACTCGGTTTAGGAAGCTGTGCGCCAAGGGGCGAGATAATCGAGCCAAAGCCGATGATCATTTGTCGAATCGCCTCTTTCATAGGGAGAGTTTCGCAAAGCCCGACCCAGAAGTCAATTTTGCTCACGATGGATGCTTTCACCCTCCATAATCAGGATCGCCTGGCCCGCGGTCACCGGTTTGCCGGGCGCGAGCAGGAGCTCGGTGATGATGCCGTCCATGGGCGCTTCCACCCCGACTTCCATCTTCATGGCTTCTATGATGGCTACTTTTTGACCCGCTGTCACCTTGTCACCGGCCTTGACGGGGATCGCCCAGAGGCTCCCGGTGATGGGCGAGGAGACGAACGCGCCGTTCTCCGGCAGCGCGTGCTGGTCGGAGGGCTGCTCCGCTTCCGGCTCCGGCGGGATCGACATCGAGCCGTCCCGGGCCCAGCGTTCCCGCTCCTCCGCAAACGCGGCCTTCTGCCGGCCACGGAACTCCGCGATGCTGCCCGCATTCTCCTTGAGGAACGCGCGGTGCTCGCGCGCGGTAAATGTCCCTTCGGTGATCTCGAGCTCCACCCGGCCCCGGCGAAGGTCTTCGCGGAAGTCGAGCAGCGCATCCTCGGCCATCGGATAAAAGCGAACCTGGTCGAAGAACCGCAGCAGCCACGGTTTCGGGAATTCGCGGGTCACGCGATGGATGTTCCAGACCTGTACGGTGCGGCCCACGAGCTGGTAGCCGCCTGGCCCTTCCATCCCGTAGATGCACATGTAAACGCCGCCGATGCCGACGACGTTCTCGACCGTCCACGTGCGCGCGGGGTTGTATTTCGTCGTGACGAGCCGGTGCCGCGGATCGACCGGCACCGCGCACGGCGCGCCCAGGTAAACGTCACCGAGGCCGAGCACGAGGTAGCTGGCCTCGTAAACCGTGCGGCGCACTTCATCCACGCTCGCCAGCCCATTCATGCGGCGGATGAATTCGATATTGCTCGGGAGCCACGGCGCCGTGGCCCGCACCGATTGCGCGTATTTCTCGATGGTCTGGCGGATGGCGATGTCGTTGTAAGACAACGGCAGGTGGATGATGCGGGTCGGCACTGAGAGGTCGTCGTTTGAAGGAAGCTCCGCCTCGGCTTCCACCAGCCGGTCGAGAAGTCGCCGGAGCGGGATGGCGCGGCTGTCGAAATGGATTTGCAGGGAGCGCACGCCGGGCGAGAGCTCGAGGATGCCTTCGACCGGATGCGCGCGCAGCCATTCCATCAGCGCGTGGACGCGGAAACGCAGTTCGAGGTCGAGCACGAGCGGGCCGTATTCGAGGAGGAGGTATTTGTCGCCCGCCTGCCGGTACACGACGCCCGGGCAGGTCCCGGACTCGGGGAGGGTATGCAATACCGCGCCGTCGCCCGCCGCGCGGTCGAAGGTCTTAGCTCCAAGGGCGGGCGCGATCGCGCCAGGCGGCGCGTCGAGTGACGCGATGGCGGCGTCCTGGCGCTTCTCGGTGGCAAGCGCCTCGGCAAACGTGACCCGGGCGAAGCGAAACGTATCCCCGGGCCGGAGCTGCCCGATCTTCCAAAGCTCCGCCTTGATGATGGTGAACGGGCAGACGAACCCCCCGAGGCTCGGCCCATCCTTGCCGAGGATGATCGGCATGTCGCCCGTGAAACAGATCGTCCCGATGGCGTATTCGGTGTCGTGGATATTCGAGGGATGCAGGCCCGCGTCGCCCCCGTCGCCGCGCGCAAAAACCGGCGCGGGCCCCGTGAGGCGGATGCCCGTGCGGCTGGAGTTGTAATGAATTTTCCAGTCGGTCGCCAAGAATGTCCGGATGAATTCCTCCGTGAAGAACTCGGGCGCGGCGTGCGGGCCGTAGAGGACGGCGATCTCGTAATGCGCGCCGTAGTCCGGGATGAGCGCGGCCGGAGCCTTGCGTGGGGCAAGGGGCCGTTCCGCGGCGTGGATGTGCAGCACGTCCCCATGCCGCAAGGTGCGCCCGGCATGGCCGCCGAATTTACCGAGCGCGAATGTCGATTTGCTGCCGAGATAGTCCGGCACGTCGAAGCCGCCGCGCACGGATAGGTATGCGCGGCAGCCTCCGCTCTTCGCCGCGCGCATTTTCAATACACTTCCCGCGCGCACCGCAATGCTCTCCCAGAGCGGCACGGGCGCGCCATCGACCTCCGCTTCGACCGGCGCGCCGGTGAGCGCGATGGCGGCGTCCACATTGAACCGGAGCGTGGGGCCGCCGAGCGTGATCTCCAACCCGGCGGCAGAGGCGTCGTTCCCCACGAGCTGGTTTCCGACCCGGAACGCGTATTCGTCCATCGGCCCGGAGGGCGGCACGCCGACCGACCAATAGCCGATGCGGCCCGGGTAATCCTGCACGCTCGTTTGCGTGCCGGGCTCGAGGACGTCGAGGGTCGAGGGACGATACGGAAATGTATTCAGCCATTTCGTGTGCACCTCGCCCGCCGCGAATTCTTCGCTGGCCATGATCTGCCGCAGGTATTCGAGGTTGCACTCGATCCCGGCGATGCGCGTTTCGGCGAGCGCCGCTCGCAGGGCCGCCAGCGCCGCCGGGCGCGTAGCTGCTTTTACGATGATTTTCGCGATCATCGGGTCGTAAAACGGCGGGATTTCGATGCCGCTCTCGACCCAGGTCTCGATCCGGGCATTCGCGGGAAAGACAACCTGGGTGAGAATGCCGGAACTCGGCTGGAAATTCTTGTTCGGATCCTCGGCATAAAGCCGGACCTGGACGGAAGCGCCGCTGGGCGACACCCGGAAACCCGACAAGTCCAGTTCGCCCGCGGCCTGTTTCACCATCCACTCCACCAGATCGACGCCGGTGACCTCCTCGGTGACGCCGTGCTCCACCTGCAGGCGGGTATTCACTTCGAGGAAATAAAACGCGTCCTCCTTCGCGTCGAAAAGAAACTCGACCGTGCCGGCCGATTGGTAATTCGCCGCCTTCGCGAGGCGCACCGCCGCTTCCAGCAAGGCCGCGCGCGTCTCCTCCCGCAGCCCGAAGGCCGGCGTCTCCTCGACGACCTTCTGGTTCCGGCGCTGCGCGGAACAGTCCCGCTCGCCGAGCGCCACGACGTTCCCCTTGCCGTCGCCGAAAATCTGCACCTCGATGTGGCGCGCCGTGCCGACGAATTTCTCGAGGAACAGGCCCGATTCCTTGAAAGCGTTCGCGGCCATCTGTTTCACGGACTCGAACCCGTCCACGAGTTCCGCCTCGCTCTGGCAGATGCGCATGCCGATGCCGCCGCCGCCCGCGGTGCTCTTCAGCATGACCGGGTAGCCGATGCGCAGCGCCTCGGTCTTCGCCAGGTCCAGGCCGTCGAGAAGGCCGCTGCCGGGCAGCATGGGGATGCCGCTGGATTGCGCCAGCGCGCGCGCCGTGTGCTTCAGCCCGAAGTCGCGCATCTGGCCCGGAGTCGGGCCGATAAAGACGATGCCCTCCGCCGCGCAAGCCTCGGCGAAGCCGGCGTTCTCGCTGAGGAATCCGTACCCGGGGTGGATCGCCTGCGCGCCGGTCTGCCTCGCCGCGGCGAAGATTTTCTCGAAACTCAGGTAGCTTTCCACGGCGGGGCCTTCGCCGATGCAGACGGATTCGTCGGCCTGGGTGACGTGGAGGGAGCCCGCGTCGGCCTTGGAATAGACGGCCACCGAGCGGACGCCGAGTTTTTTAAGAGTCCGGATGACGCGGCACGCGATGGCGCCGCGGTTGGCGATGAGAACTTTGGTGAACATACCCTGGGTGACCCTGGGGATGTTTTTATGAGGCCGGCGGCGTTTCGTCCATCGCAAATGAACCGGGGCGCCGACCCGGAAACGAAAAAGCGACGCCAGGGTCTCTGGCGTCGCTTCGCTAAATAGGCTGACTGTGAAGCAGCTCGCTATGCGTTCGCCGCGGCCAGCTCGTTCCGCTCTTTCATCGCGGCGCGGCGGCTCAGTTTCACGCGGCCCTTGTCGTCGATGCCGATGCACTTCACCCAGACCTGGTCGCCGTTCTTCACGACATCCTCGGTGCGGTTCACGCGGAAGTCCGCCAGCTCGGAGATGTGGCAGAGCCCCTCGCGGCCGGGCAGCACCTCGATGAATGCGCCGAATTCCTTGATGGAGACGACACGCCCGTTGTAGGTCTCGCCGATCTCGATTTCCTTCGTCATGCCAAGGATGATTTCCTTGGCGCGGTTCAGGCTCTCGGGGTTGTTCGAGTAGATGTGGACGGAACCGTCGTCGTCGATATTGATCTCCGCGCCGGTCTCCGCGACAATGCCCTTGATGGTCTTGCCGCCGGGGCCGATGAGCAGGCCGATCTTCTCCGGGTTGATCCGGACGGTCTCGATGCGCGGCGCGTACGGGCTCATCTCCTTGCGCGGTTCGGCGAGGGCGCCTTTCATGACGTCGAGGATGTTGCCGCGGGCTTCCTTCGCCTTATAGACGGCTTCGGTGAGGATATCGATGCTGATGCCGGGCAGCTTCAGGTCGAGCTGGAACCCGGTGACGCCCTTTTCGGTGCCGCATAGCTTGAAGTCCATGTCGCCGAAATGATCCTCGGAGCCGAGGATGTCGGTCATGGTGGTGTAGCGTTCCAGCCTGCCGTCCGAACTCTGCTCGGTGACGAGGCCGACTGAGATGCCCGCGACGGGCCGCTTGATCGGCACGCCCGCATCCATCAACGCAAGGACGCCGGCGCAGACCGATGCCATGGAGGTGGAACCGTTCGACTCCATGACTTCACTGCTGATGCGGATCGCATACGGGAAATCCGCCTCCGAGGGGATGACCGGGAGGATGGAGCGCTCCGCGAGCGCGCCGTGGCCGATCTCGCGCCGGCTTGCGCCGCCCGTGCGTCCGGTCTCGCCGACGCTGAAGGGCGGGAAATTATAATGGAGGATGAAGCGTTTGCTCGTCTCGCCGCCCGTATAGGCGTCGAGGTTCTGCGCTTCCTCCGCGGGGGCGAGCGTGGCCAACGCGACGGCCTGGGTCTCGCCGCGCGAGAAGAGCGCGGAGCCGTGCGAACGGGGCAGCAGGCCGACCTCGGCCACGAGCTGGCGGATCTCGAACAGGTCGCGGCCGTCGCAGCGTTTCTTGCGATCCAGGATGCTCACCCGGAACGCTTTTTTCTGGAGATAATCGAACGCCTGCGAGATTTCAAACGGGGTCGCGGCGGGGTTTTTCGCCAGGACGGCGGCCTTCACTTCCTCGCGGAGAGCGCCGACCGCCTTGCTGCGGGCGACCTTGCCCGAGGTGTAAAGGGCGGCTTCGATGCGGTCGCCGGCCACGCTGTAAGCGACTTCGAGCACTTCGTCGTTCACGAGCAGGAGCGGCACCTGGCGCTTGGCCTTGCCGACCTTCGCCGCGAGGTCGTTCTGCATTTGGATCAACGTCTGCGCGTGTTGATGGGCGAAGCTGAGCGCCTTCACGAACTCCTCTTCGGGCAGTTCGTCGGCCGCGCCTTCGATCATGATGACATCCTTCGCGGTGCCGACATAGACGAGGTCGAGATCGCTGTTCACGCGGACGGAGTGCGGCGGGTTCACCACGAACTCGCCATTCACCCGGCCCACCCGGACGGCGGCCACGGGGCCCGCGAACGGGATGTCCGAGACCATCAACGCGGCGGAAGCGCCGTTGATGCTGAGGATATCGGGATCATTCTCGCCATCGGCGCTCAGGAGGACGCTGATGATCTGCGTGTCGTAGTAATAACCCTTCGGGAAGAGCGGCCGCAGGGGGCGGTCGGTCATCCGGCAGGTGAGGGTCTCCTTTTCGGAGGGCCTGCCCTCGCGCTTAAAGTAGCCGCCGGGGATCTTGCCGACGGAAGCGGCTTTTTCCCGGTAATCGACCGTGAGCGGGAACCAGTCCTGCCCTTCCTTCAAGGAAGTGGCGGAGACGGCGGAGACGAGGATGATGGTCTCGCCGCTGCGGACGGTGACGGCGCCGTCGGCCAGTTTGGCGAGTTTGCCTGTTTCAATTGTAATCTCTGTGGAGCCGATACGGCTCGATACGACATGATGCATAGTGCGGGTGGGTGCGGTAGTGACCTGGCGCGCGCCGGCCCGGGGCTAGCTCGTAGGTTTTAACGCCGCGGCCCGCGGTGCGCGTGGATGCGCGCGTGGCGGCTTCGAGGCTAAAACCTAAGACTAGTTCCGGAGGGGGCGGTGCGCCGGGTGTTCGGTTGGTGGAATTCAATGGGTTCCCGATGGGGAATTTTTTGTATCCCGGTTGGTTATCTCTCCCCGGCAAACGCGCCGGGGAGAAAATTTCTAAAAATCGATGAAGGAGCCGCGGGGTGCGCGGCCGAAAACTTTGTGCTATTTGCGAAGATTCAGCTTTTCGAGGACGGCCTTGTAGCGGTCCGAAGCGGTTTTCTTCAGATAATCGAGCAAGCTCCTGCGCTTGGCGACCATCATAAGGAGACCGCGGCGCGAGGAATGGTCCTTCACGTGCGCCTTGAGGTGCTCGGTGAGTTGATTGATGCGGTGCGTGAGCAGCGCGATCTGGACATCGGCGCTGCCCGTGTCCTTCTCGTGCATCTGAAAGTCTTGAATGCTGTTCGTCTCTATCGTAGCCATTTTTTTCGAACCTCAAAGTATCCACGCATTCCACCCCTTGGCAAGAGCAAACGCAGAAATTTGCTCCGCCCCGTTTTCGCCGCGCCGTCGCGCATTTTGGCCTTCTTTTTTAGGTTCCCATCCGGCGGCTTTTTCTCTTTCATCGAACCCATGAGTCCACAGCCCTCGCTTTGGGAACGCTTCCAGAAATACTCGCTCCGTTACGACGACCTCGGGTTCGCCCTCGACATCAGCCGGATGCGTTTCCCCGACGGATTCCTTGAAAAGATGCAGCCGCTCTGCGAACGCGCCTTCGGCCAGATGCGGGAACTCGAAGCCGGCGCCATCGCGAATCCCGACGAGAAACGCATGGTCGGCCACTACTGGCTGCGCGCGCCCGGGCTCGCGCCGACGCCGGAACTGCGCGCCGAGATCGGGGAGACCACCGCCGCCATCAAGGCCTTCGCCGCCGCGGTGCACGCGGGGGAGATCGCCACGCCCGGCGGCGCGCCGTTTACCGGCGTCCTGCTCATCGGCATCGGCGGCTCCGCGCTCGGCCCGCAATTCATCGCCGACGCCCTCGGCGCCGTTTGCGACCCGATGAAAATCCATTTCCTGGACAACACGGACCCCGACGGCTTTGACAAGGTCCTCGGCGCGCTCGAGACCGATCTCGCCACCACCCTCGTCGTCGTCATCTCCAAGTCAGGCGGCACCAAGGAGACGCGGAACGGCATGCTCGAGACACAGGCGAAATTCCGCGCGCTCGGGCTCGACCCCGCGCCCCATTTCGTCGCCGTCACCGGCAAGGACAGCGAGCTGGACAAAACCGCCCTCGCGCAGGGCTGGCTCAAGCGCTTCCCCATGTGGGACTGGGTCGGGGGCCGCACGTCCGTCATGAGCGCCGTCGGCCTCGTGCCGATGGCCCTGCAAGGGCTGGATGTCGACGCCTTCCTCGCAGGCGCCGCCGCCATGGATGTAAAGACGCGGGCGCCGGACACGATGCGGAACGCCGCGATGCTCCTGGCGCTCATGTGGCACTTCGCCGGGAACGGCCGGGGCGAGAAGGACATGGTCGTCCTCCCTTATAAGGACCGGCTCATGCTTTTCAGCAAATACCTGCAGCAACTCGTCATGGAATCGCTCGGCAAGGAAAAAGACCTCGCCGGCAGCAGCGTTCACCAGGGCATCGCCGTTTACGGGAACAAGGGCTCCACCGACCAGCACGCGTACGTCCAGCAGCTCCGGGAAGGCGTCCTGAACTTCTTCGTCACGTTCATCGAGGTCCGTAAGGACCGGGCCACCGTCTCCGCCGATGTCGAACCGGGAATCACCAGCGGCGACTACCTGCAAGGCTTCCTCCGAGGCACCCGCGCCGCGCTGTATGAAGGCGGGCGCGACTCCATCACCCTCAGCCTGCCGGAAGTCACCGCCTTCAATGTCGGCGCGTTAATCGCCCTCTACGAGCGCGCCGTCGGCTTTTACGCCTCGCTCGTGAACATCAACGCGTACCACCAGCCCGGCGTCGAAGCCGGCAAGAAGGCCGCCACCCGCATCATCGAACTCCAGGAGAAAGTCGTCAAAGCCATGGCCGCATCCGGCGCCGGCCCTATGAACGCCGCCGGCGTCGCGGGCCCCCTCGACGCCGACCCGGAGGACGTCTTCCACATCCTTACCCACCTCGCAGCCAACTCGCCGAAAATCGTCAAAACCCCCGGGGCAGGGCCCGGCGGGGATTCCTTCCAGTCCGCCTAAATGCCGTTGGGGAACAAAGATCCCGCCCCGCGGGAGGATGCGGTTGTCGCGTGGCCGGACGTGGTGAAATTCACGCGCCAGCTCGCCCACGACGTGCGCAACGGCCTGAATGGGCTCGACCTCGAAGCGGCCTTCGTCGCCGAGTTGAACACCGACCCGGAGATCGCCGAGGAACTGAAAAAACTGCGGGCGATGGTCGTCAACATCACCCGGAACCTCCACGAAGTCTCCAGCTACATGGGCAGCTTCGCGATGAACACCATCGACCTGGAAGCGTCCATCCTCCTGAAAGAACTCCGCGACCGCCTCGCCAAACGGCACCCCGAGGAGATGGCCGGGGTCGCCTGGACGGATGCGGCGTGCGAAGAAATCGTCCAGGTGGATGTCGAGCGTTTCGCCGAAGTCTTGCGGGAGCTGTTCAAGAACGCTTTCCAGTTCCACAAGGCCGGTGAGCCCCTCTCCTTCACCTCCGCGTGCGAGGAAGGCCGCCTCGTCCTCGAGCTCCGCGAAGGCAAAAGCGCCCCGCTCGCGCCCGAAGAGTGGGGCGCGCCCCTCCTCTCTACGCGCCGCGGCGGCTACGGCCTCGGCCTTTTCCACGCAAAGCGGGTCCTGGAGGCGCACCAAGGCGAGCTGAAGCAGGTTTACGACCCCACGAAAGCGGCTCTGGTCACGCGGGTCTCGCTGCCTCTCAAGACGTAAGAGTTCCGGCTTCGGCGCCCTTACCTTGACGAAGCGCACGTTTTCCCGTACGCTTCGGCAATGACATCGTTGCCGGTCACCAAAGCCCGATCCAAGCTCTACCAGCTTCTCGAAGAAGCCGCAGCTTCGCACGAGCCGATCCAGATTACCGGCAAACGGGCCAGCGCCGTTCTCGTATCCGAGGAAGACTGGCGCGCCATCCAGGAGACCCTCTACCTCGTCTCCATCCCGGGCTTGCGGAATTCGATCCGTAAAGGCATGGCCGTGCCGCTTGAAAAAACTTACTCCAAGCCCGGCTGGTGAGTTGGCGGGTCGTTTATACCAGGCAAGCCCGGAAGGACGCGAAAAAGCTGGCTTCCTCAAACCTGAAGCCCCAGGCCGAGCGGCTCCTCGACATCCTGGCGAAGAACCCGTTCCAGAAACCGCCGCCCTACGAGAAGCTCGTCGGAGACCTGGCCGGCGCCTGGTCCCGGCGCATCAACATTCAACACCGTTTGGTGTATCAGGTGTACGATGCGGAGCGGGTCGTCAAGGTGATCCGGATGTGGACGCATTACGAATAGAGCCGGGCCGCTCTGTAAATCCCGAGCGTATGCTCCCTGTCCCGGCGGGCCGTCTCCTAATCTGATTGCCTGCCGGAGCGGGTTTCCCTCGATTTCCCCCGTTTCTTGGAACTCTGTTCCTTTTCTGAGGGCGTCGAGCGGAAACAGAGTTTCAAGATGCCGACACTCCCAAACTGGAGAGTTTGGGAGCGAGAAAAGCCCGCCGGGGCCGGTTCCACCCGCCGTCGGAAAGTATTTCGTCATGGAGCCAATGCAGCCAACGCAGCCCTAGGCCGCCTCGATATGCGTGCGATATTTGCAGCTATGGAAAATCCAGCGCCGGAACCCTTGGGCCGACACCAACCCTGATCCCGCCTGCGATAAATCGCACCCAATCGCACCCAATCGCACCCAATCGCACCCAATCGCACCGAATCGCACCCAAAATGGAGATGTTTTTTATGAACTCACGGCTCCGCCACGTCGTCCAGCGCGTTGTCCTTCAAGTCTTCCAGGTCCACGAACTCCAGCGCCGAGATGTGCGTCGCCGCCAGGAATACAGGGGGCGCAAAGCCCGCGTCCAGCGCTTCCACCCAGCGCGTCACGCATACGCACCAGCGGTCGCCCGGTTTGAGACCGGGGAAATCCCATTCCGGCATGGGCGTCGTGAGGTCGTTCCCTTGCAGCAGCGAGAAGTCGAGGAACTCCTCGGTCATCTCGGCGCACACCGTGTGCAGCCCCTTGTCGCCCGGCCCGGTGCGGCAATAGCCGTCCCGGTGAAACCCGGTCGCGGGTTCCCGGCAGCAGCGCCGCAGGTCGCTTCCGAGCACATTTGTTTGCATCGCCCACTTCTACATCAGCACGCCGCGCAAGGCAAAATGAGGCTTCTTGCCGCTTGACGCTTCCGTGCCGTTCGGTTTTCGTCATTCACACTCCCATGGATTCCCCCTCAAGAAAAATCCCGCCCGAACTCGCCTCCGCCGGCCACGCCCTCCCCAAGCAGCGGGTGCTCGTCGGCCTCGACGGGTTCGTTGACACCATCCTCCACGTCGTGGACAAGCGCGAGTCGGCCACGAAATACACCCGGCTCGCAAAGATGGGGGAGTTCGCCGCACGCATAAAGGCCGCCGCGGGCCTCAGCGCGAATTTCGAGTTCGTCACGCAGATGATCAAGCTCGGAGGCAACGGCCCCATCATGGCGAACGCGCTCCGCAGCTACGGCACGCAGGTCACCTATATAGGGAACCTCGGCGCGCCGCATCTCCACCCCATGTTCGACGATTTTGCCCGCATCGCCGATGTCTTTTCGCTCGCGGAACCCGGCTATACGGACGCCATCGAGTTCGAGGACGGCAAGCTCATGTGCGGCAAGCACGCCAGCCTGAAGGAGGTGAACTGGGACTCCATGGTGCGCGCCATGCCGCTGGACAAACTCGTCGCCCGGTTCTCCGACGCCTCGCTCATCGCCCTCGTGAACTGGACGATGCTCCCGTTCATGGACGGCATCTTCACGAAGATCCTCTCCGAGATCGCGCCGCTCCTCATGGGGCAGAAGCGGTGGCTCTTTTTCGACCTGGCGGATCCCGCAAAGCGCACGCGCGAGGACATCGCCCGCGTATTGAGGACGATCACCCGTTTCCAGAAATATTTTCGCGTCATCCTCGGCCTGAACCTGCAGGAAAGCCGGCAGATCGGCGAGGTGCTCGGCATCAAGGCGCCCGATGAGAACCCGGGCCGCGTCACCTCCCACGCCGCGCGCATCCTCGAAAAACTTCGGGTCGAGACCGTCGTCATCCATCCCACGCATTACGCCGCCGCGGCCGACGCCACCGGCGCGGCCGCCGCCCCCGGCCCGTTCACGCCCACGCCGAAGATCACCACCGGCGCGGGGGATCATTTCAACGCCGGCTTCTGCATCGGGCGCCTGCTCGGCTGCGACCTTTCCGAGAGCCTCCGCATCGGCGTGGCGACGTCCGGTTTCTACGTTCGCCGGGCGAAGAGCCCCGGCATCGAGGATTTGAAGCGCTTCCTGGCCAAGGGCTGGGAAGTGAAGGAATGAAGATACTGGTGATCGGCGGCGGCGGGCGCGAACACGCCCTCGCCTGGAAGCTGCGCCAGTCCCCGCGCGCCTCGGCCGTCTATTGCGCGCCGGGTAACGCCGGAACCGCGGCCCTCGCGCGGAACGTCCCCCTCACCGATCCCGCGGCGCTCGCGAGGTTCGCTGCGGAGGAGGGCATCGGCTTCACCGTCGTCGGCCCCGACAACGCGCTGGCGGCGGGCATCGTCGATCTTTTCGAGAGCAAGGGGCTCCGCATCTTCGGCCCGCTGAAGAGCGCCGCCCGCTTCGAGTGGTCGAAGGTTTTCGCCAAGGACTTCATGAAGCGCCACGGGATACCGACCGCGGCGTTCGGCCACTTCACTTCGAGCGGGGAGGCGCGCCGCTTCTGCCAGGGGATGTCCTATCCCCTCGTGTTGAAGGCGGACGGCCTGGCGCTCGGGAAGGGCGTCGTCATCGCCGGGGACGAGGCGCAGGCGGCGGCGACCATCGGCGAGATGATGGACGACGGCCGGTTCGGCGACGCGGGCCGCGGCATCGTCATCGAGGAATTTCTCGAGGGCCGCGAATGCTCCCTTCACGCCCTGCTGGATGGGAAAAACTTCCTGCTCCTGCCCGGCGCGCAGGATTACAAACAGGTCTTCGACGGCAATACCGGCCCCAACACCGGAGGCATGGGCGGTTTCAGCCCCTCGCCGCTTCTGACCACGGAGATGGAAAAGCAGGTGCGCCGCGAAATCCTCGAGCCCTTCATGGAAGGCCTCCGGGCGGAGGGGATCACCTACCGGGGCGTCCTCTACCCGGGTCTCATGCTCACCGCCGCGGGCCCGAAGGTGCTGGAGTTCAACAGCCGTTTCGGCGACCCCGAGACCCAGGTGCTCCTGCCGCGATTGAAGTCCGACTTGGTCGAGCTCCTCGAAGCCGCCGTGGATGGCCGGCTCGACGAATGCGAGCCGGAGTGGAGCGAACAGGCCGCCGTCTGCGTGGTCATGGCCTCCGAAGGGTATCCCGGCCCGAGCGAGACGGGCCGCGAGATTTTCGGCCTGGATGCCGTGGACCCCGGGGTCCTCGTTTTTCATGCGGGCACGGCCCTGCGGGAGGGGAAGGTCGCCACCTCCGGCGGCCGGGTCCTGGGGGTCACGGCCCTCGGCGCGGATGTCGAGTCGGCTCAAAAACGGGCGTATGAAGCGGTGAGCCGCATCCGGTTCGACGGAGCCCATTACCGCACAGATATTGCGGCGGACGCCGCTCGATGGAATCTTGCCGCATCCGTTTCATGAAAAACCATTTCAGGGCCGCTGCCCTCCTGGCGGGCTTCTGCCTCCCCCTGCTCGCGCGGGGCCAGCAGCTCCCCGTGCGCGAAAACCCCTCGCCCGAGCCGGGCAGGATGCAGGAAAAGGCGCCGCAGGCCCCGCCTGAGATCACGCCGCCGCCCGCGGCCACGCCCATGCCATCGCCGTTGCCGCCGCCTGCTTCGGGCTCGCCCGCGCCGTCCGCCCCGCAGGCGGTTCCCACCGCCGTTCCGCGAAAGCCGGTGGACACGCGCACCCTTTTGAACTCCCTCTCGCAGGCCGACGTGCAGGAAGCGATCGGCCTTCTCAAGAGCAACTACCTGGACCCGGCGGCGCTGAACGAAACCGAACTCGCGCGCGCCACCCTGCAGGGCCTGCTCATGCGGCTCTCCCCCGGGGTCTCCCTCCTGCCCGGGGCGGGCTCCGAGGCGGAAGAGCCGAGTCCGTTCCGGTCGGAGGCGCTCGATTCCCGGGTGGGCTACATCCGGCTAGGCTCCATCTCGAAAACCGACCTGGACCAGATGGATGCCGCGCTCCAGGGCTTCTCGGATAAATCCATAAAAGCGGCGATCCTCGATCTCCGCGCCACGCCGGCCAGCAGCGACTTCGCCACCGCCGCCCGCATCATCATGCGGTTCGTGGCCAGGGGAAAACTGCTCTTCACGCTCACCAAACCGGGCGCGAAGGAGGAGCAGGCCTTCAACTCCGACGAAGATCCGCGTTTCCAGGGCCTCCTCGTCGTGCTGGTGGATGCGCGCACCGCGGGCGCTTCGGAGGTCATCGCCGCCGTCCTCCGGTTGCGGGCGGACTCGCTCGTCGTCGGCGAGCAGACGCGCGGAGAAGCGGTGGAGTTCGCGAGCCTCCCGCTGCGCAACGGCCAGGTTCTGAGGGTCGGCGTCGGGAACGTCGTGCTCCCCGAAAACAAGGTCATCTACCCGCAGGGCGTGAAGCCCGATCTCGCCGTGGCGGTCAATGAATCCACCGAGGAGGACGCGTTGAACCAGGAGCTCGAAAAAGGCGCGGCCCCCTTCGTCTTCGAACTGGAGCGGCCCCGGAGGAACGAGGCTTCGCTCGTCGCCGGCACCGACCCCGAGCTGGATGCCCTGCAGGCCGCGCAGCATAGCAAGGAGCGCCCGAAACCGCCGTTGCGCGACGTCATCCTCCAGCGCGGCATGGACGTCATCACCAGCATCTCGATCTACACCCAGGATGCCTCCAAGTAACCCCTCCGCCCCCGCGCCCGACGCGGCCCGGAAAGGGGATGCGAAAGGGAGCATCCTGGTGCGGGTGTTCGCATATGTCCGGCGTTACCCCTGGCTCGCGGCGGGCACGCTCGCGTGCGCCATCCTCGGCACCGTGCTGGTCATCGTTTTCCCGGTCGTCACCCAGCAGATCATCGATACCGTGGTGCGCGGCCACCGGCCGGATCGGCTCCTGCCGCTCATCTTCACCGGCGCGGCTGCCTACTTTCTGCGCGATGCGCTGAACGCGATCCGCATCCTGCTCAACAATACGTTCGAGCAACAGGTCATCTTCGATCTCCGGAGCGACCTCTATTCCCACATCCAGCGCCTGCCGCTGAACTGGTTTGACAACCGCGCCACCGGCGACCTCATGACGCGCGTGCTGGAGGATGTGAACGCCGTCGAGCGGGTGCTCATCGACGGCATCGAGCAGGGCGTCGCCTCCATCCTGCAGATCGCCGTCGTCACCGCCGTCCTCTTTTATTACGACGCGCGGCTGGCGCTCTACGCGCTGGCGCCGCTGCCGTTCCTCATCGCCGGCGCGCTGGCTTATACCCTCACCGCGCACCGGCGCTACCGGCTCCAGCGCACCGCGGCGTCGGCCATGAATTCGCTGTTGCACGACAACCTCTCGGGCATCCGCCAGATCAAGACGTACGTCCGCGAAGAGCAGGAACATGGCCGCTTCAATGCCGCGAGCGACCAGCTTCGCAAGGCTACGCTCACCGTCATGCGCGTCTGGGCGTTGTATAACCCTTCGATGAGCTTCTTCGCTGCATGCGGCTCCGTCCTGGTCGTGTGGGCGGGGAGCAACGCCGTGCTCGGGGGCGTCATCGGCATCGGGCACCTCGTCGCTTTCATCATGCTCACCGGCTACCTCTACGACCCCATCGGGCGGCTGCATCAACTAAACCAGCTCGTCCAGGCGGGGCGCGCCGCCGGCCACCGCGTCTTCGAGATCATGGATGAACCGGTCGAGCCCGGCCATGCGGAGGGACAGCCCGGCGCCGCCGGGGTTGCGGGCGCAACGGCGGTCGAGGGCGACATCCGTTTCCAGAACGTGGGCTTCGCCTATAGCGAGGCCACGGGCGCCGATGGCGAGCCGCTCGCGGTCCTGCACAACATCAATCTTCACGCCAGGGCCGGGGAGACCGTCGCGCTGGTCGGCCCCACCGGCGCCGGGAAGTCCACCCTGGTCAACCTCCTCACGCGATTCTACGAATACGACTCCGGCGCAATCTACCTCGACGGAAAGCCGCTCCGCGATTTCCCGAAGGACGCCCTGCGGAGCGCCATCGGCATGGTGACGCAGGAGAGCTTCCTCTTCAACGGCTCCATCCGCGACAACCTCCGTATCGGCCGCCCCGGAGCCACCGAGCCGGAGATGATCGAGGCCGCCCGGGCCGCCAATGCCCTCGAGTTCATCGAGCGCCTCCCCGACGGCCTCGACACCCTCGTCGGCGAACGCGGGGTGAAACTCAGCGTCGGCGAAAAGCAGCGCGTCTCCATCGCGCGCGTCCTGTTGAAGGACCCGCCCGTCCTCATCCTCGACGAAGCCACCGCCAGCGTCGATACCGAGACCGAGCGCCTCATCCAGGAAGCGCTCGAGCACCTCATGCTGCGCCGCACGAGCTTCGTCATCGCCCACCGCCTCTCCACGATCCGCAACGCCGATCAAATCCTGGTGTTGAACGCCGGCCGCATCGTCGAGCGCGGCACGCACGAGGAACTCATCGCGCTGGACGGCATCTACGCCAGGCTCTGGGCCAACAGCATCCAGCAGCGTCCGAGGGAACTCCTGCTTGCGTAAATTGCATCCGCTGGTGAAAACGGCTAGTGTCCTCTGTTCATGAGCACCTTGCAGGAAATCAAAACCGCAATCTCACTTCTTGACCCGCGAGATAGGGCGGAACTTGCAGTGGAACTCTTCGCGATGGACTCGACGCCAGACCCGGAAGAACTGGAAGGGGCCCTTCTAAGGGGACTGGCTGACGTCGAGGCCAAACGTGTGCGGCCGCTCGAAGACATCAAAGCTATGATCCCGAAATGGCTTTCGAAGTTCTGATCGCCTCTGCATTTCGAATATCCTGCTTCAATTTCTCATTGAGTTCCGCGTGAGCCTTCTCACCCAATACCGGTCGCATCCCCTCAGGCGCTTCCGGCAACTGAACCCACGACCTGCAACCTCCGTAAGCCGGAGCATCCGGGAACTCCCACGGGCTTCCGAGCCGGAACACGCGCAGGAACGCCAAATGCAGCCCCGGCGTTTCGTCGTAATGAAAGCGCTCTTCGACGACCTCCTCCTTCCATATGTGGAATGGCGCGAGCCGGAGCGCCGTTTCCAGCCGGTCGATCCGCGCCGTCCATTCCACCCGCGCCCAATATTTGATCTGGATGCGGTCGCCGCCTGCGGCGGGCATCGGCGTCCCGGGCGGGAGCGTGGTCTTCGCGAGCTGCTCGTGGAACAAGGTCGGAAACAGGAAGAACTCCGGGTGCGTGAACCGGAACCCCTCCCGGCCCTCGGCGATGCCGCCCTTGCGCAGGATGATGCTCTGGGCGCCCGTGCCGAGCGCCTCGCAGACCAGCGCCCATTCCTTGAAAGCGATGCTCATACCGCCGGGCGCAGCGATTTTTTGGGCGTTGCCATTCAGCGGCGAAAACCTACCATTTTGGCAATGGCATACAACATCGATCTCCACGCGCACTCGTTCTTTTCCGGCGATGGCGTGAGCAGCCCGGAGGATCTGGTGGCCGCGGCCCGCGCGAAGGGCCTGCACGGCTTCGCCATGACCGATCACAATACCTGCGACGCCATCTCCTACATGCTCGAAAAGGGGATGATGCGCGAGGACGGGCTGCCGGTGGACGGGTTCCTCATCATCCCCGGGGTCGAAGTGACGACCGCGGATGGGCACCTCCTCTGCCTGGGCGCCACCTTGCCTTTTCTGAAAGGCAAACCCGCCGGCGAGGTATGCGGCGTCATCCATGCGCACGGGGGCCTCGCGGTGCCCCCGCATCCGTACGACTTGTTCCGTGCCGGGATAAGGCAGAACGTGCTTGAGCAGATCGAGGTGGACGGCATCGAGGTGTTCAACGCCGCGACGACCCTGAAGCGCTACAACCGGCAGGCCTTCGAATACGCGCAGATGAAAAGCCTCCCCATGATCGCCGGGAGCGACGCCCACCACGCGGCGGCGATCGGCACGGCTTACACCATCCTACACACGGCCGATTTTTCGGTGTCGGGCATCCTGAAACAGTTGGTGAAGAGCACCGACCTCAGCCAGAGATACCTGTCGCCGAAGGACACCCTGCGCAAGACGTGGAACAACTGGCTGCGCCTGCGCCCCAAGCGCCACCACGCCCCGCAAAAACCCGCGGGGGACTTGCGCAAAGCGTAGCTTACGCCGGCCGCTGCAGTAGCGGCGGGCAGACTCCCGGCCCGCGGACTGCGCTCCTAAATTTAGGTCACCCCGATCCGCACCGCGCGCGTCTTGTCCAGGCGCAGCACGTCGCCCTTGTGGAACTTCGGCGCGGCTTTTACCTCGCCGATCTTCTCGCCGTTCCACTGGATGCTCCCCTGTTCGATCAACCGGCGGATGTCGCCGCGGGAACGGGTCATATCGAACCCCTGCGCGTAGGCGGCCACGACCACGGAGACGATGTCGCGCTCGACCCCGGGAAGCTGGAGCTCGGGCAGCTCGGCCTCGCTCAGCTTCTTCTCGCTGAAGCGCGTGTTGAACTGCTCGATCACGGCGCGCGCCTCCTCCTTGGAATGGTATCGGGCGACGATCTCGTAGCCGAGGTTCTTCTTCGCTTCCATGGGGTGGCCCTCGGGCGTCTTTCGGCCGAGCAGCAGCAGATAGTAACGCTCCATCAATTTGTCCGAGATGCTCATGAGCTTCCCAAACATCTCAGACGGGCTCTCGTTGACCCCGACGTAGTTGTTCAGGCTCTTGCTCATCTTCTGCACCCCGTCCAGACCTTCCAGCAGCGGAGTGAGGAACGCGACCTGTTGCGGCTGCCCTTCCTCCCGCTGGAGATCGCGCCCGACGAGGATGTTGAAGAGCTGGTCGGTCCCCCCGATCTCGACGTCGGCCTTCACCTTGACCGAGTCGAACCCCTGAATGATGGGGTAAAGGATCTCGTGGACGCGGATCGAGACGCCCTTGTCGAACCGCTCCCGAAAGTCCTCCCGGTGCAGCATTTGCTGGACGGTGACCCTGCCCGCGAGGCGGATGACTTCCTCGAACGCCATCATTTCCAGCCATTCGCCGTTGAACACCGTCCGGGTCTTCTGCGGGTCGAGGATTTTGTAAGCCTGCTCCTGGAAGCTCTTGGCGTTTCGCATCACCTGGTCGTGCGTCAACTGCGGCCGCGTGACGGAGCGCCCGCTCGGGTCGCCGATCATCGCCGTGAAATCGCCGATGATGAGCACGGCCCGGTGCCCCATGTCCTGAAACTGGCGCAGCTTCTGCAAGCCGACCGTGAAGCCGAGGTGGATGTCCGGCGCGGTGGGATCGACGCCAAGCTTTACGATGAGGGGCCGGCCGAGGCGCAGCTTTTGCAGCAGTTCCTCTTCGCTGATGATCTGCGAAGCGCCCTGTTTGAGCAGCGCCAGGGCTTCCTCGGGCGTGGGAGTGGAACCGGGCGACCTCATCGTAAGCAAGCGCCGGCCCCCGGTTTCGACATGAGAAATTTCGCCCCGATCCCCCGGGCTATTTGTTCTTGTTCAGGAGAGCGCGCACCTGGTCGATGGACATCGGGGTCTTGGCCGCCCGCTGCTCCTGGAGCGACCCTTTGGCCGTTGCCTTCGGGTCGGTCGCGAGGTTCGTCTGGTCTTCGTAACGGCCCTTGAACTGGAGGTTGCCCGCGTATTTGTCCATCGGGACGGACTTGCCGCTCTCCCGAGCGTTCTTCACGTCCGCGGACGATGTGTCGAAGGTCTTGGTGGCGTTCGGGATGATGAAGCGGCGCTGCTGAGGGTCGGCCGCGGCATATTTGGAAAGCTTGAAGTCCCCCGCCCAGAAGTCCTTCGAGCCCGCAAACTCCTTGGAACTGAACGCTTTGGTCTGGACTTTCTGGTCGAACAGGTAATCCTTCACATACGCCTTGCCGGCGCCGGAAAAAGTCCGGTCGTCCTGGAAAGTCTTGTTCTGCGGCTCGTAGGCGATCTTGCTGTCCGGGCCGCGGAGAAGCCGGGCGACGCCGGACTCCTGTTCCTGCGCGTAGAGCAGATGGGAGGAGAGAGCTACTGCTATGAGAAAAACTACCCGCACTGGTTACAAATGTCAGAAACTGCCGTGAAGTGCAAAGCATTTTCAACCGGAAACCGCCCGTGTCTCCTGCGGTGCGGCGCCGTGCTTCTCGCGGGCCTCTTTTTCGCATTCTCCGTGCGCGCGCAGGACGATGGCGGGGATGCCGCGCCCACCCCGAAGCGGCACCATCACCACAAAGCGGCGGCGACGGACGACGCCTCTTCCCAGGACGCCGCGCCATCGCCGGAGAAGTCAAAAAAAGCCGGCTTCCACTCGCCTTCCGACGAGGCTTCTCCCACTCCGAAAGATGACGACGCGGATGCCGCAAAGACCAAGCCAAAAGGGGCGGAAAATGCCGCGCCGGACGCCACGCTCGCGACCGATGCCCTCGCGGAGTTCAAGGATCAGCCGGGAAAGGTGCGCAAGCTCCTCGAGTCGGCGCTCGACCTCACGACCAAGAATCTTACCTACACCTACGGCTCCGCAGACCCCGCCAAGGGCGGGATGGATTGCTCGGGGTTCATGTATTACATCCTGCAGCAGAACGGCTTTACGGATGCGCCCCGGAGCGCCAGCGAGCAATACGTCTGGCTGCGCAAGGCGGATCTCTTCCATGCCGTCCTCAGCGAGAAGCCGGATACGTTCGAACTGGACGCCTTGCGGCCCGGGGACATCCTGTTCTGGACCGGCACGTATTCCGTGGAGCGCGACCCGCCCATCACGCATTCGATGCTCTATCTCGGCACGCTCGGAGAAGGCAAACGCAGGGTCATGGCCGGGTCGAGTGACGGCCGGACATACGACGGCAAGGCGCGGTGGGGCGTCAGCGTCTTCGACTTCATCCTGCACCCGCCATCGGCTGGCTCCGGCGCGTCGTCCACAGATACGAAGACGCATCCCCGGTTTGTCGGCTACGCCCGGCTTCCGGGCATCCGGGATTAAAAAGTCTTCCAGGCCGGGGGAAGCCTCACTGCTTCCTGGCCAACGGCTCGAAGTGCTCGAGCATGCGGACATACCGCGGGTCTGCGTGCGGCGCCATGTCCCGCGTCTCCAGCCCAAAGGCGAGCAGGTAGCTATCGCGCTCCGAGCCGTCGCCGTAGCGGAATGCGAACGTCTGGCCCGAGAGCGAAAGCCGCGTGCTCACGCCGAGCGCCGCGAAGCCCAGGAAAAGAAACACCGCCACATACGCGGCCCCCAACGCGCGCACCGCCGGCGCCCCGCTCCAGCGCTCGACCGCGAACCACAGGCAAAATGCGAGGAGCGGCCAGAGGGGCATCCAGAAGCGGGGATCGTAGAACGGCCAGACGAGGATGATCGCGCCATACGCCACCGTATAAACCGCGAGCGGGGGAAACCGCCGCGCCAGTCCGGGCAACCCCGCGAGGCACGCCGCCAACCCGAGCAAACCGGCCGCGAGGAATACCGGCCGCAGCCTGGCGAAGCGGGTTGCGGGAAGATTCAGAAACAGCTCCCCCAGCTCTTGGATGTGGAAATTCACCGACGCCGAGATCAGCCCCGGCAGGCCGCCCGCGCCCGCGGCGTTCCCTTGCTCGGAAAGGTAACCGGGCTGGTTGCGCGCCGGCGCCGCGCTCTTCTGGCGCCAGACGAAGGCGGCCCCCGATACGAGAAGAGCTGCGACCGCCAAAGCGAGCAGGAAACGGGTCGCAGCCGAGCGCGGCAACCGGCCCAGCCACACGCGCCGCGCCTGTGGATGCCAGCCCCCGGTAAACGCCGCCGCCGCCAGCAGGCTCACACCCACGGAGCGCACCCGCCAGGCGGCAAGCGAAAGGAGCAGCCCGAGCGCGAGCCACCCCGCCGCCTTCCAACCGCGGCCCTGCCAGGCGGAGGCCAGCGCGAACAGGGCAGAATAGGAGACCGCGCAATACGGTCCTTCGGAAAGCGGGATGGCCGAATGCTTGATCCATACCCACGAGGCCAGCGGTAGCAGAACGAGCAGGGTGCGCACCTCGGAGGGCGGCGCCGGGGGGCGTTCGATGATGGCGCAAAACGCGAGCACGCCCGTCAGCACCGAGAAGATGCCGAGCGCGTTGATCCAACGCGTGGAGCCCAGCCCGGCACGGAGCATCCCTCTCAGCAAAGCGGGATAACCCTCCGGAAACACATCGGGCCTGCCGTCCACGAGAAAGCCCTGCCCGTGGGACGCCGAGAGCGCCATCGAGAGAAAGCGGTAGGAGTCGGTATTCAACCGCAGGGGAGAGACGATCTGCACGCAATAGAGGACGACGAAAGCGAAGAGGAGCACCTCCAGCACCAGGGCCGTCATCCTGCGCGCGGAGAAGCCCCGGCTCGCGCTCGTCATCGCGCCCCCTCGACTTTCCCGTCCTTCAGCACGAGCAGGTACGTCCGGCCGGTTGCGTCCGCTCGCAGCGTCACCTTCCGGCCCGGCCAGGGCTCGATCGTCACCTCCGCGCCCCCGCCGGCCGTTCCGCCCGGCTTGAACGTGCGCACCACCGCCCGGTCCCCTAACGCCAGGCCCGACCAGAGGACGCCGCTGTCCTGCGCCTTCGGAACGTCGAGGCAGAGCGGCGTCCCCTTATCGAGAAAATCGCGGTATTCCAGCATCTCGTCATAGACGGAGACCGCATCCTGCACTTCCGCGACGGCCATTTCCTCGAACCCCTTGTTGACCGGATTGAACACCTGCATGGCTGCGACGCCCCGCAGCCAGAGATGCCTCAACACCTCCCGGTAGCGCGCCCGGGTCATGATGGGAATCTTCGGGTCGTCATCGTCCGGGCACCAGCGGCAGACCCACGGGACGGACCGCCGCCCCGGAGCCCAGACACGCCGGTTCGCGGCGTCGTTGGAGACGTTGTTCAGCAGGGTGCGCGTGTAGAATTCGTCCACGTGTTCCCGGTCGAGCCGGAACCGCGGGCTCCAACCGTGAAAGAACAGGGTGTTGCCGTAGGCGACCGGGTTCGTGGCGGTGAAAAAGGGCGGCAGGCTCGGGGGGAGGACGCGGTCCGGCCACGAGCGTTGGGGCCGCTCCGTGGTGGAGATGGCAGCCCGCCAGTTCGTGGTCGAGCAGCCGGGAAAAACCTCTGCCACCGGCGCGGCCAGGTAGCCGCCGGCGAGCTCGAAATAGCGGCGCATGCAGTAGTCGTTAAACCCCTTTTCGCTCGCGAGCGCGCTCGGCGGGAGCGTCTCCCTGCACCGTGCGCAGTGAAGGGCCTGCTGGTAAGCATCGGCGCCGGCGCCCGCGGGGTCGCCCTCATAATCCATCCAGACGGCGTCCACCCTCACCCCCGCGTCCCTGAACTTCCGCAGGGCGGCGCGCACGGCATCCCCGTTCATGGCCCAGCCCGTGGCGATGGCCGGGCATGCACGGAGCGGCCCCTCCGGGGCGAACCCGGGGTCGAGCCGGTGCGCCCAGTTCTTGGGGTCGCCCGCGAGCGAAGCGGGCCATTGGCCGCCCACGCCCTCCATCATGATGACGGGCGAACCGGCATCCTGCAGGGCCTTCCCGAGCGGGATCATCTTCTCGTCGATGTGGATGTGCTGCGTGAGGCCGCGGGCCAGCAGTTCCTTATAGAAACCGACGGGCTCCGAGTCGGCGGCCCCCGGCTGCCAGAGGATCATCGGCAGGCGGTCGCCGCGCTCGTGGCGCAACGGAGGGACCTTTTTGACGATTTCATCGGCCCAGGAAAACGCTGGCGCATCCTGCCCGCGGTGCGCGTAAAGAGGAGGCTCTTCGGCGTGCAGCAGGCCGAGCGGGAGGCACCCCAAAGACAAGCAAGCCAAAAAAAGAGCGGCTCCCGGGCACGTGGAATGCAGCATCGGAGTGCAAGCTAGAGGGACCCGGGGTCTCCTGCAAGGAATCAAGGCTTGCCCGAAGGCCGGGTAGCGGCTTGACCTCCTCGGGGAGCGGGCCCATTCTCGCCATTCCTCCTATAGAACTATGAAGAAAGCATTGATCACCGGCATCACGGGACAGGACGGCTCCTACCTCGCGGAACTCCTGTTGCAAAAGGGGTATGAAGTCCACGGGATCATACGGCGGGCCAGCACCTTCAACACCTCCCGCATCGACCACCTCTACCTGGATCCCCACATCCACGGGGTGCACCTCTTTTTGCATTATGGCGACCTCGCCGACTCGGTGAACCTGGTGAAGATGGTGTACGACCTCGAGCCCGACGAGATCTACCATCTCGGCGCGCAGAGCCACGTCCGGGTAAGCTTCGACATTCCCGAATATACCGGCAACGTCACCGGCCTCGGCACCATCCGCCTGCTGGAAGCCATCCGCGAGAGCGGGGTGAAGACGCGCTTTTACCAGGCCTCCAGCAGCGAACTCTACGGCAAGGTGCAGGCCGTGCCGCAGACGGAGACGACCCCGTTCTGGCCGCGCAGCCCGTATGCCGTGGCCAAGCTCTATGCGTATTGGGCCACGCTCAACTATCGCGAGAGCTACGGCATGTATGCGTGCAACGGCATCCTCTTCAACCACGAGAGCCCGCGCCGGGGCGAGACCTTCGTCACGCGCAAAGTCACCCGCGCCGTCGCCCGCATCAAAAAGGGCCTTCAGAAGGAGCTCTTCCTGGGCAACCTCGAGTCGAAGCGCGACTGGGGCTACGCGCCCGAGTATGTCGAAGGGATGTGGCGCATGCTCCAACAGGAGACCGCGGAGGATTACGTCCTCGCCACGCACGAGACCCACAGCATCCAGGAGCTGGTGGAAGCCGCGTTCGCGCACGCCGACCTCGACTGGAAAGACTTCGTGAAATACGACGCCCGGTACGAGCGTCCTGCCGAGGTCGATCTCCTCATCGGCAACCCTGCCAAGGCGAAAGAGAAGCTCGGCTGGGAGCCGAAGACCCTTTTTGCCGGGCTGGTGAAGATCATGGTTGACGCCGACCTGGCCGCGCTGGAGCAAAACCCCTCGCTGCACGCCGAAGGCAAACGCCCCACCCCGCCCTAGGGCAGCGAGGATAAAAGAAGTTAGGCTGGGTTCGCCGAAGGATTCCTCGTATTTATATCCCAGGCGGGATTCCCGTCGCCCATACCTCTGGAATTTTGACGACCCTCCCCCGGTGCAATCGACAAGATCAATGAAGAGTCCGCTCGGCAGGGTACTCCGCGTGGCATTGTTCATTTTCCTCGGGACGTTTTGCGGCCTCGCGGCAGAACCGGACTCGCTGGAGAACACTTTTCTCACGCCTCCGACAGCGGCTAAACCGGCGGTGTGGTGGTTCTGGGGCGAATCTGTAACCATGGAGCACGGAATCACCCAGGATTTGGAGGCGTTAAAACGGGTGGGCTTCGGGGGCGTGGTCATCTACGAGCAGGTTTTCGCGGATGCTCCCGATGCTCTCAAGAGCCTCTCGCCGGAGTTTATGGCGCGCGTGCGGTTCGCCGCGGCGGAGTGCAAGCGGCTGGGCTTGACCCTGGAACTCAACGCTTGCAGCGGCTATGTCGCCGGCGGCCCGTGGATCACGCCAGCGCTCGGCATGCAGCGGCTGGTTTCGAGCGAATTGCAGGTGGACGGAGGGCAAAAGTTTTCCGGCCTCCTGCCGCAACCGCCGACCAAGCTCGGTTTCTATCAGGACGTGGCCGTGCTCGCTTTTCCTTCCCGTGCCGGCGACGAGCCACACAGGGAGCCGCCGCTGCTGGGAAGCACGCCGGCGCTGCATGGTCTGAGCGCGATGTTCGACCCTTCGGCGCGCTATAGGGCGGACATTCTTCCGGGATCTGCGGATCGGCCCGTGCTGATCCAGATGGACTATGGCCATTCCTTTACGGCCCGCAGCTTGAGCTACTCGCTCCATCCCATCTCGAAGGCGCTGGTTCTCGTTACCCAGCAGCCTGGCTATTGGAGCGACACCTTTACCATACCGGGAATGCATCCGATCCCTCCCATCGGCCAATTGGAACTCAGCAACGACGGGAAGCAATGGCAGCGAGTTTGCGATCTGCCGGGTCGCGGCTATCTCCAGGATAGCTGGAATCTGCAAACCGTGGCGTTCCCGGCTGTGACCGCGCGCTTTTTCCGGCTCGATCTCCACGGGTGGGATGGGGCCGGGAAGGGCGAAAGTCTTCAACTCGGAAATATCCGGCTTAACAGCGAGGCGTTGATCGACCAATGGGAAGAAAAGTCAGGGAACGTCGTCGATTTTTCGGATCCCGATCGTACGCCGCCCTACAAGGGCGGAGAGGTCATAGACCCTGATACAGTGGTGGACCTGAGCGTCCACATGGACGCCGGTGGGCGGCTGAATTGGGACGTTCCTCCGGGCCGATGGACGGTTTTGCGCTTCGGCCACACGCCGACGGGTGCGGGGATCAAGCACGGAAGGCCTGAGGGCATGGGACTCGAGTGCGACAAGCTCAGCGCGGAGGCCGCAAAGGTTCAATACAGGAATTATTTCGGACGCATCCTGAACGAAATTCGGAAGGTGCCGGGCGCCCGGCTCAGCGGGATGAATCTGGATAGCGCGGAGAGCGGGTCGCAGAATTGGACCGCGGATTTCCCTGCCCAGTTCCGGCAGCGGCGCGGGTATGATCTGCTGCGTTACCTGCCGACCATGGCGGGCCGGGTGGTCGGCAGCCCGGAACAATCCGACCGGTTCCTGTTCGATATACGTCGGACCATCGCCGATCTGCTGAGCGACGAACATTACGGCACAATGGATAAGCTCTGCCACGCGGATGGGATGACCCTCATGGCGCAGGCGCCGGGAATCGCGACGTGTATGCCATGCGATAATATCCAGGCGAAAGGCCGCACGGATATTCCGATGGGAGAGTTCTGGTACGGTCAGCGTAACGGGACGATGGATTGCAAGGAAGCGGCCAGCGCCGCGCACGTGTACGGGCTGCCAGTCGCGGCGGCGGAGTCTTTCACCGGCAGCCCATTTCGCGCTTCCCCGGAGACGGAGAAACCGCTGGCCGATGCGGCGCTCTCGCTCGGTATCAACCGTTTTGTGGCCCTCGCGGATGTCCATCAGCCGTGGGACGACCGGAAGCCGGGTGTCGTGGAGCCAAAGGAAATCCTCTGCTTTCAGCGGAATAACACCTGGTGGGAATACAGCGGCGGCTTCTGGGAGACGCTCGCCCGCTCGAGCGCGATGATGCGGCAAGGACAGCCGGTTATGGACCTGCTCTACCACCTGGGCAACGACACCCCACTGAAAATAGCGGTATGGCGGATGCACCCCCCTCCGCCGGCAGGGTACGACTACGACGTCTGCGGAGATGAGATCTTGCTGCGCGCACGCGTGAAGGACGGGCGTCTCCTGTTGCCGGGCGGCATGAGCTACCGGATGGTGGTGCTCGCGGGCGGTGATCGGATGACGCTGGCGGCGGCGCGACAATTGGAAGCTCTGGTAAAGGCTGGTGCGACGGTTCTCGGTTCCTCGAAGCCGCTGGGCTCGCCCAGCCTCGGAGATGGCCCCGCAGGAGATGCGGAAGTGCGGCGGCTGGCCGATGAACTCTGGGGGCCCGGCAAGCCGGCCGGCTCGGGAGAGCGCAAGACCGGCCTGGGGTCGATGGTTTGGGGCCGCTCGCCCGCGGACGAGCTGGGGCTGCTCGCCACCCCGAAGGATTTCGAGGCTCAGGGAGCGGACATGGACATCCTCTACGCCCACAGGAGGAGCGGCTCCGAGGACATCTATTTTCTGGCAAACCATCGGGAGACGCCCGCTTCTTTCACGGGGTCGTTCCGGTCCGAGCGCGGGATGCCGCAAGCTTGGAACCCGGAGACGGGCGCCATCACCGCGCTGGCCGGCGCCGTCCGCAAGGGACCTCTCACGGCAGTGCCGATACAGTTGGAAGCGTACCAATCGCTTTTCGTCGTCTTCCGCGACGGGCCCGTCCCGGCAAAAACCACGCCGGGCCTCGTGGAAACCTTGCCGGTTTGGCAGACCTTCGCGGATGCGTGGGAGGTGCGCTTCGACCCCCGATGGGGAGGGCCGGCGCATGCAGATTTCCCCCGCCTTATTTCCTGGGCGGACTCTGCCGATCCGGGCATTCGCGATTACTCGGGAACCGCGACTTATATCCAGGAGTTCAACCTGCCAAAAACGCTGCCGGGCAGAGTGGTGCTGGATCTTGGCAAGGTGGACGTTATCGCGTCCGTCATCGTAAACGGGCAGAGTTTTGGCGATGTTTGGAAAGCGCCCTTCGCGGTGGATGTGACCGCCGCGCTGCATCCCGGCAAAAACCGGCTGGAGGTGAAGGTAGCCAATTTGTGGGCCAATCGCCTGATAGCGGACGCCGGTTTACCCGAGGCGAAGCGGCTCACCTGGATCAGCTATCCTCCTGTACCAGGCCGGTGCGCGGCGAATGCCTTCGGGCCTCCTAGGTCCGGTAGTCCTGCGCGCCGCGACGCCTGCGCCCGGAGATGCCGGCTCCCTCAAGAACCCGTAAGAGACGCGCCGCTGCGGTTACACGCCGGGTTTGGCGCTCTTCACCAGCTTGTCGAACTCGGCGTTGGCCGACATCTTCAGGGTCTCCACGCCGTTGTGTTTGACGACGATCTGCCAGCTCTCGATGGTGTCCTGGAACTCGCGCCGGTTCGCGCTCGTCTCATAGCCGCTCATCTTCACTTTGCCGATGGTCAGGCGCGTCTGGGCGCTGGTCTTGAGCGGAGGGAAAGGCTGCGTGTCCGAATATTTTTCGAAGCGCATGTCGTATCCCCAGCGCTTGACGATGATGGTGCAACTGATGGTGCCTTCGGGCATGTCCTTCATGGAGGTGTTGGTCGCTTCGACCTTCAAGGCCAGCGCCTTCTTCACCTTGTCCCAGTCGCCGAACGCGTCGCGATCCTTCGTGCGATCCAGGACGGTCTTCTGGGCGGTCACCAGCAGGCCGTTGGCCTCGTCGGCGAGGCCGGTGGCGACCAGGAGGAGGGACATGAGAGCGAACAGGGGGACGAACGTTTTCATGGAGCCAGTCTTCCCGAGCGCAGACCGGAGTCAAGTGCAATAAGGGCTCGCCGCGCCCGCTCAGACGGCGGCGCTGAGGATGAGTTTTCGCAACAAATGGCGGTGGCAATGCGGCTCCTCTTCCGCGCACTGGCACAGCAGCGTCACGGGCTGCCGGCGCGCCAGTTCTTTAATGAGCCGAAGGGTGAATTTCTGCCCGCGATTCTTGATCGTCGCGTTCGCCGCGTCGAGCGCCGCCGGGGCGAACATCTCTTCGAGGTAGCGCGGCACGTATTCTTTCCACGCGATCCGGCCCGCCTTGAATCCCTTTAGCAGCGGCTCGCTCGGGCCGAGATTCGCCATCCAGACGTGATACCGGGTCTTCGGGATGCGGCGTCCGCGAAACCGGCTGACGAGGAGACGCAGCCCGTCGCTCTCCTCGATCGGCGAATGGACGGACTTGGTCTTGAGCATCAGTGCGGGCGCTTCGCGCCGAAAAGCCGGCGCGCCCATGCCTGCGATTCGGCAAGGATCTGCGTTCGCTCCCTGGCCGCCGCGTTGAACGCATAGAGGACCAGCGCTATTCCCGCGCGGATGCCGCACCGGGCGTGGTCCTCCCCGATCGCTTTCCAGATTGCCACCGCCCGGAGGAAAAACGTGGTCGGGAGGGGGTGCGTCTCGGCGATGAAGCGGACCCGGGCCTTGGCGGAAACGGGGATCGCCTCGAGCCGCCGAAGCACATCCGCCGGAACGTCGAAGTGGAGCGCTTCCCGCATGAATTCCAAGCCGCGCAAGAGCGGGAGGCTCACCTCGTGGAAGCGGGCTTGCTTCAGGACGCGTTCCCAGTCGAAGCCGCCCCGGCGCCGCTCATGGATCAGCCATGCGTCCGCGATCCACCGGAACGGGGGCAGGTCGCACCACCGAACGCCGTGGCTGATGACGTGGAGCAACTGGTCCTCGGGCGCCAGCGCCAGCGTATTCTTGCCGCGGAGCGTCCACGCCTGGGCGTCCGCCCAGAAACCGTCGTCGGCGCCGCGGGTGCAGTTCGCATGCAGCACGTGGTAATGGATGTCCACCCAAAAGCCGTCGTCCCGCATGAAACCGAACGAAGGGAGCGTGTCCATCTTGAAGTGGGCAAAGGAGTGGTTATCGGTCTCCTTCCACCCTTGCGCGGCCATGTGGTTGCCCAGCCTCAAGAAGTCCGCAGCGGGCACGAGCACGTCGAGATCGGCCATCGGCCGGGCGCCGCTGTCGGGGTAGTAGAGGTTTGCGAGCGCCACCCCTTTGAGGACGAGCGCGGGAATGTTCAGGCGCCCGAGCTCCTCCAGGAATCCGGCGGTATGAAAAAACAGCTTCTGGTTCGAGCGCCAGGCGTGCGCGTGGCATTCCCGGGCTTGCGCCAGGAGCGGGTGCTGCACCCCGAGCCGTTTCAGGTTCGCATACAGGAGCGGGATCATCCGCCACGAGGCGTCATCCAGCGCATCCGTCCGCACCCGGGCCAGCCAGGCCTCCCACGCGGGGAGGGCGGCAGGCGCATCCAGCAGCGCGGCCCGGAGCAGCAGCTTCTGCGGCTCCGTGGGCCAGACGCCCCCCTGGTAAGCGCTGGTGTCAGCGGATGGAGCAAGCCTCTTCATGTTTTGCAAGACGCAGCTTCGGCCCCCGGTGGTGGACGAAACCGAGCGGTTCCGTCCGCTCCACGAACACATTCGGCGCGTGGCCTGCGCGCGCCTGTTCCAGGTGGCGCTGGCTGCGGATGGCGATGAAGTGAACCTCCATATTGCGCGCGACGGACTTGTAGCCCGTCTCGGCCCGCGTGGTCAGCGACCCCGGGCGCACCCGGCGGAAAAAGCTGAACGTGGGCAGATTCACGATCCGGCCCGCGTGCCAGGCCCGGACGACGAAATCGGTATCGGCCACCAGCTTCAAGCGTTCATCGAACCCCCCCACCCGCATGGCCAGACCGCGCGAGATGAGGCTCGTGCAGTGCAACAGGTGGTGGCCGATCTTCTGCGACATCGCGTAATTCACGTCCGGAGGGTAGATGCAGAGCTCCAGCCGCTTGTTCGGGAGATCGATGCGAAACTCGTGCCCGCCGACCATGTCGGCCCCGGTCTGTTCCGCGCCGCGGAGCGAGGTTTCGAGCCGGTCGTGCGCACTCCAGTCATCGGGATCCTGAAGCATGTAGGCATCATACTCCGTCGCGCGGATGATGTTATTGAGAATCTTTTCCGGCCCGGCATTTCGCGTTGTCCTCAGCAGGGTCACGTTCGGGAATGGCTCCAGGAAGTCCAGCGGCAGGGCCGGCGAGCAATCGTCGATGACCACGATGTTTTCCGGCGGCCGCGTCTGCTGGTCCATGCACGTGAGGCACGCGTGCAGCCACTCTTCGCAGCGGAAAAAGGGGATGACCGCGAGGACGCTCGAGGAGAGGGTGAGGACCGGCGGCGAGGTGCTCGGGTATTGTTCCGCGCCCGCGGCCCGCACGGGGATCGACTGCCACCGGGGCGGGTCGGGCCAGCGCTGGATCGCTTCGATGAGCTCCACGCCGTTCACCTCCCACGCCGCGGGCTCGCGCAACAGCCGGGCGGCGAGCTCGCCGCGCGCGCGCCAGCCCCACCAGCGGATGGAGCCCGTGAAATTATAGACCCGGTGCATCCTCGTCGGCGGCGCGACGAGGGGCTGTATGCAGTGCGCGTAGCCGAGCGGCGCGCGCTGCGCGAGTTCGGCCCAGTCCACCCGGTCCGAGCATGGGAGGAAAAAGAGCTCGGCATTTTCCCCGATCGCCAATTCCTCGGGCTCGATGAGGCGAAGCCACTCCGGGCCCAGCCCGATCAGATCGCGGATGGCTTCACGATCCTCGCTCCGGTGGAGGACATGCACCGTTCGCCCTGGTGCCTGCGCCTTCTCGATCAGGGCGGGGAGAGCCGAGAAATCGTGCGTGGCGTTGACCAGCCAGAGAGTTTCGCCGCGGTTCTGCATCACGGGTGAACGGCGGGTTGCGGGTGGCGCGTCCGGCGCGCGAGGAGGCGCCCGAAGCGCGGGACATCCTGGAGGAACTGACGCACCCTGCCGCCCTCTTTCAGCCGGAGGTAACGGCACGCGGCGACTCCGAACTTGTGGGTGAGGTCGTGCTGCTTTTCCGCGGGCCGGCCCGCGAGGAAATACTCGATCCTGTGATCCACGGGCACGGGGATGCGCGCCAGGGCGTCCACGGTCTCGGAGGGGATGGAGCTTTCAAAACGGCTGCGCAGATACGCCATCGTCTCTCCGGTAGGAAGCGACAACTGGAACTTGCGGGACTGCTCGACGAGCCGCGCCCAATCGAACGGCCCGCCGGAATGCCGGATGACGAACGTGCAGTCCACCAGCCATTGCAGGCCGGAAGGGTAGTACGGGTACATCCCGTATTCGCAAAGATACAGGAGTTGATCCGCCGGGCAGAGGATGGAGGCGGGCGTCCCCTCGTATTCGAGGGTGTGCGCGGCCTCCCACAACTCCTCCTCGCGCCCCGCCGGGCTGCGCGAACGCAGGATGCGCCAGTGAAGTTCGACCTCGCCGTACTCGGGGTGCAGGAGCGGACACGAAGCGCCGGGCCCGCGCGCGGGATCGTAGGGGCGCGCCATCCACCCGCGGGCTTCGAGCGCCGCCACCGCGCGCTGCGTGAGCGCCGGGGGCGCGACGACTTCCATGTCCCGCGAGCCGCGGGAAGCCTGGTGCGGGTAAACGGTCTGGCTGAGTGCGGGGCCCTTCAGCAACATGGCCGGAACGTTCTCCGCGTGGAGGGCCTTCAGCAGCTCGCGTTTGCCGCGGGAGACGAGCTGTTCCTGCGTCCAGCGGTACCGGTGCAAGCCCTTGATGCGCGGCAGGTCGGGATCGGCGATCCCGAGCTCGAGGAAGCGCTGGTAAACGATGCTCATTATCTGGAACGACGCGCGATCCAGGTCGTCGAGATCCACGCGCGCCTTCCATTCCTTCCAGGCCGCGATGGCGGCCGGCGCGTCCTTATACAGGCACACTCCCAGGAGCGCGGTCTGCATCGCGTTCGGCCAAAAGCAGTTGCGTGCCATCGCTGTCATCGAGGGGCGCTGGGGACATTCGGGCCGTTCTGGGCGCCCCGTTTCCGGTCGAGGCGCTGCTTCAGGAACCGGAGGTAGCCGCGCTTGAAGTCCGGGGTATCCACCGTATTGGCCAGGTGAACCCGGCGCATGAGGAGCAGTTCCGGGAGGATGTGATGGGTCAACCCCAGGTCGGACGCCCGGGTGAACCACGGGAAGAACTCCAGTTCCTCGCGGACGGCATTGAAGGGGCCGACCTTGTCGAACGTCTCCCGGCGCGCCATCAGAGTCCCGGCGTTCGTGGCGGGCATCTCCCGCGCATCGAACGTGCGGGTGGAGGGTTCGAGCTCCGGGCTTAGGAACGGCTTCATGTGGCAAAAGACCATCGCGGTCTCCGGATGCGCCTCCAGGTAGCCGGCCTGCAGCTCCAGCTTGCGCTCGAGGTACAGGTCATCGCTGTCCAGGACGGCGATGAGGCTGCCGGAGGCCGCTCTCAGGCCCGTGTTGCGCGCGCCGCCGATGCCCTGGTTTTCCTGCGAGATGCACCGCACGCTGCCGCCGTAGGAGCGGACGATCTCCGCGGTGCGGTCGCTCGAGCCGTCATCGACGACGATCACCTCATCCGGCGGCCGGGTCTGCGCGAGCGCGCTGTCGATGGCCGCTGCGACATACGCCTCGCGGTTGTAAGCGGGGATGATGACCGAGATGGTATTCATAGGGCCGCCGTCTCCCCGGCGAGGATCTCTTCGTAACGCCGCGAAAGCGCCTCCTGCGAATAGCGTTCGCGGTGCAGCCGGCTCGCTCCCTCGGCGATGCGTTCCGCCAGGTCGGGGTGTTCCAGAAGCTCGATGCAAGCCGCGGCGAACGCGCGGGGGTCGTCGGCCAGCAGCATGTTCTCGCGATCCGTCACCTCCAGGCCTTCGGCCCCGATCGAACGTCGAGACCACCGCGCGCCCGAAGGCGAACGCCTCCAGGATTTTCAGGCGTGTGCCCGCGCCGGCCCGCAACGGCGCCACAACGAAAGCGGCCCGCGCATAGAACGGCGCCAGGTCTTCCCGGTAACCCAGGAGCTCCACGCCCGCCTGGCCTTTCACGCTCTCCAGCGGGTCCGTGCCGCCCATGCCGATGACCAGGAACGCGACCTCCTTTTTCTCCCGGATGACGGGAAGGATTTCCCGGCAAAAGTTGACCACGGCGTCGGCATTTGCCGGGGAAGCCAGGCTGCCCACGAAAAGCATCTCACTCCGCCCGCTCTTCCGTTCACCGGGCGGCTCGGGGCGAACCGGGTAAACATTCGGGAGAACCTGCGCCCGGCGAAAATTGGTCTGGCGGCCGACGGCTTCGACCTCGACCTCGGAGGAGACGAACACGCGCTGGAACCGCGGGATGAGGAAGCTTTCGAGCATCCGCGACGAGGCGTGCGCGGCCCGTTCCGGCGGCGACAGGGGCTCGCCCGGCTTCCGCTTCAGGCGCGCAAACTGCGGCAGGAGGCGCGAAGGGAGTTCATCCAGGTCGAGGTAACGCACCGGGAAGGCATCCAGCCGGTCGGCGACGAAGTGGAGCGCGTCGAACCTGAAGACGAAGAGGGAGTCGAGCCCATGCCGCTCGTAAAACGCCAGGACGGCGTCCGCCGCCTTGCCCCGCTCGCAGTCGATGGTCGGCAGGGCGATGCCCGCGATCTTTTCCTTCAAGGTCCGCCACTTTCCCTCGGCGCCGGGGAGGACGCGAAGGTAGGCGACGGTGCGGCAAAGGGCCTCCAGCTCGGGATCGCGCGGGCCGCCGACGGCTTCGCAGTAACCGCCGATGAGCAGGTGGACATCCGCATGCGCGGAGAGCATCCGGATGAGGGCTGCCGAGCGGCGCTGGGCTCCGGACCCACCCGCGGAAGGGTAGGTGAACGAGAGGAAGAGCATCGCTTCCCGTGGCGGGTTGCGGGCGTTCATGGAAGGAGGCTCCGGATGAGCGCCAGGGTCTGCTTCTCGTCGGCGCCGACGTGCAGGCGGTACGCGGGAATGCGGGCGATGGCCTGGAGCATTATTTTCTCCCCCAGCCTGTCGGACTTCGGAATCTCGCGGATGGTCCAGTCGATGACGGCCCGGAGCGCGTCGATGGGCGCGGCGCGTTCCAGGCGGCTCGCGGCTTCGCCGGTCACGCGCGGAAGGATCAGGGCGCGCACGGGCGCTTCTTTCAAGACCTGCGCCGGGAAGATGCCGTGGACGTAAAAGAACGCCTTTTTCTCCCCGTCCTCCTCCTGGAAATGCGTGAGAACCGGGTGCAGAGGCCTGAAGCGGGGGAGAGCGTCTTCCCGCAGCTTGGCGATATTATAGATGCTGAGCGATCTGGGCTGCTTGTCCGAGGTCAGCACGCAGATGTCGTCGGACTGGTACGAAAGCCCCTCCTGCAAACAGAGCACCGCGAGGGTCGATTTCCCCGAGCCGGGCGCGCCCGCGAACAGCAGGCTTCCCCCGGGTGTCCCTACAGCCGAGGCGTGAACCATCTGCATTCCCCGGCGGTTCAGCATCCAGCTAAAAAGGGGGCGGAACGGCCCGGAGACCTCATACATCAACAGCCGCTCGGCATCCTCGTAACAGCAGTAGGCGACCGCCGCCTCCGTATCGACGCAGGAGAGGATGTTCGCGAAGTCCATGTAATAGGTGCGGAAGCGCCGGTTGGTAAGGACGCGCAGGCAGCAGAAGGCCGTGTGTTTCGCCATCCAGGGGGTGGGCCACCCCATGCCCGCGCCTGTCTCCTTGTCGTCCCAGCAGCAGATGGTAAAATCCACGTCCGCCTGCGGCTCGATGCGCAAGTGGGCCAGCGTGGCCGTGATGCGCGGCAGGAGCGTCTTCCCCGCGGCCCGGAGCCGGACTCTCATCCCCCCCAGCTCGAGGTAAAACTCGTCCGTCGCGCCCGCGTTGGCCACGGCGCGGGAGAAGGTCTTTGCAGTTTCGTGAAAGTAAGCTTCCGGCAGAGGGTCGCCGACCGTGGTCACGCAGCGCGCTGCCTCCGCTCCATTTTTCACGGGGCTTTACATGCTATCCGGCGCCATATTGGGCCAGCCTGTTTCATCCACGTCGTGAATGGGATCCGACAAGAGCAGGTTCTGCATGTCGTTATACTTGACGAACTTCGGCTCTTCGAACGCCACCTCGCGCTTCGGCACGACAGGCGGGTCGCCGGCCGGCGAAGAAAGCCTCTGAAGAATTTCCTCCTTCACCAGGGACTCGGCAAAGTCGTCGATGCTCTGGACTTGCGAGGGGCTCAGTTCCTGAAACGCATCTAGGATCTGCTGGCGGCTTGCGCCGGCTGCGAGCCATTGCCACAACTGCGAGGAGACGCCGTTCATGCTGTAGTAGTTGCCGGAATCGAAATGGATGACCACGGCTTCCCCATCGATGATTTCGTGGGCTACCTTATGCTCAACAATCTTAAAACAATTGTCTGTTACCATGATTCGTCTCCATTGGTAACATGGTTTTAGCAAGTTTCGTTCCGATTTGCGAGGATTTCGACCCCGGTTAGCCCCGCTCAGCCATTTGTCCCATATATATAACGTGGGCGGCTCGCCGGGCGCGCCCATGCGCCTTGGCCGGGAACGCCGCCACCTTGAATCCGGCCCGGGAAAGCGTCTGGAAAAATGCGGGCTCTTCGCAGGCCGACCAGAACGCCACGTTGCCCCCCGGCTTAAGCGCGGCGGCGATGATCTTCAGGCCTCGCCTGCTGTAGAGGCGCGAGTTCCCCGGCTGCACGAACGAGGTGGGGCCGTTGTCCACGTCCAGCAGGATGGCGTCGTAGGAAGCCTTGCCGGCGCGCCGGATGACTTCGAAGACGTCGCCGGTGATGACCTTTACCCGGCGGTCGTCCAGCAGCGCGCCGTTCACTGCGCGGAGCAGCTCCCGGTTCCACGCGACCACTTCGGGAAGCAGTTCCGCCACTTCCACCGTCGCGCCGCCGCCGCAGAGTTCGAGCACGCGCCGCAGGCTGACCCCGAGCCCGAGCCCGCCGATGAGCACCCGCGCTTGAGGCCGGTTCCTCAACCCTTTGCACGGCAACTGGGCGAGGAGCATCTCCGAAGCGGTCGAGGTGGTGCTCATAAGCTGCCGGCCGTTCAGCTTCAGGAAGTATTCGCCGTCGTGCTCGTGCAGGGTGAACCGGGAGCCATCGGGCGTGCGGGTCTCGGCAAGGTTGCGGAACGGTTTCATTCGGGGGCGGCGGGGGAGGAAGATTCAACCGCAGCCTGACGCAATTCCACCCAGATAAAAGAGCGGCCGAAAAAAACCGTTTCGACCTGCGCAAAGCTTCGGCTCGATTCCTCCTCCCGCATCGCGGTGCGGGCTGCCCGCCATTGCATTTGGCGGGCTGGGCGCTAAAGTGGCCGTCCCGAGCGCCACGGAAGCGCGCCGGAGTCGACACCCAAACAAAGAAATACCATGGAAACCACCTGTGTTCTGATCAAGCCCGACGCGATGCGCGCCCACCGCGTCGGAGAAATCATCGCCCGCTTCGAGAAGGCGGGCCTCGGGATCACCGGGTGCAGGATGCTTTCGCTTGATAGCGCCGTCCTCGCCACCCACTACTCGCACCTGCTCGACAAGCCGTTCTATCCCGAGGTCGAGGAGTTCATGCAATCCGCCCCCGTCATCGCGCTCGCCGTCACCGGGGAGAACGCGGTCGCAGCCGTCCGCGCGCTCGCGGGCGCGACGAATCCCGCCAAGGCCGACCCCGGTACGATCCGGGCGGTCTTCGGCACCGATGTCATGGCCAACGCCATCCACGCCTCGGATTCTCCCGAGGCCGCCGCCGACGAGGTGAAGCGCTTCGGCGTGGGCTAAACGGCGGTCCGTTCTCAGAAAAAGTGCGCGGGCTGGCCCGTCGCCGCGAGCACCGCCAGCCAGAGGTCGTCGTGCGGGCCCACCTTCCTCCGGCCGTGGGTGATGAGTTCCAGCGGCAGGTGGACGAACGCCCCGTGCCAGCGTCCGACGAGCATTCCGGTCTTGCCCGCCATCGCGGCGTGGACGGAGAGCTGGGCGAGGTTCGAGCAATAGACGTTGTCGTGCGCGGAGGCCGGCACGCTCCGGATGGTGTAGCTCGGGTCGATGTATTTGAGGTTCACCTGTATTTTCCGCGACGCGCAGAACGTGTTGATGCGCTGCTTCAGGAAGAGGCCGATGTCGCCGAACTTGCGGTTGCCCGAAGCGTCCGTCCCCCCGGGTTCGCCGGCGATCAAGTCCTGGCCGGCGCCTTCTGAGACGACGATGACGGCGCTCTTGTGTTTCTCCAGCCGGTAGCGCAGCGCCTCCAGCAGCCCCCGCGCCCCCTCGAGCTGGAACGGCACCTCGGGGATGAGGACGAAGTTCACCGCGCTGCCGGCCAGCGCCGTGTAGCAGGCGATGAAGCCGGAGTCGCGGCCCATCAGCTTCACGAGCCCCACGCCGTTTGGCGAGCCGATGGCCTCGATGCGGGCGCACTCCACGGCCTTCACCGCCTCCGCAAACGCCGTCTCGAAGCCGAAGGTCTTGTCGAGAAACATGATGTCGTTGTCGATCGTCTTCGGGACGCCGATGACGCTCTTTTTCAACCCGCGCCGCTCGATCTCGGCGCAGATATCCATCGCGCCCCGCAACGTGCCGTCCCCGCCGATGACGAAGAGCAGGTTGATCTTCATCTCCTCCAGCGTATCGACCATCGCCTCGGCGCTCTGCGGCCCGCGCGACGTGCCGAGGATCGTGCCGCCCACCGTGTGGATGTTCGCCACCTTGTCCGGCCGCAGCAGCATCGGGATGTGGCCGTAGCGCGGGATGAGCCCCTCGTAGCCGTAGCGGAACCCGAAGGTCGTCTGCACTCCGTAACGGTAGTAGAGCTCCACCACGATGCCGCGGATGACGTCGTTCAAGCCCGGGCACAGCCCGCCGCACGTGACGATCCCCGCCCTCGACGGCGCGGGCTCAAAGAAAATGTTCTCGCGCGGCCCGGCGTTCTCGAAGCTGATCGGCTCCGCTCCGCCGGAATAGGTGCGGGCCGTCGCGGCGACAGAATGGTCGAACAGCACGCGGTCGCCATCCTTCGTGAACTGGATGTGCGGGCCGAGCCGCTGCAACGGCGAGCGCACCGCGCATTCGCCCAAGGATTGAATCGTCGTCTGCATGGCTTTCGCGTTTCCCTCGGTTATCGGGCGAGCCGGCCGGCGGATTCCCTGTATTGCCGGGGGCGACTCGCAACGGAGTGTGATTCCCGGCCGGCCCGCGGTCAAGCCTGGCGAGGCGGCCGGCTCAATTCGGCGGCAGCACGGTCAGAAACACCGGGCGAAGAACGTCGCATGCGGGCCGGCGAACAGACAGCACGAAGCCGCCGCCGCCGCGAGGTATGGATACGCCTTCATCCCGGGTTCATTTAACCTTGTAAGGCGGGGGGATGTCCAGTAAAGGACCCGGGCGGCCATGCCTCACGCCACGCCACGCCCCGCGTCGAACGCGTGGCAACTTGTTGACAGCGTTCTTTTCGTCGCCGCGCTCGTCGTCTGCAAGCTCGCGCTCGAGTTGTCGCCGTTCGTCCGCCAGTGGCAGGCCGAGACCATCGCCAGTCTCCAGCAGCGGCTCTGGCCGCAGGAATACGCGAGCAGGCTGCCGGTCGTCGTCTTCGATCTCAGCCGCATCAACCTCGCACCGGGCGCCGAGGGCGCACCCGGGGTGTCCATCATCCCGCGGGAATCCCTCCGCGCCCTTCTCGACGCGTTCGAGGAGCTGAAAGTGAAACCGCTCGCCATCGGCATCGACCTCGACTTCAGCGCCACCGACGCCGGCGAACCGGTTGACCCTGCGGATGCGGCGCTCTTCGACAAGGCCGCCGAGATGCGCGACCGCGGCTCGCCCGTTTACTTCGGCGTCGAGAGGCAGGCTTTCGCGGCCCCGGGCCTCTGGCTGCCCGCGAATAACAGGGATGAACTTGCGGGCGGCATCCTGCCCGGGAGCGTCGCCTGGCGGCTCCCGGTGGAAAGCGCGGGTCCAGGCAGGCCGGGGCTGCCGAGCCTCGCCGAACGGCTCTCGGAACGGCTGCCTTCGAGCGGGCCGCAGGAGGGCGCGGGGGGCGTTCATCCCTTCGGCGCGCTGGTCACCGAGTATTCCGAGGTGCATTACCCGTGGCATGGCCGGGTGACGGAACGCACCATCGACCTCAGCCCGCTGTATGCGCTCGAGGACGGCAAGGTCACCGTGTTGAAGGGCTACGAGAAGGCGGCCGTGGCGATGGCCTCGTTGCGGTTCCCCGGCTCCGTGGTGATAATCGGGGACGCTTCGCTGAGCACGCGGGACGGCATCATCGTGGTCGGAGGCTTCCCGCCGACGTTCCACCCGGGCCTCTTCTTTCAGGCTTGCGCGGTCGTCACGGCGTGGCGCGGGAACCTCTACGAACTCACCGCCCTGGGCCGGCTCCTCGCAGACGTGGCCCTGGGCCTGGGCTTGCTCGGCCTGGTGACATTCATCACTGCGGCCTACGAACGCGGGCCGGGCGGCCGTTCCCTGCACACCGGCGCGCTGCATTGGCTCGTGACCCTCCTCGCGGCCGCCGCGGTGATCTTCACCGGCTACTGGCTCGTCCCGTACACCCGGCTTTTGTGGATCGACTTCGACCTCGTCGCCGCCGTTCTCATCCTGCACGCCCCCACCGAACGCGCTTTCCACCGGCTGCGCAAGGCGTTCACCGCCCTCTTCCTCCACCCGGGCAGCCAGTGAAAGACCTTTCGCGAGAAGCCGCCTTGCGCCTGGTCTGCGCCGTTGCCATCGCGGGCGCCTTTTTCGTCATCCAGAAATTGCACCACCTCCAGGAAGCGCGCGCCCTGCGATTCCCCATGAGCAACATCCCCGGCGCTCACGAGCGCTGACCCCCCGCGCGCGAAACATGCCCCTGGAACTCCGGCCCCCTCTCGCCCCCATGGAGGCGCTCTCCGTGGACGCCATCCCCGAAGGCGGGCAGTGGCAGTACGAGCCGAAGTGGGACGGCTTCCGCTGCATCGCCTTTCGCGAAGGCCCGGAGATCGAGCTGCAGTCCAAGGCGATGCAGCCCCTCGCGCGCTATTTCCCGGAGTTGGTGGCGGCCTTGGAGGCGCTCCCCGCCAAACGGTTCGTGCTGGACGGGGAGATCGCGATCCCGGAAGGGCGGCACTTCTCCTTCGACGCGTTGCTGCAGCGCATCCACCCGGCGGCGTCGCGTGTGAAACGGCTCGCGGCGGAAACCCCCGCGATCCTCGTCGTGTTCGATCTCCTGGCTGACGAGGATGGCCGTTCCCTGCTCCAGGAGCCGCTGCGCTCACGGCGGGAACGCCTGGAAGCGTTTGCCGCCGCCCACTTCGCCAAGGGCGGGATGATCCGGCTCTCGCCCGCCGCGACCGGCCTCGCCCAAGCCAGGAAATGGCTTTCGCAGACAGGCGCGACGCTGGACGGGATCATCGCCAAGCGGCTCGACCTCGAATACCGCTCCGGCGAGCGCGACGGAATGCAGAAGATCAAGAACTTCCGCAGCGCGGACTGCGTCATCGGCGGGTTCCGCTACGGCACGGGCACGGGTGTTGTCGGCTCGCTCCTTCTCGGGCTGTACGACGCGCAGGGTTTGTTAAATCACGTCGGGTTCACCTCGGGCATCGCCGTCGCCGACCGCCCGGCGCTCAACAAAAAGCTGGAAAAGCTCGTCGCGCCGCCCGGGTTTACGGGCAACGCCCCCGGCGGCCCGAGCCGTTGGAGCCGGGGTAAGGAGAACACCTGGCAGCCGCTGAAGCCGGAATTGGTCATCGAGGTCTGTTACGACCACGTCTCCGCGCAGCGCTTCCGCCACGGGACAAAGCTGCTCCGCTGGAGGCCCGACAAAGCCCCGGCGCAGTGCACGATGGATCAGCTCGCGCAGAAAAAATCCGACCTCCTGCGGCTACTGGAGTGACGCTTTAGCTGATGGAGCGCAAATCCGGCAGGCGCTGCTTCAGGGTCAGCATCGGTGCGAAGAGGTCGCCGTCCTTTTCCACGCGTTTCAGGACTGCCTCGGTGTCGAAGACGAGCGCGGACGGGTCGCGCTCCTTCGCCGCCGCTTCCACCTCCTTCCAGGTCACCGGGGTCGAGACCGTCGGCCGCGCTTTCGCGCGCAGGGAATAGACATTCACCGTCGTCTTGTGTTCGTCGTTCTGGCTCCAATCGATGAGCACCTTCCCCTTGCGCAACGCCTTCTGCATGTTCGAGACCACGTGCTCCGGGTGCTCGCGCTCCAGCCGCTTCGCGAGCGCATGCGCAAACGCCTTGGTCTTCTCGTAGGTCACCGCCGTATTCAGCGGCACGTAGATTTGCAGCCCCTTCGAACCGGAAGTTTTCGGAAAGGATTCCAACCCGGCGCCGCTGAGAATCCCGCGCAGCCAGAGCCCGGCGTCGCAGCAGAGCGCGATGTCCGCGGGCGGCCCCGGGTCGAGATCGAACGCGACGGCGTTGGGCCGGGTGATCGCCGGGGCGCGATGCAGGAACGTGTGCAGTTCCAGGTCGGCGAGATTCGCCGCCCAGACCAGCGCGGGGAGGTCGTTCATCATGCAATAGTCGATCTTCCCCGCCTCGCGGCGCGACGGCACCTCCGTCGTCTTCACCCAGGCGGGCCGGTGCGAAGGGCATTGCTTTTCGTAAAAGAAAAACCCGTCCACGCCGTCGGGGTAGCGCTTGAGGGTGATGGGCCGGTTCTTTAGATGCGGCAGCAACGCCGGGGCGATGCGAATATAATAATCGATGACCTGCCCCTTGGTGAACCCGGCTTCCGGATACAGCACCTTGTCGAGATTCGACACGCTGAGTTTCGTCCCGCCCACCTCGATCTCGACTTTTTTGCCCACGGTTGCCTATCGCTTCGTCCCGCGCATGCGCCTCGCGGGCATCGCGCCCCCATGAATCGCGTCTTTTTCCTCTCGCCCGCCCATTCCGGCGGGAAACGCGCGGCGCTCCTCACGCGGCGGGGCGCCACCTTCGAGCTCGCGCGGCAGGTGCAGATCGGCGCGGCGGAGCTCGGAGAACGTCTTCGCATTCTGCAGCGGCCTCTATTTTCGCGGGAAGCTCACGTATGCGCGCCGGTTCGCGGAAGAAGCCGGGGGGCCTTCGGCGGTGCGGATCATCACTCCGAGCCGGGGCCTGCTCGACGCGGGGACGCTCGTCGGCGAGGCCGAGCTGCGCGAGTTTGCGGCGGTGCCCGTGGACTCCGCGGAGCCGCGGTTCACCGGGCCGCTCCGCAGCGCCGCGGCCGAGGTGGCGGCGGCCGGGCCGTGCGAAGTCGTCCTGCTGGGCAGCGTGGCCACCGGGAAATATATCGAGACGCTCCTGCCGATCCTCGGCGAGCGCCTCCTCTTTCCCGCGGCGTTCTCGGGTCTCGGCGACATGAGCCGGGGCGCGCTCCTGCTCCGCTCCGCCGCCCGGGGCATGGAGCTCCAGTATGCGCCGGTAAATGGGGCGGCTTTTCGCACTAAGCGTTGCCGAAGGGTTGTTTCCGGGTGACCTTTCCGGCCATGAAAACAACCGATCGCACCATCCTCATCACAGGCGGCGGCTCCGGCATCGGCCGCGGCCTGGCCGAAGCTTTCCACGCGTTGGGAAACCGGGTCATCATCTCGGGCCGCAGCGAGGGAAAACTGGCAGGCGTGACCGCGGAAAACCCCGGCATGGCGTTTCTAACCGTGGACATCTCGGACGCCGGCAGCATCGCCTCGTTCGCGGCCAAACTGGCTTCAGAGCATCCGGCGCTCGACGTGCTCGTGAACTGCGCCGGGGTCATGCGCCCGGAAAACATCCTGGCCGAGCCCGCCGACCTCAAGGATGCCGAGGAGATCATCGAGACGAACCTGCTCGGGCCGCTGCGCTTGACGAAGGCGCTCCTGCCGGCATTGATGAAACGGCCCCATGCCGTGATCATGAACGTCTCCAGCGGCCTGGCGTTCCTGCCCATGGCGACGACGCCGACCTATTGCGCCACGAAAGCGGCGATCCATTCCTACACGCAATCGCTCCGCTACCAGCTCGAGGAGACGGACGTGGAAGTGCTCGAACTCATCCCGCCGTATGTTGCGACCGGCCTCATGGGGGACACCCAGGCGAACGACCCCAGGGCGATGCCGCTGAAGGAGTTCATCGAGGAGGTCATGGCCATCCTTCAGAATGAGCCAGACGCCACGGAGAATCTGTGTGAAGAAGGTGTATCCGCTCCGGTTCGCCGCCGAGCAGGGGCAGGAGAAGTACGATAAGGCGTTCAAGGGCTTCAACGACACGGTGGCCACAGCCATGAAAGCGCAAGGCCAGTAGCCGAGGCTATCCAATGGTGGTCAAACCGGAAATCCTGAAGCAGCAAGCCAATCTACAGGGTGACGCCGCCGGCGTCTGAATGGCGAGAGCCCCAGAGGTTCGGGTCCATTCGAGTTCCCCGTCGTATCCGAGCAAGGTGACACGGGCGGCCTCGCCCGCGACCAGGGGCGAGCCGCTCGCGAGGGCGCGGATCGACACCGGCTCCGCCGGCAGTCCGAGCGTGAAAGCGTAGATGTCGTCCCCCTTGCGCGTGAAGCGGATGTCCTGCGCGGTGAACGCATAGTCCTCGTCGAACGCGCCGCCCCGGATCGCCGTCGGGCCTTCGCCGTAGAGCGCCCACGGGCGCGTGCCAAACACGGCCTCGGCGTTGACTTTCATCCAACCCGCCATCTCGCGAAGCAGCGCCTCCGACTCGGGCGGCAGGCTGCCGTCCGGGTGGAGCACGACGTTCAGGAGCAGGTTGCCGTTCTTGCTCACGGTATCCAGGAGGTTGTGGACGACGGCGGCGGCCGATTTGTATCGGTCGCGCTCGTCGTAATACCAGTCGCCGTTCGAGGTATCGGTCTGCCACGGGAGCGGCTGGATGTCCGTCATGCCACCGCGTTCTACATCCTGGACGCAGGTTCCGTCGTGGAAATCGGTATCCTTGTAGTCCTTCTTGCAACAATAGACGGCTTCCTGCCTTCCCGCGTTTCGCCGGATGCTCAAGTTGTAAAGGTGAGCCTGGATGGCGAGCCCCGCCGCGCCGAATGGCGTCCCGCCATCCGTATAAAGCAGGTCGGGCTCATACCGGCTGACCAGGTCGTGGATGCGCGCGTGCCACTGCCGGGCCCAGGCGGGGTCGCTGCAATACCACTCGCCATCACCCGGCTTGGCTGGCGACTGGTAGAGATCGGAGTAGGCGGGGTCTGCCCCATCGTAAGGGACGCCCGCGAGCGGCCCTTCCTTGTCCGAACCGTGCGAGGCCTGCATGAACGTGAAGCTGTGGCCGAGGTGTTCGGACACGCCGAAGGGCAGTCCCAGCCGCCGGGCCGCTTGCTGCCATTCGCCCACCACGTCCCTGTGCGGGCCCATGTTCACCGAGTTCCACTTCTGATATTTCGAGTCCCAGTTGTCGAAATTATCGTGATGGACCGCCTGGGCCACGAAGTAGTGCGCCCCCGCAGCCTTGTAGAGTTCCATCAAACGTCCCGGCTCCCACTTTTCGGCTTTCCAAAGCGGGATGATGTCCTTGTAACCCGTCCGGGAGGGGTGCCCGTACCTCTCCAGGTGCGCCTTGTAAACCGGGGCGCCCTCCTCGTAGATGTGGCGCGCGAACCAGTCTCCGAGCCCGGGAACGGCTTGCGGCCCCCAGTGCGCCCAGATGCCGAATTTCGCGTCGCGGAACCACTCGGGGCACCGGAACCGCCCGAGGGACTCGACCGTCCCTTCGAAAGGGCCGGCGGCTGTCGGCAGCTCGTTCATTTGGTCAAGGCGCTTTTACCATGCCAAGGTCGATGACCTGGCCGCCCGTGGTCTGGTGGACGTGAACGGCCAGCGTGTTCTCCCCGGCATGGAGCGCGGCGCGGCCCGCGTCGTTCACCGCGAGCGTCACGTACGACCCGGTGAAACCCGGCGCGCCGCCCGCGGGCGCCCCGTTCAGGTATATCTCCACGTCTTCGTCGTGCTCGACGAGGAAGGCCAGCTTCTCCGGTATCTCCGCGGGGAGGGTAAACTTCCTCCGCAGCCAGATGTCGGCCGTGGTCCACTGCGTGCGGACTCCGCGGACCTTGTGGCCGAACGGTGCGGGGGCCGTCTTCCACGTGCTATCGTCGAACTCCGCGGCCTGCCAGCCGGGCGCCGGCTTGTCGGTGGAGTACCGCCAGTTCACGGGTTCATCCTCGGCGGTGGGGACGAGGTCGGGGTGCGGGTCGGGCGGCAGCTCGGGGAAACTCCCCAGGTTCGCCGCCGCGACGATGTCCGGGTCGAGCTTGAAGACCTTGCGGTCGTACGTCATGAGGCCGTTGATCTCTTCCTCGATGTCGGTGATCTGCGTGTAAACGAACGCGCTGGTCCCTTTCTCCCCGGTGAGTTTATAGGCGTCGCGCAGCAACTCCTGGTAATGCTTCGTCGCGACCCGCTCCTTGTGCAGGACGGCGCCGTACCCAAAGGTATCGGGAGTCCAGCGGTGCCCCGGGACGCTCTCGGTGACGCCTCCGAACTCGCCGTTGACCGCCGCCCGGGCGGGCTCGGGGCTGGTGGAGTAGGGGCCCGGGTACGCGTGGATGTCCTTCAGGTCGCCCACGTTCTTGTCCGTCCAGCCGGAGGCGCTGTTGACGAGCCGGGTCGGGTCGAGCGTATGCGTGAGGGCGGCGATCGCCTCCGTGTCGTGCTGGCCCCAGCCCTCGTTGAAACACGTCCAGACGATGATGGACGGGAAGTTGCCGAACTCGGCGATCTCCGCCTTCCATTCGGTGAGCCACTGCGCCGCGGCCCCTTCGGACATCGGGGCGGAGTCGCGCCCGGAAAAGGCCTGGGGCATGTCCTGCCACACCAGCATGCCCAGCTTGTCGGCCCAATAGTACCAGCGCTGCGGCTCGACCTTCGCGTGCTTGCGGATGAGGTTGAAATTCATCTTCTTCGCGGCCTCCATGTCATACTTCAAGGCGTCGTCGGTGGGCGCCGTGTAGATGCCTTCGGGCCAGAAGCCCTGGTCGAGCAGGCCGATCTCAAGGAGAAATTGGTTGTTGAGGAACACGCGGGTGCGGCCTTTTTCATCCTTGCCGAGGGAGACCTTCCGCATCCCGAAATAGCTCGCGACGGTGTCAACCGTCTTGCCGGCCTGGGAGACAATGACTTCCAGGTCGTAGAGATGAGGGTCGCCCGGCGACCAGAGGCGGGGATGCGCGATGGGGAGATCGATCCCGCTCCCGGCGTCTCCCTTTGCCTCGGCCACGGCCGCCCCGCCGTCCCTGGCCGCGACCGAGACCTGCACGGGCCCGCTGGCATGGACGGTAATGTGGAGCACCTTCGCGTCGATGTCGGGAACCAGCTTCAGACCGGTGATGTGCACCTGCGGCACCGGCTCCAGCCAGACGGTCTGCCAGATGCCGGTGCTCGACGTGTAAAAGATGGAGAAGGAATGGTCGCGCTGCTTCCCGAGCACCTGGGCGTCCGCCGTGTCCACGCGCAGGGGGTTCGCGGCGGACACGGCCAGCTCGTTCGCGCCCGGTTTCAACGCGTCGCTCACGTCGAATTCGAACCCGGTGTATCCGCCGCGATGGCCGCCGACCACCCTGCCGTTCACCAGGACGGCGCTCTCCCAATTCACCGCGCCGAAGTGCAGCAGGATGCGCCGCCCGGCCCACGCCTCCGGCACCGTGAAGGTGCGGCGATACCAAAGGCGCTGCCTGGGGATGCTCTTGCCGGAGATGCCGGAAAGCGACGACTCGTAAGGGTAGGGGACGAGGATTTTCCCCGTGTACCAAGCGGGCGGGCCCGCCGCCGCATCCGTGAGCGCGTAATCCCACAGGCCGTTCAGGTTGAGCCAATCGGGCCGGGTCATCTGCGGACGCGGATACTCCGGGAGCGGGTGCTCGGGAGAGACTTCGGAGACCCATTTCGTCGCGAGCGGCGCCGGGCCGGGTTTCCACGCTTGCGCGGGGGCGGTGTTGGCGGCGCTCGCGGCGAGGGCGACAGCGGACCAGCCGAGGATCAATTTGGAGACGTTCATTTGCGAGGGCAAAGATTGGCATCCGCAAGCGATTAGTCACCAGCAAAAACCCGGGCAATCCTTGACTTCGTGCGAGCGCCCTCCCATCCTGCCGATGCGCGCCTCCCCCGCTCCGGCTCTCCGGTCTGAACCCCCTCGAATGCTATGAAGACAGTCCCTGGCAACCTCATCTTTTCCGGCGCGGTTTGCGCTCTCCTGCTCGCTTCGTTCTCCGCCGCGACCGCGCTCGCCGCGGACACGATGAGCGTCACGGTGGCAAACGTCACCGGGCGCGCCCGCCCCTCGGAGACCATCGACGTGCCGTGGAGCGAGATCGTCCGCCGGCTTCCGGGAGCGCTGCCCGACCACCTCACCGTCAAGGACGCGTCCGGCGCGCAGTTGCCGACCCAATACACAAATTTCAATCCCGATAACAGGAAGGGCCAGTTCGACGATTTTCTCTTCCAGCATGACTTCGCCGCGGGGGAGAAGAGCGCCGTCTTCACCCTCGAGAAGACGCCGGAGCCCGTGCCGCCGTTTCCCCCCAAGGCGTTCGCCCGCTACGTTCCCGAGCGTTTCGACGACTTCGCGTGGGAGAACGACCGCGTCGCCCACCGCATCTACGGCCCCGGCCTCGAGAGCCCGGCGGCGGGCAGCTTCGAGATGGTGAGCAGCGGCGTGGACGTCTGGTCGAAGCGCGTCCGCTACATGGTCGTTGACCGCTGGTATCTCAAGAGCCACGACAACTACCACAAGGACACCGGCGAAGGCCTCGATATGTATGAGACCGGCAAGACGCGCGGCTGCGGCGGCGCCGGCATCTGGGACGGTGCGGCGTTGCACGTCTCGCACAACTGGAAGACGTGGAAGGTGCTCGCCAACGGCCCCGTGCGGGCGGTCTTCGAGCTCACCTACGAGCCCTGGGACGGCGGCGGGTTCCAGGTCTCGGAGACGAAGCGCTTCACGGTGGACGCGGGGCATAATCTCGACCGGATCGAGAGCACCTTCGCCTTCGACGGCAGGCCGGAGATAACGGTCGGCCTCGGCCTCGGCAAGCATCCTCAGGCCGCCACGGCGCTGGGGCAGAACAAGGAACAGGGCTGGCTGACGGTCTGGGAAAAATACATCTCCGACGGGCAGCTCGGCTGCGGCGTGCTCCTGGCGCCCGGGCCGGCGCCGTCCTTCGCCGAGACCAAGACGGATTACCTCCTCCTCGCAAAGGCGAAACCGGGCGAGCCGCTGCGATACTACGCGGGCGCGGGTTGGGATCGCAGCGGGGATTTCGCGTCGCAGGCGGACTGGGAAGGCTACGTCTCCGCGCAGTATGCCCGCCTGAAGGCGCCCGTGACGTTGAGCTACTCCGCCCTCCCGGAGCATTAGGATTCAACGGAACATTCTTCCCGATTGAAAACGTTCGTCGTCTGCGCAGCCCTCCTTGCCGCCTCCGGTATCGCGCTCCGCGCGGCCCCCGTTGCTCCGTTCGGCCCTGCCGCGCCCCTCAAATGGTCCCGACGCATGGCCGACTCGGAAATCCAGAGGCGCGGCAAAAAGCTGGAGGCCGCCCCGTTTGGCAAAGGGCGGTGGGATTACACAAACGGGCTCTACGCGGACGCGTTGATCCGTTTGAGCGCGGAGACGGGGTCGCCGGGCTACGAAAAGAACGCGGCGAATCTCATCGGCTCCTTCATCGGTCCGACGGGCAGGATAGCGACCTACGAGCAAGCGCGGCCGAGGCCCGCGTCGAAACTGAGGCCGGGCCAGAGGCCGCCCAGACCCGTCCTCGCGAAGCCTTCGCTTGCGCCAAAAAAACCTCGGAAAGCGGAACCGCCGAAGGTTCCCTATTCCCTCGACGACATCCAGTCCGGAGTCGCGACGCTCAAGCTGTACGACATCACCCACCTGGAGCGCTACCGGAAGGCCGCCGAGATCCTGCGCGGGCAACTCCGCAAGCATCCCCGCATCGCGGAGGGCGGTTTCTGGCACAAGGCCGGCTATCCGAACCAGATGTGGCTCGACGGCCTCTACATGGCCGGGCCTTTCTACGCCGCGTATGCCGTCCGGTTCCGCGAGCCCGGGGACTTCGACGACATCGGCAACCAGTTCCGGCTCATCGCCAGGCACACCTACGACCCCGCCACCGGCCTCTTCTACCACGGCTGGGACAAGAGCAAAAAGATGCGCTGGGCCAACCGCGAGACGGGCGCCTCGCCCAGCTTCTGGAGCAGGGCCATCGGCTGGTATGCGTCGGGGCTCGTGGACGTGCTCGCCGTCATGCCCAAGGATCATCCCGACCGCCCGGCCATGGTGGATATCCTCCGGAAATTCGCCGCCGGCATCACGCGCTACCAGGATCCGGCCACGGGCGTCTGGTGGCAGGTCACGGACATGGGCTGGCGCCGGCATAACTACCTCGAAGCCTCGGCCTCGTGCATGTTTACCTATGCGCTGGCAAAGGGGATCAACCACGGCTTCCTTTCCCGCAGATACATCCCCGCTGTGCGCGCGGCTTACGGCGGCATCCTCCACCAGTTCGTCGTGGTGGACAAGGGGGGCAAGACCATCAGCCTCACCCATTGCTGCGAAGTCGCCGGCCTGGGCACGAAGGAGAACGGCACCTTCCGCTATTACACGCACCATACCAAGGTTGTCTCGAACGACCTCAAAGGCATCGGCCCGTTCATCAATGCAGGCATCGAATGCCAAAAGCTGCTCGGCGCGGAATCCTTCGCGCGCTAAGCTAGTGTCCGCCCGGCTTCCCTTCTTCCTCGCGGCCGCCGCTGCGCTCCTGGCGCCCGGCCTCCGCGCCGCGCCCTCCCCGCTCGGCTGGCCGGATCCCACCGCGCAGATGCGCCCCTGGACGCGCTGGTGGTGGATGGGGAGCGCCGTGGACGCCGCGGACCTCGACCGCGAGCTGGCGCGCTATCACGCGGCCGGACTCGGAGGCGTGGAGATCACCCCCATCTACGGCGTGAAAGGGTGGGAAGACCGCGCGATTCCCTATCTCACGCCCCGATGGATGGAGATGCTCGGCCACGCCATCAAGACCGGCACGAGCCTCGGCATGGAGACGGATATGACGACCGGCACGGGCTGGTGTTTCGGAGGGCCGACTGTGAGCGGCAGCGACGCGAACGCCAGGCTCGTGGTTGCCACCCAGGAAGTCCGGCAGGGCGCGAGCCTCACCGGCACGTTCGACCCTTCAGGCATGCAGGCGCTCATGGCCTTTTCTGCGGATGGGAAGTCCGTTGACCTCACCGGGGGCGGCAATCGGACCGCTGAGGGCGGCACATGGACGGTGTATGCCGTTTCGCAGAAACCTTCCGGCGTCACGGTCAAGCGAGCCGCCCCGGGCGGCGCCGGCCCGATGCTGAATCCATTCTTCCCGGACGCGATGACCCGCTACCTCCAGTGGTTTGAAAAACCGTTCGCCGCGTCCCCGCCCAGCCTCCGCGCCTTCTTTCAGGACTCCTATGAATACGGGTCGAACTGGGCGCCCGACTTTTTCGCCCAGTTCGAGAAATTCCGCGGATACCGGCTCCAGGGCGAACTCCCGGCGCTCCTCGGCTCGGGGCCCGACGACCGCGTGGCACGGGTGAAATCCGACTACCGGGAAACGATCTCCGACATCATGATTAACGAGTCCATGCCCACCTGGGTGGCGTGGGCCCATGCGCACGGCGCGCTCGCCCGTTACCAGGCGCACGGCGCGCCCGCGAACCTGCTCGACCTATACGCCGTGGCCGACATCCCCGAGACGGAGATGTTCCACCTGGAACGCAATGTCCTCGTCTCAAAGTTCGCCTCCTCCGCCGCCCATGTCTCCGGCAGGAACCTCGCGAGCGCCGAGACCGGCACCTGGCTCGCCGAGCATTTCACCGAGACCCTGGCCGGGATGAAGGGCCTGGCCGATGCCCTCTTCCTCGCGGGCATCACCCATCTCATCTACCACGGCACGGCTTACTCGCCCGACGAAGCTCCCTGGCCCGGCTGGTGTTTCTATGCCTCCACGGAGATGAACCCGCGCAACTCCATCTGGCGCGACGTCCCCGCATTGAACGCCTATGTGACGCGCTGCCAGTCCATCCTCCAAGCCGGCGACTCCGGTAACGACGTGCTGCTCTACTGGCCCATCCACGACCGGTGGAACGACCCGCAAGGCATGGAAAAGGGCTTCGACATCGGAGGGAAATGGTTCGACTCGGAGCCCGTCGGCACGACCGCGCATCGCCTCTGGGATCGCGGATACGCCTTCGACTATGTGTCGGACCGGCAGCTCCAGGAGATCAAGCCGGGGGGCCGGTACAGGGCCGTCGTCGTCGCGCCCTGTGAGCTGATGCCGGTCGAAACCCTCCAGCGGCTGCTCTTCCTGAAAGCGGGCGGCCTGGCGGTCATCTTCGATACCCAGCTCCCGGTCGATGTCCCCGGCTGGCATGATCTGGAGGCGCGGCGCAAGCGCTTCAACACATTGCTGACCGCCGGGAAATCCACCCTTTTCGCCGGAGACCTCGAGAAGGGCCTGGATGCCGCGGGCATCCGGCGCGAAACGATGGTCGATCACCCCGGGATTCACTTCACACGGCGCTCCTATCCCGGCGGGCTGCACTATTTCATCGCAAATCGCGGCGAACAGCCGCTGGACGGCTGGGTCAGCCTTTCCACCAATGCCCGGTCTGTTGAGATCATGGACGCGATGAGCGGGCGCACCGGCCTCGCGCAGACGCGGCCGGCCGGTGCGGGCCATACGGAGATCTACCTCCAACTCGAGCCCGGCGAGTCCATACTCCTGCGCACCTTCGAAACCGTGGAGACAGCTTCCCTCTGGCCGTTGCATACCCGCGCGGCCCCCATCCCGCTTTCCGGGACCTGGAGCGTCAAATTCATCGACGGCGGCCCCGCGCTCCCCGCGCCTTTCCAGACCGCCGCCCTCGGCTCCTGGACGGCGCGCGCCGACGCCCAAAACTTCGCTGGGACCGCGCTGTATGCCCTGACCTTCGACGCCCCGCCCGGCCGCTGGGACATCAACCTCGGCGAAGTCTGCCAGAGCGCCCGCGTCCGCCTGAACGGCAAGCCGTTGGGAACCGTGATCCTCCCGCCGTTCCGGGTCGAGGCCGGCGGCCTGCGCCCGAAGGGCAACCTCCTGGAAGTCGAGGTCACCAACGTCTCCGCCAACCGCATCCGCGATATGGACATCCGCCACGTCCCGTGGAAAATCTTCCAGCGCCCGAACGTCCTCAGCGTGGAGTACGGCCCCTTCGACGCCTCCGCGTGGCCGCTCACCGCTTCCGGCCTCCTCGGCCCCGTCACCCTCGAACCGCAAATCCCTTTGCTTCTCCCGGGCGCTTCTGCCAGATAAAGCTCAACCCATGCAAATCCGTTACGCCACCGGGAAAGACGAGTACCCGCGCATGACCACGCGCGAACTGCGCGAGCGATTCCTGGTCGAAAACCTCTTTGTCCCCGGCCGCGCCGAGCTCCTCTATTGGGAAACCGAGCGCACCGTTCTCGGCGGTTTCGTCCCGACCACTGCTCCTCTCGCGCTGGAGCCCGACCCCGCGCTCGCCTCCGATTATTTCTGCGAACGCCGCGAAGCCGGAGTCTTCAACATCGGCGGCCCTGGCGAGATCGTCGTGGACGGCGCGCGCTTCACCCTCGCGCCGCGCGACGCGCTCTACCTCGGGCGCGGCAGCCGCGAGGTCTCCTTCGCCTCGGCGGATGCGGCGCAACCCGCCCGCTATTATCTCATCAGCTACCCGGCCCACACTGCTTATCCCACCCGCCTCATCCCGGGCGCGGCGGCAAATCGCGTCGAACTCGGCGCGACCGCCATGGCGAACGAACGCACCATCTTCCAATACATCCACGAGTCCGGCGCGCCGAGTTGCCAGCTCGTCACAGGCATGACCCGGCTCAAGACCGGCAGCATCTGGAATACCATGCCGCCTCACACCCACCTGCGGCGCTCCGAAGTTTACCTCTACTTCGACCTGCCCGAGAACGCGGCGGCATTTCATTTCATGGGGGCCGGCCAGGAGACGCGCCACCTCGTCGTGCACAGCGGTCAGGCCGTTCTCTCGCCGAGCTGGTCGCTCCATTCCGGGTGCGCCACGGAAGCCTATTCCTTCATCTGGGCCATGGGCGGCGAGAACCAGAAGTTCACCGACATGGACGGCATCGATATCCGCGATCTGCGATAGCCCAATGATCCTCGACCAATTCCGCCTCGACGGGAAACTCGCCCTCGTCACCGGTTGCCGCCGCGGCATCGGGGCGGCCATGACCCTCGCCCTCGCCGAGGCCGGCGCGGACATCATCGGCGTGAGCGCGCAGCTCGAGCCGTCCGGCAGCGAAACGGGCGCCCGCGTAGCCGCGCTCGGACGGAAATTTTACCCGTACCGGTGCGACTTCTCGCGGCGGGACGCGGTTCTGGAATTCATCGCCGCTGCCAAGGCGGCCCACCCGGTCATCGACATCCTCGTCTGCAACGCCGGCACCATCAGACGCCAGCCCGCCGCCGAGCACGCCGATGCGAGCTGGGATGAAGTCATGGACGTAAACCTCCGCGCCCCGTTTGTCCTCGCCCGCGAGTTTGGCCGCGACATGATCCGGCGCGGCTCCGGCAAAGTGCTCTTCACCGCCTCGCTCCTCTCCTTCCAGGGCGGCATCACCGTCCCCGGCTACGCCGCGAGCAAGGGCGGCATCGCCCAGCTCACCATGGCCCTCTCCAACGAATGGGCCGGGAAAGGCGTCTGCGTCAACGCCATCGCCCCCGGCTACATCGCGACCGACAACACCGAGGCCCTGCGCGCCGACCCCGCGCGATCCGCGGCTATCGAGGCCCGCATCCCCGCCGGCCGCTGGGGCAGCCCGGACGACCTCAAAGGCGCCACCGTCTTCCTCGCGTCCCAAGCCTCCGACTACATCTCCGGAACCATCCTCACTGTGGACGGGGGCTGGATGGGCCGCTGACGGACCATATAGGGCTGGCTGGTGTCTTCCGGTTCATCGACACCCGGCAGATGATTTCAGTTCAGGGAGACGGCGCACCCGTCCACCGCCGGCCTTTGACAACTCAAAGCTGCGGAAAAATTCAAGGTTTCCCGCCCAGCCCCCCGCGCGCAAGCGCGGGGGCTGGGTGGGTTGCTTGAAGAACTCCTACGTACTGATCCGACGGAGGCAAGGATGACGCAGGGGCGTCACCCTAAACCGCGGCTCACGAGCCACGCCATCCAGAAGCGGTTCGTTGGCAAAATCAGTTATCGACCGTACTGCCTGACAGCTTCTAATGCCGCAAAATCGCTGGACGTCGCGTGCCAACCCAACTGACCACTTAATAATGCCTGTTGCAACTGCTCGTATTTCGAGTCGGAAGCTGGATTATTCTGTTCGAGTAGCGCATGCAACTGACGGTTCGGAAAGCGCGTCTTTGCATCTTGCGCCGCCGATTCGGAAAGCATTGCGGCAGCTTTGGGATTTCGGCTGTTACCTAATGCGTCAATCGCGGTCTCACGAATAACGGGATTGCGGCTTTGCATTGCCGTCGAAAGAACGCCTAGAGCCAAGTCGTCGTTTGTCGCAGCCAGGGCACTAAGTGTCTGCGGTAAGGTGCTCGTAACAGAACCCGAGGCAAGTTGTGTCTGGGCTTGACCTACCAAATAATCGCGATACCCTGAGCTTCCCGTAAGCTTAAACAGAGCTTCCGCCACTTCTGCGGCCCGTCCCGCATCAATACTCGATATCGGTTTCGACTCCAGTTGTTCAAACAAAGGTTCGAGCGCTCCGGTCAAACCCTCCGGCTTTGTGTTTTCAAGCACCTCCAAAGCGTGGTCAAATGCATAGGGTGTCTTCAAGCGGTTTAGCCAATACTCCGCAGGGAGCGTCATGCCCTGCTTCTCTAAGTAGTAAGCGTAATCCACCGATGCCAAATCCTCACCTTCATTGTCCTTGCTCTTAGACCATATATCGTAAATCGTTCCTAGGAGCCTTGTATCCTTATAATAACCCATTTCTTGAAGAACCTGCTGACGGATATCCTGTATTGTTGTCGCGCCAAAAGTCGTGTCTAGTGCAGTGTAATCCACACCCTTTTCAAGCCATTCCTTCATCTTGGAAATTGCAGCCCCTTTGAAATCTCCCATCTGATAGAGGGACATCACTGCGTCAGTTTCCACTTCCTTATTGGTGTCGTCCGTGAACTTTAGAAAGGTCCACAGGTAGCGCGCAGCGAGGTCCGTGTCCCCAGCCAGGATCGCCTTTCGGATCCAAATAGGCAGCGCGTGGACCGCAGCCAGCTTTTTATCCGGGTCAAAACAGCTCCGGCTATCATAGAGCGGCCCCTTCCAAGCCGCGTTCACCGGGTCGGGAAGATGCACTTGAAGATGGTCAAATTCCCAAGGGCTCATTTTAACAGATGCTTTGGTAATATCCTCTCCTCCAGTTCGGTTATTCGGAATGCTAGGCTGCGGAGTCTCGGCACGGGATGGCTGCTTCTCCGCAAGGCTAGGCCCGCCGGAGTTTCCGGGCATTGTATGCCAAATAAAAAGAAGGCGTAGGAGGAGGCACACCGCCAAAATGCCGATTGCAGATGTTGGTTTTGTGAGCTTCATTGGCATCTGTCAGTATTCGGAAATAGGGCCGACGGAGACGCTGCCCGATTTTGCTCTCCCTGCCTTTTTCCATCCAAATAAATCCAGTAGGTTGGATAGACCTGGGTATTGATTCGGCCTTCGGAGACATCGCTCGGCTTAGGATCGCGCGTTAAAGAGTTGTTGGTTGTCGAACTGATCGTTTCTGAATAAAACTGCAAGTCAGGAAAGAAGGTGATCGAAGACCAGATTTGCCCTTGATCTTGGCCAGTGAGATTCTTAAAGGCATTAAGTGCGTCTTGGGCGGGACGACCCTCGTTGCAGAGTTTCGATGTCGTGCCTGTCGTTACCGGCGTCGAAGAGTTGTCCGGACCTGGTTGTCCCGGAAACGCGCCATCCGCCGGGTAATTATTGACCCATCCCCCGATCCATGCGATTATCCCGCTCACTTCGTAAAAGCGGCTCGGGTCCTTCGTGCTTCCTACCTCTACGTCATGCTTTAAGTGGATCAGGCTTCCCTTCTTAAATTTTTGGTTCTCATCAACGAGGAATTTGTCTTGGAAGTGATTAATCAGCTTATAGTGCGTCCTATCGTCCTGACTGATAAATTGATCGAGTTGCTGCTCGCTAAAATAACCATCGCTGTCGGTAAAGGAAGATGGCGGCGTATCATTGCCTGCGTATTTGAACATCCAATCCAGAGCGTAAGCTTTGTCAGCGGCGGAGAACGCCGTGAAGGAACTTGGGTCACTGGACGGTCCAAGTTCAAATGTGAAGTCGCATCCTTGGGAAGAAACGATATTAAATAGCTGCGCCGCTTTCGCCTTTGATTCGTCAGAGTCAGAGGAGGTCAATCCTCCAGACGGAAGTACCTGTGTTAAAGCACTCTGAACTCCAGCGCTGTTTAAAGGAACCTGCTGAGGATCGATCCAGCCGATTACGAGCACGTCGTCTGTACGCTCGCCCACGTCTTGATCGAATTGCGCCGTGGTTGTGGTACCACCGGAGGTGATCGTACACTTGATCGTGTATTTGCCCGGTTTCCATCCTAGCCATGTATCGCCGTCAGGATCGTTGCCGTCCTCGTCCTCTATCTTCCATGTGTTGACTCCAACACCTGTTGGCCCGGTGATTCTCTCCGGCCCTTCCGCTGTCCAAGTGTATGTCGCGCTGGTCCAGCTATCGGTGCCAACAAGCTTAAAGCTAACCATGTGCCACCCGGAATCCCCTGCGTAGATCGGCCCCGTCGCGATCTGTGGTCCGTCCGCCCAAGTCTGGGTCGGGTCATCACGATTAACTACCTTTACCTCCACCGGGAGGAGCGGCAGCGCCTTCTGAGCGCTGGTGGAGGGTGGGCCGCCGGTCCCGGTGGATTGAATTGTTCCTATTCCAGCGGCGAGGCCTTGAGAATTTAGCATTAGGCCGTTTGACCCAAAGTTGACGGTGGATGGGATGGAGACTTGCTGGATGGTGTTCGCATTGGCTCCGGTGGTGGCGCTCGCGGTTCCGCTGGTCGCGCTGGTTCCGCTCGTGAGGGTCAAAAGGAAGGTGCCGGAAGTCCAGGCGGATGTTGCGGAGGTCATGCTCTGGGCATTGAACAAAATATGGATGCTTCCGTCCACCGAGTTCGTCCCGCTGATGTCAATCGGGCTGATGTTCGCCACCTCATTCATATACTGGGTGGGAATAAACCCCGAGAGGGACCGCGAGGCGTTGGAGGCAAAGCACGCCCACACCGGCCCTACGCTTTTTCGCCGGCGGCATGGCCGCTGGCCCAGGCCCACTGGAAGTTGAAGCCGCCGAGCTGGCCGGTGACGTCCACCGCTTCGCCGATGAAGTAGAGGCCCGGAACGCTGTGGGCTTCCATGGTGCGGCTGTTCAAGTCGCGGGGGTCGATGCCTCCCAGGGTGACCTCGGCCTTTGCATACCCTTCGGTGCCGGCGGGATGCGGCGTCCACCGCCGCAGGGTTTGCTCGAGCGCCGCGAGGGCCTTGAGGGGATGCTGCCTCAAGGGGCGGCGCGGGTCGAGCCCGGCCAGAAATGCCTCCGCGACGCGCGCGGGGAGGCGTTCGGCGAGGACCTTGGGCAGGGGCGCCTGGTCGCCGGCGGCGTGGCGGGCGGTGAGCCACGGTTCGTCCTCCGGGGCGTCCGGAAGGAGGTCGAAGGCGACATCGGCTCCGCCGGGCTGGCCGATTCCCGGCAGGTAGGAGGAAACTTGCAATACCGCAGGGCCGCTGAGGCCGCGATGGGTGAAGAGGAGGCTTTCGCGAAAGGCGGGCGCACCCGGGACTTGGGCGCGTGCCCGGCAGGGGAGAGAGACGCCGCTCAGCCCGGCGCAGAGACGGCCAAGATCGCCGGCGAATGTCAGCGGCACGAGGCCGGGACGCGGCGGCACGATCCTCAATCCGAACTGGCGCGCGAGCCGGTAGGCGATGTCGCTCCCCCCGAGCCTGGACCAGGTGAGCCCGCCCGCGGCGACCACGAGCGAATGCGCGCGCACCTCCCCGCCCCGCTCCGTGCGCACGGTAAAGACGCCGTCCGCCTCGCGGCTGACCTCGCGCGCTCCGGCGCCGGTCTCGATGCGGACACCGGCGGCGGCACACTCTTCGGTGAGGAGCGCGACGATCTCCCGCGAAGAGCCATCGCAAAAGAGTTGGCCGAGCTTTTTCTCGTGGTAAGCAATGCCGTGGCGCTCGACCAGCGCGACGAAGTCGCGCGGGCGGTAACGGGCGAGAGCCGACCGGCAGAAACCGGGTTCACTGGACAGGTAGTTGTCCGGCCCGGCGTGGAGATTCGTGAAATTGCACCGGCCGCCGCCGGAGATGAGGATCTTCTTTCCCGGCCGCTCGGCGCGTTCCAGGACGCGCACGGAACGGCCGCGCCCGCCGGCGGTGAGGGCGCACATCAACCCCGCGGCGCCTCCGCCGAGGATCGCGACATCATCGGTGAGGGAGGACATGGGAGCCGGTGCGGGCAGCGCCGGCCCGGGCTTGGGAGGCCGCGCCGGAACGCCTGGTTAAAACTCGACTTTGAAGACGACCTCGTCCGCGGCGGGCCAGGTTTTGGCGGGCTGGATCACGAGGGCGTCGTCCTGCTGTTTCCAATCGAGCGTTTCGTTGCTGCCGAGCAGGGTGACTTTGGTGATGGGTTTGTCGGTGTAAGGCGGGCCTGCGTTTCCATCCGCAGCCGAGCCGGGGCCGGCGGCCGCCGCGGCCTTTTTTGCGAGCGACTTGATGCTGACCGCTTCCGTGGGCACGCCGAGGCAGAGGGCGTAGAGGACGCCGTTCTTCGTGGTGAACCGGACGTCGCTCGCCTGGAACGGGAAGTTCTCCTTGAAACTGCCTCCGGCCATGACGGTCGGGCCTTCCCCATAGACTTTCCAGGGGCGAGTGTCGAAGATTGCCTCGGAGTTGACAGCCATCCAAGCGCTGAGGCCGTCGAGGAGGCGCCTGGAGTCGTCGGGCAGTGAGCCGTCCGGGAGCAGGACGACGTTGAGCAGCAGGTTCCCGTTCTTGCTCACGATGTCGGAGAGGAGGTGGAGGACGACCGCGGTGTCCTTGTAATGATCCTTCTTGCGGTAAAACCAGTCGCCGTTCGACGTATCGGTCTGCCAGGGGTATGGCTGGATGTCGCGCATCCCGCCGCGCTCGACATCCTGGACGCAGGCGCCCGCGACGAATTCGCCCGAGGAGGTCTTCTTGCAATTGTAAACGGCCTGGAGCTTCCCGGCGTTGGCCGCGATGCTGGTGTTATAAAAATGCGCCACGGTGCTGCGGCCGATCGCGCCGAACGGGAGGCCGCCGTCGCTATAGAGCAGGTCGGGGTGATACGAATCGACGAGGTCGCGGATGCGCCGCTGCCAGTCTTCCTGGTTCACGGGATCCTTGGTGTACCAGGCTTTGTCGTCCGGTTTGGTGGGGGGATGATACAGCTCCTCGTATTGCGGATCGGCCCCGTCGTATGGCACACCCGCCAGCGGGCCGGTCTTGTCCGAGCCGTGGCTTGGCTGGAACCAGGTGTAGCTCGCGCCGAGGTGTTCGGAGACGCCGAACGGCAGCCCCTGGGCCTTTGCCGCTTTTTGCCATTCGCCGACGATGTCGCGGTGCGGGCCCATCTTCACGGCGTTGTAGGAATGGAACTTCGAGTTCCACAGGTCGAAGTCGTCGTGGTGGCAGCCCATGCTCACGAAGTAATGGGCGCCCGCCTTTTTATAGAGCGCCATCAGAGCCACCGGGTCCCATTTTTCGGCCGTCCAGAGGGGGATGATGTCCTTGTAACCGGCCTTGGAGGGGTGGCCGTAAATCTCCAGGTGCGCCTTGTAGTCCCGGTCGCCCTGCAGATACATCTTCCGCGCATACCAATCCCCTTCGCCAGGAACGGCCTGCGGCCCCCAGTGCGCCCAGATGCCGAACTTCGCGTTCCGGAACCAGTCGGGACACTGGTATTGCTTGAGGGATTCGAAGTTGCCCTGGAACGGGCCGGAGGCGATCGGTGCGATCGCCGCGCCGCTCTCGCTGGTGGCGGTGGCGGGGGTGGAGGCGGGGGCCGGCGTTTCCTGGGCGGACGCGGCGGCGAGGGAGCAGAACGCCAGGGAGGAGAAGAGGATTTTCGAGTTCATATTTCCCAGATAAAGCTGGATTCAGGGGTGAGAGATATATAGGGTAGGAAGCCTGTTTTCCAGAGTAGAAAGCAGCAGATGGAAGGTCAATAAATGATGTCAAAACAAGGAAGCAGCGGGGTGAAGCCCCAAAATTCGTTCGTCAGCCCAGCCAGGCTTCTTGCCGGCCTCGTCTTGGTCCTCTGGCCGTCCTTCGCCGCCTTTGCGCAAGTCCCGGTTCCCGGCCAGGCCCAGGTCCCAGTCGTTTACCCGCCCGAGACACACGCCATCCCGATCCCAAAACCGGAGTCCTTGCCGCTGTTAAACGGCCCGTTCAAGGGCACCCCGGAATCCCTCAAGCAGTTTCAATGTCCCGACTGGTTTCGCGACGGCAAATTCGGCATCTGGGCGCATTGGGGGCCTCAAGCGGTGCCCGGTGACGGAGATTGGTACGCCCGCCAGATGTATATAGTCGAAAAGAGAGGCGGCCATAGCGCCTATCAGAGTCACCTCCAGTTATACGGCCATCCGTCCAAGGTGGGGTACAAGGACATCCTGCCGCTCTGGAAGGCGGAGAAATGGGATCCCGATCAACTCATGCAGCTCTATAAAGCGGCGGGGGCGCACTATTTCGTCGCGCAGGCGGTCCACCACGACAATTTCGACAACTGGGACTCCAAATATCATAAGTGGAATTCGGTGAATATCGGCCCTCACAAAGACGTGGTCGGCATCTGGCAAGTGGCGGCGAAGAAACAGGGTCTGCCCTTCGGCGTCTCGGAACATCTGGGCCACAGTTTCACCTTCATGCAGTCCTCCCATGGCGCCGACAAGGACGGCCCGCTCGCAGGCGTGCCGTACGATGGCGCCGCCCCGGCCAATTGGGACCTCTATCAACTGCCCGCAGAACCGGGCGATACCGGCTGGTACAGCAAAGATCCCCGCTGGGCGCAGGAATGGTATGCCCGCATCTACGACTTGATCACCCACTATAAGCCCGATCTGCTTTACAGCGACGGCGGGCTGCCCTTCGGGGAAACGGGCCGGAATATCGTGGCGGAACTCTATAATCTGGGCATGCAATCGCACGGGGGCACGCAGGAGGCGGTGTATTGCTGCAAGAAGAACTACAACAAAACCGATTTCATCGACGGGTCGTGCGTTCAGGACCTCGAGCGCGGGATGATGACGGACATCGAGGCTCGCCCGTGGCAGACGGACACCTCCATGGGCGAATGGTTCTGGGTGCCGCGCGACCGCTATCGTTCAACCGACGACGTGATTCACATTTTGACCGACATCGTGAGCAAAAACGGCAACCTCCTGCTCAACGTCAACCTGTTCCCGGACGGCAGCCTTCCTCCCCAAATGGCGACCTTCCTGAAAGAGATGGCCGACTGGACGAAGATCAACGGAGACGCGCTCTTCGGCACCCGCCCCTGGACGGTTTACGGCGAAGGTTCCTCCAATTTCAAGGGCGGCGCATTTCACGAGAACCACAAATTCACCGCCCAGGACATCCGCTTCACCCGCAAAGGAGGGGATATCTACGCCATCACGCTGGGCTTGCCGACCGGGCAGGTTGTCATCCGCGCTTTCGCCGCAGGATCTCCGTTGGTCACTGGAGAACCCACCTCCGTCACGCTATTGGGCAGCGAGGGAAAACTCACGTGGTCTCGAACCGCCAATGGCCTGGAAATAACCCTGCCGGCCACCCTGCCGTGCAAATCCGCCATCAGTTTTAAGATAGCCGGTCTGACCACCGTGGCCAATCTTCCCGCGAACGTGCTGACCCCCCTTAAAAACGCCCTGAAGTAATACCGCGCCGAAGAGGGCGCGCCGCGAGCGGTGGCAAGGAAGCGTGGGTGCATGGAGCCATGCACAGGGCCGGGGGGGGCCGGCGAAGACGCCAGCCGCTAAAACCGGGGGCCAGCGCACCCGTTGCGGCCCTTCCTGGCGGGCGGATTTTTTTTTGAGCGGGAAGGATTGTCAGCCGGGGAAAAAATCTCCAGGATGCCGGCAGGTTCAGGAGCATCCACGACCGCGTTTTCCCCAATGTGAATTCCTTATCCGAATCCCAGGTTCCCGGTTCCGGGGAATCGCTTCTTGCCGGACGGTATCACCTCCACCTCGGGGGAGAGACGGAGTGGAGCGGCGAGGGATTCCCCGCGTTCGATTTTGAGGAGCAGCGCTGGGTCATCGTGCGCGAGCTTCGCGGCGGGGAGGAACTCGCGGCGGAGGCGCGGCGGCTGGCAGGCTTCGAGCATCCCGGGTTGCAGAAGATTTTCAGGGTCTGGCGGGAGGCCGGGCAGGTTTTCCTCGCGCTGGAGTGGATCGCGGGGAAGCCGCTTCCGGCGATCGTCGCGCGCGAGCGGCTGAGCGCACGGAAGCTGCGGGTCTTCGCCGGCCAGGCGCTCGCGCTGCTCGCCGACGCCCACGACCTCGGGTGGTTTCACCCTTGTCTCTCACCGGAAAAATTCTTCGTCCTGGGCGATTCCTTTTCGGGCGAATTCGAGATCAAGCTCGCGGACTTCGGCGTGCTGGGGGCGTGCGGAAACCGGGCCGAGTTCCCCATGGAATGCTACCTCCCGGCCGAACAGCGGGCCGGCCAGCCGGCGGACGCCGCGGCGAACCTCTATTCCTTTGCGTCCGTGCTGCACTACGCGATCACCGGCCGCCAGCCGGACCCGGGCAACCTGCCCGCGCCGCCCCCCGAGATCCCCGCCACGTTTGTAAACTGGCTTTCGCCCGCGCTCTCCCCGGACCCTTGCAGGCGCCCTGCCAGCGCCCGTGCGATGCTGGAAGGACTCGATGCCGCCCTGGCCGGCTCGGGCGACCCGGGTCTGCCCGCAGTCCAGGTTTATGCGCCTGCGCCCCCCCCGGTTGCGCCGGAGCCCGCGCCCGCTCCGATGGCGGCGCGTCCGCCGGCAGCCGCTCCTGTTCCGGTGGCAGCGCGTCCGCCGGCAGCCGCCCCCGTTCCGGTGGCAGCGCGTCCGCCGGTAGCCGCGCCTCGCCGCCCCGCCGCCCCGAACGGAACGCCGGCGCCGAGACCTCCGGCGGCCAGACTGCCGGTGGCGAGGCCGCCTGTCCCGCGACCTCCGGTCGCCGCGCCCGTGGTTCTCCCGCCTCCGGCTCCGCGGCCGGCGGTCGCAGGGCCGCCTGCACCCCCGGCGCCGCGCATGCCGCAAGCGCCCCCTACGCCGCCAACGCAACGCAAGCTGCCAGCGCCCCCTACGCCGCCAGCGCCCCGCATGCCCCCTACGCCGCCAGCGCAACCCATGCCTTTCAAGCCGCTCATTGCAGTGCCCGTTCGGAGCGCATCGCCCTCCGCGGCAATTTTCTACGCCTACGCTCTGCCGTTCCCGCCGCCGAAAAAGCGCCGCGTGTGGCTCGTCTGGCTTCTGTCGCTCGCAGGCGCGGCCATCATCGGAACAGGAGGTTATTTTCTGGGCATCACGTTCGCGCCCAGGCAGGACGACCCTTCCGCTCACTCGCAGCCCACGCCCGCTCCGCCGCAACCCACCGTCGTCGGCGTGTCCGACCTGGCGGCTCTACGGGGTCTGAGCGACCAGTTGGTGAGTGTCACCGGCGTCATCGTGAGTGTCGCGGAAGACGAGGGCACGAAGTACCGCAGCGTCTATTTTGCGAGGAAACCCGAGGACGCCGCCGTCCCTTTCATCCCGCCCGACAAGCCGGGCGGCCTCTCCACGGATAAGCTGCGGAGCTGGGTCGGCAAGAGCGTCACCGCGACGGGCGCAGTCCACTATTACAAAGGGATTTTCTACGTGAACGTCCAAAGTCCCGACGACCTGAAGCTCCAGTAAAAGGGGGCGCGGGCCCCGGGGGTTGAGCCGGAACAGCCGGCCTACTCCGCGCCGATGGAGGAGGCCACAGCCCCGGCGATACGGTCGGCGTGCGCGTTGATGCGGGCATCGTCGCGGCCTTCGATGAGCAGGCGTATCTTCGGTTCGGTGCCGGAGTAGCGCAGCAGCACGCGGCCCTGGCCCGCGAGCTCACCTTCAACTTCCGCGATGAGCTTCGTCACATCGGTGAGTGTGGCGATCTCCGGCTTGCGGCCCACCTTCAGGTTCCGCTGGGCCTGTGGGTACTTGGAGAGGCATTTCTTCAGTTCGCTGAGCGGCTTCCCGGTCTCGACCATGATGCGCAGGATCTGCAACGCGCTGACGATGCCGTCGCCGGTCGTCGAGTAGTCGCGGAAGATCATGTGGCCGCTCTGCTCGCCTCCGAGGTTCAGGTCGGCCTTGATCATCTCCGCGATGACGTAGCGGTCGCCGACCTTCGTGCGGATGACCCTTCCCCCGTGGGCCCGGAGCGCTTCGTCGAGGCCGAAATTGCTCATCTGCGTGGCGACGAGGGTGTTCGCGCTCAACGCGCCGCGCTGGAGGAGATCGATGGCGGCGATGGCCATGATCTCGTCGCCGTCCACGATCTCGCCATTCTCGTCGCAGAGCAGGGCGCGGTCGGCGTCTCCGTCGTGGGTGATGCCGACCTGCGCGCCGGTGTCCTTCACCAGGCGCTGGATCTGCTCGGGGTGCGTGCTGCCGCAGTCGCGGTTGATGTTGCGCCCGTTCGGCGAGTTGTGCGCGACGATGGCGTGCGCGCCGAGTTCGCGGAGGATGAACGGCGTGGACTTGTAGGAGGCGCCGTTGGCGACATCGACCGCGATCCGGACGTTTTCGAGCGTCCAGCCGCGTGGAAAGCTGCGCTTGGCGAACTCGACATACCGGCCCACGGCGTCGTCGATGCGGGTGGCGCGGCCGATCTTGCCGGCCGTGGGGCGGATCGACTCGATCTCGCCGCTGAACACGAGGTTCTCGATGCGCGACTCGATCTCGTCGTCGAGCTTGTAGCCGTCGTGCCGGAAAAATTTGATGCCGTTGTCCTCATACGGGTTGTGCGAGGCGGAGAGGACGATGCCGGCATCCGCGCGCAGCGAACGCGTGATGTACGCGACGCCGGGCGTGGGCAGCGGGCCGATGAGGAGGACATCGACGCCGAGCGACATGATGCCGGCGGCCAGGGCGTTCTCAAGCATGTAACCGGAGAGGCGCGTATCCTTGCCGAGGACGATCTTTGCCCGGTGGCCGGGCCGGCCAGCCGGCCCGAGCTGCGTGATGACGTGGGCCGCCGCGCGCCCGAGCTTCAGCGCGGTCTCGGCGGTGACGGGCTCGATGTTCGCCACGCCGCGCACGCCGTCGGTGCCGAAAATTTTGCGCTCATGGCTCGCGCCGTTGGCGGGCCGGGGAACGGGGTCGGGGGCGCCGGGGGAAGCGGGCTTGGGGGGTTTTTGCACGGCGGAAAACTTGGAGCGCCTAACGGGCGCCGGCTGCGTTATAATGCATCTGGTCCGGGCTAGAAGGCGATGGTGTCTCCATCTTCTTGATGAGGAACCAGAGGATTATCGCGAGGGCGAGCGACCCGATCTTCGCCCCCGGGTTCCGCAGGATCAGTTTTTTCATATTTCTCGAGCAATAGCAAACGCGCGAGCCGCCGCCTGAAACTCTCGGGATCGAAGTTACGTTCTATCTTGCCCCGGTGACAAATCGAAACGATGCCGGTCTCCTCGGAAACAACGACCGCGACGGCGTCGGATTCCTCGGTGATGCCGAGTCCAGCCCTGTGGCGGAGGCCGAGGTTGCGGTCGAGATCCTCCCGCTGGCTCACCGGGAAGATGGACTTGGCCGCCAGGATGCGGTCGTTGCGGATGATGAGGCCGCCGTCGTGGAGCGGGGTCTTTGGCTGGAAGATGGTGATGATGAGCTCGGGCGACAGCTCGCAGTCGATGCTCACTCCGCTCTCGGCGAAGATGTTGAGGTTCGTCTCCTGCTCGAGCGCGATGAGCGCTCCGAACTCCCTGTTCGACAGCTCGAAGACGGCTTCGGTGAGGATCTCGACCGTCTCCCGGCTCTGGCTGGCCGTGGAGAAAATGTGCTGGCTCCCGAGAGCGGCGAGCGCGCGGCGCAGCTCGGGCTGGAAGATGACGACGAGGGCGATGGCGAAGAACGCGGTGAGGCCGCGGATGAGCCAGCTGATGACCTCGAGATTCAGCAACTGCGAGGTGAGCGTGAGCGCGACGAAGATGACGACGAGCCCCGTGAGGACGCTCGCACCGCGCGTCCCCCGAAAATAGAGGTACCCGTAGTAGATCGGCACATACAGGATGGCGATCTCGACGCCGGACCGCCAGTTGTTGGCAACGAGGTTCTGGAGCGTATCGATCATGCTTCCTCAAGGATCGCCTCGGTCATGCGCAGTGCGTCCACGTGCGCCTTCACGTCATGGACGCGGAAGATGGATCCACCGTGCTCCCGGCCGTAGCTGGTGACGGCCACGGCGGGCCAAAGCCGGTCGGCCATCTCCGCGCTGCCGATGACCTTGCCGAGAAAGGATTTGCGGGAGACGCCCACCGCGAGCGGCCGGCCCTCGGTGCGCAGCCTTTCCAAGTGCCTGAGGAGGAGGAGATTGTGGGCTACTGATTTTCCAAAACCGATGCCCGGATCAAAGGCGACACACATTGGATCAATTCCGCACCCTATGGCCAGAGCGAGGGATTGTCGAAAAAAAAGACCGACCTCATCGACGACGTTTTCGTAGTGCGGCGCCACCTGCATGTCGCGCGGCGTGCCCTGCATGTGGGCGAGGATCACACCCGCTCCCGAGGCGCGCACCACCCCGGCCATCCCGGGGTCGCCGCGCAACCCGGTGATGTCGTTGATGACCGATGCGCCGCGGGCGATCGCCTCCCGCGCCACGGAGGCCTTCGAGGTATCGACGGAGATGAGGCAGCCCGGCAGCGCCGCGACGCATTCGATGACGGGGAGGACTCGCGCGCATTCGGTTTCTGCGGACACGGGCAACGCCCCGGGGCGCGTGGATTCGCCGCCGATGTCGATGATGTCCGCGCCGTCCGCGATCATCTGGCGCGCGTGTTTGACCGCATCGGCGACGGCCAGATACTTGCCACCGTCGGAAAACGAATCTAGCGTGACGTTCAACACGCCCATGACGAGCGCCCGCCGACTGAGATCAATGTCCCCCTTTTTCGTTCTCCAGATCATCTTCTTCATGCAACCGCCGCGAACCTGTTGACGTAGGTTTCAGGGGCCGCATTCGACATTTTTTTCAGATCAACCAAGGACGACAACTCATGCAAGCCACCACCATCCAGCCGCCGCCTTCCAAAAAATCATTCCCGCCCTTCGATCTCGTCCGGCTTCTCCGGACCGTCTTCGCCCCGCGCGGGGGAGAAAAAATCTGCATTCTCATCGACCTCGAAAATCCGGGAGACGCTAAGGATTTCTCCTTCCTGAAGAATCCGGAGCTGACCATCCAGCGGCACGCCTACGAGGCATTCTACCAGACTCTGCACCACGGAGCCATGTCGGAGTTGGGGCTGAGCGGCGGCGAACTCTTCGCCTACAAGATCACGGGCGGGAGCAACCTCGACCTGCCCGACGAAGCCTTCGCCACCGACGGCAAAACGGTGAGCCTCTCGAAGGAAATCTATCCCGCCTACGATCTCATCCTCTGCATCTCGACCTACTCGGCCACCGCGCCCCTCACCGCGTTCGCGAAGGAATACGGCTTCCGCGGCGCGACCCTGCACGGGGTGAACGACATCATCCTCAAGTCCGGGCTGGCGGTCGATTACAATGAAGTCAGCCGCCAGGCCGAGAAGCTCCGGCTCGGCATGACGCGGGCGGACGCCGTCGAGATCGACTTCGAGATCGAGGGCCGCAAGCACACGCTCCGCCTCGAACTCGGCGGCCAGGAGGCGCAGAAAAGCCACGGCCTTTGCCGCGGCGGCCCCGACGTGGCGAATCTTCCGGCCGGGGAGATTTACTACGTCCCCACGGGCGCGGAAGGCGCTTTCCCGATGCGGTATGAGGACGGCACCATCGGCCTCATGGAGGTGACCGGCGGCCGCATCCACAAGGTGTCGCTCATCCGCGGCGACGAGGCGACGGTCGAGACGCACCGCCGCAAACTCGCTTCCGACCCTGTCACGGGCGAACTCGGCGAGCTCGGGTTTGGCACACAGGAACTCCCGTTCTCGGGCCGCGACATCCAGGATGAAAAAATCCTCGGCACACTCCACGTCGCCACCGGGCGCAGCGACCACCTCGGGGGCAGCCTGACGCCGGACAAATTCGCGAACAAGGCCAACGCCACCCACGACGACATCCTCTTCTCGCCCGGCAAGACGCCCGAGATCGACGTGCCCGAGGCGCGCATCTTCCGCGACGGCGCGACCGAGATCCTCATCGAGCACTACGAGCCGAAATACATGAGGAAGCTGCTCGACGAGTAGCCGCCGTTGAACAGCTACGAGACCGAGCGGCTGCTCTCCGAGTACCTGCTGCTGCACTACGGCGCGCCCGCGGACATCCTGCCGTACGACTTCGGGCCGCGCGAGGCGCTCGACTTTCCCGCCCGCTGCGCCGCGGAGTGCATGGACTTCGCCCGGCCCGGCGCAGGGGGGCCGCTCTGCGCGCTGGATGTCGGCTGCGCCGCGGGCCGCGCCGCGTTCGAACTGGCCCGGTCGTGCGAACGGGTCGTCGGCATCGACTTTTCGCACCGCTTCATCGAGGCGGCGCGGGCTCTGCAGCGCGAGGGTGCGCTCCCCTTCGACCGGATCGATGAAGGCGCGCTCACTACGCGCTGCGTGGCCGAGGTTCCGGCGGGGATCGACCGCGGGCGCGTGCTGTTCGAGACGGGCGACGCGATGGATATGCCTGAAAATCTCGGCGCGTTCGACATCGTCCTCGCCGCAAATTTGATCTGCCGGCTGCCCGACCCCGCGCGTTTCCTCGGCGCGGCCCCGCGGCTGGTAAAACCGGGCGGCAGGCTGCTCCTCACCTCGCCCTATACGTGGATGGATGAATTCACCCCGCGCGAAAAATGGGTGGGCGGGTTTGAGCGCCAGGGGAAGCGCGTGACCACGCTGGATGCGCTGCAAAGCGTGCTGGAGCCCCACTTCACGCTATTCCGCCGGCGCGACCTGCCGTTCCTGATACGCGAGCACGCGCGGAAGTTTCAGTGGAGCGTCGCGGAGGCAACGCTATGGATCAGGAATGGGCGGAGTTAAGGCGCTTTCGGCGGGAGGCGGCCGACGCGGTTACTCCGGCACGATGGTCCTGGTTGTCCGGAGGTCGTCGTAGTTGGGGAAAAATCCCTCGATGGTGTAGGGCTGGCCCGCGGCCATCTCGCGTGTCGGGACGGACTCGGAGTACTCGACGCGCTCCCCGGGGTTGATGGAGATATAGCTGGGCTCGTTCACGAAGGATTGATCCTCCGACCATTGGGTGACCAGCTTGCCCGCCCTGTTCCGGATGAGGATTTCGATGCGCTGGGTGGTCGGAAATTCGAGGTGGACGAAGTTCGACGATCTGTTTGTAAGGACGAGCGTGACCCGCATCTGCCGGGCTTCCGAGAGTTTCAACGGCTGCGGCGAGATGTCCAGAGTCAGCGCAAAGCGCCTGCCGTGCGTGGAGACACTGTCGGACGGCGGCTTCGGCGTGTGGTGGAAGATGTGGAGGAACCGCGAGACGAGGCCGGGCTTCGGGGTCGCGTCGGGCGCGTCGTTTTCCCCGGAGGCGTATGCGGTCGCAGGCGGGACGGCGAAGGCGGCTGCGAGGAGCAACGCCGCCAGGCAAGCCAGGGAAGAGGGGCGCGGCGGGGCGTTTCGGCGGAGGCTCATGAACGGCCATTGTTGCTCGGCGGCGCGATGGTTGCAAATCCATTTGGTTCTTCCCATAATGACCGGGATGCCCTTCTCCTGGATGCGCCGCCCGCGGACACTCCGCGCCCTCTTCCCCGTGCTGGCTTTGCTGCTGGTGGGGTCCGCAAAGAAAGAGCCCGCGGCCACCGTCCGCTTTTACGCAGAGTCGAACAGCCAGAGCGGGGAGAATTTCACCATCCCCGTCATGCTCCAATATCCGCCGCGCAAGGCGTTCCTGGACAAGATCCCGGTGATCTCGGAGCGCGAACGTCGAGTCTATCCTCCCTTCCATGGCCGCGGACGGGTCGATGCGGTGCGTCTTCAAGCTCGACCCCGGCGGCACGCAGAAGCTCGACAGCGTCAGCGTCGAGAAGCGCGGCACGTCGCTCGTCGCCGTGGTCAACGGCAGGCAGGTGACGGATATGCTCATCGACCAGCGCGTGTCGGACGGGATCATCATGATCCCCGGCGGGCTGTCCGATCCCGACATCCGGTCGCTGGTAAAGAAATTTCCCGTGATGAGGCCCCGCGAGAAACGGGACGAGATGGGCACCTCGGCCCCGCACTTCCGGGAGTAGCGGAACTTGCTACACCGCCCCGAGCACGAGCGCCGCGTTGATGCCCCCGAACCCGAAGGCGTTGTTCAGCGCGTACCGGACTTTTTGCGTGCGGCCCTTGTTCGGGACGATGTCGAGGTCGCAAGCCGGGTCGGGCGTGCGCCAGTTTAACGTCGGCGGCACATGGCCGTGGGTGATGGCCAGCGCGCAGATGGCGGTCTCCATGGCCCCGGTCGCGCCCAGCGGGTGGGCGGTGAATGCCTTGGTGCCGCTGATCGGTATTTCGCGGGCGCGCTCGCCGAAGACGGCCTTCACGCAGGCCGTCTCGTTCGAGTCGTTGAGCTGGGTGGAGCTGCCGTGCGCGTTGATGTAGTCGATCTCCCCGGGCGCGACGTCCGCGTCGGCGAGCGCGGCGCGCATCACGCGGATGACGGCCTCGCCGCCGGGCAGGGGCGTCGTCATGTGGTACGCCTCGTTATTCAGGCTGTAGCCGAGCACCTCGGCGTAGATGGTGGCGCCGCGCGCCATCGCGTGCCCGTATTCCTCGATGATGAGGCTGGCCGCGCCTTCGCCCATGACAAAGCCATCCCGTTCAAGATCGAACGGACGGCACGCGAGCCGAGGGTCGCCCTCAAAGCGGCTCATGGTTTTGATCATATCGAACGCGCCGAAGCTGAGCGGGCTCAGCGGCGCCTCGGCCCCGCCCGCGACGACGACATCCGCCATGTCATCCCGGATGTACCGCAGGGCCTCGCCGACGGCGATGACGCCGCTGGCGCAACTGTTCGAGTTCGTGGTGCCGACCCCCTGGAAGCCGCATTCGATCGCGATATTCGAATGCGCCGAGCCGCCGAAGACCTGGAGAGCGAGGGTCTGGTTCACCCCGCGCGGCCCCTTGTGCAGAAAGTGGAGGTGCTCGGACTCCGCGTTCGAGATGCCCCCGAGCGCGGTGCCGAAGCTGACCCCGAACCGGGCCCGGGGCTCTTCGCGCGAAAAGGCGATGCCGGCATCCTCCAGCGCGAGGAGGGCCGAGGCGACCGCGAATTGCGCGTAGCGGTCGAGCCGTTTGAGCCGGTGCGGCGCGAAAAAAAGCGTGGGATCCCACCCGGCGATCTCCCCGGCGCACCGGGCCCGGAACGCACCGGGATCAAACGCCTGCAGCCGCCGGATGCCGCTCTCTTCCTTCAGGATGCCGCCCCAGAATGCCTCGCGGCCCGTGCCGACGCAGGTGATGGGGCCGAGGCCGGTGATCACCGCTCGCCGACAGCCGTGTGGGTTCATTTTTCCAGATGTTTCTTCATGGCGGCCAGCGTCTGGTCGGCGATGTGTTTCACGAAGAAACCGCCGATGATCCTGTCAGCCACCACAGAGAGTATCGGAAATCGGAAGTTGAGATCGTGTATGATCTCGACAAAAACACCGTCCGGCTCCTCTTTAAACGTCCAGACGACGAACATTCCCTTCGTCCACCCCTTCAGGTGGCGGAAGCGGACCTCCCATTTGTCGCGGTCGATCTCCTGCTGGGACATCCATTCGACGGGGATGCCCGAGCGGGTGGCGGCCATCTTCACATTGTTCCGATGCTCTCCCCGCTCGTAATAGCTGATGGAGCGGTAGTGCGGCAGGATATTCGGCCACGCTTTCAGGTTCGCGACGGTGTCGAAGATGGTCTCCTTGGGCGCGCGGATGAAGATGGAGTTCGAGGTATGCACTCTGGGGAGAGAGGGAACTTTCAGGATAGGGTGCGCCACGGTGAGGTGAAAGCAGTTATTTCTTGAAGCGAAGCCCGGGAGGGGCGGCGGCATGCGCTCATGGGTGTTATACGCCCGCAACCGGCGCGCGGGTGTGGGCGATTGTCATTTTCTTGTCACGGGCGGTTCGGGAGCGCCCGCCCGTTCAGTCGAGAACGTACCGCAGGAAGCATTCGCCCCCAACCACTTCCCAGCTTGCAAGGCGGCCCGGAATCCCGAATGGGAGGAAAGGCCCCGCCACTCCTGTGAGGGTGGGCGCGCCCCTTCCGCCGAAGACCAGCGGGCAGAGCGTGATGTGGTATCTCGTTCACCAGCCCCGCTTCGAGCAGGCTTCGAAAGACCTGGCCGCCCCCCTCGCACAGGAGGCGCTTCACCTTGTGCCGCGCGCGCAGGTCTTGCAGCATCCCTCGCAGGTCAACGGCGCTCCCCTCGCCGAGGTGGAGGGTCGCGCAGTCCGCCAGCGCCGTTTGCACGGTCTTCGGCATCCGCACCGTCGAATAGATCAGGATGGGGGAGAACGTCTCCCGGAAAATGCGCAGCCCGGGCCGGATGCGGCCCGAGTTGCTGAGGATGACGCGCACCGGCCAGGCGGCCTGTTTCCTCCGAAGCCTTTCGGCGCGCAACGCGGGCGCGGGAAGGCCGAGCCGCATATTTTCTTTTTGGAGGGTGCCTCTTCCCACCAGGATGGCGTCCGCCCACGCGCGGATTTCCAGCATCCGGCGCTTGTCCGCGCGGGAGGAAAAGTCGGAGGGGGTGAGATTCCGGGTGGAGATGCGCCCGTCCCAGGTCATGGCGAAGTTCGCCGCGACATGGGGCAGGAGGTGCGGAGCGCCCCGCGTTTTCATGGCGTTACGGGTCAGCGCCGCTTGCCGGAATCCTGCTTTTCGCGGTCGCGGTTGTAATCCGCGGGGTCGGCGCCGCGCGTTATCTCCTCTTCAAGGTGGGTCACCTCCTCGGAAATTTGCGCGAGTTTGGCGTGCTCGGAGGGCCGATACAGGATGTAGATGATGCCGCCGATGACCCCCCACGCCGCGAGGACGAGAAAGCCGCTGGTCGAGACGAGGACGGCGACCGGATCCGGCACGTGGCAGAGGTTCCCGAGCAGTTCCTCAAAAAGTTTCTCGCGGACGCCGACCCCCGCGACGCTGATCGGCAGGGACGTGATGGTATTCACGATGGGCATGATGGCGAAGAAGTCCAGCAGCGACGCCGTGGCCCGGAAGGCGCGCCCCGAAAAATAGAAGACGGCAAAGGAGCCGATGTGGACGCCGATCGAAAAAATAAAGGCGACGAGGGACGCCTTCCACGCGGATGCATAGAGGTTGTAGGCGACGGAGAGCTCGACGAACTTGTCGCGGAACGGCATCCGGTGCGGGAGTTTCTGGACGAGGTTGAACCCGGTGACGGCGAACGAAAACAGGATGCCCGCCAGCGCCACGATGAGGAGGCCGAGCAGGAAATTCGTGAGCCCGGCGGTGATCGGGAAAGCCGCGAGCCATTTGTAGCGCAGCCCCATCATGATGATGGTGACGACCATGAGACCGAGCAGGCCCACCACGCGGTCGATGAGCACCGCGAGCAGCGCCTGGACGTTCTTGCCCGGCGTCTCCTTGAGCAGGTAGAAGGTCTTCACCACGTCGCCCCCGGTGCCGCCCGGCAGGAAGAGGTTGAAGAAAATGCCGATCATGAGGAGCGCCGTGAGGCGGAGCGGACTGAGGTTGATGCCCTGCACGCGCAGAAGGATGTTCCAGCGCACGGCGGCGAAGAGCTCCACGAACCCATACGCGAAGAAACCGCCGACGAGCCATATCTTATCCGAATTCCCGAGCGCCTCCCGCATTCTCGCCCGTTTCTCCGGGCTGTGGAAAACGATGTAGAGGATGCCGAGGGTGACGAGGATCTGCACGGCCGTGAAGGCCGCTTTCTTATATTTCATTCTCCGAAACGCTCTTTCCAGAGTGCGAGTGACTCGATGATGTGTTCGGCTTTGCGGCGCGGCCCCATTTCCCACACGAACAGGCAATCCTTGGGCAGCAGCGGGACGATCTTCTCATACGCGATGCTGCCCGTGAACGGCGGGCGATGGTCGCCCCCCGGCCATTCCACATCGTGCAGGTGACAACCCAGAAGCCGGGAGCGGATCTTCTTTATCCATTCCACGTGGTCGAGGAAGCCGAGATTTTCTTTGATCTGGATGTGGCCGAAATCGTGCCAGTAACCGACATAGGGGGAGTTGATTTCATCGAGCAAACCGGGAAATTCCCGCTCGCTCGGAATCTCTTCATAGCCATGCCGCCCCTCGATGCCCAGACGAATCTTTTTGGCCGAGGCGTATTCGGCGATGCGCACCAGGCACGCCTTCGCGTGGTCGAACGCGGGTTGCGCCCTGGCCTCGCGTGTTTTCACCGCGTCCAGCTTCATCCGCACGTACCTGCGCGAGAGGTGCTGGCCTTCGACCGCCATCTTTACGAGCTGGTCGGTGATGGGCTGCATCGGCACGCTCCCCATGTGCAGGACGACGAGGCGCGCCCCGAGCCGCACGGCGAAGTCGATCGTCTGGAAAGAGAGCTTTACCGCGCGTTCCCGCTCGGCCTCGCGCTCGGAGGAGAACTGGTAGCAGTCCGGCGCGGACCGCGTGATCTCGACCGGCAGCGGGCAGAAATTATGCAGGGTGCTGAACTTCACGTCGCCCCGGTCGAAGACTCTCTGGATGCCATCCATCAACGAAAGCCGGATGCCGTGCCCGAGCTCCACCCATTCGAAGCCGAGGGCCAGCACCTCCTCCAGCATCGCCTCGCCGTCCGTGTGGCGGTCGGAGTTCCAGCAGGTCGAGACGGAAAGCATCGGGGGAATATAGGGTGTGGTGGCAAGCGCGTCGAGCGGTTCGCGCGGCTCGCGCCCGGCGCGGGGCTCGCGCGGAACGCAGCGCCCGCGCCGGCATCCTCAAACGGTGTAAAGCTCGTCTTGCAACCTTGGACGCGCTTCGAGTAAAACCGGGGGCGGTATGCCGAATTTAACCAAGCGAGACCTCGTGGTGAAGATAAGCAATGAGACCGGCCTTGTGCAGCACCAGGTCTTCGACGTGATCCAACGAACCCTCGACGAGATTGTCGCCAGCCTTGCCAGGGGCGACGCCGTCGAGTTGCGCCGCTTCGGCAGCTTTGAGGTGCGCCTCACCAAACCGCGCGTGGGCCGCAACCCCGCGAAGAAGGGGAGCGACTTCATCATCCCCGCGCGCGCCGTGGTCAAGTTCAAGTCCGGCAAAGTCCTGCGCCAGCGCATCTCCGGCCTCACCCGGGCTCTCAAGAGGGAAGACAAGGCTGCGACCTGAAAAGGCCTGTCGCGCTCAGGGCGCCCTCGATCTGTAAATGCCGGGGCGGCCGCGCCTCCGCCTGATTTTTTTCCCCCTCGCGCGAGGCTCTCCGCGACTTGCAGCGTGTGGTAAGCTACCCGATGGCCGACCCGTCTACCGACTCCGCTCCCTGCGTGCAAATACGCGGGGCGCGCCAGAACAACCTCAAGGGGTTCGACCTCGACCTGCCCCTGGGCAAGCTGAACGTCATCTCGGGCCCGAGCGGCAGCGGCAAATCGAGCCTCGCTTTCGACACCATCTACGCCGAGGGCCAGCGCCGCTACGTCGAGACATTCAGCCCGTACACCCGGCAGTTCCTCGAGCGGATGGACAAGCCGAAGGTCGATGAAATCCGCGGCATACCGCCGGCCATCGCCATCGAGCAATCCAACCCCGTGAAGAGCACCCGCTCCACCGTCGGCACGATGACGGAGATCAACGACTACCTGAAACTCCTCATGCCGCGCATCGCCACCGCGTTCTGCCCTTCGTGCGGCCGCGAGATCCGGCAGGAGAGCGCCGCGTCCATCGTCGAGCAGGCCACCGCCGAGCTCGCGGGCGCGTCCGCGCTGGTGGCCTTCGGCATCCCCGTGCCTCCGAAAACCGAGCCGAAGAAATTCTTCGAGTTCCTTCGGCAACAGGGCTATCTCCGCGTCTGGGTCGAGGGCGCCGTCCACCGCACCGACGCCCCCGCCGGCTTCAAACGCCTTCCCGGCGTCGTCCGCGTCATCCAGGACCGCGTCACCATTTCCGCCGAGGGCGCGCCCCGCCTCACCGAAGCCGTCGAGACGGCCCTCCGCTACGGCAAGGGCCAGGTCTTCTTCATCCGCGAATCCGACGGGCGCGAGTGTCCCTACTCGCTTGGGTGGCATTGCGCCCACTGCGACCTTGAGATCACCCCGCCCACGCCGGGCCTCTTCAGCTTCAACAACCCGCTCGGCGCGTGCCCGAAGTGCCGCGGTTTCGGCCGCAGCATCGGCATCGACCTCGACCGGGCCATTCCCGACCGCAGCCTCAGCATCGCGCAAGGCGTCGTGAAACCGTTCCAGACCGAGAACGGGCGCGAATGCCAGCGCGACCTGCTCCGCCACGCCCCGAGGCACGAGATCGACATCCACACCCCGTTCGAGGAACTGCCCAAGTCCGACCAGGACTTCGTCCTCCAGGGCGAACGCAGGAACGGCGACGCCGCGAGCGAAGACCTGTGGGAAAACGACCGCTGGTACGGCGTCCAGGGCTTCTTCGACTGGCTCCAGACCAAGTCTTACAAGATGCACGTCCGCGTCCTCCTCAGCCGCTACCGCTCTTATAACCTTTGCGACGATTGCCAGGGCGGCCGTTTTCAGCCCGCCGCCCTCAACTTCAAGGTGCGCGACACCGCCGGCCGTTTCCGCACCCTGCCCGAGCTCGCCGCGCTCCCCGTGAGCGAGCTCGCCTCCGCCCTCACCCAGTCCGCCTCCGGCTGCGACGCCAGCACCGAGATGCTCCGGCGGGAAGTCGCGTCCCGGCTCCGTTTTTTGGATGATGTCGGCGTCGGCTACCTCAGCCTCGACCGCTCCACGCGCACTCTTTCCGGCGGCGAAGTCGAGCGCGTCAACCTCACCACCTGCCTCGGCGCATCCCTCGTCAACACTCTCTTCGTCCTCGACGAGCCCAGCATCGGCCTGCACCCGCGCGACGTGGGCCGCCTCGTCCGCATCATGAAAAACCTCCGTGACAAGGGGAACACCCTCCTCGTCGTCGAGCACGACGAAGCCGTCATCCGCGCCGCGGATAACCTCATCGAGCTGGGCCCGGGCCGTGGCGAGACCGGCGGCGGCCTCGTCTTCCACGGCAGCATCCCCGAACTCGGACGCACCAGGGGCACCCTCACCGCCGACTACCTCAGCGGCAGAAAATCCATCCCCATTCCCGCCACGCGCCGCATCCCAGCCGCGTGGCTGAAAGTCCAGGGCGCTTCGGAGCATAACCTGCGAAACATCGACGCCGACTTCCCGCTTGGCGTCTTCGCCTGCGTTACCGGCGTCTCCGGCTCAGGGAAAAGCACCCTCGTCCACGATGTCCTCTACCAGAACCTCCTCCGCGCCAAGGGCGGCGCGAGCGACACCCCGCCCGGCAAATGCAAACGCATCCTCGGCGCGCACCGCGTCGAACGCGTCGTCATGGTCGACCAGTCGCCTCTCTCGCGCACCCCGCGTTCCAGCCCCGCCGTTTACCTGGGAGTGTTCGACCGCATCCGCGAGGCGTTTGCATTCACCCCCGAAGCCATGGCCGAGGGCCTCACCGCCGGCTCTTTTTCCTTCAACTCCGGCAACGGCCGTTGCGAACGCTGCTGCGGCAGCGGGTTCGAGAAGATCGAGATGCAGTTCCTCAGCGACCTTTACGTCCGCTGCCCCGAGTGCGAAGGCACCCGGTACCAGCCGCACATCCTGCGCATCCGCCTGAACGGGAAATCGATCCGCGACGTGCTTGAGATGACCGTCACCGAGGCCATCGCCTTCTTCGGGGCCCTCGGCGAAGAGCGCATCACGCGCCCCCTCGCCGTCCTTGGCGAAGTGGGCCTCGGGTACCTCCGGCTCGGCCAGCCCCTCAACGTCCTTTCCGGGGGCGAATCGCAGCGGCTGAAACTCGTCGCACACCTTACCGACGAGACCGCGAAAAAGAGCCTCTTCATCTTCGACGAACCGACCACCGGCCTCCACCTCGACGACGTGGCCCTGCTCCTCCTTGTCTTCCACCGGCTCGTCGAGCAGGGGAACAGCCTCCTCGTCATCGAACATAACATCGAGGTCATCAAATCGGCCGATTACCTTCTCGATCTCGGCCCCGAAGCCGGCGCCGGTGGAGGCGCTGTCGTCGCCCAGGGCGCCCCGGAGGAAGTCGCAAAGGTGGCTGCGTCCCACACCGGCCAGTTCCTCGCCCAGCTCTTCCGGAAGCGCGATTTTCCCGAGGAATTTGTCGAATCCTCGATGCTCCAGGAGGCCCCCCCGCCCTATGTGGCCGACGGGGCGATCACTGTCCGCGGCGCGCGGGAGCACAATCTCAAGGACATCTCCGTATCCATCCCGCGCGACAAGATGGTCGTCGTCACCGGCCTCAGCGGTTCCGGCAAGAGCACGCTCGCTTTCGACATCCTCTTTGCCGAAGGCCAGCGCCGGTTCCTCGACAGCATGTCGCCCTACGCGCGCCAGTTCGTCGAGCAGCTCGAAAAGCCGGATGTCGATGTCATCTCCGGGCTGCCGCCCACCGTTGCCATCGAGCAGCGGGTCACGCGCGGCGGGGGTAAATCCACGGTTGCCACGGTCACCGAGGTTTACCATTTCCTTCGCCTCCTCTTTGCAAAGACCGGCGCCCAGTATTGCCCGGACTGCAACCTGCCGGTCGAACGCCAGAGCCTCGCCGCCGCCACCAAACAAGCCGAAGCCGCGCTGAAGAGCGGCCCCGTCCGCGTCCTCGCCTCGCTCATCAAGGCCCGCAAAGGCTTCCACACCGATGTCGCCAAATGGGCCGCCAAACACGGCTTCGACACTCTCTTTGTCGATGGCCGTTTCGTCCCCGTCGCCGGCTTCCAAAAACTCGAACGCTTCAAGGAACACTCCATCGACGTGCTCGTCGGCGAAGCCGCCAGCCGCGGCAGCCTCAAGGAAATCCTGGGTCGCGCCCTGGAGATCGGCCGCGGCGGCGCGCGCCTGCTGGATGCCAGGGGCCGTTCCACCATCCTCAGCACCGAGCGGAGCTGCCCCGGCTGCGGCCAGTCCTTCGAGGAGCTCGATCCCCGCCTCTTCTCGTTCAACTCCCCGCACGGGTGGTGCCCCGAGTGCCGGGGCTTCGGCGAAACGGGCGCCACCGTCGAGGAGCCCGAGGGCGAGAGCATCCTCGAAGCCGAGCTCGAGGAAGAAAAACGCCACGAATGGCTCGAAGCCGGGAGCGAATGCCCCGCGTGCCAGGGGGCGCGCCTGAACGTCAACGCGCGGCACGTCCGCATCAAAGGGAAGGCCATCCACGAAGTCACCGCTCTCCCCGTAAAACAGGCGCTCAAAGTCCTGAAAACCTTCAAGCTCGACCCGTCGCGGCAGGTCATCGCCGAAGGGATCCTGGCCGAGATCGAGCAGCGCCTCCAGTTCATGGGCCGGGTCGGCCTCGACTACCTCGCGCTCGGCCGCTCCGCCAAGACCTTGAGCGGCGGCGAAAGCCAGCGGATACGCCTCGCCGCGCAGCTCGGTTCCAACCTCCGCGGCGTCCTGTACGTCCTCGACGAACCGACCATCGGCCTCCACCCGCGCGATAACCGCGCACTGCTCGCCACGCTCGATGCCTTGAAGGAGAAGGGGAACTCCCTCGTCATCGTCGAGCACGACGAAGACACCATGCGCGGCGCCGATGTCATCATCGACCTCGGCCCCGGGGCGGGCGTCCACGGCGGCCAGGTCGTCGCCATCGGAGACCTGGAAGCCATCAAGGCAAACCCCGAGTCCGCCACCGGCCGGAGCCTCGCTCACCCGCTCACCCATCCCACCCGGGGCAAGCGCCGCCCGCTGAAAACCGTCACCCAATGGCTCGAGCTGACAGAAGCCAGCGACAACAACCTCAAAAACGTCAGACGTCCGATTCCCCGTCGGCCGCCTCAGTGTCATCACCGGCGTCTCCGGTTCCGGGAAAAGCACGCTCCTCTCCGTGCTTCTCGACGGCATCACGCGCGCCCTGGCCCGGAAAAAACCCGGCCAGAGCGACCTCCCCAAGCTCCAGGGCGCGCAGCATATCGAAGCCGTGTACGAAGTCGATCAGAGCCCCATCGGCAAAACCTCCCGCTCCACGCCCGCCACGTACATCAAAGCTTTCGACGAAATCCGCAAGCAATACGCCTCGCTGCCGCTCTCCCGGATGCGCGGCTACGACGCCGGCCGATTCTCGTTCAACAACGAATCCGGCCGGTGCGCCGCGTGCGCCGGGCAGGGAGTCATCAAGGTCGAGATGAACTTCCTCCCTGCCAGCTACATCCCATGCGCCGACTGCCACGGTCTCCGCTACAACCCCGCCACCTTGGAAGTCGAATACAACGAAAAGAGCATCGGCGACATCATGTGCATGAACGCCGAGCAAGCCGCCCAATTCTTCAAGAGCACCCCTAAAATCCACCGCCCCCTGTCGTTAACGGTGGAAGCCGGCCTCGGCTACCTGAAACTAGGCCAGCCCAGCCCCACCCTGAGCGGCGGCGAAGCCCAGCGCCTAAAACTCGTCACCGAACTCGCCCGCGGCGCAGGCCGCCAGCACCACGCCAAACTCCGCCAGGCCCGCACCCCGAAGTCCACCCTCTACCTGCTCGAAGAACCCACTATCGGCCTCCACATGGCCGACGTGCAGCAGCTCCTCCACGTCCTCCACCGCCTCGTGGACGAAGGCGGCACCGTTATCGTCATCGAGCACAACCTGAGCCTCATCGCGGACGCGGACTACCTTGTGGATATCGGCCCCGAGGCGGGTGAGAACGGCGGTAAAGTCGTCGGCTTAGGCTCCCCCGAGCAGCTCGGAAAGAACAAAACGAGCCGAACCGCCCCCTTCCTCCGGGAAATGGCCATTGGAAAAAATGGCGGTTAACATGCACCCGTACGGGCTCTATGAACCGCCAATCCAAATCGGACCATCACCTCTCTCGGCGGTCAGACCGCCGCTACATTGTGAAACGACCCAAAGTACGCTTTCGGCATAGTCGCCGCGCGACGGCTCCTTGACTCGCGCGCGCGCCGCGCCCACAGTAGCTCATGCTTCTTACAGCTGTCCTTATTCCCGCCGCTGAAGGCGGTTTCGTAGCCGTCAATCCCGAAACGGGCACGACGACGCAGGGCGAGACGATTCCGGAAGCCGTAGGAAACTTGCAGGAAGCCACGGAGCTCTACCTCGAGGTGTTCCCACTGAAGAGTTTTGGGCAACCGGTCGTAACGACCCCAGGTGTGGGTGTGATCGAGCCCCTGGTCGCCGGCTTCGGGCTGCCCTTGCGGAAGGCCCTCGACGAGATCGCCCCAGACGCGCTGCGGTTTCAGTAGGCCGGCGCGCGCTCTGGCCATGGGCTAAGCGGCGATGATTCTCCTTGAACGCATCAGCGCCGCTCGCGAGATTGATCCGCGACAGAGCAGGCCGTTTCACCGAAATTGCGTTCCCCACAAAATCACGCTCCGCAATCCGCACTGCGTATTCTGATCGGGAGCTTGGCGGTGCTCACCGTCGGCTGGTTCGTCCCGGAGGGACGAGCGCAGGAACGCGCCGCCCTCGACGGCAACCACTGGCAGATCGCGCCGGAGAACGAGGTGAAGGAAAGCGGCGAGCAAATCTCCAAAGCCGACTTCGCGCCGACGAGCTGGGTGGCCGCCCAGGTTCCGGGCACGGTCTTCGGTTCCTACGTGCTGGCAGGCTTGGAACCGGAGCCGACTTACGGCGACAACATCGAGAAAGTTGACTACGCGAAGTACGACCGGAACTTCTGGTACCGCACGGAGTTCACCGTCCCTCTCGCTCACGGCACGGGAAGGATCTGGCTTAACTTCGATGGGGTCAACCGCGACGCGGACGTTTTCCTCAATGGTCAGAAACTCGGCTCAATCCGGGGTTTCTTCCAACGTGGACGCTTCGACGTGACGACTCTCGTCCAGCACGGAGGGAAAAACGTCCTGGCCGTGCTCGATCATTTTCCTCCGATAAAGGGGCCGCCACCGCCCGCCCCTCCCCCTAAGTACCAATTCTACATCATTCCGAAATATGTAAATTTAAACAGCCCGTCGTTCATCTGTAGCCGCGGGTGGGACTGGATGCCCGCCGTCCCCGGATTGAACATGGGGATCTACAAAGACGTTTACCTTACCCAAACCGGTAACATCTCCGTACTTGATCCCTGGGTCCGCACCGTCGCTCTTCAGCCCGCCGAGGCAGACCTGGAGGTTCAGGTCGATCTGGCGAATCACTCGGCGGCGGAAGTGAAAGGGGAACTGGTGGGCGAGATCAACCCCGGTAAAATTGAGTTTCGCAAGGCCGTGGTCCTGCCGTCCAACACCACCCAAACCTGCCGTCTCAGCGCGGAAGAATTCGCCGCGCTGAAAATCCAGAACCCGAAGCTCTGGTGGCCTAATGGCTACGGCGACCCTAACCTGTACATTTGCCACCTGGAGTTCCGCGTCGGCCTGGGCGTGTCCGATCAGAAGGATATCAGCTTCGGCATCAGAAAGTACACCTATGATACCGACGGCGACATCATGCACTTTCACATCAACGGCGTGAGCATCTTCCCGAAGGGCGGCAGCTGGGGCATGGCGGAATTCATGCTGCGCTGCCATGGCGGCGATTACGACACCAAAGTCCGGTTCCACAAGGAGGAGAACTTCAACATCATCCGCAACTGGATGGGCATGACGGCGGACCAGGCGTTTTACGACGCTTGCGACAAGTATGGCGTTATGGTCTGGGATGAGTTTTGGCTCAACGCCGACAGCGGGACCCCCTCAGACCCGGGCGTGTTCCAGGCGAACGTCGTCGAGAAGATCAAGCAGGTTCGCAACCATCCCAGCATTGTCTTCTGGGCCGGGGAAAACGAGGGCCACCCGCCGTCGAATATTAACGCGGGGATCGTCGAAGCACTAAAGACGTACGATGGCAATGATCGCCGTTACTCACCCGACTCGCACAACGGTTCCCTGAGCGGCAGTGGGCCTTACACCAACCTAAATCCGAAACAGTATTTCATCAGCATGTTTACCGGCGGCGGGCGCAGGCAGCCGTATGGCATGCGCAGCGAACTGGGCACGCCCACCTTTGTCAGTTACGACAGCTTCAAGCGGTTCATGCCTGCGGCAAATCGGTGGCCGGAAAATGAGATGTGGAACCAGCATTTCTTCGGGAAGTGGTCGGACGACAAGCGAGCGGCGACTTACACCGCCTCCATCAACCAGTCTTATGGTGCGGCCAAGAACATCCACGACTTCTGCCTGAAGGCCCAGCTTCTCAACATCGAGACCATGAAGGCAATGTTCGAGGGCTTTCTCGACCACAGCCCCAAGGATGCCAGCGGGCTCATCATCTGGATGAGCCAATCGGCCTTTCCGTCGATGGTCTGGCAGACCTACGACTATTATTACGATCTAACCGGGTCTTACTGGGGCGCAAAATCCGCCTGCGAACCAGTTCACATCTACTGGAACCGGGCCACCGATGAAATCCGCGTGGTCAACACCTCGGGCCGACAGGTGGACGGCCTCACCGTGGAAGGAGCGATCTATAATCTCGACGGCTCCCGCAAAACGGAGCAAAAGGCAAGCATCAATTCGTCGCCCACCGCGGTGGCGGATTGTTTTAAACTCGACTTCCCCGCGGACCTTTCACCCACGCACTTTATCAAGCTGCGGTTGCTCGACCGCTCGGGAAAAGTCGTTTCGGATAACTTCTATTGGCGTGGAGTAAAGGAACTCGATTATTCCGGCCTCGCCGATCTCAAGCCCGTGCAATTGGTGATGCAGTCGCGGCCCGTTGCGTCTGGGACTTCCACGACGATCACGGCAGACATCAACAATCCGGCGAACTCCGGGACGGTTGCGTTCGGCGTTCGGCCGAAGTTGGTTGATGCGGGTACCGGTGTCCAGATTTTGCCGGTACACATGAGCGATGGATACTTCTCGCTCCTTCCGGGCGAAACCCGGCGGGTGACGCTGGATTACGATCCCGCCGACGCCGGAGGAAAGGTTCCCAAGCTGGACGTGGAGTGTTGGAACAATTCGATCAACGCCTTGAAATAGGCGTAGGGGCGACGCCGACTCGCAACAACAGAGACCGTTTTTCATTTGGAAGCAGTCAGGTCATACTTCTGGTCTCGGCATTGGTCTAATCCGGGATTCCCCAGTTGGGCTTGCGTTCATGGTGAGTCGGGGTAAACCGAAATTGCTCTAGAAAAAAGCGGAGCGCGTATAAGGCCTCAAAAATTCACCTAAACATGGATTTTACCAAGCGCACGGTGGCATAGAGAGATTGGCCCAAGCCTGAGACTGGGTGCGCTCGGCGGATATTCTCAACAACTGCGCAGCCTGCACCGCCTGAATCCCAGAGAGCCTCTTGTCAACGTACATCGTATACAGTAACGGCTGGTCAAAGCTGGATTGGTAGTTCTCTGCGACCAAAAGTACCCGGTACTCATCCCTGCCAAACTTCTCGGGTAGTCGGTTATTGAATGTATAATTTGATGACGATAGCGCTTAATGGAGGGAGGCTGGTTGTAACTTCGTGCTTGTTGCCAGAAGAAATCCTCAGTGGCGTCCACTTGCCATTCCAGCTACCATCCTTTTTTAGGGTGTCATCACCCAAGGTGATACCCGATTCCGCAGCGAGGTCGGAATTGGTTGAACGAAGGAAAATCGCTTCGGCTTGAGAGATAGTCGAAGGGGAGTTCACGTTCAGAATCACATCCGTGTCCTTAATTCCCACGCCGTGGGTCTTATTAATGACCGTGACGAAAAGCGTGTGATCGTCTGCGAGATTAGCATAGGCCGCGATATTCAGTCCTGTCGGTGAAGAAACGGTCAGGGGAATCTGTTTCCCGTAACCGCCAAGATCGAACATCTTGATTCCGTAGGAAAGTGGTCTTGCTTCGTAGCCATCGTCCGAACTAACGAATGCAGCGTAACGGCAGGGCAGCGACGGTTCGGCCCCTGTCACGTCGCCGGTGTGAAAGTTTAATCCCATTGTCCCGTGTGCCGCCCACCAATGGAGGTAGTCGAGCGCCCATAGTGCCGAGGCGTAGCGATCACTCGCCCCCTTCAGCCCGCTAGCCCAGTAGCTATTGGTTTCAGTCAGGCGAAACGAGAGGGGAGTACCGGCGATGGCATCCGCCATGCCCTTCTGAACTTTTTCGTAGGTCCGGTATGCCGCCGGGGCCAGCATTCTTTCGCACGATGGAATTGAGTCCTGAAAGACCAAGGCTGCAATGTCCTTCTTGTCTTTCGGATTTTTGAAGGAACACCCAAAGGGATAATTATGCTCGGTCACCATGGTGAAGTGTCCGTCTGTCCCCAAATCCTGAACTAATTTCTTGAGAAATCCTGGATTGGGATTTTGATCCGGTCCGCAGAATTTTGCCGTGGGATAGACGGCAAGCATGACATCCTGAATGGCCTTCCACTTCGGGCCATAAACTTTGTAATTCCTGTAATAAGAGGGCTCGTTGCCGATGGCAAAACAATCGAGTTCGTTGGCATAATTGTCGCCAATCAACTTGGCAAACTTTACCGCAGAACCGGCATCGCCATTTTCCAGACGAACGGAGTAGATGACTTTGACTCCCGCGGCCTTTGCAAATTCGAATAGAGATGAGACATCTTCCTCACTCGGAATCACGATCTTGGGACTATCCACGGCATTGCCGCCGATCCGCAGGCTTCTGATCCCGAGCGTCTTGAACATCGTAATGAGGGGCGTGTTATCGGGGCGAAAATAATGCAGCCCTTTTTCATCGGGCAGCAAAGCGCTGGTTTCATAGCTCAGGCCCAGCATTTGATCGGAAATGGGCGCCCCCTGCTCTCGCGGATTCAACGACAGGGTGATTGAATCCGATGCTGATCCTTTGAGGACTGACAGCAAAACGAGTGTCCAAAGGAGTAAAACAGTCCGCAAGTAATGCACGGGATAGTTAACCCTAGTCGCCTTTAGCCGGGATTTCCCAGATGGATTGTTGTTCATGGGGTTCCAAAGGTTCGATTGACTGATTTTTCGGCATCCAGTTCATAGTTCAAGCGGATTCAGGTGGTTTGGAGACTCTGGCTGGTGGTTTTTCGCTGGATTTGGTCGGGTTCCGACCAGTTTTCGATGCTGCGTCTGGCACTCTTGGTGGTTCAAGAGGACACTTCGCCCGTGGCGATCAATCCATTCCTCAGTTCTGGGAGCCTACTTGTTCATCCCGATGTCACCCTCGCAACTCGCAGCCGCTCAATCGCCCGGAGGATGTCCCGGAACAACTCGCGGGGGACTGCGACCTCCGCCATTTGAAAGACCACCTTCCGGGCGTGGCGCACCACCTTCGCCCCGATCTTGATAAGCTTCTCGCGAAGCGTGGTCAGCTTCCAGTGCCGCACCGCAGGCGGCAGCATTGCCAGAAAATTCCCCAGATTGTACGCCGGCACGAACAGGTGCAACCGCATCTCGTTGTCCACGAAATCGTGGCATGAGAGCCGGGTCCATCTCAACGCGTTCTTTCCTTCCTTGATCCATTGTTCAGCCGTCCCGCGCTGGTTGTAGAACCGGACCACCTTCTTCGCGGGCCGCTCCAGAGTGGTGACGATGAACCCGACGCGGGGAAACAGCTCTCCCCGGTGCCACTCCACTTTCGCAACGGCGACCTGATGGACAACCTGGCTTCGCGTGGTTAACTTCATGGCGATGCCGTCTCCCCGCTTCACCCCCGGAGCGCTCCTCTTTTTGCTGGCGCTTCGCCTCGCGCAGGCCGCGGATGCGCCGCCGGGCGATCTCAAGGGCGTCCCGGCGTCGCGCATCGAAGAGGTGGCTGCGATGCTCGACGAAAAGCCGGCGGGGTTCGGCGTCACCTATCATGACCGCGCGGCTTGGGAGGCCCTCGCGCGCACTCCCCGGTTCGCGAAGGTCGTTCAAGGCGCGGAGAAGTTCCTCACCCAGCCTTTCCCCGCGTGGAGCGAGGCGGCCTACGCCGACTACGCGCGCACCGGCAAACGCGCGGTGACCAAAAAGCTGTTTGACGACCGCAACGCATGGCTCGCGCCGCTGGTTCTGGCCGAGTGTCTCGAAAACCAGGGGCGCTTCACCGCGCGCATCAATGACATCCTCGAAGAATACGTAAAACAGAGAACCTGGACGCTCCCTTACAATGATCCCCCGAACGGGAACGAACAAGCGGTTCATTTCTCCGTGGGGCTGGAGAGCGCCACCTTCGCGCACGAGCTGGCGCAGGCTCTCTATATGCTCGATGACAAAGTCACGCCGGCGGTGCGCGCGGACGTGCTGCGGGCGTTGCAGGAACGCATCTTTACCCCGGTGCTCACCTCCTACCGGACGGGCAAGGGGCATTGGTGGATCCACGCAAAGATGAACTGGAACTCCGTCTGCCTCGCGGGCGTGACGGGCGCCGCCCTGGCCGCGCTGCCATCGCGGGAAGAACGCGCGGTCTTTGCCGCCGCGGGCGCTTACTATTCGGCCAACGGAGTCGCCGGATTCAAGGCCGACGGCTACGACCCGGAAGGGCCGGGCTACTACGACTATGGATTCGGCAACTACATCGTCCTGCGTGAAGCGCTATACGAGGTCACCCACGGCAGGATCGATCTTTTCAGCGACCCGAAGATTCGCAACATCGCCCTCTACGGCCCGCGCATCACCATCATCAACGGATGCATCCCTCCGTTCGAGGACTGCCGCTTTGGCACGGTCATCAGCCGCTCGATCCTCTCCTATTGCAGCCGCGCGCTCGGGCTGGGATTGACGCAATACGAGGAGATGCCCTTCACCGGCGCGCACGGCCTCGTGGAGAACGCCTTTCATTATCTTCCCACCTCCGCCACCGCGTCCAGGTCCGCCGTGCCCGCCCCGGAAGGGGAATCCCTGCGTTCCTACTTCGACACGGCGCACGTGCTCGTCTGCCGCCCGCGGCCCGGCGGCGACTTCGGCGCGGCGATGAAGGGCGGAGACAACGACAAGCCGCACAACCATAACGACATCGGGTCGTTCGTCATCGTTGTCGGCAAAGAGGAGCTCGCGGGCGATCCCGGCGGGCCGTGGGTATACAACAGCCGCACCTTCGGGCGGGGGCGCTACACGGAGTTCAAGACATTCGCCTCATACGGCCACCCCGTCCCCCTTGTGGCCGGCGCGCAGCAGCGCTTCGGCGCGCAGTCGTCCGCGAAAATCGTGCGACAGGATTTTACGGACGCACGCGACCTCTTCGCCATGGAGATGCAATCGGCGTATCCCGCGCCCGGACTCCAAAAACTGGTGCGCACGTTCGCCTTCAGTCGCGATGGCGCGGGCGCTCTCGCCGTCAAAGACGAGTTTGAGCTAACCCAGCCCGGCGCATTCGAGACCGCGCTCGTCAGCCATTTCAAATGGACGCGCACCGCGCCGGACACCGTCACCTTTTCCGGTAAAAGCGGGACGCTCGCGGCCAGGATCACCGCTTCGGGCGACTGGGATCTGACCTCCGACGCCGTGAACGAAGACCAGCCCACGTTCTACCGGCTAGCCGTGCGCCTCAAGCAACCCGCGTCGCGCGGCTGGGTGAACATCCTCTACTCACCCGTTTCCCAGCCCTAGCGGGAGGACGGGTGCGTTATGGAACAAGTCTCGCCGCTTGATATCGAGGGCGCCGCGGAACCGATGGCTCGCGCGCTCGATATGCCGATGTCAAACGCACCGCCCGGCCCGCGCAGGTGCGGGCAACGCAAAATTAATGTCTTGAAGTCACCGCGGCCCCCGCCGTCCCCGAACCGACGACGATCTTCGCAGGCCTGCTTCTGATGGGCTTCGTCGGCTATCGCGAGCGCCGCCGGATGAAGGATCTCGCGAAGCGGGTTGTCCGGTAAGGTCCGGCCTCTTGACAGGGGAGCGCCAGCGCCTCGCTAGGCGCTCCTGAACGCTCCTGATATTTCCTATTCGACGAGCCGGCGAGGCAACGAGCGCGCTGGGACCTCAAGGAGGATGCGGTGCTGGAGCTGAAGCCGGTAGCTGCCAGGCGAGCGGTCTTTGATCTGGAGAAGGAGCTGGAGGAGCTGACCGGCCAGGTTGCGTCCATAGGTGCCATTCGCATCCGTCGTGCCTCTATGTCAGATGAAGACCTGAAGCGGCGCATCCTGGAAGTTTTCGCGACCAACGGGACACACGGTATGCGAAGCAGATTGCTGACGCTCTGGGTCAACCGCCGATCCGAATCCGCACCTTCATCAAGAAGGGATCCGAAGCTGTTGAAACGGCAGGGCAGCGCTCCAGGGACGAAGTTTTTCTTGCCGTAGGGATCGGCTAAGGCTGTCGAACTAAGATTCTTGCCGGAGGCGAACTTCATGAACGGGCGCCGACGCGCTGGCATTCGAATTTGCCGACTGTTGCGGGGTTCGTGATAAGCCGTCAGTATTCTCGATCCGTGCGGCCCATGAGTACGGTGAAACCTGAGGGGCGGCGCGGCGTTCGACTTACTGATCGGGAGGAATATCGGCGCCAAAGACATCGCTCTTCGGGATTCGTCCGCGCATCCAAATTCCAATCCGATTTTCATTGTAAAATGATTATCTATCCTTTGTAATTAGTTTTCCATCCGACTTTAGGTTCTGGGAAAATGCAAAACCAGCGTAACACCGGCGCAGGCATGGGCTCGCGTGGCGCATCTGTTTCTTTCGTTTCACAATGTCAAACGACGCTACACCTAAGTTAAAGGCAGTTGCACGGCGTCTCCTGGCTGTTGAGGCAGTTTCTGGAGCGGGTCGCGCTTTTCGCGTTTGCGAGAAACTGCGCGGACTGCTTACGACCGTGATGGGCGTCGCCGGTTTCCGCACGCTCTTATCGCGCGCCCTGACGATGGCGGGCGTACACGTTTCACGTCTGAAAGTGCTGCGGATTAAGGAGGATGGCACGCTGGAAGGTTGGGAGGAGTTCGGGCGCGAGGTCGGTTCGGACACTGTTCCGGAGGGCGAAGTCGCCCTCGTGTCGCAACTGCTCGGGCTGTTACTAACATTCATTGGCCCGGCACTGACGCTGCGGATGTTGCACGACATCTGGCCGAAGCTCGACGATCTTGATTTAGCAGAGGAGGAACCCCATGAAGAAAAATAAAGCCGCTCAGCTCAAGCCGACCCAAGACGTGAAACCTTCGGGCAAAGTCAAAATCCGCCAACTGCCGACGGGCGTGCGGGGCTTGGACGATATCATAGGCGGCGGGTTGCCGGAATTCTCCTTCAACATCATTGCCGGCACGCCGGGTTGTGGGAAGACGACGCTGGCGCACCAGATCATCTTTGCCAATTCGACGCCCGAAAAACCGGCGCTTTATTTCACTGTCCTGGGCGAACCGCCCATAAAAATGTTGCGCTACCAGCAGCAATACTCGTTTTTTGAACCGGCCAGGTTGAATGAGTCCATTCGCTTTTTCAATCTCAGCAATGCCGTGCAGGAAAAGGGGCCCAGCGCCGTTCTGGAGGAGATCACCAGGGAAGTGAAAGCGTTCAATCCTGGCATGGTAGTGGTGGACTCCTTCCACAATGTGGCGGGCAAAGCGTTGGACCGCGAAGACAAGATGGAGCTGCAAGGATTCGTCCAGCAGCTGGCCCTGTTTTTGACGAGTTGGGAAGCCACCACCTTTCTTGTCGGCGAATTCTCCGACCAGGAAATGCGCCACAATCCAATATTAACCGTCGCCGATGGTCTGTTCTGGCTCACGCAGAACGCGGAGCGAAATTCCGTCGTGCGGAAGTTACAGATCGTCAAGCTACGCGGGCAGGATTCGGTGCCGGGCTTGCATACTATCCGAATTACCAGCGATGGGATGCAAGCCTTCCCCCGTACGCTCGGCTTCGCCGGGAAGAAAATAAAATCGGCCAAAAGGCGTCTCCTTTCCACCGGTATTCCCGATCTCGATGAGATGATGGGGGGAGGCATCGTGGAAGGCGACAGCCTGCTTGTGTCCGGACCTTCGGGAACGGGAAAGTCCGCGCTGGCGACTCAATTTCTCGCCGAAGGTCTTCGTAATGGACAACCGGGAATCGCGGCGGTCTTTGAGGAACGGCCGCAAGGCTACGCTGCGAGGGCAAAGACTTTCGGCCTGGACCTGGACACCCCGCAAAAAACTGGAATGCTTGAAGTGCTCTACCTTCGGCCTCTTGACCTCTCAGTGGATGAAACGATGCAGGAAATCCTGGACGCGGTAACGAGGATCAATGCCAAGCGCCTGGTGATCGATTCGCTCGTGGGTTTTGAAATGGCCCTTGCTCCCGGGTTTCGCGAAGACTTTCGTGAATCCCTCTACCGCATGATCGCGGCGTTAACCAGAGCAGGCGTGACGATTTTCACAACAGTCGAGATTGAGGACACATTTACCGCAATGCAGTTCAGCCATTACGCGATTTCTTTCCTCACGGATGACATCATCCGTCTCCGTTATGTGGAGATCGAAGGCCAGCTTCGGAAAATCATTGTTGTCATCAAGATGCGCGGCGGCAACCACAGCAAAGACATACGCGAGTATGTCATCACGGAGAAAGGAATTGTCCTCATCCGCCCGCGCCAAACAGACTACGCGCGGCTGACGACGGGCCTTCCCGAACGAACGGGCGAAATCAAAGAAGCGGCGCCGGAGCCCAAAGCCGGCGCACATTAGATGCCGCGGTAGCTAAAACGTGGTAGGTTGACGTGGAGAGTGGGCTATGGGAACGAAAAAACGATCGGCAAATTTGCATCCGGAGCCCGTTCCCAGGATTGGATCAGCGCCAACCATCGAAAGGTCTCCCCTGGCCACAGTCGAACTGCTGGGGAGCACGCACATAATCTCCTATGTGAACCCCGCTTTTTGCAGGCTCCTTGGGAAAAACAGGAGCCAATTGCTCGGGAATTCATTCGCGTCAATCGTGCCCGGAGGGGACAAATGCGCGGCGATTCTGGACTCGGTTTACGAAATGGGAGAGGCCGCGCCCACTGGTCCCAGGGAGGAATTGGGGTCCAGTCCCTCATCCCTTTTGTACGCAATGTGGCCATCGCGGAATGCGGCCAAACCTCCCGTGGGGGTCATCATCCAACTGCCGAAGTCCGCTAATTTTCGTCACAATCCCACGGCGATCAGCGGGGCTTTGCTTATTTCGGGGCTGCACCAGCACGAACTCACGGAGATGGCGGAGGAATCAAACGCGCAATCACAGAAAGAGATCAGAGAGCGCAAGCTGGCGGAGGCGGCTTTGCAGGCTGCCAAAGAGAGGCTGACCGGCGAAGCAGAGCACTTGGAGCGCATGGTGGCCGAGCGCACCGAGAAGCTGCGAGAAACGGTTGGCGAACTTGAGGCATTCTCCTACAGCGTCGCGCACGACATGCGAGCACCCTTGCGGAGCATGAGAAGTTTTTCGCAGATATTGCTAAGTCAATACGCCGCGGTGCTTGATGCAAGAGGGGTGGACTATCTGGAGCGGATCGAACGCTCTTCAACCCGGCTGGATTGCCTCATTCAGAATGTGTTGGACTACACTAAAATCCTTCGCGGGGCGGTTCCCGAGGAACTCGTTGATCTAGACCGCCTCTTACGCGACATACTGGACACCTATCCGGACTGGCACCCACCTGCGGCGGATATTACGATCAAGGGCACCCTTCCGAAGGTTCTGGGAAATGATGCTTTTCTGACGCAGTGCATCTCGAATCTACTCAGTAATGCGGTCAAGTTTGTTTTACCTGGCGCAGTCCCGCATGTCCGGATTTCGGCGGAGCCTAATGCTGAAGGTGTTCGGCTTTGCATACAGGACAGTGGCATTGGCATAGCGGTCGACAAACACGCTCGCATCTTCGGAATGTTCGAGAAGGTCCATCCGGCAGCGGAATACGAGGGTACAGGAATCGGACTAACCATTGCTCGCAAAGCCGCGCACCGAATGGGAGCAGAGATAGGTTTTCATTCCGAACCTGGCAAAGGCAGTACATTCTGGATTGAGCTAAGGAAGGGGTAAATATGGCGAAAGCAATTCTGCATGTTGAAGACGATGACGATGCGGTCTTTCTGTTTCAACACGCGATGTCGGAGGTCGCGGCCGGTTGTTCGATACGTGCGGTAAGCGACGGTCAGATGGCGATCGACTACATTGAGGGGAAAGGAAAATTTTGTGACAGGCAGGCGTTTCCGATGCCATGGCTGGTGCTGCTGGATCTAAAGTTGCCGCGGGTGCCGGGCCTGGACGTTTTGAAATGGATTCGTTACGAGGCACGATCAACCGTGCCGGTTGTCATTCTGAGTTCATCGCAACATACCGAGGACATCGCGACGGCCTACAAACTTGGCGCCAACGCCTACTTGGTAAAACCTTCCGACCTCCGCCAATTGTTGGAGATGGCCAAAATGATCCAAGGTTTTTGGATAATGCAAAACATCCCGCCACCGTGTGTCAGCGAATCGGAGGGCAGGGATCAAAATGTAGAAGGCGAAACCCGGACTAAATCCTGAAGGAACGGCGTATGCATTGTGTAAAATACGGCCTATGCTGGGCGTGAACGTTCCCTCCGTTGGGCTCGATTCTAATGACAAAGGCCGCTAAAATTCGTCAAAACGCTGTCGCGGTAAACGAGGCGCTTTTAATTGCGGGATTGCGCCAGCATGAACTCACGGAAGTCGCAGAGAGGTTAAACGCAAGGCTGCAGGTAGAAATCGTCGAACGCGAGCTGGCAGAAGCCGCTTTGCGGAAGGCCATCGACGACCTCAAGCAGGCCCAAAGCGCCACTGAACGAGCCAGCGGGGCTAAGGACGCCTTTCTCGCGGCGCTCTCACACGAGTTACGCACACCGCTTACGCCGGTGCTCATGACCGCCGCGGATCTTCGCAAAGACGAGCGGCTTCCTCTGGACGTGCGGGAGCAACTCGGCATGATCGAGCGAAATATCGAGATCGAAGCTCGACTTATCGACGACCTTCTCGACATTACCAAGATTTCGCAGGGCAAGCTTCAGTTCCGCCCTGAACCGTGCGACGCGCATCTTCTGATCGACTTTGCTATCGAAATCGTGCGCGAGGACGCCCGGGCCGCGGAAATCTCTATTGAACGAATTTTTACCGCGCAACACAGCGGACTTGTGGTCGATCCTGCCCGCTTCCAGCAAATCATCTGGAACCTGCTTCGCAACGCTGTGAAATTTACGCCCAGGGGAGGCAAGATTTCCGTTCTCACCCGCGACGAAAACCTCCTAGGTGGAACATGGCTGCGGATTGAGGTCGAGGACTGGGGCATCGGCATTGATCCATCACGGCTCGATCAAATTTTTATGCCCTTCGACCAAGGAGGCCTTACCGGCGATCATCGTTTCGGCGGTGTCGGTCTCGGACTCGCTATCGCGCGAACGGTAGTCGATCTGCACGGAGGCCGAATCAGCGCTGAAAGTGCAGGTCTAGGCTCCGGAGCCAGGTTTGTCGTCGAGCTGCCAGGAGCCGTCGAAACTGGTTCGGTGAAAACTCCGATAAGCCAGCCCGTCCTCTTCGGATCATTCGCAGCCGGCCTGGCAGCCCCCAAAGTTGCTTCCCTTCGCCTGCTCGTGGTGGAAGATCACGAAAGCACCCTCCAGACGCTCTGCCGCTTGCTACAACGAGACGGCCACCGGGTTGTTACTGCAGCCACCGTCGCGCAGGCGGTCACGGCGGCCGCAAATGGCGTATTCGATCTTGTAATTTCTGATCTCGGCCTGCCGGATGGCACGGGTGGTGAATTAATGGAGAAATTGCGTGCTCGGTATGGGTTGAGGGGGATCGCGTTAACCGGCTATGGCACAGCCAAAGATATACTCTGCTCCCGCGCGTCCGGCTTCGTCGCCCACTTGGTAAAGCCGATTTGCATCACCGAACTTCGCCAAGCCCTGGCCGAATTGGCCAAAACAATTAACAGCAAACAGGAGTGAAACGGCCGGTTCGAGCAACGTAGCACGGAATCCCCAACCGCCATCGCCTTGGCCAGCAGGTCCAAGCGGCGCGTCGGTGCCGGCGCCTTCGGCTCGTAAATGTTTGCCAGCGTATTGTTAGTGGCGGGATGCTCATGCCCAATAGGAGCCGATTCTCGAGCTTCTGCATCAGGTCGAAGTCTCTTTCCACATCCAGTCTACAAAGACAGGGGATTGGTATGAAGTGGCCTTACGGTTGGGTGCCCCCATCCTTTAGCCCGAGCGGATTTCCGTGGCGAGCGGGCGCAAATCGAAGTGAAGCAAGAATTTGGGCGAACTCGGTCACTGCCATGGCGCCAACCTTCCCGGAATGTAACGAAGGAGATATCCGAAAAACCCTGACGGCGTTCTCGAGCTGCCGTTTCAGACGATCTTCCACGATGCGATCAACGCACGAGCAGATAACGTCGATCGCATCCTGGAAGAAGCCAAACGCAAAGGAACGCCTAGTCGGCGAGTTGTCAGAGGTAACGAGGGAGTTTTGGCCTCCCAAGAATCTGCTGACAGTTTTGCTGACAATCGCCCGAAAACCGGCCTGCTTTTGCCCGCAAGTCGCTCGGCCTGAGCGACATAAAAAGTCGTTGCGGGGGTAGGATTTGGTCTTCTAAGCCTCTGTTTCTCAATGATTTAGCGACAATCCGACAGAGTAATCAAGCCTAATCCATCAGTGCTCGGGCGAACTCTTTCACTGCTTTTCGCTGACAGTTTTGCTGACAGTCGGTGGGTCCGAGCCCATAAATGAACCACCCATGACCACATCCCTCGAAAAAATCCAAGAACTCGAACTTCAAATCCGTCAGCTCAAGGAGGACGCAGTCCTGGAGCTGAAAGAAAAACTCATATCGGCACGTCGTGCTGTATCAGACTTGGAGAAGCAGATCGAAGATCTGACAGGTCACGCTGCACCCACTGGCACCATTCGTATCCGTCGTGCCTCAATGTCCGATGAAGACCTCAAGCGCCGCATCCTTGAGGTGTTCGCTGCCAACGGGACACACGGCATGAACGCAAAGCAGATCGCTGATGCCGTCGGACAGCAGCCGATACGCGTCCGGAGCTTCATCAAGAAGGACGTGAAGATGTTGAAGAAGCAGGGCGTGGGTGCAGGCACGAAGTTTTTCCTGCCGTAGAGCCCGGCCAGAGCCGGTACGACCCCAGTCCGGGAATAAAGGCTGAGGCTCGTCAGTATAGGAGGGATGGGCAAAGTAACGCATCGAGAACCGCTACCCGGAGAGACGATCTTCGGCGGCGGCCGGGGAATTTTGATTCCATTCAAACCACGACAGGCTGACACGGAATCCCTTGAGCGGTGGAAGGGCCTGACGCTAGATCAAAGGCTTGGCGTGGCGAAAGAAGTGGGTGACAACGCAACCCTCAAGCTGGCGAGGGACATGGGGTATCCCGATCCGCATATCGATTACATCGTCAACTGGAGTAAGGATGGAGCGAATCCGACATTGGTCGTCCGCTTCCCCGACTCGATCAGCTACGAGAAGATGGTGGTGTTCGCCAGGGTATGCGGACACCTGCTCGATCAGGATGGGGTGATTTCGTTCGATGAAGGCCGCCAAGAGCACGTCGGGATACGCGACCCATCACTCAAAGGAATATATGCGGACAAAACGCCTCGCAATCCGCACGATCCCTCTTCAGGATAAAGTCGAGAACCTGCCAGTATAGGGAAATTGGGAATCGACTCCAACACACCGAAGATGCCCAGAGCAGCGGGAACCAACACCCGCCGCAACCTGTGCAGGAAGTATCAGGACATGATGCTGGCAGCGGTATCGCTGACCAACGAGGATCCGAAACTGAAGGTGAGACGACTCTGTTTGCCTTGCACGTCATGAGAAAAGAACCCCTTATCGAAGGCTCAAGCTCAAGTTCAAATGTCCAAAACGATGGAGCGCCTTGGCTCCCTCTGAAGATACCAATGTTCGTCATTGCGACGCCTGCGACAAACCCGTTTTTCGAGTGAGATCGATTGCAGAGTTCCGTCACCATTCAAAGAATTCTCACTGCATCGTGGTACTCCCCACGGACTTCGCTCATCTGGCCCTTCCTCCTGAGGAAGACGAATTGATGGGAGATCCAATCGGTGGCGAATAGAGGCGGCGGCGGTCACCCCAGGAAAAGGAGGGTGAAGAGACCGGGCGCGAATCGCAGCGGGGAGCGGGAAAGCAGAGCAGGGAGGGGATGTTGCAACATATCGGGCGAGGATATTTCACAGGGGCTGCGCAAGCCGCAAACGGAGGGGGGTTGCCCGGTTCTCCGCTACCCGCGGGGGCGCGAGAATTATGCGAAGAGCCTTACCAACCCGCGTCTTACGTAGTTGCGGGGTCTTCGCCTTTCGTGGAGATAATGGAGAAGCGCGTGGAGGTTTCTGATGGCATTGATCAACCCGCCCGGCGTCTGATTTGGCCTGCTCCACTCGCGGAAATGGAGGAAGCGGTAGCGAGCGAGGCGGACCCACGAAGCGAGCAGGCTGAGCCACGGCCCGGTCCAGAGCGAATGCTCCCAATGGTACGCGAGGTAGGCATCGGCGCGACCCATTTTTTCCGCGGCAGTGACCCAAGCCTCCCTTTCGAGACGCTTCTCGTCGAAATGATGCTCTACAAGTGCGTCGAATGCGCCCACGATACGGTAGCCCGCCTCCCTGAGTTGAATGGAAAAAAGAGTGTCTTCGCCGGCGCCGAGCGCGCCGCCCCCCAGCTCGGGATCAAACGCGGGCACCCGGGCGAGCACGGCGCGTGAGAAAGCCATGTTGGCCCCGACCATCCTGCTCGGATCCGCGGGGTCCAACCCATCGGTGCATGCGAGCCACGCGCGCTGGCAACAATTCATCCAGGGCCTGTCGAGGTGAGACGGGAGCCGGATTCCGCCGGCGACGGCATCGGCTCTTCCGTCGACGATGGGGGCACAAATTTTGACGAGCCAGTCGCACGCGGGCCTCACATCGTCGTCGATAAAAACCAAAATGTCGCCGCCTGACTGGGCCAGCGCCGTGTTGAGGGCGCGCGACTTGCCCTTCCTTCGCTCGCGGAGGCAGCGCAAGCGCATCGCATTCGGAAGCCGTCCGCCGTTGGCGATGGGTACGTCTTCCTTTCCGGAGCCGTTGTCGACGATGATCACCTCGCAAGACCAATCCGGCGGCGTGTTCACCTTTCCGACAGCTTCGAGCGTGCTGCCCAAGCTGCCCGCGCGGTCGCAGGTGCACAAAATGATGGAGACCTGAACGGTTTTGAAATTGGCTGGCTCCCGTTTGCTGTCGAAGGAGCAGGCGGGGGACGCCGGGAGCAACGTATGGAGGTCGTGCGCGATGATAGCTATGGTGGCGATCGTCGAAACATCAGAGCCCGTTTCGCCCTGGGAACCCGCCGGACATTTTTAGCCAGCCTAAGGTTCTTCGTTCTTGCATTCGCCGATGGCATTGAGAGCAGAGGCAATGCCAAAATGGGGCTGTCATACCGCGGCGCGCATTGTTCGCGGCTCTCGGGGGATGATGACGGGTGGAGGGTTTGCCAGTATCCCGGTGACGTTTCATCCCCGCCAAGCTCTCATGCCAATTCCATCACCGGCGCGGACGGGCTGCTTTAAGGAGTGAAAGAAACCGGCGCGCGACGTTTTTGCACCCTCGCAGCAAGGAGACGCGGCCTTTCCATGCTTCGGCGCGGCGTTGGGCGGCCGTCCGCTTCTCCGCGTTCCAGCGGTAGCCTGTGAAGGAAGGGTCAGGCCGACTAGCGCCGCGAAAAGCAAGGACGTAAGCAAGGCGCGGTTTGGAGGTAAGGTTGGGCCCGGCATGGTGGAGCGTGCGGCAGTGATGGATGACGGCCTCTCCCGCGTTTAGGGGGCATCCGATGGCCTGGGCGGGGTCAAAGCCTCCGGCGCATTCCAAGGCCGAAAGCCGGGGGTCGTTGTTAGGGGAACGGTGCTCGAGAACGGGGCCGCGGTGAGTGCCCGGGATATACTGCATGCAACCGTTCTCGACAGTAGCTTCCTGGAGGGGCATCCAGAAACTAACCTGGTCATAGATGATTCCATGCTCCTGCCGGGATGCAACGTCCTGATGCCACGGGGTCGCGGCGCCATAGTGGGCGGGTTTGCACATCGCAAGTTCGAACCAGAACTGGGCTTCCTCGCCGAGCAACTGTTTAGCGACGGCTAGGGCGTTTTTCTGGAAAAATGTGTCGCGCAGGCTGGGCACGGATTCCGAAGGGTTCAGGATCTGGGCGAGGCGCGCGGGCTGGCCGTCGTCCTCGTCGGGTCCCATCATGTCGTAGTGCCGGCCCGCCTCGCGGCCCGCTTTTTCGTTAAAGAGCTTCTCGGATATTTTTCTCAGCCATTCGATTTCATCGGCGGGGCTGATCTGCTCAATGCTGAGAAAACCGTCTTCCCGGAAGCGGGAAATCTGCTCTTGAGTGAGCAGTAAGAAAGACTGCGTGGAGGCATTCATCCAGAATTAGATTTCTCCGCCGAGGTATAACGAAACTTTATCTGAAAGCGAGCTCGAACTTGAGCGAACCGTAGAGAGCCCTCAGGCGTGAACCGTCCCTCTTAGCGGCGGCGCGACCGTCTGAACAACGATCGCCCAAGCAGACGAAATCGGTACAAGACGCGACGAAAGAGACTATACGTTCTTTGGAATACATAAGCGGCGTCCGCCGGAACATCCTCTCCCGACCATATTTTCCTTTGCGTCCAATCCGCGGCGGGGGCCTGCCAAAATGGATCTGCGGGTGGCAGGCCGAGATGTAGAAGGCCGTTCAGGCACATATAAAGCGAGCCCGTGGAAGTGTAGGCATCGCGAATGCCCGGTTGATGCCCAACCGCGCCCACCTGCAGCCAGCCATCCTTGTCGAAAGTGCCGGGAGCTTCCACCATCCTGCGCACCACCGCCGTCATCCCCGCGCGCGCCGCGCCGAGGTTGATGGAGCGCGGCGTTTGTTTCCAAAGAATGATCTGTGCCAACGCCTGAAAGGCGCCGAACCGGTAGGAACCGGAGCGCCCCACGACCGGGAACGTTCCTTCGGGTGAAATCAATCGCTCCAGCACCGTAGCGTAGCGCTGCGCGCGGCGGAGTTCTTCATGAAATAACGGCCCCGCGGGATGACTCTTTTCGCGGCAGAGGTTTAACACATCCAAGAGCATCGGATGGACGGCATAGCTGTTGTAATAGCCCCAACTGAATTCCGGACCGTCGCCGTAGGTTCCGTCGCCACAATACCAGAGCTTGTGCTTTTCGATCCCATATTTCAGCCGATCCCGCCGCACATCGCCGGTGAAGCGCCACAAGGCAGCTTCCACCGTGGAGGGGTAAAGCACCCAGTTGTTTTCGAGGGGCGTGACAATGCGCGAGCCGCGTAGGGCGGCGGCAACATTCCGTTTCTGGCTCTCCGTCAAGGGCTCCCAAAGGACGCCTGGCGCCCTGAGGAGAGCCAGCGCGATGTAGGCGGCTTCCACCAGAGCCTGCGCGCTGACCGTCGCGAAGTGCGCCGGGTTCAAGTAATCCGGGGACTTCGGGTCGGTGGCATTGCCCAATGCGGCGCGAGCCATTTCCCCGTAATTGCCGCGCAGCCGTCCCTCCGGGGTATCGTCGCCACCGAGTTCGATCCACGGCGCGATTCCCGCCAGCGTCCGCGAGAGCGCCTCCGCGTGCATGCTGTCTCCGTGGTCTTTGTCCCAATCCCTGACCGGAAACCGTTCCTTAAACCTGCTCTCGGCGAAACCCTCCAGGACCGGACCGGCGATCCTGCTGATGACGCCGGCCAAGTAAGAGCGATCCTGCTCCCCCGCGTTGTCGAGGTTTCCCGCCGCCGACTTGCCGCCTGTTTCCATTATGCGATTGCGCCCGCGGCGCTCACCACTTTTTGTAGCCGAGGAATTTGCCGCTCTTCGTAATGCCGACGCCGTCGCCTTTGGGATCGCTGATGCGCTCGACGCTCATGGTGAAGTTGGTCGCCCGCATTATCCCCGGGCCGAATTTCTCCTCGATCAGCGCCTTGAGCGTGGGCCCATAAATATACAGCACCTCCTGGAAACGGTATTGCAGCGGTTCCTTGGAAATGGCGGGCGCGTCGGCCCCCTTGTCGGCATAGGCCATCAATGCGTCCGCAACCGAGGCGTCCAGGCCAAGAAAGTCTGTCACGCGCCTGGCTTCCGCCGCGTCGAGCGCATTCTGTCCCAGGCAGGCAGAGGTGGTGAATACTTTCGAAAGCCCCGCCGCGGGCGATCTCAGCCCAAGTCACGCCCTTCGCTGTTTTGGCCGCGAGAATTTCCGCAGTCATTGTGGTCTTGGTCATCCCGCCAGATTCGCACCAGCGGCGCCCCTTCGTCAATTTTCCCGGCCTGCTTGTTTGGAATCCGTAAAAACTCAGGTTCAACCCAAGCTTGGTCTGTTAAAATGGACAGGAGCCTCCGGCACAAGGCAACAGTCTTAACGCTCAAAACAAACTGTCGATCACGGCTCCGATCCCAACGAATCCCACAGCGGCTCCAAGTCGGGATCGCGCCATCAACCGGTACTGCGGTGCCAGTTTAAACGCCAGCTTCAAGTGTCCTTTGGCGAGTGGGACACTGCCCGATTGGCACTCGTAGCAGGCCAGATTGTAATGAACCACAGTCACCTCAGGATGGCGCTCCAGCGCCTCCAGCAGGATGAGTTTGGCGGCTTCGATGGATTCAGCCCTCCGTGTCGCGTACGCCCATGTACCCTGGGTGCGAAACTCATCCGATCCAACGACCTTCTCGAAGGCGTAAAGAACCTGCTTGGCAACCTGCCTGAGGCCGCAATAGCGACAGGTGTAAGAGTCTCGGTGGTACACTTCGCGCTCGTATTTGGCCGGGGCACGAACCGTGTCGAACAGGTCTGGGGACACGGCCGCGTCCGATATCCCAAATATCCGCGCCCTGTGCCTGCCAGCCATTTGTCCGTGAACGCAGAACCACTCCCGCATTTCATAACTTCTCAAGCTGCGAAGAACACGAATGGACTCTTCTCTGTCACCAGCAGCGGCTCGTAACCGCTTCACGGAAGATGCGAAGGTCATCGTTGGTCTTCTAAGGCTCTGTTTTCCAATGATTTACACAATTTCTTCGGAGGTAATCAAGCCGAATCGTCGGCGGTCACCGCCCGGCGCCCGCCCGGTGATGATTTTTCGGCCATGCACGCTTGGCGAGGATCGGCCACGGTAACCAGCCGAGATTGACTGCCGGATTATGCAGACGGCGCAGGTAGTGGTTGGTCGCATTCCCGCCCCCGTGCATGACCGTGAGGAGATCATCACTGGTGGTGGCAATGAGCGTCTTGGCCCGAATGAGATTCAGGTTCTTGCCGTTCATGGCCCGCCTGCACCTTTCCCGCGTGGAGACTCTGCCGTGGCTCGCCATTTCCCCCATGACATCGCGCCACGCGCGGGTTGCCATTTTCGGATCGTGGGCGGTCGCGTAGGCCCGCGCGAGCGCAAGGTTCAGGATAGGCTGCTCGTGGGCCTCGTTCCTGGCATGAAGCAGCTTCAGCGCGACGTGCTTATCCTTGGTGCCAAGGCTGCCCTGCTGTTTGGTCTGGTTGTCCTGCCAGTAAAAAACTCCGCCCTGGCGCTGGAACATTCTGGTATCGTGATTTCACTTCGTCTCCCATGTTGAGAGCTTAGCGAAACCAAACCTTTCGTGGCGACGGGCAGTCAGCGGGCGGTCACAGAGTAGAAAGAGAGTTTTAGCCTCCCAAAAATTCTGCTGACAGTTTTGCTGACAATTGCCCGAAAACCGGCCTACTTTTGGTCGCAAGTCGCTCGACATGAGCGACATATAAAATGGTTGCGGGGGTAGGATTTGAACCTACGACCTTCAGGTTATGAGCCTGACGAGCTACCAGGCTGCTCCACCCCGCGATTCAGAGAATAGCATGCATTTTTCGGAATGCACGCGAATTGCGAAAGGATTTCAGCGAGACAGTTCGGGGAAGGGTAGCAACGGAACAGAAGGGAAGAACGGGGGAACGCTCCGGGAACGCGCTCACACGCGGGCGGTGCGGCGGCGGGGGGGCTTTTTGCCGTAGGCGACGGGGCGGCGCTTGGGCTCGAGTTTGCTGATGCCGGTGCCTTCCTTCAACTCGGTGATCTGGTCGCGGAGGTGGGCGGCTCGCTCGTACTCGAGGTTGACGGCGGCGAGTTCCATCTCCTGCTGCAGTTCGCGCAGGACTTCGCTGAGGGTGAAGTCCCCGCCGCCTTCGCGGAGGACGGATTCCTCGACGCTCCTGGCCCTCAAGATGGTGTGGAGGCTCTCCTGCACGGCGCGCTGGACGCTGCGGGGGGTGATGCCGTGCCGCTCGTTGTATTCCATCTGTTTGCCGCGCCGGTACTCGGTGATGCCGATGAGCTTTTCCATGCTGCGCGTGACGGTGTCGGCGAAGAGGATGACTTCGCCGTTTACGTGCCGCGCGGCCCGGCCGGCGGTCTGGATGAGGGAGGTCTGGCTGCGGAGGTAGCCTTCCTTGTCGGCGTCGAGGATGCAGACGAGGCTGACCTCGGGCAAGTCGAGCCCTTCGCGCAGCAGGTTGATGCCGACGAGGATGTCGAACTCGGCGGCGCGCAAGGCCCGCAGGATTTCGACGCGCTCAATGGTGTCGATGTCGCTATGGAGGTAACGCACTTTGAGCCCGACGTCGCGCAGGTAATCGGAGAGGTCTTCGGCGGTGCGTTTGGTGAGGGTGGTTATCAGGACGCGCTCGTTGTTCTCGATCCGCTTGCGGCAGAGCTCGATGGTTTCGTCGATCTGCTGTTTGAGGGGGCGGACGGTGATGCGCGGATCCAGCAGGCCGGTGGGGCGGATGATCTGCTCGACGATGAGGCGGACGCCGGGCGTGTGGACATCGAACTTTTCCAGGGATTCGCCCGTCCTCGAGACCATCGGGAGGATGCTGGGGATGGTCTCCTCCTCGCCGATGCGGTCGCGCGCGTGGGGGATGTAGCTGCGGTTGCCTGCGACGCTGTTCTGGATCTCGAACTCGGCAGGCGTAGCGCTGACGTAGAGGAGCTGGTTCGCCATTCCCATGAATTCAGGGAAGTTCAGGGGCCGATTGTCGAGCGCGCTGGGAAGGCGGAAGCCGAAGTCGACGAGGACGGTCTTGCGCGATTTGTCGCCCTCGTACATGCCGCCGATCTGCGGGATGCTCGCATGCGATTCGTCCACGACCATGAGGTAATCCTTCGGGAAAAAGTCGAGCAGGGTGAACGGCCTGGAACCGGGCGGGCGGCCGCTGAGGTGCCTGGAGTAGTTCTCGATGCCGCTGCAGAAGCCCATCTCCTGCATCATTTCGAGGTCGTATTCGGTGCGCATCTTCAGGCGCTGGGCTTCGAGCAACTTGCCTTGTTTCTCGAAGTCAACGATGCGGCCGTCCAGCTCCTCGCGGATGGTGACGAGCGCGCGCCGCATCTTGTCCGAAGGGGTGACGAATTGTTTGGCAGGGTAAAAGGTGACGACGGTGAGCGACTCGGCCGTGTGGCCGGTAAGCGGGTCGAAGCGCGAGATGTTGTCGATCTCATCGCCGAAAAATTCCACGCGGATGGCTTCTTCATCGACGTTGGCGGGGTGGACTTCGACGACGTCGCCGCGCACCCGGAACCGGCCGCGCTGGAACGCGATGTCGTTTCGCTCGTAGAGCATCTCGACGAGCTTGCCGAGCACGGCTTCGCGGGTGATGCGCTGCCCCTTTTTTAGCGTGAGCAGCATGTTCATGTAATCCTCCGGCGAGCCGAGGCCATAGATGCATGAGACGCTGGCGACGACGATGACATCGCGCCGCGAAAGGAGGGAGCTGGTGGCGGAGAGGCGCAGACGTTCGATTTCTTCGTTGATGGACGAGTCCTTCTCGATGTAGGTATCCGTGCGCGGGATGTAGGCCTCGGGCTGGTAGTAGTCGAAATAGCTGACGAAATATTCGACGGCATTGTTCGGGAAGAACTGCTTGAACTCCGAATACAACTGCGCGGCCAGCGTCTTGTTATGCGAGATGACCAGCGCGGGCCGTTGCGCCGCCTGGATGACATTGGCGACGGTGAACGTCTTGCCGGACCCGGTGACGCCGAGCAGCGTCTGATGCCGGTTCCCGGCTTGGACGGATTTCGTCAGCTTCGCGATCGCCTGGCCCTGGTCGCCCTTCGGCTCATACGTGGACGAGAGTTGAAAGTCCATGCCCTACAGGTAACATCGGCAAGCCGCGATGTCATGGGCATGCAGTCAAAAAGGGCTCGCAAAAAAAACTGCCCGTTCTTTGAGATGAGAACAAATGCCTCGACCACTCTCAATATTGATTCTCGTGTCTGAGAAGAATCGCAAGGATGAGAGCGCCCCGGCGAGCGCCGGAGCAGCTAAACCTAGAGCCGAAGCCTCAGGCCCCAGCCGGATTTCAGAAATGTGCGTTACCGCACGAAGCTCGTATGAGCCAGCCGCATCGACGCGTGGCGGAACCCGCCGACGTGCGCTGCCGCACGAACGGGGTGCCTCCTGCGAAGGGGCGACTTTGCGAAGTGGAAGCCCTTTTCGTCCTGGTAACCGTGCGGCGCACGGTGGAACTGAATGACGAGAAATGCAACCAGCGAGAGCCAAACGGAGCCGAGAGCAAGAAGGAAGGTCATGTGATGGGGTTTTCTGGGGTAATACGACTATAACACATAAAAGCAGCTTCCATGCCGAAAAATTTCATGCAAAGTTGGGAAACTTCCAGTGAGCCCTTCTTCGCATGACCCCTCGTCCACTCTCTGGGGCATCGACCTGGGCGGCACGAAGATCGAAGGCGTCATCCTCGACCCGGCGGACGCGCACCGGCAGCTCCTGCGGCTCCGGATCGATACCGAGGCGGACCGCGGCTACGAACACATCGTGGGCCGCATCGCCGGACTCGTGGCATCGATGGCTGAAAGGGCCGGCGGCCGGCCCGCGGCGCTGGGGATCGCAACGCCCGGCGTGCTCGATCCCAAACTGGGCAAGCTGAAGAACTCGAACACCACCTGCCTCATCGGCCATCCGCTCCAGCGGGACCTTGCAGCCGCGCTCGGCGTGCGGGTCGCCATGGCCAACGACGCGAACTGCTTCGCGCTCGCCGAGAGCACGCTAGGCGCGGCTCGCGGGCTGCGCGTGGTCTTCGGCATCATCCTCGGCACCGGCGTGGGCGGCGGCATCGTCGTGAACGGGGAAGCGCTTTCGGGCCTGCACGGGATCGCCGGCGAATGGGGCCATAACGTCCTCGAAGAAAACGGCGCACCCTGCTACTGCGGCAAGCGGGGCTGCGTGGAGACCGTCCTCGCCGGCCCCGCGCTGGAGAGATACTACGCATCGCTCTCCGGCACTCGGCTGGGCCTGCGGGAGATCGCGCGGCGGGCGGCGGCCAGCGAAGATCCGGATGCGGCGGCGACCATCCGCCGGCTGGTGGAATGCTTCGGCAAAGGCGTCTCGTGGATCATCAACGTCCTCGACCCCGACGCCATCGTCATCGGCGGCGGCGTGGGAAATATCGACATCCTCTATACCGAGGCGGTCCGCGCCGAGATCCGCAAACACCTCTTCAACAACACCTTCGAAACCCGGATCCTTAAGCCGGCCCTGGGCGACAGCGCCGGCTGCCTCGGCGCCGCGATGCTCGTCGCACGGGAATGAGACCCTTAGGCGTCGCTCAGGACAAACTCTGACGCGCCCCGAGCGGGTCTCCTTCGAATTAATCCCCAGTAAATGCCGCCTCTCGTCGGAGTCCGTCTTGGGCGTGATCGCCCGCCGCGGCCGGCGGGAGGCGGCCAAGTTTTTCTCATGAGCGGACAGATTCCACTTACAGACGCGGCCCTGGCCGACCTGGCCACGCCGCAGGATGGGACGCACGAAGTGGCCCCCGATCTCGCTTACCTCCGCGTGGCGATGGTGAACGTCGTTCTCTTCGGCCCGTCCGGCGCGGGCGACCGGGAGTGGGTTCTCATCGACACAGGCATACCGGGCATGGCCGGCCGCATCGAGAACGCGGCGGAAAAGCGCTTCGGCAAAGCGTCGCGGCCGGCCGCGATCCTCCTCACGCACGGGCATTTCGACCACATCGGGAACTTGGAGAAGCTCGCCGAGGACTGGGATGCGCCCATCTATGCTCACCCGCTCGAAGCGCCGTTCCTCGACGGCCGGGAGAGGTATGCGCCGCCGGATTTGACCGTGGGCGGAGGCATCATGCCGCTGCTCGCGCCGCTCTTTCCGCGCGGCCCTTTCAATGTCGGCAGCCGGTTGAAAATGGTTGCGCAGGACGGCACTTTGCCGGGCATGCCCGGCTGGCGGTGGCTGCATACCCCGGGCCATAGCCCAGGCCACGTCTCACTCTGGCAGGAATCTACGCGCACCGTCATCGCCGGCGACGCCTTCATCACGACAAAACAAGAGTCCGCATACGCCATCGCCGTGCAGGCGCTGGAGATGCACGGGCCGCCGACGTACCTTCACCCCCGACTGGACTTCCGCACGCTCTTCCGTGCAGACACTCGCAGCTCTCGCGCCGGACTTGATGGTCACCGGCCACGGCCGCGGCGTGCGCGGCCCCGAAGCGACGGCGGCCCTGCAAAAACTCGCCGCCGAGTTCGACCGCGTTGCCATTCCGGCGGGGCGCGTGCCGTAGTCGGTGGCGGGCGACTCCGGCGGGGCTGCGCGTCGCCTACGCTGGCCCTTCGGAAACGGATAGGGGAAGGGGTGCGTGCGGAACCGAGAGTGTCTGGAGTAAGGACGCTCCCAAACTGGGGAGTTTGGGAGCGAGACCGAAATGCACGGCGGCTTCGCCGGGAGCGAGCGCGGTCAGGATGAAATGCTCATCCTGCTGGTCGGAGCGCACCTTCAAACACGGAAGAGCGCTCCCATCCTTTTCCCGAGCAGGCGCGAGGCGGCCAGCAGCGTCAGGCCGAGGAAGACCATGGCCCACACGCCCAGGGCCGAAGCGACGGCGCGGCCTTCGCCCAGTAGATTGAACAACTCGTAGATGGCCTTCGTTATCGGGAAATCCTGCTGTTTCTGCGCGAGGATAAGCGAGTCGGAGACTTCGAGCATGGCGAAGGAGAACGCGAGCAGGCCGCCTGCGAGGATATTCGCGGAGATGAGCGGCAGCGTGATCTTCCGCAGAGCGCGCAAGGGCGTGGCGCCGAGGTTCCGGGCTGCTTCCTCGAGCGTGACGCTCGTCTGCGCCAGGCCGGCCGCTGCGGCCCGCACCACATACGGCAACCGCCGGACGGAGTAGGCGATAACCAGAAGGAACACGGGGTCGCGCGTGGGATTCAGGAACGAGAAAAATCGCCCTTCCTGGCTCATGGAGATGTAACCGAACGCAAGGACGAGCCCCGGTACGGCCAGTGGAAGCATAGCAGCGCCGTCGAGCAAATGCCGTCCGGGAAGTTCGGTGCGCACGACCACGTAGGCGATCGCCACGCCGAGGACGAGATCGACCGCTGTGGAGAGGCTCGCGTATTTCAAGCTGTTGATGATCGAAGGCACGGTGAGGTTGTGCCCGAGCGCTCCTTTGTAATGCCCGAGCGTCCAGCCCTGCGGCAGGACTGTCCCATACCAGTCCCCGGAGAACGAGAGGAGCGCCACGCCGATATGCGGCAGCAGCGCCACGAAGGTGACCGCCGCGAAAAAGGCGGCGCAGAGGATGCCCGCCCACGGCGCGGGCCGGCGCGCGCCCGCGAACACGGAGGCCTTGGGCATCATCGACAACCCGCCCCGGCCGAAAGCGAGCTTGCTCGCCAGGTAAAGCAACGCCGTGCCTGCGAGGGTGACGACCACCAGCGCGTACGGAAACGGGTTCCCGGCGATCTCTTTGATCCCGTAGAAGATCTGCACGGGCGTCACCCGGTTATAATCGAACAACAGGGGCACACCGAGTTCGGTAAACGCCCAGATGAAGACGATCGTGCCGCCAGCGAAGAGCCCGGGCATCACGAGCGGTAGCGTGATCTTCATGAACTTGCGCACGCCGGTGCAGCCGAGGTTCTCGGCCGCTTCCCCCATGGCGGGGTCGATATTCGCGAGCGCCGAGACGAGGTTCAGGTAGAGGATCGGATAAAGGTGCAGGGCGTTCATCGAGGCGCAGCCCCAGAACCTGCCGTGCCCGAGCCAGTCGATCCCATCCCGCAAAGGGACGATTCCTACGTCCGAGAGCAGCGCATTCAACGCTCCCATGCGCCCGAGAATCATCTTCATGCCGATCGCCCCGACGAAGGGCGGTAGGATCATCGGCGCGAGGATGAACACCCCGAAGACCCGCTTGCCGGGAAATTCGAACCGGTCCGCGATGAGCGCGAGCGGCAACGCGAGGGCAAGGCTGAACACGGAGCTCGCCACTGCCAGCAGGAACGCGTTCCAGAGGCCCTCCAGATAAAACCGGCTCCGGAATACTTCGAGGAAATAGTCCCCCGTGAAACCGCCCCCCGAATCTACGAAGGCCCCGCGCACCGTCTGCCAAACGGGCCAAACGAGAAAGCAGCCAAAGAAAACGGCGGCAAACGCATACACCGCCCACCCGCCCTTACTATAAGATCGTGCGGCCTGCATTTCAGAAACAGAACGATGAGACTAAACCGCGTGCGTTCCCTCGCAAAGATTCACCAACTCCGTCCGTGCAAAAATCTTTCCCGAATGGGGGAGGGCCTGCGGAATGAATGGCTTCATGCCTGTGTAAAGCAGAATGACACAAGGTCTCTAATGTAAAGCAAAATGGCGTTTCGCTTTACACTAAATTGATGGCAGCCAACCTGCTTTACACTAATGGGACGTCTCATTTCCCATGTTACAATCCTGTAAAATCCGCGTCCGGTGATTGACGAGCCCCATATGCAGGTGTCTGATCCGACTATAGCCACCCCATATCGACACCGGACGGCTTGGATCTCCGATCTGCATCTCGGCTCCAAGGGGTGCAACGCGGAGGCGATCCTCTCCTTCCTGCGGCTTTACGATTTCGAGACTCTCTACCTTGTCGGCGATCTCATTGACATCTGGAAACTGCGGCGCGGCATCTACTGGCCGCAAAGCCATAGCAACGTCATCCAGAAAATCCTCCGCAAAGGCCGCAAGGGAACCAAGGTCATCTATATACCGGGGAACCACAACGAATTCGTCGCTTCATTCTTCGGCAACTACGGCGGCATCACCATGCAAAGGGAGGCCATCCACGTCACGGCGGACGGGCGGCGGCTCCTCGTCCTGCACGGGCACGAGCTCGATACCGTAGTGCAAAACATCCGCTGGCTCGCGTTCATAGGCGACGTGGGCTACGAGTTTCTCCTGCGCCTGAACCGGCCCCTGAATTTCGTGCGGCGCCTGCTGGGACTGCACTTCTGGTCGCTCAGCGCCTGCGTGAAGATGAACGTCAAGAACGCCGTCTCCTTCATCGGCGAGTTCGAGCAGGGCATCGTCCGTTATTCCCGCGAGTATAAGGTGGATGGAGTGGTCTGCGGCCACATCCATACCCCGGTCATCCGCAACATCGAAGGGGTGGAATATTACAACTGCGGCGACTGGGTGGAGAGCTGTTCGGTGCTGCTCGAGGATTTCGACGGCCACATCGAGCTGCGCCGGGGCCTCTTCGTGAACCCCGATGAAGCCGCCGCCGCGGCCAAGGCCGACGCCCTGGCTGAAACGGAGGAGGACGAAGGACTGTCCGCCCGCGGCCTGGCGGAAGTGGAAGCGCGGGGGGAGCAGGCGGCCCGCGAGCCGGGGGCGAAAGGCGTGCGCGAGCCTGGGCCAGCCACGGCGCTGAAGTGAGGCGGCGGCCCCCATTGATTCAAAACGGCGCGAACGGGTCGTTTAACAAAAAAAGTTGGCTTTTCCCTTGCGCGTACCGGCAAACGAAGTTAAGTATGCGCCCTTTCAATTTCGGTCGGAACGACCTCTGCCTGCTCCCCCAAAATTTATGACCAAGCCGAAAAAAGCCAAAGCGCCGATTGCGCGGGCGAAGAGCGCCCCCCCGCCAAAGCCAGCCAAGGTGAATGGCGACGAGCGCGGCGCGAAAAAGGTGATGAGCGAGAGCGACTCCATCCTCGCCACCAGCCGCAAACAGGTCGAGTTGAACCTCACCCCCTTTCTGAAAAAGCAGCAGGAGCGTCTCCTGCAGCTGCGCGACGGCATGCTCGACTCCATGATGGGCGTCGCCAAGGATAACCTCCGCTCCCGGGCCGAGGGAAGCGAAGCATCCGCCTTCGGCATGCACCAGGCCGATGCCGGGAGCGACGCGTATGACCGCGATTTCGCCTTGAGCCTCCTCTCGCAGGAGCAGGACGCCCTTTACGAGATCGACGAAGCCATCAAACGCGTCAGCGCCGGCACCTATGGCATCTGCGAGATGTCCGGCAAACCGATCCCGCACGCGCGGCTCGAGGCCATCCCGTTTGCCCGGCTCACCGTCGAGTGCCAGTCGCAGGTGGAGAAACAGCGCAAGCTCACCCGCATGCGGCAGCCGGTCACCTCCCTGTTCGGGCTGACCGACGAAGAATCCTCCGAGGGCGAAGAGGAAGAGACCCCGACCGACGCAAAGGAATAAGGAACCATGGCAAGAGACCACGTAACACTCGAGTGCACGGAAGCGAAGGCCGAGGGGAAACCCGTGTCGCGCTACATCACCACGCGCAACAAGAAGAGCCCGAACACCCCGAACCGGCTCGAAAAGAAGAAGTATAATCCCAATCTGCGGCGTCACACCCTGCACCGCGAAACGAAATAGCCGCCGCAAGCCATCCACGCCATGGAACCCAAAACCGCCAAACGCCGTTCCGCCTTCCGCCGTGCCAACCGCATCATGCCGCGGCGCCGGATCGACATCTCGCTCGAAGCCATCGACTACAAGAACCCCGATCTCCTGCGTAAATTCGTCACCGAGAGCGGCAAGATCCTTCCCCGCCGCGTCACGGGCATGCCCGCGCATCTGCATCGCCGCATCACGCGCGAGATCAAGCGCAGCCGTTCCGTGCTGTTGATGAAGTAGGGTTGTGCGGGTTGGGGTTGGGAGTATTCCTTGTCCCTTGGGATGGGCGGTCAATAGCTGTATCGCGGCGCACTTTAGCGGCGGCCTGCTTGCGGAAGTCCACAAAAATCCGCTCTATTTGGGAGACGGGGCGGGCTGGGTCCCGAGCTGAGGCGCAGCCGGCAGGCTGATCGGCGCCAAACGCGCCAGCTCCGATGCGGCCATGAGAAAGGCGCCCGTTGCATAGAGCTGCGTATCCTCCGCGCGCACCCCTCCGGGCGAGGCCGCCACCCGCTGCACATATCCCAGGAGCCCGTCCGGCTTCCGCGCCGCGAGCAGCGCCGCCCAAGCTCTCTCCGCGACGGGCAGGTAGGTCGCACGGTCCAGCAGCCCGTTGTTGATTCCCCACGCATAGGCAAAGCAGTCCAGCGCGGTCCCGCTCGCTTCGGGCTGCGGGAACTCCGCCGCGTCCAGAAGGCTCGCCCGCCAGGCGCCGTCGGCCCCCTGCAACGAAGCAAGCTTCGCGGCCATCTCCTGGAAGACCGCGACATAGCGCGCCCGGTCCGGATAATCCGCCGGGATGAAACGCAGCGTCCGCGCCAGGCCCGCAAAGACCCACCCGTTCGCCCGCGTCCAGAAAACCTTCTTCCCGTTCTTCGTCCGCTTGTCCACGTAGCTTTCATCCCGGAAAAAAAGATGCTCCTCCTTGTCGTAAAAGAGCGCCGCGGTCTTCCACCATTCCTTATCCATCGCATCCAGGTATTTGCGATCCTTCGTGATGGCCGACAGCCGCGCGTGGGTGGCGGGCGCCATGAACAGGGCGTCGCACCACCACCAGGTCAAGTCCCACGCCTTGGCGGCGGGGACCTCCGGAGCCTCGGTCTTCTCGATGAAGTCGCTGACAACGTCCAAACGCTGCCGGATCGGCGCGAGCCGGGCCGGATCGCCCTTTCTCACATAGGCATCGAGAAACGTCTGGCCGATGCAGAGGTCATCCGCATTGTTCTGGAACTTCGGCCGGAGCTGCGGCGTCCAATGGACGCTCTCGCCCAGTTGGTCGATCGCGTCCGCATAGGCCGGCTTCGAGGAGGCGTGCGAAAAATCCGCGTAGCCCGCCCACATCACCGCGCTTACCCAGTCGATCTTACCCGGTTTGCCCGCGAGCTGGGCGAGTTGCGCATCCGCCATCGCCTCGCCTTGCGCGATGATCTGCTCCTTTGACAGGGTTTCTCCCGCAATGACGGGACCGGCGGCATGCGCCCGGCATTCGGCGAAAAGTCCGCACCAGATCAGTAGCCAAACAAAACGGGAGGAAGCGTGCATCCCCGGCAGGATAACCGCCGCGCGGGCCCCGCTGCAAGACACGAGCCGGACCGCCTGTTAGCGACCGGACTTCCGCGAATACAGCGCTTGCTTCCAAGGAACCATCTGCTAGATTCACACTCCCCCTTTCCCCGCAACAGGTTCGCCGGCCACGGCTCACCCGGTGGAAGGCGGGGAATAATATGGCAACCCGTGGTGAGCGCTGGCTAAGAGTTTTATGATTGAAATGCAAGAGTTGATCGCGAAGTCGCTTCGCGATTTCAAAGAGGGCAGTATCGTAAAAGGCCACATCCTGGAAATCCGGCCGCGCGAAGTGCTGGTCGATATCGGCTACAAATCCGAGGGCGTCATCCCCTCTTCCGAGTTCGAGGACATCGACGAACTCCAGGTCGGCGACGAAGTCGAAGTGCTCCTGGAGCGCCTCGAAAACGACGAGGGCATGGTCGTCCTCTCCAAGGAAAAAGCCGCCCACAAGCAGAACTGGGAAAAGATCGTCAAAGTTTTCCAGGGCGACGGCCTCATCAAGGGCAAGGTCACGCGCGGTCGTCAAAGGCGGCCTCACCGTCAACATCGGCGTCGAGGCATTCCTGCCCGGCTCGCAGATCGATGTCGTTCCCCCGAAGGATCTCCAGCAATTCGTCGGCAACACCTACGACTTCAAGATCGTCAAGATCAACGACGACCGCAAGAACGTCGTCCTGTGCCGCCGCGAACTCATCGAGCAGGAACGCTCCGAGAAGCCGCCAGCGCTTCCTCGAAAAGGTGAAGATCGGCGACATGGTGAAGGGCACCGTCAAGAACCTGACCGATTTCGGCGCATTCATCGACCTGAACGGCATCGACGGCCTTCTCCACATCACCGACATGACCTGGGGCCGCCTCGGCCACCCGAGCGAGCTGCTCAAGGTCGGCCAGGAGATCGACGTCGTCGTCCTCGACATCAACAAGGAAAAGGAGCGCGTCTCCCTCGGCCTCAAGCAGACCCAGAACAACCCTTGGGACAAGATCGAGGAGCGCTTCCCCGATCGGCACAAACGTCAAGGGCAAGGTCACGAATCTCGTCCCCTACGGCGCGTTCGTCGAGATCGAGGACGGCGTCGAAGGCCTCATCCACGTCTCCGAGCTTTCCTGGACGAAGCGCATCACGCGCCCGTCGGATGTCCTCGCAGTCGGCCAGGAAGTCGAGGCGGTCGTGCTCGGCGTCAACAAGGAGGAGCAGAAGATTTCACTCGGTGTCCGCCAGCTCGAGCCCAATCCTTGGGACGAGATGGAGCACAACTACATGATCGGCAAGACCGTCTCCGGCAAGGTGCGGAACATGACCGCCTACGGCGCGTTCGTCGAGCTCGAGGAAGGGATCGACGGCATGATCCACGTCTCCGACCTGAGCTGGACGCGCAAGATCAACCACCCCAGCGAAGTGCTGAAGAAGGGCGAGGACGTCGAAGCCGTCGTCATCGACATCGACAAGGCGAACCAGCGCATCAGCCTCGGCGTGAAGCAGCTGGAGGGCGATCCCTGGAAGGAAATCGACCGCCGTTACAAGATCGGCGATCTCGTCACCGGCAAAGTCACCAAGCTCGCGAGCTTCGGCGCGTTCGTCCAGTTGCAGGACGACATCGACGGCCTCGTCCACATCTCCCAGCTCAGCGAAGAGCACGTTGACAAGGTCAAGGACATCCTCAAGGTCGGCCAGGAAGTCGAAGCGCGCGTCATCAAGGTGGACAAGAGCGGAACGCCGCATCGGCCTCTCCATCAAGGCCGCCAACTACTCCGAAGAAGAGCTCACGCAAGCGAAAGCGAAGCCTTCGACAGCCTCCGCCCCGGCGAAGACATGGTCGGCCTCGAGCAAGCCTTCCAGGCCGCCCAGGAAGAATACCGCCCCGGCGATTCCAAGAAGTAACGGCACTCTTTCCGGCCTGCGCCGCGTAGAGAGGGGAGACTTGCGAGCGCGCATGATTCGCCACGCTACGCGCGCGTATCGCTTCGGCTCTCTCGCGGCTCTTCTTTGGATGGCGATGTGCGGCTCCGCGACTGCACAGGACCTATATAAGGATCCGCACGCGCCCGCCGAGAAGCGCGTCGAGGATCTGCTTGGCCGGCTCACGCAGGACGAGAAGCTCCGGCTGATCGGCGGCGTCTCTTACATGCGCACCGCGGCGGTGGATCGGCTCGGCATCCCGTCCCTGAAAATGAGCGACGGCCCCGCGGGCGTGCGCGAAGGTAAGGATACGGTTTATGCCGCGGGGATGGCGCTGGCCGCTTCGTGGGACACCGGCCTCGCGGAGCGCGTGGGCGCCTCGCTGGGACGCGACGGGCGCGCGCGCGGGGTGAACATCCAACTCGGGCCGGGAATAGACCTGTATCGCGCCCCGTTCTGCGGGCGGAACTTCGAGTATTTCGGCGAGGACCCGCTGCTCACGGGTTACATGGCGGCCGCCTACATACGGGGTCTGCAGAGCCAGGGGGTCGCCGCGACCATGAAACACTTCGCCGCGAACGACCAGGAGTACGACCGGAACCACATCAACTCCGAGGCGGACGAGCGGACGCTGCGCGAGCTCTCCCTGAAGCCGTTCGAGATCGCATTGAGAGAAGGCGGCCCGTGGTGCGTCATGGATTCGTATAATCCCATCAACGGCGTGTATGCCACGGCCAATGCCTGGCTCAACAACACGGTGCTGAAGGGCGAGTGGGGGTTCCGTGGCGTGGTGATGTCCGACTGGGGGGCGACCCACGACGCGCTGGGCGCGGCCAACGGCGGCCTCGACCTCGAAATGCCGGGCCGCCCGCATTGGCTGACCCCGGCGCGCCTGCTGCCGCTCCTCGCCAGCGGCCAGGTGACGCAGGCAACGCTGGATGACAAGGTGCGCCGCATCCTCCGCATGATGATCTCGCTCGGCTTCCTGGATCGCCCGCAACTGGACGCTTCCATCCCCCAGGATGACCCGGCCAGCGCCGCCACGGCCCTCGCCGGCGCGCGCGAAGGCATCGTGCTGCTCAAAAACGCCGGCGGCCTGTTGCCCCTCGACCGGTCGAAGATCAGGAAGATCGTCGTCCTGGGGCGCAATGCCGACCCCGCCGTCGCGGTGGGAGGCGGCAGCGCCCACGGCGATTACCTCCACGGCGTGAGCGTGCTCCAGGGCCTGAAAGACGTGGCCGGGCCGGGCGTCGCGGTTGTGCGCATCCCCTGGTCAACCCTGCCGGATACCACGGATTTCACCACCACCCTGCGCGGCCCCCGACAAGCCTATGCTTACTCTGCCTACGGGGCAGGCGACAACCCCCCGGTCGCGCCCGACTTCATACGGCAGGTGAAAAACGCCGACCTCGCCGTCGTCTGCGTGGGCTTCAACGACAATGTGCGCGACTACTGGCAGACGACCGGCATCCGCCCCGACACGGAAGGGGAAGGCCACGACCGCACCTACGAATTGCCTCCCGGCCAGGAAAAGATAATCGAGGCCGTCATAAAGCTGAACCCGCATACCGTCGTCATCCTGAACGCCGGGGGCGGCATCGCAACCGCGGGCTGGATCGAATCCGTCCCGGCGCTGCTCGATGCGTTCTACCCGGGCCAGGCCGGTGGAGAGGCTGTCGCCGAGATCCTCTTCGGCAAGGCGAACCCCTCAGGCCGGCTCCCGTTCACTTGGGAGAAAAAATGGGAGGATTCCTCTGCATACGGCGACTACCCCACCGAACAGAACGGCCGCAAGAACATCTATGCCGAAGGCGTCTTCTCCGGCTACCGCTGGTTCGATTCCAAAAAGGCGGAGCCGCTCTTCCCGTTCGGCTTCGGCATGAGCTATACCACCTTCTCGTGCGCTGATCTCCGCATCCGCCCCGTCGAAGGGGGCTTCGCCGCGAGCTGCTCCGTCCAGAACACGGGCGGCGCGGCCGGCGACCAGGTGGTGCAACTCTACATCGCACCCCCGCCCGCTCCCTCCCCGCGGCCCGTTCACGAACTCAAGGGCTTTGCCCGCGTGTCCTTGAAGCCAGGGGAGACGAAGAGGGTAACCGTGACCGTAAAAACGTCCGACCTGGCGTGGTGGAATCCGGCGACCAAAAGGTGGACGGTCACCCCGGGGACGTACACCGCGGAGCTGGGTTGGTCGTCCCGCGACATCCCCCTGCGCGCCTCCTTCCAGGAGTGACCTCCCGAAATTCGTTGAAAACGGCAGACCTTCTGCTACGTTCAGGCCTATTATGGATACTCCTCAGATCACAGCCTACTTGAAGACATACTGTGGATGGAGCGGTGGGGTGCGCGCCGTTCTTGCAAAATACTCGCTGCCGTACGCCGAAAAAGATATTATCGAGAATCCGGCTTTTCGCTGGGAAATGGAGCAGAAAAGCGGACAGCCTCTCTCCCCTTGCGTCGAGATTAACGGCGTCATGCTGGCCAACGTCAGCGGCGATGAAGTCGAGAATTACCTCATTGGCGAAGGCATCGTCAGCCACGACACCAGCCCGGCAGGGGTTCCCACCAATGCCCCTTGCACCGACGCCCAACATGCGGCACAGGCTGCCGGCGCGCCGGTGAAGTTTCACGCCTGAGCGGGCTCGTCTGCAGGTTTGTGAAGAGCAGCGGTTTGGCCGCTCCGCGCACACTGACCCGGTTCGGTCTAGCTCGTGGCGTTTTGCGCAGGCGCCGTGGGTGCCGCAGCGGCTGCTTTTGCCTCGTCCCGAGAGACTTCCGTAGGAGCGCCGATCCCCAAGAGCGTCGCGATCTCCTTGCGAAGATCCTGCTGGACCTTCGCGATCGGGCGATTTCCATTCAGCAAACGGAAACCAAATTCCTGCTGCATCCGGTGGAACTCGATCTGGAGCATCCGCTGATATTTCACGAAGCTGTCAAACATATCCCGCGACAAGCCCAGGTCCATTCCAGACTCCCAATAATCGAGGGTGGCGTTCTTTTGGAAATTGCGTTCGACCAGTTGTCGCGCGCTCACCCGGAAATAGAATACGGCGTCCGGGAGGAGCGCCGGGCTGTAGAGATTGCGCACCCAGTCCTGGTCGGCGCCCCGGACGAGATCGCGCGCCATGAGCGTATAGATATACCTGTCGGCCAGCACGATAAGCCCCGCCCGAAGCGCGGGGATCATGGCGTTGACGAGCTGATCGAAAAAATCCGTCGCGTAGAAGAGGCTGAGCGTCGTCCGGGTGAGGACATTTCCCTGTTTGGCAGTCTCGAGGTCTTCCGCGACGAGATTTGACCGCCTCAAACCCATGAACCGGACTGCGAACCCGTTCGCCTCGAGCCACTGGCTCAGCATGGCGATCTGGGTGGACCTGCCCGACCCGTCCGCGCCTTCGACGACGAAGAGCTTGCCCGGGAGGCGCGCGTCCCGGATCTCCGGAGGCTGACGGCCGAAAAATAGCTTCTCTTTCATGGCGGGGATTGGCGGCGAAACGCCGCGAGGTCGATTTTCTGGCCGATCAGCTTGCGCACTTCGGCCTGCTGGATATGGATCTCGCGGGTTGCGTCGATGGTGGTGAAGGAGAATTTCGAGCGCATCTGGGCATATTCCTTGAGGATTTTACCCTGGAAAATGCGAAAACTCTCATACGGATCGGCCGACCACCCCATATCGAGGCCCGCCTCGTGGTATTTGAGCGAGGGCCTCCCGTCCAGAATACGCGACAGCGAGGTTTCGAGGGGCACCTCGAAGTAAAAGGTGATGTCGGGCGGGACGGCGAAGCTGTAAAGCTTCGCGATCCAGTCCCGATCCAGGCCGCGCACGGCGTCCCTGGCGAGGGCCGTATAAACGTAACGGTCGGCCAGCACGATGAAGCCGGCCCGCAGCAAGGGGAGGATCTGCCGCTCGTAGCGGTCGGCGAAATCCGTTGCGTGGATGAGGCAGAAGCTCGTCGGCGTGAGGAGCTGCCGTTTTTTGCCCTTCGAAGTCGCCTTTTTGACGAGGACCGACGAATTCCACTCTGTAAAATAGACGCGCGACCCCTGGAGCTCGAGCCAGCGTTTCACCAAGTAGAGCTGCGTGGACTTCCCCGACCCGTCGAGGCCTTCGACGGCGATGAGCTTGCCAGGGTAGGTGCGTTGGGTAAAAACCACGGGTCAGCAATTTTGAAGGGTTCCCCGGAAAATGCAATGGGGAAGAGGCGTCGAATTGCATTTACCCTGCGCTTTTGTTAATCATGGAAAGTCGAGTCGTTCCACGTGGAACAATCCATGTTTCTTTACCCGAAAATTTATGACGTGATCGTCGTCGGCGCGGGACACGCCGGCATCGAGGCCGCGATGGCCGCTTCCCGGCTGGGGTGTCAGACGCTGATGCTCACCCAAAACGCGGATACCATCGGGCAGATGTCCTGCAATCCCGCGGTCGGCGGCCTGGCGAAGGGTCATATCGTGCGCGAGATCGATGCGCTGGGAGGATTCATGGGCCTCAACACCGATGCCACGGCGATCCAATGCCGCATGCTCAACTCGAACAAAGGGGCCAGTGTCCGCGCACCGCGGGCTCAATGCGACAAGAAAGCCTACCAGTTCCGGGCGAAGGCCGAGTGCGAACGCCAGCCGGGCCTCGACCTCAAACAGGGAAACGCTGTCCGCATCATCGTGCAGAATGGACGGGCGGACATGGTGGAGACGGATTTTGGCCTCCGGTTCCGCGGAAGGGCGATCATCATCACGACGGGGACCTTCATGCGCGGACTGCTGCACGTCGGCCTCAAGAGCCGGCCGGGCGGGCGAATGGGCGACGCGCCATCGAGCTTGAGCGACAGCCTCCTGGAGCTCGGCTTCGAGATCGGTCGCTTCAAGACGGGAACGCCCTGCCGGCTCAGCGGCCGGTCGATCGCGTTCGCTGAGTGCCAGATTCAGGATGGCGATGACCCTCCACCGCCGTTCAGCTTCATGCCCGAAAGGCTTGGAGAAAGGAAAGACGACATCTTTACGCTGAATCACCTGCGAGGCGGCATGTTCCACGTAGAACAAATTCCCTGCTGGATCACCCATACCAACGCCCGTACCCACACGGTCATACGAGAAAATCTGGATAAATCGCCCTTATACAGTGGGCGGATCGAAGGAGTGGGCCCGCGTTATTGTCCGTCCATCGAAGACAAGGTCGTGAAATTCCCCGAGAAGGAGAGCCACCAAATTTTTCTCGAACCCGAAGGGCGCCACACCGAGGAATTCTACGTGAATGGCGTCTCCACGAGCCTCCCTTATGAAGTCCAATACGAGTTCATCCGGTCGATCCCTGGACTCGAGAATGCCGAAATCCTCCGGCCCGGATACGCGGTGGAATATGACTACTGCCCTCCGACGCAGCTCTTTCCGACCCTGGAGACGAAGCGCATTGAAAACCTCTATTTCGCCGGCCAGATTAATGGGACATCCGGCTACGAGGAAGCCGCAGCCCAGGGGCTCGTCGCCGGGGCGAACGCGGCGTTGAAAATCCGCCAGGAAGGGCCGCTCGTCCTGGCGCGCTCCGAGGCATACATCGGCGTTCTCATCGACGACCTCGTGACCAAGGGCGTCGGCGAGCCATACCGCATGTTTACCAGCCGCGCCGAATACCGGCTCCTTCTGCGGCAGGATAATGCCGATATCCGCCTCACCGGCCTCGGGCGCCGCCTGGGGCTCGTCGATGCCGACCGCGCGGAAAAGACCGGGGCGAAATGCGTGGCGCTGGCACGGCTTGAAACCGTCGCGCACACGGTGAGGGTCGCCGGCGTTCCGCTCGAGCGATGGCTGCGTCGCCCCGAGAACACCTATCGGAGCCTGGATCAAGCCGTGCGGCGCGAGTTCCCCGATGCGGTGTGGGATCTATTCGAGATCGACCTCAAATATGCGGGCTATATCCGCAGGCAAACCGATGCGGTGGAGAAATCCCGCCTCGGAGAGGGGCGCCTGCTGCCAGCCGCGCTCGATTACTCGGCAGTTACCGGCCTGCGAGCCGAAGCCAGGCAGAAATTCAGTGAAATCCGTCCCTCAACCCTTGGGCAGGCGGGCCGCATCAGCGGGATTACTCCCGCGGACCTGGCGCTTTTGGGCGTCTGGATGAACAGACGGGATCGCTTCACCGAATAATACTATTATCTGGAGCGGGTCCGGCACTCACCGAAGCCGCGCAGGACGAACATTGTTGATGGACGGGCGCCTCCACGTTAAAAAAAGGGGGCCCCCCGATCCGCCCCTCCCATTATGAACACGCTTTCCTCTGAAAAACCGACCATCGACGACGGCGCGCTCCACGCCGTCCTGGAAGGCCGCCATGGCGACCCGTTCGCGGTGCTCGGGATGCAGCAGGCGGGGGAGCGACTGGTCGTCCGCGTCTTCCGACCGGACGCGCGCGAGGTAACGGTCGTGGACGAGACTGACCCGAACCGCACCTATCCGGCCCGCCGCATTCACCCGGACGGCTTTTTCGAGGCACTCCTCCCCCCGGGGATGGAGCGTTTCAAATACCAGTTGAAACTCACCGGCTTCGGCGGCGCGGAATGGACGACGGCCGACCCCTATTCCTTTTGGCAGATACTGGGCGCGGTGGACTTGCACCTCTTCGCGGAGGGGAACCACTTCAAGCTGTATGAGAAGATGGGGGCGCACCTCGCCACGGTGGACGGCATTCGCGGCGCGATCTTCTGCGTCTGGGCGCCGAACGCGCAGCGGGTGAGCGTGGTCGGCGATTTCAACCAGTGGGACGGCAGGACGAACCCGATGCGGAAGCTCCTCGGGAGCGGCGTGTGGGAAATCTTCCTGCCGGGGATCGTGGAACTGACGCACTATAAATTCGAGGTCAAGACCGCGTCTGGCGCGCTGTTGATGAAGAGCGACCCCTTCGCGTTCTTCGGCCAGCACGGGCTGAAGACCGCCTCGCTCGTTTGGGATCTCACCCGGTATAAATGGAGCGACGAAGAGTGGATGGGGAAGCGGAGCAGCGTCGCGTGGCACCAGAGCCCGATCAGCATCTACGAAGTCCACCTCGGCTCCTGGGCGCGCATCGTCGAGGAGGAGAACCGGTATCTCAGCTACATCGAGCTGGCGGATCGGCTGGTCGATTACGTCCTCAAGATGGGCTACACCCACGTCGAGCTCATGCCCGTGGCCGAGCATCCCTTCGACGGTTCCTGGGGCTACCAGGTCACCGGGTATTACGCCCCCACCAGCCGGTTTGGGAATCCGGACGAGTTCCGGCATTTTGTGGATCGCTGCCACCAGCGGGGCCTCGGGGTCATCGTGGACTGGGTGCCCGGCCATTTCCCGAAAGACGCCTTCGGCCTCGCGGAATTCGACGGCACCGACCTCTACGAGCACGCGGACCCGCGTCAGGGCGAACACGCGGACTGGGGCACCCTCATCTTCAACTACGGCCGCAACGAAGTGCGTAACTTCCTCATAGCCAACGCCCTTTTCTGGTTTGACGAATACCATATCGACGGCCTGCGCGTGGATGCCGTCGCCTCCATGCTCTACCTCGACTATTCGCGCAAGGAGGGCGAGTGGATCCCCAACGTCTTCGGCGGCCGCGAGAACCTGGACGCGATCCACTTCCTCAAACGCTTTAACGAGGTCTGCTACGAACGCTTCCCGGGCATCATGACCATCGCCGAGGAGTCCACGTCCTGGCCGGGCGTGTCGCGGCCCACCTATCTCGGCGGCCTCGGGTTCGGCTTCAAGTGGAATATGGGTTGGATGCACGACTCGCTGGTTTATATGAGCCTCGACCCCGTGCACCGCCGCTTTCACCAGAACGAGGCCACGTTCTCGCTCATGTATGCCTTCCAGGAGCATTTCATGCTGGTGCTCAGCCACGATGAAGTGGTGCACGGCAAAAAGTCGCTCATCGACAAGATGCCAGGCGATGTCTGGCAGAAATTCGCAAACTTGCGCATGTTCTACGGCTGGATGTATGCGCACCCGGGCAAGAAACTGCTCTTCCAGGGGAGCGAATTCGGCCAGTGGTCGGAGTGGAAATTCAACAAGAGCCTCGACTGGCACCTCCTGCAACACCACGAGCACGACGGCCTGCAGCGGCTCGTCCAGCACCTCAACTACATGTATAAGGCCGAACCCGCGCTCTACGAGCTGGACGACACCTATGAAGGCTTCGAGTGGATCGATTTCCACGATGCCGATAACAGCGTCCTCGCTTTCATGCGCAAATCCCGTCAGGGCCCGCCGCTCGTCTTCGCCGTCAACGCCACGCCGGTCATCCGGGAGAGCTACCGGGTCGGCGTCTGGGGCGAAGGCCGGTACGAGGAGATATTGAACACGGACGCCGAGACCTACGGCGGAGGGAATATCGGGAATTACGGAGCGGTTTGGGCGGAGCCGGTGCCGTGGCAGGGGAAATCCCATTCGCTCTGCCTGCGACTGCCGCCGCTTTCGGTGGTCGGCCTCAAGAAAACGTAACGCGGCGTCTTCGCCGGCCAGGGTTTATTCGCCCGGCGCGGCCTGGTAGGGCTGCCCGGCCTTATAAAGAGCGGCCTCGTTCCGGAGCGCGCCGGCCAGCGCGGCATCCTTCGGGTCGATCTGCTCCGAGGCCCGCCGCGCCGCTTCCACGGCTTCCGGGAAATGCCCCGCCTGCGCGTGCGCCGCGGCAAGCGTCCGCAGGATCGCGGGCGAATCGCCCGCCTGCCGGTACGCCTGTTGCGCCAATGCCGTAGCCCTTCCGCCATCCCGATAACCGGGGTCGGGGCAGGTCGCGAGCACCCACGCCAGGGCATTCAGAAAGCCCGGATTCCCCGGCTGCAGCTTCAGGGCCGTCTCATATTGGGCGATCGCCTCCGCCGTTTGCCCCGTCTTCAAGAGGGCCCGGCCGAGGTTGGCATGGGCCGCGGGGAAATCGGGACGGAGCTGGAGAGCACGCCGGTACTCGGGGAGAGCCTCGTTGGGGCGGCTCGCGATAAGAAGGGCGTTCCCGAGGTCGTTATAGGCGTCGGCGTCGCCTGGCTGAAGCTCGAGCGCCCTCTTGTAATGGGCGACCGCTTCGTCCACGCGGTGCAGTTGCAGGAGGGCATTGCCGATATTGTTGTTTGCGTCGGCGCTGTCCGGGTCGATCTGCAAAGCGATCTCGTATTGGACGATCCCTTCCTCCGGCATGCCGCGGTCGAGGAGATCGGTGCCGAGATTCCCGTGCGCCGTGCCGTTGAGGGTGGTGCAGGCCAGCGCATGGTTCCACAGGGTCTCATTGTCGCGCCAGTACCGAAGCCTGGCGCCGGGCGGCGAGAGCGAGCGCGGCCAGGACGAGGGCCGCGCCTCCGCCAAGCACCCATCGCCTGCGCGGCCACGCCACGGAAATATCCGCCACAAGCCAGGTGGCCAGGAGAAAAAGGCCGATCTCGGGCAGATAGGTATAACGGTCCGCCCGGCTTTGGTTCCCCACTTGGACGACGCCGATGACCGGCACGAGCATCCCGAGAAACCAGAGCCATCCCATCAGGAGATAGGGGCGCTGGCGGCGCCACGCATACGCAAGGAGCGAAAACGTCAGCAGTAGCGCCGCGCCCCCCGCCACCTCCCAAAGTGGCCAGCCATTCCGCGGGTAGGGGTAGGGCACGGCGAGACCGAGGGGATAAACCATCTGTCCCGCATATATCAGGTAGGACATAACGACGTTGCCAAGCCTCGACGCAAGGGGATGCGACACCATCGCTTCCTTCTGGGTGAAAAGTGTCGTGCAACAGATCGCAAACGAGAGCGCGAAGAATGGGACTTTTTCCCGCAGCGACTTCCAGAAGCAGACCTTTTCTCTGTGAAGGGGCCAATAATCGAGGACGATGAGGAGGCAGGGAAGCGTTACCAGCATCGGCTTGGAAAGAAGTCCCAACGCAAAGCAGGCCAGGGCGAAACAATACCAGATACGCCCCCCGGGGGGTCGGACATAGCGAGTGTAAGCCCACAGTGTTGACACGAAGCAGACCCCGCTCAGCACATCCTTGCGTTCCGATACCCAGGCCACCGATTCCACGTGAAGTGGGTGGATGGCGAAGAGGGCCGCGACGAACCCGCTCCTCCATGGGGCGCCCGTCATCTCCAGCAGAACCAGAAAGAGAAGGATCGTCGCGGCGGCGTGAAGCTGGACGTTCGTAAGGTGGTATCCGCCCGGGTTCGCCCCGTAGAGTTGCGCGTCCAGCATGAGCGACAACAGGGTGAGGGGGTGCCAGTTCGAGCTGACCGCATGGGTAAAGGCCCACGCCGCTCCACCGCGCGCGAGGCCGTTCAGCACCTCCTGGTTATCATAGACGTATAGGTTGTCGTCGTAATTGACGAACCCGTGCCCGAGCGTCTGCCCAAAAACGAACCAGACGCCGCCCGCTAGCAGCGCGCAAACGCCGAGCTTCTTCCAGCCGTTCATCGCGCGCCGGCCCGGTAGGCGAAGCCTGCCTCGTAGAGCGCCTTTTCGCCCTGAAGCGCTTCCGCCAAGTCGGTGTTCCCCTGCGCGGAGGCCAGTTCCAGGGCTTGGCCGGCGGCGGTCGCGGCTGTGGAAAACTGGCCGGCTTGCGCGTACGCGGCGGCCAGCGTCCGGATGAGCTCCGGGTTCTTCCCGTCGGAAAGTTGCATCGTTTGCGTCGCGAGCCCCAACGCTTCGGGGCCGTTACGGAAGGCGAGTTGCGGGGTGGTGGCCAGCAGCCACGCGAGGCTGTTGCGAGCCGGTATAAACTCGGGGTTCACCTCGACGGCTTTTTCCAGGCGCGCCACGGCCTCCCCGACGGCTCCCTTCGCGATCAAGGCATTCCCGAGGTCGTAGTTGGCCTCCGGGTTCTCCGGACTCAGCTCCAGCGCTTTGCGGAAATGGCGAATCGCCTCGTCCAGCAGCCCCTTGGAACGGAGCGCGGTGCCCAGGTTCATCTCCGCCTCCGGGTAGTCGGGGCGGGACTGGAGCGCCAGTATGTATTCGGAGATGGCGGCGTCCCGTTCCCCCTTTTTGAGGAGGATGTTGCCCAAGTTATAATGGCTGAGGCTCGAGTCGGGCTGGAGCCGGATGGCTGTCTGGTATTCGGCTATGGCCGTGTCGAGCAGGCCCTTCCTGGCGTACGCCTCGCCGAGATTCCGGTGGAGTTCGGAATACGCGGGATTGGTCTTCAACATCTTCCGGTATTCCACGATCGCCTCGTCGGCCTCGCCCTTTTCGAGAAGCGCATTCCCGAGGCTGAAGTGCGCCATGGGATCGCCCGCGGTGACCCGGAGCGACCTGCGCCAAAGCGCCTCGCTATCCGCCCAATAGGAGGCCTGGACGCGCGCGCAGACCGTCAGGGCGCCGATGACGACGGCGGCGAGACTTCCGAGCAGCGCGCTCCGGCGGCGCCAGTTCACCGAAAGGTCCGCCACCGCCCACGTTATCAGGATATAGATGCCGATCTGCGGCAGATACGTATAGCGATCCGCGTGCGACTCGCGGCCCATCTGGATCACGCCCGTCACCGGCGCGAGCATCCCCAGATACCAGAGCCAGCCCACCAGCAGGTAGGGCTGCCGCTGCCTCCGCCAGAAAAAGAAGGCCGTCAGACTGCCCAGGATGCATGCCGCGAGGAGGATCCGCACTACCGGCTGCCCGTTCTGCGGGAAGGGATATAATAAGGCGAGACCCGCCGGGTAGATCATCTGACCCAGGTAGGTGACGTAGGACACCACCGCATTCCCCAAGCGCAGCCGGGCGGGAAAGGGGAGCTGGTTCGGGTGGGGGGCGATGTCGCCGCCGAACACCGTCATCAGGCAGGAAGCGGCCGAAAGCAGGAAAAGGGGGAGCTTCTCCACCACCAGCTTGCCCACTCCCGAGCTCTTCTCCGCCGCGCCGGCCCACCTGCCGAGCGGCCAATAATCCAGAAGCAACAGCACGCACGGAAGCGTGACCAGGATCGGCTTCACCATAAGCCCGAGCGCGAAACAGAGCGCCATCGCGACATGGCGTCCCAAGGTCGGCGCCCGCACGTAACGCACGTATGCGCCGAGCGTCGCCATAAAGAAAACCCCGCTCAGGACGTCCTTCCGCTCCGCCACCCAGGCCACGGATTCCACGCGCAGCGGATGGATCGCGAAGACCGCCGCGACGAACACGCTCTGCCACAGGCCCCCCGTCATCCGCCGCAGCACCAGGAAAAGGAGGACCACCGTCGCGATGTGGAGCAGCACGTTCGTCAGGTGATGCCCCGCCGGCGAAAGGCCGTAGAGCTGGTAGTCCACGCTGTGGGAGAGCGTCGTCAGCGGCGTCCAGAGATACATCACCGGGTGTTTGAACGCCCCGACGATGCCCTCTACGCTCAGTCCCTTCAGGACATCCTTGTTTCCTTTGACGTACGCCTCGTCATCGAGGTTTACGAACTGCGCCCGCAGCGTCTGCCCAAAGACCACCCAGGTCAGCCCCGCGAGGTACACGCAGAGGAGGGCGGTGATCCACCTCCCGGTGTCGCGGTCGGCGCCCGGGGAACGCTCCGGGGTCATTCGGGGGTTCTGGGGGTTCTGGCGAAGCGCCTAAGAAAAAACATTTATCGATTAGTCTTGACCCCGACTCGGACGCGGGGGAATGTATTACACGCCGTTTCCTCCACATCATCTACTCGCAGTTTATCGTATCATGAAAAGAAAAAAATTCCTCTGGGCCTTCACTCTTATTGAGTTGTTGGTCGTCATCTCCATCATCGCCATTCTGGCCGGAATCGCCCTCCCGGTGTTCAGCCAGGTGCAGATCAAAGGCGCGCAGACCAAGGCGCTCTCCAACGCAAAGCAGATCGGCCTCGCGCTGAAGGTCTATGCCACCGACAACAACGGGATTTTTCCGTCGTATAACCTGACCAGCACATCGCCCATCACGTCCGGCACCACCGCTGTTACTGACTCGAACACGGCATTCGCCCAGTTGTTCCCGCAGTACCTCACCAACGAGACGATCTTCTGGGTCGCCAAAGCTTCGGAGTGCAAATCCTCGCCTCCGGACAACGTCATCGATAACCCCATCACCCTCTCACACACCGCCACGAGCAAGACTCTGGCAAAGGGTGAGAACCATTGGGCATACGTCCTGGCGCTGAACGACACCTCCAATGCGTCGTTCCCGCTCCTCGCCGATGCGTTTGCCGCAGTCGCAGCCAGCCAGCCCGGCCATTCCACCTACACCACGACAGCGGGCCAGGAAGGCGGTCTTTGGACCGGCACGAAGGCGGTCGTCATCCGTGTGGATTGCAGCGGCGCGATCGAGAAGGTCGATCCCTCCACGCAGGAAGTCCTGAACGGCGACGGAACCGACCTGTTCCAGTCCACGTCAAATTGGCTGACCACCACGAACGCCGTGGTGAATCCGCTCTAAGTTATTCCGGTTCTTCCGCCCGCGGCCGGACTCCCCGGCTGCGGCGGATGAGCTGGGTCTCGTTCTCGTTTCAACTGCTGGAGATCGGCGGTCGTAGATCGCGGCTACAGACGGGGAGGACAGGCCCAAGACGCAGACGCTCCATTCTGCGTTTTTTTTAATAAAAATAAGATTGCCATGGCTCTGGCCGGGCCGTATTTTGACACTGCCGTTTCTCCTCAAACACAACTAGTCTCAGTATAACATCTCATGAAAAGAAAAAAATTCCTCTGGGCCTTCACTCTTATCGAGTTGCTGGTCGTCATCTCCATCATCGCCATTCTGGCCGGAATCGCCCTCCCGGTGTTCAGCCAGGTGCAGATCAAAGGCGCTCAGACCAAGGCGCTCTCCAACGCAAAGCAAATCGGCCTCGCGTTGAAGGTCTATGCCACCGACAACAACGGGATTTTCCCGTCGTATAACCTCACCAGCACATCGCCGGTGACGTTGGGCACCACCGCGGTCACTGACTCGAACACAGCGTTCGCCCAGTTGTTCCCGCAGTACCTCACCAACGAGACGATCTTCTGGGTCGCCAAAGCCGCCGAGTGCAATCCTGCTCCTCCGGATAACGTCATCGACAACCCGATCACCCTCTCCCACACCGCCACGAGCAAGACTCTGGCAAAGGGTGAGAACCATTGGGCATACGTCCTGGCTCTGAACGACACCTCCAATGCGTCGTTCCCGCTCCTCGCCGATGCGTTCGCCGCAGTCGCAGCCAGCCAGCCCGGCCATTCCACCTACACCACGACGCCCGGCACCATCGGCGGTCTCTGGACCGGCACGAAAGCGGTCGTCATCCGTGTGGACTGCAGCGGCGCGATCGAGAAGGTCGATCCCTCCACGCAGGAAGTCCTGAACGGCGACGGAACCGACCTGTTCCAGTCCACCTCGAATTGGCTGACCACCACCAATGCCGTGGTGAATCCGCTGTAATTTGGTTTCCTCCGTCCGCGCCGGATTCGTTCCGGTGGCGGCGGATGCTTTAAACCCTGTCCTGGTTTTCCGGGACAGGGTTTTTGCTTTCCGGGGGTAGAGCCCGGCGTCCACTCCGTCGGCGGAATCGCTCCGTCCATCCGCCGTCCGGCGGGATCGCGCCACCGTGAGCGACATTTTCATTTTAACGTTTTGAAACCTCGCGCCCTCTGCTAGATTCTGTTCCTTCGCACGGTGGCCGTAGCTCAACGGTAGAGCTCCAGATTGTGGTTCTGGCTGTTGCGGGTTCAAATCCCGTCGGCCACCCTTTGAGTACCTGTAATCAAGTAGTTATACAGAAAGCAGCGAGTCCTCCAGGAAGTGAAGCTTCAGGGGATGTAGAATTGCCGGAGGTCGCCATCGTCTCGACACGGCGCATCGCACTTCTAAGGACGGCCCTCGAAAAACTTGATATCTCACGGCGAACTCGACTGCTGCGAGGTGAAATGATAGAGCCCGGAACCGATTTCATGTGAGCCGCCGTTCTTTCCGGGTACAACCACAGTCGCGGTCGTATTGGCCGGGATGGTTACGTCCATGGTGAGTTGGTTGCCCTCGATTTTCCAATTACTCACGATTCGACCATAAGGCGAATCGAAATAGGCTCTCACCCATTTCAAGTCGCCGACGATGGTCGGCTTGATGAGGGTTGTTTTGAAACCGGGAGCGGCGGGATTGATGCCGGCAAGGTCGCGGATAAACCATTCGCCAATAGGTCCTTGGCAAGCGGGCATTTGGACTCCACTTCCATTCCAATATTCCATGAACGTAGAGTCTTTATGCGTGAACACGATATCGAACCAACCTGGAGGGCCGGGCTGGGTGGCCACCGTCCAAGCCAGGTTGCTCAAGCCCACCTCGCAAAGACCTGTCAGGAGAAAAGGGGTTCCCTCAAAGCCGGTGGTTAGGTGGTTATCCGAAGCGGCTATGCTGGCTGCAAGTTTGTCCGTGGCCAGCGATCGCTTGTCGACCGGGACAAGATCAAGAACCAAGGGGAGCAATTGCCCGGTCTGGCTATGCGTTGCGTACCAACCGGTATCGGAATCAAGAAACGTTTTATTTAGGGCACCAGTAATCCGTGCGCATTCTTTTGCGTAAAAGTCGGCGTCAGGACTGTTGCCAAGAATCTTTGCGGTCGCGCTGACAAGGCGGTCAAAATAGGCGCTGCCGCAAGTCTCGGTAAGCGCTACGGGTGTAGCTTTAACCGCGGCCCAGTCGCCAAGTCCCCAGATGGTCAATCCGCTAAGCGACGTGTTTGTATAGTTGAGGCTCGGTCCGAGCGGCTGACGTTGGCGACACCAATTGTTTGTTGTACCCTCAATGGAGCGAAGCCAACCGACATATCCTTTCATCGCCGAATAGTTGTCTGCCAGAATTTTTTGGTCTCCCGTGTACTGATACAGTTCCCAGGGTAGATAAACAATCATCCCACTCCACCAAACGGCATTCCACGATCCATCATAATAGTGGCCCGGATTCGGTGCGATGGGCGGCTCGTAGCCGCGCGCATCCTGAGCATCCCGCATATCATCCAGCCAATTCCGATACATGGCCGCAGAATCAAAATTCAGCATCTGAGTGGGAAACATGTTTTGCACATCTTGAATCCAGCCTGCTTTTTCCCGGGTTGGATCTGCCGGAAAATGGAGGTTGTAGTTATTGGCGGTATAGAGCAGGACCGACTGCAGCTTGTTCAGTCGCTCGTCCGAACATTCGAATTTTCCGGCGGAAGGCAGATCGCTGTGGACGTTGCATCCGACAAGCGTGTTGGCTGTCGGTGTTTCGGTCAGGCCGCTAACGATGGCCTTGGAAAAGCCATGATGGGTGAACCGCGGCTCGTAAACTTCCAAGCCATTCCCTTTTAGAATATAATTTTCAATCTGGTAACGGCCTTGCGTATGGCTGGCCGCGCCCGGAAACTTTATCTGAATCCTTTGCCCCGCAACACCGCTTAAAGTCAATCTCGCCCATCCCGCGAGATTCTTGCCGAAATCAAACACCCAAACACCAGCACCTTTGGGCGTGATGGTTACCGGAGGAACGACTTCCGTCAGTCTCGCCGGATACAGTTTTGACGAAACCAGCCTGCCTTGAGGCGCGGAAACCACGACCGCTGGACGCCAAAGGGAATCGTTGAAGTTCGGCTTGTCCCAACCCGGCTGCTCCAAGCGTGCGTCATAATCTTCGCCGCCGCGGATCGAGTTGTATGTGATGGGTCCGGTTGAGTGTTTCCACGTCCCGTCGGAAACGATCGATTGCTTCGAGCCATTTGCGAATTCCACATCAATGTGCAATAGCAACTTCGGCGTATCCTTCCATGGCGCATGGCCGTTGCCGAAATAGTCATCGGCCGGGAGGTCATACCAGCCAGTTCCCAACAGTACGCCGATCGTGTTGCGGCCGTTCCGCCACTGCGTCGTGACGTTCATAGGTATTGTATAAAACGCGCTTTCGGTAATCGGCAAAAGGCTGTTCGAGCAAACGATCGCCTACCCGTTGTCCATTTAGGTGCATTTCATAAAGTCCGAGCCCGCAAACATAAGCCGTCGCACGGCGAATCGCCCCGGGCGTATCCACTTCCATCCGCAGCTCTGTGGCTGGAAAGGATGAATCTCCCACCGTGTGCCTATCCAAGAGAACATCAGTAGCAGACAGGCTCTGACACTCAATCGATGGAGCGGATGGGAGACGAGCTTGAATATTCTCATGTCACTTTGCATTCACTTCGCCATGGACGAGCCGCGGTTGGTTTTGTCCGTTCCCAGCAGGCGAATGTCGCCATGGAATAGGTAGTCGCGCGCCGAAACGACCGCAAGCAGCCGTGGCGTGCGATGTGCTCGTTCGCAGATGCCGTGGGGAACGGAGGGATCATAGCACTCCGCATCTCCCGCGCGCAGCGTGGAGCGTTCCTTCCCGCAAAAAAAGGTGCAGGCTCCTCCAGCAGAAAATCATACTCTTCACCGGCATGCGTTCAAACCGCAAGGGTGGCTATCCGTGCACCAACCGACGTGTTCAAATCCCGTCGGCCACCCCACCTTGCGGAGCGTCCCAGCTCGCGCCCTTTCTCCGCCTTCGCGGTCATTCCGGTTGACGTCCCAAGAGCGCCCGTGAAAGAATTCCGGCCAGCCTCAATCGCAGGAGAACGCGAGTGAACGCCCTTCGATACCTCCCTGGTAAAAACCGCATCCCCGCCCGTTGCGCACTCGTATTGGCGGTCGCCGCAGCGGCATGCCACCCCGCGAGACTCCCTGCCGAGCCGGTCGAGTCCGCGGAGGCCGTTCAGAAGCCTGCCTGTTCCAAGCCTGCGCCTAGCGGGGAGGTGGTGGACGCCGCCGGCGCGCCGGTCGCTGGGGCGCAAATCCTCCTCTATCACATCGTGAACGAGTGGGGTCTGGGGAACGGCGTAGCCGAACGCGCCGTGGCGAACTCCGCGGGACATTTTGCTTTCAAAAAGCCGCTCACATTCCAGACACCCGCCGGCTCGGCAAGGACCGACCATTATTTTCTCATCGCCAGCCACGAAGGCTACGCCCCCGGCTGGAAAGCGATCCTGGGCGGGACGCCCGAGCAAGCGAGCTTCCGCCTTCAGCTCACCCCGCCCGCGAGCCAGACTTTTCAGGCGGTCGATATGCAAGGCCAGCCGGCGGCGGGGGTCACCATCTGGCTGCGCAGTGTGTATCCACAAGGGAGGGCGCCGGTTTTCAAGGAAGGTCTCTCGTTGACGGAGGACATTGGGCTTTGCTCCGGAGTCACGGGCGCGGCGGGCACGCTGACCCTCGCGAATCTTCCGGATACCCAGCGCGGTTTCGGCGCATCCAAAGCCGGTTTTGAGGACGCCACCATGTCCTACACGCCCAGGGTCGGGGCCCCCCCGTTCGTCATGAAACCCGGCGCCACTCTCGAGGGCCGGGTTATCGATCCCTCGGGCCTTCCCATAGCCGGCGCGACCGTGTGGCTCTACCCGCGCTTCGGGTGGAACATGTATTTCCTGGGCAAGACGGATGGCGACGGGCGTTACCGCATCGGTAAGATCTGGTCGAACCGGTCCGAACCGAACTGGGGCAAATATCAGGTCGGGTTGCGCGATGCGCGGTTCACGGCCCCGACCAGCGATCTTCTCTTCACCTCCGGCCAGACGATCAACGGCTTCGATATCCACGCCGTGCCCGGCACTCAGGTCCTCGGAAAACTGCTGGATCCCTCCAACGGTAAACCGGTGGCCGGCGGCCTGGTCGCCGTAGACTCTCTCAACGGCCGCGAGAACTGCTGGACGGATGCCGAAGGCCGCTTCCGATGCCGCGCCGCGGAAGGCGAGGTCACCGCCTTTTACGAATCGCCGCCGGAAGGCGCCTACACCACCGAGGGGGGATCGCCGGACTTCCCGTCCTTCATCCGCGCGAACTCCTCCGGCGCCGAGCTGGACCTCACCGTTTACACCCCCGGCCCCATGGGGAAGTTGGGCGCCCTCACCGGGAACATCGTCGATCCCGACGGCCGGCCCGTTCCTTATGCGAAAATCTCCGCCGTCGTCAGGAACTTGAAAGGCGTGGTCAACCTTCCGGGCTGGCGGGGAAACACACTCCGGCGCATCGCCGCGGACGAAGCCGGCGCATTCCGCATCGAGCTCCCGGTTGGCCTCCCGTGCGACATCCTGGCCACGAGCGCAAGCGGGAACCAGAGCGGCGCCGCCTCCGCGCTTCTGAAGGGGAGCGAACTGGCGCTGCCAGCCCCGCTTGCGCTCAAGCCCGCGCGGATCGCGTACGCCATCCTCCAGGACCTTTCCGGGAACCCGCTGCCCGATCTTTCGGTAACGGTCGTCTCGCTCCTGAACGGCGCCGAATCGGGGATGGCCGGGCGAACATATCGCAGCAACCAGGACGGCCGGTTGCGCATGAGCGATATCGACCCGAGCCTGACTTACCAGATCGAGCCCGCGACCTCTCAGTATGCGTGGGCCCTGTTCCATCCTTCGAAAGATCCCGCCGCGCCCCCGCAGTCCATCCTCATCAGCGACCGCTATATCGTCCGCCTCACGGACCGCGCGGGCCATCCCGTGCCCATAAAAAATGTCACCGCTTTCTCCGTATGGATTCTGGATGGCGGCCGCCGCGTCCAATGGACGAACGGGCCGCCGAAGGACGTGGAAAAGCTGGGGGACGATCTCACCCTCGACCGCCAGAGCATCGTCCTCGGCAAGCCCGGCGACCGGATCGATCTCACACTGGAAACCGGCGCCGGCGAGAGCGTGCAAGCCAGCGGCTCCATCCCCGAAGGCAACAGCGGCATCATCGCCGCGAAGATCACCGATCCCGGCGAAAAGCAGTAGCGGAGCGTCGGCTCGGCAGCACCACCTCATTGGCAGCCGCGTCCAACGCGCCGGCCGGCAGGCGATCCACATGGCCTTTGGTCCCGCGAGCACGACCTTCATGGCACGGCGGAGGTGCGCTCCGAGAGAGTCTTGATATGGTTCAACACCCGGAGATGGATGGTGTGGATGATTCCATCCGACCAGAGCCTCCAATACCGGCTCGGCCAGATTTGGTCGATATACCATGTCGTTCCCTCGAGCAGCGTATTCCCGCCGGGAAGTCTCGTAAGGCGCAGCTCGCCCTCCCGCGAAACAAGGTAACCTTCCAGGTGCGCCGGCCGGACGTGCGGGTAGGGCGACATCTCCTCCAGGGGCTCCGGCTGGCGGGCGACGGAAAAGCGGAGCAGGCGCGGCGCATCCCACACCTCGATGGGCTCGACGAATTCGCCCGTGCTGAAAATGCAGTGGCGCACCGCGCCCACCCCTGCGCCGTCGATCCGCGCCCGCGTGGGATACGCCACCCCGGTATGGAGAATCCAGCTTCGCTCGGGCGGGATCGGCGAAAACGCCACGACGTTCGGCCACACCTTCTCCGGCGGCGCGTGGATGACAACCGAGCTCGTCACCTTCCACAGCGGCGCGGGCTCGTCCGCCTGCTTCTCCACACCCATCGTGAACGGAACGGCCGCGAGCACCACGGAGAGAGCCTGTGGACGGATGGTGCCGCCGCGCGAACGGACGATCACATATCCCACCATTCCGCCCAACGCCGCCAGCAACAGGCCGAGCGGCGCGGCCATGAGCAGGCAGATCACGCCCTCCGTCGCCGCGACGAAAAGGAGGAGTCCGGCGAAAGCGGCGGAGAGAATTGCCACCGTTATGCAGCTCGCGAGGTCGCGCTTCCTGGCGCCCGCATACAAGAGCACCGAGACCAAGCCCATCGCGAAAGGCAGCGCGACGAACAATCCCCATCCGTAGTTTCGCAAGGTATGCGCCGAAAAGAGCGCCAGGGCCGCCCCCACCAGGCCGACCGCGAGCGTGCTGGTCAACGCGCTCCCCATCACGCTCTTTGGCATCCACGCGGCCCAGTCTGGCCCGGCAAGCCCCCCGGCGCCCGTCTGCCTCGGAGGCGCAACGCTGAGGAAGGCGAAAAAGATGACGTTAAGGGCGGGCGCGAAAAACAGCACGCACAGAGCGAGTGGCAGCCCTGCCGAACGCAGCCGGCGCAGCGTTAGAACGATGCCCGCAGCCAGGAACGGCAGGGAGGTTAGCAAGAGGATGGCGTAAAACCTGCGGTCGTCCGGGGGGATGGCATCGACGGCCGCGAACCCGTGGGGCTTGATGTAGTTCCAGAAGTACCACTGCCGGCCGAAGAACTGGGCCGCGATAAAGCGGTCCAGGTTGTATTTTATGGCAGCAAGCGCGAAGCCCCACCAAAAGTAGCGGAGGCGACCCATGGGTTGGCCGATGACTGGGGTGTTCATCACGGCGGGCTCCCGGGCTCAAAGGAGGTCCGGGTGGACGAAGCGCATGTGGTTACGATATTTTCGATAAACATTGAAAGTGCGCGGCAAATGAACGGCTTTCTTCCTGGCTGCGGCGCGTTTGGTTTCTTTGCGTGTTTTCATAGATTCTTTCCCCTCTATCGGGCGCTTTTGGAAAACATCTTGAGCAGGAGCGGCATGATGGCGCTTTCCTCGGACTTCGACATGCGGTCCATGATGGCATCCATCTGCGAGAGGAACTGGGACAGGGATTTGATCTGGCGGTTAAAGGAGGCCGCCCTCTCGCCGGTGAGGGGGCGGGTCTGCTCCTCGCAGGCGCGCAGCGCCCGGAGCGCGGGCTCGATCTCCCGGCGTTTGCGCTCGCGGGCGATGGTGCAAAACATCCGCCACACATCCTTCTCGGCCTCGTAGTATTCCTTGCGCTCGCCCTTGCGGATGACGTTGCGCACGAGGCCCCAGCCGACGAGTTCGCGCAGGTTCTGGTGCGCGTTGCCGCGGCTGATCTTGAGGTCGGCCATCACCTCGTCGGTGGTCAGGGCGCTTTCGCTGGTGATGAGCAGGGCATGCACCTGCGCCATGGTGCGGTTTATGCCCCATGCGCCGCCCATCGCGCCCCATTGGGAGATGAATTCGTCCCGCGCGGCGGCGAGTTTATCCGGCGTCTTCAAGCTCGCTGTCATATTTTCAGTAAATCCTGAAAGTCCGATTATGTCAATGGGGCTTCTTTCGTGACCGTCTCCGCGTCGTGCTCCCAGGAGCCGGCGAGACCGGCGGAACGCCGGCCGCAGAAGATGCAGCGGCGGTCCGAGAAGTGGTGCAGCTTGCAGCAGCGGATGGACCGGTGGCTTTTCGCCAGGATATACGCCTGCGCGCCGAGCAGCATGCCCGCGGGCGGCGCGATGAAATAAATCCAGATCGCCGTCCAGATGCCGCTCGGGAGCGCCGAGGCGAATGTGCGCGCGGGGTTCATCCCAAAGCCCGAGAGGGGCGCTTCGAACGTCACGTTGCAGGCGATGAGCAGCCCCGCGAAGAGACCGGTGTAGCGTGCGAGCGCGGGCATGTTCGAGACGGTGACGATCATGGCCATCATGAAAAACGCGATGACCAGTTCTCCGGCGAAAGCTGCCGGGACGCCGGCGGGGCCGGGCACGGTGGCGACCCAGCTCACCGGCGCCTGCGTGAAGACTCTCCCGAGGGCGAGCGCGGTGAGGAGGACGCCCGCGAGGCCGCCCAGGAACTGGAACACAATGTAAAACAGCGCGTCCCACGGGGGAATCTTGCCCAGCCGAAGGAAGGTGAGCGTCACCGCCGGGTTCATGTGCGCCCCTGAACGCTTCCCCCATGGCGAGTAGATGAGCCCCATCGCCGTCCCGCCCATCGCCAGGCCGATCAATGCGCGGCGCGCGTTCCCATCGGGGATCGCGCGGAGCGCGGGGGAGCCGGGCCACTCCAGGAGCGCGGTGAATGCACCCGCCGAGACCATGAAGATGCCGAGCGCTGCGGCCTCCATGAGATACTCCGGCCAGTGGTGCGCGAGCGAACCGCCGAGGGAGAGCGCACCGAGTTCCGCGCTGTCGTGCCGCTTGGCGCCCTTCATTTGAATTCGATAAATTCAAAGTAGGTTCCGAACGGGTCGAGCAGGTAGAAGCGGATGCGATCCGGCATCGGCACAGCCTCGCGGATGGCGGCGCCGCGCGACTCCAGGAAGAGGCGCACCTTGGGAAGATCGTTCACCTCGAGGGCGATGTGGCGGTTCTCGGCCGGCGTGAACCAGGGCGGGCTGAAGTCGAGGTGGAGCTGGATGTCGAGGAGTTGATACCAGATGAGCGTGTAATGCCCCTCCAGCGCGGTGTTCTGCGGCAGCTCTTTCAGCCCGAGCAGGCCGCCGTAGAATGCGCGCACTTTCTCCTGCTCGCCGGCCGGGACGGGCACGGTGACGTGGTTTATCCGGCGAAAGGAGATTTCGGATGCGTCCTCCAAAATGCGCCCCGCCTACTTCAGCCGGTCGAGGAGGTGCTCTCCCACGCGGAGGGCGTTGGCCATCGCCGTGAGCGAGGGGTTCACCGCGCCGATGCTGCAGAAGAAACTCGTGTCCACGACGTAGAGGTTATCCAGCTCGTGCGCCTTGCAGAGGGGGTCGAGCACCGACGTTTTCGGGTCGGTCCCGAACCGGCACGTGCCCGACTGGTGGCCGACGCCCGCGATGGGGATCTCCTTGCCCATGTAGGCGGAATTCGGGATGAGATGCTTCTGCATGCCGAGCATCTCCAGCATCGATTTCAGGCGCTCGTAGAGGCGCTTTGTCGGCGCCTGGTTGTTGAACGTGTAGTTGAGGATGATCTTCTTCTCGCGGTCGAGCAGAACGCGGTTTTTCGGGTCGGGGAGGTCCTCCGTCGTCAGCCAGAAATCGACCGCGTGTTTCGCCATCTCATCCAGCGCGAAGCCCGGCGCGAAGAACGGCGCGTCCTCGCGGAACATCGGCCCCTTCGACTTGCCGATCATCTGGATGTTGCCCATCGGGAAGTCGAAATCCTTGTCCCGGAAATAGAAATCGTTGACCGAGATGGTCTTCTGGAACTTCGTCAGGTTCGGCTCCAGCGCCAGCGCCACCACCGCCTGGCTGTTGTGAAACATGTAGTTGCGTCCCACCTGGTCGGAGCCGTTCGCCAGGCCGTTCGGGTGCTTGTCGTCCGCGGAAAGCAGGAGGATGCGCGCGCTGTTCGCCGCGCCCGCCGACACGACCACGATCTTTGCCCGATACGACTCCGTGGCGCCGTTGCGGCGGATGACGACCTCCGTCACCTCGCGCCCCGAAGCGCTGGTCTTGAGCTGGATGACCTCCGAGTTCAGGAGCAGCGTGACGTTGGAAGACTTCAGCGCCGGACGCACCGTGATGACCTCCGCGTCCGCCTTCGCGTGCACCAGGCACGGGTAGCCGTCGCAGGTGTCGCACTTCAGGCACTTGCTCTCCGCCCGGTGCGCCTCGTTCAGCAGCACCGCGGTAGGCGCGTGAAAGGGGTGGTAGCCCGCCTTCAGCAGATCGTCGTGGAGCCGCTGGATGCGCGGCTCGTGCGCTATGGGCGGGAACGGATACGGCTTGCTCGCGGGCGGCTCCGTCGGGTCTTCGCCGCGGAGGCCGTGCACCTGGTAGAGTTCCTCCGCCTCGGTGTAATACGGCTCAAATTCATCGTAGCGCACCGGCCAGCCGGGGGTGACGCCCTCGTAATGCCGCACCTCGTCGAAGTCCTCTTTGCGCAGGCGGAAGAGGGCCGCGCCGTAAACCTTCGTCGCGCCGCCGACCACGTAATGGATGCCCGGCTGGAACTGCACGCCGTGCATATCCGTCCATTTGTCGTCGGCCACGTAGCGGTTCTTCACGAAGACCTCGGTCGGGATCCCAGTTCTCCTTCTCGCGCGGGAGATAGTCGCCGCGTTCGATGATGAGGATGCTCTTGCCCGAAGGCGCCAGCTTCAGCGCCAGCGTCCCCCCGCCCGCCCCGCTCCCGATGATGATGAAGTCGAACTCCTCCGGCATAAAAGTCTCCTCGCGTTTTTTTTAAGTCCCCCAAGCGCCGGGCCCTTCCCCGGTCAGCAAGTGGGAGTGTCGCCTATTCCGCGCCGCATTCAACCCCGCGTGAGACGGGCTTATTCCTTGGAACCAATGGAGCCAATGGAGTCTTTGTCCGGGGGAAATAAAGCATCGCGTTTTGAGACGATTCGGTCGGATTCGGTTGGATTCGGTCGGATTTACCCGGATCAGGCTGGATCAACCTGGATCGCAAACAGGGCGAATCGCGCCGCCTGGGAAGAATGCTCTGGAAGCGTTGGCTCCATAGAAGAAAATCTCCTCCTTGGCGCCGCGCAAAAGGAAATTCGGGCATGCCAGGCGGGCTTATTTCTCAAGAAGGGAATAAATCTTCCGCGAAAACCGTCTCAGTATCAGGATTTTGAGGACATGGTCATTTTCTTGGCTCGCTGCCCTCTTTTCCCAAACCAACCCAAGCTCAGTATCCCGATAAGGCTCCTATGAAAAGATCCCCGCTCCAGCGCATGGCGCTGACCACCGCCGCCGCCCTCTGCCTCGCCGCTTCCGCGATGGCCGGCCCGGCCCCGATGATGTTTGTGATGATGCACGGCAAGATGATGGAAGTCATCCCCATGACCAAAGACATGTCCATGAAAAGCGGCCTCAAGGTCGGCATGGACGGCAGCGTCGTGACGCCCGCCGGCAAGAAAATGATGATGAAAGAAGGCGAGATGATCAGCGCGGAAGGCGTGAGGATGTCCCCGCCCTCCACGCACGCCCACGGCAGCTAAAAGCCGCCGGTTCGGACACCGATTAGAAAGCCGCAACGCCGGTTCCCCCGGCGTGTGCGGCTTCTTGCGTCTCGCCGCGAGGGCACGGGTCACACCTTCAAACCGCCATCCTGGCAGGCAGCGCGGCAGTGATCCACCGACCGGCGAGCCATCTCTGTAGCGCCCACCCGCTTACGGCGCCTGCAGCGGCGATCGTGTCTGTCCCACCGTCCTCACCCGCCCCCAAAATTCTCGCTCCCAAACTCCGTTTGGGAGCGCCCCCCGTCTCGAGACTCCCGTCTCCCCCGCAGCATGAGAATATGCTAAGCTCGCCCATGCACCCCACTCCCCGCCTCGCCATCGCGTTCCTCCTGCTCGCCGGCTGCGCCCGGAAAGAAATGCCGCCCCCGGAAAAGAAATTCGACATCACCGCCAGCGATGCGATGCGGTTCGCGCCCGCCACCATCGACGCCCTCCCCGGACAGAAATGCACCCTCACCCTTACGAACATCAGCACCACCCCCGAGCTCGTCATGGCCCATAACCTCACCCTCCTCCAGCAAGGCACCGACCCGAATGCCTTCGTCCAGGCCGGCCTCGCCCACGCCGCCACCGACTACATCGCCCCCGACCAAAAGCAAAACGTCCTCGCCTCCACGAAGATGCTCGCCGCCGGCGAGACCGACACCATCACCTTCACCGCCCCGGCCACGTCCGGCACCTACGACTTCATCTGCACCTACCCGGGACACTTCGCCGGGGGGATGAAGGGTGCGCTGGTCGTTCGCCCCTGACCGGGGAGCATTCGCGCATCCGTAGGCGCCGGGCCCTCTCCGCGCATTGTCGTGTGGAGGCGACGCCTCCCACCGCCCCTGACCAATCGAAACGCCGAACGATTAGAAACTTCTCAGCCAAGCCTTTACCTCGTCGTGAGTCATCACATCGTAGGCCGTCAACACACCCTTCTCCGCGAAAAATACGATGCGCCAGTGCAGCCCCGCCAGGCATTCAAATAAATCCCTGCGAAGCCGCCTGATCCCGAGCCCCGCGTGCAAGTGTGGCCTCCCGAACCCGCCAGCTAGCGCCTGCAACGCTTCTGAAATCCGTTCCCGATCCGCGCCCATCAATTTCTCCACCCGCTTCCGAAAGCGGGGGTGGAGATCGATCCTCACAGCTTGCCGGTAAAAGGCTTCGCCTGGCCGGCCGTCCTCGCCTTCCGAACGCCGGCCCTCACCGCTTTGTAAGCCTTTTCGGCCTGCTTATCGGTCACCCCATATTCGCGCAGCACGAAATCGTCCGAATGAACCTCCACGGGCCGCAGCGCCACGACCCGTCCATCGACGACGAAGCCCACATCCTCACCGTGCAAAGCCCTTTTCAGCCAAGCCCCCAGGTTTTGTCGGCCCTCGGTTATCGAGAGAGTTTTCATAGTGACAGTGTAAAGTCTCTGGATGTGTCGTCAACTTTCCGTGAATCACCAGTCTGTATTGTTTGCCTGACCCCCCGGGTCGCACCGCTCGACGGCGGAGGTTCCCGTTAATCGACCAAGGCCCGCCACGATGATTGTGGTGCGGCCTTCTCAGGTCATCAAGCGCGTCCAGCCCAAAACGCCGTAATCCTACCGCGTCTTGATTCGATGAACAAGACCCTAGGAAATCTCTCAGAAATTGTCGCCTGACTCCCAGTTGTTTTCACAGTCTTTTTCATCGGCGATCATCGCATAATCTATGAGATTTCTGATGCGATTCGTACCGTCCTCTGCCGCGCCCCGAATAGGACATTTTGGTTGACGAAATAAATGAGAATCGGCGAGGCTCTAGCGTGCCACACGAACCCGAGCTTTTTCCAGGCCTTCGTCATCCATTTGCGGTCCTCACCTCGGAAGAAATTTCGGCGTCTGTGAATTCAGGACGCCTGATCATAGACAGGACCTTTGACGAAAGCAGCCTTCAGGCGGCGACCTATGATGTCCGCGCGGGACGTTATGGAATTATCGGGGGCCAAGGCAAGGAGTTGGATCTGCTAGACGATACTTTAGTAATCGACCCAGGCTCATATGCAGGATTGGTTTCTTTCGAGAAGATCAAATTGCCGAACAACGTAATGGCCCTCATTGGAGCGAAGCGGAAATTTTCCTACGAGGGAGTTATTCTTTTGACTGGTTCGGTTGTCGACCCTGGATATGAAGGACATCTTCTATTCGGACTCTACAACGCTTCCACGAAGAAGGTTGTAATTCCCTCGCGAACAAAAATATGCTCGATGTTATTCATAGAGCTTGATAAAGAGCAGAAACCAGTCGCGCCCGACTCATCACTACTAAGCGGGACTCTCCCAGGAGATTTTGTTAATAAAATGGCGAATATGGATGTCTTGCCATGGTCGCGAATTAGCGAAGAAGTCAAACAAATTCAGAGGCTAACTCAGGACGTTTTAGACCTTAAAGTCAAATACACCGATGTCCTTGAGCCGATCAAAGCGCTGACAATTAATATTGATAAAGTCAACACCGAGGTCGGATTGCTGACGCGGGAGCTTAAGACCTTGGGTGGCGACGTTCACAAACTGGAAAAAGTTACATCTGAGAACGCGCATCAGGTAAGCGATATCGCCGCGAGCGTCAAGCTTCTAACAATTCAAGTTGTCGATGTAAAGGACCGACAAATTAGTGGGGAATCGAAGCTCCACCAAATTGACGCGAAAGTGGGAAGTTACTCGATAGTAGCAAAAGTCGTGTGGGCGGTGATATTTCTACTTGTGACTATTTTGTTGACCGTCCTGATCACGGCGCATTTCTCGAAGTGAGTGCATCGGCCTGTCGAGACTTGCACTCCTTCTTAGTGGGGAAAAAGGCGGCGGATTCATGTGATGGTTCGCGCTTCCACTACAGCGGGGTCATCGGACGTAGACGGAGCGTCCATCATTTTCATTACGCGACGCCGCTGACGCCGGACGGGAAGCCATATCCCATTACCGGCGCGGCCGGATTTGGTAACTATATTCTGCCGGGACAAAATTTCTAGGAGCTGCGATACAATTGGCTTGAGCCTAGCGTCTATTCCTCGGTAAAGAGCACCTTCTTGTCGTCCGCCTAAACTTTGTACGAAAAGTTTCTTCAAAAGTGTTAACAGGACTTTAACTCCCACCGGGACTGCTAGCTTCTGAATGGATTCGTTAGTCATCGTGCCTTCAAGGAACCCCTCGATGTCACAATCAACGAAGTGCCCGGTGGGTAGGTCACGCTCAGTAACTCTTCCATCGATTTCGGCAATCAGGCATTTCTTAAAGCAAGGAAGCCGCGCCTCATCAATATCTGAATCGATTTCGATATGGGAAAAATAACAACTTTCGAATTCAATGCCTGCAGAGTCAGGTGCTCCAGCCATCAGTCGCACAGTTCCGAATGTCGCGTTGCGAATTTGAAGGGACACCGTCCAATCGATCCCCGCACGGTAAATCAGAAATATAAGGTCTGCCATCAGGCCTCCTGAGTTCGGGGTCTTCTCCAACATTTTCAAGGCGCCCTTCACAAGGGCAGCATACCGATCAGTTGTCTGAGCCGTAATCCCTGACGCAGCGATTCCAAGTCCAATATCTCCGATGCGAATGGATGCCTCACAAAGAGCACCCAGCTTCGCGTAGCCGTATGGATTCGCTATGAAACGCCTTAAATCGCCCGCGCGACAAGCATCCGCGAGATCACTATCAATAAAGGTGCGTGCATCACCCCCAGAAGAAGTGTCGCGTCCCATACCGGGCAATCGCTGTAAAACAATCAAGGATTGATCGAGGGGCTCATATTGGCAAATGTCGACAAAGGCCTCTGTCATCTCCCGCGAGGTCAGCGGCCCCAGTCCGTCGGATTTCGATCGAGCACGGGTTGCAAGGTTTTCCAGAATAGCGCGTATGGTTTCCCCGGAGAGACCAGCTTCAATTGTTGCTTCACGATCGCACAGTTCTTTCAAGAGCAAATCCCAGCCCGTTGCTGCATCCGTGCAATTAAGGACGACACCCACGTCCTCAAGCGTACCTTTGCGGATTCCCTTGGAGAAAAGAGTACTCAACAGCAATGGTCTCGCAGGCATCCATTCAGGTACCTTTCCAGAATAACCGAGCTGAGAAAGAAATTTCTCGATTTGGGCTTCAGTAAATTCGCCTAAGCTTATTTCTCCGAAAGCGGAGCACCCTAAGGCCTCTCTTCTCTCCGAATCCGAATCGAAAAATGTATCGCGCCCAGCTAAGATAATTCCGCTCGTCTGCGGAGTGTCAGCTATTAGCCTTCGGACACCTTCCATACTTGAGTAACGAGCATGGCGAAGACGCTTCCATCCTCCTTGGAGTCCGAGAGATGAGACCTCATCAAAGCCATCTAGGAGCAGAATTACATAGCCAGCTTTCCAAGCTCGAACCAAGTGCGATGGGTTACCAAATCCAAGAGCGCGCCCGTGGCGCTCCAGAATCTCTGCAGGTTCTACCTGCCCGTGGTGCTCTCTAAGATTGAGATAGAGCGGAAAGGAAGGGCTCCTGACGCGTGAATATCCTTCTGCGACGTGCGAAAATATCTCACGGAGGGTCATGCTTTTTCCAACTCCATAGTCTCCAAGAAGAACGAAGCGATCGCCTTGGATCACAGACCGCGCTAAATCCTTAAGGCGCCAATCCTTCCGTACAGAAGCTTCTACAAGGTCAATATCGACATATCGGAAATTCTCGATAAACGAATCCGTTCGGGGATCGTAGGCGCTTCCAAAACGATGTTTGCGTCTTAGTGAAATGTAATCGGCCGCGTTGATTATGCGAGCTTGGAATTGATGGGAAGATTCGGCCGTCACGTTGCTCGACACACACACCTGCTTTTGATCAGCGGTAGGCTCCTCGCGCGTGACAAACCACGGTTTGACAGCCTTATCAGGTTTTTGTTTTCGAAGCTTTCCGGAAATGTTCGAGAGTTTCTTACAATCATCCACAGCCTTTTGCTTAGACCGGGAGGTGGTGCATTCCACCAAATGCACACACTCTTCGGTCTCGAATACACAGTCGTGCTCTCGTCCTTCGATAATTATTGAACCAGCTACAAGCGCGGCCGGCCACAGAAGACCAGCAATGCGGCGTACCTCCTTCTCGAAGCGCTTATCTTCGTCCATGAGAATTTGATTTAGTGACCGGGTTTGTGGTGCTGAGGAAGTTGTATTCGCTCTACATAGCAGGGCCGCCGCCTCAACCATCCCTTTCAACCTCGTCCTCCTCGGCATCGCTCACTACCGGCGCGATGGCTTGGAGCCTTTCGCCTTCGGGGAGGTTGATCAGCTTTACGCCCATGGTGTTGCGGCTGGTTTCGCGGATTTCGCGGACCCTTGTGCGAACCATCTGGCCTTTGGTCGTTATCAGCATGAGCTCGTCTTTGTCGGTGACGCTGAGGGCGCCTACCACGCCGCCGGTTTTCTCGCCGGTTTTCATGGTGATGATGCCTTTGCCGCCGCGGCTCTGGGTGCGGTACTCGTCGAAGGCGGTGCGTTTGCCGATGCCGTTTTCGCCGGCGACCAGCAGCATGCAGTCGGGGTTTACGATGGCGATGGCCATGACGCGGTCGCCCGGCTCGGGGCGGATGCCCCAGACTCCCACCGTGTCGCGGCCCTGGTCGCGCAGGTCTTCTTCTTCCTTGAAGCGAAGGCTCATGCCTTCCTTCGTTATCAGGATGATCTGGTCGTGGCCGAGGGTGAGCTTGGCGTCGATGAGGCGGTCGCCGTCCTCGATCTTGATGGCGATGATGCCGCCTTTTCGCAGGTTGCTGTACTCACTTAGATTGGTCCGCTTTACGATGCCGCTTTGCGTGGCGAAGAGGATGTGGAGCTCGGGGTCCCAAGTGGTGTCGATGGCGGCGGGGCCGGTTCCGGTAACCTTGCTCTGGATGCGGATGGTGGCGGCTACTTTTTCGTCGGTGCGCAGCTCCAAAAGGTTGGCGATGCTGCGGCCTTTGGTGGTGCGGCCCATCTCGGGGATTTCGTAAACCTTCTCGACGTAGCAGCGGCCGGACTGCGTGAAGAACATGAGGTAGTCGTGCGTGGTGGCGGTGAAGAGGTGTTCGACGAAGTCGCCTTCTTCCTGCTCGGTGGCGCCTTCGCGCGTGCTCATGCCGATGACGCCCTTGCCTCCGCGGCGCTGGGCGCGGAAGGCGCTGACGGCCGTGCGTTTGATGAAGCCGCCATGGGTGATGCTGATGATGCACCCTTCGTTGGCGATGAGGTCTTCCATGTTGATCTCGCCTTCGTCGGGGACGATCTGCGTGAGGCGGGGGCCGGCGTGCTTTTTGCGGATTTCCTGGAGTTCCTCCTTTATGAGGGTGAAGACCCTGGCTTCGCGGGAGAGGATGTCCTGCAGATCCTTGATGCGCTCCAGCAGGGTGCGGTATTCGTTGAGGATTTTTTCGCGTTCGAGGCCGGTGAGCTGGTAGAGGCGGAGCTCGAGGATCTGGTTGGCCTGGTGCTCGGCGAATGCGTACCGGCCCTCGACGAGGCGGCTTTCGTTGCGGATGAGGACGCCGATCTGTTCGACCTGGCGGCGGGTGAAGTCGAACGCGAGGAGTTTTACCCGGGCTTCGTCGCGGTTCGCGGAGTCGCGGATGATGCGGATGAAGTCATCCATGTTGGCCAGGGCGATGAGGTAGCCTTCCAGGGTCTCGGCGCGTTCCTCGGCTTGCTTGAGCTGGAACCGGGTGCGGCGGATGATGACTTCGCGCCGGTGCTCGATGTAGCACTGGATGGCTTCCTTGAGGGAGAGGAGCTTGGGCCGGCCATGGTCGATGGCGAGCATGGAGGCCGCGAAGGAGGACTCCATCGCGGTGAATTTGTAGAGGTTGTTGATGACGACCTTGGGGATGGCGTCGCGCTTGAGCTCGATGACGACCCGGGTGTTCTCGTCCGATTCATCGCGGATGGCGGTGATGTCGGTGATGATCTTCTGGTTGACGAGGTCGGCGATCTTCTCGACGAGGGTGGCCCGGTTGACGTTATAGGGGATCTCGGTGATGACGATCTGCTCCCGGCCGCCTTTGAGTTCCTCGATGCCGGCTTTGCCGCGGACTTTGATGCTGCCGCGGCCGGTCTCGAGATACTGGCGGATGCCGGCTTTGCCGCAGATGTGGCAGCCGGTGGGGAAATCGGGCCCCTTCACGAATTTCATCAATTCGTCGAGGGTGATGTCGGGGTTGTCGATCTGCGCGCAGACGCCGTCGATGATTTCGCCGAGGTTGTGCGGGGGGATGTTGGTGGCCATGCCGACGGCGATGCCGGTGCCGCCGTTGACGAGGAGGTTCGGGAACGCGGCGGGGAAGACGGTGGGCTCGGTGCGGGTCTCGTCGTAGTTCGGGACGAAGTTGACGGTGTCCTGATCCATGTCCTCCATGAGGGCGGCGCCGAGGTGCGTCATGCGGGCCTCGGTGTAACGCATGGCGGCGGGCGGGTCGCCCTCGACGGAGCCGAAGTTGCCCTGGCCGTCCACGAGGCGTTCGCGCATGGCCCACGACTGCGCCATGTGGACGAGGGTGGGGTAGATGACGGCTTCGCCGTGGGGATGGTAGTTGCCGCTGGTGTCGCCGCAGATCTTGGCGCATTTGCGGTGCTGCCGGTTTGGGAAGAGCGAGAGGTCGTGCATCGCGTACAGGATGCGGCGCTGGGAGGGCTTGAGGCCGTCGCGCGCATCGGGCAGGGCGCGCGAGATGATGACGGACATGGAGTAGTCGAGGAACGACCTCGACATCTCCTCGGCGACGTTGATAGGGGCTACTTTTTCGTTGGCGGAATACACGGTTTTACAGGCGGGCGGGTGGCGGGGGAGTTATGTCGGGTTTTGTCGTGGAGCGTTTGCCGAAGGGGATTTTCGCTGATTTTCTCGTTCCCAAACTCCGTTTGGGAACGCCCAACGCCGAGCTGATTTTGGAACTCTGTTCCATGGGTGGGCGATGCCATACGGGAATGGAAACGGAGTTTCGGGAGGGCTGTCGTTCCCAAACGGAGTTTGGGAACGAGAGGGGGGTGATGAGATGGGGGCGGCGAGACAGGCGCGAGCCTGCACCGTAGCGGCGGTCTGTGACTGCCGGGCGGCGAACTCGGGCGCTGCCGCTACGGGCGCTAGACATCCAGGTTTCTTACGTTCAGGGCGTTGTCTTCGATGAATTGGCGGCGGGGCTCGACCACATCGCCCATGAGGATGGTGAACATCTTGTCGGCGTCGAAGGCGTTGTCCTCGTTCAGGTCAACCTTGAGCAGCTTGCGCTTTTCGGGGTCCATGGTGGTGCTGAACAGTTCCTTGGCGTTCATCTCGCCGAGGCCCTTGAACCGTTTGATCTGCACGCCGCGTTTGCCGATCTCCTTTACGGTCTCTAGGATCTTCGGGATGGAGAAGATGGGATGCGAGAAGGCGCGTTCGCCCTCGCCTTCGATCAACTCGAATATCGGGTGGTCGGCATCGGCGTAGTGCTCGATCTTGAGGCCCTTGCGCGCGAGCTCGCCGATGAGTTTCTGGACGGAGACGGATTCGTGCAGCTCGACGAGCTTGCCGCGGCGGCGGTGGCCGTTCTTCTTCTCGGGCGCGCCGACGAGCGGGAGGAGTTCCTGGCCGATCTCGGTATCGAACAGCGCGAGGTCGAGGTTCTCCTCGTGGAATTTGCGGACCTGCGCTTCGGCGTCGAAATAGTTGACCCATTCTTCATTGCCGTCGCGGACTTTGACGAGGTAGCCGGGGAATTTGCCGTCGGTGCGCGCGGCGAGGTAGGTCTCGAAGTCGCCGCCGTGCCTGCGGATGGATTCGCTGAATTTCGCGAGCTTCTCGAGCAGCTCGAGGATGTCCTTGAGCTGGCCGGTGGAGAATTCCTTGCCGTCCGCGAGGTTCTTCAAGCGGACTTCCTCCGCGCCGAGGGAGATGAGGATTTTGTTGAGGTTCACGTCGTCATCGACGTATTCCTCGCGCTTCTTGCGCTTGATCTGGTAGAGCGGCGGCTGGGCGATGAAGATGTAGCCGCGCTCTGACGAGGTCGGTCATCTGCCGATAGAAAAAGGTGAGCAGCAGGGTGCGGATGTGGGAGCCGTCCACGTCGGCGTCCGTCATGATGATGATGCGGCCGTAGCGGAGCTTCTGCGATGTTGAAGGAGCCTTCCTGTCGCCCGCGCCGATGCCGGTGCCGATGGCGGTGATCATGGTTCGGATTTCCGTGTTCTGCAGGACGCTGTCGAGGCGCGCTTTCTCGACGTTGATGAGCTTGCCGCGGATCGGGAGGATGGCCTGGTAACGGCGGTCGCGGCCCTGCTTGGCGGAGCCGCCGGCGGAGTCGCCCTCGACGATGTAGAGCTCGGTGAGCTCGGGATTGCGCTCGGAGCAATCGGCCAGTTTGCCGGGCAGGCCGCCGCCGGTGAGCGCGCTCTTGCGCACGGTCTCGCGGGCGCGCCGGGCGGCTTCGCGGGCGCGGGCGGCGATGAGGCATTTGTCGATGATCTTCTTGGCGATGGGCGGGTTCTCGTCGAAGAAAGTCATGAGGCCTTCGTAGACGATGGAGTTCACGATGCCGTCGACCTCGGGGGTGACGAGCTTCACCTTGGTCTGGGACTCGAACCGCGGGTTCGGCAGTTTCACGCTGAGATGACGCCCACCAGGCCTTCGCGCACGTCGTCGCCGGTGATGGCCGGGTCCTTCTCTTTGAGCAGGTTGTTGGTTTTCGCGTACTGGTTGATGGCGCGGGTCAGCGCGCTGCGGAAGCCGGTGAGGTGCGTGCCGCCGTCGGGGTTGGAGATGGTGTTGGTGAAGCAGAGAATCTGGTCGTTGTAGCGAGTCGTTGTACTGCAGGACGACATCGCACGACGACCTCGTCTTTCTCGGCGGGAGAGCGACGACGGGTTTCGGATGGATGAGCTGCTTGTTCTCGCCGAGCTGGCGGACGAATTCCTCGATGCCGTGCTTGTAGAGGAATGTCTCTTTCCGCATCGGCTCGGCGCGTTCGTCGGTGAGGACGATCTCGAGGCCGGGATTCAGGAAGGCCAGTTCGCGCAGGCGGCTGGCGAGGCGGTCGAACTTGAACTCGACGGTGATGGTGAAGATGGTCGGGTCGGGCATGAAGGTGATGAGCGTGCCGGTGTTCTTCTTGCTCTTGAGCTCGCCGATGACGTCGAGCTTCTGGGTCGTCTTGCCGCGCTCGAAGGCCATGTGGTAGACCTTGCCGTCGCGAGAGACCTCCACCTTGAACCAATCCGAAAGCGCGTTCACGCACTTCGCGCCGACGCCGTGAAGACCGCCGGAGAATTTGTAGGCGCCCTGGCCGAACTTGCCGCCGGCGTGGAGATTCGTGAGGACCAGCTCGACGGCGGGCATCTTCCATTTCGGGTGCATATCGACGGGGATGCCGCGGCCGTTGTCGCGGATGGAGACGGAGCCGTCGACGTGGACGGTGACGTCGATCCTGGTGCAGAAGCCGGCGAGGTGCTCGTCGATCGAGTTGTCCAGCACCTCGAAAACGCAGTGGTGCAAGCCCCGTTCGTCGGGGTCGCCGATGTACATGCCGGGCCTTTTCCGGACGGCTTCCAGGCCCTCCAGTTTATCGATTTTTGAGGAATCGTACGCATCGTTATTCGGGACGGGTAAATCAGACATATTTTGCTTCCGGACTGAGAGAGAAGAATACTCCAAAACGGGTATATTTAACAACACATTTTTAACGTCATTAAGCATCCATTTTCCACCATAAAAAGTGGCTCCGAAGGCGACGTGCCACAATATATGGGGCCGCAGGGGAAATTCGGCGCCTTGTTCTCGGCCCTTTCCCTCTGCGCCCTCCTCTTCCTTACCGGAGCGGCCCGCTGCTATGACTTTTCCGAGGTGTTCGCGCGGGGTCATTTTTACTTCGCGGATGGCGATTGCTACTCGCGCATGACCCGGGTGCGGATGGTGATGGAGCACCCCTTCCGGCCCGTCCACCACCACGGCTTTGAGAACTACCCGCAGGGGACCGATCCGCACACGACAGCGCCGATGGATTACCTCATCGCGTTCCTGGCCTGCGCGGCCATGCCGTTCACCGCGCAGTATCTCGACTTCGCGGGCGCCGTCGTCTCGCCGCTGCTCGGCATCGCCACGGCGGCGTTTCTCTGGGTCTGGTTCGGGCCGGCGCCGTACCGGCGGGCGGCGCTGTTTCTTTTCGCGGTCAGCCCCATTCTGGTGCACGGCACGGTGCTCGGCCGGCCGGACCATCAATCACTGCTGATGTTCCTGCTCGCGGCCGGGCTCGGGGCGGAGTGGAAATTGCATCCGCGGCCCACCCGGGCCTGGGGGCTGGTGAGCGGGCTCGCGTGGGGGCTGGCGCTTTGGACCTCGCTCTACGAGCCGGTCGTGCTGTTCGTCCTCGTCGCGGCTCTCGCACTTTTTTTCGACAGGTCAGGCCTGGGCGACCGCGCCCGCTACCCCGGTTACGCCGCGTTCCTGTGCGTCGTGCTGCTCGGGCTGGCTGTGGACGGCTGGCCGGTGAGCGTGCCAGACCAGACCGTCCTCCGCTATTTCCCGGCATGGGAAAAGACCATAGGAGAACTCGCCACGGCGAGGCCGTGGGATTCGCTCCTCTACCGCTGGGTCGGGTTCGGGCTCATTGCCTCGCCCATCCTCCTCGGGGTCGCCGCCTTTCGAGAAAAGAAGGTCGCCGCCCTGCTCGTCCTGCTCGTGGTCACGTGGCTGCTCACGCTTTCGCAGGTGCGGTGGGGATATTTCTTCGGGCTGGCATTCGTCATGTCTTTGCCGTGGCAATTGGCGGTCCTCCGCTGGCGCTGGCTCGGCTGGTGTTTCTTCCTCGGGTGCCTCTGGCCCGTCGCGAGGGAATGGGATGACCATCTGCTTCTGAACGCCTCGAACCGCGAGCAGGCCATCGAAAGCGTCATCGACGCCGTCTGCCTGCGCGACATCGCCGCGCATCTCCAGGGCCCCGCGCGGCTGCCGGTCCTCGCGCCCTGGTGGTTCTGCCCGGCGCTCGCGTACTGGTCGGGCCAGCCCGCGGTGGCGGGCAGCTCGCACGAAAGCCTGCCGGGCATCGTCGATACCGCGCGCTTTTACCTGAGTGAGAATCCGGCCGATGCGCGGGCGATCCTGCGCGCGCGCGGGGTGCGGCGCGTAGTCGCTTACGACCCGGGCCGCGAGCTCGATACGGCCGCCACTCTCCTCGGCGCGCCCGCCACGGACGCGGCTTTGGGCGCGGCTCTTTACGAAAGGCCCCACTCGCCTCCCTCCTTTCTCACGATTGATTATGAAAACCGCGCCTTTAAGCTCTATCGTGTGGAACCCGACCGATGAAAAACAAATATGATCTCGCAGTCATCGGCGGCGGCAGCGCCGGCTACTCCGCAGCGTCGACCGCGGCTGGGCTCGGCCTCGAGGTCGCCCTCATAGAAGGCGGCCCGGAAGTCGGCGGCCTTTGCCTGCTGCGGGGCTGCATGCCGAGCAAGACCCTCATCGAGTCCGCGAACCGCGCCCTCACCATCCGGCGCGCCCCGGAGTTCGGCCTGCGCGCCGGGAAGCTGGGCGTGGAGGTCCCAAAGATCATGGAACGCAAGCGCGGGCTCATCGAGGAATTCGGGCGTTACCGCCGGCAGCAGCTCGAGAGCGGGAAGTTCGACTTCATCCGCGGCATGGCGTCCTTCACCGGCCCGCATACCCTCCAGATCACGCACCTGGAGGATGAACCGGCGTCGCTCCCGACCGGGACGCTTGAAGCCAAGACTTTCCTCATCGCCACCGGGTCGAACTCGGAGGCGATCGAGATACCGGGCCTCATGGAGACCGGCTTCCACGACAGCGACGCCGTGCTGGAATGCGACGAACTGCCCGAGTCCGTCATCGTCCTCGGAGGCGGCGCGACCGCGGTGGAGTTCTCGCACTACTACTCCGGCCTCGGGGCGAAAGTCACCATCCTCCAGCGCAGCAGGCAGCTCCTGAAAGACATGGATGCCGACGTGGCGATGGCGCTCGCCGCCGCCTTCGAACACCGCGGCATCTCCGTCTGCGTCGGCACGACCATCCTGCGGGTGGAATCCGCCGGCAAGAAAAAGCGCGTCTATTTCCGGCACGGAGGCGAGGAAAGGATGGTGGAGGGCGACGAGATCGTTTACGGGCTGGGGCGTGTGCCGCAGGTGGCCTCCCTCGGCCTTGAGCAAGCGGGCGTGCACCTGGAGAAGGGCCGTCTCCGCGTGCAGCTCACCCAGCAGACCGATGTTTCGCACATCTTCGCCGCGGGCGACGCCGCCGGGCCGCACGAGATCGTCCACCTCGCCGTCGAGCAAGGGGCGATCGCCGCGCGGAACGCGGCGAAGCTCATCCGGGCCGGCGCCGGGCCGGCGCCGGAGCTCGAGAAGATGGATTACCGGCTGAAACTCTTCGCCATCTTTTCCATGCCCGAAGCCGCGGCCATCGGCATGACTGAGAAGGAGCTGACGGCCGCGGGCATTCCGCATCTCGCCGCGAGCCATCCCTTTCACGACCACGGTAAATCCGTGGTCATGGGCGAGACGGACGGCTTTGTAAAATTGATCGTCGCGCAGGAATCCCGCGAGATTCTCGGCGCCGCCGTCATCGGCATCAAAGCGTCGGAGTTGATCCACGAGATCGCAGTGGCGATGTATTTCCACGCCACCGCCACCGACCTGAATAAGGTGCCCCATTACCACCCGACGCTGAGCGAGATCTGGACATACCCCGCGGAGGACCTGGCCCTGAAGTCGTAACGCCCGCGGAGGCGGACTCCGGAGAATTTTACCACGGATTTCACGGATGGACACGGATGAAGAAGGATGCGGACTCCGGGTGCGAGCTCACTGCCGCCTTCAACATCCGGGCGCTCCGTTTACCACCTTCGGGCGGCGGTGGTGCGGGCGCTTCGCAGACCTGTTTTGAGCCGTGTCATGCGGAAATTTGGCGTGATTTTCGGGCGGGACATCCGCGTTTGTTCGGGTGAATCCGGGGGGCGAAAAAGAGTGCAATCGCGCATTTGACAGGGGGGCTGCCGGGCCTACAATTGGCTCATGTTCGAAGACGAAAATCCTCAGCTCGCCATGGAAACGGAGGAACCGAACATCACCGACCTCACCGAAGACGGCCTCGAGCCGTTCAACGACGACTACCAGTTTAACAACACACTTGATACCATGCCCGAAGTCAGCCCTGCAAAAAACAGCCTCTCCGCCGATGTCGAGATCACCGGCTCCATCACATTCCAGACCGAACTCACCATCGACGGCAAAGTCGAGGGCGAGATCACTTCCACCGGCGTCCTGACCCTGGGGGAAAATGCGGAAGTCCGCGGCGAGATCCGCACGAAATCCGTCACCGTTCTCGGCAAAGTCCACGGGAACATCACCGTCGATGAACGCTGCGAACTCAAGGGGCGCGCCCAGCTCTTTGGCGACTTGAAAGCGGCCCGGCTCATGATCGAGGAAGGCGCGACCTTCGTCGGCAAATCCGAGGTCACGCCGCATAAGGTCACCGCGATGAAGCCCGAGATCGTCCGCGGCTCCGAGTCGCATCCCAGGGTGGCCGCCGCCCGCTAGCCGCGCGCCCGCCCGTGGCCGCCCCCGAGAAGAGCGCTGTGAAGATCGGCGTGGAATGCCCGCACTGCGGCTTCCAGCAGATGGAGTCTGCCGTCGCGAAGACCACGTTCTGCCGGAAGTGCGGCAAGCATTTCGACGTGGAGCAGCAGCTCCTTGCCGAGGAGCCCGCCACGCGCGAGGGACTCCTGAAAAAGTTCAGCACGATCTTCGCCACGGAGACCTCGCGCACCATCGAATGCTTCGAATGCCAGGCGCAGCAGAGCGTCAGCAGCGCGGCAAAGTCCAGCATCTGCCCGCATTGCAGCGCTTACATCGACCTGCGCGACTTCAAGATCACCGCGGCGTTTGCGCGCAACATCACGACCCAGGGGTGCGTCCACGTCGGCTCGAAGGGGAACCTCACGAGCAACAAAGTCCTCTGCGGCAGCGCGAACATCCAGGGGAAGATGCACGGCAACCTATATTGCACCGGCACGACCCAGGTAAAAATGAAGGGGCAGGTATTCGGCAGCGTCCAGTCGCAGCATCTGCTCATCGAGAAAGGCGCGGATGTGGAATTCGTCCGGCCCGCGAAAGTGGGCAGCGCCGAGATCCTGGGCAAAGTCTCCGCACGCATCAACGCCGCAGGAGTCGTCTCGATCCGCAAGACGGGCGCGGTCGAGGGCACCGTCTATGCGCGAGGGATCACCGTTGACCAGGGCGGCATCTTCCACGGGGAGCTTTTTATAGGCGGCCAGGAATTGCTCCAGCCCGAACTCCTCTCCGACGAGGAAGCCGAGCCCTCGGTGGAAGGCTCCTTCGAAGAGTTCGGCCACGCCGGGTAGCCGCATACTGACACGGTTTTTTTGCGCTCCCGCTTAATCTGCGTTCACCAGGTCGCTGCCGCTAGAGGCGATTCGTGATGGACTCCGCAGCCATTTGATGAACTGGGAGATCCATTGAACTTGGGGGATTTCTTAACCACGGATCGCACGGATTTTCACGGATGAAGCAAAGAGGGCGGAGTTTCATCTGCTTTCCGGCCCGACGGTTCCCAACTCGGGCCAAAACCGTGTTGGGAGCTGCATGGGTCGAGAAGGCCTGAGACGGGACCTCCTTGCTTCATCCGTGAAAATCCGTGCAATCCGTGGTTAATCCATTCGGGGCTTGTTTTACCTATTCGGTCAGATGCGCCTATTCCTCTCGTCGTAATCCGCGTTCATCGGCGTAAATCTGCGGGAAAAAACCTCCTCTCAGGTGCGCCTCACGTTCGAGAGATCGGCGGAACTCCGGAATGTGGGAGAACGCCATGCGGCCTTTCCCCGTTACTGGTCGCTTTCGGAGTGGACGCCGGCCGGGGGCAGATGCCAGGTTTCTCCGCCGTCCTCGCTCTCGTAGGTGACGTCCGCCATATGGCCGGGCTTCGGCTCGTGCCGCACCAGACGCACGGGAAGGTATCCCTTCTTCCTGTCCGCGCCGGTGAAGGTTGGCGGCTCGGTGTCCGCGTAGCCTCCCTGGTACTCTTTCGGGATTTCGATTTTCTGGAGCGTCCAGCTCTTGCCGCCATCCCTCGTGCGATAAAGCGGCGCCGCGTCACCGCCGTGGTAGGTGGCGCCGATCCAACCGTCCAGGAGCGACCGGAACCTGATGCCCGTCGGGTAGCAGCCGGAGGCCGGCGGCGGGGCGAGCGCGTACCAACGCCTCCCGCCATCGCCGGTGCCAAAGACTCTCTTCTCCATGTGGCCGGCGGCCGGATCGCTCAAAGCCAGCAGGAACCCGTGGGTCTCATCCAGGAAACTGATGGCGGCATCCTCGGTACGGATGGGCGCGGAACTCTCCTTCCAATGCTTGCCGCCGTCCGCAGTGTATTCCAGCAGGACGACCGGATCGCGCGGTATGATGGAAACCCAGGCGCGGTTGCCGTCCAGGGGATCGAGCGTGGCGCATCCCTCATCCGCCATATCGCCGTCCTTTTCGGCGAGAATCCCCTTCACGGCGGCAGGAAGCGACGGGGGAGAGACATCCATCCAGTGTTTTCCGCCATCCGTGGTGCGGAGGACCCTCGACACCTTCGGCGACTCCTCCTGCCGCCACCCGGTGGAGCTGCCGAACATGAACGGCCGGTCTTCGCTCTCCAACGCGAGCAGGGCTTCGCAGCCGAGCCAGGTCCCGACGAAAAGGAGGTTTTTCACGAAAGGTCGGCTATTTCGGCTCACGCGTCTCGGGCGCGTCCATCGCGGGGCGCGTGTTGCCGGCAGGGTCGAAGAGCGCCCGGTTTTCCCATGCGCCGCCGAGGCCGGCGCCCTGCGAGCGCGCGCCCATGATGCACTCGGGCATCCAGTAGAACACTCCCTTGCCGTACCCGCCCGGAGTCGCGGCGACGACCCGGAGCAATCCCTCCAGGAAAGCCTTCTGGCCCTCGGGCGTCGGGGGGAAGGAGACTTTTTTCGAGCCGCCGCCGGCCGCGTCGCAACTGGTTTCCGCCACGATGATGTCCTTGCCATAAGCTTTCGACAAGGCGGCCAGGTTCGCCCGGAGCGTGTCGAGCGAGCCGTTAAAGAACGGGTAATACGAGAGCCCGATGATATCGAACTGCGCGCCGCGCCGGAGCAGGTTGTCGAAGAACCAGCGGCAGACGGACTCGTGGCTGCCCCTGTCGATGTGGATCATGATCTTGATCGCCCCTTGCGGATCGGCTTCCTTCACGCCGCGGATGCCGGCCTTGATGAGATCGGCGAAGGCATCCCATTTCGCGTCGGTGGGGCCGAGCGGGCCGCCGTCGGGCCACAACATGCCGTGGGTGATCTCGTTCCCGATCTGCACCATGTCGGGAAGGCACCCGGCGGCGCGAAAAGCCTCCAGCGTATCGCGGGTGTAACTGGAGACGCGCTCCGCGAGCTCCGGGTGGGAAAGCCCTTTCCACGCCGCGGGCAAGCTTTGGTGGCCGGGATCGGCCCAATGGTCCGAGTAATGGAAATCGATCAACAGGGAGAGACCCGCCTGCTTCACCCTTTTTGCGAGCGCGAGCGTATAGGGGAGCGTGTTGACCTGGCCTTTCGTTCCGTCGGGGGCGACGAAGAGCCGGAGGCGGACGTAGTTCCAGCCGTGCTCTTTGAAGAGCAGCAGCGGGTCTTTCACCGCTCCGCCTTCCCTGTATGCGACGCCGTGATCCTGCAGGGTTTGGAGCAGGGAGAGATCGGCGCCGATCGCAAACGCTGAGGGAGCGGTTTGCGGAGGCGTCTGCGCCCGGGCCGGCGACAGGCACGCCGCCAGGCAGAAGATTCCCAGCCAGGCGCGGATGCGGCGGAGTTCGGTGTGCAATGCGGCTGGAGACCGGCGGCGGGTTTGAAAGCGCTATTTCTTCAGCAGCCGCGTTTCCTCCTGCGCCTCCTGCGAGAAAAAGCTTTCCGGGAACTGCGCCTGCACGTTCTCGTAGGCGCGCCGGGCTTCGTCGATGTTCCCCTGGCTGCGCAGGAGGTTCGCCCGGGCCATCTGCGCCACCGGGGCGCTATAACGGTCGGCGAAGCGCGAGATGATCTGCTGGTACTCGTCGATGGCTTCGGAGGTTTTGCCCTGCGCTTCCAGGGTCGCGCCCATGCTCAGGTACGCGCCGTCGATGAGCGGGTGGTTCGGCTGCACGGCGATGAAGTCGCGCAGGGTCGCGAGCGATCCCTCGTAGTCCTTCTGCGCGCGGAGCTTCCCGGCTAGGAGGAGGTGGGCGTTCCCGGCCTCGACCGAACGCGGGTAATCCTGGATGACCTGCCGGTACTCCTCGACGGTGCTGGCGTGCGCGAAAGTTTCCTGGGCCTGGGCCGCGCGGTGCTGCTGATTCAACTCGTAGATGCCGAAGACGAGCGCGCCCACGCCGAGCACCAGCGCGTAGATGACGATCTGCGTCTTATGCTGATCCCAAAAATACAGGAGGTCGAACCCGCCGGCAGGGATGACTTCGGTGGACGGGGAGGTGGGGTTTGCCATGGGAGGGAGAGCTTAGCGGGGTAAAGGCCAAAGCTCAAGTCCGGCTCACGATCTCGAGAGTCTGCCTGAGCTTCACGATGCTGTTCGCAGGCGCGACCCCGCGCCATTGCGTGCCGGGGTGGAGGAGCGCGTCCCGTCCGATGATCGAGCCGGGACTCAGCACGGCGTTGCAGCCGATCTCCGCCCGGTCGCCGACGACCGCGCCGAATTTTTTCAGGCCGGTCGCTATGGGCGCGTTCGGCGCCTTCACGAAGACTTCTCCGCGGTCGAGCCGCACATTGGAGAGGATCGCGCCCGCGCCGAGGTGAGCCTTGTACCCGAGGATGGAGTCGCCGACGTAGCTGAAGTGCGGCACCTGAGCCTCGTCCAGGAGGATGCAATTCTTGAACTCGCACGAGTTGCCGAGCACGACCCCGTTTCCGACCACGACGTTCTCGCGGATGTAACAGCCGTTGCGCACCTCGCAATCCTCGCCGATCCACGCCGGCCCCTTGATCATCGCGCCCTGCTCGACGGTCGTCCCGCGGCCGATGAAGACCGCGCCGCTGATGAACGGCTTCCCGATCATGCGCCCCTCGATGGCGGGCTTCAGACGGAACTGGAGGTAGCTCGGGAGCTGCTTGAGCGCATCCCAGACATACGGCACGCTCTCGAAAAGCTTGCGATGGTCCGTATGGTCGAGATCGAGAAATTCCTCCGGCGAAAACATAGGCGGGCAGCTTAAGAACGTTTCGACAAAAGTCTAGCGAGGAACTTCCGTGCCGGAGATGCACCCTCTCCCCGCAGAGGGCAGTCCCGCGCAGCAGCCGGGGCGCGCGCCCCCCTCCTCAGGCGAGGATGCCCTTGATGACTTCTTTGTCCACAACGCCGACAAGGCGCTGGTCCAGCCCCTGGAACTTGTAGGCAAAATGATTCGCGTCGATGCCGAACTGGTTGAGGATGGTCGCGTTCAGGTCGCCGATGTGCACCGGGTCCTGCAGGATGTTGTAGCTGAAATCATCCGTGACGCCGTAGGTGATGCCGGTCTTAATGCCCGCGCCCGCCATCCACATGGTGAAACAGCGCGGGTGATGGTCGCGGCCATAGTCCGTTTCGGTAAGCTTGCCCTGCGAGTAAACCGTCCGTCCGAATTCGCCGCCCCAGATGACGAGGGTGTCGTCGAGCAGGCCGCGCTGTTTGAGGTCCTTGATGAGGCCGTAGCAGCCGTGGTCGATGTCGGCGCATTGCATTCGAATGCTCGCGGGAAGGTCCGAATGTTGATCCCAGCCGCGGTGAAATACCTGGACGAAGCGCACCCCGCGCTCTGCCATGCGGCGGGCGAGCAGGCAGTTGGCGGCGAACGTCCCCGGCTCCCGGGCATCCTCGCCATACAAGTCATAGGTGGAGGCCGGCTCCCCGGAGAGGTCGGTCAGCTCCGGCACGGCGGTCTGCATGCGAAAGGCCATCTCGTACTCCGTTATCCGCGTCTCGGTCTCGGGATCGCCGATCCGCTCGTGCTCGAGGGTGTTGATGGCGCCGACGCCGTCGAGCATCTCGCGGCGGACGGAGCGGTCAACGCCGTCGGGATCGGTGATGTAGAGAACAGGGTCGCCCGAGCCGCGCAGGCAGCAGCCCGCGTGCTCGGAAGGCAGGAAGCCCGCTGACCAGAGCCGCGACGAGAGCGCCTGCATGTTCTTCTTGTTGGCGAACTTCGAGGTCATGACGACGAAGGTGGGCAGGTTCTCGTTCGACGAGCCGAGGCCATACGAAATCCACGAACCGAGGGCGGGATGGCCCGTGTTCATGTTGCCAGTCTGGATGAGGGTGATGGCCGGCTCGTGGTTGATGGCGTCCGTCCAGACGGTCTTGATGAGCGCGATGTCATCGACGATCTGGCTCGTCCAAGGGAGCACCTCGCTCACCCAGGTCCCGCTTTTCCCGAACTGCTTGAATTCGAAGATCGACGGGGCGAGCGGAAAGCGGGATTGCCCGGAGGTCATCCCCGTGAGCCGCTGGCCGTTGCGGACCGAGTCCGGCAAGTCCTTGTTAAACATCGCCTTGAGGCCCGGCTTGTAATCCCACAGGTCGAGCTGCGACGGCGCGCCCGCCATGAAAAGAAAGATCGCGCGCTTGGCCTTCGGCGCGAAGTTCGGCAGGGCCGCGGTGAGGCCGGTGGTGTCGCCCGTGGCCGCGGCGCGCGCGAGCTGCTGGAAGAAGGAGCCCCCGAGCATCGAGGCAAGGGCCGCACCGCCCAGGCCTTTTGCGGCCCTGCCCAGGAACTGGCGGCGGGAATGCTGCTGGCAGAAATAGTCAAACGGGTCCATGGGCGTGGCGTTATTTGTTCAGGGTTTCGTCGAGATTCAGGAATTCGCTGGCCACCATCGTCCAGGCAGCCTGTTCCGGCGCAGGCACCTTCGTGTCGGGGGGGCTGTCGCCCACCTTGACGAGCTCCAGCGCCGCGTCCGGCTTCTTTGAATAGGAATCGGTGAATTCGGTGACGCTCTTGAGGAAGACGGCCTTCTCGCGTTCGTCCAGCGGCCGCGCCAGGAGCCGTTCGGACATGTAATCCAGCCGGGCAGCCGGGTCGCCCGCAGAGGAGATCGCGCGGAGGGCGAGGTGCCGGGCCGCCTCGATGTACTGGGGGTCGTTCTCCAGGAGGAGAGCCTGGAGCGGCGTGTCGGTGCGCTCGCGGCGGAAGGTGCAGACTTCCCGGCTCGGCATGTCGAGCGTGGAGAGCTCCGGGTTCGGCGCGAGCCGTTTCCAATAGGTGTAGAGGCTTCGCCGGTAGAGATTGTCCCCCTTGTCGGGCACGTAGGTTTCCTTCGACATGCTGACGACCTCCCACAGGCCCTTGGGCTGGTACGGCTTCACGCTCGGCCCGCCGATCTTCGGCACGAGCAGGCCGCTCGCCGCGAGCGCCTGGTCGCGGATCATCTCCGCATCCATCCGGAAGCGCGGGCCGCGCGAGACAAGGCGGTTCTCGGGGTCGGCCTCTTCCTTCGCCGCGGTGACGTGATCCGACTGCCGGTACGCGGCGGAGGTCACCATCATTTTGAGCATGTGTTTTACATTCCAGCCGGACTCGCGGAACTCCACGGCCATCCAGTCCAGGAGCGGCTGGTTCACGGGCCGCTCGCCCACCGTGCCGAAATCGTCCGCGGTCCGGACGATGCCGATGCCGAAGAATTGCTGCCAGAAGCGGTTCACGGTCACGCGCGAGAGGAGGGGGTTGGCGGGGTCCACCAGCCACTGGGCCAGGCCGAGGCGGTTCTTCGGCGCGCCGGCCGGCATGGGCGGCAGCACCTTCGGCAAGCCCGGCTCGACCTTGTCGCCGAGCTGGTCATACTGGCCGCGTTTGAGGACGAAGGCGAATGCGGGGGTCGGTTTGTCGTCCATCACCATGGTGGTGGCGCTGCGCTCGGCGATCGCATCGGTACTCGGCCTTCAGGTTCGCGGCGGTGCGCTTGAGTTCCACGAGCTTCGGGTCGCCCTGGAGGAGGTAATTGACCGCCCAGGACCGCTGCGACGCGTTCAGTTTTTCCAGCGGGATGTTCCGCACGAAAGGCAGGACTTCGGTCCCGCTCAAGGCCTTGATCTCGGCCGGCGACAGGACACGGTGGTACACGCGCACATCCTGGATGGCGACTCCCGGCGCGCCGTCGCCGCCCGCGCGTCCCCCGAGCTTGAACTGCGCGGTGGAGCGGATGGAATCCGTCAGGTTATCCTCGCCGGGTTTGGTGGGGCGCGGCTCGCCATCGACATAAATCTTCACACCGGAAGCCTTGCCCGAACCGTTATAGGTGACGAAGACGTGCTGCCACACGCCGGGGGTGAGCGGTTTCGTCGCGAGCTGCTTGATGGCATTCCGCGGCCAGAAGTTGATGAAATGCGCCGTGGGTTTCCCGCCTTCGAGGTAGAGATCCCAGCCTCGGAAGTTGTCGTCGCGATCCATCCGGGCAAAGACGGGGCCGTTCGGAGCGCCCTTTACCCGAAGCCACGCGCCATAGGAGAAGGAGTCCTTGGTGTCGAAATCGCCGATATTCCCCAACTCGGCGTAGCTCGCCCCGTCGAGGACCGGGGCGGGCCCGAGCACGCCGTCATCGACCCATTTTGGGTCGCCCGTGATATCATAGGAGACGTTGGCGAGGCTTCTGACCTGGCTGCCGGTGTTCTCGTTCAAGGGGAGCCGGAGATCGAGCGCCGCGCCATTGACGGGAGCGGCCACCGGGGCGACCGCGAGTTTGCGCAGGATGGGGGGCGGGGCGGCGCCGCCGCTTGCCATCGCGAAATTGCCCTGGTAGTCGGCGATAGCCTTTACCGCCGCGTCCCGTTCCCGGGGCAACGCGTTCCACCGCGCCTGATCCGCCGCGGCCGGCAGCACGATGAACGGGGCTACAGAGGGGTCGCCCCTGTTATACAGGGCCTTCTGGGTCGTGTTCCGGAAAAAGGCCGAGAACTCGTAGAACTCCTTCTGCGAGATGGGATCGAACTTATGGTCATGGCAGGCGCAGCAGCCCATGGTGAGGCCCATGAACGTGCCCGCGCTGGCCTCGACGTGCTCCTTCGCGTAGGTGGCGAGCACCTCGGCCTCGATGCTCCCCCCCTCGCGGGTAGAGACGCCGCACCGGGTGAAGCCGGTGGCCACCACCTGGTCAACGGTATGGTTCGGGAGGAGATCGCCCGCGAGCTGCTCGGTCGTGAACCGGTCGAACGGCTTGTTGTCATTGAACGCCTTTATGACCCAGTCGCGATACGGCCAGATGGAACTCGGTTCGTCGAAATGCAGGCCCACCGTCTCGGCGTAGCGGGCGGCATCCAGCCAGTAACGCGCCTCGTGCTCCCCGTAATGCGGGCTGGCCAGGAGGCGGTCCACGGCCTTTTCGTACGCATCCGGGGATTTGTCGATCAGGAATGCCGATACTTCCTCGGGCGTCGGAGGGAGGCCGGTGAGGTCGAGCGTCACCCTGCGCAGGAGGGAGCGGGGGTCGGCCTCCTGCTCCGGCTGCAGCCCTTTGGTTTGGAGCTTTGCGAGGATGAAGTTGTCGATGGGATTCTTCACCCAGGCGGCCTGTTGCACCTCCGGCACCGGCGGCCGCACCGGCTTCACGAAGGCCCAATGCTCCTCGTACTGGGCGCCTTCCTTCACCCAGCGGGTGATGAGGGCGATCTGCGTCGGGGAGAGGGTCTTGTGCGTGCTCGGAGGGGGCATCACCTGGTTCGGGTCGGTCGAGGTGATGCGCTGGATGATGGCGCTGGACTCCGGGTGGCCCGTTACGATGGCTGGCAGGCCATTCTTGCGCGGGAGAAAGGCGAACTCGGGCCGGTCCACCCGCAGGTCGGCCTTGCGCGCGGTGGCGTCCTGCCCGTGGCAGAAATAACAATCCTCGGAAAGGATCGGGCCGATGTGCTCGTTGAAGGAAATCTTTGCCGGAAGCGCGGCCTGGATGGCGGTCTGCGAGGAGCTGCCGCGCGCCGTCCCGATGTTCTTGAAACTGACGAAGGAGGTGCGCAACAACTCCGCGCCCGCCGCGGCGGCGGCCAGCAGCAGAAGCGAACCGATCCATGTCCGCGCCTTCATGGCGTGGGCGGGCCCTTGGCGGGAACGGGGGGCTTTTTCATCGGGGTAGCCGCGGCTTTGGCTGGGCTCGCCATGCCGGCCGCCCTGGCGCTGGCCGCCGCCGCTGAAGCGGCCATCAAAGACTTGGGTATAGGGTCGGCTTTCACGATTTCAAGTTTCGGCAATTCCTTGCTTAGACGCGCTTTCCCGGCATCGGTCACAAGCGTGTCTAATATATATAATCTTCGCAGCTTTTTCAAGTTCCCAAGCGATTCGATACCCTTGTCGGACACCTTCGTCGCGTAGAGGTTCAAAATCTCCAGGGAAGCGAGATGTCCGATCCCCGCCAGGCCCGCGTCGCCGGTCTTCGTTTCCTGGAGTTCCACCTGGCGGAGATTCGGCATGTGCCCGAGCATTTCCAGCCCGGCGTCGGTGACGGCGGCGCGCCGGAGGTCGAGCGAGACGAGGTATGCGGCTACGGGCTCCAGCGCGCGCAATTGTTCGTCCCCGAACCGCTCGGGGTAGGGCCTCGCGGAGAACTCGAGCGCCGTGTCCCCCGGGGCGACGGCCCGCAGCTCCCCCGGCACGCGCTTCTGCAAGTCGGCCACCACCGGGGCGAGCTGCGCCACGCGCTGCAGCTTCTCCGCGTCCTGCTTTTTGCGGACGGCTTCGGGCACGTTCCGCTCCAGGGCCAGGCGCACCTCTTCGGGCGGATCGAGTTCGGCCACCGTCTTGTTCTCGGGCGCGCCGGCCTCCACCCACCACCCCAGTATGAGGCGTTCGTCGTCGGTCACCTGGGTTTTGCCCTTCGGAGGCATGTGCTTCGGGTCGTCCAGGGGCAGGTCGATGTAGCGGAGGAGGGGGCTTTTCGCGGGGTCGCCCGCGAGGAAGACGGCGCCGTTGTTGCCCCCTTTCATGAGCTGCTCGTAGGCATCCAGCCGCAGGCCCCCCTTCGCCTTTTGGCCGCTGTGGCACCCCACGCAGCGCTCCGTGAGGATCGGCCCCGCCTCCTCGGCGAAAGCTGCCCGGTCCGAGAGCGGCTTCCAGGGGATGTCCGCCGGGTCGATGTGGAGCGGCAGGCCCAGCAGGCGGCGAACGGGGTTCGGCGCGTATTCGGTGAGGTAATCCTCCCCATGGGTGATGGAAGCGCCCAGGTGACCCGCGATGCCCACGGCCGCCGCGGTAAAGAGGAGCGTCAGTTGGAAGGAGAGCGAGGCGAGGCGGCTCGAAGGGTAGGCGTCGGCCACGAGCTTCAGGAGCAGGGCGACATTCGCGCCGATAGCCGTGGCCATGCCGGCGATGAAATGCTGGTGCAGCAGGGTGGGGTCGTAGCCGCCGCTATAGGAGAGCATCCAGCCGAGGACGGTCGAAGCCACCGAGCTCATGGCCGCGCAGAACATGAGGAACGTGACCGTCTCCGGCTGCACCTTCGGAATCCACTGGCGCAGGCCGTGGATGTGCGAGTGCTGGAGCAATATGGCGAGCAGTATCAGCCCTATCGGCACATGGAGCACCACCGGGTGGAACCTGCCCAGGAAAAGCGCGAAAGGCGGGATGTTCGTCCCATCCCCCACCTGCAAAAAGGGAATGAGCGAGAGCAGGCCCAGGCTCAACAGGCAGAGGGCGAGAAGCCCGCGCGGGATGCGCCGCCCGATCTGGACCTCGTTCGACCGGGATGAGGGAATTTTTATCGACAAGGGGGAGTGCCTAGGCTATGCAAACAGCTCGCACCTGTCAACAGCGGGCGCGCCGCATGAACCCCCCCTTTTCACGCCGGGCCTTCCTCCGGACCACCGCCCTCGCGGCGGCTTCGGCAGCTCTCCTGCCCTCGGGTTCGCGCGGAGCCGAGGAAGATCCCTCCATCCTGGGCCAGGGCGACCACCGTTACCGGGTCGCGAAGGGCTGGGGCGTTCTCGGCAAGGAGACGCCGGTGGCGGATTGCCACGCCATGGTGCAGGACAAGCGCGGCCGGCTCCTGCTCCTGACGAACGAGTTGCGCAATAACGTCATCATCTACGACAAGGCGGGCAAGCTCCTCGGGACGTGGGGGCACGACTATCCCGGCGCGCACGGGCTGCGGCTCGTGAACGAGAACGGAGAGGAGTTCCTCTTCATCACCGACTACGCCCGGCACCAGGTGTTCAAGACGACCATCGACGGCAAGGTCGTCATGACCCTCGACGCGCCCTTCGAGAGCGGACGCTACACGCATGCCGACCAGTATAAACCGACCGATGTGGCCATGGCGCCGGACGGCAGCTTTTACGTCATGGACGGCTACGGGACATCGCTCGTCCTGCATTACAACGCGAAGGGCGAGTTGCAACACCTCTTCGGCGGGAAAGGGCGCACGCCCGAGAGCATCAACGAAGCGCACGGGGGCACGGTGGACTTGCGCGACCCCGCCAAGCCCGTGCTGCTCGTCACCTCCCGGCAGGATGGCCTCATCAAACGGTTCGGGCTCGACGGGACGCACCTGGGCGACATCGCGCTCCCGAACACGCTCCCGTGCAACATGTATTTCAAGGACGACGCCATCTACATCCCGCAACTGCGCATGAAAGACGGGAAGAGCGCCGGGTTCCTCACGATCATGGATTTGAAGGACAAGGTCATCTCGAACCCCGGCGGCGCCGCGCCGGTGTACGACGCCGCGGGCAAGTTACAGCCGTTGCAGCGCGCCTCGCCCCTCTTCACGCATCCGCACGGCCTGGTGCTCGACGAGGAGGGCAGCATCTACGTGGCCCAGTGGAATTCGGGCCAGACCTACCCGATCAAGCTGACCCGGGTTTAAAGCCCCTTTCAGTGCCAGGGGGGAGAGTTGAACGCCCGCTGAATACAGAGGAAATAATCCCGATCTGACCTCTATTATACCGAACGTATACCAGAATCCACATTTGCTCGCATTGTGAGACTCTTGCACCAGCTCCCAGGCACTCATACTTTCCTTTATGGCTCGAAGAAGCAAGCCCTGCATCTTTTGTGGAGCGGCTGCGGGGAAAACGAGAGATCACATTCCGCCGGATTCTCTATTTGCACAGCCCAAGCCATCAAATCTGATCACCGTTCCTTGCTGCGAAACCTGCCGCACGAAGGACGCAATCAATGACGAATTCATGCTGGATTTGTTCATCTCCTTGGCGGCGACGGAAAATCATCCTGCGATCAGAAATCAAATTGCCCCTGAACGGTTTGAAGTTTACAGAAAATTTCCTGATCGAGCCCGGCGCGTTCTCGGCTTGACGGTCGATACGCCTCACGGAAAAGCGTTTCGAATGGGCATCCCGGAGGTTGACCGCTTTCTCGAAAGGATCAGTCGCGCCGTCCTGTAGATGCTTTGCAAATTCCCCATTTTCACGGGGTATTCGATTGGCAGCACACACGCGAATTACAGGCAGCTTTCCAACTCGAAGCGACTTTTCTCACAAAAAAAGACGTTGGAGGCGTATTTGCCTACGTCGTGGCCCCTCCCGATGATAAGGCCCAATTCTTCGTCTGCCTGAGTTTTTTTAGCGGTTACTTTGTGCTCGGCCTGGTGACGCAGATACAATCGTCGTTGCCTTAGCCCCAATTTCGTTTATTCGCGCGGTTGGTTCGCCACTTTCTCCTTCAGTCGTTCGCATCACCCTTTCGTGCATGATCGACGCCTCTGCCATCCGCACGCGCTCCTAGCGTCAACCAGAAAATCGGTTCCCCCTAAAGGTTGCCCCCAATTTTCGGGTATGACGCCGCGCCTGCTTCTGGCGGGGGGAGGCATCGCCCGAAAGGGTAATGCAAACCAAGGAGAACGACCGTGACGACCACGACCGAAAATCAACCGAAGAGAACTCCCGACCTCAACATCTTTCTGCAAGGGCCAGGTAGCGAGAAAATCCGCGTCGGAACTGTTTTCAAACACGGCAAGGGCGATGGCATCACCATTCTGATGGGAAACACCCGCTACGTCGCTTTCCCACCGAAAGCGAAATCCGAAGCAACCCCGGAGAAAGGCGCGTAAGCGCCTTTCTCCCAACCGGAGGACATCGCAATGATCATATTATACGCACAGCCCTACAACACTTCGGCCCGAGGTTTCCTTTTTAAGGACGAAGCGCGCTTTAACGAGAGAGCGAAAAAGAACTCTGATTGCCTCGGCTTTCCAGTCGAAGAATACGAAATCCAGTTCATCCGCGGCGACTGCATCGATGAACAGCTCTTCGAGGCCCTGAAAATCAATCAGGGGAATTTTGGCAAATTTCTCACGGCCTGCCAGGAATGGGATGACCATCAAAAACGCAAGGTTATCATCGCTACAGGATGTGGCTACTATCTGGGCCTGCAATCCGGCGATCCAAACGATTTCGAGGTGGACATTTACGAAGTGGATAATCTGCGGGAACTGGCCGCGCAATTCGTGGATGAAGGATTATTCGGCGAAATACCTGAAAACCTGCAATGCTATCTCGATTACGACGCCATGGCACGCGATTTAGCCATGGACTACGCGGAGATTGCCATTGCGGGCAAGCGCTTCGTTTACCGCTGTTCCTGACAAGACAGACCGCTGCGGCCTGCCTTGGCCGCAGCGGTCCCTGTTTACAGTAATTTCTACGTGGTGTAATCATACGGAACGGCGGTGAGGTCTATAAACTATGGCTGTGAAGGCGACTAAATGCATTTTTTTCTACACAACAGCTACACAGGCGAAAATTGCCGCAAATAAGCCAATACATTCAATCGCTTGTTTATGGTCCTTACTCGCGCGGGGATGACACTTATCTCATAAGCAACTAGAATATTAAGATATTTTTTGCTACAATGGTCGGCACAAGGTATGTACAGAAATGGCAGATCAACCACTTAGCCCTCCCTCCCTGCACAGAAACTGCACAGACTGAGGTTACCATTGACGTTCATCATCGACAAGGAAGAGCTTAAACCCGGCCTTATCATTTTTCGCAGGGCGGATGTGGAACACCGCAACTGGTATTGCCGCATCAAACTCCCCAAGGCCGACCGCTACAAGTTCTATTCCCTCAAGACCTCCCACGTCGAGGCTGCCAGGGAGCGGGCCTTCGACTATGACGCCGACGTTCGGTTCCGCCTCAAGCATGATGTGCCAGTATTCAATCGCCCCTTTATTGAGGTGGCGAGGGAGTATCTAGCCACGCAGGTTGCGCGATCAAAACGAGGCGAGATTAGCGCCGAACGTCCCAAGAAGTTGCGCGCCATCATCGAAGGCGCACTCAAGGACTACGTCGGTTCGACGCAGGTGCATCTGATCGGCGACGAGTTATGGGAGAGCTATCCTGCATGGCGACGCGAAAACGGTGCGGGCCGCTTCCGTCGCAACGGCACACGGGAGGTTTCCGCTGCCGTTGCGACGGCTCTTGCGGAGAAGGACGCCGCCGCCCGCACCAAGGCTTTGCAAAGCCGTGGAATCCGTCACGGCAAGTCCGCACCGGCGGCGTCGCTCGACGGCGGTACTATCGTCGCCTTCGTCAGCGATTCCACCATCAAACTCGAAATGTCTGTGTTCGGCGCGGTGATGAACTTTGCCGTCAAGAAGCGGTACGCTCCCGCCAGCACGCGCTTTGACGACCGCCCCAAGCTCAAGGTCATGCGCCGGGACGAATTTACTCTGGAGGAATACCGCAAGCTGCACACGGTGGGCCGCCAATGGGTCAAGGCAGCCACCACCGCGCCTAGCCTCTGGTATCGGACCGTTACCTACAATTTCATCCTCGTCATGTGCAACACGGGGATGCGGCCGAGCGAGGCAAAGAACCTGCGCTGGCGCGACATCATGCCCGCAAAGGATCGTGAAGGCCGTGAGATCGTCGTGCTGTTCGTGCAGGGCAAAGGCAAGTCGCGCAAGCTGGTCGCGCCCAAGAGCGTCGGCGACTATCTCGACCGCATCCGCGCGCGCGCCAAATCGACGGCAACGGATGTGCGCGTGTTCACGACCATCGACGGCGAGCCTTCGCAATCCCTGTATAAAGCTTTGATCGGCGATCTGCTGGATCTCGCGGGATTACGCGAGGGCGCGCAGGGCGTGCCGCGCTCGACCTATTGTTTTCGCCATACCTATGCAACCATGCGCCTGCATGAAGGCGTGGACGTGTATTTTCTAGCGGAGCAGATGGGCACGTCGGTCAAGATGATCGAGGACCATTACGGCCACGTGAACACCGTAAAGCACGCAGATCGCGTGCTGACCGGCATGTCCGGCTGGGAGCCGACCGAGACCGGACCGGAGAAGAATCGTGCGGCGAAGGACGCCGGGGCCGCGCAGGCCGTCAAAGCCAGGCAGCCGAAGGGGCCACCCCGAAAACGCTAGCCTGCATCGAGCCAGCTATCGGGTCCGATAGCCGATGCCTTGAGGCTTGCGTTTCCGCCGGTTTCACAATGCGCCGCTGGCGCTTTTCGGTTGTGAACCGGCAGGGCGGCTTGGGGGAGAGAGCGGCGTCGAGCTCGACGCCGCCTCCAATGCGCCCTCTCATCCCGCCCGTGCCGCTGGCACATTGAGGCGGGACTGCGGATTAACTGCATCATAGCCTTTATCCACAAAGAAAGAGCCCTGGCGTCGCGTTGACGCCAAGGCTCTGACCGGAGCCGTCACTTACGTCGGCGGTGATGAAACTCAACAAAGAAAGCTGCCGCAGCCAGAATGTCGGCGATTGCATGTACCAGTGTAAGAAATTCGGTGAACGTCATGGTGCTTCTCCTCTTTCGTCGGCCTTGATTGACGCGACGTGAAAAAGCGGAGAGCCGGTTGAGAAGTTGCGAACGGAAGGGCCGCATGTGCGCCGCGCCAGCGGGGCGAAGCTGCACAAACGCTAGTGCGGAAGCGAGCAGCCTTGCAGTTCGCAAATCACCGGCTAAGACTTTCACGAAGTCGCGTTCCCAGGGCCGATCTTGGGAGGAAACCGATGACGATGCCGATCTGAAAGGCTATTCTGTCGCCGCCTCGGCTGTGGTGCATATCGGCTTGAGTTGCATCGACGACGGAAACGTTCAGGCTCCGTCGCTACCGTCTACAAAAGGCTTGGTTATTTAGCCATCAAATCAGCCACTTAATGTCGGAGGTCGCTTTTTTGGCAAGAGTGCCGGGCCTGGGCCTTTCAAACTATCTTATATATAAAATCGAAACAGGCTAAAATTAATGGCGGTCTATTTCCATACGGGGTGCTCGTGTCGCTGGATAATTATATCTCGCTCGCTTCGGCTTTCATCGCCTTTATGGGCTTGCTGCTGGTTGGCTTGCAACTCAGAGATAGTACCGATCAGCGTCGATTGGAATCCGTCTTGGAAATCTACGGGATCAATCGGGAAATCATAGCGCTCGGCTTCACAAATCCCGAATTATTCCAAATCTTGCACGGCCAGAAAGCCGATCCGCTCGTCGAAAGGCATTACCTTCAGCTTTGGTTTAACCATTTTGCCTTGATCCACAGTTTTCAAAAGCGCAAATTTTTCCCGGTCGATTTGCGCGAGAGTTTGGAGCAGGATATTCGCTATTTCATGGAAGAGGGTAATGCACGGCGTCATTGGCAACAGAACCGCATTTATTATCCACCCGCTTTTCAAACTTATATCGATCACTTGACGCCGTCGAAGGCGGACGTTCCGATGGAACGTCCGCCTCCCGGATGATGCCCCGCTCAAAGATTCGCGACTTGAGCCGCGATTTTTTTCAACGTGGCCAAAGGAATCCGCACGAAGCTTTCTCCGGCAGGAGCGTCCAGGTTTGCCCTTTCCGCTTCAGCCAGATCATAGCCCTGCACATATGCGTTACCGTCCGCCGCAACGATGGCGGCAGGGCATCCTCCGCCTTTGCAGAGGTGTGGCAACCGACCGTTTTCACCGATAATTTTGTCGATTTTCATTCTTTTTTAGGTTGAGGTTTCGTGAACCAGAATCCCGTATTCTGGTTCACGTCGCGCAGGGAGGCGGCGTGTTCGATCGGCAGGGAGTCGCAAATATCTGAATGACGCGGAACGGCGTGCATATCTGCGGGCCGTCAAAGGCGAGCCGGATGTGGCACGGAAGGCATTTTGCCTGACTCTGTTTTACACGGGATGTCGTATTTCGGAGGCGTTGAACTTGACGGCGGATCGCATCGATTTGGCGGGGAGAGCCATCGTGTTTGAAACATTGAAGCGGAGACGGCGCGGCCATTTTCGGGCTGTGCCCATCCCCGATAGCCTGGCGGCGCTGCTCGCCCGGCTATTGAGCAAGATGAATGGCGCCGGCTGTGTCTGGAATTTCTCGCGAGCAACCGGCTACCGGTTGGTCAAGGAACACATGGCGCGAGCCGGCGTCGCCGGCGGGATGTCCTCTCCCAAGGGGCTGCGGCACGGAGTGGCCGTGGCCTGTCTCGCTCAAAAAATACCGTTGCCCACGGTCCAAAAGTGGCTCGGGCATGCGCGGCTTGAAACTACCGCGATCTATCTGGACGTTTCGGGCGAAGAGGAGCGCGAGCTCGCAAAGCGTCTCTGGAAAGAAAATTGAGAAATTGCCTTGCTAAACCGTCATCGGCGGGTAGCATTTCGCGCTGAACCAGAATACGGGATTTTGGTTCATTCTTGTGTGCATTTACATTCATGCATAAGCGCTCGATCAAGCGCCTCGGGATGTAAAATGGCGTCCCAAAGTCGGTCCTTGAAGAAGTGGTCATAAGCAAACGGGCCCTACGTATGCGACCTTCCGCGTGACGGAAGGGACCGACGTTATTTTTTGGCAAAGCAAATGGGCACTTCGGTCAAAATGATCGAGAACTATTACGGCCGCATCACGCCGGCAAAAAATGCCGAGGGCATTTTGCAGGGGATATCGGGATGGGAGCCGATGGACGATGCGCCCGGCGGGAAGACAGGCGGCGTGAACGCCGACCCCGCCAGAGGCAAGGCCAAATCCCGAACGAAAAAGGACAAGTGAGGGGTGAAGGAACGGCCCCGCCGGTAAGCGCCAGGCCGGCGCGGCGGCAACTTGGCGGCGTTCCCGAAGCGCCCGACCGCCGAGGCGGGATTGAGGGGGCGTTAGCTTAAAGCCGTTTTTCCTTCATGTTTAAAATTCGCGCTCTGCGACCATCCGCAATCATCACGAGAGCTTTGCCCTGCTTCTGTTCAGCCTTTGCTTCCTTTTCCCGACCGGGCATCTTGTTCTGCGTCAATCAGTCCTATGCCTGTTGATGTGATTGGCTCGGGCTATTTCGCCGTTTCAACTTTATAGGGCCCAAATCCCCACGCCTTTATTGTTTGGGCTGGGGACATGCTCACCGGATTCGGTGAAGGTTTTTCCATTCCATTTTTCAATTTACGAACGGCCTTATTTACTATATCGGTGATGCTTTCTTCTAACTGGGAATAGTCCGGTGGCATGGCCTTTGCCGTTTCCAATATTGTCAGGCGCTTATCAAAATCTTTATTTTGATTCTCCAGGCTCTCGATTCTATTTTCCTGTTTATACACTTGTGGCACAGTCACATCGGGAGGAAGCTGCACGACCTTTTTATCTAATAGGGAAACTTCGTCCTGCAGCTTTTTCAAGTCATCCGCAGAAATTTGGGTCTGATTGTGCGCAGAAACAATTTTCTTTAGCTCCGTAGTAATTTCGCTAATTTGCCCCAATTCTTTAAGTGTCTCTTTCTCCTCTTCATCTTGCGGAACAGAGCGCGCTTGCGAAAAACCTAAAAAGCCGAATGCGAGGCCGCCGGCAGATAACAGGAAAAGAATAAAGATAAGCGTCCAAAAGCCGAATTGCGCTGCTTTTGATCTTTGCGGTGGAGGTGGTGGGCTTTGGAGCTCTCCTCTGATTTCCTCTGGCATAAGTTTGTAGTTGGTTCGCGATTTTAATGCTGACCGGAATCCAAGCTGCGCACCGCCGGAATGTCGCTATTTGCGTCGTCTCGATTGTGCTCGATGTTGCCGCCATTATCCTCGACAAAGTGCTGTAGATCAGCGATTCGCCGTTGTATTTTTCCCCGCTCGACAAACGGTACTGGATAAATTATCTGATCAACGTAGTGTTGTTTCAGGGTAAACAACAATCCGCAAAATGAAAGAAACGCTGACACACACAGGGCAACATATGCGAACCGAACCGAATGGGCAGTATCCTCAGCTGATTGTTTGCTACTCAGAAGATTATGAAAATCATCCACGCGTTTGCTAAGGAAGCTAATTTCGTCCATCAGAACAAAGCCGCTTGTTCTTAAGACCTTCCATTCATTAGTGTAAAAGCGACATACAGTCACCAGATCGTCCGGCGAGGTCTTTTCAAGGTTGCGCGTGATATTCTCGAGTAACTCTTTACATCGTTGTCGAATCTCATTCTTGGACGCTTCCGTATATTTATTGTCTCTATCTGCGATGGTAATTCCGTGTTGCCTTATTAAATCCCTGCTTTCCGTATACTCCATGGAAACCCTATCTAGTCGGTTTAGCAAAAGCCTGTGTGCGTCGCTATACATTGCCATAAAAGCACTGCAATCGATATGGAATCTCTCTCGCGTCTGGTTATCTACAAAGCTTTTGATCAGGGAACGGGGAATACGCTCGGCTTGTAATTCAAGTTCAACCAATCTAACTGTTTCTACACCAGCTAAAAAGCGCGAAAAAGTATAAGTGTCTTTTGGAATACTAGACAACGTAGGAGACGTGCTCGAATAAAAGAGGCACCTCTCGTAAAAGGTGACCGTTGCAGATGCTTCAGAAAGGAATTCGCCAACCTCTTTAACAAGCAATAGGTATGCGTACGCTTTAAGAAGGCGGCATATCTTCGACGAAATAGCCAGATAGTCTAGTTATTTTCCAATTGGTTTGCCTTTGTGTGAACACCGATGCTGGCAATAGTGTTTCTGGCGGCTGTTAGATTCTGCTCAAAGCTGGGTAGGTTGGCATCAGAGCGCGCGATGGCGTCGTAGGCTTGCATCACTTTTTCGGCGATGCCTTCTTGTTTGCCGCCGAGTGCTTTGAGAATCTTCCTTCAACTTGCGTTCAATCAGAGCGCGCCGCCTCTCAATTTCGGTGTTCTTTGGCTGACGAGCAGCTTCTTCGCCTGCTGTCGTACCAGTGGCCAACGCAGGGTTAGTCACCTCTTCGGGTTTGGGTGCTTCTTGTCCGCGCATATTTTCATTGACTCGGTTTGATTTCCTATCGATTTCCACTTTGACGTTACGCCCCAGAAGGGAAAATTCAAGCCTAAACAACGCAAACCCCTGCTTTCCATCACCTTGATGTGACGGCCACGATCGTACGCCTCACTTGGCGGGGAAGTCAAGGGAGGCGCGACCATCCCGCAGTGGCTTTTTGGATCATTGAGCGTTGCCGTAAAGTGGCTGGATTCAAGGGTAGCCCCGATTTCACGAGGCCAGCTTTGCGTACGCCCCACTCCTCTCGGCCAATGCGTTCAGATGAGTCGCGGGAGTTTTGACGCGGCTGCGCGATCCATTCGGGATCGCCGGTAGCAGAACGCCTCTTTCCCGGCGCAACGCCATGCCGAAACCGTGGCGACGACCCGGGCCAGCAGCACGTCCGAGATTGTGGTGTCCCGCATCGCCTCGCGGACGGGGGCGGTAACCGTCTAGGGGGAAACGACCATGCCCTCGGGACTGCTGTTATTTTTGCGAAACATTTACCTTCTAATTCCCCAAATTTGAGGTCGCGAAAACTTTCGCCCCAATTTCCTTTGCGACGGCGGTAATCGCCCGGTATTCTCAAAATGTGAGCAAAAAACCAAGGAACGTAATCTCGTTTGCGGCCGCTCTACCAAATGACGCTGAAAACACCATCGAGTTGCCGGAAGACATTGTTTTCGAGCTACGCCGAGCCAGCTTTCGCACCGGCATTCCGGAGGAGGAGCTATTGGATCTCGCCATAACGCATCTCCTGAATTATGTCGAGCAAAACGGGCATATTCCATTCACAGTTGTTGATCACGCCCATCACTGACTGCCTCGCTCGCACAAATTACCACGATATGGACAGGCAAGATAAAACTGAACGTGGTCTCTTTCTTTTCGGAAAGCCAGTGCTCTTTTCCGAGGCTTTTCCTGAGATAGCCTCACTTGATATTAAGGTTGAGATTCGGACGGACGGTCCGATGCAAGGGCTCGCCGACGAGCGCCATTTCGGCACTCAACACCCGCCCGGAGAATATGTCCGCTGCCCCCGCCCTTCCTGCACGGATGGCGGCTGGTGCATCGGCGATGTGCTTCGCGAAATGGTCGCGAAGCGACAGATCAGCCATCAGGCTGGAGGGATTTGCTCGGGTCGAGAACGTATGAATCGCACGATCTTCCGAAAATGCTTGACGCATTTCAGAGCCGCTATTTCGCTGACCTATAAAGACTGAAGGCCATTCCGCCCCCGGAGAGACGCCTCTGGTCGGGGAATTGGCCGAAGCCGGGAACCCAAAGGTTTGGAGAAACGGCACAACAAAAATGGGCAATGCATTGGGCCGAATTGAAATATATGGTTGGCCTTGTACACTTCCGTGATAGCCAGCGGGAAAGCTGGACTGGTCGACCATCCTTTCATCTGCGGAGAGCGGAAAGGGAACTGGAATAGTTTTTTTCTAGCCAGCACTCGGGAGCCGCGTTAAGAATTCGTAAATCATTTCGGTGTAGAATTGGAGATGAGCAGCGAGATAGTGAATTGTTGAACAATTCATCTCGCCTCGTGAGGACACGAGGGATTATGGCTCGGTACGAACAGACCTTTACAGGCGAACGTCGGACGCGGTCCATCGGGATCAAATTGACCCCGAGCGAGCGAGCCGAGTTTGAGGCTGCCGCTGAGGCGATGGGCATGCCGGTCAGCGCCTATGTCCGTGAACTCGCCATGAAACGCTCGCCCCAGGGTGCCCCAATGGTGCACCGCGATCCTCAGGCAAAGGCCCTTCTGCGGGAGTTGAACGCCATCGGCAATAATATCAATCAGTTGGCCCGGCAGGCGAATACGCAAAACGAAATGCCATCCCTCTCTGCCCTAAAGACAGCCATGGCTGCCCTGCGGGAGGCTATGGCTCACATCATCGATTTATGATTACGCGCTGCGTCGTTGGACGTGGCGTAACGGGGGCTGTTCGTTATATCTTGAGCGAAGGGCGCGACCCGGAAACGGGAGCCTTTGCCGTCCTTGGCCCTGCGGAGACGAGCCGCGTGGCTTGGATCGGCGGCACCGGCTTTGGCTTCGACATCGAGAACCAGGCGGATGCTGACCTTGCCCGGAAGATCATGGAGTTTGCGGCGTTCAACCAAAGCAGCCGAACCCGACTCTGCGAGAAGGATTGCGTGCATCTGGCCTTATGCTGGCGGCCCGAGGAAACGCCGACCCGGGCTGAGATGGAGGCAGCGGCCCACAGCGCCTTGAAAACCCTGGGGATGGAGAATGCCCAAGCCATTTTTGCAGCGCACACAGATGAGAGTTACAGCCATGTGCATGTCGTGGCGTCCAAGATCAACCCGCAGACCGGCAAGGCTTACGACCTACGGGGCAATTTCCTGACGCTCTCAAAATGGGCTGAGGCTTATGAGAAGGAACATGGTGGCGTCGTTTGCTTACGCCGAGAGGATGCCAATCGCCTGCGCGATGCCATCAGCGGCCGAGATGCGGCTACGGTGCTTGAGGCGATGACCGAACAGCGGGCAACCTTCACCGCAAAAGACCTGGACCGCGCACTCGCCAAACAGATGAGGGGGACGGTTGCGCGAGACGAATTCGCCAAAAAGATTTTGGCGCAAGACGACGTTGTAAATCTCAGCGACGATGCGGACGGGCCGACCACTCGGTTTACAACCCGCACCGTGTTGAAAGCCGAGCGTTATGTACTCACGGCGGCGGAAGCCCTCATGCGGAATAAAGGGCACGATGTCGGCGACAAAGCCCGCGCTGCCGTGCTCGAAGGCGGCGCGTTTTCCACCATGCGGCCCGATCAGGCACAGGCGGTCCGCGAGGCGACGGGGCCGAGCGGACTCGCGCTGATCGACGGGCAAGCCGGGACGGGAAAAAGTTATACAATGGTCGCGATCCGGCAAATTCACGAAGCCGCCGGATGTCAGGTCATCGGCTTGGCCCCAACCAACGTCGTCGCCCAAGACATGCAGCGCGATGGCTTTCGCAAGGCCACGACGGTGCATAGCCAATTATTTGCGCTCAACAATGGCCGAGAGGTTTGGAACAGCCGGACCGTCGCCATCGTGGACGAGGCAGCCATGCTTGATACCAAGGTGATGGCGATGCTTACGACCCATGCTCGGGCTGCCGGAGCCAAGCTGATTCTCGTTGGCGATGACCGGCAATTAGCGAGCATCGAGCGCGGCGGCATGTTTGGGGCCTTGAAAGACCGCTACGGTGCGGCCTCCCTGTCGGAGGTCACGCGGCAGCGCAAGAACGACGACAAACGCGCCTCCTCCATGATGGCGGAGGGGAACTTTCATGACGCCTTGCAGATGTACGATGCGAAAGGCGCGATCAACTGGCGGCAGACTCAGGATCAGGCCCGCGCTGCGCTCGTCAAACAATGGGCCGCCGATACTGTCGCATCACCGGACAAAGCGCGCTTTGTATTCGCTTACACCAATATCGATGTTCAGAAATTAAACGAGGATTTGCGGGCAGTTCGCCGTGCGCGCGGCGAACTCGGCGCGGATCATGGTCTTCCGACCGCCGAAGGAGAGGGGATTTTTGCGCGTCACGACCGGTTGCAGTTGACGGCGACGGATAAAGCCGCAGGGCTTTTTAACGGCATGATCGGCACGGTCGAGAAGATCAGCGGGACCCAAGTCACCGTAAAATTTGACGGGAAGAATCCTACGCTCCGCACCTTCGATGCCGAGCTCTTTCCGAATTTCCGGCATGGCTACGCCGGCACCATTTACAAAGGACAAGGCCGAACCCTCGACCAGACGTACCTGTATCATTCGGAGCATTGGCGATCCGCCGCGAGCTATGTCGCTTTAACGCGGCATCGTGATCGGGCGCAGTTGTTTGTGGCGAGGAACACCGCCCCTGATGTCCGGCTCCTGGCGCGTCAGATGGCACGGGTAGATGATCGCCGGGCCGCGTCTCATTTCTACCATGAGGATGAATCCAGTCCGGTTCAGGCTTTAAATCCCCGCGCGCTTATGGCCGAACTCGGCGACCTCTTCGCTCAACGCGTCGGCCGGCCTCCTCCGCCCACGGCTCATTCCAAGCCGAGGGAATCGGAGAAAGGACCGCCGCCGATGCGAAACCGGCACTTGGCCGATCCCGGACGATACGAGGCTCTTAACGTGGCTGCCGAAAATGCGGAACGCCTACGGCGGATCAAAGCCGAGCTTGAACGGAATTTCGGCCAGGCCGAGGAAAGACAGCGAGGGCGAACGCGATAAATCGCCCTGGGCCGGGGGAGTCCCAGGGCGAAGGTTCCGAAAACCCCGCCAATATGCCAGCCTTGGCCGGGAGGGCCTCTTGCAACTATGGAAGATCGCGATCCGACTTTTACTGTTCCGCCAAAGTGCTACCGATCCGACGCCCGCGCGCCCTGGTCGTCCAAAACCTTCGAGGCCGCCTCGCCCCAAGTGAGGGGGCTTTAATTGAAAAGACGGAATACCCAAATAAGGAAGACCTGCACACCTTCTGACAGCCATGACGAGGTTTTCCATGACAAACGAGGATCCGATCTCAACCGAAAAAGAACTGACCGAGTTGCGCAAGGAAATAGCGCAACTCCGGGCGGAAGTCACCAATCTCCGGGGAAAGGTGACCGATATTGACTGCCTCTACGACTATGTGGCCGAAATCCATGTTCATTTGCGACCGATACTGTCTCAGGTTTTTCCTCACTATGAGGAGACGCAAAGACAAATTGAAGAGTTCATGGAGAGCCATGGCTTTTACGATCCTTCCTCCACACCCAAAAAATAATCTCGCACTCTAGCCTAAAAGCCCTAGCCTCGTTTTGTGAACCCGAAAAGGAGTTATGGCCGCCGGTCGTGACCGGTATGAGCCTTTGCGGGAAGCAGCCCGTAAGGCCCAAAATCAGAAGCAGGCTGCGGACCCCCCCCGAGAGAAGACTGGGGCCGAAAAAGACGAGAAGCAGGGTGCTACCCGGCAAATCGAGACCGGCACTCTCTCTCCAACACGCCCTACCGCCATCCCATTACCGAAATGGACTGACAAAGCCGGGATGCAATATCAGCAAAACTCAGCATTGGAACGGGATAAGGCACTTAACAAACAAAACAAGGCCGCTCATCAGCAGGCCAAGCAAAAGTCGCCAGCGCCGCAGTTGCGCGCGCCGTCTGTTGATCTCGCTCAGAAGACCAAAGAGCAGAAGGCGCAGCCGTCCAAGGATAAGCCTGCGCCATTGGAAAACCATGGACGGAAACTGAGATTCTACGAGGATTTGAATCCGCGCGGCCCCAAGAAAGACCACGAGCACGAACGTTAAGCGGCGGCCTGATCAGAAAGCGTCTTCGAGGATACAGCGGGGAGATGCAGGTTGATTCCAAGTTGGCTCAAAGTCGCGTCCTGATACCAGATCAGTTTTTCGGCGGGGATGGGGTCGAGGTTTTCTACAAAGATGACCTGTTGATTTCCCTTGAGAACCATCAACTCATCGGGATAGGCGAGTTGCCGTTGGGCTTCGCTCGTGCCATGCGAGCGCGTCCAGCTAGAACTTTCTGTCGAGGACGAACCCCTGGCAAAGCTGATCGCCTTGTTGATGGCCCAGGAAAGATTGTGGATTTCAATCGTCGTCACACCGCACAGACTAGAAAAATACTCAGCCGTCATTTTGTCGCGGCTGCCAAAATATTGGATCACGCCCGAGTTGGAGATAAATGTCTGCCATCCGGTTTCGCCGTAAACACGGGCCAGTTGCGACAAATCCTGCACGATGCCCCAAAGCTGCATCCCGAAGCCTGCCATGAGGCCGTAGGCTTGCTCGATGCTCGGTAGCCGACCGAGCGCCGGCATCTCGTCGAGCAAAAACAATATGGCAACTTCGGGTTTTTCCGTAATATTCCGGGCATTGACCATGATCGCTTGTTGAATCAGAAGCCGCAGCCAACGGTTAAAAGTTTGAAGGCGATCCGCGGGCAGAATCAGGTAAATCGTCATCGCTTCGGATTTCAAATCCTCGAATTTGAAATCTGAAGTCGCAAGGCTCGCGCGGATGCGCGGGCTTTCTAGAAAGTGTGTATGCGCTTGGACAGCGGCCAATACCAAACTGCGGAGTTTGGGGTCTTTGGCAGCGGTACGCATCCCGGTTGAACTGACCACCGGATTCGAATGCAGGAACATCTTGGTGAGGACTTCCTTCAGGCCATCATCATCCAGCGTCAAAATATCCCGCACCCGCCCGAGATGCCGAGTCTCGGCTTCCTCCTCTGTCGTCGCGACATAGAGAATAACGCCGGCCAAGAGTGCCTTGGATTCTTCATCCCAAAAAGGGTCGTCGCTTTTGGCCTCGCTCAGGACCAGCGCATCCGCGAGTAGGAAGGCATTCTCCGTCGCATCAGGGTCTTCCGCGACAATCCAGTCCAGCGGATTGAAATGCCCAGGCGCCACACCAAGCCGTGACGCGGCGATGTCCCAAGGATCAAGCAAAATCACACTTTGGTTTAGGCCGGCACCCCGATGTTGAGCCGTGATAAGGGCATTTTCGCCTTTGGGATCAACGATCAGGGCGCTTCCACCATGAGTCAGCAGATTCGGAACGATTGAAGAGACGCCCTTGCCGCTCCGTGTCGGGGCGACTGTCAGCAGATGGCGCGCTCCGTTGTACCGCAGCCGTGATGTGCGATTTTTGTCGGCGAAGCTACCCAGCGCGAATCCCGTTTCCGTAAAAAGACCCCGTTCCGTAAGATAATCGCGGGTGGCCCACTTCGCCGATCCGAAGCTCGTAGGCGGCGAAGCCTTTTTAGTTTCGAGGATTTTCTTGATTCCGAGGCAAATCCCAAACGCAAGAGCGCTCAGGAATAGAATCAAGCAGGTCAAGCCGTTCACACCGTCGGCGATTGGGTAAGGCCCCAACAATCCGAATAACATCATGAGCACCACAACGCCGAGAAAAACCATTCTCCGAAAGGGGCGCAGCAACGGGCTAAAAAAAGCGCCAATCCCAAATCCGATGAGAGCGCTCAGCAGAAGAAAGAGGATTCGCCAGCCCACAGGCCACGGCGCATGCGGTTGAAAGGATTCTGCGTTCTGATCACCGAACATCTGCGCCCAACCAGGGACTGCGGTCAGCGTCGAAATACCGAGGATGCCGAGGAAAGCGCGAAGCTCTGTTTTTCTAGCGTACAACCGACCTCTTGAAGCCCCCCTCATGCGCCAAGGAATCGCAAGCCAGGATAGCCGGTGTCAAGGAATTAATAGGACAATGTTTCGGCTAATCCACATGGCCCCCGGTCTTGGAAGCCGTCACCATAAAAGCGACCGAGCGACCTCTTAACCTCAAGATTTGCGCAAAATACCCTTCCTGAAAGAACAAGCCTCTCCTGGCGATCTCAGGGTGTCAGCTTGGCCGTCGTAGCAGCTAAGTTGCGGACCACGGGAATTATCACCGCGGCGATACCACCTGATAGGCGGTGAATTGCCAAGCGATCCTCCTCGTATCGATCTTCATCGCTTTTAGTCGGTTCCTCATCATCGGCAGCTACGGGCCTAGGGCGTTTCGCTTCCTGGAGTAGGCCCAACGCAACAAGCACCAGTCCGTTCTTATAGTAGTGTCGGAGCAACACCCGCTCCGCATCATCCTTGGCACGTGCAAGCTCGTTTGTGAAAAACACATTTTCCATATTCACATATGCCTCCAGAGGCAGTCCGTCTCTGCCGCCGTCAAATTTCAATCCCGAGTGCTCATCGAACTTATTGTTAGGCCACTTGTCCCGGTTGATCTCGTGGATTTTTGGCATATTGATGCCGTTCTCCTGAGGCTTTGGATTCGGTGGCCGATCATCGGGCTCCGGGCTTAGCTCCTTCGCGGTCACCCGAATTTTGAATTTGCAGACGAACGGATTCGTCTCCCTGCTCGGGTCAGTCACTCTAACCTCAATATCGATCAGGTCGCCGACCACACAATTTATGGGGGGTGCGAATTTGGTGGAACATATGCCATGGTACAACTTGTACCCTTGGTTGAAATTTGGTGGGATGACCTCAAAGTCCCCCGGTTCGTCACCCCTGGAAAAATAATCGTCCGCTGCATCCGTTTCAAATTCAACGCGACAGGTGCGATTGATGGGGCAGTCCTTCACGAAATTCTCCTTCTTCAGCTTGAAGAACGTGGGAAATCTCCGACCGTTGAACGGAGTTTCCATTTTGCCCCCCGCATAGGGCACTTTTATCTTGGTGCCCACGCCGAAAAGCAACGCCAGGGTCGGATCTTCATTGATTAACTCCTGTAATATGTCCAGCGGTTCCTCTTCATCCACCGTCTTCGTTATCGCCTCTTCCTTCCGCTTGTTATTGAGCAGTCGAAGTCCCTCATGGCCTTTTAGGAACTCTTTAATTTCATTTTCCACGAAGTCTCTGTCTTCACCCTCAATCAACCGATCTCTGGAGGTCATGAAAAAGTCTTCCCGGAAATCCGTGGGCATTTCGGTCGCGTCTACAACCAAAAGCAAATAGCCCTCAAGGTAGCTGTAGTTGAGCTTTCTCGAGATAAACGACGATGGGAGGCTCCCATGCACCTGACCATTTACCGTAAAGATGATACCCTTGGGCAGATGTCGGGTGTCCACCTCGCTCCCGTCCGGTTTTTTATCCTTGAACACCTTCAATTCAACGGGGATCGTCCCCAGGCGCCTTGGCAGAGCGATTGAGCCGCTCGCAGGCCCCAAATCCAATTCGGCGTTTTCGTCGATTGAACCACCCGAGACGGTGGTGCTGTAGGAATTGGCGCGGTAGCCTACGCGTGTTTCGGTGATGCGGATCGGGAGAATCAAATTATGCAGGTACTTGTTCAGTTGATAGCGGGGATCACGGGTGGCAATGCCGGCCGCATTCCAGCGATAGGCATAAAGCTTGACGCATGATCCGTATTCGAGCGGGTGCACGTACGCTTGCGGCGGCTTATTCGAAGCGCCTTCGCCCGGCAGGACATTGATGGATTGAGAAGGGAACGACGGCACCTTGCCGTCCGGAGCGTAGTACACGTATATGGAACTTTTCTGCGGGCTCTGCTCGCTTGGCCTCATCCGACGCACAATCGTGAATCCCCACTCATTGGCCGCTGGTCCGTGCGTTTTTGTCGCAAGCCCAGGGGCGCGATGGGAAACGATCAATTGATAATTTTCGTGTCCGCAGAAGCGCAGCGCCCCTGTGCCTCCTGCGTTGTATTTTCCCTGCACAAAATGAATCCGCATTTTGTTCGATTTCGCGATAGACAGGAAAGTTTCGGGAAAGTCCCCAGGAGCCTGCCCCTCTCCGCGATCCACGACCAAATAATTCGGCGTTTCTTTGCTGCCCACGGCGATAAGCTGGACACGGTTAGCCAATGCAGTCCGTTCCCGCGAGTCGATGTTTTCCAGCCGGCCGTCCCGGATGTTGAAAAACTCTCGCGCTGCATCTGCCATGGACTGTGGGGCTTTATCTGACGCAGGATCGATCCCCTTCTTCAGGCACTCGTATACCAGCACGGCGTCAATACCGTTGACCATTTTCTCGACCAGTGCCGCAGCGGCAGCGCTTTGCTGATTTCCAGCCGCGCTCCAGTTGTTTTCCAATTCTCCGAGTGGTTTCCAGTCCTTGTCGCTGTTCAGCATTCCGTATCGCGTCATCACTTGCGTGACTTCATCTTCCGTTTCTGCCTGGAGTAATGCATAAAACAGATCCTCATTGCTGCTAGATGCTTTGTTCTTAGGGGCGTTTTTAGTCATAGCGGTTTTTTATCTTCGTTTTTTTATATTTTACCTCTCCCATTCTTCTGCCACTTCTCACCAAGCTCCGTGACTTCATAGACGACCTTCGTGCCGTCTCGCTGCCGCCTGACGAGATTTAAATCCGCCATTCTGGAAACGGCGCCGCTTCGTTGCGTACTCACGAAGGGATCAGAAATATCCAGCTTTTCCATGGCGTGCTTGCGCACGTATCCGTCGATTGCGTCCGGCGTGTTGAAACCCTCATGAAGACCATTGAGAATCGTCGTAAACGCCGAGGCTTCTACGGGCACGTTTTTACGCAGGTGATCGACGGCCCATGACACCTCCTCAGCGCTGAACTTCTCCGTCGGTTTTTCAACGATGGGCCGATCCATGAGCGGATTTTCCATTGCAGCAAAATCAAGACACGCTTTTGTGGGCAGTAGAAAGGTCTTGTTCTTCACTCGCTTTACGCCCACGAGCTTCCATTGGATGAGCATGCCCGTGAGATTTCCTTGCGTGCTCTCGTAGGCGGCGAAATGATTGGCATAGCGCGAAATTGCCTTATCGGAGCCAGGTTCGGGAAATCCGGTGGAAAGCTGATCATCCTTTCCGTGACCAAACCGCTTGTCCAAACCACTTAGAAACTCGAATGCATGAGTGGCCCGCGTGCTGATTTCATTTGCCGCCTCAAACAATTCAACTTCGCTGCCACGCTCCGCAATCAGCATGATGAACAGGCGAGCATTGATTTTGGCGGGTAGCACCCGGTTCTGCTGGCCGAAGACCCATTTTTCAACAGGCACGCTTTGATCGGGGCGAAACAAGTCGGCTGGAAAGGCGACAATCAGCTTCTTCGGCACCGATACTGACCCCTTCCATTCAAGAGACATGCCGAGGTCCACTTTTCCAGGCGTGACCGGTGCTGCGGAGCGGGTGTTTCCATGGGCGGACGGCTGAGCCGTGCCGGTAGAGATGCCGGGGCTTTGCGCGGCATCCTCCTCCGCGACGATCAAATTTTGCAGGGCAACCGTCGTGACCGTGTTGAAATCGGGATAGAGACCACGGGAAACGAGTTCGTCGGCCTTCTTTTTCAAGCTATCGTCAATGCGCACGTAAATCAACATAAGATGGCTTCTTTCTACTGAGGGCAGAAAAGAAGTCAACGTCTTTTCTTAAAAAATTCACTTGTTTATTACAAGTGGGACGCATGAGGAACGTAATTATCTCGTGCGCAATGCGTTATGATTGCTCGGTACAATCGCAAAAAAAGCGGACTTTTCCCGATTAGGTTCCGATGCGCCTCCGCACGTTAATCGAGAAGCAAGGCGCTACGCCCGTCGTTCATCGCCCGAATGTCCAGAAAATGACCGGGTGTGTGGAAGTACATTGGCGCGGCGGCCCGGGTGGCCGCAGCCACGCCGGCGACCAGACCGCTTGTGCGACGTGGTTCCGGCACCCTGGCAATAGAGCCTAGAGCGTGACCAGCTCGGCTAGCTTGGCCGCGACGTCTGCCATCGACGCTTCTGCGGTGCTCAGGCCGCTTCGCGAGCCGAGCAGGGGGCTGACTTCGCGGAGAGCTTCATACGTCGTGTCGTGCACGATGGGAACGAGCAGGTCACGCGCTAGGAGTGCCGAAAGCTCTTTGTCGGCGATGCCCTCTCCTCGGAGGCGGCTCAGCAGCGCAGGGGTCACCAGCACGATCCCGACTCGCGACTTCGCCAGTCCCTTGTCGATTTCGCGGAGCAACGGCGTGCCGAGGGCGACGTCCTTCTCGCTGAACCAGACCGAGACACCGCGTGACTCGAGCAGATCGTGAAGCTCCTTCGCGGCCCCTCCCCGGTCGTCCCACGCATGGCAGAGAAAGACGTCCCGAAGGTCAGGCAGGGATGCTCGCTTCTCGACGTTGTCGCGGACCGGCGTGAGTGCCCGCACCTCGGCAGGCGTGTACACCACGGACGAACCCGCTCGGCGACCATCTCGGCCTTCCGCTGCTGCCGGACCCGCCGCCGCTGCTCCGGCCGCTCCCGCTGCTCCCCGACGGGGAGTAGTAAGACGGAGACGAGTACGACCCGGAGCTGCTGTAGCCCCCATAGCGGCCACCGCATGCGGGGCAGGCCGCGGCACCGCCTGCTGTGCGATGGCCATATACCGGTGCTGTGCATCTAGCCATGTGGTAATAATACCGGATACCATCGCCGCTTTCAAGTACTCGCGCAAAGCGACTTCGCCCCCGGTTTCCACCATTCTCGGTCATTCGGTTTATGGGTACACGACTAGGACTCCCCTTCTCGATGTCAGGGGCTGGTTTAGCGAACCTTAGATCGCACTGGTGCCCAAAGCACTGCGCTCCCAGGAAGCAAAGAAATCTCTGACGCGGCAGGCGTGTGCGGGCTTGTGCAAAAGCAAAACCTCTCTACTGCCCGCCGTCTTTCCCTTCTGGTGGGCGTACCATTTTCTCCCTGGCACTTGCCGCCAGATCCGCTTTTCAAACAAGAACTCGGCCGCGCAGACGGGTAAAACTTCTCTGAATCCCGATGCTTCCATAGCCCTCAGATATGTCGGCAACTGCCAGTCAGGTTCGGAAAATGCGACCAGTTGAACCACGAGTGAATTTTTATTTACCAACCCCCTTACCGATGAGAACGCCTTTTCTAGGCGGGCGAAATAGGTTTTTAATTCCGGTTCACTTCGCCGGCCCAGGCAGTAGTGGGCCTCACCGGCACCGTCCCGGCTGTTCGCCAGCCAAAACGGGGCGGGGGTTTCCTTCCGGCCATTGATCTGCCAGCGATGATAGACCACGTGGACGCCCGGATAAGGAGGCGATGTCAAAATCAGTTTGGCAGGCAACCAATCGTCGGGAATCCGGCCATCATCATGACTGCTCTCCGAGGAACTGTTGATTACGCGACGCATTTGCGTCACCCGGCACCGCGGCATTTTGTTTTTCGCCGCTACTTGGCTAAGAAAATCAAAATGCTGCCCCGCCACCAGCTTAACACGCTGACAGAATTCTGTCCGTAATTGCGACCAGCTTGGAACGTCCATCTTGCAGTCGAGCGCCCACTGTCCGACCGCAAGAAGAATTAAACGAACAAACCTCCTTTGCCGCTCTTTCGGCAAAGCCCCCGCCCAATATATAATCGTCTCAAAATACGACTGCGTATTACCGGGAAGGTTCCGCAGGTAATGCGCCTCCTCCTCGATGCTATCAAATGTCGAGGCCACCTTTTCCAGCCTGACCAACGTCATGAAATCCGCCCATGCCAGTATCTCCCGTTTATCATGGACCGAAAGCGGACTTGTCTTTGCTCGACTCAGGAATACTGCCAATGAACTTATGTCAAAGCCGGCTGCTTTCCGGCCTAGCGAAATTGCCTCCACCAGGGAGGTCCCACCTCCGCAAAAGGGATCAACCACCGTATCGCCCGGCTGCGTGAATGCTTTGATCGCCTCACGAGCAAATGACGGTGAAAAACGCGCTGGGTATTTGTAGAAGCTGTGCGGCGCCTCATCCACCCTATCATCGCTCAGAACTGCTTTGATGACAGCCGGGGGAACGATGATTTTCGGCTTTTGAGGCTTACTCATCGGATTTCTTGGTTCTGCTTCGTAGCGGGTTTGCCAACTCCTTCTCTAGGTTGTGCTCATTTACGCGGTCCAGCAAACCTCTCTGGATCGACCAATTCACCAAGTATTGCAGCGACAGAGAAGGACGATGCCCTTGGGCGATTTTCGTCAGTTTTTTGTAGTCATCCCTCGATAAAGATACGCTGAATCGCTTTGGTTTACGCCGCATAGAGTCACCAAAATGCATCAAGTGTCACCAATTCGTCAAGACGTGGTTTTTGCGGTTTGGCTTCTCATCGAATGGTTCTGAGTTACGGGAATCCTTTAGGGGAAGAGCCTTTTCCCTCGCGTCCTACTGCATCCGGCGCTATCCGTTCGAGCGGGGACGTTGGGCGCGGACCGCTCGTTAAGCGGCCTACTTCCTTTGGCGAACCGTTCTATTTGCGACGGCGGCTGCAAATGCTTGACTGCCGGCCCGATGCCTTCACGCTCTATCCACTCTCTTCAGGCCAGCAAATTTTCAAATTCCTCCGCCAGCCGGTATTTTCTACTTTTTCTCGCCGGATCAGCAACCACCATCAGACCCCCGTCAACCCAAGCACTTAAAAGATTGCGAGCGGTCCGCTGCGAGACGCCGAACAATCTTTGGACGTCGCGACTGCTAATGGTTTCTTGCTCCCTGAACACATCTAACGCTCGGCGCTGGCGGGGATCGAGCTGTCGTAGGAGCCGCGAAAAATCTTTTGTGCCCCCGCCTGCCGCTTCCTCGGCGCGCTTCCTCACGTTCTCAAAGCTGTCCGCCATGCCTTGGCAGAAGTATTCGACCCACTTGGTTATATCCGCTTCAGCCCTGCCCAGGTAATAGTTATGCGAGGGTCCGATGGTCAGCGCTTCATAATACGCCGGCAGATCGCGCGCGTAATATTCCTCCAGCGCGTAAAGGCCTTTCAGATCATACGCCCCAAGGTGAAGAATCAACGTGGTGAGAAGCCTTCCGGTCCTGCCATTGCCGTCGTAATAGGGATGAATCGTCGCATACTGGTAATGGGCGATACCCGCCCGGATGGGGCAAGGTAGGCCCTGCGGCTGCGAATTTTTAATCCATGCGACCAGGCATTTCATCATTACAGGAACATCTTTCGCCTCCGGTGGCATATAGACGACCCCGCGAGTGCGGCTGTCTCGGATGACATTCTGCCCGTCGCGATAAGGGGTCGGCTTCACTTTGGCCCTGCCGCCAGCCATCACCAGCGCATGCAATTCTTGGATTTGCCGCTCGGTGAGCGCCTGTCCGGCGGCGGCAAGCTGTTCAACCCTTTCCAAACCCGCGTAATAGCCGAGCACTTCCTTTTCGTCGCGCTCGCGACCGGGAAAGTGCTGCTGCTTTTCAATCACCTTTAAAACCTGTTCCTGACTCAGCCGATTGCCTTCGATCATCGTCGAATAATGCGTCGAATAGAGCCGCGCCGTCTCCCGCAGTGTCGCCAAAACGGCAGGGGTGATTGGCAGATGCTGAACGGCCTCCTTCGCCCCCTCAATGCGCATCAAGGCGCTGGCAACCTTGGAAGTGATGTTAAATTTGGGCTCAAAAAGCATGATAACGGCACCTTCTCGAAAACATCGGCTGCCGTTATTATGCCGTTAAATTGCCGTTAAATCAACACCGCTCCGCTGATTTCTTGTGCTCGGCTTTCCTATTTAAGCGGTCTACCCTGCTGGCTGAGTATGCCCGATTCCTCAATGCCGCTGAGTACGCTGCAAGATTTGCTGATCGTCCTCGAAAGGTCAATTCCGACCGGTGAAAGCCCGACATCTTCTTGGAAGACGGCCGCCGATGAGTTCTCGGCACATGCAAACGAGCGACGTGCAGAGTTTCTCGCGTTCTTTGATGGACACTCCCCGGACGCAGTCGAATTTTATGAACGAATAGCCGTTTTCTCTGGCGCCACTTGGGGGACCCAAGAAGCCCAACGATTGATTGGCGCTGTTTGGGCATTGGCTCTTCAGGAGAAGACCCCAACTGAACAGGTCGCTTTTTTGGACGCATGGTTTGAGGTTCGTTGGAATTTCTTCGACTTGCTCCGGGCGATGCCCTCTTTGGTGGCGGCTCTCCGAATTCCCCCCTGCACCGCAGAGCCATGGTTTTTGAAAGTTTATGAGCGAGTCAAGAACGACGGGGCCAACGCGCCGCTCTTCCAGGCCATCGCCGTTTACGCTCAATCTTGGCCTGAGGAAGCTCTAGTTATTTTAGAGCAAAATCGTCCAGACCCCCTATCCGAAGGCGCTATCGTCTTGATAGGCACGCTGTCAGCGGGACTCTATGACACTAAATTGACGCCTGAAAACGCAGAACGACGAAATGCAAGCGATTTGAAATTCTCCACCTCCAGACATGTATCGCACCGCAGAGCCGCGTATCAAACTCGCCGCTGTAGACTAGCCGGCGGTTTGGTGACTGACGCAGAAACCGCGATCTGGCTCGGCGAAATCTCCGCAGAGGTGCCGGAGCTACGAATCGAAGGTTTCGGACTTGCCTGGGTTGCAGCATCACGGGCCGATTCGGATCGAAATTCCCTATCCCGCGCCCTTGAGTGGATTGAAGGAATTAAGGCGGGCTCATTAACGGTAGAGGAAAAGACGCACCTTCTGGCCGTTTTGGGGCTTTTGTTGAGGCCCGATAGCAATAATCAAATCGTCGAGAGCAGCCGCCTTTACAACTTGCTTCAAAAGCTCTTGCCTATCCCGCAGTCGGAAAAGGGAACCTTGCAGGCAATGGACCACTTTCTCCGCACTCTGCTCAATAACGCCCCCTTTCATTTGCCTCTGGTTCTCCGACTGCTCGCCTCAGACCCGGATATGGGCTTCACAAATTCCCTTCGCCACAACGACCAGAGTTCCGCACTTCAGGACGCATTCCGTTCCACGGACAGAGTTCAACTCGTATCATCCCTCTGTTTTTCCAACGACGGTGCCGAACGAGAATTGGGGTTGGTGTTATTCGAAAAAGCAGGGCTTTCAGCATTCTCGCCGGATTGTCTCGCATCTCTCGACGAGCGCACCGTCCTGCTCAGCCTCTATCAATTCCAACGGATGCCAGCCATCAATGAATTCGCTTCCCGATTTTTGCTTGCCCTCCTACCGCGTGTCCGAACGTGCAATGCAGATGTCCAGCGGGAGTATTATGAGGAGCTTCTCTATCAGGCAAAAAATCTTCCGAAGGCATGCCTTGAACTCATCCGCAAATATCCTGAACCGCCAACGGGCCTGCAAAACGTAATTTCCACGGCGGATGAATACTTCAACCGCCTGCGAGACTCTATAACTTCTCCGGTCGGACAGATGAGTGTACCCGGTCTGCAAGTCGCTATACGCCTTCAAGGGCGGCGACTAAGCGCCGTGATGAGCGAAAGCATGCGTCGCGCATCTTCCATTTTGCAATTGTTTCACAATGTCCGAGTCATTTACGGACATTCATTCTCCAATTATCGCGAGGGTGCTGTTAGCCCACCCACCCCAATGCAGGAATTTCGACGCGAAATGGAGATCCCGCGTTTTCTCGTCACCGACCCGGAGGGATCCGCCATGCGGCGACTCAATGCGAGCATGCAGATCGCGAATATCGAAAGGCAAGAAGGATAACATGACGGCAGAGTTCGTTACCGGCTTTCTCACCAGTTACCTCCACAGCCTCGCGGAACGTACCCGCGAAGAAGTTGGAGGCACCAAATTCGGATTTGATTGGGTTATTTATAACCTTGGGCTTGCCGAAGATTGGACCCCAATCCGATTGCCCTTTGTTAGGGCTGGCTCGGATACGACCGCACAGACCAAGACAGAGGCTGAGTTTGGAATCGATTTCTCCTTCCTTTCGCCTGATCGCTCTAGACTTCGCATTTTCGTACTCAAGGACGAAGTATTGACATATTCGGCTTTCACAAGGGAGGACTTTGATCGTGATCTGCGCATGGCGAGCTTGCCTGATCTTGCGCAGGCCGGATTGGAATCGGTAACCGATGTCGAGGTGATCCTTGCCTACAACAAGGATGAACATGCCGACGGTGTTCAGCTTTACGAGCAATTCGTAGCGAACCAGCCGAAGCGAATAGCCGCTGATCGCGTCACCCTTCATTTTGACAGGTGGAACCTCACGGCGCTGGTCGAGCGTGTCCGCGATCATCTGCTGACGCCAAATCTCATGCCGCAGCGCTTTTTTGGACTATTCAGCTACATTTGCTCGCAGGTAAGCGACTTCCGTCATGGCAGCGATGAATGGACACACCAGCTTCTTCCCAATTGGCGGCGCTTTCTAGACGATGTGCTCTCCGGTCCTGCCGAGAAGCGCCGGCTGGACTTAATTCCCGTAGCCCTTCTCATCCTTCAAAAGCGGGGAGCCCAAACGCCGGCATTTGAGACCGGGTGGATCGATCTGATTGAGTGGGCGATGCTTCGCCTTTGGCGTTCAGCCAACGATGCGAATACGCAAGAGGCTCGACAGATCGTAGCGAACATTTGGGTTCAGTTCTACGTATTTCAATTACGCAGCTTCTTTGACGCTTACGGCGACTCGCTTGCAACGAAAGATAGTCTCGAACTGCGCAAGGCCGACTACGACCTTGGAGCCCTCGCCAATGCATACGTCGCATTTTGGTATCTGGGACGAATTGGCATCCTTGCCTATTCTACGGTCGAGCTTATCAATGTGGACGATTTAGAGCGACTTCACTGGCTACAGAACGAATTGCGAACGCTCGCCAACTTTGTGGTCGCTTTCCTGAATGCCAATTCGGCGTGCTTTCGCCCTGTCATCGATTTGAATCATATTGAACTGTTTCTAATTTGGCAGTTATTTTTTATGGCCGAGCGAAAGGACGCTATTCGCGATTGGCTCGGCGGATTAAGGGCAAGGCTGCAACTGCGACGCCATAAGATTTCCGGCCTTCAATTTATCGCTGATCATAACTCCTGGGAATTGGCTTTTGAGGACGCGGCGCTGAAGGGCTCTAGCGACGACGCTACGCCAAAGAGTTCCCATCTGCTACTGATGTTAATGGAGTGTGCGACGGTGCTTCGGGAACCAGATCGCGAAGCGATCATTGATTGTATCTATACACAATTGGTAGAAGGCAAATTGGCCGACGGCGAAAGAAGTGACGATGTCAAGACCCTGGATCTTTTGACTTGGGTTCCCCCGGAGAATTGGGAGTCCCGCATTCTCTCGGGTCCCGTCAATGACGGAGAATCGATAGTCGTGTCTCTTTTCTCGCACGAAGAAAGGCCGCCAGCATCCCTAACCGATCGTCTAAAGCGCCTCATCGAAACTTTACAAACTTCCCGTCCCTTCACGTTTACCGGAAAGATGCCGTTGAGCGTGCTTGCGCTTGCGTGCCTTAAGCACCGTTCTCCACTTCCTCCTTTTTACTGGCGGCAGTCTCTTGCTGCCGACATCCAAAATCCTGCTTAGCGAAATCAGCAAGCGCTCGCATCGCTACAATTCACAACCGCAAAGCGATCTCATGAACGTAGTTATTTTCTTGGGTTCTGGCATTTTGCGACCAATGTGGGAGTACTCGGAGGCGAGCGAAGACATCCCCGATGTCGTGGAAATTATGCGGTCGCTGCTCTTGGGATTGTGGAAGCGCCAGGAAGAAATCTTTGTTTCATGATCCATAACTGAGCCGGCGCGGGGGAGAGTTCACCCGCACAGGCCGATTCTACGGCAGGAAAAACTTTGTCCCTGGCCCGCTTCCCTGTCGCTTTAGAACCTTCGGATTGGCCTTGAGGAAACTGCGGATGCGTTCTGGTGCTTGGCCTACAGTCTGAGCAATGTTCTTCGCGTTTATGCCGTGTATCCCGTTGGCCGCGAACACCTCAAGAATCTTGCGCTTCAGATCTTCATCGGAGATTGATCCGCGGCGGATGCGAATGGCGCCGGTGGGTGCGGCGTGACCGGTGAGTTCCTCGATTTCCTTTTCCAAATCTGCCACTGCTCGACGTGCTGAGATCAGTTTCTCTTTCAGTTCGAGGACGGCGTCTTCCTTGAGTTGGCGGATTTGAAGTTCGAGTGATTGAATTTGTTCGAGAGTGTTTGCCATGGCGGTCATGTTTTACGGGCTATGGGTGGCTGCGTCAAATTGGAAGCTTCCTTGGTCGCTCGAAGGAAATGCTCGATAAGGGGAAAGGTCTTTCCCTCGCGCCTACTGCGTGCGGCGCTACCCATTCGCGCGGGGACACCCCGCAACGCCCCGTCCACCGCCCGCCACTCGCAAGCCCGTCTTCCTCCGGGGCCGCACAGCCCTGTTCCCCCCCGCCGCCTTCGTCAGACCGGATTGCTCTCCCTTCCCTCATTGAGCGCTTTAGGCCGGGTGACTCTCCCACCTTCCCGCGAGAGACACCTGGCTAAAGCGTGCGTCTGGTGCCCGCCACATGGCACCGTCTCCAAGGCTCGACCGTGCCAGCCCTCCGTGACTGCCCCCTCTTGCGACGAGCACAGAGTCTGAATCCGACGCTTCCCCACCTTTCCCCAAGCTTCCGGCTTCAGACTCTGCGCTCCACGCGCTTTAGAGATGTGCGATTCCCGTCCTCGGGAACCGCATGAAGAACGCCGCTAATCGCGGCTTTGGGAGTGCCTTCCGCGTGGACAGACTTTGCTGACCGCTTACGACGCAGCGTACCAAGTGCCCTTGCCCTTGCCATGCTGGACCAGGTAGCCATTCTTGGTCAAAAGACCGAGATGGTCCTTAATCGTGCCGCGCGCCGCGCCGGTCGCGCGAATAATCTCTTCGACTTTGATTTGTCCCCGTTCCTTCACCAGTTCGTAAATCCGTAACGAAAGCTCCGGGAGTTCGCCGAGGATTTTCCGTTCGCGCTCGACCTTTGCTTCGAGCTTGCGCTTTTGCTGTTGCAGGCTCCGCAGGAAAAACATGAGCCACGGCTGCCAGTCGGGCTTATCCGTCCGAATGGTTCCTTGTGTGCGCCGCAATCCCAAATAATAGCTGTCCTTGCTCGGCTCGATGACGCTTTCAAGAGAGCTGAACGGGACGTAAGTGTAGCCTGTCCGCAGCAAAAGGAGCGTCGTCAGACCACGCGACAGCCGCCCATTGCCGTCCTGAAAAGGATGGATCTCCAGAAATACGACGACGAAAATGGCGATCACCAGCAGTGGATGCAATGTGCGCTTGGCAAGCGCTTCGGATGTCCACTCCACCAACTCCGCCATAAGGCGCGGGGTGTCGAAGGGTGTTGCGGTCTGGAACACCACGCCAAGGCTTTTGCTGTTTTCATCGAAAGCTTCAACGTGGTTGTTCAGTGTCTTGTATTCGCCGCGATGGCGCTCGTCTTTTGCGGCATAACGCAGGAGATCGCGGTGAAGCTGCTTGATATGATTTTCTGTCAAGGGCAGCACGGACCAGGACGCGAAGATTGTTTCCATGATGCCGGCATACCCGGCTACTTCCTGTTCATCCCTTGTCCTAAAGGACTGGATTTCGATTTTGGAGAGAAGCTGCTCGACCTCCCGGTCAGACAGTTTGCTCCCCTCGATGCGGGTGGATGAACCGATGCTTTCAATCGTGGCAACATGGCGCAGGGCCGAGAGACGTTCGGGCGCGAGAGTGCCGAGCGCGCGCCACGCGCCTTTGAACTCGTCAAGCTCACCGATGATGTCGAGCATCTCCGGTTCGATGACCAGGGTTTTAATGTTGATTTCAGCAGCCATAATTCCAGCCATATTCATCCAAAGAAGCAGAATAGACCCTCTCCAGCCATAAGTCCATCCATATCCAGCCATAACGCCTTTATAACATTCTCGGGATTCGGTTGGGGAGGGAAAGGTCTTTCCCTCGCGCCTACTGCGTGCGGTGCTACCCATTCGAGCGGGGATACCCCGCAACGCCCCGTCCACCGCCCGCCACTCGCAAGCCCGTCTTCCTCCGGGCCGGCACAGCCCTGTTCCCCTGCCGCCTCCGTCAGACCGGCCTGCTCTCCCTTCCCCCTTTGAGCGCTTTTGGCCGGTGACTCTCCCACCTTTCCGCGAGAGACACCGGCCGAAAGCGTGTGTCTGGTGCCCGCCGCCGCATGGCACCGTCGCCAAGGCTCGACCGTGCCAGTCACCGCGCCCCCTCTTGCGGCGAGCGCAGAGTTTGAATCCGGCGCTCCACCGCCTTTCCGCAAGCTTCCGGTTTCGGACTCTGCGCTCCACGCGCTTGAGAAATGTGCGATTCCCGCCTCTCGGGAACCGCGTGAAGAATGCCGCTTCTCTGCTTAAAGTTTCACTCTTTCGCCCTCACCGACCGACTTCGCAGGGGGCCGGACGCGGTGCCCTCTGAAGACTACTCCCGCTGGCCGCCCTGCTTCGCGGTCTTTTTGGTTGAAGGGCGAAAGACCGAAACGAACAGTAGAGCGCAAAAAAGACCATGAAAACCACCACGAAGAAAATTCAAGACTTCAGGACTCGAGAGCCGACCCGAACAGTTGCGCACGGAAACAGACCGGAAATTGACTTCGTCCGCCAGCGGACCCTCTCAAAAGAATTGAAAAAAGATCAGACACGCCGGATAAAACCTGCGTCCGGATCGTATTCCATCTAATTCCATGGCGGCTTTAAAATTCGCGGCGGCATCGACGGAGACGGCAGGGGCCGTATTTGAAAGGCGCGTTGCCGCTGTCAGCCAGTGTGTGGGCGATTACCATACCTATCTGCTGAATTACCTTTTTAGCCTCACCCGCCAATGGCAGGACGCCGAAAACCTATTGCAAGACCTTTGGCGTTACGTGCTGCTGAATTTTGACGAAGACAAAATCCACGCGCTGCCACTTTTGCGGCGCAAAGCCTATCATTTGTTCTTGGATCACTACCGCCGGCAGGTGCGCCGTGGTGAAGTCCTGACCGACGAAATGCCGGAAGTGCCGGTGCAGCAACCGAATTTTGCGCCTTTCACCGAGGACGGCGAAGCGGCCCTGCGGGAAAAATTCTGGAGCGAATATCCAGGCATCGATCTGAGCGAAAAACAAAAAGAAGTCCTCTGGCTGCACGCCCGCTACGGATTTACGTTCAAGGAAATCGAAGAACGCATTGGCGTGGCGGCCTCCACGGTGGGAGATTGGATTGTGCTGGGCCGCAAGAAACTCGCCGAGATCATCAACAACGAACGGAGGAATTGATATGGCGCAGAATATCCCTAGTGGCCGGTTTGAGGAAAATGAGGCGGACAAGTTGATTGCCGCCTACGGCAAAAAGCCTGAGCCAGAGAAGCAGCAGGAAATCGCGGCGATGCTCAAAGAGCAGAAAGCGAAGTTTTTGGAGCAAGAAAGAACGAAGGGCCAGGAGCGCGGTAGATAGCCCGTTCCTTGCAACTGCATGAAAACCGCAATCGCACTCGCCGGGTTTTCGAACGTCGGCAAAACGACGACAATTCGCTTCCTTTACGAGATATTTTCAAAATATCCGAATGCAAAAATCGTCGAGAAATTTCGTGACAAGCACGAAGAGTGTTTCTTGATTACGATTAACCGAAAGACAATCGCGTTTCTCACCGGAGGCGATCCTCTCTTCATAAAAAAGTTTCATAAATTACTCGCCGAGTTTGTGGCTCGAAAAGTGCAAGTGATCGTCTGTGCATGTCGTTTAAGCGGAAATACGATGCTGGCAGTGGCCGGTTTGGAGAAGAAGGGCTACGACATAGAGTGGAAATTTTGTCCGAAACTCTCATTGAAGGACACGGATGCATACAACAAACGCCGTGCGAAAAAGATCGAAAAAGAAATTTTGAGAATCGTGGGGAAAACCCACGCTAAACGCATGTAAATCAACCGGTAAAAAAAGAATTTTTCGTGCCTCCGGTTAAAGCGGGTGCGGCAAGCGTATCTCTGGCATGAAACCCGATGTTCAAGCTTTGGCGCAAATGCTGGAAACGCTGTCGGCAGCACCAGTAATTGTGTCCATGCTGGAAGAGCAAGCCCGCCAACTGGCGGCATTACGGGCGGATTTGCAGCGGAAATCGGAGGCTGTGCGTGAGAATGACGGCTATCTCGATGCAAAAGGGGCCGCAAAATATCTAGCCATGTCCGCGACGACGTTTGATAAGTACCGCTACCAATCCCGCGTCAAAATCAAAGGGTATAAAGTGGGTGGCAAGACGCTTTATCAGCGCAAGGATTTGGACTGTTTTGTGAAACTCTTCGAGATCAATTCTGCTGTGTAGAAAGATACACTTTGACGCGAGTCTCATACTCAGGAGGCGGCAAGATTGTTTCCCACTCGCTCACTTGTGTATCCGTCACATTCCGTTTGTAGGAATCAATTAATTCCTGTGGGCTGTTGCCCATCTCCGCCGCGACTTGCACGAGATTACCTTTCGTTTGTCGCACGCGGTAGGAGGCATAGGAATGCCGGAGGCCGTCATCGATGCGGGCGACCTTCGCCTTTTCGTGCAGAGAATTCATGCGGTAATCGAAGGCCTTTTTCTTTGTCCAGATTCGGCCCGCCAAGCTTTTGAATGGTTTGAGCCACTCTTGCGCCATCGCCTGCAAGGGAATGTCGCGCGTGGCCTTGCTGCGGATTTTCTGGCCCTTGAAGTGCACCTGCAAATCTGTCCAGTTGAAAGCCTCCCAGGACAGCGGCTCGCGCTTCAATCCTTCCCCGTGGAACTCGAAGGGGCGCAGGCCGAGGAAACCGCCGGCAACGAGCGCCGGGATCAATTCAACGTCGTTTTCCACGGCAGCATCAAACAGCTTTTTCAGGTCGCCGGGAGTGTAGATTTCCACCGCCGCCTTTTCATCCAGCTTCGGAATAGAGACGTTTTGAAATTCCGTGTCGCCCAAATCGGGAATGGCCTTGAGTTCCTTTTGCGCGAAGATCGACAGGCTGACGAGAGAGCCGCGCACCTTGGTTTTCGTCATGGCCGTCCACGGCGCCTTTGTTCTTTCATCCAGGCGGCTCTTGAGCCAGTTTGAGGTTTCCAGCGTTGTGATTTCATGGATGAGACGGTTTCCGAAATCCTTGGCAAACCTGTTCAGATGCTTTTTGAAGGTCTTTAACGACATCGGCGAAACATTGTCCGCTTCCCGATGTTTCAAAAACAAATCGACGCATTCTCGACAGGTCTTGGGATCGAGTTTTTTTGTTTTGTTGTGCATCACATAAAACTGCACGGCATCGCGCAGCGTTGCGCCGTTGCCCTGCTCGCGTACAAGGTGCTCCAGTTCGGCGTAGGATTTCACGTTGCCGTTCAGGGGATGCAGCGCCAGCGAATTCTCGCGGTCGGAATCGAGCTTTGAAAACTCCCTGTCGAGATATTCAAACGCAGCCTGCGGCGTCTTGAATGTGTTCTGGTTCGGCAGGCCGGCGAAGGTAAAGGCTGTTTTGAACGTGCCGTTCCCGAGCCTGTAGATTTTTCCGACCCTGCCGTTTTTCTCGAATTTGAAGGGGAAGCGAAACTGCCGTGCGGAACGTGGCTTTGTCATATCGTTCCTCGAATATACCGTTATATACCGAAAGCGGCAAGCGAAATCGGTATATGTCCGAAAATTTCTTTTACCGGCTATCTCTTCAAAACCCTTATAAACACGGGCTTTGCGGTCGGTTTTGGGTGTGATTAAGAAATGCCAGGGGGGAGAGTTGAACTCCCGACCAAGGGCTTATGAGTCCCCTGCTCTACCACTGAGCTACCCTGGCTCCGCGAGGGAGGGGAAAGCTATCGGAACGGACGGGATGTTTCAATTCCGAATATAGCTGCGGGCGCGGGTCAACTGGTTTCAAGGAGAGCGCTGCCTCCTGCGGCGCCTTCGATGAACTCCGTATTTCGGCGATCAGTCAGACAACCTGATTTTTTCAAATCGAGTTACTTTTTTGGGTTACTTTTGTACCGTGAAATAGATGGCCCTTCGATCGATTTCCAATCAGAACCGCTGAAATCGGAATTTTTCCGGCTGACGCCTATGAAATCGTCGAGTATTCCCCTTCCTTGACGAATGAGCCAAACTATTGGGTCAACGACCCTCAAAGGCGACAAGACGCTCTTCGGCACTGATTCCTCTAAGACTCCCGTAGAAGATGCAAAAAAGTGGCGAAAGCGTGTACAACGTCGACGGCAAACGTCGAAAAGTCGTGACATTGTCTCAATTGCCTTCTGCTCACCAAATTCATCCGTCAATAGGTCGCACTTCATAAAAACAAGAGCTAGAGGCACCTCTAAAACCGTCTCACGGCTGCTAGATTTTGCTTCAATTAAGATATTTAAAGCGGTAACAAACGCGTTCTGCATTTCCTCGGTTTTTTGGCGATTTCCAGCAAGCAATACTTGTAAATCGACAGCGAACACAATCGCATCACTTTGAATTACGTATCGAAAGTAGCTGGTTTTGTGCAGCCAAATATCGCTTGACGGTTCAAGCTCCTGCATACTCTCGCCAGCGAAATCACCTATCTCGATCTTATAGACACGACGAAGAACTCCCCGTATGCTCGCAATTGCTCGATAGTAAAAGACTGACCCGGGCTCGGTCGGCAAAAGCCATGTCCCGCTCATCAAGCAATTCAAATTTTCTCCAACCCTCTCGGCTGACTCTAAACCATAGGGACGGAAGTCCACTCCGTCCGCATGGCCGCGTTGCAGCTCGTCAAATAGGACGGTAAGGTAGACACTTTTCCCAGACCGTGGAAATCCCAAGAGAGACACCGTAAATGTAGTTGGATTGCGCCCGATCACGCTAAAAACCGAAGAAAATATAGTAAATAGCAAAGTCGCAATCACCGAAGACAGCAATGGGACGAACCATTCCCTAGCGTAGATGGAATGGTTCAAGAGCAAAAAGCTCATTGTAATCGTTACTACTAATGCAACCGGCAACAGTCGATCAAATCGGAGTTTCATTACGCCTCCAGTTTGTATTTGTATCGAAGCACATAGGCGGTCGGTAGAGTCCCGCCTAAGGCTATGAGAATTGCTACCCGAATACGATCCAATATTCCCAAGTAAACGGATTCATTCGTATCCTGATAAAATGACGGATCAATTGGCTTGTTGGCTTTCAACTCTTCCAACATTTGCGCAAGCACTGACTCATGATGAGAAGCATCAATGGTCTCAATAAAGCTGCCGGCGACGAAGATAATGAAAAAGATTGCGGCGATATAATAGCACAAAGTGCTAACCGAAGCCCTAGTTTGTTGATCGTTAATCTGCCCTGCGGAGGTACTTAAGAGAAGGAAAAGAACCGCCATGGAAATGGCGAGTTCGCCGACTCCGAATATCCTCCACGAAAATTCGCCCAAACAGAGGTACCGTATCAGAGCCCCACTCCAAAATGGAAGCAAGGGGAGCAGTATCGCTTTTATCGTCCATGGAAAAAGGTCTTTCATCTTACATTAATTTGGGATGAGTCGCGAACGCTAGGCCGAATTATTTTAGAGAAATTGTCTGATGTCGATCTTTTTCTGACGCTCAAGCTGGTGGGATATATTTTTGGGAAGGGGGCGCGCGGCCCCCTCAAACCCCGCGTTTAGACGGAACATGCTCCGCGCTTCGCTTGGCGGCTGTCGCCGCAATGACCTGTCTCGGCAGCGGAAGCGGATTCCCCCACGCCCAATCCAAACCCGAGCCCATTGCAAACGCTGTCTCGTAAACAGTCGCACGGTACCACAACCCCAGCGTGTCAGCCGGCCTTCGCCCGGTTAACCACGACACGGCCGGAGCAACGCGGAAGGTGGAGCGGACCGAAGATTGAAGGACGTCCGAAGGCTGCTTGGAATGCAGATCCCTTACTAGGGGATAAACCGGCAACGAGGGCCCGGGCGTAGAATCCCAGCTTTTTGTTTCAAGACGATTGTCGACGGGGATGGCGTCGGTTACTTTTTCTCTTCCTGATGCGATTTCAATGAAAAGCTCCAACCGCGTTGCATTTTCGCCGGGGGAGTTTGCGGCGGTGTTCGGAAGAAGCAAACCTAGGGTTACCGCCAGATATATTTAGGCCGCGTTAAGACGATAACCGGTTACGAGCGCATCCTTGGCGAAACGGAAACCTAAAACGGCCTGCCGCCGAAGGTGCCGAAGAAGGGGAAGTCGTTGGATTCATGGCGGCGGTTTCTCGCAAACCGACGCGAAGGTAGGAGGTTGCCCCTGATACTAGAGGGCGTTCGCCCGCACGGTCACCGCAGTGGTAAAACGATTTACGCCAGACTCAAAGCGGGGTAAACCCAAAACGGTGCAAACCGAAGTAAGCTGAAAGGCGTCATAAGTCACTTATGCAAAGGTATTACCTCCATTTAAGAAAGGGGGTCGCCCAGCTTCTCGGCACGGCCCGACGACTTCGTCTGCCAGTGGAGCAAAGTGAGCAAACTCGCGCAAAACGGCCTCTTTCAATTATGAGTCCCCGGCTCTACCACTGAGCTACTCTGGCTTGTAGGGAAAGACAATGGGGGATTCTTGTAGCCGACGGACGCCTGCGACCTTAGCCTCGTTTAATGCCTTCACCCGCGCCTCCGGATTCCAGTTATCACGCTCCACACAGTGTCGAACAGCTTACGGCCCAAAATATTAAGACCATCGCGGATTTGGAGAGAGCCGCCCAGTCACAGCGGACCACTGCGGATAGGATCGCTGACCGGATCACGAGATTCTGCGGCACCATGGGCTTTGTATGGCTTCACGTCGTCTGGTTTGGGCTGTGGATTATTTGGAACGCGATCTTACGGGCAAAAGCCATAGACCCGTACCCATTTAACTTCCTTACGCTGGTCGTGTCACTCGAAGCGATCTTCCTTTCGACCTTCATCATGATTTCCGAGAACCGCCAGCAGCGCATCGATGAACGGCGAAGTCATCTCGACCTGCAGATCAACCTCCTCTCAGAGCAGGAAGGCACGAAGACCCTGCAGCTACTCAAAGAAATCGCTGAAAAGCTGGGGGTGAGTCCGGGAAAGGATCCCGATGTCGGCATGCTGGAACAAGCGACGCGCCCGGAAAGCCTGCTGAATCAAATCGATCAAAGCTTCAAGGAAGGCGAATCGGAAACCGACTCCTAGAACACCGCGGCTCGAGCTTACTGCTCTTGCACGGGAACGCTCTTCGCCCGGTTGGGGCGGGACAGAACCACCAGAGATCTTCCCTCGAGCCTGAATATCCCGCCCGTAACCTTCTCCTTGCCCGCTTCAATCCCGGGGCGAGCCGTATCGAATGCCACGCTCCAGTCATTCTCTCCATCCGTGGAAGTCATGAAATCCACCTGTTCATGATGGCTATTTAAGAGAACCAGGAAATCGTCATCGGAAACCCGCACGCCGGATGCATCGCGAATCTCCGGGGCATCCCCGGCCAGAAACATCCCTATCGTGCGCATCCACCCGCCTCCGCTCCAGTCTTCCTCTCCCATGCGTTCCCCGTCGGCTCGCAGCCACCGGATGCTTTCGCCCTGCTGTGAAACGGTAGGGTCCGCCTCGACGTAGCTGCGCCGGTGAAAGTTCGGGTGTTTCAGACGGAAATGGATGAGCCGGCTCGTGAACTCCAGCAGCAGCTTGCGAGAGTCGTCCAAATTCCAATCGTGCCACGTTATCTCGTTATCCTGGCAATATCCGTTATTGTTGCCGCCCTGGCTGCGGCTCATCTCATCGCCCGCGCAAAGCATGGGAACGCCCTGTGAAAGCATGAGGGTGGCGAGGAAATTCCGCTTCTGGCGCTCTCGCAATCGGTCGATCTCGGAATCATCCGTCGGCCCTTCGACGCCGCAGTTCCAGCTTTCATTATCGCTCGCCCCGTCGTTGTTGTTTTCCCCGTTTGCCTCGTTATGTTTTTCGTTGTAGCTGACGAGGTCGTGCAGCGTGAACCCATCGTGGGCGATGATGAAGTTGATGCTCGCCGAGGGGAGCCGGCCGCCGTGTTCGTAAAGATCCGCGCTGCCGCCAAGCCGGGTGGCGATCTCGCTATGCATGCCGCTGTCGCCCTTCCAGAATTTGCGGACGCTGTCGCGGTATTTGCCGTTCCACTCCGTCCAGTTGATCGGGAATTGGCCCACTTGATATCCGCCTGATCCCAAATCCCAGGGTTCGGCGATGAGCTTGGTCGTCGCAAGGGTTGGATCCTGATAGACGGATGTAAAGAACGCGCCGAGTTGGTTCACGTCGTAGAGCGAACGAGCCAGGGCGCTGGCCAGGTCAAACCGGAAGCCGTCCACGTGCATGTCGGTAACCCAATGGCGCAAGCTGTCCATGAGAAGTTGCAGACTGTGCGGGTGCACCATGTTCAGCGTATTGCCGCATCCCGTGAAGTCCATGTAGTGCCGCTCATTTCCCTCCACCGTCCGGTAGTAGGCCTTGTTATCTATTCCCCGGAAGGACAGGGTCGGCCCGCGCTCATTGCCCTCGGCCGTGTGGTTGTAAACCACGTCGAGGATGACCTCGATGCCCGCCTTGTGAAGCGCCTTGACCATCTCACGGAATTCCTTCACCACATCCGCCGGGTGCCCCTGGCTGGCCGCGTAGGCCCGCTGCGGGGCAAAAAATCCCAGTGTGTTGTAGCCCCAGTAGTTATGGAGCCCCTTCTCCTGCAAATGCCGATCATCCGCAAAATATTGGATGGGAAGCAGTTCGATGGCTGTGATGCCGAGCTTTGTGAGATAGTCGATGATCGGCTTTGAAGCGATGGCGGCGTAGGTTCCCCGGATTTCTTCAGGCACTTCCGGGTGGGTCATCGTAAGGCCCTTCACATGCGCCTCATAAATCACGGTATTGTGCCAGGCGGTGACCAGCGGCTTGTCGTCTTCCCAGTCAAAGGCCTCATCCACGACGATGCCCAAGGGGGCGAATGCGGCGCTGTCACGTTCGTCGAAAGTCAGGTCATCACCCTCCGCGCCGATGGTGTATCCAAAAAGGGAATCGTCCCAAACCAGCTCCCGCCCGATGGCTTTGGCGTAGGGGTCCAAGAGGAGCTTGTTGTGGTTGAACCGCATCCCATTCTCCGGCTCGTACGGCCCATGGACGCGGTAGCCGTAGAGTTGTCCCACCCCGACATCGGGAAGATAGACGTGCCACACTCCATTCGTGCGTTCACGGATGCGTACGGTTCTCGACTCTTTCGACTGCTCGGATTTATCGAACAGGCAAAGATCGACATACTCCGCCCCTTCGGAGAAAAGCGCGAAATTGGTTCCCTTGTCATCCACCGTAGCCCCCTGGGGAGTTGGCAGCCCGGGCTGATATTCTTCCCCAAGACTGGGAACGGCGATTCGACCTTCTGTTTGTGAAGCGGGATTTTGTGGCATGCAGAAGCACATCGCATGGATGGCCGTGTCTGCGCTTCACCGATCCCGGAATTTCCGCGAGCGTCAATCGCCATACCCCTGGCTCCGCGAAGGAGGGGAAGGCCAATCGGAGCGGATCGGTCGTTCCAACTCCGAAATAATTGCAGGCGCGGGCCGCCTGGTCTCAGGAGGGCGCCGCCGTCTCCGGCCCTTGGCGATTTCGGCCAGGAGCTAGAAGCCGCTTTCCTGGGTGGTCTTGGTTCGCACCTGGTCGAGGACTTCGTGGGTGCGATCCAAGGGGCGCTTGAGGAAATCGGTGGAAGGCGCGGACTTGAAGGCGGGCGCGGGAGAGCGCGCGACGGTCGCGGAGGGCGCGGGGTCTTTCTTTTCAGCGGGGGCGTAGATGAAATAGGCGGCGCAGAGGAGGCCGACGAAGGAGAGGTAGCGCATTAGCCAGCGTAAGCAGCACACCTTATGCCAGGCGGAGAGCGCGACCGGAGGGTGCGATGAGCGCCGCCTTTAGTCGGAGTCGTCCACGGGCTTGGCTCGTTTTACAGGCACACCGCCGGCGTCGTTGGCGGCGGCGTCGCCGGCATTCGTGGTTTTGGCGGAGGTTCGCTTTTTAGCATGGGCGGGCGGGTTGTCGGCGGTGTCCTCGTCGTCGGACTTGTGGCCCCTCTTTTTTGGCTTCGCGGGCTTCGCCTGGTCCTTGAAGACCTGGCGCAGGACTTTGGCGACCAGCGGCGCGGCGTACACCCCGCCGTGGATATCGGCGGCTCCGGCTGCGCCTTCATACACGGCGGCGAATGCGTATTTAGGCTTGTCGGCGGGGGCAAACCCGGCGAACCACGCGGCGGTGCGTTCGTGGCTCTTCGGGCCCCACTGTGCGGTGCCGGTCTTGCCCGCGACTTCGACATTGTCGATGCGCGCCGCCGAGGCGGTGCCGCCTGCGCTGGAGACGACGTCGACCATCCCCTTCTTGATCTGGGCCAGGATGTCGGGGTTGATGCCGAGTTCCTCCTTCACCCGCACCTCGTAGGCGGTGACGATCTTGCTGTCGATGGTCTGCACCTGGCGCACGAGCCGCGTCTGGTACAGGGTGCCGCCGTTGCCGATCGCGCCCATGGCCTGCGCCAGTTGCAGCGGGCTGACGAGAAGATCGCCCTGGCCGATGGCCAGGTTGGCGATGTCGCCGTTCAGGAGCTTGCGGCCGTAAACCTTCTGCATGTAGGCATCCGTGGGCACGCGGCCTTCGACTTCGCCGGCGATGGGGATGCCCGTCTTCGTCCCGAGCCCGGCCTTCACCGCCCAGTCGCTGATGGGCTTGCTGCCGGTCTTGATGCCGACCTGGTAGAAATAGGTGTCGCACGACTGGGTGAGCGCCTGGACGAAGTTCAGCATGCCGGAGCCTTTTTTCTTCCAGTTGTGGAAGGTGCGGTTGCCGATCTCCATGGCGGCGGGGCAGCCGAACTCGGTCTCCGGCTTTATCGCGCCGGACTCCAGCGCGGCGAGGCCGACGATGACCTTGAACGTGGAGCCCGGCGGGTAACCGGAGCCGTAAGCGCGCGGCAGGAGCGGGTTGTTCGGGTCGTCGTTCAGGGCCTTGAACGCCGCGGGGGTGATGGTGGGGACGAACGCGTTCGGGTCGAACACCGGCCACGAGGCGAGCGCCAGCACGTCGCCGTTATTCGGGTCGAGGATGACGACCGCGCCGCGCTTGGCGCCCTTTTGCAGAGCCTGCTCGGCCATCCGCTGCATGTCGGCGTCCAGCGTGGTGACGACGTTATAGCCGGGCTGCGGCGGGATGACGACCTTCTCGCTGGTCTTCAACCCGTTCGCGTCGAAGGCGATGTTCATCTGGCCGACGCGGCCCGTGAGCTGGGCGTTGAAGGATTGCTCGATGCCCGCCCGGCCCTCGGTGTTCGGCCAGAGGAGCTCGTTATTCTGGATCGGCCCGTCCGGGACGCGGCCCGACTTGCCCGCGTAGCCGATGACGTGCGCGGCGAGAAAGCCGTTCGGGTAGAAGCGCTGGTAAACCGGGTGGAGGGTGATGTGGGGCGGCGCGGCCTGCTGGAGGGCCTTGATGTCGGCGGGGACGAGGTCCTGGATGATGTCCAGCGGGATGACGCTCCTGTTGCGGTAATGCTTGAGGATCTGGGCGTCGGTGACTCCGCTCGGGCGATTCACGATCTGGCGGACGGCGTCGATCTGCTGGTGCGCGTAGTCCAGCAGCGCGCTCTCCGAGTAGTTCGGCGCGGGGAACTCCATGGCGACGTTATAGCTCACGCGCGTCTGCGCGAGCGGGCTGCCGTGGCTGTCGGTGATCTGCCCGCGCGGCGCCGGGATGCCGAGCGAATAGGTGCGCGCCTGCCGCTGCGTCTCCCAGCTCGGCGCGATGGCGGGCGCCGGTGTGTCGATGGGGAGCGGAGCCGCCTCCGGTGCGGGAGCCGCCGCCTCGGGCATGGGCGTGGCCGCGGGGATGGCGCCGGCCGGCGGTATGGGGGTCGCGACAGGTATGCCGTCCTGCGCGCGCGCAGGCGGCAGCATCAGCAAACAGAGCGCGCAGGCCAGGGCGCAGCGGCCGGCGCGCGGGAATGCCCGCGCCGCTCCCGGGAGAACGAAAGGGGGGAGGCATCGCATTCGCCCGAAGCTAGGGCCAAAAACCGAAAGCGAAAACTGAAAACTTGTCCCGCGCCCGGACGCCTCCCGCCGCACCCCCGGCCTCCGGCAAAGGGCGTTTGATTTTCAATCAAACTCGGCCACACTCTCCCTTTCCCGAAACCAAATGAAGTGGATCGATTCCCTGGAGGCGAAGTACCGGCACCTGGCCATTCCGGGGCTCATCCGGATCGTCGTCGCCTTCAACGCGCTGACGTTCGTCCTCGGAGTCCTCAACCCGGGGTTTGTCGATTACCTCACGCTGGACCCGATGCTGGTCAAGCACGGCCAGGTGTGGCGTCTCTTCACGTTCATCTTCGTCCCGCCCGCGGGGTTCAACACCATCTTCCTCTTCTTCGCTCTCATGTTCCTCTGGTATATGGGCGAGGGGCTCGAGCAGGCCTGGGGCGCATTCAAGCTGAACCTCTTTTACTTCTGCGGCATGGCCGGCGCCATGGCCGCCGCGTTCTTCTTCGGAGACCGGTGGTCGGATTTTTTCCTGAACACCTCGCTCCTTTTCGCGTTCGGCACCATCTTTCCCGACGAGGTCATCTACATCCTGTTCGTCATCCCGGTGAAGATGAAATGGATCGCCCTGCTCAGCTTCGCGAGCCTCCTGGCCATCTTCCTCCCGGCGGGCGAACAGGCCAAGGCGGCCTTCATCGTCTCGTTCGCGAACTACCTTCTCTTCTTCGGCCCCACGCTGGTGCGCAACCTCCGCAACCGCCAGGCCGCCTCCGCGCGCCGGGGCGAGTTCGCGAGGCAATCCATCCCGGAAGAGGAGCCGCTCCACCGCTGCTTCGTTTGCAAGGAGACCGAAATGAGCAACCCCGACCTCGACTTCCGCGTGGCCAAGGACGGCAACGAATATTGCACCCGGCACCTGCCTGGCATGCAGCCGGCGGTCGCGAACCCGGGGGCCTGAGCGCGCCGGCGACCACCCGGGCGAAGGGGGTCTGCGGGGTTGCGTTTCGGCGCTTCGGCGCCCCGGGGCCGCAGGTATGCGCCGCACCTTCGGGCCAGGCTTTTTTCGGCTCGGGTACTGGCGCACTTCTTTTTCTGAGCGAGGTGTTGTAGATGCCTTCGGCGCCACCCACTGTCCTCTGGCTCCCCACGCCTCCCACCGAGGGTCACCCCAGCATGGACCGTTACTGGAGCGAGCTGCACAAAAAGTTCGGCGGCGCCGGAAGCGGCGAGGTCGTCATCCGGAGCCCGTTCGGCGCGCCTCCTTCCCGCACCGCGCGCGCACCGAGACTGCGGCGCATCTTTACAAAGTACGTCCAGTTCCCGTGGGTCACGAGCCGGCAGCGCGGCATGGCAGTCGCGCACATCCTCGACCATAGCTGCGCGCATCTCCTGAAGTTTCTGCCGGCATCCACGTTCAAGATAGCGACCGTGCACGACCTCGCGCCGCTCTCGGACGACTCCACCCTCAGCCCCATGCAGGTCCGCCGGTTCCGGACGACGGTCATGAACCTCCGCGCCGCCGACCTCATCCTTGCGGACTCCGCGCACACGCAGGCGGACGTCATCCAGACCCTCGGCATTCCAGCCGGGAAGATCGAGGTTCTCCCCCTCGGCGTGGATGTGCCCCACTTCGCCCGGCGCGCCGAAGTCGTCTTCCCGGAGCTGGATCGTTTCCCGGGTTACAAGCGCATCCTGAGCATCGGCAGCGCGGCGACCCGGAAGAACCTGGAAGCCCTCCCGGCCATCCTGGCGGAGGTCAGGAAAAAGATGCCCGAAGTCATCCTGCTCCGCGTCGGCGCACCCCTCTCCGCCGCCATCCTCGCGCGGCTCCGCGAGGTCATGCCCGCGGAGCAGATCATCGAACTGGGGAACATCTTCACGAAAAACGGCGAGGATCCCGTCGCCGCCGCCTACCAGCAGGCGGATGTCCTCGTCATCCCCTCTTCGCTCGAGGGATTCGGGTTGCCGCTCCTTGAAGCCATGGCCGCGGGGTGCCCCGTCGCATGCAGCAACACCACCGCCCTACCCGAGACCGGGGGGAACGCCGCTCTGTATTTCGACCCCTTCTCACCCGCCCAAGCCGCGGAGAAGATCGTGACCATCCTTGAAAACCCCGTCCTCCGCGAAGAACTGATCCAACGCGGAAAAGCGCGCGCAGACGCCTGTTCCTGGGAATCCCATTGCCGCACCTTGAAACAACATTACCTCAGCGCCGCGGGACACAGCGCCGAACGCTCTTCCCCGGCGCGGGGTTGAACTTAATAAGCTCGCGGGTATTTACATTTCATGGAATCGCGACGCAACCCGTGTTGGTTGCCCGCCAGAAGGCACGGGGCATCCTTAGCTTCTTGCCGTTCATTTTGCTTTTCCCTGGATGCGCCGGAGATTATTGAACTCTATACGCAAGCTCCTAACGTTCACCTTCTCAATTCCGCATTTTGAGAAGTAAATCGCCAACTTTCGCAAATTGCCAAGGGACAAGTCATCGTCCACCTTAAGTGCCACTTCCTTTACTCCTAACTTCCTGAGATAGGACTCTATATTGTCGCTGCCTATCGGCCAATAATCTGCTCCTGGCACCAGAATCCAGACCTGGCCCCTGTTCATTTTCACCGCGATCTCAAATTCTTTATCCTTGGAGTCGCCAGGAACACACGATACAGCGGTGGTCTTCGCCTCCTGACCGGATAGTGCCAGGGACATTTGGCCTAAAAATAGGGCGACAAATAGGAGTCGGGAAATACGACCATTGATCTCATGTCCGCCTTTATTCATAGATTTCCTCTTGGGGGCCGATGGACCATCTGCTCCGTGACAGATTCTCCGGATTATCTTCAAGGCGCTCATAGCTCAGCCGGATAGAGCAACGGATTTCTAAATATTTGCGGGCATTTTCGCCTGAATCGTCCAGAATTATCTCTTGTCCTCAAGGGCCTTATCCCCAGGAAGTTACGACGACCCTCCGTTATCCTGAGTCATCCCGAAACCGCCCATTTTTTCCCACCGGGTTACCTTTTTGGGTTACCAAATGGAGCAAGGAGAATTTCGAACGGCTACCCCCCGCTCTTTATTCCCTTTCGGTTAAAAGGGGGAACCGCCCCGGGACGCTGTTCCTCCGAAACAACCGACCTGCCACCCTGGGCCAACGAAATCGGAATTTCCCCTTGCGTCGCCGACACCCAGGCGCGTAGCCTCTCCGTGACAGCCAAACCTTTCGACGGTGCGGAGGAAGGTTCACAAAGAAGCCGGATCATATGGCAGACAACTCCGATCAAGGTGCCATAATTACTATTCGGCACGAAAACGACCTACCAATTCTAACGGCAAAGGATACAGCAACATACGCCGAAATCTCGCTCGCGGCACTGACCTTGTACAGCCTATACTGGCTTCACCAGTGGGAGTTGCGTCGTACGATCGAGGCCGTAACCGTGGTGAACTGGCGTTTGTTTCCGGAGAAGTTTGCGATGATCGGTTGGCCTCAATACCCGGATGCCTTTCGGACGAATCGGTCGTTGCTACAAGGTCAGCCGAAATACCGAAATTGGTTGACGGGAAGTGCCAAACGAGGCTTTAGCCTAAACGAGCGTGGTATCGATATTGCCCGCGAACTAATCGACAAACTTGGCCCACCCTTAACTTCAACAGGACAGATGGTAACCGGGACGGGACATCAACCGAAATTCCAGCCGATCTCCGGGCAAGCTCGATCTATCGAACCAGGGCGCGAGATTCAACGATTACGAGAAAGCCGCTTGTTTGGAAAATGGAAAGCCGGACTTTTGGCGGAACGTGATCTCGTCCACGTTCATTCCCTTTTAGGCGTTTTTGATCACACCCCCGAAAGTGTGCGTGAAAAGAAGATGAAAGACCTTGAGCGAAGCGCCGGCGATCTCGCCGATATCGAAGTGGGTCAATTTTTAGCGGATGTCAGGGGTCAGTTTCCATTGGTCTTTGCGACCCGCTCGCAGAAAGGAGGACGCAATGTCTAAACAGGTAATTAAGGTAGCCGCTCGTGAAAAGCGACGAATGGTCGCGTCGGCGGTTGGGCGCAATTTTCTCAAGACAGTTACGGAACCACTAACGAATTCAGATTCAATTCTGAAAAAGCAAGCGGGTCTGTCCCATGCTGCGGGATTGGTGAGTGAACTCCTCAGCATTGAACCCGGTCAACGGTTGGATAGTTCCGCGCTCAAAGTTCGAATACCAAAGCAGAAAGTCCGTAAAATTGTCCTCGAAGTCACGACGGCGGGTCCGGAGGCGCGGTTATGCAGGGTATTGGATGCTGGACCGGGAATGACCGCAACCGAGCTAAGGAGAAACTTTGGATCTTATGCGGAGGCAAAAGCGAAAGGCGAAGGCACAAGAAGTCTGTTCGGCAGAGGTGCCCTTGATGTATTGCTCTACCATGACGAGTCGCAAATATTTTCTGTGGCGAACGGGCTCCTATCCCTGTGTAGCATTTACTGGCAGGATGACGCCATGATCGACGTTAAAGAGCTAGGTTCAGCTACCAAGGCCCTGCTCAACGAACACAATCTTCCGCAAATCCTTTCCAAGTCTGGAACGGTAGTCCAGTTCCGACTAAAGGAGAAAACGTCTATCCCGAATGAGGATCAGATCGTTGCTAAAATAAGCGACTTTTATATGTTGCGGCTGATTGCTGCCGACCCAAATACGGAGGTCGTCGTCAAACGGATGCGAGCTGACGGCGAGCACGCTGATCGCCTTTCTTACGACTTCCCAACAGGAACAGTGCTCGGTAAATTCGCCGATATCCTCGATCTCGGATCGGATGGATCCTTGAATGTGGATCTCTTGGTAGCGCGATCAGACGAGCCACTTCAGAGCGATCCCGTCCACATTGATCGTCGGGAAAACGGACTGCTTTTCGTGGACGAGAACGATGCGGTTATGGATTTAACGCTCTTACCCGAATACGACAAGAATCCTTACCTCCACCATATCTTCGGTATCGTTCGGATTACCGGGATTCGCGCAGTCCTCGAGTCCAAACTCGAGTCGGATGAAGCCTTTGCCGTCCTGAAAGAAACTCGGGACGGCTTTGACGCTAAACGTGAAATCACTCAACGCCTGTTTGGCTTGGTCGAAAAGCACGTCAAACCGATTTATGAGAAAGAAATCCAGCGCCAACGCAAGGGAAGCAACGACCGCTCGGAAAAGCTCAGCCAACGTGTTAAGGACGTGCTGAAGGCCATCAATCAGTTTAACAATGAAGAAACTGATGAGGAGGGCACGCAGAATCCCGCACCGGGTCGGGACGAAGCGATTTTCTTTGATTGATTCGTTGCGCCTCCTCACCGGACTCCCTCGTGGGATTTCGGCTTTTGTCAACCTAGAGAAAGTGAAAGATGCCGAGGTGATTCTCTTTGAGAGCGACAATCCCGACATTAAAATTGAGCCTGATTCGGAGACGGTTCACCATCGGAAAGGCAAGAAATACCAACGATTTCGGCTAAGCGTCCGGTGTGACACGAAGGGCCAGAAAGGAACGGTGACTGGCGTGACTATCGACAAGCATGGCAGAGAAGTCCATGCCGACATCGCCGTACTCGGTGTAGATGACCCACCAGTCTTTCAGCCCCCAGAAGACATCGACTTTGTCTCGTCGCACTTTGCCGGGCAGCCCGCACGAGCCAACAAGGCGGTGCTTCTAGTGAACCTTGATGCGTTTACCGGAATGCCCGAGATCAAATTTTGGATAGAAGATGTAGTAGGAAGCGTGACCCTAGAACAAACGGAAGAGGGCCGAGTTCAGATAAAAGTGAACGAGGAGCATGTAACGGAGCAGCGAAGGCTCGCACGGGTGCCCGTGACATTTCAAGGAACTGGATGGGGCCAGCACGCACTGTTATGGGCGAGTGCGAAGCGGCGGGATGGCAAAGTCGTCCGTGCACGATGTCGCCTGCGGTTTCACCGGCCTTCCGGCGAGGACAAATTCACAGACTTCCATTACGAGGATCTTGGGCGGAATGTTTTGGGCGACGTGGCCGGCAACCAGCTATATATTAACGCGGGTTATGCGCTCCACCGTCAGATATTCGGCGCGACTGAAGACGAGTTTAACCGCCAGCTAGAAACGAACTCTATAGCGCAAATGAGAGCGGCTGCCGTACTCGTCGAAACCAGCGTGCATCATACTGCCACGGTTAGTTACTTCGCCGGAGGGGCAAAGGGGATTCAGATTGATCCGGCTGATCCGGTCGGAAGTTTCAGAACTTACTTCGAGGAGCGCCGGATGAAGTTGGAGCCCTCGGTAGTTCGAGCGCTGACGCCTGATCTTGGAACGCCAGCGTCCGCCGAGGAATCATGACGGCCATTAGTTTCCTCTGCGCGTTGAGAAAAGAGGAAGTCCGACGGAAAGATTGTCAAGGGCGTGTTCGGCTGTGGCACGTATACGGGTTTGGTACGTGGCCGGTATAGCAGGAGCCCCTTCCCAGCGGCGACCACGCGCGCTCGTGCAATCTCCAGGTATCTTTCAACGAGGTCTGCCCCCGCAGCACGCCGGGCATTCAAAATAGCCGCAACCGCTGTCGTGCCAACGCCAAGAAACGGATCCACCACGAGATCCCCCGGCTCAGTAAAGGCAAGAATCAAACGCTCAGCTAGCTCGACTGGAAACTGGCAAGGATGTTCCGTTTTCTCAACGTGATTTCCCTTAACGTTCGGAAAAATCCAAACATCACCAGGATTTTTTCCCAAGGGATTCCCTGTGTATTGACCACGTTTGCGACCCTTGTATCCTCGCTTTCCCGGATACTTTTGAGGCACTCTCACCGCGTCCAGGTTAAAAGTATATTCATCCCCTTTCGTGTACCAAAGAATTGTCTCATGTCGGCCAGAGAAGCGCCGCTTGCAGTTCAGACCATGTTCAAAATGCCACGTGATTCTATTTCGAAGCCGAATTTTAGCTGTGTCGCCATGCGTGGCAAAAATAGGGTGTAGTAGAATATCCAAGGGAATCATTTGCTTATGCCCGTTGATATGGTTACCTACTTGCCAGCAGATACTTCCTCCAGGCCGTGTGATCCGCACACACTCTTGAATAACCCGTTTCTGTAGATTGAGATATTCCTCAATGGTTAGGTTCTCTTCGTATTCTTTTCCTACGTTGTACGGTGGGGATGTAACGATTAGCTGCGCCACGTCCGAAGGCATTCTGCGGAGGAGCTTGAGGCAATCCCCGTGAAAAATTGTTCCATCGTTCCTCTGATCGAAATGTTTTCTGATGCGCATAAATTGGCGACTTTCCTTCGCAAAACCTGAAACGAATATTACGGCGTGGGAAAGAAAGATCCAGAAGAAATGACGGCCAAGCCGAAAAATGGTCCGACCTCGACCGCGGATTGCTCCTTCGCCGCTCTGCTTAGAACAAGGGCGCTCGCCGCCGCGCCCTTGTAAATCCCCAGGCTCGGGAGGAACTTGCTCCCTGCTCGCTACGCTTCGCCTTCCCTCCACCACGGTTTCCTGGCCCAGTCCAGCGGACTACCGTCGCATCCCGGAGTGCCGCACTCCAGGAACAAGTCGCGTCCGTGCCGATAGACGCGAACGTCCTTTCCCGCCATTGCTTGTCGCAGTGCAGGCACCATGCCTTCTGGTCGAGGCTTTTCCATCTTATTTCGTCCAGGTGTGCACTGGAACTTTTGGCGACAGGAAACCTATCATCTGTAGCTCTAATTTCTCGCCCACGGGGGAAGCCCCGTTTCAATTTCACTCTGGACGCGGAACTGCGAAAGACGGCGGTCAAATCCGTCGATCAATTCAGCAAGAAGAGAGCGCCAGTAATCTGGAGAGGGTTCCACGTTAAGCGGAGCGCTCCTGTGCAATCTGCCAAAGCCGGGCAAAAACTTCGTCCGCGGGAACTGTTACGGACTCTCCCGAATCGAACCAGGCAATGCGACGTGCAATCTCAGCCTCCCATGCATCTTCCGCACCGGGTTCCGGATCGGGTTCGACGCTGGCCAGGAGACGGTGAGCGAGGGCCGCCCGCTGGTCTGGCGGTAAAGCCAAGGGGTCTTGGAACAGCGCGTCAGGTGTGACGGGCACGGAGGGGAGGTAGAACTTTCCGGGGGTATTGTCGAATCTGGAACAGGCCGCCCGACTATGCCCCATCGGGCGATTTTCAGAGCAATTTCCTAAATTGCTCTTCCGTCAAACCAGCTTCTTTTATGATTGCCTTGAGGAGACCTCGATGGAGATCGCCGGAGTGCATCGGAACCACGGTTTGCCTTCGGGTGCCCGGGTGGTAAAGGCTCAAATGACTCCCGCGCTGGCGTTCCTCGACAAATCCCGCTTTCAAGAGCGCTTTGAGAAGTTGTTTCGCCGTGAGCGTCGGCAACCGGCTCACGCGACTTGCGGCAGCGCAACGTGTACGCCCAAAATCGTAGGACGCCGGGATTCGGATGGAATCGGTTCGCCACGTTTTGCCAGCGCTTCCAGGTAACACTCGATGGCCTCTTGCGCCCCGGAAACGGCTTCATCGTAGGTTGCTCCTTGCGTGAAACAGCCGGGTAATGCGGGAACAGAAACCCAGAATCCCTCCTCGTCCTCTTCCGCGGGATGAACTTCAATTGTATAAACCTGCTGTCCCATGCCTCACGAAGCGTAACTTACTAACGGAGTGAGGTCAACCCGCCGCGATCCTCACCACGTTCACCGGCTCGTGCTCTAGTGCGTCAGCATCGAACGTCAGCCGTTTTGCCATCGCAGCGCTGTGCTCATTCCGCAGATGACAGTAAGTTTTCGCCACGAGAAGACGCGGAATTGTCCTTTTGGAATAAGGCGTGCCGGCCCTCTTTTCCGCTGTGCCACCGTGTCCGATGGGTTGTCCAGGATGATTCGCAGATTTACCCGCGCACACTCCAACACCTGGCGGAGAACGTCCCGTTCGTAATTGAAGCTTCGCGCTTTGATTACAGCGCCCCGCTTGATCGCCCATGCCTCGACTTGCGTTTGCCCCTATTGAGCGCACCGGAAGCCCCTTGAAGAATGGCGAGACGCACCGGATGACGCATTCGAGCCGCGCGTATGTGTTCGGCTTGAGACCGGGCTTTTTCATCGAAAGCCAGCGAGCGGTCAGTCCCTCGAACACCAAGGTCTTATCCGTGCCGGTCAGCCGTTGCGCCCTGCCCCGCAACTCCCCAAGCCGCCGCTTGGCCAGGGCGGCATCGTCCGTCTTGAGCGACCGCTTAATCTGCTTGCCGTTGACCTTGACGATGGCAAATTACGTGCCGTGTTCATTCCGATAGAGACATTCAGCTACTTTCGTAAGTACTTGGGCGTTTTCCATGCCCGCAATCTTACTACCGGGTTACTAAACTGGGTTAGAAGCCTAAATTATCGCGGTTTTGTTTCTAGCGTAATATCCACATTACAAGTTATTTGCGCTCATAGCTCAGCTGGATAGAGCAACGGATTTCTAATCCGTAGGTCGCAGGTTCGAGTCCTGCTGGGCGCATTCATACTTCCGCTCGCTGTCGAAATGGCTGGTCACTTCTTTCTTTTTGCTCCGGGGGCCGGGGCGGGGTCTGCGCATCCGTGGATGGCGAAGTGGGGGGAGCGGCTGGCGGCGCTGGGGGCTGTGCGGGCTCTCGATTACCCTTATATGCTGGAGGGGGGACGGCGGCCCGATCCGTTGCCGCGGTTGGTGGCGGCGCATCGGGAGGCGTTGCGGAGGGCCAGGGAGGAGCTGGGGAACGTCCCGGTTTTGATCGGGAAGAGCATGGGGTCGCGCGTGGGGTGCCATGTTTCGCTCGAAGAACCGGTGGGAGCGGTGATCTGCATGGGGTATCCGCTCTGCGGCGGGGGCGACCCTGCCAAGCTGCGGGATAAGGTGCTGCTGGCGATGACTGCGCCTGTTCTTTTCATACAAGGGACGCGGGATTCGCTGTGCCCCCTGGATTTGCTGGAGACGGTGCGGGCGAGGATGACGGCGGTGAATGAGCTCTTTGTGGTGGAGGGCGGGGATCATTCGTTGCTGGTGCGGAAGAAGGATCTGAACGGGCTCCGGCAGGAGGACGTGGACAACGGGATTCTCGCGGTGATCTCGAAGTTTGTCGCGGCGTACGCAGGGTAGAACGGAGAGAGGGGGGGCGCGGGACTGCTCGTCAAACCCGCCCGTCCGGTGGATGCGCTCGCGAGCCGCGCGGCTCGCACTAGCTGCAATCCAGGGTCCGGGAAGGAAGCCGGCTACCTCGCCGGAGGCGCGCCCTGGTCACGGCGGATCGCGATGCCGGCCGCCCCGGCGAGCGCGAGCCCGAGGAAGAGGAGGATGGCGGTGACGGGTTCCGGCGCGCCGGGGACGCCGGCGGGAGGCGCGGCGGCGATGACGGCGCTCTCCATGGGGTTGATGGCGAAGGCGCTGGCGGTGGTCCACGCCGCCCAGTCGCTGGCGATGGCGTTCGTGGAATCGGTCTGGATATTGGGCACGGGCGGCCAGGTGCCGGCGGGGTCGTACAGGCCCCAACTGTCGGGCGGGCCGCCATGGGTGGCTTTATAGCTCCAGGAGGTCCAGTTCATCTTTGAATTGTTGAAGTCGTTGAGGACGTATTGCCAGGCGGTGGTGCCGGTGCCGAATGCGTTGAATTCGCCGATGTAGGCCGGGACGTTCCAGGAGAGATGGTTCTTGAAGTCCTTGACCTGGTTGTCCGCGCCGGTCTCGACGGCGGAGACGGTGCCGGCCCACTGGTATTCGTGCATCTGGTAAAGGACGTTCGTCCAGCCGTAGGTGGAGGGGCTGGGCACCATGCTCCAGTTCCAACTGCCGAATGTGCCTTCGATGGTGATGATGTGGCCCGGGTCGGCGGCGCGGATGGTCTGGTAAAGGCTGTTTTCCAGCGTCCACACGGCCTGGGTATTTGGGGCGCCGCTCGGCTCGTTCATGAGGTCGTAGGCGGCGACGCCGGTGTTGCCCTTGTAATGGGCGGCGATGGAAGACCACATCTGCGCGGTGAGCATCTGGTCGTTGGTGCTGGTCCAATAGAGGTTCTGGTTGGCGTACCCGGTATCGTCGGAGGTGCTCTGGCCTCCGAAGACGCCGTGCATGTCGATGATGGTGTATATCCCGCGGGAGGATGCCGCGCCGACAAGCCAGTCGAGCAGCGTGAACGCATCGGAACGCCACGCGCCGGCCAGCGTATAGAAATCGCCCCACCATACGGGCACGCGCACGGTGTTGAGGCCCTGGGCCTGGATGAGATCGAGGTCGTGGGCCGTCATCCAGCTCTGGCGGTAGGTCTGGATGAGGCTCTGCTCGGCCGCCACTCCGAACCGGCTGTCGAGCTTCTGGATGATGCTGTATTCATCGGCCAGGCCCGAGGAATCCGCGGGGGTCATCCACGGCTCCATGACCATCCAGCCCCCGAGATTCACGCCCCGCAGGCGGACGACGACGCCGCTGCCGTCCACGATGTTCGTGCCGCTCGTGCTAAGGATCGACGCCGGCGCCTGGGCGCGGGCAGCCTCAGCCAGCGTCATGCCCGCGACAACGAGCAGTATGCGAGAGAGCAGGCCTGGTCGTGTCATCGGTTTGCAAGCACCCGCCATCCTTGGGGTGCGGCGAGAATGAGTCAAGCCTTTTGGCGGGCTGTCGTTTTTTGCGCAGCTGCATGGGTTTTATTGAGCTTCACTGCAGCACAACGGTCCCGAGCAAATCCAAGGCGGGCGGCGCCAACAGGAGGGCGAAAAATCCTCAGCGTTTTCGAGCCGCACTGGCGCGGATAGTGCTACGTGGGCGAACGCTGGACGAGGCCCGAGGGTCGCGACCGATTTTGCGGGTGTCGGACGGCAAATTCTGCTTACCTTTTCACTCACTTATGTCGAACGAAGCCCTGCTGGAACACCCCGATACGCTGGAAGAAGACACGGAGCACACGAACGGCGCCACGCACGAAGCGGTGGCGGACTCCGAACAGGATCCGAAGCAGTTGAAGAAGATGAAGAAGCAGGAAAAGAAGCGCCTGAAGGAAGAGCGCAAGGGGCGTTGGCAGCAGACGAAGGCCCTGGCCAGTTCGTTCCCGATGGTGGAGCTCATCGCCGAGCAGGTGCGCACGAGCATCCCCCAGGAGCTCGTGGACCGGGTGGAGAAGTCGCAGGCCAAGAAGAAGAGGATCATCAGCTCCACGTATCCGTACGCGAAGCGGATGAAGAAGGAGGACTACGAGGCCGAGGTCGAGCTGCTGGAGATCGAGCTCGTGAAGATGCAGGCCTGGGTCAAGGAGAGCGGGGAGCGCATCGTCATGCTCTTCGAAGGGCGCGACGCCGCGGGCAAGGGCGGCACCATCAAGCGATTCACCGAGAACCTGAATCCGCGCGGCGCGCGGGTGGTCGCCCTCACCAAGCCTTCGGAAAGCGAGCGCGGCCAATGGTATTTCCAGCGCTACACCGAGCAGCTCCCGACGCGCGGGGAGATCGTCTTTTTCGACCGCTCCTGGTATAACCGGTCGGGCGTGGAGCACGTCATGGGGTTCTGCACCCCGCACGACTACCTGGAATTCATGCGCCAGGCCCCGGAATTCGAGCGGATGCTCGTCCGCAGCGGCATCAAGCTCTTCAAGTTCTGGTTCTCGGTCAGCCGGGAGGAACAGCTCCTGCGTTTCATGGGGCGCGCTTCGGACCCGCTCAAGCAATGGAAGCTCAGCCCCATGGATGTGGAATCGCTCGGGCGCTGGGAAGCCTACACCAAGGCAAAGGAAGCCATGCTCTTTTACACGGACACCGCGGATGCGCCGTGGACGATCGTCCGGTCGGACGACAAGAACCGCGCGCGGCTGAACGCCATGCGGTTCATCCTTTCGACCATCCCGTATGCGGGGAAGGATCTCAAGACCGTGCTGCCGCCCGACCCGCAGATCGTGGGCTCCGCGAAATCGATCTACGAGCACGGCGAGAACGGCAAGGCGCACGCGCCTGCATCGTAGGGCAATCCGCCCGGCGCTCTGTAGCGGCGTACTTCTGTAGCGGCGGGAACGCGCCCGCCCGCCCGGCAGCGCAACCGCTGGACAAGACGCCTGCCTCCAGCGCTTAATGCGCCGAGTGAATGCCGTTCCGCGCTCCGTCTCGCTGGCCACCGCGACCGCCCTCGTGGTCGCGAACATCATCGGCACGGGCGTCTTCACCAGCCTCGGGTTCCAGGTAAAGGACATCCCTTCTCCGTTCGCGCTCCTCGCCCTGTGGGTCGTCGGCGGCGTCGCGGCCTTGTGCGGCGCGCTGTCGTACGGCGAGCTGGGGGCGGCGCTGCCGAGGTCGGGGGGCGAATACCATTTTCTTTCCGCCGTCTATCATCCCGCGGCGGGGTTCGTCGCGGGGTGGGTTTCGGGCACGGTGGGGTTCGCGGCGCCGGTCGCCATCACGGCCATCGCCTTTGAGAGCTACCTGCGCGGGGTTTTTCCGGGCATACCGGCGCTGCCCATCGCCTTCGCCATCGTCTGGACCCTCGCGCTCGTCCACTTGTGGGATGCGGCGGGGGGCGGCCTTTTCCAGACTTTTTCCACGGCTCTCAAGGTCATCCTTATCGCGGGGGCGATCGGGGCCGGGTTCCTGGCGGCGCATCCGCAGCCCGTCTCGTTCCGGCCGGGTTCGCCGGATGCGGGGCTGGTCTTCAGCGCGCCGTTCGCCATCAGCCTCGTCTTCGTCATGTATTCCTATTCCGGCTGGAATGCGTCCACCTACATCGGGGGCGAGATGCGCGAGCCAGGGCGGAACATCCCGCTCTCGCTCCTGCTTGGCACGGTGGGGGTGGCCATCCTCTATATCGCGCTGAACGCCGTATTTCTAAGGACGACGCCGGAGGCGGAGCTTTCGGGGCAGCTCGAGGTGGGGTTGATCGCCGGGAAACACATCTTCGGCGCGCAGGGGGGCAGGGTCATGGGCGCGCTCATCTGCATCGGCCTGGTCTCGTCCATCAGCTCGATGACGTGGATCGGCCCGCGCGTGAGCATGGCCATGGGCGAGGACGTGGCGCTCCTGCGCTTCCTGGCTTTCAAAACCGCGCGGGGCGTCCCTGCGGTCGCGGTGCTTTTCCAGGCGGCGATCGCGAGCGTGCTCCTGGCGACGGCGAGTTTCGAGAAGATCAGCACGTTCATCCAGTTCAGCCTCACGCTCTGCTCGTTTCTCACGGTGCTAGGGGTCATCGTCCTGCGCTTCACCCGGCCCGAGCTGCCGCGCCCTTACAGGACGTGGGGTTACCCGGCCACGCCGTTGATCTTCCTCGGCATCACCGCGTTTATGATGGTGGAGATCGTCCGCTGGCAGCCGAAGGAATCCTTTGCCGGGCTCGGCACGATGCTTCTGGGTCTCGTGGTTTATTTTGCTTCGCCTAAGCGGGGGGAGCGGGTTTAGAGTCCGTCTCCTATGACGAGAAACGGGATTGTCTCCCTCATCGCGGCGGCGGCGCTGGCCGCGGGAGGGCGTGCGGAGGCCGCGGCGGCGACGGCAGCCGCGCCGAGTGTGAACGAGACCGCGCGCTACCTCGCGGGGATGCAGGCGGGGGCCGGCTCGCCGCTGGCGTCATACGACATCGACCCGACGTGGATAAACCATGCGCGCTTCTTCGATCTCGCCTGGGCGAAACTCGACGGCCGCCGCCTCAACAGGATCCACCTCTGGGAGGCCAACACCATCCACGGGCCGCTGCCGACGCTCTTCTATATGTTCAGCGGGCCGGATTTCCTCTATGCCGACGCATTTTTCCCGAGCGCCAACACCTATATCCTTTGCGGCACCGAGCCGGTCGGCGGCGTGCCGGACCTCTCGAAGACCAACGGCGGGGCGTCGCCCGAGATGTTGAAGAACCTGGAGAACTCCCTCCGCAACGTGCTGAGCTACGGCTATTTCATCACCAAGGACATGCGCATAGACCTGCAGAGCGAACAGGTGAACGGCACCGTGCCCATCTTCCTCATCTTCCTCGCGCGGTCGCACAAACACATCGAGAGCGCGGCCTTCGTCACCCTGGACGGCAACGGCGGGGTGCACCCCTCGAACGGCGGCGTGAAGCCCGGCGGCGGCGCCATTCCCGGGGTGAAGTTCACCTTCAAGGGCGAGAAGGGCGGGCCCCTCAAGACGATGTATTATTTCAACACCGACATCTCGAACAGCGGCATCCACCGGACGCCCGGTTTCATGAAATTCTGCCAGGGGTTCGGAACGGGCGACAGCCTGTTGAAGTCCGCGTCCTACCTCATGTATTCGGGGGAATTTTCGGCGGTGCGGTCGTTCCTCCTCGCCCGGAGCAGGACCATCCTGGAGGACGACTCGGGCATCCCGCTTAGCTTTTTCGCGCCGGAGAAGTGGACGCTGCGGGTATTCGGCCATTATGTCGGCCCCATCGGCCTTTTCGCCCAATACTACCAGCCGGCTCTCGAGTCGCTTTATGAGAAGAGCAACCCCGCGCCGCTGGATTTCGGCATGGGGTACCGGTGGGATACCACGCACACCTCGCTCACCCTCGCGGTGAAGAAATAGCCGGGCGGGCGGCTTACAAAGGGCATGGCAAGCCAGCGAACGAAACTCATCATCATTTTCCTGACGGTCTTCATCGACCTCATCGGGTTTGGGATCGTCATCCCCGTGCTGCCGCTCTACGCGGAGCGCTTCGCGGCTTCTCCCACCATCATCGGCTGCCTCGTGGGCATCTATTCGTTCATCCAGCTCTTCGCCTCGCCGCTGCTCGGGCGCGTGTCGGATCGCGTCGGCCGACGGCCCGTGCTGCTTCTGAGCATCATCGGAACTTCGATCGGCTTCGCGGTCATGGGCTTTGCGAACAGTTTGTGGATGCTCTTCCTCGCGCGGGCCATCGACGGCGCGTCCGGCGGGAACATCTCCACCGCGCAGGCGTATATCGCCGATATCACCTCGCGCGAAGACAGGTCGAAATCGATGGGGCTCATCGGCGCGGCATTCGGCCTCGGCTTCATCGTCGGCCCCACGCTCGGCAGCCTCACCAGCGGCGAGTCGGCTTCGGCGCCGTTCTACCTGGCATCGGCGCTGGCGGCGTTGAATGCCGTCCTCATCTATTTCCTGCTGCCGGAAAGCCTGGACGCGGAGCACCGGAGCAAGCCGCACGAGAAATCGAAGCTGGCGGATGTTTTCAAGCACGGGAAAGGGTGGGTGCTCGGCAGCATCATGACGACCTACTTTTTCTCCATCATGGGCTTCGCCATGATGACGACCATCTTCGCCCTTTTCACCCAGCATCGTTTCGGGTACGGCACCCGGGAGAACTTCCGCCTCTTCGTTTACATCGGCGTGCTGGCCGTCATCATCCAGGGCGGGCTGCTCGGGCGGCTCGTGAAGACCTTCGGCGAAAAGACCCTCGCGACCCTCGGCGCGGCCCTGCTTTCGGCGAGCATGTTCGCCATGCCGCTCAGCAACGGCCTCGGGTTCCTGCTCTCGGTCTGCGGGGGGATCGCCCTCGGGAACGGGTGCATCACGCCCACGCTCAACGGCCTGGCGTCGCGTAATGTGGATCGCGAATGGCAGGGCAGGGCCATGGGGGTCATGCAGTCCGCCGGCACCATGGGCCGGTTCCTCGGGCCGCTGCTCGCCGGGTGGCTGCTCACCTTCGACTCCGCCGGGCCCGCCACGCGCTATGCGCGCACCGCGTTCTGGACCAGCGGCTCCATCCTGCTCATCGCGCTGGCTCTCACGCTCGGCATATCCGCCGCGCCCGCGGTCGCCGCCGAGGCCCCGCAGCCGGATGCAGCGGGCGCCGGCTAAGCGAAGGGCGTTCGCGCCCAGCGGTCGTGAGAACGCGCCACTCTCCCCCCAAGCCCTTCCTCGGGCTGGCCGTGGGCGCGGCCTCGGGCATCCTCTGCGCCGACTTCTGGGCGGTGAATCTTTACTTGCTCGCCGGCTTCGCGCTCGCGCAGATCGCCCTCCTTTTCCTGCGCCGCGACAGGGCCGTCTGGTGGGCGTGGACGCTCACTGCCGCCGCGTTTTGCCTCTTCCACACGCTCCATTTCCGGGAGAGCCCCGGCAGACGCCTCGCGGAGGAATCCGGCGGCCACCGCCGGGTCGTGGAGGCCGTCGGCATCGTCAACGATGAGCCGGAACAAAAATCCGGCTTTCGGGGCGTCATCACCACGAGCTTCACGCTCCGCCTGGAAAGCATCCGCCTGGGCGAAAGCGCGGCCCCGTGCGCGGCCCTCGTCTCGGTGCGCTGGGTGGGGGCTGCGCCCGCTTACGGCGACCGCGTCTCCTGCACCGGCACGCTTTCGCCCATCCCCGGCCCGCGGAACCCCGCGGAGTTCGACGTGGCCGCATACAAGAAACGGCTGAACATCTTCTCCGAGCTCGATGTCCGCTACCCGTCCGACGGCCGGGTCACGGCGACAGGCAAGGGGAACACGGTCGTGGCGCTCGCGTTCGCCGCCCGGCGCTGGATGCAAGCCCGGCTCACCCTCGGCCTCCAGGATGTCCCGGACATCGCCGGGTTGATCCAGAGCCTCATCCTCGGCCTCAAGCGCGAGACGCCGCCCGAGATGCGGGAACTCTTCCGCCGCACCGGCACGCTGCATCTCTTCACCGTGAACGGCCTCCACGTCGCCATGCTCGCCTCCATCGCGTGGTTTCTCCTCAAGCCTTCGGGCATCGGGCGGAAGCGGGCGGTGCTCCTCATCATCCCCCTGCTCGCGTTCTACGCCACCGTCACCGGGCTCAGCCCCGGCAGCGTCCGCGCCACCATCATGGCCGCCGTCCTCCTCGGCGGAGAACTCTTCGACCGGCGTCCTCTTTCGCTCAACAGCCTCGCAGCAGCCGCCTTCGCCATCCTCTTGACGGACACGAACCAACTCTTCATGCCCGGCTTCCAATTCTCCTTCGGGGTCGTGCTGTCGATCATCCTGTTCGCCGGGCCGTTGCAACGCTTTTTTCTCCGGTGGACGGCGCCGGATTCCTTCCTGCCGCGAGTCCTCTGGAGCCGCTGGCGGAGCGCGGCCTTCGCCGCGGCGCAGGCCGTCGCGGGGCTGTTCGCCGTCTCACTTTCCGCGTGGGTCGGCTCGCTCCCGTTCACGCTCGACTATCTCCACCTGGCCTCGCCATCCGCCGTCCTGGTGAACCTCGGAGCCGTGCCCGTCGCCTACCTCATCCTCATGGAAGGCACCCTCTCGGTACTGGCCTCGCCCCTGCCGAATGCCGCCAGCATCCTTTTCAACAACGCGAATTTCCTCCTCGCGCACTGCATCCTGGCCCTCGTCCATTTTTTTGCCGGCATCCCCGGCGGCCACATTTACGTCGAACTGCCCCGGTGGCGGCCGCCGCTCTGCGAGCTCACCGTCTTCGACCTCGGCGAAGGCGGCGCGATCCATCTCCGGACGGGAGGCAGGGACTGGCTCATCGACACGGGGAACAAATCGGCTTACCACGGTATCGTCGAGCCGTACTTGAGGTCGCGCGGCGTCAACCGCCTCGACGGCCTCATCCTTACCCACGGCCAGGCGAAGGCGACCGGCGGCGCGCCCGAGGCGGTGGGCGATTTCTCTCCGCGCGAGGTCTTCGTCTCCGCCTTTCCCGGATCGGTCGGCCGCCCGGGGCGCGCTCCAGGCCGGGCTGGCCGGAGCCGCGCTCTCCCCGGTCGTCGCCGCCCGCGGCAACGTCCTGGAGCTGGCGAAGGACGTGCGGCTGCGCATCCTCTATCCCCCGCCCGACCTCGCGCACGGCCGAGCCGACGACAGGGCCCTCGTCCTCCAGCTCGAAGCCGGCGGCTCGAAGATCCTGCTGATGTCCGACGGCGGTTACTTCACCGAACACTGGCTCATGGATCACGGGTCGGTCGCCAGGACCGACATCGTCATAAAAGGCCAGAACTCGGGCGACCTCTCGGGCTCGCTCGACTTCCTGGAAGCCGCCGCGCCCGAGGCGATCCTCTCCGCCTCCGGCAAATACAGCCCGCTCTCCGATTCCTGGGCCGCCGAAGTCGCCGCGCGCGGGATGAAACTCTTCCGCCAGGACGAGACCGGCGCCGTCCATATCGATGTCCGGCAGGGGGACCTGACCCTCCGCGCATTCCTCGGGGGAGAGACCTTCCGGCGAACGGAGCCGGCCGTTTCCCAATAGGCGAAGACTGAATTTTTCGCGCGCCGCACGCGGAATGATGGCACAATCCCCCATGAAACCGTGGCTCAAGATCGCCCTGGCGCTTATCGGCATCTGGGTCGTCGCCGGCGGCGTCATCTTCTGGGCGCGCGCGGAAAAGGTCACACCGGAATCGCTCGCGGCCTATATCCGAAACACGGACATCAAATCCAAATCGGGCTCGGATCGCAACAAAGCCATCCTGCGCGTGGAGGACATGCTGAACCGGATCACGTATGAGGATCGGCAGGCGCTTCGCCAGCAGCGCGTCACCGACGGGTTCTTCCGCGCGTTGACGCCTGACGAGCAGGGCCAGTTCCTCGACGCGACCCTGCCGACCGGGTTCAAGCAGATGATGGAGTCCTTCAACAAGATGGACGCGGCCAAGCGCAAGCGGTTCGTCGATCGCGCGCTCGCCGAGATGAGGAGCCGTCCGGGCGGAGAGCCGCCGCGCACCCTGGACGACAAGAACGCGCAGCGCATCGTTGACCAGGGGCTGCGTTCGTTCTACAGCGACGCGAGCGCGGACACGAAGCTCGACCTCGCGCCATTGATCGAGCAGATGCAGGTCAACATCCGGGGCCGATGAGGCGCGCCTTCACCCTCCTCGAGCTTCTGGTCGTCATCGTCATCATAACGGTCCTCGCCGGGCTCGCGATCCCCGCCTACCAGCGCGTGCTGCAAGGCGGCCGCGCCACCGCGTGCGTCGCGAACCTGCGCCAGATCGGGACGGCGCTGAACGTCTATCTCGGCGAGCACAACCAGACCATGCCCCCGCTCGCCGCGGGCCGGGCCTCCACCTCGCAGGACGTGCCGGTCATCGACAACACCCTCAACGCCTACGCGCCCGACCCCCGTGTCTTCGCCTGCCCGGCGGACACCGCCGGCATCGCCGCCGCGACCGGCACCAGCTATTTCTGGAATAACGCCATTAGCAACAAGCCCGTCGCCGGCCTCAGCTTCTTCTCCATCTCCGCGCCGAGCCGCATCCCCATCCTCTCGGACAAGGAGGGCTTCCACCCGTACATCGCCAACAAGGTGAACCTCCTCTACGCGGACGGGCACGCCACAAAGGATCTCGCGTTCTTCACCGGCCCATGATCCGGCTCGAACACCTCGGCAAGAGTTTCCAGGGCCGTCCCGCGCTGGAGGATCTCTCGCTCGAAATACCGCGCGGAGAGATTTTTGGCCTCCTCGGCCATAACGGCGCGGGCAAGAGCACCACCTTTGGCATGCTGCTCGGCCAGGTGCACCCGGACAGAGGCGAGGCGTTCATCCGCGGCGTCTCCGTGCAGCGGGAGCGCGGCCGCGCCTTGCAGCGGGTCGGCGCGATCTTCGAGACGCCCGGCTTTTACAATTACCTCAGCGGCTGGGATAACCTGCGCATCTTCACCGGCTACACCGCGAAGCTCGGCGACGCGGAGTTGAAGGAGACCGTGGAGTTCGTCGGCCTCGGCGGCAGGATTCGGGACCCCGTCCGCGTTTACAGCCACGGCATGCGGCAGCGGCTCGCGCTCGCGCAGGCGCTCCTCCCGCGGCCGGACGTGGTGCTGCTGGACGAACCGGCCGAGGGGCTCGACCCCGAAGGCATCCACGAGATGCGCCACCTCATCCTGCGGCTGAATCGCGAGCGCGGCATGACGGTGCTGCTCTCCTCCCACCAGCTTTCGGAGGTGGAACAGCTCTGCAGCCGCGTCGCGATCCTGAACAAGGGCCGCCTCATTTTCCAGGGCCTTTGGAGCGAGGCCGCCGCGGCCAGGAAACGCTTCCGGCTGGATGTGGACGACTGGGCGAAGGCCGGAGCGGTGCTGAAGGATTTCCGGGCCGCGGCGAAAGAGAACGTCGTGGAGCTGGAACCGGACGGCGAGATCGCCGAGGTCGTCCGTGCGCTGGTCGAGGCCGGCGTCCGCGTGAACGCCGTGGAGCCGCTCCGCCGGACGCTCGAGGAGATCTATCTCGGCGCCATCGCCAAAAGCTGATTCTTCGCATGGCGCTCTTCTTTTTCCAATTGTCGAACGAGCTGAGGAAGCTCTTCGCGCGGAAGCGGACGCACATCGGGTTCGTGGCGTTCCTGCTCGTCGAGGGGCTCATCCTGTTCCTGGTCAATCTGCCGAAACCGCGGGCGCATTTCCGGCGGCTCATCGAGGAGAACGGCTACGTCTTCGAGCGTTATTTTTCGGGGACGACGGTCGCGCTGCTCATGCTCATGTGGACGACGTTCCTCCTCGGCGCGCTCTATCTCGCGCTCGTCGCGGGCGACGTCGTGTCGAAGGAAGTCGAGGAGGGCACCCTGCGCATGATGCTCTGCCGGCCGGTGTCGCGCGGGAGGATCGTCGCGCTGAAATATATCGCGTGCGTCGTTTACACCTTCGCGCTGGTCTTTTTCATCGGCGTCACCACGTTGGGCGTGGGCATGCTTTACCAGGGGCTCGGCGGCCTGTTCGCGTTCGCTCCGATGGACGGAATCCTGGCGCTGCACGAGACCGTCCCCGGGCTGGAACGCTACTTCGCGGCGCTCCCCCTGCTGGCCTTGAGCCTCACCACCGTCTCCAGCCTCGGGTTCATGCTCTCTTGTTTCAACATGAAGCCCGCCACGGCCACCATCGTCACCCTGTCGGTCATGTTCCTGGACTCCATCTTCCGCGAGATTCCCTATTTCGAGAGCCTCAAGCCGTACTTCATCACCACGCACATGTCGGCGTGGCTCCAGGTCTTCGTCGTTTACCTGCCGTGGTGGCGGCTCGTCGAGGATTACGCGTGGCTGCTCGCGCTCGACGCCACCTTCGTCTGCGTCGCGCTCGCCGTGTTCCAGCAGCGCGACTTCAAGTCGTGATTTTCCGCAGCCGCAGCCGGTGGATGGGGCGGCCCTCCGCGACGAACCGCTCTTCGAAATCCGTGCGCCGGTCCCCGGGACTTTCGGGCCACGCCTCCTCCTGGAACGGATGTTGGGCGGCGAGCATCTGCGATTTCTCGAAGTAATCGCGGTCATCGGTCGCCATCCGCAGCTCGCCGCCCTTCTCCAGCGCGGTCCATGCGGCGCGCAGGAAGAAATCGTTCACCAGCCTCCGCGAATGGTGCCGGCGCTTCGGCCACGGGTCGGGGAACAGGAGGTGGAACACGGCCACCGATTCCGCGGGCAGGCGGGACCCGACCGCTTCGTCGATCTCGCCGCGCAGCACCCGCACATTACTCAGCCCCGCCCGGGAGGCGGCCCGGCAGGTCTTCCGGACGCGGTGCAGGAGCCGCTCGACGCCGAGGAAATTGGACTCGGGATTCGCCGCGGCCATGGCGACGAGGAACGAGCCCGCGCCCGAGCCAAGATCGACCTCGAGCGGAGCGGGCCGCGGGAACATACCGGCAAGCGAGACGCCGTCCGCGATTTCTTCGGACGCGATGGCTTCCGGGCAGGCGGCAAGTCTATCCAAGCCCGTATCTTCGCCGCAAAGGCGCGGGTTTCAACCCGAAGATGGGGGATGCGGATGCGCGCTGCCGTGGGGCAGGCCCATCGTTCACGCGAATGTAACCTGGGCGTCACATGAGCGTCACGCGCCCGGGCGACGGTGGGCCGAACAAAATCGATCAAATGGAACACACACTCGAAAACACTCTCGACATGAAATCCGCGAATGCGGAGATGGCGCCCGGCGGAGCCAGGCCGAAAAGGACCGTGCTCATAAGGGCGAGCGGTCGGGGCAAATGGGGCGTTGCCTTGAAGCGCGGCGCGATCGCCTTCTCGCTGCTCCTGCTCGCGATCGCCGCGTATCTCACCATCAAGAGCCTGGCGACGGGGAGCCATTTGCCGCGCGCCGGCGCCGCTCCGGCACGCGCCTGGGCGGCTGCTCCGGCAGCGTGAGCAAGGCTCATCCCCTTGCGAGGTCGTCCAGGTTGAAGACGCGGCGGAGGCCGGTCTTCGTGTTCCGGAAGACGATCTCATACCAGCCTTGCATGCGTTCGGCGATATACGTCGCGGAGCCCACGCGCACCTTGCGGTGCGTGAGGACGCGGTGGATGACCTCCTCGTATGCCGAACGCGGCAGGGTGCGGATCGAACGCCGGTTCCAGTCGATGACGCGGCCCGCGTCCGCGTAGGCCGCCGGGCGCTCGGGAAAATCGAGGAGGGAGCGCGCGCGGCCGTCGAACACGGCGAAGATGTGTTCGAAGCAGGCCCCGTCGGTCACGGAGCGGATCGACTCGTGGAACGGCTCGGCGATCTCGCGGGCGATCTGGCGCAGGCTCAGCTTGCGGCCGTCGCGCAGGGGCCAGTCGGGTTCGTTGATGTCGGCTGCGAACGGGTTGCGCGGGAAGCAATCGAACCGCGCGAGCCACCCTTTTCGCGAGGTGTGGACGCGCGGCTGAAAGGGCGTGATGACGGGGATGCCGCGCCGGTCGAGCTCTGCGAGGGCGTGGCTGGGCCAGGCGGTGACCGCGAGCACGACGCCGGCGATGAGGGACGCCGCGGCCATCATGAGTTCCGGGTCGGGAGTGAAGTCCACCGTCACTTCCAGCCTGTTTTCGCGGGGGCGAACGCCGACGCCGGTGCTGAGCCGGTTCGCGGCCAGGAGCATGACGGGCACGGGCAGAATGAAGTTCAGCAACAGCGCGAGATTCCCCAGGCCCGCGGCGTCCAGTTCCCGGGCGGCGGGGATGGATATATTATAATGGGTGCTGAAACCCTCGAGCCGGACCGTGCGCCCGTCGCGGCCCTCCCACGCGTCCAGTTCGCTCCGGAGGAACTCGATCTGTTCCCAGAGCGAACGCACCGCACGCAGGCAGCAGTGCGGCTCGATCTCGATGATGGGCGTCGCCACCTCGATGACCCCGGTATCGAAATAGAGCGCGCCGCCGGAAGGCATGTGGAAAGAACGGCCCGAGCGGGGGAGCATCCGTTCGCGCACGATCTCCTGCGGGTGGCGGAAGACGTGCTCGGGCAGCCGCTTCTCCTCGCGGACATACAGGGTAAACTCCGCCTCCATCCCGATGACGGGCGAGCGCGGGTGGCTTGCGGCCGAGCCCGAGCCTTGTACTCCGGGGCTGTTTTCACGGTCTTGAGGGACATCCGCCCGGTGGCGGCCCGGCCTGTGGGAGGTTCAGTTGCCGCTCGCCCATTGGATTGCCCCGAGGATGTGAGAGGCAAACATCGGGTCACTGAAAGACCCTTCGTGGCCGAACGAAGTGAAGAAAGCCCGGCCGCCATCGTAGGTATGAAACCATGCGGCGGGATAGGCGGGATCCTGGAGATTCAAGTCCGTCAACCTTCGGCTATCGACGGTCAGGACGACGTGCAAGCCCGAGCCCATGTTTTTGAAACGAAAATATTGGTCCTTATGGACAAAATTTAGCGGCAGACCCGCGGTGGAGGGGTGAGCCGGGTCCGCAACATGGATCGGGGCCGGCTCGAAATGCCTGTCCGCCGCGGAGGAAGCGCCGACCAGGCCGGCAAACCAGGGCCAGCTTTTTTCGCAATCCACCACGGCATGAATGCCGACGAATGCCCCGCCGCCCTCGATATACTGTTTGCAAGCCTGTTGCTGCGAGGCGTTCAGCACTTCTCCACACGCATTCAGGAAGACAAGCACCTTGTACGGCTTGAGCCCTTCCGGGGTAAATACCGAGGCGTCGGAATTGATATCCGCCGTGAAACCATGCGCCGGACCGAGAGCTTGCAAGGCGGCGCTCGCCGCTGGGATTTCCTTGTCGTGATAAGCCTTGAACGTTTTGTTAAAAATCAGGATCCGGTAGGGATCCGCCGCTGTCACCCGCGCGGCCGGTAAAGAAAGAAGGACGCATACGATGAGGCGGAAGACGGCGTGGATGCTCATGACGGCCTTGGGGTGTCGGAAGGTGCTCATCAGTTGCCCGATTTCACATCAGCGGGAGAGGCCGATGGCGCGGCACCCTTCTGATTTTCCATTTTCCCCGCCCACTGGACGGCTGAGAGCATCAGCACCCGCATCTCCGGTTCCAAAAAAGATTCCGCGAAATGGCCCATGGCCGAGTAAAAAGCGCGCCCTCCTTCGAACTCGTGGCACCAGCAGATCACATGCGGCGGGACGATGGCGGCAGGATCGCCAACCGGAGGAACCCGTCCGCCCTTGGTTCCTTTTTCAATAATTCCCTCTCCATGCCATCTCGTTTCACTGACCTTGAGAAGCGGTGTGACGTTCGCGGGCTCGGAGTGGAATGTGTACCATTCATCCGAACGGCTCCAGGAAGGCGGCAGGCCCCGCACAGCCGGTTGAGACGGGTCAAGAACCGTGACGGTCGCCTTTTGAACCCATGGGTGACTCATAAACTTCGCCCCGAGCAACTGCTGATACCAGGGCCACGCCGCTTCCGCCGTAGAGGCCCCGTGCAATCCCACGAATCCGCCCCCTCCATGAATGTAGTCCATAAATGCGGTCCGCTGCTCCGGCGTGAAAAGGACACCGCTATTATTGAGAAAAATCAGAACGCGATAAGGTTTCAATCCCTCCTCGGTAAACCGGGCGGAGTCAACGCTCTGGTCCACGGTGATGTGGTTGCTCTCCAGGAGATCGGCGAGGTTCTTCGCCGAGATGGGTGTCATCTTATGGTCGTAGCCGGTCATCTTCGTAAATAGAAGGACACGGGGTTGCTCCGCGGCCTTCATGCCCGCGACATGGAGGAAAATGGAAGCAACGATCAGAATTGCGAATCGGATGGAGGCTCTATCCCGGCATTTCCCAGATGGATCGGTTTTCATAGGCTGAAGCGTTTTCATGTGATTTTCCCGCTCGGGGTCATTTGCAAGACCATTTAGTTTAAAGCGCCCCGCCGCGGTCGTGCGGGACGCAAGTCACATAGCCAGTATCGAGGTGCAGATGGTCGTCGGTCTCTCCGCGGCCGCCGCCGAACGGTCTCGCGAAGAGCTCCGGGGAGACCGAGCGCGCGATGGCTCCGTATTTCTCGATCTCTTTCTGGCTGTCAAGCCAGGTGTCGCCGATCCGGTAGATGTTCGCCGCGGCGGCCCAGTTATGCGGGCCGGGCCTCGCGCCTGACTTGTGCGCGGGCGACCGGTAACCGCCGTTGACGCTGATGAACACCGGCGCTTCGACGCGCTGCCGGAAAAGTTCGAGGCAGCACGCGAGCAGCGACACCGCGCACGGGACGTAATGCGGGAATCTCTCCAGCAGCAGCGGCGCTTCGCGGCAGTCCACCGCGAGCAACTCGGCCAGGGTGAAATGCTCGGTCAAGCGGAGGCTCTTCGCCGCGGCCCAGGAGTCAACCTCGTAAAAAAACCGCGGCAGGAAATGCGTGTGGCCGAATCCGTCCACGACCGCTTCACCCGGCCGGAGCAGCGCGACGAACGGCGCCGCGAGGCCCGTCCCATCCACGACCCGCGGCCCGGTCATGAGGACGCTTCCGCTTTCTCCCCGGCAATGCGGCGATAGATGATCGCAGAAATGGCGGCGACGGCCTTGTGGCGATTCTCCACCGAGGGCCGCGCCTCCGTCAGGATGGCAAGCACATACGGCCTGCGCCCGGGCAGGAAAACGATGCCGGCATCGTGGCAGATCGTGGAAATCTCGCCCGTCTTGTGCGCGACCTTCGTGCGCGGCGGCAGGCCGGCCGGGATCATGTTGTTGTATTCCTGGGCGAGCAATATATCGAGGATCGCCTCCCGGCTTTTTTCCTCGAGATAATGCGCGCCGCAAAAGAGGCGGAAGAGTTTCAGCAGCCCGTCCGCGCTCACCTCGTTATTCAGGCCCTGCTCGAATGCGGCCTCATCCTCGACGCCGCGCTGAATTTTTATTCCCTCGACGCCGGCCTCGTCCAGGACGCGGCGCACCAGCTCGAGGCCGAGGTAGTCGAACAGGATGTTCGTCGCCAGGTTGCTGCTGCGGGTGATCATCACCCGCGCCAGTTCGGAGATGGGCATGGCGCGCCCGAGCTGTTTATAGACTTCCGTGTCGCCGTCGCGGCTGCGGTCGATCCGGAAGATGCCCCCGCCGGCGACGCTCTCGAAACGGTTGCGAACGTGGAGCTTGTCGCCAGGCTTCAGCGAGCCTTCCTCGGCGGCTTTGAAGACGGCGAGGAGGATCGCCACTTTCATCGTGCTCGCGGCGTGGAAGAAGCGCTCGCCCTGGTAGGAAAAGAGGTGCTCGCTCTCGTAGTCGTAGAACGCCACCGCCACGGAGCCGAGGCCGGCGCCGTTACTGACCCCGAGGATTTCCTTTAGGAGCGCGCCCTGCATCTCAAGCGGTCGCGGCGGCGCTCGCCAGCTTCGCGTATAACTGGCCCAGCGCTTCCGCGAGGATGCGCACCCCGGCGATTACGGGCATGAAGTTACTGTCGCCCTCCCAGCGCGGGACGATGTGGAGGTGCAGGTGCTCGGTCACGCCGGCGCCGCCGGCCTTCCCGCAGTTCAAGCCGACGTTGAACCCCTGCGCGCGCACCACCTGGCGCAGGATTTTCTGGCCGAAGGCCGCCATGTCCCAAAGCTCGATCTTCTCCGCGTCCGTCAAGTCTGCCAGCTCCGCCACCCGCCGGTACGGCACGGCCATGAGGTGGCCGACGGCGTAGGGGTAGCGGTTCATCATCAGGAAAATATTCTTTCGGCGGCATATAACGAAGTGGGCCGCGTCGTCGGAACGTCTGCGCCGCTTCGGTGAGGAAATCCATGGGCCGGGGGTCGAGCTCGAAATACTCGACCCGCCACGGCGCCCACAGCGCCTCGATCTCCTTCTTGGGGAATTCATCCATGGCACCCGCCCCCTCACCCTCGCACGGCTTCCAGCACCGCCTCGGCCGCGCGCCCGGCCGCGCCGCCCTCGCCCAGAAGCCGGACGACTCCGGCCAGCGCCTGCCGCATCTTTTCGCGGGCGCTCTCTTCCTTCACCAGGCGCAGCATCGCGTTCGCGATGTCCTCCGGCTTCGCTTTTGCGTTCAGAAATTCCGGCACGATCTCGTGCTTGGCCAGGATGTTCACCATGCCGAGGTGCGGCACCTTGACGAGGAACGAGCCGACGAGCGCCGTCAGCATCGCGACCTTGTAAACGATGACGAACGGCAGCTCGAAAAACGCGGCCTCGAGCGTCGCGGTGCCGGAGGCGACCATGGCGCAGCACGCCCGCTGCATGAGGTCATACGCGGCGTCCGTCCGGATCGTGCACAGGTTGTCCTGCAACTGCGACTGCAACACCGCGGCGATGGAACTCGACACCGCCGCCACCTCGAAACGCATGTGCGGCTGCGCGTGCTTGATGAGGCGCGCGGCCCGGATCATCACCGGGAAATTCTTCTCGACCTCCTTCATCCTGCTGCCCGGGAAGAGGCCGACGAGATCGTGTTCGCGCAACTCCGTGCCCCTGTGCGCCGCGAGCGAATCGATGAGCGGATGGCCGACGAAAACGGTCTTCAAGCCCGACTCCTCGTACAGATCCTTCTCGAACGGGAAGATGCAGATCATGAGATCGAGGATGCGCGCCATCTTCGGGATGCGCCCGCGGTTCCAGGCCCACACCTGCGGGCTGATGTAATAGAGGATGCGGATCGAGGCGTCCTTCTTCTTGAGCGCGGCGGCCAGGCGCACGTTGAAGCCGGGGTAGTCGATGAGGATCACCGCATCCGGCTTCGCCGCGAGGATTTCGGCGAGCATCGCATCGAACTGCTCCTTGAAATAGCCGTAGTTTTTTAGCACGTCGATGAAGCCGACCACGGCGTGGCCGCTCCAGTTCAGGAACTTGCCGCCGGCCAGCGCTTTCATGCGCGGCCCGCCCGCGCCGGCGAACTGGATGCCCGGCTCCTGCGAACGGAGCGCATCCATTAGCTCGGCGCCGCGGGCATCGCCGCTCGCCTCTCCGGCTACGAGGTAAAGTTTCATGTGCGGTTCTGCGCGTCGATGAGCGCGGTGATCTCGAGCGCCACTTCCAGCGCCGCCGCTGCGGCGTAGCCGGATACTTTCGGCTCCGACCCGGCCCGGGTGCATTCGATGAAGGAGTGGAGCTCGCACTTCAGCGGCTCGTCTTTTTCGATCTCGACCGCCTCGCGGGTGATCTGCCCGCCGGCGCGCCGGTAGATTTCGCCGCTCTGGTCCTGGTAATCGAGCGAGAGGTAAGCGTCCTCCTGGAAGACGCGGATCTTGCGCATCTTTTCCGGGCTGATGCGGCTCGCGGTGACGTTGGCGACGCAGCCATTTTCAAAACGGAGCCGCGCATTGGCGATGTCCTCGCCGCGGCTGAGGACGGGCACCCCGACGGCGTCGATGTTCGCGATCGGCGAACGGACCAGGTGCAGGATGACTTCGAGGTCGTGGATCATGAGATCGAGCACGACGCCGATCTCCGTGCTCCGGTGCGGGTACGGCGAGAGCCGGTGCGCTTCGATGAAGCGCGGGCGGGTGAGGCGCTGTTCGAGCGCGTCGAGCACGGGGTTGAAACGCTCGACGTGGCCGACCTGCAGGATTTTCCCGCGGGCCTGCGCGAGGTCGGCGAGTCCCCTGGCCTGCGCCGAGTTTTCGGCGATGGGCTTTTCGACGAGGAGATGTTTGCCGCGTTCCAGCAGCTCTTTGCCGAGCTCAAAATGGGTCGGCGTCGGCGTCGCCAGGCAAGCCGCGTCCACCATATCCGCGAATTCGGCGAGGCTCCCCGCCGCGCGCGCGCCGTATCGGCCCGCGATCTCCTCCGCGGCGCCGGCATCGGTATCGTGGACAGCCGTGAAATCCGGCCCGAGCAACTCGGCAAGCACCCGGGCGTGGTTTTTCCCGATGTGCCCCAGCCCGACGACACCGACGCGCACCCGGTTCATGAAGCGATGCCCGCGATGGAGATGCGGTACTCCGCCGCCCTCTCGAAGATGGTTTCCTTCTCCAGAAGCAGCGTCCGGCCCGCCTCGACGGCGATGGCGCGCAGACGCGCGGCCCGGGCGGTCTCCAGCGTTTGCGGGCCGATCACGGGCACGTCGAACCGGAAATCCTGATTCGGCTTCGATACCTTGATCATGATTGCATCCCGCCGCCCGAGCTTCCCTCCGCGTTGGATCGTTTCATTGGTCCCTTCGAACGCCTCGACTGCAAGAACCGTGCCCTTCTTGACCAGGACTGTCTGGCCGACATCGAGCCGGCTCATCTCTTTCGCGACCCGGAACCCGTAGGCGATATCCTCCTCCTCCCGCCGGTTGAGCTTCGGGCCGGCGATCAGGCCCGGGCGGGCGAGGCAATCATCGAGGAACGTGGTCGCTGGAAGCAGAGTGACGCCACTCTTGCCCAATTCATCGCCGATTGCACCGAAAATCGACTCCGCGTTGCGCGCCTTGAGCCGGGCGAGGAGCAGGAGCGCCTTCGCATCCGGCCGCAGGTCAAAGAGGTGCTTCGGGTTGATCTGGCCCGCCATCACCGCATCGGCCACGTCGCGCTTCCGGAAGACGGCGATCATCTTCGCGAGCTGGCCCACGCGCAGCCATTCGATCTCGTCCACCAGCTCCGCCAATTTCGGGTCGGTCTCCCCCGTGAACGCCGCCGCCACGATCCGCCCCACGCCCGCCGCCCGCGCCGCCCGCGCGACGAGCAGGGGATACACACCGTTTCCCGCGATGATGCCGAAGGAATTCACAGTGGAGGAGATTTAACCATGGATTGCACGGATTTACACGGATGAAGAATGGAGGTGCGACGGGTCAAGCCCATCGTCACCCATCCACTCCCCATCCGTGTCAATCCGTGCAATCCGTGGTCAATTCCGCATTGAATGCTCGACGCCTCCTCCGACTTCCAAGACAAAAGCCGGATGCCCCCACCCGAGGCTCCCGGCCAGGCCCCCGACCAGCCGCTGCGCCGGAACGCCTTCCTTTTCATCCTATTCCGCGTTGGGTTCAACACGCGGTTTTACTACCCGGTCTTCAGCGTTCTCTTCCTCGACCTCGGCCTGAGCCTGGAGCAGTTCTCCATCCTCAATTCCATCTGGGCCGCCAGCATCGTGGCGCTCGAGATACCGTCCGGCACATGGGCCGACAGGAGCGGAAGAAAGCCGTTCCTCGTCACGGCGGGCGTATTGATGATCCTGGAGATGCTGACCTTCATCTTCGCGCCCGCGGGCCGCGTGGGGCTCCTCTTCCCGTTCCTGTGTGCCAACCGGGTCCTCAGCGGCATGGGCGAAGCGTTTGCCAGCGGCGCCGACGAGGCGCTCGCATACGAATCGCTCATTGCCACCGGGCAGGAGAGCGCGTGGCCGCAGGTGCTCGCGCGGCTGATGCGGTGGCAATCCGTCAGCATGTTCGCGGCGATGCTGGTCGGCGCGGCGGCATACGACTCCGCACTGCTGAATACCACTCTCCACGCTCTCGGCTGGCACGGCGCGCACCTCACGGCCAAGGAGGTCATCCGTTTCCCCGTTTATATGACGCTCGGGAGCGCCTTTCTCACCCTGGCCGCCGCGAGTCTCATGGCGGAGCCGCCGAGGAGTTCCCACGCGGGGATCGAGCCCAGCTCGGACTCCACCTGGGCGCGGATCGTGGATGCCGGACGCTGGATTCTCACCCAGCGTTTCGTCCTCACGGTGATCCTTGCCGGCCTGGCGCTGGATAGCGTGAGCCGCCTCTTCTTCACGATGGCCAGCAACTACCTGCGCCTTGTGGGCATCGCGGCGCGCTACTTCGGCCTCATCCTCGCCTCGCTCACCCTGCTCGGGGCGGTCGCGGCCCCGGCGGCGAAGTGGCTCGCCGTGAAACGCTCGCCCGGCTTCAACTTTTTGCTCCTGGCCGCCATCGTCTGGCTCGCGCTGCTCGGGGTCGGCGGCGTTTTTCATCTCGCGGGGGCGCTTTTTCTGTTCCCGCTCGGCTTCATCATGCAGTTCGAGCAGTTCTTCCTTTCCCATTACTTGAATGCGTCGGTGGAGTCGTCGCGCCGCTCGACCGTGTTGAGTTTCAAGGGCTCCACCCTGAACGCGGGCTACGGCTTCATCGGGCTGCTCTACGCCGGGCTGACTTCTTACCTGGCGGCGAGCCACCCGCACCTGGCGAAGGATCAGGTCTTCGGCAGATCGCTGCTCTACCTGCCCTGGTATTTCCTGGCCACTGCCGCGGCGGTCGTCTGGCTCGGCTCCCGCGGCGCCGGGAACAAGCGCTCCTGGATAAAGCCGCAGGCGTCTTCTGTATAAGACCCGCAGGGTCTTCTGTATCAAAAGAGCCCGCCGTCAGCTCCGCCGCGCGTAACGGTCTCGCTGGACTGAACGGGTTCCCGGGTCATGAGGCGCTCCTTTATCCTTTTTACGATTTGAGAATTGCGGCTACTATCGTTGCTCATGCTCCGGATCAAAGCTTTTCGTGGGCTCCGGCCCAGCCCCGCCGTCGCGCACCTCGTCGCCTGCGTTCCCTATGACGTGGTGGATCGGCGGGAAGCCGCCCTGCTCGCGATGGACAACCCCTACAGCCTGCTGCATGTGGACCGCGCGGAGATCGATCTGCCGGAGGAGACCGACCCGTATTCCGACGGAGGTCTATGCGAAGGCGCTGGAGAATTTCCAGCGCGATGCAGGCAAAGGGCGTCCTGCTGCGCGAGACCGAGCCGTGCGTCTATATATATAGGCAGCGGATGGGCGAGCACGTGCAGACGGGGATCGCCGCGCTCTGCCACATCGACGATTACGAGCAGGACATCATCAAAAAGCACGAGAAGACGCGCCGCGACAAGGAGGACGACCGCACGCGGCTCATCGACACGCTCAGCGCCGAGACCGGGCCGGTTTTCCTGACCTACAGGGACAGCGCCGAGATCACGGCTCTCGTCGGGGCGACGACGGAAGGCGCGCCGTTCTTCGATTTCACCGCGCCGGATGGCATCCGGCACACCGTCTGGCGCTGGCCCGGCGCGGAGGAATTCGTGGGGTTTTTCGGCGGCATCCCCGCGGCGTATGTGGCGGATGGGCACCACCGCACCGCCAGCGCGGTGCGGGTCGGGCAGCGAGCGCCGCGCGGCGAATCGCGGCCCACACGGGCCTGGAGAACTACAACTGGTTCCTCGCCGTGCTCTTCCCCGCGGGCGAATTGAAAATCCTCCCCTATAATCGCACCGTGCGCGACCTGAACGGCCGCGACGCCGCCGATTTCCTGCGCGAGGCCGCCGGCGCTTTCACGGTGAAAGAGGACGCCGCGCCCACGCCGGCGCGGCCCGGGCAGATCGCGATGTATCTGGATCGGCGCTGGTACGGCCTCACTTGGGAGCCGGATGCCGCAGGCCGACCCTGTCTCGCAACTGGACGTCTCCGTGCTGCAGGAGCAGGCTGCTCGCGCCGCTCCTCGGCATCGACGACCCGCGCACGAGCAAACGCATCGATTTCATCGGCGGCATCCGCGGGACGCGGCGAGCTGGAGGAGCGGGTCGATTCCGGCCGGGACGCGGTGGCGTTCTCGATGTACCCGACCACGGTCGAGCAATTGATGGCGATCGCCGATGCGGGGCAGATCATGCCGCCCAAGAGCACCTGGTTCGAGCCGAAGCTGCGTTCGGGCCTCTTCATCCACACGCTCGACTAGCGGCCCCGGCGCGAATCCAAGGCGGAGGGGATGGAGGTTTATGCGCGATGAAACTGCCCCCGTTCCCGTGCGGAAGGTTCCCGCGCCCGCCAGGCCGGTGATGATCTTCGACGGGGCGTGCGATTTCTGCCGGTACTGGGTCGCGCGCTGGGGGGAATCGACCGGCGGCAGGGTGGACTACCGGCCCTGGCAGGAGGCGGCGGCGGACTTCCCGGGAATCCCGGTCGAGGAATTCGAGCGGGCCGTCCAGTTTGTCGAGACGGACGGGCGGGTCAGCAGCGGGGCCGAGGCGGTGTTTCGGGCCGGAACCTATTCGCGGAGAGGAGTTTTCCGCCTCTTGTCGCGTGCGCGCGGCATCCTCCCGGCGGCCGGCGCGGCCTACCGTTTCATCGCGCGCCACCGGGGGGCGTTTTCTTTCGCGACGAGGGTGTTTTTCGGCCGGGACGCGCGCCGGCCCACGTATTTCCTCTCGCGCTCCGTCTTCCTGCGGCTCCTCGGCCTGGTGTATGCGCTGGCGTTCGCTTCCCTCGGCACGCAGGTGCTCGGGCTCATCGGGCGGCGCGGCATCTCCCCGGCGGCGGACTTCCTCAAGAGCGTGGAGGCGCAGCTCGGCCCCGAACGGTACCGGCTCCTGCCGACCGTCTTCTGGTTCGGCAGCGGGGACGCCACGTTGGTAGGGGCCTGTGTGGCCGGCGCCTTGCTGGGGTGCGCGGCGGCGGCGGGTTTCTGCCCCGTGCTCTGCCTTTCCGCTCTCTGGGTGCTTTATCTCTCCTTCGTGTCGGTGGGACGCGATTTCCTCGGGTTCCAGTGGGATGCGCTGCTGCTCGAGGCCGGGTTCGTCGCGCTGCTGGCCGCGCCGTGGCGGCTCTGGCCGGACTGGCGCACGGAGACGCGCGCGCAACGGCTGGGCCGCTGGCTCCTGCTCTGGCTGCTCTTCCGACTGACGTTCGAGTCCGGAGTGGTGAAGCTGGTGAGCGGCGATCCCAACTGGCGCAACCTCACGGCGCTCACCTACCACTACGAGACGCAGCCCCTTCCACTCTGGACGAGCTGGTATGCGAACCAGGCCGCCCCCTGGTTCCAGAAAGTGTCCTGTTTCGCGGTGCTCGCCATCGAGCTCGCCGCGCCGTTCTGCGTCTTCGGGCCGCGCAATGTGCGCCGGGCCGGCGCGCTGGCGATGATCGCGCTGCAGGCGCTCATCGCGGCCACGGGCAACTACGCGTTCTTTAATGTGCTCACCGTCGCGCTCTATCTTCTGCTCCTGGATGATGATTTCTGGCCGGTGCGCATGCGCGCCCGCTTCGAGCGGCGGCAGGCCCATGAGCAGCGCTGGGGCTGGCCGCTCTGGCTCGCCGCGCCCGTTGCGGCGGGGCAGTTCGCGCTCACGACGTTCCTGTTGTGCGACCTGCTCCGGGTGCGGCTGCCGGGCGCCGAATCGTTCCGGGCCGCGGCGAGAACGTTCGCGCCGTTCGTGCTCGCGAACCGGTACGGGCTTTTCGCGGTGATGACGACTTCGCGGCCCGAGATCGTCGTGGAAGGGAGCAGGGACGGGACGACGTGGCTCCCGTACCGGTTCAAATACAAGGCGGGCGACCCCGGCGAACGCCCGAAGTTGATCGCCCCGTTCCAGCCGAGACTGGATTGGCAGATGTGGTTCGCGGCCTTGGGCAGTTTCGACCCGAATTCGTGGTTCGCAGCGTTTGCGGAGCGGCTGCTGGAGGGGTCGCCGGATGTTTTACATCTGTTGGCTGCCAATCCGTTTCCCGACGCGCCTCCGAAATACGTCCGGGCATCGCTCTACCAATACCATTTCACACGGTCCGGGGATGGCTCGAAGGATTGGTGGAAACGGGAAAACGACCAGGAATTTTGTCCCGCGCTCTCACTGCGCCCTGAGACCCAGTAGCTCTGTGCTCGGCGTCTCTTGGGGTTCGCGCCAAGGACGCGAAGGACGCCAAGGGGGGAGGGTGGAGGAGGATGTGTCGCGCCAACGGTTTGCTGTAACCGCGCGCCGGCTGCCCCCTAAATTCCCCCCCTTGGCGTCCTTGGCGACCTTGGCGCGAGACGAAATACGTCCGGGCATCGCTTTACCAATACCATTTCACACGGTCCGGGGGATGGCTCGAAGGATTGGTGGAAACGGGAATACGACCAGGAATTTTGTCCCGCGCTCTCACTGCGCCCTGAGACCCGGTAGCGCTGTACTCAACGTCTCTTGGGGTTCGCGCCAAGGACGCGAAGGACGCCAAGGGGGAGGATGGAAGACGATGAGTCGCGCCAACGGTTTGCCGTAAACCGCGCGGCGGCTGCCCCCCTAAATTCCCCCCTTGGCGTCCTTGGCGACCTTGGCGCGAGACTCCGGCGGCGTCGTCCTTGGCGCGAGACCCGGCGGGCGTCGTCCGGGTCAGGCTCGCACCGCTTTGACGGCTTCCACCAGGGGGCGCACGAACGCGGATATGCCTTCGAGGAGGCCGGCGTCGCGGCCGAAAACTCCGATCCGTTTTACGATGGCGCTGCCGACCACCACGGCATCCGCGGTGCGCGCGACCTCGGCGGCCTGCTCCGCGTTGGAGATGCCGAAGCCGACGGCGATGGGGAGGCTCGTCGTCGCGCGGATGAGGCGCACCTGTTCCTGGAGCGAAGCGGCGACCGTTGCCTGCTCGCCCGTCACGCCTTCCCGCGACACGTAATAGATGAATCCGCCGGCCCGCGCGGTGATCCACCCCATGCGCTCGGGCGGGGTGGTGGGCGCGATGAGCCGGATGGACTTCATCCTCGAAGCGCCGGCGTCTTCGTCGGGCGGAAGGTCGAGGATCAGCATCCCGTCCACGCCCGCGGCCTCGGCCTCCGCCTGGAAACGCTCCAGGCCGAAACTGTGCAGCGGATTCATATACGTATAGAGCACGATGGGGATCGCCGATTCCTCGCGGATCGCCCGCACGCACCGCAACACCCCGCTCACGGTCGCCCCGGCTTCCAGCGCGCGCTGGGCCGACATCTGGTTGACGATGCCATCCGCCAGGGGATCGGAGAAAGGGACGCCGAGTTCGAGCAGATCGACCCCGCATCTCTCCAGGGCGAGCGCGAGCGCCCGGGTCGTCTCCAGGTCGGGATCGCCGGCGCCGATGTACGCGATGAACCCCTTCTCGCCCCGTGCGCGGAGGCGGGCGAATGTCTCGTCGATCCTTTGCGGCAGCGCGATCACGAACGCGATGTTTTTGCAATGGCGGGCGAAATGACAGTCTAATCTTGCGGCGGCGGCGGGCGCCGGACCGCGCTGTCGCCCGTGCCCGGCGAATTTCCCTCTCGGAAGAGTCTTGCTTTTTTATCGCTTCGGACGAAAAATGAATAGCTGGGAACGCCCCAGTCCGCGCTTCCCCCCGGAGCCTCCATGCGAACAGCCGCCACCCTTCTCGCCCTCCTGCTCGGAGGCGCGTCGATAAAGGCGCAAAGCACCACCTCGCCGCCGGTGGGATTTACCACGGGAACCTGCCTCGGCGCTTCGGATACGCTGCTGTCGCTCCCTTTCAATCGGCCCGCGGAGTTCGTGGGCGCCATCGCCGCCGTCTCGGGAACGACCCTCACCGTCTCGGGCTCGACCGGGTGGCAGGCGAATCAATTCGTTTATGGCGACATTCTCACGAGCGGTTCCACGCAGCATAACCACTATTATGCGTTGATCGGGCCGCGGCAGATCGCGCTGAGCGGGTCGATCAACCTTACCTCCGGCACGAACGCGGTGACCGGCGTGGGGACGTCCTTCACCTCGGCCATAGCGCCGGGAGACGGGCTCATCCTCACCGGCAGCACCGGCAGCGGTTATTACAGCGTCCAAGCCGTGACCGACGACACGGATTTGACGCTGACCGGCGCGGCCCGAGCCACTCTCGCGGCCCAGCCCGCGGCCGTCAGCAAATCCCCGAAAGAGGGCTCGACCTACCTGGTGACGGCCAATGCGACCGACGGCAACGGCGTCAGCACCCTGGTTCTGGACACGAACGGGGATGACATCAGCCCGGTTGCAGCCGGCACGCAGGTCTCGCTCATCCCCTACTGGACGCTGAACACGGTGTTCCCGGCCACGGACGCAAACGTCTGGTACACGCCGAGCACATCGACCCATTCGGGCGGCGTCCAGACCGAGATATTGATCCCGGGATACGCGCAGCAGGGCGTCAACCTCACGGCCTCCGCTTTTTATTACTACTACGGCGGCGCGTGGAGAGAGGTCGGTTTCTCCGAGGACCACGGCGACGATGTGTTTCTACCCGACGGCTATTTTACGGTGCGCAATCCCACCGCGCAGACGCAGTTGACCGTGACGGGAGCGGTGAACATGCAGCGGCTCTCCATCCCGCTCGTGACGGGCACCAGCCCCACCACGCAACAGGACAACTTCGTCTCCATCACGCGGCCGCTGCCCGTCACCCTCAACGACTTGAACCTCATCGGCGGCGGCGCGTTTACCCCGTCGGTCGGCACGCATTCGGGCTCCGTGTACGATCAACTCCTGCTCTTCGACAACACCACCGCCGCGATCAACAAGACAGCGGCCGCCTTTTACTACTACTACGCGGGCGCGTGGCGGCAGGAAGGCTACTCCGGCGACCACGGCGGCGACGTCATTCCCGCCGGGGCGGCCATCCTCATCCGCAAATACGGCGCGGCTTCCGCGACGACCCAGAATTGGTCAAACCCACCCACGTACTAAGCCCGGAGACGAATCCCCATGCTCAAACGAACCCTGCTCCTTCTCTCGGTCGCGCTGCTCTGCGCGGGCCGGCTTTCCGCAGTATCGGTCACGATAGACGCCGGGCTCCTGAGAGGCTTCGACAACTCCCTGTTGACGCCGGGCAGCCTGTTGCTGCTCATCGCGGCTCCAGCCACCACGACCACCGGGGGCGTGCCCTCCTACGCTCCGTTCGACTCCGTGCCGCTGACGGCCGGGGAATTTGTCAATAACGGCGACACCATCGTGGAAGCCTTCGCGACGAACAACGCGGGCGGCGCCAACTCCATGCCCGCCTACAACGGCGAGACGCAGAACGTGGCGAATTTCAGCTATAACACCGTGAACAACACGCCTTCCATCTCGACGTTCGACGCGGGGGACAAGGTCGCCCTGCGGTTCTTCGACGGGTTCACCTTCAGCCAATACCAGGCGAATGCCACCCCCGCCGCGGGCGTCCACTACGGCACCTACACCACCCCGGCCAATACCACGCCGGACGGCGGCTACGATTTCACCGGCCCTCCCAACAACAGCAACCTCGGCTTGGGAGACGGCTACAACCTTTATACGACCGACAACCCGCAGACGGGCAGCCAGGCGCCCTCGGCCGCCACGGCGAGCCTCACGGTCCTCGCGGTGCCCGAGCCTTCCAGCTTCGCATCGCTCGGGCTCGGCTTTCTCGGCCTGCTGGTTCTCACCAGGGCCAGCCGCCCGGCGCGCGCGTGAAGAACGGGCCGCCGGCCGGAGGAAGCCCGGGCCCGCCAGTCCTATCGCACCCTTGCCCCTTGACGCCGTTCGGCTCGTGCTTGTAATGTAACCCGGCTTTTCATTAGGCATGCACCTGACACTCCTGAAGTCCAAGATCCATCGGGCGGCCGTCACCGGCGCGAGCCTCCATTACGAAGGCAGCCTCACCATCTCGGCCGATCTCGCCGAGCGCGCGGACATCCTTCCTTATGAGAGGATCCTCGTCGGGAACATGGAGAACGGGGAACGCTTCGAGACCTATGTCATCTACGGCGAGAGCGGCACGGGCGTCATCCAGCTCAACGGCGCGACCGCCCACCTCGGCAAGATCGGCGACCGCATCACCATCATGAACTTCGCCGCCTTCACCCCGGAAGAAGCGGCAAACCACAAGCCTCGCGTCCTCTTCCTGAACGAGAAGAACGAGGTCGTCCGTTTTGAGCCCGGCTACGCGCCGCCGGAACTGAAAGTCGCCGTCTAGTGGACTCGCACACCGTCCACCAGATTCTCGCCTCACCCTTCACCTGGGGCCTCGTGCTCGGCCTCATTTTCGCCGGCCTCGCGTTGTATCAGGTCTTCCGGCTCAAGTGGGAGATGAAGCGCTATAAGCGCCACCTCAGCGACAAGCTGGAGATCGAGGCTGACTCCATGAAGGGCATCAAGAAAGAGCAGGAAACCCTTCGGAAAGAGAACGAGAACCTCCGGATGAAGGTCGCCTCCTTCAACGAATTGCCCGACCGCAAAGCGCAGCGCGACCTCGAAGTGTTCGCGCGCGCCGAGAAAAAGATGCTCGTCACCGTGCCCGGTTTTGCCCCCGCCTGGGAAGGAGCAAAGAGCGTTGCCCACAGCGAGATCGTCGAGGAAGAAGCGGGCCGCAGCATCCCCCAGCGCGTCTTCACGAAATTCTTCGGCGCCGCCCAGGCCGGCCAGAAGATCGAACCGGAAAAAGTCCTCACCGACCGCCCGGCATCCGAGTAGGATTTCGCAGCCCGATTCGCGCTGCAAATGCGGGCAATCTGCTCTATGCTCCATCAATGATCGATCTCGTGGAGCGGGAAAAAAGAGCCTTATCCCAACTTTGCAGGCGATACCAGGTCGAGAGGCTGGACCTGTTCGGCTCGGGCGCCGACGGGCGATTCACAGAAAAGGGGAGCGACCTCGATTTCCTTGTTCGCTTTAAAGACAGGCAGCCAACCGGCGCCTACGCGGATCGCTATTTGGGTTTCGCGGACGCTCTGGAACTGCTCTTCAGCCGGCGGGTGGACATCCTCACGGACGAATCCGTTCGAAATCCGTATCTGCGAAGTGAGATCGAAGCCACGCGGCAGCTCGTGTATGAAGAATCAGACACGCAAGCTGTTGTTTGACGTGCTGGAATCTGCGCGCAGTGTTCGCGCCTGGTGTGAGGCTTGCGACTTTGCGAGATACGGGGAAGACCGGCAGCTCCGCCGGGCGGTGGAGCGCGAGTTTGAGATCATCGGCGAAGCCTTAAACCGGCTCCGCCAATCGGACGAAAATGACGGCGGGGCGCATTGTTGAACTTGGCCGGGTTGTCGCCTTCCGGAATCGCATCATCCACGGATATGATACAGTGGACGACGCGACCGTCTGGGGTGTCGTCGAGGGATACTTGCCGAGCTTGATTTCGACCGTCGAGACCCTGCTTCGCGAATTTGACCGATAACTGAAATGTGACGGCTATGTGGCAGCTTCCTGGCTCGCTAGCCGCCCAGGCCGGCCAGAAGATCGAACCGGAAAAAGTCCTCACCGACCGCCCGGCGTCCGAGTAGGATTTTCGCCGTTGAATCCAGCAGTTGGTGACGGGGGGCCGCGCCACTCGACAACGCGCCGAAATAGTTCTAACCTCATTTCGTGCCTGCCACATTTGACACCTTGTCCCGGGACGCCCTGGTGTTGCCGCCGGATCAACGCGTCGCCCTCGCTCACCGCCTGCTAGCCAGCGTCGAATCGACCTCGGAACCAGGCGCTGAGGCCGCTTGGGACGCCGAGATCGTCCGCCGCATTGGCCGCTTCGATTCCGGAGAATGCGAATCCGTTTCCGCAGACGAGGTCTTCGCCCGGCTCAGGCACATCGCACAGGGCGGGTGAGTCGCCGGTATGCTGGAGTTCCTGCCGCTGGCGACGGAGGAGGCGGCCGAGGCAACATCCTACTCGCGGCCTGCTCGCCTGAACTTGCTCTTCGCTTCGCCTCTGAGGTGGCGAGCGTATGCGCTGCCATTGCCGGGAACCCGTTCCTTTGGCGAGAGCGGCCCGGCGGATACCGGCGCGTCAATTTGCCGGGATTCCCGTACTATGTCGCATATTTCATACGGGAAGGCCGCGTGGTCGTAGCGGCGATTGGTCACGCATGCAGACATCCCGATTACTGGAAGAAACGCGGGTAGCGAAAAACACGAGCCAGCTTCCTAACCGGGATCGCACCATAGTCTCAACTATTCGTTGGCTTCGCCCTCCCCCAATTATCCTCCTCGCCCGCTCCAGCGACCGCCGTGCCAGCCGCTTCAGCCCGCCGTTTCCGGCTCGGCGTCCGCAGGGGCGGGCTGCCCCTCCCCAAACGCGGGCTCGCCCTCCCCAGGCACACGCTCGCCTTCCACAGACGCCCCTTCGCGGGCGTTGCTTCCGTGTTCCTCGACGCCCGTCGCCGGTTCGAGCGCCGTCCCCGGGTCCGCCGCTGCCGCGCCCGTTTCCAGCTTCGGCCCCGCCGCACGCGGTTCCGGCTCCGGCCGCGGCGTGGGCGGCACGTCCAGCGTCCCGTCGTGAAATTCGATGACGTGCCCCGACTGGATGAGCCAGCGCAGGTCTCCTGCCAGCGCGGCCTTTCCGGCCGCTTGTTCCGCTTCCGGTTTCCCGGCGAGGATCGCCGCCGCAAGGTCGCTCCGCACGCACCGCGGCTTTTGCTCGATGACCCGCAGGATCTCGGTCACGCCTTGCGAGAAGGCATCCTTGTCCGCGCCCTTCAGCGGCACGGGCCGGATGGCCGAGACGAACAGCACGCGCTTGTGGTACTTGAAAATGTGCAGGCCCGCCTCCGCGAAAAGCCGCCTCAGGTGCTGGCCAAACCGCACGGGGAAGCGCCTCTCGCGTTCCCATTCCTGCCGCACGGCCGCGCCGAGGCGGCGGTCCGGCAGTTCCCGGCTCGCCGGCCCGGAGAGGTCGAAGCTCTGCGCCGCGTGCATCTCGCGTTCGAGGTAGTTCTTGCGGAAATGCTCATCCGCTTCACCGGCGGACTCGAACGTGAGCGGCTCCGGCTCCTGCAAAGTCCTGTAGCGGACGCCCGAGCGCGAGTTCTCCTTCCAGGCCTCGACGAGCTTCGGGTCGGAGACGACCTCGATCTCGCGCTGGTAATCGGGGAACGACATGCGGCGCTGGAAGCGCTCCTCGTACAGCTTCCTGAGCGTTGACTGGTACGAATGGTGATTCGTCGGCCCGAGCAGTGTCCCGCTCAGCCGGCAGCGCGCCACGTTCGTGTAGTTCCCTTTCAGCGGCTCGCGCTGGATCGTCTCCTTGCTGTAATATTTTTCCTTCAGCTTTTCCAGCCCGTCCGGCGCGCGGCGGTCCAGCGAGACGGGCCCGTCCTCGCCGACGCGGTAGAGCGGCGCGGCGGCGTTTGTGGAAGTGATCCGCAGGCTGTGCCGCTCGGGCTTTTCCAGAAAAACACGGGCCAGCCCGAAGAGCGGGAACGCCCTGTTGCCCGTGTGGACTTGCTGGATGATGGCCTGCGCGCAGCGTTCGTCGGCGATGAAGTCCACGGTCACCTCGGCGGGCGGACCCGGCGCGGGCGCGGTGTCGCGGGGCGCGTCGCGTTCCTGCCGCGGGCCCCGGTCGCCGCGGTCTCCCCGCTCACCCCGGGGGCCGCCATCACGCCGCGGCGCGCCGGGCCGCTGGGGCTTTGCGCGCCGGTCGCCGCCCGGGCCGCCTCCGCGCCGTTGGGGCGGTCCTTCGCGGCGATCCCCCCCGCGCGCGCGCCCTTCCGGCTCGCCCGCGTGGTTCGCATAGGGATTTTCAAACGACTCTTCCTTGAGCCAGTCCGGCAGCAGTTTTAGGTCGAAAGGTGGCTCGCTCATGCAGGGGTCGGTGAACTTCGGGGGGAGCATAGAGCGGGGATGCACCCGGCTCAACAAGTGGTTCTCCAAAAAAGTTGGAAAGCCAAAAAATAGTTGTTGCCAAGGGGGGCGAACGTCATTAAAGCGTACTCGCAGCAAACACAACCCGGAGAAAATTTTTGTATGGCAGACAAGTCAATCGAGGAAAAAGTTAAAGACATCATCGTGGAACAACTCGGCGTGAATCCCGAGCAGGTCACGCCCAGCGCGTCCTTCATCGAAGACCTTGGCGCCGACTCTCTCGACACCGTGGAGCTCGTGATGGCTTTTGAAGAAGAATTTTCCGTCGAAGTGCCGGACGAAGACGCGGAGAAACTCCAGACCGTCGGCAACGTCACCAAATACATCGAAGAAAAGACGGCGAAGTAACCGCCCTCTTCCCCGGCTTTTCTGGTAATCCTCCGCGCATAATATACTGAGCGCTCCCCCGATCTGGCCGAGCTCACCATCTGGTGTAACGCGCGTTTTTCAGAGCGCTCCCTCGCGCTTCTCAAAGAGGGCACGGTTCCCCACAGCCTCCTCTTTTCCTCCGGCCCCGCCGCCTCGAACCTGGTGGCGGGCGGCGCCGATCCCGGGCTCGCCGGAGCAGACGTAGCCTTCGGCCAGCCGGATGCGGCCGGGGCCATGCAAAGCGCGCGGCTCCGCTGGATACAGCTCACCAGCGCCGGCTACACGCGCTACGACGCGGCCGCTTTCCGCGGCGCGCTGCGGGGGAGGGGCGCGGCCCTCACGAACAGCTCGTCCGTTTACTCGGAGCCGTGCGCGGAGCACGCGCTCGCCTTCATCCTGGCAGGCGCGCGCCAGTTGCCCGAGGCCTTCGCCAACCAGTTCGGCGCCCGCGCATGGCCGCAGGAAAGCATCCGCGCCGGTTCGCGCCTCCTCACCGGGCAGCGCGCGGTCTTCCTCGGCTTCGGCGCTATCGGCCGCAGGCTCGCGCAGTTGCTCGCCCCTTTTCCAATGGACATCACCGTCGTCCGCCGCCACCCCGCGGCGAGGGGAGAAGCGCCGGGGGTGAAGATCGTCGTCAACGAAGAAGATCCGCGGGAGAAGAGCGGCTGGGTGAGCGCGGCGTTCGTGCGCGCCTTGCAGGAGGCGGATCACGTCATCGACATCCTCCCGGAAAGCGGGCTTACCCGGAACTATTTCGACGCGCGCCGCTTCTCCATGCTCAAAAAAGGCGCGGTCTTTTACAATATCGGCCGGGGCGCCACCGTTGACCAGGAGGCGCTGACCGCGGCGCTCCGCTCCGGGCAGCTCGCCGCCGCGTACCTCGACGTCACCGAGCCGGAACCGCTGCCCCCGGAACATCCGCTCTGGAGCACGCCGGGCTGCTTCATCACCCCGCACACCGCGGGCGGCCATCACGACGAAGAGGAGCGCCTGGTGCGGCATTTCCTGGCAAATCTCGCCCGGTTCACCGGCGGGGCCGAGCTGCAAGACCGCGTGATGTAGGGCACGTCCGCGAAACCACCGGCACAGCACGTGCTTTCAAAGATTCATTGGCGCCCCCGGGCGCGCGCCCTTATCTTCCCCCCGCCAGCATGGTGAACGAAGACACTTTCCAATACGCGATGGAGAACACCCGCGTCCTGCTCGCCCCGCAGCGGCGCATCGAGACTTTCGGCAGCACGAGTTTCCGCTTCTATCTCCTCACCGAGCTCATGGACCGCGTCAACGAAGTCCGCGTGCGCGACGGCACCCTCCACGCCGAGCGCCCGCAGATCGTCGCGCCCGGCCATTACTCCCGCCTGCTGCTGGAGGGGTTCGGCGAGGAAGCCCGCGGCTTCGCGGACTGGCTCCAGCGCCACGGCGAGAACCCCGCGATCCTCAAATACGGCATGCAGTTCCGCCGCACGGATGTCGTGGAGGAGATCGTCGCGAGCCCGCTCGGGCAGGTGGTCGAGAACGTGAGAGCGCGTGTCAGCCGGTCGGAGGAACCGCTCAGCGCCATCATCCAGGGCGTCGATGAAGGGTGGGAAATCTGCCTCCTGAAATTCGCCTCCGACCTCATCCAGCAATCCGCCGGCGCAAATATCGGTGATTTCCGCAAGAAGGGCCTGCTGTAGGCGCGCGCCGCAGCCGCCCTCTCCCGGTTTCCAGGCGTGAAGACGCTCGTCAAAGCCCTCATCCTTCTTGCCCTCAGCGCCGCCATCTTCGGCCCGGCCGGCTTCTTCGCCTACGAGCTCTTCGTCAAGCCGCAACGGGCCGAGAAGGAGGAGCTCGCCATGGGGACGCCCGCTCCGCCGCCCGACCCAAGCCTGGCGGACTTCGCGAAGTGCGAGGAGTTGCGGATGAGCGGGAACCTGGTGGAATCGCGGAACGCCTATGCGAGCTTCGTCGAGAGGAACCCGAACTCCACCCGCATCGAGGATGCCAGGGACGCGCTCGGCCGCATCAACACAGCCATCTTCTTCTCCACCTATCCCGCGCCGGAAAAGCTGGAATATAACGTGCAAAAAGGCGACGTTTTGATGAAGATCGCCACGAAGATGAAGACGACTTCGGAGCTCATCATGCGCTCGAATAACATGGGCGGCACCATGCTGCACGTCGGCCAGCAGCTCCTCATCTCGCAGCCCGCGTTTTCCATCATCATCAACCGCAAAGAAAAAAGGGTCACCCTCCTGAACGACGGCAAATTCTTCAAGCAATACTCCGCGCTCACCTGGACGGCGCCCGCCGCGCGCACCTCCGCGCCGCTCACCGGGAAGGTCCGCGAGAAGATCGCCTGGAAGAACGGCCAGCAGGTCGCGCTCGGCTCGAAGGACTACCCGGGCAGCGCGCGCTGGGTCGAGGTGGGCGTCGCGGGCTACACCCTCTTTTCGCAGGGGGACGGCAAGACCGCGAAACCTCCGGGCGGCATCGAGCTGGCGCAGGAAGACATGGAGGAGCTCTCCACGCTGTTGAGCAGGAACGTCCCCGTCACCATCGAATGAAGGTCCAGCCGCTCGAGTTTGAAAAGCCGATCATCGAGCTGGAAAACAAGCTGGAGGATTTAAAAAGGCATTCCCGCATCCACGACATGGACTTCGACGCCGAAGTCCGCCGCATGGAAGCGAAGATCGAGGAGACCAAGCGCCACATCTATACGAACCTCGACGCGTGGCAGCGCGTGCAGATCGCCCGCCACTCCGCGCGCCCCTTCGCGCTCGACTATTTCAACCGGTCGTTCTCCGACTTCATCGAGATCCACGGGGACCGCTTCTTCGGCGATGACAAGGCCATGCCCGCCGGGTTCGCCGTCGCGGGCGAGACCCGTTGCGCCGTCATCGGCCACCAGAAAGGGCGGGACACGAAGGAGAACCTGAAGCGGAACTTCGGCAGCGCCCACCCCGAGGGCTACCGCAAGGCGCTGCGCCTCATGCGGCTCGCCGAGAAATTCGCGCTGCCGCTCGTCGCGCTCATCGACACTCCCGGCGCGTATCCCGGCGTCGGCGCGGAGGAGCGGCACATCTCCGAGGCCATCGCCGTCAACATCCGCGAGATGATGGTTCTGCGCACGCCCATCGTCGCCGTTGTCATCGGAGAGGGCGGCTCCGGCGGCGCGCTCGGCATCGGCGTCGCGGATCGCGTCATCATGTTCGAGAATTCCTACTACTCCGTCATCAGCCCCGAGGGGTGCGCCGCCATCCTCTGGAAGCACCGGAACCAGGCGCCCGCCGCCGCGGAGGCGCTCAAGCTCACCGCGCGCGACCTCGAAAAGCTGAAGCTCGTGGACGAAGTCATCCCCGAGGCGATGGGCGGCGCGCACCAGGATCCGGAGCGGGCGATCGGCGACCTAAGGAAAACGGTCGTAAAACATCTGAAAGAGCTCGAAAAAGTCCCCGTCGCCAAACTGCTCGAGCAGCGCTACGCAAAGTTCCGCCGGGTCGGCGAGTTCATCGAGAACCCGGGGGCCAAGTAGCCGGAGCCCCGGGCGGAGATGAATGACACCATCGCCGCGGTCTCCACGCCCTTCGGCGAGGGCGCCATCGCCATCGTGCGGCTCAGCGGCCCGCGCGCGGTTTCGATAGCGGGCGCGGCGTTCCGGGGCAAGGGGCCCCTCGAGGAAGCCGCGGCGCGACGCCAGGTTCCCGGCAGGATTTTCGACGGCGGGAAAGCCATCGACGAAGTCCTCGCCACCGTGCACCGCGCCCCGGCCAGCTACACCGGCGAGGACGTGGTCGAGATCAGTTGCCACGGCGGCATCCTCGTCACCCGCGAAATCCTCCGGGTGCTCCTGGAACGCGGCGCACGCTCCGCGAACCCCGGCGAATTCACCGAGCGCGCCTTCCTCAACGGCAAGCTCGACCTCACCCAGGCCGAGGCCGTGATGGACCTCATCACCGCGAAGACAGACCTCGCCCTGCGCGCCGCCGCCGAACAGCTCGAGGGAAAGCTCGGCGAGCGCATCCGCGAGTTGAGCGACGGAGTGTTGCGCCTGCTGGCCCACGTCGAAGCCTTCATCGATTTTCCGGACGAAGACATCGACCCCGAGACCGGCGACACCCTCCTGCGAAGCCTGGACGGGATCATCGCCGCGAACGATGCCCTGCTCCGCACCGCCCCGCAGGGCCGCATCCTGCGCGAGGGCGTGCGCACCGTCCTCTACGGGCCGCCGAACGCCGGCAAGTCGAGCCTGCTCAATCTCCTCCTCGGCTTCGAGCGCGCCATCGTCAGCGAGTTCCCCGGCACCACGCGCGACACCATTGAGGAAGTCATCCATTTCCGCGGCATCCCGCTCCGGCTCGTGGACACGGCGGGCCTGCGCGCATCCGTAGATTCCGTCGAGAGCGCGGGCATGGAACGCACCCTCAAGAGCATCCGGGTCGCGGATATCGTCCTGCGCATCGAGGATGCCAGCCGGCCGCGAGCGGCCATACCCGCTGCGCCCGCTGGCCCGCAGGCGAAGGAAATCCTGGTCCTCAACAAGAGCGACCTCGCCGAGGACGCCGCGTGGAAGGGCGTGGAGGGCCTTCGCATCTCGTGCCGCACCGGCGACGGCCTCGACCGGCTGGCCGACGAGATTTTCCGGCGCGTCCTCACGGGAAAGCTGGATGCCGGCGATTCGCTCCTGGCCATCAACGCCCGGCACCAGGCCTGCCTCAAAGCCGCCGCCGGCTACTGCGAGAGCGCGCGAAAAGGGCTCGTGGAACGCCTCCCTCCCGAGTTGATTGCCCTCGAGTTGCGCGCGGCGCTGGACGCCCTCGGCGAGGTGGTCGGCAAGGTGGATGCCGAAGGCCTGCTCGACAGAATCTTCAGCACCTTTTGCATCGGCAAATGAGCCTCCCCGCCGCCTTGTATGAGAGCCTGGTGCGGCCCGCGCTCTTCGCGCTCGACCCCGAGGCCGCGCACCACCTCGCGCTCGCCTGCCTGCGGCTCCCGGGCCTCCGGCTCCTGTGCGGCCCGCAGCCGGCCAAGCTTTCGCGCCGCGTTTTCGGGGTCACCTTCCCAAACACCGTCGGGCTCGCCGCCGGGTTCGACAAGAACGCCGTGGCGCTCCCCGCGTGGGAGGCGCTCGGCTTCGGCTTTGTCGAGGCCGGAACCATCACCGCGCGGGCCCAGCCCGGAAACCCGAAGCCCCGCATCTTCCGCGTGCCCGAGAGCCGCGCGCTCATCAACCGCCTCGGCTTCAACAACGACGGAGCGGAGTGCGTCGCGGCGCGTCTCCGGGCGTTGAAAGCCTCGGGCCGCTGGCCGCGCATCCCGGTGGGGATCAATATTGGAAAGTCAAAAACCACCCCCGTCGAGGAAGCGCCCGCCGACTACCTTTTCTCGTTCGAAACGCTCTTCCCGTATGCCGACTACTTCGTGCTGAATGTCAGCTCGCCGAACACCCCGGGCCTGCGCAGCCTCCAGCAAAGAGAGGCGCTCGACCTCCTCCTTGAGACGATCCAGTCCGACAACCTCGCCCGGCCCGCGCCGAAGCCCGTCCTGGTCAAGATCGCGCCCGACCTCGACTTCGCGCAGATCGAGGAAATCCTGGAGGTCGCGCTGAGCAGGAAGGTCGCGGGGATCGTCGCTACGAACACCACCCTCGACCAATCGTCCCTTCCCGAGCGGCGGCGGCAGCAGGGCGGCCTCAGCGGGGCGCCCTTGCGCCAGAGATCGACGGCCATAGTGAAGTTCATCGCGTCGAGAGTTTCGCTCCCGATCATCGCCGTCGGCGGGATCTTCGACGCCGCTTCCGGCCGCGAAAAGCTGGATGCGGGAGCGTCCCTTCTCCAGATCTACACCGGGTTCATCTACCGCGGCCCCGGCTTGATAAGGGAGCTGACGGCGGTTTGACGCAAAAACGCGCGCGCCAGATTCCGTTTTCCCCCGGGCGTTTCCGCGACTAGGTTTCCGCCATGGGAACGCCCTGCCTCGACCAGTCCCTCGCGGAAAAGGTGCTCGCCGGGGAACGCATCACCGTCTCCGAGGCGCGCGCGCTGTACGACGCGCCGCTAAACGAACTCGGGGCGCTCGCCAACGCCCGGCGCGACCGGGCCAAACAAGCGGCATACGGCGGGCGCGGACGGGAGATCGTCACCTATATCATCGACCGCAACATCAATTACACGAACGTCTGCAACGTCTATTGCAAGTTCTGCGCGTTCTACCGCACGGAGAAGGACGCGGACCATTACGTCCTCTCGCTCGAGGAGATCGACCGAAAATTGGATGAGCTCAGCGCCATCGGCGGCGTCCAGATTCTCATGCAGGGGGGCCATCACCCGGGGTTGGGGATCGACCACTACCTGGAGCTGCTCCATCACATTCGGGAGAAGTATCCGCACATCAACATCCACGGGTTCAGCCCGCCCGAGTTCAACCATTTCGCCGAAGTCTTCGGCATGCCGCTGCGCGAAGTCCTCTCGCGGTTCAAGGAAGCGGGGCTCGGCTCCATCCCGGGCGGCGGCGGGGAGATACTCGTGGACAGGGTGCGCAGGCGCATCTCGCCGTTGAAATGCGACTCCGGCCAGTGGCTGGAAGTCATGGCCATAGCCCACGAGCTCGGGCTCAAGTCGAGCGCGACGATGATGTTCGGGCACGTCGAGACCATCGAGGAGCGGATCGAGCATCTGCAGCGGCTGCGCGAACAGCAGGACGCCACCGGTGGGTTCACGGCGTTCATCTGCTGGTCGTTCCAGCCGGAGCACACCGTGCTGAAGGCGCCGGGCGTCGGCTCCGCCGAATACCTGCGCACCCAGGCGCTCTCCCGCATCTTCCTGGACAATTTCGAGAACGTCCAGAGCTCCTGGGTCACCCAGGGGCCGAAGATCGGACAGGTCGCGCTCAAATACGGCGCGAACGATTTCGGCTCGGTGATGATGGAGGAAAACGTCGTGAGCAGCGCGGGCACGAGCTTCCGGCTGAACACCGAGGAAATCTCCGGGCTCATAGGCGACGCGGGGTACGAGGCGCGCCGTCGGAATAATTGGTACGAGCTTCTGAACTAGGTTCGGGCGGCGCTCGGTCCCCAAAAAAACAGAAACCCGCAGGCGCGCTGGGCGGCTGCGGGTTCCCGAACGGCCCGCGCTAAACCAACAAACACGCGGGCGGTTTATGGCGAATCTTCAGTCGGTGACGACGATCTTCTTGGGTTTCACACGCTCGGCCTTCGGCAGAGTAAGTGTAAGCACGCCCTGTTCCATCTTCGCCTCGATGCGGGTGGTGTCGATCGTCGGGTCGAGCTCGAATACGCGCCGGAAATCGCGCGGACGCGACTCGCGGTAAACGGTCTCGGCCTTGATCTCGGGATCGGAACGCCGGCCCACGAGGGTGAGCTGGTTGCTCTCGACCGTCACTTCCAGGCCCGCCTTGTTCACGCCGGGCATCTCCGCCTGGAGGACGTAGCCCTCCTTCGTCTCGCGAATCGCCGCCTGGGGCGTCACATAAACCACGTGTTCGGCGGCGCCGTTCGCCCTTTCGTCTTGCTTGTTGAGTGTCTCCATAATTTCCTGTCCTTTCTTTCGTTCGCCTGGGTTTACGATACGTTGACTTCGATCTGTTTCGGCTTGGCTTCTTCCGCCTTGGGCAGCGTGACGACGAGAAGGCCGTCCTTGTAGGAAGCGGTCACCCGGGAGTTGTCCACGGTCGCCGGGAGCGCCACGCTCCGGTGGAAGCGCCCGAAGAACCGCTCGCTCCTGAACGAACCTGCCTCGCCGGCTTCGCTCTCCTGCTTGCGCTCGCCCGAGACCGAGAGCATTCCCTCGTGGACGGAGATATCGATCTCGTCCTTTTTCAGGCCTGGCAGTTCGACTTTCACATAGACGCTGTCGCGGTCCTGCAGAACGTCGAGGGCGGGGGCCCACTCCGTAAACAGGCCGGCATCCCGCGTGGAACCGGAGGACGCGCCCTCGAAAAAGCGGTTCACTTCGTCCCTCAGGGACGAGAGCCGCTCAAAAGGACTCCACCTCGAAAGTTCCGGTGAGTAATAACGAATCAAGCTCATGATATGATTGCTCCTTAAGGTTAGGGTTGAAACTACACGTAAACTTAAAGCTTACCCCATGCCATTCTGACAGACAGTCGTAACATGTTCGTGGCAAGTTAGATACGGAAAGACAAGTTTGAAGGCAAGAGACAATTTGGCTCTCAAATCAAATTGATATTACTCGCTTAAAGAGCCGAAATGTCTCTGCTACTCCAACTGTTTGCTGACGTCGGACATCATCCCCGCGTAGATCGAGACGATCTGGTATGCGACGTAGCCCGCGATGACAATGTAGAGAATCTTTGGTATCCAGTCGCTCAGCGTTTTGATGCGTCCCATCGCTTCCTGCTGGAACTTTTCGGTCAGGTTTTTCAGTTCTTCATCCAGCTTGCCCGTCTCCTCGCCCAGCCGCATGGAGCGCACCATGCTTTTTGGGAACGCTCCTACTGCGGCCATTGAAGCGCCCACCTGTTCTCCCAGGCGGATCCTCGGCAGCAAGCGTTCCACCGCATTCGCCAGCACCGCGCTCTGGCTCGCTCTCCCCGCGTGGCTCAGGCTGTCCATTACGTTCACGCCCGACTGCAGTTGCATCTCGTACGTGGCGCAAAAGCGGCCCAGCGAAAACGCGCGGCGCACCTTGCCCAGCAAGGGCAGCAGCCGCAGGAAGCGGTCGAACAGGATGGTGTCCCGCGCCGCGGCCAGGACGGCGTAGGCGCACAGCGCCAGCATGAATGCCGACAGGTAAAAAAGAAAAAAGTCCCTGCCGACCGCCGCCAGGTAAGCGTTGCCCCCCCGGGGCTCATTACCAGCCTTACCGGCCCGACCAGCACGCCCAAGTGCAAAAGGAAGAATGGGTAGATCGCCCCTTTGACGATGACGGAGCGCGAGTCCCCGAGCGCCCCGAAATAGGTAGCCAGGTAGCGGCACCCCTGTTCGAGCCGGCCGCTCCTTTCGGAGCCCTTCAAGATGCTCGTTTCCAGCTCGGACACCCCTCGGCCCTGCCTGCCAAACGCTTCCGACACCGAGTCTCCCCTCGCGACCGCTTCGCTCAGCCCCCGGATGAACCTCCTCACCGCGCCGTGCGTATCTTCGGAGAGTTGTTTCAACGCCGAGGCGAAGCTGATCCCCGAATGGAGACGCTGCCCGAGTTCGTAGTAAAGATTCTCTTTTTGGGAAAGGCTGAGGCGCACGTGCCGTGTATGGTGAGGGGGACTGTGGCAGGATAGCGCCAAACCATGACTTCAGAAAGCGGCAAGAAATTCATGCGCGCCGCCCTGCGCGAGGCGGGGAAGGGAGTGGGCCGCACGAGCCCGAATCCGGCGGTCGGCGCGGTCATCGTGGCGGGCGGGCGCATCGCCGCGCGCGGCCACCACCGGCAGGCCGGGCTGCCGCACGCGGAGGTGGAAGCGCTCTCGGCCTTGGGGGAACGCCGGCGCGCGAAAGGCGCCGAACTCTACGTCACCCTCGAGCCGTGCTCGACCTCCGGCAGGACGCCGCCCTGCACCGATGCCATCGTGGAGGCCGGTTTTGAAAAGGTCGTCATCGGCGCCTTGGACCCGAATCCGGCGCACGCGGGCCGCGCCGTGAAACTCCTCCGCGCGGCGGGTATCCGGGTCGAGAAGGGCGTGCTCGAAGAGGAATGCCGGGCGCTGAATCCCGGCTTCAACAAGTGGATCGTCACCGGGATGCCGTTCGTCATCGCGAAGGCCGGCATGTCGCTGGACGGCAGGCTCTCGCGCCCGCCGGGTGAAGGGAAATGGATCACCGGCCCGGCCTCCCGCCAACACGCGCACCGGCTCCGGGCGGAGGTGGATGCGATCCTCATCGGAGCGGGGACGCTCCGGGCGGACAACCCGCGGCTCACGGTGCGGGGAGTCCCCGGCGCGCGCCAGCCGTGGCGGGTGGTGCTCTCACGTAGCGGGGCGCTCCCGGCCGGGGCGCACCTTTTCACCGATGCATTCAAGGAGCGCACGCTGGTTTACGCGGGGAAATCTCTGCGCGAGGCATTGCGCGACCTGGGCTGGAGGGGGGTCACCAGCGTCCTCATCGAGGGGGGAAGCCAGGTGCTCGGCGAAGCGTTCGACCGGGGGCTGGTGGACAGGGTTCATTTCTTCATGGCCCCGCTGTTTCTCGGGGGCGAGAAGGTCGTAGTCGGCGGACGCGGCGCGGGGAAGACCGCCGAGGCGTGGAGGATCGTAGAGCCGCGGTATGAGAAGATCGGCGGCGATCTTCACATGTGGGGTGACGTGGTTCGCTGAGTCCAAAACCCTGCCGCGGCTGGTTCGTCAGGGCCAGTGGAAGAGCACCGGCTTCTCGACATCCGGGTGAAGGCTGCGGTGCACCGGGCAGGTGAGCGCGGCTCTCTCCAGCGCCGGGTCTTTCGCCACGCCAACAGGGAACCAGATTTCCACCGCCAGCCGCGCGATGCGCCTCGGCGGTTCCGCGGACATCTCCTTGGCCACCTCGACCTTCATCCCCTTCAACTCGATCCCATGGCGCTGCGCGTAGATGCCCATGGTCGTGGCCATGCACGTGCCGAGCGCGACGCCCATGAGGTCGGTGGGCGAGAAGGATTCGCCCTTGCCCTGGTTATCCACCGGCGCATCGCTATCGAGCTGCCTGCCGGAGGGGCCATGCGTGGCGATGCAGTGCAAGCCGCCCGCGTATTCTATCGTGGCTTTGACCATCGAAGGTCAGCCCAATTTTATCGGCGGAGGCGGCACGGAGACGGGCTGAATCCGGGGCAGCGTGAGGAGGTTCTCCCGCTCGCCCAGGATCGATTCTCTCTCCTTCTTCAACGCCTCGATCTGTTTGCTCAGGCTTTCGCCCGTCTCGGCCAGGGCCGTGGCGGTCTTGTCCTTCTCGGAGATGTGCTGTTTCAATTCCTGCCGGAGCGTCTCGAGTTCCTGTTCGAACCGGGAAGCCCTCGCGCTGTGTTCGTCCTGGAGCGCGGAGAGCTGTTCCTTGTGCGCGGCGGCGCTGGCCGAGAGCATGTCGAATGCTTCCTGCCTTTGCTGGACGGCCTTGCGGAACTGGCCCGCGAAGACTTCCATCTGGCCGCGCTTTTCCTCGATGGCGCGCTGGGCGGCGGCGAGTGATTCATCCCGTTCCGCGGCGACGGCATCCAGTTCCTCCGCGAGCGCCCTGGACTCGGCGGAAAGGGCCTCGGCGTGTTTGCCAAGGTGTTCGCGATCCTTCTCAAGCCGGGAGACGGAACTCTTCACCTCTTCGAGCGGACCCTGCGCCTGGGCGAGGCGATCCCGTTCCGCCCGCAGCGTTGCCGCCAGGGCTGTGGCTTCGGCCAGTCGGGAGGCGATGGCGTCGCGCTCTGTGGCGGCGGCGGCGGCCTGTCCGGCCAGGCGCTCCCGTTCCTGCGCGTGGGTCTCGCGCATGTTTGCGAGCTGCGAATGGAGCGCCTCGTGGGCCTTGCCGGTATCGGTCTTGTGCAGTTCCAGGGCCTGCGCGGCTTTCCTGTGCGCTTCCTCCGCTCCGGCAAGTTTCGCCTGGAGGGAATCCTTCTCGGCGTTCAACGCCTCGCGGGCTCTCGCGGCTTCCTGCGCGGCTGCGTCTCTCGCGTGCGCAAGTTCGCCCAATGCCTTTTCGCGCTGAGCCAGGCGGCTCGCGAGTTCTTCTCGCTCGGCGGCGAGGTTCTGCCGCTCGGTGCGGATCGCCGCGAGTTCCTTCGCGTTGACTTCGCGGGCCTGCGAAAGTTCGGAGAGCGCACGTTCGCGCGCCTCGAGCCGCTTCGCGAGGTCGCCGCGCTCCTTGGAGACGCTTTCGAGCTGCCTGCGGTTTGCCAGCAATTCGGCGACACCGGCTTCGCGAGCCTGCGCGGCCTCGGCCAATGCGTTTTCGCCTTGGGCGAGTTTTTCTTCGTTGGCGCGTGCGAGGGTTTCGAGCTGGCTGATCCGGTCGGCGCTGGACTTCGACAGCGCGTCGAGCGCCTGTTCCCGTTCAGCGGCGGCGGTCGTGAGGCCGGCGCGTTCCTGGGCCAGGTCGTCCCGCTCCCTGCGCGCCGCGGCGAGTTCCCGGGCGCTCGCGGCGGCGGCCAGGGAAAGCTCGCTCAATGCCTTCTCCCGCTCGGCGATCCGCAAGGAGAGTTCGGTGCGGTCCTGGGCGAGATCGGAGAGCTGCTTGCGGTTCGCGGCGACTTCACGGGTGATGGCGTCGCGGGCGTGCGACGCTTCGGAGAGGGATTTTTCGCGCTCGGCCAGCGTCTCGTCGCGCTGGCGCAGGAGCGCCTGCAATTCGTTGAGACCGGCCTGGTGGGCCTGCTTCAATGCCGCCACGTCCCGTTCGCGCCCCGCGATGACCTGGTCCCGCTCCTGGACGAGCGACTCCCTTTCCTGCGCATGGGCTTTCTGCGCCGCTTCCAGTTTCGCCTGGAGGTCGTCGCGCTCCCTCACGAGGAGGTGCCGGGCGGCGGCAAATTCCTTGACGCTCGCGTCCTTCGCACGGCCAAGCTCGGCCAGGGCCTTTTCGCTCTCGCCAAGACGGCCCGCGAGTTCCTCGCGTTCGGCGGCGATGTTCGCGCCGTAACGTTGCGCGGCGGCGAGTTCCAGCGTCCCGGCCTCCATGGCCTTGGAAAGCTCCTCATGCGCTTTCTCGCGTTCGGCCAGGCGGGCCGCAACGTCATCCCGGGTGGACTCGAGAGTGGCAACGGCGGTTTCGCGCTCGGCGAGCGCGGCTTCGTGCTGGCGTATGCGCGATTCCAGTTCCCGGGCGCTCTCGTCCCGTGCCAGGGAGAGGGCCGCCAGGGTCTTTTCCCGTTCGTCGAGGCGGTGGGCGAGATCGGCGCGTTCCGCGGAGAGATCCGCGGATTCCTTGCGGGCGGCGGCGAGTTCCCCTGCGGTCTGTTCCCGGGCCTGCGTGAGGCCGGCGAAGGTCTGCTCGCTTTCCGCCAGACTCTTTTCGAGGTCGGTCACGCGGGCGGAGAGGCTCTCGCGCTCCTGCGCGAGCCGATCGCGTTCCGAACGGGTCGCGGCGAACTCGGTGGAGGCGGTTTCTTTGGCGAGCGAGAGCGCCGCGAGAGCATTTTCCTTCTCGGCCAGGGTCGCTTCGTGCGCGGCCACTTGGTTCGCGAGATCGGCTCGTTCGCCGGCGAGGGTCTCCCGTTCCTGCCGGAGCGCGGCCAGTTCCTGGGCGCCGGCGGCGTGCGTCTCGGCGAGTTGGGCGTGGGCGCGATGGCGTTCGGCGAGCATCCGCTCCGTTTCCGCCACGCGGCTCGAAAGGGCGTCCCGTTCCGACAGGAGATTCGCGCGCTCGTTCCGCACCGCGGCCAGCTCGGCGGCGCCGGCCTCCTTCGTCTGGGAAAATTCCGCAAGGGCCCTTTCATTCGCGGCGAGGGTTGCTTCGTGGGCGGCGACGCGGTCCGCAAGGTCGGCGCGCTCCGCGGCGAGGGCATCCCGCTCCCGGCCAAGGGCGGCGAGCGCTTCCGCACCGGAAGCGTGCTCCTCGGAAAGCCGGGCGTGAGCGCGGTGGCGGTCGGCAAGCTGGCCTTCCACCTCGGCGACGCGGGCGGAGAGCGCGTCCCGCTCGGAGAGCAGGCTGGCCTTGTCCTTATGGGCGGCAGCCAGGGCCTCCGCGCCGGCCAGTCCCGCGAGAGAAAGTTCCGAAAGCTGGCGTTCCTTTTCCGCGAGGCTCGCTTCGTGGTCGGCCACGCGGTTCGTAAGATCGGATCGCTCGGAGGCGAGGGTCTCCCGCTCGTCGCGGAGCGAGGCGAGGGCTTCCGCGCTGGAGGCGTGGGTCTCGGCGAGCTGCGCGTGGGCACTTTCGCGTTCGGCGAGGTGGCCTTCCATCTCCGCGACCCGGCCGGAGAGGGTGTCGCGCTCGGCGGCGAGGCCCGCCTTCTCGTTTTGGGCGGCGGCCAGCGCGCCCGCGCCGGTCTCGGCGGCGAGCGAGAGTTCCGCGAGAGTCTTTTCGTTCTCGGCCAGAGTCGCCTCGTGGGAAGCGACGCGGTTCGCGAGTTCAGAGCGCTCGGCCGCGAGGGCATCGCGCTCCGTCTGCGTGGAAGAAAGTTCTTTTTCCCGGGCGTCGAGAGTCTCCGCGAGGGCCGCGTGGGCGGTTTCGCGTTCGGCGAGACGGGATGCCAGGTTATCGCGCTCCTGGGTCACGCCCGCATGCTGGTCGCGGATGAGGGCGAGTTCCTTGAGGGCCTTCTCCCTTTCGCCGGTGAGGGCGGCGGCGGCCTTATGCCGTACGGTCAGGCGCGAGGAGAGGTCTGCCAGCTTTTTCTCCAGCGTGTCCCGTTCTTTCTGGAGGGCGGCGAGCTGCTTTTCGGAGGCCTTCCGCTCTTTGGCGCTCGTGTCGAGGGCCGCTTCTTTTTCGCCGGAGAGAGTCTCGACCTGCTGCCGGAGGACGCCGAGCCGCTCTTCGGTCTCGCGCCGCAGGGCGGCGATGCCGGCTTCGTGACCTTCTTCCGCGCCGCGCAGGCTCAGGGCGAGGGCGTCGCGGCTCTGGGCGAGGTCGGCCAGCGCCTTCTCGCGTTCGGCGAGGGCCGCTGCGGTTTCATCGCGGTCTTTCCGGCTGGCGGACAATTCGCCCGCGGCGGTATCGCGCGCCTGGGCGATCTCGTCGATCTTCTGTTGCAGGGCGGCGAGGCGTTCCCCGGACTCGCGCTGGAGGGAGGCCACGCGGGCCTGGTGCTCTTCGCCCGCACCGGTGAGGGTGAGCGCGAGGGCATCGCGGCCCTCGGACAATTCGGCAAGCGCCTTTTCGCGCTCGGCAAGGAGCGCCGCCAAGTCGTCGTGCCGGGCGCGGCTCTCGGCCAGCTCACCGGCGGCAGTGTCCCGGGCTTGGGAGATGCTCTCGACCTGCTGCCGCAGCGCGCCGAGCTGCTCTTCCGTCTCGCGGCGGACGGCGGCGAGCCTGCCTTCGTGTTCTTCGCCCACGCCGGTGAGGTTCGCGGCGAGCGCGTCGCGGTCGCGGGCAAGTTCCGAAAGCTCTTTCTCGCGTTCGGCGAGGGCTGCGGCGAGGTCGTCGTGCTTCTTGCGAATGCCCTCCGCCTCCCCGGCGGCGGCGTCTTTCGCCCGCGTGGCGGCGTCGACCTGCTGCTGGAGAACGCCCAGTTTCTCCGCGGATTCCCGGTGGATGGAGGCGACGTGCGCCTTATGCTCTTCCAAGGCTCCTGACAGGTCGGCGGCGAGGGCGTCGCGGCCCTGGGCCAACTCTGCGAGGGTCTTCTCGCGGCCGGCAAGGGCGGCTTCCAGGTCTTCGTGCTTTTTGCGGCTCCCGGCGAGCTCGGCGGCGGCAGCATCCCGCTCGCCGGCCACGGTTTGCACCTGCTGCTGCAAGACGCCGAGCCGCTCCGCGGTCTCACGATGGATGGTCGCGATGTGCGCCTTATGCTCCTCGGCAACGCCCGCGAGGCTCGCGGCGAGCGCGTCCCGGCCCTCGGTGACATCGGCGAGAGCCTTCTCCCGTTCGGCGAGAACCGCGGCAAGGGCGTCGTGCGTGCCGGCGCTCTCGGCCAGCTTCCCGGCGGCCGCGTCGCGCGCTTCGGCGACGGTCCGCACCTGTTCCTGGAGGACGCCGAGTTTTTCCGCTGTTTCGCGGTGAATGGCCGCGACATGCGCCGCGTGCTCCTCCTCGACATTCGGCAGGGCCACCGCGAGGGCGTCCCGACCCTGGCGCAACTGCGCGAGGGCTTCTTCTTTTTCGGCGAGGGCCGCGGCCAGCGCTTCGTGTCTGGCGCGGCTCTCGGAAAGCTCCGTGGCCGCTGCATCGCGCGCCTGCGTGACGCCCTCGACTTGTTGCTGAAGGGCCTCCAGTTTCCCGGCGCTCTCGCGGCGAAGAGACTCGATGTGCGCCTCGTGCTCCCGGCCGACGCCGGTAAGCTGGAGCGCGAGTGCGTCCCGGCTGGAGACGAGTTCGTCGCGGCCCTGGGTGAGCTCGGCGACGGCTTTCTCGCGCTCCGCGAGTGCTCCGGCGAGGTCGTCGCGTTCTTTGCGGGTACCGGCGAGTTCCTTCTCGAGGCCGTCGCGGGTCTGCGAAAACTGGGCCAGGGCGTCGTCCTTCTCCTTGGAGAGGGCTTCGACCTGCCGGCGGAACAAGCCGATCTGCTCTTCGGATTGCGCGGTGAGGGCCTCGACATGCTTCCGGTGATCCTCGCCGGCCTTGCCGAAGTCGGCCGAAAGCGCTTCGTGGGCAAGGGTGAGAGCCGCCAGGGCTTTCTCGCGTTCGGAGAGCGTGGCGGCGACTCCGTCGCGTTCCTTCTGGAGGGCGGGCACGACCTCGCCGGCGTTCGCGAGCGCCTCCTCTTTTTCCTTGGCGAGGAGCTCGACCCGGTCGCGCATGGAGGCAAGTTTTTCCTCGAACTGAACGGTGAGCGCGTCGATCTGCTTCTTATGGTCTTCGCGGGACAGGGCCAGGAGGGCGGCGGCTTCTTCGCGCTGTTTGACGACGTCGCCGTGGTCGCGGGTGAGGGAGCCGATCTGCTCCTTGTGCGCGCTGATCTCGCGTTCGAGGACGACGATGCTTGCGTCGCGCGCCTTGATGACGGAGTCGCGTTCGCGCGCGACGGCCTTCACTTCCTGGCCGCGGCCTTTGCGGGCCTGGGTGAGCTGGGAGACGGCTTCCTGGCGCTGCGTGGAGAGGTTCGTCCGCTCGCGCGCGAAGGAGTCGTTCAGGCTCTTGATCTGCTTTTCCTTCTGCTCGAGAGAGGCCATCGCCTTGTCGCGCTCTCGCTTGAGGGAGGCGATGAGTTCCTTCGCCTCGGCCGCTTCGGATGCTTCGCCGGCTTTGGCAGAAGTGATTGCGAGCGCGGCTTCGGCACGCGCCTTTTCGTTCTCCTCCACTTTGGCCAGCTCGGCGGAGAGCTGGTTCTTTTCCTGGGCGAGGACATCCCGCTCCTGGCCGAGAGCTTCGATCTCCTTTTGCAGCTTCTCCTGGGTTTCTTTCTTCAGGGCGACGGCGGCGTCCCGTTCCTGGGCGAGGGTGAGGAGTTCCTGGGTGCGCGCCCCCTGGTCGCGGGCGAGCTGGGCGGTGAGCTTGTCCACGTCGCCGACGGCGGCGTCCCGTTCCTGGGCGAGGGCTTCGGCCTTCGTTTTCTGGCCTTCGTGCGCGCGCTCGAGCTCGGTGGAGAGCCGCAGCCGTTCGCTGCCGGCGACGTCCAGGTCGCGCTGGAGCGATTGGAGCTCGCTCTCGTGCAGGGTTTTTATCTCGGCGAGCAACGCGCGGGCTTCGTCCCGTTCCTTTATAAGACTGAAACGGCCCTGCTCGAGCTGGCTGATCTGCCTGCGCTGGGATTCGGCGGCGGCCCGGACCTGGTGCGGCAGTTCCGCGGGCGCGCGGGCGGCGGGCGCCGACGCCCTTTGTTCGGCAGGCATCCCGCTTTCCGAGCCGGCGGCCGGGGCAACGGTGTCGGGGAGTTCGGAGGGCAAGGGCGTCCGGGCAAGTTTCAACTCCTTCGGCGGCTCCGCGAGGCTGGGGGCCATGGTGACGGCGCCCTCGGGGGTGGGGTCGCCCGGCGGGGTCGCCAGGGCTTCCGCCGCGGAGGATGTGACGGCCTCGCCGGGGACTGCCGTGCGCGCGGGCGTCGTCCCTTTTTTACTGATGGATTTCTTGCCGAGGGCGAACGCGGAGAAGGAGGGCTCGCGCCGCAGTTGCTTGGTGGGCGGCTGGTCGCTCAACGAGCGGAACGTCCGGACGCGCTCGGCGAGCTTGTGCCAGGGGAAAAAGATTTCAACGTCGTCCGCGGGGGTGATCTCCCCCAGGAATATCTCGGGGCAGAGCTTCGAGATGCTGGAAAGGGGGATGGTCGCCTTGCCCCCGGCGATGTTCGAAGAGAGCTCGCTGACCTTAAAAAAGATGCGCTGCTTGAGGTCGTGCGGCCCCGGCTTCAGCAGGTTGGCCGGGATGCGGTGGAGAAAGTCGCCGACTTCCAAGGCGATCTTCGAAGGCGTATCCCCGCCGCCCGCGGCGGCATCCGACTCCGCGCCGGCGGTGGTCTCGGTGCTGGAGATGATCTTGGAAAGGGGCGTCGCTCCCCGCGAATGCCAGGCGGGGGGAATCTTCGGGCCGGCGCCCGCGGAGGTCGAAGGCGGCCCCGGGCTGGCGGGTGAAGCGGGGGTTGCCGAAGGGGGCGGGAGCGGCTCCGGCTCCAGCGCGCCGATGTCCAGGGTGCCGCCGGGCTCGGGTTTTGCGGCGGGGGGCGGGGCCGCCGCCGCGGGGGGCGCCGGAGTTTCTTTTGACTGCTGCGAACCCTCCGCGCGTTTCGGCTTAAAACGATTGAGGAAGGATTCGATCATGCGCTGAAGTCCCTGCGTGCAAGTTTCATGCCCTGGAACGCTATTTAACCTGCCCCAAAAGGCCCGTCAAGACAACTAGCGGCAGGGGCAAACCGAGGCGCGCAGCGGCGCGAGCGAGGCGTCAGGCGGCGGCGGATTTTGCCGTAGCATATTTACCCAATTTGCTCCGCAATTCGTCGCGCTTAAACGGCTTCTGGAGGAAATCCGTGAGGCCGTCCCGGATGACCTCATCGCCCTTGTCGTAACCGCTTGTGAAGATGACCGGCACCCGCGGATTGATCTGCCGCAGCCGGGCAAAGGTCTCCTCGCCGTTCAGGTCGGGCATGGTGAGGTCGAGCACGACCGCTACGACCTCCGACTCGTGGGCCGCGAAGAGCCGCAGCCCTTCCTCGCCCGTGCCGGCGGCCAGCGAGGACAAGCCGAACGTCTTGATGAGGCGCTCCGTCAGCACGCGCACGCTCTGGTCGTCATCGATGATCAGGATCATGGCGTCTCGCGTTCGGCTGCCGCATGGGGGTGAGTGGCTCTCACGGGTGTGAATCTTTAAAAAAGCACGAAGCGTGCTCGCCCCGCCGCTATTAGAGGGCCGGCGCGCGAAAGAGGCGCGCGAATTCGAGATTCGGGTCGATGTCCTCGGCGATGGGCGAGACGAGGCCGCGGAGGCAGCGTTCGCGGGCGACGTAGGCGATCATCGCGGCGTTGTCCGTGCACATCCGGGCATCGGCCAGGAGCAGCCGCACGCCCGCTTCGTCACAGGCCGCCTGCATGCGCGCGCGGAGGCGGGAATTGCAGCTCACACCGCCGCTCAGGGCCACGACGCGGAGGTCGTATTCCCCCGCGGCAGCCAGCGTCTTGCGCACGAGGACATCGACGACGGCCTCCTGGAAGGAGGCGCATATATCCGCGAGCCGGGCATCCTTCAGCCCCGGCAGCGCGTAGCGGACCGCCGTCTTCAAACCGCTGAAGCTGAAGTCGAAGCCTTGCGCCATGCCGCGCGGGAACGCGTATCTCGCCGGGTCGCCTTCGCGCGCGAGCCGGTCGATCTCCGGGCCGCCGGGGTACGGGAGGCCGAGGAGCTTGCCCACCTTGTCGAAGGCCTCGCCCGCCGCGTCATCCTGCGTGCGGCCCAGGAGATCATAAGCGCCGAAGGCTTCGATGCGGGCCAGGAGGGTGTGCCCGCCGCTCACCACCAGGCCGAGCGCGGGCGTGACGGGGAGATCGCGGGCGAGGAACGGCGAGAGAAGGTGCGCCTCGATGTGGTTGACGGCGAGGAACGGTTTCCCGCGGGCGATGGCGAGGGCTTTCGCGGCGGCGGCGCCGACCATGAGCGAGGTCGCCAGGCCGGGGCCCGTGGTCGCGGCGAAGGCGTCGATGGCTCCGATGTCCCGGCCCGCCGTCTCCAGCGCACGCCGGATGAGGGGCCGCAGCGCCGTCAGATGGAGGCGCGAGGCGACCTCGGGCACGATGCCGCCGTACGGGGTGTGCAGGGCGGTTTGGGAGGCGATCTCGCTTGCGAGCAGCGTGTTGCCTTCCAGGATGGCGACCGCGGTCTCGTCGCAGGAAGTCTCGAGGGCCAGGATGGCGGGGGAGAGCGGGTGGGCGGTCATTTTTCGCTGCCCGGTGCCGGCTGGGCGCGGCGTTCCCAAACGGAGTTTGGGAACGAGAAGGTGGGGCGAGAGGGGGACGGCGGAGGCCGTGGCCGCTTACTCCACCTTGGGCTCGGCGGGGTCTTTGCCGGTGGTGTTCCTGGCTTCCACCGGCCTTTGCGTATAGACCATCACGCCTTTCAGGGCATCGACGGCGCGGTCGAGCTGGATGTCGTGGAAATTCGCCACTTCCTTCCTGTCGGCGTCGGTCATCATGTCGCCCTTGCGCGAGATGAGGAGCTGGCGTTCCTGCTCGGCGGAAACCATGGCGCGGATCGTCGGGCTCACGCCCTTTTCATGGATGACCTGCCTGCTGGGCGTGTAATATTTCGCCGTGGTCAGGCGGACGGCGGACCCGTCGGGGAGCTGGACGACGCTCTGCACGGAGCCTTTGCCAAACGTCGTCTCGCCGACGAGGATGGCGCGATTCAAGTCTTTCAAAGCGCCGGCCACGATCTCGGCCCCGCTGGCGCTGCCGCCGTTGATGAGGATCGCCATCGGGAATCGGGGCCGCGTCTTCCCGTTCTCGGCGGTGCGATAGACCCGGCGCTGCGAAGCCACCCGCCCGTCGGTATAGACGACCATCTGGTTCGGGGGCAGGAACTGGCCGCACACGTCGATGGCGCTGTTCAGCAGCCCGCCCGGATTGTCGCGCAGGTCGAGGATGAAAGCCTGCATGCCCTTGGCCTGCAACTCGTCGAGCCTCTTGGCCAGATCCTGCGCGGTTGGCTCGTTGAACTGCGTGATGCGGGCATAGCCGATCTTGAACCCGTCGGAGGCGTCGCTCTCCAAAAGCCGCGATTCCTTCACGCTGTCCACCTTGATGATGGCGCGCTCGATGGGGTAATCCTTGATCTCCTTCGTCGATGGCCGCAGGACGGTCAGGGTCACGAGTTCGCCCGGCTCCCCGCGCAGCTTCTGGATCGCGTCGGAAAGGTCGAGCTTCTCGGTGGAGACGCCGTTGATTTTGAGGATCTCGTCGCCCGAAGCCAGGCCGGCCTTGAACCCAGGGGTATCCTCCATCGGCGCGATGATGGTGAGGTACCCGTCGCGCATGGAGACTTCCACGCCGAGACCGCCGAACTGGCTCCGTGTATCATCCTGCATCCCCTTGAAGTCCTGGGGATCCATGAACTGGCTGTGCGGGTCGAGGCTGGAGAGCATCCCGCGGAGCGCCGCGTACGTCAGGTCTTTGTAGCTGATCTTCTTGTCGTCCACGTAATCCTGGCGGATCAGCATGAGCGCCCGGCTGAAGACGGCGGCGTCCGGGTAGCCGCTATTGTCCTCCGCGGGTGAAGCGGCGAACAGGCCGCTTTCGCGGAAGAGGAGCGCCGCATTCAGCGCCAGCAAAACGACCACGCAAGCAGACCAGACGCGTCTTTTCATCGGCGGGTAGGATAACATACGCCGGGGCCCGTGTCGAATCCGCGGCGGCGTTTGCTTCGTCCGGGGAAATTGGGTAGCGTTTCGCCGAATGGGAGCCGCGTGACCCGACGCCAAAAGCTTTTCTGCGCGGTCGGATTCATCGTCCTGGTCGCGGCAGCTGCGTGGCGGGATCGCGCGGATTCCTGCGGCCCGTTTCCGGACTGGCGCAGCTCGCCCTTCGTCCTGCCGTATGCCGTCGGCTCCGCCTTCTATGTGAATCAGGCGAACTGCTCCACGCATGGCGGCCATCACGGCCCCTACAAATACGCCTACGACTTCGCCATGCCCATCGGCACCACGGTGACGGCGGCGCGGGCCGGGGTCGTGGCCGAGATCCGGATGAAATTCCGCGACGGCCAGCCGGGTGAGGGCGAGTCGAACTGGATCAAGATACGCCACGCGGACGGCGCCATCGCCGCGTATTCGCATCTCACGGAAAACGGCGCCCTGGTCGGGATCGGGGAGCATGTGGCCCAGGGGCAGCCGATCGGGTTGAGCGGCAACTCCGGGAATACGGGGGGATTGCCCCATCTGCATTTCCACGTCTGTCCGTGCTCGGAACCGGTCGACTGCGGGACGCTGCCGGTCACCTTTAGCAATACGGATCCGAATCCGGATGGCCTGGCTGCCGGGCGAAATTACACGGCTCTTCCCTACTCCGCGTCGGGGCGCTGACTGGTGGTATTGCCGCGGTTGCTATACATGATAGCGGTGCTATAGATTTCGCCAATGCTTGCCATCCGTCTCGATCCCGCTATCGAAAAACGCCTGGAGCGCCTGGCCAAGAAAACCGGGCGCACCAAGACCTATTACGCACGCGAGGCGATTCTGGAGCACCTGGGAGACTTGGAGGACATTTATCTGGCTGCGCGGCGCTTACAGAACCCCTCGAAGACGTATTCCGCCCGGGATGTGAAGCGTGAACTGGGTTTATAGGTTCGACGAACGGGCCTTGAAGGAACTCAGGAAGCTTGGGCGGCAGGCCCAAAGGGAAATAATTGCTTACCTCGATGAGCGCGTCGCCGGCGATGCCGATCCCCGCCGTTTCGGCAAGGGCCTCAAGGCGGCCCTGGCCGGGCTGTGGCGTTACCGCGTGGGCGATTACCGGATTCTCTGCCAGATAAAGGACCGCGAGTTGCTGGTGCTCGTGGTAGCTGTCGGACACCGGAAGGACATCTACGCATAAGCCTGGGGGATGCATCCAGGCCGCCGTCTATCTAGGGTCACCGGCGGTGCGGGTCTGGACTAGACCAGGCACGATCCAACGGCTTCGGCGATGACTTGCATCGGGACGTCGCGGGCGGGTTGCCAGGCGCCGACCATCGTTGGGAGGACGAAGAGGTTGCTCCCTTCGCGGAATTTCTTGTCGTGTTTCATGCTCTCCAACAGGCGCTCGAAGGAGACTTCGGCGGCGGGAGCGGTGACGGGGAGGCCTGCGCGCAGGATGAGCGCGCGGATGCGGGCGTCCGACTCGGGGTCGAGGATGCCCAGGCGCAGGGCGATGCCGTTCACGGCGGCCATCCCCACGCAGATGGCTTCACCGTGGGTCATCTTAAAGTCGTTGGCCATCTCCAGGGCGTGGCCGACGGTGTGGCCGTAGTTGAGGACGTTGCGAAGGCCCTTGTTGTCTTCCTCGTCGGACTCGACCACCCGGGCTTTGATGCGGTAGCACTCGGCGACGACATGGGTGAGGACGGGCGGGTCGAGAGACAGGAGGGCCTCGATATTTGCCTCGAGGTATTCAAAGAGGGCGGCGTCGCAGACCGCGCCGTACTTGATGACTTCGGCGACGCCGGAGCGGATTTCGCGGGCCGGGAGGGTCGAGAGCAGGGCGAGGTCGGCGAAGACGAGCCGCGGCTGGTAGAAACGGCCGATGATGTTCTTCACCGTGCTGGTGTTCACCCCGGTCTTGCCGCCTACTCCGCAATCGACGCAGCCCAGGAGCGTGGTGGGCGCCTGGATATACGGGACGCCGCGCCGAAGAAAGGTGGCGGCGACGAAACCGCCCATGTCGCCGACCACTCCGCCGCCGAGGTTCACGACGACAGGCGGGGTCTCGGTCTGGGGGAAATGGCTTACCAGGGCTTCGCAGCAGTTCGCGTATTCGGCGAGGTTCTTGTTCGGCTCGCCGTCGGGGATGTCGTGCCGGCGGATTTTTTGGAATCCGGCGGCGAGGAGGGAGTTCTCCAGAGGGGCGTAATACAATGCGCCGATGGTGGGGCTGGTGAAGACCATGACGTTGCGCTCGCGGATGCGGGCTGCGAGCACTTCGCCGAAATGGGCGAGCCAGCCGCAGCCGACGAGGATGTCGTGCGTGCGGTTCTCGAGATGGACGGTGATGGTGTCGTGCTCGGGAAGGACGGGAGCGGACATTTTTCGCGCGGGTCTAAAATCCGGCCGGGCAGAGCCGCCGGCAGGAACGGCAAGGAGGCTAGGCGGCGTCCTTGTCCTGCTTCTTGCGGATGATGGGGGCCTTCTTGCCCTCGACGACCGCGCGGTTGATCGTGATGTCGGCGATGTCTTCCCGGCTCGGGATGTCATACATGATGTCGAGCATGATGCGTTCGAGCAGGGAGCGCAGCGCGCGGGCGCCGGTGCCCTTCTTGACGGCCTGGGCGGCGAGCGAGCGGAGGGCGTCGCGCGTGACGGTGAGGTTGACGCCTTCCATGGCGAGCAGCTTGGTGTACTGCTTGATCATCGCGTTTTTGGTCTCGGTCAGGATCATCATCAGCTCTTCCTCGGTGAGGGGGTCAAGCGCGGTGACGACCGGGAGCCGGCCGATAAATTCGGGGATCATGCCGAAGGCGAGGAGGTCTTCGGGCTCGGTCTGGCGCATCGCTTCGCGCAGGAGGATCTCCTCGGCGTTCGAGTCGGCCAGGCCGAATCCCATGGTGCGGCGCCCAACGCGTTTCTGGACGATCTTGTCGAGGCCGACGAATGCGCCCCCACAGATGAAGAGGATTTTCTCCGTATTGATCTGGATGTATTCCTGGTGCGGGTGCTTGCGGCCGCCCTGCGGCGGGACGTTGCAGGTGCTGCCTTCGAGGATTTTCAGGAGGGCCTGCTGCACGCCTTCGCCGGAGACATCGCGCGTGATGCTCACGTTGTCGGTCTTGCGGCCGATCTTGTCGATCTCGTCGATGTAAACGATGCCGATCTCGGCGCGTTTCACGTCGTAGTCGGCATTCTGCAGGAGGCGGAGGATGATGTTCTCCACGTCTTCCCCGACGTAGCCGGCCTCGGTGAGGGTGGTGGCGTCGGCGATGCAAAAAGGGACATCGAGGATGCGGGCGAGGGTCTTCGCCAGGAGGGTCTTGCCGGAACCGGTGGGGCCGATGAGGAGGATGTTGCTCTTCTCGATCTCCACGTCGGCGAGCGGGTCCATCGGCAGCGCGGCGCCCGCCACGGCTGCCGCGGGGGCGGTCTGCGAGATGCGCTTGTAATGGTTGTGGACCGCGACCGCCAGAGTCTTCTTCGCGCGATCCTGCCCGATGACGTATTGGTCGAGCAGCCGCCGTATTTCAGCGGGCTTCGGCACGCGCAGCGCGGAGGACTGGCGGCGGGCATCATCGCTAAGCTCCTTGTCGAGGATCCCCTTGCAGACGTTAATGCAACTGTCGCAAATGTACACGCCCGGCCCGGCTATGAGCTTGCGCACCTCGGCGTGGCTCTTGCCACAGAAGGAGCACATCGTGAGGTTGGACGGGCGGGCCATTTTATTCGACCTTGTCTTCGAGCTCCGCGGGCTTGGCGTCGGCGGTCTTGATCTCGGGGCGGTTCAACTCGGGCCGGGACTCGGGCTTCAGGCCTTTGCGGGACTGGACGACTTCGTCCACGAGGCCGTATTCCTTCGCCTCGGCGGCCGTCATGTAGTAATCGCGGTCGGAGTCGTATTTCACCTGGTCGTCATCCTTGCCGGTGTGGAAGGCGATGATGCGGATGAGGCGTTTCTTCAGCTTAAACATGTATTCGACCTGGCGCTCGACATCACTAGCAGCACCTTGCGCGCCACCGGAGACCTGGTGGATCATGATATCGGAGTTCGGCAGCGCATAACGTTTGCCCTTCGTGCCGGCGCAGAGGAGGACGGCACCCATGCTGGCGGCCATGCCGAGGCAATAGGTCGTCACGTCGCAGGTGACGAACTGCATGGTGTCGTAGATCGCGAGGCCGGCGGTGACGGAGCCGCCGGGCGAATTGATATAGAGGTTGATGTCCTTCTTCGGGTCTTCCATCTGGAGGAAGAGCAATTGGGCGATGACGAGGTTCGCGATGTGGTCGTCGATCGCCGTGCCGATGAAGATGATCCTGTCCTTGAGCAGGCGGGAATAGATGTCGTAGCTGCGCTCGCCGCGCCCGGTCTGCTCGATGACCATCGGCACAAGGACGGACTGCGCGGGTTCGGCAGGATGGAAGGATTCGGCGGACTGAAGGGAGCGCGGGGAATGGCGGTCGTTTGGCAGGATGAGCATAAGTAAAAAAGGGGAGTGGCCCGTGCTAGGAACCGGCTTGGACCGTAGCAGTGGCGTTTAGAAAATCAAGGGCCTTGCCCGTAAGTATCTCTTCCTCGACCTGGTCGATGGCCTGCCGGCTCTCGAGTTCGCGGAGCATTTTGTCCACCGTCACGCCGGACTGCGCGGCCATGAGCGCGAGGCGCTGTTGCAGCTCCTCCTGGGTCACGGAGAGCTTCTCCTGCTCGGCGACGCGGAGGAGGATGAAGCTCCCTTTCAACTTGTTGCGCGCCCCCTGGGCGGCGGCCTCCAGCAGGGCCTGCTGGCTCTCGCGGATGGTCTCGTCCGGGATGCCGCGCGACTGGTTCTCGCGGACGATGTCCGCCAGCACCCGGCGCGTCTCGGCTCGGACCATGTTTGGCGGCAGCTCGCACTCGACCTTCTCCAAGAGGTAATCCATGATCTGGGTCTTGCGGTCGTGCTCGACCTGGTGGCGCTTCTCGTCCTCCAGGCGTTCGCGGATGGTCTTGCGGAACTCCTCGAGGCCGCCTCCGGGCACGACGCGTTTGAAGAATTCCTCGTTCAGCTCGGGGAGGATCTTCTGTTTGATGCCGCGGACGGTGACATCATAGTCGATCTTCTTCCCGGCCAGCTCGGCCACGGGGAAATCGGCGGGCGTCTCGATCTGGAAGACGCGGGTATCGCCCAGGCGGGCGCCCAGGAGCTGTTCGCAGAACCCGGGGAGGAATGTCTTGGGGTTCATCCTCAGCCAGAAGTTCTTCCCCTCGGAAAGGTGCTTACCGGTCTTGGGGGCGGCTTCCTCGACGGGTTTACCGTCCACCTTGCCGGTGAAATCGATGACGGCGAAGAGGTCCATCTGCAATTCGCCCTCCGCGACATCCGAGAAATCCGCCGAGCGGTCGCGCAGGGATTCTATGAAGTCGTCCAGCTCCGCCTCGGAGACTTCGAGCGGCTTCGGCTTCACGGGGATCGACTTGTAGTCGGGCAGCTCGAACTCGGGCGCGGTCACGAGGGTCGCGGTGAAGCGCAGGGATTTGTCCTCGCCGATCTCAAAGTCCTCGATGTCGGCCACGGAGAGCACCTTCAGCTTCCTGGAGGAGATCGCCTCGCGGCAGCTCTCGGAGAGGAGCTTCTTTTTCACTTCCTCGCGGATTTCCTTCTGGAATTTCTTTTCGATTATGCCCAGGGGGGCTTTGCCGGGCCGGTACCCGGGTATGCGGGCGTGGCGGCCGTAGTCGCCCGCGATCTCGTTCCAGGTCTTCGAGACGCGGTCCGGAGGCACCTCGACGCGGAGGGTGGTCATGCAGTTCGGGAGGTTTTCTACTTCAACGTTCATTTTTCTGGTTCTCTCTATGCAGTGGGGCGTCGGGGGCGGGGGCTGTTCGGCGCGCCGCCTTGCGCGGGAGGGGCCCTCAGTTCAGCCAGGCGCGGATTTGATCCACGCTCTTCACGGGGCCGACGACGGCCACCCCGAGCCGGGCCCGGTTCAGGCAATAGCACGCCACGTGGCGGATGTCGTCCGGCGTCACCGCCATCACTCTCTTCTCTATATGGGAGGGATCAAGGATTTTGCGATAACCGAGGATGGATTCGCCCAGCCACATCATGTGGTTGGAGGTGCTCTCCAGGCCCATGAGGGTCTGGCCCACGGTATAGTCCTGGGCTTTTCGCAGTTCGCCCGGGGTGATCTTGTTTTCGCAGAGCGTCTTCAGCTCGCGCATGATGACCTTGACGGCGCGGCCGATCTTCGCCGTGTCCAGCCCGGCGTAGATGTTGATCATCCCCGCGTCGGCGAGCGCCACCATGCCGCTCTGGACGGAATAGCAGAAGCCGTATTTCTCGCGCAGGGTCTGGAAGAGGCGCGAGCTCATGTTTTCGCCGAGGATGACGCTCAGGAGCTTCAACGCGAACCGGCGTTCGTCGGAGCGGCCGAGGGCGTAGAAGCCCATGGCGAGGTGCGTCTGCTCCGTCTCCTGCGTCACCAGGGAGACCTTCGTCGCGCCCTCCCGCAGCGAGCAGCGGTGGAAACGCGGCGCCCTCCCGTTTTTCAAGCCCTTCAGCGCGGGCCGGAACAGGGAGAGGACGTGCTCGTGGGAGACGTTCCCGGCCACGGTGACGATGGTGGTGCGGCCATTGTAATGCTCCTTCATATACCGCATGAGCTGAGGCCGCCGGAACGTCGAAATGGTCTCCACGGTGCCGGTGAGCGGCCGGCCCAGGGGATGCTCCGGCCACATCGTCTCCGAAAGCAGCTCCTGGGCGTGCTGGGCGGGGTGGTCCCGGTACATCATGATCTCCTCGCGGATGACCTCCCGCTCGCGGTCGATCTCCTCCGCGGCGAACTGCGAATTGAGGTACATGTCGCACAGGACATCGCACATCGCCTCGAGGTGCTGCCCGCTCGCCTTCGCGTAGAAACAGGTGTGGTCCTCCGTCGTGAACGCGTTCAGGTAGCCGCCGATCCCCTCCACCGCTTCGATGAGCTGGCGGGCCGTGCGCCGCTTCGTCCCCTTGAACATGAGATGCTCGATGAAGTGCGAGATGCCGCTCGTCCTGCGGTTCTCGTATCGCCCGCCGATGGCGGCCCACATGCCGACGCTCACGCTCTGCATGTGCGGCATCTCCACCGTGGCGATCCGGATGCCGTTGGCGAGCTTGCTAAGGTTGTAGCGGTATTCCATCAGTTTGCGGAGGCGAGCTTCCTTGCGAGCCGGGCGAGGCTCTTTTTGTTGCCGACCGCCAGCACGTGCTCGGCCATCTCCAGATCCTTGGGGAAAGTGATCTTGAAATTCCAGTCGTCGTTGCGCAACAGGGCGATCTTCTTGCCGAGCCGCTGCACCGCGGAGACCTCGTCGGTCACCGGCTCATTCCTGGCCATGATGGCGGCATACGCCTGGAGGATGAGCCCGCTGCCGAAGATCTGCGGGGTCTGCATCGCCCAGAGGCCGTTCCGCTCCACGCTGCCGGAGACGATGTTGTCCTCGGCGCGCTTTATCGTGTCCGGTATCGGCGCCGCGCAGCAGGCCGCGCCGTGTTCCTTCGCGAGCTTCAGGCAACGGCGGATGAGGCCCGGGGTGGTGAGGGGGCGGGCGCCGTCGTGGATGGCGATGTAGTCGCTCCTGGCTTCCACCGCGCACAGGCCGTTCCAGACCGAAAGATGCCGCTCCGCGCCGCCGGCGATGACTTGTTTAACCTTTGTAAACTTCTCCGCCGCAACCATTTCCTCCATCTCCGCGAGGCGATCCTCCCGCGCCACGAGTATGATTTCCCGCACCTGGGGCGACTCCTGGAAAGCCGCGATGGAGTGGGCGATGACCCTGCGCCCGGCGAGGGTGGAAAAGAGTTTGTCCATGCCCATCCGCCGGCTGCTGCCTGCGGCGACGATGATTGCGGTAAGCACGGAAGACGGAGGTGGAGAATTCAGGTGCCAGAGAGCCAAGCCTTAAGGTAAGCCCACAATGGGCTCATTGCATAACTCTCTTTATTTCCTCGCTCAACGCCTTGCCGTCCGCCCGGCCCGCCGCCTTCTCCTGGGCCACCTTCATCACCGCGCCGAACTGCGCCTTCGAGACAGCGCCCGACTCGGCGATCGCCTCCTGGACGAGCGCGGTGAGTTCGGCTGGCGTAAGTCCCTGGGGGAGATAGGTTTCCAGGAAGGTCATCTCGGCTTTCTCCTTCGCGGCCAGCTCCGGCCTGTTCCCTTTCTCGAACCCCGCGATGGCATCCTGCCGCTGCTTCACCTGCTTGCGGATGACCCCGAGCGCCGCCTGGTCCTCCAGCTTGCCCTCCGCCCCGTGTTTCTCGATGGCGGCATACTTCATCGCGGACTTGAGCATGCGGAGCACGGCGAGCCGCTCGGCCTGCCGTGCCTTCATGGCGCTTTTCAAATCCTCATCGATCTGGTCCTGGAGAGTCATTTTGAGAGCTTATCCGCAAGGGAGCGTTCGGCAAACTGTCTTTTGGCAGGAGCTTCAGGGAGTGGCTTCGGAGATCGCGATCCCATGACGCTGTCGATTTCTGCACATGCCCGCAAAGAGCAGGGGGCTATCGTTTACAGCCTACTCCCGAAGCTGCTTTTGCCCGTAGTAGGCGCCTGCGCCGTGTTTGCGCAGGAAGTGCTTGTCCAGCAGGCTCTGCGAGAGGGGCTGCGCCTTCGGGTTGAGGCGCAGGGTCTCCTCGGCAAGGCCGGCCACGATCTCCAGCGCGTGCGCGTTTTCCAGGGCCTCGGAGGAGGTGGCGCCCCAGGCGAAGGGCCCGTGCGAATGGACGAGGACGGCGGGCATCTCCAGCGGGCTCAAGTCGTGGAAGCGTTCCAGGATGACCTGGCCGGTCTCCCATTCGTAGTCACCGTTTATCTCCCGGTCGGTCAACGGGCGGGTGACGGGCACCTCGCCGCGAAAATGGTCGGCGTGCGTCGTGCCCAGGCACGGGATGCCGCGTCCGGCCTGAGCGAAGGCGACCGCGCGCCGCGAATGGGTGTGGACGATGGCCCGCACCTCGGGGAAGCCCCGGAAAAGGCGCCGGTGGGTCGGTGTGTCCGAGGAGCACCGGAGCCCGCCTCCCACCTGCGCGCCTTCGAGGTCAACCAGGACGATGTCTTCGGGCCGGAGCGCGCCGTACGCGACGCCGCTGGGCTTTATGCCGAAGACCCCCAGGGCCGGGTCGAAGACGCTGACGTTTCCGAAGGTGAGATCGACGAGGCCCAGCGCCGGCAGCGCCCGGTTCGCCTCGCAACACTCCTCCTGGATGGCGGCGTAGCGGCTCATCCCATTCGCCCAAGGCCGGGCGCGAGGTGGTAATAGATTTCGTCGTTGCGCATCTGCCGGCGGAAGGCGCGCAGGTCGGTGGCAGCGTCGATAACCGCGATCTCGATGCCGGCGATCTCGGCGAAATCCTCCAGGTGCGCGGTGGTGACGCTATAGCTGAAACCTGTGTGGTGCGCGCCCCCGGCATAGATCCACGCGGCGCAGGCGGTCTTGAAGTCGGGTCGGCATTCCCATACGGCTCGCGCCACGGGCAGCCTGGGCAGGGGCTCCGGCGGCGCGACCGCGTCCACCTCGTTCACCAGAAGCCGGAACCGGTTCCCGAGGTCAACCATCGAGGCATTCACCGCCGGCCCGGCTGGCGCGTCGAAGACGAGGCGCACCGGGTCTTCCTTGCCGCCGATGCCCAGCGGATGAATCTCCAGCCGCGGCCTCCCCGCTGCGATGGACTCGCATATCTCCAGCATGTGCGCTCCGAGCACGAGGTGGCCGCCCGGATGCAGATGGTAGGTGTAATCTTCCATGAACGAGGTCCCCCCGGGCAGGCCGCGCCCCATCACCTTCATCGCCCGCAACAGGGCGCACGTCTTCCAGTCCCCCTCCGCGCCGAAGCCGTAGCCATCCGCCATGAGCCGCTGGACGGCGAGCCCGGGGAGCTGCTTCAGCCCGTGCAGATCCTCGAACGTCGTCGTGAACCCCTTGAAATCGCCCTCCGCCAGGAACGAGCGCAGCCCGAGCTCGATCCGCGCGCCGTCGCGGAGCGATCCGTGCCGCTCCCCGCCTTTCCGGAGCGGAGCGGCCACGTCGTAACGCTCCGCATACTCGCCGCACAGCGCCGCGACCGCCCCGTCTCCGACCGCGGCGACATGGCGGACGAGGTCGCCCACTCCGTAGCCGTTCACGGAGTAGCCAAACGCGGCCTCGGCGGCGACCTTGTCTCCCTCGGTGACTGCGACCTGCCGCATGTTATCCCCCAGGCGCGCGAACTTCGCCCCTTGCCAGTCCTGCCACGCCAGGGCCACGCGGCTCCAGGTTGCCAGCCGCCCCTGCACCTCGGGGTCGGACCAATGGCCCGCGACGACCTTCCGCCGCAGCCGGAGCCGGGTGTGGAGGAAGCCGGCCTCGCGGTCGCCGTGCGCCGACTGGTTGAGATTCATGAAGTCCATGTCGATCTCGCCCCAGGGCAGGTCGCGATTGAACTGGGTGTGCAGGTGCACGAACGGCTTCCGCAAAGCGGTGAGGCCTCCGATCCACATTTTGGCGGGAGAAAACGTGTGCATCCACAGGATGAGGCCCGCGCAGGCCGGGGAATTGTTGGCCTCCAGGCAGAGCGCGCGGATTTCCTCCGGCGTGGTGAGGAGGGGCTTGTATAGGATCGGCGCCGGCAGCGCGCCCGCGCCGTTCAGGTTCCCGACGATCTCCCGCGCGTTCGAGGCGACCTGCCGCAAGACCGCCTCGCCATAGAGATGCTGGCTCCCGGTGACGAACCAGATTTCCGCGGGAGCCGGGGCGTTCATCTGGCTCCTTGCTTGAGGGCGATGAGGTCTTTCATGACGCGCGAGAGATCGGCCGCGGGCTGGACGCCGCCGAAAGCATCGTGCACCGAACGGTAGAGCCCGAAAAGCCTGTTATACGTTTCGTGGCGCGCGGGGTCGGGCTCGTAGGCTTCCGCCTTGAGGGAAGTCATGTTCCGCTGCGCTTCGGGGAAGGTATCGTAGCCGCCGCCGCTCCGGCCATTCAGGACGGCGGCCGCGATGCCCGCGCCGAGCGCGCACGTCTGGCTGGAACCGGCCACCTGCATCGCGCGGCCCGTGACATCGGCATAAAGCTTCAGGAGCAGCGGGTTTTTTTCCGCGATGCCGCCGCAGCAGACGACCCGGCGGACGGGCACACCGTATTCCTCGAGGCGTTCGATGATCATCCGCGCGCCGAAGGCGGTCGCCTCGATCAACGCGCGGTAAATCTCCGCGCGCGTCGTGTAGAGGGTCTGGCCCAGGAGGAGGCCGGTGAGCTGCGGGTCAACGAGGATCGTCCGGTTGCCGTTGTTCCAGTCGAGCGCGAGCAGGCCGCTTTCGCCGGGTTCGAGCAGGCCCGCCTCGAGCGACAGCGCCTGGTGCGTCTCGCCGCCGCCCGCGCAGAGGCCCTCGACGAACCACTTGAAAATGTCGCCCACCGCGGATTGCCCGGCCTCGATGGCGTCATAACCAGGCAGGATCGCCCCGCGCACGATGCCGCAGATGCCGGGGATGTCCTCCGTCCTGTTCGCGGCGGAGACAATCGCACAATCGCACGTGGACGTGCCGATCGCCTTCACGAGCACCCCTTCCTCGATGCCGCTGCCGATCGCCCCGTAATGGACATCAAAGGCTCCGATGGCGATGGGGATGCCCTCGTCCAGCCCGAGCCTTTGCGCCCATTCGGAGCCGAGGGCGCCGGCGGGCTCGGCGGCGTCCCAGGCCTTCGCGTAGAGCCGGTCGCGCAACGCCGCCAGGGCCGGGTCGAGCAGCGCGAGGAATTCCTCGTCCGGCAGGCCGCCCCACTCGTCGGAGTAGAGGGCCTTGTGGCCGGCGGCGCAGATGCCTCGCTTCAGCAGAAGAGGATCGGCGATCCCTGCCAGGACGCCTGGAATGAAGTCGGCGAGTTCCACCCAGCTATGGGCCGCCGCGAAAACTTCGGGGTCGGTCTTGAGGCAATTCCAGATTTTCGACCAGAACCATTCCGAGGAGTAGGTCATCCCGCATTTGGCGATATACTGGGGCCGATGCCGCGCGGCCACGCGGGTGATCTCGGCGGCTTCGGCGTAGGAAGTGTGGTCCTTCCACAGCCAGCATTGGGCGGCGGGCCGGCCGCGGAATGCGGGCAACAGGGCCAGGGGGACGTTCTCGCGCGTCACCGGAAGCGGGCTGGAGCCGGTGGTGTCCACGCCGAGGCCGATGACCCGTTCCCCCGCGAACGCAGGGCGCCCCGCGGCCTCCGCCAGGGCGCCGCGCACACTCTTTTCGAGGCCTTCGAGGTAATCGCCCGGGTTCTGCCGGGCAAGGTTATGGTCGCGCGGGTCGAGCAGGACGCCCGCCTGGCCGCTGGGGAAATCGAAGACCGCCGCGCCCATCTCCTGCCCGTCGGAACAGCGGACGACCAGGGCCCGCACGCTGTTCGTGCCGAAATCGATTCCAAGGACGCAGGGCATTCGGGGGAGGGAGGCAACAGTCAGCCGCAATCGACGGGCATTGTAAAGGCCGCTCTTGTGCGATAGCGTGGCTCCCATGAAACGCTGGATGCCGCTCTTCCTAGCCCTTGCTCTCGCCGGTTGCGAAGGGGCCGGCACGCCCGTCACCGGCAGCGCCCTGCCCGGGAACTCGGGGAACGCCTCCACCGGAGACGCTTCCGCGGGCACCGCCACGAGCGTGAACATCCAGAACCCGAATGGCGAAAGGGCGATCCACCCGATCTATAACGAAGGCGGCAGCCCCACGGTGCCCGCGTCCCAGCAGAACGGGACGCAGTAGGGGAGCCGCTGCCGGCGGCGTTTATAGGCGCGTCACTTTAATATCCGCACGGAACGCGCCAGGTCATCCGTGACCAGTTCGTAAAGGCGGTACTGCACGAACATCACCTGGAACTGGTGTAGTTCGAAGAGGCACACGCCCGCCGTCAGCAACAGGAGCCCCGCCCGCCGGTAGTTCCCGAGCGATGCCGAGATGGCTGAAAGCCGCGAGAAAGCAAGGAAGCAGAGCGGCATATCCCACATGTTCGCGTAGCGGAGGTTCATGCCGTATTTCACGCTCGACATGAAGGCGAAGCTCGCGGCCAGGAACGTGAAAAGGTAGAGCGCGGCCTTCTTCCCCGTGTCGAGCTGGAACATCTCGCCGAGGGCCAGCACCAGCACCAGCGGGCTCACGAGCATGAGGTCCACGAGGTAGCGGTACCACGGGCCGTCGCCATGGTTGATGGCGTAGTCGAGCGAATACGCCTTCAGCACCAGCAGCTTGTAGATTTCCACGAATTGCATGGGGCCGCCCGCGAGCGCGAAGAGCAGCCCCAGGCCCAGCGCCGGCCCGGCGAGTAGGATCACGAGGAGCGGCACGGTCGTCTTCCCGAACTTCAGCCAGCGCCCCGCCGCCACGACGACGAGCAGGGAGACATAGACAAAAGCCGCGTTCTCCTTCGTCAACACGAGCACGCACAGGCTCGCGCCGAGCAGGGCGAGCCAGCCCGGGTGGCGCGGGCTTTGGAGATTCTCCCACAGCGCCCAGAGGCTGAGGAGCGCCCAGAACGCGAACACCCCGTCGATCAAGGCATGCTGCGCCATGTGGATCTGCGTCGGCGCGCACGCCATGAGCGCGGCCACTCCCACCGCCGCCCTCGCGCCGCCGAGGCCCGGGGCGCTATTCCCCAAACGCCAGGCGATGAGAGCCGACAAGAGCAGCGTCAGGATCGAAAAGAGCGTCGAGACCCGGTGGAGAGCCGTCCGCGGTTCGACGCCGAATACCGTGTGCCACAGGCTCCCCGCAGCCACATAGAAAAACCGCGTCGGAGGCAGGATGGCGCCCGGCATCTCCTTTTGCAGGGCGATGTAGCCCTTCGACATCTCCGGGTAAACGCCCAGGCCTTCCGCGGAGAGGATCGTCACATACCGGGTGTAAAGGATTTCATCGAACCCCCGCACCTTCTCGCCGCCCGTGGAAGGGTACACGCGCAGGCATATCCCCAGGGCGAAAATCAGCGCCAGGCCGAACCATGTTGATTTTGAGATCGACTCGGGATTCATCTTCCTTCGGCCAGTTCCAGCAGCCAGCCCTTGAGGTATTCCGTCTCCGGAAGGTTCAATAGCACGGGGTGGTCCAGGCCTTGGTGAAGAGTCTCGATCTGCCGGGCGGATTTCTTCGCATCCACGAGCGAGTCGCGCAGCATCTCGGCGAAGAGCGGGGCGCTGATGTGGTGGGAACAGGAGAACGTCGCGAGCAGCCCGTTCGGAGAGAGGAGCTTCAACGCGCGCAGGTGGATCTCCTTATAGCCGCGGAGGGCATCGTGCATCTTCTCGCGGCTCTTCGTGAAGGACGGAGGGTCCAGGATGATGAGGTCGTAGTGCGCTTCCGCCCGCTCCTCGGCGTTCAGGAAGTCGAAGACGTTCGCCTCGATGACCCGGAGCGCGAGCCCGTTCCGGTCCGCGTGCGCCGCGATGGACTTCGCGCCTTCCGCGCTGATCTCGACCGCGGTAACCTCCGCCGCGCCCGCCTTCGCGCACGCCAGCGCAAACGCCCCCTGGTTCGAGAAGCAATCGAGCACGCGCCGGCCCTTCGCGCGGGCCGCGACCCGCCGGTAATTTTCCACCTGGTCGAGGTAAAAGCCCGTCTTCTGCCCGTGGAGCGGGTCGATCTCGAACGTCACCCCGTCCACGTCGATCTCCAGGGGCGATGCTTCGCCCAGCAGGACGCCGGTGAGGAGTTCCAAGCCTTCCGCGCGGCGGATCGGCGCGTCGTTGCGTTCGATGATCGTGCGCGGGCGGAGCGTCGCGGCCAGGGCCTCGACCAGGAGCGCCTTTCGCTGGTCCATCGCCAGCGTCAGCGTCTGGAGTACCAGCGTATCCCCATAACGGTCCACGATGACTCCGGGGACGCCGTCGCTCTCGCTCCAGAGGATGCGGCAGCGCCGCGGGTCGATGCCGTAACGGGCGCGGTAAGCCAGCGCCTTCGCGATGCGCCGCTGGAAGAAATCGGCATCCAGCCCCTGTCGCTGGCGCGAGAAGCGGCGCGCGACGATCTGCGAGCGCGAGTTATAGATCGCGCTGCCGAGCATGCGGTCCTTGCCATCCTTCAGCGAGACGACATCGCCGTCGGCAGGGTCGCCGAAAGCCTTCAGGACATCGCTCACATAGACCCAGTCATGCCCATGAAAGAGCCGCGAACGGGGTTTAACAATGAGGCCGGGCATCGATCAGAAGGTCAAACGCAGTTCCCGTATCATTTGCAGGAATGTAATACACCGAACATTTTCCACCTGGCATACGAACGGAATCCGCGGCCTCTCCGGCGTCCCGGTCACCTCACCGGTTACGACGACGGCCTGGCGCTCGACGGCCGTCGCAATCACAAACGGATCAGCCTGCGATCTCCCCTTCAACGTATCCACCAGCCTCGGGTATTTTGAGAGAAGCTCCGCGACCCGCTCCTGGATTGCCTCTTCCGTCGGGATGAGCATCGATTTTCTCGCCTTGATCCATTTGTGAAGATCGTCGTCCTTCTTCGCGAGCTCCACATATACCTCCTCGCTTGAAATGATCTCCCCCCGTTCTATGAGCATCTCGATGCTCACCCAGAGCGTCTTGAAAACGTCCGGAGGGTAATTCCTGCGCCAGCCGTCCAGCCATCCGCTCGTATCCACGCAAAAAGGCATGAATCAAACGGGCGCTTCATTGAATCCTGGGCCCGGCGCCAGTTCATGCGCGACCCGGTTGAGGAATTTTAGCTGCATTCCCAGGTAATCCGATACGTCCGAACTGCTCACCACGCTGCGCTTATAACCGTCCAGCACGAGCGAAACGAAAGGCCTGCCCGCGGAAGCGATGACACGCGTCTCGATCGGGGACCCCCGTTGCCCTGGGGCGGAGAGTACCAGGAGTGCTTCTGCCATGCCCGGCGCTTCATCCTGTAAATGCCATGCGGCGCCTGGCCGAGTTCCAACAACCTGCGCAGGATCGCTTCCGGGCTCGCTTTGAGGCGAGACGCCAGCCTCCGAAGCGAGTCGTCGTCACCTTGAGCAGCTCCGGGATGTCGCAGCAGCACCTCAGCGGTGAACTCGCGCCGCGGCATCAGCGCTGCGGCCGCAAAGCGGTTGCTCATTCTTTCGAGGCCCCGGTCTTCCGGTTTTCGGCGCCCGTCCAGTGAGCTGGTGGTGTGCCCGCCGTTGGACAGAAGGATGTGGGCGAACTCGTGAAGGAGTGTAAAAACCCGACCGTGAGGTGAATCTGCACTGTTCAGCAGGATCACCGGTAACGGCCCGCGCGGGATGCTTATCCCACGCATCTCCTCCACACTCATGCTGCCGCTCTGAAAAACAAGAATGCCCAACCGCTCAACGGCCCTGCGCCAAGCGTTTAAGGCGGCGTTGGGACTGGGCCAAGAAATCTGTTCGGCCCAACCAATACCAAGGACATCGCGGATACGCCTTCCCACGACCTCGGCGTCTTCGTTCGCGCGGGCCTTTCCGGTGAACACGGGGATCGATTCGGCCAGCCGTCCGTAAAGTTCCAAAGCCGCCTCTCTCCGGAAAAGGGCGGTTCGTAGCGCGAGCCGCATTCCTGTGGACTCGTTTTCGGAAGTGACGCCGGGCAGACGCCGGAATTCCCGCTGCGCGTCAAAGTCCTTTGGAGGTTCTGGAAGGAAAAAGACTGCCAGCGGCCTCTTGTAGATTTCCCCAAGCTTGCGAACCTGTGCGATCGACGGCCGCGCCGTACCGCTTTCCCAATCGGCCAGGATCGTGGATGGCACATCCATTCTGACGGCAGCCGCATCCCTGCTGAACCCAGAAAGCTCGCGCGCCCAAATGAGCAATGCGGGCTTAACCAATGCTGGAATGCTGCGGGCCATGTGCGCAGTATAGTCCTCAGCACGGTCGGCCGTCCACCTGGACGTGGCTGTCGCTCGCCGCCGGATTCCGAAGTCTGGCGCCCGGGACTACGAGTAAAAGTAGTCGGGGTGCGTCGCGGGCATCGGGGCTTCGACGGCGGTGTCGGGCGGGGCATCCACGCCCGCCAGGTCTTTTTTGGCGGCGGTGGAGCGGACCGGCATCTGCAGGGCTTGCACCAGGCGCGGCTCGGGGTATTCGAAGATTTTGCCCTCGTAGTTGCGGATGATGATTTTCTCCTGGTCGTGATACAGGGTGTAGCCGGGATTGATCGGCACTTTGCCGCCGCCGCCCGGGGCGTCGATGACGAACTGCGGGACGGCGTACCCGGTGGTGTGCCCGCGCAGGCCTTCGATGATCTCGATGCCTTTGGCGACCGGCGCCCGCAGGTGCGAGGAGCCGTCGATGAGGTCGCACTGGTAGATGTAGTAGGGGCGCACCCGGCACATGAGGAGCTTCTGCACGAGGTTCTTCATCGTCTCGACCGAGTCGTTGACGCCGGCGAGCAGGACGCTCTGGTTGCCGAGCGGGATGCCGTGGTTCGCGAGGCGTTCCAGGCCCTCCTTTACCTCGCTGGTCAACTCGCGCGGGTGGTTCGCATGGACGCTCATCCAGAGGGGGTGATACTTCTGGAGCATCTGGCAGAGCGCGGGGGTGATCCGCTGCGGCAGGAAGATGGGGACCCGCGAGCCGATCCGCAGGAACTCGATGTGCGGTATGGCCCGCAGCCGCTTCAGCAGGGCTTCCAATTTGTCGTCGGAGAAAAGGAGGGCGTCCCCACCGGAGAGGAGGACATCGCGCACCTCCTCGTGCTTCTCGAGGTACCGGAAAGCCTCTTCGAAATCGGTATGGAGCTCTTGTTCGCCCGCGCCGCTCACGACCCGGCTCCGGGTGCAATACCGGCAATACGCCGCGCACCGGTCGGTGACGAGGAACAGGACGCGGTCGGGGTAACGGTGGACGAGGCCCGGCACGGGCATGTGGGAATCCTCCCCGCACGGGTCGGCCATGTCGTAGGGTGAAGTCCAGGTTTCCTCGATCCTGGGGATGACCTGACGGCGGATGGGGCAGTCCGGGTTGTCGGGTTCGATGAGGTTGAAGAAGTGCGGGGTTATCGCCAGCGAGAGCTTGTTCCCGGAGAGGAGGACGCCGCTCCTTTCCTCGGGCGAGAGGCGCAGGTGCTTCTCGAGCTGCGCCAGCGTGGTGACCCGGTTCTTGAGCTGCCATTTCCAGTCGTTCCATTTCTCGGCGGGGACATCCGGCCAGAACCCGGGCGCGTGCGAGACGAAGGCTTTTGGCCGGAAAGAAGGGGCCTTCGCGGGCGGGGCGGGGGCTGTCTGTTGAGGAGCGGCAGTGGTAGTGTGCATTGGGATTTTGCTGGAAAGCGAGGTGACAGGAACGCAGGATTCGCAGGCGGCGGAGAGCCGCGCGAGGAGTGTGCTACCGATACAACGAACAAACGTCCATTTCCGTCAGAGCCGATAATTCTCTATGAGATGCTTTCGTTTGGAGTCCGTTCTCGGTTGCTTAACTGTAGCGATTTTCCTGACGCGCGCAAATGCGGCCCCTGCGGCAGACGTCGGGCCGGCTTCCCGCGTGGGCCTCGTTCGCGAGCTGGATGACGCCTTCGTGCGCATCTATGAGAAGGTCGCGCCGGCCGTCGTCGTCATCGAAGCGTACCGCCCGCCGCAGGGCGGCGACGCCGAGGGGGACGGAGCCGATGCCCCGCCGCCCCAAACCGCCGCCGATCCCGCCCAGCACCCGTTCCGGCTGCCCGAAGCGGTGAACAGCGAGGCCTCGGGGTTCCTGCTGCGCCAGGACGGGTACATCCTCACCAACAACCACGCCGTCGCCGACGCCGGGCGGATCGAGGTCCGCCTGAAGGACGGCCGGACGTTCCCCGCGACGCTCGTCGGCGCCGACGACAAGACCGACGTGGCCGTGCTGAAGATCGCCGCCACGAAGCTGCCGGTCATCGAGTTCGGCGACAGCGACGCGCTCCGCGTGGGGCAGATGGTCGGGGCCATCGGCGTGCCGTTCAACCTGGATTACAGCTTCACCGTCGGGTGGGTGAGCGCCAAAGGCCGCACCGACCTCACCAAAGACACGCTTTGGGACACGCTCTACGAGGATTACATCCAGACCAACGCGTTCATCAACCCCGGCAACAGCGGCTCCCCGCTCTTCGACCTGGAGGGCAAGGTCGTGGGGATGAACACGCTCATCAATGGCACCGTCGCCCGCGGGCTCTCCTTTGCCATCCCCTCGAACATCTGCCGCGACGTGGGGCTGGAGATCATCGCCACCGGCAAGGTCGTTCACCCGTGGCTGGGCATCACCATCCTCGAGCTTCACAAAGCCGCGCCGTTGCGGGAGGCGGTGAAAGGCGTGGAAGGCGGGGTGGTCGTCGAGACCATCGAAGCCGACACCCCGGCCTATTGGAGCGACCTGCGGCCCGCGGATGTCATCACCGGCGTGGACGGGGTCGAAGTCGCGACCGAGCGCGATCTCCAGCAGCAGATCCGCAAGAAAAAGGTCGGCCAGGCAGTGGCCCTTTCCGTGTGGCGCGACGGCAAGGGCCTCACGGTCGCGCTCAAGACCGCCGGCCTGCCGGACAACATCCGCAAAGTTGCCAACCCCGCGCCACAGACCGACGCCGCCCCGCCCACCGCCGATTCGCTGGGCGTTCAGCTCCAGGACGTGAGCAAAGAGCTGGCGGTCGAACTGAAGTTCCGGGCGCCGGCAGGCGCGCTGGTGACCGACGTAGCCGCGGACAGCCCCGCGGCGGCCGCCGACCTCCGCCGGGGGGATGTGATAACGGATCTGGATGAGAAACCCGTCGCCAACGCCGCGGCGTGCAAGACGCTGCTGGCAGCGCGCGACCCGTCACGGCCCATGTTGCTCTTGATAGACCGAAAGGGGCAGAAACGGTATGCCGTCGTCAAGCCGGCCAGGTAGCGGGTGGGTCTCGACTGTAGCGGCAGATCACCCCACACTCCGACCAAATGATGAAACCGGTTCACGGAATGTCCCTTTCCCTGTCTTTGCGATTCTGGGGTGTCATCCTGTTCCTGTTTTTATCCTTTCGCAACGAAGGCGCGCGCGGTGGCGCCACTCCGCCGGCGCCGCTTTCCCTTGAAGGCGGCTTCCATCATCCTCCGATGGGCGCGCGCATGCGCTGCTATTGGTGGTGGCTCAATAGCAATGTCGATGAAGCCGGCATCACCCGCGATCTCGAATGGATGCATTCCATCGGGATGGGCGGCGCGATGATTTTCGACGCGGGCGACCCGGCCCGCTCCGGCCCCGTTCCAAACGGTCCTACTTTCGGCACGCCCGCCTGGGTGAAACTTTTTCAGCACGCCCTGCAGGAATCCGACCGCCTGGGCCTCAAGCTGAGCATCACGCCGCAAAGCGGCTGGAATCTCGGCGGCCCGAGCGTCACTCCGGAAGAGGCAGCCAAGCGGATCGCCTGGGCATCGCTCAACGTCACCGGCCCGCAGAATCTGGAGGCGGAACTTCCGCAGCCGCCGCAGCCCAGGCGCTCCTATCTCAAGGCGCCCTTCTATAAGGATACCTACGTCATCGCCTTTCCCGTACCGGACGGACCGCCGAGCTCTCCCATCCGCGCCCTGGCCCAAAAATCCCTTGCCGGTGAGATCGGCGGCAGCGCGCCCGACTGTTCCAGCCTCCTCTTCGACATCCCGGCTAAGCCCGGCGAGGCTTCTGTGGCGTCGCACGACGTTGTCAACCTGACCTCCAGGCTCTCCGGCGATGGAACGCTGCACTGGGACGTGCCCGCCGGCAAATGGGAGATCCTGCGTTTCGGCTACGTCAACAATGGAGCGCGCGTGTCGACATCCAACAGCAATTGGCAGGGACTCGTGGTGGACTATCTCGACGCCGACGCGCTGAAGGATTACTGGAGAGCGGTCGTCGATCCTCTCTTCGACCAGGCCGGACCGCTGGTGGGCAAATCGCTGGAGGGCATCGAGACCGACAGTTGGGAGGCGGGCGGCTTGAGCTGGACGGCGAAGCTTCCGGAGGAATTTAAGCGCCGCCGCGGTTACGACCTGTTGCCTTATCTCCCCGTTTTCGCCGGGCATCTCGTCGATGGCCGTGACGTCAGCAACCGCTTTCTCGCCGACTTCCGCAAGACCATCGGCGATTGCATGGCCGACGACCACTACGGCGTCCTGGAACAGCTCGCGGCCTCGCGCGGCCTCTTCACCCACTGCGAGGCCAGCGGTCCCCATGCCGGGCCGTTCGATGGCCTGAAAAATCTCGGCCGGTGCGACCGGGCCATGGGCGAGTTCTGGGTCGCATCGGCGCATCGGCCCACGGAGAAGGACCGGTTTTTCGAGAAGGTCGCCGCCAGCGCAGGCCATACCTACGGCAAGCCGATCATTTGCGGCGAGGCGTTCACCTCCATCGGGCCGCAGTGGGAGGACCTCCTTTGGTCCGCGCAAAAGCCCACGTTCGACCATGAAGCCTGCGCCGGCGTCAACCTGATCTACTGGCATGCCTTCACCTCCTCGCCGGGCGCGATGGAAGCTCCGGGCCAGCAGTATTTCGCCGGAACGCATCTCGACCCCCGCGTGACGTGGGCGAAGCAGGCGCCCGCCTTCGTCTCATACATCAACCGGTGCCAGTATCTCTTGCAGCAAGGCCAGTTCGTCGCCGATGCTTGTTACTACTACGGCGACCACGTTCCCAATGTCGAACCGCGCAAGGAAGCCGATCCGGCCAACGTACTGCCCGTGTACGACTACGACGCTGTTGACGAAGAGGTGCTGCTGCACAAGGCCTCAGTGAAGGACGGCCGGGTCGTCCTTGCCACCGGTATGACCTACCGCGTCCTGGTGCTGCCGTCCTTTCGCATACTTTCCCTGCCGGTCCTGCGGAAGGTGGCCGCCCTCGTCCATGATGGCGCGACCATCGTCGGGCCGAAGCCGCTCCAGACCGAGAGCCTGGAAGGTTATCCCGCCTGCGATACCGAGTTCAAAAAACTGGCCGACCGGCTTTGGGGTAATGGCTCGGTCTCCGACCGGCCGGCGAAGGAAGTCCTGACCAGGCTGGGTGTGCCGCCCGATCTCGACGATGGCGGCGCCGGGCTGCACTATATCCACCGGCGGGATGGCGACACCGACATCTACTTTGTCAGCAACCAGGGTGCCGCGCCACTGAAGCCGTCGGTGACCTTCCGCGTAGCGGGCCGCGTTCCCGAGCTGTGGGACCCCGTCAGCGGCGCGATCCGCTCGCTGCCCCAATTCGAAGCGACCAGGGATAGCCGGACGCAGGTGCTGCTCGAGTTCGGCCCGTACCAGAGCTATCTCGTCATCTTCCGGAATGCCGCTCCAGGGAGCCGGCCGTCTTCGACCGCGCGAAAATTCCCGCCGGTCAGCCCCTTTGCCACGCTGGACGGACCCTGGGCCGTATCCTTTGATCCCAAGTGGGGCGGTCCGGCCGCTCCCGTCCGCTTCGACACGCTGGTTGACTGGACCGCGCGGCCCGAGCCGGGGATGCGCTACTATTCCGGCACCGCCACCTACCGAAAGCGATTCGAAGCGCCCGGGGTTGCCGGCAAGCGGCAGTATCTTGATCTGGGTGCGCTCAACAACTTGGCGGAGGTGCGGCTGAACGGCAAGGCTCTCGGCGTCGTCTGGACGCCGCCCTTTCGCGTCGAGGTGACGGGACTCCTCAAGCCCGGCGGCAACGAGCTGGAAGTCGATATCGTCAACACCTGGTATAACCGTGTGCTGCTGGACTCCACGCTGCCGGAGGCCCAACGCCTGACCCACACCAACGTCACATTCTTTCCCAAAAACAGCCGACCGGTCGCCTCCGGCCTGCTCGGCCCCGTGACCCTGCAGTCGAGCGATTGATATGGACCGGTCTCAGATCGACGCGGCAATGAAGTCGGGCAGGCCGTTCACCATCCGCACCGCGGACGGGATGGAGTTCCTGGTCCCGACACGCGACCACATCCTCGTTTCACCGAAGGGGACGTTCGTGCAGATCGTCGATGATGAAGAACGGATCCATTCGATCCCGCTGCTCACGATGACTTCCGTGGCGTATCAGCCCGCAGCGGCGCCTTAGCCTCGCACGCGAACTCCCATCGCCGGCAGACCGGGCCAACCGCCCGAACCTCCCGAGCCTACTTCGGCAGCGGGTGCCCTTGCATCAACTCGCGCACCTGTTTGCGGATGCCGTGCAGCCTCGCTTCGTCGTTGCCGGCCTTCAGCGCGGCGTCGATGAGGTCGGCTACTTCCATCATTTCCTCCTCTTTCATGCCGCGCGTGGTGACGGCGGGGGTGCCGATGCGGATGCCTCCGCCCTTGGTGATGGGCACGGTGTCGAAGGGGATGCCGTTCTTGTTCACGGTGATGCCGGCGCGGTCGAGGGTCTCCTGGGCTTCTTTGCCCGTGATGTTCTGCGGACGCAGGTCGACGAGCATGAGGTGGTTGTCCGTGCCGCCGGAGACGATGCGGTAGCCGTTCTTGGTCATGCGCGCAGAGAGGGCCTTCGCGTTGAGGATGATCTGCCGCTGGTAATCGTGGAAGCCGGGTTGCAGGGCCTCGTGGAAACAGACCGCTTTCGCGGCGATGACGTGCATGAGCGGGCCGCCCTGGATGCCGGGGAATACCTGGCCGTCGATCTTCGTGGCATATTTGTCCTTGCACAGGATGATGCCGCCGCGCGGGCCCCGGAGGCTCTTGTGCGTGGTGGTGGTGACGAAGTCGGCCATCGGCACGGGGCTGGGATGGACGCCGCCCGCGACGAGGCCCGCGACGTGCGCCATATCGACGAAGAGGTACGCGCCAACCGATTGGGCGATGGCGGCCATCTTGTCGAAATCGATGATCCGGGGGTAGGCGGACGCGCCGGCGGTGATCATCCTCGGCTTGAACTGCTCGGCATGTCTCGCCAGGTCGTCGTAGTCGATGAGCTCGGTCTCGCGGTTCACGCCGTAGTGGCTGACCTCGTAGAAACGGCCCGAGAAGTTCGCCTTGTTGCCGTGGGTGAGATGGCCCCCGTGGTTCAGGTCCATCGTCAGGATGCGATCGCCCGGCTGGAGCACGCTGAAATAGACGGCCATGTTCGCCTGGCTGCCGCTGTGCGGCTGGACGTTCGCGTGGTCCGCGCCGAATATCCGCTTGGCGCGGTCGATGGCGAGCTGCTCGACGGTGTCCATGTTCTCGCAGCCCCCGTACCAGCGCCGGCCCGGGTAACCCTCGGCGTATTTGTTCGTGAAGACGGAGCCTTGAGCTTCCATGACCGCCCGGCTCGTGAAGTTCTCGGAGGCGATGAGCTCGATGTTCTCAAACTGCCGTTTCTCCTCGGCCTCGATGGCCTTGAAGACTTCGGGGTCGGCCTGGGCGAGGGCGCTCTGGCGGGTGGCGGGCGGGGCGTATTGTGTTTCCATGGGTGTCGTGTGCGTGGGCGGTTTCGGGGGCGGGGAGTGGGATGGGCTGCCGTAGGCGGACGCGGCCGAAGGCGAGAAGCCATCGACAGCGGCCAGGACGCTCGGGAGCGCCTTCAGGAGGGTATCGCGGCACTGGACATACGCGTCGATGCCGAGGCCGATGGGGTCGGGGATGTCGGGCGTGAACCGGGCCAGGTCGGGATCGAACTCGCAGACCAGGAACGCTTTTTCCGCGGCCTCGGGGAAGAGCATCTGGATCGTCTCGAGGTGCCCCCGGGTCATGGCGAAGATGAAGGTCGCCCCGTCCACCAGCTCTTCGGTGAGGGGCTGGCTGCGGAGCTGGGAGATATCCAGCCCCAGGGGGCGCAGAACCTCGACCGAGAAAAGGCTCGGCGGCTGGCCATACCCCGCGCCGACGCCGGCGGAGCGCACGGCGATGTCCGTCCTGTCGGCGACCATGTGCCGGAAAAGGCCCTCGGCCATCGGACTGCGACAGATGTTGCCGGTGCAGACGAAAAGTATGTTTTTCACGGCCGTTCTCTCGAAATGAGACATATAGGGTGAATCACCCGCAAGTCAAACGGCGGGGGAGCCCACCCGGCGCGGCAACTCCGCGCTTGAGATCGGCCCGCGCGGCCATTAGGCTGGCGCCTTGCAAATAGCCGTCTTCTCCCCGCGGACTTTGGAGGCGATTTATCGCTTCGCACTCCTGCTCACAGGCGATCCCGACACCGCCTCCGACGCCGTCCTCGAAACGCTCCGGGCCGGCCCCGGGCACGCCTCCCAGTTCCGCAGCGATGCGCACCGCAACGCATGGATCGCCATGAGGGTGCGGGACCTCTGCCTGAAAAAGGAACGCGCCGCGGCAAAAGGCGCGACGAAAGGCGCCTCGACCAGCGCCTCGACCGGCGCCCACGCCCAAGGCGACGGCGCGGCGGCGGCTTTCTCGCTCATGCCGGAGCCGCAACGCAGCGCGCTGGCCCTCTTCTACCTGGACCTCGTCCCCGCGTCCGACCTGGCGAACCTCTTCCGCATGAAGCCGGAGGGCCTCTCCGATGCCCTCGCAGGCGGGCGCGATTTCCTGCGGGCGCACCCGGCGGGCTGTGTGTCCGCGCCGCCCGAAACCTCCGTCAGGGCCGCCCGTCCACCGGCATGAACGCCAGGGAGGCGCGCACGGTTCTCCGGGGCTACCGGCCTGGCCGGCAGCAGGATGCGCAGGTGCAGAAGGCTCTGCGCCAGGCGGAGGAAGACGCGGAGCTGAAACACGAATTTCAGCGGCAGACCGAGCTGGATTCGAGGATGAGCGGCCTCATCCAGGCGCTGCCGCTCCCCGGCGGCCTCCTGGAAAAGATGAAGGCGCTCGAGGAAGAGAACCAGAAGCGGCGCATGGACTGGCGCTCGGCGCTCAAGCAGCCCACGGTGCTCGCGGCGCTCATCGGCCTCGGGGTCATGGTCGGGTTCCTCGTCTATTTCTGGATGGATCGCATGCAGAATTTCCCCGGGCGCGACGCCGCGTTCCGGATGATCTCCAGCACGGAAGAGATGAGCGGGGCCGAGCTGGAGCCGCTCATCACCGAGACGGGGAAGCTCGGCGACTGGTTCATGCTGAAATACGGGCTGGATGACTTCAGCGTGCCGCCCGAGTTCGGGGGGATGAAGACGGCGGGCCTGCGCATGTTCAAGCAGGACGGGTTCCCCGTGGCGCAGATCGCCGTCGAGCGGCCGAGCGACCTCGGCCCGTTCGCGGAGAGCGGGCTGCTCTTCTTCATCTTCCGCGCGGACGACTTTGGGTTCAAGCTGGCGGCGAACCGCTGGTATATCGTCACGCAGGAGGACTGGGTGGCCGCCGTCCACGCGGAGGAGAAGACGTGTTTCATGGTCGCCGTGCGCGGCACGCGGGAGCAGATGGAAGCCTTCCTGAAGCAGGTCGGCAAGCCGCCCGCCAAGTAAGCCGCGGGGCGCCCGCCTTTCTCACGGACCGATTCCGAGGATAGCGTATGACGTTTTTTGGAGGCTGGGTTCGACCTTGTTCCTGGCTGTCCCGAGACGATCACGCCCGTTCGAGTGAGAGTGCGGGCATGATCTTTCAGCACTTTGCCACTGCTCAACGCGCCGCTCTGCCGACACTGGCCTTCCCCTCTAGCCCTGATTCTGGTTTCATGACCTCTTATCAGGATGATGCAAACTTGGGATGAAACCTACCTCAGCCGACTGGAGCAAACCGTCGGCGTCCGAATACCGGCGGTCCAGAAGGCTTGGGAAAGCTCCCGTGAGTTGCTGACACGCATCGGGCAAGCAGTGGGCTCCGACGTTCCTCCTGAGCTGAGTTTGATCACATTTGGCTCTCTGGCTCGGATGGAACTGACCAATGGGAGCGATCTTGACTGGTGTCTGCTCGTGGACGGCCGCGCCGACGCCGATCACCGGCAGGTTCAGTTGCGCGTCCAGGAGACATTGCGGGAAATCGAGGGGATCAAAGCCCCAAATCCTGCTGGGGCGTTCGGTGCGCTAGTCTTCAGTCACGAGATAATCCATTGCATCGGTGGATCCCAAGACACAAATGCGAATCTCACACGACGGATGCTCCTTCTGATCGAATCCGTCGAGCTGAATGATCCGGCGATGGATCGGCCGCACACGCGCCTTTTGCGCGGCATCTGGCAGCGGTATTTCGAGGAGGAGACGCGGTTTCCGGGGAAGAGGTTTTTTCCGCGGTTTTTTTTAAATGATACCGTGCGATTCTGGCGAACGATGGCGGTCGATTTCGCCGCGAAGACCCACGAACGCGGTCCGCGCAGTTGGGCGCTGAGAAACGCCAAGCTCCGGTTTTCGAGGAAGTTGCTGTTCGTTGCCGGTCTCCTGCTTTCCTACGAGACAACACTTTTCCCGCAGTCCGATCTTCTCCCGCCCGAAGGCGAACTGGTTTTGTTCGATGAAGCGCGTCCAGAGTTCTCCAGCACCGAGCACTGTTTTCACGCGGCTGCGCTTACTCCCCTTAATATTCTCGCCAGAGCGTGTCATTCTTTGGAAATCAACCCGGCAGTCGCCCAACGTATATTCTCTGCGTACGACGGCTTTCTGGAAATTCTCTCTGATTCCGATTTGCGCGCGCACTTGGCGGAGCTGGATTTTGAAGATGCCACGAAGTCAGATGTGTTCCAGCGTGTGCGAGATCTTGGGCACGAGTTTCAAGGAGGTCTCGACCGGCTTTTTTTTGATTCAACGAAAATGGGGGAGCTTACTTTCAAATACGGAGTTTTTTGATGAGACGATTTGGTTTTTCCACCGGCGCCCTGGCTAAGGGCGACTTCCGTGCGGCGTTGCAACAATCTCTCGACGCACAAGACGATGCCGTCGAATACTCGGCCCTGAGGGAGCCGGAGCTCGAACCTCTTGCAAAACATCTACTCGAGCATGGAACAGGACCGTTCACTCATGTCGCTTTCCACGCGCCTAGTCAATTTAATCCCGAGAATGAGGCGAAGATCGTAGAGACACTCAAGACACTTGTGGAAAAACTAGGTATTTGGATTGTCGCGCATCCGGATTCAATCAAAACATTCCAACTCTGGCGAACCTTGGGAACGCACTTGTGCATCGAGAATATGGATCATCGCAAACCGATCGGCCGGAGTGCGGACGAGCTTGCGATGGTTTTTCGGGAGTTACCCAAGGCGAGCCTTTGTTTCGACATTGGTCACGCGCATGAGGTGGATCGCAGCATGTCGGTGGCGTACGAAATTCTGAAGCGCTTTCGTAATCGAGTTGTTCAAGTGCATGCGAGCGAAGTGTCCGATACATGCGAGCACCACGCATTTAGCGCGAGCTCAACAGCGGCCTTCGCGCGCCTATCGCCGCTGCTCCCGGCCGGGGCAACGATCATTCTCGAAACCATGGTTCAAAAATCGGCGGCGCCGCAACAGATGGCGAAGGCGCGGCAGATTTTCAAGAACGGAGGGGGCGCGACGACAGCCAAAGACTATGACGCGAAGAATTAGCTCTGACCCCGCTATGGGTCTTGGGAGCGAGTCTCTCCTAATCACCTGACAGGCTCAACCAATTTGGCTCCCAAAACTCGCGGCGACCGCCCTTAGTTTCTCTTGAACTCCGTCGGCTGGTAGGGCACGCCTTCGGGCGTCCAGGACATACGGGGCATCGCTGGCAACGAGGCGACGCTGTTCTGGGCGGTCGTGGCCGGGTGCATCGCCCTGGCGGCGGCTTCCTCGCCGAAACGCTGCTGGATGATGCCGGCCGCGATCTCATCCGCGAGCTTCATGCGATAGTCCGGCGTGGCGCAAAGGCGCGCCTCGGCGTTGTTGCTGAGGTAGCCGCACTCCACGAGCACCGCGGGATACTGGTTCAGCTTGAGGACGCGGAAGTTCGCATGCTTCATCAGCCGCACGCTGGAGACGTGGCCAAGGTCGCCCTCGATCTTCCCTGCGAGCTGCGCGCCCGCGCCGGAGTTGTAGTAGGCCTCCACCCCGTGGATGGAGTGGTTCCGCGAATCGTTGAAATGGATGCTGACGAAGACCGCGTTCTCCTGGCGGTTGGAGATCTCGGCGCGCACGTTCAGGGGGATGAAGACATCGTCGTCGCGGGTCATGACGGTGCGGAAGCCGGCCCGTTCTAGATCGACGTTCACCCGGCGGGCAACGTCGAGGGCGTTGTTCTTTTCCTGGCCGCCGACGCGGGAGTGGGTGCCGCTGTCCTTGCCGCCGTGCCCGGGATCGATGACGACGGTCTGGAACGTCTGGCTGGTATCCTTCACCGAGGAGCAGCCCGCAAGCAGCATCAGCCCCAGCCCGATGCCAAGGGAGAATAGCCCCTTGATATTGAGCGCCGGACACTCGACGGTTATCGGCCTGTCGTTCATGCGTTCTCTTTGTGCCTGCTTCGCTCTTCTAGTCACGAGCGGCGCGGCGGTTTGTCAAGGGACGGAACAAGCAGGAATCGTGACAACCGAAGCCTCTCCCGCCCACACAAATCACCTGGCGACCGAAAAATCGCCCTACCTGCTCCAGCACGCGCACAACCCCGTGGACTGGTATCCGTGGGGTGAGGAGGCGTTTGCGAAAGCGCGCCGGGAGGGGAAACCGATCTTCCTTTCGGTCGGTTACTCGACGTGCCACTGGTGCCACGTCATGGAGCACGAGTCGTTCGAGAACGAGGGGATCGCCCGGCTGTTGAATGCGGATTTCATCAGCATCAAAGTGGACCGCGAGGAGCGGCCAGATGTGGATCGCGTGTACATGGCCTTCGTCCAGGCGACCACGGGCGGCGGCGGCTGGCCGATGAGCGTTTTCCTCACTCCGGAGCTCGAGCCGTTCGCGGGCGGCACCTATTTCCCCCCGGCCGACGCCTCCGGCAGGCCCGGGTTCCCCACGATCCTGAAGCAGATCGCCGGCATCTGGAAATCGGATCGGGAGCGCGTGTTGAAACAGGGCAGCCAGATCACCGCCGCCCTGCGCCAATACACGGCGGGCGATGGCGAGGGAGGGGCGCTCGCCGGCCGCGAGGCCATCCACGCCGCGTTCAAGCAGATCGCCCGCGGTTTCGACCCCGAGTGGGGCGGCTTCGGAGGTGCGCCGAAATTTCCGCGGCCGGTGACGTTGAACTTCCTCTTCCGCGTCTATGCGCGCGACCGCGGCGGGGCGGATGCTTCGGAGGGGAAGCAGGCGCTGGAGATGAGCCTCCTCACCCTGCGCAGGATGGCGGAGGGCGGCATGCACGACCACCTGGGAGGCGGTTTCCACCGCTACTCGGTGGATGCGGTACTGGCACGTGCCGCACTTCGAGAAGATGCTCTATGACCAGGCGCAGCTCGCCGCCTCCTATGTGGATGCGTTCCAGATCACGCGCGACCCGTTCTATGAAGAGGTCGCGCGGGACATCCTCGAATACGTCCGGCGGGACATGACTTCGGGCGAGGGCGGGTTCTATTCCGCGGAGGACGCGGACAGCCAGGCCGCGCACGGCGATCCGCACCGGGCCGAAGGCGCGTTCTATGTCTGGACGCAGGAGGAGATCGCGCGGGTGCTTGGCGATGCGGCGCCGGTCTTCGATTACTTCTACGGGGTCGAGCCGGGCGGCAACGCGCCCCCGGAGAGCGATGCACACGGGGAGTTCGAAGGGAAGAACACGCTCATCCAGCGGTACACGGTCGCCGAGACGGCCGCGCATTTTTCAAAGGGCGAAGAGGAAATCACGCAGAGCCTCGCCCGGAGCCGGAAGGCTCTTCTGGATGCGCGGGCGGCGCGGCCCCGGCCACGCCTGGACGACAAGGTCATCACCGGGTGGAACGGGTTGATGATCTCGGCTTTCGCGCGCGCCTCGCAGGTGTTCGACGATGCCGCGCTGCTGGAGACCGCCAGGAAGGCGGCCCTCTTCGCCCAGTCCCACCTTTACGATACCGGAAAGGGGACGCTCTATCGCAGCTACCGCGAAGGGCCGGGCAGGGCCGCCGGGTTCACGGATGACTACGCGTTTCTCATCCAGGGGCTGCTCGACCTCTACGAGGCCTCGTTCGAGGTGCGCTGGCTCCAGTGGGCGGTGCAGCTCCAGAAGAAGCAGGATGAACTTTTCCAGGACAAGGCAGGAGGCGGCTATTTCTCGGTGACCGGGGAGGATCCGCACATCCTGTTGCGCATGAAGGAGGACTACGACGGGGCGGAGCCGTCGCCGAACTCGGTGGCGGCGTTGAACCTCCTCCGGCTGGCGCAGCTCTCCGGCTCCGACGAGTACGAGGCCCTGGCGAAGAAGACCCTCTCCGCGTTCGGCGGGCAACTCCACAAGATGCCGAGCGCGATGCCGCAGATGCTGGTGGCTCTCGATTTCTCCCTGGACAAGCCGGTCCAGGTCGTCCTCGCCGGCCCACCCGCGGCGGAGGAGACACGGGCGCTGCTCCGCGAGGTGAACCGGCATTACCTGCCCGGGAAGGTTCTCCTCGGGGCCGACGGCGGCGAAGGGCAGAAGTGGCTGGGAGAACGGATGGACTTCATCCAGGGCATGGGGCCGCTGGAAGGCAAAGCGGCGGCGTTCGTGTGCGAGGGCCGGACGTGCAAGCTGCCCACGAGCGATCCCGCAGTGCTGGCCGGGTTGCTGGAGGCGGGGCGTTAAAGGGGATGGGTGCGTTCTCCCGGCGTCTTGCGGTTGTGCTGGCCTTTTGCACGGCCCTGGTTTGCTCCGCCCGGGCGGATCGCCCGTTTGTGTTCGGGCGCGATACGCTCGCGTTCTCGAACGACACGCTCTGGCTCTATAGCACCGACGCGCAGGGGCGCCTCCACATCCACCCGCGCGACAAGGTGCCCGAATACACGCGGCACTGCTTCGTCATGTGCCGCGCGACGATCCAGTTTTTCCGCTTCGTGCGCTTCGAGCCGCGCCTGCCGAAGCTTTCCGATGCCGAATACGCGGCGCGCATCCGGCACATCTCGGAGCTCCCGGTATGGCTGCCTCCCGCAGAACACGTTGTCATACCGGGTTACGCGAACCTGTGGAGTTTCTCGAAGGAAAAGCCGCATCCCTTCGAGCAGGAACTCGGCAGTTGGTGGCCGAGCTATTTCCGGCTCGGGAACTGGCGCATGGCGATGCCCTTTCCCAGGGTGTGGCAGAAGAAGCTGGCGAGGGAGGTCATCTCGAAGGTTGATAAACATTCGATCCAGGCCCTGTTTCTGACCCGGTTTCGGCCGCTGAACCATTGCGTCATCGTTTACGGCTACAAGCGGCTGCCGGGCGGAGACATCGACTTCCAGGTGTACGACCCGAACGATGCGAAGGCGCCAAAGCAAATCGCCTTCAAGGACAGAGAGAGCTCCTTCTTCATGGCGCGTTCCAGCTATTTTAATGGCGGCAGGGTGAACGCGTTTGAAGCATACGTAGCGCCCTGGAAATAAAACGGTCCTCAAATAGGGCCGGGCGCTGCTGAGAGGCACGGTTCTAGCTTAGTTGGAAGCGTGGTGACGATGAGTGTCAACGTTTCTCCAGAAGAGCAGGAGCAGATTCTTCAAACGATAGAGATGTTCGAGGTGATCGCGCAGGCGAATCCCCACGATTGCCAGTCGTTGGAAATCCTGAAGGACGCCTACTGGAAACTGGGTAGGCAGAAGGAAGCGCTCACCGTTACCCGCAAGCTCGCCGATACCTACACCTCCATGGGGCAGTATTCGTCCGCCCTGCAGGAGTACGAGGGCATCCTGCAAAAGGAGCCGGATTCACCGGACGTGGCCGCCCTGCTCGGGGAGGTCGACCGCCAAGCTGCAGCAGGCCGGCAACACGAACGGCCAGTCCGCGCCCGCCGGCGGGAACATCGCGCTCGATTTCGGCTCGCTCTCGCAGGACGCCGACCTCATCACCACCGACGCCACGCGCAAGTCCGAGAAGCAAGGACGTCCGCCATACCCTCGACAACGACGGCAACGAGCCGCTCGCGAAATTTCTCATCCAGCACCGGCTCGCGCCCGAGGAAGTGGTGCAAACACGCCCTCGAGCGCGTCCAGAAGACCAACAAGACCCTCGGGGGCCAGGCGCTCGCCGCCTCGCTCATCGACGAGATCGCCAAGAGCCACGTCGTCTCGCTGGAAGCCTCCTCTGCGGCATCCTCGACCGCTCCAAATTCGCGTTACATCCCGCTCGATTACTACGACGTGGACCGGCAGATCGTGAAGATGCTGCCGGAGAGCCTCACCCTCGGCCGCTTGATCGCCCCTTTCGATATGATCAGCCGCACCATCATGATCGCCATGGCCAATCCCTTCGACGTCATGGGCAAGGAAGCGGTGCAGCAACTCCTCGACTACAACATCCAATGGCATCTCGCCGCGCCCGCGGCCATCTGCAAGGTGCTTGCGCGATACCTACCGGCTGGATGCGCGCGATTAATCACGGCGGCAGATGAGCATCAAATCATTCGGTGAACGCATCGCGGATGTCCTGATCGAGGACGGCCTGCTCCTGCCCGGCCAGCTCGACGAGGCGATGGACATCCAGAAGAAGCAGGGCGGCCGCCTGCTCAAGCTCCTGACCGACAAGCAGTACGTCACCGAGCAGGACATGGTCATCTCCATGGGCCGCTGCCTGGATACGCCGCCCATCAATCTTTCCAAGGTGCGCGTGCCGGAGGAGATCCTGGACCTGGTGCCCAAGGAGATGGCCCGCGCCTACAAGCTCGCGCCGATCTGCCGGCTGGGGAACAAGCTCTTCGTCGCGATGGCCGACCCGCTGAACGTCCTGGCCCTGGATGACCTGCGCCAGCGCACCAAGCTCGAGATCGTCCCGATGATCACCACCGAGCGCGCCGTCAACGAGGCGCTCAGCGGCGTGAACAGCGCCGGCGCGGCGATGGAGCAGATGTCGAAGGAAGCGCGGCGTCCAGGGAGGCGAACGTCGAGGAAGTCGTCAACACAAGCGCGAGGACATCGACCTCGACCGGCTCGCGCACGAGAGCGAAGACGCGCCGGTCGTCAAGATCGTGAACCTCATCCTCGTCCAGGCGCTCAAGGAAAAGGCTTCGGATATCCACATCGAGCCGTTCGAGAAAACGCTGAAGCTCCGCTACCGCGTGGACGGCACCCTCATCGAGGCCAGCTCGCCGCCCAAGGCGCTCCAGCTCCCCATCGCCTCCCGCATCAAGATTCTCGCCGGCCTCGATATCGCCGAACGCCGCCTCCCGCAGGATGGCCGGTTCCGCATCCGCGTCTCGGGCAAGGAAGTCGATCTGCGTATCTCCGTCCTCCCCACCGTGTACGGCGAAAAGATCGTCATCCGTCTCCTGGACAAGGGCGCCCTCTCCGGCTCCATCGAGCAACTTGGGCATGGACGAATACACCCTCAAACAGTTTCACAAATGCCATCGACGCGCCGCACGGGATGATCCTCGTCACCGGCCCGACCGGCTCCGGCAAGACGACCACGCTCTATTCCGTCCTCCAGGAGCTGAACAGCCCGGAATACAACATCGTCACCGTCGAGGACCCCATCGAGTACCAGCTCTCCGGCATCAACCAGGTGGCGGTGAAGAGCGACATCGGCCTCGATTTCGCCGGCGCCCTCCGTTCCATCCTGCGCCAGGATCCGGACATCGTCATGATCGGTGAAATTCGCGATAACGAGACGGCGGATATCGCCGTCAAAGCCGCGCTCACCGGCCACCAGGTGCTCTCGCACGCTCCACACGAACGACGCCGCCGGCGCCATCACCCGACTCGGACGACATGGGCATCGAGCCCTTCCTCATTTCCACCTCCGTCCTCCTCTCCTGCGCGCAACGTCTCGTCCGCCGCATCTGCCCGAACTGCCGCGAGGAATTCTCGCCCCGAGCCCGAGGTGCTTCGCCAAGCTCGGAATCGAGGACGGCGAGGACGCCAGTCTTCTACCACGGCGTCGGGTGCGACCGCTGCAAACGCCGCGGCTATCTCGGCCGCGCGGCGATCATCGAAGTGCTGCCCGTTTCGCGAGATCGATCCGGCGGCTCATCATCAAGCGCGCGTCGGCCGCCGTCATCAAGAACCAGGCGACCAGCGAGGGCATGAAGACTCTGCGCGATGGTCGGCATTGACAAAGCCCGCGAGGGCATTACGACTCTGGAGGAAGTCTGCCGCGTGACGGCAGAAGACCACTAGAGGCGCATGCCAGAGACTTCCACTCCTTCCATCGCAACCACTCCCGGCCGGCCGGCCCGGAGAAGGCCCCCTCCGATCTCGATCGCGGACCTCGGGCGCACGAGCGACCTCATCCACCTCAGCCTCTCGGCCATTGCACGCGGCCTGCCTCCGGAGCAGGCGGGCGAGAGCCTCAAGGCACTCCCGGAACACGTTCGGGTTACGTTCCCTTTTGCGTGGATCGAGCCGCAGCTTGCCAAGGGGAACGTGGCGCTCCCGCGCGCCCGGTTTTTTGAGGTCGTCCCGGTCGAGATACAGCCCGGGTTCCACCTGGCCGAGGACGCCACCGTGGCGCTCCCGCTGGATGAAATCCTCCTGAACCTGCCGGGCCCGGTCGAGGAGGCCGCCCCGCAGCCGCAGCCCGCGACACCAAGGCCAGTTGCCGCCCCTGCCGAGCCCAAGCCCGCGCCGGCCCAAGCGATTTCTGCTTCCGCCACCGATCAATCGGTGCTCCAGGCCATCCTCATGACGGAAGAGGATCTCGACCTCGAGAAGATCGCCGGCCTGGTCTCCGCGTTGCCGGGCCTGGAGGGGTGCATCGCCTCCTCCGGGGAACGGAGCGCGACGGGCGGCGACATTAAACTTTCCTCCGCGGACATCCGCGCGATCGGCTTCCAATTGTCCGACTCGGCCGAGAAAATCCTGGAACCGCTCGCGCTCGGGAAGGTGAAGAGCCAGACCCTGCACTGCGAGGGCGCGCTGTTCACATTCTTCGTGCGGCGCCACGTCTGCCTTTGCGTTTTCCACCGAGGCGGACGCGGTTTCCTGCCGGGCGTCCGCGAGAAGCTGGATGCGGTGGCCGGGCAGATGGCAAGGAGCATGTAAGCATCATGGCAATCATCAATTACGCGACACACGAGGTTCAGTTGAAGGTCATCCTGTGGGGCCCTCCGGGCTCCGGCAGGACGGCAACCCTCACCCAGCTTCACTCCGCGAGCCCCAACGCCCGCACTGGCCTCGCGATCCCTGAAGGCGAGTCGGCCAAACCGCTCTCGTTCAGCTTCCCCGCCGGGCCGTCGGCGGCGTTCGAAGGGTTCGAGACGCGCATCGAGTTCCAGACGCTCCCGCGCGGCGTTTCCGGGGAGCGCGCGCTGTGGCGCCTGCTGCGGGACGTGGATGGCATCGTCCTGGTGGCCGATTCACAATGGGAGCGGCTTGAGGACAACGTGAAGAGCCTGCAGGAGATCGAGGACATCCTGAAAAAAGACGGGTCCTTGCTGGAGGAGGTCGTTTTCGTCCTCCAATACAACAAGCGCGACCTGCCGGACGTGGCTCCGGCGAATTACATCGATTTCCTTCTGAATAACCGCCCGACGCCCGCGCAGGTCTTCGAGACGGTCGCTACCACCGGGGAAAACATCCCGGCCATGCAAAAGGCCCTCGCCGAAAAGGTGCAGGCCCGTTTCGAGGAGAGCTGGGCGAAAGAGCCCGCGGGCGTTGAAGAACCCGCTCGCGCTTGAGCTCGCAGCCGGCTTAAAAATTCAGCTGCGCGCCGCCGCTGATCGTATTCGACTGATACGAGGGATTGAACTTCCCGTCGTAGTCCACGTAGGTCGTGAACGTCGGGCTCCAAACGATATTGACCCCGGCGTTGATGAGAGCGCTGTCGTGGCCGATGTGCGGCCCGAAAACCCGGAAGGTGCTCCCCGTGCCGTTGGCGAACTGCGAGTCGAACGGGATCGCGCTATAGTCGAACTCGTGCTGCCAGCTCGCCCCTAGTTGCGGCACGATCCCCACCCTGCCGGCCTGCAACAGGTAGGAGCCCTTCATCCCGAGGTTCGTCCGGAGGGAATCCTGGTTCTGGGACGGGAATTTCAGCGGCACGAGCGAGCCGTTCTCGGTGTAGCCGTCCAGATTGACATAGGTATAGTTCAGCGCCCCTATCGGCCCGTAGGTGAAGTCGCCCACATGCGCCTCGTAACCGCCCTCCAGGAACGTGTCGAACTCGGAGCTCTGCGTGCTGCCGCGGGCGACCCCCTGGAGCGCGCTGCGGGAGGCGTCGTACGTGTTGTAGCCGCCGCCGGCATAGGCGTTCACGAAATATTTTTCCTTATAGAAGGTGGCATACATGCCGCCGCGGCCGCTGTCGGTATCCACCCTGCCGTCGCCGGAGAGGGCAGTCCACGTGTGGGCGTAGTCGAACGCCGCGCCGATGGCGAAATACTTGTTCACGCGGAAATCGATGCCCAGCGTGGTGCCGCCGGTGGTGAAGTCGTAGCCGCGCGCGTTGAAGTCCCCCTCGACGTGCACGAAATCCCCCTGCCCGTTCACGAAGAATCCCCCAGCGGTTCTGCGGCGAGGCCTGGAGCACGGTGTCCTGCCGTTCCATCTGGTCGTTGTAGTTGAGGCGGTCGTGCCCGGAATAGATATCGGTCGTCTGCCGGTCGCCGATGCTCAGGGTCGAGGTGAAGCCGGTTGACCCGGCGCGGATGTCCGCCATGCGGTTTTCGAGGTTGGATTCCTGGACGTTCGCGGCCGCGAAGCTGATCTCATACAACGAGGTGAGGTCGGACGGGGCGATGAGGTCGAAGTTCGCCGGCAGCTTGTCCGCCGACTGGGTGTTGAGGAACGCGACGAGGGCCTGCGCCTTCGGGTCGGAGGTCATGCTGTCCAGGTTCTTGCTCACGGCGAACTGGTTCGGTGTGAGGGCCGCGACGGTGGCGAAGAGCCGTTGCAGAAGGACTTCGTGCGACTCATAAACCAGCGAAGGGCCGACGACGGTGCCGTCCCCGATGGAGTCGAACTTGCCGGAAACGCCCCCATTGGCCGTGATGACGGGGAGCGTCTGGCCGAACTTGAGCTGGAAGCCGTTCAACGACTCGAAGACGATGGTGCCGCCGAGGCTGGCGTGGCCTTTGACACTAAGAAGATCCGACTGGCCCGCGCCGAAGCCGCCGACGTGGAGGAGGAGCGTGCCGCCCGACCCCTGGCTGTAATCGCCGCCGACATTGATCTGCCGCGGGTCCGAAAGCAGGAGGCCGCCGTCCACGGAGACATCGCCCGTGCCGAGCGCCTGGGCGCTGCTCACGGTGAGCGTGCCGCCGTTCACGGTGGTGCCGCCGCTATAGGTGTTCTTGCCGGAAAGGGTGAGGCCGCCGTCGCCCTGGAGCGCGATGCCGCCGTCGCCCGTGATGACGCCGGGGATGTTGATGATGGCGGGCGCGCTGGCATCGAAGGTGGCGGTGGCGCCGCTCCCGACCGAGAGGATGCGCTTCGGGTTCACGGTGAAGCCGGACGGGTTCGACCCGATCTGCAGCGTGCCGCCGCCCCCGGCGAACCGGATGTTGGACACGGGGCTGGCGGGAAGCGGCCCCAGGGCGGCGTCGGAGGCCGCGAAGAGCCGGCCGCCTTCGATGGTGGTGCCGCCGGTGTAATTATTGGCGCGGGTGAGGTACAGCGTGCCCGAGCCCGCCTTGGTGAGGCCGTGGCTGCCGCTCAGTATCCCGTTAAAGAACAGGCCAGGTTGATTGTTCACGGTGACGACCTGCGGAGCGCCGGCCAGCACGAGGTGTGAATTGATCGTCACCCGCCCCGCCGAGCCGTTGACGGTGATGCCCGAGCCGCGGATGGTGAGCGTGTTCGAGCCGCTGATCGATACGGGCACGGGATCGTTCACGGTGAGGCTCTTGATGGTAAAATCCTGGCCGAGCACGGTATTAAATTCGTGCTTGGCGCCGTTGGCCGAGAAGATGACATCGGTGACGGAGCCGGGGATCATGAAGGTGAGGGTGCCGGCCTGGTCAACCGCCCAGTTCGTGTATCTCCAGTCTCTGTTGACGTTGCCGAGCCAGTACCCCTTTGCGAGGTCGCTCAGGACGACGCCGTCGCGGACGCTGAAGACATAGCGCCCGAGCACGTTGCTATCCGCGTCGTTCCTTATCAACGAAGTCAGCCGCGGGCCGGAGTCCAGGAATGCGCCGTTGCTGCCGGAACCGAGAAACTGGTAGAAGGTGCCGGGAACGCCGGTGCCGTTCGAGTAGCCGACGCCGGCCGAGGAGCCGCCCAGGCCGTTGGAGCCGCCGCTGGCGTCGCCGGTGTTCCACTGGATGCTGTTGTAGTTGAACTCGAAGTCGAAGTTGCCCGCGCCGGTATCGGCCCGGTTGATGAGGACGAGCTGGAAGGTGTTCAGCTTGTCGGTGTGCATGCTGTAGTAGCCGACGGCGGGCCAGTTGACTCCGAAAGCCTGCAACCCGCCAACCGTGCCCGGGCCGTACGTGACGATGTTGCCGACGCGCGTATCCACATCCGCAAAGAACGGCGCGATGATCTGGTGCGGAGTGCTCGGGAGGCCGAAAGGGGTAAAGGTGACCAGCGGCCCGTCGAAAGTGACGTTGCCGTTATTGTTCACGTAGAGCGTGGTCCGGTTGATCCCGAAGAAGTTCACCCCGAAGCCGATCGCCACCGCGCCGGTGGAGCCGTCGTCGTTCGCGGGCAGGTTGAACGCGTTAAAGCCGGGCAGGACGGCCGCGGCCGCCTGCGCCCTTTCAGCCGCCGCAAAGGGAAGGACAAAGAGACACAGGGCCAGGGTCGTTCTTAGTTTGTAAAACATGTTCGATGGGAATTTGACGAGGGAATTGGGGACGCTTCGCTCCGAAATGGAGTCGGAATCGCTGCATGCCTTACCTCTGTTCCCTGCCAGACGAATCCGTTCACCAATGCGGCCATAACGGCTGCCTTGGATAGCGAAAAACTCGCCGGGTTGTCAAAAGAAACCGGATTTTTTGTAGAGGCGATCCTTATCGAGCGCCGCTACAGGGAACCGGCCGACACGAGTGCATGACGCGCACCAAGCGCCCGACCCCTACCAGTTCTTAATCCACTTGATAGTCACATCCCCAGCCACACCGGGATTCGGCGTAAGCGTATTCCCCGCCGTGCTCCACAAGTCGAAAGTAGGGTTGTAACCGCCGCTCGTTCCGCTCGTGGAGTAACCATAGCTATTTCCCCAGGGATCCATGAGATACTGCACTCTATTGGTGCCGCTGATCGCCACATTGGCCGTCGGCCGCGCGCACATGGTCGGCTTGATGGGAAGATATGAGACAACCGCGATCCCGCTCCCGTTCGTGTCCCCCGTAAGCACGCTATAAACATAGAAGCTGGAATTCTGATACATGGTGGCATTTGCGGACACGGGGTCGCCCATGCTCCTCGCCAAAAGGATATTGGTGGTGCCGGTGGAGACGGGGTAGCTGCCGTTGTCGCTCTTGTAGCTCTCGCACGCGGCCTCGATCGCCTGAACCTCGGCCTGCGCGCGGGACTGCGCGCCCTTGGTTTGCAGGTAGGAAGCGAGGCTGAGGACGAGCGACGCGAGGATGACGATGACAGCCATGACCGCGAGAAGCTCGATGAGCGTAAAGCTCTCCAGGCCGCCGCCACGGGAGCCGGTCCGGCGGGGGCCGCGGAGGAACCCGGCGTTGCCTGCTGTTTTCACGAGAATGTTGCCGCCTCGGCCGTCGCCGTTTCCGGGGTGCGGCCGTTACCCGCCGCCGCCGCTCGACATCGTCTGGATGATGGTGATGAGCGGCATGAACAGGGCGATGACGATGGTGCCCACGACGACCGCGAGAAAGACGATCATGATGGGCTCGAGCATGGAGGTGAGGCTGCTCACGGCATTATCCACCTCGTCGTCGTACACCTCGGCGATCTTCAGGAGCATTTCGGGGAGCTGGCCGGTTTCCTCGCCGACGTCGATCATGCTGATGACCATCGGCGGGAACACGCCGCTCGCCTCGAGCGGGTGGACGATCGATTCGCCCTCTTTGACGCTGTCATGCACCTTGCCGATGGCGTCGCCGATAACGGAGTTCTCCGCCGTCTCGCGGGTGATGTTCAGCGCCTGGAGGATCGGCACACCGCTGGTGACCAGCGTGCCGAGGGTGCGGCTGAATCGCGAGATCGAAGTCTTGCGGATGATGTCGCCGAAAATGGGGATGCGGAGCTTCACCTTGTCCAGCAGGACGCGGCCCGCCTCCGAGCGCGCGAGCAGGTTATAGCCCACGACGAGCACGGCCATGACGCCGAGAACCGAGAGGATGTGATTCTGGAGAGTGTTGCTGATGTCGATGACGAACTGGGTGATGCCCGGCAGCGGCTTCCCGTTCAACATGTCCTTAAAGATGGCCTGGAACTTCGGCACGATGACGACAAGCAGGAACCCGACGATCAACACCGCGATCGCCAGCACCGCGACCGGGTAAAACATGGCGGCTACGACCTTGCCCTTGATCTTCTGCGCCTTTTCCTGGAACTCCGCGAGCCGGTTCAGGACGAGTTCGAGCACGCCGCCGACCTCGCCGGCCTTGACCATGTTGATATACAGCTTGTTGAAAATCTTCGGGTGCTGCGCCAGGCTCTCCGAGAAGGTGCTGCCGCCCTGCACCGCATCCGCAAGGCCGCCGATGGCGGTCTTGAGCACCACGTCCTTCTCCTGCTTGGCGAGCACCATGAGGCCGCGGAGCAGCGGGAGGCCGGCGTCAATGAGGGTCGCGAGCTGCCGGGTGAAGATCATCAAAATCTTCGTCTTGACGGTCTTCTTCTTGAAGAGGGTGACGCTCTTCTTGGCCGTGGCCGGAGCTTTCGAGGCGGGCGCCGCGACGGCCTTGCCCCCCTTCTTGGCGGCTTTCTTCGCGCCGCCGCCCTTCCCCTCCTCGAGCACGCTCGTCGGGAAATAGCCGGACTTGCGAAGCTGCGAGACGACATCGTTCTGCGAAGGCGCATCGAGGACGCCGCTGGATTCCGTTCCCCGCGCGTCGAGAGCTACGTAGTTAAACCTGGGCATAAGGAACTCCTGTTAAAGGGGGGGATTGGCCGCACAATAATTCTCCGCGAACCCATTGTCGATAAAGATTTCGCTCCGGGCCCGCTTTTTAGGTGTATTTCAAGACTTCCTCGATAGTGGTTTCCCCGTCGTAGATGCTCCGCAGGCCATCCTCTCGCAGGGTGATCATGCCGAGCTCGATGGCCTTCTGCTTCAAGACGACAGAGGGCGCCCGCTGGTTGATCAGTTCCCGGATGGGGTCGGTGACCCGGAGCAGCTCGTAGATGCCCTTGCGGCCCTTGTAGCCGGTGTGGTTGCAGACTTCGCATCCCTTGCCGTAGAAGAAATTCTTGTCGCCGATCTCGTGCGGGGAGAGGCCGAGCTGGGAGAGGATGGCCTCGGTCGGCTCGTACGGGGTGCGGCAGTTGTAGCAGATGCGCCGGATGAGGCGCTGGCCCAGCACCGCTTCCAGCGAGGAGGAGATGAGGAACGGTTCCACGCCCATGTCGATGAGGCGGGTGACGGCGCCGGGCGCGTCGTTCGTGTGGAGCGTCGAGAAGACGAGGTGGCCGGTGAGCGAAGCCTGGATGGATATTTGCGCCGTCTCCAGGTCGCGCGTCTCCCCGACCATGATCCGATCCGGATCCTGGCGCAGGAACGCGCGGAGCACCCGGGCGAAGGTGAGGCCGATGCCTTCGTTGATCGGCACCTGGATGAGGCCCTCGATGTCGTATTCGACCGGGTCCTCCGCGGTCAGCAGCTTGGAATCGACGGTGTTGATCTTGTTCAGGCACGCGTAGAGGGTCGTCGTCTTCCCGGAGCCGGTGGGCCCGGTGACGATGAAGATGCCGTTCGGCTTCTCGATGGTCTCCAGGATGAAGCCGTAGATATAATCCGGCATCCCCAGGGCCTCGATGCTGAGGTTGATCGTGCTGCGGTCGAGCACGCGGAGGACGACGCTCTCGCCGAACTGCGTGGGCAGGGTCGAGACGCGGAGATCGACCTGCCGCCCGGCGATCGACTTCTGGATGCGCCCGTCCTGCGGCAGCCGGCGCTCGGCGATGTTCATGTTCGCCATGACTTTCACGCGCGAGATGACCGGCAGCGCCAGGTGCCGCGGCGGGGGCGCCATCTCGTAGAGCGCGCCGTCCACCCGGTAGCGGATCTTGAATTCGTTCTCGAACGGCTCGAAATGGATGTCGCTCGCGCGATCCTGGATGGCCTGGTACATGATCAGGTCCACATAACGGATGATCGGCGTCGCGTTCGCCTCGGCCTCGACATTCTGCGCGTTGAGGTCGCCGTCCGTCCCCGCGCCGAAGGAGACCTCGCCGTCCTTGCCGAACTCGGCGAGGATCTCGTCCATGTTCGCCATGTCCGAGGAATATTTGGAGCGGAGCAGCTCCTCGATCTGGTGCGTGGGCGCGACGACGACGTGGACGCTCCGGCCGATGGCGAAGCGCATATCCTCCGCCGCCGTGGCGTTCAGGGGATCGACCAGCGCCACGGTCACCGCGTCCCCGCTCATCCCGAGCGGCAGGGCGCCGTGGAGCCGGGCGAGGCCGGCGGGAACGAGCTTCAGCACGTCGTCGGGCGGGTCGAAGTCCTTGAGGTCCACGTAATCGGTGCCGAGCGAGTCGGCCACGGCCCGGAAGAATTGCTCCTCGGTCAGGAACCCGAAGTCCACGAGCACTTCCAGGACGCTGCGGCCCGTGCCGGTGATCTCGCGGGCGATGTCGTCCACCTGGCTGGGGTCAACGGTTCCCCGTTCCACAAAAAGATCGAGCACCTGCTTCGCGTTCATCGTTTGCCCTGGTCGAGAAGCTGGGTGGCGGCCTCGGGATCCTGCGCCTTGGCCATGACCTCTTCGTAGGTGATGACGCCGCGCTGGTAGAGCTCCACCAGGAATGCTTCCAGCGATACCATACCATATTTTGAGCCGGTTTGAATGTCGCTTGCAATGCGGAACGTCTTATTCTCGCGGATGAGGGTCGAGATGGCCGGCGTGTTGATCATCATCTCAAACGCGGCGACACGGCCCTTGCCGTCCCGGCGCGGCAGCAGGAGCTGGGAGATGACCGCCCTCAGGTTGCCCGCGAGCTGGATGCGCACCTGCTCCTGCCGGCTGGCGGGGAACGCATCGACGATCCTGTCAACCGTCCGTGCGGCGCCGGTGGTGTGGAGGGTCGAGAAGACGAGGTGGCCGGTCTCGGCCGCGGTGATGGCGATCTCGATGGTCTCCAGGTCGCGCATCTCGCCCACGAGGATGACATCGGGATCCTGCCGCAGGGCGCGCCGGAGGCCCTCGGCGAAGCTCGGGACGTCCACGCCCACCTCGCGCTGGTTCACGATGCCGCGCTTGTGGCCGTGAAAATACTCGATGGGGTCCTCGATGGTCATGATGTGGCCGTTCGTCTCCTGGTTGATGACGTTCAGCATGCTCGCGAGCGTCGTCGTCTTGCCCGAGCCGGTCGGGCCCGTCACCAGCACGAGCCCGCGCGGGAGGTCGAGCAGCTTGCGAGCGGCCGGGGGCAGGCCGATCTGCTCCAGGGTCATGAGGTTCTTCGGGATGAGCCGCAGCGCGAGGCCGATGGAGCCCCGCTGCCGGTACACGCTGGCCCGGAACCGGTCCTCCTGGAAGGAGATCGCGAAGTCCACGCTCCCTTCCTCGGCGACCTTGTCCATGCGGTCTTCGCCGGTGATCGCCCGGGCGAGCGCGGCGGTGTCCTCGCTGGTGAGCGCGGGCATGCTGAGCTTGGTCAGCTTCCCGCGGATGCGCAGCGCCGGCGGCGTGCCGACGGAGAGGTGGAGATCGGACGCGTTCTCTTCCACCACGAGCCGCAGAAGGTCTTCCATCGGGGCGGTGGCCATGGCGTCTCGGGCTCCGGGTCTAGTCCGCGTCCACCATCGTGGCGGCGATGACCTCGTCGGCGGTGGTCGAGCCGGACAGGACTTTGCGGACGCCATCCTCGCGCAGGGTGCGCATGCCGAGTTCGCGCGAGCGCTTGCGAATCTGGGTCGTCGGCGCCCGGTCGTTGATCATGAAGCGGGTCTCGTCGTCCACGAGGAGGATTTCGAAGATGCCGATCCGGCCCCGGTACCCGAGGTGGCGGCACTGGTCGCAGCCGACGGCGCGCATGACGTTGGCCTCGCCGAGCTGCGAATCGTCGATGCGCAGGGCGCGAAGCTCGGCGGCGGTGAGCGTGTGGGGTTCCTTGCACTTCGGGCAGAGCTTGCGCACGAGGCGCTGGGCCATGATGGCCCGCACCGAGCTGGAGACCAGGAACGGCTGCGCGCCGATATCCACGAGGCGGGCTACGGCGCTCGGGGCGTCGTTGGTGTGGAGGGTGCTGAAGACGAGGTGGCCGGTGAGGCTGGCGTTGATGGCGATGTTCGCCGTCTCGGCGTCGCGAATCTCACCGATCATGATGACGTTGGGGGCCTGGCGCAGGATGGAGCGCAGCGCCATGGGGAAGGTCATGCCGATGTCCGCATTCACCTGGACCTGGTTGATCCCGTTCATCTGGTACTCGACGGGATCCTCGACGGTGATGATCTTGCGATCCGGCTTGTTGATGTAGTTCAGGCACGCGTAGAGGGTGGTCGTCTTGCCCGAGCCGGTGGGGCCCGTGACGAGCAGGATGCCGTCCGGCAAAGTGATGAGCCGCTCGAACGTCTCCTGGTCGTCGCTCAGAAAGCCGAGTTCGGGGAGGCCGAGCGTGAGGCTCGATTTGTCCAGGATTCGCATGACCACGCTCTCGCCGTGATTCGTCGGGATGGTGGAGACGCGCAGATCGATCGATTTTTTTCCGATCTTGACCTGGATGCGGCCGTCCTGCGGCAGGCGCTTCTCGGCGATGCTCATGGAACCGGTCATGATCTTGAGACGGCTGATGATGGCCGACTGCAATTTCTTCGGCGGGTTCTGCATCTCGTGCAGGACGCCGTCCACGCGGAAGCGGACGCGGAAACGGTTCTCGAGCGGCTCCAGGTGGATGTCGCTTGCCCGGCTCTTGTAACCCTCGAGCAGGAGCATGGTAACCATCTTGATGATCGGCGCGTCGCCCGTCTCCTTCTCGACGCCGTCCACCGCGACCTCGCCGATCTCGATGTCGTCGCCGAGCTGTTTGCTGAGGCGCTCGGCCGCTTCGTCGGCGCTGCCGTAGTATTTGATGAGGGAGGCGTCGATCTGGCTCGGGGTGGCGCAGACGAAGTCGAGGTCGCGCTCCAGCACGTACCGGAGGTTGTCGAACGTGTCGAAGTTCAGCGGGTCGTCGATGGCGACCATGAGGCTCGTGTCCAGCATCGCCACCGGTATGACCCGGTAGCGCCGCGCCACATCCCCGGGGATGAGGGTGATGACCTCTTCGCTGATGGCCATCTGCGCGAGGTCCACGAAGTCCATCGTCGCGTGCGCCGCCAGGCCGCGGATGATGTCCTCCTCGGTCAGGATGCCCGAATTGATGAGGATGCCGATGACGTCCCCGCCGTCGCCCGCCTGCCCGCGCGCGGTCTCGACCTGCCGCGGCGTGATGAGCGCCGTCTCGACCAGGATTTCAAGGACGTAATCGGGATTGGTCACGAGGGAGGAAAGGCAAATGGCCGCCCAGTCGGCCGGTCACGGGTGTTAAACACCTTGGGCGAAACTAAAGAGGGGGGCCCGCGATGTCAACGGAGCCCCCACATTTTCATTCGCGCGGAACGAGCGCCCCGGCTCCGTCCGTGACCGCGCCGTGCGAGGCCGGGCCGACCATCGCCGCGTACTTCGCGAGGACTCCGCGCTCGTAACGCGGCCTGGGCGCCTTCCACCCCTCGAAGCGAGCCTTTATCTCCTCGGGGCGAAGTTCGAGCGTCAGCGTTCTCTTCCCGGCGTCGATGGTTATCCGGTCGCCGTCTCGGACGATGGCGAGCGCCCCCCCGCAATACGCTTCGGGCGTGATGTGCCCCACCACGAACCCGTGGCTGCCGCCCGAGAACCGCCCGTCGGTGATCAACGCGACATCCTTGCCCAGCCCTTTGCCCATTACCGCCGAAGTCGGAGAGAGCATCTCTCGCATCCCCGGCCCGCCGCGCGGCCCTTCGTAGCGGATGACGATCACGTCCCCCTTCACCACGGTGCCGTCCAGGATTCGCTCCATCGCCTCCTCCTCCGCCTCGAACACCCGGGCCAGCCCGCTGAACACGGTGCCTTCCTTGCCGGAAATCTTCGCGACCGCCCCGGTGGAGGCGAGGTTGCCATATAATATGACCAGGTGGCTCTCGGCCTTGATCGGGTCTTCCCAGGCCCGGATGATGGACTGCCCCGCGGGATAGGGCTTCACCGCTTCCAGGTTCTCCCGCACCGTCCGGCCCGTGACCGTCATGCAATCGCCGTGGAGGAGCCCCTTCTCCAGCAGCATCCGCATCAACGGCAGGATGCCGCCGATCTCCACCAGCTCCGACATGAGATATTTTCCGCTCGGCTTCAGGTCCGCCAGCACCGGCACGCGCTTCCCGATCTCCGTGAAATCGTCGAGCTTCAGCGGCACCCGGGCCGAATGGGCCATCGCGAGGAGATGGAGGACGGCGTTCGTCGAGCCGCCGAGCGCGATGACCACGGTGATGGCATTTTCAAACGCCTCGCGCGTCATGATGTCCAGGGGCCGGATGTCTTTCTGGAGCAGGTGCATCACCGCCGCGCCGGCCTTGCGGCAGTCTTCCATCTTCGCCGGCGAGAGCGCCGCCTGCGCCGAGCTGTTCGGCAGGCTCATCCCGAGCGCCTCGATGGCGCAGGCCATCGTATTCGCGGTGTACATCCCCCCGCACGAGCCCGCGCCGGGAATGGCCTGTTCCTCGATCTCCGCCAGCTCCGCGTCCGCGATGCCGCCGTTCGCGTGCGCGCCCACCGCCTCGAATACCGAGACGATGTCCAGGCAGCCGCCCTCGAATAGGCACCCGGGCAGGATCGTGCCGCCGTAAACGAACACCGAGGGGCGGTTCAGCCGGGCCATGGCGATGAGGCACCCGGGCATGTTCTTGTCGCAACCGCCGAGCGCCACGAACCCGTCAAACCCCTCGCACCCCACCACGGTCTCGATCGAGTCCGCGATGACCTCGCGGGACACCAGCGAATACTTCATCCCCTCCGTCCCCATCGAGATGCCGTCTGAAATCGTGATGGTGTTGAAGATGACCGACTTGCCGCCGGCGGCATCCACGCCCGCCGCGGCCTCCCGGGCCAGGCGGTCGATGTGCATGTTGCAAGGCGTCACCATGCTCCAGGTCGAAGCGATGCCGACCTGGGAGCGCTGGAAGTCCTCGCGCTTGAACCCGAGCGCGTGGAGCATCGCCCGGCTCGGGGCGCGCTCCGCGCCATCCACGACGATGGACGAGAACGCGCGGTTCGCGGCGCCGTTTTGGGCCTGGCTTGCGGGGGGTGAGGGGTGCGTGGTCGGGGAATCCATAGGGGCGTATTATATAAGGCAGAACCGCCCCGTTTCCCAACCTTTTGAAGCGGAGGGGGCCGTGACAGCCGCCTTAAATATCGGGGTGGGCCGCCGCCACGCGCGCGGCGACCTTCAGCCGGAGGGCGTTCAGGTTTATGAAACCCGTGGCGTCGGACTGGTTGTAAGCCTGGGTCGGGTCGGCCTCCATCGTGGCGATGTGCGGGTTATAGAGGCTCACCGGGCTCTTGCGGCCCGCGGTGATGATGTTCCCCTTGTAGAGTTTCAGCCGGACGACGCCGGTGACGTTCTTCTGCGTCTCGGTCACAAACGCCTGCAGGGCTTCGCGCTCCGGGGCGAACCAGAAGCCGTTATACACGAGGGTCGAGTATTGCGGGATGAGCGAGTCCCGCAGGTGCATGACCTCGCGGTCCATGGTGAGCGACTCGATCTGCCGATGGCCGAAATGCAGGATCGCACCGCCGGGCGTCTCGTAAACGCCGCGGCTCTTCATCCCGACGAAACGGTTCTCCACGAGGTCCACCCGCCCGATGCCGTGCCGGCCCCCGAGCTTGTTCAACGTTTTCATGATCCAGAGCGGGCTCAAGAGCGCATGGCCGTCCTCGCCATACGCCGGCTCGCCCTCGAACCGCAGCTCCTTCAACAGGTGCTCCAGGTCGTTGTAACCGATCCCCGTGCAGAGGCCCTTTTCGAACAGGAGCTCCACGTGCTCCGCCTTGTCCGGCGCCTGCTCGGGCGCGACGCTCAGGAGATACATGTCGCGCGTCTTCTCGCCCGAGGCGTCGAACCACGGGTCTTCGAGGATGCCGCTCTCGAAGCTGATGTGGAGAAGATTGCGATCCATCGAATACGGCTTCTTCACCGAGGCGGTGACGGGGATGCCGCTCTTCTCCGCGAACGCGATCATCTCGGCGCGGCCAGGGAACTGGGTGCGAAAACGCTCCTGCCGCCAGGGGGCGATCACCTCCAACTCGGGCGCGAGCGCCGCCGCCGTCAGTTCGAACCGGACCTGGTCGTTCCCCTTGCCCGTGGCCCCGTGCGCCACGGCATCGGCTTTTTCTTCGCGGGCGATCTCGACCATCCGCTTCGCGATGAGGGGCCGCGCGATGCTCGTGCCGAGAAAATACTGCCCCTCGTAGAGGGCCCCGGCCTGGAACATCGGGAAGATGAAATCGCGCGCGAATTCCTCCCGCAGATCCTCGATGTAACACTTCGACGCGCCGGTGCGCAGCGCCTTCTCTTCGAGCCCGTCGAGTTCCTCCTCCTGCCCCACGTCGGCGCAGAACGCGATGACCTCCGCGCCGTACGTTTCCTTCAGCCAGCTCAGGAGCACGGACGTATCGAGCCCGCCGGAATAGGCGACAAGTATTTTCATGTCCGTTTCAGATACAGTCTCCACGGAGAATGTCGAGCCGCGAACGCACCGCGAGGCTCCCGCCGGCGAACCGCGGGCAAACTAAAGCGGGCCCGCGGCAAGCTACCATCCGGTCTCGACTCACCGGCAAACACAGCCGTCCTTCGCGCGAACCTCCGCCCGCCGCTCCCACCCCCGGGGATTGACCCCGCTGCCCGTTGCTGGTCAAATTGCCCGAACAATGAAAACGCCCCTCAAAGTCGCCGTCACCGGCGCGAACGGCCAGATCGGCTACTCCCTTCTTTTCCGCATCGCTTCCGGGGCCATGTTCGGCCCCGAACAGCCGGTCGAACTCCACCTCATCGAAATCCCCCAGGCGCTCGAGTCGCTCCAGGGCGTCGTCATGGAGCTGTCCGACTGCGCGTTCCCGCTCCTCACCGGCGTCGTCGCCACTGCGGACCTGGCCGAGGGTTTTCGCGGCGTGAACTGGGCGCTCCTGGTCGGCAGCGTGCCGCGCAAAGCCGGCATGGAACGCAAGGATCTCCTTAACATCAACGGCAAGATTTTCACCGGCCAGGGGAGCGCCATTCAGAAAAACGCCGCGCCGGACATCCGCGTCCTGGTCGTCGGCAACCCGTGCAACACGAATTGCCTCATCGCCATGAGCAACGCCCGGGACATCCCCGGCGAGCGCTGGTTCGCCATGACCCGGCTCGACGAGAACCGCGCCAAGTCGCAGCTCGCCCTCCGGGCCGGCGTCGAGGTCGCGGCGGTCACGAACCTCGCGATCTGGGGCAACCATTCGAGCACGCAGTTCCCTGATTACTATAACGCGAAGATCGCCGGCCAGAACGCCGCCGAGCGCATCGGCGACGAGCCGTGGCTGCGCGACACGTTCATCCCGCTGGTGCAACAGCGCGGCGCCGCCATCATCAAGGCGCGCGGCCTCTCCTCCGCCGCCTCCGCCGCGAACGCCGTGGTGGATACCGTCCGCTCGCTCACCACGCCCACCGCGTCCGGCGACTGGAACAGCGTCGCGGTCTGCTCGGACGGTTCCTACGGGATTGAGAGCGGCCTCATCTCCGGCTTTCCCGTCCGCACCGACGGCACACGGCGCGAGATCGTCCAGGGGCTCGGCATCAACGCCTTCGCGCAGTCCTGCATCGACAAGAGCATCGCCGAGTTGAAGGAAGAAAAGGCGCTCGTGGCGGAGCTGCTGTAGCCGGCTTGCGGACGACTCCTGGCGGGATGAAAAAGATTTACCTCGCCGGCCCGGAAGTGTTCCTGCCGGACGCCGCAGCGCGTTTCGAGCGGAACAAGGAGCTTTGCCGCCGGCACGGCTTCGAGCCGCTCTCCCCTCTGGATAACGCCGCTTGCGCGGAGACCGGTACGGGCCTCGCGCGCGCCATCTTCGCCGGGAACGTCGCGATGCTGGAGCGGTGCGACATCGTCGCCGCAAACTGCAACCCGTTCCGCGGCGCGTGCGTGGACGACGGCACCGCGTGGGAGATCGGCTACGCCCATGCGCGCGGGAAACAGGTCTGGGGCTACTGCGGCCGTGTCGAGCCGCTGCCGGTCATCGTCCTGTCGCGCATCGCGGCCACCCCGCACGCCTCCGGCCACCCCATCGACGCCGAGGGCTACCTCGTCAACGAAGACTTCGGCAACACGCTGAACCTGATGCTGGAGTTCTCCCTCGAAGGCTCTGGCGGGCGGCTCATCGAGGGAGGACTGGAGGCGTGCCTCGCAGCCATCCAGGCCGCGCAGTAGCGGGACGGCGTTGCGCCCTTGGGGGGATACGGTCAATCCGTCACGTTCGAGCGGCCTTCGTCGTGACACGAGTGATCAGCGCCACGTCGATGATATCCTCGTCGTCGCTATCCGGACGGGCGACGTGCAAAAGGCGGCCGGTGCCGGAGAGCATCGCGAAGTCCTGGTGTGGCACCTCGAAGGCGCGTCCCTCCGGGGTGTGAACGACAAACCCTTTAAACGGATTCGAGCGCAACAAGGAGCGAATCTTCTCGACGGTCATGATGCCTCTTAAAATAACGGAGGCGCGGTAATGGATCAAGCGGAGCGCCGCCTCAAACGCGCCGAGGGAGGAGGGACGCGGCGGGGCGGCTACCCGCCGGCTGCGCCTTCGCCGCCGGGTTTGGTCATCTCCACGGGGTCGAGGGCGGCGTTCAGTTCCGCCTCGGGGAGGATGTGTTGCTCGGTGCAAATCTCGCGCACGGTTTTGCCGGTTTTCGCGCTTTCCTTGGCGATCTGGGCCGCGCGGTCGTAGCCGATGATCGGGGCGAGGCTGGTGACCATGGCCATGCTGTATTCGACGAGTTCGTTGCAGCGCTCCTTGTTCGCGGCGATGCCCTGGACGCATTTCTCGCGCAGGACATCGACGGCGTTCGCCAGCAGGCGGATGCTCTCCAGGATGTTGTGGGCGAGCACGGGCATCATGACGTTGAGGTCGAGGTTGCCGTTTGCGCCCGCCCAGGTGACGGTGGCGTCGTTGCCGATGACCTGGGCGCACACCTGCATCATGGCCTCGGCCATGACGGGGTTTACTTTCCCGGGCATGATGGAGCTGCCGGGCTGCGTCTCGGGCAGGCGGATCTCGCCGATGCCGCACCGCGGCCCGCTCCCGAGCCAGCGGAGGTCGTTGGCTATCTTGAAGAGGCTGACGGCGATGGTCTTGAGGCTGCCGCTGGCCTGGACGAGCCCGTCCTTCGCGGCCTGGGCTTCAAAATGGTTCTCCGCTTCGCGGAAAGCGATGCCGGTGCGGTCAAAGAGGTGGCGCATGACTTTCCCGGGAAAATCCGGGTGGCAGTTGAGGCCGGTGCCGACGGCGGTTCCTCCGAGCGCGAGTTCCTCGATGCCGGCGGCCGCGGCGGAAGCGCGCGCGACGGCGAGTTCGATCTGTCTCGCGTAGCCGCCGAATTCCTGGCCGAGCCGGATGGGCGTGGCATCCATGAGATGGGTGCGGCCGATCTTGATGACGTCCCAAAACTCCGCGGCTTTCTCTTTCAGCGCGGTTTCGAGGGCCTCGAGGGCGGGAAGCAACCGGCGCCGGATCGACTCGGCCGCGGCGATGTGGATGGCGCTGGGGATGACGTCGTTGCTGGACTGGCCGTGGTTGACGTGGTCGTTCGGGTGGACGGGATCCTTCGAGCCGACCGCCGTGCCAGCGAGCTGCGAACAACGGTTCGCGATGACCTCGTTCGCGTTCATGTTCGTGCTCGTGCCCGAGCCGGTCTGGAAGATGTCCACGGGGAAATGCGCGTCGAGCGTGCCGTCGATGACCTCCTCCGCGGCCTGCGCGATGAGGCCGGCCCGCCTGGCGTCCAGCTTCCCGAGCTCAAGGTTCGCCTGCGCGGCGGCCCATTTCAGCAACCCGAGGGCGCGGATGAAATCGCGGCCGAACCGGTAGCCGCTGATGGGGAAATTCAGGACCGCGCGCTGTGTGCTCGCGCCGTAGAGAGCTCCCGCGGGAACCTCCATGGTCCCCATCGAATCTTTCTCTATGCGGCTGGACACGGGGCCGGCTTTCGGGGGGCGGTTTTTGGGGGCGGTCGTTTTGCCCAGGCCGTCAGAAACGTTCCGCGGCGCCTTCGGCGGCGTGCGACATCTTGTGCCCGTTCCCGTTGCCATTGCCGTGGCCGTTCCCATTCAAGCCCTGCTTGTAAAAGACGGTGATGAACATCGGCGGAAGATTCTGCAGGCAATATTCGGATTCCGCGCGCGGGAAGAGCGTGGCGTGCCGCCGGAGCTCATTGGTGACCTGGTAGATGACGAAGGCCGAGGTGGAGTGCGGCGCGAGCGACTCGAAGGTTTTCTTGAGGAGGCCGCGTTTCTTGCTGATCTCAAGGATGCTGAAGGGAATGCCCGAAAGGATGTAATCGCAATGGGGGATGTTCCGCTTGGAGAGCTCGACGGGCAGGCTCTGCGCGTCGGCATTGATGATCTCCACCCGCGAGTCGCGCGCGAACTGCCGCTTCAGGTGGCCGGCGAACTGGGCGTCCAGCTCGAAGAGGAGCAGCTTGGAGTTCGGGTGCATCCGCTTGGCGATCTCGCGGCTGTGGCAGCCTTCGCCAGGGCCGAACTCGGCGATCGTGCGCGGCACCGAGAAGTCGAATTTGCTGGCGACGCGGCGAACCAGCGCGCCGGAACTGGGCACGATGGAAGCGACCTGCATTGGCTTTTTGAGGAACTCTTTGAGGAATAGAAAACTCATAAACTTTGGCCTGGCCCGTGGGAAAGGAGGGAAGTAATAGACCGGGTGAAAGGGATTGTCCAGCGTCTCGTATGCGGGAGTCGAGGGGGAAATGAGGATTTCAGGGTCAACCCACAGCGCCAAGGTGACAACTATGAAAAATTTTGCTTTTATGATCGCCAAATGAGAAAAATTTGGTATAAATTGAGAATCGGACACGCGCCGTTGCGATTTTTATGCATAACTTACTAACTGTTAAGGAGACTGCGGAATATCTCCGAATCCCCCTGCCCACGGTTTACTACCTGGTTCAGCGAGGGCAATTACCCGCCGTTCAGATCGGAGGAAGATGGCGGATCAAGAAGGAATCGCTGGATCGCGATGTCCTCCACGCCGAGCAGCGGGGCCAGCCCACCGTGCTCGTCGTCGATGACGACCCCGGCGTTCAGGACATGTTCAAGCTGTTCCTCAAAAAGCAGGGCTTCAGCCGGCTCATCGTCAGCAACGGCAAAGAAGCGCTGGCCGCGCTGAACAAGCAGAAATTTCATCTCTGTTTCCTCGATCTCGTGTTGCCGGATATCACGGGCGACGAGATTTACAAGCACATCAAGCAGATCGACCCGACGCTGCCGGTGGTGATCATCACCGGATATCCGGACAGCCAGATGCTCGACAACATCCTGAAGTTCGGCCCGGTGACAGTCTTGAAAAAGCCGCTGAAGGTGGAGCAGTTGATGCTCACGCTGAAGTTCCTCGGCCACAAGATGGCCGAAGCAGCGTAACAGCGCCTTTTCCAGCGGTTCATGCCATCGCGCAGGTGACCGCCGAACCGAAGGCCCAGAATCCGGCGGCCGAACCGAAGGCCTCTTCGATCCCCGGCGGTCACAGATCGTCGCTACAGTAAATCCCCCCGCTCGGCGAACCCTTCACCTTGTAACCCGCCTTTCCCCCTTGGCGTCCTTGGCGCGAGCCTCTCTCGCCGAGGGCTAATCCGTCCCGTCAACCTTCAAGATCACACGGAAAGCCCCGAAATCTCCCATGAAGATCCGCTATCTCGTATTCCTCATAGTCACGCTCGTCGCGTCCGCCCGCGTTGGGGCGCAGGGAGCCACGCTGGAGCCTCCTCCACAGGGCGCGCCGGAATTGCCTGGAAAGGACAACGTGCCGGATGTGCCGGGTCTCCCGCGAGTGGAGTTGATTGGCGACTCGATTTCCGGCGGTTATCTCAAGCCGGTGCGCAACCTTTTAAAGGGAAGGGCCAATGTCGTGCATGGCGCCGAAAACGGCGGGCCCACCGAGCGCGGGCTGCAATATCTCGACCAGTGGCTGGCCATCGGCAATGGCCGGTGGGACGTCATCCTGTTCAACTTCGGCCTTCACGATTTGAAGTATCTGGACGCGAAGGGCCACTACGTATCGCCAGACAAAGGCACCCAGGTGTCGTCGCTGGAGGTTTACGAGGCCAACCTGCGCCAGATCGTGGCCCGGTTGAAGAAGACCGGCGCGAAACTGATCTTCGCCACCACCACGCCGGTCCCAGCCGGAAGCAGGGGCCGTGTGAAAAACGCGGAGCTCGCCTACAACGAAGTCGCGGTCAAGGTCATGCAGGAAAACGGCGTGGAGATCGAGGATCTGCACGCGCTCGTCCTGCCTTCCCTCGCGCAGATCCAGAGCAAGGCCAATGTCCATTTCAACAAGCAGGGCTACGAGCTCATGGCCCGCGACATCGCCGCGCGCATCGAGAAAGACCTGCCCCCGGCGACCAGCGGCGCCGCGGGCCCAACCGCCAGCCCCTGACATTTCCCACCCGCCTGACCCGCTTGCGGCACCCGCAGCTCGTACGCCCCCCTGTAGCTATCCCTCCTGGCCAGGCCTCATCCTCGCAAACCCTCTCCCCCCTTGGCGTCCTTCGCGTCCTTGGCGCGAGCCTCTCCTCCGCATCCGGCCCTTAGCGAAGAGCCTCAGGCACGGCATCCGCCGCGGCCAAAGGTGTAAACGCCGCAAGGCCCCCGCCGCCGATGACTACGCGCCCTTGGCTCTCCACCCATGCATGAGCCCGCAGCCCGCCTTTGTCGGGCGGAGCGACTCCGAACCGAAGCGAGCTGGTCTGCCCGTTCCTGCGGAGGAGGACTTGCACGGCAAGTGCTTGGGTGAGGCACGTGGCCCCGGGCACGAACCGGCTCATCGTTCCCACGGCCAGGCCGCGCTGCTCCCCGCACCGGCCGCGCGCGACGCATGGGAGCGCTGGCAGGCGATCGGGCAGACCGGGGCGCTCGACATCAGCTCCTGGATGTTGATCCCGCTCGCCTACGCGAATCTCAAAAACAAGGGCCTCGAGAACGACCCCGTTCTCGCGCAGGCCAAGAGCGTCCATCTCCACTATTGGTGTTCGAACCAGCGGATCTTTGACCTGGCCGCTGGTTTCCTGGACGGTCTCCGGGACATCAAGGCCGTGGTGTTGAAAGGAGCCGTGCTGGCGAACCTCTACTACCCGGACATCGGCTGCCGGCCGATGGCGGACCTGGACGTGCTCGTCCCCAGCGCCGATTTCCTCGCGCTGGGAAACCGCCTCCTCCGCGAGGGCTGGACGGAGACCGATGGCCATTCCCTGGCTGCCTTCCAGGTTGACAGGATGCCCTCCTTCGGCTTCCGGCGGCAGGATGGCTTCAGCGTGGACCTGCATTGCCACGTGCTGCACGCCGACTGTTCCGCCCATGCGGACGATGAATTCTGGGCCAACGCCCAGCCGTGGTCCTTGAAGGAAATCCCCACGCTGATGCTGGCCCCGGAAGACCAGTTGCTGCACGCGGTAAGCCATGGCGTGCGCTGGTGCGACGCCGCGCCCTTCCGCTGGATCGCCGACGCCTGGTTCATCCTGGCGCGGAACGGCGCCGCGTTCGACTGGGAGCGGTTCCTGGAACAGGCCCGGCGCCATGAGATCACCCTGCCGATACTGCGCGGCCTGGAGTGCATGCGGAGGATCGTTCCCCCGGAGATCCCGCCGGACGTTCTCCCCCGCCTCGCGGCCTTCCCCGTCTCCGCCAGGGCCCAGGTTTATTTCACCGTCGCCACGCATCCGCTGCCGCAGGAGTTCTTCCCGAGGGCGCGGAGCATCTGGGAAGCGCTGGGCGAAGAGGAGCCGTTCCCCGCGACGGCGGGGAGCCCCGGCCGGCCCGGGCGGGGGAAAGTCCGCGGGAAATGGGCCCTGCTTCTCTTCGCGATGGCCGTCGTCCTCCGGGACCGCCGGCAGATTTTCGCCGAACTGATTGCGTGGATGAAGGGAAACCCCGTAAATTCCTGAGCGTTCAAGCCCTGTGAAGATCGCCACCTGGAACGTCAACGGCATCCGCGCCCGGCAGGAGCAGGTGCGCGCCTGGATCGCCCGGGACGCGCCCGACGTGGTCTGCCTGCAGGAGACCAAGGCGTCGCCCGAGCAGGTGCCCGAGCCGCTTTTCCAGCTGGAAGGCTACTGGTGTTACTGGCACGGCTTCAAGGGCTACTCCGGCGTGGCCCTCCTGGTGCGCAAAGACTGCTCGCCCGAGCGGCCCCCGTTCATGCACCCGCCCTTCGACATGGAGAACCGGATCGTCCTCGCGCCGGTAAACGGCGTCGTCGTCGCCTCCATCTACGCGCCGAACGGGGGCAAGGACTTCTACGCGAAACTGCGCTTCCTCGAGGCGATGGAAAACTACGCCAAGGAATACGCGGGGGCGGCGGATGCGCTCGTCCTCTGCGGAGACTTCAACGTCGCGCATACTCCGATGGATGTTCACCCCAGCGAGCGGCGCGAAGTCATCGGCCAGCTCCCTATCGAGCGCGCGCTCCTCGACAAAATCCTCTCCCACGGCCTGGTCGATCTCGGCCGCGCCATGGCCCCCGCGGATGACGGCCTCTACACATGGTGGGCGCCCTGGAGGGACATGCGCAAAAAGAACATCGGCTGGCGGCTGGATTACATCTACGCCAGCCAGGCCCTCGCCGACAAGGCCGCCTCCTGCCGGGTCGAAACCGCGGTCGGCACGAGCGACCACGCCCCGGTCGTCGCCTGCTTCGACCCCTGAATGGGTCTGCCCGCGCGCCGGGATCGCGCCTCTTTGAATTACCTTGTTTTGCCTTCGCAGCGGCTTCAGATTGCCAAGCCCCGCCGGGGCCGCGCGCCCACGCAATGAATTACAAAGACACCCTGAACCTCCCGCGCACCACGTTCCCCATGAAGGCGAACCTCGTGGAGAGGGAGCCCGAGTTGCTGAAACGCTGGGAGGGCGAAGACCTCTACGGGAAGATCCAGGCCGCGCGCCGCGATGCGCCCCTCTTCGTGCTGCACGACGGACCGCCCTTTGCGAACGGCGATGTCCACATGGGCACCGCCCTCAACAAAATCCTCAAGGACATCGTCGTGAAATCGCGCACCATGGCCGGGTTCCGCGCGCCGTTCGTTCCGGGGTGGGATTGCCACGGCCTCCCGATCGAATATCGCGTGGTGAAGGAAGCCGCGGGCCTTTCCCCGCTCGAAGTGCGCCGGAAGTCGGAGGCGTACGCGCGCAAATATATCGACATCCAGCGCGCCCAGTTCAAGCGCCTCGGAGTCCTCGGCGACTGGGCCCGCCCGTACCTCACACTCGACCCCGCGTACGAGGCCGGGGAGCTCCGCTGCTTCGCGCGGTTCGTGGAACTCGACCTCGTTTACCAGAGCAAGAAACCCGTCTTCTGGAGCACCGGCGCGCAGACCGCCCTCGCCGAGGCCGAAGTGGAATACCAGGAACGGAGCGACCCCGCGGTTTACGTCAAATTTCCCATCCTCTCGGGCAGCCTCGCCGGGAAAGCGAGCGTGGTGATCTGGACGACGACCCCGTGGACGCTCCCCGCCAACGTCGCGGTCGCCTTGCACCCCAAGCACACGTATGTCGCCAGGGCATTTCGTCATCCACAGACGGGCGCAGTCGAGACCCTCGTGCTCGCCGAGGCGCTCCTCCCCGCGTTCCAGGCGGCCACGGGCTGGGAGCCGACTGCCGACCCCCCCTCGCGACCCTCCAGGGCCGCGACCTCGACGCCGCCGAACTGGCCCACCCTTTCCTCGACCGGAAACCGCGCATCCTCCTCGCGGACTTCGTCACGCTCGACACCGGCGCCGGCGCGGTTCACATCGCGCCCGGACACGGCGCGGACGATTACGCGGCGGGCGTGGAACACGGCCTGCCGATCCTCTCGCCGGTGGACGACCACGGCTGTTTCACCGAGGAAGCGGGCGTCCCCGCGCTCACGGGGAGATACGTGTTTGAGGCGAACGCGGCCGTCGTCGAGCTCCTCCGCGCAAAGGGCGCGCTGCTGGGCGAACAGGTTTACGCGCACTCGTACCCCTACTGCTGGCGCTCGAAGACACCCGTGGTCTTCCGCGCCGTGCCCCAGTTCTTCATCAATATCGACCGCCTGCGGCCCGCCGCCCTCCAAGCCATCGACGCCGTGAAATGGTTCCCCCATTGGGGTCGGAACAGGATTTACTCGACCATCGAGTCGCGGCCGGACTGGGTCATCTCGCGCCAGCGCAGTTGGGGCGTGCCGCTGCCGGTCTTCTACTCCCCGGAGGGAAAGGCGATCTTCGACCCGGCCTGGATTCGCAAGCTCGCCGACCTCGTCGAGACGCGCGGCACGAACGTCTGGTTCGAGCTGGACGACGCCGCGCTGGCCCAGGCCCTGGGCCTGCCCGAAGGCGTCACCCACCGGGGCGACACGCTCAACGTCTGGCTGGACTCCGGCGTGAGCCATAGCGCCGTCCTGGCCAGGAACCCCGCGCTGCGCGAGCCCGCCGATCTCTACCTCGAGGCGACCGACCAGCACCGCGGCTGGTTCAATTCCTCCCTCACCACCTCCGTCGCCCTGCACGGCCGGGCTCCGTACAAGGCGTGCATCACGCACGGCTTCGTCGTTGACGTGGACGGCAGGAAAATCTCGAAGTCCGGCACCTACCAGAAGCCGATGGACGCCGGGCATTTCGTGGGCAAACACGGGGCGGACATCGTCCGGCTATGGGTCAGCAGCGTCAATTTCACCGACAACGTCCCGTTCTCCGAAGAGATGTTCACGCGCCTGGCGGATACCTACCGGCGCATCCGCAACACCCTGCGCATCCTGCTCGGGAACCTCTATGACTTCACGGCCGCCGACGCCGTCCCCCTGGAGTCCCTGACACTGGTGGATCGCTGGATCCTCCACCGGCTCCAGGAAGTCACCGCCACCTGCCGCGAAGGCTACGAGCAATACGAATTCCACAAAGTCTATCACGCCCTGAACCAGTTCTGCGCCGTGGACTTGAGCAGCCTCTACGTGGACATCACCAAGGATCGCCTGTACTGCGATGCCGCGGATTCCCCCCGCCGCCGCGCGACGCAGACCGCCATGGCCCGCATCCTCGATTCCCTCGCGCGCCTGCTCGCCCCCATCCTGGCGTTCACGGCCGAGGAAACCTGGCAGTCCGCCGGCCATGCCGAGTCCGTCCACGTCGAGACTTTCCCCGAGCCAGACCCGGCCCTCGCCGACCCCGAGGCCGCGTGGTGCGTGGACAATCTCCTGCAACTGCGGGCCCTCATCGCGCAGCAGGTCGAGGCGATGCGCCAGAAAAAGGAACTCGGCAATGCGCTGGAAGCCGCCGTCGCCCTCGAAGTGTCCGATGCCAGGCTCTTCGCAGCCCTCAAGGACCCGGCGGAAGTCGAGGAGTTCCTCATCCTCAGCGACCTCACCTTCACCCTCGGGGCCGAAACGCGGATACACGTGGGCATCACCGGCCACAAGAAATGCGAACGCTGCTGGCGCCACCGGTCCACCGTCGGCTTCGACCCCCGGCATCCCGCGCTGTGCGACCGCTGCGCCGCGGCCGTCACCGCGCTGCCCGTGCCGGGATGAAACTCTGGCTCCTGCTCACGCTCCCCCTTTACCTCCTGGATCAAGGGACGAAGTGGCTCATCACCCAGCACCTGGACCTGGACGATTCCCGCACCGTCATCCCGAATCTCTTCGACCTCGTCTATTATATCAACACCGGCGCGGCCTTCAGCATGTTCACGACCGCGAACAGCAACCGCGTCTTCATCCTCATCTCCTTCCTCACGCTGGGAGCCCTCTTCGCCGCATTCGCGCGCGGCCATTTCGCGGACCGCCTGGGGCGCACCGCCCTCGCCCTCCTGCTTGCGGGCATCCTCGGCAACCTCACCGACCGCATCGCGCACGGCCACGTCATCGATTTTCTCCTCGTCCGCTTCGGCGCCCTCCCCATTCCCCCCTGGCCCGCCTTCAACGTCGCGGATAGCTGCATCTGCATCGCAGCAGGCCTCTTCGTCCTCCACGCCTTCAAGGACACGAGGAAGCCGGGGGCGGCAATTCGGGAACCCTGAGAAGAGGCTGCGAATGCTTTTCCGTTCACTTCTCATGGCGCCGGATGTATGTGATGAACGTGCGGGAGCTTTTCCAAACGACTGATTCATCCCCTCAAGCCAGGGTCTCTCCGGAGGTGAATCGGCTCATTGGACAGGACCGGCCTGCGCATGACTGGTACCGGTTCGTTCTTTCTTTTCCCCCTCATCTCGTCCGCGAATACATCGGGCGCTTCGAATTGACATCGCGCCACCGGGTCCTCGACCCGTTCTGCGGGACCGGAACAACCGCCGTCGAGTGCAAGAAGCAGGGCATTCCCAGCGTCGGCGTGGAGGCTCATCCCATGGCGCACTTCGCCGGGGCTACTAAGATCAACTGGAGTGTCGATGCCGAATCGATGGAAGAGCGGTGCCGGTTGATCGCCGACGTTGCGCTCCTTAAACTGGGAGCGGCCAACATTGTCGATGATCCCCAGCTAACGTTGCTGCGTGAGCTTCCGGATCCTCCGGAGCTCAGAACCCTTTCTCCCGAAAGGGAGAGCCTTCTCCTGGCGAATTCCATAAGCCCGCTGCCTCTTCACAAGACCCTGATATTGCTTGACCTCATTCGAGCGCATCCCGCCGAAAATCCTCACCTCTTACTCGCGCTCGCCAAAGCGCTCGTCGGCCCCATCGGCAACCTGCATTTCGGACCCGAGGTGGGAGTGAGTCCGCCGAAAGCCGATGCCGCTGTCGTATCTACCTGGCTCGATGGCGTGCTTCAGATAGCGGGAGATATCCGGACGCTTCGGAGATATGCCCATGTGCCATCCGTAATCCATCATGCGGATTCGCGCAGTCTCTCAGATGTCATCGAACCGGAATCGATCGATGCCGTCATTACCTCGCCGCCGTACCCCAACGAGAAAGATTACACCCGAACGACCCGACTTGAATCCGTCTTATTGGGATTCATCTCCTCGAAGAAGCAGCTTCAGGACTTGAAGCGCACCATGCTCCGCTCAAATACCCGCGGGGTTTATAAGACGGATACCGATGACGCCTGGGTCGCCGGGCACAAGGAAATTCAGCGTATCGCCGCCGCCATCGAAGCGCGACGCATCGAGCTTGGAAAAACCAGCGGTTTCGAACGCATGTATGCCCGCGTCACGAAGCTTTATTTTGGGGGCATGGCCCGGCATTTGGCTGACTTGCGCCCGCTCTTGCGACCTAACGCGCAACTGGCGTATGTGGTCGGCGATCAGGCGTCTTATCTGCGCGTGATGATTCGCACGGGGCAAATTCTGTCTTCCATCGCGGAGGAATTGGGTTACGAGGTCGTCGCTGTCGAACTGTTTCGGACGCGCTTGTCGACAGCTTCAAAAGAGCAGCTCCGGGAAGAGATTGTCATTCTGCGGTGGCCGGGAACCCGTTAAGAGAATGCCTCCAAATCGTTACTCGCAGATCCTCGAGAGGATCTTCCTGGCACATTATCATCCCGGAGACCGCGAAGTTCCCTTTGAACGCGACGAAATGGCGGCTTTCGCCGAGGAACTGGGCATCGCGCTCCCCAAAAACCTGGGGGACGTCTATCTATTCTTTCCGTTACCGCGCCGCACTCCCCGCCGCAATCAGTAATGTAGCTCCGAAAGGAGAGCACTGGATCATTCGCCCGACGGGCCGCGCAAAATATAAACTGGTGCTGACCCGGGAATGGGCCATAGCTCCACATTCCAACATGTCGGCAATAAAAGTTCCGGCCGCGACTCCCGGAATCATCGAGAAATACGCACTCAGCGACGAACAGGCGCTCCTCGCCAGACTCCGCTATAACCGCCTCATCGACATTTTCACGGGGATTACATGCTACTCGCTGCAGAATCATCTGCGAACGATGATTCCCGAACTCGGTCAAGTGGAGACAGACGAAATTTACATCGGCGTGGACCGTCAGGGCGCTCACTATGTTTTGCCCGTTCAAGCGAAGGGTGGGCGACAAGATGAGCGTCGTGCAGATTGAGCAGGACATGGCCCTCTGCGCCTTCAAGTTCAACGGTTTGATCTGCCGCTCCATAGGAGCGCAATTTATGGAGGACGAGACCATAGCTCTTTTCGAGTTCGAAATGGCCGAGTCGGGCGTCCAGCTTCGCAACGAGAAACATTACAAATTGGCTTCTCCCGATGACATCAGCGCCGAGGAGCTCCAGCGTTACCGCGAGCAAAGCCTGATCGGGTAGCGGCCGAAAAGCGGGTGTGAACTGCCGACTCCGCGTGCAATAGTTATCCTGTGCTCGCTCCAAGCCTCGACCTCGTTGACGAAATCCTCGCTCTGAAGAAGGAGCGCAACGCCGTCATCCTCGCCCACAATTACCAGGTGAAGGAAATCCAGGACGTCGCCGATTTTGTGGGCGATTCGCTCGGGCTCAGCTACAAGGCGGCGGAGACGGACGCCGAGGTCATCGCGTTCTGCGGGGTGCATTTCATGGCCGAGACCGCCAAAATCGTGAACCCGAAAAAGACCGTCGTCCTGCCCGACCTGGATGCGGGCTGCTCTCTCTCGGACTCCTGCCCGCCGGACAAGCTCGCGGCGTACCTGAAGGAGCGCGCGGAAAAGAATTACTACGTCATCGCTTACATCAACTGCAGCGCGGGCGTGAAGGCCCTCTCGGATGTCATCTGCACCAGCGGCAACGCCATGAAGATCGTCGAGGCCGCCCCGGCGGACCGGAACATCCTCTTCGTCCCCGACCAGAACCTCGGCGCATGGGTCATGGAAAAAACCGGCCGCGCCATGGAGCTCTGGAAGGGCAATTGCTACGTCCACGTCGAGTTTACCCGGGACAGCATCAGCCGCATCCGCAACCAATACCCGGGCGCGGCGGTGGTCGCGCACCCCGAGTGCACCTTCGCCGTCCGCCTGCTCGCGGATGAAGTCTGCTCGACGGAAAAGATGATCTCCTATTGCCGCGGCTCGAGCGCGAGGGAGTTCATCATCGTCACCGAATCGGGCATGCTCCACCGGCTCCGGCGCGAGATTCCCGGGAAGGTGTTCATACCCGGGCCGACTGAGCTCTGCGCCTGCGCGGACTGCCGTTACATGAAGATGAACACCCTCGAAAAGCTCCACGACGCGCTCCTGAACCTCCAGCCCGAGATCCTCCTCCCCGAAGCGATCCGGGCCCGGGCCGAGCTCCCCATCCGGAGGATGCTCGAGCTCAGTTCGCGCTGAGCGCCCGGGGACCCACGCCCCCCCGCGATTCGTGCGGGACAATTCCCTCCGCTTCGGGCAGGCTGCCGCAGGTGTCCGCGCCTGTGCCCGAAAACGTCTTCCTTGTCGATCATCCCCTCGTCCGCGCCAAGCTCACGCGCATCCGGGACGAGGCCGTTCCCCCGGAGGAATTCCGGCGCGGGGTCGCGGAACTCTCGGCGCTGCTCGCGTTCGAGGCGACCCGGACGCTGGAGACCCTCCCCGCCACCGTGCAGACTCCGCTTGCGCCGTTCACCGGGGCGGCCCTGGCGCGGCCCGTCATCCTGGCGCCTATCCTGCGCGCCGGGCTCGGCATGGTTGACGGCATGTGCAAGGTGCTGCCCGAGGCCAGCGTGGGCCACATCGGCCTGTTCCGGGACGAGGTCACGCACCGGCCGCAGAATTATTACATCAATCTCCCGGCCAGCCTCCCTGCCGCGGACGTGATCGTCCTCGATCCCATGCTCGCCACCGGCTGGAGCGCGACCGCCGCCATCGACCAGGTGAAGGCCAGGGGCGCTACCCGCATCCGGTTTGTCTGCCTGGTTAGCTGCCCCGAAGGCCTGGCCCAGCTCTCCAAGGCCCACCCCGGCCTCCCCATCTTCACCGCGGCCATCGACGAGCGGCTCGACGAGCGCGCCTACATCGTCCCCGGGCTGGGCGACGCGGGCGACCGCTATTTCGGCACTTCCCCGGACGGGGCGCGCGGCTAAAAACGCCTCGGGAACGGGGTCGGGGGTATCCCCAGGGGCATGGAATGTGCTCGTTGCATATTCGTTTATGCGCGCCAATCCATCTGAAGCTGCGTCCTGCCGGGCCTCGCGCCGCAGCGCCGCCTTCACGCTCACCGAAGTCCTCATCGCCCTGGCGATGATCGGCCTCATGGCCTCCTCGGCCATCTGGGCGCTGGTCATCATCAACTCGAACGCCTCCGTCTCGCGCCTCTACACCGGGGCGATGACCGCCGCGCAGAGCCAGATCGACCTCATCCTTTCCGACACCCCGTTCGACCCCCAACTGGATGAATACCCCGCCGGCGGCGAGCTCGCCCTCGGCACCCAGAGCCAGACCATCCCGATCTATACCGACCCGGCCACCGGCAACGTGGTGGTGAGCGGCACCATGACCACGACGATCACCGACCCCGGGCTGCAGATCAACGGCAACGACCTCAACACCTACCAGGCCACGGTGACCGTCACCTACCAGTTCCGAAACCGGAACTACACCGTGACGATGAGCACCCTGCGCGCCTCCGACGCATAACCCCGATGAGCCGCATGAGCATGAGAAAACGCGCCTTCACCCTTATCGAGATGATGGTCACCCTCGGGGCGATCGGCATCACCGGGGGCATCATCTTCCTTGTGCTCAACAGCGGCTTCGTCCTCTTCGCCAAGAACACGGCCATGAACGTCGCCCACGAGCAGGCCCGCATCGCCATCCTGCAGATGCAGAAGAACATCCACTCGGCCGTCTCCGTGCCCCAGCTCGTGGACGTGAACCTCAACCCGGTCGTCACCGGCTCCGCCGCGGGCGTCTCCTTCCAGGTGTTCGCGCTTGGGCCCTACAGGATCGCGGCCGACGCGGGCGCAACCCAGAGCGTCGTCTCCATCATCGTCCCGGCGGGGGCTGCTGCGCCGACGGCCCTCCAGCACTTCATCGTCCCCACGCACCAGATCGAGCAGGACATCACCTCCGTCAGCGGCGCGGGCACGGTGAACGTGACGCTCGCCGCGAACCTCGGCGTGCCGATCTCCACCTCCAGCGGCACGTACGACATCATCTCCTTCATCACGAACCGGGTCGCGTACGTCGTCATCAACGGCCAGCTCCGCTATTACCCGCCCGGCACGCTCGGCACCGGCAACTACAGCGTCCTCGCATCCGACATCACCAACCCGACGCCGTTCATGATTCCCGCCGCGCTGAACAACCACTTCGTCGCCGCCGTGCAACTGAGCGCGCAGGATCCCAACTACAGCGCGCGCGGCTACCTCTCCTCGAACATGTTCATCAATTCGCAGATTCCCGTACAAGGCGCAGATGACGACTTACCAATAGCGCATGAAAAAAGAGGAGTCCGGGAGCACCATCGTCATCGTCATCGTCGTCCTGGCGACGCTCGTCGTCTTCGTCGGGGCGTCGCTGAGTTACACGCAGACGCTCGCGCGCCAGGTGCAGCGCAGCAACACGATGCAACAAGCGCAGGAGATCGGCGACGGCGCCATCGAGATCGCCTTTGCGAGCTGGCGCGAGATCTGCCGCGAGAACGCCGGGCAATCGCTTCCGACGGCGAGCTTCCAGTCCATCGCCCTTCCCACGCAGGCAAATTTCCCCAGCGTGCCCAACTTCACCGCGAGCGCCGCGCCCTCGCTCTCGCCCGCCACCACCCTCTCCAACTTCCGGGTGCAGGCCGTTGACCCCCAGATAACGACCGTGGACGGCTTCAGCACCAGCTCGCTCGGAACCACCGTGGTGCCCGCGCCCGGCATCGGCCAGAGCCCGGGGCAGAGCAGCACCTATTACCTCGCCACCGCGGATGTCATCCTCCCCTCGCTGGGCAAGCCCATCCGCGTGAATGTCCGGCGCGTCTTCCAGAAGCAGATCATCTCGCCCTGGAACTGGGCCGTCTTCTACGACGACACCCTCGAGATGCAGCCCGCCCCGCCCATGAACGTGACCGGCTGGGTGCATACCAACGACAGCCTTTACACGGCCATGAGCACCCTCACCTTCGACGCGAAATCCTCCTTCTCGCTCGGTTGGAACAATGCTTTCGCACCGGGCGACCCCCGCGCGCCCGGCGGTTCGAACCCCGTCGCGCCTGGAGCGCCGAACTACCCGTCCGACCTTCCGCCCGCGCAGGTGAACCCGCAACTTCCCTTTGGCCTGGACCCCACCACGCTCTCCGCGGGCGACAACGCGAACGACACCGACGGCTACCACGAGCTGCTCGAGCAGCCGATCCTCCAGTCGGGGAACTACGCGCCGGACACCAGCAAGGCCGACCCCATCGCGGGCTCGCGTTACTACAACCAGGCGGGGATAAAGGTCCTCGTGGATGCGAGCAATAACGTCACCATCCTCAACGGCGCGTACCACCCCATCACCGCTTCCAGCACCGGGAACGACCTCGCACTCTACAACGTCATCAGCGGGGCGATCACCACCGGCAGCACCATCCAGGACAACCGCGAGAACGCCACCGTCCGCCTCGTTTCCTTGAACGTCGGCGCGGTCACGACCGGCATCCAGGCCGCCCAGGCGGCGGGCACCCTCAGCAGCTTTAACGGCATCATCTACGTGGACGACACCAGCGCCGACCCCACCGGCCAGGACCCCACCCTCAAGCGCGGCGTCATGCTCACCAACGGCGCCACCCTGCCGAACGGCGGCCTCACCATCGCCAGCGACAACCCCGTCTATGTCCAGGGCGACTACAATACCGGCGCGTCCGGCGGCGTCATGCCGGCCTCCGACGCCTCCACCAGCGACCCCACCAACCCCACGGTGAGCGGTTACACCCGCCAGCCCGCGCTGGTCGCGGGCGACGCCGTTTACGTCCTCTCGAACTCGTGGCAGAACGCGAACTCTTTCACCGACCTCAGCACCCGGGTCGCCACCAGCACCACCGTCAACACCGCCATCCTCGCGGGCAACGTCCCTTCCGCCGCCAACAACTACAGCGGCGGCGCGGAGAATTTCCCGCGGTTCATGGAGAACTGGTCGGGCGCGGCGTTCACTTACTACGGCTCCATGGTCGAGCTCTACAACAGCCAGCAGGCCACGGGGAACTGGGGCAAGGCGAATGTCTATAACCCGCCCACGCGCCAATGGTATTTCGACACGAACTTCTATACCAACCCGCCCAAAGGCTCGCTCACCCTGGCAAACTACATCAAGCAAAGATGGTATATACAATAAGGACTTCCCTCGCTCTCCTCGCGCTCGCCCTCGCCGCCGCAGCGCCCGTCCGCGCCGATCTCGACCTCACCCCGCGCCCCACATTCTACGTCGCCGAAGGGATGAAGATGCCGAACCTGACATTCAGCGACGGCAAGAACGAGGTCGCCTACACGCCGCCGGGCGACTGGAAGTACGAGGGCGATTCCTCGAAGCTCCTCCTCATCCCCAAGAACAAAGTGCAGGCCGAAGCATCCATCGAAAAAGCGCCCCCGCCCGTCATCGCCGCGTTCGACGACGACGGGGTGAAACAGCTCACCAAACGCGTCCTGGCCGCGCTGCCGCAAGGGAGCCAGAAGGTGACCATCCTGTCGCAGGAGAAGAGCCCCTTGAAGATCAACGGCAAGGACACCTTCGGCGTCACCGTGTCGGCGGTCTTTTTCGGGCAGTCGGTGACCACGAGCGTCATCTTTTGCAACCGCGGCAAGGAGCAGATGGAGTTCCGGCTCTTCTGCCACAGCACCGACTTCGCCGAGCTGAACCGGCTCTTCCGAGCCAGCCTATACACCCTGCAAGGCTTTTAACCGCCTTACCCCCGCGGATTTTAAGCGCGGTCTGGAAAGCCCGCTGCCGCGCGCCTGCGCCCCGTCACAAGGACTTGGGAAGAGTTTTTTAGTCGAGTTGCTCGATCTCGGTGGGCCTATTCCGCGGTTCTCAATTTTCCCTCCAGCCTCAGCGGCCTGCCTTCGGGCATCTGGATGAGCGCGAGCATCTGCCGGCATTCGACGAGGAGGGCGCCATCGGCCGGACGCCGCACCTCGAATGCGCACCAGAACCGGACGCGCTCCACCTTCTCCAGCCACGCATCGATGACGAGCTTGTCCCCGAACCGCGCGGGACGCCGGTAGTCGATCTCCGTGCGGACGACCACGGGGTATTGGGCGGTCTCCATCATCCCGGCCAGCTCCATGCCGAGCTTCTCGGCGAGCAGGGTGCGGGCCGTTTCGATAAAGCGCAGGTAGGCGATGTTATGGACGACCCCGGCGCAGTCGGTGTCGAAAAACATCACCTGCACCTCGGTCTGGATGCCGCGCATCGTGCTCAATGCGTGATCTTCAGCCCGGCGAGGCCGGCGAGCTGGACGAGTTGCTCCGCCGTCAGGTGGGCCACGTCGGCGCTCTCCGCCGGCGTCGGCTGCCACGTCTCGGGCGGAAGCGTGGGAACGAAGTCGAGCTTCCGGAAGAGGACGGCGATGTGCCAGCCGGGCTTGGAGAGATCGATCTTCGCGGGCTTGTAATCGGGCAGCACCCAGACGCGCGCCGACCACCCTTGCACCTTCAGCATGAGGGCGATCCGAGGCATGAGCGCCAGGTCCAGCACGCGGCACGTCTCACCGTTGACGACCTCGTCGCCCGCATCCGTCACCTGGAAAAGGGCGGGCAGGAAGACGAGCTGTTTCCGCGGAAATGGGAGCACCATGTTGTCCAGCACCAACGGGCCTTCGGGGGCGGCGCTCCCGTCGGCCGGGGAGGGCGTGGCATCCGCCGCCGGCGTGGCGCCCGCGGCGGGCGCGCCGATGGAGTGGAGCATCGCCAGGGATCTGCGCGCCGGGGTATGCCCATATATCCTTGCCGTTCCGGCACGCGGCGATGCCCTTGCCCAGCACCGGGCCGGTGAGAAAGACCTTGTCCGGCGTCTGCAGGGCGGCGTGGAACGCGGAGCCGGGCGCGACGGCTGCGGCGCGCGTCATCGAGTCCAGCACGAGGTCGGCGACGGCGGCCGGCCGCGTCCTTCCGGCTTCGCGCGCGAACAGCCTTTCGAAGGGCGTGAGCATCTTCGCGAGCACGTCGTATTCATTCTCGCGCGCGAACGCCGGCGCGGAGAGAATCGCCAAAAAGACGAGCGCCAGGCCTGCCCGGCTCATCGCGGGGAAGAGGTGTTTGCGTTTGAAGCGGACCACATTATTACTAGGACCCATTGATGCACTCAGGCGGTAAACAAACACCGATTCCCGCATGGCGCCACCGAGTTTTCCGATGACGCCTCCGCTGCTCGCCGCCGGCGGCCTCCTCTACGCCATCCAGGAATCGACCATCGCCGGCCGCGTCGTGCTGGTGTCGCTCTTCCTGGGGTCGATCTTCAGTTGGTCGGTCATGTACACCAAGATCCGCGTCATCCAGGTCGCCAGGAAACAGTCCAGGCTCTTCCTCGAACGCTTCCGCGCCGACCGCCAGCCGCTGCGCCTCTACGAGAGCCAGATGCGTTTCCAGGGAGCGCCGATCTTCAGCGTTTACAAGGCCGGCTGCCGCGAGCTCACCTTCCACCTCCTCGGCTCGCACGAAGTGGATGAGACCTTCCGGGCCCGGCTCGAGGATGCGCATAAAATCCTCCCGGCGCAGATGAAGGCCGTCAATTCCGTCATGGAACGCGCCGTGGGCGAGAGCGCGCTGAAGCTGGAGTCGCAGATGATCCTGCTCGCCACCGCGGTGAGCGGCGCGCCGTTCCTGGGCCTGCTCGGCACCGTGTGGGGCGTGATGGATACCTTCAGCGGCATCGCCGCCGCGGGCTCGGCGAACCTCGCGGCGATGGCCCCAGGCGTCTCCGCGGCGTTGATAACGACCGTGACCGGCCTGCTCGTCGCCATCCCGGCGATGTTCGGCTACAATTTCCTGGTCACCAGCATCCGCGGCATCGTCCTGGAGATGGACAACTTTGCCTCCGAGCTGGCTTCGGACTTCGAGCACAAATACGTTGACCACGGCGTGCGGCCCGCGCTGGTGCGAAGATGAGCCTGCGGCGCCATTCCAAGCGCGAGGGCTTTTCGACGCTGTCGGAGATCAACGTCACTCCGCTCCTCGACCTCGCGTTCGTCCTCCTTATCATTTTCATGATCACCACCCCGCTCATGGACAAGAGCGCCGACCTCGTCATCCCATCGAGCCAGGCGTCCAAAAACGCCGTGAACCCCGCGCTCGTCCAGACCGTCACGATCAACAAAGACGACGTCATCAAACTCAACGACGAGCTCGTCTCCCTCGGCCAGCTCGAGGCGAAGCTAGGCGCCGCCGGGCGGGCGGGCGCGGGCGTCGCCGTCGTCATCCGTTCCCACAAGGATCTTCCCGTCCAGAAACTCGTCGATGTCATGGGCGCCATCGAACGGGCCGGGATCACCAAGGTCGGCGTCGTCACCAATCCCGAGGCCGACTAAGCGCGATGGAAGGGAACTTCCGGAGAAATCTCCTTCTGGTCGCCGCGGCCCACGTCGTGGTCATCGGCGCGATCTTCCTCCTGGAGAAATTTTCGCATACGCCCGCGAAGACCGACGTCATGTGGATGGACGACGCCGGTGGTGTGGCGGCGGCCGCCGCGGCCGCCACCCCCGAGCAGGAACAGGCGTCCGCCGAGACCCCTGCGCCCACGCCCGCGAAGCCCGAGGAGGCCCGCGCCATGGCCCCGAGCGACATCGTGCTGCCCGGAGCCTCACCGACCCCCACCCCCGCGGAGACCCCCGAGCCCACGCCGACCCCGACGCCCACTCCCACGCCGACCCCCACCCCGAAGCCGGCGCCCAAAGAAACCCCGAGGCCGTCCCCCAAGCCGTCACCGAAACCAACTCCGAAGGCCCGGCGAAAGCCGTCCCCCAAGCCCCACGGCTCTCCGAAAGCCAGCCCTAAAAAATCCGCCTCGCCCAGGCCGCACCCGAAACCGACGGAAGCGCCGGACGACGGCGAGGGCGACGACGGCAACGCCGCGACCCCCGCCAGGACTGCGGGCAAGGGCAGGAAGCCGGGCGAACCCGGCACGGGCAGCGGGAACGGGAAAGCGGGCGGGAAAGCGGGCGGCGGCAAGACCGACTCGGATTTCGGCTGGTATTACGCGATGATCCACGACCGCTTCTACAGCCAGTGGGAACAGCCGACATCCGTCCTCAACTCGGGTGAGAAATTCTCCGCGCTGGTAAAAATCCGCATTGAAAAAGACGGGGGCGTCTCAGACGTTAGCCTCGCCAAATCCTCCGGGAACACCATAGTGGATGACTCCGTGATGGCCGCCGCGAAACGCGTAAAGCAGATCGACCCGCTCCCGCAGGGGCTCGGGGACGACTTCTACGAGATCAAGATCAACTTCGAACTGAACCAGAGCCAATGATGAAGCCCATTTTCACGGCCGCCGCGACCGGCCTCCTTTTTATCCGCATCCTGGCGTTCGGGGCGGCCGCGGCCGAGCCGCCCACCATCACCATTTCGAAAAGCGACACGCTCAGCCTCGCCGTCGAGCCCATCGCCGGGCCGGATGGCGAAGCGGCCACGCGGCTCTTGAAGAACGACCTCGCCCTCAGCGGCTATTTCACCATCGCCCCGCCCGCCGGAGCGGCCTTCATCGCCGCCGGGAACGCCGGGGCGGGGCTGCAGGGGAGGGTCACCGACCATTCCGGCAAGGTCGTCGTCGCACGCGCCTACGAAGGGTCGCCGCGAAAGCGGGTGCAGGCGTTTGCCGACGACATCATCGAGACGCTCACGGGCAACCGCGGTTTCCTCGCGTCCCGCGTCGCCTTCGTCGCCACGGCCACCGGCCGCAAGGAAATCTACCTCGCGGACGCCGATGGCTCGAACCAGCAGCAGCTCACCCACGACAACGGCATCAGCGTCGGCCCGCGCCTCAGCCCGGACGGGCGCGAGCTCGTCTATACCGGCTACCAGAGCGGCTACGCGGATGTCTATAAGATCGACCTCGGCTCCGGCGCGCGCCAGCGCATCATCAAATTTCCCGGGACGAACACCGGCGCGGTCTTTTCGCCGGACGGGAGGCGGCTGGCTGTCACCCTCAGCAAGGACGGGCAGACGGAAATCTACGTCACCAGCGCCGACGGCGGCGGCGCGCACCGGCTCACGCACACGCCCGGCGTGAAGTCGTGCCCCACGTGGTCGCCGGATGGCGATGAGATCATCTACTCCGCCCAGGAGCGCGGCGCGCCGCAGCTCTACCGCGTCTCGTCGAGCGGCGGGGAGAGCAGCGAGATTCCCACCAGCTACGGGTATTGCACGGAGCCGAACTGGTCGCCCGACGGCAAAAAGGTGGCCTTCAACGTGCGCCAGGGCGGCGAGTTCCAGGTCGCGGTGCTCGACCTCGCGGGCGGCGGTTCGCGCGTCATCACCTCCGGCGGCGATGCCGAAGGGCCCGTGTGGGGCGCCGACTCGCGCCACCTCATCTTCGCGCAAGGCGGCGCGCTCATGCTTCAGGACGCGCAAACCGGCAAAAAGGTCCGCCTCATCGGCGGCCTGGGCAAGATAACCGAGCCCGCCTGGGCGCGTTGACAACCCGGCACGGCCGCCCACCGGCTGCAACGTCGCGCGCCCGCCCCGCGCGAAACTTCAATAATGTTCTGTCGTTTTTGAAGACGCCGGGGCATTTTCATCATCCACTATGAACCCCAAGCTTTTCTCTCTGCTCCTCGCAACGGCGGTCGCTTTCTCCTTCGGCGCGTGCGCGAACAAAAAGGGCGGCAACTACGTCGGCACGGAAGGCGACACCGTCAACGGCACCCCGCTCCCCGACCGGCAGGAAGGCGTCTCCTTCATGAGCGGCAACGTGGACAAGAGCCAGTTCAAGCCCATTCACTTCGCCTTCGACAGCTTCGCCATCGACCCGGGCGAGGAGGGCGAGCTCTCCGAGGTCGCCGCATTCCTGAAGAGCGACTCCAAGAACGTCATCATAGCCGGCTTTACCGACGAACGCGGCACGCCCGAGTATAACCGCGGCCTCGGCGAACGCCGCGCCCTGGCCGTGCGCCAGTACCTTCCTCTCGCACGGGGCGGACGGCGGAAAGATCCAGACCGTGAGCTTCGGCGCGGAGATGCCCGCCGACCCCGGCTCCAACGAAAACGCGTGGGCCAAGAACCGCCGCGCCGAGTTTGGCGTGGTGCGGTGACGCGGGCGGACGGACGGGCGGACTCCATGGCGTGCGGTGCGTTTTCCCGCACCGCGTTCCCTGAACCGGCTCCGCTGTAGCGGCGGCGGCGCCCCTTTTGCCCTCGCTCCCAAACTCCAGAGACCGTCGGACTTGCCCTCGCTCCCAAACTCCAGTTTGGGAGCGTCGTCATTCCTGAAACTCCGTTTCCGCTCGGCGCGCTCAAGACGGAACAGAGTTCCGAGCAAGAACACGTGCCCAAACGGAGTTTTGGGCACGTGACCGCTCAACGTGGACAAGAGCCAGTTCAAGCCCCTTTGCCCTCGCTCCCAAACTCCAGTTTGGGAGCGTCGTCATTCCTGAAACTCCGTTTCCGCTCGGCGCGCTCAAGACGGAACAGAGTTCCGAGCAAGAACACGTGCCCAAACGGAGTTTGGGCACGAGACCGCTCAACGTGGACAAGAGCCAGTTCAAGCCCGTTCACTTCGCCTTCGACAGCTTCGCCATCGACCCGGGCGAGGAGGGCGAGCTCTCCGAGGTCGCCGCATTCCTGAAGAGCGACTCCAAGAACGTCATCATAGCCGGCTTCACCGACGAACGCGGCACGCCCGAGTATAACCGCGGCCTCGGCGAACGCCGCGCCCTGGCCGTGCGCCAGTACCTCCTCTCCCACGGGGCGGACGGCGGAAAGATCCAGACCGTGAGCTTCGGCGCGGAGATGCCCGCCGACCCCGGCTCCAACGAAAACGCGTGGGCCAAGAACCGCCGCGCCGAGTTTGGCGTGGTGCGGTGACGCGGGCGGACGGACGGGCGGACTCCATGGCGTGCGGTGCATCTTCCCGCACCGCGTTCCCTGAACCGGCTTCGCTGTAGCGGCGGCGGCGCCCCTTTTGCCCTCGCTCCCAAACTCCAGAGACCGTCGGACTTGCCCTCGCTCCCAAACTCCAGTTCATTGCCCTCGCTCCCAAACTCCAGTTCATTGCCCTCGCTCCCAAACTCCAATTCATTGCCCTCGCTCCCAAACTCCAATTCATTGCCCTCGCTCCCAAACTCCAGTTTGGGAGCGTCGTCATTCCTGAAACTCCGTTTCCGCTCGGTGCGCTCAAGACGGAACAGAGTTCCGAGCAAGAACACGTGCCCAAACGGAGTTTGGGCACGAGACCGCTCAACCGCCGCGCCGAGTTCGGCGTGGTGCGGTGACGCGGGCGGACGGACGGGCGGACTCCATGGCGTGCGGTGCATCTTCATTGCCCTCGCTCCCAAACTCCAGTTTTCATTGCCCTCGCTCCCAAACTCCAGTTTGGGAGCGTCGTCATTCCTGAAACTCCGTTTCCGCTCGGCGCGCTCAAGACAGGGAACAGAGTTCCGAGCAAGAACACGTGCCCAAACGGAGTTTGAGCACGAGACCGCTCAACGTGGACAAGAGCCAGTTCAAGCCCATTCACTTCGCCTTCGACAGCTTCGCCATCGACCCGGGCGAGGAGGGCGAGCTCTCCGAGGTCGCCGCATTCCTGAAGAGCGACTCCAAGAACATCATCATAGCCGGCTTTCATTGCCCTCGCTCCCAAACTCCAGTTTGGGAGCGTCGTCATTCCTGAAACTCCGTTTCCGCTCGGCGCGCTCAAGACAGGAACAGAGTTCCGAGTAAGAACACGTGCCCAAACGGAGTTTGGGCACGAGACCGCTCGAACGTACCGCTCGAAGTATCCTCGAACAAACCAATCGGTCCAAACGGGGGGACGGCTTTCGACCACGGATTTATACGGATGGCAGAACTCCCGGGGGCGGGGCTCGCTTCCAGGATTATCGCCTGCCGGTCTCTGGCGCGTAGGGGCCTGTAGCGGCGGCCTGCGACCGCCGATCGGTGGGGGGTCTGTGCTCATAGAGCGCCGCTACAGTTGGGGCCGGCAAAAAGGCCGGACCCGCTCCAAGCCTGCGAAGGCGAGGACCGCGGCCTGCGCGACGCCCGGCGGCGCCCCTTCAAAAGCAGTGGACAAATTTTTCGGCGTCTCGAAGATGCTATCGGCATGCCCGTCGTCGCCAGCTATTGCACCACTTTCCTCAAGCCGGAGATGCTCCACATCTACCGGCAGGTCACAGGCCTCCGGAGGTATTCCACGTTCGTCCTGACGAAGGAGCGCCAGAACCCGGAGCAGTTCCCGTTTCCCGACGTCGAGCTCATCCCGAAGGCGCGCAAGAACTTCATCAAGCGCTTCTTCCTGAAATACATCCGGCGGCTGCCGCCCGTCTATTACCGGGGCGAGCTCCAGGTGCTCATCAAGCTCCTCAAGCGCCGGCCCGCGGACCTCATGCACGTCTATTTCGGCCACACCGGCGTGCACCTGCTGCCGTTCATTCAGGAATGGGAGAAGCCCACCGTCGTCTCCTTTCACGGCGCGGACATCATGCTCCGGCCCGGGCAGGCCGAATACGACGACAACCTGCGCGCGTTGCTGCAGACCGTGCCGCTCGTGCTGGCCCGCTCCGCCTCGCTCCGGGAACGGCTCGTCGAGCTCGGTTGCCCGCCGGAGAAGATACGCCTGAACCGCACCGGGGTGCCGCTGGAGGAATTCCCCTTCAAGGCGCGCCCCCTGCCGGCGGACGGCGGGTGGCGCTTTGTCCAGGCGTGCCGGCTCATCCCCAAGAAAGGGCTGGCGACGGCCCTGCGCGCCTTCGCCCAGTTCCATCGCGGGAACCCCCGTTCGCGCTTCGTCATCGCCGGCGAGGGGCCGATGCTGGCCGAGGTGGTGGAACTGGCCGCGACGCTCGGGGTAGGGGACGCCGTCGAGTTCCCCGGGTTCCTTTCGCAGGGCGCGCTGCGGGAGCTGTACGAGCGTTCCCAGGTCTTCATCCACCCGAGCGAGACCACGGAGGACCAGAACCAGGAAGGCGTGCCGAACTCCATGCTCGAAGCGATGTCCACCGGCCTGCCGGTGCTCGCCACCCGCCACGGAGGCATACCCGAAGCCGTGGCCGACGAGAAGAGCGGCTTCCTCGTGCCGGAGAGGGACCACGAGGCGCTCCACCGGGCCATGTGCAGGATCACGGAATCCGACGGCTACCTCTACATCATGGGGCAGGCGGCTTCGCAGTCGGTCGGGGCCGACTTCGAGCGGACGGCGCAGATCGCAAAGCTCGAGTCGTATTACGACGAGGCCATCGAGCTCGGGAAGCGCGCCCCGGCGCGGGCCTGACAGACTGGAAACGAGCCGGATGCGGAACCCCTCCTTCGCCTACCTCTTCGAACGGTTCCCCTCTTTCAACCAGACTTTCGTCTCGCGCGAGGTCGAGGAGATGGCCCGCCAGGGGATGGACCCGCTGGTCATCTCCATCCGCAGCGCCCAGGAGCGCACCGCGAACGCGTTCCCCCCGGCGCTGGCGGAGAAAGTCCTGTACCTGCCCGCGCCGGAAGCGCTCGAAGCCGGGGCGAGGAAACAGCGGGAGGAGCACCGGCTCCCGTGGCGCATGTCGCGCCTGCTCGGCCGGTGGGGCGAAGCGGGCGACAAGATGCGGGTTTACGAAGCGGCCTGGCTCGGCCCTCTCCTGCGCGAACGGGGCATCCGCCACGTCCACGCGCATTTCGCGGGCATCGCCGCGCGCACGGCTTACTGGATCGAAGAGCTCTACGGCATCGGGTTCAGCTTCACGGGCCACGCCAACGACATCTTCCGCGACGCGGGGTTCGCCGTTTCGCTCGAAAAGATGATCGCCGCCGCGCGTTTCGTGGTGACGGCGAGCAACTTCAGCCGGGACTGGCTGGTGGGGAAATTTCCGGGCCGCGCGGCGAAAATCTACGGGGTCTATAATGGCATCGATGTCGGCAAGTTCCGCCCGGCGTCGCGCCAGGCGCGCGGAGACGGCCCGCTGAAGATCCTCTCCGTGGGCCGTTACGTGGAGAAAAAGGGGTTCGGCTATCTCATGGAGGCCTGCCGGCTCCTCGCGGACAAGGGCGTCCCATTCCATTGCGAGATCGTGGGCGAAGGGCCGATGCAGGAGGAGTTGGAGGCCAGGATCGCCGCGCTGCGCCTCGAGGGAAAAGTGGTGCTGGCGGGGCCGCGCTCCCAGGCGGAGTTGATCCCCCTGTTCGCGAGCTCGGACCTCTTCGTCCTCCCTTGCGTGCGCGAAACGGAGGGGGGCATGGATAACCTGCCCACCGTCATCATGGAAGCGATGGCCGCCGGCCTGCCCGTCCTCTCCACCAACGTCGCAGGCGTCCCGGAGATGATCGTGGACGGCAGGAGCGGCTGGATCGTCCCCGAAAAGGCGCCCATCGCCTTGGCGGAGACGATCTTCCGCATCGCCGGGGCGCCGGAATCGGCCGCGCGGTGCGGCGAAGAGGGCAGGCTGCGTGCGCTCGAGCTCTTTTCCTCGGCGATCACCGTGCGGAAGCTGAAGCACCTCCTGCTTCGGTTCGCCCGCGTCCGGCCCGGCCCCGAGGCGTTCGACCAGGACCCAGCGATGAGAAGACGCCTCTTTCAGCGGTGGACGGGGCTCGACCTCGGCAGCGCCATCCCGTATAGCTGCGATGCGGCCTGAGTGGAGGGGTGAGACGGCGTTCGGGCAACGCGCCGGGCGATCCCTATGGATATGCAGCCCGGCCCAAAGATGCAGCAACCGTAGCGGCGCGCTGTGAACGCCGGCCCCACCCCAGCGGCGGTCGCAGGCCGCCGCGACAGGGGCCGCAAGCTAAGGGACCGTGGGCCGGAAAATGCCGGGAGGGCGGGGTGAAATGGAAATATTGCCAAATTGAGACTTGCGCTTTTCCGTTTCCGATGTTCAATCGTAACTCCCCGTTCGGGGGTTTTTAATGCCGAGAAACCCGCTCACAGCGTTCTTTTCGACCCGGCGCCTGCTCCACACGCTGGCGTTCTGTCTCCTTTTCGGCCTGCCCCTGGCGGCTTCGGCGGCGGAACCGGCCAAAGAGGAGGGCCTGCCGCGGTTCGCGGTGCCGCTGGCGCACATCGGCCCGTTCCTCATCACCAACTCGATGCTGGTGACGTGGATCGTCGCCGCGGGCTTGATCGTCTTTGCCCGCTATGCCATGCGGAACGTCAAGGACATCCCCGAAGGCGCGCAGAACTTCTGGGAATGGCTCGTCGAGAGCCTCTATAACTTCCTCGAGAGCATCATCGGCGCCGAGCTGGTGAAGAAGACCTTCTGGTTCTTCGCCACGGTGTTCATCTTCATCCTCTTTACGAACTGGTTCGGGCTCATCCCCGGCGTCGGCACGGTCGGCTGGGGCCACCAGGCGCCCCAGGGCGGCCTTTTTGAGATCACGCACCCGCTCTTGCGCGGGGCGAATGCCGACCTCAACATGACGGTCGCCATGTCGGCCATCTTCTTCGCGTGCTGGATCGTCTGGGCCATCCAGTCCAACGGCATCGGCGGCTTCATCCTGCATCTCTTCGGCCCGAAGGGGGACACCAAGGGCGCCATGAAGGTGTTGATGATCTTCGTCTTCATCCTCGTCGGCCTCCTCGAAGTCGTCTCCATCCTGTTTCGGCCCGTCTCCCTCAGCTTCCGCCTTTACGGGAATATCTTCGCCGGCGAGAACATGCTTGAATAGATGGCGAGCCTCGTCCCGGCCCTTTCCTGGCTCATCCCCGTTCCCTTCTATTTCATGGAGCTTCTCGTGGGCTTGGTGCAGGCGCTGGTCTTCATGCTCCTGACGGCCGTTTTCACCCTCCTTATCTGCAAACACGACGAGGCCCCCGGCGCGCACCACTGACCCGAAACGACTTTCGGCGTTCGGATCGTGCAAAGACAGCGACGGACGCCGGGAAAACCAAACAGAAAGAAACAAAAATGATACTACCCATGTTGGCTGAAATGACAGGAAGCATCCACGTCGGCCTCGCCGCCCTCGGCGCCGCAGTCGGCGTCGGATTCATCGGCATGAAGGCTTGCGAAGCGGTCGGGCGCAATCCCGGCGCCGCCACGCCCATCCTCGTCCAGGCGATCCTGAGCACCGCCTTCGCCGAAGGCATCGTGTTCTTCGCCATCTTCCTGCTCAAACCCTAGGTTGATCCCCGGGCGCGGAGCCGGCGACGGTTCCGCGCCCGCCACCCTGCCGACCCACTTTTTTCACAGGTTATGACATCCCTTTTTCTCCTCGCGGACGCCGAGAGCGGCGGCATGATGGACATGGTCAAGGACACCGGAGAAAAATTCGGTTTCCAATGGTGGCTCTTCCTCTCGCAGGTCCTCAGCTTCCTCATCGTGGCCATCCTGCTCTATTTTTTCGCTTATAAGCCGATCCTCATCGTCCTCGAGGAACGCCGCAAACGCATCGCCGAAGGCCTCGCCAACGCCGAGAAGATCAAGCTCGAGCTCGCCGAGGCCGAGAAGCGCTACCAGGAGATCCTCGCCAAGGGGAACGCCGAGGCCCAGCGGATGATCGACGAGGCCAAGGCCAGCGGGAACATCCTCGTCGAGCGCAAACAGCAGCAGGCCGTCGCCGAGGCCGAGGCCATCCTCGCCCGGGCGAAGGAGGCGACCATGATCGAGCACGACCGCATCCTCACCGAGCTGAAGAGCCAGATGGGGCGCCTCGTCATCGACACGGCCACCAAGGTCACCGGTAAAATCCTCACGCCGGAAGATCAAACCCACCTGGCGGAGGAAACCACGCGCCAGCTTTCAGCCTAGGAATCCACCCCCTCACCCCTCAAAAATGAAGCTCAACAAAGAGTCCCGGAAGCTCTCCCGCCAGCTTTTCCGCACCAGTTTCGCCGACGGCAAGCTCGATAACACCCGCATCGGCGCCGTCGTCGCCTCCATCCTCGAAACCCGGCCCCGCCATTTCATGGACATCCTGAAGGATTACCATCGCCTCATCCGCCTGGAGGTGGAGAAACGCCACGCCGTCGTCGAGAGCGCCGCCGAACTCAGCGCCGAGACCAGCCGCGATGTCGAGCGCGACCTCAAGTCCAAATACGGCGGCGACCTCACCACGGATTTCCGGGTGAATGCCGACCTCATCGGCGGCCTCCGCATCAAGATCGGCAACAACGTCTGGGACGGCAGCGTCCGCAACCGCCTGGCGCGCCTGAGCGAAGAGATCAACCACGTTTAACCGACCCCTTTTATGAGCACGATACTACAGGAACTCGAAACGAAGATTGCCAGCCTCAAGACCGCCACGACGAAGTCGAACACCGGCATCGTCCGCGAAGTCGGCGACGGCGTCGCCAAGATCGAGGGGCTTAGCGACGTCATGCTCAATGAGATGATCGAGTTTCCCGGCGGCGTGTATGGCCTCGCCCTGAACCTCGAGGAAACCGAGGTCGGCTGCATCCTGCTCGGCGATTCGGCGGATGTCTCCGAGGGCGACGAGGTGAAGACCACCGGCCGGCTCCTGCAGGTGCCCGTCGGCAAGGCGCTGCTCGGCCGCGTCGTCAACACCCTCGGCCAGCCCATCGACGGCAAGGGGCCCGTCGCCACCAACGTCACCTACCCGATCGAGAATCTCGCCCCCGGCATCATCAAACGCCGCGGGGTGAACCAGCCCGTCCAGACCGGCATCATGGCCGTCGACGCCATGATCCCCATCGGCCGCGGCCAGCGCGAGCTCATCATCGGCGACCGCGCCACGGGCAAGACCACCATCGCCATCGACACCATCATCAGCCAGGCGCGCCTGAACAAGGCCGCCGAGGATGCCGGCACCAAGGATTTCCGCCCGCTCTATTGCATCTACGTCGGCATCGGCCAGAAGAACTCGAACATCGCCCGCTCCGTCTCGACCCTCGAAGCCGCCGGCGCGATGAAATACACGACCATCGTCTCCGCCGCCGCGTCGGATTCCGCCACCAGCCAGTATCTCGCCCCGTTCGCGGGCGCGGCCATGGGCGAATGGTTCATGGACAACGGCATGGACGCCCTCATCGTATTCGACGATCTCTCCAAGCACGCCGTCGCCTACCGCCAGGTCTCGCTCGTCCTCAAGCGCCCGTCCGGCCGCGAGGCGTACCCGGGCGACGTTTTTTACCTGCACTCGCGCCTCCTCGAGCGCAGCGCGCGCGTCAACGAAGCGAACGGCGGCGGCTCGCTCACCGCGCTCCCCATCGTCGAGACGCAGGCCGGCGACGTCTCCGCATACATCCCGACCAACGTCATCTCCATCACCGACGGCCAGATTTATCTCGAGACCGACCTCTTCTACCAGGGCATACGGCCCGCCATCTCGGTCGGCCTTTCGGTGAGCCGCGTCGGTTCCGCCGCGCAGATCAAGGCCATCAAGCAGGTCGCCGGCAAGATCAAGCTCGACCTCGCCCAGTTCCGCGAGCTGGCCGCGTTCGCGCAGTTCGGCTCCGACCTCGACGCGAAGACGAAGGCGCAGCTCGACCGCGGCGCGCGCATCGTCGAGCTCTTCAAGCAGCCGCAGTATCACCCCATCCCGGTCGAGCAGCAGGTCGCGGTCCTCTGGTCGATGCAGAACGGTTACCTCGACGAGATCCCCGTCGATCGGGTGAAGGAATACCAGAACAAGCTTCAGGAATACCTCAGCACCCGCAAGGAAGCCGTCCTCGCCAAGATCCGCGACAAAAAGCAGGTGGACAAGGAGGTCGAGGACGACCTGAAGAGCCGCCGTCAACGACTTCAAGGCAACCTGGCGTTAAACGAAACATGGCGGCCAATACCAGAGACATCCGGCGCCGGATCAAGTCGATCAAGAACACGGCGCAGATCACCAAGGCGATGCAGATGGTCGCCGCGTCAAAGATGCGCAAGGCCCAGCAGCTCGCCCTCGCGGGCCGGCCCTTCGCCGAGTTGATGAACAAGGTGCTCGTCTCCGTCCGCCACCGCGCGGATGTCGCTTACCACCCGCTGCTCCAGGTGCGCGAGGTCAAAAAGGAGCTCGTGGTCGTCATCAGCACCGACAAGGGCCTCTGCGGCGGCCTCAACACGAACCTCCTGCGCGAGACGAGCCAGTTCGACTCCGCAAAGGCGCGCTTCGTCACCGCCGGACGCAAGGCCGTCCAGTATATCGTCCGCACCAAGCGCGAGCTCCTCGCCGATTTCCCGTTGAAGGATTCACCGGCGTTCATCGAGACCAAGGCCATCTCGAAATTCTGCATCGAGAAGTTCGAGTCCTTCGAAGTGGACAAGGTGAGCGTCCTTTACACCCATTTCGTCAACACGCTCGTCCAGAAGCCCCTCATACGGACGCTCCTCCCCCTCAGCCCGTTCGAGACCCTCAAGAAAGAGGAGGCCGAACCCGCCGGCCCGCTGACCGATTACCAATACGAGCCGGACGCCGAGACCGTCCTGCATGCGATCCTGCCGTATTACGTCCATTATGAGATCTACCAGATGATCCTGGATGCGCGCGCCTCCGAGCACAGCGCCCGCATGGTCGCGATGAAGAGCGCGACGGACAACGCCAAGCAATTGATCAAGGATCTCACGCTCGAATACAACAAGCTGCGCCAGGCGAGCATCACCACCGAACTGCTGGAAATCTCCACCGCGCAGATGGCGCTGGGCTAACGAAGAACACCTCTATGTCAACGGATACCGCACCCATCACCTCCCGTGGAAAGATCGTCCAGGTCATCGGCCCCGTCGTTGACGTGGAATTCGAGAACACCGGCGATCTTCCGAAAATCTACGACGCCCTTCAGATCGAATACGAGGTCAACGGCCACCCCACGAAGCTGACGCTCGAGGTCCAGCAGCACCTCGGCGAAAGCTGGGTGCGCAGCATCGCCATGTCTTCCACCGAAGGCTTGAAGCGCGGCATGTCCGTGCTGAACACCGGTGCGGCCATCAGCGTCCCGGTCGGCGAAGGCGTGCTCGGTCGCGTCTTCAACGTCACCGGCGATCCCGTGGACGAGCGCGGCCCGGTGACGTACAGAAGCGCTATCCTATTCATCGCAAGGCCCCGACGCTGATCGACCAGGACACCAAGGCGTCCATCCTCGAGACCGGCATCAAGGTCATCGACCTCATCTGCCCGTTCACCAAGGGCGGCAAGGTCGGCGCGTTCGGTGGCGCGGGCGTCGGCAAGACGGTCGTCATCATGGAGTTGATCAATAACATCGCCAAGGGCCACGGCGGGTTTTCCGTCTTCGCCGGCGTCGGCGAGCGCACCCGCGAGGGGAACGATCTCTACGCCGAAATGAGCGAGGCTGGAGTCATCAACCAGAAGAATCTCTCCGAGTCGAAGGTCGCCCTCGTTTACGGGCAGATGAACGAGCCTCCCGGCGCCCGTCTCCGGGTGGCCCTCTCCGCCCTTTCGATGGCCGAGTATTTCCGCGACGAGAAGAACCAGGACGTGCTCCTCTTCATCGACAACATCTTCCGTTTCTCCCAGGCCGGCTCCGAGGTCTCCGCGCTCCTGGGCCGCACCCCGTCGGCGGTCGGTTACCAGCCGACGCTCGCCGCCGAGATGGGCGACCTTCAGGAACGGATCACTTCGACCACCAAGGGCTCCATCACCTCGTTCCAGGCTGTTTATGTGCCGGCGGACGATCTCACCGATCCCGCGCCCGCCAACACCTTCGCGCACCTCGACTCCACCATCGTGCTCGAGCGCTCCATCGCCGAGCTCGGCATCTACCCCGCGGTCGATCCGCTCGCATCCACCTCCAAGGCGCTGGCCCCCGACATGGTCGGCGAGGAGCACTATGCCGTCGCGCGCGGCGTCCAGCGCGTCCTGCAGCGTTACAAGGATCTGCAGGACATCATCGCCATTCTCGGCATGGACGAACTGAACCCGGACGACAAGCTCACCGTCTTCCGCGCCCGCAAGATCCAGCGTTTCCTCAGCCAGCCGTTCCACGTTGCCGAAATCTTCACCGGCACGAAGGGCGAATACGTGAAGACCTCGGATACCATCCGCGGCTTCAAGGAAATCCTCGAAGGCAAACACGACGACGTATCCGAACAGAACTTCTACATGAAGGGCAGCATCGACATGATCCGCCAGTAAGGCGGGTCGCTCTTCCGCCATGGCAACCCTGCGTCTGGAGATCGTAACGCCCGAGGCCAAGAGCTACTCGGAGGACGTGGACATGGTCGTCCTGCCGGGCATGCACGGCAAGATGGGCGTCCTGCCCAATCACGTCCCGCTCATGACCCAGCTAAAGCCGGGCGAACTGAAAGTCACCCGCGGCGGCAAGGATCTCTACCTGGCCGTCGGCGAAGGGTTCGTGGAAATCACCCAGGAACGGGTCTCCGTCCTCACGGACATGGCCATCGAAGCGCAAGCCATCGACGAAAACGCCGCACAGACGGCCGTGGAACGCGCCCAGGAAGCCATGAAAAACAAAGACCTCGGCCACGAGGAAAATGCCGCCGTCATGGCCAGCATGCAGAAGAGCCTTGCCCAGCTCCACGTAAAGCGCCACCGGCACAACATTTAGGGGGCGGCGTCTCCTGCGACGCTTGACAGGAGGAATGCGGGACGCTTTCCTTTTTAGATGCTGAAGGTTGCCAAATTGGTCGGCTGGCTTCTGGCCGGAGCCTTCTTTTCGCTGGCCCTATTGATCCTGCTGTCAGGAGAGCAGAATGGCGCTACCGTCGTGATCGGCCATCAACATCTGAATGGCGTCCCAAGAGCGCTGGCGGGTGCGGCCGCAGCCATGGTCGGTTTGCTTGCAGCTTTTGCCGGCCTCGCGGGGTCGGGCCTGGCCGTCGCAGGAACTTTCGGACTCGTCGGCATGATGCTGTTTGGCATTGCTATCCCGTTCCTGCTTCCGGTGCTGGTGATTGCGGGTCTGGCTTTTTATGCGATCCATCGGCGTCGCAGCAGGCAGGACGCAAGGACACCGTAATACGTCCCACCCTACGGTGAATATATTCGTTTTCTCGTTCCCAAACTCCTGTTTGGTAACGTGATCTCTCTTGGAACTCTGTTCCTTTTCTGAGGGCGTCGAGCGGAAACAGAGTTTCAGGATGCTGGCCACTCCCAAACTGGAGTTTGGGAGCGAGTTCAGCACGGTTGTTGTTCACAACGGTACTGATAAAGAGAGAGAGAATTTTTTCAATCCATTCATATTAACGCCGCCAATAACTCCGCGAAATAGTGTTCCGCTTAGAGGTGGCCGATGTTCCACTGCAAACAACGCCTGCGAATAAACGCCCGGCAAAAAGCGTGGTATACGAGCATGGACGGAAACCGCCCGGCTTATCGGCGGCTGTGAAAAGTTGTTGGCCCGTTATTCGATCTTGTCGGGCCAAAGGTTCTTCCGGAGCGCATCCGCAGCCGCGGCGATCTCCGCTTCCTTTTTGCTCTTCCCCTCGCCGGAGCCCAGCTTCTTCCCCTCCCACGAAACCTGCGAGATGAAGAGCTTCCGATGCTCCGGCCCGGACTGCGATGTGATGGCATAATGCGGGCTGCGGGGCGAGATGGCCTGGAGGATCTCCTGCAGCTTCCCTTTGGGATTCACATCCATCGGCTCCTGCTGCAGCGCCTCGATCCCCAAGGCGGCCTCTTTCAGCACGAACTTGCGGACGGTGTCCAGGTCGCTGTCGAGATACATCGCGCCGACGAGCGCCTCGAACGCGTCGGCGAGGGTGGAGGAACGCGTCCGTCCGCCGCTCGATTCCTCCCCTTTGCCCATCATGATGTGGTTGCCGATGCCGATGGCGAGGGCGTGGACGTTGAGCCCTTCGCGCGAGACGAGGCGCGAACGGAGCTTCGTGAGCTGGCCTTCGCTGAAGGAAGGAAAGAGGTCGAAAAGGTGCTTGGTGAAGATCAACTGCAACACGGCGTCCCCAAGGAACTCGAGACGCTGATTGTCGAAATGGTGCTGCTGCGTCTCGTGCCCGAGGCTGGGGTGCGTGAGCGCCTCCGCCAGCAGCAGCGAGTTCCGAAATTTATATCTGATCCGTTCTTCGAGCGGCGTCATGGCTAAAAGGGTGCGCCCCGGCGCTCACGAAGCCTTGCGGCCAAGCTTCTGGCCGTCCTTCGTATCCTTGACCAGCCAGCCGAGTCCCTCCAATTCGGCGCGCAGCCGGTCGCTGGATGCAAAATCCCGGGCGGCGCGTGCCGCAGCCCGCCTCTCGAGCAGCGCCGTTACCGCCGCCGGAATCTCCTCCGTGTCGGGCTCGATAGCCAGGACGCTGTCGATGCGGCCCCACCAGTCGAGGAGCGCGCGCGCGTCCGCCGGCGGGAGCGCCCCGCTGTCGAGCGCGCGGTTCGTCTCGCGGATGACATCGAAGAGGCGCCCGAGGGCCTCGGAGACGTTCAGGTTGTTGTCCATCGCCTCGTCGTAACCGGCCTGCGCCGGAAGCGAGAACGAGGACGGCGCCGCGGTGGGCGACTCCCGCAAACGCCCGAGCCATTCGTCGATGCGGCCGAGCGCGGCGCGGGCCGCGGCGAGGCTCTCGGAGGTGAAGTTGAGCGGCAGCCGGTAGTTGCTCAGGAGCGCGAAACGGACCTCGCGCCCGGTGAATCCCTTTTCGAGGAGATCATGCAGGGTGTAGAAATTTCCCAGGGACTTGGACATCTTCTGCCCGTCCACGACGAGGTAGCCGCAGTGCACCCAGTACCCGGACGAACGTCTCCCGCGTGCACGCCTCCGACTGCGCGAGCTCCGCCTCGTGGTGCGGGAAGATGTTGTCCTCCGCGCCGCAATGGATATCCAGCCGCGGCCCGAGGATCGCGGTGGCCATGGCGCTGCATTCGATGTGCCACCCCGGGCGGCCGCGGCCCCAGGGGCTCTCCCAGCCGACGGCGCCGTCCGCCTCCACCCACGCTTTCCAGAGCGCGAAGTCGCCGATGCTCTCCTTCTCGTACTCGTCGTTGTCGATGCGGCCGCTCGGGCGCAGCTCTTCGAGGTTGAGATGGGCGAGGCACCCGTATTTCGGGAACGCCCCGATCCGGAAATAGACCGAGCGGTCCTCCGCCTGGTACGCGAACCCGCGTTCGACGAGCAGGGCGATCATCTCGATCATCTTCGCGATGAAGCGCGGCTCGGTGGCCGAAGGGTAATGCGTGGCCGGCTCGATGCGGAGAGTCGCGAGGTCGCGGAAGAACGCCTCCTTGAACGGCTGGGTGAACGCGTCCAGCGGGACGCCCGCGGCCCGGCTGGCGCGGATGGTCTTGTCGTCCACATCGGTCAGGTTCATCACGCGCTCGACCTTGTAGCCGCGGTATTCGAGGTGCCGCTGCAGCACGTCCTCGAAGACGTAGGCGCGGAAATTGCCGATGTGCGCGTGGTTATAAACCGTGGGGCCGCAGGTGTACATCTTCACGGTGCGGCCCGCGGCGTCCAGCGGCTCGAAGACTTCGAGGGCGCGCGTGTAGGTGTTGTGGAGGCGGAAGGCCATCTCGCGTTACTCCGGCCTCTCGACGCTCGCCACGGCGAACGCAGCGATTCCCTCGCCGCGCCCGATGAACCCCACCCCTTCGTTCGTCGTCGCCTTGAGGCCGATCCGGCCCGCGGGAATGCCGAGCGCCTCCGCGAGATTCTTCTGCATCCCGTCGATGTGCGGGGAAATCTTGGGCGCCTCGGCCACGAGGGTCGCGTCGATGTTCACGAGCCGGCCGCCCTTCTCCCGGAGCACGCCCGCGGCTTTCCGCAGGATGTCGAGGCTGCTCATGCCGCGGAGCGATTCATCCGTGTTCGGAAAGAAGTGGCCGATGTCGCGCTCGCCGGCCGCGCCGAGCAGCGCATCGGCGATGGCGTGGCTGAGCACGTCGGCATCCGAATGCCCGTCGAGGCCGAGCGTGTGCGGGATGTCCACTCCGCCGAGGATGACCTTCCGGCCCTCGACGAGGCGGTGGACATCGTAACCGATCCCGACGCAATTCATGCGGTTCAAACCTTGAGATCGACGCGCCCGTTCGAAGCGACGACCGAGAACTTGTCCTTCGCGTCCGTCCGCTCGGCCATCTCGACGAGGCCGCCCGCGCGTTCGACGAGGATCTTCCCCGCCGCAACGTCCCAGAGGCTGACGGATTGCTCGATGTAGGCGTCCAGCCTGCCGCAAGCCACGTAGGCCATGTCGAGCGCGGCGCTCCCCATGAGCCGGCATTTGCGGGCGCGGTAAACCATCCGCTCGAGCATCGGCAGGCCGGTGTCGATGGTGGTCCTGGTCTTCGAAAAGCCCACGGAGACGACGGAGTCCGACAGGCGGTTGCGCTCGCTCACCGCGCACGGCTTGCCGTTGAGCGTGGGCGGCTCGCCCGTCTTCGCGCGCCACATCTCGTCCCGCATCGGGTCGTAGATGACCCCGGCGACGATCTCGCTCCTGTGCCGCAAGGCGATGGAGATGCAGAAGTGCGGGATGCCGTAGAAGTAGTTCACGGTGCCGTCGATGGGATCGACGATCCAGTGGTATTCGCCGGCCTGGTTGCCCGCGAGCCCTTCCTCGCCGTAGATCGCGTGCTCCGGGAACAGGCCGAGGAGATGCCCGGTGATGAGCGTCTGCGAGCGGACATCGAGTTCGAGCTTGATGTCGTGCGCCTCGAACGCATCGACCGCGAGCTTCCCCCCGAAGTTCTGCCGCAGGAGTTCGCCCGCTTCCCGCGCGGCGGAGGTGGCGGCTTCGAGATAGTCGGTCATGGGAGGAGAGATACAAAAAAAATGGGAGGAGAACAGAAATTCTCCTCCCATACGAGTTAGCCTGAAAAGGAAGATACTACTTCTTCTTTTTGGGCGCCGGTTTTTTGGCTGCTGGTTTGGCGGCCGGTTTTTTAGCGGCAAGCTTCTTGGCAGGGGCTTTCTTGGTTGCCATTAGTAATCCCCCCTTTCAATCCGCAAGTTGCGGAGGCTGGAAAGTTTAAGAAAATCAACATCGGACATTTTTTGTGTAGTAAGAAAATCTTCCTCCGTCAACGCTTATCTTTTCATCCGCTCGAAAATCTTCACCAGTTTTTGCGCGAGCAGCGCTTTCGTCTCGCGCGGCAGCAGCTTGATCTCCCCGCTCTTAAAACAAAGTAACACTTCGTTGTCATCGCTCTCAACCCCTGTATCCATGCGGCTTACATCGTTTCCGATCACCAGGTCGCAATTTTTTTCCACGAGTTTTTTCATCGCGTTCTCCGCGAGCGATTCCGTCTCCGCGGCGAACCCGATGACGAGCGGTTTTTTTTTCGCGAAAATCAACGACGAGAGAATATCGCGGGTCGGCGCGAGCTCGATGCGCGCCATGCCGGAATGCTTTTTTATTTTCGCGGCCGCGATTTCGGCGGGCTTGAAGTCCGCGACCGCCGCCGCCATCACGAGCGCGTCGGCTTCGTCAACGCGCGCCTGGACCGCGTCGAACATCTCGTCGCTGGTGACGACGCGGATGATCTCCGCGCCCTCCGGCGCGGGCAGGCAGACCGGGCCGGAGACGAGAAGGACCTCGTGCCGGCGGGCGAGCGCGGCGCGCGCGAGGGCGTAGCCCATCTTGCCCGAGGAGCGGTTGCTGAGGAAGCGCACCGGGTCGATCGGTTCGCGCGTCGGGCCGGCGGTGACGAGGAATTTCAAGCGTCGGGCGCGCCCAGCATCTCGTCCGCCGCGCGCGCGATCTCCTCCACGTCCCAGAGGCGGCCGAGCCCCTCGTAACCGCAAGCGAGCATCCCTTCCGCCGGCCCGATGAAGCGGACCCCGCGCGCCTTGAGCGTGGCGACGTTCGCCGCGGTGGCCGGGTGCATCCACATCTTCCCGTTCATCGCGGGCGCGACGAGCACGGGCGCTTCGCAAGCGAGCGCGATCTCGCACAGCGGATTCCCGGCGAGGCCGTGCGCGAGCTCGGCGATGACGTTCGCGGTGGCGGGCGCGATGAGGAGGAGCTTCGCGCGATCCGCGAGTGCGATGTGCCCGGGCCGCCAGCTCTCCTTCCCGTCGAAGACGCTGGTGAGCACGGGATTCCGCGATAAGGTCTGCAGCGTGAGCGCGCCGATGAACTGCTGCGCCTCGCGCGTCATGACGACGAAGACCTCGTGCCCGCGCTTGACGAGCTTGCTGACCAGGTCCGCCGATTTATACGCGGCGATGGAGCCGGTGACTCCGACGACGACGGCGTCCCGCGCGCGGCCGGTGTCGCTCATGTCGTCGTCATGTCTTTAGGGATGAGGCGTTTGCTGAGGTAACGCTCGGCGCGCATGATGGCGCGGAATTTCATGAGGTCCTCCTCCACGGAGCCGCTGATGATCGTGTAACGGTAGTCGCGCCAGCGCTCCATCTCCTCCGAGGCGCGGACGAGGCGCTGCTCGATCTGCTCCGGAGTCTCGGTGCCGCGCTTGACGAGGCGCCTGCGCAGCTCGTCCAGGTGCGGCGGCATGATGAAGACATCCGCCAGGCGTCCTGGATGACGTCGTGGCTGCGCCCGCGGATCATCGCCGCGCCCTGCGATGTCGATGTCCAGCAGCACATCCACGCCCTGCGCGAGGTGCGTCGAGCACCGTCTCGCTGAGCGTGCCGTAGCCGCGCGCCGTGGACGCTCGCGTGCTCCAGGAAATCCCCCGCCAGCACGCGGCGCTCGAATTCCTCGTCGCTCAAAAAAAAATAATCCTCTCCGTGGATCTCGCCCGGGCGCGGCGCGCGCGTGGTGCAGGAGACGGAGTAAACGAAGTCGGGCGTCTGCCTCAGCGCGTTGCAGAGGGTCGTCTTCCCCGCGCCCGAGGGGGCGGAGACGACGAAGAGGATGCCGTGCCGGAAGAATTCGTTATTCAATGTTTTGAATCTGTTCGCGGATTTTTTCCATCTCGGCCTTGCAGGTGACGACGAGCTGCGAAATCTCCGCGTCATTCGCCTTCGCGCCGAGCGTATTCAACTCGCGCGTAAATCTCCTGGGTGATGAAATCGAGCGTGCGCCCCACCGGCTCGTGCTTGCGCAGGTGTGTGGGCGAACTGCGCGAGGTGGCTTTCCAGCCGGGTCAACTCCTCGGAGACGTCCGACCTTGTCCGCGAAGAAGATGACCTCCTTGGTGAGCCGCTCGTCGTCCACCGGGATCTCGATGCCGGCCCGCTGGATGCGCTCATGCAGCGATCTGCCGGTACTTGCTGGCAAACGGCGGGATGAAGCTGGCGGATCTTCCGCAGCGACTGCCGCACGAGCTTCAGCCGCTTGATCAAATCCTTCGCCAGGTGCTTGCCCTCGCTTCTCGCGCATGAGGATGAGATCCTCCAGCGCTTCGTTCAACGCCGCTTCGAGGTGCGGCCACGCGGAGTCCATCGACAGCTCCTCCTCCGGCACGCGCAGGACGCCCGGCGCGCGCAGGATCGTCTCGATGGTGATCTCGCCCGCGGCGCCGAGGTCTTTCTGCAGGTCGAGCATGGCCGGTAATAGTTGCGGGCGAGGGCCGCGTCCAGCGTGGGCCTGGAGACGGCCGCGGCGTGCTGCCAGGCGACGACGACATTCAGCCGGCCGCGCGAGACCCGCGAGTTGATGACGTCGCGCACGCGCGGCTCGAGCTTGGCCAGTTCGCGCGGCAGGTTCACGGTGACGTCGCTCTGCTTGCGGTTCACCGAGTTCAGCTCCACGCTGAATTTCGCGCCGTTGCAAGCGCTTTGGCCGCGGCCGTAGCCGGTCATGCTTCTCATGGAGTGAGATTAGGAACGCGCGGCGAAATTACAAACAGATTCCGGGCGGGGTCGCCTCCGCCCGGGCGCTTGCAGAGACCGGCCGGAAGAGATAATATCCCCGTTCCGGCGAAATGCCGGAGTGCCCGCGCGCAACGCCCCTCCCGCTCCCCCTCTCCCCGACCATGGCTTCCTCCAGAACAAACAAGAGCCCCTACGCCATGAGCACCCGCCGGGCGCCCCAGAGCGCCGAGCCGGCGTTCTCCCCGCAGACGATGAAGGTGCTCTTCATCTTCCTCATAGCCATCATCGTTTTCGTCCCGGCGATGCAGGCCGGCTTCATCTGGGATGACGACCAGCTCCTCACCGCGAACCCGATGATGCGCGACCCCTGGGGCCTGCTGAAGCTCTGGTTCGCCCCGACGACCGCCGACTATTTCCCGCTGACTTCGAGCACCCTCTGGATCGAATGGCGCCTCTGGGAGTTGAGCGGCCCGGGCTACCACGTGACGAACATCATCCTCCACGCGTTCGACAGCGTCCTGGTCATGATCGTCCTCCAGCGCCTCCGCATCCCCGGGGCGTGGCTGGCCGCGACCCTGTGGGCCGTCCACCCCGTGAACGCGGAATCCGTCGCGTGGATCTCCGAGCGCAAGAACACCCTCTCGATGCTCTTCTACCTTTACGCGATCCTCGCGTACCTCGACTTCGAGGACCGGCCCGCGAACAAGACCCGGTGGTATGTGCTCGCGTTGGTCCTCTATTTCGCCGCGCTCACCTCCAAGACCTCCGTGGTGACGTTCCCCGTCGTCCTCCTTCTCATCGCCTGGTGGCGCCGCGGCGAAGTGGCAAAAAATGACCTCGTACGCACCGCGCCGTTCTTCGGGCTCTCGGTGCTGTTGGGCATCGTGACCCTCTATTTCCAGTATGGGCGCGCCATCGGCAGCGAGAATATCGCCATCGGCGGCTTCTTTTCGCGGCTCGCGGGCGCGGGGATGGCCGTCTGGTTCTACCTCGGGAAGACGCTCGCGCCGTTCAACCTCATCGAGATTTACCCGCATTGGGACATCGATCCCCCGGAGGCGTGGCAGTTCCTTCCAGGCATCGGCCTCGTCCTCATCTTCTTCGTCCTCTGGAAAGCCCGCGACGGCTGGGGGCGCGCCCCGCTCTTCGCGCTCAGCTACTTCGTCATCACGCTCGGGCCCGTGCTCGGCTTCCTGAAGATGTCCTATATGCGGCTGACCCTCGTGGCCGACCATTTCCAGTATGTGCCGATGATCGGCATCCTCGCGCTCCTGGCCGCGGGCTTCACCCTGCTGTACGAGCGGGCGCCCTCGAACGCGCGGCCCGCCCTCGTCGGGGCGTGCGTCCTCGTCATCGGCGGCCTTTCGTGGATGACGTGGGATCGCGCGGGCATCCACGAGAGCGAGGAGACCCTCTGGCGCGATACGCTGGAAAAGAACCCCGATACCTGGCAGGGCCATAACCACCTCGGAGCGGTCCTCTTCACGCAGGGGAACGTGGCCGAGGCCATGAAGCATTTCCAGCGGGCCGTCGAGCTGAAGCCGGACAACCCCGAGGTTCATAATAACGTCGGCCTCGGCTGGGCGACCATGGGCCACATGGACCTCGCCGTGCCCGAATACGCCGAAGCCGTCCGCATCCGGCCCGATAACATCCCCATCCGCACGAACTACGCGAACGCGCTGGCGGCCGTCCATAGGACGGACGAAGCCCTCGCGCAATACCAGGAAGCCATCAAGATGAGCGACGGGATGGACCCGAAATTGCTCTTTGAGTATGCCAGAATGCTCTTCGAAGCCGGCAGGAAAGACGAAGGGATAGCGAAACTGCACGAACTGCTGAAGATCGCCCCGAACTTCGCGCCGGCAAGGGAAGTCCTCCAGGCCCTGAAGTCCGGCACCACCGCGCCGTCCCCGCAATGAACTGGTCCGTCGGAACCAAGATCGGCGCCGGCTTCCTCCTGGCCCTGCTCAGCGTGGCCGCCATCGGCATCGCCTCCTATTTCAGCACCCAGCGCCTCATCGACACCACCGACTGGGTGACGCACACGCACATCGTCATCGAAAATCTCGAGTCCGTCCGTTTCGACTTGAAGGATGCCGAGTCCTCCGGGCGCGGTTACCTGGTCACCGGCGGCAAGAGCTACAGGAAATCGTACGACGCGGCGAAGGAGTTCGTTTCCACGAAGGCCCAGCACCTCGTCGAGATCACGCAGGACAACGAAATCCAGCAGACACGCCTGCGCGACCTCGGCCCGCTCATGTTCGGGAACGACGGTTACTTCGCCCACATCGAGCAGACGATGAACCTGCGCGACAAGAGCGGGTTCAACCCCTCCTTCCTCACCGAACGCGACGGGACCCTGCCTCGAGATCGTCAAGCTCATCGCGCTCATGGAAGGCGAGGAGCAGCGCCTGCTCCAACTGCGGGTGGATGCGGCCCGGCGGAGCGCGACGGGCATGGACTACACCATCTTCGGCCTCACCGCCGCCTCCTTCCTCATCCTCGGCGCGGCCGCCCTGCTCATCACCCGGAACATCGCCGAACCGCTGCGCGAGGTCTCCCAGCTCGCCGAACGCATCTCCGCGGGCGATCTCGCGGTCAACCTCGCGCCGCCGCGCGTCGTCCGGCGCGATGAAGTCGGTGTGCTGAGGCAGACCTTCTCGCTCATGACCGAGTCCCTTCAAAAGATGGCCGCCGTCGCGGGCAGGATCGCCGCGGGCGACCTCACCGTGGAGGTGGCGCCCCGTTCCGAGGACGACGTGCTCGGCATCGCGTTCTCGACCATGATCCGGAACCTGCGCGCCGTCATCCAGGAGATATTCGACGCGGTGAACGTCGTCGCGGCGTCTTCGGGCGAGATCATGAACACCGCCGTCCAGCTCGCAGCAGGCGCGACCGAGACCGCCGCCGCCGTCGCCGAGACGACCGCCACCGTCGAGGAGATAAAGCAGACGACGCTCATCGCCAGCCAGAAAGGCCGTTCCCTTTCCGAGAACGCGCGGAACGCCGCGGAGATATCGCAGCGCGGGAAGAAATCCGTGCACGAGATCATCGAAGGGATGAACGACATCCAGCGCCAGATGCAGTCCATCGCCGAGAGCATCGTGAAGTTGAGCGAACAGGGCCAGGCGATCGCCGAGATCATCTCCACCGTGGACGACCTCGCCCAGCAGTCGAACCTCCTCGCCGTCAACGCCTCCATCGAGGCCGCCAAGGCCGGCGAACACGGCCGCGGTTTCGGCGTCGTCGCCCAGGAAGTCAAGACCCTCTCCGAGCAGTCCCGCGAAGCCACCACCCAGGTGCGCGGCATCCTCAACTACATCCGCAAAGCCACCAGCGGCGCCGTCCTCGCCACGGAGCAGGGCGGCAAGGCCGTCGCGGGCGGCGTCGAACGATCCGAAGCCGCCGGCGAATCCATCGGCCTCCTCGCCGAGAGCGCCGGAGCAGCCGCCGACGCCGCCACGCAGATCGCCGCGACCGGCCAGCAGCAGTCCGCGGGCATGGACCAGGTCGCGCTCGCCATGGAGAATATCAAGCAGGTCAGCAGCCGCATGGCGGTCGGCACCGCCGAGGCGCAGACCGCCGCGCAGGGCCTCCATGAGTTGGGAACCAAGCTGAAAGCGCTCGTCGAGCGTTTCAAGCTCCAGTGAGGGAGGCGGCACCGTGAGCGGCGAGCCCGGAAAAACGGGGTCTCCCCTGAAAACGGCCGCCGCCATCTGCCTCATCCTCATCACGCTCACGGCCTGCGTCATCGCCCTCCTGGATCGCGGGCGATTCGAAGCCGGCAGGACAGCCCGCGGCGCGCTCGAAGCCGTCGAATCCATCCTGCACGTCACGCCCACCGTCACCATCTCCTCGTATGTCGCCCGGCAGAAGACCACCGACATCATGGAGCTGGCCACCGTCAGCAAGGAATTCCCGCAGCAATACACCCTCGAGCACACATTCATGGGCAGCACCAAGAGGCTCGTCCTGCGCGGAGACTACGCCGTCAAGGCCGGGTTCGACCTCCGGGACCGCTTCGTCGTGCAGATCGACCAAAAGACCGGCGTCATCTTCGCCGATTTCCCCTCGCCCAAAGTCCTCTCCGTGGAGATGAACCGCTACGCCGTCCTCGAAGACCAGGACGGCTGGTGGAACACCCTCACACCGCAGGATCGCGAAAGCGCCGTCAACGCCATGAACGCCACCGCCCGCCAAAGCGCCCTGGAAATGAACCTGCTGCCCGAAGCCAGGGAATCCGTAACCAAACGCCTCCAGCAATGGGCCGCCGACAACCACACCAAATGGGAAGTCACCTTCCGAGCCCCCGCCTTCCCCCCAAACCCCCGCGCCGGCAACTAAGGCGCGACCCGGATCAACAGCGCAAACGCCTATCGGCCGCCCTCTTTCTTCATCCGTGTAAATCCGTGCCATCCGTGGTTAAAAGTCCCTTCATAAAATACGAAGACTCAACTTACAGGGCCGCCCTCCTCTCAAACCCCAGACCCCGGCGACTAAAGGCGCGATTAGACTCAACAGGCCAGACGCATATCGACGGCTTTCTTTCTTCATCCGTGTAAATCCGTGCCATCCGTGGTCAAAATCCTTTCATGAAACATGAGGACTTAACCCGTCGCATTATCGGGGCGGCGATGGCCGTGTTAAATGAACTCAAGCCGGGTCTCGACGAAAAGCTTTATGAAAACGCGCTCATTCTGGAGCTGGCGAGCATGGGCCATCTCGCCGAGCAACAGCGCGAATATCCGGTACATTACCGCGGCCACTTCATCGGCAAGATGATTCCCGACCTGCTGGTCGATGACAAAGTCGTTGTCGAAACAAAGGTGGTAAACGCCTTCAGCGATACCCATATCTCTCAACTCCTCGGTTATCTAAAGATCACTGGTATGGAGGTAGGGTTGCTATTGAATTTCAAAGAGTCCAAGCTCGTCTGGAAGCGCTTCGTGGCGGCGAAGGAGAACTTAGGACGGCAGGGGGATTTTGACCACGGATTGCACGGATTTACACGGATAAAGAGAGGATGCGGAACGGCGTTACAGGCGGCGCTTACTCCGCGCGCACCAGGAAGACCGGCACGCGTACGGTCCGCCGGACTTTGTCCACCACGACTCCGAAGAGCGCGTTTGTGAGGAACTTATGTCCGTGGGTGGTCATCGCGAGCAGGTCGCAGCCGTGTTGATCGATGCCCCGGATGATGTGATCCGCCGGTTCGCCGAACGCCAGCTCGATCTCCGCCGCGATCCCATCCTCCATCAGCTTCGCCCGCATCCTTTCGAGGTATGCCCTGTCTTTATTCACTTCGGGGCTTACCGCATCCGCGCCAAACCAGCGCGCCGCCCACCCGTCGGCCACATGAAGCAGCACCACCTCGCTACCGAAACTCTTGGCGAGATTCGCGACGTGCTTCAGGAGCGATTCATCTGCGCCGGTAGCATCCAGCGCGACAAGAATCTTGGAATACATAACGGAGCCTCTTAAGCAACAGGACCGGCCCCGCCCGTTCCGGTGGGAGCAGTGCGAGCCGCCCGGCTTATCGAAGAGAGACGCCCGCCCATGAGGAGAATTTACGAGAATGGAATTCCCCGAGCCTGTCAAGAACAGGAAGCAGCTTATCGCGTTGACTCCCCTCGAAAGGCGGAGCGTAATTGCCGCGGCGGTGCTTCTGCCATTCAGTCGGCGCACCGAATCCCATCGAAACGACGGTGAAAATCGCGATCTGGACATACACGGCGGCGGTCGGATTCATCTGCCTGGGGGAGGCTGCGCTCGGCGCAATGTTTGGACAAATCTTTCGTTACCAACTCAACGGGAAGCCGCTGCCCTACATCACATCCGCGTTCCTGGCGTTCTCTCCGTGGGCGTTGGCCCTGCCGCTGGCCTGGCTGTCGGCCGCGATCTGGCTGGGCCGGTCCAACCGGCTGACGCCGGGCCGTGCCCACGCGTTCGCGGGCGTCTCCACGCTGGTCATCTCGTTCCTGGTGACTTTCGCCGCGATTGCTCTGCCGCTCCCATTAACGCCCATTATCGAGCGGATGAAATAGCGGCGGCCCGGTGCTCGCTGAGGAGGCGGACCGTCGCCGGCTCGTCTTCTTCGATGACCGGATCGCGGCCCACCGCGGGATCGGCGAAAAAGTTGTCGTGCAGGTCATCGTTCGCGGTCGAGACCTCGCCGAGGATGCATTCCCCGGACAGCGGCTCGAACGAGTGATAGACCCCGGGAACCAGCGTCACCCGCGACCCGGCCTGGAGCTCGACCGGAGCCCCGGCGAGGACTTCGCGAGGCGCGCCATCGACCGGAAGGAAGAGCGGCCGGCCTTCGGTCCCGGACGGCAGCCCCGGCCAGACGCGCACGGACAGGCGCCCCCAACGGCAGACGATGTCCTCCTTCTTGCGGCCGTGGCAATGGGCGGGCGTCTCCATGCCCTGGCGGGCGTACATCAGCTTTTCGCAGTACTCGGGTTCCTCGGCGAGATTCACCAGCACGAGGCCGCGGCGCCGCCAGTCCCCGAGCCCGAAGTCCGTCACATCCCAGCGCGGCGCCGGCGGGAGCGCCCAGCCGTGGGCCTGGAAGCACCGTTGCGCGGAGGCGAGGAGGGCGTTGATGTCGCTTCGCTTCATGGCATTGCCGCGCCGGCAGCGCTTTCTAAGGATGGTGCTGCCCGAACACGCCTATCGCGTTCCGCACCGCGCTCGGCAGCCCATAGATATCCAGCCCGGTGATCAGGATGCACGCCGTCCAGCACGCGACCATGAGGAACGCCCCGTTCCGGTACGACCCCATGAGCCGCTTCGAGCTTGTAAACCAGAGCAGCGGGAACATAGCCAGCGGCAGTTGGATGGCCAGCACCACCTGGCTGAGGTTCAGCAAATCCGTCACGCCGCCGTCTCCGCGGTAACCGATGAGGACGATCGCCGGGATGATGGCCGCCGTGCGCGTGATGAGCCGGCGCACCCAGGGCCGGATCTTCCAGTCCATGAATCCTTCCATCACCACCTGCCCCGCCAGCGTGCCGGTGATGGTGCTGCTCTGTCCGCTCGCCAGCAGCGCCAGCGCGAAGAGGATGCTCGCCACCGCCGTGCCCAGCAGCGGCGCGAGCGTGAGATATGCCACCTGTATCCAGTCCGCATCCGCTCTGAACGGGACGACCTTCCCGCTCGCGAGCGTGACGCTGTCTTTCCCGAAGAAGACCGTCGCCGCCAGCACCAGGATCGCCGCATTCACAAAGAAGGACATCGACAGCGCGATGACGGAATCCAGCGTGTTGAACTTGATCGCCCGCCGCACCGAAGGCTCGTCCTTCTGGAGCTTGCGGGACTGCACCAGGGCCGAGTGCAGATAAAGGTTATGCGGCATGACGGTCGCGCCGATGATGCCGATGGCGATGTAGATCATGTCCTTGTTGCCGAAGAACTGGCGCAGGTTCGGCCTCACCGTCGCGGAGGCCATCTCCAGCAGGCGCGGCGTCGTCTCCGGCAGGACGAATATCTCGACGAAATAGCAGATGCCGATCGTGCCGATGAGCACCACGATGAGCGCCTCTATCAACCGCATCCCGAGCCGTTGCAGCGAGAGCAGGAGCAGCACGTCGAACGCCGTGATGAATACCGCCGCGAGCAGCGGGATGCGCGGGAAGAGCAGATGCACCGCGACGGCGCTCCCGAGCACCTCCGCCAGGTCGCACGCGGCGATGGCCAGCTCGCAACTGAGGTAGTTCGGCCACCGCGTCCAGGCCGGGAGATGGTCCCGGCAGCATTGGGCCAGGTCCTTCCCCGTCACGACCCCGAGGCGCGCCGCGGCGATCTGCAGGAAGATGGCCATGAGGCTCGCCAGCCCCACGACCCAGAGCAGCCCGTAACGGAACGTGCTCCCCGCGCTGAGATCGGTCGACCAGTTCCCGGGGTCCATATACCCCACGCTCACCAGCAGCGCCGGCCCGGCGAAGGCGAGGTAATGTTTCCACGCCGAAGCCGCCGGCGGGGGCAGGCTGACGGTATTATGCAGCCCCTGCAGGGAGGGAGCGCCCCGGGCGCTTTCCCGCGCGGTATTGGCTTGGCTAAGTTTGATTATTCCGACTATACATCATTCCCGCGGCAAATCATCTTTTTTTCACCCGCCCTTTGCGCGCGCACCCAGGCGCGCGCGAGGCTCCCGGGGAGGCCGACCACCGGCCCGCGCCCGCGCAAAAACATTGTCGCACCCGCCTTTTTCGGCTATTCCACTCCTGACATGGCGTCCAGGACATCCGCAGCCCTCAGCGCGTCCGCGGCCGTAGAGGATTACCTCGAACGGATCCTCGAACTCATCAATTCCAAGGGCTACGCGCGCGTCGTGGACATCGCTTCCAGCCTCAAGATTTCGCAGGCCAGCGTCACCAACATGATCCAGCGGCTCGACGCCGACGGCCTCCTCAAATACGAAAAGTACCGCGGCATGGTGCTGACCACCGCCGGCGAGACGCTCGCCCGCAACATCACGGACAGGCACCACCTCCTTTCGGACTTCCTCACCCTGCTCGGCATCGACGAGCAGGTCATCCACCACGACGTCGAGGGCATGGAACACCACATCAGCCCGCAGACGCTCCGCGCCATCCAGGCCCTCACGAGCATCCTCCAGCGGCAGCCCGTCATGCTCGCCAAGATACGGGACCTGACCCATGCGCATTAAGCGGCTCCAGGACCGGAGGCTGGGAAAATAACCTCCAGCTCGCCAGCGACCACCTCGAACTCATCGTGAGCCTCGACGTCGGCCCCCGCATCCTTTCCTTCAACACACCGGGCGGGAAGAACATCCTCAAACATTACCCCGAGCAGCTCGGCGGCTCCGGCGAAAGCGAATGGATGATCCGCGGCGGCCACCGGTTCTGGATCGCCCCCGAGGACGAGACCCGCAGCTACGTCCCCGACAACACCCCCGTCTCGCACGATCTCCGCGAGCCGAACGGCGTCCGGCTGGAGAACGCCGCCGCCGACCCGTACCGCATCTGCAAAGAGATGGATGTCTCCCTCGTCGCGGGCGGCTCGCGCGTCGCCATCGTCCACAAGGCCACCAATGAAGGCGCGGCGCCCGTCAGCATCGCCACCTGGGGCCTCACCGTCATGGCCCCCGGCGGGCTCGAGATCATCCCCCTGCCTCCGCTCGGGCAGCACCCGCGCGATCTCCTCCCGAACCGCCCCATGGTCGCCTGGCCCTATACCGACCTGTCGGATCCCCGGTGGCGCTTCGGCTGGCGCTTCATCACCCTGCGCCAGACTTCCGAGGGCCTCCCCGCCAAGCTCGGCCTCGCCCACCGCGAAAGATGGATCGGCTACTTGACGCGGGACGCCCTCTTCATCAAGACTTTCGGCTATGAAGACGGCGCGCTCTACCCCGACTGCGGCTGCAACTTCGAGACCTTCACCAACTCCGAGATGCTTGAGATAGAATCCCTCAGCCCGCTGCGCACCCTGCAGCCCGGCGAATCCGTCGCGCACACCGAGGAGTGGTGCCTCTTTGGCGGCATCGCCGAGCCCGATTCGCTCAAGGAGCCCGACCTCGCCGCGTGGATCGAGCCCTACCTGCAGAAGGCGGGCATCGTCGGCGCCGCCTGACAGGAACCCGACCCGTGCGCCGCCTCCTTCAAGCGTGGTTGATGCTGCTCGCGCTCTTCGCCCTGGCGGGGTGCGAGACCGAGAACGCCGATTTCCAGGGCATCCAGAGCGCCCGGCTCGCCATGAACCAGGGCATCCGCATGGAGGCCCCCGGCGACTACTACATCGGCCGGCGCTACTTCAAGCAGGACTACAAATTCTGGGGTTACCTCCGCAGGCCCGGCCAGACGTGGGACACCGCCAAGCTCGTCATGCTGAACGAGCAGCAAAAGCTCGCCCCCGACCGCCTCATGGGGAACCTCGGCAGCGACAACAACTACGAGTACACCATCTACGGCCACTACTCCGGCGAGACCGTTTACGAGCCCGCCAGCAACGGCTTCTACCCCGAGTTCATCCTCACCGGCTACCAACTCCGCTCCGCCTCCCCCGCCATCATCTTCAAGGACCCCGAAGCCGCGAGCAACCCCGCGCGCCGCGTCATCCTCCCGCCCTACTAGCCGGGTGAAGCGCAGGGCGGGGGCCCGCCGGAGCCGGGCGCTACCCACCTTGCTTCGCGAGGAAGGCGCTCCTGAACCGCCGTTCGCCTCGCATCACAAAAACGATGAAGACGCGCCCGGCCTCGTGCCGGTGGAATATCCGGCAGGGCTTGATCACAAGCTGCCGGTAGCGTGATTTCGGCATCTCCCGCACGCGCGACCCCGAGTTGGGGAAAGCCGCCAGCCGCTCCACGCCCGCAAATACACGGCGGACGAATCGGCTCGCGGCCAATGGCTTGTCGAGCGCGATGTAGTCGGCAATGGCGTCCAACTCGTTTAAGGCGGGCTCCGTCCAGACTATTTCAGCCACCGCTTCATCTTCTTTCTGGCCCGCTCATTCGAAAGCACACGTCCCTCGCGGATCGCCATCTCGCCGCGCGCGATTCCTTCCATCACCTCCAGGCGGGATTGAAGTCCCTCGAACGTCTTCACATCGACGAGGTAAGCCGCGGGTAATCCGTGTTGCGTGATGAGGATCGGCATCTGCTGCCGCTGCAGCCCGGAGATGATTCTAGTCGCGTTGCGCTTCAGCGTCGTTACGAGCTCGGTGTTCACCATGAAGTGATACTAAAGTATCATTCCAGCCAACGCAAGTCCGGCTGCCCGCACGGTCGTTTGCAGGCGCTCTGGCGCTCTATATCCCCCCACTCCGGGCGTCCTCCTCCGGCCGCGGGTCGCGGCTCAGGAGTTCCATCATCGCCGCGCGCGGGGATTTGTCTTCATACAGGACGGCGTGCACCTGGTCGATGATCGGCGTGCCGAGGCCCAGCTTCCTCGCGCACTCATAAGCGCTCCGCGCCGTCGGCACCCCCTCGGCCACCACCTTCAGCGAGCTCTCGATCTGCGCGATCGATTCGCCCCGCCCGAGCCGTTCCCCGACACCCCGGTTCCGGCTGTGCCGGCTGAAGCACGTCACCATCAGGTCGCCCAGGCCGCTCAATCCCATGAACGTCTCCCGCCGCCCGCCCAGCGCGGCCCCGAGCCGGATCAACTCCGCCAGGCCGCGCGTCATCAACGCCGCCTTCGAGTTGTCTCCGAAGCCAAGGCCGTCGCTCACCCCGGCCGCGATGGCGAAGATGTTCTTCAGCGCGCCCCCGAGTTCCACCCCCGCCACGTCGTCGCTCGTGTAGATGCGGAAATACCTCCCCGAGCAAAAGCGCTGCAGCCGTTCCGCCACACCCCGGTCGCGCGCCGCGAGCGCGGCGGCCGTCGGCATCTTGCGGGCGGCTTCGGCAGCGAGGTTCGGCCCCGAGAGGACGGCGACGGGATTCGCGGGGAAATACTCCGCGAGGATCTCGCTCATCCGCAAGCCGGTGCCCTGTTCGATCCCCTTCGTGCACGACAGGAAGATCGTCCCCTCCGGCGGACGCAGCGCCGCCAGGGCGCGCGCGACCTCGCGGGTGGCCTTGGACGGCGTGACGAAAAGAAGCAGCTCGGCGTCGAGCACGTCCTCCAGCGACGAGGTCGGCGCGATCGCCTCGCAAAGCGGGATGCCTGGCAGGTACGCCTCGCTCAACCTGCTCGCCCGCATGTCCGCGATGCGCCGCGCATCGTGGCCCCAGAGCACGACGGGCGCCCCGCGTTCGCCCAGGTGCGCCGCGAGCGCCGTGCCCCAGCTTCCCGCGCCGATGACTCCCACCTTCTTCATTTTCGTTTCTCGAAACGGCTTTCACTTCCCGCGGCGAGCCGGCCGATGTTCGCCCGGTGCCGCCACACGACCAGTATCGCCATCGCGAGGGTAAAATAGAAGACGGGGCTCGCCTCCGCCACCGCCGGTGTGAGGTGGACAAGGACGGCGATGGGCAGGGTGATCGCCGCCAGGATCGACGCCAGCGAGACGTAACGGGTGCCGTAAAAGACGACGAGCCACACCGCCAGGATGACGAACGTCTCCAGCGGCGCCAACCCGATCAACACCCCCGCCGAAGTCGCGATCCCCTTGCCGCCCTTGAACCGGAGCCAGCACGGGAAACAATGCCCCGCCACGCAGCAGATGGCCGCTACCATCCCCGCCAGTTGCTCCGCGGCAGGCCCCGCGCGATGCGCCATCCACCTCGCGAGCAGGACGGCCAGCACCCCCTTCAACACGTCGCACACGAAGACGAACGTCCCCACCTTCCTGCCGAGCACCCGGAAGACATTCGTCGCCCCGATGTTTCCGCTGCCGTGCTGCCGGATATCCACCCCGCGCGCCCGCGCCGTCAGGAACCCCACGGGGATCGACCCGAGCAGATAACCGGCGATGCCGGCAGCGGCGAGCGCGATCATCGCCTCGCGGAGTGCAGCTTCGCCGCCAGCCGTTTTTCGATCGCCCCCAGCGGCAGGCAGTTGATGACATCCGCGCGCGTCAGCCACCCTTTGCGCGCCGCGGCGACCCCGAACCAGAGGTGCTGCAGGCGCGCCGTGTCGTGCGCATCCGGGTTGATGACGCATTGCACCCCCTTCGCCTTCGCCAGCGGCCACCAGCGCCAATCCATGTCCAGCCGGCGCGGATTCCCGTTCAGCTCGATGATCGTCCCCGTCTCCGCCGCCGCTTCGATGATGGCCGGCACGTTCACCGCGTACGGCTCCCGCGTGAGCAGCAGGCGCCCGGTGAGGTGCCCGAGAAAAGTGACATACGGGTTCGACATCGCCTTGATGATGCGCTTCGTCATCTCCGCCTCCGGCAGCGTGAACGCCGCGTGCACCGAGGCCACCACGTAGTCCAGCGTCGCCAGCACCTCGTCCGGAAAATCCAGCGAGCCGTCCCGGAGGATGTCGCATTCCACCCCCGCGAAGAGCTTGAAATCGCGGAACGAGTGGTTCAACGCCGCGATCTCCCTGCCCTGCGCCGCCAGCCGGGTCGCATCCATCCCGTGCGCCTGCACCGAGCTCTTGCTGTGGTCCGCGATGCCCAGGTACTGCAGCCCCAGGTCGCGCGCGGCAGCCGCCATCACCTCCAGCGAACAGCGCCCGTCGCTCTCCGTCGTGTGATTGTGAAACGTCCCGCGCAGGTTCCCCAGCTCCACCAGGTCCGGCAGCGCATCGTTCTCCGCCGCCTCGAACTCGCCCAGGTCCTCCCGCAGCTCCGGCTCGATGTAATCCAGCCCCAGCGCGCGATAAAGGTCCCTCTCCTCGCGGATCGCCGGCAGCGGCCGCACCGCCTCCGCGCCCTCCGCCGGCGCCAGGCGGTATTCGTTCAGCGTCCACCCGCGATCCAGCGCACGGCCACGCATCACGATATTATGCTCCTTGCTCCCCGTGAAATAATTGATCGCAAACGGGTATTGCTCATCCGTCACCACCCGCAGGTCGCACTGTATCCCCGACTTCAGCCGCACGCTCGACTTCGTCGGCCCCTGCGCCAGCACGTTTTCAACCAGCGGATGCGCCGTGAAAAAGCCGCTCACGCTCGCGGCATCCCGCGTCGAGACGATGAAATCCAGATCGTGCACGATCTCCTTTCGGCGGCGGCAGCTTCCCGCCACGCTCACCTGCCCCACGGCCGGGTGCGCGCGAAATTCCGCACAGAGCTGCTCCGCGCTCGCCACCGCGTCGCTCAGCAGATGGCTGCCCGTATGCGACTTGCGGCTCTCGATCGCGCGCAGGATATTCTGGGCCGACTTCTCCCCGAAGCCCGCCAGCGCCGCGATCCGCCCGTCCAGGCAAGCCGCCTTCAGCGCCTCCACCGAGAAAACCTGGAGCTTGTCGTGCAGTATCTTGATCTTCTTCGCCCCGAGCCCCTGCACGGTGAACAGCTCGAAGATCTCCGCCGGGAACTCCGCCTTCAGCTTTTCGTAAAACTCCAGCCGCCCCGTCCCCGCCAGCTCCGTTATCTTCTCCGAGATAGCCTTCCCGATCCCCGCGATCTCCGTCAGCGTCCCCTCGCTCGCCGCCTTCAGGATATCCCCCGGGAACGTCTCCACCGCCCTTGCCGCATTCGTATAAGCCCGAATCTTGAACGGATTCTCCCCCTTCATCTCGAGCAGCCGCGCGATCGACTCCAGCACATCGACAATATCCAGTTTGGTGATCGCGCTCATGTGCCGCCCGGAATTGCTTCAAGGGATGACGCCTATGATGACCAAAGGCACCCCGGGAACCCCCCGCCCGTTCCTCACCACGTTATACAACTCACCTTCATAATACCCCGGCCCAGACGACATTTGGCTCTGCATGCATTTCATCGCCAGAATTTCAACTCCCACATCGATTTCGTCCCTAACGTAGAATGCCAGATGTTTCACAAACAGGTCGTAAGCGACAAAGGAATATTTCCCGAATTGAACTTCAACCGCGACGCGATCTTTCACGAAATCTGTCTGGTTGTATGAGAGGATCGGCTTTTCCCCTGCTTCGATAATTGCCTTTTTTTGTTCCTCCGCCTCTTGGAACATTGTTGCGCGGATCAATTTGGCATCTTTCGTCACCCAATATGTGACCCGGCTCTCTGTCCAGGCGTGACCATTCAACCGCGCGCAAAACTGCCTATTCATCTCGATCGGCGAGTAAAGAAGGTTGCCTACCATGCCTCGCTCCTTGCTAACCTTGGTCTTGCATGCCTTGGCATCGACTGCCTCGATAACCGATTCGATCTCGCGCCAGAGCTTCCGCTTATGCACCTTCAGGAATTCAAGCCCGTTTAGATGGCTGTAAATCTCTGCAATTTTCATTCGGGCAACAACCAAGGCGCGGTAGTGAGGCTCTTGCCCGCCTTCGAAGGATCAAACACCGGCGTATTCCGGGAGCGCACCTTCAAGAGACCGGCTGCGGCATCCCGAATCCTTTCCTTTGCAACAATATAATATTTTGAAACGGTCTCCGCCCCCGCAGAACGCCGCCCGTTGAGAATCGCTGCCGCAAGGGTCGAGCCGGCCCCCATGAAGGGATCCACAATCAGATCCTGCCGCTCGGTTAGCGACAGAATCAATCGCTCCGCGAGTTCTATGGGGAACTGGCACGGGTGACCTGTCTTTTCGATATGGTTGCTTTTAACGTTAGGAAAAATCCACACGTCTCCCGGGTTCTTACCTAGGGGATTACACGAATGTTTGCCGGCCTTTGGCCCCTTGAAGTATTTTTTGCCCGGATACTTTTGGGGAATCCGGATCGCGTCGAGGTCAAAAAAGTAGTCCTCCGTTTTGGTATACCACATAATGACCTCATACCGGCCGGAAAGTCGTTTTGAGCAGTGAAGGCCGTGCTCAAAATGCCATACGATGCGATTGCGTAGCTTCATTCCCAGGCGTTCGAAAACGGGGTGCAGCAATATATCAATGGGGAGGATCGAGCCATTTTCAACGTAGTTCCCGACCTGCCAGCAGATCGATCCGTCGTCGGCAAGGGTGCGGTGGCATTCTCTGATCACACTCTCCTGCCAGTCGATATAGGCCCCTACCTGCCTTCGTTTCTCGTATTCTTTGCCTATGTTGTAAGGAGGGGACGTGACCACCAAAGACACAGCCTTGTCCGGGAGCGAACGTAGGAGTTCCATGCAGTCCCCGTAATACGCCGTCGCGCCCGCCGATGGCTCGGTGGGAAAACTGAGATTTGCGGTGTGCATGACCCTTTCCATCATCCTCTCAAGACAGAACCCGGTCAAAGGCGAATTCGGGGCCGATCAGGCCCCTGGCCCCAGAGAGCCGGCCTACATTGCACTTTCGATCACACCCCCGGACCGCCATAGCCAGCGCCTTTCGCTTGATTGCGGCCCGGTTTCCCCGTATCCTCCCAGTCCCAATTACGATGAGCACGACCACCCCTTCTCACACCACGTCCGCCGGGGCGAAAGCCAAACCGGAAGGCAACCAGCGCGGCGAAGCCATGCTCGGCGCGGAAATCCTCGTTGCATGCCTGGAGCGCGAAGGGGTCAGCGTCGTCTTTGCCTACCCCGGCGGCGCCAGCATGCCGATCCACCAGGCCCTCACGAAGTCGAAGAGCATCCGCACCCTGTTGCCGCGGCACGAGCAGGGAGGCGTCTTCGCCGCGGAAGGCTACGCGCGCGCCACGGGCAAGGCCGGCGTCTGCATGGCCACCTCGGGCCCGGGTGCGACGAATCTCCTCACCGGCATCGCGGATGCCTATATGGATTCCATCCCGCTCGTCGCCATCACCGGCCAGGTGCCGCAGGCGATGATCGGCAAGGGCGCGTTCCAGGAGACCGATGTCTTCGGCATGACGCTCCCCGTCGTGAAGCACAATTATCTCGTCATGAACGTCAACGAGATCCCGCGCATCGTGAAGGAAGCCTTCCACATCGCGCAATCCGGCCGGCCCGGGCCGGTGCTCATCGACATCCCCAAGAACATCCAGGAAGCGCGCACGCAGCCCATCTTCCCGCACGAGACCCACCTGCGCGGCTACGACCCCGTGCGCAAGGCCGAAGACCTCGAGTTGAACGAAGTCGTCGGCCTCATCGAAGCGGCGAAGGAGCCCATGATCTATTGCGGCGGCGGCATCATCTCGGGAACGGCCTCGGCCGAGCTCATCGAATTTGCCGAGCGCACCCAGATCCCCGTCGCCACCACCCTCATGGGCATCGGCTGTTTCCCGGAGAACCATCCCCTCTCGCTGAAATGGCTCGGCATGCACGGCACCGTTTACGCGAACAACGCGGTGAACGAGGCCGATCTCCTGCTCGCCATCGGCGTCCGGTTTGACGACCGGGTCACGGGCAAGATCGAGAAATTCGCCGAGCACGGCACCATCGTCCACATCGACATCGACAACTCGGAGATCAACAAGAACAAAGTCGTGCGGCTCCCCATCCTGAGCGACGTCAAATACGCGCTCACCCGCTTGAACGATCTGCTCGAGCGCGCCGGCAAGAAGCGGGTCGCCTCCGGGTTTACCCGTTACAAGGGCTGGTATGAGAAGATCGCCGGCTGGAAACGCAGCTTCCCGTTGAACTTCAAGGACACCGAGACCATCATCCAGCCGCAATACGTCATTCGGCTCCTGCACGAGATGACCCGGGGCGAGGCCATCATCACCACCGGCGTCGGCCAGCACCAGATGTGGGCCGGGCAGCATTACGACTTCACGCATCCGCGCACCTTCATCACCTCGGCTGGGCTCGGCTCCATGGGGTTCGGCTACCCGGCGGCCATCGGCGCGAAAGTGGCGATGCCCGACCGCGAAGTCATCGACATCGACGGGGACGGCTCGTTCCTCATGAACATCCAGGAGCTGGCCACGGCCCACGTCGAGAACATCGCGGCCAAGGCCATCATCCTGAACAACCAGCACCTCGGCATGGTCGTCCAGTGGGAAGACATGAAATACGAGAGCAACCGGGCCCACACCTTCCTTGGCGACCCGCGCGACCTCACGCGCATCTACCCCGACTACGTCGCGCTTTGCAAAGGCTTCGGCGTCCCGTGCGAGCGGGTCATCGACAAGAAAGACCTGCGGGCCGCCATCCAGCGCCTCCTCGACGCCAAAGAGCCGTATGTCCTGGATGTCATGGTGCCCTATACCGAGCATGTCCTCCCGATGATACCCGGAGGCGCCACGTACAAAGACGTCATCGTATAACGCCATTCCCCGAGCGGCGGCCCGAACGCCCGTCAGCGGCTCCGGGCATCTTGAACCGCGCGAGAGAACGGCCTGAACCAGATTTTTCCCCGAGGATGGGTGACAGAGCGGTCGATTGTGCACGCCTGGAAAGCGTGTGTACCGAAAAGGTACCGGGGGTTCGAATCCCCCCCCATCCGCCAGATTATATCGGGCCCTTTGCCAGCTTGCGTAATAGGCTGGGTAATCGGAGCGCCCCCTGAAAGATGAGCCAAAATTGATTAAAACAATGCGAGCTGCGCACAATCCTTCACCCATGCGGCGTTTCGAGCAGCGCGGTTTGCACGGCGTCCGGCGTACTCCCACAACTCGGGCCCCGCGAAAGTGACATTCGGATGTCAATGGGGGCCTTTCCTCGAAGGTGGCACCTTCATGCTAGGCTCGCCATGCCGTCATGGATACTGAGAAATCAACGGCGTCGGATGTCGACATTTCGTCGGACATAAAACTGCTGAAGAGCTTGGGGTATGTGCAGGAGCTCACGCGGCGAATGAGTGGCTTCTCCAACTTTGCCATCTCGTTCTCGATCATTTGCATCCTCGCGGGCGGGATCACTTCCCTACAGCTCGGCACCAGCGCGGTGGGGGGCGCGGCGGCAGGGATCGTCTGGCCCGTCGGCGTCTGCTTCAGCCTGCTCGTCGCGCTGGCGATGGCGCAGATCGCCTCGGCATACCCGACCGCAGGCGGGCTGTACCATTGGAGTTCCATCCTCGGCGGCAAGGGCTGGGGCTGGGCGACGGCCTGGTTCAACCTGCTGGGGCTCGTCTTTGTGACCGCGGCGGTGAACGTGGGGGCCTACACGCTGTTCATCAACCTGATCCTGCCGCTCTTCGGGGTCGATCCCGCGAAGCTCACGCTGGTCCACCAGGTCATCGGCGTTACCCTCATCACCGGCTCGCACGCGCTCTTCAACCATCTCGGCATCCGCATCACCACCATCCTCACCGACTTTAGCGGCTACCTCATCTTCGCCGTGTCGGTCATCCTCACGCTCTCGATGCTCATCTTCGCGCCTTCGCACGACTTCTCGCGGCTCTTCCATTTCACGAACTTCAGCGGGGACGCGGGCGGCGGCGTGTGGCCTCCGAGTTCGAGCGGTGTCTTCATGCTGTTGCTGGCTATGCTCTGGCCCGTGTACACCATCACCGGGTTTGACGCCTCGGCCCATACTTCGGAGGAGACGGTGAACGCCTCCACGAATGTGCCGAAGGGGATCGTGCGCTCGGTTTATCTCTCGGGCATCTTCGGGTGGGTGATGGTGATCTCCTTCATCCTGGCGCTGCCGAGCCTGGCCGACGGCGCGAAACAGGGCGGCAACGTCTTCTTCTGGCTGATGGATACGATCATCCCGCATTGGCTGAAAATCCCGCTGGAGATCGGCATCGTCCTCTCGAATTACCTGTGCGGGCTCGCGTGCGTCACCTCGACTTCGCGGATGCTCTTCGCGTTCGCGCGGGACGGCGGGCTGCCGCGGTTCGTGCGCAAGGTGTCCGCGGCGCACTCCGTGCCGGTGAACGCCATCTGGCTCGCGGCGGTCCTGGCGGTGGCCTCGACGCTCTACGCGCCCGCCTACACCACGCTCACCGCGGCCTGCGTCATCTTTCTCTACATCTCGTATGTCATGCCGACGCTGGTGGGCATCTTCGCCTACGGCAATACGTGGACGAAGATGGGGCCGTTCGACATGGGGCCGGCGCTCTTCAAAGGCATCGGGGTCGTCTCCATCCTCGGCGTGCTGGTGATCATCTACGCGGGCATCCAGCCGCCGAATGCGCCTGCGCTCCCCGCCACCGTGGGCGCCATCGTGCTCCTCGTCGTCGTCTGGTTCGCCGGCATCCGGAAAGTGTTCGCGGGGCCTCCGATCCTGGCGGGCATCCTCGGCGCGCCCGGGGCGGCCGCCGCGGAGCCGGATGCCGGGCTGGATATCGAACCCGCTTGAGCCCGCCGCTGCGGGCGTGATGCGCAATGATCTACAGGCTCGCACTCGGGGGGACGCATCACGAATTTAACGGGCTCGGGACCCTGCTGGCGAAGGCGACGCCGCTGCGCTCCGGCGACCAGCTCGCGGGCGTGGCCGCGGCGTCCGCCGAGGAGCGCGTGGCGGCGCAGTTGTGCCTGGCCGAAGTGCCGTTGACCCAATTCCTGGAGGAGCCGCTCATCCCGTACGAGGAGGACGAGGTGACCCGGCTCATCCTCGACGGGCATGATCGCCGGGCGTTCGTCCCGGTCGCGGCCCTCACGGTCGGCGAGTTCCGCGACTGGCTCCTGCGTTACGAGACGGATGCCGCGGCACTCACCGCGCTCGCGCCCGGGTTGATGCCGGAGATGGCCGCGGCGGTGAGCAAGCTGATGAGCAACCAGGACTTGATCCTGGTCGCATCCAGGGCGCGGGTCGTGACCCGGTTCCGCAGCAGCATCGGCCTCGCGGGCACGCTCGCGGTGCGGCTCCAGCCGAACCACCCGACCGACGACCCGGCGGGGGTCGTCGCGTCCATCATCGACGGGCTCATGTATGGGTGCGGCGATGCCGTCATCGGCATCAACCCGGCTACGGACAGCCCGGCGGCGTGCGGGGCGCTCCTGCGGCTCATCGACCGGATGATCACCGATTACGGGATTCCCACCCAGTCGTGCGTGCTCGCGCATGTGACCACAACGCTGCGCTGCATCGACGCGGGCGACCCGGTTGACCTCGTCTTTCAGTCGGTCGCCGGCACGGAGTCGGCGAACCGGAGCTTCGGCATCGACCTCGCGCTCCTGCGCGAAGGCCGGGAGGCGGCCCTTTCGTTGAACCGGGGGACGATCGGGCGGAACGTGATGTATTTCGAGACCGGCCAGGGCTCGTGCCTTTCGGCCGGGGCGCACCACGGGCTGGACCAGCAGACGCTCGAGGCCCGCGCCTACGCGGTGGCGCGCGCGTTCGAGCCGCTGCTGGTGAACACGGTGGTCGGCTTCATCGGCCCGGAATATCTCTACGACGGCAAACAGATCATCCGGGCGGGGCTGGAGGATCATTTCTGCGGCAAGCTGCTCGGGCTGCCGATGGGGTGCGACATCTGTTACACGAACCACGCCGAGGCCGACCAGGACGACATGGACACCCTCCTCACGCTGCTCGGGGTGGCCGGCTGCAGCTACATCATGGGCGTGCCGGGCGCGGACGACATCATGCTCAACTACCAGTCCACCAGTTTTCACGACAGCCATTACCTGCGCCAGGCGCTCGGCCTGCGGCCCGCGCCCGAGTTCGAGGCGTGGCTGGAGAAAATGGGGATCATGCACGAAGGCCGGTGGCTGCAGACGGTGGATGCCCGGCACGCGCTGGTCTCGCCCCAGATCCTCGCGCTGGGCGGCGCGCCAGCGCTGGATGGCGCGGAGGAGGGGCGCTGAATGGACCCATGGAGCCAGCTCCGCCGCCTCACGAGCGCTCGCATCGCCCTCGGCCGCAGCGGGGGCAGCCTGCCGACGCGGGAGCGGCTCGACTTCCAGCTCGCCCATGCCCGGGCGCGCGACGCGGTGCTCTCACCGTTCGACCCGGATGCCCTGGCGGCCCGCATAAGCCCGCTCTCGCCGGCCCCCGTCCTGGCGCTTCGCTCCGCCGCGGCCGACCGCGCGGAATATCTCCGCCGGCCCGACCTTGGGCGGAAGCTCGCGCCGGAATCGCTCGCGCTCGTCGCCCGGTCCGGCAGCGGCCCATTCGACCTGGCGCTCGTGCTCTCCGACGGCCTGTCCACCTATGCGGCGGAGACGCAGTGCGAGCCGCTGCTCGCTGCGTTCCTGCCGCTGGCGAACGCGAGCGCTTGGCGGCTCGCTCCCCTCATGGTCGTCCGGCACGCTCGCGTGGCGCTTCAGGACGAGGTCGGAGCGCTGCTGCGGGCTCGCGTGTCGCTCATCCTCATCGGCGAACGCCCCGGGCTTGGCTCGGCGGACAGCCTCAGCGCTTACTTCACTTACCAGCCCGGCCCCGGGCGCGTGGACGCCGACCGCAACTGCATCTCCAATATCCGCAACGGCGGCCTCCCCATCGCGGAAGCCGCGTGGAAGCTCCACCACCTCATCGCGAACTCGCTGCGTCTCGGCCTCAGCGGGGTGAAGCTGAAGGACGACTCTGTTCCCCGGCTGGATTCCGGGAACGTCCAGGCCCCCCTCCCCATGGCGCAAGGAACATGAAATGGCATCGCGTCCCCGAAGGATGATTCCTGCGCCGCGCGCCGGGCATCCGCACACGCGGTGCGCGACGATATGAACGCGACCCGCTCGCGCCATGACCCACGACATCACCTTTCTTCACAGGACGACCGGCCTCTTCAAACAGACCTTCAAGGAATGGAACGAGGACAAGGCGCCCCAGCTCGGCGCGGCCCTCGCGTACTACACCGTCTTCTCGCTGGCGCCGCTCATCCTGGTGGTGCTCGCGGTCGTCGGACTGATCTTCCGGAAGGATCCCGCGGGCGCCTGGACGAAACTGACCGAGCAGATGAGCTATTTCCTCGACAAGAGCGCGCTGGACGTCGTGCGGGGCATCGCGCAAAAAGCCGCCCAGCCGGGCAAGGGGATGCTCGCGACCGTCATAGGCGTGCTGCTGGCGCTCTCCGGGGCGAGCGGCGTCTTCGGCCAGCTCCAGGATGCTCTGAACACTATCTGGGGCGTGAAACCGAAGCCGGGCGGAGGCGTGTGGGGGATGCTGCGGGCGCGGTTCCTCTCGTTCTCGATGGTCGGCGGCATCTGCTTTCTGCTGCTCGTCTCTCTGACGCTCGAGAGCGTGCTGAAGGGCTTCTCCCATTACGTCCAGTCGGCGCTTCCCGGAGGGATCGTGATCGCGATGGCCGTTTACTGGGTCTTCGACCTCGGGGTCGTCACGCTCCTTTTCGCGAGCATCTTCAAATTCCTGCCGGACGCGACCATCCAGTGGCGGGACGTTCTGGGTCGGCGCGACGATGACGGCGGTATTCTTCGCGGTCGGGAAATGGGCGCTCGGCCTGTACCTCGGGAGCGGGAGCGCCGCGTCGGCCTATGGGGCGGCCAGTTCGCTCATCACGCTGCTGCTATGGGTGTATTACTCGGCGCAGATACTCCTCTTCGGCGCGGAGTTCACCCAGGTTTACGCCTACCAGGCGGGCCGCGGCGTGCAGCCGGACGCGAACGCCGTCCGGATGGAGCTGAAGGAGGTGGCCGCCTGAATCCCGCCTCGCCGCCGGGCTACCTGCACTCGCAGATGATGCGGAAGCCGACGTCGTTGGACGAGTAGGCCGGCATATTCGAGTTGCGGGTCGTGGCGCGCAGGCTGGTGGCGCGGGACTTCCAACTGCCTCCGCGGTAGATGCGCTTCATGCCGTTCGCGGGGCCGCGCGGATTGGTGCGTTCCTTGCCCTTGTACGGCTCGAAGAAGTCGAGGCACCATTCCCAGACGTTGCCGGCCATGTCTTCCATGCCGAAGGGGCTGGCGCCGCGCGGATACGAGCCGACGGGGGCGGTCTCGGCGTAGCCGTCGTCGATGTCCGCGTCGCGCCAGGCGAACGCCGTGTTGCGGTCCGCGAGGTTCGCGAGGTCGCCGCGGTCCAGCCCCTCGCCCCAAGGGTAGCTGCGGCCGTCCAGGCCGCGCGCGGCGTATTCCCACTCGGCCTCGGTCGGGAGGCGGTATTTGCGCTTCTCCTGAACGCTGAGCCAGTGGCAGAAGTCGATGGCGTCCAGGGAGCTGACATGGACGACCGGGTGCCGCCCCCCCGCGCCCTTGGCCCGCTTGGCGAAGTGGTGGGGGTCGAAGCGTTCGTACTCGGCGTTGGTGACCGGGAACCGCGCCATATAATAGCAGTTGAGGGTGATCTTGGAGACGGGCTGCTCGTTCGGAGCGGCCTCGTGCGCGGCGCTGCCCATGAAGAAGGTGCCGCTCTGGACGAGGAGCATCTCGGTGTCCAGGCTGTTCCGGTAGTTCGGGTGTTTGTTCCTCTCTTCGGCCCGCGAGAGCGGGGACTGCTCGGGCGCCGGCTTTTCGGCGGCGGGCTCGGGTTTGGGCGGCGGGGGGGCCGCTTCCTTTTGCACCGGGCGCAGGGGTGCGGCGGCGAGGGCGGGCTTGAGGGGCGCCGCGGGCTTGAGCGGCAGGGGCGCGTTGCCCGGCTCAAGGTATTCGTCGATGACGTCCTCCGCTTCGCCGCCGGTGAGCCCTAGGTTTTCACCCATGTTGCAGAGGGCGTCGCGCTGGTCGTCGGTCATCTCGCTGTCGCCATCGGCCAGGCCGGTGAGCTTCAGGAGGCGCATGAACTCCTCGGCAGGGCTGCCCCGGCTCGCGGAAGAAGCGGGGCCGCCGGGGCTGGAGGCGCCGGGAGGCGGGACGGGGGCGGGCAGGGGCTCCACGTGGCGCTTGGAGCCGGTACGAACGAGGCTCTCTTCGACGATGACTTTCAATTCGTCGAGGGTGAGGCCCGATGTCTGCCCGAGTTTGTAGAGGTTGGCCTCGTCTTCCTTGGTCAGGACGCCGTCGCTGACCGCGAAGGAAAAGAATTTGATGAACTCGGCAGCGGCCTTCTCTTTCATCTCGGCGCGCAGGTGGCTGTCCACGCGGCTGCGGGCGGCCGGGTCGAGCAACTCGATGCGGGCCTCGGCCAAAAAACGCGGGGCTTCGTCGAGGCCGGCGCGCAGGAGCTGGGTGAGCGGGTTGCTCGGCTGGTTCTTGAGCGGGAGCTTTTTCTGCCACCAGACGAGGAGCTGCCGGCAGTTCTCCTCTATCTGGAAATCGCTCGGGTTCGCTTCGAAGGAGAGGCAGAGCCTGTCGTAAGGGTTTGGAGAGTTGTAGTTTCTCCAGCCCTCCCATTTGGTGGGACTGTCAGGAAGGGGAGCGGGCAGCGCCATGACACGTGGACGAGGACAAGAGGCTGGGTCCTATGAAGCGGCTCACATCACCTTGATCTGGGAGAGATCGGCGGTGGCGGTGGCGATCTCGTTGGCGGAGAGACCTGTGGTGCGGGCGATGAAGACTTTGTTCTGCTTCCCGTAGGCGTCAACCGTGACTTCGAGCACCTGGTTGGCATCGTAACAATAGGTCAGTTCGACGGGGGAGCCCTTCGGCAGGAACGGGGGAAGCTCGATCTCGCACGTGCCGAGCGGGGTGCATTCGCCCGGAACGGTGCTCTCGCCTTCGACGACGCGGACGATGGCGTTCTTCATGTTCGCCTTGGCGGTGCCGAAGGAGTTCTTGGTCTCGACAGGGATGGGGGTCATCTTCTTGATCATCGAGAAAACGTATTCCTCGACCTTCGAGTCATCCCACAGGACGACGCCCATGGTGTGGGTGGTGATGTTCGTGACCCGGATGAGCCCGCCGTCGCTCGTGGAAAATTGTTCGCGCGTCTCGATGGGCAGCACGCGTTCGCCGAGCCTGTCCTCCTCCGCGAGAAGGGCGAGGATGGCCTGGATGGCCGCGCCGATCGCGACGGCTTCGTCGGGGCTCACGTCCTCCGCCAGGGGGACATTCGAGATGCTGCCGATCATCTCGCGGACGGCGGGCATGCGCGTCATGCCGCCGGTGAGCAGGATGCGGTCGATCTTCGACCAGTCCATCTGCGCTTCCTGCATGACGATCTCGCAGATGGCTTTGCACTTCTCGAGGAGGTGCCGGCTGCGCTGCTCGAAGTCTTCCCGGGTGAGGTCGATCTTCACGCTGCGGCCATTGTAGCTGTGGACGATGGTGGACTTCTGCCGGCCCGAGAGCTGGAGCTTGCCGGTGACGGCGCGGCTGTAGAGATCCTGGTAGCTCTGGAGATCGAGCAACGGGTTCTCGCCGTGGATTTTGTCGAACTCCTCCGCGACCCAGTTGACGATGACGTCGTCCCAATCCTTGCCGCCCAGGCGGTGGTCGCCGTTGCTGGCGAGCATGCGGATGTGGTGACCCTCGATGCGCATGATGGTGACGTCGAACGTGCCCCCGCCAAGGTCGAATACGAAAACCGTCTGGTCGGAGTCGAGCTTGTCCAGGCCATACGCGAGCGCGGCTGCGGTGGGCTCATTGATGATCTGGAGGACGTTCAGCCCGGCGAGCTGGCCGGCGTGGAGCGTCGCGGTGCGCTCGGCGTCGTTGAAATACGCGGGAACGGTGATGACGGCGTCCGTGATTGCCTGCCCGAGGTATTTCTCCGCATCGCTCTTGAGCTTCTTGATGATGATGGCGGAGAGCTCCTCGGCCGAGTACCCCTTGCCGCCGAACTCGCGGTGGAACTCGGACTTGCTCTTGCCCATCTCGCGCTTGACGAAATCGACGATTTTCTCCGGCTCGGAGACGGCGTTCTGCTTGGCGAGGGTCCCGACGATGGCGGAGTTGCCGTCGAACAGAATCACGGAAGGCGTGATGCGTTCACTCTCAGAATTGGGAATTATCTGCGGCTTGCCGTACGCGTCGATGTGGGCCATCGCGCAGAAAGTGGTGCCTAGGTCGATTCCGATGGCCTTTCGGGCGTTTGCGGGCATTTGGGGGGAACTCATTGAGAGGAGATTACGACAGGAGTCTTATCAAGCAGAGGATGTGCCAAGGGCAATCTACACTCATTTCTGAGAATTTCCTGACATAGCAACCAGGAACCCTTCTTTCCATTTTTTTACCACCACTTCCTCGGGCCTCACGATGCGCTCGCGCCACGAGAAACCCGGCTTCACGCTGCGGACGATCTCGCCGTCTTCCTCCGGTGAATCGGCCAGCTCCACGGAAATGGCGCGCTGGCTCTTCTTGTTGAGCTTCCCGGGGGACGGGTCGAGGCGTGCGACCTCCATGCGGGACATGACTTCGAGCAGGAAGTCCTGCGCGTGGTCCATGTTATCGCCGAGGTTTTTCAGGAACTCGACCGAGCAAAGGCATTTCTCGCCCTCGGGCGCCGCCTTCCGTTCGTCAACGAAATGAGCGATCTGCCGGCGCAGGACGCTAAGGTCGTCAAAAAGACAAACGAGGTCGCGCACAAGCGGCTTTTGAAGCACCTCGAGGCAGGAATCCGTCGCGATACCCCTTCAACTCCTCGTGGAGCGCATCGAAGAGCTGCTGGTTGATCGCTCCGCGCTTGTCGAGGGTCTCCTGCACCGACGCCATCAACGGCGGGAGCGCCGTCTGCATGGACGCGGTGACTTCGAGCCTCGAGAGAACCTCGCGGTTGTCGATGGTGGCGCGGGTCAGCGCCTCCAGGCCGAGCACCAGCGGGCGGAGCATGTGCAGGAGGGAAGGCGCGGCCTTCCGCTCTGTCCGCTCGTCGATCTGCTGCTGGGCGTCCACGACGAGCGACTTCATCTGCCGGTCGAAATCGGTCTCGTCCAGGGGCATGTCATGCAAGGACATGAATGTAGTTTAGCGGAAACCGAGCCAAACTCGGGTTTTTCTATGTGGGCGACTCCCTACGCCGGACAGGGCGCCGAACCCCTCTTAAGGTTTTACGCCATAGAAACGACGGATAGCGCGCGTTAAACCTGGAATGTCGTGTTCCGTCGCCTCCACATCCACCGCGAGGCCGAGGTCGCGCATCGTGGCCGAAGTCACCGGGCCGATGCTGGCCGTCTTCAACCCGGGCGGCAGCGGCAGCTTCAGCGCCATGAAGTTCTCCACCGTCGAGGAACTCGTGAACGTGATGAGGTCGGCGCCCTCCGCCTTGAACCGCGCGACGCCGCCCGACACGTCCGCATCCTCGGGAACGGTGCGGTAGGCGATGGCTTCGTCCACGATCGCTCCCATGCGGACGAGCCCCGCCGCCAGCACGTCGCGGGTCACCTCCGCACGCGCGAGCAGGACGCGCAGGTTCTCGACGCTCTCCGTCTTCTGGAACTCGCGCAGCACGGCCTCGGCGATGAACTCCGGCGGCTGCAAATCCACCTTCAGGTGGAAATCCTTCACCCGCTGGGCGGTGGCCGGGCCGATGGCCGCGATGCGCGCCCCGCCGATCTCCCGCGCGTCGTCATACAATTTGTAGAACATCTCGAAGAAGGCCGTCACCCCGTTCGGGCTGGTGAAGACGATCCAGTCGTAGGAGTGCGCGTCCTGCACCATGCGCCCGAACTCCAGCAGATCGGTCGGCGGCTCGATGCGGATCGTCGGCAGCTCCAGCACATCCGCGCCCAGCAGACGCAGGCCGGAACTTAACGCCCCCACCTGTTTTCGCGTGCGGGTAACGGCCACCCGCTTGCCGAAGAGGGGGCGCGTCTCGAACCAGCCGAGCTTCTTGCGCAGCGAGACGACGTCGCCGAAGATCGTCACCGCCGGCGGCCGGAAATCGGCTTCCAACGCGATCCGCGCGATCTCTTTCAGCGGTCCCTGGATGGTCCGCTGCCGGCCGAGCGTGCCCCATTGCACCATGGCCACGGGGAGATCGGGGTTCGCGCCGTTCGCCAGGAACGCCTCGGCGATCCGGTCAATCCGGTCGGCGCCCATGAGCATGATCTTCGTGCCGGGCGCGGTGGCGAGCTGCCGGTAGTCGAGGGAACTCTCCGGCTTGGAAGGGTCTTCGTGCCCGGTGAAGATGGTCAATTGCGAGCCGTGCCCGCGGTGGGTCACCGGTATCCCCGCATACGCGGGCGCCGCGATGGCAGACGTGACCCCGGGCACCACCTCGAACGCCAGCCCGGCCTCCACCAGCGCCTCCGCCTCTTCGCCCCCGCGCCCGAACAGGAACGGATCGCCCCCTTTGAGCCGGACGACCGTGCCGCCCGCGGCCGTTTTTTGCACCAGGAGCGCGTTGATCTCCTCCTGGGTCATCGCGTGGTCCCCCGCCTTCTTGCCGGCGTAGATCCGCTCCGCCGCGGGGGGCGCCCACTTCAGGATTTCCGGGTTGCAGAGGTGGTCGTAGATGATGACATCCGCGCGCTCGACGCAGTCGCGGGTCTTGAGTGTGACTAGCGAGGTGTCGCCCGGCCCGGCGCCGGCGAGATAACAGATGCCGTTCGAAGATTTACGCATGGAGGATATGGAATAGATCGTTTGCCACGCGTTCCGGGTCGTCTCCTTCGGCTTCGCCCGTGCGCGGGGAAGCATTTTCCCCGTCGAAAACGATGGCCCGCATCGCAATCCGGCCTTCACGGAGAGCCGTTCGCGCGCCAACCGGCAGATCGCAATCGCCGTCCAGAAGCCGCAGGAACTCCCGTTCCGCGCGGATGCAGAGTGACGTTTCGAGGTGGTTTATGGGGCCGAGGAGCGCCAAGGTTTCAGCATCGTCGCGGCGGGCTTCGAGGGCAATCGCTCCCTGGCCGATGGCGGGCAGCATGTCTGCGAGCACTTCGACGTGCAATGCGGGGTCTTGCCTGAGCAACCCCTCCACCGAATACCCCAGGCGCTCCAGCCCGGCCCACGCCAGGACGATCGCATCCATCTCTCCGGCCTCCTGCAGCTTCCGCAGCCGGGTCGGGACGTTCCCCCGCACTTCTCTCACCTTCAGGTCGGGCCGCACCCGGAGCAACTGCATCTTCCTGCGCACGCTCCCGGTTCCGACGACCGCCCCCGCGCTCAGGTCCGCCAATCCGCCCTCCGTCTTTGATATCAGCACGTCCTCCGTCGCCGCCCGTTCCAGCACGGCCGCGATGACCAACTCCTCCGGAATCTGCCCCGGCAAATCCTTCAAACTATGCACCGCCGCGTCGATGCGCCCAGTGCGCAGCGCCGCCTCCAGTTCCTTGGTGAAGAGCCCTTTCACGCCGCCTTCCGCCTTCGTGGCGGAGTCCCCGCGTTTATCGCCGGAGGTCGTAAAAATCTCTCTACGCACCTCCAGGCCGGGATGCGCCGCCCGGAGTGCGGCCTCGACGAGACCCGTTTGCGCGAGCGCCAGGGCGCTGCCGCGCGTGCCGAGGAGCAGCCCGTTCAATGCTCGTTCCCCGGCCAATCCCAAGTCTTCAAGTCGTCGCTCCACGCCAGCCCGATGCTCGCGAAGTTGTCAAAGCCGCCGCGCGGATCTCTTTCGGGATAGCGCGAGCCGTGAAAGAACATCACCGCCTTGCCGACCCGGGGATCGTGGCGCAAGTCCAGGACGAAACCGGCGGTGAGCCGGCCCTGCGCCCACGGCCAGTCCTTGGTCCCCAGCATGAGCGTCCCCTCGTTCGTCCACTTCTTCAGATCCTTGCTCCGTTTGACCCCGATGCCCGTGCCGGGCGAATGGAAAAGCACATAGTCGTCGCCATCGACGAGCACGCACGGGTTCTCGCCGGCGGAAATGTGGCTGTCATACGTCCAGGTCTTCAGGTCGCGCGACCACGAAAGGCTGATCCCATTCTGTTTGAAGAAACACCACCATTTCCCCGGCTCGTCCTTGCTCTGCAACAGGAACGGGTCGATCATCCGGCCCATCTGTTCCCGCGGCACATCCGGCCCCTTCACCTGCAACAGCTCGGCGGGCCCCCAGTTCTCCAGATCCTTGCTGCGCATAATCCAGATGCGCGAATCGGCGTTGCCGAAAGGCTCCCCGTTTGGCCGCGGATAGGTCTGGAGGCAGAGCACCCAGTCGTCGCCGAAGCGGACGACATCGCCGGGGCTGCCATAGTTGAGATGATGATCGCGCGGTGTGAAAACCCTGGGCGTCGTCCAGTGGGCGAGGTCCTGGCTTTTGCTCCAGGCGGTGCATTGGAAGATCTGCTTGTCCGCCCCGATATTGACGAGCGTGAAATACATGTAGAACCAGCCGTTCACATAGATCGCGGCCGGGTCGCGGTACGCGGTATTCGCGTCGCCCTGGAAGAGGATCGGCGACTTCATCGCCGAGAGGTCCACGCCGCCGGCAGCAGGGGAGGCCGCGGGCTCGGAGAAGGCTGGACTCGCCGTAAGACTCAAAGATAGCAGGCTTAGGAAGAGGGCTCCGGGAGTTTGCATCAGTTGGGAGAGAGGAGGCTTGCGGGCAAAGAAGGGCCTCCACCCCACGCATCCCCTAAGCATCAAGAACGCGACGTACTCGCGGCTTGGAATGGCGGGGACGCCGCGGGCGAGGCATACGGCTCGCCCGTGAGCCAGCCGGAGAAATCGGCGACGTGGCGCTCGATCATCCCTTCGCACACGGCCAGTTCCTGGCGGCGGATGTCGATGGAGTTTCGGGCAATGGCCTGGAGCGAGTCGATGTCGTAGAGGAAGACGCCTTCCACCTCGTTCACGGCGGGCTCGATGTCGCGCGGGACGGCGAGGTCGATGGCGAACAGCGGCCGATTTTTCCTCCCGGCCATGATGGGCGCGAGCTTCTCCCTGGTGAGGATGGGATGCGGCGCGGCGGTAGAGCTGATGATGATGTCGAGGTCGTGAAACTCGCGTTCCCACTCCTCGAAGTGGATGGCTCGGCCCCCGAGTTCGCCGGCGAGTTGCGCCGCGCGGTCATAAGAACGGTTCGAGACGAGGATGCTCTTCGCCCCCCGGGAGAAGAGAGCACGCGCGGTCTGTTCGCTGGCCTCGCCTGCGCCGAGCACCATGACTTTGCGCGTCGAGAGCTCCCCGAAAATCTTTTCCGCCAGGTCAACCGCCACCGACCCCGCCGAAACCGGCCCGCGCGTGATGCTCGTGTTCGAACGCACTTCCTTTGCGACCCGAAACGCGCGCTGGAACAGCTTGTTCAGGTGCCGGGAGGTCGTCCCGCCCGCGGATGCCGTGCCATACGCCTTCTTGACCTGGCCGAAAATCTCCGTCTCCCCGAGCACCATCGACTCCAGGCCGGAGACGACCCGGAAGAGGTGTCGCACGCTCAGCGGCGCGTCGTACCGGTAAAAAATGCCGCGTTCCCCCGTACGCAGGCCGAATTGTTCGCCCAGGAAATCGAGAATGCCGCCGAACCCGGCCTCGGCCGTCTCGCTGGCGGCGTAGAACTCCACCCGGTTGCACGTCGAGAGGATCACCGCCTCGCCGATGGCCCGCGCCCGGCCGAGCCGCACCGTGGCGCTGGAGAGCTCGCTCTCGGCCACCGCAAAACGCTCGCGCAACTCGACGTGCGCGGTGGCGTGGCTGATTCCCAGGCAGATGACGTCCATGGAGTTACTAAAGAGGGCGCGGTTCCGAGATGAAGTTGATCCCCCACAGCATAGACATCGTAAGGCTGAACGCCAACACGGAAAAGAGGGCCACCCGGCGCGGCCCCACGCTGTGCCTCCGCTCCGCGAAGAGCATGATGCCATAGAGGCCCCAGATGCCGAGCGACCCGGCCTTCACCCAATCCAGCGGCCGCCCCACCGCGAACCCGGAGAGGAGCCCCACCGTCAGCAGGCCGAACCCGGCCCAGAGAAGCCGGCTGTTGGCCACCGCGAGGTCGGTGATCGGCGGGAGATGGAAGAAGATCGACCGCAGCCGGCGCGTCTTAAGCTGCCTCTCCTGGGCGAGATACATCACGCCCGCCACCGCCGCCAGGGCGAGCGCCCCGCAAGCCACCACCGATACCGCCGCGTGCAGCTCCAGCCACGGGTTCGGCGCGGGCCGCCGGTAGGGGGCGGAGTCCAGCGGAAGCGCCAGGGCGAGCCCTTGCAAAAGGAAGACCAGCGGCGAAGTGAACGCCCCGAGCAGCGAAAGCCGGTAGGCCGGCCCGATGACCAGGTAGAGCAGGACGACCGACCAGCTCAGAAAGATGAAAACCTCGAAGAGATTCGTCAGCGGGCACCGCCCCAGCGTATGGCCGCGCTCGAAAAGGAACGCCGTCTGGAGGAAAAATCCGCAGGCGATCGCCGAAAAGTTGAACCTCGAAGCTCGATACGTTCCCGCCCCGAGCGCGTACACCGTGTAGCAGAATCCCAGGAGGAAGCAAAACGTGCTGGCAACCAGAAGCAAATGGTCCATGTGGCGGCAGATACGATAGGACGCCGGGCGAGCCTTTGCAACCCGTGGGGCCGCTGCAGTTGGGCTACAAGCGCCAACTCCGCAGATGCCGCCGCTCGCCGGCAGTCATGGACAGCCGCTACGGCCCATTCACCGCGCCTCACGGCGGGGCGGTCGGGGGCATTTGCGCTGCGGCGGCCTGTTGCTGGGCCTGCCATTGGCGCAGAGCGTCCTGTTTCCTCTGGTCTTCGGAGCGGAAAGACGCTGCCACGTCGCGGTCATTCGTTATCAGGGCCGGCGCCACGTCCGCCGTGAGGTCACCCCGCTGGATGTGGAGCGTCCCGTCCGGATTCTCGCCCAGGATTTTCAATTCCGACCCCGGCGGGATATTTGCGACGGTGTCCGAAGTCGTGATCGAGATCGGCTTGGTGTTGAACCCGATTCCCTCCGGCGCGAGCCGTCGTTTCCGTTCGTGCTCTTCCTGCAGCGCATTCGCCGCCTTCTGCTGCGTCACCACGGCGAGCTCCTGCGCCGCCCGTTCCTTTTCCGAGTTTTCCTGCGCCTGCCGCGCCTTCACCTCCTCCTGGGTGCGCGCGACGGCCGCCGCCCTGTCCTTCTTGTCGAGATCCTCGCGGCCGGCGGCGTCGGCAAAGGCGTAGTCGCCCGCCTTCGACGCGGCAACGGCCGCTTCATCCCAAAGATCGCGGACGGCGTGGGCGTTGGCGTCCATGCCTTTGGGGCTCTCGCTCTCGGCCTTCCATTCGTCGCGGGCCGCGATGTAGAGGTCGAAGGCCTTGTTGATCCGGGCCCGGGCTGCCTCGTCATCCGCGTGCTGGAGCGCCACGTCGATGTTCCCTTTTGCGGTGAGCAGCCGGTCGCAATACTGCTGATACGAGAGGCCGACCTCGGTGAAGGATTTCAGGCGGATCAACTCGTCGAGCGCGGCCTGGAATGCGGCGTGTTGCCTGGCCGGGTCGGAATCGCTATTTTGCGAACATCCCGCCAGGCTCGCGAGGACAAACAAGATTCTGAGAGTTTTTTTCATATCGACCGGATGAGCGCGCCCCTTCCCCTCACATTTACGCCTTTTTTTGCCGCCGTTCCATGACGGACTTCATGCGGGACAGATTGCGGCGGCTGGCCCGGGTCGACTTCCTCGAGGGCCACCTCGCGAACCGGCGAAACAATTTCACGGCGATCCGCCTCGCGCTTGCGACCTTCGTCCTCTTTGGCCACTCGTTCCCGCTGGCGCCGTGGCACGGGCAGACGCTGGCCCCGCCGCTCCAGCGCTTCATCGGCCGCGGCGACTGGATCGGTTCGCTCGCGGTGAACGGCTTTTTTTTCATCAGCGGCATGCTCATCGTGCGCAGCTACTTCCTGCGCAGAGACTTGCATGCGTTCATGAAGGCGCGCGTCCTGCGCATCTTCCCGGGCTATCTCGTCTCCCTGGTGCTCTGCGTCTGGGTCATCGGGCCGATCTTTTCCAGCTTGCGGGCGGGGGCCTATCTCACCGATCCCGAGACGGCCCGCATCTTTTTCAAGGATGTCTTCCTCTGGAGGCTGGATCATTTTCTGCCGGGGCTTTTCGGGAACCTGCCGAACCACGCGGTCAACGGCTCGTGGTGGACGCTCCCCGCGGAGTGGCGCTGTTACCTGGTCGTCGGGGCATTCGGCTTGGTTGGCGCCTTCGACCGGAGGTGGACGACGAATCTGCTCCTGGCCATCTTTGCCGCCTATGCGTTCCTGAGCTACGACTCGCTGCCGCTCCTCTCGGATCACCCTGGTTACCCGCCGCTGGTGGCCTACTTCGCCGCGGGCGCCTTCTGCTTCGCGAATGCACGGTTCATCCCGCTGAGCCCCCTCCTCTTGATTCCCGTATGGGGCGCTTTTTACATCACGTTCTGGTGGGGGACGCACATCTGGTTTACGGGTCTCCTCCTGTGCTACGCGATCCTCATCCTCGCGTACCGCTCGCCGCCCGTGGATTTGGATCGCCTGGGCGATTTCTCCTACGGCCTCTACCTCTACGCCTTTCCGATGCAACAGGTCTTCGCCTCGCTCCTGCCCGGCTGGGGGCCATACTGGAACTTCGCCGTCGCCCTCCCCAGCGCCCTGCTCCTGGCGATCCTCTCCTGGCGCCTGGTTGAGAAACGCGCTCTCGCCCTGGCCAGGAGCAAACGCCCGGCCTGAGGCGGCTTGCGCGCGATACACCGCCTGCTAACCTCCGGGACGATGATCCGCCGGGCGCTCGCCCCCACCCTGAACTGCATCGTCGCGCTCGCGGCATTCGCCGCCGCCTGTCTCGTCGCGGGAAAGTTCACCGCCCCTTTCGTGGAAGAGGTGACGCCGAAGCTCGACTTCTTCCAACAGCATAAGGACGAATACGACACCCTGTTCGTGGGCTCGAGCCGGATATTCCACGGCATCTCCCCGAAAGTCTTCGACGAGACCCTGCGTGCCGCCGGGTGCGAGTCGCGCTCCTTCAACGCCGCCGCCGACGGCATGGGAACCCCCGAGAGCGTCATGTGGATTCACCGGCTCGTGGCGTTGCGCCCGCGCAAGCTGAAGCGCGTCTTCCTGGAGGTGACCGATCCCCTCCCGCTGCCGCGCAAGCAGGGCGAACCCGCGTTGCGCGACATCTACTGGCAGCGTCCCGATGCCCTGCGCTTTGCCATGGGCAAGTTCCGCCTCGACGCGGAACGGAGGCCGCTCGCGGAGGCGTGCGGTGGTTTCCTGGTCTCTCTGCGCCTCTTCGCGCGCAACGAGAGCAGCGCCGGTCGCGGCCTGGAACGGCTGGAAGCGCTCCTCGCCGGCCCCGGGCCGAAGCAGGACTACGTGCTCGGCCCCGACCAAGACGGATTTTTTCCCATGAACACCCCGATGTCCCCGGACGCGCTGGCGAAATACCACGGCGGCCTGGACCGGACGAAAGCGGGCCTGTCCCCGCAACCGGTGAACCCGGTGAACCGGGAGGAATACGCCGGCCTGCGCCGGGAATTGGCGGCGAGCGGCATCGGCCTGTTCTTCCTCGCGGCGCCGACGACGGCGTTGAACAGCTACTGGGCGAGCGTGGATGCCCCCCCGGGTGCGCCCCTCTTCGCGTTCAACGACCCGGCGGCCTTCGCGACCCTCTACGAGGATGGCCACCGGCTGGACTACGAGCACCTGAACGGGGCGGGGGCGGCGATCTTCTCCCGCATGCTCGCGGAACGCTTTGCGCGCCACCTGGCCGGAGAGCCGTAAGACGATGCTATTCATCGAGCTCCGGTTTTTCGTTTTCCTCGCGGCCGTGCTGGCCGTGAAGTGGACGCTGAGGGCGAACGCCGCCTGCAAGGCGTTCCTCCTCGTTTGCAGCTATTTCTTCTACGCCTGTTTTTTCGTGGGCGACCCGGTGGTCTTCGCGCAGAACGCGGCCGCGGCGCGGTGGGATCGGCTCCCCGCCGGCTGGTGGTTCCCGCTCGTCCTCATGGGCTCGACCTGCATGGACTACATCGTCGGGCTCGGCATCGAGGGGGCCGCCTCGCAGGTGCGCCGCCGCGCGTGGGTGGTGCTGAGCCTTTGCACGAATCTCGGCACGCTCTGCTACTTCAAATACTTCAATCTTTTCCTCACCTCGGCCGGGCAGTTCCTCGCGTGGCTGGGCGTGCCGGCCTCCGCCCACACCCTTCGGATACTGCTGCCGTACGGGGTCAGCTTTTATACGTTCCAGTCGCTCAGCTATACGCTCGAGGTCTATCGCCGGCACATCCGGGCCGAACGGAAATTCCTCGATCTCGCGTTCTTCATCTCGTTTTTCCCGCAGCTCGTCGCGGGGCCCATCGTGCGGGCCACCGCGTTCCTGCCCCAGACGAAGGCGCCGCGCCGGTGGGCGGACGTGGACGTGCGCGGGGCGCTGGTGCTGTTCATGACCGGCTTCGCCAAGAAAACCGTGGTCGCCGAGAACGTGGCGCCAGCCGTGGACGCCTATTTCGCCGACCCCGGGCGGTTCAACGCTCTCAGCGCGTGGATCGCCGTCCTCTTCTACGCGGTCCAGATTTACTGCGATTTCTCCGGCTATACGGATATGGCGATCGCGACCGCGCGGCTCCTGGGCTACGAGCTGACGTTGAACTTCGATTTCCCCTACTTTTCGCGGAGCGTGACGGAGTTCTGGCGGCGCTGGCACATCAGCCTTTCGACGTGGCTGCGCGACTACCTCTACATCTCGCTCGGCGGAAACCGCGGCTCGCGGCTCTTCACGTGGCGCAATCTTATGCTGACGATGCTGCTGGGCGGCCTCTGGCACGGTGCCTCGTGGGTCTTCGCCATCTGGGGCGGCCTGCATGGGCTGGCGCTCATCGTGAACCGCGAATGGTCCGCCGCCCGGCGCGGAGGGGCGCGCGCGCCGGCGGGCGCAGTGGAGGCGTTCGGGCTGCGCGAGGCGGCGGCCACGCTCGCGACCTTCTATTTTGTGTGCGTCTGCTGGATCTATTTCCGCGCCGCGGATTTGCACAAGGCCGGCACGGTGTTAAGGGCGTTCGTCCGCTTCCGGAGCCATGGCCGGCAGACGCTGGACCCGCGCTTCTTCCTGCTGTTCGCGGGCCTGGCGCTGATCCACTGGCTCAACTACCGCCGTGTGTTCGCCGCCTGGTGGCGGCGGATGCCCGACCTGGTCTTCAGCGCCGGGTATGGCGTCGCCGCGGCGCTCATCCTCCTCTTCATCCCGCAGAGGTACACGCCGTTCATCTACTTTCAGTTCTAGAAAACCGGGCCGGCGCGGCCTCTCTAAATGATGGCGGGGGGCGCGGGCTTTTCGCCGGCCGGCATGAGCTTGAGGTGCAGCTCGCGGGTGAGGGTCTCGATGCGTTCGCTGAGGTCCCGGGTCAGCTCGGTGAGCTTCGTGTTCTGCTCGAGCAAGCCCACCATCTGCGCGCCCTGCTTCACCGTCTCGGCGAGCCGCTCCTGGTGCGCGACGGCGATGGCCTCGCGGTGCTCCGCATCCGCTTCGGCATGGGCTTTGTCGCGATCCGCCTGGCGGGTCTGCGCGAGGAGGATGAGGGGCGCGGCGTAGGCGGCCTGGAGGCTGAACGCGAGGTTCAACAGGATGAAGGGATAGATGTCGAACTTCGTCCAGCCGATGACGTTGATCACGATCCAGACCGTGACGATGATGGTCTGCGCCACGAGGAAAACCGGGGTGCCGAAGAACCGGGCGAACGCCTCGGCCTTCAAGGCGAACCAGTCGCCGCCGAATACGGAGTTCAGGTGCGTGTGCGGCAGGTGGAAACGGAAATGATGCCGGGAGCCCGCCTGGTTCGGCGAGGCGGTTGGGGGTGGATTCGGTGTTTCCATGGGGTCGATTTTATGTCAGCTTCCTGCGGCCCAGGCAAGCCGATAACGCCGCGCAGGACGGCCAAAATCGCCCCGGGGGCCGTTTACATTTTCCAATGCAAAAAACCTTCTCGTTCGTGCTCGGCGCGGCGGCCGCGCTGGCGCTGGCGTTTCTCCCGGGGTGCGCCTCGGTCTCCGTCCAGGATCCGAACGTCCGCAACGCCGAGGAACCCCACGCGCCGCCGAGGACGATCTACGTGATGGATTTCGACACGAAGGACGCTCCCTTCCGGGTCAACGAAGGGCCGGTGAAGACGGACGCGATCAAAGCCCGCACCGCCGCCGACCTGAGCAATACCGTGGTCAAACGCCTGGATAAATTCGTGGCCCCGGCCATGCGCGTTCCGGCGGGCAGCCTCAAGAAGACCGGCGGCTGGCTGGTCACGGGCCGCTTCGACAAGGTGAACAGCGGCAGCGCCACGCTCCGCATCCTGCTCGGCGCCGGCGCGGGCGGCAGCAAGATGAACACGACCGTCTGCGTGTATGACCTGAGCAAACACGACAGGAAGCCGTTCCTGACGTTCACCACCACGGGCGGCAGCGGCGCCGTCCCCGGCCTGATCACCATCCCGCTGGGCGGCCCGGTCGCCCTGCCGATCCTCATCTACGATGTCGCTTCAAAAATTTACGGCGAAGAAAACCACGGCGTCCGCGACGACGAGGCCCGGACGGCGCGCATGATAACCGCTGCGCTCTCCGAATATATGGCTCACCGAGGGTTCCCGCTGAGCGGCAAACCGCTCAAGGCGAAGCGCGACTGGACCAGCTCGCTGCAACTTCCGTAAATCCATTGCCCGCCTGGAGGGCTGTCGCGTATTCCGATCGTTCCCGCGGGAGGCTCTAGAACGGAATGTCGTCTTCCGAGTCGAGGTCAGGATCGGCCGCGGCTGGCTTCGGCGGCGGGGCTGAGGCGCGCCGCGGCGGCGGACCGCTGCGTTCGCCGCCTTCTTCGGACTCGGGGCCGCCGCCACCACCGGGGCGCGCGCCCATCAACTGCAAGTTCTCGGCGACGACCTTGAGCTTGCTCCGCTTCTGGCCGGACTGTTTGTCGTCCCAGGTGTCGAGCTGGAGGCGGCCTTCTATGAAGACGGGGCGGCCCTTCTTGAGATATTCGCCCGCGATCTCGGCCTGGCGACCCCACAAGGTCACGTCCACAAACGTGGTCTCCTCGCGTTTCTCTCCGTTCTCGGCGGAAAAAAAGCGGTTGATGGCGAGCCCCACCTCCGCGACGGCAGTGCCCTTGGGAGTGTAACGCACCTCGGGGTCGCGCGTCAGGTTTCCCATGAGCATGACTTTGTTCAGGTTCGCCATGGCGGGAAAAAGCTAGTGCGTTTCGGCCAGCGCTTTTTTCTCGGCCTTGGCTGCGAGCCTCTGGAAATGCTGGCGGTAAACATCCGGGTCGAGCTTCAGTTTCGTGCGCAGACCGCTCGAGGACGGGCGGCTCGGCCTGGAAGATGAAGTTCACGAAAAAACCGGAATCCAGCGGCCCTGCGACGTAGGTGAACTGGCGTTTCTCCATCTTCTGAACTTGCTCGACTTCGGCGCCCTCTTTCTTGAATTCGGTCTCCAGCCGCTCGACCATTTCGCGGACGTTTTCGTCGTTTCCTCTGGTGTTCAGGACCAGCAATCCTTCGTATCTGTTTTTCATGTAGGGTGGCAGCTTAGTTGAATTTGTTCATGGCGGCAACCACTCCGTTGCCGCGCGCGAAATCGATGGCTTCAAGAGCGCGCGAGACGGAGTCCGCATACGCCTCCGCTTCGGCGGCCGTAAACCGGCCCAGGACGTGCCCGGTAAGGGTGGCTTCGCCCGCCGGAGGGCCGATGCCGATCCGCAGGCGGGGCACTTCCTCGGTGCCGAGCGAGTCGATGACGGACTGGAGCCCGTTGTGGCCGCCCGAGGAGCCGCCGGGCCGAAGCCGCAGTTTGCCGGCGGGCAGGGCGATGTCATCGACTACGACCAGGATTTCGGCGGAGGGGATGCGGTGGTAATGGGCGACGGCGGATACCGGTTCGCCGCTGAGGTTCATATAGGAGAGCGGTTTGCAGAGGAGAAAGCCCTCGGCGGAGGCCACCTCGGCGCGCCATTCCTTCTTGAGGCGGAAGGGGGCGTTTTCGCGCGCGGCCAGGCGGTCCACGACATCGAACCCGGCGTTATGCCGCGTGCCGGCGTATTCGCGCCCGGGATTTCCGAGGCCGGCAATCATGCGAAACACGGGATGTCTGAAGCGGATTTATCCGCAGAGGGACGCGGGGACGGAGACCCGCCGGGCTATTTCTTGTCGTCCGCTTCCTCGGTCTTCTTTTCCTTGATGACCTCGGGGGCGGTCGGGGCCTCGGCGGCTGCGGCGGGCTCTTCCTCGACGTTCGGCGCGGAGACGAGGAAGACGGTGAGCTCGGCGTCGTCGATGGCGGTGACGCCTTCCGGGAGCCGGAGATGCTTGACGTGGATGGAGTCGCCGATGTTCAGATTCGAGACGTTGACGGTGATGACATCCGGCAAATCCTGGGGCAGGCACTCGACTTCGAGCGAGCGGACGCTCTGTTCAAGGATGCCGCCGTAGTTGCGGACGCCGGTTGGCTCGCCTTCGGGCTCGATGGGGATGTCGGCCTGGATGGTTTCATCCATCGAAACGGCGTGGAAATCCACATGAAGAATCTCGCCGCCCAAGGGATGGTGCTGGACCTCCTGGATGAGGGCCATGCGGCTGGATTTCTGCGAGCCGTCCTCGATCTCGAGGTCAACCAGGACGTTCTCGCCCGCGACGCGGCCGAGGAGCTGGCGGATGTCCCGCGCCGAAATCTGGAGGTTCTGGGGCTCATGTTTTGCGCCGTAGATGACGGCGGGGACGACGCCGTCGTGCTTGAGCTGCTTGACGGCGTTGCGTCCGATGAGCGAACGGGTCTGCGCGGTGAGTTTGACTTGCTTGGCCATAAAAAATTATTTGTCCTTCAACCCGTCTATCCTGAAAAGCGAGCTTACGGACTCGTCATTATGAATGCGTTTAATCCCTTCGCCAAGTAATTCCGCTATGGAAACCACATTAATCTTGCACCCCTCGCCCGAGCGGACGGGGACGCTGTTGGTGGTGATGAGTTCCTCGATGTGCGATTTGCGCAGCCGCTCGATCGCCAGGTCGGAGAGCACGGCATGGGAGACGCAGGCATAGACCTTGCCAGCGCCGTGGCGCTTGAGGATTTCGGCCGCGCCGGTGAGGGTGCTGGCCGTCTCGGTCAGGTCGTCAACGATGAGGACGTTCTTGCCTTCGACTTCTCCGATGACGTAGAGCGCATCGGTCTCGGTGGCGCTCTTGCGGCGTTTGGCTACGATGGCCAGGTTGCCCCCGAGCGCCTGCGAATACGCGGAAGCCATCTTCAGGCCACCGACATCGGGCGAGACGACGACCGCGGACTCGAGCTGCTTGGAGCGGATGTATTGCAGCAGCACCGGCAGGGCGAAGAGGTGATCCACCGGGATGTCGAAGAACCCGGCGACCTGCTGCGCGTGGAGGTCCACCGTGAGGACGCGGTGCACCCCGGCCGCGACCAGCAGGTTCGCGATGAGCTTCGCCGTGATGGGCACCCGGGGCTGATCCTTGCGATCCTGCCGGGCATAGCCGAAAAACGGGATGACGGCGGTGATCCTGGCCGCGCTCGCGCGCCGGGCGGCATCGACCATGATGAGGAGCTCCATGAGGTTCTGGTTGCTCGGAGGGCAGGTCGGCTGCACCATGAAAACGTCGCGGCCGCGGATGTTCTCGTTGATCTTCACGAACGTCTCGCCGTCCGGAAAGGAGCTGACGGTGGCGTCGCCCAGCGGCACCCCCATGGACTCGCAAATCTCGCGGGCGAGCGAAAGATGAGCCGACCCGGAGAAGACCTTCATTTCGCTGTAATTCCGCATCATGCGCAGAGTGTAACGGCCCTCGAAGCGCCTCCACAAGCCGCGGATGCGGATAAATTCGGCGCGCCGAAATTCATCCCTCGGCCAGGAGCGCCAGCGGCGTCCGGCGTCCGTCCTGGCGGCTGATCGCGAGGCCGGCGCCGACGGTTATCAACATCATCGTGGCGATGGCGGGCAGCGCCACGAACAGGCGCGGGACGAAGGCCACCTTGAAGACAAAGAACGCAAGTCCGTAGGCCGCGGCGACCGAGAGGACGATGCCCGTCACCGCCGCGAAGAATCCCAGGAGCGCGAATTCGATGATGAGGATCGAGAATACCTGGCGGTTCGTCGCCCCCAGAACGCGCAGGAGCGCCTCTTCGCGCGCCCGCTCATAGCGGCTTGAAAAGAGGGCGGCGGCGAGGATCAACAACCCCGTGAGCAAGGTGAAAAGCGACATGAACCGGATGACGAAGGCTACCTTGGAGAGGATCGCATCCACGGACGCCACGATGGCCTGCAGGTCGAGCACCGAGACGCCGGGATAGGCGCGAACGACCGCCCGCTGGAGCGCCGCAGACTGCGCGTCGTCCGCGGCGTGCGAGAGGGCGATGAACGACCCCGGAGCGTCTTCGAGCACCCCCTTGGGGAAGAGGATGAAGAAGTTCGTCCGGAACTTTTTCCAGTCCACCTTGCGGATGCTGCCGACGACGGTCTGCATGGGCGACCCCTGGATGTCGAACGCGATGGCGTCGCCTACGGTCACGTCCAGGTCTTTGGCGATCCCCTCCTCCACGGAGATCGGCACCGGCTCCTTCCCGGAAGGCCACGTCCCGGTGAAGCTCCCTTTCGTCACCGTTTCCGTCGGCGAGAGGGTCTCCCGGTAGCTTGAGCGGTAGTCGCGATCCAGCACCCACCCTTTCATCTTCGGGTCGGCGTGGAGTTGGCGAAGCGTGCGGCCTTTCACCGCCGCGAGGCGCATCGGCACCATCGGCACGTGGTCGAGCAGCGGCGCGCCGAGCCTGTGAAGGAGCGCGGCCAGCCCGTCCAGTTGCTCCGGCCCGATGTCGAAGAGGATAATGTTCGCCTCGCCCGTCCCCTGGATGGCGAGGTTGCCGAGCAGCATGCGCTGCGCAAAGAAAATGGTGAGCACGAGGAACGTCCCGAGCCCGAGGGAGAGCATGAGCAGCACCGTCCGGTTCCCGGGCCGGTAGAGATTCGACAGCCCCTGCCGCCAGACATAGGGCCAGCCGGAACGGAGATACCTGTGCGCGCCGAAAACGATCCCCCGCGCCACCAGGAGCAGGCTCGCCAGCACCACCGCAAGCCCGCCGGCGAGCGAGAGCCCGTGCCGCCAGTCCCCCGTCTGCACCACCGCGAATGCCGTCACGCCGGCCGCCGCCAGCGCGTAAAATATCCATCGGGCCGGGTCCGGCGCGGCCTCCCCCAGGTCGGGCGCGCGCAACGCCGAGAGCGGCGATACCCGCCGGAGCGACAACAGCGGGAGCATGGCAAAGAGCCAGCAGAAGCCGACGCCCGTCACCATCCCTGTGAGGATCGCCCGCGGCGACAGGGCGAACGCGATCCGCACCGAGAGGAAGTCCGCCAGGATTCTCGGCAGGATCGCCTGGACGACGACGCCCGCAGCGACGCCCGCGAGGGAGCCGAGCACCGCCAGGGCCATCGTCTGGATGAGGTAGATCGCCACCGCCTGCGACCCGGTGCAACCGATGCAGCGCAGCAGCGCCACCGAACGCACCCGCGACCGGATGTGAAGGTGGATCGCACCCGCCACCGCCGTCGCCCCGAGCAGGAGCGCGACGAACCCGGTGAGATTCAGGAAATGATACAGGTTCTCCATCTCCCGCCCGAGGTCCTTCTTCCGTTTCGCCACCGTGTCGCAGGAGAAGCCGCGCGCTTCCAGTTGTTTCACCGCCGCGGGGATGCGCTTCCTGTCGTCCACCCGGAGGAACGCGAAGTAGGTGGCGAGGCTTCCCCTCCGCAGCAGGTTCGTCTCGACCAGGCGCGAGAACGGGATGTAGACGCGCGGCGCGAAAGACGAGAACGCAAAGGACTCCCCGGGGGCCTTCCGCAAGCCGCCGGCCACGGTGAAGGTCGCGTCGCCCAGCTTCATCGCGCTGCCCGCGCCCTGGCCGAACTGGAGCAGGAGGCTCTCGTCCGCCAGTGCGCCGCCCCCTGCGCCGAACGCCGCGGCGGCGGAGGGCGGTTCGGTGTCCAGCGCGCCGTAGAACGGGTAGCCGCCTTCCTCGGCGCGCACCTGCACGAGCCGCGTCCCCTGCCCGCGTGGGAAAAGGGCCATGGACGTGAAGCGGACCTCGTGCGAGACGGCGTCGCCCAGCGCGCGCAGGAGGCGCTCGTCGTCCGGACTGAAGGGATGCCGCGACTGCGCCACGACATCCGCTCCGACGAGCGTCCGGGCCTGATCATCCACCGCGCGCTGGAGATCGGCGCTGAACGAACCGATCGCCGCCACCGCCGCCACCCCGGCCGCGATGGAGGCCGCGAATAGCAGCAGGCGCGAACGCGTCCGCCTGCTGTCGCGCCAGGCCATGCGCCAGCTCCAGGGGTCTGCGAGCGGAGCGAGAAAAGCCGGCACCCGGCTACGATCCCACTCGCCCCGCAAAGCGCAAGGCGCAGCCAGGGCGGGCCGGCGGGCGCCGCGCCGGGCGTATAAAGGCTCTTGTCAACGGGGGGGTGTTTCCCTAGGAAGGGGGCCTTTATGAGATTCCCCAGCCGCCCCGCTTTCCGCGCGGGGGCGCTTTTTTTCGTGCTGCTGGCCTGCCGGGCGGGCGCGGATGTGGACAAGGATGGGGCGGACGCGCTCTTCCGCGCGGGCGTGGCACCGCGCCCCGAGTTCAGCACGACGGGCTTCGCGCAGGCGACGTTCTACCCGTTCCACGACGAATACCCGGCGAATTTCGGCCTGCCTTTCAAGGACGAAGTGACGGCGCGCTACGCGTTGACGACCGATGTGACCGTGAAACTGGAGAGGGCCGGGCTGTTCGCGCGGATGTACCTCTTCCTGCCGCTGGGCGATACGCTGCCGAAGACGAGCTACAACTATCGGGCAGACCCGATCTTCCTCGAAGTGCAGCCGACCGTCGGCTACTCGTGGACGCCGCACTTGGACGTGCGCCTGACCTACAACGACACGTTCGATCTCGGCAAGTTCCGCTCCCGGAACGAGGTGACGCCGTGGCTCGCGCTCTCGATGCGCCTGGCGACGACGAAGCCCGTCGACCTCGGAGGGGTGGCGGAACTTTCGGGGTTCATCGAGCCGTTTTTCTTCCTTCCGGGGTTCGAGTATCCGGCGACGCCGGGCGCGACGCCCGTGGGCTTCCCCTTGCGCAGGAATGATTTCAGCCGCGCGCAGATCGTGAACGCGCGCTATGGCCTGGGGTTCAGCGCCCGGCTCCAGCCAAAGATGCGTTACCTGGACCGGCTCTTCGTATTCACCGACCCGGAGCTGTTTTTCGGCGATGCGACCCTGGAGGATCATGACCGGTACGGGGGCCGGCCGCTCACCGTCTATCTCGAGTGGGGATTCGGGGTACAACTGACCCAGAATCTCGACGTCCGGTTCACCCACGGCGAGTTTGACGACCTCGGCGGCGCGCCGCGCGGCCTGTTGAACCTGGACGGCGAGGGCATCTCGCTCCGCTACTCCTGGTGAGAGGCGAGGCCGCGGTAGATTTTTAGGTAATCGTCCACCATCCGCTGGAAGCTGAAGCGCTCGGCTGCGCGGCGGCGCACGGCGGCGCGGTCGAGCCCGATGGCGAGGCGGGTGAGGTCGGCGAGCTCCCCGACCGACTCGTGGTAGAACCCGGTGACGCCGGGATCGACCACTTCGCGCACCGCGCCGAGGTCGCACGCGACGACGGGTGTGCCGCAAGCCATGGCCTCGATCATGACGAGGCCGAACGGCTCGGCCCATTGCACGGGGAAGAGGAGCGCGGCGGCCCCGCGGAGGAGTTCGTTCTTCTGCGCGTGGTTCACGGGGCCGAGGTAGCGGACGCGCTCGCCGTCGATGAGCGGCTTGATCTGGGTCTCGAAGTATTCGCTCTCCTCTGCGTCCTGGGGACGGCCGGCGAGGAGCAGCGGCAGGCCGACCGCCTTGGCGATGCGGATGGCGTCCAGCGGGTTCTTGTCGAAAGACATGCGGCCGAGGAACGCGAGGTAGCGGCCCGGCTCGTAGCAGGGGTCGTACGCGTCGAAGTCGCACCCGTTATAAACGACGGGGATTTCCTGGCCGCCGCCCACGGAGGTGACCTGGAAACGGCTGATGGCGCAGAGCGGGACCCGCGGGTAACGTTTCACGACCCACTGGTCATCCTCGGAAAGGAAGGTGTGGAGGCTGAAGAGGGCCGGAGCCTTGCAGAGCGCGCCCATGGGAACCCACTGGGGGCCGACGTGGAAGTGGATGACATCGAACTCTTCCGCGGCCAGGAGCGCTTCGGTGACGATGGCGTTCGTGTAATATTCATAGACGGATGCCTCGCAGTCGGTCATCAGGTCCAGGAGGTTGCGCTCGCACACGGAACGCAGTTTGCCGCTCGTCTTCGAGTCGCCCGAGGCGAAGAGGGTGACCTGGTGGCCGCGCCGGACGAGTTCCTCGCCCAGGAGATGCACGACGAGCTCGATGCCGCCGTACGTCGTGGGCGGTATGGGCGTCCAGAGCGGAGCGACCTGGGCGATGCGGAGCTTTTTTTCGACGGGTTGCACTTGCTGTTTCTTGCTGATATGCGAATGGCTTGTCCATCCTAATGAAGCCCCATTCCTTCGCGCGATTCCTCGCGGTTGCGTGCGTAGCCCTCGCTTCCGCGCCGGCGCAGTCCCAAACGCCGGGGCCAAACCTGATCCCCGCGCCCGGGCCTTCCCCGATGCCGATGGGGTGGGCCAGCCCCTCGCCCGCGTCCTCCCCCGCCGCGACGCCAGCGCCTTCCGCGCCGCTGCCGATCCCCGAGGGCGGCACCCAGATCCCGGAGCCCACGCTCAAAATCGCGCGCGCCGAACCCGTCGGGAGCCAGGAGATCATCACCCGTTTGCAGATATTCCTCGACCAGCAGAATTTCGGCCCCGGAAAGATAGACGGACGGTGGGGCGAATTCACGGGCAAGGGCCTCGTGCACTACCAGCGCGCGCACAAATTGCCCGAGACGGGGCGGGTGGACGCCGCCATCCCGCTGGAGTCCGTTTACCCGATATATACAATGTACAAACTGACGCCGGTGGACGAGAAATCCGTCCGGCCCACACCGAGCAAGCCGGCGGAGCAGGCGAAAATGAAATACATGGGCTACCGCTCGATGCTCGAGTTCCTGGAGGAGCGTTTCCACTGCGACCCGAACTTTCTCCGCAAGCTGAACCCCGGGGTGAAGATGGATAACCTCAAGAGCGGCGACACCGTCCGCGTCCCGAACGTCGCGCCGTTCAGGCTGGAGGATTGCCGGGAGATCGCGCACCTGCCGGACCAGCCGCAGTTCCTGAACCGCACCCTGTATATCAGCCCGAAGGACAAGATGCTGGACCTCTACGATGGGAAGAGCCTCATCGCGGCCTTCCCCATCACCCCCGGCTCGACGAGCCTCCCCGCGCCTCCCGGCGTCTGGATGATCCTCGGCATCGCCGAGATGCCCTGGTTCCGCTGGGATGAAATGATGCTCTACCACGGCAAGCGCAGCAAAGACTACTTCGACATCCCCGCCGGTCCGCGGAACCCGGTGGGCGTCATCTGGATGGCGCTGGACAAGCCCGGCATCGGCATCCACGGCACGGCCACCCCGGAAACGATCGGCCGCAGCGGCAGCCACGGCTGCATACGCCTGGCGAACTGGGACGCCATCCGCCTCTCGGGCATGGTGACCAGCAACATGACGGTCGTCATCGAATAGGCGGGAAGCCGGCCGCGCCGCCCGCTCGCGGGCCATCCGGCTACTTCGACCGCAGGCACATGGCCACGGCGGGGCCGAACTGACGCTGCCGGGCGAGGATATAAGCCCCTTTTTTCAGGAACCACTCGGGCGCCGTCGATTTGACCGCGATGTCGAGGATGATGGCGTTGCTCTTCTCGACGTCGCCTTTCTTGAACATGAGCTCGGCCAGGGCGAGCGCGTTCAGGTAATCGTTGGGGTGTTCCTCCATCTCGTTCTCGAGGAAGCTTTGCCCGAGGCTGCTGCGGACTCCGGGAAAGGGCGGTTCCTTCACGGCATGGGAGAGGAGGGCCCAGGCTGCGGCGTCATCGTCCCAGCGCTGGAGGAGGGACACCCACGCGCGATAGTCCTGCGGTTCCCACGCGGAATAGTATTTCATCCATTCGTTGAATTGCGCACGCGTGGCCCAGCGGGAGGCGTTGGCGTAGAACGCCTCGACTTCGTATTTCTGCAACTGCCCGCTGAGCGCGCGGGTGTTCCACCAGGTGGTAAAGTATTCGCGCCCGTGCGGGCCGGCGAAGTTCTGGGCGTAGCTCAGGCAGAATTGCGGGTTCGTGGACGCGTATTCACTCCAGAACGCCTCGGCGCCGGGAAGGGCTATCGTATCGCGCACGGCCATGGTGAAGATCTCCTCGCCGCGATGGCCGGCCCGTTCAATCGCCAGGCTCCAGAAATGCAGGGCCATGCCGGGGGAGCGGCGTTCGCTGGCGTCGGCCTGGCCGGCGGGCAGCTCCCACAGGTTCGGCCAGAGGCGGTCGGCGATCCGGAAATGTTGCCAGGCGGCGTCGGCCTTTCCGGGGGTGTTCACCTCGCGCATGCCGATCGCTTCGTGGAGGTCGGGATTCAAGGGGAAGAAGCGGAGCGAATTTTCGAGGTCGGCCTGCGAGACAGAGGTGGAGACGGCGGTGCGGTTCAGCAGTTGCGCGAGGGCCAGGGGCGACCACGCGGGCCCGCCGAAAAGGAGCGGGAGCGACCAGAAAAGCGCGATGCCGAGCGGGACGAAGGCGAGCGCGCGCCCGCTGGGCCGTGTGTTCTCCGCCGTGCCGCGTGTCCTCCGCGGGCAGGCGAGCGCGAGTGCGGCGAGCCCGTATGCGGCGGTGGCACAGCGGTGGCCGGGCACGTCCCAGAGGGAGTGGCAGAGGAGTACGCCGGCGGCCGAGAGGCAGCCCATGGCCAGGAAAAAACCCTGCTGGCGCGCGAACACGGGAGGGAGATTCCTCGCCAGGAAGAGGATGAGCGCCCCCACTATTAAGATCAGGGGCACGGCTCCCAGCTCGACGAGCCACAGGAGCCAACTGCTTTCCGGGTGCAGGACAATCATATCCTCCAGCGAAAAACTTTGGTAGAGGGCGAAGAGCTGCGCAAAGCTGCCGAGCCCGTGGCCGAAGAGCGGCGCATCCCGCCACATGTGGAGCGTATCCCTCCAGACATCCCACCGGGTGTTGGTCGGCAGGTCGTTCCCGGGCGCGAACCGCTCCAGGACGTGGGCGCCGAACGTGAGGCACAGGGCCGCGACGCCGAGCGTCCCGGCGACGGCGGCGAAGACCCCGTATTTGCTGCGGTTCCCCAGGAGCGACAGCGCGACGAAGAGGAAAAAGCCGAACCCGAACGCCATGAGCCCGCCGCGCGACTTGCTCCAGAGCATCGCGACGACGACGAGCGCCAGCAGCACCCCCGCGACGAAACAGGAGCCGATCCGTTTCCGCGATGCGGCCCGCGTCACGAGCCCGCAGCCGATGACGGCGCCCATGGCGAGGAAACATGCCGTGTGGTTCCGGTTCGGGAACGGTCCGTAGCCCGTCCAGCCCGGGGTCGCGCGCAGGCCGTAGATGAGGCCGGTCGAGCTCTGGCCCATGACAAAGCAGACGACGGCCAGGATCGCCGCGGAAAGGAAGAGGCTCCACGCCAGGAATATCCTGTTCTCCCTCGGCTCGGCCAGCGTCCGCACCCACCCAAACCAGACGGCGGCAACGGCGGCGGCGAGCAGGGCGTCGAGAGCGCGCGCCGGCTCCGGGTTGTGCGTGAAGGGGAACGCGAGCGAGAAGCTCTCCGTGAGGGTGCTGCGCCAGAACGTGTGCCCGAAGAGCCTGTGCGGCCCGAATTCCTGGAGAAGGAGGATTGCGGCAAACGCGAGCGCGAACCACGCGGCGTTTCCGCGCAGCCGCGGGCGCCACGGGACGAGGAGCAGGCCGAAGCCCAGGAGGACGGTGAGGGCGATCTGGAACACGCGATCCACCGTGCCGAAAAGAAGAGGCGCACTGACCAGGAGGAGCGCGCAGAGGAGCAGCGCCGCCTTGCGGTCCGCGCCGTCGCCATTCGGCGAGGGGCCCGCGGCAGGGAGCGGCGGGGTATTCATTTGTTCGTGCATGGACTGGGGAGGAGCAGGCGGGGACGACACGCATGCCGGCCCGAAACAAGCAATGTTAGCCCGAAGGGCTCCTGTTTACGAGCGTTTAAGAACGGCCCGGAGCGCGCGCCGCAACTCGAAAAGCAGCCTGCCCGGGCTGCGCCAGAGCTGCCGCATCTTGCGGCCCACCTCGACGAGGATGCCGCCCTTGCGCCGCCACGCCCGTTTCCTGGAGAGGCCCGCCGTCTGCTTGTCGCGGTTCCAATAGAAATCGCGCGGCTTCTCGGAGGGCTTCGGGGGAATCTCAAAGCCGAGGACGTAGGCGCGCCGCGGGAGATCGGTGAGGTTCGGCCCGGCGTGGTGCAGCGTTCTCCCCGCATGGATGGTGGCGCCGCCGGCCGGCAGCGGACACGGGACGGCCTTCGCGGGATCGAACCCGCCCGCGCACTCAATGGCGTGCACCTTGGTGTCGCTGCCCGGGGAGCGGTGTGGGATGACCTCGCCCTTGTTCGACCCGGGGATGTATTCCATGCAGCCGTTCTCGAGGGTGGCTTCCTGGAGGGGCATCCAAAAGCTGACCTGCTGGTACTCGAAATTTGAATCGACCCGGAACGCCTCGTCCTGGTGCCACGGGGTAGCCGCTCCGCGCTCGGCGGGCTTGAGGATGGCGTGCTCGAACGCCGCGGTGACGCTGGGCCCCAGGAGTTGCTCGGCGATGGCCCGCGCATTGGCCCGGAACTGAGTTTGGCGCAGCTCCGAGGCATAGTTGACGGGATTGATGATCTGCGACAGGGCGGGGGCCTCGTCGTCATCATCGTGGCCGACCATGTCGAACTGCGCGCCCTCGTCGCGGCCCGCGCGCTCGGCAAAGAGCCGGTCGAAGATCGCGCGCAGGTTGGAGACTTCCTCGGGAGTCGAGATCGCAGGGAGGGTCAGGAACCCGTTCTCATGGAAGGAACGGATCTGTTCCGGAGTCAAAGCTACGGTGGAAGTGATTTCCATGGATTTTACGGTCGACTAAAGAAAAACGAGCCGATTGTATTACTTGGCAATCGATTTGTCCAGAATATGGTTGCATCCGCTGTCGGCGGTGTCAGGCGCTCCGCTCCGTGCCGGATTATCAGGACTCCTGGAGTTCCCTGGTCACGCGGCGGCGTTCGACGAGCATCGAAAGCCAGATGCAGATCTCGTAGAGGAAGCACATGGGCAGCGCGAGCGACAGGAAGGTGAGCGGGTCGGGAGTGGGCGCGATGACCGCCGCGAAGACCAGGATGATGACGATGGCGTAGGCGCGCGTCCGCCGGAGGAACGCGACGCTGAAAACGCGGAAATAGACCAGCACCAGCACCGCGACGGGCAGCTCGAACGCGATGCCGAAGGTGATGGTGATCTGCGTGACGAAGGAGAAGTAATCGCGCACCGTCCAGGAGGGCATCCAACCCTGCTTGAGGGTATCCTGGAAGAAGAAGGCGAGCGTCTTCGGCAGGACGACGGTGTAGCAGAAAGAGACGCCGCTGAGAAAAAGGATGAACCCGGTGCCGATGCCGGGCAGCACGTACCGCTGCTCCTTTGGGGTGAGCGCGGGCAGGACGAACTGGGCCAGAAAGAAAAGCAGCAGCGGAAAGGAGAGAACCAGCCCGGCGTAAAACGCGAGCTGGAAAGAGATCATGATCGAGTCGGTGACGGCCAGGGTGCGCAAGGTCGAGACCGCGCGGGGATCGATGGCATTCAGCGGCGCCTGCACGAAATGGATGAGCGTCGAGCGGAAGGCGAAGCACGCCATCATCGTGGCGACGAGCGTCACGCCCATCTTGAAGAGCGTCCAGCGGAGATCCTCCAGGTGGTCGAGGAACGGCTTGGTCGAGTCCGCCTCGGGATCCTCGCGGAATTTGAAAAAGCCCTTGAGCGCCATATTCCCCTAACGTCCGGACAAGAGGCCCATGGCGTGGAGCCGCGCATACGCCGCCAGGGTATTTGCATCGCGGATTTCGTTGGCGGCGATCATCTCCCCGATCCTGGCGGGTGAAAAACTCCGGCATTCGACGATGGCCTCGTGCTCGTCGGGCGACGCCCCGCTGCTTCCGGGGACGACCGGGCGCGCGAGAAAGAGGTAGGCGTGTTCATCCGTGAATCCGGGCGAGGAAAAGAAATAGCCGAGCGGGGTCAGGGCGCCGCCGGGGCCGAGCTCCCAGCCGGTCTCTTCCCGCAGCTCGCGCAGGGCGGTCCTCTGGAGCCGCTCGAGGTCGTGTTCCCCGGCCTCGTCGATCTGGCCGGCGGGGCACTCCCATAATGTCTCGCGGACGGGAATGCGCTCCTGCCGGATGAGGAGGAGCTCCCCGTTCGCGGTCACCGGGACGACGACGACGGCGGCCTTACGGTGGACGACCGTCCATGACGCGCCGCCGGGGCGCGCGGGCGTCTCCACTTTTGTCCGCAGGACCTGCAGGTGCGGGTCGATATAGAGAGGCTCCTCGCCGAGCAGTTTCCAGCCCTCCCGCTCCTTCGAGAAAATCTTCATTCCGGTGGAGGCGGAGCGAGGCGGGCCTGCCACGCCGCGAGCTGCGCGGCGACGTTCGCGGGCGAAGGCGCGCCGGCGGCTCGACGGGCGGCCATCGCGCGGTCGAGATCGAGCGCGTCGAAAAGGTCGGCCTGGAACGCCGGCGAAAGCGCCCGGTATTCCGCCAGGGAGAGCTCGCGCAGGGTGACGTTCTTCGCCTGGCACACTGCCACGGCTTTGCCGATGACCTCATGCGCGGAACGGAACGGCACGCCGTGCGTGACGAGGTAGTCCGCGAGGTCGGTGGCGAGCAGATTCGCATCGGCCACGGCGGCCGCGAGCCGGGATTCGTGGAGGCGTACTTCCGCGAGCATGGCCGAACAGACGGAGAGGGACGCCTTCACCGTATCGACGGAGTCGAAGATCGGCTCTTTGTCCTCCTGCATGTCGCGGTTATAGGTCATGGGGAGGCCCTTCAACGTGGTGAGCAGCGAGAGCAGATTCCCGTAGAGGCGGCCGGTCTTCCCGCGTGTAAGCTCGGCGACATCCGGGTTCTTCTTCTGCGGCATGAGGCTCGACCCCGTGGTGTAAGCGTCGCTGATCGTGACGAAGCCAAATTCAGCCGACGCCCACAGGATGAGATCCTCGCTCAGCCGCGAAAGGTGCATCCCTATCAACGCGCAGGCGGCGAGAAACTCGCAGGCGAAGTCCCGGTCGCTCACGGCATCCATGCTGTTTTGGGATACGGCGGGAAAGCCGAGCCGTTTTGCGATGAACGCGCGGTCCAGGCAGATGGTGGAGCCGGCGATGGCGCCCGAACCGAGCGGGAGGATGTCGATGCGTTTGCGTCCGTCGGCCAGGCGGTCGAAGTCGCGCTGGAACATCTCCACGTAAGCCAGGAGGTGGTGGGCGAAGAGGACGGGCTGCGCGCGCTGGAGGTGGGTGTAACCGGGGAAGATGACGCCGCTATAGCGCGTGGCAAGGGCCACGAGCGTCCCCTGCAAGCCCCGCAGGCAAGCCTGGATCGCGCCGGTCTCCGCGCGCAGGTAAAGCCGCAGGTCGAGTGCGACTTGGTCGTTCCGGCTGCGGGCGGTATGGAGCTTCGCCCCCGCGTCGCCGATGCGCCGGGTGAGGGCGGCCTCGACGTTCATGTGGATATCCTCAAGGTCCGGGTCGAATGCGAAGGAACCGTTGGCAATCTCCTCGCCGATCTCCACCAGCCCGCGCTCTATGGCCCCGTATTCCTCATTCGTGATGATGCCGCCCTCAGCGAGCGCCGCTGCGTGTGCGATCGACCCTTGGATGTCATAGGGATATAGCCGCCAGTCGAAGGAGATCGACTCGCTGAATTTCTTCAACTGCTCCGCGGTGTCCTGGCTGAATCTGCCGTGCCACATTTGAAGCTCTGTTACGCTTCCATCATCGCAGAGATAATAGGAGCAGGCCCGGGAGAGTCAAATAATGACGGCGTCTGCGCCGAGCGCCAGGCAAATGGAATGGGGAAAACCGCGCGCACCCGCGGCGCGCACGCCCGCTCTATTCCACCGGCTTGAACGTGGAAGACTCGGACAGGAACTGGCAGAGCTTCACGCCGCCGAAGATGAGGGCCGCGGGACGGATGAGAAGCAGGCCGAGGCGGAAGAACACGCCGAAAATGCCAAAGACCGGGAGCTGGCGCAGGAGATACCCACCGGCGATGGCGAAACTAAGGGCTTTCAGAGGGGAGCGCCGCGTCGATTCCTCAACGTAACTGATCGAATCCGCAGTGAGGTCGCTTAGCTTGTCGAGCGCCGACGTTACCAGACCGCTGTCGGCCGGGGAGGAATTTGAGGTATCCATAACAGAGGATTTCAGAGGGATTTGACGACGCTGCGAATTTTGTCGCTGAGGGACTCGATGAGGTCCGCGGCCGCTTCTCCGCCGTCCGCCGCTTTTTTGGAGGCGATGGAGTTGAGAGAAGCGATGGCCTTTTGAAGATCGTTGAGCGGAGCCTCGAGATATTTTTCCTTCAGCGAAGGCTCTTTGCGGCGGCAAAGCAACCCGATAACGACCCCGATGATGAGGGCGACGATGGCGGCGGAGTAGATGCGGGCTTGCATCGGGTCGGGCGCATATTCATTGACGGCATTGCCGACCATTTCCGACGGAGAGGTGGCTTCGGGTTCGTTCTCGTTCATAAGTTACCTTGGATTCGCATAGGGCCATGAAGTTGGCCGCACTATTTTCGATTCGCCTGGAATGGGATTTTATGCAGGCTTTCGACGCCGCACCGCGAAGGCTGGAAGCCCGGGCAGGTGCGGCGGAAGAAAACCCCCGGCCATCTGGAACAGGCCGGGATTTTAGAGAGAATGTACGGCGCGGGTGTTGCCTGCGCCGCGATTTTCAGGAGTGCTGCCTTTAGTAGCGCCGTGCGTCGCGCCGGTGCCCGCCGCCTCCGCCGCCACCACCACCACCGCCGCCTCCACGTCCGCCACCCCCACCACCGCCGCCGTAACCGCCGCCACCACCCCCGCGTCCGCCGCCGCCGCCGGCGCGATCTTCACGAGGCCGCGCCTCGTTTACGGTGAGCGCGCGTCCGTCCACGGTCTTGCCGTTGAACTGGGTGATTGCCCCCGCGGCATCCTGGTCGGTGCTCATCGTGACAAAGGCGAAGCCGCGCGACTTGCCCGTGAATTTATCCTGCATGAGGACAACCTCCTGCACCGGGCCGACCTGCGCGAAGAGGTCTTGAAGCTCGGTCTCCGTCGTATTGAACGAGAGATTGCCTACGTATAACTTGTTTCCCATATATGCTGTGCTTTTTTTGTATTCGCAAAAAAAAACCTCGGTGACGGCTCCCGGTCTTCGGTGTTCTATCGTCACTGAAGTAAATCAACTGACAATCCCCCATCCGAGCATTTCTCTGCTGGAGTGAATTGTAAGGGGTGTCCGGCAAAAGGCAAAGTGAATTTTTCGTGACGGACGCCCCCGAGAGGCCGCCTCGAAACGCGGCGCGCGCGCCCTTTGGAACTGTGGGTTGACGCGCGGCGAGGGGCGGATAACGTTTTGGCTGGTGTCCTCCGGCCTCAAACTCTACATCAAAGCGTGGTGCCCGTGGTGCATCGACGCGAAACACTATTTGGACAAACGCGGCTACACCTATGAGGAGTTGGACGTGGAACACGACGAAGCGGCGTTCGAGGAAATGCTGCGCCTCTCCGGCCAGGTCTATACCCCCACGCTTCTCGCCGGCGACAAGCTGCTGGCCGATTTCGGGACGCCGGAGCTCGAGAGTTTCCTGAAGGCCAACACCATCCTCCCCTAAATGGTCTCATCGCTTTTGCTGGTCGCTGGCGTCGCCGCCCTCAGCATGGGCCTCCGCACGTTCGACCATGTGCTGACCCAGAAGCTCGGCGCGCTCGGCATCTTCGCCACATCGTTCCTCGCGGGGTTCTTCATCAGCGGTTACCTCGTCGTCGGCGTCCTCTGCGCCTTGAGCTGGCTGCTGCTGCCGTGGCTCGAGATTCTCACCCGCATCCGCAGGCTGCGGCTTCCGCTCGAGAAAAACCTGCGCCACCGGCCGCCGCCTTCGAGCGAGATATTCCCCGCTCTCCACGAGGTGACGGACGAGGTCGAGGAGGAAGGCTTCGAGCACATCGAGGACGCCGGGTGGGATTGGGAAGACTACCAGCAGTTCTTTCGCCTCTTCTATAAGGAGAAGGACCGCTCGCAGGCCGCCATCTGCCTCGTCGATCAGGATGACATGGCGTTCTACTACCTCAGCGTCTCCTCGCGCGCCAAGGACGGCAAGATATGGACGACGTGGAACTACCCATTCTCCTACAGCCTCAAACTCGCCCCCGCGCTGCACATAAACCGCCTGCGCAACGACCAGACGTTCCTGCAGCTCTGCGAGAGCCATCACCAGTTCCTGCGCAGGAACAACGTCGCGCCGAACGACCTTGAGGTGTTGAAGCCCGATGAAATTCAGCTTGAAATCCAGAAGGATCTCCGCGCCCAGATCGCCCACAACATTGCCAACGGCGTCCTCCTGCAGACCGAGGAAGGGCAGATCCGCTATTCCTGGCGGGGTCTCTTTTTCATCTGGTTTCAGTTCCTGCGCGACCTGGTACGGCTTTCGTAGCGGCGGCTCCGGCGAAGATTTCCGATGGACCGCCTTCGGCAGATACTAGAGGTCAAACGCGCGGAGATCGCAAAGCTGCTCCCGCGCGCGGCACACCTGCGCGCCGCGGCCCTCCATAGGGAGGATTTCCGGAACTTCGCGTGGGCCATCGATCGCGGGCCGGAGGCGCTCGGGCTCATCGCGGAGGTGAAGAAAGCCTCGCCTTCCGCAGGCTCCATAGTCGATGCGTTCGACCCGGTCGCCGTCGCCCGCGGTTATGAAGCCGCGGGCGCGCACGCCGTCTCCGTGCTTACAGACCGCGAATTCTTCCAGGGCGACCTCAGTCACCTCACGAAGGTGCGCGCCGCGATCTCCCTGCCCGTGCTGCGCAAGGATTTCATCCTGCACGAAGCGCAGATATTCGAGGCCGTGTGCGCCGGCGCCGACGCGGTGCTGCTCATCGTCGCCGCGCTGGAACAGGAGGAGCTCGTCCGGCTCCACGAGACGGCATCCGCGTACTGTCTGGACGTGCTGGTCGAGGTGCACACCCTGCGAGAGATGGATCGCGCGCTGGAATGCGGGGCGCGCATCATCGGCATCAACAACCGCGACCTGGGGACGTTCATCGTGGATCTCAAGACCACGGAGGCACTCGCCGAGGAAGTGCCGGAAGAGATCCTGCTGGTGAGCGAGAGCGGCATCAAGACCCCGGACGACAGCCGGCGCGCCTTCGAGGCCGGCGCGGCCGCGATCCTGGTAGGGGAGACGCTGATGCGAAGCGGCGATGTGCCAGAGACGGTAGGCGCGTTGCTCGGCATGGCCCGCACTGGACGGCTCTGACTGCACCGGCGCTCTATTAGCGCCGATGTGGGGCTGCCAGTTGGGAGTGGGGATTGTGTGTTTTCGTACGGCTGGCGGCGCGCCCCGGTCGGCGGTCACTATGGCCGCCGGAGAGTGGTGGTTGGATCGCCCGGATGCGCGTCCCTCGCTCCGCCTATTTGCGCCCGTCCCGGCACTCCGATGCCCCGTCGGCTTGCGAGGCCTTTTCATTTGTAAAGAGAGGCCCTCCTGCGTAGATAGGGGAATGAAACGAGCCCTCCTTCTTCTCTTCATCGCCGCCGCGTGGGCGGTCTCCGCACGCGCCGATCTCATCGTCGTTCAGAAGGTCGAGAGCCACGGCCAGACCAGCGAAGTGACCATGCAGATGAAGGACAACCGCTCCCGCACCGACATCTCCGCCGCCATGAGCATGATCACCAACAAAGACACGGGCGACATGGTCACCCTCATGCACAGCCAGAAAATTTATATGAAGATCTCCGGCGCGGCGACCAAGGCCCTCATCGACGAGGTGAAAAAGGCGGCCTCGGGCGGCAACACCCCGCCGAAGCTGCAGCCCACCGGCAAGAAGCAGAAGATCAACGGCTTCGAGACCGAGGAATACACCACCAGCTTCGGCGCGATGAAGATGAACTACTGGATTGCGAGGAACTACCCGGAATACAAGGGCATCCTCGCGCAGATGATGAAGTTCCAGAGAGGGAGCCTCTCCGCCGTCACCAAAGGCATGGCCCCCGCCGCCGAGGATTTCCCCGGCATGCCCATCCGCACCGAGATGGAGGCCGCCGGGCGCGATACCGTCATGACGCTGGTTTCCGTCTCGCAAGCCGCTGTCGATCCCAAAGTCTTTGAGATCCCCGCGGACTATAAGGAAGTCGCCATGCCTTCCTTCCCCATGGGCAGCTCCACGGTCCCCGCCCCGGCGCAGGCGCCGCCATCCCCGGCTCAATAGCCACCCTCCCCATGATCCCTCACGTTAAACTCTTCATCCCCGGCCCGGTCGAAGTCTCCGAGAAGACGTTCACCGCCTTCCGCCGGCCCATGATCGGGCACCGCGGCAACGACTTCAAAGCCCTCTACCGCGCCATCCACCCGCGCCTGCAAGCGCTCTTCGGGACCAAACAGCCCGTCTTTCTCTCCACCTCCTCCGCATGGGGCGTCATGGAAGCCGCCATCCGCAATCTCGTGCCGGGGCGCGTCCTGAACTGCATGTGCGGCGCCTTCTCCGACAAGTGGCTGGATGTCAGCCGCCGTTGCGGCAAGACCGCCGAGGCGCTGCAAGTGGACTGGGGAAAACCGATCCTCCCCGAAATGCTCGACGCCAGGCTGGCCGGCGGCGGGTTCGACGCCGTCACCCTCATCCACAACGAGACCTCCACCGGCGTCGTCAACCCGCTCGCGGACATCGCGAAAGTCGTGGCCAGATATCCCGAACGTCCTCCTCATCGTTGACACCGTCTCCTCCTTTTCCGCCGTGCCCATCCCCATGGACGAACTCGGCATCGACGTTCTGCTCACCGGCAGCCAGAAGGCGCTTGCCATGCCGCCCGGCCTCGCCCTCTTCTCCGCGTCCGAGAAGGCGTTCGCGCGCGCCGCGGCGCAGAAGGATCGCGGCTATTACTTCGACTTCCTGGAGTTTAAAAAGAACCAGGAAAGCGACATGACCCCGAGCACCCCCAGCATCAGCCACATCTACGCGCTCGAATCCAAGCTCGACGACATCTTCACCGAAGGCCTCGAAGCCCGGCACGCCCGCCACGCCCGCCTCAACGCCTTGGTGCACGACTGGGTGCAAAGGAACGGCTTCGACTTCTTCGCAGAGGACGGCTACCGCAGCAAGACCCTCACCTGCGTCGCCAACAACCGCAAGATCGACGTCGCCGCCATGATCGACCACCTCAAGCGCACCCACCGCTGCATCATCGACGGCGGCTACGGCAAATTGAAGGGCGACACCTTCCGCATTTCCAACATGGGCGACGAGACCGACGACACAATCTCCCGGCTCCTGGAGTGGCTCGACGAATCCCTGGCCACCCTCCCCCCTAAATAACCAATCCCCTCGCCATTCCAAGCCCACCCATCATCCAACGCGCCCCCGTCATCTAACGCCTCCCGCCCCTGTAGCGGCGGTCCATAGAATGCCGAGGGGGGGCAGGGTGTATCCTCGCATCAAACCCGGCGCTCATAGATCGTCACCTCCCGAAACCATCAAATCCCCGGCCGGCGGCGAAACCACCCTGCGCTCTGCTCGTAAGCGTGCGCAATCTTCAAGAGCTTCGCCTCGTCGAACGGCTTCCCGAGCAGTTGTAAACCCACCGGGAGCGACTTGCCCTCCACTTCCGCAAAGCCGCACGGAATGCTGATCCCGCAGATGCCCGCGAGATTGGCGGCGATGGTAAAAATATCCGCGAGATACATCCTTAGCGGGTCGTCGCTCCGTTCGCCGATCTTGAAAGCGGGCTCGGGCGACGTGGGGCAGACGATGGCATCCACCTTCTCGAACGCGCCGTAAAGTCGCGCCGGACGAGCGTGCGCACCTTCTGCGCGCGCAGGTAATAGGCATCGTAATAGCCGGAACTCAGAACATAAGTGCCGAGGATGATCCGCCGCTTCACCTCCGGGCCGAAACCCTTCTTCCCGCGTCCGGCCGTAGTGCTCGAGCAGATTCCCGCGTGCCGGCCGCGCGGTAGCCGTAACGGACACCGTCGAACCGCGCGAGATTCGCCGAGGCTTCCGCCGTGGCGATGATGTAATAGACGCCGACCGCGTGCTCGGTGTGGGGCAGCGAGACCTCGACGATCTCCGCGCCGAGGCCTTCGTAATGGCGGATGGCCGCGCGCACCGCCCCGTCCACCTTCGGGTCGATGCCTCCGACGAAATATTCCCTGGGCATGCCGAGGCGGACGCCTTTCAGGTCGCCTTCGCCCAGCCCGGCGGCGTAGTCGGGCGCCGGCTCGTCGAGGCTGGTGGAGTCGAGCGGGATCGACCCCGGCGATGCAGTTCAGGAGGAGCGCGGAGTCGCGCACTGTCTTCGTGAGCGGGCCGATCTGGTCGAGCGAAGAGGCAAACGCCACGAGGCCGAAGCGCGACACCCGCCCATAGCTCGGCTTCAGGCCGACGCAGCCGCAGAGGGCCGCGGGCTGGCGGATGGAGCCGCCCGTGTCGGAGCCAAGCGCGGCGAACGCTTCATCCGCGGCGACGACCGCCGCCGAGCCGCCGCTGGAGCCGCCGGGGATGCGGGAGGCATCCCAGGGATTATACGTGGGCGAGACGCTGGAATTCTCGGTGGAGGAACCCATCGCGAATTCATCCATGTTCGTGCGGCCAAAGGGGATGGCGCCCATCGCGCGCAGTTTCTTGATGACCGTCGCGTCGTACGGGGCGCGGTAGCCGCGCAGGATCTTCGAGGCGCATGTGCACGGCTCGCCCTTGACGTTGATGACGTCCTTGATGGCGATGGGGACGCCGCCCAGCGGCAGCGAGACATCCGCGTTCCCGGCCAGCGCGGCGGCGGCTTCGAAATCGCGTTCGATGTAGCCGTGGATGACCGGGTCGACCTGCGCGATCCGCTCCTCGAGCGCACGCAGGACTTCCAGCGGCGAGACGTTTCCGGCGCGCAGTTCCGCGCGCACCTCGGAGAGCGAGAGCGAGACGAGCATGCGCTACTCGACCACCTTCGTGACGACGAAAAGGCCGTTGGCCTGGCGCGGCGCATTTGCGAGCGCCTCTTTCGCATCGAACCAATCGCGCGGGGCGTCGTCGCGGAAGACGTTGTAGATTGGGCTCGTGTGGGCGGTGGGTTCGACGCCGGCCACGTCCACGAGGCTCAGTTTTTCGACGAACTCCAGCACCTGGCTCAACTGCGCCTGGAACTTGGCGACCTCTTCCTCCGTGAGGTCGAGGCGGGCCAGTTGCGCGGTGTAGCGCACGTCGAAGGGAGAGCTCACGGTGGCGCCTTTAAAAAGGGATGTGCCGCAGCAGCACGATGACGAGCACGCCCAGCAGGATGCAGAGAGCGAAGAATTGCAGCCGCGCCGCCCGGCGGTGGGAGCGGAGCCCCTTGCTGCGGGTGTGCGGGTAGGGGTAGGCCTGGACGGGGTAACGCTTGTCGTTGAGCGCGCCCACGGAGTCCGAAGGCCGGGCGCCCTGGCTGGCCCGCCGGATGAGTTCCTCCTGCTCGCGGCGCCGCTTCTCGTCCTGGAGGCGCGGGGCGTCGGCTATGAGCTGCTCCAGCCGCTGCATCTTTTCTTTCAGTTCCACCTGCTCCTCGGCCAGCTTCCTCTGCCGGGTATGGATCGGGGTCGCCTCCTTGGCGTTCCATTTGGGAGGCCGCATAGCCTACAAAGTGGTGAAGTGCAGGACGACGAAGATCAAAGCAATCACGCCAAAGAGCAGGAGCGGCAGGGTGAAGGCGAAGCCGCTCTTGAGCCAATACAAAAAATTCCTGTCCGGCGAAGTGCCGTAGCCGCCGCCGTAGAGCTCAACGGTTGAAGCCGTCGGCTCGTCGTCGGGATGCTCGACCTTGACCTTGGAGATCGAGCGGCTGTATTCGGCCCGCGCGTCGTCCACAGTGCTCAGCGCCTTGTTCAGCTCCTTGTTGATGTCCAGGTTCTCCCAGTTCTTCGGATTGATCCCCTCGACGCAGCGAGAGGTGCTGGACATACGCGGAGTAGATCGTCTGCAGCAGCTCGACCCGTTTCTGCGCGTCGTTCGCCTCGCGCTCGACCACCACCAGAGCCCGCGTCAGTTTCTCGGTCATCTCCGACTTGCCGTGCTGCAGGAGATCCTGCCGGCGGCTCAATTCCTCGAGCTCGCGCTTCTGTTTTTCTATCGTCTCCTGCTGGCGTTTGAGCTGGAGGAGCTGCTCCTGCGCCTTCTGCACCTGCGAGTCCAGATGCTCGGTCGAGAGCGCATCTTCCTCCTGTAACTCAAGGTAGGTTTCTTTCACTCGGACGCGTTCTGCCATGGTTTCAGATTCAGTTCTTCGCATATTAAACGTGCGCGCCTAAAACTCCAGATTTTTCACGCGCCGCATCGCCGCGATCATCGGAAGGAAGAGGACGCACGCGCTCAGGAGCACCGCGAGGCCGAGGGCCACGGCGTTCGGCAGGAGGAAGCGCAGGTGCATGACGCGCCGCATGCCCGGTATGGCCGCGAGGGCGATGAAACAGGCGATGTAGAAAAAACTGACGACGAGGCAGAGCGTGCCCCCGAAACCGGAGACGATTTTCGACGGGTTGTCCTCCTTGAGGTTCGGAAAGAGCGCGCCGAGGCCGACGGCCGCTCCGGAAAGCGTGGCGCTCATGATCGCGATGGCCGCCGCGAACCAAAAGACGCGCGCGGCCGGCAGGTGGAGCATCATGCTCGAAGCGACCATGAGGCTGACGGTGATGGCCATGGAGGTGCAGCAGCTCAGCCAGAACTTCTGCATGAGCACCTTCGGCAGGCCGAGCGGCGCGAGCCCGACGATCCAGAGCCGGCGCCCCTCGAGGCTGAATTGCGGGAAGACGAAACGCGTCGTCAGCGTCGAGAGCGTGAGCGCGGAGGCCGCGAGGTTCAGGTAGCTGATCGTCGTTTCCCAGAACTCGCTCTGGAAGGTGAACGCCACGTTGCGCAGGTTCAGCACGTAGATGCAGAGCAGCCCGAAGAAGATCATGAACTGGGTCCACTGCGCCGGGTCCCGCCAGAAAACGAAGATGTCCTTCAGCGCCAGCGCCTTCACCGGCCGCGAGAAGAACGGGAGCCGATGCACGGCCTCCTCCAGCAGCGAACGGCTCTGCACCCCCCGGCGCGCTTCGGCCCGCAGGAGGAAACGCTCGGCGCGGTTGCTCGCGGCGACCGTCCAGCTTCCGTAGTAGGTTTTTCCCGCCACCTCGAAGCCGACGAGGAGGCCCATGGCGGCGTTGCTCACGAGCACGAGCAGGTAGAAATTCCCCTGCGAGGAGATGCCGTCGCTCCAGGAGAGAACCGAGCGCGCGAGCCATGCGCTCGGCAGGAACGGGTTCAACCCCACGCGCGTATGGCGCAGCAGTTCGTAAAAGGAGCGTTCGTCGTGGTCGCCGTTGATGTCCGCCTCCTTCACCGGCTTGACGTTGAACACCAGCGCCGCGACCGCCAGGCCCGCCAGGACCAGGAGCGCCTTCTTGATCCACGGCTTGGAGATGATCCGCACGAAAAACAGGATTCCCCACGAGCCGAGCAGGGCCGGGATGACGACAAACGGGAGATACGCACCCAGCACCTCCGCATAGAAGAGACCGCCCGCGTTGTGGAGCCGGCCGAACGCGGCCATCATCGGCGCGCTCAGGAAGATGAGCGCCCAACTGGAGACCGCGAGCGATTCCAGGAATTTCCAGCGGTACACGTTGCTGTGGGAGATCGGCATCGTGAGGAGCCACGAAGTCTCCCGGTTCTTGAAGAGGGTGGAATAGCCGATGATGAAATTCGACACCGCGAGCATCACGAAAAAGAACCCGAACACGAGGAAGAGGATGCGCTGCGAGAGGAGCGTCCCCACCACCGGAAACTCGTAGAGCTTCGACATGCCGGTGTGGAAGAGCCAGTAGCCGATGAAAAGGTAGCCCGCGACGAACGCGGCCAGGACGAAGATCAACAGGGGCGACTGCTTCTTCAGCCCGCGGAGCCGGGCGCAGAGCGAGCGCCAATGCACCCACAGCAGCAGCCGAAAAAACCGGAGCGCCGCGAAACGGGGAGAGGAGGGGTCGTTGGCCATGGAGCGCTACGGGATACTAGCGGGGATCGACGCCGCCGAAAGCGCGGAGTTGGGGAAAAATCCGCCGCGCGCCAACGCCCGCGCGAAAGCGCGCCGACTCAGCCCTGCGCCCTCCCCTAGGCGGCGGGCGCGGGCGGTTGCGGAGCCGTTTGCGCAGGCGCGGCAGCCGGCGACGCTCCGAACCCGAGCAGCTTGCGCTCCTTGATGAGCGCGGAGACCTGCGGGGGGCACATCTCTTCCCAGCCCGGCTCGCCGTTCTGGATCTTCGCCAGGGCGTCGCGGGAGAAGATGGAGAGATATTCCTCCGTGATCCCTTTCAGCGCCTGGATGAACTGGTTCTCGTACAGGTACGAATAGAGGTGGCGCAGGTTCGGCGCGACCCGGAGGTTCTCGGCGGTGATGACGGCGCCGGTGGTGCCTTCCTTGAGCGGGTAAACGTAGAACTTGAGGTCGTTTTTGAAGAGCCGCCCGAACGATTCCAGGATGCCCCCCTCGAGGTCGGTGTAATATTTCTCGTCGAAAATGTCGCGCAGGGTCGGCACGCCCATGACGATGCCGATCATCTCCTTCGTGTAGCGGAAAAGGTACGCGGCGAGCCGGTGGAACTCCGCGTAATTCGAGATGAGCACGGTCTTGCCGAGCGTGCCGAGGATGTCCACCCGGTTCAGGAAATCCTGGTGATCGATGCTCGCCGGCGGTCGTGAGGTTTTTCAACGTCATCTCCATGAGCACGATGACCTCCTTCCCCTGCACCTTCGGCTCCTGCACGAACTGCGCCTGCGCGGCTTCCAGCATGTCGATGGTGACGTTCGTCACCGGGCGGAAGCTGCCCCGCTCGACGAGGATGCGACTTCTTGTAAAGGACTTCCGCGGCCTGCACCACCTCGCCCTGCGCGGTGAACATCGCGGCGCTGGTGAGCCCGTGCTGGACGAGCTCCAGGCTCATGAGCCGGTTGTCGATGTGGGTGAAGGCCGGGCCGGAAAATTTGATCATGTCCACCTCGACCCGCTCGCAGGTGAGGTTGTCCTTGAGGGACACGATGAAGTCGTGCTCGCCCTTAAAATAGAGCGCGCCGTGCACGAGGTTCACGCCGACGATCCCGAGCGCTTCCTGCTGCTGCACGTTCTCTTTGTCGAGCATCCGGACGTGGATGATGATCTGCGAGGGCTCGCACTGCGGCGTCGGCTGGAACCGCATCCCCATCCACCCCTGGCCCTCGTTCCCGCCGTGGAAGCTGCTGCGCCGCCACGGTATTCGCAAACACGAAAAACTTGGTCGTCGCGCCGCGCTTCGCCTTCAGGCGCTCGATCATGAGCTGGTATTCGTGGTCCAGCATCGTCGTGCAGCCGCTGCCGGCTGACGTAGCGCTCCGAGTGCCCGTAGATGGCGTCGCTGATGACCATGTCGTACGCGGAGATCGTCTTCGCGATCGTCCCCGAAGCGCCCCCGACCCGGAAGAACCAGCGCGCCACTTCCTGCCCCGCGCCGATCTCCGCGAACGTGCCGTAGTTTGTGCCGTCGAGGTTTACGCGCAGCGCCTTCTGGTGCGTATCGGTCGGGTTGGTGGTCATCCCGTGAATAATGTGGCAGAACTCCCACGGGGACAATTATTTTAAGGCGGTTTGGGCGAGATGGCCGCGTCCCCCGGGCAGACCGGCCGGGAAGCGTTCAAAGCCCCCCGCCGTTTGAGACGCCCGGGCTCTTGCTGGGATCGGAAGCGTTGAGTTCGAAGAGGAGCTTCTCCGGTTTGAACCGCCCTTTGCCCTCCCCTTCGAGCACGGAAGCACCGCAGAGAACGGTAAATTTATTCGCCGAGTCCGGGTTGCTTATAAGCATGGGCGTTAAGTCCACGACTTCCTTCAGCATGCTCGGCGGTAGCAACGCGCTGAGGGCGATGGGCGGGAACCGCTCGTTCATGTCCCACACGCACGCCACCATCCTGCCTTCGCCGATGTCGTCGAAGCCGATCACCAGGTTCTTATCATTGAAGGCGATTTCATGCAGGCACGAAGGCAAAGCAATCATTTGCCTGCCATTCCAGAAACGCTGGCCGGATGCGCCCTTGCGCGGAGAAGAAGGGTATGCTTCGAAAGCGCACCCTAGCGAATTGATCTGGCCGGGCAGGAAAACGGGGTCGCCGTACCCCATCCTCGCGGCTGCAGCTAGCGACGGATCCTTCACATCCAGTCCCGGCACGGGGCCGCCGGCGAAGAGCATGAATTTCCCATTCACGAAAATGAATCCGAGTTTCTGTCGATGCTGCCTGTCCGGACCCGGCAGATAGGCGACCCCGTCCATGATCCCGTTCTGGGAGACATTTTCGAGGCGGCAGCCGAAGTCACCGGACACGCGGGTGGCCATGGAATACATGGCGTCCGGGAGGTCGAATCGGGTGAATCTCCCCTTCGCGGTCATGTAGAGGCTGCATTTCGACAGCCTGACTCCGGGGATGCGCTTCCCCGGCCACTGGCGCTGCCAGCCGTAAACCTGGCCGTCCACGCCGACGGCGACAACGAAGCGCCGCACGACTTCGTAATAATCCGCGGGCACCCGGACGGATCGGAGCGCGCTGGGGGCGGGTTGCGGCAGTATCTGTTCCTCCGTGGGAACCGTGCCGTACAAGGGGGTATCCTGTCTTTTGCCGAGCACGCCGGCCCGCCAGGTAAAGGTATAGAACGCCCGTTCCTTGTAAAAGCCGAAAGCGGCGTTGTTATTGTCGTCCATCACCATCTTGACGACATCCGCGCCTTCCGTGGAGGTTCCGCTCATGTCGATGAATGCGTATTGCTGGGTGTTCAGAGGCCGGATCGCCACGGCGACCCCGTCGCCGGCCCGTTTGCCGTGCGTTTCGGAGGAAGCGCGGCGGCCGGCAGGGTTGCTCGCAACCACGCGGAACTGGGTGAACCCATAGTCGCCCGCCTTGTCCGCCGGAACCGTATAGCTTGAGACATCGGGAGAAGACTCCCCCACGGTTTTCCAAGTGGCGCCCTTGTCCTTACTGCTCTCGATGAAGAAGAGGGACGCGTTGTCGGACTCCTTCGTCCAGCCGACCTCGACGGAGCCGTCCGGAGCCACCGAGGCGACAACGTGGGCCGGCGCCGCCGGAGGCGCGAGGTTGAAGGTGAAGAGCTTTTCGATCTCGGGGACGCTGACCGGCGAGTCATCCTCCTCCGGATTTTCGGCTTGCAGATCGAAAGTAGCGCTGGTGAAGCCCTCCGACGCGAGGCGCGCGTAGAAGAGTTCGGCCACGTTCCAGACCTGGCCCCACGTGACGGGATCGTTATCCTGCCCGACCTGGGCCGTATCTCTCCAGTCCGCGGCCAGTTCCCGCAACGGCGCGCCCGCGCCGCCTTTCATCCTGGCGTCGAAACCGGCCACGGCTTTTTTGACGATGGCCTGGAACTGGATTTGCGTGCAAGGAGGCCCCGGCGTTGAGCCGTCCACCGGTGAGGCAAGCAGCAGCCCCGTCATCGCGAGCGCGAGCGCGATGGGGGGACACGCCACGCCGCTATCATCACAGTTCAAAGAACTTCGAGAGCTTGGCCAGGAAGCCGGCCTTGTATTCGTTCTTCATCGTGCTCAACGCCTTTTCACCCGCGGCCGAGGCCAGCAGCCCCTCCAACTCCAGGCGGCGCTGGGTCAGCAGTTCGCTCAGCCGCTCCAGCAGCGACGGGTTCTCCTGTACGATCTTTGCGAACTGCGTTTTGTCCACTTCCAGTACGTCGCAGTCCACCTTGGCGATGACGGTGGCGCTCCGTGTCTCGCCGGTGAGCAGCGACATCTCGCCGAAGTAATCGCCCGCCGCGAGCGTGGCCACCTGCGTCCGCACACCGTCCCGCCCCACATAGACATCGGCTTCGCCGTGCATCAGGATGAACATCGAATTGCCCTCCGCGCCCTGCTCGATGACCGTCTCGCCCCTTCCGAAACGACAGAGGTTCGCGGTCGAGATGAGCCGGTCCGTCTGCACCTCGTCGAGGCAAAGGAAAAAGGGGCGCTGCCTGAGCGACGCCCGCATGCCGGGCGTAACGCCGTACGGCTTGTCGCCATTGCGCTCGATCTTCACGGTGCGGATCGGGAACGGGATCTTGATCTTCTTCCGGTCCAGCCCGTACCAGATGTTGGTCTGGATGCTATCGACGATGTCGTTGTACATCGAATGGTCCTCGAAGAAAAACTTGATCTCGTAGAGAACCGCGGAGTCGCCGAACTCGATGAGGTAAACCTTCGGCGCCGGCGCCGGCAGCACCTGTGGGACGCGCAACGCCGCGTTGGCCAGAATCTCCTTCACGGTGTTTGGCGGTGCGGAGTATTCCACGCCGACCCGCACGCGCATCGCGTGGAGGCGGGTGGGGAACGTGAGGTTGATGATCGGCTGTTTGACCATCTGGCTGTTCGGGATTTCGAGCGAGACGTGGTCGTTCGTGCGCAGCCGGGTGGAACGCCAGTTCACTTCCATGACTTCGGCCGTGTATTTGTCCACCGTGAGCCAGTCGCCCGCCTTGAACGGCTTGCCGAACTCGACCGCGAGCCCGGCGATGATGTTCCCGAGCATATCCTGCATGGCGATGCCGAGGATGACGGCGGCGATGCCCGAGCCCGCGAGCAGCCCCGGTATCGTCTCATGATACGAAAACCCCATGACCCAGAGGAGCACGACGAGGAAGACGAGGATCGCAGCCACCTCGCGCAGGAACTTCGGGATCTCCCGGTGGCGTTTCTTCTCGAAATAGATTTCCCACAGGAACCGGCGCATCAACGCGATGAAGAAGAACGCCCCGAGCAGCGTCGCCAGCGAGCCCACCTCGCGCTGGAGATCGAACTCCGGGGGTGAGGGCGCGGCCGGCGAACCGCCCTGGGTCACCGCGTTTTTGGCGGGAAGAGGCGCCGGGGGCGGATAGTCGAGCTGGAAAACCTGCAACGCCACCGCGACCGCCAGGACGATGCAGAACAGTTGATACAGGACGCCGAGCCGCACGCCCGCGCGGCGCTTGAGCACGCGACCGATCAACACGCCCAGGAGATAAAGGAACGGGGCGACGAGGATGGCCAGCGCCACGCGTTCGGAAGTGGGGAGACCAGGAGGCATGGTTGTGAATAGAGACGAAAAGAACGCCGTTGAGAAACCCTAAAAGTCGCGGGCGCCGCCCGGTCCGCCGCGGCCCCCGCCTATTCCAGGAACAGCTTCTTCTCGCGGCGGCGCGCGTGGAAGCCGCCGGGGAGGTTGACCTTTGCGCGCGGCGAGCCGGGGGCGAGGAGGCCGAGCACCGCCTCCACCTCGTCGAACCCGGCGCAGGGCACACCCGCCTTTTTCAGCCAGCCGTGGATGAGGCGGCGCCGCAGCGGCAGAGGCAGCGCGCGCAGCCGGGCGAGCGGCAGCTCTCCGTCCCCCGCCACGGCCAGGCCGGCGATCCATTCGTTCTCCGCGCCCAGGATTTCCGCGCTCCGCCATACCGAACGCTTGATCTCCCGGCCAAAATGCGATTCGAGCAGCGGGATGATCTCGTGGCGCATCTTGTTGCGGAGGTTCACCGGCTCGCGATTGGACGCGTCTTCGCGGTACCGCCATTTGCGCTCGCGGATGCAGGCGTCGATCTCCGCGCGCCAGACCGCGAGGAGCGGACGCAGGAGGCGCAGCCGGAACGCGCCATAGACGCGTTCGCTCTCCGGCCGCATCGCGGCAAGGCCGGCCGCGCCCGCGCCGCGGAAGAGGTTGAAGAAGAAGGTCTCCACCTGGTCGTCGGCGTGGTGGGCCAGGAAGAGGGCGCTGCAACGCCGCCGGCGCGCGACCCTGCCGAAGAACGCATACCGCGCCTCGCGGGCGGCGGTCTCGATGGACTGTCGTTGCGCGGCGGCCAGGGCGGGGACATCGGCCCGTTCCGCTTCGTGTTCAAAGCCGAGCCGGGCGGCCAGGCGGCGGACGAAAAGGGCGTCGCCCCGGCTGGCGCGGCCACGCAGGCCGTGGTCGAGGTGGCAGACGATCAGGCGGCGGAAGCCGTATTCGGCCAGGAGGTGGACCAGGGCGACGGAGTCGCGGCCTCCCGAGACGCCGATGAGGTACCGCTTCCGCGGGTCGTAGGGAGCGAGCGCGCGGCGGAGGGTTTCATGGATATCCTGGCGCATATCCGCAACCCGGGAAGCAACGGATTTCACGGATCTACACGGATGAAGCAAAGAGGGGGATCGGCACTCGGGGCGCAGGCTGGATTTGCCCGCGGGCCGGGTTCCCCTTAACTTGCCGGCTCTTCGGCGGGGGGTGTAACGGGCTGCTCGGACTCCATCTCCTCGCCAACCATGTAACGCGTGAATCTCCGGATGACGAGGTTCTCCCCGAGCTCGACGATCCTCCCGTTCACCAGATCCTTGATCGTGAGGTCGGGGTTCTTGATGAAAGCCTGATCCATGAGGCACACCGTGCCGTAGAATTTCTCCAGCTTCCCGTCCACGATCTTTTCCGTAACGACGGCGGGCTTGTCCTTGACCTGGCCGCGGTAGATCGCCTTTTCCTTTTCAAGGAGCGCGGCTGGCACCTGTTCGCGGGTGACGTAGTGCGGGTGCGCGGCGGCGATGTGGAGCGTGATGTCTTTCACAAGCTCGCGGAAAGTCTCGTTCTTAGCCACGAAATCGGTCTCGCAATTCACCTCCACGAGGACGCCCACCTTGCCCTGCAGGTGGATATAGGATGCCACGACGCCTTCCTTCGTGGCGCGCGAAGCCTTCTTTCCGGCGCGGGCGATGCCCTTCGTGCGCAGGATCGCTTCGGCCTTTTCGAGGTCGCCTCCGGCCTCGGTCAATGCGCGTTTGCAATCCATCATGCCGGCATTGGTCTTCTCCCGGAGTTGTTTTACGAGTTGGGGATTTATTTCTGTCATAAAGTGGGGTCTTTCGTGTCCCGCCGATGGTCGGCGGGGACGGATACTGTAGATGGCTCCAGCGTTGGAGCCAGCGAAATTTCAACGATTCGGCTTTACGAAAGGTTGAAAGGGGTGCCGGGAGGCATCGCTCCGGGGTTCGCACCCGATGGGCGTCCCGTCCTCCGGGCCAAGAGGTAAGCTGTCCGCCTATATCCGCAAGACGAAGAGGCCTCAGCAGATATTGAAGAAGGTTTTCGCGAGTAAAGAAAGGGTCAACCCGGTGGCGCCCAGATAAAATAAAACAGTAGGTATCATAATCACAATAAAAGCAATAAAGATGCCTCTTTCACAAGCTAAGAGAAGATTTCGCCCGCGGTAACTTGAGCGCCGACCCGGGATCTAACCCCTACTACGCTCTCGGCGGCCATAGAACGCCGCTACAGATGGCAAAAAACGCATGGCCAGTTTTAGGGAGTCGGAGCGGGCTCGGCGCCGGGGGGCGGGAACTGCTGCGGAGGCGCTGTGCCGTCGGGTTGCCCGGGGGCGGGGCCGGGGGCCTCGCCCGCCTGTGCGTCCACCTGCGGAGGAGGAACCGCGGCGGCGGGAATCGCCGCTTCCTGTTTCGTGGCGGACTTTTGCCGGCGGACTTTCGCCTGCCGGGATTTGCCGACGTATTTCTCATACCGCTTTTCATTGCGGGTCGTCTGCGACTCGAACAACGAGCAGGCCGGGAGAAGCGCGGCCAGGCCCAGGCCGACGCCGAGGAGGGCCGCCCGACGGAGCCGGTGGAGGATCATGCGCCTACCTTAGCAGGGCCGCCGGAAAATGACCCTCTTTTTCCCGGATGCGCTGCACGCGCCGGGCGAGAGCCGCGACCGGCCGGCGCGGATCCCATTCCCTCGGGTTCGGCAGCATCGCGGCGAGGAGCGCGGCCTGCTCGGCATCCAACTTCGCCGCCGGGATGCCGAAGTAATATTCGGAAGCGGCCTGCACTCCGTAGATGCCGTCGCCCATCTCGATGACATTTGCGTAGAGCTCGAGGATCCGCCTTTTCGGCAGGAGCGCCTCCATGAGCACGGTGTAATACGCCTCGAGCCCCTTGCGCACCCAGGAACGGCCCTGCCATAGGAACGTGGAGCGGGCGCATTGTTGCGTGATGGTCGATGCGCCCCGCGCGGGCTTCCCCTTTCTCTCGGCCTCGGCGATGTCGCGCGCGATCTCGCGGTAGTCGAACCCGTGGTGGAGGAAGAAACGCTCGTCTTCGGAGAGCCATACGTCCCGAAGGAAGACGAGGGGGATGCGGCGCAACGGCGTCCACTCGTAGAGCGTGCGCGAAGGATGCCGCGAGAATTTCGCCTCGACCCGCCTCAAGACCATGAGCGGCGTGACCGGCGGGTCGATAAACCGCACGGCGCCCACTTCAAGGATCGGGACAACCAGGGCGCACGCAAGGAGGATGAGGAGCCGCTTCGCCCAGGGCCGGCGCTTGTTCCGGGGCGCGGCGGACTTTGCGGCCGGTTTGCGGGTTGCCACGGGGGAGAGTTCGCACGCGGCAGGCGCGAATGTCGAGTCCGCGCAGCGGCGGAAGCCCTTTACATCGGCTGGGATGTGCACCATATTTCCCGCCCCACATGCTCACAGCCTCCATTTATTCGCTCCTGGCCGTCCAGATCATCGTCTGTTTTTTGATGATTCTCATCGTGCTGATGCAGAGGCCGAAGAGTGAAGGCCTCGGCGCGGCTTTCGGGGGCGGGATGACCGAGAATCTCTTCGGGGCGCAGACGACGAGCGTGCTGGCCACCTTCACGCGCTGGCTCGGGGGCATCTTCCTCTTTCTCTCGCTCATCCTGTCGATCCTCTATTCCAAGCAGTCGAACTCGACCAGCGCCATCCAGCAGCAATTGATGATGCGCGGTTCGAAGGCGGCCACGGCGGCCCCCGCAGCGGCTGCTGCTGCTGCTGCACCGGCGGCGCCGATGTCTTCGGCGCTCCCCGCCTCGGCGGGATCGGTCTCGACGGCGCCCGGCGCTGCGGCGGCCATCGCATTGGGCACGCCCACCCCTGCTGCGTCCTCCTCCGCGAAACCGGCCGCTTCCGCCACCATCCCGGACAAGTAGAGCCGCGGGTATGGCGGGTGGCATCCGTGTCGGGACGGCGAGTTGGGCCGATCCCGGGTTCGTCCGGGACTGGTATCCGCCGCACCTTCCCTCGCAGCAACGCCTCGCCTGGTATGCGCAGCATTTCGGCTTCGTGGAGCTGAACTCCTCCTTCTACGCGGTGCCCGAGCGCAGCCTGGTGGAGAGATGGGAGCGCAGCACGCCGCCCGGGTTCCTCTTCGACGTGAAGCTGCACAAGAGCCTTTCGCGCCACGCGTTCGAGGCGGGCGCGCTGCCCCGGACGCTGCAAAGGATGGCCCGCTCCGTGCGCGGCAGGGCGGCGCTCACCCCCGAGCTGGAGGAGGCGCTCGCCGCCGAGTTCCTGCACGCCGTCGAGCCGCTGGAGGAGGCGGGGAAATTCGGCGCGTTCCTCTTGCAGCTCTCCCCGGCGTTCTCCCCCGGGAAACACGCACTGGCCGAGCTGGACCCGCTCCTGCGCCTGCTCGCTCCGCGCCCAGTGGCCGTGGAACTCCGCAACCGGAACTGGCTCGCGGCGGAGAACGACGCCGCCGTTTACTTTGCGAGCCGGCACGTGACGCTCGTCTCCGTGGACACGCCCGCGAGCGAGCATTTCACGGTGATGCCCCGGACGGACGCCGTCACGAACCCCGGGCTCGCATATCTGCGCCTGCACGGCCGCAACGAGCACGGCTACCTCACCGGCAAGACCGTGGAGGAGCGGTTCGACCACCGGTCCTCGGCCGGGGAACTGGAGGAAGTGGCCGGGCGGGTGAGGCGCCTCTCGAACCAGGCGCGCGAGGTGCACGTGGTGTTCAATAACAACCGCTCGGATTACGCGCCGGAAGCCGCAAAGCGCTTCCGGGTGCTGCTCGGGCAGATCCCCCCGCAGCCCGAACACGCGAAGCTGGAGCAGGAAGACCTCGGGATCTGAGAGGCCGTCCGAGGGGCGACCCCGCGCGCGCGGGAGAAGAAGTTCAATTTAAATTCGCATTTTGCGGGAGTCGGTTTTCAATAAGGGCGTGGCAGACACGTTCGTGACCAAGATCGTCGAGGGGCCGGATACACCGTTCGACATCTCGCTGCGGCCGCCGCTCTTCGCGGAATTCTCGGGCCAGGTGAAGCTGCGCGAGCAGCTCGAGCTGATGGTCGAAGCGGCCCGGCAGCGGGGCGACGTGCTGGATCACATCCTGCTCAACGGCCCACCCGGCCTCGGCAAGACGACGCTGGCATACATCATCGCCGCGGCGATGGGGGTGAACATCAAAACCACGAGCGGGCCGATGGTCGAGAAGGCGGGCGACCTGGCGGGCCTGCTGACATCCCTCGAGCGCGGCGACGTGCTTTTCATCGATGAAATCCACCGGCTCCAGCCGACGATCGAGGAATACCTGTATCCGGCGATGGAGGATTTCAAGCTGGACATCATCATCGACCAGGGGCCGCGGGCGCGAAGCATCCAGCTCACCCTGCCGAAATTCACCCTCATCGGCGCGACGACGCGCGCGGGGATGATCAGCTCGCCGATGCGCTCGCGCTTCGGGATGAATAGCCGGCTCGATTACTATTCGACCGAGGAGCTCCAGGCGATCGTCAACCGCAGCGCGGGGTTGATGGCGCTGGAGATCGACTCCGGCGGCGCGAACGAGATCGCCTCGCGCTCCCGGGGCACGCCGCGGATCGCGAACACCCTGTTGAAATGGGCGCGTGATTTCGCGCAGGTGAGGGCCGGGAACAAGGTCACGCGGGAGGTGGCCGACCAGGCGCTGCTGATGAAGGAGATCGACGCCGACGGATGCGATGGCATGGACCGGCGCATCCTGGAGACCCTCATCCACCGCTTCGCGGGCGGCCCGGTGGGGTTGAGTTCCCTGGCGGTGGCCATCGGCGAAGACCCGGCCACTGTCGAAGACGTCAACGAACCCTATCTGATCATGCAAGGTTACCTCAAGCGAACCGCGCAGGGCCGGGTGGCCATGCCGCTGGCTTATGCGAAGCTGGGGATGAAAGCCCCGCGGGGTCAGTCGGACCTGTTCGACACCTGAATTTTCGCGCGCCGTATGAACGAGGAACTCCCGCTCCCGCCCGAAGCGCCGGTCATGGCGCTCCCGAACGCCATCCTTTTCCCGAACACGCTCCTCCCGCTGCACATCTTCGAGGAGAGATACCGCGAGATGCTCGCCTATGCGCTCGAACACCACCGCATGTTCTGCGTGGCGCTCATAAAGCCGGGCATCACCGAGCCTGCGGGCTATGCGGATTTATTCCCCGTGGCGGGGATCGGGCTCATCCGGGTGTGCGTGGGCGACGACGACGGGACATCGAATCTCGTCCTGCAAGGCATGGCCCGGGTGCGCCTCTTCGATTTCGTGCAGGAGACCCCGTTCCGGATCGCGCGGATCGAAAAGGTGGACTCGACCATGCAAAACCCGACCGAGGCCGAAGCGCTCGGGGCCAAGGTCATCGAGCTCTGCGGCGAACTGAAAGCCGCCGGAGTGGACATCGCGCCCGCCCTGCGCCAGGAGATCGCGCACCTGGTTGACCCGGAAGTCGTCTGCGACAAAGTAGCCAACGCCCTGGTGGAAGACACCCTGCGCCGCCAGGCCCTGCTGGAGGAACGCACCGTCGCCACCCGACTCCGGCTCCTGATCAGCTACCTGCGGCAGAAGTTCACGTAACCGGGACATTCCGCCCGCCGCCCAGATGCGGCCACCCCTTCCCCCTTGGCGCCTTGGCGTCCCTGGCCCGAACCTTCTTCAGTTCACCCCGTGAACCACATCCACCGGCTTCTCTTTCTTCTGCAAAGCGCGGCGCAGCTTGAGTAGGGCGATATTCTGCAACTGCCGGATCCGCTCGCGCGTGACCCCAAATTTCTTCCCCACTTCCTCGAGCGTCTTCGGCTTCCCCCCATCCAACCCGAACCGGGCGAAGATGATCTTCTTTTCCCGCTCGTCGAGCACGTCCAGGAGATCGCCGACCTCGTTCCGGAGGTTCTTGTCGCGGAGCATCTCGAATGGCGTCTGCGCCTCCTCGTCTCCGACGATTTCCCCGAACTCGGTGGAGTCGTCATCGCTGATGGGCGCATCCAAAGACGCGGGCCGGATGGACACGGTCTTCAACTGGGAAACCTTCCCGCTGGAGATGCCGATCTCCTCCGCGAGCTCCTCGTCGGTCGGTTCGCGGCCAAGTTCCTCGCTCATCTGGAGCGAGACGCGCCGCATCTTGGAAATTTTATCGACCAGGTGCACGGGAAGCCGGATGGTCTTGCTCTGGTTCGCCAGGGCGCGCTTGATGGACTGCTTGATCCACCAGGCCGCGTAGGTGCTCAGCTTGCCGCCCTTCGCGGGATCGAAGCGCTCGACCGCTTTCATGAGGCCGATGTTTCCTTCCGAAATGAGGTCGAGCAGGGGCAGGCCGAGGTTCGCGTAGTCGTGGGCGATCTTGACCACCAAACGGAGGTTCGAGCGGATCATGAGGGAACGCGCTTCCTTGTCGCCCTTCTTAATGCGGGCGGCGAGCCTGATCTCATCGTCCGGCGTCAGGAGCGGGATTTGCCCGATCTCACGCAGGTAGATTTTGATCCCAGAATCTGTGTCTTCAACACCCATATATTTTATTTTATCAACCGTGGTCTGCCATCACTCGGGCCGCGTCACCTTCATATCGGAAACGAGCAACAGTCTGACCGTTCGAGTTGTATCAAAGTTTGAGATAATTAACAACGTTAAAGAATTCTAAAATTGGACAGGGGGCAAAGCGTTTCGTTCAAAACGATTCATTTGTCAAGGGAAGGACTCAAATACTTGGACGGGGACGGGGCCGGTTCTATTCCAATTATATGCGTGCGCGGCCCGGGTGGATGCAGAGCCGCGGGGTGTCTCCAGGGAGCATTCTCCGTTCCATGGAAAGCGCCCCGGGACGCGCGGGAAAGCGCCGCGCTTTTTGGCTAGGCCGTCGCCGTCTGCGAGCGGGCGAGCGTGTCCTTGCGCACCGCGCCGTCCCCAAACCGCTTCCTGCCGGACCACCAAAGGACGATGGGCGCGGCGATGAAGATGGACGAATACGTGCCGACGACGATGCCGATGAGGATGGCAAACGCGAAGTCGTTCAGCACCGGCCCTCCGAAGAAGAAAAGCGCGGCGACGGAGAGGAGCGTGACGCCACTGGTAAGGATGGTGCGGCTCAACGTCTCATTGATGGAGGCGTTCATGATCGACTGCACCGAGCCCTTGCGCCCGGAACGCAGGCCTTCCCGGATGCGGTCATAGACGACGATGGTATCATTGATCGAATAGCCGGCGATGGTGAGGATCGCCCCGACCATCACCAGCGAGAGTTCCCGCCCGCAGATGGCGAAGACCCCGGTGGTGATGATGACGTCGTGCAGCAGCGCCACGAGCGCGCCGAGCGCGAACGAAAACTCGAACCGGATGGTGACGTAGATGAGGATGCCGAGCATCCCGAGCCCGAGCGCGATGAGCGAATTCCGGGCCATCTCGCCGCCGACGAGTTTGCCGACCTTGTCGCGCTGGGTGACGATGAGGCCCGCCTCAGGCAGGCTCTTCTTCAACTGCTCCTCGATCTTCTCGCCGGTGTCGATGGGGCTGCGGATGGTGATGTAATCCTTGCCGACGGCGGGGTCGTTCTCCTTTTGGATGACCGCTTCGCCAAGCCCGATCTGGTCGAGCTGCTTGCGGACATCGGCCTCCGTGACGGGCTGCTTCGTCGCTTCCAGCGTGAGGAGATCGCCCCCCTTGAAGTCGATGCCGAAGTTCTTTTCTCCGCGCACGGCGAACCCGCCGATGCTGATGGCGATGACGGTAAGGGAGATGCCGATCCAGAGAAAACGCTTGCCCAGGAAGTCGTGCGTCTTGTCCGAGAGGAAATGCATCATCGTCACCCGCTTCAGGACGCCGAGCTTCAACGCCCAACTAAAGCAGGTCCGCGTGATGATCATCGCCGAAAAGACCGACGCGATGATGCCGACCGTGAGCGTGACGGCGAACCCCTTGACCGACCCGCTCGCCTTCCAGAAGAGGATGGCGGCGGTGATGAGCGTGGTGGCGTTCGCGTCGAAGATGGCGGTGAACGCCTTGCTGTACGCGGCGTCCAGCGCGGTGGGGAGGGATTTGCCGAGCGCCAGCTCCTCGCGCAGGCGTTCGTAGATGAGGACGTTCGCATCCACGGCCATGCCGATGGTGAGGATGATGCCGGCGATGCCCGGGAGCGTGAGCACGAAGTTGAAGAGGCACATGACCCCGAACAGCAGGATGATGTTCGCCACCAGCCCGACGATGGCGACCAGGCCCGCGAACCGGTAATAGATGCCGACGAACACCAGCACGAGCACGAGCCCGCCGATGCCCGAGACGATGCCGCTCTTGATCGAGTCCGAGCCGAGCGTGGCGGAGGTGCCGCGCGTCTCGTCGATGGTGACCGGCGTCTGCAGCGGGTTCTCCAGCACGCTCGCCAGGCTCTGCGCTTCCTGATCCGTGAAATTCCCGGTGATGGTCGGGTTGCCGCCGTAGATCGCGCCGTTGATGACCGGCGCGGATTGCACCACGCCGTCGAGGACGATGGCCATCTGCTCGCCCACGTGGGCCGCGGTCAATTTGCCGAACAGGTCGGCGCCCTCGGGGTTGAGCTGGAACAGGATCTCGTCGCCCTGGCTGCCATACGCCGCGTGCGCGTCGGTGACGTATTCGCCGCCCATCTCGGCCTTCTTCTTCAACAGGATGCGCACGACCAGCGGCTTCCCGTCGCGCACTTCCTTGTAGCTCTCGATCGAATACCCAGCCGGGATGAACGCCGTGCCGGCATCGATCTCCGCGAGTTTCTGGCTCGAGTTCGGATAGACCAGCTTGAACTCCAGGCGCGCCACTTTCTCGAGCTGTTCGCGAGCCTCGCGCATCTTCTCGGCGTCCAGGCCGGGAATCTGAACGAGGATGCGGTCGTTCCCTTCCGGGGTGATGACGGGCTCGCTGACGCCGAATTTATTGATCCGCTTGTCGATGACGCCCACCGCCTCGTCGAGCATCGAGGGGGAGATCTTCATCGCCTTGCCGTCCGCGCCCTTGCCTCCGAGCCGGAGCAGGAACTCCGTGCCGCCCTGGAGATCGAGCCCGAGGCGGACTTTCTTGCTGGGCGGATACATCGAGTCCAGGCAGAACGCCAGCAGCAACAGGCTGAGGATGGTGCCGAGGATCCGCTTGTTGTCGCCGAGGTCGGTCGCGAGGTAGCAGCCGAAAAGGATCAGCAGGGCGAGGCCGAAGAGAAATGTCCAGATGGGGGGCAGCATGCGTTCTCCTGTGTTGAGGGGATGGCGTCTCCTAGGTGGCGGCGTCCGCCTCGGCTTCCGTGCGTTTCACCACGGTGCCGATGCTGGCCTTGTCCACCTCGATCTTGAAATTGTCGGCGACCTTCAGCAGGATGGTCGTCTCCTTCACGTTGGCGATGATGCCGTGGATGCCTCCGCACGCGACCACCTTGTCGCCGGTGCGCAGGGACGAGATCAACGACGCCTGCTCCTTCGCCTTCCTCTGCTGGGGGCGGATCATGAGCAGATAGAAAATAAGTCCGATGCAGACGAACGGCACGAGCGGCCCGGCGAAGATCGACGACGGCCCCGCCGGGGCGGCGGTGGCCGGAGCCTGGGCAAGAAGGAAAAAGGAGTAGATCATCGGTTCGAATTTCAGTGTGTGGGACGCAGGAGCGAAAAAAGGGAGTTTACCTTATGCCGGAAACCGCCTTTGACAAAAGGATTTCTACAAGTGCCTGAAAGAGCCCGGAGGGCACATGCGTAGCAGCGATCCGCTATACCCGCCGCTACAGCGGCGGCGCAGATACCCGCGATGCCACTCCCACCCATTCCTCCTTGACCAACCCTCGCAAAACCCCGATGGAGTGATCCGGTGGACGAAAAGAAGCGATTCGTAAGGTCCTTTCTCGTCGAGCTGGTGGTCTATGCCATCCTCGTGGTCGGTTATTTCTACCTGGTGCTCCATTTCCTTGGGGGCTGGATCAAGACCGTTTACGACGAGGACAAGACTCTCTACGCCATCGTCGCCCTCGCACTCATGATCGGCCAGGGCGTCGTCCTCGAGATGGTCACAAGCGGCCTCCTGAAATTCATCCGCTCGAAGCTGGACTAGGCCATGGATTTCCTCATCTCGGGGCAGCACCTCAACCCGTATTACCTGGTCACCATCGGCTTCCTCATCGGCGTCATGGGCGGGTTCTTCGGCGTGGGCGGCAGCTTCCTGGCCGGCCCCGCGCTCTTCGCCGTCGGCGTGCCGTGGAACTTCGTCATCGGCACCGACCTGGCTCACATCGTCGGCAAATCCATCGTCGCGGCCAAGAAACACCGGGCGCTCGGGAACGTCGATATCAAGCTCGCGGGCATCATGGTCATCGGGACGATCAGCGGCGTCGAGATGGGCGCCGACCTCATCCAGTACCTCAAGCACCGAGCGCACGTGGATGTGGTCGTCAGCTCCGCATACGTCGTCATCCTCCTTTCCATCTCGACCTTCATGGGCCTGGAAGGATGGAAGACCCTCAAGATGAAGCGCGGCCAGGCATCGGAGCCGCCGACGAAGGACGGCCCGAAGGATGAATCGGCCTTCGATTACGTCGCCAAATGGGTGCAGGGCATCCGCCTGAAACCGATGATCAGCCTCCCCGCCTCCGGCATCAAGGAGGTCTCGTTCTGGGTCGTCCTGCTCGTCTCGCTCGTCGGCGGATTCTTCAGCGGGTTCCTCGGCGGCGGCGCGGGCTACATCCGCATGCCGTCCATGGTGTATCTCCTCGGCATTCCCACCCACATCGCCGTCGGCACCGACCTTTTTGAGATCATCATCTCCGCGAGCTACGGCACGTTCACCCACGCGGTGAAGGGCAACGTCGATATCATGATAGCCCTCGTCATGAACACCGGCGCGGCCATCGGCGCGCAGATCGGCGCGATCTGCACCCAATATTTCGGCGGCCCGAAGATTCGGCTCGGGTTCGTCCCGCTGCCGCTCCTCGGGGCGGGCATCGTCATCTACAGTATGCTGCACGGTCACAAGGTCTGACCGGTCCGAGTTATGCCAAAGCCAAGAATCCTCCTCTGCAGCGACGGCCAGGCCCAGGCCGAGAGCGCCGTCCGCTTCATCGCGCCGGTCGCCGCCGCCCGCGAGGCGGAGGTGACGCTCCTGGGCATCGTCGAGCACGACGCGGATGAGGCGCACCTGCGCCAGGCGCTCGAGCGGGCGGCGGCCATCCTCCGGGAGAAAAACGTGGAGCCGAAGCTGTCGTTGAAAGCCGGCGACCCCGTGGACGAAATCCGCAAGGAGACCGCGGGCACCGCCTACGACCTGGTCGTCATCGGCGCGGAACGCAAGCGCGGCGGCGGCGACCCTTCCTGGATGTCGGAAAAGGCCTACAGCCTCATGAAAGTCATCGAGCCGCCCGTCCTGGCATTCATCGGGAACCGGCCCGCGCTGCGAAAAATCGTGATCTGCAGCGGGGGCAAACACTACATCGACAGCGCCGTCGAGCTCGTCGGCGGCATCGCCCGCGGCAGCGGGGTCTCCGTCACGATCCTCCACGTCATGGCCGAGCCGCCCGCCATGTATGCGGATATGATCCGGCGCGAGGAGGACGTTACCAGCCTGCTCGCCTCGCACTCCGATCTCGGCCGGAACCTGCTCCGTGAAAAGGAGGCCCTCGAAGCGCAGGGCATCCAGACCGAGGTGCGGCTGCGCCACGGTCTCGTCGTGCGCGAGGTCTTCGAGGAAATCCGGCGCGGGGACTTCGATGTCATCGTCACCGGCCTTACCCGGGCCGCGGGGCCGCTCGGCACCTACATAATGGGGGACGTGACCTCCGAGATCGTGAGCAAGGCCGCCATCCCCGTGCTCGTCGTCCGGGGCCGCCCCGCCGCCGCGAAGCCGCCGGGGCCAGGCCGGGGCCTGCTTTCGCGGATCCTCAGGCTCGGGGCCAAAGACGGCGAGGGCAAGGAATGATCCAGGAGATCGGAGACCAGGGCGGCCTCGTTCCGAGCCCGTTGAACCCCGGGTGGCTCATCCCGAAGGGGTGGGAGAACATCCTCGGCATCAACATCGGCTACCGCCTGGGCAACTCCGTGCTCCACCTCTGGCGCGTCCAGTTCAACCAGCACGCGCGCCTCGCCAGCTCCGCAAAGCCGCACGCCCATTCGCAGCACCAGCTCCTCTACTACCAGCGCGGCAGCGGCCTGCTCGAGACCAGCGGCCAGATGTACCAGGTCTGCAAGGGGAGCATCTTTTTCGTCCCCGCAGGCTGCCGCCACCATTTCCGCAGCGGCGCGGCGCAGGCTGCCATCTGCCTCGCCATCGACTTCAGCGTGGACGAGGCCGCGTATGCCGGGATCGGCCTCGGAGGGCTCCCTTCGGAGTCCGAGGTCGCCATCCTCTTGAGCCTGCTGCACGTCGAGACCGCCAAACCCTTCCAGCTCGGCTCCTACGAGCAGGCGCTGCTGGACCGCTGCATCGAGGACATCGTCGCCGAGAACGAGGCCCGCGAGGCCGGCTACGCGTCGATGATCCAGTCCCACCTCTTGCGCCTCATGGCTCTCTGCCTCCGCGCCACGCGGCGGGCGACCGGCTTCGGCGAGCATTTCCGGCACACTTCCTGGCGGTACGCGCTCGTCGCCGAACGCGTGAAGGCCCTCATCCGCGAACACGGGTTCCGCGACCCGGAGCTGACCCTTGGCGAAGCGGCCCGGACCTGCGGCACCAGCCATAACCATCTCAACCGCATCCTCAAAAAACAGGCGGGCAGGACGTTCCACGCGCTGCTGCTGCGGCACCGCCTGGAAAAGGCGCGCGAAGTCCTGCGCAAGGGGGAGATGAACTGCACCGAGGCCGCGTTCCAGTCGGGGTTCAACGACAGCAACTACTTCTCCCGCGTGTTCCGGAAGACATTCGGCTATTCCCCGTCGGAGGTCATGAAGAGTGAGGACTGAACTCCCCCGCCTCATCGTCGCCTCCAGCGAAGGCTCCGCGGATATCCTCTACGCGACCCGTTTCTGTGCGCCGGACGCATTCATCTTCCTCGAAAAAGCCGGTAAGAAGACCATCGTGCTCAGCGACCTGGAGATCGACCGCGGCCGGCGCCAGGCCCGGGTGGATGAGGTCGTGGCGTACTCCGACATCGCCGCGCGCCTGGAGCCCGGCGCGGGCCTCCCGGATGTCCTCCGCCAATTCCTGAAGGAACGCCGGGTGCGCAAGGCGCGGACGCCGGCCGATTTCCCGCTGGGCCTCGCGAGCCGCCTGGCCGGCAGCGTCGAGCTCTTCCCCGAGCAGGGTCTGTTCTGGAAAGAGCGCGAGTTCAAGTCCGCCTCCGAGACGGCCCTCCTGCGGCGCGCGGAAAAAATCGCCGAGACCGGCATGGCCCGCGCGATGGAGGTGCTCGCCGCGGCGGACATCGGCAAAGCGCGCTCCCTGCTCTGGGCCGGGCGCCCGCTCACCTCCGAAATCCTGAGAACGGAGATCGACTCCGCCGTGCTCCGGGCGGGCGGCCAGCCGGCAGGCACCATCGTCGCGGGCGGTGCGCAGGCGTGCGACCCCCACGAGCGCGGCCGCGGCCCGCTGCGGGCGCATTCGCTCCTCATCATCGACATCTTCCCGAGGGACGCCTCGTCCGGCTACTTTGGCGACCTCACCCGCACCGTCGTGCGAGGCCGGGCGAGCGAGCCGCAACGGCGCTTGTGGGAGACCGTGTGGGAAGGCCAGGCGCTCGCGCTGGAAGCGATGCGCCCCGGCGCCGACGGCCACAAGCTCCAGGAGGAGGTGAAAGAATTCTTCACCCGGCGCGGCTATCCCACCGAGAAACGGGCGGGGCGCTGGGGCGGCTTCTTCCACGGCCTCGGCCACGGGCTCGGCCTGGAGATCCACGAGGAACCCCGCGTGGCGAAGACGATTCTCACGCCCGGCCAGGTGCTCACCGTCGAGCCCGGCCTTTATTATAACGGCATCGGCGGCGCGCGGCTCGAAGACGTGGCGGCCGTGACCGCCCGCGGCATCCGCCTCCTCTCCACCTTCCCGAAACGGCTGGAAATCTAGGCCGCCCGGCGCGGGACGAATATTCAACGAAACGGCCCGCGCCTTGTCAGACTCTACGAACGCATTACACTAACCCTATGGGCTACTACCCCACTTACTACTCGATGTTCAGCCATTCGTGGCTGATCTATTGCGGCCTGCCGCTCCTGCTCGGCCTCTGGGCCCAGTGGCGCGTCAAAGCCGCCTTCAGCAAATACTCGCAGATCCGCGCCTCCCGCAACCTTACCGGGGCCGAGGCCGCGCGGGACATCCTCGCCGCGGCGCAGATCACCGACGTGGAGGTCGTGGAGATCGACGGCGGCATGCTCGGGGACCATTACGACCCGTTGCAAAAACGGCTCTGCCTCTCCAGCCAGGTCTATAATACTCCCTCGCTCGCGGCCGTCGGCATCGCCGCGCACGAGACCGGCCACGCCATCCAGCACGCCCGCGCCTACGGCCCGCTGAAGGCGCGGATGCTCGTCGTCCCCATGACCCAATTCTCCTCGCAGTTGCTCCCCTTCGTGATGATCGGCGGCTTCTGGTTCCACATCTTCGCCCTCATCCAGCTCGGCGTCCTCTGCTACGGCGTCCTCACGGTGTTCCAGTTGATCACGCTGCCGGTCGAGTTCGACGCCTCGCGCCGCGCCAAGGTCATCCTCGGGCAGATGCACATCATCCAGCCGGGCGAGGAGACCGACGGCGTGAACCACATGCTGAACGCCGCCGCGCTCACGTACGTCGCCGCATTCGTCGCCGCCCTCGGAAACCTGCTCTGGCTGCTCTCCTTTACGCGGCGGAATAATTAGGGCGTTCCATCGAAGACTACTTCGCTTTGCTGGGAGAAGCGCGCCGCCCCTGGCTGGACGCGGATGCATTGAAGGCGAAATTCCACGGCCTCACCGCCCGCCTTCATCCCGACGTTGCCGGGGAGGGCGGCGATTTCCCGGCGTTGAACGCCGCCTACCAGACCCTGCGGGAACCCGCTCCGCGCCTGCGCCATCTCCTTGAGCTCGAATCCCCGGAGGCGCTCGCAGGCGGGAAAGACGCCCCGGCGGGCATCGCCGAGCTCTTCATGAAAATGGGCGGTTTGCAGCAGTCACTCCATGCTTTCCGGGCCAGGCAGCCCGCGACACCCCTCGCGCAGGCCGTCCTCGTCCCCGAGCGGCTCGCCCTGGAACGCGCGTTCCAGGAAGCGCTGGCCGGGCTGGACGCGAAGGAAGCCGCGCTCCGGGAAGAACTCCGGGAGCTCGACGCCCGCTGGGAGACCGGGAAGCCGATGACCCGCCTCGCCGCGCTCTACCAGGGGTTCTCCTACCTCGCGAAATGGAGCGGGCAGGCCCGGGAGGCGCTCTTTCTCCTCAAGCCATGATCGCGGGCATCGACCTCGGCACGACCAATTCGCTCATAGGCGTCATGGACTCCGGTTTCCCCGTCCTCATCGCGGACGAGGCCGGCGAACGCCTCACTCCCTCCGTCGTCCATTTCCCCGCGGACGGCGCGCCCCTCGTCGGACGCGCGGCGGCCCGGTTCCGCGCGTTGCGGCCCGCGCAGACGGTCTCGTCCATCAAGCGTTTCATGGGGCGGCGGCCGCCCGAAGATAGCGCCGTGAGCGCGTCGCCCGAGGAAATCTCCTCGCTCATCCTGCTGAAGCTGAAGCGCGACGCCGAACGCGCGATGGAACAGACGATCTCGCGCGCCGTCATCACGGTTCCCGCCTATTTCAACGACGCGCAGCGCCAGGCGACCAAACGAGCCGGGGAACTGGCCGGGTTTACCGTCGAGCGGATCGTCAACGAACCGACCGCGGCCGCGCTCGCGTATGGGCTGGACAAGCTCACGGAGAAATCGCGGATCGCCGTCTTCGATCTCGGCGGGGGCACGTTCGACATCACCCTGCTGGAACTGGACAACGGCGTCTTCCACGTCCTCGCCACCCACGGCAACACCCGGCTCGGAGGCGACGACATCGACAACGCCTTGATGGAACTCCTGCTCCGCGGCGCGCCGGCCGGCGGCGACCCGATGTTCCTGGCGCGGCTGCGCGAAGCCGCCGTCGAGGCCAAACACCGCCTCTCCGAAGCGGACGAGGCCCGCATCGAACTGCCGTTCGCCGGCGACGCCGGCAATTTCTCGCACCTGCTGACCCGCTCCGAGCTGGAAAGCGTCGTCCGCCCCCTTGTCGAACGGACCCGCGAACATTGCCTGCGCGCGCTGGCCGATGCCCGGCTGGCGCCGCGCGACCTCGACCAAGTGGTGCTCGCCGGCGGCGTGACGCGCATGCCGTTCGTGCGCCGCTTCACCGAGGAAATCTTCCTGCGCCCGCCGAACACCACGCAGAACCCGGACGAAGTGGTGGCGCTGGGAGCCACCATCCAGGCGGGCATCCTGGAAGGCGCCTTGCAGAACATGGTGCTGCTGGACGTGACGCCGCTCTCGCTCGGCATCGAGACATTCGGCGGCTTGATGAACACCATCATCCCGCGCAACTCGACCATCCCGCTCAAGGCCGGCGAGATGTTCACGAACGCGCTCCCGAACCAGGCCTCGATGCGCATCACCGTCCTGCAGGGCGAACGCGAGATGGCCGGCGACAACTGGCCGCTGGGCCAGTTCGAGCTCGACTTCGACGCCGCTCCGAAAGGCCAGGCCCGCGTCGGCGTGCAATTCGAGATCGACGCCAGCGGCATCCTCCATGTCCTCGCGCGGGACACGAAAACCGGCCTGGAAAAGACCGTCGCCATCCAGAGCGCCGTGGACGTTTCCGACGAGGCCGTTGAAAAAATGATCGCCGACTCCGTCGAGAACGCCTTCGAGGACATGAACGAGCGCATCCTCACCGAGACCAGGCTGAAGGCCACCGAGATACTGGCCGCGCTCGCCCACGCCTTCGCCATCGCCGGCCCGGCCCTCCCCGATGCGGAGAAACTTCACATCGAAACGCTGGCCGAAGAGGTCCGCAACGCCATGGACACCGGCGAACTCAGCCGCCTGAAAAAAGCCACCGCAGCCCTCGACGAAGGCACCCAACACCTGGCGACGCTCCTCGTGGAGCAGGCCATGGCGGCAGCGGTGAAGAGGTGACTCCCCACTTCTGTAGCGGCTCACCGCGTTCCCTGGGGTTCCCCCCTTGCGTCCTCCGCGTCTTTTGACGCGAGCCTCAGCCCACCGCCGCTTCCATCAGCGCGCCGATGTTCGCGAACGGCGGCGTCTCCATGCCGTGCCTTTTCCGCAGGTATTCGGGGCTGTTGTAACTGACCCGCACGCCATCCACGGATTTCCAAACCAGCGCCTTGAGCGGAATATCGATCGCGAGCGACGGATACCGGTTCATCAACGGCGTGCCCACCGCCGGATTCCCAAAGAGCAGCAGCACCGCGGGCTCCATCGCCACGCCCACCGCGGCGGCTTCGGCGGCCTGGTCGAGACGGAGGAAAATCTTCATTCCCTTCGACTTCAGGAATGCTTCCAGCCTGTCCACGGTTTCCGGCACCGACCGGCTGCTCGAGATGTCAACGACGCCCTTTTCGTCCTGTGTTTCAGCCATGCGGATCCTTCGAATATAAGGTGAACGACGAGCTCTTGTCCTCCGCGGACGCCGCGCGAAAGCCAGCGGCATCCTCGTGACGGGAAGAAAGAAAATTCTTCATCCCAAAGCCTTTCGGTAACTGGAAAGAGTCTCCTCCATTTTCTGATCCAGGGAAAGCTCCTTTAACGCCAGTGCATGGCCCGCGCCCGCCAGGGAAGTCCGCAGCGCGCCGTCCTCGATCAAGCGCCGCATAGCCGCGGCCAGCGCCGCCGCGTCGCCGGGTGGAACGAGCAGGCCGGTTCTCCCATCCTCAACCAACTCCGGAATGCCGCCGACGCGCGAACCAATCACCGCGCGCCGCATCGCGAACGCCTCGGGGATGATGCGCGACTGCGCCTCCGCGCGCGACGGGACGACGACGATGTCCAGCGCCGCGATCGCCTCCGGGATGTCCCGCTGGAAACCCGTCATCACGATCGGGCTGCCGGCCGCCGCCGACCCGAACGCCCTCTCGATCTTCGCGCGGCAGAGCGCCTCCAGCTTCCGGTCGCCCGTGCCCTCGCCGATGAGCGCGAAGCGCGCCGCGGGATGCGTCTTCAGGACTTCGAACGCGGCGTCCAGGAAAACGCGATGCCCCTTCTCCCCGCGGATCATCGCCACGATGCCGAGCAGCGGTGCGTCCGCCGGAAACCCGAACCGGGCGCGGAAAAGACCGCCATCGACTCCCGGATGGAACTCGGCCAGATCGACAAATTCCCCCACCACGTCGATGCGCTCCGCCGCCACCCCGTTCGTCTCGACGAGCGCCTGCCGGATCATGCCCGCGGTCGCGATGACCCTGCGGCAGCCGCGCTTATAGATAAACGAACGCGCCCCGGGCGTGACGCGCAGCGTGAGGTGGCGCGAGCGCACGACCGGCACGCCCGCAAGGTGGAGGGGAAAGCAGAGCCACGAATCTTTCGAGCCATGCGTGTTGATGAGGTCCACCCCGCCACGGACGAGGCCGCAGAGCGCCCAAAACCCGCGCACGTCGAAATTACTCCGCATCGACACCGCGACCACGGGCGCGCCGGCTTCCGCGCCCCGCCGGAAGAGCTCGCCGCGCGGGTCGCACGCGATGGATGCCTTGTGTCCGTGCTTGTTCAGCCAGCACGTTTCCACCACGATGCGCTGTTCGAGCCCGCCCCAGTTGAGGCTGCATTCGGTGTGAAGGATATTCAAGAGATGGACAATTCTGCCGCGCCGCAGCCGGCCCCGCCGCTGAAATATTACAGCTCGCTCGCGCCCTTCCGAGCCTATTTCCGCGCGGGCACCCCCATCCTCATGTACCACAAGGTCGGCCCGCGGCCTCGGGGCGCAGTCATGAAATTCCTCTACGTCTCGCCGGCGCTCTTCGCGCGCCAGATGGCCGAACTGCGCGCGGCGCATTACGCCTCCGTCCCGCTCGAAGGCGTCCGGAACGCGGCGGAAAGGAGCATCGCCATCACCTTCGACGACGGGTTCCGCAATGTGCTCCGCCACGCGCTGGCGCCGCTCGCGGAAGCGAAGTTCCGCGCCATCCAGTTCATCGTCGCGGACCGCATAGGCCGCAGCAACGAATGGGACCTGCCGGCGGGAGAAGCGCCGGAGCCGCTCATGGACAAGGCGGAGATCGCCGACTGGCTCGCGGCGGGCCACGCCATCGGCGCGCACACCCTCACGCACCCGAACCTGCGCCGCATCCCGCGCGAGCAGGCCCGCGAGGAGATCGCCGCGAGCGGGAAACGGCTCGAGGATCTTTTCGGCGTGCCGATCCGGCATTTCTGTTATCCGTACGGCGCGCGCGATAAGGCGCTCGAGGAGCTCGTCCAGGAAGCCGGTTATGAAACCGCGTGCACCACCGAGCCCGGCATCAACAGCCCCGGCACGCCTCCGCTCGGGTTGAAAAGGTTCACCGCGCGTTACGCGTCCCGGAATCCGCGCGACATGCTGGCCCGGCTCTTCGTCCGGTGGCGGTAGCGGCTAATTCCAGAGCCGCTGCAGATCGGGATCGGTCTTCGCGTTCTTCTTGAACGACGAATTGATCTGGATCGCCGCGCGTATGCACTGCCGCGCTTTTGCGAGATTCCCCAACCGCGCCTCATAGCACGCGAGATTGTAATGCAGGATCCCCGTCCGCCGCAGCCAATGCGGAGCGGCCAGCAGCACCTGCACGGCCTGCCCGCTCTGGTTCAACTGGTCGAGCGCAAACACGCGCTGCACCGTAAATTCTTCTTCCTCCGGGTAATCCACGTGGCCCTTGCACGAGAGTATCTCCGCCTCCTCCCACCGTTTCATGTGCAGCAGCGCGCGGATGCGCATGCGCATGACCGGCGAGGAACCCTGCAGCGCCGCGTCCACCCAGCTCAACTCCCACAGCGCCTCCGCGGGCAGCCCGAAAAAGAGGTAGCCTTCGGCCGCGGAAAGAGGCCGCTGCAATTCGGAGTCGTTCTCCGATTTCTTTTTACCGAGCTGCAACATCTTCGTAATTTTGGACGCGGAAAGCTCCGACTCTATTCACCCCAGGGCCTTCCGGCGTCTTCTCCTTGCTGTCATTGAGCACTGCTTGTGCCACGCCGCGGGATTCGTACCACACTATTTCATTCGCTGCCGGCCATCCCTCCGGCTGTAACGCGCCTCCGCTCCCGCGCCCGATTCTGCTTCTCTCCGCACGCGCTTCGTGGTTTCAGTGTTTCATGGATTGGTCACGCTGGGTGCCGCGCGAGCGCGCGAACCTCTGTTTCATCCTGAAAGAGGGCCGCCTCCTGCTCATCCGGAAAAAGCGCGGCTTCGGCGTGGGCAAGATCAACGCGCCCGGCGGCAAGATCGAACCCGGCGAGACGGCGCTGGCATCGGCGATCCGCGAGACGCTGGAGGAGGTGGGCGTGGCGCCGCTCGCGCCGGAAAAGCGGGGCGAACTCTTCTTCCAGTTCGCGGACGGATACAGCCTGCACTGCACCGTTTTCCTCGCCCTGGGCTGCGAGGGCGAACCCCGCGAGACCGAGGAAGCCGCGCCGATGTGGACCGCCGCGGATGCGATCCCCTTTCACGAGATGTGGGCGGACGACGCGCACTGGCTCCCGCTGCTGCTCGCGGGCGCGGCGTTCCGCGGCTACTTCACTTTCGACGGCGAGACATTGTTGAGCAGGGAAATCCAACTCCTCGACGAACCGGGAGCCGGCGGCGGGCCGCGATGGGCAGCATCCTGATAGCCGGCTGCGGTTTTCTCGGGCAAGCCGCCGCCCGGCTTTTCCACGAGGCCGGCTGGGCGGTCTCCGGGTTGACGCATTCCGCCGAATCGGCCGCGGCTCTCTCCGGCGAGCCGTATCCCGTCCTTGCCTGCGACATCGGCGACGGGCCGGCGCTCGGCGCGCTGCGAGCCCGCATCGGAGGGGTGGATGCCGTGGTCCATTGCGTGAGCTCCGGCCGCGGCGGCCCGGAGGAATACCTGCGGGCTTACCTGGCCGGCGCGCAAAATCTCTGGCAGGCGTTTTCACCGGCCGCCTTTCTTTTCACGGGGAGCACCTCGGTTTACGCGCAGACCGACGGCGCATGGGTGGACGAAGACTCGCCCGCCGAACCCGCGCGCGAAACCGGGCGGATACTCCTCCGCACCGAAAAGTTCGTGCTGGAACACGGCGGCATCGTGACCCGGCTCGCCGGCCTCTACGGCCCGGGGCGTTCGGTTTTCGTACGGAAATTCCTCGAGGGCCGCGCGGTGATCGAAGGAGCGGGCGACCGCTGGATCAATCAGATCCACCGGGACGACGCCGCCTCCGCCGTCTTCTTCCTCCTCGCCCGCGGCGCCCCTGCGGGAATCTACAATGTGTGCGACGACACCCCGCTGCCGCAGGGCGAATGCTACAAATGGCTCGCGGAACATTTCCAGAAACCCCTCCCGCCCCACGGCCCACTCGACCCAAACCGCAAACGCGGCTGGACGAGCAAGCGCGTCAGCAACCGGAAGCTCCGCGCGCTCGGGTGGCGTTGCAGCTACCCGTCCTTCAAGGACGCCATGGCGGGAGAGAAGAATCTTTAGCCACGATGACACGGGGTGAGCGTTTGAAACAGGGCCGCACCGAATAGCAGCCCGCCCGGTCCGGCGCGGCCGGTCACACCGCGGCATCCGCCGGCGTCGAGAAAAACCGCTGCCGGAGGATGAGAAGGAGCAGCACCGCGAGCGCGACCGCGAGCAGCGGCAGCACCCTTATGGTCAGATGCCACTTCGCTTTCGTGTTAAAAAACGCGGGCCACGACGGCGCCGACGGCTCCCCTTTTGCATCGATCGACCGGATGCGGACGGCGCACGGGTACTGGGGCGGCAGGCCCGTCAGCCGCGCCGATACTTCGCCCCCCGTGGTGGTGGTCGAAACGTTCGCCACGGTGACCCAGTCGATCCGCAAATCCTTGTGCGCGTCCAGCGCCAGCATGCGCAGCTCTATCTCGTAGCGAAGATCGCCCGGGGCGGGCGCTTTCCAGTCGAGCCGGCACGAGCTGGCCCCGATCTCCGACACGCGCACCCGCGTCACCGGCGGGATGCCGTTCACCTTCGGCGTTTCGGCGTCACCGCCGGCGGCCGACCCACCGCCTCCGCCGCCCGCGGCCAGGAATGCGGCGAGCCGCGCGGTCTTCGGCACGGCGTTCTCAACCACCCGGCCGCGCACGGGAATCTGCACGTCATTCCCCGCGCCTTCGATGCGGACAGATTCGTTGAAGTCCCCGGCATTCGGCGTGGCGAGGAGGATGGAAAGCGTCCTCTCCTTTCCCGGCTCCAGCAGGAACGCGGCGTCCTCCTCGGAAATCTGGAACGGGCTCGGAACCGAGACGCGCACGTGCGCCGCCAAGCCGCCCTGGTTTTTAACCGTGAGGCTCGAGGTCGCGTCGTTCCCCGTCGTGGTCTGCGCGAACGAGACCGTTTCCGGCAAGCCCTGCAGGATCGGCCCGAGCGGCTTGCCGCGCACCGGCAGCGCGCTCTTCCATGCCGGCACGCTGAGACCCGCGGAAGCGTCCAGCGCTTCCACGTCGTCCGGGAGGGTCTTTACCGTCACGGTCTGCGTCTCGTTCGCGGCGAGGTCGATCTCTTTGGGCCCCTGGAGGCGGCCCGGCAGCGCAAGCGCCACCCGCTCCGGCGCGTCGGTCTCGTTCGTGACCTGGAACGAGCCGGTGCGCACCCGGTCATTCTTCCCGTTCCGCAGCTCGACCACCTCCGGCTGCGCGGTGAACGGCAGCTTCCCCGTCGCGTGCAGCGAAGTCACGCGCGCCGGGAACCCCGAGTAGCGGATTTCGCCCCGGACTTCGCCGGCATCCCGCGGCGTGAATTCGAGGACGTAGAGCTGCTTTCCCCCGGGGCCGAGATGATAGCCGGGGCTCTGTTCGAGCAGCCACGGTTTGTCGGCATCCATCGAGCCGTCGATGACGCCCGAGCCGTCATTCCCAAGCGCGATCTCCTTTTTCGCCGTGGAGCCGAGCACGACGTCCCCGAAGTCGATCCGGTCCGGCATCACGAAAATCGGCGGGTCGTCCGTTATGGTGATCTCCACCGCCCCGGGCGCCGAGACGCCCTGGTCCGTCTGCACCGCGTACGAGAACCCGTCGCCCGCGTGGTTCAGGTCCCCCGCGTTCCGGTACGTGAGGACGGCCACCGAGCCGGATGTCATCTTCAACTCCGAGAGCTTGCCGTACCGGGGCCGCGAACGGATCTTGAACGTGACGGCCTCATCCTGCCTGCCCGAGACCCCCAGGGTTATCTCCACCAGGCCCCCCCGCTTCACCTCCACCTTCACCGGGAGCGGCGAGGGAACGATGGACCCGGGCGCGCTGATCTCGCCGAAAAGCGGCGCCATCCCCGCCAACAGCAGGAGCAGGCCGGCCGCCAGCCGGGAAAGGACGCAGGCCGGCCGCGCCGGAAAAGGAGGATTGTGCATGGCGAAAGCCCCGATGCTCTCACCGTATCGGAAAATGCGCATCCTTTAAAGAGGCTCCTTCTTTGGGGTTGTGCCGGGTCACCGCCATGAGACAGTGAGAACCGAGCCGCGCATGCCTGGATACCACACGTTTTAGATGGCGTCGAAGACCATCCTGGAAGTCATCGAGGCGACCAAGACCCACCTCGCCCGGCACGGCGTCGAGAACCCACGGCTGAACGCCGAACTCCTGCTCGGCCACGTCCTCGGGGTAAAACGGCTCGACCTCTACATGACCGCGGACCGCCCGCTCGCGGAGGCGGAGCTCGCCCCGCTGCGCGACCTCGTGCGCAGACGCGCCCGACGCGAGCCGCTGCAACATCTCCTGGGCGCCGTCGAGTTTTTCGGACGCGCGTTTGCCGTCGATGCGCGGGCCCTCATCCCCCGGGCCGAGACCGAGCAGCTCGTCGAGTTCATCCTCGCCGCGCACCCGCCCGAGGGCGCTTCCATCCTCGATGTCGGCGCTGGGAGCGGCGTCATCGCGCTCACCCTGGCCGCCGAAATCCCCGGGTCGCGGGTCACCGCCATCGACCTCTCGCCGGGCGCGCTCGAACTCGCCCGCGAGAACGCCCGCAAGCTCGGCCAGGCGCATCCCGAGCTGGGGATCGAGGAACGGGTCGTCTTCCTGCAGGGCGATCTCCTTGAAGGGGTCGCCGGCACGTTCGACCTCATCGCGGCCAACCTTCCGTACATCCCCACCGGCGTCCTTCCCACGCTTGCCGAGGAGGTGCGGCGCGATCCTGCCCTCGCGCTCGACGGCGGCCCGGACGGCCTCGCGCTTCTCTTGAAGCTCGCCGCCGCCGCCCCCGCGCGCCTGAAACCGGGCGGCCTGCTCGCCCTCGAGATCGGGCACGACCAGGCCGACCGCCTCCTCGCCGCGCTGGGAGCCGCCGGCTTTCAGGATATCCGCTGCAGGGAAGACTACCTGGGCGTCCGGCGATTTCTCTTTGCCACACGCGGGGAAGACCTTAAAATTTCCGTTCCACATGGATAAAATCCTCGTCCACGGCGGCCCGAAGCTTTCCGGTTCCGTCAGGATCAGCGGGTCGAAAAATTCGGCCTTGCCCATCCTGGCCGCGACCCTCCTCACGCGCGACCAGTGCGTCATCCATCACGTCCCCGACCTGAGCGATGTCCACTACATGCTGCAGATACTCGACCACCTCGGCGCGGAGGTCGAGCGCGCGAGCGGCACCGTCACCGTCCAGGCCGGGAAAGTCACCACCGACGCGCCGTACGACATCGTCCGCAAGATGCGCGCTTCGGTGTGCGTCCTCGGGCCGCTGCTCGGCCGCGAGAAAGAGGCCACCGTCTCGCTCCCGGGCGGCTGCGTCATCGGCGACCGCCCCATCGACCTGCACCTGAAGGGCTTCGAGGCCCTCGGAGCGACCTACCGGGTCGAGAGCGGCAACGTCAAGGTCTTCGCCGCACGGCTCCAGGGCGCCATCTGCAACCTGCGGGGCAAATTCGGCTCCACCGTCCTCGGCACCGACAACGTCATGATGGCGGCCGTCCTCGCCGAAGGCACCACCGTCATCGAAGGCGCCGCCGCCGAGCCGGAGGTCGTGGACCTGGCGAATTTCCTCAACGCCATGGGCGCGAAAGTCGAGGGCGCGGGCACGCGGCGCATCATCGTCGAAGGCGTGCGCGAACTGCACGGGGCCGAGCACGCCGTCATCCCCGACCGCATCGAAGCGGGCACATTCCTGGTCGCCGCGGCCATCGCCGGCGGCGAGAAGGTCACGTTGAACCGGGTCGATCCCGCGCATCTCCTATCCGTTACCGATGCCCTCCAGAAAGCGGGCTTCCTCATCGAAAAGACCGCGACATCCGTCTCGCTCCGGGCGAACGGCGCCTTGAAATCGCTCGAGCTCGCCACCGAACCGTATCCCGGGTTCCCCACCGACATGCAGGCGCAGATGTGCGCCCTCTTCAGCAGGACGAGCGGCATCAGCGTCATCACCGAGAACATCTTTCCCCAGCGCTTCATGCACGTCTCCGAATTGAAAAGGATGGGCGCCACCATCCAGCTCGAGGGAGCGACCGCCGTCATCCAGGGCGTCGAGCGGCTCAGCGGCGCGCCCGTCATGGCGAGCGACCTGCGCGCCTCGGCCGCGCTCGTCCTCGCGGGCCTGCAAGCCGACGGCATCACCGAAGTCAACCGCGTGTACCACATCGACCGCGGCTACGAGCAGATCGACGACAAGCTGAATTCCCTGGGCGCGCAGATCGAGCGGGTAAAGGCGTAGGCGTCGTCCCTGCACCGCCGCCCCGCCGTTCTTTCGATGCGCGCGGGAGCGCCCCCGCCTCCCTTGAAACTCCGTTTCTCATAGCACACAACAACAACTCCCCCCTTCTCCTGCCGCATGACCGACTGGGAAACACGCTACCAACAACGCGACACGCCTTGGGACAAAGGCGCGCCGCACCCCGCGCTCGTCGAATACCTCGGGCGGACCCCCATCGGAGGCCGCGTCCTGGTAGTCGGCTGCGGCCTGGGCTACGACGTGCGCGCACTGGCCGCCGCGGGCGCCCGTGTCACCGGCATCGACATCGCCCCGTCCGCGGTCCGCGCCGCCGAGTCCTTCACGAAAATTGCGGATGAAACCTACCTGCTTGCCGACCTGTTCGCCCTCCCACCGGCCCTTTCGCACCGGTTCGACTGGATATGGGAACACACCTGCTTCTGCGCCATCGACCCCGCCGCGAGGGCCGATTACCTCCGCGGCGTGCTCGACGCCCTTACACCGGACGGCCGCATCCTCGCCGTCTTCTACCTCGACCCCGGCGTCGAAGCCGGCCCGCCTTTCGGCGTGACGACCGGGGACCTGGACGCCCTCTTTGGCGGTGATTTCCGCCTCGTCCGGGAATGGTCGCCCGCGCACACCTACCCCGAACGGGAAGGCCGCGAACGGATGCGCCTGCTGCAGCGCAAGGGCGGCGGTTAGCCGCGGATTTGTGCGGGATTTTCTCGGACTCTGTTCCTGTTCTGAGGGCGTCGAGCGGAAACAGAGTTTCAAGATGCCGGCACTCCCAAACTGGAGTTTGAGAGCGAGTATAGTTGGGAGCGAGGATAGTTTGGGAGCGAGAATAACGAGGATAAGCTGGACGCGCTCACCGCAGTCCGCGCCGCGACCGGCAGCCACCTCACCTTGGCGGCGCTCTACTCAGCGGCCGATCGGTGGGGTTGGCGGTCAGAGACCGCCGCTATAGCGAAGCCCCATCAGAGAACGCGGCGCGGAAACGCGACCCTCCCCAGCCACTTCAAAAGGGATTTGCCAACGCCGTCCGCTTTGGGCGACTCTCCACACCATGAATCCCCTGCATGGAAATGTCCTGGTCGCACAAGGCGGAGGCCCCACCGCCGTCATCAATCAAAGCGTCGTCGGCGTGGCGCTCGAAGCCCGCAGGTACCCGCAGGTGCGGTCGGTGTACGGCGCGCTCCACGGGGTGAAGGGCATCGTCAACGAAGACTTCATCGATCTCACGCGCGAGACGGCCCACAACCTCGAAGCCGTCGCGGGCACCCCTTCCTCCGGCCTCCTCTCAACCCGCGACAAGCCCGATGAAGAATACTGCTCGCGCATGTTCACGGTCATGCGCAAACACGACATCCGATATTTCTTCTATGTCGGCGGGAACGACTCCTCGGACACCGTGCGCATCGTCAACAAGCAGGCCGCGGCCGAAGGCTACGAGTTCCGCGCCATCCACGTCCCGAAGACCATCGACAACGACCTCGCGGTGAACGACCACTGCCCCGGCTTCGGCTCGGCGGCGCGTTTCGTCGCCCTCGCGTTCATGGGTCTGAACCTCGACAACCGGGCGCTTCCCGGCGTCCTCATCGGCGTCGTCATGGGCCGGCACGCCGGGTTCCTCACCGCGGCGTCGAGCCTCGCCCGCAAATATCCTGAGGACGGGCCGCACCTCATCTACGTGCCCGAACGGCCCTTCTCCACCGAGCATTTTCTCGCGGATGTCGAGCGCACGTACCGCGAGTGCGGCGTCTGCATCGTCGCGGTCTCCGAGGGCATCCAGGATGATGCGGGCGTCGCCATCGCCTCGACCTTGAGCGCCACCGTCGAGCGCGATGCGCACGGGAACGTGCAGCTCTCCGGCACCGGCGCGCTCGGCGACCTGCTCGGCGATCTCATCAAGGAAAAATTGCGCATCCGGCGGGTGCGTTCGGACACGTTCGGGTATTTGCAGCGCTCCTTCATGGGCGTCGTGTCGGATCGCGATGCCCGGGAAGCGCGCGAAGTCGGAGAGACCGCCGTGCGCTACGCCGTCGCGGACAACCTGGACGGCTCCGTCGTCATCCACCGCCCCGTGCTGGACTACGCCGTCTCGTACGATCTCGCGCCGCTCGCGGACGTGGCCGGGAAGACCCGCACCATGCCGGCCGAGTTCATCAACGAGAGCGGCAACGGCGTCACCGCCGCGTTCCACGCGTATTGCCGTCCCCTGGCCGGGACGAGCCTCCCCGAGGCGCACCGGTTCCGCGCGCCGAGGGTGAACCGGATTCCATAGGGTTTCCTTGGAGCGCCCGTCTGGATGGCGCATTTGAAAACGAGGTTGCGCGGCCCGCAAAGGGCATTATCGTCATGCAAGCAAGCACTTGCATGAAACCCGCCTCGATCATTCGCCCGACAAGACCCGCGAGCGGCGCCGCCTCCACGCAGGGCCGGCTCCTCGATGCGGCCGCCCGGCTCCTGGCGCGCGACGGACTGCACGGGGCCACCACGCGCGAGATCGCAGCCGACGCCGGCGTGAACGAGGTTACCCTCTTCCGGCATTTCCAGAGCAAGGAGAAGCTCCTGGGCGCGGTATTCCGCCGGGTCGCCGCCGAGCAGCTCCAGGCCCTCTCCTTTGCAGACCCCGTCACCGCCGCGCACGATCTCCGGCGCGACCTCCGCCGCTGCGCGCGGCGCTACAGCGAGCTTCTCGAAAAAAACCAGGCCCTCATCCGCGCAATCATCGGCGAGGCCTCGCGCTACCCCCAGCACGCCCGCAGGACGATCCACGAAGCCATCCGGCCGTTCCGGAAGAAGCTCATCGGCTACCTCGAGGCAGGCAAAGCCGCGGGAACCATCCGCCCCGAGCTCCGGGTAGGCCCCGCGGTCGATCTCTTCACGGGCATGATCCTTGCGGGCATGCTCAGGAGGACATCGCAATGCGTGACGCTCGAATATTCGCAGAGAACCTACCTTGAAACCGCCGTCGAAGTCTTCGTCGGCGGCATCGCAGCCACCCGAAAATGAGAACAGCCGAACCGCCCGACCCGCCCGCGGCGCTCCCCGCCGAAGGGATTACCGCGCCCGCACCCGTCATCCAAACCTCGCATGAAAGGATCGCCGCCGCCCGGAAGCAGCGCGCCTTTTTCCGACGGCCCGGCGTCATTCTCGCGGCGCTGGCGCTGGCCGTCGCCGGCGTCGTCTATGGTGCTTCCGTCCTGCTGCATGCGCTCACGCACGAGTCCACTGACGACGCGTTTATCGACGGCCGGGTCGTCTCCATCGCGCCGAGGATCGCGGGCAAGGTGCGCGCCGTGCGCGTGAAAGACAATCAATACGTGAAAAAGGGCGAGCCGCTGCTGGAGCTGGACCCGTCGGACCACGAAGCCGTCCTCGTGCAGAGAAAGGCCGCGTTGCAGGTGGCGTTGGCGAAGGGGGCGAGCGCCGACGCCGCGGTGCGCCAGGCGCAGGCGCACATGAAGACCATCGCGCTCACGGTGGACGCCGCCAAGGCCTCCGCGGACGGCGCGGTGGCGCTGGCGAGCCTCGCCCGGCAGAACTACAAGCGGAGCAGACAGCTCTCCGGCGGCGGCGCGATCTCGGCGCAGGATTACGACCAGGCGCAGACGAACTCGGTCTCCGCCGACTCGACCCTCGAGACGAAAACCAAGGAGGTCGAGGCGGCCCTCGCGTACTCCTCCGAAGCGCAGACCATGACCGACTCCTCGGTCGCCGGAGCCGCCGCGGCGCGCGCCGCGGTTGACGAAGCCAGGGCCGCGGTCAGCCTCGCCGAGTTGCAGCTTTCCTACGCGCAGCCCGTCGCACCCGAGGATGGCCGGGTGACGAGCAAGGCCGTGGAGGCGGGCGATTACGTCCAGGTCGGCCAGACCCTGCTTGCCATCGTGCCGGCGGAGAGCTGGGTCACGGCGAATTTCAAGGAGACGCAACTGACCGATATGCTGCCCGGCCAGCGCGGTGCGGATCGAGGTGGACGCGTATCCCGGCCGCGTGTTCGGGGGGCGCGTTGACAGCCTCCAAGCCGGGAGCGGGGCGCGGTTCAGCCTGTTGCCGCCCGAGAACGCCACGGGCAATTTCGTCAAGGTCGTCCAGCGCGTGCCCGTGAAGATCGTCTTCGATGAAATGCCACAGGTGCCGCTCGGCCCCGGCATGTCCGCGGTGCCGGACGTGAGGGTGCGTGCCGGAGCGGTGGCCGGGCTGGTGGTGACATTGGCTGCCGCCGTTCTCATCGCCGGGCTCGTCGCTGCCGCCGTGTTCTGGATGCGAAAATCCCGGCACGGATGAAGCCGGAGCCCCCCGCCCCCGCGGCGGCCCGGCCGCAGCCGGCGGCGCACTGGACGCCGAGCCACAGCCCGTGGCTCATCGCCGTGGCGGTGATGATCGCCACGTTCATGGAAGTGCTGGACACTTCGGTCGCGAACGTCTCGCTGCCGCACATCGCCGGAAATCTTTCCGCGACGCCGGAGGAAGCGACCTGGGTGCTCACGAGCTACCTCGTCGCGAACGCCATCATACTGCCCGCGACCAATTACCTCGGCGGCCTCTTCGGCAGGAAGCGCTTTTTTCTGGCGTGCATCGGCGTCTTCACGCTCTCCTCCGCCCTGTGCGGCGCCGCGAACAGCCTCGGCTTCCTCATCGTGGCGCGCGTCTTGCAGGGAGCGGGCGGCGGCGCGCTCCAGCCCATCTCGCAGGCGGTGCTGCTCGAGAGTTTCCCGCCGGCCAAGCGGGGCGCGGGCATGGCCGTCTTTGCGATGGGGGTCGTCGTCGCGCCGATCCTCGGGCCCACGCTCGGCGGATGGATCACCGACAACTTCTCGTGGCGCTGGATTTTTTACATCAACCTTCCCATCGGCGTCCTCGCGATCTTCATGGCGAACGCGTTCATCGAAGATCCGCCTTATCTCAAAAACCGGGTCGTCGGGCGCATCGACACGCTCGGCTTCGGCCTGCTGGCGCTCTGGCTCGCGACGATGCAGTTCATCCTCGATAAAGGCCAGGAGCTCGACTGGCTCGGCTCCCACGCCATCGCGTGGTGCATGGCGGTCTCGTGCGCGGCGTGCGCGGCGTTCATCGCGTGGGAACTCGTCTGCCCGCAGCCGCTCGTGGACCTGCGCATATTAAAGAACCGGAATTTCGCGGTCGGCGTCGGCCTCATGACGCTGCTCGGCGGCCTCCTGTACGGCACCACCGCCGTCCTCCCGCTCTTCATGCAGGAGCTGCTCGGCTATCCCGCGCTCGACGCCGGGCTCGCGATGAGCCCGCGCGGCATAGCCGCTTTCATCGCGACGATGATCGTGGGGCGCATCGTGGGGAAGGTCAGCAACCGGCTCCTCATCGCGTTCGGGTTCTGCGTGCTCGCCTATTCGTCGTTCATGCTCGGCAGCGTGAACCTCACCATCGGCATGAGGAACATCGTCTGGCCCGCCATCATGAACGGGCTGGCGATCAGCTTCATCTTCGTCCCGCTCACCACGTCCACCATGGGCACGTTGAGCCAGCAGCAGATGGGCAACGCCGCGGGCATCTTCAACCTCATGCGGAACCTCGGGGGCAGCCTCGGCATCGCCGGCCTCACCACGCTCATCGCGCGCGGCACGCAGACGAACCAGGCGCTGCTGGTCAGCCATTTCTCGCCGTTGGAGCCGGCCTACGCGCACCGTTTCGCGCAGCTCCGGGCCGGCCTCGCCGTGCACACAGGCCCCTGGCAGGCCGCGCAGCAGGCGCACGGGATTCTCTACGCCATCCTGCAACAGCAGGCCGCGCTGGTGACGTATGTGCACAACTTCCGGCTGTTCGGCATCATCTGCCTCGTGAGCATGCCGCTGGTCTTCCTCTTCAAGAAAGTCGGCAAGACGAAGGCGCCGCTCGCCGCGCACTAGCCGGGATTCTCAAGGCGCGAGCGTCGCCTGCTGCGCCGGGATCAACTTGACCGGGCCGAGCAGGCCGGAGGGGAGAAGCGCGTCGGTGGCTTTGTAATATTGGACGCTGACCCAGGCGATCTGCTTCTCCTTGGGAAGTTTTCGGTCGCCGATGAGCCGGTTGGGCCAGAGGTTCGTGACTTTTATTTCGAGCTGGTTCTGGCCGGGGACGATCGCGTCCGTAACGTCGATGCGGAACGGGGGCTTCCACAGGATGCCGAACGGTTTTCCATTCACCGCGACTTCCGCGAGGTTCTTCACGTCGCCGAGGTCCAGCCAGGCGCGACGGCCGGCGCCGAGGAAATCCGCGGGGACGTTCAGGGGGGCGCGGTAGGTGGCGGCGCCGGAGAAGTATTTCACGCCATCGTCCGTGGAATCGGGCCAGGAGATGAGTTTCTCGAATGTCGCGTTGGCGGGTGCGCCGCGTTTCGGCTGGAACTCGAGCTGCCACGGGCCATCGACGGCGAGCGGCTCGGGCATAGGGGCGACATCGGCCTTCCATGCTTTCCCTTCAGCCGTGGTGACGGAGTAGGAGCCGGCTTTCCAGGCGAGGAAGGAGGGCTTGCCTGCGGCGTTCAGGGTCGGGAGGCCGGCGGAGACATCGTCGTCGAGCTTTTTGCCCTGGAACGCGAAGGAGTCGAGCCCCGCGACACCGGCGCCGGACGCGCGAAAGACGACGAAGACCGAGCCGGTGGGATCCAGGTGGATGGGGAGCGTGGTGCGCCCGTCGGCTTCGTGAAAGAGGACGCAGGTCTCGACCTTGCCGGTGTCGGGGTGCCACAGCTCGGGGACTTTGCCGGAGACCCGGAAAGTGCAGTCAACCCGGCGGTCCACAGCCTGCTGGTTCGAGACGAAGTAGAGATCGGAATCCGGGTCGAGCCGGCGATGGATGTAGAGAACATCGGGCTGGCTGGACTCGAAGTCGGGCGGCACGCCGAGGAGTTCAGCCAGGGGTTTCCCCCAGGCGATGCGCCCTTTGCCATAGGCGTGTTCGGTCGAGGCCACGCCGTCGCAGCCGCCCCAGACGAGCTGGGCAAGCTTTTCCACGGTGAAAGAGCCGTCTTGCGGCGCTCGCGAGGGAGAGAGGCTGGGAGAGCTGACCGGGCGCGGGCCGTAAACGACGGCGCCCTCCTTCACCAGCGAGTCGATCTTCTCGAGCGTCGCGAGCGTCATCCGGTCGGTGTCCGGCAGGACAAGCGCGCGGTAACGCATGCCGCTCTTCAACACGAGCAGGCCATTCTCGACGCGCATCTGGAGCAGCATCTCGGCGTTGCAGGCGTCGTAGTCGTAGCCGGGGGGCGGGGTGGGCTTGAGCGCGGCGCGCCGGAAGAAAGCGGGCGCGCCTTCCCCGTAGAAATAGCAGAGATCCGCTACGAACCGGCCCTGTTGCAGGAGGTACTGGCACCGGGAGAGATATTGTATCCAGGCGGAGCCTTCGTCCCACCAGGTGTTGGTGCGGTCGAAGTTGATGCCCCACGGGCCCCATGCTCATGCCTGGAAAGCGATCCAGCCACGGCTGGTGCGCATACCGGTGGAAGACGAAGCGGTTCACGCCCAGGCAGAACTCGAAGTCGCCCCAGCGCCTTGAGGGAGTAGGGGTCGTTCCTCCACAGCGCGGTGTTCGGGCGTGGACGTGAACGACTCGGTGGCCGCGATGTTCTGCCCGTAGATGTGGGCGGCGCTGGCGGCTTCCTTGGGGTCGTCGAAGTTCCCGATCGTCGGTCTTGTTGACCCAAAACTCGCCCATGGGGATGTCCGTGCGGCCCTTGCACTGGAGCCCGTCGGCCACGGTGGGCATGCTGATCCCCGGGCGCTTCGGAGGTGAGGCCCATGCCGTGGGCGTGCGCCGCCTCCTGGAAGACGCCGTAGTGGTTGTCGGCCACGAGGTCGGCCAGCGTGCGGCGGTAATCCCACAGGAACCGCTCGGTCGCGTCCCGGCTCCCGACGATGCGGCCCGTGAGCGCGGGCAGCCACGGCCAAAGATCGTAGCCGCGGCGCGTCCGTGAAGTCCTCACGCAGCAGCGGCGTCCAGTTCTCGCAACCGGCCTCCCAACTGTCGAGCAGGATGTAGCGGAAGCTCGAACCGACCTCCTTCGGGGAATCCTCCCACACCGGGGTGAAGAGGTTTTCTATATGCGATTCGACGGCGGCCCGGCTCATCTTGTCGCACTCCAGGCCAGGCGTGGTCGAGGGGTGCGTGGTGGCGCCGGTGGCGGTGTGGCCGAGGCGGACGAGCGTCCAGTCCCCTGTCGGGGCATCCCACTCCTTCTTGCCGGTGAGGTCGAGGAGCCTCTTCGGGTCGATGGCGTCGCCCGCCGCCGCGGTCGCGCCGCTGAAAGCGAGGTTGAGGGACACCCGCATGCCCGTCTGCCCGACCGGGTCGGCCAGCCGCGCGCCGCCCAGGTGCATCGGCCCGAAGTCGATGACCTTCCGGGCGGCCGGCGCTTTGGGATACCAGAGCCGGAAGAAGCGGGCCTGGACAGGGGGGAAACTGCCTTCGTATTTCTGATTGATCGCGCAGACCTTGTGGAACGTCACGCCGTCGTCGCCCGCCTGGAACTCCCCGGTCGCCTTCCGGTCGCTCCAGTTGGCGATAGCGAACGCCAGAGAGGCGCACCGGATGGGCTTCGCATACTCGTATGCGAGCCAGACCGGCTCTCCGGGCTTGTCGTTGGACACATGGAACGGCGCGGCATGGCCGGCCGTTTTCTTGGGCGCCTGGAAGCCGGACGCGCTCGCGGTCACCTTCTCCGGCGCGGGCAGGTTGTCTCCGTCCAGAGTGGGAAACGCGAAGAGGGCGATGTCCTCATAATATTTCAAGGCGGTCTCGGGCTGGGGCAGAGCGAGGGAGACCCGCTTCCCGCCCTGCACATGCTTCTCGGTCCATACCACCTTTTGCATCCCCTGCGCCGGGGTCACCCAGTGGCCTCCGGACTCGCTCCAGCCGTCGCAGCCTTCCATCGATATCTCGAGGCCCAGCTTCCCGGCGAGGGCCAGCGCCTGGTGCATGAGCTTGCGCCACTCCGGGCTGAGAAAGACGACGGGGCCCTTCACCTCGCTCTGGTCCACGGTGAATATCTGCGCGCCGCCGACGCCGATATGTTTCATCGCGTTCAGGTCGGCCGTTATGCCCTCGGAGGAGACGTTGCCGCTGACCCAATGCCACCAGGTCCGCGGCTTTGCGGAATCGGGCGGGTGCGCGAACCCGTCCTCCAACGAGGCGGCATGGGCGGGGAGGGCGAGGGCGGCGGCGCAGAGCGCCAGAAGGAGGCGGGGGAGGCTTTTCATATTCTGGGGGTGTCTACGGGAGCTTGGGAACGGGCGGCGTTTTCTGCCGGACCTCGGCGTCCGCCGCGCGCCAGAGGTACCAGGCGGCGGTCGTGGCGTACGGCCGCCACCGCTCGCCATAAGCCAGAACCTCTTTGGCCGTGGGCATCTTGTCGAGGCCGAACGCGACCCGGAAGCCGCTGCGGATGCCGAAATCGTCCGCGGGCAGGACGTCGGGCCGGCCCAGCTTGAAGATGAGCATCATCTCTACCGTCCAGCGCCCGACGCCGCGCACCTGCGTGAGCCGTTCGACGATCTCCTCGTCGCCGAGCTTCCCGATGGCGCGCGAGGAAGGGATGAGGCCGGAGAGCGTCTGTGCGGCGATGTCGCGCAGGGAGGCGATCTTCTGGCGGGAGAACCCCGCGCCGCGGAGCGCCTCGTCGGAGACGGAGGCGAGTTCGGCGGCGTTCGGGAACCTGGGCTTCGGGAAGAGCGCGCGGAAACGCCGCAGGATGCTCTCGGCCGCGGCCCCGTGGAGTTGCTGGTGGGCGACGGCGCGCACGAGCGACTCGAAAGGGGAGCGCGCGGACTCAGGCTCCAGCGTGCACGGGCCGAGCTCCGGGATGATGCGGCGCATGACCTTGCACCGCTTCTTGAGGTGGGCGATGGCTTCGGGAGTCATCGCCGTTGCTTACGCCTGGACGAGGGCGGCGGGCTCCGCTTTCGAGTCCGCGGAGACGGTGAAGAGGCCACCCCGGGATTCTGTTTTTCGAAATACCCCAGGGTCCACGCGCTCGGGAAGAGCACGACGGGGTTCTCGGAGCTGTCCCGCGCGATGCGGCACCCGGTCGGCAGTTTCAGCTCCTGGAGTTCCTCGGGCGTGGTCGCTGCTCGGAGCCAGCGGAGCATCTCCCACGGCGCGGTCTCCAGGCGCGAGGGCGCGCCGTACTCGGACTCCAGCCGGTACTGCACGACCTCGAACTGCAGCGGGCCGACGGCGGCCAGGAGCGGGACGCGCTGGCCGGCATCGCGCAAATGAAAGACCTGGATGACCCCTTCCTGCAGGAGCTGCTCGACCCCCTTGCGGAACTGCTTGAACTTCGACGGGTTCGGGTTGTGCAACATCGCGAAGCATTCGGGCGGGAACCGCGGAATCTCGTCGTAGGTGACGGCGCCGTCTTCGCTGAGGGTGTCGCCGATGCCGAATCCCTCGTGCCCGATGAGGCCGATGATGTCGCCCGCGAACGCTTCGTCGAGCGTCTCGCGCTCCTGCCCGAAGAGCTTGTGCGAACTGGAGAGCCGGACCCGTTTGCCCGTCTGCGAATGGGTCACGAGCATGTCGCGTTCGAACCTGCCCGAGCAGACCCGGACGAACGCGATGCGGTCGCGGTGTTTCGGATCCATGTTGGCCTGGATCTTGAAGACGAAGCCGGAGAACGCCGGGTCGTCGGGCGCGATGACGCGGCCTCCCGCGGCGACGTGGGGCGCGGGCGGCGAGGAGCGCGCGAGGAAGGAGTCGAGGAGGAGCTGGACGCCGAAGTTGTTCATGGCGCTGCCGAAAAAGACGGGCGTCAACTCGCCCGCGAGGACGGCGGCGGGGTCGTAGCCCTTGCCGGCGTGCTCGAGCATCTCCAGGTCTTCGAGGACGCGCGCGTAGGTCTGTTCGTCCAGCTTCTCGCGGACGAACGGGTCGGCCATGTCGGTGATGGTGACCGGGGCGCGATACGCCCCCTGGACCGTCCGCTCGAAGAGGTGCACGGAGCGCGTCTGCCGGTCGTAAACGCCCTTGAAGTCCGGGCCGGCGCCGAGCGGCCAGTTCACGGGGAACGCGCCGATGCCCAGGACGCTTTCGAGTTCGTCCAGGAGTTCGAGGGGGTCGCGCGAGGGGCGGTCCAGCTTGTTCATGAAGGTGAAGATCGGCACGCCGCGGCGGCGGCAGACCTCGAAGAGTTTGCGGGTCTGGCTCTCGATGCCTTTGCCGGCGTCGATGACCATGACGACGGCATCCACGGCAGTGAGGACGCGGTAGGTGTCCTCCGAGAAATCCTTGTGGCCCGGGGTGTCGAGGAGGTTCATCCGGATAGCCGTCGTAGTCGAACTGGAGGACGGTCGAGCTGATGGAGATGCCGCGCTTGCGCTCCAGCTCCATCCAGTCGGAAGTGGCGGCCCGCTGGCTCTTGCGCGCGGTCACCGAGCCCGCGAGCTGCACCGCGCCGCCGTATAGCAGAAGTTTTTCGGTGAGCGTCGTCTTGCCCGCGTCCGGGTGCGAAATGATGGCGAACGTGCGCCGCCTGGAAATCTCCTGTTTCACAATCACCAGGAGCATGTAGCTTCGGCGAACCCTCCGCAAGCGCTTCGTCCCAAGGCGGGAACCACTGAGATGCCAGCGCCGCGCACCGTCACCGAACCCGCCGAGCTCCTTCCCTGGCTCTTCGCGGCGTGGCCGGAACTGAAAAAGAAACAAGTGCGGACGTGGCTGAAGTTCCAGGCCGTGATGGTGAACGGGCGGGCGGTGACGCAGTTCAACCACCCCTTGAATCCGGGCGACGTGGTCGCGATCCGCTCGGACCGGTTTGCGGTGCCGAAGACCGTGCTCGCCTCGGGCATCCGCATTTATTACGAGGACGCGGCGCTCATGGTCATCGACAAGCCGGAGAACCTTCTCAGCATCGCGAGCGAGGCCGAGCAGGAAAAGACCGCCTATTTCCAGCTCACGGCCTACCTGGCCGGGAAGCCGCGCGGCAAGGAGCGGGTGTGGATCGTCCACCGGCTCGACCGCGAGACCTCGGGCCTGATGGTCTTCGCCAAGACGGCGCAGGCGAAGGAGGCGCTGCAGGGCGGTTGGGAGAAAGCCGTGAAGCGGTATGAGGCGGTCGCCGAGGGGCGGCTGCCCGCGGCGAAAGGCGTCTTCGAGTCCGACCTGGATGAGACGAATCCCTTCAAGGTCCACGTCGCGGCCGCCAGCGAGAAGACGCGGCACGCGGTGACGCATTACCGGGTGTTGAGGGCCGATAAATCCCGGACGCTGGTGGAGCTCACGCTGGAAACGGGCCGCAGGCACCAGATACGGGTGCAGCTCGCGCACGTCCGCTGCCCGGTCCTCGGCGACAAGAAGTATGGGGCAAAGAGCGACCCGATCCGCCGCCTGGCCCTGCACGCCTGCGCGCTCCGCTTTCCGCACCCCGAGACCGGGGAGGAGATGGCCTTCGAGTCGCCGCTGCCGAAAGAGCTGGATCGGCTGGTGGGGTGAGGACTGTTCTCACCGCGCGCGGGCTGTTTTGGCGCGAACCGCGCCTGCCTCGCAGCTCCGGCCAGGACCGCCATTTGACCATTCGGTTGGAATTGCGGATGATGAAGGCGCGATGAGCGACAAAAATGCCGATCCCGTCATCCCCGTCGAGGGCTGGCACGTGCTGCACCTCTATTATAAGATCGAGTATTCGCAGTGGCAGCTCTTCACCCGCGATGAACAGCTCCGGGCAGAGACGAATCTCTCCACGCTCGTCCAGGACATCCGCGCGACGCCGGACACGCAGCTCCTCGTCCTGAGCGTCGTCTCCCCGAAGGCCGATCTCGGTTTCATCCTGCTCACGCCCGACCTCCACACGGCGAACCTCTACGAGAAACGCCTCACCCAGGCGCTCGGGCCGGATGTCTGCACCTCCGTCTTCAGTTACCTTTCCATGACCGAACGCAGCGAATACCTCACCACCGAGGCCGATTTCCTCGCCTCGGCGGAAAAAGAGCATGCGCCGGGCTCGCAGGAGTTCGCGGCGGCGGTGGAGGATTTCCGGGCGCGGAGCGCGAAATACCTCAGCTTCCGGCTCTACCCGACCCTGCCCGACTGGCCGGTGGTCTGTTTTTACCCGATGAACAAGCGGCGTTCGGACAAGAACTGGTATGCGCTCCCGTTCGAGGAACGCAAACGCCTCATGGGCGGCCATGCGCGCGTGGGCCGGAAATGGCACGGGAAAATCCTCCAGCTCATCACGGGGTCGATGGGGCTGGATGACGGGGAATGGGGCGTTACCCTCTTCGCGCACGACAGCTACGATATAAAAGGGATCGTTTACGAGATGCGCTTCGACCCGGTGAGCGCGGAGTATGCGGATTTCGGGGAATTTTACATCGGGTTGCAGCTTCCATTGGATGAACTCTTCCGCCGCCTCCAGCTTTGAGTCCGCCCCGGTCGCCGCAGCCGTCGGCACGCCGGAAAAGGTGCGGCGTCTCGCGGCCTGCCTGGAAGCCGGCGCTCCGCTCCTGATCGCCTACTCCGGCGGGGTGGACAGCGCGTATCTCCTGGCGATGGCGCACCGGCGCCTGGGAGGACGCATGCTCGGGGTCATCGCCGACAGCCCCAGCCTGCCGCGCCGTGCGCTTGCGGAGGCGCTGGAGCTTGCGCAGTCGATCGCCGCGCCGGTCGAGGTCGTCCGAACGGAGGAGATGCACGACGCGAACTACACGAGCAACCCCCTCAACCGCTGCTATTACTGCAAGGCCGAGCTGTTCACCCGGCTCGACGAGCTGGCGCGGGCGCGCGGGTTTGCCGCGATCGCCTATGGGGAGAACGCGGATGACGCCACGCACCACCGCCCGGGCGGGAGAGCCGCGGCGGAGTTCGCCGTGCTGGCCCCGCTCAAGGAAGCCGGCCTCACGAAGGCGGAGATCCGCGCCCTTTCCCGCGAACTGGGGTTGCCGACGGCGGATGCCCCGGCGCAGCCGTGCCTGAGCTCGCGCATCCAGCACGGGACGCCCGTCACGCCCGAGGCGCTGGCCATGGTCGAGCGCGGGGAGGCGCTGGTGCGCGAACTGGGCTTCAGGGTCTTTCGCGTCCGGTATCTTTCCCCCGAGAACGGGCGGCACCGGGCCCGCGTCCAGGTCGCGCCCGAAGAGATGGGGAAGCTCGCCTCGGTGGAAGCGCCGCTCGTCGAGGGATTGCTGGAGGCCGGGTTCGGCTCGGTGGAGATCGACCCCGCGGGCTACCGCTCCCCGGCCTGATATTCGCCGCCCCCCGAATGGTGAAGCTGCGGAAAGACAAGCGCGCCGGCCCGGGCGCCGCCCGCGCCGGGGCGGCTGCGCAGGTGCCCCCCGCTTTGTGGCGGCATTTCGCCGCGCATAACCGGCACGTCGTCTTTCTCTCCCTGGCGGCGCTGGCCGGGGCGCTCGCGTTCTGGGCGTTGCTCTACGGCTTCCTCTATTGGGTCGTCCTGCTCTTTTCGAGCGCCGCGGGCGGGCTCGGGGCGAGGATGCCGCTGCTCTTCACCAAGGGATTCGTCGCGAGCGCCGTCCTGCTCTGCGTGCTCGTCTTCATCGCCCAGCACGTGGGGCCGCGGAGGCAGTTGCCGCGGGATCACAAGCGGCTGGTGGAGCACCTGGCGGACATCATCCTCATGGTGCCGCGCATGACGCTCTTTGTCTGGAGCGCGTTGAGCGCCTACCAGTTCCTCAACCGGCGGGAAATGCGGCTCGCCTGGAGGTTGCTCCAGCGGATCGAGGAGGAGCGGAAGGTGAGCGTCTCCAGCGTCCCGCTGGACATCCCCAGCCCGCGGATGCAGGAAAAGATTCTCGTGGCGCTGCAACTCGTGGAACTCATCGATGTCCACAAGGGCGAGAATGATCTCACCCTGCGCCTCAAAGATGAGAAAGCCCGGAAGCTCTGCCAGCGGATGGTCCGCATCCGGGTCGGTCGGGAGGCAGCCGCCTCCGAGCTTTAACGGCGGCTGGCCGGCTGTTTAGGACGCCAGCCGGGCGTAAACCCCGATGAGGTGGTAGCGGCAGGCCCAGATGGAGCGGTAGTCGCTGGCGAAGCCGTGGGCGGTGCGCATCTCGACGTGGCCGGCGCCGTGGCCGCTATAGACCAATACGGAGCCGACCGGGGCGCGGTAGGGGTCGTTGACGCGGAGCTTTACGAAGCCGTGGCGCGCGACCAGTTCCGAGGCGGCCTCGAAGGCGTAGGCGCTGGTGGGGCAGGAGTTTACGGCGCGGGCATCGACCAGGGCGGCTTTGACGTAGTGCCAGCAGCGCAGCATCGAGTGCATCCCGGCGCGCTGCTCGGCGATCTTGGAGGCGAGCACCATGGATTTGTCGATGTGGGCGTCCACCGGCGCGGGGCGAAGGTAGCGCGGGGTCCAGGCGCCGCTTTCGGTGTAAGCGTTGAAGTCGTTGTCGAACAGCATCTGGGCTTTGGCGCCGTGGGTGAGGCCGAGGAACGCGAACAGGGCGACAGCGGGAAGGATTTTATAATTCATATAAATCCTGTAATAGCTGGAACCGTGCCACGGGGTTGAATTCCCAGTTTTTCCATAGCGACCGGAAGCCGGTGTCTCCCTCCGGGAGCTGGCTGATTCGTGAGAAGCACGGCTTGCGCCGTCCGCACTTTAAAGAGAGGAGTCGGTTGACATTCGGCTCCCCGTTCGGCACGGTGTGCGCGTGAACCGATTTGTACTGCTGGCGACCGTGTTGTTGGGAAGTCTGTTTATCCAGGGCGCCCGCGCGGCGGATCTCGAGAACACCATCTACCTCGACCTCAAGGATGGGCGGGTGGTGATCGAGCTGCTGCCGAACCTCGCGCCGAAGCATGTGGAGCGCGTGAAGATCCTCGCCCGCCAGGGCTTCTACGACGGCACCCCGTTCCACCGGGTCATCGACGGATTCATGGCGCAGGGCGGCGACCCCACCGGTACCGGCACGGGCGGCAGCAAGCTGCCGAACCTGCCCGCAGAGTTCTCCAACACCGAGCACTTCGTGCGCGGCACGGTCGGAGCGGCCCGCTCGTCGGATCCCGATAGCGCGAACAGCCAGTTCTACATCATGTTCGCCCCCGCGCCGAGCCTGGACGGGAATTACACCATCTGGGGGCGCGTGGTCAAAGGGATGGAGTTCGTGGACAAGATCAAACGCGGCGAGCCGGGCAGCGGCATGGTGACCGACCCGGACAAGATCGTGAAGATGCAGGTGGCGGCCGACGCGAAGAAGTAGGGCCGCGCGTCTTCACCCCCCGCTCGAAATTTAACACCCAGGCCGCCGGCGCCCTGTCATCAAAGAAAATCGCCGCGCGAGCCTCTACCCGAAAGAAAAACGATCATGGAAAATATCCGCATCATAATGAAGACCGACAAGGGCGACATCGAGATCACCCTTCCCGCCGCCAAGGCGCCCATGACCGTGGCGAATTTCCTGAACCTGGCCAAAAAGGGGTTTTACGACGGCCTGACTTTCCACCGTGTCATCGCGAATTTCATGGTGCAGGGCGGCGACCCGACCGGCACCGGCATGGGCGGCCCGGGCTATAAGTTCGGGGATGAGTTCGACCCGTCGGTGAAGTTCGACAAGCCGGGCCTGCTGGCGATGGCCAACGCCGGGCCGGGGACGAACGGGAGCCAGTTCTTCATCACGCACGTGCCGACGCCCTGGCTGAACGGCAAACACACGATCTTCGGCGAGGTGACGAAGGGTCAGGACGTGGTGGACGCCATCGCCCAGGGGGACAAGGTGAAGAGCATCGAAATCCTCGACCCGACCGACGCCCTTTTCGAAGCAAAGGCCGACCAGCTCGCGAAGTGGAACGGCTCGATGAAGAAGTAGCGCGCTCGGGGTTGTCTGTGAGCTAGATCTTCGCTGATCTTGCCGACGCCGCAGCGTATCAGCCGCGCTACAGCGCGCTCAGGGCATCGTGCGCCACGCGTTTCTCGTGCGCGTCGTCCCGCTGGCAGGCGGGCAGCTCCAGGCCCTTGTTCAGCGCCACGCGCGCTTCCGCTTTCCGGCCCATCGCCGCCAGGGTGCGGCCCAGTTCCACCCAGTTGCCGATGCGGGCCGGATTCAGCGCGATGGCCTTGCAGAAATCCTTCTCGGCCTCGGCGTTGGAGGCGGCCGGTATCTCGCCGTAGATCACCTTGGCGATCATCCGGACGAATCCGTTCAGGTTCGCCAGTTCATAGTTCCAGGCGCCCAGGACGTGCCAAACGAGGTCGTCGCCCGGGTTGAGCGCGAGGGCGAGGTCCGCGTGGTCCTTGACGAGCTTGGAGTAGGAAATCTTCGTCTTGTTGTCGAGCAGCGGCGCGAGCCGGCCGTAGCAGATCGCGAGGGAAAGCTGCGCCAGCGCGCAGTGCGGGTCCGCGGCCACGGCGCGTTGCGCGTAGTCCAGGGCGACCCCGCCGCGCTCGCGTTTCTCCGCGGCGGCCTCGGTGTCGTCCATGGATTCGCCATATTGCTTGGCCAGGTGGCTGAGGAGCGTCGCGTCTTTGGAATTCAGCTTCTCGGCCTGGAGGTAGGCGGCGAGCGCTTCGCCCGTGCGGCAATGCGCATCCAAGTCATCTCCCTTTTTGACCAGGGCGGCAAAAGTCGGGTCTTGCGCGCGGCAGGCCCACGCGGCGGTCATCCAGCAGAGAAGGAAGGCCGCACTACTCTTCGAGATGCGCATGGAAAAAGGCCGCGACTTCGTCCACCTGCCTCTCCGTCAACCCAAACCCGTGCCCCGCGCCGGACTTGACGACCAGCTTCGATTCCACGCCCGCCGCGTGAAGTTTCCGGTCGAGCTCCTTGCTCTGCTCGATCGGCACCAGCCGGTCCCGGTCTCCATGCAGGATGAGGAACGGCGGCGCGTTCGGGCCCACGTGGCTCACCGGGCTGGCGTCCACCGCGAGGTCGTGCTTCGCGGTGACGGAGCCGCCCAGGAGCGAAGGGATCAACCCCTTCGGGCGCCCCGGGTTTGCGAACGCGGTGAGGTCGGTGGGCGGATACATCGCGAAGACGGCCTTCACCGCGGGTGTCCCTTCCTCGACTCCGAGCAGCGCCGCGAGGTGGCCCCCCGCGGACGCGCCCGCGACGAACGCCGCGCGCGGATTCAGATTATAGAGGCCTGCGTTTGCCGAGAGCCATTGGAACGCCGCGCGGCAGTCGTCGATCTGCGCCGGGTATTTGGCGTCCCCGCTCAAGCGGTATTGCACCGAGGCGACGGCGAAGCCGCGGCGCGTGAGAGTCCGCAGGAACAGCTCGAAGCCTTTGTCGCCATATTTCCAGCCGCCGCCGTGGATCCAGAGGACGAGCGGCAGAGGCGTCTTGCTCGTGGGCTCATACAGGTCGAGGTGCAGGCCTTCCTTCGGGGCGTAGAGGAGGTTGCGGCGGATGGTCTCCCCCTGGGGCGGCGGGGTGAACTGGGCGCAGGCCGCAAGGAGCAAGGCGGCGGCGAGGGCTGCGATGCGGAGGAGGGGTTTTTGCATGGTCGCGGCGGGTGAAGGTCTCATATCGTAACCCTTACGCCGTTGCAAGGCGCGAGGATGCGGCTGGGAGAGTGAAAGCCGCTCGGCCTCCCACAGGCGAACCAGTCGGCTCCCCTGCAATTTTGGGAGGCCTTACGCGGCTCGCACGTCGGTCGCGTCGCGGCCCGCGTCTTCGGTGAGCTCGAAGTGGAAGAGCGAGTCCGCGGCTTTGCAGGAACCGGTATGTTCCGTCGCGAGACGAAGGAGGAAGGAGCGCGCGAGCTGCAAGTCGCCGAAGTCCACCACCCGGCCCTCGTGCCGCAGGCTCACGAGGAGATCGGCGATGCAGCCGGCCACCTGCCGGCAGAGCGGCTGCCCCGTCTCGTCCCGCTGCTCCATCTCGGCGTGGAACGCGTCGCTCAAGTCCTCGGCGCCATCGTCCATCCGCGTGAGGTAAGCGTCGACGAGCTCCAGAACTTCGTGTCCGGTGGGCAGGTCGAGGAAGGCCCCATCCCGCAGGGTGAAAAAGACCGTGGAGATGTCCCGCATGCCGCCTCCGCGCACGACTTCCAGGAGCATCCGGGACAGGGCGCGCCACCACGGAAGCAGCGCCTCCGCGTCGATATTCTCGCGCCGGTGCTGCCTGCCGAGCCAGTAACAGGCGAAGAGCACGACGCCCCGCGGATCCCGGTTTCCCCCCTCCAGCGTCTCCAGCTCCGCCCACGCGCGGTGGCACCATTCGGCGAACTCCGCGGCCCGGTGCGGCGACGCGCAAACGCGTTTCGCCCCCTCGGTCATCCCGATGACGAAGTGGCGCAGGAACTCCCGGCGGATCTCGGGCGGCCGCAGGAAGGGGAACTTCGAAGGCGTCTCGATGACCTCGCGCACGAGATGGGCCGCGGGCGAGCAATTATTTTCGTCATCCATGAGGATGCCTTCCCAGCCGAGGAAATAGCCCAGCGTCTCCGCGAGATCCGAACGGCTTTCGAGATCGTCCCGCTGCAGCACACGGCGGAAGATTTGTTCCCGCTCGGCCGGCGGCCAATACTCGAGCCGGGTGAACGCGGAGGTCATGACTTTCTCGCAGCGCGCCTCGTGGTAGAAGAGCTGGTCGTGCAGCGTGCGCCGCCCGCTCGTGCGGAACCAATGCCAGGAACGCACCTCCGCGGCGATGATCCGCTGGATGGGCGGCTCGCCGCGCCGGAGCGCCTTGGCGAGGAGTTCCTCAAATTCATTTTGGGACTCGAGGTCGTCGGAGACGGGCGGCTCGGCGAAGACGGCATCGGCGAAACGCAGCGCGCTCACCCACGGGGTTTTACTCACCCACGGGGTTTTGCTCCCCGGGCCGTTCTCCCGCGGCGCGCCGGAGTCGTCCTTATCCGCGGCAGCCGGCCCTTTTTCAAGGAGCGCGACCGCGAGGCGCGCGCAACGCCTGCCCAGCGGAGCGGGCATCCCCGCGTTCCCCGGGCCCCCGGGAGTCGCCCGCAGTTCCCTCAGGACGCTGTTCAGCTCGCGCAGGAGCGGCAGCCACTCTCTCGCGTGCCCCGCCGGCCCGTCCGGCAGGTGCGTGGCGATGACTTCGGCCAGGCGCACCCCGCGCGACAGGACGCCCCCGAGTTCCGGCCGCTTCGTGCCGGTGCCCGCCGCCTTTGCGCTCGCCGCCTCGCGGATGCGGTGCAGCCAGCCGTTCCCCGGCGGTTGCGCCGCCTTCCAGCGAGCCGTCTCCTGCTCCCAGTCGGCATCGCTGAGTTCCTCGAAGATCGGGTGCGCCGGGTGCTCCTCGGGTGCGGACTGCGGCTCGCCGGCCTTTCCTCCGCGCGGGGCGTCGCGCATCGCCCGCCGGATGTCGCGGCCGATCACCAGGATCGCCTTGTCGCTAACCTGCCCCGGGTCGATGTGGGAGGAAAATTCGAGCCCCGCGGCGGTCATGGCCATGCACGCCTTCGTCACCTCCTCCGGGAAAGGCCAGGAGCCGGTGAAGAGCGCGAGCGCCCCGTGGGGTTTCCGCGGAACGGCGCGGTTGCCGGCATCCCGCATCACCGAAACGTGCCAGCCCGCCGCGCGGAAGATTTTCAGCAGGGTATGGGAGAAGAGCAGGCTGTCAGGATGGTTCGCCGGGGTGCAGAGGGTGATGCGCAGGTTATGGCCGCCCGCAAGGTACCGGAGGAGCTTGCCCTTCTGGTGTTCGCCGAGGAACCCCGCGCCATGGTCGATGGGATCGACCCAGAACTCGTGCGAATGCTCGGCCGGGGAGATCGACCCGCCCGGTGCAGGCAGGGATGATGCGGCGGCTGGCGCGGCCTCGGGGGCGCGTTGCGGCAGCGCCGGCTGCTGGGCGGCGGCCTCCACCACCACTACGCGGCGGCATTGCGGGCAGCGGATCTTCCGGGCGAGCGCCCTGCGGCCGAGCGAGATCTTTGCCCCGCAAGACGGGCATTCTTCATGGAGGAGGACGTTCTGCTTCGGCATGGCTGTGGGATTCGTGGGAGCTGCCGGGCCGCGGGCCGCGGGACTGGCGCTCGGGTTCACTATGGAGCGGTGAGGAATTCGAGTTCTTCCTGCGTAAGAAGCGCGGGCCGGGTATGCGCCACCGCCGGGCCGGCAGGGTCGCGGGCGGGCCGCATCGTGTAACCGCTGAGAGAGGAAAGCTGGGGAACGTCGATCCGCCGGGCGCACCAGGCGCAGTCCGCCACCGCGCCTTCCGAGGCCTCGACGACGAGCTTCCGGCGGCACTCGGGGCAGAGAAATTCAATCTCCACGGCGAGGATCTCCGAGCCGTATTTCTCGGCCATCCCGATGGGGTCTTTCAGAGCCGTGGAAGGGACGGGGACGGCCTGCGAACAGCATACGCATTCGCACGTCTTTCCCGCGCTGCCGGAGGAGGCTTGTAACGAAGCGCCGCACCGAAAGCAGTAGAAGTCAATCTCTCGACCACCCTCGCTTTCCTCCTGCCTCTCTTCCGTGTCGGATAATGACATAAACATCATTGACAATTAACGACTACACTCCTACTAATTGCGGTGTCAAGGTGATTCTACATACAATATATGGGCATCTCTTGCGAAAGACCGGTCCGACACGGAAGGACACCCCCGTGTTGAGCGAAGTAGCGCCTTCCGAAGAATCTGGGTTGCAACAGGCATGCAGAGTGACCGGGTTCGAGCCGTCCAGAATCCGGTTTATGGAATCGGAGTTCAAGGATTTTTTGAGGCCCGGGGGAGAAAGGTCACGAGCCGGTTTCGACGAGGCCGAGCTCGCGCTTCTGCGGGACGTCCACGAGCGAATCTTCGTGCGGGGAGAGTCGCCGGGCGACGTGCGCCGCGACCTCGCATCCCGGCAGGGCGCATGCACGGTTCTCGCGGTCACGAGCGGCAAGGGCGGGGTGGGGAAGACCACCATCTCGCTGAACCTGGCCATCGCCCTCGCGCGGCGCGGCCTGCGCACCCTGCTCTTTGATGCGGACATGGGCTTGGCGAACGTCCACGTTTTTGCCGGCATCGCCCCGCGCGGCACGGTGGTCGATCTTCTCGAGGGAAAGGCGACCGCGGAACAAATCCTCGCCACCGGGCCCGGGGACATCCGGGTGCTCTGCGGCGCTTCGGGGAACGCGCGCCTGGCCGACCTCGACGCGCGCGGCATGGAGCGGTTGAGCCGCGAGCTCGACCTGTTGCGGAAAGCGTTCGATGTCATCCTCATCGACACCGGCGCGGGCATCGCCGCGCAAGTCACCCGGTTTCTTGCCATGGCCGACGACATCGTCGTCGTCACCACGCCAAATATCGCCTCCACGCTCGACGCGTACGGCGTCATAAAGGTCGCGCGCGAGGCCCGCATGCCCGGCAGGCTGCACCTGCTCGTCAACCAGGCGGAGGACGAAGCGCAGTCGCGCTCCATCTATGAGAAGCTCAGCCAGTGCGCCGAGCGCTTCCTGCGGGAGCGCCCCGCCCGGCTCGGCTGGCTCACGCGCGACCCGGCATTCGAGGAGTGCAACCAGGCGCGGAAACCTCTCCTCATCGCGCAGCCGGAGCACCCGAACGCCCGGCGCATCGAAGAAATGGCGCGCGCCCTTTGCGCCGCCGCGAGACCCGGCCCGCACGCAGCCGCCCCTTCTTTGCCCGTGCAAGCCAGCGCCCGCAAAGCGAGCGCGGAGCCGGTGCTCCCCGAAAGCCGCGGGGCGGTGGCCGCCTGAACGCCGGAACGCCGGAACGCAAGACGCACGAACTCAAACGCCCGCAACCCAAAGAACTCCGCCAATGAATGCCCAGCCCCTGGAAGACGACGAAAAAGATGCCTTCACCGCCCCGGCCGGCTCGGAGGAACTGCTCTTGATGCAACTCGCCGGCCAGGCCGCCGAGAGCAGCCTTGGCATCCAGACCCCGATGCAGCACGCCGGCAGCGATTTCCTCCGCTTCTACAGCCTGCGGGAAAACCCGTTTGGCGACTCCGTGAACCCCGCCTATTTCTACAAGACCGACAGCCACGCCGAAGCGCTCGACCGGATGATGCTCGCCATCGAGCATAACGTCTCGATGGGCATGATCACCGGCCCCAGCGGCACCGGCAAGACGCTCGTCACCCAACTCCTGCTCCAGCAGCTCGACCCCGCCCGAAGCCAGGCGATCCTCGTCCTCGTAAGCCCGGGCCTCAGCAAGACCGGCCTGTTGCGCGACATCCTCTCGGAATTGAACATCGCGCTTCCCGAGGGTATGCTCCGCACACAGGATCTCCTGAAGCTCCTCAGCAACTACATCATCGACCTGCACCAGGAAGGAAAACGGCTCGTCATCATCATCGACGAATGCCACTTCCTGAGCGCCGACTGCCTCCATTTCGTGCGCACCATCAGCAACATCGAAATACCGGAGTGCAAGCTCACCACCAGCCTCCTCTTTGGCGAGGAAAAGTTCGCCGCGCGGCTCGAGCATCCCACTTATGAATCCCTGCGCAACCGCATGTATCTGCGCGGCGAGCTCCGGCCCATGGGCCCCGAGGAGTGCGGCCAATACGTGAAATTCCGCCTGCTGGTCGCCGGGCGCATGGGAGAGCTGTTCACCCCGGAGGCATTGCTGGCCGTCCACACGCATTCGGGCGGCATCTGCCGGAACATCAACAAGCTGTGCATGCTCACCCTGCTGCGCGGCGCGCAAAAAGGGAGCCCGGTCATCGACGAAGACATCGTGGCCGCCGGCGCCGCGATGATATAACGCGAGGCCGTCCTGCAAGGCCGCTTCCAAGATACCGGGAACACGGAGCGTGCCCGGCCCTCCGGCCACCAACCGAAATAAAGCAGGAGCGGCCAGCTTTCCCCAGGGAACTCCCATGCATCACTACAGCAAGACACAGCTAAGAAAAGGCGCCTCCAAGAAGACGGCCACCTCCCGGCCCGCGGACACCGGCGAAACCAGCCGTGAAGAGCAAGCCGCACTCCTCGGAGAGTCGGCCCCGCCCGCGTCGCCCGGCATCGTGCGCAAGCAGAAGGAGGAGCCATGAGCTGGCCTCTGCTCCACGGCTAAACCCGGATTATCGCTGCGTTGATTAGCCTCCTGCTCCTCGGAGGACCGGCCGAACATTCGCTCAAGGGAAGGTCCAGACTTTCTGCTCCTTGGGATCGAGCGACGCCAGAGTGCCCCACCCGATGCTGGACGGGTCCTCCGCCAGCCCCACCCACAGCTCCCTGGCGAGGTGCTCCATCGCTCCCCGCGTCTCCTTTGCATGAAGGACCGCCTCCGGCACCGGCTCCCCAAAGCGGAAAAGGTAGCGGCAAGGCCCCGTCCGGTGCACCGACACCGGCTGCAGGACCGCATTCGCCCTCCGCGCCAGCCGCACCGCCCCATCCTGCAGATAAATAAGGCGCCCCCCGGCCCGGCACGCAACCAGGCGCTCATGCTCCATCGCCCCGTCCAGCGGGAACGAAAGCACCCGCCCCGGCCGGAGCCAGCGAAGCGCCGCGCGTAGAGAACCCGGGCCTACAAACGTATGCGGCACGCCGGCGCATCCGTGGACCCCATCTCCCCTGGCGCGAATCCCGACCGCGCAAACCCCCGCGACTTCCGGTACCGAGCGCAACCACGCCGCTGCCGGCAGGCCCCGCACCCGCAACCAGGACCCAAGCAGGCCGAACCCACCCGTATGCAGGAACGCGAGGATCACCGGCCGCTCCCCCCATGCATCCAGCCGCTCCGGAGCCGTGCCTATGGTCGTCATGCGCGAAGCCCAGGCGGCGGAACCCAACCGGTCGTAAACCGAGCCCACCGCGAGCGATTCATCCCAGACGTGGATCATGCGCAGGTAATGCCGGAAGGGATGCATCCGCCAGAAGTCCGACGGCAGCACCCGCCGGAACCGCTTGAAGCGCGGGTAGTGGCTGGCCCGCAGCAGGATGTCTGGCATTATAAGCGGAACCGTGAGCGCCGAGAGAAACCCCGGCCCCCCGATCCGCTCCCCCGCCCGAACCGCCACGATGAACGCCTGCCGGCTGAACGGCCGCAGCAGCCAGATGCCCCTCCTCACGGCCCTGCGAAGCAACCCCTGCTTTGCCAGAAACCGTCTCATCGATTGCGCCCGATGATGCGTCCCCACCCCCGCCAGGTCAACAAAACCCACGCGGCCACGGCGCACACCCCGACGCCTCAGTTCCGCAGCCAGCCTCCTAATCATCTACGAAAAAAGAAGGGCCGGTAGCGGCGGAAAATTCTCCGACCGGCACCGGCGCCTACGCTCTCGAAGTCGGTCTTCCGGTTCATCGACACCCGGCAGATGATTTCAGTTTAGGGAGATGGCGCAACCGTCCACCGCTGGCCTTTGACAACTCAAAGCTGCGGAAAACTTCAACTGTTCCCGCCCGGCCGCCCGCGCGCAAGCGCGGGGGGCTGGGTGAGTTGTTTGAAGAACTCCTATGTACTGATCGCTAAAGAAGGCGGCTACGGCGTGACTTCTTGCAACTGAACCTTCGTCCGCTTGGACTTGGAAAGATACTCATCGTAAATCGGACTTTTTTTTGCGTCGTCGAGCAACGACGTAAGGTTCGTTCTCTTTATTATGTAATTATCCTCCATAGCATAACAATAAATCTGATCCTTCGGCACCGGAAGGCCTTTACCAGAAGGAGCCGTAACCTCTACCGTCTCTACGGTAACAAGTCCATATCGCTTTACCTCAATTATATAACCAATGTAACATTGAGAGATATCAATGGTTATCCCAAATTGCCGAACGCCTCCCGGCTCATCCACGCGCTTCACTTTGAAATACCCGCCATCTTTAAGGCCCATATATACCCCAAATGTGTGCTCGTCCTGATTAAAGGCTTCTCCGCCGTCGGTTTTTCTTTCCCCAATTTCATCTGATCTCTCTTTCAACGAAAGAAGCACGTCGTTAAGGCCGTCATGGTTGATATCAACCACCCATTTATAGTACTCTCTTCCTGGATAATAAGTGCCGGTGGCGCGCCCGGAACTGGCAATATCTGACACTGGGTCTTGCAACACCTGAGCCTGAACAAAAACGCACATGCTGAGGGATACGGATGAAACCAAATATTTAATCATAGTATTTATTGCACATACCCCGCGACTTTGATCGCGTAGGTTCCGGTGAAGCTCCATTGCCCGTTCGCAAGTTGCCAAGGAGACCACTTCTTGCTCTGATCTGGAGCGGTCACTCGTTCAAATCCGTCGTTGCCGTTATATTCTCCTATCACTATTCCCTCGTAAGCGTTAAACGCATTTTGGTTATCGCCGCTGGTCGGACACCGTTGAGACTGAATTGAGGAGCCAAATTCCGAGACCAACCAATTATATAGACTCGTAGCGGATGTTTGTTTTCCGCTTAACTTATTGATTGCCGGAGCCATATTGGATTGCCAGTTCCAAATCCAATCGCGGTGCAAGATATAATTTGCGTCACCTGTATCGTTCGGATTGTTGGCTGCCTGATAGGTCAGCTGAAACAGCCCGTAACCGCCGCTGCCTGTCCATCGTCCAACGCGTACGCCATTTTTCCACCTAGGGTAGGTTCCGTCGTTATTCCAATTAGGAACACCCACTTTAATAGGATTGGCAGAACTTTTACCACCGCTTGTTAAAAAGTGATTGTAATAACCATTGCTGCCTTCCCCATCCGTCTCTTCCCTTGCGATTGCGTCGGCGTACCAAAAGCCGCCGTTATTTGCCTTGATAAACGCTTCACAACTTTGCTGAGTAGGATTTTCACCGGCAGTCCTGAACTTATAATCCTGCTCCGGCATGATCGTGCCGTTGCCGTCTAAAATCTTCAAGCTGAGCACCGCGTCCCCGCCGAAGAACCCTTGGGCTACTGCCGCGTTCCAATCTGGGCTGTTTGTTGAATCATAAATGACCCAAGGCGAGCCATCGGTGATCTGGTGCCAGCCGTTCACATTCTTTGGGTCTGTTGATCCGTTGACAGCCGGAATTGTCACTTGGTCGGGAGTATCCGCTGTCTGATTCGAGGAATGGACGATGGGATCGGTCAATAAATTGGGCGAGGAGTTGCTATCATTCGGATCGCCAGTGTCAAAGTCTCGATGCGGATTTCCATGTCGATCATGAAAGGTTACTTGCAGCTTCCAGCAATAGGTGAGGCCCGGAATTGATCCTGAGGTCGCCACAAGTTGCGGCATTCTGGGTGCGTTGTTATTGGTCGGATCATTCGCTGCTATCCACGCCACACAATTGATGTTCGTGTCGCTACCGGACTGCATGAAGGAAATCGGCTTATCATTACCCTTCGCGCCGTTTCTAACCGTTGGGTCAGCCTTGTTGGTTAACTGCACCGGGGGGAGATTCAAACCCTTTTGGGCATTGGTTGAAGTGGTGCCGTCAGTTCCTGTGGTTGTGATCGTCGCTTGGGTCGCGAGATTCTTTTGCGGTGTCAGCGAGCTGAAATGCGTCACTCGCACCGGGGCGGGAAAATGCGCTTGGGCGATTGTCCACAGGCTGTTCGTGCCGCGCGTCCACAGGTAGTACCCCGATGCCGTGCCGCTCAAGGCAGTGCAAAAAATCGTAATAGACGAATCCGTCTGGGATCGATTCGAAATCAACAACGGATTCACCTGTCGAAGCTCGCCTTTTAACTCTTTGGGCACCAGATCGGCCAGGAACTGCGGGATCTGATAACTGCCGCTTTCCAGGAGGATGCCTTCGGAATTGGGATGCATCGCATCCGTTCCCGTCCCGATGAGCTCATCCTGGTTGTTCAGGCTATGCACTCCGTCCAGCGGCAGCGCAGGCAACACGGTTATCCCGTCATAATAGAGCATCTGCCCGTTGCTCCCGCTGCCGACGGCGTGCCCGCTGCTATTGACTGCCAACGGCATGAACGCCGAGTCTATTTGGGTGGTGGGCGAAGGCAACACGTCATTATCCCGATTGTTCCAATAAACGCTCTGGTCTCCTGGGTAAAAATAAGTGTAATTACTCGTTGAGTCGTTTCCGGTATGGATGACACTGAAGTTGAAAGTTCTTGAATAGTTGTCCGGGTCATTCGGAGTGACCGACGCATCTTGTGCGTGTGCAAAAAAGGCGTTTGAATTGCCGCCCAATATCCAGAAGCAGGTCCAATTGATCAGGTTATCTCTCGACGGAAGCATCGTCTGCTGAAGCTGGCTGAGCGAGCCGTATTTCTGGCCGTCACTGGAAAAACCGCACGATCCTATCGGAGCAGCATCTGCGCAATCCAGCGCAAATGCTTCATACTGTTCATAAGCGAAGCTTCCCGAGGTATCCGCGCCATACACCGTCCCCGACGGGGTGATGTAACTGGGTGCGAGAAACTCCGCCCCAAAAGTCCTGGAGCCATCGCTCGGTGACGGATAGCAGCTTTGCGGGCCGGGGTTTGCAACCAGGGAGATGATCGAGGCAGGTGAAACCGTTCCGCCCGCCCAGGTAAAGACGTTCAGGTTGGAAGCGGAGGTCACGCCCCACTCGCCGTAGCCCGACTGGTCACTTATGCCCCCTGCATTCCAACCAAAGGTTACCGTGCCGCTCGTATAGGCGAACGCCGCGTTATTATTGTCATCCATCGAGACCATCGTCACATCGGAAGTCACGCTGCTGCCGCTCATATCGATGAAAGCATAATCCTGAATCGGGATGGGCGCACCTGCCGTAGGCTCGTCATCGGGATCCGGATCAGGAGCCGCGGGGGTTCCTCCCGAGCCGTTTTGGGCGGTATTCCCACCCGTGCCGGACAAGACTACTCGAAACCGGCTCGAACCATTGGCCCCGACGGCATCGGAGGGTACCGAGAAATTCTTCGTCTGCCCGGAGACGTTCCCCACCGTCGTCCATGTCTGCCCCCCATCGTCACTGCGCTGAATCGTAAATCCCGGAATATTGACCGAAGGATACGTCCAACCCACTTGTACGGTGCCATCGCCTACCGGGGTCGCGGTGACATGGGTGGGCCAAGCCAACGGTGTCAGGTCGAAGGAGAAGATATTTTTCACCTGGCCGATGTTGGCTATCGCGTAATCTGCCGGCGCGTTCACCGAGCCGTTCCAAGGATAACCGCTTCTCCAGCCCCCTGCAATCAGCACATCGTAGAATGGCTTCGCCACGCTCTTGAGCTGGCCAAGATTCACAGCTGCGAAATCATTCGTCTGGGCCGTCGGTGTCGCCCAACTGTTGACCAGCGCGTGCACGGCGTCGCCTGCTCCCCCAGGCAGTTGCGCGTCCATCATAGCGGCAGCGGCCCTGGCGATGTTCTTCACCTGGCCCTGGTTGGCTGCCGCGTAGTCGTTGGGCGGATGCCCGTTGATCACTCCCTGGGACGACCACCACGAGGGAGCGTCCGGCGCCGACTGGGTAAATATCCGCTGGGTGGCGCAGACCAGCAAGAGCAACCCCACGTAGAGGGGTTTGCGGGAGACTTTGGTGCCGATCTTCATCCGAAGCGGTTCCCGATGCGACCCCGGCCTTTCTTAAGGAGCGGTCCCGGTGGTGAACGGCCCCATGCCGATGTCGCCCTGCGGAGCTATGAGAACGGGGTTCTTAAACCGGGAAGGCCCAGTAGGGTCCAACGTCACTCCGGGCGCGTTCTGGGTGGTGGTATCGTGCAGGATGAGCCGGTGTGATGGGTCCAATTCCATCATGGGAATCTGCGGATCGGCGTTATCTGAGGTGGCTTCGCTCCACACCCAGTCAAGGGAGCCGCGGGTTCCCGCAAACTGCAAAAGACTGGGGTTCCCGTTCTGCGTATCGGTATAGTAGAGCGCGATGGCGTTCACAGAAGCGGAGCTGCCGTGCATCCATGTGCCCAGCGTCAGGATGTTGCCCTGGATGTCGAGGTTGCCATTGACCTCCATGCTCTGACCAGGCGACGCAGGAGGTTGGCCCCCGCCCCCTCCCGAGCTTTGGTTGCCGGAAGCGACGACGTTGCCAGGAGAGGTTCCCGAAAACGAGAACTGCCCCGTGTCCGCGGAATATGAGCCTGCGTACTGGGTGCCATCCGCGCCCGTGAGAACGGTCGTGCCATCACTGGCGATGGTAGCGCTCAGGCCGATCCCGGCCCCATCCTGGTAAACATCCGTCCCGGTGGGATTGCTGCCCGACACCGAGGAGGCAACGGCATTGTAGGTGAGATCGACTCCGTTCCATGAAATCTGAAGGGGGCCGAGCGAGGGGTCGGGAGAAGGCGCGCTTGTGCTGATAACCAGGCCTTTGGGTAAACCGTTGAACAACGTGCCATCCCAAGTGCCGCTGAAGGACGAATATCCGCCATAGTTGCCATTAACAGCGGCGCTGAATCCGCCGCTGCTCCATGTCCAGCTGAGGTTCACCTGGCCCGCATATTGGCCGCCGGAATACGGGTTGACATCGAAGGTGACTCTGCCCGTCTGGCTCTGGCCCGAGCCGGAGATGGCCACCGTGGGAATATCGATCGTGGTATAGCTGCCGTTGACGTAGAGCACGTTGGGATAAAGGTTGGAGGCCGGCCAGCCGCTGTCATCGGATGCATCGATCACGCAACTGCCGTTCCCAGCCGGACGGAACACATATACGGGCGACGTGTAATTCCCGTTTGTATCCTGGATGATGAGAGGGCTGTTTGCCGGGATGCCAAGGTAGCGGACGCCGAACGATCCATCGGGGCGTTGGAACGTGTAGACCGTGGAGTTGGCAGGGGTGCGGTAGCTGCCATCGCCCAGTTGGATGGATTGCGCGCCGCCCGTCGCCGTGAAATAAACTTCGAGGCCGTTGGGGATGCCGAGTAGTTCACCGCTCGCGTCCTGCGCCGCGATGTTCTGCATATTGGGATCACCAGAGAAGTTAAATTGGTTTGTGTCGGGGTCGTAAGAGCCGCTAGTCGTGTAAGGGCCGCTTACGTCAACAGTCCCGTCTGGATAGATGGCGACGCCCTCGCCGCTCACAAGATCGCGGTAATTGTCCTCGCCATATTGCGTTCCGGTCGCGGTGAAGCCCAGGCTGTGGCCGTTCCACGCGACTTTTTGGGGCCCCTGCGCCGGCGGCGATGAGGAGGGCGCGAATGTCACGGTATTATAGCCTAGCCCCAGAAAGGCCCCGGTCCGGTCAATTTGCCCCCAGAAATCAAACCCATTTACGTAGTCCCCATAACTGCCAAAGAAAGTGCCAAAGCCGCCCGAAGTATAGTAACCTACATTGAAATTGTCACCGCCTTCGCTATTCTGATAATCCCATATGAAACTGATTTCATTGCCTCCCCAATCCTCATCCGGGATGTAATCGTCCCATTGATCTAGTTCTTCGCCGTTTACGTAGATTTTGGTGGGGTATGACGGAAGCTTGATAACAGAGTCATGCAGTTCGAGTCGGGCCACTGCCAATCGGTGTAGTCCAAAACCATTTCGCCCCCCAAATATTGGTAAAGGGGGGAAGAGGGAAATTGGAACAGGTTATTCGGTAGAGGATAGGAGGTAAACTTCGAGACAAGAGTGCCGTCCGGCATGTAAAGCTGATAGTCGGCATTTTGGGAGGTTATGCTCACGGACGATCCGCCAGCGAAGGACTGGCCCCTTAGGCAAGCGGGGTCGAAAGCGCCGCTAGTGGTCATTTCTATGGCTCCGCCGCTCGTAATCAAAGTAACCCCCGGCGGCAGGCCAAGCATGGATATCCCATCGGCGCTGACAGCCGCGATTCCTGGAAGACTGGAGAACGCTTGAGAACTCGGGGTATATGACCCGGTAACCGTCTGATACGGCTGAACTGCCGTCGCGGAGAGATCATGGTTGATAGTTATCATGCTCGTGCTGGACGGGTCGTAATAAACGTCTCCGCCATTGATTGCGTTGTAGGTGAAGGGGAGGAGTATTCCGTTCCAGGTGATTTGCGGCGGGCCGAATTGGGGACTCGATTGTGGAGCAGACGTATTAATCCCTAGATCGGATTGGGAGGTGAATGTCGTCTGAGAGTCGTTAAGTTCGGTGGAGAAGCTGAGCGCGCCGACATTGCCCCAGATGTCGCCCGTCGGGCTGTCGCTAGATATGTACACATGCAGGTCAACGCTATTACTCCCCGACTGCACGCCGTAATAGGCGTCGCATGAGTATCCATTAGCGATGCTTTCATCGAAAGCAGTCGAAGGCATCGAGACGCCGTTTATGTAGAGGCTCTGGGGGAAGGTCAATACGTCCGAAGGGGGCCATCCATTCTGGGTATTGATGACAACCGGAGCAGGCCCCGCCTGGTAGCGATAGCAGGGCAGTCCGTTGCCGAAATTGAAGATGTAGGCGTCAGGGAGATTGTTGTATGCCAGTACCGAAGGAACTCCCGATCTGGGAGTTACAGATAGGCGCGTGGGAATTATTGTCATACCCCTGCATGGTCGCCGGAGCCACGGCATTGGTACAGTAGACGAGGACTTGTGGCACCGCCAGGGTGTGCCCGGCGAGCGTTACGGTAGAGCCACCGTCCCACGCGCCTGTGGCGCTAGGATTGTTCAGAGCGGTGTTGAGGTCGGGCCCCCACGCCACGTTACCGCCCAGGGAACCCGTGAGCACCAGAACTCCGCCGCCCGTGACGTATTGCCGGGCATCGATGGCGTTTGTCCCGGTGACAGCCGCACCCGCATATCCCGAGGAGTCAACTACCAGTACGGGCGGGTAGTCGGCTCGTGAAGTGGCTGCCGCTGCAAGAAGCAGGGTGACCCAAAGCGCGATTCGAAGCACGAGAATTTCGCCGACACATAGGGAACGCCATACATTCAGAACATCACGCTCAAAGCTAGTGCTTCCCATCTCGCCTCCTTGATCAACCACCTCGCGGTATCTTGAGCCGATCAAAAAATAACATCAATGAAAAAAGTGAATTCCCATTCGAATCGTTAGTGAGTTTCTTTTTCCGCACTCCAGGCCGTCGTGGAGGCTTGCCGGCTCGCACAACTTCCCCTCCTCGCCAATCGACCCCTCGAGGACGAAATGCACTTCGTTCCCACCGGGCAGGAGCAAAGGTTTTCGAGGGCGGACATCCATTCCCTTCTTCCCAGGCGATATCTTCGTTTGCATACTTGGAGCCGTAGCCGGCCGCGGCTTAACCCGAATGAATCTTACTCCTGACCAGCCGATAGCAGGCATCCTGGCTCCGCTCTTTGCGTTGCGGTCGGAGGGCGATCTCGGCGTGGGCGACGTGGAGTCGCTAAAGCAATTCGTGGATTGGGCGTCGGACGCCGGGTTCAGGCTGGTTCAGCTCTTGCCGATCAACGAGACGGGGGGCGACAACAGTCCTTACAACGCAATCAGCTCCATCGCCATCGAGCCGACAACCCTCGTCGTCTCGCCGAAAACGGTGCTCGATCTCACCAATGAGGACTTCAAGGAGCTCGTCGGCAAGGCGGAGCTCTCCGGCGACACCGTCCGTTATGCCGCCGTGAAGGCGCTGAAACGCGGTCTGCTGGAGAGGGCGTTCGCGCGCTTCTCGACCGGCCAGCTCGGCAGGAACACCTTTCGCGCGGCGCAATTCCGCAAGTTCGTCCGCGAGGAGGCGTCGTGGATCGAGGGGTATGGGCTCTTCCGCGCGTTGATGGATGAGAATGGCGGCAGCGAGCAGTGGGACACGTGGCCGGAGGGCCAGCGCTCCATGAAGGGCGCGACGGACTGGCTCGCCGAGCAGAAGCACACGCCGCGCAAAGCGTTCGAGCGCAGGATTCGCTTCTTCATGTATGTGCAGTGGCTCGCGTTCGCCCAGTGGAAGGGCCTGCACACGTATTGCAACGAGAAGAAGGTCGCGTTGATGGGGGACGTGCCGTTCGGCATCAGCCTTTACAGTGCGGACGTGTTCTCGCAGCCGGAGCTGTTCGACTCGAAATGGGCCGGGGGCGCGCCGCCGGAACCGTATTTCAAGGACGAGCCGTTCGTGCAGAAATGGGGCCAGAACTGGGGGTTGCCTCTTTACAGGTGGGATGTCATGCGCCAGGGCGGCTTCGCCTGGTGGCGGCGCAGGGTGCACATGATCCGCGAGATATTCCACGTCTTCCGCATCGACCACATCCTCGGTTTCTACCGCGTCTATTCTTTCCCGTGGCGGCCCGAGCGCAACGCGGAGTTCCTGCCGCTCTCCGAAGACGAGGCCCGCGCGAGGACGGGCGGCGCCCTCCCGCATTTCCTGCCGAGGGACGACTCCACCGGAGAGAACCGCGAGGCGAACCGCCGCGAGGGCGAGGAATACCTGAAAGCGCTCGTGGATGAGACGGGCGAGCACCGCCTCATCGGCGAAGACCTCGGCATGGTGCCCGACTATGTCCGCCCGAACCTCACGGCGCTCGGCATCGCCGGCTTTAAGGTGCCCATCTGGGAAAACACGTCGGACGGGAACCTCATCCCCGGCGCGGACTACCAGCGCCTCTCCGTCGCCGCTTACGCCACGCACGACCACGACCCGCTCCGCGTCCTCTGGACGAAGTGGGAGAAGAGCGCCCGGGCCGGCGGCGAGGAGGGCGGGCAGGCGCTGCGCGAGATGCAGAAGCTCGCCGCCTTCGCCGGGGTCGAAGGCGCGCTTCCCCAAAAATGGAGCGATGCGCTCCATGAGAAACTCCTGCGCGCCTTGTTTGCCTGCAATTCCTGGATCGCGATCTGCATGATCACCGACCTGCTTGCAGCCGAGTACCGGTTCAACGTGCCGGGCGCCGTTGCCGAATCGAATTGGAGCCGGCGCATGCCGCAGACGGTTCCGGGCCTCCGAGCCGACCCGAAGACAGCCGCCAAGATTCAGCGCATACGCAAGCTGCTCGAGGAATCCGGAAGAATCCCCGCCGCAGGGGTTTTGTAGGGTTACGACGGCCGGTCACAGACCGCCGCTACAACGAAGCCTTTTCAGAGAACGCGTTTCAGGAAAGTGCATGACGCTCCTCAAAGGCAGGCCCGCACGTTCCAGTCGTTTTTTTCCAGGAGAGCCCGGGCGTCCTCGGGGGCGCAGTTTTTCAACGTGCTCACCAGCCGGACGGCGCGGTCGCGCAGCTTGCTGTTGGAGGCTTTCACTTCGACCATGAGGTTGCCTTGCACCCGCCCGAGACGGATCATCGCGCTGGTCGAGAGGATGTTCAGGGCGATCTTCGTGGCGGTGCCGGCTTTGAGGCGGGTCGAGCCCGCGAGCAGTTCCGGGCCGGTCGGGATGTCGATCTCGATGTCCCACGCGCGCACGCGGTGGCGCGCGGGGTTGCACGTGAGCAGGAGGGTCTTCGCGCCCAACTCGGACGCTTTCTGAAGGGCGCCCATCACGAACGGGGTCCGGCCGCTCGCGCTGATGCCGCAGAGGACATCGGTCGATCTCACCCCGCGTTCGAGCACGGCGAGCATGCCATATTCGATCTGATCCTCGGCCCCTTCGGCAGCGCTGTGCAGGGCGCTCGCGCCTCCGGCGATGATCCCTTGCACGAGACTCGCCGGGACGCCGAAGGTCGGCGGGTGCTCGCTCGCATCCAGCACGCCGAGCCGGCCGCTCGTTCCCGCCCCCGCATAGAAGAGCCGGCCGCCCCGTTTGAGGCGGTCGGAGATGAGATTTATCGCAGCGGCGAGCGGCTCCCGGCAGTGCCCGAGCGCATCCGCGACCGTCGCTTCCTCGGACAGAAAAAGTTCCACCAGGGCGTGGGTCGAGAGGCGATCCATCTCCGTCGAGCGGGGGTTCGGCTGTTCGGTGCTGGCGAGGGCGAGTTCGTCGGCATCGGTCTCGCGCGCGGGGGCCGCGGCGGGCGGCTTGGGCAGGATGTCGCGCGCCGCGAGCCACGCCGCCCCGGCGGCGCCCGACTCTGCGCAGATGCTGACGCGGGCGAGCGGGAGCAGGTCGCTGAGGTAATCGTTGAAGAGGTCGAAGTACTCGGGGTGATGGACGAACAGGCCGCCCACGAGCTTCACTTCCGGGTCGCGAAATTCGAGCCGCGCCGCCACGGCCACGGTGTAGTCGGCCAGGATGCGCGCGCCGGCCTGTATCGCGGCGCTCATTTGCGCATCCCCATTTTTCGCGGCGGAAAAGGCTACGGGGGCGAGGCGGGCCACGGACATCTTGTCGGCGTTCTGGGCCCATGTAGCCAGGTCTTCGAGGCGGTTCAGGGCGAGCGACTGGAGGAGCGATTCGCCGATGGGGGTGACGCAATCGTCCACGTCCAGGTTCCAGAGCGCGATCCTCAATGCCTGCACGGCCAGGTCGTACCCGCCGCCTTTGTCTCCGAGGAGCTGGCCCCAGCCGCCGGCCTTCTCCACGCGGCCGCCCCGGCGTCCCGTGACCGCGGAGCCCGTGCCGGCGATGACGGCGATGCCGTCCCCGTCATCGAACGCGGTGGCGAACCCGGAGTCGCGGTCGCTCCCTATGGTGAGGTGTGCATCGGGCCAGACGCTGCGCGCGACGGCCTCGAGCCGCGCCCGGTCGCTCCCGGTCGAGCAGCCCGCGAGGAACACGCCGACGTGCGTGGCTTCCGCGGGCAGCACGGAAAAGATGTGATGCAGCGCCTGGTCGGAGCTGAGGCGGAGGTTCGCCTGGGCGAGGTGCCCCTGTTTGAGAATCTTGTGGCCATTCGCGGTCGCGGAGACGAAAACCCATTCGGTTTTTGTTCCACCGCCTTCGATGCCGAGCACGAGGGGAGTCTCCATGGAAAATCAGAATTTGAACGACACTGCCATCACGGGACGCGGACAAGACTCTATCCCGGCAAGGAGAACTGTCCAAATGAGTTTTCCGGATGGCTCGCCCAGGCAGGACCCGCTATGCTTTTGGAGCACCCCTCGGGACCTATGCGCGAAAGCAAAACTGAAAAAGCGGCCGGCAGGATTCAATCGCTCTCGCGGCAGATCGAGGAACACAACCGTCTCTATTACCAGGACGCCGCGCCCACGATCTCCGACACCGAGTACGACGCGCTCCTCCGCGAGCTGGCCGGGCTGGAGACGGAATTTCCCGAGCTGGCCCTTCCCGATTCCCCTACAAAAAAAGTAGGCGGGAAGCCGCTCGAAGCCTTCGCGCAGATCGTCCACAGGACGCCGATGCTGAGCCTGGACAATACGTATTCGGAGGCCGAGCTCTTCTCGTTCTTCACGCGCCTGCAGAAGCTTCTTCCGGGCGAGCGCATCCAGACGGTCATCGAGCCGAAGGTGGACGGGGTGGCGATCTCGCTCCTGTACGAGAACGGCGCGTTGAAATACGCCGCCACGCGCGGGGACGGCACGACCGGCGACGACGTGACCCAGAACATCCGCACGATCGAGAGCATCCCCGCCCACCTCGGGATCGACCTGCCCCTGCTCGAAGTGCGCGGCGAGATCTACCTGCCGAAAGCCGCTTTTCGCAAGCTCAACGCCGAGCGCGAGAAGGCGGGCGAGCCGCTCTTTGCGAACCCGCGCAACTCCGCGGCCGGCTCGCTCAAGCAGCTTGACCCGGCGACCGTCCGGAAGCGAGGGCTCGCCGCGGTCTTCTACGGCGCGGGCGATGCCGGGGGGCCGCCTTCGGAGAGCCACCGGGAGACGCTCGGCCTGTTGAAGAAAGCCGGCCTCCCCGTCGCGGGAAAATACTGGGTGGCAGACTCGGCCGAGGAGGCGGTCGAGGCGATCCACGAGCTGGACGCCATCCGGCATTCGTTCGACTACGAGACGGACGGGGCGGTCATCAAGGTGGATGCGTTCCGGCAGCGCCGCATCGCCGGGGTTACGTCGAAGGCCCCGCGCTGGGCCATGGCGTATAAGTACCAGCCCGACCGGGCCGAGACGCGGCTGCTGGACATCCTCGTGCAGGTGGGCCGCACGGGCGCGCTCACGCCGGTGGCGGCGCTGGAGCCGGTGGTGGTGAGCGGCAGCACCGTGGCGCGCGCCACGCTGCATAACGAGGAGGAGATTCACCGGAAGGATATCCGCATCGGGGACATCGTCGTCATCGAAAAAGCCGGGGAGGTCATCCCCGCGGTCATCGCGGCGAAGGCGGAGGCGCGCACCGGGGCCGAAAGGGAATTCCGCATGCCCGCGACGTGCCCGGCTTGCGGCAGCGAGGTTTTCCGCGACCCGGAACAGGTGGCGGTGCGGTGCATCAACGTCTCGTGCCCGGCGCAGGTGAAACGCCGGCTCGAACATTTCGCGGGCCGCGGGGCGATGGACATCGAAGGGCTCGGCGAGGCGATGGTCGAGCAGTTGGTCGGGCGCGGCCTGGCGAACGGGATCGCCGACATCTATCTGCTGGACGAGGAAAAACTCGGCTCGCTCGAAAGGATGGGTCCGAAGAGCATCGCGAACCTGCTCGCGGGCATCGAGGCAAGCAAAACGCGCCCGCTATGGCGCCTGGTCTTCGGCCTCGGCATCCTGCACGTCGGCGTCACCGGGGCGCGTTCGCTCGCCCGCGCATTCGGGACTTTGGACAACCTCATGGCCGCGTCCGTCGAAGAGCTCGAGCGCATCCCGGACGTGGGCGGCGTCATGGGCCTCAGCATCCACACCTATTTCCGCGATGAAGGGAACCGGGCCCTCGTCGAAAAACTGCGCGCCGCCGGGCTCCATTTCGGCGAGAAGGATCAGTACGCGCCCGCCGCGGCGGGGAACCTCGAGAAGACGACGTGGGTCATCACCGGGACGCTCTCGCGGCCGCGGGAGGAGATCGCGGAGATGATCCGGAACGCCGGCGGGAAGGTCATCGGCGCGGTGAGCAAGAAGACGACCTACCTGCTGGCGGGCGAGGAAGCGGGCAGCAAACGGCAAAAGGCCGAGAGCCTGGGGGTCAGGGTTCTGGACGAAGAGGCGTTCCGGCAGTTGCTCGGATGAGCGGCGCCGGGCGCCAACTTCTCGCGCCCCTCTACTGCCAGTTCTGCACGCGTTGTTTGATCACGTCGAGCGCGCTGGCCCGGCCCCCGCGCGGCCCGAGTTCGTCACGGAAATCCTCGACCTCGTTCTGCATCTCTTTTACGCGCGGGTAGGCGCTCGCGCCCCGGTCGCTCCGGATGCGGGCGGTGAGCGTCCACAGGCCCTTGGGCATCTTCCAGCCGCCGTGCGGTTGGGCGAGCGTCTTCTTGCCGGAGGCGGACGGTGTGAGAGTGAGGATGTGGTGGAGCAGGTCCCCGAGGCCCGCGATGTCCAGCCGGACATCGGCCTCATACGCGCCGACGTTTTCCTGGCGGATCTTCTTCGCGTTCTCCCAGCCGGTCACAAGCACCTCTCCGAAGTCGCCTACGTGGATGCACTCCGCCGTGAGCCGCGCATGGGCGATCCCCTCGGAATGCGCGAATGCGAGCGCGTCGCAGACGCCGTGGAAGATGGTGAGCAGCCGCTTCAGGTCGAAGCTGACGATGGCGCTGGATTTTTTCAGGCGCAGATCGTCGAGGATTTTCGCCAGGCTCGAGCCTTTCATGAGCTTGGCGGTGTAGAACGCGCGGCTGGTTTCATCCACGCTCAACTCGTAGAGCGGCTGGATGTTCGGGTGTTCGAGCCGGCCGATGCTCTGCGCTTCGGCGATGAGCTGCCGGGTCGCTTCCTCCCGCGTCTCGCCCCCTTCGTTCGCGATCTTCATCGCGACGGTGCGGTTGACGTTGATGTCTTTCGCGCGCAGGAGCGAGGTGGTGGCGCCTTCGCTGATCTTCGCGCCGATCTCGTATTTGTGCCGGGTGAGGAGTTTCTCCGCGGAGGAGAGCTCGAACGGGGCGAGCAGGGCGGCATCGCCGGTCTTCTCCCGCGCGGTGGCGAGCTTCGACTTGAACCTCGAGAAGAGGTGCTCGAGCGCGTCGATGTTCCCCCGGTGCTCGGGGTCGGCGATGAGCGATTGCAGTGCTTCCTCGGCGGCCTCGATCTCCTCCGGGTCGGGCAGGTTCTCGTTCATGGTCTGCTCGATGAGTTTTTGCGCCTGGCGCGCTTCGTCGAGCAACGCGAATGCCTTGTCCTTCTCCTTGAGGAGATACTCGCGCTCTTTCTGGAACGCGATGGCGTTCTGTTCGAGGTCGCCGCGGGCTTTGTCCATGCGGACGAGGGCCCGGTCGCGTTCCTCGACGAGGTTCAGGCGTTCGCGCATGCCTTCCTCCGCCTGCTCGGCGTGGCTCTCCTTTTGCCGTTCGAGGCGGGCGACGACTTCGTTGCGCTCGGCTAGCGCCTTTTCGCGCTGGTCGATGAGGGCGTTGACCTCCGCCTTCTGCGTCTCGTCGGTGCGGCCGAGCGCGGCCATCTCGTTCTGGTGCTCCTGCGCGATGGCGTCGAGCTTCACCAGAGCCCGGTCGCGCTCGTCGATGAGGGCGTCGCGTTCGCGGGCGATGCTGTCGATCTGTTTGCGGTGGTTCTCCTTGGCCTTCGCTTGCAACGCGAGCACTTCCTCGCGCTCGCGCAGGGCGGCGTCGCGTTCGGCCCTGGCCTCGGCGATCTTCTTGGAGCTCTCGTCGCGCGCGGCGACCAGCGACTCGGTTTCGCGCGCGTGCGTCTCCTTCAATCGCGCGATCTCGGCCAGCGCCTTCTTCTTCTCGCGTTCGAGCGTCTCGCGGTCGTGGATGAGGGCCCCGATGCGATTCTCCTGCGTGGCGTTCACCTCGGTGAGCTGGCCGACGGTGAGGTCGCGCTCCTCGGCGGCGGCGAGCCGCTGTTTTTCGAGGGAGTCGAGCTGCGCGAGCTGCTCGGCGTTTACGCGCTCCATGCTCGCGAAGGATTCGTCGCGCTTCTCGATGACGTGCAGCCAGTCGGCTTCGAGCGCCTCGATCTGCTTTTTCTGCGCCTGGTTCACGAGGCTGAGTTCCTTGACGGACGCCTCCTTTTCGCGCACGGCTTCGTCGCGTTCCCTCGCCATGGAGTCGATCTGCGCTTTCTGCGCGGCGTTGATTTCCGTGAGGCGCGGTAGCGTCTCGTCCCGTTCCTTCAGGATGGCTTCGCGCTGCTGGTTGAGCGACTCGATCTGGCGCGCCTGCGCTTCGTTGACCTCCGTGAATCGCGCGAGGGTCGCCTCGCGTTCGTTCAACTCCGCCTCGCGCTGCCGGACGAGCGTGTCGATCTGCTCTTTCTGCGCATCCACCGCCCGGGTGAATTCCTCGCGCATCTGCTCGCGCTGCCGGAGCAATCCCTCGTTCTGGGCCTTCAGCGATTCGTTCTGCGCCTGCTGCGCCTGGTCCACCTGCTGGAAGCGCTTCAGCGACTCGTCGCGGTCGTGCGTGATGGCCAGTTTCTCCGCGGTGAGAACCTCGATCTGCCGTTCCGCGGCCTCGCGGTAACGCGCGAGTTCGCCGGAGACCTGGTCGCGCTCGGTCACGATCGAGAGCCGTTCGCCGGTAACGGCCTCGATCTGCCGCTGCTGCGCGTCGTTCACCCTCTCCAACTCCGCGGCGGCCCTGTCCCGCGCCTCGATGGCCGCGAGCCGTTCGAGCTCCGCGGCCTCCAACTGCTTCTTCTGCGCCTCGTTGACCTCCGTGAGCCGCTCCAGCGCCTGCTCGTTCTCCCGGGCGGTCGCGACGCGCGCTTGGTCGAGCGACTCGATCTGCCGTTTCTGCGCCTCGGCGACCTGCGTCATCCGCGCGAACGCCTCCTCTTTTTCCTTGAGGATTTCCGTCCGCTGCTCGTTGAGGGACGCGATCTGCCGGCTCTGGGCGTCGTTGACTTCCGTGAGGCGTTCGATAGCCGTTTCCTTCTCCCGGCCAAGAGCGGCGCACGCGTTTTCGAGCAGCTCGATCTGCTTTCGCTGCTCGTCGTTGATCCCGCCGAGCTCGCCCCCGAGCCGTTCGCGGTCGCGGATGGCCTCGTCGCGTTGCGCCACCAGCGATTCGAGCTGGCGCTTCTGTTCTTCGTTGATCTTCAGGAACGAGGCGAGGGCGTCGTCGCGCTCCTGGCGCAGGATTTCGGCGTCGCGCTGGAGCCCTTCGATCTGCTTCTTCTGCGAGTCGCTCACCTGCGCGAAGAGGATGGCGGGCTGCTCCTTTTCCTTGAAGAACGCGTCGCGCTGGTGGGTGAGCGCGGCGATCTGCTCTTTCTGCGCCTTGGTGACCTCGGCAAACGAGGCGAGCGCTTCGTCGCGTTCCTTGTGCAGCTCGGCCCGCTCTATTTCCAGCGCCTCGATCTGCTCTTTCTGCGAGTCGACGACTCCATTGAGGTGCGCGACCGCTTCCTGCCGGCCCTTGTTGAGCCCGGCCCGCTCCTTCTCGAAGGAGATGAGCTGCGCCTTCAGAGCCTGGACGGTTTTGGTGAGGCTCGCGACCGCTTTTTCCTTGTTCAGGGCGAGCGCACCGAGCTTCTCGTTGAGGAGATCGATCTGGCGCGCCTGCGATTCGTTATGGGCCTTCAACGCGCCGAGCGCTTCATCGCTTTCCCTGGTCGCCACGCCGTGCGCGCTCCGGGCTGCGTCGAGCTGCGCCTCGCGGTCGGCCGCGACGGCGCGGCAATCCGCATGGAGCGCCTCGATCTGCTCTTTCTGCGTCTCGACGATGCGGCGCAGGTGGGCCGCGGCGTCGTCGCGCTCCTTGAGCGTGGTGCGAAACTCGACGTGGAGCGAATCGATCTCGGCGGTCCTGGCGTTCCGGCCCTCGACGATCTGCGCCAGCGCGGCGTCCCGTTCAGACGCGATGGCTTCCCTCTGGCGCGTGATCTCCGCGATCTGCGCCGAGGTCTCCTCGCCGATGGCCGCGAAACGCGCCACCGCTTCGTCGCGTTCGCGCAGGATGGCCTCGCGCTCCCCGGCGAGCGCCGCCGCCTCGCGCTGGCGTTCCTCGCCGAGCTCGGTGAGCCGGGCCAGGGCCTCGTTCCGCTCGTTCACCAGGAACGTGCGCTGGTGCGCCAGCGACTCGAGCTGCCCTTTCTGGCCTTCGATGATCTCGGCGAACTCCTCGGCGGCCCCCGCCTTTTCCTTGAGGATGCGGCTCCGGTCGGTCTCGAGCCGGCGGACTTCGTCCTGCGCGGCTTCTCCTTCCGCCGCAAAACGGTGCACGCGCTCCTCGTTCTCGCGGACGAGGAAGAGGCGGGTCTCTGCGAGCGCGTCGGTCTCGTTCTTGTGCGCCTCGCGCAGCAGGCGGATTTCCTCCAGGCCTTGCGCTTTCTCGGCCAGCGCGTCGTCGCGTTCGCGCGTGAGGTTGGCGATCTCGATCGACTGGGCGGCGTTCAGCTCCGCCATGCGCGCCAGGTCCGCGCTGCGTTCGCGGACGACCGTGGCGCGGTCCTCCTTCAACGCGGCGATCTGCGCCTCGTACGCGGCGCGGGCGCTCTCGATCTGCGCGAGCGCGTGGTCGCGCGCGGCGGCGAGGTGGCGCTGCTCCGCCTCGTGCGCCTCGCTCTGACGCCGGTGCGCCTCGGTCAGCTCGCCGAACTGCGCCACGGTCTTCTCGCGCTCGGAGGCGAGAAACGCGATCTGTTCCTTCTGCGCTTCGTCGTGGCGCGCGGCGTCTTCGAGCGCGGCGCGCTGGCGGTCGCGTTCGGCCTGGAGCGCCTCGATCTGCCGCTGCTGCTCGTCATTGATCGCGGTCATGCGCCGCGCGGTCTCGTCGCGTTCGCGGAGGATGGTCTCGCGCTCCTCCTTGAGCAAGGTGATGCGGGCCTCGGACGTGGCGAGAACCTCGTCGCCGCGGAAGAGGGCCTGGTCGCGAGCCGCGATGAGGGCGCGCTCCTCGTTGCGCCAGGCCTCGGCTTCCCGGCTGCCGGCTGCGGAAATATCGGCGAATTGCGCAAGCGCGCTCTCGCGCTCCCGAACGAGGTGGCCGGCTTGTTCGGTGAGCGCCGCGATCTGGCTGGACTGTTCGCCGCTCGTGCGGGCGAAGCGCTCCGCCGCCTCGTCGCGCTCGCGGATCAACCCGTCGCGCTCGGATTCCAGCGCTTCGACTTGCCGCCTGTGCGCGCCGGACATCTCGTCCACGCGGAACGCGAGGTCGTCGCGCTCCTGCGCGAGACGGCTCCGCTGCTGGCCGAGCGAATCGATCTGGCCCTCCTGCGTTTCGATGATGTTCGCGAAATCCGCCACGGAGCGCTCTTTCTCGTCCGCGGCCTTTTGCCGGCTCTCTTCCAGCGACACGATCCGCTGCACGAGCGCCTGCCGCTCGATGCCGAAGCTCTCGGCGGCTCTCTCCTTCTCGCGCGCAAACGCGTCGCGTTCGGAGGCGAGCGAGGCGATCAATTCCTTCTGCCCGGCCGCGAGGCGCGAGGCGTCGGCCATGTCCGCCGCCTGCTGGTCGGCGCGGTGCTGGAGCGCCTCCAGCCGGTGTTGCTGTTCCGTATTGAGGGCGCCGAGGCGCCGGGACGCTTCGTCGCGTTCGCGGATGACGGCGTCGCGCTCCTCCGCGAGGTGCGCGATCTGGCTTTGGTACGGGGCGCGGAGTTCGTCGATCTGCAGGATGGCGGCGTCCCGCGCGGCGATGAGGCGGCGCTCTTCGTCCCCGCGCGCGTCGGCGTGGAGCCGGTGGGCTTCGGAAACTTCTGCGAACTGGGCGAGGGCTTTGTCGCGGTCGCCCATGAGGTGGTCGCGCTGCGCGGCGAGGATTTCGATCTGGCGTTTCTGTTCGCTGCTGAACTGGGCGAAACGACCGGCGGCGTGGTCGCGTTCCTCGACACGGGCGCGGCGTTCGGCTTCGAGTTCCCCGGCCAGTACCCGGTGGGCCTCTCCGAGTTCCTCCATGCGGGCGAGCACGCCGGAATGCTCGTGGGCGAGCTCGGTCCGCTGCCGTCCGAGCGACTCGATCTGGCCTTTCTGGGTTTCGATGACGGCGGCGAGTTCGCCGAGAGCGTGTTCCCTGTCCGCGGCGGTTTTCCGCTGCTCGTCGCCAGCCAAAGCAAGCTGGTGCTCGAACTGGTTCCGCTCGGCGTCGAAACGCGCGGTCGCGTCCGCCTTCTCCCGGGCGAGCACGTCGCGTTCGCTGGAGAGCGCGCGGATCTGTTCCTTCAGCGCCTCAATGACCCGGGCGGCTTCGTCGAGCCCGGCGGCCTGGCGGTCGCGTTCGAGCGAGACGGCCTCGATCTGGCGCTGCTGCGCGGTATTCAGCTCGCCCATGCGGAGGGCTGCTTCGTCCCGTTCGCGGAGGGCGCCGTCCCTCTCATCGCTCAGGGCGGCGCGCTCGCTCTCGACGCCGGCGCGGAGTTCGTCGATCTGGAGCAGGGCCGCGTCGCGCGCGGCGACCAGCCTGCGCTCCTCGGCATCGCGCATCCCGGCCTGGCGGCGGGCAGCTTCGGCGATCTCAGCGAACTGTTCCAGGGCCTTGTCGCGTTCCTTGATGAGGTGGTCGCGCGCGGCGGCGAGGGACTGCAATTCGTTCCTCTGGTCGCTGTTGACCCTCGCAAATCCTTCCGCGGCTTCGTCCCGCTCGCTGTTGAACCGGTGGCGCTCGGTTTCGATGCTCTTTGTCTGCGCGTCGAGGACGGCGGCGAGTTCCTGCGCGTGTTCGAGGGCCGCGTCGCGTTCGACGGTGAGGGCGTCCAGCTTTTCCTGTTCGCGGACGGCGATGACGCGCTGTTCCTCCGCCTCGCGGATGCCCGCCTGCTGCCGGTGCGCTTCCGCCAGCTCGGCGAACTGCGCGACGGCCTTGTCGCGTTCGGCGATGACGCGGTCGCGTTCGCCGGTGAGGGTCTCGATCTGCCCCCGCTGGGTTTCGACCAGGGTCGTGAACTGGCTCGAAGCGCGCGCCGTCTCCTGGGTGACGGTCTGCAGCTCCTCGTTCAACAGCCGCACCTGGTGTTCGAGCGCCTGCCGGTCTATGTCAAAACGGGACGAGATTTCGCCCTTTTCGTGGACGAGCACATCCCGCTCGCCTGCGAGGGAGTTGATCTGTTGTTTCTGCGCGGCGGCGAGCCGGAAGGCTTCCTCGATGGCGGCTGCCTGGCGGTCGCGTTCGCGCTGGAGCGAGTCAACCTGCCGGGCCTGGGTGGAGCTCAGCGCCGAGACCTCCCGGACGCGGTCCAGGGCTTCGTCGCGTTCCCGGGCAAGGTTCGCGGCTTCCTCCTGGCTGCGGCCGGCGGAGAGGCGGAGCGTTTCGGAATCCCCGAGTTCGGCGGCCTTGGCGAGGGCCGCGTCGCGTTCCTGGATCAACTGGTCGCGCTGGCCCGCGAGCGACTCGAGCTGGCTCTTCTGCGCCTCAAGGATGCTCTCCAGCTCCGCGGAGGCGCGCCGGCTTTCGCGCGTGGTCTTTTGGAGTTCCTCGTCGAGCGCGCGCAGGCGCTGTTCAAGCGTCTGGCGTTCGATGGCGAAACGGCTCGCGGCTTCGTCTTTCTCGCGCGAGAGCACCCCGCGTTCGCTTGCGAGGGACGCGATCTGCTGTTTCTGGGCTTCGGCGAGCCGGGCGGCATCCGCGAGGGCGGCGTGCTGGTTTTCGTTCTCGCGCCGGAGCCTGTCGAGCTCCTGCTCCCAGGCGGCCTGGAGCGCCGCGGTGCGCAGCGCGGCTTCGTCGCGTTCGCGGGCGGTGCGGGCCTGGGCTTCGCGGAGCGTGGCGGTCTCGCTGTCCGCTTCGGCGCGAAGGTCCTCGATGCGGGCCAGCGCGTGGTCGCGCGCGGCGGCGAGGGCTCGGGCCTCGTCCTCGTGGGCGGAGGCGTCCCTGCGCCTGGCTTCGGCGAGGTCAGAGATTTGGGCGAGGGCGCTCTCGCGCTCCTGGGTTACGAGGTCGCGCTCCTGGGCAAGCTGGTCGCGTTCGCGGGCCAGGCGGTCGCGCTCGGCGGCGAGGGCATCGATCCGGCCTTCCTGTTCGGCCTGGATGCCTTGAAGCGCCTGTGTGCGCGCCAGGGCGTCACTCCGTTCCCGTGCGAAAGCGGCTTCCCGCTCTTCGGCCCGGGCGAGGGCCGCGTCGCGCTCGTGCATGGCGCTGTCGCGCTGAACCGCCAGGGCCTCGATCTGCTCTTTCTGCGTGCCGAGCATGCTCTCGAACTCGGAGAGGATGCGCGCCTTGTCGCCGGCGGCATCCTGAAGCTCCTGCTCGAAGTATCGCGCCCGCTGCTCGAACGTCTGCCGTTCGATGGCGAACCGGCCCGCGGCTTCCTCCTTCTCGCGGGCGAGGACGCTGCGTTCCCCGGCGAAGGAGGCGAGCTGCTGTTTCTGGGCTTCGGCGAGCCGGGCGGAATCCGCGGCCGCGGCGAGGTGGCGCTCGCTCTCGCGCCGGAGCGCTTCGATCTGCTGGTGCTGGGCGGCATTGAGGCCCGCGGTGCGCAGCGCGGCTTCGTCGTATTCACGGACGGCTCGCTCCTGCCCGGCCTGGAGAGCGGCGATTTCGCGCTCCGCTTCCGCGCGGAGTTCCTCGATGCGGGCGAGGGCGCCGTCGCGGGCGGCAGCGAGGGCGAGCGCTTCTTCTTCGCGAAGGGCGGCTTGTTGGAGGAGCTGGTCGCGCTCGGCCGCGAGGGAGTGAATCTGGCGCTTCTGCGCGTCGTTTGCGGCGGAAAGTTCCCCGGCCTGCCTCGAGCGCTTCGTCGCGCGCTTTCGCGAGCGCCGCGGCCTGCTCCTCGGCGCGGGCGATGATGAGCCGGCGTTCCTCGGCCTCGCGTTCGCCGGCCTGCTGGCGCTGGACTTCCGCGAGCTCGGAGAACTGGGCGATGGCCCTGTCGCGTTCCTCCATGAGCTGGGTGCGCTGGCCCGCGAGCGCGTCGATCCGCTGTTTCTGCGTTTCGAGGACCGCTTCGAGGTCGGTGACGAGGCGCGCCTTGTCGGCGGTGACTTTCTGGAGTTCTTCGTCCAGGAAACGGACGCGCTGTTCCAGCACCTGCCGTTCGATGTCGAAGCGGCCCGCCGCTTCCACGTTCTCGCGGGCGAGGACGCTCCGCTCGCTCGTAAAGGACGCGAGCTGTTCTCTTTGCGCCTCGGCAAGGCGGGCGGCGTCGGCGAGGGCGGCCAACTGGCGTTCGGCCTCGCGTTCCAGGGTCTCGATCTGCTGGGCTTGATGCGCGTGGTGGCCGGTCATGCGCAGCGCGGCCTCTTCGTGGGCGCGGAGGGCAAGCGTGTGCTCGTCCTTGAGTGCGGCGGCTCCGCGTTCGGATTCGGCGCGGATTTCCGCGGCCGCTTCCTTCAGCTCGACGACTTTGGCCAGGGCTTCGTCGCGCTCCCGCGCGGTCTGGTCGCGCTCGGCGGCGATGGATTCGAGTTGCTGCTTCTGTTCGGCCTGGATGCCCTTGAGTTCCTCTGCGCGTGCGACGGCTTCGTCGCGTTCCCCGGCGAGGAGCGCGGCTTGCTCTTCGGCGCGGGCGTTGAGGAGCCTGCGTTCCTCGGCTTCGCGCTCGCCGGCCTGCTGGCGCTGGACTTCGGCGAGCTCGGAGAATTGCGCGATGGCGCGATCCCGTTCCTCGACGAGCCGGTCGCGCTGCGCGCCGAGGGTCTCGATCTGCTCCTTGTGCGTCTCCAGCGAGCTTTCGAGACCCGAGACGGTGCGGGCGTTCCCGGCGGTGAGGTTCCTCAGGTCGCGGTCGAGCGAATCGATCCGCTGCTCGAAAGCCTGCCGCTCGCTGGCGAAGCGCGCCTCGGTCTCCTCCTTCTCGCCGGTGAGGACATCCAGCTCGCCGACGAAGGATTGCAGGTGGGTCCGGTGGGTATCGACCGCGCCTGCCAGTTCTGCTGCGACGCGGTCCTTTTCCGCCCCGGCTTTTTCGAGCTCTTCCTCGAGCGCATGGATCCGCTGCTGGAAGGCCTGCCGTTCGCCGGCGGCCTCGGCCTCGGCTTCTTCCTTTTGCCGCGCGAGCGCCTGCCGTTCGCCGGCGGAGGATTCCTCGCGGCCCTTGTGGGTTTCGATGACGGACGCGAGCTCGGCGGCGACGCTCCCTTTTTCCTGGAGAGCTTGCTGGAGCTCTTCGTCGAGGGAGTCGATCTGCCGTTTCAAGGCCTGGCGCTCGGCTGCGAACGCCGCCTCGGCTTCCTCTTTCTGCTGCGCAAACGCATCGCGCTCGGCGGCCAGGGAGGCGGTTCGCGCCTCGTGGGTCTGGCCGAGTTCGGACGATTGCAGGAGGGCGTTGTTCCGATCCTCAAGGAGGCGCTCCCGATGCTGGACGAGGGACTCGATCTGCTGCTTCTGCTCGCCGTGGGCGCGGGCGAGTTCCTCGATCTCGGCGGCCGCCCGGGCGTGGTGGAGGTTCGACTGGTCGCGCTCGGCGCGGAGGGAATGCACTTCGCCGGTGAGGGATTCGTTCTCTTTGATGAGAGCCTCGCGTTCGGCGGCAAGGGACTCGACCTTCCCGGTTTCAGCCGCGGCTGCGGCGGTTGCGGCGTCAAACCTGGCGTCGCGTTCCGCTAGGGCGGCGTCGCGTTCGGTCACTGCGGCGTCGCGTTCGGCGAGGAGGTTCTCCTTCTCGGAGGCGAGGGCTTCGATCTGCTTTTTCTGCTCTTCGGCCTGTGCGGCAAAGTCGATGGCGGCGGTCTCTTTTTGCTGGAGGGCCTCGTCGCGTTGCCGCGTGAGGGAGAGGATCTCGGCTTTGCCGGCTTCGATGGTCTTCACCAGGGCCGCGATCTCGCGCTCCTGGCCGGCTGCTTCCTCGCTCCGGCGGCTCTCGCCGCCTTGCGCGTGCCGCTGCAAGGCCTCGTCGCGTTTGCGCAGTTCATTCTGGTGCTCGGCGGTGAGCGCCTCGATCTGCCGCCGGTGCGCTTCCTGCAGGTGCTCGTTCTGCTGCACGGCGAGGCCGTGTTCCTTTTTCAAAAACTCGATCTCCTTCGCGCGGGCGTCTGCGTCGTGGGCGATGCGGGCGGTCACTTCGCTCTCGCGCTCGATCTGGCTCCGCAGGGACTCGATTTCGTCGGTGGCGGCTGCGAGGAGCCGGCAGAGTTCTTCCTGCTTCTTGCGCTCCGTCTGGTTCTCGGCTTTCGCGAAGGCGAGGGCGGTTTCGAGGTCGAGATTCTTAACGGCGGCGGGGGCCGGTGCGCCGTTGCCATTTGCGGCGGGAGCCGATTTCGCGCCGATGAGCCTTCCTTCGGCGCTGCCCGCGGCGCCGAGCCGGATGCCTTGTTCGATGGGGACGGGGAGGGTGCCGGTGACTTCGCTGGCGCCTACGAAGGTGCCGTTCGTGCTGCCGAGGTCGCGAACGAGGAGCCGTTCGGAGGTGACGATGATCTGCGCGTGTTTTCTGGATACTCCCTGGCTGTCGAGGAGGATGTCGCACGACATGTCGCTGCCTATGGTGTATTCGCCCGGATCGAGGACGTAGCGCCCCAAGGCTCGGGCGCCTTCTCTGACGATGATTTCAGCCTGCATAGTATCTCCCGGAAGGGTATAATTTTCGCGCCCGTTTTGGTCGTGGCGAACGCGGCTATAATTATTGACTAGATATACTCCAACGCAAGGCGATTCCCAAGGAAACGCGCCTGCTTTTTCTCATATTTGATAGAATGGTGGTTCCCATTGTACACAAAGGAGCTTCCCAGGGATAAGCATCCCTTCTGCCAAGGGCGGCTGCTTTCGCAAAAATGATTTTAAGGCTCCTCCGGCGCGCGCCGCGGCTCCCCCTAAAGCCGGCGTGTGAGGGACGCCGGGGCCGAATGTTTCTTGGCCCGCGCGCCGCCCCCTGCTAGAAGAGACGCATGATGAAGAAAACCCTCCTCTGGACCCTGCTCGCCCTGCCCGCCGCGGCGCTCCTCGCGCAGTTCCCTTCGTCGGCGGAGAAGCTTTCGGCCACGCTGGACGTGAAGGTCGCCGCGGGCAGCAACAAGAGCCTTCACATCAACAAGGGGAGCGACTACGGCGGGGTCACCGACAACACCAAGGAAGACGTTCACAAGATGGCCATCTCCATCGACGCCGGGACGTTGATGCACGCGCCGTTCGATGCGCAGATCGAGTGGTTTTTCCTCGAAAAGGATCTCAAGACGAAACGCGACCACATCTTCGACCACGGCTCGAAGACGGTGACGTTGAAGTCCGGCGTGGACGTGCAATTCGACGCGGTTTCAAAGGAGGTGAAGAGCTCCGTCACCAAGGAGTTCGTCTACGGCATGCCCGAACTCTCCCCGAAAGTCTCCGGCGCGAAGCCGAACGGGTGGATCGTCCGCATCACCGCGGGCGGCAACACCCTCGTGGTGCGGGCATCGACCCCGTCGCTCGAAGATATCGCGAACGACCCGGCGCAGTTCTCCAAACTCCAGACCCCCGAACGGCATAAGTAGCCTCGGAAGAGCGGCGCCGCGCGCGTCCGCACGTCTCTCAAACGAAGCGAGGCGGCCGTTGCCAGCCGCCTCGCGGTGAACCGTCGTGCGAGCGCCAGAGGCCGCGCGCGAAAGACTACTTGTCTTCCTTGGAAGCGTGGTCGCCCTCTTTGATGGCGTCCGCCTCGCTCATGTATTTGCCGTGTTTCGTGCGGCCATACCATTTGGAGGAATCCTTGTGGTAAACGTGGCTGGAGGTGTTGACCCACACCATGCCGGGGCCGCCGCCGGGAGCAGGCGTGCCCGAGGGCGCCATCATCGGCTTCTTGGCCGTCGTCGAGGGCGAGATGGTGGAAGGCACAGCGCCGGCCGCGGTGTTCGGCGTCGCGGAAGCCGCTGCGTCCGCTTTCTTCTTGAACCAATGCTTCTTGGCGGGAGTCGGGCTGCCGGTGGTCGTCTGCGACTCCTCCGCCGTCGTCTTGGTGATGGACGCGGGGACCGCTCCGGGGGCCGTAGTGTCCGACGGGGACATGTCTGCGACCGCCTTCTTCTTGTGCTTGTGCTTGGCGGGCGTCGCCGATGCGGCGGCGTCCGGAGTGGGGGTCGGCGACGCGGTTTGGGCGAACAACGGCGTTGACGAGAACGCCACCGCGGCGAGGAGAACTGGGATGATGTGCTTCATAAGGGGGCGACCGTAGAAAATCCCGAAGCATTTTTCAATGCAAATATGAGTGGATGCCGATGCAGTCCGCTGGGATCGAGAAATCCGAGGATGGATCAAGATGCGTTTGCGGTCCACCCAGAGCGGGCGAAGGGGAAAGCGCGGTGGTGGCTCATCGGGGTAATACGCGCCAATGCCGCTTTTTATGTACGCAGCGTCTTGAATTCCAAGAGGAATACCGGCTGATATAGCTATATTCGACCCCAGGGTACTCCGTGACTGCTCACCACATCCATGAATGTGTCACGTCCTTTACTTCATACGTTTCCATCTGTCGTCCTTTTGATCTTCTGTGGGGTTAGCCTGCAAGCGGCGCCCTCACCTCCAACCCGTCTGCCAGCCACGGATCAGGGAATCGTGTTGCGCCATGGCGACGGTCCAGGACAATGCGATGAGCTTGGTGCGCGCGATGTCTGGGTGTGGGAAGATCACGGCACTTACTATATGCATTATGACGGAGCAGGTCCAAAAGGCTGGCTCGCCTGCCTGGCCACGAGCACGGACTTAACGCATTGGACCAAGAAAGGTCCGGTTTTGGATTTGGGAGCCCGAGGCTCGGAGGATTCTGCTTCGGCCTCGTACGGGACGACGTATTGGGACGGCAAAACCTGGCATATGTTTTATTTGGGAACACCCCACACCTCGCCTGCGCCGGATCGGATTCCATCTACCCCTTACTTGACCATGAAGGCCCGAAGCGATTCCCCAAGTGGTCCGTGGGTGAAGGAGCCGAACGTTGTTCCGTTTCGTCCCGGCGATATGAACGCCGTTAATTATGGAGCCTCTTCGATAGTGGTCGCCTCTCCGGGAATGATTGTTAAGTCGGGCGATAAGTACCTGATGTTTTTCGGCTGGGGCGGTTATGCGGCCAAAACCAGGCACGGACCTTTCGGCAATATTGCCATCGCACGAACCCAGGATCTTGAAGGCAAGTGGACCATTGACCCGGAGCCCATGTTGCCGGGGGACGAAACCTGCGAGAATTCCAGTCTCTTTTTTGAACCCACCCATCAAACGTGGTTCCTGTTTACCAATCACATCGGTGCCGGCTATACCGTCGCAGTCTGGGTCTATTGGACTCAAGATATCAACAAATGGGATCCGGCGAACAAAGCTGTCGTCTTGGATGGAACGAATTGCACTTGGAGCAAGAAGTGCATCGGACTTCCCTCGGTCCTCAAGGTGGGAAATCGACTGGCCGTGTTTTACGATGCTCCGGGCGGCGACAGCACGAGCCACATGGACCGGGACGTGGGTCTGGCCTGGCTGCAGCTGCCACTGGAACCTCCCACTCGCCGCCCGGACGAAGGCGAAAACTCCTCACGGGTGCCGGCGAAGGCGCTTGGGTCTGTGGACATTCATTTAAGCCGCGAGTAATCCCCACTGAATGGAGGAAGATGGCTCCTCCCGGGTGCGCTTCGTCGCCGCTCATCGCGATGCGCCACCCTTACCGGCGATTAGCCGAGCCTTCCGTAATGGATTTCCGTCTGCTGGCCGAAGGTCACCTTTCCATCCACGGCATGCCTGTTGTAAATCTCCTCCAGACGGGCGAGGTAATATTCGTGCCGCGCGTCCCCTTTCGCCGGCACATACGAGGCGGAAAGGAAACGGCCGCGCAGGCCCGGCCAATCCATGGTGTGCGGGTTGTCGAATGCGGCGAGGCTCGCTGCGTCAGGCTGAAAGAATTCCTCCCGGGTGCGCTTCGTCGCCGCCTCATCGCGATGCGCCACCGTTTCGTAAGCCTGGCCGAGGGTTCTCAGCAGCGCTTCGTAATCCCGCGCGAAAGGCGAACCCTCCGCCTGCCGTTCGTTGCGGATGATGAAGACCCACCCTCCGGGACGAAGGAGCCGCCGGAATTCACGACGCGCGCCCTCAGAGTCGAACCAGTGAAACGCCTGCGCGACGGTGATGGCGTCGAAAGAAGCTCCGGGCAGGCCGGTCTTCTCCGCGGCGGCCGCGACGGGATGAAACCGGGGGAAATGCCGCAGGTCCTCCTCGGCCGCGAGGCGCATCGGTTCGTTCGGCTCGACAGCCGTCACGTCGAACCCGGCCTCCAACAGGAGCTTCGTGAAAATCCCGGTGCCGGAACCGATGTCCGCCACGCGGGCTCCGGCGCGCAAGCCGCAGGTGTCCCGCAGGAGATCGACCGCGGCCTTGGGATAACCCGGCCGGTGGAACCGGTAGTCATCGACCCGGTTGGAGAAACGCTCGACGGGGTTCACCCCTGCGCCGCCTGATTCCCCGGGGTTCACCGGAAGCGGACGGCGAGCTCCTGGGCGAGGAAAACCAAGCCGACGACGCCGAACGCCAGGCTCACGATCCAGAAGCGCCGGCGTTTGGTCAGCGCGGAGATCGCGGCGATGGCGATGGCGATCTGGAACATCGTCACGCCCCGGGCGAGGATGACGTGGCGAGCCAGGTGGTTCTCGGAGTCCTGCTGTTTCTCAGTCGCAAGCTCTTCGATCTTCTTTTGCTCCGCGGCGTATTGAGCGGCCTTCTCCGCGTCGGCGGCGGGGACGGGTTGGCCGCCGGCTTTCAGGAGGTCCATCTTCGCGGCGAGGATGCCGGCTTTTATCCCTTTGGCCTGGTAATAACTCCATTGGTCGGAGGCGCGCATCTGGTCGATCATTGCCTCGTTCGCATGGTCCCCCGCGAAGAGCGCGGTGACGGCCGCAAACGCCGCCAGGATGGCGGTGCTCAACGCGATCCACGAATTCCACTTGTCGCCCGACTCGTGGGCATGGTGTTCGAGGTGTTCCTGTATTTTTTCGGTGGGGATCTCGGCGTCTTCCATGGCGACCGGGAATGTTTGCCAGATTTTTGTACACGGTCACCGAAAATCAGTCCGCACCTCGCATTTGGGGAGTCTTACTTTCGGCACATTGACTGCCGTTGTAGAAACCCTTTAGGCTCCTGCGGGAATGCCTGTGAAACGCAATCGCCCGCTCCGGGGGAACTTCAATCCCGAGGCGAACCTCCCTTTTCAGCTTAGGCTGGAGGATTTTGAAATTGCGATGCAGGATGTTTACGATCTGTTTTTCGATGTCAATTCCGGTCTCTTGGAAAAGGGACTGGAGCGGCTGGATGACTTCCTTCGTCCTGCGATAATGTCCGGATTCCTTTCCGATCTGGTTGCCGCCAGTCTGGCTAAACACTCTCGGGTCTTGACGCAGAACGCTTACTTTAACGGGCATCCGGACCTTGTGGTGAGGGGCGCTTACGCGAAGGATGCCGTGAAGGCGGGGACGGAGGGCGTAGAGATCAAAACAACCCGCAAAGGCGGGGGCGCGGTGGATACGCACGGCGCACGCAACCAATGGATGGCAGTGTTTGTGTACGAGGTCGACGTGCTGACTGAGCCCGCCCGGGAACGCGTGCCAATGAGTTTCGTCGAGATATACCTCGGGCAGGTCACCGTGGAGGATTTTCGGCGGAACGCCCGGGGTGAGCTGGGCACCCAGACGGCGACTTTGCACCGCGAAGGCATCCTCAAGTTGCGAGGCAATTGGATTTACAAGGGCCCGAAATCTAAACCCGCATAGCGCGTAACTTAGGAATGGCCCCGCATGCGAGTTCGAAGTAGCGGCCGTCTTTTTCCACGCCGATACAGCTATACTTTAAGGCTTCAGCGGCGGCGAGCGTGGAACCTGCGCCGGCGAACGGGTCGAGAATCTTCCCTTCGCCCAACGGGAGCACGCCACGGACAATCCTGCGTAGGAATGCTTGCGGCTTGAGGCTGGGATGGGGAGCCAGCGACCGCTCCGCTTGTCGGGTAGGCGCGGACTCGATCACATCTCCGAAAGGCTGATCCTTCGAAGGGCGCCTGAAACCGCCGGTTTTCCATTTGCGAAGGTTATCCTGCACCCGGCCCTCGAGCGGTTTGCGGAAGATGAGCCATGGCTCCCACATCGAGCGCGGCATGACACTGACGTTCCGGAAATTCTTCATGCGCGGCCTTCGGCCGGTCCCCGCCGCGCATAGTCATGGTGAGGCGGATGATTTCACCGCGCCGCTCAAAGCCGGCCCGCGTGATCGCGCTTGCGACCAGGAAGGAGAGGAGTGGATTCGAAGCGACGATGACGTTTGCTCCCGGAACCAGCACCGGGTGCAGGAGACGCGCCCAAATGAAGAAAAACCGCTCCAGCTTCGCCAAATCTGCTGGAGAGAGCACGGTAAAACGCGGCAGCGGCGCCCGCAGATTGCCGTCGAAGGAAGGGGGAACGCGCCATACGCCTCCGCGGCCCGAGCGCAGCTTGGCCTGTTCTTCCTCGCTATACTCGACGAGGCCGTAAGGAGGATCGGTGACGACTGCCTGAACGCTATTCGGAGCGGCCGTCTCAAGCCAGGCAAAGCAGTCCTGGTGGAGAAGCATGGAGTTCCCGAAGGAGAAAATCTTGCCGGTCGTTTCCGGTGGGGCATGGCAGGTCCCCTCGGTGCGTTGCCCGGGGAAAGGGAGGGTTGTCTGCGCATCCTCACGAACCCGATAATGGCCGCGGCGCCTTCGGGTGAAAATATTGGGAGTATTCAACCGAAGGTACGAGCGTATCGACGAGGTGGGAGTGGGCCCAAGGCGCTGAGTCACTTCGTCGACGATCTCTGCGACGCTTGCCCCCTCGGCTCTGAAGGAAAGCGTCTCGATGATCGCATCGCGGACAGCACCCTGTTTCTGCTTGGACATCGTTGGAAGAGGATATCCCACGCTTCCGTCATATAGACGTCCCGAACGTCTTTGGTCGAACGAAATCTGCTTTACAGCTCGACATGGGCTTCCCGGATCACGCGCGGTCGTCGCGGATGAAGCGGTCGTGAAGTTCGCGGTAGACGCCGCCGAGGGCGAGCAGGTCCTGGTGCTTGCCGCGCTCGACGATCTCCCCCTGGCGCAGGACGAGGATGAGGTCGGCCTCGCGCACGGTGCTGAGCCGGTGGGCGATGACGAAGCTGGTGCGGCCGCGCAGGAGGGTGGCGAGCGAATGCTGGATGCGCGCCTCGGTGATGGCGTCGATGGAACTCGTGGCTTCGTCCAGGATGAGGATGCGCGGGTCGGCGATGAGGGCGCGCGTGAAACAGAGGAGCTGCCGCTGGCCGACGGAGAGGCCCGCGCCGCCCTCTCCGACGCGGGTGTGGAGGCCGTCCTGCAGGGCTTCCACCATGTCGAGGTAGTCGAGCGTTTTCACGGCATCGAGCACCTCCGCGTCGGTGGCCTGCGGGCGGCCGAACCGGATGTTCTCGAGGACGGTGCCCTCGAAAAGAAAATTCTGCTGGTGGACGATGCCCAGGCGGCGGTGGAGCGACCCGGATCGGATCCGGCGGATGTCCTCGCCGTCGATAAGCAGCTCGCCGGCGGTGGGCAGGTACGCCTTGGCGATGAGGTTCGTGATGGAGGTCTTGCCGCTCCCGGTGTGGCCGACGAGCGCGATGGTCTGGCCCGGCTCGGCGCGGAAGTTGATGTCGCGCAGGATGAGGCGACCCGGCTCATAGCCAAAGGAGAGGCCGCGGAACTCGACCCTGCCTGCGATTTCCGGCAGGTCGACGGCATCCGCGGGGTCGAGCCACTCGGGCGGCTGGTCCAGCAGGTTGAAGACGCGCTCGGCCCCGACCATGGCGGTGAGCGCGACGGTGTATTGGGTGCCGATGATGCGGACGGGTTCGAAGAAGAGGCTGGCCTGGAAGAAGAAGACCACGATGTTGCCGACCGGGTCGTGGATGGCGGGATTCAACACGCGATACCCGCCGAGCAGGAGCAGGATGGCGATGAAGAACTGACTATTGAGCTCGAGCAGCGGCAGGAAGACGGCGGAGGTCCGCGCGTTGCCCATGACGTAGCGCGAATGGTCGTGCGCGAGGTCGCGGAACATACTGGCGTTCACCTCCTGCCGGGCGAACCCCTGGGTGACGCGGATGCCCTCCACGGACTCGGCGACGGTGGAGATGATGCGGCTGAAGCTCTCCTGGGCCTGGCGTTGCGTGAGCGCAAGCCGCGCGCGGAAATAGCGGTTCAGCGACCAGATGACGGGAGCGATGGCCAGGACGACGAGGAAGAGCACCCAGTTATACCAGAGCATGAGGAGGCCGCTGACGACCATCTGCCCGGCCTGCACGGCGCTGACGAAGACCACGTCCTGCACACCGGCCCGGATCGACTCGATGTCCGACGTCATGCGGCCGATGATGCGGCCCGGCTTCACCTTGTCGTAGAAGCGGGCGGTCATTCGCAAGAGGTGGGCGAAGACCTCGTTGCGCAGGTCGAAGATGACGGCTTCGCCCATCTCGAGCGCGAGCCGGATGCGGAAATAGAAGCACCCCTGGGTGAACGCCGCGAACGCGCCGAACCCGGCGGCGGCCCAGAGCGTCCCGCGCAGGTCGCGGTGGAGGATGGGGCCGTTGATGGTGGCGCCGAGCCCCCAGGCGAGGAGCGGGAGCTGGATGGAGCGGATGACCACGAGGGTGATGAGCCAGTTCCGTTTCGTGGCGTGCGGCTGCGTATAGGAGAGCATGCGCCGGAGCAGCCGGAAGAAGCCGAGCGGCCCGAAGTTGGCGTTCTCGTCCTCCTCGCGGGGAGGTGCTGCGAGGACGAAGTTAGCGTTTTTCTTCATCTTCCTGGAGGCGGGCGGCCCGCTCGTAGTAGCCGGGGTTGCGCATGAGGTCCTCGTGGCTGCCGATCTGGCTGACGCGGCCGCCGTCGAGGACGATGATGGTCTCCGCGCGGCGCAGCATCCGGAGCCGGTGGGCCACGATGAACGTGGTGCGCGCGGCCATGGCGGAATCCATGGCGGCTATGATCTCGTGCTCGGTGCCGGGATCGATGGAGGCCGTGGGGTCGTCCAGCAGGAGCAGCGCGGGGTCGAGCAGGATGGCCCGCGCGAGCGCGAGCCGCTGGCGCTGGCCGCCGGAGAGGCCGATGCCGCTGTGGCCGAGCACGGTGTCGTACCCGTCCGGCAGGCGCTCGATGAACTCCGCGGCGGCGGCGATGCCAGCGGCGCGCCGGACTTGCTCGCGCGTGGCCTCGGGGTGGCCGAACGCGATGTTCGCGGCGATGGTGGTGCTGAACAGGAAGCTCTCCTGGAAGACGAGGCCGACGTTCTTGCGGAGGTCGTTCAGGTCGAGCTCGCGCAGGTCAACCCCGTCCATCAGCACCCTGCCCGCCGTGGGATCGTAGAAACGCGGGATGAGGCTCATGAGCGCGCTCTTGCCGGAGCCGGTGGCGCCGACGATGGCGACGCATTGGCCGGGCCGGACGGTGAAGTCGATGTCGCGCAGCACCGGCTCGCGCCCGTGGTCGAACCATGCGTGCTCGAAGCGAATCTCCCCCTTCGCGCGGGCGAGCCGGACCGGGTCGGGCCGGGTCTGGATTTCCAGCGGGGCGTCGAGGACTTCAAAGACGCGGCGGGCGCCCGTGAGGCTCTCCTGCATGCTGTTGGCGATGTTCGAGATGTTGCCAACCTGGCCGGAGAATTGTTGCAGGATGCCCGCAAAGGCGATCATGCCGGTGCCGAGCGGGAACTGCCCCTGGATGACGAGGCAGCCGCCGTACCCGAGCAGTATGACGAGGTTCGCATTGCTCAGGAAGACGGTGGTGGCGGTGAACGCGCTGATCTCGCGGAAGATGTGGAGCTTCTGCTCGACAACGCCCCGGTTCGCGGCGCGGAATCTCTCCATCTCCGCGGGCTCCTGGGAGAAGGCCTTGATGACCTGGATGCCTCGGATGCTCTCCGCGAGCCGCTGGATCATGCCGTCCACGAGCGATTTGTTCCGGATGTACGCGGGGGCGACCCGGGAGGAAAAGGCGAGGCTGCGCAGGAGCAGGAGCGGAGTGGTGGCGAGGCAGGCGAAGGTGAGCGCCGGGTGCAGGCTGAGCATGTAGAAGAGGAAGGCCGCCAGCGAGATGATGAGGATGAGGGTCTGGATGACGACATTCTCGATGAAGAGCCGCACGAGCTGGACGTCGCCCGTGCAACGGTTGATGAGGGAGCTGCTCGCGTTCGCGTCGAAGAAGCGGAAGCTAAGCCGGCTCAGCTTGTCGTACACATCGGAGCGGAGCTGGACGACGATGCGCGTCTGCACGAGGTCGTTGAGCTCGACCCGGTATGCGAAGTCGAGCACGGCGCGCAGGATCGCGAGCCCGAGCACGGCGCACGCGATGGCGGCGAGGATCTTCATCGGCGGCCAGGCGGCCGGAAACGCGAGGTGGAAAGGCAGCCGCGGCGGATGCGGGGCGGCATGGACGAAATACTGGATTTCATCGACGCCGATGCCGGTGAAGCCGATGCCGAAGAGGCCGAAGGAGAGGATGGCGGCCTGGAGGGCGAGGACCTTGAGGCAGCCGCCGCGGTACCGCCAGCTCAAGGCGAGCAGGCGCCGGATCAACGCCCAGTTCGAGGTAGGATTACTCTCCGTGTGGATGTTCACCCCGAGGACGAACCCTCAACTCGCGTCTTCGGAAGGGAATCCACTGGAGGTTCCCGCCTTGCGCGCGAGGTAATCCTCGACCCGGAGGAGATTGTCCTCGCCGGCGCGGCGGACGATGTGAAGGAGATCGCCCATCGAGGTCATCTCCTCGAGCTGTTCCTTCACGAACCATTGCAGGAAATTGTCGGTGGTGTAGTCGCGCTCGTCCTTGGCGATCTCGACGATGGCGTTGATCTGGCCGGTGACCTTCTTTTCCTGCTCCAGCGACAGCTGCACCGCTTCTTCGGTGCGCTCGAAATGCACCCTCGGCGCGGGGATGGCCGGGATGCTCAACGCGCCCCCGGTATCCACGACGTATTTCACGAACCGGTGGGCATGCTCCTTCTCCTCCTCCGCCTGTTTGTAGAAGTGGGAGCAGAGCTCCGGCAGGGTCTCCGCCTCGAAATATGCCGCGATGGCGACATACTGGAGCATCGCGCTGAACTCGTTGCCGATCTGTGCGTTCATCGCATCGACGATCTTCTGGCTGGTAAGCATGCGCCATTCTGGGTGCGCCCCAGGGGATTTGCAACCGGCAAAACGCCCTCTCGGTGGGCATCGCAAGCTGCGGAATGGCGCGCATTTGACGCTTGCATCCGCGCGGCCCGCAGTTTAGAAAATCTGTCGCATGGTCCCCGCAGGCATCGTGCTTCTCCTCTTCATCATGATCATCCTTCTGCTGACTTCGATCTTCTGGATATGGATGCTGGTGGATTGCGCGACGAACCCGCGCCTGCAAGGCACCGAGAAAATCGTCTGGATTCTCATCGTGCTCTTCGCGCACGTCCTGGGAGCGATCATCTACTTCTTCGTGGCGCGGCAGAAGAAGAACGCGATCTGATTCCCGCGCGGCGGCCGCGTTGGGATGCCGGCGTCGCCCTGAAGTTCCGGCGCTGCCGGGTCTCCAAGACCAGGACTACTCGCCCGCGTCGTCGCCCGCGCGTTCCCGATCCTTCTTCAGCACCATGCCGATGGTGTGGATCAGTTCCTCGTCCGTCACCGGCTTGTAGAGGATGGCCGCATTCGTGTTCTGGAGGAAGGCGCTGACCTTCGGGTTATCCCGGTGGCCGGTGAGGAAGATGAAACGCCGGCAGAGGTGCGGCTTGGTGCGCTCCACCGCCAGGTAAAACATATCGCCGGGCATGGCGGGCATGAGCATGTCGCACATGATGATGTCGAAATCGAGCGCCATCACCTCGCGCAGGCCTTCCACGCCGTTCTTGGCGGTGGTGACGATATAGTTGTGGGTCTCGAGGAGCGACTTGAGGGTATCGGCCAGGTCCGTGTCATCATCGAGGAGCAGGATGCTCTTGATCTCAAGATCGGGCACCTCAGGGGACACCTCATGTGCGAGTGGGTTGGGATCAGCCATTTTTACACCATACCCGCCAACGGGCGGCCTGTCATCCTTTTTGGATAGGGGTCTGAAAGCGGTGTGGCCCTCAAGGCAACGTGGAGGCGGGAAAAAGGGTGGAAACCTTGGCAAACTGCCGGTCGGACGATCTGCGCAGCACGAAAAAGAAAAAGCCGCCAGAGAACTACGGCAAGGAAGGTCAGGCTGCCGTTGCTGCATTCCTGCCCTGGCGGGGTTCGCCTGCCCGCAATCCATAGCCCCTGACGGAGCCTCAAGTATGCTTGAAATCGGCGTGCGAACAATATAAATTGGAGCCGTGGATCGTCGGGAGAGAAATCAGCCCCGCGTTTTTCGCAGCCCCCTTTGTAAAACATTCTTGCATCCGCCGAATGCGGTTGATAAAGAAACCTTGCGGAAAGCGGTGATTTCGATTGATCTTACCACCCCCTGGATAACTTAATTTAACTCCTCAAATGGCAAAAATTTTTCTCGGTCTGGCAATTCTGTTCATGCTGCTTTCCGCCGTTCTCGGCTTTCTGACCAAGACGAAGATCGCCAACGTCAAGGCCAGTCTCCAGACGACCAACGCGTCGCTGGCCGCCACCAGCCAGCAGCTTTCGAAGGCCCAGAGCAACGTCAAGACTGCCAAGGCCGAGACCGCCTCCCTCAGCCAGCAGGTGCAGACCAGCACCCAGACCGCCGCCGCCGCCCAGGCGACCATCGACGCGGACAAGAAGGCACAGGACGACCTGAACACGCAGATCACCGCCAAACAGCAGCAGATCGACGACCTCACCAAGAAGCTCGCCACGGCCTCGACCAGCGGCACCGGTTCGGCCGTCTCGCCCACCGCCGCGGCGGACGCGCAGAAACTCGCCGAACTGTCCATCAAGCTAAAGGAGGACCAGGAGGTCCAGCGCAAGCTAAAGGAGGAGAACTCCGACCTTAAAGGGAAGGTGGATGATTTCCAGAAGGCCCGCATCGGCCTCTCCAAGGAGGCTTCCGCGCGCGCTCTCTCGGGCGAAGTGCTCGCCGTCCAGCCGAGCTGGAATTTCGTCATCGTCTCCCTCGGCGACCGCCAGGGCGTCACGATGAACCTGCCCCTCATCGTCAAGCGCGGCCCCACGCTGGTCGCCAAGCTGCGGGTCACCTCCGTCGAACCCGCCACCTCTGTCGCGGACATCGTTTCCTCCACCGTGCCGCAGGGCATGCGGGTCGAGCCGGGCGACAGGGTCATCTACAGCGCCCAATAACCGGCTGCTCCTCCCATGGGCGAAAGGGTCAGAAAGCTATTGCTGCTCGCCGCGTGGGGCGCCCTCCTTTCCTCGTGCGCTTCCGGCGACAACGTCGAGAACCGCAACAAAGGCGACAACGTGAGCACCATCCCTTGGGATCACCCCGAGAAGTGGGAGAGCGGCAGCGGCATGCCGGGCATCAATAGCAATCCGGGCGGTTACTGACCGTCGAACTTTCCGGAGACCATGTCTCCACGCATCCTCGTCATCCGTGGCGGCGCCATCGGGGACTTCATCCTCACGCTTCCGGCCATACGGCTTCTGCGCGAGAATTTCCCGCGGGCCCGGCTTGAAATCCTCGGCTATAAACACATCGTCGCCATCGCCCACGGCCGCTTTTACGCGGACGATTCGCGTTCGATAGAGTACGGCGCGCTCGCTCCCTTCTTCATCCCAAACGGGAAACTCGCGCCCGACCTCATCGCGTTCTTCGGCGGCTTCGGCCAGGTCGTAAGCTACCTGTTCGACCCCGACCGCATCTTCGAGAACAACCTCCGGCGTTGCGGCGTCAAGCACCTCATCGCCGGCTCGCCGAAGATCGACGACTCCCAGCACGCCGCGTATCAACTCGCGCGGCCCCTGCAGGCGCTGGCCCTTTACCTGGAGAACCCCGCCGCCATCCTTTATCCCGCTCCGGAGGACCGGGAGTTTGCCGCCCGTTTCGTCGGCGGCGTCGGAGGCAGGGGTGCGCCGCTGGTCGCCCTCCATCCCGGCAGCGGAGGCGAACGCAAGAACTGGCCGGTGGAGAGGTGGCTCGCCCTCACACGGTGGCTTGCCGCCCTCGAGCCCGCGCCCTACCTGCTCCTCGTCGGAGGCGAGGCGGACCGTCAGCGGCTCGCGGCCTTGACGGAGGCGCACCCGTCCATCCGGGTCGCCAGCGATCTCCCGCTCAGCGCGCTCGCCGCCGTCCTCGCACGCTGCGACCTCTTCATCGGGCACGACAGCGGCATCTCCCACCTCGCGGCCGCGGCGCAAGCCCGCTGCATCCTCCTCTTCGGCCCGACCGATCCCGACATCTGGGCTCCGGCAAACCCGGGCGTGCGGGTCCTGCGGGCGCCGGCCGCCGCCCTGGACAACCTGAGCCTGGAAACCGTCCAGGAAGCCGTGCTGGAAGCGGAACCCGGCTGGCGCGCTCAAGCCCCCAGTGCGCAACTGTAGGGCCAAAAAAAAATCCTGGAAGCGCCCCCACGCTCCCTTTGAACGATAAATCCCGGCCCACTTTCCCCTCTGGATTTTTCTTTCCCGAAAGCTAAAGTATCCGACCGACCGTGCTGTCCGAAAACATCATCCGCCTATGAGCGCACGCCAATTCGAAAACCTCCGGGCCTCCTCCCTCTATTGCAACAAGTGCAAGGCTGCCATGCCCGTGCGCGAACGCCTCCTGCTCATCCTGCCCGACAAGGAGATATTCGACTACCTGTGCACCGGCTGCGCCTCTTCCCTCGGAAAGAAGGAGATCACCGCAGGCGACAGGCTGCTGGACCAGGCCGCCGCGGCCCGGCGCGCGCAAGCCACCCAGGCTGCGACCGCCCGCCGTTCCGGCCTCTTTCTTCCCTAGGCGCTCCATGCGGGTCCTCTTTATCGGCACCGGAGCGATCGGCGTCCCGGTGTTGCGGATGCTGCTTGGCTCCTCGCATTCGGTGGTCGGCGTCATCACCCAGCCGGACAAACCCGCGGGCCGTTCGCAGGCGCTCCTGGCTTCCCCCATCAAGGAGGCCGCGCTGCTCGGCCACGCCGCCATCTTCCAGCCGAAACGCATCCGCGACGCCGCCGCCATCGAGCAGGCCCGTTTCCTGCGGCCGGATGTCGTGGTCGTCATGGCCTACGGGCAGATATTCCCGGGCGAACTCCTCCGCATCGCCCCGCTAGCGTTCCTGAATCTCCACGCCTCCCTGCTCCCGCGCCATCGCGGCGCAGCGCCCATCCACGCCGCCATCGAAGCGGGCGACGCCCGCACGGGCATCACCGTCATGTATGTGGATGAGGGGCTCGATACCGGCGACATCCTGCTGCGGCGGGAGATTCCCATCCGCCGGCGCGATACCGCCGGCACGCTGCACGACCGGCTGGCAGAGGTCGCGCCCGAGGCGCTCACCGAAGCCCTCTCCCTTCTCAAGCTCGGGCGCGCCCCGCGCACCCCGCAGGATTCCGCCCTTGCCACCTACTCGCCCAAACTGGGCCGCGAGGATGGGCGCATCGACTGGAGCGCTTCGCAGATCGTCATCGAAAGGAAGATCCGCGCCATGAACCCCTGGCCGGCCGCCCACACATTCCTACCGGCGAAGGAAGGGCCTGCCAAGTTGAAAATCTTCAGCGCCATCCACAGCCGCAAGAGCTCGGGCAAACCGGGCGAAGTCCTCCGGGCGGACAAGCACGGCATCCTCGTAGCCGCCGGCGAAGGCGGCCTGCTGCTCCGGGAAATCCAGCTCGAAGGCCGGAAAAAGATGGGTGCGCGGGATTTCCTCCTCGGCCACCCCATCGCCACCGGCACGCTGCTCGGCCCATGACCGCCCCGGCAAGGGCGCGGCGCACCCTGCTCCTGCGCGAACACGTCGCCCAGCTTCGCGCGTGCGTCCTCTGCCCGCGCATGCATCGCCCGCCGGTCTCCGGGGGCGCGATCCTCAGCAAAGTCCTCCTCGTCGGCCAGGCGCCCGGCAGCCGCGAGCCCGTCGTTGGCCGCCCGTTTGCGTGGACGGCCGGGCGGACTCTGTTTGGCTGGTTCGAGCAGGCCGCGGGCATGACCGAGGCCGCGTTCCGCACTTCCATCTACATGGCCGCGGTGTGCCGCTGTTTCCCTGGGAAGACTCCCGCGGGCGGGGATCGCGTCCCCGACCGGGAGGAGATCGAAAACTGCTCGGGCTGGCTCCGGCGGGAGATCGAGATTCTCCAGCCCGCCCTCGTCCTCCCCGTGGGCCGCCTGGCCATCGCGCGCTTCCTGCCGTTCGAGAAGCTGTCGGAAATCATCGGCCGCAGCTTTCCGGTGACTCTGTACGGGCGCCGGTTCGATGTCATCCCGCTGCCGCATCCCTCCGGGGCCTCTCCCTGGCACCGCATCGAGCCGGGCAAGACGCTCCTCCGCGCCGCCATTCAGAGGATCGTCACGCACCCGGCCTTTCCCGCGTCTTCCCTGCGCCAGGGTTAGGGACGGCCCATTTTGCACACGCAGGTCCAGAGGCCTTCGAACTCGGCCCCGGCCCGCCTTTCCAGCGCGGCCGCGCCCGGTTCGTCCCGCGCGAGCGCGAAAACTGTCGAGCCCGAGCCGGACATGAGCGCCCCGGCGGTCTCCGGCTGTGCGAGGAGCCAGCGTTTCAGGAAAGCCAGGAAGATGTATTTCTCAAACACGGGCCGCTCCAGGTCATTGACGAGCTCTCCCCAGGGAAAGACTTGCGCGGCGTAGGGGATGCCGGGGATCTCCTTCGCATCCCGCCACCGCGAATACGCCCAGGGGGTCGGCACGCCGAAAGGCGGTTTCAGCAGGACGAGGGGCGGCCCTTCTTCCAGCGCCACTGGCGAGACCGTCTCGCCGCGTCCTCGGCAGAGCGCCGCCGACTCCCAAATGAAGAACGGCACGTCCGACCCCAGCTCCGCAGCCAGGGCCGCAAGGGCCTCGCGGGTGAGCCCCGCCTCGAACATCTTGTTCAGGCCCAGCAACACCGCCGCAGCGTCGCTGCTGCCGCCGCCCAGGCCGGCCCCGTGAGGCACCTTCTTTTTCAGAGCCACAGAGAGGTCCGGGGCGAAGCCTCCGCGTTCGCAAAAGAGCTTCGCCGCCCGGTAGGCAAGGTTCGCCTCCCCGGTGGGCAGCAGCGGGTCGTCGCAGGTAAACGCGATCCCGCCCGAGTCCTGCCGTTCGATGTCGATTTCGTCCGCCAGGGAGAGCGGCGTCATGAGGCTCTGGATTTCGTGGAAACCATCCGGCCGCTTGCCAAGCACCCGTAGGGACAGATTTATCTTCGCCGGAGCCAGGAACCTCATCCCCCGAAAAGAGCGGGCGGGCCGAGATTTGAGAAGCATTTTTATCGGCTCTTTCGTCTCATCGGAGGGGTTGAGGAAAGGATTCGGCCACGGATGGCACGGATTTACACGGATGCAGAAAGCAGGGGCGGCGCGCTGCATGTCTCCCGCGCACAAGAAGTCTCAGGGCCTCCCCTCTTTGCTTCATCCGTGCAAATCCGTGCAAATCCCTGGAATCCGTGGCCAAAAAGTCCCCGCCGGCGGCGCGCCTCAGCGTAAACCCGAGGCGGAACCCCGCTCCCCTAAGCGCTCCACTGGCGCGCCTCCTGCTTGAACGAAGGGGCATTCTCTATTAGGTTTCGACGCACCCTCGATTCCAACGTCCTTATGAGCACAGCCCTGGTCAACGGCCTCAACGCCGATCTTCTGGATGAAAACTACGCACGCTGGCGAAGCGACCCCGCTTCCGTGGACGCCACGTGGTCGGCCTTTTTTGAAGGTTTCGAGCTCGGGTCTGTCCAGGTCGACCTGAACGGCGCGTCCCACGGCAAAAACGGCGCGGACGGCCCGGACCGCGCGAGCGTCGCCGAGGATGCCGATGTCTCCTGGCAGACCCGCGTTGATGGCCTCGTTTACGCCTACCGCACCCTCGGCCACACCCAGGCCACGCTCGATCCGCTCGCCAAACGACGCCCCGAGCAACCCCTCTTAAGCCTCGCCGAGCTCGGCTTTTCCGAAGGTGACCTCTCCCGGCCCGCCTCCACCCGGTTCTACCTCGATGGCCGCCGGATGAAGCTGGGCCAGATGATCGATTCCCTCAACACCATCTACGCGGGCTGCATCGGCACCGAATTCATGCACATCCAGAACAGCCGGGTGCGCAACTGGATCATCCAGCGTCTCGAGACGCGCCCCGCGGACAGCGAGGTCAACTTCGACGAACAGCGCGAGATGCTGCGCGAGTTGATGAAAGCAGAGGGATTCGAGCATTTCCTGCACACGAAATATGTCGGCCAGAAGCGGTTCGGCCTCGAAGGCGCGGAGTCGCTCATGGTCATCCTGAACACCCTGCTGCAGGCCTGCCCCGCCCTCGGCGTCGAGGAGATCGACATGGGCATGGCCCACCGCGGCAGGCTGAATGTCCTCGCGAATTTCCTGCAAAAATCCCTCGAAGTCATCTTCGCCGAGTTTTCCGAGAACTTCATTCCCGACCTCGTCTGCGGCGATGGCGACGTGAAATATCACCTCGGCTACGCCAGCATGCGAAAGATCAGCACCGGCGAGGAGATCGAGATACGCCTTTCCGCGAACCCGAGCCACCTGGAGGCGTGCGACGCCGTCGTCGAGGGCGTCGCCAGGGCGCGCCAGCGCGTCCGGAACGACTCGGAAGAGCGCCGCAAGGTGATCCCGCTCCTCCTCCATGGCGATGCGGCTTTTGCCGGGCAGGGGATGGTCGCGGAGGTGTTGAACCTCTCCCAGCTACCGGGCTACAAGACCGGCGGCACCATCCACGTCATCATCAATAACCAGATCGGCTTTACCACCCTTCCCGCCGACGCCCGTTCCTCGCGGTACGCGACCGATGTCGCGAAGATGATCGAGGCCCCCATCTTCCATGTGAATGGGGATGACCCCATCGCCGTCGCGTTCGTCACCCGGCTCGCGTTCGAGTACCGCCAGCAGTTCCGGGGCGACGTCGTCATCGACATGTATTGCTACCGGCGTCTCGGCCACAACGAGGGGGACGAGCCGGTCTTCACCCAGCCCTCGCTCTACGCCGAGATCGGCACGCACCCTTCGGTCGCGACCCTTTTCCGCAAACGCCTCGTCGAGTCCGGCGTCCTCACCGACAAGGACGCCGAGGCGCTCGACAAGGAGTTCGACGCCCGGCTCGAGGCCGCGTTGAGCCATGTGAAACGGGACGAGCTCGACGCGAAGACCGAGAACAGGTTCCGCGAGTCCACCGCCATCTTCCAGCCGCCCTATTCGCACGACAAGGTGGATACCACCATCTCCGCCGACCTGCTCGGCCGCGTCGTGCAGGGGTTGACCACCGTCCCGGAGGATTTCCACGTCCAGCCCAAGGTGAAGCGGATGTTGATCGACCGCCGCCTCCAGGTGCACAAGGCCGGCGGCCCGTTCGACTGGGCTTACGCCGAGGCCCTCGCGTTCGGCTCGCTCCTGTTGGAGAAGACGCCCGTCCGGCTTTCGGGCCAGGACAGCAGGCGCGGAACGTTCAGCCAGCGGCACTCGGTGCTGTTCGACGCCGAGAACCAAAAGCGGTACTGCCCCCTGAAGCATCTCACCCCCGACCAGGCCCGGTTCTGCGTCTATAACAGCCTTCTCTCCGAAGCCGCCGTCCTCGGGTTCGACTACGGCTATTCCCTCGCGTACCCCGAGATGCTCTGCATATGGGAGGCGCAGTTTGGCGACTTTGTGAACGGCGCCCAAGTCATCATCGACCAGTTCATCGTCTCGTCCGAGTCCAAGTGGCAGCGGCCCAGCGGCATCGTCCTCCTGCTCCCGCACGGCTACGAAGGCCAGGGGCCGGAACACTCCAGCGCCCGCATCGAGCGGTTCCTCCAGCTCTGCGCGGAGGACAACATCCAGGTCTGCAATCCCACCACGCCCGCCCAATATTTCCACCTGCTCCGGCGCCAGATGAAGCGGCCGTTCCGCAAGCCGCTCATCATCGCCACGCCCAAGAGCCTGCTTCGCAGCGAGAACGCCGTCTCGTTCGAAGCCGACTTCACCGCGGGCTCCTTCTCGGAGATCCTTCCCGGCATCGCCCCCGAGGATAAGGCGGCTGTGGATCGGGTTATCTTCTGCTCCGGCAAGGTTTACTACGACCTCGCGGCCTACCTCGCATCCACGGGGCGCAAGGATGCCGCGATCATTCGCATCGAACAGCTCTACCCGCTGAACACGCCGGCCCTCGTCGCCGCCGTCGCGCCCTACGCGAACGCGAAGAAATTCGTCTGGTGCCAGGAGGAATCCCAGAACATGGGCGCGTGGTCGCATATCGTCCCGACCTTGAACAGCCTGTTCGCGCCCGTCGTCCTGTATGCGGGCCGCAACGCCAGTTCCAGCCCCGCCGTCGGCTCCCTCGCCGTCCACAAGCGGGAGCAAAAGTTGATCGTCGAGGACGCCTTCAACCTGGGCGCGTAGCCCGGTGCTTGCCCGATAATCCAGGCGGTTGCCAGTCGGTGCGGTTTCAACGACATTGGTCGCCCATGGACCGCGCCGCAGCCTCGAAACTCTACCGGGAAAGGGTGTCGAAATGAACATCCTCCTCGTGGACGACGAGCCCCTGCACGCGCTCCAGGCCGAGATCGTCTCCGGGACGCCGCACGCCGTCCGCACCGCGCGCGGCGAAGGGGCTATCGCCGCCACCGAACGCATCGGCCGGCTGGATCTTCTCATCACCGAAGTCGTCATGCAGCCCATCGACGGCTTCAGCCTGAGCGAATCCCTCCGGGAACGTTTCCCCGGGTTGAAGACCATCTTCCTCTCCGCCTACGACCTCAGCGACTACGCCGAGCGCACCGAAGGCCATGTGCTGCTCGCCAAACCGGTCGATTCCGCGGCCCTGCTCGAAGCCGTCAAGGCCCTCACACCCGAGGACGAGGAACCCGAGCCGGAACCCGCGGCCCCTTCGCGCAAGCCGCTGCTCAAGATCGCCCTGGTGTCCGGTCTCGCGGCCGCCCTTCTGCTCCTCTGTTTCCTCGCGTACCTCGGCATCCACGCTTTGTGGAGGTGGAAAGCGGGCGGCGCGTCCGGCGCCTCCTCCGCGGGCGGGAACGCTTCCTCCGAGCCGCGGTCGAGGACGGCGGCGGACTATAACGCGAGCGGGCGCGCCATGGAGGACAGGGGCGACCTCGCGGGCGCGCTCGTCGATTACAACCACGCCTTGCAGATCGACCCGAAGAACGCCCTGGCTTATAACAATCGCGGGAGCGCCGAGCTCGGCAAGAACAGCCTGGAGAGCGCAAAGGCCGATTTCACCCACGCCATCGCGTTGAAGCCCGACTATGCCGAGGCCTTCAAGAATCGCGGCAACGTCGAGCAGGCGCTGAACGACCCCGTCCCCGCCCTGGCCGATTACAGCCGCGCCATCGCCCTGAACCCGGCGTTCCAGGCGGCATACGGCGACCGCGGCGTGACCGAGCAATTCCAGGGGAACGCGGAGGGCGCGGTCAAGGATTACGACCGGGCGCTGCAGCTCGACCCGAAGGACGCCAAGACGTATAACAACCGCGGGAACGTGGAGCGCGACAAGGGCGAGTTCGACAAGGCGCTGGCCGACTACGACCTCGCCCTCAAACTGAACCCGAAGGACGCCGCCTCCTATTATAACAACCGCGCCATCGTCGAATGCGCGAAGAGCGATCTGCCCGGGGCCATCGCCGACTTCGACCACGCGCTGCAGCTCAACCCGAAGGACTCGCGCGCCCTGAACAACCGCGGCAGCGCGAAATCGGCGGGCAAGGACCTGGACGGAGCGATAGCCGATTACGACCGTGCGCTGGCCATCGACCCGAAATACGCCAAGGCGTATAACAACCGCGGCAGCGCCGAGTGCGACAAGGGCCAGTTCGAAAAGGGCATTGCCGATTACGACCGCGCCATCGAGCTGAACCCGAAGAACCCGCAGTTCTTCTACCACCGCGGCCTCGTGAAGGACGCGCGGGGCGACCTCGACGCCGCGTTGTCCGATTTTAACAACGCCATCCTGCTGAACCCCGACTACAGCGAAGCGCGCCTCAGCCGCGGCAATGTGAAGGCGGCCAAGGGCGACCTGGACGGCGCCATCACCGATTTCAACCGCCTTATCGAGATCAACCCGAAGAGCGCCACCGCCTGTTTTTTTCGCGGGGCGGCCCGTGCGGCGAAGCAGGATCTGGATGGCGCCATCACCGATTACAGCCGCGCCATCGACATCGACCCGAAACTGGCCGACGCCTATTTCTATCGCGGCAATGCGAAGGCCGCGCAGGGCAACCTGGATGGGGCGATCGCCGACCTCGACCGGCTCATCGAGCTCACCCCGCAGAGCGCCAACGCCTATTTCTTCCGCGGCAACGCCAAGGCGGCCAAGCGCGACCTTGTCGGCACGCTGGACGACTATAACAAGTCCATCGAGCTGAACCCGAAGAACGCCGCCGTGTATCACTACCGGGGCAACGTCCGGCGCGCGCGCGGCGACCTGGACGGGGCCATCGCCGACTACACCGTGGCCGTGCGGCTCAACCCGAAGGACACCGCCTCCCAGGAAGCGCTGCACACGCTCGGGAGGTAGAAACGGGTTCCTGGCGCGGAAGTGGAGTTACCACGGATGGCACGGATTTACACGGATGAGGCGAAGAGGTTCAGCCTAAATATCCATCCATCCCTCACGTCCAATCGAGGTGACAGGAGTGGGTTAGACCTAGCCTGTCTTCCTTGCTTCATCCGTGTAAATCCGTGCCATCCGTGGTCAAAATCCCGGTTATCGGCGTCTCTGCCAGGACGCCTCGCTCCCGCGCAGTCACTTCCGTGAACCGGGCCTCGTAATCCGCGTGGTTCGTTCCCATGAGCCGATCCCAAAAATTGAAGTAGAGCCCGTAGTTCCCCCGGAAATATTGGTGGTGCATCGTGTGATTGGTCGTCGTGTTCAGGAACATCCTGAGCCCGCTCCGCATGAACCCACGGGGATACATCTCGTAACCCGAATGCCCGACGACGTTGAACGCGATCTGCCACAGCATGAAGAGCGAGAACGCCCCGGGATGGATCGGATACAAGAACACCACGAGCGGGAAGATGCCCGCCTGCACGAACGCCTCCAGCGGGTCGAACGCATAGGCAGCCCATGGGGTCGGGTTGACAGAGCGGTGGTGCGCCTTGTGCATCATCGGGAAGAGCCGCGGGTGATGCATGAGCCGATGCGTCCAGTAGAAATACGCATCGTGCAGGAAGATGGTCAGCACGATGCTCGTCCAGAACCAGGCGGCGCCGTATTTGCCGATGCGGTAATACATATGCGTCCAATGAAGCCGGATAGCCGCTATCGTGAGCAGCCCCACCACGCCATAGATAACGCTTGTGCTCGCCGACAGCCCGATCTCCCGCCACACGTCGCGCGAGCGCGGATACTTCGCGATGATCTTCCGATGGAACCACCGTCCCCGCAGCGCCACATAGAAGAAAAGCCAGAGCGCGCCCGCCGCCACCGCGTAGTTGATGAACTCCGAGAGGAAGATGCCGAACAGGGCGTGTTCCAGGGACTTTAGATGGGTGTAGTTCACGGTCTAAAGGCTCTGTGGTTCAACAGTGAGATACGGCTCCAATTTCGCGCGAAGCTCGTGGACGAGCTCGGCGCTCATGAACTCATATTCGTCGGGATGTGCAGGACGACAATCCGCTTTTCGCGGGCGGCTTCCGGGCGAACCTGGAGACGTGAGACGCCCATCTTCTCGGCGGTGAGGCTCCGGATACGGTTTCGGCTGCATACGAACAACAGCTTTTTTTCGCTTTTTGGGCGGCGGCTCATGATCCAAATATGCCGCCGACGCCGCCTGGCTCAACCTGCCGCGATTAGAGGAGTCCCAGAAACTGCGCTATTCCGAAGAGAATCAGGAACGGGCCTAGAATTTTCGACAGCGTGCCGAATTTTTTCAGCCATAGTTCGTTGCGCTCCGGGTTTTTGCCGGCCGCTATCCAGCGGAAGCCGAGAGCGGTGCAGTAAACCCCGCCGAGCGTGGGGATGATGCCTTCCAGGTTCATCGACGATTCAAGGTTTGTCGGCCCACCACTTCATAACAGTCACGATGATGGCGAACATCACCAGCGTAGTTACCAAAGCGAAGATTTCGGCGCCGCTAAGAAATCCTTTTTCGTGATATTGCCGCCAAGCCTGGAAAGCCAGAGCGCCGATGCAGCAAGCCGAGATCATTACCAGGCGCTTCCGGTCGAATAGCTTGAGGGGAGGTTGGCCGGGCACACTCGATGGATACATAAAAAAGAACGGCACGACAGTCTTTCCCCGGGCTACCGGATTTATTTTGGGGAGCGCCGAGGCTTGCCAGCGCTTACTCGCCGTGCAATCGCCTGCCCGATGGAGCCAGCGCCAATGACGACGATGACATCGGACTCTTGCTTGCTGTTGTCCAGAGTTTCTCCTTGTTTAAATGAAAGCGGTTTTACTATTCCTGCGCCTCCGCCAGATATTCTTCATCTGTAACTTTCTCCATCCACTCCACCACCTTGCCGTCGAGCACCTCCGCAATGGCGATGTGCGTCATGGCCGTGGTCGGTGCTGCGCCATGCCAATGTCTCTCGCCGGGCGGAAACCAAACAATGTCGCCAGGATGAATCTCCTCAATCTGACCGCCTTCGCGTTGGACTCGGCCGCACCCCGCAGTAACGATCAGCGTTTGTCCCAGCGGATGCGTGTGCCACGCCGTCCGGGCGCCAGGTTCAAATGTAACGATTGCGCCGCTGACACGCGCGGGATCGCTTCCCTTGAACGGTGAGTCAATGCGAACTCTGCCGGTGAACCAGTCTGCAGGTCCGTTACTGGAAGGCTGTGAGCCGCTTTTGATGATGTCCATATCCGAGATTCCTTCTTGGTAGTTCGTCCTTATATGTTCGGTCGGCGGTATCCCACGGAGGAGGAGATGAAACTGCATCCGAAGGTTTTACAGACGGAGCGGGGGTGGCAGTAGGCTTACGCGTCCGTCGAGGGGCAAGGTTTCCGTCTGGATATTGAAGCCCTTCCGGTCAGAGTGCTGCCAGGCACTTCCGATGCGAGTCCAGGTGGCTTCGCCGCCTTCCTGTCGCGAACGTGGTAGGCGATGTGGCTCGGGGCTTTCGAGGCCGTAGGTGGGTTGTTGAATGATTCAGTCATTTTAAGTCTCGTTTGGTTTGTCCCGAATGGGATTGGCAAAAGTTTATAAGCAGCCGGTAAAGCGGGGCGCATGCCCTACACGGATTCTCGGAGCGGGCCGGGCACCCTCGATGGATACATAAAAAGAAGAACGGCACGACAGTCTTATCGACCATCGTGCCGTTTCCGTTGAATGTTTCCCGGCGCGCTTAGTAGCGGTAGTGATCCGGCTTGAACGGCCCTTCCTGCGGGATGCCGAGATACTCGGCCTGGGCTTTGCTCAACGTAGTCAGCTTGACGCCGAGCTTGTCGAGGTGGAGGCGCGCGACTTTTTCATCCAGCTTCTTCGGCAGGACGTAAACCTTGTTCTCGTATTTGCCGTGGTTGGTGAAGAGCTCGATCTGAGCCATCACCTGGTTGGTGAACGACGCGCTCATGACGAAGGACGGGTGGCCCGTCGCGCAGCCGAGGTTCATGAGACGGCCTTCGGCCAGAATCGTGACGCGCTTGCCGTCCGGCCACTCGGCCTGGTCGCACTGGGGCTTGATGTTGATGCGCTTCATCTTCGGATCTTCGAACACGCTGGCAACGTCGATCTCGAGGTCGAAGTGGCCGATGTTCGCGACGATGGCCTGGTTCTTCATCGCGTCGAGGTGTTCGCGGCGGATGATGTCCCGGCAGCCGGTCGTGGTGATGAAGATGTCGCCGACGGGCGCGACTTCCTCCAGCGTAGTGACCTGGTAGCCCTCCATTGCCGCCTGCAACGCGCAGATCGGGTCGATCTCGGTGATGATGACGCGGGCGCCCTGGCCTTTGAGGGATTGGGCGCACCCCTTGCCAACGTCGCCGTAGCCGCAGACGACGGCGATCTTGCCGGCGACCATGACGTCCGTGGCGCGTTTGAGGCCGTCCAGGAGCGACTCGCGGCAGCCGTAGAGATTGTCGAACTTCGACTTCGTGCACGAATCGTTCACGTTGAACGCCGGGCAGCCCAGGATCGCTTTTTCCACCATCTGGTAGAGGCGATGCACGCCCGTCGTCGTCTCCTCGGAGATGCCGTAGATGCCCTTGAGCAACTGCGGATATTTCTGGTGGACGAGCACCGTGAGGTCGCCGCCGTCATCGAGGATCATGTTCAACGGCTGGCCGTCGGGCCAGAACACCGTCTGCTCGATGCACCAGTCATATTCCTCGAGGCTCTCGCCTTTCCACGCGAACACGGGGATGCCGGCGTCGGCGATGGCCGAAGCCGCGTGGTCCTGCGTCGAGAAGATGTTGCAGCTCGACCAGCGGACGGAAGCGCCGAGCTCGATCAGCGTCTCGATCAACACCGCCGTCTGGATCGTCATGTGCAGGCAGCCCGCGATCCGCGCGCCGGCCAGCGGCTTCAGCGTCCCGAATTCCTCGCGAAGGGACATCAACCCCGGCATCTCGGTCTCGGCGATCTCGATCTCCTTGCGGCCGAATTCCGCCAGGCTCATGTCCGCAACCTTATAGTCCGCGGTCTTGGTAAGTTGGGTGGTGCTCATTTTATTTTGTAGGGATGCTGCGTGGGTTGGGGTTAGAGGGCCGCCTGTTTCAGGGCGTCCACCTTGTCAGTGCGCTCCCAGGTGAGCGCGTCGAGGTCGTCCGTGCGGCCGAAATGGCCGTAGTTCGTGGACTTGCTGTAGATCGGGCGGAGAAGGTTCAGTTGTTTGATGATGGCCGCCGGCTTGAAGTTGAAGACTTCCAGCACGGCCTTGTCGATCTTCGCGTTGTCGATCTTGCCCGTGCCGAACGTGTCCACATGGACGCTGACGGGGTCGGGAAAGCCGATGGCATACGCGAACTGCACTTCGCACCGGTCCGCGAGTCCGGCCGCGACGATATTCTTCGCAACATACCGCCCCATATACGCGGCCGAACGGTCCACCTTGCTCGGGTCCTTGCCCGAGAACGCCCCGCCTCCGTGCCGCCCCATGCCGCCGTAGCTGTCCACGATGATCTTGCGGCCCGTGAGCCCGGAATCGCCCTCCGGCCCGCCGATGACGAATCGGCCCGTCGGGTTCACCAGGTAGCGCGTCTTTTCGTCGCGCCACGACTCGGGGATCATCTTCTTGATGACGCGCTCGATGATCGTCTCGCGGATTTCCTTGTGCTTCACGTCCGCCGAATGCTGCGAGGAGATGACCACCGTATCCACCCGCAGCGGCTTGTAGCCCTCGTATTCGATGGAGACCTGCGTCTTCGCGTCCGGGCGCAGCCAGGGTATCTCGCCCGACTTCCGCAGCCGGGCCAGCTCGCGGCCGAGCTTGTGGCTGAACTCGATCGGCGCCGGCATCAACTCCTCCGTCTCGTTCACCGCGAACCCGAACATCAGCCCCTGGTCGCCCGCGCCCTGTTCCGCCGTGTCCTTGCCCTCGAACGCCGCGTCATCCACGCCCTGCGCGATGTCCTGCGACTGCTGGCTGATGGCGTGCATGATCTGGCACGTGTCCGCGTGGAAGAGGCAGTCGCTGTTCGTATAGCCGATGCCGCGGATCGCCTCGCGCACCTCGTGGAGATAGTCGAACTTCGAGTTGGTCGTGATCTCACCGGCGATGACGACGAGGTTGCCCTTCGCGAGCGTCTCGCACGCGACGCGGCTCTTGGGATCCTGCGCCAGGCACGCATCCAGGATGCGGTCGCTGATCGTGTCGCAAACTTTGTCGGGGTGGCCTTCGGTGACGGATTCGGAGGAGAAGATGTATCGGCGTGGCATAGGTTCCTAGATGAGTTGTGAAGGGAGATATTGACGTATCATGATAGGGTGATATATCATTATTGAAATGGCGTCAATAGTAAAATCGCTCCGGTTGCTGGCCGATCCCACCCGGCTCCGCCTCCTGCTCCTGCTCGAACAAGGGGAGCTTTCCGTGGTCGAACTCCAGGAGATCCTCGGCATGGGCCAGTCCCGCATATCCAGCCATCTGGCGCAGCTCAAAGCAGCAAAACTCGTGCTCGACCGGCGGGCTGGAAAAAATATCTATTACGGGCTCCAGCCCATCACCGGCGGCGCCGGCGAACCCTTCCGCGAGATCGTGCGCGCCAGCGCCAAGGAGATACCCGAGGCCCCGCACGACCGCGTCGCGCTGCGCATGGTCCTGAAAAAGCGGCAGGACACCGCGCGCGAATATTTCGACCGGCTCGCGGGGAAACTCGGCCGCAGCTACAGCCCGGGCCGCACCTGGCAGGGGCTCGCGCACATGCTCTTCGCCCTGCTCCCGCAGATCACGGTCGCCGACCTCGGCGCGGGCGAGGGGACGCTGGCGCAGCTCATCGCGAAGAACGTCCGCAAAGTCATCGCCGTGGACAACTCGGAGAAAATGGTCGAGGTCGGGGCCGCGCTGGCGGTGAAGCACGGCATCAAGAACCTGGAGTACCGGCTCGGGGACCTGCAGGAACCGCCCATCGCGCCGAAGTCCGTCGATCTGGCAATCCTGAGCCAGGCGCTGCACCACGCCGTCGATCCCGCGCGGGCCATCGAGGCCGCCTACCACACCTTGAAGCCCGGGGGCCGCATCGCGATCCTCGATCTGCTGAGCCATAGCTTCGAGCAGGGGCGGGAGCTCTATGCGGACCTGTGGCTCGGCTTCAGCGAGGTTGACTTGCGCATGATGCTGGAGAAGGCGCGGTTCACGAAGATCGAGGTCTCCGTCGTGGCCCGCGAAGCGCAGAGCCCGCATTTCCAGACGGTGTTCGCCACCGCCGTCCGCGGCGAAAAGAGCTGAGGGTTCGGCCGCCTTTATGGCGCCCGGGAGCGGCCTCGGGGGAATCCCCCTGCGGCGATGGCATTGCTGATGCTCTCTAGGGTAAGGCAGGAAGGGGGAAGGGCCGTCCCTGGGATGGCCCGCGACGTTGATGGTGGACATCACTGACCCTGAAATTCAAAAGATAAAGCGGACTCTCCACTGGCTGCGCTGGAAGGGGCGATTGCTCGAACGCGAATTTCGGCTCGTCCAAAAGTTCAGGACTTCCGGCGAGACGAAGAGACAAGGGGAGAAGCCGCCTCATAAGCCCGAGGGGTGATCGATAAACTCCCACGGAGCCCCGAAGCGTTCGGAGAGGTGCGCCGCGAGCGCCTTTACGCCCAGGGTCTCGGTGGCGTAATGGCCGCCGTAGAGGACGTTGATGCCGAGTTCCTCCGCCGCGCCGTACGTCCAATGCGGGCCTTCTCCGGTGATGAAGGTGTCAACTCCTTCTGCGGCGGCCTCGTAAATCTCACCGCCCGCGCCGCCCGTCACGACGCCCACGCGTGAAACGCGGGCCGGCCCGCCGGGAATGACCTTTACCTTGGAACCAACCGCCCCCGCGAGCCGCGCTGCGAGTTCCTCCAGCGACAGGGCGCACCGGGCCTGCCAGCCGATGAATTGCCCCTTTCCGCGCAGGAAGGGCGTTTTTTTCTTGAGGCCGAGCGCGGCGCAGAGCAGCGCGTTATTGCCGACGACCGGGTGCAGATCGAGCGGCAGATGCGCGCTGTAGAGAGCGAGATCATTTTCGAGCGCCAGCTTCATTTTGCGGTAGGTCGCGCCCGTCCACGGGTGGCCGCCTTTCCAGAACAGGCCGTGATGCACCAGCAGCAGGTTCACCCCACGTTCCGCAGCCGCGCGGAGGGTGTATTCGGAGCCGTCCACCGCCGCGCCGATCCGCTTCACAGAGCCGGAGTTCTCGATCTGCAACCCGTTGCACGCGCCCTCCCAGTCCGCGACGCCCCGGATGTTCAGGTACCGATCCAGGTATTCCGTGATGCCGCCAAGCGGCGCGGCCCCGCGAGAGTCCTTGATTCCGGCGCGGCGTTCGGTAGATTTAGGAGTAGTCAACGTCTTACCCCCCAGGAGACTAGCCATGCCAATCAGCGACGCAATCGTTTCCGAAACGAAAGCCCCCTCCCTCAGTTGCCCACTTTGCGGCACTTCACTTCCCGCGGGCGCGACCGCCTGCGACCGATGCGATTGGGTCGAGGGCTACCACATCCACCAGTCGCGCGGCAGCACGCGGGACATCATCGCGGTCGCGCTCAGCTTGGTGCCCGGTCTCGGCCACATCTATAAGGGCCACAAGTTCGCGGGCTGGATTATCATGGCCGGCACCGTCCTCGTTCTGTTCGGAGTCGGGGTGGTCGCCACCTACACCGCGGGATTCGGCCTGCTGCTGCTCCCTTTCTACTGGCTCTGGGTCATGACCCTGGCTTACTGGATAGAAGACCGCGCCGCAGTCCGAAAATGACTCTGGTGAAGTGACCGCACCTAGGGTCCTCTCCCAAACAGCGGCCCGAAGGCGGGCGCCGCGCAAACTCCGGTAAGCGTGTCCTGGCCAAGCGGCAACTGTAGCCCCTACCGCAGCGACTTCGAGAAGCTCTGGACTGTCTGCCAGTATTTCTCGCCCGCTACGTCCCAACAGTCGTTGTGGCCCGCGCCGTCCACCCACCAGAATCGCTTTGGCTGGTTTGCCTTCTGGAACATCGCTTCGGCGTGCCAGAGCGGGATCATCCCGTCTTCCTTGCCGTGGATGATGAGCAGCGGGCAATGAACGGCCGGAATCTTCCCGATGCTGACAAATTCGTCGAACGGCGCGAGATGGATAGGCGTTCGCACCCGGAACGTGCTGACAAAGGTGCTCTCCAGGATCAGCCCCGCACAGGCGCGGCGCGCCGCCAGGTCCACCGCCACGCCGCCCCCGAGCGAACGCCCGTGGTTGATGATCCGGCCCGGCGGAATCCCCATCTTTTCGGTGAGGAATGCGTACGCCGCGTCCACGTCCGCGTATGCGTTCCGTTCGGAGGGCCGGCCGCCGCTCGTGCCGTAGCCGTGGTAATCGTATGCGAACACCGCGAACCCGTGCGTCCGATAATCCACCAGGAACGGCATGTCGTCGCCCAGGTCCTCGCCATTCCCGTGGCTGAACAGCACCGTATAGCGCGCCTCTGGGTTCGGCAGGTACGCTGCCGAAATTTGCACCCCGTCGGCCGTGGAGAGTTTGGTGATCCCCGCCCCGTCCTGGTACGAGCTCGGGTGCGGCCGGAAAATCAGGACATCGGCATAAAAGAACACGAGCACCAGGAAGACCGCGTACACCGCCAGCAGCGTCGCCAGCACGCGCACGATGGAAAAACGCCGGCGGGAACCGCGAGTTTGCCCGGTTTTTTGCGGCTCCGCGTCGATGCCGGAGCGTAGCCGCAGGGCCGGTCACGGGTCAAGGCGCGGTAGATTTCATTCGCATCGCGCGGGAAGCTCCCGTATGCTGCCAACCCCTTATGGAAGCAGAAATCCAAAAAGCCGTCGAATCCGGCAAACTCACTTCGCACGGCGCCGCGGCGCTGGCCGCCTTGCAGCCGGATACATTTTGTTTCCACAAGAGCTGGGGGTTCGGCCGCATCGACAGCATCAATTTTCTCGTCAGCCAGATCACCATCGATTTCAAGGGCCGCAAGGGGCACGCCATGCAGCTCGAATACGCCGCGGAGTCGCTCCAGCCCATCCCGGCCGGGCACATCCTTGCGCGGAAGGCCACCGACCTCCCGGGGCTGAAGGCGGATGCGAAGAACGACCCCGCGGGCCTCGTCCGGACGATCCTGCAAAGCTACGGCGGCAGGACGACCCCGGCGCAGATCAACCAGATTCTCGTGCCCGAGGTCATGGACGAGCCGGAGTTCAAGCGCTGGTGGGACGCGACCAAGAAGAGCCTGAAAAAGGACGGCCACTTCTCGGTGCCGGTGAAGAAGACGGAACCCATCGAGCTACGCGAACGGGCCATCTCGCGTTCGGACGAATTGCTCGCCGCCTTTTCCGCCGCCCGCCAGTTGAAGGACCAGCTCGGAGCGCTCGACCAGATCATCAAGAACATCGATGCATTCGAGAGCCCGGCGGCCCAGTTGCAGCCGGTCGTGCGGGCCGTCGAGGACGCCGCATCCAAGAGCCAGCGGCTGCACACTCCGCGCGCGTTTGAGTTGATCCTGGCCCGGGACGAGATTTGCGAGAAGGCCCCGGCGGTCACCGGCGGCGTAGCGTCGCTCACGCTGGCGGGCTTGATCCGCGAGGAGGAGCGGCGGCTGCCGGACATCCTGCCCGAGATTCCCGCGGTGAAGCAGAAGCGCGTCCTGCATGAATTTCCCCAGGCCTTCGGCGAGGCGTGGGCCGAGAAGGCGTTCACGCTTTTCCCCCGCAGCAGCATCCGCCTGGTGACGGACATCGCGCGGCTCCTCCAGGAGCAGGGCCGGGCCGAGGAAGTGCTGCGCGAGTTCGACCGCTGGATCGGCGAGCACTCCGCCAGCACCGAGATCCTTTACCTCATCTGCAAGGAGCGCGAGGGGGCGTTCGCGAGCCTCATCAACCCGCGGGTGCTCAGCGCCATCCTCACGGCGCTGGAGCGCGACCAGTTCAGCGAGATCAAGCGCGGCACGAAGCTGCACGACATCCTGCTGGACGACCGCGAGCTCATTTCCGATCTCCTCACGCACGCCGAGCCGGAGATTGTCCGCGATTCCATCCGCAAGCTCCTTCTCACGCCCGTATTCGAGGAGTTAAACAAGCGTTCGCTCATGGGCCGCCTCATCCGCATTTACCCGGATGTGCAGAACATGCTCACCGGCGAGGCCGCGGAAAAGCAGGAGGCGCTCATCGTGTCCTGGGAGAGCCTCGAGAAGCGGAAGCTGGAGTACGAGGAGCTCGTCACGAAAAAGATTCCCGAGAACACTAAGGAGATCGGCATCGCCCGGTCGTATGGCGACCTTCGCGAGAACTTCGAGTTCAAGGCCGCGAAGGAGATGCAGCGCGTCCTCATGCGTCGCAAGGCGGACATGGAGCAGGCGCTCTCCCGGGCGCGCGGCACGAACTACGAGAACCCCGACCTCACGCAGGTCTCGATCGGCACCGTCGTCACGTTGAAAGCGCTCGAGCGCACCGCGGAGGAGACCTACGCCATCCTCGGCGCGTGGGACAGCGACCCGTCGAGCGGGGTCATCTCGTACCTCACGGCCATCGGGCAGGCGCTCCTTGGCCGCAAGCCGGGCGAGCAGGTGGACCTCCCCACCGAGAGCGGCACCGAGAAGGTGGAGATTCTTTCCATCGCGCCGTTCGTCAAGGGCGAGGGGAAGAATGAAGCCTTGCAGGACGGGGAAAAATCGGCATCCTCACAGGCTTGCGAGACGGCGCCGGTCTGAAGCGCGTTCCCCACGCAATGCGGGGAAGAGCGCCGGCGCCGGCGTAACATTTCGGAAACCTGTGGAGGAACCATGTCCCTGACCAATATTGCTGAGATTCGCCCGCGCCAGATTCTGGATTCCCGAGGCAACCCCACCCTGGAAGTGGACGTCGAGCTTTCGGGCGGAGCGGTGGGCCGTGCAGCCGTCCCGAGCGGGGCGAGCACCGGCGAGCATGAAGCCTGGGAACTGCGGGACGGCGACAAGGGCAGATACCTCGGCAAGGGCGTCACGAAGGCCGTCGCGAACGTCGAGGATAAGATCGCCCCCGAGATCGAGGGGATGGATGCGCTGGACCAGATCTCGCTCGACCGCGCGCTCATCGCCCTCGACGGCACCCCCACCAAGAGCAGCCTCGGGGCGAACGCCATCCTCGGCGTCTCGCTCGCCGCCGCCCACGCCGCCGCCGCGCAGATGGGCATGCCGCTCTTCAAGTATCTCGGCGGGCCGAACGCCAAGGTGCTCCCCGTGCCGATGATGAACGTCATCAACGGCGGCGCGCACTCCGACGCTCCCATCGATTTCCAGGAATTCATGATCATGCCGAAAGGCGCGCCCACCTTTTCCGAGGCGCTGCGGTACGGCACCGAGGTCTTCCACGCGCTCAAGGCCGTGTTGAAAAAACGCGGCCTCTCCACCGCCATCGGCGACGAGGGCGGGTTCGCCCCCGCGCTCACCGGCCCGGAAGACGCGCTGGAATGCATCGCCGCCGCCGTGAAGAACGCCGGCTACGAGTTGGGCAAGGACATATTCATTGCGCTGGACGCTGCGGCGAGCGAGTTCTACGACGCGGGCTCCAACCAGTATGTCTTCAAGAAGTCGGACGGCTCGAAGCGGAGCGGCGCGGACCTGGTGGCCTATTATAAGACCCTCGTTTCGAAGTTCCCCATCATCAGCCTCGAAGACGGGTGCGCGGAGAACGACTGGGATACATGGAAGCTGCTGACCGAGGCGCTCGGGAGCCAGATGCAGCTCGTGGGCGACGATCTCTTCGTCACGAACGTCAGCTTCCTCAAAAAGGGGATCGACAGGGGCGTCGCCAATTCCATCCTCGTGAAGGTGAACCAGATCGGCACCCTCACCGAGACTCTGGATGCCATCGAGCTCGCAAAGGAAAACAGATACACCGCCGTCATCAGCCACAGGAGCGGCGAGACCGAGGACACGACGATAGCCGACATCGCCGTCGCCACGAACGCCGGCCAGATCAAGACCGGCTCGCTCTGCCGGACCGACCGCGTCGCGAAATACAACCAGCTCTTGCGGATCGAGGAAGAACTAGGTGACAACGCGATTTACGGCGGTAAGATGCGCTAGGAGCTTCCCCAATTTGAGCGAATCGATCTACGGCGACTTCAAGGACCGGCAGCAGGAAGGCGTCTGGCATTACTTGAACAGGGCGGTAAAGGCCCTCATCGCCGTCGCCGTCGTCACCATCATCATCTGCGCGTTCATCCCGGAGCTGAAGCGGCAGCGGGACGAGACGGCCACCCTCGATCAGTTGAAGCTCGACCTCGAAAAGCAGGAGGCCATCCATACCCGGCGTTCGCGCGAGGTCGATCTCCTGCAGCACGACCCGGGCTACATGGAGACCGTCGCGCGCGACCGGCTCGACCTCATGAAGCCGGGCGAGACGATCTACCGCATCGAGCCCCCGCAGCCGGATAAAACCGGCTTCAAGCTGGAGCATTAGCCTGGCCCGCAACCTTTTATGTCCATCGATCTCCAGGCCATCCATACCAACGAGTTGAAGTCCCGCGTAGGCGAACTCCGGAGGTATCTTTGAACTGCCGAAGCTTCAGGCGCGTCTCGCAGAGATAGAAGGCCGCATGGCCGCGCCCGATTTCTGGGCGAACAAGGAACGTGCCCAGGCGCAGGTCGAGGAAGTCTCCCTGTTGCGCGGCAAGATCAATCCTCTCCTGGGTCTCGAGCGGCAGGTTGACGACCTCGAGGCGCTGAAAGAGCTCGCGCTGGAGGAAACCGACGCCGCCGCCCAGGCCTCCGCCGCGGATGAGGTGCGGGCCGAGTATGCGGCGGCCACCGAAGCGCTCGAGAAGTTCGAGTTGCTCTCCCTCCTTTCCGGCGAGCACGACCGGGCCAACGCGTTTCTCACCATCCATTCCGGCGCGGGCGGTACGGAGTCGTGCGACTGGGCGGACATGCTGCTGCGGATGTATCAGCGCTGGATCGAGCGGAGCGGCTACTCAAGCCAGGTCATCGACATGCAGCTCGGCGAGGAGGCGGGCATCAAATCCATCACCCTGCTCGTCACCGGTGAGTATGCCTACGGCTATCTTCAGACCGAGCGCGGCGTCCACCGGCTCGTGCGCATCTCGCCGTTCGACGCGAACAAGCGCCGGCACACCTCCTTCGCCAGCGTCGATGCCGTGCCCGAGCTCGCCGACGACGAGCCGGTGGAGATCGACGACAAGGACTTGAAGGTGGATACCTACCGGAGCGGCGGCAAGGGCGGCCAGAACGTCAATAAAGTCGAGACCGCGGTCCGCATCACGCACATCCCGAGCGGGATCGTCGTCGCGTGCCAGGCCGAGCGCAGCCAGTTGAAGAACAAGAATACCGCGCTGAAGATGCTGGCCGCCAAGCTGGCCCAGGTCGAGGCCGACAAGAAAACGGCGGAGATCGACCGCCAGTACGGCGAAAAGGGAGACGTCGCGTGGGGCAACCAGATTCGCAGCTACGTCTTCCAGCCCTATCAGATGATCAAGGATCACCGGACCGGAGTCGAGACCGGCAACATCCAGGACGTGATGGACGGCAACATCGACGCGTTCATCCATGGCAAACTGCGCGGCCTGAAAGCGCGCAAAGGGCAGGCCGAGGATCTCGACGAATAGCAGCGGCGCAGCCCGCCCCGGTTGCGCCGTTTCCTATTCTTGGTATGATTGATCGCGTGACGCCCGCCGACAAATCCCTGCTGTCGAAGAAGGACATCCCACCTCCGGAGCGGTTGATTTTTGCGATGGATGTTCCCACTCCGGACGAGGCGAAGAAACTCGTCGAGCGGCTGGGCGATTCGGTGACGTTCTACAAGCTCGGGCTCCAGATTTTCATGGCGGGCGGCTACTACGAGTTGATCGACTGGCTCGCCGCGCGGGGCAAGAAGGTCTTCGTGGACCTCAAGTTTTTCGATGTGCCGGAGACGGTGAAGCTCGCGGTGGCCCAGCTCAAGCATCGCGGGGTCTCCTTCGCCACCGTCCATGGGAACGACGAGATGCTGCGCGCCGCCGTCTCGCAAAAGAACGGGCTCAAGATCCTGGCCGTCACCGTATTGACCAGCCTCGACGAGAGCGACCTGCGCGACCTCGGCTTTCAATGCCCGGTGGAGGAACTGGTTCTTTCCCGGGCGCGCAGGGCGCTCGCCGTCGGGTGCGACGGAGTCATCTCCTCGGGCGTCGAGGCGCGGGCGCTGCGCGGGGAACTCGGGGAGAATTTCCTCGTCGTCTCACCGGGCATCCGGCCGGTCGAGAACAAACTCCAGGATGACCAGAAACGGGTCATGTCCGTGGAAGGCGCGTTCCTCGGCGGGGCCGACTACATCGTCGTGGGCCGTCCCATCCGCAATGCCGCCGACCCCCGGCAAAAAGCGCAGGAGATACAGCGAACCATAGCCAGCCTCTTCACCCCTCCCGCAGAACTGTAGCGGCGCCCCCCGACCGCGCACCGCACCCCAGCCTTCGCTCCCGCTAGGGGATGATCAGCGTCATACCCGGCTTCAACCGGGTCTTGCGCCCCAGCCGGTTGTAGTTCGCATCCTCTATATCCTTGTACCGGGTCGAGTTCTTGTAAAAATGCCGGGCGATCGAAGCCAGCGTATCCCCGGGCTGCACGACGTACGTCCGCGCCCCGGGCGCGATGGGCGCGTCCGGCATCGTCCCGCCCTTCATGGCGGCGTGCTCCTGGTTCCGCAAGTCCGTGAGCTGCGCGTGGAGCGTGTTGATCTGCCCGACGAGCCTCAGGTTCTCGTTTTTCAAGAGCGCCGCGTCCTTCTGCGTCAAGCCCGCCTCGGAGGTGGATCGCGCCAGCCCGGCTTCGGTCTCCTTCATGAAAGCCTTCGCTTCCTTCGCGTGCGCCGCGGTGGGCGCGAGCTCCAGGTAACGCTGGAAATGGTGCAGGGCCGCCACGTGATCCTTCAGCTTGTTGCCGTAGAGCAACGCGAGCCGGTAGTGGACCTCCGCCGTCCGGGCGGTGCCGTCCAGCGCATCCTCATAGGAGTTGACGGCCGCGCCGAGGTCACCGTCCGCCTCCTGCTTTTGGGCGCGCTGCATCGCGCGCATCGGCCGGTCCTGGAACGCCGCGTCGCACCCCGCGAGCGCGAGCGCGAGGAGGAGAGCCGCGGCTCGCAGACGGCGCCTGTTCACTTGAGGCGTTTCTCGAGTCTCTCGACGACCAGCTTCAGCACCTTCACCCGCGCATACCATTTGTAGTTCGCCCCGACGACATTCCACGGCGCTTCTTCCACGCTCGTGCGCTCGAACATCTGCTCGGCGGCCCTGTTATGCTCGTCCCATTTCTTGCGGTTGCGCCAGTCTTCCTCGCTGATCTTCCAATTCTTGTAGGGGTCGGCCTCGCGCCGGCGGAAGCGCACAAGCTGTTCGTCCTTGCTGACCTGGAGATAGAATTTGAAGAAAACCGTGTTGTCGTCCATCAGGAGCTTCTCGAAGTTCCGGATTTCCTGGTAGGCCCGTTTCCATTCGGCCTCCGTCGCGAAGTCCTCCACGCGTTCCACCAGCACCCGGCCGTACCAGGAGCGGTCGAAGATGGCCATCTGCCCGTAGGCGGGGAGCCGGCTCCAGAAGCGCCACATGTAGTGGTGCTGATATTCCTCCGCCGTCGGCTTCACGATGGAATAGACGCGGACGAGCCGGGGGTCGAGCCGCTCCACGAGGCGCTTGATGCAACCCCCCTTGCCCGCGGCGTCCGGCCCTTCGAAGACGATCACGAGCGAGTGCTTGGACTCCGTCATCTTCCGCTGGAGGTTCAGGAGCCTCAACTGGAGGTCCTTCAGCTTGTGCTTGTAGTCGTGCTCCTCGATCGATTTGTGCTCGATGTCGTCCAGGCGAAACTCCGGCTTCTCGACACCGGCTTCCTTCTCAGTCGCGGGCATGGCGATGGCTTTTTATAACGCCCGCGGCCCTTTGTCCAAGAGAATCGAATCCTCGACCAGGAGGATCGGGATTCCCCCGCGCACGAGGTAGAACACCAAGCCATCCTCGCGCACCAGCCCCTCCGCCAGCGGCCCGGGGACGGGCTTCCCGCCGCGGTCCCGCAGGCCGCCGACCGCCGCCGTCCGCCGGCTTTCGAGCGCCTGCACCAGTTCGGCGGGTGCAGCCCGCAGAGTCTGGCCCGTCTCCGGGCAGCGAAGAATATCGAGGAGGTCCGCGGGGTTTGATGTCATACTCGGGGAGCGATCAGTCGCCTTCGGAATGAAAACGGCATCCACCTTTCAGGCAACGAAAAACGCGCTGGAGGAGCGTATGGCCCGGCTGCGGATCGCCGAGGCCGACCTCGAGGAGAGCTTCTCACGCTCCTCCGGGCCCGGTGGGCAGAACGTCAACAAGGTCTCCACCGCCGTCACCCTGAAACACCGGCCCACGAATCTGTCCGTCACGGTGCAGGATCACCGTTCGCAGGCTATGAACCGGCAGGTCGCCCGGACGCGGCTCTTCGACGCCATGGAGGCCGTCATCCGGGAACGGAGTCAGGCGTCGCGCTCGGCCGCCGCGAAGCGCCGCCGCCAGAATTCGAAGCGCCCGCGTGGCGTCAAGGAGCGCATTCTGGAAGGAAAAAGGCGCCGTTCCGACATCAAGAAGTCGCGTTCGAAAGGGTCGCTGAACGGCCCGTGACTTCCGCCTGCCCGAGTCCTGCGTCCGTCGGCGGGCTTGCCGTTAAGACCGGTCCTGGTTACCGTCCACCCGATGACGGGAGCGAATCGCCTCCATGATGCCACGACTGAGCTGTGATCTTCCAGGCATCCCCAAGGTAGCCAGCGGCAAGGTCCGCGAGATATTCGACCTCGGCGACGCCCTGCTCCTCGTCGCTACCGACCGCATCTCGGCGTTCGATTGCATCCTGCCGAACCCGATCCCCGGCAAAGGGGCCGTGTTGAACCAGCTCTCGGCTTTCTGGTTCGAAAAGCTGAAAGGGATCGTCCCGAACCATGTCCTTGAGACGGATTTCTCGCGGTTCCCCGCGGAACTCCTGCCGTTCCGGGAGGAACTCGCGGGCCGGTCCATGGTCGTGAAGAAGGCCGCGCCGCTTCCGGTCGAGTGCGTCGTGCGCGGTTACCTGGCCGGCAGCGCGTGGAAGGAATACCAGGCTGCCGGGAGCGTGGCCGGCCACCGGCTGCCGAAGGGTCTTCCCGAGGCCGGGCGCTTGCCCGAGACGCTGTTCACCCCCACCACGAAAGCGGAGCAGGGGCATGACATGAATCTCACCTGGGACGAATGCCGCCGCCTCGTGGGCGAGGAGACGGCCCTCCAGGTTCGCCGGTGGGGCGTCGAGCTATACGAACGCGGCTGCGAGCACGCGGCAGCCCGAGGGATCGTCGTTGCCGACACCAAGTTCGAGTTCGGCGTTCTCGATGGCGCCCTCCTCCTCATCGACGAATGTCTCACACCGGATTCCTCCCGCTTCTGGCCGGCGGCGGAATACCGCCCCGGTGCGAACCCGCGTAGCTTCGACAAACAGTTCGTGCGCGATTACCTCGAGGGCATCGACTGGGACAAGACGCCGCCCGCGCCCGCGCTCCCCGCGGACATAGTCCGCGTGACCGGCGAGAAATACCGGGAGGCCTTCACGCTGCTCACCGGCCGCGCGCTCCAGCACTCCACCGATGCAGGCTGAGATCGACGAGTTCATCCTCTTCCTCGCGACGGAACGGGGCCTCTCGGATAATTACCAGCTCTCGACCCGGCGTTCGCTCGAGCATTTCGCCGAATGGCTTTCCAGGGCCAGGCAGGTGGCCGCGCCGGGGGAAGTCACCCTGGCGCTCGTCGGCGACTACCTCGCGGAACGCAAGCGAAGCGGGCTCGCCGCGTCGTCCATCAAGCTCATCGTCGTGGCGATCAAGATTTTCTTCCGGTTCCTTCTCGCGCGCGGGAAGATCGCCAAGGACGCCGTGGAGGTCCTGCCGCTGCCCCGGATCGAGCGTTACCTGCCGGAGACCCTGAACGAGCTCCAGGTCGAACGGCTGCTCGCGGCCATCTCCGTCGAACGCCCCCTGGGCCTGCGCGACCGCGCGATGGCGGAGCTGCTCTACGCCAGCGGCCTGCGCATCTCCGAGCTGGCCGGCGCACGGCTGGAGAACCTGAACCTGGAGGACGGCGTCATCCGCGTCACGGGCAAGGGGAACAAGACCCGCCTCATCCCGGTCGGCCGCAAGGCGTGCGCGGCCATCGCCGCGTACCTGGAAAAGGAGCGGCCGGGGCTCGTCCGCCGCCGCACGGGCAGCGAGATATTCCTGTCGGTGCGGGGCTCGCGGCTCACGACCGCCCGCCTGTGGCAGATCATCCGGCAGAGCGCGAAGCACGCCGGCATCGAGACCGCGGTGTACCCGCATCTTTTGCGGCATTCCTTTGCCACCCATCTCCTCTCGAACGGAGCGGACCTCCGCATCATCCAGGAGATGCTCGGCCACGCCGACATCTCGACCACGCAGATTTACACGCACGTGGACCAGAGCCGGCTGAAGGCGGTGCACCACCAGTTCCACCCCCGGGCGAAAAAGCCCACGCGAACCGAACCGGCCGGCTCGTGATTCCGAGGACCCGGGTGCGCCTGGAGCGGCCCTCAAGACGGAACGTCACGCCTGGTTCGGGTGACTCCTATGGCCTTCACCGTAGCGACGGTCTATCTCACACCCCGTTTGGGTGACGGGCGGAGAAGCCCCAGGTGCTGCGCATGTCGGTGTGCCAGCGGGGGCCTACGTCGCCACCGTAGTAGAAATCAGTCGTGTCCAGGCGCAGGCCGGCGATGGTGGCGAAGGTGTGCCCGTTGCGGGCGTAGATGGTGAACCAACGGCCCGAACCGCTGTTGCCGTAGGAAGCGAGCTCGGCGGAGGCGAGCGGGGAGCGGAGCAGACCCGCGTGATACAGGGCGTAGGAGACCGTGCCGGAGCAGTCGTAGCCGTTGTCGCTGAACGAGCCGTGGCCGCCGCCCCATTTATACGGTTTGTCGCGGAGGCAGTTCACGGCCCAGATGGCGCGTTTGATGTTGTCCGGGGCGTCGGCGGGCGCGTAGGCGATCCCGTGGCGCAGGACGGCGTGTTTGCCGGGAACCATCGGCCCGCGCGGGTCGGCGACGGTGCGGGAGGGCGTGTCCGAGGCCGGGGCGGAGTAGAAGGATTCGAGGGTGGCGGCGGAGGCAGAGGCGGCCAGGGATAACGCCAAAGCGAGGGCGAAAAGCGACGTTGAGAAGGGGCGATGTATGGTCATTCTAGCTATTATAGCTAGATTTGGACCAGCTCTCGCCCCATTTACGCTAAAACGAGGTCGTATCCAACAAATTTCTGCTGGTCCACACGCGACGGCTTCAGGATCACGCGATGCACCTTCCGGAACACTCCGGACGGGTCGCGGTATTCGTGATCCTCGACCCCCGCGAACACCGTCTCGCCGAAGGGCCGTATCTGCAGCGTCAGCCCTCCAAGCGTGATGGAAGCGATGCCCTCGCTGACGGTCACGTCCTGATCCACGATGACAGCGGACTCGAAGGATTCGCACTGGATCAACTCATAGAAATCCCGGACGCGGATGTTCCCGTTCTGCTTGTCGAAATAGAAGTTGCGGACGATCTCGCTGCAATGGGCCTCGGGCGGGTAGCACGCGGTGAGGTCGATGGAGAACTCGACGTAATCCTCGTCCAGCTCGCTGCGGAGGATCTTCGCGGCGTATTTGGGCCCGGCGGCCTGCTCGAACCCGTTGATGATGGGGAGCGAATGCCCCTGGGTGCGCGCGGCCAGGAACTGGTAGCGTTTCTCGCGCAGGTAATCCTTCGTGTACTCGGGCGCGCCGATCTCGATGACGAGCGGGAACCCGTCGATGTTGAGGATGTAGCTGCCGCAATCGTTATGGTTGTGGTGCTCGGCGTTGTTGCCCCCCTTCGCCGCGAAATCCCAGGTGTGGCCGCGGCCGTCCTTGCCGTGGGCGACGAGCACGCCGGAGTCGCGGAAATAAAAATCCTCGGTCTCGATGGGGACTTCCCCGGAGAGATCGAGCGGGGTGTCGAGGAAGAGGCGGACGAGGTAGAGGAGGTCGGCGCGCTGGCCCTGGAGGTTGAGCCCGGTCTGTTCGAGCCGCTGGTAGCCGCGGTAGCTGTGGGCGCGGCAGCCCGCGTCATCGAGCCGGACGCCGAGGTAGTGGAGGAGGGAGGGGTTTAACGCGCCGGCGCGCGGGCTGTCGGAGAAATTGACGAAATGGAAGTTTGCCAGGGAGACGCGGGTGCCGTACTTGGCGATCTGGCGGATGTGGTCGTCCTCCTCGAAGAGGGAGAGCTTGCCGCCGGTGCGGGCTTCGAGCTGGGCGTTCAGCACGGCGAATGCGCCGAAGCCGTATTGCCAGTAACCGGGCCCTTCGGAGCAGGCGCCGTCCGCCCCGAAGCCGCGCAGGAAGAGAGGGAGGTATTTCTTGGCGACGAGAAGCATCCTGGAAACCAGGAGCAGATCGGGCTCGACGACGAGGGCGGAGCCGATGACGCCCTGGTGGCAGACGGCATTCCAGTTGTTCGGGGCCTTTGCCCACCAGAGGTCCTCGTGCCGGTTCAGGTAATTGTCGAAGAACTGGCCGCGCAGGCGCCAATAGATCCTGGCGATCAGATCCTCCGGGAGAACGGCGCCGAAGAGGTCGATGATGAGGGTCATCATGCTCGCGGTCTCGGCTGAGAAGAGGTCGATGTGGGTGGGATCCTTGCCGGAAGGCGAGTTGACGTGCCCGGGCGCGGCCCAGGAGAACTCGGCGAAGATTTCCTCGAGCTTGTCGCGGAGGGAGTTGAGCCATCTTTTGGTATCGGCGTCCACGAGGGCGCAGATCGCGGCGCGGCCGAGGGCGCGGCGGCGCTCGAAGTAGAGGGCCTCGAAATTAAGCCTGCCGCCGGTGGAGTAGAACTCGCGGTACAGCTCGTCGGTAAGAGGGGGCATCTCGCGGCCGGCTTCCTTCTCGGCGAGCAGCCGCATGGGGCCCATCCATTTCTCGATGGCGGGGTTCCCCGCCACTTCGGCCCACGCCTCCGAGCCCAGGGGAGGCACGAGCGGCTGGATGGGGGTGGAGGCCAGGATTTCCTGGATCTCCTCGGCCGTCAGGCTGGTTTTGAGCAGGTTGAGCATGCGGGCGTGCGGCTTTTCCCGCGCCGGGCCGGGTTCATCGCAGGTTTTCCGGGTTGAGCGCCTGGAGCGCCTTGGGGATGAAGAGCCCGTCGGCGCGGATGAGTTTCCCGTCGAAGTGGATGGTGCCGCCGCCGTATTCCGGCCGCTGGATCGAGACGAGATCCCAGTGGATCTGGCTGCGATTCCCGTTATCGGCCTGCTCGTAGGCCTGCCCGGGCGTGAAGTGGAAGGAGCCGCTGATCTTCTCGTCGAAGAGGATGTCGCGGATGGGGTGGAGGATGTACGGGTTGAACGCGAGCGAGAACTCGCCGATGTACCGCGCGCCCGGGTCGGAATCGAGGATGCGGTTCAGCTTCTCGGTCTGGTTGCTGGTGGCGTGGACGATGCGGCCGTCCTTGAACTCGAGCCGCACGTCATCGAAGCCGACGCCCTGGTAAACGGAGGGGGCGTTGAACGTCACCTGGCCCTGCACGGAATTCCGCACCGGCGACGTGAAGACCTCGCCGTCCGGGATGTTATGTGAGCCGCCGCACATGATGGCGGGTATCTTCTTGATGCTGAACCGGAGGTCGGTGCCGGGCGCCTTGATCTCGACCCGGTCGGTGCTCTCCATCAAAGCCTTCAGCGCGCGCATGCCCGGCTGCATCTTGCTGTAATCGAGCGCGCAGACATCGAAGAAGAAATCCTCAAATTGGTCGGTGCTCATGCCCGCGAGCTGCGCCATGGAAGCGGTGGGCCAGCGGAGCACGACCCAGCGGGTCTTCTTCACGCGATGGTCGAGCACCGGCTTCATCTTGCGGGAGACGAGCTTCATCTTTTCGTCCGGCACGTCGGACATCTCGGTGATGTTCAGGCCGCCGCGGATGGCGATATACGCGTCCATCATCTTCATGCGGGCGAGCTCGTGCTTGGCTATGAGCGCGTATTGGTCCTCGCCGGCTTCGCGGGCCAGTTCGCGCGCGATGCGGGCCTGGTTTATGTTGACGAAAGGCACGGCGCCCTGGAGCCGCGCGGCCCGGATGAGCGCCACCGTCATCTCGGGCGGAGTGTCGAAGACATCGATGAGGACTTTTTCTCCCGGCTTGAGAGCGACCGAAAAGCCGGCCAGGGATTTTGCCAATTTATCTAGACGGGGATCCGCGAGCATGAGTAACGCAATGAGTGGATTTACGGCTTGAGGTTAAATAGCGGATCGACTCGGCTTGCGCGAAGAAATATCGCAAAAACTCCAGAATCTTACATCTTAAATTTAGGACGTGGTTCCTCTAAAGCTCAAATCGGTCCATGAACTCGGAATTATTCGCGACAGGCTCGCCGCGGAGGGGAGGCGCCTTGTCTTCACCAACGGCTGTTTCGACATCCTGCACGCCGGCCACGTCCGCTATCTGCAGCGCGCGCGGCAGCTCGGCGACGCGCTCGCCGTCGGCTTGAACGGCGACGCGTCCGTGCGCATCCTCAAAGGCGGGGGCCGGCCCGTGAACCCGGAGGCCGACCGCGCGGAGGTGCTCTGCGCGCTCGCGTGCGTGGACTACGTCACCGTCTTCCCCGAGGTGCGCGTCACCGAAGTCGTGCGAGCCGTGCGGCCGCACCTCTACGCGAAGGGGGGCGATTACACGGTCGAAAGCCTGAATCCCGACGAGCTCGCGGCGCTCCGCGAAGCCGGCAGCGAGATCAACATCCTGCCGCTCGTCCCCGGCCGTTCCACCACCGGCATCCTGAAGAAAAAGCGCGCGGCGAACGCCCGGCTCCTGCGGCTTGGCGTGCTCGGCTCCGGCAGGGGCACGAACTTCGAGGCGATCCAGAGACAGATCGAGAGCGGGCGGCTCCGGGCCGAGACAGCCATCGTCATTTCGGACCGCGAGAACGCGCCGATCCTCGACCTTGCGCGCCGGCACGGCATCAAGGCGCTCTTCGTCCCGCCCGGGCGTTTCCGCACCAAGCTGGAGCCGGACGCCGAGAACGCCATCGTCGAAATTCTCAGGGCCAGCCGAAGGTTGACATCGTCGTGCTGGCCGGCTTCATGCGGCTGGTGAAAGAGCCGATGCTCGAGGCCTTTCCCCGCCGCATCCTGAACATCCATCCCTCGCTCCTCCCGAAGTTCCAGGGCCTCGAAGCGTGGCAACAGGCGCTGGCGAGCGGGGACGGTGTGACCGGGTGCACCGTGCATTATATCGACGCGGGCATGGACACGGGCGAGATCATCGCGCAGCGTGAAGTGCCCATCCTTCCCGGCGACACCGCCGAGGCGCTCCACGCGCGCATCCAGCAGGCCGAGCACACCCTGTATCCCGAGGTCATCGCGCAGCTCTGCTCGGTACTCGGCTAAAATCGCCGTTTTTCATGAACTCCCGTCCGCTTCCATGTTCCGCCTTTTCGACCTGAACGAGGCGCAGGAACAAGCCGTCCGCACGATCAACGGCCCGCTCCTCATCCTCGCCGGCGCCGGCACGGGGAAGACGCGCGTCATCACCGCGCGGGTCGCGTTCCTCATCGCGCAGGGGCACGACCCCGGGCGCATCCTCGCGCTCACGTTCACGAACAAGGCCGCCGCCGAGATGCGCGAACGCCTGGCCCGCATGGTGGATGCGGCCGAGGCGAAGCGCGTCACCATGTCCACCTTCCACGCGCTCTGCCTGCGCATCCTCCGCCAGGGCATCGACAAGCTCGGCTACAAGAATAACTTCTCCATCTACGACGAGTCCGAACAGACCGGCCTCATCAAGAAGATCATCGCCCGCACCGCCGCGCGCGACGAGAAGCTCGACCCGCAGGTGGCGAAGAGCCTCATCAGCAAAGCCAAGAACCTCGGCCGCGACTGCGACCCAAACGAGGAATCGCTGGCCGGCGCCGTCTTCGCCCGCTACCAGCGGGACCTGAAAAACCTGAACGCCGTGGACTTCGACGATCTCCTCCTGCTCACCGTCAAGCTCCTCCGCGAACACCCGGATGCGCAGGCGCATTGGAAAGCCCGGTTCAGCCAGATCATGGTTGACGAGTTCCAGGACACGAACCGGCTCCAGCTCGACCTCGTCCACCTCCTCTGCGGCGAAGAGAAAAATGTCTGCGTCGTCGGCGATGACGACCAGAGCATCTACGGCTGGCGCGGCGCGGAGGCTTCGAACATCCTCGACTTCGAGCGGCATTTCCCGGGGCCGGCCGTCGTCAAGCTCCAGCAGAACTACCGCAGCACGAACATCATCCTCGGCGCGGCGAACAAGCTCATCCGGAACAATCCCCGCAGGCACCCGAAGAACCTTTGGAGCGCCGGGGGCGACGGCGAGAAGATCCGCGCCATCCAGATGCCCGGCGAGCGCGAGGAAGCGGCCTTCGTCGTCGAGGAAATCCAGCGGCGGCAGGTCGCCGAAGGCCTCCGGTGGGAAGACTTCGCCGTCCTCTACCGGATGAACACCCAGAGCCGTCTCCTCGAGGAGAACCTGCGCCGGCTGCGCATCCCGTACCGGCTCGTCGGCGGCAAGAGCTTCTTCGACCGGCGCGAGGTGAAGGACCTTCTCGCGTACGCGACCTGCCTCCTGAATCCGGACGACGACATCTCCCTCCTGCGCATCATCCACACACCGGCCAGGGGCATCGGCGACACCACCACCGAACGCGCCCTCGAGTTCAGCGTCCGGAAGAAGTGCAGCCTCTTCCAGGCCCTGAACGACCCGGAATTTCTGAAAGAACTCTCCGCCCGCACCGCGGGCAGCGTGGCCGGCTTCATGGCGCTGCTCGACGACTACGAGACCCGGGTCTCGACCCCGCTGGCCGGCCTCTCGGGCGTCCTGACCGCGCTCATGGAGGAGATCGGCTATTTCGCGGACCTCAAACGGAGCACCTCGACCCCGGAGGAAGCTTTCGACCGCGAGACCAACGTCCGGCAGATGATCGAAGCGCTCGCCCGTTACGAGGAGCGCTCGACCGGCGGCCTCCAGGGTTTTCTCGACGGCGTGAGCCTCGACCGGAGCCGCGAGGAAAAGAAGGAGGACACGGCCGGCGTCACCCTCATTACCCTGCACGCCGCCAAGGGGCTCGAGTTCCCGCACGTCTTTCTCATCGGCCTGGAGGAAGGGCTGTTGCCGCACGACCGCTCGAAGGCCGAAGGCACCCTCGACGAGGAACGCCGCCTCCTCTATGTCGGCATCACCCGCGCCATGCGCACCCTCACCCTCACGCATTGCCGGAACCGGGTGAAATACGGCAGCGCCGTCCCGTGCACGCCCAGCACCTTCCTGAAGGAGCTGGCCGGCGACTTCGTGGAGAACGTCACCTTCGAAAAGCTCATGAACGCCCCGGTCCCCCAGGAATCGGTGAAGAGCCGTTTTGCGCAGCTCCGGGCCACGGTGGCGGGGTTGTGAAGGTCCGGCCAGTGATGGGGCCAGGATCGTTGTGAGGTTATCGATGAGTTCCAGGTTCGGTTGAACAAGATCACCCTGAAGGAAGAAACGCTGATCTTAAATCGTTCGCGGCCGAGACCTACTGCATCGTTCAGCGGCACCTGGGCGAACTCGGCGCGAAGATGCGCTGAGAACGTCTTCGTCAACGTCCTCCGCAGCGGCCTCTTCTTGAAACCGGAGGCGGCTCGCACCAGGGACGCGAAGGACGCCAAGGGGGATTTGGAGAACCAGAAATTCGCCGGCGCCTCCCGACCAGGCGGGGCGTCTCCTGCGTTATGACTGTGCAGCCGGTCGGCTGTCGAATGTTTAACAGAGAGAGCAAACCCCTATGAAAGCGCTTGTTTTTCACCACCCGGGCAAGGTTGAGGTCAATGAAGTTCCGGACCCGCAGATCCAAAAGCCGGACGATATCATCCTCCGGGTCACTTCCACGGCTATCTGCGGCTCGGACCTGCATATCTACAACGGCTTCTTTCCGCAGTTGCGCGACATGGTGCTCGGGCATGAGTTCATGGGCATCGTCGAAGAGACCGGAAGCGCGGTCACGGCGGTTGCGAAGGGCGACCGCGTCGTGGTGCCGTTCCCCATCGCGTGCGGGGCGTGTTTCTTTTGCCAGGACGGCCTGCCGGGCCATTGCGAGAACTCGAATCCCAAGCATTACGGGCCGGAGGGCGGGTTGCTCAGCGAAAAAGGCGGGGCGCTCTTTGGCTACACCGATCTCTACGGCGGCTACGACGGCGGCCAGGCGGAGTATGTGCGCGTGCCCTATGCAAACTTCGGGCCGCGCCGGGCGCCGGAGGGGTTCAGCGACGAGGAACTGCTCTTTCTCACGGACATTTTTCCCACGGGGTACTCGGGGATCGATTGGGCCGGTGTGAAGGGCGGGGAGACGGTCGCAGTGTTCGGCTGCGGCCCGGTCGGGTTGATGGCCCAGAAATCAGCCTGGCTCCGCGGCGCCAAACGGGTGATCGGCGTGGACATCCAGGATTACCGGCTGGAAACGGCCCGGCGCACGGCGAACTCCGAGACGATCAACGCGGCCGATACCGATCCTGTGGAGGCGATCCGTTCCATGACGGAGGGGCGCGGCGCGGACGTGTGCGTGGACGCGGTGGGGATGGAGTGCGACCGGAGCCTGGCGCACAAGCTGGGGAACATCTGGCGCGGCGAGGTCGGCAGCATCGAGGCGCTGAAGAAATGCATCAGCGCCGTCCGGCGCGGCGGCTGGGTGACGGTTCTCGGCGTTTACGGGGTGCCGTACGACAATTTTCCGCTCGGCCAGATATTCGACAAGGGCATCATGATGGCATTCGGCCAGGCGCCCGCGCAGAGACACATCGACACGCTCATCGGCCACCTCGAGCGGCGCGAGATAAAGCTGGACGACATCATCTCGCACCGCCTGCCGCTGTCGGAAGCGCCGCACGCCTACGAGGTCTTCAACGAAAAAAAGGACGACTGCGTGAAAGTAGTCCTGAAGCCCTAAGCATCCGCAGGGCTATCATTTAAGGAGCGGGCGCCCGCCACAAGCCAGCCCAGCTCCGCGCCGACATCACGGTTTTCCGGAGAGCGCTTGTTTGAGGTTGTCGCGCTCGTGCGCCTAACTGCGCAGAGGGTTTCGATACCGTGCCGGGGTATCCCAGACCTGCGCTGCCAGCGCAAAAAAAAGCGCAGGCCCCTTTTCGAGAGGCCTGCGCTTTCAGCAAAAATATCGGCGGGCGCCCTATTTACCGACCTTGGCCTGGAGATCCTCGGCCATCTTGAGGTGCATTTTCAGAGTGGGCAGGGTCTTCTTGGCGAAGGCTTTCAGGTCGGCATCGTCGCCTTCCCGGGACTCCTTCGCGAACATCTTGATGACGGTCTTATGGTCGCTGACCATCGTGGAGGCGAAGGATTTGTCGAACTCCGCGCCGGATTTGCCGTCGAGCATCTTGGCTTTCGCCTGCTGCATCAGGCTCGGGCTGGTCGGCAGCTCCACGCTCTTGGACATGGCGATGGTCTTCAGTTCTTCGTTGGCCTTGTTGTGGTCGGTCACCATCATCTTGCCGAAGGTTTTCACGTCTTCGCTGGCCGACTTGCCGACGGCCATGCTGCCGGCGTTGACTTCGGCCATGCCGGCTTCGGCGGCGTTGGTGATGAACGATTTGTCGGACATATCGACCTTCGAGTCGGCTGCGCGGGCGCTATGGGGCGCGAGCGGGAGCAGGAGGCCGGTGGTGAGCAGGAGGGCGGTGGAACGGAGGGAGGGTAGTTTCATATTCGTTTTCGGTTGTGTATCATAGGATCGCCTGAGGACGGGCGCATGGCGGTATGGGGCGCTCAGATTTCCGGCGGGAACCCCGGGGGCGGCGGCAGGCCGAGCCGCTCCGCCAGGGAGATGGCGTCGAAGGGCGCGTGCACCTTGGCGTCGTTATCGAAATAGACGAAGACATCCCGGCCATCCTTTACGGGGGCGGCCCCGAGGCCCGGGACCGGCTAGTTTCGCCCCGGGGGCCTCGCCGCCCCCCGCCCACGCGCGGACTTTCCCCGCCCACTGGTCGAGCGCGGGCCCGCTGTAGCCGCTGACGTAGAGCTGCTCGTCGCCATGGAGCCGCGCGTAAACGAAGCCGCTCGTCACGTCCTCCAGGAACGGCCACTTGCCGGCGGTGTCGGCGACGACGAGGGCGATCCCGTGTTCGCGGAGCAGCCGGATGAACTCCGGGCTCTCGAAGCTCGGGTGCCGGATTTCCAGGCAATGGCGCAGGGGGCGATTCCGGTCGGTTTCGGTCACGACGCCCCCTTTCACTTTGCCGTCGTGCCGACGCGCCAGCTTTGCGGCGGCCTTGGTGTCGCGCGGGAGGAGATCGAAGAAGGCCGCGAGCCGGGCGGGATCGAACGAGAAGTTCGGCGGGAGCTGCCAGAGGAACGGGCCGAGCTTGTCCCGCAGGGCCAGGACGCCGGAGGCGAAGAAATTCGCGAGGGGGATTTCCACGTCCTTGAGCCGTTTGAGGTGCGTGATGAAGCGGCCGCCTTTCACCGAAAAGAGGAACCCTTCGGGTGTGGCGTCGTACCAGGCGCGGTAGCTGGATGGCCGCTGAAGCGAGTAAAAGGAGCCGTTGATCTCGATGGAGTTCACCCGGCGGGAGGCGTATTCGAGCTCGCGCTTCTGGGCGAGGCCCTTGAGGAAAAAGACGCCGCGCCAGGGCGGATATGTCCAGCCGGAGATGCCGATGCGGATGTCGCTCATGGCATCCTCTTGTTCGCAACCCGGGAGGGAAATAGCCGCCAGCGCACTCGAGTTGAAGTAATATGCGCTTTCCCGGGGTGCTTCCGGCGCGCCCCGCCAACGCCCATGATCCCGCTCCACGACGACAAGACGCGCGAACGCTTCCCGTTCGCGACGCTCTTCCTCATCTTCCTGAATTTGCTGGTCTTCGTCGGGTGGCAACTGCAAGTCGGCATCCAGGAGTCCGTGGACATCGGGGCGGTGATCCCCGCGGAGTTTAACCATGCCCCTTCGCCCGACAACTGGGTGCACCTGGCCGCTTCGATGTTCATGCACGGCGGCTGGATGCACATCCTGGGGAACATGTGGTTCCTCTGGGTCTTCGGCGCGAATGTCGAGGAGGTCATCGGCCCGGTGCGCTTCGCGGTCTTTTACCTCCTCTGCGGAGCGGCGGCGGGGTTCGTTTACGTCCTCTTTTCGCCCGAGTCGCTCCTGCCGATGGTCGGGGCCAGCGGCGCGGTGAGCGGTGTGCTCGGCGCGTACCTCATCCTTCACCCGAAGGCGTCCATCACCACCTTCGTGCCGATCATCATCTTTTTTAAAATCATCCGCATCCGGGCCTGGTTCTTTCTCCTGGTTTGGATCGGTTTCCAGATTCTTTCCCAGGCCGTCTCGCAGCGGCAGGCCGGCGGCGTGGCGTATCTCGCGCATATAGGCGGGTTCTTTTCGGGCGTCCTTCTGATTTTTTTCTTTAAAAAGGCGGTGGATTGACCTTGCATCGTTTTACCCATGGCGCGCAGATCACATAAAAACGTCGGCCTCATCGGGCTCGGGATCATCGGCAGCCGGGTCGCGGCCTGCCTGCGGAGCGCGGGCTTCCACACCTACGTCTGGAACCGCTCCCCGCGCGCCGAGCCGAACTTCCTGGGGAACGCCGCCGAGGTCGCCGAGGTCTGCAGCACCATCCAGCTCTTCGTCCCGGACGCCCAGGCCCTCTTCGAGACCGTGGACGCCCTGGCGGACAGGCTCACGCCGTCCCACATCATCCTCTGCAACGCCACGGTCGGCCCGGAAGCCACCGTCGAGGCCGCGCGGCTCGTCCGCAAATGCGGCGCGAAGTTCCTGGACGCCCCTTTCACCGGCAGCAAGGGCGCGGCCGAGAAAGGCCAGCTCGTCTATTATATAGGCGGGGATGACGACGTCCTGCGCCAGGTGGAACCCGTCCTCCAGGCCAGCAGCAAGGCCATCGTCAAGATCGGGGAGATCGGCGCGGCGGCCACCGTCAAGATCGCGACCAACATGATGGGCGCCGTCGCCGTCCAGTCCGTGGCCGAGGCGCTCGCTCTGCTGAAGGGGTCGGGCATCGATCCCGAGATCCTCGTCGCGGCCCTCGAGCACCACGGGGCTCGTTCCCCCTTGGTTGACCTGAAGCTGCCCATCATGCTCCGGGGCGATTTTGCGCCGCATTTCTCGGTGAAACACATGTTCAAGGATGTCCAGATCGGCATCCACATCGCCAACTCCATGGACATGGACCTTCCCGCCACCACCGCCGCCGCCGGCGTCCTGTATGAAGGGATGCACCGCGGCTGGGGCGAGCTCGACTTCTCGGCGGTCGTGAAAGTCTATGACGGGCCGCAGAAAGACGCCCCTTTGCAATTGCGGGAGCCGCCGCCCGCCAACGCCCTGCCAGCCCCGGAGCCGCCGCCCGCCCCTCCCTCCGAGCCGTCCAAGACAGACCCTGCGAACCAGGGGGACTCCGCTCCCGAACCGCCCGACGCCGAAAAGAAAGACGAAAAGAAAGACGAAAAGGCGCCGGCCGAACCCACCCAGGCCGAAAAACCGGCCGAGCCGGAAAAACCGTCCGAACCCGCGAAGCTCGTGGAATTTGAAAAGGCCTTGGAGCCCGAAAAGCCCCTGGCAGGCGAAAAGCCCCTGGATTCTGAGAAACCTCCCGCTTCCGAGGAGCCCCTGGAACCCGAGCCCTCAGCCGAGACGCGGCCCAAGGGGTTTGGCTGGCTCTTCGGCAAGAAATAGGCGCGGCGGTTCGCCGCCCGGGCTGAAGCCCATCCGCCCCGATACGATGACACCCCCCGACACCTACGCGGAGATCCGGCGCGGAGGCATGGCCGACCTCTCGGCGCGCGCCAAATTCCATTTCACGGGAGAGGATCGCGTCCGGTTCCTGAACGGCCAGGTGAGCAACGACGTGCGCCGCGCATCGGAGAGCGAGGCCCTGCACGCCTGCGTCATGAGCCCGAAGGGCAAGATGAGCGGGGACATCTACGTCTCCGCCGGGCCGGATTTCCTGAGGGTGGATGCCGACCCTTCTCTCAGGGAAGACCTCGCCGCCCGCCTGGAGCGCTACATCATTTCCGACGACGTAACCTTGCTCGACGTGACCGCCGAGACATGCCTCATCCACCTCTTCGGCGTCGAGCGCCCACCGGAGGTCGCCGGCCGCAGCGCCGTCTCCGTGTTGCGGGCCTCGCGCCTCGGCGTCGAAGGGTTCGACCTGGTGATGGGCCGCGAAGTTTTCCCCGGGGTGTGGGAGGCCCTCGCGGGCGAGCTGCCCGTGGCCGGCGAAGAGATGCTGGAAGTCCTGCGCGTCGAGGCGGGCGTCCCCCGCTGGGGGCGCGAACTCACCGCGGAAACCATCCCCGTCGAAGCCGGGCTGGACAGGACCTCGATCGACTACGCGAAGGGGTGCTATGTCGGCCAGGAGATCATCTCGCGCCTCAAGAGCATCGGCAGCGTGAACAAACAGCTCCGCGGGTTCCTCTCCTCGGGCGGGCCGCTCGAAGCCGGCATGCGTCTCCACGCCGGCGACTCCGCCGGGAAGGAAGCCGGGTGGCTCACCAGCGCCGTTTACAGTTTTGGCTTGGAAAGATACGCTGCACTCGGCTATCTGAAGCGGGGTTTCGACCATGAATCGCTGTGGGCCTCGCCTCCCGGCCCGCACCCCGGCGAGGAGGCGTCGCGTCGCGTGGCCGTGCGGAGCCTCCCTTTTATCCGATCCAATGAATAAGCAGACATCGCCATGGAAGAACGGGCTCGGGCTCCTCGCCGCCCTGCTCCTGCCTGCCGCGCCGCACCTCCTCCGTGCCGACCCCGCTCCTGGCGAAGTCGCCATCCTTTCCATCAAGATGCCGGGCGACAAAGTCCTGAAGCGCGTCGTCCTCGCATTCTACGGGGACGACGCCCCCGCCACGGTCGCGAACTTCGAGACCCTGGCGCGCCACCATTTTTACGACGGCGTCGCCTTCCACCGCGTCTTCAAGGATCTCCTGGTGCAGGCCGGCGACCCCCTCAGCAAGGCGAAGGACCGCTCCAAGGTCGGCACCGGCGGCCCCGGCTACACGCTCGCGCCCGAGATCCGCGTCCACCGGAACCACGTCCCCGGCGCCGTCGCCATGTCGCGGCTGCCCGACGCCATCAACCCCGCGCGCCGTTCCAGCGGCAGCCAGTTCTACATCCCCCTCGCGCCGATGCCGAACCTGGACGGCCAATACACCGTCTTCGCCCATGTCATCGAGGGGATCGGCGTCCTGCACACCATCAGCCAGCAGCCTGTGGACAGCAACGACAACCCGCTCTCCCGGGTCGTCATCGCCACCGTCCGCATCGCGCCCGCCGGCACGGAGTTTCTTCCCGACAAACCCTGGCAAAAACCGTTACCCCCGCCCGCCCCGCCCGCTGCGCCCGCCGAGACCCCGGCGCCCACGCTCCGGAACTAGCGCCGGCGCCCCTCCGCCCCCCTGTCTCATGCCCGCATATTTTTTGGCACGCATGCTTGCGGGCGCGTCCGCGATCCTCCATGTTCACACTCCCCACCGTCGATTTTTCCAAAGGGTAGGTACCGAAGTGGCCAAACGGGGCGGACTGTAAATCCGCTGGCTTACGCCTTCAGTGGTTCGAATCCACTCCTGCCCACCACTCTGGAAATCGAATAAATCGTTGGTTTTCAGGGTGTTCCGGGAACAAGCCCGTTCAAAATGGAGCTTCAGCGAGCTTGGAAACGGCTTCTTCGATTTCGACGGCGTTCATACCGGGTTCACTCCCAGTCGAGGCGCTGGATTTCGGCGGGGCGAGGCGCCTTCTGCCGTTTGGGTGCACCAGCCACAAAGATGTGGTGAAGACAGAACATGGGTGCCTCTTTCACTCGCCGATGCTTTGTTCCCTTCGTATACTGATCGGCGGGCCGGATGCTAGAAATGCAGAGACCACTGTTCTTCGGCATCCGAAGCGATTGCCAATGAGTTTTTATGCTTTTCTGGACGTTATCTATTGCTTGCGCTATTCGTCCGTCAAGAACGTACGCGAGCATTCCGCCGTGTCGCACGTTACATGAGTATTTCTTGTCAACGAATCGCCGCATGCCTTCTTTCACGTATTCGCCCGCCAAAGAACGACGCACTCCAGAAACAATCGCATTCAACCGTTTTGCTTCCAAACAGAAGTATATTTCTTCCTGGGTAGACGGATAGAATACGATGTCCTTCCGTCCTGTCTCCTTTTCCAAATCAAAGTCAACCTCGACATCTTGGTATTTAATCAAAAAAGCATGCTTGTTTCGGTCTTTCCCCTTCTTTAAAGCGGCATACAGCTTGACTGAGATGGCGTCTTCCAAGTCAGTTTCGCCTGGCTTAGCCATGCTATCCCAAGTTTCGACAACTAGGGATAGTACAACTGGAACGAGATCCTTTTCAAAAAAATCGTCCCACGATGAAGTATCGCCGAATGCCATTACGTTTCTCGTGAGCGCTGTGTCAGAATGGTTGCGGCGATTTCATCGGCATCGTTCATGGCAGCCGTTTGTGTCCAGAAACGCTGAGCAAGCGGTTTGCTGATAAAGAGGAGGTCTTTTTCAAAGATCTTTAAGTTGCGGATCAGTTCGAAACCGCCATACTTGCTCGCAGCGGACTTTTGCAAGCGATTAATGACAGAGATCACAGCCGTATCGAGAGAAGGAAGATGCTTCGGTTTTGCCCCCCGTTTGGTCTTCTCAAGAACGAGGACGCCTATTCCGATCTGTGGATCGGCGACGGATTTCGAAAAAAGGGTGTAAGCGGTATCAGCCCATTTGTTTAAAAGTTGGCAAACTAGAGTTTCATAGGCTGTGCGCATTGCTTCGCTGCTTTGGATAAGAGCAGGAACATTTGGCTTTGACCGAGACGGGCGGACGCTGGGAATAAGAATCTCAGAGGTGTCCGTAATTAGAGCGTGTTCAATGCTGTCTATATCGAAGTATTCATTAACGAGCCGCTCAATGTCTCGTTGCGCATTATCCACAATACCCTCTCGGTCGCAGAGCGCTTTTGATGCCTCTCGTTCGGCGGATTTCACAATCTTCGTCACTTCCTGGATAATCTCAGCACTCCGCTCTGGAGCTTCAGTTTCCTCCGGCAAAGGGAAAGGCAGGCGGAGCAATTCCTCAACATGAACCTCGGCCCGGCTCACACCCCAATTCGATGAGGTATGGAATAAGAAATACCGGGCGAGTTTTGAGCGCAAGTAAGCCGACAGGAAAAGCAAAAGGTTGCGGTCCTTATCGGGGCCATGAATACCGCGAAGGGCATGTCTGAACGAAACATCAAAATTTGCGAATGCAATTCGTGAAAAGCCCTTTGTTACAAGAACATGGGGCGCTTTGAATACTTTGAGACTCGTGTCTGAGCGTCCGCGTCTTGCAGACATTTTCGTCGAAGGCAGTTTTTCGCAGTCTTCGGGCAGCAAAAAAAGATTAAGAGTGGCAGATGTCGCAGGAATGAAAAGGGATGGGAGCGTCAGTTGCTTTGCTGTCTTAGAATCATCGCCTTTGCCTAGAGGCTGAAACCCTTCGGCGATCAACCAGGGCTTATTACCCCCCTCGGAAGGTTGTCCGACAATATCGCGCAATCGGGACATTAGTGACATGCGGTCCAAGAGCCGAATATCCCGTGGCGTGGCCCATGAACGCTCTTTCCAAATAACAGCAGCGGTGCCTTTGAGGCTCTCAAGCACTTCACGAACTGTCAGTCGAGCGCGATCTTGAGGATGGACTGTTAGAATTTCGGCTTGGGTTACCGTCCAATCCGTCTTTGGAACGAGGTAAGTAATTTGATGGGCACTATTTTCTGGCCGCATCTTACGGTACCTGATGACGATTGCGGGCGCGCGTGATTCTTCAAACAAGAAAAACTGATAGTCGGTCAAATTGACCACGTATTCGAACGCATGTGCGCGAATGAGCTTTCGTTGAAATTGAAGCGCGGTTTCGTTGTGATTGAACAGGATGCCGTGTGGAAGAACGAAGCAAACCTTGCCATGCTCTGTAAGGTGGGTTGGCGCTTTCCAAGTAAATGCGACCGCCATTTGCCGGTCCGGCTGAGGCAAAGTGCGATGAGAGCACCATTTCACCGCTAGTGCGCTGGCGTCCTTTTCACTTCCCCAAGGCGGGTTCCCAACGACAAAATCTACATCTTTCGGAAGTGTAACCGACTCATCAAAGAAGTCGGCACAATGAATTGTCCCGGAGTGGGACTGTATGCGCGGCGTGTCAGGAGTCGAAACGAGATGGGGGAGCTTATCCCATTTTCCAAGGAGTTTTTGAATATCCGGTGGTGAAAGTTGATCGAGAAACGCGAGATACAAGCTGAACGCTGTAATTTGACAAGCGCTACGGTTCCGGTCGACACCGAAAAGATTGTGTCGAAGAATATCCATCAACCCCTTGGCGCTCCGGTCGTAACGCGCTCCTGGGTTCGTTAGTTTCCACTCTTCGGCGATCCGATTGAACAAGCCAACCAGAAAAATGCCTGATCCGCACGAAGGATCAAGAAACCGCTTTCCGAGCAGGGATGTTTCGCCTTGCAGGGCTATGTCGAGAACAAATTCGGCCAAAAAGCGGGGCGTATAGAATGCACCCGCCTCTTTCTTTTCCTCAGTACCAGCCGCTTTCAAGAAATGCTCGTAAATCGCGCTGATGGTTTCAATGGGAATGATTCCAAAATCGTAAGGCCAGAAAGCAAGTTGTCCTGTGCGAAGATCGGTTGCGTTGAAAAAGCGGTCAAGGATGTCGAGGTGATCTACCTTGATCTGCCGTGCTTCTGATTCCAGATCAGCGCTGAAGAGATCGCCGTTAAAGTCGGTGCCGAGTTGGTGGAAAAGAGAATAGAGTTCCGTCTTGGCGGTCGAACGCGGCTTTTTTGAAAGGAGTTCCTTTAGGTTTTTGGCATCCGCAATTCCCAATGCTTTCAAATATTCTGAGTCGATTACTCCACGGTCAAAGAGATAGCATGTAAAGACCAAGCGGCACAGGAGTCCGTCAAGAGCTTGCGGTTCCAAACGTGGTGCATCGATTTCTCCAAGCTCTCGTCTGGCGACCTCAAGATTTTGCAACAGGGTGCGGTCGACGCGCTTGTCGGGATCAAAAGAGCGGCAGTGGACGCGGAAATAGTTGCCGGATTCAACAGAAAGAAGGAATGAGCGGAGTTGGTCGCCGACGCGATCCAGCTTTTCGACAAATCCGGCGAGTGGTTTGCTTTCGTCTTCACCTTTGCTTGGCGGAAGTAAGCCAGAGTAAACATGAATCTCATCAGGCGCGATGATGACCAGGATGGGGGCGATGCCTTGATTCCAGAATAGGCGATGCAGCTCGGCGACTTCCCTCACCTTGATTTTTGCAACTTCTCGAAAGTATATGAGAGGACTGCGTTCCTGACACAAAACGCCATCGATTTGGAATTCTTCGAAAGCTCGCCGCAAGGCGTGGGGTTGCGGAATCCTCCCCGCCTTTCCGTCTAATTCTCGAACATCGGAGAAGAAATGCGGCGGCTTTAGGCTGTCCAACCCGAATTCCGTCTTCCAGTCTTTTTCCGCGGTCGTCATCTGCCCGCAACCCCTCCAACGGCTGAACTGCCTGCGGGTTTCCCATTCAGGTGATAAGCCCATCCGAAGGCATGCTTTTCAGAGCGGATGGCGTATCTGCATTTTTTGAGAAAATCGATATCTCGGTAAATCGTCTGCTCGGAGACGGCCAGTTTTTTGGCCAAGTCAACCGAAGAGAATCTGCCCGCCTCAATCAAGGCGACGAGTCGTTCGTGGCGGGCTGAAATGCCAATAGCCCGGCTATAGCGAGCCGCTTTCTTCTGCATGTGCATGTCTATCGTTCGGTGATAGACGTGTCAACTGTCGAATTAGCTGATTTTGAGGGTGTTGTGCTCAATAATGTGAGGGTTTCAGACGGGAAGGCAGCTTTTCGAGTTCGGCGCTGCGCAAACCGGCGGAAATCCCGATTGCGACGTATGCGAGCCTGATCCGATTGCCGGATGCTTCTCATTTCTACGCGCCAGCGGGAATCTTCGGAATAGCCCCTGTTTGGTATGCGTGGTGCAGAAAGTCACCGTTGCGGAGCCCTTCATCCATCTGGACGAGCGTGAAGACGCCGTTGCAACGAAGGCTGACTCACGGAGATCCTTGGGTGTCGGACGGGAGCCGTCTGAGACGTGAATCAGAAACATAAAGCCACCGACATACAATGCGCACACATGGGTTTGTTGGTAAAAATGGGGCTCTTCGACGAAATCCTCCATCGTGTACCCATCTAGACGGAGGTCAAAAACCGCAAATTCGTAAAACGACTCGGGTCCGGCCGCTTCTGTCAGTAACGCGGATGCAAGCTTTTGCTCGTGCTCCGCACCCAAGGAGACGTTGCGAAAAAATACACCGCAAGCGACGCTTGCGCGCCAAAGCAACGAAAGTACGAACAGCTTGAACGGTTGATATTCCGCGGTCCGGGTGCGCGACGTGATTGGTTTCTTGAAAACCCTTGCTCGGCTTCCAATGTAAAAGTTTTGCCGAAACCAGCTCTCGTATCGCCCGAATTGCTGCTCGCAATCCTCGCAGAGAAGCAACTTCACAATGCCTAGCTCGCGCTCAAAGATGCCATGCTGCTTCTGTCCGCTTTCAATGCCTGGCACCGTGCTGATCAAGATCGACGCAGGCTGCTTTACGTCATGCGTGCCGGTCTCTATCGCCGAGGCATACGCCCGAACGAACATCTTGGGAAAAATGTGGGAATTTTTGAGCGTCGCGGGCTTGCTGCAAAGGCGACAGGTCGTCGGAGCTGGCGGGGGCGTTCTCATGTATTATCCAAACTTGGAACCGTGATTATACGACCGAAGCGCGCCCAAAACAAACGACGGCAAATTTCGGTGGCCCCCCGCGTTAACCCGACTCTTGCTCACAGTCGCGCTCCACGAAATACTCTTGGGAATCCTATGAGCACCGAATCCGTCCTGCTGATTTCCGGTAAGCCAGACTGGGGGAGTAGATTTTCTATGGAATGCCTGGGACTCGGGATGTGCGAATGTACAGACACGGCGCGGCGGCAAAGCTTGGGCCGGGTGGTTGCCATCCGGTGCGCTCAAGATCCGAATTCAGGGCCTTGCTCCCGATGAAATTCGTAAGATGATGACGGCGTATTTCTCCGCGATTGAGAGAAGGCATGGGTCATTGTCTGTAGTTGAGCAGCAGGTGGCCCCGGCCCCCTTGCCAAATGTGGTGGCCGGAGACATCCCGTGGGGCACCGTGATTTGTGAGAAATTAACTCGGCGTCTCCTTCAAATCCTCCCTGAGGGGGCATATATTCATTCGAACGATCTCGCGAGAAAGCTCCCAGAACGGCTGGGACCTCCGAGAGACACGAGAGACAGTTTGGAAACGGGCCAAAATCTTGGGCGCGGCAAAATCGAATTTGCCGTGTAGTGTGGACTGAAAAGGATTTGAACCGGCAAGATTGAGCCTGCTCCGCTCGGCGATGAATTCGTAGAGCGGGGCAAAAATAGCAAATAAATGGCAATTCACCATCGCTTCAGAGTAAAAGTGCGGACTGTAAATCCGCTGGCTTACGCCTTCAGTGGTTCGAATCCACTCCTGCCCATTCTTGTATAACTCGCTGCTGATTCCGCGCAATCAACCCGATGCTGCCAGCCAGACGTAATTGGAATTGACCCCGATCCACTGCGAAATGAGACCCAAGAGAGAAAAATCACGTGAAACGACTGCTATGCACGCCCGTCCACCGGGGAAATCTCAGCCAATGTCTCCGAATGTAATTCATCGACCCGGGATGCGTTTCTCGATCAAAGCCTGCAGCATTTGGGCAAGCCAGCTCATCGCGGCCTGTATCTTGTTTGCTGGCGTCCTGTCCTTGCAGGCCGATTCGCTCCCGGCGCCAGTCATTGTTTCGTCCGATTGGCAATTGCAGGACGTCGCCAAAGTCACCAGTCCGGGAGAGGAAGTATCCGCGGCGAAGTTCCAGCCGGCCGGCTGGTATAAGGCGACCGTTCCCGGGACGGTGCTAACCACGCTGGTCAACGATGGGGTTTACCCCGAGCCTCTTTACGGGGAGAACAATCGACCCAACAAGATCCCCGAAAGTCTGTGCCGGACCTCATACTGGTACCGGACGACCTTTACCGTGCCGGAGTCTTATGCCGGCCATCGGGTGTGGGTGAATTTCGCGGGCATCAACTACCATGCGGACGTCTGGGTTAACGGCACGAAGGCGGGCGCGATGACCGGAGCTTTTACCCGTGGGAAGTTTGACATCTCGTCCCTGGTGAAGGCGGGCCAGAGCGCGACCCTGGCCGTGTTGGTGGCGCCGCAGCCGCATCCGGGCGACCCTATCGAGCACACCATTGCCACGGGCATGGGGAAGAATGGCGGCATAACGGCCATCGATGGCCCCACCTTTCTCTGCACCCTGGGATGGGACTGGATTCCGGGCATTCGCGACCGGGATACCGGTATCTGGCAGAAGGTTTTTCTGTCCGCATCCGGCCCGGTGTTGATCAAGGAACCTCTCGTCACCACCGACCTGCCGCTGCCCAAACTTGATTCCTCGGATGTCACCATTCAGGTGAAGCTGCAAAATGTGACCGCCCAGCCCGGAAAAGGGAATATTCAAGGGCAGCTTCGGCGACGTCACTTTCGAGCAGCCCGTGGAAATCGAGCCCCAACTCGGCGAAGCAGGTGGCGTTCAATCCCGCCACGACGCCTCAACTTCATCTCAAAAATCCCAAGCTCTGGTGGCCGAACGGCTTTGGCCCGCAGAACCTTTATCCGGTGCATTTGGCCTTCGAGGCGGATGGCGGCGTGTCGGACGCGACGGACTTTTCCGTCGGCGTACGCAAGATCACCTACACCGTGCCGGGCACGGATAACCTGACGGTCTCGGTGAACGGAGTAAGGGTGATGTGCAAGGGCGGAGACTGGGGCATGGATGAAGCGATGAAGCGGATACCGCGCGAGCGTCTCGAGGCGCAGATCCGCATGCACCAGCTCGCCAACTATACCATCATCCGCAATTGGGTGGGGCAAAGCACGAGCGAGGATTTCTACGAGTTGTGCGACAAGTATGGCATCATGCTCTGGGATGAGTTTTTTCAACCCAACCCGCTCGATGGCCCGAATCCGACGGACCTGGATACCTATTTGGCCAATGCGCGGGAGAAAATCGTTCGATTTCGAAACCATCCCTCGATTGCAATCTGGTGCGCCCGCAATGAGGGCTTCCCCCCTAAGAACATTAGTGAGGGCCTGCTGAAACTCATGGCGGAACTGGAACCCACCCGGCTTTACCAGCCCAGTTCCACTTCCGGCCACGGGGTTCATTCCGGAGGCGGCTACAATTGGGGAGCCCCCCAGCAATTCTACCAGTTCCGGTACGGGCTCAGCGAGGCGTTCAAAACCGAGATTGGCAGCGTATCTGTTCCCACGCTGGAAGGGGTTCACGCGATGATGCCAAAGACCGATTGGGAATCGATCAATGACGACTGGGCGGAGCATGACCTCGCGCGAGGGGCCCAGGCGGGGAGCCACTATCCCGAACAGCTCAACGGCCGGTACGGCCCCGCGATCAATCTGGCCGATTTCGTGCGGAAAGCCCAGCTCATGAACTATGAGGCATTTCGCGCGATGTATGAGGGTCGATTTGCCAAAATGTTCAACCCAGTAACGGGCGTGATAACCTGGATGAGTAATCCCGCCCAGCCCAGTTTCGTATGGCAACTTTACAGCTATGACTTGGAGCCTAATGCCTCCCTTTTCGGCACGCGCAAAGCCTGCGAACCGGTGCACATCATGCTCGACCAGAGTAGTGACCACGCTGAGGTTATCAATAACCTCAGCACGCCGCTTTCCGGCGCGACGGCTTTTCTTTACGTCTATCAACATGGATGGAACATCGGTTTATCAGAACCAATGGAAAGTCGAGGCCCCCGCGAGCCAGGCGACCGATCTCGGCGCGATCTCCTGGCCCGCCACCGGGCTGTCGCCGGTCCATTTCGTCAAACTGGAATTGAAGGATGCGGGAGGAAAGCTGCTCTCGGATAACTTCTACTGGCGGAACCCTGCATTCCGCGAAAAAGACCTGCCAAATCTCGAAAAACTCCCCGCGGTTCAACTGCGGGCGAAAGTTGTTCGGCACGACCGCGACGGCAAATGCCTGCTCGATGTGACGGTCGAGAACCCGTCCAACCAGATCGCCTTAATGGCGCACGTGCAACTGCGGCGCAAGACGACCGGCGAGCGCGTACTGCCTGTTTATTACTCGGATAACTATATCTCGTTGGTTCCCCATGAGACGAAAACGCTGACGGTCGAGGCGTCCGCGGCGAACCTCCAGGGAGACAAGCCGCTGCTCGTGTTCGACGGATGGAACATAGGCGTCGCGCCCGTTACGACACCGGAGGTCGATGTCGCGTTGAACGACGAAGCGCTGCCGGCGAATTGGCCGGTCACCAACATCACGGTTCTCCAGTCCCATGCGTTGAAGTGGCCGCGGGGCAGCTTCAAAATCAATTGCGGCGCAGGCGACACGCACGGTTTCCAGGCCGATATCGGGTATGAGTCCGGGACGGCCGGTTCGACGAAAGACGTGATCGACGTGAAGACGCAGAATGCCGCGCCATTGGCCATTTACCAGAGCGAGCGCTATGGAGATTGCACCTACACGATACCGGTGTATCCCGTGCCGGCGGGTTATACGGTTCGCCTGCATTTCGCCGAGTTCAAATTCGCCGCGGCAGGACAACGGAAGTTCAATGTCGATATCAATGGGACTACAGTGCTTTCCGGCTTTGATATATTTGCGGAATCCGGAGCCAAGGATAAAGCCGTCGTGAAGGACTTTCCCCACATTGTTCCCGGTGCGGACGGTAAAATCAGCATCCGCTTTTATAAGGGCGCCGCGGACGACGCCAAGATCGACGGCATAGAAGTCTTACCCTAAAATTGCCCCCCAGGACCTCCAACATGAAAAGAACTAACAAAATACCGTATATCCTTTTGGCGCTCGTGTTCGTCTGTCAGGTACGAACAAACGCTCAATCGACCCCATCCATCCTGAGCCTCTGTTCCCCGAAAAGTGATGACCATTTCGAAGTTACCAAGCCGTTGTTCTACTGGAAGACGCTGGCTGCCGTTCAAAACTACGAGCTTTATGTGGATGACGCCAAAGTTGCGGAACTGCCGGCATCCTCGAATCCGGTAGTGAATGTTTCGCCCGCGGCATCGCTCGCTCCCGGCCTTCATCATTGGTACGTGAAAGGACTCCCCGCTTCGGGAACGGCTATTATCTCCAGCACCTCAACGTTCACGGTGGATCCGTCCCGCGGCTGGCCTGCATGGGCTATCGGGCCTTTTCAGCGCTATGGCGAAAATCCGATTATTCGTCCGCACGGAGATGGATGGGAAGCAGTGAATACCTACAATCCCGGAGTGCTTTTCGATCAGGGAAAATTTCGCATGCTCTACCGTGCTCAGGGTCGGGTGAAGGGAGCGAAAGGGATAAGGCCAGACCGCATCTCGCGGGTTGGATACGCTGAGGGCGTTGACGGGGTGACCTTCGTCCAAAATCCGGAACCGATCATCGATGCCACCGAGCCGTTCGAGCAAAAATATGGATGTGAGGATGCCCGTTTCTTCAAGTGCAACGGGGTTTACTATGCCTTTTACACAGGCAACAAACCCGGGGGCGGTATTTCCCTCTGCGAGGCTACATCGTCCGATGGACTAAGCTGGAAGAAATTGGGCCTGGTCGTGGGAGGCACGAAGAACGGCGCGATGATCTGCGATCCCAACGGCACGCCCGTCCAGATCAACGGCAAGTACGCCATGTTCGTGGGCAATTCCGGATTTGGCATTTGTTATTCCGATGACCTCGTTAAATGGAGTCCGATTACCAAGATTGACATGAAGCTCCCAGCCGGTTGGGTCAAGCCCTATGAGCCTTGCGTCGCCGTCACGAATTATTCGAAGGCCAAGCCCGATGACATCGTGCTTTTCATCGCCGGAACCCTGAACGGGAAAGGCAAATGGTTCTATGGCATTTCCGAGACGTTGTTTTCCAAGGCAGACCTGACCGCCAAGGTCGATCAACTGGACGATTGTATCATGACTGCCCGCGAAACCTACGAGAGCGGCACGTTTAGGAATTGTCTCTGGATGAACTGCATCATCCAGCATGATAACCAATGGATGATGTATTACGGAGCCGGCGATCGCAACGTCGGACTGGCCACCGCTCCGGTGAAGTAGCTGGTGCGGCACGGACCTGTCCCGGGGTAGGCCGCGCGAGACGTGTTTCTGTTTACTGCGAAGGACATGCTGGCGTATCGTGCGGCTGTGCCTCTCACCGTCGAACAGCTCCTGGAAAACAACGCGGCTTGGGCGGCGCGGACCATCGAGCGCCAGCCCGACTATTTTAAGACGCTGGCGCTGCAGCAGACTCCCGAGTTTTTGTGGATCGGCTGTTCGGACAGCAGGGTGTCGGCGGACCAGATCGTGGGGCTCATGCCGGGCGAGGTGTTCGTCCACCGCAACATCGCGAACCTGGTGGTGCACACCGACCTGAACTGCCTGTCGGTGCTGCAGTTCGCCGTCGATGTCCTGAAAGTCCGGCACGTGATCGTCTGCGGCCACTACGGGTGCGGCGGCGTGCGAGCCGCCATGGACGAAAGGAAGCATGGCATCGTTGACAGCTGGCTGCTGCACATCCAGGACATCGCGCTGGAACACGGGAAGGCGCTCCACGCGCTGGAGGGGGAGCCGCGGATCGACCGTTTGTGCGAGTTGAACGTCTTGCAGCAGCGGGAAAACCTGGCCCGCACCACCACCGTGCGGGACGCGTGGGAACGGGGCCAGCCCTTGAGCCTGCACGCGTGGATCTACGGGTTGAAGGACGGGCGCATCCGCCAGCTCGCGCCGCCCATGCACGAGAAATTGCGGGAGTTCCTGCCCCGGGAGCCGCGATAACGCCGGGCTCGCGCGCGCGCCATTCATTTTGGAATTGCCGGTTTGAAAAGACCTTTCATCCGGCGCATCTTGCCCGCGTGTTTCGAATCGAAGTTGAACAAGGGGAGCGCCTGGTGCGGATTTTCTATTCCGGGCTCGTTGGGCCGGACGAGGTGAAGGATGCGTTCGCGGCGTTGGAAAAGCAGTTGGACGGGATCGAGCCCGGGTTCCGCCTGCTGACGGACCTGAGCAGGCTGGAGTCGATGGATGCCGCTTGCGCCCCGTATATCGGCGCGATGATGGATTTGCTGCGGGCGCGTGGCGTGGAGCACGTCGTGCGGGTGGTGCCGGACAGCCACAAGGACATCGGGCTGAACATCCTCTCTTTTATTCATTATGGCACGGCCATCCGCCAGGAGACCTACGAGAATCTTGAGGACGCGCTTCAAAGCCTGAACTGACAGAACGACCATGAGACCCACCCCCACAAATATTCTCACGTTCGATGAACTCAAAACCTGGGCCGAGGGGAAGCGTGCCTTTTCCTTGCTGGACGTGCTCCCCGCGGAGTCCTTCGAGGATGAACATCTCCCCGGCGCGGCGAATGCCTGCGTTTACGAGATGACCTTCCTGGAGGCAGCCGGGAAGGCGGCCAAAGACAAAGCGGAGCCGGTCGTCGTCTATGGTTCGAGCGGGAAGAACCTGGCCTCGACGGTCGCCGCGGAAAAGCTGGCGGAGGCCGGCTACACGAACGTTTATAATTTCGTGGGCGGGCTCGAAGAATGGCGCATGGCCCGGCAGCCGCTCGAGGGGAAGCAGGTGGCCGCCACCATCGTCTCTCCCGTGCCCCTGGCGGAAAAGGTTTACCGCGTGGATGCGGGGAAGAGCCTCGTGGAATGGACGGGCAGGAACATCGCCGGCAAGCATAGCGGGACTATCGCGGTCTCCGGCGGGGAGATTCGCACCGAGCACGGCAATTTTTCTTCGGGCGTCGTGACCCTGGACATGAAGTCGATCACCGACACGGATATCGAGGACAAGGCGATGCGGGCCATGCTGGAGGCGCACCTGAAGTCCGAGGACTTCTTCGATGTGGAGAAGTTCCCGGTCGCAAAATTCCTTCTCAGCGAGATGAAGCCGATTCCCGGCAGCACGCCCGGCATGCCAAACTATACCGTGAGCGGCGCCCTGGCGATGAAGGGAACGGAATACCCCGTGGACTTCCCCGCGGCCATCGGCACAAACGAGGGCGCAGTCGTCGCCCAAGCCGTGTTCGAGATTGACCGCACCAAGTGGAATGTCTTCTACGGCTCAGGAAAATTTTTCGAGCGGCTCGGGAAACATCTGGTCAGCGACCTCATAGCCATCCAACTGAAGCTCGTGGCGAAATAAAGCGGACTCCGAACCGCCCCGCGTCGCAAGTTCTAGCGGCCGTGGCCGTCGTAGCCCCGCGCGTGCCCGACCACGCCTGGGCTGCCACCGCCATGGCTGCCGCCGCCTCCCCCGTGGCTTCCCCCGCCGCCATGGTAACCGCCCCCGCCGTGATTTCCCCCGCCATGGTAGTTGCCTCCACCGCCATGCCAGTGTTCACCGACATCGTGCCCGTAGAAATGGTGGGAGCCGTAGTGCCCGTGATAATAGCCTCCTCCAAGGTAATAACCGCCCCCGTAGTAGGGCCCGTAGCCGCCATAGTAAGGCCCGCCATACGGAGGCCCGTAGGCGGCATCCTCAAAGTACGTCTGGCAGCCGGTTAGCATCAGCGTGGCCAACGCGGCTCCGACGACGAGGAGAGCTCTCATCCTGTTCATGACACCGGGGGCCGTGTCATTGCGGCTCGATCTTAAAGTCTGCATTGTTCTCAAACTCCTTTTTCCGATCCGGGGGCAGGTCGTCATACAGGACGCGGATCGTGTAGCCTCCGACGAGCTTCCCGTTGTCCACGTAGAGCCAATCGGTGATCTCATCCGGATTCACCGAGGCGCGCGAACCCATCTTCAGGCCCTTGATCTCCTGCGGCGCATTGTCCACGCGTCCGTGAAAACGCTTCCCACTATATTGGACACCCGAAAGCCAGATGTGTTCGACGCGGTCGCCTTGCACAAACGGCTTTTTCACCTCGAAATCCCTCTGCCCCGCCGCCGGGTTTTGCAACGCCGTGATGAACCGCCGCAGATGCCTGCGCGCCATCCGCACGGCGTGATCCATCTCCGCGTCCTTCTCCTTTACCTCGAAATATTCCGGCTCCGCGCCGGGCCTGCGGACGGCGCGGCCGACCGGATGCCGGACAGTCTGGGAGGCGCATCCGCCGGCCAGGAGCGCGCCTGTCAAAAGGAACGCAGGGAGTCTCATGAGTCGTGCCATCCACTATTGCATCGTGGCCGGAACGGTGATTGGAGGTAGCGCACCGGACTTATTCACCGGCCCCGGATTCGCTGCAGATTAATGATCCGCCGCAGTGTCTAAAAATGCGCAATGGACGGCGGCAGCGCCCTCGGCGGAAATAGCTCGGCCAAGTATTTTTCTCTGTTGAAGGCTGTTATTTGGCTGATTGCGCCGCCTTGGCATGGGTGGTGCTATTGGCCGAATGAGTTCGTTCACTCGAACGGGGGAAAATCACCAAGGGGGCAGCTCGATTGGAGGGTTTTGTGTTGAGGGATCCGGGGGGAATCACTCAGCCATGGGCCAATCGAGCTGCATTCCCCGGGGGTTCGACCTGGAGGGCGTCTTGGGATTCCGCGAGCCGTCCGGCGTTCAGCGCCCGCTCCATTTGATCTGCGCGCGGCTATACACGGGCCGGAAGCACTCGGCGATCCGCGTCCATTCGACCAGCGTGCCCACGTTGCGCGGCGCGAGCAGCGTCCACTTCTCGATGCCGCTTTTTACGTGGATCGCCATGTACCGGTCCGCGGGGCCCACGGGCGCTTCCACGAAGCCGACCCGCGCGAGCGTCTGGTGGAAGAGCGGCCAGAACTCCGCGGCATCCCGGCAGCGGTCGATCTCCATTTCGAGCAACTCGCGCCTGCAGCAGCGCGTAGCGCACCGTCTGCCGGCGCGAGATGATCCGGCCAAACTGCCGGCTCACGTCCCCCCAGCCGCGGATGTACTGGAGGTAACGCGCCGCAAAGATCGCCAGCAGGAAGATCAGACCGATGGCGATGGGGATCGTGCGCCCCTGGCTCCAGAAGATGCTCAGGGCCATGAGGCTCAAGACGACGCAGATGCCGTACATCGCCAGCAGGATGCGCCGCTTGGAGAAGCCGAGGTCCTCCAGCCGGTGGTGGATGTGCTCGTCGTCGCTATGGAAGAGCGGAAACCCGCGGAAGGCCCGGCGCATCAGCGCAAAGGTCGTATCCAGGATAGGGACGCCGAGCGCGACGATGGTGATGAGAAGGACGGAAGCCACCGCGCCCTTGTTGGAGCTCTTGAGCGAGAGCGCCGCGATGCAGAAACCGATGAGGTAGGCGCCGCCGTCGCCCAGGAAGATGCGGGCCGGGGGGAAGTTGAACACGAGGAAGCCGAGCAGGCCGCCGGCCATGGTGAAGGCGAACCACGCCTCGGGCAGTTGCTGCGAGAAGATGGCGACGATGCCGAGCGTGGCCGACATGAAGAGGCCGAGGCCGCCCGCGAGCCCGTCGAATCCGTCGATGAGGTTGATGATGTTCGGCACCGAGATGAGCCAGAAGATCGTCACCGCGCAGCTCCAGAACGCCCCGAGTTCCACGGCCCAGGAGCCGTTCGCATAGGAGACGCGGTCGATGCTCAGGCCCATCCACCGGACGAGGCCGGCGATGGCGATCTGGCCCAGGAACTTCCAGCGCGCGGGCAGGCGGCGCAGGTCATCGCCGAGGCCGAGGCTGAACATCAGCAGCGAACCGAGGAGAATGGGCGCCCACTCGAAGCGCCGCACGGGCCGCATGAGAAAAATGATCGAAAGGCCCGCGACGAGCGCGATGAGGATGGGGAGGCCTCCGAGCCGCGGGGTCGCCTCGCGGTGGCGTTTGCGGGACTCGTCGGGGAGGTCCATGCCGAGGCCCTGCCGTTTGCAGAGGCGGATGACCCACGGCGTGCTGAGAAACGAAATGAGGAACCCGAGAAGGCAGAGAAGGGCGGATCGGATCATTGCGCCCCGTTCAGGACTTCCATGGAGCCATTGCCGGAAGCGGGCATGGAAGAGTCAAGGTTCAAACGCGGGCAGCGCCGAGGGACTGCGCGCGCTGGCGCAGCGCGTGGTCGCAGAGGACGAGCGCGGCCATCGCTTCGACGATGGGCACCGCGCGCGGCAGCACGCACGGGTCGTGCCGGCCCCGCGCGGCGAGGTCGATCTCCTCGCCGCCGGTCGTCACCGTCTGCTGCTTGCGCGCGATGGTGGCCGTTGGCTTGAATGCGATGCGGAAGAGGATGTCCTCGCCGTTGCTGATGCCGCCCTGGATGCCGCCCGAGCGGTTCGTGCCGGTGCGGACCCGGCCCTCGCGCATCTCGAAAGCGTCGTTGTGCTGGGAGCCGGTGAGGCGCGCGCCCGCGAAGCCCGAGCCCAGCTCGAAGCCCTTGGTGGCCGGGAGGCTCATCATCGCCTTGGCGAGGTCGGCTTCCAGTTTGTCGAAGACAGGCTCGCCGAGCCCGGAAGGGGCGCCGCGCAGGACGCACTCGACGACGCCCCCGAGCGAATCGCCCTCCGAGCGGGCCTCTTTTATGCGGTCGATCATGCGCTGGGCCGCCGCTTCGTCCGGGCAGCGGACGATATTCCGCTCCACGTCGGCCAGGTGGACTTCCGAAGGGTTCACGCGCGCCTCGATCTCGTGGATCGCCGCGACATAAGCCACGATCTCCAGCGCCGGGTGGAGCACCCGGAGCACGTTCTTCGCGACGGCCGCGGCCGCCACGCGCCCGATCGTCTCGCGGGCCGAGGCGCGTCCGCCTCCCTGCCAGTTGCGGATGCCGTATTTCTCCTGGTAGGTGAAATCCGCGTGCGAAGGGCGGAAGGCCGTCTCCATCTCTCGGTAGGCCTCTGGGCGCGCATCCTCGTTCATCACCAGGATGGAGATCGGCGTGCCGAGCGTCTTCCCCTCGAAGACCCCGGAGAGGATGCGGCAGCGGTCGGACTCCGCTCGCGGGGTGACGATCTCGCTCTGGCCGGGCCGGCGGCGGTCGAGGTCCTTCTGGATGTCCGCCTCGCTCAGGTCGATGCGCGAAGGGCAGCCATCCACGACAACGCCGACCCCTCCGCCGTGGGATTCACCCCAGGTCGCGATCCTAAAAAGCTGGCCGAACTGGCTGGACATCTGAAAAAGGGGCAGTTCCGCTCCGCGCGAGAAACTCCATCCCGCGCCGCGCGGCGCTTATTCCTCCACGGTGCCGCCGGCGAAAGCCGTCTCCTTGGAAACCCAGTTCTCGTGGGCGACGGCCGCCTCCAACTGCATCTCCGCCTGGAGCCAATGCTCCCGCTGCCGCCCCTCGGGCCTGCCCTCCGCTTCCCAGATGTAGAATGCGCAGACGGCGATCTCTGAGTCTGGAAGGCTTGCGGTGTGGATGCATGGCGGTACGGAGGGTCGCAGATTCAGGGGGATTGTGCAAACCTTGGATTGCGCATGCAGAAGACCGCTGGAGCGCCTCGCTAGCAAATTGATTTGAGGGACGCGTGAGAAAGCGGTAGTATTCCCAGTCATGCCCAGCATAGCCCGGACACGAAGCAAATCCGAAGTGGATCAAATCGTCGCCAGCATGAGAAGGGCGTCGAAGGAATTGATGAGTTCCAAAGAGACATTGAGGAAGTTCATGGTCAAGAACGGCTACATCACAAAATCCGGGAAGTTGACGAAGCGCTACGGCGGTTAGGAATGCGAACCCGCAGCTGGGTATTGGGATACCACGGTTGCGACCGCAAAGTTGGGGAACGGGTGCTCGCCGGCGACGACGTGCTGAGACCGAGCAGGAATGATTGGGACTGGCTGGGAACGGGCATTTACTTTTGGGAAAATAATCCCGGCCGGGCGCTGGACTGGGCCAAGTATATCAAGTCTCACCAGTCATTGTTCAAAACGGCGGTGAACGAGCCGTTTGCTTTGGGAGCGGTGATCGATCTCGGAGACTGCCTGGATTTGTTGGAGGCAGAATCCATCAGGGTAGTGAAAGAAGCGCATGAAGAACTGAAGCAGCATCTCCGTGAATTGGGTGCTCCAACGCCCGTCAACCGCGGTGCGGGGCCAGACTGGGTGATCAGAACGCTGGATTGCGCGGTGATCAACTACGTCCACGATTTGCGGAAACAGCAGGAAGAGGGGCCTTTTGACTCTGTCCGCGCCGCGTTTGTGGAAGGCGAGTCTCTTTATGAAAACGCCGGTTTCAAAAGGCGCACTCACATTCAGCTTTGCGTTCGGCGGGAGTCCCAAATCGTCGGATACTTTCGCTGGCCGAAGCGGTAGGCGGCGCTCTGAACGCCGGCCCAGCGCTTCTTGCAATCGCCTCGCGCGGGTTTATAAGTGATCCCACCCATGGATTACATGCAAAGGGGCGGCCCGCTGATGTGGCTCATACTGTTCTGCAGCGTCGTGGCTGTCGCGGTCTTTGCGGAGAGGCTCCTCTACTTTCACCGGGTCTCCATCAACGTCAGCGAGTTCCTGCGCGGCCTGGCGAACCTGCTGGAACGCCGCAACGTCGCCGAGGCGAGGCAGGAGTGCGCCGGCGCGCCCGGGCCGGTGGCGCGCGTGCTGCACGCCGCGCTCCTGCGGCAGAATGAGAGCCGGGCCGAGCTAAGGGAGATCGTCCAGGACGCGGGCCAGCTCGAAGTGCCGAGGCTGGAGCGGAACCTGCCGGTGCTTTCGACCATCGCTTTTGTGACGCCCCTCATCGGCCTGCTCGGCACGGTCGCCGGGCTCATCGACGCCTTCGTCGCCATCTCCACCCACAACGGGTATGCGAGCGCCACCGACGTTTCGGGCGGCGTGTACCAGAGCCTTCTGACGACCGCCGCGGGTCTCGCGGTCGCCATCCCCGCCGCGGTCGCTCACAGCTACCTCTCCTCCCGCGTGAACGGGCTCCTGCACGACATGGAGCGCGCGGGCATCGAGATCGTCCATCTCATCACCGAAAAGCGGGAGGGCGCGGAGATCATCGACTTCGAGGCGCGCCGCAAGCTCTCGGCGGAATGAAGCTGTACCGGACGGCCGGCCGCAACCCTGCGCTCTTCAGCCTCGTCCCGGCGTTGAACGTGGTCTTCCTGCTGCTGATCTTCTTCGCGCTCAGTTCCACCTTCATCTCGCAGTCGGGCATCCCCATCAGCCTGCCCCTCTCATCGATCACGCTCGCGCCGCAGCGGAACCCGCGGGTCGTCAGCATCACCGCCACGCCGGTATCGGAGATTTATTTTGAGGACCGGATCGTCACCCTCGAGGCGCTCGGGAGATCGCTCAACGGCGAGCCGGCGCGGGACCGGAAGCTCATCATCCGCGCGGATCGGGGCGCGCCTTACGATGTCGTGATGCAGGTGACGAACCTCGGCCTGCAGGCGGGCTACTCGGTCGTGCTCGCCGCGGAGGAACGGCGGTGAGGGCTGCGGCAGCGGGGGACGCTCTGCCCACGCCCAGGGTGGGGGAGGGGCTGTGGCTCCTGGCGGGATTCCTCGTCCTCTCGGTCGGGGCGCACGCGATTGCATTCTACCTCTTTCAAGTCGTCTATCCGCCGCCGGTCGCCCTCACCCCGCCGCCGGCGGAGGTCTCGCTGCTGGACCTCTCCAAACCGGCCAACGACGGCTTGCGCCGGTGGATTCACGCGCAGGACTCGGCGCTCATCTTCCAGTCCCGCGAAGCCGTGCCGCCCGCGCTGCTCGTCTTTCCTTACCAACCTTCCTATGCGGGCGTCCACAGCATGCCGAAAACCCTGGCGGGCGACACGGTTCCGGTCGTCGCTCCGCCCGCGCGCGACCCCGCCGCCGTTATCCGGGACGCCGCCGCGCCCGCACGGCCCTTGGCCGGGGCCGCCGCGCCGGAACATCTGGGAGTCGTCTTTTCCGGCGCCCTTGCGGCGCGGGCCTATCAGGCGGATTGGCGGATGCAGCCGATGACCGCCCCTCAGGGGCAGACCAACACCATCCTCGAACCCGCGCGTTTTCTGATCGCCGTTACGGACAAGGGCGAGGTGCGCTACGCCTTTTTGCAGAGCTCTTCCGGCGACACGGGGATGGATGACCTGGCCGAGGCGAACTTCGCAAACGTCCGGTTCGCGCCCGGCGCCGCCCCGCTCACCTGGGGCCTGGCGAGCTTCTACTGGGCGAGCGACGCCTACAGGTGACCGATGATCCGGGTCGGGCTCTCGCAGCTCCTGAGCATTTATCTTTTTGTTTTCCTTGCGGCGGTTTTTTGCGCGTGGATATGGTATGGATGGAGGCGCAGACGGCAGGAAAAGCGGGCCCTTCGGCACCGTTTGCAGTGCACGATCTGCGCCTTGGAATTTGAAGATACGACCAACACCAGCTTGCCGCGCTGCCCCAGATGCGGAAGCCTCAACGAAAGACTTAAAGTAAGGACTCTCTAGCCATGGGAATGTGGATCGGACGCAACCGCAAAGCACGGGTGACCTACGGGTTCGACGAGATCGCGCTCGTCCCCGGCGACTTCACCATCAACCCGAACGAGGTGGACATCTCCTTCCTCATCCCGCGCAAGGACAAGGAGCCGCTGAAGCTCGGCATCCCCATCCTCGCCAGCGCTATGGACGGCGTCGTGGATGTCGGGTTCGCCATCGCCATGGGCAAACTCGGCGGCCTCGCCGTGCTGAACCTGGAAGGCATCCAGACCCGCTATAAAAATCCGGAGGAAGTCCTCCTGAAGATGCTCGAAGCCGACAAGAACCAGATCACGTCCCTCCTCCAGAAAATCTACCAGGAGCCCGTCCAGGAAGACCTCATCGCCGCGCGCATCCGCGAGATCAAGGACTCGAACGTCCTGGCCGTCGTCAGCTCCATCCCGCAGAAGGCCGAGCTTTACGGGAGGATCGCCGAGGAAGCCGGCGCGGATATCTTCGTCGTGCAGAGCACCGTCTCCACCGTCCGGCACATCTCCTCCGAATACAAATCGCTGAACCTCGAGGATTTCTGCCGCGAGATGTCCATCCCCGTCATCGTCGGGAATACCGTCGGATACAAGGTGACCCTGGAGATCATGGAATGCGGCGTCGCGGGCGTCCTCGTCGGCGTTGGCCCGGGCGCGGCCTGCACCTCGCGCGGCGTGCTCGGCCTCGGCGTGCCGCAGGTCACGGCCACGGTCGATTGCGCGGCGGCGCGGGACGCTTATTTCAAGCGGACGAGCCGATATGTCCCGCTCATCACGGACGGCGGCATGAACAAGGGGGGCGACGTCTGCAAGGCGCTCGCGTGCGGCGCGGATGCCGTCATGGTCGGGAGCGCCTTTGCCAAGGCCAACGAAGCGCCCGGCAAAGGGAACCATTGGGGCATGGCCACGCCGCATGCGAACCTCCCGCGGGGCACTCGCATCCGGGTCGGCACCACCGGCTCCCTCAAGCAGATCCTCTTCGGCCCCGCCGAGGTGGACGACGGCAGCCAGAACCTCGTGGGCGCCATCACCACCTGCATGGGCAACGTCGGGGCGCGCTCCATCCGCGATTTCCAGGAGACGGAGATCATCATCGCGCCGTCCATCAAGACGGAGGGCAAGCTTTTCCAGACGGTCCAAAACGTCGGGATGGGCAGCCGCTGAGCGGGCCGGCCCAGCTGTCTGTCCCTGAGGCCCAGGAAAGCCCGCAAGGCGCGGGCGCCGCTTTCGTGCGGGCCGCGCTCCGGTTCGAGCCGGATAAAATCTCGGGCTGGCTCGCGCTGCGGAACACCGCCGGGGTCACGCTGCCGCTCCTCGTCGGGCTCGGCGCGGGGCAACCGGGCGTGGCGTTGGTCGTCGCCATCGGCGCGTTGAACGTCGCGTTCTCCGACGGCGACGATACGTACGGTCAGCGCGCCCGCCGCATGCTCGCCTCGTGTTTCCTGGTGGCGACCGCCGTTTTCTGCGGTGCGGCGTGCGGGTTCTGGGGCGCGGCCGCGGTGCTCGTGGCGGTGGTGTGGGCGTTCGGCGCGGGAATGCTCGCCGCCCTGGGGCCGGACGCGGCGACGCTCGGGGTGAGCAGTCTCGCCACGCTCCTCATTTTCTCCGGCCGGCCCCTCTCCCCGCACGATGCCGCGCTCGCGTGGCTGCTCGCCTTTGGCGGCGGCCTGTTGCAGACCGGCCTCGCGCTCGCGTTATGGCCCGTGCGCCGTTACCGGCTCGAGCACGCGCTGCTTTCCGAGCTCTATGCGCGGCTCGCGGGCATGGCCGCTGCGCCTGTCGATTCCAGCGAGCCGCCGCCCGCAAGCGAGCAAAGCACCCGCGCGCAGGAAGCGTTCGCGGCGCTGGGGCGGAGCCACTCCGTCGAGAGCGAACGCTGCCTGCTGTTGCTCGAGCAGGCCGAGCGGAGCCGCCTCTGCATCCTCACGCTCGCCCGGCTCCGCGTCCGAGCCCAACGCCAGGAACCGGGCGGCCCCGCCGCGGAAGCGATCGGCCGGTTCCTCGAGACGGCCTCGCGCATCATGGGCTGCATAGGCGATGTCCTGAACAAGGAGGCCTGTTCGGATTCGGCGGCGTGGGAAGGGGAACTGCAGGCGATCATGGACGGGTTTCCTGCTGGCGGCGCGTCCGATCCGGTCGCGGCCCTGGCGCTCGACGCGCGCACGCAGATGGATGCGCTCTCCAGGCAGCTCCGGGTCAGCCTCAGCCTGGCGCAGAACGCCACCGCCGCGGGGAGCGCCGCCTTTGCCCGGCGCGAAGCGGCCCAGCCGTGGAAGCTGCGCATCCGCGGGGGAGCCGCCATCCTGCGCGCGAACCTCGACCTGCGTTCGGCGGCGTTTCGCCACGCCGTCCGGCTGGCGGTATGCGTGGGGCTGGGCGATATGCTCGGGCGGGCGCTCGGTTGGGGCAGGCCATACTGGCTGCCGATGACCATCGCGGTCGTGTTGAAGCCCGATTTCACGGCGACATTCAGCCGAGGAGTGTGGCGCCTGCTTGGCACCTTCGCAGGGCTCGTTTTTTCGACGGCGCTCTTTCACTGGCTATCCCCGAGCGCCGGGGTCGAGATCGCCCTGGTCGCCGGCGCCATGTTCCTCTTCCGCCTCCTTGGCCCGGCGCACTACGGCATCCTGGTCACGCTCATCACGGCGCTCGTCGTCCTGCTCAACGCCGTGGCCGGGGTCGATCCGCACGGAGTCATCGCGCAGCGGGCGATGAACACGGCTCTGGGCGGCACGCTCGCCCTTTTCGCATATTGGCTTTGGCCGACGTGGGAGCGGACACAGATCGCCGAGGCGATGGCGGCGCTGCTCGTCGCGTACCGCCGCTATTTCAACATCATGGCGCAGCCCACGCCGGACCGGGAGGCCGCCGCGCTGGAGCTGGATCGCGCCCGGCTCGCGGCGCGGCTTGCGCGTTCCAACATGGAGGCCTCGCTCGACCGCCTCGAGAGCGAGCCCGGCGGCGCGCGGGAACAGGTGCAAGCCTACCAGGCCATGCTCGCGAGCTCGCACGCGTTCGCGCATTCGATCATCGCCCTGGAAATGGGGCTCGATTCCCCCGCGGCGGCGAGCGAAGAGTTCCGCGCATTCAGCCGCGATGTCGAACGAACGCTGGACATCCTGGCCGCCCGGCTCCGCGGCCGCCCCGGGGAGAGCCCGCCGGACCTGCGCGAAGACCACCGACGGTTGATGAAATCCCGCGCGGCGTCCGCCCGGCCGCATTCGCTCGTGAACGTGGAGACCGACCGCATCACGAACAGCGTGAACACGCTCCGCGAACAGGTCATGCGCCTCGCCTGAGCCTCTAACGCGCCGCGGTCTCTGCGGCGATGGCAGGGGCGAGCCGCGTCGAGAATCGCTTCGCCCCGTCTTCGGTCAGGTGGAGGCCATCGCTGAACCCGGCGTCGGGTATCCAGTCGCTCGCGAGGACGTACGAGGCGCCGGCGGAGCGGAGCCGCTGCCGCAGGTAGGCGCGGTAACGCCGCCACGCGGCGGTGGCGTAGCAGGCGTCCCTGTGGGTGGATGTCATCGGCATCTCGACGACGACCACCCGGCTGTGTTCGGCGCGGGCGAGCTCCAGCAACGCCTGCACGGCGGACATGAAGGGGGCGGAGCGCTCCACGACCCGTTCGCAGGCTTCGTCGAACTCCGGCTGCCGGGGCTGGGAGACGGCTTCGAAGTCCGCCACCCGCCCGAACTGGTTCACCGTGGCCTTCGCCATGCCGATCTCCTGCAGGCGCCGGCGGAGGATCTCGACGTATTTCCAGAGCTGCGAATGATCCCGCAACATCGGCGCCGCGCCGATGATGTGGAAACGCCATTTCTCGAGGGTCGATCCCGGTTCGAAGAGGGACGCGGCGACGGAGGGTTCCGTCGAGTAAACCATGGCTTGATTGGCGACCAGGTCCTTCCACGCGTGGCGCTCAGGGTCGGTGAGCTGGAGATCGAAGAACCCGTAAACCAAGCAGGGGATCGGCTCATGATGCAGGTAGGCCTGGTGCGCCAGCAGGTAGTGCTCGACGGGGTAGGAGGAGCCGAACCCGGCGTTGAACGCGCGGGGCGGCGGGCCCGGGGGCGGCCAGGCGGCTTCGAACGCGTCCGTGTCCAAGCCGGATTTCATGAGGGAATTGCCGAGGAACAGCATGTCTATGCGCGGCTGGGCCCGCATCTCGCGGAGGATGAAGTTCGCGACGGAATCGATCTTGAACGCGAGGAGGACGTTGAAAGCGCAGAGCACGCCCAGGGCGACGCCGATGCATGCGAAGAAGCGCCTGGCGGTCATCAAAAATCGATATAGATGAACTTCGAGGATTGCCCGCAGAAGATGGCGATGGCGCACGCGAGGATGCCCCACCAGACGCCCCACCAGAAGGAGTTCAGCCTGAGCGGCAACCCCGGCGGGGGCGTGTCGGCAGCGCCGCCCAGGTATTCAAGAAAGTGTTGGATCCATGCCATGAGCGGCTAGCCGAGCAGGAGGCGCTGGAAGAAGTAGAGAGCGGTGTGGATATCCATGCAGAAGAAAGCCCAGCCCAGGTTCACCAGGGTAAATGTCAGCGCCCATCCCAGCAAGCGCGAGGCGAGCGGCCCCGGCGCCGGGCGAGGCCCGCGCCATGTCGTCCAGAGGCGGTGGCCGCAGAGCAGCGCGCCGTGCCAGAGGCCCCACGCGATGAAGTTCAGGCCCGCGCCGTGCCAGAGGCCGCTGATCATCATGGTGAGCAGGATGTTCCGGTAAATGAGGCTCGGGCGGACCCGCGAACCGCCGAGCGGGATGAAGATGTAGTCTATGAGCCAGCGGTACAGGGAGATGTGCCAGCAGCCCCAGAACTCCGCGATGTTCGTCTGGAGGTACGGCCAGTTGAAGTTCTCCTTGACGCTGATCCCGAACAGCCGGGCGGAGCCGATCGCAATATCCGAGTAGCCCGAGAAATCGAAATAGATGTGGATGCCATAGGCCAGTATCCACACCGGCAGCATCCACCGCGGCGCGAGCGCGATATCCGCGCGGTTGAGGTGATCCGTAAACGCCGTCATCACGTCCGCGACCGCGAATTTCTTCAACAGCCCGGACAGGATGCGCGTGCAGCCCCGGTTCCAGTCGAGGCCGAAGTCCTTGCTCGGGGCGAGGAGGTTCGGCAGGAAATCCTGGTAGCGTTTGATCGGCCCTGCGACCATCGTCGGGAAAAAGAGGATGAACGCGAGGTAATCGCGCATCCGCCCGGCCTCCGTCGTCCCCTTGTAGCGATCCACGGCGTAGTGGATGAACTCGAACGTGAAAAACGAGATGCCCAGCGGGAGAAACACCCCGTTCCAACGGAGCGGATCCCCGCCGTGGAAGTGGAAGGCGAGCCCGGTGAAGAAATTCCAGTATTTGAAGATGCCGAGGAAGAGCACGGCCTGCGCGACGCCGATCCAGCAGAAGACCGAGCCCTTCGAGTAGAGCCGGCTGAAGACGGATTCCCACGCGAACATCAGGAGGCAGGCCGCCCCGAAGTAGCCGCCGAATTGGGTGATGGAGTAGTAAAGGAAGAATCCGCTCCCGGCCGCGATGCAAACCAGCGGCCGCCAGTCCGCCCGCACCAGCCGGAAGAGGATCGCCGCCGGCAGCAGAAAGAAGAGGTAGTAGGAGACGCTGTTGAATATCACGTCTTGAGCGGGGAGGCCGGGCGGCCCAAAGGCCGGCGCGGAAAGGCATAGCAGAGTCGCCTCCCGTTGCAAATCTCGAAGTAGCCCGCGGCCGCGCGCGGCCCGGAAATAGCGGTTCCTTTTTTGCGGATTTTCTGCCACCATTCCTGCTGTGGCTGGTCGAACTCTCGTCCTAGCCTCCACATCTCCGCGCCGCCGCGCGCTGCTGCTGGAGCACGGCTACCGCGTCGAGACCGTCTCGCCCGAGGTCGAGGAAAGCTCGCACCCGTATTTCACCATCGGCGAGACCACGCTCCTCAACGCCCGCAAGAAGGCCCTGGCCGTCTCGCGCAAGCACCCCGAATCCATCGTCCTGGGCGCGGATACGCTCGTGACCGTGGACAGACACATCCTCGGCAAACCGCGCGACCACGAGGAGGCGTTCCAGATGCTCACCCGGTTGAGCGGCCGCGCGCACGAAGTCTTCTCCGGGGTATGGATCACGAGGCGCTCCACGGGCGAGACGCGGCATTTCGTCGAGGTCACGCGCGTCCACTTCCGGAGCCTGGAGCCGGAGGAGATCCATTCGTATTTCTCCCGGGTAAACCCGCTCGACAAGGCGGGGGCCTACGCGGCGCAGGACGACTCGGCGAAGCTCATCGCGCGGCTCGAAGGGTCGCTCACCAATGTCATCGGCCTTCCGATGGAAGCCGTCAACGTCGCGCTGGAGGGGTTCTCGCCGCATTGAGCCGGGCGGCGGGCGCGCTCTTGCGCTCCCTCCTTTACAGATGCAGTTGCGGGTACTGCCAGTCGGCAAACCCCCCGTCGCAGTTCGGCGTGGGGCATCCGAAATGCGTGGGGTAATCGTCCTCGCCGTAAAAGCGGATCTCCCGCCCGATGAAAAGGTGCTCGCACTGGGCGCAGAATCGCGTCTCGGTGATCGCCCACCATTGCTTGAGCGGATCGGCCGTTTGCAGCGCCCTCAGTTTCCTGCTGTCGCCGAGCAAAAGGGGATGCAAGCGGGCGGCAGGCTTCGGCTGGGGCACGAAATACTTTACCACGTTAAATATTCGGCATCAAGACGCGCCCGGGCCTGCCTGGGATAAAAATCCCTTCTTGACGTTTATTCTGCGATTCCTCATCTATTACCGCCAATCCTTGGGGCAGCCAGCGATTTGGCGAATACCCCGGGACGGACCCTATGAAATTGAGGCCAGCCTGCTTGTTGACCGCGCCGTTCCTGGCGGCGGCATTCCTGTTGTTTGTACTGTCGGGCGCGCACGCCCAGGAGCAGGCCGCGGCGCCCCCGGCGGCTCCCATCGTCCGGCAGATCGAGGTGCAATACGCCGGGCCGGCCACCGTCAGCAAGGAACGCGTCCTGGCGAACATGCGCACCGGCGTCGGGAAACCGTATTCCGACCAGGTCGTCGAGGAGGACATCCGGAACCTCTACGCGATGGGGAGCATCACGAATGTCCGCATCTTCGGGGAGCCGCTTTCGGACGGGGTAAAGGTCGTCGTCGTCATCCAGACGAAGACGAAGGTGGGCGAGATCGTGCTGAACGGCGTGTCGAAACTCAGCGCGAAGAGCCTTCGCAAACAGCTCACCACGAAACTCGGCGACACGCTGACGGAGTCGAACCTCGAGCAGGACCGGCAGAAGATCCTCGATGAATACCAGAGCCACGGGTACGCCGACGTGGACGTGAAGTTCAAGACGGACACGAACGAACTCACCGGGAACACGCGGGTCACCTTCGATGTGACCGAGGGCGCGCAGACCACCATCCAGGCCGTCCTCTTCGAAGGCAACCAGGTCTTCAAGACCAAGGCGCTCCGGCGCGTCGTGAAGACCGGGCCGAAGACCTTCCTCTCGTTCCTCACCAAGAAGGGCCACTTGCAGACCGACCAGCTCGACGAGGACGTCACCGCCCTGCGCGAATACTACCAGAACCACGGCTACATCGACGTCGAAGTACCCGACCCGCAGATCGTCCGTTACCCGAGCGGGAAAGTGGACGTGGTCTTCCGCATCGTCGAAGGCCAGCAGTACCACGTGGGAGACCTCAACATCGAAGGCGCGAGCCTCTTCACCGCCGATGAGATCCGCGCGAAGCTGAAACTGCATAGCGGCGTCGTCTTTTCGCCGAAGACGATGCACGACGACGGCAAGGCCATCAGCGATCTCTACGGCGCGCGCGGCTACATCGACCTCTCCGTCTCGCCCCAGACGACTTCGGGCGGCCCGGGGTTGACGAACGTCACCTTCAAGCTGGACGAAGGGGTGCAGTCCTATATCGAGCGCGTCAATATAGCCGGCAACACCCGCACCAAGGACAAGGTCATCCGGCGCGAGATGGCCGTCGGCCCCGGCGAGGTGTACGACACCGTGAAGGTGGACGCGAGCAAGCAGCGGCTCCAGAACCTCAACTATTTCTCGCGCATCGACACCTACCCTTCGGACACCACCATCCCCGGGCGCAAGGATCTGAACGTCCTCGTCGAGGAGAAACGGACCGGCTCGTTCAACTTCGGCGCCGGGTTCAGCTCCATCGACAGCCTCATCGGCTTTGCGGAAATCCAGCAGAGTAATTTCGACCTGTTCGGCTGGCCTCACTTCACCGGCTCCGGCGAACGCTTCCGCGTGCGGGCGCAGCTCGGCACGCAGCGCAAGGACTTCGTCGCATCCCTCACCGAGCCGTGGTTCCTCGACTACCAGGTGGCGGTCGGCGGCGAGCTCTTCTACCACGAGGCCACATACATCAGCGATTACTACGCGCAGCGCGACTACGGGTTCGACCTGAACGCGCGCAAGGCCCTCACGAACTTTATCGCCGTACGGCTCGAGTACCGGCTGGAGGAGCTCAGCATCTACGACGTGGTCGAGAACGCCTCGCGGCAGATCAAGGATGAAGAGCGCGGCGTGCTGAAGAGCTCCCTCACCGCCGGCATCAGCTACGACAGCCGCGACAGCATCTTCCTCACCCGCAAGGGGCAGAAGGTGGACTTCTCCGCGTACGTCGCGGGCGGCCCGCTCGGAGGCAACGACAGGATATACGGATTCGACCTGGACGGCGCCCAGTACATCTCCCTGCCCGGCGACACCATCCTCATCCTGAACGGCGAGGTCGCCACCGTGGACGACTGGTTCGGCAGCAACCGCGTCCCGATCTTCGACCGTCTCTTCCTGGGCGGCGCGAACAATCTCCGCGGCTTCAAGTTCCGCGACGTCGGCCCGAAAGACAGCAACGGCGAACCGCTCGGCGGCGGCACGCTCGCGCGGGCCACGGTGGAATATACCTTCCCCGTCGTGGAACGCCTGCGCGGCGCGGTCTTCTACGACACGGGGTTCGTGAACAGCGGCACGTACGATTTCAGCCTGAGCGACATCAACTCGGATGTCGGCGTCGGCATCCGGGTTGACCTGCCCATCGGCCCCGTCCGGATCGACTACGGCATCCCCGTGCAGGATGACCACTTCAACCGCGGCAGCGGCAAATTTAATTTCAATATCGGCTATCAATTTTGAACGGATGCGCCACCATCCGGTCTCACCAAGACTCCATTATTTTATGAAAAAGCAGGTCTCCCTCTCCCTATGCGTTCTCCTCGCGGCACTCGCAGCCGCCGTTTTCCCCACCCAGGCTCAAGCCCAGACGAAGGTCGGCATGGTGGACATGAACAAAATATTCACGAACTACTTTAAGACCAAGGAAGCCGAGTCGCAGATCAACGAAGCGCGCGCCCGGGCGAAACGGGACCTCGATGACCGCATGGATACTTACAAGAAGACCATGGACGACATCAACCAGCTCAACGCCGAGATCGACCGGCCCGAGCTGAGCAAGGAACTCAAGGAGGAGAAGATGAAGTCGCGCGATGATAAGATCGCCGAGACCAAGAACCTCGAACGCGAGATCACCGAGTTTCGCCAGCAGAAAGAAAAGGATTTGCAGGACCAGGCGGTGCGCATGCGCAACGCGATCGTCGATGAGATCACCAAGCTGGTGCAGGATCGGGTGAAGACCGACGCGTACGACCTCGTTTTCGACAAATCCGGCCAGAGCCTCAACGGCGTTCCCATCGTCCTCTATTCGAAGGACAATATGGATTTCAGCAGCGACATCATCGCCGCGCTGAACAAGGATCGCCCGAAGGATTCCGGCTCCGCTCCCAAGAAGGGCGATTAAAGGGCCCCCCACGTGAACACCACGGTCGATGCGCTTGCCGCCCTCGTCGGCGGGCAAGTCGTCGGCACTCCCGGGGCGGGCATTCCCATCACGGGCGTCGCCTCCCTGGCCGAAGCCATTGAAGGGCAGATCGCCTTTTTCGGCAATCCCAAGTATGGCGCGGCGCTCCGCGCATCCAAGGCTTCGGCCGTCCTGGTGCCGCTGGACTTTGAGGGGGATACCGCCGCGATCCAGATCAAGGTCGCGAACCCTTCCCTCGCGTTCGCCCGGGTGCTCGAGAGCTTCGTCCCGCCTCCCATCGCATTCCCGCCCGGGGTGCATCCCTCCGCGGTCGTCGCGGCGGATGCCGAGCTCGGGGAAGGCGTTTCCATCCAGCCCTTCGTCGTCGTGGAGCCCGGGGCGCGCGTCGGGCGCGGGAGCTTCCTGGGCGCGCACAGCTACGTCGGGCACGGCGTCACCATCGGGGCGGATTGCAGGATCCACCCGAACGTCACCCTGCGCGAAGGGTGCATCCTGGGGGACCGCGTCATCCTCCACAGCGGTACTGTCGTCGGCAGCGACGGCTTCGGGTATGAGACCCTGAACGGCCGGCACGTCAAGATCCCGCAGACCGGCATTGTCCAGATCGATGACGACGTCGAGATCGGCGCGAACACGGCCATCGACCGGGCGCGTTTCGGCAAAACGTGGATCCAGGAAGGGGCGAAAATCGATAACCTGGTTCAGATCGCCCACAACGTCGTTATCGGTAAACACTCCATCATCGTCTCCCAGACGGGCATTTCCGGCAGTTCCCGCCTGGGACAATACGTCACCCTCGCAGGGCAGGTGGGTTTGGTGGGGCACATCGAGATTGGAGACCATGGAGTGATAGCCGCCAAGAGTGGAGTGAGTAAAAATGTCCCTAAAGAGGAAGTTTGGTTTGGTTACCCGGCCACGAAACTCAGCGAACAAAAGGAGCGGCTGGCGAACATAAACCGCCTCTCAAAGCTATTTGCGCGTGTAAAAACGCTGGAGCAGCGGTACACTGGGAAAGACGGTTGAGCCATGGCTACTCGCAAACGCAAACAGATGCACCCCAAGCTGCCCATGCAGAGGCAGTTGCCGTTCCGTCACGAGGGCCGTTACTTCGATCTCAAGGCCATCTTCGACAAGGTTAACGCCCGCTATTTCCGCAATTCCCTGCGCAGGTATTCCATCACATGGGGCCGCAAGCGGAAGCTGCCGCCGCGCGAGTATTTCGTCTTCGGCACCATCCAGGAGCAGGACAGGATCATCCGCATCCACCCGCTGCTCGATGCGCCGTTCGTCCCCCAGTGGTTCCTCGAATACGTCATCTATCACGAGATGCTGCACTCCGTCGTGCCCGACGAGCCCGGAGCCAACGGCCGGCGCCGCGTCCACACCGAAGCTTTTAACCGGCAGGAAAAGAGATTCCGTTTCTACCGGCGCGCCCGGCAGTGGGAAGAGGAGAACCTCGCCCGCTTTCTGCGCTGAACCGGCGCTCTTCCCCATGAAGACTCGCGTCCTGGTCGGGATGAGCGGAGGGGTGGACTCCAGCGTCGCCGCGTTCCTGCTGAAGGAGCAGGGGTTCGACGTCGTCGGCGTGACGATGAAAGTCTGGCCGCAGGACTGCATCTCGCGCGCGGAGGACAAGTGTTGCGGCCCGCAGGCCATCGCGGATGCGCGCGGCGTCGCGCACGCGCTCGGCATCCCGCACTACGTCGTGGACGAGGCCGATCAATTTGAAAAAGTCGTCATCGGCTATTTCGCCGGCGAATACCAGGCCGGGCGCACGCCGAACCCGTGCGTGCTCTGCAACGAGAAGCTGAAGTTTGGCAGCCTCTGGACGAAGGCGCATTCGATCGGCGCGGAGTATATCGCCACCGGGCATTACGCCATCATCGACCATCTCGCGGGGCGCTCGGTGCTGCGCAAGGGGCTCGACCGGAGGAAAGACCAGTCGTATTTCATGTTCAGCCTGCGCCAGCCGCAGCTCCGGCGCGCGATGACTCCGCTCGGCGGCATGACCAAGGAGCGCATCCGCGAGGTCGCGCGTTCCCTCGGCTTGAAGGTCGCGGACAAAGCCGACAGCCAGGAAATCTGTTTCGTGCCCGGCAACGACTACAAGGCGTTCCTCAAGTCGCACATCGGCGCGGGTGAATTTCATCCCGGCGGCATCTACGACCGGGCGGGCAATTTCCTCGGCGAGCATGAGGGGATCGAGATGTTCACCGTCGGCCAGCGCAAGGGCCTGCCCGGAGGCGGCGCGGCCCCGAGGTACGTCGTCGACATCGACCCGGCGACGAACCGGGTCACCGTCGGCGGCCCGGAGGAACTCGAGACCGGGGAGTTCGAGGTGGACCGGGTGGACTGGCACCACGGCGGCGCGCCCGGCGGCCCCGTCGAGGTAAAAATCCGTTACAGCCATGCCGGCGTCGAGGCGACGCTATCCGAGGTGTCGCCCGGGCGGTTTCGCGTGAGGCTTCAGACCCCTCAGCGGGCCGTCACACCCGGCCAGGCCGCGGTTTTTTATGATGGGGATCGCGTCCTGGGCGGGGGATGGATCTGCCGGCAACCCGCCCTGGCGTTCGCTTGAATATGAGACTGAAAAACAAAGTTGCACTCGTCACCGGCAGCAGCCAGGGCATCGGCGAAGCCATCGCGCTGCGTTACGCCGAGGAAGGCGCGGATGTCGTCGTCAACTACCACAGCCACGAGGAGACCGCGCAGGAGGTCTGCGACAAGATCAAGGCGATGGGCCGGAGGACGACCGCCCTCTACGCCGACCTCGGTTCCAGCGGCGACGGCAAGACGCTGGTCGAGAGCGCCATCAAGGAAATGGGCTCGCTCGACATCCTCGTCAACAACGCCGGCCTCGAAATACGGGACGCGTTCTGGGACGTGAAGGAGGATGACTACGACAAGGTCCTCGACGTGAACCTCCGGGGCGTCTTCTTCACCACGCAGCGCTTCGTCCAGTATCTCATGGGGGAGAAGAGGCCCGGGGTCGTCGTCAACATGAGCTCCACGCACGAGGAACTTCCCTTTCCGCACTTCAGCTCGTATTGCGCGAGCAAAGGCGGCCTCAAGATGATGACGCGCGACATTGCCATCGAGCTCGCCCCGATGAATATCCGGGTCAATTCCATCGCGCCGGGCGCCATCGAGACGCCGATCAACACCAAGCTCTTGAACGACCCCGAAAAGCTGAAGGCCCTCCTCGAGAACATCCCGCTGAACCGGCTCGGCAAACCCGAAGACGTCGCCTCCGCCGCCGTCTATCTCGCCTCCGACGAGGCCGCTTACGTCACCGGCACCACGCTCTTTGTGGACGGCGGGTTGCTCTGGAACTATTCCGAGCAGTAGCGCGTGGAAACCGTCCTCGTCCTGAGCACCTTCCCGGAGCCCGGGCTCGCCCGCACCGCCATCCGCGCCCTCGTGAGCGAACGCCTCGCCGCGTGCGGCACCCTGCTTCCCGGCGCGGAATCCATCTACGCTTGGAAAGGCGGCATCGAGACCGGCCTGGAGACCGTCGTCCTCCTGAAAGCGCCGAAGGCGTCGTATCCGGCCCTCGAGCAGCGCCTGCGGCAGCTTCATCCGTATGAGGTGCCGGAGATCATCGGGCTCCCGATCGCGGAAGGCCTCCCCGCTTATCTTGAATGGATCGCCGGCTCGTGCAAAGAGCCCCCGCTCGGAACCGGAGACGAGGAGCAATGACGCACGGCACCCGGCTCGCCGAGAACGCCCCCGTCGCCGGGATCATCCTCGGAGGCCTCCTCCTTGCGTTCGGGCGCGCGCTGTTCTGGCTCTTTGTGGCCATCTCGGGATTCGTCGCGGGCATCTTCCTGGCCGAACGCTTTCTCGGCGGCCAGTCGCAGGCCGTCACCTTAGTTATCGGGGCCGTGGCAGGGCTGCTCGGCGCCGTCCTGGCTATTTTCCTGCAAAAGCTGGCCGTCGGGATCGCGGGTTTCTTCGCGGGCGGCTACATCGCCGCGGACATCGCCGGGATGCTCGGCTGGGCGAACCCCCAGTTCACGTGGGTCTTGTTTGCGGCGGGCGGGATTGTCGGGGCGCTGCTGGTCGTGGGGTTGTTCGACTGGGCGTTGATCCTTCTCTCCTCGCTCATGGGCGCGTCTCTCATCACGCAGGGGATTCATCCCGCCGCGTCCATTGCGGTGCTGCTCGACCTCGGCCTCTTCGTCTTCGGGATCATCCTCCAGGCAGGCCTGCGCCGCCGCGCCCGCCCTGCATCCGACCGCCAGTAGGCAGCTTCGCCGGGCGCCTTCCCGGCTTTGAGGCTAACGCGCCAGTTTCCCCACCAGGCGTTGCGCTTCCGGCAGTTTGAGCGCCAGCGTCAACCCTCCGTAGATTGCTCCGAACGCGGCCAGCACTTCCAGGAGGCCCGGCAACGGTCCGTGCAGCGGCGCGAAGTGCGCGACTGCGAGCGCCCCCGCCGTCGCCGCGAGCGCGCAACCCCACACCCGCAACGGATACCCCGCGGGCAGCGTCGTATTGCCGATCCGCCTTTGCAGGGCGCGCCGGAGCAGGAGAAATTCCACCCACCCCGCCAACCCGGCCGAGAGCGTCAACCCCATCGCGCCGAGCCCGAGCCGGATGCCCGGCAGCGCAGGCTCCGGCAGGCCCAGGGAATGCAAAAGGAGGGTGTTCAGCAGCGGGCGAAGGGGGAACGCGAAGAGCAGCCCGAGGCCGGCGGTGAGCGTGACGCGGATCACCGCGAACCAAAGCGGCGTCCTCGTATCCCGCAACGCGTAAAACGCGGAGGAATAGAGCCGGCCCCACGTGGCCGCGAGCAACCCCGCGGTCGAGCCCATGAGGATATACCAGACGTAGAGCGTATCCTGCGGCCCGAATTTGCCGGACTGGAACAAAGCCGCGACGATATATTTTCCCAGCACCAGAAAGCCGGCGACGGTGGGAATGACGAAAAACGCGATGGTGCGCTGGCCCGCGACCAGCCGCGCCCGGAGTTTGGCGTGGATTTCCTCCTCGCTGCCGGTCGAACGGGACATCTCGGGGAGCTCCGCGGCGGCGACCGACATGCCGAAGAGCGAGATCGGCAGCGTGTAGAGGATCTGCGCGTAGCTCAGCGAGGCCACGGCGCTCGCGCCCAGAAAGCTCGCGATAACGGAGTCGATATAAGCGCTCAGTTGCACGACCCCGCGGCTGAGAACTACCGGCCCGAGGTTCCGGAAAATTTCCCGCACCGGCGCGAGCGCGGTGGAAAGCGCGAACCGGATGTCCGCCCCGATGGGCCGCCCCGCGCCCGCCGTCCTCCAAAAGATGAAGGGAAGTTGCACGCCGAACTGCAGCGCGGAGCCGGCGATCGATCCCCAGGCGAGGGTCATGGCCAGCGAAGGCTGCGCCTGGCGTCCCCCGAAGAGCAGGAGCGTCGCGATCATCGCGAGGTTCCAGAAGAGCGGGGCGGCATAGGAGATGAAGAACATCCGGTGGCTGTTGAGGATGCCGAGGCACCACGCCGAGAGCACGAGGAGGCCGACGCCCGGGAAGAGGATTTGGACGATGTGGACCGTCAGCGTCCGCACCTCGCCGTGAAAACCCGGTGCGACGAGATCGACGAAGACCGGGGTCGCCACGACGCCGAGCAGGACGATGAGGCTCACCGTCAGCGCGAGCACGCTGGCGACGATGCCCGCCACCCTGCCCGCGAGTTCCTCCTCGCCCTCCGCAAGCAGCCGCGAATAGACCGGGATGAACGACGCCGAAAGAACGCCTTCACCCAGGAGATTCTGCAGGATGTTCGGGATGCGCACCGCGGCCTTGAAGGCGCCCGCCGCCTCCGAGTTGCCGAAGTAATGGGCAAAGACGCGCTCGCGCACCAGGCCCGCGACCCGGCTCAATAATATGCCCGCCGCGACCATGGCGGCGGAGCCCGGCGAACGGCGCGCTTTCATCCACCGCCGGCCCGGATGAACTTCACTCCGAGCCTTTCCTCGAGGCCCGTGAGAGGATCGGCCCCGTCCCTGAGCACGCGCCGGGCATGGATTTTCCCGTCGGGCATAGCGGCGAGAAACTCGAAGACTTCCACCCCGTCCGCGCGGTCCGTTTCAACCGAGACGGACGCGGGTTTTTCCTTGGCGAGCCACTGTTCGAGCGCCTCGGGGGAGATCGCGGTCGCGCGCAGGAACTCGGGTTTATCGAGCGGAACTTCGGCGCAGCGCTTCGTCACAAATTCGCGGTCGAGGAAGGAGAGGAGGTTGCCCGCCTTTGGGCCGGAATCGCGATCGAGGAGGACCCGGTAGATGGCTTTGAACGCGTCGGGCTGGCTGAGAGGCGTCAGCCGCGCGGCGTTGAAGACGCCGATCTGCAGCGCGTCCTCGGTCCATGGCGTGGCCGGCAGGATGTTCGCGAAGGTGTGCAGGAACCCGCGCTGGGCCGCGGAAAGCTCCGCCGCGCGCGCCGGGAGCGTCTCCTGGAGGCGGGTCTTCTCCTCCTCGGTCGCGTAGTTCTCCAGCCAGTAACGCGCGGCGCGGATGCGCAGGAGGAGATGCCTGCGGTCCAGCTCGGTGAACGGCGCGCCCTTGCGTTTCTCCAGCTCTTTCCCGGCGTCCAGGTGCGGCATCTGGATGAGCGCCGTCACGAGCTGGAAGTCCGCCGTCCAGTGCTCCGGCTCCGGGGAGACGCGCGAGAGCTCGTACACGCGCTTCTCGTCCTGCGTCACGTTCGGGTCGTGGAAATAGCGGTGGTGGCAGCGGTCGAACTCGTTGAAGAGCTTCACGACGTGCGTCTCCGTCGGCTCGAAGTTCACCGTTTGTTTCGGCAGCGGGCGGATGAGGAGGAAGCGCAGGATTTCCGGCGGGAGGAAATCGGCCATCTGGCGCGAGGTGACGCCGACGCCGCGGGAGGAGCTCATCTTCGCGCCGCCGACCAGGAAGAAATCGTACGGGCAATTGAGGGGCGGCTCCTTGCCGAAGATCGCGCGCAGGCACGCCGTCGCCACCTCGCGCGAGCCGCCCTTGGAGCTGTGGTCGCGCCCCGCGCCTTCGATGGTGACGGGGAAGGTGAGCCACTTTGCGCACCACTCGAGTTTCCAGGGGAGTTTCCCGTTGCCATTGAACGGGGAGATGCGCCCTTCATGGCCGCAGCCGCGCGCCCATTTCACGAGGTTCGCCCGGCACGCGTAGGTGACCTCGCCTCCGTCGTAGGCGGTCACTTCCGTCGTGCCGACGCGCCCGCAGTTTTCGCATACGACATGGAACGGGTGCCACCGTTCGCTGCGCTCGGAGCCGCTGACTTCCTTGTAGATGCGGCGGACGACAGCCGCGTGCCGCAGGATGACATCGATGGCCTCGTTGAACTGACCCGAGCGGTAGATGTCGCGCATCCGGTAATATTCGGGCTCGATGCCGAGCTCGGCGAAAACGGCCCAGAATTCCCGGATGTAATGTTCGGCCATGTCGGTGGCCGTCGAGCCCGGGGGAGGGGGGACGTTGCAGAGGGGCGCGCCGAGGTATTTCTCGAAATGCTCGGCCTCGCCGTAGGGGATTTCGTCCACCGGGTCGTAGTCGTCGCAGCCAAAGCGGTAGCGGACGGGGACGCCCTTCGCCTGCAAGGTGCGGAAGATGGCGTCGTGGATGAGCGGCCCGCGCAACGCGCCGACGTGGGCGCGGCCCGAAGGGGTCTTCGAGTCGTTGATCGTCTGCGGGGTATCGATTTTTTCGACCAGGCGGTCGCACCAGAACATAGAGCCCAATGAAGCAGGATTGGCGTCGAGAGCACGCAGATAAAATGAGGGCGGTAAATAAGGCGCGCGAAACGGCTCGTGTCCGCGTCCTGGTTATGGTGGGATGCGTGCGACCCCACGCGCGCTTCCCCCAGGCGGCCGCCACGGCTGCCTCGTTCAACCCCAAGATATATGAAAAATGCCCTCGCCCCGCTGTGCGCCTTCCTCGCGTCCGCCGCCGCCGTTTTCGCGGCCGACCCGGCGCTCACCATCTATAACCAGAACTTCGCGGTCGTCCGCGACACGGTGCCGCTCGACCTCAAAGCCGGCGTGAACGACGCCCGTTACGACGGCGCGACCATGCACCTGGAGCCGGACTCGGTCATCCTCCGCGACCCGGCCGGGAAGGTCGCCTTGACCGTCCTCGAACAAAGCTACCGGAACGACCCGGTGTCGCAGGGCCTCCTCCTTTCGCTGTTCGAGGGGAAGACCATCGACTTTTTCGTCAAGAAGGAGAACAAGCCCGACGAGTTCGTCCGCGGCAAGATCATCCGCAGCGGCTACGTGCCGCACTCGTCCGCGGCGATGCAGCGTTACGGCCAGCAGTACGCCATGGCGCAGACGGAGATGGCGTACGGCGGGGACGCGTTTGGAACGAGCCAGCCGATCATCCAGCTACAGGAGAGCGGCAACATCCTCTTCGAGCTTCCGGGCGTGCCACTCTTCCCCTCGCTCGGGGACGACACCATCCTCAAACCGCGCCTCTCGTGGAAGCTGGACGCGGGCGCCGAGGCGAAGCTCGACGCCGAGATCGACTACGTCACGGGCGGCATGGGCTGGCAGGCCGACTATAATGTCGTGGCGCCCGAGGAGGGCGACCTGATCGCGATCACCGGCTGGGTCACCATGGACAACCAGAGCGGCAAGACTTTCGACAACGCGAAGATCAAGCTCATGGCCGGCGACGTGAGCAAACTCCAGCAGCAGGATATAGACATGTTGAGCAGGAACAGCATCACGCTCAATGGGGCGTCGTCGTATGCGGCGCCCGGCGTCGCCGAAAAGGCCTTCGACGAATACCACCTCTACACGCTCCCGCATCCGGTCACCCTGCGCGACCGGGAGACCAAGCAGGTGCAGTTCCTCCACGCCGAGGGCGTCCAGTCGCGGAAGGTCTATGTCTATGACGGCGCGGTGATCGACTGGAACCGGTGGCGCGGCAGCCAGCCTTCGTATATCCGGCGCCAGGAGGAGTTCGGCACCGACAGCGACAACAAGGTGGCAGTCATGCGCGAGATAAAAAACTCGGAGGCAAACGGGCTCGGCATCCCGCTGCCGAAAGGCCGCGTGCGTTTCTACAAGCAGGACGACGACCGCCAGCTCGAATTCATCGGCGAGAACACCATCGACCACACCCCGAAGGACGAGACCCTGCGCATCTACACCGGGAACGCGTTTGACCTCGTGGGCGAGCGCCGGCGCACCTACTTCAAGGTGGATAATGGCGACCACTGGTGCGAAGAGAGCTTCGAGATCAAGGTGCGCAACCACAAGAAGGATGCCGTCGAGATCCGCATCGTCGAGCACCTGTTCCGCTGGGTGAACTGGGACATCACCGAGAAATCGGACCCGTTCATCAAGACGAACGCCCAGCAGATGGAGTTCCGGGTTCAGCTCAAGCCCGACGAAGAAAAGGTCGTCACCTACAAGGTGCACTACTCCTGGTAGGGATTCCGCCGCCGGTGGGATTATTTTTAACCACGGATTGCACGGATTTTCACGGATGGGGAAGGGGAGGAGATGCGCCAGACCTCTGCGCGGGGAAGAATGTCGCGCCGCCCCTCTTCCTCTTCATCCGTGTAAATCCGTGAAATCCGTGGTCGCAACTGCCTTTCCGTAAAGGCGGCCGCCCGCAACCTGTTGCGCTCCGTGCCGGGTTCGTGTTTCATGGGGTGCTCCCTTGCCTGCCTTGCGTCTTTGCGTGAGGCTCCAAGTCTGGCGGCCGAATAGCCGCCTATACCTGCTGGAAATTCCAATGAGCGACACGCGCAAACCGTATCCCTTCGACGCCATCGAGGCGAAGTGGCAGGCTTTCTGGGAAGAGCGCGCCACCTTCGTCGTGCCGAACCCCGGCGAGCCCGGCTTCGACCCGGCGAAGCCGAAATATTACGTGCTCGATATGTTCCCGTACCCGAGCGGGGCGGGCCTCCACGTCGGGCACCCGGAGGGTTACACCGCCACGGACATCGTCGCCCGCTACAAGCGCGCGTGCGGCTTCAACGTGCTGCACCCGATGGGGTGGGACGCATTCGGCCTGCCCGCGGAGCAATACGCCATAAAGACCGGCCAGCACCCCGGGGTCACCACGCGCGAGAACGTCGGGCGCTTCAAGCAGCAGTTGAAGAGGATCGGCTTTTCGTACGACTGGAGCCGGGAGATCAACACCACCGACCCCGGCTATTACAAATGGACCCAGTGGATCTTCCTCCAGATCTACGACTCCTGGTTCGACCCCGAGACGAAGCGCGCGCGCCCCATCGCCGAGCTGCCCGCGAACCTGGCGACAGACGCCGATTCGCACCGGCTTGCGTATGTCTCCGAAGCGCCCGTGAACTGGTGCCCCGGCCTCGGCACCGTCCTCGCGAACGAGGAAGTCATCGACGGCAAGAGCGAAGTCGGCGGCTTCCCGGTCGTCCGCAGGCCCATGCGCCAGTGGAAGCTCCGCATCACCGCGTATGCGGATCGCCTCATCGAGGAACTCGAAGGCCTGGACTGGCCGGAATCGATAAAGACCCTGCAGCGCAACTGGATCGGGCGCAGCGAGGGGGCGGAGGTCATCTTCAAGGCGGCCGGCGGGCAGGCGATCCCCGTGTTCACCACCCGGCCCGACACGCTCTTTGGCGCGACGTACATGGTGCTCGCGCCCGAGCATCCGCTCGTGGATGAGATCGCCGAGCGCCGCGAGGAGATCGAGGCGTACCGCGCCCTCATCGGCTCGAAGTCCGACCTCGAGCGCACCGATCTCGCCAAGGAGAAGAGCGGCGTCTTCACCGGCGCGTATGCGGTCAACCCCGTGAACGGCGAACGCATCCCCATCTGGATCGCGGACTACGTCCTCATGGGGTACGGCACTGGCGCGATCATGGCCGTCCCGGCGCACGACGAGCGCGACTTCGAGTTCGCGGAGAAATTTGGGCTCGAGGTACGGCAGGTCGTCCAGGGGCCCCCGGAGGCGGAGGGCGTTTTTGCGGGGGAAGGGGCCGCCATCAACTCTCCGCTCATCGACGGCCTTCCCACCGCCGAGGCGAAACGGGAGATCACCGCGTGGCTCGAAGCGCGCGGGCTCGGGAAAAAGACCGTCAACTACAAGCTGCGCGACTGGCTTTTTTCCCGGCAACGCTATTGGGGCGAGCCGTTCCCGATCCTCTGGCGCGACGGGCGGCACGAGGCACTCCCAGGGAGCGAACTCCCGCTCATCCCGCCCGCGCTCGAAGACTTCAAGCCCTCCGGCACCGGCGAGCCGCCCCTTGCCAAGGCCGCCGACTGGCTCCGCCATGCCGGTGGTTCGCGCGAGACGAACACGATGCCGCAGTGGGCCGGCTCCTGCTGGTATTACCTCCGCTTTTGCGACCCTGCGAACGCCGGGCGTTTCGCCGGGCGGGAGGCCGAGAACTACTGGATGGGGAACGACCAGCCCGGCGGAGTCGATCTCTACATCGGCGGCACCGAGCACGCCGTGCTCCACCTCCTCTACGCGCGGTTCTGGCACAAGGTGCTCTTCGACCTCGGGCACCTCTCGAAGCCCGAGCCGTTCCAGAAGCTCGTGAACCAGGGCATCATCCTCGGCGAGGACGGCCAGAAGATGTCCAAGGCGCGCGGAAACGTCGTGAACCCGGATGACGTCATCGCCGAGTATGGCGCGGATTCCTTCCGCCTCTACGAGATGTTCATGGGGCCGCTCGAACAGATGAAGCCGTGGAGCATCACCGGCGTCGAAGGCGTCTCCCGTTTCCTTGCGCGGGTGTGGCGCCTCGTCATGGAAGAAAACCAGGAGGGCGTCTGGGGCCTTTCCGCCGCCATCGCCGAGGTCGCGCCCGAGAAGCGGCTGCTGAAGGCCGCGCACGCCTCCATCAAGAAAGTCACCGAAGACATCGAGGCGCTCTCCTTCAACACCGCCATCGCGCAGATGATGATCTTCGTGAACGCCCTCACCGGCTCGCCAGTCCGCCCCGTCGCCGCCCTGCGCATCCTGCTCCAGATCCTGAACCCGTTCGCGCCGCACCTTACCGAGGAACTCTGGGCCGTGCTCGGCGAAAAATTCGCAGGGTTCGAAGGCCTCGCCGCCGATGCCGCGTGGCCCGTTTACGACGAAAGCCTCCTCGTCGAGGACGAGGTCGAGGTCGTCGTGCAGGTAAACGGCAAGCTCCGCGAGAAGATCATCGTGAAAAAGGACGCTGCGAACGCCGCGGTCGAGGAGCAGGCACTGGCAGGTCCGAAGGTGCGCGAGTCCCTGGAGGGAAAGACCGTCCGCAAGGTCATCGTCGTCCCCGGCAAGCTCGTGAACATCGTCGCGGGCTGAGACCCGGGCCGCGGAAGCCCTGGAAAGAGCCAGAGTGGGCCGGCTCGGCCGTCCCGCATCGAATTTACTGCGATAGAACCAACCGAGCCAATGCAGGCCGCGGTCCTCGCAGCCTTGGGTGCTAAATTACGGATATTGGGTTCTGGAAAAGTTTTTTAACCACGGATGGCACGGATTTGCACGGATGCGGAAGGGGATTGAAGGCAAAGATCGAGAGCCGGAAAGCGAAGCGGATGTCTCGTCTTCATCCGTGTACATCCGTGCCATCCGTGGTTAGAAACTTCGTGGCCTGCGGCTCCGGTGCGCCAATCGCAAAATCCAACCTGCTCAGGCTGAATCCGACCGGATCGTGCCTGATCGCACCAAATCGCGTGCAGAATTTTCCGCTAATCAGCCGTGTACCACTCGCGCTCCACGAGATTTATCCCCTTGGCCTCGGCGGTGTTGAACTTCGTCGGGATGGAATAGACCCCGTTCCGCTGCTTGATCTCCGCCAGGGTATATGGGCCATTTATCTGGAAGTGCAGGTGCGGCACGTGGCTCTCGACCGTGTCCCCGCTGGCGGCGATGATGTCGCCCGCTTTCACCCGCTGCCACAGCTTCACGTGGGCGCTGTCCTCCAGCAGGTCGGCATAGAGGGCGCTCGTCCCGTCGCTGTGCGCGACCATGATGAAATTGCCGAAGCTGTCGGGCGGCTTGCGATCCTTCTCCTGGCTGGCCGCGACCACGAGCCCGTCGCGCACCGCGCACACCGGCGAGCCCTCCGGCATCATGAAATCGAGGGCGAACCGGTTGATGTGGTTCCCCTTGTTATAGCCGAGGCCGACGAAGCAGCGCGTCCCCGCGGGCACCGGGAGGCGGTAAGGGTATTCGGGGTTGAAAGGCTCCGTGACGCTGGGGGTCTCGTGCGCCACCGCTTTGGGCGCGGGGGGCGGGAGGCCTCCGCTCTGCTCGCCCTCTGCGTTCGGTTCGGCCTGCGGGGTCGCCGCAGAGTAACTGAGTTTATAGGAGTAGGTGGCGGCGGGCGAATCCGTCGTCTGGAACAGCGCCGTCAGCGGCACCGAATCGCCCGGGAGGCATCGTTTGGTGACCGTGGTCGGCCAGCCGTTGCTCCTGGCGTTCTTGATCTCGGTGAGGTCGATGTGAAAAACGAGGGTGTGGTCGCTGTTGTTCTCGCCGAATACGCGGATGACATCACCCGTCCGCTCGTCGTAGATGCGGACCTCCGGTGCGGTCGCCGCCGACCAGGCCAGGGAGGGCAGGAGGAACATCAGATAAACGAGGCGCGCGGCCATGGAAGTTAACGGAAGCTTGTCCTGTGCCGCAGAAACCGGGAGTTTGCATCCCGGAGGGGGTATCTGGAGCGGGGAAGTCTTTTCAGCCGCCGCCGCCCCCCAACAGAAACGCCTTGAGAACACCCTTCCCGGGGTGGAAGCTCCGGGTATGAAACGGTTGCTCCGATCTCTCGCCGTTTGTCTCCTGGCCGTGCTCGCGACGCTCCCGGCCTCGGCCGCGGAGCCCGGCCCGGCGGTGCTCATCCCGCTCCACGGCGCGGTGTCCGAGGCGCAATTCTTCTTTCTGCGGCGGGCCCTGAAGGAAGCCGAGACGGAGAATGCCAGCGTGGCGATCCTGGAGATGGACACCTACGGAGGCGAGCTGAAGGCCGCCGAGGAGATGTCGGATGCGCTCTTGAAAGCCTCCGTGCCGACCATCACCTATATCGACACAAATGCCGGCTCGGCAGGCGCCATCATCGCGCTCTCCACCAAACGCATCTACATGGCCCCCGTCAGCGCCATCGGGGCCGCGGCCCCCGTCGCCAGCGGAGGCGCGGAACTCCCGCCGACCATCAGCGAGAAGAGCATCTCGTATTTCTCGGCTTATTCGCGCAGCGCGGCGGAGCAGAACGGGTATAACCCGGAGATCGCCGAGGCATTCATCAACAAGGACAAGGAGGTCAAGATCGGCTCGGAGCTGATCCACGGCAAAGGCTCGGTGCTCACCCTCAGCTCCCAGGAAGCCGTTCGGATGTACAACGGCAAGCCCCTGCTCGCTTCCGGCATCGCCGTTTCCCTCGCCGATCTCCTGAAGAAGGCGGGCTACGCCCCCGCGAACAAAACCATCGACCCGACCGGCTTCGAGCGCATCGCGTTCTGGGTCACGGAGCTTGCCCCGCTCTTTTTGCTGGTCGGCATCGTCGGGGCATATATCGAGTTCAAGATGCACGGGACGCTCATCCCCGGCATCATCTCCGTCATCGCGTTCCTCATATTTTTCGCGGGCCATTACATCGCAGGCCTCGCGGGCTGGGAGACGCTCGCGTTTTTCCTCGTCGGGCTCGCGCTGGTCATCGGCGAGGTCTTCCTCCACCCGGGGACGATCCTTCCCGGCCTGGTGGGGCTCATCCTGGTCATGGGCTCGATCTTTTGGGCGATGATTGACCGTTACCCCGCCGATCCGCTCGTCCCGAACGGGCAGATGCTCGAAGTTCCCCTGCGCAACCTCACCCTCGCCATTCTCGGCGCGGGGGTTGTCATCTACATCCTGGGGAAATACCTGCCGCAGAGCCGCGTCTATAAACGCCTCGTCCTGGGCGCTACGAACTCCCCAGGGCCCTCCTTTTCCGGGCCTGACTCGCCGGCGCGCATCGCGCCCGGCGCGCAAGGCGTCGCCCGGACGATCCTGCGCCCGAGCGGGAAGGCCGAGTTCGGCGACAAGCTCGTGGACGTCATCACCCAGGGCGAATTCCTCTCGCCCGACACAAAGCTCCACGTCCTCGCCGTCGAGGGCTCCCGCATCGTCGTCGAGCAGCGGAAGTAGAAAGTTTGCTTTCGCTCCCGGTTCTCGCCGGTTATTTTCAGGCCATGGAAAAACTCGCGCCTGTTGACCACCCCATCCAGTATCTCCTGCGCCGCCGCTGGAGCCCGCGTGCATTCTCGGGCCAGGAGATCGCGAAAGAGTCCCTCCTCTCGCTGCTGGAAGCCGCGCGCTGGGCGCCCTCCTGCTACAACGAGCAGCCGTGGAGCTTCCTCGTCGCCACGAAGGAGAACCCGGAGGAATACGAGCGGCTCCTCGGCTGCCTTGTGGAGTTCAACCAGTCGTGGGCGAAGACGGCCCCCGTCCTCATGATCTCCGTGGCGAAGCTCGCCTTCGACAAGGATGGCAAGCCGAACCGGCACGCGTTTCACGACGTCGGGCTCGCCGTCGAAAACATGGTCATCCAGGCCACGGACATGGGCATCTTCGTCCACCAGATGGCCGGGTTCGACGTGGACAAAACGCGCGGTGCGTTCGGCATCCCCGCCTCGCACGAACCGGTGGCCGCCATCGCGCTCGGGTATCCCGGCGACCCCGAGGTGCTCGACGCCGGCACGCGCCACCGCGAGTCGGCCGCGCGGGAACGCAAGCCGCTGTCGAGTTTCGTCTTCACCGGGAAATGGGATGAACCTTCGCCACTGGTGTGAGGCGGCCGGCCCCCGCATCGCCCCCTTGATCGCCCTTGACGCGCCGCGCCGCGCGCCCTTAGCATCCCGCTAGCAAATCGGTTACTCCCTTGGACATCAAAGAAATCAAAGCCCTCATCGACCTGATGAAGAAGAACGACCTTTCCGTTTTCAAGATGGAAAAGGAAGGATTCAAGATCACCCTCAAGCGCAACGAGTACGGCGCCGTGGTCGCCTCCTCCATGAGCGCGCCCGCTCCGGCCCCGGCCTTTCATGCCGCGCTGCCGCAGGCTTCGGTCGCCACCGGCGAGTCGGAAGGGAAGGCGAAGGAGATCCTCTCGCCCATGGTCGGCACGTTCTACAGGTCGCCTTCGCCCGAGTCGGCCCCGTATGCGGAAGCGGGCACCGAAGTCACCGAGGAAAGCGTCGTCTGCATCATCGAGGCCATGAAGATGATGAACGAGATCAAGGCCGAGTTGAAGGGGACCATCAGCGAGGTTTTGGTCGAGAACGGGACACCGGTGCAATTCGGGCAGGCGCTCTTCAAGGTCAAATAACGGCCCGGCGACGACCCCCCGCTGCCCGCGCCACCGCATGTTTAACAAGGTTTTGATCGCCAACCGCGGGGAGATCGCCCTGCGCATCATCCGCGCGTGCAAGGAGCTCGGCGTCCGCACCCTGGCCGTCTATTCGGAGGCCGATGTCGATTCCATGCACGTCCAGCTTGCCGACGAAGCCATCTGCATCGGCCCGGCTGCGAGCGCGAACAGCTACTTGAAGATCGACCGCATCCTCAGCGCCGCGGAGATCGGCGACGTGGATGCCATCCACCCCGGCTACGGGTTCCTGGCCGAGAATGCCCATTTCGCGGAGATCTGCGCGAGCTGCAACATCAAGTTCATCGGGCCGCCCGTCAGCGCCATCCGTTCGATGGGCGACAAGAACGTCGCGCGCGCCACAGCCCGCAAGGCCGGCGTCCCCGTCACGCCCGGCAGCGACGGCATCGTCGAGACCGAGCAGGAGGCCCTCAAGATCGCCAAGAAGATCGGCTACCCCGTCATGATAAAAGCCGTGGCCGGAGGAGGCGGACGCGGCATGCGCCCGGCGCACAACGACGCGAGCCTGGTCCAGGGGTTCCACGGCGCGCGCATGGAGGCCGAGAAAGCCTTTGGCAACGCCGGGGTCTATGTCGAGAAGCTCATCGAGAACCCGCACCACATCGAATTCCAGATCATGGCCGACGAGCACGGCGAAGTCGTCCACATGGGCGAGCGGGACTGCTCCATCCAGCGCCGGAACCAGAAGATCGTCGAGGAATGCCCCTCGCCGCTCATGACCGAGGGCCTCCGCAAAAAGATGGGCCAGGCCTCCGTGAAGCTCGCGCAGGAAGTCGGCTACCAGGGCGCGGGCACGCTCGAATACCTCGTGGACAACAAGGGGAACTTCTACTTCATGGAGATGAACACCCGCATCCAGGTCGAGCACACCATCACCGAGGAGGTGTACGGCTGCGACCTCGTCAAGGAGCAGATCCGCATCGCCACCGGCGCGCCGCTCTCCGGCTATTTCCGCAACGCGAAGCCCAAATACCACGCCATCGAGTGCCGGATAAACGCCGAGGATCCATTTAACGATTTCCAGCCCAGCCCCGGCAAGATCGGCCTCTACTACGCGCCGGGCGGCCGCGGGGTGCGCATCGACTCCCACGCTTACGCCGGCTACTCCGTCCCGCCGCACTACGACTCGCTCATCGCGAAAGTCATCACCATCGGCTCCACCCGCGCCAACGCCATCAGCCGCATGAGCCGCGCCCTCTCCGAGTATCTCATCACCGGCATCAAGACCACCATACCCTTTCAGGAAGCCATCATGCGGAACCCCGATTTCCTGCACGGCAAATACAACACCGGCTTCGTGGAGGCCATCGTCAGCTCGCGCGCCGCCGAGTTCAGGTGAGGCGCCTCGTGGGGCATCGCATGCCGCCCCGCTTAAGCCGGACTCCGCCCTTGAAAGAGATAGCCCGCTGCCGCCTGTATGGAATCCTCGACCTCGGCTATGTGACGGCCGAAGAGGCCCCGCGCATGGCCCTGCGCATGGCGGAAGGCGGCGTGGACATCCTGCAGCTTCGCGGGAAGGGACGCCCGACAGCAGAGATAAAGGAGACGGCGGAAGCCATCCTGCCGATATCGGCGCAGGCCGGCATTCCGTTCATCATCAACGACCTTCCAGGGCTCGTACCGCTAACGGGAGCGCAAGGCGCGCACATCGGGCAGGACGACGGGAAGATCGCTGAGGCGCGTCGGCTCGCCGGGCCCGGCGCGCTCGTCGGCAGATCGACCCACAGCATCCAGCAAGCCCTCGATGCGGAGGCCGAGGGCGCGGACTACATCGGGTTCGGCCCGCTCATCGCCACTCCGACCAAGCCGGAGTACCTCCCCATTGGCCTGGAGGACATCCGGCGCGTCCACGAGCGGGTGCGCATCCCCATCTTCTGCATCGGCGGCATCAAACGCGAGAACCTGGAGGAAGTCCTCGCCGCGGGCGCGAGCCGCGTCGTCATCGTCTCGGGCCTGTTGGAGGCCGCCGCTCCCGCGGCATACGCGCGGAGCGTGAAGAAAATCCTTTCGTCGCATGGCGGCGATTGGTAAGAGCAGGGGATATGTCTGTCCTCGTCGTCGGCTCCATCGGTCTCGATACTGTCAAAACACCCGTGGAGGAACATGCCGATCTCCTCGGCGGCTCGGCTTCGTACGCGGCGGTCAGCGCCAGCTTCTTCACCGGCGTCAACCTCGTGGGGGTCGTTGGCACGGATTTCCCCGCGCCGCATATCGACTATCTCAAAGACCGCAAGATCGACACCGAGGGCCTCCAGATCGTCGAGGGGAAAACGTTCCGCTGGTCGGGCGAATACGAGTGGGACCTCAACACCCGGCACACCCGCAGCGTCGAGCTCAACGTCTTCGAGCACTTCAGCCCAAACCTGCCCGCCGGCTACGGCTGCACCCCGTACGTCCTGCTCGCAAACATCGCCCCTGCGCTCCAGAGCCACGTGCTCGACCAGATGGAGAAGCCGCGCTTCATCATCGCCGACACCATGGATCTCTGGATCAACATCGCCAAGGAAGCGCTCCTTGCGTTGCTGAAACGGGTCGATCTCCTCATCCTGAACGACGGCGAGGCGCGCCAGCTCACCGGCGAGACGAGCCTCGTCAGGGCTGGCGGCCAGATCCGGAGACTCGGGCCGAAGTATGTCGCCATCAAGAAAGGCGAGCACGGCTGCCTCCTCTTTGGCGAGGAGTCCTTCTTCAGTTGCGGCGCGTATCCGCTCGAGGATATCCATGATCCCACCGGGGCCGGCGACACTTTTGCGGGCGGCCTGGCGGGTTACCTGGCCAGCCTGAACCAGGAGAAAATCACCTTTGAGCAACTGCGCAAGGCCGTCGTCTTCGGTAGCGTCATGGCCAGTTACAATGTCGAGTCCTTCAGCCTCGAGCGCCTGCGCACGCTCACCCAGCGCGACATCGACGACCGCTACCGCATGTTCAAGATGATGAGCCATTTCGAAGAGCTCTAGCGGCCCCCTTGGTTGCGTCCCCGGGAACGTCGGAAGACTTTTTGACCGCGGGTTACACAAATTTACACGGATGAAGAGGGCGGCAGGGCGCGCCTGCTGGTGCTTGCAACCCTGCGCCCCTCTCCATAAGCTTTCGGGCTGACGGCGGCAGACCCCGTCCCCTTATGCCTCCCCCTCCGTCGCGCCAGGGCACGTTCTACCGCTTCGCCAGGAGGCTCGTGCGGCTCTTCTACCGCGTCACGGTTCATGGTTTGGAGAAGCTGCCCGAGGGCGGGTTCCTCCTAGTCCCAAATCATGTCACATGGGTGGACGCCATCGTCCTGCAGCTCGCTTGTCCGCGACCTATCCGGTTCGTCATCTTCGACTCCATCTACCGGCAGCCGCTGCTGAACCCGCTCTTCCGCATGCTCGATGCCATCCCCATCTCCCCGCAACACTCCAAGGAAGCGCTCCGGGCCGCCGTCGAGCGCATCCACGCCGGGGAGATCGTCTGCGTCTTTCCCGAAGGCGAGCTCTCGCGCACCGGCATCCTCCTGCGGCTCAAACGGGGGTTTGAACTCATCGCGCGCTCTGCGGAAGCGCCCGTCGTCCCCGTGTGGATGGATCAACTCTGGGGCTCCATCTTCTCCTTCTACGGCGGACGCTTCTTCAGCAAGATCCCGCGCCATATTCCCTACCCGGTCACCGTCGCGTTTGGCGACCCCTTGAAACCGGAGGAGGCCGTTGTCGCCACTGTGCGCGAGAAACTCCTGCTGCTCGGCGAGTTCTGCTACCGGCAGCGTCCCATCCTCCGGGGCCGGCTCGCCCAGGCGTGCCTGCGCGGGCTGAAACACCGGCAGTTCGACACCGCCGTCATCGACGGCATGGATGGGAGCAGCCTCTCCCGCGGCTCCCTCCTCGCGGCGGGCATCGCCCTGTCGCGCCACATCGCGAAAGTGGCGCCCGGCGAGAAGAGGATCGGCATCGTCCTCCCATCCGGCAAAGCCGCCATGATCGCCAACCTCGGCGTCCTCTTCGCAGGCAAAGTACCCGTGAACCTGAACTTCACCGCCGGGCGCGCCTCCGTCGCAGGGGCGATCCGCATCGCGGGCCTGCGCCGCGTCGTCACCGCCGACGCGTTCATGAAACGCTTCCCCGATCTCCCCTGGCCCGAGGAACGCATCCTCCTGGAAACCCTCGAGCCCGTGTTGAAAAAACAGGCCATATGCTGGCGCATCCTCGTCTTCCTCCTGCCGTGGCGTCTCCTGGAGAAAGCCGTGGGCGTCCACGGGGCCGGCGGCGGGGAGGAAGCCATCCTCCTCTTCACCAGCGGCAGCGCCGGCGAGCCGAAAGGAGTCGTCCTCAGCCACAAGAACATTCTCGGGAACGTCTCCCAGTTTGCCCTCATGCTGAATCTCGACCGCACCGACGCCGTCCTCGCCTCGCTCCCGTTCTTCCACAGCTTCGGCTGCACCGTCACCCTCTGGTACCCCATGATCGAGGGCATCCGCTCCATCACCTACCCGAACCCGCTCGACGCCGCGAAGACCGCCGAGCTCATCGAACGGCACAGGATCACCCTGCTGCTGGCCACGCCCACCTTCCTGCGCGGCTACCTGCGCAAAGCCACGAAAGACCAGCTCGCCTCCGTGAACCTCATCTTCACCGGCGCGGAGAAACTCCCCAAAGAACTTCGCGAAGCCTTCTTCGAGCGTTTCGGCAAGCGCGTCATGGAAGGGTATGGTCTTACCGAGACCTCGCCCGTCGCCAGCGCCAACCTCCCCGAGCCGCTCCCCGGCGCGCCGGGCCAGACCGTCCAGCCCTCCAGCCGAGACGGCTCCACCGGGCGGCTGGCCCCCGGCATGGCCGCGCAAATCCGCGACCCGGAAACCGGCGCGCCCCTTTCCCTGCACGAGACCGGCATGCTCTGGCTGCGCGGCCCGAACATCTTCGAATGCTACCTGGACGACCCCAAACGCACCGCCGAAGTCCTCGTGAACGACTGGTTCAAGACCGGCGACCTCGGCCGGTTCGACGACGACGGCTTCCTGTATATCGAAGGCCGGCTCAGCCGGTTCTCCAAGATCGGCGGCGAGATGATCCCGCACGAGACCCTGGAGGCCGCCGTCTACCAAGCGCTCGGCCACGGCTCCGACCTCGACCGGACCGTCGTCGTCACCGGCATCCCCGATGAGGCCAAGGGCGAAGCCATCGTCCTCCTGAGCGCCATCGACCTCGACCTGCCGGGCCTGCGTTCGAAGCTGCTCGCAGCCGGCATCCCGAGCCTCTGGATTCCCAAGCGGGTCATCCGTGTCGCATCCATCCCCGTCCTCGGCTCCGGCAAACTCGATCTCGGCCAATGCCAGAAGCTCGCCACCGCCCCCGCCGCCTAGGGCGCGCCCGTCCCCTCAGGCTTGCGAACCGCCCCGGTATGTCCGACACTCCTCCCGCGGCATCGGCAACCTCATACCCCGTGGTGTAACGGTAACACAGCGCCCTTTGGAGGCGTTATTCATGGTTCGAATCCATGCGGGGTAGCTGGAATCATATGAGGATCGACTGTTGAGCGCTAGGACGCCTGGACACACTTTTGATGCGATGTTATTGTTAGTCACGCCTGATTTACAGTAACTATGTGGGCGAAAAGTTAGGAGCCAAAAAGATCAGCGTTACCCGGTGGATTTGCACAATCAGGAAGAAGCTGGACAAAAAGGTATTAGGAGAAGATTTCTGTGCAGGAAGGTCTGCTTCGGAATGGCAGACTTGCGGTGACGAAGCTTAAAGACAATGTTTGAAAGGTTGCGCTCTCATCGCGACGTGCTTTTGCTTGGCAGAATCATTCTTTGATCCTGCAAAATCGCCGCAAATTCCGGGTCGTGTGCTGCGTATCGCTCTAGTCCAGGAGATCGTTTAAGTCCCCTGTTGAGCGATGTAACCGCTTCATCTCGTTTTCCTTCACGGAGAAACAGCAATGATCGCCAAATAAGCAACCACCGAAAGTCGCTTTGCTTTTTCTCGATTTTATCGAACTCAATGGCAGCTTCAGACATTCTTCCCAATTTAAGCAGGATATACGCCTTCTGAGCGCGTGCGCACAGGGCGTCAGGCGCAACGCTTATTGTCTCGTCTAACAAGGGAATTACCAATACGATACCGTCGTTTGGGTAAAGCGAAAACTCTATCTTCTGCGAAGATTCTGATTCGAGGGACGTTGGTGTGTTATATGACGAATTTTGTGAGGCCCACGGTCGTTTAGCCAATAATTCCTGAGCCCTTAGAAACCCGCCATAAGGCGAACGAAAATGTGAGTCACTACGGTGAAGCTTCCACCACTCTTGAACCGCGCTGGTGTTGAGAGGTTTAAAATCCTCGCCAGTAAGGATTGAAATGGTGCGAGTTAGTCGCGCGACGACCCGAAGATCCCTTTCGGTCGTCAATGCCTTGCACAAGTCATCGACGGCTCTTTTCTCACTGTTATATGGCGGAATGGCTAGGGAATTTGCAAAGGCGATTCGCAGAGCCGGATCTTTCGTGGCTAGTCCAGCAACCAGTTCTTCTTCGCTTAGGCCAGGATCTTTTTTAGAAATCGGATCTACGACTATCGGAAAGGTAAGTCGATCACGATCGTCTTCGAAGTATTTGTCAATATCATAAACCGCGGCCTTTGCGGCAACCGAGGGTTCATCGTCGCGTTTTGACCATTTTTCTAGGGTGGCATAAGCGCCGAAATCTCCGGCCTTTGCTTCTGTTGCCAATTCTTGTATGCTCAAGCGACTCTTAAGAAGCGAATTCTTAAGAGAATTTAGCATGGGGGCAAAAACTGCAGTGGCTATCTCGCAACAGATGAGAATCTTGAGGATCTTGTCAAGTTTTGGAAATCGCCTTTCGAAAAGACGCTCTAGTCGTAGGATTACTGTTACGACTGTGCTGATGAAGGCACAAACGCTGACGAAAAGACTGTGATCAGCAATCGCCTCTAGAAAATGTCCCATACGATGCCATGCTCGATGGACTCGGTGTCGCTGTCAATTTTGTCTCTCGACTGGGCAACAGACGATCAACGGTCATGCAAAAGACCGCCTGGCATCAGTTCAATGTAGATAAATCAGCGCCCTTTTGGGGGCGTTATTCGTGGTTCGAATCCATTCGGGCAGCCACGTCTAAAATCCTCCGAAAGCCGCAGCCTCCTGGCGGAATACGCCGTCTCCTATTTTGCCGCTGGTTCCTGCTGGCCTTTAACCAAAATCTCCACGCGCAGGATGAAGAGCTCCATCTGCTGATCGTTTTTGGGAACCTGAAAGGAGGAGAGGAGGCAGCCCTCTCCGCTGCGGAGACGGACACTCGTGGTCACTTTCAAAGTGGAAAAAAGGGGCTGCTGCAGCGATGTGGTCGTGCCATTCGGGTTGTGAAGGATGAAGGCGTCCCGCCAGCCCATCAGGGTGACCTCCTGCGGAACGAGATTCAGATCCACCCATTTGCCGTCCGCGGTGACGGTGGGGTCGACTTCCAGGGTTATGCCGGTGTTGCGGGTCTCGTAAGTGAACGAGGGCGGGCCTTTTTTGCCGTTGCCTTTGTGCGAGGCGGCATCAGCCGGCGGCGCTTGAACGTTCGTGGCGTATCTCACCTCCTGGATGTCCTCGACTGTCGCCCGTTGCCCGCTGCAGGTGACCACTTCCGGGTAGGCGACCAGCTCCGCCTCCCCGCGTCCGATCATCTCCTGGATTTCCGCTTGGGCGGCGTCGATCTGATCCGCTTTGCGCAGCCTGGGGAGCAGGGCAACGGCCTTTGGTTTCGGCATCGCGACCATCTCAACCTCGACGCGAACCTGGGAAGGAGCGGACGTTTGGAGCGGCTCGCCCTTTACCCCTGCGATTGTGCAAAACATCACGAACAAGAACCAGGGGGAGGATTTCATGAGGGAAGCTAATGGTCTCCACCGCCATGTCAAATTCGCGCGGGAAAACATATCACCGGCGGTTGAGCTTATCCGTAAACTGATCGTGCTGAAGACCCGCTTACCAACAATCTCCCTATCATATTTCAACGAGGGATGATTTATTGATAATCATGCCTGACTTTACAATTCCTGGCGCGCTTCTGATTTCGGTGGGCGCTACCATCCTGCTGATATTTGCGATGCATAGCGGCAATTGGGAATACTCCGCAATCGCAGGCGTCATTGCCGCATGGGTCAACTTCATCTGTTTCTTTCGGCGGTGTCTATTACAGGAAAAGCTTGTCTCCCGCCGCTCTCTCAAGAGCAATTGAGGGTATGGCTAAGCTGGCGGAACAGGCGTAATGAAATAAGCTCGGTCGGGAGCTAGAAAGTTGCGACGGTTCGCGTCACTTGTGGGGTGATCGATGCTCTCGAAACCTGAAGGGATGTTGCACAAGCTCCGCTACGCTGCGAGCATGTGAACTCTATGAGAATCAAAGTCGTGGTATTCATCCTTTTTTGGGGAGCTGGGTTGGCTATGGGAGCGGACAGTCCCAAGCAAGTGACAAAATCGTCCAGGAAAAGCTTCAAGGTCAAAGACGAGATCAAAGAATTCTACCTTCACTTGCTCGATGGCGACGCAGCCGTCAAAAAGGACTTTGAATCGTTGACCGCCTCTTCGCGCGAGACGAACGGAGGCATTTTCTCCGTATCCGATCCTCAGATCGTCGAATGGTTTCCCAGCGAGAACAATTGGGATGTCTCGAAGGGGTTTGACTCCGACGAACGTTATTTAGTCGTCCAACCTGTGGGCTACGGACGCGGAAAGCACGCTGGCAATGACTCTGCTGTTGTATCCGAGTTCGAAGTCGTATGCGAAGGCAAAATGAAACCGAATGCCAAGGATCCGGACCGAGGTGATCCACAGATCATAAGCAACAAGATCACAATTACGTTCCTGGGTTTCCGGACGTTAGCCCTCGCACCGGCGGGCGCGGCATCCGCTTCTGAATAATTCGGTACACCTTCGATGGTTCATCATTATTTGATTGGAGGTGATCCGGGATTTGCGACCGCTCAACCGGGGTCCGCGGTGCGGACGAGGCCGTCGGCCAGGTCTCCGAGCAGGTCGAGGTTTCTCGGGCATTGAACCTCGATGATGGGAACCCGCTTGCACAATTCTTCGCACTGCCGCAGGTAGGTCAACTGCTGGAGGAGCGCGCTCGGGCAGGGGAAGAACTGTAGCAGCGGGATGAAGGCGCCCGCCCCGGTGAGCCGCGTGAATCGCAGGTCGCCGCCGGCTCTGAGGATGTAAACGCTCTTCAGGGGAAGAGGAGCGGCAGCGATGGCGCCGGTCTGTTTAAGGAGTCGCTTCATCGACCCTGGAAAGACCTCCGGCAGCAAGCGCGGTTCATAGCCGAGCGCCTTCGCGGTGGCGGGCGAGACTTTCATGTTGTCGAACCCGGGCAGGACGAGGACTTGTTCCCTTTTCAGATCGAGCGCGACCATGTCGTCGGAGAGGACGGTATGCCCGCGCTGCAGGAGGGTTGCGGCTGTTGTGGATTTGCCGACCCCGGGCATGCCCGCGAGGACAATCGCGCTCCCACCGATGTCCACCGCGCTGGCGTGCAGCAGGAAGAATCCTCTTTGGTAGAGGATCATTCCCAAGGCCTCGCTTAGGATGAACTGATTCAAAAATCGCGGCGAGACGTTCTTGTCCTCCACGGAGACGGTCAGCGTCCGGCCGTCTTCGGCCCACATACTGGCCACCCCGGGCCAATGCAGATAGGCGCTTGCGAAGGTCCCTCCGAATAATGCTTCGATACCGCCGCGCTGGATCGTGGTGGCTTCGACAGGGGGCATCCTGAAGTCTCCTCTACGGATCAGGATATCCTCAGCACCCGCGCCAGGCGCCAGCTCGGGAAGAGCCGAGTCCGAACGGATGCAGAGACCGAACGCCTGATAGTGAAACATAAGGCCAAGCCGGCCCAGCACGCGGCCATGGCCCATCCAGCCTATCGCGGACGGTGATTCAGCAAAAGAAATTCCACGCCGCCGCGGTCGCCCGCGACGGCGTAGGATTTTATCGAATTAACTGGCGGCCGCTTTAACTCTCGGAGGAGTCGCGCTCAGCCTTCACCCAGTCGTGAGCGGCGCGGATCTCGGAGAACTGGCGGCTCACGACGAAGTGCACCCGCTCCGGAAGCTCCATCTGGCTGGCTTCGCGGTAGGCTTTCTTCGCAATATCTTCGCCGGATTCGCACTCGGCCAGGATGGCATGCCGGTTCTTGCCTGTGACGGCAGTTTTGAGGTTGATCCAGCCCCGGTGGAGCGTGCCGGCGACGCTGCCAGAGTCAGCCGGATCCTGGTCGCCCTCTTCCATCGCGAGGTCCTTGAGCTCCGCGGCGAACTTCGCACGCTGCTGGGAATACTTCTGCAGGGCCGCCTGGAGCTCGGGCTCGCCGATGTTTTCCGCTGCGGAGCGAAACCCCTCCTCGCCGTCTTTGCAGGTCTGGATCAGGTCGTTCAAGGTCGAGCGGACGTTTGTTTTTATTTCAGTCATAATAACCTTTTATTCGGGAGAGAGAAGCGTTGCGCGTTTACGAGATTGTTTGATTTTGTAAAACTGCCGCCGGCTGGGCCGAACGTCGAATTTTGGCATGGATTGCGGCCGCCTCTACGGCCATTGGTGGATGCGGGCGCGCATCTATATCGTGAGCTCTGTTCTCACCAATCCCGAAAGAATTTCATGATCGCATTTGCCCGCACCTTCCTCGCTCTGGGGGCTTGTCTCCTGATCGCCGCCTGCGACGGCGGGATGGCGCCCGGCCGGAGCGCGACGGTTCCGGCGGCGGAGCCGGGCGGCGTGAACGGCCGTGAGCCGTCGGCCACCGACTTCCACAACTTCGGCACCCGCTGAGGCGGGAGCGGGCGGTTTTCCGGCGATCCGTGCGGCTACTGATTATGCGGCACCCGCAGCCGGCGGATGATGTCCCTATGCGTCGGGGGCGCAGTCATGTATTGGCCCTGCGCATTCGGCATCGGCGGGACGACCGGCATCGGCGGCACCTGATACTGGATCGGCGGGACGTTGAGGCTCGACGGCGCGGGTGCGGCCGGTTTCTGGAAGGCGGCTTCGTCGAACTCCAGCACGGAGGAGTCGAGGCCCCGCCGGACGGTGACGGCGCTCTGCGCGGGATTTGCCGCCCAGCGCACGGAGGAAAGTTCCACGTCGTCGGGGCCTTTCTCACCCCCGGTGACGAGGGAGAATTTATCCCGGGTGCGGCGGTTGATGATCATGACGAAGTCCTTCTCGCCGAACTGCGCGAGGCCGACGACGAAGAGATCGGCCGCAAAGGAAGGTTTCGGCTGGATCGTCGCGACGGCCGCGGCCGGAGCGAACATCGATTTTGCGGCGAGCGCGGCATAGCGGTTCGCCGGCGCGGCCTGGGGGATGGCGCTGTCGGGCAAGGCGAACAGATGGGCGGCGCAGAGCGGCACGACCGGGAGAAGGCGCAGGAAGGCTCGGGGTTTCACTATTGCTTGGGTTGCGTGTCCCAGTTGACCACGTCATCGGGGGTGCCTGCGACGCCGTCGGGGCCGGCGGAGGAGAGATCGAAGGAATCGACATTATGCTTGCCCGGGATGAGGTAGATGTAGGGGTGGCCCCAGGGATCCTGGAGCTTGGCGACGCTGTCGATGAGCTGGTGCCATTGGGCCGGCTTGGGATCGCTGATGGGCGGGGAGACGAGCGCCTTCAGGCCCTGCTCGGTGGTGGGGTAGTTCCCGTTCCCCGCCATGTAGGTATTGAGCTGCGTGGAGAAGACCTGGAGTTCCTCCCTGGCCCGCACGTCCTTGGCGACGACGAGGTTTCCCGAGAAATAGTAGGTGGCCGTGCCGATGAGCAGGGCGATGATGGTGACCACGAGCATGATCTCCAACAGAGTGAAGGCGGCATCGCGGGCTTTGAGCTTTTTCATGGGGGAGCCCCGGCGCGGGCATGCGCGCGGAGAGTCACCCGGACCTTAGGTTAGTGGATGCTGCCTCGCAAGCCCTGGGTCACATTGAAGACGGCGCTCAGGATTCCGAAGACGACCATGCCCACCAGCACGGCGATGACGATCATGATGAGCGGCGGGATGAGCGCGGAGGTTATCTGGACCTTCTTGGTCAGCTCGCGTTCGTATACGTCGGCGATCATCACCATCGTCTCGCCGAAGCGGCCCGTCTGCTCGCCGACGGACATCATATCGAGGAACATCTCGGGGAAAATGGCGTGGGGCCGCAGCGCGTTGGAGAGGCTCGCGCCGTCTTCGACCGCGGCGCGCACCTGGGTCATGCGGGTGCGGATGTATTCGTTGCCGGAGATGTCCTCGAGGAGATCGAGCGCGCGCAGGAGCGTGACGCCGTTTTCTATGAGGGTGCCGAGCGTCCGCGCGAACTGGGCGTAGAACTGGTAGCTGACGATGCTCCCGTAACCGGGTATGCGCAGAAGGAAGCGGTCCCACGCGCGCCGGCCCGCGGGGCTGCGCCGGACGATCCCCAACGCCGCGTAGGCGCAGGCCAGTATCGCGGCGCCGAGCCACCACCAGCCGACGAATAGGCGGTTGGCATCCAGGAGGATTTGGGTGGGGAGGGGGAGCGTGCCGCCCGTCTCGGAAACGAACCCGGTCACCTGCGGGACCATCTTGACCATGAAAAGGATGATCATCCCGATGCCGGCCACGACGAGGATGGCGGGGTAAACGAGCGCCTGCGTCACGCGGTCGCGCATGTCCTTTATCTGGCCGAGGTGCGTCACGAGCCGGCGCAGGATGGTCGAGAGCGCGCCGCTGGCCTCGCCCGCAGAGACCATGTTGACGTAGAGCGGCGAGAAAATCCTCGGGTAGTCGCGCAGCGCGCTCGAGAAGCTGCGCCCGTCCACGAGCGACCCGTGGAGGGAGCTGCATAGGGCGTGGAGCCGGGGCTCCTTGAGCCTGCGGACGAGAACGGCGAGGGCCTCGTCCAGCGTCATCCCGGCGGAAAGGAGATGCGCGAGCTGCTCGGTGAACAGGAACTGCTCCACCATCGGCAGGGTGCGGACGGGGCCGTGGCCGGCCGGGGCGGGGCCGGACGCCGGGCTCTCGCGGACGGTGGCGGGGACGGCCCCCGCGGCAGGCGAGACGGCGTCGATGCTGATGGGGACGCAGTGGTTCTGCTCGATCCTCAAAAGAGCGGCGGCCCGGTTGACGGAATCGACCATTCCTTCCACCAGTTTTCCCTCGGCATCGCGCGCGGAGTATTGGTATTGCGGCATTCCTTGGCGGGGGCGTCGCCCGGCGCCAGCAATCAAGGAGCCACGCCCGCGCTTCTACTGCAAGCGGCTTCGGCTGGGCGGCATTGACCTCGTGGGCAAGCGCGACTAGTTATGGGACGTGCGCGCATGCATCTCCCGCCTGCTTTTCGTGCTCTTAGCCGGAGCGGTTTTGGCGCATGCGCAGGAGCCGCTGCCGGGCCAGGCGCCGCCCGTGCAGCCGCAGGGGAATCCGCCGCCCGCGCAAAACGGGATGGTGAACGTGATCCAGTTCCCGAACGCGGATGTGACGGCGGTGCTCCGCTTTTACGAGACGCTCACCGGCAAGACGGTGCTGTGGGATAACGCGGTGCAGGGAACCATGACGGTCATGGTCAACCAGCGCGTCTCCACCGAGGAGGCGATCAAGATCCTGGAGACGAGTTTCCTGCTGAACGGCTATTCTCTGGTGCCGGGCGAGGGGAACATCGTGAAGGTGGTGTCGGGCGCGAAGAATCCGAAGACGGCGGGGGTGGCGGTCTATTCGGAAGCGAGCGATCTGCCTGCGACCTCACAGGTGGTCTCCTTCCTGTTCCGGCTCCAGTATGCGGATGCGCAGGAGATGGCGACGACCATCCAGGCGATCCTCGGGAATGCGCTTACCAACTACAGCTCGGTCGTCCCCCTTCCGCGGGCGCAGGCCGTGCTCGTCACTGAGAGCACGGATGTCATCCGGTCGCTCTTCAAGGTCATCGCCGAGAACGACGTGCCGACCGCCACCGTCGTCTCAGAGTTCCTTACCCTGCAACGCGCCGACGCCACCGATGTCCTCGGCAAGCTCGAGAAAATCTTCGAGAAGCCCGCGCAGGGCGCGCCTGGCGGCGGGGCGGTTCCGGGCCGGGCCGGTGCGGGCATCCCGGCGGCGGGCGGAAGCATCTCGGAGGGGTCGATCATCGTCGGGGCCATCAAGCTCACGGCGGACGTGCGGACGAACCGCATCCACGTCATCACGCGGCCCATCAACATGCCCTTCATCCGGAACCTCGTGGCGGAGTTCGATGCGGACAGCCTGTTCGGCGAGCCGAGCCTGCGCCCGCTGAAGTATGTGTCCGCGCGGGATGTCCTCGGCGTCATCGTCAAGGCCATCACCGAGCCCGGCGTCAAGGCCGAGGATGTTCCGACGAGTGGCAACCAGCAGGCCCGGACGCAGCAGAACACACCGGTCGTCTCGAACAATACGGGCGTGAACGGCAGCAGCGGGGAGGATTCGAGCCAGACGTTCACGGAGGAACTGCAGACGCAGCCGAAGGATATCTCGCCCCAGGCCGTCACGGTCGGCGGCACGAAGATCATCGCCGACAACCGGGCGAACGCCATCATCGTCCTGGGCAGCGCGGAGGTGAAAGGGAAAATCTTCCGCGTGCTCGACCAACTGGACGTGCGGGCCTCGCAGGTGATGCTGAACACCGTCATCGGCGAGCTGACCCTCGGCGAGAACGAAGAGGTCGGCATCGACTTCCTGCTGCGCAACGGCGGCTTCCTCTCCAGCGGCACGTCCGGCATCTCGACCTCCACTTCGCTGCCCAACGCCACCGTCGCCGTCTCCAACAACACCAGCGCGCCGCTGCTCGACCCGAGCACGCTTCTCTCCGCACAGTCGCTCGCGGCGGCGGGGAGCGGGTTCACCGCTTACATCGCGGCGACGAAGAGCCTCGAGACCATCGTCAAGGCGCTCCAAGGCACCCAGCGTTTCCACGTCATCTCGCGGCCGATGGTCTTCACCAGCAACAACGAACGGGCGCTCATCGCCTCCGGCCAGGAGATCGCCGTACCCGTGAACAGCCTCTCCGGTCTCACGAACAACACCACGGCGGCGGTGCAGACGAGCATTGAATATAAAAGGGTCGCGCTGCAACTGGAGGTCGTGCCGCTCATCAACGCCGACCGCGAGGTCTCGCTGGATATCGTCCAGAAGATCGACAGCCTGAACGGGAGCACCACAGTGGACGGCAACTCCATCCCCACCATCCAGACGCGGGAACTGAAGACACACGTCTCCGTGCCCGACCGGGCCACGGTCGTCCTCGGCGGCCTCATCACCAAGAGCGTCACTCTCAGCGACAACGGCATCCCTTACCTCAGCAAGATTCCCGTGCTCGGCTGGCTTTTCCGGGACAGGACGACGGGCAAGACCCGCACGGAATTGATCATTCTCATGCAGCCGCGGGTCATGGACTCGCCGGTGGCGCTGGCCTCCGTCAAGCGGCGCGAGGAGAGGCGGCTGTATCTCGAGCCGAACGTGGAATCCTCGCTGGACCCGCTTCCCTCCAGGGGGCCGGAGTTCCACGCCAGGATGTCGCCGCGCAACGAGGACGAATGATCTCGGCGCGCCGCCAGTCGCTCGTCGAGCTGCTCCGTGCCAGCGGTGTCGAGGATGGCGAGAACGCCACCGCGCTCGCGACGCTGCCTCCCAACGGAACTTCGTGGACGGTCGAGGTCCTGAACTCCGGCAAGGTGGACGAAGTCCGCTTCGCCACCGAGCTCGGGAAGCTCTTCAACACGCCGGTCGAGAACATCAGCGGCAGCCGCATCGACAAGGCCGCGCTCTCCATCCTGCCGAGCCCGTTCGTCTTCCGGCACCACATCCTCCCCATCGACCAGGACGGCGACAAGGTGCGGCTGGCGACGTACGATGTCTTCAACTCCGTCGCGCGTTCCCTGGCGGCCCAGCTCACCACCAAGGAGATCGAATGGGTGCTCGCGCCGCGCACGCCGTTGCTGCGCACCATCAAGGAAGTCTATGGCGTCGGGGCCGAGACCTTCGACGAAATCCTGAAGACGAACCGCGGCTACGAGACGGGCGACGAGCGCGGCGTGAGCACGGACCTGAACGCGGATGACCCCGTCGCCTCCGTGGTGAAGTTCGTGAACCAGATCATCCGCGAGGCGATCGCCGAGCGCGCGACGGACATCCACGTCGAGCCGCTGGAGAACGACCTGCGCATCCGTTACCGCATCGACGGCATCCTCCATGAAGTGGCGGTGCCCGGCCAGCTTCGCGTCCTGCAGTCGGCCATCATCTCGCGGTTGAAGGTGATGGCGCACATGGACATCGCCGAAAAACGGCTTCCGCAGGATGGGCGGATCAATCTCCAGGCCGGCGGCCAGAATATCGATGTGCGCGTCTCGACCATACCCACCGTGAACGGCGAGAGCATCAGTCTCCGGCTCCTTACGCGCACGGAGCAACAGTTCGGCTTCGAGCGGCTCGACCTCAGCCCGCGGCAGGAGGGTATCGTCCGCGCCGCGCTCGCGCAGCCAAACGGGATCATTCTCGTCACCGGTCCTACCGGGTGCGGAAAATCGACCTCGCTATACTCGTTTCTCAGCGCCATCAACTCCGTGCAGCGGCGCATCATCACCATTGAAGAGCCGGTCGAATACCGGTTGCCGGGCGTCTCGCAGATCGACGTGAAACCAGAGATCGACCTCACCTTCGCCAACGGCCTCCGGAGCATCCTGCGGCAGGATCCCAACGTCATCATGGTCGGCGAAATACGCGATTTCGAGACCGCCGAGATCGCCATCCGCGCGGCGATGACCGGGCACCTCGTCTTCAGCACCCTGCACACGAACGACGCCGTCGGCGGCATCACGCGCCTGCTGGACATGGGCGTCGAGCCGTTCCTGCTCTCGACCGTCGTGCGCACCATCATCGCCCAGCGGCTTGTCCGCTTTGTCTGCCCGGACTGCGCGACGCTCGTGAATTACCCCGTCGGTTATCTCAGCGAGATCGGGTTCCCCGTCGAAGCCGGCCACTACTGGAAACGCGGGGCGGGCTGCGAACAGTGCCGGCAGACGGGTTACCGCGGCCGGGCGGCCATTTACGAATTCTGCGTCGTCACGGAAGGCCTTCGCCGGCTCATCGTGCGGAAGACGGCGGGCGGCGAGCTCAAGCAGCGGGCGACGCAGGACGGCATGGAAACGCTGCGGCAGGACGGCTGGCGGCGCGTGCTGCGCGGGCAGACCTCCATCGAAGAGGTCGTCCGTGTCACGCAGGGCGACGAATTGCTGACGGAAACCGAACCCGAGTAAGCGCGGGTCAGGGCTTCGCTACCTTCGGAGCGAGGCTGGGCGCGGGGTGCGGGACATATTTATACTGGAACGGGGTCGCGTCCGGCATCGCGTGAAACACGTATTTGCGCGGAGTCGGGTCGGCTATGGGCGGCGGGGTGGAGAGCTGCAAGGCGGCGGGCTGGACGAGGGACCGGCTGGCCGGGTTCAGGGCTTCGGCCACGAGCAGCCTCTCTTCCGGCAGGAGGGAGCCGGCCTGCGCGATGGCCAGGTAGCGGCCGGCGTCGGCAGAGCCCTTGTCCGCGAGCAGCATGCCGTAAATGGCCGCCAGGCGCGGGCGGTTCAGGTCCCCGGGCTTCAAGCCGGCCATGAGTTCCACTCCTTTGTCGGGCTTGCTTTCCAGGTGCAGCGCCAGGCCATACGTGCCGAGGATATCGGGATCCGACGGGTTCTTCCCGGCCAGCTCAGCGGCGTCTTTCGCGGCCTTGCCCCTGTCCACGCCGAGGAGGAGCGAAGTCATCGTCAGTTTGTCCCGGGCGCCGGTGTCGGAGGGGTCGAGCTCGGCCAGCCGCGCCCAGACACGGTTCAACTGGCCGGTATTCCCCGTTCTCTCGTAGCGTTCTTCCAGGATGAGGAGCGCCTTGCGCGGTTTCGTCGAGCTGCCTGCCACCAGCCAGAGGAGTTCTTCGCTCTCCTTTTGCCAATTCCACACCATGGCGATGCGTTCGAGGCCCGGCAGACGCTCGGGCTGCCTCGCGGCGAGCTCCACGGCGGTCTCCCAGTGGTCGCGTGAGCCATTGGCGTCGCCGAGCTCGCGCAGGGCCCGCGCCATGAATGCATGGCGGAGGAATTCATCATCCTTCCAGTTCCCGGTGGAGGCGAAGGCCCGCAGGCTCTTCCAGTCGAGCAGCAGAAGGTAGGCCTGTGCCGCCTCGACGGCGACCCCGGGGTTCGCGAGGGCCGCGGGCGGGAGCGTTCGGAACCAGGAGGCGCCCTCCATCGCGAGGCTGTGGGTGTTCATCCAGGAGAGGAGCCGGAGCATTTCCGGCGGGTCGGCCTTCACGCTTGCCTCCAGTTCGGCGAGGTACGCGGGGAACTTCTCGTTATGGATCGAGTGCAGGGAGTCGAGGTAGTCGAGCCGGTCCGTAAAGGTCGCCGCCGGGTCGGAGGTGAGCCGGCGGCCAAACTCCAGGCCGTCCCCTATCTCGTCGCGCCGGAAGGCGTCCGCGGTGAGCGTCCGCAGCGCATCCAGCCGGACGGCGGGGTTCGCGAGGAGCTCGTGCAGCTTACCCAGCGCGGTCGCACGCACCGCGTCATCCCGGCTCGCGAGGCCGGTCTGGGCCACCTCGAGCTGGTAGGTGACGTTGGCCGGCGCTTTTTCGAGGGCCGCGATGAAATCCGAGCGGGCTTCCTCCGGCTTGCCGGATTCCGCGGCTATCCTTCCCATGGTGTCGGAGTAGCGCGCGTCCCCGGGGCCCGTTTTTTTCATGATGGCGGCGGCCTCGCCGGCTTGGGCGAGACTCCCAGCGCTCAAGGCGGCCGAAGCCCAAGCGGCGGCATCCTCGAAGGAGCCCGGCTGGAGAGCGGAGACCCGCCGGTGCAGCTCGGGGGCGGCGGACCAGCCCGCTTTGTCGGCGGCCTCGGCCATCAAGCGCGAAGCTTCGAGGTTGTCGGGGTCGAACGCCAGGACGCGGCGCAGGCTCGCCACGACCGCGGGGTAATCCGCGGCGGCCATCGCTCCGCGCGCGCGAACGATGAGCCGCCCTTCGTGCCAGCGTTTGTAAACGCGCGGGCCGAACCAGGCGGCGGGCAGCCCGACGCAGACGAACACACAACAGAAGATGATGGCCGCCGTGCGGAACTTGCGCCACCACATCTGATGCGGCGTCTCGAATTCGTCCTCCATACCCGAAAAAGATTGGGAGCGCCCAGGTGCTTTTCAAGCTTAATCGGGCTGTGAGATTGTGACAATCGCGTGAAGGGGCGGGCATACGCGGCGGCGGGGAATTGCAGGATTGCGCACGTTCGATTTTGTGGGCGGGGGGAGCGTACCTATGGGTGCCGTAATATAGAGCGCCGCCCCTCCGACCTCCGGCTCCACCCGCACGGAAATGCGGCTGTGAGCCAAATTGATTTGCACGCGGGCCCCGGGGCCGATCAAATCTCCGGCACTTGATGTTCTCCGCCGTTGGGGGAACCGGAAAAACTCCAGCGATGCCCACCGAAAAGGAAGTCCAGCATTTCATCCACACGCTCGAGGAGGGCGCGTGGGTGCGTTGGGTGAAGGTGGCGATGGCCTTGGTGGCGCTCGCGACCCTCACGTTCGTCGTTCTCACCAAGTCCCGCGGGCTGTCCGTGCCGGAAGGGATGGAGCAGGCGGAGATCGGCCGGGAGCTCGCACGCGGGCACGGCTTTTCCACGAAGATGATCCGGCCGCTGGCGCTCTGGCAGTTCATGGAGAACAAGAAGGCGTACCCGCAGGGGAATATCCCCGACACGTTCCACGCCCCGCTCAACCCGTGGATAAACTCGCTTGTGCTGAGGCTGAGGCCGGCTTCGTGGGTGATGACGCCGAAGATGATCATCTACCCGAGCGACCAGACCATCGAGGAGGTATCGATGATCTTTTTCCTGCTCTCCCTCGGCGTTGTTTATCTCACAGCGAGGCGGCTCTTCGACGCCACCCTGGCGGCAACGGGCGTGGGCCTGGCAGCCGTGTGCAACACCTTCTGGCAGTACGCCCTCTCGGGCCTGCCGCAGATGCTGATGCTCTTCCTTTTCAGTTGCGCTCTCTATGCGCTGGTCCGCGCGTTTGAAGGCCGGGGCGCGGGGGGGCGCGTGGCGGGCTGGATCGCGGCTGCAGGAGGCTTCTTCGGGCTGCTCGCGCTCGCGCACGGCCTCACCATCTGGATTTTCGCGGCCGCGTTTGTCTATACGGTCTTCGCGTTCCGCCCGTTTGGGCGGCAGGCCCTGCTCCTGCTCGCGGCGTTCACCCTGGTCTATGCCCCGTGGCTCGTACGGAACTACGAAGTGTGCGGCGACGCGCGCGGGCTCGGCGCATACGCGGCGCTGGACGGGGCGGTTCATTCGGGGAGCTACTGGATGCGCACGCTGAAGCCGGGCGTGGAGGCCGGGCAGCCCGATCTCGCAGAGGTCGGGCCGGCGGTCATGATCAGCAAGTTGGAGAACCAGGTGCTCGCGCAGCTCAACCGCCTGTATGGGTTGCTCGGGGCGAGCCTCGTGGCGCCGCTCTTTTTCGTCTCGCTGCTGCACGTATTCAAGCGCGACGTCGTGGCCTCCTTCCGGTGGTGCTTTTTCGCCATGGGTCTGGGGGCGCTGCTCGGCATGGGTTTCTTCGGATTCCGGGACGAGAGCGCCCTGCAGCCGAACGACCTCTACATCCTTTTCGTCCCGCTGATGATCTGCTACGGCCTCGCCTTTTTCCTGGCGCTCTGGACCCGGCTCGATATCCCTTCGACTGGGTCCGCGTGAGCCTGCTCTCGCTCATCTACGCGGTCTCGGGTTTCCCGCTGCTGCACGGCTTGTTCGAACGCCAGGGATCCTTCAACTGGCCGCCGTATATACCTCCCGTCATCTCCGTGTTTAATTTTTGGACGGACGACCGGGAGATCGTGATGTCGGACATGCCGTGGGCGGTGGCCTGGTATGCCGACCGCAGGTGCCTTTGGCTGCCTGGAACGCAGGCCGACTACCTGGAGCTCAACGACTATAACCGGCTCGGCGCGCCCATCGTCGGCGTCTATCTCACCCCCGTCTCGGGCGACGCCAGGCTGCGGCCCGACATCGTCGATGGCGAATACAGGGGCTGGGCCGGCTTCATCCTCGGGTACGCGTCTCCTCCGACCTTCCCGCTCCAGTTCCGCCAGGTGCTCCCGGTGAACAACGAATGCATCTTCATCGCCGACAAGCCGCGGTGGCTCGAGAGGAACTTCCCTCCGAGTGGCTCGTCGCGCCCGGGGCCTCTTTAAAGGGGCGTTAAAGGCTTTACAGGGGGGCCGCATTCGGGCAAAAGGCGGGAACATGAGCCTCATTTCGGAGTTTAAGACCTTCATCAGCCGCGGGAACGTCGTCGATCTGGCCGTCGGCGTCATCATCGGGGGAGCCTTTGGGAAGATCGTCTCTTCGATCGTGGCCGACGTCATCATGCCGCCAATCGGGCTGATGACCGGTGGCGTCAATTTCACCGATCTCAAGCTGAAGATAGGCGGCACCGATCTCAAGCCGGTCACGATCAACTACGGGAACTTTCTTCAGAACACGTTCGATTTCCTCATCGTCGCCGCGGCTATTTTTATGATCGTCAAGCTCGTGAACAGCTTCAAGAAAAAGGAAGCTGTCGCCCCCACCGCCCCGCCTCCGCCGGAGATCATCCTGCTTACCGAAATCCGCGATGCGCTCATGCACCAGCCGCCGAGCGTTCCCGTCAGTCCCGTGAGCCCCATCCGCCCGGTCTGAGGCCCCGGCCTTTTAAAGCCGCAACAGCGTCGGCTCCTTAAGCCTCAGGCCTCAGGGCTTGCGGAACGTCAGCATCGCGACGCCGGATTTATCCAGCTCGCCGAAGCCTTCGGAGACCATCCGGTCGAACTGCTTTTTGGTGGCTTTCGCCAGCGGCAACTCCAGCCCCGCGGCGTTGCCCAGTTCCAGCGCGATGCCGCTGTCCTTCGCCGCGTGGGAGGCCGAGAAGAAGCAGTCGTGCTCGTGGTTCTGCATATCCTCGCCGTCCGTCTGCAACACGCGCGAGTTCGCGCCCGTCTGGGAGAAGACCTCCCGCAAGACGGAGAGGTCGAGCCCGAGCGCTTCCCCCAGGCCCAGGCCCTCGGCCAGGCCGGCGGTGTTGATGTTCATCACCATGTTCACGAGCGCCTTTATCGTGGCGGCCTTTCCGGCGGCGCCGACGAAGCGCATCGAGGAACCGAGCGCGGCCAGGACGGGGGTGCACCGCTCGAAGACCTCCTCCCGGCCCGCGCATATGAGGTAGAGAGAGCCTTCGAGCGCCTGGGTCATGCTCGAGGCCATGCACGCTTCCAGCGAAGAAGCTCCGGCGGCCTCCGCGAGCTTTTCCACCTCGACGTGAACGCCAGGGGAGACCGTCGCGCAATTGATGAAGACCCTGCCTTCCGCGTGGCTGAGGAGATTGTCGCCCGGGCGCTGGAAGACCTGGCGCATCGCGGTGTCGTCGGTCACCACGGTGAGGATGACGTCCGCCCCGGCCGTCACCTCGGCCAGGCTTTTCGCCGCATCGCACCCGAGTTCGGCGGCGAGCGACTCGGCCCTCGCCGCGTCGAGATCGTAAATCTCCGTCACTGCGAAGCCCGCGGCCTTCAGTCGCCGAGCCATGTTCGCGCCCATGCGCCCGACGCCGACGAAACCAATCCTGTGAGTAGAATGAATCCTGCTAACCATGAATCCGGGCCTTGAGAAAGGGATTATGCAGCTTCTCCTCCGCAACCGTCGTCAGCGGGCCGTGGCCCGGACAGAGGATCGTCTCTCCGGGAAGCGTGAGGATGTTTTCGCGGCTCGTCTTCAGGGCGTCCTCGTAGGAGACCATGCCGCCGCCCATCGAGCCGGCAAAGAGCGCGTCGCCCACGACCGCGACCGGGCGGGCCAGGCCGGATATGACGTAAGTGGTGCCGCCCGCCGAATGCCCGAACGTCAGCCGCGTCTCGACGGAGAGCCCGCCGAGGGTGAAACGCGTTCCTTCCTCGAAGGGCTCCGCGCCGTGCATGCGTTCTCTGCGCGAGACGTGGGCGGAGGCTCCGGTTTTTTCCTGGAGCCGATCCAGGTCGAAGACGTGGTCGCCGTGGGTGTGCGTGAGGAGGATCATTTGCAAGGTCAGCCCTTTTGCGCGGAGAACTTCCAGCATCCCGGAGACGTCGGAGCCGGTGTCGAAGGCGGCCGCCAGCATGGTGACGGGATCCCAGACGAGGTAGGAATTTACCCGCATGTCCTCGAAAGGGGTGTTGAAGCAGGCCAGGCCGTCGGGGCTCTCCACCGGCTCGGGCGTCCACGCCCCTTTGCCGGCGTCCGCGAGCGCATCCGGGTCGAGCCCAAGGGCCGGAGCGACCTTTCGGGCCGCGTTTTCGTCGAACTCCCCGCCGAAGAGCGCGCGAAGCTGCGCCGCATCCAGTCCGGACTCCGCCGCGAGGCTGCTTTCGGAGATCCCAAGCCCGCGCCGGGCCTTGCCGAGTATGTCCGCATAACCGTCCTCGAGGGGGATCGCCATGGCCTCAATTAACGGGAAGCTTTCTCGCGGAGCCAGAAGAAAGAAGGGGTTGACACATTTGGCTCGCCTGCTACTTTCAGCGCCCTTGCCCGGTTGTATGAAGAGAAGTGCCATTTTTTCACTGTGTCTGTTTGCCCTTTCCGCGTCGTCGGTCCTGGCATGGGGCGGTGCGGGGGATTCCCTCTATGACGCTTCGCGCGCCATTTTCGTCTCGGCGAACCCTTTCATCAATTTCGGCCCGAAATCCTCGAAGTTCCGCTATGACCCGCGCATGATCCGCGCCGCGGAGATCGCCGCCCAGCGCGCGCATCCGCATTCGACGCGGGAGTGCTGGCGCTCGGTGAAGACGGCGCTCGTCGAGGCGCAGGTGGTTGACAGCCGGCCCCTCTCCGAGTTCGCGAAGGAAGCGGGCCTCGAACTCCACGCCAGGTACGGCTTCAAGGAGATTTACATCCAGAACCCGTTTGACGCTCCGGTGGGGGCTGTCCTCGTTTACGGCGGCAGGGGCGCGGGCCATGTCGAGCTGCGGACGACACGCGGTTTTGTGAGCGATTTTGAGTCGCCGGTCCCTTCGAGCCGGCCTCTGCTAGGGGTTTATCTCAAGCCATCCTAGGCTCCGCCGCCTTTCGCCCGGCCGCGCATTTTTCGTAAAACCCGGCGGGGTTGGCGCATCAGATGCTTTCGTATCCGCCATGGTCGCGGATAACGAGCCCCTCGGGGGGGCACATTTCGATGCGGAAGATCTGAGCCGGCTGGTCAATGCCATCCGGCTCGGCATCGTCATCAAGGGCTTCTACGTGCTCTTCGACGACCGGCTCGATCTCATCTGCGAAAACCGCAAGCAGATGAAGACGCCCGAATGGGCCGAGGCGGTGCGGGACTTCGCGCGCCGCCACGGCTGGGAAGCGAGGCTGGACGCGGCGGGCGAGCCGGTCGAGTTTCTCCTCGGCCGGGAGGAAACGCCCAGCGCCAGGGTCTAGCTTGGGGTGCCGCCCCGGCGGCGAGCGTGCAGGCGCCCCAGAGTGCTACGTCTTCGCGAAATGCCGCATCGAGCATTCCGGGCACAGCTTCGCGGACGGTTCGGCCAGCGAATTGGTGCGCAGGTAGGAGTCAACCTCCGTCCAATAGCCATCCTTGCCGCGTATGCGTTTGCAGGTTGTGCAGATCGGCAGGATGCCGAGCAGGGACTTGATCTGCGTGTGGCCCTCCTCGATCTGCGCTTTGGCGTGCGAAGCCAGGTAAAGGATGAGCGAGATGTTCACGAAGCGGATGCCGTCCGTCCACATGCGAATCCATTCATGAGAGAAAGGACGCTTGGACAGGATGTCCACGACATGCCGGATGGCGATGGACATGATGGCGATGCCGAGCCCCGGCCATTTGCCGCAATACCAGAGGGTGAGAATCACCGGCAGGGTGTAGAAGATGCCCAAGCTGACCTCGTAGCCCGTTTTAACGTCGGCGATGGAGATGAGGACGATGAGAGAAGAAAACGCGGCGAACAGGACTGGTTTAGGCTGCTGGAGGAACCTGTGAAACATGCGGATGCGCGGCAAGATACTTGTCGCACACTCGAAGGCAACTGGCAACCTTATATGGCAATCGTGTGACGATTTGCGGCAGGAAACAAATCACTTCTCAACCCCATCCCTTGCGGGTAAGTTGGCCTCTCTATGGCAGCGAAGACCGAAGAAAAAGCGCCCGAGGAAAAGATGCTCGCCGCGCGCAACAAAAACCTCGACCTCGCGATCCAGCAGATCGCGAAAGATTACGGCGAAGGCGCCATCATGCGGCTGGGGGATCATGACATCGTCGATATCGAGGTCATTCCGACCGGCAACATTCTTATCGACCGCGCGCTCGGCGTCGGCGGTTTTCCGCGCGGCCGGGTCATAGAGATTTACGGGCCGGAATCCTCTGGCAAGACGACGCTCACGCTCACCGTTGTCGCTCAGGCGCAGAAGCGGGGCGGGCTCGCGGCGTTCATCGATGTCGAGCACGCGCTCGACCCGCAGTACGCACGGAAGCTCGGCGTGAATCTGGATGATCTGCTGGTCTCCCAGCCCAGCTCCGGCGAAGAGGCTTTGCGCATCTGCGAGACCCTCGTGCGCTCCAACGCCCTGGATGTCATCGTCATCGACTCCGTCGCGGCCCTGGTGACGAAAGCCGAGCTCGAGGGCGAGATCGGCGATCCCACGGTCGGCGCCCAGGCCCGGCTCATGAGCGCCGCGCTCCGCAAGCTCACCGCCCTCATCGCGAAGGCGCGCACCACCTGCATTTTCACCAACCAGATCCGCGAGAAGATCGGCGTCATGTTCGGCAATCCCGAGACGACCCCCGGCGGGAAGGCGCTCAAGTTCTACGCGAGCGTCCGCATCGACATCCGGCGCATCGGCGCCATCAAGCAGACCGACGGCACCGTTGTCGGAAACCGCACGAAGGTGAAAGTCGTCAAAAACAAGGTCGCGCCGCCGTTCACCGAAGCCGAGTTCGACATCCTTTATAATGAGGGCATCTCCGCCACCGGTTCGCTCCTCGACCTCGCGCTCGAGAAGAATGTGCTGGAAAAACGCGGGTCGTGGATCGGCTTCAAGGGCACCCAGCTCGCGCAGGGCCGGGACGCGGTGAAAGATCTCCTGAAGAACGACCGGAGCTTGTATGAGGAGGTCGAGGCGGCGCTCTCGGCCGCGCTCGAGGCGGAGAAGAAGTAGCCGCCTTCCTCCGCGCTCGGGCTTTCTCAGGCCACGCAAGATGACCTCGAACGAAATCCGGAAGACCTTTCTCGATTTCTTTCGCGAGAAGGGGCACACCATCGTCCCTTCCGCGAGCCTGCTCCCCTCGTCGCCCGGGCTCCTTTTTACGAACGCGGGCATGAACCAGTTCGTGCCGTATTTCCTTGGCACCGAGCGACCCCCGTTCCAGCCGCCGCGCGCGGCCGACACGCAGAAGTGCATCCGGGCGGGAGGCAAGCACAACGACCTCGACGACGTGGGGCTGGATACGTATCACCACACCTTTTTCGAGATGCTCGGCAACTGGAGCTTCGGCGACTATTTCAAGGCCGAGGCCATCGCCTGGGCCTGGGAACTCCTTACCGAACGCTGGAAATTCCCCGCCGGCCGGCTCTACGCCACCGTCTACAGGCCCGGCCCGGGCGATCCGGGCGAGTTCGACCAGGAGGCGTTCGACCACTGGGCCGCGTGTTTCCGCGCCGCGGGCCTCGACCCCGCCCGGCACATCGTCAACGGCTCCAGGAAGGATAATTTCTGGATGATGGGGGAGACCGGCCCGTGCGGCCCGTGCTCGGAGGTGCACGTCGATCTCACCCCGGAGGCCGATACCGGCGGAGCGCTCGTGAACGCCGGCGACCCGCGAACCATCGAAATCTGGAACCTCGTTTTCATCCAGTTCAACTCGAACGCGGACGGGACTTTTTCGCCGCTGCCGGCCCGGCATGTCGATACCGGGATGGGCTTCGAACGCATCACCGGCATCATCCAGTGCACGGACGGCTTCCAGGATTTCACGCGCCCCGTCTCGAACTATAATACGGATATCTTTCGCCCGATCTTCCTGCAGATCCAGGAGCTGAGCGGGCATTTCTACGCCGGCACGCTTCCCACCGCGGGCTCCGGGGCGGGCGAACAGGAGAAGGTCGATATCGCGTTCCGAGTCATCGCGGATCACATCCGCACGCTTTCATTCGCCATAGCGGATGGCATCCTTCCGGGCAATAACGACCGCGACTACGTCGTGCGGCGCATCCTGCGGCGCGCCGTCCGTTTCGGGCGCCTGCTCGGCTTCGGCGCGGCCCAGGGGGATGGGGACGGGTTCATGGCGAAGCTCGTCCAGCCCGTTGTGGACGCCTTCGGCCCCGTCTTCCGGGAGCTCGCACTCCACCGCCAGAAGATTTGCGATGTCCTTCGGGCCGAGGAACTGAACTTCAACCGCACCCTGGACAACGGCCTCGCTCTCTTCCACGCCGAACTGAAACGGCTTCCCGCCGGCGAAAAGACATTCCCACCCGCAGCCGCCTTCAAGCTGTACGACACCTACGGCTTCCCTGTGGACCTCACGGAGTTGATGGCGCGCGAGTCCGGGCTCGCGCTCGACCTGGCGGCCGTCTCCGCGCTCATGGAAAAACAGCGCCTGCTGGCCCGGACCGGCCGGCGCAAGGAGATCGTCGCCGCCGAGAAAAACCTTGCGAATGTGGAGACCGCGTTCGTCGGCTTTGAAAAGGACGAGGCCGAAACGCGGATCGTCGCCGCGCTCGAACGCGGGGACAACCAGTTCGTCGCCGTGGACACGTCCCCCTTTTACGCCGAGATGGGCGGCCAGGTCGGAGATACCGGCCTCCTTCTCATCGAGGGGGAGAGATTCCCCGTCACGGATACCATCCGGCTCGGCCCGACCATTTTTCTGAAGCTCGGGCACCCGCTTGACCCCGAGAGAGCCGGCAGCCTCGCCGCAACCGCCACCGTCGATCCTTCGCGACGGCGCGCGATCGAAGCGCACCACACCGCGACGCACCTTCTCCACGGGGAACTGCACCGGATGCTGGGCCCCGGCGTGTCGCAGAAAGGCTCGTACGTCGGTCCCGACCGCCTCCGGTTCGACTTCAACAGCGCCCCGCTCTCGCACGAACAGGTCGGGCTCCTCGAGGACGAGGTCAATCGGAAGATCGTCGCGAACGCCCCGGTCTCCTGGGTCGAGATCCCCTACGCGGAAGCGGCGGGCCGCGCCGACATCATGCAATTCTTCGGCGAGAAATACGGCGACCGCGTCCGTGTCGTCCAGATCGGCGGCGCGCCCGGTGAGCTGGACGGCTACTCGATGGAACTCTGCGGCGGCACGCACGTCCGCGCGACCGGGCAGCTCGGCCTCTTCCAGATCACGAGCGAGGGCGCGATCTCCGCCGGCGTGCGCCGGATCGAGGCCGTCACGGGCATGGCGGGGATCGAGCACATCAAACGCCGGCTTGCCGCGCAGGCCCAACGGGTGGCCGAGCTGGAGGCGAAACTCTCCGAGGTCACCAAGAGCCTCGAGCGCGAGCAGTCGGCCGTCCTCCACCGGCAGGCCAGCGCGCTCACGGCCACGCTGCTCCAGCAGATCGACGCGTCCGCGGTTCCGAAGCGGCTCATCAAGAATATCGGTACCGCCAGCGCGGACCTGCTGCAAGCCGTCCTCGACGAGTTGAAGAAGCGGCATTTCTCCGGAGTCGCAGTCCTGGCCGGGACGCTCGAGGGAAAGGTGAACCTTGCGATCGGCGTCGACCCAGCTTTCTCGGAGAAGGCGAATGCCGGTAAGATGATGCAGCAGATCGCCCCCGTCGTCGGGGGGAAAGGCGGCGGCAAAGCCGAGTCCGCGCGCGGCGCAGGGAAAGATCCGGACAAGATCAACGATGCTTTGCGCCTCGCGGGTACCCTGTTTTGACGCTGCGCGTTCCGCTGCCGGCGCAGCCGCCCGACTCTAACGCGGGTCGATCACTACGAAGGAACGCTCTTTGCCCCTGCAAATAAAGAGCATCTGTTTCTCGCCACGCTTCAGGGTCTTCAGGATCGCCTCGTAGTCGGGGACGGAGGTGACCGGGCGGTGGTTGATTTCCTCGATGACATCCGCCTGCCGCAGCACCTGCGCGGCGGGCGCGTCCTCGTCGATGTCGTCAACAATCACACCCTTGATGTCGGCCGGAAGATCGGGCCGATGCTCGGGCGGAATCTCCGAGACGTGGATGCCTTCGAGCGGGTTCGTCGCGGGCTTCATGGGGGTTGCGGGCGGTGCGGAACCCGCGTCGGCATCGGCCGGCATGCCCGCGGCAAGGGCCGGGAGATCGGCGACGCCGACGGTCAGGTTCTTCGCTTCGGTCTCCCGAATGAGGTTGACCCGGTATTCCTTGCCCATGGCCACCTCGCCGACGCGGCTGCGCAGATCCTCCGCGCTGCGGACGACGTGGCCGTTGAAGTTCGTGATGATGTCGCCGCCCCGCAGGCCCGCTTTCTCGGCGGGAGAGGAAGGGACGATGCCGGTGACGAGGACGCCTTCGGCGCCTTCCACCCCGAGCTCCTGGGCGATCTCGGGCGTGACGGTCTGGATGATGACCCCGAGGTATCCCCGCGGGTCGGCGGCTCGAACGGCGGGCGCGGCGCTCGGCGAGTTATTGAGGACGGCCTCCAGCGTCTTGCGCGCGACGTTCGCGGGGATGGCGAAGCCGATCCCCTGCCAGCCGCCGCTGCCCGAATAGATGCTGCTATTGATCGCGATGATCTCCCCGTGCAAGTCCACGAGGGGCCCGCCGGAGTTGCCGGGATTGATCGCGGTATCGGTCTGGAAAAAGCTGTTCTCGCTCCCTTCGACGAGGTTCCTTCCCTTGGCGCTGATGATGCCGCGGGTGACGGTCTCCTGCAGCCCGAACGGGTTCCCGACCGCGAAGACGAGCTGGCCGACCTTGACCTTGTCGGAATCGCCCAAGGGGAGTGGGATGAGGTTGGTTCCTTCGATCTTGAGGACGGCGATGTCGGTGTCTTCGTCCGAGCCGAGGACGCGGGCCTGCATCGTCCGGCCGTCGTTGAGCTGTACCTGCACCTCATCCACGTCCTTAACCACGTGGGTGTTCGTGAGGATGTGCCCTTCCTTTGAGATGATGACGCCGGAGCCGAGTGCCTTCTGGTACTTCTCCCGGGCGGGCAGGTGGAAGCGCTCCCGCAGCAGCCGCTCGAAGGGGTCAACCGCGCCGTCCACCCGGCGCGAAGTGGTGATGCTGACGACAGACGGGACGACGGCCTCCACGAGTTTGGTGTATTCCTGATCCATCTCGTCCAGCACCTTCACGTCCTTGCTGTCCAACTTCGGGCCGGGGGCCGGGGTGAATCTCTGCGGCGCGGCCGCGAACGGCAGCTGGCTGCGATGCCGCAAGCCCCAGAGCGCGCAGAGCAGCACCAGCAGGGCGAGGCAAAAGAGAAGGAACCGTTTCATCGCGGCTTCAGCTTACCTGCGACAGGACCAATTTTCTACCTTCGGCGATCAAATCCCGGAAACGCCTGTTCTCCTCATGCTGCAGGAACGGGTCGTCCGCAAAGATCCGCGTGGCGGCCTGCCGGGCCAGCACCATGAGGTTCGCGTCGTCGATGGGATTGCCAAGCTTCAACGGCGGCAGGCCGCTTTGCGCGGTGCCGAGGATGTCGCCGGGCCCGCGCAGCCGGAGATCGGTCTCGGCGATCTCAAAGCCGTCGCCGGTTTGCTCCAGCACGCGGAGTTTTTCCATGGAGTCGGCGGCGTCCGCGCCGGCCGGGGTCATGAGGATGCAGTAGGATTTGTGCGCGCCGCGGCCGACCCTGCCGCGCAACTGGTGGAGCTGCGCCAGGCCGAAGCGCTCGGCGTTCTCGATGAGCATGATGTTGGCATTCGGAACGTCGATGCCGACTTCGATGACCGAGGTCGCCACGAGCGCCTTGGTGTCACCGCCCGCGAAACGCCGCATGATCGCCTCTTTCTCCACCGGTTCGACCCTGCCGTGCAGGAGATCGCACCGCATCGGGGCGAGCGCCTCCTTCCATTTCTCGAACTCGCGGGTCGCGGCCTTGATCTCGGCTTTGCCGGACTCCTCGATGACCGGGTAAACGATGTAAGCCTGCCGCCCGGCGTCGAGGTGCTTGCGCAGGAAGGCGATCGCCTCGGGCATCTTCGCTTCGTCGCGGATGGCGGTAATGATCCGGCCCCGGTTTGCAGGGAGCTCGTCGAGGGTCGAGACGTCGAGGTCGCCGTAGAGCGTCATGGTGAGCGTCCGCGGGATCGGCGTCGCCGTCATTACGAGAACGTCCGGCAAGTCCGCCTGCCCGATGAGGCGCGCGCGCTGCAGGACGCCGAATTTATGCTGCTCGTCGATGACCACGAATCCGAGATTCGAGAACGCCGTGGAATCGTAGAGGAGCGCGTGGGTGCCGATGAAGATCTGCGGCTCGCCGCCGTCGCTGTTGTCGAACAACGGGAGCGCGGAGTCCTCTTTCCGCGAGCCGGTGCGCAGGGCCAGCTTGATGCCTAGAGGCGCGAGCCACCGGGAGAAATTCAGGTAATGCTGCTCGGCCAGGATCTGCGTCGGCGCCATGAGCGCGGCCTGGAACCCGGCTTCGACCGCGAGCAGCATCGCCGAGAGAGCGACGACCGTCTTGCCGGAACCCACGTCCCCGTGCAGAAGCCGGCTCATGGGCCGGTCCGAAGCCATATCGGCGCGGATCTCGCCGATGACCCGCTCCTGGGCGCCCGTGAGCGCAAACGGGAGGGCCTCGCGGAACCGCTGCGAAAGCGCGCCCGGCCCGCAGTGGGAACGCCCGTTCTGCGACACGGTTTCGGCCCGGCGCGCGGCGATGAAGAGCTGCATCGAGAAGAATTCTTCGAGGATGAGGTGACGCCGGGCCCGGTCGCGCGCGGCGAAGTCCTGCGGGAAATGAATCTCGCGGAGCGCCTCCCTGTAGGAAACGGCATCCAGCTCGAGGGGAAGCCGGTTCGCGATCTCCCACGCGCCGAGTTCTTCCACAAGCCGGTGGGTGACGCCGCGTATGGCGCGTTGGGAAAGGCCCTCGGTGGCTTTGTAGATGGGGGCGATCCGGTTCACGTGCACCGTCTCTTCCTGCCCGTCCTCGATGACCTCGAACTCGGGATGGTCGATGCAGATTTTCTTCCCGCGCAGCCTCGGCTTGCCGTAAACGACCAGGCGCTGGCCGGTGGCGATCATCTTCTGGACGAAGTGCGCGTTAAACCAGCGGCAGGTGAGCGGCTGGCTCAGCGCGTGCGCATCCGGGTGCTCCAGCACCACCTCGAACATCTTCTTCCACCCGCCGAGATGTTTGGCCGCGGTCTTCACCACGATGCCGCAGACGCATACGGGCAGTTCGCTCTCCTGCGCCGGGAACCGGTCGAACTGCCGCCTGTCTTCGTACCGGCGCGGGTAGTGCGTGAGCACGTCCTCGACGGTGTTCAGCCCGAAGCGTTCGAAGAGCCGCACGCGCTGCGGCGCCATCCACTCCAGCTCGCGCAAGGGGACTTCCAGGAACACGTTCAACCCTCCGCCGCCCGCAAGGCGAGAATCTGCATTTGCACGCTGATGCGCTCCTCGTACACGTGGCGTTCGACCTGGAACGCCGCGTCCCACGGCGGCGGGGGCAGGGCCGAGAGCGCGCCGTCAAAGTAGATTGCCGGGCGCGTCCGGCCATCCTGGCGAAGATTCAGGAGGAGGTGCTTTTCCTTGAGGATGCGCGGCTCGGAGGCGGGCGCGACGCCGCGGGCGAGGAAGACGGGTTGGGGATTGCCCAGGCCGAACGGCTGCAATTGCTCGTGGTGCGTGAGGAAATTGAAATCGAGCGCGTCCAGGCGCACCTCCACGTCCAGCCTGAGGAGAGGGACGAGGTGCTCCTCGGTCAGGAGAGAGCGGGCGCAGTCGAGAAACGCCAGCCGGAACTCCTCGAACCGGCCCTGGCGCAGCGAGAACCCCGCAGCCATCTCATGCCCCCCGAATTTTTCCAGGAGGTGGCCACAGTGTCCGAGGGCGTCCACGAGCGACAGCCCCGCGATGCCCCGCCCGCTGCCGCGTCCCGCACCCGCGTCGTCGAAGCCGATGACGAGCGTCGGCCGGTGATAGTTCTTCGACAGCCGCGAGGCGACGATGCCCAGCACGCCTTGATGCCACCCGGTTTCCCCGACGACGATCGCGAAATGGCTGGCCGGGTCGAAACAAGTCTTGAGCTGTTCCTCGGCCTGCGCCGCGACGCTTCTCTCGACCGCCTGCCGTTCCCGGTTCTGTGCGTCGAGGCTCCGCGCGAGTTCGCGTCCGCGCGCTTCGTCATCCGTCGAAAGCAGTTCCAGCGCGGCCTCCGCGGTGCCGAGGCGGCCCGCGGCGTTCAAACGCGGCCCGAGCCGGAACCCGATGTCGGATGCCCGCAGGGGCGAGGCGACCTCCGCCACTTCAAGGAGGGCGCGCAAGCCAGGCCAGCGCGTTTTCTCGAGCTGGAGAAGCCCTTTGCGCGCGAGAATCCGGTTTTCCAGGACGAGCGGGGCCATGTCCGCCACGGTGCCGAGCGCCACGAGGTCGAGGTAATCCCGCAGGTCGAGCCCCGGGACGGGCCGGCGCTTGAGCAGGGCGTGGCAGAGCTTAAAGACGAGCCCGGCGGTGCATAGGTAGCGGAAATCCTCGCCGCGTTTCGGGTTGACCAGGGCCAGCGCCCGGGGCAGGGGCGGCCGGCATTCATGGTGATCGACGATGACGACATCGACCCCGCGGGCGTTGAGTTCCCCGATCTCGGCGTTGGAAGAAGTGCCGCAGTCCAGGGCGATGAGGAGCTGCGGGTTCAGGGTCGCCAGGCAGCGGACGACCGCGTCCGGGCTCAGGCCGTAGCCTTCGTCCATCCGCGTCGGCAAAAAGGGGAGGGGAGCGGCGCCGAAAGCGCGCAGGACGCGGGCGAGCATCGCGAGCGACGCCACGCCGTCCACGTCGTAGTCGCCCCAGAGGACGATCCGTTCGGAGCGGTCGAGGGCGAGCAGGATGCGCTCGACCGCCGCTTCCATATCGGGCAGGGCGAAGGGGTCCGACAGATTCTTCAGGCGCGGCCGGAGGAAGCGTTCGGCATCCAGCGGGAGGCGCACGCCGCGCCGGCAGAGAAGGGAGGCGAGGAACGGCGAGAGCGCGAGTCCGGCGGCAAGCGCATCCAGAGCCTCCGGGGATTCACCCTCCGGCGCCAGAATCCACCGGTCGGCCGTCGGCAGCAGGGGCGGTGGCGTGGGGCTCATGGCGGTCAAGGGCGTCTCGCTTTGCCCCGGCTCAGGTAGAGGCTCAGGTTTTCGAGGTCGATGATGGCAGAGTTCTCGGCGAGGATCTCGCCGCCGAGCAACCCGACGAGCGGCGGACGCCGGTCAACCCGCCGCGTCCAGGCCTCCGAGAGGTCCGTCACGCCCACCGCGCGGTACGGGAGGCTGATGCCGCCGATGCTGAACTGCCTGAACTCCGCGGCGAACACAGGATGTTTGTTGCCGTTGATGGTCTCGCCCGTGAGCAGGGTACGGACGCCGCTTATCCCCTGGCGCGACATGAGCCCGCGGTCAACGAGGGTGATGAACGCCCCTGTGTCAACGACGAGGCGGTACTGCCTCCCCTCGATGCCGCACGGCACGGTGAAATGGCCTTGGTCGAACTCCATCGGTATCCGCGTGAAGCCGGCGCTCGGCAGCTTGTCCGCGAGGTAGTTCAGCGCATCCTTGCCCGTGCGAAGGAAGAGCTGCTGTGTTCGATAATTCAGCACGCCGCCCCGGTCGAGCAGGAGATCGGCGCCGATGAGGCCGTCCATCGGGCGCCGTTTTCCGTTCAGGAAGAGCTTCGCCTCGTTGATGCGCGAGAGATTTACGAGCGCCACCGGCCGCAGCCCGAGGTTCATGCCACCCGCCTCGAAACTTTCGACGATCCCGATGCCGATCGGTTCGCCGCCGATGCGGATGGTCGAGGGAATGCCGACGGCGTTCACGGGCACGGGATTTATCTTGAAGAACTGGCGGCTGTCCAGGTTCAACGCGGTCACCGGCGCGCCGGTATCCACCCCGAGCAGGGCGAAAACGCCGTTGATGCGGGCGAGCGCCAGCAGGTGGTTCTGCGACCCGCGCAGCAGGCGGATGCTCCGGTAGTTCGGGCCCAGGATCGCCTCCAGCGAAGCGGGGTCGCGCCGCGCATGCGCCCTGCCCGGCAGGGTGAGGAGCAAAGCGAGCAGGACCCAAAATCCTCTGGATTTCATGAACCGCATGTCTCCTGAGGAGTAGAGCCGCTTTCGTGCTTTTATCCAGCAGAGTTCCCCTTAAAGTCGAACTCCCCGGCTTCCCAGCCGGCTCACTCCCCCCACAACCATGAATCGACTCCTCCTCCCCGGAAAACTACTTGCCCTGGCGCTCGCGGCGGCTTTCTTCCAAACGGCGGCCTCGGCTTCCTCAGCGGCCTCTCCGCGCGAGACCGCCTCGTTCGACCGCGGTTGGAAATTCCACCTGGACGACGCGCCCGGAGCGGAACAGCCTGCGTTCGACGATGCCCAATGGCGGCCGGTCGATCTCCCGCACGACTGGATGATCGAAGGCCTGGTTTCCAACCGCGATGCGGCCGGGCGCATGGAAGGGCCGTTCGACCCCGCGTCGCCCGCCCGCTCGGGCGGCGGGTTCCTGGATGGGGGAGTGGGCTGGTACCGCAAGACATTTACGACGCCGGCATCGGCCAGGGGAGCGCGCGTGTCGATCCTCTTCGACGGCGCTTACATGAACAGCCACGTATGGATCAACGGCTTCGACCTCGGCATCCGGCCCTACGGGTTCACCAGCTTCTACTACGACCTCACGGCGCACCTGAATCCTCCGGGCAAGCCGAACGTCATCTCCGTGAGGCTGGATGTCCAGCAGCCGTGCTGCCGGTGGTATTCCGGCGCGGGCCTCTACCGGCATGTGTGGCTCATCACCACTCAGCCGGCGCACATCGCCCAATGGGGTGTTTATGTTACCACGCCTAAAGTGGCGGCGGATGCCGCCGAGGTGCGGATCCAGACCGAACTGGGCTATGACGGCGAGCCCTCCAGCGTCGTCTCGGCGAGCCGGCCCCGGGCGATGCTAACCACCATCCTGCTCGATCCCGACGGGAAAGAGGCGGGCCGCAAGGACACGATGGTCTCCCTCGTTCCGGGCTCCAGCCCGGCCGTTACGCAGACGATACCGGTCGCCGTCCCCAGGCTTTGGTCGGTGGAGGCACCCGTTCTTTACCGCGCCGTCAGCGAGGTGCGCTTTGGCGATGACCTCGTCGATTCCTGCTCCACGCCCTTTGGCATCCGAACCATCGAGTTCACCAAGGACAACGGCTTCCTGCTGAACGGCAAGCGCCTCCAGCTCAAGGGCGTGTGCGATCACCACGACCTCGGCTGCCTCGGCTCCGCCGCCCTCCGCCGCGGCTTCGAGCGGCAATGGCAGATCCTCAAAGCCATGGGCTGCAACGCGCTCCGCACCTCCCACAACCCGCCGGCGCCCGAGCTGCTGGACCTGTGCGACCGGATCGGGATCGTCGTCATGGACGAGGCCTTCGACGAGTGGAAACACAACAAGACGAAGAACGGCTACGGGCAATTCTTCGACCAGTGGAGCCAGGCGGACCTCACCGCCATGCTGCGCCGGGACAGGAACCACCCTTCAATCATCCTCTGGAGCATCGGCAATGAGATCCCCGAAGCCGGCGGCCCGGATGGGGTGAAGCTGGGCCAGCCGCTGGTGGATACCTGCCACAAGGAAGACCCGACCCGCCCCGTGACTTCGGCATGCCCGAACCCGAACGGCTCTTTGCAGAATGGATTCGATAAGATCCTGGATGTGTTCGGCATCAACTACAACCGCGGGCTCTACGGCGACCCGCGCGTCAAGGGCGTGGAGCCGCTCGTCGGCAGCGAGACCGCTTCCCAAGTGGATACCCGCGGCGAATACGGCCTGAAGCTGGATGCCACGGGCAACGTCCAGATCGAGGCGAAGCCCGGCTACCAGGTTTCCAGTTACGACCTGTTCCACCCGGGCTGGGCGAACAGCGCGGAGGACAGTCTCCTCGCGGTGAAGAACGCGCCCTGGCTGGCCGGCGAATTCGTCTGGACCGGGTTCGATTACCTCGGCGAGCCTACGCCGCACCCGTGGCCGGCGCGCAGCTCCTATTTCGGCTTCGTGGATCTCGCGGGCTTTCCGAAGGACCGCTACTATCTCTACAAGAGCCAGTGGTCCTCGGAGCCGCTGGTGCATATATTGCCTTCGAGTTGGAATTGGAAGGGGTTTGAGGGGAAGAGCATCCCGGTGCGCGTCTTTACGAACGGCGACGCGGTGGAGCTGTTCCTGAACGGCAAATCCCTGGGGGCAAAGAAGTTCCCTGCCGATGCCGAGCTGATGAACGAGTATAAAGGCAAGCCGCCGGCGCCGGTCGGGAAGGTCCCGAGCCTTCACCTGACCTGGAGCGTGCCGTATGCTCCGGGCGTGTTGAAGGCGGTGGCGAGCAGGGACGGAAAGACTTGGGCGGCCGACGAGGTGCATACCGCGGGCGACCCCGCGCAGGTCCAGCTTACGCCGGATCGCGACCACATCGACGGCGACGGACAGGATCTTTCGTTCGTCAAGGTGGCCATCCTGGATAAGGACGGGAACGTGTGTCCGGACGCGGCCGACCAGGTGGTATTCAAGCTGGACGGCGCGGAAGCCGAGATCGCCGGCCTGGACAACGGCGACCCGACGAACCACGAGGCGTTCAAGGGCGTCACCCACAAGGCTTTTCACGGGCTGGCGCTGGCCGTTCTCAAATCCCGCCACGATGCGGACGGCACGGTGACGCTGACGGCGACGGTGCAGGGGCTGCCGCCGGTCTCGACGACGGTGACGGTGACCCACACACGCGACCTCCCGCAGTTATAGAGCCGCTGGCGCCCGGCCAAAAAAAATAGAGCCTTGAACGGCTTTCACCGTCCAAGGCTCATCATTTCTGGCAACGTCCTACTCTCGCACAACCTAGAGATGCACTACCATCGGGGCTGCAGCGTTTAACTTCCGTGTTCGGAATGGGAACGGGTGGTGCCACTGCGCTAGAATCACCAGAGGGGTGGGGGCCTGGGGGCCTTCACAATCCCTGGCGACTCGGGCCGCGCATGGCGAACCGGACACCGCGTTCAAATTTTCAAGGAACCGCACCGCGCGATTCTCTGATATCTACATATAGGAAGCATACCCTTTCAAATAAGCCGAGTTTTTTAAAAGTCATTTATCCCAATCGGCGGATGCCCCGGCGAACCGGGGCATCCGGGCGAATTGGAAAAATAAATGACCAAGCCGAACGGGCTATTAGTACTACTGAGCTGAACATGTTGCCATGCTTATACCCGTAGCCTATCAACGTGGTGGTCTACCACGGCCCTTCAGGGAGAATTCATCTTGGGAGAGGCTTGGCGCTTAGATGCTTTCAGCGCTTATCCTTTCCGAACATAGCTACCCAGCAATGCCGTTGACACGACAACTGGAACACCAGAGGTTCGTCAGACCCGGTCCTCTCGTACTAAGGTCTGAACCCCTCAATTCTCCTGCGCCCACAGTGGATAAGGACCGAACTGTCTCGCGACGTTCTGAACCCAGCTCGCGTACCACTTTAACCGGCGAACAGCCGGACCCTTGGGACCTTCTCCAGCCCCAGGATGTGATGAGCCGACATCGAGGTGCCAAACCCTGCCGTCGATATGAGCTCTTGGGCAGGATCAGCCTGTTATCCCTAGCGTACCTTTTGTCCGTTGAGCGATGGCAATTCCACATTCAACCACCGGATCACTTGGACCTACTTTCGTACCTGCTCGACATGTGTGTCTCACAGTTAAGCTGGCTTATATCCATATACTCGTCACCTGATTACCAACCAGGTTGAGCCAACCTTCGTACTCCTCCGTTACTCTTTGGGAGGATACCGCCCCAGTAAAACTGACCGGCTGCCAGTGTCCCTCACCCGGATAACGGGTAAAGGTTAGATCTTCCAATTCCGAAGGGTGGTGTTTCATTGGCGACTCCTCCCGCCCCGAAAGGCGGGAATCAAAGTCTCCCACTTACGCTAAGCATCCAAATCGAAAAACCAGTAACAGCGTACAGTAAAGGTGCATAGGGTCTTTCCGTCCTACTGCGGGTAGGCGGCATCTTCACCGCCATTACAACTTCGCTGAGCTCCTCGTTGAGACAGCGGTCAACTCGTTACACGATTCGTGCAGGTCGGAACTTACCCGACAAGGAATTTCGCTACCTTAGGACCGTTATAGTTACGGCCGACATTCACGGGGACTTGGGTTCGTAGCTTCGCCTTGCGGCTAACCACTCACCGTAATCTTTCCGCATTGGTCACGTGTCACACCCTATACGTCGTCTTACGACTTAGCAGAGTGCTGTGTTTTTGTTAAACAGTCGGTTGACCCATTTCACTGCGACCACCTTGCGGTGGCACCCCTTCTTCCGAAGTTACGGGGCTAGATTGCCGAGTTCCTTAACGAGGTTTCACTCACGCGCCTGAGTATACTCTACTCACCCACCTGTGTCGGTTTACGGTACGGGCGGCCTTGGGAACACGCAAAAGATTTTCTTGATGCACGGTTCAACGGATTCAGTTCGGCCGAAGCCTCCCCATCCCCTTGCGGGACTGCCACTTTCAACCGGCAGCCCGTCTCCTCCACACATGTCCCTCTTGCGCTTAACCACAGCCGGTGCAGGAATATTGAACCTGCTGTCCATCGTCTACGCCCTTCGGCCTCGACTTAGGTCCCGACTAACCCTGGGAGGACGAACCTTCCCCAGGAAACCTTGGGTTTACGGCGGCCAGGAATTCAACCTGGCTTATCGCTACTCATGTCTGCATTCTCACTTCTGAGCACTCCACAGTTGGTTTCCCTCCTGCTTCGACGCACTCAGAACGCTCCCCTACCAATCCACCCGGACGAATCCGGATGTATTCCAGAGCTTCGGTATACCGCTTATCGCCAATCATTTTCGGCGCAGAATCACTCGATGAGTCAGCTATTACGCACTGTTTAAATGATGGCTGCCTCTAAGCCAACATCCTCACTGTCTAAGTAACTCCACATCCTTTCCACTAAACGGTATTTAGGCACCTTAGCTGCTGGTCTGGCATGTTTGCCTCTCGCCAATGAAGCTTATCCCTCACTGACTGACTCCCGTGTTACACCCGGCGGCATTCGGAGTTTGATTGAATTCGGTACCCTGGTATGGGCCCTAGTTCATCCAGTGCTCTACCTCCACCGGTCAGCACACGAGGCTAGCCCTCAAGCTATTTCGGGGAGAACCAGCTATCACGGGGTTTGATTAGTCTTTCGCTCCTACCCACAGCTCATCAGAAAACTTTTCAATGTTCACCTGTTCGGTCCTTCACGCTGTTTTACCAGCGCTTCAACCTGGCCATGGGTAGATCACCTCCGCTTCGGGTCTACTGCCAGCGACTATGGACGCCCATTTCGGACTCGCTTTCGCTTCGCCTCCGCCCAGAAAGCACTTAGGCTTGCCACTGACAATAACTCGCAGACTCATTAAGCAAAAGGCACGCCATCACCCAGCACTTTCCGACCCCATGGAAAGGCTCCCTGCTATACGTTTTTTTAGTTGGCCCCTGGAAGCGCCGTAATGTTTTAGCATCCGCTCGCGTTGGCGTGCGTCTGCTTCATTCCGGTAGGCCTCGTAGAAGACCAGTTGCCAGCCTGCGTGCTTGGGCATCTTTCGATGCGCCTTCAGCCGTTCTTTCAGGTTGGCACTGAATCCGTAGTATAGGTAAGCACTTTTCGGGCTTTTCAGGACGTAGACATAAAACATCCCGTCATGGAAGCAGAAAGTGCTGGGCTCTGACACCTTGTAAGCACATAATTTCAGATTCTATTTCACTCCGCTCTAGCGGTTCTTTTCACCTTTCCCTCGCGGTACTTGTTCACTATCGGTCGCCAATTAGTATTTAGCCTTACGCCGTGGTCGGCGCGGATTCATGCGAAGTTTCACGTGCATCGCATTACTCAGGAATTCCCTAGGCGTTCTTAAGTTTTCGGTTACGGGCCTCTCACCCTCTCTGGAGCGACTTTCCATTCGCTTCGCCTAACTGTTAAACTGCCACAACGGGCTCCTACAACCCCCCGCTCATTCCCACGCTCCACAGAGTTTCCACTTTATTTCACCGCTCGGGGCTGTTTCCAGCCGCGGGGGCGGTTTCTCTCTGTCGGATCGCGCGAATGAGCGGGGTTTGGGCTCTTCCGCTTTCGCTCGCCACTACTTACGGAATCGATTCTCTTTCTTTTCCTCCGGTTACTGAGATGTTTCACTTCACCGGGTTTCGCGTGCCTCGTGCTATTTTATTCACACGAGGACGATCCAGGATTAACTGGATCAGGTTACCCCATTCGGATACCCACGGGTCAAAGCGTGTCGGCCGCTCACCGTGGCTTATCGCAGCATGACTGCGTCCTTCATCGCCTATTGGCACCAAGGCATTCATTATGTGCTCTTTGTAGCTTGATCAATCTGATGCCGCACCGGCGCATTCAACCGGCTCGGAGGAGTTTTCCAGGGGGGAAGTTCCTTTGAGTCGGCTGAATGCGCCGGGCGGCAAATCTTATGATAACTGAAACTCTCTACGCTCCCGCGGCCATACAAGCCCGCGAGTCGTTATTTGTCTCAGACTCAGCTTTTTTAAGTTGTTTACTACCCTATATGTAGATGTCAAAGAACCGCTCCGGAAATTCTCCCGGAGGATAAGTTTGGATTCTGGAATTTCTTCGTTGCAAACAAACTCAGAACGGTCAAAAAATGTGCTTGGACAGGCCGGATTCGGTGCGATTGGGTGCGATTCGCTTTGATCCGGTGCGATTTGCCTCAAATACAGCCGGGTTTTCAGCCTGGAGGCGCCAAGCGTGCCTTTGCCTTTGGTCGGGTCGGGGCGTGGGCCTGACTGGGCTCGAACCAGTGACCCTGCGCTTATCAAGCGCATGCTCTAACCAACTGAGCTACAGGCCCGGGTTCGGAACTCGGTGTGGGGTTGGCGGGGGAGTGGAGGTAAGGGGATTCGAACCCCTGACCTATAGCTTGCAAAGCTACCGCTCTACCAACTGAGCTATACCCCCTTAAGGAGGAGGAAAAAAGCAAAAACTGAATTGCGCGCTACTCGTTTACTAGCTTTGAGCCTGCCGTTTCTTTCGAAACGGAGGGCTTGACCGCATGCCAGAGTGTCCCGTCCGCGACCCGGCGAGATTCGCCGGCGGACGAGGTTTGGTTTAGCGGTCGACCTGTGCTTAGCAGTCCACCGTCTCCCGGTAAAGGGAGGGGTGAAACGAAGCACTACTCCTTAGAAAGGAGGTGATCCAGCCGCAGGTTCCCCTACGGCTACCTTGTTACGACTTCATCCCAGTTACCGCTCATACCTTAGGACGCTGCCTCCTTGCGGTTGGCGCACATACTTCGGGTACAGGTGACTTCCATGATGTGACGGGCGGTGTGTACAAGGCCCGGGAACGTATTCACGGCGCCGTAGCTGATGCGCCATTACTAGCGATTCCGGCTTCATGGAGGCGAGTTGCAGCCTCCAATCCGAATTGGGCCCAGTTTTAGGGATTTCCTCCACCTCGCGGTATCGGATCATTCTGTACTGGGCATTGTAGTACGTGTGCAGCCCTGGCCGTAAGGGCCATCCTGACTTGACGTCATCCCCACCTTCCTCCCCGTTTCACAGGGCAGTCTGAACAGAGTGCTCGGACCTCGCGGTCCGGTGGCAACAGTTCACAGGGGTTGCGCTCGTTGCGGGACTTAACCCAACATCTCACGACACGAGCTGACGACAGCCATGCAGCACCTGTGCAAGTTGTGTATTGCTACACTCGCCGGCTTTCACCGGTTTAGAAATGCATGTCAAGGCCAGGTAAGGTTCTTCGCGTTGCATCGAATTAAGCCACATACTCCACCGCTTGTGCGGGCCCCCGTCAATTTCTTTGAGTTTTAATCTTGCGACCGTACTCCCCAGGCGGCACGTTTAACGCGTTGGCTCCGGCACGGAAGGGGTCGAATCCTCCCACACCAAACGTGCACCGTTTACTGCCAGGACTACCGGGGTATCTAATCCCGTTTGCTCCCCTGGCCTTCGTGCCTCAGTGTCAGGAACTGTCCAGAGATCCGCCTTCGCCACTGGTCTTCCTCATGATATCTACGCATTTCACTGCTACACCATGAATTCCGATCTCCTCTCCAGTCCTCGAGCAAAGCAGTATCGAATGCAGTTTCGGGGTTGAGCCCCGAGATTTCACACCCGACTTACTTCGCCACCTACGCACCCTTTACGCCCAATGAATCCGAACAACGCTTGAGACCTCTGTATTACCGCGGCTGCTGGCACAGAGTTAGCCGTCTCTTCCTCTTCGGGTACTATCAACGTAAAATCAGTTACTATCTTACGCATTGTTCTCCAATGACAGAAGTTTACAATCCGAAGACCTTCATCCTTCACGCGGCGTCGCTCCTTCAGGGTTTCCCCCATTGAGAAAAATTCTCGACTGCTGCCACCCGTAGGTGTCTGGACCGTGTCTCAGTTCCAGTGAGGCTGGTCGTCCTCTCAGACCAGCTACCCGTCATAGCCTTGGTGAGCCGTTACCTCACCAACTAGCTGATAGGCCGCGGGCCCATCAAGAAGCGCTAGGTTGCCCCAGCTTTGGCGTTGGAAAGATGTCTTTCCTGGCCATATGCGGTATTAATTCGCCTTTCGGCGAGCTATCCCCCACTTCTCGGTAGGTTGCCCACGTGTTACGCACCCTTTCGCCACTGAACATCTCCAATATTGCTACCGGAAATGTCCCGTTCGACTTGCATGTCTTATCCACGCCGCCAGCGTTCGTTCTGAGCCAGAATCAAACTCTCCGTGAAAAGTTTGTGCCCGCCCCGCTAAAGGGCGAACATAAATCTGACCATTCTAATTCTGAAGACCCAGCTGGCTGGGCCTCCAGAGTTCGTCCGATCTTTAAATAATATTGAATCAAAGATTTAACGAGTAACGCACAATTCAATTTTTGCTTTATGCTTTACTTTCGTCGTGTGCCCCGTCGGTTGTCCGGGGCACCTGTTTGACCGTTCTGAATCTTTCGCCCAGCCGGGGTCTCCGGCGGCCGTCGCGCGTTGCCGACCCAAAGAAAGGGTCGGGCCCACCCCGAGGGGCGGTCGCTCTCCAGCCGCTGTTTTCCAAGCGGGCGAATCCAGAATCTAACTCTCAAAGAACCAGTGCTCTCGAACTTCGGGCGAAAAAAAAGCTCAACTTTTTCTCCGACAACCCTGGAACCTTCGCGCCTTGCGGTGCGCCGGCCAAGAATGCCGGGACAAAATTGAGATCAATTTGAAGTCCCGAAGTTTAAAAGAACCAAAACCGCTCATCGCGGCGTCCCCAGTTTTAGTGGGGAGCTAATCCTACCTAGGATCAGCGGGCAGTCAACCGGAAAAGAAATCTTTTTTTCCTCTCCCGCGATTTTCCGCCGTCCGCGACCTTCGCGGGGTGTGGAAGGTAGCAAGCGCGGGAGAGACGTCAAAGAGTTTCTGGATTTATTTTCCGGTCGGGGGCCTGCCCCTCGGAGACGTCAGCGTGCGGAGGTAGAAATTTGGCCACGGATTTCGCGGATTTACACGGATGAAGAAGGGAGGCAAGGCCAGCGGCGCGTAATCCGGGGCTCTCCCGCCTTTCATCCGTGTCAATCCGTGAAATCCGTGGCCAAATTCTTCGTCCCAAGTTTACCGGATTTTTCACTTCAGCGGCGCACCTGGAGTGAATCAGCTTATTTCCTATATCTATCCAATTGGTTTGTCGCACCAATCACGGCGCTCTCCCTATGCCCGAGTATCGTTACGATCTATTCGCCGATTACTTTCAGCTAATAATGGACGCACCGTACATTTTGACTTGCGGCAAGCTCCTCAAAACATACTTTTGCAACCTTTGATAATGACACAAATGAATGCTCGCTCTGTTTTGTTTTGCTCTTTGCTCATTGCGGGGGTCTCCTGGAGCGCGGTGTCCTCCGCTCAGACGGCTTATGACGGCTCGATGCCTGAAGACAAGGTAAAGCCGCCCATCGCTGCTCAACGGTTCGTTTTCCCCATTCCGGGAGGTCATTTGGCTTTTGTTCCCTATGGTCCAAGCGTCATTCGCGTTACGTACACGACCGGAACCGACGATCCACTAATACCGAGCGGCTGGGGTACAATTGCTTCGCCTTGGGGCGAAACGGCGTGGACCGTGGCCGGCGACACGCTGAAATCCGGCGCGATGGTCCTGAAGGTGAACGAGGCAAACGGCACGTTCACGGCGGTGCGCCCAGACGGGGGGTTGATTGTTCACTACCTCGGTGGGAAGCTCACGCCAACGACCCTCAGCGGCCAACCCACGCTGCGCGTGGACGCCGGGTTCAGCGCGGATGCCGACGAGCATTACTTCGGTCTCGGCCAGCACCAGAAAACTCCGGTGGACCTTCGCGGCCTCAAGCTGCGCGTCTGGCACGATTATAACGGCATGGGCGGAGGCCGACAGACGTTCGGCTTTCCTTTCCTGGTTTCCACGCGCCACTACGCCATTCTCTGGGACAACCCAGCGCGTACCCAAGCGGAAATTGCGGTGGACGGCAAGACCACCTGGAGTTCCGAGGCGGGCACGGCCGTCGCTTTCTACCTCATGGTGGCTGACAACAGTGATGGCATCTACACCCAGTATCGCGCCCTGACCGGCACGGCACCCTTGCCGCCGAAGGCCGCTTTGGGCTTGATCCAATCCAAGGCGCGGTATGCCAGCCAGCAGGAACTAACAGAGGTCGCGCAGGGTTATCGGAGCCGTCATGATCCCTGCGACATTCTCATGGTGGATTGGTTTCACTGGAACAAGCTGGGCGATCTGGCGCTTGCACCCAAGGCCTGGCCGGACCCGAAAGCCATGAATGCGCAACTCCACGGCATGGGCTTTCATACGATGATCACCGTCTGGCCGGGATTTACCACGGGTTCTTTGAACATTGACGAGGTCATCGGCAAGAAGCTGGTGCTCACCAACGCCGACGGCAGCGTGGCCGCCCATCCAAAAGACGGCATGCACCGGGACGCCACCATCGATTCCACCAATCCGGCGGCGCGCGTGTGGCTTTGGAACAAGGTCCGCAACGGCTACCGCGCGGACGGGTTCGACTACTTTTGGATGGACGAGACGGAGCCGGACGTCGAATGGCACAACATGTTTTGCCACCTGGGTCCGTGCGCGTTCGTTTATAATATATACCCGCTCCTTCACACCTCATCCCTATACGAGGGGCTGCGGAGCGTCGGCAACGAACGCGTGCTCATCCTTGCCCGCGACGCCTACATCGGTGCCCAGCGAAACGGCACCACCTTCTGGTCCTCCGACATTCATCCTTCCTGGCAGGCGCTACAAGAACAAATTCCTACAGGTCTGAACGTCTGCGCGAGCGGGCTTCCCTACTGGTCCTCTGACACAGCGGGTTGGACAGGGCTGCCGCGGGAGAGCCATCCCCAACACCTATTGCTCGATCCGAGCGATGCCCGCGACACGATTGGTCAGGATGATGATTACCCAGAACTCTTCGTGCGCTGGTTTCAATACAGCGTTTTCTGCCCGACCTTCCGGCTGCACGGTTCGCGCAAGCATAACGAGGTCTGGTCCTATGGAAAGGCGGCCGAGCCAATTCTGGTAAAGTACCTGAAGCTTCGTTATCAACTCCTCCCCTACACTTATGCGCAGGCACGCAAGGTGGAGCAGACGGGAGCCCCTTTCATGCGGGCACTCTTTATGGATTTTCCTTCGGACCAAAATGTCCTCCGCTTGAATGACGAGTACATGTTTGGCCCGGCTTTTCTCGTAGCGCCGGTAACTTCGCAGGACATGACCTCACGCACGGTTTACCTGCCGGCGGGCACGGACTGGTACGATTTTTGGACGAACAAGCGTTACGACGGGGGGCAAAGTATCGTGGCAGCCGCCCCTATCGATCAACTACCTCTTTTTGTGCGGGCGGGCTCGATTCTCCCACTTGGCGAGGACATTGAGAATACGACGCAGCCGCAGAAGATCGTGGAGCTTCGCATCTACCCCGGAGCCGATGGCGAGGCCACTATCTATTCGGACGACGGCCATACCTACGACTATGAATCAGGCCGGTGCCAAACAGCCGTACTACATTACAAAGACAAGTCTAGGGCTGTGCAATCCTCCGGCGCCGGTCCGCTTCTTCCCCCAGGCTTGCCTACGCACATCATCGATCCAAAGTAACCAGCGCTTCCTCGCTCGGTCGCTGACGGAGTTTGATCGCTTGTGGCAAAGTTGTGGGAGCTTTCTGAATCCTTAAGTCGCATTCGCTTTGAAATACTTCGTGATAAGCTCCGCGAGTGCGGCTCGGCTGGAGATGAGCGCCGTGTGACAGGCATCGACTTGGGAACTACGAATTGATATATGAAATACCCAAGGAGATCAGTTGGCATCCCCCTCTATATTTCAGAGGCCGGGCGTCCAGCCCTTCGCGGACGCCATCGGGTGGACAGTAAGAGGGCGGAATTCGAGCACGGATTTCACGGATGTACACGGATGAAGAAGGAGGTCGGGGCCGCGTCTCGTTGAGCGGAGCCCACTTGCCTTTATCCGTGCAAATCTGCGAAATCCGTGGTCGAAACTCTTCGTGCCGAGTTTACCGGTTGCCATGGGCGGGAAACCATTCTTTGTTTGAGGATGAAAACCGTCGTCCGCGCCGTGCTTGCCATGGGGTTCCTTTCACTTTTTGTAAATCCTTTCGCCAGGGCATCTCTCGCGGTCGGGGACGCCGCGCCGACCGTGGCGGCGATGGATCAGGATGGAAAGCCCCTGGTGTTTGCGGACGTTTATAAGAAGGGGATGACGCTCGTTTACTTCTACCCAAAGGCGGATACGCCGGGGTGCACGGCGGAGGCTTGCAGCCTGCGCGACTCGTATGCGGATTTGCGGGCAAAGGGGCTGAACGTCATCGGCGTGAGCGAGGACAATGCGGAGTCGCAAAAGAAATTCCAGGACAAATACCATCTCCCGTTCCCGCTGGTGGCGGATCACGACGGGGCGGTGGCGAAGGCGTTCAGCGTGCCGACTTTCCTCGGGTTCGCGAAGCGGCAGTCGTTTCTCATCAACGAAGGGAAGATCGTCTGGCGGGACTTGAGCGTGTCGCCGAAGAGCCAGGGGGAGGACGTGCGCAAGGCGCTGGACGGGTTGCCGCACACGGGGAAGATGGGGGCCGACCAACGAGGGTTCATCGAGCAGGGAGCGCCGGACGGGAAGCCTACGAGCTGGTCGTTCAAACGTGAGGACGGCTGACGCTGCCGCTTCCAGGAGGCGCATGGGGAAGGGCGTTCTCGCGCTTTGCTTTTTGGTGCTCGCGGCCGGGAGGTGCATGGCGGAGCGACCTTCGGAGAAGCAGGTGGCTGGCGACGCGGCTGATTTTCACCGGTTCCGCACCGCCGCGCTGGCGCGCGCAACGGAGATTTCCAAGGGGAAGCCGGATTCGGACGCCGGGATGCAATACCTGGATGGCGAATGCAAAAAGCTGGCCGGGCGCACCCATGCCGAATACCTGTTTGGCATCGTGGATGACCTTATCCGCGATAAGACGCGGACGGAGGAGCCTTATTTGATCGCCGTCATGGTGCTGGATGATTATCCGCCGGAGCAGGCGCGGGTGGTGGTGAAGGAGATCATCGCGGACCCGAGATACAAGGCGTGTGGGGATGTGAAGAGCTGGCTCTGGGAGATCGACGAGGCGGAGAAGGGGCGGGCGAAGTGAATTTTTGGGGTCGGCGGTCATAGGACCGCCGCTGCAGTTGCGTCCAGACATGGCTGCTTCCAGTTCGACGGATGTTTCTCGGGGCCTTGTGGATCGGGTGGGGCAGTCGCCGGCTTTTGCGGCCAAGTTGCGTGCAATTCGGGCGGGGTCGGGGGCGGGGGCGGTCGTTTTTGAGCATGTGACGGAGTCGGCGCAGCCTTTTGTGGCGGGGGTGGTGGCGCTGCACGTGAAGGGGCGGTTCTGGGTCGTCTGCGAAAATGTGCGGGCCCAGGAGGCGTTCCATAACGAGTTGCTGAACTGGCTGCCGGAGGCGCTCTTTTTTCCCGCGGTCGAGGCGGCGGCGACCCGCGGCGCGCTGGTCGATCCCGAGGTTTCCGCCGAGCGGCTGGATGTGCTGCAGCGGTTGATGGGCAAGGGCGAACTGGTGGTGGTGGCGGCCGTCGGCAGCCTGGATGACGACGTGCCGGCGCCGGGCGCGCTGGAGGAGACGACGCTGCATCTCTCCAAGGCGGGCCGGGTGGATCGGGAGGGGTTGCTGGCGCGGCTCGGAGGCGCGGGCTACGAGCGGGTGGAGCAGGTGAACGCACGGGGGCAATTCGCGGTGCGGGGGGGCATCGTGGATGTCTTTTCGTGGCAGCACGCGCTCCCGGTGCGGATCGAGCTTTTCGACGAGGTGATCGAGTCGATCCGGCAGTTCGATCTCGATACCCAGACTTCCGTCCAGCCGCTGGAGACGTGCCGGCTCCTGCTCGGCGAGGTGGAGGAGAAGACGACCCTTCTCCGGGATTACATCGGGTCCGACATCGTCATCGACACGTGCAAGGAGCCGCTGGAAGGCGCCCGGGTACGGCTGATGGAAGGCGCGCTCCCCGGCGGCGAGGCGGCGGAGACCGCCGCGGGCGCCTTTCACGAGCACGGCCTGGGCGAGTTCGACGCGGGCGACCTGGTGATCGCGGAGTCGAAGCGGGAGCGGCTCTTCCGCCAGCTCCGCGAGTGGCGCGCGCAGAAGTGGCGCACCTACATCTTCTGCAATAACGAGGGCGAGGCGGAGCGCCTCCACGACCTTTTGCCGGAGGACGAGCGCGACAAGGTCGCCTACCCCATCGGCACGGTCGCGCGCGGATTCATCTTTCCCGAGGCGCGGGTAGCCGTTCTCTCGGACTCGGAACTCTTCGGGCGCTACCGCAATTCGCGGGCCCGGAGGCGTTTGCTGAAGCGGGCGCGGGAGCAGGCGAACCGGACGCAGATCGACTTCAGCGAACTGAACGAGGGCGACTTCGTCGTGCACCTGGAAAACGGCGTGGGCCGTTACCTGGGGCTGCAAAGTTTCGCCACTTCGGGCGCGAAGCCGGAGGAGGTGCTGGTGCTGGAGTTCGCGGGCCAGGCAAAGCTGTACGTGCCGCTGGAGCAGGCTTACCTGGTCTCGCGCTATGTCGGGGTCGGCAAGAAGACGCCGCTCCTGAGCACGCTCGGCGACGGGCGCTGGGCGAAGGCGAAGAAAAACGCGGAGCACGCCATCTTCGACTACGCCGCGAAGCTGCTGGCCGTCCACGCCGAGCGGGAGACGCGGAAGGGGTACGCCTTCGCGCAGGACGGCAAATGGCAGCACGAGTTCGAGGGGTCGTTCCTGTTCAAGGAGACGCCGGACCAGGTGACGGCCATCGCCGCGTCGAAGGCGGACATGGAGTCCGAACGGCCGATGGATCGCCTCATCTGCGGCGACGTCGGCTTTGGGAAGACGGAGGTGGCCATACGGGCGGCGTTCAAGGCGGTGATGAGCGGCAAACAGGTGGCGGTGCTCGCGCCGACCACGGTGCTCGCGCAGCAGCATTGGCAGACGTTCCGGGAGCGGATGTCCGACTACCCGGTGGTGGTGGAATCGCTCAGCCGGTTCCGCACCGGGGCCGAGCAGCGGGCGGTGCTCGCGGGGCTGCGCGACGGAGGGGTGGACATCGTCATCGGCACGCACCGGCTCATCTCGAAGGACGTGCAGTTCAAGGACCTGGGGCTCGTGGTCATCGACGAGGAGCAGCGGTTCGGGGTCATGCACAAGGAGAAGTTCAAGGTGCTCTTCGCGCTTGTGGATATGCTCACGCTCTCGGCCACCCCCATCCCGCGCACGCTCTATCTCTCGCTCATGGGCGCGAAGGATATGTCGATCCTAGAGACGCCTCCGCCGAACCGGGTGCCGATCGAGACCGTCATCTGCGGCTACGACGAGCGCGTCATCCGCGATGCCATCCTGCGCGAGCTGGACCGGCAGGGGCAGGTCTATTTTTTGCATAACCGGGTGCGGAGCATCGAGCGCGTCCGGGCCCGCATCGCCGATCTCTGCCCGAAGGCGCGGATCGCGGTGGGCCACGGGCAGATGGAGGAGGACGAGCTGGAGGAAGTCATGCGCAGCTTCGTGGCGGGCGAGACGGATGTGCTCGTCTCCACGACCATCATCGAGAGCGGGCTGGACATCCCGAACGCGAACACCATCATCATCGACCGCGCCGACCGGTTTGGGCTGGCGGATCTCTACCAGCTCCGGGGCCGTGTCGGTCGGGCCGAGAACAAGGCCTACGCCTACCTCATGCTGCCGCCCGAGCTCATCTCCACCGGGGCCGCGCGCAAACGGGTGAACGCCATCAAGCAGTATTCCTCCCTCGGCGCGGGGTTCAAGATCGCCATGCGCGACCTGGAGATACGGGGCGCCGGGAACATCCTCGGCACGGCGCAGAGCGGCCACATCTTCGCCATCGGGTTCGACCTTTACTGCCAGCTCTTGAAACAGGCCGTCGCGCGCATCAAGGGCGAGAAAGTCCGGCCGCGCCTGGAGACCGTCCTTCGGCTGGACTTCGTCGTCACCACGGAGTCCGCGGGCCTCGGCGAAGGCGTCGCGCCCGCGTTCCTGCCGGCGGCTTACATCGGCCAGGCCCGGCAGCGCATCCAGGCCTACCGGAAGCTCGCGGAGGTCTCGGGGCCGGCGGAGCTCGAACAGCTCGGCAAGGGGTGGCGCGACCGGTTCGGCCCGCCGCCCGAGCCCGTGAAAAATCTCCTGCTCATGACGGAAATAAAGCTCGCGGCCGCGAAGCGAAAAATCTCCTCGCTCGAAGTCCGCGAAAAGAAGGTGATGGTGACCCGGGGCGGGGACTTGATCCTCATAGGCGGGCGGTTTCCACGCTTGACTTCGAGTTCGCCAAAACTAGATTTGCGCGAACTTTTCGAGTTGATCAAAGCTTTCTGAGACATCGATGTTCCCCACGCCATTCAAGCGGTTTGCCGTCCTCATGCCGCTTCTTTTTGCGCTGCTGACCCCGGCGGCGCGCGCGGAGCAGGACGTGCTGGACGCCATGGCCGCGGTGGTGAATGGCGACGTCATCACTTTCTCCGAGGTGCGGGAGATCGTCGGGCCGCGCGTCAAGAGCCTCCACGCGCAGTTCCCGAAAGGCGGGAAGGAATATTTCGACAAGGTCTCCCAGGTCCGGCTCGAGGCGTTGAACGACCTCATCGACCGGCAGCTCATCCTGCAGGAGTTCGACAAGAATAAATTTTCGATCCCCGACTACATCATCGACGAGCAGGTGCAGGGGATCATCCGGCAGGATTTCGGCGGGGACAGGGCGGCGTTCCTGCGGACGCTGGAGGCGCAGGGGTTCACCCTCGAGAAGTTCCGCAAGAACGAGAAGGAGAAGATCATCGTCCAGGCCATGCGGCAGAAGAACGTGCCGGAAAACCTCATCATCCCGCCGCGCAAGGTGGAGGAATACTACGCCGAGCACAGGGCGGAGTTCACCACGCAGGACACGATCCACCTGCGGATGCTCGTCCTGAAAAAAGACTCCGAGGGGAGCGCGAAGATGGCCGAGGAGATCCGGCAGAAAATCGTGGGCGGCGCCGACTTCGGCAAGATGGCCCAGATGTATTCCGAGGATGCCTCGCAGGGCGCGGAGGGGGATTGGGGCTGGGTGGACCGGCACACCCTGAACGAGTCCCTGAACAAAGCCGCGTTCGCGCTGCGGCCCGGCCAGGTGAGCCGTCCGCTGGAGATCGAGGGGAACATCTACCTTTTGTATGTGCAGGAACGGAAGGACGCCACCGTCCATCCGCTGAAGGAAGTCCGCGACGACATCGAGAAGAAGCTGCTCCAGGCGATGCGCCAGGAACAGCAGCAGAAGTGGATCGCCAGCCTGCGGAAGAAGGCGTACATCAAATACTATTGAGCGGCTCGCCGGCTGCCGGCTCTGGAACTCGCGTGCCCCTCCCTTTTATAGCAATCACGCGCGGGGACGCGGCCGGCGTCGGGCCGGAGATCATCGAAGCCGCGCTCGCTTCCGGCAGGCTCGACCCCGCGTTCTCTTACAGGGTTCTCGGGCTCGCGAATGCCGTCCCGGGCGAGCCCACGCCGGAGACCGCGCGCGGGGCGGCGGCTGCGCTCGAGGACGCCGCGGCGCTGGCGCTTTCCGGCGAGGCCGCGGCAATCGTAACGGGGCCGGTGAGCAAGGCGCGCATCCAGCAGGTCGGGTTCAGGTTTCCCGGGCAGACGGAGTTTTTCGCCGCGCGCTGCGGGGTGGAAGACTTCGCGATGCTGCTCACGGGCGGGGCGCTCACGGTGGCGCTGGTGACGGCGCACATCCCGCTCGCGGAGGTGGCCGGCCGGTTGCGGGAAGCGGAGATCGTCCGGGTCGGTTCGCTGCTCGCGCGTTTCCTGGGGGAGCGGCATCCGGAGGAGCCCGCGCGCGTCGCGGTCGCCGGGTTGAACCCGCACGCGGGCGAGGCGGGAACGCTCGGCGGGGAGGAGATTGGGATCATCGCGCCCGCGACTGGAAAGTTGCAGGCGGCATGGGAGGGCCGCGCGCGGTTCGACGGCCCGGTTTCGCCCGACACGGTCTTCCGCCGGGCCGTGCTGGGCGAATGGGACGGCGTGCTCTGCATGTATCACGACCAGGGGCTCATCCCGTTGAAACTCCACGCCTTCGACACCGGGGTGAACGTCACCCTCGGTCTCCCTTTCGTCCGCACCAGCCCGGACCACGGCACCGCCTTCGACATCGCCGGGCGCGGCCTCGCCCGCTCCGACAGCATGATCGCGGCGATAAATCTTGCCGCGGAACTGGCCGCGAGGCGAATTTCCCGCTAGTCTTTCGCTCACGTGAAAGTCTCCGAACTGCGCGGCATCCTCCAGTACGTTCCCCGGTTCCGGGAAAAGATTTTCGTCATCGCCATCGACGGGGAGATCGTCACTTCGCCGAACTTCGTGAACATCCTGCTCGACATCGCGGTGCTCCGTTCGCTCAGCATCAAGGTCATCCTCGTTCACGGCGCGGGCGGGCGCATCCAGGGGCTCAGCGCGGAACGCGGCGTCCCCCTCTCGAACGCCGACGGCACGGGGATCACCGACGAGGCCACGCTCGGCATCGCCATCGAAGCGGCGCTGCAATTGACCAACGAGATCATGCAGGGCCTCACCGCAGTCGATCTGCGCGCCGCGTATGCGAACTCGATCATCGCCCACCCGGCGGGCATCCTCGGCGGGGTCGATTACCTTTACACCGGCCGGGTCGAGAAGGTGGACAGCAAGTGCATCGACCTCTTTCTGAACGAAGGGATCATCCCCGTCATCCCCCCGTTCGCGTATGACGGCGAGGGGAAGACCTACCGGGTGAACTCGGACAGCATCGCCGTCGAGGTCGCCGAGGGGATGCACGCGATGAAGATCCTCTTCCTCTCGCCGCTGGATGGGCCCGAGGTCGCCGGCGAGATCGTCCACCAGTTCTCAGTCGGCGAAGCTGAGGAATTCATCAAAAAGAAGAAGTCGCAGGAATCGCCCGGCATCCTTTCGAAGATGGAGCACGCCGCGCGCGCCTGCCGCCTGGGCGTCCCCCGGGTTCACCTCCTCAACGGCCGTGTGAACGAGGCGCTCCTCACCGAGGTCTTCAGCCATGAAGGCATCGGCACCATGGTCTATTCGAACGAGTACCAGCAGATCCGCCGCGTCTTCAAAAAGGATGTGCGCGGCATCATGACCCTCATCCGGCAGTCGGTGGACAGCGAGGAACTCATGCGCCGCACCCGCGCGGACATCGTGCAGAGGATCGAGGATTACTGGGTGCTGGAGATCGACCGCGCGCTTGCCGGCTGCGTCGCCCTGCATTGCTATCCCGGCGAGAAAAAGGCGGAGCTCGCGTGCCTGTACGTCAGCAAGAACCACGGCGGCCAGGGCTATGGGAATCGCCTCATGGCGTTCGCGGAGAATCTTGCGGCGCAAAAGGGGATGAAGAAGATGTTCGCGCTCTCCACCCAGGCCTTCACGTATTTCCAGCAGCAGGGCGGCTACCACGAAGCCACGCCCGAGGAGCTGCCGGCCGAGCGGCGCGAGAAGTACGAGGCGAGCGGGCGCAACTCGAAGGTGCTGGTCAAAGAGGTGTCGCCGCAGGTCTCCGGCGCGGCGTGAACGGGATGAGCGTTCCCGCCCCAGGCGCAGGGCTCGACACCCGCCGCCTCGCCATCGACGCCGCGGTCCTTTGCACCTATTTTTTCGGCATCGTCGCCATCGGCCTTTGGGCGGGGAGGCGGAACCGGAACCTGCGCGAGTTCGCGCTGGGCGGGCGCTCGATTCCCTGGTGGGCGGTGCTGGCGTCCATCGTCGCCGCGGAGACGAGCGCCGCCACCTTCCTGGGGACGCCCGCGGAGGGGTTCAAGACGCGGAGTTACGTTTACGGGCAGCTCGCGATCGGGACCATCCTCGCGCGGGTCATCATCGCGTTCACCTTCATCAAGCCGTATTACCGCTACCGGGTCGAGAGCGTGTATGAATTCCTGAACGTGCGCTTCGGCGCGCTCACCAAGAATGCGGCGAGCGCCATCTTCCTCGTCACGCGCGTGCTCGGCATCGGCGTGCGGCTCTACCTGGGCGGCGCCATCCTCGTCGTCATCTGGCGTTACCTTTTTCCCGGCCACGCTGTGACGCTGCAGACCTATTTTTACGGCATCGTATTCATCACCGTCATTACCACCGTTTACACCGCCGCGGGCGGCATAAAGGCCGTCGTCTGGACGGACCTCATACAGGCCGCGCTCATGCTCGGCTCCATGTTCGCGGCTATCGGCCTGCTCCTGGGCAGGATTCCCGGCGGACTGGCGGAGGCCGTGCACCGCCTCGGAGGGGCGGGCGCCATCCACGTCTTCCAGGCCGGCTACGACTCCCGGCAGCCGTTCGGCGCGGCCCTCAAGTCGATGCTCGAAGAGCCGTACACGCTCTTTGCGGCGTTCATCGGCTCCACGTTTCTCACCATGGCCACGCACGGTACGGACCAGGACATGGTGCAGCGCATGCTCACCGCTTCCGACTACAGGAAATCCCGGCTGTCGCTCATCCTCAGCGGCCTCGCGGACATCCCCATCGCGGCTTCCTTCCTCACCGTGGGCATTCTCCTCTCCGTCTATTATGCGCAATCGCCCGACCCTTCGCTGCCGAAGGCCGACAATGAAATCTTCGCGCATTATATCGTCCACGAGATGCCGGCGGGTTTCCGCGGCCTCATCGTCGCAGGCGTCTTCGCGACCATGATGGGCTCCACGTCCGCGGCCCTCAACGCCCTGGCGACCAGCTTTACCAAGGATTTCTACCAGCCGTATATCAACCCGGCAGCGGACGAACGGCAGTCCATCCGGGCCGCCCGCATCGCCACCGCGGTATTCGGGGTGTTGATGATCGTCGTCGCCACGCTCGCCGCGCAGGCCGTCCTGCGGAACGCCACGCTCACCATCATCCCCATCGCCATCGGCTGCCTCGGTTACACCTATGGCGCGCTCCTCGGCGTCTTTCTGCTCGGCATGCTCACCCGCACCCGCGGCGCGGACCGCTCGAACGTTCTTGCGATGGCGCTCGGCATCGCCTCCGTGCTGACCCTTTGCAAAGTGCCCATACCGGGCACCGAAAGCACGTTCGGTTTCTTCCTGCCGGATGCGTGGCCGGCGATCTCCTGGCCGTGGTACGTCTTCATCGGGTGCACCGTCACCTTTATGGTTTCCATACTCTTCAAAACGCCCTCCGGGCGGCTGGAATTCGCAGCCGCGCATATCCGCGCGCAGGCGGAGATTCGGTGAGTGAGACTGCCCGGAAAGTCAAAGAAAAATCTGACACAGCCGCACAAAAAAAGTCGGCATAATCTCGTTTTTTTCTTGAGCCAACATTAGCTGCTCATTATTCTTCGCCTCTCGGGCGGAAGAGAGAAGAGCCCCTGTGAATAACTTGTGAAGAACTTAGCAGAACCGGCACTCCGCTCATGACAACTACCCCCTGGCAAACCGCCCCTCGTAAAATGATCCATAGCGTGGAACTTTCCGCCGCGAATGCAGCAAATATGGATGTTCCACAAGTATCGCCTCTGTAAGTCATTGCCCGCGAATAACTTACACGATGTGTTACAACCTCTTCCGCACACTGGTTTCCGCGGGCGCAGCCGCGACTCCGCCCTCGGCCGCCCGATTACAGCTTTTTGGAATGCAACAATTGTATGGCGCTGCCATGGAGGTAAATGAGTGTGAGTAAGTTACTTATGGAAGATGATCTCGCTCCTGTCTGGATGCGCGTAAGAGAATCTCTTAGGCCTAAGCTGGGAGCAGATATGCTCCAGCGCTGGTTCAGTGAAACGGCGCTCACGCACGTGGACGAACAGACCCTCACACTGCGCGTTCCGAACAACATCCACCAGGTGTGGATCGAGACGAACTTCATGGGTTATCTGCAATCCGCCATCCTCCTGGAATTCGGCGGCGAACGCGCGGTGAAATTCTGCTTCTCCAAGGAAAAGGCCGAGACAGCCGGCGGCAACGGGAACGCTGGCAACGGGAACGACGGCGACGAAGAGTGCGATCCCCTCGAGATGCCGGGCCTCCCCTCTCACGCATCGCGTAGCGCGCACTCCGCGGGCGATTCCGCCGAACCTCCCGGGCCCTCCGCCGCAGCGGCAAGCGGAACCAGCGGGATGAACCTGCGGTACACCTTCGACTCGTTTGTGCGCGGGCCGAACAATCAATTCGCGCACGCCGCCGCGCTCGCCGTGGCCCAGTCGCCCGCGAAGACGTATAACCCGCTCTTCCTTTATGGCAGCGTCGGCCTCGGCAAGACGCACTTGATGCAGGCGATCGGCCAGCGGATCGCGTCGCCCCGGAAAAACGCGAAGGTCTTCTACCTGTCGAGCGAACGCTTCACGAACGAGTTCATCGACGCCATCCAGAACAGCACCCTGGTCAAATTCCGCAAGCGGTACCGCCAGGCGGACATCCTCCTCATCGACGACATCCAGTTCCTAGCGGGCAAGGAGCGTTCGCAGGAGGAATTCTTCCACACCTTCAACACCCTGTTCGACGGGCATAAGCAGATCGTCCTTTCCAGCGACCGCCCCCCGAGCGAGATCGCGAATCTCGAACAGCGGCTCGTCTCCCGGTTCGACTGGGGCCTCACCGCGGAGCTACAGCCGCCCGACGTCGAGACGCGCCTCGCCATCCTGCGGAAAAAGGCGCAGACCTTCGAAATAAAGCTGCCCGACCGCGTCCTGGAATTTCTTGCCGAACGCATCCGGACGAACGTGCGGCGGCTGGAAGGCGCGCTCATGCGCGTGGCCTCGTACGCGTCGCTGAGCGGGCGGGAGCTGAATACCGAGACCATCGAGAATCTCCTGAAAGACATCCTCCAGGAGGAAGCCAGGCGCGCCATCAGCATCGACCAGATCCAGCGGCGGGTCGCCGAGCACTACGACGTGCGCCTCGCGGACATGACCAGCAAACGCCGCCCGGCAAACATCGCCTTTCCGAGGCAGATCGCCATGTATCTCGCGCGCGAACTCACGAAATCGTCCCTCGCGGAGATCGGCGAATCCTTTGGCGGCCGCGACCACGGCACCGTGTTGCATGCGCACCGCCTCGTGAAGCAGAAGATCGCGACCGACGAGAAAACGCGCCTCGTCGTCTCCCTCCTGGACAGCCAGTTGCAGCGGTAGGAGCATAGCGGGTCCGCGCTGGGCCGGATGCCTCTTTCCCCGAGTTCGCCAACGGGGGACGCGATGGGCGCGTTCTGGGCGCGAAGGCCGATCGGCGTCGTTGTCGTCCTTGTCGCGAGCCTCTCGATTCGCGCAAAATGCGGGACCCGTGATGGGTATTTTTAACCGAGCCATTACCGAGGGCCGCCAAAGCTTGACTCAAAGTACGATGTAGTTTATGCACAGGGTCCCCGCACCCCTGTCTTTCCGGAGCGCGGCCTTCAACCTATGAAATTCAGCGTCAGCAAAGAAAAGCTCGTCCAGGGTTTGCAAACTGTGCAGAACGTCGTCAGCACGCGCACCACGCTCCCCATTCTCTCCAACGTTCTCCTGCAGGCAAACGACGGCGAGTTGCGCCTCACCACCACCGACCTCGATGTCGGTGTGCGCGGCGCGGTCGAAGCCGCCATCGAGCGGCCAGGCTCCACCACGCTCCCCGCCCGCCGTTTTCTCAGCATCATCCGCGAGCTGCCGACCGCCGAGATCCAGGTGGAAGTGGACTCGAAGAACCAGGCCTCCATCCGGAGCGGCCCGAGCTTCTTCAAAATCCTGGGCTTGCCCGAGGAAGAATTTCCCCCGCTGCCGAAGTTCGACGACGCCAAGGTCTTCACCATCCGGCAAAAGGATTTGAAGGACGGCTTGAAGAAGACCTCCTACGCCATCTCCACGGACGAGACCCGCTACGTATTGAACGGCATCCTTTGTTCGTTCAAGGACAACAAGCTCACCCTCGTCGCCACGGACGGCCGCCGGCTCGCGCTGGTGGACATCGAGATGGAATTCCCGCGCAGCCACGAGGTGGACATCATCGTTCCGTCCAAAGCCGTCACCGAGATCCAGCGGCTGCTTACCGATGACGGCGAGGCCAAGCTCACGGTCGGCGCGAACCAGGTCTCGTTCGAGGCGAACAACACCCTGCTCGTGTCGAAATTGATCGAGGGGAACTACCCGAACTACCGCCAGGTCATCCCCGGCGAGAGCAAGGAGCGGGTCACGCTCGAACGCGAAGTCTTTTTGAATTCCGTCCACCGGGTCTCGCTGCTGGCCAGCGAGAAATCGAACTCCGTGAAACTCGTCTTCTCGAAGAACAACATCGACATCATGGCAAACACGCCTGAAGTCGGTGAAGCGAAGGAATCCCTCCCCGTCCAGTACAAGGGCAAGGAATTCTCCATCGCGTTCAACCCCGATTTTCTCATGGCGCCCTTGCGGAACCTCGCCAACGACGAGATATTCTTCGACCTCATCGACGAGATGAGCCCCGGGGTGATCAAGATTCAGAGTCCCTTCCTGTATGTCCTGATGCCGATGCGCATCAGTTGAGGGCCTGGCGAGACAAAATTTTTTTCCCGCGCTCACGTGGCGGAACTGGCAGACGCGTACGGCTCAGGACCGTATGGGGCGACCCGTGGAGGTTCGAGTCCTCTCGTGAGCACTTTTGTGGCTTTCAGGTGAGATGAAGACCAAACTGCTTTTAGTTCTGATCGTCCTGGGGATCATGTGTCATCGGCAGATCGAGGGGCTGCTGGGGCTGGGACCGGCGGCTTCGCCGGCCCCCGCATCGGAAACGGCTTCGCCGGCAGCGATCGTCACCCCCTCGCCGGCGCTGCCAGTCGTTGTCGCGGCGACGCCTTCGCCGGCGCGCCGGTTCTTCGAGGAGAAGGGATATGCGAACGACCTGGACAAGGGCGCCGTGAGCGCCAACTACCATCAGGGCGGCACTGCCGCTTCCACTCCCGACCCTTCCGTGCGCATGAAGAAGATGATCCTCAACGCGGGCGGAGAGTAGCCTGGTTTTCGGTTCTTCCGGGATATTTAGTGGCTGACTGGAATGTTGAATGCCAATGGACCCCGTTGCTACCGGGCAGATTTTTACTTCGCGCGCTCCGTGGCGTAGCGGTGGACGAGATCCTTGATCTGCGGATCGGGCTGTCTGTCCACCCATTGCAACAAGGTGAGGTTGGGGTTCTGGTTGCCGCCGATGACCACATCGAGCGACGCGCCGGCTTTCAGCAATAGCTCGGCGATATCCATGTTTTTACAGTTCAAGGCGTTTGTGAGCGGGGTCATCGCGCCGGTCATGGGCAGATGGGTCACGCCATCGACGGGCGCGCCGTTTTTGAGGAAGAGATCGACCAGCTCCGTGTCACCGGATTGCGCGGCGATGCCGAGCGGGGTGTTGTTGTGCCAGAGGTTCATCCCCTTGTCGTGTTCGCGGAGGATGGCGGGGTCGCGGGCGACCATCTGCTTCACTTCGTCGCGCTTGCCGAGGTAGAGCGCGCTGAGGATATCGAGCTTTGCCCCGGCCTCCACCATGCCCGCGCAGATGTCGGGGTAGGTCTTGTCCTTGGGGTGGTTGAAGACGTCCTCGGCGGCTTTTTGCAAAGGGGTGTCGCCCCACGCGTCGCGCTTCGTGGTGTCAGCGCCGTGGAGAATGAGCATCTTCGCGTTCGCGCCGGTGGAGGAGTCGTGCAGCGGGGTGAAGGCGTTGTATTCCAAGGCGTTCACGTCCGCGCCTTTCTGGATGAAAAATAAAATTAACTCGGGTGTGCCGAAACGCGCCGCGCCGTGGAGCGGGGTCATCTGGTTCGAGGGGTCGTGCATGTTGACTAGCTTCGGGTTTTTGATGATGGCCGCCTTGACCGTCTGCAGGCGGCCGAACCGGAACAGGTCCCACAATTCCTCCTTGTCCCACGATGATTCCGCGCGCGCCGGGAGGGCAAGCGCGAGGCCGCCGATGAGGATGAGCAGAAGGGTTTTCACGCGGGGATCATGGTCCAACGACCAGCGCGGGATGATCAAGCGTCACCTGGAAGACATCCTGACCTACTTGCGCCACCCGATCACTAACGCCGTGAGCGAGGGACTCAATAGTAAAATTCAAGCAATCAAGTCCAGTGCGCGCGGTTTCCGCTCCTTCGAAAACTACCGCACTCGAATTCTCTTCATCTGTGGAAAACTCAGCCTTTACCCATTATAAAACCGGAAGAATCTAGTTTTCTTCGCGTTCCCGGGCGAAAATCTCCTGCTGCAGGCGGCGGCGTTCGACCTGGGCCCGTTTGCGCAGGGCGAGGATGTCGTAGAGCGCCAGGAGGATGGCGCAGAACGTGAGCCACGCGCAGGCGCCCCAGTACGAGAGGAAGATCAGCGGGCGGGAGGTGAGCGTGGAGTTCAGGAATGTGCCCCCGGCGAAGACCATGAGCATGGCGGTGATGAGGACGACGAACATGACCCCGCGCCGGGAGTTCTGGTCGTAAACCAGGCCGCGGACGAATTGGAACAGGAGGAGTTTCATCGTTTTCGCGCCAGCGCGCGGGGGTTTGGAACGCGGGGCTCCGGAGCGCGGGCTTTTGGAACGCCGGGCTTGGGGGCGTGGGATTTCAAGGAGCGTTCGAAATCGCCCCGGGCTGCGTCGAGCATCCCCTTCAAGCCTTCGGCGGAGACGCACATCGCGCCGAAGGAGCTCGCGGTCTGCTGCTCGAGCCGGTCCGAGGTCGCCACGGTGATGTCCTTGCGCTCGCCGTATTTCGCCACGAGCCGCTCGATCACGTCATCCGCAGTCTGCCCCGCGCCGGAATAAAACACCTGGATGCCGGCCGGCTCCGAGGATTCCGCGGCGAGCCCGGCGCCTTGGCCGTCGAAGACCGCGACCACGTGGACGCCGGTGTAGTCCTGGTAATCGGTGAGGGCCTTTACCAGCATCTGCCGGGCGAGCGCGAAATCCTTGCGTTGATGAATCCGGCGCAGCTCCGGCCACGCGAAGATGATGCTATGGCCATCCACTATGAGAACGCGCACGCTCACACGCGCACCATAGCGGAACCGGACGCCGTTGGCAACGCGCCCGTCCGCAACCGCCCTCTACCAGTGGTGGAACCCGCCGCCGAAGCGGAGCACGATGCCCGGGCTGTAATAGCCGGGACCGTAATAGCCGGGGCCGTAGCCGTAGCCGTAGGGATACCCATACGGGTAGCCATAATACGGCCTGCCGTAGTAGCTCGGGCCGTAGCCATAGTGGCGCCAGTAGTGGTGGTGGTGGTAGGCGTATTCATGCGCCTCGGCCGGCGCGGATGCCACGAGCATGGCGGCTGCCGCTAACAACCCGACGATCCATTTATTGATTTTCATTTGGTATTTTCCTCCTGCTTCCTCGCGTGCCGCCCATCCCCCGGGGCACATCCTGCCTTCCATGGAGTTGGACAGGGGCCGTCGGCCTTTTATTCAAAAATCGCGCTTCGGTTGGACTTTGTGCGTGCGACCGGCTACGCCAAAAAGGGTGCCCGAGGAAACGCCGGATGAAACGCCCGAAAAACTCCCGCTCCGCCGCCGAGTGTTCCTCTTTCTGTTGTTCGCGTCGTTGAGTTACGGGGCATATTACCTGCTGGCGGACGACCCGCTCGGGTTCACCTTCCGCCCGACGCGCGCCCCGCATGGGCTCACGACGCCTTCGCCGACGCCTCCGGCGCTGCGCCCGTGAGCCTCAGCCCGCCTCTTGGCAGGCGCGCCGGACTTCCTCCGCGAGGATCGCGATGCCGCGCCGGACGGACTCCGGCCTGGCGCAGTACGTCACCCGGATGCACTCCTGTTTGTGCCGCCAGGGCTCATCCAGCCCCGTGAAAAAATAGCTGCCGGGGACGATGAGCACCTTCCTGGCCTTCAGCCTCTCGTATAGCTCGCGGTCGGTGATCGGCAGCCCCGGGAACCAGAGCCACAGGAAGAACGCCCCTTCGCATACATGGACGCGGTAGTCCACGGAGTCGCCGAAAGCCTCCGCGAGCCACTGCTGCGTTTGCAGGCTTCTGGCCTCGTAGAAGGGCCGCAGGACGCGCCGGCACGTCTCGGTGATCTCGCCGCCGTCGAAGAGGGGCGCGGTGATGATCTGCCCCACCGAACTCGTGGAGAGCACCAGCGCCGCGTTCATGATCGCGATGCGCTCGATGACCTCCGGCTGGGCGACGACGATCCCCGTGCGCACCCCGGGGAGGCCGAGCTTGGAGAGGCTGAACGTGTGGATGATGTTCGCGTTCCAGACCGGCGCGACCTCCTTGAACACGACGTTCGGGAACGGCTGGCCGTACGCGTTGTCCACGATGAGGGGGATGCCGCATTCCGCCGACATGGCGGCGAGCCGCTCCATCTCGCCGTCGGTGATGAGGTTCGCCGTCGGGTTGGTCGGGCGGGAGAGGCACATGGCCGCGATGTCGGGGCCGATGTCGCCAAAATCCAGCCGATACTTGAAACGCCGGCCTTCGAGGAGCTCGATGCGCGGTTTCCACCCCGTGAACATATCCTCCGCGATGCCCTGGCCCGCGTAGCCGATGTATTCCGGCACGAGCGGAAAGAGGATCCGGCGGCGGGCGCCCGCATCGGGGCCGGCGAGCATGTTGAACAGGAGGAAGTTCGCCGCCTGGCCGCCGATGGTCACCGCGACGTTCGAGGCGTCGATCTCCCAGCCGAACGTGCGCCGGAAGTAGGCGGCGACGGTTTTCAGGAAAGCGGGCCTGCCCCGGGGCGTATCGTAGTCGCCCAGCATCGTCTCGGCCGCGCCGGGCTGGGCGAGGATTTCCTCCAGCCTGCGCCGCCAGAGCGCCTCCATCTCCGGGATGTGCGCCGGGTTGCCGCCCCCCATCATGATCATGTCGGCATCGCCGGCCAGGGCGTGCCCGAAGTCCTCCATGAGGCTATGGATCCCGGAGGGCGCGGAAAATTTGCGGCCGAAGTCCGACAGGCGCATCCCGCCTTTTTAGCGCGCGGGCACGAGCAGGGCAAGCCGTGCCACGGTGTCGCGGCGCGGTTCGCGGGCGGGCGCGGCGGCCAGGAGCGTCTCGAGTTCCTTCTGGCCGAGCTGCGAGGCGACGACATACAGCTTGCCGTCCCTGGCCCACGTGGCGGTCATCCAGTCGCCTTCCTTGCGGAACTCGTGCTCCTGCGGGAGCGGCTCGCCGTCGAACGCGGCGGCGTTGACGACCAGGAGATGCGCGAGGCGATCCCCGCCGCTATGGAAGCAGAGAAGCCCGACCTTGTAGCCTCGGAACAAGAGGCGACGGCACCCGACCGCCGGGAGTTTCTGGATGCCCGGCGGGATGTCGATGGACGTGAGCGCGGTGTTCGCCGCGAGGTGTTCCCGGATTTTTCCGAGGTCGCCCGTTTCCATCTCCAGGGAGGGATCGATGCTGACGAAGTTCACCATCTCCGACCGGAAATTCTCGAGGGCGTCCCCGCCGCCGGTTTTCGTGCCCGGACGCAGGAAGCCGAGCGCCAGCAGGAGGGTGACGAGGGCGGCGGCCGCCGCCAGGCCCGCGGCGCTGGGCCACGTCCACTCGAAGGTGTTGCGCGGCTCCATGGTGGCGACGAGCGCCGCCTTCAGGCCCGGGGGAACGGAGACGCTGTTCAGCTTCCCGGAGATCGCGGTGTCCATGGCCTGCTCGTCGTGGAACCATTTGCCAAGCCCGGGGTCGGTGCTGGCGAGCTCCAGGGCCTCGGCGAAGAACGGGTCGCCCGCGTCGTCGGCGCCGCGGCGGTAAACTTCGAGGATCGCCCTGGCTTCCTCGGGAGTCATGCCGATCCCTCCTTCATGGAATCCCTCTTCAAAGTGACGGAGTCTCCAGACTTCACCAGGAGCTTGCGCAGCTCCGCCTTGCCGCGTGAAATGCGCGACATCACCGTGCCGATGGGGATGCCGAGGACATCCGCTATCTCTTTGTATGAGGTCGATTTCAGATAAAAGAGGGCCAGCGGGGCCCGGTATTTTTCCTTGATCTCCAGGAGGGCCTCCTGGACCACCGCGGCGTCCAGCCCGTCCACCGTGTCCGGGGAAAGGTCGGGCGCAGCCTGCCGCTCCTCGTCCAGCTCTTCATCCACAAAACGCTCCTGTTTTCGCCGGTTCGCGAGGAACTCGTGGTAGAGGGTCGTGAAGAGCCACGTCTTCACCTTGGACTTGTCGCGGAGCTGGTGGCCCTTTTTGGCCCACAGGTAGAATGTCTGCTGCGTCAGGTCCCACGCATCGCTCTCCGAGCGGCTCAGGGACATGCCGAACCGGTAGAGAGGGAGGTAGTATGCCTCGACGAGAGCCTGGGGGTTCAAATCCTCCACCGGCGTGATACTGCGCGGGCCTCCGGCGAATATCGACAAAAAAGCGCCGGGCGCAGCGCGGACGCGCCGTGGGGGGCTGAAAAGGTTTTCTGGACATTGCGCCACCATGCAAGAGCCGGCAGCCTGGGGTTTTATTCCTTTTCCCGGCGACCGCGCGGCGCTTGCCCACCGATGAAAAAGGACCATGCGATCCACGAAAAGCCGCCGCATCCGCTACGCCGTCGTCGGCTTGGGGCACCTTGCCCAGTCCGTCATCCTCCCCGGCTTCGCCCAGGCGAAGAACTCCGAGCTCGGCGCTTTGGTAACGGGCGACCCGAAGAAGAGCAGCGCCCTCTCGCGCAAATACGGCGTGCCCGCGTTCGGCTATGAGGACTACGAGAAGGCGTTGAAAGAAGAGGCCATCGACGCCGTTTACATCGTGCTGCCGAACGTGCAGCACCGCGAATACACCGAGCGGGCCGCGCGCGCCGGCGTGCACGTCCTGTGCGAGAAGCCGATGGCCACCACCGAGAAGGATTGCCAGGCCATGGTCGCCGCGTGCGAGAAGGCCCGCGTGCATCTCATGGTCGCGTATCGCCTCCACCTTACAAAGGGGACGGTCGAGGCCATCCGATTCGGGCAGTCCGGCAAGCTCGGCGAGCTCCGCTATTTCTCCTCCGTCTTCGGCATGCAGGTCGCCGCGCCGAACATCCGGGTGAACGCCGCGGACGGCGGCGGCCCGCTGTTCGACCTCGGGGTCTATTGCGTGAACGCCGCGCGGTACCTGTTCGCGGCCGAGCCGGTCGAAGCCGCCGGGTTCCTCGCGAATAACGGCGACCCGCGCTTCAAGGAAGTCGAGGAAATGGCCTCCGCCATCCTGCGATTCCCCGGCGACCGCCTCGCCACGTTCACCTGTTCCTTCGGCTCGGCGGACTGCGATGTCATCGAACTGGTAGGGACGAAGGGCAAGCTCCGGCTCGACCCCGCTTACACGTACAAGGACGACCTCAAGTGGAAAATCTCCATCGGCGGGAAGGAAAAGGAACGTTCATTCCCCGTCGGCGACCAGTTCGGCGCCGAGATCGCGTATTTCTCCCGCTGCATCCTCCAGGGCGAAAAGCCGGAGCCCGACGGCTACGAGGGCTGGGCCGACGTGCGGGCCATCCTCGGGCTCTTCAAAGCGGCGAAGAGCGGCCGGCCCGTGAAGCTGGCTCCCGTGGAGCCACAGAAACGGGCCACCGCGAGCCAGGAAATCCAGCTTCCCATGCCGGTGAAACCGCGGCTCGTCAAAGCCGAGAAACCGACCAAGGGTTAGCCAGCGCGTTCCGGGAGAAACCTAGGCCGCGAAACTCTCCCCGCAGGAGCAGTGGGCGACCGCGTTCGGGTTCGTCACCTTGAATCCGCCCTTTTGGAGATCGTCGCTGTAGTCGAGCAGCGAGCCGCTCACGAACAACGCGCTCTTGGGATCGACCACCACGCGGACGCTGGCGGATTCCACCATGATGTCGCGGTTCGCGGGGCCATCGACGAGGTCCATCTTGTATTGCAACCCCGAGCAGCCGCCCCCGATGACCGCGATGCGAAGCGCACCGCCCGGCCTGCCCTGGCGCGTCAGCAAAGAGTTGAGCTTCGTCGCCGCGGGCGAAGTGACCTTCACGAGCTTCTCGCTTCCCATCCTGAACTTGACTTCGGCCTTGGCCGGCGCGGTATCGATCACGGGTGGAACATTACGGCCCCCGCGCCGCAGGTCAAGCCGCCCACTCGTTAGCAGCCGCTCGCCGTGGGCGCTCCGGCGAGGCACGCGTCCAGGTTGCTGGCGGCGATCTCGTCCAGCTCCGCCAGGGAGGAGACGTGCTGGAACCGGGCGCGCAGGCCCTTTGCGTCGCGCATGCCGCGGGAATACGCCATCAGCCGGGAACGCATCGCGGCCAGCGCCATCGCCTCCGGGCCGCGTCGCTCCACCATCGCCGCGCAATGCCGCCGTATGAACGCCCATTGCTCCTCCGGCGTGGGCGCGGGGCCCGGGTCGCCGGTCGCCAGCAGGCGCTTGATCTGCGCGAATATCCAGGGCGAAGACATCGCGCCGCGGCCGATCATGAGGCCGGAAACCCCGGTCTGTTCGAGCCGGAGTCTGGCCGTCGCCGCCGAAGAGATGTCGCCATTCCCGATCACGGGGATCGACACCGCCCGCGCCACTTTTGCGATGGTCTCCCAGTCCGCCTCGCCGGAATAGCCCTGTTCCTTCGTGCGCCCGTGCACGGCGAGCGCGCGGATGCCCGCGTCTTCCAGGATGCGGGCGGTATCGACGGCGTTGACGGTCGAGCGATCCCAACCGATCCGGATTTTTGCCGTCACCGGGGAGGGCGCGACGGCTTTCACGACCCCTTCGGCGACGCTCCTCAGCAGCGGGCAATCCCGCAAGAGGGCCGAGCCGCCGTTTTTCGAGACGATCTTGTTTACCGGGCAGCCGAAATTCAGGTCGATGAAGTCCGGGCGGACCCATTCGATGGCGAGCCGCGCCGCTTCGCCCATCCGGCCGGGCTCCGCTCCGAAGAGCTGGATGCCGATGGGCCGTTCGGCCTCTTCGAAGTCGAGGTATTCGCACGTCCGCTCGTTGCGGCGGATGATGCCCTCGGCCGAGACGAATTCCGTCACGACAACGTCCGCGCCCTGCTCCTTGCAGAGTCCGCGGAAGATGGTGTCCGTCACCCCCGCCATCGGCGCGAGGTAGAGTGGGGAACCATTCTGAAACCAGGGGAGCGTCATTCCGCTCCACACTTCGCACCATCTCTCCGGGGACGCCAGCGCCTTCCATCCGAGACCGCCCGCCCGCGCGCGTGGAGGAGCCTCGCGCCAGGGATGGCGGAGGGAAGGAAACCTTGGCGTCCTTCGCGTCCTTGGCGCGAAAAAAATCAGGCCGCACACCATCTGATCCTTCGGGGGCTCTGCTATTGCCCGGGGTCGGGGAGAGCTCGCGCCAAGGACGCAAAGGACGCCAAGGGGGAGGGGAATTGGCCTTCTTCGGCAGTCGGCGTTAAGGGTGCAGCAGGGCGGCGACTTCCTTTTGCACGGCGTCGATCTGGTCCACGCGGGGGGTCGGGTATGCGCGCCAGGGATGGCGGAGGGAAGGAAACCTTGGCGTCCTTCGCGTCCTTGGCGCGAAAAAAAATCAGGCCGCACACCATCGGATCCTTCGGGGGCTCCGCTATTGGCCGGGGTCGGGGAGAGCTCGCGCCAGGGACGCAAAGGACGCCAAGGGGGAAAGGGAATTGGCCTTCCCCGGCAGTCGGCGTTAAGGGTGCAGCAGGGCGGCGACTTCCTTTTGCACGGCGTCGATCTGGTCCACGCGGAGTTGGGGGTCGGGTATGACGAATACTTCGCCCGTCCGGGTATTCTCGTAGATGAGGGTCTTCACCCCGCCCTCTTGCCGGGTGTCGATCTGCTTGAGGATGCGTTTGCGTTCGAGCATGACCGCGAGGATGTACCGGACGCTGCCGTGCGAGGCGTCCTCCTGCCCCATGTAGCGGCGGAGGAGATCCTCGGCCGTTTCCTTCGCGAGGGGTTCGGCCGGGGGCGGCGGCGCGGGCTCGAACTTTGAGCGCCAGAACGAGAAGGGCTGGATGTTGTCGTTGCGCTCACCCCACGCCTGCTCGGAGAGGTCCTGGCGCGAGAAGCCGTCCTTGTCCCGGAAAAGGAGGGTGTAGAAGAACTCGCCTTCTCCGAAAGGCCTGTCCGTGAGCGCGCAGCGGCTCGCGCGGGTCTTGATGTCCCAGTCGTGCGCCATCGCCTCAATGCTGCACGGCGTCGTGGACGAACGCGGCGAAGTCGGCCTTCAGTTTCACGAGGGCGTCCTCGTGGGTGTAGATCATGTGGCCGGTCTCGTATTGGGTGATGCGGATGTTCGGGCGCAGGGAGGGGTCGAGCGGCATCTGGCGCAGGGTGTAGTCGGTGCTGTAATAGGGGATGGCCAGGTCGTAGCAGCCGACCGCGACCCACACTTTCATGTGGGGATTCTCGCTCATGGTCTCGCCGAGATCGTCCGAGACATCGAGGAACTGGTTCTGGACGTTGCTGAAATCCCAGGGCTGGACATTCGCCAGCGTCTCGTATGGCAGGTCGGACTCGAACCGGAGATCGGTGCGCAGGTAATCGTTGATGGTGGCCGTGAACGCGCCTTTCACCGCCTCGAAGCTCGGGTCGAACCGCATGTGGCCCGGGTCGTAGCCGATGCCGGTATAGCTGGTGTCGTAGCGGCCCACGGTGCGGTTCGCGGACTTCAGGAGTTCTTCCTCGAACTCGGCGCCTTTCACGCGCAGGTGGTAGCGCAGGATGTACTCGGTCGAGAGGCCGGTGAGCGCCGAGAGGCGATCGGCGATGCCGTTACGGTCGGAGTCGGAGAGCGCGCTCCCCTTTTCCAGCGCGAGGAGGTAATCCTTCGACGCAAACGCCTCGGCCTCGGCCTTCACCTCATCGATGGTCTTCGCCTGCATGGAAGGCGACAGGCGCTGGTGATGCCACGCAGTGGCCGCATAGGTCGGCACGGAGAGGGCGTAGGGGAGGTCGTTCCCGGTCGTGAACGCCACCGTCTGCCAATTCAGAAGGCCGGAGACGATGACGATGCCGTTCAGGGCTATGTCGTAGCGGCCCGCGAGGAAGCTGGAGATCGCCGCGGCCCGTGCGCCCCCGTAGCTTTCGCCGACGACGAACTTCGGCGAGAGCCAGCGGTTGTTGCGGGTGATGTAGAGCCGGATGAAGGCCGCGACCGACTCGATGTCGCCCTGGTAACCGTGGAAAGGCTTCGCGCTCTCGCCGGGCACGGGCCGGCTGTAGCCGGTGGAGACGGGGTCAATGAAAACGAGGTCGGAGTCCGCGAGCCAGCTCGAAGCGTTATCGACGAGCTCGTAGGGCGCGGTGGTCTGCCCGGGGGGCGGTGCGAGCTTCACCCGGCGCGGGCCCATGCCGCCCAGGTGCAGCCATACCGAGGCCGCGCCGGGGCCTCCGTTGAAGGCGAAAGTCACCGGGCGGTTCGGGATGTCCCTGGCCGCCACGCCCTCGCGGGTGTAGGCGATGAAAAAGATTTTCGCCTTCGCCTTCACCGGATCCTTCTGCTCGTCGGGCGGCCCGCCCTTTTTCGCGTCGTCGGCATTATCCACCTCGTCCTTGAGAACGAGGTAACCGGCCACCGCCTTGTACTTCACGGGCTGGCCGTCGATCGTCACGGTGTGCTCGGTGACGGAGAGCTTCGGTTCCTCGGGGGGCTTCGCCGGCTCGGCTTTGGCTTCGGTTTTCGCGTCCGGTTTGGCATCGGGCTTCGCGTCGGGCGAGGGGGCCGGCTCGGCCTTTGCAAACAACGGGATGGCGAGGAGCAGGGCGAGGAGGGGGAGTATCTTCATGGAAGTGGACGAACCTCTCGCACCTTTCCCGGGGGAAGGCAACGGACCCCAGCGGAACGCGGTGGGGCAGAGCGTCTGCACCTCGCACCCGGCGCAATCGGGGTTGCGGGCGAAACAGCGCCGGCGCCCGTGCCAGATGAGCCAATGGCTGAAGATGGCCCAGTCCGGGCGCGGAATGAGCTTCATGAGGTCGAGCTCGATCTTTTCGGGCGCGAGCTGTTTCGTGAGCCCGAGCCGGAAGGAAAGGCGGGTGACGTGCGTATCGACCACGACGCCCTCGTTCTTGCCGTAGGCGTTGCCGAGCACGACGTTTGCCGTCTTGCGGCCGACTCCCGCGAGGGCGGTGAGCGCGTCCATCGTGTCGGGCGCCTTGCCTCCGTGTTTCGCGACGATGTCCGCGGATGCTGCGCGGAGGTTTTTAGCCTTGCTGCGGAAAAAGCCCGCGGAGCGTATGAGGCCCTCCACGTCCTCCTGCGGGGCGGTTGCCATCGCCGCGGCATCCGGGTATTTTTTGAAGAGGGCGGGGGTGACCATGTTCACGCGCTTGTCGGTGCACTGGGCGGAAAGGATGGTCGCCACGAGCAACTCGAACGGATTCCGAAAATCCAGCTCGCAATGCGCCTCGGGATAAACCTTTCTGAAGGCCGCGACGAGGGCGGTGGCGCGATCCTTGGTTTTCATGCGGTGCGGGGATGAGTATCCTGTTATGCGAATGACGAGAATGCGAGTCAAGATAGCCGCCGCGCTTTTGCTGGCGGCGCTGGCGGCGGCGGCGTGGATGTTCTTTGGCGCGCACCCGCGGGGAGGGGCTGCGCCGAATATCGACGCGTTGAAGGACAGTCTCGAAAGGTCTGCCCGGGCCTCCCTGCCCGCGCCCCAAGTCACGAACGAGAAGTTGATCGTCACGACCGGCACGGCGACGGTCGCGGGGGAGACGGAGAAAGTCATCCGGCTCGCATCGGAGGCGGGCGGCGCCGCGTTCAAGAGCACGACCGTCGCGGGCGAGCCGGAGGTGCTCGCGAGCATCCCCGCGGGCGCCGTGGCGAAGTTCGTCGAGAGCGCGACAGGCAGGCCGAACGCGCTGCTGGTTCCCGGCCAGCCGGGCGGGAGTGAGCTCATCGACATCGTCATCACCAGCGGCGCGGCGGCGTCCACACCGGCTCCATGATCGCGGTCGTTTTCGCGCTGCCGGAGGAGAGCAAGGGCTTCGTGGCGCTGCTGTCGGGCGTGCGAGCCGTCGAGAAGGGGAGGCTGCCCGTTTGGCGCGGCACGTTGAATGGGAAGGAGATCGCCGTCTGGCACACCGGCGTCGGCCCGGAGCGGTGCGCGGCCCGGGTCTCGGCGCTTCTCGCGCAGGAGCCCGTCGAACGGGTGATCAGCGCCGGGTTCGCCGGAGGGCTCGACCCGCGCCTCGCGCCCGGGGCCGTGGTCATCGCCGAAAACTTCTCCGACCCCGCTTTGCTGGAGGCGGCCCGCCGCGTGCCCGGCGAGCGGTTCTACACACGGCTCTCCTCGCAGCCGCGGATCGTCGAGTCGGTCGAAGAGAAACGGCGGCTGTTCGAGCAGACGGGCGCGTCCGCCGTGGACATGGAAACCGAGACCGTCTTTAGCCTGTGCGAAGCGAGGGGCATCCCCATGCTCTCCGTGCGGGCGATCAGCGACGCCGCCGGTGAGCCCCTGCCGGTGCCGTACGCCGTGTGGTTCGACGGGGCGACGCAGCGGCCCCGGGTCGGCAGCCTCCTCTTTTTCCTGGCGACGCATCCGGCCCGCATCCCGCCGTTTGCGCGCTTCGTCCAAAACATCGGCCTCGCCCGCAGGAGGTTTACGGAGTTCCTCGCCGCGTTCGTCTCTTCCCCCCGATGATTCGCGGCGGGCGACTATTCCGATAGACATCCCGGCGCGCGCCCATAACTTGGAGGCATGATCTCGAAGCCTGGGAGCGCCCTTGTGCTGGTCGGACACGGTTCCACTGTGAATCCGGACTCGAGCGCCCCGACTTTTCAGCACGCGGATGCGATCCGCGAACGCGGCTGTTTCGGCGAGGTTTACTGCGCGTTCTGGAAAGAGGAGCCGAGCTTGCGCCAGGTGTTGACCATGGTGGAGAGCGACGAGGTGTACGTGGTGCCGAACTTCATCAGCGAAGGGTATTTTACGCGGACGATCATCCCGCGGGAACTGGAACTCGAAGGGCCGGTGACGGCCCGGGGCGGGCTTCGGCTCCATTATTGCGAACCGGTGGGGAGCCATCCGCGCATGACCGAGGTGCTGCTGCACCGGGCGCGCGAGGTCGCGCCGGGCGTGGCTCCGGGCGCGACGAGCCTGCTCATCGCCGGACACGGCACGAACCTGAACGACAACTCGGCGGCGGCGGTGCGGGAACAGGTGGAGCGCATCCGCCAGGACTCGGGCTACGCGGAGGTGGCCGGGGCTTACATGGAGGAAGCGCCCTTCCTTTCGGACTGGCTGAAGCTCACCTCGCAGCCGAACGTGGTCGTCGTGCCGTTTTTCATCGCGGACGGGCTGCACAGTTACCAGGACATCCCCGTGCTGCTCGGCATCGAGGCGGAGACCGGCGGGTTCGCGAGCCAGGCGGACATCTTCCGGCGCAACCCGCACTCGCTGCACGGCCGGCAATTGTATTACGCGAGCGCCATCGGCACGGAGGCGCTTTTCGCCGATGTCATCCTCGACCAGGTGGAAGCGTTCGACCTGCGGCACGCGCAACAGGGAGCGCTCGCCCGGTGAAGATCGAGGCGACCCTGGAATGCTGGTTGGCCGGCGGCGGTTCCAGGGTGGGGCAGGTCGTCGTCCGCGAGAGGGAGGACGGCCGTTTCAGCCTCTCGCACCATGAGGATGACGTGCGCTCCGGCCTGGCGGTCTCCGCCTCCCCGGAGATGGCCCGTGAGATCGCCAAATACGACGACGAAGGGCGGTACCGACCGTTGAAGAGCGCGCCGAACCTGAAGCACGGCTGGCGGCTGGATCTCCGGGGAGTGCGCCAGCTCCACGCGGCTCTCGATTTCCTTTATCCCGCGGCGGCAGGCGCCTGGCTCTGGCGCCGCGAGGGCCGGCTGGAGGCCGTCGATTTCCGGCGGACGGCGAACCGTCAAACGGGCATGTATGAAAGCGTGAAGCGCATCACCAATGCCCAGGCGGATGCGCTGGCCGGGGATTTTTGCAAGACCGAGGGGGGTTGCCTGAAGACCATCCTCTGGAAGCTGGATGAGGTCACGCCCATCACCGCGCTCCCGCCGGCCAAATTCGAAGCGCCGCCCGAGCCGGCCTTCCCGCTCCTCTGCCCCGAGGCGTGCAACCTCTTCGTCGCCGCGGCCCGAAACGTGGTTCGGCGTTCGCGCGCACCCCTATGATCTACAGGGCAAGAGCACTGGTCACCATGGACGGCGCGCCGGTCGAGGACGGGGCGGTGTGGGTCGAGGAAGGGGCGATCCGCGCGGCGGGGCCGTTCGGGGAGGTGTCGCGGTTCGGCTCCGGCCCGGTGGCGGACTTGGGCGAGCAGGTGCTGCTCCCGGGACTGATCAACGCGCACTGCCACCTCGACTACACGATGATGCGCGGCGCGATCGCGCAGCAACGGAGCTTCAGCCAGTGGATATCCCGCATCAACGCCATCAAACGTTCGCTGGACGAGGAGGACTACCTGGCGGCCATCGCGAGCGGCTTCGAGGAGTTGCAGCGTTCCGGCGTCACCACCGTGCTCAATATCGAATCCTTCCCCGAGCTGATGCTGCGGATGCCCGCGCCGCCGATTCGCACCTGGTGGTTCTATGAGTTGATCGATATCCGCAACCGGATCGCCACGGAGGAGCTCGTCGCCGGCGCGTTCCTGTTCTTCCAGCGCCGGCCCGAGTGGCTCGGAGGCTGCGGCCTCAGCCCGCACGCGCCGTACACCGCTTCGCGGGAGCTGTACCGGCTCGCGAACGCGTGCGCCCACGCCGCGGGCATGCCGCTCACCACGCACATTGGCGAATCGGCGGAGGAAGACCAGATGTTCCGGCATGCGCGCGGGACGCTCTACGACTTCCTCGCGTCGATGGGTCGCGACATGAGCGACTGCGGGCACGGCTCGGCCCTCGAGCAGTTGCTCGGCCGGGGACTCATCGGCCCCGGCTGGATACTCGTTCACCTCAACGAAGCGGACGATCGCGATTTTGAGTTGCTCGCCGCGCCCGGGCTCGCCCCGAGCCTGCACCTCGTTCATTGCCCGCGCAGCCACCGGTATTTCCGCCACCGGCCCTTTCCGTTCAAGCGTTTCCACGAGCTGGGGCTGCGCATCAGCCTCGGCACCGACAGCCTCGCGAGCAACGATTCCCTGAACCTCTTCACCGAGATGCAGGCGCTCGCCGAGGCCGAGCCGTGGCTGGAGCCGCGGGAGATATTGAAGACCGTCACGCTCCACCCTGCGCGGGCGTTGAACCAGCAGGAGACGCTGGGGCGCATCGCGCCCGGGGCGCGAGCGGATATGATCGCCCTGCCGTTCGACGGCGAGCTCTCGTCGGTATATGAGGAGATCGTGCAATTCCAGGGCAGGGTCGGGTGGATGCTCCTGGATGGCGAGGCGGTGGCCACCCGGCCGCGCCGGCTCGGGGCGCCCGGGCAGCGGCTGCCAGTTCGAACCAACTGATGGACCGGAAGAATCACCTCTTCTTTGCGGCGGTCCTCCTGGCGGCCATGCTGGCGTCCGGCCTGGTGGACGCGAAGCGTTCCTACAAGCGACACCCCGCTTCCGACGAGGCCCCGATCCTTGCCCCGACGCCGCCCGACACGGAGAACCCGGAAAATGCCGCGAACAGCGGGGCGCCCGCCGTTCAGGGCGCAGCCGCCGGGGCGGGTCAGCTCCCCATCGCCGCGAAGGGCGCGATGGTGATCGACGCGCTCACGGGCGACGCCCTTTTCGAGAAGAACCCCGACCAGGTTTTCTACCCGGCGAGCACGACGAAGATACTGACGGCGTTGGTCGTGATCGAGGGCGGGGACCTCGACCACGAAGTGACCGTCGATGTCGCGGATACCAAGGTCGAGCCGAGCTCCCTGGGCATCCGGACGGGCGAGAAATTCACGCGCAGGCAGATGCTCTTTGGCATGATGTTGAAGAGCGCGAACGACGTGGCGTGCGCGTTGGCGCGCGACAACGCCGGGAGCATCGAGGCGTTCGCCGACAAGATGAACCGCCGCGCGCGCGAGCTCGGGGCGGTCTCGAGCCATTTCGCGAACCCGAACGGCCTGCATAATATCGACCATTTCACCACGCCGCACGACCTCTCCCTCATCGCCCGCGCCGCGATGGAGCAGCCGTTCTTCCGCAAGCTGGTCTCGACGGAGGATTACCTCTGGATCACCACGCACGGCGTCTTCGCCCTCAAGAATCATAACAAGCTCCTTTGGCGTTATCCCGGGTGCACCGGCCTGAAAACCGGCTACACCATCCCCGCGCAGCAGGTGCTTGTCAGCTCGGCCTTGCGGGACGGCCGCGAGGTCATATCGGTGGTGATGCACACGAACCACCCGGGCATCTGGGACGACAGCACGCTGCTGCTGACGTACGGGCTCGCACACGTCCATTCGCTGAACGCCACGCACTAGGCCGGGGCGCGCGGGTGCGGAAGCTCGCGTGCGGGAATCCCGAGGCGTCATCGGGGGAGCGTAGGGCGTGCCACGGGGGAGTTTCATGCCGCGAGGCGGGATGGAATGCGGCATTTCTGTGACGATGGACACGCACAGATGGCCCGTCCGGGACGATGTTAGGCTGTTGGTTACGCAGGTATCGCGCATGTCGAGAGTGTCGGGGCCGAATTTTAATCCTTTGAAAATTCGCAAGCATGCGATATTCTCTTTTTTGAGATTTTTATGGCGCGAATAGTGATAATCGACGACGAACCGGCCATGGTGGAGGTCATTTCGACCCTCTGCCGGGATAAAGGCCACCAGGTTTTTCCCTATAACTCGGCCCAAAAGGCGATCGATTCCCTGCCGAGCGTCCTTCCGCAGGTGGTCATCACCGACATCAAGATGGAGAAGGTCGGCGGGTTCGACGTCCTGCGGGAATGCCGCGAGGTCACCCCGACGCCCGCCGTCATCATGATCACGGCCTACGCATCGGTCGAGACGGCCATCGAAGCGATGAAACTGGGCGCTTACGATTACATCACCAAGCCGTTCAAGATCGACGAGCTCCAGCTCACCGTCCAGCGCGCGCTCGATTTCCAGAGCGCCGTCCGCGAGAACGTTTACCTCAAGAAGGAGCTCAAGGAGCGCTACCGGTTCGAGAACATCATCGGTACGAGCCAGCGGATGCAGGAAATCTACAACCTCATCGCCAAGATCGCGGATACGGACAGCACCATCCTCATCCAGGGCGAGAGCGGCACCGGCAAGGAACTCGTCGCCCGGGCGTTGCATTTCAATAGCAGCCGCCAGCACCAACCCTTTGTCGCCATCAACTGCAGCGCGCTGCCCGAGAACCTCCTGGAGTCCGAACTGTTCGGCCACAAGAAGGGCGCGTTTACCGGCGCGGTGCAGGACAAGCTCGGCCTCTTCGAGGAAGCGCAGCTCGGCACGATCTTCCTGGACGAGATCAATTCCATGGCCCAGCCGCTGCAGACGAAGCTCTTGCGCGTCCTGCAGGAACGGCAAATCCGCCGGGTGGGCGAAACGAAGAGCCTCCCCATCAACGTCCGCGTCCTCGCCGCCACGAACGAGGCGCTGCAGGACAAGATCAAGGCTGGCGCGTTCCGGGAGGATCTCTATTACCGGCTCGCGGTCATCCCGCTGGAGATGCCCGCGTTGCGAGAGCGCCTGGAGGACATCCCGCTCCTGGTAAACCATTTCCTTCAGAAGAACGCCGCGCAGACCGGCTCGGAGCCGAGGCGGATCGACGCCAAGGCGCTGGAAGTCCTCTCCCATTACCGCTGGCCCGGCAACGTGCGGGAACTGGAGAACGCCATCGAACGCGCGTGCGCGTTGTGCGAGGAAGGCCTGATCCAGCCCGCGGACCTGCCGCCTCACGTCACCCGGCACCACGCCGCCCCCGGCGCGCCCGCAAAGAGCGAGATGCCCGTCGGGCAGACGCTGGATGAATTTGTGCGCGAACAGGAACGCCGTTACATCGAGGAGACCATCAAGTTCAACGATACCTCGCGCGAGAAGGCCGCGAAGATGCTCGGCATCAGCATGGCCACGCTGTACCGCAAGCTGGAAGTAAAGGGCCGGGCCGAGGCCGTTCGGGCTTAAGCGCCGCGGAGCTTTGAGTGGAAAGACGGCTGTGGCAGCCGCCCGACTTGTCCCCCCACGGGCCGGAACCCTATGTATAAAATCCACCCCTTTGTCGCCGGCGCGGCCGCCCTGCTTTGTTTCGCCGGCTCCGCGCATGCCGCGAACCCCGTCCTGAAGATCGATCCCTGCCGGGTTACCGCGCAGGTCAGCCCGACCCTCTACGGCCTCATGACGGAGGAGATCAACCATTCCTATGACGGCGGCCTCTATGCCGAGTTGATCCGCAACCGGATTTTCAAGGATGATCCGGCGGGTCCCGCCGGCTGGGCGCTCGTCCAGGAAAACGGCGGCTCGGGGACGATGGGCCTGGATAAGACCCAGCCCGTGAACGACGCCCTCACCGTCTGCCTGAAACTGACCGTCGCCGCCGGTTCCGGACGCACGGGCATCGCGAACGGCGGCTATTGGGGCATCGCCGTAAGGCCGAAGACGGCCTACCGCCTCTCCTTTTACGCCAGGGCCGAAGGCTCCGCCGGCCCGCTTGCCATCTCGCTGGAGAGCAACGACGGGGCGAAGGTCTTCGCGCACGCCGAGGCACCGAAGCTCAGCGCCGGTTGGCAAAACTACACGGTATCTCTCACCACCGGGGACGACGCTCCCGTTTCGTCCGAAAACCGCCTGGTCATCGCGACGAAAGGTCCAGGGACGTTCTGGTTTAACCTCGTGTCGCTCTTTCCGCCTACTTTCAACGACCGGCCCAACGGGAACCGCATCGACATCATGCATGCGCTGGATGAGATGCACCCCGCGTTCCTGCGGCTGCCCGGCGGCAATTACCTGGAAGGCGACACCGTCGAGACGCGGTTCGACTGGAAAAAGACGCTCGGGCCTCTCGCGCAACGGCCCGGCCACGAGGGCTGCTGGCGCTACCGCTCCTCCGACGGGCTCGGCCTGCTCGAATTCCTCGAGTGGTGCGAGGACCTGCGCCTCCAGCCCGTCCTGGGCATCTACGCCGGCTACTCCCTGAGACAGCATCACATCGACCCCGGCCCGGCCCTCGCGCCCTTTGTGCAGGACGCGCTGGACGAGATCGAATACATCACGGGCGGCCCGGAGACGAAGTGGGGTTCGCAGCGGGCCGCCGGCGGGCATCCCACGCCGTTCCCCCTGACCTACGTGGAGGTCGGCAACGAGGACGCCTTCGACAAATCGCACAGCTACGACGGCCGGTTCACCCAGTTCTACGACGCCATCAAGGCCAAATACCCCCGGCTCCAGCTCATCGCCACGATGAAGGTCTCCACGCGGACTCCCGACCTCTACGACGAGCACTTCTACCGCACCGCCGACGGCATGGAGAAGGACACGCACCACTACGACAAGCGCAGCCGCACCGGCCCGAAGGTGTTCGTGGGCGAATGGGCGACCCGGGAGGGCTCGCCCACGCCGAACATGAGCTCCGCGCTCGCGGATGCCGCGTGGATGACGGGCATGGAACGCAACTCCGACCTCGTAGTCATGTCCAGCTACGCGCCGCTCCTGGTCAACGTCAGCCCGAAGGCGGGCCAGTGGAGCACCAACTTGATCGGCTACGACGCGCTGACGTGCTACGGCTCGCCCTCCTACTACGCCCAGCAGATGTTCAGCCGGCACCGCGGAGACCAGGTGGTGGCCGCCTCGCTGGAAGGCGGCGAACCCGTGAATTCCGCGGGCGCCGCGCCGATCCCCTCCTTCTTCTACGTCGTCACGAAAGACAGCCGGCAGACGCTCTACGTAAAGGCAGTAAACACCGGGGGCGCGCCGCAACCCGTCGATATCCAGATCGCCGCATCCGAACCGCCGGCTGCCGAGGGAAGCGCCCTTGTCCTTTCCGCAGGCAGCCCGGCCGATACCAACTCGATCACCGAGCCCGCAAAGATCGTCCCGGTCGCATCGCGGGTCTCAGGCGTTTCGCCCGCTTTCACCTATACCTTCGCGCCGTACTCCATCACCATCCTCGAACTCCCGCTGCGGGTGAAATAGGCTCGCGCCTAGGGCGGCAGGGGAAAAAGACCTTGGCGTCCTTCGCGTCCCTGGCGCGAAAAAGTAAACGCGCCCACCTTCACGATAGTTCGAGATCTTGCTTTCCTGGATTTTGACGGCGCGTCGTGTATTCTGAGGATGTCGCCCGGTCCTGGGAGAGGCTCGCGCCAGGGACGCAAAGGACGCCAAGGGGGAATGAAAATGGGCCTCCCTTGGCGCGAATAAGGAGATACACATCCATGAAATACGCCATCATCATCGCCCGGCTCCTGCTCGGGATCGTCTTTCTCGTTTTCGGGCTTAATGGGTTCCTCCATTTCCTCCCGATGCCGCCGCCTCAAGGCCAGGCCGGGGCGTTTACGGGGGCTCTCATGGGCAGCGGCTATTTTTACGTCATCGCGGCGCTCCAGGTTTCGGGCGGCGCACTTTTGCTGCTCGGCCGGTTCGTGCCGCTGGGCCTCATGCTGCTCGGGCCGGTGATCGTGAACATCCTCCTGTTTCACACCTTCCTCGACCCGAAGGGTCTCCCGGTCGCCCTCGTGGTTTCCCTCCTCTCCCTTTTCCTCCTGTGGGCGCACCGGGACCGGTTCGCGCCGCTGGTGAGGCCGTAGTCTTCCCGCGCCAGTCGATTGGAGGCGCCAACTGCCTTACTGGATGCCCCCAGCTTTGTTGGGTTGCGGGCCGAGGACAAGGTCGAGCGTTCCGCCGGCCGTGAAAGAACGTACCTCGTAGCGGGGTTGCCGCTATTTTTGGTTCCTGGGCGGTAGGGGCTCCTCAGCCGCGTCCGGTTTCCGCTCGGGGCCGAAACCCCAGGATCATCCGGTCGATCATCTCGCCCGTTACATGGTACAGGGAGACTCCCCTTATCTTGCCGTCGGTGGAGATGGAGATGAGGCCCAGAAGTGCGGAGATGACGATGAGGGCCAGCCGCGCCGGGTCGCCGGGGATGACCTCGCCCGCCGCCTGCGCTTCGGCGAACGCGGCCGGGGCATGACCAAACGCCCTTTCGCTGGCTTCGACCAGTACGCGGGGCGCGTCGGGCCGGTGTTTAACCTCGAACATGAGGCTGAGCAAGGCCGGATGCTTGAGGGCGAAGCCGACATAGGCTCGGGCGAACTTGGTCAGGCGGCCCCTGAAATCCTGCCCGCGCGTGGCGGCTGCGCGCCCCAGAACCTCACCGAACTGCTCGAAACCGCGGATGGCCAGGGCATCGAGGAGGGCCTGCTTGCCGGCGAAATGCCGGCGGGGCGACCCGTGGCTGACGCCCAGCTCGCGGCTGAGTTCGCGCAGCGAGATGCTCTGGACTCCATTCGCCTCCAGCGTCTTCTCGGCGGCGCGAAGCAAGGCTTCGCGCAAATGCCCGTGATGGTAGGGGCGGGGAAGCGCCTTCATCGCAGCAGCTTACAACGAATCGGAAAAAAATGCAGTATGTTTGCATTGACAACATTGTATCCACTGAATACATTGCCTTCGTCCATCCAACCCCAACAGGAGAAAATATGCGTGTATTCGTCACTGGCGCCACGGGATTTATCGGCTCTGTCGTCGTTCAGGAACTCATTAATGCGGGCCACCAGGTTCTCGGCCTCGCCCGCTCGGAAGCCGGCGCAGAGTCGCTCGCGGGCGCGGGCGCCGAGGCGCATCGAGGTTCACTGGAGGATCTGGACAGCCTGCGGAGTGGAGCCGCCGCGTGCGACGGCGTGATCCACACCGCCTTCATCCACGACTTCTCGAAATTCAAGGAGAACTGCGAGATCGACCAGCGAGCGATCGAGGCCATCGGAGCTGCGCTGGCGGGCTCGGGCCGTCCCTTGATCGTCACCTCCGGGATCGCGCTCATCGCACCGGGGAGGCTGGCGACCGAAGACATCGCGGCCCCTTCGGATGCTCCGATTCCCCGCGTCTCGGAGCAAGCGACCCTTCCCCTGTTGGCGGACGGGGTGCGCGCGTCGATCCTGCGTCTTCCCCCCTCGGTCCACGGCGTGGGCGACCACGGCTTTGCGCCCATTCTCATAGACCTCGCGCGGTACTAAGGGCGTTTCGGCTTATGTCGGTAACGGGTCCAACCGCTGGCCCGCCGTGCATCGGCTCGACGCCGCCCGCCTCTACCGGCTCGCGCTGGAGAAGGGGGCCGCCGGAGCGCGATACCACGCGATCGCCGACCAGGGGGTGCCGTTCCGCGAGATCGCTGAACTCATCGGCCGGCGCTTGAAAGTGCCGGTCGTCAGCAAGTCGCGCGAGGAGGCGGCCGAGCATTTTGGGTGGTTCGCGCACTTCGCAGGCATCGACTGCCCGGCGTCCGGCGCGAAAACCCAGGAATGGCTCGGCTGGCAGCCAAAAGAGCCGGGGCTGCTTTCCGATCTCGACCAGGAGTGTTACTTCAAGAGTCCTTGAACTGCGGCCGCGCGATTGACGGCAACCCACGACTTCGGGTACAGGTTGCAGCTATTTTCTAACGGTGAGGCCGGCGTTCAAAGCCAGCGCCGCCTGGCGTGCGTCGAATGTGACGAACTCGTCAGCGCCAATAACTTTGGCCGCCGCGACATGAAAAATATCGAGCGTGCGGCAACCGAGCGAGGAAGCGTGATCTTCGGAGAGTTCATTCGCCATCCTGAAAACCGCGGTGATGTCGTAAAGCACCCTTTGGAGCAAACCGGTTAAAAGGTCAGTCTGCAGACCATTCAACGCTTTTTTCAACTCTGACGCCGTCACTTCGTCACGGAATAGTTTCAAGCGCAGGGCGTTCCTGATTTCGATCTCCTGCCACTGCGTGAGCGCCAGCGGAGGGCGCGATCGCTCCACGAGCTTTACCGCTTCCGGCGTGTCCGCTTCGAGACAATAAAGCTTCACCAAAACGCCGCTGTCGAAATAGGCGCTCAATACTCGCCTCTGCCTTCATCGACGATTTCGGAGATCGGTTTGCCCTTTACGCCATTTGGGAAGGTCTTTTTTAAACGGGCCTGGAAGTCCGGCCATTCCAGTTTCCTGGCTTTCGGCTTTACGGGAATGAGGCGCGCGACGACACGCCGCCGTTTGGTGATGTCCACTTGTTCGCCGTCTTCGATCCAGCTCAGAACCCGCCCGAAATCGTGCCGGATATCGCGGATGGTCGCAGTCTTCATTGTGGCACAAAATGTATCACCTCATCGAAATTGTCAATTCCGTGAATGCCGTTGCCCGTGTGAGCTGGGGAGGGCGCCAGGACGGTTCGGCCTGTGCAAAATCGGCTAAATCTCTCGTTGTTCGTTCTTGCCGTGGTTGAGCTGCGCGAAGCCGCCTTGCACGCCAGTCGCACATGCGCGCGCGAGAAGACGCCGATCCAGTAGTTCCGGGGATGCCATTGCCGCGCGTCGTGCTTGTGACATCGGCATTGAGCATCTAGCGGAACTCAGGCGACAGCTCTCCGGTCTTCTTCGTTTGGAGCGACCGTGCCCCTTCGCGGCTAGAACTTGAAAACCGCGCTCAGCCCGACGGTGCTGTAAAAGCGATCCCCGCCTTTGTTGATGCCCCTGGAGCCGGAGGGTTTGGAACCACCGACGGTTTGTCCGCCGCGCCCGGGCTTGGTGTCGTACCCGTAGTTGCTGTCCAGGTTGATGCTGAAGTTCTGGGCCAGCTTGAACTCGTAACCGAGGCCGCCTTCCACCGTGAACACCCACGAGTCGCGGTAGAGCTCCTCAGTGGTGTCCACCGCGTCTATGCCTGCCGTATAGAAGCGCACGTTCTGTTTATCCACGTATTTGCCGCCCGCGGAGATGTTGAAATAGGGCGTGATGAATTTCGGGGCATGGATCGCGTCCAGGATCGTCCGGGGAAGGCTGATTCGCGCGCCGAGGCTTTGGGAGAACGACTGGTATTGGCCGACATCCCCGTAAAGGTCATACCGGTTTCCGACCGGTCCGAAACGGCCATTTACGTCGGTGACGAACCCCAGGGAACGGGAGGAGTTGCCGCCCGAATGGCTGTAGCTGAACATCGTATATATGCTCACATACTGGGACACGATGTAGCCGAGGCGAAAGCGGCCGTCCACGGTGCCGGCATCGTGCGCGGCATTGAAATCGCGCGACTGGATCTTGCCCGGCAAACCTCCGATCCCGGCGGGGCCGAAGTCGGCGCTGCCATTGGTGATGAACTTTTCCACCTGCTCGTCAAATTCACCTGCGGCGCCTGCCTCCACAAAGAATTTAGGCCTGAACGGAACCTGCTGGATGATGCTTGCACCGGGATCCTTTGGCGTGCCGTCCGAGCCCGCCGAAGCGGTCATGACGGCGGCCATCGTGCCCGCGCCGAGGACGGCCAGGATCTTCGAGAGGGGTTTGAGCCGGCGATAGGGATTGGTAGGTTTCATGGGTAGTTCTTTATTTTGCTGGGTTTGGGAAACTGTGCGTCTGGAGTCAGTCGTCTCGAACCACGCTCTTTTCAAGAGAATACAGGTACGCGAGTGAAAGCCTCGAAACGTGGATATTGGCGCATGCGGGTTATTTGAAAATCTTTTCGATGACTTCCATGGGGCCGGGCTTGAGCAATTCGGTGCGGTATTTCGGAGCCAGTTCCTCCGCTTTTTTCATGGAGGCGGCCTGCGCCTCTTTGTCCAGCTTCGGGGGCGGGGTCGTGCGTGTGGCCACGGGCGCCCCGACCTGCGCGAAGAATTCCTCCTGCCCGGAGGGCGCGCACAGGCACAGCAACCGCACGGTCTCCTTCGAGGCGTTGGTGAAGCTGTGCGGTGCGTTAGCCGGGATGCTCAGGGTCTCCCCGGCTTTCACCACGGACTTTTCACCGCGAAAGGTGGCCTCGATCTCGCCTGCCAGGAGGGTGAAGGATTCCTCGAAATCATGCCGATGCGGAGGGGGGCCCCCGCCGGGCGGGATGTGCATGTCGATGAGGCAATAGCGGCCATTGGTATCTTTGCCCGAGAGCAGGATCGTGTAGGTATCGCCGACCAGGCCGATGTGCGGCAGGCTTTGGTCCGTGTTGGGGCGCGCGACCTTAAGGTTGCGGTGCGAGTCGTCCGCCGGGATGGGCGTGGCGGGTTGGGAGGCAATGGAATGCTCGTTCATGGCGGGGCGTTGGGTTCAGTATTTTTGGATGGAGATCGTTCTCATGACTCTGCGAGTCGCGCGCTCATGGCTTGCACATGGCGACTACTATGTCAGGTCGTTCCTCGGGCAGGAAGTGGCCGCAACCTTGGATGGTTTCGCCTGCTACGTCACTGGCTACCAGCTTCACCATCGTCAGCACCTTTGCGCCCAGGCTCTTCTCGCCTCCGAGCGCCACGACGGGCCATGCGGATCGCCACCGAGCCAATAGTGGAGCTGGACGCCTGCGACGCTAGCCGTTTGGCTGGTAAAGCCCGGCAAGGGTCGATTTATTTCGACGTAACATCAGGGAGTCGCAATGCCAGTTCGAACCAGCCGTCTGGACAAAGTCGCGCCGTTATCGTTCCGCCAAGCAGTTCGGCGAACTCCGCGGCGAGAGCCAAGCCAAGGCCATAATGATGGGAATCGGATCGAGCCGTGTCCTTGCGCCAAAACCTCTCGAACAGGTGCGGCATATCGGCGACGGTGAGGTCGCCCTGGCGGTTGAGGAAAAGCAGTGTTACCCCATCGGCCTCGCGTGTGCAGGTGACGTGCAGTGGCGTACCGGCTGGCGCGTGCGCGGCGGCATTTGCGCAAAGGTTGCCGAGGATCACGCCGAGGGCTACGGGATCGCCCTTTGTTTGGAGATCGGAGGGCAGTGTGGAAAGGAGGATGACCCCGCGCGCGGAGGCCTCGGCGCCGCACATATCCCATGCGCTGGCGACAGCTTCCGGCAAGGAAGTAAACTGGCCATACAGAAGTCTGGGGGAGTATTCCGCGCGAGTCAGTTCCAGGAGGCGCACGGCGAGAGACTCCATCCGCAGAGTAGCTGCCAGCGCGTCACGCCAGGACTCCACTCGTTCCTGGTCAGTAGATGGTGTTGTGAGGTTTACCTCTGCCAGAGCCCGGAGTTCCGCCAAGGGAGTTCTGAATTCGTGAGCCGCCGTGGCCGTGAAGCGACGCTCTCGTTCGAAGGCTTCCTCGGTGCGGGCAAAGAGGGCGTTCATCCGTTCCGCAATCGGCCGCAACTCGCTGGGAAGAGGATCGAGCGGGAAAAAGATGCTGCCGGATCCGATCTTCACCGCCGCAATAGTTTGGCCCAGCCGTTCCAGCGGCGCCAGGCCGGTTCGCACTCCCCAGCGCACCGCAAGAGCGAGGAGCGCGAGCGAGGCGGTTCCCACCAGCAGCAGGCTGCCGCGCACCGCCGCGAGGGTCCTATCGAGCGATTCCCGATCGCGGCCAACTATGAGCAAAGCTTCAACCTTTGGCGCACCGGGATGCTCCTCCCCCTCATCGCTCTGCGGAACGAAGTGAACGCCGGCGCAGCGCATGACGCGCCCGCCGGGCAGCACCGCTTCGAAAAAGTCCGGCGCTTCCAATGACCCCGCGCGCAGCGGGAGTGTCGACGTGCCCAGGGAACGCGAGCGCGCGATCTCTCGCCCACCCGCCGTGCGCAGCAGGAAAACCTCGGCGCCGCCCGCTCTGTCGTACTGCGGCATGCCGCCGCTTTCGATGCCAAGGTCCGCCCCACCCCGTTTCTGCTCCGTCTGCGCGGCCAGCGACTGCGCTGCCACCCGCAACGCCGCATCAAACTCCGCGGTGAGCGCGTGACGCACCTGCAAAAACAAAGCCCCGCCCGCCGCGCCGAATAAGAGAAAGCCTCCGGCCAGGAGGCGCAGCGTGAATTGATGGCGGAGAGATTTCAGCGCTTATCCGGCCTCCAGCATGTAACCCAACCCACGGCGCGTCTGGATCAAACCTGGGCCGATCTTTCGTCGCAGGGAATAAATGGCCGTGTCCACCACGTTGCTCATCGGATCCACGAGGTCATCATAGATGTGCGTCTCTATCTCCCCGCGGGGAACCACCTCCCCGCGGCGGACCGCGAGGTATTCGAGCAGCCGCCATTCGCGCGCCGTCAGCTCCACAACGGCCCCCTCCACCAGCAGCCGTCTGGCGGCAACGTCCAGTTCCAAGGGGCCGATGCAAAGCAAGCCGGCCTTTTCCCCGTACGAGCGCCGGCAAAGCGCCTCGACGCGCGCGAGCAGCTCCGCGAGCGCGAACGGTTTCACCAGATAATCGTCCGCCCCGAGCCGCAATCCCTCCACACGTTCGGCGACGGTATCGCGCGCGGTCAGCAAGAGGATATGCGTTTTGTCTCCCGCCGCGCGAAGCTTCCGAAGCATCGTTAGGCCGTCGATTTTCGGCAGCATAACGTCAAGCACAAGGGCGTCGTACGCAAGGGATTGCGCCGCCTCGAGACCCTCCTCGCCGTCCGCGCACACGTCCACGGCAAAACCAGCGTGCCGAAGGGCCCGGCGCACGGAACGCCGCATGATCCCCGAGTCCTCGACGAAGAGAATGCGCACTTCTCGGAAAAGCAGGCTCCGCTGCGCCCGCAAGCGCAACGGAGCCGCCAGTTCGGGTTCAGTCTTTCTTTTCCTTTTCGGCACTCGAATCTTCGGTGCCGAGCAATTTGCCGGTCTCATCGAAACTCACCTCCGTCTTTGCGCCGCCCTTTTTGAACGTCACCTCATAGGAGAGCTTCCCCTTTTCCATCACCTTTTCGACACTCTTCACATTCTGGCCCGCGGCCTCCTTGGTGATTGCCTCGCGCACGGCGGCGGGAGCGTCCTGAAAGGGGATGACCTCCTCGAGGCCCATGACGTTCCCATCCTTTCCGACGGTTATCTCATGCTTGCGCCCATCGGCCTTCCAAACGGCTTCGTAGGCTTGGGTGCCATCCTCGTCGCCGGAAGTAATCTTCTCCAGCTTCGCGGCCCCGGCCGCTTTTTCAATCGCAGCGGCAACCGCAGGCGGGAGGGCTTCGAACTTCACGGGTTTGTCCTCGTCTTCGGCGAAAGCGAAGTGAGTCGCCGCCACCGCCGCGATAAGAGGGGCGAAATAATGGAGTTTTACGTTTTTCAATTTCATATCTTTCATTTCTTTGTTGTGGTTATACCTCCCGGCGGACCGCCGGTCGATTGGGGCACATTCGCAGCATCAAAATGATGGGAAGATGATGGCCCACAAAAATATTTCAGGCCGCCATCGGACAACGGTTCCGTAAGGGTCGTCACACCGGCTCGACACTCTCCAGAAATGGCACGACGCGGCCCCAGGTTCGGACGAGTCAGTTCGGAAGGAATGTTCGTGATCCGCCAGGAACCTCGTCAAAGTTCAATCGCCCGGCCGGAGTCTTCGTCACGTTCGAAATCCATGTTCAGTCGCGCAAACGGAGAACCCGTAAACAGGGCGGCGAGATTTCCTGCAGGGGCCGCAGACTTCTTACGACGGCCTTCAAGGCGTTGCCGGATACTTTCAACCCCAACCTCAACAGCCTCGTCCGCAGTCTCAATCAGGCCGGCCGCAATCGCCAGTCCGATGACCGGCTCCTGTTCTGGCTTGATCTGAATCGTCATATTGTCTCCATAGTGTTTTCCGGCTCAGATTCATGGTCAAGGCCCTTTTCCTATCATGATTTCGCGCCTTGAATGCACAGCGCGGGGCTTGGGATCGCCCTTAAATGGCCGATTCGGTTAGAGAGGCCCGCCCCCCCAGCGCGGTTGCCACGGATAAAATCTGGGCTAACGGTTTCTCCGCTCAGGGCATGTCTTGGACGTTGGCCGAAGGAGCAATTCATAAGGCGCCTGGGTCTTCATTCTTTCGCCCCTCAGCATCTTTTGAGGACCGAGGGTGCAAGTTGCTCCTCATTATATGAACAGTGCGCTGCCGCCACGCGGGCGCGTTTCGACGTAACATCAAGGATTTGGCGAAAGCCAGAGGCAGCCATGCCGAGTGCTCCGGCAAATTCGGGTGAAGCTCTCGCCTATCTCAGCTCTCGAGGTCAGTTGCATCGGCTTGCTGCTACTTCGGCCTTGTTACACATAGGGAAGACTCGAAGGCAGTTCCACGGCCCTGGAAGTGATTTGCGTCCGGCGGGGGTCGAACCCACAACCTTTGGCTTCGGAGGCCCATGTCCAACAGAGTGGAGTTCGATGCGGTGCTACTTTATTGCTATTTTTAAAGCTTCCTCGAGGGAACGGGCGGGTTGTGGGTCGCTTTCAACGGCAGTTCCACTACGCACTGCGAGTGTGTTTGCGTCGGTGGAGTCGAGGCGCGAAGGCGTGCGAGCGATGGCATCGATCCGTTCGCCGTTGATCGGCGGATGGTCGGCCTCTGCTTCACGGAAGTTGGAGACAACCTGGCGGAAGGCGCTCGCGACGGAGTTTGAACCGAAGACGCTGAACGACTTGCTACGGTAGTTCTCATTCAGCATGAACATCATCCGCTGCACGTCAATATGTTCTTCCACCGAGCCTTTGTTCATCGGCAAGAAAGGGAAGAGTTTGCCGTTGAGCATGTGCAGATCGCGGACCATACCATCCGGTTCACACCAACCTCGTTCGCGGTAGTAGTCGCGATATTTGTCGAAGAGTTGAGTGGATGGAACGGGCGCAAAGAGCATCGGAATGATGGAACCAATTACATCCGAAACGAACAACGCGGTTTGAACGACATTTTTAATGGTTTCGCCGGGCAGGCCGTAAAGGCAATACCCATTCACTTCCAGATGCCGCAACCGAAATCCGGCGCGCTGGATGTTCCCAGCAGCTTCGACGACATGACGAAGTTTCACGTGCTTGCGGTTTAGACTGACGAGAATATCGTCATCCACGTTTTCCACGGGCAGGTAAATTTTTTGGAAATGTGCGGCTTTGAGCAAGTCACAAAGTTCCTGCGAACCGGCGAGGAACCGCGTATCCAAGCCTTCTGGAGCGTATAAACGCCAAGGCTTTTTCTCGGTGACAATTTTCCGCAGCAAGGGCATAAGATTGTCCTGATGGCGTATCAGTAGAAAGTCGGCGTAAAATGCGAAGTCGCGGATGCCAAACCGCTCATGCTTGTCGCGCATCTCGCCGAAAATGTCGTCGACGCTACGGAAGCGGACTTGCTGGATGCCGCCGTTGATGGTTTTGGCAGCGCAGTAATGGCAGTTGTAGGGGCAACCGCGACTCGGCGTGATGATGGCGTAGGTTGGTTTCTTCCGATACACTGACAGGTCGGTCCACAGATCGTTGGCTTCGCAGACTTCGCCGGCCACCACCACGTCTGCGCCAGTGTAACGGACCGCGTGCTCGGGAGCGATGGACGGATAAATACCTCCGATGATGATGCGCGGCTTCTTGCCCATCAAACGCCGCAGCCGAACGATAAGGTCTCGTGTGCTCTCCCACCAATAGGACATCACGGAGGCGATATAGATTTCCCTCGGCGGATGCTTTACGAGTCCTTTGGCTTTCACCCATCGCTCAAATTCAGTCCACGATCTGCCGAAATGGTATTTGTACAATTCCAACGCCTCGCTGCCCTTCTCAACCCGATACGGCCGAGCTTTCGACGCCGGACCACATTCCTCGGCATAAGATTCATCGCAATGGATGCGATGTTTTGAAACGATTCGCTTGCTGTCCGCGTCAGTTGGATCGCCCGAAATAGGTGTGGCCTCCATGAAATCAAAGAAGTGAACATGCTTGTACCGATGTTTTTTCAGAAGCGCACTGATACGGACCAAGCCGTAAGGTTGTGACCACTCCGCCCAATATTGTGTGTCATATAATGGCGGGTTTATAAGAAGCGCTATCTTTCGACGCGGATCTCCCGGTAGCGATTGAATCGAAAAAGTGCGATCTATTTCAGCCATTGTTAGATTCCTTGGTTCTGTGCGATAAAAATTAGCCTTTCGCATGCCAACCGCAATTCGGTCCGCCTTCGCTCCAAATCGCTCTTCCTAACCCGCACTCGATAATCATGAGCGGCAACATCTCCGATGATTTTCAAATGGCCGAGCCCTTCCTTTGGCCTCTTTCCTAACCCGACGCGTCCGTCACCGCACACCTTGTCAACGAGGTTTTGCAGCTTCATATATCCTTCATTGGTTTTGATTTCGCTTGCCCAGCCCCGCTTTTCGTAAAGATGAATGATAAGCGTCTCCAACATCCGCCGGACTACAAGAGCGCATGCTTCAAACCATCCCCTATCCCAGCAACCGTTTATTTGCGGGACTAAAAAGCTGATAAACGTTGGACAATCCCGAAATATTTCTGGATCAATAAAGGCATCAGTAACAATTGGTCCCTCACCGCCGGATTTGGGCGGTTTCTGTTGCTCGCTCTCCTGCCTCTCCTCCCGCTCCGGAGATGAGGTTTTGTTATCCTGCCCTCGGCGTTTAAGGTGCGTACGCTTGGCTGAACGCTCACGAAATCCTTTGGACTCCTTTTCAATCTCCTCAGCCACGCGTTCACGAAACCAAACGAAATTCGGGTGATCCTCACGAAACGACTCACGGTCGAATTGCAACGCTTCATCTAAGCCACTTTCGACCCAAATTTCACCCGACAGACTGGGCAGCATTGTTGCGATTGAACTGCCCGTTAAATTTAACGTTCTATACCCTCCAATACCTACGCCGCGCATTCGCACTAGCAGGCCCCGCAACTCACCCGGAAAGAGTTGTTGAGCTTGCACCATGACATACCCATCGTACTTAACAAAACCCCCAGGGGGCGAACGGAAGCATTTAAGCGCGTATCCCAAGCCCCGCTTCATTAAGCGTAAACGCTCATCTCGATCTTGACGCTTTTTCTCCTTGTATTGAGGAAAGACAACGCGCCGACGAATCTCCTGTCCGTTTAATACCAAGGTAAACTGATCGCGCAGCAGGCGGCGCGCTCGGTCAATCAGAACGGCGTCGGTGCGCTTGTTCAAGTCCTTCTTACGAATTGGATAGTCGTCCATATACGGGACCGGGCAAATAACACCGAGATGCCACACGAGCTGATCCACACCGCTAAGTTGAGATACACTCTCAAAGTCTTCGTCAATTTTCTGCTCTCCCGGCTTCTCTAAGAAACTTCGAATATCAGTCGAAAGACCTTCAAGTCGGATTTCTGTGAAATGCGTAGACGGCAACTCCGTGTCCCATTGATCAGCTTCGAATTTCCAGCAATCGCTCAGATTCTCGCTCTTATCGAAATGTGTGCGCAACGCGGCGACATCCAGTTTCGCAAAAAAGCCCTCTTTAGAGCCTTCTTTTGATGATCGAACGGTGAGGCGATCACAAATAGCCACTACAGCAATAGTTCCCAAGCCAAATCTACCAATTTTAATGCGACCCGATTTTGTTCGGCCACGTTTCAGCCCCTTCCTGGCTTTAGCCGAACGAGCAATGCTTGCGAAGGCATCCCCGAAGTCGGCAAGTGTCATACCTTCTCCGTTATCGCGAATAGAAATGCCATTCGTATCGTCGTCGATTTGAATTTCCACTCTTCTGGAATCCGCATCGAAGGCATTACTTACAAACTCCTTTAACGCTTGCGGAAAACTGGTATAAGTACCTTCACTAAGAATACGAACCAGGTCGATTGCAGGCTCAGTAGGCGTTATGATTCCATTGCTGTAGTTCATAATCTGTTCCTTTTAGGCAAGCTCCTGTAACGACGCTTTAATGTCGGCGACTTCGGATTTCGCCAAACCCCAATATTCGGCTGCGAGCTCGAGGTTTTCCGCTTCCAACGACTCAACCTTCGCAAAATCGCCTGTTCCGGTAGCTTTGTGTAAACCGCGGCTATTAGCGACCAGGGCGATATGTGTTTCGCTCTTTGGGTCGAACCGGGCTATGCAGAGGTATTTCAGGATCGCCGGGCTCGGATGTAAGGTGACGTAGCTCCGCACCACAAAACTGGCGGGGACGGAATTTAGCAAAGAACAGATAAAATGCGCCTCCTTCTCCGAGTCGCAAGACACGCCGACTAACGTGTGGTCGAACGTTACGATCTTGTCGCCTTCGCTGGAGCACACCGCTGCGCTGATGTCCGGTGCGACCTCTCGCCAACAAACCTTATATGGCGAGAACGTGTATGGGCCGACGTTATAAACGGAGTAGAAAGGTGCAGTCTGGGGATCGAAGAATTGCTTAAATCCGCTCCTGTTGCGAAGTTGCTCTTCAAACTGCCGCAGGAAAGCATAGGTTTTCGGAAAACTTGTCCTCATATCGACCTCGGGATAGCCCTTTGCCGGATCGCTTGGATTCTGGGGAATGATAATGCTACAATTAGGCGTCGCCGCCCACCTCTTCACATCACGTCCTCGCAAGAGCGGAAAGAGCAAATCTGGTTCCACCGCCATGCTAACGTTCTTGACCTTATTTTTCCCGCAGTCATGCAAATTGTTGATAAGGACGGTGCCGTCCTTCCTTGTTGCGATTACCTCGACCCAATAGACGCCGTTAAGATGGGTGTGAGAGCCGTATCTAGCTGAATAGGGGGACTGCCCGATAACGTTATCCAAGTGCGAAAGCGCCTTCCTCCTTCCCGTTAGCCAAGGTGATGTTGCTTTTGTCCGGCTTACTGGCCTTGCGACCCATCTTGCATACTTTAAACGTTTCATCGCTTCTTCGTGGTCGGCCTCGGTTGGAATAGTTCCGCGAAGGGTCTTTTGCCAATAGTTATAGGTAACTGGAAACGTGGTCGGTCTGCCTTTCTGCAAAATAACGACAGCAGTCCGATTTGTCGCTCCCTCAAAGCATTGAACTTTGCTGAAATCGTCAACTTGAAGAATCCCAAGAGGTTCGGAATCGCCAAGCCTGAAACGACGGAATCCCTCGCCTCCGCCCTCTGTCTTGAACACTGATTGAGTGATTACAAACCCAAGCTTGCCGCTCTTTTTGAGATACTTATCAGCCGCCACGTAGAGCATAAGCACCGATAGGTCGTCCATTGCGGCGCCGGACCGAGCGCGCAGTCCTTTGTGTTCAAACAAGCGATACGAGGTCCAAAGAAAGGACGTTCGCTGACGATACTCATCCGGCAAGTTAGCCCAATTGATCCACGGCGGATTACCTGCGACGCGGTCGAACCGTGGCTGGAACAGCGGCGCAAAGGCATTCTTGATGATACGAGCCCAAATACCATTGATTTTCTGCCGCTCCAATTCGCGCAGTTGGGAGAACAGTTCTTCTGTGATAGCCACGTCGCGCGCGTCCCTCTTGGGCTCAAGCGGAAATTTTAGGCAGAGCGCGGCGGTAAAGGCGGATGAAGGGGAGTCGTTCTTGACGTGTTCCTCCAGTAGGTTCGCAAGTTCGTCAATGTAGTCGGCCTTGACCAACGAGCGGGGTAGCGCGAACTCGCCAACTGAAGTCGTAAAAAGAATCTTGCCCTGCTTGTCCAGTTCCTCGCCCGCACTCGGTGTGAGGATGGAATCCGCAAGGTAGATGGGAATATCAATGTCGCCCTCGATCTCGTCGAGCAGGTCGCCGAGTGCAAGTAGGTAGTTCGTGCGGGCGCTGATAACGGCCAGCGGATTAAGATCATAGCCGACGACGCCAGTCAAAATTTTGTCGAGCAACTGACGGCGCGTGATTTTCTTCTGTGGCAGAAGCACGTCGCGTGCATGCAGGCGGATGTCGCGAATGTGCAAAACAAGGAACGTTCCCGAGCCGCAGGCGGGGTCGAGTAGGCGCTCATTGGGTGAGCGGAGCGCCTTATCAGGTGGGCCGCCGTGAAGCTGGTTGAGAAGCTGTGTGGCGAGCCAGTCGGGCGTGTAGTATTCGCCGAGATCGTGCCTCAATTCTTGCGGCATGAGGTTTTGATAAAGCTTCTTTAGCAAATCACGCGTGCCGTCCGGGTCGGTGTCGAGGGTGACGAACGAGTAGTTGGCGAGTTGTTGAATGACGCCACGTAGGGAGTTGTCGATCTCCGGCGTCCAGTCTTCAAGATACCAACCAAAGAAGTCGCCTTCGAGAAAATTGCGAATGCCCAGATGCCGGAAGATACCGCCCTCTTCCATCGTACGCAGATAGTTTTGCAGCCCAGCGGCGTCCATACCAATCGCCTGAGCCAGCGTCACCGGTTCATGATGTGCTATCCGGGCGACTTTGCTTCGGGCGTAGAAGTTGACGATCTGGACAGCCAGCAATTTGATGAACGTGGCGTAATAGCTGTGGATGGCGAAGAACAATTTGAACGGCTGGATTTTGTCTCGCGCGCCACGGCGAACAGCGTAACGCCGAGCGAGTTCTTCAACGTCTAGTTTCGGGGAGTTGGGTTCGTAGCCGCAGATTTCGCTGAAAGTGCGCGCCCATTGCTGGTAGAGAGCATTGATCTTGGGATTCTTTGACGTGGTAAGAGTCTGGTAAAAGGCAGCGACGCATTTGCGAGACGACGGGGTGTTTTCTCCGAAGTCGCGAAGCAAATTCTCCGGCGTCGTGGCCAGTTCCGTTTGAAGTGCGGCGAGATAGTGGAGAAAGCGTTCGCAGGAGTAAACATCCACCGGCACGGGCGGCTCGACGTGCCATTGATCATCACGAAACCGAGCGAAAATAAAGAAACATCCGTCACAGACGATCCCGGCATAACGCTCCATCTTGTGACGCTCGCGCCGGTGTAGTGCACCGATATAATCCTTGGCCTGTTGGATGGCGTGCTGGTTGTTGCCGTGTTTGTTGGAAGGCTTCAGAAAACCAGGGCGCTCGTATTCGATCACCAAGCGATTATAGACTGTGTCAGCACGGCCCTCGATGAGGCTGACTTCATCGCGCGGCTGGATAGGAGCACCAATCGCTTGCGCGGCCTCAGCGATGGCGGCTTGAAACGGAATACGGAACTCAGCCTCATTCGCCGCACGTTGAGCAGCGGCCAGGGTTTTGTCGGCAAACTCTTTGGCCGTAACGTGAAGAGAACTTTCGTTATCGGGCATCGGTCAAGTTCCGGGCTGGCGCTGCCGGTAAGCGGGACGGGGGAAAATTACCTTCACAGGCTGGCGATAAATCGCGTGGGTTACAATCAACTCGCCCTTGCCAAGCCTGGTGAGGTTCATTTTTAGGTCGTCGTCAAGGAAACGATAGTCCGACGTGGAGATTTCGCTGGCGCCCGTGCGCCCGAGAATCTTCGTGGCGCAGTTTCCGGTCACGCGAGAGTGGACTGCGGACATGAATTGCTGCGCGGAGAAAAGCACCACGCCCAAAGACCGCCCCCGCTCGGCGATGTCGAGAACTTGCTCCAGAATTGGCGAACCGCGCACGCCAGCCGGGGCATATTTGTTCAACTCATCCACGAAGAAGATGACTTTCTCGGGTATGGGCTTCTTGCTAGTGCGGTTCTCGGGGTCTTCCGCCTTCAACTCGTAGACCGTGCGTAGCACGTCACCGAAGACGAGTTTCTGTTCTTCATCGGTTAAGCGAGCGATGTCCACGACGTAGGTGTTGCCGCCTTCGATTTCGCGGATTTGCTCCGCAAGGTTTAATTCTGCCCGGGCTCGGGCGTTCGCAAACAGACCGGTGCTTCGGGTGCGGATAATGCGACGAAGATGACGCCGGAATTTGCCGATGGTGGAAGCGTAGTGATCGCCCCATTTCTCCGTTTTACCGTTCTTCACGAGCGGCTCGCCGTTGAGAAGGTTGTCCCAACTGTTGCAGTTTCTGAATGAAGGCTCGTTATTCATCAAGCCTTGCATGATGTCGCCTACCAGCGCGTCCATCGCGCCGGACTGATCGGAAATGTCGGAGAGCAGGAGGTCGATTTTGTCCGCCGCGTCCTGCAACGCGTAGGCGAACATCTGGTAGCCTGACGCTGGCTCGATAAAGCTATTCGGCATTCCCGGCTGGTTGCTGCGCGGCAGGAGGTAACGGACGTTTTTAAAGGGGCGTGCTTCCATGCCCATTGCTTCCCACATTTCGTTTTGTTCAACGCCAGGGTTTTTGTCGGGGCGTTGGTCAATCTGAAGCAAATCGCCCTGTTTGACGTTAAGAATAATCACCGCGATCTTGTCGCTCAATAAAACGCCGCTCTCATCCTTAGTCCTCTCTGCCTTTTGAAGGATCGATTGAAGCATGAACATCGCGAATGAGGTTTTGGTCGCCAAGCCACTAATGCCGGACATGTTGATGTGCGCGCCTTCTGGTCCTAGAATGAATTCCTGATCCAAGTAAGCCACGGTCGAAGCGCCGTTGCTCATCTTGATAAGGCCGGCGGGAATTCGATTTCTCTCAGCCATCGTATCAATACCCAGGGCTTCCTGTATCCCCTCAGAAGACGCGAACGCAACAGGCCGATCATTTTGCACCGGCATGTAAACTTCACCGTTGTTCGAAAGGATGTTTACGTTGGCGACATTCGTTCCGACGCGCGGGGTGTTAATGTTGTTTTCGTTCACATCGCCAAAGTTCGACGACACGAAGTTGGCGAGATGGTTAGGCGAGTCGGTTTTGTGTTCGATGGTCGTTACAAGACCGTAGGAGCGGGAGGGCTTGCCCGTTGGTTTGCCTTCAACGAGGGCTTCGCCCATATGTTCCACCTGGACAATGTCGAATGGATTGACGATCAGTTTGGGCGCCAGCCAAAAGTTGAATTTGTCGCTCGAATTGGCGTCGCGCTCGGTGGCCGAGGTTTTCCCGATTACGATTGGTTGAGTGCTTTCTTGTTCGTCTGCCATAAGATTTAAAGTTGAGGCTTGCGCTTTGGCCAGCGGATTGAGGCAAGCAAAACAGTCTCCGTAAAGAAGTTGGATTTGATGACGCGCTCGGCGGTGAAAATCGGATAAAGGTGTGCGTGCCAACGCTTGTCGAGGCCATGAGGTGTGACGTTGCGCTCACCCACCAGCGCGCTACTTAGATAGTTGGCCAACTCCGCGGAGATCGGTTTGCCGTCAGGCGTCGGCACTTCGACCTTCACAACGCCCATTAACGGATAGTCAACCTCGCCTTGCTGACGCAAACGGACATACCAAAACGCTACCTTGCCACCGTGCGCAAAAACCGCCGCCGTGCGGCAGCCATATTCGAGATTCACGAGAAGACGGCTGATGTCCCTTCGTTCAGTGCCCTTATTCCCCTTGCGAAGGGTGAAGGTTGGAGTTCGATCAAATGATTTTGCAACGCCAACGGTACGGGGAAGTTGGATGAATTCACCCCGTCGAACACCACCGTCAATTACAGTCCATTCCTCTAAACCACGTCGATCTGCAAACTCGGTGATGAGGCGCGTCTCTAGCAGATGCATCTCAAAGCGTGCCTTCGCGCCAGCCTTGTCACGTGGATCCTGGCGGGTTTTGCTCAAGTCGTCCGGAATTTCCACGTCGATGACGCGGAAAAGCGGGGTCTCAAATTTCCTGAGCTCGCCCAAAAGTGATTCGGAAATGCCTCTACCCCCAGTGTAAGGCAGCAAAAGTAGGATTTGACGTTCAAACTTCGCTACCTCCAACGAACCATCATCCTTGCGATGAACGATTGCCGAGCCGATTTGCGTTAATTCGAGGGGGAACGAACGATCCCCTTCGATGACTGTGCCAAGAAAATAAGTCTTGATCGAGCCGTCGCAAAAATAGCGGAAAACGTGTTTCTCTTGGCGAAAAACTGGGGGCGTCGCCCGGTAAAGGCTCCTCCAGTCCGGCGGCGGTGTTTCGGCGAAATCTTGGAATCCATTTTTTGCGTCTTCCTTACTTCCAAAAAAACGGTCGTCCGCTTCTTCAACATCTGGTCGAGCCATGTCTTCGAATGCACCGCCTGACGCAGGCAAGACGCTTGCGTTTTGGCCGATCAGTTCGATCGCAGGGGCGAGAAATGCCAAAGGAGCGCTCATGCCATCTCCTGATTACTGGTTGCAGGATCGTCTGTCCAGCTAACGCGTCGACTTCCCAACCGCGTCGCCGCCGTCGTCCTCCGCTTGCCCACACGACCGCAGCGGCCCCGCCCCGCCGAAACGCCGCTCAGTCGCGATGCACGAGCTGCCGCCCATCTTTCCGCCTCTCGGCTCGTGCATCGCTCCTTCGCCGCTCTATTTGGAACAAGGGCACTCGCCGCCGCGCCCTTGTAAATCCCCAGGCTCGGGAGGAACTTGCTGCCGCTCTGCGCTTGGCCTCGACCAGGACCGCAGTCAATGCGTCGAAAGCGTAAAGTCTGTTGAGAACTTTGGGTGTCGATGGCTCAACAAATTGACGTTCCACCAAGCCCCCTCTTTGCAAACATATTTCGCGCAGTAGTCGGCCACGTCGTCCCGATTATTCACTGGCTCGATCCGGTTGCGGCCGTAACGCTCGAACCAGTTGCGCCAAATATACTGTCGGGATTTGCTCTGGCAGTCACACCATAGCGCGTGAGCGTGGTACCCATCTCGCCCAGGATTCTCTTCCAGCGCGTAGAAATACGAGATGCCTCGCATTTCCGTCCGCATAAATTTCTCGTAACACCGTTGAGCCGACCAAACGGAAGCCTCCCAGGAGAACGTCAGATGCGAAATCACCTGCCACGGCGCCAGAGAGTGAACCCAATCGCCCATCTCGATATTGCGTTGAGCGGCTTTGAGCCGCAAATCCGGTTCGATATTTCGTGCGTTATTCATTTTGCCTTGTGGGTTGCCGACATCAGTACACACCTCTCGGACAAGGATGGTGTGTGTGGCGCGGGCTTGCGCCCGCGCCACACACGCCCTTCCACGGGGTCGTCATGTGTGACCACGCTACGACCTACTCCAAGGGCAAGATTGATCCCGCACGAATGATGACGCCGTTTTTCTCGTCAAAATTGTTCGGTTCCATCAGATCGAACTCGACCACCAGCTTTTGCCCCTCTTTGAACAGGCAGGGACATTGCGTGACGGCCTCTTCGACGGTCTGGATGCTGCGAGGGTCGTCGCATTCAAGCAGGCTATAAAGTCAAGGAAGATCGCGAATTTACCGCTTACAACCGGCGTGTATGGGAGGGTAGGAAATTGAACCCTGGAAGAGCCGTTTAGACCTGTAGTTATGCGGGTTCCGCTGACTTTCAGAGGTTTGCGTCCGGCGGGGGTCGAACCCACAACCTTTGGCTTCGGAGGCCAACGCTCTATCCAGTTGAGCTACGAACGCTTTACCGCGATGGCGGGGAAAACAGTATGCACCCGCCCGCTCGGGTCGCAAGAGTCAAATCGGGCTCGCGGGGCCGGCTGGCTGCCAGGCCTTTTGCGGATGGCCGCTGCCCTGTGACACGTTGCGGACGATCTGCGGGAATGCGCCGCGGAAGAAACGGTCGTTTTCCTCGAACCAGCGCCGCGCGTTGGCCGTGATGGTGTTGATTTCCGCGGGGGTGAGGCGCAGACATTGTTCGATGGTCTGCTCGAGGTGGGTCTCGTCGAAATGGTAGTCGGCGCCCAGGCTCTTGGGCGTCGTGTGCGTCCATTTTACAAGCAGCCCACGCTCGGGGCGGATCAACTCGTTCATGGGAGGGCCGTCGGTGGTGATGGCCACGGCGCCGCATGCCATCGCTTCATTCAGTTTGTGGCCGAACCCTTCGGCGGCGGTGATGCACAGGTGGAAAAGATGCGCGTTCTGGAGGCGGACGATCTCATCCTCCGGCAGGAAGTCGCGGATGACGCGGACGTTGGGCAGGTCCACGCCCTCGGGCGCCTTCAGGCTGGAAACGGTGAGCCGCGGCCACTCCGGGTGCCGGGCCCAGATGCCGATGACGCGTCCGGCGATGAGCGGGCGGTTCCCGAGCATGAGAAAGAACTCGCGGCGTTTCGGGCCCCCGCCGGGCAGGCGGCGATCCCGGCTCGTGAAGCTGGAGAAAGCCGTCCGCAAGCCGAGCCCCGAGAAGATTTCCTCGGCGTGGCGGCTCTTGCAGACGACGAGATCGACCTCCCGCAGGAACGGTATCTGGTCGTCCCGCATCCACTCCTGGTTCGGGATGAGCAACTGGAAGCGCGCCATGTCGAAGAACCTCGGGGAGAGCTGCTCCATGAAGATGTTCACGTCGCGCCGCAGGAACCGCCTCAGGGGAGAGCGGTGGAGCCGTTGGCGGACGCGGCTGATCCGCCCGTCGTCGAAGTGCAGGAAGCGGGTGCGAAACCCGGCATCGCGCAGGGTGCTGGCGACGATGCGGCCGGAGTGGGCCAGCCCGAACGCGTAGTGGGGAGTGATGACGTTTACCGTGGGTCGCGCCCGCATTTGGTGTTCCAGCCTACGAATTATCCCCGGCCTGAAATAGAAAATAAGGGCGCGGTTGGTTGAAGGCGGGCGTTCCCCCGGCTACGATCTGCGGGGACGTGGCAAGATTCCTCCTCCTTCTCGCCGCCTGCGGCCTGGTTCTCCAGGCGGGCGCGTTTGCCGCGACGGCGCCTTACACGGGGCGGCTCGGCGTCGAAGCTTCGGGCGACGCGTTCGTGGACATGGCGAAGCAGAGTTACCGCTGGCAGAAGGACGACGGGCGCGGGGGCTGGGCGAAACTGGAACGGGCGGACGTGGACGAGCACGGCTGGCCGAAGACCGATTGCCATTGGGTGCTGGATTTGCGGATTTTCGCCGAATGGTCGGGACAGATCGACGACCCGGACGCCTACCGCGTGGATCGCAGCGGCACGTATAAGGGGTCGTTCACCGGGCATGCCACCGTGGTCGCCGGAGGCGGGGCGTTCGCGCTCAAGAACCAGATGTATGACAGGACGCGGAACAGGACTTCGTTCGACCTCACCCTGCCCAAGCCGGGGCCGGGGACGGGATTCATCGTGCTGGAGTTCAGGGGTACCCAGCGTTCTCCCGAGGCGCCGAAGGGAAGCGGCATCAGCGACTTCAGGTTGATCCGGCCCGGCTACCCGGCGGATACCGGCCAGGTGTTTACGGATGAATACGTCGCGTGCTTGCGGAGCGCCTCCTTTTCGACCATCCGCTTCATGGCGGTCACGAATACGAACGGCAACGTCGAGTGGGGCAAGGACGGGACGCGGCTCCAGTCGTGGGGAAACCGCAAGCTCCCTGGGGATGCCTCGGTCGAAACGCTGGAGCCGCTCGACAAGAAGGACGGGTGGCCCTGGGAATACGTCGTCGAGCTCTGCAACCGCACGCACCGGGACATGTGGATCAACATCCCGATGGCCGTGGATGAGGATTACACGCGGCAGCTCGCGCTCCTCGTGAAGGCCACGTTGGACCCGGCGCTGAATATCTACATCGAGCACAGCAACGAGGTCTGGAACTTCGGGTTCATCCAATACGCCTGGAACAAGGCGCGGGCGAAGGAAGAGTCCGCCACCGCCCATTATAACTACGACGGTGTGAACAACCCGGAAGTCTGGGGCCAGCGCCGCCACGCGCAGAAGGTGAAGGACGCGGTGGCGGCATTTGGGGATGTCTTCGGGATGAACGAGGTGAACCGGCGCATCCGCGGGGTGCTGGCGGGCGTGACGCCGGACCCGAAGGGCTTTTTCGTGGGCGGGCGGCTGCCGGGGATGCTGGAGTATCTCAAGGCGACGGGGAGCGACCCGAAGGACTGGATTTACGCGATCTCGATGCCGGTTTATTACGGGGGAAAGGCGGCCTCGGGGGGCAAAGGGACGGAGGGGGATTCGGTGGATCAGATTCTCGAGGACATCCGGCAGAACATCGAGAAGTCGAAGAAGGACCGGAGCGCCGTGGTGGAATTGGCCAGGCGCTATGGCCTCCCGGGCGGCTTCTGCGCATACGAGAGCGGGCCGGACATCGGCGGGGGGCGGCAGGCAAACATCGCGAACCGGATCCGGGCGGTACGCGACCCGCGCCAAGGGGAGCTGTACAGGAAGAACTACACGGAGTGCTTCTGGGATTTGGGCGGGAACGTGGCGATGCAGTTCACCTTGTCGAGCCCCTACAGCCGCTTCGGCGCGTGGGGGCTAACCGACAACGTCTCCAAGCCGGATCGGAACTCCCTTTTCCCGACGGTTCGCGCGCTCATAGGCAGCGGCAGGTGACGCCTGGCCCCGCTCTTTCCATGGAGAAACCCCTGGTCGCGCCGGCACGAGCAATGCTGCCACCTTATGTGTGGTTCTCCAAACGCAGCCTGCCGTGGCGTTCCCTGAGGCGAAAGCTCCCGCGAAAAGGCTCATCAACATCCTCGTCGTGGACGACGAGATGGAGAACCGCACCATGCTCCGCACCATGCTTGGCAGGCATGGCTACACCGCCTTCGAAGCCAGGGATGGCGTGGAAGCGCTCGAAATCCTCGGGAAAGGAAGCATCGACGCCGTCATCTCCGACGTGCTGATGCCGAACATGGACGGTTACAACCTCTGTGCCGAGATGCGGCGTTCCGAGAGTTGCGGGACGGTGCAGGCGTCATCCGCTGGTCGCGAAACGTTTCCTGAAGAAACTACGCGGGGCATTGAAGAGCTCTCTGAGGCCGGTGCGCGTTTTAAAGAGGAGTCGATTGGCTTTCCCCGCGCCCATCCGATACAGCGGAGCGTTCCAAAGACCATGCACGGCTGCGAGCCTGAAGACCGCGATGTGATACGCCCGTACGAACTCCCAGAGGTTCCCCGAACAAGCCAGTTGTCTTCGGAGGCGGAGACGTGATTGTCCGAAATAATAGCGAGAGGAGTGATTCATTCTCGCGGCGTCAATGAGTTCGCGGGCGAAAACCGCGTAGGTTTTCTTCAATTCCTCTTTGTCGAGGGGCTTGAGGTGGCGCTCGGCGGCGGACGCGTCTCCCCTTACGGCGGCATCGAAAGCGAGTTGGACGCTGGCGGTTTCATCGGAGGGATTGATCTCGATGACGCGGAGAAGAACCTCGCTGGACTCGGATTCCTCGTTCAGGTCGCGAAGCGAATGGGAAAGGTTCAGTAACATCCAGCATTCAAGGCCGTCTCTTTTTCGCCACCCAGCCATCCATCGTGCGCAGGCGGCAGCACGGCCGGAGCGGTTGAGTGCGTAGCCCATCAAACCCCACGTGTGGGTGCTTTCCGCGAGCCAGGCCGGCTGTTCCTTCAACAGGTCTGCGGCGCAACGCCCGAAGCGGCCGGCCTTGCCGAGAGCGCGGAGGTAGCCATCTACCGCGATGCGGGCTGCCTCCTTGTCCTCCCGGAGGCAGCGGGCGATGACAGGGCCGATCTCACGGTTGCGCGGGGCGGTTTTGCGGCGGGCCCAGAGGGCAAGAGTGGGGCCGGTGGCCTTTCCGGAAGCGATGAGGTCTTCGAGGACACGGTCAAAGGCTGGCTGAGCGTCCTTCTTTTGAAATTCGGCTTCGATCTTTTCGAGCGCGTCGACCGTGACATCCGTGGAGGCGCCGAACCCTTTGAGCCCATCGAGGGCATGGTCAGTATGGTCCCGGGCGAGATCCAAACGGATCTGGCCAGCCCCGATTTGTGTGGGCGAGGGACAACGCCGGGCATCCTCGAGCAGGCTGGCTGCTTGCTCATATTCCTCGTCGTCGAGGAGAAGGTCGAAGAGCGTCCACGTCGCGAAGCGGTAATCGGGGTTCAGCGCATGCGCGCGCCGGAGATCTTCGATCGCACCGGAACGGTTGCCCTGCTTCAGCCTCGCATCGGCGCGAAAGCCGAGGCTTATGGCGCTGTCGGGCCGCAGGGCGACGAGATGATCCGCGGCTTTGACGGCTTCCGGATGCCTGTTTTCCTCATCCAGCCACTCGGACACACGCTGCCAGCCCCAATAGTAAGTGGAGTCGTCCGCGACAACTTTTTCCATCATGGTCAGCGCTTTTTTCCGGTCGCCGCGCTGGTTTTCAATCCATGCGGCACGGCCCCGCAGGTTGGTCGGCAAGTGTCCGCCCCAGGGCGCGGCGGTGAGAACATCCAGGGCTTGCTGAAAGCGGCGGTTGTTTACTAGGGTCATGGCTTTCTGGTCGTACGCGTCCGAGTCGTGGGGATCGAGGGATATGGCCCGGTCCATGGCGACAAGTATCTCCGGCAGGTCTTTCGCGGAGTCGAGGTTTTCGGCGAGTCGTAGCCACGACTGGGCCTCGCCGGGGCGCTGTTCGGTCAGCGTGCGGGCGAGGCTGAGGCATTCCGTATGGCTGCCCCAGTCGCGCAGTCTGTCCCATCCCCATGAGTAATCGGGATTGAGTTGCAGCGCTTGACGTAGATGAGGGAGGGCTTCGTCCGTTTTCCCTTCGAAGCGCAGCACTTCGGCGAGAGTGCCGTGCAGAACATGGGAAGTAGGCATATGCCGCAGAGCATTTTGTAGCACCTCGCAGCTTTTTTCGGGTTGGCCCAACATGCGATACGCTCCGGAGAGCTCGGCGATGGCGGAAATCCAGTCCCAGGAGATGGCGACAGCCTTTTCGAAGGATCGGGCGGCGTCCTCCCAGCGATCGTCCTTGCTGTAGACCTCGCCTAAGCCTCTCCAGGAGCCGGCGTGGAGCGGGAAGCGTTGCGTCGTCTCAAGGGCGAGCGCCAGGGCTTCCTCCTGCCGTCCCATCTGCGAAAGCTGGAGCACCATGCTCGACCAGGCATTCCATAGGTCGGGCCTTGCCTCCTTCGCTTCCTGCAGGCACTCCAGGACTTCCAAAGGCGGGAGGGCGCGCGCGGCCTGCTCCCGGAACTCCTCCAAGCCGTCGCCGAAGACCACCTGGCGCGCCAATTCCTCGCGAACGAAAAGGAGGTCCCGGCGCTTCTCGTCCTGCGACGCATCAAGATCGACGAGCCGTGCGATTGCGTAGGTGCCATCGACGTTCAGACGGATCGACTGGCGGTATGCTTCGCGGGCTTCTTCCGAGCGGCCAAGCCTCTCCAGGAGCCTTCCCAACACGTTGTGGGAGGCGGGGGTGCGCGGTTCCATGTCGCGGGCAAGAAGCGCTTTCTCCAACGCTTCGTCGAGATTCGGGGGAATTTGGGAAAGCTGGTTTGCCAGTTCCCTGAGCGCCCACGCGTCGGACGGGTGGTTGGACACCATCTCCCGGCAAAGAGCGATTATTTCGGGCCTGTCTTCCCCTTTTAGACGGGAGTGCAGCAGCCGGCCCAGCCCGAGATTATAGGGGGAGCGTGCGTGGACGGAGCGGAGATAGGCGAGAGCCTCCTTTTTTCCCTGAGTCTTGGAGAGCAGGTCCGCCACTTCGCTGTGCGCATCCTCGGCGAGCGGTTCCATGGAGGCGACCTCCTCCCAGAATTTCAGCGCTTGAAGGAGCTGGCACTCCTGCTCCGCGACCCTCGCGGAAATGCGCAGCCAGCGCGCCCTTGGGCACTCCTTCTCGGCTTCGGCCAGAAGCTTTTTCGCTTCCTCCTTGCGGCCGTAGTTGCGGTGCATGTCGGCCGCGTAGCAGAGCAGCACGCCATCCGTGGGGCGCATGCCCACAGCTTTTGCGAGCTCCTGGAAGGCTTCCGGCACACGGCCCAACTGCTCCAGCGCGTAGAATAGGGTGCGGATGGGGTCGGGGGACTTCGAGCCGTACCTTTCGAAACGGTTGCGCAGGAACTGGATCGACTCTTCCGTGCTCCGCGTCTGGCGTGTGGCGATGAAATACGAACGCGAAGCGTTCTCGTTCGTGTGCTCGGCGCAGGCTACGAAGCGGTAAAGCTCGGTTGCGCGAGGGATTTCGCCGCGGTTCCAAAGGATGTCTGCCATCCTTGAGAGTGTGTTCCCATGCCACGGCTGTGCGCGATGAGCCTTGCGCAGATACCTGAGCGCGAGTTTTTCTTCGCGGGAGTCCTCGCTGCGTTCGATGGCAAACTCCTTCCAGAGCAAAGGATGGCAATCCTCCTTGCGGATGAGGGCTTCCAGAATCGAGGTGCGCTCCTCGCGCAGCCCCGCTTCCCGCAGGTAGTAAAGGAGGGAGAGGCTGTGCCTTTCGTCGCCAGGGAAGAGCTCCAGCAACTCCCGGACGCACGCGAGCTGGGCGGGGGCGTTATTGTCGTAATCGGCGACCAGTCTCCGGCCTACGATCGTAAGGCGCTGACCGGGGAACTCGGACTCGAGGGCCGCGAGGAGAGCGACTGCCTCCTGGCGTTGATGGCGGTGAAGGGCGAGGCTGATCCCGTAGTTCGCGTCGTACAAAGCTGCTTCGGGCAAATCCAAGCCTTCGAGGAGTTCCTTTCGCGCGTTCGGCACGAAGGCCATGCCACGCGGGCCGACCGCGCGGTATGCCTTGTCCGTGGCGTCCCAGTCGAACACCCCGATGTCCCGTTCGCCGGGGTCGCGGATGAGCAGGCTTTGCCAGACGGCGTCGTAGCCGACCACGGCCTGGAGATGGGCGGCGCCGGGCCAGGAGGTCACCAGCGCGAACGGGATGCCGAGGTCGATCAACTTCCGACTCGCCTCCCAGGTCACCCGGAATTCGCGCACGCTGAAGCCGTTCTCCTCGACCCATTTGCGCTCCTGGTAATCGTAAGTGCCGTCGTAACAAATGCTCTCGGCCACCGCCCCCTGGTCGGCGGAGAGGCCCCAGAAATTCGCCAGCGCCGTGAGGGTCGCCGGCCCGCAGGTGTTGTGGTCCTGCCGGATGAAACCGACGGGCAACCTCACGCGAACTCTTCGCTTTTCGGCCCGCAGCCTTACAGCGAATGCCCTATGGAAATCATCGCCGACCTTGTCCGCCCAGTTGGCAGCTTCGTCCATGAGGCCCAGGTGGTAGCAGGCGTCCGCTCGCTTCGCGCTGAGCCAGCGCCGGCCGTTGAGCTCGATGAGGGGCGCCCAATCCTCGTAAAGGTCGAGGCCGGCCAGCGCATCGGAGAACTCCTCGCGCTCGATCAACAATCGGATTTTCAGGGACAGGAGGTAGCTATCCTGCACGCGCCCGAGGGCGTCTTCGAGATAGCCAAGGCATTCTTCATCGCGGTTCTGAAGCAGGAGGATTTCCACGATCTGCCGCGAGGATGCCATGAGGGTGGGACGCAACGCGTGGGCGCGCCTGGCCGCTGCGAGCGCCTCTTCCAGGCGATCCTGAGCGCGGAAACGGGTGGCTTCGGCCATCGGCAGCAGCTCCGGGCGGGTGCAGAATGGTGCAGCCTCCTCCGCGCAGGATTTTGCGAGGTCGAAATCGCGAAAATGGCAGGCAATGGCCGACCGGAGTGTGTGCCAGCGAAACTTGTAAGGGGCGGTGCTTTCTTCCCGCGGCGCGTTCGCGGAAAGGAACCACCAGGCGACGATGGGACCGCGGCGCACCCTCAGCCACGTGGCGAACCCTGCCTTGGCGTGCTCGTCATTCGGTGTGTCGCGGTAGGAGGTGATGTCCAGCCAATCGCTCAGGCGGTGGCCCGCGAGCTCGTTCGCGAGATCGGCGGCGAGATTGCGCGGGTTAAACTCCGCGTCCGGCTCGCACGAGGCCCACGCCTGCAAAGGGGCGACCGTTTTCGAAAGCTCGAAGGCATCCAGAGTCCGCGCCTGGCGGTAGAGGGCCAGCACCGGCCGAAGCTCTTCCTGAGCCACGGGTCTCCGGGTCGATCTCGGCCACCGTCCCGGGAGTTTGTACTCTTCCTTGCCCATGCCGATCAGGAGACTTCTTCTCCCGCGGGGTTGAACTTCTTTTCGACGCGCTTGTTGTTATGGTCCAGCGAGCCGTATTCCAGCCCGGTCGACGTGCGCAGGACGGCCGTCCAGGCGCCATGCGGCCCACGCGTTACCGTTACCCGGTTCAGTGGGTCGTATTCGTACGAGGTGAGCCTGTCCCCATCCCTCTTCCACAGGCAGTTGCCCGCGACATCGTATCCATACGCGAAACGCGGTCGCGCCCACGGACGAAAAGCCCAGACGCGAAGGAGCCCGCTGGACTGGCGCAGGCAGTTTTGCATGGCATCGTACGTGTAGTGCCAGCGTAACAGGACGCCCGAAACAACCCGGATGCAGTTTACTTTGCCGGACCGAAAGAGCCGACTGTTGCCATTCGCGGAATAGCCGTAAAACGTGATGTGGAGCCCGCGGCCTTCCCTGCGGAAGGCGAGCCGCTGCAGGCCCTCATAACCATTGTATTGCGCGGGCTTGCCCGGAGCAGATTCATAAATGCGGAAGCCCGCCGCGTTGCGTCGGATGACGCGCACGGTCTTCTTGCGCTCACCCATGGGCCCGGTCTGGACCTCCTCGCGGATCAATCGTCTAAAAGCATCGTATCCGCTCGCCGTTACCACCCCGTCGGGCTCGGTTTTCTTGATGGTGTTCCCCGCTCCGTCATAGACCATCTTCTTCACCTCTCCGTGGGATCGATAAACGCGATCCAACTCGTTATGGGTGTTGTAGCGGAACTCTATGAAGTAGCCGTTGGGGTAGCGCTTGGAGATGAGATGGTTGTGCTCGTTATAGCGCGAGACCCAGGTGAACTCGTTCGGGCCGGGGTCGGCGACCATGCGGACGACGTTCCCGGCGGCGTCGGACTCATAAGTATGGACGAGATCGACTTCCCAGGACGGAGGCTTCTCGTATGCACTGGTCTTGCGGACGACCTTTCTGGTCGCGAACCCGGGGTAAAGCGGGTCGTCGTATGCATACTCCGTTAGCGCAAACGGGTTGTCCGCCTCCAGCGCGACGATGTCTTTGTAGACAGCCTCCGAGAGCTTCAGGCCCGAGGCTTCGTGCAACTTATGGAGGGTGATGTGCCCCAGTTCGTCCTCCCGCCGCAGCAACCCGCGATTTGCAGGATGGTATTCGAAGCGCTGGACGCCTCCGAGAGGGTTTCGCGTCTCTGTCGTGTCCCTGCAATGTTTCGCGAACGGATCGCAGAAGCTCCCGGGCAGGGCGTTTGCCAGCGGTGGGCGGACGAGTGGATCGTCATAGGTAAAGGAAGTTACCGCGCCCTCGCCGTCGATTGCCCTTTCGAGAGCTCCCCCGGCGCCTGGAGAGAATTCTTGTACGTTTCGCGAAGCAGAAGCTTCGTAAAAAAGCCAGGCCGGAACCTGGCTGTGCGGGAGTCGAACCGGTGCCGGTTTCCGGCGTAGTGAGAGACGCGCAGTTTCGTCCAGAGGGTGAGTCGGGGCGGGCCGACCTCTCCCCGCCGCGCCCATTGCGGCCCGGAAAGGTCGGCCGTTTGCCTGCCGGAAAACTCGAGGAGCTTTCCGTGGCCCATCGCATCCGAGACGAAAGTCACCCGTGAGGGCTCGGCTCTCTCCGTCGCCTGCGAGTAATCGAAGATTCTCGTGATGGAAACGCCGTCAGGCAACCGCACCTCGCGGAGGGCGGGCAGGCGGCCGGAACCGTAGGGGTCCCCGTGGACGAACCGGTAAGTGTTCTGAAGGGGATCCGCGATGAGCGAGAGGGTCGCATGGTTCGCACCCGTGGCGCTGGCCTCGGCGTAATCGTAGGAGGTGGAGCGCGGGACGCCTTTCGAAGGCGGTGTGTACCGGCGGACGAGGAGCGGGGCTCCTGTGGGAAGGGCGGGCGCTCGATACTCGTATCGGTGTTCGTTGCCGCGGAGATCGACCACCCTTTCGATCAAACCCTCTGTGTTCTTTTGCAAGGTCATTCGACGGCTCGCATATGAAATCGCATCCGGCGTGAGGCCCGTATTTTCCGGCCCGTATTCATGGCGGATGCACCCACCGTGGCGAGCCCAAGCCCGCTCGAGCCGATAGTAATGATGAATCTCTTCGCCCGAAACGAACGACGCCCGCAGTTCCACTGCCGGCCCGGTAAAATCGAACCAGAGCTTCGTGCCGAACCTTCGCGTGAGTTCCAGTTTCCCCTCTGTCTGCGTGAGCGACATCGCCCTCGCGTCCTGTTCGCAACCGCTGCCGGGCAGAGGATAGTATCCGGCGTGCCGGCCCGCATGAAAAAACTCGGCGAAGCGGTGAAGCGTGCCCTGTTCGTCCGTTACGAGGACATCGACCGAATGCCCCGCTCCCCTGTCGATGACATGCACATTCGCAGCCGCGCCGGAAGTCCAGCAATTTCCGAAGGGGAGATCGGGCTGTCGTGCCGGCGCCAGGCCTTTGTCGTCACTCCACACCGAAGCGAAATGATTGCGGCGTATCTGTAGCGCGAATTCGCCGCCGACCATCGCGACGTAAATATCAGTCGTCTGGTGTCTTAGCTGAAGCGTGAGCGCATCGATGCAGGTGCACTCGGGCTCGTGATCCGACCGCTTTTGCAGGTACGGCTCGGCGTCTCTAAGGAGCTGCCCGTCTACCGATAGCTTGCGGTAGAAGGGGGGATCGACTTCCTCCTCGAGGCACGGGCGCACACCAGAGTTTCCCCGGCTTCAGCCCGGGATTTCCTTGAGCATCTGGGCGTTCGTGGGGAATTTTTTGACGAAGCTCAGGAGGCGCTCGATGGCTTCCACCGGTTTGTGGCCGGCGAGGCCGCGGCGGATGACGTTGATCTTGTCGAGCTCGTGCGCGGGGAGAAGGAGTTCTTCGCGCCGGGTGCCGGAAAGGAAGATGTCGATGGCGGGGTAGATGCGCTGGTCGCTGATCTTGCGGTCGAGGACGAGTTCCATGTTGCCGGTGCCCTTGAATTCCTGGAAGATGAGGTCGTCCATGCGGCTGCCGGTCTCGATGAGGGCGGTGGCCATGATGGTGAGGCTCCCGGCCTCCTCGGTGTTGCGGGCGGCGGCGAAGAGTTTGCGCGGGATCTCCATGGCGCGGGCGTCCATGCCGCCGCTGAGGGTGCGGCCGCTGCCGGTCATGGCGTTGTTAAAGGCCCGCCCGACGCGGGTGAGGGAGTCGAGGAGGATGAAGCAGTCCTGCCCCGCCTCGATGAGGCGCTTGGCGCGCTCGATGGCGAGCTGGGCGATGCGGGTGTGGCTCTTCAAGTCGCTGTCGTTGCTGCTGGCCATGATCTCGGCCTCGGGCACGGTCCGGCGGATCTCGGTGACTTCCTCGGGCCGTTCGTCCACCAGGAGGATGATGAGCTTCATCTCGGGGTGATTGATGACGACGGCGTTGGCGATGTGCTGGAGGAGGGTGGTCTTGCCCGTGCGCGGCGGAGCGACGATGAGCCCGCGCTGGCCTTTGCCGACGGGCGTCATCATGTCCATGATGCGGGTGGTGAACCGGTCGGGGACGGTCTCGAGCTTGATCCGCTTGTTCGGGTTGATGGTCGTGAGCTCTTCAAATGCGGGAAGGGTGCGGCACTTCTCGGGGTCGGAGCCCGTCCACCTCGACGAGCCGGAAGAGTTGGGGGCCGCGGCCGCCCCGGCGGATTTCGCCTTTGACCCACATGCCGTCGCGCAAGTTGAAGCGGCGGACGACTTCGGGGGTGACGAAGACATCCGCGGGGCTCTGGGCGAAGTTGCGTTTCGGGTCGCGCAGGAAACCGAAGCCTTTTCCGGAGACTTCGATGATGCCTTCGCCGTACGTGGGCTCGACGGGTTCGCGCGCGGGCTGGTGATGCTGGCCTTGATGGCTGTGCTGGAACTGCTGAGGGGCCTGCTGTGGCTGTGGAGGGGCTTGCTGCGGCGCGGGAGGGCGGGATTCCATGGCGGGGGGGGCGGGCGCGGCAACGACCGGTGGCGGAATGGGTGCGATGACCGGCGCGGGAGCCGGCGGAGGTTCGGCTGCCTGGGGCGCGGGGCTGGAGGGCTGAGCCGGGCCGGCATCGGCGACGCTTTGGGCGGGCGCGTCTTCAGGCGTGGGCACGGGCTGCATGGGTTGCGCGGGCACGGCGCCGGGTTCGGGTTTTTCGGGCGCGGCGGGGATGGTCTCGCGCTTGTCGGGGAGGGCGGCGGGGGGCTGCTCCCCATCCTGGCCTTCGGCTTTCAGCTTGGGCGCGCGGCCGGCGGCGGGTCTGCGGCGGGGCGGTTTTTTCGTTTCGCCGGATTGCTCTTCGAGCAGGGGCGCCTGATCGCTGGACTCACTCATAATGATAATTGGGGATTTTGGCGCGGGAAGTCCTAAGCCGGGATTCTGGCAAGGACTTCCTCGGGCACGTCGAAATTCGAGTAGACGTTCTGGACGTCGTCGTGGCTTTCCATGGCCTCGCAGAGGTGGATGACCTGGGCGGCGATGTGTTCGTCGCGGATGGGGATGGTGTTTTCGGGGATGAACGTGAGCTTCTGCGAGTCCGGCGCGAGGCCGGCGTGCCGGAGGGCGTCGGCCACGCTGTAGAGGTGGTCGGCCGAAGTGGTGATGACGTAGTGCTCCTCGTCGGCGGTCATTTCCTCCGCACCGGCTTCGAGGATGATCTCCAGGATGCGGTCCTCGTCGAGATCGGCCGCGGGGAGGGTGATCTGCCCTTTCCTGTGGAACATGTACGAGACGCTGCCGCTGGAGGCGAGGTTCCCGTGGTTCTTGGAGAAGATGCTGCGGATGTCGGCGGCGGCGCGGTTCTTGTTATCGGTGGCGACTTCGACGATGACGGCGACGCCCCCGGGCGCGTAGCCTTCGTAGACGATCTCCTCGATGTGCTGGCCGCCGAGTTCGCCCGAGCCTTTCTTGATGGCCCGCTCGATGTTGTCGTTCGGCATGTTCTGGGCGCGCGCGGCGAGGATGGCGGAACGCAGGCGCGGGTTGGCTGTCACATCGGCCCCTCCAATCCTGGCGGCAACGGTGATCTCCTTGGAGAACCTGCTGAAGAGCGTTCCTCTCTTCACATCGAGCGCGCCTTTGGCACGCTTGATCTTAGACCACTTGCTATGACCCGACATCGTTGGGAATAGGAATTCCGGTAAAAAACTCAGAAGCGCGACGGCCTGCTCCCCGCGAGGGAAGCGTTGGATGAAAATGGCGGAAGCGCGAAGTTACTGCGCTAACTCAACCAAAGTTTGGCCGCTTTGTCAACCGGCTCTTTGCCGCACGACGGGGGAACGGCGGTCCCGGGGAAGCGAAGGGGCGGCGCAGGGCTACTTGGCGGCCCGTTTGCGTGCGTTCGTGTCGAGGATTTTCTTGCGGAGCCGCAGGCTCTTGGGCGTGGCCTCCACATACTCGTCGGGGCCGATGTATTCGAGCGAGCGTTCGAGGCTCATCCTGGACGCGGCTTCGAGCTGGATGCCCTTGCCGTCGCCCTGGCTGCGCATGTTGGTGAGGTGTTTGGCCTTGCACGGGTTCACCGCGAGGTCGTCCGGGACGCGAGTTCTCGCCCACGATCATCCCCTCATAGACTTCTTCCTGCGGGCCGATGAAGAGCCGGCCGCGCTCCTGGATGTTATTGAGCGCGTAGGCGGTGGCGATGCCGGCTTCCATGGCGACGAGGACGCCGTTGTTGCGCCCGGTGAGTTCGCCGCGGAACGGGGCGTATTCCTTGAAAAGGTGGCTCATGATGCCGTGGCCCTTGGTGAGGTTGACGAGGTCAGTCTCGAAGCCGATGAGGCCGCGCGTGGGGGCGACGGCTTCGACGAGGACGCTGTGCGTCTGGTGCTCCATGTTGGTGATCTCGGCCTTGCGCGCGGCCAGGGACTGGAGGATGTCGCCCAGGTTTTCGTTCGGCACGTCCACGTAGAGGGTCTCGATGGGTTCGAGGAGGTTCCCGGCCTCGTCTCGCTGGAAGATGACCTCGGGCCGGGAGACGAGGAGTTCATACCCTTCGCGGCGCATCTGCTCGACGAGGATGGCGATCTGCATCTCGCCGCGGGCGCTGATCTCGAACACGCCCGCGGTGTCGGTGTCCTTGACGGCGATGGAGACGTTCTGGCGGGACTCGCGGACGAGCCGCTCTTTCAGGTGGCGGGCGGTGAGGAACTTCCCTTCGCGGCCGGCCAGGGGCGAGTCGTTGACGACGATGCGCATCTGGATGGTCGGCGGGTCGATGTCGACAAACGCGAGCGGGATGCGCTCCTCGGTATCGGTGAGGGTCTCGCCGATGTACGCGCTCTCAAAGCCGGCGAGGCCGACGATGCCGCCGGCGGAGGCGTGCTTGATCTCGATCTTCGCCAGGCCTTCGTGGCCGAAGAGGGCGGAGACGTTCGCGCGTTCGCGCCGTCCGTCCTTATGAATGCAGACGATGGATTCGCCCGACGGCGACGCGGCCGCTGACGATGCGCCCGTAGGCGATCCTGCCCAGGTAATCGCTATAATCGAGGTTCGAAACGAGCATCTGGAAATAGCTCTCCTTGGAGACGGCGGGCGGCGGTATTTCCTTTACGATGGCTTCGAAGAGAGGCTGCATCGTGTCGCTCGGCTCGCGGATGTCGTGCATGGCGTAGCCCTGCTTGGCGCTCGCGTAAACGACGGGAAAATCGAGCTGCAGGTCGGTGGCCTTCAGTTCGACGAAGAGGTCGAAGACCATGTCGAGCACCTTGTGGGGCCGGGCGTTCTCGCGGTCGATCTTGTTGATGACGACGATGGGCTTCGCGCCGTTCTCGAGCGCCTTGCGCAGGACGAATTTCGTCTGGGCCTGCGGGCCGTCGTGCGCGTCCACCACGAGCAGGACGCCGTCCACCATCTTCATGATGCGCTCCACCTCGCCGCCGAAATCCGCGTGGCCGGGGGTATCGACGATGTTGATGTGGTAGCCGTTCCACTGGAAGGCGGCGTTCTTGGCGCGGATGGTGATGCCCTTCTCGCGTTCGAGGTCCATCGAGTCCATGACGCGCTCCTCGACCTTCTGGTTTACCCGGAAAGTGCCGGACTGGCGCAGGAGCTGATCGACGAGCGTGGTCTTGCCGTGATCGACGTGCGCGATGATGGCGATGTTTCTAATTCTATCCATGGCAAATTCGGGGTGGGGAGTATCGTCGGGGAAATGCACGGCGTCAAACGACATTCCCCAGCCGGCGGCGACGGGCGTTACGGCGCCTCGCCCTTGGCGATGATGTGCTCCAGATACCAGCCGTAGGTTTTGTCGATGCCGTCGCGCAGGGAGACCTGCGGCGCCCAGCCGAGCGCCTTCAGTTTGTCGATGGAGAGGAGCTTGCGCGGGGTGCCGTCGGGCTTGCTGGTGTCGAAGGTCAGTTCCCCCTTGAAGCCGGCCACTTCGCAGATCAGCTCGGCCAGCTCGCGGATGGTGACATCCTCCCCGCAGCCGACGTTGATGATGCCCGGCGACTCGTAATTCTCCAGCAGGAACCGGCACGCGGAGGCCATGTCGTCCACGTAGAGGAACTCGCGCCGGGGCGCGCCGGTGCCCCATACCTCAACCTGCCCGGCGCGGTTCTGGGCGGCCTCGTGGATTTTCCGAAGGAGCGCCGAGAGGACGTGGGAGCTCTTCAGGTCGAAATTGTCGCCGGGGCCGTACAGGTTCGTGGGCATGGCGCTGATGAAGACTTTGCCGTACTCGGCGGCGTACGCCTGGCAGAGGCGGATGCCCGCGATCTTGGCGATGGCGTAGGCGTCGTTCGTCGGCTCGAGCGGGCCTGTCATGAGCGCATCCTCGGTGATGGGCTGCGAGGCGAACTTCGGGTAGATGCACGAGCTGCCGAGGAACAGCAGTTTCTCGACGCCGGAACGGTAGGCGGACTCGATGACGTTGTTCTGGATTTTGAGGTTATCCAGCAGGAACTCCACGGGGTAGTCGTTGTTGGCCTTGATGCCTCCGACGCGCGCGGAGGCGACGACGACGAGCTGAGGACGCTCCTTTTCGAAGAAACGGGCCACCGGTCCGGCCTCCGTGAGGTCGAGTTCGGTCCGGGTGCGGGTGAGGATATTCTCGTAACCGCTGGCCCGCAGGTCGCGGACGATCGCGCCTCCGACGAGGCCGCGGTGGCCCGCTACGAATACCGACTTCTCCTTCATGGGAAGCACTATAATGCCCGTTTGGGCGGCGTCATTCATTAACTCTATCCATTTCCGCCGGCATGCACCATATTCGTGGGGAATGACGCCTGAATTCGACAGCATCGAAGAGGCAATCGAAGAAATCCGCGCGGGCCGAATGGTGGTCGTCACCGACGACGCCGACCGCGAGAATGAGGGGATCTGGTCATGGCCGCGGAGAAGATCACGCCCGAGGCGGTGAACTTCATGGCGACGTACGGGCGCGGGCTCATCTGCGCGCCCATTACCGAGAAACGTGCGGCGGAGCTGGGCCTGCAGAGGATGGTGCTGAACAACCGGGAGAGCCAGAAGACGGATTTCACGGTGTCGGTGGATGCCGCGCACGGCGTCACCACGGGCATCAGCGCTTCGGATCGGGCGAAGACCATCCGAGTCCTCGTGGACCCGGATGCGACGCCAGGCGACCTCGCGCAGCCCGGCCACGTCTTTCCGCTCCAGTCGAAGGCGGGCGGGGTGCTGCGCCGGGCCGGGCACACGGAGGCATCGATCGACCTCGCGCGGCTGGCGGGGCTCGCGCCGGCGGGCGTGGTGTGCGAGATCCTCCACGACGTCGAGATGGCGCGGCTGCCGGAGTTGATGGAATTCAAGAAAAAGCACGGGCTGAAAATCTGCACGATCCAGGATTTGATCGCTTACAGGCGGCTGCGGGAGCGGCTCATCGTTTCGGAGCAGGTGGTGAATCTGCCGACGGCCTACGGGGACTTCGAGCTGCATATGTATCGCTCGCTCGTCGATAACGTCCACCACCTCGCGCTCGTCAAAGGCAGGATAAGCAAGGACAGCGTGACGCTGGTGCGCGTTCACAGCGAATGCCTCACGGGAGATGTGTTCGGCTCGATGCGATGCGACTGCGGGAACCAGCTCCACGCGGCGCTCCAGCAGATCGAGGAGGCAGGGAGCGGCGTGCTCGTTTACATGCGGCAGGAGGGGCGCGGCATCGGCCTCTCCGCGAAGATCCACGCCTACAAACTGCAGGAGGAAGGTCTGGATACCGTCGAGGCAAACGAAAAGCTCGGCTTCCCCATGGAGCTGCGCGACTACGGCATCGGCGCGCAGATCCTGGTCGATCTCGGCGTGCGCCGGATGCGCTTTCTGACGAACAACCCGAAGAAAGTCGTGGGGCTCGAAGGGTACGGCCTCGAATTGGTGGAAGTCGTCCCGATCAAGTTCCCGCCAAACCCGCACAACGAAAAATACCTTGAAACCAAGCGGGTGAAGATGGGCCACCTGCTCTAGGGGCTCCCGACGCAACCCTGCCCCTTGCAGCCCTTATGAACAGAACCGCTTCTTTCCTTGTCTCGATGCTCCTTGCGGCGGCCGCCTTGCGCGCGCAAACGGCGGGTGGGCCGGGCCTCGACCGTCTCGCAAACGGCGTCCGTCTCCGCCTTGCCGACGGCGGAACCGTGCAGGTGGAGGTCTGTGCGGAAAGGGTATTCCACGTCACGGCCCAGCCCGCGGGCGCGCCGCCGTTGAAGCCGAGTCTCGTGGTGGACAAGCATTGGGACGCCCTGCCTTTCAAACTGGAGACGACAGAGGCGGATGCGATCGTCCTCTCCACGGCGAAACTCAGGGCGCGGATCGACCGCGGCACCGGCGCCGTCTCCTTCCTCGACGCCGGGGGGCGGCCGATCCTGGCCGAACAAGGCCGCAAGTTCACGCCCGCCACGGTCAATAAAGAGCAGACCTGGACGGTGCAGCAGACCTACGGGTGCGCGCCCGATGAGGCGCTCTACGGCCTGGGCCAGTTCCAGGATGGATATTGGGACTGGCGCGGTAAGCCGTTGCAGATGCAGCAGCAGAACTCCGAGATCGCCGCGCCCATGCTCCTCTCCAACGAAGGCTACGGGGTGCTCTGGGACAATGCTTCGGCGACCGACTTCAACCCGGTGGACGCGGAGATACCGCTCGCCGACGCCCCGGCCCCCACCCCCAGTCCTGCGCCGGGCCCGAGCCCGGCGGCCAGTCCCGCGCATGCGGCCCGGAAGAGGGAAGACAGGCGCGCGGTGCGGACGGGCGCGTTCACCACGGGCGAAGCGGGCAAGTACGTCTTCCTTGCGACGAACGGGAATCACAGCACCGAGATCGGCATCTTCGTGGACGACAAGCCGCTCATCGATCTCGTGAATTTCTGGCTGCCGGGCAGCGTCTCCGGCATCCTCGAGCTACCCGCCCACGCGACGGTGAAGGTCGCGGTGCATGGGGGCGGCGGGAACGCGCGGTTGTTCGCCGCGCCGTGGGACCCGGGCCATTCGACGTTCCGTTCCGCGGTGGGCGACGGGGTGGACTACTGGTTCTTCTACGGCCCGGACCTGGAGGATGTCATCGCCGGCTACCGCGAGGCCACCGGGGCGGCGCCGCTCTTCCCGGAGTGGGCCTATGGCTTCTGGCAGTGCCGGGAACGTTACAGCAGCCAGAAGCAGATCCTCGACACCATCGCCGAGTTCCGGCGGCGGCAGATACCTGTGGATATGGTCGTGCAGGACTGGCGCTACTGGGGTAGCCACGGCTGGGGCGCCGCGGCGTGGGAGGAGAAGGACTATCCCGACCCGAAGGCGATGCTCGACGAACTCCACCGGATGAACTGCAAGTTCATGCTCTCCGTCTGGCCGAACCCGGCAGGGGAACTCCACGATGCGCTGCAGAAGAGCGGTGGGTTGATCGCGGGGACGCTCTACGACCCCACGAACCCCGCCGCGCGGGCCCTGCGCTGGCAGTACCTTCAAAAGGCGTTTTTCGACCTCGGCGTCGATGCCTGGTGGCAGGACTCCGACGAGCCCATGGACGACTCGGGCAAGAATATGCAAGGCTCCCACCTTCACCTCGGCTCGGGCGACCGCTACCAGAACGTTTACCCGCTGTTTCATAATGAGGGGGTTTACGAGGGGCAGCGCGCGGCGAATCCCTCCAAGCGCGTGGTCATCCTCTCGCGCTCGGCTTACCCCGGGCAACAGCGGTACGGGGCGGCCGTATGGTCGGGAGACATCGCCGGCACGTGGGATTCCTTCCGGCGGCAGGTGCCCGCGGGGCTGAACTATTGCATGACCGGGCTGCCGTACTGGACGACCGATTGCGCCGGGTTCTTCCGGCCTCGCGGCCAATATGCTTCGGCGGACTTCAATGAGCTCCTGACGCGCTGGTACCAGTTCAGCACCTTCTGCCCCATCCTGCGCGTCCACGGCGGAGGCACGGAGACCGAGATGTGGAAATGGATGCCGGAGACGCAGAAGGACCTGCTCGCCTACGACGAGTTCCGCCACCGGATGCTCCCTTACACCTATTCGCAGGCGTGGCGGGTGACCCATGCGGGCTCGACCCTCATGCGCGCCCTGCCGCTCGATTTCCGGACGGACGCGAAGGCCGGCGCGGTCTTCGACGAATACATGTTCGGGCCGGCGTTCCTGGTGAGTCCCGTGACTGGTCCGAAATTGACGAGCCGCAAGGTGTACCTGCCCCAAGGCGCGGCGTGGACCGATTTCTGGACCGGCGCGAAAGAGGAAGGCGGCAGGGAGATCGACGCCGCGGCGCCCCTGGCCCGCATCCCGCTCTTCGTCCGCGGGGGCTCCATCGTGCCATTGGGGCCGGTGGTGCAATACGCCGGTGAAAAACCGGGCGCGCCCATCGAGCTTCGCATCTATCCCGGGGCGGATGGCGCATTCACCCTCTACGAGGACGAGGGCGACAACTACGACTATGAGAAGGGTGCCCACGCAGAGATTCCCATCACGTGGAACGAAGCCACCGGAACCCTGAGCCTCGGCGCTCGCAAGGGGGATTTCCCCGGCATGACGAAACAGCGCACCTTCAACGTCGTCTTTGTCGATGCGGGCCACGGCGCCGGCTTCGGGGAGACCGCGGGCGGGAAGAAAGTCGTTTACGACGGGGAAGCCGTCGCGGTCACGCGGTGAGCGGGGCCGGCCGGGGCGGGCGTTTGCAAAACTGTTGCGTTCGCCGCGCCTCCGTCCTTACTGTGCGGGACGATGTCGACCCTGTTCCCAACCCGTCCGCGCCAGGTGATGCAGCGCCGGTCGTTCACGATCGTCGCCAGCCAGTATAATTACGAGTACGTCCAGGGGCTCGTCGAGAACGTCAAGAGCGAGATGACCCTCATCTCGCCCGGAGCCACCATCACGCAATACGACGTGCCGGGCTCGTTTGAGATACCGCTCGTCGTGCAGGAGATCGCCGCGCGCGGAGACGTGGACGCCATCATCGCCCTCGGCGTCATCATCCAGGGCGAGACGGGCCACGCGGGCCTCATCGCGCAAGTCGTGACCGATGCGCTGCAACGGCTGGCGCTGCATTACAAGGTGCCGATCATCAACGAGGTGCTGCTTGTCGCCGACGAAGGCCAGGCCAGGGCGCGCTGCCTCGAGCCCGACCTCAACCGCGGGGTCGAGGCCGCCCGCGCCGCTCTCGGGATAAGCCACGTCCTGCAGGAGATGAGGAAAGCCTAGGGTTTCCATGGGCGCGAGGATCAACCATGGGTAAGCGCCGCGAGGGCCGCGAGGCCGCCGTCCAGTTCCTCTTCCAGCGGGATCTCAACCCGGAAGAGAAACCCGTCTCGCTGGACGGGTTCTGGGCCATGGTGCCCGCGAGCAAAGGGACGCGCGATTTCTGCAGCGGCCTCGTCCAGGGCGTGATCGAGAATCGCGAGGCCATCGACGAGCGGATCAAGAAATACGCGGCGAATTATGAGCTGGGCCGCATCGCCACTGTGGACCGGAACATCCTGCGCATCGCGATCTACGAGATGCTCTTTTGCCGGGAGATCCCGCCGGTGGTCTCCATCAACGAAGCCATCGAGGTCGCCAAACGCTTCGGCTCCGAGGATTCCGGGCGCTTCGTCAACGGCATACTGGATCGCGTCCGGGCCGAGCTGGACCGGCCCGCGCGTACCGTGGCGTCCCAGTAGCGTCCATGGCCATCGGGTTCTTTAAGTCGCTCCTGGCGAAGTTCGCGGGCAAGCCCGTGGACTGGGATGAACTGGAGGAAGCGCTCATCCGCTCCGACCTGGGCGTGCCGATGACCCTCAAGATCATCGCCTCCCTGCGCACCCGCGAGAAGATCAGCGCTGCCGACGTGGTCGAAGTCACCCGGGCCGAGATCGCCCGCGTGCTGCCGCTGGACAACCCCCTCCTGCGCCCGCTGGCGGCCAAGCCGAAGGCGATCCTCATCGTCGGCGTCAACGGCACCGGCAAGACGACTTCCACCGCGAAGCTGGCCTATTACCTGAAGTCGAACCGGCACTCGGTCATGCTCGCCGCGGCGCGATACCTTCCGCGCAGCGGCCATCGAGCAACTCGGTATCTGGGCGGAACGGGTCGGGGTCGAGATGATCCGCGGCCAGTATAACGCCGACCCCGCCGCGCTCTGTTACGACGCGTATGTCGCCGCCGACCGCAAGAACGTCGAGTTCCTGCTTTGCGACACCGCGGGCCGGCTCCACACGAAGAGCAACCTCATGGGCGAGCTCGAGAAAATAAAACGGAGCCTGCAAAAGCACGACCCCGAGGCCCCGCAGGAATCCCTCCTGGTCGTTGACGCCACCACGGGCGGCAACGCGCTGGTGCAAGCGCGCGAGTTCCACCAGGCCGTCGGACTCACGGGCGTCATCGTCACCAAGCTGGACGGGAGCGGCAAAGGCGGCGTCGTCATCGCCATCCAGAACGAGCTCGGCGTCCCCACCCGTTTCATCGGCACCGGCGAGAAGCTCGACCAGTTCGCCCCCTTCGACGGCGCCGCCTTCATCGAGCAGATGCTCTGATTAGGTCGGGCGATAAGGACCTTCGTAAGAGGGCGACTCGCCGGGTTTGCAGGGCAAGGCAGGCATTGACCCTGCCTTGGGCATGCCATAGGATTGGTAACCATGAAAGAAACCGTACACATTGACGGAAAGTTTTTGTGGAGATGGGGCCGATCCAAGAACGGCGTGTATGTAGCGATTTGTGACGCCATCCAGCAGACGGTGCAGGCCGACCGCTTTGAGGAACTCATCGAGATCATGAACGAGGCTCTTGACAGCACTTTTCGTGACCTTTTCAAAAGCGGCGACTTGGACAAATTTCTTCGCTCAAACGGGTGGACTAAACAGGAAACCAGTGAGCGCAGGAAGGGAGCGAACGTTCGGTTTGATGTTCCGTTTGAAGTAAAGGGAATGGGGCAGCGTGATCTCGAAGCGGCACTTTGTTAATAAGCTCAAGGAGATAGGCTACCGCTTCAAGGAGCAACTCCACTACCAGGAACGATACCGGCTCGAAGGAGGGACACATATCATTCACGTTCCCCGCCGCAATCACCTCGATGAGGCTTATGTCCGCTCCACACTGAAACAGGCCGGCCAGACGAAGCAGCAGATCGAAGCGTTTGTGAACGCCGCCAACTCCTAGACCCATTGGCGCTATTTTGTTCTCCCCTCGGAAGCAACCTACTTCACCGCAAGCGCCGTCTCCACCGCCTGCGTCAAATCCGCTGAATCCGGCTTCACCCTGGAATCGAAGCGCTTCAGGATTTTCCCGTCCCGCGAGATGAGGAACTTCGTGAAGTTCCATTTGATGTCGCCTGCGACCGGCGAATCTTTCCCGGCGAGCATCCCATACAGCGGCTGCCGGTTCGCGCCGTTGACATCCAGCTTCTCGAAGAGCGGGAAGGTGACGCTATATTTGGATTTGCAGAAGAGCTCGATCTCCTCCGGAGTCCCCGGCTCCTGCCTGCCAAACTGGTTGCAGGGGAACCCGAGGATCACGAATCCCTGGGCCGCGTATTTCTGGTAGAGCGCTTCCAGCCCCGTGTATTGGGGCGTGAACCCGCACTTCGAGGCGACGTTGACGATGAGGAGCACCTTCCCTTCAAAGGCCTTTAGCGATGTCGCCTGCCCGTCGATCGTTTTCAGCGGGATGTCGTAGAGCGAATCGGCGGCGCGCGCGGCGACGGTGGAGCAGACGGCGAGTGCCACCAGGGCGATCAGGGTTTTCATGGATGTGTTGTATCGGGCCGGGCGGCGCCCGTCGAGTTCAGCCTTCCCATGAAGAGGATCGCGCCCGAGGCCTCGTGGCGGATGAGGAACAGGAAGGGATGATCGGCACGGAAGATCGCCGGGGGCGCCTGGCGGACCATCGCGGTCGCCCGGATGCCCACCGCGGTCGCCGCGGCGGCTTCGGCGCCCTCCTCGTCCACGGCGACGAAGGCCTGGTGGATGACTTCCGAGATCGAGAGATCCTTGCGGCCCGTGATGCCGGAGAAATCGGCTCCGGAGCCGAACGCGGCGGCCATCCCGAGGTACTTAGAGGGTCGGCGAGCAGGAACCTGCCTTCGACGGTGAATTTCGGCAGCGTCACCTGCACCTTCTCACGCGCGGCTCCGCCTATCCAGGCGTCGAGGCTCGCGGCCGTGAGGGATTTGTCGAGCGCGGGCAGACCCTCGGGCCGGCGCGGGAGCAGCACGACCATGGAGAGCTCTCCGCCCGAGTAGGGGAGCTTCAACGCCTGGAGATCGCCATTCTCAAAAATAGCGTAGTCTCCGGTGCGGTGCATCATCGGAGGCTTTTCCTCCTGCCCGGCGGCGGTGCGGAACGCCTCCGGGCGTGTTTGGATTTCCGCGAAGGGGGCGGCCCATGTGCCCTTGAAGTAGATGGCATTGGTGAGCACGAGCCGCGTCTCGCGCGTCACATCGCCGGCACGCATCAGCTCCTTTATTTTGTCGTTCGTGTTGCGCGCCACCCAGGTGTTGATCGCCCGCGTCGCGCCGGCCGGGTCGTTCGCGAAATCGACCTCCCGCGGCGGGGCTCCGAAGCGCTCCCGGAGCAAATCGAGATACTGCTGAAGGATCGCCTGCCCCTTCTGCACCCAGAGCGCGTTTGCCTCCGACAAGACGTAGCCGCGCGGCTTGCCATCGGGGGCGGTTGGAGCATTCAGCGCCGCCGCGAACGCGCCGAGGCTCCCGGCGTCCTCCGGAGCGGTGAAGTGCAGCACCTTCGCCATCTCGTCCGCCGTGGCTCCCCTGGCGCCGGAGAAGGCCATCGCCAGCGCCAACTCGATGCTGTTTGGTGAAAAGAATACGTTGCCAGCCCCGAGTTCCCCGTAGAGATCGATCGCGAATGCGTTGTTCGCGGCTGCCATGCGCCCGTCCGACGCCGGGGCTTGCGGGGCCATCGCCAAAACACCCGCAAATACTAATGCGGCTATCCGCAGGCATCGTCCTTCGAACCCGGCTGAAAGACACTTTCTAAAGCTATTAGCGGCTAATAAAGATATAATTAAAAAACCCTTCCTACAGCCTTACTGTTACTATAGAAAAGGCCGGGCGGAAAGTGTTGGAGGACCCTATGAACATGACGCGTCTTGCTGGTTTTCTTTTGGCGGCTCTGGTGGCGGCTCAATGGCCTGCTTCCGCGGCGCCGAGTGCGGTCATCGTCACCGGCATCGCCGGGTCGTCCGAGAACGAGGAGGAATTCACCCGGCTCGCCGGAGAGACGAAGCGGCTCCTGCTCGAACGCGGTCTGCCCGCGGACGGCGTCGAGATCCTGAACGGCCACGTCACGCGCGAGATGGTGCTCGATGCGTTGAAGAGCGCCGCCCAAGGCTCCCCTGGGGAGTTCTGGCTCGTCCTATACGGACATTCCGGAAAATCGCAGGGCGGTGTGCCCGCGTTCCAGGTCAGCGGGCCCCGGCTCACCGCGACCGACTTGAAAACGGCGCTGGATGCGATTCCCGGCAGCCAATACGTCTTCATCGGCGCCAACGAGAGCGCCGAGTTCCTGCCCGTCCTTCAAAACTCGCGCCGCACGGTGCTCTCCGCCACGAAAGGCGAGGGCGAGGAGGATCAGCCGCGCTACCCCGCTTCCTGGATAAATGCGTTCTCCGAGAACCCAAAGGCCTCCTTCGCGCGGATCGCGGCGCGCGCCTCGCAGCTCGTCGAGGACACCTACAAGACCTCGAACCTCGCGCAATCCGAGCACGCGCGCATGGCGGACCCCGTCACGGGCCAGATCCTTGAGCCACCGTTTGGCGTCAGCATGCCCGCGGAGCCGGAGACGGCCGGGGCGGATGCCGGCCCGCCCGGGCCGCTGCCGGCCGCCTCCGATGTCGAGGTTCACACGCAGAAACAGGCCAAGGAATGGGAACAGCAACCTGCGACCGCCGAGACCCGGAAGATCATCGCCGAAGCGCACGCCGCGCCGAACCCCGGCGGCCACGCGGCTCTTGTGCTGGAACAGCGCCTCGGCTTCACCGTCCAGGAGGATCGCGCCACCGACCGGCAGACGTATTGGCGCGTCTATATCGTGCGGGACGAAGGCGTCGCCGACTGGGCGAACCAGTTCTTTCCCCAGTCGCCGCCGGCCATCACCACCCGGCTCGAACTGGCCCGGGTCATCCAGCCGGACGGCTCGTCCACGGCGTTCAACCCAGCGAAGCTCGTCGCATGCACCGACCCCGAGGCGGGCTGTGGCGCGGCGGCGATGGTCTATGTGCCGAACGCCAAGGCCGGTTGCGTCGTCGAGATGGGGTTCGACACGCGCCAGATCCTGAACGCCACCCTGCCGCACGTCTCGGAGGAGCTCCAGGTGCAGCGCAGCGTCCCCGTGCTCAAGACCGCGCTGGAAATCCGCGTGCCGGAGAAGCCGGTGTATCATGTCGCGTTGAACAACGTCCCCGCGAAAGCCGCGGAATCCGTCGAGGACGGCCGGCGCGTCCTGCGCTGGCAGCTCGGCGCGCTCCCGGCCATGGAGTCGCTCCCGGGCGACCCGCCGTGGCAGCAGTGGGCCGCGTATGCGTCGATCAGCTCGCTCCCGTCGTGGGATGAATTTGCCGCCTGGTACCGCCGCCTCGCGGAAGGGTCGGATGCGGTCGATCCCACCGTCACCGCCATGGCCGCCCAGCTCGCGGACGGCGCGAAAACGCGGACCGAAAAAATCCGGCGCGACTTCGAGTTCGTCTCGGCGCTGCGGTATATCGCCATCGAGATCGGCGTCCAGGGGTTCCGGCCGCGCACCCCGGCGGAGGTGCTCTCGAACCGGTATGGGGATTGCAAGGACAAGGCGAACCTGCTCGTCGCGCTCCTGCGCAGCCAGGGCATCGCTTCCAACTTCGTCCTCCTGAGCCGCGGCGCATACACCGACGTCAATTTCCCGAGCTGGCAGTTCAATCACGCCATCGCCTTCGTGCCCCGCGCGCCCGAAGCGGGCCAGCCGGACGACCTGTGGCTGGATTCCACCGACAGCGTCACTCCGTTCGGTTTCCTGCCCCCCGGCGACTTCGGGCAGGCCGGGCTCGTCTTCGGCAAGGACAAGGCGGAATTCAAGACCGTCGTCGAGAAGGGCGGGGGCGTTTCGGAAATCCACGACGAATGGGAGTTGCAGCAGGACGCCGACGCTTCGTGGAAAGGCACCTTCCACCGCCACACTTCGGGCCTGGCCGATGACATGATGCGCCGCGCCTTCCGCGAGCTGACCCCGATGCAGCGCAACGACCAGATTTACCGGATGCTCGGCGGCCTCTGGTCCGGCGGCGATTTCGCCCAGGGAACGGTGAGCAACGTCGGCGAGTTGCGGAACGGGGTCGAGGTGCGGGCGGATGTCGCCGCGCCCGCGGGCGAGTGGCCCCGCATCGAGGCGCCCGCGCTCAGCGCGCCGGAGCGCGACCGCCCGCTGCGGTTGAACGACGGGCAGCCGCTCACCCTTACCCAGACCTTGCGGCTCCGTTACGCCGCGCAGGCGCCCGAGAAACTCCCGGAGCCCATGGAATCCGACGCGGGCGGCGAGAAGATGAGCGTCGCCTGGCAGCGGGTGGACGAGCACACCGTCCTCCGCACCGCGCGGCTGGAAATCTCCACCCCGCTCGTCCCCTCCGCCGACTACGCCTCGCTCCGCCGCGCCCTCCGCGGCTGGAATGCCGCGCTCGCCCACTGAAGGAACCTATGAGCCACATGCCCACCGCCGATCCCATCCCCGCAGCCTCTGTCCCTGCCGTTGCCGCCCCGCCCGCCGCCGCGGAGGGGGATGTCGAGCTGCTCCGCGCGGTGCCGGCCCGTTACCGCCAGCTCGCGGCCGAGCTCGGCAAACGCATCATCGGCCAGGAGGAGGTCATCCGCGATCTCTTCGTCGCCCTCGCGGTGCAGGGGCACGTCCTCATGATCGGCGTGCCCGGCCTGGCAAAGACCCTCCTCGTCCGCAGCCTCGCGGAGATACTCGATCTCCCGTTCCAGCGCATCCAGTTCACCCCCGACCTCATGCCGAGCGACATCACCGGCACCGAGATCATCGAGGACGCCGCGGAGGGCCGGCGCCAGTTCCGTTTCATCCAGGGGCCCATCTTCGCCAGCCTGCTCCTGGCCGATGAGATCAACCGCACCCCGCCGAAGACGCAGGCCGCCCTGCTCGAAGCGATGCAGGAGCACCGCGTCACCGTCGCGGGCACCAGCCACGATCTCCCTTCGCCCTTCTTTGTCCTCGCGACGCAGAACCCCATCGAGCAGGAAGGCACGTACCCGCTGCCCGAGGCCCAGCTCGACCGGTTCATGTTCAACCTGCGGGTGGACTACCCCTCCCACGCCGAGGAAGTCCGCATCCTCCTCGAGACCACCACCGACGCCGGGAAGCCGCTGCAGAAAATCTGGACCGGCCAGGAGATGCTCGCCCTGCAGCGCATCGTGCGGCAGGTGCCCGTCCCGCAATCCGTCGCGGATTTCGCCGTCTCCCTCGTGCAATCCACGCGCCCGAACGGGGCCGCAGCGCCGGACTTCGTGAAGCGCTACGTGCAGTGGGGCGCGGGCCCGCGCGCGTCCCAGTACCTCGCCCTCGCGGGCAAGGCGTTTGCCGTCCTGGACGGGCGTTTCAACGTCGCGAAGGAAGACATCCAGCGCGCTTCGAAGCTCGTCCTGCGCCACCGGCTCATCACCAATTACCGGGCGGAGGCCGACGGCCAGACGGTGGACATGATCATCGACCGGCTCATCCAGAAGGTCTGAGATGTTCACCGGGCCGCCACCTCCGAAAAGGCCGCCGCCCCTTCCCCGGCGAACGCCCGGGGCGCAGGGGTTCCCGGCCATGCCGGCCCGGGTCGTGCGGTCCACGGAGCCCGCCGCCGCCGCCAACGCCCTGCCGCCGCTCGACATGAAGCTCCTGGCGGAGCTGCCTTCGTTGAATCTTCAGGCCCGCTACATGGCCGAGAGTTTTTTGAGCGGCCGCCATCGCAGCCCGCGCAAGGGCTCCTCCGTCGAGTTCGCGGAGTACCGCGATTACCAGCCGGGCGACGACCTGCGCCGGGTGGACTGGCGGCTCTACGGCAGGACGGAGCGCCTCCACGTCAAACAGTACGAGGAGGAAACCCAGCTCCGCATCTTCGTCGTGCTCGACTCGAGCGCTTCCATGGATTTCCAGTCGCAGCCCGGTTTGCTGCGGAAGATCGAGTTTGCCCGCATCGCGCTCGCGGCGCTGGCGCTCCTCGCGCAGCGCCAGGGGGACGCGTTCGGGCTAGGCATCGTCGGCACGGAGCTGGCGGAGTTCATGCGCGCGCGTTCCTCGGTGCCGCACTGGCGCTCGTTCGTCGGCAAGCTGGAAACGGTCGTCCCGAGCGGGGAGACCTCGCTGGCCAAGGCGCTGACCGACCTCGCCGAAGTCGTCCCCCGGCGGTCGATGATCGTCATCGCGAGCGATTTTTACGAGGATCTCCCGGCGCTCGAGGCCGCCCTGCGCCGCCTCCGGTACGATCACCACGAGCCCATAGGGCTGCACGTGCTCGACCCGGTCGAGATCGACTTCGACATCGACGAGGCCGGCTCGTTCACCGACGTCGAAACCGGCGCGCGTTTGAAGCTGGATGCCCCTTCCGTGCGAAAGGGGTATATCGAGCGGTTCACGAAATTTTGCGGCGATCTCGATGATCTCTTTCACGGCGCCGGCGGAGAGCTGGTCCGGCTGCGGACGGATGCCAGTCCGCTTTCCGCTCTCACCCGCTACCTGCACGAGCGGAAGGACAAGCTGTGAACTGGCTCTTCCCCGGTTTCTTCGCCGGCAGCGCCGTCGTGGGCCTCCCCATCCTGCTCCATTTTTTACGCAGCAAGCCGAAGACCGTCGTCCGGTTCCCCTCGCTCCGGTTCCTCGGGGAGTCGGCCATCCGCGACACGCGCAGGCACCGGCTCCGGCGCTGGCTCACGCTGCTTCTGCGCTGCCTCGTCATCGCCCTGCTCGCGGCCGCGTTCGCCCGCCCGTTCTGGAGCAATCTCGCGGACAAGAACCGCCAGGTCATGGTCGTCGCCATCGACAATTCCATGAGCATGCAGGCTGCGGGCCGGTGGGAGCAGCAGCGCCAGTGGGCGCTCCGGCAGCTCGACGAGCTCGGGTCGGGCGCCCAGGCCGCTCTGCTCCTGAACGAGCCGTCGCCGACCTGGCTCGTACCGATGACGGACGATCTCGCCCGCGTCCGCGCCGCACTGCGCGAGGCCGCGCCCGGCTTTGAGAAGACCCGCTACGCTCCGGCCCTCCGCGTCGCCGGGGAGGCCCTGGCGGGCAGTCCTTCGGTCAACAAGACGCTCATCTGGATGGCCGACGAACAGCGCGCGGGCTGGCTCGGGGCCGCGATGGACAACGCGCTGCCCGCCGGGGTGAAGATACGCCTCCCGGAAATCCCGCCCGCGCCGAAACGCCAGGCGGCCATCGTCGCGCTCCAGGCCGGCGCGGCCCCGCACGAAGGGGTCGTCGCCACGGTGCGGCTCTTCGCGCCCGAGCAGGACAAGCGGAAGCTCTCGGTGGTCGCGGGCAAGCGGGTCCTGCTCGAGAAACAGGTGACCCTGAGCGCCGGCGACAACCAGGTCGAGCTCCCCTTCGCCTGGCCGGCCGGGGCGGACGGCATCAGCGTCTCGCTGGATGGGGATGACCTCCCCGCGGACGATACCGCGTGGGCGCTCCTCCCCGCGAAGTCCGCGGCGACCGGCGAGGTGCTGCTGGATACCGTCACGGGCGCGGATTTTCTCGCGCATGCGCTGCTCGCCACGAAAAACTTCGAGGGCGGCGGTATGAAAGTCTCGCCGCTGCCGGACAAGGCGTGGCCGACGGCGTCGGTGGTCATCGTTCGCAGTCCGGCCACGTTCACCGCGCCGGTAGTTGACCGCCTGGACAAATTCGTGGACGGAGGCGGCCCGCTCTGGATTTTCGCCGACGGCTCCGCCGAACAGACCGCGTGGCTCAAGAAGCGCGGCATCGGTGTGGCGGAGCGAGCCTCCGCGGACGACGCGATGCATCTGCGCGACTGGGACCCGGAACACCCGATCCTGGCGGCGTTCGCGGGGCAGAGCCTGCTGCCGCTGCTCGGGGTGGAGTTCTACCGCGGGTTCGACCTTTCCGGCGACGCCCTCGCGCCGCTGGCCGACTGGCCCGACGGGAAGGCGGCGCTGGCCGAGTGGAGCGGGCAGGGGCGGCGGGTGCTGCTCTCGGGCTTCGCTTTCAGCCGCGACACGACCGACTGGGGCGCGCGCGCCTCCTTTGTGCCGTTCGTGCACCAGGCCGCCCGGTGGCTCGGAGCTTTCAGCGCCGCGCGCAACGACTGGCGCGTGGGCGACTCCATCCCCCTGCCGGGCCCCGGGAAATGGCGGTTGCTGGAGGGGCCCGCGCCGCAGCCCGTGCGCGAGGTGAACGGAGCCGTCCGCCCCGAGGCGCCGGGCCTCTTTGAATTTGCCTCCGGGGCCGCCCGCAAGGTCTTCGCCGTGAACATCCAGCCGGAGGAGTCCGACCTCACGCCCTGGCCCGACCCGGCGCGTCTCGCCGCGTTGGAGACCGCCGGCCCCGCCGCGCGGGTGGAGGCGTCCGCGCTGCCCCGCATGAGCGACGAGGCGGCCGAAAACCAGCAGCGCATGTGGTGGTGGGTGCTGGCCTTCTGCGGCATCGCCATCCTCGCCGAACTCAGCCTCGCAAACCGAACCGCGATGTAACAATGAATCAAGCCTCCGCCGACTACCTCTTGCGCCAACACAACCGCTGGATGCGCTTCGCGTGGCCGCTCGGCATCGCCGCCGCCGGGTTCGCCGCCACGCTCGCGCTCGACTGGCGTCTGCACCCTTCCTGGGAGCGTGTCGAGAAATGGGAGAGCCTCGGGCGTTGGTGGCCCGCGGGCATGGCGCTCACGCTCGCCGCCGCGCTTGTCACGGCGATCCTGCGGCGCAAGACCATCCTCCATAGCGCGCGGAAGCTCGACGAGCGGCTCGCCGCCAAGAACCGGCTCGAGACCGCCGCCGCGCTGCGCGAGGACACCGGCCCCCTGGCGCGCGCCCAGCGCGAGGAGACCGCCACGTTCCTCGACGAGGCGCCCATCGGCTCGCGCACCGGGCCGCTCCTCCTGCTGGTCGGCCTTGTGCTGGCGCTCGCGCTCCTCCATTTCGCCGCGCTCCTGAGCTGGACGCGCCCCTGGGCCCGCACGGCGGCCAAACCGGTCGCAGTCGTGGCGAAGCCGACGCCCGCGCCTCCGGCCATCCCGAAGGCGTCCATCAAATGGAAATCGCCGGGGCCCGAGAGCAAAGCCGCGGCCATCGAGGAGGTGCCGCTGGAGGCCGTGGCGGATTCCACCAGCGGCCTGCGCGATCTCGTGCTCGACATGGAGGTGAACGGCGAGCCGCGCCAGAGCGTCCCCGTGCCGCTTCCGGAACTGAAAACCGCGGGCCGGCACGCCATCCAGGTCTCGCTCTATCTCGACCAGCTCGACGTCCACCCATACGACATGGTGTCGTATCACCTGCGCGCGCAGCGGATCGACTCGCGCAAGCTCCCGGACACCGCTTCGCCGGTGCAGTTCGTACAGATACGGCCGTTTCGCGACGACGTGCGCGAGATGCCCGGCGGCAAGGGGCGGGAAGCGCTCGACCTCATCACGCCGCTCAAGGCCGCGCAGCTCCGGTTGATCAAGGAAAACTTCCTGCTCGCGCATGCCGACATCTCGAAGGACGACCCCGAGTGGAAGAAGGAGAACACCCTCGTCGCCGACCAGCAGGGCACCCTCCACGAAAAGACGGGGGAAGTCGTCCAGCGGCTCATCGAGCTCGGCATCCCCGCCGAGATCGTCGATCTCCTCATCCAGGCCAAACCGCCCATGGCCGACGCCTCGACCAAGATCCACGCCCAGCAGAACCAGCCCGCTGTTTACCCGCAGGGAAAGGCGCTCGGGCTCATCACCGAGGTGGAGAAATTCTTCTATAAGGTCGTTTCGAAGGACGGCTCCGCCCTGCCGGGGCCGAAAAACGTCAGCGATCCGTTCAAGGACAAGAAGCAGCTCGAATTGAAGCAGCGTTTCAAGACGCTGGCCGGCGAGCTCGAGCTCCTTGCGAAGGAACAGCAGCGCCTCGCGGACGATCTCGCGAAGCCCGATGCCGCGGCGCTCCCGACGCCTGCCCCCGGCGCGCCGCCGGACAAGAACAAGATCGACGGCACCCTCGCCGAACGCCAGACGCAGATCAGCCAGCGCGTCGGCGCATTGCTGAACGGCCAGCTCTTCGTGCCCGAAGTCGTCAAGCACCTCAGCCAGGGGAGGGACCTCGCCCGCGAGTCCCTGAAGCAGCTCGACGCGACCGACATCCCCGCCGCGCGGGAGCCTGCGGCATCCTCCGCGCGCGAGTTGCAGCTCGCCTCCGACACCATGGACAAGGCCGGGGAACAGCTCGCGAAGGATCAGCTTGCGGACGCCCTCCAGGCGTTGAACGCCGCCGCCGAGGAAGCCCGCAGCGCGCCCGACCAGGGGTCCGACGCCGCCGCCAAGGCGAAGGCGGAAGACGCCGCGAACAAGGCGAAGGAGACCGCGGGGAAACTGGCCCAGGCCGCGCAGAAACAGCAGGAGACCGGCTCGGCGAAAGCCGCCGCCAGCCTCAACGCCGTGGCAAAGGCCCTCTCGGCCAACGACCTGCGCAAGGCGCTGGACCGCCTCCGGCAGGAACCGCGCAACACGGACCGCGCCGAGGACGCCGCGAACCGCCTCCAGCAGATGGCCGACCGCGCGGCGCTGCCGGCGGCCCCCCTTACGAAAGAGGAGATCGCCCGGATCGCGGAACGGATGGAGCGCGCGCGCCTGAACATGCAGCGCCTGGCCCTGAATGCGCCGGGAACGCCCCCTGGCAATCCGGCCCTGCCGAAGCTGCCGGGCGCCCCGGGGACCGAGCCGAAACCGGGCGACGCGCCCGGCCAGGCGCCCGGCGACGGGAAGGGCGATGCCAAGCCTAACGACAGCCCTGGGCAGGGAGAAGGAAACAAGCCCGGCGACACTCCCGGAAAAGGGGGCCAGCCGGGCGACAGCCCCGGTCAGGGCAAAGGCCAGGCCCCCGGAGAAAATCCCGGCCAGGGCGAAGGTAAAGGCAAGGGCGAAGGCAAGGGCCAAGGCGAAGGCAAGGGTCAGGGTGAAGGCAAAGGCCAGGGGGAAGGCAAGGGTCAGGGCGAAGGCAAAGGTCAGGGTGAAGGCAAGGGCCAGGGCGAAGGCAAAGGTCAGGGTGAAGGCAAAGGCCAGGGTGAAGGCAAAGGCCAGGGCGAAGGCAAGGGCCAGGGTGAAGGCAAGGGCAAGGGGCAGGGCTCGGGTTCGGGCGGCGACGGCGGCAGCAGCGAGTCGGCGGAAAACTCCGGAACTCACGGCAAGCCGCACCCGCCCTCCGAGGTCCTCGGCAAACTGACCGCGCCGCAGCCGACCTATGATGGCGGCGAGACGGGCCACGGACGCGTGATCAAGCCCAAGAGCGGCGACCGCGCGCTGGATTACAGCGGGCCCGACCGCACGAGCGCGGCGGATTCGATGCGGATGAAAGAGGAATTTGGCGAGGAATTGATCCAAGAGGTGAGCGAAGCGGCGCAGGATGCCGCCGCCGTCCTTCCGGACTCGCCGGAGCTCGCGGAAGTGCGCGAGGCGGTGCGGACGGCAGCCGTGGCGCCCAAAGAGAAACTCCCTGAGCTCTTCACACAGATGAATCCGGGGCTGGAAGGCGTCATCAAGCTCCTGCGTTCGAAGATCGCTTCGTCGCAGCGCCAATACCGGCTCACCGACCAGAGCCTCGATCTCGCCCCGCCCGCGTACCGTCCTGCGGTGGCGGATTACTTCGAGCAGCTCTCGCGCGACTACGAGGCCGCGGCCGCGCCGCCCGCCGCGCCGGAAGCGACCCCCGCGCCCGCCGTGACGCCCGAGCCGGAGAAGAAATGACCGAGACTCTGGAGTGGCAGTTTGGGGGCTGGCTGCGCACGCTTCCGCCGGCCGCCGCCTGGTGCGTCCTGGCGGTTCTCGCGGCGGCGGGGCTGGTATTCGTCGTCCGGCTGTACCGGCGGACATTGCGCGCGCTTCCGCCCGCGGCGCGCTGGAGCCTCACCCTTTTCCGGGCGGCGATCGTGCTCGCCGTGTTGCTCTGCCTGGCCGATCCCGCCCGGGTCGCGCGCAGCCGGCCGGATCATTCCGCGCAGGATACCCTCGCGGTGCTGGTGGATCGCTCCGGGAGCATGACGGGCGCGGATTACCGCGGCGCGACCCGGCTCGCGAGCGCGGTGCGGACGTGGAAAGAGCACGAAGGCGAGGCCGCGGCCGCTTTCCCGAAGATCACCTATCAGCGGTTCGCCGTGGACGTCAAAGCCGCGAAGAGCATGGACGAGGCCCTGAACGCCCCCGGGCCCGGCCCCGAGACGCACCTGTATTCGGCGCTGGAAAAGACGCTCGCGACCGGGCCGAGGGCCATCGTTTGCCTGACGGACGGGCTGGACACGACCGCGGACGCCGCCGCACCGCTCGTTGAGGAGGCGCAGCGGCAAGGGGTCTGCATCTATTTTGTCTCCGGTAGCAACCGCGCGCGGGCCGGCGAGCTGGTGGACATCCGCGAAGTGAAGGCGCCGCCGCGCGTCCTGCGCCGCACGCAGTTCGCGGCCGGGGCGTTGCTCGAGGTGAGCGCGCTCGAGGCGCGCGAACTGCCGGTCGAGCTCTGGAGCGGCGCGAAAAAGCTCGCCTCCACGCGGCTGCAGTTGCGGCCCGGGCTGAATACGCTGCCGTGGACGGTGCCGGTGACCGCGGGGGAGCCGGGTCCGATGCCCCTCGAGTTCCGGGTGGGGGAAGGCGAGCAGCAGCAGACGGCGGCCTGCACCACGCAGGTGACCGACCAGACCAAGGTGGAGGTGCTTTACTACCAGGGCGCGTTGCAGTGGGGCTACAGCTACCTGCGCTCCGCGCTGGAGACGGATGCCAGTTTTCACATGACGGCGATCCTGAATCCGGCCCTGCGCGTGCGCCTGACCGAAACCGAGGAAGGCCACGCGGCGCTCGATGACCTGCCGGGCACCGCGACCGAGTTGAAGCGCTTCCAGATCATCGTGCTCGCGCACGCTTTCGTGGACCAGTTCACGCCCGAACAGCAGCGCGCCCTGCTCGAATATGTGCGCGGCGGCGGCGCGGTGCTCTTCATCTCGCCGGACGATCAAGCCGCCGCGCGTTACGCGGGCACGGACATCGAGAAGATGCTCCCCGTCGTCTTCGAACCGGCGGCGCCGGAGGATGACCAGGCGGAGGCCGAACAGCGTTTCCGCGAGCAGATGATGGACGCCCGCCAGCTCGGCGAAACCAGCGACGGCAACATCCGCAACGAGCGCCATGCGGACCTTCCCCGCCTCCGGCCCTTCGCGGTGCCGCCCGGCGCGGACCGGTCGGCGACCACCGCGATCTTCGAGGGACGTGACCGGGCGAGCCTGCCGATGTTTTGCCGATACGCGAAGGTGCGCGGCGCGAAGCCGGGCGCGAGCATCCTTTCGATCAGCAGCGAGGACGAGGAGGGCACTCCGCCGCAGATCCTGCTCGCGCGCCAGCAGTTCGGCGACGGTTTCGCCGCGGCGTTGACGACCGATCTCCTCTGGCGCTGGAAGATGTCGCTGCCGAGCCGAAGCCACGCCGTGGAAAAATTCTGGCAGCAGCTCCTCCTCTCGCTCGCGCCGGCGACCGGCGCCGGCCTGCGCCTCGTGAAGCTGACCGAGTCGGCCGCGAACCACACGCCCGTCCAGTTTCGGATCGATGCCTCCAGCGCCGGCGGTGCGCCCACCGCCGAGACCGTGTCGCCCACCGGGGAGCACAAGCCGCTCGATCTCCAGAAGACCTCCGATGCGGGTGGCTGGACCGCCAGCTTTACGCCGGGCGCGCCGGGGCATTGGGAAGTGCGCGCGACCGACCCGGCCCGGAACCTGTCCCGCCTGACGTTTCCCGTGACGGAGAAAGCGATGACGACCGAGACGTTGAACCTCCCGCCGGACCTGGAAGGGATGCGGCGGCTGGCCGAAAGCACGGGCGGGGCGTTGATAGGGGACGAGCCCGTTTTTGAGAAAAGCGCCGTCACGGAGGGCGCCCCGCAGTTGCAGTCCGTCCAGCCCATGTGGCATTCGAGCTGGCTGCTGGGGTTGCTCCTCGGTCTCTACGGCACGGAGCTCGTCGTGCGGCGCTTCTTTCGCCTCCTATGAAAAAGCCCGCCTCCCTCTTCCTTTTCATCCTGCTCTCTTGCACGGTGCTCGCCCCGGCCGCGGGTGTCGATGAACTCCGCGGGGAACGTGTCGGATGGGCGCGCCTGAAAACCGCGAGCCTGCACTGGATGCGGCATGCGCGGGGCGACCCGGAGCTGATGCAGTTCCTGCGGGAGAACAGCAGCCTGAACATCGACCCGACCTGGTATGCGGCCGATTGCGAGAAGCTCTCGGAGATGTGCGCCTACCCGATGCTCTTTTCGCAAAGCGTCTCCGTCATCCACGACGCGGCGGGCCGCAACAACGTCGCCGAATACATGCGCCGCGGAGGGTTCCTCCTCGTGGACGCGTGCATCAACGCCTTCATCAACCCCGACCCCGATCTTTTCCTGGTGCAGCAGAAGCTCTTCTTTGCCGAGGCGCTCCCGGAGGCGCACATCGTCGCGCTGCCCGAGAACCACGAGATCTACCGCTGCTTTTTCAAGATCCCCGACGGCAAACCGCCGCACACCTTCTCCGACAACGAATACGACGAAGCCTGGGCCAAGCACGGCCTGTATGGGGTGTACATCGGCTCGCGCATGGTCGGAATCATCAGCCTCAGCGGCCTCCAATGCGGCTGGGACCGGATGATCGCCCCGCCCGGCCACAACATCGCATGCATGAGGATGATGGTGAACATCTACCTCTATGCGATGCTCCGGCATTGACCGGCGGGGGGGTGGAGATCGGAGAGCGTTGATGGCCGCTTCGTGGAGAGCAGCCCCTTGGGAATCCGGAATCATGCGGTTTCCCAGGAACTACCGGCGGAGGGGGTCGAACCCACACACTCTTGCGAGTACTGGATTTTGAGTCCAGCGCGTCTGCCAATTCCGCCACGCCGGCGTATCTGACTACCAGCCACTTACGAAGCAACCGAATGCTTCAACTTTTTGTTCTACTTTGACCGCGCGCAAGCGCATGAAACGGCCACTCATCCGGAAGTTCATGCCCCCGGCAAAGCCGAACCCAAAGCCAAACATCGGTATTCGTTTACCATCGTTGAGGATTCCCGTAAACGGAAAGTTCGTGGGCTGTCGCGACCCCGGTGCGAAACTCTACACGCAGACGCGGGTCCCGGGGAGCCAAGCGGCGCGAAAGATCCCCTGGAAGTTCGCAACTCTGGTGGCCGCCCGGGCCCAGACTTGGCTCAAAGGCTGCTCTTATTGGCGTTTGACGAAGCCAGCGTGATCTTATCGCGCTTACCGGACGAACCCGGAAATCCGTTGCCCCCAAGAAACCGTTCGCTATCCTCCAGGTCCTATGAACGTCCCAGGGACCGATGGTAACCCGCAAACGTTCCTCATAGGCGCCATCGACGGTGAAGGAGCGGCCCCGAGCTTGTAACCGCGGCCCTGGATGTCCTCGACGCCATCTCGAGCGCCTGTCCCCCCCCCGAGATTGCCAGTGGAACTCCCCCAAGATCGGCACCCAGAGCAGGCCATTGAGAAAAAAGGAGCGGCTGTCCGCGGTGAGCGCCTGACCCTGGGTATTCGTCGTCGTCCCCGGAGCCGACGGAGCCGCGGCCGGCGAAGGAACCCGCGGGGTCGGGTCGATCTCCAGCGGGGCGGCCAAAGCCGAGATGAAAGCGGTCGCGAAGAGAATCGCCGGCGGAAAGATTCTTCTGAGGAACAGGGTTGTCATTCTGGGGATGATGGACGCCGCCGGGCGAACCATCACCGTAGCTTAGGCGGGCGCGGCGGAACGGCAACCGAATCCCCGAAAAACGCACATTCATAACCATATTTGGCACATGATAAAAATCGTCAACGCCAGAAAATACGATAACTTGTGCGACGACGATGGGCTGGCAGAGCCAAGGCAACCGTCATAAATCACCTGGACGCGGACTAAAATAGCATGATAAACAGATGGACGATCTGCTAAAACGTCCGCCACTTTTGACCCCCATCATCGCCCAAAATCCCCCAATAAACATTGCCGCGGCGTTGCTCGAAGCACCCACGAACCTCATGAACTCATTCTCCGCCACCCAATCCCTCGTCAAAACCGTCTTCGCGAAGTTTGCCCCCGTCGCGCTCGTCCTTCTCTGCTTTGCGCAATCCGCGAAAGCGAACACGCAGGATACCGTCGTCAGCGGCTCGACGGATCTTAGCCAGCCCGGCACCTACTCGGGCGGTGCGCCCACCAGTTCGAGCGACGTCACTTTCTCGGGCGCCTATTCGCCCGCGACGTTTAACTTGGGTGCCACGCCTGGGTTCAACCTGAACATCGGCACGCTGGATGACGCTTCAACCACGGCCCTGACCATCAGCGGCACGACCGCCCAGACTTCCGGCACCATCACCCTGAATGGCGGCACGAACTCGGACACGAGCCTCGGCGCGGCCGCCTTCGACCTTCTTTTTGTCGGTAGCGGCGGCAATCTTACGATTGCGAACGGCACCGGCGCGGTGACCTTGGCCACCGTCAACAGCGGCAACATCGATGACGCTGGAACCTTGGTCATCTCCGGCTCGCTTTCCATCGGGGCGGCCAAGGCGCTTACCTTTACCGGGGCTGGCGCCACCACCCTCGGCGGCAACATCGCGGCCACCACGGGCACATTCGTGGTGAACGACGCCGGCGGCTCCGTCACGCTCACGGGCACGGACAACGCCACGGGGGGTGTGACAGTCAGCGGCGGAACCTTGAACATCGGCGGCGGCGGCGCAACCGGGTCGATTGTCTCGACCAATGCTCTAACGCTCAACGGCGGCGCGTTGAGCTACACCGTCATCAACAGCGGAACGCAGACCTTTGTCAGCACGGCCCTCAATGCCGGCGGGGCGACTGTGACAGCCTCCACCGGCGATACCATTCAGCTTGGGACGATTACGCGGGCGGCGGGCGGAACGATCAATTTCGGGACCACCGGTTCCGTTACGACGCCCAACACGAACTCGAACGGCATCCTCGGCGGCTGGGCCACTTACGGGGCCGGCACGAGCACGGTGTTCGCCGTCAGTGGCCAATCCGCGGGGGCGGCTGTCACCGGCCTCAGCAGCTACAGCCAGGCGCTGACGGTCGCCGGAGATACGAACACCGCCCACAACGACAGCCTCGGCGCATCGCTGACTCTAGGCGTCAGCACCAATCCGACGATCAACACCCTGACCATTAACGACACGACCAACGGTGATACCCTCGCTCTTGGAGCCAATAACCTCACATTCACCGCGGGCGGTGGCTTGTTGTACAGCGGCAATCAGAACTACAATATCACCGGCTCGGGCGTCATCGGCGCTCCCACCAACACGGGTGAAACAATCATCACCGTCAGCGGGACTGGAGCCCTGACCATCGGCACCCTGATTGGCTCATCCACCGCCACGGCTGCTTCGCTGACCAAGAGCGGCCCGGGCACGCTGATACTCTCCGGCGTAAATGTTTACACCGGCGGCACGGTCATCAATGGCGGCATTCTGCAATACACCAATATTGGCACTGCAAACGGCACGAACAGCGGCGCATTCACCCTGGCCGGGGGCAACTTGCAGATCAATCAAGCGGCAAATAACTTCAGTTACAACCCTACGATCACGCTCACGGCTGATTCCACCTTGAGCAACATCGGCGCTGGTGCGGTCAACTACGGCGGCACGCTGACTGGCAACAATCATGCGCTGAACGTGAATACGGGGGCCTCGCGCCTTTTCATCAACAGCAGTGCTCTTACCGGCGTCACCCAGTTCAATGTGACGGCCGGCCAGCTGGGAACCGCCACCGATTCCGGAAACCAACTCAACGGCGCTCCGGTGGTCGTTTCAAATGGCGCAACTTTCGATCTCTATAACGGAGGGTCGACCGCGAAAACCGCCTCCAACAATATCACCTTGAACGGTGGCACTGGCTTGGGGGGCGTCGGGGCTCTGTACCGGGAGACTGGTGGCTCGGGGACTATCACCGAGTCCGGGGCCGTAACCCTCAACAGCACGAGCAGCATTGGCGTCGCAAGCGCCGGCCCTCTTGTGCTCTCGGGCAACGTCACCGGCGCTGGCGGGCTGACGAAGATTGGCGCCGGCACATTGACGCTCAGTGGAAACGACACCTATTCAGGCCAGACCACGATCCTGAGTGGCACGCTCAGCGAGACGGGGGGATCGATCGGCTCCACGACGCTGAATGTCGGCGCCGGCACGTTTGCCTATTCGAAGACAGGCGGCACGCAGAGTTTCACGACCACGAACCTTACCTCCGGCGCGGTGATTAATAACACCATCGCATCCACTACCCTCAACCTCGGAACTCTGAGCGCCCCAGTCGGCACCGCTGTTGATTTCACCACCCTTACCGGAGCGGTGACCACCATAACCGCCAACACCGGCACCACCATCCTCGGCGGCTGGGCCACGACCGGCGGTGGCGCGAACTGGGCGGTCAGCGCGGGCAATGGATCGACGGCAGGGGCCATCACGGCGCTGGGCAGCTACACGAATGATACCTGGGCGGCTGGAAATAACACGACCGTGACCCTGGCGACGAACACCGCGTACAACAATGTCACCACCGACAGCTTGCGCTTCAATAGCGCCGCCGCTGATACCGTCACGCTTTCCGGCACAGACGTTATCACCACCGGCGGCATCCTCGTCACCCCGACGGTCGGCAACAACCTCTCGCAGATCACTGGCGGGACGCTCGAAGGTTCCTCCGGCGGGGAACTGGTGGTCAATGAGTGGGACGCAAGCAACCAGCTGACCATCGCATCGATCATCGCGGACAATACCACCGCGACCGCGCTTACCAAGGCGGGTCCGGGGTTGCTGGTTCTTAGTGGACCCAACACTTACACTGGCGGCACGTATATTGATGGTGGCTCAGTGGTGGTGGGCGCGGATAGCAACCTCGGCGGCAACGGCACCATCACCCTCAACGGTGGAACCTTGAGGCCGTCCGTCTCGATCCCGCTGGCGTCCGGGCATCTCTTGAGCATCGGCAGCGACGGCGGGACGATCAGCCCCACCGGCGGGAGTGGAAATTTCACCCTCGGAACCGCCAATCAACTGGGCGGCAGCGGCACGCTCACATTGTCCGGGCAGGGGACCGGCAACGACATACTTAGCATTACGGCGACGCAGAGCAACTTTACCGGCAATATCTCGATCAGCAACGGCCGGCTTGGAGTGGATCCCACCACATTTGCCAGCTCGCCTCTGGGGAGCGGCACGATTACCATCAACTCCGGCGGCACTCTGAGAGCGTTCAATGGCGCGGGCTCCAGCCTACCGAATACCATTTACATCGCGGGGAACGGGGACGGTGTGGGCGCGATCCATAACAAGTTATCGGCCGCCAACCCGCTGACCTTCAGCGGCCCGGTGATCCTCACCGCGGCCGCCCAGGTCGGGAGCGACGCTGGCAGCACGACGAATTTCAGTGGCGGCATCTCCGGAGCGTTTACGCTGACGCTGAATAGTACTTCGAATGGCGCCGTGTTCGGGCTGAGTGGTGTCAACACGCAGACGGGTCTCAGCTTCGCCGGGGGTAATACCGACACGCTCAAGCTCAGCGGCAACGGAACGCTCGGAGCGTCGAATGTTGCCTTTAGCTTCTCCTCGACGGCCGGGGTTGACACGCTGGATATGGGTTCCACGAGTCAGACGATCGGGACCATCGCAAATACTGGCACTATCCTCAATAACGGAGGCGGGACCAGTGTCCTGACAATCAACGGCGGCGGAACGACCTCAACAATCTTCAAGAACAACACCACCGGCACCGGCACGCTGGGATTGACGGTCGGCGGCGGCACGCTCGCCCTCGCCGGGGCCAACACCTACACCGGCGCGACAACCGTCGCCGCAGGAACCTTGCAAGCCGGTGTCGCCACCGTCGGCGGAGCCATCCCGACATCCGGCGCCTTTGGCGTGAATTCAGCCGTCTCCCTCTACGGCGGCGCGACGCTGGATTTGAAAGGGTTCAACGAAACCATCGGTTCGCTGTCCGACAACAGCGGTTCCGGCGGCACGGTCACCAGTTCCCTCAGCGGCAGCACGCCCACGCTGATTGTCGGTGGCCTGAACACCAGCACCTCGTTTGCCGGCGTCATCCAGAACGGCTCGGGCACGGTCGGTCTAACTAAGATCGGCAGCGGCACGCTAACTCTGAACGGAACGAACAGCTACACCGGCGTGACCACGGTCACTTCCGGCACGCTGAACCTTACCAGGGCCGGGACGGCGGGGAACGGTGGCACCCTCAGCGCCTCGACCGCCCTGAACCTGACCGGAGGCACCCTGCTCCTGAGCGCCTCCAACGCCATTGGCACCGCCTCAGCCGTGAACATGAACGCCGGCACCTACAGGGTGGCCAATGCTTCCTCCGAAGGTACCGCGCAGACCATCACGGGCGCCACCTATAGCGGCGGAACGGCGAGCGGGGGCGGTACTGCCACTGGCGGCACCGCCACCCCGGGCTCAAACCCGAATGCCCAGGGGGTCGGCGGTCTGACCTTGAGCGGTAATTCCACCCTCGATTTCGGCTCAGGCAAGAGCACGCAGGTCTTCGGCGCCTTTGACCCGACGAACGGCGGGGCGAGCAACTACACCTTGAACATCGCCAACTACACGACGACGACCACCAATATCCTCGTCGGCACCTCCGGCACGGATGGCAGCGATGACCGGCTCGTCTTTAACGAAGGCGGCGCCAACGGCGGGAACGGGTTGACCAGCGCGCAATTGGCCGACATCACCTTCGGCGGTGTGCAGGATGCCGGCCAGATCTTCTTGGGCAACGGCTACTACGAAGTCGGCGCAGTGCCCGAGCCGACGACCATCCTCGGCGGTCTCCTGCTGGTCGGTTTCCTCGGCTACCGCGAGCGGCGCCGGATGAAGGGCCTTGCCAGGCGGTTGTCCGCTTAGGGGGGCCGCGTTCCCAGGCTGGTGGCGCTAAGCCATCTTGGGGCCGCTCTGCCTCCGGAGCCGGGGGGATGTCATGGAATGACAGGCGTCCTTCCCGAGGGGCGCGCCAAGTGTTTTGCGCCGCTCCGTTGTGTGTTCTACTTTGCAACCCTGCCAGCTCGAGGCTGATGGATGCTCGCGAGACATAAAAACTCCCCGGCAAAGCCGAACCCAAAGCCAAACATTGGTATTCGTTTACCATCGTTGAGGATTCCCGTAAACGGAAAGTTCGCGGGCTGTCGCGACGCGGTGCGAAACTCCACACGCAGACGCGCGTCCCGGGGAGCCACGCAGCGCGAAAGATCCCCTGAAGTTCGCAACTCTGGTGGCCGCCCGGGCTCAGGCTTGGCTCAAAAGGCTGCTGTTATTGGCGCTGACGAAGCTGGCGTGATCTTATCGCGCTTACGGGACGAACCCGGAAATCCGTTGCCCCCAAGAAACCGTTCGCTATCCTCCAGTACTATGAACGTCCCACGGAACCGATGGTAACCCGCAAACGTTCCTCATAGGCGCCATCGACGGTGAAGGGAGCGGCCCCGAGCTTGTAACCGCGGCCCTGGATGTCCTCGACGCCGTCTCGAGCGCCGGTCCCTTCCGAGATTGCCAGAACCGCAGTCGAGGTCGGCAGGGTATCTGCCGAGCGCACTGGAAATTCTCTTCCACCGGAGATCGTGGAGTTTTGCTCCGGTATCTTCTCCCGCCGCGGCGCCATCCTCGCAGGCGCCGCCGGGGACCGCTTCGTCTATGAGATTCGCCGCCTCTTTCATCTCTCCTATAAACTCAACCCTTTGCGCTCCTACCCGGAACTGCATTCCGTCTCCCGGCTGAAGGCCCCGGCCGAAGTCCTGGATGTCCTCCTCGTCCGTGAGAATCTCCACGGCCTTTACCAGGGCGAGTCCCAAGAATCCGTCTCCGATGACGGACGACAGATCCGCTACACCTTTCTTCACAGCGAGAAACAAGTGCGCAACCTGCTCACCGTCGCCGCCCGCGCCGCCCGCGACCGCCGCAATCTCCTCGCCGTTATCGGCAAAGGTCCGCCCTGCCCACCATCCACTCGCTCTGGCGCGACTGCGGCGCCGAGATCGCCGCCGGCCTGGGCGTCACCGTTTCTTTCCTCGATGTCGATTACGCCGCCTATAAGCTCAGCCCCTCTTCGCTTTTCAACCCCAGGGGCTCCACAGTGGCGAGCCCTCCCTCCGCACGGTCGAGGAAATGGCAGCCCGATTCCTCGGCATCCTCCGCCGTCATCAACCCCAAGGACCGTATTTTCTCTGCGGCGCTTCCTTTGGAGGAGTCGTCGTATTTGAGATGGCGCAGCGGCTTGTCGCCGATGGCCAGCGAGTCCCATTTCTTGGGTTGATCGACAGCTACGGAGGGAAATACCCGAAGGTGATACGACCGCTCTCCCCGCGGAAAAGGCTCCGGATCCTGATCGCCCGTTTGATCCCTTTGAAAGAAAACGAGAGGCTCTCCCAGTCGCATTACAAGGCCGCCGTTCGCGTCGCCCTGCGCCTTAAGCCGCGGCTCTGGCTCGTCCGGCTCCTCACGAGGTTTCCGTTCCTGCCGCGTATTTACGCCCTGCGCCACGAGTGCCTGCGGGAAACATGCTTCGCCGCCCGCCGCAAATATCCTTTGCGCGAGTTTCCGGGCAAGCTCCACCTTTTCCGCACCGAGGAAAACCTCCTTCCACGCGACCTTTTCGAAGACGATCCCGAGCGCGGCTGGCACGGCTCTGCCGCGGATGGCATCGAGATTTACGCCATCCCCGGCCATCACGGAAATCACCTCGAAGAGCCCCTGGTCGGCATACTTGCCGCGAAGCTCGCCGCCGCCCTCGAACAGGCCCGTTCTTCCGGCCAGCCATAACCGCCTTTATCCTTGAGCCACCCCCGCGCGGGACTGGCGGGTTCAGACTGGCGAGGACTTGCTTGCGATATAGACGGTGCTCGCGGATTCGCGATCGAGAAGTGGGTTGGGGAACGTGACGACGTGCGCGATGGCGGAGGCGAAGACGGCGTTGAGGGCGGCGAGGAAGGCGTCGTCGGGCGGGTCGTCCGACCAGAGGGCGAAGACTCCACCGGGATGCAGGTGTGAGGAAAGGCCGCGGAGGCCGGTGGGTTCGTAGAACGCGGCATGCTGCGGATGAAGAACATTCCGCGGGGAATGGTCGATATCGAGCAGGATGGCGTGGAATTTTTGGCCGGGCCGGCCGAAGCCGGCTTCCGGCAGCGCCAGCGCGAAAAAGTCCCCTGGAAGGAAGCGGCAGCGCGGGTCTGAGGTGAGCTTCCCGCCGAGCGGCACGAGACCCCGGACGTGCCAGTCCACGACGGCGTCCAGCGCTTCGACGACCACCAGGGACCGGACGGTCTCGTGCTGGAGAGCGGCGGCTGCGGTGTATCCCAGGCCAAGGCCGCCCACGGCGACGTCGAGCGACCCGGGTTTCCCTCCGAGGACGGCGAGCGCCAGGTCCGCAAGCGCGACTTCGACTTCGTGGAAGAGGCTCGACATCAAGAAGGCGTCTCCGAGTTTCACCTCGAAGACTTCGAGGTTTTCGAGCGAGGGGACGCGGCGGCGGCGTAGCGTCAGTTCGCCGAGCCGCGTCTGGCGGAAGTCGAGTTCTTCGAAGTCCTTGCCCATGCTCGTGAGCGGCTTTGGCCGGCCGGCTCCTAGGCTTGCATGCTGAGCGGGGGCCCGAGGACTTCGCGCAGGATGACCGCTGACCGGATGGACGCGGGCGATGCCAGCAGGGAGCGGATGTTCGCGGCGGCGTCCGAGGGATCGGAAGGAGCCCCGCTGGGAGATTTTTGCCAATAGGCATCGGAGATGGCCCCGGGCAGGGCGACCGGAGCGAGAGGGGCAGGAGGGGCGGGCGCGGCGGGGGCCTGGGGACGCGGCGGCGCGGCCTGCGGCTGAATGGGGGGAGGCGCTTTGGCGACCACCGGGCGGCCGAGTGTGGGATTTCGCGGCTGCGTGGCCGCCGCCGGACGCGGGGTGTTGCGCGGCGGAGGCACAGGCGTTTGCGGGATGCCGAGGGCCTCGAAGAATTTCCTCATGGCCTCGTCCTCCGTCTGTTCCCGCGGAGGGCCTTGGGGACGCGGCGCCAGGGGCTTCGGCCGGCTCGCCGGGGGCGTTTTCGATGCGGACTGTTTGGCGAGCCAGTTGAGGAGGCCGAAGACGGCCACGACGAGGATGACGAAGAATTGTTCCATGGCCAGCCTGGAGCGGAGCGCCTATTTGGTTTCTTCGCGGGGGCGGTCGGTGCCCGCGATGGATTCGCGCATCTGGGTGTCGGACTGCATGTTTTTCATGCGGACGTAATCCATGATGCCGAGGTTGCCGGAGCGGAAGGCGTCGGCCATGGCCTGCGGGACGAGCGCCTCGGCCTCGACGACCTTGGCGCGCATCTCCTGGGTGCGGGCGCGCATCTCTTGCTCGACGGCGACGGCGGCTGCGCGGCGGACTTCGGCCTTGGCCTGGGCGACGCGCTTGTCGGAGTCGGCCTGCTCGGCCTGTAGTTTCGCCCCGATGTTTTCGCCGACGTCGACATCGGCGATGTCGATGGAAAGGATCTCAAAGGAGGTGCCGCTGTCGAGGCCCTTTGCGAGAACGACCTTGGAGATGCGATCGGGATTTTCCATGACGTCTTTATAGGAATCCGAGGAGCCGATGGAGCTGACGATGCCTTCGCCGACGCGCGCGATGATGGTCTCTTCCGTTGCGCCGCCGACGAAGCGGTCGAGATGGGAGCGGACGGTGACGCGGGCTTTGACTTTGACGCCGATGCCGTCCTTCGCAACGCCGTCGATGGTGGTGCGGCCCATGGCGGCGTTCGGGCAGTCGATGACTTTCGGGTTGATGCTGGTGCGGACGGCTTCGAGGACGGTCTTGCCGGTGCCTTTGGTGGCGAGGTCGATGGCGCAGGCGCGGTTAAAGTCGAGGGCGATGCCGGCCTTGTCGGCGGCGATGAGGGCGAGGATGACCTGATCGACGCTGCCGCCGGCGAGGTAGTGGGCTTCGAGCGGGTCGGTGCCGATGGCGATGCCGGCTTTCACCGCGGTGATGCGGCTGTCCACGATGAGACCTACCGGGACGCGCCGGAGGCGCATGGCGACCATGTTAAAGAGGCCGACCGGGGCGTTGGCGACGCGGGCGCGCACCCAGACGCTGATGAAATTCATGAAGATGAGAAAGAAGACGATGGCGACGACAAGCAGGATCGCGCCGAAGATGAGAAAAACGGAATGGACGGGGTTGTTCATACGGGACGCGAGTCTAGGGCGAACGGCGGGGGGCGCATAGGATTAAAAGGCCGGCGGCAGGATGCGGTGGCGCCGGCGCTCCAGCGACGGAGCCGGTTTAGGGAGGCGGGCGCGAGACGGAGCCGCTTAGTGGCTGTCGTTCTCGAAGTTGCGTTCGATGGTGCGGTGGCCGGTGAAGAATTGTTCGAGGTCCGCGCCGACGTGGTGAAGGCCCTTGTCGATTTTATGGCCGACTCCCTCGTGGTCGGGATCATCCACAGGTGGAGGCACGACGGCTTCGTCCGGCGCCGGCGGCGGCGGCGGGACGGGTGCGTCGGCCTGGATGCCCTCAAGAGGGGCGGCGGCTGGCGGCGAGGAAGCGGTCTCGCCGTGAAGAACGAGCCCTTTGTCCGCGGAGACGCGCACGGTTTGCATGACGCGGCCATTGGCATCCATGAGGCGGAGAATCCAGACGGGGAGTCCCCCTGGTCGTTGACGCGAAGGAGGTAGTCCACCCGCTCGAAGGCGACTCCGAGACGGAGCGCTTCCTGGTTTGCTATGGTAAAGGCGCCGGGCGAGTCGAGGTTGAGACGCTGGAAATCCATCACCACGTTCGCGCCGACGCCGCTGTACTGGCGGACGGGGGTGTGCTCGGAGATGACCTGGCCATTGGAGATTTCGAGCTGGCGCACGCCGCCGCGCGCGGTCTGGTCGTCGAGCAGGACCTTCCAGACGGCGGGCTTGGGAGTGCCATCGCGGCCCTCGACCTCGATGACGTGATTCAGGATGGCTTCGCCGCGCTGGGTGCCTAGAGCGCGCAAGGCTTTATAGGCGGAGTCATTGCCACGGCAAAGGGTGACCGGGAGAAGAAAAAGAACCAGCAGGGAACGCCATTTCATTGCCGCAATTATCGAAGCGAAGGCGACGCATTGCCAGAGTTTTTTTCACCTAGCCTCTCTGCCGCCCCTGTGCATTGTTATGTGGAGACGAGCGGAGAAGGCGCCCGGGCGCGGTCGGGTAAGCCGTTCGCCGTCCCCGTTCCCGAACCGCGGGAAATCCCCGCCAGCTATTTTCTTGAAGAAGCGCAAAATAGAATTCGCGAGCCACCCCGGCAACCTGAGCCTGGTGCGGGTATTCGTTCGCGAATTTCTGGGCGAATGCTCCTTGTTGGAACACGAGATGAATCTCATCGTCCTCGGGCTGGACGAGGCTTGCAGCAACATCATCCGGCACGCTTACAACCACGAGGAGACCCTCCTCATCACGCTTTCCTGCGAGAGGACCGGCTCCGGGGTGCGGTTCCGGCTGCGCGATTTCGGGAAGGGTACCGACCCCGCCAGGATGAAGGGGCGGCCGCTGGACAGGGTGAAACCGGGAGGGCTGGGGCTGCACCTCATACGGGAGGCGTTCGACCGGGTCGAATACAATCTGAAAAAGCGGGGCACCGAACTCGTGTTGACCCGATCCGCGGGAGGCCGTCTAGCCGGGCTTTAGCCACCGAGGCCCACTGCGGGGCGTACCCTGGCCATCGTCGCGTCAGCCAGCTCGTTGGCGCGTGCCGCGCCTTTGCGGAGGACTTCTTCCACGTAACCGGGCTCGATCTCCGCGCGGCGTCTCCGCATCGGCTCGAAATATTCCCACATTGCCGCGAAGAGTCGTTTCTTGAAATCCCCATAGCCGGCGCCGCCCGTGAGGAATTCGCCTTCCATCCGCGCGGCATCTTCGGCGGGCGCGAAGAGGCGATAGAGGTCGAGGATCGAGGACCCCTTGGGATCCTTCGGCGCCTCGACCGGGGTCGAATCGGTGACGATGCCCATGATCTTTTTTCTCAGCGCTTTCTCGTCCAGGAAGAGCTCCACCGTGTTGCCGTAGCTCTTGCTCATCTTCTGGCCGTCAACGCCCGGGATTGTCTCGACTTCCGGGAGGATGCTCGGCTCGGGCAGCTTGAAGATGTCGCCGAAGGTCTCGTTCATCTTGATGGCAAGATCGCGGGTGATCTCGATGTGCTGTTTCTGATCCTTGCCGACGGGGACGATGTCGCTGTCGTAAATGAGGATATCCGCGGCCATCAAAACCGGATACGCAAAGAGGCCATGCGAGGCGACAACGCCGCGGGCGAGCGAATCTTTGTAAGCGTGCGCGCGTTCCAGCAGGCCCATGGGCGTCACCGTGCTCAGGAGCCATGCCAGCTCCGTCACTTGCGGCACGTCCGACTGGCGGAAGAGCACGGCCTTTGCGGGGTCGAGGCCACACGCCAGGAAATCCAGCGCCACCAAAGCCGAATATTCCCGCAGCTTCGACGGGTCGCGGAGGGTTGTCAGCGCATGGTAGTCGGCAATGAAATAGAGCGACTCGCCTTTCTCCTGCCAGTCGATGGCGGGGCGCATCATCGCGAAATAGTTGCCAATGTGGAGCCTGCCCGTCGGCTTAATTCCTGAGAGGATGCGAGGCATAGTGTGCGAAAAGGAGAGTCTTCGGGAACGATGCGTTGTCAAGAAACTCTGCGGGCTGGAAAAATGTTGGGTGAGGGTTTTCTTTTTTGTTGAAATGAGTCAAGATGAGGGATAGATTGATTCATATGAAACGGAAAGAACGCAAGCCTAAGCTGACTCCCGAGAGTGTAGCGGCAAAATATTTCTCTTTGCAGGAGGTCGAACAGACCTCTCGGGTCATGGAAACGCCGCCCGACTGGGGCGGGTCTGCTGCCATACAGAGCCTCGTCAAACAGTTCGTTGCGCCCGCGTTTGTAGAACGTATGGCCGTCGGGGGGCTCATAAACACCGTCCTTAATGGGCTGCCGTTCTCCGAACTCGTCGCCTTGCGCGAATTGCTGGGGCTGCCGCTGGATCAGCTCGCGGAGAACCTCGGGATTTCCCGGGCCACACTTCACCGGCGCAAACTGGCCGGCAGGCTGGAGCAGGGAGAATCCGACAGAGTTGTCCGATATGCACGGCTTGTGGGCAAAGCCGTCGAGGTATTGGGGAGCGTCGCGCAGGCGCGCCAGTGGCTCCGGTTCCCTCAGTTTGGCCTTGGGAACGCCACGCCGCTGGACTACGCCCGCACCGAGATCGGCGCGCGCGAGGTCGAGAACCTTCTCGGACGGATCGATCACGGCGTCTATTCCTGATGGGGTCGGGCTGGCGGATCGTCTCCGCGCGGCACGCGGACACTCCCTTTTCCGGGGAGGGTGCGCGGCAATATGGCGGGCGTTGGAATTCCCCCGGGGTCTCGATGGTATACGTCAGCGAGCACCGGTCGCTCGCGGCGCTGGAAATCCTGGTTCACATCCGGTCGCTTACCGAGCCGTTCAGCTACCGCGCGTTGGTGGCCGAGTGGGACGACTCCCTCGTTGAAACCCTGCTCCCCGGCAGCTTGCCCGCCGATTGGCGGACGGAACCTCCTGGGGTCGGCGCCATGCGGTTCGGCGACGCCTGGGTTCGCAGCGAGCGCTCCGCGGTTCTCGCGGTTCCGAGCGTGCTCATCCCCGAGGAGCGCAACTTCCTGCTGAATCCGCTGCATCGCGATTTCCGTAAGATCACTATCCAGGATCGCGGAGAATTCATTCTGGACGGCCGGCTCCTGCGTTAAAGCGGTTTACCCGCCCGCCTGCGCGTCCCACTTCGCGTTGCCGCGCGCGCCGAAGATCGCCGTTCCCACACGCACCAGAGTCGCGCCCTCTTCCACGGCCACCGTGTAATCCTGGCTCATGCCCATGGATAAATGCTTCAGGGGAACGCCGACGGCCGCCTGGAGTTCGTCGCGCAGTTCCCAGAGCGCCGCGAAGAAGGGCCGCGACGCTTCCGGCGCCTCCGCCACGGGCGGAAGGGTCATCAACCCTTCCACCTGTACTCGTTCGAGCGTCAGGATATCCGTCAGATCCCTGCGAACGGCCTCCGGAGTGAAGCCAAACTTAGTGGACTCGCCGGCCAAATTCACCTCCAGCAGGATGCGCGGATACAGCGCGAGCTCCCTCGCGATCCTGTCCATTTCCCGGGCCAGTTGGAGGGAATCCACTCCATGGAAGAGATCGAAGAGCGGCAGCGCCTGCCTCAGCTTGTTGCGCTGCAGATGGCCGATGAAATGCCAGCGCGCGCGGTCCGGCAGCATCGGAATCTTCAACCGCGCCTCCTGGACGCGGCTTTCGCCGAAGACGAGCTGCCCGGCGTCCATCGCCTCGCGGACGGCCTCGGGCGGGTGCGTTTTGGACACCGCGACCAGCTCGATTTCCCCCGGCTCGCGGCGCGCACGCCGGGCCGCCTGTTCGATGTTCTCTTTGACGGAAGCGAGTCCGGGTAGTATTTCTGACATGAATCGCGCAGGAGTATCAGCGTGGTATTTGGTGAGAGGGGGCCGGCCCCGGAGGGGTTGTGATGCAAATCGAGACGTTCAAAATCTTCTGTGATCTGGCGGATTCGCGCAGCTTCTCGAAGGCCGCCTCCACCAACGCGATAACCCAGAGCGCCGTAAGCCAGCAGATCCGCGCTCTGGAGACGCGCTTCAAAGTTACATTGATCGACCGGGGGCGGCGAAACTTTTCTCTCACCGTCGAGGGGAAAGCCTTCCTCGACGCCAGCAAGGACATCCTCACCGTTTACGACAGCCTTGGAGACCGCCTCCGCGAGCTGCACAACGTCGTCGCGGGCGAGCTCCGCATCGCCGCCATCTACAGCATCGGGCTGCACGAGCTTCCGCCCTATCTCAAGATCTTCCGCAAGCAATACCCCGATGTCGAAGTGCATGTGGAATATCACCGCTCCGCCCAGATCTATTCGGAAGTGCTGAATGGCGACGTCGACCTCGGCTTCGTCTCCTTTCCCGTGCCGCGCAAGGGCCTTCGCATCGAGCCCTTCATCGAGGACCGCCTCGTATTGATCTGCCATCCCGCCCACCGGCTCGCGCAGCGTTCCCGCATCCGGCTCGAAGAAGTCGAAGGGGAGAAATTCATCGGCTTCGACCCCGACCTCCCGACGCGGAAAGTCATCGACCGGCATTTGAAGGATCACCAGGTGGCCATCAACCAGACCCTCGAGTTCGACAACATCGAGACCGTGAAACGTTCCGTCGAGATCGAGAACGGGATCGCCATCGTTCCTCGGAACACCGTGGACGCCGAGGTCCAGAGCGGCGCCCTTCGCGCGGTCGAGATCGAAAGGCCGGAGATGAAACGCCCCATCGGCATCCTCATGAAGCGGAGCCGGTCGCGCAGCGCGGCGCAGAGGGAGTTCCTGGGGATGCTCCAGGCCATCCGCGACAGCAAGGAAGAACCGAACGGCAGATCGCCCGGCCCGAACGGCAAAGCCTTCGACAACGGCCTCGAGAAAGCTCGGGCCAGGGATGAGAGCGGGCCCGTCCCGGCCGAAAGTCGCAAGGAAGTGAATGGCGAAGCCCGTCCTCGCGGTTGAGGGGCTCCGCATCGAACGCGCCGGAGTCGTCATCCTCGACGGCATCTCGTGGCGGGTCGAGCCACGCCAGCATTGGGCCATCCTCGGCCCGAACGGGTCGGGGAAGACCTCCCTGCTCAGAGCCCTCACCGGCTATTTCATGCCTACGGCTGGCACTATCACCGTGCTCGGGGGCACGTATGGCCGCACGGACTGGCGCGAGTTGCGGTTACGCATCGGCCTCGTCAGTTCCGCCATCCGGCAGATGATCGGCGACGACGAGGTCGCCCTGAACGCCGTCGTCAGCGGCAAATACGCGATGGTGAACCTGTGGGGAAGGGTCACGCCGGCCGACAGGCGGCGGGCCCTGCGATTTCTGGCCCAGGTCGAATGCGCCCCGCTCGCCGCGCGCGCGTGGCAGCACCTGTCCCAGGGCGAACGCCAGCGCGTGCTCATTGGCCGCGCGTTGATGGCCAGGCCGCGCCTGTTGATCCTGGACGAGCCGTGCGCGGGGCTGGATCCCCTCGCACGCGAACACTTCCTCCAGTTCCTCGAACGCCTCGGTCGGCTGCGCGGAGCCCCCGCGCTCGTCCTTGTCACCCATCACATCGAAGAGATCACGCCCGTGTTCTCCCACGCTCTTCTGCTAAAAGGAGGCCGCGCGCTCGCCTCCGGCGAGAAGGGCAAGACGCTCACTTCACGCCTGCTTTCCGAAGCTTTCGGCGCGCCCATCGCCGTGCGCAAAGCCGGAGGCCGCTTCACGCTTACCGTGCGCGGCCGAAAAAGCGTCATCGCCTGACGGGGCGCGACTTGCTCGCGCGCGCTCCGGCTGGCGTCGCCTAGGGGTTCTCTTCCAGCCGCTTTGAAGTCAGCGCCTGCATCCGGTCGATGCGCTCTTTGAGCGAGGGGTCGAGGTTGCGCATCTTGTTGTAGAGCGCCTTGTAGAAGACCTTGGAAGCTTTGGCCTGTTCGTCGGCGGAACTCGCCGTGTCCATCTTCTCCTTGAGGCCGAGGACGGAATCGTCTTCGAGCGCCTTCGCCTTGACGGCGTTGAATTTGGTTCGCTCCTGGGCGTCGTGGTCGGCCTCGGACTCCACGTCGGGGCCGGGGGCGGCCGGGGTCGGGACAAACGGGTTCGGTTCGCTCAAGGGCGAGGCGGGGGTCGCATCGGCCTGTTGAGGGAGGCCGCCGGCGTCGGGGGTTGGGGTTGGTTTGCCGTGTTTGGACTTGCGGCCCTTCTTCCCTTTCGGCGTCGGCGCGGCGGTGGGCGTCGGCGCCACGGTAGGCGCCGGAGTGGACGTGGACTCCGGCGTGGGGGCGACTGTGGGAGCCGGCGTCGCCGTGGGGGCCGGCGCCGCGGTGGCCTGCGGGCTCGGCTCGGGGCTCTCCGCAGCCCTGGTGCTGTGTCGGCGCTTGCCGTGGCCTTTGCGCGACTTCGATGGTTTGGGCGTTTCGGAGGGCGCGGCGGTCGGGGCTGGAGTGGCGGCGGGCGAAGCCGCGGCGGCGGCGGGGCTTGGGCTTGCGGCGGTTTCGGCGGAGGCGGCCCTGTGTTTGCGCTTCCTGTGGTGTGCGGGCGATGCGGTGGGCTCTGGCTTGGGGGTGGACTTGGCGGTGGAGGCGCTGACCTTTGGCGCCTTCGGGAACTCACCGAACATGCGTTCGACGGCGGGCCGCCGATCCCGAGGAACCGGGGTGGGAGTCGCCTGTTGGGCAGGCGCGCGCACGGTGAGAATCGCGAAGAGCGCGAGCGGAAAAAAAAGCGGTCTTTTCATACAAATCGGAGCATCGCAGCTTGTCATCCGGGGTGCGGGCTGTCGATAGTAAAGCCGGAAACATGCCTCGCAAGACTTACCCCAGATGCCCGTGTCCCGAATGGTGCTCGCGGCTTATGAAGAGTCTCCCGCTTAAGGACTGCGCCCGGCTCCACGAACGCCTCAGGCTCCGCCGGCGCCCGCCGGTTTCGCGCCTCAGACGGGTCGAAGCGGGTCTGGCGGTTGCGGCCCTCCTTTTGGTTCCCTTCATCCTGCCGCGGCGGGCCCGCGTCCTGCGCCGGGTCATCATCCGGGCGCGGCCGTCCGAGATCTTTCCGTATCTGAACGATTTGCGGAACTGGCCGAAATGGACTCCGTGGGGCCGGAACGAGCCGGTGCAATATTCCTACTCCGGCCCGGAGACCGGCGCGGGCGCGGAGCAGAAATGGTGGGCGAAGCGGATGAACGGCGAGACGCGCCTGCTGCAGAGCGTGCCGGACGAGCAGGTGGCCTACCACGCGAATATTCAGGACGGGAATTTCCTCTCGGACGGCATCCTCACCCTCGAACCGATCGGCGACGTGACGCGGGTAACCTGGCTCGTGCGATGGGACAGCGGCCCAAACCCGTATGCGCGCTACAAGACGCTCCTCATAAAGCTGTTCTCGAAGCGGGATTTCCAAAAGGGCCTTTCCAACCTCAAGGCGTTGGTAGAACGCTACTGAACGCCCGCGGGCCGGGAGGAACCATGGAAGATCCCGGGCGCTGTTGGGCGGAGATCGATCTCGATGCGCTGCGGCACAACGCCGGGGTCGTGCGCGAGCGGGTCGGGAACGCCTGCCGCATCATGGCCATCGTGAAGGCGGGCGCGTATGGCCATGGCATGCTGGAGACGGCGCGGGCGCTGGCCGGCATCACGCAGGTTTTCGGCGTGGCGTGCGTCTCGGAGGCGAGGGTATTGAAGGCGGCCCTGCCCGAAGCGCAGATCCATCTCCTGGGGCCCGCGCTGCCGCACGAGCGCGAGGAAGTGGTGAGAGAAGGCTTCGTCCCCCCGGTCTCTTCGTTCGAGGAGGCGGCGGCCTATTCGGCGCTTGGCAGCGAAGCGGCGCGCGGGAAAGCGGTGCGCGTTCATCTCGCCGTCGATACCGGGATGGGCCGCATCGGCGTGTGGGAGGCGGAGGCGCTGGAGGCGGCGGGCCGGATGCTGCGGCTGCCGGGGCTGAAGATCGCGGGCATCGCCAGCCACCTCCCCGTAGCCGACGAGGACGAAGCATTCACCGGGGCGCAGTTGAGGCGGTTCGGGACGCTGGTGCGGGCCTTGCGCGAGCTGGGGCTGGACGCGCCGCTCGTGCATAGCTTGAACAGCGCGGGGGTCATCCGCTTCTCCTCGGAGGCCCACGATATGGTGCGGGTGGGCCTCATGCTCTACGGGAGTTCGCCGATACCGGACTTCCAGCGGCGGCTCCGGCCGGTCATGGCGCTGAAAACGCGGGTCTCGCTCGTGCGCGAAGTCGGCGCAGGGAGGGGCATCAGCTACGGCAGGACGTTCATCAGCGAACGCCCGATGCGGGTGGCGACGCTCGCGGCGGGCTACGCCGACGGCTACCAGCGCCGCCTCTCGAACGAGGGTGCAGCCGTTCTCATCCAGGGGCGGCGCTGCCATTTGCTGGGACGCGTGACGATGGATCAGATCATGGTGGATATCACGGCGCTGGGGGGCGTCGCGCCCGGGGACGAGGCGGTGTTGATGGGGCGGCAGGGCTCCGAGGAAATCTTCGCCTGCGAGCTGGCCGAAAAAGCGGGCACCATCGCGTGGGAGATTTTCACTGGCGTCGGCGTGCGCGTGGCGCGAACTTATTTGCATGGCAATCCGGTTCCCGGGAAGGCTTAATCCAGCTCGAAATGTTTCAGATCGTCTTTAACGAATTGAGCGCTGCGGAGATGGCGGGCCTGCCGAAGCCGCTCCAGCTCGAGCTCCTGGCCGAGTTCCAGGTCCTGCCCCACGGCGAGATCGCGGATTCCGGCCGGTTCGGGAAGATCGAGCGCGAAGGAAAAACCTTGTACCGTTACCGCGCGAAGGATTACCGCATCTATTTCGAGAAGAGCCCGGAGGGAATCACCGTCCACCGGGTGCTGCACAAGAACACGCTGCGCGATTTCCTCTTCCGCACGAAGCTGCCGATGGCGGAGGACGACCAGCTCGGCAAGGCCGGGGCGTTCTGGAAGCTCATCGAGGAAGGCGAGGAGACGCGCAAGAAATGACCGGCGGGGCGGCGGAGGCGGACAAGCCGGGCTGTTCCATCGAGGCGCTCGTGCTGGATGAAGCGCGCCGGCGCGAAGTGTTCCCCGTCTGCCGCAGGAAGGTTTTCTTCGGGCACGCGGGCGTTACCGCGCTGCCCAGGCCGGTCGCGGATGCCATCATCGGCTACACCCAAAAATCGTCGGAGAATCACCAGGAGTTTGGCGAGGTGCTGCGGGACATCGACCAGGCGCGGAAGACCGCGGCGCGCTTCATCGATGCGCAGCCGGAGGAGATCGCGCTGCTCGGGCCGACTTCGCTCGGGCTGAGCCTTTTCGCGAACGGCATCCCGTGGGAGAGGGGCGACGAGTTGCTCTGCTATTTCGGCGACTACCCGGCGAACGTCTATCCGTGGATGGACCTGGGCCGGCGCGGGGTGGATGTCCGGTTCCTAAAAACGGAGCGGCCGGGCGAGATCACGCCGGAGTCCGTGGCGGCGGCGCTGACGCCGCGCACGCGTTTGGTGGCGCTGGCTTCGTGCAATTTCCTCACCGGCTACCGGATAGACGTGGACGCCATCGGGGCGCTGCTGGCGGAGAAGGGGGTGCTCTTTTCGTTGGACGGCATCCAGACGCTCGGTGCGTTTCCGCTCTCGGTCCGGAACGTGGATTTCCTGAGCGCCGACGCGCATAAATGGATGCTCGGGCCGATGGCCATCGGCATCGTTTACGTCAAGAAAAAGCATTTCGAGATGCTGCGGCCGACGCTCCTGGGGGCCTGGAATATCCAGTCGCCCAACTTCATCGTGCAGAAAGAGGTCGTCTTTTACGACACCGCGCGGCGGTACGAGCCCGGGGTGCTGAACGTCGCCGGCGTTTACGGGATGCAGGCCGCGATGGACCTGGTGCTGGACGCGGGCTATGACAAGGTGGCCGCCCGGGTATTGGAGTTGCAGAAGCATTTCGTGGGGGCGCTGCTGCCCCTCGGGTTCGAGATCATTTCGCCCCACGGCGGTCCGAATGCGTCGGGCATCGTGACGTTCCGGCACCCGCGCCTGGATATGGCGGAGGCGTTTGCGGCTCTGGAGCGCGCCGACGTGGTGGCCTCGTTGCGTTTCGACGCCGGTGGGGTCGCTTATATAAGGGTGAGCCCGCATTTTTATAATACCGTCGAAGAAATCGAGCGAGCGGTTGAGGTTCTGCGAGCCCTGTAATCCAGGGGCGTGCTTGGCTTAGGCCCGCTACATATAGTGGTTGCACCGTGGGCGATGCCCACGTTACAGTAGGCGCGGCATGTATCTTCATTCCATCGAGGTCGCTGGTTTCAAGTCGTTCGCCACCAGAACCGTGCTGAACTTTCACCGCGGCGTCACGGCCATCGTCGGGCCGAACGGGTGCGGGAAGTCGAACATCCTCGATGCCATCCGCTGGGTGCTCGGCGAGCAGTCGGCCAAAGCGCTGCGAGGCGGCGAGATGGCCGATGTCATTTTCGGCGGCACGGATTCGCGGCCCGCGCTCGGCATGGCGGAGGTGTCGATGACCTTCGCCGAGTGCGAGAAGGAACTGGGCGTCGAGTGGAACGAGGTGCGCATCACCCGCAAAGTTTTCCGCGACGGGAACTCGGAATATTTCCTCAACAAAACGGGCTGCCGGCTCCGGGACATCCAGCAGCTATTCATGGATACGGGCATCGGGCGCAGCGCGTACTCCATCATGGAGCAGGGCAAGCTCGACCTCATCCTGAGTTCGCGGCCGGAGGATCGGCGGGCCATTTTCGAGGAAGCGGCGGGCATCACGAAATTCAAGTCGCAGCGCAAGGAAGCGCTCCGCAAGCTGGAATATACGGAGGCGAACCTGGTGCGCCTCACCGACATCATCAAAGAGGTGAAGCGGCAGATCGGCTCGCTCCAGCGGCAGGCGGGGAAAGCGCGCCGTTACCAGGACCTCATGGCGGGCCTGCGGACGCTGGAGACGAATTTCGGCCGGCGCCAATTCGAGGGCCTGGACGCAGCGCTTCGGGAAAGCCAGGCGGAGATCGAACGGATCACCGCCGCGCAGGAGAACCAGCAGGCCGAGATCGATGCGCAGGAGGGCCGGGTGCGCGGGGAGCGGCATCGGCTGGAGGAAGCGGAGCAGGGGCTGGCCGCGGCCCGCCAGGTCGTGCAGGACTTGAAACGGCAGATCGCCCATGCCGAGGACCGGGCGGCGTTCGACCAGGAGCGGATCGCGGAACTCGAAAGGCTCGTTGACCGCTACCGGCACGACGCCGATTCGGCCGCGGAGAAGCTGGAGCTGCAGGAAACGCGGATAGCCGCGACCGACGTGGAATTGCAGGAGCTGGTCCGCGCTCTCGGCTCCGAGAAGGCGCGGCTCGAAGAGAAACGCGCGGCAGTCGGCCAGCTCACGAGCCGGCGCGCCGAGACCGAGACCTCCTTGCGCGACCTGCTCGATTCCATCTCGCGCAAGGAACGCGAACTCAACTCATTGCGCGGGGAACTCCAGGGCGCAGTCCACACCCGGGACGGCAGCGAGGCGCGGCTCGGGTTGTTGAAAAGCGAGATGCAGCAAGCCGCGGCGACCCTGGAGCACCACCGGCGGCAGGAACGCGAGCTTTCCCTGGAGCTCGAAGAGAGCCTGCGGACGCTCGCCCACGGCGAGGAGCGCCTCGCGCAGGCCGAGGCATTCGCGCGCGGCGTGGAGGAAGAGTCCGTCCGTTGTGACCAACAGCTCTCGGGTGAGGAGCGCACGTTGGCCGAAAAGGCCTCCCGGCTGGAAGTGCTGCGCCAGTTGAACGAAGAGGGCGAAGGCTTCACCGGCGGCACGCAAGCCGTCCTGAAGGGGCTGGATAACCCGGCATTTTTCAAACCGGCTGTCGGAGGCGCGCTCGCGTCGTGCATCGACGTGGAGCCGGACTTCATCCCGGCCATCGAGGCGGCGCTCGGGCTGAATTTGCAGGCCATCGTGCTGAAAGACACCGCCGTCGCGGAATCGATGATCAAGACCCTGGCGGCGAAAAAGCTGGGCCGCGCGTCCCTCGCGCTCCGCGAGTTCATGGGCGGGGCAGCCGCGAGGAATGAGGCTCTGCCGGAAGGCGCGGTCGCCTGGGCCCGGGACAAAGTGCGCGCCGCCGAGGAGCTCGATGCGTTCCTCTCGACGGTGTTGGGGGGCGTCGCCATCGTCACCGACCTCGAGAAGGCCCTGGAGCTGAAGCGGCAGCATCCCGCCGTCACATTCGTCACGCTCGCGGGCGAGGTCGTGTTCGCATCCGGCATCCTCCAGGGCGGGCAGGCGGGCGAAGCGGTCAGCTCCGTGCTCCAGCGCAATGCGCAGATCGGCGCGCTCCAGAAAGAGACCGATGCGCTCCGCGGCGCGATCCTGGCGCTCACCGGCCGCAAGGAGGAGATCGCCGGGCAGCTTGAATCGGCGCGGGCCGGGATGAAGGAGGCGCGGGAGGAGAACCAGCTTCTCCAACTGGGCGTCTCGAGTCTGCGCGGGCAACTGTCGCTGCTCGAACGCGAGGTGCGCGAGACCTCCGCAAAGGGGGACAACCTCCGCTGGGAAGACGAATCGACCGAGAAACGGCGGCTCGAAGCCGTGGCGCAATTGGCGGGGCTCGAAGCCCGTTTCGCCGAGGCGCAGGCGGAACTCGGCGACCTTGGAAGCCGCAAGGCCGGCCTGGAAACGGAGCTCGCCGCGTTGCGGCAGAACGAGGCCGACGCCGGCGGGGAGCTGAACGAACTCCGGATCAAGGTCGCCACCGAGCAGCAGCGCCACGCCAGCCTCGACAGCCAGCGCCTGCCGATGGCCGCGCGCGTGGATGAGTTGAAAGAGCTCATCGACCAGCGGCGGCGGGACGCGGAGGATGACCGCGGGAAGATTGCTTCCCTGGAGGAGGAGGCCGCCCAGGCGCTGGCCGAGAGCGAGGAAGCCCGGGCCCGCTCGGCGGACGCCGAAGAGGCGGTGAACCGGTGGATCGGCGAGCGCGCCGCGGTCGTAGCGGCGGCGGAGGAAGTCGATAATACGCTGCGCATCCTGCGGAGGCAGTTGAGCGATTCGCACGACCAGCGGGGCCGGCACGAGGTCAAGGCCACGCAGACGCAGTTGCGCGTCGAGAACCTGTGCGAACACATCCTGCGCCGGCACCAGGTCGACCTCCGCGACTTCCGGCCCGATACCTATGCGCTCCTCTCCGTCCTCAACGGGCAGAAGACGGAACCGGCCGACCCGGGGGGCGGGATCGACTGGGGTCGTGTCGAGGAGCTTGTGAGGGAATGGGATCAGAAGCTGGATGCGATGGGGCCCATCAACGTGGACGCCATCCACGAATACGACGAGCTCGAGGAGCGCTTCGCTTTTCTCGGGAAACAGTTCGACGATCTCACGACTTCAAAAACCGAGCTGCTCGACGTCATCGCCAGGATCAACGGCACCACGCGCAAGCTCTTCGCCGAGACGTTCGAGAAAATCCGGGTGAATTTTCAGGACATGTTCATGGAGCTGTTCGGCGGCGGCAAAGCGAACCTGCTGCTCGCCGACGAGTCCGATGCGCTGGAGAGCGGCATCGAGATCGTCGCGAAGCCTCCGGGCAAACAACTGCAGGCCATCTCGCTCCTCTCGGGCGGCGAGAAGACGATGACGGCGGTGGCGCTCCTCTTCGCGATCTACATGGTGAAGCCGAGCCCATTCTGCGTGCTCGACGAGATGGATGCGCCGCTGGACGAGTCGAACATCAACCGTTTCATCAAGATACTGGACCGGTTCGTGGCGCAGAGCCAGTTCGTGGTCATCACGCACAACAAGCGCACGATCGCGAAAGCCGATGTCTTATACGGCGTCACGATGGAGGAGCACGGGGTCAGCAAGCTGGTCGGTGTGAAGTTCTCCCACCGCGACGAGGAGGCGCCCCCGTCGAAAGAAGTTCGCGCAAACCGAATCTTTCCGCCTGCCGCTGAACCGGACTTCTCAAGGCGCGAGGAACTCGAAGAAGCTCTCACGCCGGGCTAGCAGCTCGCCGCTCAGTAGCCGCGAGCCTTGCGGTCGCGTTCTTATTCGGATCGGCACTGCCAAAAAAGTGAGGCGGCTGAAACAGCCGCCTTCACACCAACCACACTTTGTCGGTTTACTAAGCCAGTGGCTAAGCCAACGGCGGCCTGCGCCTGCCCATCAGCAGAGACACCACGAACAAAACCAGGAAAATGACAAACAGGATATACGCGATATGAGTCGCAACCCCCGCCACGCCAGTAATTCCCAACACGCCGGCAATCAGCCCGATTACGAGAAAAGTTAATGCCCAAGACAACATAGAATCACCTCCTTTGCTTTGAATAGGAATCGGATCGCAGTATACGATTGCGCGTTTCAAAGAGCGCAAACTTTCAGTGCGCTGGCTCGCGAGGAGGGACATCGCGGTCACTGGGTGCGCCGTAGGGCATTTCGAGTGCTGTCCGGCACGGAAAATGCCCCTTCTTGTACGGACATGGTCAGTTCGAGCGCGCCCGAGGAAGTCAAGATCAGCGGGCGTTTACAACGTTTTCTCTTTTTTATAGCCTACCTCTCCGCGGGTCTGGGGTTCGCTGTGTTGGTCGGCTGGCATGCCCACATCGCCGCCCTCATCCAGATCCGCCCCACGCTCGCTCCGATGCAGTATAACGGCGCCATCTGCTTTGTGCTGGCCGGCGCAGCGTTCTGGACGTTTGCATCGGGGCGCATCCGCGTGGCGCAAGGGATCGGCGCGGCCATCGCCGTCTTTTCCTTCCTGACGCTGCTCGAATACGTCTCGGGGCTGGAGTTGGGGATCGACCAGGCGTTGTTCCATCCATACATCAGCACGGAGTCGAGTCCCGGGCGTGTCTCGCCCGCGACGGCGGTCTGTTTCCTGCAGCTCGGCCTTGCCTTCATCCTGTGCGGGGTGCCGCTCGCAGCGGAATGGCGGCGGGTATGCATCGGCTCGCTGGGGTCGGTCATCCTGTCGATCTCTTTTGTGGCGTTGCTCGGGTATGCCTTCGGGCTGCCCGGCACGTATGGCTGGCGCCAGCTCACGCGGATCGCCGCGCACACCGCCCTCGGGCTGGGTTTCCTGGGCGTCGGCACGTCCTCCATCGCGTGGAGCAGCAGCCGGAACAAGGGCGAACGCACCCCGCGGTGGCTGCCGATCCCGCTCGGGCTCGCAACGATGACGGCTACTTTCATCCTGAGTCAGGCGCTGGCCACCAAACAGAACCAGGAGATCGCGCAGACCATCCAGGCGCACGCCGAGGAAGTCCGGACCGTCCTGTCCGTCCGCATGGAGGCGCGCATCCTCTCGCTCCTGCGCATGGCCAAGCGTTGGAACTTCGGGGGCCGGCCCTCCCAGGCCGCCTGGGAGGATGACGCGAAGAACTACGTCGCGGACTTTCCCGATTTCCAGGCCATCGAATGGATCGACCCGGCAAACCTGGTCCGCTGGATCGTTCCGTTGAAGGGCAACGAATCCAAGATAAATGCGAATATTACCCGCGACGGCTTACGGCACCGGGCCGTGGCCGAGGCATTGCGGACGCGCGGCCCGGCGATCACCCGCACCCTGGAGCTGCTGCTCGGCGGCAACGGGTTCATCGTGTATCTGCCCGTCTATGACAGGGGTGCGTCCGACGGCGTCGTCGCCTCCGTGCTCAAGACGCAGCTCTTGTTTCAGAAACTGCTGCCGCCGGCCATCGCGGCCGGCACATCCATCACCGTATTCGAGGACGGGAAGGCTATCTACAAACGCGACCCGGGGCCGGCGCCCACCACGAAGGGATGGGTGGTCGATACGAACGTCGATGTCCGCGGGATTCACTGGGTCGCGCGCGTGGCGCCGACACCGAGGATGGTCGCGCTGTTGAAGTCCAAACTTCCGCTCTTCGTCTTCATCGCGGGTGTCGTGGCTTCGGCCATGCTGTCGCTCACGGCGCACCTCGCCCAGTCGAACTCTACCCGGGCCAGGGAGAGCGCCGCTATCAATATGGATTTGCGGGCCGCGCTCGCCGAAGTGAAGACGTTGAGCGGCCTGCTCCCCATCTGCTACGATTGCAAACGCATCCGGGATGACGGCGGGTACTGGAACCGGCTGGAGAAATACATCACGCGGCATTCCAACGCGAAGTTCAGCCACGGCCTCTGCCCCGAGTGCGCGGTTAAAGCCTTCGAGGAGGCCGGCATCGAAGTCCCCGAGTCCGTCCACGAAGCGGTTGAACATCAGCGGCTCGCGTAGCTCCGGGGTCGATCCCCTTTTCCTCATCCGTGCAAATCCGTGTCATCCGTGGTCAGAAATTCTTTTCCTGATGTTTCCCACGGATTTCACGGATGGACACGGATGAAGAGGGGAGAGCGTTTGAATCAGGGCCGCGCCGAATAGGCAGAATCTACTTCTCGCCCTCCGGGGGCTTCGCTTCCTTCGCCTTCTCCACATATTGCGCGGCGAAGTCTTGCAGGGCTGATGTATCCACGCCCTCCGCGCCGACCCCGATGCCGCTCTTCTCGCTCACGAGCAGGCCGAGGAGCTGGCCGACCAGCCCTCCCGTTTGGCCTTCCCCTTCGCCGCCGGAGCCGCTGATGAACATGCGCTCCGGCACGAGCGGCTGGGTGCTCCTGGAGAACTGCTCGGCCACCAGGTTCAGCGCAAAGAGCCTCGGGTCGCGGTAGGCGTTCACCTTCTGCAGCGTCACGGCGGCTTCCGCGAGGCCGATCTGCGCGATGCGGGACGCCTCGCCCTTGCCCACGAGTTCCTTCGAGGTAGCCTCGCCCTGCGCCAGCGCCACCTGCCGTTTCGCGAGCCGCTCGGACTCCGCAAGCTGCGCCTCGCCCTTGTTCGCGGCCACCTCGATGTCGATCTTCGACTGGGTCAGCTCGGTCTGTTTCGCCGCAGCCGCTTCCGCCTGGCGGAATTGACGGAGGTTCTCCGCCGCCTCCTGCTGTTTCACAAATGTCGCCTTTTGTTCGTCGGCGAGCCGGCGCTGCCGGAGCTGGTCGAACAGACGCTCGATCGGGTCATCCCTGCCGGGAGCGGTCTTCGACTCGGGCCGGCCGATCAGGACGGCGATGCAATTGATATCATATTCGGTGAAGCGTTTCCCGAGCGCCACGGTCGCCTCGCGCTGGATGTCCTCGCGCTTGGTCAGGAGGTCGAGCATGCTGCTGCTCTGCGCCACGTCGCGGAAATACGCGGTGAGGATCGGGTCAAGCGTTTGGTCGATGAGGCGCTTCACGTCGCCGAAACGCTGCACCACGCTCGGCGCTTTCTGGTAGTCGATGTGCACCACGACCGAGAGCGGCAGGGTCGGCTCGTAGCCATCCGCGGTGATGAGCGCGATGCTCTCCAGGTTCTCGTCGTACTTGTGCTCTTCGGTCTCGTTGGTGATCCACTTCAGCACGAAGTTGATGGTCGGCACGAACTCGATCTTTACCGCGTAGGGATTCAACGCGTATTTGCCCGGCGCCAGCGCGTGCCGCCACACCCCGCGCTCGCCCAGTTCCACCTGCTCGCCGTACCGGAACGCCTCGCCGCTCGTGTCCGCGCCGACGCTGCCGTGATACGACACCACCACGCCCACGTAGCCGATAGGCACCAGCGTCTTCGACTTGATCTCCACCGTCGCGAACCAGCGGTTGATGAAAAATGTGCCGTCGGTGAGCACCTGGAGCTGCTTGCCGCGTTTGCCACCGAGCGCGAGGAACGCCTCCGTGTCCTGGAAATAATCGTGATCCGGCTGGCCCGCCACGGGCTTCACCTCGGGCGCGATGATCTCGCCCGACCCGATGGTCGGCCCGTCGTGGACGCTCACCACGCCGATGGTATCCACCGGGAGGACGCCCGCCGTCACCGCCTCGGCGGGTTTGCGCCCCGAGGATTTCGGCGCGGACTCGGGGTCGAGGATCATCTGCCCCGAAGCGCTGCCGATGACGACGGGGAGGAAGCCGCGCATGTCGTCGAGCTGGGTTTTCCACTGGATATATTTCGTCTCCTCGTCATCGCGGAGCGGGCCCGAGAAGACCTTGTCCTCGGTGATGATGACGAAGAGCGCGAGGTTGATCGCATAGACGCCCTCGCGAAGGATCGCGCGCTGGCGCCCGCGCTGGCCCGCGTTGTTCAGGAACGCCTGGGCATCCTGGAAATGATTGGAATCCACCATGCGCCCGAGCGTCTGCGTGGCCGGCAGCGGGTCGCCGTCGCGCGCATAGACGTAGCCCATCTTCCCCTGGCCCACGGTCACAAGCGGCTGCCGGTGCACCCGGTATTGCCACGAATAGAGGCCGAAATGGACGCCGCCGCGGAGGATGCTTGTCTGGAACCCGGCCTCGCCCGCGCGAGCGATGATCTGCCCCTGCTTCAGCGAGCCCCTGCTGCTCCAGAGTTTCTCGATCACCCCGATCTGCGTGTGCGGGATGTAAACGATTCCCAGGAGCCGCGGCAACGCGAAGAGTAATGCGATGACAGCCAGAATGAGGAGGCCGTAGATGACGATGTGAATGTTATCCATAGGTTGGGGTGGTTGGATGATCGTCCTCCCATGCGCCGCGGCAACGCAAGCTAAAGTCAGGCAGCCGGCGGAGCGGCCTCCCGTTCAGGGGAACAACCCAAGCTGCCGCAGATGGAATTCCGACAGGCGCCGGGTAAGCTCCAACGGCAACCCTCCCTTGATGACCCCGATGGTCACGTCATCCTGCATCTTCTTGTAGAGCGCCGGCAGCGGCCGCTGGACTTTCTTCCACAGCTCGATGTCCCGTTTCATCGCGGCCATGTTGGCTTTGTCATCCGGGCCGGTGGTGAGGAGGCGGCCGGCTTCGGCCTCGGGCAGCGTGAGGAGGGGCCCGTAGCTTGTCTCCACCTCTTTCATCATCGACTCGGCGCCCTGGGTCACGTCGTCCGCGGTGAAACGCTCGTCCCGGCCCGCGATGAGCTTCAGCATTTCGGTGATCTGCCCTTTGAGGATGCCGAGGAACTTTTCCTTCAACTGCTGCGAAGCCGCGGGCTCCTGCGCGGCCGGGGCCAGGGCCGCCAGGGCCAGAACGAGGATCAACGCGCGCATGGCTGCGCTACGACGCGCCGGGTCCGTGCGAGAAGGAAACGGTTGTAGGCGAATCGCGCGATGTGGTCGCCGGCGAACGCCAAAAGAAGCCCCGCCGCGATGCCGGAGGCGACACCGGCCGAGAGGATCTGCCCGGAGCGAAGCCGGAGATCAAAAACGTTGGAGCCGATCCAAAGTAAAAATGCCCCCGCGGGCGCTCCCAAGGCCGCGCAAAGCTGGTAATGCAGCGCGCGCAGCCCGGAAGACATCCGACGCCGGAAAACCCCCACCATCGCCGAAGTGGACACGATGCCGAGCCCAACGAGCAGGAAAGCGCACCCCGCGCACGCCAGGCCGAGCCCTGCGCCGATGCCAAAAAGCACCATGAAGAAAATGACGAACAAGAGCACGTGGAGATCAGGCGCGGGCCTGCCTTCGGAGAGGAGCGGGCATTGCGCGAGCCGCGGCGTTGATTCGGAGGACTTTCAAAGGGTTGGGCCTTGTCGGATGCGCGGAAGTCGAGTCGGATTTTGCCTTTGCCAGGCCTCATGCTCGGGAGAGCGCGTCTTCCGAGATAAACAGGTCTCGCTCTCGAAAGGCGGCCGGACTTTGCGTGAGCAGCCAGACACGGGCTTCGGGCGAGTTCAATGCGAACCATGGTTTGTCGGGGTAACGCTTGCCGCCGGTGTGGGCCCATGCCGGCCTCGAAATGTTATACGTGGCCGCGAGGTGATTGGCGAGCGCGGCAAGATAGGCGTCGGCAACGCCTCCGTCTTTGAGGCCGGAGCGAAGTTCCGACGGCTCTTCGCTCATCGCCGCCCTCTTCCCCTTCTTCGTGACAGCGTAGAAGTCGTCCAGGAAATTGCGCAGGGCGAAGCCAAAGGCTTCATTGCCCATTTTCGAGCTTTTCCTACTTCCCACCAGGGCTTCTCGAGCGATTTGCGCGATCGTCAGCCTCGGCGGTTCCCCGTTACCGCGGGCCCGCGGGCTCATCTTTGATCTCCTCCAGGCATTCGAGAATCATAAACTGAGTCTTCGGGGAAATCATCTTTCTTGGGTAGTATTGTTCCACCAGATCGAGCGCCTCCGTTTCAGTCGTAATCTTCAGCCTTTTCATCAGTAGAAGGATGTCAGCCCTGTCTCCCTTTGTGTCATACCCTGGAGCGCGCGCGGCGATGCATTTCATCGCGAGGAGATAAGATGCGGTTGGCGCGATGACCTGAATGTGCGAGAACTGCGGCAGATCCTCTTCGGTAAAAGAACCCTTAGCGGATAGGAAACCTTTGACTCCGTCGTTGAGCCAATCTCTCGCCAGTCCCAATTCGTCGGCGATCTTCTCCGCGGACAGCCTGACCAAAGTTTTGGGACGGAATACAGCGTCAACGTCCTTGGTCGAAAGCCTCGCATTGAATGCGAAGATCATCGCGGTGCCGCCGTACAAGCAGATTTCGGCTTTGGACGCTTCCGCGGCCAGCTCTCTGTTCAAGGCTTTAAGAGCCTTTATGATCCCGCTTTTCGTCATGGCTCGACGCGCGAATCGTCTCGATGCCAGCGGGACCTGCTATTCCACCGTGACGCTTTTTGCCAGGTTCCGGGGTTTGTCCACGTCGCAGCCGAGTTTCACGGCGAGGTGATACGCCAGGAGCTGCAGGGGGATCACCGTCAATATCGGCGAAAGATAGTCGGGGCATTTGGGGACGTAGATGACATCGTCTGCGACCCGTTCGAGGCGGGTGCAGCCTTCGGTGCCGATGGCTATGACCGGCCCTTTGCGCGCTTTGACTTCCTGCATGTTGCTGACGTTCTTGTCGAACACGGAGTCCTCGGGCGCGATGACCACGGAGGGGAGCTCGGGGCTGATGAGGGCGATGACCCCGTGCTTCAACTCGGCGCTGGGGTGCCCCTCGGCGTGGATGTAGCTGATCTCCTTCATCTTCAACGCCCCCTCGAGCGCGACCGGGAAGTTGAATTGCCGGCCCATGAACATGAGGCCGTGCGCGCTCGAATATTTTTCGGCGATGGCCTTGATCTGGTCGTTCATCTCCAGGATGCGCTTGACCTTGCCGGGGATCTGCCTCGAGCTCCTCGATGATGCGGATGCCTTCGACGGTGGATTGATGCCGGATGCGGCCGAGCAGCAGCGCTATGAGGGTGAGGATGGTGACCTGCGAGGTGAACGACTTGGTGGCGGCGACGCCGATCTCGGGCCCGGCGTGCATGTACACGCCGCCGTCGCTCTCGCGCGCGATGGTGCTGGCGACGTTGTTGCAGATGCCCAGGGTGCGGTGGCCTTTGCGCTGGCTCTCGCGCATGGCCGCCAGGGTATCGGCGGTCTCCCCGCTCTGGCTGATGACGAAGACGAGGGTATCCCGCGTCATGGGCATGTTCCGGTAGCGGAACTCGCTGGCGAACTCCACCTCCGTGGGAAGATGGGCGAGCGTCTCGATGAGGTATTCGCCCACCAGCGCGGCGTGGTACGCGGTGCCGCAGCCGCTGAGGACGACGCGCTCGATGCCGCGCAGCTCCTTGGCCGTCATCTCGAGCCCGCCGAGGATCGCGGTCGCTTCCTCGAGCGAGAGCCGGCCGCGCATGGCGTCGTGGACGGTCTCGGGCTGCTCGTAGATTTCCTTCAGCATGTAGTGCGGGTAAGCGCCCTTGCTGACGTCTTCGGCCGTGAACTCGACCTGGCTGACCTCGTAGCCGGAGACGCCCCCGAGGAGGGAGGTGATCTCGAATTGCTCGCCGTCGATGCACGCGATGTCGAAGTCGTTCAGGTACACGGCTTCCCGCGTGTGGGCGACGATCGCCCCGGTGTCGCTCGCGAGAAAATTTTCCCCCCGGCCCACGCCCAGGACGAGCGGGCTGCCGCGACGCGCGCCGACAACGATGCCCGGGACCTCCTGGTGGATGAGGACGATGCCGTACGTGCCGATGACCTGTTTCAGCGCCGCGCTCAGGGCCGCGACGAGGCGCGCCTTGGACGGTTCACCGCCGGCGTCGTCGTAGTGCTTGCCGATGAGATGGGTGAGCACCTCGGTATCGGTCTGCGACTGAAAGGTGTGGCCCTCCCGGAGGAGCTCGTCCTTCAGCGTCTGGTAGTTCTCGATGACGCCGTTGTGCACGAGCGCCAGCTTCCCGCGCTGGTCGAGGTGCGGGTGCGCATTCGAGTCGGTGACGCCGCCGTGCGTGGCCCACCGGGTGTGGCTGATGCCGACGACGCCCTTCGGCGGCTCCTGGTGGATGAGCTCGGCGAGATTGTTGATCCTGCCGGCGCATTTCCGCAGCTCGACGGAGCCGTTATGGAGGGTGGCCAGGCCTGCGGAATCGTAGCCGCGGTATTCCATGCGGCGCAGCCCGTCCAGGAGGATGGGGACAGCCTGGACCTGGCCGATGTAGCCGATAATTCCACACATACGAACTTTTCAATGTGACAAACTTTTCCCGCGGCGGCAAGATAGATGCGTCGGATGCATCCGGTTCCCCCGTTCGTTCCGGAACCTCCTGGTAACCCCCCGCCCACTCCGAAGCCCAGAAGCCCCCAAGCTCCCTTGCCACCGCTCATGAACCCCGTCATCTCCCCGCAGAACGACACGCTCGCCATCATCATGGGCGGCGGCGCGGGAACGCGCCTGTTCCCCCTCACGAAGGATCGCTCGAAGCCCGCGGTGCCGCTGGCGGGCAAATATCGCATCGTGGACATCCCGGTCGAGCAATTGCATCAACTCCGGGCTGCGCCACATCTACGTGCTCACGCAGTTCAACAGCACCTCGCTCCACAGGCACATCAGCAGCAGCTACAAGTTCGACATCTTCTCCCGCAGCTTCGTCGAGATCCTCGCCGCGCAGCAGACGCCCGAGGGCTCCACCTGGTACCAGGGCACGGCGGATGCCGTCCGCCAGAACCTCCGCGATTTCCTCCAGCGGCCCTACCGAGTATTTCATCATCCTCAGCGGCGACCAACTCTACCGATGGATTACCGGCTCCTCCTGGCGCAGCACATCGCCAAGAACGCGGACATCACCATCGCCACCATCCCCGTGGGGCGCGCCGCCGCGACGGACTTCGGCATCATGCACAGCGACCCCGAGCACACGCATATTCCGGTTCGAGGAGAAGCCGAAGACCGACGCCCTGCTGGATGAGTTGAAGATCCCGCCTCCGCTGCTCAAGGAGCTCGGCCGCAGCGAGTCCGAGGAACTCTACCAGGCGTCGATGGGCATCTACGTCTTCAATCGCGAGGTGCTCATCGAAGCGCTCGACAATAATTTCGTCGGACTTCGGCAAGCACATCATCCCGAAGGCCATCAAGGACTATACGGTCTCGGCCTACATCTTCCAGGGCTACTGGGAGGACATCGGAACCATCCGCGCATTCTTCGAGGCGAACCTCAATCTCACCGACCGCGTGCCTGCCTATCAGTTTCTTCGATACCGAGGCGCCCGTTTACACGCACGCCCGTTTCCTGCCGGCCAGCAAGGTGAACGCCGCGTCCTTGAAACAGGTCGTCATTTCCGACGGCTGCATCATTTCCGACGCCCACCTCGAACGGTGCGTCATCGGCGTCCGCAGTTATGTGGACAGCGGCACCACCATCCGCCACAGCATCCTCATGGGCGCGGATTTCTACGAGGTCGAGGCGTCCACGCGCGAGCACCACGCGACCAAGCTCGGCATCGGGCGCAACTGCACCATCGACCACGCCATCATCGACAAGAACGCGCGCATCGGGGACAACGTCGTCATTTCGCCCGAGGGGAAGCCGGAGAACTGCGACGGCGAGAATTATCTATATACGCGACGGCATCGTCATCGTCCCGAAGAACGCCGTCATTCCGACCGGCACCTGGGTATGAGCGAGCGCATCTTCCTCTCCGGGGCGAATCGCGGCATCGGCCTCGCCCTGTCGCGCGAGTTGCTCGCCCGCGGCCATGCTCTCACCGCCGGCGTGCGCGCTCCCGCGAAGGCCGCGGAGCTTCAGGAGCTCGCCTCCGGCTCGGGCGGCTCGCTTTCCATTGTCCGGCTCGACGTGGACTCCGACTCGTCCGTCGAACAGGCAAAGCAGGGCCTCGACAGCCTCGATGTGCTCATCAACAACGCCGCCATCTTTCCCGAGGAAGGCGGCGAGACCCTCGAAGCCATGGAGCTGCGGTGGTTCCGCGAGGCGTTCGAAACGAACGTCGTCGGCGTGTTGCGTCTCACGCGCGCGCTCGCCCCGCTCCTGGAAAAGGGGAGCAACCCGCGCGTCATCAATGTGTCGTCCCTCGCGGGCTCCATCGGGCGGAAGGAAGACCACGCGTACTACGCCTACTCCACCTCGAAAGCCGCTTTGAACATGGCCACCCGGGCTGTCGCCGCCGAATACAAGCCGCGCGGCATCTGCGTGGTGGCGCTCTCGCCCGGCTGGGTGAAGACGGAGATGGGGGGCCCGAACGCGCCGCTCACCCCCGAGGAGTCCGCCCGCTCCATCGCGGACGCGGTCTCCACGCTCACGATGAAAAAAGCGGGCCTGTTCCTGGAACGGAACGGCAGCGTTTTGCAGGACGCGTGGTAGGGGAGAAAGAATGAAATTTCTGCTTGCGTCCGGAAGCTTTGTGACGCAAAGTAAACCCATGACCGCCCGTGATGAAGCCGCCGCAGCCGCCGTCGCGGGGGAGGCCGAGGAAAACCTGCGCGTCATCCGTTCGCTCATGGAGAAGGCCACGGTTTACCGCGCCATCTCCGCCCCGGGCGCGCTCCTCGGGGGCGTTTTAGGGGTCGCTACCGCATTGTTGGGCGCTTGGCTCTCCCGCGATCCCGCCTACGCCGGCCCCGGTTTCTTCCTCGTTCCCTGGTTGCTCCTCCTGTGCGTCACCGCCGCGGCGAACGGCTTCCTGCTACGGCGGGATGCCCGGAAACGCGGCGACGCATTCATCTCACCGGGGATGAAACTGGTTCTCACCGCGATGTTCCCGGGCATGGCCGCGGGCGGGTTGTGCCTGCTGCTGGACAGCCGGGGCGGGCTCGCGGTGACCGCGTCCCTGTGGGTCTTGTGTTACGGTGTGAGCCTGCTTGCCGCGGCTCCGTTCGCCCCGGGGTCGATCCGCTGGCTGGGCTGGGTTTTCTTTACCACGGGGGCCGGATTGCTCGCGGCGGGGGCGGGGCTGTTCGCGATCGGCTATTCGCTTCCCGGAGCATCGGGGCGCTCCTACCCGGCTTTGCTCCCGCATGTCATCATGGGCGCGACGTTCGGTCTTTTTCATGTCGTGTATGCCGCGTGCGCGTGGCCGCGGCGCACGCCCGCGGCGGATGTTCCATGAAACGATGTTCGACTTCGATAAACTCGACAGGATCATCCACGAGAAGGGACGCCTCGGCATCATGACGCTGCTCGCCACCCGCCCGAGCTGGACGTTCCAGGACCTGAAGGCGGAGCTCCGCATGAGCGACGGCAACCTCGTGACCCACCTGCGGACATTGCACGAGAACGGTTACCTCTCGACCACCAAGGAAATCCTTACTCGGCCGCAGACAAGCTACGCGCTGACGGCGAAGGGGAGGAGCTCCTTCCAGGAATATCTGGCGGTGCTCGAGCAGATCGTAAAGGCGGGGCGAATCTGAATTTTTTTTACCCGTTCACTTTGCCATACAAAGCTATGACCATCCCATGAAAATCCTCCTAGCGGAACATTACGGCCTCTGCTTCGGCGTTCGCGACGCCATCGCCGAGGCGGAGCGCCTCGCGCTGCAAGGCCCGCTCACCATTCTCGGCGAGCTCGTCCACAACCCCGTCGTCCGCGAGCGCCTGGAGCGCCAGGGAGTGAGGGAGGGGCTCGCCCCCGCCACGGCCCGCGTCATGATCACCGCGCACGGCGTCTCGGACCGCAAACGCCAGGAATGGCGCGCCCGCGGCTTTGAAGTGGCGGACGGCACCTGCCCGCTCGTGGCGCACGCGCACCGGCAGCTCCGGCTCCTGGTTGAAGCCGGCTGGTTCCCGGTGGTGCTCGGCAAGGCGGGCCACGTCGAGGTGGAGGGACTCATCGGCGATTTTCCGGGAGCATTCGTGCTCGGGTGCGAAGGGGACATCGCGCGGCTTCCGGACCACGGGCGTTACGGCGTCGTCTCGCAGACCACCCACCCGCTTGACACCGCGCGCGCCCTCGTCGAGGCGATCCGCCGCGCGCGGCCTGCGAGCGAAGTCCGCTTCGTCGATACCGTGTGCCAGCCGACCAAGAACAGACAGGGCGCGCTGCGAAAACTCCTGGCCGAGTGTGACACGGTGGTCGTCGTCGGCGGGCGCAACAGCAACAACACGCTCCAGCTAGCCGCCTCGGCCGCCGCCGCCGGCCTCCGCGTCTTCCATGTGACCACGGCGGCTGAACTGCGCGCCGAGTGGTTCGCCGGAGCGCGCGTCGTGGGGCTCACCGCCGGGACATCGACCCTGAAGGAAACCGTCGCCGCGGTGCAGTCGCGCCTTGAGGAGATCAATGAAACACATCAACCCTGAGACCCCCTTCCGGACGAGGCTGCGGCCGCGCTGGCTGCCGCCCGAGATGATCCACCCCCCGTTTCTCGACCCCGCCGCCCCGGCCGGCCCGGTCGCGCCGCGCACGGCGCTGCTCATCAATCCGTTCTACCCGAAGGACGGGCACGCGAGCTTCGGCAAGCACGTGCTCACTCCCTCGCTGGCCCTCACGAGCCTTGCCGGGGCCACGCCGGAGCATTGGGCCGTCGAATACTGGGATGAAAATCTGCTCCAGGGCCGGCCTCCGTTCGAGCCGCTGCCGGAGGTGGTCGGCATCACCGTCCACCTCACTTTCGCGCAGCGGGCGTACGCGCTGGCGGGGTGGTATCGGTCGCGCGGGAGCAAGGTCATCCTGGGAGGGCTGCACGTCCTCTCGTGCCCGGAGGAAGCGGCGCCCCACGCCGACGCGCTGGCGATCGGGGATGGCGTCCAGCTCTGGCCGCGCATCCTGGCGGATGTCGAACGCGGGGCGCTCGAGCCCGCGTATCGCGCGATGTATGACAACGACTACCGCGACGACCCCGCCCCGAGGCGGGCGCTCGCGCCGCGCCGGAGTTTCCTCACCACCACGAGCCTCATCGCCACGCGGGGCTGCCATAATCGATGCGGCTTCTGCTTCCTCTCCACGGAAGGGCTCCGGATGCCATACAAGGTGCGGGACGTGGAGCAGATCGTCACCGAGTTTTCGCAGAACGGCCAGCCCTACGCCGTTTTCATCGACAACAACCTCGGCTCGCGGCCGGAGTATCTGCGCGCCCTGTGCAAGGGGATGCGCCCGCTCGAAAAAATCTGGAGCGCCGCGGTCACGCTCGACATCACCGACGACCCGTCCATCGTGCGCGAGATGGCTCTGGCGGGCTGCACCGGAGTCTTCATCGGCTTCGAGAGCCTCTCGGACTCGAACCTGGCCGGGGCGCGCAAACGCACGCCGCGCACCGCCGATTACTCCCGGCGCGTCCGCATCCTGCACGACCACGGCATCCAGGTGAACGGCAGTTTCGTGCTCGGCTTCGACGGCGACCGGCGGGATGTCTTCGCGGCCACGGCGGAATGGATCGAGGAGAACCGGCTTGAGTGCGCCACCTTCCACATCCTCACGCCGTACCCCGGCACGCCGCTCTTCCGGCAGATGGAGAGCGAAGGCCGCCTCCTGCACACGGACTGGACACGGTACGACACCGCGCACGTCGTCTTCCGCCCGAAGCAGATGACGCCGGAGGAACTCGCGCACGGCTACGGGTGGATCTACCAGCGGCTCTTCTCGCACGCATCCATCTGGCGGCGGCGCCCGGAGGATTGGCGGGCGGTCGCGCCGTATCTGGCCATGTCGTATCTCTACAAGCGTTCGAACCGGTTCTGGCGGTTCCTCATCAAATACCGGCTCGTCCACGCGGTCTGGCACCCGCTGGTGGAATGGACGCGGCGGAGGCACCTCTTATTTCGCGCGCGGCTGCTCGCCCTGCGCGACGCGCCGGCGGAGAAGGGAACGTTGCGGGCTGCGACCGTCGTCTCCGCGGGAGTATGAGGCCGCGCGGCGGTAACCTCCGATGATGATCCAGGGGACGCGACCGCGCGGGCATCGGAAGCGATCCTAGATCAACGACACACCAGCAATTAGAGGGAGAAAACGCATCATGGTAAGGGTTGGATAACCGGTTGACCTCTGCATCGGAGAGCGATTTTTGTCGTTGGAGGCTGATCAATTTTTTAGGGCATGATCCGGCGGCAGGTCTTCACCGGACCAGATTCGCTTTTGCGTCCACGGTTGATCGAGGCCGGTCCAGAATGGATCGTCGGCTGGCAGTCCCAAGTGTAGGAAACCTTCCGTACACAGAAAGACACTTCCTCGGCTAATATAGCCTTCGGCAATCTTTGGCTGTAAGCCGATCACCCCGATGTTCAACCAACCTTGGTCATCAAATGTGCCTGGCGCCTCGATCATGCGATGGATAACCGCGTTCAGCGCGGCTCGCACGCCATGAGGAGAAAGATTTTCCGGCAACCGGTGACGGAGCGCGACTAAGGAAAGGGTTTGAAAGGCCCCAAACCGGTATACGGAAGAGCGGCCGATGATCGGATAGGTTCCTTCCGGCGAGATCAATCTTTCCTGCTCCACGGCATAGCGCTGGGCGTGCTGCTGGATGAGAGCATAGCTTTGTGCAAGGGGCAGCTTTTTTTGGTCACAAATTTCCAGGACCTCCCAGAGCATCGGTTGGATCACGAAGCTGTTGTAATAATCCCAGTGGAAAGTGGCTCCATCACCGTAAACGCCATCCCCTTTATACCAAAGCAAGTGGTCGTTGATCGCGGTTTCGATGGGGGCCATTTCACATTCGCCGGTGAATTCGAGAAGCGCCGCCTCCACCTCGGCGCTGAAGAGAACCCAGTTATTGGCCCCAGGTTTGTAAACGCGGGAGGATTTCAATGCTTCGATGAGCTGCCTTCGTGTTTTGTCGTCCAAGTTGCCCCAGAGTTGCTTGGGGGCGCGCAATAAAGCCTGCGCCAAAAATCCACAGTCCACCAAGGGCTGCCCTCCTTGGGTAAAATTCATGAACGCGGGCGATTGAGGATCGACCGCATGACCGATGGATTTTACAGCCAGGGCAATATACTTGGCGCGCAATTGCCCTTCTGCATCGGCGCCGGGCCCCAACTCCAGCCAGGGAGCAATGCCACAGAGGGTGCGCCCCAACGCTTCGAGGGGGGCATACCTCTCCCGCCTTGGATCACTGTGGGGCAGCTCCTGCGCGAGCTTGCCTTCTGCCCCGGCGGTCAACACCGGGTTCACTATCTTGACCAGCACGGCCACCTGGTAAGCTCTTTCCGATGGGCCGTCTGTTCCAGCCGGAGGGGAGTCAGCTCTTGCGATGAGGGTAGACAGGAGAAAGACGCAGCTCCAGCCCCCGAGTGTCATGAGGCTTTTTTTCATTTGCCTGGAGCTTGAGCGGAAATGCGCAGGGGAGTTGCGGGCTGAGGCCGTCGTCTCCGCGGGAGTATGAGGCCGCGCGGCCTCAGTGCAGGCGGCCCGTGTCGAGCGACGAACCTGGCAGGCTCGGCGCTCCGAGCAGCGCCGGTGTCGGCGTGGGATCCGGAGTCGCAGCGACGGGCGGCGGGGTCGCAACCGGGCTGGCGGACGCCGCGGGCTCCGGCGCGGTGGCGGACGAGGCAGCCGCCGGTTTCGGGGCGGAAGGCGGCTTCAAGCTGTTGAATGCGGCCTGCGGAATCTGCAGGAGGTCGGAGGGCGTCGCGCCGAAGATGACAAGGACGAAGAGCGCCAGGACGACGATGGCTATGAGCGAGGGGATCCATGCCGAGCCGCGGACTGTTCGGTGCGTCTTCATCAAAAGGGATCCCATCCTGCACAAATATCCCGCGATACGCAAGCGGCCGTCTCCAAAGAGCGGGACGAAAGCCTTCTCACCCGCCCGGCGGGGTGTTACGGTTCCCGTGCCATTTATGGATTCTGGTGCCGGAGAGAAGGAAAAGACGCGCAGGGGATATCCGCGGCTTCGGATGTGGAAATTGGCGCTCCCGCTTCTGGCGACGGGGCTTTTGGCGTGGGACGCGCAGGCGGCCACCATCGTCTTGAAAAACGGGGCGACCTATGCGGGCGTCACGATTCTCAGCCGGACGGCGGCCGCCCTGGCGGTGCAGACGAAGTTCGGCGACATGACGATCCCCATCCAGCAAGTGGCCACGATCGACGGCGAGCCGGCCGTGCCGCCCGTCCGCGTCGCCGCTCCGGCGCCTCCGGCCGTCAACCCCGTGCCGCCGCCGGCCCCGGCTTCGCCCGGCGCGGCAAGTGGCGCCATTTCCCCGGCGCCGGCAGCTCATGGCAAGGCGGCCAGCCCAGTGCCGCCCCCGCCCCCGGGAGCGGAGCCCTCCGCCGCCCCCCGTCTGGACGGCGCATCGAGCTCCGGCCCGCCCTATTCGCATGACACGCGCATGGACGTGCTCATCGCGGCGTGCGCCGCGGCGGTCTGCATCTGGCTGGTCACGTTGGTGCTCACGCAAAAGGAACTGCGAGTGCATTCGCCCAGGGCCGTCGCGTGGAACATCCTGCCCCTGCTGGCGCCGATAGCCGGCTACCTCGTTTTTGTGGTTTACCGCTTCTTCGCCGCGTGGAGGAAGAGAGTCGTGGATAAGGCGAAGATACCCCCGCCCTTCTTTTCGATGGAGGAACCGACGCCCGCGGACGACGCCTCCCTGAAATTCGTATTTGAAAACGTCGCGCCGCAGGCCCCGCCCGAGGCTGCGGACGGCGAAGCGGGCATCGAAACCGCGCGCCGTCTGCTGGAGGAAGCGGTCGCCGCGCGCACCAGCGACGTGCATGTGGAGCCGCAGGAGAACGAATACCGCGTCCGTTTCCGGATCGACGGGGTGCTCGAGGAACGCGCCGTGCTCGGCAAACTCGAGGGCGTCCGCGTGGTCTCCGCATTGAAGGCCCTGGGGAAGATCGACATCGCCGAGAAGCGCAAGGCTCAGGACGGGCGTTTCCAGACCCGCATCGGGAACCGCGATGTCGATATGCGCATCGCCACCGCCGCGTCGATCTATGGCGAAAAGATGGTGATCCGCATCCTGGATCGCAAGGGGGGCATCTTCGGGCTCGCGGAACTCGGCATGTCGCAGGAGATGATCGACACGTTCAACGCGGCCATCCATTCGCGCAACGGGATGATCCTCGCCACCGGCCCGACCGGCGCGGGCAAGACTTCGACGCTGTATGCGGCCATCAGCCAGCTGGACCGGAAACGGCTCAACATCATGACCATCGAGGATCCCGTCGAATACAAGCTCGAGGGCTCGACCCAGATCCCGGTGAACGTCGCGGCGGGCGTCTCGTACGAGTCGGGCTTGCGCTCGATCCTGCGGCAGGATCCCGATGTCATCCTTGTCGGGGAAATGCGCGACGCCGAGGCCGCGAAGATCGCGATGCGCGCGGCCCTCACCGGGACTCTCGTGTTCAGTTCACTGCACACGCAGGATGCGCTCAACACCATCCTGCGGCTGGAGGAGATGGGCGTGGAGCCCGCGCAGATGGGCTCGGCGCTGCTCATGGTCATCGCGCAACGCCTCGTCCGCGTTCTCTGCGAGGCGTGCCGCGAGCCGTATGCCTGCGAAAAGGAAGAGCTCTTCGAGATCGGCATCGAGCTTCCCGCGGGCGAGACGATCTACCGCGCGAAGGGGTGCCCGGAGTGTTCGCAGTCCGGCTACCTCGGGCGCACGGGCATCTTCGAACTGCTGGTGCTCGACGACGAAATGCGGCAGGCTGTCAGCCGCCAGGCGCCGCAGGAGGAGATCATCGAGCTCGCGCGGGCGCGGAATTTCACCGGCTACCGCGAGGCGGGCGCGTGGAAAGTGCTTTCGGGCATCACGACCGTCGAGGAGGTTCTGGCGACCGGCTGAATTTTTGACCATGGAAATCATCAGCTACGCGGGGATTCTGGTTGTGCTGGTCGGCGGATGGCTCTGCCGCAAGGAACGGGTGTTCATCGCGCTCGCCACCGCGCTCGCCGCCATCTTCGCCGCGGCCATCACGTTGAGGTGCTGGTGGCTTTTGGCCCGGGTGCTCGCGCCGTGGTTCCCGCCTGCGGAGCTCTGTTTCGGCTGTTACTGGCTGCCGTTCGGGTTCTTCTATTTTCTCCTGCTCAAGTTGAAGGACGGCGTGGACGAGCGGGACACCCCCGTATATCCCGCATTCGTGAACCGCATCCTGTCGCCGCTTTTGATGGCGGTGCCGTTCGCCGTTTTCCTGTGCGGCATCCTGGCGAGCGTGCAGATCTCGCTGCCCGAGGCGTCGGCGAGCTACGAACCGGACGAGATGCCGATCCGCTGGGACCGGCTCATGATCACCGCCTACCAGTCCATCGAAGACAAGGTCTGCAAGATCCCCGCGTCCGATCCCGCGCATACCCGTTTCCCGAAGGCTACGATCCCCCACGGCGTTCCGACCGATCCCCTCTGGGAATAGGACGGTCAATTCCGCTCAGACCGGCAGCACCTCGCAGAGAGCATCCCACAGCGCCTCCGCCATCTGCTCGAGCTGCCGGTCGGTGCTGCAATAGGGCGGCATCAACACCAGCACGTCGCCTATGGGCCGCGTCAGCAGCCCCCGGTTGCGCGCCGCTTCGCATATCCGGAACCCCGTCCGCCCGGAGTAGGGGAACGCCTCCCGCGTCCTGAAGTCCCGCACGAGCTCGATGGCGCAGATCATCCCTTCCCGCCGCACGTCGCCCACGTTCGGGTGTTCCCAGAACCGCGCGGCCAGCGAACCCAGCGCCTTCCCCTTTGCCTGGATGTATTCCGGCGTGTGATCCGTCCTTAAGAGCGCGAGGCTCGCGAGCGAGGCGGCGCAGCCGAGCGCGTTGCCCGAGTAGCTGTGCCCGTGGAAGAATGTCCGGGAGAAATCCCCCAGGAACGCCTCGAAAATCTCTGCCGAAGCTACCGTGGCCGCGATGGGGAGATACCCTCCGCTCATCCCCTTGGCCAGCGCCACCACGTCCGGCGTCGCGGCTTCCTTTTGGAAGGCGAACATCTCCCCCGTCCTGCCGAAGCCGGTGAGGACCTCGTCCAGCATGAGCCAGACTCCGCGCTCCTTGCAACTGCGGGCGGCGTGCTCAAGGTAACCGGGCGGGTGCATCGCCATTCCGGCCGCGCCTTGCACCCGGGGCTCCAGCACGAAAGCCGACGCGGAGCCGCCGAGAGCGTCGAGTGCGGCGTCCAGCAGCCCGGTGCATTCCCAATTGCACATGCGCGAGTGGCGCGCATCGGCGCCCGGCTCCGGCTCGGCCCGGTTATACGGGCAGCGGTAGCACGCGGGGCTCATCACCTCCGTCGTCTGGAAAAGGAGCGGGTTGTAAACCCGGTGGAAGAGCGCGCTGTGCCCGGCGCTCATCGCTCCCACCGTGTCGCCATGGTAGCCGCCCGCGAGCGAAACGAACGCCCTCCGCTCCGGCTCGCCCCGTTGCATGCGCGCCTGGAAGATCATCTTCAAGCCTGCCTCGATCGCCGTGGAGCCGTCGTCGGAGAGGAACACCTTGTAACCTTCGAGGCCGAGAGCCTGCACGAGTTCGCGCGCGAGCCGCGGCGCGACGGCGTTGGTGAGCCCGAGGAAGGAGCTGTGCGCGATCCGCCCGAGCTGCTCCAGGATCGCCCGGTCGATCTCGGGCCGGCGATGCCCGTGGAGATTCGTCCAGATGGACGAATTGCCATCGAGGTATTCGCGCCCTTTTTCGTCGCGCAGGACCGCGCCTTCGCCCTCCGCGATCACGACCGGCTCGCCCGCGATCCAATCCCCCATCTGCGTGAAGGGATGCCACAGGGTGCGCTCGTCGTCGTTCATGGGAACGCCGTCAGGCACGCGATGAAGCCCGTCGCGAAATCCTGCGGCCGCGCCCGCACCCAGCGCCGGATGAGCGGCATGGGAAAAAATGCGCCGGACTCGATCTCGGAGGGCGCGAGGACGAACGGGCCTTCGTGTTCCGCCCGGTAGAGGTGGACGAATTCCTGCCCCGTCATGCCGGAGGCTGGCAGGGCGCCGACGAACGAGACCGCGGCTTCGACCCCGAGCTCCTCCCGGAGTTCGCGCACCGCCGTCGCGTCGTAGCCCTGGCCGGAATCGACATGGCCCGCCGCGCTCGAGTCCCACCGCAGCGGGTGGGCATCCTTCCACCGGGAACGTTTCTGGAGGAAGAGCTCCCCGGCCCGGTTGAAGACGAAGATGTGCACCGCGCGGTGGAGGAGCCGCTGCGTATGGACGTCGTGGCGCGACGCGCGGCCCACGACCCGGTCGTCGCCGTCCACCACGTCGAAGAATTCGCCGTGGACGTTCTGCGCGCCGCTCGCCCCGGCGGGCTTCACGGTATTCGCGAGCTCGATCCACTGGAGCGGGCTGAGTTCCTCCGCGCGCGCCTGCTCGGAGACGCCGGCCTTCGCGGCAAACGCCGGCCAGTCGAGGCCGTCCTGCGGCAGCAGCTTGCGGACTTGTTTGCGCCGCTGCGAGAACCCAGCCTTTACCAGCGCCTCGAAGGTAGGCCCGTCGCACTCGGGCAGCTCGCCGGGTTCGCGCGGCGCCATGGAGATGACGGCCGAATCCACGTTCGGTTTTGGCAGAAAAACGGAGCCGGAGAGGGTGCGCAGGTACTGCGCCCGCCAGCGCCGGTGCAGGATGACGGTCAGCGCCCCGTAATCCTTGGTGGAGGGCTGCGCGGTAAGCCGCTCGGCGAACTCGCGCTGGATGGTGAAGACCATACGCGTCACGGGCGAAGGCTCGGCGGCGAACTTGAAGAGGATGGGGCTCGTGATGCAGTAAGGCAGGTTGCCGAGCACCTTCACCGGCGCGCGCTCGAACAGCGTCCGGACATCGAAGTCCACGGCGTCGCCGTTGATGACCTCGACCCGGTCGGACGCGTAATGCGTCCGCAGGTAGTCCGCGAGCCGGCGATCCTTCTCGATGAGGATGGCCGATTTGCAGAGCTTCACCGCGCCTTCGGTGAGCGCGCCGAGCCCGGGGCCGATCTCGACCAGGGTGTCGCGAGGTTCGAGCTCGAGCTGGGCGGTGATCCACGCGGCGAGGTTCTGGTCGTGGAGGAAATTCTGACCGAGCCGTTTGCTGGGCCGCACATCCAGGTGCGCGAGTGTTTCCTGCAGGGTGGAGAGTTTCACGAATCCGGCACTCTAGGACAGTATCCAGGGCAACACGAACCCCTTTGTTGCTCCTGCCGGGAGGGTTTCGCGCCAAGGTCGCCGAAGGGGGAAAAAGGAGGGGCTCTGTACCTGACCCGAAAGAAAACCTTGGCGTCCTTTGCGTCCTTGGCGCGAGACCTCTTCGAGCGAGACTGACCTCTGGGGGGGGTCGCGCCAAGGTCGCCAAGGACGCCAAGGGGGGAAGGGAGGAGGGCTCCGTACTGACCGAAAGAAAACCTTGGCGCCCTTCGCGTCCTTGGCGCGAGACCTCTTCGAGCGAGACTGACCTGGGGGGGGCGCGCCAAGGTCGCCAAGGACGCCAAGGGGGGAAGGAAGGAGGGCTCCGTACCTGACCGAAAGAAAGCCTTGGCGTCCTTCGCGTCCTTGGCGCGAGACCTCTTTGAGCGAGACTGACCTCTGGGGAGGGGTCGCGCCAAGGTCGCCAAGGACGCCAAGGGGGGAAGGAAGGAGGGCTCTGTACCTGACCGAAAGAAAGCCTTGGCGTCCTTCGCGTCCTTGGCGCGAGACCTCTTCGAGCGAGACTGACCTCTGGGGGGGGTCGCGCCAAGGTCGCCAAGGACGCCAAGGGGGGAAGGAAGGAGGGCTCGTGTACCTGACCGAAAGAAAACCTTGGCGTCCTTTGCGTCCTTGGCGCGAGACCTCTTTGAGCGAGACTGACCTCTGGGGAGGGGTCGCGCCAAGGTCGCCAAGGACGCCAAGGGGGGAAGGAAGGAGGGCTCTGGACCTGACCGAAAGAAAACCTTGGCGTCCTTTGCGTCCTTGGCGCGAGACCCTCTTGGCGCGAGATTTTCGTGGTCCGACGCGGGTGTCAGGCCGGGATGAGCGCGTCCAGCTTTTCCTTGAGGAGGGCGATGCCTTTTTCCTCGCCGGCGGCGATGGGGACGATGGTGCGCTTGCGGTGGCGGGCCTTGAAGTGTTTCAGGTTTTCGGCGGCGCCGGGGAGGTCCATCTTGTTGGCGACGACGATCCAGGGGCGCTTGAAGAGCTGGGGATCGTAGAGCTTCAGTTCCTTGCGCAGGGTGGCGAGGTCGGCGATGGGGTTGCGGCCTTCGCTCCCTGCCATGTCGAGGACGAAGACCAGGAGCTTGCAGCGGACGATGTGGCGCAGGAAATCGTGCCCCAGGCCGACGTCGTGGTGAGCGCCTTCGATGAGGCCGGGTATATCGGCCACAGTGGCGCGTTTGTAGCCGGGAAAATCGACGACGCCGATCATGGGATGCAGGGTGGTGAACGGGTAGGGGGCGACCTTTGGGTGCGCGGAGGAGATCCGGCCCAGGAGGGTGGATTTCCCGGCGTTCGGGAAGCCGATGAGGCCGGCGTCGGCGATCTTTCGCAGCTCGAGGTAGAAATAGCCTTCCTCGCCGGGGATGCCTTCGGTGTATTGGCGCGGAACGCGGTTGCGGGAGCTCTTGAAGTGGACGTTGCCCCTGCCGCCTTCGCCGCCCTTGCAGAGGACGAGGTCCTGCCCCGCCTTGTCGAGATCGGCGACCAGTTCCAGCTCGGCGACGGCGTCCTGCGGCGCCTTCACGGCCAGCGGGGCGCGGTAAACGAGCGTGCCAGGAGGGACGTTGTATATCCTGGAGTGCGCGGCGCGGCCGTAACACTTCTTGCCGAGGCCGTTGCCGCCCTTTTTGGCTTTAAGGATCGGCTCGTAGAAGAGGGCGGTGAGGTTGTCCACGTTCTCATCCACCCGCAGGATGATGTCGCCGCCCCGGCCGCCGTCGCCGCCGTCCGGGCCGCCCTTTGGGATGAACTTTTCCCGGCGAAAACTGACGCACCCGCAGCCTCCGTCGCCGGCCTTGGCGAAGACCCTTATATGATCGACGAACAAGCTACTTCTTCCAGTCCAGGGCGCCCTTCTTTATCGCATAGACGTAACCCACCGTCAGGATGCCGGCGAAGCTGAGCATGCTCCAGAAGATGACGGGGTGATGCGCGCGGACGAACTCCCGGAAGACCATGGCCCACGGGTACATGAAGACGATCTCGATATCGAAGAGGATGAAGAGCATCGCCACCTGGTAGAATTTCACGCTGAAGCGCGGCTGCGCCCCGCCCTGGGGGAGCATGCCGCACTCGTACGCGGTGCCCTTTATCGGGTTCGTCTTGCCCGCTTTCCCGAGGATGACGCTGACCAGGAGGGCGGACGCGGCAAAGCCGAGCGCCACCACCGTCTGGATGAGGATGGGCAGGTAGTCTTTTATCACGGTTCCGTGCGGGGTTCCGGAGAAGGACGGGGCGCGCCGGCGCCTAGTGGACGGCGGCCGGGGCGGCAGCCGCGGCGGGCGCCGTGACCACGGTGGCAAGGGCCGAGGAGAGGCCGCGGTATTTCTTGCCGTTCTTCTTCACCATGCCGCGCTGGACAAGGTTCTGGAGCTTCTCGTAGGCGCGCAGGCGCAGCATTTCCTCGCCCCCGCTGGCGGCGTTGCGGTTGCGCAGATTTTCGTGGACGATCTCGAACAATTGTTTGAATTCGAAAGAGCTTTTCTGCAGGAGGACAGCGACCAGTTCCTCTGTCACTAAATCAGGAAGACGACGTGAAAAAGCGTTTTTCTTTTGAATAGCCATAGGGCGGGCAATATAACACGCTCCGGCGCGAACACGAGGGATTTGTATTACACAGCCCCTGCGAGGAGCCCGGACAGCCAGCCCTGTCAGGGAACTTTTGGACTCGGCGCGGGCGCGGCGGGGGGCGGCAGGATGGCGCGCATGTCCTGAAGCCGGGCCTTCAGGGTGGGCAGCACCGCGATGCCGCCTCCGATGGCGACGCTGCCGAGCAATTCGGTAAAAGTGACGGTTCCCGCGGACTCGACGAGCCTGCCATCTTCCGTGGCGGAGGTGGAATAGACGATCGGGCCCAGGTGCCGCATGAGGGTCTCCGTGGAAGGAAGTTTGTTTGGGTCAACGTACTCCAGCAGCTTCGGCTGGAAGTTCGCCCAGAGGATCGCGAAGGGCCGCAGGGTGCCATATACGCGTTCGCAAAGGGCTTGGCCGTCGATATATACAAAGGAGCGGGATGGTTTCGAGACCAGCCCAGCCGCAGCCTGGAAAGCGGCCGTCTTCGGGAGGCTTGCTCCAGAGGAGGCGGGGTTGGCGGCGTTTTGCACGGCGGCTTTGACCTCGTCGAAATTCGGGCCGAGGAAGAGGAATTTATCCGTCAGGGCCAGCGAGGGGGTGATGGTGGGAATCTGCGAGGAGCTCATGACGTAGTAGTGCGTGCCGTCCAACTGCCGGTGGGCCCACGCCGCGCCGAGCGGGCCCGCGAAGAGGGTGTCGAGCAACGCCTTCGCCTTGCCGGCGTCCCGCACGTCCAGGGAGAAGAGCAGGGAGGGCTGGGGATAGCCCGAAGGCCAGTCCATCAGGGACGAGAGTTCGGGGCCGAATGCGGCTTCGAAGTCCGCCGCACCAAACCCCAGCCGGGGGAGCGCGAAGCCGGGCGGCATCCACGGCGCGGCGGCGGCGGCCGCCCCGGCGGGAAGCCGGATGTGGCCGAGAACGGCTGCGCCATAGAAAAGGGTGTTGGTCGAGGTGAGGAGGAGCGCCGAGCGCGCCATCGGCGTCTCGCCTTTCCCGGAGGGCGCCAGGACGAAGAGGGCGTCCCGGAGGTTCTCGCCGTCCAGCTTCACGGCCGCGGCTGCGCCGTGGATGGCCTTGATCTGATCCACCTCAGCCGCCTGAACCTGGGCGCCCGCCGCGGTGGCAAGCGAGAGCAGGCGCTGCGTCACCGTCTCGGGCTGCACGTAGAGGATGCCGTCGCTCTCGGCCGGGAGATGCTTCAGGCTCGCCTTGTAGCGGGGCTCGTCTTCGAGCGTTCCGCCGGGCGCGTCGCCCTTGCCCTCGACGCGGTCGATGGTCGTCTTGAGCAGCGCGAGATCGTCGGCGACCAGGTACCATTCCTTGTCGAACGCGGCTGCGAACACGAGGTCCCCGTTGGTAAAGGTCTCGATCTCGACCGAGCCGTACTTCGCCAGGTCGGCCTTCCCTGCGGGCCAGGCGGCGTGGATCCTGTTCCGGGCGTCGTCCAGCAGCGGGTCGAGGTCTTCCTTCTTTCCCTTGAACTTCAGGCCCGCCACGAACCGCGGTATCTCTTCCTGGATCGAGGCGAGGGCGAAGAACGCCTCCCTCGGTTTGAGGTCCGCAATCTTGCGGGCCTTGTCGCGGGTGGCGTCGAGGCCCGGCACCTTGGACGCGGGCCGCTCCAGGAAAGCCGCAACCTCCGGCTCCTGACCGAGTTTATGGAGGGCGGTCGCCTCCCAGCGTTCCTGCGTGCGCTGGATGTCCGGGAGATCGACGAAGAGCACGGTGGCCGCGGGCGCGAGCTTCGGCGCTGCGACTCCGGCGTCCTGCCGCAGGAAGTAGAACGCTGCCCCGGCCGCGAGCAGGAGGAGAAGCAGGAGGACGACGCCCTTTTTCATGAGCGGCCGGCGCCAGGCTGCTGGGTGAACTCGGCCACGTGGAATCGTTTTTCGAGGAGGAGTTCGTCGCCGGCCAGCAATTCAAAGGTGTAGAGCCCCGGGCGCTCGAAGACGATGTTGCGAAAGTTGAAGCCGATCTCGACCACCTGGTTGGGATCGGCGAACTGGAATGCGCCGGCCGCCTTGAAGATTTCCAACTGATCCTCGACGCGCAGGCAGCGCAGCTCGCCGCTCATCTCGCCGCGGCCGTTCGTCATCGCGGCATACACGCATATTTTCGGGTGCTGCATCGGGAAGTGGTCGGACACGATGCCGTTGAAGGTGCCGATGAGAGATTTTTTGTTCGTCCCCGCTTCGTTGATGATCTCGTCGCAGATGATCAGCGCTTCGGCGATCGGCCTTTCGTTCGACATATTATTATAAAGGGGCGGAGACCGTCTTCTGGAGTTGGTATTCGGGGAAATGGCTTTGGAGGTTGTTCAGCACCTTTTCCGCCTCGACGTCTTTGCCCGCTTTTTTCAGGGCCTCGTACGCTTTCTCGAGCGCGAGCGGGGTGATCTCCGCGTCATCGGAGAAGATGAGCGAGACGCTCTGGAAGACCTTGGCGGCTTCGTCGTAGCGGCCGCTGGCCATATCGATGTCGCCGGAAAGGAGGCGGCCCTTCGCGTTCAGGACCCCTTCGGGCTGGAGCGCGAGCGCGTCCTCCGCGGATTTCCTGGCATCGTCGAATTGCGAGAGGCCGAGCTGCGCCTGGCCCAGGGCGAGCAGGCCCGTGGCTTTCGGCACGGGCTCTGGGCCCGAGAGCTTCAGGTAGCTGCCGAACGCCTTCTCCGCGTCGCCGAATTTGCCGGCCCGGCTGAGGGCGGTGCCGAGCAGCAGCCAGTCCGCCGGGGTCGCGTCCGGCCTGGCGGTGAGTTCGCCGAGATACTTCTGCGAGTCCGCGAAGTCGTTGGCCTTGAAGAAATCCCCGCCGAGCGCGCGCAGGATTTCGGCGGGCACCTTGCCCTTGCCGCCGCCTTTCATATAACGATCCACCTCCCTGGCCAGCGGCACGCGCTGGTCGCCGAGGTTATAATAGGAGAGCATGATCTTGAAGGTCGCCTTTTCGAAAAACTGGTCCTTGTCCAATTTTCGCGCGGCTTCCAGGGGCTGGATGGCCCCTCTGTAATCCTTCGCGTCGTACGCGGCCCAGCCGATGCAGTAGTTCGCATTCGCGGCGGCCGGGGTCTTCGGGTAATCCTGGAGCAACAGCGCGAACGCGCCGGACATGCCCTTGTTGTCATCCTGCTTGCCGAGGATGCGCGCTTTCTGTTCCAGGGCGAACTCGCGTTCCGGCGCCTTCGGGTAGCGGTCGATGAGCTCGTCGCAATCCTTCAACGCCGAGGGGAGGTCGGAGAGGCTTTCGTAAGCCAGGGCGCGCTGCGCGAGCGCCTTGGGCACGAGCTTGTTGTCGTTGTATTCGGTGATGAAATCCGAGAACGCCTTTACCGCCTTGTCATTCTCGTGCGTCTGCACGCGGCTCCAGCCGAGCTTGAACTGCGCATCGGCCCGGAACGTGTCGGAGAGCACCGAGCTTTGCACGCTCTCGTAGAGCGGCGCGGCGTGCGCGAAGTCGTTATTCTTAAAAAAATATTCGGCCTTCAGCAGCGCGAGCTGGTCTTTCTTTTCCGACTCGGGATTCAGCGCGAGGTAGGCGTCCACCTCCTTCACGAGGTCGGGGTCGCCCGCGGAATAGAGCGTGAGCAGCCGCGTGTAGCGCGCTTCCTTCGCGGCGGTCGAGTCGGGGAACCCGGCGATGATCTGTTCGAAGATCGTCCGGGCCGCGGCCTGGTCTCCGAGCTGCCGGTAAGCGCTCGCGGCCAGCAGCATCGCATCCGGTTTTTCCTCCGGGGAGAGGTCGCTCTCGCTCATGGCGTAGGTCTGGAGGAAGTCCTTGTACTTGCCGGAGTTGTAGTCGATCCGCAGCAGGCCGAACTCGGCGGCCTCCTTGAAATGGCCGATCTCCGGCAGCGCCAGCGCCTTTTTCAACTCGACGGCGGCCTTCGCGTTGTCGCCGAGGTCGAGCTCGATGAGGGCCGCTTTCACCGTGGCCTCGGCTTTCGCCGCCGGCTGGGTCGTCTCGGCGGCGATGGCCTGGTACTGGGTAAGGGCTTCGTTCTTCTGCCCGAGGTCGAGCTGGAGCCGGGCGAGCGAGAACCGGCTCACATCCACGAAAGGGTTGTTCGCCTTGTCCACGAGCAGGGTCTGGTAGATGTCGCACGCCTCGTTCGGGTGGTGCAGGTTCTCCAGGCAGCGGGCTTCGTAGAACTTGGCGGCGTTGGCGACCGCGGGATCCTTCTCGCGGACGGAGGCCTGGCGGAAATAGGGGAGCGCGTCATCATAATCCTTTTCCTGGAAGAAGAGGTCCGCGAGCCGGTAGGCGGCGGGGCCGATGAAGTCGCCCGCGGTGAAGCTGGCCAGGAGCATCGTATAGCTGTTCTTGGCGGAGTTCAGGTTGCCCATCTTGCTGTAACATTCGCCGAGGCGGAAGAGGGCCGTCTGCCGGTCGGCGCCGTTCCCGTAGATGCCGAGGTAGCGCTCGTATTCGGGCGCGGCCAGCTCGTAGAGTTTCCGCGCGTAGAGGCCGTTGGCGACGCTGATCTGCGCCTTCTCGGGCGACTGGCCGACGTTGGGCGCGACGCGGATGTCGTCCGGATTCGAAGGTTCGGCGGCCTCGGGCGGCGGCGCGGGTCGCAGGGCGGGTGCTGAAGGCGAGGCGGCGGCGGGGCGCACCGGGCGCTGCGGGTTGTCGAAGTCGAACGGCACCGCCGGCGGGGTGGGCGGCCCGGGCGGGGCTGGGGTGGCAGCCTGCTGCGCCGCGGCGGGAGACGGGACGGGATTGACGGGCTCGGCCCTGCGCACGGGCACTTCGAACGCCTGCCCGTAAAGGAACGGCTGGAATGGCTGGAGCGGCTGGAGGAGCGCCAAGACTGCCAGGAAGACCGTGGCGGGGCGCACTACGTCACTCCGGCCTTCCCGTGGCGAAGGCGATGTTGTAGATGTTCGCGGAGCGGCACATATCCAGGACATCGACGATGTATTTGTAGTTCACCTTCTGGTCGCCGCGGACGATGACGGCGTAGTCGGGGTAGAGCTTCGCGAGCTGCTTCAGCTTCTCGGCCAGGTCGGCGGGGGCGATCTGCTTGCGGTTCATCATGATGGAGCCGTCCGAGCGAATGTTGACGACCGTCTGGTCCATGTACGAGGGCGACTGCTTGGCCTGGGTGGCGTTTGGCACCTTCACGTCGAGGTCGTACTCGGTCAGCGCGAAGTTCCACGTGACGATGAAGAACACCAGCAGCACCAGGAGGATGTCCACCATCGGGGCGATCTGGAAGCCGAACGTCTGCGGCAGTGCGCGCTGGCGTAGGTTCATGCGCGGCCCCTAGAAATCGTCGTCCACCGTGACGCGGGCCGCCTGCTCGCGTCTGCGCGTGGTCGCCGTGTAGGTGTTGGCGATCATCCCCAGGAGGTGGGTCGAGGCGATTTCGAGATCGGAGATAAGGCTCTGCACGCGGCCCCGGAAGATCGCGTAGAACGCCATGGCCGTGATGCCGACCACCAGGCCCGAGGCCGTGGCCACCAGCGCTTCGGAGACGCCCGCCGCCAGCAGCATCTGGCGCGGCGCGTCCGTGTTCTTCGCAAGCACCCCGAACGAGCGGATGATGCCGAACACCGTGCCGAGCAGCCCGATCATCGGCGAGAGCATCCCGATGTCCGCGAGGTAAGCGATCCGCTGGTTCAACGACGCCGCCTGGGTGCTCCCCTCCGTCTCGGCGATCTCGCGGACGACGTTGAAATCCACCCCCGGGTTCTTCGTCAGGAAATCGAGCGTCCGCTGGAGGACGCGCGCGACCGCTTCGCTGTGCCGCGCGGAGATGGCGAGCAGGCCGATGTAATCGCGCTTTTTAAGAAGGACATCCGCGGTGCTCATGAAATGAGCGTTGACGATCGCCCCGCGGCGCAGGGTGAACGTGTAAACGATGATGAGCATCACCGTCAGCACCGAGAGGAACGCCAGCGGCAGCATCGCCCACCCGCCCGAGATGACGAGCCGGAGCAGAGTGACCGCCTGCGCGCCCGCCGCGCTGGCCGGTTCCGCGGCGGGGCTGGCGGCCGTCGCCGCGTCCTGCGCCCACAAGGAGGCGGGTGCGAGCACCGCCGCTGTTAAATAAACGATGAATTTCATTCGGCTAAACGTGTATATTACCTGTCGCGAGGCAGGATGCAACACCGCTCCCCGGAGCGCGCGCCGCCGCAAAAAAAAACCGTTGGATACAGGAAGCCGAGTTGTGCCCGAACTTCTCCACAGAGAAAAGCCCGACCTGAAAGGGAAGATACACGATCTGCCCCACAAGCCGGGCGTGTATCTCATGCGCGACCGGCTGAACCGCGTCATCTACGTCGGCAAGGCGCGGAACCTGCGCAAGCGCGTGGGCCAGTATTTCATGGCCTCGCGCCTGCTCGCGGCGGACCTCAAGACGCGGGCGCTGCTGGAGAGCGTGTGGGATTTCGAGATTCACGTCGTCCGCAGCGAGCCGGAAGCGCTCCTGCTGGAGGGAAGGCTCATCAAGGAATTCCGGCCGCGCTACAACATCAGTTTCCGCGACGACAAGAAATTCCTCCTTGTGAAGGTGAACCTGAACGACCCGTTCCCGCGCTTTCTCCTTACCCGGTTCAAGAAGGATGACGGAGCGCGCTACTTCGGGCCGTTCGCGCACTCCGGCGCCCTGCGGACGACCCTGAACTGGATGAAAAAGCAGTTCGGCCTGCGTTCCTGCCGCCCCGGCTCGCCCGGTGAGCTCGACTACAAGCATTGCCTCGACCACATCATCCGGAACTGCTCCGCCCCGTGCATCCAGAAGATCAATGCCGAGGATTACCGCGCCCGCATCCTCGGCGCGTGCGATTTCCTCGACGGCAAATCCCACGAGATGGTTCTCGCCGTCCAGGAAGAGATGCGACAGGCCGCGGAGAAGCTGGACTTCGAGCGGGCCGCCGACCTGCGGAACATGCTCGCGGACCTGCGGCAGACGACGAAGCCGATGCGGCGGTTCACGCGCCATTCGCTCCCGAGCACGGTCGATCCCGCAGCCGACCTCCTCGCGCTGCAGGAAGCGCTCCAGCTCGCGCATCTCCCCCTCATCATGGAGTGCTTCGACATTTCAAACATCTCCACGACCCACGTCGTCGCTTCGATGGTGAACTTCACCCAGGGCGTCCCCGACAAATCCGGCTACCGCCGCTACCGCATCCGCACCGTGCCGGGGCAGGATGACTTTGCGAGCATGGCCGAGGTCGTCCGCCGGCGCTATTCGCGGGTGCTGCTGGAGGCGCGCGAGGTCTTCCCCGCCGACGCCGAGTTCTCGCAGGAGACGCCCGCAGAAAGCCTTGAGCGCCTGGCGAAGGAAGCCCCGAAGCACGCGTTCGTCCGGCTGCCCGACCTCATCATCGTGGATGGCGGGAAGGGCCAGCTCAGCTCGGCCTGCCGCGAGCTCCAGCGCCTCGGCCTGCACGAGCTGCCCATCATCGGCCTCGCGAAGGAGAACGAGGAAATCTTTCGGCCCGGCAACCCGCTGCCGCTGCGCTTGCCGGAGGATTCAGGGGCGCTCCGGCTCCTCCAGCGCATCCGGGACGAGGCGCACCGGTTCGCAAACGGGTACCATCAATTGCTCATGAAACGGCGCGTGGCCGAGAGCATCCTGGACGATTGCCCGGGTGTCAGCGAAAACAGGAAGCAGCTCCTCCTGCGCCGGTTCGGCAGCGTCGAGCGCATCCGCCGCGCCAGCGCCGAGGAGATCGCCGCCACCGAGGGCATCGGCACGAAGCTGGCCGAGCAGGTGGCCGAATACCTGCGGCAGCACTAGGGGTCAAAAAGTCAGCCGAGTTTATCGACCCGAGGGCTTGCGGATGATGCAGCGGGCTAAATTCTCGATAATCTCCGCGTGCCGGCGTACAGCCGGGGATGCTGCCTGAGGACAGGTCGCGGTGAAGATCGAGAAGATGCTCTCTTAGATTTTCGAGGCTGGAGCCTTGCGTCGCGTAGCCGGAGCAGCGCGTGAAGAGAAGTATCGGGTTCGCCATCTCAGCATCGCATCGGCTACGTGCGGGCGCCGCTGTATCTGCCGCCACGACCACCAGGCAGTCGCAACCCCCAGCATCGTTCCCGCAACCACGTCCGAGAAATGGTGAGCGCCGCTGTAGAGCCTCGCGCATCCCACCGCGACGCCCGCGAGTAAGATGACGACGCCCGACGGCCCTTCGGCAAAAAGCGCCACCGCGGTGAACCCGACCGCGCAGGCCGTGTGCGCGGAGGGGAACGAGTGATACTTGTTCTTGTGATGGAACAGGCCGCCTTCCGTCACGACCCCGTAGAAGCCCTGCGGGACGTCCGCGCCGGGGCGCGTCCTGCCGGTGGCGAAGCGGGCCGCGTTCACCAGCACCCCGCTCACGACGCACGAGAGGAGCATCGCCAGCAGGATCTGCAGGAGCCGTTTCTTTCCGGCCAGCCACGCCGCCGCCGTGCCGCAGAGGCCGTAGAGGAACACCCACGGCCAGTCGCCCCACTTATTGCAAATGTGCGCCAGCCGGTCCAGCCCGGCACTCCGGTGTTCCTTGAAGAAATGGGCGACGGCGTTGTCGAGCTGGAACGAGAATGCCGCCACCATTATCAGCAGCCCGAGCAGGGGTATCCAGGGGACGAGCTTCCCCGGGCCTTGAAGGGCCGGGGCGTTGGAGACGGAGGCCGCGATGGGCGAAAATAGTCCCGCTTTGCAAGTTGCGTCAACTGCCGTTCGCGCTTGTAGTAAGCCATGGTATGCATCGGGCACCGCGGCGCCGCGGGCCATGAGCCGGAAAACACGCTCCGCGCGGTGCGCCGGGGTCTCGAGCTGGGCGCGGAGGGCATCGAGGTCGATGTCCATAACGTCGGGGGCGAACTGATGGTGATCCACGACGACACTCTCGACCGCACGACGAACGGGCACGGCCCCGTCGCAGGGAAATCGATCGAGTATCTGCGTTCGCTCGACGCCGGCAGGGGCGAACGCATCCCATTCCTGGGCGAGGTCTTCGACGCCGTCTCGGGGCATGCGTTCATCAACGTGGAACTCAAGGGGCCGGACACGGCCTCGCTGGTAAAGGAGCTCGTCGCCCAATACGCGGCGCGGCCCGGGTGGGATTACGACCGGTTCCTGGTCTCCTCTTTCGACCACCGCGAGCTGGCCGCTGCGGCGCATGCGCGCATCCCCATCGGCCTCCTCTGGCATCGGCCCCCGCGCGGGTGGGAGGCCGCTGCCTCGGAACTCGGCGCTTCCTCCATCAACGTCCACCACCGGTACGCGAGGCCGCGCCTCATCACGAAGGCCCATCTCCGGGGGCTCCGTGTTTTCGCTTACACCGTGAATGGGCCGGTGCGCATCCGCCGCATGCGGGAACGCGGGGTGGACGGCGTTTTTACCGATTACCCGGAACGGGTCATGGGCCGGAGCCTCTCCGCATGAAGAACATCCTCGCGCTCGACCAGGGCACCTCCAGTTCAAGGGCTCTCGTCTTCGACCGGGCGGGCGCCATCCGCGCCATGGCGCAAAGGGAGTTCACCCAGATCTATCCCCAGCCCGCATGGGTCGAGCATGACCCGGTGGAAATCTGGAGGACGCAGCTTGAGGTGGCCCGCGAAGCGTTCGAGCACGCGGGAGGGGGCATCGCGGCCATCGGCATCACCAACCAGAGGGAGACCGCCGTCGTCTGGGACAGGAAGACGGGTGCGCCGGTCTATAACGCCATCGTCTGGCAAGACCGCCGCACCGCGCCGGACTGCGACCGCCTCAGGGCGGCGGGGCTGGAGCCGCTGGTGAAGAGCAAGACCGGCCTGCTCCTCGACCCGTATTTCTCCGCCACCAAGCTCCGTTGGATCCTCGAAAACGTGCCCGACGCCCGGCCGCGGGCGGAAGCGGGCGAACTCGCCTTTGGCACCATCGACACGTGGCTCGTCTGGAACCTGACCGGGCGGCACGTCACGGATGCCACCAACGCCAGCCGCACGCTGCTCTTCAACATCCACACCTGCGAGTGGGACGAGGAACTCCTCTCCCTGCTTGAAGTGCCGCGCGCGCTGCTCCCCGCCGTCCACTCATCGAGCGAGGTCTATGGCGAGACGGGGCACTTTGGGGAGCCCATCCCCGTGGCCGGGATCGCCGGCGACCAGCAGGCAGCGCTCTTCGGCCAGGCCTGCACCCGGCCCGGCATGGTTAAGAACACCTACGGCACCGGCTGTTTCATGCTCATGAATACAGGCGGGAAACCGGTCGCCTCCCAAAACAACCTGCTCTCCACCGTCGCGTGGCAGCTCGGCGGGCGGGTGGAATACGCATTGGAAGGGAGCGTCTTCATCGCCGGCGCGGTCGTGCAATGGCTGCGCGACGGGCTCGGCATCATCCGCTCGTCGGCGGAAGTCGAGGCGCTGGCGCGGAGCGTGCCGGACTCCGGCGGCGTCTATTTCGTGCCGGCGTTTTCGGGGTTGGGAGCGCCGCACTGGGATCCCTATGCGCGCGGGATGCTGGGCGGGCTCACGCGCGGGACGGGCGCGGCCCACATCGCGCGCGCGGCGCTGGAGAGCATCGCCTTCCAGTCGGCGGATGTTCTGGAGGCGATGACCCGGGATTCCGGCATCGCCCTGCTGGAACTGCGCGTGGACGGCGGCGCGGCGGCCAACGACAGCCTCATGCAATTCCAGGCGGACATCCTCGGGGCGCCAGTGGTTCGCCCGGCCATCCTCGAAACGACCGCGCTCGGGGCCGCATATCTCGCGGGCCTCGCTGTCGGTTATTGGCAGGACCAGGGGGAGATCGCAGCGCAATGGAGGGCGGAGAGGCGCTTCGAGCCCGCGATGGAAAGCGGCCGCCGCGAGGAACTGCGGGTCGGGTGGCTGCGAGCGCTCGAACGCTCTAAATCGTGGGCCGTTCCATGAACCGCGAGGAGCAGCTTGCCCGGCTCGCGTCGCCGGACGTGTGGGATGTCCTGGTCATCGGCGGCGGAGCGACCGGGCTCGGCGCGGCGGTAGACGCGGCGTCGCGAGGGTACAGGACGGTGCTCGTCGAGCAGAGCGACTTCGCGAAAGGCGCTTCCTCGCGGAGCACGAAGCTCATCCACGGCGGGGTGCGGTATCTCCGGCAGGGAAATTTGCCGCTCGTGGCCGAGTCGCTGCGCGAGCGCGGCCTCCTGCTTCGGAACGCGCCCCATTGCGTCCACCCGCTCCCCTTCGTTACCCCGGCGTACAGCGTCCGCGAGCTCGCGTGGTACGGCCTCGGCTTGAAAACGTACGATCTGCTCGCGGGGAGGCTGGGGATCGCCCCTTCCCGGGTGCTCTCCCGAAGCGAGGCGCTCCGGCATGCCCCGGAACTCGACTCCGCCCGGTTGCGGGGCGGCATTCTCTACCACGACGCGCAGTTCGACGATGCGCGGATGGCGATCACGCTCGCGCAGACATGCGCCCGGCTCGGCGGCGCGCCGCTCAATTACATGCGGGTCGAGTCGCTCCTGAAAGAGCACGGGCGCGTGCGCGTTAGCGGTCGTCGTCGATGCCGAGACGGGCCGGGAATACCAGGTGAACGCCCGCGCGGTCATCAACGCCACCGGCGTCTTCACCGATGCGATCCGCCGCCTGGATGAGCCGGGCTGCGCGGGGATGATCGCCCCCAGCCAGGGCGCGCACCTCGTCCTGTCGAAGTCGATCCTTCCCGGCCGCTCCGCCGTCATGATCCCGAAGACCGCCGACGGCCGCGTGCTCTTCCTCATCCCCTGGCGCGGGCGGGTGCTCCTCGGGACCACCGATACCGGCATCCCCGCCCCGCAACTCGAGCCGTGTCCCCTGGAAATGGAGATCGACTATCTGCTCGCCCAGGCCGGCCGCTATCTGGCGAAGCCGATCCGTATCGGCGATATCCTTAGCGTCTTCGCCGGGCAGCGGCCGCTCGTGAGACCGGTCTCCGGCGCTCCCCGGCGAACTTCCCAGATTCCGCGGGATCATGTGGTGGCGACTTCGGCGAGCGGGCTCGTGACCGTCGCGGGCGGGAAATGGACGACGTTTCGGAGGATGGGCGAGGACGCCGTTGACCGCGCCGCGGAGGTCGCCGGGCTGGAGCGAAGGCTTTCTTTGACGGAGCGGCTTTCCTTCCGGGAGGAGCGCTCGCGGGAGAGCGGCGTGGCGCGGGCCGTGCGCGTCGAGATGGCGCGGACGGTGGAAGATGTGCTCGCGAGGAGGACAGGGGCGCTCTTCCTGGATGCGCGGGCGAGCATGGATGCCGCGCCAGAGACCGCGCGGGGGATGGCCCGGGAACTGGGACGCGATGAACGCTGGGAGGCGGAGCAGGTGGCGGCGTATCGAGCGCTGGCTTCGAGATATCTTTTCGCCCGATGATCGCGCGCCGTTTTGGCTCTCGCCCGACGGCAGCATCCAGATTTCATCTCTCCGAATGATCCGGGGAGGCTATAGCAGCTCGGCGATTTGCACGGCGTTCAGCGCGGCGCCTTTCAGGAGCTGGTCGCCGGCTACCCAGAAGGCGAGGCCGTTCTCCAGCGCGCAGTCGAGCCGGAGGCGGCCGACTTCGCAGTCGTCCTTGCCCGCGACGTTCAGGGGCATGGGGTACGCGGCGTTCGCGGGATCGTCGACGACTTGCAGCCCCGGGGCGGCCTGGAGGACTTCGAACGCCTTTTCGAGGGTGACGGGCAGCTCGAACTCGGCGTTCACGGCGATGGAATGCGCGCGGTAGATGGGCACGCGCACGCACGTCATGGAGGCTCTGAAGCCGGGCAGGTGCAGGATGCGGCGGCCCTCGTTCTGGAGCTTCATTTCCTCCTGCGTGTAGCCGCTTTCCATGAACGCATCGACATGCGGGATGACATTGAACGCGATGGGATGCGGATACACCTGCGGCGAGAAGGCGCGGCCCGCGACGGTGTCGGCGACCTGCCGCCGGAGTTCTTCGATCGCCTGCGCGCCCGTGCCGGAGACGGCCTGGTAGCTCGCGGCGAACACGCGTTTCACGCCGAACGCCTTGTGCAGCGGGTGCAGCGCCATGAGCGTGATGGCCGCGGTGCAGTTCGGGTTGGCGATGATGCCCCGGTTCTTGCGGATGTCCTCGCCGTTGATCTCCGGGATGACGAGCGGGACGTTCTCGTCCATGCGGAACGCGGACGAGTTGTCGATGACGACGGCCCCCGCCTGCACCGCGAACGGCGCAAACCGGCGCGAGATGGATGCGCCGCAACTGAAGAGCGCCACGTCCACGTCGCGGAAGGAATCCTCGCGCAGCTCCTCGACGGGAAGCTCCTCGCCCCGGAAAGGAAGGTGCTTGCCGCTGGACCGGCTGGAAGCGAGCAGCGTGAGGCGGCCCACGGGGAACTCGCGTTTCTCCAGCGTGCGGATCATCTCGATGCCGACCGCGCCGGTGGCGCCCGCAATGGCGACGTGATAATTTCTACTCAAGGTGTCGAGACAGTAGGAGACTCCCCCCCGTTATGCAAATTCACATCAGCGTCGAAGATCAGCGGCTCGAGCTGCGCGAGCACGGGGCGGTGGTGCCGGAGTTTTCCCGTCTCCACGTCCGCGCTCGGCCTGGGGTTCGAGCCGGGCAGCTACAAGACGCCGACGGGCCGCTTCCGCATCTCGGAGAAGATCGGGGACGGCGCGGAGATCGGCGCGGTGTTCAAGGGCCGCGCGCCGACCGGCGAGAACGGCGCGGGCGCGGCGGAGGGCGATCTCATCCTCACGCGCATCCTGCGGCTGGACGGGTTGGACGCGGAGAACGCGAACACGCGGGAGCGCTACATCTACATCCACGGGACGAACCACGAGGCGGAGATCGGCGCCGCGGCGAGCCACGGATGCGTGCGGATGCGCAACGCGGATGTCGTCGAGTTATTCGGATTGGTCGAGACCGGGGTGGAAGTATTCATACAGCCGGGAAGATCGCGTTCGCCGAAGTAGGTTCGAGAAAAGAGGATGAAAACTTATTGTTTTCTCCCGGAAAGCATCCTAAATGACAGCAGCAACTCGCTGAGAAAGGAGGGGAACTATAAAATGTTAAGATTGTTAACTCTAATCGCAGTCGGAGCCACGTTGGTGGGAATGAGTGCATGCGCGCACAAAGAAGCGCCGATGCCGAGCTCGACGATGTCTTCGTCGCACTACTCCAAGTAGTCACACCCTGTCACCCTTAAGCCTTTAAAGGCCAGGCCGACCAAAAGTTGGCCCGGCCTTTATTGTTTGTCGGGAGGGCGTGGCGGCGAGAGCTGTGCCGCAGAGATTCAGCCAGGCTTGCGGGGGGCTTTTGCGGGCGGCACGCTGACATAGGGGCTGTCCTTCATCAGGAAACGCCACGGGAGGTGCTTCGCTTTCGAGATGCCGATGCGGAGATCGGTGACGACGCGGACGGGCTCGCGGCGGGGCTCCAGGGAACGCGCGGCGGATTTGCAGAGGTCGATGCCGTGTTCCGCGCCCCGGATGGCCAGGGCTTCGGAAAGCCGGCCAGGGCCCGAACACAGGGTCTTCTCTGCGGTGAGCCCGCGGCGCTTCTGCATCGTCTCGATGCCGCGCGTGGGCTGGAGGGCGCGGATGAGGATGAGGCCGTCTTCGCGTCCGTTTTTCACCAGGACGTTCAGGAGCCAGTGGATGCCGTAGTTCAGGTAGATGTAGGCCGCGCCCGGCTGGTAGTCCTCGACGAAGGCCCGCGCGCTCTTGAGCCGGAAGGTGTGGCACGCTTCGTCGTCCTTCACCGAGTAGGCTTCGGTCTCGACGACGATGCCGCCGCACTCGCCCCAGACCAGTTCGCAGCCGACCAGGGCCTCGGCGCACACGAGCAGGTCGGTCTCGAAGAACGCCCGTTCTAGCACGGCTCAGGCGGAAGCGGGCAGCGACCAGACTGTTTCCCCGGCGACCATGGTGCGCACGGCGCGGCCGCGCAGGGTCATGCCCTGGAACGGGGTGTTGCGGGAGCGGGAGCAGAAGGCGGTTTTTTCCACCGTCCATTCGAGGTCGGGGTCGATGAGGGTGACGTCGGCGACGGCGCCGGGGGAGAGGGTGCCGCGGTCCAGGCGCAGGAGGCGGGCGGGGTTCACCGTGAACATCTCGATGAGCCGTGCGACGCTCGATGGCTGTTTGTTGTGGACGAGGATGTCGAGGAAGAGCCCCAGCTCGGTCTCAAGCCCCACGATGCCGAACGGCGCGCAGTCGAACTCGACCTCCTTTTCGTAGTCGCAATGCGGCGCATGGTCGCTGGCGAGGATGGTGATGGTGCCGTCGGCGACTCCCTCGATGAGCGCGCTCGACGTCGCGCTGGGCGCGCAGGGGCGGGTTCATCTTGAAATTCGTGTCGAAGCCGCGGAGGGATTCGTCGGTGAGCGCGATGTGGTGCGGGCAGACCTCGCCGGTGATGCGGCACGCCGCGGGCGCGCGCTTCGCGCAGGAGGCGGACGCTGCCCGCGGAGCTGAGGTGCTGGCAGTGGATCGGCGCGCCGCAGAGCTCCGCGAGCAGGATGTTGCGCGTCACGATCATTTCCTCGCCCGCGGCGGGCCAGCCCGGCAGGCCGAGCACGGAACTCCAGTAGCCCTCGTGCATCACGCCCCGCCCGACGAGGTTGTAGTCCTGGCAATGGTCGAGCGTCGGGCAGGCCGAACATCCGCGCATATTCGAGGGCGCGCCGCATGACCTCGTGGTTCTGGACGCAGTGGCCGTCATCGGTCAGCGCGACGATGCCCGCGCCGTGCATCGAGCCGATGGGCGCGAGCTCTTCGCCCGCCAGCCCCTTGGTGATGCCGCCGGTGGGGAAGACATTCACGCAGCGCCTCGCGCGCGGCGTGTTCCTTGATCCAGGCGATGGTGCTCGCGTTGTCCGCCGGCGGCGACGTGTTCGGCATGCAGACCACGGAGGTGAATCCCCCGGCTGCCGCGGCCCGGGTGCCGGTGGCGATGGTTTCCTTCGCGGACTGGCCGGGCTCGCGGAGATGGACGTGCATGTCGATGAGCCCCGGGCAGACGATGAGGCCGGTGGCATCGATGATGTCGGCCCCTGTCTCCAAGCCGGCGTTCCTTGCCCTCGATGTCGATCCGGTCGATCTTCCCGTCCGCGATGTACACATCGCCGACGCGGTTCACGCCGTTGGCCGGGTCGATGATGTGGCCGTTGGTGATGAGGGTCGTTTTCACAAACTCCTTGGCGTCGTCATTCGGTCAACGGGCCCAGCTCCTTGCCCCCGGCGCACAGGTACAGGACGGCCATGCGGACGGCGAGGCCGTTGGTCACCTGGTCAAGGATGACGCTGCGGGCGCTGTCGGCGATGTCGCTGTCGATCTCGATGCCGCGGTTGATCGGGCCGGGGTGCATGATGAGGCAGTCCGGCTTGAGGCGTCTCGGCGCGTTTTTTGGTGAGACCGAAGAGGCTGGTGTATTCGCCGAGGCTCGGGAAGAATTCCTTCGCTGGCGTTCGTGCTGGATGCGCAGGAGGTTCACGACGTCCGCGTGCGGCAGCACCTCGTCGATGGTATGGGAGACGGACACGCCCATGTCGCTCGAACTCCTCGCGGGACGAGCGTGCTCGGCCCGACGAGGGTGACATGCGCGCCGAGTTTCAGCAGCGCCCAGATGTTCGAGCGGGCGACCCGGCTGAAGAGGATGTCGCCGATGATGGCCACGTGGAGGCCCGCGACCTGCCTTCTTCTTTTCGCGGATGGTGAAGACGTCGAGCAGGGCCTGGGTCGGGATGTTCGTGCGCGCCGTCGCCGGCGTTGACGACGCTGGCATTGCAGCCGCTCGGCCAGGAAGCGGGGCGCGCCGGCGGACTGGTGCCGGAGGACGATGATGTCGGCATGCAGCGCCTCGAGGTTGCGCGCCGTGTCCTTCAGGGTCTCGCCCTTGGTGAGGCTGGAGGTGGAAGCGGAGATATTGATGACATCGGCGCTGAGCCGGAAGGCCGCGAGCTCGAACGAGATGCGCGTGCGAGTGCTCGGCTCGACGAAGAAGTTGACCAGGGTCTTGCCGCGCAGGGCCGGCACTTTCTTGATCTGGCGCGTGCCGATCTGCTTGAACGCCGCGGACGGTGTCCAGGAGCGTGGTGATCTCGGCGGCGCTCAGTTCCTGGATGCTGAGAAGGTCTTTGCGCCGCCAGCCGTTCATGGTTTTGACGGGTTCGAAATCCAGACGGAGTCCACCTCGTCGCCCTGCCTGAGGCGCACGTAGATGCGCTCTGCGAGAGAGGTGGGAAGGTTCTTGCCGACGTAATCGGGGCCGATGGGAAGCTCGCGGTGGCCGCGGTCAACCAGGACGGCGAGCTGCACGGCCCGGGGGCGGCCGAAGGAGGAGATGGCATCCAGCGCCGCGCGGCAGGTGCGCCCGGTGAAGATGACATCGTCCACGAGGATGATGGTCTTGCCGTCGAGGTCGAGCGGGAGTTCGGAGACCTCGACCGGGGAGAGGCGTTCGCGCAGGCGGATGTCGTCGCGGTGCATCGAGACATCGATGACGCCGAACTCGAGCGTGATCTTCTCGATCTGCTCGATGCTGGCGATGAGCCGCCGGGCCATTTCGACCCCGCGCGAGGGGATGCCTACGAGTGCGACATCCTTGAGAGACGGATTCCGCTCCACGATCTCGTGGGCGATGCGCCGGAGGGCGCGGTCTATGGCGGGCCCGTCGAGGACGAGGACCGCGGGCGGGGAGGGGGGGAGGGTGGACATGTTCCCTTCGTGACCTCTCGGATCACGTTAAAAGGAGCGGCTGAAAGCGGGCTGGGAAAGGGGCGGGGTGGTCTAGTTATTCTTCGCTTCGACTGCCTGGGAACCGTGGCGCTGGCGTTTCTCGCGCCAGGCGGAACGGTATTTGACGATCCAATCCAAAAGGGCCTTTTCAAACCCGATGTCCTGCCCGACTTTCTCGCTCTCGATCCACTTATGACGGAGGATTTCTTCCCGTTCGGCGAGGAATTCCTTATAGAGAACGGAATTCTTGACGAGATCCGAGTTCTCGTCTTTTGGGACATTGTCCATATTCAGTGTAGTTTTCATAAGAAAACAGGTGCCGTCAATGTTTTATACGCCCGCAGGCTTTGGAACGATGAAACTTTGTTAGTAAGATTTGAGACGACTGCAAGCGTAGATTCATTCGAAAGGGGCACCCGATTTCGCTCTTGTAATGGGTAATCGCCCTTAGGGCAGCGCGTCACGAAGTTTTTCAGCTATTTTTAGGAACCCGGCGCTCACCGGACTGTCCGGTGACACGGCTGTGATGGGCCGCCCGCGGTCGCCGGCTTCGCGGGTGGGGATGTCTATAGGGATTTGCCCGAGGAGGGGCACGCGAAGCCGCGCGGCTTCACGCTGGCCGCCGCCCGCGCCGAAGATGTCGTGGCGCGCCCCGTCGTTCGAAAGGAAATAGCTCATGTTCTCCACGATGCCGAGAACGGGGACGTTGACCTTCGCGAACATGGAGGCGGCCTTGCGCGCGTCGATGAGCGCGACCTCCTGCGGGGTGGTGACGATGACCGCGCCGGCGAGCGCGACCGTCTGGACGATGGTAAGCTGGATGTCGCCGGTGCCGGGGGGAAGATCGAGGATGAGGAAATCCAGGTCGCCCCATTCCACCTGCCGCAAGAATTGCTGGGTATAGCGGGTGACCATCGGCCCGCGGAGGATCGCCGGGGCGTCGTCCTCGAGCAGGAACCCCATGGACATGAGCTTGAGGCCGCATTCCTCGATGGGGATGATGCGGTTCTCCTCGGTGGCGGTGGGCCGCTCGCGGGAGCCGAACATGAGGGCGATGCTCGGGCCGTACAAGTCGCAATCGCAGAGGCCGGTGCTGGCGCCGTTCCGCTGGAAGGCGACGGCGAGGTTCGCGGCCACGGTGGATTTCCCTACGCCCCCCTTGCCGCTGGCCACGGCGATGACGTGCCGGACGCCGGGGATGGAGACCGCGCCGACGCCCGCGGCGGCCTGGGGCGGCGCCTGAATGTCGATGCTGATGCGGACGGGGCCCGCGCCGGGGATGGACTGGAGCGCGGCCTCGCTCTCTTCCTTGATGGCCTGGGGAACCGCCGGGTCGCTGGTGGCGAGCGCCATGCGCACCTCGATGCCGGAGCCCGTTATCTCAATTCCCTTTACCAGCCCGAACGAGACGATGTCGCGGCTGAACCCGGGATATTTTACCGCCGCGAGCCGTTCACGAACCAAATCTTCGGTGATGCTGGCCTGGGACATCGCCCCGCAATCAATAGCGTTTCCGCATGTTGCTCGGCAAGATATTCAATTCGTTCCGGTACTTCGCGACGGTGCGGCGGGCGATGGGGATGCCGCGGGTGCTGAGGACTTCGACGATCTCCTTGTCGCTCAAGGGATTCTTCGCGTCCTCGTCCTTCACCAGGTCGCCGATGGCGCCCTTGACGCTGGTGTTGCTCATCGTCTCGCCGCCGGCGGTCTGGTAGCCGGGCGTGAAGAAATATTTCATCTCGAAGACGCCCTGCGGCGTCGAAATGTATTTGCCGGAGATGGCCCGGCTGACGGTGGTCTCGTGGACGCCGACGATCTCGGCGATCTGCACCATGGTCATCGGCTTGAGGGCGGCGGGCCCTTTTTCGAGGAATTCGTGCTGCCGGGCGACGATCTCGTGGGCGATGTTGGAGATGGTCTGCTGGCGCTGGTGGATGCTCTTTATGAGGAACTTGCCGCTGCGGATCTTGTCGCGGATGTAATCCTTCACGTCGTTCCCATTGCCCTCCTGGGCCATGAGGTCCTTGTAGGTGTTGCTGATGCGCAGGTGCGGGATCTGGTCGCCGTTCAGAGTGATGGTGAACGCGCCGCCGATCTTCTCGACGTTCACGTCCGGCAGGACGTAGTTGTTTGGGTCGGCGGCGAATATCTGGCCCGGTTTCGGGTCGAGCGTGGCGATGAAGTTCGCGCAGCGCTGCACCTGCTCGACGGTGGTGCCGAGGCGCCGGGCGATCTCCGGGAAACGGCGTTTGCCGAGGTCGTCGATGTGGTTGGCGACGATGCGGTATTCGAGCGAATGCTCCTTGCCGACGCGGAGAAGCTGGATGAGGAGGCAGTCCCTCAGGTCGCGGGCGCCGACGCCGACGGGGTGGAAAGTCTGGATGACTCCGAGGACGCGTTCGAGATCGACGGGGTCCGCGCCGCTATTGAGGGCCATCTCCTCCGGCGGCGTCTGGAGGAAGCCGATGTCGTCGATGTTGCCGATGATGAGCTCGGCCAGCTTCCGGTCGTCGGCCGAAAGGTCGCTCCCCTGGAGCTGCTCGATGAGGTGCTGCTGGAGGGTCTCGTGGCTGACGATCGAGTCGAAAAAGAACTGGCGGCGCTCCTCCTCCTCCTGCGAACGGCCGGAGTAGCTGCTGTTCTGCGCCATGTAATCGCGCCACTCCTCATCCAGCTTCGCGAGGCGGTCGAATTCATCCTTGAACTCGTCCTGCTCGCGCTGGCGTTCCTCGATGGAGGGCTCGGTGATCTCTTCTTCGAGCACCGGGTTCGTCTGGAGCTCCTGCTGCACGAGGTTGCGCAGTTCGAGCATCGGCACCTGCAGGATTTGAAGGCTCTGCTGCAGCTGCGGTGCGAGCACCTGCTGGAGGGAGAGGTTCTGAACCTGTTGCATGCCTTGAGCCATTTGGGAGAGAGTAACGCGACTGCAGGAGGCCAGCAAGCATTAACCGCGCCAAGTTTCTCCAACTCTGAAAAATCGCTCAAATCGATGGGGATTTTGCGAGTCGCGGCTTGCCTCGGACGCGATCCCCTTTGCGTGCGCCATCGTGCCGGCGAGCCAGCATTTCGCGGACAGCGGTCCATTTCCTGCTATTTAATTAGGGAATGAAAACCAAGCAGGCCCTTAATTTTTGCATCGTGGCATGCGCCGTCGCCATGGCGTTTGCCTTCCCGGGGGCGACGCGAGGCGACACGGGGTCAGACCCGCGCTCGGCGCGCTCGTCCAGGAACTCCAGGCTCAGCAGAAGACGCTCGCCGACAATCAGGCCAAGATAGACGCGAAACTGGCCGTCATCACCGAGACGCTGCGGCAGGCCCGCATCTTCGTTTCGAGGGGGGGCAAATGAACCGCTTCCCCGTTTACGCCGCCGTCTTCCTGCTCGCCGGCACCGCGTGCCTGCGTTCCCAATGGCCGGCCGTGCCCGTAAAGACGCCGATGGACAGCCTCAAAGCCTTGAAAGCCGCCAACGCGGACCTCATCGAGCAACAGAAGAAGACCCTGGACACCCTCGACGACATCTCCGCCGCCGCCGAGCAGATTCGGATCAAGGGCAAGCGGACGTAGCGCGCGTCCCCCTGGCCCGCCCCGCGTCACACCGGCGAGGCGGCGAGAAACGCGGGCAGGTCGAGGAGCGAATTCACCGGGCGCTCGAGGTGGAAGCAACGAATCCGGACGGCCTCCGCCCCTTCCCAATCCTGAACAGGATCGTCGCCCACGTGCACCGCTTCGTCCGCCGGAAGGCCGGCTTTGCGCAGCGCTTCCTCGAAGATGAAGGGCTCCGGCTTGTCCGCGCCGACCTCGCTGGAGATGATGAAAGTATCGAATAACTCCAGCATCTCGAACTGCCGGAGGAGCGTCCGGACGCGCCCGTCGAAATTGGACAGGATGCCCAGCCGGAACTCGCCCCGGAGCTGCCCGAGCACCTCTGTCACTTCGGGATAGAGCTCCCACACTCCCGGCTCCGCGAAGTGCTGGTAGAGCGTCGCGAAATATTCCTCGCGGTCGAACTTATCGTGCGGCGCCATCGCAGTGAGGACCTGGCCGACCAGGGCGCGCCACCAGCCGCGGTCATCGTCGGTGCGGTGGGAGCGGACGGGGTCCGGGGCGGGCATGCTCGTCCACGCCACGCGGAAGACCTCGTCCAGCTTCGCGGGATCCCACTCCATTCCCTGCCTCCGGGCGACGAGCGAATAGTGGTGGCCCACGCCCAGGGGCACGTGCATGAGCGTACCGGCCACGTCGAAAAAGATGATCTTGGGCTTCTCCAGTCCGCCACCATACCGGGGAAACGCCGGCCCACAAACACGATTTTTGCATTTGACGGGGGATTCCTTTGTCCCGACTATCGCAAGCCCCTGATGCGACACACCATCTCAGTCCTCGTTGAAAACAAGTTCGGCGTCCTCACGCGCATCGCCGGGATGTTCAGCGGACGCGGGTTCAACATCGACACGCTCAACGTCGGCCCGACGATGGATAACTCCACCTCGCGCATGACCATCGTCGTCCGCGGCGACGACACCGTCCTCGAGCAGGTGACCAAGCAGTTGAACAAACTCATCGACGTCATCGAAATCCAGGACTTCCGCGAGGATCAATACGTCGACCGCGAGCTCGTCATGCTCCGAGTCAACGTGGACTCGTCCACCCGCGCCGAGGTGATGCAGATATGCGACATCTTTCGCGCCAAGATCATCGACGTCCAGCACAAGAACGTCTCCATCGAAGTCACCGGGAACGAGAGCAAGATCAACAAGTTCTTGCTGTTGATGGGGAACTTCGGGATCAATGATCTCACCCGCACCGGCAAGGTCGCGCTCGCCCGCAAGGAATAATTTATGCCCGCAAAAATCTACACCGACAAAGACGCCAGCCTCGACGCACTCGACGGGAAGGTGTGCGCCGTCATCGGCTTCGGCTCGCAAGGCCACGCCCACGCCCTGAACCTGAAGGAGAGCGGCGTCGAGGTCGTCATCGGCCTCTACCCGGAGAGCAAGTCGCGCATCGTCGCGAAGGAACTCGGCTTCGAAGTGCTCGACACCGCCGAAGCCGTCAAGAAAGCCGACGTCATCTTCATGGCCGTGCCCGATCTCAAGATCGCCGGCGTGTATGAGAAGGACGTGGCGCCGCACCTCGTGAAAGGGAAGACGCTCCTCTTCAGCCACGGGTTCGCCATCCATTTCAAGACCGTCGTCCCGCCCAGGAACGTCGATGTCATCATGGTCGCCCCGAAAGGGCCCGGACACATCGTCCGCCGGCAATTCACCGAGGGCAAGGGCGTGCCCGCGCTCATCGCCATCTACCAGAACCCGAGCCGCAAGGCCAAGAAGACCGCGCTCGCGTGGGCCAAGGGCATCGGCGGCACGCGCGGCGGCGTCTTCGAAACGACCTTCAAGGAAGAGACCGAGACCGACCTTTTCGGCGAGCAGGCCGTCCTCTGCGGCGGCACCACCGCCCTCATCCAGGCCGGTTACGAGACGCTCGTCGAGGCCGGTTACCAGCCCGAGATGGCCTATTTCGAATGCCTGCACGAGCTGAAGCTCATCGTCGATCTCATCAACGAGGCCGGCATCAGCGGCATGCGCTTCTCCATCTCCGAGACGGCCAAATATGGCGACATCTCCGTCGGCCCGCGCATCATCGGCAAAGGCGTGAAAGCCGAGATGAAGAAGACCCTCAAGCGAATCCAGAACGGCAAGTTCGCCGCGGAATGGATCGGCGAGTACAAGACGGGCCGCAAGAATTACACCCGTCTCTTGAAAGAAGGCGAGGCGCACCCGGTCGAGAAAGTCGGCGCGCGTCTCCGGGCTCTCATGCCCTGGATTCAGAAAAAGAACCTCAAGGGCGCCCAGGCGGCGTACTGAGGCCCCGCGCAGGCGTCAGTGCGGGAACGGCGGCTGCCGCCCGGGTTCTCGCCTATATATATAGGCGTCGGCGGCTATTCGGAGTTCGCCATGGTTCGCGCGACCGGTTTCGGCGTCGGGAGGGTCCGGGGGAGCGCGGCGGAGCGCCTGGCTCGCGGCTTTTTACCAAAGGGATTTTTCAGCATCGGCAGATCGCGGTTCGTGGAGCGCATCCATAACAGCACCAACCCGACCACGGCGAAGGCGGTATTGGGCGCCCACGCGGCCACGAGGGGCGGTATGCGCCCTCCCTTGCCCAGGGCGAGAAAGAGGTAGCTCAGGAAGAACAGGCTGAAAAAGATGAAGATCGAGCTCGCCACGCCCGCGAGCACGCCGCGCCGGGAGAAGACGATGCCCAGCGGCGAGGCGATGAAGACGATGACCAGGCAGCGCCACGGGATGGCCCACCGGTATTCGATATACGTCCTGTAAGGCGCGAGCTGCACGGCGGGGAAATCGGAGTTGAACACGAGGTATTCCTTCAACTCCGGCACGGAGAGATTCTCGGGGTCGAGGTTCGAGCTGACGATCCGCCACGGCGTCTCGGACCAGCCGGAGACCTTCCGCACAGGGGCGACCTCGGTCGTCGTGATATTCCCGTCCCGGTCGAAGAAAACGACGCGCGCGTTGCGCAGGCTCCAGACCTTTGACACGGGATCGAACGCGCCGATCTTCGCGTAGTATTTCGCCGAGAAATTCCCCTGCGCGTCCTGTTGGGTGATGTGGAGGCCCTCCAGCGCGCTCAGGTCGGGCCGGATCCTCTGCACGTACCAGGTGCGGTAGTCCAGCCGGTTCCGGAAGAGCTGCTCCTCGAGCGGTTTGCCGCCGCGGCCCTTGAACTCTTCCTGGAGCGCCTGCCTCACGGCGGCGGCGTGCGGCGCGAGCTCGTAGTCCAGGGCGGTGCTGAGGGCGGTGGTCGCCAGGCCGACAAAGAGCAGCGGGTAGAGGATTCGCGCGACGCTGCGGCCCGCGGTGAGCATGGAGATGATCTCGTTTGACCGCGACATCCTGCTCAACGAGAAGAGAAGGGCGAGCAGCACGTCCAGCGGCAGCGAGAGCACGAGCACCTGGGGAAGCTGGGTGGCGTAGAAATACGCGATGCGGGAGAGCGAGAACCTGCCTTCGATGAATTCGTTCGCGTTGTTCATGAAATCGAACACGAGCCAGATCGAGAGGAACCCGAAAAGGCAGAGGAAGAACGGCACGAGGAAGCTTTTGAGGACGTATCGATCCAGGATGCGCATCGGAGGACTCTCTTTTTAGTTCGAAAAAAGAGCCGGGAGAAACCAAAACTTAAAAGTGATCGCACTCAGTGAAAATGCCGGCGCCGATTCCCCGGAGAGTTTCCCGGGCCGGGTGGGCCGCATCTTCTCGCGGGACGGCCTTCTGGCCGCGGCGCAGAACTTCGAGTACCGGGCGGAGCAACAGGAGATGGCGGTGGCTGTCGCGCGGGCGCTGGCGGAGTCGCGGCATCTTGTCATCGAAGCGGGGACGGGGGTGGGGAAGTCGCTGGCCTACCTCTTGCCGGCGATTCTCTTCGCCATTGAACACAAGAAAAAGGCCGTCGTTTCCACATATACGATCAATCTCCAGGAGCAGCTCATCTATAAGGATATACCCATCCTCCAAAAACTGCTCCCCGTCGAATTCGAAGCCGCGCTCTGGAAAGGCCGCCAGAATTACCTCTGCCCCAAACGCCTCGAACGCGCCGTGCAGAACGCGGGCGACCTCTTCACCAAGCCCGAGAACGAGGAGCTCCAGCGCATCCGCGAATGGAGCTTGAATACGCGCGAGGGGACGCTCAGCGATTTTGACACCGAGCCCGATCCCGCCGTGTGGACGCAGGTGTGCAGCGAACAGCACATCTGCACCATGAAGAGCTGCGGGGAGGATCCGCGCTGTTTCTACCAGAACGCCCGGCGCCGGCTCCTCTCCGCCACGGTGGTCGTGATGAACCACACCCTTTTCTTCATGAGCCTGGGCGGCGTCGATCCCGGGCAGCCCGGCTACATCTTCGCGAACGACTTCGTCCTGTTCGACGAGGCCCATACCCTGGAGTCCGTCGCCTCCCGGCAGATCGGCATGAGCGTCTCGCAGTTCGGACTCCGCTCCACGCTCCTGCGCCTTTATAATCCGCAGACGAAGAAGGGCCTCCTCACCATCCTGCGCAACAAGGAGGGCGTCCAGGCCGTGGCAAACCTCCTGGAGGAGAGCGAGCACTTCTTCTCGAGGGTCGAGGAGCATTCGGACTTCGGAAAGGGGCGCGAATTCCGCGTGCGCACCCCTGGGTTCGTCGAGGATTCGCTCACCTCCCGGCTCGCGGACCTCCAGGCCCTCGCCGTCCAGGAGATCAGGAAACTGACCGACGAGCCGTTGAAAGCCGAGCTCCAGGAACACGGCCGCCGCGTGCGCGATGCGCGGCTCGGCCTCCTCTCCTTCCTGAACCAGGAGGAGGAAGGGCGGGTTTACTGGGTCGAGAAGAGCGGCCGGGCCGGTCAATCCCTCATCCTGAACGCCGCCTATATAGATACCGCGCCGCAACTGCGCCAGTTGCTCTTCCGCGAGGGGGAATGCTGCGTCGCCACCAGCGCCACGCTCTCCGCCGGCAGCAAGGAACTGGCCTATTTCCGCGAGAGAGTCGGGGCGACCGAGGCCGACGCCAGGCAGATCGGCAGCCCATTCGACTACGAAAAGCAGATGAAGCTCTTCGTCACGAAGAACATGCCGGACCCCCGCGACGCGCGTTACGAGGCCGCCGTCGCAGAAAAGATCGAGCACTTCGTCGGCCTGTCGAAGGGGAGGGCCTTCGTCCTTTTCACCAGCTACAAACTCCTTCAGGCGATGGCGCTCCGGCTCAAGCCCGTCTCCGTGCAGGAACGCTGGAACCTCCTCGTCCAGGGCGAGGGTATGCCCCGCCACCGGCTCCTGGCCGAATTCAAGAAGGACAACCGGCACGTCCTCTTCGGAACGGACAGCTTCTGGAGCGGCGTCGATGTCCCCGGCGAAGCGCTCTCGAACGTCATCATCACCCGGCTCCCGTTTGCCGTGCCCGACCATCCGCTCACCGAGGCGCGGCTGGAAGCGATCCAGGAACGGGGCGGCGACCCGTTCGCGGAGCTATTCGCTGCCGGAAGCGATCCTGAAGCTGCGGCAGGGCGTCGGCAGGCTCATCCGCACGCGGCAGGACCGCGGGATGATCGTCATCCTCGACAGCCGCATCCTCACGAAGAGTTACGGACGCGCCTTCTTGAACGCACTGCCGAAATGCCCTTTCGAAGTCGTATAAACCCTGGGAAGCGGGGCGCTCGACCGGGTCCGAGCGTGGTGTTTTTTAAGCACGGGAAAGCCCGGTTTGGCTCTATTTTTCGGCCCTCAACGCGCCGGAACATCCCGTTTTTAGCCAAAAAACATCATTTTAACAGCCTTTTGCAAGTGCTTGATAGCTAGTGAGTTGGGAATCGCCATGAAATTTTTTTTGGATATTTTTCGAAAAATATTCGTTGCGTAATGGCAGGGATGTTGCTATCCAGCGTCTTGCCGACCAATCGGCACTTAAACCAATCGAAAGAAACCAAGAAAACTACACATGGTAAAAAAACTTAGTATTAAAACAGCGGTGCTCGGCGCGTGTGTCGCGCTGAGCTCCAGCCTGCTCGCCCCGAGTTCGGGCCTGGCCGGTGACATGGCTACCGGCAAGGAATCCAAGGCGGTGGTGACGCCTGAAGCTCCCGTTACATCGTGGATCACCGGGGACGGCGGCGCGACCATCATCAACAAGTACATCAGCCGCGGTATCATTCTCGAGGGCAGATGGAGTCATCGTTCAGCCGTATCTGGATCTTTTCTTCAAGGTCTATGACGGAAAAGGCTTCATCAACTCCGTCTCGGGTCAGCTCTCCTTCTGGTCGAGCCTGAACTCGAAGCACGAGTTCAGTCGCCTCCGGGAAATGACCTGCAGGCTTGGTACGAATTCGACTGGGATCCGGGTATCACCGTGACGTTCGCCAAGAACTTCACCTACACGGTCCAGTACTTCGAGTTCGACAGCCCCGCCGGCGCCTTCACCCGCTGCCCAGGCCATCAACCAGACCCTCGCGGTCAATGACTCGGACTGGCTCGGCGTGTTCGCCCTGCATCCTCACTTCACCGCGCTCGCCGAACTCCGCGGCAAAGTCGGGCATTGGGCCCGGATCAAGGCTGGTATTTCGAAGAAGGTATCGCTCCCAGCTACACGTTCCTTCCGAAGTCCGACTACCCGATCACCCTCACCGCACCGGTCACCTCTGGCCAGGGCACGAAGCAGGTCACCACCACTGTCTCGACCTTCGGTTACGTCTCGGCTGGCGTGACGCTCAGCGTCCCGCTCGCGTTCATGCCCAAGCAGCTCGGTTCCTGGACCGCTTCGGCCAGCTACCTGCTCTATTACCTCGCGAATGGCGTGGCAACCAACTCACCCGTTGCGTTCCTGCCTTCACCCGAGGGCAACCACAAGCAGATCGAAAACGTCTTCTCAGGCACCATCGGCCTGACGTTCTAAGGTCTTAACCTTCAGCAACTCTGCGGCCCCTTCGAACGAAAGTTCGGAGGGGCCGCTTTTTTTTGCGGGAGGCGATTCGCAATCACCTCCCGGACGCCGGCTGGCGTTTTTTGCGCAGCCTCTCCCTCGGTGCCCGGAAATCTGCACCGATTTTTCCTCCTCACGCACGCGTCCGTCGCGCTGCTCTCGCCGCCTCTCTCCAGAAAAGAATGTTTTAACTGCCTACCCCCCAGCCGTTTGTGTCGGAAACGCCCGGCAATCCACCACCTGTTTTCATATTTTTTTCCTCATGGCAGGGCTTTTGCTATGGAGCACCGGCACTTCAGTAATTCAACATAAATCCAACTATCCATGATAAAAACGCTTCGCTTATTCGGCACCCTCGTTTGCTCCCTGGCACTCTTCAGCTGCACTTCCGGCGGCCAGAGCTGCGGAAGACACCGTCAAGGTCGGTGTTCTCCACGATCTCAGCGGCACGATGGCGATCAGCGAGACGTCCCTGCGCGACGTCCTCCTCTTCGCCTTCGACGAAATCAACAAGAAGGGCGGCGTCCTTGGCAAGAAGATCGAGCCCGTCATCGTCGATCCCGGTTCGGACTGGCCGACCTTCGCCACGCTGGCCAAGCAGCTCCTCGAGCAGGACAAGGTCGCGGTCGTCTTCGGCTGCTGGACCTCGGTGAGCCGCAAATCCGCGCTCCCCGTTTTCGAAAAGGATAACGGCCTGCTCTTCTACCCCGTGCAGTACGAGGGCGAGGAACTCTCCAAGAACATCTTCTACACCGCCGAAGCGGTCAACCAGCAGGCGACGCCCGCGGTCGATTACCTGCTCGCGCAGGGCAAGAAGAAGTTCTACCTGGTCGGCACCGACTACGTGTATCCGCAGACCACCAACCTCGTCCTCCTGGAGTATCTCCGCTCCAAGGGCATCCCGCTCGAGAACATCGGCGGCGGGCTGCGCAAGGATGATTCCGGCAAGGTGATCTCGGCCGGCAAATACACGCCGTTCGGCCACACCGACTACCAGCAGATCGTCGCGGACATCAAGCAGTTCGCGGCCAGCGGCGACGCCTGCGTCATCAACACCATCAACGGCGACTCGAACGTCCCGTTCTTCAAGGAAATCGCCAACTCCGGCCTCTCCGCGGCGGATTGCCCGGTCGTCTCCCTCAGCTTGTCGGAAGACGAGCTTCCGCAGCCTGCCGACCAAGGATCTCGTGGGCGAACTCGGTTGCTGGAGCTACTTCATGTCCATCGACACCGCCGCCAACAAGAAGTTCAAGGCCAACTTCATGAAATGGCTGAAGAACGACGCGCCCGCGAACGTGAAGAAGGAGGGCCGCGTCACCTGCAGCCCCATGGTGCTCTCCTATGACGGCGTTTACCTCTGGAAAGCCGCCGTGGAAAAGGCCGGCTCCTTCGACGTGGACAAGGTCCGCGAAGTCCTCGAGTCCGGCGACATCAGTTCGACGGCCCTGGCGGCCTGACCACCGTGCAGAAGAATCACCACGTCACCAAGAACGTCTATGTCGGCGAAACGAAGGCCAACGGGCAGTTCAAGATCCTGAAGGAATTCAAGCAGGTTTACGGCGAGCCCTTCCTCAAGGGCACCTTCATGAAGAGGGCGTCGTGATCCTCACGCAACAGAAATTCAAAAATCAGACTTGGAGGGGCGGGGCCACACCCCGCCCTTCCTTTTGCAAACTTAGCGACCGGGAGCGAAGAAGCTTCCCCTCAGGGGGGCAAGGAGCTTGTCGAAATTGAAAGGGCTTCTCGATCTTCGCGTTGGCGCTCGCCGCCGGCATCCTGTCCGCCGTCGCCGCCGCACCTCCCGCCGTGTCCGATGACCAGGCGCGCACGCAGCTCGCCCAGGCCGTCGCGGCTCCTTCGGATGAGGAACAGATCAGGCTCACCAGGGAGCTTGCCGCCACCGAATCCCAATCGATCAAGAAAGGCCTCATCGCCTGGAAACAGGAGGGAATTTATCTCTACGATTCCGGCGCTGCAAAGATTCCCGTACGTCCTCGACGACGCCGTGGACGCCGACGGAAAACAGAAAGCCTTCCGCCTGGATACGGGCGAGGCATTGAAGGATGGCAAGGGCCAGCCCCTTCTCTTCACCAGCTCGGACTTGAACGCAGTCGAACCGAGCGACGCCCTCCAGCACGCCATACAGTCCGCGCTGGACACCCTCGCCCTCGCCGACCCCGATGCGCAGTCCCGGCGTTCGGCGGCCATGAAACTCGGCATGCAGCAGAAGCTCGCAAACATCCCGCTCCTGCAAGCCCGCAAAAGCAAGGAGAAGGACTCCAGCGTCCTCGCAGGGCTGGACGAAGCGCTCGCGCTCATCGGCCTCAAGGATACCGACCCCGCCGCGCAAAAGGCCGCCATCCAGAAGCTCGGCCAGATGCACTCCATCGGCAGCCTCAGTCTCCTTACCACCCTGTCGAACGATCCGGGCGCGCCGAACGCGCAGGCCGCCAAGGCCTCCGTCGCGCTCATCAATGCGCACATCAGTTGGGTCAATTTCTACGGAACCCTCTTCCGCGGCTTGAGCGAAGGCTCCATCCTCCTCATCGCCGCGCTCGGCCTTGCCATCACCTTCGGCCTCATGGGCGTCATCAATATGGCGCACGGCGAGTTCATCGCGGTCGGCGCGTACACCGCCTTCGTCGTCCAGAACATCTTCGGCCCGGGCCTCAACCTCTCTCCGTTCGGCGTGGCTATCTCCATACCCGGCATGAAGCTCTCCGGCTCGGCGTTCGATTGTTACTTCATCGTCGCGCTCCCGCTCGCGTTCATCGCCGCCGCGGCCGTGGGCCTCCTCCTCGAACGCAGCGTCATCCAGTTTCTCTACCGGCGTCCTCTGGAGTCGCTCCTCGCCACGTGGGGCGTCTCCCTCGTCCTGCAGCAGGGTTTCCGCCTGGTCTTCGGCGCGGCGAACGTCCAGATGATCTCCCCGAGCTGGCTCAGCGGGAGTTACACCATCAACGACATCGGCTTCGGCTATAACCGCCTCTTCGTCATCGGCTTCGCCGTCCTCATCGTCATCGCCACCTGGCTCGTCCTCACCAAGACGCCCCTCGGGCTCCTCATTCGCGCCGTCATGCAAAAGCGCGACATGGCCGCCTGCATCGGCGTCAGGACCGAACGCGTCAACATGGCCACGTTCGCCCTCGGCTCGGGCCTTGCCGGACTCGCCGGCGCGTTCCTTTCGCAGATCGGCAACGTCGGCGCGGGCCTCGGCCAGACCTATATCGTGGACTGTTTCATGACGGTCGTCGTCGGAGGCGTCGGCAATCTCGTCGGCACCATCTGCTCCGCGCTCGGCATCGGCGTCGTGGATGAATCCCTCCAGCCCTGGATCGGCCCTGTCATGGGGAAGATCAGCGTCCTGGTCATCATCATCCTCTTCCTCCAATGGCGTCCCGCCGGAATCTTCGTCACCAAGAGCCGCAGCCTCGAGGGGTAAACATCCGATGTCCCAGCAAACGCAGCAGACCCAAGTTTACCCGGCCGTTATCAAAAAAGGGTATGCCCGCGAGATCATCCTTGCGGCCATCGCGACCTTCATCGGCGTCGTGGTTCTCCCCTGCCTGAACGCGTACACCCCCGAGTCCAGCTTCTTCCACATCAGCAATTACTCGATCAACCTCTACGGCAAATGGCTCACGCTCGCCGTCCTCGCCATCAGTGTCGATCTCCTCTGGGGCTACACCGGCCTGCTCAGCCTGGGGCAGGCCCTCTTTTTCGCCCTCGGCGGTTACGCGCTCGGCATGCACCTCATGCTGCTCATCGGCAAGCTCGGCCAGTATCACAGCGATCTGCCGGACTTCATGGTCTTCCTCGGCTACCCGAAATTGCCTGCGCACTGGGTGCCGTTTAAACACTTCTGGTTCGCCGCGCTTGCCGTCCCCATCGTTCCCGGCCTGCTCGCGCTCGTCTTTGGTTTCCTCGCGTTCCGGTCCCGCATCAAGGGCGTCTATTTCTCCATCCTCACGCAGGCGCTCACCTACGCCTCCTGCCTCATGTTCTACCGGAACGACTTCACGTTCGGCGGCAACAACGGCCTCACCGACTACAAGTTCCTGCTCGGCCACGATCTGCGCCTCGCGAGCACGCAGCGCGGCCTCTACATCTGCTCCGTCCTCCTCGTCCTCGCCGTCTATATATTCTCGCGCTGGCTCACTACGACGAAGTTCGGCAAAGTGCAGCGCGCCATACGCGACAGCGAGAACCGCGTCCTCTTTTCCGGTTACGCCGCCGCGAACTTCAAGCTCTTCATCTTCGTCGTCTGCGCGATGATTGCGGGCATCGGCGGCGCGCTCTACGTCCCGCAGGTCGGCATCATCAACCCGAGCGAGATGGATACCTCCAAGTCCCTCGAAGCCGTCGTCTGGGTCGCAGTCGGAGGCCGCGGCACGCTTGTCGGCCCCATCATCGGCGCGGTCATCGTCAACGCCTTCAAGGCCTTCGCCAACCGCACTTTCCCCGATTACTGGATCATGATCGAGGGCGCCTTGTTCATCCTCGCGGTTCTCTTCATGCCCGGCGGCGTCGTCGGCCTTCCGGCCCAGTGGCGCTCGCTCAAAAAGCAGAAGAAGGAAGAGGAAAAACCGGTGCTCATCGCCCCGAACGTCCAGGAAACCGTGGACATGCCGGATCCCCTGCCGGAAGGGCAGCCCGTCCCGGGAGGAGATCGCGTATGAGAAAGGAGTTCATCCTCGAGGCCGAGGGGGTCAACAAGACGTTCTCGGGATTCAAAGCCATCTCGGACCTCAATTTCTATATGGACAAGGGCGAACTGCGCACCGTCATCGGCCCGAACGGCGCGGGAAAAACCACCTTTCTCGACCTCATCACCGGGCGTTCCAAGCCGGACTCCGGAGTCATCCGATTTGAGGGAAATACAGACCTGCTCCCGCTGAACGAATACCAGATCTACCGGCATGGGATCGGCAGGAAATTTCAGACACCCACCGTCTATATCGACCACACCGTTTTCGAGAACCTCGTTCTCTCGCTCGAAGGCAGCCGCGGCGTCTTCAACTCCCTCTTCGCGAAGGTCAACTCCGAGCAGAAAGACCGCATCTTCGACATCCTTCGGACTATCAACCTCGCCGACAAGGCCGACGTAAAAGCGGGCGTGCTCGCCCACGGCCAGAAGCAATGGCTGGAGATCGGCATGCTCCTCGCGCAGAACGCCAAGCTCCTCCTCGTGGACGAGCCCGCGGCCGGGATGACCGATGAGGAAACCGTGAAGACGGGCGAACTCCTTTTGAGCCTGGTTGGCAAGCACAGCATCATCGTCATCGAGCACGACATGATCTTCGTCCGGCAGATCGCCACGAAAGTCACCGTGCTCCACCAGGGCACCGTCCTCTGCGACGGCACCGTGGACGAAGTCCAGAACAACGAAAAGGTCATCGAGGTCTATCTCGGCCACAGCAAAGCGCGCGCCTGACCCCCTTTCACGGAATCATGGAAACCGCCACCACCGCAAAGACCGGCAACACGCTCGAGGTCCAAAACCTCGATGTTTATTACAGCGGCTCCCGCATCCTGCGCGGCATGGGCCTGGAGGTGCCTCCGAAGCAGGTCGTCTGTCTCATGGGCCGCAACGGCGTCGGCAAGACCACCACGCTCAAGAGCATCATGGGTCTGGTGAAGGTCCACGCCGGCCGCGTCCAGCTTGCCGGCGATGAAATCTCCGCACTCACCCCCGACAAACGCTGCCGCAAAGGCATCGGTTACGTCCCCCAGGGGCGCGACATCTTCCCGCACCTCACCGTCCTGGAAAATCTCAAGATCGGGCAGATCGCCTGCGGCCATAAGGCCAACGGCCAGTTCGAGCGCGTGTACCAGCTCTTCCCGGTCCTCAAGCAGATGCTCGAACGCAAGGGCGGCGTCCTCAGCGGCGGCCAGCAGCAGCAACTCGCCATCGGGCGCGCCCTGCTCACGCAGCCGAAAGTGCTCATCCTCGACGAACCGACTGAGGGCATCCAGCCGAACATCATCGAGCAGATCGGCCAGACCATCAAAATCCTGAAGAGCGAGATGAGCATCCTCCTCGTCGAGCAATATCTCGATTTCGCCAAGGAGTTCGGCGACAGCTTTTACATCATGGACCGCGGCGCGTCCGTCGCCAGCGGCCCGATATCGGCATTGAACGACAACGTCATCAAGAAGCATCTCGTCGTGTAACGCGCATGACAGCGGTCATCGGGAGAAAGGGACTATGAGCACGCCCGTGCTTTGGGAAAATCTCACTTGGGAAGAGATCGGCAGCCTCGCCGCCTCCGGCATGGAGCTTGCCCTGCTCCCCGTCGGCGCCACCGAACAGCACGGGCCGCACCTCGCGGTCGGCATGGATACCGCGTGCGCCACCGAACTCGCCCACGCCGTCTCCGCCGTGACCGGCGTGCCCGTCCTACCGGCTATTCCCTATGGCTGTTCGCTCGGCCATTCCCGCCGCTGGCCCGGGACCATCGCCCTTCAGCCGCAACTGCTCATCGACACCGTCGTCCAGATTTTCGAATGGCTGCGCCCGTTCGGGTTCCGCCGCCTCCTCGTCATCAACGGGCACGTCGGCAACTTCGCCCCGCTGCGTTGCGCGCTCGAGATCATCCGCAGCCGTTTCGAGGACGCCATGGTCGCCATCCGCGGCGTCGCGGAGATCAGCGCCCGCGTCCGGGCCGAATTTTTCGCGGATGCGGCGGACTGGCATGCGAACGCCGCCGAGACCGCGTTGATGCTCGCGCGCGCCCCCCGCCTCGTCCGCACCGCGAAGCTCGCCTCCAGCGACGATGAGGATCGCACCGCCGGCTGCGTCTTCTCGCACCCCGTCAACCGCACCAGCAGGAACGGCGTCACCGGTTTCCCCAGCCGCGCCACGCGCGAACAGGGCGAGCGCCTTTTCGGCTGGATGGTCGAGGATCTCTCCGCCCAGGTGCGCGCCGCGCTCGTTGAAAGGCCTCCGCTCTGCCCCGCATGAAAACCGACGAAGAGTTGAAAGCGATCCAGCAGAAACTCGCCGACGCCGGCGTCAAGTACTGCATCGGCGCGTATGTGGACATCCACGGCGTTCCGAAGGGCAAGTGCGTCCCGCTCGCGCATTTCGAGGACTTCGCGCGCGGCTCCGAGCTCTACACCGGCTACGCGCTGGACGGCCTCGGCCAGGCCCCGAACGACGATGAAATCTGCTCCATGCCGGACCTGGACCGCGCCATCCAGCTCCCGTGGCAAAAGGAAATGGCCTGGATGCCCGCCGACAACTGGTTCAAGGGCGAGCCCTACGCCATCAACACCCGCGTCCTGCTCCAGAAAATCCTCGCCCAAGCCGCCGCCATGGGTTTCGGCTTCAACCTCGGCATCGAGTGCGAGCTCTACGTCATCAAACAGGACGAACGCGGCCGCCTCATCGTGCCGAACAGCGACGACAACCTCATCAAGAGCTGTTACGACGTGAAGCGCTTCCTCGACTCCTTCCCGTTCCTCGACGCCATGGTCTCCACCATGAACGGCCTCGGCTGGGATGTTTACTCCTTCGACCACGAGGACGGCAACGCCCAGTTCGAGTTCGATTTCAAATACGCCGGCGCCCTCGAAATGGCCGACCGCTACATCTTCTTCCGGTACATGGCGAAAAAGATCGCCGCCGACCACGGCCTCCTCGCCACGTTCATGCCCAAGCCGTTCCCGGACAAGACGGGCAACGGCGCGCACTTCAACATGTCCCTCGCCGACACCGCCACCGGTATGAACCTCTTCCAGACCCGGCCCGACAAGGACGCGCGCGGCCTCGGCCTTTCGCAGCTCGGCTACTCCTTCGTCGCGGGCATCCTCCGCCACGGCCGCGCCCTGTGCGCCGTCCTCGCGCCCACCGTAAACAGCTATAAGCGCCTCGTCCGCCGCGGCGCGATGTCCTACTACTCCTGGGCGCCGATCTTCAACTCCTTCGGCACCAACAACCGCACGAATTCCATCCGCGTCCCCATGGGCGGCGGCCGGTGCGAATCCCGCAACGCCGATTCTTCGTGCAACCCGTATCTCGCCGCCGCGCTCGTCCTGGCCGCGGGCCTCGAGGGCATCCGCGAAAACCTCGACCCCGGCGATCCGCACAACGAGAACCTCTACGACTTCACCGACCAGGAGTTGCGCGGGAAAGGCATCCAACCGCTGCCAAAGAATCTCGGCGAAGCCGTGGACGCCTTCGAGGCCGACCCGTTCGTCGAGGCCGTCCTGGGCTCCGCGCTCAAGCAGGAATTCGTCACCTACAAACGCGCCGAGTGGGAGGAATACCACCAGAGCATCAGCCATTGGGAGATCGACCGTTACGCGCGCCTCTTTTGAACATTTTGAAAACTCACCCAATGCAGTAACCAAAAAAACAGACAAACATATGAAACTAACCAGATTACTAACCATCGGCGTATCGGGCCTGCTCGCGCTGGCCGCAACCGCATCGGCGGCGCCGTTGAAGATCGGCTATTCCGACTGGCCGGGCTACACCATCCTGGAGATCGCGAAACAGAAAGGCTGGTTCAAGGACGCCGGGCTCGATGTTGACCTCGTCTGGTTCGACTACCTCGCCTCCATAGACGCCTACACCGCCGGCAAGATCGATGCCGACTGCATCGTCGCCACCGACGCGCTCGGCGCGGGCGCCACCGGCGCGAAAGGGAAGTTCATCGCCCTGCTCGACTACAGCGAGGGGAGCGACATGATCGTCGGCAAGCCCGGCGTGGATTCCATCAAGGATCTCAAGGGCCAGAAAGTCGGCGTCGAGATCGGCCTCGTCGAACACCTCCTGCTGTTGCAGGCGCTCAAGGACAACGGCATGACGGTCTCCGACGTGACCCTCGTCCCCACGCCTACCAACAATACGCCGCAGACCCTCGGCTCCGGCCAGGTTGCGGCCATCGGCGCGTGGTATCCCATCTCCGGCCAGGCGCTCAAGCAGGTCGCCGGGTCGAAGAAACTGTTCACCAGCGCGCAGGCCAAGGGCCTCATCTTCGACGTGCTCGAAGTGAACCCGACCAGCCTCGCCGAGCACAAGGATGACTGGACCAAAGTGGTGAAGATCTACTACAAGTGCGTCGATTACCTAAAGGATCCCAAGACCATGGATGACGGCGTGAAGATCATGTCCGCCAAGGTCGGCGCGGATGCCGGGGACTACGCCAAGAACGTCCCGGGCACGCATTTCCTCACCCTGGCCGAAGCGAAGACCGCGATGAAGAAGGGGACGACTCTCATGTCCATCTACGGCTCGATGGTCATCGGCAACCAGTTCAACCTGGACAACAAGGTCTATAAGGACAGCCAGAAGCCCGGCGATTACGTCGCCCCGAGTATCGTAAAAAGTCTCTAAAGGGATGGAGGAACGTCCGCCCACAACCGCTCGCGCGCCCGTGGCGCACAGCGACTGGCTCGGCTTGAAGAAGGAGCTGCCGCACCGGCGGCGGCTCCTTCTCACCGTCCTGTCGTTTGTCCTGCCCGTGGCGCTCTGGGCGGCTGTGAGCTACGTCCCGTTCCTCTGGCATCCGCTCGTGCGGATCACCGACCCGGGCGACGTCGAGTTATTTCTCGACGGACATGGAGCTGCCCGTCGCGGACTTCAAGCTCGAGAACGAAAAAGCCATCGAGCAGAAGCTGGCGCCCGGCCAGGGCTACCGGGTGAATCCCGTGTACCTGCCCGCGCCGGACAAGGTGGCCCGGGCTTTTTACACCGCGTTCAAGACGCCGCCCCGGTTGCCGAACGAGCCGTGGCTGCACCAGAGCCTCGGCCACAGCATCAGCACCATCTTCTGGGGCTTCTTCCTTTCGTCCATCGTCGGCGTGCCGCTCGGCGTCCTCGGCGGCACCTACCGGTTCTTCGCGCGGCTGCACGGAGCCGTTCATCGAGTTCTTCCGCTACCTCCCCGCGCCCGCGTTCGGCGCGCTCTGCGTCGCCATCCTCGGCATCGATGACGGGCCGAAGATCGCCATCATCTTCATCGGCACCTTTTTCCAGCAGGTGCTCGTCATCGCGAACACCGTCCGCAAAGTGGACCCCGCCCTCATCGAGGCCGCGCAGACCCTGGGCGCTTCGGGCTGGAAACTCCTGCGCCGCGTCATCATCCCCGCCTCCATCACCGATATCTATACGGACATGCGCATCCTGCTCGGCTGGGCGTGGACGTACCTCATCGTCGCGGAGGTCGTCGGCACCATGTCCGGCATCACCTATTTCATCAACCAGCAGGCGCGCTACCGGAATTTCCCGAATGTTTACGCCGCCATCGCCATGATCGGCATCATCGGCCTCTCGACCGACTTCTTCCTCGCGTGGCTCGCCACCATCCTCTTCCCGTGGAAACGCAAGGTGCGCCGCGGCGGCAAGAAAGCCTCCGTCATCTCCGAGTTCGAACCCAAGGGCGCCGCCGCCATCGTCGTCGAAACCTGATCCATGACCACCGCCGAACTCGCCCTGCCGGATTATCGCGAGCAAACGCCCGAGGTCGCCGCGCGTTTCGAACGGATCAAGCAGCGCCCCATCATCCTGAGCGTCCGCCACCTCGAAAAAACGTTCGGCGTGGACGGCTCATCGCACGTCGCGTTCAGCGATGTCTCACTGGATATCCACCGGCGAGAGTTCATCACCGTTATCGGGCCGTCCGGCTGCGGCAAATCGACTTTCATCCGCATCGTCGCCGGCCTCGACGACGCGACCGGCGGCGAGGTCCTCCTCGATGGCAAGCCCGTCGGCGAGCCCGGGCCGGACCGGGGCATGGTCTTCCAGGGCTACACGCTCTTCCCGTGGCTCACCGTCAAGCGCAACGTCATGTTCGGCCTTCAGATGGGGGGCGAGTCGCATTCCACCGCCGAAGCCGAAGCGCGCCAATGGCTCGACATGGTCGGCCTCGAGAAATTCGAGGACTCGTACCCGCACGAGCTCTCCGGCGGCATGAAACAGCGCGTGGCCATCGCGCGCGCCCTGGCGAATCGACCCGCGCATCCTCATCATGGACGAGCCGTTCGGCGCGCTCGACGCCCAGACCCGCTGCCAGATGCAGACCTATCTTTTGCAGATCTGGAAGAAGGTGGACGTCACCATCCTCTTCATCACGCACGACCTGGATGAAGCCGCTTACCTGGCCGACCGCATCCTCGTCATGGGCTCGAACCCGGGCCGCGTCGTCGAGTTCATCGAGAACCCCGTGCCGCGGCCGCGCAGTTCCGGCGCAATTCATCTCCGCCGAGTTCGTGGCGCTCAAAAAGCGGCTGGACGATCTCATCCACCCGATGGCGCAGGACGACGAGGAAGAGAAGCTGCCGATGGTCAAGCTCACCGACGCCGGGGACGACGTGGAATGAGCTCCGCACTCGAGGAAATCCAGCGGGGCATCAGCGCAGCCGCCGAGCTTCCCTTGAACCGGGCGGTCACCATCCCCGCCGGGGCTTATACGAGCGGCGCGTTCTTCGAGTGGGAGACCGAGCATCTTTTCCGCGCCGAATGGATGTGCGTCGCCCACATCTCGCAGATTCCCGCTCCCGGCGATTTCCTGAACATCGACCTGCTCGGCGAGCCGCTCATCGTCGTCCACGGCAAGGACGGCGGGGTGCGCGTCCTCTCCCGCGTCTGCCCGCACCGTTCCATGGACATCATGCCCGAGGGCTTCGGCTACGACGGGCACGGCCCCGCCGACCCGAAGGAAGGCAGGCCCGGCTGCGGCCACACCCGCATGTTCCTCTGCCCATACCACGCCTGGACATTCGAGCTGGACGGCCGGCTCAAGGGCTGCCCGGAGATGCACCAGGCCGAGGGCTTCTCCCGCGACGACTTTTTCCTGAAGCCGTTCCGGAGCGAGATCTGGCAGGGATTCGTCTTCGTCAACCTCGACGGGAGCGCCTCGCCGCTCGCCCCGGGCCTGGAGGAAATGGCCGCCGATGTCGCCCCTTGGCGCATGGAGGGGATGAAAGTCGTCATCGAGCGCGAGTGGGACTGCGAGTTCGACTGGAAGGTGCTCGTCGAGAATTTCATGGAGAGCTATCACCACCTAGGCATCCACAGCAAGACGCTTCAGCCGATGATGCCCGCGCGCAACACCTGGAGCGAGCGCGAGCGTCCCCACTACGCGCGCGCCCACCTGCCGTATAAGAATTCTGTCGCCGAGGAGTCCCGAGCCCGGGAGGAAAGCGGCGATCTTTCAAAGGGATTCCCCGCCATCCCGGGCCTCGGGGGGGCGGCGAAGAGCGAGTGGGGCCTCTTCCACATCTACCCGGCCTTCCTGCTTGCGACCGCGCCGGATCGCGTCATCTGGTACCGGCTCCAGCCGCTTGGCCCCGGCCGCCTGAAGCTGCTCACCACCACCCTCGTCGCGCCCGAGGTGGAAGGCCTGCCGAATTTCGAGGAAATCCGGAAACGCGAGGCCGAGATGCTCTACAAATTTCACCGCGAGGACATGGAAGTCTGCACCGCCGTCCAGCGCGGCCTGCGCGCCTCCGCCTGGCGGCCCGGGCGCCTGAGCCATCTTGAAATGCCAGTCTGGCTCACGCAACGCTACCTCGCCGCGCGCATCCGGGGGGTCTGGCCCGCGGTGGATCGCCCCCCGGCGCCTGGCCAGGATCCGCGTTGTGTTTGACCTGTCGGGCAAGGCCGCGGTCATCACCGGCGCGGCATCGGGCATCGGCAAAGCCGTCGCTGAAAGATTCCACGCCGCCGGGGCGCAAGTGGCCCTTGTGGACCGGCGCGACGCCACCGCGTTTGCGGAAAGCCTCGGCGGCATCTTCCTCGAGGCGGACGTTTCGGGCGAGGCCGGCATCGAGCGCGCGCTCGCCGCGGCCCGGGCGCATTTCGGGAAGATAGACATCCTGGTCAACAACGCCGGCATCCAGCCGCTCGGGGTGGGCTTTGAAGACCTGAGCGAGCAGCTCTTCAACCGCACCTTCGCCGTCAACGTCAACAGCGTCGCCTTCGGCATCAAGCACGCGGGCCGCCTCCTCGAGCGCGGGGGCCGCGTCATCAACACCGCCTCCTTCGTCGGCTTGATCGGTGTGCCGCTCGGCGCAGCCTATGCTGCTTCGAAAGCTGCCGTCATCCATCTCACGCGCCTCGGCGCCATCGAACTCGCGCCGAAGAGCATCACGGTAAACGCCGTCTGCCCCGGCACCGTTCGCACGCCCGCGGTCACCGACCTGCCGGACAATCCCGAGATCGCTTTCATCGAAAAAATGGCCCTCCTCGGCCGCATCGCGGAGCCCGGGGAGATCGCCGCCCTCTTCCACTACCTGGCCTCCCCCGAAGCGGGTTACGTCACCGGCCAGGCGTTTGCCATCGACGGCGGCATCACCGCGGGCTGGAAGGAATACGATCTCGTCCCCCCGTCGAATGTCCGCGAGGGCCGCTGGCAGGACGATGGATAAACCCTCGATTTTCCATGATGGCCCCGGCCTGCCGCACATGGCAATGCTGCCGCCCGGAACTTTCCGGATGGGTGCGACGGCCGATGACAAGTTCGCCGACGGCGCGGAGCTTCCGAGGCACGCGGTGAAAATCCCCGGGCCGTTCGCGGTCGCCATCTTTCCTGTTACCGTCGCGGAGTGGTCGTTGTTTTTCCCTGCGGCCGAGCCGGCGTCTCTCCTCCCCGTGGTGCGCGTCTCCTGGGATGACGCGGTGGAATACACGCGCCGCCTCACCGCCTGCACCGGGCGTCCGTACCGCCTTCTAACCGAGGAGGAATGGGAATACGCCTGCCGCGCCGGGACGGAGACCGTCTTCAACACCGGCTCCTCCATTGAGCCCGGCCAGGCGAATTTCTTCTACTCCGAGCAGGGCGAGAAGATCGGTCCGGGGAGGCTGCTCCCCGCGGGCGGCTTCGCCCCGAACGCGTTCGGCCTCTACGACATGCACGGGAACGTCTGCGAATGGGTCGCGGACGCGTGGCGCCCGAGCTACTCCAGCGCTCCTGCGGGAGACGGCCGGGCGTTGCGCGGCGGCGCGTGGGATCACCTGCCGCGCCTGCTCCGGAGCGCGTGGCGCGACTGGCTCCCGGGCGGGGCGCGACTCGATAACGTGGGGTTCCGCGTCGCCGCCGGGTTGTGATGGAACTTAAACTCTTCAAGCCCCTCTGGGGGCACCAGGGCTCCCTGGGGGAAGCGGTCGTGCAGGCCGCGGAGGCGGGTTTTCACGGCATCGAAGGCCCCGCGCCCGAGTCCGGCGACGAGCGGCGCACATACAGGGCGGGCATGAAAGTGCTCGGCATGGCTTACATCGCGGAAGTCTGCACCGCGGGCGGTTACGTGCCGGAGCGGAATGCTTCGGTGAGCGATCATCTCCGTTCGCTGGAGACCGGCATCGAACGTTCGCTCGACATGAACCCGCTCTTCATCACCGTCCTCGCCGGATGCGACGCGTGGGATTTCCCGCAGCACATCCGCTTCTTCTCGCAAGCGCTGGAGATGGGCGCCAAGCACTCGGTGGCGCTCTCTTTCGAGACCCACAGGAGCAGATCGACCTTCAATCCCTGGGTCACGCGCGATATCCTGCGGGAACTCCCTGCGATGAAAATCACGTGTGACTTTAGCCATTGGTGCGCGGTGTGCGAACGGCTCATCGATTCCGAGCCGGAGATCCTCGATCTCTGCGCCCGGCGCGCCCATCACATCCACGCCCGCGTCGGGCACGCGCAGGGGCCGCAGGTCTCGGATCCCTCCGCGCCTGAACATGCGGCGGAGCTGGCGGCGCACGAGCGGTGGTGGTCGATGATATGGGATGCGCAGGAGGAGCGCGGCATGCCCGTGACCACGATGACCCCGGAGTTCGGCCCGGACGGCTATTCGAGCACCCCGGTGGACGAGCTGTGGGCGATCAACTGCTGGATGGGCCACCGCCAGTGGGAGCGTTTTTCCCGCCGATGAAAAAATTCTCGCCGCCTCCGCGTTTTCGCTGGCCCGGCGGGGCCCGTTGCGCGGTCATGCTCTGTTTCGACGTTGATGGCGAGACGACCGCCCTCTCCGAAGACCCGAAACTGCGCGACCGCCTCACGACGATGTCCCAGTGCGAATACGGCCCGAAAGTCGGGGTGCCGCGCCTGCTCGAACTGCTCGCGCATCTCGGAGCGCCCGCCACGTTCTTTGTCCCCAGCTACATCGCGGAGCATCACCCGGGCATGACGCGGGCCATTGCCGCGGCGGGCCACGAAATCGGCGTCCACGGCTACCTCCACGAAAGGCTTCCGGGCCTCTCGGCCGCCCGCGAACGCGCCATCCTGAAGAAGAGCCTCCGTATCCTCGAAGACCTTACCGGCCGGCGTCCCACCGGCTACCGCGCGCCGTGGTTCGAGCTGAACCCGCGCACGCCCGGTCTGCTCATCGAACTCGGCTTCCGGTACGACTCTAGCATGATGGGCGACGAGGTGCCGTATCTGCACCAGGGCGGCCTCGTTGAAATCCCGTGCCAATGGATGCTCGAGGACTGGGAGCAGTTCGCGTTCAACGCGGAGCCGGCGTGGGGCTCCATCCCGCAGGACTGCTCGAAGGTGTATGACCTCTGGTGGCAGGAGTTCGAGGCTATCCGCGACTTCGGCGGGTGTTTTGTCCTGACGATGCACCCGTGGCTTATGGGCCGGCCTTCGCGCGTGCGGCTTCTCGAGCGCCTCGTCCGCGACATCCAGGCGAAGGGCGAGGTGTGGTTGGCACGCGGCGGCGAGGTCGCCGACTGGTTCGCTGCGAATCCCGACGCCCGGCGCGAGACCGATCTGGGGTGACTTCCCGAGCGCTTACTCGTCTTTGAATTTCTTAACGATCTTGTTCACTGCGAACATGATGAGAGCGAAGCCGCCTAGAAACATTTGGACGGAAATCTTATCGATGGGATAGGCGGAGGAGAAAGTCCACGCGTACCAACAAACCTGGAGCCCGCTAAAGATGCCCAGCCCGTAACCGCAAACGCTGACTACTCCTCGATGTTTCTCTCTTTTCCAAGCCTCAGCCGAACGCCAAAGTAAGAGAGTCCGAGAACGACTCCGAAGATTACACCGCAGAGAACAACAGGGTTACTCACCCTTCATGTTCATATTCGCGCCGCTTCTGAGAGATAAACTCCAACGCAGCACCGCTCGCGACGCCGACCGCGCCCCCGATGATTCCACCGACCGGACCAGCCAGGGCAGCCCCGATCATCGCGCCGCCAGAACCAAAAGCGACACCCGACGCCGGGATCGCAAACATGCGGTCCCATGTTGCCTTCGCTTGCTCTGTAGGATGAGCCACAACTCCACGTTACCCGATCTACTGCGTCTTTGCAAGATTGGAGCCGCCCCGCTATCTTTCCCGGCCAATGCCCCCCGATCCGCCGCGTCCCCGACCCTGGGTGATCCTCTATTTCGTCCTGCTCGCGGTCATCTTCGCGCTCGGAGCGGCGAAGCGGTTCGTGAATATGCCGCTCACGCCCTTTGCGGACAAGGACCTCGGCGGCTATCTCAGCCCTTCGCTCTCCGCGCTCGGGGGGCACGGCTTTGTGCTTTCCAATGGCCGGGGCTTCGCGTATCCGGCGTTCGCTTACTGGATTCTCCGGCTTGCGGGAGGGGACTTTCGCGCGGTGGCGGTGGTGCAACACCTCCTCGGCCTCGCCACGGGCGGACTGCTGCTTTTTTCGTGGAATCGCGCGCGCGCCTTCGCGGCCCCGCCCGCCGTGCCGCTGCTGGTTCACGATGCGCTCGGCCTGCTCCTGGCTGCGACGTACCTTCTCTTCAACTGGCCGATTCTGTACGAACACAAAATTCGACCCGAGGCGATCTTCCCGTTTTTCATCGCGTTGAACATCGCCGCGAACGTCGAGTTCATCCGCCGCCGGTTCGTAGCGCCCGTAGGGGCGACCCCGTTCCTTCTTAGCGTTGTCGTGGTATTCAGCGCGGGGCTTCTTTATATGCTCAAGCCCGCATGGGGATTCAGCCTGGTTTTCTCCAGTCTTCCGGTGTGGATCGCGCTGGCGTGGAGCAAGGAACCCCTGTGGAAACGCGCGGTTTACGGCGCCACCCCTGTGCTCCTCGTCGTCGTGCTCCTGCTCCTCCCGGAGAAAATACTGGAGCGCAGCGATTCTTCGAGCGGAGTCTTTCTCCCCCGACTGCTGTTCGCCATGCACGCGAATCTCATCCGCGACCAGATGATGAAGGACCTCGCGACCCACGCGGAGGTCCCTTACGACCGCGCGTGGCTCGCCTCGACCGCCGCATCCCTTTCGGCCGAGATTGCGAAATCCGGGGTGGGCCGGCGCACGCTCGGGTTTGACCCGGATTACCTCATCTACAAGAAAGGCTCTTCCTGCGACCAGATCGCCGCGCATTTCGCCGGGCATCCGGATGAACAGGCGTCCTTTCTCATGTATTACTACAAGCGCGCCGCGGAGAAGAGGCCGTTTGCCATGGCTGCAAAAATACTGAGGCAGATGGGCGTATTCTATTCGTTTAGCTGCTCGATGTATCGCTCCGGCCCGCTGGACATCGCGGAGGAATACCGGAACTCGGTCGAGGTGCTGGCCGGAAGCGTGAGTTCGTCGCCCCTGGTGACGCCGTGGCGCGCCCGCTGCGAGGAACTTGGCGCGACGGCGAGGCCCCTGGCGAACGCGCGGCTGGTGAGCCTGGTGATCCACATTCTGCGTTTCCTGCATGTCCTCCTCCTCGTTGCCGGGCCCGTTTTGTGCGCCGTCGTGCTCGCTTCAAAGACGCTGCGGCCCGGGCTCCTGCATCTCGCGCTGCTGGATTTGCTCGTTTATTCATTCAGCTTCGGGAACAATCTCACCGTCGCCATCGTCCACACCATGGAGGTGAACCGCTACGTGCAGAATGAGTTCGCCTTCGTCCTCCTCCTCCATTTCATCACCCTCCTGCTCCTCGCCGAGGTGTGCCTGCGGCGTTTCGGCGCCAAACCCGCGGCCTAGCTGTCACCCATGAAATCTCTCCTGCGGCTGAAGGAGGCCGTTCGTTCCATCGACCGCGCACTGCTCCTCGCGCTCCTCCTCGCGTTTGCCTTCACGCTCCAGGGGATCGACTGGGGCCGTGTCGAGTGCTGGAACCCGGATGAGATGGCGCTCCGGTCCCTCTTCAAGAAAAACAAGCCTCCCTTCGAGCCGGCCACGTTCACCAAGCCGCCGTTCCACACCTACCTGAACTATTTCGTCGTATTCCGTTCCGTCCACATCCTCGAAGGCCTCGGCAAAAAGAAGGAGAAATACTTCGGCCCTCACGAGGAAGGGTATCCCGCGAAGAACGCCTTCAACGAGGCCCTCCTCCTCGGCTCCCGCCTTCTCACCCTCGCGCTCTTCCTGGGAAGCGTGACCGTTGCGTTCGCGGTCGCCCGCAGGTTCTTCGGGCTGCTCGCCGCGCGTGTGACGGCGCTCCTCATGGCCACGAGTGCGGGGTTCATCGCATTCAACCATTTCCTCACGGCCGATTCGCCGATGATCTTCTGGATGCTGCTCGCGTTTCTTTTTTGCCAGCGCATCCTCGTCAACGGGGCGCTCGCGGACTACATCCTCGCGGGCTTTTTCACCGGGATCGCAACGGCGACCAAATACAACGCGCTCGCGGTGGGAATCGCGATTCCCGTCGCGCACCTGCTGCGGTCGCCCGGCCTCAAGCAGGCGGTGTGGGACCGAAGGGTGTATCTCGGCGTCCTCATGGTTCCGGTCAGCTTCGTGCTGGCCTGCCCTTACGCGGTGCTCGACCACCGCACCTTCGTCGCGGACTTCATGTACAACTACAGGGTCACGCCCCGCTACGGGGGGCAGGCGGGAGGCCATAGCTACCTGGATTTCCTGGATCGCGTCCCGCAGATACTGGGCTGGCCCGGCGCCGTCTGGATCGCGCTGGCCGCGTCGGCTGCCCTGATCCTTGTATTGCTGAGCAAACTCCCCGCGCCCGGCGTCAGGGGCTTCGCGTTGTGCGCGAGCGTCGTCGTCCTCTATTACCTGAAGATCGCCTCTTTCTCGCGGCTGGAGACGCGCTTCGTCCTCCCGGTTGTGCCGCTCATGCTGCTCCTGGCGGGGCCGCTGCTCGAGCTCAGCACGCGGAAATCCGCATACGTCTATGCCTCGCTGGCGCCAGTGCTCCTCTATAACTGCATCTGCTCTTTCTACGTCGGCGTCCGCTTCAACGACGACCCACGCATGGCGGCGCAGACGTGGGTGCGGACGCACCTGGCGAACGGCACTTCCATCGAATCGACGCAATCCTGCTCGAATTGGAACAGGCTCCCAGGCGTCAAACTCGATATGCGGTCCGCGCCGAACTCGAACGAACGCGGCGCATTGTTCGCGAAGGCGTTCGGCAACGACCCGTGGGTGACGAAGTCGCTCGAAGAACGCGAGGGCCACGTGGATCCCGCCCAGTTCACCGTCGCCGCCCTCCAGGCCCGAAACCCGGAATACCTTGCGCTGGATTCCACGGTCTATGCCGACCTCTCCCCCGGCGCGGCGCGGACCTATTACGCGGATCTGCTGGCCGGGCGCTACCCGTATCGCATCGTGTTCGACCTCGAGTCGCCGGCCGTCCCCGGATGGATATATCCGAGAGAGATCGACTTTCTGCGTAACCGGATCGTCCTTCTCCGACGGGCCGACTGAACCGGGCTAGAGCTTCATTCGGTGGTCGATGAGGTCCGCGAGCAGGCCTATGAAAATCATCTGTATGCCCGTGAGCGCGGTCGTGATCGCAAGCAGGCCGAGGTGGCCCTGCCGCGTATAGTCCACGCCGCCCTTCAGCACGCCGAGAAGTATCAGCAACGCGGCGGGCGGCACGAAGACGTTCAGCGGCTTGAAATACGCGCAGATGCGGATGATCAGGATCGTGAAGTTCGTGAAGTCCCGCAGCGGGCGGATGGAGGATTTGCCGATGCGCTTGTGGTAGTTGATCGGGACGAAAAGCACTTTGTAGTGATTGGTCAGCATGGCCAGCGTGAGGGTTGTCGTGAACGAAAACCCGTCGGGGTAGAGCTGGATGAACCGCATCGCCACGTCCTTGCGGAATACGCGGAAGCCGGAGTTCAGGTCGGGTATTTTCCGGTTGCTCAGGTACTCGGCGAGGCGGGTGATGATCCACTTTCCGGGCCTGCGCAGCAAGGGGACATGGACGATGGCGCCCGTCCGCGCGCCGACGACCATCGCCTGGTCGGGGGCGAAACTCAGCAGGCGGGGGATGTCCTCCAGGGGATACGTCCCGTCGGCGTCGGCGATCATGATGTAAGGGTGCGTGGCGATGCGTAGGCCGTCCTTCAGGCCCGCGCCGTACCCGAGGTTGACCTCGTGTTCGATGAGCGTCACCGGCAGCGCGCGGGCGATCTCCCCGGTGCGGTCGGTTGACCCGTCGTTGATGACGATGATCTCCAGCGCCTTGATGTCGCCGATGCTCGCCTGGATCGCCTCGACCGTCTTGGCGAGCGACCCTTCTTCGTTGAAGGCCGGGATGAGGACGGTGACCTCCAGGTCTTGTGTATTCATGTTTGCTGGGGAAGGGGCGTGGGAGGGCGCTTCTTCAACGCGCCGACCCCTAGTGAATACCCGGCGTGGAGGGCCACATCCAGCCCAATCGCGACCAGGACAAGGCACGCCCATTCCACGGGCTGGAGGTATTCCCCTTTGCGGTCGCCGATGGCGTAAACGACGCCGATGTAGAGAAACGCCGGCAGCCAGAGGAGCGCCGTCCTCCGGAAATGGGCGCGCCCCAGGCAGCAGAGGAAAGCCGGAATGGCGACGACGCCGAGCCAGCCGATGCTCAGCCAATATTTCCCCGTGGCGGCGTCCCTGTGTTCCTCCGCCCAGGGAATGCGCTTCGCAAAGGCTCGTACCAGCGGCGTTCCCGGGTTGCGGCCCCCGCGGCGCGCCTCCACGAGCTTCTCGTACGCGGGCTTGTCCATTCCATAGTAGAGGCGCAACTGGGGCGTATATTTCACCCATTGCTGGTCGTTCTCGATCTGCTGGTTTCTCCAGAAGTCGGGGGGATCGAAGTTCTCCTCGAGGTCGTGGGAGTGGGCGAAAGCGATGGCGATCTTCCTTAAGGTCAACTCTGCGAAGAGGACGGGGTGCGCCAAAATCGCCCCGCGCGCGAAATTCTTGCATACCGTGTTGAACTCCTTCTCGCGCAGCGTCAGCCCCGCCCAGACCGGGCCGATCTGCGTTGGGTCCTTGTCCTCCAGCGGCTTCTTGAAGTCCTTTTGCAGCCAGGCGTATTGGTCCAGGCCGGCGCGCGCCCGCAGCACAGCGGGACGGAGCGCGTCGCGGTAATTCTTGAATTTCGGCGCGTCGAGATCGACGAGCGGCAGCGTGGAGTTGAGCAGCAGCCAGGAGCCCTGCCGTTTCTCGCCCGTGGTGAGGATGACGAGCGCAGCCGCGGCCAGGGCGCCCCAGCAACGGCGATCCCACCGGAACGGATTGCCCGCGAGCAACGCGGCGGCGGCCACCGAGCCGAGCCAGATCGCGCGCCCGTGCGGCTTGGTGGCGGCGACCGCCGCGGCTGCGAGCAGGAACCAGAAGAGCCGCCGCCTGTCGCGCAGCGCGCCGCGCGGGGCCGCGAGCGCCACGGTGAGGACGAAGAACGCGAGAAAGAGGGTCTCGGAGATGACTTCGTGCTCATCCCACAGCGTCTGCGGGAGCAGCGCGGCGAGGAGGGTCACCACCGGCACCCACAGTTCCCGGAGCCGCGTCATGTTCCCGACGATCCACCCGATGCCGAATATTGTGCCGAGCCCGAGCAGATGCTGCGCGAGGGGGATCACGCGGGCGGGGCTGAACGGAAGCGCGGGGAGCGGGCAGAGCGCGAAGGGGTAGAGCCACCGACGCCGGTCGGAAAACGAAAGGCGGTGTTCGTTCCAGAGGCGGTCAACCGCCTGAAAATAGGAAGGACTGTCCGCGCCGTAAAAGCCCTCGGGTATCGCCGTCAGGAACCAGAGGCGAAGGACGGACCCGAGTATCAGGGCCGGGAGGCAGAGCACGAGGCACCGCTTCCAGCCGAACCCTGGCTTCGGAGCCAACTGCGTGGAGGGAGGTTCGTTCAATGTGCGGGAGCCGGCGACGGCCTCGCGCCGGCCCGGGATGCGAGCGCGCGCACGGCGTCCACAAATGCGTCCAGGGCGATGGCGATCAAGACCAGCCCCACCCATTCCACCGGCTGCACGTACTGGCTGTTGTAGTCGCCGATGGCGTGGACGCTCACGAGGCAGAGGATCGTCGGCAGCCAGAGCACCGAGGTCGCGACGAATCGCGCGGGCGTGAGGCACACGAAAAAACCGAGGGCCGCGAGCACCAGCGGCCAGCACGGGGTCAGCCAATGTCTCCCCGCCGCATCCTTATTATCGCGCATCCATGCCATGGAATCCGAAACGGCGTTCAGGAAAGGGAGCGTGGCGTTGTGTGCGACCGACCGCTGCGCCGCCCTCTGCTCGAACTGCGGCCGGTCCATACCGTAGAACCAATGCAACTGCCGCCGGAAATCCGTCCAATGGTCGGAGACCTGCTCGCTCTGGCTGCGCCAGAACTCGGCCGGGTTCATCCGCTCCAGGTAATGGCCGGGGCTGGCGAATGAGATGCCGATCTTCGTGAACGCCAGCCGCGCAAACGTGAAGGGATGCGCGCGCACGGCTTCCTTGCCGAGGCCGCCGCAGACCTCGGAGTATTCCTTTTCGCGGCCCGTGAGGCTGGCCCAGACGGGGTCGATCGTGGCCGGATTGCCGTCCCCGAGCTGCTTCTTGTATTTCTGCTGGGCCCAGGCGTACTGGTCGAGCTCCTGCCGGGCCTGGAGCACGAGGGGCCGGAGCGCCTCGCGGTAGTTGTGCCACTTCGCGCCTTCAAGGTTCACGAGGGGCAGCGTGGAATCCAGAAGGAGCCAGCTTGCCTGCTGTTTCTCGCCGGAGGTGAGCATGATGACGAGCGCGGCGGCGAGGGCGCCCCAGCACTTCGCGCCCCAACGGAACGGATTCCGCGTGACCAGCGCCGCGAAGATCACGCAGCCGAGCCAGATGCCGCGCCCGTGCGGCTTCAGCGCCGCGACACCCGCGGCTGCGAGCAGGAACCAGAAGAGGCGCTTCCTGTCGAGCACCGCGCCGGGCGGCATCGCCAGTGCCACGGTGAGCACGAACACCGCGAGGAAGACGCACTCGGCCACGACTTCGTGTTCGTACCAGAGGATTTTCGGGCTGACCGCTGCGAGCATCGTCACCGCCGGCACCCATACTGCGCGCAGCCGGGTGAGATTCCCGGCGACCCACCCGATGCCGTACACAGTGGCGAGGCCCAGGATGGATTGCAGGATGGGGATCGTGCGGGCCGGGCTCAGCGGCAGCGCGGGGAGCGGCATGAGGAGCATCGGGTAAAGCCAGCGGCGTTTCTCGGTGAAGAGCGTCCGCCCGTGGTTGCGGCTCCAGAGTTTCGCCGTCGCCTCGAAATAGGACGGGCTGTCGGAGCCGTAGTAGGCCTCGGGGATCACCGCGAGAAACCAGATGCGCAGGATCGCCCCGAATATCAATGCCGGCAGGCAGAGCAGGAAACACTCGCGCAGGTTGAAACGCGGGCGCGCCGCCGTGTCGTTGCTCATCAAACGGTAAATGACGTTTTGTCGCTGGAAAGGCAAGGCTTGTCATTTGACCGCCCGGAGGGCCGCCGCTAGTCTGGCGATTCACGATGCGGCTATGTTCTACGTCCTAGGTTCGGGCCCGGCGGCCATTTCCGCGGCCGTCGCCCTCGTCAACCGCGGGAGGGCGGTCACGATCCTCGACGCGGGGCGGACGCTGGAGCCGGAGAGACGGCGCGTGCTGGACCGCGTCTCGCGCCAGGAACCGGAGTCGTGGTCGCTGGCCGATCTCGAAACGCTGCGGGGCGGCGACCAGAAGACGCGGGAGGGGGCCATCCATGTGAAGCTCTCGTACGGCTCGGACTTTCCCTACCGCGACGTGGAGCGGCCGTTGAAGGACGGCGACGCGGGGTTCAATTACTCGATGGCCCGCGGAGGCTTCAGCAGCGTCTGGGGCGCTTCGCTCCTGCCATACCGCGCGGAGGACATCGCGGGGTGGCCCATCTCCATGGCGGACCTCGAGCCGCACTACCGGGCGGTGCTGGAGTTCATGCCGTCCGCGGGCGTGCGCGATGACCTGGAACCGTTGCTTCCCTCCTTCACAGACCGCGCCGACCCGTTCCGACCCTCAGCGCAGGCGAGCCGGTTCCTTGAGGACATTGGGCGGAACCGCGCGGCGCTGAAGAAGGCGGGCATCCATTTCGGCCGTTCGCGGATGGCCGCCAGCGCTTCGGGCGACGCGAAGCGCCATCCCTGCGTCTATTGCGGGCGCTGCCTTTATGGATGCCCGTACTCGCTCATCTATTCCGCCGCTCACACGCTCGACAGCCTCCTCGAAAGCGGAAAGGTGACCTACATCGGCGGGCAGGTCGCCGAACGGCTCGAACCCGTCGCGGGCGGCGTGAAAATCCATACGCGGGAAGGCGTTTACCAGGCCGAGCGCGTCTTCTCCGGCTGCGGCATCCTGCCGAATGCGTGGCTCGCCCTGAATTCGCTCGAAGCCTTCGACGTTCCCGTGCAGATGCTCGACAGCCAGTATTTCATCTACCCCTTTTTCCGGCTGCATCGCACGCGCGGGGTGGAGACGGAGGCGCTCCACTCGATGGCGCAGTCGTTCCTCGAGATCGACGACCCGGCGGTCAGCAAACACCTGGTGCATCTAGAGGTCTTCACCTACAGCGACTTTCTCAAGCGGGCGCTCATGGAAACGCCGCTCAAATACGCGCTCGGGAACCGGCTCGGAGCGGGGGAAATCCTCGGCAGGCTTCTCGTCCTCCAGGGGTTCCTGCATTCGGCGGATTCTTCGAAGATACAGGTCGAGCTTCGCAGGCCGGCCGGGGGCGGCCCGCCGGTGCTGAACGTCCAGCCGAAGCCGATGCCGGGCGTGCGCTGGAAGAGCATCAAGGCCGGGCTGAAACTCATGGCGAACGGGCGCCGGCTCGGCGGCATGCCCGTCGTGCCCGCGCTCCAGTTTGCCGAGCCGGGCCGCAGCTACCATTCGGGCGGCGCGTTCCCGATGCGCGCCCGGCCGCAGGGGTTCGAGACGGACACGCTCGGGCGCATGCCGGCGCTCGACCGGGTGCACTTCGTGGACGCATCGGTCTTCCCGAGCATCCCCGCGACGACGATAACGCTCAGCGTCATGGCCAACGCCCACCGCATCGCGCACCAGGCCGCGGAACTCTAGCCATGCGATGCGCCATCACCGGCTCGTCCGGCTATGTTGGTGCGGCCATCGCGCGCTATTTCGCCGCGCAGGGCTGGGAGACGCTGGCGCTGGGCCGGCGGGGGAACGGGAACCGCGTCGCCTGGGATCTAGCGGCAGACCCCCGCCAGATCCCGTGGCAGGGCGTGGATGCGCTGGTGCATTGCGCATACGACTTTCGGTGCGTTGCCAAGGAAATCCGGCGCGTGAATGTGGAAGGGAGCATCGCGCTGTTGAAAGCGGCGAGGGAGCAGGGGGTGCCGCGAGTCGTGTTCATCTCGTCGGTCAGCTCGTTCGAGGGGTGCAGGTCGCTCTATGGGAAGGCCAAGCTCGAGATCGAAGCGGCGGCATTCGCTGCGGGTTGCGCCGTCGTGCGGCCCGGCCTCGTTTACGGGGAGAACCCGGGGGGGATGATGGCCTCTCTCGAACGCGCCGCCGCCGCCGGGCCGGTTTTGCCGATGATCGGCGACGGCTCGTATCCGCAATACCTGGTGCATGACGAAGACCTCGCGCGGCTCGTATTCCTGCTCTGCCAGCCCGACGCGCGGTTCGAGCCAAAGCCCATTACGGCGGCGAATCCCGAGAAGGTCCCCCTGCGCGGCATCCTCACGCGGCTCGCCGCCCGGACAGGCCGGCGCGTGCGGTTCATCCCGATCCCCTGGCAGCTCATTTATTTCGGCCTGAGGATGCTGGAGGCGCTCCGGCTTCCCGCGCCGTTCCGGAGCGACAGCCTCGTCGGGATGATCTTTCAGAATCCCGCGCCTGATTTTTACAACGGCCCCGGAGGCTCCTTCAGGCGCTTTGAATGATGCCCACGTTTCTTTTCAGCGTCGATCTCGAGGAATTTTATGCGGTGGAGGGCGCGCCGGCGTTTCGGTGCACGCCGCTGCCGGAACTCGCCGAAATCTATCTCGCGTTCCTGCGGCGGCACGGGATGAAGGCGACGTTCTTCGTTGTCGGCGAAGTCGCCAGGAAATATCCCGAAACCGTGCGGGCCATCGCCGCCGAAGGGCATGAGCTCGGCTGCCACACGGATACGCACCGAACGCTGGACGAGCACACGCCCGCTTCGCTGCGTGACGATCTTTCGAGGAACCTCGAAGCGGTGCGGGCGGCGGGCGCCTCTGCTCTGAAGGGGTTCCGAGCGCCGATCCTCTCGCTGACGGAACGGACCCAGTGGGCCTACGCGGTGCTCGCTGAACTCGGCTTCGAGTATTCCAGCTCGGTGCTGCCCGCGCCCAACCCGCTGCACGGCTGGCCCGGTTTCACGAACAAGCCGCGCCGGATCGACGGGGTGCTGGAGTTGCCCATCACCCTCGCCCGTTTCGGCCCGCTCGAAGTGCCCATCGGCGCGGGCACCTATTTTCGCTGCCTGCCGCGATTTTTCATCCGGCGGAGCTTCCGGGCGCTCGCGCGCGCCGGCGCGCCGGTGCTCGGCTACTTCCACCCGTACGATGTCGATACCCGCCAGGAGCACGTCCTGCATCGCGGGGTGGGCGGCAACCGTTTCCTCAATGCGCTGCTGTATGTGAATCGCGGGGGGACGGTCGAAAGGCTTGAGTCGGTGGCCGCGTCGGGGTTTAAGATCATGACGTATGCGGATTACGTATCGGAAGGCGCCGGCCTATGACTTCGCTTGAGCCAGCGCGCCGCCCGCGAGTCGCCGTGGTGCTGCCCGCGTACCGCGTGCGCGACCAGGTGGTGGGCGTCGTGGAATCGCTGGTCGATGTCGCCGATGCCATCATCGTCGTGGACGATTGCTGCCCGGAGCAGTCCGGCGCTTTCCTGCAAAAGACGCTCTCGCATCCGAAACTGAAAATCCTTTTCCACGAGAAGAACGCGGGCGTCGGGGGGGCGACGACCACGGGCTTCAAAGCCGCGCTGGACGACGGCGCGGACATCATCGTGAAGATGGACAGCGACGGGCAGATGGAAGCGCGGCATCTCCCCCGGCTCATCGCGCCGCTTGCGGGCGGCAAGGCCGATTTCACCAAGGGCAACCGTTTCTACGATCTGCGCGCGCTGCAATCGATGCCCGCTACGCGGCGGTTTGGAAATTTCGGGCTCACCCTTTTGACGAAAGCCGCGAGCGGCTTCTGGCATCTCTCCGACCCCACGAACGGCTTCTTCGCCATCCGGCGCAACGCGCTCGACCTCGTAAACTTTCACCTGCTCGACTCGCGTTACTTTTTCGAGATCAGCCTGCTGGTGCAGCTTAACGTCGTCCGCGCGCTGGCGCTGGACATCCCGATCCCCGCAAAATACGGGGATGAGCCTAGCTCGCTGAACCCCTTCCAGGCGCTCGCCTCCTTCCCGCTGAAGCTGCTCCGGAGTTTCGTCCACCGCATCTGGTGGCGCTATTTCATTTACGACATCAACATCGTCACGGTCTTCCTCATCGTGGGGAGCCTCCTGTTTTTCGGCGGGGGCATCTTCGGCGCGTACCGCTGGAGCCAGAACTTTGCGCAGGGCCACGAGCAGAGCGCGGGCACGGTGGCGCTGGCGATGCTGCCGATGATCCTCGGGTTCCAGATGCTCCTGCAGGCCGTCGTGCTCGACATGATGGAGAGCCCCAAGACGCCGATCAGCGACATCCTTGGCCACGAGAAAGGCCCCGTGACGGCGACGGGAGGCGGGCTCGCCTAAATCTCGAACCGCACTCCGGGTTCGGGGCAGACGACTTCGCTCTCGGGCAAGTCCTGCGACAGCGTCTGTTTGAACCACGCGACGGCCCCGGCGTCCCCGTGGACCAGGATGATCTTCTTCGGCGCGACCCGGTTCACGTAGGCGCGGATGCTCTCGCGCGAGGCGTGCGCGCTGAAGTTGAACTCCTGGAGCTCGCATTCCAGTTTCTGCGCGGGAAACGCCTCGTCGAGCTGGACGGTGTCCCCGTGCTTTGCCGCCTTGATCCTGCCCGCGGGTGAGTCGGGGTCTGCGTAGCCCACGAAAAAGAGGGCTTGTTCCGGGCTGCTGAGGATGCGCCGCCCGAAGCTGTTCGAGAGCGTCTTTTCGGTCATCATCCCGCTGGAGAGGCCGTAAATTTTCCCGCGGTTGATCGGCGCCTCGCCCGCAGCGCGGCCCGCGAGGACGAAGGGAGCCACCGAATGGAGGAGCTGCAGCTCCGGTTGGTGGCGGGGAACCTGGCCGGCGAGCTTGTCGTAAATCTCCGTGAGTTTCGTGCTGAGGCCGCCGATGTAAACGGGCGACGCGGGCACCCACCCGTTTCTACGAAACCGGTAGAGCATCGCGAGGAACTCCTGCGTCTTGCCCAGCGCGAAGAGCGGGAGGAGGATCGCCGCGCCGCGCTCCATGCTCGCCCTCAACGCCTGCGCGAGCCGCGTCTCCTCCGCGTCCCGGGTGAAGCCCGGAGCGGCTGCCCGGTCGCCCCGGGTCGTCTCGACGATGAGGACATCCAGCCGCTCCCCGGGGAACCGGGCGGCCCTGGAGACGCTCTGGTCCTCAAAATTCACGTCGCCGGTGTAGAAGACCGACCTCCCCTCGGCCCGTATGAGGACGCCGACCGAGCCCAGAATGTGGCCCGCGTCGAAGAGCTCGATGGTCACGTCCTCCTTCTCGCCGGCCCGGAGCCGTTCGCCGTCGATGGAATAGGGCTGCTCCAGGGCGCAGCTTTGCCACCGCTTCGCCCCCTGTTCGACTTCGCGGTGCGTGAAAAGCGGGTAAACGCTTATCCCGTCGTCTTCGCGCTTCTTCACCATCACGTTCACCGAGTTGTGAAGCATCACGTCCGAGAGCCGCCGCGTGGCCTCCGTCATCAATACCGGCGCGCGCCGCTGCCGCCGCATCAGGGCGGGCAGAGAGCCGAGGTGGTCATGGTGCGCATGGGAGAGGACGATCAAGTCCGCCGCGTCCTCCTCCAGCAGGCCGAGGTTCGGCAGGGCCTCCTCGCCGTCCTCCTTCGGGTGCATGCCGCAATCGAGGACGATGTTTTTGCCCGCCGCCGTCAAGCAATAGGAATTCGCTCCGATCTCCACCCTGCGGGTCAGATTCACAAATTGCATCAGCGCAGACCCTGCGATGGTTGGCACCCCCGGTGCAAGAAGCAATACGGGGCCTGTCCATGTTTTGAGGGCCGGGGCGCGCTCCGGTGCGGCCGGGTGGGCTTTCGCGACGGCGCGCGGCCTGTTCGCTTCCTTGATTATTCGCCGTGCTCTGTCATGCTCGAAGCGATGCTCTGCCTGGGGAAGAACCGATGATCCGCCGCTACGGCCAGTCGGAGGATTATGAGCCGTTGGGCTACATCGGCCAGTGGCCGATCCACTTCGCGACGCTGCTCGTAGCGATCTTCGTGGCGGCGATGATCGCGCTGGCCGTCGTGCAGCCGGAGACGCGGCTGAACCTGGAGGCCGCCCTGGCGTTTCGGTCGGACGCCGCCGAGCGGCTCCAGCTCTGGCGGTTTGCCAGCTACACCCTCCTGAACGGCCCCAGCATCTGGTTTGTGCTCGATATGTTCTTCCTCGTCTGGTTCGGACGCGACGTGGAACGCTTCATCGGGCGCCGGGCGTTCATGCTGCTCTGCGCCGTCCTGGTGCTGCTGCCTCCGTGCGTCCTCTCGGCCCTCGGGTTCTGGTTCCCGACCTTTGCCCACGCGGGCGAGGCTATCTTCAGCCTCTCCATTTTCCTGGCTTTCGCGTTCGTTTACCCGGGGGTGGAATTTTTCTTCGGCATCCGGGTGATCTGGCTGGCCCTCATCTTCTTTGCGATCTACTCGCTCCAGGCGCTCTCGGCGCGCGACATGGTGCAGCTCGCCGCCCTCTGGAGCAGCGCGGCCGGCGCGTTCCTTTTCATCGAATACACGCGGGGATTCCCGGCGTTCGACCGTTTCAAACGCGACTCCAAACCGTCCGCGCTGCCCCGCAGGCCGCGCCGGCCCGCGCCGCCCGAGGAGGACGTGGTGGGGTCGATCGACCCGCTCCTGGACAAGATCGCCAAACAGGGGCTCGCAAGTTTATCGGCTCGGGAGCGCGAGAAGCTGGAGCGCGCACGCGACGTGCTCATCAAAAAGCAGGAACGCCTGCCATGAACGCCCTTCCAGAGTCCGCCGCCACCGAATCTCCGCGCACCGCCCCACCCGTGGACGATGCGGACGGCGGCTCCCTGCGGCGGTTGCGCGACATCGTCGCCCGGCTGCGAGCGCCCGGGGGCTGCCCGTGGGACCGCGAACAGACGCACGCAAGCCTCCGGGCCGGCCTGCTGGAGGAAGCCTACGAAGTCGTCGAGGCGCTCGACCGGGCCGATGACCCCGACCTCTGCGAGGAACTGGGCGATCTCCTCCTTCAGGTCGTCATGCACTGCCAGATCGCGTCCGAGGAGGGCCGGTTCGACCTCGATGAAACGGCCCGGGTCGTCTCCGAGAAACTCGTGCGCCGGCACCCGCACGTCTTCGGAGAGACCAGGCTTGCCGACGCCGACGCGGTCCTCGGCCAGTGGGACCGCATCAAACGCGAGGAAAAGGGGGGCGCCGCAACCAGCGCGCTGCGGGACGCGCCGGGCCTCCCGGCATTGATGCGGGCGCAGAAGATGCAGACGCGTGCCGCGCGGGTGGGTTTTGACTGGGAAGACATGGAGGGCGTCCTCGCGAAGATACGCGAGGAGCTGGCGGAGGTGGAGGAGGCCATGCCGGACAGGGCGCGCATGGAGGACGAAGTGGGCGATCTCCTCTTCTCCGTGGTGAATCTCGCGCGCAAGGCCGGCCTCGACGCCGAGCTGGCCCTGCACGGCGCGACCGGCAAATTCATCGGGCGTTTTCACAGGATGGAGGAAGTGTTGAAGGAACAGGGCCGGGAGATGGGCGGCGTGGGGATGCCAGAGCTGGATGCCGTCTGGAGCCAGGTGAAGCGCGAGGCGAAGGGATGACCGTTTCTGCCGTGGACGTGTTGAAGACGGCGGTCTTCGATCTCGACCTTGAGGCGCGCGAGTACCGGCCAGCCATCGAGGAGTTGATCCACGAGATGGCCGCGGACAAGCGCGTGCTGAATGCCGAGAGCTTCCGGCAGGCCGTCCTGCAGCGGGAGGACGAATGCTCCACTTCCATCGGGGCCGGGGTCTCGTTCCCGCACGCGCGCACCGCGTTCGTGGGCGACCTCATCCTCGCGGTGGGCCGCAGCCGGGAGGGGATCGCCGCCACCGACGGGAGCAAGATCCATCTCGTCTTTCTCGTCGGCACGCCCAAGACGAAGATTCAGGAATACCTTACGGTGGTCGGCTTCCTGGCCCGCAACGTCAAGCAGAAGCCGATCTTCGAAGCTTTGATCCGCGCCGACGCCCCGGAAGCGTTCATACAAGCCTTCTCCGGCAAATGAGCGAGCCGGCCGCCGAGTCCCCGCCGGTCCGGTCGAGTCCAAACCTCTTTCGCCTGCTGAAGCTGCGGGTATGGCTCGGCGACATCGTCCGGCCCAACGAGGTGCAGGTCACCCTTTTCTGGGCGGGCGTCATCGGCTTTCTCGGGGCGTGCTCCTCGATCCTTTTCCGGATCGCGTCGGATTTTCTGAACTTCCTCTTCACGCAGAAGCATGGCGGTTACGCCGCCGGGTTCGGCGATCTCGGGTGGTGGCAGCGGCTGCTCATCCCGACATTCGGCGGTCTGCTCGCGGGGGCGACGCTCCTGTTTGCGACGCGCCTGTCGCGCAAGGCGAGCAGCACCGACTACATGGAGGCCGTCGTGCTGGGGGATGGCGATGTCCCCGTCCGGCTGAGCCTGGTGAAATCCCTCTCCGCCCTGTTTTCGATCGCCTCCGGCGCGTCCATCGGCAGGGAAGGCCCCATGGTGCAGCTCTCGGCCATGCTTGCCTCCGCGGTGGGGCGCGTCATCAAACTGCCGATCCCGCGCCGCCGGCTCATCGTCGCGTGCGGAGCGGCGGCCGGCATCGCCTCGGCCTATAATGCGCCGATCGCCGGGTCTCTCTTCGTGGCGGAGATCGTCCTGGGGTCGCTCGCCATGGAAAGCTTTGGCCCGCTGGTCTTTTCCTCCGTGGTGGCGACCCTCACGGTGCGCCAGTTCTTCGGCGCGAGCGCCCTGTACAAGACCGCGGAGTTCAGCCTGAACTCGGTGTGGGAGATCCTTCCCTACTGCTTCCTTGGCCTCGTCTGCGGTGCGGCCTCGCCCCTCTTCCTGAGGGGTTTGAAGCTCAGCGAGAAGGCCTTTGCGCTCTCGAAGCTGCCGCTCCCCGCGCGGCTCGCGGCAGGGGGACTCGGGGTCGGCATCCTGGCGACGATGCACCCGGAAGTCTGCGGGAACGGTTACACGCTGGCGGAGTCGATCCTGCGCGGCGACTGGCTTTGGAAGGGGCTGCTGTACGTTCTCGTCCTGAAGCTGTTGGCGACGGCGTCCACCTTCGGCTCCGGCGCGGTGGGCGGCGTGTTCACTCCCACGCTCTGCATCGGCGCGAGCATCGGGTATCTATACGGCGTCGGGGTCGAGCACGTGTGGCACGCCACCGCGTTGAGCCCGAGCGCGCTGGCGCTGGTGGCCATGGGGGCTTTCCTCGCGGCGACCACGCACGCGCCGATCATGGCCATCCTCATGATCTTCGAGCTGACGCTGGATTACCAGATCATCCTGCCGCTCATGCTCTGTTGCGTCATCGCGTACTACACGAGCCTCGGGTTCGAGAAGAAGTCCATCTACTCGGACGCACTGAAACGGAAGGGCGGCGGCTTGTTCGAGCAGCAGATGTCCAACCTGCGGGTAGCCAACTTCATGCGGGAATCCCCGGCCTCGGTGCAAGTCACCGCGTCGTTCGAGCAGGTCGCGCAGAACTTCGTCACGAACCGCTTCAACTACCTCTACGTCACGGACAAGAACCTGCGGTTCGCCGGCGCCATCTGCCTGCACGACATCAAGGCCTACCTGAACCAGCCGGAGATCGCCCACATCGTGACGGCGCGCGACCTCATCCGGGAGGAATTTACGACGTTGACGCCGGAAGTGTCGCTGGTGGATGCATTGAAGACCTTCTCGCACCACGACGGGGAGCGCATCCCCGTCATCGATAATTCCAAGACGCAGAAGCTCATCGGCAGCATCTCGAAGACCGACCTTATTCTTTCGCTGGCTGAGAATTCCACGGCCAAGGAAGCTCCTCCCGCCCTGGCGGCGTAGCGCGCGGGCCGCCGCAGGGGTGTTGGAACTCGCCAGCTTCGCGAACGGTTCGGCGGTCACAAACCGCCGCTCCAGAATCGGGTTTTTATGAAGACCGCGCGGGATTTTCGCTGTCCAAGGCAGCCGTTGCAGCCTACTGGCCGGTCGGTGTCCCGCCGCCCTCGGCCACAGTGAGGAGCGTGTCCCGCTGCTGGCGGAAGGCGGTGTCAACGCTGGTGAAAATCTTGTCGAGGTCGTCCTTGCTGTCGAGCCGGTATTCGACGGTGTGGGCGTGGGTCGTCGTGGGGTAGTTCTTCACCACCTTCTCCCAAACCTCTTCGGTGCCGGTGCGCCCCGCGGCGTTCTTGGCGTAGTCCTGGAGCTTGTTGATGGCGGATTGGCCGAAGCCGATGGGCGAGCTCGGCACCATCGGCTCCAGGTAATAGAAGCGGACGAGCGAGTTCCCCGCGGTGTCGATGTTCACCTCGGTCACGCGCGCCGCACCGTCAACGATGTATTCATGGCTGCTGACGGAGATGATGGAACGCAGGGCCACCTCGTAGGTGCCGCCCGGCAGTTTGCAGGTCCAAAGGGGCAGCTTGGATTGCAGGATCGGCGTGGGGGAGGGCGAAGCATTCTGGGCCATGAGGCTTCCGCCGCGGAAAAGGAAGAGCGCCGCGAGCAGGGCAGGGGAGAGGTTCCGGAGCAGGGGAAGGTTCGGCATAATGGGTTCTCGGGTTCGTATTTTCGTATCGGGGTCGCGCCATGAAATGGCTGTTCCCTGCAATCTACGCCTTGACCCTTTCTTCGGGTAGTCCATTTATTGTCGATGAAATTTCGGCCGAACGTGGCGGCGATCATTCAGAATTCGTCTTCGGACATCCTCATTTGCGAGCGTCTGGACACCGCCGACATGTGGCAGTTCCCGCAGGGCGGGGTCGATGCCGGGGAGACGCACGTGCAGGCGCTCGAACGGGAGTTGAACGAGGAGTTGAGCCTGCAGCCGTGGGACTACCGCATCCTCGCCCGCAAAGGCCCGTACCGGTATCTGCTTGGCCAGGGCCGGACGAAGAAGGGCTACCACGGGCAGGAGCAGCAGTATTTCCTCCTGGCGTTCTCCGCCCCGGTGACGCGGTTGAACGTGGCCACCTCCCACCAGGAGTTCCGGCGCTTCCGGTGGATTCGGCCGCGCGATTTCAACCTGAAGTGGCTCCCCTCCTTCAAACGCGAGGTTTACCGCGCGGTCTTCCGGGATTTTTTCGAGATCCTGCTATGATCCGGAAGGCGCTCCGCGGGGATTCGCTCCCGGTCGTTCGCGGTCGAAATATTTGTTGACGTTTCCCGCGGATTTCGCCATTTACGGATTCACCTTCATGCTAACTTTCGGAATGTTCCTGTTCGTCTTCGGCGCCTTCGCAGGCTCCGTCTGGTGGGCTTGCAGCAATGATGGAGACAGCAGCCGATAATGCTGTAGAGTAGGTCATGCTCGATCCTGAGGAAATCCGGTGGGTGAACTCGACCGCCAATGAGTTGAACAACCTGCTCCAGGTCATCACCGAGTCCAGCCAGTTCCTCGAGAAGTTCTGCGAGGAAAATAGCGACACGAACAAGTATTTCGGCATCCTGCGCAACGGCATCGACCGCGCCGCGCGGGTCACGACCATGATGCTCGAGCGCGCCTCGAAATACGAGCACGAGCCGCAGTCGCTCGGCGTCGCGCCGACCACGGCCGTGCCGCCGTCCCTCTTTCCCCAGGCGAAGATGGAGACGAAAGAGCCCAAGTCCTCACGCGACCAGGACGTGGCCGAAGTGGGCGACGTCAAAATCTGGAACCCAAGCGGCAAGCGCGAACTGATCATGATCGTCGATGACGAGGACTTCGTCACGGTGCTCGCCCAGCGCGTCCTGTCGGACCAGGGGTACCGGGTCATCATCGCCAAGGAGGGGTTCCAGGCGCTGGACATCTACAAACGCTTCGAGAGCCAGATCGACCTCATCATTCTCGATTTCACGATGCCGATCATGGACGGCTCGGAGGTTTTCAACGAGTTGAGGGAGATCAACCCGAAAGTGCCTGTCGTGCTCAGCAGCGGCTTTACCGAGCAGGACAAGCTCCGGTGGATGCTCGCCAAGGGCCTGCGCGGCTTCATCCCCAAGCCTTACACCCAGGAGAAGCTCCTTCTCCAGGTTCGCTCCGTGCTGGACGCGTTGAAGAACGAACGGTAGGCCGCCGCCCGGCCCCTTCGAATTCCCGGAAAGCCGATGCGGCTGGCTGTGCTCAACCCGCGCGGGCGCGACCCCGAACAGAGCTTCTCCGACTTTGCCGGCGCGCCGAACGCCCATTCACATCCGCCGGTGAATCACCACGGCTATGCCGCTTGCACCGGCGGCGGTTTTTACCGGAGCGTCTCCGCGCTGCCGCAGGGGCGGGTGCTCCTGCTCGTCCGGCGCGACCTGCGGCTCTGCCTGAAGACGCTCGGGGAACTGAAAAAGCAGGGGCGGACGGTCGCCGTCGCGGTGAAGGAATGCGGGCTGTTCCAGGTCGGTGAGCTGCTGGCAAAAGCGGGCGGCGTGGCGCTCTTCGGCGAGATCTGCGCGGGCGCGGATGCCTGCCTGGCCAGCACCCCCGAGCTGGCACCGCTCCTTGCGGCTGCCGGAGGTCGGCGCGTGGAGTTCATCCCCACGCCGTACCCGGTCGAGGATGCCCGGTGGGATTTCTCGGCGCCCGCCGGCCGGCGGAAAGGGATTTTCATCGGCACGCGGGAGTTCGGCGTCCCTTCGCGGAACCACCTTGCCGCGCTGCTCTGTGCCCGCGCGATCGCGTCCACGGAAAATGAGACGGTCACGGTCATTAACTCCGAGGGCGCCGCGGGCCGCCGGGCCCTTGCCGGCCTGGGATTTGCCGTCGGCCGGCTCCGGGTCGTCGAAGGGAAACTCCCTTACCCCGATTATCTGCGGCTCATGGCCGCCCACCGGCTCGTCTTCCAGTTGGACAGAGGCGCCGTCCCGGGCCAGGTGGCGGGCGACGCGCTTCTTTGCGGCATGCCGTGCGCGGGCGGCGACGGCGCCATCGACCGGCTCGTCTTCCCCGAACTCACGGGAAAAAACACAGGCCAGACATTGGAGATAGTGAAGGGCCTCCTCGCGGACCCGGTGCTCTGCGAGCGCAGGATCGAGGAATCCCGGGCCGCGGCCCGCAAGCTGGTGTCGTTTACGGCCGTCGCGGAGCGCCTGCGGCTCTTTTTCGGGAAGTAGGGGCAACGCCCTTTCCGCGAAGGCTATTCGAAATGAAACCGGCCCTGGGTCCGGCTCCGGTACGAGTCGCGTGCGCGCGAGGCCATCCTGCCGCGCTGGCGCTCGGGGCCGGTCGGGCGTTCCGAGGTAGGGCGCGACCAGATTGCCAGGATCTTTTCGAGTTTGACGAGCTCGGCCTTGAGGTTCTCGATCTCGCACAGCATCTCGGCGGCGACCCGCGCCCGGAGCAGCTCGCGCCGATCCGCGCCGGCCCGCGAGAATCTCCAGACGAAGCCGGTCCTCGCCTCCCTGAGGCTGCGGGTCAGGGCGCGGAGCGCGTTCTTCATCTCGTCGAGGGCGGCGCGGGCCTGGAAAAGGCTTGTCTGCCGTCCGAGCAGCCCCTCGCGCAACTCGACGAGGGCGACGAGCGTTTCCAGCCGGTCGAGATCGCCCTCCGCGTAGGCTTTCTGCACCTCGTGCCAGATCGCGACGAGGTCCGGGCGCTTCTCTTTCCGGGTATCGGGGTGGAGATGGCGCACGAGCCACCGGTATTTCTCCTTTATGCGGGCGCCAAGAGGGGAGGCCTCGGGCTGGATGTGGCTCTCCGCCCGCTGCTGGGGCTCCTCCTCGTCTCCAAACATCGCCGCGTCGAATTCCGCGCGCAGGGTTTCATACTCTTCCCCGGAGAGGGCGCGGGGATTTATGCCGAAGGTCGCGCGCACGAACTCGTCGAAGAGCGCCCTCTTCGCGGCCTCGTCGAGGTTCGGCTCGGGCTTTTCCCGAGCCGGTTGCGGCTCCGGTTCGTCGTCGAAATCATCGGTGGGCACTGGGGATTCGCGCCGTTGCATGACGGTGTCGAACGCGCGCTGGCGGCTTCCACCGCGAGAGTAATGCTCGGTCTCCAGTTCCTGGATGAGCCCGAGCTTTTGCCTCACCGTCTCCTTCAGCCCGCGCGATTCCGTGAGGAGGGCGCCAAAGGTGGCGGCGATCCAGCGGGCGTACGCGGGCTGGTCCTCCTCGGTGAAGCGCACCCACTCCGCGCGCGCCTTTTCCAGATCCCGCATGGTGCGGCGGCAGGCGTCGGTGGCGGCTTGCCGGAGCGGTTCCTGGTCAACGAGGAGAAGCCACCATCCCTCGCGGGAAGGAGGGGCGGCGCGCCGCCCGGAGGCGGCAGCCCCGGCCCGATCCAGCACATCCGGCGCGTGGTTGCTCTGGGGCCCGAAGCCGCGGGGAATCGCATGGGCATGAGCTTTCTCTTTCCCCATGTGAAAAAGGGCTACTCCTCCTCCTCGCTCACGGTGAAGGTGACATTCTCGACCTTGGCCTGCGCGAGCGCGTCCAGGACATCGATGGTGCGGCTGTATTTTGCCCGGGGCGCGCTGACGATGGTGACGATGGTCGGCGTCCTGGAGGCGTCGCTGGCCTGCTTGAGGCGCATGAGCGTGGCGACGAGCGAGGGAAGCCGCGTGTTGGTCGGCGAATCGTACGGCTCGTCGTTCATAGAGACGGTGCCGTCCTCGGCGATGGTGATGATCTGCTCGTCGGGCATGTCCGTCTGCGAATCGGTCGGCGCGGTGCCGGGCAGCGTGGTGTTCAGCTCGTTCTCGACCTTCACGGCGCCGGCCATGACCATGAAGAAGAGCATGATGACGAATACCACGTCGATCATCGGCGCGATCTGGAACCCGAGGTTGCCTTCGTTGAGATTGTTTTCGAGGCGCACGCGTTTGGCCGTTATTGCTTGTTGACGGCTGAGAACGAGATGTCCGAGATGCCCGCCGCGCCGCACGAGTTCATCGCATCGGCGATGTAGATGGCGGGCGCATCCCTGTCGCCGCGGATGACTGCGCGGAACTTCGGGTTCGCCCCGAGCTTGATCTTCTTCTCGCCGTCCACGCGGTCGGCGGTCAGCGGCACGACGAGCTGGGCGGCCTTCTTGTAAACCTTGTCGTCGAGCACGAACTCGGGCTTTCGCTCCGCCGGTTTCCAGCGGACGTTGATGACGGCCTCGCTACGGGATTGATCCTTCTTTATCGCATCTGCGGCCACGGGGAGGGTGATCTGTTTGTCCACCTTCAGGACCTGGGCCGAGGTGATCATCATGAAAAAAACGAGGATCGTCAGGAGCACATCGATCATCGGCGCGACCTGGAATTCAGGCTCGCCTTCTCCGCCTCCTCCTCCGCCCGCCATGGCGCCCTACACGGCCTCCCCGGGCGTGGCGGTGCTGAATTCTTCGTGGGCCATCCAGTTCGGGACGGCGGCGTAGAGCTCTTCGTCCCCGAGATGCACGCCGGCGAGCGCCTCGTAGGGCATCTTGCGGAAGAGGCTGTTGATCACGTCCTGGACGTGGTGGATGGAGGCGATGGCCCGATTCCGCAAAAAGTAGAACGCCCCGAAGGCCGGGATGGCGATGACGAGGCCGCTGGCCGTCGCCACGAGCACTTCGCCGATGGCCGAGGAGAGGCTGGAGGGATCGCCGATGCCGGAACGGCCCAGGGTGCCGAACGCCCGGATCATGCCGGTGACGGTGCCGAGCAGCCCGATCATGGGCGTGCAGACGCCGATGACGGAGAGGTAGCTGATGTAGGTCTGCAAGGTGGAATTCTCCTTCGCGAGCTCGCCGGTCATCCCTTCTTCCGCGACTTCCTTGCCTTCCCCGAGCAGGCTGATGCCGATGCGGAGGACGTTGGTCACGGGCGAGGGGTTCGATTTGCAGTAATTGTACGCGCCGACGTAGTCTCCTTGCCGGAACAAGTCCTTCAGCGCCATCTCATGCTGCGGCGGTGAGACGCGCTTCCGGCCAGTGCGTATGCTGCCGTCGCCAATCAAATACACGGTGAGGATCGAGCAAATGCCGATGGGGAACATGATGATGCCGCCCTCCTCGATCTGCGTGAACAGGGTTTTCTTCTCTTCGGGGGGCGCGCCGGGGCTGGCGCCGGGAGAGGCGGCGGGTGTCTGAGCCATGGCGGCTGTCGCAAAAGAGAGGGCCGCAACGAAGGTCAGAAAAAGGGCGGGGCCGCGGTATTTCATAGGTACGAAAAGAGAAGGGGTCATCATTCGTTGAAAACAATACGCCAGGATTTTTCATTTTTGAAGGATTTCCCCACTGGGAAAACACTTTATTTTTCGCGGCGGATTTACCTACGAAGAATGAAGAGACCGCGTGCCTGCCCGCCCGCACCGGGGCGCGGGCGAAATCATGCCTTCTTCTTCTTTTGCTCCAGCGCGTCGATGGCCTTCATCTCATCCTTCGCGGCGGCGCTTTCGGCGGAGCCGCCGTAGTCGTTGGTGAGCCGGTTTAACTGGTCGCGCGCCCTCGCGAAATCCTCCATGCCCTTGAAGGCGCGGGCGCTGCCCAGGAGCGCCCTGGGCATGAGCAGACGTTGTTCCTGGTAGAAGACGGGGACGTGGAGGAGAGCCACCAGGGCGGACTCGTATTGCTTGGTTTCCAGCAGGCCTTCCCCCTTGTCCACCCAGGTCTCGGCCAGGACGCGCGAGTCGGCGCTGTCGTTGATGACGGAGTCGTACGTCGCCTGGGCCTGGGCCGCCGCCCCCTTGTCCCGGCGCGCGGCGATGGCCGCGAGGCGCACCTTCGCGATGCGGGCGCCCTCGGGGTCGGTGGCAAGCTGCGAAAGGTCCCGGAGGAGCGGCTCGGCCTCCGCCTCGCGGTGGAGCGCCTGGAGGGCGGTGGTCTTGAGTAGCGCGGCGGGCACCCACCAGTTGCCCGGCACGCCTTTCATGGGGCCGTAGAAATTCAGGACGGGGTCGAGCAGCGGAATGGCTTGTTCGGGCTGGCCGAGCGAGAGGAGATCGGTCGCGGCTTGCAGTTGGGGCGGCCTCGGCATCTCGACCTTCGCGATGGAGTCGAACGCGTAGCCGAGCTGGCCGATCGTGCCGCCCGGAAGGGTGACATCGGTCATGATGGCCGTGGCCGATACCCGCACGTTGGAGAGAGCGATGACCCGGTTGTCCTTGAGCGTGATCTGATCCGCCACGGCCGGGAGCGCGGGGAGGACCAGCGCGGCGAGGAGAAGGGCGAGTCCCCGCAGCCCGCCGCGGGACGGGGCTCCGGCGCTTCGACCCGAGACGGTTGCAGGGTCAGCCTGGCTATGGATTGGAATCATCCTTTCCCCAGGGCTTGCAGGCGATGCCGCGCTTCCTCGGTCTCGGGGAAGGTCGAGAGCTTCTCGTTGGCGATCATCTCGTGGTAGGTGTTGACCGATTCCTGGGTCTTGCCGAGCTTCTCGAATATCCGGCCGCTGGCGATATACGCCTTTGCGACCCAGGGGAGATACCGTTGGTACGCGACATAAACCCTCTGGTAATAAGCGATGGCCTCCGGGAGCTTGCCCTGTCTCTCGGCGATCTGCCCGAGCGAATAGACGCTCTGGGCCGTGGCCGGCCCGCGCCACTCGCGCACGGCGGCGACCTGCTCGAAGAGTTTCTTGGCTTCGTCCAGCTTGTTCATGGCCAGGAGCGTCGCGCCCTTGCCGAGCGTGGCGTCCTTCAACTTCGCGGTGGTCTGGCTCTTGTCCACCGCGTCGGAGAACTGGCGGAGCGCGGTCTTGTAATCCTTCTTTTCAAAGGCGATCTCGCCGAGGCCGACGCGGGCGGAGTCGAGCTCCTCGCTCTTCGGAAACGCCTGTTCGAGCTGGTTGTAGTAGGAGGCGGCCTGGTCGAGGCGGCCCATCTGCACCAGGTAATCCGCCGTCTGCGCGAGGATGACCGCGCTGAGATCCGCGGGTTTGAACTGGGCGGCGATGATCTGGAAGTCCGCGGCCTGTTCCCGCGGCTGCTTCAACGCGCCCGCCAGCAGCCCCTGGGCGTAGCGGATGCGGGCGCGGGCCGTCGGGCTCGCTTTGGGATCGTCGGCCCCCAGGAGGGTGTTCAACTCGACATGGGGATCGACCAGCGGGACGGGGGTCGGCGTCGGCGACGGAGGCGGTGTCGGCACAGCGGGGGAAGCGGCGGCCAAGTCGCCCGAAGGCGAGGCGGCGGCGGCATCCGGCGGCGCCGAGGGGGGAGGGGCGGCGGGGGCCTGCGCGCGCAGAGCTGTACGAGCAGTTTCAGGATTTTCTCCACGTCGTCGCGCGCGGGGTCGTCCATGTATTTCTTGATGGAGCCGGCTAGGAAGGTCTTCGCCTCGTCCGCCTTGTCCTGGTGGACGCGGGCGCGCCCGATCTGGTAAAAAGCGGTGATGATGTAGGGGCTGTCGGGGTTCCCCTTTGCGAAATCCTCGAACAGCGTGGAGACCTGCTCCCAGTCCGCCTTCTTCTCGAGCAATTTGCCCGCGCCGTCGAAAAGGGAGTAACGCTGGGTGTCCGGGTTTTTCGCGATCTTGTACGACCGGAGATAGGAGTCGATGGCTTCGTCCTCTTTGCCCGTGGCGGCGAAAGCGTCGCCCTGCAGGGAGAGAACCTCGGCCAGCTCCGGGTTATTGGCATATTGGGCCTGCCATTTCTTGCAGGTCGCGAAGACATCATCGTATTTCTCCTGGGCGGATTGGCAGACGCCCACCCGGTAGAGCGCGTCCGGCGTGTACGAGCCGCTCGGGTATTTTCGCAGGTACGCCTGCAGCGGGTCCGAGGGCGGCATCCGGGTTTCCCTCGAAAAGCGGGCAGACCGCCGCGCGGTATTCCACGTCCTCGAGGTCTTTCCCCTGGGGAAACTCGGACAGGTATTGTTTGAAGGTCGCGGCGGCGCCGGGGAAGTCGGACTGGGCGAACTTGCAGTTCCCGAGCATATACAGCATCTCCTCGCGGTAGGAGCTCTTAGGCTGCTCGCGGATGATCCGGGTGAAGATGGCTTCCGCGCCGGCGTAGTCCTGCAGGTTCAAGGCGACTGCGCCCATGAGGAAGCCGACGGTGCTCGCGTTCGGCCCGGTCGGGAAATCCTTGAGATACTGGTCGCCGTAGGTCTGCGCGTCCTTGGCCCGCTGGAGATCGACAAAGGCGACGACGGTGCCGAACAGCGAGGGCTCGGCCTCGGGTGCGGCAGGGAACTTGCGCAGCACGTCCCCGTAGGCGACGATCGATTCCCATTTCTTGTCCAACTCGTAGAGGGCGCGTCCTATGCGGAGGTCGAGGGTCGGGACGTATCCGGGCAGCTTCATGAAGCCTTCCAGGATTTTTTTCGCCGCAGCGATGTCCTCCATGATCTGGCTGTTGATGGGCACCATCTTGACGAAGATCGTGGGATCGGCGCGTACGGCCGCGACGTTGCGGGCGAGATCCTGCTGCCGGGCCTCGATGCGCGCGGCCTGCAGCTTTATGACCTCTTCCTTGAAGTGAACCTGGCGGTAACAGGCGAGCGCTTCCTCGTACAGTTTGCCGTCGAGGAACTTGTCGCCCATCTTGATCGCGACCGAGTTGAACTCGACGGGGTTGTCCACGTATTTGACGTTCTTCCCGAGGTCGGTCACGAGCGCAACCGCCTTCTGGCTATCCTCCTTTTCCGCGTAGAGAGGCGCGAGCATCAAGGCGGCCTTGGCGGCAACCGGGCTGTTCACCCCGTTTGCGACGAGCGGCTCGATCATGCCGATGGCTTCGTCCGCGTTTCCCTGTTCTTGCAGGGCTTCGGCTGCGAACAGGCGGGCCTCGAGGCGAAATTCGGGGGATACCTTATCCAGCTCTTTGAATACCGCGGCGGCTTCGGGGTACTGTTTGGTGAGGAGGTAGGCCTGCCCCAGCGAGAAGGCGACATTTGGGTAGCGCGGAGACTTCGGGAACTTCTTCTCGAAGGTCTTGAAGACGCCGATCGCCTTTGGGTAATCGGCCGCGTTGAAGTCCGCGGCGCCGAGCATGAAATAGACGGGCTCCAGGGCGGCGGAGTCCTGCGCGTTCCCGACGACGGTCTCCAGCGCGCTGGCCGCGTTCAGGTAATCGCCCTGGTTGAAGGCGTCGTAAGCGGCCTTCAACGTCTCGGCGATGGTCCCTTGCATGGGCGCGACAGCCGGTTCGGGCGCTGCAGAAGGCTCCGCCTGGGCCGGAGCGCTCTTGATTTTAGCAGCCGCTTTCCCGAAAGCGGGGGCCGCGGCCGACCCTAGCCAGAGGGATAAGAACAGGGCGCCCCAGCGGGTTACTGGGTGGCTTCTCAACATCGATAGAAATGTTATCGCCTGCAAATGGCGATATCAACAACTATCCGAGTTCGGGGGCGGCTCCGTTGCCCGGGGCCGGCGTCTTTTTGAAGTTCAACTCCACGATCCGGCGCCCGTCGGTCTGGGTGATGGTGACCCGGTAGCCGTCGATGACAGTGTGTTCGCCCTCCTTGGGCAGGTGCCCGAGCAGGTGGGTGACGTAGCCGCCGACGGTGCTCACGTCCGAGCTCTCCAACTGGAACCCCGCCAGGTCGTTCAGCTCGTAGAGCCCCAGCGAGCCGTCGGCCACGAACTCGTCGTCGCTGATCCGGTGGTATTCCTGCCGTTCGGCGTCAAATTCGTCCTGGATGTCGCCCACGATCTCCTCGAGGACGTTGTCGAGCGAGACGATGCCCACCGTGCCGCCGTACTCGTCGATGACCAGGGCGAGGTGCGCATGCCGGGCCAGGAAGAACTTCAGGAGCTTTTCCAAAGCCATCATCTCGGGCACCGGGAGCAGGTCGCGCCGGATTGCGTTCAGGTCGGGCTTGGCCTGGCGCAGGAGCGAGAGGAGGTCTTTGATGTGGACGAGCCCCAGGGTGTTATCCAGGTGCCCCTGGCAAAGAGGGAAACGGGTGTGACGCGACTCCTGCGCGGTCTTGAGGTTCTCCTCGAATGTCTCGTCCGTGTTCAGGAAGACGACGTCGCCGCGAGGGGTCATGATGTCGCGGACGACCCGGTGGCGCAGGTCGAGCGCGTTCATGAGTATCTCGTTGCCCATGGGCGAGACTTCCTCGGCCTTCTGGCTTTCGGTGAGGATGACGCGCAGCTCCTCCTCGCTATGGGCCAGCTCCGCGCCTCCGACGGGATCGATCTTGAAAAGGTGCTTCAGGATGGAGTTCGACGACTTGTTCAGGCACCAGATCGCCGGCTTGAACACCAGGTAAAAGCCCGCCAGCGGCCGCGCCAGAGCCAGCGCCATGGGCACCGGGTTGCGGATCGAGATATATTTCGGGGCCAGCTCGCCGAGGATGATGTGAAAAAAGGTGATCGCCACGAACCCGAGGGTGATGGAGAGCGTCGAGATGATAGCCGGCGCATGGACGTGCAGGAGGGCGAATACCGGCTCGATCATCCGCGCCAGGAACGGCTCGCCGAGCCAGCCGAGCGCGAGGCTCGCGAGCGTCACGCCGAACTGCGTGCCGGAGAGGTAGGCATCCAGGTGGAGCGTGACGTGCTTGGCGAGCTTGGCGCGTTTGTCGCCCTCTTCCACCAGGGTATCGAGCTGGCTGCCGCGGATCTTGACGAAGGCGAACTCGGACGCGACGAAAAAGCCGTTCAGGAGCACCAGCAGGAGGATGACCAGCAGTTTGACGAAGATCGCCTCACCGGACTCCCAGGTGGTAAAGATGAAGCCGTCCGCGAGGAATGCCATGGGACAAAAGGACGAAGGGGATAAGGGAAGCTCCGCCTGGAACCGCCCGCGTCAAACCTCCGGGCTCGCTACCAGCTGGATTTGGTTACGCCCGGGATCATGCCGGACGATGCGAGTTCGCGAAAGGCGATGCGGGAGAGCTTGAAACGGCGCAGAAACCCGCGCCGGCGGCCGCTCTGCTGGCAGCGGTTGACGAGGCGGACGGGGCTGGCGTTGCGGGGCAGTTGCGAGAGGCCGATGTAATCCTTCTTCGCCTTGAGTTCAGCGCGGACCGCCGCGAACTTTGCCACGGTGGCGCGTTTGCGCTTCTCTCTCTCGATCCAACTTGTCTTTGCCATAGGAAGGGCGAAACGATAGCGTCTGCCCGAACCTTTGCAACCGTTTTTTTGCGGATATGATCACAACGGGAATCGGCCTGCCGCAACATTGAGCGTCATCGATGCCACGAAGCGCCTCCTGAACGCCCGGGGCCGCGTTCCCGCCGTCGCGGTGTGCGCCTGCGCGTCGCTCGTGCTCTATCTCCTCCTGCCGGTCGTCTTGTCGTCGTTGTCGGAGACGGAGCCGAGCTACGCCAACGAGGTTTTTTCCTGGGTGAAGCCCGCCACGCGGGACTCGCTCGACGCGACCGTGGACGGCTCCGGCGGCGCATGGCCCGCGGTGCGGTTCGTGGCCCTGTGCGCCGGCCTTTTCGGGGTTTACGGGCTCGTGCTTCGCCTCGTGAAAGGCTGCCGGTCCATCGGCGTGCAAGCGCTTCTCTTCGCGTCCGGCGCGGTATTTCTGCTCACCTTTCTCTTCGCGCCGGTGCTCCTCTCGGAGGATATCTACTCCTATGCGTTCTACGGGCGCATTTTCTCCGTGTACGGGTCGAGCCCGTACCTTCTGGCTCCCGCTTTCAACGCTGCCGATCCGTTCTACGCCATCCTCGGGCACCGTTACGTGCCGTCGGTTTACGGGCCGTGCTGGACGCTCCTCTCGGCGGGGCTGGCGCGGGTGGGCGGCGTCCGCGTCGGGCTGGTCGTGCTCCTGTTCCGGGGGTGGTCGTGCGTTGCGGTCCTGGCGGGCGCGGCCTTGCTCTGGGGCGCGTTGCGGCGGCACTCGCCCGAGCGCGCGGCGCAGGGGCTCGCCCTCTTTTTGTGGAATCCGCTCGTGCTCATCGAGGGCGGGTTGAGCGGCCATAACGACGCGACCATGGTCGCGCTCCTCCTGCTCGCGGTCTGGCTCCACGTCCGTGGCCGGAAGGCGGGCGCGGTGGCCGCCTTCACCCTGTCGGCGCTTGTAAAGTTCGTCACCGGGCCGCTCGTCCCGCTGTATATGTTGATGGTGCTGCGCCGCCCCGCGTCGTGGCGCGAGCGCGGCGGGTTTCTCCTCCGGTCCGGGCTGGCGGCCGGTGCGATCCTAGCAGCGTTCCTGGTATTCGGAAGGGTGAAGAGCGATGTGCCCGCGGCCCGGTTCGCGGCCTCGCCGCAATTCTTCTCAAACAATTTCCACGAGTTGATCCTGACCGGGATGCGGCGGCTCCTGGGCGAGGACGCGGAGTCGGTCCGGGTCCCCGTGACGTTTGGGAGCTACTGGGTCTCTGTGACCACCGCGACCGATTTGCGGGAGAGCGGGGACGCGCTTTCCTCCGCGCGGGCGCACCTGCCCAGGGACGGGCGCCTCCTCGTCATCGCCCCGCACCTGGACGCGGATTGGCTGCGTGTCTTCGACCCCGTCTCGCGCCGGCGGGGTTATGTCTATTACCCGAGCGTGGACGAGATCGCGGATCCGGACGGATACGATAACGATCCCGATGTCTCCCATCTCGAGGACACGCTGCTGGACTGGCCGACCGTGCTCAAGGCCAGCGCCTTGGTGCATAACGTATTTTGGAGCCTGTTTGCCGTGTTCGGCCTCATTGCGGCCTGGCGCACCCGGGACTTCGACCTGTTCCTCATCTGGGCGGCGGCGGTGATGCTCGCCTCTTATTATACCCTCATGACCCAGTTCTGGCCGTGGTACGTCATCTGGGCGGTGGCCCTCGGCGCGTTGAAGCCGGAGGCGCTCCCCGCAAAGTTCGCCCTGCTGCTCTCCGCCAGCGTGCTCACCCTCTACATCACCCTCGGGTGCGAGGATGGCGATCACGAATGGATTTACGTCTATCGGTCGCTCTTCGCCGTCGTCCTGCCGCTCCTGCTCTTCGGCCTATACTGCGGCGGCCGGTTCCGGCTCTTCGCCCGGCGGCGGCTCGTAGAGAGCGGGCCGCTCTGAAACCATGTAGGTGAGGAGCAGCGACCAAAAGCATTCGGCGAGCGCGAAGAGCGGTATCTGCAACGGGGACGGCAGCGAATAGACGATGGAGACCGCGGGGATCCAGACGCCCCACCCGGTGATCACAGCCGGCAGGACCGCGGACTTCAGGAAAGGCGGCGCGAACAGGCTCCGGAGCGCCCGCGGGCAAAAGTGACGCCGCCTCCATTCGTATGCCAGGACGATGGCCGGCGTCCCCCACAACGGCGTGTAGATGAACTGATCGACCGCGACCTTCTTGAGCAGGATGAGCGGCGTCACCCCCGCGCCGAACCAGAGCGCCTGGGCGCGGTAGAACGCATCCACGGACGCCCCCATCGTGCCCCAGAGGGGGATGCCGAAAAGGAGATTCTCGAGGTTGGCCCGCCGCCACGAGCCGCCCTGAAAGAGCGCGACCCGGAAGCATTCCGGCACGACGGCGCCGGCGAACACCGCCACCACCACGGTGAATCCGTAGCCGTAACGCTGTTTCCACGCGCCGATCGCGTTGAAGAACGGCCCAGCCGCGCTCCATTCGTAGTAGGCGAGCAGGATGGCCAGCATCGCGGCTTGTATGAACAGGCCGGGGAGCAGGTTCGCCCGAGCCGCCGCCAGTCCAGCCTTCCACCCCGCGGGCGCTGCGCGGGTGCGCGCCGGCGTCTCCGGGGGCGCCATCAGATGCCCATGTTGGAAAGGATGACCGCGAGCCGGTTCACGTTCGCCACCAGTTCCGGGTGCGAGGTCTCAAAGCCCTCGACCGAGCGCGTGAGGTCGTGGATCGGCCCTTCGGGATGCGATTCGGGGAGCGGCAGCCCGTCCGCGCGCGTCGCGGCCAGGGTGGCGATCTCGGCTTTGAGAGATTCGAGGAGGCTCAATATCTCCGCCTGTGTTTCGCTCGGGACGTTGGACGCCCCGCGCAGCTTCGACTCGATTTGCTCGATGTGTTCCTGGATCATGGCATCGGCAATGTAGCCGGTGCGGAGGGGATTTGCGATGAATCTTAAGAGAGGGGGGGGGATGCGGCGGGACGACGCTTGGGTCGGCGCTCATGGAGCGCGGCTACAGGAGGGGGTCAGCCCGTTACGGAGCCGGGGGCCAGGTTTCGATGAGGGACAGGAGGGTGCGGACTCCGAAGCCGGTGGCGCCGCGGGCCAGGTCGGCGCGGTCTTTGTCGATGTTCGCCATGTAGGCGATGTCGAGGTGCGCCCATGGCGTGTCTCCGGCGAACGCCTGGAGGAATGCGGCGGCGGTGCACGAGCCTCCCAAGCGCCCGCCGGTATTCTTGAGGAGGCCGATGTCGCTCTTTATCTGGTCGCTGTATTCCTGGTAGAGCGGCATCGGCCAGAGCCGTTCCCCCGCCGCGGCGGAGGCCGCGAGCACTCCGGCCTTCAACGCCTCGGAGGTGCTCCACAGGCCCGCCGCGTATTCTCCGAGCGCGACGCCTATGGCCCCCGTGAGCGTGCAGATGTCGATGATCGCCGCCGCCTTTTCCTTGCGCGCGTAGGCGATCGCGTCCGCGAGGACGACGCGGCCCTCGGCGTCCGTGTTGATGATCTCGATATTCTTTCCGTCGTATGCCTTGACGATGTCGCCCGGGCGGTACGCGTTCGGGCCGGGCAGGTTTTCCGCGCTGGCGAGGATGCCCCGCACGTTCCGTTTCAACCCGAGCCCGGCTATCCCCGCCATCGCGCCGAGCACCGCCATGCCGCCGCATTTGTCGAAGATCATGTCCTCCATGCGGTCGGCCGGTTTCAGGGAGATGCCTCCGCTGTCGAAGGTGATGGCCTTGCCGACCAGCGCTACAAATTCCTTGGAAGAGGGATCGCCCCGGTGCTCCAGCACGACCAGGCGCGGCCCGCGCGCGCTGCCGCCTCCGACCGCGAGCAGCCCGCCGAACCCGCCTTCGCGCAGCATTTTTTCATCGTACACCTTGCACCGCATCCCCTTGCGCGCGGCGAGCCGTTTCGCCTCCGCGGCCAGCGTCGCGGGGTAGAAAAGATTGCCCGGCTGGTTCCCGAGTTCCCGCGCGTAGTTCGCGGCTTCCGCGGCGATGCCGCCCTCGCGGGCGGCGGCTTTCGCGGAGGCGGTGTCTCTCGGCGCGCAGACGAGCCGGAGCGTCTCCAGGGAAGGCGTCCTGGCGGTCTTGAATTTTTCGAAACGGTACTCGGCGAGGAGCGCCCCTTCGACGACCGGCCGGACGTGCCGCACCCATTCGCCGACATCCAGCGAGGCCCGGGTGACCCCGATCTTTTGCAGGAAGCGGATGGCGGTTCCGGCCGCGGAGCGGAGCGACTGGCCATCGATGCCCGCTTCCGGGCCGAGCCCGACGCAAAGCACCTTCTCATGGCGCAGGTAGAGGAGCCTCCCCGCGCCGGCGGAAAATTCTTCCTCGGTGACGGAGACCGGCACCCGGCTCTTCTGGGCGGTGGAGAAAAGTTGAATCCGGACGCCGTCCGTGTGCGAACCGGCGACCTCTATTTTCACAGTTGGATGACGGTGGCGGACTCGATGGCTTCGAGAGCGAGCAACTCCTTCACGAGGCCGGCATCGGGAGGGGTGTCGAGGTTCAGCACCGTGAGCGCCTGGCCCCCGGCTTCGTTGCGGCTGAGCGACATGCCCGCGATGTTCACTCCCTTTGCGCCGAGCATCGAGCCGACCAGGCCCACGATCCCCGGCCTGTCGCGGTTCTCGAGGAGAAGGAGCACGCCGCTGGGCCGCGCTTCGACGTGGCGGTCGTTGATCCGCACGATGCGTGGGGTCGCGCCGAAAAATGTGCCGGCCACGGAGGACGACTCGCCCGGCCGCCCGGAAGAGACTTCGATGAGCTCCGTGAAATCCCCCGGCACGCTCATGCGCGACTCCGTCACCTTCAGGCCGAGGGTGGCGGCCTTGTCGGGCGCGTTCACCATGTTCACTTCGCCCCCGCCGGCGGCCTTCAGGAAGCCCTTCAGCACCGCGCGCGTGACGGGCGTGGTATCGGCTTCGCTGACCTTGCCGCTGAAAGTTGATGTTCACCCATTCGCACCGCTTCGGGCATACCTGCGAGACGAACATGCCGAGCCGCTCGCCGAGGTCGAGGTACGGGCCGATGATAGCCAGGGTCTTCGCGTCGATGTTCGGCATGTTGACGGCGTTGCGCACCTCGCCTTCGAGCAGGGCGGCGCGGATCGCCTCCGCGATCTCGATGCCGACGCCTTCCTGCGCCTCGGCCGTCGATGCGCCGAGATGCGGGGTGAGGACGATGTTCGGAAAAGTCGCGCAGGGCGAAATCGGCGCCGGGCGGTTCGTTCTCGTAAACGTCGAGGGCCGCCCCGGCCACGCGCCCATCCTTCAACGCCTCGGCGAGAGCGGCTTCGTCCACCAGGCCGCCCCGGGCGCAATTGATGATGCGCACCCCGTGCTTGACCTTGTGCAGGCGCGCGTCGTCCAGCATGTGGTGCGTCTCCTTCGTGAGCGGCATGTGGAGCGTGATGAAGTCCGCGCGCGAAACGAGCTCGTCCAGGTCGTCCATCAGCTCGACCTGGAGCGAGCGGGCGCGCGTGGCGGAGAGGTACGGGTCGTACGCGAGGACGCGCATGCCGAACGCGATGGCCCGGCGCGAGATCTCCGCGCCGATGCGGCCCATGCCGAGCACGGCGAGCGTCTTGTTGTAGAGCTCGACGCCCTCGAAATTCTTCCGCTCCCATTTGCCGGCCTTCATGCTGGCGTGGGCCTGCGGGATGTTGCGCGCGGTGGAAACCAGCAGCGAGAAGGCGTGCTCGGCCGTCGAGATCGTGTTCCCGCCCGGCGTGTTCATGACGATGATGCCGCGCCGGGTCGCCGCCTCGACATCGACGTTATCGACGCCCACCCCCGCGCGCCCGATGACCTTCAACGCCGTCGCCGCCTCGATGACTTTCGCCGTGACCTTCGTCTGGCTGCGGACGACCAGGCCCGCGAATTCCGGGATGATCTGCGAGGAGCGCGTCTTCCTTCAGGCCGGTGTTCACCGTCACTTCCAGGAGGCCGCCCTTCGCGAGCTCCTCGACGCCGCGTTCGGAGATCGGGTCTGCGACAAGGACTTTGGGCGGCTTCATAAGGATAGGGGCGGAAACTTGGGGCGGCCCGCTGGCGCTGTCAAGCCCGCGTGTGCCGGGGCCCGGTCCGCTCGAATTTGCCACCCGGCTAGGGGAGCGCCGTCACCTCGCGCGCGTAAACGTTGATCTCGCCATCGGCGCCCCGGCGCACATCGGTTATCTGAAACGGGCGGGATTCGTCCCGGGTAAGGCTGGAGCCCTCCGCCGGAGGCGAATCGCCGTTGGGAAATTCGACGATGATGCGCGGCGACCCCGCGCCGGGCTTCACGAGGCGGGTGAGCGCGGTGCCGAGGCCGCCGCGCATGCGCAATACCGCCCGGTTCTCCTCGGAGGCGGTGACGACGAACTGGCCTCGAAGGTAGAGCCGCTCGCCGCCGACCGTCCGGTCGGCGATGGAGGGGAGTTCGCTGCTGTCCACGAGGCGGCCGCGGGGCATCTGGCCAGGGGCGTATGTCCTCCAGTTCGCGCCGTCCGGGTTCATGACGGGCGGGGCGCTCTTGGCGACGAGGAAAGGCTGGAGCGGCACGCCATCGGGCGAAACGGCCCTCGGGGTCGCGACGGGTCCCGGCGTGGCGGACTCGACGGCGGGCGCCTGCACCTCGGGCGTGGGCGCGGCGTTCAACGCGACGGCCTGGGGCGGCATGGGGATGGGCGTCGCGGCGGCCACTTCCTCCGGCGGAGGTTGCGGCGTGGCTGCCGCGGCGATGCGGGAGGGGGTGGATGCCGCCGCGGGCACGGCGATGTTGACGCCCGAAGGCGGATTCGGGTCAACGTGCACGAGCTCGGCCGCACCGGGTGAACCGGGCGCGGAGCCGGCAGCGGCGAGGCCCGGCGCGGGCGCCCCTTCGCCGGCGTAGGCGCGGAGAGCGCCCCGCAGCTCGGCGCCTTTTACCACGGGCATGCCTGCCGGCATGTTCAGGTCGGGCGGCGGCTCAAGGCTGAAGCTTCCCTCCCCCTGCTTCAACGCGTAGGTGCCGTATAGCAGGGGGATGAGGGTGAATTGCAGCCGTCCCTCCACCCTTTCAATATGGAGCACCGCCGAGAGGTCAACGGTGCGCTTCAACTCCAGCGCGGTGCCCGGTTCGATCATCTTGAGGAGTTGCGGCACATCCCGCTCCGGCGCGGGGTAGATGTATTCGATGAGCACCGAGGGGTAATCGATCGCCTGGGCGAGCGCCACGACGCCCGAAGTGATGATGTCCGAAGCCTTCAACGCGCGCGCATCGAGGATGGTGAAGCGCCCGCTGGCGTAGGGGACGAGCCGCTTCGTCTCCTGGTAATTATTGATGTAGGTGCGAAGAAGCTCGCCGTTCTCGTTCTGGAGCTGGAGGCGCGTGAACGGCACATACCGGTCGTAGAGCTTGTGGGCCCCGAGGAATTCGCCCGGCGGCGCGGCGGTCACTTCGAAGCGTTTGGGCGCCTCGATCTTCTTGAGCTTCTGCAGGAGGCGGTAGCTGCGCGGGTATTCGGGGTGCCCGAAGACGTAGTAGGTGCCGAGCCAGCAAGCCAGGGCGAAGCCGATGAGGAGCAGGATGAAGATCGTCCAGGCGAAGAGGTTGTCGTGCTCCTCGCGCGGGGCCTCGTCCGCGAGCAGTTCTTCATCCATGGCGTGACCGCCCGGGAGCGGAGGGCCGCACCGGCGGGCGAGGGGGGCGCGTTTCCAGGGGTTGCCGGGAGGTCATCCTTCCTTGGCGGCGGCTTCGAAGGAGGAGCCGCACCCGCAGCTCCGGGCGGCGTTGGGATTATTGATCCGGAAGCCGGCGCCCGCGAGCTCGTCCTGAAAATCGATGGTCGAGCCCCGCAGATAATTTGCGCTCTCGGCATCCACGAGGACTTTCACGCCCTCTTTCTCGATGATCTCGTCGCCCTCCTTGCTTTCGTCCAGCGCCATGCCGTATTGCATCCCGGCGCAGCCGCCGTTCTCGACGAGGATGCGCAATCCCTTCGCCGTCTGTCCGACGAGGAGCGTCTGTAGGTGTTTCACCGCGCTGTCGGTAACAGTGATCATCGATCCACAGGCTACCCACACAGCAGCGCGAAGTCAAACCTCGCCCTAGGCGCGAGGAATGACGTGGCAACCGGCGCCCGCTTGGCCGATAGTCGTCAGCCAGCCCCGATGGTGATCCGACTCCTAGCAGAAGAAGTGGCCAGCCAGGTCGCCGCCGGCGAGGTGGTGGAACGGCCCGCTTCCGTGGTGAAGGAACTCGTGGAGAACAGCCTGGACGCGGGCGCCAAGCGCATCGAGGTGGCGATCCGGCGCGGGGGCATTTCCTCCATTCGCGTCACCGATGACGGCTCGGGCATGGATCGCGACGACGCGCTGATGTGCCTCGAACGGCACGCGACCAGCAAGATACGCACCGGGCTCGACCTCGCCGCGATCCTCACCCTCGGCTTCCGCGGCGAGGCGCTCCCGAGCATCGCCAGCGTCTCGCGGTTCCGGCTGACGACGCGCATGCGCGGCGCGGTCGCCGGCACAGAGGTCGTCGTCGCGGGCGGGAAGATCGAGCATGTCCGCGATGCGGGGGACGCGCCCGGGACGCAGATCGAAGTGCGTTCGCTCTTTTACAACCTGCCGGGCCGCCGGAAATTCCTGCGCACCGAGAATACGGAGACGAGCCATATCGAACACCAGTTGCAGTTGCAGGCGCTCGGCCACCCCGGAACCGGGTTGGTTTTTTTGAATGACGAGAGGGTCGTTTACCAGATGCCGCCCGCGGCGGACCTGCTGGGCCGCATCCGCGACCTGTGCGGGCGTGCGATGGACGAGCAACTCCTCGAGGTGCCCGAGTCGCCGGGTGGCGGCGGCGCGATCCATATACGCGGTTACATTGGCAAGCCCGGCGTGAGCCGCGCAACCCGCGCGCAGGAACTGGTTTTCCTCAATGGCCGCGCGGTCGAGAACAAGGACATCTACTTCGCGGTGCGCGAGGGGTACCACACCGCGCTCATGAAAGGGCAGCACCCGGTCACGTTCCTCGTCATCGACATGGACCCGGCCGCGGTGGATGTGAACGTCCATCCCTCCAAGCGCGAAGTCCGGTTTCGCGATCCCGCGTTCGTGCGGGAAGCCGTCGTCGAGAGCATCCGCAGGACCGTCGAATCGGGGAGGGGTAGCTGGTCGCGCACCTTTCAATCGGCCGGCGGAAATGGCCCCGCCATCCTTCCCCCGGAACCGGTCGCAACTCCGCCCGCGCCCGCCTTTGTCATGGAGACCACGCCGCCCCTGATCGACGAGAAAGAGCAGATCGCGCTGCGACGGGACTGGTCGCTCATGCCCAGCCAGGAACCGCCTCCCACCCGGGCGCCCGCCGCGCCTGCGGCGAAGGAATCGAACGGGTTCAAGATTCTCGGCGTGCTCGGCAAATTGTACATCCTCATGGAGAACGCCTCCGGCCTCGTTCTGGTCGACCAACACGCGGCGCACGAGCGGATCCTTTTCGAGGAACTGCGGCGGCGCATGGAAGACCAGGGGGTGCCCGCGCAGCGGCTCCTCATGCCGTTCACCATTCAAGTCACGCCGCGCGACGAGGACTGGATAGCGCGCAACCTGCCGACCCTGCGCAAGATGGGCATCGGCATCGAGCCGTTCGGGGCCGGCACGCACAAGATCGATTCGCTGCCCCAGTTTTTGCGCGCGACCGACCCGCAGCAATTCCTGCGCGACGTCATCGAGGAGCTGCGCGGGGCGAGCAGCCAGAGCTCGAAGCTGCGGTTGGGCGAGGATGTCATCGCCACCACCGTCTGCCGGCACGCTGTGAAGGCCAACGATTACCTGCGGGAGCCGGAGCTCGTCCGGCTCATCCAGGACCTGCTGGCGTGCGAGCTCCCGTACTGCTGCCCGCACGGCAGGCCGACCCTCATCCAGATTTCCTATTCCGAGCTCGAAAAGAAGTTCGGACGCAAAGCCTGAGTCGCTGCTGTATATCCTCCCCCATTTATGAAATCCCTCGCCCACACCTTCGGTTCCCTTTTCCTCGTGTCTTCGCTGCTGGCGGAAAGCCCGGCCAAACAAGCGCCGCTCTGGGAAGGCCCCGCGCCGCAGAGCCATGGCTCCGCGCTCGCGGACACTCCCCGCCTTCTCCTCTTCCCGGCGCCCAAATCCGATCTCGGTCCCGCGGCGGCGGTCGTCATCTGCCCGGGAGGCGGGTACCGCGGACTTTCGATGGTGAAGGAGGGCGCCAACGTCGCGGGATGGTTCCAGGCTCATGGCGTCTCGGGTTTCGTGCTTGTCTATCGGCTGCCCGTCAACGGTTACCTGCACCCTGTGCCGCTCGGCGACGCGCAACGGGCGATCCGCCTCGTCCGTTCGCACTCGGCCGACTGGAATGTCGATCCCGCCAAAGTCGGCATCATGGGCTTTTCCGCGGGCGGGCACCTCGCCTCCACGGCCGAGACGCACTTCGACGCCGGCCTGCCGCGGGCTGCCGACCCGGTGGACCGATTCGGTTCGCGTCCGGACTTTGCCATCCTGGCGTATCCCGTCATCACCATGAAAGACCCGCTGGCTCACAAGGGCAGCAGGGACAAGCTTCTCGGGCCGAATCCCGACCCCGCGCTCCTCGAGAATCTCTCCAACGAAACCCAGGTGACCGCGGAGACGCCGCCGACGTATTTGATCGCCGCGCTCGATGACCGCTCCGTCCCTCCCGAAAACAGCCGGATGTTCTATAAAGCGCTCCAGGACAAAGGAGTCGATGGCGTCCTCAAGCTGCTCCCCTCCGGCGGCCACGGGTTCGGCTACTCCCAAGGCCAGTCCGGCGCGCCCGCCGGCTGGCTGGACGGCGTCGGCGCCTGGATGAAGGCGCACCACTGGATGCGGTAGCGGCGCTGCCTTACCGCCGCGACAGGGCGGAAACGCCCGCCTATGCGGTTCCCGTGCCGGATTCCGCGGTTCCTCTATTGCCGTCCGGGTCCAAACCAGTTTTCTCGCGGTCTGTCATGCCCCGGCTTCGCCTGGTGGAAGCCCAGCCGGTGGATTCCTGGCGGACTTCCCGATGGATTTCGCGCATCACGAGCGCCTTGTCCGCCACAGCCTGGAGATGCAGGAAAATAAACATCGCGGCTTTGCCGCACCCCGGGCATTTCCAAGGCCTGAAGGCATTCCGCACGATGAATCCGAGCCAGCCGGGCGACCAGAGGCCGAGCGTGGCAAGGCAGAGGGCGCGATGGAAAGAATGGTCGATGCAGGATTTGCGAAAATAGCGCTCGCCATCGCACCGTGCGCAAAAGAAAGCCCTTCTTTTATAAGCCATATGAATGTATTGGCTGTAAAATAGAGTATTTCCATATTCAGTGAAAGGCATTTTCTGGAATTTAAGTTCTGACTGTAAATATGAGGTTTACAGCGAACGGGCCGGGGGGACTGGGGGATTCATCCAGATCAGCATTTGCCCTTCGGCGGTCCTAGCCCGCCGCCACAGTGGCTAACGTAGCCAGCGGATTTCGCGGAGGCGGCGCGCTGCTTCCTCCGCATTCTCGCGGCTGTTGAAAGCCGAGATGCGGAAATAACCCTCGCCGCTCGCTCCGAACCCGCTTCCGGGCGTGACGACGATATTCGCCTCGGTCAGGAGCCGGTCGAACATTTCCCAGCTTGTGGTTCCCTCGGGCGTGCGCGCCCACAGATAGGGCGCGTTCACGCCGCCGAAGATTTCCAGGCCGCTTGCCATGACTGCCTCGCGCAGCAGACGCGCGTTCCCCATGTAATGGGCGATGAGCCCCGCCACCTGCTTCCGGCCCGCCTCGGTGTAGAGCGCCTCCGCGGCGCGCTGGACGGGGTAGCTCACGCCGTTGAACTTCGTGCTGGAACGCCGCTGCCAGAGCGGGTGCAGGCTCCTCGCCTCCCCGGCACGCGTCCTGGCCAGGACGCTCTTCGGCACCACCGTGAACGCGCAGCGAACCCCCGTGAACCCGCCGTTCTTCGAGAAGCTGCGAAACTCGATGGCGCATTCGCGCGCGCCGGGAATCTCATAGATGGAGCGGGGGATGCCCGGCCCGGAGATGTAAGCCTCATACGCGGCGTCATACAACAGCAGGGCCTCGTTCCGCCGCGCGTAATCGACCCACGCCGCAAGCTGCTCCCGCGACGCGACCGCGCCCGTCGGGTTGTTCGGAAAACAGAGGTAAACGACGTCGGCCTTTTCATCCGGCACCTCGGGGACGAACCCGTTCTCCGCGCGGCACGGCAGGTAGATCAAACCGTCAAAGCCGCCCGAGTCGTTCGCCGGCCCGGTGTGCCCCGCCATCACGTTCGTGTCCACATAGACGGGATAAACGGGATCGACCATCGCGATCCGGTTCCCCTCCCCGAGGATGTCGAGGATATTCCCGGAATCGCACTTCGACCCGTCGGAGACGAAGACCTCGTCGTCGGCCACCTCCATCCCCCGGGCGCGGTAATCGTCCGCAATCGCGCGCCGGAGGAACTCATATCCCTGCTCCGGGCCGTAGCCGTGGAAGGTCGCGCGCTGCGAGAGTTCGTCCACCGCTTTGTGCAGGGCCTCGATGGCCGCGGCGGGGAGCGGCTCCGTCACGTCGCCGATGCCGCACCGCACGATCCGCTTCGCAGCGGCGGGATTCGCTTCGCAGAAAGCGGCGACGCGCCGGCCGATCTCCGGGAAGAGATAGCCCGCGCGGAGCTTCAGGTAATTTTCGTTGAGGAACGCCAAGGTGGCCTGCCGGGAAGCCTAGAGCTTGTCGTAGATCTTTTCGATCTCGGACCAGTTCGCCACGTTCCACCACGCCTTGAGGTAATCGGGCCGGCGATTCTGGTAGAGGAGGTAGTAGGAGTGCTCCCACACGTCGATGCCGAACACCGGCGTGAGCCCGTCCATGAGCGGGTTGTCCTGGTTCGGCGTGGAGACGATCTCGAGCTTGCCCGCCTTTTTTATGAGCCATACCCAGCCGCTGCCGAAACGGCCGCCGCCGCCCGCGCCCATCTTCTCCTTGAATGCGTCGAAGCTGCCGAAAGCCGCGTCGATGTCGTCCGCGAGTTTCCCGCTGGGGTTGCCGCCGCCGTCCGGCGACATGATCTTCCAGAAGAGCGAATGGTTTGCGTGCCCGCCGCCATTGTTGCGCACGGCCGTGCGGATGCTCTCCGGCACCGACCCGAGGTCGCTGATCAATTCCTCGATGGTCTTGCTCGCGAGGTCGGGATGATCCTTCAGCGCGTTATTCACATTCGTCACGTACGTCCCGTGGTGTTTGTCGTGGTGGATCTCCATCGTCTTCGCGTCGATGTGCGGCTCGAGCGCTGCGTTGGGGTAGGGGAGGGGCGGTAGTTCGTAGGCCATAAATATTCTTTCGTTGGTGTGCAGTCTCTATTTCGCGGCAAGTATCCTTCCCGGCTCCAAAAATTGCAAGGCGCGGCCGATTCGAGAATCCTCCGGCGAATTTTCTATTTCCCCCTGCGTTCCTTCCTGGCCTGCTCCTCGTCGAAGAGTTGCCGCCAGTGGTCGAGCCGCTCCTTCACGCGTTTCTCCGCGCCGATCTCGCTCGGGTTGTAGTAGATGCGGCCTTCCGGCAGGTAAGCCTGGGGCACGTAGCCGCCGTCATAGTCGTGGCTGTATTTGTAGCCCTCGCCGTGGCCGAGCTTCTTCGCGCTCTTGTAGTGCGAGTCGCGCAGGTGGCGCGGGACGGCCAGCGTGCGCCCTTCCTGGATGTCCTTGCCCGCCTTGGAGATGGCCTCGTACGAGCGGTTGCTCTTCGGCGCGGTGGCGATGTGGATCGCCGCCTGGGCCAGCGGGATGCGCGCCTCGGGCATGCCCACGAACTCGACCGCGTGCTGCGCCGCGACCGCGACAACGAGCGCCTGCGGGTCGGCCATACCCACGTCCTCGCTCGCGCAGATGACGATGCGCCGCGCGATGAACCGGATGTCTTCGCCCGCGTGGAGCATCTTCGCCAGCCAATAGACGGTCGCGTCGGGGTCGGAACCGCGCATGCTCTTTATGAATGCGCTGATGGTGTCGTAGTGCTCATCCTCGTCCGCATCATACACCACGGCCTTGCGCTGGATGCTCTGCTCGGCCGCTTCCAGGTCGAAATGGATGACGCCGTTCGGGCCCGGAGGGGTCGTCAGTATACCGATCTCCAGCGCGTTCAGGCATTTGCGAGCGTCGCCGTCGCTCGCGACCGCGAGGTGCCGCAGCCCGTCCGCGGTGGCCTCGGCCCGCAGCGCCCCGAAGCCGCGTTCGGGGTCGGCGAGCGCACGCTCCATCAAGCCGCGCAGCGCCTCGATGCCGAGCGGCTCGAGCTGGAAGACCTGGGAGCGCGAGACGAGCGGGCTGTTGATATAGAAGAACGGGTTGTGCGTCGTCGCGCCGATGAGGCGGAGCACCCCGCTCTCGACATCGGGCAGCAGCACGTCCTGCTGCGCCTTGTTGAAGCGGTGGATCTCGTCGATGAACAGGATCGTCTTCACCCCGTTCTGCGACCGGTTCGCCGCCGACGCGATGACCCGGCGCATGTCGGCCACGGTGCTCTCGACCCCGCTCAGGCGCTCGAAGCGCGACTGCGTGGTCGCGGCGATGATGTGCGCCAGCGTCGTCTTCCCCGTCCCGGGCGGCCCGAAAAGGATGATGGATGCGATGCGGTCCGCCTCGATCGCCCGCCTCAGCAGCTTCCCCTTGCCCAGGATGTGTTCCTGCCCCGCGAATTCATCCAGCGTCCGCGGCCGCATCCGGGTTGCCAGCGGGGTGTCGCCCGCCGGTTTCTCATCGGCTTCCGGCGGGCCGGCAAAGAGGTCGGACATGCCTCAACTATAGCGAAACGACCGGGGATTGTTTCAAAAAATCCGCCGCCCGGGAAAATGCCGCGCGCGCCTCCGGGGCGATCCGCTCAAATTTCGCTCGCGTGAACGCCCGGGCGCCCCGACAGTTTCCGGTCTTCCCAATGAACGGCTTTTCAAAGATGGCGCTCGCCTCCACGTTTTCGCCGCGGTTCCTGCCCCTGCTGGCGGAAGCCAACGCCTTTTCCACCCGGCTTGGGGGCGGGTTCAGCGTCATCACCGCGGGCGATTGCGGCCCGGCGGAGAGAGAGCGTTTCGCCAAAGCCTTTGCCGACCTCGGGATCGACCCGGCGCCGGCCTTGCATTGCGTGCCCGGCGAACCCGCCGCCGCCATCCTCCGGACCGCGCGCGAGCAGGGGGTCGATCTCCTCATGGCCGGCGCGCTCGAGAAAGACACCGGCGGCCGCAATTTCCTGGGCGACGTCGCGCGCACCCTTATGCGCGACTCTCCCATCTCGCTCCTCCTCTTTCCCCAGCCCTCGGCTGAGCCCGCGCTTTTCAAGAAGCTCGCCGTCATCGTCGATTTTTCCGAGGAAGCGCGCGAAGCGCTCGAGCAGGCCATCTTCCTCGCGGGGAGACACTCCTCCGAGTCCATCCACGTCCTGCGCATATTCACCATCTTCGACCAGGCCCTCTCGAAGCCCGACGAATTCTTCCAGGGCAAAAAGACCGAGCACCCCGGGCTGGCCGAGGAGGAAGCGCAGCTCGAGGAGTTCATCGCCGCGGCCGGCGCCAGCTCCGTCCCTATCGAGAGCCGCTGCATCGAAGGCACCACCGGGTTCGCCGCTTCGGACTTCGTCCAGGCCATCGGCGCGGATCTCCTCATCATCCCTTCCGTGCCGCCAGGCTCGCCGCACATGTTCCCGCAGGGCATGGACTGGATATTCAATGTCATCCCCGCGAACCTCCTCGTCGTGCGTGGCGAGGCCGGCGGTTGAAGCCAGCCCGCTTATCGGGTGGAGCGAACCCCAGCAAGGACCGTGTTCTGCGGCACGACGGACGCGCCTGAGCGGGCGTCAAGCCGCCTGGCCGAATCGCCTGGCGGAACGCGCCTTTAGTTTCGCGATCTCCTCCTGGCGGTTCCTCGGGGAGGCCGACGACTCGAGCGAAGCGAGCAGGCGGCCGGATATGTGGGCGATGTCGGCCGCGGCCGATTGAAAGACAGCTTCGTTCGCCTTTGAAGGCTTGCTGAAGCCGCTGATCTTCCTCACGAACTGGAGGGACGCCGCAAGGATTTCCTGCTCGGTGACAGGCGGTTCAAAGTTGAACAACGGCTTGATGTTTCTGCACATGAAGTTCACTCTCCGCAACTTCCTGGGTTGAGCAAGGCCGAATTAAAAAGCCTCTCCGGCCCGGCATTTCATTGGTCCGGCAGCGGACAATCTTTCGCCCACTGTTCGTTCGGGGTTGGGCCCAGCTCCAGGACGAGCCGCCCGCCCTTCACCACGTCCTGCCATGGAATCCACCATCGATTCAATGGCTGGCCGTTGAGCTTGGCGGACTGGATGTAACAGTTCTGCGGAGATGCCTGGGGCGCTTCGATGACAAACGTCTTTCCGCCATAGTATTCTCGGGAGAGATGCAGGGTAACTTTCGAATATAACGGCGCGCCGATTTCATAGATCGGCTGGGTTCGGCAGCCCCCATCCATCTCAAACAGGCCGATGGAGGACATGACGAACCACGAACTCATCTGGCCCTGATCCTCGTCGCCGAGATAGAAGTCGCCGGGAGTGTAACCGTAATAGCTCTCGAGCACGGCCCGCACCCACTTCTGGCTCAGCGACGGCGCTCCAGCCCAGTTGAACAGCCAGGAGACATGCATCGTCGGCTCATTTCCGTGGAATACCGCCGAGCGTCCGCCGCCGTTAAAACGGTGAGGCGCCGATTTCTCGAAGCCGTCGTTCAGTTCTTTGATGAAGCGGTCGCGGCCCATCGCCTGGACGAGCCCCGGCGGGTCCTGCGGCACGAACCATGTGTACTGCCAGGCGTCGCTTTCCGCGAAGCCGGGCGTGAGGAACGGGTCGAACGGCGTGACCCAGTCGCCGTTAGCCAGGCGCGGACGGGCGTAACCCACCGCGGGATCGAACACGTTCCGCCAGTTTTGTGAACGCTTCAGAAACTCCTTCGCGGTGTCCGCGTGTCCCAACGCCAGCGCGAGTTGGGCCACGCACCAGTCGTCATAGGCATACTCGTAGGTGTTGGATGTGTAAGGCTTGTCCCATCCGTATCCGCCGCCGGGGCCTCTCGCGCCGTCTTGCGCGACGTACCCGTATTTGAGGTAGTTCTCCAGGTTTTCGTTGCCGGCGGCGCCGCCTCCGGGAAGGTCGCGCCGGGGCGGCGTCGTTTGCATCTTGACGGAGGCGGCCAGGATTTTCTCCGCGTCCACTTTTAACCCGTGCTGATACGCAGCCACCATCAGCGGAATCTCATGCTCGGCGACCATGACGGCGATATACTTCAACCCCGCCGGCCCTTTGGCGAGCCAGCCGCACTTGTCGTAGAGTTGCAGCTCGGAATCCGTCCACCGTTTGGACCACTCGGGCGCGATGAGATTCATGAGTTGATTCAGGCTCCAGAAGGTCGTCCACAGCGCGTCCGAGCCCAGCATGACCGCGTCGGGGTCGGTCAGTTGCTGCTGGCGCCCGAACGGGTCGATCCATTTGCCGTTTACGTCGCTCCAGATGTTGCGTCCCGATAAGCCGCGATAGAAGGCCGTGTAAAAGCGCGTGTTCTCTCGCGCGTCCGGCGTCTCGATTTCGATCCGCCCGAAGATGTCGTTCCACACATTCCGCTGGTTCTGCACCACGGCTTCGAAATCCCATCCGAACGGCTTCGCCAATTCCTGCTCCAGGTTCAGCCGCGCGTCCTCCACGCTGACCAGCGAGATGCCGGTGCGGACCTCGACGGTCTCGCCCGCACTGGTCTTGAAGTGGACGAACGCCCCGCAGTCGCCCGACAAGTCCAGCGACTGCGCGTCGTTCCGTCACTTTGCCACCCGCCCAGTCGTTCGGATTCCTCCGCGGGGCGATAAGCGTGAAGGGGAATCGTGACCTCCTTGCCCGCCAGGTTTTCCCAGCCTCCCAGAGCGTCGAACGGCTTGCTGAATTGCGAGACGAAGTGCAGATCGAACCGCTGGTCGCCCACGTAACCGAGCTTTGGCAGGTCCGTCTCGATGGTGCCCTCGATCTCGCCGTTCCCCTTCCGGCGCACCGTGGCGCGGAGGATGTGCATCTCGTATTCGTTCGGCAGCAGGAACGGGTAGAGCACCCGCGCCTGGTCGCTCGCAGGAAAGGTGTAGCGTTGGAGACTGGCTCGGGTCGTGGCGGTCAGTTCCACCTTGATGCCGCTTTCTTTGAGCAGAACCTCGTAGAACCCGATGCCCGCGCGCTCCGTGGGTTTGTCAAAGTGCGCGCCGTAACCGGTGTCATCCGCTCCCGCATGGGTGCGCAGCGGCCCACCGCCGGCATCATGCCCAGGCCCGCCATCGTCCACTCGTGGATGTGGCTGAAACAGTTGATGAACCCGTAGCTGGCGTCATAACCGGAACGGTAGCCCTGAACCTTATTATCGGGCGCCATCTTCACCATGCTGTTCGGCATCCACGGGCCGGGCGCGAACATCCAGCGCGCGCCGGATTTCCCGGTGAAGACATTCACATAATCCGCGGGCGTGAGGCACTTGCCGGGAACGCCGCAGGCGAGCGACAGGAAAATCAAGAGATGAAGCTTTTTCACTTTTTCGGGAGGCTGCGGGTGTCAGGCTGCCGCGGGGAGGCACGCGAGAAGTCCGAGCCTAGCGCAGGGCGGCTTCGCCGTAAACAGCCCGGTTCGCTATGAGCGGTCGCGTCCCGCCCGGCCTTATGCCCCCAAAGGCCTGCCTGATTTGCCGGCATGGGAAAAGCCGCTTTTCGCGCGCCCGAGAGTGTGCTACGGTGTTCCTTGTCAGGAGGGGGCGTACTGGTTTCGACTTATTGTCTGAGACCGGTGTGGCATGCCGAGGATGACTCGTTGGCCTCGTTAAAATCCGAGTCAAAAAAAATAAATGCAGATCACGAAGATCTCGCTCTCGCGGCTTAATTGACCGTGACGTTCCTGGTCGAACGCCTGCTACGACTGGGAGCGAAGGCAGCAGGCTGGTCTTCCGGCGGAGCGACCGCGCCGGGGGATGAATCGATTTCGTGGATGCTCGAGCGACGGCAATGTGCCGGCCCAGACGCCGCCGCTTTAAACCTCGCGACCGGATAAGCATGTAGAAGCATCGGTTTATGGCTTTGAGGACAGGGGTTCAACTCCCCTCGCCTCCAGCCACTTCATTATAAGCTACTTATTACTGACAAAACTGTCAGGTAGGAACCTATATCGGAACAAGTCCGGAACCCAGACTCCGCCTGGTAACTCCCCTCCTTGAACTACGAAATTTAGACCGAGGCCCCCACGCCTCGGTCATCCGACCGCCTCCCTTTATGTTTACCTGGATTCCTCTCTATCAGCAAATCGCCCGCAAGATCCTCGAATTTGAGAAAAGGCAGGACGAGTTGCTCGCGCTGCTGCGCGATCTCGCCGATCAAGGATTGCCAGTGGGGGCGCGTGAAGATGAGGACGCGGCGGGGAATCGCGTTCCGCTTTGGGAGATCGATCCGTTCTCGTTCTTCGCCACGTTCAATTGGCAGGCGCACCCACGGCAACAGGAGGGACGCCGCGGCATCCTCGCGGCGGTGCGCGAAGCGTGGGGGCTCTCCGCGACGGTGCCGGAGGATTTCGAAGGAATCCCACTTGGTAACCGACAAAATCTCTGGTTGTTCTCTTTTGGCCCGCGCCGCGACGCGGGTGATGTTCCGCGGCTCTGGCAGTGGGCGCGCCAAGTCGTCGAGGGGACACGGACAAGTGTGGAGCGCGCGCTTTTCGCCCGGCTGCAGCAACAACGCAACGTCGGAGAGGTTAACTTGAGTGTCGGGATGTTTTGCCTGAATCCGCGCGAGTTTCTCCCCGCTGACAAGTGGACTCGCGCCTACATGAAGCGCCACGGTGTGACGATCCCGGTGTGGCACGGCGACGCCTATTTCCAGTGGCTTGAGGCATGCGTGGAAAAGGAGGGTACGGATTTTCCGGCGATCTCACGCGCTGCCTTTGCCGAGAGGCTGGCACCCGTGACGGCGGTAGAGACAGAGGCGGCAGCGGGGAGTCCAGATACGGGCAGCACGGCTCCGACGGAGCCGACGCGTATCTGGCTCTTTGCTCCCGGCGCGGGAGGCGAAGATTGGGAATGGATGCACTCGGAGGGCGTGATGGCCATCGGCTGGAATCTCGACGACCTGACCAGCTACAACGACAGCGACGCGATTGTGCGGCAACTCGGTCCAGGGTCGAACGGCCAACGGCAGACGAACAATGCCAAAACGTGCTGGGAGTTTGCGCATCAGCTTCAGCCTGGCCAGGTCATCGTGGCGAAGGCAGGGACGAGTCGGATTCTCGGCTTCGGCGTCGTCATGGGGGAATATGAGTTTCACCCTGAGGAGGATTACCCGCATCGGCGCCGGGTGAGCTGGAAGACCCGGGGCGAGTGGGAGATGGAGGGCCTACCTCAGAAGACGCTGACCGAAAAGACTTGGGATCAGCCATTCCTCGATCAGATCTCCGCGCTCCTGGGGATTAATTTGCGCGTGCTGGAAGCAGATACGCCCGATGCCCCGGCGGTCGTGCCCCTTCCGCCTTTCACACACGCCGATGCGCTCGACGGCCTGTTTATGGACGCCGCGCAACTCGACACGATCCTCGCGCGCCTCACTCGAAAAAAGGGAATCATTCTCCAGGGTCCGCCCGGCGTTGGGAAGACCTTCGTCGCTCGCCGCCTCGCATACGCGCTGATGGGTGAGCGCGACGATTCGCGCGTGTGCATGGTGCAGTTTCACCCGAGCTACGGCTACGAGGACTTTATCCAAGGCTACCGGCCTGACGGGACCGGACTGCGCCTTCGCAACGGCGTCTTCCACGAGTTTGTGCGGCGCGCGCGCCATGACGGACGCCCGTGCTTTTTCATCATCGACGAGATCAACCGTGGCAACCTCGCGAAGATTTTCGGTGAGCTGTTGATGCTCCTGGAGGCCGACAAGCGCGGGCCGCAGTTCGCGATGCCGCTGACCTACGCGGACAGCATGCAGGAGACATTCTGGTTGCCGGAGAATCTCCACATCATCGGCACGATGAACACCGCAGACCGCTCTCTTGCGATGGTGGACTACGCGCTGCGGCGACGATTCGCGTTCGTCTCGCTCGAACCCGCGCTCCACCGTGCGGAGTTTCACGCATGGCTGGTCGGAAAGGGGGCGCCTTCCGCATTTGCGGATCGGATCGCGGAACGTGTGGGAAGTCTGAACGAGGAGATCAGCGCAGAGCGCGACCTTGGGCGGGGTTTCCGCATCGGGCACAGTTATTTTTGCCCAGCAAGCTCGCCGACGGATTGGGAAGCCTGGTATCGAGACATCATTGACGCCGAGATTGCGCCGCTGCTGGAGGAGTACTTCGACAAGGACGCGCGGGTGAAGGAACTGACCAATGACCTGCTGGCGGGATGAGCCGCGAGATTCCCATCGCAAATATCTACTATCTCCTCTGCTACGCGTGGGATGCGTTGGAGGAGAAGGATGCGCTCGCCGACACGGGCGCTCTGGAATCGCCGGACCTGCTCAATCTTTTTGCGCGCGTGCTCGCCAACGGCACGCACCGGCTACTGCATCGCGGCCTCGACCGGGGCTACCTCCCCCGCGAGGAAGAACTCGCCGGAGCGCGCGGCAAGTTGCTCGCCACGCCGACGCTTCGGCGCAGCTTACTGCGAAAGGGTCGAGCCATGTGCGCATGGGAAGAGCTGGAATACGACACGCTTCCGAATCGTATTCTAAAAACGACTCTCGTGCGCCTCGCCGCCGGTGAACTTGAGCCACGCGCCCACGCTGCTGTCCGTGACGTGCTGCGCTGGCTTTCACCCGTCTCGACGATAGACCTGCGCGCTACGTCACTTCCGCCGCGTACAACTCCACCGAAACAACCGCATCTACGCCTTCCTTCTCCATGTGTGCGAATTCGTCCACGAACACTGGCTGCCCGATGCTGCTGGTGGGCCGAGCCGCTTTCGCGATTTTATTCGCGACGGGTTGCCCGCGCTGTTCGAGAAATTCGTGTTCAACTTTTTCGCTCACGAGTTGCCCGCCGGCTGGACAACGAGCGCGCCCCACATCGAATGGCCGATGAGTGAGGCCAACGCCGACGCCCGCGCGCTCGTCCCGCGCATGATGACCGACGTGTGCATTAGTGGACCGGACAGAGCGATCATCCTCGACACAAAGTTCTACGCAACTGCGTTCCTTGGGAACGCCTACGGTTCCGACAAGCTGCGCGCCGGTCACCTTTACCAGCTCTTTGCCTATCTCCGGCACCGCGCGCACAAGCCCGGTTGGGAGCATGCCGAGGGAGTGTTATTATATCCACGAGTCGAGCACCAATTCGCGCCTGAGTTTGTTACCCACGGCCATCGTATGCGCGCACTTACAGTCAATCTTTATCAAAATTGGCGTGCTATTGAGAAAGAGCTTCATGCTATCGTGGCGTAAAACATTCCTTGTCCCGAGTATAGATGCGTTTATCTTGGTCGTGCCACCGCTACGACTCGACCAACTGCCCGCTCGACAAGCTGGGGAAGCCTTCATCTAGGGTTGGAAGGGCCGAAACTGCGCGAAGGGGTTGGCGCAACGACAGCGGCCCGGGAGACGAGGAGCGTCAGGTTCCCGGAGGCTTGGCTGATGGCGCGGCGCGCGGGGCCATGGAGGGGAGCGAGGGCGAATTCCGGATGACGAGGCCGCTCACGTCGTTGAAAGCGGCGGCGGGGACGCCAGGCGCGGTCTCCGCTTTGAAATTCTCGATTTCGAGCCCGGTTACGTCGTTGAAAATGGCCGCGGGGCGCGGATCGGCGCGGAGAAACGAAACGTTGATCCGGGTCAATTCCAGGTCGCGGACGTGCCGCGCGTAAATGCCGTATGCGGGCACGCCCTTGGGTTCCGGGTAATCGGCGCCGAGCTCCTTGGGGACTCGGGCGGCGGCGGCTTTCGCCGCGCCGCCCCGGCTGACGAGCCGTATGTTCTCCAGGCGGATGTCCTCCAGCGGCTGCCCGGGGAGACCCATGAGCTGGATGCCGCTCATGTTTCCGACGCCGTCGGCGATGACGTTGGAGATGGAAATGTTCCGGCAGGTGCTGGCGTGCTGGACGGCGCCGCCGCGGTCGCGTGAGCCGGTGGTGATGTAGATCGCGTAGCCCGCAACGTCTGTCATGGCGAGGTTGTCGATCGTGATGTCCTCGAGCACGCCCCCGTCCACCTCCTCGAGGGCGAGTCCCTTGCAACTGCGGAACGTGCAATTGGAAACGGCGCAATTCCGAAATCCTCCGCTCGACTCCGTGCCAAACTTTATCCGGCCGTTCCGGCCTCCGCCCGGCTTCAACGTCCCGTCCATGAGCGAGCCTTCCGCGAAGCCGGAGACCTGGCAGTTCACGATGGTGAGGTTCTCGGTGATGACGTTTCGGCCAAGCGCGAAGGTGCTTTTCGGGCAGAGGGCATCATCATTGGGAGCATTGATGCGGCAGTTGGAAACCATCGTGTTGCGGCAGCAATCGATGTCGATGCCGTCGCGGTTGGTATCCATCGTCACGTTGTCCACGGTCATGTTGTCGCAACCGGTCACAAGTATCGCAAAGTGCCCTCCGTGAAGGATCGTGATGTCCCGCAGGAGGACATTGCGGCAGAGCTTGAGGGCGATGGCTTTGTTGCCCAGGCGCACGGGAGGGTTATCCCGCGCCGCCGGGAGGGGCGCATTTTTCTTCCAGTGCGAGAAGCCGCAGGCGTTGTCCAGCGGGCCGTCGTCCTGCACGAGGCCGCCGCCGTTGATGACGCCCTGGCCGGTGATGGAGACATTCTTGAGGTTTTCACCCCAGATGAGGCTGTTATGGAAGTAGCAGTGGCCGCCGTCCTGGTACGGGTTGCCAGACCATGGCTCGGTTTCGTCATACGCGTTCATCGCTTGCGGAGCGCCGAGGAGGGTCGCGCCGGCATCGATGAGCAGATGGATGTCGCTCTTCAGATGGATGGAGCCGCACAGGTAGGTTCCCGCGGGCACGAGCACGGTGCCGCCGCCGGCGTTTCCCGCGGCTTCGATCGCCCTGTCGATCGCCGGGCTGTCCAGCGTCCTGCCGTCGCCGGTCGCCCCGAAATCCCGGACATTAAAGGAACTCCTCGCGGAGTCCGCCGCCGACAGGATGCGCGGGACGAGAGCCAACAGAAATAGGAGCAGGGAGCAGTTCTTCGAGAGCTTGGACATGGTTCAACGGACTGCAGGGGGGCGAATCCGCGATTGAAGTCCCCCTTGGGGGCGAAGGCGATCAGGGATTGCTTCGGCGGGGACCTCCTGTAACGTCGGGGTATGTCTGAAATCATATCCCTCCACGAAGTTTTTGTCGATCAACTCAAGGACCTTTACAGCGCCGAGACGCTCATCGCCAAGGCGCTCCCTAAAATGGCGAAAGCGGCCACGGCGCCCAGCCTGAAGAGCGGGTTCCTGCGCCATCTGGAACAGACCAAGGTGCACGCGGAGCGCATCAAGAGCGTCTGCGTCGCCTTGCAGGAGAAGCCCACGGGAAAGACGTGCCAGGCCACCGTCGGACTCGTGAAAGAGGGGCAGGAAGCCATCGATGAGGATGCGATTCCCGAGATGAAAGACCTGATGTTGATCGCCGCCGCCCGGCGCGTCGAACATTACGAGATGGCCGGCTACACATCGGCCTGCGAACTCGCGAAGGCCCTCGGCCTCGGAGCCGCTTTCAAGACTCTTTCCACCACTCTCCGCGAGGAAGAGGTGACCGATGCGACCTTGGCGAAGGCGACCCCGACGGCGCTCGCCGGGGCGATGAAAGCCGAAAAGTCGGCGGCTCCCTCCGAGCCGGACGGAGCGGCGAAGGTCGGCAAGGCGATGGGCAAGATCGTCAAGAAGATCACAGGCTGATCTCCGGCACACCGGCTCGATACTGATAGGCGCCCGCCTGAATTCCAGCGGCGCTGGGCGCCGTTCCCCCGGCGGGATGTTCGTGGCCGAAAACGGCGAGCATGTGCGCACCGGGGCCGCTATGCTGCCGGTGTTCATGAAGCTGCAATTCGAGAGTTGCTACCAGGCGTTGCTCGCGCAGGACGCGCGTTTCGACGGGCAGTTTTTCGTCGCGGTCAAGACGACGGGGATCTATTGCCGCCCCGTCTGCGCCGCACGCAGGCCGCTCAGGAAGTCGTGCATTTTTGTGGAAACCGCCGCGGCGGCCGAGCGCGCGGGGTTCCGCCCTTGTCTGCGGTGCAGGCCCGAGCTGGCGCCGGGAACTCCCGCGGTATCGATGGAGGAGGCCCTCTTCGCAGCCATCCGGGCGCGCGCGACCCAGGGGGATTCGGTGGATGAACTGGCGCGCCGCTCCGGGTTCAGCGCGCGACAGTTGCGGCGGGTCCTGGTGCAAGCCTTCGGCGTGACGCCGGTGGACATCATGCAGACCGAGCGCCTGCTCTTTGCAAAAAAGCTGTTGCAGGAGACGGCCTTGGGAATGTCCGAGGTGGCCCTCGAGCGCGGGCTTCGGCAGCTTGCGGCGGTTCAACGCCCTTTTCCGCAGGCGTTACGGCCAGGCGCCGACGGCGCTGCGGCGGCGCGGCCGTCCGGGCGCCGGCGAACGGGCCGATACGCTGCGTCTGCGCCTGAGCTACCGGCCGCCGCTGGCGTGGCCGGAGCTGCTCGCGTACCTGGCCCGGCGCGCGGTTCCCGGAGTCGAGGCCGTCTCGTTGGAGGAGGGAAGTTATGCCCGCACGGTCGCCTGCGGCAAAAGGAACCGGGTGGCTCGTGGCGCGCCGTTCGCGCGCCGGAGAATGGCTGGATGTAACATTGCCCGCCTCCCTCGCGGCGGTATCGTGGCCGATCCTCACCCAGCTTCGCGCGCTGTTCGACCTGGATGCGAATCCGGCCCGCGTGGACGCGCAACTCGGCGCGGACCGGCTGCTCTGCGCCGAGCGTGCGGCGGCATCCCGGGCTGCGGGTGCCGGGCGCCTGGACGACCTTTGAGCTGGCGGTGCGGGCCGTGCTGGGCCAGCAGGTGAGCGTGGCGGGAGCCTCCACCCTGGCGGGAAGACTCGCGGCTGAAGTTCGGCCGGCCGGTCTCGACCCCATTCCAGCACTTGAACCGGCTCGCTCCGTCCGCCGCGGCACTGGCGGCGGCGAGCCCCGCGGAGATCGCCGCCATCGGGCTGCCGCGGGCGCGGGCGGTCGCCTTGCATGAATTGGCGAAGGCGGCCGAGCGGGGCGATCTGAGCTTTGGGCCGGGGGCCACCGTCGAGGAGGCCGTGGCGGCGTTGCGCCGCGTGCGCGGCATCGGCGAATGGACGGCGCAATACGTGGCGATGCGGGCGCTTGCGTTTCCCGGATGCGTTTCCGGCCGCCGACCTCGGCGTGCGCAAAGCGCTGGCCGTGCCGGGTCAACCGATCCCTTCGGAAAAACAAGTCCTCGAGCGCGCCGCGGCCTGGCGCCCCTGGCGGGCGTATGCCGCCCTGCACCTCTGGCAGACCCTGCAGGACGCCGCGCCCGCCACAAATCCATGAACAACGCACCTACTACACGGAAATCGAATCGCCCCTCGGGCCTCTCACGCTGCGCGGCACCGGGCTCGGGCTCACCGGGCTCTACATGCAGGAACACCGGCACGGCCCCGAAGAATTCCATCGGCGCGGCTGGCAGCGCGATGACGGCCGTTTCGCCGACGCGTTGCGATCAACTCGCCGCGTACTTCGCGGGTAATCTCAAAGTATTCACCGTGCGGATCGATCGCGAAGCGCTCGGAGGCACGGATTTCCAGCGCCGCGTCTGGGCGGGCCTGGAGGCCATCCCCTACGGCGTCACGATTTCCTACGGCGAACTCGCGCGCCGGCTCGGCCAGCCAGCGGCCGTGCGGGCGGTGGGCCTCGCCAACGGGCGGAACCCGCTCTCGATCATCGTGCCCTGCCACCGGGTCATCGGCGCGAACGGCAAGCTCACCGGCTACGGCGGCGGCATGGAGCGGAAGCAGTTCCTGCTGGAACTCGAAAAGTGCGAGCTATTCCTGGGCGGCGCCGCCCGGGCATCGGCTGTTGTCGATATGCCCTAACGGCTGGAAGGCGCGTCGCTCACGGGGCGATACAGGTACACGGTGGAGTCTTCGTGGTGGATGGTCTGGAGCTCCAACCTGTTCCCGGAGGCGGTTCGGCCGGCCAGCGTGGTGCACGCAGTCAACCCCAGCGCGGGCAGCAGGAACAGGCAGAGAAGGGCGCGCCGCGGGAAGTAGTCGATCATCAGGCCTGCGCGGCTTGCTCCAGCGCCTCGCGCATCGAGTCGTAGTCCGGCATCCCGTCGTATCGGACGCCATCGATGAAGAAGGTCGGGGTGCCGTTCGCGCCGCTCTGGATGGCGCTCATCCGGTCTTCCTTGATGCGTTTCATCACATCGCCGTGTTCGAGGTCGGCCTTGAATTTCTCGAGGTCGAGCCCAGCCTCTTGAGCCCAGGAGGCCAGCACTCCCGGCTCGAGCAGCGCCTGCCTTTCAAAGAGGAGGTCGTGCATCTGCCAGAATTTTCCCTGCATGGCGGCGGCCTCGGCCGTCTCGGCGGCGGCCAGCGCGTAAGGGTGCGCGTGCGTGAGCGGGAAATTGCGAAAGACGAGGCGCAGTTTTTTCCCGAGCGCCTTTTGGAGCTGTTTCACCATCGGGTAGGCCGCGCCGCACGCGGGGCACTGGTAATCCCCAAATTCCACGAGGGTCACGGGCGCATCCGACGCGCCTTCTGCGTGGTCGCGCCCCGAGACGGGGGGAGTGAGTGCGCCGGATTCCGCCATGCGTTCAGTTCCCGGGGGTTTGCGCGGCCGGTTCGGGTTTGGGTATCGCCGCGAGGGCCTTCAGGATGCCGTCGGCGCCAGGGTTGAGCCCGATCGGGGAGAGGTGCGACCAGCGGATCATCCCCTCGGCGTCTATGACGAAGAGGGCGCGTTCGGATTCGCCGTTGTGCTCGTTGTAAACCCCGTACAGGCGCGACACGGCGCCCTTCGGCTCGAAATCAGCCAGGAGCGGGATGTGGAATTTGCGATCCTTGCTAAAGGCCAGGTGGCACCAGATGCCGTCCACGGAGATGCCGACGAGCTGCGCCTGGAACTCGGAGAACTCGGGCAGCAGTTCGTTATACAGCGCGAGCTGGTCGCCGCAGACGGGGCTCCAGTCCGCCGGGTAGAAGACGAGGACCACCGGCGCCCCGCGGAGTTCGGAGAGGGACAGCTTTTGGTCGGGCGTGGTCGGCAGGGCGAAGTCCGGCGCGAAAGCGCCTGCGGCGAGTGGAGTCATGGTATGCGTTTGCGGGGTTCGGGAGCATTCATACAATCAGCCGGCACGAACGCGCGTCAACGGAACTCTTCGGGGCGGTGCAGCCGCGTTACTTTTCACGCGCCCCATCTCCAGTCGCGCACTTCGGGCATGTCCTGCCCGTGCCGGGTGATGTAGCGCCGGTGCTCGATGAGTTTGTCCTGGAGCTCCTGTTTCAGGTAGGCGCCCGTGTCGCGTATCCCCGGCACGCGGTCGATGGTGTCCATGACGAGGTGAAAGCGGTCGAGGTCGTTGAGCACGGTCATGTCAAACGGGGTGGTGATGGTGCCCTCCTCCTTGTAGCCGCGGACGTGGATGTTGCCGTGGTTCGCGCGGCGATAGGTCAGCCGGTGGATGAGCCAGGGGTAGGCGTGGAAGGCGAATATGACCGGCTTGTCTTTGGTGAAAAGGCCGTCGAAGTCCATGTCGCTCAACCCGTGCGGGTGCTCGGTCTGGGGTAGGAGCTTCATGAGGTCAACGACGTTCACAACGCGGATTTTTAGGTCGGGCAGGCGTTTGCGGAGGATGGAGACCGCCGCGAGCGTCTCCAGGGTCGGCACGTCGCCGCAGCACGCCATCACCACGTCGGGCGCGAGCCCTTTGTCGGTGCCGGCCCATTCCCAGATGCCGATGCCCTCCTGGCAATGCCTGGCGGCGGCCTCCATCGTCAACCACTGGGGCGAAGGGTGTTTGCCCGCGATGACGACGTTCACGTAGTGCCGGCTGCGCAGGCAGTGATCCATGACCGAGAGGAGGCAGTTCGCATCCGGCGGCAGGTACACGCGGACGACCGAGGCCTTCTTGTTCATGACGTGGTCGATAAACCCGGGATCCTGGTGCGTGAACCCGTTGTGATCCTGCCGCCAGACGTGCGAGGCCAGTAGGTAGTTCAGGGAGGCAAGTGGCCTCCGCCAGGGGAGCGTCCGCGTCACCTTCAGCCATTTCGCATGCTGGTTGAACATCGAATCGATGATGTGGATGAACGCCTCGTAGCAGTTGAAAAGCCCGTGCCGGCCCGTGAGGAGGTAACCCTCCAGCCACCCTTCGCACTGGTGTTCGCTCAGCATCTCCACCACCCGGCCGGCCGGGGCGAGGGACTCGTCGTTCGGCACGGCGCCGGCTTCCCACTGGCGGTCGGTCGCCTCGAGGACGGCTTCCAGGCCGTTGGAGAGCGTCTCGTCGGGGGCGAAGATCCGGAAGTTCCGTTGCTGCTCGTTCCACTTCACCACGTCGCGCAGGAAGCGCCCGAGCACGTGCGTGTCTCCGATGCCTGGCGCGCCGGGAGCGGGCACGTCCTCCCCGTACGCGCGGAAATCCGGCATTCGCAGGTCGTGGAGCAGGAGGCCGCCGTTGGCATGCGGGTTCGCGCCCATGCGCCGCCTGCCCGCCGGCGCGAGCTCGGCCAGCTCCGGCTTCAGGCGGCCCTGCTCGTCGAAGAGCTCCTCCGGCCGGTAGCTGCGGAGCCACGCCTCCAGCATCTGAAGATGTTCGGGGTGGGTGGCGGGGTCGGAGAGCGGCACCTGGTGCGCGTGGAAGGTTCCCTCGATCTGGACGCCGTCCACCACCTTCGGGCCCGTCCAGCCTTTGGGCGACTTGAGGACGATCATCGGCCACCGGGGCCGCTCGAAGACGCCGGCGGCGCGCGCGTCGTTCTGGATTTTTTTGATCTGCTCCACCGCCCGGTCGAGCGCGGCGGCCATCGCCTCGTGCATGAGCGCCGGTTCGTGGCCCTCGACGTAAAGCGGCGTCCACCCGTAGCCGCGCAGGAGCTGGTCCAGTTCCTCGGGAGTGATGCGGGCGAGGAGAGTCGGGTTCGAAATCTTATAGCCGTTCAGGTGGAGGATCGGGAGCACCGCGCCGTCGTTCACCGGGTCGAGGAACTTGTTCGAGTGCCACGCGGTCGCGAGCGGGCCGGTCTCCGCTTCGCCGTCGCCCACGACGCAGGCCACAACGAGGCTGGGATTATCAAACACCGCCCCGAACGAATGGCTGAGCGAATAGCCGAGTTCACCCCCTTCGTGGATCGAGCCCGGGCACTCGGCCGAGGCGTGGCTTGGGATTCCGCCCGGGAAGGAAAACTGGATGAAGAGCTTCCGGAGCCCCGCCTCGTCCCGGCTGATGTCGGGGTAAACCTCGCTGTAGGAGCCTTCGAGGTAGGTGTTCGCCACCACCGCCGGCCCGCCATGCCCGGGGCCGGAGACGTAGATCATATCGAGGTCATATTTTTTGATGACCCGGTTCAGGTGCGCGTAGATGAAGTTCTGCCCGGGAGTCGTGCCCCAATGGCCCAGGAGCATGCGTTTTACATCCGCGATGGCCAGGGGCCGCTTCAGCAGCGGGTTGTCGTAGAGGTAAATCTGGCCGACGGAGAGGTAGTTCGCGGCGCGCCAATACGCGTCGATGCGGGAGAGCTGTTCGGGAGCGAGCGTGGGTGTGTCCATGTGTCCTTTCAGGTGAGGCCGAGGATGCGGCAGACCGACCGCGCGATCATGAGTTCCTCGTCCGTGCGGATGATGCGGACGACAACGCGCCCGTCGTCCACGGAGATGATGTCCGCGCCGGCGGCGTTGCGCGAAGCGTCCAGTTCGATCCCGAGGAAGCCGAGCCCTTCGCAGATGCGCGCCCGGACCGGCGCGGCGTTCTCGCCGATGCCTCCGGCGAAGACCAGGGAGTCAAGGCCGCCGAGGGCCGCGGCGTACACGCCGATCCACTTCTTCGCCTGGTAGCAGAAGAGCGCCACGGCTTCGGCCGCGCGGGTGTCCCCGGCTTCGCGCTCGAGCAGGTCGCGCATGTCGGAGCTGGTCTCGGAGACGCCGAGCAGGCCCGACTCGTGGTTGGCCATGTCATAAAATTCCTTGGGACTCATCCGCTCGCTCCTCCCCAGGTAAGCGGCCACGCCGGGATCGAGGTCGCCCGAGCGTGTGCCCATGGGCAGGCCGGCCGTCGGCGTAAACCCCATGCTCGTATCGATGCTCTTCCCGCCCCGCACCGCGGCCAGGCTCGCGCCGTTCCCCAGGTGCGCGAGGATCACGCGGCCCTGCGCGGCCTCGGGGCCGGCGCGGCGCGCCAGTTCCTCCACCAGGTAGGCATAGGAAAGGCCGTGGAAACCGTATCGCTCCACTCCCTTGGCCCTGTAACGCCGCGGAATCGCGAGCGCCCTGGCGACGGGGGGCATCGTGGCGTGGAACGCCGTGTCGAAACAGGCCACCTGAGGAAGCTTTGGGCGCCGCCGGCCGCACGCCCCGATGAGCTCCAGCTCGCCCGGCAGGTGATCCGGATCGAAGGCCTCCATCCCGTGCAATTCCTCCACCAGCCGGGGCGTCACCACCTCCGGCTCCATGTGCCGCATGCCGTGCACGACGCGGTGCCCCACGGCGCCGACGGAGGCGAAGCCCTCCTGTTTTTCGAGCCAGTCCAGGAGCGAATCCGCCGCCGATTTGTAATCCGCCCCGGCGATGCGCTGCGTGTCGTGTTTGCCGCCGGAGGTGAGGGAAGCATCCCTCTTCCCGATGCGGTCAACCATCCCATGGAGCGTTCGCTCGAGCGACGCGCCCGTTTCGTACAGCGCGAACTTGATGCTGGACGAGCCGCCGTTGAGGGTCAGGATCGTCGTTGCCATGGCTCGTTCCGGCCCCGGCTAGTATTTTCCCTCGACGGCGAGACTGTTGCTTTCGGCGCTGTGATGGAAAGCCGCCTGGGCGGCGACGAGATTCTCCCGCGAGCCTTTCCACTGCTCCATCGCGGCGGTCTGGAGCGCGCGGCCGAAGGAGAACGTCAGCCTCCACGGGGTCCTGCCCGCGCCGCAGATGGCGTTCAGCCTCTGCGTGGCGATCTCGTCGGCCTGTCCGCCGGAGAGGAACACCACCCCGGGCACGGCCGCGGGCACCGTGCGCAAAAAGCAACGCCGGGTCGCTTCGGCCACTTCCGCGATGCCGGCCTGCTCGGGGCAATCCTCGCCCGAGAGCACCATGCCCGACTTCAGGATCATCTGTTCGAGGACGACCCGATGGTCCGACAGCGCCTCGAAGACGCGCTCGAGCGTGGCCTGGATGACCTCCTCGCACCGCGCGATCGTGTGGGCGCCGTCCATCAACACCTCCGGCTCGACGATGGGCACGAGGCCCGCTTCCTGGCTCAACGCCGCGAAGAGGGCCAGGACGACGGCGTTCGCGCCGATGCACGTATGCGTCGGCATCCGCTCGCCGATGGTGATGACCGCGCGCCATTTCGTGAAACGCGCCCCGAGTTCCCGGTATTCCGCAAGGCGTTCGCGGAGGCCGTCCAGGCCTTGGGTGATCTTCTCCGCGCCGAAATGCGCCAGGGCCGTCGTCCCGCCATCCACCTTTATGCCGGGGACGATGCCGCGCCTCACCAGGGCGTCCGGGAAGGGGATGCCATCCCGGTCTTTTTGGCGGATCGTCTCATCGAAAAGGATCGCGCCGCTGATGAATTCGTCCGCGCCCGGGGTGGTGAACAGCATCTCGCGATAGGCGCGCCGGTTCTCTTCCGTGGAAGGGATGCCGAGCGCCTTGAAACGCTTCTCGATGGTCGGGAAGCTCTCGTCCGCGGCGAGGATGCCCCTGCCGGGGACGAGCAGCGCCGCGACCGTGGATTCCATCGTCGTTGCGGGCATCCCAGCTTCCTTATTGCCGCGGCGCGATGGTTTCCGGCGGGGAGAGGATGAATTTCATCGCCGCGATGACGCCCAGCGCGATGAAAACGGCCAGCACGCCGAGTTGGGTGAACTTGAAGGGCCCCTCGGATTGGGTCGGGGCCAGCGCCTTCAACGCCGGCACCTTCTCGAAGGATTGGACGATGCCGACAAAGACATTCAGGTAGAGCGCGACCACGGCGGTGATGACGTATGTCTTCAACCACCCCCCCGCGAGGCGGCGCGGATACCGCGCATAGATGGCCACGCCCAGCACCGCCAGCGACACGATGCCGACCGCGTGCGAAGGCATGAAATGGTGCACCGGGAACATGAAACCGCTCACGCTCGTGGCGACCGTGGTCCCAGGAAGAGCGCCGTCCAGCCGTCCAGCCTTTTCGCGGTCAAGAGCCCGAAGAGGACGACGAACCCGGAAAAGATGCCCACCAGGCTGATGATGACGTGAACGAGTGTGAATAGTTCCAAGCCTGTCATAGTCCGCTCGTGTTATAGGTTGCCCGGCCTCGCAATGCAAACCCTTCCCCTCGCCCCGATGCAGGGAGCATAACTGTCCTTCTTCCAAAAAAGTCTCGGTGGCGCTAGACTTACTTCCCATGAAGCGCTCCCCCCTCGCGATCCTGTCCCGTACTCACCCTGTTTCTTGTGCGCGCCCACGCGGCTCCAACTGCCCCGGCGCCCGTTGACTGGCTGGATGCCCACCCGCCGCTCGCGCCCGTCGGGGTGAGCTGGGGCGTCCCGTGGCCGCGAGGCGCCTTGCCAAAGGAGAGCCCGCTCACAGTGCAGACCTCCGGCAGTTCCGTCCCGACGCAGGCCTGGCCCCTCGCTTTTTGGCCGGACGGCTCCGTGAAATGGTCCGGGCTCGCCATCGCCGCCGACCCGAAACTCGCCGGGCCGTTCACCGTCTCCCCCGGCGCGCCGGCCGCTCCCGCGTCGCCCGTCACGGTTCACGACGAAAAGAAATTCGTCGATGTCTCCACGGGAGGCCTCCGTTGCCGCATCGCCAAGAGCGGCGCGAACTTCATCAAGTCCCTGTCCATCGACGGCCGCGAAGTGGGCCGGGACGGACACCTCATCGCCGTCCGCGAAGACCGTTCCGGGCTCGAGTCGAAGGGGGTTCTCCGCGAGGACGAATACATCAGCCGCATCACCGCCGTCACCGTCGAGCAGTCGGGGCCGGTGCGGGCGGTCGTGCGCATACAGGGCGTGCACGCGGGCACGCGGGATTCGCGCGAGTGGCTCCCGTTCTCCCTGCGCCTATACTTCACCGCGGGCGTTTCCTCCGTGCGCATGGTCCATTCTTTCGTCTTCGACGGGGATGAAAAAAAGGACTTCATCCGCGGCCTCGGCCTCGCGTTCAGCGTGCCATTCCGCGAGGAACTGCAGAACCGCCACGTCCGTTTCGCGACGGACGGCGACGGCTTCTGGTTCGAGCCCGTCCTCATGGCGCCCGGGTACCGCTCGCAACTCGTGAAGGACGCCGTGGCGATGAACACCACGCAGCTTGAAGGCAAGCGCATCCCAAACCTCGGCCAGCTCGACGACAAGACGGCCGCGCAAATCCGGACCGTCGCCGTATGGGACGGCTTCCGGCTGGATCAAAACACCCCCGACTCCTTCTCCATCGACAAGCGCACCGGCCCTGCCAGCTCCTGGCTCCACGCCATGAACGGGAACCGCGCGGGCGGCCTCGTCTTCCTCGGCGATGTCTCGGGCGGCCTCGCCGTCGGCGTCCGGCATTTCTGGCAGAAATATCCCGCCGCGTTCGAGATCGACAAGGCTTCGTCCGCGGCGGGCGAACTGAAAATCTGGCTTTGGTCGCCGGACGCCCCTGCGATGGATTTGCGCCGGTACGACACCATCGGGCACGACGGCAAGATCTCGTATGAGGATTTCCAGGAGGGTTTCGGCACTCCGTACGGCGTGGCGAACACGGCGGAGATCACGCTCTGGGCCATGCCCGCGACCCCGGCGAATACGGAGCTGCTGGCGCTGGAGAAGACGACGGCCGATCCGCCCCTGCTCGTCTGCAAGCCGGAGTATTACCATTCGGTGCCCGTCTTCGGCGTCTGGAGCCTGCCGGACAGCTCCACGCCCGACAAGGCGGCCATGGAGGACGAGCTCGGGCGCGCGTGGAAATTCTACAAGGGAGAGGTGGACCGGAGGCGCTGGTATGGATTCTGGGATTACGGGGATTTCATGCGCACGTACAGCTCCATGCGGCACGGTTGGCTCTACGACATCGGCGGGCACGCGTGGAACAACACCGAGCTCATGGCCGACGCGTGGCTCTGGTATAACTTCCTGCGCTCCGGCGGCGCGGACGCTTTCCACCTCGCCGAGGCGATGACGCGCAACACGAGCGAGGTCGATGTTTACCACATCGGGCGCTTCGCGGGCATTGGTTCGCGGCATAACGTGAACCATTGGGGTTGCGGCGCGAAGGAGCTCCGCATCAGCGAGGCCTTCCTGAAGCGCTTCTTCTATTACCTCACGACCGACGAGCGCACGGGCGACCTCATGCGCGAGACCCTCACCGCGGACTTGAACCTGCCGCACGCCCTCCCGCTGCGCAAGGCCGTCCCGCGGCCGGATGTCCCCGTGCTCGTCCGCACCGGGCCGGACTGGATGGCGATGGCGAGCAACTGGATGACCGAGTGGGAACGCACCGGCAACACGAAGTACCGCGACTACGTCCTGGCCGGGATGAGGAGCATCGGCTCCATGCCCACCGGGTTCGCCACCCGCATGGCGTTCGGGCTGGACCTGAAGACCAAGAAGCTCTCCGACGTGGCCGACCCGAACCTCCCGACCGGCGAGTTCGTCGTCCTCTTCGGCGGCGACCAGATCGCCAACGAGATGATGCAGCTCTTCGATTGCCCCGAGTTCACCCATTCCTGGAATCGGTTGATGGATACCTGGGCGCGCATGGCGAAGGGTGGCCCCGGCATCACCGGAGCGCGCGTCACCGCCTACGCCGCGCGCGTCGCGCACGACCCCGCGCTCGGGCATAAGGCCTGGGACAATATCCGGCTGAACGCGAAGAAGCATACGTATGACAATTTCCCGGAAAAGCCCGCGTTCCTGGAAGGTTCGGACGTTGCGGAGCCCGTGGAAGAGATCAAGAGCGTCAACACTCCCGGCACGTCCCAGTGGGCGCTCAACATCATTACCACCATGGAGCTCGCGCGCGATTTCTACGTGGAGCCGAAGCCCGCAGCGGCCGTTACTCCCGCGCCCAGCGCCTCATCGAGCCCCTCATCGAGCCCCTCACTCGCGCCCGCTTCTCCGACGCCCGCCGCGGCCGAAGAGAAGCCGGTGAAGAGCGCCCTCGAGACCAATCCCGCGGGCTGGACCGATATCCTTCCTCCCGCCGATCTCAAAGGCTGGGTGCGCGTTCCCATGAAGGCCGGCGCGAAGATCGGCCGGGAGCAGTGGCACGTGGAAGACGGCCAGCTCGTGTGCGACGGCGATGGCGGGCACGACATGCTGCTGCTGGATCGCGAAGTCGGCGACGCCATTTTCCACGTCGAGTTCTGTTTCACCAAGATCGACAAGCCGAAGGGTTACAATAGCGGGGTCTTCGTCCGGACCACGCAGGATGGGGCGATCTGGCACCAGGCGCAGGTCGGGAGCAACAGCGGCGGCTATTTCTTCGGCGTCACGCCCGACGGGTCGGGCACGAAGAAATTCAAGGTCGGCGACGGCTCGAGCCGGGTCACGGCGGCCGGCGAATGGAATACGTTCGAGGTGACCGCGCGCGGCTCGAAGCTGACCCTGTGGGTCAACGGCTTCGTCACGGCCGAGCTTCCCGACTGCGGCCAGGCGAAAGGCTATCTCGGCCTGGAGGGCGAGGGATACCACATCCAGTTCCGCAACCTGAAGCTGAAGGAGCTGCACGCCGCCGCGAAGACGCCGCGCCCCCGCCCGCGCACCGCCGATGGCAAATGGTTCATCAACGACATGGCCCGCCCCTGGCCGCCCCGGGTCGAGCCCAAGCCCGAAACGGACCTGGCGGAGTCCTCGAAAGCTCCGGCCGGCGCCATTATCCTCTTCGACGGCAAGGATCTTTCCAAGTGGCAGCCGAGCCCGTGGAAAGTCGGGGACGGCTGCGTGGAGTCCGTCCCCAAGACCGGCAACCTCACCACCAGGGAGGCGTTCGGCTCGTGCAAGTTTCATTGCGAATGGCAGACGCCCGATCCGCCGCAGGGCAAAGGCCAGGAGCCGGGGAACAGCGGAGTGTATCTGATGTCGCATTACGAGGTGCAGATCCTCGACAACACGAACAACAAGACGTACGCCGACGGCATCGCCGGCGCCATCTATGGGCAGAGTCCGCCGCTGGCGGAAGCGTCCCGCCCGTCGGGCCACTGGCAGACGTACGACATCACCTTCCAGCGCCCCATCTTCGGCGCGGACGGCAAAGTTTCGAGGCCGGGCGAGGTCACCGTGTATTTCAACGGCATCCTTGTGCAGGATCACTTCAAGCTGCTCGGGAATACCGGCGGGGCCGCACCCGTTTACACCGCGCACCCGGATAAGATGTTATTCTATCTACAGGGGCACAGCAGCGTGGTGCGATTCCGCAACGTGTGGATCGAGCCGATCCCGGACGCTCCGTAATCCGCACCCGAACGCGGACAGGAAAGCGGCCCCGCTGCTTCTGATCGCCGCGTAAGGGGCGCTTCAACGCTGGCCGAGTCCCGGTAGCCGTGCCGCCAGGTCTGCTCCTCGTTGGGATCGGCAGACCGCCGCTCGCAAAAGTCAGGCGGCCGGGAGGGCGGTTTCTGCCAGCGCGGGGTGGGGGTAGGCGGCGCTTTGCATGACCGCGAAGATGTTTTCGAGGCGCTGGGGGGGATTGGGGCAGGGGTAGTTGGTGAGCCAGCAGGCGGCGCTGTCGGGTTCGGCCGGGTCGAAGCCGTGCATCGCGGGGACGCGCCGCTGGTTCATGAAGGACGGGGCGAAGATGATGCCGTTGTCCAGGAGGTAAATGAGCTCCCCGTATCGGCCGTCCGCGAAATGGCAGCCCCAATTTTTCAACTCGTTGCAGGAAACGATGCGTCCAACGGTTTGCAGGCGGAACCATTCTTCGGCCCGCGCGCGGGCGGCGCCGGCCGCGGGGAACCAGAGCCGGGCCATGGTGGAATCCCACACCGCCACGTAGTCGCGCCCATATCTCAGGCCGAGCTCTTCGAAGTCCAGCATCATGCGGCTTGTCTGCCGGGTATTCGTCATTCCGTGGTCGCTGAAGAGGTGCAGGCGTACCGCAGCGTAACGGCTTTGGGCGATCTCGTGGATTTCGCGCAGCCACTTCTCGAACCGGGCGAATGCGGCATCCACCTCGGGGCCGGCGGTGGTGTGGGCGTGCATGGTGGCGTCCAGGCCGGACGTGAAGAGATATGCGAGCCGGACCTGGCCTTTGCCCAGCTCCTCCTTGAGATGCGCGACGTTGGCCGCGTCGTTCTTGCGCCAGTCCGAGCGCATCCACGGCAGCCCGGACTTTTTCCACTGTTCGAAGATGGTGGCCTGCCCGCCCAGGATGCCGCCCGGCTCGTAGATGTCGTGTTTCTCGGTGTAATCGAGCCAGGGCAGCTTGGAAAACGGGACGCTGTAGAGCTGGAAATACCCGGTATATGCGTTGGCGCGCGCCGTCCAGCGGCTCACGCGGTTCCGGACGCGGTGATGCCCCGCGAGCGCCTCCGGCAGCCACCCCAGGCGCCGCGCCCACTCAAACGGCCCGGGCTTTTCACCCGCCTTCACGAAGAAGGAGAAGTGCCCGTGCTCTTCCGGGATGCACCCCGTGAGGATGCTCGGGTCGCACGTGCAGGAGTAGCCGAAGAGCGTGTCGCACGGCTGCCGGTATGGAAACAGGTCCTCCATGAACCGCCGGTCCCGCGCGAGGGTCCACCCGAGCGCATCCGCGAAGATGAAGAGGTCGAGCGACTCCGTTTTCACAGCGGGGAAATCTACAGGCCGAGCAGCTTCCTGGCTTCCGCGACGAGCTCGATGGGGCTGAACGGCTTGGTGAGGAACGCCGAGATCCCCAGGCCGCTCGCCTGCTCGCGGGTATCCACCTGGCCGCGCGAGGTTAGCATGATGACGGGGATGTCCTGACCGTTCGGGCGGTTGCGGAGCTCCTTCACGGTGGCGAAGCCGTCCATGCCCGGCATGACGAGGTCGATGAGGAGCAGGTCAACGGTCTTCCCGCCCATGATGGCGAGCGCCGCTTCGCCGCTCCCGGCGGTCTCGACGATGCAGCCCGTCTTCTCCAGGTTGAACTGCAGGAGCCGCTGCATGTGGCGTTCGTCGTCAACAACCAGTATTCGTTTTCTGTCCATAATGGGGGCTTTACCGCAGGCGTTCGAGGGTGAGGAGCGTCCGGTCGTCGGAAGCCGGCTTGCGCCCGGAATAATTTTTGACGAATTCCAGCAGGCTCGCGCAGAAATCCGTGGGCGGCTCGCCGGCCAGCGCGTCGATCTGGGCCACGAGCTTGTCGATCCCGAGCATCTGTTCGCCGGTGTCCACGACTTCGTAGAGGCCGTCGGTCAGGAAGATGAGGCGTTCGCCGATCTCCATGGGGTAACTCTGGGCCTGGTATTCGAAATCGTCGATGACCCCAAGCGGGAGTCCGTCGCCCTTCAACTGCTGCACCCCGGTGCGGCCCGTCTTGCAGAGCAGGGGCGGGCAGTGGCCGGCATTGGCGATCCAAAGAGTGTTCCCGGAGAGCGACAGGAACGCGACCTGCGCCGTGATGAACATGTCGAGATGCGAGAGATCGGATGCGATCTGCCGGTTCACGTCCGTAAGGAGCCGGCCCGGTTGCGGCGCCATTTCGAGCCGGGCGTGGATGGCGGTGCGAAGGATCGTCGCGAGCAGCGCGGCCGGGACGCCCTTGCCCATGACATCGGCGATCACGAGCAGGATGCCCCCGCCGGGCAGGGCCAGCGCGTCGAAGTAGTCGCCGCCGACCTGCTGCGCGCTCTGGCACACACCGAAGAGCCGGTAATTCTCGTTATCGGGAAATTCGCGGGGAAGGAGGGATTGCTGGATGGCGGACGCGATCTCCAGTTCGCGGAGGGCCCGCTGCTGGACCTGGCGTTGTTCCTGGAGGAGATTGGTCGTCCAGACGATCCCGAGGAAATCCGCGACGACGCGGATGAGGCCGAGCTCGCCCGCGGAGAAATAGCCGTTGCCCGGCGGGCGCGTGACGAGGAGGCAGCCCAGGACTTTGGAGCGGAAGAAGATCGGGCAGACGAAGGCCCCGCCGGAATACCTGTGGAGCGGATCCTCCTCGGGAAGCTTCGCGCAATTCTCGATGGTCATGGGCGAGCCGCGCTTGAAGGCGTTCGCCTCGATCCCGTCGTACCCGGTGTCGAGCCGTGTCTTGACCCATTCGAGTTCGGTGGGCGGGGGCCGGAGCAGGTCGAGGTGGTTCCCGTTCCGGGAGGCAAAGCGGGCGTAGGCCGCGTGGCCGGCCACCAGCGTCACGAGCCGGGTGAGGGAGCGGTCGAGGAACTCGGGCAGGGAGGTGGTCGTGGCCAGTTCCTCGGCGAAGCGGAAGAGCGCGGAGAGGTCCTCGATAACTGCGGCTGAGGTCTTCGGCCATCGACTCGATGGTCGCCTCCATCTCCGCGGCCTGGCCCGGGCTCCACGTCGGCGGGCCCGCTTTTTTTTCGAGGCGGACGGTGTGGCCCCCGGCGGTGTTCGTGTGGGTCACGCAGTCCATCAGCTTCATCATTAGGAAATGGCCGCGGCCGCCCTCGGCGAGGAGGTCGTCCGGAAGCTCGTCGGCGCCGGGCTTGGGCGCGAAGTCGCCGGGATCGGTGATCTCGATGCGGAGCGTCTCCTCGTGCCAGCTCCAGCGGATGAGCACGTCCGCGCCGGACTTGCCCTCGCAGCCGTGCTCGATGGCGTTATTGATCGCTTCCGCGACGGCCAGCTCCACCTCGCTCCAGGCGAGCGGGCGCAGACCCCGGCTGCGGAAATACGCGCCGATCTTTTCCAACGCGCCGCGGATGTCGCCGAGATCGGGCGGGATGCGACACTCGGCGAATTCCTCGTAGCGGAGGCCGCTCATCGTCCTGCGGTTGCGGGCGGGTTCAGGCGCGCCAGGTGGGCGATCTTGCCGCGAAGGATGCGGGTGACGGTGTCATCCTTCTGGAGGACCTGGTAAGCGGCGTGCACCCATTCGTCCGGGGAAGAGGGGTCGTGGCAGCCTTGAAGATCGGCCCACGAAAAGAGGCCGGGGGGGCTGCTCTTCAGCCGCTCGGCGGTCTCGGGCGGGAGATGATCCCAGTCGCACGAATTCCTCGGGAGGATGCCGAACCAGCGCAGGTTGCCGGCCACGACCTCCTTCAGCCACGGCCAGCGGCGCAGGAGGAGCGGCCCCGCGCCGCCCGTCTTGAGGCAGACGATGTCGCCCTTGTGGTTGACGATCTCGTGCTGTTCCCACGTCTGGCCCGGCCAGAGCCTGGCGAGCGGCGCGAGGACGAGCCACGCGGCGAGCGCACCGGCCCGTTCGGTGAAGGACGAAGACTGGCGGTGGGTCGAGACGGGCGCCATGATGAAGCTCTCGCGGATGTCGATCCGGCAGGCGTGCCGGACATCGACGAAGACGCCGCCTTGGGCGATGGCGCCGCGGAGGGAGGTGTTCTGGCCGAGGTAGGTATCCGGCAGCACGACGGCATTCTGCACCGCCACGTGCCGGTCGATGACGCTGCCCGCGCCGATGAGCGCGTTCGGCCCGATCTCGCACTCGGCGCCGATCTCCGCCCGCGCGCCGATCCAGAACGGCGGGACGAGTTTCGCCCCGGGATGGATGCGCGCCAGGGGGCCGACCCAGCCGGAAGGGACCTGCTCGACGTCCACGCTGACGGCGTTCGCGGCATGGGAAGCGCTCTCGCCGCGGCGCGCGAGCCAGGCGTTCTGGAGGCCAAGCCAGTTTGAGAGGAGCGCCACGGGGGATTCCGGCAGGAACTCGCCCGCCGGCTGGCCCGGGAGCCGATCCATACGGATGACGCCCTCCGGCGCGGCCTCGTCGTTCTTCAAGGGAATGATCTCGACCTGTTTGCTCCAGTAGTTGCCGCCCTCCAGGAAGTGGCGGATTTCCCCGGGACGATCCGCGGCATAGACGACGACGCTCTCCGCGCCGAGGCGGACGGATTCATCCATCCAATGGCCCAGGAGGGTCTGCGAGCCGACGGGCCACAGGGCAAAAGGGAGGGCGTTGCGCCAGATCGAGTCGAGCGCGGCGAAGTCGGGGGCGAGGAGGGAGAGCTTCTTCAATAGGCTCCTTTGCCAAAGAGGACGGCGGGGATGGTCTGCAGGAGCAGTTTGAAGTCGAGCCAGATGCTCTCCGAGCGGATGTAGGCGACATCCAGCCGCACCTGCCCGGCGAAGTCGATATTGCTGCGGCCTCCGACCTGCCAGAAACAGGTGAGGCCCGGTTTGACGAGGAGCCGCTGCCGATCCTCCACGGTGTATTCGGCCACCTCCCGGGGCACGGGCGGTCGCGGCCCGACGAGGGACATCTCGCCCTGGAGGACGTTGATGATCTGCGGCATCTCGTCGATGGAAAATTTGCGGATCCACTTGCCGGTCCTGGTGATGCGCGGGTCGTCCTTCATCTTGAAGGTGACGCCGCCTTTCATTTCGTTCTGGGCGAGAAGCTGGTCCTTTATCGCGTCGGCATTCAGCACCATCGAGCGGAATTTCCACATGCCAAACGTCCTCCCGCGCAGGCCGACCCGGGTCTGTTTGAAGAAGAGCGGGCCGCGGTCCTCGAGCTTGATGAATAGCATGGTGAGCAGGAGGACGGGCGAGGCCGCGGCGAGCACGAGGAGGGCGGCGACCACGTCGAGGGTTCGTTTGAGGAACATCGAACTGCCGATGACGATACGCCAGAGCTGGCGCTTCATCCAGAGCCGGACGGTGATCCAGAACCGGCCGCGCGCGGTGCCGGCCTTGTGCCAATATTCGGCCACGGCCTCGTCCATGAGGTTCTTTTCCGTGTTCACGAGAGCATCCCCCGGAGTTCGTCGCTGAAGCGGGCGGGGAACGTCCTGTCCTCCAGCGGTTTCCAGACGTGGGTCGCGTGCCGGGCAGACGGTTGGACATAGCGCTCGTGCATCGGACGCACGAAACGTTCGTAGAGGCGCAGCGTTTCCTCCACCGGGATGCCGCGGTCGATCACGTCCCGGCGGATGCGGCGCGCGAGGCGGACATCCGCGGGCACATCGACAAAGACGGAGAGGTCCAGCAGCCGCCGGAGCCGTTCCTCGTGGAGGATGAAGAGCCCCTCGATCAACACGATGTCCGCGCCGGCGACGGGCACGGTCTCCTTCAAACGACTGCTCGTAGCGTAGTCGTAGCGCGGAGTGGAGACTTCCAGCCGCCCTGCGAGGGCCTGCAAGTGTTTCACGAGGATGCGCGTCTCCAGGGCGTTCGGATGGTCGAAATTCACCTTCCGCCGCAGCACCTCCGGCATCCCCGCCCGGTCGCGGTAATACCAGTCGTGGGAGAGGAGCGCGGCGCGGCCCCGGAGCGCCCGGAAGAGATGATTTGCCAGCCGGGTCTTCCCCGAGCCGCTCCCGCCGGCGATGCCGATAATCCGTATTTCCCCCGGGATCATCACTAGAGCCGATAGAGCGGTTCCTGCGCCACACTGGAAAAAAGTTTCTCCAGCCGTTCCAGGTATTCGTCGAAGTCGTAGTCGCGCGAGACGATCTCCAGGCCGCGTTCGCCCATGCGCCTGGCCTTCGCCTTGTCCTGGAGGAGTTCGTCGATGCGCGCCGCGTAGGCGCCGGTATCCATCCACGGGACGAGGTAGCCGTTCTCGCCGTTATGCAGCCAGTCCTTGATGCCGCCCGCGTCGAAAGCGATGACCGGGAGGGCGTAGCGCATGACCTCGAGGCCGATGGTGGCTATGGGCTCCGGCCAGAGCGAGGAGATCAAGACCGCGGAGGTGTCCTGGTAATACCCCTTCAACTCGGCCTGCGGGATGAATCCCTTGAAGGCCACGCGGCTCCCGAGGCCGAGCCGCGCGGCGATCTGCTCGCACTCCGCGCGCTGGTTGCCATCGCCGAGGATGACGGCTTCGAACGGGGTGCGCACCTTTGCGAGGGCCTCGAGCAGCACGTCCACCCCCTTGCCGCGGATGAGCTGGCCCGCGTAGAGGAGCAGGTTCCGCTCCGAAAACTTGCTGCGGAGGGCGTCGCCCGGGCGGGGCACAGGTGGGAAAATCTCGATGCGGTCCGGCGGGAAGCCGTTGATGACGAGCTCGTTCTTCATGTAGTTCGTCACCACGAGGTGCTTGTAGAAACGCCGGTTCAGGGCGAGTTCCTCCAGCTTTTTCGAATAGCTCGCCCACTTGAAGGGGAAACCGCCGTCCCGGTTGCGCTTGATCGGCGCGAGGCACGGGAAGACGCAGTAACCGCTCGCCGGGCGCGTGCAGATGCGCCGGGTGAAGACGTTGTATTTGTAACTGCGCAGGCAGTAAACATCGTGGTCATGCACCATGCGGATGATGGGAGGCGCGCTCTCCAGAAGGTGGCGGATTGAGGGGAGGTCCTCCCACTTGTGCATGTAAACGACGCCGGGCCGGAAGACATCGAGGGCGTCCTCGATCTGGTCAAGAAGGAAGAACCCTCCGCTGAAGAGTTCCCGCCAAGCCTCCTCGTTCTTGCCCGTCCCTTTCTGGGTGAGCAGCGCGACCTCATGCCCGCGTTTCTTCATCTCGGTCGCGGTGATGAATGCGTTCGCCTCCGCGCCGCCCAGGCTGCCGAAGCATTGGTGAACGAATAACAGCCGGAGCGCCAGGTTAGGACTTTGCATTCGCCGCCTCCGATTCTATTGTAGGTTGAACATGAAAACCCTCGAAGCCAGAGTGGACGGCGCGGAGCTCTGCCTCGCAATCAACGTTCCCCGCCTGGATGCCGCTTCCGCCCCGGATTTCAAGAAGACCATCGAAGCGATCTGGAAGCCTGGCATTACGAGCGTCAGCGCCGATCTCTCGCAGGTCGAGTTCATCGACAGCTCCGGCGTCGGCGCGCTGCTCAGCCTCTACAAACGCCTGCCCATGCCGAACCCCGGGGTGAAGCTCCAGCACGTCAAGGCGCCCGTGCAGGCCGTCATCGAGCTCCTGCGGCTGCACCGCATTTTCGAGATCGAGGCCTAGAAAAAAGGGCGAACGCCCGGCGCTTTGTATTTTCCCGACGAAGAGCCCGGTCTGAGCGCGCTGCTGGACGGGTTCCTCGCCGCGCTCGCCGAAGATTTCAGGAAGCAGGCTTTCCAGCCCGGTGTCCGCGCGTTGCTGCTGGCGGGCGGTTATGGCCGGGGCGAGGGGGGCATCTTCCGCGAGGCGGAGGATGCGGCTCCGCGGCTCTATAACGACCTGGAGTTCTACCTCATCGCCGGGGACGGCGTTCCGGCGGGGCCAATCGAAGAATGGTGCGCCCGGCAGTCGCATGAAGGGGATGCCCGGCTCGGCATCGAGGTCGAGTTCAAGATTCTTCGGGAAGGGGCTTTCCGCACCGCGGAGCCGTCCATGTTCTATTATGACCTGCTGGCGCGGCACCGGGTCGTTCACGCGGAGGCCGGGTTCATCGAGTCGCTGCCCGAACGGCTGCGCAAGCCCGCGCTCATCCCCGGGCACGAAGCGGCGCGGCTGTTGTTCAACCGCGGCACCGGGCTCTTCTTTTCGTGGGCGGCCTTGAAGGCGGGGAGCGTCCGGGTCGGGGATGGCTTCATCGAGCGCAACCACGCCAAGGTGCGCCTGGCCCTTGCGGACGCCGTGCTCGCCTTCCAGGGCCGATACCATTTCTCCTGCGTCACGCGGGAGAAGCGGCTCGCCGAGGCGGGCGGTCCCACGCCGCCCGGGTGGGCGACCCTTGTGGGATGGCACACGGCAGGGGTCCGCTTCAAGCTGCACCCGAGGCATCTGCGTCCCCCGCCCGCGGACCTGGAAGACGCCCAGGAAGAGCTCTCGCGCGTATGGATGAGCACCTTCCTCTGGGTGGAATCCCAGCGGCTCGGGTCTGAGTTCGGAACGGCGGCGGCGTATGCGCGGCACCCTGGGCGGCTTTTCCCACGGAAGCGGCCGTGGAGGAATCTCGCGTTGCATCTGCGGGACAAGGTGAAGCGCGGCAGCGCCCTGCCCGGGGCGTTCGATTACCCGCGCGCGGCCTTGCAGCGGGCGCTCGTGTGCGTGCTGGCCGCCGAGCCGGACACCGCCCTGGCCGGCGAATGCCTCGGCCTCGGGCGAAACGCGGACCTCGGACAAATCGAGAAGACCTACGAGCGCTGGTGGCGCTGGTACAACTGACGCCGCCCGGATCGGATTTTCGCCGCACGCAGAGGTGCGGCGATTAGAGGGTGCAGTAGTTAAAGGAAGGCGTTTCATTGACCGAGGCCCGCGGAGGAGGCGGGGGTTGAGGAAACCGGCGCGACGGTCGAAGTGGAGACCGTGTTCAGCGGCACCGCGGACTGGACGGGCTGGGATTGCTCGGAGGCCGCGCGGCCTCCCTCGTTGGCGGCGATGGTGCGCACGAAGGTGTTGACGATGAGCTTCGTGTAATCGTTCATGCGGCTCCAGGGGCTGCTCGGAACCCAGACGATGTCGCGGGGTTGGAGGATGACGTCGGTGGCCTTCCCGTGCATGATCTCGTTGAGGTTCACAGTCGCCACCAACGGCTTCGTCAGCGAGCCGCGGATGATGACGACGCGCTGCGAGAACGCCGTCGGCAGGACGCCCTTGGCCGACGCGACAGCACTGACGACCGTCACCTGGTCGGTGAACCCGACGGCTTTCGGATTATGCACCGCGCCCAGGACGTAAACCTCGTTGGAGAGCGCCGAGGGGAGGTAGATGTAATCGCCGTTCTTGAGATAGATGTTCTGCGAGGCGTCGCCGTCGCGCAGCAACTTATAGAAATCGACCGGCACGAACTGGCCGTCGCGCACGAGGAAACTGTGGTGGAGGTCGGCCAGCTCCTCGGTGGTGCCGGAGAAGCCGGAGGTGAAGAGGCCGCCCGCACGCGAAATGGCTTCGAGCACGGTCATCGGGCCGGAGAGGGGGTAGAGCCCGGAGGTGTTGACGCGGCCGAGCACCCAGACGCGCTGGCTGGAGACTTCGCGCAGGATGACGGTGACCTGCGGCTTGCGATACAGCTCGGCGAGCGCGGCCTGGAGCTGGCTTTTCAGCTCGGGGAGCGTGAGCCCCTCGGCCTTGATGCCGTGAAGCATGAGGTAGTAGAGCATCCCGTCGGGCATGATCTTGCAGACCTGCCGGGCGTTCGCGGCGTTCATGAGCTCGATCTCGACCCGGTCGCTGACCCCGAGCCGGAATTCGCCCTTCGGCGGCTGGAGATCCTCGACCGGGGGGTGATCCTCCGCGCCAGCCTGCGCGAACGCCGCCGGAGCCGCGCCGTTCTTCCCCGCTTTCGCCCGGGGATCGAACTTCCTGCCCATGGGCGCGCACGCCGTGGCGAGAGCCAGGAGGAGCAGGCACGGAAAGCGGCGGCCCGGCCTCATTCCACCCTCACTTTCGGCAGGAGGGCGTGTTTGATGAACGGCCCGAAGCTCTCGCCCGTCCACGTCGTCACCGCCGTCTGGACGAAGGCGCTCACGGCGATGTCCCCCAGGTCCTCGGCGTATTTCCAGGGCCGGCCGCTGACGTAAACGATGTCCTTCGGCTGCAGCGGGAAATCGGGTTTGCGGCCCTTGAGGATGTCGTTGGTATTCACCACGAAGAGCTGCGGGTGCGTGAGCGAGCCGCGCACCACGAGCACCTTCTCGCGGTAGGCGGCGCTGGAGAACCCGTCGCGCTGGGTGATGGCGCCGAGCACCGTGAGGTTCGGGGTGAAGCCCTGCGCGTTGGGCGAGTTCACCTCGCCGAGCACGAAGACCTCGTTCGTGTTGGCGGACGGGAAGTAGAGGTAATCGCCCGGCTCGATCTGGATGTTCTGGCTCATGTCGCCCTCGAGGAAGAGCTTGTGGAAATCGACCGGGAGATGTTTGCCGCCGCGGACGATGAAGCTGCGTTCCATATCCGCGAGCTCGACGGTGTTCTGCTCGAACAGGCCCGTCTCGATGCCGCGCGCCCGCGCGACGGCTTCGAGGATCGTGATGGGCCGATCCATCGGGAAAGCGCCCTTGTCGATGATCTTGCCCATGAGGAAATAGCGTTTGCTCCGCAGTTCCACCGCCGAGATCATCATTCGGGGCAGCTTGTAGAAATCGGTGAGTTTGCCTTCGATCTCCGTCCGCAGCTCGTCGATGGTGAGCCCGGCGGCCTTCACATTCTGGGCCTGGAGAAAGCTGATAGTCCCGTCCGGCTGGATGAAGACATCATTCCGGTCCTGCTCCGGGTGCCCGTAGAGCGAGAGGTTCAGGATGTCCTCGGGGCCGAGAATGTAGCGGTCGTGCCAGGTGCCGTCCTTGCGCGCGGGGGCCGGCGAAGGCGCGGCGGCCGGAAGCGGCCTTTCCTCCTCGAGCGGGGGCGCGGCGACTGCGGGCGGTGCTGGAATGGCCGGGGCTGCGTCGGCCCGCTCCCGCGCGGCGTGCAGGAGTTTTTCCGCGAGGAGGTGCGGGCGCGCGATGGCCTGGTCGGCGTCGGATTGCGCGTGGCAAAAGGGCGCGGCGAGGAGAAACGCGAGGACTTGGAGCTGCTTTTTCATTTGCGTTTGTGCCAAGGCAGTTCGCCGACGGTGACGACTCCCGCGGGCCGTCCGACGGTCTTGGTCAGCAGGTCGCCCTGTTTTTTCCAGAACTCCGTGTCGGCTTCGTTCAAAGGCACCACCACCAGGGCGGGCATGCCGCAGCGCCCGATGGTCGTGAGCGGCTCGTGGACGGGACCCGCCAGGCGGATCCAGACGTGGCCGCCGAGTTTGCAGGTCTCCTGCAGTTCGGAGCCGAGTTCGTGCGCATCCGCGATGGAGAAGTTCTCGGTCGGAATCCTTTCGATGTGAACCCTCTCCCAAGTCGTCGCCGGGAGCGGCACCGAGCCGCAATCGACGACCAGGAGCGAAGGGAGCAGCGTGGAGGCCCTCTCGAAGAGCAGGCTCCAGAAACGTTCCTCGCCGTTGCCCGGGCTCGGTGACCAGACGATGCGCGGCTGGGCGCCGCCGTTGCCGGAACCGATCCAGCGCGACCAGAGGTCGGAGCCGAGCGTCACCCCTTCGCCGTTCTTCGGGATGGACGCGAGGAGAGGCGCGCGCATCGCCTTGCCCGCCTCCCAGCCGGTGCGCAGCTTCGGGTCGATCAATTCGAAGAGGAGCGCCATCGCGAAGGCCAGGCCTCCGAAGGTGATGCCGCCGCCGGCCGCGAACGCCACGGTCTTGATGAGCTTCGCCTTTTTCACGACCGTCCCAGCGCTCGCCAGCGTGAAGATGCGGTAATAGCCGGGCGCGCTCTCCTCGAAGAGCTGCGCCTCGCGCAAGCGGCTGTACAGCAGCCCGCGCGCGGTCTGGAGCGACTGCCGTTTCAGCCCGAGCTGGGCGAACTCGGCGGCCTTTTCCGGCACGGAATTGAGCTTCGTCCGCTGGAGGGTGCGCAGCCGGTCGTAGGCCTCCATCTCCTGGTTCAGCGCCTTCTGTTCGTTCTGGTACTGGATGAGGTCGAGATACAGCGTGTTGCCGAGGAACGTCCCGGCGTAGGTCGAGGGGTCGGCGCCCTTGTTCGCCGCCGCCGCGTCCATCTGGGCCTCGAACGCCTTCACCTTTTCCATCTTCTCGAGGACGATGGGATTCTTGTCGGTGTATTGGGCGCGGAGTTCCTCGAGCTCGGCCTGCGCGGCCCGCAATTTCTCGGCGAGCGGGCTCTGGCGCCGCAGTTCGGTCTCGACGCCCTTGATCTTGAAAGCGATCGTGTCGAGCTCGATCCGGGCCGTCTCGTATTTGAGGTCGATCTCGCTCAAGGCCCGCAGGTACTCGGTGATCTGCTTGTCAGCATCCACGAGATCCTCGCGCCGGGTGAAATCGAGGATCTGGTCGTTCACCTTGCGCAGTTCGGAATCCATGGAATCGACCTGGGTTTGAAGGAAGACGCGCATCTCATGGCTCTCGCCGCTTTGCAGGTCGCGCGTGAAGTCCACCACCTCTTTGGCCCAGATGTTCGCCAGCCGCGCCGTCTCGTACGCGTCGTCGTAGCCGGAGATCGTCAGCATCACGAAGTCCGTCTTGGTCTGCTCCGCGACCTCCGCCCGGTGTTCAAGCTCGCCCTCCGGGATGCCCGTGCGGGCCGCGACCCGCTGCAACACCCCCGCGGAGCTGGCTGCGCCTACCAGGGTGCCGCCGGACATCTCGTGGGGCCGGAACGCTTCGCCCACCTCGCCGACGCGGAACGCGGAGGGAAGTTCTTTTTTGATGAGCTGCACGGAGGCGAGGTAACGCGTCCTGGCCTTCCATTCCCCAAAGAGGAAGCCGAGTGCGGTGCCTGCCGCCAGTGCGATGAGAATCCAAAGCTTGCGCTTCCAGATGCCCCCCAGGAGGCGCATCGGGTCGAGCGGCAGGCTGCTCTCGGCTTCGGCTTCCGACGCGGGCGACACCGCGCCGTTGGTGGCGATGGGCTCGGCGGCGTTCATCCGTCTCCCTCCCGCCTGGGTGTAGAGACGGCACATGGCGGTCGCCGCGCGTTCCCATGTGAATCGCCCGGCGTGCGCGAGCCCTTCGCTCCTCCAGGCCGCCGCCCTCCCGGGGTCGAGCGCGATGCTTTCCATGGCTTGGCGATCGTCTCCGGCTCCAATGGATCGATGATGCGGGCCGCGTCGCCGACGACTTCCCCGAGCGAGCCGGCGGCGGAGCTGATGACCGGGCATCCGCACGCCATCGCCTCGATGGGCGGCAGCCCAAAGCCCTCGAAGAGCGAGGGGTAAACCATGGCCGTCGCGCCCGCATACCAGTGCGGCAGGTCGGTCTTTGGCACGAAGCCGATCTCGCGGATGCGCCCCTTCAGCGCCGATGCGGCGACCCGCTGGTGGATGACCTCCGCGCCGTGCCAGTCCGCGCCGCCCAGGAGCAGCTCGTGGGTCAGCCCGGGATTGCGCGCGCAGAATTGCTCGAAAGCCTGGATGAGCCGGACGTGATTTTTGCCGGGATGTTCGAGCCGGGCGAGGTAGATGAAGTAGGGGTGGCGCTGGCCGAGGCGTTCCATCGCCGCGGCGGTTTCGTCCGGAGGCTGGGGGCGGAATGCCTCGTGGTCGATCCCGTTCCAGATGACGTGGACGGCCGTCGTCCTTCAGTCCGAAATAATGCTGCACGTCGCGCGAGGTCGCGTGGCTCACGGTGCTCACCACGTCCGCCTGCCGGGCGAGGCCGCGCACCACGTATTTGCCATAGATCGTTCGCGCGAGGTCGTACTTCCCGCGAACCGCGAACGCCGCGCAATCGTGGATCGTCACCACCTGGGGCACGGGCGGCTTCGCAACGATGCGTCGGTAGCTGGGGATGTGCAGGACGTCGATCTTCTCGCGCCGCAGCACGCCGCGGAGTTTCGTCGCGTGCCAGAGGATGTCGCGCACCGCGGGGCGGAAGCCCTCTTCCACGGCGATCCACCGGCAGCGGTCGAGCCAGCGGGCGAAGAGCGGCTTGTCTTCCGCGAGGCCGATGAGGGAGAGGTCGATGGGGGCGTTTATCTTGCGCAAGCCTTCGAGGAGGCCGAAGACGTAACTCCCCACGCCTGACTTCCCGCGCTGGATGACCGAAGTCGATAGGGCGACGCGGATCATGGCGAGGCGGCGACCCCCAGTAACGCGCTCGAGGTTTGCCAACTGGATGACGTTACGCACGTTCGGGGACGGGTTCGCGATGAGGAGCGTGGCGCCCGGGCGCTGTTTGACGAGCTTGAGCGCTTTTGATCAGGAAGCCGAGGCCCGAGCTGTCGATGAACGAGACGTTGCCGAGGTCAAGCGTCAGCTTTTTCGCGTCCTTCGCCTGGCTCCAGAGTGACCGGAGGAATTCCTCGCACGTCTCCACCGTCGCCGCGGTGATCTCCCCCGCCAGCGGCAGCGTCAGGCTCTCGTCGGTCGCCTTCACCGCGAAGGATTCCGGGGCGGCGGGCGCGCCGAGGGCGAGCAGCGGAGCGGATTTCCTCCTCGTTTTTCGCGATGGGGATGAGGCGGTCCAGGCGCATGACCGTAAGCATCTTCGCGACCGCTTGGCTCGGGGCGAAGACGACGAACGCGCCGCCCTCCTGTTTGCAGCGGCGGAAGCTCGCGGATGAAGAGGCCCGAGGCCGGTGCTGTCGATGAAGCGTGACCTCCGAGCAGTCGATCACGACGTTCGGCCTGCCCGGGGCCGGCGCCGCCGCCTCCACGCTGTTCGCCTCGACGGCAGCCGCATCGATCCGGCCCGCCCAACGGTAGCGGACCACACCCGCCCAGCGCGCACGGCTCCAGCGATGCCGGAAGGCAGCATCTGCGACGCCGTGGCTTTTCAGGAGCCGGCGCTGTTTGCGCAGCGCGTCGACGAAGAAAATGAGGTCGAAATAGTAGCGGCTGAAGAGCCGGGTCGGCTCCTGGATGAGGCGGAAGACCCATTCGAGCCCGCAGACCCGCATCCAGACGCGGGGCGCGGCGGAATTTGCCGGCGATGAAATCGAGGCTCGCGCCGATGCCGATGGTCGCGGGGACGCCGAGGTTCTGGTAGTGGCGGTAGATCCATTTTTCCTGCTTCGGGCAGCCCATCGCCACGAGGAGGATGTCCGCGCTGCGCCTCGCGCACGCGGCGCGCGATCTCCTCGTCGTCGATCTCGAGCAGCTTCGCGTACGGCGGCGAGTACGCGCCGCAGATGGTTGAGCTCCGGGTAGCGCTCCTCGCACTTCGCGACGGCGGCTGCGAGCACTTCCTCCGAAGACCCCGAGGAAGAAGAGCCGGTGCCCCTTCTCCTGCCGCGTGGGCGAAGAGGAATGGCATGAGGTCGGACCCGGCCACGCGTTCGCGCAGCGGCGCGCCGAGCCAGCGCGAGGCCCAGACGAGGGGCGTGCCGTCGCAGAGGACGAGTTCCGCATCGAAGAGGATGCGCTGCAGCTCGACGTCCTGGCTCGCCTGCGCGGTGAAATCGAGATTCGCCGTCGCGAGATACGCCGGCTTCCGGCGCTCGATCATCCCGTCGATGTATTCGAGCGTCTCCTGCATCGTCACGTCGTGGAACGGGATTCCCAGCAGGATGAAGATGCGCGGCTCAAGGGCGTTTATTCATGGGTCGCGCAGAGCTCCTGGTAGTAGCTGCGAAAGTTCGCCGCCGAGCCTCGTCCACGTGTAGCGTTCCAGGACGCGTTCGCGCCCGGTCTTCCGCGAGCCGCGCCCGGAGCGGGGCGTCCAGGAGGAATCTTCGCGAGTTCGCGGCGAAAAATCGGCGGGGTCGTCCGCCGAGCAGGATGTGTTCGCCGTGCTCGAGCGCGAGCCCCTGCGCGCCGATGGTGGTCGAGACGACCGGCGTGCCGATGGCGAGCGATTCGACGATCTTCAGTCGCGTGCCGCCCCCGATGAGGAGGGGCACCATCTGCACCCATGCGCGCTGGTAGTACGGGCGCACATCCGGCACGCCGCCGGTGACGGTGACGCCGGGAATGCGCCGAATAGCGCCTCCACCTGCGGCGGGGGGCTCTTGCCGACGATGAGCACCCGCCGGTTCGGCACGCTTTGCAGCACCAGCGGGTCGCAATGCTCGAAATACCAGGCCAGGCCGTTCACGTTCGGCGAGTAATCCATCGCCCCGCAGAAGAGGATGGTCGGCTCGGCGATCGGGTGTGGGCGGGAAATCCTCGCGCCGGAAGAAGGCTTCATCCACGCCGTTGGCGAGCACTTTGATGGACTCCGCGGCGGGGACCTCGCGGCGGAGATACGTCTCGTCGTCCGGCCCGCAGACGACGGTCGCATCGAGCTGCGCCGCGGTCGCGTTTTCGTACCGCTGGAGCTTCCAGACGTTCTCGCGCCGCAGCATCTTTTCCTTCAAGCCGAGCTTCAGGTTATGCAGTTCCTCGGTCTGGAAAAGCAGGTCCACCCGGCTGCGATCCATGACGCGGCGCGGGCCGCGCGGGAGCGAGGAGACATATTGCCAGATGACGAGGTCGCAGAAATGGACGATGTCGTAACGCCTGCCGCCGTGAACCCGTGGATCGCCTCGGCCACGTCCGGCTGCGACCAGTGGCGGATCGTCGCCGGCGTCGAGTTCAACAACCGCGAGGGGAACAGGCGCGGCCACGGCGCGTTCTGGAAGGGGTGAAAGCAGACGCGGCGCGCGAATTCCTCGAAGACCGGGCGGTGCTCCGTCGGAATGGTTGTCATCCAGGCAGAAGAGGTCGACCTCGTGGCGCAGCCCGAGCTGCCGGGCGAGATTGAACGAGCGGTGAACGTGCCGCGGTTGCACGGATACGGCACGTAGGGGAGGAGGATGAGGATTTTCACGGCCCCGTTTTCGGAATGGATTTTCATACTTTGCCCGACTTGATCCACCGGAAGAGGGTGGTGGGGTGAACGCCGAGTTGGGCGGCCGTCCAGCATTGGTCGTTGCCGCTCTCGCGCAGCAGCTCGCCGGCGCGCTGCCATCTCTGGCGGCGGTTCAGGGTGCCGGTTTGCGTTGCGTCCGCGCCGGCGGCGCCGCGAGCCGCGGCCGAGCCGTTGCCCGCAACTCGGGCGGCGGCGGGCGGTTGCGGCATCTCCCACCACTCGCGCAGGAGCATGGGGCCGTCGTTGAGGATGGCGAGGCGCTGGATGGCGCCGCGCAGCTCGCGCGCGTTGCCCGGCCACTGGTGCTCCATCATCGCGGTGAGAAGGAGCGGCTCGATGGAGAGGAAGTTCTTGCCGAATTTCTCGTTGGCCTCGTTCAGGAAATGGAGGGCGAGCAGCGGCAGGTCTTCGATGTGCTTGCGCAGCGGGGGCAGCTTCAGGACGATCTCCGACACGCGGAAGAAGAGGTCGGCGCGGAACTTGTTGCGGTCGATCTCGGCTTCGAGGTCGCGATTGGTCGCGCAGAGGATGCGCGCGTCGATGGTGTATTCAGTCTTGCCGCCGACGCGCCGGGCCCGGCGTTCCTCCAGGAAGCGGAGGAGCTTCGGCTGGAGCGAGGCGTCGAGCTCGCCGATCTCATCGAGGAATAAGGTGCCGCCCGCGGCCTGCTCGACGAGGCCGGGCCGGGTTTGCTGCGCGCCCGTGAACGCGCCCTTTTCCGAACCGAAGAGCTCGGCTTCGAGGAGCTCGCGGGGGATGGCGGCGCAGTTGACCGGCAGGAAGGGCCCGCGGAGGCCCGAGGTCGCGTGCAGGGCGTTTGCCACCCGCTCCTTGCCGGTGCCCGATTCACCGGTGATGAGGACGTTGGCCGCGGTGGGGCCGACCCGTTCCACCGTGCGGAGCAGCGAGCGGATCGCGGCGGATTTACCGACCATCAACTGCGACTCGGCATCCGAGCGCGGCCCGTAGAGCTGCAGCCATAGCTCCTGGGACTGGGCGGCTTTCTCGGCGGACTCGAGCCAGCGCGCGGGCCCCTCGTCCATATATATATAGTCGGACGCCCCGTCGCGGATCGCCTGGACGACCCCGGAGGAGGAACGCGAGTCGCCGAAAACGACATACCAGCGCCGGGATTGTGCGAGGCGGACCCGGAGGCCGTTCCAGGCCGGCGTCTGCATGAGGGAAGCGGGCAGGAAATAGACCCAGTGGGTGGTGGCGGGGTCGATCTCGCGAAGATTGCCCGGGTTGAAAGTCTGCGAATGGAACCCGAGCTTCTGCAGCGCAGCGGGCGCGACCCCTTCTTCCAGGAAAACCGCAACGGGGATCAATTTGTTCTGCATAAGCATGACAGTTGCATTGCCATTCCCCCGGACAGGGGTAGCAACTCATGTGCCCCCCGGCATGTGAAATGCTTTTTCGTGCCAGCATGCCATCTCCGTTTCCTGATGGGCGGCTAAGGAACTCGCGATCCCTCGGGATCGCCGGGCTGGCCCTCTTTGCGGCCTTCGTGTGGCTGCGCGACCGCTCGTGGATACTCGACGGCGGACGAGACCCTGCCAGTCTTCGTGGCGCTCCCCTTGTACTGTCTGGCTCGGCCGGCCCTGGAAGTGGCGGGAGACGCGCGGCCCGCTGGCCTCGACGGCGCTCGGCGGCGCGTTGGCGTTCGCTCTGGCGGGGGTGCTCCTCGACGTGACGAGCCTGCTGGCCGCGGCGTGGTGCGTGGCCCTCTTCGTCTTCCTGAAGCTGTTCGCGACCGGCTACTCCCTGCGGCTCATCCTGCTGCCGTTCCTCGGCTTTCCGTGGATCGCCCTCGACGGCCAGGCGATCGGCTGGTGGTTCCGGTTCTCGGGCGCCGCGGCCGCGGAGGGCGTCTTTTCCACGCTCGGCTTCCACGTTCAGCGGCAGGGCACGCTCCTGCTCGTCCGCGACCTCCCGCTCTCCGTGGAGCCCGGCTGCGCGGGCATGAATGTGCTCCAGGCGATGCTGGTCGCCGGGTTCGCGCTGGTCTATCTCAAGGTGCCGGCGGGCCGGCGTTTCTGGATCGCCCTGGCGTGCCTGGCGCCGCTGGCGTGGCTTTCGAATACGCTGCGCATCGTGATGCTCGGCCTCACCGGGCTCTCGATGGGCGCGGAATTCGCCATGGGGTGGTTCCATGAATTTGGCGGCTGGATCGTGCTGTGCCTGATGTTCTTTCTCTCCCTTCCCCTCTTTCGGGCGCTCGCGGCGGATGAAACGAAACGGCGGCGGGCATGACCGCCGACCGCCAACTGAAGGTGGCCGCCGGGGCCGTCTGCCTCGACGTGGCCTGGCAGGCGCGCGACGTGGCCGCGGCATGGCTGCACTCGCCGTTCGACCACTTGGGCGCGGCCGCGTTCATCGTGTGGCTTGTGCCGCTCGGACTCGCCGTGGCGGGCGGCAACGGGCGTCCAAGCCAGCGCTGGCTCTGCGTCGCCCTCTCGCTCTCGCTGGCGGGGGTGGTGCTCGACGTGAATTTCTTCAAGAATGCCGGCTTAGCCACCGCCCTGGCCTCGTTTTTCCCCTCGCGTCCGCAGCAGGCGGGCCGCGGCGTCTGGGTGGGCGGCGCCTTGAGCTGGATGCCGGTGCTCGGATGGCTGCTGAACTCGCTCGGCCCGCTCCTGGTCAACGGCCTACGCGTCTCCATCGCGCTCGGAATGGCCTGCTTTTTCTACCAGGGGGCGCAAAGGCGCACCGTTTATGAAGCTGCCGGTTAAACTCATCTGGGGTTTCCTCGCCGTTGCCGTCGCGCTGGGGCTCACGTGGGAGTTCTACCCGCTGCCCGACGCCACCGCCCGGCTGCACAACCTCGGGTACAAGGCCCCGGGCGTGCAGTGCGAGGACATCGCGCTCGCGCCGGCCGAGACCGTGAATTTCCGGGGCACGACGGTCTTGAAACGCGTGGCCCTGGTCGGGAAGGACTGCGTCCTGCTCACCGTCGTGGACGGCACCACAACCGCCATGCGATCCACGACCCCATCTTCTGCTTTCGCGGGGCCGGGTGGGAAGTCGAGGCGCAGCACGACATCCCGGTGACGGACGGCGAGGCTCGCGTGGTGCGGCTTCGCAGGGGAGCCACCGCCGCCGAGGCCATCTACTGGTTCTCGGACTGCGATTCCAAGTTCGCCAGCCCCATGACCTTCTGGTGGAAGACGGCGCTCCGCCGGCTCAGCCTGGGCAAATCCGGGCAGGAGCCGGTGCTGGTAGTCCTCACGTCCACGGCGCAGCGCCGCTGGACTGGCGGGGCGCTGGTCCGGGCGTGGCCGCAGCTCCAGGCGCTCTGACTCCGGCGCTGGCTGGACAGAAATAGACCCGGATAATTCTGTAATTCTTTCGCCGTGTGCGGCATGCGAGTTGCAGCGAAGCAGGTGGCGATGATAAGGAGATCCCCTCAGGAAGTTGCCCTCCCGACCGCTGCTCGAAGGCGGGCTGGTGGGCGGGGGAGCGCTGCTCGCGGCGGGATACTTTGCCTCCTGAACGGCACGACGGCGGCGGCTGCGGCGTCATCGTCGCTCGCGGCCCTCTTCGGATGTCTGGGTGGCCGAATTCGCGCAGGCGGGCGCTCCTCCTCGAGAAGGAGCACAGGGAGGCCGTGGCCGCTTTCGCACGCAGCGAGTTCCGGTACCGGTCGGTGGTGACGAACCTGAAGGAGGTTATTTTCCAGAAGGATGCCGACGGGACGCTGGATTTTCCTGAACCCGGCCTGGACGGAGATCACGGGGTATACGATATCGACGATGCCTCGGGCGGAACTCGTTCGACTACGTCCACCCCGAAGATCGCGAGCGCAGCAAAGGAGAGTTCGAGGCGTTCATGCGCCGCCGGAAGGACGATTGCCGTTATGAGATCCGCTATAACACCCGGGGCGGCCACATCCGGTGGGTCGAGGTGTACGCGCAGCCGAGCCTGGATGAGGATTACAAGATTTCGGGGACGACGGGCACGCTGACGGACATCACCCAGCGCAAGGAGGGCGGAAGCGGTCCTGCGGCTGCACCAGGAGCGCCTCCAGCTCGCGCTCGGTTCGGCGGAACAGGGGCTCTGGGATTGGGACCTGGTGACCGACAAGCGCTTTCTACGACAAGAACTGGGCCGAGCTGCTCGGTTACCAGCGCGGCCGAGATCGAGCAAAACATCGAGACCTGGAAAGAGTCGATCCACCCGTTCGATCTGAATTTCGTCCTCGCGGCGCTCAAGGCGCATCACGAAGAGAAATCCAAGTTCTTCGACGTCGAATACCGCGCCCAGCGCAAGACCGGCGACGTGGGTCTGGTTCAATGCGCGGGGCCGCGTCATCGAACGCGACGCGAAGCACTGCCCGCTGCGGATGATCGGCACCATCGAGAATATCAGCCGGCGCAAGGAAGCCGAGGCGGAGAGCCAGCGGGCGAACCTGCAGCTCGCCCAGCAGAACGCCGCCTTGCGCGAGATCAGCGAGAAGCTGCGCAAGCAGGAGGCGGAGTCCGGGATGCTGGCCCACGTCGCCTCGCGCACGGACAACGCCGTCACACTCTTGGATACCGAGGGGAGGATCATCTGGGTCAACCGCGCGTTCCAGGTCGCGACGGGTTCCAACTGGATGAAGCGATCGGCAAGAAGCCGGGCGAGATCCTGCGGGCGCGGCCACCGACGCCGAGACCCGGCGGTACATGCGCGAGCAATTGAGGAAGGGCAAGGGCTTCAGCGTGGAGGTGCCAACTACACGAAGGCCGGCACAAATGTTCTGGAGCGCCGTCGAAGTCCAGCCCATCTTCGACGACCAGGGTGTGCTCGCGAATTTCATGGGGCTCTCCAGGGACATCACCGAGCGAAAACGGTTCGAATCCGAACTCGAGAGCGCCAAGGAGATCGCCGAAGCCGCGAACCACGCGAAGAGCGATTTCCTGGCGGTCATGAGCCACGAGATTCGCACGCCCATGAACGGCGTCATCGGGTTCACGAACATCCTCCTGGACACGAAGCTGAACCACCACCAGCGCGACTTACGTCGAGAACATCCACACCTGCGCGAATTCGCTCCTCGTCGCTCATCAATAACATCCTGGACTTCTCGAAGATCGAGTCCACCCATCTCGAACTCGAACACGAGCCGTTCGACCTGCGCAAATGCATCGAGGACGCGCTCAATGTCAACTCGCAGGCCGCCTCGGCCAAGGGCGTCGAGCTCGTGTGCGACTTCGGCAACGAAGTGCCCTCCTGGGTGCGGGGGGATGTCACCCGGCTGCGGCAGGTGCTCGTGAACCTCGTCGGGAACGCCGTCAAGTTCACCGAGCACGGCGAAGTCGTCGTCACGGTGGATGCCTGCCGGAACGGGAGCAAGGCCGGCGCGTTGAAATTCAGCCTGCGGGATACCGGCATCGGCATCGGCAAAGACCAGCAGATCGCGGCTCTTCAAGCGCTTCAGCCAGGCCGATTCCTCCACCACCCGGCGTTATGGGGGCACCGGGCTCGGCCTTGCGATTTGCAAGCGGCTCGTGGAACTCATGGGGGGCGAGATCCATGTAGAGAGCGTCCCCGGCGAAGGATCGACGTTCCATTTTTCCATCGTCGTCCCCGCGGCGGACGTGCCTCCGAGCCATGAACCCGAGATCGAACTCGAGGGCAAGATGGTGTTGATCGTGGACGACAACGACGCGAACCGGGCCGCGCTCAGGCGCCAGATGAGCGCGCTGGGGCCTCAACCCGTTCGAGGCCGCCGAGCCCGAGGCCGCCCTCGAATGTCTGAGGACCGGCAGGACGTTCGACTTCGCCCTGCTCGACATGCAGATGCCCGAGATGGACGGCATCGAGCTCGCGGGCCGCATCCGCGCCATAGCCGATTCCAAGAGCCTTCCGCTCATCCTCATGTCCCCGATGGGCAACGCCGAGTCTTCGCTTCAGGCGCGGGCCGCGGGCATCCAGGCCGTGCTCAGCAAGCCCGCCCGCCAGTCGGCCCTCCACGACGCCGTCCTGCGCCTCCTGTGGGACTCCGGCCGCATCGGCAAGCCGCCCGCCGCGCCGAACGGCGCGTCCAACGGCACCCTCGCCGTGAAGCTGGGCGAAGACTTCCCGCTGCGCATCCTCCTGGCTGAGGATTTCCCGGTCAACCAGCGCATCGCCATCCTCATGCTGAAGAAGATCGGCTACACGGCGGACATCGTCCCCACCGGGAAAGCCGCCGTGGAGGCGGTGTTGAAAGCGCACTACGACCTCGTGCTCATGGACATGCACATGCCCGAGATGGATGGGCTGGAAGCCACGCGCGAGATCCGGCGCGGGGAGGCCGAACGCAAAGCCGAGAACGTTTACATCATCGCGCTCACCGCCGACGCCATGGCCGGCGACCGCGAGAAATGCCTCGCCTCGGGCATGAACGACTACCTCAGCAAACCGCTCCGCCCCGACAAACTGGAAGCGGCGCTGAAGCGGTTCGTCCAGGGCTGAGGCTCTTGGAACGCGGGGCTCGGGCTGCCGGGCTCGCCGGCGGTTCAGACTCCCACCACGGCTTCGCGGTGCTTCATCCCGGCGGGGATGCCCGCGGGGCCCGTCGTGCCGCCTCTCACCTGCTTGAGGAACGGCAGGCCCGTCGCCGCGAGCACGGCCATGACCGCGCCGCCGCGCCAGACGTAGCTCAGGAACCCCGCGGCGCCGTGGACGGGCGCGAACCAGACCAGCGCCGCGAGCATCAGGAGCGAGAACGCGACCGGCTTGAGGACGTTCTGTATGAAGGCGGAGACCATATCGAGGATGCCGAGCTTCAGGAATTGCGAGGTCATCGGCACCAGCCAGAGCCAGCCGAGCAGGACCGTCGGCACCATCGTCCCGAGCGCCACGCCGAGCACGCCGTAGCGTTTTACGAGCAGCAGGCTTGCCGCGAGGTTGATCGCCGCGTCGATGAGGCTGACCTTCAGCAGCCGCTTTTCCCAGCCGCACATCATCAGGATGCGCTTGGAGCAACTGCTTGTCAGCAGCGAGCTGTAGGTGGCCAGCAGCAGCGACTGACCGACCCAGAAGGTCGAGAGTTCCACGGTTTTCAATCCGGTCAGGATCTTGATCACCGGCTCCAGATAGACTGCGCAGATCGCGAAGAGCGGCGTCGTGAGAAAGAGGGTGAGTTGCGTGCTCTTTACCAGCAACTCGCGCAGGCCGGCCTCGTCTTTCGTGATGTTCAACTGCGCGGCGGCGGGCGAGAGCGCGTCCTGCATCTGCACCGAGAAGAGGCCGAACATCTCCGACGCCTTGTAACCGGCCTGGTAAACCGCCACGAAGCTGACGCCGATGCCGAAGCTGATGACCGCCTGGTCCGTGCGGGACATGATGAGGTTCGTGAACGTGATGAGATACGCCACGATGGAAAACGAGAGGACGCCCTGGACCGCCGTGAACCGGAAATGCTTCGGGTGCAGGCTGAACCCGGGTATGCGCCGGAAGACGAGCGCCATCGCCACGAGATTCGGCGCGACGGTGGTGGCGACGCTGATGAGCACGATGATCGGGAACGACCAGCCCGCGAGGAGCGCCCATACCATCATCCCGAGGTTGACGACCAGCGAGACGATGGTGACCCAGTTCGCGAGGTCGATCCGCTGCAGGCCGCGCAGCATCTCGGAAAAAATGCCGAGCGGAAACGCCAGCGCCATCGCGCTGAAGAAGATCGTGTAGCCGAGCGCGAGCGCATGGTGATTCTGCGCGCTGACCTTCGTCCATTCCAGGAACCACGGCTGGGCCACCGCGAACACGGCCAGCAGCACCGCCCCGAGGAACGCGAACGTCCAGAAGATGGTGCAGATGAGGTGGTTCAGCTCGCCGATCTTCCCGCTGGCAGTCTTCTCGGCGACCGCCTTCTGGGCGGTGAAGCCGAGGCCGAAATCGAGCAGGATCGTGTAGCCGAACATCGACCAGAGCAGCGAGTAAAAGCCGAACTGCTCCTGCGAGAGGTGCTGGTAGGTCAGCCGGAAAAGCACCAGCCCGGAGATGAGCCGCAGCACCGGTCCGGAAATAGTTCGTGAACGTGTTTCGCCAAAAATATTTCTGCCAGTCGCGTCCGCTCATGATGCTTTCAGGTAGGTTTCGATCTGCGTGGTGATGTGCTCGATGTCGTACGCTCGCCCACCTCCCGCCGCGCGGTCTCGACCATGGTGCGCCGCAGTTCCGGCTCGCGTTCCAGCCTTAGCACCTGTTCCGCCAGGCTTGTGCGGGTCGCCCGTGCGGAAAAGCGAGCGCGTTCTCTCCGTGCCGGACGAGTTCGCGGCTGCCGCCCTCGAGCGTGCTGAACACGGGGAGGCGCGCGGCCATCGCTTCCAAGCGGTGTGAGCGCGAACGGCTCCTCCCACGCGGAGGTGAAGAGGAGCGCATCGTATTCCGCGTAAACGCCGGCCATCTCCCGCGCGCTCGCACTTTTGAATTCCACGCGCGCGCCGAGCCCGGCCGCCTCTTTCCGGAGCATCTCTGTGTATTCGGCGTCCCCGCGCCCGAACAGGGAAAGGGTGAAATGCGCGGGGAGGAGCTTCATGGCGCGGATGGCCGTGAGCGGATCCTTGTCCTCCGCCAGCCGGCCCACGTACAGGAGCCGGGTGAACCGCTCGTTCGCGGGGCGTTGCGCGAACTTGCCGGTCTCGATGCCGCAATAGATCACGTCCGCGTGGCCGAGCGCATACCCCTTGGCCATGGTGATGCGCTTGAGCGCTTCGCTGCAAAAATAGATGCGCTTGAAAGCGATCTCCTCCCACGGCCCGAACGGGGCCTCCTTCCGCACCGGGAGCGCCAGCCCGCTCGCCTTCAACGCGCCGCGCACCATTTTCGCCGCTCTGCCGCCCGAGTCGCCGTTCCACCAGCGCAGCCAGACATCGGCCTTCAGGCTGCGGGCGATCCAATGGTCGGACACATCATAGATGACCGGGACGCCGCACTGTTGCAAGGTGAGCGTCAGCGCCTTGCTCACTCCGCCGAGGTTCCAGACGTGCACCACGTCCGGCTGGAACTCCCGCAGCTCGTTCCGCAGCACGGCGCAGTTGTGCTTTTCAAGTCCGAACAGCTTTGCGATGCCGAGCCAGGGATGCCCGAAAAAACCGTGGATGCGAAGGCGCCGGTGGACATGGGAATCGCCGTTTGTGCCGTGCGCCCCGTTGGCGCCGTTGCCGTTCAGCCCGTGGGTCGAGGTAAGCACGCGCACTTCGTGGCCGCGCGCCCGGAGGCGGTCGATGATCTGCCGGCACCGTTCCTCGTAGCCGCCGATCGAGTGTGGCGGGTAGAGATTGCTGACGACCAGGATTTTCATTGCCTCCCGTAGTGCTTCCAGCCGGCGCGGTAGCCATCCAGCTTCCCGAGCCGTTGCGCCACGCGCACCGCGACGGCGTGCGGGCAGCTCCGCCATCCGGTGTTCGCGGGCGCAGTAATCGAAGTCCTTCAAGGCGTCCCGCACCGAGCCGATCCCGACGGTGTAGGGAAAATTGTAATCCCGGACGGGCGTCTGGCTCGTGGCGGCGGCGGCGAAGGTGTCGCCGTAAGCCCGTTTGTAGGCCTGCTTCAGGGTGTAATTGTGCGAGTGGATCGCGACCGACCGCTCCGCGAAGACCACGTCCCAGCCGTTCGCTTTCAGCCGGCGCGACCATTCGTCGTCCTCGGCGTATTGCAGATCCTCGCGGAAGGGCTGTTCTTCCCAGGCCCGCCGGTTCACGGCGCAGCTCACCATGCTGAAAAAGTGATCCCAGTTCACCGAGTCCCGCGCCGGGCCGAAGCAGCGGTCGTAGTCGTGCGCGAAGATCGCCTGGCAGCCGGGCCGCGGGATCTGCCGGCTGAACGCCGCGCCCGTCCTCGGGGCGGCTTCCGCGGCTTCCAGCAGCTCGCTCAGCCACTCGTGTTCGCCGGCTCCCCGTCCGAGTTCAGGAAAACGACCCATTCGCCCTGCGCCTCGCGCATCCCGCGGTTCAGCACGACGCCCGGCACGTATTCCTCCGGGCGGATCTCGATGAGCTTATGCGGTTTGGTCGCCCGGATCGCGTCCAGCGTGCCGTCGGTCGAGCCGGAGTCGATATGCACCAGTTCCACGCCCCCGGGGTAGTCTTGACCATACACGGCTCGCAACGCCGCTCCGATCAGGGGGCCGTCGTTCTTGGAGCGCATGACGATGGAGATCGGTGAAACTTGAGGCATGCGGGGGTCTCGGGTGCGCAAGTTGCTAGCTATTCCATGGAATGGTTAAGCAGCCCCCACGCCAGAGGCTCGGGATTTTCCTTAAGGAACGCCCCGGAGCGCCCGGCGGAGCGTTGAAACCGGGGGATCGTCCTGCGAAGGAGGCCGTCCGGTGAAAGGGAGCCGCATCTTGCATGTGCCCCGCCGGTTCGTCGGCCACGAGTGGGGCGGCACGGAGACCGTCCTCGGCGTCGCTCGCGCTGGAGCAGCGCAGGCAGGGGCTGCGGCCCGAAATCCATACGTCGCTGGCCCTCAGCAGTGTCCGCCGGGAGACTTGGGAGTCGCTGCCGGTGCGGCGCTACCCGTATTGCTACCCTTTCCTCGGCCTGAGTGCGGAACAGAAGGCCCGGATGGACAAAAAGGGGGGGAATCTGCTCTCGCTCTCGCTCTTCGCGGCCCTGGCTACCGCGCGCGGACGTCCGCGTCTTCCATGCCCACGCGGTGAAACGCCTTGGCGGGGAGGTATTCACCGCCGCGCGGCTCCAGCGGAAGCCCTTCGTCGTGACGCTTCACGGCGGCGTGTTCGACGTGCCTCAGGCGGAGTTGAGCCAGATGATGGAGGCGCAGGCCGGGAAATTTGAGTGGGGCAAAGCGTTCGGCGCCCTTTTCCGCTCGCGGCAAATCCTTAGCGAGGCGGACGCGGTCATCTGCGTCGGGCGCAGCGAGTACGAGCAGGCGAAGGAATCGCTCGGGCACGGCCGGGTTTACCACGTGGGGAACGGGGTGGATGCCGACCGTTTCGCAAATGGCGACGGGGCGCGTTTCCGGCGCGGAACACGGCATTCCGGCGGATGCGGTGGTGGTGGCGTGCTACAGCCGGTTCGATCCGCAGAAGGACCAGAAGACGCTCGTGGAGGCTTTCGACCTCCTTGCGGCGGAGTTCCCCAAGCTCCACCTCGTCCTCGCCGGGCCGGTGACCGTGCCCTCCTTTTCGCGCGGGGCCTGGATGAACGGATCGACGCGAGCCCGTTCCGGGCGCGCGATGCGGCGGTTGGAGCAGCTCGCGTTTTCGGGCGCGGCGCTCGCGGATGCGTATGACGCGTGCGACGTCTTCGTCCTGCCCTCCCGGCACGAGCCTTTCGGGATCGTCGTGCTCGAAGCTTGGAGCGCGGGCAAGCCCGTGGTGGTGAGCCGCGTGGGCGGGCTGCAGCACCTCGTCTCCGAGGAGCGACGGGCTCTTCTTTGCCTCCGGCGACGCGGCGGAGTGCGCGGCTCGCATACGGCTCCTCGCCGGGGACGCGGCCCTCCGCGGCCGGCTCGGTGAAGCGGGGCCGGCGCAAGGCGCGCGAGACGCTACTCGTGGGCGCGGATCGCGGCCCAGACGGAGGAGATTTACAGCCAGGCCGAAACGCGAGGGATGCACGTCCCCGCCGCGGCCCGGGCGAAGGCGCGCGCCGGATGACGGCGATGGACTTCATCAAGGCGCCGATCATCCTCTTCGGCTACCTGATCCTCGCGCCGCTGCTCGGCTTTCTCATAAAGGAGTCGCGCGAAGGCCAGCGGTGGGTCTTCGGGATGATGGTGTTCATGACGTCGTGGCACATCAACAAATTCACGCTCATGCTCGACTCGGTCGAGATGTATCGCGGCCACACGAAGGGGTTCGAGTTCTCCTTCATCGAAATCCTGGCGCTCGCCCTCATCGTCGCCTCCGCCGCCGGCCGCCCCAAGAAAGACCCGTCGCCCAAGGCGCTGCGGTGGCGCTGGCTGCCGCCGGGCGCGCTCCTGTACCTGCTCTATTGCGCGGCGTGCTGGGTCTCGGTCTTCGTCGCGCCAAACACGCTCTACGGTGTGATGGCCGGCATCCGGTTTACGAAAGCGGTCATCATTCTCATCGGCGCGTTCCAGTTCGTGCGGGACGAAGGCGACATCCGGTTCCTGCTGAAGGCGGTCGCGTTCACGCTGGGCGTGCAGTTGCTCGTGGTGCTGAAGATGAAATACGTGGACCATTTCTACCAGATCCACGGCTGGTTCGAGCACCAGAACCCGCTGGCGATGTGGGCCTACCTCTGCGGGCTCCCGCTGCTGGCCGCCGCGATGAGCGACGCGAACAAGGTGGAGACCCGCTGGTATTCGCTTGGGTTCGCGGCCTCGGCGGTCATCGTCCAGAGCTCGCTCTCGCGGGGCTCGCTGATGTTTTTCGCGGCCGGTGTCGCGGCGGTGGTGCTGCTGTCGCTGGCGGACAAGCTCACGGCCAAGCGCGTCCTGTTCATCCTGGGGATGGGGTTTGCCGGCTCGCTGGGGCTGGCGGTCGCGGCGCACTCCATCATCGCGCGTTTCCACGACGAAGGGAACGAGGCGAGCGGGGAGACCCGGACGGTGATGAACCTCGCGTCCAAGGCGATGCTGCAACACTCCGCCGTGGGGATCGGCTGGAATAACTTCGCGCTGACCATCAACCACCCGTACACTTACGGCGACGTCATCGACGAATGGGAGGGCGACCGCGGCCACACGGTGAACGAGGACTACGCGAAAGGCGTGGTGGAGAGCCACTACTGGCTCATCCTGGCTGAGACGGGCTACGGAGGGTTCTTCACCTATCTCCTTTTCATAGCGGCGGGCATGTGGTGGTGCTTCCGCGGCATGTCGCACTGGCGCGGGCGCTTCCTCGGTGTTTACCTGGGGGGGCTCCTCGTGGCGTTGCTCCTTACCTACGTCCACAGCAACCTCGAGCGCGTGCTCACCCAGACGAAGAATATGTCCATGTGGCTCATCTTCCTCGGCTCCGCGGCGAGGGTGGAAACCTGGAGGCGCGCGGAGAAACTTTCATGAAAATACGGCGCCGCACCCGCTGGATCGTCGTAGGAACCGCCCTTTTGGCACTCGCCGCGGGCCTGATCCTTGTCCAGCCGGGACTCGTGGTCGTGGTTTACAACAGCACGAACGAGCCGTTCCGCAGAGTGAGCGTTTCGGTCGGCGCCGACATGCGCCAGAAAGAGTCGCTGCAACCCCGGGAGAGCATCGCCTTCCCGTTCAAGAAGGCGCCGCGCGAGGCCGATGTCCGCCTCGTCGTCGATGCCGACCCGACCATCACCTGGCGCGCCCCGAGCCTTGCCCGGCCCGATGTCTGCAGCATTACGCTCCGGGTCGATGAGTTCGGAGGAGTGACCCACACCGTGGAAAAGTCCTGGGACTTCAGCTATTGACGCCGGGCGGCTTTACCGCGAACCGTCTCCAATGCCCCTCGCAGACCCCGAAGACCCGGAGAGCGCCGGACTCGACAGCCTGCCGCCATTTGATCCGGAACGCTTCGCCGTTCTCTCCGAACTTGGAGAAGAGGGCGACGGCGAGATCGTCAAAGAAATCGTGCAGCAGTTCCTCGACGACCTGGAGCCGCTGCTCGGGCGGATCGAGCGGGCATGGCTCGCACGGGATTTCTCTCAGGTCGTGGATGGGGCTCATACCGTGAAGGGCGGGGCGGGACAGTTTGGGCTGTTGCGGGCGGAGGAGGCAGCCCGGAGGCTGGAGCTGGGGGCGAAGGCGGGGGATGAGGAGGCGGCGGGGCTCTGGTTCGAGTAAAACGAAGGACGCGCTGGAGATGGGGTTGGAACCGCTCAAGCGCGCCATTCGGGGTGGATAGGGTTTTGGTTTAGAGGTGGGCCGACCGGCGGGTGCGGAGCTGGAAGGCCACGACCCCGAGGAAGCTCAGCATCATGAGCCACGTGCCGGGCTCGGCGGCGGCGACGACCTGGCGGTTGACCGGGCCGCTGCCGGCGACGATCTGGTGATAGATGGCGGTCGAGGAGGTGAGCGTGTCGGTCGGCAGGGGCGCGCCGGCCCCGGCATCCTGGGTCACGACCATGTCGTCGATGAGGAACCCGGTCGGGTTTTTCTCGTAAACGTATTGCCCGTTGCTGAGCTGGTCGTTGGCGTTGGCGACGATGACATCGAAGAGCGCGCCGTCCGTGGGGCTGAAGCTGAACGAGACGTTCCGCGACCCGGCGTTGTTCCAGGTCTCCTGCGTCGCGAAGGGCGTGAGGAGGTAGCTCGAGGCCGCCACCGAGCCGCCGACCGCGAGCTCGAAGTGGTTGTCGGCGTTGATCTCGCCGATGCTGATGTGGACTTCCCCGCCGTTCGGGTTGATGAAGCTGGAGAGGTTCAACTGGTATTCGTAGTTCCCGGGCGGGTTGATCGGCGTGCCGCCGTTGGCCTGGTTCCCGGAGACGGAGAGCCACTGGCTGCCGTCGCCAGGGTTGTAGTAACCGGGCCGGTTCGCGCCGCTGAGCACGAAGGCCGAGCTTCCCGCCGTGAGGTTCGCGGTGGGCGAGGAGATGTCCCCGGTGATCGCGCCATTCGGGTTTGAGACGGAGCTTCCGAACACCTGGCCGCGGGTGAGGCCGTAGGAGTCGTAGTAGCCTTCGTAGGTCCAGTTGGTGTCCACGGTTCCAGCGCCAGTGGTGACGATGTTGTTGTCCACTCCGTTCACTCCGGTGGAGAGCGTGAGGAGGGGCGTATCTGCATAAGCGCTCGCGGCCGTGCCGGCGAGGAGGGCGATGGTAAGGAGTTTGGTGAGGCGAGTTGCGTTCATGCCGGGGCGTATTAGCAACGGGCATGCCAACAGCAATAACTGCGAGTATTTACAGAGAGGAATCGTTATTTCTGGAATGAGAGGTGGTTGCCCTGCTTTTCGATTGCACTGCCTTTGCACGGCTTTTGCATTGAACCGGATGGCGCGGTGCGATGATAAATTAGAGACGTGGAGACACTCGTTCTGGTCGCAGGAGCAGGGCCCGTGGGCTTGACACTGGCCGCCGAGTTGAAGCGCTATGGCGTCGCGGTACGGATCATCGAGAAGGCCGCCCAGCGCACGGATAAGTCCAAGGCGCTCGTGGTCTGGAGCCGCACCCTGGAGCTGCTGGATCGCGCCGAATGCGCCCGGTCGTTCATCGCTGCCGGGTTGAAGGTGCGGGCCCTGAATATCGTCTCGGGCGGGGCTGAGATTGCGCGCATCACCTTCGACAGGGTCGCGAGTCCGCACCCGTACGCGCTCATGCTGCCCCAGAGCGAGACAGAACGGCTCCTCGAGGAGCACCTAAGCACTCTCGGTGTGGAAGTGGAGCGCAACGTCGAGTTGCTGGACTTCACGGCGACCGGGGAGAACGTCGTCTCCACCTTGCGGCATGCGGACGGGCGGGGGGAGAAGCTGGAGACCGCCTGGCTCGCCGGGTGCGACGGGGCGCACAGCACCGTACGGCATCGCCTGGGCATGGAGTTCGTCGGCGACACGCTCCCCAGCGACTGGATGCTCGCGGATGTCCATCTCTCCGGCGCACCGAACCCTGGCAAGGTCAGCGTCATCTGGCACGCGGAGGGCGTGCTCGTATTCTTCCCGATCGCCGGGGAGCGCTACCGGGTCATCGGCGACGTGGGAGATCGGGGCGCGGAGAAACGGGATCCCACGCTGGAGGAAATACAAGCCCTGCTGGATCAGCGCGGCCCGGGCAACATCCGCGCATCCGCCCCCGTCTGGCTCGCGACCTTCCACATCAACGAAAGGAAGATCGCAGATTACCGCGCGGGCCGCGTCTTCCTGGCGGGCGATGCCTCCCATGTCCACAGCCCGGCGGGCGGCCAGGGGATGAATACGGGGATGCAGGACGCGTTCAACCTCGCCTGGAAGCTGGCGCTCGTCGCGCGGGGCGTCTGCAGCCCGGAGCCGCTGCTCGGCAGCTATGGCACCGAGCGCGGCGCGGTGGGCGAGAGGGTATTGAAGAACGCGGGCCGGCTCACCGCGGTCGCCGTCATGCGGGGCGGGATCAAGCAGGCGATCCGCAACCACGTTGCGGGGCTCGTCTTCGGCCTCGCGCCGGTGCGCAGCCTGCTCGCGGATACCGTCACGGAGATTTCAATCGGGTACGCTGAGAGCCCGTTGAACGCGAAGGGCGGCCACGTCTCCGGCGGCCCGGCGGCGGGCGAGCGTGCACCGCTACGCGCTGGGGAGGCGCCGGTTGGAGCTGGAGGGACGCCGCGGTTCGCGTTGTTCTGCGAGCCGGGCGAAGAGGCTTCGCGGCTGCTCGCGCGCCACCCCGATCTTCTGGAGCCGGCGGTTCGCGAGCCGTTCTCCGAGGGCGGCCTGTGGCTGGTGCGGCCCGACGGCTACACGTCGCTCGCCACAAAAGCCGGCCGATGGGAGGAAGCGGCCGCGTTCCTGGAGAAGATCGCGGCCGTCCCCGGCTAGAAACCTATGGATGCGCCGCCGTCCACGGGCAGGACGGCCCCGGTCACGAACTTCGCGGCGGGCGAGCAGAGATAGACCGCGGCCCAGCCGATATCGGCCGCTTCGCCGAACCGCCCGCTCGGGGTGCGGCCGAGGATTTTCCGGGAGCGCGCCTCATCCCCGTCCAACGCTTTGCGCAACATGGGCGACTCGATCCAGCCAGGGGCGATCGCGTTGACCCGTATGCCTTGCGAGGAGACTTCCGCCGCGAGGGCGCGGGTCATGCCGAGGTAGGCGCTCTTCGCGGCTGTGTACGCGAAGACGAGGGGCACGCCCAGGAAGGACGCCATCGACGCGGTGAACAGGATGCTGCCATGCCCCCGTTCCAGCATCCCGGGCAGCGCCGCGCGGGTCAATGCATGCGCCGCGCAGACGTGGGTGGTCAGCACGGACTGGAACTCCTCCGGGCTGGTCTCGACCGCCGGCTTTTTGAGGTGGATGCCGGCATTGTTGACCAGGATCGTGACCGGGCCGCCCGCCGCCCGTTCCGCGGCGCGGAGGAGCTCCGGGGCGCTCTCCAGCCGCGTGATGTCGTGCGCGACGCGGCTGGCGGCGGGGCCGATGCCCGACGCGGCCTTTGCGAGTTCGGCCTCGCGGCGGCCCACCAGCACCACCCTGGCGCCGGCGGCGGCGAGGCACGTCGCAATCCCCAGGCCGAGCCCGGTGCCGCCCCCGGTGATGAGGGCGGTCTCCCCGGCCAGGGAAAAAGCGTGCGCCGCGTTCATGGGTCAGGCGAGCGGAACCAACAGGTCTTCCTTGAAGGTGAAGCCCCAGCCCGGCCCGGGCAGGGGGCGGGCGACGCCATCCCGCACCTGGATGGGGTTGTCCACGAGGCCGTCGATCCAGTCGAAGGATTCCGAGCCGTAGCAATCGGGGATCGTGCAGAGGAGCGGCACGTCGTATTCCTTGTAATAATGCGGGAGCACCGGCAGGCCGTGCCCATTGGCGAGGAGGGCGCTCTCACGCCACCCTTCCACGCCGCCGAGGCGCAGGATGTCCGGCTGCCAGAGGTCAAGCGCGCTGCGGCGGATGAGTTCGCGCAGCGCGGTGGTGTCGTATTCGCGCTCGCCCATGGCCAGGGAGATGCCCGCCTGGCGGCGGAGGTGCTCGTAGCCGTCAAAGTCCGTCCGGGCGAGCGGCTCTTCGAACCAGTGGATGTCCAACGCGCCGGCACGCCGGGCGAGCGCAAGCGCGGAGGGAACGGTCATGCCCTGGTTCGCATCCATCATCACCTTTACGTGCGGGCCAACCGCCTCCCGCACGCGGGCGAGGCGTTCCACGTCGCGCTCCAGGTCCGGCGAACCGACCTTGATCTTCACCCCGCGAAAGCCGCGCCGGGCGTAGCCGGTGACTTCATCGAGCAATTCGTCCACCGAGTAGCTCAGCCACCCGCCGCTGCCGTACACGGGCACCTCGGTCCGCCGGGCGCCAAGGAGTTTCCAGATCGGCTGGCCCAGGGTCTTGCCCCACGCATCCCACATCGCGATGTTGACCGCTCCCACGGCCCAGCGGTTCAGCCCGACGTTGCCGAAATATTCGGTCTCGACCTGAGCCCGCCGCAGGAAACCGCCGGTGTCGGAAGTTTCGAGCCCGAGCGCGAGGGGCGCCACGTCGCGCAGGACGCCGGCGATGCCCCCGGGCGAATAGTGGAACGCGAGGAGATTGCTCTCGCCAAAGACACCGGACTCGAGCTCGACCCGGGTGATGACAAATGCGATGCGGTCGATGGAGTGCGTCGCATCCGCTATCGGCCGCGAGAGCGGGGACAGGGCGCGGAAGAACCGGATGTTGCGGATGCGGGTATTCACCATCGGAATGCGTCAGGAAAGGCGGACCTGGATTTTCGTCACGGCGGCCGGGTTGCTGTCCCAGTCCGCCATCGCCGCGCCCGCTTCGTCGAATGGGACGGTGCGGGTCACCGTCTCGGCCACGGGGTAACGGCCGCTCTGCAGGAGCTGGATGACATCCCGGAAATCCTTCGGCGTCGAGCCGCGCGAGCCGAGGATATCCAGCTCCTTGAGCAGGAAATACTTCGTCTCGTAGGAGACGGGCTGCTTTGCGTAGCCGATGTAAACCACGCGCCCCGCGTGGCAGGCTTCGTCCACCGCCGCGACGAACGTCTCCGCAAGCCCCACGGCTTCGATGACCACGTCCGCCCCCCGGCCTTCCGTGAACTCCGCGACCCGCTCGTGCAGGTTCGCCGTGCGCGAGTTGATCGTCTCCGCCGCGCCGGCCTTGCGGGCGAGGGCCAGCTTGCCGTCGTCCACGTCGGCTGCCAGGACGCGCGCGCCGCGGGCGAGGCCTGCGGAGGCGATCGCGCCGAGCCCGATCATCCCCGCGCCGAGGACGAGCACCGTTTCGCCCGCCTCGACCCGGCCGCGGTCCACCGCATGGAAACCGACCGCCAGCGGCTCGACCATCGCGTATTCCGACGCGTCCAGCCCTGGGGCGTGGAACAGCTTTTGCCACGGCACGGCGATGAACTCCGTCAGCGCACCCTCGCGCTGCACTCCGAGGGTGCGGTTGAACTGGCACGCGTTGAACCGCCCCTTGCGGCACGCCGCGCACCGCCCGCAGTTCGTGTAGGGCGCGCACGTCACGAGCGTCCCGGGTTCCCATTGCGCCGGCACGTCCGCGCCGCGCGTTTCGATGACCGCGCCGATCTCGTGTCCCGGCACGCGCGGGTAGGTGACCAGCGGGTTCAGGCCTCGATACGTGTTCAGGTCCGACCCGCAGTAGCCGATCATGGCGATGCGCAGCAGGACATCCGCGGGACCCGGCTCGGGCGCGGGGAGGTCGGTCACCCCCATGCGGCGCGGGGACTGGATGGCGAAAGCTTTCAACAGGGGGGATTATCGATAATCCGACCGGGTCTTGTCCAGATCACCCCGGGGGATATTTGGCGGCGAGCTTCCGGATCGTGTTCATCCCCCGGAAGGTCGCGCGGACCTTGAGCGCCCGTTCGAAGGCGTTGTTGGTAAAGGTGGAGTCGCTCTGTTTCTTGCGGCAGAGCCAATAAACTTCGCGCCCGATCACGCGGAAGTCATCGATGGCGGTCTTGAACTTGCCGACCTCGCGCGCGGCGGCCGCCTTGAGCGGATCGGCCAGGAGGATGACGTTGAAGGCGACCGCGGAATCCATCTCCTTCCGTTCAAAGGGCCTGCATTGGGCGATGGCCGACACCTCGGCGGCGGTGCGGACGAAGGTGGAGACTTCCCAGCCGAGGGACTTGGCGAGCAGGCTTTCGATCTTGCGCTCCAGCACGCGCGACCCCGATGCGCCGGCGTCAAAAATGACGTTGCCGCTGGCGATGAAGGTCTCCACGTTCGTGAGACCCAGCTCGCCGAAGTGCGCGCGCATTGCCGCCATCGCCACGTTCCGGCCGCCGACGTTCACGGCCCGCAGGAAAGCGATGTACCGCGGCATGCGGCATTATGCGGACAGCGCCGGGTTCTTTCAACTCTCCGCTGGAGGCCAACGTGACGCCATGGTTGTCCTGCACGGACTCGATGCGGTAGTCGAAACTGTGACCGCCGGCCAGGTCCGCGCAGAGGTGTTGGACCCATTCATCCGCGCTGGAGCCGCCGATGGCGCTGGGGTAGGGATTCAGGTTATCGACCACCCAATATTTGCCTTCGTCCCGGTAAACGACCACTTCGTGGTACGCGAACTCGAAGCCGTTGGAAACGAGGTCGCCGTGGAAGACGATCTTCCAACTTGGGATGCCCTCGCGCTCCATCTCCCGGTAGAGGCTGTTGCCGTAGATGTAGCATTCTCCGGGGCGGTTTTTGCCGGGGTAGTCGGCCCTGGCGGTCCTGGTGGCGGGTGTGTCGGGAGCGCTGGCGCAGGCGGAGAGGAGGCATGCGGCAAGGGCGCCCAGGATGGCTGCGCGATGCGAAGTTCTCATTTCGCATTGTTGAAGCACCACCCGTACGGAGCGGGCGGCGAGGAGTGTGTATTCGCACGGGCGGCAACTACCTAAGCCCGGCCTGGCCTGCTAGGAGGAGGGCCGGCTCGCCCGCCCCGGGACCGGAAAGTCAGGCCCGCTTGCTGACCTGGATGCGGTCGATCTCGCGGCCGGATTCGTCGATCTGGCGCATGAGCAGCTTGCCGCCGTCGATGTCGAAGAGTGTCAGGGAATGGCGGTCGGATATGAGGCTGGCGACGTACCGGGCGTCCCCGTCGCCGGGCAGATGCCATTTGGACGGGTTGTTGTTGTAGTCGCCGTCGTAGAGCCGGTTCCCGCCCGCGCCGGTGGTGATGTAGAGGATCCCTTCCGGGAGCGTCTTCGCGCTGCCGTCGAAAGCCTTGTCCACGGTGAAGTCTCCGGATACCTCGCGGTTCTTGGTGTTGATGGCGGCGGCCCTGGCGGCGTCCTTCGGCTCGAAACGGAGCGGGCGGTTCCGCTGGTAGATGTGCTCGTGGCCGCTCAGGACGAAGTCCACGCCATGTTTCTCAAAGAGCGGGCAGAGGACGCGCATGTGCTGTTCGGCGGAATGCTCCCGGCCCACGTTGAAACAGGGGTGGTGGTATATGACGAATTTCCACCGGGCATCCGTACCGGCGAGGTCGGTCTCGATCCACGCCTGCAGATCGTGCGCGGTGGGGTCGACATAGAGGTTCGAATCGAGGCAGAGGAAGTGGACATCGCCGTAATCAAAGGAGTAGTTCGCCATGCGGGGGTACCGCTCGCCCGCGCACGCGCGAAAGGCGTCGAGGACCGTGCCGGGGCCGAGGATGGGCGTGGGGTGAGCCGGCTCCGGGCCGAGGGGCATGTGGAGATTCGTATAGTAGCCGAGCGAGTCGGGGTCGTGCGAGAAATCGGCCGCGGGGCCGCCCCCCGGTGCGGTGCGGCGCACGTCGTGATTCGCCAGCACGGTGTAAAAAGGGACGGAGCGCAGGAGCGGGGCGCCCTGCGCGGGGCCGGCGGTGTCCGCATTGTAAACCGGGAAAAAGTAGCGGGCGTATTCGCCGTCGAGGCCGCTCTGGTAAACGTTGTCCCCGGTGTTCATGATGAAGTCGGGGTGCGCCGCGTATGCCTGGAACGCGATGGCGTGGTCTCTCGGGTCGCCGCAGGAATTGTCGCCAAACGCGGCGAACCGGACGCGCTCCCCGCGCGGCTGGCGGGTGGAAAGGTATCCGCTGGCCAGGAGCCCGCCGTTGCAGGTGACCTCGTAGAAATAGCGCCGGCCCAGGTCGAGGCCGTCGAGCGCGGCAGTGTAATTGAAGCGGTCGTTCGACGGGTCGCCGCCCCCCAGGCGTTCGGTGCGCACGACCGCGGCCGTTTTGCCGTACGCTTCGGTGGGGCCATATCGCAGCGCGAACGCGGCGGGCTCGTGATGGGTCTGCCAGAGGAGCCGCATGCTTTCGCGACCCGGCGCGAGCGGACCGGAGCCGCCGGGCTGAACGTAGGGGAGAGCGGTAAAGGCCGGCGCGGCCGCGCGGTCCGGCGAGGCGGCGAAAAGGCCGCGGCCGACCGGGACGAGCGCGAGGAAGGTGATGCCCCCGGCCGAACGCAGGAACTGGCGCCGCGTCACCCCGCCGCTCATGAAGGCGCTCCGGCTTCGCGCGCGGGCGGCTGCGGCGGGCCGCCGCGCTGGGCCATCGCCGCGAGACGGACGATCCAGAAAATGCACAAGCCGACCATGGCGCCGCAGGTGTCGATCATCACATCCCGGATGGACGAGGTGCGGGAGGCCACGAACGACTGGTGAAACTCATCGCTGGAGGCGTAGAGCGCGGCGACGCCGACGGCGATGAGAACGCTCTTCCAGCGGCTGGGGTCGTGCCGCGATTGCTCCACGGCCCGGCACAGCAGCACCGCGAGGATGGCATATTCGGTCAGGTGCGCGCTCTTGCGGATGAGGAAATGAACCTTCTCGATCCCCTCGCGGGAAATATCCGGTTTCAGCCAGCGGAGCAGCGGGACAATGATGCGCGAGGTGTGCGCCGCCGAGCCCATGTCGGTGGAAGCGAGGAAGATCACCCCCATCCAGCAGATCACCGGCAGCCACGGTTTCAGGAATTTCATCGCTTCACCTGATCGCCTTCGGGCGCGCGATTTTCAAGTAAAGTCTTGGAAGTGACCCGGGTGCGGCGAGGCTCTTCAAGGGCTGCTGGCCTCACGCGAGGTGAACGGCCTCCAGCGCGGCCTGGCGCTCGCGGGCTTCGCGGTACAGGCGGACGAGCTTTGGCTGCGGGCGTATGGCGGTGGAAAGCGGGGGCGTCGGGACGCGGACGCCGAGGCGTTCGAGGGCGTGGACGGCGGCTCCGCGGAGGGAGGCTTCCGGGACGCTGCTGGTGTGGATGGGGCGGCCGAGGACGTTTGCGAGGCGCTGCAGGGAGGAGGGGGAGCGCTCCACACCGCCGGAGACGATGAATTTCAAGGGCCTCCCCTCGCTTTCCACCACCATGTCCGCAATGCGCGCGATGCGGTAGAAGCTCGCTTCTCCCGCGGCTTGCAGGATGTCGAGCGCGGTCGTCGTCTGCGAAAGGCCGACGATGGCGCCGCGGCGGGTTTCGTCCCAGGTCGGGGCGCGTTCCGCAGACCAAAAAGGGAGCAGCGTGAGGCCGTGCAGGGGCGCGGGGCGGCGGGCCATGGCGGCCTCCAGCCTGCGGTCGTCCAGGCGGAGCTCGCGCACGCACCAGGCGCGGAGGTTCCCTGCGTTGCTGACCGCGCCGCCGACGAGGTAGCGCGCGCCATCCACCCGGTAACAGAAGAGGCCGAAGGGGGCGCGCGGGACGCCGCCGGACTTCATCACCCGCAGGGCGGCGCTCGTGCCGGAGTTGATGGCTGCAAGGCCGGGGCGGGTCGCGCCGGAGCCGAGGTTCCCCGCCGCGCCGTCGCCGATGGCCGGGAACCACGGGACGCCCCGGAGCGCCGCGAACTCCGGATGCCCCCGGGTGGGAAGCATGGGCACGGGAGCTTCGTCGAGGGGGTTCAGGCTGTCGGGGCGGAGGCCGCACGCACTGAGCATCGTTTCATCCCAGGCGAGAGTCTGGACATCCAGGAGCCCGGTGCCGCTGGCCATGGAAAACCCGCAGACGGCCCCGCCTGCGAGTTCGCGGCAGAGCCATTCGCCCGGGGACATCCAGCGGCTGGCCTTCGCGAAAGCGGCGGGGTCCACCCGGCGGAGCCAGTGGAGTTTGGCGGGCCAGAAGGATGCCCGCAGCATGCAGCCGGTGCGGGCGTGGACGACCCCCTCGGAGAGTTCGCGCCGGAGTTCCGCAGCGTCCGTCTCGCAGCGCGAATCGGCCCAGGTGTAGATGGGGGTCAAAGGCCGGTTCGCGGCGTCCACACCCAGGAGGCTGTGCCAGAAGCACGAGGCGCCCGCGCCGAGTATGGGACGGCGGTCGCCCCCTTTTTCGTGGGCGGCGAGCGTCTTTCGCAAGCAGGCGATCGCCGCTTTGCGCAGGAGGGACGGGGCGAGGATCGCGCCGCCGTCGGAGGTGTACCGGAGGTTGTAGGCCTGGCTGGCCGAGGCGCCCTCCACGCTCTCGCCGCTTCCGTCGAAAAGGGCGGTGCGCAGGGAGGAACTGCCCACGTCGAAGGCGAGAACAAGCGGGCCGCCGCTCCTGCTCATGGCGACGTTTGCCGGCCGGCGCGGAGGGCGGGGAACAGGCAGGCGGGGAGCGGGCGCATTTTTTTCCTTATCCGGCATCTTTCTGGCTTTATCAATTGGCAATTAGATGGTTAAAAAGTGCCGCTAATTCGTTAGGAACAGAGAAAAATAGAGAGCGAAGGGTTACCGGGATGAGAACACAAGCAATACATAAACTCCTAGACCTTGCCAGGCGATTGCCGAGCATAGAGATTTTAAACGCGGCGGAGGTGACGCCGCTGCTGGAGGCGGCAAGGGCGATCAAGGCCGCGGAAGGGGAGTTGAAGGCCGCCTGTGCATACGTCCTGGAGGATGAGGAGCTCGCCATCCGTCTTCGTGGGCACATCCCTCTGTCGGAACAGGATCGCACGGCGGAGCATCCGCACCCCTCGTTCAGCCTCTCCTTTTAGCTCCGCTTCGGTTTCTTCGCCGAAAGGAATGAGGACGGCTGACACAGCCGCCTCCACAAGCAATTAAGATGCAGACGCGGCTGTGCCAGCCGTCCTCACATTGACGAGTCTGCAGCGACTCCCGGGGGCCGGGTTTACGTGGCGCTGACGTGCCCGGAGACGAGTTTCGTCATCTCGAACATCGTGACCTGCTTCTTGCCGTTGAAGACTGCCTTGAGGTTGTCGTCGGCGTTGATCAGCGTTTTTTTAGTGGCGTCCTGAAGGCCGTGTTTCTTGATATAGTCCCAAAGTTTCTTCGTCATCTCTCCACGGGGAAGGGGGGTCGAGCCGACGATGAGTGACAATTTCTCATCGGGTTTGACCGGCTTCATCAAAGCGGGATTCGGTTTTCTCTTGGGGGTTGCGGGAGCGGTTGTTTTTGCCATAGCAGTTGTTTTAAGGGGTTGGATGCCGGGCGACAATGCTAAAAGTGAGCAAAAAGATTGCCCGCGCGCATGCAGCGTCGCAGTCCCCGGCGAGCCTCTGGGCCGGCCCCTAGTTCTTGTAAACGTATTTCTTGTAAACGGTGACCTGCACGCCGTGGCCGTTATCCTCGACGACGGGGACGAGCACGATGCGCTCCGCGGGGGCCTGGGCGGCCTGCTCATCCTGGACCTGCGCCTGCTCTTCCTGCGCGGTGAGCCGCTTGCCCTTGCGCGCCTTGGCGTGGGCTTCCACCGCGGCCCGGTGCACGGCGACCTTCCGGGTTTGGTCGCGCTGGATGAGGCCGTTGCTTCCGTAGAGGCCGGGGGAGGCTTTCCGGGGCTGGCCTACGTTGAACTGCCCGTGGGCGTTCGGGGAAGCTTCGGGGATGTTATCGTCCGCGAGGCAGAGGGCGCAGGGAAGGAGGAGGGCGGCGAAGAGGGCGGTTGTCTTGATACGGGGGGTTCTCCTAGGCGGCCAGCAAGGCCTCCAGCGTGATGTTGTGCAGGGCGAAGAGGCGCAGGATGGTTTCCTCGATGAGGTTGTTCGGGCAGGAAGCGCCCGCGGTGATGCCGGCTATGAAAGGCCGTTCGGGCAGCCAGTTTTCGGTGACGACCTCCCGTTTTTGCCGGAGATCGTAATGGACGATCCTGCTGGTGGACTCGAGCCGGCTCGCGTTGCGGACGAAATAGGTGGGCATCTTTTCCTCGCCCATCTCGGCCAGGTGCGAGGTGTTCGAGCTGTTGTAGCCGCCGATGACCAGGAGGAAGTCGGTCTTCTCGCCGAGCATCTCGCGCAGGGCGTCCTGGCGCTCCTGGGTGGCGCCGCAGATGGTGTCGAAAAAGCGGAAGTTCTTGCCGGTGGCGTTTCCGTCGCGGTCGGCTATGGCGGCGTTGATGCGGCGCTGCACCTCCTCGGTCTCGCCGCGGAGCATGGTGGTCTGGTTGGCGACGCCGACGGTCTTGAGGTGCACGTCGGGGTCGAAACCGGGCGAGTGGGCGCCCTGGAAGCGTTCGAGGAACGCGGCCTTGTCGCCGCCCTGGCGGATGTACTGGCAGACGGCGTCGGTCTCGTCGAGGGTGAGGACGACTAGGTAATGGCCGTGCCCGTTGAACGTGGCGCGGGAGGACGTGGCCTTGGTCTCCTCGTGCTCGGCCTTGCCGTGGATGATGGAGGTGGCGTTCTCGTTCGCGTATTGGCGCACGCGTTTCCAGACGCTCATCACGTCGCCGCAAGTGGTATCGACGATGTCGCACCCCTTCTCCTTCAGCTTCGCCAGCGTCGAGACCTCGGTGCCGAACGCGGGCACGATGACCACGTCCTCGGAGGTGAGGTCGTCCACCTCCGCCTCCCGGCTGTCGCCGATGAGGTTCTTGATGCCGAGGGCGGAGATCTGCTCGTTGACCTCCGGGTTATGGATGATCTCGCCCAGGATGAAGAGGCGGCGCTCCTTGAAAAACTTGCGCGCGGCGTAAGCGAGGTCGATGGCCCGCTCGACGCCGTAGCAGAAGCCGAACTGCTTGGCCAGCTTCAGGGTTATCCCCTCGAAACTGATGACGCCGCCGCTGTTGCGCAGCCGCTCGACGATCTCGCTGCGGTAATGCGACTCCACCTGCGCCTGGACAGCAGCCATCACTTCCGGGGTGCGCAGGTTTACCCGCGGCGGTCTCGGGCGGTCGCTCGTGGCGCTCATGGAAAGGCTACGGCTGCTCTTCGAGGAGCGTCCCTTCAGGCCTGGTAAAGACGCGCGGGGAAGCCATGAAGCGAGGATCGGGATCGGGGTCGGTGTAGTCGTGGGGCCGGGGGACATTCGCGCCGATGGTGGAGTCCTCCGGCTGCGTCTCCGCGATGTCCACCGGGGTGCCGATCCTCACGAGCGCGAAGAACTTGGGCGCGACGTTCGGGTGCAGCCGAAGGCAGCCGTGCGAATGCGGCACGGGCCAGACGTAGCCCTGGTGGAAGCCGTATTCAGGCTCCCATTCGACCCACCACGGCATCGGGTAGCCGACGTAGTGGTAGCCTCCTCCGGGAGGGTGCTCGCTCGTACCGGGCCGCACATCGTCGCCCCTGGCCCAGAAGCCGTAGGAGCCGGAGCGTTTGTCGGATTCCTTGCGCTCCACGGTAAAATGGCCGCGCGGGGTGGGCTTGGCGGGGATGCCGATGGTGGTCGCGGCGATGAGCAGCGGGCGGCTTCCCTCCATCACATAGACTTGCTCTTTGCGCAGCGAGACGAGCACCCGCACGTCGCCGGGGTGCCGCGGCTTGTACGCGGTGACATTATAGGTGCGGCTGCTGCCGCCCGGGATCTGCGCGCATCCCGCGAGGAACGCGGCGCCGAGGACGAAAACGGGTAGGAGGCGAAAGGACTTCATGGTCATAATGGAAGAGCCCATGCGGGGGCCCTTGTCAACTTTTCATTGCGCCCGCGCGCGGCTCTTGCGCCCCGCGTGCGGCGGCCGGTGAGCGGGTGCGGCGACCTCCTTCAGGAGCTTCTCGAAATGCGGGGAGACGTTCGCGTAGAAAGGGTAGGCGCGGGCTCCCGCCGCCTCGGGTTTGTAGCGCCAGTGTTTATAGGACCAGAGCCAGAGGTGCGGCTGTTCGCGCAACGTGCGTTCGTAGATGTCCCAGCATTCCTGCGCCATGGCCTGAAGCGTGGCGTCGGGCGCGAATGCGAGCGGGGGGTGGACGATCATCCGCACATTGCCGTCCGGCAGGGGCCGGCCTTCGAGCGGCACGAGGCGGGCGCCCGAACGCTGGGCGAGCGCGACGTGAAGGGTGGGGACGCACATCTTCAACCCGAACGTCTCGATGATGGTGCTGGCCTCGGTCGGCTTGAGGTTGAGATCGACCAGCATCCCCGCGGAGCCGCCCCTGGCCAGGTGTTTCATGAGCCGCAGCGCGGAGCGTTCCTGGGGAATGAGCACGTTCCCCGAGACCTGCCGCAGGCCGGAGAAGATGCCTCCAACGAGGGGATTCTTGAATGCCTGGGAGATGGTGGTGGCCGAAAACTGCACGAAGCCGAGGACGAGGTTCGCCCACTCGAAATTCCCGGCGTGGGTGCTGACGGCGATGAGGCTCTCCCCCCGCGCCCGTATCTCCTCGAAGACCCCGGCGTTCTCGACGCGCAGGTAGCGGTGGAAGTTGCCGTGGGTCATCCGCGGGGCCCAAAAGAGGTCGAGCATCGTCCTGGCGAAATTCTGGTAGGACCGGCGCGCGATGACCCGGCGCTGCCCCGGCGTGTATTTGCCGCCGAAGGCGGCTTCGAGGTTCGCGAGCGCCACGGCCCGCCCGCGCCCGTCCAGGTGGTATGCGGCCCAGCCGATGCCCGCCGCGAGGGGAGGCGTGGCCCGTTTCGGGAGGAGCGGGAGCACCTTCGCCACGCCCAGGCAGCCCCAGGTCCTCGAGCCGGTGGCGGGCGCGGCGTTTCCAGCTTTCTCTCATCGGGGCGCAGTGTACTCTCCCCATGAAATAACGCCAATGGACAGACTCATCAACGCCTTTGTCCTCGGGGCGGGCCTGGGCGCGCGGCTGCGGCCCCTCACCGGGCGCCTGCCGAAACCGCTCATCCCCATCTGCCAGAAGCCGCTCATCGCGTTCGCGTTCGACCGGTTGATCGACGCGGGCGTCACCCGGCTCGTGGTGAATACGCACCACTGCCCCGAGGCGTACGCGGGCGCATTCCCCGGGTCGAGCTACCGCGGAGTGCCGATCCTGTTCCGGCACGAGGAGGTGCTGCTGGAGACGGCGGGCGGCATCAAGAACGTCGAGGATCTGCTGGGGGGTGAGCCGTTTGTCGTCTATAACGGAGATATCCTGAGCGACCTTCCCGTGCGGGAGGCGATCCGCAGGCACTCCGAGGCGGGGAACGAGGTGACGCTCGTGCTTCGCTCCTCGGGCGGCCCGCTCCAGGTCGCGCTGGACGAAGAGAGCGGCCGGGTGACGGACATCGGGGGAAGTCTGGGCGCGGGGGAACGGAGATGCCTGTTCACCGGCATCTACGTCATCGACCCCGCCTTTTTTTCGAGAATCCCCCCGGGGGTGAAGCTCTCGGTCATCCCGATCTTCCTGGGGATGATCCGGGCCGGGGCGAAACTTGGGGCCGTCGTCCTCGATGAAGGGGAGTGGTGGGAACGTCGGCACCCGCGAACGTTACCTGGCACTCCACCAAAGCCTGGCCGCGGCCGGGAACGGCCTGGAATGGATTCACCCCACCGCCCGAATTGGCCGGGGCGTGACGCTCGAAGGGGCGACCGTGCTCGGCGCGGGCTCGGTGGTGGGCGACGGCGCTACCTTGCGGAGCTGCATCCTGTGGAAAGGCGCGAAAATTGCTTCCGGCAGTTTCCTGGAACGGTGTATCATCACCGCCGGCAAGGAGGCCGGTGGAGAGCATTCCGACGCCGATTTTTAAAGCCATGCTGCCCGCCCAGAGCCTCATCGACCGCACCCTCGTCCAGTTTCCCAGGCTCGGGAGGAGCGGCATCGCCATCGACCCCATTGAAAAAGGGGGGTCGGATCGCAAATACTACCGCATCCGCGTCACGGACGAGCGCTCGCTCATCCTGGTGAAATACGGCAGCCAGCGGGAGGAGAACCGCTACTATGTGCGGATCGCCGAGTTTCTGCACGCGCTCGGGGTCCACGTGCCGGAAATATATTTCCACGACGAACGGGAAGGGCTCATCTGGATGGAGGACCTCGGCGAGGACGACCTCTGGTGCTTCCGCCACGCCGCGTGGGAGGCGCGCTCCGAGTATTACCGGAAGGCGCTCGACCAGGCGTTCCTGCTGCACACCCGGGGCGTCGCGGCGCTGCCCGCGTCGCGGCTGACGCTCCAGAAGGAATTCACCACCGCCCTCTACCGGTGGGAGCAGGACTATTTCCTCGAGAACTGCCTCGGGGGTTTTTATGGCATCGGAGCGGACGCCATCGAAACGGTGTGCAACCGCGAGACGTTGATGGAGATCGCCAAACGGCTCGGCAGACAGCCGAGGGTGCTCGTCCACCGCGATTTTCAGTCTCAGAATATCCTCATCCATGCGGGGGAAGCGCACCTCATCGATTTCCAGGGGCTGCGGCCCGGCCTGCGCCAATACGACCTGGCGTCGCTGCTCTACGACCCTTATGTGACCCTGGGCGAGCGCCAGCGCGAGGAACTCGTCCAGTATTACAAGGGCCGATATGCGGGCGCGGGAATGACCCTTCCCGAGAACTTCGACGCTCTGTGCGACCTGTGCGCCATGCAGCGCCTCATGCAAGCCCTGGGCGCCTACGGGTATCTGGGCCTGGTGAAGGAGCGCCCCCAGTTCCTGAAGCACATCCCCGCCGCCCTCGCATCCCTGAGGCAGGTGGTCGGGCGGATCGAGGGGCTGGACGACCTTCGGCGCGTTCTGGACGAGCTGCCCCTGCGCCGGCCCCACGGCCAGGGCTAGACCTTGGCCGGCGCCACCACCGCCTCTTTCTGAGGCGCGGCCAGGTGCGGGGCGAGGAGACGCAGGAGAAACAGCGTTAGGAAAAGCCCGGCCGGCAGCAGCACGGGGAACCAGAGGAGGAACTCCCCGAAGATCGTCATGCTGATCAACAGGTAGATGATGAAGACGAGGAGGGAAGTCACGATCACGCGTTCGAGGCTCCAGCGCACGAGGAAGTAACCGAGGGCGGTCAGCACCGCGATGATGAGCAGATCGAAAAGCGGGGAGACGCGCCGCGCGAACGCCGTGTTCTGGATCGTGGCGATCGCCGCGGCGAAGAGCTCCCCGGGCGAGCCGTCCCGGCCCGAAGGGAGGTGAAGGGTGCTCGCGGCCTTGTCGGTGCGCGCGAGGAGCACGATCTTGTCCCGGAGCGCCGCGGTGGGGACGATGGGCGGCCTTTTCGAGTGAACCTGCTCGACGGCCAGGAGAAGGTCATCATACGCGAACCGGGTGAGGGGCGAGCCGAAATCCACCCGCATCTCGCCGGCGCTGTCGATGGGGATGGAGCCCTTGTTCCCGAGTTCGACGGACGAGCCGAGGTTCACCGAGATGTCGTCGGGCGCCAGTTTCATCGAGAGCATCACCGTCTGCAGGACGAAGGAGGGAACCACCAGCCCGCGATATTCGAAGACGAGCGGCAGCGACCGCACCACCGCCTCTTTACGCGAGGGGAGGTTCACGTAGCCGAGCGCGAGCTGCGGTGCGACGCGGTATTCCTCCTTCGGCTGTTCCTCGATGGCGGTGAACTGCCGGAGCAGGGTTACGTCGCCGCGGACGTGCCGCAAGAAGGGCACCGGCTGCAGCGGCGGCACCACGTCGGGGTCGGGCGGGAAGCCGAGCAGCGCCCCGAGCACGATGCTCCTGGAGCGGAGGACGAAGTCATCCAGCGAATGCTCGAATTGCACGGCGTGCCCCTCCCCCGCGGAGCGGTCGCCAAATTCCAGGACCGGCTCGATGGCGATCACCCTCGGGTCGAACTCCTGGACGGCCTTCAGGAACAGCGCGAAGTCCAGCGGCGCCCAGGGCCAGGCATGCTTGTCCTCGAGGCTGCTGTCGTTGATCTCCACCAGGATCGACGGCGGAGCCGGCAGGGTGCGGACGGTGTTGGCCGCGAGCCAGTCCACGAAGTCCTTGTCCACCTCATCCAGCGGCGCCATGCGGGACTCACGCATGAGGAACAGCCCGACCAGCAGCACGATGATCATGAGCAGCGCCGGGATTTTCTGCATCGCGCGCACATTAAAAACAATTCGATGCAACTCAAAGGATAAACTGGCGTCCGCGCCGGAGCCGCCCCGCGATTCACACCTGATGCTCCGAAAGATAACAGTCCGATTCGACGCGCAGGCCGATCTTCTGGAGGTGCGCTTTTCGGATGCGGCGGGCTACGAGCAGCAGACCTCGCACCACTCCGTCCTTCAGCGGGTGGACGCCTGCGGCGAGGTCATCGGCTTCAAGATAACCGGCGTGAGCCGGCTGGACGGGGATCGGCCCCTGGAAGCGGAGCTGAAAGGGTATTAGGCTCGCGGAGCACCCGCTTCGCATGAAAACATCCAGAGTCCTGATCTTCGTTGACGAATCCAACATCGTCAGCTCGGCGCGCGCCTGTAATCGCAGCCTGGACTGGCTGCGGCTCCGCGACCACCTCACCCGCGCCGGAGACGGCCGGGAACTCATCGAGATGGTCGTCTATGCCGGGGTGCCTCCGGCGATGGCCGAGTGGCACGCGGAGCGCGAGAAGAAGAACAAGTTCCTCTACTGGCTGCGTTCGCACGGGTTCCTGGTGATGACCAAGGAAGGGTCGCCGACCGAGGAGAGGCATTACAAGGCGAACGTGGACGTGCTGATGGCGATCGACGCCGTGGAGCTCTCGGTCGAGATGCGCCCCGACGTGGTGGTGCTGGTGACGGGCGACGCAGATTTCGCCCACCTCGCGCTGCAGCTCCGCCGCCGCGGCATCCGCGTCGAGGTGGCATCGGTGGCCCAGAACCTCGGCAGCTCGCTCAAGAGCGCGGCGAATGAAGTCATCGACCTCGCGCACCTCTTCGAGTCGTTCGAAGAGATGTGAGGCGGCCGTGCGGCCCCCGGGCGGTCCATATCCGAATTGTCAGTCAGGATGATCTCGCCGCCCAAAGCCCGACCGGTCGAAGTGGAAGTTCTGCCGCCCGAGACCGCGGCGGGGCCGTCCCTGCTCCGGGGCGGCTCTGAGGGCCTTCCGCGCCTCGTCGCGCTGGCGATGGACAACCTTTTCAAGGTGCCGGGGACGAAGTGGAAATTTGGCCTGAACCCGCTTATGGACCTCGCGCCGGGCATCGGCGACGCGGCGGCGGCGGTCGTCTCGGCGCTCACCCTGTACGTGGCGGCCCAGCACCGGGTGCCGAAGATCGTCCTCGCGCGCATGGGGCTGAACATCCTGCTCAACAGCGTGGTCGGCATCATCCCCGGCGTCGGCGAGGCCTTCGCGATGTGGTTCCGGCCCAGCCAGCGCAACTACGAGTTGCTCCAGCAGCACATCGCGCGGGGAAGCGCGCGAGATTCGGAGGCCCACCATTGGCTGTTCGTAGCGGGGCTCATCGCGGCCGTCCTCCTTGTCTTCGCCGTGTGCGTCGCAGCGGGCGCCTATCTCTTCCTCTGGCTGTTCCACGCCATCTCGCGGAGCATCGGCTGATGCAGCGAGCCTCGGAGGAAAGCGCGGCCCAGCGCGCCGAAGCCGTCGAGTCCGCGAAGGAGGCCGGCCTGCGTTACGTGAGCGATGCGAAGCCGGGCATCCGCCGGCAGAAACGCGGCGCCAGCTTTTCATACATCGGGCCCGATGGCAAAACTCTCCGCGACCCCGGCGAGCAGGCGCGCATCAAGCGCCTCGCCATTCCCCCCGCCTGGACGAACGTCTGGATCTGCCCCACCCGCAACGGCCACCTCCAGGCGAGCGGCCGCGACGTGAAAGGGCGCAAGCAGTACCGCTATCACACCCGGTGGAGAGAGACGCGCGACGAGACGAAATTCGAGCGGATGATCGCCTTTGGCAAAGCGCTGCCGAAAGTGCGGCGGCGCGTGAAACGCGACCTGAAGCTGCCCGGCATGCCGCGCAACAAGCTGCTGGCCACCCTTGCGCGGCTGCTGGAGACCACCCTGATCCGTGTCGGCAATGAGGAGTATGCAAAGGAGAACCATTCCTTCGGCCTCACGACGATGCGCAATCGGCACGTGGACATCACCTCCCAGGGCATCAAGTTCGAGTTCAAGGGCAAGAGCGGCAAGCATCATGAAATCAGCGTGCGCGACCCGCAACTGGCCCGCATCGTGAAGCGCTGCCACGATCTCCCCGGCCACGAGCTCTTCGAGTACGTGGACGAGGAGGGAAACGTGAAGAGCGTCGATTCCTCGGACGTGAACGCATACCTCCGCGAGGCCTCCGGCTACGACTGCACGGCCAAGGATTTCCGCACCTGGGCCGCGACGGTCCTGGCGATGGTCGCCCTCAAGGAGTTTGAGAAATTCGAGACTGCGCGCGAGGCGAAGGGGAACCTCACCACGGCGATAGAGTCGGTCGCGCGGATGCTCGGCAACACGCCGACCATCTGCCGGAAGTGCTACATCCACCCGGAGGTCATCAATTTCTACCTCGACGGCACGCTGGTGGACAACCTGCAGCAGCAGGCGAGCCAGAAGATTTCCAAATCCCTCGCCCACCTGAAGCCCGAGGAAGCCGCTGTGATGATGCTATTGGAAGAGAAACTTGCGGCGGGCAAGAAAGCGGCCCGGGCCGGGAAGAGCTGGAAGGCTGGTCCGGCCTAGACGTTGTAGGCGGCACTCCACGGAGGGGTCGTGCGAAGGGACTCGAAGGACCAAGGGGGAAGACGAGGGTGGCCTCGGAATCGGACTTCCAGCCGTGACTAAACGGGGTGGATGCGTTTCACTGGGCGGGTGTCGGATGCTCGGTTCTTGCGGAGGCGTATTCGGATTCTCGTCGCCTTGTTCATGGCGGGGTTGGTTGCGAGCGGGCTCACGGCGTTTCCGCTGCTGGCCGAGCTGAATATCTTATGCCGACTGCTGGGCGTGGGGGGTGTTTCGTCTCCCGACGGGTATCACGGGCTCACGGGATGGATTCTTAGGGTCAGGGAAGGGCTGAGGGTGACGTACGGGCGTTACCCGTTCATCGCTTACGGCACGGACTGGCTGGCGCTGGGGCACCTGGTCATCGCCCTGTTCTTTATCGGGCCGCTTATCGATCCCGTTCGGAACTTATGGGTGCTCCATGCCGGTCTCATCGCGTGCGCCGCGGTGATCCCGCTGGCGCTCATCTGCGGGCCGATGCGGGAGATACCGCTCTACTGGCGGCTCATCGACTGCTCTTTCGGCGTGGCGGGGGCCGTTCCGCTCTGGCTGGCCCTTCGGGCTACACGGCGGTTGGCGTTGGTTCAGCCCTTTCCCCGCGCACCCTAACGCTGCACGCGCCCGCTCGCGTCGCCCTTCGCGAGCGCCTCGACTTCTTCCAGCGTGACCCGGTTGTAATCCCCCGGGACCGAGTGCTTCAGGCAGCTCGCGGCCACGGCGAAGTCGATGGCGCGCTGCGGGTCGTCCCCGCGCAACGTCGCGAAGATGAGGCCGCCCGCGAAGCTGTCCCCGCCCCCGACGCGGTCCACGATGGTCATATCGAATTTCTTCGAGTAAAACGCGGCCGCGCTTCCCGCGCCCGTGCCCGCCTCGTAGAGCATGGCGCTCCAGCCGTTGCGGCTCGCGCTGATGGATTCGCGGAGGGTGATGGCCACTTTCTTGAAGCCGAACCGGGAGACGAGCTCCGCGGCAACGCTCTCATACTGGCTGTGCTCGATCCTGCCGCTGGTGACTTCCGCGCCCTTGATGCCGAAGACGCTTTCCGCGTCCTCTTCGTTGGCGATGCAAACGTCCACATACTGCATGAGGCCGGCCATGACCCTGCCCGCGGTCTCCTTGCTCCAGAGCTTTTTGCGGTAGTTGAGATCGACGCTGATGGTGACGCCGTGTTTCTTCGCGGCCTGGCACGCTTCCTCCACGGTGGCGGCGGCGGTCGGGGAGAGCGCGGGGGTGATCCCCGTCCAGTGGAACCAGCGGGCCTTGAAATTCGGGCTGGCGAAGACGCCGTCCCAGTCCACGTCGCCCGGCTTGATCTCCGAGACGGAGCTGTGGGCCCGGTCGTAGGTGACCTTGGAGGCGCGCTGGCTCGCGCCGGCCTCCAGGAAATAAATGCCGATGCGGTCGCCGCCGCGGACGATGCCGTTCACGCCCACGCCGAGGCCGCGCAGCTCGTTGATGGCGCGCTGGGCCATGTCGTTCTTCGGCAGGCGCGTGATGAAGTCCGCCGAGAGGCCGAGGTTCGCGAGCGACACGGCGACGTTGGCTTCACCACCGCCGTACGTGAGCTCGAGAAAGGGGTCTGGGCGAAACGCTGAAAGCCCGGTGTCGCCAGGCGCATCATGATTTCACCGAACGTGACGACGTCCGCCATCCCCTCAGCCCGCCACTTCCATGAGGTGCTTGAAACGCCGCATATCCGCCTCGATCTGCCGTTCCCCGCCGAAGAGCCGGGCGAAGGTCGCGCCGATCGCGCCGCCGGGCGCGTTGTATTCGAGCAGGACGCGCACCTCCGTGCCGCCGTCCACGGGCCGGAACCGGACGGTGCCCGCGTGATCGACATCGGCCCCTTCCAGGGAACGCCAGGCGATCATCTCGCCCGGGTGTTCGTTGATGACCTCCGCGTCCCACTGGACGGTGTGGCCCGCCGGACCGCGGGCGACCCAATGCGAGCGGTTCCCCTCCAGCACCCGGACGGACTCGATGTGGGACATGAAGTGGGGCAGATTCTCGAAGTTCCGCCAGGTCTGGAAAAGGTCTGCGGACGGCCTGCGGACGAAGATGGTCCGCTCGACCTTGATGCCGCGATTCCCCGGCACGCTGATCCGGCTCGACAGCGCCGGCCCGGCTTCCGCGGTGTTGATGCCCATCGCCCCGTACGCCTTGCAGTTGCCGCTGAACCCGCGGTAGATGAGGCCGCCGCCGAGCAGCGCCAGGAGCCAGCCCGCCTTCCGGCCGCTCGCGATGCCCGCGGCGAGCAGCGCGGCGCCGGCGATGCCGGAAGCGAGGCGTTCGCCGTCGCCCACGTTCGGGCCGCACGCAGAGGCGTTGGAGCAGGTGTCGTTCATAAGAGATTTACGGGGAAGAAAAACCGAGGAGAGGAGCGGCCGGCTGTCGCGCACCGGCTTTTCACCGTCCTACTTTCGGATCGCGGAGTCAAGGTGCGCTTCCCCATTTTTCGCCTTCCCACGCGGTGACCCGCTTGCTTTATTGCCTCGTGCAAAATACCGAAGCGGCGGTCGGCGTCATCGGAGGCAGCGGCCTCTACCACCTCGAAGGCCTCACCGAGCCGGAGGAACTGCGCATCGATACGCCGTTTGGGGCGCCGTCGGATCTCCTTTTCGGCGGCATGCTCGCCGGGCGGCGGGTCTATTTCCTGCCGAGGCACGGGCGCGGCCACCGGATCATGCCGCACGAGCTGAACCACCGGGCGAACATCTACGCGCTCCGGTCGCTGAACGTCCGCTGGATCATCTGCGTCACCGCCGTGGGCAGCCTCCAGCCCCAATACGCTCCCGAGGACATCGTCCTCCCCTCGCAGTTCTTCGACCGCACGAGCCGGAGGGCCGAGCACACCTTTTTCGGCGGCGGCATCGTCGCGCACGTGAGCTTCGCCGATCCCACGAGCGCCCGGCTCCGCGAGCTCATAGCGGAAGTCGCGGTCGAACAAGGCCGCCGAATCCATAACGGCGGCACGTACGTCAACATGGACGGCCCGGCTTTCTCGACCCGCGCGGAGTCGGAGGCGAACCGCAAGCTCGGGTTCGACGTGATCGGCATGACGAACCTGGGCGAGGCCAAGCTGGCGTGCGAAGCGGAGATCGCGCTCGCGACCCTGGCGATGATCACCGACTACGACTGCTGGAAGATCGAGGAAGAGCCGGTGACGGCGCAGACGATCATCGGCCACCTGTCGGCCAACGCGGAAGCGGCCAAACGCATCCTGGCCGGTGTGATCCCGCGCATCCCGCTGGCGGCGGACTGGCCCGAGCACCGCTCGTTGGATCGCGCCCTCGTCACCGACCGGGCGCTGTGGCCGGAGGAGACGGTGAAGAGGCTGGGGGTGATACTGGGGCGGTTCACCTAGCTTGCGCGGCTGCCCGTTTTCGGCGAAGATGACGCCGATGACCGTTGATGCTGTTAAGGACTTTCTGCACGCGGCGCCTTTCGTGCCTTTTGTCATTCATCTCCCCGACCGGCCCGGCATCCTCGTCCGGCACCCGGATTTCGTGGCGCTCTCCCCCACGGGGCGCACGATGACCGTTTACAAGCAGAACAGCGACGGCTTCTCGATGATCGACATCCCATTGATCACCGAACTGAAAAAGCAGCCGCGGCCTAGTCGAAGAGAATCTCGATAATCGAGAGGTCGTCCTCGAACTCGGCGAAACCGCGCAGGTCTTTCCTTTTATCCTCGCTCCCAAACTCCCAGTTTGGGAGTGCGGGCATCTTGAAACTCTGTTTCCGCTCGACGCCTCAATACAGGAACAGAGTTCCAAGCGAGGACACGTTCCCAAACGGAGTTTGGGAACGAGGGGACGGGGAACGAGGGGACGGGGAACGAGGGGACGGGAGCGCGGGACACGCTAGTCGAAGAGAATCTCGATAATCGAGAGGTCGTCCTCGAACTCGGCGAAGCCGCGCAGGTCTTTCCTTTTATCCTCGCTCCCAAACTCCCAGTTTGGGAGTGCGGGCATCTTGAAACTCTGTTTCCGCTCGACGCCTCAATACAGGAACAGAGTTCCAAGCGAGGACACGTTCCCAAACGGAGTTTGGGAACGAGGGGACGGGGAACGAGGGGACGGGGAACGAGGGGACGGGGAACGAGGGGACGGGGAACGAGGGGACGGGGAACGAGGGGACGGGGAACGAGGGGACGGGAGCGCGGGACACGCTAGTCGAAGAGAATCTCGATAATCGAGAGATCGTCCTCGAACTCGGCGAAGCCGCGCAGGTCTTTCAGGCGGCGCAGGATTTCATCCAGGTTGCCGGGGCCGGGCGGCAGGCTGAAGAGGAGCGACGTGAAGTCGTTGAAGTCGAGCATCGTCCCGTCCGGCTTCGTGATCTCCCAGGCGCCGTCGCTGAAGACGTAGAGCTTGCCCGGGCCTTCGATCGCGTAGGTGCTGTTCGTGAATTTCGCGTTCGGCAGCACGCCCACCAGCGGCCCGGTCGTCCTCAGGTTCGGCTGGCGGTGGCCCTCGTTCGCGCCGACGAACGCGGCCCCGTGGTGGCCGCCTGTCGCAAAGGTCAACTCGCGTTTCCGGCTGTTGAAGACGCCATACCAGATGGTGAAAAACTTGCTGTTCTGGCGGTCGAACGGGAACGTCTTGTTCAACGCGCTGAGCACCGCGCTCGGGTCGCGGAAATCCGCATTGGGCAGCGTCTGGGCGCGGATCATGTTCATCAACGAGATGGAGAGGAGCGCCGCGCCGATCCCGTGCCCGCTCACGTCGAGCAGGTAGATGGCGAAATGGTCTTCGTCGATCCACTGGTAGCCGAAGGCGTCTCCGCCGAGCTGGCTGGAAGGGATGTACCGCCAGTCCGCGCGCGGTTGCTCGCAAGGGGCGGGCAGGAGCGAACGGACATATTGCGCGGCCTCGGTCAGTTCGGAGGCGAGGAGCCGCTGGCTGTTGAGCAGGGCCTGCATCGCTTCCCGGCGCTGCTCCTGGGCGCGCCTCCGCTCCGTCACGTCCTGGACGGTGCCCTCGTAATACAGAAGCCGCCCGGCCTTCTTCACGGCGCGGACGTTCTCGAGGATCCAGCGTTTGCTCCCGTCCTTGCGATAAATCTCCGACTCGAAGTCGCAGACCGTGTCGTGCTCTTCCATGAGGGCCACGAACTCCTGCCGGCGGTTCCCGGAGACGTAGAGCTGGTGGCCGATGTCGTGGACGCTCTTCAGCAATTCCTCCGGAGAATCGTACCCGTAGATGAGGGCGAGCGCGGGGTTTGCGCTGAGATATGCCCCCGCGGGCGAAGTCTGGAAGATGCCTTCGACCGAATTCTCGAAAATGCTGTGGTATTTTTCCTCCGCGGCGCGCATCGCCTCGAAGGCCAGTTCGCGTTTGCGGACCTCGTCACCGAGAAACTTGCGGTAACTGCCGGGCATCGGCCGGCGCGCCGGCGTGGGGCTCACGCCCCGGAGCCGTCTGGCCTGAGAGTTGGCGGTATCCCTTCGGCCCGGCTTGTGGCCGTTGCCGTTCATCGACAGGAGAGATAGGTTTGCGGGCATCCGGTTATTGGGGTCAATCCGTGGGGGGAGTTGACGCTATTGCCCGGAACGCAACAGACACGAAAAACGCCGCCGTTGCAAGGCGAAACCGGCAGGATGGCCGGGGAACTTTAGCCGGAGCCGCTCTGCTTCTGGTTCGCCAGCACGTAGTCGTGGATGGAATTGACGGTGGCCAGCGCGTTTTTGGCGACATCGGAGGTCGGCACGGTCACGCCGAAACGCTTTTCCAGGGAGACGACCAGTTCCAGGGCGTCGATGGAGTCCAGCCCGAGCCCTTCCGGGCCGAAGAGGGGCATATCATCCAGAATCTCCTCCTTGGGAGTCTTCAGCATGAGGTTTTCCACCATCATTTCCTTGATGGCCTCTTTCAGATCGTCGGTCGCCATTTGCCAGAGGGTTGTTCAATCAAAAGACGCGGGAATCAAGCATTTAATTCAACGGGCGCGGCGTTCCGCGCGGATAATCCCGACGGGCCTGGAATCGCCGGAAGGCGCGTCAGAATGTAATGGTGGTACCAAGGCCAAGGACCAGGGCGTCTCGCGAGCCGAGCACTCCGCTGGGGTTCAGGACGTATTGGAAGTCCGGCTGGGCCGTGAACCATTTTGTGATGTTGACCTTGTAGGTGGCCTCGATGACGGTTTCGGCGGTGGAAGGGGAATCGCCCTCCAGTTGCCGGGCGTCGGAATACTCCCGGCTGACGGTGGAACGGGCGATGCCTATGCCTGCGGCGTCGGCGGCGCGCTGCGGGACGAAGCCGATGAAATTGAACCCGGCGTCGAAGTACGCGTCTATGAAGCTGTAGCGGCCGGGAGCGACCCCGCCGCGGCCGAAGATCTCGATGATCCGGTCGCCGCTCTTATAGATTTCCTGGTCGACGATGCCATAGACGGCGTAGTTCGTGCCGTGGCCGGAGAGGGGGCCGCGGCCCAGCGCGTTTTCCGCCTGCGCGTGGAAGGTCGTGTAGTCGCCCCGGTGCACGAGACCGCCGAGTTTGTAGGAGCCGACGAGGCCGTGTGCGTTCGGCTCCTGGTTCAACAGGAAAGCGCCTTCGACGATGCCGAGCGCGCCGTCGTCGATGTCAAAATAGGTTCCGTGCCGGTCATTTTTGTCCTGGTCGGAGCTGGCGCTGATGCCGAACAGCGCCGCCTTCAGGTCGAACGCGGGGACGGGTGCGACATCGAGCCGTATGGCGGGGTTCGCGACGGGATAGATGGGGGCGTCGGTGAAGTTCTGGGAAAAGAGGGAGGGGCCGCCGAAGGTGCTGTTGATGAAGAGGCTGGAGGCCTGGGAGACGATGAACTCGGTATCGGCCGCTAGCAGGCCCGCGCGCACGGAGACGCTCTTCTGCCAGAGGCTCTGCTGGAGCCAGAGCTCCTGGAGGCGGGCGGTATTGTATCCGGCGATGTTGCTGGTGTTGCTGAAGTCGCCCACGTAACGCGCCGAAAGGCCCGGCCCGTAGATATAATAGGCGTTCGTATGGAAGAGCGCGCCCTTCCAGAAGCCGGTGGCTTTCTCGAGGTCGAGGTCGAGCGAGAGGTTGAAGAGGCCGTCGGAGATCGCGCCCTGCCTTGCGCCGCCCTGGTTGCCGAAGACTTCGGCCTCATACACCAGGGAGAAGGTGCAGCCTTTGTCCACGAGCTTGCCGCGCAGGCCGTTCCAGTCGCCCGTGAGGGTATCGCGCGACTGCGCGCCCCCGTTCTGGGGGGTGCTCAACGCCGCGGGCTGCGTCGGAGGCGTGGGCTGGCCCGGCTGGGTATCGGCCTGGAAGGGGGAGGGGGTCTGGGCGGCGGCCGCGGCGGCGCCGAGGAGAAAGATCGCGATGCGGAAGTGGTTTTTGAGGGCCAAAGACTTCCGCGGATTCCATCATCAGACCGCGGAGGGGTTCAAGGACCATCTTTTACAGGGTCAGAACGCGATCGTGGTGCGCACTCCGAGGACGAAGGCGTTGCGCGACCCCTCGACGCCGCTCGGGTTCAAGACGTACTGCAGGTCCGGCTGGATGCTGCCCCACTTGGCCACCTGTATCTTGTAGGTCGCTTCGAGGACCGTCTCGCTGGACGAACGCGGGCTCCCTTGCAGCGCTTGGGAATCGGAGAAATCGTCGCTGATGCCCGAGCGGGCCACCGCGATGCCGGCCACGTCGTCGTCCCGGTTCGGGATGAAGCCGCTGAGGTTGAATCCGGCGTCGAAGTAGTTGTCCACGAAGCTGTAGCGCCCGGAGGCGAACCCCGCGCGGACGAAGGCTTCGACGGTGTACTGGCCATTCTTGAAGAGCTCCTGGTCCGCGACGCCGTAAACCATGAAGTTCGTGCCGTGCCGGGAGAGGCTGCCCGTCCCGAGCGCGAAGGCCGCTTGCGACTGCCAGGTGGTGTAGTCCCCGTGCTGGATGAACGTCCCGAGCCGGTAGCTGCCAATGAGGCCGCGGTCGTTGGGCGACTGGTTCACCAGGAACGAGGCCTCGAACGCCAGGAGCGCCCCGTCCTCGTCGCGGATGTCGAAATCGGTTCCGTGCCGGTTGTCCCCCGCCGGGTCGGCATTCGCGTTCGGCCAGAAGACGGCGGCCTTGAAGTCGAGCATGGATACGGGGGCGAGATCGAGCCGGAAAGCGGGCGCCGCCACGGGGTAGGCGGGGGCATCCGGGAAATTGGTGACGAGCAGCGTGAACGCGCCGAGCGTGCCGTTCAGGAAGAGGCTGGACGCCTGGGAGGAGAAGAACTCGGTATCGGCCGCGAGCATGCCGGCGCGCAGCGAGATGCGCTTGTCCCAGAAGTTTTGCTCGAGCCAGAGTTCCTGGAGCCGGAAGCTGTTGTAGCCCGCGAGGTTGCTGGTGTTGCTGAAATCGCCCACGTATTTGCTCGAAAGGCCCGGCCCGTAGATGTCCAGGGCGTTCACGTGGAGGGCCGCGTCCTTCCAAAAATGCGTGATGCGCTCCAGGTCGAGGTCGAACGCGACATCGAACAGCCCATCGGAGATCGCGCCGCCGTGGCCCTTGCCGATGCTCCCGAAGACTTCGGCTTCGTAAACCGGCGTGATGGCGAATCCGGCGTCGTTCATCCGGTCGCGGAAGCCGCCCCAGTCCCCGGAGAGGGTGTCCCGCCTCCAGAATGCGTCGGGCTCGCTCGTGAGACCCTCGGGCATGGAACTCACGGTCTGGTTCGTCCTGGCCGAGCCGGGCGTCGGCGCGAAAGGCGAGCTGAATTGGACCGGAGCGGCGCTCCCGGTGAGGGCGAGCGCGCCGAAAAAGTACGTAGTTATCAGGTATTTGGTCTTCATTCAGGTTTTTGGGTTGGAGATCCGGGTTTCCGGATCAGATGCCGATTGGCAGGGAGAGCCTCGTTTCGACAGGCTCCACGGATTTGGCCGACTCAGCCGGCCTGGACACTTTTGGGGCCGGTTTCGGGACCTGCGCCGGCGCGGGCACAGGCGGCCCGGCGAGGCGCGAGCGGAACTTCACCCAGAGCCACGCGCTGGCCACATAAACCAGCGCGAGCGGCGGGATGAGGAGCCCCTCCCAGCTCGGGTAGAGGCCCAGCCACAAGCCGGCCCAGGCGGGGATGGCGAGCCACGGGATCGGGTGGATCGGCATCCAGCCCACGGTCTGGAAGAGGCGCACGGTCGAGCCGAAGAACGTGACCATGATGGAGATCACGAGCAGGCCCGTCACCACGAGCAGCTTCCGGTAAGGCAGCTTCGCGCCGAACTTGAAGATGCCGAGTCCGACGGCCGTGATGAACGCCGCCCCGGCGAGCACGCCGAGCAGCACCGGCCAGACGGAGCCTTCGAGCAGGAGCGATTGCATGAAGAGGGTCGTCTCAAAGCCCTCGCGGTAAACGGTGAGGAACCCGACGCCGATGAGCGCGAGCCATTCCCAGTTGTCGGAGACGCTCTTCTGCGACGCCTTGGAGAGCGAACGCAGCTTGGAATTCCAGCCGACCCAGTAGAATTTGTGGAAGACCCAGTTCGTCACCATCAGAAGGACGATGACGGCCAGGACGGAGACGACTGCCTCGAGCTTCTCGCCGTAGCGCGAGAGAGACTGGATGAGGGTCTTGGAAAGCCAGAACGTCACCGCGCTGGCGGCGACCGCCAGCCACGCGCCCGAGCTCACCCAACGGCGCGTTCCCCGCTGTTCCGGTGTGCGCATTCCGGCGAGCAACGCCGCCAGCACGACGATCGCCTCCAGACCCTCCCGGGCGATGATGGTAAAGGCCGTGAACCCCACGGTCGCGGGTGACAGCGAGACCTGGAGGATGGCGACGCACTCGTCCATGTTCTTGAGCGCCCGCTCGTAAGCCGCGGTCAGCTCGTTCATCGGCGCGGCGCGGTCGATGAGCGCCTTGATGCCCGGCTCCGCGCCCGTCCCGTCGATGAAACACCTCTCGGTGCGGGTCGCCAGCGCCGGGTTGCGCGGCAGCACGCGGGTCTCGATCTCGGAGTCGAACGAGGTGTAGGCGTCCAGGCGCAGGGATTCCGCCTCCTCCCAGTGGCCCGCCTGCGCGGCCGCCAGGGAATTGTTGAGGGCGTCGCGCACGTCGAACGCCGTCTCCTCGACGATCTGGCCTTTCTCGCCCGAACGCCGCGCGCTGAGGCCGAACTTGTCTTCGAGGATGCCGCCGGCTTCCTTCGCGGTGGCCTGGATGACCGAAAGGTCCTCCACCTGGTCGATCTGCTTCGCGAGGGTCGCGAGCTTCGCCACGAGCTCGGCGTGGTGCTGTGCGTAGGGCGCCGCCAGGTCGCGCCGCCAGATGGGGGAGAGCTCGTTCACGAGCCCCTGCGCCTGCTGGGTGAACTGGACGGCTTCCTGGTATTCGAGCGCGATGACGATGTTGCCTCTGCCCTCGACGCCGTTGCGGTATTCCTTCGGCGCCACGTTGACGAAACGGACGAGCAGGCGCTGGAGCCGGGCCACGTCCTCGGGCTTCAACAGGTTCGGAAGCGTGGCTTCCACTTTCTCGCGCCACGCGGCCAGGAGGGCTCCGGACGGCTCGGAATTATACGGCTCCGCGAGCGCGGGGAAGGCGATGGCGGCGGAGGGCCCGGTCTGGATGCCGGCCGCGGCAAGGATCGGCCGCGGGAACCGCCGCAGGGCTTCGATCTCCGCGAAGTTGGCGCGCAGGAAGGCGTCGCTGGCGTCCCCGTTCGCGATGGCGCGCTGGAGCCGGTCCATCAGTTGCCGCGTCCGCGAGGCTTCCCAGATGAGATACTCTTTCGCCAGCGCCGCAGTCACGCCCGGCTGGCTCGCCTCCGCCTGCGGCTGGTGGAGAAGGAGGCCTCCGTCATCGGCATTCGCAAACTGCGGCAGGGTGATCATCACCCGCCACGCCTGCGCCTGCCCGGCGCGCCCCGCGCGCTGGTTCTCGAGCATCTCAAGCGCGGCGATCTGCTGCAAGAGGCTCCGGCTCGCGCCCAGCTTTGCGGCCAGGTCGGCATCCGCCGTCCGTCCCAGGTCCCTTACCACAAGGGCGCGCGCGTCGCCGCTGTCAAGGTCGGCGTCCAAGGCCATCCACGCGCGACCCAGCTCGGCGGCCGTCTGCGGAGGCACGTTTCCCTCATAGATGTCGAGCAGCGCGTCTTCGATGCGCTGCTGGAGGCGCTGGAAATCGTCGGTCGTGTCAGCCTGCGCCGCCTGCCCGAAGCCAAACGCCGCCGCCAACAGGAGAAGGAGAAGTCTCTTGATCATAGATAGGGTTTGCGCGGCACCTGGACGCCCATGATGGCGGCGGCTTGTTTGATCTGCGGCGAGAGCTGGTCGCTCATGCTCTTGGCGTGGTTCGCCATTTCCTCGAGTTCGACCCGGGTGAGCCTGGAGTGGACCGCGCGCGCCCGCTGGTCGCGGGCGTCCGTCTGGTCGATGTAGGCCATGATGGCGTCGTACTCGCTTTTCAACTGGCGGGCGAGCGCCGGATCCTTGGCCTGCAGTTCGGGCTGGATCGAGTCGTATGTGAGGCGCAGGCTGCCCATGATGCCGCGCATGTCCTTGACCCGGCTCTCGGAGATGTAGGCGGTGGGGTTCGCGCCGTACAGGGTCTCGCGCAGGTCGTTGAAATAGGTGTTGAAGGTGGGCGTCATCCAGACGAGCGCACCGATGCACTTGTCGAGGGAGAGCTGCCAGGTTTTGCAATCCGCGAGAAAACGGTCGGCCTCCCGGGCGGAATCCCGCGCGGAGGCCACGCAGACATTGGCAGAGGGGAGATATTTGATCCCGTGCACGGCCTGCGAGGCGGCGGGGCTCAGCCTGTGGACGAAGGCGCTCTTGCCGCCATAGAGGCAGGGCTCGATGACGTAATGAAAGAGGTTCCCGTCGCGGTCAACCAGGACTTTGCCGGAAGCATCCTTTAAAGTCACCGGCGCCACCGGGCTGTCCGTGGAACCCTCGCTCTTCGGGACGCCGGAGTCGAAATAGATGTCGTAGCGGACGAGTTCCTTCACTCCGGCGGCGATCCCCTCGATGGTCTCGTAGCCGTTCATGTGCAGGTTCAGATAATCCCCCTGCATCTTCTCGATCAGCGACAGAAGGGCCGGGCCGCTGGAAATCGCCGCCTTGTTGTAATCCCCGCCATTGGCGTCGATGATCTTCTCGTAGGCTGTCGCGTTGGCGTCGTAGTCGTGCGCGGCTGCATCCAGCTTCGAGACCTGGCCGATGAGATAGGATTTGATCGCCGTGAGACTGCCGCCCTCCGCGTGAGCGGGCGCCGGGAGAGCGAGCCCGAGCAACGCGAAGCTTGCAAAACCTGCGAGACTTGCGAGGCCGGTGAGTGGCGGATGGAACTTCTTCATGAGCCTAGACTCGCCGAGTTCCCGGTTTGCCGCTCCCTCGGGATTGCTCTCGGCCAACTCCGAATTGTGCCCCCCTTTTTCGCCTCCTGGGGGCCGGGAGCGCCTGCCAACAAACCGTTGTCAGGGGGCGAAACATCGCTTATGGAGATTGTAACCGCCTGTCCGCACGCCGCTTTGAAAGCCATCCAAGCCAAGATTCCCGAAGACGCGCAGAAGGTTCCGGAAGTCCGCGAGGCCGGCGCCTGGAGGAACATCCAGGGCACCTGGAACCCGCTCCACGGCAGCTTTTTTCACGAGGGCCTCAGCGTGGAGTGGCATGATTTCCACGTGGAGAACGACATGGACTGGGGACGCAGCTTCCACCCCGGCAGCCTCGAGATTTGCCTGAACTTCTCGGGGAGCGGCACGCTGCAGGACGGGAACGCAGAGCGCGTCCTCGGCGCGAACCAGTTCGCCATCTACACTTCCCAGAGCCGCCCGCTCCGGGCCGTGCGCAACGCGAACAGCATGCACCGCTTCCTCACGCTGGAGTTGTCGCCCGATTTTCTCAGCTCCCATTTCGGAGCGGTCCTCGACAAGCTGAAGGCGCCCGTCCGCCGCTTTATAAAGATCGGGGCGAAAGCCCCGCCTTATCTCGAGATCAAGCCGCTCCCGGCCTCCCTGCTCTCCGCCCGCGTCCAGTTCGTCCAGCCGCCCGTGCCCGAGGCGGCGCGCAAGACGTGGTACCTCGGGCGCGTCCTCGAAATCCTTTCCCTCACGATCTTCATGGAGGAGGACGAGGCCGAGCTCTTCTGCCACAAACACCAGCGGACGAACCGCGAGCGGATCGAGCGCGTCCGCTTCCTGCTCGAACGCGACCTTGAGAATCCGCCCTCGCTGGAGATGCTCGCGGAGGAAGTGGGCTGCAGCACGTTCTATCTCTCCCGCGTCTTCGCGCAGGACACGGGCGCGAGCATCCCGAAATTTCTGCGGATGAAAAGGATCGAGAAAGCGGCGGAGACGCTGCGCACCGGCAAGATGAACGTGACGGAGGCGGCGATGGCCGTCGGTTATGCGAGCCTGAGCGCGTTCACAAAGGCGTTCGTCGAGCAGATCGGGTGCTGCCCGGGGTTATACCCGCACGCGAAGATCCGCGAACGGATTCGCCGACGGGTAAACGGGGGGTGAATGGACGGACTCGCGCGGCCTCTTAGGACACCTGCTTTTTGGCGGAGTCTGGGTCGCGGTAGTGGATGACCTCCACCTTTTCCATGGTCACCAGGCCGCCCGGACCGGCAGGAAAGCGTTGATCTTCTCCTCGGTGTCCACGATCTCGATGACGATTGGCAGGTCATTGGAGAGGCGCAGGATCTTCGCGGTGTGGATGCGGCTCGACCTGCCGAAGCCCATCGGCCCCCGGAGGACGGTGGCGCCGGCCAGGTGCGTTTCGCGAGCCTTGGCCACGATGGCTTCGAACAAGGGCTGGTGATGCCAGCGGTCGCTCTCGCCGATGATGATTCGCAGGAGGATGGAGGCGCGAGGCAGATCCATATTATTTGTGGTTGAGGGTGACCGCCAGGATGTGGCCGAGCCATACCCCGAGCATGCAAAGGACGACGGAGCCGAGGATGTTCAGGCCCGACCAAAGCCATTGGCCTTCCCGGGCCAGGTTGAGGGTGTTCAGGCTGAAGGAGGAGAACGTGGTGTAGCCGCCGCAGACGCCGTACATGAAAAAAATGCGGAAGCCCGGCGATACCATGAGGCGGCCTTCGGTGCCCGCGAGGGTCGCGAAAAGGCCAAGGATGAAACAGCCGGTGATGTTGACGACAAGCGTGCCGAACGGGAAATTTCCCCCGGTGCGCATGTCAATGGCGCCGGAGAGACCGAACCTGGCCATGCTGCCCAGCGCGCCTCCGAGGGCGACCCATAAGTATTCGAGCATAAAGTCCGCGTTGCGGCGAACCTCCCGGTTTTGGCAGGGCCGGTCAAGCCAGGAAACGCCGGTCAGGGGGAGCCCGGAGGCGCCGTCATGCCGAGCATTCCGACGATCGCGACGACGGCCGCGCCGCCGAGCAGTTCGAGGAGGACGTTCCGCCGGAGTGAGGCGAGGGCCCCGCGCTCTTTCTCCGGGACGCCGAGCCGGGGCTTCAGAACCAGGAGGTTCCACGCGCCGATCCCCGTCATCGCGAGGACCAGCGCGAGCTTGGCGAGGAGAATGCGGCCGTAAGCGCTGCCGAAAAGCGCCGGGGCGCTCCCGACCAGGAAGCAGGCGTTCACGATCCCGGTCGCAAAGAGGCTTCCGACAGACGCCAGGCTCCACGAGGAAAAACGCCGGGTGAGGATCGCCGCGCCAGGCAGGCCGGTCCTCAGCGCTACGTTTAGGAAAAGCGCGAATGGCAGCAGACCCCCGGGCCATGCGGCGGCGGCAAAGAGGTGGATCGCGTCCGCCGCGAGGTGGAGCGAATGCCCGGACGCCCCGGCGTGCCCGGCCCACGCGAGCGAGCAGAGGAGCGGCGCGGCCGCGGCGGCGCCTCCCCAGTCGCGCAGGGGGGCGGGCCCCGCGAGGATTCCGGCCAGCACGAGCATGAGCGCCCCGCGGAGCAGCCAGAGCCGCCCGAATTTCGTGTCGAAGAGAACCTCGCGCAGAAGCTCCGGCGCGAGCGCTTCGCGCAGGGTGCTCCCGCTCATCGAGGCCGCCGCGAGCCAGAACCAGGCGAGCCCGGAAAGGAACCCGGCCGCCAGGCTCCACCGGGCCAGCCTCCAGCAGGCGCGGACGGGCGCCCCGGCCTCATTCCGCGCCCGGCCCGCCACGCAGAGGCGGAAGAGGAATACGGAGAGAAGAACCATGCACGCCGCGAAATGGCAGGCGCGGGCGGCCGCGAGAAAGGCATCCACGGTCACGGCGGCGCGAGGGTGAAGGTGAACTCTCCCTTCGTCCTGTGCGTGTCCACGGAGACGGCTTTCCAGCATACCTTATAGGCGCCCGGTTTGAGTTTGGGCAGCGCCACCGTCAGCACCGCGGCGTCCACCCCGGGCTTCGCGCCCAGGTCAATGCGGGTTCCCGCGGCGTCGAAGACCTGGGCGCTGCTGAACGCCGCCTCCAGTTTCTCGGTGAACCAGAGTTTCACTTCAGCCGGGGCCGCGCGGATTTTCGCACCGACAGCGGGCGTCGCGTGGTCGAGGAATGCGTGCGCCCCGGCTCTCGGAACGCAGAGGAGGAACGCGGCGGCGAGCGCGAGAAAAATCGGTTTATTCATAGCCGCCTTATTTGCCGAATAGCGGCCTGCCGAGGGTGTTCGGGAAGATGTCATCCAGGTAAAAGTGAAGCTGGGCCAGCACCCCCACGTTATTCCCCGTCTCCGAGTTCACGGGGATCACCGCTTCCACGCCGACCTGGAAATATTTCCCCGACCAGATGAAGCCCGGGTTGACGGTGCCGGTGGTCTTCCACTTGCCCGCGCCGGTCTCGGGCGTTTCCAGCGAGAACTCGACCAGCGGGATGACCCGGTCGAACGGCGCGGGCAGCCCGATATTTTTGACGTGGCTCTGGAGGTAGATGGTGCTGTATTCGAGCGCGAATCCCCACTCCAGCGCGTTGTCGTCCGCGGACCAGGTGCGGAATTGCTGGCCCAGGATGCCGGTGATGGCCAGCGGCTTCAGCCAGTTCAGCGCGTCGGGCAGATCGCCGAAACCCTTGCCGTAGAACAGGCTCGGGGTCACGAGGCTCGCCGGGTCTGCGCCGACGGAGCCGCTCCCGGTGCCACCGACTTCCCAGTCCACTCCGGCAGAGAGGATCGCCTCGTGGGTGTCGTTTTCGAAGAACTGGAACTTCGTTTCCAGGTCGAGGTTGTCCAGCCCGGCGGTGCTTCGGCCCCCGTCGGGGTGGAGGATGTCCAGGCCTTCGCCGAGGCCGATCTCGATATCGGGCGTGATCCGTTTCGAGATGTCGAAGGAGATGTCGGTATCGCGGACGTTTCCGGCGTCGCCGGGCGCTTTGATGGTGGAGACCGTGGGCAGCGACAGCTCGTCGGCTACGAATGGGTCGTCTGTCGCCAGGGTCGCGGGGAAGAAACGTTCCCCGGCGAATCCGTGGGCATGGGTGCGGGTGGGCGCCGCGAGAGCGGCTAGAAGGCAGGCCGCGGCAAGGCCGCGGGAACAGGCAGATGTTTTCATTGGAGGTGTCCTCGGTTTGGAGGGCGCGGTCCAGTGCGGGCGCTGCCCTCCGGGTGCAAAAAGGCGGGACTGCCTTCCGCGCAAACGCGCGGCGCAGTGGAGACGGAGCTTTGGCTAACCGGGGAAGGCCCGGGGCGGCTCGAGGAGCGGCGCGCGGGCGCGGGCTTGGCCTGCGCTGAGGAAGGGAGGATGCTCGAACAGGGAAGGAGGAGGCGGAGAGACGGCCGGAACGCGCTGCCAGAGCATGTCCAGCTTGCCCGAGGCCACCTGGATGTCGGCGCGTTTTTCCGAGGCGCGATGTTTCTGGATGCTCGTGCAGAGCGCGCACGGGTGCTGGCCGTCGAACGTCCTGGAGACCGCTTCGGCGACGCCGGAAGCGCGGCTGTAATCGACCAGCATCGTGCCCCAGGCGATCGACTGGAGGACGACCCAGTGCCCGCCCGAAGCGCTCAGGAGCGCCGCGAGCATGAGGACTTGTCCAAACCTGTTCAGAGTCGCGGGCACGGCGGCATGTTTGCTCCGCGGGCGGCCCCGGGTCAAGCGGGAACGTCTTTGGCAGCCGCCCCGGGAAGAGCCGCGCGCAGGACGCCGACGAAAGGGAGATTCCGGTATTTCTCGCAGTAATCCAGCCCGTAGCCGACGACGAACTCATCGGCGATGTCGAACGCGGCGTAGTCGGCTTCCACCCTCGCGAGGCGCGGCTTGAGTTTGCGCAGCAGGACGCAGATTTTCACCGTCCTGGGAAGCGCCTCCTCGTTCAGCCTGCGGCGGATCGCATCCAGGGTCTGGCCCGTGTCGAGGATGTCGTCCACGATCAGCACGTCGCGCCCGCGGATGTCCGGCATCGAGAACTGGTCGAAGGTGATGTTTCCGCTGCTCTCCGCGGCGCCGTGGTAGCTCGAAACGCGGATGCACTCCAGCTTCAGCGGCAGGGGGATGCGGCGCAGCAGGTCCGCCACAAAGATGAGGCTCCCGTTCAACACCGCCAGCACGGTGAGGTCCGCTCCCTCATAGTCCGCGGCGATGCGGGCCGCGATCTCATCGAGGCGCCGCAGGATGTCGGCCTCGCGGAATATGATCCGCTCGATGTCGTCTTCCATTCCCGCCATGGCGGGAGGATAGCAACTTTGTCCGGATGTGAAAGCGTCCTAGAAAATTTTAGTCTTGTGTTTGTAACGTTTGTCGTTAGTCATATCCGCGGGGAGCGGAAACCGAGGAGATCCCCGACACAATGGATGGATCAGAAAATTTTCGAAAAACAGTGGATCAGCTATGCGAACGGTAGGCTTTCGCGCCGGTCGCGATACGCGGCCGGCGGTGTGGTCGTCGCAGGTGGGGCGCTCTTCTCGCTGCAGAGCCATGCGGACGCAGGGATCGTTTACACGCCGATCACCACGCCTGCGCTGACGATCAGCAACACCAAGAACAGCTCGAAGACCGTCCCGGTCTCGCCTCCAGGGGGTCCCGTCATCAAGTTCGAGGGCTACTTCTTCAAGAGCACGACCCTGCTCCGCGGGCAGTCGGGCAAAGGCAACGTGGGCGGCATCAAGGCCATAGCGGGGCTCCTCATAACCAACGGCGTCATGCCTGCGACCAATGGCGTGAAGAAGCTCGCCGCCGGAGATATGATCACCAGCATGGCGAACTTCCACAGCGTGAGCAAGTTCGGCACGTTCCAGGCCCCGCTCCATGTGAAGTCGGGAGGCAAGGTTCTCGGCGACTTCCCCATCAACGGCCCGCAGCACTACTTTCTCGGCTTCCAGTTGACCGGAGGCGCATACAATGGCGACCTCGGGTATATCGAATTGAGCGTCGAAAACACGGGCGGCGATCCCGCGTATGCAAACAAGCTGGTGCTCGATGCCTTCGCGTACGATACCATCCCCGGGCAGGCGATCGCGGCAGGCGCGGTCCCGGAACCGGACGCGGCGACGCTCGTCACCCCGCTCCTGGTTTTGGCCGGAGCAGCCGGTTCGTTGAAAGCCTGGCGCAAGCGGAAGCAGGCCGCCTAGCACCCCAGGCGCTGCGCTTGCAGACGTACCGGGCCGCAAGGCCCAAGAGCCCAAGGGCGCGAGGAGCGTCCCCCGGGCGCGCGATGAATCCTTGCCACCGGCTTCGCGGGCCGCTTACAATCTCCTTTCTTATGAACATCCGTTGCATCCAGATGAGCTCGCTTCTCGCGGCTGCGGCCCTCGCCACGGCGGGTTGTGAAAACATGTCGCCCGCGGAGAACGGCGCGGTCTTCGGGGCGCTCGGGGGCGCGACGGCGGGGGGGCTCGCGCGCGCATCCGGCATGAATACGCGGGACTCCGTCATCACGGGTCTCGCGGCGGGCGCGGTGGTCGGCGTCATCACTTATATCGTAGCCAAACATCAGGCCGACGAACGCCAGCGGAGGATCGCCGAAGCGCGGGCCCAGGCCGCCTACGAACGCCGGCAGGCCTCGCTCCGCCGGAAAAGGGTGCGCTACATCGCCGTGGATACGGTGAAGAACGACCAGACATCGCCGCAGGCGAAAAAGAGCGTCATGATCTGGGACACGCAATCGCAGGAAGTGGTCGGCGACCAGGTGTATGATGTGAAGAGCCCGCCGCCCGTCGGCTCCACGGCGAAGTTTGACACCTATTCGGCCGAATACGTCGGAGGCGGCAGCTAGGCCTCCGATGAACATCCACGAATACCAGGCGCGCGAACTGTTCCAAAAATTCGGCGTCCCGACCGCGAAGGGGAACGTCGCCTCCTCGCCTGAGGAGGTCGAGACCGTCGCGAAATCCATCGGCGCGCCCAAGCTCGTGGTGAAATCGCAGATTCATGCCGGGGGCCGCGGCAAAGGGCATTTCGCGAACGGGTTCCAGGGCGGCGTCCACCTCTGCTCGACACCGGCCGAGGCGGGCGAGATCGCTTGGAAGATGCTGGGCCAGCCGCTCATCACGCACCAGACAGGCCCCGAGGGCCGCGTGGTGAACAAGGTGCTCGTGGTCGAAGCGATTGAGATCGAGCGCGAGCTGTATTTCGCCATCGTCCTGGATCGGGCGAGCGGCGCACCGTTGATCATCGCCAGCACCGAGGGCGGCGTCGATATCGAGACCGTCGCGGACTCCACGCCCGAGCGCATCCTGCGCGAGCACATCCACCCCGCCCTGGGTTTGCAGCCGTACCAGTCGCGGAAACTCGCCAAGCAGCTCGGCCTTGGCTCCGCGCAACTGCCCGCCGCCACCAAGCTCTTTACCTCGCTGTATAAACTGTTCATCGCGTGCGACTGCTCCCTGCTCGAAGTCAACCCGCTCGTCATCACCAAGGCCGGCGCCATCATGCCCCTGGACGCCAAGTTCAATTTTGACGACAACGCCCTCTTCCGGCACCCCGAAATCCTGGCGATGCGCGACATCCTCGAAGAAGACCCGCGCGAAGTCGCCGCCTCCCGGTTCAACCTGAACTACATCGGCCTGGACGGGAACATCGCCTGCCTTGTCAACGGTGCGGGCCTCGCCATGGCCACCATGGACATCATCAAATTCCACGGCGGCTCGCCCGCGAACTTCCTGGACGTGGGCGGCGGCGCGAACGAACAGCAGGTCACCGAGGCGTTCAAGATCCTCGTGTCCGACCCGAACGTGAAGGCGATCCTGGTGAACATCTTCGGCGGCATCATGCAGTGCGACATCATCGCGCAGGGGATCATCAACGCCGTCAAGGTCGTCAAGCTTCCCGTCCCCCTCGTCGTCCGGCTCGAAGGGACGAACGTCGAGGAAGGCAAGAAGCTGCTCCGCGAGTCGGGCCTGCCGCTCCTCACGGCCAACGACATCGACGACGCCGCGCGGAAGGCCGTGCAAGCCGCGAGCGGGAGATAAGCCATGTCGATCCTCGTTGACAAGAATACCCGCCTCCTCGTCCAGGGCATCACCGGCAAGTCCGGCGCATTTCACGCGCGCGGCTGCATGGAGTACGGCACGAACGTCGTCGCTGGCGTCACCCCGGCGCGGGGCGGCGAAGTCTTCGACGAAAAAATTCCCGTCTTCGACACCGCGTTCGAGGCGCGGCGCGAGACCGGCTGCAACGCCACGATGATCTTCGTCCCCGCGCCATTCGCCGCGGACGCCATCCTGGAAGCGGTGGATGCCGGCATCGAGCTCGTCGTCTGCATCACCGAGGGCATCCCCGTGCTGGACATGATGCGGGTGAAAGAGGGCATCGCCGGGTCGGCCAGCCGCCTTATCGGGCCGAACTGCCCGGGCATCATCACGCCCGGCCAATGCAAGATCGGGATCATGCCCGGCTATATCCACACGCCGGGGAAAGTGGGCGTCATCTCGCGTTCCGGCACGCTCACGTACGAGGCGGTGTGGCAGCTCACCTCCCGCGGCCATGGGCAGTCCACCTGCATCGGCATCGGCGGGGACCCGATCAACGGCACCTCCCATCTCGACGCCCTGAAGCTTTTCAACGACGACCCCGGGACCGAGGCCATCATCCTTATCGGCGAGATCGGCGGCACCGCCGAGGAGGAAGCCGCCGAGTGGGCCGCAAAGAATTGCAAGAAACCGATCGCCGCCTTCATTGCGGGCGCCACCGCGCCTCCCGGGCGCCGGATGGGGCACGCGGGCGCCATCGTTTCCGGGGGCAAAGGGACGGCAGCCGGGAAGATCGAGGCGCTGCGCAAAGCGGGCATCGCCGTCGCCGAGACCCCCGCGGCCATGGCCGATACCCTCATAAAGATAATGTGAACCGAAACGTCTAAAGTGAAAGGGGAACTCCAATGGCGGTGATAGCAAAGGGTCTTGAAGGGATCGTCGCGAACAGCACCCGGCTGAGCGACGTGATGGGGGCCGAAGGGCGCCTCATCTATGCCGGTTACGACATCAACGAACTGGCAGGCAACGTATCGTATGAAGAAGTCGTCCACCTCCTCTGGCACGGCCATCTGCCCAACAAGAGGGAGCTCGACGAGCTGAGCGAAGACCTGCGCGTAAACCGGGCCCTGCCGAAAGGCGTCCTGGATTTCCTGCGGACGGCGCCGAAGTCCGCCGAGCCAATGGATGTCCTTCGCACCGCCGTCTCGATGCTCGGCTTATACGATCACGGCCTGTCGGACGCCGACAAGACGGATGCCAACCAGCGGCGCGCCCTCAGCATCACGTCGAAGATCAGCGTCATCGCCGCGTATTTTCACCGCTCCCGGCAGGGGAAAGAGTTCCCGCCCCTCCGGCGCGACCTCGGGGAGGCCGCGCATTTCCTCTACCTCATCACGGGCGAGGAGCCGAGCAAGGACGCGGCCAAGACGCTGGACGTCGCGTACGTTCTCCACGCCGACCACAGCATGAACGCCTCCACGTTCAGCGCCAGGGTCACCATCGCGACATTGAGCGACATGTATTCGGCCATCACCTCCGCCATCGGCACCCTCAAGGGGCCGTTGCACGGCGGGGCGAACGAAGGCGTCATCCACATGCTGGTGGAGATCGGCAGCGAAGAGAATGTCGACCATTGGGTCGAGGAGCAGCTTGCCCAGAAGAAAAAGATCATGGGTATCGGCCACCGCGTTTACAAGACGCTCGACCCGCGCGCGCCGCACCTGCGGGCGATGGCCATCAAGCTGAGCAACGAGCTCGGCGAGCCGAAATGGATCAGGATGTCCGAGCGCATCGCGGCCATCATGAAAGAAAAGAAGGGGCTGAACGCGAACGTCGATTTTTATTCGGCCACCGTTTACTATTCGCTCGGCATCCCGACCGATCTCTTCACGCCCATCTTCGCCATCGCCCGCACCTCGGGCTGGACGGCGCACATCCTCGAGCAGCTCTCGGATAACCGCCTGTACCGCCCCTTGAGCGAATACATCGGCCCCGCCGGCGACAAGAAATTCGTCCCGCTGGAAGATCGCTGAACGGCAGCCCATCGCTCAAAGTGAACCGCTTCGCATCCCGCGCATTTCTCCTGGCAGCACTCGCACTATCGGGCTGCGAGAGCGCGCCGCCGGCCGCGGTGAAGGAAGTCGGCCCCGACACCTACAACATCCGGTATAGCTCCGGACGGCACGGCTCGAAGATCGCGCCGGAGGATCGCGTCATGCTCATCGCTGCGCAGACGACGCTCGAGCACAAGGCGAAATACTTCGCACTGGTCGGCTTTGGCGACGAGACGCCGTCCAAGCCCGCGCTTTCCGAGGGGGCTGCAACCGGCCCGACCGCCCCCAGCGGATCGGCGCCCGCGGTCGCGCCGCAAAGCGTTTACGGCATATACGGGGTGGGCGGCACGATGCCGCTCCGGCCGCTCACCAGCCAGGTCGCCACGTCAAAGAAAGGCGTCACCATCAAGTGCTTCGTGGTGCAACCCGAAGACCTCATCGTCTCGAACGCCCTCGCGGTCGAAAGCGACATCAAGAAGAAGTACGGCCTGCCTTAGGCTTGGCCGGGAAATGGGCTTGGCCGGGAAATGGGCTGGGGCGGTTTGCCCGCCGAAGCCCCCGATCAAAGGACGATCTTCAGCCACGCCAGCAGGGCGGGGTGGTCGTTGTAGTCGTATTGGAACGCCTGGAACCCCACGCCGGCTGCGGCGGTGACGTTCTTCTCCAGGTCGTCGATATAGACGGCCTCGACGGGGCTCACGCCGAATTGACGCGCGGCCACCTCGAAGATCGCCGGGTCGGGTTTGAAGAGCTTCGCCCGGTACGAATAGACCGCGTCCGTGAACGCATGGAAAACCGGGTATGTGCGCCACATGTAATCGACGTGGAGATCGCTGGTGTTCGAGAGGAGGTAGAGCGGGTATTTCGGCTCCAGGCTTTGGATCAGCCCGGTCATCGGGAGGTTCTCGGTGAAGATTTCCTCCCACGCCTCGACGAACTCGCGCTCCTCGCCCGTAAAGCGCACGGCCTCGGTGATCCGCCGTTGAAATTCCAGCCGCGGGATGTGGCCGGTCTCATAACTCGTCTGCAACGCCGAGAGGCTGGCCACGATTTCCCCGGAGATCGGGTCGCACTGGCCCCGCAGCCGGTCGATGGCGATCCCGAAATCGAACTTCAGGATCACATTGCCGATGTCGAAAACAATCGCGCGGATCATTTGCGCGTATCTAGGACGAACCGGGCGATGTCCAGCGCGGCGGCGGGCCGGCTGAGGCGGGTGATGTTCGCGTTCCATTTGTGCCAGAGGGCGGCGTCGCCGGCGAACACTTCCTCGACGGTGGCGGCAATCTCGTCGTGCGATTCGGAGACCCTGCCGCACTCGTTGCCCACGAGGAGCCGCGCGTTGCCTTCCTCCTGCCCGGGGACGACCTGGCTGATGACCATCGGCGTTTTCGCGGCGGTGGCTTCCTGCACGGTCGCTCCGCCCGCCTTGCTGATCAGGAGGTGGTGGCTCATCAGGAGCTCGGGCATCCGGTCCGTCCAGCCGAATATTTCGATGCGCCGTTTCGCCTGCGCGGCGACCTCCTCGACCCGCTTCCGCAACGCTTCATCGCGGCCCACCGTCACGGTAACGTCGATCTTCGGGTTCTGCAGGAGCCGCGCGAGGAGCCGCGGCGCTTCCCATTTGCCGAAGTTGATCATGAAAAGCACCTTGCGCCCGGCCTCTTCCGAAGGCGCGGGGCGGACCGGGCCCGGCTCCGAAAAGCGCGGGGTGACGGGGAACCCGAGATTCTTCAGTTTGGCTTCCGGCACGCCCGCGGCGAGCATCACCTTCGCCGTCTCAGCGTTTGGGACGATGAAATAGTCGCTCCGGGCGCGGTGCCAGACGGAGTTGATGGTGATGGAGTCCGTCACGACGGTCGTATGGAGGAAGGTCCGTTGCGCCCTGTCCGGGAACAGACTCTCCAGCAGGAAACTGTAAACCGGGTAGGTGGAGACGATCGCTTCCGGCCGCTGTTCCTGGATCATCCTCGCGAGGAGGGCGCGGACCTTGGACAGGGTGAAGAGCGTCCGCTCCACAAGCGTCGTTTCATCCAGCATCTTGTAGAAGCGCTGCCAGAGCGCGGGCGTGCGGTTGATAGCGGCGAGGTATGCTTTCGTCGTGAGCTTGTTCACCCTGCCGTAGCAGATGTCGAACAGGTCGAACATCTGCGCCTCCACGCCGCCCTGGCTCAGGCTCTCGACGGCTTTCTGGACATTGCGCGCGGCGGTGTTGTGTCCCTCTCCGTAGCCGGCGGTCAGGACGAAAATTTTGCGGGGGGCCATCGCGCACAACGTATCGGGCTTGGAAATGAAGATCACGAAGGAAAGCGCGCATTGAAATTTTTGTCGCGCGCCCTACCATCCGAGCGTGCGGCGGACTCTGATCATGTTGGCGGTGCTCTGCGCGGCCGTCGTGCTTCCTCCGTGGCGTCTCCGTGCGCTGACCGACGAGGAAAAGAAGGAGATGTTCCTCAAGGCGCGCGAAGAGATGCAGACCATCGCGAGCCCCACTCCAGCCTCGGGGGAGGCGAAACCGAAACCGCGCGCGAAACACAAGCCGCCGCCCCACGCCACGCCGAAGCCGCCGCCTTCTGAAAGGCCGGAGCCGCCTCCCGAAAAACCCGAGCCGCGCGCGCCGGAGCCGCGCCCCGCGCCCACCCTCCCCTTCCATAAACAGCCCGCTCCCGTGCCGAGCCCCACGCCGGCCCCGACGCCGCCCCCGCCCGCTCCGCCTCCCCCTGCTCCGGTCATGATCTCCAAGTCCGGCTACCAGCGACCCTCGGGCATGGCGCCCGCTCCGCCGCGTTATTTTTGGGAGACCTGGAACCGGTGGCGTTACCTCACCAAGAACGTCCGGGAGGCGATCGACCGCGCGCCCGTCCAGCGGAACCGGTGGCGCTACATCGTCGTCCATAACAGCGGCACGCGGCAGGGGAACGCGCGCATCTTCGACCTCTACCACCGTTATGTCCGCAGGATGCCGAACGGGCTGGCCTATCAGTTCGTCATCGGCAACGGCACCTCGTCGGGCAACGGCCAGATCGAGGTCGGCGAACGCTGGCGGAGACAGATCAACGGCGGCCACGTCCACAGCGATTACCTGAACAACATCGCCCTCGGCATCTGCCTCGTCGGCGACTTCAACCGCGACCTGCCCACGCGCGACCAGCTCGGGGCGCTCGATGAATTGATCCGCTACCTGCGCATCCGCGTCGGAAAGATCGACGGCAGGTGGGCCATCGTGAAAGCGCACCGGGACATCAACCCTCCCCAGTGGCCCACCGACTGCCCGGGCGACCGGTTCCCCTTTGGCTGGCTGTACAACACATTCCGGTAGGCGAAGACCGACCATGAAAATAGGACTCACAGGGGCGAACGGATTCATCGGTCTCCGCGTCATCGCGGCGGCGAACCGGGCGGGGCACTCGGTTATCGCGTTCTCCAGGGAGCCGAAAAAGCCGGTGCCGGGCTGCGTGGAAACGCGGCTGTTCGAAATGGAGACGCTGTGCGACTTCCAGGGGTGCGACGCCGTCATCCATCTCGCGGGCGAGAACGTCGCGGGCATCTGGACGGAGGAAAAGCGGCGGAGGATCATGGACAGCCGCAAGCTCGGCACGCGGCACGTCGTGAATTCCCTCTTCGCCGCGGAGCAGCCGCCGGCCGTACTCGTGAGCGGCTCCGCCATCGGCTATTACGGCGATACCGGGGAGAACCCGGCGGACGAGGACGCGCCGCCCGGGAAGGGCTTCCTCGCCGAAGTCTGCGAGGCGTGGGAGCACGAGGCCATCCGCGCGCGGGAGAAGGGGATCCGCGTCGTGTTGCTGCGCACCGCGGTGGTGCTCGGGCGCGGCGGGGCGCTCCGGGCGATGCTGCCCGCGTTCCGCTCCGGGCTCGGAGGCAAGCTCGGCGCCGGCACGCAATGGATGGCGTGGATCCACGTCGAGGACGAAGCGGCCATGGCTCTTTTCGCGGCCACCGAGGCCGGGCTGGACGGCCCGCTGAACGCCGCCGCGCCCGAGCCCGTCCGCAATGCCGACTTTACCAAGGCGCTCGGGCGCGCGCTGCACCGACCCGCGTTTCTTACCATCCCCGCCATCGTGTTGAGCACCGCGCTGGGCGATTTTTCGCATGAGCTCCTTGACAACCGCCGGATTATCCCGAAGCGTCCGATCCTTCACAAATTCGCCTACCGGTTCCCTGCGCTCGACGCGGCGCTCACGGACATCCTTCACGAAAAATGACTCCACGCCGCCCGGCTCGCCCGCCCGCCCGCTGACATGGTGCCCCAGAACATCATCGCGATCGTCTACGACTACGACCAGACGCTGAGCCCGACCTACATGCAGGAGCAGGTGCTCTTCCCGCGGTTCGGCATCAACTCCGAGCAGTTCTGGAAACGGTGCGCGGAGCTCGTGCGCGAGCAGGGGTTCGACCACGAGCTGGCGTATATGAAGGTCATCCTCGACTACCTCGCGATGGACCGGCCCACGAACGCCGAGCTGAAGGAGCTGGGCAAGCAGATGACCTTTTACAAGGGCCTGCCGGAGATGTTCGACGAACTCGCCCAGGGCCTCCTCGCGCCCGAGCAGGAGGAACACGGCATCCGGGTCGAGCATTACATCATCTCCTCCGGGTTGAAGGTCATCATCGAAGGGAGCCTCCTCGCCAAATACGTGAAGGCCATCTTCGGCTGCGAATTCGCCGAGGACGCGCAGGGGCGCATCTCGTTCCCGAAACGTGTCATCAGCCACACGCAGAAGACGCAGTTCCTCTTCCGCATCAACAAGGGCCTGCTGGATATGTCGCAGGACGTAAACGACCACATGCCGGGAGACATCCGCCCCGTGCCGTTCTCGCACATGATCTATGTCGGCGACGGCCCGACGGATGTTCCTTGCTTTACCGTCATGAGGAAATACGGTGGCCACGCCATCGCCGTTTACAATGCCGACGACCCCACGCGCACCAGCTTCAAGAAATGCTACCAGCTCGTCACCCACGCGGACCGGGTCAAACACATCGCGCCGTCCGACTACCGGCCGGGGAGCCACCTTCGGCTCCTGCTCGAACAGATGACGGGCGAGATCGCCGCGGGCATCATCGATGAACGCCGCCGTGGGGCCGAGGCCGGCGCGGTCCGCGCCCCCGTCCACTAGCGATCCCAACGACTCGCCCAATGTTCAGCAGCCCGCGCCACCTACATTTCCTGGGCATCTGCGGCACCGCCATGGGCGCGGTCGCGGCGGCGCTGCGCGAGCAGGGGCTTCACCGTCACCGGCTCGGATGAGAACGTTTACCCGCCCATGTCCACCTTCCTCGAGGAAAAGGGGATCGCCCTCAGCGACGGCTACCGGCCCGAGAATATCCCGGCGGATGCGGAGTTGATCGTCGTCGGCAACACCATCCGGCGCGGCAACCCGGAGGTCGAGGCCGTGCTGAACCGGAAGCTCTATTACCTCTCCCTGCCCGAGACGTTGAAGGAGTTTTTCCTGCGCGGCCGGCACAACCTCGTCGTCACCGGCACGCACGGCAAGACGACGACCACCTCGCTCCTCGCGTGGATATTGGAAAGCGCCGGGCTCGCCCCCGGTTACATGATCGGCGGCATCCCGAACAATCTCGAAACAAGGCGCGTGCCTGCGCGAGTCCCGGCACTTCGTCATCGAGGGCGACGAGTACGACACCGCGTTTTTCGACAAGCGCTCGAAGTTCGTCCATTACCTGCCGGAACTGGTCATCGTCAACAACATCGAGTTCGACCATGCCGACATCTTCGACGACCTCGACGAGATCAAGACTCAGTTTCCGCCGCCTGCTGAACATCGTGCCCGGGAACGGCATGGTGCTCTTGAACGGCGACGACCCGAACTGCATCGACGTGGCCGGCACGTGCCCCGCGCCCATCGTCGAAGTCGGCTTCTCGCCGAACGCCGCGAACGTTATCAAGGACGTGAGCTACGGCCCCGCCGGCTCCGGGTTCCGCCTGTTCGACACGGAGTTCAGCATCCCGCTCATCGGCGAATACAATGTCCGCAACGCCGCGATGGCCATCTCCGCCGCCCGATTCTACGGGGTCGAACTCCCGGTCATCCGCGATGCGGTCGCCGCGTTTACCGGGGTGCGGCGCAGGCAGGAGGTGCGCGGCGAGGTCCGCGGCATCAAGATCATCGACGATTTCGGCCACCACCCGACCGCCATCCGCGAGACCCTCCGCGGCCTGCGCCACCAGTATGCGAACGGGAGGATCTGGGCTGTGTTCGAGCCGCGGTCGAACACCACGCGCCGCTCCGTATTCCAGAAGGAACTGGCGGTCGCTCTCGGCGTGGCGGACGGTGTCATCCTTGCGAAGGTCGCCCGGCTCGAGCAGATCCCCGAGGCCGAGCGGTTGAATCCGGAGAAGGTCGTCGAGGCCATCCGCGCCTCCGGCAGGGAGGCGTATTACGAGCCCGACGTGCCGGGGATCATCCGCCGGTTGAAGCCGCTCGTCCGCGAGAAGACGTCATCGCCATCTTCAGCAACGGAGGGTTCGACGGCATCCACGCGAAACTCCTGAAGGAGCTGGCATGAGCCGCAAATCCCGGGCGTCCGACAAGCGCGCGTCGCTTGCGCTCGGCCACCGGGTGCACCATTACAAGTCCCTCATGCGCCGCTGGCGGAAGGTCGCCGCCGAGTCCGGCCTGAAGCTCTGCAAACTCTCTCCGACCGCGGAGCCGGAAGTCTATTACGTGAAATCGCCGAGCCTCGCCGAGACGGGAGGCGTCTATCTTTCCACGGGCATCCACGGGGACGAGCCCGCAGGCCCGGAGGCGCTCGTCACGTGGGCGGAGAAGAACGCGAAACGCCTCGCCCGTATGCCGTGCATCCTGCTCCCCTGCCTGAACCCGTGGGGACTCATCAACAACAGCCGCATCGACCAGGGGGGGCGCGACCTGAACCGGACCTTCCATACCGACGACGTTCCGGCGATCCAGATGCTGAAGGCGCTCGTGAAGTCTTATCGCTTCGCCCTCTCGCTCACCTTGCACGAGGACTACGACGCCCAGGGCCTTTACATGTACGAGATTTCTCACGCCAAGCCGACTTGGGGCGACGAATTGCTCGACGCCGCGAGGCCTTTCGTTCCGCGCGATCCCCGGCCGATGATCGAGGGGCGCAGGGCGAAAATGGGCCTCGTCCGGCGCCGCATCGTGGACAAGACGAAATTCCCGCTCGTGCCCGAGGCGCTCTACCTGCACTGGAACAAGTGCGAGAGGTCGATCACCATCGAGACGCCCTCCGAGTTCGACATCGGCCTCCGGGTCGGCGCCCACATCGCGGTCATCGAGAAATGTCTCGAGCTGCTCCGCCTGTGAAAAAGGCGCTCGGCATCGATCTCGGCGACGTGAGGATAGGCCTCGCGCTCTCCGACGACCTCGGGATGCTCGCGCACCCGCTCGAGACGCTCCGCACGGACGAGAAGCCGGACGTGGTCGAACGCATCGCGCGCATCGTCGAGCGGGACAAGGTGGAGATCATCATCCTGGGCATGCCCCGGAACATGGACGGCACGTACGGCCCCGCCGCCGAAAAAACGAAGGTATTCGCCGAGCGGCTCCGGCCGAAAGTGCCGTGCGCCATCAAGTTCTGGGACGAACGCCTCACATCCGTCGCGGCCCAGAAGGCGCTGCACGCCGGGGGCCGGAACGCGAAGCAGAGCCGCGCGGTCATCGACCAGGTCGCGGCGCAATTCATCCTGCAGGGCTATCTCGACTCCATCGCGCCCCTGTAGCGATGCGGCTGAAACTCATCGTCGCGTATGATGGCCGCCCGTTCAAAGGGTGGCAGAGCCAGCGGGGGGCGGCGCCGTGCAGGATCACCTCGAGCGGGCTTTCGAAGCCGTCTGCGGGCGCCCGGTCTCAGTGCAAGGCGCGGGCCGGACGGACGCCGGCGTCCACGCGAGCGCGATGTGCGCCCATGCGGATGTCGCGCCGGGCCGCATCGTGGAGCCGGGCCAGTGGCTCCGGGCGCTGAACGCGCATCTGCCCGGCGAAATCCGCGTGTCGCGCTGCTCCCGCGCGCCGGAGACCTTCCACGCGCGGTTCTCCGCGAAGGGGAAGGTGTACGTTTACCGCATCTGGAACGCGCCGGTGCTCTCCCCGTTTGAGATCGGCCGTGCGTGGCACCTCGCCGGGCCCATCGATATGGAGACCCTGAAAAGCTGCGCCGCGACGCTGACGGGCACGCACGACTACGCCGCGTTCTCCGCGAACCGCGGCCACCCGGTGGAGGACACGACGCGAACGGTGTCCAGTATCCGAGTGCGCAAAGCCGGGTCGCTCCTGGTTCTCACGTTCGAGGGTTCCGGCTTCCTGTATAAGATGGTGCGGCTGATGACGGGCACCCTGCTCCGCTGCGCGCAGGGGAAGGCCGACCCCGCCCTTCTCACAAAACTGCTGGACCCGAAATTGGGCCTCAAGACGAGCTTCGCCGCCCCCGCCGGGGGGCTTTGTCTGGCCCGCGTGATCTACTGCTGAACGGGAGGCCTCGCGGGTGACGCTTCGACGCCTTTGACCACCACGGCGTATTGTTCGAAGGAGAAGGTCACGTGCGCCAGGTCGCCGACGTAGCGGAGCACTTCGGTGAACGGGACATCCGCGAGATTGAGCGTGACCCTTTCGGACTCGATGGCCTCAGGAGGAAGCTGGACCACAAAGTTGATGTGCACCTTGCCGCCGCCCTGTTTCTCGAGCGCTTGTTTTAGATACTGGAGCGTGGAGCCGAGCGTCGCCTCGCGGAGTTGGACGCTCGGGAGGCGGACGGCGGCGTATTGCTTCTGCGCGTCCTGCCCCGCGGCTGCGCCGGAGGGCTGGGCGACCCGGATCATCCGCAGGTAGTTCGTGGCGGCGCGGTTGGAGGGGTCGAGTTCGAGCACCAGGGAGAAATCGCGCCTGGCCGTCTCGAGGTCGCCGCCGGTATAGGCGCGCTGGCCCTCGGTCAGGAGCGCCGCGGTGTCCTCGCCGAAGCAGGACGAAGCCAAAAGCAGGGCCGGAAGGAGCAAGACGGGGGGTCTCATGCTTCAATTTTACCTCAAGGGGCGCGGGAAAGCCAATGTTGCGGCGCGCGGGCGTTTCCTGTAGGATTTGCCATGTCCAGCGCCCCTATTTCCCAGGAAGCCCGCCCTCCGGCGTGGCACGCGGGTTTCGCCGCCTGGGTCGGCCGGGAGCCTCTTTCCGCCGTGCTTCTCCTGCTGAACGCGGGGGCGCTCCTCTATTTTTACTGTTTCGTCCCCCTCTTTCATTATGCGACGGAGACGACCCTGCGGTGGGCCTGGTACGCGTGGCGTTCGCCCGAGCAGGCCCACGGGAGGCTGGTCCCGCTCATCTCGCTCTACCTCCTTTGGCGGGAGCGGGGGACGCTTCGGCGCGCGGCGGGCCCCGGCTCGAACACGGGCCTCGCCTTCGTGGCCGCGGGGGTGACACTCTTCCTGGCGAGCGCGCGCTGCCTGGAGCCGCGCATCGCGCTCCTGGCCCTGCCGTTCCTGGTTTATGGGTCGGTTCTTTTCGTCTGGGGGCGGGCGGCGGCGCGCGTCTTCGCGTTCCCGTGCGCCTTGCTGGTCTTCATGATTCCCTGGGCCGCCGCCGAGCAGGCGACCAACCGGCTGCAATTCTTCATCACCCACATCGTGGGCGTGATGTCGAACCTCTGCGGCATCCATACCCAGGCCATCGGCACCACGCTGGTGGCGGCGGACGGCAGCTTCCGTTTTGAGATCGCCGACGGCTGCAGCGGCGTGCATTCGCTCACGGCCATCACCCTGCTCACGGCGGTCTTCGTCCATGTGACCCAAAAGGAGCTTTGGAAGAAAGCGGCGATCTTTGCGTCGTCCGTGGTCTTCGCGATCCTCGGCAACGTGGGGCGCATTTTTTCGGTCATCCTGGCGGCGAAGTTCGCGGGCAGCACCGCTGCGGCCCGATGGCACGAGTATGCCGGGTTCATCTCGTTTCCCATCGCCATGGCGGCTATGGTGGGCTTCAGCGTCCTGCTGAACCTGGACTACGCCAAATTTTTCGCCGCGGCGCCGCAAGAGAAGAGGGTCTCCTTTGATTACTAGGCGCCTGGCGGTGCTCTTCGCGGTGCTCTGCGGGGGGCTCGGCGCCATCGCCTTCGTCCCGAAGGTTCCGCATCCGCAGCCCGCCGGCATCGAACTGGTGCTCCCGGCCACCATCGGCGAATGGCGTGGGGCCGATACGGCCGTCTCCGCGGGCGAACGCGAGCAGCTCGGCACGGAGACGGAGTTCTCCCGCAAGCTCTATAAGAACGGGCGCGGCAGCGAGATATTCGTCTCGGTGGTGCTGGCGGGCCGCGACATGAACACGAGCATCCACCGGCCCGAACGGTGCCTCCCTTCGCAGGGGTGGACGATCGCGGGCTCAAGCGTGCAGGCGGTGCCGCTGGGCGCAGCGGCCCGCGACGGCGTGCTGCGGGTGACCCGGCTTCGGAACGTCCGGGACGTGAGGCTCAAGAACGGCAAGCCGTTTTCCCTCTGCTGCCTGGACTACTATTGGTTCGTGGGGTCGGGAGAGACGACTCCCTCCCACGCGACCCGGATGCTCATCGACGTGCGCGACCGGTTGTTGAAAGGCACCAACCAGCGGTGGGCCTACGTCACCATCATGGCGCCGGTCACCCGCGGACTTGAGTCCGGCGGCCTTTCCGAGAAGGAGACCGACGACTTGATCGGGACGTTCATCCGCCAGCTCCTGCCCAAGGTGCAGAAGCCGGGCGTAGCTTGCGGCTGACCTCCACGCCTAGCGCGGGTGTGCGGATCGAATCCCCGCGGCGACCCAGCGGGAAAACGCGGTCGTGTTCCGGAGCATCTCGCGGCCGAAAAAGTGCCAGGAGGTATGCGGCGAGGCGATGAGGAGCATCACGGTCAGGACGAGCAGATTCATCATGTAGATGACCACCAGCGAGAAGAACGTGCCGTGGTAGCTGAGGTCGGTCTGGCCTTTGGGTATCATCCACAGGGTGAAACTGACGTGGAACGCCCACGTCGCGCCGATCGAGCCCGAACAGCAACTGCCGGTAGTGCGACACCTCCGCGAACAGCCCGACGCCCCCGTACAGTAGGATGACCGCGATGCTGTAGATCGGGAAAAAATAGGGCGCGAGCGCGACCCAGAAGTTGTTCATGTTCGTGACGATGTGGCCGCCGTCGCGACGCACCTTGAATTGCGAGACCCGCCCGCCCATCGCCCAGACCCAGAGGGCGTGCGTCAACTCGTGGCCAAACACGTAGAGGAGCAGCGGCCGCGGCAGCCCGAAAAACGCGATCGTCCAGAGGAGCGCGCCCAGCGCGAAGAACCAGAACTCTTCGCTGGCCCAGAAACCGTGGTGGAGGGTCGCTCGCGAGAAGCAGGTGAAAAAAGTCTGCGTCCAGATGCCCGCCAGTGGCAGCAGGAAGATGCCGATGGCGGTGTTCACCCACCACGCCGGGATGGTCGCCGGGGGTTTCGCGGCGCGCACGGTCGAGAACTGGGAGGCGCTAAGCGCGTAGTCAACGGGTACCCCTTGTTCCGGGAGCAGCGGCTTCCGGGGCGTGCGCCCGAGGCGGCGGGCGGTCTTCCGGGCTTTTGGCCGCGGGCGCTCTCCCATGGGTGCGGCCCCCGGGGCGCCTAGGCCCGTCCCATGTAGGCGCCCGTTCGCGTGTCGATCTTGACGATCTCGCCCTCCTTGATGAAGAGCGGGACCTGGACGGCCTTTCCGGTCTCGAGGATCGCGGCTTTCTGCACGTTGTTCGCCGAGTCGCCGCGCACGCCTTCCGCGGACTCGACGACCTTCAACTGGACCGAAGAGGGGAGCTCGACCTGCACGGGCCGGCCCTCGATGCTCAAGACTTCCACCGGCAGGTTCTCGACGAGGTAATCCTTCGCCTCGCTCAGGAGCTCGGTCTGGAGCGTCACGGTCTCGTAGGTCTCCGGGTTCATGAAGTGGAACCCCTGCGGGTCCTTATAGCTGAACTCGAGCGTCTGCCGGCTCACGTCCACCGTGTCCACCTTTTCGGTGGAGGTGAACCGCACGTCGGCGGATTTGCCCGTGCCGATGTAACGGATGATGGCCTGAACGAACGCCCGGAGGTTGCCGGGGGTGCGGTGCTGGACTTCCAGCACGATGGCCGGGTTGCCATTGTAGCGGATCGCCATGCCTTTCCGTAGGTCGTTTGCTGCTGCCATAATTTTTGAGGGGGTTGCTAAAGGAGTTTAAACCGGGCCAGGTCCTGGGAATCGACGATGCCCGCCGGCATGTTGTGTTCGTCCAGCACGACAAGGTCGTCGATCCGATGGTGTTCTAGCACATGCAAAACTTCCACCGCAAGCTTGCCGGATGCAATCGTCACCGGGTTGACCGTCATGAACCCGCCCACCGCCTTCTCCAGCAATGCCGGTTCGCGCTGGAAATGCCGGCCGAAATCGCCATGGGTAAAGATGCCCGCCATCGCGCCGTCCGGCCCGGTGATGACCGCCGAGCCCGCGCGCCGTTCGGCCATGCGGATGAGGACGTCCCGCACCAGCGTCCCGGGCGGCGCCAGCGCCATCTGCTCCGGGCCGCGCATGATGTCGCTCACGCGCAGGAGCAGGGCGCGCCCGAGTCTTCCGCCGGGGTGAAACCGCGCAAAGTCGTCCTTGTTGAACCCGCGCGCCTCCAGGAGGACCATCGCGAGGGCGTCGCCGAGAACGAGCATCGCCGTGCTGCTGGAGGTCGGCGCGAGGTTCAACGGGCAGGCTTCCTGCGAGACGCTCACATCGAGGTGGACGTGGCTGTTCCGCGCGAGCATCGAGGCCGGGCTGCCCGTCATGGCGATGATCTTCACGTCGAACCGGAGCAACGCCGGGAGGATGTTCAGGAGCTCCTCGGTCTCCCCGCTGTAGCTCAACGCCAGGATCGCGTCGCCATCCGCCACCACTCCGAGGTCGCCATGGAGGGCGTTCAATGAGTTCAGGACGACGGCGGGCGACCCGGTGCTGGTGAGCGTCGCGGCGATCTTGTCGCCGATGTGTCCAGACTTGCCGACCCCCACGACGACGACCTTCCCCTTCCGCTCCACCGCGGCGAGGATGGTCTCCACGGCGCGGCAGAAAGAGGGGTCGAGCCGGGCCTGCAACCGGCGCAGTTCCTCCAGCTCGATGCCGATGACGCGTTTGGCTTTTTCGATGAAATCCATCTGGCGGGTAAAGGAACTATGGTGAGGAGAACGGAGCCGCGCCAGTCCCGGGCAGTCGAAAAGAGCAAAAAACATATTTTCTCAAACGGCATGAATGGCACGGGTGTTGCTAGTAGTTATGGAAATCATGGAACATCCTACTGAACAGATCGAATTGACGGAGGCGGGCTTCAACTCCACGCCTAAAATACTCCTCCTCGAGGACGACGAGAGCTTCCAGGAAATCATCAAGGATTTCCTCGAATCCCACTCTTATAAGGTCGTCGCCGTCCGCAACGGCGTCGAAGGGGTCCGCGAGATCATGGCGAGCGACTTCGAGGTCATCATCTGCGACATGCTGATGCCGAACCTCCCCGGCGATATGTTTTACCTCGCGGTGGAGCGGATGCGCCCCCACCTGTGCGACCGGTTCATCTTCATCACCGGCCTGCGGGACAACCAGAAGGTGAACAACTTCATCCGCAAGGTCCGTGGCACGATGTTAGCTAAACCATTCCAGGTGGACGACCTCCTCGAGATGATCGGCTTCGTGCAGATCAAGAGCGCGGTCTAACTTTGAGGCCCCGAGTTTTATGAGAATCCTGATAGCGGATGACGAACGCGTGCTGGCCGACGCATTGTCGGCCCACATCCACGAACGGCGCCACGAAGTCGTGGCCACGGTGACCACCGGCGGCCTGGATGTCATTCGCGCCTACCACGAGTTTCACCCCGACCTGGTCATCATGGACATCATGATGCCGAAATTCAACGGCCTCACCGTCTGCCACGCCCTTTTGAGCCGCAACCCCGAGGCAAAGGTGGTGCTCGTCTCCGGCAGGCTAAACCCGGATCATCCGTTCCTGGCGAATACCGGGGCCGTGGGATTCCTCTCCAAGCCGCCGGATTTCACGAAGCTGGACGAGATCCTCAACAGCGTCGAAGCCTCGACGCCCGCCGCCGCTTAAGTCTTCGCACGCCGCACCGGCGGTTTCCCAATAAGGAGGGCGGCTAATTGCCTGCCCGGATCACTTAGCCCGGACCTTTTCTTTCTTGGCTTCGCAATCCTCATGGAGCCGGCGCACCTCGCTCGCAAGCTGACGCTGGAGCTTTGCGACCTCGTCGGGCTGCGCCGCCATTCGCGCTTTTGAGATTTCGCCCGCCAGGAAGAGCTCCTTCTCGGCGATGCGCGCTTTGTACGTGGATTCGATCTCGGCGATCTCCCGCTTCTGTTCCTCGGTGACCTTCGCGGTCGGGGACTGCTTCTCGAGCCGTTCCATGGCGAGTTCGTAGGCGGATTTCATGGCGTTCCTGAGACTGTTGCCCGTTGCTTTTCGGGAATCAACTTCTAATGTACGCGCTCCGCGATGATCCGCCTGCTGAGCACAGATTTTGATGGGACGCTCGTCAGCCATGGCGGAAAGCCGCCAGTGGCTCCCGCCCTGTTCGGGCTTTTGCGCCGCCTGCAGGGCGAGGGCGTCCTGTGGGCGATCAATACCGGGCGAACGCTGTCGCACATCGTGGAAGGGATGCTGGAATTTGGCTTTCCCGTCGAACCCGATTTCGTTCTGACCACCGAGCGGGAAGTCTTCCGAAAGGCGGGCGGCCGCTGGGAGGATTTCGGCGACTGGAACCGGCGCTGTTTCGACGCGCACGAAGAGCTCTTCGCCGTAGCGGGGCCGCTCCTCGAGAAGATCATTTTCTTTGTGGATTCGGAGACGGACGCGGAGGTGATCCTCGAGGGTTCGCGGCCCGTCGGCCTCATCGGCACATCGGATGCCGAGATGAACCGCATTCTCGCGTTCATCGATGGGGAGCGGGCTCACCTTCCCGTGTTCGGCTACCAGCAGAACACGGTTTACCTGCGGTTCTGCCACACCGCCTACTCGAAGGGCTCGGCGCTGGGCGAACTGGCGCGGCTGACGGGCATCGGCCGCGGCGAAATCTGCGCGATCGGGGATCATTATAACGACATCCCCATGCTCGACGGGCGTTATGCGAGCTTGACCGGCTGCCCGCGGAACTCGGCTGAAGCGGTAAAGGAGATCGTCCGTAAGTCCGGCGGGCACGTGGCGGGCGGGGATTGCAGCGAAGGCGTGGTGGAGATCATCCAGCGGTTCAGCGCCGGAAACGGCTAGTTAGTGCTTTGCTTGGGAGGTTTTTTTCTGGATGATGGCCGCCATTCTCAGGCCGGGTTTCCTCCCTTATGAAGACATCTCTCCGACCCGCGCGCCCGGGTCTTGCGATCCTCGGCGTGGCGCTCGCCGCCGCGCTCTCCTGCGGCCGGCTTTGGGGCCAGCAAGGCGCTCCGGTACCCGCGGCGGTGAGCCCCAGCGTCTCCCTGCCGCCGGGTTGGAAGGTCACCAGCCAGGGGCCGGATTCGCCGCCTTCATCGCCGGGAACGCGAATGACGGGCGCCGACCCGCAGTCAACCGCTCTCCTGCTCACCGCGGCGCCCATTGATCCCAAGCGGAACCTCTCGGTCTCTTTGTATTCTGTCCATTTTCACGAATGGGGGCCGCCCCTCGTGGCCGGCGAGATGGGCGTGGAATCCGAGACCGGGAAGATCGTGAATGCCGTTCTCATGCAGGGTTACAAGGTTCAGGACATCCGGACGAGCAGGTCTGTTTCGAACGCCGGCAAAGCGCTGTTGACGATCGAGATCACCGCCGCAAACGCCGCGGGAGATGCGCGGATTTTCAGCGATACCGCCAGCACGAGCGTTGCGTTCGGCAGCGCCGTTCCGCGGCTGGCCACTTCGCGTCCGGCCTCTGACGCCGCGGGGGCGGTGGAGATCGCAGCCATCATCAAATCGTTCGACGTTCCCGTCCCAACGCCCGCCAGGCCGGGAGTGAATGCGGCGAACACCGCTCCCTCGCCCACACCCCCTTTCGATGACATCATGGCCGCGCCCAAGCAAAGATGGGAGCGCGCACATCCGTCGCCCACACCGTTGTATCCGGGGATGGGGATGCAAACGCCGCGGCAGCAGTACACCTCGCGCATCCCTCCGCCGCCGGCCACTCCCGCCCCCTCTTCGCCCGCCCAGGACCAGCCCCGGCGCTCAACTCGGTGTCGATGGTGGGGGACGCCGCGATTTCCGCGAAGGCCGCGGAGCTCGTTGCCCGATATAACTCAGCCTTGATCCTGGTCGAAGGCTCGAAAGGGGTGGGCAGCGGGTTCCTCTGCCACATGGGCGGCAGGACTTTCGCGATCACAAACGCCCACGTCCTCAGCGACAATGTCGGAGTCAAGCTCACCACGCTTACGGGCGCCGCGCTCACCGCCGGGCGCAGCGCGGTGGCGGTGGGGCACGATGTCGTCGAAATGCAGGTGCCCGACTCGGCGGCCGCGTTCGACATCGTCACGAATATGGACGCGACCGTGAAGATCGGCGACGCCGTCGTGGTCGCGGGCAACGCCGAGGGCGGCAGCGTCGTGCGGCCCGTGGAAGGGAAGATAGTGGGAATCGGCCCGAACCTCGTCGAGGTGGACGCGCCGTTCGTGAAGGGGTGCAGCGGCAGCCCGATCATCCACGAGGCCACCGGCAAAGTGCTGGGTATCGCCACCTACCTCGTCCAGCGGAAGCTCGTCCAGGGAGATAAGGAGGTCACTGTCGAAACACGCCGCTTCGGCTACCGGCTCGACAGCATTGCCGCTTGGGAACCGATCAACTGGCAGGCTTTCTTCGCGCAATCGGCGCAGGTCGCACGGATAGAGAGCCTCAGCGACGACTTCGAAAAGATGTTCGACGACGCGGAGAAAACGCATCGTCTCGTGCCGGATGACATTTCGAATGACAGGCTGGAGCGGTGCGTCGCCTCTTTCGTGCTGGACGCGCATCGCAAGGGTGTGAGCGAGCGGGACAGGGATGACCTGCGCCGCGGGTTCTTCAGCGATCTCCAGGTCATCTCACGCGGGGATGTATCGGCATTCAACAGCCGCACCGCCTATGACTACTTCCGCAGGCAGGTGGAGGATCAAAGCCGGTTCCGCGACGAGATCTACAAGGTCTTCACGCGCCTGGTCCAGGAATCCGAGGACTGAGCGGGCCCTCAACGCGGGGCGGCATTCACCGGAATCTGACGCCAGCCGGCCGTGTCGAAGAAGATCGGGGCGTGGTCGAGTTTGACGAAAGCCATCCGCACCCGCGGATCGACCGGCAGATCGATTGTGATGTCATCGAGCCCGACGTGGATGACCGCGATGGCCACGGGGCGCCCGGTGATCGTATCGGTCACCTCGAGGTTCTGCGAAGTGGCGGGGATGGGGAAGCCGAGCCGGATGGCGTCGCCCCCGGTGGTCTGCATGGCCACGTCCATCGCCGCGCCGTTCAGGCCGCCGCTGTTTCGCAAGCAGATCGCCAGATGGAGGACGCCGTGTTCCAGCTTCGCCTCGCAAACCGGGTGGCGCGGGGCGAATTCCTCGGGATGCGGCCTGGGCTCGAAGGTTTCCACGTCGCGCGCGTAGGCGCTGAAACGCTTTCGCCCCAGGGCCATCTGCGTCGCGTGGCATTGGATCGCCTCGAGCTGCGCCTCTTTCTCGCGAGGGGTGAGCGCCAGTTCCACGCGCCTCGGCACATACGGGCGCCCGTTCGTGTGGACGAGGTAGTCGAGTTCGAGCGGAGGAGGCGGCGCGTCCAGGCGGCGGTACTCCAGGTGCGTGATGACCCACGCGGCGTTGTGATCGGGATGGAGATCGTCCGGCGAAGGGAGCACGAGAAGGGTGGGCCGCCACGCGAGGATGGAGGAGTCGATGGCCGCGCGGTACGCCGGGTCGTTCTTCATCAGGAGCGCGGTCGTCCCGCAATCGTGAAACCCGAGGAAGAGCGCATCCTTCGCCGGCACCCCGAGGTGGTCCAGCGCGCAGAGCGCTTCCTTCTGCCTGCGCGCGCCCCAGCGGGCTTTGTCCGCGGGGCCGACGGCGACCCGGTGCTCGACGAAACGCTGCGCCCAGACGTTGTTATCGCCGTTTGTGAGGAAGACGACCCGGATGGCCGCGCGGGCCGCCACCGCGCGCTGGAGCAGGCCGCCCGCGCCGAGCGATTCGTCGTCCGGGTGAGGAGCGACGACCAGGACGCGGTCGTCCGCTGTTATAGGCCGGAAGGGGGCCACGGTATCCGCGGAAACGGAGAGGGGAAACACCAGGAGGAGAAGAAATTTTAGCCACGGATGACACGGATTTGCACGGATGAAGAAAAGAGGGGCGGCCCGATATGCTGTTCGGAGCGAGCCTGTTCCAAAATGCTCCCCCCTCTTCATCCGTGTCCATCCGTGAAATCCGCGGTTGGAAATTCTTCCCCAACGCCGTGTCGTTTTTCGATCTCTGCTATCGCCCAGGCGGCGTGCTCGGCGATGAGGGGCTCCGGGTCGGCGGCGGCTTTTCGCAACGCAGGAAGGTCACGCGGCGTGCCGGCGTTCCCGAGCGCGACGCAGACGTTTCGCAGGAAGCCGCGCCGTTTGATGCGCTTGATGGGGGACTTGCGGAAGAGCGCCCGGAACTGCTCGTCCGTCAGCACCAGGAAATCCGCAAGGGCCATGCCCGTGGTCGCGGGCCGGGCGGCGAAGGCCGTCTCGCGCGAAACCTGCGCGAAGCGGTTCCACGGGCAGGCCGAGAGGCAGTCGTCGCACCCATAGACGCGGTCGCCGATGAGCGGACGCAGTTCGACCGGGATGCTCCCCTTGAGCTCGATGGTGAGGTACGAGATGCACCGGCGCGCATCCAGGACGCGCGGGGCGACGATGGCGGCGGTCGGGCACGCGGTGATGCAACGGGCGCAGCTCCCGCACCGGTCGGGCAGCGGCGGGTCTTCGCCGAGTCCGAGCGTGGTGAGGATTTCCGCCAGGAAATACCAGGCGCCCCATTCGGGGTGGATGAGCATCGTGCTCTTGCCGTGCCAACCCGCGCCGGCTTTCGCGGCGAAGTCGCGCTCCAGCATCGGCCCGGTATCGACATAGCATTTCTGGATGCCGCCCCGGGCGGAGAGGAATGCGTCCAACTCTTTTAGCCGGGCCGCGATGAGCTCGTGGTAATCATCCCCCCACGCGTAACGGGCGATGCGCGGTCCGGGTGCGGCGTCCGCGCCCTGCCAGTAATTCATCGCCAGGACGATGACGGAGCGCGCGCCCGGCAGGACTTTCGCGGGATCCGTCCTGCGTTCCTTGTTCGCGGCGAGCCAGGCCATCTCGCCGTCGTAGCCGTCGGCCAGCCACTGCTCGAACTCCGCGGCGTGCGGAGGCGGCGCGCACGGCGCAACCCGGCAGAGGGCGAACCCCAGGGCTTTCGCCCGCGCGGTGAGCGCATCCTTCAATTCACCGGCAGGGGCCATTGGAAATGATGGCGCGCTGCGTCGAGGACGGCAAGGGCGATCTCGTCGTGCGAGGGGAGGGAGGTGTCGATGGTGAAATGGGCGGCTCGCGCGTAGGCCGGCGCCCGGCGTTCCAGGAGACGGCGGATGGTTTCCCGCGGGTCGCCGCCGCGCAGCAGCGGTCGCTTGTCGTTCCGCGAGACGCGTTCGAGGATGACCTCCTCGCTCGCGCTGAACCAGACGACGAAGCCCATCGCACGCAAAAGTTCCGTGTTCGCCGCGCGGTCAACGATGCCGCCGCCCGTCGCGATGACGTGCCGCCCGGCCTCGCGCAGCGATGCCAGCGCGGCCGATTCCGCATCGCGGAAAGATTCCTCGCCGCGCGCCTCGAAAATATCGGAGATGGAGCAGCCCGCTTTCTGGGCGACGAGCTGGTCGGTATCCGCGAAGCGGTAGCCGAGCCGCTGGGCGATGCGGCGGCCGATGGAGGATTTGCCGGTGCCCATGAAGCCGATGAGGACGATGTTCCCGCCCTCCGCCCGGCCGGGGCCCGCGCTGCTGCCTGTCATCACTGCTTCTTGGTCACTCGCACGACCTGGCGGGCCTTGGCGCCCTTTTCATCGTGGTAGAGTTCATACTCGACTTCTTCGCCCTCGACGAGCGTCCTGAAATTATCCTCCTGGATCACCGAAAAATGCACGAAGATATCGCCTTTCACCTCGGGATCGAGGATAAAGCCGAATCCCTTCTTCGCATCGAACCATTTTACCCGTCCTCTCGCCATAAATAGACCATTGAGATCGATTGTTTCGCGTCACAGGCGGGAGGGGCGTCTGCTTGGGCGGGATGATAGGGGTTCACGAGGCCCGGGTCAACAGCAGAACAAATTATTGCGCGCCGCAGGCCGATTTTCTTGAGATGAAGCAGAAACCGCTCGTAGCCGTGGTGATGGGCAGCAAGTCCGACTGGGAGACGATGCGGCACAGCGTGGAGATGCTCGACCAGCTCGGCATAGCCCGCGAATACCGCGTCGTGTCCGCGCACAGGACGCCGGAACTGATGGCGGGGTTCGCCCGGGACGCGGCGGGCAGGGGGCTGAAGGTGCTCATCGCCGGAGCGGGCGGCGCGGCGCATCTGCCGGGGATGATCGCCGCCCACACCTGGCTGCCGGTGCTCGGCGTGCCGGTCGAGAGCAAGGCGCTCAAGGGGCTCGACTCGCTCCTCTCCATCGCGCAGATGCCGGGCGGGGTGCCGGTGGGCACGCTGGCCATCGGTCCCGCCGGCGCGAAGAACGCGGCGCTGCTGGCAGCGGGCATCCTCGCCCTCGAGGACGAAACGGTCCGCGCTGCCTTGCTCGCCTTCCGCGAAAAGCAGACCGCCGAAACGCTGGAGAGCGTGCTGCCATGAAGAAGGCCGTCCATCCCCCCGGAAGCACCATCGGCGTCATGGGGGGCGGCCAGCTCGGCCGGATGTTCGCCATCGCGGCGCGCCGCATGGGGTACCGCGTCCATTCGTTCAGCCCGGAAGAGGACAGCCCCAGCGGCCAGTTCGCCGATGTCGAGATCGCCGCGCCGTACTCCGACGAAGCCGCCGTCACGGCTTTCGCCAAGGGCATCGACGTCCTCACCTTTGAGTTCGAAAACATCCCCGTGCGCACCATTGAGTGGTGCGCCCCGCACTGCGAGGTGTGCCCCGCGGGTCAGGTGCTGCACATCGCCCAGGACAGGGTGCGCGAGAAGCAGTTCCTCTCGTCGGCGGGGCTGCCGCTCGCCCCGTTTATGGCAGTCGAGAGCGAGGAAGGGCTGGCGCAGGCCATTCGCAAGGTCGGCGCGCCCGCGGTGTTGAAAGAGGCGTCGTTCGGCTACGACGGCAAGGGGCAGCACGCCATCTTCCAGGGCGACGACCCCACGCGCGTCTGGCGCGCCTCCTCGGGCGAACAGGCCGTCCTCGAGAAATTCATTGCTTACGTCAAGGAACTCTCCGTCATCGTCGCGCGCGGCGCGGATGGAGCCGTGGCGGTGTATCCCGTGTGCGAGAACACCCATCGCAATCACATCCTCGATATCACCACCGTCCCCGCCGGCGTTGACGAATCCGTCCAGCGGGCCGCGCGCGACCTTGCCGTCGCAGCCGCGGAGAAGCTGGAACTCGTCGGCCTCCTTGCGGTCGAGATGTTCCTGCTCGAGAAAGGCGTGCTCCTCATCAACGAGATCGCCCCGCGCCCGCACAACTCCGGGCACTTCAGCTTCGACGCATGCGTCACCAGCCAGTTCGAGCAACAGCTCCGCGCCGTGTGCGGCCTGCCCCTCGGCGCCACCGATCTCCTGCGGCCCGTAGCCATGGCTAACCTGCTGGGCGACCTCTGGAAAGCCCGCGAGCCGGACTGGGCCGCGGCACTCGCGTTCCCCACCGTCAAGCTGCACCTCTACGGGAAGGCCGTGCCGCGCCGGGGCCGCAAGATGGGCCACCTCCTCGCCTTCGGAGAAACTGCGCAGGAAGCCGAGGAGACCGTCCGCCAGGCGAGAGCGCGCCTCACAGCGCAGGCTCCGCCGCCTGCAAGCCGCGCTTAGTCAGGAGCTGCGTCCGAAACGGGAGGGAGTTCCGGTTACGGCGGGGAGAGAAATTTGCCGGAGATGATTTTCTGGTTGGCGATGCCGGGTATGTCCCAGCCCACATCCGTGTGGCCGTTGCCGCCGCCTCCCATCTGCAGGGTCTCGAAATAATATTTCCGCCCGGCTTCCAGGGGGATGGGGGCCGACTTCTGCTGGGGATGCCAGTCAAACCCGCCGGCCCATTGCGGGCAGCTCGCGATGAGGCGCTTGTGCGCGGGAGATTCGTCGGTGCTCAAGTAGAGCTCCGCGGAGCTGTCGCCCGAGATGTAGAAGACGTGCGGGCCCGTCGTGTTCGGGTGGATGAACCCGGTCAGGCGCGTGGCGGAGCCGTCCTTCCATTCGTCGTGCGTCGAGAGGCTGGGGAGCATTTTGGATGCGGTCGGCTGCGCCGGGTAGCGCGGGTCGTGAAGGAGCCGGTCGTAACTGGAGCCGCCGCCTCCGGGGCTCATCCACCATTCTTTCAGAGCGCCGCCCGCGCCCGTGGGCGGCAGGATGCGCGGGCCGACGTCGGGAAGCGCTGCGGGCGGGTTCGGGCTCGGGGCCAGGCCGGATTTCAGGAGGTAGGTGGCGACCGTGGCCGGGGGCAGGGTCGTAGCGAACTGGTTCCCTTCGACGAGGAAGCGCACGTCCTGCATCCATTCGTTCTGGTTGATGGCGACGAGGACGATGCCACCATCGGGGTTCTTGAAAGCGACATTGGTCGCGGTTTCTTCGGAGCCGGGGTCGATCTCGATGCGCACCGCGCCGGGCTGCACGAATTTCATGAACTGCCCGTAGAGGTAATACTCAGGAATCTTGAACCACTCCGGCCCGGCGCCGTCGCTCTTCACGAAAAGGACGGGGCTGAGCGAGGGCGGTTTGTTGTAGGGCCCCTGGATGTGCTCTTGCGGCGTCTGGTCGGCCATCGTGACCCACGACACGTAGCTGCTGGAGCCGTTCCGGAAGATTTGCGCGATCTCGTCCATCCCGTTGGCGCCCCAGTCGGAGCCTTCGGTGAACTGGATGGATTTGTCGGGGAAGGCGGCGTGGAGCTTGGACATCTGGATGGGCTTGCCGCCGTAGTGGTGGAATGCCACGCCGTCCGCGAAACCGTCGTTGGAGTCGGTCTTGAGGCCTGCGAGGGTCTTCGCAGCCTGTTTCCAGATGTCGAAGTTGTGATCCAGGATCCATATCTTCGTCTTTAAGCCCGCCTGCCCGAACTCGCGCCCGAGCGCTTCGACCAGCAGCTTTTCCTGTTCCGCGTCGAAGAAGCACCCGGGGTATTTCGTCGGCGCGACGTAGTGCTCGTTGTTGGTCGTGATGGCGTAAAGCGGGATGCCCTCCGCCTCGTAGGCCTGCACCGCCTTGCGCAGGTACGCGGCGTAATCGGGTATCTTCCCGGTCAGCAACCGGCCGCCGATCAGCGAGCCCGAGTCCTTCATCCAGCCGGGCGGGCTCCAGGCCGATGCGAAGAACTTGATGGGCCGGCCGGACTCCTTCGCCACGGCCATCGCGAGCTTCACGACGTGAAAGATCCCGAGTTTGCGGTCGTTCTCGACGGAGAACGCGCCGTGCTCGTCGTCTTGGTAGCTGTAGAAACCGTTGGGCTGGCTGGAGACCGCGCGGCCGTCGGAGAAATCCGATGTGCCAAACGGGAGCCGGAAAAGGTTCATGCCGATGCCCGCGGTGGGATCGATGAGCGCCTTGAGGATTTGCCTTATCTGGGCGTCGGTGTGGTTCTTCAGCAGGGCGTAAACCGTGGTCTCGTCGAGCGAACTGCCCATGCCGAGGATGGACTGGCAGGTCTTTGACGGGTCGGTGTGGACCGTCATCAGCCGCGAGGAAGGGTCTGGGCGGGTCAGCGAGAGCGGCGTCTGCGGGGTAAGCTTGTAGCGCCACTCGGATTCCGGCCACGGCGTCTTGAACCAACGCGCGTCTTTGGGGTGCAGCTCGGAACTGAAATAGACCCGGACGGCGTAGTCATCCCGCGCCGGGGGAGAGACCGTTTCGGCGGCGGAACGGGAGATCAAGAAAAACAGGATGAGGGATACGGCTCTTCGCATCCCTCCCGTGTATCGGAAAACTGCATCGCGGCAAAGCGTTCGGGCTGACCAAGGAGAGGTGTCGCGCCAAGGACGCCAGGGACGCCAAGGGGGTAAGGATAAGGCGGCCTGCGATGGCTGCGACAGCGTGGATTTTCGCCGGCCTTGCTATGGCTGCTGATAGACCCTGACGTAGTCGATCAGGAATTTCTGGGGGAGCTTGGAGTCGTCGATGGGGCCGCCCCAGTCGCCTCCGAGTGCGAAATTGAGGATGAGATATTGCGGCTTGCGGAAGGGATTTTCTTCGCCGGCGCCGGCATTATCGATCGGGACGGTGTGGTATTTTTTTTCATCAAAGAAGAAGTCGATCTGGTCGGGCCACCATTCGACGGCGTAGGTGTGGAAGCCCGTGGCGGGATCGGCGATCGCGGTCTTGTCGCCGCTGGAGGCGTGCTTTCCGTCCTTACTGTAGTGTGCCGTCCCGTGGACGAAGGCTGGTTCCTTGCCGACGAATTCCATGATGTCGATCTCGCCGCACCGGGGCCAGCCGATGGTATGGATGTTGTTCCCCAGCATCCAGATGGCGGGCCAGACGCCGCGTCCCTCGGGCAGCTTCGCGCGGACTTCGACGCGGCCGTACGTCCAGGCCGCCAGGCCCTCCGTCGTGAGGCTGGCGGAGGTGTAAGCCGCGTGGTGTTTGCCGTCGGGACTGGAGAAGGGTTCCTTCCGGCCTTCGATGACGAGCATCCCGCCCTCGACCCGCGCGTTTTCCGGGCGCGCGTTCGTGTAATATTGGGCCTCGTGGTTGCGGAGTTTTCCTTCCTCGTACGTCCACTTGGCCGCGTCCGGCGGGCCTGACTTATCGAACTCGTCCGACCATACGAGTCTCCAGCCGGCTGCGTGGAGTGGCCCTGTCCACAGCAAATAAGCGAGCAGGACGATGGTCGGAGCCAAGTGTCGTTTCATGTTGTCGCGGCTCCTGTCGAGGCCGACCGTCATGGCTGGTCCAGGCCGCGCTTTTCGGGCTGCTGCGCCAGTACGCGGTTCACGGCGTTGAGGTAGGCGCGGGCGCTGGCCTCGATGACATCGGTGCTCGCGCCTTTGCCGGTGATGAGGCGGCCATCGCCGAAATCGCACTTGATGGTGGCCTCTCCGAGCGCGTCTTTGCCCTGGGTCACGGCCTGGACGTTGTATTCCATGAGGTTGCCCTTTTGCTTGAGGATGCGGTCGATGGCTTTCATGGCGGCGTCCACCGCTCCGTTGCCGGGTGAGGAATCCTGGAGGATCTCGGCGCCGTGGCGGAGCTGGACGGTGGCGGTGGGAATGGTGGAACTGCCGCTGGTGACGTGGATATAAGCAAGGGTGTGCGTCTCCTGCGTTTCCAGGATGGAGTCGTCAACGAGGACGGAGAGGTCGTCATCGTAAACGAATTTTTTCTTGTCGCCGATCTCCTTGAAGCGTTTGAAGACGTTCTCGATCTCGGCTTCCTCCAGCTTGTAGCCGAGGTGCTCCAGCCGCTTGACCATGGCATGCCGACCGCTGTGTTTGGTGAGGGGGAGCTCGGTGCCGCCCCAGCCGATGTCGTGGGGATCCATGATCTCGTAGGTCTCGCGCTTTTTGAGGATGCCGTCCTGGTGGATGCCCGCGCTGTGCGCGAAGGCGTTCTCGCCGACGATGGCCTTGCTGCGGGCGACGAGCATGCCGCTCATGCGGCTGATGAGCCGGGACGATTTCAGGATTTCGCGGGTATGGATGCCGGTATGGACGCCGCCATAGAAATCGCCGCGGGTGTGGAGCGCCATGATGACTTCCTCGAGCGCGGTGTTGCCGGCCCGTTCTCCGATGCCGTTGATGGTGCCTTCGACCTGGCGGGCGCCGGCCTTGATCGCGGCCAGAGAATTGGCGACGGCGAGGCCGAGGTCGTTATGGCAATGGACGCTGACGACGGCCTCGGCGATGTCTTTGACGTTGTCGAAGAGGTAACGGATGAGCTCCGCGTATTGTTCGGGCACGGCGAAGCCTACGGTGTCGGGGATGTTGACGGTGGTCGCACCGGCCTCGATGGCGGCCTGGACCACTTCTGCGAGCAGCTCGGGCTCGGTGCGCGACGCGTCCTCGGGCGAGAACTCGACATCCTTCACATGGGTGCGCGCGCGGCGGACGCCCTCGACGGCCATCTTCACGATCTCCTCGTGGGCGCGTTTCAGCTTGAACTCGCGGTGGATTTTCGAGGTGGCCAGGAAGACGTGGATGCGGCCGCGTCCGCCCGCGGGCTTCACCGCCGCCCCGGCGGCGTCGATATCCTTCGCGACGCACCGGGCGAGCCCCGTAATGACGGGGCCGTCGATCTCCGCGGCGATCTTGCTCACGGCTTCGAAGTCGCCTTCGCTGATGATGGGGAAGCCGGCCTCGATGACATCGACCCCGAGGCGCGCAAGCTGGCGGGCGACCTCCATCTTTTCACGCAGGTTCATGGACGCGCCGGGGCATTGCTCGCCGTCGCGCAGGGTGGTGTCGAAGATGATAACTTTGTCGGTCATGGGAAGGGTGGGCTCATTGTGGAAATCGGGTCAGGACGGCGGACTGAACCGCCTCCACAGGAGCAGCGCAGCCAGCCGGTCAAAGAAGAAGAAGGAGCGCGGATTCGCCCAGGGTAAAAACCCCGGGGATGGACTGACTGTGAATCCGCGCGGACATGCAGCCTCACCGTAAAGCGGGCGGAAGAAGATTCAACTACTTTTTTGAGGGGCGCTCGTCTAGAAGAGGGACATGAAAGCCATCGCGGTGTTCCCCGCCACCAGGGAAGTGAAATTGATCGATCATCCCGAGCCGGCTATCGAATCGCCGACGGAGGTGAAGCTGCGTATCCTGGATGTGGGCGTGTGCGGCACCGACAGAGAGATCTGCCAGTTCGACTACGGCACGCCGCCGGCGGGCAGCGACTACCTCATCATCGGCCACGAATCGCTCGGCGAAGTGGTGGAGGTCGGTTCCGGCGTCGGGAGCCTGAAACCGGGCGACCTGGTGGTGACGATGGTGCGCAGGCCGTGCGACCACCCCGACTGTTTCGCATGCCGCGCGGGGCGGCAGGATTTTTGTTACACGGGGGATTACAAGGAGCGGGGCATCAAGCAGCTCCACGGGTTCATGACGGAGTTCGTGGTGGACGACGTGGCTTATATGAACCCGGTGCCCGCAGCGTTGCGGGCCGTCGCGGTGCTCACGGAGCCATTGACGATCGCCGAGAAAGCGGTGAGCGAAGTGTGGCAGGTGCAGAAACGCCTGCCGTGGGGGCTTCCGGCGGAGGCGGGCGGCGAGGTGACCCACGGCTACCGGCACCGCGCGGTCGTGCTCGGCGCGGGGCCGGTCGGGTTGCTGGGTGCGATGACCCTCCTCGTGGCGGGATTCGAGACGTATGTCTATTCGCGCGGGTCGAAGACGCAATCGGACTTCACGGGTTCCATCGGCTGCATCTATGTGGAATCCGAAGGGTGCTCGATTCCGCAGCTCGCGGAGAAGGTAGGGAACATCGACCTCGTGTTCGAGGCAACCGGGGCGTCAAAATTTGCGTTCGATACGCTCGCGGTGCTCGGAACGAACGGGGTCTTCATCTTCACGGGCGTGCCGGGGCGCAAGGGGCCGGTCGAACTCGACACGGACTTGATCATGCGCAATCTCGTCCTGAAGAATCAGGTCGTTTACGGCTCCGTCAACGCGAGCCAGTCAGCGTTTGCGGCGGCCATCGAGGACCTCGCGAAATTTAACGAGCGGTGGCCCGGCGCGGCAGGCAGCCTCATCACCGGGCGCTACGAGATGGAAAATTTCAAGGACCTGCTGCTGGGCGCGCCCAGCGGGATGAAGAACGTCATCACGATCGGGAAATAACAGGAGAGGTCTCGCGCGGATGCCACCGGAAACACCGGGGACGCGGGGAAGAATGGGGGAATACCGGGTCGCGGCGCGGCCTCTCAGAATCGCATTATGGAAGAACTGGCCGAGATAACCCGTCTGAAGGAGGACGCTTCGCGGGCGAAGAACTGGAAGCGTTGGGGGCCGTACCTGTCGGAACGGCAGTGGGGGACGGTGCGGGAGGATTACTCAGCGGACGGGGATGCGTGGGCTTATTTCACCCACGATGCGGCGCGGAGCCGCGCCTACCGTTGGGGCGAGGACGGGCTGCTCGGGTGGACGGATCGGGAGTGCCGGCTCTGCTTTGCGCTGGCGCTCTGGAACGGGCGCGACCCCATACTGAAGGAGCGCCTCTACGGTTTGTCGAACCACGAGGGGAACCACGGCGAGGATGTGAAGGAATGCTATTTCTACCTGGATGCGACCCCCACCCATTCCTACTGCAAGGGGCTTTATAAATACCCGCACGCCGCGTTTCCATACAGCCAGCTCCTCGAGGAGAACCGGCTTCGCGGCATCAACGAACGCGAGTTCGAGCTGATCGATACCGGGGTCTTCGACGAGCAGCGCTATTTCGACGTGTTCGCGGAGTATGCGAAGGCGGCTACCGACGACATCCTCATCAAGATCACGGCGGCGAACCGCGGGCCGGAGGCGGCCACTCTCCACCTGCTGCCGACGCTCTGGTATCGCAACACGTGGAGATGGGGTTGCACGCACGAGGGGTGCGAGATAGAGCCCCGCATCGAAAAGGCCGGCGAGTCGGCGGTGCGCGCGGTGCACGCGACGCTCGGGGAGTTCCACCTGGCCGTGGACTCGAAGGACGCGCGGTTCCTCTTCACCAATAACGAGACGAATTTCGGCCCGGGCTCTCCCGGTGCGCCGCCGAGCTTCGTAAAGGACGCGTTCAACGAATACGTGGTCGGGGGCAGGGAAGGGGCGGTAAACCCGGCGCCATTCGGGACGAAAGCGGCCGCTTACAGCCGGGTGGAAATACCGGCCGGCGGCTCGGTGACGTTGAGGCTGCGGCTCGCGGCGGGAAAGATGCCGGAGAACGCCTTTGGCCCGGAATTCGAGGCAGTTTTTGCGGCGCGCATCCGGGAGGCGGATGCCTTTTACGCTTCGAAGATCCCCACCGGCTGCAAGGAGGCGCAGACGCTGGTCATCCGGCAGGCGTACGCGGGGCTGCTCTGGTCGAAGCAGTATTATAATTACATCGTGAAAGACTGGCTCCAGGGCGACCCGGACGAGCCGCCGCCCCCGCCGGGGCACGCCCATACGCGCAACACCGACTGGACGCACCTCTTCAGCAACGACGTGCTCTCCATGCCGGACAAATGGGAATACCCATGGTTCGCGGCGTGGGACCTCGCGTTCCACATGATCCCCTTTTCGCGGATCGACCCCGAGTTCGCGAAGTCGCAGCTCGTCCTCTTCCTGCGCGAATGGTACACGCACCCGAACGGGCAGATGCCGGCCTACGAATGGGCGTTTGGCGACGTGAATCCGCCGGTGCACGCGTGGGCCTGCTGGCGCACTTACAAGATCGCCGCGCCGCAAGGGGAGCGCGACACGCATTTCCTGAAGCGGACGTTCCAGAAACTGCTCATCAATTTCACATGGTGGGTGAACCGCAAGGACGTGAAGGGGAAGCAGCTCTTCGGCGGCGGGTTCCTGGGGCTGGATAACGTGGGCATCTTCGACCGCTCCCGGCCGCTGCCAAACGGGCAGACGCTGGAGCAGGCGGACGGGACGGCGTGGATGGCCTTCTACTGCGGGACGATGCTCTCCATCTCGCTCGAACTCGCCCAGACGGACTCCTCGTACGAGGACGTGGCGTCGAAGTTCTTCGAGCATTTCGTGCAGATCGTGGACGCGATGAACGACATCGGCGGCATCGGCCTGTGGAGCGAGGAGGACGGCTTTTACTATGACCAGATGCTCATCGACGACCGGCAGGTCCCGTTGCGCATCCGGTCCATCGTCGGCTTGATCCCGCTGCTGGCCGTTGAAATCCTCGAACAGGAGGCGATCGAGAAGCTGCCCGGGTTCCGGAAGCGGATGGACTGGTTCATCGAGAACCGCCCGGATCTCGCTTCCCACATCACCTATAAGGAGGAGGCCGGCGGGCACGGGCGCCGGCTCCTCGCCATCCCTTCCAAAAAGAGGCTGCTCCGGGTGCTCCACTACGCGCTGGATGAAAAAGAGTTCCTCTCGCCCTACGGTCTGCGCTCCCTCTCGGCGGCCTACCGCGACAACCCATACTGCATCAACCTTGCCGGGGAGGATTACCACATCCGCTACGAGCCGGCGGAGTCGCGGAGCGGCCTCTTCGGGGGGAACTCCAACTGGCGCGGGCCGGTCTGGTTCCCGCTGAATTACCTCTTTGTCGAGGCGATGGAACGCTACCACCATTTCTACGGCGACACCCTGCAGGTAGAGTGCCCGACCGGCTCGGGCAGGATGATGAACCTCGGCGGCGTCGCCCTGGAGATCAGCAGCCGCCTCGGCTCCATCTTCCTCCCGGACGCGCAGGGGCGGCGCCCGTGCAACGGCGACGACACGCGCTTCGCCACGGATGCGAACTGGCGCGACCTCGTCCTCTATAACGAGTATTTCCACGGGGACACCGGCCGCGGCCTCGGCGCGAGCCACCAGAACGGGTGGACGACCCTGGTCACGCGTTGCCTGGGGATGATGGGCCGCGTCTCGGATTGAGGCGCGCCCCGCGTGCGCGATGCCTCAGGCGGGGAGCCCGAGCATCTGCAGCGCGGCGATGAATGTGTTCCCCGCCGCGTTCATCTCGAACCGGGAGTGGAAACATTCCAGGGCGCGCACGCCCATCTCCTCGCGCTCTTCGTCCCCCAGGGCCCACCATTTGTCGAGCAGGAGCTTCGCGGCGGCGAGGTCGTCGCTTTCCACCAGACCCGCCCGGTACAGGACGATCTCCCGCCAGATATTTACCTTGTTGGTGATGAGGACGGGCAGGGAACAGCTTAACGCTTCAGCCACGGCGATGCCGAAATTCTCCTGGTGCGAAGTGAGGACGAAGGCCGCGGAACTGCGGAAGGCGCCCCATTTCATGTCGCCGCTCAACATGCCAGTCCAGAGCACCTTGTCTTCCAGGCCGAGCTTTTTGCAGAGGCCTTTCAGTTCGGAGAGGTGCGGGTTCTGCGGGTCCAGCGGGCCGGCCAGGACGAGCCGGATGTCCTGTGTCGCCGGGTCCGAGTTCTTCCGGAGGAAGGCGTGAAAGGCCTTGAGGAGGATGTCCACGCCCTTCTTGTGGTGGAACCGCCCCAGGAAAAGGAGCACATGTTTCCCGCGGAGCTGGGGGTATGCGCCGAGGAAGAGCTCGCGCTGCGAAGGGGCATCTCCCACGGCGCCTCGGGTGCCGTAGTTCACGACGATCTCATCGCACTTGTAGAGCCAGAACGAGCGCCGGGCGAGCCTCCGTTCCTCCTCGCAGGTGAAGAAGACGACGAGCGCGTCGCGCAGCACCCGGTATTCGCCCCAGGGCCAGTAGAGCCATTTTTTTATGTGTTTCGCCGGGTACTGGCGCTTGAACCACGGGTCGAGCATCCCGTGCGGGAAGACGCAATACGGCGTGCTGGTGTTGTGCAGGACTTTCCAGGCGCAGTAGCCGCCGTACTGCCAGAGGCCGTTTACGACCACCACGTCGTACTCCCTCCGGTGCGCCTCCAGCCACGGGCCCAGCCGCGGGGTGTAGCCGTAGCTGAGGTAAGCGGGGCCGGTGGTGTGGATCGTGACCGGGAAATCCTTCATCCAGGCCGCCCCGGGCGGGTCCATCGTCACGACCTCCACGCTATGGCCCGTCTCGAGGTTCACCCCCGCGAGCTGCTTCACGCCTTCGATCGGGCCGCCTCCGGCCGGATTCGCGGAGTGGATGACGTGGAGAATCCTCAAACTTCCCCTCCCGCCCGGCGAATACCGTTGAACTGAAAGGCAATGTCGATAGAGAGATGGAGTAATGTTAAATCCGCCTAAATTCAAGGCCGTTGCCCTGGCGCGAGCCGTTTTCGCCGCGGCGGCCTGGCTGGCCGCGGGCAGCCCATGCGCGGTACCTCTGAACGCGGCGCCCCGCTTTTAGAAAAACTTCCCGCGATGAAAAACGGCATGATGATTTTCTTCCTGCTGTATGCGGGTCTGAACCCCGGTGCCGTTTTGGCCCAGCCGGGCTATTTCCAGGATGCCGCCGCCTATTCCGAGGGCCGGCGCGGGTATTCGCTGCTCGTCATCCAGGGGGGCGTGACCCTCTTTGAGCGGTATGCGCGGGACGAATCGTCCGGCGACGCCCATCGCATCTACAGCGGCACGAAGAGCTTCTGGGGTGTCGCCGCGCTGGCCGCGGTGCAGGACGGCCTCCTCCAACTGGATGAACCGGCCGCCGATGCCCTCCCCGAGTGGCGGGGCGATCCCCGCAAGGCGCGGATAACCATCCGGGAGCTGCTGAATTTCACGGACGGCATTCCGCCGGCGGTGCAACTCCACGGCGACGGCATCCCCGACCGGGACGCCTACGCCATCGCCCTGCCGTCCGTCGCGGCTCCAGGGGAAGCGTTCATCTACGGGCCCAGCCACCTGCAGGTCTTCTGCGAAGTGCTTCGGCGCCGGCTGCGCCCGTCGGGCGAGACGCCCTGGCATTACCTCGACCGCCGGGTTCTGAGACCCCTGGGGCTAAGCTCGGTGCGGCACCTGATGGATCGCGCGGGGAATCCGCTGCTGGCCACCGGCTTCGAGCTCACCGCCCGCCAATGGGCGCGGATGGGAAAGCTGGTGCTGAACCGCGGCTTCTACGGCTCGGCGCAGATCGTTGACCCTGGCATGCTCGAGAGGTGTTTCCAGGGGTCCGCCGCCAACCCCGCGTTTGGCCTCGACTTCTGGTTGAACCGCGCCGCGGCCCGACCCGGCGCGCGCGAGGTCGATATCGAAAAGACCATCGACTTCCCCTGGCAGGTCCAGGACTGGAGGAACGCGTGCGTCTGCCGCGACGCGCCCGCCGACATGGTGGTATCCCTGGGTTCGGCGTTCCAGCGGCTGTACATCGTACCCTCGCTGGCCCTGATCGTGGTTCGCCAGGGCGAGAATGCGAATTTCTCCGACAGCGAGTTCCTGCGCATCCTCCTGGCGGACTTGCGGCGCCACGCAGCTGCCGCTCTTTTAACTGCGAGGCGGCCCTGCCGGCCTTCTTCGTACGTCCGGCTAGAGCTTCAGCCCCTCCCTTTGCACCCGCAGGCAGGCCGTGGAATGCGCGGGGGCGGTCTCTTCCAGGTGGATCGGGTCGGTCGTGCAATAGTCCACGGCGTAGTCGCACCGCGGCGCAAAGGGGCAGCCTCGCACCCGCTTCGACGGGTCGGGGGGCGCCCCCCGGATGGTATAGAGTTCGGCGCCCTTTGGCTGAAGGGCCGGGGCCGCTTTCTGCAGCGCTTTCGCGTAGGGATGCTTGGTGTCGTAGAAGATGTCCGCAGTCGAAGCCGTCTCGACGACCCGGCCGGCATACATCACGAGGACGCGGTCGCAAAAACCGGAGACGATTCCGAGATCGTGCGTGACGAAGAGGACCGCCATGCCGAGCTCGTCCTGCATTTTTTTGATGAGTTCGAGGATCTGCGCCTGCACCGTGACGTCGAGCGCGGTGGTCGGTTCGTCTGCGATCAGGATTTCCGGTTTGGTGATCAATGCCATCGCGATCATCACCCTTTGCCGCATGCCGCCCGAGAATTCGTGCGGGTAGCTGCGGATGCGCCGGGGGGCGTCCTGGATGCCCGCGTCGTCCAGCGCGCGGATCGCCCTTTCCCGGGCGGCGCGGCGGCCGATATTTTCGTGGATCAGGAGCGGCTCGATCAACTGCTCCTCGACTCGCAAATAGGGATTCAGGGAGGTCATCGGGTCCTGGAAGATCATCGAGATGCGTTTGCCGCGGATCCGGGCCATCTCGCGCCGGGAGCAGCTCAGGAGGTCGGTCTCCTGGAAGAGCGCCTTGCCTTCGGTCGTCGCCGAGCCGGAGACCAGCCGCAGCAGCGAGTAGCAGGTAACCGATTTTCCCGAGCCGGACTCGCCGACGATGCCGAGCGTCTCGCCCTTCTCCAGGTGGAAGGAGACGCCGTCCACCGCGCGCACGGGTGCCCCGTCGGCGCCGGCGAACGAAGTCCGCAGGTCGCTCACGGCGAGGAGATGGGAAGCGGCCGGGTTCATTCTTTGGCGGCGCGCGGTTTTCGCGGGCCCGGGGCCTGCGCGCTTCGCGGGTCCAGGGCGTCGCGCAGGCCGTCGCCGAGGAAATTCAGGGAGAAGAGGGTGAGCGCCAGGGCCAGCGCCGGAGCGATGAGGAGCCACGGGCTCTCCTCCATCCGGTTCGCCCCGTCGTTGATGAGGACGCCCCACGAACTCATGGGCGGCTGCACGCCGAGGCCGAGGAAACTGAGGAACGCCTCCAGCAGCATCACCTCCGGCACCGTCAGCGTCGCATAGACGAGGATGACCCCGAGAACGTTTGGAAGCATGTGCCGCCAGATGATCCTCCACTGGGGAAGGCCCAGCGCTTCCGCCGCCTCGATGAATTCCTGGTGTTTCAGGGCCTGCACCTGGCCGCGGACGATCCGCGCCATCGTGAGCCATTCCACCGCGCCGATGGCGACGAACAGGAGGATGAATTGCCTCCCGAAAAAGACCATGAGGAGGATGACAAAGACCGTGAACGGCAGCGCATACATGATGTCCACGATCCGCATCATGAGTGCGTCCAGCTTCCCGCCAAAGAACCCGGAGACCGCGCCGTAGAGCACCCCGATGACGAGCGAGACGGCAGTGGCCGTCAAGCCGACCAGGATCGATACGCGCCCCCCGTCGAAGATGCGGGTGAGAAGGTCCCGCCCGAGACTGTCCGTGCCGAGCCAGTGGCGGGCGCTGGGCGGCGAGGCGACGAGCGTCAAATCCTGATCCTCGTATCCGTATGGGCTCAGGAACGGCCCGACGATGCACGCGAGCGAAAGCACCGAGAGGATGACGAGGCCCGCGAGCGCCAGCCTGTTCCGGGCGAGTCGGCGTCCGGCGTCCTGCCAGGGGCTCGGGCTCTCCTCCAGGCGTTCCTTCGCGGCGGGTGGGGGTGCGGGACGTTCCATGAGGCGCGGCTGCAACGTGCCATCGCCGCCCGGTTCGGTCGATGCCAAATCTCCATTTGACTCGGCGGCGCCTCGCGCGTAGATTCCAGTCGTCCCCCCGGACGCCATGAAGCTCGGCGGTTTTCTCAGTTCGATCCTCAACGAAAAGGGTCCTCAAGTTTGGTCAGTACGCGGTGACGCGATGGTGTTCGACGCCATCACGTTCATGGCTCAGAAGAACGTGGGCGCGCTTCCCGTCCTCGAAGGAAACCGGCTGGTGGGGATCGTCTCGGAGCGCGATTATACCCGGAAGGTCATCCTGAAAGGGAAATCGTCCCGGCGCACCCAGGTCATGGAAATCATGTCGCGGCAGGTCTTTGTCGCCAAACCCTCGGATACTCCCGAGGATTGCATGCGCATCATGACCGAGAAACATATCCGCCATCTCCCGGTGATGGAAAACGGCGCTCTCGTGGGAATGGTTTCCATCGGCGACCTGGTCAACTGGGTCATTTCCACGCAGCACGCCACCATCGAGCAGCTCGAACAGTATATCGGTGGCGGCTATTCCGCGTAGTGGGAAATCCTGCAGCACTCGGTGAGGGGCCTTTTCGCGTAGTGGGGGCTTTGTCTTGCATTGGCCGCGAAGGGTCGGCACGGTTCCCGCAATGAACCGGGCGGAGAACCTCGAAGCGCGCATCCTGCAATTGATGCGTTCGCCCAAATACCGGCCGCTCGACAAGGTGGGCATCTCGAAGGAACTCGGCCTGCCGAGCGACCGGCGCGCCGAACTTCGGGAGATGCTCGGGGGCATGGAAAACGCCGGCCTCATCGCGCGGATCCGGCAGGACTGTTACGTGCTGCCGGAGAAGGCCGATCTTGTGACGGGCATCCTGCAGGTGCACCAGCGCGGCAGCGCCCATCTCATCAGCGAACGGCTCGGGCAGGCGGACACGTTCATCTCGGCGGAAAACACGTGGACGGCCATGGACGGCGACCGCGTCGTCGCGCGGCTCATGCACGAAGGCGTGCAGCAACAGCGCCGGCCGGGAGGCGCCGACCGCGGCGGCATGGAGGGGCGGGTCATTCGCATCCTGAAACGGGCGAACGAGACCGTCGTCGGCACCCTCCAGAAATCGAACAAATTTTTCTACGTCATCCCGGACAGCCCGCGGCTGGTTCACAACATCTATGTCCAGCCGGCGCAGGCCGCCGCCCCGCACCCGCCCGAGCTCGGGGACAAAGTCGTGGTAAAGCTCGACCCCTGGGAATCGCGCCACGTCAACCCCGAGGGGCAGATCATCGAAGTGCTCGGGCCGGCTTCGAGCCCGGGCGTGGACATGCTCTCGATCATCCGCAAATACCGGCTGCCGCGCGAATTTCCCCCGGCCGTTTTGAAGGAGTCCGAGCGCATCCGGGAGAGCATCGACGAGGCCGAGATCGCCCGGCGCGAGGATCTGCGGCGGCAGATGATCATCACCGTTGACCCCGACGACGCGAAGGACTTCGACGACGCCATCCACGTCGAACGCACCCAGGCCGGCTGGCTCGCGGGCATCCACATCGCGGATGTCTCGCACTACGTCCGGCCCGGCAGCCCGCTGGACCGCGAGGCGTGGGAACGCGGGAACAGCGTTTACCTGGTGGACCGAGTCATCCCCATGCTGCCGGAGACGCTCAGCAACGGCATTTGCAGCCTCAAGCCGGGCGTCGAGCGGCTCACGCAGTCGGTCTTCATCGAGTTCACGCGAGCTGGGCGGATCAAGTCCGCGCGTTTCGCGTTCACCGTCATCCGCAGCGCCGCGCGGCTCACGTATAAGGAAGCCTTCTCGCTCCTGAAGAAGCCGCCCGAGACGCCCGTGGCCGAGCGCCTGCACGTCGCGTGGGAACTCGCGTCGCTCCTGCGCCAGAAACGGTTTGAAGCGGGCTCGCTCGACCTCGATTTTCCGGAGATCAAGGTATGGCTCGATGAAAACAAGCGGGCCGTCCGCATGGAGAAGATCGAGAACGACATCTCGCATCAGCTCATCGAGGAGCTCATGCTCGCCGCAAACGAAGTCGCGGCGCGCGAGCTCAAGAACCGGCTCATCCCCGCGATGTACCGCGTCCACGACGATCCCGACCCGGCGAAGCTCGCGGAGTTCCGCCAGCTCGCGGGCAGTTACGACTACAAGGTGGGCGACCTCACCCAGCGCGCCGAGGTGCAGCGGTTCCTCCAGACCATTCGGGGCAAACCCGAGGAATACGCCTTGAAGATCGCCTTCCTCCGCAGCCTGAAGCGCGCCACGTACGACATCCAGCCGCGCGGCCACTATGGGCTCGCGAAGACGAACTATACGCATTTCACCAGCCCCATCCGGCGTTATGCCGACCTAGTCGTCCACCGCGCCATCTCCGGCATCGTCGCCCCCCGAGGCGACGGCTATCGCGACGCCCGGCCCCATACGTCCATGGCCTCGCTCGCCGCGACCGCCGAGCACATCTCCCTCACCGAAAGAACCGCCGCCGATGCCGAAAAGGAATCGGTGAAGATGAAGAAGCTCGAGTATTTCCAGAACCAGCTCCGGTCAAAAAAGCCGGATGTGTTCCGGGCGTCGATCCTCGACGTGCGCAGCTATGGACTGCTCATCGAGCTGCCCGACTTCCTGCTCACCGGCCTCATCCATGTTTCCGCGCTCCTCGGCGACTTCTATGTATTCGACGCCGTCCGCCTGCGCTACACGGGCCAGCGCACCCGCAGACAATTCAAGATCGGGGATACGCTCGAAGTGATGGTCGCCCGCGTGGACGCCTACAAGCAACAGATCGATTTCCAGATGGCCGAGCCGCAGGCTCCCGCGAACACCACCCGCGCTGCCGCCAGTCCTCAAGCCCGCGCCAACCGTCCCCAAGGGTTCCCGCGGCGGCGCTCTGGCCGGCGGTAGGAACCGGTAGGTGAGGCACGCGAGCAGCCGCGTCTAGAGCGGCTTGGACGCGCCTGCGCGCGGGAGCGGAGAAGGCTCCGCCAGCCGCCTCGCTCTGAACCGAGCCGCGCCAAGAAAGACCAGCACAACCAGCAGCGACCCATACGCCACCAGGTCGCCGTGCTTCACATAAAACGTCAGCTCCCCGTTCTCCGGCACCTGCACGACCCCGGCCAATACCCCCTCGATGAAATGGCCGCCCTTCGGTTTCTGCAGGGTCTGCGTCGTCCTGCCCAGCGTGTCGATGAAGCACGTCACGCCCGTGTTCGCGCAGCGCACCAGGGGGCGGCGCGTCTCGACCGTGCGGAAGACCGCGTGCGCCACGTGCTGGTCGGACCCCGCCGACTCCAGGAACCAGCCGTCGTTCGTCACGTTCACGAGGAGCTGCGCGCCGTTCAGCACGAAACGGCGGGTGAGATCGCCGATGGTATCCTCGAAACAGACCAGCGCGGCGAGCTTCACGGCAGGGTTCGCCATCTTGAGCACGGTGTAGTCGTGGCCCGCCTTGAAGTCGCCCGGCACCTGCGTCCCGGCGATCATCGCGAACAGCGGAAAAGTGTGCCGCAACGGGATGTATTCGCCAAACGGGACGAGATGGATTTTCCGATAGATCTGGAAATCGCGCGCCTGTTTCGTCAAGAGGATCGCGGCGTTGAAATCCCCGTCCGATTCATAATCGACGCTGCCGAGCAGGAAGTTGAAGTCCCCCAGCGCGGCGATGCCGGACACGAAGTCGAAATTCACCTGGTCCGAGAACATCCCGCGCGGCGTCGAGGATTCCGGCCAGATGAGGAGCCGGGGCTTGCCTGCCAGGGCGAATTTTGTGAGGGCGGTGTAGCGTTCGAAAATCTTCTGCTCGAATTGCTCGTCGAACTTCTCCTTCTCCGGGATGTTGGCCTGCACCGCCGCGACGCGCAGCGGCAGGGTCGTCTCCTTCCTCTGGAGGCGGTGGACGCCATACAGGAACACCAGCACCACGCAGAGCATCGTCACCGAGAAATCCCAATGGGCGCGCACTTTGGCGATGCGGACCTCGAGGATGAAGCGGCGCACGGTGGCGGCCAGGATGATGTTGCAGAACGCCGCGAGGAACGTCAGCCCCCACACCCCGGTGATGTCCGCCACCTGGATGAGCGCCAGGTTCTTGTGGAGCGCGACCCCCAGGCCGTTCCAGCCGAAGCCGCTGAAGACCACGCCCCGGGCCCACTCCTGCGCCGTCCAGGCCGAGGCCCCGAGGAAGGCGAGCCCCAGGTTGTGTCGCGAGCGGAGCATATCCGCGGGCGCGCCCATCGCGGCGCCCATGAACCAGCCCCAGAACGCCAGGTAGAGCGCGAGGTAGAACGCCAGCGCGAACCAACCCACGCCGGTGACGGTGGTGAGCCACGAAAAGACCGTCCAGAAGAACACGAGGCCGGCGCAGTAGCCGAGCGCGGCGTTCCGGAGCCAGGTGCGCCTTCCGCCGCCGGAGAGCCAGACGGCCGAGAGCAGGGGCGTGAGGGCGAGCCAGCAGAGCCACTCTTGATTCCACGGGGGGAAGCAGAGCGTCAGCAGCCAGCCGGTCAGAAGTGCGGCGAGCCAGGGCCAGAGCCGCGAGAGGATGATCTTCAAACCCCTCGCGTCATTGCCGGCGGCGCCTGCGGGTCTCCGGCCGTTTCCGCGTCGGGTCGATCGAAGCGCGGAGTTCCTTGCTGTAGCCGGAATTGATATGGAACGAGGTGCGGTGGAAGTCTTCCTTCTCGCGGAAGGACTGCCGGTCCGCCACGACGTAGCCGAACATCATCAAGCCCTGGAGCGTCTCCACGAGTTCCGCGATCTCCAGCGCCGGGATGCGATCCGCCAGGGTCTCCCCGGTCACATTGGTCCCGCCGAAACCGATCGCCTTCAGCACAGTCACCTCGCCGCCTTCCAGAGATATTTCACGCATGGGGGTTGCGACGGGTGCGCGATCTCAAGTTGCAAGGCGCTCCTCGGCGTCCTGTTGCACCCATCTCCATAGTTCTTCGAGTGACGCGCTCACTTTGGCCTTAATCGCCGCCAACTCTTCGGCGCCGAACGGCTTGCCCGGCTCAGGGTCGCGGTGCGCAAACATGTAGAATTTGATCTTCGGCTCCGTCCCGGATGGCCGCACCGCGACCCGGCGTCCGTCGGCCAGCTCGATCATGAGCATCTTCTCGAACGGGATCTTGTCGCCCTCCACGTCCCGGATGATCTCGACCGCGAAATTTTTCGTCCCCTGCACCGCGACGCCGTTCGCATCCTTTGGCGGGTTGGACGCATAGGTCTCGACCAGCTTCTTTATCTTCGCCGCTCCCTCCGCCCCCTCGAACGTCATCGCCGCGTTCTTTTCGAGGTAGAAGCCGAACTCGGAGTAGATTTCATCCAGCAGGCCGTCGAGGGTCAACCCCCTGGACTTCGCATAAGCCGCCACCTCCGCGAACATGACGGTCGCGCCATTCCCATCCTTGTCCCGGACGAAATCGGCGCCGCTGTAGCCGTAGCTCTCCTCGCCGCCGAAGACGTAGTAATCGGAATCCTGGAGACGCTCCCGGCGCGTCTCGCTCTCCGAAAGCCGCCGGTACACATCCCGGATGGGCCCCGGCAGGGCGTTTTCGTATTTGCCGAGCTTTTCGCCGATGTATTTGAACCCGGTGAGCGTCTCGACGCAGCGCGAGCCCAGTTTCGCGGCGATGGCTTTCTGGAGGTCGGTGGTGACGAAGGTCTTGATGATGACGGCGCGCGCCATGTTTTCCTCCGTGAGCACCCCCTGTTCGATGAGCGTCCGTAGCCGGTACCAGGCCATGAGCGAGCCGATCTGGTTGCCCGTGAAGAGGTCGATGCCCCCGGCGGCGTTCCGCGCGGCCACGCCCATGCGGTCGCAGTCCGGGTCGGTCGCGATGACGAGGTCCGCGCCTTCGGCCTCGGCCTGTTTGATGGCCAGAGAGAGCGCCTCGGCGTTCTCGGGGTTCGGCGATTTCACGGTCGGGAACCGCCCGTCGTGCGTCTCCTGTTCGGCAACGGTCGAAAAATTGAATCCCAGCCGCTTCAGCATCGGGCGGATGATCTCGCCGCCCGTCCCGTGGATCGGGGTGTAAACGATCCGGAGATCCTTCTGCCCGCTCACCATCGCGGGATCGAGCACGAGCGTTTCCAGCCGCTGCATGTACGCCTCGTCGATGACGCCGCCGAGCGCTTCCAGCCGCCCTTGCTCGTCGCGGGGCAGCGGCGTGTAAACGTCCGACGCGACCGCGTTCACCTTCGCGATGATGCCGCTCGCGTGCGGTTCCACCACCTGCGCGCCATCGGCGAAATAGACCTTGTAGCCGTTGTCGTGTGGAGGGTTATGGCTCGCGGTGATGACGATGCCCGCGTGCGACCCCGTGTAGCGCACCGCAAAGGAGAGCTCCGGCGTCGAGCGCGGCGCGGCGAAGAGGCAGACGTCGCACCCATTTTCCGTCCCGACCTTGGCCGCCAGCTCCGCGAACTCGCGCGAGAAATGGCGCGTGTCGTGCGCGATGGATATCTTCGGCTTGCCGTCGAGATTCTCCCGCTCGAACCATTCCTTCAGGTAAGCCGCCAGCCCCTGCGTCGCGCGGCTGATGTTGTAGGAATTCATCGCGTTCGTGCCGACGCACGGGTATTGCGGGCGGCCGAGCGCCTGCGGCTCGCCCATCTCGGCCTTCGTCACCACCTTGCCGATGGTGCGCCCGCGCAGGCCCCCCGTGCCGAAAGCGAGCGTGCGGAAAAAGCGGTCGTTCAGCTCGCCCCACTGCGCCGCGCCGGCGAGCTCCTCAATGCTCTGGCGGTACAGCGTACTGTCGCTCTGCGAGAGCAGTTGCAGGATGTTCTGCGCGCTTTGGTCGAGGAGTTTGCCCGCCGCCACCGCGGGATCGAGAAGGGATTTTAGTTCACTCATGGGTCGGTTGGATTTTAGAATCGCGGCCCCCGATTGCAACCATGTTTGATCGATTCACACGCGCCGCCGCCGCGCGCGACCCGCTCCGAGCCGACGGCACCGATGCCCTGCGCCTCGTGGACGGCCCGGGCGACGGCTGCGGGGAAGTGGAGATCGACGACTTCGCGGGCCGCTGGCTCGTCCAGACCCGGGAGGAATACCCAGGCTGGCTCGGCGAAGCGTCCGCCCTGGCGAAGGCGGTCTATTGGAAAAAACTGGGCGACAAGCAGCCGCCCCGGTGGATTGCCGGCGAGAAGGCCGAGGAGCCGTTCGCCGTCCGCGAACGCGGCGTCCGGTATTGGATCGATTTCCAGGCCGGTTATTCGCAGGGGCTGTTCCTCGACCAGCGGCTGAACCGCGCCCGCGCCGCGGAGACGAAGGGCCGCGTCCTGAACTGCTTTGCCTATACGTGCTCCTTTGGGGTCGCCGCCGCGGCGGGCGGGGCGCACACCGTCAACGTTGACCTCTCCAGGAAATACCTCGAATGGGGCAAGCGGAACTACCTGCTCAACGGCATCGACCCCGCCCGGCACGAGTTCCTTTGCGGCGACGCGTTCGACTGGCTGAAGCGTCTCGGGAAGCAGGGGCAATCTTTCGACCTCATCGTGCTCGACCCGCCGACCTTTTCCCGGAACGCGAAGGGAGGTGTCTTCACCATTGAATCGCGGATGGGCGATCTGCTAGGGTCGGCCGAGAGTCTTTTGAGCGCCACCGGCATGTTTCTTTGTTCGACCAACCAGCGCAACCTGGGGAGCGGCCGGTTCCTGGAGTTGATCCTGGGCGGGGTGAGCGACGAACGGGCCTGGAGCGCCTCCGCCGCCGCGATGCCGCCCGATTTCACGGGAAAGCCGCCCGCTTCCAAGACATGGTGGCTGAAAAGGAAGGCCGTATGACGGGCCGGCGCATCGTGGTCAAGTTCGGCACCGGCATCCTCACCCGGCCGAAGGGGGATGCGCTGGACATCGCGCAGTTCAAGCGCCTCACCTCCGACGTGGCCGCGCTCGTCCTCGCCGGGAACGAATGCCTCGTCGTCTCCAGCGGCGCCGTCGGCGCGGGCCTCGCCGCCATGGGCCTGAAGGCGCGCCCGGCGGACCTCCCGACCATCCAGGCATGCGCGGCGGTCGGCCAGTCGAAGCTCATGCAGCTCTACGAGACGATGTTCGCCGCGCACGGCCTCAACGTCGCGCAGCTCCTCCTCACCCACGGCGATCTCGACAGCCGTATGCGTTACCGCAACGCGAAGAGCACGCTCGACCGCCTCCTGCAGCGCAAGGGCGTCATCCCCATCATCAACGAAAACGATTCCGTCGCGGTCGAGGAGCTGAAATTCGGCGACAACGACCGGCTCTCCGCCGAGGTCGCGATGCTCGCCGGCGCGGATCTCCTCGTCATCCTGACCAGCGTTGACGGCCTCATGGACGCCGCCGGGAAGGTCATCCCGCTCGTCACCGACATCGAGAGCGTCACCGGCTTCGCGCACGAGGGGAAAGGGAAGTTCTCCGTCGGCGGCATGGTCTCCAAGCTCCAGGCGGTGAAACTTGCCGTCGAGGCCGGCATCCCCACCGTCATCGGCAACGGCCGCCTCACTGGGCGGATTCGCGCCATCGCTGCCGGCAAACCCGCCGGCACGCGCTTCACCGCGAAAGGCGAGGCGCTGCGCGCCGGGCAGAACCTCCACGAGCCCTCGACGCACGACTGAAGAGGCGGCCGGTCAAGCCGCGGGCGCCTTACTCGCGCAACGCGTCGGCCACCGCCCGCCACGAGGCAGGCGCCCACACCATGAGCGGATGCGCGGGCATCCAGATGAGGCGTTCCTGTCCGAAGCTCATGCGCGAGCTGCCCGGCGGGACGATCATGAGGTCGAGCGGCGTCCAGAGAGAGGTGAATTTCAGCTCTCGCAGTGCGCCGGTGTCGGCATTCAGGCCGTTCAGGAATGCGCTTCCCGGGCGCATCTCGCGCGCGCCGCGGCTTCCCGAGAAATAGGCCATCCACGTGCCGTGATGCGGAGACGAGATCGTCACGAAATGCTTCACGCGGCGCGCCCCGCCCAGACGCTGGATATAATATCGGGACACGATGCCCCCCATGCTGAAACCCACGAGGTCGATGGGCTGGCCGGCGCCGCAATGCGCGTCGATGTAAGCCTCCAGTTGCGAGGCGAGCGGTTCGAGGCCTCCCGCTGCGTTGCCCGGCGTCAGCGTGGGCGTATAGACCGTCCAGCCGAGGCGCCGGAGGTATTTGGCCATCGGCAACAGCTTCCGGGACGTATCGGCAAAGCCGTGAACGAGGACGACCGGGCGGGCGGGGGTGAACGCGGGCGGGGGATTCACGGGCGCGGCCCGCAGAGCGCTGGAGGCCAGGAGAAAAGCAAAGGCGGCATGCGCGAATGAATGGCGAAGCCGGCCCCGGCCAGGCGGCATCACCCGCGCTCTTCGGGCGCGCTCCGGGCGCGATCCTCGAAGCGGGTAAACTCCTTCAGGAATGTCAGCGGGACCTCGCCGATGGGCCCGTTCCTCTGCTTGGCGATGATGAGCTCCGCTTCGCCCGCCTTCTCCTGCCGGGCCTCCTCGTCCTCCTCGTATAGTTCGGACCGGACCAGCAGCGCGACCAGGTCGGCGTCCTGCTCGATGGAGCCGGACTCGCGCAGATCGCTCAACCGCGGCTTGCCGCCCGCGCGCGCCTCCGGCTGGCGGTTGAGCTGGGCGAGGACGAGCACGGGGATGCGCAGTTCCTTCGCGAGCCCTTTGATGCCGGCGGAGATCTCTGCGATCTCGAGCTGGCGGTTGTCCTGGGCGCGCCGCGAAGTCGAGCGCAGAAGCTGGATGTAATCGACGACGATGAGCTTGATGTCGTGCTGCGACTTGAACCGGCGGGCCTTGGCGCGCAGTTCTAGGATGCTGAGGCCCGCCGTGTCGTCGATGTAAATCTGGCTCTCGGCGAGCTTGGAAGCGGCGGTCGTGAGATTCGGGAAATCGCGCTCGGCCAGGAAACCGTCGCGGACGCGTTGGAGATTCACCTTCGCACGGGAGCAGAGGAGGCGCTGGACGAGCTGCTGGCTGCTCATTTCCAGGCTGAAAACGGCGACGGGCTGCTTCGCGAAGAGGGCGACGTGTTCCACGATGTTCAGGGCGAGCGCGGTCTTGCCCATGCTAGGCCTTGCGGCGATGACGATCATCTCGGACTCGTGGAGGCCGTCGGTCATCTGGTCGAGCTTCGAGAACCCGGTCGGGAGCCCGGTAATGCCGCCGCGGCGTTCGTAGAGTTTCTCGATGGCTTCGAGCGCGTCCACGACCTGCTTTTTCATCTCGGGCGCGTTGGCCCGGTAACGGTCCTTGGCGATCTCGAAGATGTGCTGCTCCACCTCGTCGAGCAGGCATGGGACGTCTTCCTGCTCGTCGTAGGAGCGGGCGGCGTATTCGGTGCAGGTATTGATGATCCGCCGGAGGGTGTATTTCTCCTGGACGATATCGACGTAGTAAGCGGCGTTCGCGGCGGTCGGGACGAACGTGAAGAGGTTCGTGAGGAAGAGCGCGCCGCCGACTTGGTCGAGCAGGTTGCGATCCTTCAGTACCTGCGTGAGGATGACGAAATCGATCGGCTTGTGGGCATCCCAGAGCTCGCGCAGGATGGTGAAGATCGTCGCGTGGGCCGGTATGTGGAAGTGCTCGGCCTCGACGTTTTTCTCCACGCATTCGCCCATGACCTCCTTCGGTGAAAGGAGGATGGAGCCCAGGACGCCTTGCTCGGCATCGGGGCTTTGTGGGAGTAACCGGTGTATATCCGGTAAGTAAGTGACGCTGCCTCTAAGATTTCCAGCCGGCCTCTCCCCGGTCTTTTTGGCGGGCTTCTCAGCGATGCTGGAACCCTCTGCCATTTAGAAATCTCTCACTTGGTGTGCCGCGCCTTGGGCTTGGACTTGAACTCGCCGGGCTCGGCCGCGGCTTCTTTCGCCGGGGCCGCGGAGGCCTCCGACTCGGACTTCGATTTCACGGTTAGATTCAGTTTGGCCGTAACGTCCGAGTGGAGCTTGATCGGGATTTCATGCGCCCCGGTTTCCTTGATCGGGCGCTCGAGAACGATCTGGCTCCGCTCGAAAACGATGCCGCCCAGTTCGGCCTGGATGCGTTCGGCGATGTCCTTGACGGTGATGGAGCCGAACGCTTTGCCGGTCTCGCCCGTCTCCAGGATCATGGTGACCTTGAGCTTGTTGATCTTGCGGCCCAGCTCTTCAGCCTTGTTCAACTCGGCGGCTTCGCGCTCGGCGCGCTTGGCCTTTAGGTGGTTCAGGCTTCGCAGCGCGGCGGGCGTCTTTTCAAGCGCTTTGCGGTGGGGAATCAGAAAATTGCGGGCATAACCGGCCTTTACCTTCACGACATCGGCTTCAGCGCCGAGGCCGGGGATGTTTTCGATAAGGATGACTTCAGAGTTCGCCATAAATGTTCCGGTAGAGTGGGATGATGTGGATACCTCCACTGCGAGGCGGTGTCAACCCGTGAGTTTTTTCGTGTGGTGCCGGATCGATTCCGAGCACCGCCTCATCTACCGAGCCGTTTAAGGCGCCTTCCTGGTCGCCCAGATCAGCTATCATTGCTAAAAACTCAGCCGTGAGCGCGCCGGAATGGCCCGGTCTCCCGGAAAACAAGCCTCGCCACGGCGCTTCCCCCGGCGCAGGATCACGCGCTCCCGTGATCCATAGCTACGCCGCGGTAACTGAAGAGAGAGTTCCGGTTCGGAATCCGGGGCGCGTCCCGCCGCCACTCGCCGGCGTTGTTTCCACGGGCGAAATGCGGGTGGCCGCCCTGTTTTTCTCCGTCCTGCTGGCGTTGCGGCTCGCTTGCGTTTTCAGCCTGCGGTTCGACTCGGATGAGCCGCAGCACCTTCACATGGTGTGGGCGTGGCTTCACGGCTTGCTGCCTTACCGGGATGTTTTTGACAATCATACACCGCTCTTTCATCTCCTTTGCGCGCCGCTGCTGGCGCTGCTGGGCGAACGGCCCGAGGCGCTCCTCTGGGTTCGCTTGCCAATGGTGGCGCTCTACGCCGCGTCCCTATGGCTCATTTTCAAGCTGGGCTCGGCCCTCTTTTCGCCGCGGGCGGGCCTGTGGGCGGCGGTGCTGGCCGGCGCGTGGCCGGATTTCTTTTTTACGATGGGCGAGTTTCGCCCGGATGGCCTCTGGACGGTCTTATGGCTGCTCGCTCTGCTCGTGTTCACCCGGACCGAACTCGACTGGAAGGGAACGCTGCTCGGAGGGGCGTTGTTGGGCGGCGCGCTGGCGGTTTCGGTGAAGACGTTCCTCCTCGTGGCCGCGCTGGCGGGCGCCGCGTCGGTGGTTGTGGCGCTGCGAACCGTTTCGGGGGAACGGTCGCGGGATGTTTCGCGCCGTGCCCTCGCCGCGGTGGCCGGGTTTGCCTTGGCGCCGCTGGCCGTTGCCGTGTTTTTTGCCGCGCGGCATGCGCTGCCCGAATTTTACCAATGCGTCATCGCGCACAATTTCATGATCGCGCCCACGGACCGGCCGCGGATGTCGGGACGCCTTCTCTTGGTCGCGTGCGTCCTGTGTGGGCTTGTGGCGGTGGGAAGCGCCCTTTTCGGCGGCGATTGCGGGAAGGGCTCCCGAGGGTCGAGGCGGCTCCTGCTGTTGCTGGCCGCCGGATTTTATTTTGCGGTGTCCCGGGGCTTCCAGCCGACGCATTCGCGGCAGGATAATCTGCCGTTCATCCCGCTGGTGGGCGTGTTCCTGGCGCCGGTTATCCTGTTCGCCGCCGGGCGGATCGCACGGGAGTGCAGGACTTGGCTGCCGGCTGCTGTCGGGGCTCTCGAGATTTGCGCGATCCTCGTGGCGCACGCTCCCTGGCGGATGGAGACCGGGGACGATCTTGCAATGGTCGCGGATGTGCTGCGGCTCACGCCGCCCTCCGGGTTCGTCATGGATGTGAAAGGCGAGACCCTGTTCCGGCGGCGGCCGGTGTATGCGGCGTTCGAACCGATCACGATGGACAGAATCCAGCTCGGGCTGCTGAAGGATCACGTCGCGAAGTCGCTCGTGGCGACGGCGACGCCCGTGGTGGTGAACGGCGACCGGCTCCCGCCCGCCGCGCGTCAATTTGTCGAGGCGAATTATGTGCGGGTCGCCCCGCGCATCTCCGTACTCGGGAAAAGGCTTTGCAGTTACCGGCGGAGCGGGGCGGCGATGGACTTCGTGGTGGCGATTCCGGCGCGCTATTTCATCGCGGGCAGGGGCGCGCCGGCGGCTGGCTTGCTGGATGGGACGCGGCTCGACGGCCCGCGATTGCTCGCGGCCGGGCCGCACGCTTTCGTGCGGACGAGCGGTGCGGATGACCTCGACCTGGTGTGGGCCGACGCGGTGGAGAAGGGGTTTTCCCCCGTCTGGTGAGCGTCGCGGGGGCCAGCGCTATCGGCCCCTTGCCTGGATGCGGTCGATGACCATATCCGCCGTGACCAGGTGCATGCAGGCGTGCCCGTTCGGGCACTGGGAGAGCTTGCGAAAGTTGCAGGGGGAACACGGCAGATCGACCCGGATGACCGATTCCGGGTGATGGTACGGGCCGATGTGTACCGGGTTTGTCGGCCCGAAGATGCTCGCGACCGGGCGGTTGAGCGCGGTGGCCAGGTGCATCGACCCGGAATCATTCGTGACGCAGACCTCGGCCCGCTGGATGATGCCGCCAAGGTCCGCCGGGGTCGTCTCGCCGGAGAGGTCGCACGCGCCAGGGGCCAGGGCGGCGATGAGCTGGCAGCGTTCGCGGTCGCGCGGCGTCCCCGCGATCACCACGGCGAACCCGGAGGCAAGCAGCCAGCGGCCCACCTCGGCAAAACGTTCCGGCAGCCAGTGCTTCGTTTCCCAGATGGTGCCGGGGACGAGCACGGCCAGCTTTTTTTGCGGGATGGCCTTTCGTTCCAAGAGGGCATCCACGCGCGAGGCCGTCTCCGGGGGAAGATAGACGGTGCAGTCCGCCGGGGAATCGTCGAAGCCGAGCAGGTCGCCGACCCAGAGGTAGCGGTCGATCGCGTGGACATCCAGCGTCGGGATGGGGATGCGGTGGGTGTAGGCGAGCCAGGAGCCTTCCCGCGCGCCTTTCCAGCCGCGGCGCGGGTTGTTGCTAAGGGCGTGGGCCGCCTGTCCCTCCGTGGCCGGGGCGGGAGGTTCCCCTTCCCGCGCGGGCCGGTCGAACCCGACGCGCACCGGCGCGCCCGAGGCGAGCGCGAAGAAGACGGAACGGAGCTGGCCGTGCAGGTCGATGACGAGGTCGTACCGCGCGCGCCGGAGCTGAGAGAGGAGGCGGAAGAAGCCGGCGGTGGCGCTGGGGCTGCGGCCGAAGCGGGCGTATTCGCGCCGCGCGAAGAGGACGGTGTTGGAAAGCGCGGGATGGCACCGGACGACCTCGGCATTTTCCGGTGTCACAAACCAGTCGATGCGGGCTTGCGGATACCGCGCCCGCAGCTTGACGAGCACCGGCAGCGTATGGATCACGTCGCCGAGGGCCGACGGCTTGATGAGGAGGATGCGCGAGAAATTTTCCGCGCGGAGACTCGTGGTATCGATCGCTTTTAGCTCGCGCTGCCGGAGAACATCGAGCGGATTTTCTTCGTCCAGATCGCGAAACGGTGGCGGGCCATGGCGCGATCCACCACGTTCTGGCTCGTGACCCAGTTGAACTGCACGACGCGGCGCGGGCCGACGAACTGCTTGTGTCCGTGGAAGGAATTATTGCTGCGGCGGAAGGCCAGCAATGTGCCCTCGGTGGGCGGCACTTCCATGATCATATCCTCGAGGTCGTCGCCGGAACGCAGGAGCCGAAGCTGGCCGCCGGGCTGTTCCCACTTGGAATTCAGATAGATGAGGACGGTGATGATCTTCGTGTCCGAATCGGTATGGATGCGCCCGTCTCGTTCGCTGCAACGGCCGCGGACGGTCGTCATCGTCGGCTTCCCGTGGAGATCGAGCCCGAATTTTTCCTCGAACGCGGTGCGAAAAGGCTCGCCGTCGAGATCGGCCAGCAGTTCGCCGAAGCGCGGGCCGAAGGTCACTTCATCCACCGGGAAACTGCCGGGCTTGGAGATTTCCGGGTAATCGGCGTTGATGCCCTCGCACGACTCGTGGCGGACGAAGCCGGGCACGACGAGGAAGTCGAACGGCTCGCGCGTGAGAGGGGTGGCGCGGAAGAGGTCAAGGTCAAAGGTCATCGTAAGGGGACTCCGTTCTCCGCTTTTTTCTGGGCGCGGGAACAGCAAATTGTGGCACCGGGATCGCGCGGCGGCAAATTCTTTTGTCCGACGGCGTTTGCGCGCCGGGGTTTATTCGATGCGCCATGATGCCGGTGACGGTGCCGAGCAGGCCGAGCAGCGGCGCGAGGGTGACGATGGTGTCGAGCACCGCGAGGAAGCGGCCCGAACGTTCGATCTCGATGCCCGCGCGACCTGGAGCGCGCCTTGCAGGGAGTGGTGGTGGTGGTTCAGGCCGTGCCAGAACATCCGCAGGACGGGATCCTGCAAATCGCGGGCGAGATCCGAAGCGGCGCTGGTGTCGCCCTTTTCGACCTGTTCGAGCACGGCTTCGCGCTTCCCGGGGTCGCGCCCGCCGCGTTCGCGGACCCACCAGAAGATCCGTTCGAGGACGACGGCGAGAGCGATGACGGCCGTGAGGAGGATGGGCCACATGACGGGGCCGCCGCGGCGGAAGGTATCGCACTACGTTGGGAGCCATGAGAAGGGTGGTGTTACCGATTGTATAATTCGTGTGCAGGATGGCGAGTGCCGCGGCCCGCGGCAACCGCGTTCTTGCTGCAACTTAGTTGCGTCTCGCACCGAGACACCTTCGCAGGCACCCCGCGGCCCTTCAAGCGCCGGAGAACAAATATATTCAAACGTTTCCGAGGGGGCGAGGGCCTCCAACCCGTACTTTCCTAATCCACCCGCAGACTTTACCATGCGCGCTCGATGGCCGTTTTCATCCTCCGACGCTTCCTCTCCCTGCTGGCGGTGCTCTGGTGCGTCATCACCATCACCTTCTTTCTCATTCGGCTGGCGCCCGGCGGGCCGTTCGACCGGGAGCGGAAGATCCCGCCGGCCATCGAAAAGCAGCTCCTCCTCAAATACAAGCTGGATGCGCCGGACGGCCGGGCCCTCGGCGAACGCGTCGGGCGCACGCTGGGGCTCGGGAAGGACGGCGCAGCCACGACGGGCAACGTCTTCTCCGTGGGCGAGCAGTATTTCCTGTATCTTTGGGATTTGCTGCACGGCGACCTGCGGCTTTCCACGAAATACCGGAACCGGACGGTGAACGAACTGCTCGCGCAGACCCTCCCGGTCTCGGCGCTGCTCGGCGGCTCGGCGTTCTGCATCGCGGTGTTTGCGGGGGTCTGGCTCGGGTCGGTCGCGGCCGCGAGGCGCGGCACGGCGGCGGATACCGGGGCGATGCTCGCGGCGCTGCTGGCCATCTCGGCACCGACCTTTGTCACGGGGCCGCTGTTCGTCTATTTTTTCGGGCTGAAGCTGAAGTGGCTGCCGGTGGGGGGGTGGGGGAGCTTATCGTGCGTCCTCCTGCCGGCCGTCACGCTGGCGGGGCCCTACGTGGCCTACATCGCGCGGTTGATGCGCACGAGCATGCTGGAGGTGCTGGGGCAGGATTACATCCGCACGGCGCGGGCAAAGGGCCTCTCGGAGCGGGTCGTCCTCTACAAACACGCGCTGCGGGTTGCCATCCTCCCCGTGGTCTCGTATCTCGGCCCGCTGGCGGCGAACCTGCTGACGGGCTCCATCGTGGTCGAGACCATCTTTAACATACCCGGCGCCGGAGCCTTTTTCGTCAACTCGATCCAGAACCGGGACGGGTTTCTGCTCGGGGGCGTGGCGATCGTCTATTGCACGCTGCTGGTGCTCCTGAACCTGGCGGTGGATATCGCTTACGGGTTCCTGGACCGGAGGATCAACGTCTATGGGTGACCCCGCCTCTCCCACGGGCGAAGCGTGGAAGCGGCTCCGGCGCGACCGTGCGGCGGTGGCCGGGCTGGCGGTCCTCGTCTTCGTATTGGTCGCGGCGGTTGCGGGGCCCCTGGTCATGCCGGCGGACTCCGCGGCGCTCACTCGGGACCAGTTTGCCGCGCCGTCGGGCCGGCACCTGTTTGGGACCGACCTCTTCGGGCGGGAACGTCCTGTACCGGGTGCTGGAAGGCGCCCGCATATCCCTGCTGGTCGGTTTTTCGGGGGCGTGCATCAGCCTCTTTGTCGGGGTCGCTTATGGCCTCGTGGCGGGGTATTCGGGCGGGAAGCGGGATGCGGTGATGATGCGCGGGGTGGAAGTGCTGTACGCCATCCCTCGGTTGATCATCATCCTCATATTCATCAACGCGTTCGACACCACCGTGGCCCGATGGTTCCAGCAGGCCGGGTTTTCCGGGCTGGTAGGCTACTCCCGGATCGTGATCCTGGTGTTTTCGCTCGGCCTCATCGAATGGCTGACGATGGCGCGGATCGTGCGCGGGCAGGTGCTGGCGCTTAAGTCCCTCCAGTTCGTGGACGCCGCCCGGAGCCTCGGGCAGACCCATGCCAGGATCGTGCTGCGCCACCTCCTGCCGAACCTGGCGGGGATCATCATCGTCTATCTCACGCTCACCATTCCGGCGGTCATCCTGGATGAATCGTTCCTCAGCTTCCTCGGGCTCGGCATCCAGCCGCCGCAGGCGAGCTGGGGGGTTCTCCTGAGCGATGGCGCGCAAGTCATCAACCCCGTGCGAAGTTACTGGTGGCTGCTCGCGTTTCCTGCCGCCGCGATGTCCGTGACGCTTCTTTCACTGAACTTCCTGGGGGATGGGTTGCGGGATGCCCTGGACCCTCGCGAACGGCGCTGAGGACTTTTTATCCTAGGCAAGCGCGGGCCGCGGGACAATATTCGCGCACCCGGATGAAACCATTGGAAGAACCGCAGAGGCTCGAACGCCCGGTGAAGCCCGCCTCGAAGGCGTCGCGGGCCCTGTTCTTCCAGTTCGCATGGCTCGGTGTGCTCGTTCTCCTGGCCGTCTTCCTGGTGCATCATTTCCCGGTCATCGACATGATCGTGCGGGCCCAGCGGAAGATCGGGCAGATGCAGTGGTGGGGCGCGGTGCTCTACCCGCTCCTGTATGCTTTTTGCAACCTGCTGCTCCTTCCCGCGGGTGTCCTGGGGATCGGGAGCGGGCTTTTTTTCGGCCTTTGGTGGGGCTCGTTCCTCGTCCTCGGCGGGAATATGCTCGGGGCGGCGGCCGCGTTCTGGATCAGCCGCAAGCTGGGCCGTCAATGGCTCGAGAAGAAGGCGCTCCGCCACCGGAAATGGGTGGCGCTGGACGAATCGATCGCCCGCGAGGGGTGGAAAATCATCATCCTGAGCCAGGTGCACCCCCTGTTCCCGACGAGTTTCCTGAATTACCTCTATGGCATCACCCGCATCCGCTTCTGGCCTTGCATGCTCTGGATCGCGCTCGGGCAGGCGCCGGGCATCTTCCTCTACGCTTACCTGGGCACGCTGGCGCAGTTGGGGATCAAGCTTTTCCGCGGCCAGAACCACCCGCACAAGATCGAATACGTCATCTGGATCGGGGGACTGCTCCTCACACTTCTGGTGACGACGGCCCTGGCCCGGCTCGCGCTGAAGATGATGGCCGATGTCGAGAAGGCGGGGGAGAAGCCCGCGGCGCCCGCCGCGAAAACGTCGGAAAACGCCCTCGAGCCCGTCGTCGAGCCCGTGGGCGAGGCCGGACCGCAGGGGAAAAAACCGCGGACCGGCACGCAGCATTTGGAGCGCTCGGTTTTTTGACACGCCCTTGTTCCGTGTTAGGTTCTGGACCGAATTGAGGGCTGCCCTTCGATTATGGTCATGAGGACAAGATTTCCCTCGCTCTGCCTGGAATATGGGGCCGACGAAGAGAACTGCGAACGGGAGTTGGAACTCTCGGAGCGGGGGATGTGTTTCTATACCCGCTGGCAATTCGCGCCTGGCACCGAGATCGGCGTCAGCGTCTGCTATGCGGACGGCAACGGCGAATGCAAGCGGGTCGGCCTGGAGGGGATCGTTGTCGATTGCCTGCCGGCGCCTGCAGAGGCCTGCAAGTCTGCCGACTCCAGCGACTCCCGCCCCGCGTCGCTGGGCTGTTACCAGGTCACCGTGCTCTTTGTCGATCTCCCCGAGGCGTCTCTTGGCACTCTGCGGGACGTTTCCTCCATGCTCCGGGCCGTCCGCCATTCTCCTGCGGCTCCCCCCGCGAATCCTCTGCCCGCTTTCGTCGTTCGTCCCCGCACGGCGTGGTGAGACCCCATTCCGGCGTGGTGAGACCCTATTCCGGGGTGCGCGGAGGCCGGGCGGTTTGACTTGAAAGGCGGGTTTCCTTAAGGTGCGGTTGTGAAATATTTCACAAACTTGGCAAAGCAGAGTCCCGAGGGCGCTCGACGGATCACCCAGGCCTTCGAGCTCATCAATACCCAGCTCTACAGCGTCGAGGAGCGCATCCGCAGCCAGGCCCGGGAGTTCGATCCCGCGGTGGACGGCTACATCTCCTACGCCTGCGAGAGCAGCGGGAAGCGGCTGCGGCCCGCGCTCGCGCTGCTGGTCGGCGGGGCGACGGGGAACATCGGGCCGAACCACCTGGAACTCGCGGTCGTCCTCGAGTTGATCCACGCCGCCACCCTCGTGCACGACGACATCATCGACGGGGCCGAGAAACGCCGGGGGCAGCCCACGGCCAACGCGAAATGGGGCAACACCATCAGCGTTCTGCTCGGCGACTGCCTCTTCGCGCACGCGCTGAAGTTATCGACCAATTTCTCGAACGCCGAGATCAGCCGGCGCATCGCCAGCGCGGCGTCGGATGTCTGTTCGGGGGAGATCATCCAGACCCAGCGGCGGTTCGACCTGAAGCTGGGCATCGGCGATTACTATAAGATCATCGAGATGAAGACCGCGGCTCTCTTCGCGGCCGGGGCGGAACTGGGGGCGTTCATCAACGAGGTGTCCCCGGAGATCATCGCGGGGATGAAGGCGTTCGGGTTGAAGTTCGGCACCGCATACCAGATTTACGATGACATCCTCGACATCGCCGGCGACGAGAACAATGCCGGGAAGACGCTCGGCTCCGACCTGCGCAAGGGGAAGCTCACCCTCCCGATCCTGCACATCCTCAACGCCTCCAACGAGGCCGAGCGCCAGAAGCTGAGCGCGGCCATCCTACGAGGAAGCCGGGGGGACATGGAGGAATTGACCTCCGCGGCGCTCGTGCAAGGGGGCATGGCGGCGGCCATCACCGCCGGACGCAGGCTCCTGGGCGAGGCGCGCGGGATCGCCGAAGGCTTGCCTGCGACCAAGTATCGCGAAGGGCTGTGCGATCTCTGCGCGTCGCTGGGCGATCTCTTGGGGCGCTTCGCGATGGAATGACGGAGCCGCTGACGATCCGGGAGCTGCCCGAGGCCGAGCGGCCCCGGGAGCGCCTAGCCAGCCAAGGCGCGGGGGCGTTGAGCGACAGCGAACTACTCGCCATCCTTCTGAGGACGGGCATTCCCGGCAAGAACGCCGTGGAACTCGCGCGCCAGTTGCTGGCCGAGCACGGCTCGCTGGCGAACCTCTCCCGCTGCTCGGTGAAGGAGATCAGCGCCGTCAAGGGCATCGGCCTCGCGAAAGCCGTGCAGCTCGCCGCTGCGTTCGGCCTCGGGGCACGGCTCGCGCGCGAGACCATGTCCAAGGTGCGCATGGACAAGGCGGCCCTCATCTACGACTTCATGGGCGCGGAGATGCGGAGCCTTCGCACCGAGTCGTTGCGGCTGGTCCTGCTGGATGCGCGCCACAGGCTTATGCGGGTCGAGGAGATCTCCGCGGGCAGCCTCAACGAGGTTCCGGCGCACCCGAGGGAAATTCTGCGGCCGGTTCTGCTCTACTCCGCGTTCGCCTTCATCCTCGTGCACAATCATCCCTCCGGCGATCCCACCCCGAGCCAGTCGGACAACCAGCTCACCCGGCGCATGGCGGAAGCCGCGAACCTCATGCAGATAACGATGATCGACCACGTCATCATCGGAGGGGACGAAGCGGACCGCGCGTTTTTCAGCTACAAGGACGCCCTCATCCTTTGATCCACCCCACCGCCATCGTGAACCGGGCCGCCTCCCTGGCCGCGGATATCGAGATCGGCCCCTGCGTCGTTGTCGAAGGGCCTGCCGTCGTCGGACCCGGGTGCGTCATCCAGGCCCACGCCGTTCTCACGGGCTCCGTGGTGCTCGGCAGGAACAACACGGTCGGCTACGGGGCCATCCTCGGCGCGCCGGCGCAGGATCTCAGCTCGTGGCCGGATACGCCGAGCCGGCTCGTCATCGGCGACGGCAACACCATCCGCGAATACTGCACGCTCCACAGGGGGGCGAAGGAAGGGAGCGTCACCCGGGTGGGCAACGGGAATTTTTTGATGGCCGGGGCTCACGTCGGCCACAACGCCACCGTGGGGAACAACGTCATCCTGGCAAATAACGTCCTCGTCGGCGGCTTCGCCGAGATCGGCGACCGCGCGTTCCTGGGCGGCGGCTCCGTTTACCACCAGCACGTCCGGGTCGGCCAACTCGCCATCTCCCAGGGGAACAGCGCGTTCAGCAAGGACCTCCCGCCCTTTACCATCGGCTCGGGGGTCAACCAGGTCGTCGGCCTGAATATCGTCGGGATGCGGCGCGCCGGCCTTGCCGCCGGGGACCGGGCGGAGGTCAAGGAGGCGTTCAAGATTCTCTACAAGAGCGGCCTGAACGTGCGGCAGGCTTTGGAGCGGGCCCGGGAACGCAAATGGCACGTCCACGGGCGCGCTTTTTTCGACTTCGCGGCCGCCCCGGGCAAACGCGGCCTGTGCGGCCTCTTGCAGAAAAGGCGGTTGGACGATAAAAAGGACACACCCGAACTATGATATCCCCCCGCCCTAAACATTTCCTGCTCCTCCTGCTCGCCCTGGCTGGCGTGGCCGCCCAAACCGCCCAAACCGCCAGAGCCGCTGACGCATCGCCCCCACTCCCTCCGACAACCGCGGACGGCACGCGGACACTGCACGATGTCCCATACGTCACCGGGGGCACGCCGCAACAGCGTCTCGATCTCTACCTGCCCCCTGCGAGCGGAACGCCGGCGCCCCTTGTCGTCTGGATTCACGGAGGCGGCTGGCAGGGCGGCAGCAAAGCGTCCTGCCCCGCGAAGGGCGCGCTCAAGTTCGGGTGCGCCGCTGCGAGCCTCGACTATCGGCTGACCGGCGTCGCCATCTACCCGGCGCAGATCGAGGATTGCAAGGCGGCGCTCCGCTTCCTGCGGGCCCATGCCGCCGAATATGGCATCGACCCCAAGCGCATCGGGGTATGGGGCTCCTCCGCGGGCGGGCACCTGGTGGCCCTGCTGGGGACGACGGGCAACATCCGCGACTTCGACGTGGGCGAGAACCTCGACCAGTCTAGCGCCGTCCAGTGTGTTGTGGATTGGTTCGGGCCGAGCGATTTCCTCAACTGGGGGAATGGGGACAACAAAAAAGCCGGCGACCCCAAGAGCTCGCTGGCCAAGCTCGTGGGAGGGCCGATCGCGACCCACCAGGAGGCCGCGCGGCGCGCGAGCCCCGTCTATTTCGTCCAGAAGGAGAGCGCCCCGTTCCTCATCATGCACGGAGACGCGGACCCGCTCGTGCCGCTCCAGCAAAGCCAGGAACTCAATGCAGCCCTCCAGAAAGCCGGCGTGGAAAGCACCCTGGTCGTCGTCCCCGGCGCGGGCCACGGCGGCCCGGGTTTCAACACGCCCGAAAACTCTCTATTGATCCATAGCTTCTTCAAAAAGCATTTGCTGGACGTGGGCGCGCCGGCATCCCCAAGTCCGAAGCCGTAAGGCGCAGGGTCAATTCCCCTCCGGCTTTTTTCACCCGTTCCCGCGACGTAAATGCCGCTGGCCAAGGGGTTTGTATTTTTGCAGGAATCTCAACGGATTTTTGTGAAAAAAACTCGGGCTTTGCCGGGCTGCGGGTCTTGACAGGAACCGGCAATGTCACGCAATATGGTGTAGGCCTAAAAGCACCCACCACAACAGGTAGTGTATGCGCTTGGGCTCGCACACCGGATGATGTATCATGAATAACACCGCCATTTTCGACTCTGTCGCGGAAGCCGCTTCCGCCCATTCCGCGCTCGATTTTACCACCCGTGAGGAGGGCGACTACGTCGTTTATCGGCTTGGCAACAAGACGTTCCGGCTCGACAAGGCGCGGTCGCGCGCAGCGGCTGGCGGGCAAGCGGGTCATCAACGGCCTGCGCAGCGCGGAGCTGAACGTCCTGCCGCTCAAATACCACGAGGCCTACCGCATCTATAAGCAGATGAAGGCGAACCATTGGGAGCCCGACGTCATCGACATGACGAAGGATTGCACCCAGTGGAATGGCAACGAGCTCTCGGCCAAGGAGCGGTGGATCATCGAGATGGGCGTCGGCTATTTCTCCGCCGCGGAAGGCATCGTCGGCGACTCCGTGCTGCATGTCATCGAGGACAACCTCACCGCCGCCGAGCTGAAGCACGCCTCGCTGCGCCAGATCGCCGAGGAATCGATCCACATGGATTCGCTCCTGCACATCATCGGCAGCCTGAACATCGACCTCGACGAGGTGACGGCGAAGTTCCAGGACATCCCGAGCATCCGCAGAAGAACGACTTCATCACGCGCCAGATGCCCGAGTTGAAGATGGGCATCGACCTCACCCAGACCGCCAACAAGCAGAAGTTCGCCAAGGCGCTCTTCGGCATCACGCAGGTGATGGAAGGGACGCAATTCTACGCGCTGTTCGCCATGATCCTCTCCCTGCACCGGCAGAACAAGATGACCGGCATCGGGCAGATGTTCCAATACACCCTGCGCGACGAGTCGAACCACATCGCGCTCGGCCGCTACATCTTCGAGCGAGCTCATCAACGAGAATCCCGACATCTGGACGGAGGCGTTCCAGGCACGAACTGGTCGAATTCATGCACGAAGGCGTCGACGCTGGAGAAGGAATTCGTCCGGGACTGCCTGCCCGAAGACACCGTCGGGATGACGCAGAAGGATTTCCTCGATTACGTCGAGTTCAACGCCGACCGGCGCCTGACGAGCCTCGGCCTGCCCGCTCTCGACCGTGAGGTCGAATCCGTTCCTCTGGCTGGACGAGGTGATCTTCCTGAAGAAGGAAAAGAACTTCTTCGAGACGCGCGTGACCGAATACCAGACGGGCGGCAGCGTGAAGAACACCAACGAGGACGACCTGATCTGAAGCGGAGACCACCTGTTTTATGATGAGCACCGAGACATTCACCCTCACCAGCGCCGTAGCCGCCGAAGCCGCCGGGCGAGTTTCCGCACGTCATCCGGCGCGATCGTGCCCCAGGCGCAGTCCGACCAAGCCGCGGATCGTGCCGTGGCTCGGATACAAGATCGACCACGCGGTGCGGGCCGCCGCGCTCGCCGCGGGCGCGGATATCTCCATCGGCCAGCAGGTGCAGGCCGAGATCGAGTTCCGCATGAAGCGGGAGCGCCCGCTGTTCATCCACATCGAGCAGTTGCAGGACCTGGTCGAGGAGACCTTGATGGAGATCGGCCACGGGAAGGTCGCCCTCGTTTATGCCAAGTACCGCGCCAAGCGGGCCGCACTGCGCGAGCTGGAGACCGAACAGTTCAGCGAGGAACTCGGCCAGCTCGAGCTCGCCTCCTGGGAACAGCTCACGGACATCCGCGCGCGCATTTCCTTTGCCCGGATCGGCCTCGAGCTCACCCTGGCCGAGGACGAACTCATCGCGCGCCTCCTGCGCAGCGTCTCGCATGAACCTCACGCCCGAGGAGCAGCGGGACACCATCATCCTCAACGCCAAGAACCTCCTCGACGTCGATGCCGGCTCGCCGCTTCTTCGCGGGCCGCATTCTCCTCACCTATATCTACGAGGAGACGCTGCCGTGGAAGATCGCCGACGGCATCGGCGGCTTGAAGGAGGCGCACCGCAGGGCGTTCATCGACTACATCCCGCTCGGCATCCAGATCAGGCCGGCTCGACCCGCGGCTCGCCGAGTTCGACCTCAAGCCGCTCGCCAACGCGATCGATCCGTACGCCGACCTGCAGTTCGACTTCATCGGCATCCAGAACCTCTACGACCGCTACCTCATCAACAAGCGCGACACCGCCGCACCGGCCGGCAGACGCCGGCTGGAAGCGCCGCAGATTTTCTGGATGCGCGTCGCCATGGGCCTCTCCCTGCGCGAGAAGGAGCGCGAAGTCCGCGCCAAGGAATTCTACGCCATCTACAAGAACCGGCGCGCCTGCTCCTCCACGCCGACGCTCTTCAACTCCGGCACGCGTCATCCCGCAGCTCTCGAGCTGCTACCTGCTCTATTGCGGCGACTCGATCGAGGAGATCACCGAGACGTGGACGCGCTTTTCGCTCCTCTCGAAATGGGCGGGCGGCCTCGGCTGCTCGTGGACGGCGGTGCGCGGCACCGGCGCGCACATCCAGGGCACGAACGGCGAATCGTCCGGCGTCATCCCGTTCCTGAAAGTCGCGAACGACATCGCCATCGCGGTGAACCAGGGCGGCAAACGTCCGGGCGCGCTGTGCAGCTACCTCGAGCTCTGGCACGCCGACATCGAGGATTTCCTCGACCTGCGCAAGGAGACCGGCGACGACCGCCGCCGCACCCATAACATGAACACGGCCCAGTGGATTCCCGGACGTGTTCATGAAGCGCCTGCAAGGCGAATCTCCGAAGGCCGCGCTGCCGAAGGACGCCACCTGGACGCTCTTCCGCACCAACGACGCGCCCGACCTGCCCGAGCTTTACGGCCGCGCGTTCGAGCGCGGTATGAGGAGTACGAGGCGCTGGCCGAGGACGGCAAGATCTGGGGCCGCAAAGATCCGCGTGCTGGCGCTCTGGAAAAAGATGCTCGAGATGCTCTTCGAGACCGGCCACCCGTGGATGACCTGGAAGGATCCCGCGAACGTCCGCTCGCCCGCAGGACCATTGCGGCGTCATCCACAACTCGAACCTCTGCACCGAGATCGAGCTGAACACGAGCATGGACGAGGTCGCCGTCTGCAACCTCGCGTCGATCAACATCCCGAACCACCTCCGCGAGGACGGCGGCGATCGACCACGAAAAACTCGGGCCACCGTCACGCGTCGTCATGCGGATGCTCGACAACGTCATCGACATCAATTACTACCCCGTCCCGCCGCCGCGAACGCGAACCAGCGGCACCGCCCCGTCGGCCTCGGCGTCATGGGGATGCAGGACGCGCTCTACGTCCGAGCGCATGCCGTTCGACTCGCCCGAAGCGGTCGATTTCAACGACGAGATCATGGAAGCCATCGCCTTCTACGCCTACCGAGGCCAGCAGCGACCTCGCCGCCGAGCGCGGGGCCTATCAGCACGTTCAAGGGCTCGAAGTGGGATCGCGGCATGCTGCCGCTCGACACGCTCGACCTGCTCGAAAAGGAGCGCGGCACTCCCGATCCTGGTCGATCGCAAGAGCCGCATGCAGTGGGAGGGACTGCGCGAAAAAATCCGCCGCCAGGGGATGCGCAACTCGAACTGCCTGGCCATCGCGCCGACCGCGACCATCTCGAACATCATGGGCTGCACGCCCGTGCATCGAGCCGAGCTACAAGCACATCCACACGAAGTCGAACCTCAGCGGCGAGTTCGTCCGCACGAACGACTTCCTCATCAAGGAGCTGCATGAAGCTCGGCCTGTGGGGCCAGGAGATGCTCGCCGACCTCAAGTATTTCGACGGCTCCATACAGGCCATCGAGCGCATCCCCGCGGAAGTCTGAAGCGGCTATACAAGACCGCGTTCGAGATCGAGCCGACCTGGATTCTCCAGTGCGCCGCCGTCCGGCAGAAATGGATCGACCAGTCGCAGAGCATGAATCTCTTCCTCGCGGACAACGACGCGCGCAAAGCGTAGCTTCATGTATCGCGAGGCGTGGGAACGCGGCCTGAAGACCACCTACTACCTGCGCACCATGAACAAGTCCGGCATCGACTCCAGCCACCGCGAGCGCCGCGCGCCCGAGGCCGTCGCCACGCCCGCCGAGGACGTGAAGCTCGCCTGCTCCATCGAAGCGATGCGCAGCGGCGGCGTCTGCGAAGCGTGCCAGTAGGCGTCCCGTAAAGTCCGGATGGGAGTTCATTCCGACACGTGGATCCGCCGCATGGCGCTGGAGCAGGGCATGATCGAGCCGTTCGCCGACGCGCCAGGTGCGCCATTCCGAGGCCGGGGCCGCGTCCGTCATCAGCTATGGCCTTTCCAGCTACGGGTACGACCTGCGCGTCTCAAGCGAGTTCAAGGTCTTCACGAACGTCTTCAACACCGTCGTCGATCCGAAGGCGTTCGACCCGCGATCCTTCGTCGATATGGACACGGACATCTGCGTCGTCCCGCCGAACTCCTTCGCGCTCGCCCGCAGCGTCGAATATTTCCGCATCCCGCGCGACGTGCTCACCATCTGCGTCGGCAAATCCACCTATGCCCGGTGCGGCATCATCGTCAACGTCACCCCGTTCGAGCCCGAATGGGAGGGCCACGTGACCCTCGAAATCTCGAACACCACCCCGCTCCCCGCCCGCATCTACGCAAACGAAGGCCTCGCGCAGGTGGTCTTCTTCGCAGCAGCCGAAATCTGCGAGGTCTCCTATGCCGACCGCGGGGGCAAATACCTCGGGCAGACTGGCATCACCGTTCCGCGGCTCTAGAAGAGGATGTCGCGCCAAGGACGCGAAGGACGCCAAGGAGGAGGCAAAGGAATGTTTAGAATAGTGGCGGCGGCGGCTTCTCTCCTGCTCGGCGGTGCGGCTTTGGCGGGGGAGATCCGGTATGCGGTCATCGGGGATTCGTATTCGAGCGGGGAGGGGGCGACTCCGGAGCAATCCTGGCCCGCGGTGCTGGCGGCGCACCTGCGCGCGAGCGGGTTGGCGGTGAAGCTCGTGGCAAATCCGGCGACGACCGGGTGGACGAGCCGGCAGGCGCTTGATGAGGAGTTGCCGGTCTTTGCGAATGCGAAGCCGGATTTCGCGACGTTGCAGATCGGGGTGAACGATTGGGTCCAGGGCGTGCCCGAAGGCCAGTTCCGAAAGAATCTCGTCCAGTTGCTCGACCGGATGCTCTCGCTCCTGCCAACCCGGAAACTGCTCCTCGTCAATATCCCCGATTTTTCGGTGACGCCCGGCGGCGAATCGTTCGGCGATCCCCGCGAGAATGTGCGCGGGATATCCGCGTTCAACGCGGTCATCGCGCAGGAAGCCGCCGCGCGCGGCCTGAAAGTCGTCGATGTCTTCGCGGCCAGCCAGAAGATGCGGGGCGATGCCGCGTTGACCGCCCCCGACGGCCTGCACCCTTCCGCGAAGGAATATGCGGCGTGGGAACAGCGGATCTTTCCGGTCGCGCGCGACCTGTTGCGCGGCGTGAAATTGCATGGAACTCCCTAGCCGTTTTCGATAGGAACGGAGTATGAAACATGCCCTCCCCCTAGCCTGTGCGCTCCTCGCCTGTTCCGCGTTCCCGGCGGCTGCGAGCACGATGACCATCACGTCCAACCCCGGCGCCGACGTCACGGTGAAGATAACCCTCGCGCCGGCCGGCAGCAGCGACGGGCCCACGAGCGGGGCGTTCGTTTTTCCCACCGCCAAAGGCTTGCTCGGGCCGACCTCCAATCCCACCGACCAGGCGGGACTCTCAAACAGCGCGGGGAATCTGTTCGCCATCACCGTCGAACCGGCTACGAAGTCCGCGTTTGTGCACCTCTTTCTCACCAAGGCCAAGGGGAACCTCCTGCTTCTCGGCAACGTGAATTCCGCGGTGGCGAAGTTGCTGCCGGCTCGCTGGAAGAGCGAGGCGAAGGAATTCCTGCGCGTGGAGAAAATCACCGGTCGCAAGGTCGAGATGGAAACGACCGACTACTCGCACGGACCGTTCAAGACATACACATTTCGGGTCTCGGTGAGCAGTTCCGGCCATATCACGCTCGCGCCCTGAGCCTTTTTGCACTCCAAATAAATTTATGAAAAAATCCCCCCTGACCCTCCTCGGCTTCGCGCTGCTCCTCACCGCGGGCTGCTGCCACATGCATGTGCCGGCTACGCCGCCCCCAGCCGCCAAACGTTGCCCCGCGAAGTTTTCCTACCATTACGTCGATCCCGCGCACGGCTTCAGCTTGTGCCTGCCGAAGCATCTCACGAAGACGGCGGCCGACGGCTATCCGGCGGGCTCTGTTACGTTCACCGGCTTCTCCGTGCCCGCCGGCACGAATCTGGTGACGAAGAAGTTGATCATCGTTTCCGGCACGGACAGCAACCTGCAGGCCGCGACCGGGTGGGGCCACCTCACCGCGGATGGCGTGACGTTCCAGCGCATGACCGCGGGAGACGGCAGCGCGGGCCACATGACGACCTACCTCAGCTATACATGGACGCAGCCGAGCCAGACGCTGCACTTCGACTTTCAGCTCTACGCGGTGAACCCCCTTGTCTATCCGCCCGCGACGCGGCCGACGGTTTACGACCTGAGCGCGCAACAGGCCTATGCGAACGAAGTCATGCACACCTTCCGGGTTCACTGACTTCGGGTCCGCGTTCGCGCAGCGCGTTCACTCGGCGCCTTTTTGTGTCCAGGCGTAGGTGCCGCCCGGTTTCTGGGTCTCGATCCATTCGCCGTTGAAGGCGCTGTGGATGGCGTTCGCGGCCTGCTGTTTCTGCACGTCGGCCAGGGATATTTTTTGGGCTTTGGCCGTGAGTTCCATGAGCGCGGAGCGGTCCTTGTTTTCGGCCGCCACCGTCTCGCGGACGTAATCGCCATATTCGCCGGGGGCCGGGTTTCGCACCTCGAGCAGGCCGAGATGGTTCTCGCCGATGAGCCGCGAATTCTTCAACGGCTGGAGTTCGCCCAACCTCAGCCTCCGCCGGTCCTGGATGGCGTCCGGCGTCGCCGCGTCGGAGGCGGACGCCGTGGTTTTGACAGGGGCGGCCGGCGCGCCGTGCTGATAGACATCCAGCTTCATCGCGATGTTGACCTTGATCGGCTGCGGGGTGGACAGCGTCACGGGCGGCAGGGAGCAGCCGCCCAACGCCAGGAGAGCGCACGCGCACGCGACCCGTGCGGAGCCCCACGCTCCTCCGACCCGGCTAGCGAGGCGCATTGGGCGCGGAGTCGCGCGCTCCGTGCAGCACCGCTTCCATCGTGCGCGAGCCCCCGCGGCCCCGGAGCGCGAGCTTGAGATCGCCTTCATCGCTGGCAAACCAGAAAGAACCATTCCCGCTTTCATAATCGAAATCGCGCAGAGTCTCCAGCCCGATCCGGGTCATGCTGCTCTTTAGCACCGTCCAGTCGGGCGGCAGGTGCGCCATCACATCGTCGAGCTTGGCGACTTTCAGCTTGCCCGGGCTGCGCATCGTGTAGCCTCCGAGCACCCGCTCGATCTCGTGGTTCAGGCCGTTGACCTCCAGCTTGAAGTCCGCAGGGCCGCTTAGCTGGAAGCTCTCCGGAATCAGCGCGTCGGTCACTCCGCGCAAGCCGACCTTCGAGCCGGAGACCCATCCCGTCCAGGGCGAGTCGGGCTGGGTGAAAAAGCTGAATCCGCCCGTGACATAGCCGCCATAGGCATTCCCGCCGACCTCGCCGTAGATGCCCTGTTTGTCGTAGGTCACGGTGACGAACGCGCTCCGCGCCACGAAGTCTTTCCAGCGCACCTCCTTCACTTCGAGGGTGTGGACGAGGTTATCCTTGTGATCCTCGGGCGGCAGGCCGAACTCGATCTTGCCCGAAAGCCCGGCGAGGTCCAACTGGTAGGAGGGGAATTTGTAGTCTCCTTTCGGGATCACCAGTTTCAGCTTGAGCTGCAGGTCATCCAGGTTGTTGAAGTCCACGTTCCGCGCCCGCCAGGAAAAGCTCAGGGGAAGCGTGGCCCGCGACTTGCCGCCGTTGGCGATGACGATCTCGCCATAGTCCGCGCCGAGGTTCCTGACGACCCAATGGGACGCGGGCGCCGTCGCCGTTGCGGGTGCGGCTGCCTGTGCCCCTGCTGGCGTAGGACCGGCCGGCTGCTCTTTCTTTTTGAGCGCGTCGGCGTACCAGAAGAGGTCTTCGCCCACGAATATCTGCGGGTTGAGGATGCTCACATCCTCGATCTCCTCGCGCAGGAGCCCGGCGACCGAAAATTGCAGGAAGATGGTCTTGAGGGTCAGCACGGGTACGAACGGATCCAGCGGCGAATGGATCGAAAGGTTCGAGAGCTCGACCTGCTGGAGCTTGTCGCTGGCGAAACGCTCGTCCCCGGAGAGCGCGACATCGCTTAGATCGGTGCGGATATAAAATCCCAGGTTTGGGATGTCGAGCCCGATGTCGGAGACGGAGACATAGCCGCTCTGGATCGACAGATCCCGCACCAGCCAGGGCCGCGCCTGCTTTTGAGGCGTTTGCGGCGCGGGCGCGGGCGCGGATTTGCCGGGTGCTCCCGCGAATGTGCGGAGGCTGGGGCCGACCCCGACCCACATGCCCGTCGTCTCGACCTTCGCGACCTCGTCGCGGCTCAGGCCGGCGTTGGAGAAGTTGATGGTCGCCGAAGCGAGCTGGAGGAAGGGATGCAGCGGGTCGGCGAGCGCCGCGGCGCGGACATCCCAGAGCTGCGCCACATGAATCTTCTCGGCCGCGCCGCCCGCGCCTTCGAGACCGCCGAGACCGATGTCGGTCGCGTCGATGGCGAACTTCGCCGACGCGACCGGAACGGCGGGGCCAAATCCTTCGAGGAAGGCCTCCCCGTCCTTGACGTTCAGCCGGTCCACCCGCCACTGCGGCGTCGCGCCGGCAGGGGACTGTGCGGCAGGCGCGGAAACTGCGGGCGCGGCCAGCGCCTCGACGAACGCCGGTTGGAAATGGATCGAAGGCGCGGAGACCGTCAGCGCCTGCACGCGGTATTGCGCCAACTGGTCCATGGTGAAAAGGACGTTCACGGCGCTCACCGTCCCCAACGGCTTCGGCGCCGGCCCGCGTCCGGCCAGCCGGATGTTCCTGAGCGCAACGCTCTGCGATTCCCTCGACTCTCTCGCTTCGGGGCTGAGGTCGAGGTCTTTGAACTCGGCGGCGAATTGGAAATGCGCCTGCGGAAGCCCGCGGAGATCGATGTCTCCCTCTCCACCGCGGACGGCGAAGTGATCCACATGCCAGGCCCCGGCGGCGGCCCGGGGCTTCACGTGTGCGGGCGCGGGGGCGTTCTTCTTCGGCGAGGCGAACGCCGCGATGCTCTTGTCATCGACGGTAAGAAGGGGTCTCTCGATCTCCACCCGGGCGATATGCCTCCGCCACAAATCGGCCAGGGAATAGTCCACCGCCGCGGAGGCCACGGTGAGCAAGGCATGGTCGCCCTGTCGGCGCTCCCTCAATTGCAGGTCGGTAAACTCGACGCGCATGGCGCCGGCGAGTTCCGCTTTTCCCAGGTGCAGCGAAAACCCGGGCAGCGAGCGCTGGGCGAACCAGACCACGACGCCCCCCAGGTTCTCGACGGCCCAACAAGCGGCAAGGACGGCCACCACCGCGATCAGCAGGGCGGGGTAAAAGATACATCGGAGCAGGATGCGGAGCCGTCGCATGGTTATTTCCCCGGCTTCCCGCGGGCTTTGATGCTCGCAAACGCCTCGAGCGCGGCCGCGCGCGCCGCCGAATGGCGGACGACCGGCCCGGGATATTCGCGGGCGGTCTCCGCGGCGGGCCGTTCGGGCGCGGGCATTTCCCACGGCTTGTGCAGCCATTTGGCCGGGAGCTTTGCCAGCTCCGGGCACCACCGCCGCACGTAATCGCCCCGCGGATCGAACTTCTCCCCCTGGATGACCGGATTAAATATCCGGAAATACGGGGCGGCATCCGCGCCGCATCCCGCCGTCCACTGCCAGCCGAGCGTGTTCTGGGCGAGATCGGCATCCACGAGCGTGTCCCAAAACCATCGCGAGCCCTCCTGCCAGGAGAGCAGCAAATCCTTCACCAGGAACGACGCGGCGATCATCCTTACGCGGTTGTGGAGCCAGCCGGTCGCCCAAAGCTGCCGCATCCCGGCGTCCACGATGGGGTAACCGGTGCGTCCCTTCTGCCATGCTCGCAGGAGGGGCCGGTTCTTGCGCCACGGAAAGTTCCGGAACTCCTCGCGCAGCGGCTCGTGGTCGGTCTGCGGGAAATGAAAGAGCAGGTGGTGCGCGAACTCGCGCCAGCCGAGTTCCGTGAGGAATTGCCAGCCGCGCCAGGTTTTTTCGGGGATGCCCTTCGTTTTCGCCCGCGTCCGCACCGCATGCCAGACCTGGCGCGGGGTGATCTCGCCGAAGTGCAGGTGCGGCGACAGGCGCGAGGTGCCGGTAAGGTCCGGACGGTTGCGGTTCTCCTTATAGTCCGAAACCGAGTCCCGCAGGAAGCGCCTCAACTGCGAGGCCGCACCGGCGACCCCGGGCTGCCATGCGGCGCGGATTCCCTCCGCCCAATCTATTTTCGGCTCCAGTTCCAGGGCATCCAGGGGGAGCGACCCCGGCCATTTGCGCGGCTCCGGCAGCGTTTGCGGGGCGCGCAAGGGCGCGGCGGGGGCGGGTTGCGCGAGGCAGTGCTTCCAGAATGGCGTGAATACTCGGAACGGGCCGCCGCTCTTGTTGCGCACGCCGCCGGGCTCGAAGAGGAGCGCTCCGTTGAAGTTCGCCGTCTTCAGCCCGATGGCGTGGAGACCCTTCTCGACCTCCGCGTCGCGCCCGATGACGGCGGGCTCGTATCGCCGGTTCCAGAAGACCGCGCCCGCGCGGGTCTCGGCGGCCAAGTCCTTCAATGCCGCGAGCGACGGTCCGGCCCGGATGACCAGCCTGGAGCCCTTCTCGCGCAGCGCGGCCTCGAGCGCGCGCAGGGACTGGTGCAGCCACCAGCGCGAGGCCCCGCCTGGCTCCCACGGCGCCTCTTCCCCGGGCGCGTGGATATAAACCGGGAGGACCGCGCCGCCGCGCTTGAGCGCCGCGTGGAGCGCCGGGTTATCCGCGAGGCGAAGGTTGAGCCGCAGCCAGAGGAGGGAGGGAGTGGCTTTCACCGGTCGCGAATAGGAATCGAAGAAGCCTCAAAGCGCCGGGCGGGCAGGTGATCCGCACCCGGCCGCGCCTTGCGGCAATTGAGGGAGGATACATCGCGGAGCCGCCGAGCGGAAGCCGCCTTTCGCACGCGGCTTGGAAGTCACGGACGCGGATCGGCGAGCTGGCCCACGGGCTCGGCGACCTGTTTCGCATCATCCAGGCGGTGTGGCAGTATGAGCGGTGTCTCATCGGGCCAGAACGAAGGCGTCAGCAGCCAGATCACGGCGTAACACGAGAAGAGGATTGCCCCAATGGGTTGAAGTATCTGGTACGGGTCTTTATTCAGAATGAAACTGTTCACTCCGAACCCCAGGAGAAGAAAGGCAAGGGAAGCCACGGCCAGCCCGCGCATCCATTTCGGCCGGGGCTCCTCGAACCCCTGAACCAGGGCGAGGACGGTGGCGGGCGCGAGGAGGATGTACGTGGGAGACTCCGTGGCGGGGCCGAGCAGCACCATCCAGCAGCAGACGAGCGTGAACAAGGCCGCCAGCAGCCGATTCTGCGGCCAGCGCCTGAGCCGGCCAAAGAAGCAAACCAAGGCGATCCCCAAGCCCGCGAGGAACTGCACGGCGGCGTAGGCGCGTTCGTTGATGGAGAGCCGCACCGCACGGAGCACCAGCAAGAGATCGTGCGGCGCTATACCCGGTTCGTAGATGTGCCGGTCATCGGTGGCGCGTGTCACACTCCAGCTCTGGTACTGGGCGAGGACGTAAGAGGGCTTCTGGAAAAGAAACGGAAGAACCCCGAGGATGACCAGGGCGATCAGGAGCCGCCCGGCGCACTTTCGCGGAAATACGACGGCGAGGAGGAGGCCGGCGGCCAGCGGATAAATCTTCAGGTAGGCGGCGCAAGCCACGCAGAAAGCCGCGACGTACCAGCGCTCGCTTTTCGCTCCCAGGATGCCGAGCATCAACAGCCCGACCACCAGGGGATTCGCCTGGCCAGTATTCAAGTTGCCCAGCGAGAGCGGCAACAGGAGAAGGAAGACGACCGGGAAGCCCTTTCTGGATATGTCGCCGTTGATCCCGACCTTTAGCCACGTCCAGACACCCCCGAGATAAACCGCCGCGTTCAACAGCCGCCACAGGATGTTGCTCAGCAGATCGGGCAGCAACGAGAGCCCCGCAAAAAATACCGCGGCCAAAGGGCTGTAAACAAAGCCGCGGCCATGGGTAGTGGTATATAGATTCCTGCCTGCGAGCCAGTCCTTCCCGGCCGCCTCGTAGGTGGCGTAGATGTTATGCCGTGAAGTGAGTGCGATGCGGATGAAGATGACGGCGAACGTGACGGCCCATAGCGTTATCGCGGTTGCATCCATCCAGCCGGCATTCCGCCAACGTCGCTTTTGGGCGGTCGGCAGGGTGTTTTTGGCCGTTGCGAGGGCTGGCATGACGGACACGCATATTTCAGTGAGCCGCCAGATTCAATCTCAAACTTGGAATGCGCTTGGTGCGTCAGGCGGAAGGAATGCACCGTGATGGAATCGAACCATCAACCTAGTGATTAAGAGTCACTTGCTCTGCCAGTTGAGCTAACGGTGCTTTACAGAAGGCAAACGGGCCGAGACCTGCCAAGCCGTAGTATGCACGGTACGCTGCCGGGGGGGCAAGCGGGTTCGCAGGGGCTTGACCATTGCCATCGCTTACCGAAGTGCGATTTTTCCGAGACACGGGTAACCCAACGACAGCATCATGCGTTGCGGCGACGCCCGCGTCCGGGTATTCCAGCCCAAGCTTGGCGGCGCGGCTTACACGTGGCAAAGACCTCCGAGGAGGCGGAGGGGAATCGTGGTGGCTGGCAGGTGGGCGAGACCCCGAGAGCCTGGCGGGGAAGGATCGCTATGAGTTTGAAAAGTTCTTCGGCACGACAACGGCGCTTACGCTCTCGACGTCAGTCTTCCGGTTCATCGACACCCGGCAGATGATTTCAGTTTAGGAAGATGGCGCATTGTCCACCGCCGGCCTTTGACAACGCAAAGCTGCGGAAAAATTTCAAGGGTTCCCGCCCGGGGGCTGGGTGGGTTCTTTGAAGAATACTGATGTACTGATCACGAGTCTTAGTTGGAGTCGCTTGTTTGCCACATCGTTACGGTTTCACAAAAATTAGGCTTTTACCGGGCTGAGCGAATACGCCAGAATAAGTAACATGGCTATCCTCGATTTGATAAGGAAAAAAGACTTCGACTGAATAGCCATCTTGGTGATCCAGGCACACCTGTATTGCGTCAGTCTTTTCTCCCGAACCAGGGAGAGGGATTCGTACATCGAAGATCACTGCGGTAGCTTTACACCGCCCTTGAACGGCCGATTTGTGGAAATCATTACGCAGTAAATCTATTAGAGGCTCCGAATTCGGTTTGTTCGTTCCCTCTATTTTCGCTCCGACATGGATTATGTCCCCATTTTGGCTCATACACCCTCCGTAAGGGTAAAACTCTCCATGCTCATTGAGCATTCTTTTCGCCAGAGGAACACAAGCATTCATCAATTCCTCCGCTTCTTGCTTTGGCGTCTTAGTTGACATGTCAGTGTTATTGCGGTGGGCCGAGATCATCTCGACGGACAACAGTACTCTTGTCATGAACCGGTTGAGAGACCTTCGTCTTGTCACCAGTTATTACCACATGCTCTTTATCCTGCGCCTTGGCAGCTTCTCTTTGGATTCGCAATTGCTTCGTGTTCGTAACTATTTTTGTGTCCTTAATTTCGCCGATTTGGCTTTCGTTTATAAAATCAGGAATTGAACTATTCGGCCACACTCGTGCCACCGCTGAATACCACCAACGTCGTGACGGCGCCTTCCTGGCGCTGGACACGCCGGGTGCGATAATCGTAGGCATATCGGTAGTTGGTTTCGCCGAGCAAGACGGACGTGAGCCGGTTCTCCGTAAGTCATTGCGCCACTCGTGATGCGATTGCCGTTGGCGTCGTAAGTCAACGCGATCGTTCCACCGGCCATAGCGTTATCGCGGTTGCATCCAGCCCGCCGATACCCCGCCAACGGCGCTTTTGGGCGGTCGGCAGGGCGTTTTTGGCCGTTGCGAGGGCTGGCATGGCGGACACGCATATTTCAGTGAGCCGCCAGATTCAATCTCAAACTTGGAATGCGCCTCGCGGTGCGTCAGGCGGAAGGAATGCACCGTGATGGAATCGAACCATCAACCTAGTGATTAAGAGTCACTTGCTCTGCCAGTTGAGCTAACGGTGCTTTACAGAAGGCAAACGGGCCGAGCTTCTCGACCTGCCAAGCCGTATTATGCACGGTCCGCTGCCGGGGGGCAAGCGGGTTCGCAGGGGCCACGAACAACGCGGCCTGGCAACCGCCCGCTCAATAGCGGGGGACGTTTTCGGTCACATCCCGCGTCGTCCGGTATTTGTAAAAGTCGGAAAGGCTCATTTCCGTATCGGAGACGCGTCTAAAGGAGAATTTCCGCCATGCAGGCATGTTGTTGCCGTACTCCTGCTGGCCGCTTTTGTCTTTGGCGAAACCCATTCCCGCTCGCGTGCCGATGTGCAGATAGACGTTCCAGCTCCGGAAATCCTTGGAAACTTCGATGAGGGCGTATTGGCAGCCGTCGCCGTAATCCAGGCCAACCCCGAGGAAATATCCCCGCTCGCCGTAGATGCCGATGAGGTTTCGGATCTCGATCCAAAAAGGGCCGAAGTCCGGTCTCTCCTGGCTGATGAGCCGCAACGGCATGACCTTGATGTATTCCACCCACGGCTCGCCTCGCTTCCCGGCAGCCTCCGCGATCTTCGAAACCGGCTGCTGGGACAGGGAGGGAGTTTCTTCGATCTGGAATCCGAATATTTCCTTGGAGTGGCTGAAGACTTTTTCCACGTCCACGCGCTGTTCGGAGAGGCCGCTCAACCCGTCGGGCCGCGTCTTGGTCTCGGCTGAGCCCGGGTCGTACCGGGTGATCACGGCGCCCGCATCGCGCATCGCCTTGGCGAGCGAGGTCTTCTCCCCCGCGCTGAATGTCTCGTCGTCCATCAGGGCGCCGTAGGGGAACAGGAACCAGGGAAGGTAGGTCGTGGTCAGCCAGATACCTTCGTACGGGTGGGGACTCGCGCCGGCTTCGAGCAGGGCGATGCTCGCGGCGCCATTGCCCGCCGCCACCGCATGAAGGAAAAACGCCTTCCGTTCGAAGTAGGGGTCGGAGATCGTGAAATTCGGGTCGAGCCCGTCCTTGAGGACGGCCTTCAGCCACTCGATCGCCCGGGGCGAGTCGCGGCTGTTGTCGAAGAATTGCCGCGCGAGGCTCTTGTCGCTGTCGCCGAACTTCCTGCCCAGCGCGGCCTGGACTTCGAGCGGGGTGACGCCCGCCGCGCGCAGGGCGAAGAGTTCCTCCGCGTTGGCCGCCGCGAGAGCGCTGTTCAGCCGATCCGCGCGAGCGCCCTCGGGCAATGCGCGTATTTCATCCACCTTCGCTTCGATCCGCGAATCGGTCTTGTCCTGGGTGGCCGCGGACTGTTGCAGGGCGGCGAGGGATTTCGTTTCGCCCTCGCCGGTCCTGGCGAGGACGGTGAGAGTCTTCTGCTGTTCATGCGCGGACCCGGTCAGCCGCCACACCCCGAAGCCTGTGGCCGCCAGGAGGAGGATGGCCAGCGCGCCGATCCCCAGGAGCCGCCTCCGGCTCTTCTCCATCTCCGCCCGGATGATCGCCAGATCGTCGCGGACACGCAGGATGCGGTTCTCCAGCTCCAGCAGGCTCGAGACGTTGTGGCGCAACACGCCTTGTTCTTTGAGCCGTCGCCGGTATGCAAGCTGGAGGCCGGTCTTCTCCTCCGCCTCCGGCTCGCAGGGGTCGGTTGGAAAGTTCTCCGGTAAAAAGATGTAGATGACCTTCTTGGCGTCCTTCTCCGCGTAGAGCGCTTCCATCTGAGTATAGGAACACCTGCCGAACTCGGCATCCGGCTGGCGGGGCTCCGCGCCGTAGCGCAACCCGACGAGCTGGATGACGGCGGCGCACGGTTTGAGCCGCGCCCGCAGAACCTCCGTGAGGTTGCCTGCATCGGTCGCCGCGATGTCCTGCCACACCGGCGTATAGCCGATGGAGGTGAGGACCTTCGCCACGACATCCCGCGCGGAGTGCAGGTCGCTCGACGTTGCGGAGATGAAGATGTCGTGGGCGAGCGCCATTATGAGGGCGTGGTGACGGCGTGGTGACGGCGTCTTATGGGGCGGAGGCGGAAAGAGTGGTGGCAGTCTGCGCCGGTTGTACGGGGGCCGTCGCCACGCCGACGAGGCTGTCGGCGCAGCCGAAGTAGAGGAACCACCGGTTATGCAAGAGCGCGAGCCCTTCGATGAAGGTGGTTCCAGCTTTGAAGAGGCCGGTTCTCTCCCATGGCTCGGTCGGCTGGATGAACGGTTTGTCCAGCCGCGCGAGGAGGTGCGTCGGGTCTTTCTGGTCGAACAAGGCCTGTCCGCCGCAATACATGTTGGTGCCAATCGAAGGGTCGCCCTTGGCCGGCGAGTCGTTCTCGCCGTTGAAGAAAATTACGATTCCATCCTTGGTGAGCACCGATTGCGAACCGACCTCGGTGAGCCGGCTGTCGAAGAAGCCCCTGCGCGGGCTCATGACGGTCAACATCCCTCCTTTTGAAGTTTCCACCGGTTTCCAGTGCGTGAGGTCATCGGAGGTGGCCAGATGCACGGCATTTTCCCCGAAGTACATCCAGAACGTGCCGTTGATTTTCGCGGCGACCAGCTTGCCATCTTTTATCTGGTGCACCACGGCGGCGGACTTGACGTGGGCGTTCTCCCACTTGGTGCCGGCGAAGGCTCCGCCGAGCTTCGTCCAGTGCCTGAGATCGGTGGAGGAGCCGATGCCGATCCGGACCCCCTTGCCGTTATATTCGGAGTATGTGAGGCGGTAGGAGCCGTCCGGCGCCTGGGCGAGACGGGGGTCCTCGCAGCCGCCATGGCCTTCGCCTCCGGCCCACTCGAAGGCCTTCTGGTCATCCTCCGCCGGATAATAGACTGGCGCCGGGTCGGACGTGAAATGGAAGCCGTCCTCGCTCTCGGCATAGCCGACCCGGGAACATGTGTTGCCCGGGCCCTGCTGCGAGCGGTAGAGCACGACGATCTTCCCGTCGTGCGCCGCGGCCGCAGGGTTGTACACCCACCCCTTTTCCCAATGGACGATCTCGTGGTTGATCGGGTTTTCAAAGGTCGCGTCGGGATTCGGCTTTATCACCGGCTCAGGAGTCGCCTGGCGGGCGAAGGGGCCGATCGCCCATGAAGGAAGAGGAGCGGACGAACTGGTCAAGGCGACGCCGGGAGCGCCTGTCGTGGTCTGCGCGTGCAGAGGGTGCACGAACAATGCAAGAAGCGCCGCGAAGAGAAGACGGGAGTCAGGTTTCATAAGGGAGGGGTTCGGAAGGGGGCTTGTGTGGCTCGAAAGCATTCACGGGTGTGTTGCCCCGCACGGAGCGCAGGCCGGTGGATGTCGCGGAAATGAAGGTAGGGGGAGTGACGGGGTTAATGCAAGGCCGCGCCTTCGGGGGCGTCGTCCCAGTTGTCCGTGCGGAAGGGCGGCGCGGGCAGGCCCTCCTTATTATAAAGGTTGCCTTCGGGAGCGTTGGCCCAGTCGTAGCGGACTGCGGCCGGGTGGGGCACCGCCGGGTTCGAGACGACAATGGCATCCCCGTCGATCTTCGCATCCGCTCGCGCCCATTTCCGGTCGTCCCCTGCGATGACGAAACCCATCAGCGTGTCGGTGGGAAGCGGTTTGAAGCCGGGCGCCACCCACGGGGCGCTGCCGATGACGAGCCCGCCGCCTTGGGAGGTGAACGTGACGGCTATCGATCCACCCTTCGTTTGCATCGCCTTATAAACGGGGCCGGACGAAACGAGGTTTTCGCCATAGGCGACGCGCCGTGCGGCCAGCGCGAGGCGCGCGCCGACGTCGATCTTGTCCTTGGGATGGATGTCCGCGGGGTCGCCGATGTCCACCGCGGTCGCCATGCCGGTGTTCGGGAGCGAGAGCGCCTGGCTCTGCGCCTCCCGCAACTGCGGCCACTGGATGCCTGGCCCGAAGGACGCCAGCTCTACGAACAGGAACGGGAAGTCTCCCTCGGCCCACTTTTCGCGCCAGTCGGTTATCATGCGCTTGAACAGGGTCCGATATTCCTCGGCGTGCCCGGCGTTCGCTTCCCCCTGGTACCAGATCGCGCCGGTGATCGCATACGGGACGAGAGGGGCCACCATGCCATTGAAGAGATTCGCGGGGGCGTTCGGGCCGCCGGTCGGCTGCGCGGCGGGGCGGGGCTTGGGCGAGGCGGGTTGGGGCGTCGGCGGGGCGGGCTGTCCCGCTGCTCTCGCTTCATTCGCGGCTGTCTTCCAGGCGGCGAGGGCTTTCGCGTAATCCTGGCCGACATCCTTTTGCCAAACGGCGAGCTCCTTTTCGAAGGTCGCCTGCGCCGTTTTATAATTCGCCTCGGACTGGGAAAGATTCTCCACGATCTTGTCGTGCTCGGCCGCGTAGCCCTCGAGAGCCGCGTCTTTGCGCAACCCGGAGACGCTCGTCCACGCTTGCGCGCGCGTGCCGCCCCAACTCGTCGCTATGAGGCCCACTGGGCGCCCCGTATCCTTCTGGATGTCGCGCCCAAAAAAATAGGCGACCGCGGAGAATCCGCCCCAGCCCCCATCCCTGGCCACGGTGTCCGGCGTGCAAACCTGCCAGTGGCCGAGCAGCGCGACATCGGCCTGCGTATGCCCCGGCGAAGTCTCGGCCTCGCCGATGTCTTCGAGGGGCGTGAGCGATATTTTCTTGGGCACGCAGAAGAGGCGGATTTCGGGATGGCTCGCATTCGGAATCTCCTGCGCGGCGGTGTCGGTATTGCCGATCCCGAATTCCATGTTGGACTGGCCGGAGCAAATCCACACCTCGCCGATCAGCACGTCTCCGAAGGCGATGACGTTCTTGCCCGTCACTGTCAACGTCGTCGGGATGGGACTGGCGGGCCTCGACGGGAGCTCGACTTTCCACTTGCCGTTCGCGTCCGCCGTCGCCGTGGCCTCCGTTTTTGGGGAGCCCCCGAGGGAGACGGTCACGGTCTCGCCGGGATCCGCCGTCCCCCACACCGGCAGGTTTGCTCCCGCCTGGAGAACCATGTGGGCGCCGAAGATCGCAGGCAGTTTCACCTCCGCCCGCAGGGAAAGCACGGAGAGCAGGAGAGCCGCTGCGGAAAGGGAAGTGGGGAGAAGTTTCATGGGGGGGTTATTCGGGCGAGGCGTTTTTTTCGACATCATAGAGCATGCCCGCCTCCATGCGCCACCGGTCCAGTGCGGCCATGTTGCCGAGCGTATCGGCCACGGGCATGCAAGCGGCTTCGCCGTCCTTGAGGGAAGCCGCGAAGGTGTCGATCTCGATGCTGTAGAGCGGCGCGCCCGCGTGGACGCGCTGGGTCTCCTTGTTTTCGCCCGAGGTCAGTTCGAGCAGCGAGACATCGGCGCCCGGCTTCCAAGGGGCGGGGATGTGCAGGGAAGCGTCGCTGCCGTAAACGGTGACGGCGTTGTCCTGGACGGCGTTGAACCCGACCGAGAGCTGCGCGAGCGTCCCGTTTTCAAAGGTGAGGATGGCGACCGACTGCTCATCGGTCCGGCTCAACGCGCCCAGCCGGCCGAACGCGCGCAACTGCGCCGGTTCCGCGAACGGCCGCCCCTGCGCCGCGCCCGCGAGCAGCCGGGCCATGGACATGCAGTAGCAGCCGACATCGAGGATCGCGCCGCCGCCGAGGTCCTCGCGGTGCAGGCGGCTCGGGTTGGCCGGGTTATAATCCGCGCGGAACGCGAAGCTCGCGCGGATCAATCGTATCTCTCCGAGCCTTCCCGAGCGTATGATCTCCACGACCCTGGCCGTCTGCGGATGGCAGCGGTACATGAACGCTTCCATGAGGAACACGCCGCACTCGCGGGCCGTTTCCGCGGCGGCGGCCGCCTCCGCGTGGTTGAGCGCAAACGGTTTTTCGCAAAGGATGTGTTTGCCCGCGCGGGCGGCCTGGATGGTCCATTCGGCGTGGGACGTATGCGGCGTGCTGATGTAAACGGCCTCGACCGCCGGGTCGCGCAGGAGCTCTTCGTAGCTCCCGTAGGCGCAGGGCGCGTCACTCCCCGAGGGCGAGGGGCCCCCGGCGAGGAACGCATCGGCCGTTTCCTGCGCCCGGCTCGCCACGGCGGCGAGCCTGCCCGTGCGGGAAGTGAGGAGCGACTCGGCGAATTTTCTGGCGATCTTGCCGGTGCCCAGGATGCCCCAGTGGAGCGTTTGCGCGGGGGAGATCATCGCCCTTCATCATGAGGGCGGGGCGCGCTTCCCGTCAAATGGGGAGAAGCAAATTCTCGGTGGCGGCCGTGCCGAGGGAAACCTTCACAGCACCCGCGAAAGCGTTGATACTCGCGCGCACCATGAAAGCCAGGACGTTCCGGCCGCTATCTGCTCCTCATCGCGATCTTCAAACTCGTGAAGGGGGTGCTGCTGCTCGGGGTCGCGGTGGGATTCCTGGGGCTGCTGCACAAGGACGTCCAGGACGTGGCCACCACCTGGATCGAGCGCCTGCATTTCGACCCCGACAACCGTTTTATCGGCGTCCTTTTGGAGAAAGCCGGGCTTATCACCGATAAACAGATCACGCTCGTCAGCGTGCTGAGCGCCTTCTACGCCACGCTCTTCCTCACCGAAGGGACGGGGTTGCTCTTGAAGGAGCGGTGGGCGGAATATTTCACCATCATCGTCACGGGCTCGCTCATCCCCCTGGAACTCTACGAGGTCATCCGGCATTTCCACATTTTGCGGATGGCGGTCCTCGTGCTGAATGCGGGCATCGTCTGGTTTCTCATCGTCCTGCTGCGGCAGGAGGAATGATTTCGGGTTTGCATAACCCGCGGCCCGTGGCGGAGAATCCCGGCACCCGTGAACGCCACCAGCCAGACTGTCGTCATCGAGAACGTGGAGCCCCTCATCGACGCGGGCCGTTACCCGGTCAAGCGCGTCATCGGGCAGGATCTGGTTGTCGAGGCCGATGTGTTCAAGGACGGCCATGACGTCGTCTCCGCCTTCCTGAAATGGCGCAAGGTGGGCGCCGCCGCCTGGCACGAGACGCCGATGGTCGCGCTCGTCAACGATCGGTGGCGCGGCGTCTGTTCATTTTTTGAAAACGCCCTCCACGAGTTCACCATCGAGGCCTGGGGCGACCCGTTCCAGTCGTGGCAGCACGAGTTTCGCAAGAAGTTCGAGGGCGGCGTGAAAGATCTGGCGAGCGAGACCCTCGAAGGCGCCCAGCTCCTCGCCGCCGCCGCGGCCCGCGCCAAGGGGACGCCCGACGCCGCCCGGCTGCTGGAGCTCGCGGGAAAGCTCAAGGCCGCCCCGCCGAAGGAATGCGACAAGATCGGGCACTGGACGGAGCTCGAGGTCCTCATGGAAGCGTGGCCCGACCGCTCGGGCGCGACGGAGTTCACCCCGTACCCGCGCGTGACGGTGGATCGGGAGCGCGCTCTCTTCGCCGCGTGGTACGAGTTTTTCCCGCGTTCGGCCGAGGGCGCGCCCGACCGCGGCTCGACCTTTCGCGAATGCCTCGGGCGCATCGACAACGCGCGGGCGATGGGGTTCGACGTCATCTATTTCCCGCCGATCCACCCTATCGGCATCACCAATCGCAAGGGGCGCAATAACTCCGTGAAATCGCTTCCGGGCGAGCCGGGCGTCCCGTACGCCATCGGCGGCCCGGCGGGCGGGCACAAGGCCATCGAGCCCGCTCTGGGGACGTTCAAGGATTTCGAGTGGCTCATCGGCGAGTTGAAAAAGCGCGACATGGAACTGGCCCTGGACTTCGCCATCAACTGCTCGCCCGACCATCCCTACGTGAAGGAGCACCCCGAGTGGTTCTTCAAGCGCCCGGACGGCACCATAAAATACGCCGAGAACCCTCCGAAAAAATACGAGGACGTGTATCCGCTCAATTTCCACAACGAGAACTGGCGCGCCCTCTGGGATGAGATGACGAGCATCATCCTTTTCTGGGCCGGGAAAGGCGTGCGCATCTTCCGGGTCGATAATCCGCACACCAAGCCCGTGGCTTTTTGGGAATACCTCATCGGCAACGTGCAGGCGCAGTTCCCGGATGCCGTGTTCCTGTCCGAAGCGTTCACACGGCCCAAGATGATGATGGCGCTCGCGAAGGCAGGGTTCACCCAGTCGTACACCTATTTCACCTGGCGCAACTCGAAGGAGGAACTCACCTCCTACTTCACCGAGCTCACCCGCACGCAGATGAAGGAATATTTCAGGGCGAATCTCTGGCCCAACACGCCCGACATCCTGCCGTTCCACCTGCAACAGGGTGGCCGGCCCGCGTTCATGCTCCGCGCCGTGCTCGCCGCCACGCTGTCGCCTGTTTACGGCATCTACAGCGGCTTTGAGTTGTGCGAAAACGCAGCGCTTCCGGAGCGCGAGGAATACATCGATTCCGAAAAATACCAGTTCAAGGGCCGAGACTGGGACGCGCCCGGGAACATCAAGGATTACATTACGCGCCTGAACCGCATCCGGCGCGAGAATCGCGCGCTGCAGGAGTACGACAACCTTCGTTTCTACAAGTCCGAAAACGAAAGCGTTCTCTTCTACGGGAAGATGACGGCTTCCCGCGAGAACATCATCCTGGTCGTCGTGAGCCTCGATCCCTACCAGGTTCGCGATTCCTTCATCCATGTGCCGGTCGAGGAATTTGGCTTCCTCGAAGGCGACACCTACCAGGTGCACGACCTCCTTTCCGACGAACGCTACCTCTGGCACGGCAGGCGCAACTTCGTCCGGCTCGATCCGCACGCGAAGCCCGCGCACGTCTTCCGCATCCGCCGCTGGGTGAGCCGCGAGCAGGATGTCGATCGCTTCCTGTAGCCCGCCGCCGTGAGCGCCGCACCCCGCACGGATCGCGCGATCCAGGAGATCGGCCGCTCGAATCCACGGGGCCGCGCCGGCGCGCCGTTCTACCTGAAGGGGCTGGATTACTCGGTGCTCCAGCAATGCATCCACTGCGGGATGTGCCTGCCCACGTGCCCGACGTACGACGCGACGCAGCTCGAACGCAACAGCCCGCGCGGGAGGATCGCGCTCATGCGCGCCATCGCGGACGGGAACCTGCCGGTGACGCGCGCCTTTGGCGAGGAGATGGCCTTCTGTCTCGGCTGTCTCGCGTGCGAAACCGCCTGCCCGGCGGGCGTCCGCTACGGGACGCTGTTCGAAGCCGCCCGGGCGGATACCGAACGGGCCGGAGTATTGAAAAACCCGGTGCGCGATCTCCTCCGCGCCGCAGCGCTGCGTGCGCTCTTCACGCGCCCGCGGCTGCTCCGGTTCGCGGGCCGGCTTCTTTATTGGCATCAGGCCGCCGGCTTGCGCAGCCTTGTCCGGCCGTTCCTGCCGCGGCGTTTGCGCGAACTGGAAGCGCTCGCGCCGCGCATCGAGGCGCAGTTTTCCAATGAGGTCATCCGGAAAGTCGAGTCGCCCGCGGTGAAGAGATACCGCGTGGGGATGTTGACCGGGTGCGTGCAGGATCTCGCGTATTCCGGGGTGAATCGCGATACCGTCGATGTCCTGGTCGCCAACGGCTGCGAAGTCGTCACCCCGCGCGTCCAGTTCTGTTGCGGCTCCCTCCACGGCCACAACGGCGAACTCGAACTCGCCCGGGAGATGGCGCGCCGCAATATCGATTCTTTCGCTCTCGACACGCTCGACGCCGTCATCACCAACGCCGCCGGGTGCGGCACGCACCTGAAGAATTACGGCCACCTCTTGCGCGACGATCCGCATTACCGCGAGCGCGCCGGGAAATGGTCCGCGAAATTGCGGGACATCCACGAATGGCTGGTGGAGATCGGCCCGACAGCGCCGGTGGGCAGGCCGAAGCCGCAGACCGTCACGTACCACGAGGCCTGCCACCTCTGCCACGGCCAGAAGATCACGAGCCAGCCGCGGGAACTGTTGAAGCTCATTCCCGGGCTGAAGCTGGTGGAATTGCGCGAGGCCACATGGTGCTGCGGGAGCGCGGGCGTTTATAACATCACCCAGCCGGAGATGTCGCGGGCGCTCCTGGAGAGAAAGCTGAGAGCCATCGATGAAACCGGAGCTTCCGTGGTCGCGACCGCGAACCCCGGGTGCATGGCGCAACTCGAAGCGGGCATGCGTGAATCCGGGCGGCGGGTGAGGGTGGCGCACTCGGTCTCGCTGTTGGCCGAGGCTTACCGGGTATAGTTCGGGCGGGCAGCCCACGCCTGCCGTGCGCCGCTTGCCTCGCACCGCCCTTTGCGTGAAGCTCTGCCATGCTCTTTGATGGCGCAGCGGATTCCGGGGACTTGTTCAAGAATGTCGCCACGGGCCCGCGCGTGCTTTCGATCACCGAGATCACCCACTCCATCCGCGAACTGCTGGAGACCGGCCTCGGCCAGGTCTGGGTCGAGGGCGAGGTGTGCAACCACCGCCGGCAGGCCTCCGGCCACCAGTATTTCGTCTTGAAGGATGACAAGTGCCAGCTCGGCTGCGTCCTCTTCCACCGCCCGTACCTCCGCCTCAAGCAGCAGGCGGCGCTCTCCGACGGCATGCTCATCCACGCGCGCGGCGAGCTCACCGTCTATGAAGCGCGCGGCCAGTACCAGCTCAACGTCAGCCTCGTGCAGCCCGCGGGCGCAGGGCTCCTCCAGGCGAGGTTCGAAGCCCTCAAAAAGAAGCTCGCCGCCGAGGGCCTCTTCGATGCCGCCCGCAAGAAGACGCTCCCGAAATTCCCGCGCGCCGTCGGCATCGTCACCTCGCCCACCGGCGCGGCGATCCGCGATATGCTGAACATCCTCGACCGGCGCGCCCCGTGGGTGCGCATTGTGATCAACCCCGTGAGGGTGCAGGGGGACGGCGCCGCCGGGGAGATCGCGGGGGCCATCGACGAATTCCAGCGTTTCGCCGAGCTGGGCCTGCCGGAGGTCGATATCCTCGTCGTCTGCCGGGGCGGCGGCAGCGCCGAAGACCTCTGGGCGTTCAATGAAGAGAGCGTCGCGCGGGCGATCGCGCGCTCCCGCATTCCGGTCGTCTCCGCCGTTGGCCATGAGATCGATTTCACCATCTCCGACTTTGCCGCCGATTTGCGCGCGCCCACGCCCAGCGCCGCCGCCGAGCTCATCGCCCCGGATGGCGCCGAGCTCGAAAAGCGTTTCCTGCAGTCCGCCCTTCAGCTCGGGCGAAAAGCGGCCGCGCGCCTCCAAGAATGGCGCGCCCGGCTGGCTTCGGCGGCCCGCGGCATCCGCGAACCGCGCATCGAGGAACGCCTGCAGCGAACCGATCTCGCGGGCGAAACGCTCCGGCGCGAGGCGCATTCCCGGCTGTCGGAATGGAGACAGCGGCTCTCTTCCCTCGAAGCCGCTCTGGGCCGCCACCGGCCCGACCAGCTCGCGCAGCTCGCGCGCCAGCGGCTCGCCCAATACTCGGCCCGGATGTTCGAGCGGGGCCGGGAACAGATCGCCCTTGGCAGGACGCGTTTCCAACAGGCCGAAGGGCTCCTGCGGGTGCTTGCCCCGCAAGCGACGCTGGAGCGCGGATTCAGCATCACGACGACCGTCGGGGGCCAGGTGCTCCACTCGGTGGAGCAGGCGGCGCCCGGCACGGACGTTGTCACGCGCGTCAGCGACGGCTCTTTCAAGTCCCGGGTCAAGAAATGAACGCGGCGGTCTCGAAAGCGGTGGAGCTGCTCACCGCAGGGAAGGTCGTGGCGTTGCCGACCGAGACCGTTTACGGGCTCGCCGCGGATGCCGCCCGGCCCGAAGCGGTGGCCAGGATCTTCGAGGTGAAGGAGAGGCCGTTCTTCGATCCCCTCATCGTGCATCTGCCCACGCTGGATTGGCTGGAACGAGTTGCCTCGGTCCCCGCGGGAGATGAGGAACTGGTGCGGAAACTCATCGCGCGTTTCTGGCCGGGGCCGCTGACTTTCGTGCTGCCGCGCGGGAGCGTCGTCCCGGATATCGTCACGGCCGGGTTGCCCACCGTCGCCGTTCGCATGAGCGCGCACCCCATCTTCCGCGCGGTGGCGGAGGCGTTCGGCGGGCCGCTCGCCGCGCCGAGCGCGAACCGCTTCGGCAGGATCAGCCCGACCTCGTGCGCGGATGTGGCCGCGGAGCTGGGAGACCGGGTGCCGCTCGTGGTGGATGGCGGGCCCGCGGCGCATGGGCTGGAATCGACCATCATCCGGGTGGAGGGGAGGCGGATTTTTCTGCTGCGCTCGGGGCCGGTGACGCGGGAGATGCTCGCGGAGTTCGGCAAGGTGTCGGTGGGCGCGGGAGACGCCGCGGTCTGCGCGCCGGGGATGTTAAAGAGCCACTACGCGCCGCGCACGCCTCTCCATTTGATCGCCGATGCGCGCGAGTTTTTTCCAAGGGGACGCTGCGGGCTTCTCGCCTGGAGGCCGCGGCCGTCGTTCGCGCCGTTTGAGCAGGTGGAGGTTCTCAGCGAGACGCAGGACCTGCGCGAGGCCGCAGCCCGCCTCTTCGCCGCGATGCGGCGCCTGGACGAGGCGGGCCTGGATGCGATCTACGCGGAGGAGGTGCCGGAAGCCGGCCTGGGAGCCGCCATCATGGAACGGCTGCGGAAAGCGGCTCATCAGTAGCTCGCGCCCTTTCAATCTGCGCGGCCCGGCACGCCGCGAACCTTATTCCTCCTGAGTTTTGAATTCCTCCAGCAGGGCGCCGAGGCTTTGCAGGGCCTGCTCCGCGTCCGCGCCCACCGCGCGGACGACCATCTCCGACCCGCAATCGAGGTTGGCGCTGAGCACATCGAGGATGCTCGCGGCCGAGTAATCCTCGCCGTCTTTATGGATCGTGATCTCGGCCTTGAAAGTGCGCGCGCGCCGGACAAACTCGGATGCGGGCCGCGCGTGCAGGCCGAGTTTGTTCAAAACGGTCAATTTTTTCTCCATCGCGGCAACAACATACCCGCAATTAGAACGCGGGAATGACGAAATTTGGATTTTCGATTGCCTCTTTTTAACACACGGTCGTCTCTGCAAACCCCGAATTCATCCCGTGAACGAATACGCCGTATCGGATTCCGTGGCCGACGATTTCAGGTCGGGCTCGCGCACCGTTTTTGCCGGTATGCTGGCGAACGTCGCGCTGGCCGTCATCAAGATCGCGTCGGGGCTGCTCGGCCATTCGTATGTGCTCATCGCCGACGGCATCGAGTCCACGCTCGACATCGCGGCGTCGCTCGTCATCTGGGGCGGCCTGAAGCTCGCTGCGAGACCGGCCGATGACAGCCACCCGTACGGCCATGGCAAGGCGGAGCCCATCGCGGCAATCGTCGTTTCGCTCGCCGTCATCGGCGCGGCGCTCGGCCTCGCGGTGCAGAGCGTGCGCAAGATTTCCACGGCGCATCATCCTCCGGCCGCGTTTACGCTGCTCGTCCTGGTCGCGGTCATCCTCATCAAGGAACTGCTCTACCGCTTCGTCGTGCGGGTGGGGGAACGGACGCACAGCACCGCGTTGAAGGCAGATGCGTGGCACCACCGCAGCGATGCGCTCACCTCGGCCGCCGCGTTCATCGGCATCTCCATCGCCCTCCTCGGCGGGCCGCGCTACGCGAGCGCGGACAACTGGGCTGCGCTCCTCGCCTGCGCGTTGATCGCATCGAACGGCTTGCGCCAGTTCGCGCCCGCCTTCTCGGAGGTGATGGATACCGCCCCTTCCAAGGAGATGGAGGCGTTCGTCCGCAAGGTGGCGGAGGCCGTCCCCGGCGTGGTGGACGTCGAGCAATGCCGCATCCGGAAGATGGGCCTCGCCTTTTATGTCGATCTCCACGCGGGGGTCGATGCCGATATTTCCGTCCGCGACGGCCACCGCATCGCCCACGAGGTCAAGGACGCCCTTCGGCACTCGAACCCGTCCATCGTGGATGTCCTGGTGCACATCGAGCCCACGGGGGGCGCGGACGAAGCCAAGGGCTGACCCCGGCAGGTCAGGATTTCGCCAGGTACTCCGCGAGGCGGTCGAAGGTGCTGTTCCACCCGCCGTTATGCCCGTCGCGGGAATCGATGGAGGCAAACTCGGCCTGGTGAAAGGACATCTCGGTGCCGCCGGCTTTTTCCGTCAGCGTCATCGTGATGAGCATCTCGTGCTCGGGCAGCCCGTCGTCGCCGACCCAATGGAAAGTCCAGACCAGGCGCTCCGGCTCGACGACTTCGCGGTAAACGCCGCCCTGCCAGAGCGGTTCGCCGCCGTCATCGGGCCGCAGGCACGCGCGCCATGCGCCGCCGGGCCGCAGCTCGCCCTCCAGGTCGGTGCCCGTATAGCCGCGCGGGCCCATCCATTGGGCGGCCTGCTCGGGATCCGTCCACGCTTTCCAGACGAGTTCGCGCGGCGCGTCGAACGTGCGGACGATGAGGAGTTCCAGCTTGCCGGGTGCGACGGGCGGGATTGGGGTGGGTGTGTTCGTGCTCATGGGTGTTTTCCTTCGGGTCGCGGGCGTCAGAACGGTTTCTCGCAATTGATCATCCACGGGATGCCGAACTTGTCCTCGAGCATGCCGAAACGCCTGGCCCAGAAGGTCTCCTCCAACGGCATCGAGATATGCCCGTCATCCGAAAGCGCCTTGAAGACGCGCTCGGCCTCGGCTGGTTCCGGAATTCCCAGCGACACCCGGAAGCCCTGGGGCGTGTCGTAATGTTCCTGAGGGGTGTCGGACCCCATGATGGCTTGGTCGCCGACTTCGAGGCGGACATGGAGGATCGTGTCGAGCTGTTCTTTCGGCAGCTTGTCGGCCATGGGCGATTCGCCGTGGGTCATAATAAAAGCGATCTTGCCGTTGAAACACTTTTCGTAGAACTCGAAGGCCGCTTTGCATTGGCCGGTGAAGTAGAGGTAGGAATTGATTTTCATGGTGGGCTCCTTTGGTTCGGGTTGGTGGGTCGTTCGAGAGAGGTGTCACGGAGGCGTCCGGCCCGGCGAGACGAGAGCCGCCAGCCGTTCCAGGCTCTGGATCATGCCCGCCTTGTATCCTTTGAGGTAACGGGCCGCGTCGGCGGACGCTTCCACGACGCGTCTCCGCACGGTGAGGGTCGTTTTTCCATCTTGCTCGGTGAACGTGACGGTTTGCAGCAGATCGAAGAGCGGCTTGCCGTTTTCGTCCAGCGCGCCGCTGCTGAAGGAGAGCCGCTCCGGTTCGACGATCTCGTGGAACATCCCCTTCATCGGATACACGACGCCGTTCGGCGCGCGCATGTGGATATGGATTTCGCCTCCCGGCCGCGCGTCCAGTTCGCAAACGGGGTTTGTGAAGCCGTTCGGCCCCCACCACTGCCCCATTTGCGCGGGGTCGATCCAGGCCCGGAAGACCATTTCCCGAGGTGCATCGAAGACGCGTGTGATGAGCACGTCTTCTTCATTTGGAGTTGGATTATCGCTTTCCGCGGCCATGTTTTTTCCCTTCTTTTTGGAGTTTGCGCAGGTAATCGTCGAGGCGGTCGAAGCTCTCATCCCAGAAGCGGTGGTAATGTTCCACCCATTCGGCCACGTCGCGGAGCGGTTTCGCCTCGAGGCGGCAGGGCCGCCATTGCGCCTGGCGGCTGCGCGTGATGAGGCCCACCCGTTCGAGTACTTTGAGATGTTTGGTGATGGCGGGCGCGCTGATCCTGAACGGCCGGGCGAGCTCTTTGACCGAGGTGTCTCCGAGGGCGAGCCGGGCGAGGATCGCCCGGCGGGTGGGATCGGCGAGAGCTGAGAACGTGGCGCTGAGGAAATCGGCAGTCATCTATCCGGATGGTTAATTAACTGTAAGGTTAATTAAATCACAAGGGATGTCAAGGGCCTGCGAATTTTTTTTTGAGGATTCTGCGCGGACCGATCCGCCTGCGTCGCGACCGCGGCCAAGCTCAACCAGCCGCCGCGCGTTCCCGGTTCAGGTACACTTTGCAGGCGCTCTTTATGCGGGTGAGGATGTAATAGACCGTCTGGCTGCGGATGCGCACGAGCTGGCTGCCGACGATCTTCGGGACGAAGTCGGCGGGGAGATCGAAGATTTCGGTGAGGCCGCAGTTCTCGAGGCCTTTGCAGAGGATGGAGGTCATCGCCTTGGTGAGGGTCTGCACCTGCGGGCCGAGCGAGATGCGGAAATGGGCGCGCTTTTCGGCATCGACTTTCAGGAAGACGCCGACCGTGTCGGTGCATTCCTCGTCCTTGCGGATGTCTTCGAGGTCGAACGCCTCGCCCTCCTTCGGCTCGCAGCGCCTGGCGCGCTCGGCGTAGTCGATGAGGAGGCTGCGCTTTTCCTCGTCCGGCAGCGACTCGAAGAGCGCGATGATGTCCTGAAGCTTCTTCGGATAGTGGGCGGGTGTATCCATGCGGAATCCCGAGCGGCTCCCGGGCCTAGCTGCGTTCGATGGGCGACCGCACCCGGTTGCCCCACTCCGTCCAGGAGCCGTCGTAGTTGCGCACGTTCGGGAAGCCGAGGAGGTAGTTCAAGACGAACCAGGTGTGGCTGGAGCGCTCGCCGATGCGGCAATAGGCGATGATCTCGTCGCCCTTTTCGAGGCCGACCTCGCCTTCGTAGATTTTGGAAAGGTCGCCGGCGCTCTTGAAGGTGCCGTCTTCGTTGGCCGCCCGCTTCCACGGGACGCTCTTCGCGCCGGGAATGTGGCCCCCGCGGAGCACGCCTTCCTGCGGATACTCCGCCATGTGGGTGATCTCGCCCTTGAACTCCCCGGGGGAGCGGACATCCACGAGCGGCTTCTTCGACTCGCTCTGCGCGAGCGCGTCCTCGTAGAAAGCGCGGATTTCGTCGTCGTACCGTTTCGCGGGGACGGGGTAATGCGTCGGCGGGTAGGACGGCTTCTCGCGGGTGAGGGGGCGCTTCTCGGCCACCCATTTGTCGCGGCCGCCGTTGAGGATTCTCACGTTCTCATGACCGAACAGGCGGAATGCCCAGAGGGCGTAGCAGGCCCACCAGTTGGATTTGTCGCCGTAAAAAACGCAAGTGGTATCGGGGGCGATGCCGTTGCGTTCGCACATGCGGGCGAAGGCCTCGGGAGAGATGTAATCGCGGATGAGGTGATCCTGCAGATCGTCGCGCCAGTCGATGTGGACCGCGCCGGGGATGTGGCCGGTGCCGTAGAGCAGGACATCCTCGTTGCTCTCGATGATGCGGACTTCGTTGCCGTGTTCCTCGAGCCACTCCGTGCTCACGAGGACTTCGGGGTGTGCATACTGCAGTGTCGAATCATTCATGGGACTGCCAATGTAGAAGAGGATGGCCCTGCGAACAAGTTTCCTTCTGGAAGCGGGCGCGTGGGCCCCGGACGCAAGTCAGGCGGCCGAGACCACCACCGCCTCCGCATTGTTTGGAATGACGGGGCGGGGGATTTCCGGGGGGAGGCGCTTCTGGATGGATTCCACCATACTCCGGACCATGGCGGCGCGGGTGCGGTCGAGCAGGAAGAGGCGTTTCGGGTTCTTGTTGACCACGCTGTGGAGGACGAGGTTCTCGCTGAGGAAGCCGGCTTCGCGCGAGGCTTTGTAGCCTTCCAAGTCGAAGGTCTTTGCGAATTTCGCGAGGCCGCGACGGGCGACGAAGTGGATTTCCTTCGGGCCTTCCACGGTGGCGATGAGGTAGCCGAAGAGGTTCCCAGGCACGCCTCGCGAAGCGGCGCTGATGCACGGCACGGCCCAGAGGATCCGTTCGCCGAGGACGTTGAGCCGGTGGAAGAGGATATCGAAGTCCGCGGGGAGTTCGGCGGGCAGCGGCATCTCCGGCCCCTGGCTGTCGCTGGCGGGCGCGTTGAGTTTTTTCCAGATGAGCCAAAGGTTCACCCGGAGCATCCGGGCCATCTTCGGCAGGAAATAGAAGATGCCCGCGATGAGCGCGCTGAAAAGGCAGAGCGCGACGACCGGGCTGTAATGAAGAAGGGCCAGGCCGCCGAGGACGCTCGCGTCTTCGGCCAGGCTGAGGCCGATGTTCGAGAAGGGTTCGGGGGAGCCGTTCGCGACGAGGCGTGTGCCGGCCTTCAGGCCGTGCGTGGCCAGGGTGACGCTGCCGGCGAGCAGAGCCACGACGACATCGAACACGCCGTTCGTCGGCCCGAGCACGCGGATCGCCAAAAACGCCCCGCCGATGGGCCGGATGACCGTATGGATCGAGTCCCACAAGGAATCCACCCACGGCACTTTGTCCGCGAAGAACTGGACGAAGTAGAGCGCGCCGGCGATGGCGATGACCGCGGGGTTCGCCAGCACCGCGAGGCCCGCGTATTGAGGCTGGAGGGCGATCCAGTGCTGCTGGATCGAGAGGCCGGTCGCGAAGACCGTCAGGTAAAGGTTGAGGCCCGAGAGGCTCGCCATCCCGAGCGCCACGCCGAGTAACTGGAGCTGTTCCATGAACGGGAATATCCCGGCTGGCGTCGCGCGATCAAGGGAAAAGAGCCGCCGGGCGCTCCTGGCCGGGGAGGCGTTTTTTGTCGGGGAGCGTGGCTCTCAACCTGCTTGATTCACCGGCTCGCGAGGGGATTGTCCGGCGTCGCAGGCCTGATTATTCCTTGCCTCGCGCAACGCCACCACCTACAACACATTCTCGCGCATGGTTCACCACATCGTCCTGTTCAAGCTCAAGCCCGATGTCAGCCCCGAAAAACTGGAGGACATGATGCTGAATACCCGGATGAGCCTGCTGAAAATCCCGGAAGTCCTCAGCATCAAGTGCGGCAAGCAGATCGATCCCGCCGGCGAATGGCCCTTTTTCATCGCGGTGGATTTCGAGAGCACGGACAAGATGGCCGACTACATGGAGGACCCCATCCACATGAAGTATGTGGCGGACATCATCACTCCGTTTACCACGGAGCGCCTGGCTCTCGACTACGAGACCGATCCGGGCAAGGACGTCGCGTTCTCCTGAGCCTTCCTGGGCGCGACCGCTTCGTAAACCTTCTCGTACTGCTTCACGGCGGCTTCCCACGAGAAATCGCATTCCATCGCCCGCGCCGCCAGGGCCGTCCACATCTCCTTGTCCGCGAACATCTTCTTCGAGCGGCGGATCACGTCCCAGAAGGCCTCGGGCGAGTAATCGAAGAAGAGAAAGCCGTTGCCTTTCCCCGTGGTGGGGTCGTAGTCCTGGACGATCTGATAGACGCCGCCCGTGGCGCGCGCCACGGGGATCGTCCCGTATTTCAGGCTGTACATCGCCGTGAGCCCGCCCGGCTCGAAGTGCGAGGGGATGAGCACGATGTCCGCGCCGCCCTCGATGAGGTGTGCGAGGCCGTCATCGAACTCCTTGAGATACGCGAATTTGCCGCGGTGCCGTTTCGCCGCGACCAGCAGCTCGCGTTCGTAGCCCGAGTCGCCTTCGCCCAGGATGACGAGGCGCACGTCGTCGGCTAGCAGGCGGTCCAGCAGCGGCAGCAGCAGGTCGATCCCCTTTTGCTCCGCGAGCCGGGTCACCATCGCGAAAACGGGGCCGGCCGGGTTCGCGGCCAGGCCGGACTTTGCGAGCAGCGTGTCGCGGCACGCGCGCTTTCCGGCGGGCGCCCGCGGGCTGTAATTTTTCGGGATCAACTTGTCGGTCGCGGGGTTCCATGTTTCGTAGTCGGCTCCGTTCAGGATGCCCGTGAGGCGTCCCGCGTTCTCGCGCATCACGATCTCGAGGCCCGCGCCGTATTCCGCAGTCTGGATGTCGCGGGCATAGGTCTGGCTTACGGTCGTCAGCGCGTCGGCGAAGAGGATGCCGCCTTTGAGGAAATTCAACCGCCCGTAGAACTCGACGCCCTGCGCCGAGAAGTAGGAGCCGGGGAGATTTGTGAGGCTGAAATCCACGCCCCAGAAGCTCCCCTGGTAGGCGAGGTTGTGGATCGTCATGACCGTGTGGAAGGGAAGCTTCTTCTCGCGGATGAAGACCGGCCCCAATGCCGTCTGCCAGTCATGCAGATGGATGATCTCCGGGGCGGGCGACATGCGGGCGGCGAGCTCGATGACGGCTTTGGTGAAGTAGATGAACCGCTCGGCATTGTCGATGTAGTCCCGGCCTCCGGCGCCGTAAAGGGCCGAGCGGTCGAAGTACTCGTCGCGCCGCACCAGGAAGACCTGGGTGCCGTTGGGCGCGGTGCATTGGAGGATCTCCGCGTCGAGCCGTTTCGAGCCGACCTGGATCGTCACCTCCACGCCGGTGCTCTTGATTTCCAGCGCAGCGTTCTCCCGGATGCCGCGGTAGAACGGCAGCGCCACGCTCACCTCGTGCCCCAGTTTGTTCAGCTCCGCGGGCAGCGCCTCGAGCACGTCTCCCAGCCCGCCGGAACGCGCCAGCGGGGCCATCTCACTGCTCGCCATCAGGATCTTCATCTGGCTGAGTTATAGCAACTCGCCGCCGCCCCGCCATTAAATTTGCAGGGGGCCGCCCGCGCAAATCACGCTTGTCAAAGTAAGCGGCATCGCTACATTCGCCAACGCCACGAGGCAAGCGCCATGACTTTGGGAAACTTATTGTCCGTAAACCAGATCGTTCCTGAAATGAAGGCGACCGAGCGGTGGTCGGCCATCGTCGAACTGATCGACGTTCTGCTCGGGGTCGGCAAGGTCAAGGCGCCGGATCGCGACACCATCCTCGCCGCGCTGCGCGCCCGCGAGGAGACGATGAGCACCGGCATCGGCTTCGGCATCGCCATCCCGCACGCTTCCTCGGACCGTGTCTCGGAGGTCGTCGCCGCCTTCGGCAGATCCACCGCCGGCATCGAGTTCGACTCGCTGGATAACGCGCCGGTCAAGTTCATCGTCCTCTTCATCGTCCCGAAGGACCAGTTTCAGACCCATCTCCGCACCCTGGCCGCCATCGCCAAGTTCCTGAACGACCGCAGCGTCCGCGACCGGCTCGCCGCCGCCAAGGACGCCACGGAGATCCTCGCCATCTTTCAGGATTCCCCTCCCGGCAAAGCGTAGAGCCAGGCCGGGCGCAGCATGCAGACCCTGCTAGCTCTCCTGGAAGAGAGACTCCGAACGGCCGTTGGCGATGTCCCGGGGTTTACGCCCGAGGTCGCCGTAGCCACCGACACGCGGTTTGGCGACTACCAGACGAACGCGGCCATGCTGCTCGCAAAAAGCCGGCGCGCCAACCCGCGTCAGGTCGCGGCGGAACTTCTGTCGCGCCTCGACGTGGCGGACATTTCCGAACCTCCGGACATCGCCGGTGCCGGGTTCATCAACTTTCGCCTGCGGCCCGATTTTCTCTCCGTGCAGTTCGCGCGGCTCGCGGGCGATCCGCGGCTGGGGACGCCGCTTGCCGCCGAGCCGTGGAAACTCCTCATCGACTTCAGCAGCCCGAACATCGCCAAGCCGATGCACGTCGGCCACATCCGCGGCACGATCCTGGGGGATGCGCTCACCCGCGTGGCCCGCTTCCTCGGGCACGACGTGGTCACCGACAATCACGTGGGGGATTGGGGCACGCAGTTCGGCAAGATCATCTACGGCCTCAAGCATTTCGAGGATGCCGCCGCGCTCGCCGCCGACCCGGTTTCGGAGCTCGTCGGCCTGTACCGGAAGGTCGATTCACTCGCCGCGGGGGATCCCGCCATCCTGCAAGCGTGCCGCGATGAACTTGTAAAGCTCCAGCGCGGCGACCCGGAGAATGCCGCGCTCTGGAGGAGCTGCGTCGATTGGTCCAAGGGCTCGTTCGAGGAAATCTACGGCCTGCTCGGAATCCGGTTCGACTACTGGCTCGGCGAGAGCTTTTACAATGATGCCCTGGGCCCGCTCGTCGAACGCCTCCTCGCCGCGGGGGTCGCCGAGGTCAGCCAGGGCGCCGTCTGCATTTTCTTCCCGGACGACCCCGCGTTGAAGGACGACCCGTGCCTCATCCGCAAGAGCGACGGTGGGTTTCTCTACGCGACGACCGACCTGGCGACCATCGAGTACCGGGTCGGCACGTTACGGCGCGATGTCCTCTGGTACGTGGTCGGCGCACCCCAGCAGCTCCACTTCAAACAGCTCTTCGCCGCCGTCGCGAAGATTGGCACCCCCTGCGCCGCGCGGCACATCCCGTTCGGCAGCATCCTCGGCGAGGATCGCAAGCTCATGAAGACGCGTTCGGGCGACAACGTCCCGCTGCGCGACCTGCTGCTCGAAGCGTGCGAGCGGGCGCTGCGGATCGTCGCGGAAAAGAACCCGGAGCTGCCGGCCGCCGAGAGGGAGGAGATCGCGCGCGCCATCGGCATCGGCGCCATCAAATACGCCGAGCTCTCCCAATACAGGATGACCGACTACACCTTCTCGTGGGAAAGGATGCTCTCCTTCCAGGGCAACACCGCACCCTACCTTCAGAATGCGTATGTGCGCATCCGCTCCATCTTCCGGAAGCTGGAAGCGAGCGGCCCGGTGGACGAAGCGGCCGCCGGGTACGAGCTGGCCGACCCGGCCGAGCTCTCCCTTGCGAAAAAGCTGTTCCAGTTCGGCGAGACCCTGCCCCAGGTTCTCAACGATTTTCGGCCCAACCTGCTCGCCAATTACCTCTACGAACTGGCGAATACCTTTCACACTTTCTACGAAGCGTGCCCGGTGTTGAAGTCGGAGGGGGTGACGCGGCACACGCGCCTCGCGTTGTGCGAAGTGACCGGTCGCGTGCTCGAAAAGGGCCTGGGCCTTCTGGGCATCCAGGCCCCCGCGCGGATGTAAAACGTCAGCCGCCCACCACATACGGGTTCGACACCCGTTCCCGGCCGATCGTCGTCGGAGGCCCGTGCCCCGAGTAAACCGTCACATCATCTCCCAGCGGCAGCACCTTCGCCTTGATGCCGGATATCAGCAACGGCCCGTCCCCGCCCGGGAGATCCCATCTCCCCACTGCTCCCGCGAAGAGCACATCTCCGCCGAAAAGCACCCGCTCCGCCTTTGAAAAAAAACAGACGCTCCCCGGGCAGTGCCCCGGCACTTCGAGCACCTGAAAATCGATCCCTTCGAAGAGTTGCGACGGCGTCTCGGTGATCGGGAAATCCGCCGGAACCGGGTCCACCTCGAAGTCGAATCCGAAATTCCGCAGGAAGTTTTTCTCCGTCAGCATCCGCGTCCCGGCCGGGTGGTAACCCACCGTGCAGCCGTGGTCGCGCTTCACCTCCGCCGCGTCCTGGACGTGGTCGATGTGGCCGTGGGTGATGAGGAGCATCGCCACGCGCAGGCCCTCCGCCTTCAGCCATGCGGCGCACCCTTTCGGCGCGTCGATGAGTACCGGGCGCCCGCCATTCTCTATAAGATAGCTGTTCGTGTCGAAAATCCCGCCTGTGTAAGTCTTAAACCGCATGGCCCGCAGCCTAGCATCCTTTCCCGTGTTGGAAAACCTCGCGGGTTCGCGGATAATGCCGGCCCTTGAACAAATCCCTGCTCCGGTTCGTTGAGAGCGCCACCCGCGCGTTCCTCCCTCTCGCGGCGTATGTGATCGCCATCACGTTCGTCGATCTCGCCGACTGGCATATGGGCGCGATGCGCGCCGCGGGGCTCGCCACCATCGCATGGGCTCTTTTTGCGCTTCGGCGCTGGCCGCCTCCGCCGATTCCGCAGCGGCGCGCCTGGGTCGCGATCATGGTCGCGCTCGGCCTCGCGAGGCTGGCCCTGGGATTGAGGGACATGGGCGATTTCGGTTCCGACCCGGACGACATCGGCTACACCACCCGGTTTGCCGTCCTGGCGAGGGACGCCGGGGTTTCCATCTACGCCACGCCCATCGACCAGCAGGATGAACTGCCCGATGACGGGACGGGCTTCCACTTCTTCCAGGGCTATAAATACGGCCCCGTCACCCCGCTCTATTACTCGTTCTTCCTCCATGCGTTCCAGTATCCGCGCGGGCTCTATTACGGGAACGCAGTGCTCCTGCTCATCGCGGCGCCGCTGGCTGCGCTGCTCGCCGCCGACGCCCTCGGGGGTTTCGCCGCCGCGCCGCTGGCCGCCGCGGCTGCGTTCTTCTTCGTCCTCATCCCGCGCTTCGCGTATTTCGAACTCTTCTCGCAAGGCGTGAACGATCTGCTCCCGACGGTTTTCGCGATGGCCGCGCTGCATTTCGCCGCGCGCCGGGACGCTTTCCTCTGCGGGGCCGCCGTGGGGCTGTCTCTCGCGTGCAAGCCGCTGCCGGGAGCGCTCTACCTGCTCCTCCTGCCCGCCACCGTTCGGCTCCTGCCGTTCGCCGCAGGCGGTGCGCTCGGGCTCTCGACCTTCCTGCCCGATTTCATACGCGCCCCGAAGGAGATGATTGCAAACCTCGTCCTCTTCAACCTGCACCGGCCCGGCGACACGACCGGGCTCGCCTATTTCCTGCCCGGGTGGCTCCAGCCATTTGTGACGGCGGCTGCGCTCGTCCTGCTCGGCGTCGTCCTCCATTCCTATTACACCGGCCCGCGCAGCCGCGCCTCGCTGGTGAGCAGCGCCGCGTTGCTCGCCACGGTATTCCTGGCCACGGGCAAGATCGACCACCGCAACTACTTCCTCTGGTGGACGCCCGTCCTCGGCGCGGCCCTCGCCCTCGCCTGCCACCGCCCCGCGCTGGCCTCGGGTGGGAGGGAGCCTTGACCCTCTACGCAGTACCCGACGGCGTCTCCGTCCTCGGCTCGTAGCCCGCGACGAATTGCTTCCGGAACGCTCCGAACGTCCCTTCCTCGATGGCCGCGCGAATGCGGGCCATGAGGTTTATATAGAAATGCAGGTTGTGCAGCGTCACCAGCCGCAGCCCGAGTATCTCTTCCAGCTTGATCAGGTGCCGGATGTATCCCCGGCTGAAATCCGCGCACGCCGGGCACCGGCAACCCTCTTCGATCGGCCCCTGGTCGTCCGCGTAGGGGCTGTTTTTCAGGTTGATGGTCCCGGCTTCGGTGAATGCCGTCCCGTTCCGCGCGAGGCGCGTCGGCAGCACACAGTCGAACATATCGATGCCCCGCGCGACCAGCTCCACCAGTTGCGGCGGCGTCCCCAGGCCCATCGCGTAGCGCGGCTTTTCCGCCGGCAGCCACGGCTCGCTGTGTTCGACCGCGAGCATCATCTCGCTTTCCGGCTCGCCCACGCTCACCCCGCCCACCGCGTAGCCTTCGAAGTCCATCGCCGTCAGCGCCTCCGCGCTCGCGCGGCGCAGGTCGGCAAACACCGACCCTTGCACGATCCCGAAAAGCATCTGGCCCGGATGCTCCGCGCGTCCGCTCCAGTCCTTGCATCGCCGCGCCCAGCGCAGCGTCCTTTCCAGGCTCGCCGCCGCATACTCGCGTTCACAGGGGAACGGCGGGCACTCGTCGAACGCCATGGCGATGTCCGACCCGAGCGTTGCCTGGATTTCCATCGCCGTCTCCGGCCCGATGAAGCACGGCGCGCCGTCGAGATGATTCTGAAAATGCACGCCCTCTTCGGTGATCTTCCGCAGCCGCGCCAGCGAGAAGACCTGGTAGCCGCCGCTGTCCGTGAGAAGCGGCCCGTCCCAAGCCATGAACCGATGCAGCCCGCCGAACCCGCGGAGTATCTCCATCCCCGGCCGGACGAAGAGGTGATAGCTGTTCCCGAGGATGATCTGCGCGCCCACTTCCCTCAGCTCGCGCGGGCTCATCGCCTTCACGCTCCCCTGCGTTCCCACCGGCATGAAGACGGGCGTCTCGATCACCCCGTGCGGAGTCGTCAGCCGCCCCCTGCGGGCCTTGGAACCGGAATCCTGCTTCAACAACTCGAACATGGGAAAAACGTCGGCCGTAAACACCGCGCGCCCCATCTTTCGCAAAAATTCCCGTTCTTGCGCGCGGAAACATTCGGGATTAGGAATATTATTCACGCGCCACGGGGCGTTTCTGTAAAAATAAACTTGCGCGAACTCTGGATGTTCCTATAGTTCGCCTCCCCGCATCCTGCGGCCAGATGCCTGCCGGAGCGGGTTTTTAGTCCCCCGAAAGCGGAAGGGACGGGACGCAATGGGAGAGACGAACGCCGCCGAAAACTTTAATTTTTTAAACTGAATCTTTAATGCCGACGATCAACCAGCTCGTCCGAAAGGGACGCCGAAAAGTGACGGTGAAATCAAAATCACCGGCGCTCGAGAATTGCCCTCAACGGCGCGGGGTATGCGTCCAGGTCATGACGCGCACGCCCAAGAAGCCGAACTCGGCGTTGCGCAAAGTGGCGAAGGTCCGGCTCACGAACGGCCAGGAAGTCATCGCCTACATCCCCGGCGAAGGCCATAACCTCCAGGAACACTCCATCGTCCTCGTTCGCGGGGGCCGCGTCAAAGATCTCCCCGGCGTCCGCTACCATATAGTAAGAGGCACCCTCGACAGCCTCGGGGTGGACGGCAGGCGCCGCAGCCGTTCCAAATACGGTGCGAAGCGTCCGAAGGCCGGCGCCGAAGCCGCGGCGGCCGCGGGCAAGAAAAAGAAATAGAGGAACTCCCAAATGTCCCGGCGAAGAAAAGTCTATAAGAAGATCGCGAAGGTCGATGGCCGTTACGGCAGCCCCGTCGTCGCGCAGTTGATCAGCACCGTCATGCAGGACGGCAAGAAATCGCTCGCCGAGCGGATCGTCTATACGGCGATCGAGAAATCCCGTCAGGGCACCGACATCGTCGATCCCCTCGAAACGCTCCACAAGGCCCTGGACAACGTCAAACCGCGGCTCGAAGTCAAGTCGCGCCGCGTCGGTGGCGCCACCTACCAGGTGCCGATGGAAGTCCCTTCCTCCCGCCAGATTTCCCTCGCCATGCGCTGGATCGTCAACTACGCCCACTCCCGCAAGAACGTCCCCATGATGGACGCGCTCGCGGGCGAGCTGAAGGACGCCGCAGCCGGCCAGGGCAGCGCCATCAAGAAGCGCGACGACACCCACAAGATGGCCCAGGCCAACCGCGCCTTTGCCCATTTCAGGTGGTAACAGCCTGAATTGCCATGTCCGCCGCCCTCGAAACCAAACCTGCCGCCGTGAATCCGAATTCTCCCAAACGCGCTTTCCCCATGGAGCGCACCCGGAACATCGGCATCGCGGCGCACATCGACGCGGGCAAGACGACCCTCACCGAGCGCATCCTTTTCTACACGGGCATGATCCACAAGATCGGCGAGGTGCACGACGGCACCACAGTCACCGACTGGATGGAGCAGGAGCGCGAGCGCGGCATCACCATCACCGCCGCCGCCACCACCTGTTCCTGGATGCAGCGGGCCGAGCAGGGCGTCTATAAGGCCTTTGAAGGCATCAAGATGCGGATCAACATCATCGACACTCCCGGCCACGTCGATTTTACCGCCGAGGTCGAGCGTTCCCTGCGCGTCCTGGATGGCGCCATCGCCGTGTTCGATGCTGTCGCCGGCGTCCAGCCCCAGTCCGAGACCGTCTGGCGCCAGGCCAACAAGTATAAAGTCCCGCGCATCGCCTTCGTCAACAAGATGGACCGTGTCGGCGCGAACTTCGCGAACGCCATCGACGACATGCGCAAGAAGCTCGGCGCGAACGCCTGGCCCATCCTTCTCCCGTTTGGCAAAGAGGACTATTTCAAGGGCCAGATCGACATCATCAACCGCAAGGCCGTCATCTATAAAGACAGCGACGACCAGGGTTCCACCTACGACGTGACCGAAGTGCCGGAGTCCGAAGTGGCGGCCATGGACAAAGCCTACGCGGACCTCGTCTCCGTCATCGCCGACCTCGACGATGAAGTCGGGATGCTCTTCCTCGAGGAAAAGCCGATCAGCGCCGAACAGCTCAAGGCCGGCATCCGCCGCCAGACCATCGCGAACAAGTTCGTCCCCGTCGTCGCGGGCACCGCCCTCAAGAACAAGGGCGTCCAGTATCTCGTGGATGCCGTGGTCGATTACCTCCCGGGCCCGCTCGACATCCCGCCCGCCGTCGGCACGAACCCCGATAACGGCGAGGCGATCATGGCCCCCACGGATGACAACGGCAAATTCTGTTCGCTCGCGTTCAAGCTCTGGAGCGACCCCTTCGTCGGCAAACTCGTCTTCTTCCGTGTCTATTCCGGCACCCTCTCCAAGGGCGACACGGTTTACAACCCCCGCACGAACAAGCGCGAGCGCATCAGCCGCCTCATCCAGATTCAGGCCGACAAGCGCGAGGACATCGACACCTGCTATTCGGGCGACATCGCGGCCATCGTTGGCATCAAGAACATCACCACGGGTGATACCCTTTGCGCCGAGGATTACGACATCCTGCTGGAGCCGCCGTCCTTCCCGGACCCCGTCATCTCCATGGCCATCGAGCCCAAGACCAAGCTCGACCAGGAAAAGATGTCCATGGCCCTCCAGCGCCTCGCCGAGGAAGACCCCACTTTCCGCGTCTTCACGAATATCGACACCGGCCAGACCATCATCGCGGGCATGGGCGAGCTCCACCTCGACATCATCCGCGACCGCATGTTCCGCGAGTTCAAGGTGGACGCGAACTCCGGCAAACCGCAGATCGCCTACCGCGAGACCATCACCGCCTCCGCCACCGGCGAAGGCAAGCTCATCAAGCAATCGGGCGGGCGCGGCCAGTACGGCCATGTCATCGTCACCGTGGCCCCGAACGAGCGCGGCAAGGGCCTCGTTATCGAGAACAAGGTCGTCGGCGGCAACATCCCGAAGGAATACATCCCCGCGTGCAAGAAGGGGATCGAAGAGGCCGTCCTAAACGGCATCGTCGGCGGCTACCCGGTCATCGACGTCACCGTGGAGATCATCGACGGCTCGTATCATGATGTCGATTCCAACGAACTCGCGTTCAAGCTCGCGGCCATCTTCGCCATGAAAGACGGCTTCAAGAAGGCAAAAGCCATCCTTCTTGAGCCGATCATGAAGGTGGAGTGCCTCACGCCCGACGAATACCAAGGCGACATTCTGGGCGATCTCAACCGCCGCCGCGGCAAGATCATGAGCATCGAGACCAAGGATGTCTCCACCATCGTCAACGCCGAGGTGCCCCTCGCAGAGATGTTCGGCTACGCCACCGCCATCCGCTCGCTTTCCAAGGGCCGCGCCGCCTACTCGATGACCCCGTCCCATTTCGAGCAGGTGCCCGCCCAAGTCCTCGCGGCCGTCCTCGACCAAAAGAAGTCCTAGCACTATGACCACCGGCCAGCGCATTCGCATTCGACTCAAAGCCTTCGACTTCCGGATGCTCGACCAATCCTCGGCCGAGATCGTCGAGACCGCCAAGCGGACCGGCGCGAAGGTGGCCGGCCCCATCCCGCTTCCGACGCGGATCGAGAAATTCACGGTGAACCGCTCCCCGCACGTGGACAAGAAGTCCATGGAACAGTTCGAGATTCGCACCCACAAGCGGCTGCTCGACATCATCGAGCCGACCGCCAAGACGGTGGACGAACTGAAGAAGCTCAATCTCCCCGCCGGCGTGGACATCACCATCAAGATTTAACGCATGAACACGCTCGGACTCCTGGGAAAAAAAGTCGGCATGACCCGCGTCTATGACGAGAAGGGGAAAGCCACCGCCGTCACCGTCATCGAGGCGGGCGGCAACGCGCTCCTCCAGCTCAAGACGCAGGAACGGAACGGCTATTCCGGCGTCCAGGTCGGGTTCGATGTGCAGAAGGAATCGCGCGTCAGCAAGGCCATGCTCGGCCATTTCGGCAAGGCCGGGTCCGAGCCCAAGAAGCGCATCACCGAGTTCCGGCTGCCCGGGGACACGGCCGCCGAGGACATCAACCTCAAGGTCACCGTTTTCAGCGCGGGCCAGTTCGTGGACGTCATCGGCCAGTCCAAGGGCAAGGGCTTCCAGGGCGTCATCAAGAAACATAATTTCGACGGGCAGGGAATGTCCCACGGCTCCATGATGCACCGCCGCAACGGCGCCATCGGCAACCGCTCCACCCCGGGCCGCGTCTGGAAGAACATGGGCATGCCCGGCCACATGGGCGACGAGAAAGTCACCGTCCAGAACCTCAAGATTCTCCAGGTCCGCGAGGCCGACAACATTCTCCTCGTCACCGGCGCCGTTCCCGGCCCGAAGGGGAGCTACGTCGTCGTCCGCCCCGCGCGCAAGCACCCCGCGCCCGCCGCCGCAACCGCCTGATCTTTATGAGCGCAAAGGTTTTAACCATCGAAGCCGCCAAGGAAGCGAAGCTCGAGCTCGTCGAGGGCGGCAGGGGCACCCAGGCCGTGCACGATGTGGTCGTCGCCCTCCAGGCCGAACCGCCGCAGCGGCACCGCCAGCACCAAGACGAAGGCCACCGTCAATCTCTCCGGCCGCAAACCGTGGCGCCAGAAAGGCACGGGCCGCGCCCGGGCCGGCTACGCGTCCTCCCCCGTCTGGGTCGGAGGCGGCGTCGCGTTCGGGCCGCATCCCCGCGACTACTCGAAGAAAGTCTCGAAGTCCACGCGCCGCCTCGCCCTCAGCAAGGCGCTCACGGCCCGCATCGCCGCCGGCGATGTCCTCGTCGTCCCCGCGTTCGCCGTCGTCGAGGCAAAGACCAAGGCCTTCATCTCCCTGCTCAAGGAGCAGACCGACGAGAAAAAAGTCCTCATCGTCTCCGACGCATTCGAGGAAAAGACCTACCGGGCTGCGCGCAACGTCCAGCCCGCCCTCCTGATGACCGCGCGCGAAGTGAATACCGAGCACCTCCTGGCGTTTAAAAAGGTCGTCATCACCGACCAGGGCCTCTCGCAGCTCGCCGAAAGGATTTCCGTCAAATGAACGAACCCTTCGACCTCATCCAGACCGCGCGCCTCACGGAGAAAAGCACGCTCCTTTCCGAGAAGTTCAACAAGTATGTCTTCAAGGTCAGCCCCCGCGCGAACAAGCTCCAGATCAAGAACGCCATCGAGTTTCTCTTCAAGAAGAAGGTCGTCCACGTGAACACCTGCAACTACGCCGGCAAGAAGAAGCGCGACAAGCGCCACGCCAGCGGCGAGGGCCGTCGCGCCCATTGGAAGAAGGCCATCGTCACCCTCAAGGAAGGCGAGAAGATCGAGTTCGCGTAAGCCGCGTCCACTGCGTAAACCGTAACCGAATATGGCCCTCAAGACTTTCCGACCCCTCACCCCGGTGCTGCGTTTCAAGACGCTGCCGAAGTTCGACGAGATCACCAAGGCGAAGCCCGAGAAGAAGCTCGTCGAGACCCTCAAGAAGACCGGCGGCCGCAACCATTATGGCCGGCTCACCTCGCGCCACATCGGCGGCGGGCACAAGCAGAAATACCGCATCGTCGATTTCAAGCGCAAGAAGCGCGGCGTCGAAGCCGAAGTCGTCGCCATCGAGTACGACCCGAATCGCACGGCCCGCATCGCGCTCATCTCCTATCCGGACGGCGAGAAGGCTTACATCATCGCCCCCGCGGGCCTGGAAGTCGGCGCGAAAGTCTCCTCCGGCGATACTGCTCCGCCCGAGATCGGCAACGCCCTGCCGTTGAAGTCCATCCCGCTCGGCACCGCCATCCATAACATCGAGCTCGTGCCCGGGCGCGGCGCGAAGATAGCGCGCGGCGCGGGCCAGCAAGCCATTCTTAATAACCGCGAGGCCGGTTACGCCCTCGTCAAGCTGCCGTCGGGCGAGATCCGGCGGATCAACGAGGACGCCTACGCCACCATCGGCCAGGTCGGAAATATCGACCACATGAACGTCGTCAGCGGCAAGGCCGGCCGGACCCGCTGGCTCGGGCGCCGCCCGCATGTCCGCGGCATGGTCATGAACCCGGTTGACCACCCCATGGGCGGCGGCCAGGGCAAGAGCAAGGGCGGCGGCGGCCGTCACCACCCCGTCAGTCCGTGGGGCCAGCTCGCCAAAGGATTCAAGACGCGCAGGAAGCACAAGCCGAGCAACCGTTTCATCGTTGCCCGCCGGAAAGCCAAGAAGTAGCCAGGAACTCGTATGGGCAGATCGCTAAAAAAGGGTCCGTTTGTGGACATGCACCTCCTCCGGAAGATCGACAAGCAGGTCGAGTCCGGAGCCAAGAAACCGATCAAGACCTGGTCGCGCCGGTCCACCGTCACGCCCGATTTCGTCGGCCACACTTTCCTGGTGCACAACGGCAAGATTTTCAATTCCGTCTTCGTCACCGAGAACATGGTCGGCCACAAGCTCGGCGAATTTTCCCCCACCCGCGTCTTCAAGAAGCACGGTTCGCATACCGCAAAAGTGACCAAATAGGAACTATGCGCTCCACAGCCGGGATTGCAGCGTCCGCTCGCGTTTTCCGGCTCATTGTCCTCATGATCGGCTTTAACATCACCTCGCAAATCCTCGCCCAGCAGTCCGCGCTCTCCGCCCGGCAGGCCGGCGGCGCGTCCACGTCCTCCCCGGCGAGCGCGACGATCAGTCTCGAGAGAAGCCTTTCCCGCTGGCGAAGGACTCGGGCGACCTCGATATCGAGTACACCGAGGCCAAGATGACCCTGGACGCCGTCACCGCGGAGAACATCGACCTCAAAAAGCAGCTCGCTGCTTCTCAGGGGTCGATAAAGACCCTCACCGACAGCCTGGCGGTCTCCAACAGCGAGGCCGAGGTTTTCCGCCGCGAGTGCGGAGCCCTGAAGCTGCGTATGGAAGCGCTCGGGCTCGATGCGGGCGGCGACAAGGACAAGCTGGAACAGCGCCTCCTCAAAGCCGTCAGCGACATGCGCGTCCTCGAAGAGGAAAAGGTGCAGCTCTCCGACCAGGTGCTTCGCCTCACCGAAGCCATCGTCCGTTTCGTGAAGACCGCCGTCACCACCGACGCCGACGCGCGCGCCGGAGTCGAGAAAGAGATGCGCTCGGCCAACGAACTTCTCGGGGTCAGGATGCGCGCCGTCGAGGCCCCGCCGGCCGCGGCTACCCTCATGGACGGCATGGTCATCAGCGTCAAGGAGGAGTTCGCGCTCGTCGTGGCGAATCTCGGCGCGAACCAGGGCGTGAAGATCGGCATGCCTTTTCAGGTCTGGCGCGGCGAGGATCGCATCGGCCTGGTGCGGGTCGTCGATGTCCGCGAGAAGATCGCCGGCGCGGTCATCCAGGATCTGGCGGCCCGGGAAAAAATCAAAGTCGGCGACCGCCTCCGGGTGGACGCCCGGTAACCCACTTCCAATGCAGATCATATCCACCTACAAATACGCGCGCATTTCCGCCTTCAAGGCCAGGGATGTCACCCGGGCCATCCAGGGCCTGCCCGTCGCCGCCGCGCTGGACATCGTCCGGTTCAGCACCAAGAAAGCCGCCGGCATGGTCGAGAAGACGTTGAAGAGCGCCATCGCGAACGCCGAGAATAACTCGGACCTGCGGGCCGATCTCCTCGTCGTCAAGGAAGCCACCATCGGCGAAGGGCCCACCTCCAAGCGTTCCCAGCCCAAGGCGCGCGGAAGCGCCGGCCCCATCCGGAAACGGACGAGCCATATCCGCATCATCCTCACGGATGAGATCAAGATCGAGACGCGCGAATCCCGCCGCCAGGCCACCAAGGCCAGGAAACGCGGCGCGTCCGGCAAAAAAGGCGCGCCTCGCAAGGCGCACGCGGCCAACCCTGAGCCTGAGGCCGCCGCGCCCGCGCCCGCCCCCGCAGAAACCGAAAAATAAAAGATCATGGGTCAAAAAGTTAATCCGATTGGCTTCCGGCTCGCGTTGAACCGCGACTGGCGTTCGAAGTGGTTCGCGCTTCCGAAGGAGCTGCCCGAGTTTCTGCATGCCGACCTGAAGATCCGCCGTTACGTGAAGAAGAAGCTCCAGCTCGCAGCCGTCTCCAAGATCGTCATCGAGCGCGCGTGGAACAGCATCCGCGTCACCATCTTCACCGCGCGGCCCGGCATCGTCATCGGCCGCAAAGGCGCCGAGATCGAGAAGATGACCGAGGAGATCGGCAAGATGTCCGCCGGCAAACAGGTCAAGATCGACATCCAGGAAATCAAGACCCCGGAGCTCGACGCGCAGCTCGTCGCCGAGAACGTCTCGCTCCAGATCGAGCGCCGCATCTCGTTCCGCCGCGCCATGAAAAAGGCCGTGCAGACCACCATGGATTTCGGGGCGCAAGGCATCAAGATTCGCTCCGCCGGCCGCCTGGGCGGCGCGGAGATTTCCAGGGCCGAGGGCTACCGCGAGGGCAAAGTCCCCCTGCACACCCTGCGCATCCCGATCGATTACGGCTTTGCCGAAGCGAACACCGTTTACGGCAAGATCGGCGTCAAATGCTGGATCTGTAAACCCGAGGAAACGCCCGTCGAGGAGAAGAACCAGCCCCCGCCGAGCCCGCCGGAAGCTTAGTTCACCTTTTTCCGGAGATACCGCCATGCCGTTAATGCCCAAAAGAGTGAAGTACCGGAAGTCGCAGCGCGGCAGCCGCAAGGGCTTTGCGTCGCGCAATATCCGGATCGACTTCGGCGAATTCGGCCTGCAGACCCTCGAACGCGCCTGGATCACCAACACGCAGATCGAGGCCGCCCGCGTCGCCCTCACCCGCAACATGAAGCGCAAGGGCAAGCTCTGGATTCGCATTTTCCCGGACAAATCAGTCACCGGCCGCCCGCCGGAAACCCGCATGGGCAAGGGCAAAGGCGCGCCCGAGTATTGGGTCGCGACCGTCCGGCCCGGGAACATCCTGTTCGAGTTGGACGGCATCTCGGAGTCCGTCGCCCGCGAGTCGCTCCGGCTCGCCGCGACCAAGCTCCCGATCCGGACCAAATTCATCACGAGGCACCACCTCGCAGCCTAGCTTTATGAAAATGAAAGAGATCAAGGAATTGAGCGTGGATGAGCTCGCCTCGCGCAAGCGCGACCTGCGCCAGGAGGGGTTCCATCTCCGTCTGCAGCAGCAGAGCGGCCAGCTCGAACGGCCGAGCCGCTTCCGCGAGATCCGCAAGGAAGTCGCCCGCATCGAAACCACGCTGACCATCCGCAAGGCTGCACCCGCCGCCAAGGAGACGAAATGAGCGAAGCCACCGCACCGGCCACCACCGAAGCCCCCGCCGAAGCCAAGACCCGCGGCCTTCGCAAGACCCGTGTCGGCCAGGTTGTCTCCCATGCCATGGCCAAGACGGCCATCGTCGAATCCGTCACACGCGTCCCGCACGCCCGTTTCGGGAAGATCGTCAAGCAGGTGAAGAAATTTTACGCGCACGACGAGGACGACTCAGCGAAGGTCGGAGACACCGTCCGCATCATGGAAACCCGCCCCATCAGCAAACTAAAGCGCTGGCGCGTGGTTGAAATCGTCAAGCATTAGGTCTATCCTTAGCCCCTCTTTTTTTATGCTCCAGATTCGCTCCAGATGTGACGTGGCCGATAATTCCGGCGCTCGCATGGCCACCATGATCGGCGTCATCGGCAAGGCCACCCGGCATGCCCACATAGGGGACGTCATCACCGCGAACGTGAAGGAAGCTTCCGCCGGCGGCACCGTGAAGAAGGGCGAAGTCGTCCGCGCGGTCGTCGTCCGCACCCGCAAGCCGATCAAGCGCAACGACGGCTCGTACCTCCGGTTCGACAACAACGCCATCGTCATCATCGACAAGGATTTGAATCCGCGCGGCACCCGCATCTTCGGCCCCGTCGCCCGCGAACTGCGCGAGCGCAACTTCATGAAAATCGTCTCGCTCGCTCCCGAGGTTCTATGAACCGGATAAAATCCCACGTCAAAAAGGGCGACGACGTCATCGTCCTCTCCGGCAACCACCGGGGCGCCACCGGCAAGGTGCTGCATGTCCTCGCGCGGAAGAACCAGGTGTTGGTCGAGGGCGTGCGCATGATCAAGAAGCACCAGCGCAAGACGCAGGACGAACAGGGCGGCATTATCCAGCGCGAAGGGCCCATCCACATCTCGAACGTGAAGATTGTCGAGAAGCCCGAAAAGAAGGCCCCGAAAGCCGACAAACGCGCCGGCAAGAAGGAAAAGAAAAAGAAGGCTGAAAAAGCCTAGCCCGGCGAGAGCCCGGCCGAAAAACGAGTCATGGTTGAACTTCTTAAAGAATACAGGGAACGCGTCGTCCCCGCGCTCAAGGAAAAGCACGGGTACAAGAACCTCCACCAGGTCCCGCGCGTGGAAAAGGTCGTCATCAACGCCTGCATCGGCTCCAGCACGGATGTCAAGCAGGCCCTCGAGGACGCCAAGCAGGAGATCGGCATGATCACGGGGCAGAAGCCCGCCGAGACGCGCGCCAAGAAGAGCATCTCCAACTTCAAGCTGCGCAAGGACCAGGCCATCGGCGCGAAGGCCACCCTCCGCGGGGCGCGCATGTATGAATTTCTCGAACGCCTCATCAAGGCCGGCCTCCCGCGCATCCGCGATTTCCGCGGGGTCTCCCCGAAATCGTTCGACGGGAACGGCAATTACACCCTCGGCGTCTCGGATCAATCCATCTTCCCCGAGGTGGAGCTCGACAAGATCAAACGCAATATCGGGTTCGACGTCACCATCGTCACTTCGGCGCGGACAAACGAAGAGGCCAAGTCCCTCCTGAGCGAACTCGGCATGCCGTTCAGCGACAAACTGAAACTGGCCGAAGCCGCGAAAGCCGCCGAGGCCAAAGCCTCCGCCGAGGCCGCGCAGAGCGCGGCCGCCAAATCCTAATCTCCCATGAGCGCCTTAACCGACCCCATCGCCGACCTTCTCACCCGCATCCGCAACGCCAGCCGCGCGGCGAAGGTTGACATCAACGTTCCCTATTCGCGCATCAAGGCCGATATCGTCCGCATCCTTCAGGATGAGGGTTACATCGCCTCGTACGAGCTCGACACCACCGGCGTCGTCCCGCAGATCAAGATCAAGAACAAGATCATCAACCGGGCTCCCGTCATCGCCGGGCTCAAGCGCGTCAGCCGTCCCGGGCTCCGCAAATACGTCGGCGCCACCGAGGTTCCGCGCGTTCTCGGCGGCATGGGCATCTCCATTTTATCCACCCCGAAGGGCCTCCTCACCGGCCGCCAGGCCAGGAAACAGAACGTCGGCGGCGAGCTCCTCGCCTACGTCTGGTAAATTGTTATGTCCAGGATCGGAAATAAAATCATCGACCTTCCCCCGAAGGTGAAGTTCTCCGTCACCGGCGAAGGAGCCGTGAGCGTCGAAGGGCCCAAGGGCAAGCTGGCATGGACGCTCCCGAAGCGCATCAGCGCCTCGCTCAAGGAGAACCACATCCACGTCGCGCGCGCCGATGAGGCTCGTCAGGTCAAGGCGTTGCACGGCCTCTCCCGCAGCCTCATCGCGAACATGGTCCTCGGCGTCTCCAATGGCTTCACGAAGGATCTCGAAATCCAGGGCGTCGGCTTCAAGGCCGCCGTGCAGGGGAAAAACCTGAACCTCAGCCTCGGCTTCTCGCATCCCGTCCTCTTCCCCATCCCGCCCGAGATCAAGGTCACCGTCACCGACAACACCAAGATCAAGGTCGAAGGCATCGACAAGAAAACCGTCGGGCAGGTCGCCGCCGACATCCGCGGGTATTACCCGCCCGAGCCGTATAAGGGCAAGGGCATCCGGTATGCCGGCGAGAAGGTCGCCCGCAAGGAAGGCAAGACCGTCCAGTAACGTCCCGTTTCCCTATGCCTACTCTCAGCGCCACCAAAGTCCGCCACCAGCGCATCCGCAAACGGGTGCGCGGCACGCCCGAGCGTCCCCGGCTCGCGGTTCATTTCTCCGGCAAGAACATCTACGCGCAGGTCGTGGACGACAGCGAAGGGAAGACCCTGGCCGCCGCCAACACCACCGAAGAGAGCTTCCGCACGAACAAGGCCACCCGTGCGAACCAGGAGACCGCGAAGAAGATTGGCACGCTCGTCGCCGAGCGCAGCAAGGCGAAGAACATCGGCAAAGTCGTATTCGACCGCGGCGGCTTTCTCTATCACGGCAAGGTAAAGGCTCTGGCCGACGCGGCCCGCGAGTCTGGATTGGACTTTTAATATTATGGCAGATAATCGGCATCGGCGTGACTCGCGTTCGGACGGGCCCAAATCCGACCTCTCGGAGAAGGTCGTATTCATCAACCGCTGCGCAAAAGTGGTGAAGGGCGGGCGGCGCTTCAGCTTCAGCGCGCTCATCGTCACCGGGAACCGCGCGGGCAGCGTCGGGTGCGGCTTCGGCAAGGCAAACGAAGTCTCTGAGGCCATCCGCAAAGCATCCGAGTCCGCGAAGAAAGCGATGAAGAAGGTCGCCGTCCATCAAAACACCATCCCGCACGAGGTCATCGGCGAGTTCGGCGGAGGGCGCGTCCTGCTCCGGCCCGCATCGCCCGGCACCGGGGTCATCGCCGGCGGCGGGGTCCGCGCCGTCGTCGAAGCCGCGGGGATCCGCGACGTTCTCGCGAAATCGCTCGGCTCCAGCAACCATGCGAACGTCGTCAAGGCCACCATCGAGGCGTTGAGCGCCCTGCGGAACCGGGATGAAATCTACAAGCTGCGCGGCATTCCCACCGGCCATAACAACGGCGTGGGCGGCAGCGCAGTCGTCCTCGCGCAAAAAGCCTAAGAGATGAATCTCCACACCTTAAAACCACGGCCCGGCTCCAAGCACCGGGTGAAACGCCTCGGCTGCGGCGAAAGCTCCGGCCACGGCAAGACCAGCGGCAAGGGCCACAAAGGCCAGAAAGCCCGTTCCGGAGGCAGCATCCGCCTCGGGTTCGAAGGCGGGCAGATGCCCCTCATCCGCCGCCTGCCCAAGCGCGGGTTCAACAACGCCGCCTTCAAGACCCGGTACGCCATCGTCAACCTCGACTCCCTCTCGATCTTCGACGAGGGCGCGACCGTGGACGAGAAGAGCCTGCGCGAGAAGAACCTCATCCGCGGCACGTTCGACGGCGTCAAGATTCTCGGCGGCGGCGACCTCGCCAAAAAACTCTCCATCACCGCCGACAAGGTCAGCGCCTCCGCCCGCGAGAAGATCGAGAAAGCCGGCGGCGCGGTCGTCCTTACATCCGCGGCCGCCAAAGCCTAGACTCGGGTGAAGCCGATTTATTCGTCTGAATCTGCGTCCATCTGCGGCTAATCTCCCCCCATGATCTCCGCGTTCTCGAACACCTTCAAGATTCCTGAACTTCGGAACCGCGTCCTCTTCACCCTCGCCATCCTCGTCGTCGTCCGCATCGGCGCGGCCATCTCCTGCCCGGGCATCAACTCGGCGGTCATCCACCAGTGGTTCATGTCCGCGGTGAACAAGGAGACCGGCGGCAGTGTCGCCGCGCTGTTCAACATCTTCAGCGGCGGCGCGCTCGAGAACTGCGCCGTCTTCTCGCTCGGCATCATGCCGTACATCAGCGCGTCCATCATGCTGCAGCTCCTCACCGCCGTCATCCCGCAGCTCGCGAAGCTGGCCAAGGAAGACGGCGGCCGCCAGAAGATCATGCAGTACACGCGCTACGCCACGCTCATCCTGTGCGTCCTGCAAGGCTATCTTCTCGCGCTCTCCTTTGAGAACCCGACGCGGAACCCGATCTTCGCGGGCATCTCGCAGACCATCGCGCGGATGGGCGTCCCGCTCGTCGCCAGCCCCGGCTGGCCCTTCCGCCTCATGACCGTCCTCACCCTCGCCGCGGGCACCATGTTCCTCATGTGGCTCGGCGACCAGATCACCGATCGCGGCATCGGCAACGGCATCTCGCTCATCATCACCGTCGGCATCGTGTCGCGGCTTCCCGCCGCCCTCGTCCAGGCCTGGCGCACGTTCGTTCCGTCGGGAGGGCAGGCGAACGCCGTGAATCCCATCGTGCTCGTCTTCATGGTGGCCTTTCTCGTCCTTGTCATCGCCTCCGTCATCTGCGTCACGCAGGCGCAGCGGAAAGTCACCGTCCAGTACGCGAAGCGCGTCGTCGGCCGCAAGGTCTATGGCGGGCAGACCCAGTACATGCCGTTGAAGGTCAACTACGCCGGCGTCATGCCCATCATCTTCGCCCAGGCGCTCCTCATCTTTCCCACCACCATAGCCACCATGGCCTTCAAGAACTCGCCCTCCGCGCTCCGCATCGCGGCGATGATGGGGCAGGGGTGGCTCCACTACTGCCTGTATGGCGGCATGATCTTTTTCTTCAGCTATTTCTGGGTCGCCACCCAGTTCCAGCCCGGCCAGATCGCGGAGGATCTCAAGAAATATGGCGGGTACATCCCCGGTTGCAGGCCCGGCAAGCCGACTGCGGATTTCCTCGACAACTCCATGACGCGGCTCACGTTCGCGGGCGCGATCTTCCTTACCTTCATCGCCATCCTGCCGCAGATGCTCATCCAGAAGATGGGCATCCCGAACGTCACCGCGCAATTCTTTGGCGGCACCAGCCTCCTCATCATCGTCGGCGTCATGCTCGACACCATGCGCCAGGTCGAGACGTATCTCATCCAGCGCCATTACGACGGGTTCCTGCGCAAGGGCCGCCTCCGGGGCCGATTCGACCGGACGCCCGCGGGCCGGGGCGAAGCCGTGCAGCAGCGGACGCTCATCTGGGCTTTTGCCGGCATCGCCATCCTGCTCGTCAGCGGCATGGCCGTTTACGTCGCGAACCGTCTCCACTAAGGGGGAACGCTTGAAAACGCGGATCGTCCTCCTCGGTCCTCCCGCCGCCGGGAAAGGCACCCAGGCCGAATTGATCCGGGCCGGCTACCACATCGAGCCCACGTCTCCCGGCGCCATCCTGCGCGAGCAGAAGCTCGCCGGGACGAAGCTCGGCCTCGAAGCCGACGCCTTTTCCAGCCAGGGCCGGCTCGCGCCCGACGCGCTCGTCGTCGAAGTCGTGAGGGCCTGGCTCGCAAAGCGCAACGGAGCGCCGTTCCTTTTCGACGGCTTCCCGCGCAGCATCGGCCAGGCCGAGGCCCTCGAGCAACTCCTGGCCGAGCGGGGCACGCCGCTGGACGCCGCCATCTCCCTGGATGCCGGCATCGGCCTCATCCGCGACCGGGTCGTCCTGCGCCGGGTGTGCGCCGGGTGCGGAAATATCGTCCGGGTAGGCGTGCACGTCCCGACGGGCGAGACGCCCTGTCCCCGCTGCGGCGGCGCGCTGGAACGGCGCAGCGACGACAATGTCGCATCCCTCGAAGTCCGCATGCGCGAATACCGCGAGAAGAGCGAGCCCGTCCTCGCGTGGTATGGTAGCAGGAAGCTTCTTGCCACGGTGAAGGCCGACCAGCCCGTGGAAGGCGTTTTCAAAGACATCAGCGAGATATTGCAGTGATCCCCATCAAGAACGACCGCGAGATAGACCGGATGCGCGCCGCGTGCCGCAGCGCCAGCCTCGTGCTCGAACGCGTCGCGAGCCTCGTCTGCCCCGGGGTCACCACCGGGGAGGCCGACCAGGCCGCCGCGCAATTCATCGCCGAGGCGGGGTGCAAGAGCGCCTTCCTCGGTTACCGCGGGTTTCCGGGGAACATCTGTATCTCGGTCAACGAAGAAGTCGTACACGGCATCGGAGGGAACCGCAAGATTCAGTACGGGGACATCGTCAAGCTGGACATCGGGGTCATCGACCAGGGTTGGGTCGGCGACACCGCCACCACCGTGCCCATCGGCGTCATCGACCCCGCCGTGCAGCGCCTGCTGGCCGTCACCGAGGAGGCCCTCCATAACGCCATCACCTTCGCCCGGGACGGCCGCCGCCTGGGCGACCTCTGCGCGTCCGTCGAGGAGAAGGTCGTCTCGCACGGCTACAGCGTCGTCCGCGAATTTGTCGGGCACGGCGTCGGGCGCAAGCTGCACGAGGAGCCGCAGATCCCGAACTACGGCAAGCGCGGCAGCGGCCCCCGGTTGCGCCCCGGCATGGTGCTCGCCATCGAGCCGATGGTCAACATGGGCACGAGCGCCGTCAAGATTCTCGGGGACGGCTGGACGGTCATCACGGCCGACCGCAAGCCGTCCTCCCACTTCGAGCACACCGTGCTCGTCACCAAGGGCGAACCCGAAATCCTCACATGGCGCGAAAAAACTCTTTCAAGATGAAGAACAGCTTGCCACGCCCCGGAGTTATGCTAGAGATAACACCCCGCGATTTCGCCCAGAGGCGTCCCGGATTTTAAAAACATGAAAGTGCGAGCGTCAGTAAAAAGACTTTGTGAAGACTGCAAGATCGTGAAGCGCAAGAACGTCGTTCGCGTCATTTGCAAGAACCTCCGCCACAAGCAGAGACAAGGATAATACAGCCACCATGCCGCGTTTACTAGGAGTTGAGATACCGGGCGACAAGCGAATCGAGGCCTCCCTCGGGTATATTTACGGGATCGGGCCCAGCTCGGCCAAGCTCATCCTCGAGCGGGTCAATATCGACCCGAACACCCGCGCGAAGGACCTCGCGCCCGAGCAGATCAACCAGATCATCCAGATGATCACCACCAGCAAGATGGTCATCGAGGGCGATCTCCGGCGCGAACTGCAGGGGAACCTCAAACGCCTCCAGGCCATCAACTGTTACCGCGGCATCCGCCACCGCCGCGGGCTGCCCGTGCGCGGCCAGCGCACCTCCACCAACGCACGCACGCGCAAAGGCCCGCGCAAGACCGTCGGCGTCGTCCGCAATAAGGACGCCAAGGCCGGCAAGACCTAGGCCCTTCGGCCCTGCCCTTTTAGAACTCCCGATATGCCCGAATCCGACGAAACTCCCGCCCCTGCTGCCCAAGACGCGCCGGCGCCAGCGCCCGCTGCCCCAGCCGCGCCAGCGCCCGCTGCCCCGGCTGCCGAGCCCGCGAAGGTCAAGGCCCCCAAAGCCAAGAAAGAAGCGCCCGCCCCCGAGCCGCCCAAAAAAGAGAACCTCACCCTGGATGGCGACATCGAGCAGCCGAAGATCGTCAAGGCCAAGGGCAGCAAGAACGTCCATTCTGGCATCGCGCACGTCCTCGCCACGTTCAACAACACCATCGTCACCATCACCGACCAGAACGGCGCGGTCATCGGCTGGTCGAGCGCCGGCAAGGTCGGCTTCAAGGGCTCCCGCAAGAGCACCGCTTACGCCGCGCAGATGGTCGCGCAGGATGCGTGCAGGCAGGCGATGGGCCACGGGCTGAAGGAAGTCGAAGTCCGCGTCAAGGGGCCCGGAGCCGGCCGCGAGTCCGCGGTGCGCGCCTTGCAGGCCATCGGGCTGGACATCACCGTCATCCGCGATGTCACCCCCGTCCCCCACAACGGCTGCCGCCCGCCCAAGCAGCGCCGCGTCTGACCCTCTTCAAGGATCGTTTTTTATGGCACGTTACACAGGCCCCAAAGCAAGAATCAGCAGGAAATACGGCGTCCCTCTTTTTGGCCCGTCCAAGGCGCTCGAGCGCAAGAACTACGGCCCCGGCATGCACGGCCCGAAGGGTTCCCGCCGCAAGACCTCCGACTACGCCCTGGCCCTGGGCGAAAAGCAGAAGCTCCGTTACATGTACGGCTTGCTGGAGCGCCAGTTTCGCCGCTATTTTCAGACCGCCCTGCGCCGCCGCGGCGTCACGGGTGAAACGCTTCTCCAGCTCCTTGAAACCCGTCTGGACAACGTCGTCTTCCGGCTCGGCTTCGCGAACTCGCGCAGCGCCGCCCGGCAGATGGTCTCGCACGGCCACGTGAGCGTGAACGGCCGCAAGGTCAACGTCTCTTCTTACAACGTCCGGGCCGGCGACGTCGTCCTCATCAAGGACAAGCCCGGCTCGCGCCGGTTGGCGGCCAAGTACCTCGAACTGACGCAGATCAGCCCCGTGCCGGACTGGCTCTCCTTGAACAAGGAAGGCTTCAGCGGTTCGGTCGCGCACATCCCGTCGCGCGACGAGATCGCGCCGATCGTCAACGAGCAGTTGGTCGTCGAGTTGTATTCGAGGTAGGCCTCAGGCCTTTAAGTTCAGGCCTCGCCGCCGCCGGAGTCGAGCATCGCCAGCGCCTTGTCGTAGCTGCACCGTTCCAGGTAGTGGCGCAGACGCGGGTCGATCTTCCCGGGCAGCCGCCCCTGGAGTTCCGTTATTTTTTCCGAAGCGGCCTTGATCTGTTCTAGGTGGGCCGCCGGGTTCGCGCGCGCCTCGCGGTCGCCGATCACCGCCAGCCGCTCCCGCAGCGCCGAGGCGAGTTCCTGAAAAAGGTCCGTCATGGGTGGACCGTAGTCCGCTCCCCCCGCACGTCAAGCGCTCGCGAATCGCTGAGGGGTGCGCCATCCTGGCGGGAATATTCCGCGTGCAGCCGCCTCCCATGTGCGTACATTTGAAAAATCTATGATCTCTCGCCGCGATTTCATCACCCTTTCCCTCGGCGCGACCGCCGTGGGCTTCACCGTCCAGCATTTGCTCCGCTCCCAGGCCATGGCGGCCGAGCCTGGCGCCGCACCGGCGGCCGCCGGAACCGCCGCGGCGGACGCCACGCCCATCGCCAAGATCACGCGCACCGAGGCCGAGTGGCGTAAACTTCTCACGCCGGATCAGTACCACGTCATGCGCGAAAGCGGCACCGAGCTCGCGTGCAGCGGCAGGCTCCTGAACAACCACGTAAAGGGCGTTTACCTCTGCGCGGGGTGCGACCTCGACCTCTTCCGCTCGGACGCCAAGTTCGAGAGCGGCACCGGCTGGCCCAGCTTCTTCCAGCCCGTCGCGGCGAACCGGCTCACCATCGTCACCGACCAGAGCTATGGAATGGTGCGGCAGGAAATCCGCTGCGCCCGTTGCGACAGCCACCTCGGCCACGTCTTCGACGACGGCCCCGCGCCCACGGGCAAGCGCTTCTGCATGAACTCGGTGGCGCTGAAGTTCAAGAAAACGTAGGCCGCCCGCCGCGGAGCCGGCTGTTCCCGGCGGAAAGCGCCGCCGTCACACTATTATTAGCAGCGGCAGCCCGCCGTGCTATTCTAGCGGGACTACCCCTGTATCGGCGTGAAAGTTGCCTACCTCTACTCCCGGTTTCCCGTCGTCTCGCAGACGTTTTGCCTCACGGAGATGCTCGCCTTGGAGCGCCAGGGGGTCGATATCTCGGTCGCTTCCATCTACGCCCCCGCGGACCGCATCCGGCACGGCGCGCTCGCGGAGTTGAAGGCCGAAGTGGCCTACTCGCCGTCCCAATCCGTCCTCAAGCACTGGGAAGACGTGGCGAAGGCGGAAAAGAAATGGCCCGCGAAGCTCATCAAGCGCCACGACATCAGCTACGGCTCGGAATACAAGGCCGGTCTCCGGGCCCGGAACGCCCTTTTTTTCGCCGACCGGTTTGCGCGCTGGGGCGTTGACCATTTCCATGTGCATTTCGCGAACCGGGCCACGCATACGGCCATCTTCCTGAAACGGATCTCCGGCATCCCGTTCAGCTTTACGGCGCACGCGCAGGATTTCCAGGTGCAGGTCGGCAGCAATCACGCCCTGCTCCGCGAGATGTGCGAGGAGGCGAAGTTCGTGGTGGCCGTCAGCGATTACAGCCGGGAGCTGCTCTCGGGCATCTGCCCCAAAGCCGAGGGGAAGATCGTCCACATCTATAACGGCATCGAGCCCGCGCGGTTCGGGTCGGGCGACGCCACCCCGGCCGGCGGCGTCCCGAAGATCGTGAGCATCGGGCGGCTCATCAATATAAAGGGGTTCCAGCACCTCATCTCTGCGTGCGATCTCCTGAAGGGGCGCGGGGTGCCGTTCGAGTGCGAGATCATCGGACAGGGCCCGCTGCAGGCTGAGCTCGAGGAATTGATCGCCAAGGAGGGTCTCGAAGGGCAGGTGCGGCTGGTGGGCGGCGTCTCCCAGGAGGAAGTCGCCCGGCGGCTCATCGGCTGCACGGTGTTCGCGCTGGCCTGCGTCGAGGAGCCCGATGGCGCGTGCGACGTGCTCCCCACGGTCATCCTCGAGGCGATGGCGGCCGCGCGTCCCGTGGTCTCCACCCGGCTCGCGGGCGTGCCCGAGATGGTGGAGCACGGCCGGACCGGCCTGCTCGTCGCCCCGGGCAGCGAGGGCGAGCTGGCGGACGCCCTGTCCACCCTCCTCGGCGACCCCGCGCTCTGCCGGCAGTATGGCCTCGCCGGCAGGCGGAAAGCGGAGAGCGCGTTCCGGGTCGAGGAGACGGCTTCCCGGTTGAAAGCCCTTTTTGAACGCGACGCGGAACCGAAGACGACACCCGCGCCTCCGCCCGCCCTTTCCGCGTGCCTGCTGCCGCGTTGGCCCGGCGAGGGGTGGTCGCCGAAGTCCCATGAGGCTTCGACCCGGGTTTACGCCTTCGAGGCGGCTCCTCCCGCGGCTCCCGTGGAGAATGCGGCGCGTCGCCTTGTGAAGGAGATCGAGTTTCTGCCGGAGGCGTCCGTCCTCGAAGCCGAGTGGACGCAGGACGCCGAGGGCGCGGGGAGGATCGATTCGCTCCGGGCCGAGCTCGGGCCCGCCCTGGACCCGGTCGTCTTCCAGGCCCAGGCCATGCGGGCCCTCTGGCTGCGGAAAGCGTTGAAGCGGGAGAACATCGCGCATGTGCAAGCGGTCGGCTCGGAAGCGCTGCTCGCCGGCTGGATTCTGAAGAAACTGGACGGGGTCGCCCTCAATGTCAGCCGGGAGGGGTCGCCGCCGCTTCCGGAGAGCTGTCTCCAGGTTCTCCTGGCGGGTTGCAACCCGGGGGAGCGCGACGCGCGGCTGCCGGGAGAGGCCAAAATGCCGTTTCTGCACAAACTGGCGAGCGTCCTCGGCGGGACGCAATCATCCTGGGCCGGGAGTGACAAACCTGAATAAGAATTCGGTCGCGGCGGTCATCCCGCTCTACAATCACGAGCGGTATATCGCGGAGGCGATCCGCTCTCTCCTCGAACAGACCGTCCCGCCGGAGAGGATAGTCATCATCGACGACGGCTCGACGGACGGCTCCCTCGCCGCGGCTTCGGCGATTGCGGATCCGCGCATCCACATCGTCCCGCAGGCCAACGCGGGCGCCCACGCGGCCCTCAACCGCGGAATCGCCGCCGCCGAGGGGTGCGAGTATGTCGCCATCCTGAATTCGGACGACGTCTATTACCCGGGCCGGATCGAGAAATGCCTCGCCTTTATGCGGGAGAATCCCGAGTGCGACCTGGTTTTTACCCGGCTCTCGGTCATCGATTCGGAAGGGCGCAAGCTCGGCCCCGGCGAGCCCCGGGCAAAATGGTTCGAGGCCGCGTGGTCGTTCGGGAAGGACGATCTCCCGCTGGCCGAATGGCTCGGGCTCGCCAACTTCGCCGGCACCACCAGCAATTTTTTCGCGCGGCGTGCCTGGCTCCTCGCGCACCCGTTCCGCGCATACCGGTATGCGCACGATTACCATGCCTTGATCACCTGTGCGCTGGAGGGCCGGCTCGGCCTTTTGCCGGAGGAACTCCTTTCCTACCGCGTCCACGCGACGAATACCATCACCACGCGGCCAGGTTTGCTCATCGGCGAAGTGCTGCGCATGAACCTCGACCTCCTCCGCGAGCTCGCCCCGCGGCTGGAGGGCGACCCCGACCTGCGCGCGGCCTACGGGCGCTATGCGCGGGCGGCCTGGAATAACATCTCGTCGTTCCCCGCCGGCGTCTTCCAGTGCCTGCTCGCCTTCGCCGTCGCGGATGCGGAACCCGCGCGCCTCGACGGGTGGCTGAAGAGGGTCGAAGCACTCCCCGAAGCGGGGCGGCCCACGAATCGCGCCGTGGCCCTCGGCGCCGCGCTTGCCGAAAAATACGACGCGCTGAAGGAGGAAAACGCGGCCTGGAAACGCCACGCCAGGCTCCTCGCGGCCCTCTCTACGTCGGGCTGGGTCGCCCTCGGCGCGTTCCTCGGCCCGGCGAAGCGGCTCGCGCGCGACGACGGCAAGACAGCCGCCGAAAAATACGGCACGCTCGCCGGGCGGGTTCGCGGCTCGGGCTGGGTGCGCCTCGGGCGCCTCCTTCGCATAAAGTCGGCGATGGCGGTTATTGATTTGTGCCAGGGGCCAAAGTAAACGAAAATAACGGCTGATTCCCACCTGACCGCATGCCCCTGCCTCACAAGCCGAAAGTAAAGAAAAAAGTCCCGCCGGTGTGGGTACAACTGCGCCAGGGCTGGAAGCCGTACAAGTTTCTCTCCGGCTACATGAAGCCGTACCTGCCGAAGTATATCTGCGGGCTGGTGTGCGGGGCGATCAGCGGGGCGGTTAGCAGCATGCTGCCGGCGGTGACGCTCTATGCGTTTTCGCACATCGACCCCAGCATCACTGGGCGGCCCTCGCTGAATATGCTGAAAAAGATGCACGGCGCGCACGGGCCGGCGTTTCATCCCACGCTGAGCGTCTGGCTGGCCTGCGCGGCGATCCCCGCGGTGATGATCGTGAACAGCCTCTTCGACTTCCTCGACGGCTACCTCTGCTCGTGGGTGAGCATGAAGGTGCTCAGCGACATCAAGGTGAAGCTCTTCGGCAGCATCCTGGGCCAATCGATGGATTTTTTTAATAAATCGCGCTCCGGGAACCTCATCTCACGGGTCGCGAATGATACGCGGATGGCCCAGCAGGCGCTCGCGACCCTCAGCGTGGACGCGGTGAAGCAGCCGATCATCATCGTGGGCGTCACGGCGACTCTGTTCGCCATCGACTGGCGCTTCACCCTCGGCGCGATGATCCTCTTCCCGCTCTTCATGCTGCCGGTGCTCTATTTCGGCACGAGGTCGCGCATGGCCGGGCGCGCGGAGGAGGATGAGCAGGGGATGATCACCGTCATCCTCCAGGAAAGTTTCGCGGGTATAAAGGTCATCAAATCCTTCGCGCGCGAGGAGCGCACCCAGGTGGAATTCGAGGGGAGCAGCCTTCGGCAGTTCGGCGTGGCCATGCAGGTGCGCCGGGCCATCGAACTCGTGGGGCCGCTGGTGGAGGGGATGGCGAGCATCGGGGTCGGCCTCGCCCTTCTATACGTGTATTGGGCCGGCCTGCCGACCTACAAGCTCCTCGGGCTTCTGGTCGCCATGCCCCTGCTCTACCCGCCCATAAAGACATTGAGCCGCATCCATCTCCTCCTGCAGAAATGCCTCGCGGCCACCACCGGCATCATGGAGATGATGAACCAGGCCCCGACCATCCAGGATCTCCCGGACGCGAAAGTCCTCCAGGATTGCCACGGGAAACTGGAGTTCAAGAACGTCACCTTCGCCTACGGGCCCGGCAGGGTTCCGGCGGTGTCCGGCCTCTCGCTCGTCGTCAGCCCCGGCAAGACCTACGCCCTCGTCGGCGAGAGCGGGGCGGGGAAAAGCACGATGCTCGGGCTCATCCTGCGGTTTTACGATCCGGTCTCGGGGGCGATTGAGGTGGACGGGCAGGATCTGCGGACGATCACCCAGAAATCCCTGCGTGAGAATATCGGCATCGTGTCGCAGGACACGTTCCTCTTTCACGAGAGCATCTTCAGGAACATCCAGTATGGCAGGCCGGATGCCACGCGGGAGGAAGTCATCGAAGCGGCGAAGAAGGCGTATGCGCACGACTTCATCCTGGCGCAGGAGCACGGTTACGACACGGTCATCGGCGACAAGGGGTGCCGCATTTCCGGCGGCCAGCAGCAGCGACTCGCCATCGCCCGCGCGATCCTGAAGAACGCGCCCATCCTGCTCCTGGACGAGGCCACGTCCGCCCTGGACTCGCAGTCGGAACAAAAGATAAAGGATGCCCTGGACAGCTTTTCGGAGGGCCGCACGGTCATCGCCATCGCCCACCGGCTTTCGACGATCCTGCGGTCGGATCAGATCGTCGTCATGGACGAAGGGCACGTGCGCGAGGTCGGCAGCCATCACCAGCTTCTCGAGGAATCGGTGCTGTATCGCCGGCTCTACGAGTTGCAGTTCAAGCAGTTCGAGGAGCCGGCCGCGCTCGAGCCCGCAGGCATGGCGCAGGGGGATTTCGAGGTATTCCGCGGCTAGGGCGGGTTCCGACCCGGGTGCTAATTAGCGCCCCAAGGCGATCCAGAGGCGCACGTTGTTCCAGTCGCGCTTGCCGCGGTCGGCTTTCAGGATGTCGGAGCCGGGGTGGTACAGGCAGATGGCGACGGCGTTGCCGCCCTTGAGCTGTTCGGGCGTGAGGAGGATGGATTCCTTCCAGGCTTCGCCGGATTTCACCTGCCGGCCCGAGGCGTCCTGTGGATGATCGGTCTGGTTGAGGATGTCGCCGCTCTCGTTCACCACTTGCACCGAGAGGGTGTAGCCCAACGGCTCGCCGGACAGGCTCTCCCAGTTCAGCGCGAGCCTGGCTGCGTCCCCTTCGCGGCTCACGAAGGCGCCGTCGAGCTGGAACTTGTCGCCAAACCGCACGTTCTTCGTCCCTTCGGCGGCGGGGGGCGGGGTCGCCTGGGGTGGGGGAGTCGCGGTCGGCGAGGGCGCCGGCGTGGGCGCGGGGGTCGCAACGGTGGGGACGGGAGAGGGGGCGGCGGGCAGGGAGACTGGGGCCGGCTTGTTGCAGCCCGCGCACGCCAGGGCGAGCGCGGCGCAGAAGCAGATGGGCAATCTTTGCATCGGCCCAGCTTTTAGCGCGCGGGGTGGAAATGTCAATCGCCGGGTTTTCGCGGGAGGCCGCGGGCGGGCCCGCGCGGGGGATAGTTATTCTTTTGACAGGCCAACCGTTTCGGCTATGTAATCCACACTTTGCGCACCGCAAAACATGGATACTCCGGACAGTTCATTGACGGCCGGCGTCCCAGGTAGGAAAGCGGTGAACGGCGCGGCCGCTCCTCCCGGCCAGCTCGCGTGGACGGGCGAACGGTTCGTCCCTTCGCTCTCGGGGCAGATCGCCCTCGAGCATCTCCACCGGTATGCGCTTGCATGCGGCCTGGCGGGCGGAAAACGCGTGCTGGACGTCGCGTGCGGGGAGGGCTACGGCACGGCCCTGCTTGCGGGGAGCGCCCTGAGCGTGACGGGAGTGGATGTCGATGCCGCCGCCATTGCTCACGCTTCCGGGAAGTACGGCAATGCGAGCACCCGGTTCCTCCAGGGCTCCTGCACCTCGCTGCCGCTCCCGGATGCATGCATGGACCTCGTCGTCAGCTTCGAGACGGTCGAGCACGTGGACGACCACGAGGCTTTCTTCGCCGAGATCGAACGGGTCCTCACCCCGGAGGGCCTTCTTCTCATCTCGAGCCCCGACAAGGCCGAATACGAGCGCGGCAGGTCGGAGCCGAACCCTTTTCATGTGCATGAATTGACCCGGGACGCGTTCGAGCAGGCGCTCCGGGCCCGGTTCAGGAATGTCTCGATGGCGGGGCAGCGGATCGTCGCGGGCTCCGCCATCTTCGCCTCGGGGGAGGATGCGGAGGCGCCCGGCAGGTATGTCGTGCGTTTCGGCTCGGGCGATTTCTTCCGGCTGGAATCCGCCCCGGCCCTCCCTGCCGGCCTCTACTGCGTGGCGCTCTGTTCAAACGGCCCGTTGCCTCCCATGACGGTCGGGCTCTTCGAGAACCCGGAGGAGTCCGCGCAGGTGTGGGATCGGGCCGAGCTCTACGCGCAGGGCCGGACGGAGAAACAGGTCGCCGAGGCCGCCGGCCTTCGGATGCAATTGCAGAGCGTCCAGAACAAACTCGATAAGGCGAAGAGAGCCCACGCCGCTGAGAAATTGAAGCTGACGGCGGTGACCGGGTCCGGGGCGTTCGGCGCGGGCGTGGCGCTCGGCAGGGTCTTTGGGGCGATGAAGAAACCGTGGGACGTCGTTTACCGCCTCTTCCGCCGCACTCGGCGCCTCACCTTCGACACGCCGCTGCCGGCCTGCTTTGGCTTCGACGGCGTCGCCATCGTCGAGGGGAGCTACCGGCTTCGTGAGGATGCGCCCGCGCCCGTCCTGCTCCTGCGCGCGGGCGGCAGGACCTGGGATTGCAAGGTGGAGCCGGTCAAAAAGAAGAAGGGCGACAAGCGGCCTCCGAGGGAGTTTCGGTTCTCCTGCGTCTTCACCGTCCCTTCGGGCCCGCACCTCCTGCAGCTCCTGGATTCGCGCCCGTACCTGCGCACGAAAGAGATTCTGGCTTCCAGCATCGTTTGGGGAGGGGCATCGGCTCCGGGGCCGTTCCGGCGCATGGCGGGGAAACGCCTCTCGTTTGAGTCGGCCGGCGAACCGCTGGTCTCCATCGTCATCCCCATTCACGGGAACCTCGACCTCACCCTGCGCTGCCTGGGGAGCGTGATGGCCGGGACGACGGGCGTGGATTATGAGGTCATCATCGGCGACGATCCCTCCCCTGAGAACGCCGCGGAAGGGCTAGGAGGCATCCCCGGGCTCCGCATCGCCCGCAACCCGGGCGCGCACGGGTTCCTGCCAAACTGCAACCAGGCCGCCGCGTCTGCCCGCGGGCGTTACCTCCTCTTCCTCAATAACGACACCGAGGTGCGGTCCGGGTGGCTGCCGCCGCTGCTGGAGACCTTCGCCGCGTTCCCGGACGCGGGCGCCGCGGGTTCGAAACTGCTCAATGCCGGCCACTCGCTCCAGGAGGCGGGCGGCATCATCTGGGAAGACGCCTCCGGCTGGAACTACGGCCGCGACGACGACCCCGACAAGCCCGAATACAATTATTTGAAAGAGGCCGACTACTGCTCCGCGGCGTCCCTGCTCGTGGAGCGGAAGCTTTTTGAAAGCGTGGGCGCGTTCAGCCCGGAGTTCTCCCCCGGGTACTGACGAAGACGTTGACCTCGCGTTTAAAATCCGCGCCGCAGGCCGGAAGGTGTACCACCAGCCGCGCTCGGAGGTGGTACACCTCGAGGGCGCGACCGCCGGCACCGATCTCGCAGCGGGCATGAAGGCGTCGCAGGGGATCAATCGCGGGAAGTTCGCGGCCAAGTGGGAGAGCACGCTAAGGGCGGAGCATGCCGCGAACGGGACGAACGTCCTGCGCGCCCGCGAACGCAGCCTGAAGAGGCGGGTCGCCGTGTTCATCGACCATCACGTCCCGCTCATCGACCAGGATGCCGGCTCGCGCAGCACCTTCCAGTATCTGAAGTTGTTCGTGGAGCTCGGCATGAGCGTGAAGTTCGTGGGCGACAACTTCAAGCACCAGGAGCCGTATGCGACGCTGCTCGAGCAGATGGGGGTCGAGGTGCTTCACGGGTCGTGGTATGCGAGCCACATCCACGACTGGCTGCTGCTCCACGCCGCGGAGATCGATGTCATCTTTGCGAACCGCAGCCATATCACCATCAAATATCTCCACACCCTGCGGCGGCTAAACACGGCCCGCGTCCTCTATTACGGGATCGATATCGCCTCGGTCCGGCAGCGGCGGCTTTTCGATCTCACGGGCGACCCGGCGGCGCTGGCGGAGGCCGAGGCGGAAGCGGCGTCCGAAATGGCGATCTGGAAAAGCGTCGATGCCATCTATTACCCGAGCGTCGAGGAGATAAAATATGTCCATTCGAAGCTGCCGCGGGCCAACGCCCGGGCCATACCGTTGAATATCTTCGAACCGCTCGATGACGACTACCCGGGCACGCTCGATACCCGGTGCGATCTCCTCTTCGTCGGCGGGTTCCAGCACCAGCCGAACGCGGACGGCGTGCTGGCGTTCCTGGACGGGTGCTGGCCCGCCATCGCCGAGGCGTTGCCGGAGTGCAAGTTCCACATCGTCGGCAGCAAGCCGCCGGAGAGCGTCCTGGCGCGCGCCTCGGAGCGCGTGCTGGTCGCAGGCTGGGTCTCGGATGAGGAACTGGACGCCCGTTACCGGCGCATCCGGCTCGCCGTCGTCCCGCTGCGCTACGGGGGCGGTGTGAAGGGGAAGGTCGTCGAAGCCGCGCGGCACAATGTCCCGCAGGTGTTGACGCCCATGGCGGCCGAGGGCCTCGCGGGCATTGAGGCGTGCGGCGTCGTCACCTGCATCCAGGGCGACCCCGCGGGGTTCGCCGCCGCGGTTATCCGGCTCTACCGGGATGCCGCGGCCCTGTGCGCGTTCAGCGCCCGGTGCGCGCCCTTCATCCGCTCCAACTTCTCCTCCGCGCGCGCCACGGAGATACTGGCGCGCGACCTGCCCTGGCTCCGAAGCGCCTCCCCACTATGAAACTGAGCGTCGTCATCCCTTGTTATAATGAGGAACACACCATCACGCGGCTTGTCCAGGCCGTGCGCGGGTGTCCGGTGAAGGAAGTCGAGATCATCGTCGTCAACGACGCTTCCACGGACGGCACCCGCGCGGTGCTGGAGGGCGAGCTGCGGCCGCTCATCGACATCCTGCTCCACCACGAGCACAACCAGGGCAAGGGCGCGGCGTTGCGGGACGGATTCAAGGCCGCCACGGGCGATTACGTCGTCGTGCAGGACGCCGACCTCGAATACGACCCCGACGAGTATCCGCTGCTGCTGGAGCCGGCGCTCCTGCACGGCGCGGACGTGGTATTCGGCTCCCGGTTCCTGGGCGGGCGGCCGCACCGGGTCGTCTATTTCTGGCACATGGCGGGGAACAAGTTCCTGACGCTGCTCTCGAACATGTTCACGAACATCAACATCACCGACATGGAGACGTGCTATAAGCTCTTCCGCCGGGAGATCATCCAGTCCATCGACATCAAGGAAAACCGGTTTGGCATCGAGCCCGAGCTCACCGCAAAGGTGGCGCGCATGGGGTGCGTCGTTTACGAGGTGGGCATTTCGTACTACGGGAGAACTTACAAGGAAGGCAAGAAGATCGGCTGGAAGGACGGTGTGAGCGCCATCTACGCCATCCTCCGGTACGGGCTGTTCGGCATGTGAAAACGCTCCAACTCTCCGTCGTCATTCCGCTCCGGGACGAAGCGGGCAACCTGCGCGAGCTCCACCGGCGCCTGGCCGCCGTCATGGACAAGGCCGGCGCGCGGCGGCAGATCATCTTTGTCGATGACGGGAGCGTGGACGGGTCGTTCAACGTCGTCCGCGACCTCGCCGCGGGCGACCCCGGCGTGGCGGGCATCCAGCTTTCGCGCAACTTCGGGCACGAGATCGCCATCACCGCCGGGCTCGACGCGGCGACGGGGGACGCCACCGTCCTCATGGATGGCGATCTGCAGGATCCGCCGGAGCTCATCGAGGAGATGCTCGCCCGCTGGCGCGAGGGGAACGAGATCGTCTATGCCGTCCGCAGGCGAAGGGAAGGGGAGTCGCATTTCAAGAAGTGGACTTCCTGGCTCTTCTACCGGCTCCTGGACAGGCTCTCGGATGTCACCATCCCCGTCGATGCCGGGGATTTCCGGCTCATCGACCGCAAGGTGCGCAACGCCGTCCTGCACTGCCGGGAGCGCGACCGGTTCGTGCGCGGCCTCGTCGCCTGGGCCGGGTTCAAGACCGCCTCGGTCGTCTATGACAGGCCGCCCCGGGCCGCCGGCGAGACGAAGTATGGGCCGTTCACGCTGCTCCTGCTTTCGGTGGACGCCGCCATCGGGTTCTCGATAAAGCCGCTGCGGGCCGCTTCCGCCGTCGGCTTCGTCGTCATGTTCTTCAGCCTGGCGATGGGCGCGAAGATATTCGTGGAGAAACTCATCTTCGGCATCGACGTGCCCGGTTACGCACTCCTCACCTCCGGTCTCTTTTTCCTCGGCGGCGTGCAGATGATGATGCTCGGCATCCTCGGCGAATACATCGGACGCATCTACCGGCAGGTGCAGGAACGACCGCTCTATTTGGTCACCGAGACCATCGGCGAGGCCGAGAGGCGATAGACCCGGTATTTCCCGCTGCGATACTCGGGCGCGTCCAGGAACGCCGCGGGCCAGGCCACCGACGACGAGGGTTCGAGGAGGTACCAGGCGATCCCGTTGTCGCGCGCAAATGCCATCAGCGCCGCCTCGTCCGGGAGTTTGCGGAAGTTGGCGAGGCCATCCAGTCTCCGGGTGAGTTCCGGCGTCATCTTCGCGGGCGTCTTCGCGGGGCGCGATGCGAAGTCCTGCCGTTCGGAAAGCGCCGTGACGACGAGGCGGCTGTCGTTTTCGGAGTCCTGCACCACGTCTCGCGGGCCGGCGTGTTTGCGGAGGTACGCGCACGCCTTCACCAGCGAGGACGGCACGGAATCCATCGTCCGGAAGCTGGCCCACTCCGGCCACGCGGGCATCGTCTGGAGGTTGTGCGCAAACGTCGCCGGCACCGCCAGCCCCGCGAGCAACATTCCGCCCGCGATGCAGCGCCCGAGCACGGTTCCCGGGAGCCGGTCGCCGAAAAATACCGCGTAGGCCGCGCCGCCCGTCCACGCCGCCACGAGGAAATACGCCCAGACGAACGGGCGATGCACGAGTTCCTCGTGGAGGGCGATGTTTTTGGTGTCCATCGCCAGACCGAGGGACATCACGAGGTAGTTGGCGACGACGAAGAATGGCAGGAACAGCGCGGCGGCCCCGGCCTTTTTGCGCGCAAAGAATGCGGCGGCCGGACACGCGGCCAGCCAAAGGCCGAATGTCGAGAGGAGGATCGCCGTGGCCGTGAAAAAGGGGAGCGCCCACCCCTTCGCCGAGGTCAGTTCCCGCCCAAAAAACGCCTTCAGCGCCCCAGGGTCGTACGACATGGCGAGGATGCCCGCGTATTCGTGGATGGAGCTCCCGTCCAGCCGCAGCAGCGGGATCGACTCAAACCGCTGCGAAAAAGCCGCGGCGGAGAGGAAAGCGGCCACCAGGCCGAGGCCGGCGAGGAGCCGCCACCGCGCGTCCGGTCTCTTCAGGAAGATACAGGGATAGATCATGACGAGGAAGGCGTTCGCGACGAAGAGGTGCGCCTTGTAGGCCACTGCGAGCAGGGTGAAAGCGTATCCCACCGCGACCGCCGCGAGCTGCCCGTTCCGGCACCCGGGCAGGAGGAACATCCACGCGACTGCGATGCACGCCACCCCGTAGAGGCCGCCCGTCCCGATCTGCTGCATGAAAGCGTAGCTCAGGAACTTGTTCGCGAACCCCTGCTGGTAAGCGTCCGGAAGCAAGAGCACCGCAGCCGCCGCGGCGACGCCCGGCCATTCCCCCCAGATCGCCGCCGCCAGGGCAAACGCCGCGAGCCCCGAGAGCAGCACGCCCAGCGGAAGCTGGAAGCTCGCAAAAACGTCGTAGGCGCTCGAGCCCGTGAACGCGCACACCGCCGCCGGGAGCGCGTAACTCGCGTAGTGGTAAACAGGCGCGGGCACGCCCGCCTGCCGCATGTCGGAGATCGTCGCCAGCCCGTGCGACCCCGCGAAGATGCTGATCTGCCGCGCGTGGAAAAAACTGTCCGGCCACAACTGGAAGACCGTGTTCCCGCCCTCCTTGACCTCGGGGTTCAGCGCATCCCCGCACCAGAGCATCGCCGCCGCCGCGCACAAGAGAACGCAAAGCGCGCCGGGGAGAGCGCCGTCCGGGACCTCGCCCTCGCCGGGGCGGACAAAGAGCGCGCCGAGCCCGGGAACCGCCAGGAGGCACGCATCGACCCGGATGCCGAAAGGCGCGGCCAGCAGCAGGAGGAAGAGGAGCGTGTTAAAGACGAGGTAACCGCACAGGAATTGGATGACCGGCCCGCCCGCCGCCTTGAACGGGGCCGGCGCGACCCGCAGGAAGAGCCGCCCGTACGCGAACAACCCACCGCACATTCCCGCGAAAACGGCCAGCGACTTCAACGAGCAGTGGTGGCTCACGCGCCACTCGCATATCCAGAAAAAGAGTGCCGGCGCCGCCCAGAAGCAGGGCCTGGCGGCGCGTTGCAGCAAGGAGCGAGGCGGCTGCATCCGTGTTGTATCGAACTCCTCCTTGCGGGGTGCAAGCAAATAGGGCAAAAGAGCCCCATGACCGGGGCGGACACGGGGGAAGCGCCGCTATCGGAGCCCTGGCGCATCTTCCACTTCCATATTTTCAAAAACGCGGGGACCACCGTCAACCGGATCCTGGCGCACAACTACCCGGCGGCGTTCCATTCCTTCGACGGCGCGGATCCCTCCGGCTGCCTCGGCGCGGAAGAGACCGCGGCCCACATCCTCGCGCACCCGGAGGCCGTGGCCTTCACCAGCCACCAGGCCAAGCCGCCCCTGCCGGAGATCGCCGGCTTGCAGTTCTTCCCGCTCATCTTCATCCGGCACCCCGTGGACCGCATCGGGTCGATCTACCACTTCGAAAAGCGCCGGCGCCTGCCGGATTCCGCGACCAGCTTCAAGACGAAGGAGCTCGCCTTCCCCGAGTACGTCGAGTGGTTCCTGGCGGAGCGCCCGACCCGGAACTTCTTTAATTTCCAGTGCCTGTACTGCTCCTCGAAGAGCGATTACCTGCGCGATGAAGTCACCGAGAGCGATTTCCAGGAGGCGGCCGCGCGGCTGGTAGGGATGAGCATGGTCGGCGTGGTGGATCGGTTCGAGGAGAGCCTCGACCTGTTCTCGAGCACCCTGCGGCCCTATTTCCCCAGGATGACCTTCCAGGCCGCCCCGGAGAACGTCAGCGCCGGCCGCGAGCCGTCCCTGCGCGAGCGCCTGTCCGCCATCGCCGCTGAACTCGGTCCCCGGCTATTCCGGCGTTTGCAGGAGAATAACGAGTTCGACCTGCGCCTCTACGAATTCTCGAAGAACCTGCTCGCCTCCCGCCGCGCCTCCGCGCACAGGATGTGGTGAGCGAGGGCGAGCGCGGATGCGCGCCGCGGGGTGAAGCTCAACCCTTCCTCGCCATGAAGACCGCCTGGGGCTCGCCCAGGTAGCCGTATTTGCGCGACCAGTAGAGATAGGCGCCGCCGCCCCGGAAACCGAGCTCCCGCAGCCTGTCGAGCAAGTCCCAGCCGAAATGGTAGAAGCAGAGGCAGCCCTCCGTCTTCAACGGGTCGCCATGGTATTCCGGCGGCTCGATATGGAGGATGTTTCCGGCTTCATCCTCCCTGGCCCGGATAAGGGTCGCCTGAGTCCCGAGCATGAATGGCACGGTGAAGACCAGCGCGCCGCCCGGCCTCAATGTCCTCGCGCACTCCCGGAGCGCCTGTTCGTAGCGGGGGATGTGTTCCAGCACTTCCAGGCAGAGGATGCAGTCCAGGCTCCCGTCCGCAAATGTCAGCCCTGTGAGCGACTCGTTGCGGATGCCCTCCCGGTTCCGGCCGCCCGCGGGGCACTCCGCTCCGAGGTATTCGCTCCCTTCGAGGTTCGGGTAATGCTCCTTCAGCGCCTTGTAGAGGCTCGTCTTTTGTTCGGTGATGTAGATGGACGCTTCCCGGCCGGGCTTTACTTTGGCATCCAGAAAATGCGCGGCGGCCCGCACCCGGTTCCAGAGGCGGCACTTGGGGCATAGCAGCGTCTCGCGCCAATGCCTGCCCGTGATGCGGAATTGCCTCGGCGCCCCGCAGACATGACAGATGCCGGGAAGCGCCCCGGGCAACTCCGTGGGCGCGAGCCGCGCCTCGGCGGCATGGCGCGCCTTCCGCAGCCACGCGCCGAGTTTCCAGTAACACCGGAACCCGGCGAGCGAACGGATCCGCAGAAAAAGCACGGGAGCCTTTCAGGCGGAAGCCGGCTGCGGCTGCTGCCCGCGTGTCCGCGACTTGATCGCATCCAGGAGCCAGAGTGCAGCCTCGCTGGCCCGGGCGCGGCGGAGGACGGCAAAGGCGATGCCGCCGGAAAGGGCAAGCATCAGGAGCGGGTTGAGCACGACGGATTCCGATACGCACAGGAGCGGGTTCCGCAGGGGCGAAAGGGATACCTCGAGCGGCTTCATGAGGAAGACGGGGTCGAAGCTGAAATAGAGAAACCCTTTCGGCATGAGGAGCAGCGCGAAGACGATGCAGTAGAATTTGTCCCCCCACACCGGTTCCTCCTCGCGGAGGAAGAGGAACAGAGGGATGAAGAGGTGGATCAACCGGTAATCGGCGCAGACGAACGGCAGCAGATTCATCGCCGAGACCAGGAGCGCCACCTTTTGCCAGAGCTTCATCCGGACGCCCAGCACCAGCAACGAGACGCCGGAGAACGCCACGACCGCGAAGCGGAAATAGTCGATCATCAACCTGCGGCGGAGCAATGCCAGGGCGAGGTCGCTCGTGTCGCTCACGAACCAATGGGTCTTGTAGATGACCACCTTCGCCAGGCCGTACAGGCTGTCGCCAAATGGCAGGCCGTAGTTCCCTGCAACGTAGAGCTGATTGTATTCGGCCATGCTTTTCTGCAGCGCGGCGAGCCTCGTGAAGGTGTTGCCCGGGAGCAGCGCCAGCGCAACCAGGGTGACCACGCCCATCACGCCGATGGCGGCAAACATCTCCTTCCACCGCCGGTCGCTCAGGAACAGCACCAGGAAGACCACCGTGTACGGCTTGGCTGCGATGGCCGCGCCGACGAACGCCGCCGACCAGAAATAGCTCCCCTGCCGGTAGAGAAAGATGGCGATGGCGAGCCAGACGAAGAGGCTCTCCTCGAAGTTGGAGCGGTCCACGCAGAACAGGACCGGGTACGAGCAGAGCGTCAGCACGAGCGTCTTGACCCAGAGAAAATCCGGACTGATCGACGCGACCGTGTTGCGGACGAAGAGGGTGATCGCGGCCAGGAAGATCGCGGTCGAGATTGCCCACGCCAGGAACGGCCCCTTATAGGAGGGGAGCTTCATCTTCTTCGGGGTCAGCTTGAAATGCTTCGGGTAGAATCCCTGGTAGAGCAGCCTCGCGCGGAGCGTCCCCAGCGCGCTCCCCCAGCCGACGTGGACGCTCAACGGGCCCTCCGCCTTCAGCGCCACGAAATTGTTGTAGAAATCCATGAACTGGTCGTCCGGTGTGAACAGGAAGGTGCTGTAGGGGTACTGTTCGCGGTCCACGACCGCCGCCTCGTAATGGTAGAAGAGCGAGACAAAGAACCCGGTGACGAGGATCGCCAGGATCAGGTAGAGCCTTCGCTCCGGCGGCGTCTGCGGCGCGGGCGATGCGCGTGGGTCCTCCCCCGGGCTCTCGTATCCAAACGCCTTGGCTATTTCCTCCGTTCCTCGGTTACCCATGCGCGGATCATAAGAGGCGGGACGCGTTTTTGTAGAGCGAATTTATGCCCGTTGAAAGCCGCCGCACCTTCCTGCTAAACTCCGCCTCCGAATGGTGAAGGCCGCTCCCTTTCTGCTCCTGGCCGCCTGCGTTTTCCTGCTGGGCGGCTGCGCCACCGAGCCCTCCGTCCGCTATTCGGACGCGATGTTCGAGCAGGCCCCCGCCGCGGTCGAATACGGCATGGCTTCGTGGTATCACGCGAACTGGATCGGCGTCGGAGAGCAGACCGCCAGCGGGGAACGCTTCCGCCAGTACGAGATGACCGCCGCGCACAAGACGCTCCGCTTCGGCACGTTCGTGCGGGTGACGAATCTCCGGAACGGCCTCGCCACCATCGTCCGGATCACCGACCGCGGCCCGTACGTGGCGGGGAGGATCATCGACCTCAGCAAGACTGGTGCGAAGGACATCGGCATACTCGATGCGGGGGTCGCCCGTGTGCGGCTGGAAGTGCTCATTCCGCGCGGTTCCCCGAGGGTCGGCCCGCTGGAACCCGCGCGAGCATTTCCGGTCGAGCCGGCGAGGGCTTTTCCTGACCAGCCGGTCCGGGCTTATCCGGCGGAACGACCGCGCGCCGGTTATGTGGGACCGGAGTCTTGACGTGGCCGGGTTTGCGCGGTAGCGTCGGGGCCGCCATGTCTAAGACGCTTGTACTGCTGATCCTTGCGGGGCTCCTGCTGCTCCAGGCAGCGGCCCATTCCGCTATCGTCTATAAACCGGACGAAGGCTGGAGTTTCGAGGGGCAGACGCCCGAGCAATCGAAGAACGCCCAGGACCAACTGGACAGGGCGCAGGGCTACGAAAACGCCGGCGACACGAAGCGCGCGCTGGCCAGCTACCGGGTCGTCGTGAGGAAGTGGCCAAAGTCTTTTTACGCCCCGAAGGCGCAGCTCAAGGTGGCGGTGCTGTCCGAAAAGCTCGGCGATCTCGAACACGCGTTCGACGACTACGGGCTCTACCTCACCAAGTACCCCCGGGGCGAGGACTTCGAGACGTGCGTCGAGTCCCAGTTCCGGATCGCGAAGCTCTTCCTGGACGGCGCGAAGGTGAAGCTTTTCGGAGTCGCAGTCGGCACCTCCATGACGCGGGCGGAAGGCATGTTCGAGGACATCGTCAAAAACGCCCCGTTTAGCGCGTACGCGCCGCTGTCGGAGTTCAACGCCGGCGTGGCGATGGAAAAGAACCTGAAGTATCCCGAGGCCATCGCCGCGTATGAGACGGTGCTGACCAAATACCCGAGCGACCCGAGCGCCGCCGACGCGCAATACCAGATCGGGTACGTCCGCCTCAAGGAGATGCGCGAGGGCTCCTACGACGCGTCCTCCAGCACGAAGGCCCGCGAGGCGTTTGAGGATTTCATCCAGCGTTACCCGAACAGCGAGAAAGTCCCGCAGGCCAAGGAGAACCTCGCGGCGCTCGGCGGCCACCAGACGCAAAACACGTTTGGCATCGCCAAGTTTTACGACAAGAAGAAGGACTACAAGGCCGCCGTTATCTATTACAATCAGGTCATCAAGGACGAGCCCGGCTCGCGCGAGAGCGTCGAAGCCAAGGCCCGCATCGATGCGCTCCGCTCGCAGGTCGGCGAGGCCGCGTTGAACCCCGCGCCGGACCATCCCGAGACCGCCGCGCACGTCCAGGAGACCCGGAAGCTCCAGGCGAAGGTGGACACCGCTTCCCGGCCCGACTACCAGGGCCCGCCCGTCACCCCGCCGGAGGAAGCGCCGCCGCCCAAGCCCAAGGTGCGCACCTCCCCGCTGGATCTCGCCCCGCTTCCTCCCGTCGAGCCCGCGCTTCCCAGCCAATGAGGTTCCGGCGGGTCCCGGCGTCGGGTCTTGCCGCCCTGGCGCTGTTGCTCGGCTCCTGCGCGGGCTACCACATCGGGCCCATCCGGCCCACTTACATGAACGGCATCCAGACGGTGTCCGTGCCGCCGTTTGAGAACGAGACGCTCGTCCCGCGCATCGAGGTGCTCGTCGCGGGCTCGCTCATCAAAGCACTCCAGACCGACGGCACGTACGAGGTCGCTTCGGAAGACAAGGCGGACGCCGTCATCCACGGGTCGATCAAGAAGATCGTCCGGGTGCCATCGCGCTCGCTCATCGGGAACGTCCTCGTCGCCACCGAATACACCCTCGTCGTCACCATCGAGATCGAGGTCATCAAACGCTCCGATAACTCCGCGCTCACCAAACGCGTCTTCAGCGGCCAGACGAGCTTTTTCGTCGGGCAGGACGTGAACCAGGAGGAACGCCAGGCGCTCCCGCTCGCGGTGGAGGACGCCGTCCGCAGCGCCGTCACCGCGCTCACCGAGGGGTGGTGAGGCCGGCGCCCGCGGGAACCCTTGCTCTACCTCGTCGCCACCCCCATCGGCAACCTGGGTGACATCACCCTGCGCGCCCTCGAAGTCCTCAAGGCCGCCGACATCATCGCCGCCGAGGACACGCGGCACTCCGGGAATCTGCTGCGCCATTTCGGCATCTCCCGGCGCGTCCTCAGCTATCACGAGCACAATGAGGCCCGGCGCACCCAGGAACTCCTGGAGCCGTTGCGGGAGGGGAAAAACATCGTCCTTATAACGGATGCCGGCATGCCCTCCATCTCCGACCCTGGCGCGCGCCTCTTGAACGCCTGCATCGATGCCGGCATCCCGTACACCGTCCTCCCCGGCCCGTCCGCGCCCATGACCGCCCTCGCCGGGTCCGGGTTTCCCGCCATCCCTTTCTATTTCGGCGGTTTCCTACCCGTGAAGAGCGGCGGCCGCGAACGCGAAGTGCTGGCGGCGATCGCCCGCGCCGAGACCTCCATTTTTTTCGAATCGCCCCACCGGCTCGTCAAAACGCTGGAAGTCTTCCGCGCGCACGCCCCCGGGCGCGTCCTCTGTGTCGCTCGCGAGCTCACCAAACAGTTCGAAGAGTTCCGGATAGCCCCCGCCGCGGACATCGCCTCCCATTTCATCGCGCACCCGCCCAGGGGCGAGATCACCCTGCTGGTGCGGGCGCTCGGCAAAAAGGAACACCCGCCCCAAGCCCCCGGTCAGCCCGCTCCCGAGCTGTAGCGGGCCGTCTGTGACCGCCGTTTTCGACGGGTGAACGACCCTCTTCGGCGGTCATTCGCCTTTCCTCCTTGTCCCTTTGCCCGCGCGCGGCTTACAGTTCACCTCTCCTGGCAAGCGGAACAGAATCATGAGAAATATCCTCCTCGCAGCCCTCCTGGCGGTGTTCGCGGCCCGCGCCCCCGCGCAGTTGCCGCCGTTATCCACCCTTTCAAAATCCTTTTTCACGGCGCTCGGGCCGGATGCGGGGAGCCCGCTCCCGCTCGGCAAGACCAAGAGCGCGGGCGGAAATGGCGGCAAGGATTTCAGCGAAACCCGCTCCGGCGGCATCCTGGTCGGGCTCGAAATATGGAAGGGCGACTACGCCGGGGACGACACGGTGAAGGCCATCCGGCCCATCTATGAGACGGAGAAGGGGCGGGTCACGGGCCGCATCTACGGAACCAAGAAGGGCACATCCACCAAGATCGAGGCGAAGGAGGGATTCGCGATTTCCGGCATCGAGGTGCGCGGGACGTACGTGGTGAACGAATTGCGGGTGCTTTTCTGGCAGATCCACGAAACGGGCCCGAGCCTGGATGCGGCGGACGCGTATAAGAGCGATGCGGTCGTGGAGTCGAAGAGTTCGAAGGGGTTCCGCCAGTTGAGCGCGAATGGCAAGATCGTCGTCGGCATTTTTGGCTCGAGCGCGTTCGCGTTGGACAGCCTGGGGCTCGTCTATATCGACCGGAATTGACGACGCGGGGATGACGTCCAAGCGAAAACTGGCCGTCGGGATGATCGGCTACAACTTCATGGGGAAGGCCCATTCGAACGCGTGGCGCCAGGCGCCCAGGTTTTTCGACGTGCATGCCGACATCGAGATGAAGACCATCTGCGGCCGCTCGGCCGAGGGCGTGGAACGCGCCGCCTCACAGCTCGGCTGGGCCGCGGCCAGCACCGACTGGCGCGAAGTCGTCGAGGACCCCGCGATCGACATCATCGACATCACCACCCCGAATGACAGCCATGCGGAGATCGCCATCGCCGCCGCCGGCGCGGGGAAAGCCGTCCTCTGCGAGAAGCCGCTGGCCATGAACATCGCCGAGTGCGAGGCCATGGTCGCCGCGGCCGACGCAGCGGGTATCGTCAACATGGTCTGCCACAACTACCGCCGCATCCCGGCCATCGCGCTTGCAAAACGGATGATCGAGCGGGGCGACCTCGGCGACCGCATCTTTCACTTTCGGGCGCGCTACGCGCAGGACTGGATCACCGATCCCGAGTTCCCGCTCGTCTGGCGGCTCCGGTCCGACATCGCAGGCTCCGGTGCGCATGGCGATATCAATGCCCACATCATCGATCTCGGCCGCTACCTCGTCGGCGAGTTCCGGGAAGTGTGCGGCCTCATGGAGACATTCATCAAGGAACGCCCGCTCCCCGAGCGGACCGGCGCGGGTCTCGGGGCATCCGGTGGAGAAAAGCGCGGCGGCGTCACCGTGGACGACGCCGTCTCCTTCATCGGGCGGTTCCGGAACGGCGCGCTCGCGAATCTCGAAGCCACCCGCTTCGCGCACGGCCGCAAGAACCACATCACCCTTGAGATCAACGGCAGCGGCGGCTCCCTCTTCTTCGATTTTGAGGATATGAATCGGCTCCGCTTCTACGATGTCGGCGAACCGGCCGACGCGCGCGGGTTCCGAGACATCCTCGTCACCGAAGGCGTCCACCCGTACGTCGGCGCGTGGTGGCCCGCCGGCCACATCATCGGTTACGAGCACACGTTCGTGAACACGTTCGCGGATTTCATCCGGGCGGTCGTCGATGGGAAGAGCGTCCAGCCCACGTTCGCGGACGGCCTCGCAAACGAGCGCGTCCTTGCGGCCGTCCAGGAGAGCGCACAAAAAAAACAATGGATACAAGTCTAAGGTTCGGCGGCCAGGTCGCCATCGTCACCGGAGCGGGCCGCGGCATCGGCCACGCCATCGCAGTCCGCCTCGCGAAAGAGGGCGCGCGGGTCGCCGTCGTCAGCCGCACCGAGGCGAACGCCGCCCGCACCGCGGAGGAGATCAACGCCTCGGGGCCGGACCGCGCGAAGGCCTACGCCGTGGACGTGGCCGACCACAAAGCCGTCCATGCCCTCTGCGCCTCGATCCTGGCCGATTTCTCGCGGGTCGACATCCTCGTCAACAACGCGGGCCTAACCCGCGACGGCCTCAGCATGCGCATGCCGATCGCGGATTGGGACATCGTCATGGAAACCAACCTCCGCGGGGCGTTCAACTTCATCCAGGGGGTCGAACGGACCATGCTCAAACAGCGCTCCGGCCGCATCATCAACATCAGTTCCGTGAGCGGGCTGACGGGCAACGCGGGCCAGGCCAACTACGCGGCCAGCAAGGCCGGTCTGCTCGGGCTCACCAAATCGCTCGCGCGCGAACTCGCGAGCCGCAAGATCACCGTGAACGCCGTCGCCCCCGGTTTTATCGATACCAACATGACCGCCGTCCTGCCGGAAGCGGCCAGGACCGCCGTGCTCGCGCAGATTCCCCTCGGCGCATTTGGCGAGCCGGAGGACATCGCGGCGGCTGTCGCGTTCCTCGCGTCGCCCGAAGCGAAATTCATCACCGGACAAGTCTTGACCGTGGACGGCGGTATGGTGATGTAATCGTCCGAAGCCCTCACTCCTTCACCATGCATCTCTACCTCCTGCGCCATGCCGAGGCCATCGACCACGCCGAGAAGGATTCCGCCCGTTACCTCACCGACAGGGGCGTCGCGCAGGCGAAGACAGTGGGCCGCTTTTGCCGCGACTTCGGCATCGCCCCCGACCTCATCCTCACGAGCCCGTACCGCCGCGCCGAGCAGACGGCGGATATCGTCGCGCGCAAGCTCGGTGTGAAACTCGTCTCCGCGCCGTTCCTCATTTCCGGCATGCAGCCGGAGGATGTCTTCCGCGAGTGGGACGGGTATGCCAGCCTGGACGCCGTGATGTTCGTCGGCCATGAGCCGGACTTCAGCCACCTCGCAGCCGTCCTCGTCGGCCTGCCCGAAGCCAGGCGCATCCATATCCGCAAGGCGTCCCTCACGCACCTGGAGTTCGAAGAGCCGGCTCCCGGGGCCGCGACGCTCCACTTCGTCCTTCCCGTGAAATTCATGGGCTCCAAATGAAGAGGCGCGTCCCCTCATGAAGCCCGGAGTCATCCGCTCGAATTCGTTTGTGGACGATGCCGCCGGGGTCATCCTCGAGAGCGCCCAGTCGGCCATCGCCGCCCGCGGCGTCTTCCGCATCGCCTTGAGCGGAGGCAACACGCCCCGGGCTGTTTTCGGCCGCCTGTCGGAACTCGGCGGAGAACTCCCTTGGGACAAAGTCCTCTTTACCTTCAGCGATGAACGCTGCGTGCAGCCCGACGATGAGCAGAGCAACTTCCGCATGGCGAAGCTCGCCCTCCTCGACAAGGTGTCGCCGCCCTCCGAGAACATCCTGCGCATCCGGGGCGAGCTGCCCCCGGAGGAAGCCGCGCACGAATACGAAGCGCTGCTGGCCCAGCTCGCAGGCGCCTCCGGAGAGCCCCGTTACGTCCACGATCTCCTCCTGCTCGGCTTGGGCGAGGATGGCCACACCGCCTCCCTTTTCCCCGGCACCGCCGCCCTCGGCGAGACGCAGCGCAGCGTCGTCGCGAACTTCGTCCCGAAATTCTCCACCCACCGGGTCACCTTTACCTTCCCGTTGATCAACGCCGCCCGGCACGTCTGTTTCCTCGTGAACGGCGGGGGGAAAGCGCAGATCATCTCGGAAATCCTCTCCGGCGCTTCCGACTATCCCGCCGCCCGCGTTCGGCCGGAGAACGGCAGGCTTACCTGGTTGCTCGGCTCATGATTCTGCGCATGGCGGCCCGGCTGCTTTTCCTGGTTCTGCTCCTCGCTTCGCCGTTCGGTCATGCCGCCGAGAAAAAGGGGAAGGCCGGCGCGAGCCCCAGCGGCACCCCCGATGACCGGGTCGCGTTTCACGGCACCATCATCGCGTTCTCGCGGCTTGCGGGAACATTTACCGTCAAAGGCAAAAAAGAGGCGGACGTGTATGTTGTGACCGATGCGACGAAGATGATGAAGGGCACCGCCGAAGCCACCGTGGACGACCTCGCCGCCGGCGTCTATGTCCGCGGTTCGGCGCGCCGCGCCGGCGACGGCCGCTTTAACGCATTGACCGTGAAAATCGAGGCCAAAACGCCCGCCCCGATGAAAATTGAAAAAGCGACCAGGGCGCCCTCGCCCGCATCCTGAGAGACTCCCATGAAAGCGACCGTCATCGTCATGCCAAAGGAAAGCGTCCTCGATCCCCAGGGCGTCGCCGTGCGCGGCGCGATGCAGCACCAGGGGATGAAGGGAATCAAGGAAGTCCGCGTCGGCAAGTTCATGGAGATCGAGGTCGAGGGAGCCCTCGACGAGCAGGCGCTCCACGCCATCTGCCGCGATCTTCTTTCCAACCCGGTCATCGAGGATTACCGGCTCCAGGTCATCCGCTGACCCATGAGATGCGCCGTCATCAGGTTCCCGGGGTCGAATTGCGACCAGGATTGCTATCGCGCCCTGCGCGACACGTTCGGCCAGGAGACCGAGTACGTCTGGCATAAGGAGGCGTCGGTCGCTGGGTTCGACCTCATCGTGCTGCCGGGCGGGTTCTCGTATGGCGACTACCTGCGGTGCGGCGCCATCGCCCGTTTCTCGCCCATCATGCGCTCCGTCATCGCCGAAGCCGAAAACGGCAAGCTCGTCCTCGGCATCTGCAACGGCTTCCAGATTCTCTGCGAGGCGGGCCTGCTCCCGGGCGCGCTCATCCGGAACGCCTCGCTCCGTTTCGTCTGCCAGCACACGACCGTCCGGGTCGAGAACGCCGAGACGCCGTTCACCCGCGCATGCGCCCCGGGCGCGTTGCTGGAACTCCCCATCGCGCACGGGGAAGGGAGCTACTTCGCCGGCGAAGACGTGCTCCGAGACCTGAACCAGCACCGCCAGGTCGTGCTGCGCTATGTCGAGAACCCGAACGGCTCCGCCGAGGACATCGCCGGCATCTGCAACCGCCGCCGCAATGTCTTCGGCCTCATGCCGCACCCGGAGCGCGCCTCCGAAGTCCGGCTCGGCAGCGACGACGGCCGGCTCATTTTCGAATCCCTGCTCCAAACCTTCGGCAGGAGCCAGGCGGCCTGAGAGATGGGGACGACCGCCACCGACCGCGCCGTCACCCCGGAAGCCGTCCGCAGCCACGGCCTGACCGGGGAGGAATACGCCCTTATCGAAAAGATTCTGGGCCGCGCCCCGAACTTCACCGAGCTCGGCATCTTCTCGGTCATGTGGAGCGAGCACTGTTCCTACAAGAACTCGCGGCCCGAGTTGAAAAAATTTCCCACGGCCGGCCCGCGCGTCCTCGTCAAGGCCGGCGAGGAGAACGCGGGCGTCATCGACATCGGCGACGGTTGGGCCGTGGCGTTCAAGATGGAGAGCCATAATCATCCCAGCGCCATCGAGCCGTTCCAGGGCGCGGCCACCGGCGTGGGCGGGATCATCCGCGATATTTTCACGATGGGCGCCCGCCCGGTCTTCAGCCTGAACTCGCTCCGTTTCGGCCCCATCTCCGGCGGCCAGGAAAAACGGCTCAAGGAGAACCGCCGGCTCTTCGCGGGCGTCGTCTCCGGCATCGGCCATTACGGGAACTGCATCGGCATCCCGACCATCGGGGGCGAAATCTATTTCGACGAGAGCTACGAGGGGAACCCGCTCGTCAACGTCTTCTGTCTCGGCGTCCTCCGGCACGAGGAGATCGCGCGCGGCGCGGCCACCGGCATCGGCAACCCGGTCTTTTACGTCGGCGCGGAGACGGGCCGGGACGGGCTCGCGGGCGCGGCGTTCGCCTCGCGGGAGTTGAGCGATGAATCGCGCCAGGACCGGCCCGCGGTGCAGGTCGGCGACCCGTTCAAGGAAAAGCTGCTGCTCGAAGCGTGCCTGGAGCTGCTGGAGAGCGGTTGCGTGGCGGGCATCCAGGACATGGGCGCCGCGGGCCTCACGTGTTCCACCTGCGAGACCGCGAGCCGCGGCGGCACGGGCGTCGAGATCGACCTGGCGCTCGTCCCGAAACGCGAACGCGGCATGACGCCGTATGAAATCATGCTGAGCGAGTCCCAGGAGCGGATGCTCATCATCGTCAAACGCGGCGAGGAGCAGACCGTGAAAGACATCTTCGAGAAATGGGATCTGCCGTATGCCGAGATCGGCCGGGTCACCGACGACGGGATGATGCGCGTGCTTGAAAACGGCGCGGTCGTGTCGGAAATCCCTGCGAAGCAGCTCGCGGACGACGCTCCCGTTTATAAACGGGAAGCCCAGCCGAGGCCGCTCCCCGACCCCCTGGATCTCGACACCGTGCCCTTCGCCGATCCCCAGGCCGCGCTGCCCCTGCTCCTCGCGCACCCGTCCATCGCCTCGAAAAACTGGGTTTACCGGCAGTATGACCACACCGTCCGCGCGGGCACACTCGTCGCGCCCGGCTCGGATGCCGCCGTCTTCCTCATCCGCGAGGCGAACAAAATCCTGGCCGCGACCACCGACTGCAACGCCCTCTTCTGCGCGCTCGACCCGCGCGAGGGCGCGCGCCACGCGGTCGCCGAGGCGGCGCGGAATCTCTCCTGCTCCGGCGCGGTCCCGCTTGCCGTCACCGACAACCTCAACTTCGGCAACCCGTACAAACCCGAGAACTTCTGGCAGCTCCGCGAATCCGTCGAAGGCCTGGCCGAGGCCTGCCGCGCCTGGAAAATCCCCGTCACCGGCGGAAACGTGAGCCTCTACAACGAGAGCCCGGGCGGCGTCGTCGATCCGACGCCCACCGTCGGCATGGCGGGCCTCATCGAGGATGAAAAACACATCACCACGCAGTTCTTCAAGGACGCGGGCGACGCCATCCTGCTCCTGGGGGGCGAGGGGAGCGAGCTCGGCGCGTCCCATTACCTGAAGGTCATCCACGGCCGCAAGGAAGGGCTGCCGCCGCGGCTCGACTTCGCCCGCGAGATCGCGATCCAGGAAGCGGTGCGCATCCTCATCGTGGGCGGCTGGGTCAAGAGCGCCCACGACTGTTCGGAAGGCGGCCTCGCCGTCGCGCTCGCCGAGTGCTGTATCTCCGGGCGGAACCGGCTCGGGGCGTCCGTGACCCTCGTGGGGGCGGAAATGCGGACCGACCAGGTTCTCTTTAACGAGTCGGCGTCGCGCATCGTCGTCACCGTTTCGGCGGAAAATGCGGACTCGGCACTCCTTCTGCTGGGAGGGATGGATATCACCGCGAGCCGGATCGGCGAGGTGGGCGGCGACACGCTCTCCATCCGCGCCGGAGAGAGCCGATTTGCCTGGCCGGTGGCGGAACTTTACAAAGGATGGTATTCTGCGATTGGCGATCTGATGTCCGACTAGGCAACCACCCACCCCTACTTCGTGGAAGAATCTTTCAAGCCTAGAGACGAGTGCGGTGTTTTCGCCGTCTTCGGGCATCCGGACGCCGCCCTGCTGACGTGCTGCGGCCTGTTCGCGCTCCAGCATCGCGGGCAGGAGAGCGCCGGCATCGTCACCTCGAACGGGCCCCTCACGCCGTTCGCCATGCACCGCGGCATGGGCCTCGTCGCGCAGGTCTTCAACGCCGGCGACCTCGAGCGGCTCAAGGGGACGCGCGCCATCGGCCACGTCCGGTATTCGACCACCGGTTCGAGCAACATCAAGAACGCCCAGCCGCTCTACGCCGACTGCCGCCGCGGCCAGCTCGCCATCGGCCATAACGGGAACATCGTCAACGCGGCGCTGCTCCGCGACGAGCTCGAGCAGCGCGGCGCCATCTTCGAGACGACGGTGGACAGCGAGATCATCCTTCACCTCCTCGCGCAGCCCGCGGATACCGACGATGTCCTCTCGGCGTTGCGGCGCGTGGAAGGCGCTTTCTCCGTCGTCCTCATGGGCGAACGCGAGATCATCGGGTTTCGCGACCCGTATGGCTTCCGGCCGCTCGTCCTCGGCAAGCTCGACGGCGCGTACATCCTTTCCTCGGAGACCTGCGCGTTCGATCTCATCCACGCCGAGTTCATCCGCGAGATCGAACCCGGCGAGGTCGTCATCATAAACGAAGACGGTGTCCGCTTCGAATACCCGTTCCCGATGGAGAGGGAATCCTTCTGCATCTTCGAATACGTCTATTTCGCGCGGCCCGACAGCATCCTGCGCGGCGTGAATGTCAACAAGGCCCGCGCCGCCATGGGCCGCGAGCTCGCCCGTCTGCACCCGGTCGAGGCGGACATCGTCGTGCCGGTGCCGGACTCCGGCATCTACGCGGCGCTTGGGTACAGCCACGAGGCCGGCATCGAATACGAGCCCGCGTTCGTCCGCAACCACTACATCGGACGCACCTTTCTCCAGCCGACACAGCTCACGCGGGACTTCAATGTCCGCATCAAGCTGAACCTCATCAAAGAATCCGTGCGGGGCAAACGGGTCGTCGTGGTGGACGACTCCATCGTGCGCGGCACCACCGCCCGCGCGCGGGTCATCAATCTGCGAGAGGCCGGCGCGAAGGAAGTCCACGTCCGCATCAGTTGCCCGCCGCACAAGTTCGCGTGCCATTACGGGATCGATTTCCCCGACCCCGCGAACCTCATCGCCAACCAGTACACGCACGAGGAGATCCGCGAATACCTCGGCGCGGACAGCATCGGCTACCTGAACGTGGACGGCATGGTGCGCGCCACGGGCCTGCGCGCGAACAGCTTCTGCATGGCATGCTTTAACGGCGAATACCCGGTGCCGTTCGACCCCCGGTTCCACAAATACATCATGGAGCGCCGCCAGGGGCGCGCCAATCTCCTCGTAGAAGCCGACCAGCCCGTTCTTTTCGCCGATCTCAAATGACCACCGCCTACGCTCGCGCCGGCGTGGACCTGCATTTGGCGAATCGCTTGAAGGGCACCATCCAGCGCCAGGTGCAGTCCACCCACGGGCCGCAGGTGCTCGGCAGGATCGGCGGTTTCGGCGGCTTGTTCCGGCCCGATTTCAAGGGGATGCGCGAGCCGGTGCTCGTCTCCAGCGTGGACGGGGTCGGCACGAAACTGAAGGTCGCCTTCGCCATGAACCGGCACGACACCGTCGGCCAGGATCTCGTGAACCATTGCGTCAACGACATCGCCGTCCTCGGCGCGCGGCCCCTTTTTTTTCTCGATTACATCGGCGCGGAAAAGCTTCATCCCGCCGTGTTCGGCCGGCTCCTGTCCGGGTTCGCGCGCGCGTGCAAAGCGGCGGGCTGCGCCCTGGTCGGGGGAGAGACCGCGCAGATGCCGGGGATGTACAAGCCGGGTGAATACGACCTCGCCGGGTGCATCGTCGGGGTGGTGGACCGCGGCAAAATCCTGGACGGCAGCAGGATCGTCCCGGGCGACGCCGTCGTCGGCATCCCTTCCAACGGCCTCCATACGAACGGATATTCGCTCGCCCGAAAAATCTTCCGGCAGAGCGACCTCCACGCGAAGCTCCCCGGGCTCGGCAGGACGCTCGGCGCGGAGTTGCTGCGGGTTCACCGGAACTACCAGCCGCTCCTCGCCGCCCTGCCGCCTGTGTGGAAAGGCGCGGCGCACATCACCGGAGGCGGGCTTGTGGATAATGTCGCCCGCATCCTGCCTCCGCATTGCGACGCGGTCATCGAGACCGGAAGCTGGAAACGGCCCGCCCTTTTCCGGCTGCTGCAGGAAGGCGGCAAGGTCTCCGACGCCGAGATGTATCAGGTATTCAATATGGGGATCGGGATGGCCGTTATCGTCCCGAGGGCGCGCGGCTCGGAAATCGCCCGGGTTGCGCGCGGGGCCGTCATCGGCTCCATCGCGCCCGGCAGCGGCGTCGTCCGCATCATTTGAAGGGGAGGGGTATGGAAGAAGGACCTTTTTTTCAGCCTGCAAAGCGGAAGCGGCTTCGGAATTTCAGCCTGGGAGCCGGCCTGCTCGGCGCGTTCGTGTTCGGCATGCGGTACGCCATGCGCCGGCCCGCGCCGTGGCTGGTGCCCGACAGCATCTCGCCGGCCATCTTCGCGACGAAGGCGGTGCACACTTCCGCGGGACAGGTCGTTTACCACGAGTCCGGCAGCGGGCAGCCGATCCTTTTCGTCCACGGCATCTACCCGGGCGCTTCCTCCTATGAGTGGTCGAAGGTCTATCCCGAGTTCACCGGGCGCTTCCGGGTGCTGGCCCCGGACTGGATCGGCTGCGGCGAGTCGCAGCGGCCCAAGGCCCGGCTCTTCGCGGCCGATTACGTCCGGATGCTGGCCGAGTTCATCCGCGCCACGTGCGGCCAGGAGCGCCCCGTGGTCATCGGGAGCGGGCTCGGGGCCGGCTTCTGCGTCTATCTCGCCAGCCAGCATCCGGAACTCCTGTCGCGCCTCATCCTTCACATGCCCACGGCGCAGCGCGACCTGGGCCGGAGCCGCGTGCCGTGGAGGACGAGGCTCGCCAGCCGCCTCCCGGTGTGGAATCGGCTCGCATACCGCCGGCGCTTTGCGACCCACGCGGCGGTGCGCTCCTGGCTGGAGGGGCAGGTGTTCGTCGAGCCCGGGCTCGTGACGGACGAGATGGTCGAGGTCTTCACGACGTGCGGCAGGCAGGACGGCGCGGAGTATTCCATCTACAACCTTTTCGCGGGCCGGCTCGGGTTCGACCTCGAAGCGCGCATGAAGATGCTCGCGCTGCCCGTCACCCTTCTCTGGGGCGACCAGGCCATGTTCCCCCAACTCGAGTGGGCCTACCGTCTCCAGCCCGCGGTGCGGAATTGCACGCTCCTCATCCTCGACAAGGCGGGGCCGCTCGCCGCCCTGGAGGAGCCCGCGCGCATCCTCGAAGTTCTGCGCGCCCAGCTTGAGGGCGAACTCGGCGTCTTCAAGGTCGTCTGAACGGGGAGAGCCGCCGCCGCTGTGTCCGTATAATTTCTTGTCACCGCCCGTCCCATGAAGTAATAGCAATCGAACTATTCGCGTATGAGGCCACTATTTTTTCCCGCTCTCCTCGGTTTGACCCTCTTTGTGTTCGCAGCGTGTTCGGATAACGACGAGAGGCCGAGGAAGCACCCCGCGGGATACGTCGGCCCGAAGTCCGATACGCAGTATCCCCCCGACGCCCCCGCCCCGGGAGACGATCCGGACAACGGCGGCGGACCGACTCCTCCGCCGGAGGCGACTCCCACCCCGGCGCCGTTGGTGACGCAGCCCGCGGACACGCCTCCCCCGAAGAAGGATTACCCCTACGGCGTCCCTGTCGCGGGCAGGCCCGGCTTCGTCACCAGCCCTTATGCGAAGGAGGCCGGTTACGTGGACGTGCGGGGCTATCCGCCGGGGACCGAAGTGACCGATCCCTATACGCAGAAAATCTTCCTGGTGCCCTGAGTGGTTCCAGGGACGGCCGCTCCTTGCGCTTCCCACGGGAGGCTTTTAATGTCCCGGGCGCGCCGCGTCCCCCGCGCTGGGCTCCGCAATTGAATTTGATATGGCGCATTGGCGAGTAAAGAGAGCAGCCCCCATCCGCGGCGAGATCACCGTGCCGGGGGACAAGAGCATTTCGCACCGGGCCGTCCTCATCGCGGCGATGTCGAACGGGCCGTGCATCATCTCCGGGTTCCTGGCCAGCGAGGACTGCATGCGGACGGTGGAAGCCATGCGGGCGCTCGGCGTGGAGATCGAGAACCCCGAGCCGTCCACGCTCATCATCCACGGCTGCAAACGGAAATTCCGAGCGCCGGTCACGGATATCGACTGCGGCAACTCCGGCACCACCATGCGCCTGCTTGCGGGCGTGCTCGCGGCGCAGCCTTTCCGCACCCGGCTCATCGGCGACGCTTCGCTTTCGCGCCGGCCCATGAACCGCGTCATCGACCCGCTCACGGAGATGGGCGCCACCATCCACGCCGAGGGCGACAAAGGCCGGCCGCCGCTCGTCATCGAAGGCGGTAGGATGCGCCCCATCCAGTATTTCATGCCGGTTGCCAGCGCGCAGGTGAAGAGCGCCATCCTCCTCGCGGGCCTCTACGCGAAGGGCAAGACGACCGTTACCGAGCCGTTCCAGAGCCGGGACCACACCGAGCGCATCCTCCATTATTTCCTGGTCCATCCGCAGGAGGATGAGCTGAGCGTCTCCATCTTCGGCGAACAGACCCCCGAGTCGCGCGACTTCGTCGTGCCCGGCGACATCTCCAGCGCGGCGTTCTGGCTCGCCGCCGCCGCCGCCCAGCCGAGGTCGCGCCTGCTGGTGCGCGACGTAGGTTTGAACGACACCCGCACCGGCATCCTTGCCGTCCTGCTCCGCATGGGGGCGCACGTGCGCGAGACCATCAGCGAGGTCGAGCAGGGGGAGCCGCGCGGCAGCATCGAGATCAAAGGCTGCCAGCTCAAGGGAACCGTCATCCGCGGGAGGGAGATCCCGAATGTCATCGACGAACTCCCGATCCTCGCCGTCGCGGGCGCGCTCGCGCAGGGGCCCACGACCATCGCCGACGCCGGGGAGTTGCGCTTGAAGGAATCGGACCGCATCGCGGCCATCGCGAAAAACCTCCGGGCCATGGGCGCGCAGCTCACGGAGACCGAGGACGGGCTGGAGATCGCCGGCGGCGCGCCCCTGCGCGGCGCGCGGGTCAGCAGCTATGGGGATCATCGCATCGCCATGGCCTTCGCCATCGCGGGGCTCTTCGCGGAGGGCGAGACGATCATCGAGGATATCGACTGCGTCGCCACCTCTTACCCCGATTTTCACCAGACGCTCGAAAAGCTCACCCAGTTCCAGACCGGGCCTCCGCCCACGCACGTCATCAGCTCCATCCCGATGCGCCCTTAGTCCGGGGCTGCGCCACCACCCGTGACTTCCCCCTACGCCCACCGCGTCGTGGCGATCGACGGCCCGGCGGCCTCTGGCAAGAGCAGCGTCGCCCGGCGGCTCGCCAGGAAGCTCGGGTGGCTCTACGTCAACACCGGGGCGATGTATCGCGCCGTGACATGGTGGGTGTTGAAGAACGGCGTGCCGGCGTCGGATGGAGGGGCCGTCCTGGCTCTTCTGCATCGCGCCGCCCTCACCTGGGGCATCCACGGCTCGGAATCCTCCATCTCCATAGACGGGATCGACCCGACCCCGTGGCTGCGCGACGACGACGTGAACTCCCGCGTCTCCGAGGTGTCGGCCCTTCCCGCTGTGCGCGACATCCTGGTCGCAGCCCAGCGCGACTACCTGGTGCTCTCCGACCTCGTTATGGAGGGGCGCGACATCGGCTCGGTCGTCTTCCCGGAGACGCCGTTCAAGTTTTACATCGACGCCTCCCCTGGCGTCCGCGCCCGGCGCCGCGCCCTCCAGGGCCAGCGCGACGAGATCAACGCGCGCGACCGGAGCGATTCCTCCCGGCGCGCCTCGCCGTTGATCATCGCCGACGACGCGCACATCATCGACAGCTCCAACCTCACCATCGACGGCGTGGCCGGCGAGATCATCGGGCTCCTGAAACTCAGCGGCCTCGACATAGACGACTGACCTGCCGCCATGGGATTCACCTACAGCGCCGGCTACCAGACCTCCCGGTTCCTGGCGCGGAGCCTCTTTTCGTTCCGGGTCGTGCACCGGGAACGCATCATCGAGACGGGCCCGGCGATCCTGGCGATGAATCACCAGAGCTTCCTCGACCCGCCCCTGGCTGGCATCTGCTGCCGAAGGGAGATTTATTACCTCGCGCGGAGGAGCCTGCTGAAATGGCCCATCCTGGGCCCGCTCTTCCCGAGGATGAACGTCATCCCCGTGGATCAGGAACGCGCGGATATGAGCGCGTTGAAGGCCGTCATCCGCATCGTCAAGGCGGGCGAGTGCACCATGTTTTTCCCGGAAGGCTCGCGCACCCTTGACGGCGCGTTGCAGCCCGCGCAGCCGGGGCTCGGCCTCGTCATCGCAAAGACGCTGGCGCCCGTCGTCCCGATGCGCATCTTCGGCGCGTATGAGGCGTTCCCGCGCGGCGGAGGGATGCTCCCGAACCGGCACCCGATCACCATCGTGGTCGGCGAGCCGATGCATTTTACCGCGGCCAACGTCGCGGGCAAAGGGCGGGAAGTGTACCAGGGCTTGAGCGAGCGGGTCATGGCCCGGATCGCCGCGATCGAATTCGAGCGGCCATGAGCAGGGCATCGGACGGGCCGGAGAGGCCGATGTTCGGTGCGCGATGGGCGTTTGGCTTGGGCGCCGCGCTCCTGCTGGGGTTCGCGCTCGTAACGGCTTCGGCCATCTACGACAAGGCACACCTCGGCGCGCTGGAGACCATCACGGAGCCGACCGCCGTGGGGGACAAGGCGTACGTCACCCTCGCATCGCGCCAAGCGGGGATGACCGTCCTCAGCTGGAACGGACAGCCGTTGCGCCTCGCCGACGTGAATAATGTCTCCTTCTCCGACCCCGACATGCGCAAGGCGGGCATGGACGATTCGCACGCCTTCTTTATATACACCTCGCCCAAGGGGGACCTCTGCGTCAAGGCGCGTGACACCGAATATCTGATGGTCCGGCACTGAGCCGTATGAAGTGCGCCCGGTGCGGACTGGAAAGCGAGATACGGGAGGCGTTTTTCAAACGGCGGCGCCTGGGCTGGAGGCGGTTCGAGTTGCTCTGCCTCGGGTGTCGCACGAAACGGATGGCTCGCAACCGATTCCAGGGGCTCATAATGACGGCCCTTCTCGGTTTCGTGGGGGCGCTGCTCGTAATATTCGCGCCGCCTTCCTGGAAGTTTCCGGGATGGGTGATGCTTAACTATTTTCTTCTGCTGGTGTTCGTCGTCATTGCGATCCTTCCCCACGAATTGGGACACGCCCTGGCTGCGCGCGCTCTGGGATTGCGCCTCTTCCGTGTCGAGATTGGCAGTGGACGGACCCTTTACGAGAAACGGATCGGCGGTTCTTCGCTTCATCTGAAAACATTCCCGTATAGCGGGCTCACGGTGGCTCTTCCGCGAAGCGCGGCATGGCATCGGCTCAGAACCTGGCTCTTCATCGCCGCGGGACCGCTGGCCAATCTTCTTTTAGCGGCGTTCGCATGGCCATTCGGCTCCCCTTCCGGCATGCATGACTTCGGGAGCACCCTGTATCCGTGGCATTTCTTTCTCTTGGCGAACCTGGCCATAGTCGTGGGCAACCTGGCGCCGCAAAAGGTCAATACGTTCTTCGGAAAGATCGGCAGTGATGGATTGCAGCTGTTGCAGACGCCGTTTTTCTCTCTCGAGAAGGTGAGAGTGCGCGTGATGACCTATTACATTTTCGAAGGGCTGGAGGCGCGCCGACTTGGGAATCACACCGAAGCAGGGATTTGGTTTGACCGGGCGCTCGAGTCTGCGCCGGACAACTTTGTCGCGCTCAACAACGTTGCGATAAACCGCCTTGATGTGCAGCGCGCCGGCGAAGCGCGGGCCGCCTTCCAACGGATACTCGAGCGAACTGACCTGCATCCCGCCTCGAAGGCCCTCGCACAGAATAACCTGGCTTACGCCAATCTGCTTTTGGGCGGCCCAGAGCTGCTCCCCGAAGCGGACATTCTCTCGAAAGAAGCGCTGGCGGCATTGCCGTGGATGGCGGCCGTGAAAGGAACGCGCGGCGCCGTCCTGTGCGAATTGGGCATGCTGGCCGACGGAATCGCACTGCTCACGAAATCCATGGACGAAGCCACCGAAGCGTCATCCAAGGCGGAAAACGCCTGTCGTATCGCGGCAGCCGAAAGAAAGCGGGGGAACCTTGAACGGAGCGAGCAGTTATGGGAAATCGCCGAGGCCATGGATCCCAGGTGCAACCTCCTCAAAAGGCGCACGTCCCGTGTTCCTTAGCTACGCAACGGCTGAGTTGGCCAGTTCGACGCTGGTGATCAGAAGTGCGGAAAGAAAATGGATGCGCCCGTCGGGCCAGCGTGATCTGCGGAACATCCGTCGAAGCCGCCAGCACGAAATCGGGACGATCGACACGGTATTCTCGTCCATCAGCCACCCTGATAACGAACGGTGAGAACGGCACAGCCCGCAGCAGCTCACGGATCCGCGCCTTCATCCTAATAGAGCATCGTCTCTTCGGGCGGGTCGGTGACGGTGACGCTCTTCGCTCTCACCACCGCCAGGTTCCGGCCCCCCTCGATGGGGAATGTCGCGTCGCCCACCACCTTCACCCAGGACATCTCGGGGATGTCAGACGGTTTTCCGGCTTCCACCACGGCCGCCACCGGGCGCGCATCGGCGGCGCAGCAGACCATGAGCATCCGCACGACCTTGAAACGCCGGCCGTTCACATTGTTCACCGTGTCGGGCATGACCTGGCCGATGAATTCCACCCGTTTGTTCTCGAAATCGCCGCGCAAGCTCTCGTCCTGGGCCGCGTAGAGGAGATCCACTACCTGGAGCTCGATGTTGCCGTCTTTGTCCTTGTGGAGGTAATCGGTTGGCTCGGGTTGCTGGGTTTGGGCCTGCGCCGGCTGGGGCTGGGGCGTGGAGCCGTCCTTGGTCGGCAAGGCGGGCTCCGTCACGCTGTTCGCACCGGCTGCATTGGCCGCGGCCGCCGTCGCGGGCCCGACCGCGGCCGACGCCGCGACATTTGAGAGGGCCGCGCTCCGTTTTCCGCCCAGGGCGCTTGCGTCGTTGATGACCCCCCGGTTCAACATCGTGGACGCGCCGTAACCGCCGGGGGTGAACGCCGCCGCGGCGCACATCGGCGCGAGGAGGATGAGGAACGTCAGCAACCGCCCCCCGAACCCCCTGCCCAGGGCATGGCCGCACGTCTCATCCGAGCAGCACTCGGCCGTCCCGGGGATGAAGAGGAAACACCCGGCCAGCACCAGCATCACGAGGCCAGCGGCCAGCGCGAACGGCCGGAAGGTGGGGTGGAGCAGCGCATGGATCCGCCCGCTGAAATAGAAGAAAAGGAGGATGAAGCTCCAGGCGAAAAGGGTCGCGCACGGCAGCCAGCGAGAGAAAGCCTTGGTCATAGGTTCAACACCGTTAAACGCAGGCATAATACCCCGGTGGCGATGAAAAGTCCAACGCCCATGGCCACGACGAACCAGCGTTTGAAGACGATTCCGTAGAGGAAGAAGAGCTTGATGTCGAACATCGGCCCGAACACGAGGAAGGCGAGCTTCGCCACGAACGGGAAGCTCACAAAGCTCGCGGCGATGAACGCATCCGAAGTGCTGCAAAGCGCGAGCAGGAAGCGCAGGCACATCATCGCGCCCGTGGCGAGCAGCGCGTTGGTCGCGAGCGGCTGGATGACCTGCTGGTTGATGGCCGTATTGAAGACGCTGGTGATCGCCGCTCCCACCACCAGGAAAAAGGCGACGTCCAGGAAATCCGAGGTCGCGGACTGGATCGCCGCGAGGATCTTGAACCCCAGGCCCTTCGCTTCGAGGGCGAACGCCAGATCCTCGCCTCCGCGCACGGCCTGGGGCGCCGCCGTCATCTTGAACGCCGTCCGCCGCCGCGGCGCGCCAGCCCCGGGGATGCTGTCGAGGATGTCCTGCTGCAGGATGCTCGCCGGCCGCGCCTGTTGCACGATAAACCCGATCGTCACGGAAAGCATGAAACCGAGCGCCATCCGCAAGGAGACCATCACCCACGGGCTCTGGCCCCGGAAAGCGGCAAAGGTGCTCAACGCCACCACCGGGTTCACGAGCGGCGCGCTCAGCATGTAGGTCACCGCGCTGGCGATGGGGAGGCCCTTGCGGATGAAACGGCGCGTCACGACCACGCTGCCGCATTCGCACATGGGGAAGAGCGCGCCGAGCATCCCGCTCAGGGCGATCGCCGCGAAGGTGTTCTTCGGGAGAAACTTCGTGAAGACCTCCCCGGGCACGAACGCGTCGATCGCGCCGGATACCAGCGAACCGAGGAGCAGGAAGGGAATCCCCTCGAAAAGGATGCTCAGGAAGGAATACGAGAAATCCTGGAAATGAAAGGTGAACCAGCCGCCGTTCACGTTCCCGCCTCCGGCAATTCGTCGCCCAACGGGATGAGCGTCTGGCTGAACTCCGGCGCCTGGATGGCCCGCGCGGTCCGCTCGACCGGCGTCAGCAACTCGATCTCCACGCCCGCCTGAGCGGCATCGAGTTCCTTGAATTTTCGGGCCGTGACCAAGACGCGGCTCTCCAGCGAGCCGACCGCCCGGTTGAAGCTCTCGACCGAGCCGTTCAGGCTCTTGCCGAGCCGGTCGAGGTGGCCGCCCACGTCCGCGAGGCGTTTGAAGAGCTCCTGGCCGAGATCGCTGATCTCCTTCGCGTTGCGTGCGAGCCGCTCCTGGCGCCACCCGTAAAAAACCGCTCGCAGGAGGGCTATGAGCGTCGTCGGCGTCGCCAGGATGACGTGCCGGTCCGCCCCGTACTCGATCAGGGCCGGGTCGCGCTCGAGAGCCGCGCTGAAGAACGTCTCGCCCGGGAGAAAGAGCACCACGAACTCCGGCGCGGGCTGGAATTGCGCCCAATACGCCTTTTTGGTGAGGCTCTCGATGTGCGCCCGGAGCTGCGAGGCGTGCGCGTGCAGTTTCACCTGGCGCACGTTCTCCTCGGAAGCTTCGATGGCTTCGAGATAGGCGGCGAGCGGCGCCTTGGCGTCCACCACGATGCTCTTCCCTCCCGCCAGGCGCACGATGAGGTCGGGCCGCACCTTGCCCTCGGCGTTGCCCGCCGTCTCCTGCTCGTGGAAATCGCAGTGTTCGAGCATCCCGGCGATTTCGACCACGCGCCGGAGCTGGATTTCCCCCCAGCGCCCCCGGACGTTGGGCGAACGCAGCGCGCGCGAGAGATTCGAGGTCTCGGAGCGGAGCAGGTTCTGGGAATCGACCAGGGTGCGCACCTGCGCGTTGAGCGACTCATACGCGCCGGTGCGCGCGCGTTCCAGCTCGTTGATCTTGAGATCGACCTTATCGAGGGATTCGCGCACCGGGCGCACCATCTCGCCGATGGCGTGCTGGCGCTTGTCGAGATCGCCGCGGGCGCCTTCCTGGAACTTCTCGAGCGCGGTCTTCGCGAGGTCGAGGAAGGATTGGTTATTCTGCCGCAGCGCCTCGGCGGAGAGGGCCTGGAAGGAGTCGGAGAGTTTTTCACGCGCTTCCTCCAGCAGCCGGAGCTTTTCGCCGGAACTGCGGCGCTCCTCGCGCAACTGCGCTTCGAGCGCGGCGTTTTCAGCCGCCTTGGCCGCTTCCAATCGAGCGAGGGCCAGTTGCGCGCGCTGCCGCATGTAGAGGGTGGTGGCGATCAACCCGGCGGCGAAGCCGGCCAAAGCGGGCAGGATGAGATCCGGGGCATCCAAAACGCCGGTTTACTGCCCGTAGGACATCTCGACCCGCTGGGCGACGTCCATGTAGCCGTAGTCGGCGTCATAGATTTCCTTCATGCAATCCAGGGAGTTCTCGGCCTTCCCCATCTGTTCGTAGATGAGCCCGAGCCGGTACGTGATCTCCTTTTTTGTGTCGTCCATCGTCGTGATCTCGTTCTTGGCCTCGGTGAACTGCTTTTCCGCCATGTCCAGCATGTTGTTGCCGGCGTAGCACTGGCCCAGGAGGTTCATCGCCTTCAAGCGCACATTCGGGCTGCGCCGGGCGTCCTGCAGGCGCGGGATCGCTTCCTTGAACCGGCCCGCCGCCATCAACTGCGCCCCCAGCTCATACTTGTATTGGAGATCGGTCGGGTTCCGGCCCACCCGCTTCTCGGCCTCGCTGATGAGGCGCTCCGCGCGCTGCGCCCGGAGCTTGGTCAGCTCTTCCTCGTATTGCGGGATGAGGTCGGGGTCGCCGTCCTCGGGCGGCGCGGCCAGGTACTGCTCGTAGGCCGCGATGTCGCCTTCGAGGATTTTCATGTTCAGGTCGGAGACCTTGCGGGCCAGTTGCGGGTCCACCCCGTTCGCGAGTTTGTCGGCGTATTCGTACCACGAGGCGGCCCCTGCGAGGTCGCCGGAAGTGTCCATCAAACCGGCTATCTTGCGGACGACGTCCAGGTTCTCCGGCTCGGTCTCCAGGCGCGCGGAAAGTTCCTTGAGCTGTTGTTCGATGACCTCGTCGCTCTTGACGACCCGGTTCTGCTGTTCCAGGGAGACCGCGAGTTCCTTGTTCTTGATGAGGTCGCGGTAATCCTTCGCCGTCTCCCAGCCGCCGCTGCGCATGGAGGCGCGGGCCGATGCGTCCTTGCCGCGTTTGCTGGCTGTGAGGTCGGCGGGATTCAAAACGCTGATCTTGCTGTAGGTCTCGACGGCGAGATCGGCCTGCCCCGTCTCGGTGTAGTGCTCCGCCAGCTCGTGGAGCGCCTTCGTGTCCTTCGGGCTTCCTTCGACGAGGGTCTCCAGGGCGTAGCCCGCCAGCTCGATGAGGCCGGCGGCCTTCGCGGCGTCGTGCAAGAGATGGTTCCCCGCGGCGTTGTAGGGGTCGCTCTCCAATGTCTTCTCGGCCAGGATGATCGCCGCGAGCGGGTCCTTCTTCACGAGGCCGCTCCCTTTCATGGAGGCGGCGTTCAGGCCCGAGAGGAAGCCCTTCTTGCCCTTCGTCGAGGCGATCTCCGCCTTGCGCATGATCTGCCGGCCCTGGAGGAACTCAGGCGTCTCTTTCAGGATGGCCTGGAGCAGGGTCACCGCGTATTGGAAGTTGCGTAGATCGATGGCTTGGCGCGCCTTCAGGAAGAGCGTGCGACCATCGGGGGTAAGGTCATCTTCAGTCTTTACGGCCATAAGTGGGGTTCACGCTAAAAATAGCATTCCCGGAGGCGATTGCACAACGGGAAAGGGATGCGGCGGCCCGGGAGCTTGCAGAGGCCGGGCCGGCGGCGGCGCGCTTCAGCCGGCAAGATTCTCGGCCGCGCGCTGGGACTCGGTCTGCGGAGGGACGATGCGCATCGTCACCAGGGCCGCGGCGGCGCAGATGACGGCTCCCGCGGCGATGGCGAACGGGGGCGAGGTGGAACGCGCGACCGTTCCGGCCAGGAGGCTGCCCACCGGGCTGAGGCCGATGAAACAGAGGGCGTAGATGCCCATGATCCGGCCCCGGAGGGCATCCGGGGAACGCAACTGGACGGACGTATTGGCCGTCGCGAAGAAGATGATCATGAACCAGCCGCCACACGCGAGCGCGGCGCCCGAGAGCCAGACGTTGCGCGAGACGGCGAAGATGAACGTCATGAGACTGAACCCGAGCACGCCCACGAACAGCAGTTTGCGCCGGCGCACCTGGCCATCCAGCGAAGCGAGCGTGAGCGCTCCGAGGAGCGCGCCCAGGCCGTTGACGGCCATGAGACACCCGTAGCCCGTGGCGCCGACGTGGAGGATGTCCTTGGCGAACACGGGCATGAGCACCGAGTACGGCCAGCCGAAGAGGCTGACGATCCCCACCAGCGAAAGCACGGTTCGCAGGATGCGATTTTTAGCGACGAACGTCAGCGCTTCCAGGGTCGCCTCCCGTATGGAGGCCTGCGCGCCCGGCCGCGGCGCCATGGGCGGCATCCGCATCGCCACATACCCGGCGATGACGGCCATGAACGACAGCCCGTTCAGCGCGAAACACCCCGCGACGCCGACCACGCCGATGAGCACCCCCGCCAGCGCCGGTCCGAAGACGCGCGCGCCGTTGAACATCGAGGAATTCAGCGCGATGGCGTTCATCAAGTCCTCCTTCCCGACCATATCCATGACGAAGCTCTGGCGTGCCGGAACGTCGAACGCGTTTGCGATGCCCAGCAGGAACGCCAGGACGGATACGTGCCAGACCATGACCTTCCCCGAATAGACGAGGCCCGCCAAGGTGAACGCGAGGACCATCGCGACCGTCTGGGTCACGATAAGGATGCGGCGTTTGTTCATGCGATCCGCCACCGCGCCGCCGACCAGCGTCAACACGGTGAAGGGGATCGTGTTCAGGAACCGGATGAAGCCCAGGGTGAAGCTGGAGTGGCTCAGTTGATAGACCAGCCAGCCCTCCGCCACCATCTGCATCCAGGTGCCCACGAGCGAGACGAGCTGCCCTCCGAAGAAGAGCTGGTAGTTCCGGTGTCGGAACGCGGCGAAGGTGTTTCTCCAGCCGATCCTGCCCACCACCACGCGGCGTTGGGCGGGCTGGGCGTCCGCGGGGACGCTGGCGATCTCGGGCCTCTCTTCACCCGCCTTTAACGAACCGGACACCCGTATTTATAGCCTAGTTTCCGCGCTTTTCATGCCGGTGGAGATTTAAACGTTGCGGCTTCCACGGAAAGCATTTACAAACCGTCCCTTCCTCCCTCTTCGCCCATCCCAGCTCCCCTTATGCTCGCCGCACTCTCCCTCCTGAACGCCGGCATCCCCCTTGCGATGCTCTTCGCCATCGCCGGGCTGGTGTTCGCCTATTTCCTCATCCAGTCGGTCATTTCGTCCTCGCCCGGGAACGAGCGCATGCGGCAGATCGCGGGGGCGATCGAGGAAGGGGCGAAGGCGTATCTGCACCGGCAGGTCATCACCATCAGCGTCATTGCCGCGTTCATCTTCGTGCTGCTTCTCTTTTTCAAGGATACGGCGACGGCGGTGGGGTTTGTCATCGGGGCGGTCTGCTCGCTCGGCGCGGGGTTCGTCGGTATGCGCGTAGCGGTCCTGGCGAATACCCGCACCACCCAGGCGGCCTCGGTTAGCCGGCACGAAGCGCTCAAGGTCGCTTTTAACGGCGGCGCGGTCACCGGCCTCCTCGTCGTCGGCCTCGCGCTGCTCGCGGTCGGCCTTTTCTTTCTCGGCGCACGGCACCTCATGGGGCCGGCGGAAGCCGTCCGGAGCCTGGTCGGCCTCGCGCTCGGGTCGAGCCTCATCAGCGTCTTCGCGCGGCTCGGAGGCGGCATTTATACGAAAGCGGCGGATGTCGGCGCGGACCTTGTGGGCAAGATCGAGAGCAACCTGGACGAGGACGACCCGCGCAACCCGGCCACCATCGCGGACAACGTCGGCGATAACGTCGGCGACTGCGCGGGAATGGCCGCCGACGTTTTCGAGACCTACGCCGTCAGCCTCATCGGGGCCATCCTCGTCGGTGCGCTCACCCTCTCCCATTCGCCCGCGGCCATCGTCTATCCGTTCGTCCTGGGGGGCATCTCCGTGCTCAGCGCCATCTGCGGCATCCTCTATGTGAACTTTTTCCACGGGAAGCCGGGCATGGTGCTCATGGGGGCCGTCGTCGCCAGCGGCGTGGTCTCCGCCGTCCTTTTTTGGCCGGCCACGCATTTGCTTTTCCCGGCGCCGGTCGTCATCGCAGGGGTGGCTCGGACCGCGTCGGACTTCTATAACGCTTCGCTCGTCGGCCTGGTGATGACGGGCGTGGTCGTCATCATCACGAACTACTATACCTCGACCAGCTTTTCGCCCGTGCGGAACATCGCCAAGGCCTCCGAAACCGGGCACGCCACGAACATCATCGCCGGGCTCGCGCTCGGCCAGCATGCCACCGCGCTCCCCGTGGGATTCATCGGCATCGCCATCCTCCTGAGCTTCCACTTCTGCGGCCTTTACGGGATCGCCATCGCCGTCACCAGCATGCTCTCGATGGCCGGCATCATCATCTCCCTGGACGCGTTCGGGCCGATCACCGACAACGCGGGCGGCATCGCCGTCATGAGCGGCCTGCCGAAGGAAGTCCGGAACATCACCGATGAGCTGGACGCCGTCGGCAACACCATGAAGGCCGTCACCAAAGGGTATGCCATCGCCTCCGCCGGGCTCGCCGCGCTCGTCCTCTTCGGCTCCTATGTTGAGGAGTTGAAGGCGGCCTACGCGCTCAGCCCGCGCCCCGAGACGCCCCCGCTGGAGTTTTCACTCACCGAGCCGGAGGTCGTCATCGGTCTGTTCATCGGCGGGTTGCTGCCGTTCATCTTCACCGCGTTCAGCATGGACGCGGTCGGCAAGGCCGCCGGCGCCGTCGTGCGCGAAGTGCGGCGCCAGCTCGCGCTGAAACCCGGCATCCTCACCGGCCAGGACATCCCCGACTACGGCACCTGCGTCGATATTGTCACCAAGGCCGCCTTGCGAGAGATGATCGTGCCGGCCATGCTGCCGGTCGTTTTCGTCCTCGCCGTCGCGTCCATCCCTGCGCTCGGGCCCGTCGTGCTCGGGGGCGTCCTGGTCGGAACCATCGTCACCGGCCTTTTCGTCGCCATCGCCATGACTTCCAGCGGCGGCGCATGGGATAACGCGAAGAAATACATCGAAGAGGGGAACTACGGGGGCAAGGGGTCGAGCGCCCACGCGGCCTCGGTCACCGGCGATACCGTGGGCGACCCGTATAAGGATACCGCGGGCCCGGCGATCAATCCGATGATCAAAGTCGTCAACATCGTGGCGATCCTCATTATCCCGATCTTCATCAAGATCTGGATCCGGCACGGCTGAGTTCCGGCTTCCCGGCGCGTCCGATGAAGGCTCTTTTCCTCACGAACGAATACCCGCCCCATGTGTATGGCGGCGCGGGCGTGCATGTCGATTACCTGAGCCGCGAACTGGCGAAGATCATGGACGTCGAGGTGCGCGCGTTCGGCGACCAGTCCCAGAACCTCGAGCACCTGAAAGTCACCGGCTTCCCGCTGGATGCGAGCGGGTTCACCTGCCCGAAGCCGCTCCGCTCCGTATTCGGCGCGGCCCGGCGGTGCATCGACTTCAACACCGAGAACATCGACGCGGACATCGTCCACTGCCACACCTGGTACAGCCACCTCGGAGGCATCCTCGCCCGGCTGAACTACGGCCTGCCGATGGTGCTTACCGTCCATTCGCTGGAGCCGCTGCGGCCCTGGAAACGCGAGCAGCTCGGCGGCGGCTACGACTTCACCTGCTGGCTGGAAAAGACCGCCATCGAGATGGCAGACGCCGTCATCGCCGTCTCCGCCGAGACCCGGGAGGACGTGCTGCGCCTGTTCGACCTCCCCGAGGAGCGCGTGAAGATCATCCATAACGGCATCGACCTCGACGAATATAAGAAAGTCACCACCACCGAGGCCCTCGCGAGATACGGCATCGACCCCGCCATCCCCTTCGTTCTATTCGTGGGCAGGATCACCCGGCAAAAGGGGATCGTCCACCTCGTCAACGCCATCCGCCACATGCATCCCGGGTTCCAGGTCGTCCTTTGCGCGGGCGCGCCCGACACGCCCGAAATCGCGCGCGAGATGGGCGAAGCCGTCGAAGCCGCGCGCCGCATCCGTTCCGGCATATTCTGGATCGAGGAGATGGTGGACAAGAAGACGGTTTACGAACTCTACTCGCAGGCCTCGGTCTTCTGCTGCCCCTCGATCTACGAGCCCTTCGGCATCATCAACCTCGAAGCGATGGCGTGCGAGACCGCGGTCGTCGCCAGCGCGGTGGGCGGCATCAAGGAAGTCGTCGTGGATGGAGAGACGGGCTTCCTCGTGCGGGTCGAGCAGATGAAAGAGAGCCCGTTCGAGCCGGTGAACCCCGAACGGTTCGCCCGCGACCTGGCGGCCCGCATCAACGAGCTCATGGAAGACCCCGCCCTCTGCGAACGCTTCGGGCGCGCCGGGCGGAAGCGGGCCGTGGAGAAGTTCAGTTGGGCGGCTATCGCCGCGCAGACACACGCGCTTTATGCGGGCCTTGCGCGAGGCGCCGCCCCAAGTCTCAAATCTGCGTAAAAATCGGGGTTCGGCCGCGGCCGACGGATTGCTATCCGCCAGGACGACTTGGGGCCGCGCCCCCGACTCGATTTCTGCGGAAAAGGGGAATAATCCGCGGCTCAAAAGGACTTGACGCATCCTCCCGGAGGGTGCAAAAGAACCCCCGTGGATACTAAAAAGACTTTGTTCCTAAACCCGCCCTCCTGGCAGGGGTTCGATGGCGGTGCGGGTTCGCGTTACCAGGCCAAACGCGAGATCCGGTCGTTCTGGTATCCCACGTGGCTCGCCCAGCCCGCGGCGTTGATCGAGGGAAGCCGGCTTGTCGATGCGCCCCCGGACGGCTTGTCGATGGATGACGTTCTCAAGATCGCCCGGGACTACGAGATGGTCATCGTTCACACCAGCAGCCCGACCCTGCGCGGCGACGCGATGCTCGCCGAGGCGTTGAAGAACCAGTCGCCGGATACCGCCGTCGGCTTTGTCGGCGCGCATGCCGCCGTGCTGCCGGAAGAGACGCTCGGGGCGTCGGAGGCGATCGACTTTGTCTGTCGCAAGGAGTTCGACTTTACGTGCAAGGATCTGGCCGATGGGAAAGCGGTCGCGGACGTGGACGGGGTCAGCTATCGCAAGGAAGGGAAGTTCGTGCATAACCCCGAGCGGCAGCTCATCCAGAGTTTCGACGATCTCCCGAGCGTGATGGACGTTTATAAGCGCGACCTTACCATCGAGAACTACGTCATCGGCTACCTGAAGTATCCTTACGTCTCGCATTACACCGGCCGCGGCTGCCCCGCCCAATGCACGTTCTGCCTCTGGCCGCAGACGGTCGGCGGCCACAAGTACCGGGCCAAGTCGCCGGATGCCGTCCACCGCGAGATGTCCCACGCCAAGGCGCTCTTCCCGCAGGTGCAGGAATTCTTTTTCGATGACGACACGTTCACGGCCCTCCCGGTTCGCACGCGCGAGATCGCGGTCAAGCTGGGGCAGCTCGGCGTCACGTGGAGCTGCAACGCCCGCGCGAATGTCAGCTACGAGACCCTGAAGGTCATGAAGGACAACGGCTGCCGCCTCCTCCTCGTCGGCTACGAGAGCGGCAACCAGCAGATCCTCGATAACATCAAGAAAGGCGTCCGCCTCGAGCAGGCCCGCGAGTTCACGAAGAACTGCAAGAAGCTGGGCATCGCCATCCACGGCACGTTCATCCTCGGACTGCCGGGCGAGACGCACGACACCATCCGCCAGACCATCGAGTACGCCAAGGAGATCGACCCGTTCTCGATGCAGGTCAGCCTCGCGGCGCCGTATCCCGGCACCGAGCTGTACCGGCAGGCGAAGGAGAACGGGTGGTTCAGCGGCCCGGTGGAGTTGACGGATGCGCACGGCCAGCAGACAGCGGTGCTGCAATACGACGGGTTGAGCCGCGAACAGATTTTCCGCTACGTCGAGAAGTTCTATAAGTCGTATTATTTCCGCCCGAGACCCATCGCACGCATCGTGTGGACCATGCTTCAGGATGCGCACGTCATGCAGCGGCGGTTGCGCGAAGGCCTCGAGTTCTTCCAGTTCATGCGTTCGCGCAAGGAAGAGCCGGTCGCGGCGGGTTAGTAGGTGAGGACGGCCCTTCTCGTCCTGGGTTTCGTGTTCGCCCAGGTGAGCGCGAACCTCTGCTTCAAGCTTGTCGAGGGCCAGCCCGCGGCGTTATCGGAGATCGTCCAGCACCCGCTGCAATACGCGTGGCCGCTGGGGTGGTTCATCGCCGGGAACCTCATCGGGTTTTTCTGCACGGTGTTCCTCACGCTCGCGTTGAAGGATCACAGCCCGAACATCATCTACGCGCTCTGTTTCGGAGGCGGGTTCTTTTTCCTGCAGCTGTCCTCATGCGTGTTCTTCAAATCCACGCTGACCTTGTGGCAGTGGTTCGCCATCTGTCTCATCGGTTCGGGCATCGTTCTCCTCCAGCTCGTGGCGTGAGCCACCGCCCGGGTTCCCACCATTGCCTTGCCAGCGTGCGCCGCCCCGGCTAGCGTGCGGCGTGCTTTTGCCGGTAAAAACCCCGAGCGGGCCGCGGACGATCGAATGCGATTTCGCATCCGGGTTCGTAGATTCCCAGGTGAAGGAATGGAAAGCCGGGCTGGGAGCGGAGCCGTCGGCCCGCGAGGAGGCCGCCGTGGAGTTTCTCGAAAATGCCGCCGGCAAGTGGGCCTATTACGAGTCCAAAGGCCGCATCGTCCGTTCAGAAAGTGAGATACCTGAAACGCGTCAAAGCGCAACGGACGGGCGAATTCCTGGGAATCCTAGTCGCCTCCGCGGATTGGTTCACGGACGCCGAACTGCTCGGCTTTTGCCAGTTCAGGCGAACGTGGGCGAACAATATCGCCTTGGATTTTCTGGCCGTGAATCCCCGGCTGCTCCAATCGGGAGAGATATCCGGCGTCGGCACGGCCTTGCTTTACCGGCTCGCTACCGTCGCCCAGAAGATCAAAGCCCGCGCCGTTTGGGCCGAGACGAGCAGTTTGTCGGCCGGTTACTACGACAAGCTTTTTGGAAAATCCCCTTGGCGCGATCTCGTCGCGTCGAAGGCGGACCTCTTCCACGCAACGCTCGCCAACCTGTTTGAATCGGGCCCGAAACAAGAGTAGTTCCTCTCATGCCAAAAAAGCCGCCGCTTACCCTGGAGGATGTCTGGCAGTTGGAAGACGAGCACACAGCGTTCGTGGGCAGTTCCACCGGGGCAACGGGGGGCGACAGGCTGGAAGTCCCCGCGGCGGCGAGGGAAGTCACAACTGAAAAATCGGACCCGCCTTCGGCTCTTCCCGGCTCGTCGGGCGCGCAGTCGAAGCTCGGCCAATGGCTGGCCGGCGTCGCAGCCCGCCGTAAAGAAAGAGCGGCCAGGGCTTCGGTCGAGCTCGACCCCTGATTCTCCCCGCCGCGGCTAGTGCGGCGCGGAATGGGCCGCGGGGGTCTCCGCGTGGCTGTGCGGGCCCAGGGCCCGGGTGCAGGCGGTGATCGTGTTGGAGATGAGCATGGCGATGGTCATGGGGCCAACGCCGCCCGGGACGGGGGTGATCGCGGACGCTTTCGGCGAGACGGAGTCGAAATCCACGTCGCCCACGAGCCGGTAGCCGCGTTCCCGCGTCGGGTCGTCCTTGCGATTGATCCCGACATCGATGACGACGACGCCTTCGCGCACATGCTCGGCCTTTACGAATTCGGGCTGGCCGATGGCCGCGATGAGGATATCGGCGGAGCGCGTTATTTCCTCGAGCCCGCTGCTCCTGGAGTGCGCCACCGTCACCGTGGCGTCGGCGTCGCGGCCTTTGCGCATGAGGAGCAGGGCGAGCGGTCTGCCGACGATCATGCTCCGGCCCAGGATGACTACGTGCGCGCCGTGGATGTTCACCCCGCTCTCGACGAGGAGCCGCTGGCACCCGAGCGGCGTGCACGGGACGAACCCGGTGGGGTCGCCCGAGACGAGCTTCGCGACGTTCACGGGGTGGAACCCGTCCACGTCCTTCCGCGGGTCGATGCATTCGACGATGGCGCGTTCGTCGATATGCGCCGGCGGCGGCGACTGAACAAGGATGCCGTGGATCGCGGGGTCGTGGTTTAACGCGCGCACGAGCGTTTCGAGTTCGCGCTGCGTCGTCTCCGCGGGCAGCTCGTGCTTGACCGAGTGGAGGCCGAGGTCGCGGCACATCCGGTCTTTGGCGCGCACGTAGGAACGCGAGGCCGGGTTGTCTCCCACGAGCACCACCGCGAGGCCGGGCGTGGCGCCGCTCGCACGCAGTTCCTGCACGCGCTTTTTGGATTCGGCGTGGATGGTGTCCGCTATCGCCTGGCCGTTTATGATTTTCACGCTTGGTTCATTCCTGGTGCGGTTGCATGAGTTTTTCCAGTTCCGCCCGCTGTGCCTCGGATTCCTCATCCGAGCCGGCCGGCTTCACCCAGAAGAGTTTTTCGAGCGTTATCTCCACGCGCGAGAACGGCAGGGGAATCATGAACCGGTCCCAGCTTTTCAATCGCACGCAGCGGGCATACTCGACGCGAATCGGCATGATAGGCCGCCCCGATTTGCGCGCAAGGAAGATAATGCCCGGCCCGAGGCGGTACGGCGGCCCGCGCGGCCCGTCCGGCGTGATGATGACATCGCAGCCGGCCGCGAGCAGGTCGTTCAACTCGCGCACGGCCGCCGCCCCCCGGCGCGAGCTGGACCCGCGGATGGCGCCCATGCCGAATTGCCCCATGAACGCCGCGAGCAGGTCGCCGTCCCGGCTGGGGCTCGTGAGCACCGAAGCGCCCTTGCGCTTCCCGTAAAAGCGCTCGAACGGAAGGCATAGCGCGAACATCCTGTTATGCCAGAACGTGAAGATGTATTCACCCTGGTGCGCGTTGGTGAAGTACCCGGCGTCATCGGCGATCCGCATGCGCAAGGTGTAGCTGACCGCGCGAATCAGCCACGACCCCACCCAGGAAATCAGTTTTTCGTTTGCCAATGCTCGGGCCAGATCATCGGCCGGAACCAAACCGGATTCCATCCTTTTCCGGCAAGTTGCCACTTGAAGGGCGCGGGGGCCGGGTGCAAGTTACGGGCGAGCCGCGCGCGCCTTCGCCCGCGGTAGTGGGCCCCTTTCATGAAAAAGATCAAGTTCAGCGGCCGGGAGCTGGCCACCTTGCGCGCCATCGATTTCGGGCTCGGCGCGCCCGGTCAGGAGATCATCGAGAAGACGCGGATTGCCGAAGAGGAGTTGGTGGAGACCCTGAATGGGTTGATCGATGCGGGCTTCGTGGAAGCGAACCCCGCGAACCAGCCCGTTCGGCAGGACACGCTGACGACCATGCATTTTGAGATCAACCCTGGCTACGTCCAGGAGATCAAGCTCTCGACCCGGCGTACGTAGCAGGAGAGAAGTCCCTCACCTCGCGGGTTGCGGCGCCGCCTGCGAATCCGCCTTCGCCGCCGCGCGCTCCTCCCCGAAGAGCTGGCGGATCACCTCATCCACGGGCAGCTCCTGGACGTTGATGTCGCGGACCTTGCCGGCATCCAGGATGTCGCGGCAGGTCTCGGTGACGCGGCTCCTCTGCACCTTCAGGGTCACGGTGCGCGGAGTCTGCTCGACGACCTCGCCCCACCGTGTGAAGTCGCGCGGGGTCTCGTCCTCGAAGACGAACCCGAGGATTTTATGGGTCGCAAAACGGTCGATGATGGAACTGAGCGGGCCGTCGAAAAAGATTTTGCCGTGGTCGATGATGATGACCCGGTCGCAGAGCTCTTCGATGTCCGCCATGTAGTGGCTCGTGAGCATCGTCACGATGCGGTGCTCCGAGTTGTAGAGGCGGAGGAACTCGCGCACCTTTTTCTGGCTCATGACGTCGAGGCCGATGGTCGGCTCGTCCAGGAAGAGGACTTTCGGGCTGTGCAGGAGCGCGGCGATGAGTTCCATCTTCATGCGCTCGCCGAGGCTGAGCTCGCGCACCATGACGTCGAGCTTGTCGGTCACCTCGAGCAGTTCCGAGAGGCCGCCGACGATGCCCTGGAACTTTTTGCGGTCGATCTCGTAGATCGCCCGGTTGAGCTCGAGCGACTCGCGCGCGGGCAAATCCCACCAGAGGGCGTTCTTCTGGCCCATGAGGAGGCTGAACTGCCGTTTCAGGCCGTCCTTGCGTTCCCAGGGGACGTAGCCGAGCACCCGCGCCGAGCCGGAGGTCGGGTTCAGCAGGCCGGAAAGCATCTTGAGCACCGTCGTCTTCCCGGCGCCGTTCGGGCCGAGAAAACCGACGAGTTCGCCCTCGTCGATCTTGAAACTGACGCGGTCGGCGGCCCGCGTCTCGTCGTATTTGCGGCTGGCGAGGCCCTTGAGCGCGCCGAGCAGCCCGGGTTCCTTGCGGTAGGTCCGGTAAACTTTCGTCAGCCCGTCGGCTTCGATGACGCTCATGCGAAACCACCCATGCGACGCCGGGCCGGACGCCGCGTCAGGCAACGCTCTTCGAGCTTTTCCTGACGAACGGAGTCACCTTCTCGACGATGGCCTCGGCCGTGAGGCCGTGCTTCTTGCGCAGGATGTCCACCGCGCCGTGCTCGATGAACTGATCCGGCCACGCCACCCGGACGACGGGGGTCGTGATGAAATTTTCCCCGAGCAATTCCATCACCGCGCAGCCGAATCCGTTATGGGAGACGTGGTCTTCCACCGTGCAGATGACATCCACGCTCCGGGCGAAGAACGCGATGGTGCCGGCGTCGAGCGGCTTGATCCAGCGGGCGTTGATGACGGCGGCGGAGATCCCCTGCGCCTCGAGCGTCTCGGCCGCCTTGAGCGCGAGCGAGCACATCCCGCCGAGCGCGAAGATCGCGACCTGTTTGCCGTGCTGGAGCACCTCGGCCTTGCCGATCTCCAGCAGGCGGGGGACGGCCCGCGGCTTCACGCCGGTGCCCGCGCCTCGCGGGTAACGGATCGCGATGGGGCCTCCGTGGTAATTCGCCATCGTCCAGAGCATGTCCACGAACTCCTCTTCATCCTTCGGCTGCATCTGCACGAGGTTCGGCACGTGCCGGAGGTAGCCGATGTCAAACAGCCCGTGGTGAGTGGGGCCGTCGTCGCCCGAGAGGCCGGCGCGATCCATGCACAGCGCCACGTCCAGTTTTTGGAGGGCGATGTCGTGGATGATCATGTCATAGGCCCGCTGCATGAAGGTCGAATAGATCGTGAGGAACGGCTTCATCCCTTGTGTCGCCATGCCGCACGCGAAGAGGGCCGCGTGTTCCTCGGCAATGCCGACATCGAAATAGCGGTCGGGATGTTTCGCGGCGAAACTCACCAGCCCGGTGCCGGTCGGCATGGCGGCGGTGATGGCGACGATCTTGGTATTGGTGTCGGCGAAGGTGGAGAGGGTCTTGCCGAGCAGCTCGGAGTACGTCGGCAGCGCCGCCGCAGCGGTCTCGCCCGTCTCGAGCTTGAACTTGCCGAGGCCGTGGAACTTGTCGGGCTTCTCGATCGCGGGCAGGTACCCCTTGCCCTTCTTGGTGAGGATGTGCAGCAGCACCGGCTCGTTCTGGGTCTTGAGAAAATCGAACGTCCGGATGAGGAGCGGGATGTCGTGGCCGTCGATGGGGCCGTAATAGCGGAAGCCGAATTCCTCGAAGATGACGCTCGGCAGGATGAGGTTCTTGATCCCCTCCTCGAACTTGTGCGCGAGCTCGCGGGTGTAACGCCCGCCGATCATTTCGACGAAGCGGCCCGCTTTCTCGTGGAGATGGGCGTAGGTGGCGCTGGTGGCGATCTTGTTGAGGTAGTTGGCGATGCCCCCGACGTTCTTGGCGATGGACCATTCGTTGTCGTTGAGGACGACGATGAAGCGTTTGGTGGCCCCGGCGGCGTTGTTGAGCGCTTCGTAGCTGATCCCGCATGTGAACGCGGCGTCGCCCGCGATGGCCACGACGTTCTCGTTCGTCCCGCGGCGGTCGCGGCCCACGGCCATGCCGAGCGCGGCGGAGAGCGCGGTGCCGGCGTGGCCCGCGCCGTAGCAGTCGTGCTCGCTCTCGGTGCGGAGCAGGAAGCCGTTGAGGCCCTGGTACTGGCGCATGGTGTGGAAGAGCGGGCGGCGGCCGGTGAGCATCTTGTGGACGTAGCCCTGGTGGCTCACGTCGAAGACGAACTTGTCGTGCGGCGTCTCGAAGACCCGATGGAGGGCGATGGTGAGCTCTACGACGCCGAGGTTCGGGCCGAGGTGCCCGCCCACCGAGTTCGGGTTGCTCTCGGAGAGGACGTTGATGAGTTCCTCGCGCACCTCCTGCGCCAGGGCCGGCAGGTCGCTCTCGGGGAGGGCTTTGACATCGGCGGGGGAATGGATGGTATCCAGCAGTCGCATAGATTTGGGGACGAACAAACGAACGGTCGGGGGAACGGGTTAAAACAGCCTTACATCCGCGCTCGCGCCCTGGCCGGCATTGGCCGCGGGTTTTCTGTCGGGTTCAAATTCCACGGCCTTCGGCTTGCCCGCAGCGTCCCGGGTGATGATCTCGATGCGTTTCTCGGCCGCGTCCAGTTTTTCCGAACAAATCTTCACGAGCTTCACGCCCTCCTCGTAGCTGACGAGGAGTTCCTCCAGCGGCATCTTGCGCGCCTCCATCTTCTCGACGAGCTCTTCCAGCCTGCCCATGACAGACTCGAAGGAACGCCCCTCGGGCGCTTGAGTCGGCGCGGCAGGCGCGGCTGGTTCGGTATTGGTCCCCATGATTATTCAATCGCCCGGTTCGGACCACCGGTTGCGATCGCTGTAATAGATGCACTCCCTATTGAAAGGCAAGCGGATGGCTGCGTGCAACGGAAAATTCGCGGGGAGGTTCAGCGGCCTCTCCTTCCCGTGGATGAGGATGAGCGGCACCCAATCCTTGTTATCGCCGTAGAGGATGCCCGAATAGTAGGGGGCATCGCACGAGACCGGGGTGAGGTAGATGCCGACGAGCGGATGCCCGAGCAGCCGGGACTGATCCATATCCGTGAATTCCTTGATGGTGAGCGGGAGCCACAGGCACTTGCGGTCAGCATACCAGGCGACTCCCCAGGGAATATCGGAGGCCGTGATTTCGTCGTCGGTCGTCCATTTATTCAACACAGATATAGATGGCGGCGCATACGGCGGCCAGTGAAAAATCGAGCGGCCCCTGCCGGCGCCCAGGATGGGGATCGCCGAGAGAAAGTAGAGCGCCACGAGCAAATGCGTCCGATACGAAGGGCCCTCCGCCATGAGGCGCCGCCAGAGGCTGAGGATGAACGCCAGCCCGTAGAAGATGAAGAGCGGCACGAACAGGATGTAGAGGTCGCTCGCGGCGAGGTCTTCCGTCGCTTCGAGCCCGAACACTGTCATGCCCGCCACCGCGCCGAGCCCCATGTAGGCCAGGCCCCAGCGGAAGTCCGCCGCTTGCGGACGCCGGAACCGGTGGAGCAGGGCCACGAGGAAGAGGGGCGCCAGCGGGCTTGCGCCGAGCAGCGCATAGAGGTGGTTCAACTGGAAGACGGCCTGGGTGTCGAGCTTGGCCAGGGTCGAGGGGGTGGAGATCACCAGCGTCCCGAGCGTCAGCGACCGCATGAGGAAATCGCCGGAGACCGTGATGCCGCCCAGGGCCGAAAACCCCGCGAGCCCGAACGGATTCCCGCAGACGCGCCAGTTCCGGACCAGCCACGGCGCATAGACCAGGCTGAACGTGAGAAGCATGAGGAGGGCCTGCCGTCCCCGGGGCCGGAAGGCGACCCCCGCGTAAACGAGCGCCCCTGCGAAAATCCAGATCGTAAGGCCGTGCGCGAGCCCGAGCAGCCCGAAGAGCGCGCCGGCGCCCGCCAGCCAACGGGCGGCGGATGCGTTCGCGAGCCGGGCGTCCATGGCCCGCGCCAGCGCGTAGAGGCACGCGCTGAACAGGAAGAGCATGAGCATCTGCGGCAGGCCGGAGAGGGCGAACTGCCAGAACGCGTTGCACGCGATGGCGAGCCCGGTGCCCGCCGCAGCGATCATATCCCCGAAAAGGAGCCGCGCGGTGAGGTAATTGACGGCCAGGGCGAGCGCGAAGAAGGCCATCGCGACCTCGGCGATGAGGAGATCGGGCGGATAGATGGTCTGCTGGCCGGTCATCCGCCACGAGGCGCGGTCGAGTCTCAGGAAAAACGAATTGATGAGAGGATTCAGCGGGGCGTGAAAGACATCCGGGATGTTCCCCGCCGGAAAAGTCCGGTTGTGCGACTGGAACTCCCAGATGCCGAGCGGGCGGATGACCTTGGTGCTGAATCCGTTCCCGCGCGCCAGTTCGCGGGCGATCTGCGCCTGCTCCATCCCTTCCGCCGAGGAGAGCCCGTGGAATTTCCAGATGAAAAAGGTCGCCACCGCCATGACGGCCGCGGGCAGCAGGAGGAGCTGGAGCCCGCCGCGCCACTTCCCCTCCAGCTTATGCAGGAAGCCTTGAACGTCGTTCTCATCCATTGGGGCGCACCGGGTTCAATCGGGTATGGGAGTCCTGGATTCCTAGCCGCGGTCTTTCGAGACGCACCGTGAGATCACTCACCGGCGGCCCCCTTCGCCTCTTTGAGCTTGCGGTGCACGGTGCGGCGGCTGATGCCGAGTTTGCGGGCGGCCAGGGTGACGTTGCCGCCGGATTCCTCGATGGCGCGCGCGATGATGCGGCTCTCGGTCTCGTGCAGATTCAACGGGCGCGAGGGATCGGAGACGCCGCCGGGGAAGGCGCCCGGTTTGCCCTGCTGGCGCAGGAACGGGGGCAGGTCGCGCACGGTGATCTTCGCGCCGTTGGACATCACGACGCCGCGTTCGATGGCGGTGCGCAGCTCGCGGACGTTGCCGGGCCAGTTGTATTGCTCGATGCAGTTCAACGCCTCGGAGGTGAGCTCGCGCACGGGCTTGTCGTTCTCCTTCGCGAATTGCTTGAGGAAGCCGCTCGCCAGCAGCGGGATGTCCTCGGGCCGGTCGCGCAAGGGCGGCATGTTGATGGTGACGACGTTCAGGCGGTAGAAGAGGTCGTCGCGGAATTTCCCTTCCTCGACGAGCTGCCGCAGGTTCTTGTTCGTCGCCGCCACCAGGCGCACGTCGGTCTTGATGGACTGGTTCCCCCCGACCCGCTCGAAGGAATGGTCTTCGCCGAGGACGCGCAGGATTTTCACCTGCGTGTTGGTGTCGATCTCGCCGATCTCGTCCAGGAAAAGGGTGCCTCCGTTCGCCTGCTCGAAACGGCCCAGCCTGCGCTCGACCGCCCCGGTGAACGCGCCGCGCTCGTGGCCGAAGAGCTCGCTCTCGAGGAGCTGCGGGGAGAGGGCGGCGCAGTGGACGGCGACGAATTTCGCCTTCGCGCGGTTGCTCAAGCCGTGTATGGCGTGCGCGACGAGTTCCTTGCCGGTGCCGCTCTCGCCCTGGATGAGGACGGTGGCGCGCGAGGGGGCGACCTGCCTGACCATGTCGAGCACTTCGTGCAGGGCGGGGGAGTTGCCGATGATCCCTTCCAGCCCGTACTTGGTCTCGACCTGCTGTCGCAGGGCGTGGTTTTCCTTTTTCAGGTTGCGCTCCTGGAGGGCGCGGTTGATGAGGATCTCGAGCTTGTCGATGTTGATGGGCTTGGTGACGAAGTCGTAGGCCCCGCGCTTCATCGCTTCGACCGCGGTATCGACGCTCCCGTAGGCGGTGATCATGATGCAGATGGGCGGATGCGGCATCTGCAAGGCGCGGTCGATGAGCTTCATGCCGTCGTCGCCGCCCAGGCGAAGGTCGGTCACCAGGAGGTCGATCTCGTCGGCCTCGAGGACGCTCAGGGCTCCGGCGGCGTCGGCGGCCACATACACCTCGAAATTGTCCTCGAGCGAGGCGCGCAGGCCGTCCCGGCTGTGCTTCTCGTCATCCACGATAAGGAGCGTGGCTCTCATTCCGGCTCCTCCGCCCACGCCGCGGCGGCGTTCCCGGACTCCAGCATGCGCGCGCGCTTGTTTCGCAACGGCAGCCGGATCGTGAGCGCGAGCCCCTGCCCTTCGTTGCTGACGATGTCGATCTCGCCCCGATGCTCGCGCACGATCCGCCGCACGATCATCAAGCCCAGGCCGGAGCCGGATTTCTTGGTGGTGAAGTAGGGATCGAAAATCTTGCTCATGTCGTCGGGGGAGATGCCGCCGCCGGTGTCGGTGAAGATGATGAGGACGTAATTCTCGTCCACGTCCGTCTTGATGTGAAGGATTCCCTCGCTCTTCATCGCCTGGAAGCTGTTCTTGATGACGTTGTAAAAGGCTTGCTTGATCTGGTTGCGATCCACCTCGACCAGCGGGAGTTCCGCGCGCAGCTCCTGTTCGACGAGGATGTCGCGATCCTGGATTTCGGCGGCCAGGAAGGAGATGGACTCCTCCACGAGGGTGTTGACGTTCTCCGGCGCGACCTTGAGCGGCGCGGGGCGGATCGCGCTCAGGAACTGGTTGATGATGTCGTCCAGGCGCTGGATTTCCTCTTTCGCGATGCGGACCGGCTCCTGCAACTCCTCCAGCAGTTCCCCGGGCAGTTTGCGCAGTTTGCGTTCGAGGAGCTGCAGGTGGATGTCGAGCGAGTTCAACGGGTTCCCGATCTCGTGCGCCACGCCCGCGGCGAGGAGCGTGAGGGCCGAAAGCCGCTCGGACTCGATGGTCTCCTCGGTCGTGCGCCTGCTCTCGGTGATGTCCCGCAGGATGACGGCGTAACCGACCAGCTCCTGCGCGACCACCTCGTGGTCGTCGAGCGGTTTCTCCAGGCTCAACGGCACGACGTAGAAATTCAGGAACCGGTTCTCGGGGTAGAATATCTCCATGTCGCGGCTGATGATCCTTTCCGAGCCGGCGAGTGAATTCCAGTCCAGCCCCTTCACCTTTTCGGAGAGGAGCTGGCCGGTAGAGGTCTCGGCGTCGAGCGCGAAGAGGAGCGAGGCGGCTTGGTTGAGGTAGCTGATCCTTCCCTGCGGGTCGGTCACGATGACGCCTTCGCGGATGGCGTTGAAGATCGTCTCCAGGAAACCCTTCTCGCGCGCGAGCCGGAGGATGTAGTTCTGGATGTCCTGCGGCCCGATGCGTCCGACGCGCTGGAGGAGCTTTTCGAGAAACCCGGGCTTCATAGGAGATCGATCTGGGCGGACGCGGGCGGCGGCGGCGCGGTTTTGGCGGATGGGGGAGGCAGCGGCTCGCGGGTTGCGGCTTCGAAAAAGCCGGTGAATTTCTTCACGAGGTCGTTCAGCTTCGCGACGTAATATTCCACGTTTTCGTCCCGGCTCTCCTCGCGCCATTCGGTGGCGAGCTTCGAGTTTTCGTAGGCCGAGACGTTCTTTTTCACGCCGGTGATGTAATAGCTGACCTGGTCGCCCGGCTGAAAATTCCGGCCGCTCCGGGAGGCGAGTTCGTATGCCGCGGCGCGGTTCCGCGAAGAGCCTTCGATCTTCCTGGCGTACTGGCCGAGCGAATCCTGGAGGGTGTCGGTCTTCATCAGGAGCTCGATGGGCCATTCGCGCCCGCGGATTTTCCGCTCAAAATCGGCGTGGAGCGCCGCGACGCCCTCGCCTTTCCCCTGCAGGAGGAGCTTGATCATCTCCTCCAGAAAATTGCGCTGGAATTTCTCGAGGCCGCGCGAACGGAGCGCGCCGCCGCGGATGATGAGCTCGCCCTCGGGGGTCAGGAGCGCGTAATTCTTGGCCTTGTAGCTGAACATCGCCGGAAACTTGGCGTCCAGCTCAACGTCGATGCCGCACGGGAGCGCGGCTTCCAGCCCCTGGCGCAGGGCCTCTTCCGCTTCGCCCTCGGGCGGGATGAAATAGAGGCCGTCGGTGTCCACTTCGATGACGGTCGCCCCGCGGGCCTGCAGCCATTCCATCATCGTCCGGAGGAGGTCGCGGCCGGTCTGCGTGACGCGGCTCGCGGCGTCGAAGTCGGCGAAGTGCGCCTGGGCGAACCCGAGGTAGCCATAGAAGCTGTTGATGAGAATCTTGAAGGTCGATTGGAGCGCGTGGAAGTAGCTGTAGTCCCGCTTCGACACGCCCAGTTGCCCTCGCATGCTGGCCTTGGCCTCGAGCCGGAACTGCCGCAGGTCCGTGAGCAGGCCCTTGAAGAGCCCGAGCTTGTCCGCGGCCGGGAACACGTCGAAGCAGAGCATGACGGAGGGGTACAGCGAGGCGACATCGCAATGCCACACGCCCCGGGCGATCCCCGTATAAAGGACGGCGGTGTATCCCCCCTCAAAGTCGCGGGCCGAGGGCAGGTCGGGGATCGAATGCCCCTCGCGGTAGTATTCGCGGAGCAGCAGGGCGTCGATCTTCGTCGCATTCCCCCGCACGACCGCATCCTGATAGGAATACGGGAATATCTTGGTCTGGACGAAGTAGCTGCCGCTCAGGAGGCCGGCCAGCTCCCGGGTGTGGCGCGCGGTCTGTTGCGCGTGCGCGACCAGCACGGGCGGGTCTTCCAGGTAAGCGGCCTGGATCTCGCGTTCGCTCAGCGCGATCTCGCCCGGTATATGGAAATGGCGCGCCACCTCCGCCAGGCCGTAGCTCTCCAGCTCGCGCGCGGTGATGTCGTAGAACTGGCTCAGCAGCGCCGTATCCACAAAATGGCGCCCGTGCACCTGGAACTTCGGGTAGTTCACGGTCTTCTCCGCGAACTGGAGCCTCGACGCGCGGCTTCTCGGCACGCTCCCGTCGCGTCCGAACGACAGTTTCACCTTCGCCAGCCGCGCCCGGGCGGCGAGATACGAAAGCGTCACCCGGAAAAGGTCGTGGCCCTCGATGACATCCGGGTCGCGCTCGCGGATGATGGCGGTCAGCCTCTCAAGGGCCGTTTGCTCCGAGAGCGCCGGCTCCGCGGGATCGACGAAGAGGACTTCCTCCCAGCCGGTGTTATCCGAGAGGGCGATCGACATCAGGTGATCGGACGCGCGCTGGGCGCTCGAGAACTCGGCCCCTTCCCCCCGGAACGTCTCGATGGCGATCTGCATCCGGCGCAGGTCGTCGAACTGCATCCCCTTGAAGAGGGTCATGCCCGTGCTCAACAGGAACTGCTGGACGGGGTCGGAGAGCGTGTAGGATTTGCGGCCCAGGTTCCTCAGGCCCGTGCGGACGCGCGAGAAAGCCTTCCAGCTCTCGAACTCCAGCAGGACGCCGAGCGGCAGCCCGCCGGCCAGTTGCCGGATGGTAGCGCCGGTCTCTTCGGGCGGCGCTTCATCCGACCAGAGGAACGGGTGAAAGACCGACTGCCGGACTTCATTCGAGCCGTCCGGCTTGCGGAGATACAGCGTGACGCCGTTGGGTTCCTCAAACTCGACCGCGACGAGGCGCTCCGTCGGGTCGTGGCCAAATAGGACTTTGTTCTCCTCGAACGCCATGGGAGAACAAAACTCAGGGAGATCGCCCGCCGTTGCAAGCCGCGCCCTCGGAAAGCTCCGTTATTTCAGCGGCTGACGCATACGCCCGCGCTTTCCCCGACTACCTCGGGAGAGGGAGGGCCGCTAGCCCTCCTGCTTCTCGGCGGGAGCGTCCTCGGCAACCTTCGTCGCCTTGGCGGCTTTGGGAGCTTTCTCAGCCTTTGCCGGTTTTTCCTTTTTGCCCTTGGCGGGTTCGACGGGAATCTCGGGCTCCTCCGTGTGCGGCGCATCCACGAACTCGAGGAAAGCGAGCGGCGCGGAGTCGCTCTTGCGCTGGCCGAGTTTCACGATGCGCGTGTAACCGCCCTGCCTGCCCGCGGAGCGCGGGGCGATCTCCTCGAACAATTTCTTTACGGCGTCCTTCTGCCGGAGAACCGCGAGCGCGGTGCGGCGGGAGTGGAGCGAGGCTTTCTTGCCCAGGGTCACCATTTTTTCCGCCACGGGGCGGACGGCCTTCGCCTTCGCGAGGGTGGTCTTTATCCGGTTATGCTCTATGAGGCTGCATACCTGGTTTGCGATGAGGGCCTTGCGGTGCGAAGCGCTCCGCCCGAGCTTTACGGTCTTTTTCTGGTGGCGCATGGGAGAATCCTTTTTCGGGACGTGGGTGCCGGGGGCGCTTTAGTGCGACTCGGCCATCGCGGGTTCGAGCGAGGCCATGCCGGAGGGCGAGGGATCGACGAGGCCGGGCTCGAACTTCTGTCCGAGGCCGAGGCCGAGCTGCTGCAGTTTGTCCTTGATCTCGTTCAGCGATTTCTTGCCGAAGTTCCGGTATTTGAGCATCTCGGCTTCCGTCTTCTGCGCGAGCTGGCCGACGGTGGTGATGTTCGCGTTGTTCAGGCAATTGGCTGCGCGCACCGAGAGCTCGATCTCGTTCACGCTCATGTTCAGGAGCTTCTTGAGGCGGGTGTTTTCCTGGCTGACGGCTTCCGGGGTCTCGTCGAACTCGACGGCGTTCTCGTCATAGTCCACGAAGACATCGAGGTGGTGGCGCAGGATGGCCGACGCCTGGAGGAGCGCTTCGTCCGGGGTGAGGCGGCCGTCCGTCCAGACTTCGAGGATGAGCTTGTCGTAGTCGGTGCGCTGGCCGACCCGGGTGTTCTCGACCGCGTATTTGACCCGCCTCACGGGCGAAAAGATCGAGTCGATGGGGATGACGCCGATGGCGCGATCCGGACGCTTGTTTTCCTCGCCGGTGGCGAAACCGCGGCCGACCTTGACTTCGAGTTCGGCCTCGAACTTCTGCTTCTTGTCGAGCGTGCAGATGATCTGGTCCTTGTTCAACACTTCGCACTGGGCCGAGCCGTTGATGTCCGCGGCGGTGACGGGCCCTTCGCGGTTCACCGAGATGCTCAGGTTGCGGATTTCGTGGTCGTTGGCCTTGAACTTGATCTTCTTGAGATTGAGGACGATGTCGGTCACGTCCTCGACCGTGTTTGGCAGCGTCGCGAACTCGTGGAGCGCGCCGGTGATGCGCACGGAGGTGATGGCCGCCCCTTCGAGCGAGGAGAGGAGCACGCGCCGGAGCGAGTTGCCGACCGTATGGCCATAGCCGGCCTCGAACGGCTCGGCGATGAACCTGGCATAAGTTTCCGTGGAGTCCTCGTCCTTGGAGAGAGACTTCGGCATTTCAAAACGACCTAAACGTACGGACATGGGGATGATTCAGGAGATTTCGGAACCGTGCTGTCGTCGTGACTCACGGAGTCACGGTCGGGAAATTTTTTCCTGCCTTTCAATTCACCGGGTTACCCTCGACGCGGTGGCCGCGATTTTCAGCAATCGCAGCCCGAGGACCTACGGCGCATTTTTCTAATTACGCGCTTGGGAACCGGGAATAAACAACGCTTTCCGCGGGTTGTAAAGGGCGAAATGCAGGGGTGCTGCTGTGCCCGGCCCGCGCGGTTATGCAGCCAGCGTCATCCTGCGCAGCTTCGAGATGACTGCCGGAAGGATTTCCAGCGCCTTCGCGACCTCCGCCCTCGTGTTGAACCGGCTGAAGGAAAACCGAAGGCTGCTCCGGGCGCGGTCGGTCTGAAATCCCATGGCCTTCAACACGTGCGAAGGATGCGGAGACCCGGTCGTGCAAGCAGAGCCGGCGGAGCAGCAGATGCCCTGCTTGTCCAGGAGCATCAGCACGGCCTCGGATTCGATGCCTTCAAAGGCGAGGTTCGAGGTGTTTGGGAGGCGGTTTTCGCGGTCGCCGTTCACCTGCGTGTCGGGGATCCTGTCCAGGACGGCCTGCTCGAATTCATCGCGCATGGCCCGCACCTCCGTCGCCTCGTGCTCCATGAATTTTTCGGCCAGCTCGGCCCCTTTTCCCAATGCGACGATGGACGCCACGTTCTCGGTGCCGGCCCGCTTCCCGTGTTCCTGGCTTCCTCCGAAAAGGTACGGGGTGAAACGGGTGCGGCCGTTTACGTAGAGGACGCCGACGCCTTTGGGGCAATGCAGTTTGTGCCCGGAGAGCGAGAGGAAATTGATTTTCGAGCCGCCGGCGGCGATGGGGATTTTGCCCACGGCCTGGACGGCGTCGGTATGAAAGAGCGCGCCCTTGCGGCGGACGATCTCGGCGATCTCGTGGATGGGGGAGAGGACGCCAGTCTCGTTGTTCGCCCACATGATGGAGACGATGGCCGTCTCGGGGCGGATGGAGCGTTCGAGTTCCTCGAGGTCGATCCGGCCGTCGGCGTCCACGCCGAGCCAGGTGACCTCGTGCCCGCGTTTGGCGAGAAACTCCCCGTGCTTCATGATGGAGCTGTGCTCGACCGCCGTCGTCACCACGTGCTGCCGATCCGGATCCCTCTGAAGCGCGGACTGGATTGCCGCGTTGTTCGACTCGGTGCCGCAGCTCGTGAAAATGATCTCGCGCGGCTCGCACCCGAGCAGCCCCGCGACGCGCTCGCGCGCCTGGTCGAGCGCCGCCGCGACCCGGTGGCTGAAGCTGTAACCGCTGGAAGCGTTCCCGTAGAATTCGGTGAGGAACGGGAGCATCTCCTCGACCACGGCGGGATCGACCCGCGTGGTGGCGTTGTTATCCAGGTAGATGAGTTCCCGATGCGCGGACATGAGGCGAAAATAGCGCAGCTTGCCGCCCCCGAAAACCGAAAACTTCCGCAGCGGAGCGCGGGACGCTCGTCGCGCCTCCCTTTACGGGACGGCTTCAGCGGAGGGCGGGGGACGTCCTCCCGGTGGGGATATACCCAGAAGTGGTAGAGGAAAAATTTGAAGAGGCCCACGGGCATCTGGACGAGGACGACGAGCAGGTACTTGTAGTTCCCCCACGCTTCCATGAGGGGCGAGACGATGGCAAAGTTGGTCAAAGCCAGCAGGCAGACGGCGATGACGTACCGGACGAGGCACTCCCGGAAGCCGTGTTGTGTCCGGAAATTGACGTGGTAGTTCCAGAGCGAGAGCACCACCGTCGTGAAGGAGAGGCTCCCGGCGTAGGCCTCGCGATCCGGCAGGCCGCCCTTCGCGTGCAGGAGCCAGAGCATCCCGATATTCAACGACGAACTCAGCAGGCCGCCGACGGCGAACCAGAACGCCCTCAGGCCGATGACCTTCCACTGGCCGGGCTTCATCGCGCGGCGGACAGCTCGCGGTAGAAGCTGTCGCGCAGCACGGGCTCCAGGCCGGCGTCCAGGATCGTCTGCCGGAGAGCCTCCGCCGTCTGCGACACCGGCGAGTCCACCCCGGCCATGTGATAGATGAGTTCGTCCCCGATGGTGCCGTCAATGTCGTCCGCGCCGAACGCCAGCGTTTTCCCGGCGAGTTCGAGCCCGTAGCTGATCCAATACGATTTGATATGGGCGAAGTTATCGAGGTATGCCCGGCAGACCGCGGTGTTCTTCAGTATCTCGGCCTCGCCCGGGCCCATGACGTGCGCGAGCCGGTGCGCGGGCTTGAACGCCAGCGGCAGGAACGCCAGGAAGCCGCCGGTCTCATCCTGCAGCGCGCGCAGTTTTTCGAGGTGGTCGATCCGGTCTTGATAGGATTCCACGTGGCCGAAGAGCATCGTCGCCGTGGAAGGTATCCCGAGCCCGTGCGCCGCCCGGTGGACGGCCAGCCATTCCGCCCCGCTCTCCTTGCCGCGGCAGATCTGACTGCGGATCGCCGGCGCGAAGATCTCGGCGCCACCGCCGGTGAGGCAGCTCAGCCCCGCCTCCTTCAACTGCTCCAGGACGCCTTCGACCGACGTTTTGGCCAGCCAGGAAAAATGGAGGATTTCGATGGCCGTGAACGCCTTGATCCCCAGGGCCGGGCTCAGTTCCCGTAGCGCGCGCAGCATCTCCAGATAGACCGGGAATTTCCACGAGGGATGCAGGCCGCCCACGATGTGGATTTCGGTCGCGCCGGCAGAAAGGGCCTCGCGGGCCCGGGCCGCCATCTCCTCAATGCTCAGCTCGTATGCCTCGGCGTCGCGTTTCCGCTTGCCGAACGCGCAGAAGTCGCAGTCCAGGATGCAGATGTTCGAATAGTTGATGTGCCGGTTTACGGTATAGAACGCCGAGCGCCCGTGCCGCCGGGTGCGGGCCTCCGCGCCGATCTCCGACAGCGTCTCAAAGTCGTCCGCTTCAAACAGGGCCTGCGCCTCCCCCCCGGTGAGCCTTTCGCAGGAGCGGACTTTTTCCGCGATGCGGGCGAATGGAGTGGCTGGATTCCGGTGGGACAACATTCCAAAAAACGTTTGCATCTCGTATCGCAGCGCCGAATAAAACACAACTTCCAAATGTCCACGCCCCTCCGTTCGGTCGCGATCACTGCCGCCGGCATCGTCAGCCCGCTCGGGCGCGGCCTCGCCGCCACGGCGGCCTCCCTGCTCGCTGCGCGCGACTGCGTTTCGCCCGTGAGCCGGTTTGAGGTGGGCCAGTGCAAATCCTCCACGGCGGGCCAGGTGCCGGAGGCGCTCCTCGACCCGGCCGCCGGCAGGAAGGCGAAGCGGCTCCACCCCGCAAGCCGGATGATGCTAGCCGCGATGGACGAACTGCGGGAGCAGGACCGCGGGTTCCAACCCGAGTCCGCCGTCATCGCCACCACCAGCGGCGGGATGAGCTACGGCGAGGCCTTCTGGCGTTCCCTGCCGTCGTCCGCCGGAGGTCCGGAAGGCGGCGGTTCGCACCCGCGCGCTGCGTGGCTGGCGAATTATCCCCCGCAGAAGCCGGTGCTCGACGCCATGGAAGCGGCGGGGTTCTCCGCTCCGTGCCAGATCATCGCCAACGCCTGCGCCTCCGGCACGAACGCGATCGGGCACGCCTTTTCGCTCATCCGGAGCGGCATCCAGAAGAGCGTCCTTTGCGGCGGCTACAACGTCATATCGGAGTTGGTCTTCGTCGGGTTCGATTCCCTGCAGGCCTCCACCGCGGAGAAATGCCGCCCCTTCGACAAGGATCGCACCGGCCTCGTCCTGGGCGAAGGCGCCGCGCTCCTCGCGCTCGAAGACCTCGAGACCGCGCGCGGCCGGGGCGCGCCCGTCCTGGCCACCGTCACCGGCTACGGCATCTCGACGGACAACCACCATCTCACCCAGCCGCACCCTTCCGGGAACGGGCCGTACCTGGCCATGAGCCGGGCCCTTGCCTCGGCGCGCCGCGAACCGGGGGAGCTCGACTACATCAACGCCCACGGGACGGCGACCGTCTTCAACGACGCCACGGAAGGCGCAGCCATCTCGCGCCTTTTCGGGGAGCGGCCCGGCGGGCTGGTGCCGGTCAGTTCCACCAAATCGATGATGGGGCATTCCCTGGGGGCGGCGGGCGCGATCGAGGCGGTCTTCTGCATCCTCGCGCTCCGGGAGGGCTTTCTGCCTGCGAACATCCATTTCCGGGCGCCCGACCCGGCGTGGAAGATGGATATCGTGGCCAACGCGGCGCGGAAAGCGGAGGCGCGCTGTGTGCTTTCCAACTCGTTCGGATTTGGAGGCACGAATGCGAGCATCGTGCTGGAGAAGGAGTAGCGAGCCCCGGGCTAGACGGACTGCTCGGTAACCTTGCCGCCCCGGATCTTTAAGAGGCGCTGGGTGCGGCGGGCCAGCTCCAGGTCGTGCGTGACCAGGACCAGCGCGGTTCCATGCGCGGCGTTCAGCTCGAAGATCATCTCGACGATGGGCACGCTGGTCTCGGCGTCGAGGTTCCCGGTCGGCTCGTCCGCAAACAGAATCTTGGGACGGTTCACGAACGCCCGCGCCAGGGCGGTGCGCTGCTGCTCGCCGCCGGAGAGCTGCGCGGGGTAGTGTTTCACCCGGTCGCGCAGGCCCACGCGGGAAAGCAGCTCCTCCGCGGCTGGGCGGGCGCCCTTCTCGCCGCGGAGTTCGAGCGGCGCCATGACGTTCTCCAGCGCGGTAAGGGTGGGGATGAGTTGGAAGCTCTGGAAGACGAAGCCGATGAGGCGGTTCCGCACGCCCGCGCGCTCGTCCTCGTTCAACGCGGCGAGGTCGCGTCCCGCCAGCCGCACCGAGCCGGAGGTGGGCCGGTCCAGCCCCGCGCAAAGGCCCAGGAGGGTGCTCTTGCCGCTGCCCGAAGGGCCGACGATGGCGCACGTGGAGCCGGCGGCCAGCGAGAAAGTGACGTCGCTCAGGACTTTGAGCGCGCCGTATTCCTTCGTGAGCGATGAAACTTCGAGGATGGCCGCGGGTTCCTCCTTGCCGAGCGCCGCGGATGCGCTTTCTTTCATGGCGGATGACTTTTCGATGTGTGCAATGGGGTTGGCTGGCGGGCTTCCTTACGGCGTTTTTCCCGGCGGCGCAAACCGTGTCTTGCCTCGCGGCGGGCGCTGCGGCGCCCGTCCAGGTGGTGGTGCTGGGGGACAGCCTGGCCGCCGGCTACGGAGTGGGCCCCGACAAGGCGTTCCCGGCATTGCTCCAGGAGAGGATCGACGGGCAGCGCCTGAACGCGCGGGTGTCGAACGCGGGGGTGAGCGGCGATACCTCGGCCGACGGCTTGCGCCGGTTGAAGTGGCTGATGCGGCAGCGGATCGACGTGCTGGTGCTGGAGCTCGGGGCGAACGACGGCTTGCGGGGCCTGCCGGTCGCGAGCACGAGGGGCAACCTCCAGGCGATCATCGACCAGGTGCGTGAACGGTATCCCGCGGTGCGCCTCGTCATCGCGGGGATGCTACTGCCGCCGAACTTCGGGCAGGATTACGTGGAGGCGTTCCGCAAGGTGTTCCCGGAGCTGGCGGCGAAGAACAACGCCTCGCTCGTGCCGTTCCTGCTGGAAGGGGTGGGAGGCGTGCCGGAGCTCAACCAGGACGACCGGATTCACCCGAACGAAGCCGGCCACAAGATCGTGGCGGAGAACGTCTGGAAGGTGCTGCGGCCTCTGCTGAAAGAGCCGGAGGGGGCGTCGGCTCTCATGAAGTCGGGCGGCTGACGCGGCCTCCGCTACCGCTTCTGGAGCCTGGCGGGCTCTGCCACTCGCGGCAGCACCCACTGCACCCTCTCCGGGATGTACCGCATGCAGAGCGCGAGCCGCTTCAGGTATTCATTCCGCGGGATCGCGACCGCCCCGAAACCTTCCAGGTGCGGCGTGAGCCACTGCACCTCCAGCAACTGGAACCCGCTGAGCCGGAGCGTTTCCACGAGGAAATGGAGCGCCACCTTCGACGCATCGGTCACGGTGTGAAACATCGATTCGCCGAAGAAAGCCGCCCCGAGGCTCACTCCGTAAAGGCCCCCGGCGAGCTGGCCGTCCTGCCACGCCTCGACGGAATGCGCGAAGCCGAGCCGGTGCAGGTTGCAGTAGCTCTCGATGATCTCCTCGCTGATCCACGTTTCCTCCCGCGCCGCGCACCGGCGGATGACCGTCTCGCAACATCCGTTCAACCGAAGCTCGAACGTGTGCTTGCGGAGCGTGCGCCGCAGCCCGTGCGGCACATGGAAAGTCTCCAGCGGGATGATCGCGCGCGGGTCGGGCGAGAACCAGCCGATCTCCCCGCCGTCCATCGCCATCGGGAAGATGCCCATGCGGTAGCCTTCGAGCAGGAGATTCGCCTCGATCATGGCCCCGGCGGCGCGCCGTCTCCGCGACTCTTGTTCATGGCTCGAAAAATCGTCATCATCGATTTTTTGGTCACAATATACGCAGGTCATGGCGCTGCGCATCCGCGAGTGGCCGGATTCTCCAGTGAGCCTTGACGATCCGGAACCGCGGACGACATCCCGGTGCTCAGGAGCCCGAGCGCAATGGCCGCCAAACTGCTCTCGATCCGCTTCGGCGTCGAACTTTCCGCGATTTTTGTTTGTAAATCCGGCGCGAGTCTGGCAACTCCGCTTATGACCCAGACGGACGCGTTTCAAGGCTCGAAAATCGTCATCCTCGATTTCGGCTCGCAATACACCCAGGTCATCGCGCGGCGCGTCCGGGAGTGCCAGGTCTATTCGCAAATCCTCCCTTTTGACACGAAAGCCGCCGAGATCGCGCAGACCGGTGCGCGCGGCATCATCCTCTCCGGCGGCCCCGCCAGCGTTTACGGAAAGAACGCCCCTCACAGCGACCCCGCCCTCTTCGACCTCGGCCTGCCTGTCCTCGGCATCTGCTACGGCGTGCAGCTCATGGCTTACCAGCTCGGCGGCAAGGTCGAGAAATCCGAGCGGCGCGAATACGGCGCCGGGGAGTTGCATACCGACCCCGAGTCCGCCCTCTTCCGTGGACTGCCCGGGATGCTCGACGTCTGGAACAGCCACGCCGACAAGATCACAAAGCTCCCCAGAGGATTCCGCTCCTCCGGCCGCACCGCGAACTCCGACTTCTCCGCCATCGAACAGCGCAAGAAGCGGCTCTACGGACTCCAGTTTCACCCGGAAGTCGCCCACACCCCGCGTGGGAAGGACATCCTCCAGAATTTCCTCTATGAAATCTGCGGGTGCAAGATGGATTGGACCATGGGCTCCTTCATCGAGCAGACCTGCGAGGAGATTCGCCGCACCGCCGGCACGGATCACGTCGTCCTCGGTCTCAGCGGCGGCGTGGACTCCTCCGTGGCCGCCGCCCTTTTGCACAAAGCCATCGGCGACCAGCTCACCTGCATCTTCGTCAACAACGGGCTCCTCCGCGCCCGCGAAGCCGAGACGGTCCGGCGCGTCTTTGGCGAGAACTTCCGCATCAAGCTGAAATATGTTGAGGCCACGGCGCGTTTCCTGAAGCGCCTCAAGGGCGTCCGCGACCCCGAACGCAAGCGGAAGATCATCGGCGGGGAGTTCGTCAAAGTTTTCGAGGAAGCGACGCACCAGCTCGCCACCAAGGGAGAGAAGTTCAAATATCTCGCGCAGGGCACCCTCTACCCGGAACGTCATCGAGAGCGTCTCCATCTCGGGCAACCCGTCCGCGATGATCAAGAGCCACCACAATGTCGGCGGCCTGCCGAAGCGGATGCGCTTCAAGCTGATCGAGCCGCTGCGCCAGCTCTTCAAGGATGAAGTCCGCCAAGTCGGCTCCCAGCTCGGCCTGCCGAAGGAAGTCGTCTTCCGCCAGCCCTTCCCCGGGCCCGGGCTCGCCGTCCGCATCCTGGGGGAAGTCACCCCCGCGCGCCTCCGCATCCTGCGCGACGCGGATGAGATCGTCCTCAGCGAGATGAAAGCGTCCGAGTGGTATTATAAGGTCTGGCAATCCTTCGCCGTCCTGCTGCCCGTCCGTTCGGTCGGAGTCATGGGCGACGAACGCACCTACGAGAACACCATCGCCCTGCGCGTCGTCGAGAGCCAGGACGGAATGACCGCCGACTGGGTGCGCCTTCCGTACGAAGTGCTGGCCCGCATCTCCACCCGCGTCATCAACGAGGTGAAGGGGGTGAACCGCGTCTGCTTCGACATCTCGAGCAAACCGCCGAGCACCATCGAGTGGGAATAGGCAGGCGCCGCCTCGTTGCCCGGACGCCGGTGCTCAATCGATCTCTTCCAGGAAATACAGGGTCGGTTTATCCATCACGCCCGCGCCGGCCATCGCATCGTGGAGCTCGGCCGAGTCGCAAAATTTGCGGGCCACGTCCATATCATCCACCGCGAAGAACAGGGTGACCTGGTTCGGGTCATCCACGTCCCTTAGAAAGCGGAGCTCTTTCAGGCCGGCCATCGCGCGCGCCGACGCGTGAGCCCGGTAGGCGGTTTTCCACGTGTCGAAGTCCGCAATCCTATGACGGATGAACGCAAAATACCTCATGCGGGCAATTCATCCCGAACGCCGACCCCAGGCAAGATTTGTTTGCCTGTCGCCAGCGGCCACGGTGTTCATTTCGCGCGTGAACCTTCGGTCGATGCAGAGGCGGTGTCTAACTTCTTGAGGCCGGCCGGATTCCCGGCGGCCACCGAGAAGGATTCGTATCGGGCGATCTGCACCTGATCCGGCTTCGCGCCGTAGAGGTCGAAGATGACGAGGTCGTTTTGGCCGTCTTTCAGCCAGCACTCGGGCATGTACATGAGCACCTTCTGCGGGCACTCGCCCAGGTTGTGGCCGTTCAGCCAGACGTGCCCGGCTTTCAGGCCCGGGGTGGTGACGAGCCCGAGGGTCTCCCGCATCCCAGCGGGGGGATGGTACGTGAAGGTGGCTTTCCAGAGGGTCGGCAGGTTTGGGTCCGCCGGAGCGCCGGGCTGCCAGGGTGCGTGGGCCATGAAGTCGCTCCAGTTGGTCACGCGGCCGATGATGGCGGTCTCATCGAGGTCATCCAGGCCGCCGTGGAAATACCACGGGGCGTGGCTCAGGGGCGAGTCGTGCCAGAGCGTCAGCGAGAGGGCTCCCGCATCGCCGAGCCTGCTCTGTACTAGAACCATAACCGTATTTTTCCCGGGAACGAGCAGTTTTGAAACGTCCTGCTCCCGCTCCTCCAGAGAGCGGCCGTTCAGGTAAACCGCCGTTCTGGCTGTGGTAAAGGACGGAGCTACCAGCAGCGAATCGACCTGGGCGGCGCTGAGGGTGAATGTGCCGCGGAACCAGGACGACCCGCGGGGCACCGTCAGTTTTTCCTTGAGGGAGGCGGGATCGAGCGCCTGCCAGGCGGAATCGTCGTAGTCCGGCCGGGCCAGGTCGTCGGGCTTCGCATCGCGGTCGGGTTTCTTCCATTGTTTCCAGGCTACGTTCAGGGGGGCCGGAGCTTCGTCGGAGGAGACGCCGCCCCAGAGGCCGCGGGCGACTCGCTTGGCGACGGGGCCGGGGTATGTGGTCTTGGGTCGGGCGCCGGCCTTCACGAGGATGGCGAGCGTGTTGTCGCCGGCGACGGCCGGGAGCTGGTCGAGGGAGGCCGGTTTGCCATTCAGGAACGAGACGAGATTTCCGGAGTGCCCGGCGAAATGGAGCGAGACGGGGCCGGCTGCGTCGCGGTGCAGGACGGTGCGGTACCAGCCGTAACGGTTTTGGAAGCTGTCGTAGGTCTCCATGGGTTGCGGGCCGGTGGACGGGAGCCAGTGGGTGATATCGAAGTCGGGTGCGCGTTCCGGGGCGGCGTCCCGCCAAGTCCACTGATCGAGCGCGGGGAGCGCGGCCTCCTTCACGGCGGGCTGCGTCACCTCCGATTTCCCGTCCGCGGCGTAAACCGTGGCGTTCCCGCCCTCGACCGGAAATTCCATGCTGCCATCCTCAAGGACGAAAGAGGGGCCGATGTAGATTTTACCGTGGGCCAGCCAGGTGCGGTTCGTCCTTTCGGTGTTCATGACGAGCAGCGCGGCGTGGCGTCCGTCGCCGGAATCGAGGTCGATCTCCTGGACCGAGTCGTCTTTCGGGTAGGTGAAATCGGCCTGCGCCGGGGACTTGCCCGGCTCTTTGCGGGTGAGGGTGACTTCCCCGGCGTCCCCGGCCGGGCCGTAGCAGACCCAGTAATCGGTCGCGCCGAGGGTCTGGCGAAAGAGGACGTTCGTGCAGACCGACTCGAACGCGGCGTTCGGCGTCCAGGGCATATTGACGAGGAGGGTGCGCGGCTCGAACGCGGCCACGGCGAGGCTGCCCTTATGGGGAAGCGTCAGCCCGCCAGCGGTGGTGATGCGGGTCTGGAGGATGGCGTTCGGGTCCGCTTTCGGCGGGTGATAGGCCGAGGCGACCGGCGGGATGTACGCGACCGGCCCCGGGGCGGCCTTCCTCCGGAAATGATCGACGAAGACGATGCTGCCGCCGGTGGGATTCGTCCGGGTGGTGACGCGCAGGGCGGGCTGGTCGCTCTTCGCGAACCCGGGGTCGTCATGGCTGCCCGTGAGGAGTTCGGTGAACGTCTGCGCGAAATAGGCGGCCCGGCGCGCGGGGAAGAAATAGTTGTGGAACTGCCCGGCCTCGCCGATGGGCGCCGAGTAATCGTAGGAAGCGGCTTGCGAATCCCCGGAATAGCCGAAGTTCGTGCCCCCGTGGGCCATGTAGTTGTTATAGCCCGCGCCGCCGAAAGCGATGATCTTCCAGGTGCCGCGCGTCTTTTCGGCCAGGGCGCCGGGGTCCATATCGCCGTATTTCCCGATCCACCCCGTCCAGAACTCGGTGCTGTACCAGGGGCTCGGGTCGGGCGGGAACGGCGTGTCGCCGGAGGGATCGGAGCTGTGATGCAGCCCCGAGTTGAACATGGGCACCTCGATGCCGTTCGCGCGCGCCTGGTCGTCGAGATATTTCAGGTAGGGATCGTCCACATTGGTGCCCCAGCCGCGGGAGTGCTCGTTCTCGAGCTGCACCATGAACACGCTGCCCCCGTGGTTCACCTGGTGTTTTGCCGTGATGGCTTCGAGCCTGGCCAGGTGCGGGTCCGAGAACGGGAGGGAAGGGCCCATCTCGCGCTGGATCATGCCCGGCTTGACGGTGAGCCAGGCCGGGTAGCCGCCCCCTTCCCATTCCGCGCAGGAATACGGCCCGACCCGCACCAGGGCATACATCTTCATCTCCTGGAGGAGGGAGAGCCAGGCGTCCAGGTCAACGTTATCGGTGAAATCCCACACGCCTTCCTTCGGCTCGGAGGCGTTCCAGAATACGTACGATTGCACCCCGTTGAAGCCCATCTGCTGAAAGCGCCAGATGCGGTCCCGCCAGAGTTCGCGCGGCACCCGGGAGTAATGGAGCGAGCCGGAGGAGATGAAGACCGGTTTGCCGGCGATATGGAAGTAGCCGTCCTTCCAGTTCACCGCATCCTTCGCGGCCGGCTCGGCGGGGAAGATTTCGCCGCCGCCATCCACCACGCCGGCGCGCGCGGGGCTGCCGGGGCCGAGAGCAAGGAGGGCGAGGAGCGCAAGAACCGGGGGGAGGCGGGGCATACGAAGAGGGGGGGAAGCCGCCGCCGGATTACCAGCGGTGGAAATGGTGGTAGGGGCCGAACGGATCGCTGTAATAGTATCCGTCGTAGGGGAAAGGAGGGGGGTACGGGTAAACGTGGGGCCCGTAAAGGGAGGGGGTGGCCAGCAGGTAGTTGATGACGTTCCGGGTTGACCGCCGCTGCCTTCAGCCGGCTCACGTCGTCCACGGTGAGCGTGTACAAAGCTTCGGTCGAACGCAGGTAACGGAGGATAAAGGCCGCGGGGAGCCCCTTCTGGGTCAGCTCGACCACGTCGGCCACGGCCAGCGGCTCGCCATGCGACATCTTCGCGCTCAACGCCGGGGTGATGTCGTGCCGCCCCAGGACGACGCGGTCGTCGTGGCTGAGCGTCTCGCACGCGCAAAGCGCGAGCGCCGCGATGCAAACGGCGAGGAACGGCCTTCTCATATTTTGGATGATAGACGCCCCGCCATCCGATTTCCAGTTCGAACGGACCCCTCCTCCGAATTTCGCTTCATAAAGGCCCGGCCCTCCTGCACAGTGGCGGGGTGAGGCGCGCCATCTACCCAGGAAGCTTCGACCCGGTGACGTTCGGGCATCTCGATGTCATCGAGCGCGCGGCCCGGCTCTTCGACGAGGTCGTGGTGGCCGTCGCATTCAACGAGGCGAAGAAGGCCCTCTTCACCATCGAGGAACGGCTCGCGTTCCTCCGGGAGACGGCCGGGGGCATCCCTAAGGTCGCCATAGCGCGGTTCGATACGCTTCTGGTGGACTTCGCCCGGGAACGGGGCGCTGGAGCGGTCATCCGCGGGCTGCGGGCGGTGTCGGACTTCGAATTCGAGTTCCAGATGGCGCTCATGAACCGCAAGCTGGACGCCTCCATCGAGACGATCTTCCTGATGCCGCGCGAGGACTTCACCTACCTCAGCTCCCGGATCGTGAAGGAGATCGCCCGTTTGGGTGGAAGTGTGGAGGCTTTTGTGCCAAGTTCCGTTGCCAAGGCTCTGAGGGAGCGGTTCTCCCCGGAGCGGGCGGAGGGCACCCATGAAGATCCATCTAAGACAGATTCCCGTTGAGGGGCTTCATCTTGAAGGCGTCGAAGAGGGCGACCTGCTGGACATCCAGGAGCCGGGCGTGGGCCCGATGGGCCCGATCCAGTACTCGCTGGATGTCGGCCTCTCGGAAAACGGCCTCTTCGCGAGCGGCGTCCTGGAAACCGAGATCGCCCTCCGGTGCGTCCGCTGCCTGGAGACTTTCCAGTTCCCCATCCGGGTGGATAATTTCGCCGTGCAGGTGGAGCTGGGCGGCTCGGAAACCGTGGACTTGACTCCCTTCATCCGGGAAGATATTCTCCTTGTCTTACCGGCCCACCCGAGGTGTGATTGGGACGGGCAGAAAGTTTGCGAAGGCGCGGGAGAATGGAAGACGCCTGCCGAGAACCCCGAGGAGACGGCGGACGCCTGGGAGGCGCTGGATAAGTTGAAAACGACAGAATAACAGAAAACGAACCGGAAGGCCGGGTAAACAGCAGCAGCGCAGCACAGCAGAGACCGGAAGAGAGTTATGGGAGTCCCCAAAAGAAAAACATCCAAGATGCGTCTGAGGACGCGCAAAGCATCCCACCGCTGGCACGCGCCGCAACTGGTCAAGTGCGCCCAATGCGGCAGCCGCTTGCCCGCCCACATCGCGTGCCCCACATGCGGTTATTACAAAGGCCGCCAGGTTCTGACGATCGAGGCGGCCTAGGAAGCGCCGTTTTGCCGGCGAGGCGGCCGTTTTGCCGGCGTCCGGCAAGCGCCCGCCGCCGGATGAATCTTCGTGTGACCTCCCGCGAGATGGAATCATGAAGATCGCGCTGGACGCCATGGGCGGCGATTTCGCCCCCCGGAACACCGTCGAAGGCGCCGCTCTCGCGTTGCGGGAGTTCCCCCAGATCACCAAGCTTTTCCTGGTCGGCGACACCCCCAGGGTCGAAGCCGAGCTCTCGTGGCTCGGGTTCAGCGACCCGAGGGTCGAGATCGTCCACGCCTCCCAGGTCGTCGCGATGACCGACGGCGCCGTGGAATCCGTCCGCCGCAAGAAGGATTCCTCTGTGAGCCGCGCGGTGGATCTCGTCAAGACCGGGCAGGCCGGGGCGCTGGTCAGCGCGGGGCACACGGGCGCGGCGGTCGCGGCCACCACCATCAAGCTGCGAACCCTGCCGGGCATCGAGCGGCCTGGCATCGCCTCCGTCATCCCCACGGAAGGGAACGTCTTCGTTCTCATCGACGCCGGGGCGAATATCGACGCGCGCCCGATCCACCTGCTGCAATACGCGATCATGGGCACGGTCTATTCGCGCCACGTGCTCGGCTATGCGAACCCGTCCATCGGCCTCATGTCCATCGGCGACGAGGATGTGAAGGGGAGCGACTTTACCAAGGAAGTCTTCAAGCTCCTCAAGGCCAGTTCCCTGAATTTCCGGGGGAACATCGAGGGGCACGACCTCTTCCAGAACCCTGTCGAAGTGGTTCTCTGCGACGGCTTCGTGGGAAATGTCGTGCTCAAGACGAGCGAGGCCATCGCCCACGGCATCTTCCAGTGGCTCAAGCACGAGCTGCGAAAGAGCCCGGTGCGGATGGCCGGCGCCCTGCTCGCGAAGGGCGCTTTCAAGGCCATCAAGAAAAAGACCAATTACGAGGAATACGGCGGGAGCCCCTTGCTTGGCGTGAACGGAATATGCATTATTGCTCATGGAGCGAGCAGTCCCCTTGCGGTGAAGAATGCGATCCGGGTGGCATCCGAATCGATTGCGCAGGAGATCAATCCGCATATTATTCGAGAAGTAAGACGGTACCATGAAAGCACCCCAGCCGCGCAGCCCGCGCCTGCAAACACCTAAGCGCAGCGTCTCCATCGTGGGCACGGGCAGCTACCTGCCGGAGCGCATCCTCACCAACGCGGAACTCGAAAAGCTCGTCGATACGTCCGACGAATGGATCATGACGCGCACGGGCATCCGGGAGCGGCGGATCGCGGCGAACAACGAATTTACCAGCGACATGGGCGCGAAAGCCGCGCTCGCGGCCATGGAGCAGGCCGGCGTCACGGCCGAGGAGCTGGACCTTATCCTCGTCGCCACGGTCACGCCCGACATGGCGTTCCCGTCCACCGCCTGTTTCGTCCAGAAGCAGCTCGGGGCGAAGAATGCCGCGTGTTTCGACGTGTCGGCGGCCTGCTCCGGGTTCCTCTACGCGATTGAGATCGCCCAGCAGTTCATCATGAGCGAGACGTACGACACCGTCCTCGTCATCGGCTCCGAGAAGCTGAGCACCGTCGTCGATTGGACGGATCGCAACACCTGCGTCCTCTTCGGCGACGGCGCGGGGGCGGCGATCCTGCGGAACCGGGCGGATTCCCACGGGGTCATCACCACCTCCATGGGGAGCGACGGCGATTTTTCGGATATCCTCTTCATGCCCGGAGGCGGTTGCCGGGTGCCGATCACCGGGGAAAATATCGACCAGCGCCTGAACACGATCAAGATGAGCGGGAAAGAGGTTTACAAGCACGCCGTGAACGCCATGCTCACCGCGGCGCAGACCGCGCTCGACCAGGCCGGGCTGGAAGCAGGCGACCTCGCCTGCATCATCCCGCACCAGGCGAATATGCGGATCATCGAAGCCATCGCCGAACGGATGCGGGTGCCCGTGGACAGGTTTTTCATCAACCTCGACCGTTACGGCAACACCTCGGCCGCGGCGGTGGCCATCGCCCTCGACGAAGCGAACCGGGGCGGGCGGATGAAGATCGGCGATTATGTGCTCCTCATCGTCTTCGGCGGAGGCCTCACCTGGGCCAGTTCGGTCATTCAGTGGTAACTGAGCCTTGATCGACACGCACGCGCACCTCGATTTCCCGGACTTCGCCGCCGACCTACCCCAAGTCCTCGAGCGGGCCGAAGCCGCCGGTGTCCGCCGGGTCGTCACCATCGGCACCACGCTCGATGGGAGCCGGCGCGCCGTCGAGCTGGCCCGGGGGAACCCTTTTATCCATGCCGTCGTCGGCATCCACCCCACTTCCGCTGAGGAGGCCGGCGACAGCTTCGCCGGGCCGTTGCGCAAGCTCGCTTCCGACCCGCGCGTGGCGGCCATCGGCGAGACGGGGCTGGATTACCACCGCTCCCCGCACGACAAGGCGGTCCAGGCCCGCGTCTTCCGCGAGCAGCTCGATCTCGCCTGCGAACTCGGCCTGAACGCCGTCATCCACCAGCGCGACGCGTGGGAGGATACCCTCTCCATCCTGCGCCCCTACACGGGCCGGCTCCGGGCGGTCTTTCACTGCTTCGGCAACAGCGTGGAGCAGGCCGCCGAAGTCCTCGCCATGGGGCACATGATCTCCTTTACCGGCATCATCACTTTCAAGAACGCCCCGGTGGTGAAGCAAAACGCGGAACGCGTTCCGGAAACCCGTTACATGGTCGAGACCGATTGCCCTTTCCTCGCGCCCGTCCCCTTTCGCGGCAAACGGTGCGAGCCGGCCCACACCCGGCAGGTCGTGGAGACCGTCGCCGCGCTGCGCGGAGAAAGTTTCGAATGCGTGGACGCCCAGAGCACGTCCAACGCGGAACAGTTCTTCCGTTTTTGAATGAGCGACGCGTCTTTTGTTTTTCAGGATACCAGGGGGAACCGCTGGCCGCGCCTGCGCCGCGTCCTGGTGCTGGGCGGGCTGTTGCTCTTCGTGGCGTTGGTGGTGTTCGTCCAGTCGCTCTTCGTCAAACCCGAGTTCCGGCTTCCGCCCGAGGTGCGGATGCTCAAGGGGAAGCTGAAGGCCCTCCAGCAGCAGAGCCAGCTCGCCCAGACCAGCGACCGTTCGAACAACTGGCTGAAATTCCGGCTCACCCAGAACGCCCAGGAGCGGCTGGAACGGCTCCGGGAGTTCGCGCACGCCAAGCCGGCCAAGAATTTCTCGGAAATCCGGGTCGGCTTCTACCCAAACTTCGATGACGACGCCTATACCTCCTTCGAAGCGCACGGGAGTCTGCTCACCCACGTCTGCGAGGAATCGATGACCGTCGTGGACGGCACGGGCAAGCTCGTCATCGAGGAGGATCCCCGCGTCGCCAAGCTCGCCGCGGCCAAGGGCGTCACGCTCATGCCGCTGCTCAACAACATCCAGGATGACAAATGGCTGCCCGAGGCGGTCGAGAACCTCGCCAACGGCCCCGACTCCGTGCGCAAGACGTTCATCGCCGCGGTCGCCGCGCACCTGGACAGCGTCAAGGCCGGCGGCGTGGTCGTGGACTTCGAGGAGGTGGACTCCACCTACCGCAAGAGCCTCTCGGATTTCCTCATCGAGATGGCCGACGAGCTCCACAAGACCGACAAGGAGCTCTGGCTGGAGACCCCGATGGGCGACGACTTCAAGGTCTTCGACCTCGACCGGCTCTCCGACAGCGTGGACCACTTCGTCGCCGCCCTCTGCGACGAGAGCTCCGAGTCCGACCCGCCGGGGCCGCTCGCCTCCCAGAGCTGGTTTGAGGGGTGGCTGAAGGTCATCCCCGACTACGGCGAGGCCGACCAGTGGATCGGAACCATCGGCTCCCGCGGCTACGATTGGACGGAGGGGAAGCCGAAGGCCGAATCCATCTCCTTCCCGGATGCCATGAGCCGGGCGGCCATCGCCGGGGTCACGGGCGTCTCGGTCAAGGCGCCCGACTTTAACCCCGGCTATTCGTACCAGGAGCCCGAGGGCAAGCACACCGTTTGGTTCCTGGATGCCGTCACCTTCCTGAACCAGTTGCGCGCGGTGCGCGGGGCGAAACTCGGAGGCGTCGCCATCGACCGGCTCGGTACCGAGGATCCGCGGATATGGGACGTCCTGTCGCTCGAAAATATAGCCGCGCCCCCAAAGTCGGCCGTGGCGGGCCTCGAGAAGCTGAGCACTTCCGACACGGTCACGAATGTCGGCCAGGGCGAGATGGTCACCGTCGATCTCACGAGCAGGGACGGCTCCCGCACCCTCGCAGACGGCCCCGACGGCCGCATGACGGCCGCTTATGACGCTTTCCCGACCTACCCGATTCTCTACCACCAGGGGGCGGGGAGCGGCAACGAGGTGGCCCTCACATTCGATGACGGGCCGGACCCGAAATGGACTCCGCAGGTCCTCGACATCCTGAAGCAACGCGGGATAAAGGCCGCGTTTTTCCTCGTCGGCTCGGCAGCGGAGGATCACCCCGGGCTCGTCCGGAGGATCGTGGCCGAAGGGCACGAGATCGGGAACCACACCTACACGCACCCGAACCTTTCGCTCATCTCGGATTTCCAGATCGACCTAGAACTCAACGCCACCCAGCTCCTCATCGAGAGCATCACCGGGCGCTCGACCACTCTCTGCCGGCCCCCGTACGCCGCCGATTCGCGCCCCACCGACATCGCCGAGCTCCGCCCGCTCAGCATCATCCAGGATAATCTCGGGTACCTCATCGTCCTGGAGAATATCGACCCCGAGGACTGGGCCCGGCCCGGCGCGGATGTCATTGTCCAGCGCGTGAAGGAACTCCGGTCGCGCGGGAGCATCATCCTCCTCCACGACGCCGGGGGGAACCGTTCCCAGACTGTCGAGGCCCTGCCGAAGATCATCGATTACCTCCAGGCCCGCGGGGACCAGATCGTCTCCCTTAGCGACCTGCTGGACATCCCGCGCGACGCCATCATGCCGCCCGTGCAGAAGGGGGAGGGGGGGCTCACGCGGTTCGTCAGCGGCGCGGGCTTCCGCATCCTGCACGACATCGAGACCTTCTGCTGGGCGTTCATGATCGCCGCCACGGCGCTCATCGTCCTGCGGACGCTCCTGGTCGCATTCCTCGCGTACCGGCACCACGGCAGGGCGCCCGGGCCGGGCGAGGCTTTCCACGCCCCGCCCCTCTCCGTCGTCATCGCGGCTTATAACGAGGCGAAGGTCATCAAAGCCACGCTCCGCTCCGTGATGGATACAGATTATGCCGGGCTGTTCGAGGTCATCGTGGTCGATGACGGCTCTTCCGATGCCACCTACGATGAAGCGTGCAAGGCCGCCTTCGTGGACAAGCGCATCCACGTCGTCCGCCAGCCAAACGGCGGAAAGGCCGAGGCCCTCCGCACCGGCGTTGCCCAGGCGCGCCATGGCATCCTCGTTTTCCTGGACGCCGACACCCATTTCGAACGGACGACGCTTTCCCGGCTGGTGCGGCCGCTGCGCGATCCCGCGGTCGGCGCGGTCTCCGGCCACGCGAAGGTCGGGAACCTGCGGACGTTCGTCGCCCGGTGCCAGTCGCTCGAATACATCTGCGGGTTCAATCTCGACCGGCGCGCCTATGCGCAGTGGGACTGCATCACCGTCGTGCCGGGGGCGGTGAGTGCGCTGCGAAGGACGGCGCTGGAGGAAGCCGGCGGTTTCTCGCGCGACACGCTGGCCGAGGATACCGACCTCACGCTCAGCCTCCACAAGAACGGATACAAGGTCGAGTACGCCGCCGACGCGGTGGCTTGGACGGAAGCGCCCGAGACCATCAAAACGCTGGCGGGGCAGCGGTTCCGCTGGGCGTACGGGACGCTGCAATGCCTCTGGAAACACCGCGACCTGGTCTTCAACCCGCACTACAAGGCGCTGGGCTGGTTCAGCCTGCCGAGCGTCTGGTTTTTTCAGATCGTCCTCGTCGCTCTCACGCCCATGGTGGATAACCTGCTCATCATCTCCCTCATCTTCGGCTGGGGCGGCGTCATGTGGTATTACTTCGTCATCTTCCTGGGCATGGACCTGCTCCTGGCCATGGTCGCCTGCGACCTGGACGGCGTGAAGCTCCGCCAGGCCTGGACGATCATCCCGATGCGGCTCCTTTACCGGCCGCTGCTGAGCTGGGTCATCTGGCGCGCCATCTTCAGGGCCACGAAGGGGGCGTTTGTGACCTGGGGCAAACTGGAACGCACTGCGTCCCTTCCCGTGCGCGCGTCGTGAGCAGGCGAGTCGCAGGCCGCGCGTCCCTCGTTTTCGCGCTGCTCCTGGCGGGCTGTCACCGGCCGCAGGAGACCCCGCCCGCGCACCCGATGACCCTCGCGGTCCCGGCGCAGGGCGCTTACACCGGGGCGTACATCGAGTTCGGCGATTATGAGGACGATGTCACGCTGGAGGGGATAGAGGGCTTCGAAAAGCTCGTCGGCAAACACCAGGCCATCGTCGCTTCCTCCAGCTATTGGGGGGAGCAGAGCTTCCCGACCGCGAATGTCAACCTCATCGCCCGCCACGGCTCGATCCCCATGATCTATTGGTCGCCCTGGAACCGCCCGTACGAGGAAGACCAGGGCCCCGACAAATTCAGCCTGAACAACATCGCCGACGGCAAGTGGGACGCCTACATCGACATGTGGGGCGCGGCTGCGCACGCCTTCGGCAAGCCGATGCTCGTCTCCTTCGGGAACGAGATGAACGGGAGCTGGTTCCCGTGGAGCGGCGGCTGGTACCACGGCAACCAGCCGATCCCCGGGACGAAGCCCACCCGGTATTTTGGGCCGGAACTCTTCAAACGCGCATACCGGCGCTGCGTGGACCGCGTCCGGGCGAAGGGCGGCACGAACGTCCTCTGGGTCTTCCAGTCGATGAACTATTCGTACCCCGTGGATGAATGGAACCTGTGCGCCCAGTATTACCCCGGCAAGGATTACGTGGACTGGCTCGGGCTTAGCGTTTACGGCGAGCAGGACATGGACGACCCGTGGCAGGAGAACTTCGGCCCGCTCGTGGACTGGCCGTACGAAGAGCTTTGCCTCCTGGACAAGGACAAGCCCGTCATGCTCGCCGAATGGGGCATCGGCGAGTTCCCCATGCACGGGAGCAAGGCCAAGTTCATGCAAGGCGCGTTTGAGGACATGAAGAGCAAGCCGCGCATAAAGGCGGCCATTTTCTGGCATGAGCGCTGGCAGAATGAAAACGACAGCTATGCGAACCTCCGCGTGAACTCGAACCCGGAAGCGCTGGCCGTTTACCAGAAAAACGTCGCCGACCCCTTTTGGCTGGCCGACCCCATCTACAAGCCGCGCCCGGCGAAATAGGGGTTCGCGGGCGATAAGGCCGCGTCGAAAGATCGCCCTCGTCCGGCTGTGGCCGGGCCGGTGGACCGCCCGTCTTTAAAGGAGAAACCGTGCATCGCCCCGCACTTTTTTTGAGCGAATCCGCGGATGCCTTGTCTGAAAATCACGCGTTGCATTCCGCGAAGCAGGACCCCATGATCCCCAGTTCCAGAGAGCGTTCCGAATGATCAAGGTAGAGAGTCTTACAAAGCGATACGGCGGTTTTACCGCGATCGACAACATCAGTTTCGAGGTCGGCAAGGGGGAGATCGTCGGCTTCCTGGGGCCGAACGGCGCGGGGAAAAGCACGACGATGCGCATCCTCTCCAGTTTCATGCCCGCGACTTCGGGGCGCGCTTCCATCGCCGGCTTCGATGTCTTCGAAAAGTCGCTCGAGGCCCGCGCGCACCTGGGTTACCTCCCCGAGAATGTCCCGCTCTACACCGACATGCGCGTGACGGAATATCTCAACTACCGGGCCGCGCTCAAGGGCGTGCGGGGCCGCCGGCTGAAGGAGCGGGTGGGGGACGTGATGGAGCTTTGCAGCCTTACGGATGTCCAGAACAAGATCATCGGCACGCTCTCAAAGGGCTACCGCCAGCGGGTCGGCCTCGCGGACGCCCTCGTGCACGACCCCGATCTCCTCATCCTGGACGAGCCGACCATCGGGCTCGACCCGAACCAGATCCGCCAGGTGCGCGAACTGATCCGCAACCTCGGCAAGCACCACACGATCCTCATCTCGACCCACATCCTGCCCGAGGTCGAGATGACGTGCAGCCGGGTCATCATCATCAACAAGGGCAGGATCGAGGCGTCCGACACGCCTAAAAATCTGGTGGATCGCATCCGAACCTCGGGGGCGTCCGGCTCGAAGCGCAAACGGGCGCGGACACCGGCGTCGAACAGCTCGCGAAGATCGCCGGCGTCAAGGACGTGGCCGTGGAAAACAGCGGCGAGTGGAAGACCTTCCTCCTGCGCACCGAGGCGAATTCCGACCTGCGCGAGGAAATCTCGCGCCTGGCCGGCGAACGCAAGTGGACCGTGCGCGAACTCACCCGGAGCAAGGCGACGCTCGAGGACGTATTTGTCGAGATCACCCAGGCGGACGCGTAGAACCGGCCCGCGCCACCCCTCCATCCCTGCATGAGAAATTTCTTCACCCTCTTCCTGCGCGAGGTAAAGGCGTTCTTCTACACGCCCATCGCATACGTCGTCCTCTTTTATTTCCTCATCCTCACCGGGTTCAACTTCTACTCCGAGGTCATGATCCTGAATCGCGGCCCCGTCGAGGTGACGGTGGTCGAGGCGTTCTTCGACACGGTCATCTTCTGGTTCTCGTACATCCTGCTTTTCCCGCTCATCACCATGCGCCTCTTTGCGGACGAGTTCCGCATGGGGACGTTTGAGACCCTCACCACCGCGCCCGTGCGCGACTGGCAGGTTGTCATGTCGAAGTTCTGCGGCGCGCTCTTCTTCTACGTGGTGCTCTGGCTGCCGAGCCTGGGTTACTTCGTCATCTTCCAGTGGATCGCCCGCGCCGATGCCGCGCGCGCCCCCGGTTCGTACTGGGGCGCGTATTCGCTCCTCTTCCTCATGGGGTGCTTTTACATCTCTATCGGCTGCCTCGCCTCCGTCCTGACCAAGGATCAGATAAACGCCGCGGTCATCTCGTTCACGAGCATCACCCTCTGGTTTTTCGCGGGCCTCCTCACCTTCATCTTCGGGATCTCCGCGCCGGGTTTCAAGGACATGATCTCCTACATCTCCGCGGTCGAGCACATGTCGGACTTCTCCAAGGGCCTCATCGATTCGCGCCCGCTCGTCTGGTACAGCTCCATGACGGTGCTCATGCTCGTGCTCACCTACCACGTCTTCCAATACCGGAAGTGGAAGACCTAGCTCCCCCCCTTTGCCGTGGCCGATACCCCTCCTCCTCCCGCCCCCCCCGTCCGGATCAAGCGCTTCCAGATCGGGCTGAACGTCCTCCTCCAGGTCGTCACCCTCCTGTTCATCATCTGGATGGTGAACTACCTTTCGTTTAACCATTACAAGCGCTGGGATTTCTCGCGCGACAAGAAGTACGCGCTCTCGGACACCACGAAGGCCCTGCTGAAGCACCTCAAGAAGCCGGCGCACATCTTCGTCTTCTTCTCGCCGAACACCGAGGTTTACGGCGACGTGGTCAACCTCCTGAAGGAAGTCCAGTACGCGGCGAAAAAGAACGTGGTCATCGAGTATATCGACCCGTTCCGCAATTTCACCCGGGCGCGCCAGCTCCAGGACAAATACAAATTCGGAGCGAATGAAAACGTCCTCATCGTCGATTACGACGGGCACACGAAATTCGTCAACGCCTCTGACATCGTCGATGTCGATAATAGCGGCGCGGAGGAGGGGCAGCCGCCCAGGGTCGTCGCGTTCAAGGGCGAGCAGGGCCTCGCCAGCGCCCTGCTGGAAGTCAGCGAAGCGCAGGCGAACGTCGTCGCGTACCTCACCGGCCAGGGCGAACCCGACCTTGCGGGCGAGTCGCTCACGAACGCCGCCACGCTCATCGAACGCCAGAACATCAAGCTCGCGGCCCTCAACCTCATGAACGTCGATCCCGTGCCGAAAGAGACGAAGGCGATCCTCATGCTCGGGCCGAAATACGATCCCTCCGACCGCGAGCTGAAGCTTCTGAGGGATTACTGGGAGAAGAAGGGGCGGCTCATGATCCTGCTCGATCCCGCCGCGGCTACGCCCAAGCTGAACGCGTTCCTGGCCGAACTCGGCATGAAGCCCAATCAGGACCGCGTCCTCAAGACGGTGGACCTCGGGCCCCTCGGCAAGGGCGTCCTGCGCCAGGTGCCGGGCATCTTCACCGCCACGAGCCCCGTGACGAAGCGGCTCAAGAACGCGAACGCCCTCTTCCTGGGCGACACCGAGTCGCTCACGCTCGACACCCAGGGCGCGCAGCAGGCGAACATCCACCTCGAAGGGCTCGTCCAGGCAGGCGAAGGTTTCTGGGGCGAGACGAACTTCAACAGCGACAACATTTTCTTCGACCCGAAAAAGGACTTCGCGGCGCCGCTCACGCTTGCGGCCACGGTCGAGAAAGGCGCGGTCAATGACACGAGCGTGGACTCCTCGCGGATGATCGTCGTCGGGAATTTCGACTGCCTCACGAACGAGGGGCTGACCCAGGTGAACCTCGACTTCGCCCTCAGCGGCCTCAACTGGCTGCTCGACCGGCAGGAACTTACGGGCATCTCGCCGAAGGTCGCGAACATGTTCACGCTCAACCTCACCGAGACGCAGACCAGCCGCCTCCTGCTCATCGTCGTCATCCTCATACCGGCGTTCACCGCGTTCGTCGGCCTGCTGGTCATCTGGCGCAGGCGGCATTGAACGGGCTTCCTGCACACCGATGAAACCGCGCACCACGTTTTTCCTGTTGCTCCTCGCGGGCGGCCTGTTCGCCTTCATCAAGCTCTACGAGAGCCGGCAGCCCACGAGCCGCGAGGTCGCCGAGAAGAGCCAGTATGTCGTGAGCTTCGACCACGACAAGGTCACCGGCATCGACATCGCCAACAAGGAGGACAGGATCGAGCTCACCCGCGAGGGGAGCGAATGGCGGCTCGTGAAACCGGTGAAGGACAGGGCGGACGCGGCCTCCGTCGAGCAGCTCCTGAGCGCCATCGAATACCTCAAGAAGGACACCGCGCTCGAAGAAAAGAGCGGTGAGGACCAGATGAAGGAATTTGGCCTCACGAACTCCCAGCTCCGGGTGAAGATCCATTGCCCGGGCGGCCCGCCGGAGATACTGCTCGGCAACGACGCCGCCGTGGACGGCAAGACCTATCTCGGAGTCGAGCGGTCGAGCACCGTCTATGTGGTGGACAGCGCCATCAAGGCGCAGCTCGCCAAAAAGGCGGACGATTTCCGCGACCGCAGGCTCACGACGCTGGACGGCACGCAGGTGGACAAGTTCTCCATCACCACCAACGCGGGCCAGATCGAGGCTGAGAAGCGCCAGGGGCATTGGCAGCTCCTCAAGCCGATCAACGCGCGCGGCGACGACCAGAAGATCAGCGACTTCATCGCGCAGATCATCAACACGCACATCGACACCTTCGTCTCCGGGAACCCGGTGGCGTTCGGGCTCGCCGAGCCCGCGCTCACCGTGTCGCTCTCCACCCCGGCCGACCCGAAACCGGTGACACTCGAGCTCGGGAACAATGACAAGGGGAAGGTTTACGCCCGGGTGGAAGGCCGCAACGGCATTTTTCTCGTTGCGGGAAAACTCGAAGAGGCGCTCTTCAAAAAGCCGGACGACCTGCGCGACGCGCACCTTATCCGGATCAACTTCGACATCGTGGACCGCATTAACATCGAGCCCGCCGGCAGGCCGAAGATCGTCCTCGCGCGCAAGGAGGAGAACTGGATTATCAAGAGCCTCGGCGACCGCATGGCCGATGGCGGGGCGATGAAAACGCTCGCCGCGGCCCTGCAGCAGCAGACGACCGTCGCGTTCGTCGCGGATGTCTCCTCCGAACTCGCCAAATACGGCCTCGACCGGCCTCCACTGAAGATCACTTTCAGCTCCTACGCGTCCGAGAACACGCCGGAGAGCACGGCCGGCGAGCGCCCCATCGAGACGATCGCATTTGGCAAGGCGGACGGAGCTAACGTCTATGCCAGGCTGGAAGGCGAGCCCTTTGTCGTCTCCGTGCCGAAAACGGCGCTGGACCCGATCCTTACCGACGCCACGCAATGGCAGGACCTCGCCATCTTCAAGGTGAAGCCCGACGACATTACCGCTATCGACGTGGTGAAGCCGGGCCAGCCCGAAGTTGCCCTGGAACGCGCCGGTGCCGCGTGGAAACAGACGAAGGGGCCGGGGCAGGTGAACACCTCGAACATTCAGTCGTTTTGCAATACCCTGGCTTCACTCCACGCCGTGCGCTGGACTGGCGAAGTGGCGTTCGTGACGAACCCGGCTCTCACCGTCACATTCACCGCCGGAAATGCGCCGGTGAAGTTGATTGTCGGCGCGGAGAGCTCCGATCACCTCTCGCCCGCCATCGTGGACGGCGCGCCTGGGCGATTCCTCTTGAGCAAGCCTGACGTGGAAGCCCTGCGTCTCATGCTGGCCGGCTCTCAGCCGCCCGCTCCGAGTCCTGTTCCGGCTGCAACGCCCGCTGCGTCTGCGGCCCCTTAGCCGACCCGGGTATTTCAGAGCCTGCCGGTGAGCACCAGGATCAGCAGGATGATCACTACCAGGGTCAACCCGCCGCTCGGGTAATATCCCCATTCCCGGCTATGCGGCCAGGTGGGGAGCGCGCCCAGCAACATCAGGACCAGCACTATAATGATTATTGTTCCGATCATATCGTCTCCTTCTAAAGCGGCAATTCCTTCGCGGGCGGATAGCCGTGCTGCTCGCGGCCCACGTCGCCGTCGTAGAATTTGGTGGTCTTGAAGCGTTCGAAGCGGCCGTCGCCCGCGAGCGGCGCGCAGCGGCTCCGCAAGGCTTCCATCTCGTCCCCGGTCATCGGCTTGAAGCCGCGCGCGACCGCGAGGTTCTGCTCCAGCACATCGAGCGAATCGATCCCGCTGATCGTCGTCGCCACGGGCAGGCTCATCGCATAGCGCAGCCCCTCCTCCGGCGTGATCGCCCCGTGCGTCACCATCTCGCCGCTGCCGCCCAGGCTCTTCATCCCGAGCGCGGCCATGCCGCGGCGGTTCGCCTCCGGGAGCACCTGCTTCTCGAAACTGCGGAAGTTCGCGTCGAAGCAATTCAGCGGCATCTGCACCGTGTCGAACGGGAAATCGTGCGAAAGCATCTTCAGGTGGATCTGCGGATCCTTGTGCCCGGTGAAGCCGATGAAGCGCACTTTGCCCTGCTTTTTCGCCTCGAGCAGCGCCTCGGCCACTCCGCCCGGGCGCAAAGATGAGCTCGGGATCGTTGTAATAGACCACCTCGTGGATCTGCCAGATGTCCAGATGATCCGTCTGCAGCCGGCTCAGCGACTCTTCCAGCATCCGCATCGCCACGTCCTTGCCCCGCCCGTGCGTGCAGACCTTGGTCATGAGGATGACCTTGTCGCGCTTTCCCTTGAGCGCCGCGCCGAGCGCGGGTCTCGCTTTCGCCCTGGTGGTATTCCCAGGCGTTATCGAAAAAATTCACTCCGGCGTCCAGGGCGCGCGCGACGATCTCGTTTGCTTCCTCGGCGTCCGGCCGTGCCGAGGTGGAAGCCGCCCAAGCCGAGCGCGGAGACCTGCAGGCCGGTCTTGCCGAGAGGCTTTTGTCGGGATTCCCGAGTCGCTGGTCGTCGAAACGGCCTCCGCATCCTTCGCCTTGGAAACGCCTCCCTGTATGAGCGTGGCCGCGCCGGCCATCGCGGCTCCCTTCACGAAAGTGCGCCGGTGCATCCTCCAGGTGTCGGAGTCGCCGGGGTTGACGGGGTCTTCGTTCATATCTTTACGGCTGGAAACGGGCGTCCGGTGTTGTCGGTCTCGCGGAGCATCTGCTTGACTTCGATCTCTCCTCGTCCACCGGGAAGCCGTGCGCCCAGCGCGCCTCCGGGTTGTCGAACTGGAGCGAGACCTTGTAATGCTCGAAGCGGCCGTCCGCGGCGAGCGCCTTGCATTGCTCCCGCAGCGCGTCCATCTCCTCCGCGCTCATCGGCTTGAAGTCCTGCGCGATCTTCAGGTTCTGGTGGAGCACTTCGAGCTTCTCCATGCCGGTGATGGTCGTCGCGACGGGCAGGCTCATCGCGTAGCGCAGCGCCTGTTGCGGCGTGATCACCCCCTTCTTCAACGGCTCGGCTTTGCCGGTGAGCGGCTTCATCCCGAGCGGTGCGATGCCGCGCTTGTTCAACTCGGGCAGCACCTGCTTCTCGAAGCTGTGGAAACTGTAGTCGAAGGCGTTGAGGGGCATTTGCACCGCGTCGAACGGGAACCCCGTCTCCAGCATCTTCAAATGAATCTCGGGACGTTTGTGGCCGGTGAATCCCACGAAGCGAACCTTGCCCTGCTGCTTCGCCTTGACGAGCGCCTCGGCCGCGCCGCCGGTGCGAATGAAGAGGTCGGGATCGTTATCGAACGTGACGCCGTGGATCTGCCAGAGATCGAGGTGATCGGTCTGAAGCCGCCGCAGCGATTCCTCGAGCATCTGCATGGCGAGCGCGGCGTCGCGCCCGTGGGTGCAGACCTTGGTCATGAGAAAGACCTTGTCGCGAATCCCCTTGAGGCCCTTGCCCATCCAGTTTTCGGACTTGCCGCGGTTGTATTCCCAGCAATTGTCGAAGAACGTGATGCCGCCATCGACCGCTTCCTTGCAGATGCGGATCGCGGTCTTCTCATCCACCGCGTCGCCGAGGTGGTGGCCGCCCAAACCGAGCGCCGATATTTTGACCGACGCCTTCCCAAAATTTCGCTGCGGGATGGAACTCATAATCCAGAGCTGAAAACCATGCAGAAGTGGATCGCGCGAGCGCCGCCTTTAGGCGTCAGGGCGCACCCCTATATAAGGGTAGGTCAACCCCTAGGCCCGCTTCATTGCCAGCCGACGAAGTCGGCGAATCGGAACCCGGCTTACTTGCCGGCGCCGACGTCCGAACCGTGCTTGGTTCCTTCACCGACATTACCGCTGACGCCATTGGTGGTGCCGGAGGTGACCGCGCTGGAACCGGAGGTCTCGACAGCCCCGGTCTTGGTGTCGGTGATGCCGTTCGTGCCGCTGATCTTAACGTCATCGTTCCCTGCGAAGGCATGGAGAGCGAGCGAACCCGCGACGACTGTGATGGCTACGAACAACTTGGATTGGAGTGAATTTTTCATTATGATGTAAACGAGTATGATGTTTGCGCTGGACGCATGCAATATCAAAATTTGCGCGCCCGGCAGCTATTCAAGACGATGCCCGTCGGCGTCGTATTCATAGATTCTTCCGTCTTCTTCGCCGGAGATTGCTTTATGGGAGCCGTCGCAATACGGGGCGTTCCGGGTGAGGCCGCACATGCATATCCAGACGGATTTCTCCTGAGGGGGAATTTCCATCGGTTTGTTCGCGGACTTCAGGACTTTGCGCATGGGGGGAGTTTCGCCGCCGCCCCAACCACCGTCAAGGCTCTCCCTCGAACGCGGCCTCCAGTCTGCGCCGGACGGCCCGCAGCGTTCCGTTCGAAAACGCGGCGCATACCGCGAGGGCCATCACGCCATACACCTCGCTCCGGCACACCTTTAAACGGCGGCCGGTCTCCAGCGGCGGCTGCGCGGATATCAGCGCGAGCGTCCGCATCCCCAGGTACCACGGGAGAAAACACGCAAACCGGATGCGGGCGTTCGCAGCGTTCTCGATGTAGTGCGCCCCTTCCCCGAGATGCCCGCGCGCGATGAGCAGCCAGCGGGAGAAGACCGGGCGGGCTTCGCGCGGCGCGTCGAGCAGCGAATCAGGCGCGCGTCCCAGCGCCGCGAGCTCATCCGCCGGCAGGTAACACCTGCCCGCCTTCAAGTCCGCCGGCAGGTCGCGCAGGATGTTCACGAGCTGAAGCCCCTTGCCGAAATTCCTTCCCAGGCCGTCCATGTCGTCCCGCGCCAGGCGGGAATAGCCCGGCAGGTGCATGAAGCAGAGCCGCGTCCAGAACTCGCCCACGCAGCCGGCGACGAGGTAGGTGTATTCGTCCAGTTCATCGCCGGTCCGCAGCGCCTGCAGCCGGGCAGGCTCCCCGAAGCGTTCGAGATCAAGAGCCTGCCCGTGGATGATCTTGCGGAGCACGGAGACGATCTCCTCCCGGTCGGCGGGCGCGGTGGCGGCGAGCCACTCGAGACAACGGCCCGCCTTCGCGATGAGGTGGCGTTCCCCAGGGTCGGCGGGGACGATGTCCTCGCGCAGGGAACCCGCGTCCGGCGTTGCGCCGGATTGGATCGCATCCAGCCCGTCGCGGAAGGCGCGGAGGTGTTTCAGGCGCAGGGGGACGGGCGCGGCGGATTCGTCGGCGATGGTGTCGCTCGTGCGCGCCAGGAGGTAAGCCAGCGTGACCGGGGCGCGCATGGCGGCCGGCAGGAAACGGATCGTCAGGTAGAACGACCGGGAGACGGATGCGAGTAGTTCGCCTCCGAGTTCATCCAGGAATCGATCCATGTCCAAGCGAGGCGTCCGCGAAAGCGCCCTAGGGAGCCGCGACTTCCTTTAGGTCGATGTCCTCGGGGGCGAACCGGCCCAGACCTCCGCGGGCGGCGGTTTGCAGGTAGCCCGCGCGGTTCGAGACGGGAGGCAGGCTCGCTTCCTTGCGCCATTGGTCGATGCGGCGCAGGGCCGTGGCGTCGATCGCCACCGGGTCCTTACTGGCGTAGATCGTTCCCAGGTCGAAGCTGTAGTTCGGCTCCGGTGCGGGCCCGCCGGCATATTGCGCGAGCAGGGCGTCCATGATGTGGATGACCACCTTCGGGCCGATGCGCGGGTCGGCATAGAGTTCGCACAGGGCGGGGTCGCCAAACGCCGGGGGCTGCAGGATGCGGCGCCAGTTGTCGATATTCGGGATGGTGACGTTGTATAAACACCCGGCGACGCCGCACGGGGCGTCTGAAAACACGGGGACGTTGATGATGCGATCCACGTCGTGCACGAGGATGCGGCTGAAATGGCTCTGAGAGCTGAGCTGGTCTTCATCCGAGTTCTGCCGGGCGAAAAGGAGATCGCCCCAGATGAGCCTGCCGAGCACCGGCGCGGAGAAAACCGCGGCCCGGTCGTAGCCGACGCCCGGCTCGATGGACCGGACGGAATATGGGACGCCGCCGGCGCGGTAACCGGCGGCCACTAGCCCCGCCTCATCGCGGCTCCAGACGAAGATGTGATCCCTGGGATGGCCCGCCTCGACGAGCCCTTCGACGATGGCGTCCACCAGCGCCTTGTGGGTCGAGAAATACCTGCCGCCCGCCGCCGAAATCTTGATGCCGACCCGCTCGTTCGGTTTCACGAGCGAAGCCCAGGCCCGCGCGGCATCGGGCTGGCCCGCGACGCGACAGACGAGCGCATCCACCATGCGGCGGATGGCCGCGGTATTCTGGTGGTATTGGTCGAGGGCATCCTGGTCGTGCGCGAAATAGACCTGGGACGCGGCGGCGGCCGGGAGCGGGCCGCTGAAAAGGAGGAGGGCCGCGAAGCCCACGCACCCAAGCAAACTTCCGAAGGAAGGCGCTCCGCGCGTCATCGGGGCCTCACGGCGGCGTTTCGTCCGGCACGCGCAGCTTCGGGTCGCGGCCCTCGTCGAGCTCGATGAAGTCGAAGGAAGTCACGATATCCGTCCGATGCGCGAAACCGCCCTCCTCGAGGCGCTTTTTCAGCGTCGGCGACCCCTCGTCGTTCCAGCCGCGCTTGCGCATGAACTCGTTCCAGACCTCGATCTCCTCTTCGCTCGGCTTGCGCCCCTGGCTGAAGGCCCATTGCAGCAGCTCTTCAACCGTGCCGCCCTGCTTCACGCGCTCCACCAGCGCGGGGTATTCGATCCAGAGGAAGCTGGTGCAGCGGCCGTCGAAACCGACTCCGAGGTTCTGCTGGTAGTCCTTTGGGAGGCGGCCCGCCTCGTGGGCGCGGATTTTGTCGATCATCCGCGCGAAATAACGGATGCCGCCGACCTTTTCGTACGGGCTTCGCACATCGGGAATATTCATCCCGGCAGGCTACCAGAGTTCGGCCCCGCCACAAGTGCGGGCGCGGAGGTGCGCGGTCGCCGGGGCAGAGGAAGGGCGCGCATGGCGGCTTGTGTTTTCCCTACAAAGGATACTAAATCAGCCATGGATTCGAATATTCCCGGCCCCGGCGCCGGCTGCCGCATCAAGTTCTGGGGCGTGCGGGGGTCGATCCCAACTCCGGGGCCCGGCACGGTTCATTACGGCGGGAATACTTCGTGCGTGGAGCTGCGCACAGACGGGCAGATTCTCATCCTCGACGCGGGCACGGGCATCCGCGGGCTCGGGCTGGCGCTGGCCGCGGAATTCAAGAAGGAGCCGATGGACATCACCGTGTTGATCTCCCACACGCATTGGGATCACATCCAGGGGTTCCCCTTTTTCTCGCCGGCCTACGACCCGAAGAACAAGCTTCGCATCCTCGGGTACGAGGGGGCTCGGGTCGGGCTCGCGACGACGCTCGCCGGGCAGATGGAGAGCCCGTATTTCCCCATCGCCCTGCAGGAGATGCCGGGGAATATCGTCATCGAGGAGCTCAAGGATCTGAATTTCACGGTCGGGAACGTGAGGGCGACCGCCTGGCTCATGAACCACCCGGGCATCGCCGTCGGCTACCGGGTCTTCACCAGCGGCGGCTCTGTCGCTTACGTGCCGGACAACGAGCCGTTCGGCAGGCAGGGCGTGTCGCACGGCGGGCCCGCCGCCGATGAGGTGCCGCCCTTCGCGATGGACCAGAAGCTCATCGAGTTCATCCACGGCGCGGACGTGTTGATCATCGACAGCCAGTACGACGAGGCCGAGTACGATGCGCACGTCGGGTGGGGCCACGGCTGCGTGAACGACGTGGTGCGGCTCGCGGTGGAAGCCGAGGTGAAACATCTGTTCCTGTTCCATCACGACCCGAGCCACGACGACGATTTCATCACGGGAATGCTGAACCGGGCGCGCGCACTGGCCGAGTCGATGGGGAGCCCTTTGAAGATCGACGCCGCACGCGAAGGCGAAGAGATCCTGCTTCCGGCGTTGGCCGCTTCCGCGCCGGAGCCTGCGTCGTAGAGACAACGCGGCGGGAACGGCGCCCGCGCCGTTATCGCACGGAGAGGATGAAGATCAACTGTCCGCGGCCGAACAGCGGGCCGCGGATGAACACCGGGCTCCTGAGGCCGAGGTTTGCCTCCGTCTCCGCGAGCATCGTTTTTTGCTGGAAGATTTTCAGATGCACGCGGTAGCCCAGGTCCATCTTCCGGGCGGAAGTGATCCGCAGGGAGAAGAATTTCCCGGGGAGCAGCCAGCGTTCGACCGGCGAGTCCATGAGTTCCGTGTGCTCGCGGAGCAGCCGGAACTGGTTGTAGCCGAACACGTCCTTCAGTTGGCCGTGGAGCCGGGCGATCTCGGGCGAAAGTTCGCGGGCGGGCGCGACGTTCGTGCCGAGGACGATGCCGCTCCAGATGGTGTCCATCCCGCGCGACGCCGGGGCCAGGGCGAAAAGCAGGACGCCCAGGATGCCGGCGAAGACCGCGGGATGCGGCATCTTCATTTAAGGTCGGCTGTTTCCGGCAGGTAATCGAGCCCGTCCAGCCAGAGGACGGTGACGTTATCCTTCTTGGAATGGAAAGCCGTGGCGGTGACGGCGGGGTCGGTCGAACGGACGTTGTTGAACTGGGCCATGTAAACGTTGGAAGGAGGGTTCACCTGCGGCCCGACCGGGATGAGGAAATGAAAGAGCAGGAACGCCGCGGCGAGCGAGGAGGCGCCGGCCCAAAGGAGCCGCGGGACGAACCGGGCGCTCCGCCGCGTGCGGGGGGCGGCGGCCTTGTCCTCGGCGGCGATGCGTTCGAGAAGCTGGTGATTAAAAAAATCGCCGTTCGTGAGGGGAGGGGGGGCGGCATGGCTGCGCAGGACGCGCCCCAACATCAGGAGCCTGGCTTTCTCGACGGCGGCGTCCTCTCCCAGGGTGGACTCGAACTCGAGCCGCTCGTCATCCGGCAGTTTGCCATCCACCCAGGCCGTGAAGTTCTCTTCAAATGTCTTCATAAACGTCTTTCAGGAGGGTCTGCATTTTCTTGCGCGCGTAAAAGAGGCGGGACATGACGGTGCCGATGGAGCACTCGAGGGCGTCGGCGATCTCCTGGTACTGGAGGCCGTCGATCTCTTTCATGACGAGGACGGAGCGGTGCTCGACGCTGAGCTTCGCGATGGCGGCGTCGATGCGCCGGCGTATTTCCACCTGCTCCAGCTTTTCGGACGGGAGCGCCTCGGGCCTGGGCGCGGTGGCCGAGCCGGGCTCGATATTGGTGAGGGCGATGGTCTCATCGAACTCGGCGACGCCCTCGATCTGCTTTTTGCGGAGCCAGTCGATGGTGACGTTGGTCATGATCCTGTAGAGCCAGGTGTAGAACGAGGATTGCCCGCGGAAGCGATGGATGGATTTCCAGGCTTTGACGAAGCCGTCCTGGGCGAGATCCCAGGCATCCTGCTCGTTGCGCACCATGTTGTAGATCATTCCATAAACCTTCATCCGATATCGCGTGACCAGCTCCCCAAAGGCAACGGCGTCGCCTTTCTGACATCTCACCACCAGTCGGGCGTCTTCCTCTGCGTGTGCGGATGGGGCGGCTGGGCCGGGTAACGGTGGTTCGATGGCTGGGATGGCAACGGCCTCTCGGGGCATAGATTGGACGGGAGCGGCTGGGACTTATTCGGAAAAATTGTGAAGAAACTTAAACCCCGTCCTGATTCATTGGTTTCACACAAATGGGGGGCGCCTCAGGTCTGGCCGAAACGCCTGCGCCATTCCGAGCGGAACTCGCCCATGAGGGCGATGATGCCGTCGCGAATCTGGAAAAGCCGCTGGTTCAACGCGAGGTAGCGTTCCCTGTCCATGCGGACATCGCCGCTGAGCTGGACGCCGGCGTCCATCGCGTTGGTGATCGCCTTCAAGGCGCGTTTCAGATACGCGATCGTCATCCCGATCTCGTCCACGTCGTCGTCGCTCAACGCCGCGGCCAGCTTCGCGCTCGCGATGGCCGATTGCGTGGCGAGCTTTACCGCCGAAGGGTGGTTCTGCAAATCGCCGAGGTCGTCGAAAAGGTGGTCGATCCAGACCGTGAGTCCAAACGAGGCGCGGTAAAGCGGGTGCATCTCGAAGCTCTCCGCGCCCTCGGGCGCCGGCGCGGCGGGCACGGCATCCTCGTCCTTCTCCATCTCCTCGTCGAAGAGCGAGTCGATATTTTCGGCCCATTCACGGCCCTCGTCGTCGAGCAGGTGGTACCAGCCCATCTCGCGGGCGATGATCAGGTCACGATTTGGGTCGTCGATGTACTTTTCGAGAAGTTCCATGTAGCGCTCCGTCTTCCGGTCCTGCTGCTGCAAGAAGCGTTCCCAGTCGTACTCATCCCAGACCTTTTCGTGGTCCTCTTCATCTGCCATGGAAAATGATTTAGCGCGGGTTCAGAATTTCTGCAAAAGATTTATCTCGCTCCGCCCCGCCCTGCACCTGGCGCCGGAGCTGGCCGCACGCCGCGTCGATGTCGTGGCCCTTCTCGCGCCGGATCGTCGCCGCCACGCCGCCCCGTTTCAGGATGCGCAGGAAGTCCTCCTGCCGCTGAAGCGACGGGCGTTCCCATGCGAGGCCTTCGACCGTATTATAGGGGATGAGATTCACCTTCGCCCGCAGCCTGCCCGCGTGCCGCGCGAGCTCCGAGGCCTGCGCCGGGGTGTCGTTGAGGTCGCGGATGAGGATGTATTCGAAGCTGATGCGCTGCTTCTTGCGCTCCTGGTAATAGGCGCACGCTTCGAGCAGCGTCTGCAGGTTATACTTCCTGTTTACCGGCATGATCTGCTCCCGCACTTCGTCGGTAGCCGCGTGCAGCGACACCGCCAGCCGTATCTGCAGCGGCTGGTCCGCAAGCAGCCGGATCTGCGGCGCGAGCCCGCTGGTGGAAAGGGTGATGTGGCGCGCGCCGAGCCCGATGCCCCACGGCGAATTGATGATGGCGATGGCGCGCATGAGGTTCTCGAAATTCGCGAGCGGCTCCCCCATCCCCATGAACACGAGATTGTTTATCCGCTCGCCCGAGGCTTCTTCCACCCGCAATACCTGATCCACGATCTCCCCCGGGTCCAGGTTCCGGCTCCAGCCGTCCAGCCCGCTCGCGCAGAACTTGCACCCATACGCGCACCCGACCTGCGTGGAGATGCAAAGCGTGCGCCGATCCGACGCCGAGCCGTAGAGCGCCGGAGACGCGGGGATGAGCACCGACTCGATGAGCGCGCCATCCGCAAGCTGGAAGAGGAACTTCTGCGTCGTATCCTTCGAGCCGAGTCTGCGGATGACCGGCAGGCTGGAAAAGGCGAACCGCGTCCCCAGCTCTTCCCTCAGCGCCGCGGGGAGGTCCGTCATCGCCGCGAACGAGGCCGCTCTTCTCTCGTAGAGCCAGTGCAGGACCTGCCGCGCGCGATAAGCCGGCTGCCCCATTTCCCCAAGGGCAGCCTCCAGCTCCTCCAGTCGGAGGGATTGGATGGAGGGGTTTCCGAGTGGCTTCATTTCTTGTAGTTTCGCGCATTTTAGCCCTGCGCGGCAGGAAATTCTGCAGGTCTATGACCGGTGTTCCCGCCGATGGGGTGGGGCCGACACTAATAGAGCACCGCTACAGTGGGCTGCTCGTGTACCGGACGCGCTCACCGCGGTTCGCGCCGCGGCCGCAGCCGCTCAATTCTGCTTGCGCGGAGCGAGACGGCGCGTCTAGCGTGGCGGCCCTGCCATGAGACCCTACGAGATATTCGCGCAACTTTCGCAGCCCCGTGCGGACGAGATTTTTTCCTACCTGCTCGCTCACGACAAGCCGTTCTACAAGGCGACGATAGAGTCGCTGGCCCAGCAGCGTAAATTGCGCGCCGTCTTCGTCCTGCGCAAGACGCCGCCCGAACGCCACCTCTGGATGCACGAAGTTCTCTCAAAGAGGCAGAGCAACGCCGTCAGCGCACATCTCCTCCAGGCCTGGCTCGTGGGCGGCCACCCGAAGCTGTTGTGCGATTTCCTGGACGCCCTGGGCATCGCTCACGAAGAGAACGGGACGGTGGACAAGCTGCCGCCCCCTCCGGAAAAGGAAGCCCTGCAAAAGGCCGTGGACACCCTTCTGGAGAAACACGACCGCGAGCTGGCGGCGATCTACCTGCATTGTTTCCAGGCGCTGGAAGACACCGGCTGGACAGTCCTTGACGAGATGCTCGCCGCCGATGAACGGCTGCGGTTCCCGAGCGCCTCTACGCCGACAGCACCAGGCCCGCTGCCTGGTGGTTGAACCCGAGCGCCGACACGAGCACGGAGCGGAGCGCCGCGCCCCGGCGCGGTTCGCGAGACACGCCCAACCCTTCCACGGCGCGGTCGCCCAGGCCGAGCGTCGGTGGGATTTCCCGGGTTCGTAATGCGAGCGCAGCGGCGACGGTCTGGGTAAGGCTCGCCGCCCCCAGGGCATCGCCCAGCGCCGCCTTCGGGCAGTAAACGGGGATGCCCGGGAAGACTTTTCGCAGGGCCGCGGCTTCGGCGTGGTCCACGAAGGAACCGTTCGCCGACGCCACCGCAAGGCCGATCTCCCCGCCCTCGGCAAGGGTGGCGCAAACTTTGAAGGCGGCGGATTTCGCTCCCGCGCCGCGAAAAAACGGGATGCCGCCATGGATGTCCCGGATCCGCACGGCGCCCTCCGCGCCGAGGACGACCGCCGCCGCGCCTTCGGCGAGCAGCGTGCCGGCTGGCAGCCGCGCGTAAAGGGCGATCTCGGACCGGCTGGTGACGAAGCGCCACGTCCTGTAACCTTCGCAGAGAACCCAATCGACCTCCTCGCCGCCCACCACCAGGCAGTTGTCCGCCTGGCCCGTTTCCAGCAACTGCGCCCCGAGTTGAAGCGCGGCTATTCCCACGGTGGAATCGCCCACCAGCGTGTAGCTGATGCCGTCGATCCCCATCAACGCCGCGAGATGGCTCGCCGGCGCGTTATAGACCGTCTCGGGGAAGAGGAGTGGGCTGGCCGCCGAAGCGCCCTTCCCGGCGACCGCCTCGTAAAACCGGCGCGTATAAACGACGCCTCCGCTGGAGACCGCCGCGATGACAGCGATGCGCCCGGAATTCCCGGCCTTCACGCCCGCATCCTCCAGGGCGGCCATCCCCGCCGAGGCGATGAAGTAGCTGATGGCGCTCGAACGGCGCAAACGCGGGTTTCGCCCCAGCACCGCGACCTGGTCCATGCCCACCGGCATATAAAAATGCGGCTTGCCAGGCTCGCTCCGGGAGAGCGGCTTCACCTCCCCGCTTTCCCCCGCCATAAGGCGCGCCCAAACTCCATCCAGGCTCCCCCCAAGCGGCGTAAGCCACGCCATTCCCTGGATGCATGTGCTCATCGGGAAAGCGCGCGCGAAGGCGGCTGCGTCCAGGCCGCCGTCACTGGGCGCCCTCGCTCGTCCGGATGCGATGGATGGAATCCAGGACGTATTCCCGTTGCTCCACCGTCAGCGTATCGTCGCTCGAGAGCTTTTCGAACTCCTCGAGCGAGGACTGCGTCTGCCGGGAGGACGCGTAGGCCTGCGCCAGGTAAATCCGGTAACCGCCCGCCGGCTGCCCGGCCTTTTGCGCGAGCTCGATGAGGGTCTTCAGCGCGGCTACCTCGCTCTGGAACGCGCGCGCCTGGTGGGCGATCCGCGCGTGGAGAAAGAGGATCTGCGGGTCGCGCGGCGTCATGTCGATCAGCTTCTCCGTCACGGAATATGCCGTGTCGTAGCGCTTCGTCGCGAACAGCGCCTGCGCCCGCAGCACCATCGCCGGTGCGTAATCCTCCTGTATCTCCAGAGCCGTATCCGCATCCGTCAGCGCCTGGTCCCACTGGCGCATCCGCTCGCTGTAGTAGCCCGATTGCGTCCAGGCCGCCGCGCTCTTTTTATCCTTCGCCAGCGCCTCATCCAGGCAGTTCTTCGCGAGCGCAGGCTGGCTCACCGCCAGCAGCCTGCCCGCCGCCTGCGCGAGGAACTCCGCGTCTTCCCGCGCTGGACGGCCCGCGAACCTCTGCCGAACCGCCTCGAAGTCCTCCGGCACCCACTTTCGGACAGGCGCGCGCCGAAAAACAAAACTCGTATGGTCGAGATAGACCAGCGAGAAATCCTGGGTATCGAGCACGTGCTCCAGCAGCGGGCGAAACTGGTTCACCTCGCCTGCCAGGAGGAGCGTATCGAACCGTTCGCGCCGGTCGAGCTGCCGGAAAACCCGCGGGTCCTGGAGTGCCCGGGCGAAATCGATCGCCCGCTGCGAATGTTCCTCCTTGTCGCCGGAAGCGAGGAGATCCGGCTTCATCGAAGCCAGAAGCGCCCGGGCCGCCGGCGTAAAAAAAAGCGGCTTCGACTGGAGCGTCCCGACTGCGAGAACGGGCGTCGTCAGGTCCGGCGCCGCAGCATCCCCCCCCGCATGCCGCAGAGCCAGGAACGCCCCCGCCGCCGCGAGCACGAGCGCGCCCGCGAGAAACAGAGCGAGCGGCCTCTTCATCCGTGTCATGGCGTAAAACACTGGCGCATCCGCCCCGCATTCGCGAAGCATAAAAAAACGCGCCGGTCGGATCCCGCCTCGACGCCTTCACCCCTCCGCGACTCTTGCAGCGTCGTTGGCATGCGGCCCAACGTCTGAGCCCCCAACGTTTTATCTCTTGTCTCCCGGCTACGGATGATTTAAGTACTCACCCCCGCAACGGAGCACCTGAAGCGCGGCGAAAAAGGTCAAATTTCGGGGCCCGCCGGTAGCGCAAGAAGCAAAGGGTTGGTAGCTCAGCTGGTAGAGCAGTGCCCTTTTAAGGCATTGGTCCTGGGTTCGAGTCCCAGCCAACCCACTAGGTAAATCGGGGTTCTCATCCGGGACTGTCACACTCGGACTGTCACACTTCAAACCTGGAGGGCGTGCGTTCCTGCGCATCGTCGCCTCGTGACAGCGCCGTCCGGTGGAAAGAACGGGCCGCGTGCGTACTCGATTGGCGCACGGGATGGCCAGGACAGGGGATGCGCCCCGTCAGGGGTGCGCCCCTGCCCGGGCTTGTCTAAGGGCCATAACTCACCGCAGCATACGATCATCTTCCATACCGGAGGTTTGCTCGTGGAGCTCAAGCGTCCTGACCATGAGGCAAACAATTCGGTTCAAGGAGAAGTTCCGCCACGCGCAGAGGTGACAGAGTTTTCGCGCAAAAGTCGGCAACGGCTTCGAATCGATCTGGCGAAAGTAGATCAAAAAAAGGCGGGCCAGCCGATCTTCGCATCGATGACCTATCCACTCGAATTCCCTGCTGACCCGGAGACTTACAAAAAGCATCTCGACGCTTTCGGGAAGCGATGCCTACGCGAGTTTCCGCACGGTGCCTTTCATTGGAAGCTGGAGTTTCAAGACCGCGATGCCCCGCATTTCCATCCGATCTTTTGGAACCTTGCGTCAGACCGGGAGAGTCTGGTGAGCTTCCGTCAATGGTTGGCGACCGCATGGTTCGAGACTGCGGGAACCGGCGATCATAAGCACTTACTCGCGGGCACCCAGGCCGATGCAATCCATTCCCGGTTCGGCATCCTGCGTTACGTGAGCGGCTACCAGTCCAAGACGGATCAAACCCGCCCAGGATGGAAGGTCGGGCGATACTGGGGCATCGTGGGCCGCGCAAACGTCCCCTACGGAAAAGCCGGGACGCTGGAACTCTCGAACGCTGAATCTCTGCTTCTCTGGCGGACGGCGCGTCGCTACATGAAAGCCGTGAACCGAGAGCGGAGAATTCGGCACGTTAACAAAAAGTGCGGCACCGATGTGGGCGCCAGATGGCTCCTCTCCGGTCGGCTGCGACAAATTCGCAAAACAGCTCCCCACATGGCAGTTTTCGAGCATCTCCCAAAAAAGCTGCGGCTGAAAAACAATCTGAACGTGAATCTTTTCTGCGACGCCTCATTTTGGCTGGATGCAACCGAGCGTCTGCTTTGCCAGTGACTCTGCGCTTGCGCAACGGCGTCGGTTGGGGGAGTGGTCGCGTCGCGGCTCAAGCGCGAAAAGGGTAGCCTGGGCAAGGGCATTTAGGCTAACCGTAGCTCAATGAAATACGATGACGCCTCGTGGCATTACGAAGGGGACTTCCCTTCTGACTTACCGCAGTCGGCTGGCGCAACCCATATCGGAATGTTCCTGGCGTGGTCGATCTTGCAGGGTCTTGTGGGTTCCATTCTCGTCGAGGATTCCCCCGAAACGTTGGAGCTCCTTCGAAAGCGATCCATAACGCCAGGACAGTTTTTGATCCAAGCCTGCGATGAGAAGTTCACCGATGAAGACATCTCGGACGAAGGCAACGCATTCGCGAAATTTTACTACAAGTTAGATGGGAGTGAGGAAGACTACCTCGCCGATTACCAAGCGACCCTCGGCCAAGGAGACCGTTCGCTTTACTACGTTGCTGACACATGGGAGAACTATGATCGCCTTTCCCCCGTTATCCAGAAGCGCTTCCTAAAGTGGCACGCTGATCTGGCGTGAGAGCCGACAGGTTCGGCTATGGCTCACCTTGGAGACTTGTCCACAAATCGCGGGAGCGTAGCGGAGCGAAGGTTGCGGCAGCGCGAGCCCGAAGGGCGAAGCTCGCGCGCTGGCGCTAAGCTAGAGTAACCGGTTTGTGCGCAAGTCGGAGGTGGAACTGGCTTGACGCCAGACCTTCACCGATGATGAGGGTAAGATATGACCGCCTCCGCTGAATCCCTGATCGCGTCCGCCACCGCGGAATTGAGAGAGACTCAAACCAGCCAAAAGAAGCAAACGGGCTTGCTCAAGGAATTGAAGGCGATGGGTCAAGCGATGAGGGATGAAGATGGCCTGGTCAATCATGCGCAGGCGGCGCTGATCCTGGACGTGAGTACGCGGCGAATCGGGGAACTCGTCGAGACGAGAAAGCTGCGTCGTTTCGAGTTTCTTGGCAGGACGTACGTATCGGTAAGGGAAGTGCTGGAACGGAGAGGGGCCGATATTAAGGCAGGGAGACCGCCGCGTGACGTTCGCAGGAGTTAAAAAGGCTGTAGGATCATCGCGAAGTACGACCTGACAAACTTTGCGGCCGAGAGCTTTGCTGAGGGTGGAATGGAAACCAAAAAGGGGCGCGCAAAGAAATAAATCCTTCACGTCGGTGATCCGAGCACCGTCTTAAGTATAGCGGCCTCCATCAGAATCAGCCTCGTCCCGGTGCGCCTCCCGGCAGTCTCCTTCGTCAATGTAACCACGCGAAACAAAGGGCTGGTAATTGCCGCAATCTGGCAACTTGATCCCGCAAGTCCAGAAAGAGATCCCTGAGAAACGCAACTTCACCGCACGATAAACCAGAGAGATAATTCTTCATCCTGGGGTAAAGGGTTTCGCTCCAATTCGACGCTTCAGTGCTCGAGTTTTGGGGTTCCGCGTGCGGCGTGCCAGAATCGAATAATCTCAACGCGCTGCTGGCCATGAGTAACGCGGTAGATGACCCGATACGATTTGACGATGATTTCTCGTAGGGACGCGTTGCCAAATTCCGGAACCTCGCGTCCCATCTCTGGAAATTGCGCGAGGCTCTTCGTTTTAGTCACGAGGAGATGGCCGAATGAAACGGCCGTGTCTGGCGCATCCATGGAAATGTACCGAACGATGTCCTGAAGATCACGCCGTGCTGACGGGGAGACGACTACCTGATAATCCACGAAGGAAATTCTCTCTCGACCTCTTCGATGGGAATACCCTCGCCCCGATCCAGCTCGGCCAAACCCTCTCGAACAGCGGCTACAAACTCAATCTCCCGAGCGATGTCTTGGAGCGACGCGTTCTCAGGCAGGCGCTGAAGCAAGTCTTCGACGATTTCCTTGTTGCTCACGGGCGTTATAATGCACCCAAAGCGCGGTCACGTCAATGCGCGGTCAGTGCGGGTGGAGTCCCGATTTGACTTTCGCGGAGCGAAGCGGCACCAAGTAACCAGTGACAAAAGGCTCCCGACTCGTTTTGACAGTGATTGCCCCCGCGTTGTTGTTTCTGGCGCTTGTCGTTTACGTCGTACTCGCTGGTGGCGGGCGGGGTGGCTACTGATTCAAACCATGGCCCGAAACGGAGCGGGCAAATGCCGAAATGTTGGCAATGAAACGGCAATGAGAAATCCCACCGGCGTAAAACATCGTCCTTTTAAGGCATTGGTCCTGGGTTCGAGTCCCAGCCAACCCACCAAGTGAGATGGCTCCCGCTCGAGAGTCAATTCTATGAACAAGAGGAGGCGTGCCCCTCAAAACTCAAAGAAAGCTCAATGACGCCTTAAAGCGACAAGCTAAATCCTCGAAGTGGATCTCTTTCAACTCCTCCTTTATTTGCTTAGAGGGACTTCTCTTGTTGCTTCAGGTTCACTCAATCTGAACTCGGAAAACCGCCCGGTCTTTTCATTTTTGATTCGATATCCATGAAACCAAAGCGGGTTTTCGGAAGCAAGGAATTCCGTCCCTAGGTTTGTTTCCAGTAAAAATACATGCACCCCGAGGGCGGTTCCGTCAGCGGGATCATCGACTGTCACAGTCCGACTATCACATTTTGCCGAGGGGGCGTGCGTTCCTTTATGGGGTTGTGTTTTCATCCAAAGAGTCATGAGATCGATCTCCGACTACTGATCCACTACGATCTCCTGGGCAAGGCGGCGCATGACACGATCCTTGCCCCAACTTAGTTCGCCTTTTGCCATGTCGATAGCGCCCTGGTGATGAGGTATCATCATTGCCGCAAAATCGTGATCGACGTTTCCGTCCATGGGAGCGGCAGCAATATCGTGATCCATCCGTTTCATACTAGTGTCCATTTCCTTCATGAACTTAGCTCCGGAGGAATCCGCCATCTGCGCAAACACTGTGAGCGCCAAACCAGATACCATTCCAATCAGCATCCATTTGAACTTCATTTATCGTTCTCCCTTTGTGGTGTTGTTGGATATCTCTTACGGGGGCCCGCTTTGGGAAACAACGAGGGGTGGAGGCGCGAAGTCGCCGCGTATGAGGAGCCGTAGAGAGTGGAAAGCGATCCAACCGACCACCGCATTCGCTGCTATAAAAGAAATGACCGCCAAGTCCGCGAAAAGGCCGCTCATGCCGCGCTCCACAAACCGCAGACACGAAAGTGCCAGCGCGGTGACTCCGAAAGAAAAGGCCCAGTAGGAAGCGCTGAAGGGTTGTTCCCGCAGCCACCCTTGCAGGCGGATGAGGATCAAGGCTTGCAACAGGCCATAGCCGAGAAGCATCTGGGCGAATAAATCCGGCTTTCCGGAAGTGATGCCCAGATAAGCGACGCAGCCGACTACGGAAGGGGCCAACTGGATTCCCAACGTGGGACGTAAAGGCTTTGGTAGGGTGTCATGGACGTAAAGGCGGTGAAGGATAACGGATTCGATCGCCAGCCATGAAAAAAGCCCGGCTCCAAAAAACAAAGGCGCGCAATTTAGATAACCCAGCGAACTCGCGACGATGGAGCTCACGAAGCTGCCGGCGACCAAGGGCAGATACAGCACCGGAGTGGTCGCATTCGGGTCGCGGCCTCCCTTCCAGAGCTGTCCGGTCCGGTACAGACTGAAAGCGAGCTGGCCCGGCGCCCCGATCCAGAAGAACACCGTCGCGACGGGATGACTGTAGGGAGCGAGCGCCAGGGCTATGAGCGCCGTCGAGACCGGCAGAAGCCCCACGTAGCAACATAGGATGGGATGCCCCAGCTCTGCCCGCGCCTCGGCGGGAGCGACGATCCATTTCGCGACGAAAAGCACGACCAGTAGCATCCAGCAAGCGGTCGCGAGCATCATGACCGCCTCGCCCACCTGCATGGGAAGCCCCCAAACCCTGGCGGCTGTCCGCCAAACGCTTCCCAGGCCTGCAAGACCTAGAATTATCCCGAAGAATGAAGCGGGGATCACCCTAAAGGTTTTCATCGTAGAAGAACTCGACGCTCTGCGTTGGCTTGAAAATAGCCGCGAGAATATGCCCGGTTTCCCGACTCTCTTACAAGGCCGATCGTGTGGGCGGCTCGCTGGATCTCGCGCTCCCCGGGAGGACGCAGTCGAATGAAGCAGCGCTCCGATTTTTGGCGGAAGGGAACGGCTGATGCTCATTGGTAACCGTGGCTTGTGTCTTTGAGTCTATCCGGCTCGGTCCGCTGGAAAGGATCGCGCTGCCCTTTTTTCACCGGGGGGAGAGTGGCGGGAGGGGCGCAGGCCTCGCGGCGGCGGGACGTTCCCCGGCGCGGGCCGTGACCCGGGGTTTCCATGAATACGCCAATCCATATCCTGATCGTTGACGATGCGGCGGGGGACGCCGCTTTGATCGTGGACGAGCTGACTGCCGCGGGGTTCGCTCCGACCTGGCAGCGGGTGGAGACGGAAGCGGACTATCTGGCGCATCTGGAGGCGCGGCCGGACCTTATTTTTTCGGAGTTTGCGATGCCGGGGCTCGGGGGCTTGCGGGCGGTTCACCTCTTGCGGGAGCTCGGGCTGGATATCCCGTTCATCATCGTCTCGGGAGGCACGGGCTCCGGGGCGGTCGGCGAGGAGCGCGTGGTGGAAAGCCTCAAGGCCGGTGCGACCGATTACATCCTGAAAGGGAGGCTTCAACGGCTCGGCCTCGTGGTCGAGCGCGCGTTGCGCGAGGTGCGGGAGCGTTCGGAGCGCAAGCAGAGCGAGATGCAGTTGATCGAGGCGCAAAAGATGGAGGTCGTCGGCCACCTGGCCAGCGGCGTGGCGCACGATTTTAATAACATCCTGGCCGTCATCATCGGCAACGGGGAGTTGATCGCCGCCCGGCTCGTTCCCGAGGATCCTCTCAACGAATACGCCAATGAGATTCTCCAAGCCACCGAGCGGGCCGCGGCGTTGACCCGGCAGCTTCTCCTTTTCACCCGCAAAGAGACGGTGCAGCCCACGATCCTGGACATCGCGGCCGTCGTCGAAGAGACCGAACGGATGCTGCGGCGGCTCATCGACGAGAACGTCGAACTCACCGTTGTGGCCGGGAAGAGGCTCGGGAACATCAAGGCCGATGTAGGGCACGTCGGGCAGGTCCTCATCAATCTCGTGGTGAACGCGCGCGACGCGATGCCGAATGGCGGCAAACTCATCATCGAGACGCAGGACGTTGAGCTGGACGAGAATTACGCGGCGGCGCACCCCGGCGTGAGCGCAGGGGATTACGTCATGCTGGCGGTGACCGACACGGGCTCGGGCATGACCGAGGAAGTCAAGGCCCACCTGTTTCAGGCGTTCTTCACGACCAAGCCGAAGGGCAGGGGCACCGGTCTCGGCCTGGTCACGTGCCAGACGATCGTCAAGCAATGCGGGGGCCACATCGGCGTGTACAGCGAGCTTGGCAAGGGGACGACGTTCAAGATTTATTTCCCGCGCGTCAACCAGCCGCTGGATGCGGCGGTCGAGCTCATCAAGAAGGGCCCGCTCCCGCGCGGCACCGAGACGCTGTTGCTCGTGGAAGACGAGCCTTCTGTGCGCCACCTGGCGTGCAGCGTACTGGAGACGCAGGGCTATAATGTCATCCGCGCGAACAACGGCCAGGATGGGCTGAACGTCGCCCTCGAATACACCGCGGAACCCATCCGGCTCGTCGTGACCGACGTCATCATGCCGCAGATGAGCGGCAAAATGATGGCGGAATGGCTGAAGACGACCTACCCCGACCTTAAGATTCTGTTCACCTCGGGTTATACGGATAACACCATCGCGCATCTCGGCGTGCTCGAGCCAGGGGTGGCCTTCCTGCCGAAACCGTATAGTCCCACCACGCTCACGCACAAAGTGCGGGAGCTCCTCGACATGCCTTAGACCAGGGGCTGAAACCAACTTCGCTGGCTGCTTGCCTAGTCAATTACTTACCTGAAACAGACCTATGAAAATCGAACAAAAACAATGGACGAGCGAAGGGGGCTGGACATCCGCCTCCACCGAGAGCCTCGGGAATTCGGCGCAACTGGTTCTCGTGTTCGGCGCGACCGCCGTGCTGCACAAGGAAGACCTCGTAAAGGCGATCCGGGACTCGTACCCGGCGGCCAATATTCTCGGCTGCTCGACCGCCGGTGAAATCTGCGGCAGCCGCGTCGATGACGACTCGCTGGTCGTGACGGCGGTGCACTTCGACCACACCGAATGCCGGATGGCCCAGGTCGCGATGAGCGAAAACGTGGACAGCTTCCACGCCGGCGAGCTGCTGGCCCGCGCTCTGCCGCGATCCAGCGGATTTTCCGGCCGCGGCCCGGCGGAGAACCTGTCGCACGTCCTGGTGTTTTCGGACGGGTTGAAAGTGAACGGCAGCGACCTCGTTCACGGCCTGGAGAAGCATTTGCCCGAGGGCGTCACGGTGACGGGGGGGCTCGCCGGGGACGGTGCGCGGTTCGGGGAGACGTTGGTATTTTGCGATGGCGTTCCGAAGCGGGATACGGTGTCCGTGCTGGGCCTTTATGGCAGCCGCTTGAAGGTCGGGTTCGGCTCGCTGGGGGGCTGGGATTCCTTCGGCCCGGAGAGGCTCATCACGCGGTCGAAGGGGAATGTGCTCTTCGAGCTGGACGGGCAGTCGGCGCTTGGGCTTTACAAGAAATACCTCGGCGAGCACGCCAAGGGCCTTCCCGCGACGGGGCTGCTTTTCCCGCTCAGCATCCGCGCCAAGGACGGGGAGAGCTCGGTCGTCCGCACGATCCTGTCCATCGATGAAGAGGAAGAGAGCGTGACATTCGCCGGGGACATCCCCGAGGGAGCGTACGCGCGGTTGATGAAAGCCAACTTCGACCGCTTGATCAGCGGGGCCACCGGCGCGGCGCAGACGAGTTACAAGGCGATCGGGTCAACGAGCCCCGAGTTGGCGCTCCTCATCAGTTGCGTCGGCAGGAAACTCGTCCTCAAACAACGGATCGAGGAGGAGGTGGAGGGCGTGCGCGACGTGCTGGGCGGGAGCGCGGTGCTCACCGGCTTCTATTCGTATGGGGAGATTTCCCCCTTCGCGCCCGGGGCGAAATGCGAGCTGCATAACCAGACGATGACGATAACGACATTCTCCGAGGAGTAGAATGCCCGCGCGGTTCCACAACCTGCTGAGACGCCAGTTCAAGCGCCAGTTCGGCGAGGGCTTCGTCGTGCCCGAGGAGTGGTGCGGGCTGGCCAGGGCGGTGAGCGACGCCTATTCGGAGTTCGACGGGGATCGCGAGATGCTGGAGCGTTCGCTCGACCTGAGCTCGCACGAGTTGCTCCAGGCGAACTCGGAGATGCGCGCGGTGTTCCAGGCCATCCCCGACCTGCTCTTCCGGCTGGATCAGCAGGGGAAGATCCTCAACGTCAAGGCGGGCGATAGCGGCGACCTGGTCATCGAGCGCCGCGATTTTCTCGGAAAGAGGATCCAGGACACGCTGCTCGAACACGTGGCCGGCCAGTTCGGCGACGCGCTCAAGCGGGTGAGCGGCGGCGCGGCGGCGGTCAGCATCGAGTATCCCATGACGCTGCAGGGCCAGGAATCCTTCTACGAGGCCCGGCTGGTGCCGATCCCCGATAACCAGGTCATCACGATCATCCGGAACATCACGGAACGAAAGCAATCGCTCCGGCTCCTCGGGTCCGCGGTGGAGCAGGCCACCGAGTGCATCGTCATCACCGACACGGAGCCTTCCGAGCCGAAAATACTGTTCATCAACCCCGCGTTCACGAAAATGACGGGGTATTCGGCTGAAGAGGCCGCGGGAAAAACGCTCTGGTTTTTGCAAGGGCCGCGGACGGACCAGGCGGTGTTGAGCCGGCTCCGGGAGAGCCTGGCCAAGGGCGAAGTGTTCAAGGGCGAGACGATCAGCTACCGAAAGAATGGGACAGAATTCGATATGGACTGGCAGGTGGCTCCGATCCGCAACTCGAACGGGACCATCACCCATTTTCTGAGCATCCAGCGCGACATCACGGAGCGGCGCGGGGCGGAGGAAGCGTTGCAGCGGCTGCGCGACGAGCACATCCTCATCCTGAACTCGCTCGGGGAAGGCGTGCACGGCATGGGCCTGGATGGGCAGATAACGTTCGAGAACCCCGCCTCGGCGGCGATGTTGGGTTACGATGTCACCGACCTCATCGGCCTGGACGCGCACGCGGTGCTGCACCACACCCGGGCCGACGGCACGCCGTATCCGGTGGAGGCATGTCCCATCCACGCGACGCTGAAGGACGGGCTCGTCCACCACGCGAGAGACGAGGTCTTCTGGCGGAAGGACGGCAGCAGCTTCCCGGTCGAATACACGAGCACGGCCCTGCGCGACAAGGACGGGGCGATCATCGGCGCCACGGTGGTGTTTACGGACATCACGGAGCGCAAGCGGCTGGAGGCCCAGGTCGTCCAATCGCAAAAACTGGAGACCGTCGGCAAACTGGCGGGCGGCATCGCGCACGAGTTCAACAGCATCATGACGGCCATCATCGGCCAGAGCGAACTCCTGCTGCAGGAGCTGCCCAAGGGCGACCCGATCGCCAAGAAGCCGGCCGAAATCCGCAAGGCCGCCGAGCGCGCCGCGGTGCTCACGCGGCAGCTCCTGGCGTATGGCCGCAAGCAACTCCTCCAACCGGAGACGCTCGACCTGAACCACATCATCGCGAGCATGGAAGGCATGTTCCGCCACCTCATGGGCAGTGAGGTGGACGTGCGCATCCTCCCGGCCGGCGGCCTGAAGGGCGTGAAGGCGGATGCCGGGCAGATTCAGCAGGTCATCATGAACATGGCCATCAACGCGCGCGACGCCATGCCCTCCGGCGGCAGGCTTACCTTTGAGACGGAGAACGTCACCCTCGGCGAAGAGAGCGCCGCCCGAGCCCCCGACCTGAAACCGGGCGAGTATGTCATGCTCGCGATCACGGACACGGGCATGGGCATGACCGCGGAGTTGAAGGCGCGCGTGTTTGAGCCGTTCTTCACCACCAAGGGCGTCGGCAAGGGCACGGGCCTGGGGCTGGCCACGTGCTACGGCATATTGAAACAGAGCGGCGGCCACATCACCGTCTGCAGCGAGCCGGGGCTCGGCACGACCTTCAAGATTTACCTCCCGCAGGTGGAAAAGGAGACGCATGCCGCTCCGCCCCCCGCGCGGAACGACCTGCCGCGCGGCAAGGAGTCGATCTTCCTCGTGGAGGAGGATCCGGCGCTGCGGAAGATGGCGGCCATTCTGCTGGCGCGTCTGGGTTACAACGTCTCCACGGCGGCCAACGGGGTGGAGGCCCTAAGCCTGGCGCATTCGCAGGACGGCCGGCATATCGATCTGCTGTTCATGGACGTTGTCGTGTCCGCCATCAGCGGCGAGGAGCTGGCGGAACGGATGCGGGCCGCCTACCCGCGAACGCTGCTGCTGCTCACCTCGGCGAACACGGAACACGCCGCGGCCGGCCAGGGGGTGTCGAACGAAGGGGTGGCGTTCATCCAGAAACCTTTTACGCCTTCGACGCTCGCGCTCCGGGTCCGCGACGTGCTGGACAAGCAGCTGCTCACCCCATGGGTTCCCGAGTTGACCCCGGTCTAAATTTAGTGCGTGTTCTGCACTTTTTGCGGGCTAGTTATTCCTCGCTCCAAAACGCCAGTTTGGGAGTGCCTGGCATCCTGAAACTCTGTTTCCGCTCGAAGCCCTCGTAACAGGAACAGAGTTCCGAGAGAAAAAATCGGGCTTTCGCGGTTTTCTCGCGCGCACCCGCGCCGCGTTTACAATCCGGGGAAGCGGGTTACAGTAAGAACCTATGGGCGACAAATCACCGAAAGAAGTGCACAAGAAGGAGCTGCAGAAGCACGCCAAGCACGAGGCGGCCGTGCACGAAAAGGAGGAGCTCACCGAGGCCCTGCACCACCCCACCTCCGGCCACACTCCGACTCCGGAGCATCCCACGGCTACGGACGCTCCCGCCAAAGAGTAGAGCCGGGCCGCGCGCCGGGTTACTTCCCTTTGTTGAGGCGCACGTCCATCCAGACCGCCAGGGCGAGCACCAGGCCGCGGGCGATGAACTTCATCTCGGGGGCGACGGCCATCAGCGTCATGCCGTTGAGCAGGCTGGCCATGATGAGGGAGCCGAACAGGACTCCGGAGACCGTGCCGCGGCCGCCCTTGAGGCTGGTGCCGCCGATGACGCAGGCGGCGATGGCGTCCAGCTCCAGCAACTGGCCGGTGGTCGTCGTGGACGCGCCCGCATAGGCGGTCTGCATGAAGCCGCCGAGCGCCACGATGAATCCCATGATGCCGAACGCGCCGATGACGACCTTCTTCACCGGGATGCCGGAGACGAAAGCCGCTTCCTCGTTTCCGCCGATGGCATAGAGGTAACGCCCGAACCGGGTGAGCTGCGAGAGCGCCCAGATCGCGAAAGCCGTGATCCCCAGGATCACGGCGGAGAGCGGGATGCCCTGGTATTGGTTGCAGACGAGCACGAAGAGGAGCAGCAACTGGCCCTGGATGAAGAGGCTGGAAAACGCAACTCCGCCGGGTTCGACCCGCCAGCCCGAACGCCGCGCGCCGCGCCCGGGCCCGAAGCCGCCCGAAGACCATCGCGGCGAAGACCGCGCCGGCCAGCACCCAGCCCCAGACGAGGCGGCAGATACCAGGTGGTGAGAATCGAATAGAAGATTATCCGCGCTCCCCAAGGTCACCGGGATCGTCGCGTTATGGATGACCTTCCAGTGCAGGCCCTTGAAGACCAGCAGGCCCGCCAGCGTGATGATGAAGGCGGGGATGTTCTGCGTGACGATGAGCGCCCCCATGCCGACCCACACCAGCACGGCGATGACCACCGCCACCGCCATCGCCGCCGGCGCGGGCCAGCCGTGGTCGAAGAGGAGCACCGCCGCGAGGCCGCCGAACAGGCCGACGCCGCTGCCGATGGACAGATCGATATTGCCCGAGACGATGATGAGCAGCATCCCCAGCGCGAGTACGGCGGTGATGGAGAGCTCGACCGCGAGGTTCGAGAGGTTGCGCGCGCTGACGAAGTTCGGCGTGAGGAACCAGAACGTCCCCCAGATCAGCACCAGCGCGATGACCATCGAGAAATCGCGCGGCGAGGCCTGCGGCCCCGGGGCGACGGCGGCGTTTCGGGCAGCTTCGGCGTGCGGTGAGGGTGGTGGTTGTCATGGAAGGTGGTTGCTATGCCGCCTGTTGGGCGTGCCCGAGCGCGGCTGCGAGCAGGTTTTCCGGGGTCGCCTCGGCGCGCTCGAATACGCCGCCGATTTCGCCCTCGTGCAGCATGACGATGCGGTCGCTCATCCCCATCAACTCGGGCAGCTCGCTCGAAACGAGCACAACGGCCTTCCCCTGGGTGGAGAGTTCGTTGACGAGGTTATAGACCTCGAGCTTGGCGCCGACGTCGATGCCGCGCGTGGGCTCGTCCAGGAAGACGACTTTCGGCTCCGTCATGAGCGCCTTGCCGAGGACGACTTTTTGCTGGTTGCCGCCCGAGAGCTTCCCCACCACGGATTCCAGCCCCGGCGCCTTGACGCGGAGCGCGTCGAAAAAGCGGCGATTGGATTTCCATTCGCGGCCGGTATCGACCAGGCCGCCGGAGGAGAACGAGAGCAGGGAGGAGAGGGAAAGGTTGAACCCGATGATCTGTTCGAGGATGAGGCCGTAACGCTTCCGGTCCTCGGAGACCATGACGAGGCCGGCGGCGATGGAGCGGGACGGGGAGGTCTCGTTCAGCGACTGGCCGGCCAGCGTTACCGACCCGCCGATGCGTTTTCCCCACGCGCCGAACAGGTGCATGAGCAGCTCGCTGCGGCCCGCGCCCATCAACCCGCCGATGCCGAGTACCTCCCCCTCGCGCACCTCGAAGGAGATGCCGCGCAGCCGGCGCGTGGAACCCTCTGGCGGCGCGACCTCCAGGTCCTTGACGACGAGCGCCGCCTTGCCGTGGTGCGGGACGTGGCGCGGGAAGAGTTCCGTGATCTCGCGGCCCACCATGTGGCGGATGACATCCGCCTTGTCCGTCTTCGCGGCGTCGAGGGTCACGATGCTCCTGCCGTCGCGCAAGACCGTGATGCGGTCGGCGATGGCGAAGACCTCGTCGAGCTTGTGGGAGATGTAAACACAGGCCACGCCGCGGCTCCGGAGATCCTTCAGGATTTGCAGCAGCACCTCGACCTCCGTCTCGGAGAGGGCGGCGGTCGGCTCGTCGAGGATGAGCAGGCGCGATTCGCGCGAGAGCGCTTTGACAATCTCCACGAGCTGCTGGTGGCCGACGCCCAGGTGGCGCACGGTGGTGTCGGGGTCGAGGTTGACGCCAAACTTGCGCAGGAGCTGGCGCGACCCGTCATACAGCGCGAGACGGTCGATCAATCCGCGCCGCACGGGTTCCCTGCCGAGGTAGATGTTCTCGGCCACCGTCATCTCCGGGACGAGCGCGAGCTCCTGGTAGATGACCCGGATGCCGTTCGCGTCGGCATCGGCGGTGCCGCGCATTTGCAGGGGCCCGCCGTCGTAGAAAAGCTCGCCCTCGTAGGAGCCGTGCGGGTGGAGGCCGGAGAGCACTTTGATGAGGGTGGATTTCCCCGCGCCGTTCTCGCCGCAGATGGCGTGGATTTCGCCCGCTCGCAGGTCGAACGTCACCCCCTTGAGGGCGATGACGCCGGGAAAACGCTTGATGACCGCCTCGGCGCGAAGGAGCGGTTCCCCCGGCCTGGCCAGTCCTGGTACGGCGGGGTTGTCCGGGCGCATCGGTAGGTTACTGTTTCGCCGCGGCCGCGTCCCCGTAGATTTCCGCGGGGGAATGGAAGCCCTCTTTGATGACGGTGTCGCGGATGTTTTCCTTCGTCACAGTGTAGACGGGCTCGAGGATGGAGGGGACATCGACCTTGCCGTTGTTTACAGTGTTCCTGGCGACAAGGGGTTTTCCTTCGGCCATGGTCACGGCGGCCTCGGCGGCCTGACTAGCGAGCAGCTTCAACGGCTTGTAGATCGTCATCGTCTGCGAGCCGCCGGCGATCCTCTGGCAGGCCGCGAGGTCGGCGTCCTGGCCCGTGACGAGAATCTTTCCCGCCAGGCCCGCCTCCGCGAGCGCCTGGATCGCTCCGCCCGCCGTGCCGTCGTTCGAGGCGAGGACGGCGTCGAAGTTGCCGCCAACGTCGGTAAGCGCGGCGTTCATGATGCGCTTGGCGTTCTCCGGCTTCCAGTCCTCCGCCCAGTCTTCGTGCACGATCTTCACCGCGCCGCTGGCGATCAAAGGGGCGAGCACCTTGTCCTGGCCGCTCTTGAAAAGGCGCGCATTGTTGTCGGTCGGCGCACCGTAGATGCGGACGAGGCGCAGGGGCGTGCCGGGCTTTATCTTGTCCGCGAGGAACTGCGCCTGGGCCTGGCCGACGGCCTCGTTGTCGAAGGAGAGATAGAGGTCGAGGTCGCAATTCTTGATGAGCCTGTCGTAGGCGATGGCCGGGACGCCCGCCTTGTGGGCCATCTCCACCGCTTTCGCCATGGCGACCCCGTCGTGCGGGGCGATGACGATGATTTTCGCGCCCGAGGTCAGGAGCGATTCCACGTCGCGGATCTGCTGGCCGTCGTCGCTGTTGGCCGACTGCACGTCCACATGCGCTCCGAGTTCGGTCGCCCGTTTGACGAAGAAATCGCGGTCATTCTGCCAGCGCGCTTCTTTCAGGGTGTCGAGCGAGAGGCCGATGACGAGGCCTTTGGAGCCGCCGCCTTCCGTGATGGAATGGGCGTGGCCCCTGCCGATGACCAGACCGGCCAGGACGCTCAGCGCGAGGGAGGCGACCATGAGGATATTGCGGATATTCATAAGGGGAGCGACTCGGCGAAAAGGGGGGCGATTCGTCGCGCGCGGGAGGAGAAGACTATGCGAAACCCGCATTTACTTCTACAGAAAAATGGACGGGGCGCGGCTGGCAGCAGGTGTTTTCCGGCCGGAAGCTCCGCGCGTCAGCCCACGAGGGATTCCGCGCACGTCGCGGCGAGCGCCATCAGCGAAAGGCCGGCGGTGATGAGCCACATCCAGAACAGCAGGAGCGGCGTCCTCGTAAAGACGGCGTTTGGACAGGCGTGGCCGAGAATCGCCACGATGGGCAGTAGATACGAGTATTCGCGGATGGGAGAGCCCGGCGGATCGACAACGAACGCGGCAAGGCAGGCCGCCGAGACCGCCGGTCCGACGAAGATCCAGAACCGGACCTTGTCCTTGCACAACCACTTCCAGGCCACGAGGCGTTCTATCGCAAAGCGTGCCATTTGCATCCAGTTTTAAGGTCTTTTACGCTGCTTCGGCCGGGAGCCTGTGGCGCGGCTCACGACGGCGACTGTAGGGAAAAGGATTGCAAAAGCAAAGCTCCTCTTTTCGGTTTTCGCCTTGACTCCACGCCGTTTTCTGAGACTGTGGAAGCGCTGAATCACCAGGGATTCCTCCGAGAACCGGTCACGGTTTGGGGCTCCCGGGCGGGGATGGCCTTCTCATAAGAGAAGATTCGAAATCACCTCCGTCGATTTTCAGGATTCGGGATTTAAGGTTACACCATGGCATTTGATATCAATGAAGCGCGGGCGATCGTGGAAGAGGCTAAAAAGCGCGGCTTGATCCGCGGGGCGGATGCGAAGCCGGGTGGCAGTTCGCTCCAGGCCGCCGAGGCTGGAGCCGAAGCGAAGGTGGAGGCTGAAATAGGCCATCTGCCGGACTGGTTGCAGAAGGGCATCCGCGAGCCGGAGCCAGCCCGGGAGTAACCCGTGGCTGCCCGCGATTCTGGAAGCGGCGCGCCGCCGCTTGCAGGGTGGGCCAGGGATTTTGCCGGCTTCGGGTTGCTGGCGCTCCTCGCTTTTTGCGCGGGCCTCTTGCTGAATCAGGTGCGCTCGCACCCGCTGCCGCTCGCTTACGCGCCGGTGGATGCGGAGGCGCCCCTGGGAACTGCGGCAGCCACGGTGGAGCTGCCCGCGTTTCAGCAGTTCGTGGCGAGCGGGGAGTGGGCTATCGTCGATGCGCGGCCGGCGGCTTTCTACCGGCTCGGGCACGTGCCGGGCGCAATCAACCTGCCGCGCGGCGAGTTGGGAAAATACGGCAGGGGATTGGCGCTCCGGGACAAGGCTCGCTTCGTCGCCGTTTATTGCTCCGGGCCGGACTGCGAAGACAGCGCGGCGGTGGCGGCGGCGCTTTTGAGTTCGGGCTACAAACGCGTCGTCGTTTTCAAGGGTGGGTGGGAAGCTTGGAAGGCCGCGGGTCTGCCGGCCGAGCCCGGGAGATGAAGGGGCTGCTCTCAGACAGGCGGCTGGTGCTGGCGCTGCGCCTTGTTCTGGGTGGCGTGTTCCTCTATGCGGGGATCGTCAAACTCCATTCGCCGGAATCCTTCGCGGCGACGCTGGCCGCTTTCCGGCTGTTGCCCGCGCCGTTCATCAACCCGGTCGCGCTGGGTCTCCCGCCGCTCGAAGCGGCCGCGGGGATTCTCCTGGTGACGGGGTTTCGGCTTCGGCTCGGCGCGTTTTCGGTTCTGCTGCTCTGCGCGGTCTTTGCGGCCGCGCTGTTCTCGGCGCTGGCGCGCGGCCTGGACCTCGATTGCGGCTGCTTTGGCCACGGCGCGTGGTCGCACTCGCCGGGGCCGGCGCTCGCGCGCGACCTGCTGCTCGCGGGCATGGCCTGGATCGTCCACAGGCAGGCGCCGGTCTAGGCCCTTAGGCCCCAGGCCCTTAGGCCCGCCGCGCCGTGTAGAGGGAGACGATCCCGGTGGTCAGCCGTTCGGCGGTCGCGGCTGCGAAGCCGTTTTCCTCGATGAGCCGGCGCATGGCTTCTCCCGCCGGGAAGCGTTCGATGGAGTCCGCGAGGTATTCGTAGGCCGTTCGTTCCCCGGTGAGGACGCCCGCTAGCCGGGGGAGGCAGTAGTGGAGATAGGCCCTGTAAAGGCCGCGCCATGGCGGCGGCGGGATCGAGAAATCGAGGATGAGGATGTGCCCGGCTTCTCTCAGCACGCGCCGCATCTCGCGCAAGGCGAGCGGCCAGGAACTCATGTTGCGCAGGCCAAACGCCACTGTCACCGCGTCGAAGCTTCCCTCCGCAAAGGGGAGGCGCAGCCCATCGGCGGCCACGAGGCTTGCAAGGCCCTTGGCCCGCGCCCGGGCCAGCATCGGATAACAAAAATCGGTGCCGACGATCCGTGCCTCGGGGAAACGGGCGCGCAGGGTGAGCGCCAGGTCGCCGCTGCCCGTGGCGAGGTCGAGGATCGCGCCCGGCGCCCACGGTTTCAGGACGGCGGCGGCTCGGCGACGCCAGAAGAAATCGAGGCCGCCGCTGAGAAGGTGGTTTGCGAGGTCGTACCGGCTCGCGATGGAGGAGAAGAGCGCCCGAACCGAGTCCGGGGTCTCAACGGAGCCCTCCTTAGTGACCAGCGGAGGGAACTCCGGTGGGAACCAGGGGCGTCGCAAACGGGTTCAGAAGCGGCGCGCTCGTGGGGACGTAAACGGCATCCACCTGATTGATCAGGGTTCCTTCCGCCGTCGGGATGAGAGGATTGTCCACGGGGTGAACGAGCGTGGCCCCGGTTCCGTCCAGCAGAGCGTAGCCCGTGGGATAGACGAAGGTGGCATCCGAGTCCGCAAAGGCGCTCGCTCCGCCTACCAGAAAGAGACCAGAAAACACAACCGAAAGAAGTGGCTTCATGCCGGAACCTAGCACGTTTGCGCCCAGGCACAAGGAGCTCCAGAACAGCCAGCCGGCTTAGGGCATCATCTTCCGGTGAACCCAGACGCTGTTGATGATGCCCAGCCCGAACATGACGACGAGGACGAAGGAGCCGCTGTAGCTGATGAGCGGCAGGGGCACGCCGGTGATCGGCAGGAGAGCCACGGTCATTCCCACGTTCTGGAAGAGGTGCGTAAAGATGAGGGCGGAGATGCCGACGGTGAGGAGCAGGCCGAGGTCGTCCGAAGAGTTGAACGCGATGTAAAGGCACGTCAGGAGCATGAGGGCGAAGGCGCACAGGAGAGCGATGCCGCCCAGGAAGCCCCATTGCTCGGCGATGCCTGCGAAGATGTAGTCGTTATGGATGGCGGTGGAGGGCACCAACCCGAGCTCGACCTGGGTATTCGGCGCTTTGAAGCCTTTGCCGGCCCAGCCGCCGGAGCCGATGGCGATCATCGACTGGTTGATGGCCCACGCCTTCCCTTTCGGATCGATGTCGGGATCGAGAAACGCGGTGATGCGCGCCTTCTGGAATCGCTTTAGGACGAAGAACACCACCAGCGGAAGGAAGGCGACGCCCAGCAGCATCATCGAGATGAGATACCGCAGCGGCAGCCCGCCGATGTAAAGCATCGCGAAGACGATCGGCACCCAGATGATGACCTCCCCGAGGTCCGGCTGCAGCAGGATGAGGAGGCACGGCGCGCCGACGATGACTCCGCAGAAGAGGAGCCGCAACATCGGGTGCAGGTTCCGGAACTGGCTGAGCACCAGCGCCAGCACCAGGATGCCCGAAACGACCGCGAGCTGCGCCGGCTGGAAGTTGAAATGGCCGATGCGCAGCCAGCTCTTGGCGCCATAGACCTTGGAGCCGATGAAGCGCGTGAGCAGCAGGAAGCCGAGGCCGGCCAGGTACATCGGCAGCGCGCCCCACTTCACCCAGCGGTAGTCGATGAGGCTCACGACGAAGAAGGCCGCCGAGCCGACCGCGACCCACATGGCCTGCTTGCTCCAGAAAGTGGCGGCGAGGTCGTCGCGCATATACGTGACGCTGTAGATCGCCACCACGCCGAAGACCGCGAGCCCGATCATCAAAAAAAACAGGAGCCAGTTGATCCCGATGAATTTCCTGAAGAACGGTGTCATGCGCGCGCCCCCGGCTCAGACCGCCCGAGGAGCGGCGGCGAGGAGTTTCCTGGTGTAGTCGTGTTGCGGATTTTCATAGATGGCCTCGGCGGGTGCGGATTCCACGATCTTCCCGCGGTACATCACGAGCACATGATCGCTGACGTGTTCGACGACTGCAAGGTCGTGCGCGATGAAGAGGTATGTGAGCCCGAGTTCCTCCTGCAGATCCTGGAGGAGATTGACGATCTGCGCCTGCACACTCACGTCCAGGGCGCTCACCGGCTCGTCGCACAGGATGAATTTCGGCTTCACCGCCAGCGCCCGCGCGATGCCGATCCGCTGCCGCTGGCCGCCGCTGAACTCGTGCGGGTAGCGGGCCATCATCTCCGGTTTCAACCCCACCTGGCGCAGGAGCTCGGCCACGCGGCTCACGCGGTCGGCGCGATTCATCCCGGGAAAATGGATTTCAAGCGCCTCGCCGATGGTCGCCGAGATGCTCATCCTTGGGTCGAGCGAGCCGAACGGATCCTGGAACACCATCTGTATCTCCCGGCGCAACGGGCGGAACGCGGCCTCGTCCATTCCGAGGATCTCCCGCCCTTCGAAGAGCGCTTCGCCGCCCGTAGCCGGCGCGAGCTTTATCAGGGTGCGCCCGAGCGTCGTCTTGCCGCTGCCGCTCTCGCCCACCAGCCCCACGGTCGTCCCCGCTTCCACGGTAAAGCTGACTCCGTCCACCGCCTTTATCCAGTCGACCCGGCGGCGGGGGAAGCCGCCGTAAACCGGGAACCACGTCTTCAGGTTGCGGACTTCGAGCAGGGCGCTCACGCTTTTCGCGGCCTCAGCCGGGGTAGAGAAAACCGGTCAACGGGCTCGTGGGCGCCGCGACGTGGCCGGGGGCGGCAAGCCCGGTCTCGTAGGCTTCTCGCCCTGCTTCGACCGCCTTGCGAAAGGCGTGCGCCATGCGGGCGGGGTCGGATGCGATGGCGATGGCCGTGTTGACCAGGACTCCGTCCGCGCCCATCTCCAGCGCTTCCGCGGCCTGGCTCGGCGCGCCGATGCCGGCATCGACGATGACCGGAACGGTCGCCTGTTCGATGATGATCTCGATCTGGGCCCGCGTCTCGATGCCCCGGTTGCTCCCGATGGGAGAGCCGAGCGGCATCACGGTGGCGGCGCCCGCGTCCTGAAGGCGTTTGGCCAGGACGGGGTCTGCATTGATGTATGGCAGGACGGTGAATCCCTCTTTCACGAGGATTTCGGCGGCCCGCAGCGTTTCGATCGGGTCGGGAAGGAGGTAGCGCGGGTCGGGGTGGATTTCGAGCTTCACCCATTTTGGCAGGCCGGCGGCCGCGGCGAGCCGGGCGAGGCGCACGGCTTCCTCCGCGGTGTTCGCCCCGCTCGTATTCGGCAGGAGGAGGTAACGGGTGTTGTCGATGAAATCGAGGATGTTCGCGAAGGCATCCGCTTTGCCTGAAAGGTCGGCCCGGCGCAGCGCGACGGTGACGATCTCCGTGCCGCTCGCCTCGAGCGCGGCGCGCATCTCCTCGTTCGAGGCGAATTTGCCGGTCCCGAGCAGCAGCCTGGAACTGAACTCGCGGCCGGCGATCTTGAGTTTACGCGGTTTGTCGGCCATGGCCCCGGGTTGAGTGTAGCGGAGGTCCGCGGAAAAGGAAAGCCGCCCCGCACATCGATGGTGCATTCCGTCGCAAATTACGGTATTGTATTTACCGCGCCCCTCGAAGGGACCCTTTTTGGGAGGCGAAACTATTCGTTTTGATCGATGAAACGGGCTTTCAACGCGGATGAGCCAGAGTTGATGGATCGCCTCCAGCCGGTCTCGCCGGAACTGGAAACCTGTCTCCGGAACCTGGGGACGATCAACCAATGCTTCGGCAGTTATCAGCTCATCAAGAGCTTTTTGCGCCGGTGGCTCCTGCCGGGGCGCTCGTACCGCATCCTGGACGTCGCCACCGGGTTCGGGGACATCCCGCGGATGATGGTCGAATGGGCGCGCCCGCGCGGCATCAACCTGCGGATCGATGCGGTCGATTTCCGTTCCGCCACCCTGGATGTCGCCCGCCGCTGGAGCGAGGGCTTCGGCGAGATTTCCTACATTCAGGCCGATGCCTTGAAATATGGCGACCAGCAGACGTATGACCTGGTGTTCTGCTCGCTTGCGCTCCACCACTTCAGCTCCGAGGACGCCATAAAGCTTCTCCGCCGCCTGCGCCACCTTTCGCACGACAAAGTCCTGGTCTCCGATCTCGAGCGCAACCCCCTGAGCTGGGTCTCGGTCTATCTCCTCACCGCCATCCTCTTCCGCGAGCCGATGACGCGGCACGACGGCCGGGTCTCGGTGGAAAGGTCGTTCTCCTACGAAGAGATGTCCCGGCTCGCAGCGGCTGCGGGGTGGGAGAATTTCGGCCACCGGCGCTTCATCCCCGCGCGGCAGGCGATCTGGATGAGCGCCAGGGAAGAGGGCGCCGTCCTGGACTTCTCGATGCCGACCTCTGAATTCGCCGCCGGCTGTTAGCGCGCTGCCATGGCTACCCCCCAGTCACCCGCCGTCGCCCGGCGGGTATTGCTTGTGGACGACGATGCCGCGGTGTGCGAGACCATGCGGCGCCTGCTGGCGATCGACGGCCACATCGCCGAAGGCGCTTGCTGCGGCCGGGAAGCGCTCGAGAAATTCTGCCTCGGCACATTTGATCTGGTCATCCTCGACCTCGAGATGCCCGGCATGCGCGGCGACGAGCTCGCGCTCGAAATCCGCAAGCTTGCCCCGGACCAGCCCATCGTCCTGCTCACCGCCTACGGCGAGATGCTGAACGCGATGCACGAATGCCCGCCTGGGGTCAACCGGGTCTTCGGGAAGCCGTTTGGGTTCGAGACGGTCCGGGAGGCGCTGGAAGCTGTGCCCGCGCGCCCGGGCGCATGACCGGCGCGCCTGGCGAGGCCCTGTTCGCGAATTTTCTCGTTCCCAAACTCTAATCCGGGGCTCCTCGGACTTCAATAAACGCAGGCAAGCTTACTTGCGGAGTTTTTCGAGGAGCCGGTCCACCTCGATGTATTTCTCCACCAGGCCCTGGATCTTGTCGATCTTCTCGGAGTCTTCGGGGAGCGTTTTGACCGTCATGGAGTAGATGCTGTTCGCGACGGTGTAGCTGTCCAGCGGCGAACCGATGGTCGGGACGGACGACGCTTTGATGAGGTCGATGACGCTCTGGTGCGGAAAGAGGTCGCCGGAGAGCACCATGCCCGCGATGGGCGGCTCGCCCGCGTCGCTGAGGGAGCAGGTCGAGAGCGCCGCCAGGATGATGTCCTCCCGGTCGCCGGGGGTGATGACGAGCGTGCCGGGGGCGAAATACTCCATGACGTGGCTGGAGTTCATCGCACCGATGATGATCTTCTTCACCCGGCGGCTGGATTCCACCTCCTCGGCGTTGATGAATGTGCCCTTGGTCTGGTCGCAGATCTGGCCGAGCGTGGCGTTGGCGAGCATCGGCTCGTCCGGGATGGCGCCCAGGAGGTCGATGCCGAGCCGCTCAAGGCCGCGCCGGGCGAATTCCCGCACCTGCTCGAACTTGTCGGGCAGCACCTTGTTGAGGATGACGCCGACCATCTCGACGCCCTCCTTGTCGAAGAGGGCCTTGTTCAACGCCACCTCATCGATGGGCCTGCCGATGCCCCCCTTCGTGATGAGGATGACCTTGCTGGCGAGCAGGCTCGCGACCCGCGCGTTCGAGAGGTCGAATACGGAGCCGACCCCGGCGTGCCCGGTGCCTTCTATGATGACGAACTGCTTCTCCCACGCGGTGCGGTCGAAGGAGTTCTGGATGCGGCGCACCAGGAAATCGATATTCGAGGCTTCGATGTATTTGCGGGTGAAATCGGGCTCGACGGCGATGGGGCTCATCGCCTCCAGCGGGGTGTGCGCGCCGAAAGTGCGGTCGATGAGGACGGAGTCTTCGTCGATGCGCTGGCCGTCCACCCGCACGAAACGCTGGCCGACGGGCTTGATGAATCCGATGGGGCCCAGCCGCTTCCTGAGCGCCGCAAAGAGGCCGAGCGCCGTCGTCGTCTTGCCGTCGTTCTGGTTGGTGGCGGCGACGAAAACGCGGGGCGTCTCGGTATTCATTCAGGGGTTCATCGTCATTCGGCGCTCGTCCGCGCTTCCGCCTGCTCGGTGTAGAGCCTGTGGTACTCGATGGCCTGGAGTCCGATGATGGCGGCGACGCCCACGATGTCGTCCACCAGCGCGGCGCGGGAGATGTGGGCGCACGGTTTGGAGAGCCCGAGGAGTATCTGGCCGTAGGACTCGGCCCCGGCGAGATACTTCACCATCTTGACGGCGATGTTGCCGCTGTTCAGGTCGGGGAAGATGAGGACGTTCGCGCGCCCGGCCACGAAGCTCGCGGCCACGTCCTTGCGCTCCGCGGGGTCGCTCAGGAGCGCGGTGTCCGCCTGGAGTTCGCCGTCGATCTCCATCTCGAATTGCTCGGACTCGGCCTTCTGCCTGGCCAGCGCGGTGGCCGCGGCCATCTTTTCGGTGAGGGGCATCCGCGCGCTCCCCTTGGTCGAGAAACTCAGCATCGCGATGCGCGGGGTGACGCCGGTCAGCTGCCGGCAGATGCGGCCCGTCTGCACGGCGATGCCCGCGAGCTGGTCGATGGTCGGCTCGGGGATGACCGCGCAGTCCGCGCAGAGCAACACGCCGTTCTCGCCGAAGCGTTTGTCCGGCACTTCGAGGAGGATGCAGCTCGACATGCACTTCGCGTCCTCCAGCGGCTTTATGACCTGGATGAGGGGGCGCAGCAGCGCTCCGGGGTAAACGTTCGCTCCCCCCACGAGCCCGTCCACCTGGCCGTGCTGGGTCATCATGGCGGCGAAATAGTTCGGCTGGATGAGGATCTCCCGGGTCGCCGCGCGGCCGAGGTCGCGGTAACGCCGCAGCTTCTCGAGGCGCTCGCACAGCACATCCAGGTCGGAGGCCGTCGCGGGGTCGATCGTCCCGATGTGGTCGAGATCGACCTTTTCCTGCGCCGCCGCTTTTTCGATCGCCGCGCGATTCCCGAGCAGGATCGGCGTGCCGAGCCCCAGTTTGACAAAGCGCGCCGCCGCTTGCAGAATGCGTGGCTCCGTCCCTTCCGGGAAGACAATCCGTTTCGGATGCCGCTGTAATTTTTCAAAGACGGACTCGATGAACTTCATAAGGCGAGCCACAACGTTGGAGGCATTCCCGGCGCGACTCAAGAGAAAGATGCGCCGGTAAAGGCGCGCCCGGAGGCCCCGCAGACCACACACGGACACGCCGCTCCGCACGCCGATGCAAACCGACTACCACCTCCACACTCCCCTTTGCCGGCACGCCACCGGTGCGCCCGCGGAATACGCCGAAGCCGCGCTTGCGCGGGGCATCACGGAGATCGGGTTCGCGGATCATAACCCGATGCCGGAGCCATTCGACGACTGGCGCATGGGCATCGACGAGCTCCCCCGGTATATCGACTGGGTGCAAGAGGCGCGCGAACGTTTTCCGGGATGTTCCATCCGCCTCGGCCTGGAGTGCGATTACATCGCCGGGCGCGAAGGTTGGATCGAGAAACTGGCGGGCATGGCCCGGTGGGATTACCTCATCGGCAGCGTCCATTACATCGCTCCGGGCTGGGACGTGGACAACCCGAAATGGATCGGCCGGTTCCGCGAGCGCCCCGTCGCGGAGATATGGGCCTTGTACTGGAAGGCGTATGAAGCGTGCATCGGCAGCGGGCTCTTCGACTTCGTCGCGCACCCCGACCTCGTGAAGAAATTCGGGTTCAGGCCGGAGGGCGATCTGCGGCCCTTCTATGAGGGGAGCATCCGGGCCGCGGCGGAGAGGGGCGTGCCGTTCGAGATCAACACCGCCGGGTTGCGGAAGGAAGCGCGGGAGATGTACCCCTCGCGCGAGTTCCTCGACATGGCTTTCGAGGCCGGTGTGCCCCTGCTCATCAATTCGGACGCGCACGCCCCGGAGGAAGTGGGCGCGGGGTTTGGAGCGGCTGTGACGCTGGCGAAGGAGGTCGGTTACCGCCAGACTGTCCGTTTTCAGGGACGCTGCCGTTCGTTTGCGCCCCTGGACTGAGGCCGTTTGCCAGCGAGACCGGAGGGGCGCGGAGTGTCCACACCGGGAGGCATTAAAGATGCTGAATAGAAACCCGTCGGGGCTCGTCTCCAACACAGTGCCGCTACGGCACATCCAGAAAGAAAAGCCTATGAAAGTCCTGTTTCCATTGATGATCGCCATCGTCCTCGCCGGATGCGTGGAGCACGAAACTGTGGTCGAACGCCGCGGGCCTCCTCCGGACGCCTACGCTCCCGGCCCTTACGGGCCTCCCGGAGCGCCGCCGCCCGTGATCGTCGAGACCTATGGGGTCGCGCCGTATCCCGGCGCCGTCTGGGTGCGCGGGAGCTGGTTCTGGGGGAACCGCCACTGGCGCTGGCACCGGGGCCACTGGCGCCACCACTAAGCGCGCAGGATGCAGGCTGCCGCTCCGCGCGAAGCGGGTGCAAACGCGGGGGCATTCGCCGCCCGGTATATCGCGCCGGCGGCGGTGGCGGCCGTCTTTTGCGCCATGGCCGCCTGGAGCTGGCGGAAGTGGCCGGAACGTCCTGGTGGACTTCGGCGAGCAACTCTACGCCCCCTGGCAGATCAGCCAGGGGAAGGTGCTGTACCGCGACATCGGCTACATCATCGGGCCGCTCTCGCAGTATTATAACGCGGGGCTCTTCAAGCTGTTCGGCGTGTCGGTGACGACCCTCATCGTCTCGAACCTCGCGCTCCTCGCGCTTCTCGTCCTGTTCATCTACCGCCTCTTCCTCCGGGCGTCGGATGCGATCGCCGCCGCGGGCATTTGCATCGTCATCCTCACGGTCTTCTCCTTTTCGCAGTACGTCGGCGTCGGCAATTACAACTACATCTGCCCGTACAGCCACGAGGCGTTCCATGGGCTCGTCCTCGCCCTCCTCCAGGTGGGGCTGCTGGCGTTCTGGGTGGAAACGCGCAGGGCACTATACGCGGCGGCCGCGGGGTTTTGCTGGGGAATGGTGTTCCTCACCAAGCCGGAGATTTTCGTCGCCGCCGCGGCCTGCACCGGCGCCGCGTGCTTCCTGGCCGCCCCGTCTCCAAGGGAGGCCGCCTGGTTTTTCGCACCCGCGCTGCTGCCTGCGGCCGGCTTCTTCCTCTATTTCGCGACCGTCATGCCTGGGTGGGGCGCGGCGCACGCGGTGCTCGGTTCGTGGAGCGCCATGGCCACCACCACGTCCGCCGTGCGGAATGATTTCTATAAATGGTGCCTCGGGCTGGACGACCCGGTCCGGAACACGCTGCTCATGTTTGGGCACTTTGCGGGCGCCGTGCTCGTGGTGCTGGTGTGCGCGCTCGCCGCGAGGAAGGAGGCGGGGACGGGTGCTCGCCGGTGGATAGTGTCCTCGGGTCCTGCTCGGGACGCTCGCCTGGGCCGCCTATTATTTCGACTGGGCGGAGTGCGGGCGTTCGCTGCCGCTGCTCCTCCTCGTCGTTTGCGCCGTCCTGGCCTGGACATGGCGCACCACGGCGGTCGGCGAACGGCGTCCCCTCATCCTGCCCTTGCTCTGGTCGGTCTTCGCCCTGGCGCTGCTCGCGAAGATGGGCATCCACTCGCGGGTATGGCACTACGGGTTCTTCCTGGCGATGCCCGCGGCGGTCTCGGTGGTATATTTCGCCGGGTGGTTCCTGCCTCGCGCTTTGCGTGCGCGCGGCGTAAACGAAGAGTTTTTCCGCGCCGGCATCTTCCTGCTCCTCGCGGTGGGCATCCTCCGCTTGCTCGGAATCGCCGATGGCTTCTACCGGGTGAAAAATTACGCGCTCGGCGTCGGAGGCGACCGGATGCTCACTTATAATATCCATGTGGATGGCAAGGGCTGGGCGCTGGACAAGGCCCGCGAATGGCTCGTCGCGAACACGCCCGCAAACGCCACCCTCTGCGCCATGCCGGAAGGGATCATGCTGAACTACCTCGCCCGGCGTCCGAACCCGACGCCGTATACGAGCCTGGTCATGATGGCCACGGGGCGTTATCCCGAGGGCGGCGTGCTCGCGGTCTTCCAGGCGGCCCGGCCAAGCTACATCGCTCTCATCCACACGGACACCTCCGAGTGGGGCGCGCGCTACTTCGGGCACGCGCCGAACTTCGGTTTGGCGACAATGCGCTGGGTCCGTGCGAACTACAGGCCCGCGTGGCTCCTGGGCTCCGAGCCTCTCCAGGACACCCGTTTCGGAATCAAGATCATGAAACGACAGCCAGTCCCCCCGGGAATGCAGCCTCCCTGACAAACTAACCTGTAGCGGGGTCTATTACCGCCGACGCCCGCGAACCCGCATCCCCTCCCGGGAACGACGCCCAAAGCGCCCGTTTCCTCTGCAAACGCTCACCGCCCCTGGGCCTTCGAACCCGCCGGCTCTTCAACAGGCAAAGAAGCTTCAAACGTTTCCCACGGCTGCGACTCCACCTTGAACGCATAGGCGGTCTTACAGGGCCGCTTCGTTTCATCCTGCAACTCCGCCGGCATCTCGATGGATACGCCATCGCCATCCTGATGCCATTTGAGATCGTGATCATAACCGATCATGCGGACGGCGGATCCCGGAAGCGGCCTGACCAGCTTGGTCTGCAACATATCGCCCGGCCATTTCAAGCTGATGATATATACGGCTTTCTTATCCTTGGAACGGGTGAACCTCAGGTCATTACCATCGTGATACCGTAGATAAGAACGCGTCGCATAGATGCACTCCCCGTTTACCTTCAACCAATCGCCGGCGGTTTTGAGATTTTCGATCGCGGTGGGAGAAAACTTGCCATCGCCGTCCGGTCCCACCGCGACCATGAAATTTCCCCCTTTAGCCACGGAATCGATCAGGTTGCGAATGATCCATTCGCCGCCTTTGTAAGCTTTCGGATTCGGATCATAAGCAAACGAAGTTGCGAGGGGATAGATCACAAACCAGGGCATGTCGGTATTTTGCTTCCCTTTTGGAACAAACCGCTCGGGCGTGAAGTAATCCCCGTAATTGCCGATGCCTCGCGCGCGCAACATCACATCCGGTTGGATTTTACGGAGCGCAAACATCGTATCCCTCATGGCGGGCCAAACTTCTTTGCCCAGCGACATATCCAGGCAGAGCATATCAATCTTCCCATAATTGGTTAGCAATTCAGTAAGCTGCTGACGATAACGCGCCATCATTCTTTTCCGTTCCTCCGCAGTGGGAGCGGGCGCGTTCTCCAGGACGAGGCCTTTGGGGTCGATGGAACTGGCGCCGGGGAGAGGATGCTTCGCTACCGGAACGGGATGGTTCACGTATGGGCGGAAATCCGCGTCATACCAATCGGGGTTGGAGTAATAAAGATCGATCGCCAGGCCATATTTATGACCGGCATCGCACAACTCCTTCACAACATCCCGATGGAAAGGTGTTTCCATGATGCTGTATGCCAGGTCGCAATCCTCCATCGCCGGGCCACCCTCAGCGGTCCAGTTCACCCGCTTTTTGACATGTGCCTGGGTGTCAAACATGGAAAAGCCCTCATGATGTTTGGTGGTAAAGGCAAACATCTTCATCCCGTCATCCCGGAACATTTTCATCCATTCATCCGCGTCGAATCCGGAGGGGTTCCATGTTTTATACAATTCATTATAGGCCTGCTTTCGTGCGTAGGACATTTTTAGAAATGGCCAGGATGGATCCGGCAACTGCATGGCCGAGTAGATACCCCAGTGAATGCGCACCCCGTACTTCAGATCCCTAAACGCCTCATAGGCGGCGGGGGAAGCATGTTGATAGCCGGCAATGGGAACGTCTTCGACATAGCCTTTTGTCGCTTTATACTGAAAATCATCCTTGGGCAAAGTGATATTAGGCAGGCTGACGCCGGAATCATCTTGGGCATAGACCTGCCCAGTCTCCGCGTAATTGAGAAACAGGGGCACGGCGATCTTGAGAAAGATGGAGATGAGCTTTTGGCAGGTGGGACCAGGTTTGCTGTGTTGCATAGTGTGATGCTAAAGTTATCTCAGGAAACAGTAAAGAACGGCGACCATGGCGACGAGAGCCAGCGAGACGATGCGCGGATCGCTCGCCGCCGAGACCGGCCCCTGAAGAAAGGCCAGCGGGTGATCCCAACAGACCTTTGCGACCTCGGCTGGATCCATCGCGGGGGTCAGGAAGCTCGTCGCGACGTATATCGCCACGCAGAACACGGTTATCATCGGGCCGACGAGCATAAAGGGAATCCCCAAGCCGTGCATCGGGTCGGTCACCAAACCGCTAAAATGCTTCAACTCATCTCCGGCCAAAAACCATCTTCCGGTGCTGGGCAAATCGACGAGGAAATAAATCACCCCGACAAGCGAGCCGACATAGAGCGTGGCCATGGCCGCCTGCCTGGTGCCGCGCTTCCAGAGCACCCCGAGCACGAAAACCGTGGTGACCGCGGGAGCGAAGGTCATCGGGATTTTATTGATCGCCTCAAAGATCGTGCCGAACTGGTCGCCTTGCGTGGACCAGAGCATGGCCAGCACCATGATGACGCCGGTCGCGATCCGGCCCACTCGCACCACGCTTGCATCGGACGCATCCGGATGCAGGCGCTTGACTACGTCGAGCGAGATCAGCGTCGCGCAACTGTTAAGCGCCGCCGCCATGCAACTCATGAGGGCTGCCGCCATGCTGGCCGCCAGCAATCCGCGCAAGCCGACCGGGATCAAATAATTGATGAGCGTCGGGAGCATGGTGTTGTAATCGGGATGATCGGTCCCGGGCACGTTGGCGAGATGGATGGCGCCTTTCTGCCAGAGCACGTAACCGATGACGCCCGGGAAGACCATGAGGAAGACCGGGGTTATCTTGAGAAACCCGGCAAAGATCGCGCCATTCTGGCCATCCTTGAGGGTCTTGGCTCCGAGGACGCGCTGGACGTGCGTCTGGTCCGCGCACCAGTACCAGATGCCGAGAATCGGGTAGCCAAGCAGCACCGCGAGCCACGAGAAACCATTGAGATGACCCTCGGAATTGATGATCGGTTGAAGCATGTGGAGCTGGCCCGGCCCGGCCGATTGCCTCAAGGTCGCGATGTCATGCACGCCCACACCGGGCAGGGCGCGCAAGCCGAGTATCGTGACCAGGGTTGCCCCACCCAGAAGGAGGACGATCTGGATGTTCTCCGTCATCACCACCGCCTTGAGCCCGCCCAGCGCCGTGTAAACGACCGTGAAGAACGAGAGCACAATGATGGTGTCGATCATCGGCACCCCAAGAAAACTTTGGAATACCTTGGCGGCGGCGAAAAGGCTGATGCCAATGTGTATGAGCAAGGCGCCCAGGATGCCGATCACCGCGAGAAACGTGCGCGCCTCCGGACAATAACGGCGCTCCATGAACTCAGGCAAAGTCGCGACACCCGAGTTAATATAAAAAGGCGCAAAGAGGAGCGCCAGCAGGATGAGTGTGAAGCACGCCATCCACTCAAAATTGCCGATGACCAGCCCGTCCTTTGCGCCGCCCGCGGCCAGGCCGACCAGATGAATCGTCGAGATGTTGGATGTGAAAACGGCCGCGCCGACGGTGAACCAGCCGAGAGATTTGTTCGCGAGAAAATACTGTTGCGACGTGGAATTTTTGCGATAGCCGATCCAAATCCCAAAGGAGGTAATGCCGATCAGATAGACGGCGATGACGAGGATATCGATGGGAGACGCCGTCATGAAAGGAGAGGGATCAAGGGGGAAAGGGCTGCTGCTATCTGAAGAGCGCCCTCCACCCGCGGTGGGTAGGAAAGCGATCTGCATAACGGCAGCTTACTTCGGTGGGAAGTTACCAATTGCCGTGGGTTGGATGCAACAAGTCATTGTTGTTTCTGGGAGCTTGGGAAGGGTGGCGGCCGCACCTCGCTTATTCGTGACCGCCGGGAGGAGTGGGGACCGGGTGGTCGGCGCTTATTGTGCGCCGCTACAGGGGCGGAGGTATGGGCCGCGCTGGGGGGCTCCGGATGCCGGTGTGCCTACGCGGCCAGCACCGAGCGCACCTTGAGGGCTACGCCCTCCACGGTGTAGGGCTTTTGCAGGAAGAAGACGCCGGCTTCGATGCCGCCGCCGCTGAAGATCGCGTCCTCGGTGTAGCCAGAGCAGAAGATGACCTTGGTCTCGGGCGAGAGGGTGCGCAGTTGCTCGACGAGTTCCCTGCCGCCCATCTCGGGCATGATGACGTCGGTCAGGAGCAGGTCGATGCGCCGGGTGGGATTCTCAAGCACGAGGCGCAACGCGGCGCTGCCGTTTTCGGCGACGAGCACGTCGTAGCCGAGGTCGCTGAGGACGGTCTGGCCCAGTTCGAGCAGCATCGGTTCATCCTCGACCAGCAGCACGGTCTCGTGTCCCTCGGGCACGAGGCCCTGGTCAACCGCTTTCACCACGGGCTCCTCGGCCGTTTCGTGCACGAGCGGCAGGTGGATGAGGAACGTCGTGCCCTTGCCGATGGTGCTCTCCAGAGTGATGTGGCCGCCGCTCTGCCGGATGATCCCTTCGCAGGTGGCGAGGCCGAGCCCGGTGCCTTTTCCCTCTTCCTTGGTGGTAAAAAACGGCTCGAAGATGTGCTCCTGCACTTCCGGGGGCATGCCGCAGCCGGTGTCCGACACGCTCAACAGCAGGTATTCCCCGGGCGCCAGGTCGCCCAGTCGCCGCGCTTCCCGGTCGTTCAGGACGGTCTTGCGCGTCTCGATCGTAAGGGTGCCCCTGCCCGACATCGCGTCGCGCGCGTTGACGGCGAGATTCAGCAGCACCTGCTCGATCTGCGTGAGGTCGGCCTTCACGTTCCGCTCTTCGGAGTGCGGCTCGGCGATCGACACCAGGTCGATCTCCTCGCCGAGGACGCGGCGCAGCATCTTCTCCATGTCCGCGACGATGGCTTCGAGATTGAGCACGCGCGGCTTCAACGCCTGTTTGCGGCTGAAGGCCAGGAGCTGCCGGGTAAGGGAGGCGGCGCGTTCGGCGGCTTTGCGGATTTCCTGCACGTAGCCGAGCGTGGCCGAATTCGGGTCCAGCGCGGGAAGGGTCAGCTCGCTGTAACCGATGATGGCCGTGAGGATGTTGTTGAAATCGTGCGCGACGCCGCCCGTGAGCTGCCCGATGGCCTGCACCTTTTGCGATTGCAGGAATTGCTCCTCGAGCCGGCGCTGCTCCGTGAGGTCGCGCGAATTGAAGACGATGCCGCGCACGGCCGGGTCCTCCAGGAGGTTGTTCCCACGGCCTTCGAGGAGCCGGTACGAGCCGTCCCTATGCCGGAAGCGGAAGCTGAGCACCGGGGTGCTTCCGTGCGACTGGAGCGCGTTCACAAACGCCTGGATGACTCGCGGGGCGTCGTCCGGATGCACGAAGTCGAACGCATTTCTGCCGATGTAGTCCGAGGGCTCGTAACCGAGTTCGGTGATGATGGATTTGCTCTCGAAACGGATCGTCCCGTCGGCATCCAGGATGGTGATGAGGTCGAGCGCGTACTCCGTTAGATGGCGGAAATAGTTCTCGCTCTGGGTCGCGGCGTCGAGCGCTTCGCGGGCGCATGCCGCGTCGGATCGGGCCGCCCTAAGCTCCGCGCGGAGAGCAGCCACCTCGGAATCAGGCGAAGGGGCGGCGTCCTGGGGGGAATCGCAATGCACGGTGCTCTAGAGAGCAGGTTGCGTTCTTACAAAGGGCCGATTGTAGGGAGAATCTTTAGCCGGAACCCGGCTCCGTATCGCCCCGTGCGCCGCTCCTGAGGCGGGCGATGACTTCGATGTCCGCCGTCTGCGGAAACATGTCGAGCGGGGTCACGGAATCCAGCGCATAAACGGCCGAAAGCAGGGCGAGATCGCGCGCCATCGTGGCCGCGTCGCAGGAGACGTAGAGGACTTCCGCGGGCGGGGAGGCGAGCAGCAGGTCGATCACGGCCCGCGGAAGACCGGCCGCCGGCGGGTCGAGGATGAGGGTCGTCCTGGCAAGGTCGCTCTGAGCCAGGATGGCGCCCAGGCGCAGCCCCACATCGCCCGAGACGTATGTCTCGCCCGGAGCGGCGTCCCGCCGGGCGCGATCCACCGCGGAAGGGTGGGCCTCGATGCCGATGACGCGGTCGAAGAGCGGCCGGAGGCGCTTCGCGAAGAAGCCGCCGCCGCAGTAGGCATCGATGAGGAGAAGCTGGCCGCGCAGCACGAGCCCCTCCAGCACCTCGAGCATCGCCGCCGCGACGCCCGCGTTCGTCTGTTCGAAGAATTCGGCCCGTCCAGGCTCGCGCAGGGTGTGATCCCCCTCTTCCGGCGCGGGGCCGGAACGGAACGCGCGCAGGGTCTCGTTCACAGCGTCCGAGGAGATGGGGCAGGACTCGATGTCCACAATCTCGCGCGACCCGAATCCATAAAAGCCGATGCTGCCGCCCTCAACATGGACCCGGATGCGACTGCGGTATCCGTACGGCAGCGGCGAGGGGACGATGGGCCGCATGGGAACCTCTGCGAGGCGGCCGATCCGGCGCAGGGTCTGTTCGACCTGGGCGCTCTTGATGGCGAGCTGGCGCCCATACTCGATATGCTGGTAACGGCAGCCTCCGCACCGGGTGAAATAGGGGCACCGCGGCTCCACTCTGTCGTTCGAAGGCGTCTCCACGGCGAGAAGCGCCGCTTCCGCGAAATGCTTCTTCCGTTTGCCAAGCCGGACGGTGACTTCCTCCCCGGGGATGGTGAATGGGACGAACACCACGCGCCCTTCCGCGCGGGCCACCCCGTCGCCGCCATAAGCGACGTCCCCGACCGTCAATCGGAGCGATTCCATGAGAATACTGGACGCCCGTCCCGCGTCGAGTGAGGCCAGGCTGCCGCCACTGCCAAGTCTGGACGGGCAACCCGGGCGACCGGGAAAGACTGGGGCGCGCGCTCCTTAGTAAGGAGTCGTCTCGCGGTTATACATATATTTGCTCTCCAGCCCGAGATCGGGTGGGAACTCCTCGTAACCGCCGTGTATCCAGGGAACATTGCTCCTATAAAAGGGCCGGTAGGATTCCCTGTAGGTCGGGAACGGAGCGGTGACCAGTTCGTAGATGCCCGCGCCGAAACGGAACGCCACCCGGCCGAGGCCTTTGACGACTCCATAACTGAACGCCGCCGAGCCGCCGTCGCGATCCTGCACTTCGCAGATGGTCTTCGAGAACTCCGTGGCGCCGAAAAAGGTGTTGGCGAAGCCGCGCCCAAGCTTGCGGGTGAACCCGTAATCATTCATCGGCGGATCCTGGATATCCGCGAAAGCGAACGTGGCTACGCCGAGAAAGAGGAGGGAGCAAAGGAGGCTTTTCATAGGGCAACCAAAAAATAGATGGAAACCCGAAAAAGGGCAAACCCCAAATTCCAGGATTTTTTCGGCTTACTCGGGCGCCGAACTCATCTCCGTCAACGGCGCGGCGTATCCGGTGAGTTCCATGTAGCCGTGGCCGGTGACAGGGGCGGAGGCTCTCGCGCCCCGGACTTCGATGAGCCCCTCCCAATACGAGATGGCCCCCAAGGCAAGCTCCTGATTCGGAACCGGCGTCGTGATTTGCACCGTAAGTTTGAGCTTCGGGATTCCCAATTTCCAGGAAAGGGGATAGCTCGCGCCGGTCGCGCCGCTTTTCCACGGTCCGCCGGGGGAAAGCGTGTAATCGGCCCGGGTGAGATATACGCACTCGCCGTCCTTGCGGATGAAGGTGCCGCTGGAGTTCGGGTCAATGCCTCCGCCGCGGGTGCGCATCTGGTAGAGCATGAGTTCGGCGCCGTCGTCGAGCTGGAGGCTGAACCAGTTCCAACCGATCTGCTCGGGGGTGAGGCCATTTGTGGCCCACTCGTGGTCGAACCAGCTCTCCCCCGTCACGGCCCTGGCGTTCCCGCCGGAGGTCAGCTCGCCCCGCGTGTCCAGCCGGGTCGCGGAGTAATAGTAAGAGGCGTGGCCCGCGCCGTCGGCTTTTTGGCTGATGCCGTGCGGCCCCTGGATGACATAGGCCTTTTCCGGGCTGAGGAGCAGATCGACCGCCTGGCCGCCGTCCTGGGCCTTCAGCCGGAAGGCGCCTGCTTTCGTCTGCTCGAGACTCCATCCTTCGATCCACGCGAGGCGGCCGGCTGCCCCGAAACCGGCTTCGCCGAAAGCGCCGCGGCTGGTCTTCTGCCGGAAGAAGAAGCGCCTCCCGGCCACGTCGGTCACCGCGAAGTGGGCGAACTTCACGTCATCCAGGATTAAGCGGGAGGCTGTCTTCGGTTCGGCGCCCGGGGCGCGCACGCCGTCCCGGAAGAAGGTGACTTGGTAACCGAACTCACCTCCGCTCGCGTCGCGAAGCTGGCCGGTGAAATACCACCACTCGGTCTTGTAATCGCGGTGCACGCCGTGGTCTTCGGGGAACCGGTATCGGCCGCCCGGCGCCGCGATCTTCCAGTCGGCTGCGAGGGCGGCGGCCGGCAGCATCAACGCGGCTAGGAGCAGGGGAGCCTTCATTCGGCGCGAACGGCGGTTGCGATCTCTATGCGCGAGGCGCGCAGGGCCGGCCCCCAGGCGGCCAGGAGAGAGGCGGGCACGATCCAGAGCGGGGTGGCGGCAAGGAGGAGCCAGGGAAAGCGCAGAGCGATGGTCCAGCCGAAGAACGCCTTGTTGATGACGAAGGTCAGCACCAGCGCCAGCGAACAGCCCGCCGCGAGCCCAAGGATGCTGGCGGCGACCCCGACGAGCGCCGACTCCGCAAAGACGAGGCCCCCCACCTGGCCGCGCGACGCGCCCACCGCGCGGAACACGCCGATCTCCCTTTCGCGTTCGGTGATGAGGGTCGTGAGCGACAGGAAGATGCCGAGGGCCGCGACCAGGATGGCGATGGTCCGCAGGACATAGGTGACGGCGAACGTCTGGTCGAACACCTCGAAGACGCGCTTCTTCAAGCCGGAATTGGAAAAGATGGCGAACTCCCCCTGGGCGCTGAAATGCCGGCGAAACCGGTCCGAGATGCCCCCGGCGTCGCCGGGAGCGCGGAGGTACAGGGCGAGCGATTGTGCCCGAGGGTCGTCCCAATAGCGGTCAAACGTCTTTCGGTCGATCATGAGCAGCCCTTCGTCCCGGGTGTAGTCGTAATAAATCCCGGCGATCTCGAACCGGACCTTTCCCCGTGGGGTGGTGAGCACGACGCCATCCCCTTCGGCCTTGCCCCAGCGCCGGGCGAAACTCTCTGTCGCGACCACGTAATCGCCGCCGAAAAACTTCGCCATCTTTTCCCGCTGCCCTCCCCCGACGAACTGGATGTTCCGGCGGTCCGCGCCCTTCACCACCCCCACGGGAACGGGATCGGCCCCCATCGGCACACGCAGTTCGCGGAAGGTGTCCACCGACTCGACTCCCGGCTCTTTCTCCAGGAACGCAATGGCCTCCGCTGGGATGAACGCCTCGAGGCCGATGGTTTCATTCGCCGCGGGGGCGATGAAGAGGTCGGCGGCGAACCCGCGGTTCATCCAGACGTCCACCGTATGGCGGAACGACAAGATCATGATCGATACCCCGATGACCAGCGCGATGGCCGCCGAGAGCGCGCCGACGGTGGCGCTATTCCGGTGGATCGACCGCCGGAAGTTCTCCGCGGCCAGCCTGGGCACCGCTCTTCCGGCCGCCGCCTTTGCCAGAGCCGCGCCGAGCCCCCGGATGAGGGCCGGCGAGAAACAGATGAAGCCGAACAGCACGAGGAACGCGGCGGCGAACCCCAGCAATGCCGGCCCGGTCCGCAGCGCGAACCATGAGACGGCATACGAGAGGCCCAGCGTTCCAAGGCCAAGGAGGGCCCAGCGGGTGACGCGCGCCGCCTTCTCCTCGATGCGGGTCCTGAGCGCCAGGGCTCGTACGGGGTCGGTGCCGGCCGCTTCATTTGCCGGATGCCAGGCCGCGGTGAGCGCCGCGAGCATGCCAAACGCGGCCGCCGCCAGCAAGTGGACCGGGCTGAAAAAGAAGCGGTCGATGCTCAACAGCACGTAGAGCGAGGAGATCGTCTTCGCGACGGAGGCGGCAAGGAAGTTCGCGAGGAGCACCCCGCCCGCGGCGCCGAGGGCGATGCCTCCGCAGCCGAAGAGGAAGGCCTCGCCGAGGAAGAGGAGGCGCACCTCGGCGCGTGTCGCACCCAGGGAGCGCAGGATGCCGATCTCGACCCTTCGCCGCGCCACCGACGCCGAGACGGTATTATGGATAAGGAACATCCCCACGAACATCGAGACGAGGCTCAGCGCCGTCAGGTTCAGTTCGAAGGCCGCGAGCATCTTTTGCACCTGGAAGCTCCTTTGCGCCGGGGCGGCGGCGGCGAGGCCGGGAGGTAGGGGGAGCTTCCGGGCGAACTCCGCCGCGTCGTCGGGCCGGTCGAGCAGGATCTGGATGGAAGAGAGCTTCCCTTGCAGGGAGAAAAGCTCCTGCGCCCAGCCGATGTCCATAGCCGCCAGGTGCTCGATGTTCCCCAAGCCCTCTTCCTTCGGGTCGAGGAGGAAGAGAACCTTCAGCTCCTGCGACCGGCCGTTGACCTGCGCGCGCACCGTGTCGCCCGTGCGCAGCCCATGTTTCCGCGCGAACGCCCCTGAGATGGCGATCCCATTCGGCTGGCCGGCCCATTTGCCGAGGTCGAGGCGGCTCCCAGGTTCGCCGATGTCGAAGGTGCGAAAGGGCGCGTTGGTGAAGATGTCCACGCCGAGGACGCGCAGGTATTCGCCGGGGAAGTCGGGCAGCGTCAGTATCCCCTCTACGGTGGGCGTGCATGCCTTGACCCCCGGCTGCATGCAAACGCCGGGGAACAGTGTCTCCGGGACATCGCCCCGCACCTCCAGGTTCGACTTCCCGGCGACAACGTCCACCCCTGCCGCGAGGGCCCGGTTCGCGCTGTGGTTGGCGATCTGAATCGCAAGATAAAGCCCCACCCCGAGCGCCACGCTCAATATGTTGAGTGCGGCGAGGACTCGGTGCCGCAGCGCATCGCGCACCACGTGGCGCACGAAGAGGATGGGCATTTGTCGTGTGACTCTGAAATTCATCCTCCTTGACTATTTACCAAATGGTGAGATTTGTTTGGATGAATACAAACTATTTTGTCTCGCGTCGGCGACCGGATGCCCTTACCGAGGAGCTGGTTGCGGTGCTTTCACGAAAAGCTTCGTTTGAATTCAAGGCGCTGTTTGACATTGTCCATGTCAACCTCCGCGCCCGGAGTGCCGTCAGTGGTGGCGAGGATATGCTCCGGCTGAGGGCTTACGAGAAACTCCAGAACCTGGTGAACCGCGGCATGGTCAAGAAGACGGGTAAGAAATACAAGGGTTCCGCTTCTGCCCTGGCGACGCTCGCGATCCTGGCGGCCGAGGGTCAGGCGCATGGAGTGGCGTCCCGTCCTGTGCCGGCAGTGGCGGCCGAATAACCGGCGGCGGGTCGCGTTCCGCGGGCGAACCGGGCGTTTGCCCGGCCATGGGGAAGTTCCTGGTTTCGTGGGGGCACGGATGCTGCTTACATTTGGAGCAGAATGACGCTCCTCACGAAAAACACACGTCCGTCTTTCGCCCGAGGCTTCACCCTGGTGGAGATCATGATCGTCGTGGCCATCATCGCGCTCCTGGCGGCGATCGCCGTTCCAAACTTCCTTCGGGCCAGGAAAAGGTCGCAGGCCACCCGTTGCCTGGAGGACCTGCGCATCTTGGACAACGCCCTGGATCAATACGCCATAGAGACAAACAAGACCTCGGGCTTCAACCCTTCCTTCGCCGACCTGAAGAATTACATCAAGACGGGCACACCTCTCTACAGCATGGGCGACAACGACCTGTTCGGCAACAGCTACGGCACCTACACCGTGGACACCGCCCCGAAGATCGCCGTGAGCACGTTCAATTCCCTGTCGGATGTTGCGCCGGCCGCGTTCTGGTCGCCGTACCGCTGATTTTGCAGCCCTGGCGCAACCGCCCCGGCTGAAATCCGCCTTCAGTCCACCTGCCGGAGCTGGATCGTGTCGATGACCCTGCCGCGGGCCAGCGCGTTGGTGATGACCACCAGCCACATGCCCGAGCCGCACCAGTCCCGGCGTTTGAGGTAGGCCAGGGCGTTCAGGATCGTCTCCTCGTGGTCGTCGCTGAACGGCATCAGGAACGGCTCCACGCCCCATGGCAGCAGGAGCTGCCGGAAGAGCGCCTCGTCGTCCGTAAAGGCGTAGATCGGCACTCCCTGCGCCCGCAGGCCCGCGAGCGTGTAGGCGAGCATGCCGCTGCGCGTGAATACGACGATGCCGGAGTGCCCCAGCTCGCGCGCCAGGAGCGCCGCGGAACGCATCATCACCGCCTTGGGCTCCAGCAGCCGGATCTCGGTGTTGAACAGCCGTTTCTCGGAGGGCTCGATGCTCTTGATGATGTTCTTCAGCACATCCACGCATTCGAGCGGGTAGAGGCCCGTCGTCGTCTCTCCGGAGAGCATGACGCAATCGGCCCGCTCCCTCACGGCGTTGGAGACATCGGATATCTCGGCGCGGGTCGGCATCGGCGAGGTGATCATCGATTCCAGGAGCTGCGTGGCGATGATGACCGGTTTGCCCCCGGCCAGGCACGCCTCGACGATCCGCGTCTGGACCAGCGGCAGCACGTGGTAGTCGATCTCCACCCCCAGGTCGCCCCGGGCGACCATGATGGCGTCCGACGCCTCGACGATCTCCTCCAGGTTCCGCAGGCCGATCTGCTCCTCGATCTTGGCGATGATGCGCGCCTTGGAGCCGAGGCTCACCAGGAACGCGCGGAGGGTCTTTATGTCCTCCCCGCGCCGGACGAAAGAGAGAGCCACGAAATCGATGCCCGCCGCAACGCCCGCCTGGAGGTCGCGCTCGTCCTTCTCCGTGAGCGAGGGGAGGTTCACCTCTATCCCCGGCAGGTTGATGTGCCGGCGCGAACCGAGCCGGCCGGGCAGCAACGCGCGGCAGCGGACGTGCGTCTCCGTCAGTTCGAGCACCTCGAACCGCAGGAGCCCGCTGTCCACGAGCACCGTGGCGCCCACGTTCAGGTCGGCGGGCAGGCCCGCGTAGTTGACGTTGATCCCGCGCGCGCCCGGGGTCGGCTCGGTGGTGTAGAACTCGAACAGGTCGCCCGCCTTCAGCTCGATGTCCGCCGCGACGACCCCCGTCCGGATTTCCGGGCCCTTCACGTCCATCATCACCGCCACATGGCGGTCAACTTCCTGCGAGACCTGGCGGATGCGCTGCACCAGCGCCGTGATCCAGTCGCCGGTGGCGTGGGCCATGTTCAGGCGGAGGACGTCCACTCCACCGAGGATGATCTCGCGCAGGCGCTCCGGGCTCTCGGTGGAAGGCCCTACAGTCGCAATGATCTTCGTGTGTCGATAGTATCCTCGCATGTTTCAATGGCGGCTTTCTGTCCGCGGTGGATTCATCGCGAGGGAGGGAGTTCGACGATCCGCCCCTCCCAATAGCAGGCAGGCGCGGCTTCGTAAAGGCCGAAACGTCCGCGCCGGGCCCCGAAAGGGAACACGTTTACGGAGGGGGCGCATAAAGTCGTTGCGCGGCGAACCGTGTATGTCAGGCTTTTCGCGTTTCACGCACCCGCGTGGGGCCGCAAAGGAACAAGCCGTACCCGCAAGGAACCCCGCCGCCGCTCCCCGATGTGGATCGTAAGAATAGCCCTCAACCGCCCCTACACGTTCATCGTGCTGGCGCTGCTCATCCTGATCCTGAGCCCGGTCGTCATCCTGCGCACGCCTACGGACATCTTTCCAAATATCGACATCCCCGTCGTCTCCGTCGCCTGGACGTACACCGGCCTCAACCCGGAGGACCTCGAGACGCGGCTCACCACGCCCTACGAAAAAGCGCTCACGACGCTGGTGGACAACATCTCGCACATCGAGTCCACGACCTATAATGGCGTCGCGGTCGTGAAGGTCTATCTTCAGCCGAACGCCAGCCTCGACACCGCCAACGCCCAGGTGGTGGCGGCCTCGCAGTTCCTCCTGCGCCAGCTTCCGCCCGGGACGCTCCCGCCGGAGATCATCAATTTCAGCGCTTCCAGCGTGCCCATCCTCCAACTCGGGCTCTCCGGCAACGGCCTCTCGGAGCAGCAGCTCAACGACCTCGGCTTGCAATATGTCCGCACCCAGCTCATCACCGTGCCGGGGGCGACGGTTCCTTACCCGTACGGCGGCAAACAGCGCGAGGTCATGATCAGCATGGACCAGAACCTCATGCAGTCGAAGAACATCTCGCCCACGGACATCCTGAAAGCCGTGAACGCCGAAAACCTCGTGCTCCCTTCCGGCACGGCGAAGATCGGCGAGAGCGAGCTGGATGTCCGCGTCAACACCGCGCCGCGCACCTACGCCGAGCTCGGCGCGATCCCCATCAAACAGGTCGGCTCCACGACGATCTACCTGCGGGATGTCGCCACCGTCGGCGACGGCGCTTCGCCCCAGACCAACGTCGTGCGGCAGGACGGGCGGCGCGGCGTCCTCGTCAGCATCCTGAAAGCGGGGAGCGCTTCCACTCTCGACGTCGTCCGCGGCGTTTATAGGATGCTCCCGCGCATCGCGGCCATCGTGCCGCCCGAGTTGAAGCTGACCCCGCTCGCGGACCAGTCCGTTTTCGTGCGGAACTCGATCAGCGGCGTCATCCGCGAGGCGATCATCGCCGCGGCGCTCACCGCGTTGATGATCCTCCTCTTTCTCGGCAGCTGGCGCAGCACCCTCATCATTGCCGTGTCCATCCCGCTCTCGATCCTCAGCTCCATCATCGTGCTCAGCCTGTTGCACGAGACGATCAATATCATGACCCTGGGCGGGCTCGCGCTCGCCGTCGGCATCCTCGTCGATGACGCCACGGTGGAGATCGAGAACATCGAGCGCAATCTGGGAATGAAAAAGGAATTGCGGCAGGCCATCCTCGACGGCGCGCAGCAGATCGCCGTCCCTGCGTTCGTCTCCACCCTTTGCATCTGCATCGTCTTCCTCCCGCTGTTCCTGCTCCAGGGCGTGGCCCGCTACCTCTTTGTGCCGCTGGCCGAGGCGGTCGTCTTCGCCATGCTCGCCTCCTACCTGCTCTCGCGCACCCTGGTGCCGACCATGGCGCTCTACCTCCTGGACGAACACGAGCACGACCATCCCTCGAAGGGATTCTTCGGCAGGGCGCAGCAAGGCTTCGAACGCGGCTTCGAGCGTTTTCGGGCGGGCTACCAGGGGTTGCTGGAAGGCTTCATGGCTCGGAGGCAGCTTTCCATCCCGGTATTTTTGGGCGTCTGCCTCTGCTGCTTCCTGCTGGTGCCCGAGCTCGGGCAGGATTTTTTCCCTGGCACCGACAGCGGCCAGTTCATCCTCCACCTGCGGGCCCGGACCGGCACGCGCATCGAGGAGACGGCCCGGCTCAGCGACCTGGTTGAGGATTCCATCCGCCGCGAAATCCCCCGGGAGGAGGTGAACAACATCCTCGATAACATCGGTCTGCCGTACAGCCCCATGAATCTGATGCACTCGACCTCGGGCGTTATCGGCGCGGCGGACGCCGACATCATGGTCTCGCTGCGCGAGGGACACGGTCCCACCGACGACTACATCCGCGACCTCCGCCGGAACCTGCCGCGCGAGTTCCCGGGAGTCACCTTCTATTTCCTGCCGGCGGACATCGTGACGCAGATTCTGAATTTCGGGCTGCCCGCGCCTATCGACGTGCAGATCGAGGGGAGCGACATCCAGTCCAGCCACGACATCGCCGAGAATGTCATGGGCCGGCTCCGGCACATCCCGGGCCTCACCGATCTCCGGGTGCAGCAGCCGCTCGACTACCCCACGCTGCAGGTCGCGGTGGACCGCACCAAGGCGTCCCAGGCCGGATACACCGAGGACGACGTGGCATCCAGCGTCTTGAACACCCTCAGCGGCAGTTTCCAGATCACGCCGATGTTTTTTGTGAACTGGAAGAATGGCGTCAGCTACAACCTCGTGGCGCAGACGCCCCAGTACCGCATGCAGTCGCTCAAGGACCTGCAGAATATCCCGCTCTCGACCGGAAACCGCATCACCCCCGGCATCCTCGGGGTCGTCGCCTCGCTGAACCGCTCCCACGAGATGGCCGTGGTGAACCATTATAATATCCGGCGCGTCGTCGATATCTATGGCTCTGTGCAGGATCGCGACCTGGGCTCCGTAAGCCGGGATGTCGAGCGCGTCGTGGAGGAGAACAGGAAAGCGCTGCCGCGCGGGACGTTCGTCTCGGTGCGTGGCCAGGTGGAGACGATGCGCAGCTCGTACTCAGGCCTCCTCGAAGGGCTCTGTTTCGCCATCATCCTGGTGTATCTGCTCGTGGTTGTAAATTTCCAGTCGTGGCTCGACCCGTTCATCATCATTACCGCGCTTCCCGCGGCGCTCGCGGGCATCGTCCTTTTTCTGTTTTTCACCCATACGACCTTGAGCGTCCCGGCGTTGATGGGCGCGCTCATGTGCATGGGCGTGGCCACGGCCAACAGCATCCTCGTTGTCTCCTTCGCGAAGGAACGGCTGCTGGAACACGGCGACTCCGTGCGGGCGGCGCTCGAAGCGGGAACCACGCGGTTCCGCCCCGTCATCATGACGGCCCTGGCGATGATCATCGGCATGGTGCCCATGGCTCTCGGGCTCGGGGACGGAGGAGAGCAGAACGCGCCGTTGGGGCGCGCGGTCATCGGCGGCCTGCTCTGCGCCACCGTAGCCACCCTGCTCTTCGTGCCCGCCGTATTCAGCGTCCTCCACCGCGCCCGCGCTGTTCGCGGGCGAAGCGGCGCTCATCCCGCGCCGAATGTGGGAGCGGCTGTGCAGACCGCCTGACTTCGGCATAAAGGAACTCATGTCCAAATCCGTCACCGCCCCCGTTCTCCCCGCGACACCCCGCTCCTCGCGCTTCCTCTTCGCCGTTATGTCCGTGGGAGCCTGCCTCCTGGCCATCGCATGGGGCATCTACTCGCGCGCCCACGCCCACACCAAACTCCGGAGCGCCGCCGAGGCCTCCGCCATCCAGTCCGTGAATGTCACCCATCCCAAGCTCGGGTCCGAAGGCGAAGAGATAGAGCTACCGGGCAACACCCAGGCCTTCACCGACACCCCCATCTATGCGCGCACGAGCGGCTACCTCAAGAAATGGTATGCCGACATCGGCGCGCACGTGCACGCGGGCGATCTGCTCGCGGAGATCGAAGTGCCCGAGCTCGACCAGCAGCTCGACCAGGCGCAGTTCGACCTCAAGAGCGCGCAGGCCAACATGCAGCTCGCCGATCTCACGAGCGAGCGCTGGCAAAAATTGCTGGCCGAGAAGGCCGTCTCCAAGCAGGAGACCGACCAATACATGAGCGACGCCGCCGCGAAGGGCGCCGCCTATGCCTCCAGCCAGGCGAATGTCCACCGCCTCCAGCAGCTCCAGAACTACGAGCGGGTCACGGCCCCGTTCGACGGCGTCATCACCGCGCGCAATACGGACATCGGCAACCTCATCGGCAGCGGCACCGGCTCCGCCGGGGGCGAGCTCTTCCACCTGGACGCTTCGCAGCAGCTCCGCGTCTATGTCGGCGTGCCCGAGGTGTATGCGCGCAGCATCCGCGATGGCGATAAGGTCAGCGTCACCCAGACAACCGCGCTCACGGAGCCGATAACCGGCACCGTCGTCCGCAACGCCGGCGCGATCAACCAGTCCACGCGCACCTTGAACGTCGAGGTCGACGTGGACAATGCGCGGGGAGCCCTCCTGCCGGGCGCATACGTCTTCGTCCATTTCAGGCTGGCGTCCGATCCCCATGCCGTCACCATCCCCTCCAACGCGCTCCTGTTCCGTTCGGAAGGCCTCCGCGCCGCCGCCGTGCGCAATGGGCGTGTGGCGTTGATCCCCATCACTATCGGCCACGACTTTGGTGCGACGGTGGAAGTGACCTCCGGCCTCACGGCCGCGGATGAGATCGTCCTCGATCCCTCCGACTCCCTTGCCGAGGGCGACAAGGTGGAGGTAAATCCGCAAGCCTCATCCGCCGGCAAGTAGCGGCCTCCGTGTCGGCGAAAGGCGCGCCACGTCATTGCTGCTTTACCCGATCTCATCCAACCGCTCGATCACATATCTGCCCGCAGACGCGGCGGAATGGTTCTCCAGGGCGAAATCCCGCAGCCTCTTCCCCCACGCCGCGAGCGCCTCGCGGTTCTTCAGGGCGTCCACCACTTTCCCGGCCAGCTCTCCCTCGACTCCATTCGAGTAGAGGAGGCACGTCTGGCCGTCCACGAGATCGGTCTTCACCGAGCCTGCGTTCAGCACGGGCACGGACTCCATCAGCATCGCTTCGTAGTGCCGGAACCCGTGGTAACCCATGCCGGACGGCGAAAGCGTCAGCGCCGCCCGCCCCATCCGCGCCACGAACTCAGGGAAGGGGAGCCGCTCGGCGGGATGATCGATGGAGACGCCCCGCCGCGCCAGCTCCGCCAGCTCCCGGGCGGCATACTCGCGCGCTGGCGAGTTGATGCTCGCCGAATAAAACAGGTCCGTCTCCTTCGCACCGGACACGCTGGGATAATTCTGCTCGAAAACCCAGTACGGCATCGACTCCACCTTGAACGGAAAATCGCCGGGAAGAAGCGTCCCAAGGTTCGCCTTGAAATAGATATCCGCGCCGAGCGCCGCCGCCACCTCCGGATAGATGACGGTCGAATCGTAGCGGTCGATGAACGCGATGCGCGGCTTTCTCCCGGCCGGCCCTCTCCGGGCGCCGGAAGGGAGTGCTGCGCGGATGACCCGCCGCAGCCGGCTCTTGAATCCGGGCGGATCGTGCGCCCAGGCGAGATTCACTGCCGGCAGCAGCACGTAGTCGTACCGGCGCGCCGAGAGGCGTCCGAGCGCTTTTAGGATCGTCTGGAGGGGGCGCGCTGCCGGTTCGCCCGCGAACCCGGGGCCCGGCGTGATGCTGGCGCCAGTGCTGATAAAGTCGGCTTCCACGCCGGGGACGCCCTTCAGCAGATTATCCTGAAAGACGACCAGCGCGCGCCGGGTTGGCATCCATCGCAGACTGGGAACAAACCGTCCCCTGTCGAGCCAAATATCCCGAGCGCCCCGGTTCCGGAGCCGACGAATCCGTTTGCCGCGAAACGCGGATCGTGCATAGTAGGTGCCCCAGCCAAAGCGCCCGTAGCTCAATTGGATAGAGCATCTGACTACGGATCAGAAGGTTTGCAGTTCGACTCTGCACGGGCGCACCAGTATCTCCGAATGACCGATGGAGCAGAACGGTTCGGCCTCATCGGGCGAGTTCCTTCGCCATCTGTTGGATCGCCTATTGCGATAATCCAGATGAACGACAAGCCGAGGAGACCTCGCTTCGGAATTGGAAGCTGCGCTCTTCGTCAACCGGCAAGACGGTAAGGAACAACGAACTGCATTTCGCCGCTGCTGCGGCGCTTCCCACGCCCGATCTTGCGGCCAAACAAGCTACACAAAATTTGAGAGCGAAGGATGACGGTCGAGTAGTCTTTTCTCACTCGGGAGCGCGTTGCCGAACAAAGTGGCTCAGCGAATGGCCCACACCGCATTGTCTTTGGCCCCCAGTGTCAGCTCAAGCATTCTCAATCAGCCACTGTCATTCAAGCGTTACTTAGCTCGTTTCGCAGCCGCGATAAAGGTGACCGTCGTCAACGGCGCCGTTTTCTTTCTGAGGTAGATGATTCCGAGCCGGGTCGGCGGCGGGGCCGTAAGAGCGGACGAAGCTTAACAAGCAGCCGACCCGCACCGCACGCGAGAAGCCGGTGCAAGGCTCAAATTATGAACCAGAGGAAACCAACGTGGGCATGGACAAGGCGGCGAACCCCGAACAACGCGGAAGCGCGTTACTCCCGCGAGTAATTCTGCCGAGCCCAGGGCAATTCCGCCGGTGCCACCCAGTAGTTGCTGGCAAAATTCAAGACGGCCGGCGAATCGGGTGCGTCGAGTCCCGGCGGCGGCAACGTCCGCGCCTCTGCCGGCCGGGAGCAGCCGAGGATGGCCTGCTCGAACCCTGCCGGCGTGTAGTAGTTCAGGCAGTGGCAAACTTCCTTGCCGGTGACCTTGAACGCGTGGGGGGTGTTCCGCGGGATGTGCCCAAAAGAGTTCGGGCCTAGCACCACGGTTTTATCACCCACGACGGCTGTGATCTCGCCCGCTATCACGTAAAAAGCCTCGTCCGCAAACGGATGGACGTGGGGCCCGGGTCCCGCACCTTCAGGCATGTACTGCTCGATGACGGAATACTGGCCTCCGGTATCTTCGCCCGTGGCCAAAAGGATCCAGAGGATATCGATGAACCAGCGAGCTTCGGCGTCTTCACTGCGCCGATGAAACGCAGCCGATGAAAAGATGGGGAGCATAAAGATGAACTCGTACGTGACTCCCTCAAGCGCAGCGACGCCCAGTGGCGTTCGCGGGCGCCTCGTCAGGTGGAGAAACCGGCCAAAAATACAGCGATGACGATCAGCCCGCAAAGCACGTAGGTCAAGATCTGTTGCGGGCTAAATCCGCGCGGACGGCGGGAAGCATCCTTGAACTCGGGATCATACCAGGCCGTGCCGGGAAACAGTGGGGCCAGCGCCATCGACGCCCAATACATGGCGGCCGCCGCCGCCGCGAGAAAGAACATTCGATGGGTGAGCGGGCCGGAGGCAAAGAGGATGACAAGCGACAGGGAGCCGCCGAACACCCCCAGCAGCATGGTCTGAGCGTTATGAAACTTGGCGTGCGGCGGCCAGCCCGGATTCCAAAGGTGCTGCCGCGAAGTTGCAGGAACCATCCCGTCGGCAACGACCCCGCCAAACGCGTAAAACGCCACCACCGCAACCATCCATTTGGCTATTTCCATGCAGATCATCTTACCCAACAGTAACATGGCCGAACCGCAAAGCCCAGCATTGGGCGGAAGTTTCTTCGCCGCACAGCGGGTAATCACGCCTGATACTACTCCGTCGGGTGATCCGGCGAGTTCGATCGATTACCAACACCTCGCTCCCCGATCTGCGCGAGATCGTGGAGTTCATGGTGCAAGGCGATTGGGACGGCTGTCACCCGGTTTGGCCAGCGGTTGGTGGATCGCGCGCTCAGTCTGCGCTCGCAGCCGGGTCGTTTCCTCTTCACGACCCGTCGCGCGGGATCCGGAAAATGCCGCTTCCGCCATACTTGATTTTCTACGTCTGCGACGAACAGGCAGAAACGGTTAGCATTATCAGTTGATGACTTGCTCACAAAACTAGATTGATGCCATCAGCATCCCGTCTTGGCGCCGATGGAAAACAAACCCGGTCTTCTAAATACGGTCATCTACCGCGAGCAACACCGAGGCGTGTGTCAGGTAATCAGTGATCGCGCGAAATTCCCCTTCGCTGTATTTTGCCAGCAGTTTCGACATGCGCCGATAGTGCGGCGCGTATAAGCGTGCGATCTCCCGAAGCTTTTCTGGAACGGCACGGATGGTGACCCGCCGGCGATCTTGGCTGCCACGCTCACGCGCAACGTAGCCCGCGTGTTCGAGCCGATCGATCAAGGCGGTTACCGACGCGCCGGTCAGGCCGATCTTCTCCCCGATCTCGCCCGGCGACAGCGGTTCAGCGCCAAGGAGTTGAAGGGCCTTCAGGTCGGACGCGTGAAGCCCCAGCTGCTCGGCAACGGTGGCGTGGAAGAGAAATGCTCTGGATACGAACCTCTGGATCAAGGGAACGTAGGTCTCCATGCGCTGGCTTGACTTGAACATGTGATTCGATAATCTAAATATATGATAATCGAACTACATCCCATTCTGCAACAAAAGAGTGAGACATGGCTACGTTGAACACCGAGGGCATTTCGCTCTACTACGAAATCATCGGCAAGCCGGAACATCCTCCCGTGCTGCTCATCTCGGGCCTCGGCGGCATGGGGCGAAGCTGGGGACCGCAGATCGAACGGTTCGCCGAAAAGTATCGCCTCATCCTCCCCGACCAGCGGGGCACGGGACGGAGCACCCGTGCGGAGGAGGGTTACACGACCGAGCAACTCGCCGCCGACATGGCTTCCCTCGTCAAGCACCTTGGACTTGGCCCCGTGCACGTCGTCGGCTCCTCGACGGGCGGTGCCATCGCGCAACACATGGCCTTGAACCATCCCGAGGTGGTGCGTTCTCTCACGCTGTCATCCACCTTCGCCCGCTTCGATGCTTTCACCCATCGTGAGTTCGCGGTGCGCCGACAGATCGCAGCAACATGGGACCGGCCGGCCATGTTCTCCGCCTATGCACTTTTCCTCTTCTCTCCGAGGTACACGCGCGAGCATCCCGAGCGCGTGGCGGAATGGATCGAGAAGGCGGCGAACAGCCCAGCCCAGCCGCTGGACCGCGAAATCGCTCTCAAGCGGATCGACATGATCGCGGCGCACGATACGCTTGCGCAACTCGGCCACATCGACAAGCCAACGCTGGTCATCTGCGGCGACCGCAACCTTTGTACGCCGCTGCCGCTGTCAGAAGAGATCGCCCGTGCCGTGCCCGGCGCCGAGCTCGTCGTCCTTGAGGATGCCGGCGAATTGATCGAACTGGAGAAGCCGGGCCAGTATTTCGACATCGTGAGCGCGTTCATCGCAAAGCACGCCTCGCGTGAGACGTACTCGAACACGGAGAGGGCGAAGGCCTCGGACGGACACGCTGTTGGTACTCAGGCAAACCTGGCGGCCTCCGCGTCCCCTTCCCTCGCTTTAAAACCACATTATGAGCAATTCGATCACAATTCCCTCGCCGGACGGAACCGGTGAGTTCACGCTGTACGTTGCCGAGCCGGCACAGGAGCCTCGCGCGGCGCTCCTAGTCATCCAGGAGATTTACGGGGTCAACGCGGACATCCGCCACAAATGCGACCTCCTTGCACAGCAGGGCTATCTCGCCATCGCACCCGACCTCTTTTGGCGGCTCGAACCGGGCGTAGAACTTGATCCTTACGCCGCGGGCACAAGGGAGCATTCGATCTCGCTGGCAAAGCGGTTCGATTCGGAGGCGGGCGTTCGTGACGTGCAGGCCACCATCGACAAAGCGAGGGAACTCAGGGGCAAGGAAACGAAGGTTGGACTGATCGGGTATTCACTTGGCGGACGGATGGCGGCCTTCGCCGTCGCGCGCACGAACATCGACGCGGCCGTTGGCTACTACGGTGTGCGTATCCACCTCATGCTGGGAGAGGCCAAGAGGATTTCCCGTCCGTTGATGCTCCACGTCGCCGCACTCGATGCTTATGTGGACAGCGATGCTCAGGCCGAACTCCATCGCACCTTCGACGATCATCCGATGGTTACGCTGCACGACTACGCCGGTCAGCACCATGATTTCGCGTACGGTTTCGGGCCTCTACGAGCGGAACGAGCGGCGAACCTAGCTGACCAACGGACGATGACGTTTTTGGAGGCCAAACTGGGGCTTGCCGCCGAGCCTTGAGCCTTTGAGCCGCAAACGATGACTCTCTAGCGGCGCGTTCCTCGGCGGAACTGGCACAGGCGGCGGTAACGCTCCTCGACTTACTCCGCGACCTTCGTCAGCGAGCATCGCATAGAGGTTCCCCGGGAAACAGGGATGTCGGCTGAACCATCTCCAACGGAGTCGACACCCGTTCGTGTTGTGTGCGAGCGGGGGTCATTCCTGTGATTTTCACGAAGAACCTGATTAAGTATAAAGTGACTTCATTGTATCCCCAGTATCAAAAAACCGGCCAAGACCAGCTAAATGCAGCCAAAGTACGATTGACGTAAGTCACTCGGAATGAGAAGGAAGCATATGATAGCCAAAGCCTGCCAAAGCTGGATTTCAGACTACGGATCAGAAGGTTTGCAGTTCGACTCTGCACGGGCGCACCAGTATCCATCAGGGTTTGCGCCCGGCTACTTTATAAGCCCTCCATTCGGCTCGTGGGCGGCGCCCAGCGCGGTCCAAGACTTACTGCGCCGCAGCATCCGGTTTCGCAGCAGGTCCGTTCGTCGCCGGCAGCTCCTGTGCGGGCTCCGCGGGCGGGGCCTGATGGTCGGTGCGAAACGGCGCGGCGGGCAGGCCGTCCTTGTTGTAAAGATTGGGCGCCGCCGCCTCGTCCCAATCAAACCGGACCTCCTTCGGCTCCTTTACCTGCGAGCTGGTGACGACCACCGCATCGCCGGAGATCGCGGCGTCGGCCGGATGGAAAATCCCGTCATCACCCGCGGCGGTGAAGCCGGCGAGAGGCTGCCCGTCTTTGGACACCAGTCCCTTGCCCAGGTGAGTGAAGTGCACTACGGCCTTAAAACCCTCGCGCTCGATGCTGCCCGGCCGGTACATTGGGCCGGAAGGTTCGACATCCTTCCGGCCGTACTCATTGGCCAGCGCCCAAAGCGCCAGGCGTTCGCCGACCGGTTTCTTGTTCGGCGGGTGCATGTTGTTCAAGTCACCAATGTCGGTGGTCACCGCCACGCCCGTCTTGGGCAGCGTCAAAGCCGCGTCCTGTTGTTCGCGGAAAAACGCCTCGTCCGTGGGGTTGTGTCCGGGGTTCTTGCGTTTGGAGTAATGGAGATCCGGCAGCTGCACATAATAGAAGGGCAGGTCGCTGCCCCAATTCGCCCGCCAGCTTGTGATCAGCGCCTTGATCTTGTTTGCGTAAAGCGGATCGTTCTTAATCAGATTTGATTCGCCTTGGTACCAGAGCACGCCGCGGATGGCATAGGGCACCAGGGGCGCGATCATCCCATTGTAGAGCGCGGTGGTGACCGTGCCGGCAAACCTCGTTTTCGGCGTCTGGGCGGCTTTCGCAAAGTCGGCCAGCGCCGGATCGGTGAATCCGTTGGGCGCCATCCAGCCTTCAATGTGCGTTCCACCCGCCGTTGCCTCGATCATGCCGATGGGAATGTTCAGTTCTTTGAAGAGCTTGGCTGCGAAGAAATAGCCCACGGCTGAGAATTTGATCTCGTCGAGCGATTGCGGGGTGCAGACGACCCAGCCTTTCCACGGATAATCCGGCTTGCCGCGCGGCGTGGTATTAAGATCCGGCTGTGGCTTGTCGGCGTTTGCGATCTCTACGTTCATCAACCGGATAAGCGGATAATTAGCCGCCGCAATTTCCTCCTGTGCGTTGAGCACCGCCACCGGCTGTCCGCGCCAGGCGCCGACCGGCTTCTGCATATTGGATTGGCCGGAGCAAAGCCATACCTCACCGACCACCACGTCGTGAAAGACCAGAGACTCGGCGCCCGTGCCGGAAATCGTGAGATCGGCCGGCTGAGAGGAGATGGCCAGCGGATCGAGAGCTACCTTCCATGCGCGGTCGTTTCCAGCCGTGGCCTGCTTTTTTTGTCCGGCAAAGCTCACCGTAACCGTTTCACCCGGCTGAGCCCAACCCCAGACGGGTTCCGCCTCTCCCGTCTGAAGTACCATGTGGTCGCCAAAGACGTGCGGCACTTGCAGCGCGCCGCTGGAGTTTGGGTCATCCGCCAAAACCGCAACGCCGAGTGCAACGAAGGCCAGGCCGAAAACTGGATATTTAAGCATTTAAAGAGGATATACTCGGTGAAGCGGATGAGAAACCGAATCTTGCCGCGCTGAATCGATTATTCATGGGGCGCCTCGCATATGGGTAAGGCGCTGCCCGAGGCGCGCGTGCCCCGCCGATTCATTGCACCGCCGTGGTGGAGAGGATGATGCTGGCCGCGGTCAGCCCCTCGCCGTTCGCGGTAAGCTTCGAGTCGCCTGCCACGTTGTAATTCGATTTCAGGACCGCCAGCGCCAGGCCGTGGTACGCCTGATGGTCCCGGCCTTGGAACGACTCATGGTTGGTGGCGTCCCCGTTGTCCAACCCGGCGATGGCCAGGGCACTTCCATCCACTGCGAAGTGGATTTCATTGTCGGCGTTCGGGCAGATGTTGCCGTCCCGGTCGAGAACCTCGACCTTTACGAAGGACAAATCCTGGCCATCTGCGGCGATTCGGGTCCGGTCGGCGCTCAGCCGGAGTTTCGCCGGTGCTCCCGCCGTGCGGACCACGTCGGTCTTGACGATCTTGCCGTCTTTGGTGGCAACCGCCTTTAGTTCACCCGGCGCGTAGGGGACTGCCCACTCCAGGTGCATTCCCCGGCTCTTCGTAACGGAGACGGTTTTATCCTTGTTCTGTTTTTCCAGGATTTGCTCCGCGCTTTCCGAAGGGAATTTTTTAGAACCCAGCGACTTGCCATTGAGGAACAATTCGACCGCGTCGGCGTTCGTGAAGACGCGCACCGGGATCGCTTTTCCCTCGAAGCCCGGCCAGTTCCAACTCATGGGCAGGATGTGCACGACCGGCTCCGCGCTCCAGACACTCTTGTAGATGTAGTAACGATCCTTCGGAAAACCCGCCAGATCGACGATGCCGAAGTACGAACTGCGGGAAGGCCAATTGAAAGGGTTGGGTTCGCCGATGTAATCGAAGCCGGTCCACACGAACTCGCCCGCCATCCACGGGGCATCCTCGAACGCAAGGAGGTCCGTCTCGGCGGAGCAACCCCAGCCAGGGCGCCAATAGTCGTAGCTGGAGATCTGGTTGTCGGCCTTGGAGACGATCTGCACGTTGCCTGCTTCGTCGAGTTTCAGACCGTATTCCCCACGGGAATCCACCTGCGAACTCGTCTCGCTGCCGACCATCGGAAGCTGCCCGTGGTAGCCGGTGTCGTCCGGCCTGGGCGTCGCTTTGGGCTCCGGGTTGTTTCTCCCGTACCAGCCGAGATTATAGTTGAGACCGAAAACGTCGAGCGCCTTGGCCAGCCCGCTATTCCAATCGGCCTCGGGGCCGGGACAAGCCGAGGTGACCGGCCGCGTGGGGTCCTCACGGTGGCAGATGGCTACGAGGCGGGCGGCGGTGACGCCGGCCTCGGGCTTGCCCTCGCGGCCTTCGGAAATTTCGTTGCCGATGCTGTAGAGGACGATGCTGGGATGGTTGCGGTCGCGGTCCAGCATGCTGACCATATCCGGTTCGCTCCACGCGTCGAAGATCGAGGCGTAGCCGTACATGCGCTTGTTCTCCTTCCACTCGTCGAAAGCCTCGTCCATCACGAGCATCCCCATCTGGTCGCAGAGGTCGAGCAACTCGGGCGCGGGCGGGTTGTGGCTCGTGCGGATCGCGTTGCAACCGAAACTCTTCAATACCTCGATCTGCCGCTGGATCGCCCGGCGGTACGCGGCGGCGCCCAGGCAGCCGAGATCGTGGTGGTCGCAGACGCCCTTGATCTGCACGCGCTCGCCGTTGAGAAAAAATCCCTTGTCCTTCGTGAACTCGATGGTCCGGATGCCGAAGGGCGTGCGCTGCGAATCCACGAGCACGGTGCCGACACGGACCTCGCTGACCGCCTGATAAAGCAGCGGCGTGTCGCAAGACCAGCGTTGGGGATTCAACACGGGCAGGGTTTGCTCCACCGGCGCGCTCCCTTTGGCGGGGATGGCCTGCCCGGATTGCAGCCGCGCCACTTCCTTGCCGCTCGGGTCCAGCAAGATCGTCGTGAGCGTCGCGTTCGCCGAGGCGGCCCCGTCGTTGTGCAGCAGGGTGTTCACCTTTACCTGCGCGCTGCCCGGAGTCACCGCCGGAGTGGTGATGTAAGTTCCCCACTGCGCGACATGCACGGGTTGTGTCACGATCAGATGGACGTGCCGGTAGAGGCCGGCACCAGAATACCAGCGGCAGCCCGGTTGATCGGCCTGCAAGCGAACCGCGAGGACATTCTTCTCCGACGCCGGTCTCAAGTGCGGCGTCAGATCATAAGAGAAGCTCGTGAACCCGTAGGGATGGCTGCCGAGTTTCTGGCCGTTGAGGAAAACATCGGCATTCTCGTACGCCCCGTCGAAGAGAATCGTGAACCGCTCGCCCGGCGTGGAACTCGGCAGCGTGAAAGTCTTGCGGTACCAGCCCACGCCGCCGTCCAGGTAGCCTCCACCATTGCGCCCAGGCGACTTTTTATCGAACGGCCCCTCCTGGTAGCCGGGTTGCTGCGGGACATCGGCAGGGACTTCGATGCTCCAGTCGTGCGGCAGGTCCAACGCGCGCCACGACGCATCATCGAAACCCGGCTGATCGGCGCCAGCTGCCTCGCCGCGATGAAACTTCCAACCGCGGTCGAAGTTTTCATTCTTGCGGAGCGCGGGGTTTGCACCGGTCTGAGCGATGACTGGGCCGCCACTCACGAGCCAGGTAGCGAGAAACGTGGCGAGCGAACGGGCAAGGTATTTTCGGCTTAGCATGAGGGCAGATGGGTAGGATGAAGCGTGATTTGGGGCCGATGTAGGCGGTGCTGCCCCGTTGGAAGAAAGAGGCTATCTGACGGAAGATGCGCTCCAACTGCCCGCCTGTTAGGTGTTTTTAACAACATAAATAGTTCGCCATTCTTTCTCCTTATTGAGCTTCACCACTAATCTGAGGCTAATCCAGTCGCTGTTTCCTGCCTTAAAGGTCGCGTTCGCATCTACGGTCACTTCGAGCGTGTTCTTGTCCTGCCAGCGTTTGGCATCGACGTAGAATTCTTGGCCGAATCGAGTAACTCCTGAGAAATATCGTAAAACGAGTTGTCGCATGTCCGGCAGAGGAGCGAGTTCGCGAAATGAATCATTGGAATACTCAAAGACCTTGGTCTCGCGTTCTGGAAGACCACCTGAGCTTACCGCCACACGGTGAGCGGACAGGTTCCACACAGCACCTCCGCGAAACCCCAAAAAGGAGCCCGTTTGAACCGGGTTGCCGATAGGCGTCATGGAAGGCAGGCGAACCAGCCAGAGCCTGTAATCGGCGGGCTCGTCTCCATCTGAATCTTCCGTAGCAAGACCGAGCCGGTTGTCTGGCGAAATCATTGGCTTGTCGCGGACTCGGATGAGCTTAAGCTCCGCACCCAGACTCGGTCGGGGTAAAGAGGCCAGAAGAATCAAAAAGGCTGCCGCCGTTTGCTGCATCAGCTTGCTCATTCCGCGGCCGCCTTCATCGCTTCATCCATGCTTTCTGGAACGGGCTTTTTAAGCATGGCTGATCTTTTCAGCGCCAGCGCTATGTCCCTGAGGAGTTCCGCTTCGCCATACTGCTTGCCTTTGGCGAGCTTGAAATTCTCCGGCCCTTGCGGACAGAGATTGAGCGGCCCGGGATTCATCATTTGGAGGTAACGATAAACCTTCCCATCCTCCACCATTTTTGAATCAACGACTGCATAACCCTCTGCGGAATCCTTGCGCAGAAACAGCAAGACCTTTCCCGGAGGAAAATACTCCGCCTTGTGCACGGAAACGACTTCTCTCGCAGCATTCAGCACTGTGTATGGCCCGTTCTGCTCCAAGTAGCGTCGGAATATATCGCCATATTCGATCGTGATTTCCGCACCCGGCGCGAGATCGCCCTTAAAGCTTTGCAGCACCTTGCATCGCGTGATGGTGATCGTATCCGTCCATTTCACCAGACCTCTGGAATCGGTGATCTCGTGCGGGATCTCCTTTCTTTTCACATCCTCCTCGTCGCAATAAACGATGACATCGGAAACCGAGACGAGCGAATCCATACGATAGGTATTGATCAGCTTCGCCTGCCCAGTTCTGGTGCAGACTAAAAATAACAACACGACGCCGAGCATGGTCTTCATCGGCGGGGTCAGGTTGATTTTAGAGAGGTTGGGTGTCACTCGAACTCAAATCCTTCCTTGCTGACTCTAATCTTACCGTCGCTACCAACGGAAACCCAACGGACCTCACCGGCGGCGTTCGAGAATGTAAGCAGCCAATCACATTCTGAGAAGTTCCGTCCGAGGCTACCTCCCAGGCAGTAAAAATCAGCGCCTCCTTTGTTCAATTCCTTGGTCGCGGCCTCCACTGCCGCGATGATGGAAACAGGGGGCTTATCTTTCGTTCGCCACTGGATGTTCCGGGCAAAAAGTGTCGATGTCAGAGCAGCCAGGAGGATTACGATAAACAGACGTTTCATGGAAGCGGGATTGTCAAAGAGGGATCAATTAACGCCAATCAAGGTGCGTGTGATGGAGGGCTGACCGCGAAGGCTTCGTAGCGCGTGAGCTTCAGATGATCGGGTTTTTCGCCGTAGATGTCGAGGACGACAAGGTCGTTGGCGCCTTCCTTGATCCAGCATTCGGGCAGGTACATGGGAAAATTTTGCGGCGATTCGCCGAGGTTGTGGCCGTTGAGCCAGACGTGGCCAGCCTTCAGCCCGGCGGTGTCGAGGCCGACGGTCTGCAGGGCGTTCGGCGTCCTGTGCCAGTCGAACCGGCATTTCCAGAAGGTGGGCTGATTGGCCAGCGTGGAAGCGCCGGTCTGCCAGGGACGATGCGCAAGGAAATCGTCCCAGTTCGTGACGCGCCCGATGATGGCGGTTTCGTCGAGATCATCGAGACCGCCGTGGAAATGCCAGGTGGCGTGCGCGAGCGGCGAGTTATGCCAGAGCGCCAAGCTGAGCTGGCCGGTGTCTCCGCCGAGCCGGCTTCGGATCAGGACGAGGACCGTGTTCTTGCCCGGGATGAGGAGCTTGGAGACGTCTGCGGTGTAGTCCGACAGCAACTGGCCGTTGAGATAGACGATGACCTTGGGTGGCTGAGGCTCGCGTTGCCCCTGCACGGGCGGGGGCGGATCGAAATGGGGCGATTCCATCATCGAGTCGACTTGGGCTGGCGTGACGTTGAACACGCCGCGATACCAAGAGTCGCCGAGCGGCGTGGTTAGCGCGAGGGCGCGTGGATCCACCGTGGTCCAAGTGGAATCGTCATAGTCGGGCTTGGCGAGCGCGGAGGCATCAGCGCCCCTGGTGGCTTTGTCCCATCTCTTCCAACTGACATCCACTGGAGTCGACGCGGCGTTGGTGGAGACGCCGCCCCACAGCCCGCGCGCTGTCCGCATGCCGTCGAGATCATAAAACAGGGTCTTGGATCGCGGGGACGCCTTGACGAGGATGGCCAGGGTGTTGTCGCCCGGGCGAGCGTCAGGAAGTGTGAGCGAGCCGGACTGGCCGTGGGTCAAGGCACTCGTCGTGCCGGGATGGCCGTTCAGATACGGGTCGAAGGTGCCCGACTGGCCACCAAAGTGCAGCGACACGGGGCCCGCCGTGTCCGCATGCAAGGTGGCCTGGTACCAGCCGTAACGGTTCTGGAAACTGTCGTAGGTTTCCATCGGCCGCGGGCCAGAGGAAGGAATCCATTTGGTGGTGTCGATGTCGGCGCCGCGTTCCGGGGCGGCATCGCGCCACGACCAGTTTGCCAGCGCGGGAGGATCGGGGATCGTGGTCGCAGCCTGCGTCATTTCCGATTTTCCCGCTGCGGCATAGATGGTGGCCTTGCCACCTTCGGGCGGAAATTCCATGCGGCCGTCTTCGAACACGAAGGAGGGGCCGACGTAAATTTTGTCGTGCGCCAGCCAGGTGCGGTTCGTCCTCTCGGTGTTCATGACGAGCAACACGGCTTTGGATCCGTCGGGTGAATCGAGTTTGATTTCAGAAACGGCATCGCCGGCAGGGTAGGTGAAATCAAAATTAGACTGAGGTCGGACATCGACGTTCTTGAACTTGAGCGTCACCTCGCCCGTACCGCCGGCCGGGCCGTAGCAAATCCAGTAATCCGTCTTGCCGACGGTCTGACGTGCCAGGACATTGGTGCAGACCGACTCGAACGAGGCGTTTTTGGTCCAAGGCACGTTGAGCAGAATCGTGCGCGGCTCGCCCGTGCCGATGTGGAAGCCGCCCTTGTGCGGCAACGTCAGCCCACTAGCGGTGACATGCGTCTCCAGCGGGAGGTTGGGGTCGGCAGCGGACGCGGGCCCGGCTTTGCGCCGGAAATGATCGATCATAATGAAGCTGCCTTGCGTCGGATTGGTGCGCGCGGTGATGCGCAGCGCGGGCTGGTCGCAGGCGGCCAACGCCGGATCATCATGGCTGCCGGTTAACAGGGGCGTGAAGGTCTGCGCGAAATAAGCGGCGCGACGGGCGGGAAAATAGAGGTTGTGGAGCTGCCCGGCTTCACCGACCGGCGCGGAATAATCGTAGGAGACGCCGGGCGGTTCGCCGTCGCCGGAGTAGCCGAAACTCGTCCCACCGTGCCCCATGTAGTAGTTGTAGCCCGCACCGCCGAAAGCAATGATCTTCCAGGTGCCGTGGGTCTTTCCGTCGAGCGCGCCCTTGACGAGGTCGCCGTTTGACCAGGTCGCCGTGGGTTTGCCGAGGTACCCGGTCCAGAACTCGGTGGTGTACCAAGGCGACGGACCGACCGGGAACGGCGCCTCGTCCGAGGCCGTGGGATCGGAACGGTGGCGCATCCCGGAGTTGAAGGTGGGCACCTCGATGCCGTTGCGGTCGGCCTGGCCGTCGAGATGTTTCAGGTAGGGATCGATGACCTGCGTGCCCCAGCCATGGGGATGCTCGTTTTCAAGCTGAACCATGAACACGCTGCCGCCGTGATTGAGCTGATGCCTGGCCACGATCTTCTCCACGATGTCCAAATGAGGATCGGAGTAGGCCACTGAAGGGCCGAGTTCGCGGTCGATCATCCCGGGCTTGACGGTGAGCCAGGAGGGATAGCCGCCCAACTCCCACTCCCCACAGGAGTACGGCCCCACGCGCTCCAGGCCGTACATGTTCATGTCCTTGAGGAGCGAGAGCCACGCGTCGAGGTCGTTGTTGTCGCTGAAATCCCACTGGCCTTCCTTGGGCTCGGAGGCGTTCCAGAAGATGTAGGACTGGACCGCGTTAAAACCCATCATCTTCAGGCGCCAGATGCGTTCGCGCCACAGCTCGCGCGGGACGCGGGCATAATGAATGGAGCCGGAGCTGATGAATGCCGGTTTGCCGTTGATGACGAAGTATCCATTCTCCCAGTGGATGGCGTCCTGCGCCGCTGCCTTGGGAGGAAAGATTTCGTCCCGGCCGTCCTGGGGCGTGGCCCAGGCGCCCTGCGTGAGAAGAAGAAGAACGGCGAGGAAAACAGTCCTCACGAGTCAGATGGCAAGAAATGTCGCTAGCGAACCGGCGAGACGTTTTCGGCTGAGCATAAGGGAAGGTTTTTTGCTAGATTCCGATCACCGGCAGTCGACGGCCACACTGGAGGAGGCGAGCCCCGGTGCGTCGGCCTTGAGGTGGAGCGTTCCCGTCGTCTTCGATCCACGCAGGACGATCAGCGCGCGGCCGTGATAGACGTGGCAGGTGGCGCCTTGGAACGGCTCTGCGCTTTTGAGAAAAGCATTGCCGAGGCCGGCGATGGTACCGGGACCTGTGAGGGTGAAGGAAATGAGCTCATCGGCGTTCGGCTGCAATCGACCCTGCTTGTCCAACACATCGACCTGGATGAACGATAAGTCCTGGCCGTCCGCGTGGATGGTGTTTCGGTCGGCGGAGAGCTTGATGGAGGCGGGATCGCCCGCCGTTTCCAGCTGCATGGTTTCGCTTTCCTTGCCATCTTCCACGCCGACGGCCTTCAGGATTCCGGGCTGGTACGTCAGCTTGAAAGTCGCTTGGTAGCCTTCTTTCCGCGTAGTAGGCATTTCGCCCACCAGCTTGTCGTTAAGATAAAGTCGCACGCTCGGGTAGCGGGAATAGACATCGACGCTCATCGCTTTGCCTTCCCGACCCGGCCAGGTCCAGTTCTCCCAAACCGGATACCAGCCCCAGCCGACAACGGTGATTTTCTTGTCGTCCGCCGGCTGGCGCACGGCGAAGTAAAGTTTCTCGCCCCGGTTCCAGACGATATTCCAATGGTGAGCCGCGGGCTTGCTGTTGCCGAGCAGGTCAAGGCTGCCGCAATTCGACCCGCGCCAGGGATAAAGCGCGTCACCACCGTGATGGACGGGAGATAGCTTCGTGGGCGGCTGATTCTTTTGCGTGGTCAGCGGCTCCGTCGGGTCGCCCTCGTAAAACCAGCGGCCAATGCCGACTTCGCCGAGGTAATCTTGCGCCGACCAGACAAAATCACCTACGACGAAGGTGTTATCCAGGACGCGATCCGCCTCGCCCAGCGGTGGCTTCGACTCCGTGCTGACCAACACCCGATCGGGCCACACGACGTGTCGCGCGATGGTACCGGCAATGTGGTAATTACTTCCGAGAATATCAAGCGATGTCCAGGAGGCAGGATCCTTAGGGCTTGGTGCATCCGCATGGGCTGAGTCGGTGCTCGTCAAAGCAGGGCTGTTTGAAGCTGGGACTTTGCGGTTCCTTCATCCCGGGCGGCCATCCAAGGCTGCCGTTCGTAACCGGCCGCGTGGTGTCCAGCGAATGGATTTCGCCGACCAGTTTGGGACTGTATTCATTGCCCATGGCGTCAAAAACACCGGGAATTTCGTTCCCGATGCTCCACATCACCACGGCGGGATGATTGCGATCGCGCGTGACCATCGAATCGATATCGCGTTGCCACCAATCCTTGAAAATGACGTGGTAATCATAGGTGTTTTTACCATTGATCCAGCAATCGAAGGCCTCATCCAATACAAGCATGCCCAACCGGTCACAGGCATCGAGCAAGGCAGGCGAAGGCGGGTTGTGCGCCGTGCGCAGAGCGGTAAAACCTGCCGCCTTTAGCAACTCGACCTTGCGCTCCTCGGCGCGATCGAAGGCGCATGCTCCAAGGACCCCGTTGTCGTCATGGATGCAACCGCCGGCCAGCTTGTAGGTCTTGCCATTGAGCGTCAGCCCCTTTTCTGCCGTCCACGCCAGCGCGCGCACGCCAAACCTGGTCGTCGCTTCGTCAACGGTCTTGTCATCCACGATCACATCGGTGACGGCCGTCGAAAGCCGCGGCGTTTCCGGAAACCAGAGAGGCGGATTGGTCAGCGCGATCTCCTGCTTGATCTCCCGCGAACCGGAGGCGGCCAAATCGACGGATGTTTCGTTGCGGCCGATCTCCGCGCCATCCGGGCCCAGCAGCGCGGTGGTGATCCGGGCCGGCGTAGTGTCCGCCGTTTGATTCAGCAGTGTCGTCTGCACGGAGATCTTGGCGGCCTTGGCGTCGGCTTTCGGGACGCTGACGAAAATGCCCCACGGCGCGACCTGCACCGGGTTGGTCACGTCGAGCCAAACATGGCGATAGATGCCGGAACCGGTGTACCAGCGGGCGTTTTTCTGCGCCGAGTTATCGACCCGGACGGCTAGCACATTGCCCGCGCCAGCCTTCAAGGCTGGAGTGAGATCGACGAAGAAGCTCGTGAAGCCGTAGGGATGCGAATCGAGCTTTTGCCCGTTGAGATACACCTCGGCGTTCATGTAAACGCCCTCGAACTCGACACGCACGCGTTTGCCTTTCCAGTCTGCCGGGGCTTGCCAATGGTAGCGATACCAGCCGACACCGGCGGGAAGAAAGCCGCCGTGCCCGCCCATCGGCGCTTTCGGGTCCATCTTGCCCTCGATGCTCCAGTCATGCGGCAATGTCACCGCCCGCCAGCCGGAATCGGCAAAGTCTGTGGTCGAAGCGTCTTTTGGATCGCCCAGGAAAAATTTCCAATCGTCGTCGATCCGCAGATGCTGGCGCGGCGTCTCCGCCGCGGAGTTACCCGCGAGGGCCAGCGATAGACCAAAAAGAAAAAGGGAAGTTCTCAGCAGTGCGTTCATGGGGGAGAGTAAGACATCCTAAACTTGAAACCTAAGTAAGGCTAAAGTTGCCGCAATCTTCCAAACCGAGATTTCCCATTTGAGTTGTTGTCCATGGGATCAGATTGAGTTTTCTCGGTTGTTGCGGCGATTTTCCTCCCATCACTTGGCGTTGCAAGCCAGTGTTTTGGTGACATTGGCGAATATCGCTGGAGAGGGGCCGAGACAGGGACGCCTACTTGATCATCACCACCGCATCGCGGTCTCCGAGGTTAAGCGCGATCTTCTCGCCCGCCGCCGCGTCGTGCTCGTAAAGCTGGGCCGGGACGAGGATCAGCGCGTTGTCGCGCCAGAGGTAGGTCGCGCCTGGCGTGACCTCGCTGAATCCTCGCGCTGGCAAAGGCGGGGGCGGATCCTGCTTGGTCGCCATCACATAGACCTTTGCCGCCTTGGTCATCGTGAACGTCAGGTTGGTTGCGTCCTCCGGCTTGGTCACGCGCCTGAGGGCAATCCACGAGGCGCCCTCAACTCCGGACGGAAGAGTGTTCCAGGAGTTGTCCGCCGTTGAATCGAGGTCGTAGTAGAGCGGCCACTGGGCGTGCACGGGCATGTCCATGAAGTAGGCCGGGTTGTTCGCGTTGCTGCTGGCCAAGTTGGCGATCGGCAGCGTGGCGTCGGCCGGCACGGGAGCGGTCGGGTCGCCGTAATAGTAGATCGTGGCCGAGTCGCTGTTGCCCTTGTCGTCGGTCGCGGTCACGGTGTTTTTCCCGGGATTGAGCGTCACCGGCCAGTAGAACACGTTGTCGATCTTCTCCGGCACGTAGGGCCGCGGCGGGATGGGTGGGGGGGGCGGCTCGCCGTTCTTTGCCCTTTCCTATTATCCACGTGGGTCAGGTAGGGGCCATTAGGGATGACATATTGTCCGTTATCGAGCGTGGAAACCGTCTTCCCGTTCAGCGTCAGCGTCACTTTCGGCGCATTGCTGTAGACCTTGATGCCGTTGTCCGCCGCGCCGCGCCGCAGGAAGTAACGCTTCGAGGTGATCCAGACCGTCGGCGCGTCGGGCCGGAGAAAGGTCCGGTACAGATAGTAAACATCCTTCCTGTCGCCGGCGTAGGTCTCCAATCCCTTGGTGTTGATGCCCACCGGGCCTTTGTATTTGACGTCGCTGAAATCGCGCAGGCACCAGACGCAGAACATGCCCAAATGTGAATCGTCTCCATGAAACGATTTCTGGAAGTTGTTCTCCGAGACGATCTGCTGGTATTCCTCCGGCTCGTATTTGCCTTTCGTCCAATCGGCGTTGCCGTAGTCGCAGTGCGTGGTGACGACGCCGCCTGCGCCGATCTCGGAGATAAAGCCTCCCGGCTTGTAACGGTCCAAGTCGGGGCCGTACCAGCCGTAGTAGCAGTGCGCGGTATGAAAGTCGGCCAGGTCCGATTTCTGGTTGGCCACGCCGACTGGACGCGAAGGATCGAGCGCCTTGGCGATCGGTACGCACTGGTCCGCTACCTCCGGATTGGATTCGTTGCCCATGCTCCACACGACGATTGAGGGATGGTTATAGTTCTGCTTCACCATCTCGGTGACGATCTGCGCAGCGGTTGGGCCGACGATGTCCTTTCTATTGCTGTGGCCGTCCTCGCACCAGGCGAGAATGCCGTCCTGATCGCAGAGATCATACTCCAGCGCCGCGTGCGGGTAGTGCGGGAAGCGCATGAAGTTCACGCCGAGATCCTGCATGGAGTCAAAGTTCGCCTTCAGGTCTTCCGGCGCGACCGCCGAGCCCTTTTCCTCGGTCTCCTGGTGAACGTCGGCGCCGTAGAGAATGATCCTCTTCCCGTTTAGCGTCACGTTTCCGCCTTTCCAGTCCCAGTTCAGCCAGCGGAATCCGGTGGGCTGAGTCAGCTCGTCGACCGGCTTCCCATTTATGAGAATGGTCGTCTCGACGTGGTAGAGCTTTCCCTGGTGCGCGCTCCAAAGTTGCGGCTGCTTGATCGTAGTCGTCAGTTCGCTGGCCGCCGTGCCGTGGGCCGGGATCGGAGTCGTGCCGGTCAGCGTCGTCACTTCCTTGCCATCGGGATCGATGATGCGCGCTTTCACCTGGGCCTGCGCGTCGGTCGCGGAGGTGTTGCGCAGCAGCGTGCGGACATCCAGGTCGGCTGAATCCGCCGACACGTTCTTGGGCGTCAGGTAGACGCCGGGCGCGGCGTAGTCGGTCGGGTCGATGTGGACCGGCGAGGTTTGCAGGAGCCACACGTTGCGGTAAAGGCCGCCCCACACCTTGTAAAGTCCGGTCTGGCTGATCGGAAGGCAGTCGAGCGTGTTGGCCGGCGTGTCGTCCACCAGCACCGCCAGCTCGTTGTCGCCGGGGTGCAGCGCCGCGGTGGCGTCGAAGATAAAGCGTGTGTAGGCGCCGCGATGCTGGCCCAGGCGCCGGCCGTTGACGTAAACGTCCGCGATGCTGGCCGCGCCCTCGAACATGAGGTAGAGCTCCCGGCCTTGCGCGGCGGGATCGATCGTGATCTGCCGCTTGTACCAGCCTTTGGTCAGCGTGTCGTAAGCCGTCCTGGTCTGAAAATTATGCGGCACCGAAACAGGCGCCCACGCGGCGGACTTGAAAGCGTCCGAGTCGATGTCGGGCAGGGGATCGAGTGCGCCCGCTCCGGTAAACTGCCAATCCGGCCCGTTCAGCAATTGCATGTGGCGAGGCGACGGGGTGTCCGCCCATGTGGCGCGCGGAGCGGCCAGCCAGGGTCCCAACCCCGCAAAAAAGAGGAGGCCAAACCGGGCGAGGCGCCGTTTCATAAATGCAAGATCAAGGTGCCGGACGGCGCGTCGAACGAGGGTAGTGCCATTGCTGGATTATTGCCACACTTCAAGGGCGGCGGAAGAACGAAATGAGCGCGGCCCAAAGGAGGCTCATCCTCGCCGGAGAGGGAACCGTCGCAGTGAGGTAATTTTCAGAAAATGCAGCGGTGGGATTTTATAGGGTCAAAAGACAAGGCATCAATCTGGAAGGTCGAGTTATAGCTTGGAAGCAGGAACATTCCAGCCATCCAGCAGGACGGAGGGTTGACTTCCTTTCAGGAGTGCCGAGTCGAACGCCGCATGAATCTCCCTTTTCTCGTGAGGCAGTAGAGTCACATAATTATTGTCGTAATAGATAGGCAGAATGCGCTCCGTCGGGACATCCGCCCGGACGACTTTCACCGCCGTCATGAGCGCTATCTTCGAGGTAGGGTTTTCCAGCTTAATCGTAAGTGTAAGTATTCCTCCAACATCGTGTTTGGAGAAGGAGCCGTTGAGCGACACCGATCTCATTTCATTGAGAGCAAGATAGTTTTCAAAGGAATCTTTGGGCTTCTTGGGAGTCAGCGAATTTGCCTCCACTACCGGCGAGAGTGCCGCGGAATGCCAATAGATATTCTCGGATGGCACCTGCCCCATCTTGTCGGTCAGCACCAGCTTGATGAAATGCACTGGCGACAGGGTCGAGGGAAAGTTCAACTCAAAGCACTCTGCGGCCATTCCATCGGCTCCGGCATTGACCATCGCTTCCTGATGGGATGCCTGAGTGCCATCCATGTTATAGATCCATGCTTCAGCATGAAGACCGGCAAAATCCTTGCCGGTATTATTGGCTACCTTAACCATGCCACTGGAGGCATCCCACAGAATATGCAACGGCTCGTTGGCTAGCTTCACCCCAAAATAGGCGGAGGTCGGGTTCAGATAATAGTCATAGGTTTGGCAAATCAGCGAAGGCCAGGCCGGATGGGACATCCAGATGAGGGCGCCGCTGCCCGAGTTGCTGCGCCAAGCCTCCATCATGGCCTTGGCGTTCTCCCAGTTTTCCATTTGGGCTTTCTCGCAGAATTGGTCAAGATTTTCGGAGGCCCCGTAGCTTTGGTCGATCCGTTTGGTATAGATGCGGCAACGGGACTGATAGAAATCATGCAGATACCACATGTCGCTGATGGGCCAGAGATCTTTCTCCGGCATCATGAGGCGCATGGTGTCGGCGGTGGGAACGCACACGATGCCGAGCTCGCTGTGCAGCGTCTTGCCCTTGTTTTGAAAATACCAGGCGTCGGGCTTCGGTTCATAGGGCCCTCCCCCCGTGACCAGACCCGCTTTGGAATGAGGAATATAGAAACGGGTGCCGTCGAGTGCAGCGGTCGCAGCACCCATCTGCTCATCCAGATCCTTGGGTGGGTTACCCTCGTTGCGTCCGCAGTAGAGGGCCAGCGAAGGATGGTTGCGAATGCGGAGAATGCGGTCTTTGACATTGGCCATGAACATCGCATGGTCATCCGGATTTGGCCCGTCACTTGGATTCGCCAGCCAGAAATCGTTCCAGACGAGCAGGCCATATTTATCGCAGGCATCGAAGAATTCCTCCTTGCCGACCTGCCCTACCCAATTCCGGATCATCGTCATGTGCATCTCTTTGTGGAGTCGGACGGCAGTGTCGTAATCCTTCGCTCCATAGCGGAGCATGGTTTCATCCATTCCCCAGTTGCCCCCGTTGAGCTGGATGCGTTGTCCGTTGCAGAGGATTTTAAGAATCTTATTCGAGGTGTCGTAACTCAGCTCGCGAATACCGAATGTGACTTCTTTCTGAGCGATTGGGCCCGACGCCGGGGAGAAGGTTAGTTTCAAGTGCTGGAGGGGCTGATCCCCGTATCCGTTCGGCCACCACAAGGGTGGATCGGTCAGGCGCAACTGCGGGCATTTGGATGGATCGAGCAGGAGCGTCCTGTTCTCGTTGGCCGCCAGTTGGACTTTCTGCGTGAACGAGACCCCTCCGACCGTCCCTTGCAGCGAGCCCTCGACAGGATTGCCTTCCAGATTCCGCAATGTTACCTGCACCGCAAGGTCGGCATGATGCAAATCTTTCGCGAGGGTGGAATGGACAAAGGGATCGTCGAGCGCGACCGACCCCGTTTGCTCCAGGTAGACATGATCCCAGATGCCGATATCGCGACCACGGATGGAGGGCATCCAATTCCATCCAAGGCTTGCCACAAAGGTGGGGCTATCTTTACCCAAGATTCCTCCATTGTGGGAGTATTTCGCAATGGACTTTACATTGGTCGGACCGGGGTTGGCACATCGATGAATCAGCACCGACAGAACATTCATTTTTCCCGGAGATATTTTGTCGGTTACATCGAACTTGCCCCGAAAGAAAGCGCCATCAACGTGGCCCACCTGATTTCCATCTAGATAGATATCGGCTTTCCAGTTGATGCCATCGAAATTCAGAAACCAATGCTGACGAGGAACGCTCGGTGGGGCGATGAACTCCTTCCGATACCAAAAGTCATTCTGGAAAAATGGCTCCGAGATGAGTTGCTGATTCGCGCCGAAATTAGGGTCGGGTATCAAACCATCGGCTAAATAGTTGGCGAGAACAGTACCCGGCACCGTGGCCGGCAGCCATCCGTTTGCTGGGTAGGAACCACTCGAAATGGAGGCAGCATCATCGTGAACATTCGTCAGAAAGATGGTGTTTTGTAGCTGCCAGCCAGCGCCATCGAGCGAAGTCTTACCATTCGTATCCGCTGGGGGTAAAGTTGAACTCCCGGGAGACAAAAGATGGGCCGATGGAGCAGGATGCCAATCGGCTGAACCAACAACCGGATTCTTATCATCACTCCGCTGGGCGAAAGCCCCTGTAACGAAGATCACGACCAAAGTGACGAAGTTGAGGAATGTTTTCATAAGCGTTGGCTGAACACGAGATTTTGGACGGAGCGGCAAACCATCCGTGATTTAAGAGGCTCCGCGGATTATTCCATCAGGTTATCGCCCTCTGGAACAGGATCGGATTCTGTACGGGCATTATTCTGGATTTATTGGCCGAAGTCTCCAGTTGTTTGGTGACTCCTTATTTCGAAGGTTTTCCGGGCCCGTAAACTTCAAATTCATAGAGGGAAGAACCGCCGTTTGTGGCCCGCTCTGTTCCGTACAGGCGAATATAGCGACCCTGCCCATGCAGGCGAGTAAGATCTTCCACCCCACCTTTACCCGCGGTGGTTTGATAAATATCTGCCCACTTGACTCCATCGTCCGACACCTGCAACTCGTAGCTTTTGGCATACGCCTTTTCCCAAGTTAGTTGGACCCGGTTGATCGATTGGCTCTTTCCGAGATCGACCATGATCCACTGGGGATCCGATTTCCTGGCGGCGGAAGCCCAACCCGTGGCGGAATCGCCATCTACGACCGCTTCAGGACCATCGGCAATTCGGTCGCTGGAGGATGCGGTCACCTTTTTATCTTGCGCCAAGTCACCGATCAGGACAGAAGCGGTGTCTGGGACAACATTCTTCGTCATATTATTATAACACTCGAGTTGGACCTTGGGCGCTTCGCCTCCGACGAGTGCGGGATCGAAACGGAAGGTGATCTGCTTGCTTTCCCCGGGCATCAGAGAGAAGTAACCATCGCTGATATGAACCGGCAAAATTTCATCCCCCGTGCTGAGTTTAACGAGCATCGGACGGATGGCGAAAGCAACGGTCTGTGAGTCCGGAGGATTGGTTATCGTAGCGGTCATAAGGTCCTGACCATTCTCCTGTGACAGATGAGAATTTAAGCCTAGATCGACTTTTTTGAGTGAATTAAGTGCTTTGAAATTCAAATCCACAGTGCCGCGCCGGTAGAAGTTTTCCGAGACGAGCTTGCCCGAACTGTCCGTCAATCGAAGCCGAATGAAGTGCACGGGACTCAAATCGGCCGGATAGGTGAGGGTGAAGCAGTCGGCCACGGCATTGGAAGGGGAGGTAAATGCATCGGATTTTTTCTCAAACTTTTGGGTGCCGTCCAAGTTATAGATGAAAGCCTCGGCCACCAAAGCATCGACATTTTTTCCCGAGGTGTTGGCCACGCGGATACGATCGTCGTTTTCATTCCAATAAATATGAATCGGTTCGCAGGCCGACTTGGCCCCCCAATAAGCGCCGGTCAAATCGAAATAGTAATCATAGGTCTGCCAGACCATGGAGGGATAGGCTGACTGGCTCATCCAGATAATGATGCCAGCCGCGTCTTTATCGCTGTGGTCGAGCCAACCTTCGAACATCGCCTTCATCGTCTCGATGTTCAGGAGCTGCGCTTTAACGCAGAACTCTTCGATCCCCCCTGAATTGGCATATCGGCGATTGACATCCTTGAAGTAGTGATCCGGTGCGGCATTGTTGGCCCAGTGGCCAAAATAATGCCGGTTCCACATTTCGTTGCGTGGCCACCATGTATCTCCCGGCATGAATTTCTTGAAGCTGTCGAAATTGGTGAATGTCGCCGTCCCGATCTCGCTGCGCATTCCAAAAGGGCCGCTGCTGCTACGTCCAATACCCTCGCCGGTAAAGTAATGTTTCGGATCGGAGTTCCCCCATGGACCGCTTCCGCTCAGGTTGCCGCTATGGGAGTTGGGCTGGTAGTAACGGTCATTCGCGTCATAGGTTTTGATCGCGTCCTGCAGCCAGCCATTAATCGGTGCAGGAGGATCTCCCTCGTTGTCCGCGCACCAAAGGGCGACACATGCATGATTGCGGAACTGTTTGATCTTCTCGATGGCGTTGGCGTGATAAATATCGAGGTCGCGCGGAACGCCGCCGCTGGAGTTCAGCCAAAACTCGTCCCAAACCATGATCCCGTATTGATCGCAGGCCTCGTAGAACGCCTCGTCGGGGGTCATTCCCATCCAGTTGCGAATAATATTGAAATTCTCCTCCCGATGAAACCGGACCATCGTGTCGTAGTCTTTCGCGTTGCAGCGTAGCAGATACTCCGCCATGCCCCAGCTCCCGCCTTTAGGGAAATAGGTATGCCGTTGATGTGGAAATGCAGGGTCTTGTTGTTGGTGTCGTAGGTGTATTTCCGGATGCCAAAAGTGATCGTTTTCTGGTCTGACAAGGCGTTGCCTGCTCGGAAAGACAACTGGATCGTATAGAGATTGGGAGCTCCATAGCCATTAGGCCACCATAATTTGGGCTTGGCCAGATGAAGAGCCGGGACATTCGCGCTCGTTAGATTCACGGTCTGGGTTTCTCCCGCCTTGATCGTCACCGGCTGCGAGAAAGTGATGTTTCCAGGCTTAATCGCGCCCTCGAACTGGCCAGTTACGTCGTTGGACGAGTCATTTCGAAGATCGGCTTGCACCGAGAGATCCGCACTGTCCATGCTGGCGTTTGCCGTGCGGATCCATGGGTCAATTATGGAGATATTCTCCGGTACAACTCAGGTAAACGTCTTTATAGATACCCATGTCAAACCCTGGAACTCGGGGCATCCAATCCCAGCCTTTCGTGCAAATGAAAGCGGGGCTGCTGAAATTCTCCCCCTTTTTGGCAAGATTGGGCGGCGGGAGGTAATCCAGCACGGCCAGAGAATTCTTCCCGCCCACTTGAACCAAAGAAGTGATGTCAAAGCGACCGCGTTGGAAAAAGCCATGCATCGATCCGACCCGCTTTCCGTTGACGTAGATATCGGCATCCCGATTAACCCCGTCCAGGTTCAGCCAAATCCGTCTGCTCGTATAATTTCCGGGAACCGTAAAGTCGGTTCGGTACCAAAAATTGCGGTCGTATTTGGAAAGGTCGACATGGGAAATGGTATCGCCGTAGTTGGGATCCTGCTCTTTCCCGGCTAGAACATAGGAACCGAAAACCGTTCCCGGGACCTGTGCGGTCAGCCAGTTGTCCGTCGGAAAGCCCGCCATTGAGATTTGCTCGCCCGTCTTCGCGACTTCGGCCTGCGGCGCAAGCTTCCACGACCCACCCCCCATGGAGACAACGTCATTTTCCTGGGCTTGGACGGCCCACAGAGTAGAGGCCCAAAAGAAAGCTGAAAATAGATACCATACGCAAAAAGTCGATGACGGGGGCTGCTTCGTCTTGCGAGCAATGAATACTTTTAGAGCCACGATATTCAATGGTGAATCATTGTCCCGGCTCAGGGCAACAAAGAATCTTCACTCACGGCTCGTTGGGCTCCTCGAAAGCCATTTCCACTTTATCCTGCCCCAATTACCCCCAATATCACCGGGTGGTACGCCACATGTTTGCGGGATGCGCGATGGCTGGTTCATGCCCGCATCGAAAAAGGCGCCGGCTTGGGGATGGGAGCTGGCGCTGCGATTGCCGTGGGCGATGCGATGGGAGCCGAATTCGAGGAGAGCACGGGCGCGAGGAGAGCCGGGAGGATCAGAAAGGCGGCTTTCAAAAGGGGTGCGCAGAGGGCGAGAATGGGGGCTCCACAGCCCTCCTTATAAAGTATTTTCGCCGGCAGACAAGAGCAGAGCGGCCGGTGGCTATTATGCCCGACTCATAGGTTTTGGCGTAAGGAGCCACGAGCCCAACGGCAACACAAACCTTCACGCCAACGATGGCTGGTAATGTGGTGGCATCTTGCGCAAGGCAATTCGTGACCAATACGAATGATATACTTTTAGCCACAAAACAATGGTATTGGGCGCGCTGAGACTAGCTCGACTAGGAATCAAAAAGACTCTGAAGTTTAGGGTTTATAGATGGCTGCGATAGCGGTAGAACGATGAATAAATGATAGTCCAAAACCGTCTAAAACGAGGATAATTTAATGACACGCGCCCAGCGCACTGCCTGGATCGTAGCTTTATCCCTTTCCGTCGTGACGGCTTTCGCCGAGGGGCCGGCGGACGTTCCCGGCGCGGCACGAACTACTATTTCCTTTGATCCAGGTTGGGAATTTCTGAAGGATGACGCCAAAGGCGCCGAGGAACCCGGTTTTGACGATTCTTCCTGGCGGCCGCTGAGCGTGCCCCATGATTGGAGCATCGAAGGGCCGTTTGACGAGAAGAATCCCACTGGGAGTAGCGGTGGGTTTTTACCTGCGGGAGTCGGTTGGTACCGCAAACATTTTGTTTTGCCGAGCGGTGATACTCAAAAGCGCCTCTTCATTGATTTCGACGGCGTGATGGCGAACAGCGATGTCTGGATCAATGGCTTTCATCTCGGTAAGCGGCCTTATGGATATGTCAGCTTCCGCTATGAGCTGACGGGACATCTCACTTTCGGTGACAACGCGCCGAATGTGCTCGCCGTGCGGGTCGATAATTCGGTTCAGCCCGCTTCCCGCTGGTATTCCGGAGCGGGTATTTATCGTCATGTCCGGCTGGTGGTGAGTGATCCGGTGCATCTTGACCACTGGGGAACTTTTGTCACCACACCGAACGTGAGCGCGGCGAGCGCGACGGTCCATGTGCAGAGCAGGGTGGTTAACCAGTCCAATTCCGCTCAGGAAATTACGGTACATTTGACGCTGCTCGATCCGTCTGGTCATGCGGTAAAGAGCGTCCAGGCCAATCAATCCGTGGAGGCTGGTCATCTGGTTGATTTTGAGCAGGACGTTCCGGTTGCAAATCCAGATGTGTGGGACCTCCGTCACCCGGTGCTTTACCATCTTGTAAGCCAAGTTCAGAAGGACGGCGCCACGCTTGATGATGAAACGACGTCCCTTGGGATTCGTGAATTTCACTTTGATGCCGCCACCGGTTTCTGGCTCAACGGTAAAAATTGGAAGCTTAAGGGAGTCTGCCTGCACAACGACGCCGGGGCACTGGGAAGCGCTGTGCCAAAAAGCGTTTGGGAGATACGTCTCGCCAGTTTAAAAAACTTGGGAGTGAACGCTATTCGCACAAGTCACAATCCTCCGGCGCCGGAGTTCCTCGATGTGTGTGATCGTCTGGGATTGCTCGTTATGGATGAAATGTTCGACTGCTGGAGATCGCCCAAAAGGCCTGGCGACTATCACCTGTATTTCGACGAGTGGTCGATCCAGGACCTGACGGATACAGTGCGCCGAGACCGCAACCACCCAAGCATTATCCTTTATAGCGCGGGGAATGAAATTCGCGACACTCCCCAGGCCGATGTGGCCAAGGGCATTCTTAAAGGGCTGGTTACCGCGTTCCACCAAAATGACCCGACCCGGCCCGTGACGCAGGCTTTGTTCCGCGCCAGCCCGAGCCATGACTACACGGATGGGCTAGCGGATATGCTCGACGTCATCGGTGAAAATTATCGCGCCAGCGAGCTTTTAGATGCGCGGAAAGCTAACCCTGTTCGTAAAATCGTGGGGACGGAATTCGGTCACGGTCTGAAGGACTGGATTGTCATGCGTGACCATCCCGACTTTTCGGGGGAATTTCTTTGGACGGGCATCGATTATCTGGGTGAGGCTCACAAGTGGCCCGCCGTGGGAGCCAAGGACGGGTTGCTCGACCGAACCGGTGAGCCCCGGCCTCTGGCCTTCCAACGGCAGAGCTGGTGGGATGGCAAACCCATGGTTTGCATTGTCCGCGATGGCGGAAATCAAGGAACCGGCAATCAGGCGGGGGAGCCGCAGAAGTTTGCTCTCCGCTCTTCCGATTGGTCGCCCGCTAATTCGAGTCCACACGAGGAAAAAGTCGAGGTTTACAGTAATTGCGACGAGGTGGAGCTGTTCCTCAATGGAACCTCCCTCGGTTCCCAGCAGCGTCCCGCGGATGATGCTCCCCGTCTCTGGACGGTCACGTACGCGCCTGGCACGCTAAAGGCGTCTGCAAGAAATGGCGGAAAGGAAGTCGCCACACAGGTTCTTCAAACGGCGGGACTTGGATCGAAGATACTGCTCGAGACAGATCGCAATAATCTTGCGCCGGACTGGGACGATATCTGCTACGTGCGGGCGACCGTGGTCGATTCCAACGGCGTGCGCGTTCCTTCGGCTGCCGATGAGATTAACTTTTCGACCTCGGGCCCAGGGGTGATTGCCGCCGTTGATTCCGGCGACTTGGCCAGCCACGAACCGTTCCAAGTTTCGCAACGGAAGGCTTTTCAAGGAACCTGCGTCGCTATTGTCCGAGCGACCGCCGCCGCTGGCCCCATCGCGATTACAGCCACGGCGCCCGGCTTAACGGCGGGCGCAGTTACGATCAACGCAGTCGGGGCTGACGGGATCGGCTCGCGATAATTCGTTGTAGTTATCATTTTCAAATCCTCGAGAGCCCTGACAAAATGGCTTTTTCACTTTCTATGAACTTATCTCCCGGCTACAGAATTACATGGCGCGCACCGCTTCTCCTCGCGCTGAGCTTTGGTTTACTTAGTCCTGGCTCCGGATCGGCTCAGTCCGCACCGGCTCGCGCGACGGTCACCATCACCGATCACGGTTCCGGCAGCAGGGTCTCTCCCCTTTTCATGGGGTTGAGCTACGAGATGTCGGCTCTCCTGCCCAAGAACGGAAAATACTACTTCGATGCCAAAGACCAGGCTTTGCTGAACGTCTTCCACACGCTGAAAATCAAGAGCCTGCGCGTCGGCGCCGCGGCGGTGGACAATCCAAAAATCCCTGTGCCGCAGGAAAAGGACATCGACCCTCTTTTTGCCTTTGCCCGGGCTGCCGGGGTGAAAGTGATCTACTCCTTCCGACTGCAAAACGGCGATCCCGCCGAGGCCGCACGCCTGGCGGCCTATATCGCCGCGCATGACGCCGATGCGCTCGATTGTTTTTCAATTGGCAACGAGCCGAATGCTTATGACAAGACGTTTGAGACCTATTTCGCAAATTGGAAACCCTTTTACGACGCGATCATCAAAGCGGTACCGCAGGCGATGTTCGACGGACCGAGCGTCTTCTCGGGAGACAGGAACCTTTTCCCCGAGAGACTGGCCGACGCCATGGTTCCCGGAGGACACATGGCGATGATCAGCGACCACTATTATGTCATGGGCAACAGCCGCGACGCCGAGAAGAACTTGGCCGCAAACCGGGCCCGTTTTCTTTCCGATGCGGCCGAGACCAGATTCGAGAAAGCTTACTCCGCCGTCGGGAGCAAGTTGATGGCGAAGGGCATCCCCTACCGGATCGACGAGTTGAATAACTGCTTTCACGGAGGCGCGAAGGGTATCAGCGATTCCTATACGGCGTCCCTCTGGGCGCTCGATGCCACCCATTGGTGGGCCGCCCGCCGCATCCTCGGGCTGAATTATCACACCGGGGAAGCGGCCAAGTCGAATTACACGGCTTTTCGTCTTAAGGCCGATGGACAAGGCCTCGAAATCATGCCGCCCTCCTACGGCTATTTGGCCTTCACACAGGGCGCAATGGGACGACCGCTGGACGTTCTCGGTTGCGACAACTTTAGAGCATACTTTCACGGCCTACTTCTATCGGGCCGATGACGGGTCCGTTTACGCGACGCTGATCAACAAGACTTTCGCCGACAAGGCCGAGCCGCTTTCGGTTTCGTTGCGATTGCCGAAGGGCGTCGGCGCCAGCGGAGCGCAGCGGATGGATTTATTGCAAAAAACCAACGACATCACCGCCCAAACGGACATTACGCTCGGCGGCGCGCCGATCGACGCGGAAGGCGTTTGGAGTGGCCAATGGAAAGCCGCGGAGACCGGGTCGACTCAAACCCCGACCATCCAGGTGGCGCCGACTTCCGCCACGATCATTCACTTTCTCGGCTCGAAATAATCGTGTAATGAGAGAGGGCGAGGTAGACTTGTCATCATGTGATGACCGGGCGGTGACTCCAGGCGGGCGGGGCCGCGAAAAGCGTTGCCGCCCGAATGATTTTGATTCAGCATCGAGGTTCCCTTCAACATCCGGGTTGCCCCGCCGGTTCCTGCGAATTGGATTACGATCCCGGAGTTCGCACTTTCATTATGAGTCCAATCTATCTCCGCAGACACCTCGTTCCCCTCCTGGTCGGCGCGGCCCTCTCGCCCGCCCTTCCGTTTCCCGCATACGCCGATCCAGTGGCCTTGGAACTCTGTTCGCCAAAGGCGGACGATCATTTCGAGGTCACCCGACCCTTGTTTTTCTGGAACTCGAGCCCGGGCGCCCAAAAGTACAACGTCTATATAGACGATGCCAAAGTGGGCGACGTTCCGGCCGCGCCCATCCCCGTCTCACACTTCGGCGCGGCTCAACCGCTCTCCGTGGGGCCGCACCATTGGTTCATCAAGGCGATCCCCGCGACCGGCGAAGCCACTACGTCGGGCACCTCTGCGTTTTACCGTCGATCCAGCCGGTAACTGGCCGGCATGGGCCATCGGTCCTTTTCAGAGATACGGGAAAAACCCCATTCTTTCGCCGCAGGGAACCGGGTGGGAATCGAAAAACACATTCAACCCCGGGGTGCTTTTCGACCAGGGGAAATTCCGCATGCTCTATCGGGCGCAGGGAAGGGGGTGGCCTTCGAAAGTCGGTTACGCCGAGAGCCCGGATGGCGTGACCTTTACCTCCAACCCGGAGCCGTTGATCGACTCGACGGAGGCGTTCGAACAAAACTACGGCTGCGAGGACGCCCGCTTCTTCCACTACCAGGATACCTATTACGCCTTTTATACGGGCAACAATCTGCCGGATAACACCCCGGGCAAGGCCGCGGCCGGCGCCGCGACCCCCGGGGCGACTCCTGCAAAGAAACGGGGCGGAGGCATCGCTCTCTGCGAGGCGACTTCCACCGACGGGACGATCTGGAAAAAGCTGGGTATCGTCGTGGGCCGCACGAAGAACGGCGCCATGGTCTGCGACGCGAACGGGGCGCCGGCCAGGATCAATGGCAAATTCGCGATGTTCGTCGGCAACTCGGGGTTTGGCGTGGTTTATTCCGAAGACCTGGTGCATTGGGGGCCGATCACGCGGATCGATATGAAACTCCCGAAGGGTTGGGTGGGGCCGTATGAACCGTGCGTGGCTGTCACGGACTTTTCCAAGGCGCAACCGGACAATGTCGTGCTCTTCATCGCCGGGACTTTGAATGGGAAGGGCAAATGGTTCTACGCCATCTCGGAGGTGCTTTTTTCGAAGGCCGATCTTACGAAGAAGGTGGAGCAGTTGGACGATTGCATCATGAAACCGCAGGAAAACTATGAGAGCGGCCAGAACAAGAACTGCCTCTGGATGAATTGCATCATCGCGCACGAAGGCCAATGGCTCATGTACTATGGCGCGGGCGACCGCTTTGTCGCGCTGGCTACCGTCCCTGTGAAGTAGATTTCGCTTCCCGCTGCGCAGAACGTCAGGAGTCCGTCAAAAGGAACGCCCCGGCTCACTTCGCGCGCGCTACGGCGAAGAGGTCCGGGTCCGTCGAGTGAAGGTCGATGCCGGGTCGGTGGCCGCCGGCCCCGTGCCGCGCTTTCAGCAGCAGGCGAAAGGCGGGCGTGCACATTTTCCAGATGATCTTGCGCAGGAACCCGTTTGCCGTGGGCGGGGTGATGTGGATGCCGCGCACCTCCACAGGCGCGAGACCGCACGCCGTGAGTACCTGCGCCATGCTCGAAGGTGTGAACCCGACCTGGTGCGTGAAGTCTCCCCGCATGGTGGCCGCCGCAAAAGGGCTTTGGGCGTTGAAGGTGAGAATCCAGAGCTCGCCCCCGGGGTTGAGCGCCTGCCGGCAGGCGCCCAGGGAACTCGAGCACCTCGGCGGGAGTGAGATGCTCGATGAGGTCTTTCACATGAATGAGATCGAACGACCTCCCCTGCAAGAGCGCGGCGGCGTCGCCCTCCTCGATGTGGAGCGCGGCGTTCCCGCGCGCCGCCTCGAGGTCCGAAGGGCTGAGATCGAAGCCCCAAAGGTCGGTGTAGCCTTTGGCGTGAAGCCAGTTCAGCCATTCTCCTTTTCCGCAGCCCGCATCGAGGATGCGGGCGCCCGGGGATTGCGGCAGGCGGCGGTAACATTGCTCGTACTGCCGGTATTCGGATCTCCGGCGCATACGATTTCGCCTCCGCGAAATGCGCGGAGTAGCCCGAATAAAGTTGCTGCCGGTAATCCGCCTTCACGACGCGCGCGGGGTGCTGGCGGCTGGATTTGGGTGGCCACCGCGTTGATCCCCGTATCTATTGGTCGAAGGATGTGGCGGGAAGACTGGAAGTCAAGTGACAACCGAACGCGGGCTGCGCGCCGCGCGGGGGGATGAAATCGCTCACCGAACATCTCTGGTTTGAGGTGCCGGGCCGGCGGGGGTTCGTGAACATCACGCCGGTCGTCGAGGAGCTCGTCGGGAAGAGCGGCGTCCGCGAGGGCCTCTGCCTGGTAAACGCGATGCACATCACCGCGTCCGTGTTCATCAACGACAACGAGAGCGGCCTCCACCACGATTACGAAGCCTGGCTGGAAAGGCTGGCCCCGCACGAGCCGACCCGGCAATACCACCACAACCGGACGGGCGAAGACAACGCGGACGCCCACCTGAAACGGCAGATCATGGGCCGCGAAGTCGTCGTTGCCATCACCCAGGGGAAACTCGACTTCGGGCCGTGGGAACAGATTTTCTACGGCGAGTTCGATGGCGGCCGCCGCAAGCGTGCGCTGGTCAAGATCATCGGAGAATAAAGGGTGCCCGCTGCCGGCGGCGCAAAATCCCGGGTTCGTGTTACGAGGGCGATACAACCGGTCGGCATCCGCGATCCGTAGCGAAGAAGCGCGCATGCAGGAGCACCCTATCGACCCGGAAAAATCCATTCCCGAAGGCGGCGTTCGTCCAGCCGGGGCGGAAGGCTCCCGGAAGAGGCGTTGTCCCGTCGGGGTGGAAGTGACCGGCCTTGGCGAGGCGTCCGCGCGGGTTTGGGCGCCGAAGGCCCGCAGGGTCGAAGTGGTGACCCTGCGCGGCGGCCGGGAGATCGGAACGCAGCTCGCCCCGGAGGGCGGCGGATATTTTTCCGGCGCCATCGAGGCAGGGCCCGGCGCCCTCTATGCCTACCGGCTGGATGGAGCGGTGCGGCCGCTGCCGGACCCCACCTCGCGCTATCAACCGCAGGGAGTCCACGGCTTTTCGCAGGTGATCGACCCCGCGGCGTTCCGCTGGGCGGACCGCGACCTGGCGCGGCCTGGAGCCGGCGCGCCAGGTCGTCTATGAGATGCACGTCGGCACCTTTACGAAAGAAGGGTCGTGGGCCGCTGCGGCGCGCGAGCTTCCGGCCTTGGCGGAACTCGGGATCACGGTCATCGAGATGATGCCGATCGGCGATTTCGCGGGCGAATTTCGGCTGGGGTTACGACGTGGTCGATTTCTGGGCGCCGACCCGCCTGTACGGGGCCCCGGACGATCTCCGCGCGTTTGTCGATGCCGCCCATGCCGCGGGCGATCGGGGTGATCCTCGACGTCGTTTACAATCATGCCGGGGCGGACGGGAATTATCTCGGGCATTTTTCAGCCGACTATTTCACCGACCGTTACCCGGTCGGAATGGGGGCTGCCGTTCAATCTCGACGGCGAGAACTCCGGCCCGGTGCGCGAGTTCATCGCCGGGAACGCGGCCTACTGGATCGAGGAATTCCATTTCGACGGATTTCGGGTCGATGCCACGCAGTCGATCTTCGACAGCTCGGCCGAGCACATCCTTGGCAGTCATCGCCCGGCGCGCGCGGGAAGCGGCACGGCGGGCGGGGGTTGCTCTTGATCGGGGAGAACGAGCCGCAGGAAACCCGGCTGGTGCGCCCGCCGTCGCAGGGCGGTTACGGCCTGGATGCGCTGTGGAACGACGATTTCCACCATAGCGCGATGGTCGCGCTCACCGGGCGCAACGAGGCGTATTACCACGACTACCTCGGGGCGCCGCAGGAGTTCATCTCGGCGGCGAAGCGCGGCTATCTCTACCAGGGGCAGCGTTACGGGTGGCAAAAGAAAAGGCGCGGCACTCCCACCCGCGGCCTGCACGCGGCGGCGTTCGTGAACTTCATCCAGAACCACGACCAGATCGCGAACAGCGGGCGCGGTTTGCGCGCGCACGCCTTGACGAGCCCGGGCGCGGTATCGCGCGATGACGGCGCTGCTGCTCCTGCTGCCGGGCACTCCGATGCTGTTCCAGGGGCAGGAGTTTGCCGCCTCGACGCCGTTCCTCTATTTCTGCGACAGCAACGAAGAGTTGCGCCCGCTGGTGGCGAAGGGCCGCAGGGAGTTCCTGTGCCAGTTCCCGAGCATCGCCGCGCCGGAGATGCGGGAGAGGCTCGCGGCGCCCGAGAAAGCGGAGACATTCGCCCGCGCGCGACTGGATTTCTCGGAGCGCGAGAGCCACGCGGGGGCGTACGCGCTGCACCGGGACCTGCTCGCACTGCGGCGGGAGGACCCGGTATTCGCGGCGCAGGCGGAGAACGGCCTGGACGGCGCGGTGCTCGGGGCCTCGGCATTCGTGCTGCGGTTCTTCGGCGGAGGCGAGGGGCGCTGGGATCGCCTCGTGGTGGTGAATCTCGGCCGCGACCTGCCTCTGCGCGTCGCGCCCGAGCCGCTGCTCGCGCCCCCGGAGGGATCGCGCTGGAGGCTCATCTGGTCCAGCGAGGAGCCGCTCTACGGAGGCGGAGGAACGCCCCCTGTGGAAACCGAGGAGGAAGGCTGGCGTCTGCCCGGCGAATCCGCGATGGTGTTCGCAGCCGAATCCTCCGAGGCATGATCGAGAGCTTCCTCAAGTCCAGCCAGAAAACTCCGCACCCGTTCGATCCGAAATATTTCCACTGGTTCGGGCGGGTCACCGGCGTCAGCCGCATCGAACGCGGCTTGCTGGTTGAGGTCGATCCGGACTTCCGCGAGCTGCTCCGGGTCGAGGTGATCCGCGAGGACGTGTTTCGCCTGAAGATCAGCCGGAACCGCGTCTTCGACGAGGCGCCGACCTTCGCGGTATGCGCCGACCTCGCGGAGCCCGCTCCGGCCTTCACCGTGGAGGAGACCGACGCGCGGGTGACGCTCTCGACGGCGAAAGCCTCGTTGAAGATCGAGAAGGATCCGTTTCGCATCCGGGTCCTGCGCGCAGACGGCTCGTTGGTCTTTGAAAGCGCGCTGGACCTGCAGGGGAACACGCTGGCATACGGCACGCTCAACGACGAGTTCCTCATGGTACGCCGCTGCCATCGCGAGGACGCCATCTTCGGCTTGGGCGAAAAGACCGGGCCGTTCAATCGCAAAGGCCGCTCGTACACGCTTTGGAATACCGATGTGCGGAACGACTTCGCCGCCGCCGAGGTCGCCAGGGACTACGACCCCTCCGACCCGCGCGCGGACAACAAGAGCACGGAGTTCGACCCCTACTACGTCTCCATCCCGTTCTTCTACCACATGCCGAAGCCGCAGGATGAACCTGCCGAACCGGCCTATTGGAAAAAGACGCTGCCGGAGGAGAAACCGAGGCCGCCGGGCGCGGGCACGGCGATGGGAGGATTCTTCGTCGATAATGGCTACCGCGGGCACTTTGATTTCACCGGGCACACGGAATATCGCGTCCACTTCGCGGGCGGGCAATATACGGAGTACGTCTTTTGCGGGCCGCGCATGCAGGACATCCTCGCGGACTACACGTGGTTGACGGGAAGGATGCAAGCGCCCCCCTTATGGGCGCTGGGCTACCACCAGTGCCGCTGGTTCGCGTACACGGAGGCCACCGTCTCGCAACTGGCGTTGACGCATCGCCGCCGCCGGTTCCCGTGCGAAGTCATCTGGCTGGATATCGACTACATGGACGGCTACCGCGTCTTCACGTGGAACCGGGAGCGCTTCCCGGACGCTGCGGGCATGCTCCAAAAGCTCTCCGCCGAGGGGTTCCGCGTCGTGACCATCATCGACCCCGGCGTGAAACAGGAACACGGCTACCGGGTCTTCGACGAGGCCCACCGGGACGGCCTTCTCTGCCAGACGGAGGGCGGCACCCCGTACATCGGCGAGGTGTGGCCGGGGCGCACGGCGTTCCCGGACTTCACGCTCGCCGAGACGCGCCTCTGGTGGGGCCGGCTGAACGCGGAGCACGTGCGCAGCGGCGTCGCGGGAATCTGGAACGACATGAACGAGCCGGCGACGGGCGAGATTCCGCCGGAGGCGATGCTCTTTGGCCGCGGCGCGCATTCGCACGCCCGCTTTCACAACCAGTATGCGCTCCTGATGGCGATGGGCACCTCCGAGGGCTTGCTGGAGGCGATGCCGGAGACCCGGCCCTTCATCCTCTCGCGCGCGGGGTTCGCGGGCATCCAGCGGTACGCGGCGAACTGGATGGGGGATAACGAGAGCCGGTGGGATCACCTCTGGCTCTCGGTGCCGATGGCCCTCGGGTTCGGCGTCTCCGGCCAGCCTTTCGTCGGCGCGGACATCGGCGGCTTCATGGGGGAGAGCAACGCCGAGCTCCTCGTGCGCTGGTACCAGGCCGGGGCGCTCTCGCCCTTCTGCCGGAACCACAATAGCGGGAACCAGAGCGACCAGTACCCGTGGGTTTACGGCGACGCGGTCGAGACCCTCTGCCGCGAGGCGATCGAGCTGCGCTACCGGCTCATGCCGTATCTCTACACCCAGTTCATGCTCGCTTCCGAGACCGGGTTCCCTGTGCAGCGCCCGCTGGTCTTCGATTTCCAAACGGACCGCACCGTGCGGGACATTGACGACGAATACCTGCTGGGCGAACACCTCCTGGTCGCCCCGGTGTTCCATCCGGGCCAGACGGGGCGCCAGGTTTACCTGCCCGCGGGTCACTGGCACGACTGGCATACGGGAGAGGTCTTCGCGGGCAAGCGCTGGATGCTCACGCCCACGCCCATGGAGCGCATACCCCTCTTCGCGTGCGGCGGGGCCGTCGTGCCGATGTGGGCGGAAGCGCCGCCTTCCACCATGGGGTACCGGCCCGAGGCCGTGGAGCTGCACCTCTTCCTGCCGGGCGAAGACGGCGTATGGACATCCTGGCTGCACGAGGACGACGGGCTCACCACCGCCCACAGGCGGGGGGCCTTTTTCCGGACGGAATTCACCGTCCGGCGCGCCGGGTTGAAGGTGGAGCTGGAAGGGAAGGTCACCGGCCAGGGCTTTCCCGAGTTCGCCCGGAAGGCGTTCCGGCTCGTCTTCCACGGCGTCGCGCTCGCATCGGCGAAGCTGGACGGGCGCGACTTCTCCCCCGGCGCGCCGCCGCTGGTCGAGCCCGGGCCGTTCCTCATCGAGGCCGTGCTGGCCTGAGCCCGCGGGGGCCGCTTGCGCGCGGGCGGCTTTGGCCGAATGTGACGGGGATGAGGCTTCTCCCCGGGCTCGCATTGCTTTCCGTCGCCGCGGCGGCGTTTGCCGGGCAGCGGATCAACCAGGAGGGACGCCTCCTTGGGCCCGCGCCGGGCGTCACCCAGCCGATCCTCTTCAACACGCCGCAGGCGGATGCCGTGGTCGCCGCGATGCAGATCATGCCCGTCACGAGCCCGTGGAACGAGGATGTCTCGCGCCTGCCGGTGCTCGTAAATTCCGGGTCGATGATCGCGCGGATCACGAGCGATCTCGCCTCGAACCGGGGGACCCTGCGCGCCTTTTTCGAGATGAATTATGTGCTCGTGCCCGACTCCCAGCCGGTGCAGTCCATCTACTTTTTCCAATACCCGCGCGACTCCGACCTTGATGGCGGCGTTTTCCCCAACGGGCTGTACCCGATCCCGCAGAACCTGCCGGTCGAGACGTGGCCGGTGGGAACGGGGACACTGACCGTGTCGCAATGGCAGCAGGATGTGAACAACGACGGCGGCGACCGGCACGCGATCATCGTGAAGCCGGGCGCGAACTTCATCTGGGAGACCTGGGAGACGCTCCTAGCGAGCGGCTCGTGGCAGGCGTCCAATGGCGCGAAGTTCGACCTCAGCTCGAACACGCTGCGCCAGGCGGGATTGACCTCCGCCGACGCCGCCGGCCTGCCGATGTTCCCCGCGCTCGTGCGTTACGACGAGTGCGAACGCGGCATGGTGGAGCACGCGGTGAGGCTGGTGGTGAAAGCGACGCGGCTGGGGCCGATCTACCCGGCGACCCACCAGGCTTCGGTCAACAAGACCAGCAACCCGAACGTCCCGGCGATGGGCCAGCGCCTGCGGCTGAAAGCGAGTTTCAACATCCCCGCTTCCTGGGCGGTCGAGGAAAAGGCCGTCTGCCTCGGCCTGAAAAAATACGGCGGCCTCGTGGCGGATAACGGGGGGTTCCTCTCGTTCTCCGTCTGCCCGGACGACCGCTTCCCGGCGAACGCCTTCGCCCATATTTCGTCCATCGCCATCAGCAGTTTCGAAGTGGTACAGTCCACCGGGACGAACCAGGGGCCCCGCTCTCCGGGCGCGCCGGTCGCGAGCGCGGGTGGCGACCAGTCGATCCCGTTCGGCGCGGCGGCCTCGCTCCCGGGAGTGGTGACGGGCGGGGGTGCTGTTCCGGCGGTGCAATGGAAGCTGGTCTCCGGCCCGGGGTCCGTCTCCTTTGGGAATTCGGCGCAGGCGTCCACGAACGCGGTATTCAGCCTCCCCGGCGTCTATACGCTCCTCTTGAGCGCGGCGGACGGCGTTCACGCGGTGGCCTACGACGCGGCGACGATAAACGTCACCCTCAGCGCCGCCGTTTCGCGCAGCGGCGCGGACTGTATCGTCTGTTTTCCGAGCGCCTCCGGGCACACCTACCGGGTCGAGCAGAGCGCGAATCTCGCGCCCGGCTCGTGGACGACCCTCGCGGACCAGATCGCGGGAACGGGAAGCGCGCTGCAGGTGACCAATACGAACGCGCTCGCGCGGAACGCCGCGTTCTACCGGGTGAGTGTGTTGCAATAGCCGGGGGGACGCTTCGGCGCTTCACTCCGCCGGGGGCGCATACCACTTCGCGACGGTGAACGTCCCGCGCATGGAGGCCGCGTCCTCCGGGTCGATCTTGAGTTCGGCGCTTTCGACGGCATTGAAGCTCTCGGGCGCCTGCAACGCTCCGAGGAACCGGATTAACGACGACCACGAGCTCTTGGTCTCCATCGTGACGGGCGTCCCCTGATAGGCGGAAGTATTTTCCTGCGCCCCGATCGACGGGTTCACGATGGCAACGTCGCTCTGTTTGGCTATGGCTTTCACCTGCTCGAGCAACTCCACGCCGGCCATCTCCCTGCTCCCTTGCAGCGTCGGCTGGCGGGCCTGGAGCCACGCGTCCCGCTTCGTCCAGAGCTCGCGCTGCGCGGAGAGGGTCTCGAGCGCCGTCCACTGGAGTCGCTTGGAAGCGAGGTCCGACCGCAGCCCGGCCTGTTTCGTAAGGAAGAGCTTGAGCGCGAACACGTTCAGGATGAGGAAGAGGACGCCGGCCACGGCCGCGGCCAGCCAGCGTTCCCTCGGGGTCATCTTTTTAAACCAGCCGTTCATAGGGCGCCGTTGATCCGGATTTGCGCGTGGTCGTTCCCGAGGATGCGCGGCGCGCTGATGTCGAACTTGTAGCGGGAGAGCGCCCCGTTCGCCTTGAGCGCCTCGCCGAATTTGATCGCCATCGCCGGGGTGGGCGCCTCGCACTCGATGGCGAGCTCCGTCCCGGATTCCTGGAAGGAGGTCACGCGCACGCTGGGTGAAGGCAGGCACCGGTCGATCTGGAAGAGCAGTTCCACGACGAACCGCGACGGGTCGATGGCCGGGCCCAGTGTGTCCCAGCGGCTCTGCCGCGCCTGCACGAATGCCAGCTGCGGCCGGAGCGCCTCGAGCTTTTGATCCAGCGACCGGACGCGCGCTCCCATCGCTGCGAGGTAGATGCCCGCCAGGAGAAAGAGGGAGCCGTAGATCGCGCCGGCGAGGAAGAGCCGCTTCTTTACGCGGGCTGCGCGCGTGAGCCGGTGGCGCTCCTTGCGCCAGGCGGCTGGAAGCAGATCCGTGCGCGGGGCGTGCGCGGCCGGCTGGCGTGAAAGTTCATCGGGCGAGAAGAGCTCGACGGGGGCGCCGAAGAATTCGCGGAGCGGCACTTCGAGTTCGCCGCAAGCCTTGTCCAGGCGCACCAGCGAGATCTCCGTGGGCACGCCTTGCAGCTCGGCGCTCATGAGCAACTGCGGGAGCGCCTGCGGGAGCGCGCCCGGGCCGGCCATCGTCTGGACGCAGACGGGCTTTGCCTTTTCGCAGATGGCGGCGACGACCCGGCCGCCTTCCATGTAAACGAGGAAGACGGTCTCGTCCCTCGGGCAGGTTGCGGCGACGTGCATGACGAACAGGGTGACCTTCGACGGCAGGCGCGCGGAGTCGCGCAGCGGCTGGCACAGGGCGTTGAGCCGGGCGGTGTTGACGGCGGTCGCGACGAGGATGGAGTCGCGGCCCGTGCTCTCGACGATATCGAAATCGCTGGTGACCTCATCCGCGCCGTACGGGAGCGTCTTCTCCAGTTGCAGGCGCACCATGCCTCCGAGTTCCCCGCGGTCGGTCGCCGGGAATTTCAGGCGCGCGAGGAGCGCGGCGTCCGACGGGAGCGCGAGGTGGATTTCCTGGCCGGGCGCCACGGCCGCGACCGCCTCGCCGAGGGTGTTGACGGTGCGCATGCCAGAGCCGTTGACCGCGCCCGGGGTGTTCACGCGCCAGCCGCGCGCGCCGGGGCTCAGGAGCGAGAAGGCCGCTTTTCGGACGGGGGTTACAGTTCTTGCCACAAGAAGATTACCGGAGGCGTGCCCGTCCTGCGGGCGACGACGTCGAGGTTCCTGCTCACTTTGCCTTCCCAGCCGACGCTGCGGATGCGCGTGGTGGGGTCGTTCAATCCAACCAGGCCGGCCATCTCCGCGAATTGGGTCTGGTTCAATCCAAGCACGGACATGACCTCGGGCATGCCCGAGAAAACGTGGTCGTCGGGCGTGCCGTCGATGCCGTCCGGGCCCTGGCGCACCTCCAGGAGCAGCCTGGCGCGATCCTCGCCCATGCCAGGCAGAACGCGCAGCACCCGCAAAGGCGCGGCGGCGAGATCGACCGGCCCGAGGCTGTAAAGGGTGAAGTCGTCCTGCCAGTCGGGGAGCGCGGTGAGCGGGCTCGCCCCCCGCACAAGGCGGACTTCGTCCACGCTCGCAAAGGGCCGGTGCGCGGGCGAGTAGCCGGGAAAAACCGGGGCGCCGTTGAGGTGTTTCAGCCCGGCGGGGCCGACCCAGTCGAGCAGCGAGTCCACGAGCGAGTCGGTCTGTTCCAGGGTGAGGCCGCGGTCTTCAAGGTATTGGCGCAGGAGGGAGATGCGGTTCGGGTCCTCGCCCTGCAACAGCCAGTTCAGGTTCAGCTTTCCGCCCTCGCCGGTGAGCGTCGCGCGGTAACCGCGGTCGCCGAAGCTTCTCGCGAGGAGCGCCGTCCGCGCGGAGACGAGCGGGTGCAGGGCCACGGCCGCGCCGGAATGCGCCATGGCTCTCGCGACCATGCCGAAGTTCGTCTCGCGGCTGACGCCGATCTCCTGGTCGATGGTCTTCGCCCACGCCAGGATGACCGCTGAAAGCACCACGAGCGTCCAAAGCGAGAGGAGAAGGGTCGAGCCCGCGTTTGCCCTGTGTTTCATGCGGAAGGGGGCGCTGCCTGGGTCTGCGGCACGGAGAGCTCCGCTTCATACGGCACGGGGTTCCTGTCCTGCCAGAGGCGCATCCGGACGAGCGCGGGCCGTGTCGCCGCGTCCGTCCAGCGATCCACCCAGGATTTTTGGCGTGCATCGAAATAGCGGAACTCGATCCCATCGACGCGGTCCATGAGGTTCACCCAGTTCGGCGGGGCGTTGGGATCGGCGAGGTCGCCCGTTACATTATTGTCTCCGAGGTTTAGCGTTAGATCTGGGTTGGCGACTTCCCGGCGGAGACTGAGCCAGGACTTCCCGGCCTGCGTGTCGCGGCGCACCGTGAGGGTCACCTGGTATTCGCCCGCCGCGTTGGCCGTGAGCAGGCCGTTGCCGGCCTCGCATTTCCAGTGGAGTTCGTCACTCGGGACGCTCTGGAAAGTGTGCGCATCCCCCATCAACGCGCCCTGGAGCAGGGGCGCAAGGCCGTTCAACTGCCCCTGGACGAGCGCCGTGAGCGCGCGGAGCGACTCCTGGCGCGCGCCGCGGTCGGTCGAGACGCGCACGGCTTGCAGATTGATGTTCACGAAGCGGAACATGCTGACCGCGATGAGGCCGATGATCCATACCGCGAGCATCACCTCCAGAAGGGTGAATGCCTTTCGCCCAGGCCCCGCCGCGGCCTCCGCATCGACCTTACCGCAGAACATAGAAAAAGAGTTGCTTGGACTCCTGTCGCGTCCCCGATTTCCACCCGGCCTCCAGGTCCACCCGCGCCAGGCCCGGGAGATCCTGCCCCTTTTCGTTCCTGGCATCCAGAGCCGCCCGGGTTTCGCGCAGGGTGATGCCCGTGAACATGCCCGTGAGCTCTTCCGAACTCGAATCGCTCACCGCCACCGCGCCCGATTCGATGCCCGCCATCGCGTTCTGAAGGGCGAGGCGCGCCCGCTGGTCTTCGGCATTCACGCGCTCGGCGGTCATGCAATTATTCACGCACGCGCCGAGGGCGAGGACGCCGATCGCGAAGATGGCCACGCCGAACATCGATTCCAGCAACGCGAAGGAATGCCGCGAATGTTTGCGCCGTTTCATTCGAAGGAGAGCGCGCCGCGGACGGTGAGGGGATCGTACCGCGCGATCCAGTGCCCGGCGTCTCCCCGGTAGAGGATGTTTGCCGGTTCGCACGTCCCGGTCGGCCAGAAGACCCAGCGTTTCGGAGGATTCGCGATGAGCGCGGAGGGCAATTGGAGGTCGATCTTCTCGTTCGGCCCGAGGTCCAGGTGGGAGGCGCTTGCCGGTGCGGTCGGCTCCGACGCGTCCTCGGAACGGAGAGTAACGCCGGTTTTGTCCCACACCAGGAAACACGGCTTTCTCTGGCTCATGCTCAGGGCCTGCGCCCGGGCCGCCAGCGCATCGAACTTATCGAAGCTGCGCCGGAGCCGTTGTTCGGAGAAAACCAGCCCCAGGCTCGGCAGCGCGACGCAAAGGATGATGACGGCGATGGCGATGGCGAGACACAGTTCAAGCAGGGTAAAGCCGGAGGATTTCGACACCCCTTACTACATACCAGTATCGGCGAAGAACCGCAAACGGGACTAGCTGGGCGTCCCGCGTGTGTTCTGAGCAATCCCTGAGCCGGGCTTCCGCCCCCTTTTCTTCTGCCGTGTAATTCGCGCCTTCCGTGATTAAACAAAGAGGCATGGGGTATTTCGCGAAGCTCCCGGCGGGCAAGGTCATACTGTGGTGTTACTTCCTCTGGTATGCATTTTTTGCGGGCCGATACTTCGACCCGAGCCGGAATTTATGGCTCACCTCGCTGGGCACCTCGGTCATTGTCGGCGTTGCCCTCGTCATCAGCACCGCCCCCGCGCCGGGCGGGCGCAAGCTGGAGCGCTGGCAGGTCTTCCGGCTTTTCCTCATGCCGTTCTGCGTCTCCAGCTTTTCGGCGCTGGTGAAGGGGCGAGGGTTCCTGCTCATCTTCTCGCCCCGGATGGCGGAGAACTACACTTCCCTCGGGGTCTGCGCCGTCTTTTGCGCGTTCGTGGCCGGGGTGAAATTGTCGCGCAGGCCTCCGGGCGCCTAGGCGGAGTCGCCGCCGACGCGCAGGCTCATGCCCATCGAATGGAAGATGCGGTCGCGCGTCTCCAGGTAGCCCGCGGAGTCGAGGTCGCGCGGACGCGGCAGGGAGACGGGGATGACCTCCTTGATGGTCGCGGGGCGGCTGCTCATCACCAGCACGCGGTCGGCGAGCTGCACGGCTTCCTCGATGTCGTGCGTGACGAAGAGGATGGTCTTTTTTTCGCTCTGCCATATCCGCACGAGATCGGCCCGCATCTTGAGGCGCGTGATGAAGTCGAGCGCGCCGAACGGCTCGTCCATGTAGATGATGTCCGGGTTCGCCGCGAGGGCGCGCGCGATCTCCACCCGCTGGCGCATGCCGCCGGAAAGCTCGCGCGGGTAGGCGTGCTCGAATCCGCCGAGGCCGACCATGTCGATGTAATGCCGCACGATGCGGGTGCGCTCCTCCTCCTTTTTCTTGCGCACGCCGAAGCCGATATTCTCCCACACGGTGAGCCACGGGAAGACGCCGTTCTCCTGGAAAACAAAAATACGCCTCGGGTCTGGCCCGGTCACCGGATCGCCCTGGACCTTCACCTCGCCGCGCGTCGCGCGCACGAAGCCGCCGACGATGTTGAGAAGGGTGGACTTGCCGCAGCCGCTCGGCCCGACGAGGCACACGAACTCCCCGGGGGCGACCTCGGCATTCACGTCCTCGAGGACGGGGACGGGCCGCCCGGCGCGCTTGGCCGGAAAGGTCATCCAGAGATCTCGGATGAGGACCGCGTTCATTCCCGGCTTGCGTAGCCCCAGCGCACCTCGTCGAACTTTTCGAGCTGCCTCACGAGCAGGTCGAGCGCGAGGCCGAGCAGGCCGATCATCACCATCCCGGCCACAACGAGGTCGTAGCGTTTGCCCGCGTTGCGCGAATCGATGATGAGATAACCGAGGCCGCTGTTCACCGCGATCATCTCCGCGGCCACGACCACCAGCCAAGCGATCCCGAGAGCGATGCGGATGCCCGTGATGATCTGCGGCAGGCTCGCCCGGAAGATCACCTGCCGGAAGAGTTCTCCGCCGCTCAGCCCGAAATTCCGCGCGGCGCGGATATAGACCGGCTCCATGTTCTGAACCGCGGCGATCGCGGAGACGGTGATGGGGAACACGCTCGCGAGGAAGATGAGGAAGATCGGCGCGCCGTCCGAGACGCCGAACCAATGGATGGCCAGCGGTATCCATGCGATGGGCGAGATGGGTCGCAATATCTGGATGATGGGGTTGAACGCCGCGAACGCCAGCCCGAACCAGCCGAGGAAGAGCCCCGCGGGCACGCCGACCGCGACGGCGAACAGGAAGCCCCACGTCACCCGGAAGAGCGAGGCGGCCATGTATTTGAGGAGGAGCCCTTTGCGGACAAGCTCGGCGATGCCGCGCATAACCTCCACCGGGGTCGGGTCGAGTTCATCGTGGAAAAGACGGATGGCCCCGTGCCAGGCGAGCAGCAGCGCCGCCGCGACGAGCAGCGGGAGCACGATCCTGGATGAGGCCGGGAAGCGCCGGGCCGGCGGGGTCACGGGCGCTTCCCCTCCCAGTCCCAGGGCTGGATGGCGGCCTCGTCCTTCACGAAAGACGTATCCGCATAATCCTCAAAATGGGCCGTCCCCTTCAGCACGCCGCTCTCGACGCCGAGCGCCTCGATCTCCTCGAAGTCTTTGCGCACCAGCTTCAGGTTCGTATATTTCACGCGATCCGGCGGCTTGCTCAGCACGAAGCTCAGGAGCAGCGGGTTCTGGTTGTAATAGTTCGCGCCCACGAACTGCGCGGCCTCCATCCGGTGATCCATCGTCTTGTCGAGCCATTTGCCGCTGCGGGCGATGCCAGTCACGAGCTCCTGCACGGTCTCGCGGTGGTTCTTGATCATGTCTTCGTTCACGGCGAGCACGCACGAGATGAAATTCGGCCACACGTCTTTCGTCAGCCAGAGCACCCGGCCGTAGCCGTCCATCTCCGTTTCGGCCATGAACGGCTCGCCGGAGGAGATCGCGTCCACGGCCCTCGAGTAGAGGGCGGCGGGCATGTCCGGAGGGGGCATCTCCACCATATTGATGTCGTTGATGGTCATCCCAGCCTGTTTGAGGGCGCGGAAGATGAGCAGGCGCTGGTTCGAGAAGCGGTTCGGCACCGCGACCCGTTTCCCGCGGAGATCCTGCATCCGGTGGATCTGGGAATCCTTGCGAACCATGACGGCCGAACCGTCCCGGTGGCCGAGATAGACGATCTTGATCGGCACCCCCTGCTCGCGGAGGGCGATCGCCATCGGGGCGAGGATGAATGTCGCGGGCATGTAACCGGCCAGGAAAGCCTCCTTCAGTTCCGGCCAGCCGTTGAAGCGCACGGGTGTGAAGATGCCGCTCCCGGTCTGTTGTTTGTTGATGAAATCGGTCACCGGGCAGGTGAGGTGGCACGTCACGGGCAGAAAGCCGATCCGGTATTTTTCCTTGCCGGCGGCGTCCGCGCTCCGCGGGCTGAACAGCCCCAGGTTCAGAGTCCCGTGCAACAGCGAGATGGCCGCGATCCAGAGGACGCTGAAAAGGGTGACGCTCCTCTTCAGACTCATGAAAGCGACGGGCCGAAAACGCCGGGGCGCAGCTCAAAATTTTTTTCGATTGAGCATTTCGCCCCATCGAATTGTCTTATGCAAGTATGAAAAGAACCCTGCTCACGGCGTGCGCCGCCTCCGCGCTCGCCTTCTCCCCCGCTTTTGCTCAGGACGCCGCCGCCCCGGCCGATCACGCGCCGAAGGTCGTCGTGGACAAGTCGCAGCCTCCGCGCGTGGCGGCTTACACGAGCTTCGCGCCCATTGTGGACAAGATCGCCCCGAGCGTCGTGCGGGTCTCCATCAGCAAGACGGTGCAGGCCCAGACGGCCATCCCGCCGCAGTGGCGGCGCTTTTTCCGCGGCGGGGGTGGGGGCGAGGGCGAAGCCGGCCGGGAGGCGGGCCTCGGCTCGGGGGTCATCGTCAGCGCGGACGGTTACATCGTCACGAATAACCACGTCACCGAGGGCGCGGACGACATCAAGGTCAGCATCGGTTCCGACCCGAAGGAATATACGGCGAAGCGGGTCGGCAGCGACAGCGGCACGGACATCGCGGTGTTGAAGATCGACGCCAAAAACCTGCCCGCCGCCACCTTTGCCGACAGCGACAAGGCGCGCGTGGGCGACATCGTCCTGGCCGTCGGCAACCCGTTCAACCTCACGCAGACGGTCACCATGGGCATCATCAGCGGCCTGGGCCGTGACGACATGATGAACGCGAATTCCTACCAGAACTTCATCCAGACCGACGCCTCCATCAACCCGGGCAACTCCGGCGGGGCCCTCGTGGATACCGAGGGCCGCGTGGTCGGCATCAATACCGCCATCCTCAGCCGCAGCGGCGGCAACGAAGGCATCGGCCTCGCCGTCCCTTCGAACCTCGTCCGGGTCGTCCTCCAGAGCATCCGCGAGAAGGGCAAGGTCGTGCGGGGCCTGCTTGGAACCCGGATCCAGCCACTGACTCCCGAGCTGGCCGACGTGCTCAAGCTGAAGTCCTCCAGCGGCGCGCTCGTATCCGAAGTGAACCCCGACAGCCCCGCGGAAAAGGCCGGCCTCGAGGACGGCGACGTCATCGTCTCTGTCAATGGCACGAAGGTGGACGACGGGCGCATGCTCCACCTCATGATCGGCGGCATCGCCCCCGGCACGCAGGTGAACCTCAAGTATATCCGCGACGGCAAGGAGCAGGTTACCCAGGCCACGCTCGCCGAGATGCCCGCGCAAGGCATGGGCCCTAGTTCCGGCGAAGCGTCCAATGCCCCCGAGACGCCGAAAGTCTCAAACATCCTGGACGGCATCACCGTCGCGGACATCGATGAGGGCCTGCGCCAGAACCTGCACATCCCTTCGCAGGTCAAGGGCGCCGTCGTCACGCAGATCGCGCAGGAGTCCGCCGGTTACGAGGCGGGCTTGCGCGAAGGCGCGGTCATTGAGGAATTGAACCGGCAGCCCGTCACCAGCGCCGACCAGGCCGTGGCGTTGAGCGAGAAGGTGGAGAAGACGGAGAAAGTGCTCATCCGCGTCTGGTACAAGGGCGGGAGCAGCTACGTCGCGGTCGAGAAAAAATAGCGGCGGGGGCCGCTGGGCCGCCTTCAGCTCAGGTGGGCGAGGCACGCCCCGATGAACCCTCGGAACAACGGGTGCGGGATGTTCGGCTTGGACTGGAACTCGGGGTGGTACTGGCACGCCAGGAACCACGGGTGATCCTTCAGCTCGACCAACTCAGCCAGCGCTCCGTCCGGCGAACTGCCGGAGATCGTAAAGCCTTTGTCCGTCATCACGTCGCGGTATTTCATGTTGAACTCATACCGGTGCCGGTGGCGCTCGTAGATTTCGTTCCGCCCATAGACCAGCCGCGCGAGCGTGCCGTCGCGGATGTGGGTGGGCCAGGTGCCGAGCCGCATGGAAGCGCCCTTGTTCGTGACGGAACGCTGGTCGTCCAGGAGCGCGATGACGGGGTGCGGCGCATCCAGGTCGAACTCGGTGCTGTTCGCGCCTTCGAGGCCGCAGACGTTCCGCGCGAATTCGATCGTGGCCACCTGCATGCCGAGGCAGAGGCCAAGGTACGGCGCGTTGCTCTCGCGCGCGTAGCCCGCGGCGCTGATCTTCCCTTCGACCCCGCGGTCCCCGAAGCCGCCGGGGACGACGATGCCGGCGGCCTGCCGGAGATATTTCGCCGGGCCGTTTTTCTCGATGTCCTGGGAATCGACAAGCAGGAGGTCGATGCCGCAGTCGTGGCTTGCGGCGGCGTGGGTGAGGGATTCGTAGATGCTCTTGTAGGCGTCCTGGTGGTCGATGTATTTGCCGACGACGGCTATCTTGACCTGTTTCTTGGGGTGGACGACGCGCTGGACGAATTTGCGCCAGTCGCTCGTGTCGCCGATCGGCGCGTTCAGCCCGAGGATGCGGCATACGGTCTCGTCGAGCTTCTCGGCCTCGAGCATGAGCGGCATCTCGTAGATGGTGTCGTCCACGTCCCGGGCCTCCACCACGGCCTCGAGCGGCACGTTGCAGAACATCGAAAGTTTTCGCCGCACCTCGTCGTCGAGCGGGCGCTCGCACCGGCAGATGAGGACGTGAGGGTGGAGGCCGATCTCGCGCAGCTTGGCGATGCTCTGCTGCGAGGGCTTCGTCTTCAACTCGCCCGCGGCCTTGATGTACGGCACGAGGGTCACGTGCATGATGAGAAAATTCCCGAACCCGACCTCGAGCGTGAACTGGCGGATGGCCTCCAGGAAGGGGAGGCCCTCGATGTCGCCCGTGGTGCCGCCGATCTCGGTGATGATGACATCCCCCGGCTGCTCCTTTTCGAGCCGCCGGATGCGCGATTTGATCTCGTCAGTGATGTGCGGGATGACCTGGACGGTCTTGCCGAGGTAATCGCCCCGGCGCTCGGCTGCGAGCACCGTCTCGTAAACCTGGCCGCTGGTGACGTTGTTCGCGCGCGAGAGGACCCCCTTGGTGAAGCGCTCGTAGTGGCCGAGGTCGAGATCGGTCTCCGCGCCGTCGTTGAGCACGTACACTTCGCCATGCTGGAAGGGGTTCATCGTCCCGGGTCCACGTTCAGGTACGGGTCGAATTTCTGCATGATGACCCTCAGCCCGCGGTGTTCGAGCAGGGTTCCCAGCGAAGCGGCTGCGAGGCCTTTGCCGAGCGAACTGACCACTCCTCCCGTGACGAATATGTATTTCATGTCGATTTTTTCAGCAGCTCAGAGACCGCCTCGGCATCCTCGGGCGTATCGACTCCCATCGAGAGGCTCTGCGTTATGAGCACGCGGATCTTCGCGCCGTTTTCGAGCGCGCGCAGTTGTTCGAGGGATTCGGCTTTCTCCAGCGGGGTCGGTTTCCATTTCACAAATTGCAGAAGGAACTTTTTAGAATACCCGTAAATCCCCTGGTGTCGATAATAGGCCGCGGAATCGCTTTCGCGCGGGAAGGGGATGGGGCTGCGGGAGAAATAGAGCGCATCCGAAGCGCGGTCGAGGACGACTTTCACGGTGTGCGCGCTGGCCGCCTCGGCCGCCGCCGTGTCGCCGGCGATGGCGTTGGCGGCGGTGATCATATCGATCTCCGGGTTCTTCCTCAGCGTCTTCGCGAGGCGGTCAATCAAGGCCGGGTCGATGACGGGTTCGTCGCCCTGCACGTTGATGACGTGCGAGACCTTCGGGAGCTTCGCGGCCACTTCCGCCACGCGGTCCGTGCCGCTCCGGTGCCGGACGGAGGTGAGCGCGACCTCGGCGCCGAAGTCGAACGCGGCGCCGGCGATCCGCATATCGTCGGTCGCCACGATGACGCGGCCGATCTCCGTCGCGGCGAGGCACCGTTCCCATACGTGCTGGAGCAGCGGCTTCCCCGCGAGCAGGTGCAGCGGCTTGCCGGGGAAACGCGTCGAGGCCCAACGGGCGGGGATGATGGCGGCGATCTCCGTTTTCATGGGCGCTCCAGGATGTAATCGACCGCCGCCGCGGCGTTCTCCGCCACATGGTCCGCGCCGCAGTTGCCCTGCTTCGCCCCGTGTCCCGTCCGGACGAGCACGGTATGGACCCCCGCATTCCGTCCGCACCATATGTCCGAGGCGGTATCGCCGACGAGAAAAGAGCGGCCCAGGTCGATACCGTATTCCCGCGCGGCTTGCAGGACCATGCCCGGCAGCGGCTTGCGGCAAGTGGATTCCTGGTCGGGCCGGTCCGGGCAGAAATAGGTCGCGTCCACCGCGCCCGGGCCAAGCTTCTCCAGCAGCGCGGCCTGCACCTGCCCGTATTGCTCCAGCGTTACCCAGCCGCGGCCGATCCCGCTCTGGTTGGTGACGATGATGTTCTTGAAGCCGCGCCCCTTCAACAGCGCCAGCGCCTCCGCCGCGCCGGGGATCAGCGCGACATCGTTCGGATCCTTGCAATAGTTGACCTCCTCCATGAGCGTTCCGTCCCGATCGAAAAAAACCGCCCGGTGCTTCATGCGGTGTGGGGCGCCGCGAAGCTCGCGAGCAGCTCGGCCACCGTCACCGTGGCGGTGCCGAGCTTGCCGACGACGATGCCGCTGGCGTGGTTTGAAATCTCGGCGGCCTCGGCCGCGGTGGCGCCGCCGCAGAGCGCCAGGGTGAAGAGCGCGATGGCCGTGTCGCCCGCGCCGGACACGTCGAACACCTCCTGGGCCCGGGTCGGGATGCTGAACGGCGGCCTGCCTTCGGCAAAGAGCATCATCCCCTGCTCGCCGAGGGTGATGAGGAGGTTTTCGGCCTTCCATTTGGCAAGGAGGATGCGGCCGACCTCGAGCAGGCCCGCATCCCGCAGCGGCGGCTCCACGGGATCCGACCACGGCAGGCCCGCGGCGGCGAACGCCTCGGTCCGGTTCGGCGTGACGGCCGTGACGGAGTTCCACGTGAGCCGGTTTCGCGGATTCGGATCGACGGTGATGATCATCCCCGCCTTGTTCGCCAGGGCGATGATCTCATCCACCATCCCCTGTTCCAGCAGGCCTTTCCCGTAGTCTTCAAAGATGATCGCGTCCAGCCGGGGAAGCATTTCCTCGATCTGCCGCACCGCGCGTCCCGCCTGGATGGCGCTCAGCCCCGCCTTCCGCTCGCGGTCCACCCGCACCACCTGCTGGTGCCTGGCGATGATCCGCGTTTTGACGATGGTCTGGTATCCCGCGTCCTGCTGCAGGCATTCCAGGGAGATGCGGTGCTCCTCGAGGAGGCGCGTGAGATGATCCGCGTGGCCGCCCACGCCCACCGAGCCCATGACGTAGATGCGCTCGGCGAACTCCCGCAGGTTCCTCGCCACGTTCGCCGCGCCCCCGGGGTAATACGACTCGCTGTCCACCTCCACGACGGGCACGGGCGCCTCGGGCGAGATGCGGGTCACCTTGCCCCAAATGAATTCGTCCAGGATGAGATCGCCGATCACCAGCACGCCCAACCCCGGCAAACGCGCCAGGATTTCCCGCACGCGCTCAGGAGTCATGGTGCGCCGGCGCCCGGAGGAACAGGTGAAAAGGGGGTCGCTTCGTCATTTGCTGCGGGTGCGCCGGTTGCCCGCGCCGAAAAAGAAATCTTGATTTATACGCGCCGCCTCTGGTTGAGTCCAGCCAGGAAATGTGGTTTTGTATGCCACGCGCTTTCACAAGGCGCATCCCCTTATGAGATCGCTCACCAGCTCTTTCGCCCCGCTCCTGACGACGTGCCTCTTCCTGGCGGTCGCCGCCGTCACCAGTGGCGACCAGCCCGCCCGGCATATCGACGTCGGCTCGAGCTCCCTCCCCGCCACCCTCATCGAGGATGTCGTCGTCCCGCTTCCCGGCGAAGTTTTTGCCGCGCTGGACAAGATCGGTTCTCCCAATTGGCACGATGTCCTTCGGTCAACCAAGCCCCAAATGGAACGCCGCCCGCAGATCGCCCTCCTACTGGGCACCGTCATCGCCGAGGGTTTCATCGCCGTCGAAGCCAAGGATGCCGAGCAGGTTAAGAAGATCGGCCGGGATGTCCTCACGCTCGCCAACGCCCTCAATGTCCGCAAATCCGTCATCGAACGCACCAAGAGCATTACCGACGCCGCCGACCGCAAGGATTGGCCCAAGGTGCGCGACGAGCTCGACAAAGCCTCCCACGATGTGAGCGAGGCGATGAACGAGATGCAGTCCGCCACCCTCTCGCAGCTCGTCAGTCTCGGCGGCTGGCTCCGCGGCACCGAGGCCCTCACCGAAGTCGTCGGCAGGAACTACTCGAAGGACGGCGCCGAACTCCTCCACCAGCCCGGCCTTCTGGACTATTTCCAGAAGCGCCTCGGCGCGATGGATCGGCGCACCAAGAACGACGAGCTCGTCGCCATGATCGAAAAGCGCCTTCCGGAGATTCGGCCCTTCATCGTGGCGAAAGGGGATATTCCCGCGAAGTCCATCGGACAGATTCATTCCATCACCGAGGAGCTGGTCAAGGCCGTAAACTCCAGGGAAATGTAAGCACGGGACATCTTTGAAAAACCTTACAAGATTTGCGGTCGCCTGCCTTTGCCTGGCGCTCCTCGACAGGCCCGGCCTCGCCACGGTGGATGACGCCTTCTCGTTCGCACTGGAGGCGGCCGAGCCGTATGTGAAGGAAGGCTTCACCATCCGCGAGGATTACTGGGGAGGCGATCTTCCCGTGAAGACGCAGAAAGCCGTCATCCACCAGCTCTTCAAGGGAAACGAATACTGGTTCTGGATGGGAACCGACGTCGAGAAGGCCACGATCTCCGTGCACGTTTACGATTCGGATGGGAACCTGTGCGACAGCGCCGCGAGCGACCACTGGCAGAAGCCGCACTTCGCCGCCGCCCACGTCAAGCCGAAGACGACCGGCTCGTACTATCTCATTGTCGAGATCGAGAAATCGACCCAGGAAAGAACCCACTGGGCCCTTGCCTACGGTTTCCGTTAGGCCCTTAACGGCATTAGGCTCGGAGGCGGCTCTGTCTCCCGCTGGTGTTTGACACCCGTTTCCGGGGCGGTTACGTTATTGCCAGATAAAAAAATGACAGAAAGTCAGACCTTGCAGTTTGAGAATGCGCGCGCGCTGCAATCGCTTTTTGCCAACGACCTCAAGAACCTCAAAAATCTCGAGGATTCCCTCAACGTCAAGGTCACCACCCGCGACGGGTGGCTGCGGCTCGAAGGGGGCGCGGACCAGGTAGGCCGGGCCAAGCGCGTCTTCGAGCAACTCGAGCAAGCCCGGCAGAGCGGCGCGAGCATCCGCAAACACGAGTTCAACTACGCTCTCCGGTCCGTTTCCGGCCCGGACGGGGATGGCGACGGCCTCACCGGGCTCCTGGACTCGAAGATCGTCTGTTCGCCCCGGAGGCCGCCTATCGTCCCGAAGACCTCGGGCCAGCGCGATTACGTCCGCGCGATCCAGACCCACGACATGGTCTTCGGCACCGGTCCTGCCGGGACGGGGAAGACCTATCTCGCCATGGCCATGGCCCTCTCCGCCCTCAAGAAGGAGCAGGTCCAGCGCATCATCCTCACCCGGCCCGCCGTCGAGGCCGGCGAAGCCCTCGGGTTCCTGCCCGGCGATCTCCAGGAGAAAATCTTTCCCTACCTGCGCCCGCTCTACGATGCCCTGCACGACATGCTCGAGGCCGAGGAGATCCAGCGATACATCGACCGCAACGTCATCGAGATCGCCCCGCTGGCCTATATGCGGGGCCGCACGCTCAACAATGCCTTCGTTGTCCTCGATGAAGCGCAGAATACCACCACCGAGCAGATGTTCATGTTTCTGACGCGGCTCGGCGCGGATTCCAAGTGCGTCGTGACCGGCGACCACACGCAGATCGACCTCCCCGCAAACAAGCGCTCGGGCCTCGTCGAGGCCATCCAGGCCCTCAAGACCGTGCCCGGGCTCGCTTTTTGCTCTTTCGAAGAGCGGGATATCATCCGCCATGAGCTCGTCCAATCGATCGTTCGCGCCTATCGCAAGTATCGGGGCGCTGCCGTCAACGAAACAAAGAATTGATTAATCTTCGGCGTTCCCGAAAGATCGCCCGTCTCCATGCTCCGATTCTTTGAACGCCATCGGTTGGTAAAGAAGGGCCTCGCCTGCACGAAGACCCGCCGCCGCCGCTCCGAGAACGAGATTCTCCAGATGCTGGAAACCGGCCCCCTGGCGAAGGTCGTCATTCTCGGCGCATTCATCCTCGGGCTCGGCGCGCTGATCTTCTACGGCACCCAGCCGCAGCCCACGGAGAAGTTCCTCCTCTGCCTGCTCATCTTCTTTACCGCCATCGCGCAGCTCTGGATCAACCATCCGATCACGTTTGCGAGGAACTCCCGCATCCTCCTCATGTTCGGCACGTTCCTGGTGCACCTCACCATCATGAAGGTGCTCCTCGTCCTCGGCCATAACGGCTCCTTTGCGGATGCCGACGACCGCGCGATGTCCCTGCAGATCGCAACGCTCTGGCTCCCGTACGCCTTTGCGCCGCTCGTCATGTCCGTCCTGCTCGGCAGGAACCACGGGCTGTACGCGGCCACGTTCGTCAGCCTCTGGGGCTCCATCGTTTTTTACAACACCATCGATCCGGCCAAGTTTCTGGTCATGAGCCTCATCAGCGGGTTCATCGCCGTTTTCGTCACCCTCCAGGTGCGCAGGCGGAGCCGGCTCATCCGCGCGGGGGTCTTCGTCGGGCTCTCGACGTGGGTGCTCGCGCTCATCTTCGGCCTCATCGGCCCCATCGTCTGGGAGCCTTCGCCGGGCATGAACTGGAAGATGCTCGGCTGGCAAAGCCTCGTGGCCGTCGGCAGCTCCATCATCTCGGCCATGCTCGTGGGCGGCGCCCTCCCCCTTCTAGAGGGCCTGTTCGGCATCACCACGGATATCTCGTGGCTCGAAGCCGCCGACCTGAACCACCCGCTCCTCAAGCGGATGACCATCGAGGCGCCCGGGACGTATCACCACAGCCTCGTCGTCGCCAACCTCGCGGAAGCCGCCGCCGAGGCCATCGGCGCGAACGCCACCAAGTGCCGCGTCTGCGCCTATTTCCACGACATCGGCAAGCTCGTGAAGCCCGAGTATTTCACCGAGAACATGGGCTACGACCAGAGCCCGCACCTCGAGCTCGCGCCGACCATGAGCGCGCTCATCATCCTCGCCCACGTGAAGGAAGGCGTCGACCTCGCCCTCAAGTACGGGCTGAACCAGCAAATTGTCGATGTCATCCAGCAGCACCACGGCACCTCCCTGGTCTTCTACTTCTACCGGCGCGCCCTGCAGCTCCAGGAAGACGCCCGCCAGGGCGGCAAGATCATGAACATCCGCGAGGGGGACATCCCCGATGTGCGGGAGGAGAGCTTCCGGTACAGCGGCCCGCGCCCGCAATCAAAGGAGTCCGGCATCATCAGCCTCGCGGACGCGGCCGAGAGCGCGTCGCGCAGCCTGGAGAAGGTGACGCCGCAGAAGCTCGACCAGTTGATCAACGACATCTTCGAAAAACGGATTCAGGATCGCCAGTTGGACGACTGCGAACTCACCCTCCGCGATATGCGGCTCATCGCCGACAGCTTCCGCTTCACCCTCTTGAACATGCTGCACAGCCGCATCGCCTATCCCGGCCAGGGGGATAAAGCGCAGGGCGGCGGCCACGCGGCGGGCGTCCTTTCCGCCGTCGATTCACCGCCCGTCTCGGCTGCCTGAAAATAACCGTCCGCAACCGCCAGCGGAAAGTCCGGTTCCGCTCCCGGCCGCTCCAGGCCTTTGCCCGGCGCGCGCTTTCGGCCTGCCTGTCGTCTCCCGCGAATGGCGCCTTGAGCCGTCTCCCCCAGGTGGAGGTGACGGTCGTGTCGGATGCCGCAATGGCGGCGCTCCACCTGCGCTTCATGGACATGGAAGGCCCCACGGATGTCCTCACCTTCGAGCACGGGGAGATCGTCATCGGCGCCGGGACCGCCCGCGCGAACGCCGCCGCGTTCGGCATCCCGCTCGAAAGGGAATTGGCGCTTTATATTGTCCATGGCTTATTGCATCTTCAAGGTTTCGACGACCAGTCCGCCGCCGGCGCGAAGGAAATGCGGAGGATGGAAGCCGAGATATTGAATCGTTGCGAACCCCCCGGAATCTCCCCCGAAGCGAACCATGCACCCTTCCATTGATCCCCCCTCGCCGTCGCGCAGGAATGCCTGCGCGCTCACGTTCCTCGTCCTCGTGTCCGTCCCCTCCGTCTTCCTGGGGCAGGACGGGAGCGCCCCCGACTTCAGAACCATCGGGAACGCGCTCTCCGCCATCAAGAACAGGCAGGCCGCCGCCGTGGCGAGCCAGCGGAATACCGTCTTCCAGGCGTTCCGCACCGCCTCCGGCGATACCGGCTCGGCTCTCGCGTTTTACCAGGACGCGATGCGGAGCACCGTCTTCACGGGCCAGAGCAACGGGCAGACCCAGTTCCACGACTGGAAGATGCAGAGCGCCGGCAAGTTCAAGGATCCCACGTTCCTGAACGCCCTCCGCTTCCACCTCGAATACATCGTCCTCACGATGGAGCGCGGCAACGGCGCCACCGCGAAGCAAATGATGCCCGCCCTGCTCGACTACGCGGCGCGGGCGGCCCGGGCGGGCCAGTCGCTGCGCGATCCCTTCATGAAGAAGGACATCTCCAGCAGCATCTTCGTCGAGTGGTATCAGATCCGGGATTGGATCGCCTCGGCCCCGGGCTGGGAGATGCGGCCGGGCGCCGTCGATGGCATCTTCGGCCTGACCATCCTGCCCGAGATGCGCGCGGAGAAGGATCCGCGCGTCCTCGACTATTGGGACAACAAGATCAACACCGAAAGCCTGAACGCCTCGGATACGAAGATCACCTTCGAGATCGACAAGTTCAACCAGGTCCGGCGGCCCTCCCTCCTCTGGGCCCGCGCGAAGGATCAAATGGCGATCGGCCAGAAGAACAACGCCATCAAAGCCATGTTCGCGTTGATCAACGATAATCCCAACCATCCCAACGCCTCCGACTGGGTCGCCGAACTGGAAGGCATCATCCACGACCAGACGGCCGCCGCGGCCCCGCCCCCGGGCGCGCCGGCCCCGGTCCGGGTCGTCACGACCACCGCGCCATTTCCTTCCGCGGCCCCGCCGGCCCAGCCGCACTGAGAGCGGCGCTCCCCGCTGGAAATCCGGGCGCAGCCGATGTAGATTCGAGGCTCCCGGCGCGGCTACATGCAAAGATGACAGAAACTGTTGTTGAAAAGGAGACGCGTTCCAAGGAAGCGGCGGAGACACCGTGGAATGTCGTCGTCCATAACGACCCGGTGAACCTCATGAGCTACGTCACCATGGTCTTCCAGCGCGTCTTCGGCTATTCGAAGGCGCGCGCGACCACGCACATGCTCGAGGTGCACCAGCAAGGCAGGTCGGTCGTCTGGACCGGCGTCCGGGAGCCGGGCGAGCTCTACGTGCAACAACTCCACGGCTACCTCCTGCTGGCGACGCTGGAGAAATCGGGCTGAAAGCGTGGAGATCACCCGCCTCGAATCCGGCGCGATCTCCGTCGTCCGGGTAGATCCTTTTCTCCTCGAACTCTTTCGCGGCATCCCGGGGACCGCCGACCCGGAGGGGAGCGAGGCCGCGCGCGACCGCATCTTCAGCCCTCCCTCGGCCGACACCGCATCCGAGCTCCGCGCCGAGTGGAAGGAATACGTCGAGCCCGATCTCCGCCACCTCTTCGCCACCGCGGCGCAGACCGTGAAGGAAGACCTCGCCCGCTTTACCCGCGCGGACCGGAGCGATCCGCCCGCCTACCATCTCTCGATCCCCGGCAAACACCTCGACGCGTGGCTGAACTGCCTGAACCAGGCGCGCCTCGTCATCGCCGCCCGCAACGGCTTCACCGAGACCGACCTGAACGAGGAATTCAGCATCTTCGCCAACTCGCCCCGGGACTTCAGCCTCTTCCAGATCCACTTTTACGGCCTGCTCCAGGAGAGCATCCTCCGCATCATGGAGGAAGGCGCGGCCGGCGCTCCCGAAGAGCCTTGAGACTTGGCGCGGGCGCCAAAACGAACCTCAACCCTCGCGCTGGAGGCGTTTCAGCCGCCCCGCGAGGCTCGCCTTGGTCGCGGAGTTCATCCGGTCGATGAACAGCACGCCGTTCAGGTGATCCACCTCGTGCTGGAGCGCGCGCGCGAGCAGCCCGGTCGCCTCGAATTCGAGGATGCTGCCGTCGATCAACTGCACGTGCGCCTTCACGGCCGCGGGGCGCTCGATGTCCCCGGTGAGGTCGGGGAAACTGAGACAGCCCTCGACTCCGGTTTCCCGCTCCTTGGACGGCGCGAGCCTCGGGTTGACGAAGACCATCGGCATCCAGTCCGCGAGATTCACGGGCTTGCCGCCGATGGTCATCGAGCTCGGGCGATCCTCGGAGGCGTTGGAGACGTCCACCACGGCGATCTGCAACGCCGTTCCCACCTGCTGCGCGGCGAGGCCCACGCCGTTCGCGGCCCGCATCGTCTCGACCATGTCCGCCGCGAACGCGCGGACCTTGTCGTCGATCTCCTCGATCCGCTTGCCCTTGGCACGAAGCACCGGGTTTCCGTATTTCAGAATATCGAGGATCATTTCTTTTCCATGAGGGCGGGGACGTTTTTCACACCGGATTCCTTGAGCACATCCAGCACTTTGATGACGAGCCCGAAAGGCGCCTTGGTGTCGGCGTTGATGGCAAGCTGCCTTTGGGGCGAGACCGCCAGGAGTTCTTCCAGCGCGCCCTTCAAGGTGTCGAGCGTCACGGCCTTTTTTTCCAGGAACATTTCCTCCTTGTCCGAGATGGTGAGGAGCATCGGCTCCGAAGCGTTCGGGACGGCGACCGCGGACTTCGCTTCGGGGAGCTTGATGACCACCTCCGGCTGGTCGCGGCGGAACGTGGTCGTGACGATCACAAATATCAGGAGGATCGCCAGGATGTCGATCAGCGAGACGATGATGACCGTCGGCAGGCGCCGCTGGCGGGTGTAGAATCTCACGAGGTCAACCCGTAAAGTCCGCCCGCGAATAGCCGGAAGCTTTCCTGGCCTTCTGGTGGTAGCATTTCGCCAGCAGCTCGGACGCGATGGATTCCATCTCGGCCGCCATCGTCTCGACCTTCTTGGAAAAATAGCTGTAGGCGATGAGGCTCGGGATGGCGATGGCAAGGCCGACGATGGTTGTGCTGAGCGCTTCGGAGACGCCCTTGGCGATCACGCGCGGGTCGGTGCCGGAGGCGCTCTCGCCGAGCGTCGCAAACACCGAGACGAGCCCGGACACCGCCCCTAGCAGCCCGAGCAGCGGCGCGATGCCGACGATGATCTCGAGCACGACGAGCCCGCTTTCGAGCCGCACGATCTCGTGCCGCGCCCGCGTCTGGACGGCTTCGACGTTTTCCGTCTTCGGCCATTGCAGGTTCTGGAGCGCGACGAGGACGATGCGGGCCAGCGCCGAGGGATCGTGGCGAACGAGGCGCGTCAGCTTCGCCACGGCATCCGCATCGCCGGAGGGCTGCAGCTCCTCGATCTCGCCCGTCACCAGCGGCGGCATCACGACCTTGCGCCGCAGCGCGAAGCCGCGCACGAGCATCACCGCGACCGAGACGATCGAGCAGATCACCAGGGGCACCATGAAGAATCCCCCTTGCAGGAAGAAATGGACCACGGATTGGGCGGAAGCTTTGTTCATTTCTTAATTTTTCGGCAAGGCCGGTGCGGCTGGGGCGGCTAGTTCGGGTAGATGGTGAAGGTGTATTCCACTTCCAGGCGGCCGTTTTCGAGCTTCGGCGCGAGTTCGGGCGGCAGCGGCGGCAATTCCGCCTCGGAGATGGATTCGACGGAGAAATCCCCAAAAGAGCCGTTGGCCGAATTGGAGAGAATCTTTATGTCCTCAACGTGTCCCCGTTCATCGATGTAAAACTTAATATGGGCGCTGCCAACCGTAATCAAATCCATTTTCTGGTTGATGTAGAAGTACCACCGCGAGCCGATGGCGTCCGCGATGGTCTTCCGGTAGCGCCCCAGCGGCGTGCTCGCCACGTCCGCGCCGGGCCGCGGGCCGATGTTTGAGAGGGAGCCTTCCACCCGCGTGTCCTCGGTTTCCGGCTGGTAAACGGGCCTGCGAGGCCGTTGGGCTCTCTGGGCCTGCCTCGAGAGCATCGCCACGTCCTGCACTTTCGGCTTGCGCATGGAGGGGTGGGACGGCGTCGGTTTCGGGATGTCGTCCTCGTCCGGGGTGGGGGTGGCGCTCGGCTCCGGCGTCGGGGTGGACGCCACGGCCAGCGTATCCTCCGTCTCCTTCATCGCCGTGGAGGGGATGGGCGAGGGCTTTGGAGGCGCGGGCGTCGGCGTCGGATTCTTCAGGGCCTCCTTGTCGGCGGCCTTCTCCTGCTCGGCCTCCTTCTCAGCCTCTGTCTGGGCCTGCGTGGCGGGCGACGCCGAGGCGGGAGGCATCTCCATCTGGGGCGGTTGCGCGACCTGTCCGAGCGAGAATTGCCTGGTCTCGAACTGCGGGAAGGGCCGCTCCTTGCCATCCTGCGTCGGCAGCGGGGCGAGGCCGTTGGCGGCCAGCCGGCTCGCGGCCGCGGAATCGATGTCGGACTCAAACAGCGGATGCGCGGGCGGCTTCGCGGCCTGCGCGAGCCCGGCGGAGTCGATCTCCACGGGTCGCGGAGGCGGCGTGGGTTGCGCCATCGGGCGGGGGGCAGGCGGTTCCTTGGGAAGCGGCGCGACCGTGACGACGATCTGCCCCAGGTCGGCCGGGGGCGTCGTGCGCGCGGCGCTCCGGAGGGAGGCCCAGGTCATCAACCCCAGGATGCCGAGCAGGTGGAGCGCCAGCGAGACGCAGAGCGCCAGCAGGACCTTGTTGCGATCAGACATCCTCTTCCCCGCGGATAACTCCTTGCTTCATGATACCGAGCACACCATACACCGATTCCCTCGCGCACCATTTCACATCCTCGCTCCGGCCGTTCCGTTCCAGGACGCGCCCGTTTTGCGAGTCCTCCAGGGCGGCGAGGGCGTTCCGTTCGTATTTGTCCCATACCGCGATGCACGTCTTTGCCGCATCGGGTCCTCTTCGGCAGACTCGAACGCGCCGCAGAGCCGCCCCGCCGCGAACACGTCCTCCAGCGCGACATCGCGGAAAGTGCCCGCGCACACCAGCAGGAGCTCGTCCGGCTGCCTCCTGGTGAGGCGGAGCGCCAGCGCATCCATGTTCAGCAGCGCGCCCGCGAACACTTCTCCGGCGCCTTCGCACGCGCGCAGGGCCACCGTGCCATTGGTGGTGGTTGTGATGATCCGGGCCGGCGGATTCGCCGCGTATTCGGCCGGGGAGTTTCCGAAGTCGAAATTTTCGATGCGGTCGCCGTGCCTTTCCCCACCGAGGGCGGCATCCGGCCACTGCAGATGCAGCGCGTGCGCCTCTTCGATCGTGCTCACGGGAAATATCTCCCGCGCGCCGCTCGCGAGCGCCGTGACGATGGTGGAGGTGGCCCGCAGGATGTCGAATACTACGCAGACCGTCCCCCGCAGGTCGCGCCGCGGGAGAAGATCGATCTCCGGCGGGGAGAGGATCGCGTCGATTCTCATTTGCCCGCCGTGCGCGCGTGGTGGAAGAGGTATTGCTGCGCGTAGCCGCCGAACTCGCCGAAGTATTTGTTCGAGAAGAGCTGCATCCGTTTGCCGGTCACGTTCCGCTTGCGCTTGAAATAGTTCTCCCGCAGCACGCGGTCGATCCAGACGTCGATCGGGAAGGCGCGGAGCCGGCCGAAGGCGAAGAGCAGCACGCAGTTCGCGATCTTCGGCCCCACACCGGGCAGCTCGCACAGGCGGGCCAGGGCGCGTTCGTCGTCCATCTGCTCGATCTCGGCCAGGTCGAGGCCGCCGGAGGCGATGACCCGCGCGGTCGCCAGCAGGTTCTTCGCGCGGTACCCAAGCCGGCAGGCGCGGAGCTCCTCCTCGGTCGCGCGGGAAAGCTCGGCCGCCGTCGGGTACCGGTGGAGCGTCTCGCCGCCCATCGGCACCGGCGCGCCGAACGCCTGGCGGATGGCGTGGGAGATCTGCCGTATGTGGGGCACCTGCTTCAGCGAGGAGGTGATGAAAGTCGCCAGGCATTCCCACGCCGGCTGCCGGATGATCCGCAGCCCGCGGCAAGTCTCCAGCGCCCGAGCCATCGCGGCGTCCGCGGGAAACGTCCTGTAGATCAACGGCAGCGGATGGTCGAGCGCGAAATAATGGCTCGCGAGCGCCTCGCACCCGGCTGAAACCAGCAGCGTCTCGCCCTGCTGTTCCACGCAGAGCGGCCGCTCCGCGATGACCCCCGCGTAGCCGCTCCCCTTTTTTGTCCAGTGAAAGACCTGGCCCGACGCCAGCGTGAGGTCGAGATTGAAGTCCGGCGCGGCGATCCGGGCCGCCGGGGTGTTCATCGGATGAGGTAGCTGAGGTATTCGAGCTCGATCGCCAGGTCCACGTTGTTTACCACGACCCCGTCGGGCGCCTGGAGCAGGACGGGCGAGAAATTCAGCACTCCGTGGATGCCCGCCTCGAAAAGCCGGTCGGCCACCTCCTGCGCCGCGCCGGCCGGCACCGCCAGGATGGCCATCCGTATCTCCCGCGAGCGGATGTATTCGTTCAGCGCCTCCATCCCCAGGCAATCCACCTTCATCTCCGGGAACGGATTCCGCGGTTCCTGGTCGAACGCCGCGACAATTTCGAACCCTTCCTTTGCAAACCCGCCGTAGCGCAGGAGCGCCGAACCGAGGTGACCCACGCCCACGAGGATGACCGGCTGCAGGCGGGCGTGGCCGAGCACCTCCGTGACCTTCGCGCTCAACGCCTCCACGTTATACCCGAGGCCGCGCGTGCCGAACTGGCCGAAATACGTGAGGTCCTTCCGCAGTTGCGTCGGCTTCACCCCGGCTACTTTCGCGAGCGTCTCGGAGGAAACGGTCGGCACCCTGCTCGCCTTCAACCGTTGCAGGCTGCGATGGTAAAGCGAAAGGCGATAGACGGCTTTGCGGGGGATCACCAGTTTCGACATCCTTTGACGAAATTAACTGGCGCGGCGGCCAGGGTCAAATCGTGATAAGGTTGCACCCCGAGTATGCAGAAACCTTCCTCCAACCCCGGCAGGGCCGGCGTCCGCCTGAACCGTTTCCTCGCCTCCGCCGGCCTTGGCTCCCGCCGCGGGTGCGAGCTCCTCGTCCGTTCCGGGCGCGTCACGATCAACGGGCAGGCGGTCACCGACCTTTCCACCCACGTCGCGGAAGGGGATGCGGTGAAGGTGGGCGGCCGCCTCGTGCATCCCGAGAAGTTCCTCACGGTTCTCTTCTACAAGCCGCGCGGCGTCGTCTGCACCCGCTCGGATGAACACGACCGGGGGACGATCTTCGATCTGCTGCCGAAGAACTGGCCCCGGCTCTTCCACGTGGGCCGCCTGGACAAGGAGAGCGAGGGCCTGCTCATCCTCACGAACGACGGCGACCTCTCCCTGCGCCTGGCGCATCCCCGTTACAAGATCGAGAAGGAATACGAGGTGCTGCTGGAGAAGCCGTTCGAGCGCGAGCTGGGGAAAAAACTGCTCACCGGGTTTACCATCGAAGGGGGGCGCGCCAAGGCCGAGCGCGTGGTGTACGTCTCGCCGACCCGGATCAAGGTGACTCTGAAGCAAGGGCTGAAACGGCAGATCCGGCTCATGTTCTACACGCTCGGCCACGAAGTGAAGGCGCTGCGCAGGAGCCGCATCGGCCCGTTGCGGCACGAGGAACTGAAGCCCGGCGAGTGGAGATTCCTCACCGAGAAAGAAATCGGCGCGCTGCGCGGCGCGGATACGGAGCCCGCTCCCGCGAAGAGACGCCCGCGTGGCGCGCCGGGAAAAGGCCGCGCCTTTTAGCAGATGCGCGGAAGCTGCTCCCCCGAGAGCATATCCACCACGCGCGTCCCGCCCACCCGGGTTTTCATGATGACGAACCCCGGGTTGCTGGATGTCACCTCGCCGATGATGGCGGCGTCCGCTCCCAGCGGGTGGGAACGCATCGCCGCGAGGACGGCATCCGCCGCGTGCGCGGCCACGACCGCGAGCAACTTGCCCTCGTTCGCCACGTAGAGGGGGTCCAGGCCGAGTATCTCGCACGCGCCTTTCACCTCTTCGGCGATCGGGATTTTCGATTCGTCCAGAAGCATGCCGACCTTCGCGCTCTGGGCGATCTCGGTCAGCGCGCTGCTCACGCCGCCGCGGGTCGGGTCGCGCAGGACGTGGATGTCCCTGCCGGCTGCGAGCATGGTTTCCACCAGGCCGTTGAGGGCGGCGCTGTCGGAGGCGATCTCGGTCTCGAACTGCAGGCCTTCTCGCACCGACATGATGGCGATCCCGTGCACGGCGATGGAGCCGCTGACGATGATCTTGTCCCCAAGCATGGCGCGCCCCGGGTGGATGTCCACCCCGTCGGGGATGAGGCCGATGCCGGCGGTGTTGATGAAAATCCTGTCGGCCTTGCCGCGGTCCACCACTTTCGTGTCGCCCGTCACCAACTGCACGCCGGCGGAGGCAGCCGCCTCGCTCATCGACTGGACGATCCGGCGGAAATCGTCCATCGGGAGGCCCTCCTCGAGGATGAACCCGACCGAGAGATAGAGCGGGCGGGCGCCGCACATCGCGAGGTCGTTCACCGTGCCGTGAACCGCGAGCTTGCCGATGTCGCCCCCGGGGAAAAAGATGGGGCTCACGACGAACGAATCGGTGCTGAACGCCGTCCGCGTTCCGTTGAGGGAGAGGATGGCGCCGTCGTGGAGCGAGTCGAGCGCCTCGTTCCGGAACTTCGGCAGCACGACCCGCTGCATGAGCTGCTGGCTTAGTTTTCCGCCGCTCCCGTGCGCGAGCACGATCTCCTTGTACTCGGAGATGGGGAGGGGACAGGAGCCGCCCATCAACGCCCCGCTATCGACGCCATCCGCGACGGCTTGGGCGGGCGGCTGGATCATGCCGCGTCGCGTCGTGCCGCCGGTTCGCGCGGTTCGAGGTGGCGGCCATACGCGTAGTAAGCGGCGCAGGCGCCTTCCGCCGAGACCATCGTCGCCCCGAGCGGACGTTCCGGGGTGCAGAGCGTGCCGAAAGCGGGGCAGTCGTGCGGTTTTTTTATGCCCTGCAGAACGAGCCCGCTCATGCAGATGGCCGGTTCTTTCGTGTCGATGCCCTGCACCTGGAAAAGCTGCTCGGCGTCGTGCGCGTGGAACTCCTCGCGCAACCGGTAACCGCTCTGGGGGATCGGCCCGATGCCGCGCCATTTGCGGTCGCACACCTCGAAGACCTTCTTCACGAGTTCCTGCGCGACCGGGTTCCCGTCGCGCTGGACGATGCGCGGGTATTGGTTCTCGACCTCGGCCTTTCCGGCTTCGAGCTGGCGGATGGTCATCAAAGTTCCCTCCAGGATGTCGATCGGCTCGAACCCGCTCACGACGATGGGGACGTGGAAGCGCTCGGCGAGCGGCTCGTATTCCCTGTAGCCGACCACGGCGCAGACGTGACCCGGGCCGAGGAATCCCTGAACCCGGTTCTGCGGCGAGGCGAGGATGGCCGACATCGCCGGGGGGACGAGCACGTGCGAGACCAGCACGGAGAAATTCCCGATTCCCTGCTGCCGCGCCTGCCACACCGCCATGGCGTTGCCGGGCGCGGTGGTCTCGAAGCCGATGGCGAAAAAGACGACCTTCTTTGTGGGATTCGCGCGGGCGATCTTGAGGCAGTCGATGGGCGAATAGACGACGCGCACATCCGCCCCGCGCGATTTGAGGATGAGCAGGTCGGCATCCGAGCCGGGCACGCGCAGCATATCGCCAAACGAGCAAAAGATGACATCGGGCCGTTGCGCGATGGCGTGGGCCTTGTCGATCATCTCGAGGGAGGTGACGCAGACGGGGCAGCCGGGCCCGTGCACCAGCTCGACCTCGGGCGGGAGGAGGTGATCGATGCCGTATTTGACGATGGTATGGGTCTGTCCGCCGCAGACTTCCATCAGCACCCAAGGGCGGGTGATGATACGCTTGATCTCGGCGCAAATCTTGCCCGCAAGCCCCTCGTCGCGGTATTCATCCAGATACTTCATAGGTATCCCCTTCGGGTTCCGGGACGTCCGGGATGCTGAGCTCGTCGAGCTGTTCCATCTTTTTCAAGGCGCTGTAAGTCCGTTCCGCCTCCTCTTCATCCACAAGGCCGAGCGCGAACCCCACGTGGACGAGCACGTAATCGCCGGGCCCGGCCTGGGGCGTGTATTCGAGGCAGACCTCCTTTACGATGCCGCCGAAGTTCGCCTTGCCCATCTTCACGCCGTTGGCGTCAAGGGCGGTGGAGATCAATTTTCCGGGAATGGCGAGGCACATGGTGTTACTCTTTCGGGGACTCCGCCGTGAACGGTTCTGCCACCCTGCCGATGGCGACTCCGTCGCACAGCAGCACGGTATCACCGCGGGCGGCGTCCGCCAGAAGTTCCAGCGGGAACTCTTTCATCGCTCCGCCCGCGCGTATCCTCCCCATGCGGAGGCCTTCCGCGCGAAAGACCTCGACCACTTCGCCATAGATCAGGTTCATACGGCCTCCATCGCGGATGCCGCCGAAGCCTGGCGCAAGGAGCCCGCGGCGGCCATGATCTGCCCGAGGGCGATGCCGCCGTCGTTCGGCGGGACGCGCTGGTGCCAGTAGGGCTGGAATCCGGACTGTAGAAGCCTCTCGACGCACCGTTCGGTGAGGTAACGGTTCTGGAAACAGCCGCCCGTGAGCACGACTTTCCCGGTGCATACCCGCTCGGCGACCGCCACGACCATCTCCGCGAGCGTGTTATGGAACACCGCGGCCAACTCTTCCACGGGCCGGCCCCGTTCGATGTCCTTGAGGAGGCTCTCGATCATCGGCTGCCAGTCCACGACGCGCGGCGATCCGTCGCCGATCGTAAAAGGATAGGAATCCTCGACGCCGGGCCGCACCGCGAACTCCAGGTCCATCGCGGCCTGCCCTTCGAAGGAGACGTGTTGGCGCAGGCCGAGCAACGAAGCGACCGCGCCGAAGAGGCGGCCCGCGCTCGACGTGACGGGCGCGTTCACGCCCTTCTCCAGCATTTGACGCAACAGCTTCCGCTCCGTGGCCGAAAAACTCCGCACGGACGCGACCTGCTCCTGCTCGAATGCCCGGCCGCCCCACATCTCGAACAGCAGCCCGAGCGCCGTGCGCCGCGTTTCCTTGATCGCCGCGGCGCCACCCGGCAGCCGGAACCGCCTGAGGTGCGCCACCCGCTCGAAAGAATCGTCCCGGGCGAGGAGAAATTCGCCGCCCCAGATCGTCCCGTCCAGGCCATAGCCGGTGCCGTCCCAGGAAACGCCGAGGGCGGGCCCTTCGATCTCGTTTTCGGACATGCACGAAAGGACATGCGCCCAATGGTGCTGCACGGGATGCGCGGGGGCGGGGAGCTGCTGGGCGAACTTGGTCGAGAGGTATTCCGGGTGCAGATCGCACGCGACGACGGCCGGAGCCGCTTCGTAGAGGCGTTGGAAATCCGAAACGACCTTGCGGAACGCGGAGTAGGCGGGGCTCGTCTCGAGGTCGCCGATGTGCTGGCTCAGGAAAACGTCCGGGCCGACGCTGAGGGCGACGCTGTTTTTGAGGTGCGCGCCGACCGCAAGCACGCAAGGCAGCGGCGCCTGTTTGTGGATCGGGAGCGGCGCATACCCGCGCGCGCGGCGCAGAACCAGTTCCCGGCCACGGATGATCCGCAGTACGGAGTCGTCCACATGGCGCACAATGGGCCGGTCATGGACGAGGAACAGGTCGGCGATCCCGTGCAGGCGCTCGAGCGCCTCGCGCTCGTCGATGCAGATGGGCTCGTCGCTCAGGTTGCCGCTGGTGGCGACCACGGGAAAACCAAGCGCGTCCATCAGGAGATGGTGCAACGGCGTGTTGGGGAGCAGCACCCCGAGGTACGGGTTGCCGGGTGCGAGCGCTTCGGCGAGGGAGGCCGCCTCGGGCCGGCGGCGAAGGAGGACGATGGGGCACTCGGGAGAGCGGAGCAGGCGTTCTTCGAGCTCGGAGACCTCGCAGTCGCGGCCCACGGCATCCAGGGAAGGATAGAGAACGCCCAGGGGCTTCTCCTCGCGGTGCTTTCTCTCGCGCAAACGGGCGACCGCCGCCTCGTCGCGGGCATCGACCAAAAGCTGGAAACCGCCGAGCCCTTTCAGCGCGACGATCTTCCCCTCACGCAGGGCCTCCACTGCGCCCCGCAACGCGTCGCCCTCTGAGCTGAGAGGCTTTCCGGCGGCGTCCCACAACTCCAGGCGAGGCCCGCACCGGGGGCACGCGATGGGCTCGGCGTGGAACCGGCGGTCCAGGGGATCGTCGTACTCCCGCTCGCATTCCGCGCACATCGCGAACCGTTTCATGGATGTGTTCGGGCGGTCATACGGCAACGCCTCGATAATGCTGAAACGCGGCCCGCAATTCGTGCAGTTGATGAACGGATACCCGAACCGGCGGTCGGAAGGATTGGCCATCTCCCGCAGGCAATCGGCGCAAGTAGAGATGTCCGGCAGGATGATGGCGGACTTCGCGCCCGAGTCGGCGCTTGCGCGGATCTCGAAAGTGTCGTAGCCGGCCGGATCGAGAAACGAGAACTCGAAGCTCTGGATGATCGCCCGCGGCGGCTTCGACTTCTCGAATACGCCCAGGAAATGCCGCACGGCCTCTCCCGGCCCCTCGACTTCGACGAAGACCCCCTGGGCCGAGTTTTGCACCCAGCCGCAAAGCGCGAACTCCCTGGCCAGCCGGTAAACAAAGGGCCGGAACCCGACTCCCTGCACGGCGCCGCGGATGGCGATTCTCGCGCGCTCGGTGCTCATGCGGGGGTCATCCTGGTTTCGCGTCCCACGGCGACCTTCACGACGCCGTCCTGCACGAGAAGGGGGATGGGATCGAGATGGCTCGGGCCGCCTTCGAGGCCGCGGCCCGCCGCCCGGGCGTCGTAACGGTGCCCGAGCTGGCAGCTGATCTCTCCCTGCACGAGCGCGCCTAGGTGGAGCGGCATGTTGCACGCCGGGCAATGGTCGCGGTACGCATAGAAATCGTCCTCGACCTTGCAGAGGACGATGGGGACGCCTCCGGCGTGGGTGGCGAGCATGCCGCCGCCGTTCAAAGAATGGAGGCCTTCGACGGATTCCCACTCCATCTTCGTCGCGTAAGGGGTATGGGTGACGGGCGCGGCGGCCTGGGCGTTTTCGACCTCGAATCCCTGCAAATCCGGGCACGCTTCCTCGATCGCCTGGCGGACGGCCAGTTCGAGCGTCACCGTCGAGGAGGGGCAGGTCTCGCAATGCCCCTGGAGCCGGAGCCTCGCTACGTCGTTTTCGAGGCTGATGAGCTCGACATCGCCGCCATGGCTCTTCATGTAGGGCCGCACCTTGTCCAGGGCCTGGTGGAGGCGCGTTTCCAGAGTCACCGGGTGAAGGCCGTGGATGAGCAGCAGACCCCGCACCGTCGCATCCCCCAGGAGCGCGTCGTAAACCTTGCCGCCTTCCGCTTCCGCTTGTTCCACCACCTGCAGGACCCGCTCGATCCCGCGCCCGTAAAAGGCCAATACGGATTCGAGGCATTCCTGCACCATCTCGCGCGAGTCGGGGTCCGCCAGCGTGTCGATCTTCCCGAGCAGTTCCTGGATGCGCCGAGTGTGCTGGTTCAGGTCATCGGGAGCGTGCGAGCCGTTGCGGGCGGGTGGGGCGTTAGGCGACATATCTTATGGCTCTTATCGCGCAGTCCTGGCCTTGCGAGGGTTGGGCGGCTTTCCCGCATTCGGGGCATTGCAGGGTGGGCACCGGGCCGCTGGAGAGCGCGTCCTCCCAATATTTCGGACGGCCCTGGTACGCACAGTGGGGGCAAGCCACCTCCGCGTCCACCTTCTCGATCTCCACGGCCGAATCCTCCATCGCGGTTTCCTTTGTGATGGAGGAAATACAGAATTTCAGTTGAACCTCTTCCACGCAGGCCAGTTCACCGACCGCCAGCCGCACCTCGATGACCCTCGTGACCCGTTTTTCCCGCGCGAACTCCAGGATTTTCTCCACTACCGCGGTCGCGATGGAAAACTCATGCATCGCACCCCCTCTACAGCGCCAGGATCGCGGCGGCGATTTCGTCCACGCCGGCGCCGGTCTTGCAACTGGCGGGGAAGACCTGGATGTCCGGCTTGAGCCGGTGGACGTCATTGGTCAGATCCTCGACGCTCACCTCCATCGCCGACGCGAGGTCGGTCTTGTTGATGACCACGATATCCGCGCCCAGGAACATGTGCGGATGCTTGCGCACCATATAAGGCCCTTCGGTCACGCTGATCACCACCACGCGGGCCTTCGCGCCAAGCGGGAACTCGGCAGGACAAATGAGGTTGCCGATGTTCTCCAAGAAGATGAGCTTCAGCTCGTCCAGGCTGATCTTCCTCAATGCTTTCCCCACGAGGTTGGCGTCGAGATGGCAGCCATTGACGGTGGCGATCTGCACCACCGGCACTCCCTGGCTCGCGATGTCGTCCGCGTCGGTGCTCGTCGTGGCGTCGCCATTGAAGACCGCGACCCCGAGCCGGTCTTTCAGTTTCTGCCACCAGCCGCGTGATGAGTGTCGTCTTGCCGGAGCCGATGGCCCCCATGAAGTCAATGGCCGTGATCCCGTGTTCGTCCAGCACGGCGCGGTTTTCGCGAGCCAGCTTCGCGTTGGCCTCGAGCAGGCTGTGCTCGAGCTCGATGTCGTAGATCTCGTCGGGCGACGCTTCGATGCGTCTCGATGGTGAACGGGCTCCGGACGGTGGTGGAGGAGATCACTTCTTTTTCGCCAGGCCCATCAAGGCGGTGGGGGTGTGCAGTTGCTTGAGGACTTTGCCGTTGCCCAGATACATGTGGACGCCGCACGGCAGGCACGGGTCGAAGCTGCGCACGGCGCGCATGATGTCGATGCCCTTGAACTTGTCGGGGCCGTTCTCCTCGAAGATCGGGGTGTTCTGCACGGCGTCCTCGTACGGCCCAGGCGTGCCGTAGATATCCCGCGGGTTGGCGTTCCACGGGGTGGGCGGGTACGGATGATAGTTGGCGATCTTGCCCTTGCGGATGACCATGTGATGGGAGAGCACGCCGCGCACGGCTTCGTGGAAGCCGCAGCCGATGGCTTCATCCGGCACTTTGAACGGGGTGAAGGTCTCGGTGCGCCCGGCGTAAACTTCCTTCATCGCCTGTTCCACGAAATAAAGGGCGCTCGCCGCGGCATAGGCCTGGAAATAGGTGCGGGCGCGGTCGCGCTCGATGGCGTTGCTCCATTGCGGGATCTTCCACTCGAAGGTCGACCTCGGGCTTGAGCGCGGTCTTGGGAAGGTTGATTTGAACGCTGTGCCCGGTGGATTTGACGTAACCGATATCGACCATGCCGGCCAGCGCCGTGGCCCAGAGCCGGGCGATGGGGCCGCCGCCGGTGTCGAGCGCGAGGTGGTCGCCTGTGCGTTTGTCGAACCAGCGGGGCGACATGACCCAGGTGTAGTTGCCATTGAAGTCGCGCTTCTGCGGCTTCGGGATGGTCGTCTGGTTCCACGGATGCTTCTTGTCCACCGGATTCCCCAGCGGATCGTGCGTGACGAATGTCTCCGAGTTGTCCCAATCCTCGTAATACGAGGAGCCGAGCAGGATGCGGATGCCGAGGTTGATATCCACGAGGTTCGTCGTGACCAATTTGCCGTCCACGATGATGCCCGGGGTGACAAACATCGCCTTGCCCCAGGCGTCCATCGTCTTGTAATCGTAATCGCACACGTCGGGATCCTGGAACGAGCCCCAGCAGCCGAGCAGGATGCGGCGCCGGCCCGACTTCCTCGTAACCGGGCAGCGCCTCGTAGAAGAAATCGAACAGGTCGTCATGCAGCGGCACCACCTTCTTCATGAACTCGACGTATTTCATGAGGCGCACGAGATAATCGGTGAACACCTGGATCGACGGCACCGTGCCCGACCCCGCCCGGGTAGAGCGTGGAAGGATGCACATGCCGGCCTTCCATGAGGCAGAACATCTCGCGCGTGAGCCGGCTCATCTGCAAGCGTTTCGCGGTAGAACTCGCCCTCAAACGGATTCAGGGACGTCATGATGTCGCGCGATGGTGCGGTAGCCGTGGTCGTCGGCGTGGGGCGCCTGGGTCTTCTGCGCCTTCTCCCACACGCCGGGATTGGTTTCCTTGACCATCATTTCGCAGAAATCGACCCCGACGAGGTTGTCCTGGTAGATGTTGTGGTCGAACATGTATTCGGCCGCTTCGCCCGAGGTTCACGATCCATTCGGCGAGCGGCGGCGGCTTAACGCCGTAAGCCATGTTCTGCGCGTAGACGGAGCAGGTCGCGTGATTGTCGCCGCAGATGCCGCAGATGCGGCTGGTGATGAAGTGGGTGTCGCGCGGATCCTTGTTCTTCATGAAGATGCTGTAGCCCCGAAAGATCGACGACGTGCTATGGCACTCGACGACCTTCTTCTGGTCGAAATCGATCTTTGTATAGATGCCGAGGCTGCCGACGATGCGTGTGATCGGGTCCCAGGACATCTCCACGATGTTGCCCGAGTCCGCTTTTCTTTCTGTCGGTGGATAAGGTGGCCGTTTCCATGTTTTGGGGGTTCCGCGGTTCAGGTGCAACTAGTTTCTGCCGTAATACTTCGGGGTGTAACCGGTGGTGAGCTCCGCGCGCGGGTGCCGCCATTTGGGTTCCTTGTTGACCGTCCGGTTGGTGATGCCGCGCATCGCCCGGATGAAGGCGCCGTAGATGCCGCTCGCAGCCGTGGACAGGGCCGCGCCGGGAGGCGCATCCATGAAGGGCATGAACTTGTCCGGGAAACCGGGCATGGTGCAGCCGATGCAGATGCCGCCGACGTTCGGGCAGCCGCCGATGCCGTCCATCCAGCCGCGTTTGGTGACGTTGCAGTTCACCACCGGGCCCCAGCAGCCGATCTTGACGAGGCACTTGGGCGAGCCGTACTCGTGCGCAAAATCGCCCTGCTCGTAATAGCCGGCGCGGTCGCAGCCTTCGTGCACCGTCTTGCCGAAGAGCCAGGTGGGCCGCAGTTGCTCGTCGAGCGGGATCATCGGGGCGAGGCCCGCGACTTGGTAGAGGAGATACAGGAGGGTCTCCATCATGTTATCCGGCTGCACGGGGCAGCCGGGAACATTGACGATGGGGAGCCCGGCCTTGGAACGCCATTTCCAGCCGAGGTAATCCGCAAGGCCCATCGCCCCCGTGGGATTGCCTTCCATGGCGTGGATGCCGCCATAGGTGGCGCACGTCCCCGCGCAGACGATGGCCAGCGCTTTCGGGGCGAGCCGGTCGATCCATTCGTTGGTCGTGATCGGTTGGCCGGTGTCCGGGTCGGTGCCCATCGCGGCCCAGTAGCCTTCCTTCTTGATCTTCTCGTTCGGCACCGAACCTTCCAGCACGAGGACGAACGGGTCGAGCTTGCCCGCCGCGGCATCGAACCAGAATTTCATGAAATCGTCGCCGACTTCGTAGGCCAGCACCGGGTTGTGGAGATGCACCTTCGGCAGGCCGGGGATGGCGCCCATGACGACATCCTCGATGCTCGGTTGCATCGCCGCGGTGACGGAAACGGAGTCTCCGTCGCAGGAAAGGCCGGTGGTCATCCAGATGACGTGAACTTCCTTCACATCCGGCTGCCGATACTCGAAGGGTTGACCGTTCTTTGAGTCTTCCATGTGACTTCTCCTTTAGGGTGGATTGGGGGAGCGGGCGGATAGAGCTGGCCGCCGCCGATGGCGTGTTCTACCCGTATTGTTTACGTTCGAGAAAAGCGAGCCGGTTGTATTCCTTTCCTTCTTTCTTTTTTGCGGCCAGAAACTTCGCTCCCGCCGTTTACTGGGCGGTGAGTTCTCCAAGGAAAAGCAAAGCGTCCCAACCAGAGGGCGAGGGGTCTCCGCTGCATGAAAAGGAGCTGCTGGACGCGGAGGAGCGGGTGGCGCCTCACGTCGCGGTGATCCACGAGGCTATCCTGCTGGAGGGGCGCGAGGAACTCAAACGGCCCGCATCCGCCCTCGCCTGGTCGGGCTTGGCCGCCGGTCTTTCGATGGGCTTTTCGTTCGTGGCCGAAGGGCTCCTCACGCAGGCGCTGCCCGACGCCCCCTGGCGCCCTCTCATCACGAAGTTGGGGTACAGCGTCGGCTTCCTCATCGTCATCCTGGGCAGGCAGCAGCTCTTCACGGAGAACACGCTCACCCCCATGCTGCCGCTCTTCCGGAAGTGGGACCGCGCCACCCTGCTGAACGTCTGCCGGCTGTGGCTGGTCGTCCTCCTTTCCAACACGGCCGGGACGTTCCTCTTCGCATGGATCGTGGCGCGCACCTCGCTCTTTGATCCGTCCGCGCAGGCCGCTTTCGTCACCCTCGGCATGGAATCCTTGCCCGGCTCCTTCTTCAGCCATTTCCTGCGGGCGATCATGGCCGGGTGGCTCATCGCGCTCCTCGTCTGGGTGCTCCCCTTCGCCGACACGGGGCGCGTGACGGTGATCGTCATCATCACCTACCTCATCGGCCTCGGTAAATTTGATCACGTCGTCGCCGGTTCCGTGAAGATGCTCTACGTCACGCTCGTGGGCCAGGCGACCTGGGGGGATTTCTTCACCGCCTTCTGGTTCCCGGCTCTCGCAGGCAACATCGTAGGCGGCGTCCTCCTGGTCGCGGCGCTGAACCACGCCCAGGTAACGTCGGGGAAATCCTAGCTATCGCGGCGACCCCGCGTCACATCCGTTCGATGCGGAGATACCGGCGCATTTCCGGGAAATTCTTAGCCATGATGGCCACGAACGCCAGCAGCGCCAGAGGAAACAGAAAGAGGAGGCCCTTTCCAGACTTATTGCAGCAAGACATGTTCTTCACCTCCTTTCGCGGGAGCGGAATTTCAGGAGATCGCGCACGAGCGTTTCGACCATCTCCACGGCATGCGGCACGGCGTTTTGCACCGTCTCGCTGAGGCCGAACTGGCAGTCGTCCGGCTCCAGGTTTTCCGGTTCGCAGGCGAGCAGGTATATCATCCTGCTCGGCTCGCCGCCAAGGTTTCTTACCATGTTCAATACGGCCACGGGATCCATGGAGTGCGCGTCAGGCTGGCTGTATTCCATCACGCCGGCGTCGCCCTGGTCGGGCTCGATGAGGTAGAGCGTCCCGGGCGCCTTGCCTCGCTGCGCTGCATCCACGAGGATCGTCGCATCGTACCCGTCCATGATCGCGTAGGCCAGGTCGTAACTGCGGATGCCGTAGTCTTCCACCCGGACTTCGGGGGGAAGTTCGCGCTGCTGGAACTCGCGCACCACTTCCACTCCGAACGCGTCGTCGCCGAAAAAGATGTTGCCGATGCCCGCGACGAGGATGCGCATCTTACTCGCCCTCCCTCAATGGCTCGACATCCTCGACACCGTAGAAAAATCGGTGCCCGGGCTGGCGGAGCATCCCCAGGTCGCGCCCCGGGTCGTCCTCGATGACGAGCGCGAGGTGGATGTGATCCTCCGCGTCCTGCTCGAGCGCTTCGATGATGCCGATCTTCCCGCTGAGCGCGATGTCCATCGCGTCGGCCCGGCGTTTCGGGTGGATGCGCACGCGGTCGCCGGTCCTGAGCTGCATGCCGCCGATGGCGACGGACTCCACGCGCTTCGCCGGGTTGAAAAAATCCTCGTCCAGAGGCTGGAGCGGGTTGGTTTCCCGCATCGCCCCGTGCATCTGCAGGAGGTGGCCGTCCTCCAGCGCCTCGGTGCGTTCGAGGATGCGCCTCGCGAAATCGTCCACCTGCCGCATCTCGTTTTTCTCGTCGTCGGTCATTGTCATGATCCGCAAGGTGAGGATTTCGTCGATCTCGGTTCCGTCTCCCAGCTCGCCGGCGCTTTCGGGTGCGATCTCCGGGTAGTCATAAAGGATTATCGGCGAAGAGAGCATGGTCGCGCGTTTTCCCTTCTCGCCGGCGAGCACGGGCCATGTGCCGATATTCTTGCAGGCCGGCGCCATGCCCGCGGCTTCCGCCGGGGGATCGAGCAGGGAGAGGAATTCGCCCTGCGTCTCGAGGATCGTATGCGCGGAGGCGAACGTCCTCAGGATGATCTCCCTCGGTTCCTCGAGCGATTCACTAGGAACCGGCGTCTGGTTCACGATTCGGACGGTCACTTTGAATATGCCGTTGTCCAAAGCCTGGGCGGCAATCTGAATCTCGCCCTCCAGCCCCTCTTGAACCCGGAGGATCGCCCCGACCGTTTCGCCCCGGCTGTCCAGGATCGCCTCCGTGGTGCGCGAGGCCGGGAAGGAAAAGGGAATCTGCCGCGAAGCGCCCGCCAAGGCCTCGATTGGCGCGGCGGGAATCGCGACTTCGCGCTCGACGGCCTCCTGCCAGGACTGGTGGATCTTGTCGTCCACCCGGAGTTCTGGCACGGGACGCAAGGCGCCCCCTTCGAGCGCCTGGATGCCGCGCGCGGTCGGGTGGAGAAAGCGGACGGTCCCTTGGACGGTCGCCTGGGGATTCGCGCTCTTGACGAGGCATTCGGTCTGCATCAGAAACGGCTCCGCTCCGTCCTGGGCCACGCTGTAGTCTTGAGGATAGATGCGCCCGAAGGTAAACCGGGTCTGGTTCTTCTTCGACGAGGCGCGGTACGGGTAGAGGATGAAGCCCTCGTAGAGAACGGCCCGGGCGATCTTGTCCACCAGCGGGTCGCTCATGACTCGGCGGCCATTGCCTTGTTTCCGAGGCCGGTCAGGCTCCCGTCGTCGTCGCCCAGGAGGCGGGCGATGGCCTGCTCCCAGTTCACGAGCCCGTGTTTTCGCTTGTAGGCGTAGAGGCGCTCAAAGAGGTCCGCATGCAGGGACACGAAGCCGCTCTTCGGGTAGTGGTGCTCCATCAGGTCCCGCCACGTCTCCACCCGCATCCGGAACTCGCACTCCTTGTCCCACGGGATCGGCTGCACCTGCAGGCGCCCGTCCGCCGCCTGGTAAAAGACCGTGCCGCTGAAAAGGAACAGCAGCGGGACGTCTCCGCCCTCCAGGGCGTGGAAATATTTGGCCGAGGCGACGTTCAGGTCGTAGGTGCACTGGACGGGGAGGACGACTTCCGCTTTCCCGGCGAAGGAGGGCGCCGAGACCTGGGCGTGCGTCCAAAGGCGGTTGCGGAGCGTCTGGCCCCATTGCTCCGGCGGGCCGAAGAGTTCCCCGAGCCGGGCTTTCTCATCGTCATTGTAACGCCGCCGGGGCGACTGGATCTGGATTTGCACCTGCACGATGACCGAATGGATTTTCTCCGTCGCCGGCGCGTTCTCGAGGGCGAGCTTGAAATGCAGCAGCGGCACGATGCCCCACTCGGCCGCTTCGACGCCCGTGATACGGAGTGTGAGGTCGGGCATGGGACGGCTTTACCTGGGTGCGCCGCTTTCGAGTTTGTCGAAGAATGCGCCGATCGCGTTCCAGACCGCTTCCCCGCCCGCCAGGCCGCGCCAATGCATGCGGATGAGGCCGACCAGCTCGTAGCAGGCATCCATGGGCGCGATGAAATATTTCCTCGTCTGGCCCACGCGATTGACGAGGAGGGCCTCGACGTCGCTCTGCATCCCGGCCAGGGCCGGGTTGCCGGCCACGAGCTCGTCCCACGAACTCATCGGCAGCAGCGACTCGGTCGCGCCGGCCGGGCTCGGGTAGAGGGCCAGCACCTTTTGCGCGGGGGTGCTCCGGAAAAAGAACGCGAGGTTGATGGGGAGCGCCAGCCCCTCCCACTCGGCATCGGTCATCCTGAACTCCGGCAGGGGCCGCGCGTCGCGCGGGATAAGCTTGAAGCGGCCGTCCTCCACGTTTTCAAAGAGCAATCCGCAGGCATCGCACGAACAGGCCGCTTTCCGGCTCCGCATGTCGAGCAGATGCCGGTGAAGGGGCGCGAGCCGCACATTGCAAAGTTCGCACCGCTCCTCCGGCTCCGGCGGGCGCGGCTTGGTGAAGCGCCGCAGCGCCGCGATGGCGCTGCCGGCCGCGGGAGCGGACGCCGACGACTCTGCCCCGGGCGCGTAACTTTCTTCAACCACGAGGATCGGGGCTCAGGAAGGAGGCATGTGCGGCATGCGGGGATCGATCGGGCCTTTTCCCGCGGGGCTTACGGATGTCGAGTCCCTCGCGGTCCGGAAGGAGCCCTTTTCTCCGCGGCCCGGTTCGCGGCCTTTGTTCAGAACCAGTTCTTCGCCTTTTGTCGTGCCCGGCACATGGATGGGCTGGGGTGGTTTTTTCATAGACATGATCTTTCCTCCGGAGGTTTTGGAATTCAGACGCCTCCCCGGATCGCGGACGGTGCGGGGCATTAACGATTCGTTTAAAAAGGGGCGCCCGCGTGCATCCCGAGCGCCACCGCTTGAGAAGGGGCCGCACATCGTGTAGGGCCAGCGTATGAATCTGCTTCTCGAAGACAAACTCGCCCTGGTAACCGGCTCAACGGCGGGCATCGGGTTCTCTATCGCCAAATCCCTCGCCGCTGAAGGCGCCCGTGTCCTCATCAACGGCCGCTCGGAGGCCCGCGTGGCCGAGGCGGTGGCGGCGATCCGCGCCGAACTCCCGGCCGCCCGCCTGGAGCCGCTGGCCCTGGATCTCTCCAAAGTCGAAGGGATTTCGGAAGCCGTCAAACGCCATCCGGAGGTGGACATCCTCGTGAATAACCTCGGCGTTTACGAGCCGAAGGCTTTCGGGGAAATCTCCGACGAAGCGTGGGCCGCCATCATCGAGACCAACTTCATGAGCGGGGTCCGCCTTTCGCGCCATTACCTCCCGCGCATGAAAACGAAGAACTCCGGGCGCATCCTCTTTATCTCGAGCGAGTCGGCCGTGAACATCCCGCAGGAGATGATCCACTACGGCGTCACCAAAACCATGCAGATCGCCCTCGCGCGCGGCCTCGCCGAGACGACGGCGGGCACCGCCGTCACCGTCAACTCGATCCTCGCCGGCCCGACCCTTTCCGAAGGGGTCGAGCAGTTCATCAAGGGCATGGCGGCGGCCAGGGGGGTTTCCGCGAAGGAGGTCGAGGACGATTTCTTCAAGTCCGTGCGGCCCGGCTCCCTCCTGCGCCGTTTCGCTTCGACCGACGAAGTCGCGGCCATGGTGGTATTCATCGCCAGCCCGCTCTCCTCCGCGACCAACGGCGCGGCCCTGCGGGTGGAAGGCGGAGTCGTCAAGTCGATCTTATAGCCGCGCCGCGCCGCCGGATGCAGGCCCAGTAAACCCACCCGATGAAGACGGCCTGGAACGGCAGCCTCAGCCAGAGCACCCACGACGGCGCCTCCCGGCCCGAGATGCTCATCCCGTGGAGCGCCCCGTACACATTCGCCGGGAACACCGCGACCAGAAGCGCGATGAGGCCCCAGCCGGCCGCCACCCGGGTGGCGGGCGCCAACGCTCCCACCCCGCCCGCGATCTCCGCCGCGCCGCTTAGATAAACGAGCGGCAGCGGCCACGGCAGCGCCGGGGGCATGATGGCCAGATACATGGCCGGCTCGCGAAAATGATTCGCCCCCGCCGCGATGAATACGCAACCCGCGATCGCGCTGCGAACCGGAGCGCCGCGGTTTTCCACCTTACTGCAGGAAGAACTTGGTGCCCGGGCCGCTCCCCTGGCGTTTCATCGCCTTCGGGTTGTCCTTCAGAAATTTGCGGAGGCGGTTTACGTCCTGCCCCAGTTTGCCTGCCATCTGCTTCGCATTCATGCCGTTCTTCCCTTCAGTCGCCATGATGGCGAGGATTTGCGGCTTCAACTGGTCATCGGTGATGGAAGGCCGGCGGGTGCGCCTGGAAGGCGCCTCGGTCTCGCTGGGCTGCCTGCCGGTGAGCTTCGCAAGCTCGGCTTCCTGGTCGGCCAGACTCCTGCGCGTCGCGGCGATCTTGTTCCGAAGTTCGGTCACGGCGGAGAGCTTGAGTTCCGTGATGCGCTGCTGAAGTGCTTCGATTTGTTCTAGAGCTGTAGATTCTGTCGTCATTGGAGGGCACTCACATAGTTGGCAGGCTGCGGTGCGTCAATAAGGAAATCGCACAAAAACTAAACGAGCTACACTTACAAGTAATTATCACCCCGCCCGTCTAGTCGCCACCGATCGTCTTATGTTCGGGGCTGACCGGCGCCGGCGCAACCGCTTTTACATTGGAACGCTTTGGCGCGGCTCGCGTGGTTTCGGCAGGGCGCGCGGCAGCCGCCGCGGTTCGTTCAACGGGCTCGGGTTCGCGGTAGCGGTCCGACCAGAATTCAAGGTTCGTAGCCTCAGCCTTCTCTCCAAACCCGAAACGGGTGAACTCCCCATGCTTCATCGGCTCCAGCACCGTCTCGCCGTTCTTCTTCTCATACCCGTAGAGGGGCGGGAGCGCGAGATCCGCGGTTCGCCGGTTGCGCCCAAATTCCTTGATGGTGATCCGGTTCAGGATGTCCTTCGGCAGGTCGTCGGTGGAGAGGATCGCGTTGATCCAGCGGCCCAGCGTGCGGTCATTCTCGCTCTCGGGCGACTGGTAGAGCGTGTCGATCCAGGTTAGCAGGCTGCCGCGCTCGCTGAGGTCGAGCGTGCCCGGGTTCTTCTCGCCGTTCTCCGCGTTATCATGCAGGCAGAGGTTGAAGAAGCGCGTCTTGCGGCTCGGCTCGGCGGCGGAGTCCGCTATCTTATACTGCGACTTGAAGTCGCCCCATAGCTTGTCCCTGAGGTTTTGCTCTTCGAGGTAGGGAACCACCTCCGTCTTGAAATCGCGGATGGAACACGCCGCCGCCTCGAACACGAGGTTGTCCAGCGGCATCTCGTGGAACCGCGCGACGAGTTCGCACCCGACGATGGCCCCCATCGAATGGCCCACCAGCGTTATGACCGGCCGCTCGCCGGTCGAAAGCCGCTGCTGCGCGAAGTCGCAGAACTGCCATACCGCGCCCGTGCGCCCCGTGGAGTTGAGTTCATCCAGCAGCTTCACCGCGCTTACGGGCTTGTGGGTGGCATTCGACTGGTAAGCGGCCAGGTTCCGCACGTCGCGGTAACTCAGCTCGGGCAGGAACTCCGATTCGCGCTCGAACATGGTGCGGGTGCGCCGGAGCATGTTCTTCCAAGGCTGGGAGCCGAGCCAATCCAGGAAAAACGTCGAGGGCAGCTTTATGGGTGACGTGAGCAGCCAGCTTCCGAAATTCAGTTGCCGCCCGGTTCGGGTGGTCTGGTCCCTCGCGTCCGAAGCCGTGAGCCGGCCGAGCTGCATATCGAACGGCGCTTCGTTGATCTGGTTGTAGCGGACGTTCGCGAGCCGCGTGCGCTTGTAGGTCTCCGGGCGCACCGTGTAGATGTCCTGGAAAAGAAAATCGATGATGTTCAGCGGCATCCGCACGGCCGCGCCACCGATGTCGGAGAGCAGCATCGCGGGCGACGTCAATACCGCCTTGGTGCGCTGGTGCAACCCTTCCCGGATCGAAAATAGATGCTGGTCGTAGGTCGGCATGAGGTCGGAGTTCCAGCAGATGCCGATGAAATATTTCCCCGAGTTCTCGGCCTCCAGCGTATCGGCCAGGAGCGCCGACTTGGCGATGGCGCCGTCCACCGCGTTCAAGCCGCCGTGCGCATAGATCACGATCTCCCTCGGGTGCTGCTTCTCGATCTCCTCGAACATCGCCTCCAGGTATCCGTATAACGCCCGCCGCCCCGTCAGGGCATCGGCCATCCGCGCGTTGAAAGGCGCCGGGCCCGAGACATCCCCGGACGCTGCCGCCTCTGCGAGCGCGGCCGGGTTCACCTTCGCCCCGCGGATGTCCTCATCCGCCAGGGTCACGCATTTCGCGCTGTAACGGAAAGAGCCGTCCGACCCCTGGGAGCGCGTGATCAACGGCAGGAGCGCATTCCCATCCTCATCCACCGCGATGATGTGATGGCAATAGAAATTACCCGTGTAAAACGTCGCTTGATTCTCCTCCGAGGCGCGATCCCCCGCCATGGGCTCCCGCGAGGCGGGCTGCGCGCGTGCCGCTCCCGGCCAACCCAGGAGCCACGCCAACAGGACGCACAGGGCGGATCGCTTCACTCTTGAAAAGACGGGTTCGGTCACTTCGATGCAGGCGGCGTTTCGAATCCCGGTTTGTCACAGGAAGCCATCGCGCCGACATGATCGCCGGCCTCATAGTAGAGAAGCCATTTGCCTTTGAACCGCACCAGGCCTTCCATGAAACAGACCGGAGCGCCCACGGAGCTGTTGAGTTCGTAGGGCATACGCGGGGTCAGGAAATAATTGTCACACCGGGCGATCATTTTCGTGGGGTCATTGAGGTCGAAGAGAGCCTGCCCGCCCGAATAGGCCCTCTTGGGAAGATTCGGGTCGCCCCTTTTGGGGTCATTTTCTCCGCCGTGGTAGATCACGAGGATGCCCTTGGGAGTGACGATGGGGGGCGGACCGGGCTCCATCAGGTTGCAGTCGAACTTTCCGCCGCCCTTGCGAGGTGGCAGCACCCGGATGAGCCGCCCCTTGTCATCCAGCACCGGCGTCCAGTTGATGCAGTCATCCGAATAAGCCACATTGTAGCTGATAAGATACATCCAGTATTTTCCGTTGATCTTCTGTGCCACCAGGCGACCGTCATCGTAGTAGCGGCTCACGACAGACCCTCCTTTCGAAAGTTGATCCAGGAACTTGCCGTCGTAAGCCCTGGCAAATGCCGGCCCTTGTTTGTTCCAGTGGATCAGATCCCGGCTGGTCGCCACGGACTGCCTGGCCGTTCTCCCGTTATAGGCGGAGTAGAGATATATGAAGAGTCCATCGTCGCGCATCACGACCCGGCCATCCTCCGTGCCTCCGGGCCATTCGTATTTTTTAAACGCATCCTCGTCGGGGTAGAGAACCGGAGTGGGCCGGCAATCGAAATGGATGCCGTCCTCGCTGATTCCCAAGCCCACGCGCGAGTTATGAATATTATTGGGCTCTGCCCGGTACAGCCAATAGACCTTGCCGTCCTTCACCGCCGCGGCGGCGCCCACGATGTTCTTCTCTTCCCACGGGACATTCTGTTTCAGAATCGGGCAGAAAAAGCTCGTATCGGCTCGCGGCACGATCAGTGGATTTTCAGGGCAGCGGACAAACGGTCCAAGGCCCCACGAGGGAACCCCGGTGGCCTCTTTGGCGTCATTCGTGTCCTTAGGAGCATCTGCGATGCGAAGGGGAGGCAGCTCCTCACTTTGCGCCCGATTCGTAGGGGACACAGAGACTGCCACAGCCAGCGCCAGGAGGATCCACCGGCTTCCTTTTCTCAAATCGGACTTTTTCATTTGATAATGGGTTTTATATGGGTCTAATTTTTTTTTGGGGGGGGATATGCAGAGCTACAGGACGACAAGCGCTCTTTTAGGAGGCGCATACGTCACGGACCATCGGCAGCCTTTCCAACATATCCGTCACGGTGATATCGAAATAGCGAGTCAAGCCGGGGCGTCGGGAGCTCTCGTGATGGCTCTTCTCTGTGTACCAAACCCCCGCCCGGCCATCAATACTTTCGACGCGATAGCCGACCTGTAGGGAATGCCGCTGGATAGCTCACCTCCGAGGCAGCGCTGGCTGATCGAAGCTATTTTCTTCGAGGGCAAACGGATCAGAGATCTCGAACGCGACTTCGGCGTTCCCCGGGACTGGATTCAATCATGCGTCGAACGAGGGCTCAAAACGCTGATGGAGACACGCACTTGATGAAAGGGGTGGAGGTAAGGGGATTCGAACCCCTGACCTTCTCATTGCGAACGAGACGCTCTACCAACTGAGCTATACCCCCTTAATTATCTGGCCATCAAAGGCTTACGATGCAGCATCAAGGTCGCTTCCCGACCCATCCCCGACCCGTTTGCCTTCCTGCTGATTTCGGAGAGTCCATTTTGAGTCCCGAAAAGTCAGGATAACGACCGGGTGAGATTATCGGCGAGAAGCGCTTCCGGCAAGGGAAAATGAACGCTCGCCACCCCCCGGCGTCGGGATGCCAGCGCACAATCGAGGATTCGTGGATTTCAGTCGTCCGCTGGCGCTACCAGTCTTGAGAAAGGCGCACCTGGAAGGACTGCAGAAACTTCCAACGGATTCTGAAAGCATCTGTGCGATAGCTAGAGAGAACCATCGAGACAGGCGTAATTCGACGGAAAGCGAAAGGAGTTGGAGGCATGAAAAATATGACTACGACAAAGGCACCGGTGGAGGCAAAGCAGGAGCTGGTCCTTATCATTGGTCCGACGATGCCGCTCAGGGCGAAGAACAGGACCGACATGTCCAATGAGAAATCGCCCAGCACGAACACGGTCGACTGATCTTCGCACCGGCGGCAGCGGCCATCGAATTCTTAAAGGAACCAGGAGAAGGGGTTAGCCGTCCGTTTGCCAATCAAGGCTACGACCCCAATGAACCCCGCGTCCCGTCGGGCCAGCGGATAGCGGCCAATGGACGACTGCGGCGTCAATGGCATCTGAGGATTTGTCTGCTGGCAGAATAATTCCGACATGACCATACTGCCCTCCCACATGGCTCTGAGCGATGACGTCCCCGGGTTATGGTCGCGCCCCACTCGACTGCTTCTGCTAGCGCCAAGGATAACCCACCGGGAATCGTGGAGTCAACGATTGGGGTTCCGTTCAACGGTTGAGGAAAATGGCGGCAACCCGGACGACCCTTGGCCGGTCGCACGTCGATACCTCGGATATTAAGGAGAGTGCGTGCCGCAAAATATCCAATTTTACCGAGTGAAGTTTCGCATCCTCCTTGCTGCCGTGGCGCTCTATGCCGCGATAGTCGGAGGACGGCGCCTTATCGAATATTCACGCGAAAGTTCCGTCAGGTGGGTTGCAGTCCAGATATCCAAGGAACTTGCCTGGAAAATGATGAGTCCGTCAGGCGGTGATTTTGATTTAACAAAGACCAGCTTTCTGGACTCGTATGCCAGGGAAACATTTTATGTGCTGCTGGAGTTTAAGGATCGCGGCACAAGGGATAAATTACAGGAGGTCTTTTTTTTCGAGGCGTTCGGCGGGAAGCCGCGGGTGAAATGGAGTTATTCCGTGCTTAACAATCTAGCGAAATTGAGGGTTGGCGAGGGAGCATTTTGTTGTGATGAAAGGTCGTGTATTCAGCGAAAGGGACAGGGTTTCGAGATGTCAATCACGCTTTCGCCGGTTGAGTGGAATATCCAGGGCGAAACAATCTCGCGATTGCGGGAACAGGGAGTGGAGATGCTGGTGTCTCTTGAGGGACATCCGGAATTGAACCCTTTCAGGATCGCCAATGTCACGGGTTTCGGAAATTATCTGGCCGAGTTTTCGTCCAAGGACGACGCGCTCGCTTGCGCAAGAATCTTCGGTATCAAACCTTCCCCCCGGTGAAAGGGCCTTAGGGGAACCGAGATTAGGTTTCCCTTTCCAAATACTTAGGCCGGAGGCCGTCACTCTAAGTTATCCTTCTGCGGATACAGCGGTTGCAGCGGTGCTTTGCGTAAGGTGAGGTGATCTCATTCCGTGCCATCCGCGCCGGATTCAAGATATACGCACCCGATTGCGCGCAGCGGGTGAAATCGAACGGCAGGCGCTTGCCGGGCTGGCATTCATCACCCACGGAGCCGTCGCGGATCAAGCCAGGTATTGTTCGTCGCTGACCTGCTCCATCCAGTCCACGGCTTTGCCGTCCAACTGTTCCTGGATGGCGATGTGGGTCAGCGCGTTGGTCGGCGTGGCGCCGTGCCAATGCTTTTCGCCTGGAAGAAACCAAATCACATCGCCGGGTTGGATCTCCTGGACGGGGCCGCCTTCGCTCTGCACCCAGCCGCGGCCCGCGGTGACGATGAGCGTCTGCCCGAGCGGATGGGTGTGCCAGGCTGTGCGAGCGCCGGGTTCGAACGTGACGCTGGCGCCGGCCACGCGCGCCGGGGCGCTCCGTTGGAAGAGGGGGTCTATCCGCACCGTGCCGGTGAACCAGTCGGCCGGCCCTTTACCGGACGGTTGCGAAGCATTTTTTTTGATTTCCATATTACACTCTCCAAACCTAAGTGAGACCGGGCGGACGCTTACCGATGTTGAGGCTTCGGGAAAGCGAAAGCCAACCTAACTTTGCGCCTTCCATTCGTTCCTTGCCGCTCGCGGGCGCACTCGTTATAACATGCCACGGTATGAGCTTTGGCAAGCGTCGCATCTTCTTGTTAGCAGTCGCGTCGTCCTTCGTTTGCCCCGTATGGGGCAGCCCTCCGAACCCGTCCAACGCGGAGATCCTTACAAAGGAGAACGTCGTTGACTGTGCGCGACCGGATACTTCCTGGCTCCCGGCCAGCGTGGGCGAACGCCTGTTGGTGGGGGATCGCTTGCGGACGGGCGGATTGAGCCGCGCGACGCTGCGTCTCACGGACTTGAGCGTGTTGCGAGTCAATGAGCTTACGACGCTCCAGATCCTGCCTCCGGAGCCGGCAGCCAAGCCAGGCCTCGACTTGAAAGGCGGCGCGGTCTATTTCTTCAGCCGCGAAAAGCAGGGGCAGATGCGGATCCAAACGCCGATCGCGACCGGGGCCTTGAGGGGCACGGAGTTCGAGTTATCCGTGGCCGGCAACGGGAAAACGGTGCTGACGATGATGGACGGGAGCGTGGAGCTTCGCAACGGCCTCGGGAGCGTGACCGTGCGGGCCGGCGAACAGGGGACGGTGGAGCCGGGCCGCGCGCCCTACAAGACGGCGGTGATCGAGGCGCAGAATAACATCATCCAGTGGTGCCTGTATTACCCGGGCGTGGTGGACGACGAGGACCTGCGGCTTTCGGCCGGGGAGCGGAAAGCGCTCGCAGCGTCCCTGGGCGCTTACAGGCAGGGCGACCTGCTCGGCGCGCTCGCGGCTTACCCCGCCGGCCGCGTGGCGGCGTCGCAAGGGGAGCGCGTGTACCGCGCGGCGTTGCTGCTGGCGGTGGGCCAGGTGGACAAGGCGCAGATCGGGAAGCTTCCCGGCACGGCGCCGGAAAGCGAGAGCCTCCAGCGGCTCATAGCCGCGGTGAAATACCAGGCTTTCGCGCGCAAGGCCCCGCCGGCTTCGGCGAGCGCGTGGATGGCGGAGTCGTATTACGACCAGTCCCGCAGCGACCTGGACGGCGCGCTGAGAGCCGCGCAAAACGCGCTGGCGATCGCGCCCCGGTTCGGCTTTGCGCTCGCTCGCGTGGCGGAGCTGGAGTTCTCCTTTGGACGCACGCTGGAGGCGATGAAACTGCTGGAGCGCGCGCTCGAGCTCTCGCCGCGCAACGCACAGGCCCGTGCGCTGGAGGGCTTTTTTTTGAGCGCCGAGAATCGCATGGGCGCCGCGCGCCGCTCCTTCGACGAGGCGATCGCGCTGGACGGTGCGTTGGGCAACGCCTGGCTCGGGCGCGGCCTCACTTTTATCCGCCAGGGGCGCGATGAAGAGGGGCTGCGCGATCTCCAAACGGCAGCGACGCTGGAGCCGAACCGCTCGCTGCTCAGGAGTTACCTCGGCAAGGCATTCAGCCAGGTTGGCATCGGCGACAAGGCGGACCTGGAGTTTGAAAGGGGCAGGGAACTCGACCCCAAGGATCCGACGCCGTGGCTCTACTCGGCCATCGAGCGCAAACAGGAGAACCGCTATAACCAGGCGGTGGACGACCTCGAGAAATCGGTCCAGCTCAACGACAACCGGAGCGTCTTCCGTTCGCGCCTGTTGCTCGACGAGGACAAGGCCGTGCGCGGGACGAACCTGGCCGCGATCTATCTCGATGACGGGATGACCGAGCAGAGCGTGCGCGAGGCCGTGCGCGCCGTGGACAATGATTACTCGAGCGCTCCGGCCCACCTTTTCCTGGCGAACAGCTATGATGCCCTGCGCGACCCGACGCGTGTGAGCCTCCGCTACGAAACGGCCTGGTATAACGAGCTGCTGCTCTCAAATCTCCTCTCGCCGGTCGGCGGCGGCCCGCTCTCGCAGTTTGTTTCCGAGCAGGAATATTCCAAGCTGTTCGAGGAGGACGGGCTGGGGTTCAGCACTTCCGGCCAATACCTTAGCAACGGGCAGGTAGAGGAAACCGCCTCGCAGTACGGCACCTTCGGCAACATCAGTTATTCGTTCGACAACGAGTATCTGCACGGTCCCGGCGTGCGTGCGAACGACTATGAGACCGACCTGAACAGTTACGGCTCCATCAAGTTGCAAGTGACTCCGCGCGACGTTGTCTTCATGCAGGTGGAGTTCCAGAGTCTGGGGAATGGTTACCTGAACCAGCTCTATGACCAGCGCGATGAGAACTCCGTGCTCGAACAAACCCGCGCCTTCGATTTTTCGCCGCAGACCGTGCGAGTGCCCAACGTCCCGGCGCGCACCTATGATTACCACGAGAATCAGGACCCAGGCGTGCTGTTGCTGGGCTCGCGCCACGAGTGGAGCCCGGGGAATGAGACGCTCCTATTGCTCGGCAGGCTCGCGGACGGGCAGGACCTCACGAGCAACCAGACGAGCGTCCCGATCCTGTCGCGGGACGTCCACGGTCTCGTCCCTTCCGGCCTGGGCGACAGCGTCACCGAGGGCATCACCCCTCAGAACCAGCAGCTCTTTTCGTCGTTGAAACCCGTCGTCGGCCGGGGTGGGATCACCGATATTACCGGAGGGAATTTTGACCTGACTTACCAGGAGCGGTTCGAGGTTTACAGCGCGGAGGTCCAGCAGATCCTCACGCTCGGCCCCGACACGATGATCCTCGGCGGGCGCTACCAAAGCGGTTGGTTCAACACCCAGGCGCGGCTGACGAACTATGATGACGGAAGCAGCCCCTTCGACCTCCCTCTCTTCCAGAAGCCTCCTGCGAACCAGAATTTCACCGTCGATTTCGAGCGGATCAATATCTATATGTATCACCTGCTCAAGGTCACCCCCTGGCTATCGCTTACCGGCGGGGTCACCTATGACAAGATGCTCTACCCGGATAACTTTCGGGATCCGCCGGTGAATGGCGGGCAGGATCTGCTCGAAAAAGTCTCGCCCAAAGCCGGGCTCACGCTTCAACCCTGGGGCGGCGCTACGGTGCGCGGCGCTTACACGGAGGCGATCAGCGGGGCGAGCTTCGACGAGAGCGTACGGCTCGAGCCGACGCAGGTGGACGGCTTTCTGCAAGCCTACCGCAGCCTCGCGCCGGAATCGCTCATCGGGGAGGTCTCCGGCAGCAAATACCAATTCTCCGGGTTGAGCCTCGAGGCAGAAACTACCGAGCCGGACGTATCTTGGGATCGAGGGCGACCTGCTCCAGCAGGGCATCTCTCAGACGGTCGGAGTCTTCGATCTTCTAACCGACGTTGATACCCCGCCCGGTTTCTTCTCCACCCCTTTGGCCGGCCTCCCTTCGTCGCTGCGCCAGCAGGTCCGATACACCGAGCGCAGCGTCACCGCCACGGTGAACCAGCTCGTCGGCGACAACTGGTCCTTCGGCGCCCGCTACCGCTTTACCGACTCGCAGTTGCGCGAGCACCTCGCCGGCGTGACAAGCGCGGCAAGCGGTCTGCAGAATCCGTTCCCGCTCGACGACCTCGTGCGCGCGGGCGACACGCACTCCGAAGCGGAGTTGAATGAGGTAAGCCTCAGCGTCCTCTATAATCACCCGTGCGGTTTTTTCGCTCGCGCCGAGGCTAATTGGTATGGACAGGGGAACGCGAGCTACGCCAGCAGCGTGGCGCCGTATAACCTTGCAAACTACGGCGTGGTGCAGCCTCAGGTGCGCACCCAGAACCTGGCTTTGCACGGCTCCGACTTCTGGCAGTTTAACCTGCTCGCAGGCTACCGCTTTTACCGCAACCAGTGCGAGGTAAGCTGCGGCGTGCTGAACCTGGGCGGGGGGGATTATAAGTTGAACCCGTTGAATCCCCATGAAGACCTTCCTCGGGAAAGGACCTTCGTAGCCTTCTACAGGTTTGCCTTCTAAGTTTCGGAGCCGCATCGAATTTCACCTTCATTGAATCTTCTTGCCGCTTGCCCGGGCTTCCGTTAAGAAAAAGCAATGAAGGCCCTGGCATCGTTCGCTACGCTGTTCGCCGCGCTCTTTCTCGCTTCCTGCTGCTGCTACGTGACGCCGCCGTACAAACAGCCCCCAAAGCATCTCCGTTCTGCTGGGGGCGGCCTGAATGGGGGTGCTGTGACCGTGTCCACCGCTCCTTCCGGCGGCCTCGTGGGTAAGCTCACGGTCGTTTTCGCCAACCCGAGCCAGGCCGTGTCCCACCCGACATGCTGGAATGGCACGATTCCGGTCGTCACTTTTCCGCCGATCCCGGTGGGCTTCCCGCTCACTCCGTTCAGGCGATATCCCATCTACTGCACGCCGATGAGACCCGGCGATACGTTCAACCCGAATCCGACGCTTGTGTGGGTCTATCCCGGCAAGATAACGGTCGTGCAAATCATGTATAAGTAACGCGGCGAGGGCCGGCTATCACCATCAAGAAGCGCTTTTCTCCCTTGCGCGTGGGAGGCGCGGCGCTCATCCCGCTGCTTGGGCTCGCCTGTTATTACTTTCCGCTGGCGGACGGGCTTAGGCGGCTTAGTTACGACCTCCCCTTCCTTTTTCACCGCAAGCCGCCGCCGCCCGGCGTCGTCCTCATCTACCTGGACGAAGAGTCGGCGCGCGCGCTGAAGCAGCCCCTGGGCGACGTGTGGGACCGCTCGCTGCACACGCACCTGTTGGACCGCCTCACCCGGGACGGGGCGAAGCTGGTCTTCTATGACATCGTCTTCTCCTCCGCGAGCGCCGATCCCGCTGTGGATCGCGACTTCGCGCGGGCCATCCGGGGCAACGGCTCGGTCGTGCTCGGCGCCGCGTTCGACGCGGTGGCGGAGCAGGGCGTCTATGACGAGACCATCTATCCGCCCAACGAATTGCTGCGGAGCGCCGCGGCGGCATGGGGCCTCCTTCTGCTCGACCCCATCGACCCCGACTATGCGGTGCGGGAATTTTCCGGCGGCACGGATCAGGCGCCCACCGCCTCGTGGGCTGCCGCCGAAAGGCTCGGCGCGGCGGTGACGAAGAGGCCGTCTGCGCGGTTGACGCCGTTCTGGCTGGACTACTATGGGCCCGCGGGCACGTTCCCCTCGGTGAGCTTCCGGCAGGCCCTGTATGAGGACGGGGTGCCCCCGGGCTATTTCAAGGACAAGATCGTCTTCATCGGCGGGCGCCCCGTTACCACCGCGATCACCCTGGGGCACGACGAGTTTGGGAATCCCTATTCACGCATGGGCCGGCAATTCATGGCCGGGCTCGAGGTGCACGCGACCGAGTTCTGCAATCTCATGGACGGAGACTGGCTGAACCGGATGGCCTGGCAGGGGGAGACGGCTGTGCTGCTGGCAGCCGGCATCGTCATCGGCATCCTTGCAAATTTCGTTTCGCCTTACAGGGGCCTGGCGGGCATCGCCGCCGCGGCCGCCGCGGTGACGTGTGGCGCCTATTATGCCGTGTGGCAGTGGCACGTCTGGTTTGACTGGCTCATACCTGTGCTCGTTCAGGCGCCGGTCGGGATCGCCTGGTCCACGGGCACACAGTATTTCCTGGAAGCGAAGCGGCGCGCCCTGCTTCGGCACGCGTTCTCGCTCTACCTTTCGCCGCACATGGCGGACCGCATCGCCGAGTCGGACTTCGATCTGAAACCAGGCGGGAAGCTCGTCGAGGCGAGCATCGTCTTCACCGACCTCAAAGGCTCGGCAGCGGTCGCCGAGGAATTGAATGACCCGCTGAAGTTCTCGGGGCTCTTGATAGACTATTTCACGCAGACTTCGCAGTGCATCCTCGCGAACGACGGGACCATCATCAAATACATCGGCGACGCCGTCATGGCCGTATGGGGCGCGCCGTTGAGCGACCCCGGCCACGCGAGCAAAGCGGCTATGGCCGCGTGGCAATTGTGCGAAGCGTCGAAACTGGCCGTGGGCGGCCGGGTGTTGACGACGCGGGTCGGTCTCAGCACGGGGATGGTGGCGGCCGGCAACCTCGGCTCGCCCTTTCGTTTCGACTACACCGTCATGGGCGACACCGTGAACCTCGCCTCGCGGCTGGAAGGGTTGAACAAGATTCTGGGCACCAGCATACTCGTCTCGGATTCGACCTGCCGGCAACTCGGCGACCGTTTTCGGACCAGGCTCCTGGGAAATTTCGCCGTCGCCGGGAAATCCCACGGCATCACCGTGCACGAGCTTCTCTCGCCCACGCGGGACCCGCGCGATGATTTCGGGTGGGTGGCTACGTTCGACGCGGCGCTCGAGTCTATCCGGACGGGCGCGTTCGCCGAAGCCAAGGCGCTCCTGCGTAAGACGGTGTGGGAGCGCGGCGGCCACGACGGACCGTCGGAGTTCTACATCAAGAAGATGGGCGAGCTCGAAAACCTGCGGCAACTGGAGAGCTGGACGGGCCTCGTGAGGCTCGAGGAAAAAGCGTAGCCGGCCGCCAGGTCACGCGGCCGGCTGGATCAGCAGCTTGCGATCCTTGAAGCGGATTCCGTTCAGCTTCTTCACCACGAGGCCCGCGTAGTCCTCGGCCACGTCCACCAGCGTCTTGGTCGGCAGGAGCTGGATCGCGCCCACGCATTCTTTCGGGATTTTCGCCGCGCCCAGGATGACGCCGACCACGTCTCCGGGACTGAGGTTCTGGTCGCGCCCCATGTTCATCGAAAGACGCAGCATGCCCGCTTCGTGGGAGACCGCGGTGCGATTATGCGAGCCGCCCTGCTTGCGCCCCGTCCTCTCCGGCGGCGCGGCCTCGGCGCTCCTCTCCGCGGGCCGCTCCTCGCCCGCGGCGCCGAGCATGTGGATGAGCGCGGAAGCGATGTCGGTAGGCGCGTGGCCCTGGTCCAGGAGGCGCTCCAGCAGCGCGTCCTGCCGCCTGTATTCGCCCTTCTCCAGGGTCTCCCGGAGGGAATCGGCGAAAAGGTCGTGCCGCTTCTGCTCGACTTCGTCGGCGGAGGGGACGCGTTCGCGCCGGATGCTCCCCTTCGTGAAGCGGATGATGTTCTGGAGCTTGTAAATCTCGCGGCCCGCGACAAACGTGATCGCCCGGCCCTTGCGCCCCGCGCGGCCCGTGCGCCCGATGCGGTGCACATAGTCCTCTCCGTCCTGCGGCAGGTCGTAGTTGAAGACGACCTCGATGTCGTCCACGTCCAGCCCGCGCGCGGCCACGTCGGTCGCCACCAGGAACTCGATGCCGCGTTTGCGGAATTTCGCCATCACCCGTTCGCGCATCTGCTGGGTCATGTCGCCGTGAAGCTTGTCTGCCGCGTAGGCGCGCGCGGTAAGGTGCGCGGCCAGCTCGTCCACCATCATCTTCGTCGCGCAGAAGATGAGGCCGAACTTGATGTCCTGCATGTCGATGAGCCGGCAGAGCACCTCCAGCTTCGAACGCCGGTCCACCTCGTAATAAACCTGCTCGATGGCCGGCATCGTCAGCGCCTCGGCTTCGATGCGGATATTGACCGGGCTGCGGGCGAACTGCTTGATGAGCCCCTGTATCTGAGGCGGCAGCGTGGCGGAGAAAAAGACCGTCTGCCTTCCGGCCGGCGCATGGCTCAGCACGGTTTTGATGTCGTCCACGAAACCCATGTCGAGCATTCGGTCCGCCTCGTCGAGGACGACCATCTTCACCTGGTCGAAGCGGAGGGTGCCCCGCTTGAGCAGGTCCATCACGCGCCCCGGCGTCCCGATGATGATCTGCGCGCCTTGCTGCAAGCCGCGGAACTGCCGTTCGTACGATTGCCCGCCGTAGATCGGCAGCTCGCGCACCCCGCGCTTGAACGCGGCGAACTTCGCCACCTCCTCGGCCACCTGCACCGCGAGTTCCCGCGTCGGGCAGAGGATCACGACCTGCGGGGCGCGCAGGTTCGCATCGACCCGCTCGATGGCCGGCAGCGCGAACGCCGCCGTCTTGCCCGAGCCGGTCTGCGATTGCCCCACGACGTCGGAGCCCGCCAGGAGCGCAGGAATCGCGAGGGTCTGGATCGGCGAAGCCTGTTCGAACCCGGCGCGCGCGACCGCCTTCAGCAACTCGGGCGAGAGGCCGAGCTCGGTAAATAGTTTCTTCTGCATGCTGGCTTGTAAGCCGCCGGAGGGGCGATGTCATGCCGCAAAAACATTTCTTCGGGCGCGGACGCCGTTGACATCGAAACCCCGTTTGTTCAAATGGAGGCTGTGGCTGACGACACACTGCCCAAAGAGCCCGCGACACCGCCGCCCGTCGCGCCCACGTCCCCGAAGAAAAAAGGCGCATCCCGCTCCCTGCGGCTCCTGCTCGCGGCTCTCGTGCTGCTGGCGGTCATTTTCTTAGTCGTTCCCGCGGTGCGCGAAGCGCTGGGCACCGTCTCCACCGATGACGCGTATGTGAACAGCCATGTCACGTTCGTTGCGCCGCGCGTCGCAGGACAGGTGGCCCGCGTCCTGGTGGACGACAACAACCGGGTGCGCAAGGGCGCCCTCCTGGTCGAGCTGGACAAGGAGCCATACCAGGTGCAGGTGGACATTCAAAACGCCTATGTCGAATCCGCCCAGGCCGATGTCGTCGCGGCGCAGGCGAGCGTGGTGGGGATGGTGGCCCAGGCCAGGAGCCAGCGCTTCAACCTGCAACACGCGATCGAGTCCGTGGACAACCAGGTTGCCGCGTTGCGGGCGGACGTGGCTCTGCTCGGGAAGAGCAAGGCGACGCTCACCCTGGCCCAGACCGAGTTCGACCGTTACAAGCAACTCCTGGCGACCAAAGTCGCGAGCCGCGAGGAGATCGACCAACGCCAGGAAGCGCTCGATGTCGCCCAAGCCGAGGTGAACCAGGCGCTCCAGACCGTGTACCAGGCCAGGGTCGCCCTCGGCCTCCCCGCGCAGCCGGAAAACGGCGGCGACCTCGCGCAGGTCCCGCCCGACCTCGACCAGAATTTCTCCGCGGTGCGCCAGGCGCTCGCCGGCCTCATGCAGGGCGCCGCGCAATTGGGCGTCGTCCCGTCCTCGTACGACCTGGGGCCGAAGCAGATGGTCGCGGAGTTCTACCGGCGCGACCCGAAGGGAGACATCGACAAGATTTACGCGAAGCTCGTCAAGGAAGCGCCCGCCTTCCAGCAGGCCAGCGCGAAGCTGCTCACCGCCCGGCGCGACCTCGACCAGGCGCAACTGAACCTGCGTTACTGCGACATCGTCTCGGACATCGACGGCGTCGTCACCCGGCGCAACGTCAACCCGGGCAACAACGTCCAGGTGGGCCAGAGCCTCATGGCCGTGCGTTCCCTGCGCGAGGTATGGGTTGACGCGAACTTCAAGGAGACCCAGCTCGGCCGGCTCCGGATCGGCCAGCCCGTTGACCTGCGGCTGGACATGTATGGCAAGCGCCATTCCTTCAAAGGCCGCATCTCCGGCTTTACCATGGGCACCGGCTCCACGCTCGCGCTGCTCCCGGCGGAAAACGCCACGGGCAACTTCATCAAGGTCGTGCAGCGGCTTCCCGTCCGGATCGACCTCGTCGATTATGATCCCGACAAGTTCCCTCTCTTTGTCGGCGCCTCCGTCGAGCCCGTCGTTCACATCGGACAGAAAATGGCGGGGCCCGACGCGGGCATGTATCTCCAGCCCGACACGGCCGCGCCGTCCCCCGCTCCATGAGCGCGGCCGCCGCGCCGGCTTCCGCTTTCGCGCCGGCGATCCCGTCGGCCAGGCGCACCGTCAATCCGTGGTTGATCGCCATCGCCGTGGTCGTGCCGACCTTCATGGAGGTGCTCGACACGACGATAGCTAACGTCGCCCTCCGCTACATCGCCGGGGGCCTTTCCGCGGCGGTTACCGACAGCGAATGGGTCATCACCAGTTATCTGGCCGCGAATGCCGTCATCCTGCCCATCTCCGGCTGGATTTCCGCCCGGCTCGGGCGCCGGAATTATTTCCTGCTCTCCATCGCCGTCTTCACGGTCAGCTCGGGCCTGTGCGGCATCGCCACCAGCTTGAACCAGCTCATCTTCTTCCGGGTGCTGCAAGGGCTGGCCGGGGGCGGTCTCCAGCCTTCCAGCCAGGCCGTCCTCCTCGACACCTTCCCGCGCGAGAAACAGGGCTCTGCCATGACGGTCTTTGGCGTCGCCGCGCTGCTCGCGCCCATCCTCGGCCCGACCCTGGGCGGATGGCTCACCGACAACTACTCCTGGCGCTGGATTTTCTACATCAACATCCCGGTGGGCGCCGTCGCTTTCGCGGCCTCCTACTTCCTGCTGGACGATCCCCCTTACCTCAAGGCCGACCGCGAACGCTTGAAAAAGGAGCCGCTCCGGTTTGACTCCATCGGCCTCGGCCTGCTCATCGTCGTCATGGTCTCCTGGGAGGTGACGCTCAGCAAAGGGCAGGAGTGGGACTGGCTGCACGACCCGTTCGGGCGGGTGCAAACGCTCATGGTCTGTTTCGTCCTGGCCCTCGGCGGGCTCCTCTTCTGGGAGACGCGCCAGCGCAGCCCCGTCGTCAATTTCCGCCCGTTGCGGGAGCGGAATTTCGCCATCTCCTGCCTCATCATCTTCTGCGCGTATGGCGTCCTTTACGGCACCAGCACCTCGACTCCGGGCATGCTCCAGTCGCTGTTCGGCTACGATGCCTTCCACGCCGGCCTCGTCATGTCCCCGGCCGGGATTTTCTCGATCATGATGATGCTCGTGGTCGGCGTCCTCATCGGGCGCGGGGTCGATGCGCGGCGGCTCATCTTCGTGGGCCTGCTCCTGCTCGGCGGCGGGAATTACTGGATGGCGAAGCTCAATCTGGAGATCAGCCCGTGGCAGGTCGTCTGGCCGCGGGTGGTCATGATCGTGGGGCTTTCGATGGTCTTCGCTCCCATCAATGTGGCCGCCTATCTATATACGCCGCAGGAGCTTCGCGGCGCGGCGGTCGGGCTGTTCGCCCTGCTCCGCAACGAAGGCGGGAGCGTGGGGACATCCATGGCCCAGACGCTCGAGCAGCGGCGCGCCCAGTTTCACGCGCTCCGGCTGAACGAGTATCTGGATCCGCTGAATCCGGCCGTTTCCGCGTTTACGCAGCAATCCAGGGCGGCGTTCCTTCAGCAGAACGGCGACCCCGTGCTTTCGACGCAGATGGCGCTTCGGAGCCTCGACGGGGTGCGGCAGCAGCAGGCTTCTTCGCTGGCGTATTTCGATTGCTTTTGGCTGTTTGCGGTGACGGGGGCCGCGCTGGCGTTCATGGTGCTATTCATGAAACGGTCCGTAGCCGAAAAAGGCGCACACCTCGCGGCGGACTAACTGTAGCCGCGGTCTTTGAGCCGCTGCCGCTAGGACCCCAAGGCCAGCTCGTTCAGCGCTTTGCCGGAATCCTTGTGGGAGAGGCCGCGCCTTGCCTCGATGCACTCCGCCAGAAATTGCGCGTCCCTCGCCACGCCCGAGAACCGGCCCGAGCCCCACGTGTACTGCCACGGCAACCCCAGGAAATACACCCCGGGGACATTGGTCACCCCCCGCTGGTGGCTCGGGTACCCTTTTCCATCGAAGACCGGCACCTCCATCCAACTGTAATCCGACCGGAACCCCATGCTCCAGATGACCGTCGTGATCCCCGCCGCGGCGTAGTCGAGCGCCAGTTGCCGGTTCTCCGGCTCCCACAGCGGCCGGTAGCGTTCCTCGACCGGCGCTTCGATGCGGCTTGCGTCGATAAATTTGTCGATGGTCGTCTTGATGCTCTCCGACACGGCGTCCGCCTGGTCCAGGTTCGCTTTGAGGTCGTCGCCGAACTCCAGCAGCGGGCCATTCACTTCCTTCAAGCGCCCGTGGAGCTGCATCCCTTCGATCGCGAACTTGCGCAGGTCGATGTCCCGGCCCCCGTCCCGCCCCGTCACGTAGTGGTTCGCCTTCGCCCGGACGCGTTCCTTCAGGGGATGTTCGTGCACCGGCTTGTCGTAGTAGCCCATCTGGTGCAGCCAAGCGACCACATCCTTGCCCCGATAACGCCGGGCCGTCCGCGGCGCTCCGCCCACGCAGAGATGCACTTGCCGGCCCGCGAGGTGGAGATCCTCGGCGATCTGGCAGCCGGACTGCCCGGAGCCGACCACGAGGACGGCGCCCGGCTGCAGCGACTCCGGGTTCTTGTAGTCGGAGGAATGGAGCTGGCGCACGGAGGCCGGAAAGCGTTCGGCGATGCGGGGAATCGTCGCGATGTGGTAACCGCCCGTCGCGACCACGACCTGGTCCGCGGTGAAATCGCCGCCGCTGGTGTTCACCTCGAAGCCGCCGCCGGAGCCGTCCCGGCGCATCCGGGAAACCGCGACGCCCTCCCGCAGCGGCGGCTCGAACGACTTGGCGTACGACTCGATGTATTGGACGATCTCCTCTTTCTTCATGAACCCGTCCGGATCGTTCCCGGCATAGCTGTAGCCCGGGAGCTGGCATTGCCAGTTCGGGGTCACCAGGCAGAAGGTGTCCCAGCGTTTGGAGCGCCACGCCTCGGCCAGGCGGTCTTTTTCAAAGATAAGGTGGTCGATGCCCCGCGCCTTGAGGCAATGGCTCAGCGAGAGCCCCGCCTGCCCTCCCCCGATGATGACCACGGGGTAATGTGTTTCCTGGATGGCGGGCTCGTTGGTCGCGAGGCGGTCGTGCATGGTGAGAAGCTCCTGTTACGGGGTCAGATGCGCAAAATGCGGACGGTGAAATCCTTCGGGTAAGCGGTCATCCATTGCTCGATGTCCGCGAGCTGCGAAGCGGCCGAGCTGCAAGCAAAGCCGAACTTCTCCCGGACGCGTTCGGAAGCCGCGCCGAGCGCCTTCCGGCTGCGCGTCAGGAACTCCGCGACCGGCATCTCATCGCCCTCCGCGAAGTAATCGCGGACCACGGTGGAGGGCGAGTAGCATTCCCTGGTCTCCCCGTCTGGCAACTGGATGGTGAATGTGACCTGTGGCATCGTTACCGGAATTTTCTGGCGTGTTCCTCGATGGCGATGTCGTTGATGCTGGCAAAGCGCTTCCGCATATGGCCGGTCTCGGCGAACTCCCACATCTCGTTGCCGTAAGCGCGGAACCACTGGTGGGTCTCGTCGTGGTATTCGTACTCGAAACGCACCGCGATCCGGTTTTCGGTGAAGGCCCAGAGCTCTTTCCGCAGCCGGTACTCGAGCTCCCGGCTCCACTTGCGCGTCAGAAATTCGATGATGGCCGCCCGCCCCGTGAAGAACTCACTCCGGTTCCGCCATTCCGAGTCCTCGGTATAGGCGAGCGCGACCCGCTCCGGGTTCCGCGTATTCCAAGCGTCCTCCGCCGCCTGCACCTTGGCGCGCGCGCTCTCCGCGGTGAACGGCGGGAGGGGTGGTTTGAGTTCCGTGCTCATGAAATAAGGGTCAGGCGGCGGGCGCTTTCTCGAATGCCGAGAGGGTGGAACACGCCGCGCACTTCGCGCAGCCGGCCTTCACGGTGTCCGATGTCATGCCGGCCTCCCTCAACCACTGGCCGAGCGGCTGGAGGATGGCCTGCATAAAGCCGGGCGCCGGGGAGGGGTAGCCGGCGAGGGGAGTGCCTCCGACCGGGACGAAAGGGACCACGAAAGGGTAAACGCCGAGGTCGATCAACCGGCGCGCGGCTTCGAGGAGCCCCTCGACCGTGTCGCCGAGCCCCGCCAGCAGGTAGGTGCTCACCTGCCCCCGCCCGAACACGGCGACCGCGGCGGCGAATGCCTCCAGGTAAAACGCGAGCGCCACCTCGGCCTTGCCGGGCATGATGGCCCGGCGCACCCCTTCATCCCACGCTTCGAGGTGCATGCCCAGGGTGTCGATCCCCGAGTGGCGCATCCGGTCGAACCACGCGAAATCGGCCGGCGGCTCGCACTGCCCCTGGATCGGCAGGCCCGTGCGCGCCTTGATGGCTTCCGCGGATGCCGCAAGCACGGCGGCGCCTCGGTCCTCGGTGGGCGGGGTGCCCGTGGTCATGACGACGTTGCGGACTCCGTCGAGCCGTTGCGCGGCGGCGGCGACCTCCGCGAGCTGCTCCGGAGTTTTGCGGGCGACCGTCCGGCCGCCCCGGAGCGACTCGCCGATGGCGCAGAACTGGCACTTCGTCGCGCTGTTCCCGTACCGGACGCAGGTTTGCAGGACGGTCGTGGCCAGGGTATCGCGCGAATGAAGCTGCGCGATCTTCCAATAGGGGATGCCCTCGCCCGTGCTCAACGCGTAGAACTTCGGCTGCGGCGGGAACGAGATTTCGCACAGCACTTCGTCGCCGCTCCGCAGGACCGAGACGCCCCGCTTGTCCGGCGGCGTCGCGAGGTACGGCGACAAGGTCGCGCCGCGCGTGTGCACGGGCGCCATGATGGTCGTGCCGAAAAGGGTGACGGCCTTGTGGTCCGTCGGCCCCGCGCCGCCCTTCCTGCTCGACGCGCCGACGCCGGCATCCAGCAGCCGCAGGCCGCGCGTCTGGAACCTCAGTGAGAAGGAATTGCTTCTTCGCGAGGAGCGCCGTTGAGAAATCGGCTGTCTTCAGCATAGGTGTCGCGGGTGGTGCTTGTGGTTGGAAGTTCGCTGCTTTGAGGAGACGCCCCGGGCTTTGGCCGGACGTGGGCGCGCGCCTCGCGGTCGATGAGGAGCGTGAAAATATCGGGCCGCGCGTAATGGCCGGCCGAATCCATCATCCGCTTTCGTTTTGTCAGGAGGGCGGGGTCCAGCTCGGCGATGGCCATTCCTTCGCCCTGGGTGATGGGTTCGCAGAGCGGCGAGCCTTCGGGCGAGATGATGGCCGTGTAACAACCTCCTCGCAGGGTCTTGCGGAGTTTCTCATCGGGCGTGATGGACTCCACCTGTTCGTCGGTGAGCCACCCGGTGGCGTTGACCACGAAGCAGCCGGCCTCCAGCGCGTGGTGGCGGATGGTCACCTCGATCTGGTCTGCGAAGATCTGCCCGACCATCGAGCCCGGGAACTGCGCGCAATGGACCTCCTCCCCGTCCTCCATCAATGCGAAACGGGCCAGCGGGTTATAATGCTCCCAGCACGCGAGCGCCCCGAGGCGGCCAACGGCGGTATCGACCGCACGGATGCCGCTCCCGTCCCCCTGGCCCCAGATCATCCGCTCATGATACGTGGGCGTGATCTTCCGGCGTTTGAGGGCGAGCGTGCCGTCCGCGTCGAAGACCAGCTGCGCGTTGTAGAGGCTGCCGCCCTCGCGTTCGTTCACGCCCACCACCAGCACCATCTGGTGCCGTTTCGCCGTCTCCGAGAGCTGCGCGGTCACGGGCCCCGGCACCTCGACCGCATGCTCGTAGAGCCGCATGTGCTCCTTGCCCGCGAGCGCCGGCGGCGACACGAACGAGAAATACGGATAATACGGGATGAACGTTTCGGGGAAGACAGCCAGCTCCACGCCCTGCACCGCCGCTCGGGCGGCCGCGTCGCAGACCCTCTGGACGGTGCCCACGCCGCCCTCGAGGTCGGGCGCGATCTGGATGGCCGCTGCCTTGATCCGTTTCATCCGAGCCCGCGCCTAGACCGTCCAGGAATCGATGATGACCGCGCCGGCCTTCTTGTGCATGAGGATGACGTCCAGCACATCCAGCGGATTGATCGGCACGATGCCGGGCAGGAACGCCTTTTCCGTCTGCCCGTAGAGCGCCTGCGTGGAAAAACGGCAGCCGTAGATTTTGCCGCCCTCTTCCATGAACTTCAGGAGGCGCGTATTGACGAAGAGGTGCCCCGGGAACGCCTCGTCGCCGAGCGTAGGAAAACCTTTCTGGAATCCCATGGTGACGCCGGGCCCGTAAAGGAGGATGGAGGTCTCATACCCCTTCCGTTGGAGCCGCGTCGCGGTGAGCGTGTTGACGATGGAGATCGACCCTTCGAACGCGATCGTGTGGAAGGTGACGAGCGCCTTTTCGCCGGGGTCGGCCTTTACGTCCGGAAATACTTTCTCCTCGTAGTCCACCAGGAACTCCCCGGTCTTGTTCATTTCTCTGTCGAGCTTGGGCATAATGTAACTTCCTGTTTTGTTTTTGGTTTGCGGTGGCCCGCCGTGCGCGGGGGCGATCCGCCGGAGCCTTAAGCATCCGCCGAACCGCGGGACGCTAGGGGAGAACGGTTTGTTGCGCTTATCGTTGCGCGACAGATGGGATTCGTGTAAAACATCCGGGGGCAGGAGGGAGTCGCCTGTAAAAAAGGGAACCGATGGAACAAATCCAGACAGTCCGGATGGCGCAAATTGCGCAACGGCTCGGCGTCGCCACCTCGACCGTCTCGCGCGCCCTGCGCGGGAATCCACGCATCGGCGAGGAGACGCGGAAGAATGTCGCCGAAGCCGCGCGCAAGCTCGGTTACCGGCCGAATCCGCTCGTCAGCGCGTTGATGGCGAACCGGCGGCGCAGAGGCGGCAAGGGAGAGGTGGATGTCATCGCGCTCGTCACCAGCTACGGGGGCCGGCACGACTGGCGCACCAAGGAAGTCTGCCGCTGGGAGTTCGAGGGCATCCAGCGCCGGGCCGCCGCGCTCGGGTTCCGCATCGAGGTCTTCCCGCTTCAGGATTACCGGGGGGAGGCGAGCCGGCTCGAGGCCACGCTCCGGGCACGGGGCATCCGCGGGGTGCTCATGGGGTTCTCCCGCGAAGAAGCGGAGGACGTTGCGTTCCGAGCCGAGGGGTTCGCCATCGCCGGGTTGAGCGGCTACTTTCGTTCGGCGGTGCTGGATCGCGCGAACTTCCACGGCTTTTTCAACGTGCAGCTCGCCCTGGAACAGATGGAGCGGCTCGGCTACAGGCGGCCCGGCCTCGTCGTGCCGGAGTTGAGCAACCAGCTCTCAAACAACCACTGGTCCGGCGCGTTCCTGGACTGGCAGCGCCGCCTCCCGGCCCAAGACCGGTGCGAGCCGTTCATTCCCCCGCGCGAAGCCGACGCGGCCGGTTTCAATGCGTGGCTGGACCGCAACAGGCCGGACTCCCTGCTCATCTACAAGGTCGCCGTGCGGGGCTTCCTCGCCCGGCGCGGGTTGCGCGTGCCGCACGACATCGGCCTCGCGTATCTCTACCGGACGTTGGATGAAATCGACGCCGCGGCGGGGATTGATGGCAATCTCGCCTCCGTGGGCGCCGCGGCGCTCGACCTGGTGGTCGAGAAGCTCAACACGAACAACCTCGGCGGGAACGACCACACGAAAGAAGTGCTCATCAAAGGCTCGTGGCACGGCGGCCCGACGCTCCCCCCGCGTCCAGGCAGAGCGCCCTCCGCGCCGAGCCGTGGCAGAGCACGAGCGAAGGCGGTTCGGTGATGCGCCCCACCCGCGCGCAGGCGATCCCGCGTTCCGTGAAGAGCGCCGCCACCTCCGCGCTGTGCGCCGGGGCGACGCTCAGGAGAAAGCCGAAGCTCGGGAACGCGATGAGCCAGCGGCAGAGCTCCGAGTCCGCGGGCCGCGGCACGTGGTCCAGCCACAGCTCCGCGCCGGCCTTCGAGCACTCCAGCAGCATCGCCAGCGTCCCGACGAGCCCGCCGTTGCTGATGTCCTTCCCCGCCCGGCACCAGCCGCGGCGGGCGATCTCCGGCAGCAGGGCCAGGTCCGCCCGCAGGCGTTCCGGGGGCGCGCCGGTGCTGGCGTTCCAGAACGGCTTGTCGTCCCGGTAAGCGCCCCGGAGGTCGATGCACGCCAGCAGGTCGTCGCCGGGCTGGGCGTCGAAGCTCGTGATGAGATTTTCCGCCCGCCCGAGAACCGCCGCCGCGAGGAAGGCCGCGTCGGATTTCGTCAGCGTCGTGTGCCCGCCCACGATCGGGACGCCGTATGCGCGGGAGGCGGCCGCCATCCCATCCCAGATTTCCCCCGAACGCGCGAGCCCGGGCGTCCACAGGATATCGACCACCGCGAGCGCCCGCCCGCCCATCGCCGCCACGTCGCTCACATTCACCATCACCGCCGAGTAGCCCGCAAACCACGGGTCCGCGGCCACGAACGACTCCAGCATCCCCTCTGCGGCAAAGAGCAAAAACCCCGCGCCATCCGGGATCGCCGCGCAATCGTCGCCCACGCGCACGCCGCCCGCGAGACTCTCCGCCGGCGCGTAGGCGCGGTGGATCGCGGCTTTCTCGGCCACCGCCGCGCTGGCTTCGAGAAAACGGGCCACGCTGGAAAGAACGGCCGCATCGTCCGCCATCCGCTGCCCGGCTAAAAAACGCTCGCCGCGGGGCGATAGTGGTTCAGGTCCGCCCGCATCTTCACGTGGGGCAGGCCGTGCAGCTCGATCTCCTCCAGCGGCTCCCAGTGCAGGCGCTGGAAGAACCGCGCATTCTGGAGCTGCACCGTCGCCAGGAACTCCCTGCACCCGAGCGCATGCGCCGTCGAAACCGCCTTGAAAATCAGCCCCGCCCCGAGCGCGCCGAGCCCGCGAAAAACGGGCTGCCGGTTCCTCTGCGCGACCCCGGGGCTCAGCCGCTTCATGCTGCGAAAACGCGCGTCCACGCAGAGCCGGCTCCCGTGCCAGAGGCCCGGCTGCCGTTCGTCGATCCGCACCGCGCCCACCACCGCATCCGCCATCCCCGCGATCATCGATTCACACACGATCGGGATCGCATGCTCGTCCACCGCATCCCGGTCGCTGCCCTGGAATATCCCTTGTTCCCCGCAAAACACCGCCGTTCTCAACGCCCAATAACCCTTCAACTCCTCCGGCAAGCGTGCAATCTTGAAGAGAAAATCCTGCGGGATCGATTCATGAAAGGGATCGAAGATCATGCGGCACAGCGCGACAGCATTCCGGATGCCAGAGTCAGTAGCATGCGTCTATCGTCCGACGAATTGACGGAATTGAGTGCGTAAAATGCGCTAGTTAACCGAAGAGCCATTCGACCGGCACTTGGGCACGCGAAAGTTGACTGACCGTCTATAAGAGGTTACAGTGCCTCATGCCGAGAGAATGCGAAACCGGGGGGCGTCTCATGGAGGCGGCTACGGATCTCATCTGGGAGAACAGTTATGGTTCGACCTCGGTGGATGCCATTTGCGAAAAGGCGGGCGTCAAGAAGGGGAGTTTTTATTACTTTTTCGAGTCGAAATCCGAGCTCGCAGTCGCGGCGCTCGAGGCGGACTGGGCGTGCGCGAAGCGCCGGTTCGATGCGTTTTTCTCTCCGACCGTGCCGCCCCTGGAGCGCATCTCAAATTACTTCGACTTTGTGGTGGAATGCCAATCCCAGCAGCACCGAGAATGCGGTTCCGTGCTGGGTTGTCCCTTGGTGAGCCTTGGGACCGAGGTCAGCACACAGGACCCGGCGATCCGCGCCAAGGTGAAAGACATCCTCTCCCGCTACGTGAAATATTTCGAGTCCGCTATCCGCGATGCGCATGCGCAGGGGCTCATCAGCGCCCCCGAGGCCGCGACCAAGGCAAAACTGCTCTTCGCCTTCTTCCAGGGAACGATGGCGCAGGCCCGCATCCAGAACGACCTCGACTCGCTGCGGGGCCTGAAGCGCGGGGCGATGGAGCTCCTCGGCGCCGAGCGGCTCCCCGCGGCGGCGCGGTGATTTGCACTTTCCCGCTTTATAGACGACCAGTCAAATATCCGCAAACGTAGTTCAACCACCCACATATCTATGAACGAACCCATCCATGTCCACGAAGATAGTTTCGAGCACGCCGTCATCCAATCGCCCATCCCGGTGCTGGTCGATTTCTGGGCGCCTTGGTGCGGCCCATGCAAGATGCTCGCGCCAGTGCTCGACGAGATCGCCCGCGAGAGCGAGGGCAAATTCCGCATCGCCAAGGTCAACACCGATGAGGATCCGGGCTTGATGCAGCGCTTCAAGATCCGCGGCATCCCGACCCTGATGTTCTTCAGCGGCGGCGAACTGCGGCACCAGATCGTCGGCGTCACGGGCAAGAAGGCCATCGTCGAAAAGCTGGAGTCGCTCGCGCCGGCAGCGCCGGTTTAAGGTGCGCCCGTGAAAGCCTGGCGTCTCACCGCCCAGAGCGGGGCGGACGGGCTGGCTTCCGTCGAGGTCGGCGAGCCGCAGCCGCTCCCCGGTCAGGTCGTCGTGCGGATGAAGGCGGCCTCGCTGAACTACCGCGATCTCATGATCTCGGACGGGCGTTACGGCAAGGTGCCCCTGCCGCGCATCCCGCTGTCGGATGGAGCGGGGGAGATCGCGGCGGTCGGCGAAGGCGTCACGCGCTGGAAAACGGGGGATCGCGTCGCCGGAACCTTTTTCCAGCGGTGGCTGACCGGCTCCTCCAGCACGGAAGCGGCCGGCTCGGCGCTGGGGGGCGCGCTGGACGGAGTGCTGGCCGAGTACGTCGCGTTGTCGGAGGAAGGCGTGGTCGCCATCCCGGCCCACATGAGCCTTGAAGAAGGCGCCACGCTCCCGTGCGCGGCGCTCACCGCCTGGCAGGCGTTGGTCACGCTCGGGCACGTGTCGGCGGATGAAACCGTCCTGCTCCTCGGCACGGGCGGCGTGTCTCTGTTCGGGCTCCAGTTCGCCAAGATGCACGGGGCGCGGGCGCTCCTCACCTCCAGCAGCGACGAGAAACTCGCCCGGGCGAAGGCGCTCGGCGCGGACGAGGGCATCAACTACCGCACGACCCCGAACTGGGAGCGGGAAGTGTTCCGGCTGACGGGCGGCGCGGGCGTGGATCACATCGTCGAGGTCGGCGGCTCCGACACGTTTGCCAAGTCGCTCCGCTCGCTCGCGCTCGGCGGGAGGATCAGTCAGGTGGGGGGTGTTAGCGGGTTTACGGTGGATACCCCGCTCATGCAGATCGTCGGCAGGATGGCCACCATCCAGGGCATCTACGTCGGCAGCCGCGAGATGTTCGAGGCCATGAACCGCGCTTTGACCCTGCACCGCACCCGGCCCGTCATCGACCGCGTATTCGCATTCGCCGAAGCGCCCGCCGCGTACCGCCACCTGGAGAGCGGATCGCATTTCGGCAAGGTCGTCGTCTCCTTTTCGTAAACCAAACCCCGCATAAAACCATGAGCACCACAGACATCGCCGCACCCGACCTCACCCAACGTCCACCCCGCAGCCCCCGTTGCCGCCTCGGCGGCATCGCCATCCTGCCCCGCATGCTCGACAAGGGCCGGGCGCTCATCGCGGGCAAGAACGGCGAGTATAATTACAACTGCCCCCTCGACAGACGCCTGGCCGCTTACATGGGGTTCGACCCGGAAGCGCTCCGCGAGCAATTGGCCGCGGGCAAGGGCGACGGCGAGATCCTCGAATGGCTCCTCGCGAATTCCAAGAACAAGCGCGAGCCGTGGGAGGTGGAGCAGTGGAGCGAATACCAGCAGCGGCGCGGGCCGGACTCCGACGCGGAGACCCTCCAGTTCTGGACCGAACGCGTCACGGCTCTTTCCAAAACGCGGGAGGATGTGAACACGTTCGCCGACCTGCTTGACCTGGATGACTATGTGACCTTCGGCGGCAAGGCGTAGGCCGGCCCGCAGGTTGTTTGGCCTTTAGCGGCGGCCGCACTCTGGGCGGCGCGTACGAACCGCCCCGCTTCCAGAGGATGCTTGACGCACGGGCCTCCCTGGCGTAAGTTGCGGGTGCTGATAAGGGACCGCGAAAGAGTGGGATTTACACCCCACTTTTTTTTGTCCACTTTTTCGGCAGCCTATTATGAACAGCGAATTTATTGCGACGTTGGATTATCTGGAGCGCGAGAAGGGGATCAAGCGGGAGATTCTCATCGAAGCCGTCTCCAGCGCGCTGCTCTCCGCTTCCAAGAAGGCCGTCGGTCCCGCGCGGGATCTGCGCATCGACATCAACCCCAAGACGGGCGAAATCCGCGCGCTGGCGAACCTCGTCGTCGTCGAGACCGTCATGGACGTGCATGATGAGATCCAGCTCTCCAAGGCCCGCAAGATCAAGCCGGAGATCAACGCCGGCGAAACCATCGAGGTCGAGGTCACCCCCAGGAATTTCGGGCGCATCGCCGCCCAGACCGCCAAGCAGGCGATCATGCAACGCATCCGGCAGGTCGAGAAAGAGATGATCTACGACGAGTTCAAGGATCGTGCGGGCGAGATCGTCAGCGGCACCGTCCGCCGCTTCGAACGGTCGGATGTCATCGTGGACCTCGGCAAGTTCGAGGCCATCATGCCCATGCGCGAACGCGTCACCACCGAGGACTATAATATAGGCGACCGCATCCGCGCTTATGTCGTCGAGGTGGACAACGGCGCGCGCGGCCCGGAGATCATCATTTCGCGCAGCCACCCGAATTTCGTCCGCCGCCTCTTTGAGGTCGAGGTCAGCGAGATCGCCGACCGCACCGTGGAAATCCGCGGCATCGCCCGCGAGGCCGGTTACCGCACGAAGATCGCCGTCTTCAGCGCGAACGACAAGGTTGACCCCGTCGGCGCCTGCGTCGGGATGCGCGGCGCGCGGGTGAAAAATATCGTCCGCGAGCTGAACAACGAGAAGGTGGACATCATCCGCTGGAGCTCCGACCCGAAGGAATTTGTCCTGGAAGCGTTGAAACCGGCCAAGATAAAGAGCCTCACGCTCGACGTCACGGCCAAGGCCATCCAGATCAAGGTGGACGAAGACCAGCTTTCCCTGGCCATCGGCAAGCGGGGCCAGAACGCCCGGCTCACCTCGCGGCTCACCGGCTGGGAGATCAATATCGAGAAGGACGAGTCCGCCGCCCAGGTCTTCGAGCAGCGGGTCACGCAGGCCGCGCAGGCGCTCGCGAATGTCTTGCAGGTGGACGAAGCCACCGGCCGCGCGCTGGTCAAGGGCGGCCTCATGAACCTCGACGGCGTGTTGGAGGTCGAGCCCCAGGACATCGCGGACATCCTCGGCATCGAGCTGGAAAAGGCGCAGGCGATCCACGACACGGCCCGCCGGGAGCACGACAAGAGCTTCGCCGCGACGGCGCCCTGATTTTTTTTTCAATGGCAACACGAACTCCAGTGCGAACCCCCGCCCTCAAGAAGAGGGCAGCTCCAGGCGCTTCGGCGGCCACCCCGGCCGCTGCCGCGAAGGACGCGCCCGCCGCGGCCTCGCCGCCCCCCGTTGAGAAGGTCGAAAAGGTCGTCAAGGAGACCGTCTCCCTCATCGAGCCAAAGGGGAGGGCCGCCCGCAGCCGGGCGACGCCCGCCGACGGCGAGCGAAAAGCGCGCATCCACATCCCCATCTCGAAAATCCTGGCCCCGGAAGCCCTTGAAGCCGTCGCCCCGACCCCGCCTCCGGTCGCACCGCCTCCCGCCGCGGCCGAGCCCGCGCCGGCTCCCGCGGCTGTCCAGAGCGCCGCGGCTTCCGCAGCCGCCGAGCCGCCCGTGGAAGCCGTCTCCGACGAGAAGATCATCCACATCAAGCCCCCCATCATCGTCAAGGACCTTGCAGCGCAGATGGGCATCAAGCCCTTCCAGCTCATCCACGACCTCATCGATTTGCAGATTTTTGTCGCCAACACCGCCGCTATCGAGCCCGATATCGCGACCGTGCTCTGCAAGAAACACGGCTTCGTCTTTGAAAAGGACAAGCGCGAAAAGGGCGGGGGCGTTCACAGGGTGGAAATCGTCGTCGAAGCGCCGCCGGCGCCGGTCATCCCGGCCGATGATGACGAGCTGAAGCCGCGTCCGCCCGTCGTCACGTTCATGGGCCATGTCGATCACGGGAAGACGTCCCTCATGGACGCCATCCGCAAGACCCGCGTCGCCGCGGGCGAGGCGGGCGGCATCACCCAGCATATCGGCGCCTACAGCGTCACGCACGAGGGCCACCCCATCACCTTTCTCGACACGCCCGGCCACGAGGCGTTCACCGCCATGCGTTCCCGCGGCGCGAACATCACCGACCTCGTCGTCCTGGTTGTCGCAGCCGATGACGGCCTCATGCCGCAGACGCTGGAAGCCATCAGCCATGCAAAGGCCGCGAAGGTGAAAATCCTCGTCGCCATCAACAAGATCGACCTCGCTTCCGCGAACATCGACAAGGTCAAGGGCCAGCTTCAGGAAAAGGGCCTCCAGCCCGAAGACTGGGGCGGCGAGACCATCTGCTGCCTCGTTTCGGCCACCAAGGGCACCGGCGTCGAGCACCTGCTCCAGATGCTCCTCCTCGAAGCCGAAGTCCTCGAGTTGAAAGCCAGCCCCACCGCCCTTCCCAGGGGTTCCGTCGTCGAAGCGCAGATCGAGCCCGGCCGCGGCCCGACCGCCGCCATCCTCGTCCGCATGGGCACTTTGAAGATTGGGCAGTCCTTCATCTGCGGCAACTACGCCGGCAAGGTGAAGCTGCTCATCGACGACAACGGCAAATCCATCAAGGAGGCCGGCCCCTCCACCCCCGTCAAAGTCCTCGGCTTCTCCGGCCTTCCGAACGCGGGCGACGAATTCGTCGTCATGGAGTCCGAGAAATCCGCGAAACTCCTTAGCGAAGAGCGCCTCGAGGAACTGCGCAACGGCAAGCTGTTCCAGCCGCAGCGCGCCACGCTGGAAAGCCTGTTCGACAACCTCGCGGACGAGCAGCACAAGGTGCTCCGCATCGTCCTGAAGTGCGACGCCCAGGGCTCGCTGGAGGCGCTCTCCGGCGCGCTCGGCCAGATTGACAGCAAGAAGATCAACCTCGAGACCATCCATGCCGGCGTCGGCCCCATCACCGAGTCCGACATCCTGCTCGCCACCGCTTCGAATGCCGTCGTCGTCGGCTTCAACGTGAAGGTGGAAAATTCGGCCTCGAACGCGGCGAAGCGCGAAGGCGTCCAGATCAAGCTCTACAGCATCATCTACGAATTGATCGACCAGATCAAGGAGGCCATGGCCGGCCTGCTCGACCCCGAGCTGCGCGAGAGCGTCGTCGGCCACGCGGTCATCAAGCAGGTCTTCGAGCTCTCCAAGGGCATCGTCGCGGGCTGCGTCGTCAGCGACGGGCGCATCGCGCGGAACGGCCGCGCCCGCCTGCTCCGCGGCCGCCAGCCGATCTACGATGGCGGCATCGCGACGCTGCGCCGTTTCCAGGACGACGTGAAGGAGGTCCGCTCCGGCATGGAATGCGGCATCAAGCTGGGCGACTTCACCGAGTATCACGTCGATGACGTGATCGAGTGTTACCAACTCGAAAAAATCGCCCAGAAGCTGTAGGGGCCATCCCCGCGGTCGCTGCTTCCACGCCCGCCGAAGGGGGCCGGAGCTGAAAGCATGAAACATCGTCTAGAGCGGGTCAGGGAAGTCATAAAGCGGGAACTCAGCGAGTTGATCGTCCGGGAGCTCACCTTCCCGTCCGCCCTCGTCACCGTGCAGGATGTGGACGTGACGCCCGACCTCAAGCATTCAAACGTCTATATCAGCGCCCTCGGCAGCGAGGCCGACCGCGACGCCGCGTTCAAGAAGCTCCAGGAGAACCGGGCCATGCTCCAGCAAGCCATGTCCAAGCGGGTCGTCCTGAAATACACTCCGCAGATCCATTTCCGGCTGGATACCTCCATCGAACGCGGGTCGCGCATCATCGAAATCCTGCAGAAAATCGAGATTCCCGAGGGCGACGAAGAACCCGCCGAGCTCGAAACGGAGCCCGAGCATGCCACCGATCACGAGCCGGAGACCCATCCCGAGTCGGAATGAAGGGGAACAGCACCTTCGAGGAAATCGCCGCGGTACTGAAGGCGAACGAAAGCTTCGTCGTCATGAGCCACGTCCGGCCCGACGGCGACGCGCTCGGCTGTGAGATCGCGATGGGCATCTGCCTCCAGCGGATGGGCAAGCGCGTCAAGGTCTGGAACCAGGACGGGATGCTGGAAAAATACAGCTTCCTGCCATGCGCGGAACTGGTGACGCCGCCGCCCGCCGAGCCCGAGGAATTTGATGTCGCCATCGCGCTGGACACCGCCGCGGAGGAACGCCTGGGCACATGCGCCGCCGCGATCCGCAATGCCCGGACATGGATCAACATCGACCACCACATCAGCAACAACCACTACGGCGACCTTTCCTATATCGACCCCGCGGCCCCGGCCACCGGCCAGATCCTGTATGAATTCATCCGCCAGCAGGGCCTCCCCTTTACATACGAGATGGCCGATAACCTCTTCGTCGCCATCTCCACGGATACCGGCTCCTTCCAGTACCCGAACACTTCCGCGCGCTCGTTCGAGATCGGCGCGGAGCTGGTGAAAGCCGGGGTCAACGCCGGTGCCATCTCCCAGCGGATGTATGAAAGCTATCCCCGCCGCCGCATCGAGCTCCTGCGCGTGCTGCTCAACCGGCTCCGGTTCTCCTGCAACGACCGCGTCGCCAGTTTTTCGCTCACGCTCGAGGACGCCGCCCGGGTCGGCGCAGTGCCCGAGGATAACGAGGGGATGATCGACCACATCCGCGCCATAGACGGCGTTGTCGCCGCTGCCTTTCTCGAGGAATTGCCCGAGGGGCGGGTGCGCATCAGCCTGCGCTCGAAGGATCAGCGGGTCAGCGTCTCCAAGATTTGCGGCTTGTTCGGAGGCGGCGGCCATGCCCTCGCGGCGGGCGCGCGCATCCGCGGTTCCCTGGCGGAAGTGGAAGAGAAAGTCCTCGATGCGATCTGCAATGAAATCCCCTGATATCGACGGCGTCCTCATCGTGGACAAGGCCCAGCGCATGACCTCGCACGACGTCGTGGCGATCGTCCGCCGCAAGCTCGGGACGAAGAAGGTCGGCCACTGCGGCACGCTCGACCCGCTCGCCACCGGCCTCCTCCTCATCGTCCTCGGCCGCGGCACGAAGGTGCAGGATCTCCTCATGAGCGAGGACAAGGAATACGCCGGCACCATCGCGCTCGGCGCGACCACCGACAGCCAGGACGCCGACGGCCAGGTGCTCGAGACGAAGCCCGTGCCCGAATTTTCCCGGGACGACATCGAAAAGGCGTTCGCCAAATTCGACGGCGATTTTTACCAGATGCCGCCGATGGTCTCCGCCATCAAGAAGGACGGCGTGGCGCTCTACAAGCTGGCGCGCCAGGGCAAGGTCGTCGAGCGCGAGCCGCGTTTCGTCCACGTCTTCGCCCACGAGATTTACGAGGTTCGTCCCGCGGAGATCGACTTCCGCGTCGTCTGCACCAAGGGCTTTTACGTCCGCACCTACGCGCACGACATCGGCGCCGAGCTCGGCTGCGGCGCGCATCTCAAGGGCTTGCGCCGGACGCGCTCCGGCCGTTTCGACCTCGCCCGGGCCGTCACCGTGCGCGACCTTCAAACGCAGGAACCGGCGGAGATTCTCGGCAGGATGCTCACCCTGCCGGAAGTATCCAGGCTTCGGGGCGGATGATCCTCCACTCCATCCCGGAGCTCTCCGCGCTGCCGGGCCCGATATTCCTCTCGATAGGCGTTTTTGACGGGGTGCACCTCGGGCATCGCGCCGTCATCGAGCGTTCGCTTGGCGACGCGGCGGCCGCGGGCGGCACGGCGGTCGTCCTCACGTTCGATCCCCACCCGATGCGCGTCCTGCAGCCCGCGAACGCCCCCCGGCTCCTCACCTCCACCCCGCACAAGCTGCAGCTCATCCGCGACCTCGGCGTCGGCGCGATCCTCGTCCTGAAGTTCGACCCCGCCTTTGCCGCCACGCCGCCCGAGGCGTTCATCGCCGCGCTCCACCAGGCCTGCAAACCGCTGCGCGAAATCTGCGTCGGCCACCAATGGTCCTTCGGCAGGAACCGCGCGGGGAATCTCGAGATGCTGCGCCGCATCGGCGACCTGGCCGGCTTCGACGAAGTCGGGGTGAGCGCCGTCGAGATCGACGGCCGCATCGTCAGCAGCACGCTCATCCGCGGCGCGGTCCAGGCCGGAGACTTCGACACCGCCCGCCGTTTTCTGGGGCGCGAATACACGATCCTCGGCACCGTCGTCGAAGGCGACCACCTCGGGCGCAAGCTCGGCTTCCCCACCGCCAACCTCACCGCCCACAACGAGCAGTTTCCGCCCGACGGCGTCTATGCGGTCGAAGCCATCCACCGCGACCACAGGCACAAAGGCGTCGTCAACATCGGCGTGCGTCCCACCGTCCACGACCGCGCCGGCGAACGCATCCTCGAGCTGCACCTTTTCGACTTCGACTCCAGCATCTATGGCGACGACATCGAAGTCTTCTTCCGCAAATATCTGCGGCCCGAGAAAAAATTCCCCGGCCTCGACGACCTCCGCGCCCAGATCGAGCAGGACGCGCGGCAGGCGAGGGCCATCCTCTCGTGACCCCCGCGGGTGCCCCGGCCTTTTGCATTGGCCCGCGGAATGTGTTAGTGATCACATCCCCATGCTGGCTTTCACAAAAATGAACGGAGCGGGGAACGACTTCGTTCTCTTCGACAATCGCGACGGCGCGATCCGCCTTTCTCCTGCCGTCATCGAGAAAATCTGCGACCGGCATCGCGGCATCGGCGCGGATGGCGTGCTGCTCCTCGAAAAGCCGTCGAACGGCCACGCGTCGTTCCGCATGCGCTATTATAATAGCGATGGCGGCGAAGCCGAGATGTGCGGCAACGGCGCGCGTTGTTTCGCGCGGTTTGCGAATCGCATCGCCGGCCCCGTGGACGAGGTTCTCTTCGAGACGATGGCCGGTGTCATCCGCGCCAGCTTCACCGGGGATTCCGTGCGGCTCATCATGAGCGCGCCCCGCAATCTTTTGTTGAACCGCGCGCTCGGCGATCTCCAGGTGCATTCGGTCGATACCGGGGTGCCGCACGCCGTGGTTTTCGTGGACGACGTGGAGCAGGTGGACGTGCCCCGGCTCGGCGCGCACATCCGCCGGCACGCGCTGTTCGCCCCCGCCGGCACGAATGTAAATTTCATCCAGCAGGAAGGCCCCCAGTCCGTCGCCGTGAGGACGTTCGAACGCGGCGTCGAAGCCGAGACGCTCGCGTGCGGCACCGGCGTCGTCGCCTCCGCGCTCATCTTTCACAAGGTTACTGGCGCGGCGTCTCCCATCCGCGTGCGCGTCCGGGGCGGCGATTCTCTGGAAGTCGGCTTTGAAGAGCGCGACGGCGCTTTCGAGAACGTGACACTGACCGGCCCGGCCGATTTCGTCTTCGACGGCAGCATCGACGAGCCCGCTGGATAGACCCATGTTCGAGGGAGCATTCACGGCGCTTGTCACGCCTTTCAAAGACGGCGCCATCGACGAGGAAGCCTTTGAGCGGTTGATCGAGTTCCAGATCGAGAGCGGCATCACCGGCCTCGTCCCGGTCGGCACCACGGGCGAATCCCCCACGCTGGATCATGACGAACACCATCGGGTGATCGAGCTGGCCGTCCGGTTTGCGAACGGCCGGTGCCCCGTCATCGCCGGCGCCGGCTCCAACTCGACGAAGGAGGCCATCTCCCTCACCCGCGACGCGGAGAAAGCCGGAGCGACCGCCGCGCTCCTCGTTGCGCCCTACTATAACAAGCCTTCGCAGGAGGGCCTGTTCCGGCATTACGAAGCCATCGCGGGAGAAACCGGCCTGCCCATCATCCTTTATAGCATCCCGGGCCGGTGCGGCATCGAGATCGGCGTGGACACCGCCGTCCGGCTCGCGCGGGCATGCCCGAATATCGTCGCCATCAAGGAAAGCAGCGGCAGCCTGGACCGGGTGAGCCTGCTCCGACAGGCGCTTCCGCCCGGGTTCGACATCCTTTCCGGAGACGACCCGCTCACCCTGCCGTTCCTGGCCGCGGGCGCGGTCGGCGTCATCAGCGTCGCCGCGAACCTCATTCCGGCGGAGGTCGCGCAGCTCGTCCGGGCCTTCGCCCAAGGCGACGCCGAAACCGCGCGCGCCATTCATTTCAAGTATTACCCGCTCTTCAAGGACCTCTTTATCGAGACGAACCCGGTGCCGATAAAGACGGCGCTCGGTTTCGCAGGCAGGATCACCCCCGGCGTGCGGCTGCCGCTGTGCGAGATGAGCCACGCGAACGCGGATCGCCTCCGCGGCACGTTGAAAAGCCTCGGCCTGCTCTCGGCATGAAACCGCTCGGTCTGCTGGTGAACGGCTCAAAAGGCCGCATGGGCCAGACCATCATCGCCTGCGCCAAGGCCGACCCGGCTGTGGCAGTGGCCGCCGAGATCGACGCCGGGGACGATTTTCTCGCCGCCCTGCCGTCGTGCGACGCCGTCATCGACTTCAGCCATCACACCACCACAGCCCAGGTCGCCGCCGGGTGCGCGGCAGGCGGCAAAATCCTCGTAGTCGGAACCACCGGCCATTCGGACGCGGAGGCCGAAGCCATCCGCGCCGCCGCGGAAAGCATCCCCGTCGTCTTCGCGCCGAACTTCAGCGTGGGCGTCAACACCCTCTTCTGGCTCACGCGCAAGGCCGCCGAGATCCTCGGCCCCGACTTCGACCTGGAGGTCGTTGAGATGCATCACCGCCTGAAAAAAGACGCCCCCAGCGGCACCGCCAAGCGGCTCGTGGAAATCCTCGCCGAAGTTCGCGAGCTGACCTACCGGGAGCATGCCCGGCACGGCCGCGAAGGGATGGTCGGCGAGCGGACGCAATCGGAGATCGGCGTGCACGCCGTGCGCGGCGGAGACGTGGTCGGCGACCACACCGTCATCTTTGCTGGCCAGGGCGAACGCCTCGAACTGACCCACAAAGCCTCCAGCCGCGAGACGTTCGCGAAAGGCGCCATCCGCGCCGCGATCTGGGCCGCGCCCAGGCCGGCCGGGCTTTACGATATGCAGGATGTTTTGGGATTGCGTTGAGTTGTCTGCTCGGCGAGGAGCCATATCTTGCCTCGGGTTCAGGTTGTCTTATAGTGGGGCATGTCAGTCAGCGAACCGCTTTCGCACGTCGTCCGCGACGAACAGGGCGTCGCATGGGTTGACGATACCAACATCAAGGTCGTTGAAATAGCGCTCGACCAACTCGCTTACGGCTGGAGCGCCGATGCGATCCACGAACAGTTCCCTCATCTCTCGCTGGCCCAGATCCACGCTTCGCTGGCGTATTTCTACGATCATCAAGAAGAATTCGAGCGCGCGATCCGTGCGCGAGCGGACGATGTGGCAAAGTGGCGCGGTGAACTGGGCGAGTCCGGGCTCGAACAGCGCTTGCGACAGCTCAAGCTCGCGCCGTGAGCCTTGGGCTGCACATGGATGTCCATGTGCCCGCCGCCATTACGCGGACGCTCCGCTACATCAACCCCCGGTAACCCGCCGGATCCACCGCGTGGTTCGGGAAAATGCTTTCCAGCTTCCGCGCGCCCATGTGCTTCTGCGCCACCTCCGCGAAGATGTCGCGGAAGTCGGTCGTCAAGGCCAGGTCGCGGTTCTCGTAGAGCTGTTCCGGCGCGAGGCCCGGCCATTTGCCGAGCACCCTTCCGCCGCGGACGGCCCCGCCGAGAGCGAAAAAGCACGTCGCGTGGCCGTGGTCGGTGCCGCGATTCCCATTCTGCCGCGCGGCCCGGCCAAACTCGCTCATGGTGAGGATGACGACATCCTCCATGCGGTCGCCCAGGTCGCGATACAGCGCGGCGATGGCCGCGGAGAAGTCCCGCAGCCTCGTCGCGAGCTGGCCGTCGGCGCCGCCCTGGTTCGCATGCGTGTCCCACCCGTCGGGCTCGGCGAACGCGGCTTCGAGCCCGACGTTTGCCTTGATCAATTGCGCGATCTGCATCAGCGAGCGCCCGAACGGCCCGGGCGGGTAGGCCGCGCCGTTCGCCGGGGCGTAATTGGCCGCGTCGATCCCCTTGAGCATGGCGATGGCGTCGAAGGATTCCTTGCCCGCGCCATGCAGCACGTCGCCCACCGCGCTCTCGTACATCCCCTCGAAGCCGTTCGCGGTCGTCGCGCCCTGCAGCACCTGCGCGCCGCCCGCGATCCCGAAGTGCCGCAGGTCGGGGATGGCGAGCACCTCCTGTTCGCCCTGCAGCGTGCGCGGGATGACGGCCGACATCGCGACGGCGCGGAAAGGGCTCGCCCGGTCCTCCGGGCATTCGAGCAGCGTCCGGTTCAGCCAGCCGGTCTGGACGGTCTTGTCGCCGGCGACTCCCGATTCCATAAAATCCTGCGCGTCGAAGTGCGAACGGGTGGCGTTCGGCGAGCCGCACGCATGCACGATGGCGAGGTGGCCCGACTTGTAGAGCGGCAGGAACGGAGCGAGCGCGGGGTGCAGCCCAAAATAGCCGTCGAGGTCGAGGCAGCCGCCAGCGGTTCCCGGCGCGGCGATGGCGATCTCCTTGCGGTAGTCGTAATAGTTCCTGTCGCCGAACGGGACGACCATCGACAGCCCGTCCACCGCGCCGCGCTGGAAGATGCAGATGAGCGTCTTGCGGCCGTTCGCGGACCGGGCGGCCTCCGCGCCAAAGACCGTGCCGCGCAGGAACAGCGGCCCCCAGAGCGGAAGCGTGCCGGCGGATGCGAGAGCGATGGCGCCCTTCTTGAGAAACAGGCGGCGGGAGATGTTCATGGGTGGGATGGACCTAGCGGCGCTGGAACTCGGGCGACCCGAGCACGAGCGCGACGAGCTGCGGGACGTTGACGGTCGCGGATTGCCCTTCCTGCCGGCCCTGGATGACTTTCTTCATCAGCACGTCGCGGGTCTGGGGAGTCGCGCCGCCCTGCAGCAGGCTCGCGAGCACGCAGTCGAGCACCTGCGCGGGCTTGTCGATATCGACGCCGCCCACGAGCTTCGACGTGTCGATGGACGCATCCGCCACCTTCCCGCCGGTGAGCGCGAGCGCGAAGTTCAGCCGCGCGATGAGCGCCCCGGCGCTGACCCATTTCCGCGAATCCTCCGGGTAACCTGTCGGCGCCTGGAACGCGAAGAGCGGCTCGCCCATCTCGTGGATGCTCCAGTTCAAGGACTGCCTCTTGAAGCCCGATACAAATTCCACTCCGTATCCGATGGTCGCAGCCCCCTCCAGCGTCTCCCGGATTTTCCCCGCGTTCCATAGACCCGGCTCGACGACGTGCCCTCCCGCCGCGCGCACCGCCGAGACCGCGAACTCGAAGGGCGACTTGATCTTCGCGCCGAAGCTCGCCGGCGAATTGAATTCCGGGCTGGTGACGATGGTCGCGACCACTTCGCGGAGGTCGCCGCCCGTCTGCCGGAAGACGGCGGCCGCGCGTTTCACCAGGGCGGGGGGCGGTTCGTCCGCAACGAGCCGCTCGCAGAGCTTCAGGGCGATGTGATCCGCCGTCGCGGGGCTGGCCGCGATGAGGTCGAGGACTTTCTCGCCGTCCGCCTCGCCGCCGTTCGCGGGGATGACCTGGCCGAGCACTTTCTTCGCGCCCTCGTCGTGCTGCTTCGCGTTGAAGCGGAACTTGCCCGTGAGGCGGTTGTAGCCCCAGCCGGTGAAACAGCGCCCGACCTCCTGCACGTCCTGCTGCGTGTAGCCCCCGTCCACGCCGAGCGAATGGAGCTCCAGGATCTCGCGCCCGTAATTTTCATTCAGGCCGCCCTCCATCTTCGCCTGCATCTCCGCGGGCATCGCGTCCACCCCGGTGAGGTGCTGGACGTATTTCGCGCGGATCCACTGTTCGATGACACCGACCTTGCGCGGCGCGCTGTTCTCGGCGTTGTCGAGGTAAACCATCATCGCCGGGCTCTGCGCCGACGCGCCGAGGAGGTCGCGGAATTTTCCGAAGACGTGGGGGCGGATCGTCTCGCGGTCGTCCACAACCTTCAGAACTCGATCCGGCCCTTTCTTTGCGTCGATGTTGAAATGGTTGCTCCAGAAATCGACCAGCACCTCCTCGAGCTGCCGTTGCGACTCGACGGCGCGCAGGATTTTCGCGGTCTGCAACTCGCCGAGCGCGCGCAGCGAGACGCGCGTCGGTATCTCCAGCGCGGCCTTATGCAGGTCCGGCTTCGCCTGCGCCGCGGGCGGAGGGGTGGCGGCGGCGGCGCCCGACGTTTTGCCCGGGTCGATCCCATAGCGGGCCTTCAGCTCCGCGCCGTTGCCCGAGGCTTTCTGTTTCTCGATGAAGTGCCGTATCTCCGCGTAGTACGCGGTCATGAGATCGCCCGAATCCATCTTGAGCGTGTCGAAGGACGCGAGGGCTTTATCGACCGTCGAGTCGTCGATGCTCTCCGGGTGCAGCTGCCGGCGGACGTAGGCGTCCAGCCCGATCCTGCTCACGGCTTCCACGTCGCCAGGGCGCGGTCCGAAACCGAGCCGGTTCAGGACGTGGACGATCTTCTCCCTGTCCGGCGGGGGCGCAGGTTCCTCCGCGCGGCTGCGGGGCAGGTAAGCCGCAAAAGCCAGGAGCAAGGCGCAGGCAATCCGCCAGGCGAGATGTTCTTTCTCCGCCATTCCCAGACGCTAGTCCAGGAAGCGGGCCTATCAAGGACAGATTCGGCCCGCGCCCCGTCGGGGCCGGCGCGTCAGCGGAGGCGGTGGATCGTCGGCGAGCCCGGGACGCGGCGTTTGCTCCTTCCGTACGGACGCAGGTTCCGCGTCGGCTCGGGCTCCGGGCGCCGATGGCGCTCCACCGCGGTCTGGAGAGTCCGTTTGTCGTTCCTGTATCTGTTAAGGATGATGCCGAGGATAACCATCGAGATCAGCGTCACGACCGCGCACAGCGCCGGCATGACGATCCTGCCGGCGAGTCCTTCTTCGCCCGGCTCGGTCTGTTCGCGCATGGTCGCCGCCCAGGCGCTCGTCTGCGCGCCGGGCGTTTCCCCGTGGAGCTGGTCCTTCGGGTCAGGGGGAACGGGCTTGTCGGATTCGCTCAACGATTTCTCGGCTTCGGCCGGGTATTGGAAGCCGGGAAGGAGGGATATGTTTTGCCCCAGCTTCGCTCGAGACTGAGTCTTTGCCGTATCCGCCGCCGGATCGGAAAGGTGGATCGAAGCCGCGTCGTTTTGTGAGGGGGCCGCGCCCGAGTCCGCGGCGCCGAGGACGATATGGGGCAAAAACAGGAGAGCGCAGGCCGCCGCCGGGACGGTGCGAAAGGGGAACACCATGGGTGTACTTTACAAAGGGTGGATGCGTGGCGCCAGCAGGATTCTCCCGGTCATCTCGGGCGGCTGCGGGACTCCCAGCAGGAAGAGGAGCGTGGGCGCCACGTCCGCGAGGATGCCGTCCCGGCATTCGAACCTGCCCGGGTCGGACGAGACATAGAGGAAATGCACCAGGAACGTGGTGTGGGCGGTGTTGGGCGACCCGTCCGGGTTCCGCATCAACTCGCAATTCCCGTGGTCGGCGATGATGAGCGCCTGGCCATCGATGGATAACAGTTTTTCGACGACCTGCCGCACCGCGTCATCAATGGTCTCGACCGCCTTGATCCCGGCTTCTACCACCCCGGTGTGGCCGACCATGTCCGTGTTCGCGAAATTCAGGATGATGAGGTCGTAATCCGCCATCGACTCGAGCACCGTCTTCGTCACCTGCGCCGCGCTCATCTCCGGCATCAAGTCGTACGTGGCGACCTTGGGGGAGGGGATGATCTTGCGGTCTTCGCCGGGGAACGGCTCCTCGATGCCGCCATTAAAGAAATAGGTGACGTGCGGATACTTCTCGGTCTCGGCGATCCGCAGTTGCTTCTTGTGCGCCTGGCTCGCCACCTGGCCGAGGATGTTCTCGAGCGATTGCGGCCGGAACACGACGGGGCAGTCGTAAGTCTTGTCGTATTCGGTGAGGGTGACGTAGAGGATGTGCGGGGTGACGCCCCGCTCGAAGCAGGTGAAGTCCGGCTGCAGGAACGCCTGCGAGAGCTGCCGGGTGCGGTCGGTGCGGAAGTTAAAAAAGAGAACAACGTCGCCATCCCGGATGCGCTGCTCCTCGTAGTGCGAGAAGAGGAGCGGCGGCATGAACTCGTCGGTTTTGCCCTTTAGGTATTGGTCTTCCAGCGCCTCGGCGGGCGTCTCCATGCAAAACGTGCCGCGGCCGAGGACGATGGCGTCCCAGGCCAGCTTCGTGCGTTCCCAGCGCCGGTCGCGATCCATCGCGTAATAACGCCCGATGACGGTGGCAATGCGGGCCCCCGTCGGCTCCAACTCCTTCGCCACGTATTTCAGAAACTCCGCGCCGCCCGTGGGCGAGGTATCGCGCCCGTCCGTGATGGCGTGCACGAGGATGTCCTCGACACGCGCTTCCTTCGCCAGCCGCGCGAGGGCGAGGAGGTGTTCCTGGTGGCTGTGCACGCCTCCGTCGGACACGAGGCCGAGCAGGTGCAGCCGGTGGCCGCGCGCCCGCGCGAACGCGTCTTGCAGCACCTTGTGCTCCTTCAACTCGCCGTCTTCGATAGCCTTGTTGATGCGGGTGAGATCCTGGTAAACGATCCGGCCCGCGCCGAGGTTCAGGTGGCCGACTTCGGAGTTTCCCATCTGCCCGGGAGGCAGGCCCACGTCCAGCCCGCTCGCGCTCAGGAAGCTGCCGGGGAAGGTGGCGTACAGGTATTCGTGGAACGGCGTTTTGGCGAGGAGCGTCGCGTTGCCGTCCGCCACCGCTCCTGCGGGCCCGCTCGGGTTGATGCCCCACCCGTCTCGAATGATCAACATTACAGGCTTGGGCATGGCTTTGGTGTGTTCAGGTTTTCGGGAACGGGATGCATCCTGCCCACACAAGGGGGCCGGTGTCAAAAATCATTGCCGCGGCTCGGGCGGCGCGGGCGGCGGGAACTCGCCGGCATCCTGCGGCTCCTCCTCGCCGAGTTCCTCCTCGATCTCGCGCCGCCACTTGATGGAGAGCCACGGCCGCAGGAAGCCATAGATCAGGTAGGCGATGAAGAGGATGGCGGGCATCCATTCGTAATTGACGACCGTGAAGATGACGATGAGGCAGATGGCCAGGAACCGCGGGATGGATTTCTGGGTGCGCCAGTTCAGGCCCTTGAAGCTCGGGTAACGGAAGCCGCTGAACATCATAAAGGAGAGGAAGAGCATCAGCCCCGGCAGCACCCAGCGCCACGGGCCGATCTCGTGTTCGCCGCGCTGCATCCGCAACAGGAAGAGCGTGATGGACGCGATGACCCCCGCCGCCGCCGGGATGGGGAACCCCTTGAAATCCTTGTCCACCCCGTCGCCGTTCGCGGCCGCGATGCAGTTGAAGCGCGCGAGCCGCAGCGCCCCGCATACCAGGTAAACGAACGCCACGAGCCAGCCCCAGTGCGGCGACTCGCGGAGCACGATCCGGTAGATCAACAACGCCGGGGCGATGCCGAAAGAGATGATGTCCGCGATCGAGTCGAACTCCCGCCCGAACGGGCTCTCGTGCCCGCCCAGGCGCGCCAGGCGCCCATCCAGCATATCGAAGATGCACGCCCCGAGGATGAACCAGATCGCGTCGTGGAACGGGATGAACGCCGGCAGTTGGCGCGCCTGCAGCAGCGCCCCTTCCATGATGGCCCGCGTCGCCGCGAACCCGCAGAAGAGGTTGCCCGCCGTCATCAGGTTCGGCAGGAGGTAAATCTTCGGGCTTCCGTCGTTTTGCGTTGCCATCTCGTGTTTAAGGATGCCCCGGTTCCGCGAGCCGCGCCACCACCGAGGCGCCCCCCTGGACGCGGTCGCCGCCCTTCACCGTGATGACGCTGCCCACCGGGACGAAAATCTCCGTGCGCGAGCCGAAGCGGATCATCCCGAAGCGTTCGCCCTTCTTCACCGTATCGCCCGGCTTCGACCAGGCCACGATCCGCCGCGCGATCGCCCCGGTGATCTGCCGCACCACGAGGGTCGTCGTCCCCTGCTCGAACGCCCAGGTGCGCCACTCGTTCAGGGTGGACGCATCCGGGTGGCGGGCATCGAGGAACTTGCCGACGTGGCGCTCGGAGTAAGTGACCTTCCCGTCGATCGGGGCGCGGTTGGTGTGGACATCGAACACGGAAAGGAAGATGGCGATCCGGACCATCGGCTTTTTCAGCACCTCCTGCTCGACCATCTCGACCACGTCCACCACCACGCCGTCCGCGGCCGCCACCACCGCTGCGGGGTCGGCCGGCACGTCGCGGTCGGGGTCGCGGAAGAAAAAGAGGCTGAAGACGATCAGAGCCACCCAGAGCAACGCGAGCCAGGGAACGAGCAGATAACTGACCGCGGCGAAGAGCACGAGGACCGCAAAGATCCAACGGGCTTCAAAGAGAGTCTGGCTGCGCATGGATGGTCTGGCAGTGTACTCACGCCGCCACGGCGGTAAAGGCTTCCTTCGAACGGGGCCGGTCGGGCTGGGTTACCCTTCCAAGCGGGCCGCCGGTTGTGTTTGTAAATCTTTCGCGGTAGCTTGGCGTTCGCCATGACCAGCACCACACCCGTCCAGCTCGACAGCGCGACCACCATGCGCGAGCTCCTCCAGGTTTACCCGGGCGCGCAACGCTCACTTTTCAGGAAATACCACATCGGCGGTTGCAGCAGTTGCGGCTTCCAGCCGGACGAGACGCTCGAGCAGCTTTGCGCACGGAATAATGGCCTTTCCGTGGAGGATGTCATCGACCACATCCAGACCAGCCACGAGGCCGACCTGAAGATGCAGATTTCTCCCTCCGACCTCGCGCCCCTCCTGGAAACCGGCGCCGTGAAACTCCTGGATGTCCGCACCCGGGAAGAGTTCGAAGCCGCGCACATCGAAGGCGCCACCCTTTTCACCCAGGAGCTGATGCAGGAAATCCTCTCCCGCTGGGACCCGGGGGAACCCATGGTCATCCTCGATCACCAGGGCGCGCGCAGCATGGACGCCGCGGCGTTTTTCGCGGGGCACGGTTTTTCAAATGTCCGCAGCCTCGCGGGCGGCATCGACGCGTGGAGCGTCGAGATCGACCCGAGCGTCCCGCGCTACCACCTGGAATAGGGCCGTTTTCTAACATGAGCGACAACCAGGAAGACCTTCGGCAGCGGATCGAAGACGCCATCCGCAACCCGCAAAACCTCGGCGAGATGGAAGGTGCGGACGCCGTCGGAACCGTCGGCAGCCCCGATTGCGGCGACATGCTGCGGATGTGGGTCAAGTTCAAGGAGCAGGACGGCGTCAAGGTCATCGACCGGGCCACCTTCCAGACCTTCGGCTGCCAGACGGCCATCGCCGTCGCCAGCGTCGCCACGGAACTCATCGCCGGGAAGACGGTGGACGAGGCCCTCTCCCTCTCCGGCCAGGAACTCTCCGCCCCCCTCGGCGCGCTTCCGCCGATGAAAATTCATTGCGCGCAGCTCGTCGAGAGCGCCCTCCGTTCCGCCTTGCTCCAGGACGATGCCGGACCCGCGCCCCCCTCGCCCGTTTCGCCGCCCAAGCCCGTTACGGGCCTGCTCGAACAATTCCAGGCCCCGCACAAAGCCAAAATCGTTTTGAACCACTGACCATGTACGAAAACACCGAGATAACTTTAAGCCGCGACTGCATCGCCATCCAGATCCCGAGCGGCATCGAGATCACGCTTCCCGCCGGGACACACGTCGCCATCACCCAATCCCTCGGAGGCAGCTACACCGTCGCCACCGACCGCGGCCTGGCGAGAATCGCCGACAAGGACGCGGACGCGCTCGGCCTCCAGCCGTCCGCTCCCTCCACCGAAACGCCGGCCGTCCCCGGCTCCACCGAGAAGGTCGATGAAAAGGCCGTGTGGGATCAGCTAAAAACCTGTTACGACCCCGAGATCCCTGTGAACATCGTTGACCTCGGCCTCATCTATGACTGCACCGTCAGCCCCGACGCCACTTCCGGCCTCTCCCGGGTCGATGTGAAAATGACCCTCACCGCCCCCGGGTGCGGCATGGGCCCCACGCTGGCCGCCGAAGCCCGCGGGAAAATCCTGAGCGTCCCAGGCGTCAACGACGCCGACGTCGAACTGGTCTGGGATCCGCCCTGGAACCCGAATATGATCAGCGAAGCCGGCAAAATGAAGCTTGGGATGATTTAAAAATCCGAGTCGCCTCCGGAAACCATTTCCCCCCTCGGCGTCCACTTCCGACGCCCTGCCTGCGCTCCCAACAAACGGCGGTTCCCGCGAGACCACGATAGCCCCGGCCGGCGAACTAGGGAGATACACGCATGAACGCCGAGGAAAAAGCTCAAGCCAAGAACCCGTCAAGAGGAGGCTTCTCCCGCGTCTGGGGCTGGAAATGGCACGCCATTGCCGTCGTGCTGGTGCTCCTCCTGGCCGCCCGCCTCTATCTCCCCCACTGGGTCCTCGGCTATGTGAATCGCAAGATAAACGAGACGCCCGACTACTCCGGTTCCATCGAGAACGTGGACATGCACCTCTGGCGGGGCGCGTACGTTATCCGCCACATCGCCATCTTCAAGAGGAACGGGAAGGTGCCGGTGCCGCTCTTCTCGGCCCCCGCCATCGACCTCGCCCTTCAATGGAAAGCGTTGTTCCACGGGGCGCTGGTGGGCAACATCGAGTTCGAGCGCCCGGTCATCAATTTCGTAAAAGGCCCGAGCCGCGCCCAGACCCAGGTGGGAGTGGATCAGCCCTGGACGGAACAGATCAAGAAGCTATTCCCGCTGAAGATCAACCGCTTCCATGTGGACGGCGGCGAGGTTCACTACCAGGATTTCTTCAGTCACCCGCAGGTCAACCTCGCGGTAAAGGAAATCTACATAACCGCGTCGAATCTCACGAACAGCACCCGGTTGTCCAAGACCGAGGTGGCCTCCCTGCAGGCCGAAGGCAAACCGGTCGGCGCCGGCAGCGCAAAGGTGGACGCGCAGTTCGATCCCTACCAGAGCGCGCCCACGTTTCACCTCAAGGCCGAGGTGGCGGACGTCCCGCTGACGCGACTGAACGAATTGACGCGCGCGTATGCCTGGTTCGACTTTAAGAGCGGCACGTTCGCCGCCGCCGCGGAGTTGAAGGCCGAGGACGGGAAGTTCAACGGCTACGTGCAACCCGTCTTCGACCACATGCAGATATTCTCGCTCAAGAAGGACATCAAGAACCCCGCGAAACTGCTTTGGGAAGGGCTGCTAGACAGCGTCGGCCACCTGCTGCGCAACCAGCCGAAGGACCGTTTCGCCACCCGCGTGCCCCTCACGGGCACCTTCAAGGATCCCAAGGAAGCGATCCTCTCCACCATCGGGAACATCTTCAAGAATGCGTTCGTCCAGGTATTCAACGGCAAGGTGGAAGGCGGCATCGACCTGCGGGACGTGCGCGAAAAGCAATCGCCGCCCGACTAGCCCCTGTTCGCCGCCACCCGCAAACAGGCGAAAAGGGCGAACGCCTCCCAAGCCGGGAACCGTCGCATGAAATCTGCTCTGAACCCTATGCATGGAGAAGCGATTCAGCCCGTTCCTGCGATTTATCGCCTTCATCGGCTGCTTGTTGCTCCCCTTCTCGTCCCGCTCCGCGACCAGCTCCTTCGACGCCGGGGATGAGGGCTGGTCAATCGTCAGTTTCAGCGACCTCTACGACAATGACTACAGCGTGGTGGGAACCTACACGCCCACCTTCGCTCCGGCTGGCGGCGACCCCGGAGGATTCATCTCCACCATCGACCCGGATGGCGGTGATTTCACCTTCAGCGCCCCCGGCGCGTATCTCGGCGACCAGAGCGGCAAAATCGGAGGAACCTTTTCGTATGCCCTCCGTCACACTGGCTCGATCGATTTTCAGACGACGGATGTCCTCATCGCCGGGAACGGGCTCCGGCTGGTCTGGCAGAGCCAGCCGCCGCTGACGCCCTCCGCCGCGTGGAGCACCGTCTCCCTGGTGGTGGCGCCGTCGCCGGAATGGCACTTCGAATCCAACGACGGCGCGCTGGCCTCGCTCACCGACTTCCAGGATGTGATGGGAAACGTGACCGGCGTTTATATCCGCGGGGAATTCACAAACGGCCAGGAGACCGCCGGCCTGGACAATGTATATCTCGTCCCCGAGCCCTCCACGGCATCGCTCTTGTTGGCCGCGCTCCTGCTCTTCGCGCTCCTCGGTCGCAGGCTCCGCCGTGAAGCGCCGCAGCGAGAGCGACCCGCAGGCTAGGGGCGCAGCAGCGCGTCCAGTTCCTTGCCGACCAGAGCCTCGATCTTGTCTGCGGAGAGCATGGCCGTCACCAAACCGGGGAGTTCGGAGTCCAGCGCCACCGACGTTTCCTCCACGGTCACGGTGGCCGACAGCGGTACGGAGAAGAACATTTTCTTCGCCGTCGCCGAGAGGCGCAGCACATTGTCCGTCCAGACCTTGGAGGCGTCCTGCACGCTGATTCCGCCCGGGACGGCGCGCCGCATCCAGCCGTCCACGAAAACGTCGATCCTCCGCATCGCCTCCTCCTTGCCGACACTCTGGCTGCGTTCGATGTGCATGGGCCTCCATGAATCCGCTATTTGCCTGGCCGATAGAAGCTCTATTTTTGCCGCTGCCGGGCCGCGCTTGTATTTGGCCGCCATTCTCATAGGCTCGTCCCGCAAACGCAGTTTTCCCCCGATCTCTTGAAGCGCACTGATATAAAATGGGTTCTGGCCCTCCTCGTGGCAGTCCTGTCGGCATGTTCCGGCAAGATCGATGTGCCGAGCCTTTTGGTAAAATACGTCCTCAGCGGCGGCGAAGGGCTGGACACGCTCGAACTGAAGGCGGACGGGACGTATATTCACGGCTATACGGATTACGCGACAGCCCTCGCGACGCGGATAGGGCAATGGGATCTGGGAGACGTGGACGGCGCAAAAACCGTGACGCTCCATGATTTCGTCCCGCTGCGAGGCGAACCCGCCAGCGGGCAAGGCGTTTACGCGTTGAAGGTCGAACGCTCGATGGGCAAGGTGCGCCTTGTTCCCTACTCGGAACCGAGCCGATACTACGCCCAATGACCGGCGGCGGCAGGCCGCGTCCTAAAACGGGGTTGCGTCTTTCCGGGGGCTGCCTATAGTTCGGCCCTCCCTTTAAAAGTATGTCACAGCACCGAAGCCTGAAAGGCGCCAGCAAGATCGCCGCCAAACGCAACGTCCTCAAGCGCTTCGAGCGCGTGGAAGTCCTCAAAAAGCGCGGCCAGTTCAAGGCCGGCGACAAAGTCATCGGTCTGCGCAAGACCAAGCCCGACGTTTAGGCGTCCCGCTTACTTGGCGCCGTAGAGGCAGCTTGCCAGGTACCCCGTCAGGGCCGTGGCGCGGTGTTCGTTCCGGAACTGCGCGATCTTCGTCCGGTCCACCGCCAGCGCGCGTTCCCAGAGCCACTCGAGGTTCTGGCCGCTCACCGTCAGGATGTCCTGGATGTTTTCCGCGGAATCCGTCCGCGGGGCCTTCACGTCGAAGCAGACGAACTCCGAGTAAGCCGCGTCCTGCAGGACGACCAGGAGCGCGAGATCCTTCAGCGGCTCGGTGTAGCCGAACGGGAGATCCTGGTCGTACCGCTGCCCGTCCTGCCCGTTGAGGTGGATGTGGAAGAGCTTGCCCGCTTCCAGGCAAAGCTCCACGTCCCACAGGTAATCGAGCCCCGCGATGCGGCTGTGCGCCGTCTCCGGGTTCACTCCGAAAAGCGGCTGCAGCGCCGGGTCGAGCCGGCTGATGAGGTAGAGCACTTCCCCGACGTTCGCCAGGTACATGTTCGCCCGGGGCTCGTTGGGTTTCGGCTCGAGGGCGAATCGGATCTTATCCCCGTATTTCTCCCGCCCATACTGGCCGACCGCGTTGAAGCCTTCCACCAGCCGCTTGAAGGAATCCCGCCCGCTCTTGGCCAGGACGAAGTCGAACCCCTCGCGCCCGTTCCAGAAGACCATCGTCCGCGCCCCGAGCTGGACCGTCGTATCGACGGCCAGGCGCGCGTTCTCCAGGCCCTTGCGGCGGATCGCCGCGTCGGTGGAAGTCATCGCCCCGTCCTTGAAGATCGGGTCGGCGAAAAACGACGGGGTGTACATCGCGCACGCGAGGCCGAGTTCCTCGGCGGCTTTCGCCGCTTTCTCCGCGTCCGCCGCGGGGATTTCGTGGTCGTGCGCCTCGTAGTAGGACATGCCCGCTTCCGCCAGGAGCGGCAGCCGTTCCAGCATGGGGATGGCCGCGCGCGTCGGGCCGCCAAAGGGGTCGCCGCCGGGGCCGAGATTCCATACGCCGGCTCCCACGCCGGCCGGGCCGGGCTTTCTTTTGAGGGTGAATCGATTGTGCATATCGGAGAGGGGTTGCGCATAAAGATTGGCCAAAGAGGGATGGAAAGTCATGCCAAAAAGCCGGATATTCCCCGTTGGGCGGCCTGCGCCCGATTTCCCTTTCCGAACACCTTGTTGACAGATAAACGCCCGTTGCTACTATTCCCGCGTCCGAGTAAACCGATACGTAATGCGCCCATCACCCCGCGAATCGCGACCGCACCCAGATGAGTTCATAGAGGAAGCGGCCGATTCCGCCGAGCTTCCCATCGATGTTCGGGACGCCATCGGCCGCGCGCAGCACAATCTCCTGCGCCTCCAGCACCCGGAAGGCTATTGGGTCGGCGAGTTGATGGTCGATAGCACCCTGTGCGCGGACTACATCCTCTACATGCACTGGGCCGAGAAGGTGGACGAAGTGCTCGAGGAAAAATGCGTCCAGCACATCCGCTCCCGGCAGCAGGCCGACGGCGGGTGGAACATCTACCAGGACGGCCCGAGCGAGATCAACGCCTCCGTGAAGGCCTACTTCGCCCTCAAGCTCGCGGGCGACAAACCGAATTTCCCCTGGATGCGCGAGGCGCGCGCCACCATCCTGCGGCTGGGCGGCATCCCGCACATGAACACCTACGCGAAGCTCTATCTCGCGTTGCTCGGGCAGTTCCCGTGGAAATATCTGCCCACCATCCCCGTCGAGTTCGTCCTCCTGCCGAACTGGCTCTTCTTCAACGTTTACGAGATGTCCTCCTGGAGCCGGGCCATGCTCATGCCGCTGGCCATCATCAACCACTTCAAGCCCACCCGCTTCCTGCCGGCCGACAAGCAGCTCCACGAGCTCTACCCCGCCGGCACCGAGCACAAGGACTTCTCGCTCCGGCGCGACCAGCGGCCCCTCACGTGGCGCAATTTCTTCCTGCGGTGCGACTCCCTCCTGAAGCTGCACGAGAGCTACCCCTGGAAACCGCTCCGGCAGGTCGCGCTCGAAAAAGCCGAACGCTGGATGATCGAGCGCATGGGCGAAGGGTCCGACGGCCTGGCCGCCGTCTTCCCGGCCATGCTGAACTCCATCATCGCCCTCAAGACCCTCGGGTATTCGGACGACAACCCCATCCTGAAAAAAGCCGTCAACGACTTCGAGGGCCTCTTCGTGGACGACCCGGAGGATTTTCGCATCCAGCCCTGCCTCTCGCCCATCTGGGATACCGCCATCAACATCATCGCCCTCGTCGAGTCCGGCGTCGAAGCCGGACCATGTCGAGGTCAACCGCGCCGCGAAATGGCTCGCGTCCAAGGAAGTCCGCTTCAAGGGCGACTGGAAGATCAAGAATCCGCACCCCGAGGCCAGCGGCTGGGCCTTCGAGTTCAATAACGATTTCTATCCCGACACCGACGACACCGGCATGGTCCTCATCGCCCTGCGCCTCTGCAAACCGGAGAACGCACCGGGGCTGGAGAGCATGTTCGAGCGCGCCCTCGCGTGGCTGCTAAGCTTCCAGTGCCGCAACGGTGGTTGGGGCGCGTTCGACAAGGAGGTCACCAAGAACTGGCTCGAGGACGTGCCGTTCGCCGACCACAACGCCATCCTCGACCCCACTTGCAGCGACCTCACCGGCAGAACCCTGGAACTCCTCGGCTACATCGGCTTCAACCGGGAGGATCGCAGGGTGCAGCGCGGGCATCGAATACCTCCAGCGCACCCAGGAGGACGACGGCTCCTGGTACGGCCGCTGGGGCGTCAACTACATCTACGGCACCTGGCAGGTCCTGCGCGGACTGCGCGCCATCGGCCTCAATATGAATGAGGACTGGATCCTGCGCGCCCGCGACTGGCTGGAGAGCTGCCAGAACGAAGACGGCGGCTGGGGCGAGACCTGCGCCACCTACGACGACCCCTCCCTCAAAGGCAAGGGAGAGAGCACCCCTTCCCAGACCGGCTGGGCGCTCATGGGCCTCTGCGCGTGCGACGACATCGACCGGCCTCGCATCCGCAAAGGCATCGAGTATCTCCTGCGCACCCAGAACCGCGACGGCTCCTGGTCCGAGCCGCAGACCACCGGCACCGGCTTCCCGAAGGTCTTCTATCTGAAGTACGACATGTACCGGAACAACTTCCCGCTGCTGGCGCTCGCCACCTACGCGAACTACAAGGCCGGCATCTTCCACCGCCCGAGCTACTACTGCTCAAGGTAGAGCCGCCGCCGTCCCGTCCGTCTTCGGCGCTCGGGTCAATTCGTCCTTGGTAAGATCCCAGGAGGAGAACAGGTTCTCTTTGATCGTCAGGGTCACGGCATCCGGCGGCGTCGCCGGCGAGAACGGCGTATAATAGCCTCCGTGCGCCGCGATGAAGGCCGCGGATTCACCGCTCAGGATTCCCGAGCTCTCCATCTGCGGCAGCGTCAGCGCGGGATACTCCCCCTTGCCGTGGAAATACGTGCGGAAGTCTTTCTCAACCCGGCGCATCCCCGCGGTAAAGCGCTCCCCTTCGCGGTACCGGTTCTGCACCTGCGAAGAGCTGTAAAGGAGCCACGCCACGAACAGGCAGGGCAGCAGGATGACGGGCGCCAGGACCATCGTCTGGAGCGCCGACCTCTTCCTGGGCTTCTCCTCGGGCATCGCGAGGTCATCTTCGTATCTTCCCGGCGGGTTGCCTATTTCAATATTCATAAAAGCGCGGCACGCCGTCTGGAGGCGGGGGAGGGGCCGCTTGACTTCCCGTTGGGTGGACGGTACGAATCTGTCATGAAGAAGTTCCTCCCCGCCCTGCTCTTGCTCCTGGCTCTCGGTCTCACGCTGCCTGCAAACGGGGCCGACACCATTCCGGCGCCCTCCGCGATGGGCTCGATGGCCACGATGCGACGCCATCACCGGCATCACCATCACCACCACCATCATCACAGGCGCCACCATCATCATCACCACCATCACCACCGCCGGTAGCGCGGTCGAACGCCGATTCATAAGCCTGCAGTGAGGCCGGCTCTTTCTCTTTTTCTTTTTTGCGCGGGCGCGCTCGCGGCTCTCGCGGGGCCGCCGCCCCCGCCTGCGGTCTCTTTGGCCGGAGTGCCGGCCGCAGCGCAGAAGACGATCCAGGCCCAGGCAGGCCAGAGGACGCTGGCCGGCATCGAGCGGACACAGGACGGAGGGATCACGAGCTACGATGTCCGGACGATTGCCGCGGACGGGAAGGAATGGGATTTTTCGGTCGGGGCGAACGGGGCGGTGCTGAGTCTGGACGTTCCGCTCTCCGGGACGCCTCCGGGCGTCCAAAGGACCGTAGCGGCCCAGGTGGGCGGCGGCGCGTTCGGCGGCATCGAGGAGGCGCTGGACGGGAACGACTGGATCTACCGCGCCGAGATGACCCTGAAAGACGGCGGGGACAGGGAGTTCACCATGAGCCTGGACGGGACGCTCCTGAGCGTGGAGGTGGCGCTGGGGGAACTGCCCGCAGCCCTTGCAGAAGACCGTGGCGGCGCGCGTGGCCGACGGGGCCCTGGAGAGCATCGACAGGACGTTCGAGGACGGGGAGGTTTACTACGAGGTCGATTTCACGGCGAAGAACGGCCGGGAACTGACGTTCGACCTCGGCGAGGACGGCAGGGTCAGTTTTGACGTTACCCTGGCCGAAACGCCGGCCGCCGTGCAGAAGACCGCCTCGCAGCGGCTTGGCAAGGGGACGCTGACGGGTGTGGAGGAGTCGATCGAGGGCGCGGAGACTTCTTTCGACTTCGATGTGGCGACCTACGGGCGCGAATGGAGTTTCAGCGTCGGCGCGGACGGGGCGTTGACCAGCACGGGCGTGACCCTGGCGGAAGTCCCGCCTGCGGCGCAGAAGATGATCGCCCTGCACGTCGGCGTCGGGAAGTTGGATTCCCTGGAGGAAAAGATCGACGGCCGCGACATTTCCTACGAGGTGAACATGACGACCAAGGACAACCAGAAATGGGACTTCACCGTGGACGGCGGGGGGAATCTCCTCCGCTCCGGCGTCTCGATCGAGCAAATCCCCGCTGCGGCGATGAAGACCATTCTGAACAAGCTCGGAGGCGGCAAGATTCTTCGGATCGAGCAGTCCTATGTGAAGGAGAAAAAGGTGCTCCCCTTTGAGGTGGACGGAGTGAAGGACGGGCAGCCGTTCGATTTCAGCGTCGGGCCGGGCGGCAGGTTCCTGGGCATGGACGAGTGAGCGCCTGCCGTTCGCGAAAGCGCGCTGCTGGCAGCGGGTGTATGGTTCCGGAGGAGCGTTTTTTTGCACCTCGTCATCCCCGATCTTTGGCAGCAAGAGGCCGTCCGCGCGCTCCAGCAGCGGCGGGATGTCGTCCTCCATGCGCCGACGGGCGCGGGGAAGACCTTCGTCTTCGAGCTGCTGTATCCTTCGCTGAAGGGACAGGCGATCTTCACCGTCCCGACGCGAGCCCTCGCCAACGATAAATTGGCCGAATGGCGCGCCCGCGGGTGGGATGTCGGCATCGCCACCGGCGATCTCGCGTTGCGCCCCGACGCAAAGGTCCTCGTGGCCACGCTCGAGACGCAGACCGGCAAATTCCTCCGTCGCGAAGGCCCGCGCCTTCTGGTCGTGGACGAATACCAGATGATCGGCGATCCCGCCCGCGGCGTGCATTACGAGATGGCCCTTGCCCTCGCGCCGCCGGAGACCCAGCTCCTCCTTCTCAGCGGCAGTGTCGGCAACCCCGGCGACGTCGTCTCCTGGCTCGCCCGTATCGGCCGCGACCCCGTCCTCGTCTCCCACCCGGACCGGCCGGTGCCGCTCACCGAGGTCGATCTCCTCTCCCTGCCGCAACACGGCCGGGAGCAGCCCGGCTGGCCCGCGCTCGTCGCCCGGGCGTTGCGTGCGGGGCTCGGCCCCATCCTCGTCTTCGCCCCGCGCCGCAATGCCAGCGAGGAGCTCGCCCGCGCCCTCGCAGCCTCCCTGCCGCCCGACGAGCCCCTCCTCCTCTCGCAGGAGCAGAAAGCCCTCGCCGGGCCGAAGCTCGCGCGTCTCCTCGCCGGCCGGGTCGCGTATCACCACAGCGGGTTGAGCTACGCCGTGCGCGCGGGCATCATCGAGCCGCTCGCAAAGAACGGCCACTTGCGGGTCGTCGTCGCCACCATGGGCCTCGCCGCCGGCATCAACTTTTCCATGCGCTCCGTCCTCGTCATCGGCACCCGCTATAACGCCGGCAACTTCGAACGCCATCTCCAGCCCGACGAACTCCTCCAGATGTTTGGCCGCGCGGGCCGCCGCGGCCTCGACGAAGCCGGCCACCTCCTGGTCGCCCCCGAGCTGCCCCGGCTCCACTCCGCCCTCCCGCGCCATCTGAAAAGGGCCGGCCAGGTTGACTGGCCTTCGTTGATCGCGGTGATGCATCGGGAAGCCGACCCATTCGGCGCGGCCGCCCAGGTCACCGCGCGGTTGTTCACCGGCCAGCCCATCCTGCTTGGGGTCGAGCGCTCCCGGGAGACCGGGCCGATGCCTTGCGGTTTGTGGGTGGACATGGAACGCGCCCGGTTCGCCCGGCGCGGCCAGGTCGAAATCCTGAACTCCGCCGGAATGTGGGAAGCCCGGCAAGGTGCGCCCGTGCACGCCCGGCTCGGCGATCTCCTCGTTCGCGAAAACGAACGCTGGGTCCCGGCGCTGCGCCTCCCCCGAATGCTGGACGGCGTCGGCGCGGGCAACCTATGCAGGCTCGGCCACGGCCTGGAAAAGAAGTATGGGCGCGAGGTCGCCGTCGCCGCCGGCGAGCCGCCCTTTCTCACCAAATGGGCCCGCATCCTCCTGCGCGCGAAGACGATGGACAGGCAGACCCTCGAAACGGAGATCGCGCGCCGCCTGCCGGAAGCGAGCGGAGGCGGCAGTCTCTTCGACTTCGTCCAGCGGGGCAATGTGCTGGTCGCACGGATCGATTTTTCAGACGTGACCCGCCCGGCCTATCTCGATTCGCTCGGCGCGCCGCTGCTCGCTCCCCCGGAGCGGGAGGCCGTGCCATTCCCGTGCCGGGGCTGCCCCGAGTTCGACCGCTTCTGCACCACGGTGGAGATCGTCCCCGCGCCCGCGTACGCCTGGCGGCGCCTGGGCCTCATCGACCCCGAGGGGCGTCCCACCCGGCGCGGCGTCCTCTTCAGCTTCTTCAATCACGGGGAAGGGCTCGCCATCGCCGCGGCCCTCGAAGACGAAAGTTACCCCATGGATGCGCTCATCTTCGACCTTGCCAACCTCCGGGCCGGCCACCGTTTTTCCGAGCAGGATTCCCCGCACGGAGGACGGCTCGGCATCCTCTGTCAGGCGGTGTATGAACGGGCCGACCATCCCGGCTATCTGGAGATGGGGGTGCCCGCCGCCTATGGCGCGGGCGCTTCGGAAGTGGTGAGGGATGTCATCCAGCACGGGGTGCCAAAATACAAATTGCTCACCGACTCGCTACGCCCCGGCGACATCGAACGCGCCCTCATCGAATGGCGCAGCCTGCTCCGGCACATCGTCCACGCGCCCGACTACGATTTCCCTCGCTGGCGCGCGCTGAAGGCCGCCGCCGCCCATCATGTCGAGGCCACTTCGTCGCCGGCGTCCGGAGTGTTGCCCGCCCTTTCCGTGGCGCAAGGGCGGCGCCGCCTCGTCCCGCCGTTTTCGTGAACGCCCAAAAGGGGCGCGCGGAAGGATAGCTCGCGCTACGACGGCGCCGTCGTCCGCAGGACGCTGGCCTTCGAACCCCCGGGTGCGGAGAGCGCCCGGTCCGCTTGCGTAGCCGACACCAGGAAAAAATCCCCCGGGTGGAAATGGCTCCCCGCGCATTCCACCTCGCCCTCCAGGCAGGTAAAGATGGCGAACTCCCCCGCGACCGTCGCTTCGCGCGCGCCTTCGACCTCCCATTTTTCGATCCGGAAATAGTCGCATTCGACAATCAGCTCCCCCTTGGGCGTCTGCAGCTTCGGCTCGACGTTGTCGAAGTCGATGGAGACGAGCGATTCCTGGATGTGAAGCTCGCGCGATTTGCCGTCGAGGCCTGTCCGGTTCCAGTCGAAGACGCGGTATGTCGTGTCGCTGTTCTGCTGGACTTCGACGATCAGGTTTCCCGCGCCGATCGCGTGCACGCGGCCGCTCGGGATGAAGATCGCGTCGCCCGGTTTCACTTCGAGCCGTTGCAGCTTGTCCGCCACCGTGCCGGTGTTCAGGGCCTCCTCGAAATCCTCCCGGGTCACCCCCGGTTTGAGGCCGGCGAAGATGTCGCTGTCCAGCCGTGTCTCGGCCACATACCACATCTCCGTCTTTGGCTCTCCGTGGAGCTCGGAAGCGACGGACGCGGGCGGATGCACCTGCACGGAGAGCCGTTCCTGGGCGTCCAGCAGTTTGAAGAGCAGCGGGAAACGGGGCGCATCCGGCGCGAACGCCTTGCCGAACACGGCTTCCCGGTGGTTCTTCCAGAGGTCATGCAGGGTGTTCCCCTTCAGCGGCCCCGTATGGACGACGCTCTGGGCCTCCTCCCTGTCCACCACCTCCCACGACTCGCCGATCCGCGTCCCGGCCGGGAGCGCCTTATGGTAAACGGTCTCGAGCTGGCGCCCGCCCCACACGCGTTCCATGAAGAGCGGTTCGAAGATGATCGGCGCGGTGATGTCCATGTTGTCTATTCGTGCCCCGCTCTCCGGGCGCGCCTGCCGCAGATCGCCTGGACGCAGAGGGCCGCGCACAACGTCGCCGCTCCGAACCCGCATACGCCGCCCCAACCCGCCCACCGCCAGCAGACCGCTCCCAGGTACGACCCGGTCGCGCCCCCGATGAAATAGGTGACCATATAGACCATGTTTAGCCGGCTCCGCGCGCCGGGGTCGATGCCATAGATGCGGGCCTGGTTCGAGACGTGCCCCGACTGGACTCCCAGGTCCATCAGCAGGACGCCGAGGATCAACCCCGCGAGCCTCCCGCCCCAGAGTCCCATGATGACGAAGGAACCCAGCGCCAGCCACGACGAGAAGAGGATGGTTCTCCGCGGCCCGTACCGGTCTGCGAGATGCCCGATCAACGGCGCGCCCGCCGCTCCCGCGGCGCCGACCAGGCCGAACAACCCCGCCACGGCGCTTCCGTATCCGTAAGCGGCGTGGAGGAAGAAAACCAGCGTCGTCCAGAACGCGCTGAACGCACAGAAGAGCAGCGCGCCGAGCAAGGCCGACTCGCGCAGCGCGGCGTGGCGCACCGCGAGGTCGAGGCAGGACCGCATGAGCGCGGGCCAAGCGATCTTCACCTCGGGCCTGCTCTCGGGAAGGAGCGCGCGCACGACCACCGCCAGGAGGATCATCGCCACCGCGCCCGTCGCGTATACCGACCTCCAGCCAAACAGCGCACCCATCGTGCCGCTGAAAGTCCGCGCCAGGAGCACCCCCATGAGCAGGCCGCTGAGCACCGTCCCCACCACGCGCCCCCTCTGGTTCGGAGCGGCGAGGTGCGCGGCCAGCGGGACGATGACGTGGACGGTCGCCGCCGTCGCCCCGACCGCGAAGCTCGCGACCCCGAGGAGGACGGCGGTCGGCGCGGCGGCGGCCATCGCCATCGCGACGCAGCAGCCGCCGAGCAGGAGGACGATGAGCGACCGGCGTTCGAACTTGTCGCCGAGCGGAACGAAGAGGAACATCCCCAGGGACGTCCCGGCCTGGCTCAACATGGCGATGAGGCCCGCCTGGGTCACCGTCAGCCCGAAGTCGCGCGCGATCGCCGCCAGCAGCGGCTGCGCATAATAGATATTGGCGACGATGACCCCGGTCGAGAGCGCCATGACCCAGATGGTCGTCTTCGAAAGGGGCGTTTGCTCGCTGGAAGGGGACATGGGCCCCGTTCCGTTAGCCGATAACCGGGCGCTCTTCAACCTTGCCAGCCGCCGCCGCGAAAAGATACGGTCGCACCGACGAATGAAAGTCTTCTATCTCGGCCCTCCGAAAACATTTTCGGAGCTGGCCGCCTCCTCCCTGGCGGGCGGCCTCGGCTCCCCCGTCGAGTTCCTGGCCCAGGGGAACCTCCAGAAGGTCGCACAGGAAACCGCCGCCGACCCGCAAGGCTCCGTGGGCGTTCTTGCGTACTACAATTTCCTTGAGGGGCTCATCCAGGAATCGCTCGACCTCGTTTACGAGCACCGGCTCACCATTCGCGGGGCGTGCCGCCTCCCCATCCAGTTCGCCATCGGGGGCGCGCCGGGCGCCATCCATTCCCACGAAAAGGCCCTCGCGCAATGCTCCGATTTCCTCAAGGAACACCACCCGGATGCCGTCCTGAAGGCCGTCGCGAGCACGGCGGAAGCGGCCCGCCTCGTGGCAGAGGCGGGCGAAGGCCTCGCGATCGCCAGCCGCGATGCGCTTGCCGCCAACAGCCTGAATATCCTGGCCGAGGATATCGGGAACCGCAGGCATGGCCGGCGGAATTTCACCGATTTCCTGCTCGTCTCGGCCGCGCCGTTGGCGGCTCCGCCCCCTCAAGCCGATTCCTGCCGAACCATGGTCGCCATCACGCCGCGCACGGAGCGGGTGGGGCTGCTCGCCGAGATCCTGGCGCAATTCACCTTTCATGGCCTGAACATCGCGAAGATCCATTCGCGCCCTGCCATCGATCCCATCGAGATGCGCATCGAGCCGCAAATGTTCTACCTCGAAGTCATCTCGGCCGCCGATGGCGAAGACCTGCGCCATTGCGCGGACGCGCTCGACTACCGATACGGCAGGCATTCGGTGCGGGTGCTCGGCTCCTTTCCCTCGCTCGGGTAAAGATGGCGGCGCCGCTCCGAGCTCTGGTCGCAGGCTGCAACGGCAAGTTTGGGGCTATCTTCGCCGAAAAGCTGGCCGCCGACGGGCTCCGGGTCGATGGCCTCGACATCGGCGACGCCCCCGCGCACCCCGGCCTGGTCGCGAACTACCTTTCTGCGGATATATCCCGGCCCGGCGAAGCGGCGCTGGCCCTCCTGACCTCAGCCGACTGCATCCTGCTCTGCGTGCCCGAGCCGGTCGTCCTCGAAGCCATCCCGGCGGTGTGCGGTGTGGCCGGGCCCGGCGCGGTCATCGTGGACATCGCTTCCATCAAGACGCGCATCGAGGCTGCCGTCCGCCGCGCCGCCCCGCGAGCCGCTTACCTGAGCATCCACCCGATGTTCGGGCCGCACCCCAGCTTCGAAGCGCGGAACGTCTGCGTCACACCGCTCGCGGAGAATGCGTCGAGCGCCTGGTTCACCGGCCTGCTTGAAAAATGGGGCGCGAAGCTGACTGCGCTCTCCGCCTCCGAACACGACAAGAACGCCGCCTACATCCAGTCGATGACACACGCCGCCCTCCTGCAAATGGCCGCGGCTCTCCAGCGTTCCGGCCTGCCTTTCGACACGGTCTCCGCGCTCTCGACGCCCGTCCAGCGCACCTTGCTCGCTCTCTGCGCCAGGATCGTCTCCACCGATCCCGCTCTTTATTGGGACATCCAGGCGGTGAACCCGTTCGCGGAGGAGGCGCGGCGCGGCTTCGACCACGCGGGCGAAGAGCTGTCCGGCATCGTGGACAGGGCCGACCAAGAGGCGTTCGCAAAGCTGCTGGAAGAGATTGCCGCGTATCTCGCTCCGTCGGCGCCCTCCCTGCTCTCTCTCTCCGAAGCCATCGTCGAGGCAGCCCGGCCGCCCTCGTTGCCGCCCGATTCCTAGAGCATCACTCTCCGCGCTTTGGGGACGAAAGAAAAAACGAGGCGCCGTAAACAGGCTTCCGGCTAGTTCGCCTTTGCCGCCTGTTTGCGGATGGCGGCGAAGAGTTTGCCGATGCCGACCTGGTTGGCCTTGTTCGCGATGAAGGCTGGCAGCGCGCCGCCGCTGTCGGTGTAAATGACGTAGGTCGCGGTGGTGGTGTTTTTGGGCGCGGGTTCCAGCGTCCAGCTTCCTTCGTCCACCTTTACCCGAACAGTGCCGGGCTGCTCGGCCGGGCCGAGGGCGTTCGCCAACTCCCAGCGGCGGACATAGACCGGGCCGGCCGGCGTCGCTTTCGTGTCGCGCTGGACTTGCAAAGTGTAGTCGCGCTGCGAACAGAAAGGCGGGGCGATCCTCTGGTAGCTGACGAGCGAATCCGGCTCGCGCTTGAGGATGCGGCACTCCGTCACGTACGGCATGAACCGGGTATAGCCCGCGACGTCGTCCAGCACGCCCAATACCGTGGAGGGCGGGGCGCCGATGGTTCCCGTGGCCTTGAATTCCTTGATGGAGGAACCGGGCCGGACTCGGCTGTAAATGGTGACGTTATCGGCCTGGCTGCTGAGGGTCCAGTCCTGCTCGGCTGCCCGCGAAGAAATCGCAAAGGCAAGGAGGAGAAGCGGAATGAGGGGGAATTTCATCCGAGAGCACGTTACAGCGTTCCCGGGAAAGCACAATTGCCAGGGGGAACAGGCGGGGCCGTGTCGGCCGCCTCACTTTTATTGAACATGCCGCTTCCCGCCGCTATCCTCACGGCATGGGACGTCAATGGCTCCAGGCAAAACGCGAGGTGGCAGGGCTCAAGAAGGGGCAGCTCGTCGGCAAGATCGTCAAGGAGATCATGGTCGCCTCGAAGCTCGGCGGGCCCGATCCTGAGGGGAACGCCCGGCTCTTTGCGGCGGTTGAGAAAGCCCGCAGGGCGAGCGTCACCCGGGACGTCATCGAGCGCGCCATCAAGAAAGGCGCGGGCATCGGCGAGGACAAACTCGTGCTCGAACACATCGTCTTCGAGGGCTACGCGCCGCACAAGGTGCCCGTGGTCGTCGAGGTGCTCACCGACAACCATAACCGCACCGCCCCGGAGATTCGCCTCCTGTTCAAGCGCGGCCAGTTGGGCGCGCCCGGCAGCAATAAATTCCTCTTTGAACACGTCGGCCTCGTCGAGGCGCATCAACCCGGGGCGGATGCGGACATCGAGGCCGCCGCCATCGAGGCGGGGGCGAACGAGGTCGAGCCGCTCTCGCACGAGGCAAACGAGGACATCCCCACGGACGCCGCAGGTGCGCGTTTCCTCGCCGAGCGGACGGCGTGCGCCGCCGTCTCCCGCTGGCTCGCGGAAAACGGCTGGACGGTGGTGACGAGCGAGCTCGCCTACGTCGCAAAACAGTTCCCAGCCCTCACCGGGGAGCAAAGGGCGGATGTCGGCGGCTTCCTCCAGGCCCTGGACGACCACGATGACGTGCACCGCGTCTGGGCGGCGGTGCGGTAAGCCGCCTCCATGATCGGGGAGGAATACATTCAGATTCGGTCGGGTCTGGAGACGGCATTGTACGCGCTCTCCCAGCTCGCCCAGGACCTCCGCACCGCGCCGGAGACGCTCAACGTCCTCCACAAGCTCGGCGCCAGCCTGCGCGAGCCGTTCCTTTTCGTCGTCGCGGGCGAGGTGAACGCCGGGAAATCGTCGCTGCTGAACGCGCTGTTCGGGCGCGAGTTCGCGAAGGTGGATGTCATCCCCACCACGGACAAGATTTACGTGTTCAAGTATGGCGAGGAGCCGGGGGACGTTCACGTCGCCGAGCGCCTCGTGGAGTGCTACCGGCCCGAGGCATTCCTGCGCGACTTCAACATCGTCGATACGCCCGGGACGAACTCCATCGTCGCGGATCACCAGACGATCACGGAGCGGTATCTGCCCGTCGCCGACCTCGTCTTTTTCGTCTTTTCGGTCATGAACCCCTGGGCGCTTTCCTCGTGGGATTTCCTGAAGCTCGTCTCCGAGAAATGGCTCAAGAATGTCGTCTTCGTCCTCCAGCAGACCGACCTGCGCGAGACCGCCGAGGTGGACGCCGTCGTCGCGCACCTCGACGAGACCATTCGCGCCCGGCTCGGCCAGCCCCGGCCCATCTTTCCCCTCTCGGCAAAGAAAGCGCTCCTGGCCAAGGAGGGCGGCGGCGCGGCGCCCGCGGATTTCGCGGCCCTGGAGGCTTATATAGACGATGTCGTCTCGAAGGGCGAAACGCGCCGGGGCAAGCTCCGTTCGGTATGCGGCAGCGCCCGCGTGGTGCTGGGCGACCTCGGGGAAAAAGCCGCGGGCGCGTTCGCCATCCTCACTGCGGACGCCGAAAAGCTGGGCCAGGTCGAGCTCGGCCTGCAGGTGCGCAAGGAGCAGTCCATGCGGCAGATCGAGGGCGTGCTGAGCACCCTCGCGCTGTCTTACGACCGCGCACAGAAGCGGGGTGAAGAGCTCTTACTGGAGAAGTTCTCCGTCTGGGCCACCCTCAAGTCCATCGTCAAAAAGGGCGACTGGCAGCGCGAATTCCAGGAGAAGATCGAGGGGCAGTTGCAGGACGCCATCCGCCGGCAGGTGGAGAACTCCGTTGAACTCCTCGAGACCGACCTGCGCACCGTGTGGCAGCAGCTCTATGAATCGCTCCAGCGCGAGTTCGCCTCCAACGCCCCCGTGCCGCCGGCTTTCCCCGACTTCATGCGCCAGCGCGAGCAGCTCCTCAAAAAGTTGGAGCTCACCCTGCTCGAAAAAATGTCCGGCCAGTCCCTGGAACAGCAGCTCGACCGCCTCTTCGCGGACTCGGCGAACTGGCTGCGCCTCCCGGCCGGGATCGCCGCGGCGGGCGGCATCGCGACCGTCGTGGCCATCCTGGCGCACGCGGCGATCATCAACGTCACCGGCTCCATCGCGCTCGCCGCCGGCCTGCTCGGCACCGTCGTGGCCGTCATCAAGCGCAAACAGATCCTCCGCGCCTTCCGCGATGCCATGGCGGAGAAGCGGCAGGAAGTCCTCGCCTCCATCGGCGACCACCTGCGGCACGCCATGGACCGTTTCTATCAGGAACTGCGGATCACCTTTCAGCCGCTCCAGGATTTCTGCTCCGTCCAGCGCCTGACGTACGAGCCGATCCTCTCCCGCGTGCGGGAACTCGACGAGACGTTCGAAAAGCGCGCCGGCGAGATCGGCAAATGAAAAAGTCTTTAAGAGCCCGCGCCGAATTGCGAAAGTCGGCGCGAGCATGCGAACGTCGTTAGAGTGATGAGCGAGAGCCGCCGCCTTGTCTTTTTTTCCCGCCTGGGCAGCACCGTCGTTCTCTGGGCGCTGGCGCTCACCATCATATTTTCCGGCTATGAGTTCGGCTTTTTCCTGCTCATCACGGCGCTGGCGATGCTTGGGCTCTGGGAGTTCTGCAACATGCTGGACAACAAGCAGCTCCCGAACTTCAGGATCACCGCGATGGTTTGCGGGCTCGTCCTCATCTGCGGCAGCTTCTATTACTATATCCAGGACAGGATCCGGCCCGACGAATCGTATGACTTCGAGATGGCCGTGCTGCTCTTTTTTCTCATCGTCGTCTTTGCGCGGCAGATGTTCCAGAAGATGCGGGTCATCGCGCCGCTGGAGACGATGGCCTACACGCTCTTCGGCATCATGTACGTGCCGTGGATGTTTAACTTCGTCACCAAGATCGTCTATGTCATCCCTCGGACTCCGGATGGCCGGGTGGCCGGACATATCTATGTCCTATACCTCATCGTCGTCACGAAATTCAGCGACATGGGCGCTTACCTCGTCGGCAGCGTCTGCGGCAAACACCTCCTCATCCCGCACATCAGCCCGAAGAAGACGTGGGAGGGCTTTTTCGGCGCGCTCGCATTTTCCACGCTCGGCAGTTATGGGATGCTGGCGATCTTTCCCATGAAGCTCTCCGCGCTCAACTACACCCACGCCACCTTCCTAGGCCTCCTGCTCGGGTTCGCGGCGGTCATCGGCGACCTGGCGGAGTCCATCGTGAAACGGAGCACGGAGTCGAAGGATTCGGGGAAGCTGCTCCCGGGCATCGGAGGCGCGCTCGACCTCATCGACAGCCTGCTTTTCACGGCCCCGCTCCTCTTCTTTTACCTGCGGCTCGTCATCCGCGTATGAGGAGGCGCCGCGTCGTCGTTCTGGGCGCCACGGGGTCGATCGGCGAGAGCGCCGCGAAGGTCGCCCGCGACATCCCCGGCCGCATGGAGATCGTGGGGATGTCCGCGCGGCGGAACACGGCCAAGCTCGCCGCCCAGGCCGCCGAGTTTCAATGCCCCGCCATCTGCATCACGGAAGAGGCGCTCTTGCCGGAGCTGCGCGCGGCGCTTTCGTACGACCCTGTCATCCATGCCGGCGAGGACGGCCTGGTCGAGCTGGCCACGCACCCGGATGCCGACATGGTGCTCATCGCCATCGTCGGCACGGGCGGCCTGCGGCCTGCGCTCGCGGCCATCGAGGCGGGAAAGGACATCGCCGTCGCCAGCAAGGAGATCCTCGTCATGGCCGGCGAGATCGTCATGGAAGCGGCCCGGCGCAAAGGCGTGCGCGTCCTCCCGGTGGACAGCGAGCACAACGCCATCTTCCAATGCCTGGAGAACCGCGAGAAAGCCGAGGTGCGCCGGCTCATCCTGACCGCCTCGGGCGGCCCGTTCCGCCGCACGCCCGCGGAGAAGCTGCCGCACGTCACCCCGGCCGACGCGCTGAAGCATCCCACGTGGGAGATGGGCGCGAAGATCACCATCGACTCCGCCACCCTCTTCAACAAAGGCCTGGAGATGATCGAGGCCCGGTGGCTTTTCGATGTCGAGATGGGCAGGGTCGAAGTCGTCGTCCACCCGCAGAGCATCGTGCACTCGATGGTCGAGTTCATCGACGGCTCCGTGTTGGCCCAGTTGAGCCATTCCGACATGTGTTTCCCCATCCAGTACGCCGTCACCTGGCCCGAGCGCATCGCGAACTCCCTCCGCCCCCTGAACTTCGCGGATGTCGCCCGGCTCGAGTTCGAGGCGCCGCGTTACACCGATTTCCCGGCGCTCGATCTCGCGCGGCGCGCCGGGGAGACCGGCGGCACTCTCCCTGCTGTAATGAACGCCGCCAACGAAGTCGCTGTCGAAGCTTTCCTGGGCGGGAGAATCCCGTTTCCCCGCATCTGGAGCCTCGTGCGGCAGGTGATGGACGGGCACCCCTCCGTTGCGCAGGGGGGACTCGATGCTATACTGGAGGCGGATTCCCTGGCACGGACGCGCGCTGCTGAATTACTCTGAAATGTTCCTCAAACTCCTGAACTTCATCTTCATCCTTCTGGAGGTGTTGGTCATTTTCAACCTCCTCATCATCGTCCACGAGCTGGGCCATTTCCTCGCGGCGCGCTGGCGCGGCCTCGTTATCGAGAAATTCGCCATCTGGTTCGGCAAACCCATTTGGTCAACGACCCGGAACGGCATCCAGTACAGCCTCGGCAGCATCCCGGCCGGCGGGTTCGTCGCCCTGCCGCAGATGGCGCCGATGGAGCTCGTCGAAGGCAGGAGCGAAAATATCCGCGGGAAGCTGCCGCCCATCACCGCGCTCGACAAGATCATCGTCGCCATCGCCGGGCCGCTCTTTAGTTTTCTCCTGGCCCTCTTCTTTGCCACCATCGTCTGGGTCATCGGCCGTCCCACCACCGAGGCGGAAGCCACCACCACCATCGGCTACGTCGAGAAGGGGTCGCCCGCGGACAAGGCCGGCCTCCTTCCGGGCGATGTCATCCAGGAGATCGACGGCCAGCCCGTTCACCGTTTTCTCGGGATGGGCACCGACAGCGTCACCTGGCGCATCATCCGGAGCGAGGGGGACAAGATCGCCTTCAACGTCTTGCGCGACGGCAAGCCGCTCCTCCTCTACAGCGGCTGGGTCAAGGAGCCGCCCAGGCGTTTCGCCCGCTCGAACTTGCGCGAGGTGAAGATCGCCCCGCGGAACCGCCTGCTCATCGACAGGGTCGAGCCGGGAACTCCCGCCGCCACGGCCGGCCTGCTGCACGGGGACGAGATCGTCCAGGTCAACGGCGAGAACGTTTACAGCCCCGCCGCCCTTCAGGATCAGGTGAGCGACCACCCCGACGTTCCCGTGTCGCTCGTCGTCCTGCGGGAAGGCGCGCGGCTTCCGTTCAAGATGACCTCCGTCCTGCTGCCCGGCGAGAATGGAGTCCCGCGTCCCCGCATCGGCATCCAGTTCGGCCCGGGCGACGTGAAGCTCGTCCATCCGACCCCGGTCGAGCAGGTCGCGAGCGTCCTCGACACGATGGCGAACACGCTCGACGCCCTCTTTTCCCCGAAGTCCGACATCGGCGCGCAGCATTTCAGCGGGCCGGTCGGCATCATGCGCATCTATTACCAGATATTCGACAGCGAGGACGGGTGGCGGCTGGCGTTCTGGTTCAGCGTCTTTTCCAATGTCAACCTGGCGGTGCTCAACCTTCTGCCGATCCCCGTGCTGGACGGTGGCCACATCCTCCTCGCGCTGGTCGAAGGCGCCCGGCGCAAGCCCGTCAACGCCAAGGTCATCGAAGTCATCACCGGCGTCTGCGCGTTCGTCATCATAGGGTTCCTGCTCTTTGTCAGCTTCTTTGATGTCCGCGACCTGCCCTGGACTTTGAGCGACACCAAGCCCGGCCCCGGGCTGAAACAGGGCGCGTCCAAGTGAAGATGGAGTATTGCCCGAACGCCTTTCTTTACGAGCGCCGCCGGACCCGCGAGGTCCGCGTCGGCAAAGTCGGCGTCGGCGGGGAAAACCCGATCCGCGTCCAGTCCATGCTGACCTGCGACACGATGGACACCGGGGCCTGCGTCCGGCAGACGCTCGACCTCGTCGCCGCCGGGTGCGAGATCGTCCGCATCACCGCGCCCACGGTCAAGGACGCGAAGAACCTCCGGCTCATCAAGGAAGCGCTCCTGGCGCAGGGCTGCGACGCGCCGCTCGTGGCCGACATCCATTTCAAGCCCGAGGCCGCCATGGAATCGGCGCTCTGGGTCGAGAAAGTCCGCATCAACCCCGGCAACTACGCCGACTCCAAGAAATTCCTCGTCCGGGAATATTCGGACGACCAGTACGCCTCCGAACTGGAGCGCATCCGGAGCCGGTTCGCGCCGCTGGTGGAGCTTTGCAAACGGCGCGGCGTCAGCATCCGCATCGGGACGAATCACGGCTCCCTCAGCGACCGAATCATGAACCGCTACGGCGACTCGCCGCGGGGCATGGTCGAGAGCGCCCTGGAGTTTGCGCGGATCGCGCGCGAAATGGATTTCCACGCGCTCATCTTCTCGATGAAGTCGAGCAACCCGAAGGTGATGATCAACGCATACCGCCTGCTGGCCGCTCGGCTGGCGGCCGAAGGCGCCGACTGGAATTACCCCATCCACCTCGGCGTCACCGAAGCGGGCGACGGTGAGGATGCGCGCATAAAGAGCGCGATCGGCATCGGCTCGCTGCTTGCCGACGGCATCGGCGACACCGTCCGCGTCTCGCTCACCGAGGATAGCGTCCATGAAATCCCCGTCGCGCGCGCGTTGGTCGAGGCCGCCGCGGGGCATCGCGGCCCGAACGATCCGGCGTTCGAGGGCGTCCAGCTTCCTTACGACCCGTTTTCCTACGTCCGCCGCGGTTCGCACCGGCTCGATTGCGGCGATGTGCGGCTGGGCGGTGAGGAGACGGTCCGCGTCGTGGTGCGCCAGGAATCCTTCGACAAGATCGCGCACAAGATCGCGCGCATGGGCGATTACCAGCCCGAGATCATCTACGAGGAAGCGGGCGTCAAAGAGATCGACCCGCGCGACGACCGTGCCGTCACTCTTTTGAACGAAAGCGCATCCGATCATCTGGTCACCGTTCGGGATGGGACGGGTCTGCCGGTCGTCGCGGCATTCCGGCTCCTCGCTTCCAGGCTCGACCCGAGGCACCCGATTCTCCTGAAGGACACGCTGCTTCGCGCGGATGCCGAGACCGACTTTTTGCCGACATTGCTCACCGCCGCCACGCATATCGGCTCGCTGCTTTGCGACGGCGTGGGGGATGCGATCCTGTTCCAGGGCAGCCCGGCGCCCGGCCAATCCCTCCGGGTGAGTTACAACATCCTGCAGGCCGCGGGCGCCCGCATCTTCAAGACCGATTATGTCGCGTGCCCTTCCTGCGGCCGGACGCTCTTCAACCTCCAGACCACGACCGCGAAGATCAAGGAGTCCACGGCCCACCTCAAGGGCGTGAAGATCGCCATCATGGGCTGCATCGTCAACGGCCCGGGCGAGATGGCCGATGCCGATTTCGGCTACGTCGGCGGCGCGCCCGGGAAAGTGAATCTCTACGTCGGCAAGACAGCCGTGAAGTTCAACATCCCCGAGGCCGAAGCCGTGGATCGCCTGAAAGACCTCATCCGCGAACACGGCAAGTGGGCCGAGCCCGCGCCGGCCCAACCCGCCGAGGCCGAAGCTGCTCACTGAGCCGCTCCTTCCTTTTACGAGGAAATCGGAGTCCCGCAGCGTGAGACGCCTCCTGATCCTCTCGTCGGTTCTCTTCGCTGTCACTGCCGCGGCGGCGGCGGTGGCGGCGGCTCCAGCGGCTCCAGTTCCCGGAAATTCGGCCTACCTCTCCGTTTTTACCAAACCTCCCGGGGCGCTGCCGCGCTATGAGCAGCTCGACGCCCCATTGATGGGAAACGGGGATATGGGAGTGGCGCTTTCCGGGGAGCCGGAGGATCAGCAGTTCTGGCTCAGCAAGAATGATCTCTGGGAGTTGCGCTCCGTGTGGCGCTGGAGCGGCCCGCGCCCCTTCGGACATCTGGACGTTCAGATCCCCCAGCTACACGGAGCGAGCTACCACGCGGAGCAGCGTTTGGACGGCGCGACCACCGTATCGACATTCAAGACCGACAAAACTGAGGTGACCATGCGCTCGTGGGTTTGTGCCACGGAGGATCTCCTCGTGGTGAAACTCGCCTGCAAGGGCGCTCCCGTGGAGGGGGATGTTCATCTATGGATTCCGGCCCTGGCCAGGACGACGCCGCAGTCCGACCACAGGCCAAAGCACGGCGTCGCCGGCGACTGGGTGGGCGCGCCCGCCGCACCCGTAAAGGAGGGCGCACACGGAGTTTTCTCGGGCGTCCGGGCCTTCCGCGACAACGTCGAAATTCCCGCCGAAGCGGCCTGCGCCTTCCGGTTGCTGGGAGGAGACGGGGCGCATTTCCGGCTGCAACCGGGGAAACCGGTGGTTCTGGTGACGGCAATGAGGAGTTTGCGGCAGAGCAAACATACCGTGGCGGCCGCCTCCAAGCGCATCTCCTCCCTCGATCGTTCGGATATCGCGACGTTATACGGAGCCCATCAGAAATGGTGGCGCGCGTTCTGGGCTAGGTCGTCCGTCTCGCTGGGCGATTCCGAACTGGAATGGCGCTATAACGTCTCCAACTACATCCTGGCGTCGTGCAGCCGAGACCCGGAGTATCCTCCCGGCATCGCGGGCACCTGGGTCACTACGGATCAGCCCATGTGGACGGGCGCCTACACGCTGAATTACAACCACGAGGCCTGTTTCTACGGCCTCTACTCGAGCAATCATATCGAGCAGGCCGATCCCGAAGACGCCCCCGTGCTCGCCTTCATGAAACGCGGGCAGTACTATGCGCGCGAAGTCCTGCACTGCCGCGGAGTGCTCTACCCCGTGAAGATCGGCCCCGCAGGCGTCGAGACCACGGGCGACCCCCTCCACCCGGACATCGTGCTTAAGCCCGGCGATCCGCCGTGGCTGCGGCAAAAAGGCGGCCTGTTCCTTGGACAGCGAAGCGATGCCGCCTTCGCGGCCGTGAACATCGCCCAGCGCTGGTATTCCACCTACGACCCGGCGTACGGGCAGAAGGTCTATCCCTTCGTCCGCGAGGTCGCCCGGTTTTGGGAGGATTACCTGAAGTTCGAGCCGACGCCGGTGGAGTTGGCCAAGGCAACCGCGAATCTGCCCGAGGGCCTGCGGCAGCCGGCCGGGGGGCGCTATGTCATCTACAACGACGGGGCGAATGAAGGCGGGCAGGACACAAACCCCGCCTTGTCGCTCGGGATGGTGCGCAACGTCCTGAAGCTCGCCATGGACCTCGGCTCAGAATTGGGCCGGGATGAAGGGGAACAGGCGAAGTGGCGCTATATCCTCGCTCACCTCAGCGCGTTTTCCACGCAGGAGAAGGACGGCAAAACCCTCTTCCGCCGCACGGAGAAGGATCACCCTCCGAAACGCACCTCCAAAAAGGTGGATGCCACCGTCGTGCACATTTATCCCGCGGGCGCCGTCGGGCTGGGGAGCGATCCGAAGTTATTGGAGATCTCCCGCAACACGATCTCGGCGCTGAACCAGTGGGTGTCGCTGAACGCGTGTTCGTCCTTCTTCCCCGCCGCGGCGCGCGTGGGATACGATCCCGAAATCATCCTGAAAAAACTTCACGAGATGGGCTTCCAGCCGAACGGGATCGTCGTGAACCCAATGCATATGTTGGAGAACAGCAGCATCGTTCCAAACACGGTTGACGAGATGCTCCTCCAGAGCCACGAAGGGATCATCCGGCTGTTTCCGGTGTGGCCAAAGGAGCGCGACGCGCGGTTTCGCACGTTGCGGGCCTACGGCGCTTTCCTGGTGAGCGCGGCCATCGGCGGCGGCGTGGTGAAGGACGTGACCATCCTCAGCGAAAAAGGGAGGCTCTGTGTTGTGCAGAATCCCTGGCCTGGCTCCGGCGTACGGCTGTCCCGCGAGGGGCAACCCGTTCAGGTCATCGGGGGCGACCGGCTGACTTTCAAGACCACCCCTGGCGATAGGATCGCGCTTAGCCCGGCGCCCATCCAGAAATCGGGGCTCTCCCTGACCAGGCCCGATTAGGTCATCGCCACGGAGTAGCGCATCCGAAGGGAGGCGCCCCCTCAACGCCCCAGCTCTGAGATGAAGGCGGCCACGCTGGCGCGGATTTCATCGGCGACGTGGGCTTTGCGCGAAACGAACTTCGGCTTGAACCAGGGGAAGAGGCCGATGAGGTCGTGCGTAACCAGGATTTGGCCATCGCAATCCGGGCCGGAGCCGATGCCAATGGTCGGGATCGACAGCGTGCCGGTGATCTCTCCGGCCACCCGCGCGTCCACCAGCTCGAGGACGACGGCGAACGCCCCCGCCCGTTCGACGGCGCGGGCGTCTTCCATCAATGCCGCCGCGCCTTCCGGCGTCGAGCCCTTGACCCGGTAAGCGCCTTCCTCGCGGATGCTCTGCGGGAGCATGCCGATGTGCCCGCAGATCGGGATGCCCGCGGCGGCGACGGCCGCGATATGGGCCGCGTGGGAGACGCCTCCCTCGAGCTTCACGGCCTGCGCGCCGGCTTCCGCCAGGACGGCGGCGTTCCGCACGGCCGCCTCGGGGGTGGCGTAGCTGGCAAAGGGGAGGTCGGCGGCAAGCAGGGCGCTCTTCACGCCGCGCGCGGCGGCCCGGGTGTGGTGGGTCATGTCCTCCATCGTGACGGAAGTGGTATCCCGATAGCCCAGGACGACCATGCCGAGCGAGTCCCCGACGAGGATGAGGTCGATGCCGCTCTCGTCCAGAAGGCGGGCGACGGGATAATCGTACGCGGTGAGGGCGGCGATCTTCCGGCCTTCCTTCTTCGCGGCGCGGATGTTTTCGAGGCCGGTCATCTGTTAAAAGCCTTCCGGGAATGCGTTTACCTCCGCCGGAGGCGCGCCCGCGAGCAGGGCGTCGGGGACGAGATCGGGGCGGATGTCGCGCAGAGGGTTCAGCACGAAGCGCCGGAGATGCATCCTGGGGTGGGGGAGGGTGATTTCGTCGCTCCTGAAAATCGCTTCTCCGGCATAGAGCACGTCGAGATCGACTGTCCGGGGCGCGTTCCGAGGCCTCCTTTCAGGCCGGCCCATGGCGCGCTCGATGTCCTGCAGGCGGTGCAGCAAAGTAACAGGGCTGCCTCGGAATTCAATCTCGACCACCGCGTTCAGGTAGGCCGCCGCGCCGGGCTGGCAGTCCACGGGCTCCGTCTCCCAAACCCGCGAGGAAAGAATCGGAGCGCCAGTCTCGTTCAGCCCCGCCACCGCCGCGCGTGCCTCCCGCAGATGCGCAAGCCGGTCCCCAAGGTTCGAGCCAAGGGCGATGCCAGTCCTCATCGCGCGCCTCTCCCCGAGGGCAGGTAAAAAAGCAAAGCCGATCTCAAAGCATTGAACATCAACCCCCGACGAAAAATATCCAGCGCCGAAACAGAACACTGTAGCGGTCCATGACCGCCGAGGGAACCAGCAAAGACCCTCCAATTATCAAACCCCGATCTCGCAGGACTGTTCCTAACCGCCCTCTCGGCTACTCATAGAGGGCCGCTACAGGACGCTCCAGCCGCCATACCTACTCCTTCTTCGCCCCCAGCGCCAGGATCCGCTCCTTCTTTGCCTTGTAATCCAGCGCGTGGAAATTCCGGATTTCGTCGATGCGGCGGGCGGCGTTCAGCGCGTCCAGGTAGTGCGTGTATTGGGAGGCGAGCTCGTTCGTCTCCATGTACCGGCCCCGCAGGTTCGGGTCGGAATAGGCATCCTCCGCCTGTGAACAGAAGAGATGAAAACGGAGCCAGCGCCGGTCTGTCCTGGAGATTTTTTGCGATTTGCGGAAGAACGCCACGAACAGGAGCAGGACGAGGTAGGTATCGACTTGGGCTTGCAGCTCGAGGTTGCGGGCAAAGTCCTCGCTATGGATCTCTCGAACGCCCGACTTGAACTGTAGCGCCGCGTGGAGCGCATGGTTGATCTCTTCGACGAAGGCGATGAGCGAGCGGATATTCGAGTCGCACAAGCCTTGGCGCGGATCGTATTTCTCGAGCTGGTCGATGAGCCAGCGCGAGTAGTAGATTCCTACATAGAGCTGATCCTGCGAACGCCGCAAAAAGGTGCGCGCCAAGTCGCTCAGTTCGCGCGCCGAAGCGCCCGCGAGCCTGCTAAGCTGGCCGCACCGGCCGCTGTCTATCAAGCAGTCCTCCAGGTTGATGCCGACCCGCGCGTAGGTGCGCTCAAACAGGTTCTGGATCTCGCTGAATAGTGTGGTGTTCATTTAGGAGAGGTGCAGGGCGGCGTAATCCTCGTCGAGGTTGAGCAGTCGGTCGGAGAGATGGTTCAGCGCCTTGCGGATGGGCCGGAAATTCCCCGCGAGCGCTTCGTAGATGGAACTCAGCTCCGCGGAGCGGGCGACGGAGTGTCTGGATACCACGGTGTAGTTCATCCGGCCCATGTCTTCGTAGAAGGAGAAGTCGGGCGCGCCGCGCTGTGTCCGGCGCAGGACGTTTTCGTGGAAGATGCCGCTGAGGAAGAGCGAGTAGTTCCCGACGTGCGCGCGGATGAGGAACGTCTGCACGGGCGAGGCGTCCCGCAGCGCGAGCAGCATGTCCGAGATGTATTCGACGGGGTTGCCGGGCGCGCCGGCGGGCGACTTGAGGCGCGCGGTGCGGGAAAATGTTTCGAGAAGCGAGGCCACATAGTCGCTGAGGGGCCGGTCGTTGATGCCTGTTTCTTTTAATACATGCCGGGTGAGGACATAAAAATAGAACTGCGGCGAAATAGACAGCGTCCCCTCGTTGTTCAGGAGCGCTTTCAGGAGCAGTTCGTGGTCGAGGATCGAGTCCCTCATTTCGAGGTCAACCAGCAGGTCCACCAAGGTAACGGCGTCGTTCTTGGACTTGCTGAGGGTCTTCACCACGAAGTCGAAATCCGCAGCGGTGAACCGTGCCCGACAATTAGCTTTAATCATCGGGTCTGTCCTATGAGCACTCCTCATGCCACTATATTATCGGAGATGAACTGGTTACTGATGAAAAAGGCCTGTTTGTAACCGCGACCAGAATTGGCGATCTTAGACAAGTCGGATTCGACCTTTGGCTTCCACTTCTTTTTCGCGCTAAAGGCTAACCCCCAGCGCTCCGATGCTGATTGATTCCCAACGCCTTCGTACCACGCGTCGGCGAGGGATTCGGCCACCGGATAAGTTTCGGCGTCAACTTGGCTGTCGCCGCCTCCCGTTGGCCCCGTCTGGGGTCGCAGGTTGGGACAGATGGTACGCTCGGCAAGGTGAAGGGCGAAATTTTGAAAGTCGATTTCCTGACTTCGGCTCGTCAAGGACTCGAGGTGATATTCGAGGAAACTACGATCAATTCGCTGCTTCGTGCTTGTTAGCGTGTCGCTGAAGCGCTCAGGTCGCCGTTGACGGAGAAAATCCCGCGGTGAGATATGTTCTTGATCTGGCAAGATCTGAGAAGCATACCACATCGCTCGGGGGCGAAGTCGAAACGGCCAATAAATTTTCCCTTCCGACAGTGGGCTTCGGAAGGGTCATCCAGCTCCTCGAGCCGGGGAAAGGCCGTTTTCAGCCATTGAGCCACAGCTCTCCCGCGTTAAGCCCCATCTTGCGATGGCCCACATTGGCCCGGTGCGGTGTGGTTATCTCCTGGCGAACTTTCGGCCCTATTCGCCGCTGTCACTCGGCTGAGTCAAAGGCTAATCGCGCGGACCAAGAGTTTTCCGTGGGATCAAAAATTTGGCCAACATGGTAGCCTCCTTTCCGACCAAACGGTCTTAACTCACATGAGCCTTGTGGCGTTGCTGTCAACACGATGTTCGAAGTAGTTATACCCTTCGATCCAAGAATCAGCGCGCAGTCTATCCAGCGTGCTGCTGATACAGAGCCAACCAGTAACCTGATCGAATATCGAACTCTGCCTCTCGCGTTTTCCATAGCTCCTATGAACAGGCAAACTCCCCTCAATTTCAGTCTTTGGCAAGAAAGAGGCATGGAAAGAAGAATGCGCGCGATCTCGAAAGGCAGCGGCGCTGCTCCCAGAGGCCGTTCGGCCTCGACGCGTTCTTTAATTTAAGGAAGCAGGCAAGGCTCCGGATAGGTTCCCCCAAACTTCAAAGGCATTCGAGATTGCAAATTCCTTTTAAGGCGCCCGTTTGAGGTCTTCCCATCTGACCACCCACGAGCCGTCAGCCGGGAAGCCCGGTGTCGGCTTATCCGGAGCCCCATCCCAACCGGCCGCCATCATCGCAACGGCATAAAGGAGACCTCCATTTCCTGGCAAGTAGTTGCCATCATCAATGCCTCGCCAGTCATATTTGTTCGCTGACGTAGTTTTCAGTAATGTATCAACAGCGAGTTGAGGCTCACCCGTTCGTGCCGCTGCCATGGCCATCCAGGGAAGGTCCCATCCCCAGCTCCACCGCCAGACTTGCGCAACCTTGAGCACGGTCTGGTGTGCGGTCTCAGGGTCGACGCCTTCCGTCGGCGGAAGCATTCCCAACATGCCTATCGGGTCCGGATGGCTGGCATTGCGCTTGGTGTAGGTGTCGTGCCATTCGGGCGAAATCGTGTAGACTCCGTCCTCAACCGGGAGTGCCGCCAAGTGCAGGCGGACTTCGTCCCAATGCGGATCCGGAGCGAGACCAAGCCTCTGGCGCCAATTCTGTGCAATTCCAAGAGCCCAGCGCCAGTAGGCCAGATCAAACGAAACGTTGCGCGTGGTCGGCCCCTGTTCAGACGGTGGTGTGTCTGGAAAAAGCGAGTAAGTGTGGGTTGCAGGATCCAGCGTCGCGTAATCGGCCATGTTGTCGGCCGTCTCCTGCACAACACGTTGCCACCGCAAAAGAGTTTCACGGGTTGGATGGAGTCGATAATCGAGCTCCGCAAAAAAAATCGGGTGCGGCTGTTTCCAAAGCAGCGCAACATTCCCTGACCACGGCAGACTAATGCCGTCCGGGCCGGCGCCTTTGGGCCATTCCGCCCCTTTCATTCCCATTTGCTGGGCTCGTCTTTCGGCCGATGGGAGGAACCGGTCATAGACCTTGAGGGCCTTGTTGGCCATGGACCAGCGATCCCACAGTGCGTAGTGCGCCAGATGCCACCAGATCATTTCCATGTGAAAGTGGTTTACCCACGCAAGACCCATTAGGCCGTCTTCCGCGGGCGGGTAACTGCCGGACGACTGTGCGGCCAATTGGTACTGCGAGAGCACAATTCGCCGCTCCAGTTCAAACCAGCGCGGGTCTTTGCTGCCGGAGAGATCGATGGCCCCGCCCGACTCCCAAAAGGCTGCCCAATGTTCGAGGGAGTTTTTTTCCACCTCCCCAAAGGAGGGAAGCGCGTGATTGATCGGGTTGGACGAATAAGCGCACACGACCTCAAGGGTGTCTCGACCTCCTGCATCTGCAGCCATGCGAAGGGGCGACTGAACTGGATCAGTTTGGGAGCGCAATGTGGCTCCGTTGGAACAGGCAATCTTGACATCGTAGGTCGTGGCATCGATTTGACGGCGCACCTGGGCGGACTGGCCGGTGGTGAACGTGATCGCCGTCATGTGTTCATCGTTTTTGGCAAAATCCCCGATCCAAGGCCCGTTCTTGAGGGCGGGATAGGGAAAATCGAGAGTGACCTCAAGTTTGCCGCTGGTGAGAAGAGGTGATGTGATTTGTGTGGCGACCGCGTCGAGCGAGGAATCGACGCAACTTTTGACGCTCACCGGCTCACCCGCAAGTTTGAAGTGGGAAGATAGCTCGCCAGACCACAAGTCCAGAGTAGCTGATAGATCGGTGACCTCTTTCCGAGTGATAGCGCGACCATCGGCCCAAGAAAGACGAAGGCGTCCAAGGTTGATTCCGTGCGGGTTTTGCCTCATCCACGTGTAGAGGGCCTTCTTGTCCTTGGGAAAACTGTCAGGCCCGGTTGGGCGCCCTTCCTGGAAAGTGCCCGTGTCGGGTATCTGGTCAGCGGTGATACCAGCCGGGAGTGGAAAGGAATGCCACGCCCAATGGGCCATCGTGTTGCCAGCAAAGGTCTGCAAACCCGTACCGTCAGCGTTGAAGCAGAATTCGCCGTTGCCCACCGCGATCGTTCCACTGGGGTTGGTCCAAGTGACGTTGTGCCGTGAAACAAGGGCGTGCCGGTCGATGGCTGGCACCGTGGAATCGCCCAGAGAGGAGAGCACCCCCAGCATCAGAGCAGCTAAACAAGCGAATGTACTTTTGCAGATTCTCATCGGTTCCAATCTCCCAAATTTTGGTTTTGAAATGCCGCAACCGTCACGGCTATCCTTCCAGCTAGCTAATCCGACACAATCTTGATGGTATGCTGTACTGGCAGCACCAGAGCCGCCGCCGCGTCCGCCAGCTTCTTATCCTCCGCCATCCCGTTTGCAAAATAGGCACCGGCATCCGGTGCCTTGGTCTTGATGAGGCGCAGGTACGCTTTTTCCAGCGTGATGTCCTGCGCCTGCTGAGCCAGCACGGCGGCGTTGACTTTGGCGAATTGGTCGGAGAAGGGATTGACTAAAAACTCTGCCGCAAGATTGATGCCCTTGGCCAAATCCGCCGCTGAAAACTCCTTCGTCACCGTGCCCCAAGTCACGCTCGCTTTCGCGCTTTTGAGTCCCTTCACCACCAGAAGATAGCGATTAAGATCATCATTGAACGGGAGGAACTTCAGCATACATGCCTCCTTCTGATCCGGTGTGTTCGGGTCGCCCTGGAAGCAAAAGGGATAGCGCGTGCTTTCCACCTGCACCGTTCCGTTTGCGCAGGAGACTATTTTCTGCCCGGCGCTGCCCTGAGCGGTGTTCGCGTCGAGATCGACCGTGATCGTCCCAATCGCGCCATCGCACCCGAGCCCTTTTAGCAAGGCATAAGCCATCACCAAATGTCCGTTGTTATTCGGGTGAATTCCGCCGCCGGCGACGAGCTTGTAGTTGTCGCCGTAAGCCGCCTTCGCCTTGGCGTTCACCTGCATCATCGGCGTATGAACATCGGCGAAAGCAACGCCCTCCTTTTTCGCCACCTCCTGCGCGATAACACTCAGCGTGTCGAGCGTCTTGTTATATTCCTCGGCGTTCGCGGGGCCGTGCGAATTCTTAAAAGCGGCCGCATCGACGCAGCCCGGTGAGCCCACCACAATGGCCCGCACCGCGCCCGCTTTCAGCTTCTCGACTGAGGCGAGCAATGCCTGCCGATACGTATCGCCGGTTTCATCGGTCATGGGCGCATAATGCCCGTCGTTCATGCCATAGCAGGTCGTGGCCACGGTCGGCTTGAAGGGCAGCACTTCGCTGTCGATCCGCGCCAAAAATCCCGGCACCTTCTCCCCGCCCCAGCCAAATTGCGTGGTCGTCAACCCCGCCGCCGGCTGGCACATGAGAAAATAATCCTCCATGAAGACCGAGTAGCGGCGCTGCTGCGTAATCGAGTCGCCGCAAATCGCCACATGATCATTTGTCTGCAAAAGACTCTGCGCCCGCAGCGGGCCGGCGATAAGGGTAAGCAGACAAAGCAGAATGGAGATGGATTTCATGACTGACTTCGAATCAACCGGCAATCTGACAAGAAGTTGCGCTCGCTCGCACCTTCGTGGAATACCCACCGCTTCCGCCATAGGCGCTTGACCTTGTCCTGATGCATCGAGCCGTCGTACGCCGTTTGCTTAAGGCCATCACGCGCAAGGAAGCAACTGCGGTAAACGAAACATGGAATTATTATACGCGGTGAAAAGCCCGCCGGTTGCCACCCCGGATTTTTGGAGGAGCCTTAGCAACGGGCTGCCTCCCTGGACGGCTCCCAGTGGCCGCCGCCGCACCTCGGAGCTCCGGCTAAACCTTCTTCTGCGGATCGCCCGCGAAATGGAAGGGCTTGATGAGCCCCATGCGGCCGAGGCGGAACTCCACGGCGGTCGAGACGCAGCCGAGGCCGTAACGCATGCTGCGCGCGAAGTTGATGGAGGATGCCTCCGCGAAATACTTGGTGGGGCAACTGACCTCGGCGATGGAGTAGCCGAGCCACAGGATCTGGGCCAGCATCTGGTTGTCGAAGACGAAGTCGTCCGAGTTCCTCTCCAGCGGCAGTTTCTGCAGGAGTTCCCTCGAAAAGGCGCGGTAGCCGGTGTGGTATTCGGAGAGTTTCGCGCCGAGCAGGAGATTTTCGCCGAACGTCAGCGCGCGGTTCGCGACGTATTTCCACGAGGGCATGCCGCCCTGCCGCGCGTGCCCGCCGAGGATGCGCGAGCCGAGGACGCACGGGTAGAGGTCGTTGGCGATGAGCGACGCCATCGCGGGGATGAGCTTCGGGGTGTACTGGTAGTCGGGGTGCACCATGATGATGATGTCGCCGCCTTCCTCGAGCGCGATCCGGTAACAGGTCTTTTGGTTCGCGCCGTACCCCTTGTTCTTTGGGTGGACGCGGACGGTCGTATGCGCGAGCCCGCTCGCGATGGAAGCCGTGGCATCCTTGCTCCCGTCATCGACCAGGATGATGTGATCCACGATCCCCTGTTCGAGGACTTCGGCATGGGTGATCTCCAGCGTCCGGGCCGCGTTGTAGGCCGGCATGACGACGATCACCCTCTTGTTGTTGAGCATATAAACCGGCGTTGCCGCGGCGGCGCCTGCCGTTCCCGGCCGCGGGAAACGAAAATGTGCAGGGCGGCGCAGCCCAAAGCCAGCTTTTTCAGCCCGCGGCGCGCCCTGGCCGCGACGGGCCTGCGCGAGGGCCATTTAGCTCTTGCCAGCGGGCGGCGGTTTGCCTAAGCGAAGTTGGTGGAAAACCTCGGAAAGAAAATCCTCGTGGTCGATGACAACGTCTCCATCCTCCGCCTGGTGCGCGAGACGCTCACCGCGCTCCTCCTGTGCGAGGTGGAGACGACCCCGAGCCCCGAATACGCCTTCGAGCTGATCCTCAAAAAACACTACGATCTGCTCATCTTCGACTTCGCGATGCCGACCATAGACGGGGCGGTGCTCTACTCGCTCCTGTCGGTGGTATTCGACAACGTGACCCCGAAAGACCGGAAGCTCCCGCCGTTGATCCTGATGTCGGGCCACGGGGCGAACAAGCGCGCGCAGGAGTTGCTGCGGCAGCCGGGAGTGCGCGGTCTCCTTGCAAAACCGTTCACCATCGAACGGCTCGTGGACAGGGTCTCGGAACTCGCCCGGGCTTGAACCCCCGGCCGGCTTGGGCCAAGCCCCGTGCCAGCTTCAGCTAGACTTCGGCGGACTTCTTCCTGGGCTTCTTTTGCTCGGCCGTGAGCTGGCGCTCGGCCTCCACCCAATCGTGGTGCTCGGTGCCGTGCAGGCCCTGGCTGCGGCGCTTCTCGGAGATGAAGTAGGCGCGCAGCGCGATGTCCGCGGTCGCAACCCCGGAGCCGCTGCCGGACGCCTTGGCTTTCGCGGGCTTCTTTTCGGCGGGTGCGGCGGTGGCTGCCGCGGTTTCCACGCCGAATCCCTCATTGGCGTGCTTGGTGCTTTTTTTCTGGTCTTTCTTTTTCCCCATGTGATGTAAGATTTGCGCGAAGATAGCAATTTTGGTTGAGGAGTAAACTAGTTTTTCGGGTTCGCCAATGAAACCGTTTGTCACACGCTGGATGGTCACCACGCTGGCTGTCCTGGTCGCCGCGCAACTGCCTGGGATTCATGCAAATAGCCTCGTTTCGCTCCTGTTCGCATCCCTGCTGCTGGGGGTCGTGAACGCCCTCGTCCGGCCCGTCCTGCTGTTGCTCAGCCTCCCGCTCATCCTCGTGACGCTCGGCTTCTTCATCCTCATCATCAACGCCCTCATGCTGCGGCTCGTCGCCGGCCTCGTCCCCGGGTTCTTCGTGGACAGCTTCGGGAGCGCGTTTCTCGGCGCCATCGTCATCTCGATCGTCAGTTGGTTCTTGAGCGCGTTCTTCCGGGGGAGCGACGGCCGCATCCGCGTCATCACCCGCGAAGGCGGGATGAAGCAGGTCTCCGGCAGGGTGATCGAATGACCTGATCGAATGACCTATTGCCTCAGCCTCCTATGCAAGCAGGGCGCGGTGTTCCTCTCCGACTCGCGCACCAGCGCGGGCATGGATAACATCACCATCCACCCGAAGCTCCGCGTTTACAGCACCCCGGGCGAACGCGTCATCTGCCTCATGAATTCGGGGAATCTTTCCGTGTCGCAGACCGTGGCGGCGTTGATCGACGAGGATGCGCTTCTGGCGAAAAAGGAGCCAGGCACGCCGCACCTGCTGAACCAGGCGACCATGTATGAGACCGCCCGCTACATCGGCATGAAGATACGGCAGGTCGAACGGCTCGACCGCGCCTCGCTGGAAAAAGACCGGTTCAGTTTTGACATCAACGTCCTCGTCGGGGGCCAGGTCGCGGGCGGGCAGCCGGAGATATTCCGCGTTTACCCGCAGGGGAACGCGATGCACGCGGACTTCGAGTCGCCCTTCCTCCAGATCGGCGAATCCAAATACGGAAAGCCGATCCTGGATCGCGGCTTTACCTATGACACGCCGCTCTCCGAAGCGGTGAAGTTCGGCGTCCTCTCCCTGGAAGCCACCATGAAGAGCAACGTCTCCGTCGGCACCCCGTTCGATATTTTCTGTTACGAGAAGGACTCCTTCGAGGTCAAATACCGGTACCGGCTCGAGGAAGGCGACCCCTATATGCAGATGGTGCGGCAGCGGTGGCAGGACGGCCTCTCCAAGCTCGTCTCCGAGATCCCGAGCCTGGTCTTCCCGGGCATGACCCAGCAGCCCGGGACGCAGGCGCCATGAAGGAGCTCTTCGGCGTCCGCGGGGATGCCGCCGGCGCGCCGCGCGGCGCCCGCGTAAAGATTTGCGGCATCACGAACCGGGCGGATGCGGAAGTGGCCATCGCCCTCGGGGCGGATGCGCTCGGCTTCAACGCGTGGCCCGGTTCCAAACGCTTCCTCGATGTCCGGCGCGAGGCGGACTGGATACGCGCCCTGCCTCCGCTCGCCACCAAGGTCGTCGTGACGGTGAACGCCACGCTCGCGGAGGTCGAAGCACTCCACGCCCTGCGGTTGTTCGGTCTCGTCCAGCTTCACGGCTCGGAGGATGCCGCTTTCTGCCGGCTCCTTGCCGCCCGCGGCATCCCGTATATGAAAGCGGTCGCCGTCGGGGCCGGTTCTCCGCTCGCGAACGTGGAGGAGTTCGGCGGGGAGGCCCTCCTCGTGGATACGTCAACGCCCAGCGGGTTCGGAGGGACGGGGGAATTCATTGACCTGGAGGCGGTCGCGGCGTTCCAGGCCGCGCATCCGTCGCTGCGGCTCGTCGTTTCGGGCGGCCTGCGGCCCGGGAACGTCGCGGAAGTCGTCCGGCGGCTCCGGCCACGCGCGGTCGATGTAGCGAGCGGCGTCGAGAGGGAACCGCGCCGCAAGGACAGCGGTTTGCTCGGGAGTTTCCTGGACGCCGTCCGCTCGGCCTGACCCCGAAGAAGGCCGCCCGGCAGGGTATTTGCCAGTGTTTTTGGAGAAAAAGGCCGCGTCGCGGCGCGCGTGGTCTGCTTTGTGCTTTTTACCTCTGCAACCCAGATACCGGAAAAAGCACCCATGATGCACAAACCATACACCCTCATTTTCGCCGTTTGCGCGCTCTCCGCGGTTCATGCGCAGCAGGCCACTCCGGCGCCGGCGGCTGCGATGACGCCCGCCCCGCTTCCCGTCGAAGCGCCTTCGACCTCTCCTGCGCCCGTCGCGCCGCTCACCACCGGCCTGCCCGAACAGCCGGCCCCCATCGAGCCGCCCATCGCCCCCGCGAATGCCGCCCCCGGCGCCGTCGCTCCCGTGAGGACGATCTCCACCACTTCCGGCCGCTCGCTCAACGAATTCCAGGGCGACGACATCGCCCAGGTCCTCCGGCTGCTGGCGCGCCAGGCCAAGATCGACCTCATCGTAAGCGAGAAGATCACCGGCACCGTCACGATGCGCCTCGAGAACAAATCCCCGCTGGATACCATCAAGGTCATCGTCAACTCCAAGGGCCTCATCATGGATGAGACCGACGGCGTCTATTACATCAAGACGCAGGAAGAGAAGACCCAGGAGCCGACCGAGAGCGCCTTTTACGCTTTCAATTATGCCAAGGCCGATGTCATGGCGCCGCTCCTCAAGGGGCAGCTCCAGAGCGGCGTCGAGCCCCAGGTGGACATCCGCACGAACACCATCTTCTACCGCGAGCGCAAGTCCAACATGGCGAACGTGAAGCTCTTCCTCGAGACCGTCGATCATCCCCACCAAGCAGGTGATGATCGAGGCCCGCCTCGTCGAAGTCACCGCGAACCCGAAGCAGAGCTACGGCATCAACTGGGCCGGCACCCTCGGCAGTTCCTCCGCGCCGCAGACCATCCGTTACGGCGGCTCTCTGCCGGCCACCTACAGCTTCACGAACGCGACGAACCCCACCACCGGGGCCATTACCCCCACGCTCACCCAGACGGCCATCCCCGCGGCCTCAGTCGGTCCGAACGGCCAGCTCGTCTCGCAGGATTTCCTGACCTCCGGCGGTCAAAAGCTGTTCAGCGCCCTCAGCGGCCAGATCGCCATCCTGGACATCCCCTCCTTCTCCGCCACGCTGCGGCTGCTGAACGAGGACTCGGACGCGCAATTCCTCGCGAACCCCCGCGTCGTCACCACCAACGGCGTGAAGGCGACCATCAAGATCACCGAGAACCAGCCCGTGCCGCAGCTTAACTTCAACGAGCAGACCGCCACCGCAGTCTTCGGCGGATTCATCGACAAGGAATACGGCAACACGCTCGTCGTCACCCCCACCATCAATAAGGATCGCTTCGTCACCCTGCAGGTTCAGCCCGAGATCAGCAACAAGGTCGCCGACGCCACGTTCACCTTTGCCGGCGCCACGGTCTCCAGCCCCATCATCGACAAGCGCACGCTGGACTCCATCGTCCTCATCAAGAGCGGCGACACGCTGGCCATCGGCGGCCTCATCCAGGACCAGACGCTCAAGACCACCACAAAGGTGCCCGTGCTCGGCGACATCCCCGGAGTTGGTTACCTCTTCCAGGAACACCTCAACTCCCGCCAGAAGCGCAACCTGCTCGTCTTCGTCACCCCTACCATCATCGACCAGGGCTACGGCACCGGGCTTGAGGATCAGGTGAACGGCCTCCACCATGCCGGCGAGGAGTATGCCGACCCGAACGGCTGGAGGAATAACGCCAAGGGCGCCTTCCGCATCGTCCCCACCTCCGAACGCCAGATTTCGGCGGACTACCCCGTCCCCGGCACCCCCATGGCGCCCGCGAAGATCTCCCATTACTACAAGGCCGACCCGACCGAGCGCGACTAGCCGGAAACAGCCTTACTTTCCCCTGACCCCGAGCGGCGTCGGATTCTTTCCGGCGCCGCTTTTTTATTTTTGCCCGGAGTCCGCCGAGCCGCTACCGTGGGCGGCTCCCATGAGAACCTTAAAAATCGCCGTCCTCGCCGGGGACGGCATCGGCCCCGAGGTCATGGCCGAGGCGCTCCGCGTCCTGGCCGCGCCGAAGCTCGGGCTCGACTGCGCCTTCACCCCGCTGCCCGTCGGCGGCGCGGCCATCGACAGCCACGGGCGGGCGCTCCCCGGGGAGACCCTCCGCGTCTGCGGCGAGTCGGACGCCATCCTCTTCGGGTCCGTCGGCGGCCCGAAGTGGGAATCGCTCCCGCCCAACGAGCAGCCGGAACGCGCCGCCCTCCTGCCGTTGCGCAAGCATTTCGGCCTCTTTGCAAATCTCCGCCCCGCCGTCTGTTTTCCGAAGCTCACCCACGCGTCGCCGGTGCGCGCGGACATCGTCGAGGGCGGGTTCGATGTCCTCTGCGTGCGTGAGCTCACCGGCGGCCTCTACTTCGGCCAGCCGAAATACACCCGCGAGGAGGGCGGAGACACCGTCGCTGTCGATACCATGATCTACCGCCGGAGCGAGATCGAGCGCATCGCCCGGGTCGCCTTCCGCGCGGCCGAACGCCGGGGCGGGAAGCTGACCTCCATCGACAAGGCAAACGTCCTGGAGAACGGCGTCCTCTGGCGCCGCACCGTCACCGAGCTCGCCCGGGAATATCCCCGGGTGAAGTTGAGCCATCTGTACGTGGACAACGCCGCCATGCAGCTCATCAAAAACCCGAAGGCCTTCGATGTCATCCTCGCCGAGAACCTCTTCGGCGACATCCTCAGCGACGAGATGGCGATGATCGCCGGGTCCCTCGGCATGCTGCCCAGCGCCAGCCTCGGCGCAGAGAGGAGCCCCGGCGGCCTCTACTTCGGCATGTATGAGCCCAGCGGCGGCACCGCGCCCGACATAGCCGGGCAGGGGATCGCGAACCCGATCGCCCAGATCCTCTCCGCCGCGATGATGCTCCGTTTCTCCTTCGGCCTCGAAGCCGCCGCGGCCGCCATCGAGGACGCCGTGCGCGAAGTCATCGACGCCGGTTTGCGCACGGGGGACATCTTCAGCGAAGGCGCCCGCCGCGTGAACACGCGCGAGATGGGCGACGCCATCCTGGCCGCGCTCCGTTAGGCATCCGCCTGCCGCGGCGTTCGCTGAAGGGCTTTGTTGTAGCGGCGGTCTGTGACCGCCGACGGGTGGGCTCGGCGCGCATGGAGCGCCCGCTACAGTTGAACCGCCTGGCAAAGAGCGCAGGGCACGCCCTAGGCCTGTTGAGCCCTTTCGTAGTGCCGCGTCCGGTACCCATAAACCACGAACGCCGCGCCTATCCCGATCAGGAAAAACGAGAGAAACTGCCCCCGGGTGAACGGCCCCGTCAACGGCGCGTCCGGCACGCGGAACTGCTCTCCGGCGATCCGCAGCAGCGCGTAGCCGATGAAGAACACCCCCGTAAGAGCCCCGCGCGGCTGGCGCGTGTAAATCCGCAAAATCCAGAGCATCGCAAAGAGCACCACCCCTTCCAGCAGCGCCTCGTAGAGCTGCGAAGGGTGGCGCGGCGTGAGGATGCCGCGCAGGATTTCCTGCACGCGCGGGTCGTGGTGCGCCTGGATGGTGATCGCATCCAGCGTCACCGGCGGAGGCATCACCGCCGCGCAAGCCGCTTGCGCGCGCTCGGCCAGGTCGGGATTGTCAAACATCTCCTTCGGGTACTGCACCGCCCACGGCACCGTGGCCGGCCAGCCGTACAGCTCTCCGTTGATGAAGTTGGCGCACCGCCCGAAGAAGAGGCCGATCGGCGCGACCACCACCAGGTTATCGCCGATTCCCGGCCAGGAAAGGTGATGCCGCCGCGCATAGAAGAGCGTGAACAGCACCAGCCCCAGTATGCCCCCGTGGCTCGCCATCCCTCCCTGCCAGAGCGCGAAAAACGTCCACGGCGCGTGGAGCGTCTCGCGAAAGTTGTAGAAGAGCGCGTAGCCCAGCCGCCCGCCGAGCATCACCCCGAAGACCGCCGCCCAGGTGATGAAATCGCCCACCGCCGCCGGCCGCATCTCGGAGTAGCCGTGTTCCGCGAGCCACTTGTAGAGCGCCCAGCCGCACACGAACGCCGCCACATACGCCATCCCGTACCAGCGCACGCCGACACCCGGCCTCATCTCAAAGAGAAACGGGCTGAAGTGGTCGAGGTAATACGCCAGGGGGATGTTGAATGCGGCCGAAACGAGATTCATGGAGCGGAGGGAGAGAATCGGGTGTGAAAGCGCGCTTGGCCAGCGGGAACGGAAACTTCCGTTCACCGCCACCCGTTCCGGGCCAAGGATTGCCCAGGAACGTCCCTCGTAACAGGAACACAGTTCCGAGAAAAAAAACGGAGGATCGGCCCGATTCTGCTATAGGGCGCCGCCCTCTTTCGAACGCTCCCCCTCTTCATCCGTGTCCATCCGTGAAATCCGTGGTCAGAATCCCACTACGTAACCGACCCAATCAGCAGCCGCGGGACAACGGACCCCATCAGCCAAATAGCGGGCGGCGGCGATGCTTTTCCTCGCTCCCAAACTCCAGTTTGGGAGTGCCGGCATCTTGAAACTCTGTTTCCGCTCGACGCCCTCGTAACAGGAACAGAGTTCCGAGAGAGAGAAAACAGAGTCCCGAGAAAAAAAACGGAGGATCGGCCCGATTCTGCTATAGGGCGCCGCCCTCTTTCGAACGCTCCCCCTCTTCATCCGTGTCCATCCGTGAAATCCGTGGTCAGAATCCCCCCTTGCGTATTCAACCCGATCAGCAGCCGCGGGACAACGGACCCCATGAGCCAAATAGCGGGCGGCGGCGATGCTTGCGGCGCGGTCATATTCTGGGACACCTTATGAGATCATGAATCACCGAAAAGTCATTCCCCTCCTGCTCCTGGCGAGCATGCAGCCCTTCCTCGCCGCCGCTGGGGAAGTCGAGACCCCCGCGCGTCCGGTCACCGATACCTACCACGGTGTCGCGGTGCGCGACGATTACCAATGGCTGGAAAACAAGGCCGACCCCGAGGTCAGGCAATGGATCGACAAGGAGAACGCCGCCACCCGCGACTTCCTCGACAAGCTTCCCGAACGCAAGCCCATCGCCGAGCGCCTGACCGCGCTCTACGCGAAATCCTCGGCGGCCTACGGAGCCCTCGTTGCGAGACCGGGGCGCCTCTTCGCCCTGAAATTCCAGCCGCCGAAACAGCAGCCGCTCCTCGTCACCCTCGCCTCGGCGAACGACCTCCAGAGCGAAAAGGTCGTCCTCGACCCGAACGAGCTGGACCCCACCGGCGGCACCTCCATGGACTGGTTCGCGCCTTCGCAGGACGGGCAGTATGTAGCCGTGTCCTTATCCAAAGGCGGGAGCGAAGCGGGCACCCTGCACTTTTACCAGACCGCGGACGGCAAGGCGCTTCCGGACACGATCGAGGGCGTCCAATACCCCACGGCCGGCGGCAGCGCCGCATGGAGCGGGGACGGCACGCGCATCTTTTATACGCGCTTCCCGCGCAAGGGGGAGCGGCCGGACGCCGACCTGCATTTCTACCAGCAGGTCTTCTGTCACAAACTGCACTCGCCCGAAAGCGAGGACACGTATGCGCTCGGCAAGGACTTCCCGCGGATCGCGGAAATCTCGCTCAACACTTCGCATGACGGGCGGCTCATCCTGGCAACGGTCGCCAACGGCGACGGCGGCGATTACGCCCATTATATATTGGACGACCCCGAAGGCGCGGACATCGTGGAGTGGCGGCAGCTCACCCATTTCGAGGATGGCATAAAGTCCGTCGTCCCCGGCTGGGATGACGCCCTGTACCTGCTCTCCCGTAAAGATGCGCCCCGGGGGAAGGTGCTGAAGCTCGCCGCGGGAAGCACCGACCTCGGGAAGGCGAAAGAGGTCGTGCCCGAGAGCAAAGCGGTCATCGCGGGCATCGAGCCCGCCAGGGATTCCTTCTATGTGACGGACATCGTCGGCGGCCCCTCGCGCCTTCGCTTCTTCAGAGACGAAGGCGGCGGGAGCGTCGTCCCCACGCCCCCCGTGTCCAGCATCCAGCAGGTGCTCCCGCTCGACAACGGGCAGGTCCTCTTTCGCGCCATCACGTTCCTGGAGCCGTATGCATGGTACCTGCACGACCCGTACAACCACGACAAGGACACCTCGTTGAAAACCGCCCTTGCAGGCACGTCGCCCGTGAATTTCGACAACTGCGAAGTCGCCCGCGAGTTCGCCGTTTCCAAGGACGGCACCCGCGTCCCCATCAGCATCCTGCGGCGGAAGGATTGCAAGCGGGACGGCGCGAACCCCGCCCTCCTCTATGGCTATGGCGGCTACGGCATCAGCATCTCGCCGAACTATGACATCTCGCGCCGGCTCTGGATGGATCGCGGCGGTGTATTCGCCGTCGCCAACATCCGCGGCGGCGGCGAGTTCGGCGAGCAATGGCACAAGGAGGGCAATCTCACCCACAAGCAAAACGTCTTCGACGATTTCGCCGCGTGCGCGCAGCACCTCATCGACGCCGGATACACGAAGCCGGCGAAGCTCGCCATCCAGGGCGGCAGCAACGGCGGCTTGCTCATGGGCGCCGTCCTCACCCAGCACCCCGGCCTCGTCCGCGCGGTCGTCTCCTCCGTCGGCATCTACGACTCCCTGCGCTCCGAGCTCGAGCCGAACGGCGCGTTCAACGTCACCGAGTTCGGCACGGTAAAGGATCCGGAGCAGTTCAAGGCCCTCTATGCCTACTCGCCGTATCACCACGTCGCGGATGGCGGCAAATACCCCGCCGTTTTCCTCCTCGCGGGCCTGAATGACGGACGCGTGGCGGTTTACCATTCCCTCAAGATGGCCGCCCGCCTCCAGCGCGCCACCGGCTCCGGCCTGCCGGGTACTGCTACGTGTCAGCACGCTCTCGGGCCACGGGATCGGCACCGCCCTCACGGAACGGATCGCGCAGCAGGCCGACATCTTCGCGTTCCTCTTCGACGAGTTGGGGATGCGCTGACCGGGCGTTCCCCGGCGCCCCGGAGGCCGCGCTTCGGCGCGCGGGAACGCAGACCATTTTTTGTTGTGTTACAAACCGTAACGCGGTATTCTCTTAGTATCGCCAGAGGGTATAACCGGAGTATCGAAGCGATCAACGACATCTGCCACCTTTATGACCAAATACACAGCATTCAGGTGCCCGGAGGACCTCCTCTTGAAAGCCAAGGTAAAGGCGCAGAGAGATCGCCGGTCGCTCAGCAACTATCTCATCACGCTCATTGAACGGGATGTCGCGCATGAGAGCGAGCCGGAGCCGCGGAATGGCCGCGCCCACCTGAGGGGCGGGATGTCCCGCCTGAAAAAGTAGAGCCTTTGCTTTCTCGCCCGCCGGCCTTCGCTATAGTGGGGCCAGTTGAAAATCATCGGGTCGCCGCTGGACGCGTCCAGGTTCTGCCGCAAGGCGGGCAAGAAAATCGTGCTGGTTCCCACCATGGGAGCGTTGCATGCCGGGCACGCGGCGCTCATTGATCGCGCCCGAAGTGCCGCGGGCCCACGCGGGCTCGTCGCCGTCAGCATCTTTGTCAATCCCACCCAGTTCGGCCCGAACGAGGATTTCTCGCGGTACCCCCGGCCGTTCGCGGAAGATGCCGCGCTCTGCCGCGAGCGCGGTGTGGACCTGCTCTTTCACCCCGCCGCGGGGGAGATGTATCCGGAAGGCTTCTCCACCGCCATCCACGAGGGCGCCCTTTCGGCCACCCTCTGCGGCAGGTCGCGCCCCGGGCATTTCTCGGGCGTGTGCACGGTCGTGGCAAAACTCTTTAACATCCTTGCGCCGGCCGCCGCCGTTTTCGGGATGAAGGATTTCCAGCAACTGGCGATCATCCGCCGGATGGTGCGCGACCTCGACCTGCCGGTGGAGATCATCCCGGCGGAGACCGTCCGCGAGGAGGACGGGCTCGCCCTCAGCTCGCGCAACCGGTATCTCACCCCCGAGGAACGGGCGCAGGCCCCAATCCTCCATCGGACGCTTGTGCGCGCCGGGAGCCTGCTCCGGCAGCGGAAGAAGAGCGCACCGGCTCTCAAGGGCTGGATGGCGTGCGCGATGGGCAAAGCGCCGCTGGCGAGGATCGATTACCTGGAGGTCGTCCACCCCGGGACGCTCCAGCCCGTCGCCCGCGCGGGAGGGCCGTGCCTGCTGGCGGCCGCGGTCTATTTCGGGAATACGCGGCTCATAGACAATCTCCTGATCCGGGAACAGACATGAAAAAATACGACTTCGTAGTCCTCGGGAGCGGTGTGGCCGGGTTGACGTTTGCGAGCAAGGCGGCGGCGCACGGGAGCGTGGCGATCATCACCAAGCGCGGCGGCGCGGACGCGAACACCTCGTATGCGCAGGGCGGCGTGGCGTCGGTCACGAGCATCGAGGATTCCTTCGACCTCCACGTGCAGGACACGCTCGCCGCGGGCGACGGCCTCTGCGACCCGGGCGTGGTGCGGACCATCGTCACCGAGGGCCCGGCGCGCATCCGCGAGCTGATGGCGCTCGGCGTGCAGTTCGACGAGCGGGATGCCGAGCACGGGTTGCGGGAGCTCGATCTCGGCCGCGAAGGGGGCCACTCGAAGCGGCGCGTCCTGCATTCGCGCGACACGACGGGCCGCGAGATCGAGGACGCCCTCCTGCGCTCCGTCCGCTCGCATCCGAATATCGAGATGCTCGAGAACCACATGGCCGTGGACATCATGACCTCGGGCAAGCTTGGCTACGTCACCGAGGACCGCTGCCTGGGCGCGTATGTGCTGGACGAGGGGACGGGCGAGGTGCTCACCGTCGGCACGGAGCGGCTCATCCTGGCCACCGGCGGCTGCGGGAAGGTCTATCTCTATTCCACAAACCCCGCGGTGGCCACCGGCGACGGCGTGGCGATGGCATGGCGGGCCGGGGCGCGCATCGCGAACATGGAGTTCATCCAGTTTCACCCGACCTGCCTGTACCACCCCGAGGCCCGCTCCTTCCTCATCTCGGAGGCCGTGCGGGGCGAGGGCGGCATCCTGGTCGATGCGAGGGGCCGCCGTTTCATGGAGAAGTATCATGAATGGGGCGAGCTCGCGCCGCGCGACATCGTCGCCAGGGCCATCGACGCCGAGATCAAGCGGACGGGCGAAAAATGCGTCTTCCTCGACATCACCGCGAAGCCCGCCGACTTCGTGCGGGAACGCTTCCCGAACATCTACGAGACCTGCCTGCGTTACGGCATCGACATCACCCGCCAGCCCATCCCCGTCGTCCCCGCCGCGCATTACCAGTGCGGCGGCGTCCTCACGAACATCCACGCCGCCTCCAGCCTGCGCGGCCTCTACGCCATCGGCGAGGTCGCCTGCACCGGACTCCACGGCGCGAACCGCCTCGCGAGCAATTCCATCCTCGAAGCGCTCGTCATGGCGCACCGGGCGTACGAGGCGCTCACGGCCAGGGGGGTCGAGCCGCAGGACTCGAGCGTCGAGCTGCCGGAATGGCGGAGCGGCAACGCCAACGACCTCGACGAGCTCGTCGTCGTTTACCACAACTGGGATGAAATCCGCCGCCTCATGTGGGACTACGTGGGAATCGTGCGCACCGACAAGCGCCTCCAGCGCGCCAGCGCCCGCCTGCGCAACCTTCGGAACGAAATCCAGGAATTCTACTGGAACTTCAAGGTCACCACCGACCTCCTCGAACTCCGCAACCTCGTCACCGTCGCCGCGATCATCGTGGACTCCGCGCTCTCCCGCAAAGAGAGCCGGGGCCTGCACTATACGCTCGATTATCCCGAGAAGGACGCCCGGTTCGCCAGGAACACCGTCCTCTCGTTGAACTGAGCGCGCGCCCTCCTTCCGGCCCGAGCCGGGCCCGGGGAAGGGCGTTCCCGCGGCGTCTCGTTCGGCCCTCTGAAAGCTGTAAGGCACGTTTGTTGCTATAAAAAAACCGCTTTACCGTAGCGATCCATTCCCGTATAGGCGAATGAGACTCTCCATGAAAACGCGTTCTCTCCCAGCGTGGATAGCTCTGCTCGGTATGGCCTCCGTCGCGTACGGACAGTCGCCCTACCAGAGCAGTTCTGACTTCGCACGTTACGCCATGAAATTGCGCGAGAACGCCCTCCTGCGCATCGAGCCGCAGGTCGTCGTCCCCACCACCGGCCGCACCTGGTTTTTCGGCGGCCCGCATTTTCCCTGGAAGACGAATATCCGCACCACCGTTTTCTGGGTGGGCGAAAGGCCGACCCCGAACAACCCCACGCCGAACCACTCCAGCTCGTGGGATCCGAACTGGGAGGAGAGCTTCGGCGGCTACGACAATCCTGATCCGATGGTGCGCCGGAATTTTCTACCCCCCTTCATCCCGCGCCAGAACCCGTTTTACGTCGCTCTCCCCTTCAACGATGTCGAGGGCGGGATGACGAAGCCCGAGTCGTTCCAGGTCATCCCGTGGATCAAGGAAGCCTTCGAGCGGCAGGGCAAATCCGTCTGCCGCGACCGCTGGATCGCCATCCGCCACGGCAACCGCATCGCCTTCGCGCAGTGGGCCGATTGCGGCCCGTTCCGCACGGACCACTGGCAATACGTCTTCGGCAGCGACATCCCCAAGCCGAACCTCAATGGCGGCGCGGGCCTCGACGTCTCCCCCGCCGTCCGCGACTACCTCGGCATGGCCCCGACCGACATCACGGACTGGCGTTTCGTCGAGTTCCGCGAGGTGCCGCAGGGCCCGTGGTCGCAGTACGGGGACAATAACGACTTCGTCGTGAACCGCCGCCGGAGCAACGTCGCCAGCCGGCAGTCCGTCCCCACCGTCGTCACGAAATAGCGCCGCCGGGGCGTCGGCTGGCCGGCAAACTCCCCCTTTACTTCGCGCGAGCCGCGCCTACGGTTGCAAAACCATGCTAAAAGCCAGTCTCCCCCTGCTCTTCGGCGCCCTCCTTTCCCTCTCGGCCGCGCCGCGTCTCTCCGCCGCCGATACCACCCTCGCGTTCGACCCGGTCCATTCCACCGTCGGCTTCAAGATCCGCCACCTCTTCAGCAACGTCGAAGGCCATTTCAAGAAGTTCACCGGCGAAATCCAGGTGGATCCCGACCACCCCGAGACCGCCTCGGTCTCCTGCTCCATCGAAACCACCACCATCGATACCGGGAACGCCAAGCGCGACGAGCACCTGCGCACCGCGGATTTCTTCGACGTGGTGAAGTTCCCGGCGATGACCTTCAAGAGCAAGAAAGTCACCGTCCTCGGCCCGGACAGCGCCACGGTCGTCGGCGACCTCACCCTGCACGGCGTGACGAAGGACGTGACCCTGAACGTGAAACTCCTCGGCAAAGGGAAGGGGATGAAAGGTTCCCTCACCTCGGGCTGGGAAGCCACCACGAGGATCAAGCGCAGCGAGTTCGGCCTCGTCTGGGGCAAGGTGGTCGAAGGCACCGACCTCGTCGGTGATGATGTGGATATCGACCTCCAGATCGCCGCGGACGAGCAGGCGAAGTAGTCGGCCATGGATTTATTCGACCTCACCGGCGAAGTCGCCGTCGTGATCGGAGGCACCGGCGCTCTCGGGGGCGCCCTTGCCGAAGGCCTCGCACAGGCCGGCGCGAAGATCGCCGTCTTCGGCAGGAACCGCGAACGCGGCGAGGCCAGGATCGCCCGCATCCGGAACGCGGGCGGCGCAGCCGAATTTTTCTCCGCGGATGCGCTGGACACCACCAGCCTCGCCGTCGCCCACCGCGCGGCGGAAGCGGCCCTCGGGGCGCCCACCATCCTTGTCAACGCCGCGGGCGGCAACGACCCGAAGGTCACCGTCACCGCCGACCGCGCCTTCGAGGCCATCACCCTCGAGGACTGGCAGGAGAACTTCGACCTGAATCTCGTCGGGGGCGCCCTCCTGCCGTGCCAGGAGATCGGCGCGGCGATGGCCGCCCGGGGGAAGGGGAGCATCATCAACCTCGCCTCCGTCTCCGCCCATCTTCCGCTCTCCCGCGTCGTCGCCTATTCCGCCGCCAAGGCCGCCGTCCTGAACCTCACCCGCTTCCTCGCCCGCGAATGGGCCGTGAAGGGCGTCCGCGTCAACTCCCTCACCCCCGGCTTCTTCCCCGCCGACCAGAATCGCCGGCTCCTCTTTACCGAGGACGGCGCGCCGACCCCGCGCGCGCAGTCCATCCTCGGCCACACCCCCATGGCGCGGTTCGGCGAAGCGCACGAGATGGTGGGCGCCGCCATCTTCCTCGCCAGCTCGCGCGCCTCCGGGTTCGTCACGGGAATAGATTTGAACGTGGACGGCGGGTTCCTGTGTCAGACTATCTGATGCATCGCCGCAGCTTCGTGAAGTTGGTCGCCGGTTCCGCCGCTTGCTGTGCCGGGAGCGGGGCGCTCTTCGGGCCTTACGGGGCGCGCGCCGCCTCCGCGGAATCACGGCCCGCCAGCCGGGCGCTCCTTCAGGCGCTGGCCGACGCCGCCCTGGGCGCGGCGAAACGCGGGGGCGCTTCGTACGCGGACGTGCGCCTCTGCCAGGACGAAGCCGAGTGGGTCGCCTCGCGCGAGGAACGCATCGAGAGCATCGGCTCTTCGCGGACGACCGGCTTCGGCGTCCGGCTCCTGCTGGAGGGCGCGTGGGGCTTCGCCGCGAGCGACCTCCTCACCCCGGAGGAAGCCGCGCGCATGGCCGCCAAGGCCCTCGACATCGCCCGTGCGAACCGCGCCATCCAGCAAACGCCCATTGAGCTGGAGGAGATCCCCGCCCGCCAGGACAAATGGGTCATGCCGATGCGGATCGACCCGTTCACCGTCTCCGTCGAGGAGAAAACCGCGAAGCTCCTGGCCATCAACGCCATCGCGAAGAAGGCCGGCGCGAGCTTCTGCGCGTCGAACATGGAGTTCGTGCGCGAGACCAAGTTCTTCGCGTCGAGCGGGGGGAGCCTGCTCGAACAGGTGCGCGTCCGCTCGATGCCGGGATTCGACGTCACCGTTGTTGACAAGAAGACGGGCAAGTTCGCGAACCGCTCCAGCCTCGCCGCCCCGCGCGGCAGCGGCTACGAATACGTCACCGGCTACGATTTTGACGGCGAAGCGCACAAAGCCGCCGAAGAGGCGCACGGCAAGCTCACCGCGCGGCCCGTCGAGCCGGGAAAAAAAGACCTCGTCCTGCATCCCACGAATCTCTGGCTGACCATCCACGAGTCGATCGGCCACGCGACCGAGCTGGATCGCGCCCTCGGCTGGGAAGCGAACTTCGCCGGCACCTCCTTCGTCACGCCCGACAAGCTCGGCAAGCTTCAGTATGGCAGCCCGCACATCACCGTCATGGCCGACCGTTCGCAGGAAGGCGGCCTCGCGACCATCGGCTACGACGACGACGGTGTGAAGACCACCGGCGCCGAGTTCCCGATCATCCAGGACGGCATCTTCAGGAATTACCAGATGGCCATCGGCCAGGCCGCGCTCATCGGCCTCAAGCAGTCCAACGGCTGCGCCTATGCCGACAGCTATGGCTCCTTCCCGCTCCAGCGCATGCCGAACGTCTCTCTCCAGCCGGCGAAGGAGGACATCGGCCTCGACGAATTGCTGTCCGGGGTCAAGGACGGCATCTTCATCATGGGAAACGGAAGCTGGAGCATCGACCAGCAGCGCAAGAATTTCCAATTCGGCGGCCAGGTCTTCTATGAGATCAAGGACGGCAAGCTCGGCGCCATGCTCCGCGATGTCGCCTACCAGGGGAACACCGTCGAGTTCTGGAACGCCTGCGACGGCGTCTGCGGCAGGAGCGAGTATTTCCTCGGCGGCGCGCGGAACTGCGGCAAGGGCCAGCCCGCCCAGAGCGCGCCCGTCTCGCACGGCGCCGTGCCCGCGCGGTTCCGGCAGATCAACGTCATCAACACCGCCGTCTCATGATCCCCACCGGCGAGGAAACGCGCAAACTCATCTCCAAGATCCTCGCCTTTTCCAAGGCGGACTCCGCCGTCGTCTCGTTCTCCGGCGGCGACACCTTTGGCGTCCGGTTCGCCGTGAACAGCGTCACCACCGCCGGCTTCCGCAAGGATGACGGCCTCTCCATCGAGTCGCATTTCGGCAAACGCTCCGGCTCCGTCAGCATCAACCAGACCGACGACGCCTCCCTCGAAGCCGCCGTGCGCAAGAGCGAAGAGATCGCCAGGCTGGCTCCCGAGGACCCCGAATTCATGGAACCCATCGGGCCCCAGACCTATCCGGGCAGCCCTTCCTACGCGGACGCAACCGCCGCCGCGACCCCCGCCGACCTCGCCGCGCTCTGCGCCCCGGTCATCGGCGACGCCGCCGGGAGCGGCGCCACCGCCGCGGGATATGCCGAGAGCGGCATCGGCTGCTCGGCGCTCGGGAACACCAGGGGCCTCTTCGGCTACCAGAGTTCCACCTCCGTCGATTTCTCCGTCACCGTCCGCGCCAAAGCGGGTGCCGGCTCCGGCTGGGCCGCCCGCAACGAGAACGACATCCGCCTGCTCGACGCCGCCGCGGCCGGGCGCGCCTCCGTCCAGAAATGCCTTGCCTCCAGGGAGGCCGCCGCGCTCGACGCCGGCGTTTACACCGTCATCCTCGAGCCGTCCGCCGCGTCCGATCTCCTCTGGCCGCTCGTCGAGCAGTTCGACGCCCGCAGCGCCGACGAGGGCCGCAGCTTCCTCACCAAAAAAGGAGGCGGCAACCGCCTTGGCGAAAAGGTCTTCGGCGAAAACGTCACCCTTTTCTCCGATCCCGCGGACAAGCGCCGTCCCCGGCTCCATCTTCTCCGGCGAAGGCCTTCCCATGGCGAAGCAGCGGTGGATCGAGGACGGCGTCGTAAAAAGCCTCATCTTCTCCCGGTTCTGGGCCCGCAAGCAGGGCGCCGCCCCCGTTCCCGGCCCCTCGAACCTCATCCTGCGCGGCGGCAGCGTCCCCGTGGATGAGATGATCCGGCAGACCAAACGCGGCGTCCTCGTCACGCGCTTCTGGTATATCAGGGTGGTTGACCCGCAGACCGTCCTCCTCACCGGCCTCACGCGCGACGGGAATTTCCTCATCGAAAACGGCAGGATCACGAAACCCGTGAACAACTTCCGTTTCAACGAAAGCCCCGTGAACGTCCTCAACAGCGTCGTCGCCATGGGCCCCACCGTGCGCACCCGCGGCGGCGAAGGCCCTTCCTCCGTCTCGGCCCCGGCCCTCCTCGTCAACAATTTCCACTTCTCCTCCGTCTCGAAGGCCTCCTGAGGTTTTTTGCGGGCGGCCCCGGCCGCTCGCTCCTGCCCGTATCCGCCGGGCGCCCGCCGCTTATGGATTGCGCGCGGGCAGAATTCCTGCTAACACTCATTCCCGCAATGCCGCGGTTCTCATTCCTGATTCGCCTGAGCGCCCTGAGCCTTCTCTTGCGGCTCTCCTCGCACGGGAGCGATCTCCCCGCTCCTTTCCATGCCGGGGGCGCGAATTCTCAGCAGGCCCAGGCCCGCGCACGGGTCGAGAGGAATCCGCCTCCGCCCATCTCGGAGTACCGGCACGTCGTCTCGCTCCGGCGCGAAGAAAGCCTGCAGGGCCGGTTGCAGGATTTGATGTCGCGCCTGTCGCTCCCGCAGCCCGGGGTGCGATTGAACGCGAGGGACAACTGCGTGGGCATCCTCACCGACTCCACGCCGTACGACCGTTACCTGAGCCCCGTCCACCAGGTCTTCGCGGGCCTCGCGGCGCGCGGAGCCGCGTCGATGGAGCGCGTGGAGGGGTTGATGAGCGTCGGACGCAGGTTCCGGTATGAATTCAACGAGCCATACACCGCCGCCACGCCCGAACGCACGGCCGAGCGCCGCCGCGGCGACTGCAAATCGAAGTCGCTCTGGCTCTGTTACGAGATGGGCGATTCCTCCGTGCGCTTCGTCGTCGGGCGTCTCCACAAACGCTCGCGCATGCAGCACGCGTGGCTCTATTGGCGGCACTCGGGACGGTGGTGGATACTCGATTGCACGACCCGGAGCCATCCGGTCGCCGCGGACAGCGTCGGCGAGGACGAATACATCCCGTATTACTCCTACGACCGGGAAGGCGCTTACCGCCACCGGGCCACCGAGATGATCATGGCCGCAGGCATACCCGCCGTGCCCGACGCGCGCGGCAACACCGCCCCGACCCTGCGCGGCTCCCTCAACTAGACGCCGCGCCCCGCGGTGGGAGCGTCCGGGCTTCGCTCGCAGCGCCGCGGGTCCCCGGCGGCCGGGGGGAATGCGCAAAACATGGAAAGGGGATGTAACCTTTCGCCCCGGCCTCTTCTGGATAGGATGTACGATGAGCGTGAAAGAACGGGACATCTTCGTCACCACCCGCTGGACCGCCGTCCTCCGTGCCGGTGGCTCGGGGGCCTTGGGTGGCGCCGGCGCGCGGGATGCCCTCGCGGAACTGTGCCAGACGTACTGGTTCCCGCTCTATGCCTATGTGCGCCGGCGCGCCTCCAGCCCGGAGGACGCCGAGGACCTCACCCAGGGCTTCTTCGCCCGGCTGCTCCGGCTGGAGTCGCTGGGCGCTGTCTCCCGCGAACGGGGCAAGTTCCGCGCGTTCCTGCTCGCGTCCATGAACAACTACCTCGCGGGCGAGCATGAGCGCGGCGCCGCCCTGAAGCGCGCGGCGGGGAAGACCATCTCGCTGGAATCGGCCGAAGCGCGGTACAGGCTCGAACCCGTGGATCATCTCACCCCGGAACGGTGTTACGAGCGGCAATGGGCGTTGACCCTGCTGGAGACGGTGGTGGGTCGTCTCTGCGGGGAATATGAAGCGGCGGGACGCGGCGCGATCTTCAGAGAGCTGCGTTTCGCCATCACCTCGGGCGAGGCCGCGCTGCGGTACGAGGAAGTGGCCGCGCGTCTCGGCTTGAGCGAGCCGAACGTGAAGGTGACGGTGCACCGGCTGCGTCGCCGCTACCGCCAGGTCTTGCACGAGGAGATAGCGCAGACGCTCGAAGACCCTTCCGAGGTGGACGCGGAACTGCGCTACCTGCGAAAAGTCCTTTCCGCCCACCCCGGCTGAAATTGCCGCGTAACCTTCCCCCGTGTTTCCTTCTGAGTAGGATGGAGACCGAGATCATGACCGCCGAAGAAATCCCCTGTCCAAACTGCCGCCGACCCTTGAAAGGGAGCGCCCTCATGGGGCTCTGCCCCGACTGTCTCCTGGCGGCGGGCCTCGGCGCCGGGACCGTTGCGACCGCCTCGGAGAACGCCGGCGCGTTCGTGGCGCCCACCTCCGCCGAGCTGCAAGCCCGTTTCCCGGAACTGGAGGTCATGGAACTCCTTGGCCGCGGCGGCATGGGCGCGGTTTACAAAGCGAGGCAGAAGGGGCTGGATCGGCTCACCGCCTTGAAAATCCTGCCGCCGGGCGTGAGCGCGGGCGAGGCTTTCGCCGAGCGTTTCAAACGCGAAGCCATGGCGCTCGCAAAGCTGCACCACCCTCGCATCGTCACCCTCTACGAGTTTGGCGACCGCGACGGCCAGTTCTATTTCCTCATGGAATTTGTCGATGGCGTGAACCTCCGGCAGGTGCTGCAGGGAGGGCGCATCGCGCCAGGGGAGGCGCTGGCCATCGTCCCGCAGATCTGCGAGGCGCTCCAGTACGCGCACGACCGCGGCGTCGTCCACCGCGACATCAAGCCGGAGAACATCCTGCTCACGAAGGCCGGCGAAGTGAAGATAGCGGACTTCGGAGTCGCGAAGATCGTCGCGCGGGAACCCGCCGGAAGCGCTCTGCCTGCCGGAGCCGGCGAGACGGAGGCCGGCAAGGTCGTCGGCACCCCGAGCTATATGGCTCCCGAGCAGCTCGCGCACCCCGCCGGGGTTGACCACCGCGCGGACATCTACGCCCTCGGCGTCGTCTTTTACCAGATGCTCACGGGCGAACTCCCCGGCCAGCGGATCGCGCCGCCCTCGACCAAGGCGCAGATGGACGTGCGGCTGGACGAGATCGTCCTGCGCGCCCTGGAAAAGGACCCTGAACTTCGCTGGCAGCATGCGAGCGTCCTCCGCACGCGGGTCGAGACCGTCGCGGGCACGGTGCAAGAGGACGCGGCGGCCCCCCGAGCGGCCCCCGAAGCGGCGCCCCGGCGGAGCAACCGGCTGTTCAGGATCGGCGCATGGCTCCTGCTGGCGGCCGTGGCCGTCATGACGGTCGCGGCGGTCGTGGCATACTCCCTGCCGCGCTGGTACAGGGCCCAGGGAATGGTGCAACTCCCGCAGCCGGCCACGGATGTTCCCCGTCTTTTTCAGTCCGTTTTGCAAGGCGCCGGCGAACGCGTATTGGTATTTGTCACTCCCGTGTCGAATACGCGGCTGGTTCGGATCGGCGCCTACGCCCGTTCGCCGGGGGAGGCCGTGGCCGCCGCGCGGGCGGCGATGGCGAAAGCGACAGTTGCGGGCGGGCCGGTATCGAAGATGCTGCTGGCGTTCCCGATCCCACGCGGCCTCGTCGTCGTGGAGCCCCCGTTGACGCCCGCGGCCTATTCATGGCCCAGGACGGGGCTTATCATCGCCCTCACCGCGTTTTTCTGCCTCGTCTTCCTCGTCCTGCCTGGCGTTCTCCTGCCCTTGTGGGAAATCATTTCCAGGCTCGCGCCCGCCCGGGATGCCGCTGGCGACGGCGACACCCGGTTCCTTGCGAAGTGCGCCTTGCTCGTTTTTCTGGCGGGGATCATCGGGCCGCCGGCCCTGCTCGTTCTCGCGGGCAATGCCGCCGGGGCGCAGGACCTGGTGGGGATCCTCGCGGTCGCCTGCTTCGCGTCGAGCTGCGTCATGGGGCTGCTCGGCCGCAAGCACCTGCCGGGCCGCATAGCGGCAGCGGGTTCAGTGCTGCTTCCATTGATCGTCATCGGCCTGATCGGCATCCGGCGCATCGAAATCGAGGGGCGCGCGGCGCAGATGCAGGCCAGTACGCAGGAGGAGCGGCGCCAGGCGGAAGCGGCGTTCCGTGCCGTTGCCGTGAAAGCCGCGCCCGGTGCGAATGCGGGAAGCGGCCTGGCAAACAGCTTCCCGCCGCCCGCCCGAGCCGAAGACGCCGCCCGCATCCTGGACATGGATCTGGCCGACCGGAAAAAGGAGGAGAGCCGCAGCCGGACTCCTGAGCAGCCGGGCGCCATTCCCGGGGCCGGCGCGCTTTTGCCCTCCGCACCCCCGCAGGCGGTGGACGCCGCGACCGGTGCGGCCGCCGCGGTCGCCCAGGCCTGGCTGGCGGGGATCGATGCAGGCAACTACGCGCAAAGCTGGAGGGATGCCTCCGCGTTGTTCCGGGGGGCGATCACCCAGGAGGCGTGGGTGACCTCGCTCACCGGCCTGCGCAAGCCCTTGGGCGGCCTCGTCACGCGCACGCTGAAGCGTTCGCAGTCCGCCGCTTCGCTGCCGGGCGCGCCGGACGGCAAATACGTGGTGATGCAGTTCGACTCTTCCTTCACCGAGATGAAGGAAGCCGTCGAGACCGTCACGTTCCAGCTCGACACGGATGGGAAATGGCGGGATTGCGGCTATTTTGTGCGATGAACCGCGACGGAAAACACTACGGCGCCCCGTGGGGAAGGACGCTGGTCGTCAGCTCCGTGCTGGTCACGCTCTTCGTGCTCGGCATGGCCTTTGGGGCGTTGCGCCTTATCCCGCCGCTACCAGCGCCGCTCCGCGTGGTCTCCCTTGCCATCCCCTGGATGCGCTGGTGGCTGGTCTCCCTCATCCCGTTGTGCGCGCTCTTCACCGTCCGCGGCTACACCCTCGCGCCGGATGCCATCCTCGTTCACCGCCCTTTTTGGAATACGCGCCTGCCCCGGGCGGGCCTGGAATCCGCGCGGTTCGTGCCGGATGCGATGCGCAGGAGCATCCGCCTCTGCGGCAACGGCGGGTTCTTTTCCTTTACCGGCCTCTACTGGAAGAAGCCGCTGGGGCGCTTCCAGGCGTTCGTGACCGACCTGAACCGCACCGTGGTGCTGCGTTATGCGGGGCGAACCGTCGTCGTCTCGCCCGACGACCCGGAGCAGTTCGCGCGGGACGTTTCTCCTGAAAACTGAAAATTTCACGCAATGGAGCCAACCGGGCCCACTGGAATTGGCTTCGCGAAGGCGCGCGTGCGAGATTTTGCGCGTGGCACAGAAGCGGCATTGGGAATCCCGGATCCCGCCTTTACGCGGGAGGGTCGAGCTGGAAAACAGCGCCCGGATCAGGGCGAATCAAAGTGAATCGCACCGGATCGCACCCAATCGCACCAAAATGCCGCCTCTATTTTCTCGGAGGAGCCGCCGGGCCGGCCCACGCCTCCGGTTTTTACCGGTTGCATTTCCCACCATGCAGCCAGAGTATTCCCTTCTATGACTTTGACTGAGAAACTCCTGGCGCGCGCGAGCGGCAAGAGCGCGGTCGGCCCCGGGGACAATGTGTGGGTGAATGTCGATGTCCTCCTCACGCACGACGTTTGCGGGCCGGGCACCATCGGGGTCTTCAAGCGCGAGTTCGGCCAGGACGCGAAGGTGTGGGATCGCACCAAGGTCGTCATCATCCCCGACCACTACATCTTCACGGCAGACAGCCTTTCGAACCGCAACGTCGATATCCTGCGCGACTTCGTCAAGGAGCAGGGGCTCCCGTATTTTTACGATGTCATCGACGAGCCGGACGGTCATTGGAAATTCGACGCCTCCCGCGGCCAGTTGAAGCGCCAGTTCGGCTCGAATTTCGCCGGGGTCTGCCACACCGCGCTCCCGCGCAAGGGCCACACCCGGCCGGGCGAAGTCCTTTTCGGCACCGACTCGCACACGTGCATGGCGGGCGCTTTCGGCCTTTTCGCGACGGGGATCGGCAACACCGACGCGGGGTTCATCCTCGGCACCGGCAAGCTGCTCATCAAGGTGCCCGAGACCATGCGGTTCCGGCTCGAAGGCGGGATGCAGCCCGGCGTCATGGCGAAGGATGTCATCCTGCACGTCATCGGCGACATCGGGTTTGACGGAGCGACCTATCGCGCCATGCAGTGGGAGGGCCCCGCCGCGTCGGCCATGGGCATGGACGACAGGATGACCATCGCCAACATGGCCATCGAGGCCGGCGGGAAGAACGGCATCTTCCCCGCGGACAAGACGACCTTCGATTACGTGAACGAACGCACCGCGGCCAACGGCACGAAGTCCGACTACGAGCCGGTCGAGCTCGACCGCGACCAGAGCTTCTGCTTCGACAGGACCTACGACATCTCGGAGCTCGAGCCGACGGTCGCGATGCACCCGGACCCGGGCAATCGCCAGCTTGCGAAGAACCTGGGAAACATCTCGCTGGATCGCGCCTACATCGGCTCGTGCACCGGCGGGAAGACCTCGGATTTCCTCGCCTTCGCCGAGATCGTCCGCGGCAAGTCCGTGAAGATCGACACCTTCGGCGTCCCGGCCACGCCCGACGTGGTGGACGAGTTGAAGAACACCCGGTGGCGCAACGGCTCGGTGTGGGATATCCTCGTCGCGGCCGGCGTCACCATGACGGAGAACGCCTCCTGCGCAGCCTGCCTCGGCGGCCCGCTGGACACTTTCGGCAGGATGAATACCCCGATGAAATGCATCAGCGCTACGAACCGCAATTTCCCCGGCCGCATGGGCAGCAAGGAATCGCAGGTGTACCTCGCGAGCCCCTATACCGTGGCCGCTTCCGCGCTCACGGGCAGGATCACCGATCCGCGCGAGTATCTCGGCTAGTGTTCCGCCTGGTGTGAACGCGCGGAGCATCTGCCTTATTTTTCCGATGTTGCTTACCTCCGGGTGCGCCCTCTTCCCGCCCGCCAAGGCCGCCGGCCCGGCCACGGACCGATACGTCGTCATCGCGAGCCGGACGCCCTTTTACCGCTACGGGCCTTCGCAGCCCACGCCGGACTTCAGCCTCTCCGCCGGCCAGCCGCTCACCCTGCTGCGCCGGGAGTTCGGCTTCAGCCAGGTGCGGACGGATGCCGGCAAGGTCGGCTACGTCTCGACCGACGACATCGGCCCGGCGCCCCCGGCCGCGCCCGACCTGCCGCCCTTGAAATCGCGGGGGAGGATGCGGGGGAATCCCACCTTGCCGCCGCCCGATTTTACCCAGCCCAACGACATGGCGCTGCCGGCCGGCGCGCCTCCGCCCACGTTCCGTTACTAGTTATGCCCAATAAACTGACCAGCAAAGTCTTCGTCGTGACCGACAACATCGACACGGACCAGATCATCCCCGCCCAGTACCTCACGCTCGTCCCCACGATCCCCGAGGAGTACGAGAAGCTCGGTTCGTTCGCCCTCATCGGCCTGCCGGATGACCTCTATCCCGATGATTTCGTCTCGCCCGAGAGCACCAAGACGCCGTACCAGATCGTCATCGCCGGCCGGAACTTCGGGTGCGGCAGCTCGCGCGAACACGCCCCCATCGCCCTGGGCGCGGCGGGCGTGCAGGCCGTCATCGCGCAATCCTACGCGCGCATCTTCTTCCGCAACAGCGTCGCCACGGGCGAGCTCTACCCGTACGAATCCGTCGAGCGCCTGCCGGACATCCTGAAGACGGGCGACGAGGCGACCCTGGACTTCGATGCGGACACCCTCACCGCCCACGGCAACGTGTACCAGCTCAAGCCGCTGGGCGAGGTGCGCCCCGTCATCGAAGCGGGCGGCCTCTTCAATTACGCCCGCAGCACCGGGATGATCGCGGCGAAATCCTGAGGGCCGCCTGTCACTCCGGCACGCCTTCCAGCTCCGCCATGCGCTTCGCGCAGAGCCGGATGAAGTCGCGGACGGCCAGGGGCCGTTCCTGGCGGAAAACGCCGTCCAGCCAGGCGGGGTCGCAGAACCTGGCGATCTCCTCCTCGGTGCGCCCCACGTTCGCGAGGCGGCGCCGCGCCAGCTCCAGCGCCTGCGGCTGGCGGATGGCTTCCAGGGTGATGGGGTCGCTGAAGCGGTCCCGGAACGCGGTCTGGAATTTCTGCTCCATCACGGCTTTCCACGGCTCGATGTTCGCGGCGACGACGACCATGTGGTTCAGGCCGAATGTGACCAGCTCATCCACCACCACTCCGAACTCCGCGCCAAGCTCCGGGTTGTCCGCCAGCAGCTCGATCTGGTCGAAGCAGAACACGAACGGCTTGCACAGGCCCGCGAGCACCAGGAAATCTTGAAGCCGTGCGAATGCCGTGGCGTTGCCGGGCTTCGAGCCGGAGGCGGCGTCACCGCCCTTGAACCATTCCAGGCATGCCTCGCGCTGCTCCCTGCCGCCCTCGCCGAAGCAGTAGGCCGTAAGCTTGGAAAGCCAGAGCGCGGAGGGGGCGTGCAGCGGCACGTCGAGGACGCCGAGTTCCTCGACGAACAGGGACACCAGGAAATCGGATTCATCCCGCATCCAGTCGCGAAGGAAATGGGCGCCCTCCTGGCTGAACGCGGCGTCCGGATTGACCCGGAGTTCGCGCACGAGGTCCGGCCCGTAATCGCCGCCGACGATCTCCTTCTCGATCAACTCCGCCAGGAGGAAGCCGATGACTCCCTCGGCGAAGGAATCGAGCTGGGTCGGACGAACCGAACGCCGCACGCTGATGGCCGGGTCGTCCGGCCTGTTGAGCTCCTGCACCGTCTTTTCGAGGATGGAACGCCAGGCGGAGCCCGGCTCCTGGAACGGCCGCAGGTAAATCTGCGTGGCCCGCCCGTGCACCCCGCGGAAAAGCCGCCCGATGAGGTGCGTCTTGCCGTAGCCCGGCTCGGCGGAGAGCAGGAGCTGCGCCTTCATGTTCATGCGGTAACGGCGCGGGTGCGGCTCCGCCTCGAGGCGTGTGAAGCGGCGCAGGAGGGTGGCGAGCGCGCGGTCGTTGAGGCCGGGCACGGGCTGCTCGGCTTCCCGGGGATCGAAGACGACGTCGTTCTCGAAAGGGTGAGCCCGGTCGGTCATTTGGGACAGCGTAAGCAAATGCCGCAAGAGGTTCAATGCCAGAAAGATGGCCCGGCGCCGCGGGTTATGCCGGGCATTATTCATCGCAATGAAGGCCGCCGAGGTTAAGCTTTCAGGAATGCCGTCTCCCGTCCTTTTGGCCGGCGCCATAGGCCTGCCCGCCATCTCCCTGCTGCTCTCCCTGCGCGCCAGGCAGCGCGCGGACGAAGTGGCCGGACGCCTCGCGGCCCTTGAGGAGGCGATGCGGCTGCTGAAAGGGCAGGCAGGGTCGCCGCCGGCGCCTCCAGCGCCCGCCGGGCACGCCCCGCCTCCGCTCCCGGTTTCCCCCACGCCTCCGCCGGGGCGCGCCGCGCAGGATTGGGAGCAATTCATGGGCGTCAAGCTGTTCGCGTGGATCGGCGGCCTCGCCTTCTTCCTCGGCATCGCGTTCTTCCTGAAGTACTCCTTCGAGCACAACCTCATCCCGCCCGAGATGCGCGCGGCCATCGGGTTTCTCGTGGGGCTCGCGCTGGTCGGGGGCGGACTGCTGCTGGGGCGCGCCGACAGCGCCGTCACCTCGCAGACGCTGTGCGGCACCGGGCTCCTCGTCCTCTACGCGGTGACGTTCGCGTGCCGCGCCTACTACCACTTCGCGCTGTTCGGGTTGATCCCGACCCTGTCGCTGATGACCCTCATCACCGCGCTCGCATTCTTTCTGGCGGTGAGGCTCGGCGCGATGGCCGTTGCGATCCTCGGCGTCTTCGGCGGGTTCCTCACGCCCATCGTCCTCCATACCGGCCAGGATAACCCCGGGGTGCTCTTTGCGTACGTGGCGCTGCTGGACGCCGGGCTGCTATCGATCGCCCGGAGCCGGAAATGGGACGTGTTGCCGCTGCTTGGTGCTGCGGGAACCTTGCTCCTGCAGGCGTTATGGGTCGCGGCGTTCTTCGTCGCGGGACATTACGCGTCGAACGATCGGGTGTTTGTAGCCATGGCTGTCTTTGCCGGCATGGAGGCGCTCTTCCTCGCCGCCTCCGCCTGGGCGGGCAAGCGCCGTGGGAAGTTCGCGGCCGCGGCGCTTTGCGTGAGCCTGGCCGCGATGGCGTCCGCCGTTTATTTCACAGGGTTCCCCGAGCTGGAAAGCCGGGTCTCCCTCGTGTTCGGTTACGCCCTTCTTCTGGAAGTCGGGTTTCTCGCTCTGGCGTTGGTTGGCGGCGGATTCGTGGCCGCGCTCGCGGGCCTGCTGGCGGCGCTCGCCCTGGAAAACGCATGGTATTTTGAGCGGTATCGCGTGAGCAATTCGCCTGTCCACACGGCTTTGGTCTGGTTCCTCGCCTTCTACGCGCTCTTCAGCGTCTTCCCGTTTCTATTTTACCGGAAGTTCGCCGGGAGGAGCGGCGTGTGGGCGGTCGCGGCGCTGGCCGGGCCGCTTCACTTCTACATGATCTACGAAGTCTTTCGCCCTCTTTACCAGGACATCGCGCCTGGGCTGCTGCCCGCGGCGCTGGCCGTCCCTCCGCTGCTGGGGATGGGGTTCCTCGCTTCGTGGTCGGAACCGGAGAACCCGGCGCGCGAAGCGCAGCTCGCCGCTTTCGGAGGCGCGGCGCTCTTTTTCATCACGGCTATATTCCCCGTCCAGTTCCACCGCGAATGGGTCACGCTCGGGTGGGCTTTGGAAGGGGCCGCGCTCTGCTGGCTCGCGCGCCGGGTGCGGCACCCGTGGCTGCCCGTGGCTGGTGCGGGCTTGTTGACCGCGGCGTTCGCACGCCTCGCGCTGAACCCGGCTGTGCTCGGGTACCACCCGCGCGCGGCGACGCCGATCTTCAACTGGTATCTCTATGCTTACGGTGTGGTGAGCGTTGCGCTCTTCGCGGGGGCGAGCCTGCTTCCGCTTCGCCGGAAGGGGATGTTCGATCCGAGGGTCTGGCTGAACACGCTGGGAACGGTGCTCGCGTTCCTGCTGCTCAATATCGAGATCGCGGATTACTTCGAAACGCCGGGCGAGACGCTCATCTTCCAGTTCTCCGGCAATTTCGCGCGCGACATGGCGTACAGCATCGCGTGGGCGCTGTTTGCGCTCGTGCTGCTCATCATTGGCATCCGGAGGAGGGCGGCGGCGATCCGTTACGGAGGCCTCGGCCTTCTCGGCGCGACCCTCCTGAAGCTCTTCGTGCATGACCTCGCCGAACTCGACCAGCTCTACCGCGTCGGCGCGTTCATCGCCGTCGCGGTGATCGCGATCCTCGCGTCGTTCCTGTATCAGCGCTTCCTCGGTTCTTCACCGCCCGGCACGAAGGCGGACGTTAAGCGCGAGGGCGCGCTGTAATGAGAACGGAGAGGCGCTGCCGCTCAGATGACCGAAGCCTTCGCGAACTTTCGCTTGAGCACCGCTTCGCCGCTGGTTCCAAGCCAGTCTTCGAGCACGGAGGCATAGACCTGGCGGAAATCGACCTCATGCGGGACATCGCCGTCCACCAGGTTCTTGAGGTCGGGAGGGTTGCCGTGGACGCCCGCCTTCAGCTTGTCGGCGAAGAGGAACATGGGCGCTGCGGCTCCGTGGTCGGTGCCCTGGCTGCCGTTCTCAGCGACGCGCCGGCCGAACTCGCTGAAGGCCAGCACCAACACGCGGCTCGAGTTTCCATGGGCCCGAAGTTCCGCGCGGAACGCACGGACGCTTCCCGCCACGTCCCGCAGCAGCCGGCCATGGGTGCCCGCCTGCGCCGAATGCGTGTCGAACCCGCCCTGGTGGGCATAATAGACGCGCGTGCCGAAGTTCGCGGCGATGAGCTTGGAGATCATCTGCAACTGGTTGCCGAGCTCGGAATCGGGGTAGGCCGCATGCGCGGCTTTCTTCGCCAGCGCGCTCCGGATGCGGTCGCCCGAGAGGATGGCGTTCATGGCGGTGTGCTTGAGGAAATCGAGCGTCTCGGGTTCGGCGCCGGCGATGCCTCCGAGACCTTCCAGGCCGGTTCCGCGCATGGCGTCGGCGGCGCTCCCGGGCTGGTTCAGCCGCGCGAAGATCGCTTCCTGGGCCTTCGCGAGGCCGACGGTCTCGCCGCTCGCGTTCCACTGGAAGGTCTCCGGGTTGTCCACCGCGATGCCGACGTTCGACCAATTCCGGAAAGACTGCGGCATGACCTTGCCGATGCTGATCCCCATATCCCCGCTCTTCGCGAGCGTTGTGGGGTCGGCGCCGCGGCACTGGGCATCGAAATAGCGGCCGAGCCAGCCGGTGATCTCCCGCGGCCCTTCGGAGTCGCCGGCGGTGTGCCAGATCTCCATCGACCGGAAGTGCGACCGATTCGGATTCGGATATCCGACGTTTTCGATGACGGCCATCTCGCCCGCGTCGAACGCGCCCCTGAGCGGCGCGAGCTCCGGGTGGAGGCCGAGGTGGTCGTTCAGCTTCAGCACCTGCGATGCGCTCATCCCGAGGGTGGGCCGCGCCTTGTGGTAAAGATCGTCCGCGAACGGGATGACCGTGTTCAGCCCGTCGTTGCCGCCGCTGAGCTGGATGACGACCAGGATGTTAGCATCCGTCTCCGAGCCCGTCGCCCGCGCCGTGCGCGCCACGAAGGCGGGGACGTAACCGCCCGCCGCGATGAGCCCGAGCCCCTTGAGGCCGGTGGAGAGGAATTCGCGCCTGGTCTGGAGAAAGCGTTTCATGGGAGGGGCAGGGTCAGCATAGCTGATAATCCGGGCTGCTCATAATCAAATGTGCCAGCCCGCGCACGCGCTCGTCGAAGTTCGAGTCCTCCATGCTGAAGCTGCGGTGGCCGCCCGCGGCGTCCGTCTCCAGGAAATCCTCGAACTGGCGGTGCAAGTCCGTCGGCATCTTGCGCTGGAGAAAATCGCGGATGTAATAGTCCACGACGTCGGCGGTCGTCATCATCCCGCGATCCACTCCGAGCTCGCGGAGCTGCGCGCGCGGTTTCCAGGCGATCACGTCGTCGTCGCGCTGGTGTTCGACGAATTCACGGCGTCTCTCGCCCTGCGCGGCGGTCTTCCTGTTGAACATCTTGAAGTCGCCGACGCTCACCCCGTTCAGGAGGAAGTTCGCGAAATTATAGCGCATCAAGAGCATGTTCGAGTTGATCCAGGCCATGCCGCCCGGCCAGCCGTTCACATCCGGCGGGAAAAAAAGGTCCTGGCCCATGAGCCGAAGCGCATCCGCGAGCACCTCCTTCTCGGGAACCGGCACGCGCATCGCCTTCAACGCGCCGATGGCGAGCACCACCGGGCTTTTCACGATGGCATCCATGGCCTTGGCCGAGTAGAACACCTCCGACTGGAAGAGCGCGTGCAGGAACGGCTTCGGCGCGCACCCCACCGAGCGGTAGAGCGCAGCCGCGGCGTCCAGCAAGTCCGGCTCGGGATTTTGATAGACGAAGAATTCGAGGTATTTGCGCGCCATGAATCGCGCGCACGCCTCCTGGCCGGTGAGGATGCGCACCACGTCGTCGCCGTTCCATGCCCCGGTCTGCTTCAAGTATGTCTTCTCGCCGGCATCGTGCCAGTCGGGCTGGAAGTGGAACGTCCATGTCCCGCGATCCACCGTGTAGCCGGTGAGCGATCGCGCGCCTGCCTTCACGTCGCTCTCGCCGTAGTTGCCGACGCCGAGGGTGAAAAGCTCCATCAGCTCCCGCGCAAAATTCTCGTTCGGGCGCTCGCCCCGGCTCTCGGCGTTGTCCAGCCAGACGAGCATCGCGGGATCGCGGATCACCTTCCCGAGCAGGACCGGGAAAGGGGCCAGGGCGTGCTGGCGAAACGTCTCGTTCTGCACCCACATCGGGTAGCAGGCCTGGATTTTCTCGTTGAAGGAACTGGCAAAGTGCGAATGCCAGAAGAGGGTCATCTTTTCTTCCAGGGGCCGCGCGGTCGTCAGCATCCGGCTCAGCCACCAGAACTTCAAATCCTTGATCTGGTCGCCCTCTTCCTCCCGGATTTTTTTGAATGCCGAGGCCCGCGCCGCCTTGGTGAGGCCGTTTTCCACGGCTTCCGGGAGCGCCACGAAGTCCGGTTCGGGAGTCGCCTCCGCAGCCGGAAAGTCCACCAGCTTGTCCACGGCGTTTTTCAGTCCGAGCCGGCCGAGCGCCTCCGCCTCCTCCCACGTGCCTCCAAACCCGGCACGCCAAAGGAGATGGGCCGCGGCATAGGAATCGAACCGCGCCTGTGGAATGGGGGAAAACCACGACATGCATCAATTTTAACCCCCGAGGCCATGCTCCGCAAGCCCGGCCCCGGACAAGCGAGCGCGCAAACAAGGCCCCGCCCGCGATTTAGATGGAACAAAACGCCCGCCGGATTGTCTTACTCATCGATGAAACTACCCTCCCTGTTCCTCGCAGCCGCCCTCGCCGTATTTTCCGCCGTTCCGGGGCGCGCGGCGGATGAAACCCCCGCCGCGCCGGCTTCCGGCCTCCAGACCGCCATCTTTTCGATGGGCTGTTTCTGGTGCGCGCAAGATCCCTACGACAAGGTCAAGGGCGTGACGATGACGACCGTGGGCTACACCGGCGGCACGGAGCCGAACCCCACCTACCAGTTGGTTTCAACCGGCGAGACCGGGTACCGGGAGTCGATCAAAGTCACTTTCGACCCGTCGAAGGTCACGTATGACGAACTGCTGGACGTTTTCTGGCATCACATCAATCCGACGCAGACGGACGGCCAGTTCTCCGACCACGACCACCAATACACGACGGCGATCTATTGCTTTAACGACGACCAGAGGAAGCTGGCCGAGGCTTCCAAGGATCGGCTGGCGAAGTCCGGCAAGTTCAGCAAGCCCATTGCCACGGTCGTTCTTCCGGCGATGAGGTTCTGGCCCGCGGAAGAACACCACCAGAAATATTACCAGAAGAACCCCGGCGACTATGAATCCTATCATGTCGGTTCCGGCCGGGTGGATTACTTTCAGCGCACCTGGGGCGCCGGCAAATAGGGCTACTCCAGCCGACGGGCCGCTTCCTGCGCCTTGAGGCAAAGCTCGGCCGCCTTGAAGGCATGCGCCTGCGTCATCGCGGTCTCCGTCCGGTTCAGGCAATCGAGGATGAGCCGGCCGAAAAACGGGTAGCCGACTTTCCCGTGGACGGAGAGGTGCTGTTCGTCCTCCCCCGTAACGACATACACCTGGTCGCCCTCCGCGTCGCGGGCGATGTCGATGTATTTGCGGAGTTCGATGGTCCCCTTTTCACCGAGGATGATCGTGCGCCCGTCCCCCCAGGTGCGGAGCCCGTCCGGGGTGAACCAGTCCACGCGGAAGTAGTTGGCGGAGCCGTTGTCCGCGACCAGGTTTGCCTCGCCGAAGTCCTCAAACCCGGGGTGCTCCTTGTGGCCGTAGTTCGCGACGGCGGAGTAAGCCACTTGCGCATCCGACGCGCCGGTGTATGCCAGGAATTGTTCCACCTGGTGGCTGCCGATGTCGCACAGGATGCCGCCAAATCGCTCCTTGTCGAAAAACCACCCAGGGCGGTTCGCCGCCTGCAGCCGGTGCGGGCCCAAGCCGAGCACCTGCAGGACGCGGCCGATCACCCCATCCTGGATCAAACGACCGGCGAAGACCGCGCATTCGGAGTGCAGGCGTTCGCTGAAATAGACCATGTATTTTCGCCCCGTTGCCGCCGTCATTTTACGAGCCGCTTCCAGCTGCCCTAGCGAGGTGAACGGCGTCTTGTCCGTGAAGTAATCCTTACCCGCCTCCATCACCCTCAGCCCGAGCGGGCCTCGGTTGCAGGGAACGGCGGCCGCGGCGACGAGACGAATGTCGGGATCGTCCAGGATATCCTCCTGGCGCTCCGCGACCTTCACCCCCGGGAACGCCGCGCAAAAGTCGCGGATCTTCGCGGGATCGGGATCGTGGACAAGCCGCAGCTCGGCGCCGGCCTCGATCAACCCCTCGCATTGCCCATAGATGTGCGCGTGATCGAGTGCCATCGCCGCGAAAGCGAATTCTCCGGGGTTGCAAACGGGACCGGGCTTAGTCTGGTGCAAAGGGGACAATCCATTCATAATAATTTGATGAGGATGTTTAGCCCGGATCGGTCGTACAGGCAAGATGAAAAACAATGGTAACTAGTATCTAAGCAACTAACTAAAGAAACCATATTACTAGTGCGAGTTGTATACATACTAAGTAAAATATAGCAACACGCCGGAAAATAGATTCGGAAATTCTTGACCATCGGGCAGCCGCGGCCCAAAATTTCCCACGGAAGCCGAAGCTATGAAAACACTACCCCCCCTGTTCGCAACTCTGCTCATCCTCTCACAACCTCTCGCCTCGCAGGCGGGCCAGCAAAATGTCGATGACATCGCGCTCCGCCTCCCGGCGCTCGGCGATAACGCGCTGCATATCCTGTCGCCGACGTTACTGGACCTGGCGCTCATCAACACCCAGCCGGCGGGAAGCGGGACTACCGTCACGTCGTGGAACTTTGTCACCTCAGGGACTCTGCAACTCCCGCCACCCTCAGAGTTTTCCATCCAGATAGACGGTCAGTCGGCGAATGTGTTGTCGTCCGGCTTCAAGCGGAGACCGCTCTATGCGCCCCTGGCGTTCTGGGACCTGATTGTGGAGAATCATCTTTACCTTGTCCTCGATACACCGGTTGCCGATGGGCAGACCGTAACGGTCACGAATCCCGACGGCACGCTCTGGCCGGCGGCGACCTCGTTCTCCTGCATCGCCGATCCCCTGCGCTACAGCCCGGCGATCCACGTGAACCAGGAGGGATATACGACCGCGCTTCCCAAGAAGGCGATGGTGGGCAGCTATCTAGGCAGTATGGGGGAGATGAAGATAAGCGGTACAACGTTTTCCATAGTCAGCGTTGCAACGGGGCAGAGCGTCTTTCAAGGCCCGCTGGTCCTTAATCCCGATGTCGGGTTCACCTACACACCGACGCCGTATCAAAATGTCTATGTCGCGGACTTTAGCAGCTTCGCGACGCCCGGGAAATACCAACTGGTCGTTCCCGGCATGGGCGGCTCGCTCCCGTTCTCCATAGACGACAGTCTGGTCATGGGTTACGCGCGGGCGTACGCCTTGGGTATATATAACCAGAGGTGCGGGTCGAACATCGGGTTGCCGTTTACACGCCACGCGCATCCGGCCTGCCACACCGCTCCCGCCTTTATCCCCAGTCCTCAATCGTCGTTTACCGCCGCTTGGGCGAATCTAGTATCGGATAACAACACCTACCCAAACGATTCGCGGGAGACGGCCCCGCGGCTTACCAGCGAAGCGACCCAGCTCTACCCCTTTGTGAACACGGGCACCGTGGACGTCTCCGGCGGGCATCATGACGCGGGGGACTACAGCAAGTATATCATCGATAGCGCGCAGTTCGTTCACTACCTCGTCTTTGCGGCGGACAACTTCGCCGGGGCGGGGGCGCTCGACAACCTGGGCATCCCGGAGAGCGGCGACGGGCTGAGCGATCTCCTTCAGGAAGCGAAGGTGGAAGGCGACTTCATCGCCAAGATGCAGGATGCGGACGGCGGCTTCTATTTCCTCGTCTACCCGGAGAACCGGAAGTACGAGAGCAATGTGCTGCCGCAGAATGGCGATCCGCAGGTTGTCTTCCCGAAAAACACTTCGGGAACCGCGGCGGCGGTCGCGGCTCTGGCGCAGCTCTCCTCCTCGCCGCTTTTTAAACAGCAATACCCGGCGGCGGCGGCGCTCTATTTTCAGAAGGCGCAGGCGGGCTGGAACTTCCTGAACGCCGCCATCGCCAAATACGGCAAGAACGGCGCCTACCAGCAGATCACCCAGTATGGCGACGTTTTCATGCACGACGACGAACTGGCCTGGGCCGCGTGCGAGATGTTCCTGGCGACCGGGAACCCGTCCTACCAGCAGACGCTGGAGTCGTGGTACGACCCGTCAAACCCCGCGACGCTCCGGTGGTCCTGGTGGCGGCTGTTCGAAGGCTATGGCTGCGCCGCACGGGATTACGCGTTTGCGGCGCTAAACGGGCGTCTGCAAGCCAGCCAGCTCGATCCCGCTTATCTCGCGAAGTGCGACGCGCAGATCACCGCCGCGGGCGACGACGCCTTGACGCGCTCCCAGCAATGCGCCTACGGGAGCGCCTTTGACGGGAACAGCAAACGCTTCGAGTCCGCCGGCTGGTATTTCTCGAGCGAACGGGCATTCGACATGACGGTGGCCTACCAGATCGCCCCGAAGGCGGCCTACATCGATGCCGTCATGACCAACCTCAATTTTGAAGGCGGCTGCAACCCGGCGAACGCGACCTACATCACTGGAATCGGGGTGAAGCGGCAGAGGGACATCGTCAACCAGTTTTCGCAGAACGACAAACGGAGCCTGCCGCCCTCGGGCATCCCGATCGGGAACGTCATCACCGGCTTCCAGTATCTCAGCCCCTACGGCAACACCCTGGGCAGCCTCACGTTCATGTCCGACGGGCTGACCACGACGCCCACTCCGTTCTACGACCGTTGGGGCGATTCCTATAACACCACGGCCGAGGCCATCACCGTCAACGCCGCGCGGAGCCTCGCGAGCCTCTCCTTCTTCGCTGCGCAGACGCCCGCGGCGTCGCAGCCGTGGACGCCGCCCCTCACCACGCTCACCGTCCCGAGCGGATACGTCCCGGTCGGCACGCCGGGCACTATCACGCTGAATGCTCCTCCGGGCCTCGATCTCACCCAGGCCCGAATCGTCTGGGAAGCCGCGACCCAGCCCGCGATGTTCTCGGGAACCACGTGGACGATCACTGAAAACACCGTGGGCAGCCAGTGGGTGGAAGCGGAGGCGGCCTGGCCGGACGGGAGGCGCCTCGCGGCCGCGGGCAGCTTTCAGACGCGGTCGAATCCCGGGGCGAGCCCGTTCACCGTGGATGCGAACACGCTGGCGCTCTACCATTTCGACGCCGATTTCAGCGACAGCGGCCCGAACCAGTTGAAGCTCACCGGGAGCGGCAATGCGGCGCTGGCCGCAGACAACGTCGGCTGGATGACGAATCCCGGCGGCCAGGTGGCGCGCTTCTCGGCGCTCGGCGACCAGCTCGCCGTGACGATCCCGGCGAAGGTGCTGTTCCCTCCCACCGGCAAACCGGGCGCGATGACCGTCGAAGCGATGATCTACCCGCGCGCCTACAAAGCGTATGGCGTGGCGAACTACCCCGTCGTGGCCCTCTACGAGGCGTATGACTCCTGCCTCGAGATCGAGGATGGCAAATGGGACAGCCCCGGGAATCCGTTCATGTACGGCGGCCCCACGACCATCGTCACCTCTGCGCAATGGAACGCCGCGGTCTCCAAAGGGACGTGGCATTCGCTGAAGCTGACGGTGGCCGCAAACGGGATCGCGCAATGCTACGTGGACGGGTCGCTGGTGGCCGGCGGCACCTCGAACTTCAATTTCACCCGGACGTCGAACTGGACGCTGACGATCGGAAACATGGATGGCGATATCGACGAACTGCGGGTCAGCAATATCGTCCGATGAAAAGGTCCTGTAGGTTGCCCGATGAAGACAGCGACCACCCGCGAATTGCGCCAGGAGTTTGCCCGCATCCTGGCCTGGATCGACCAGGGCGAAGAAGTGGAGATCACCCGCCGCGGTCGGGTTTTGGCCCGGCTCGTTCCGGCCCAAGCGCCGGCGACTCCGGCGCAGAAGGAGCCCGAGAAAATCAAGATGCCCGGGTTCGAGAACAGCCTGAGAAGGCTTTTCGGGGATGATTGAACGAGGCCGGAAGCCGCTTCGGCGCAGGCCGCCCGGCCCCGGCGACAGGGAAAGAGCCCGGAAACCGGGCGCTTGCGCTTCCTGCGAGGTGTGTCACGTTGTGTATTTTAATGAGCGCTGAACCCAACCGTGTGTTGATCGCGGAGGATCACTATGTGTCACGGCATCTTCTGGAACGGAATCTCCTGAATTGGGGGTTCAAGGTTGTCACCGCCGAAGACGGAGAAGCCGCCACGGCCATCCTCCAGTCCGAAGACGCGCCGACCCTGGCGATCATTGATTGGATGATGCCGAAGATGGACGGCATCGAAGTCTGCAAACGCGTCCGGCTCCAAACGGACCGTTCCTACGTGTATCTCGTCCTGTTGACGGCCAAAAGCCAGAAGGAGGAGATCGCAGCCGGGCTCGAAGCGGGCGCGGACGATTACGTCATCAAACCGTTCGACCCCGACGAATTGCGGGCGCGGCTGAAGGTCGGCCAGCGCGTGGTCGCCCTCGAGCGGACGCTGGCGGCCAAGATACAGGATCTCGAGACGGCGCTTGCCGACGTGAAGAAACTCAAAGGGCTGCTCCCGATCTGCATGTATTGCAAACGGGTGCGCGACGACCGCGATTACTGGCACCAGATCGAGGAGTATCTCCACTCGGAGACCGGCGCCGATGTTTCACACGGCATCTGCCCGAGCTGCATGGAGAAGATGCACGCCGAGCTGAGCCAGGTCTGAAGCCGGACGGCTGGCCTGTAGGGCCCCTGATGCGCGCGGCCTAGTTCCCCTTGAGCGGTTCGGCTACCGAATGCGCCGTTAATTTTTGACGCGTGTTCTCGATCTTCTCCGCGACGCCTTTGTTGTCCCGATCCAGCGCGGCAGCCTTCTGCCAGAAGTTCAGGGCCTGCGAAGAATTCCCCAGCTTCATATAGGTATCGCCGATGTGCTCATAGACCACGGCGTCCTCAGGCTGGATGGTTCGGGCCGCTTTCAGCAGTTCGGTGAGCGCTTTTTCCGGTTCGCCCCTCTTGTAGTAGAGCCACCCGAGGCTGTCGATATAGGCGCCGTTATTCGGGTCGAGGCTCACCGCGCGCTGGATGAGCTCGCCCGCTTCCTCAAGGTGTTCGCCGCGGTCGGCCCACATAAAACCCAGGTAGTTGCACGCCTCGGCCGCGTGGGCCGGGTCGAGCTCGATCGATTTTTTCAAAAGGTCGGCCGCTTTATCCAAGAGGCCGGCCTGTTCCGCCGCCGCTCCGTACTCGTAGTAGAACTTCCAGTCGAGCATCTCATCGCGGTAATTCTCCGCTTCATGCACCGCCTCCTCGAACTTGGTCACGGCTTCCTGGTGCCTGTTTGTCAGGCTCAACGCGAGCGCGAGTTCATAGGTCAGTTGCGGCTGCTCGGGGAACCTCGCCCTCGCTTCGGCGAGAGTGGCGATGGCCTTGTCGTACTGTTTGAGGTCGGCTTGGAGTTCGGCCACCTTCCGGTAGTTCTGCCACTCGGCCGGGTTCAGAAGCAGGGTCTGCTGGTAGTTGTCCAGCGCGCTCTGCGTGTTTGACTTGTCCTCGTAGATCGCCCCGAGCAACGCGTAGAGCTCCGGCTGGAGCGGGCTCTCCTTGATGGCGCGCCCCAGCACCGCGATGGCTTCATCCAACTGGCCGTTGATCGCGTAGCACTGCGCGAGCATCTTGCGGTCGCTCGCGACGACCGGCTCGCCGGACTGCGCGCGGGCGGCGATGACGTCCTTGAGCAACGGAATCGCGTCCTTGTACTGGCGCGAGCTGAAATAGAATTCGGCCACACGATCCTTCGTCTCCAGGTCGCTGCGCCCGGCGGCCAGCGCCTTCCGGTACACGGCATTCATCTTCTTCAAGGTCTCCGGCGGCACCGCCGAGCCGTCCTGCTTGAGCAGGAGCTCCGTGTAGAGACGGCCGATCCCGAGCCAGAACTGGGTGTCATCCACGGTGAGCTTCGAGGCGCGATCCAGCGTCTCCTCGGCCTTCTTGAGTTCGCCGTTGTAGTAAAAGATGTCGTAAACCGCGGCGTAGGAGGCGAAATTTGTCGGCGCAAGCTCCAGTCCCTGGGTCGCGTATTTCATCGCGAGATCGACCTTCTTCAAGTCCTTGGAATAAATCTGCGAAAGGAAGAGGTAGCTCATCGGCTCCTTCGGGGAGGCCTTGATGCAGTCCTTCAACACGTCGATGCCCTGCGCGACCTCACCCCGTTTGCTCAGTTCCACCGCGACTTTCACCGCGAGGTCCGAGTAGCCGGGATCGAGCGCGAGCACCTTCTGGTAGTCGGCCAGCATGCGGTCGTTATCCGCATTGTCCTCGGCCATGAACCCTTCGATGTACGCCGAGAGCGCGTCGGCCTTTCGCGCGTCGTCGGGGGTCAACAGCAAATCCTGGCCCGCGGCCGCCGGTAACGGAGATGCCGCCGACGGGGGCGTCTGGGCCCGCGTTTTAGCCGTTTTAGCGGTCTTGGAGGCGCTCGCCGCGTGCCGGGAACCGAACGCTGAAGCCCCGCAGAGAAGGAGACTTCCGCACACAAACCATTGGCGCCACTTGCTTCTTCCAGGCAAGCCCCCCGGCCAAGATGAGTTCATCGCCTAATGTAATGGCTAAGACTTGTAGCGCAACCGCTTCTTGTGACGGTTCTCCTTCATCCTTTTCCGTCTTTTATGCTTCGCTATTTTTGCTTTTCGTCTTTTCTTGAGTGAACCCATTCGGAACTTTCAAACTTCAATAAACCACTTTGTTGAGGGGGTATTCGATGATCCCTTCCGCGCCGAGAGACTTCAACTGCGGGATAATCTCCCTCACGACTTTTTCATCGATGATCGTTTCTACCGCAACCCAGCCAGCCTGTGCAAGAGGCGAAACCGTGGGGTTGCGCAGGGATGGTAACGCCTCAAGGAGATTGTTCAACTGGATTTGCTGAATATTCATCTTCAGCCCCACCTTGTCCCGCGCCGTGTGCGCGCCTTTTACCAGCAGCACCAGCCGCTCGATCTTGCTCTTCTTCCACGGGTCGCGCCAGGCCGCCGCGTTTGCGATGATGCGCGGGCTGGATTCCATGATGACCTCGACGATGCGCAGGTTGTTCGCGCGCAGCGACGACCCCGTTTCGGTCACGTCCACGATGGCATCCACCAGGTCCGGCACCTTCACCTCGGTCGCTCCCCAACTGAATTCGACCTCGGCCCGCACGCCGTTGCGCTCCAGGAAATTTTTCGTCAGCCGCACGGCCTCCGTCGCGATGCGTTTGCCCTCCAGATCCTTCACGGAGCGGATCGCCGACGTTCTCGGGCACCGCCAGCACCCAGCGCGTCGGCTGCTGGCTTGCCTTGCTGAAGGCCAGCTCGCACACGGTCTCGACCTTCGAGTCGTTTTCCTCGATCCAGTCCCGCCCCGTTAACCCGCAATCGAGGAACCCGTGCTCGACGTAGCGGCTTATCTCTTGCGCGCGCAGGAGCCGGATCGCCATTTCGGGGTCGTCCACGGAAGGCTTGTACGAGCGCTTGGACAGCGCGATGTTGAAGCCCGCCTTCGCGAAGAGCGCGAACGTCGCTTCCTGGAGGCTGCCCGAGGGCAGCCCGACCTGTAAGATGGGGGCGGACATGAATGGGAGAGCGTTTGTAGGGCCGCGTTCCGCCGCTGACGAGGAAAAAGTTTCACCGCACGAACATGCAGTCCCCGTAGCTGTAGAACCGGTACTTCGCCTCGACCGCCCTGGCGTAAGCCTCGAGGGTGAACTCCCTCCCCGCGAACGCGCTTACCAGCATCAACAGCGTGGATTTCGGCAGGTGAAAATTCGTCAACAGCGCGTCCACCGCGCGAAATTGGTACGGCGGGTGGATGAAAATATCCGTGCGGCCCTCGCCCGCGCGGAGGCCGCCTTCGCTCTGCGCGCAGTGTTCCAGCACGCGCACCGTCGTCGTTCCGACCGCGACCACTCGTGAGGCCCGGCGGATCGCGCCCGCCGCCTCCTCCGGGACCGAGAACCGCTCCGAATCCATCCGGTGCCCATCCAGGCACTCTGCTTTCACCGGCTTGAACGTCCCCGCCCCCACGTGCAGGGTAAGGAACGCGTGCGGGACGGCCGCGAGGATTTCCTGCGTGAAATGCAGCCCCGCGGTCGGCGCCGCCACCGCGCCCGGGCTGCGCGAATACACCGTCTGGTAGCGGTCCGCGTCTTCCGCGTCGCTCTCCCGTTCGAGGTAGGGCGGCAGCGGCACGCGCCCCAGCTTTTCGAGGTCGGGCTCCGTTTCAAAGCGGACCACCCGTTCCCCTTCCGGCAGCACCTCGAGGATCTCCGCCATGCCTCCCCCCACCGAAAATGTCCTTCCCGTTCGCATCCGTCGCCCGGGCCGCACCAGGCATTTCCATACCGTCGCCCGCTGTCGCTCCAGCAACAGCAGCTCCATCCGGCCGTCGTCGGAAAAGAGGCGCGCGGGCAGCACCTTCGTGTCGTTCAACACCACGAGGTCTCCGTCCCGTATCTGCGCGGGGAAATCCGCGAACCGCCCGTGCTCGATCGACTGCCGGCTCCGATCCAGGATCATCATCCGGGCATCCTCGCGCCGCGCCGCGGGTCGGCGCGCGATCAACGCATCCGGCAGCTCGAAATCGTAGTCCCGTGTCAGCAAACTCATTGCGGTATGTTTTGAAAGCGCGAACCCGGTGCTCTATAAAATTCCAGGATGCCTCCCCGGAACATCGTCTATTTCGACCTCGAAACGCAACGCACGGCCAACGACGCCGGCGGCTGGGAGCGCAAGCAAGGCATGGGGATGTCGCTCGGGGTCACCTACAGCACTGCGACGGGCCATTACCGCATCTTCGACGAAAAGCGGGTGAACGAGCTCGTCGAGCAACTCCTGAAGGCCGACCTCGTCATCGGTTTCAACGTCATCAATTTCGACTACGAAGTCCTCATGGGCTACACCATCCTCGACCTCAAGCACCACGTCCCGACCCTCGACCTCATGGTCGAGATCGAGCAAAAACTCGGCCACAAGCTCGCGCTCGACGCCCTCGCCAAGGCCACCATCGGCGCGGGCAAGAGCGGCGACGGCATGGAAGCCATCCGCTGGTGGCGTGAAGGCCGCCTCCTCGACATCGCCGAGTATTGCTGCATCGACGTCAAGGTCACCCGGCTCCTGCACGAGTATGGTTGCAAGAACAAGGAGCTCTTCTATCACGACCGCTTCGCCCAGAAATGCCGGGTAGAGATCGAGTGGGCGTAGAACGCGGGGACGCGGCTCGCCGGTGGTCGATGGAAATTTTGAGTAGTCGGATTCGGTGCGATTCGGCCGGATTGGCCGCGATTCAGTGCGATCCGCCTGGATTCCGGTGCGATCCCGCCAATTTATTCTCCGAAAAGTCATTCTGTCCCGGGGTGAATTTCGTCCCCGGAGGCGCCGGCATCAAATCTCCGTTGGCTGGGTTGGTTGCATAGCGGAGAATTTTAGGCGGGAGGCAGAGGGAGCACCTCGACCACCTGCAGCCGTGTCCCCGATGACGCTTCGTTGCGAGTCCGCCGCGGGCGCGCGGGGGGGATCAATCCGACTTTCCGTCGGCCTCTTTGAGGCGCTGTTCCATGTCGCTGGTCTGAAGCGCTTCCACCATTTCGTCGATGTCGCCTTCGATGAACCGATCCAGGTTGTATAGCGTGATCCCCACCCGGTGGTCGGTGACGCGGTTCTGCGCGTAGTTGTAGGTGCGCACCTTTTCCTCGCGGCCGCCCGAGCCGATGAGGCTGCGCCGTTGCGCCGAGTATTTGGCGGCTTCCTCCTGCTGCTTGTCCTCCAGCAACCGCGAGCGCAGGATTTTCAACGCCTTTTCCTTGTTCTTCTGCTGGCTGCGCCCGTCCTGGCACCGGACGATCCGTCCGGTCGGGATGTACATCACCTGCACCGCGGAGTCGGTGGTGTTCACGCCCTGGCCGCCCGGGCCGCCCGCGCGGCAGACCTCGATCCGCAAATCTTCCGGCCGCAGCTCGAAGTCCACCTCCTCCGCCTCCGGCAACACCGCCACCGTGGCGGTGGAAGTATGGATGCGCCCCTGCGCTTCGGTCGCCGGCACGCGCTGGACGCGATGCACGCCGCTCTCGTAACGGATCTGGCGGAAAACCGAGTCGCCCGCGAGACGGAAGATCACGTCCCTGAATCCGCCGAGCTCGGAAGGGCTCGCCTCCATCTGCTCGACCTTCCAGCCGCGCGTCTCCGCGTAGCGGGTGTACATCCGGTGCAGGTCCGCCGCAAAGAGCGCCGCCTCGTTGCCGCCGGTGCCCGCGCGTATTTCCACGATGGCGTCCCGGTCCTCCCCGGTCTCCGGCGGAAGCAGCGCGAGCTGGATGCCGCGTTCGGTGTCCGCGATCTTTTTTTCGAGCGCCGGGATTTCCGCGCGGGCCATCTCGGCCATCTCGGCGTCGTCGGACTTCGCCAGGGCCTGGTTCTCGCGCAGCTCGGCCCTTGCCTTCTCGAACTGCGCGTGTTGCGCGAGCAGTTCTTTCAGCCGCGCGTGTTCGCGCAGGAGTTCGCGGGCCTTGGCCGGGTTCTCAAAGACGGCGGGCGAGGAGATCTCGGCCTCGAGCTCGCGGAAGCGGTCGGCCTTTTTCTGGATGAGAGGGTCGAAGTCCATGGAAGCCTCCCATCACGCATGCAAGCCGGCGTACGGAACGAGCCCCGGGCTGAAGCCGCGGGCGATCTAGGCGCCCTTGCGGACGGCGCGGACGGCCTTCGTGCTGCCGTAGCGGCGGGCGAATTTCTCCACCCGGCCCGCGGTATCCACGAACTTCTGCTCGCCCGTGAAGAACGGGTGGCACGCCGCGCAGATGCCGATGCGGATTTCTTTCTTCGTCGAGCGCGTTTTATAGACTGTCCCGCATGCGCAGGACATGATCGACTCGATGTAGTTGGGATGAATATCTGCTTTCATGGCTGGATCGACAACCTAGACCCTCTCGCCCATGTCTGCAAATGAAAACGGCGGCGCGGGGCCGCTGCTCCTCCGGCGCTGGCAGTGCACGCTCGCTTCCCGACACGCGGAACCGGCGATCTACGCGGCCGATCGCGAAATATTGCGGACGTTCCCGGACATCGAGGCCGAGTCGGGAAATCTCGGCCGGAGCCTCGAAGGCTATGCTCCGGGGAGCGTCATCGCGATCCAGATAGGCAATCACCCGTCGTGGCCCGCCCTCCTGCTCGCCTGCGTGCGGAGGGGCTTGATCCCTCTGCCTTTGGGCGGACATCTCGGCAGCGGCGAACGGGCCTCGGCGCTTGAAACCTGCGGCGCGGCCTGCGTGGTCGAGGCGGGTGAGGGGAACGACACCGTTGGTTTTTCGACGCTCGCGCCCTCCAGCCCCAGCCCGGCTTCGACCGAATTCCTGAAGCTCACCTCGGGCACCACGGCCGAGCCGCGCGCGATCCGTTTCCAGATGCGCCATCTCATCGCCGATTGCGACAACATCTGCGATACGATGGGCCTCACGGCCTCCGACCTGAATTTTGGCGTCATCCCGTTTTCGCATTCGTACGGATTCAGCAACCTCATTACCCCGCTCCTCTGCCGCGGCATTCCGTTCGTAGTCTCCGAGGACCGCCTGCCGCGGGCCATTCTCTCCGGCCTCGCCCGCACCGGGGCGAGCGTGCTGCCAGGCACGCCCGTTTTTTACCAGGCGTTCGCGGCGATGGAGAACATACCGCCGCTGCCCTCCCTGCGACTGTGCGTCTCCGCGGGCGGCCCGCTTTCCGCGACCACGGCGCGCAACTTCACGGAAAGGTTCCAGCGCAAGGTGCATTCCTTTTACGGCGCGTCCGAATGCGGCGGCATCGCCTACGACGGCTCCGAATCCACCGAGTATGAAGACAATTTCGCGGGCGCGCCGATGCGCAACGTGGAAGTGACGCCGCTGGAAGCGACCGGCCCCTCGCTCATCCGGGTCGCGAGCGCCGCGGTCGGCGACGGCTACTTCCCCGTGCATGACCCCTCGACCCTTGGGAACGGGCATTTCTTTCCCACCGACCTCGTCGAGATATCCAGGAAGGGGATGGCGCTGGCGGGGCGGGTTTGCGACATCATCAACGTGGCGGGCCGGAAGCTGAATCCCCTGGAGGTGGAGGCGCGCCTCGCCGGTTTCCCCGGGGTGCGCCAGGCCGTTGTTTTCGGAGTCGCCTCCGCGTTTCGAAACGAAGAGCCGGTCGCCTGCGTCGCGGGGGATCGCACGCTGGCCGTGCCTGAGCTCCTGCGCTTTTGCCGTGCGGCGCTCGGCGCGTGGCAGGTGCCGAAAGATATCTGGCTGGTCGAAGAGATTCCCTCCAACGAGCGGGGGAAGTTCAGCCGCCGGGAGCTGGCGCGCGCTTACCTCGCGAGAGAAAAGTGAGAGCGGCCCGGGCTCGCGGCCCCGCTATTTGCCATTTCTGAAAAACGTCTCAAATTGATTCATGGACACCATTTTCAGACCCCTCCTCGATGAAGGGGTGCGGAACGGGGATTTTCCCGACAGCCCCCGTTTCGCGACTTCCGAAGCGGCCCTGCTCGACGCCTATTCGAACGCCGTCGTCGGCTCCGCCGGGAAGATCAGCCCCTCGGTCGTCAATATCGAGGTCACGCAGACCCGGAACGGCAAGCCGACCACGAACGGCAGCAACGGCGGCGGCGAGTCGCATGGCAGCGGCTCGGGCTTCATCCTCACCCCGGACGGTTTTGTCATCACAAACAGCCACGTCGTCCACGGCGCCTCGAAGCTCACGGTCACGCTCGCGGACGGGCGCAAATCGTCCGCCACCCTCATCGGCGACGACCCGGATACCGACATCGGCGTCATCCGCATCGCCGCGGATGGCCTGCTGCCGGCCGCGCTGGGCGATTCGGATGATCTCCTGGTCGGCCAGCTCGTCGTCGCCATCGGCAGCCCTTATGGGTTCCAGCGCACCGTCACGGCCGGCGTCGTCAGCGCGGTCGGCCGCTCCCTGCGGGCTTACTCCGGGCGGCTCATGGACAACATCATCCAGACCGACGCGGCGTTGAATCCGGGCAACTCCGGCGGCCCGCTCGTGAACTCGCGCGGCGAAGTCGTGGGCGTGAACACAGCCACCATCCTGCCCGCGCAGGGCCTCTGTTTCGCCATAGCCATCAACACCGTGAAGTTCGTCGTGAACCTGCTCATGCGCGACGGCCACGTGCGGCGCGGCTACATCGGCGTGGGCGGCCAGAACGTGCCGCTCCTGCGCCGCGTCGTGCGCTTCCACAGCCTCGAGGTGGAGAGCGGCATTCTCATCGTCTCGGTCGAGCAGAACAGCCCGGCGGATCGCGCGGGCCTCAAGGAGGGTGACGTCGTCGTCGGGTTCGACGACAAGCCGGTGGCGAGCATCGACGATCTGCACCGCCATCTGACACTGGTGCCTATCGAGGTGAAGACGACGGTCAGCATCATCCGCGGGGTCGAGAAGATGAAGATCGCCATCGTGCCCGCGGAATCGCAGGTTTATGCGCGGAATTGAATCGGAGGGGAAGGCGTGATCGAGCAGTCCGAAGCGAGCGGCTTCGTCCATCGCTTTCTCAAGGGCAACGAGCACACCCTCCTGCTCCTGCACGGGACGGGCGGCGATGAGACGGACATGATCCCCATCGGGCGCACCCTGGCGCCTTTGGCTTCCATCCTCACCCTGCGCGGCCCCGTGCTGGAAGGGGGCGCGGCCCGTTTTTTCCGCCCGATGACGCCGTCGGGATTCGACATCCAAGACATCCTTGCGCGCACCCGGCAGCTTGGCGATTTCCTCAAGCTCGCTGCCGGCGCTTATGGATTCGACACCCGGAAGGTAATCCCGGTCGGGTATTCGAATGGGGCGAACATCGCAGCGAGCATGCTCCTTACCGGCGCCGCGCACGTCCCCGCGGCGGTGCTGTTTCGGCCCATGGTGATCTGCGAGCCGGAACAGCTCCCCGACCTCTCCGCCACTTTCATCTATATCTCCGCGGGGAATCTGGACCCGCTCGTCTCCGAGGAGAACAGCACCGAGCTCGCCGCTCTTTTCAAGACGGCTGGCGCCCGTGTCACCCTCACCGTCGAGAACGCCGGACACGGCCTCACGTCGCACGGGATCGACGCCGCGCGCGACTGGTTGCGGGCCAAGGGAGTCGTCTAGCCTTGGCCACCGGGCTCTACGCGGACCCCGCCTGCAAGGAACACGCAACCGGCCCCGGCCATCCTGAACGCCCCGCGCGTTTCGATGCCGTCCTGTCCGGCCTCGAAAGCCTGGTGCTGGTCCGCCTGGAATCGCGTCGCGCCACCCTGGAAGAACTCGCGCTCTGCCACTCGCCCGGGTATATAGCGCTCGCGCAAAAGGAAATCCGCGCCGGCTCTTCCGAGTTGAGCACCGGCGACACCGTCGTCTCGCCCGGCTCGTGGGATGCGGCACTCCTGGCGGCGGGCGGCGCGCTCCAGGCCGTGGACGCGGTGATGGAGCGCGCGGTCGGGAACGCCTTCTGTGCCGTTCGCCCGCCCGGCCACCACGCCACGCCGGATCGCGGCATGGGTTTTTGCATTTTCAACAACGCCGCTCTCGCCGCGCGGCACGCCCGCAGCGCGCATGGGTTGAAGCGGGTGCTCCTGGTGGACTGGGATGTCCACCACGGCAACGGCACACAGGATATTTTCTACCGCGACGGATGTGTCTTCTTCTTCAGCACCCACCAGTCTCCCGGCTACCCGGGCACCGGCTCGGCGCGCGAGACCGGCGCGGGGGAGGGCGAGGGGATGACCCTGAATTGCCCGTTCCCGCCCGGCGCCGGCCGCGACAAAATCCTCGGGGCGTTCGAGGAGAGACTCGTCCCCGCCGCCGACCGGTTCCGGCCCGAACTCGTCGTCATCTCGGCCGGGTTCGATTCGCGCGCGGACGATCCGCTGGGGGAGTTCCGCCTGACGGATGCCGATTTCTCGGACCTGACCCGGTGCGTCCTGGGCATCGCGGACCGGCATGCGGAAGGGCGGGTGGTCTCCGTCCTCGAAGGCGGTTACAGCCTCGAAGGGCTCGCAAAGGGCGCGGGGGCGCACGTCCGCGCGCTGTGCGGCTCGAATCCAGCGGATCCGCCATGCTCGCCGGGCTGAAGCTGCGGGATTTCCGCTGTTTCGACGGCCTCGAGGAGCGCTTCGCGCCCGGGATGAACGTCTTTTGCGGGCCGAACGCGCAGGGGAAAACCTCGCTGCTCGAAGCCATCTGCGTCCTTCTGCGGCTGCAATCGCCGCGGGTCGCCGCCCTCCCAGGGGCGATCCGGCGCGGGGCCCGCGGGTTCGTCCTTGACGGGCATTTCGACCAGCGCCACATGCAATTCTACCTCGGCGACAAGCGCCGGAAGCTGGCGCTCGATTCCGTCGAGCAGAAGACGGCCTCCGAATATTTGAAGATCGCCCGGGTCGTTTTCTTTTCGAACCGGGATGTCGAGAGCGTCCGCGGGCCGGCGGAAGTCCGGCGCAAATTCCTCGATTTCGCCGCCCTGCAGCTCGATGCCGGCTACCGCACCCACCTCCGCTCCTACGAAAAGGCGCTCCGCTCCCGCAATCTCCTGCTGAAGGAGCCGGGGCCGAACCGCCGGCAGATCGCCGCCTTCGACGGGCCGCTCATCGCCGCCGGCGAATACGTCGCCGCGGCCAGGCGGCGGCTCATCGAGGCGCTGGAACCGCATGCGCAGGAGGCCCACGCGGCCATCAGCCATTCGGCCGAGACGCTCGGGCTCGGCTACCAGAGCGGTTCCGGCGGCGACTTCCGCCGGACGCTCGAGGCGGGGGCCGCGGATGACCTCCGGCTTCGGCAGACCGGCGCGGGCCCGCACCGGGACGAGCTCCGCATCCAGTTGAACGCGCGCTCCCCGGAAGGCGCCTCGGAAGGCCAGCAGCGCACCGTCGCGCTCGCGTTGAGGCTCGCGCTCGCCGCGCTTCTGGCCGGGCACACGGAGCGCCCGCCCATCCTCCTCATCGATGACGTATTCGGAGAACTCGATTTCGAGCGCCGCACCGCCCTCCTGGGAAGGCTGCCGCCGGGCTCGCAGAAATTCGTGACCGCTACGGACATCGGCTGGATGGGGCCCGCCGGAGAAGCCGAAGTTTTCCGGCTTCAGGCGGGCAAGTTGATGCGTCAGGCAGGAGGATGAGCAAACCAGGAGGCGCGGAAGAGGGAGCGACCTCGCCGGGGGCTGGCATCTGCGTTGACAACGCCGCGTTGGAAGAGCTATGAAAGGAACCCATTGAAGGCACTGGCCGCACTGCTCCTTCTCGTGGCCGCCGCGCGAGCCGAACCCGGTCCCGAAGCGAAAGAAATCCTGCCCCCGTGGCGGATGCGCTGGGGCGAAACCGCCGAGCAGATCGAGCCGCTCCTGAAGGGTGCGAAAGCGACCGTGGTCGAGAAGCGCAAGACCGACGACGGCGAGGCGTGGACGGTCGAGGGGCTCCTTCAGCCCTCGCTGCGCCGGACGATCTTCTATTTCAAGACGGGGATGCTCCTGGGGGTGGAGCTCCAATACCAGGACGCGAACTGGGACAACACCAAGTACAATGATTTCATGGCGCAGATCCGGCAGCGGATCGCGGCCCAATACGGCGAAGGGCAGCTCGTGGCGCGCTCGAAGACGCCGGTCGAAGGGGACGTGATGCAGACCGTGGTCGGCTACAAGTGGAGCGCGAGCAATTCGTCGCTGGAGCTTTTCTATTTCTCGGCCGAGAACGCGACCGAGATTTATCGGACCATCAGCGTCCACTACAAGGCTTACTAGCGCGGCTCAATGCCGGGCTGCGAAAGCTTCGTCCAGTTTGCGCAGGCGCCGGCTGAGGTCGCGGGCGATGTTCAGGATGAGGATGCTGTATTGCGCCGGCATCCTCTGGTAGAGGTGGTGGAAGCCGAAGGAGGAGATGCCGATGAGGCGCGCATTTGTCACGGCCTGCGCCGTCGCGGCCCTCGGCATGGGCTCCAGGATGCACATCTCGCCGAAAAATTCCCCGGGGCCGAACCGGTCGAATTCCACCTCGTTCGGCAGGGCGAAATTCTTAATGACGCGCACCTCGCCGGCTTCGATCAGGAACATCCGGTTACAGCTCTCGCCCTCGCGCAGGACGACCGCGCCCTTCGGGTAGTCCTCCCGCCCGGCCTGTTCGAGCAGGAACGTCGAGCGCCGCCTCGTCGAGCCCGGCGAAGATGGGGACGCTCTTCAATGCCAGACGCATCCGCTTAGGCTCTCGCGCCCGCAAGCCAGCGGTTGTATTCGACGGGAGAAATCTCCGAGGGCTTGATCTCGCTGCGCCCGCCCCAGAAGACGTTCGTGTAGGCGACCGGGATGCCCTTCGCCTCGAGGTGGCGGTCGATGGCCTCCTTGTGTTCGAGGAGCCGGGGTTTTTCCGTCCCGTGGGCCACGGCCATAACGTTCACGTTATTGAAGTCCGCCCCGGCTTCGCGCCAATAGCAATGGGTGAGGATGTGGTGCCGGCCGATCTCGGAGCCGGCCTCGATCTCTCTCCCCGGGGGGACGGCCCAATGGAAGAGGGCGTTGAAGCGGGTGACGCGCGTCCCGTTTAACGAAGGCTTTACGTGCTCCAGGAAAGTGGAGAAGCGGCCGATGACCTTCATCGCGGCGAGCCCCTCGGCGACTTCGTGGAACTCGGCCACGCTCAACCCGGCCTCCCGCGCGCGCACCGTCCACGTCGAGAGCCCGATCTCCGCGGGGGTGAACTCCCGTTTCAGCGCGAGGAGGACGCGCCACTGGAGTTCGCTCAGCCGCACCACGCCGGTCGCGAGCATGTCCGCGCGCGCTTCCGAACGACTGCCGGGTTCGAGCGACTGCCGCCGGACGTGGCCGACTCCGAGCGTGAAAATCCCTTTCGCGGGCATGAGCCGGAAACGCTCCGCGCCGACCCTGCCCGCGAGCAGCTTGCAGTGCGCTTCGAGCGAAAATCCGGCCGGCACCTTGACCGTCGTCCAGAGCCGGTATTCGGAGCCCGCGGTCGCGCCGTCGGTCGAACGCACCACGACGTGGCCGGAAAAGGGATCCTGCTGGAACATGTAGTCGAACGCCGGCTGGAGCTTTTCCTCCGGCACCTTCCATGCGACCAGCGCGCCTTCGGCCAGGTTCGTGGCGACCAGGGTCTGGCGCACCCGGCGGATCGTCCCCGCCTCCAGCATCGCCCGCACCCGCTCGAGCACGGTCTCCACCGGCACGCCCGAACGCGCGGCAATCTCCAGGAACGGCTCGCGGACGTACCCCTGGATCTTGTCCTCGGAGACCGCGAGGATCTGCGCGTTTACCGGGTCGTTGTGCTCCGTGGGGGTGTCGAGTGTTTTCATCCTGCGGCTTGGAACGTTGGCGGAAACGCCTCTAAAATCAACGACCTTCTGCGTTCCTCAGCCGCCCTCGGCCCCGGCGCGCCTCCCGCGGCTCGTCTCCGGGCCGAACACTCCGGTCACCCACTCGATGGCGTCCTCGCGGTTCGTGAGCAGCCCTTCGAGCTGCCGCGTCTGCACCGCCTCCAGGGCCTTGCCGATGATCGGGCCCGGTTTCCACCCGAGGCCGAGCAGGTCGTGCCCCGTGATCAATGGCGGCGGGATGAGCGGCTCGTGCGAGAACTCCTCCTGCTTGTCCAACAGGAAATCGTAGTTGTCGAGCCAGCCGTGGCTGCTCTGGCAATCGACCTTGTGCAGGGCCATCTCGTCGTCAAAATGGGCCCGGGACATAAACCGTTTCAGGCGGGAGAGGCGCATCTTGCGCACATCCTTGAACACCATGTGGTTGTCCACCGCCTCGACCGCCGCCGCGATCTCCGCGCCGGAAAAGCGGAGCCGTTCCATGATGCGCCGGGTCATGATCGCCCCCAGTTTGTCGTGGCCGCTGAAGCGGATCCTGTGATCCACTTCGTCGTAGCTCAGGGTCGGCGGCTTGCCGATGTCATGGAACAGCACGGAAAACACCAGCGCGGGCGAAACCTCTCCGGCAGCAGCTCCAGCATCTTGCGCGTATGGACGAACACATCGCCTTCGGGGTGAAACTGCGGGGGCTGCTCGCACCCCTTGAGCGCCGCGATCTCGGGCAGGATGACCCGCAGCAACCCGCTCTCGTCCAGCAGATCGAACCCCCGCACCCGCGTCGGCGCGACGAAGATGCGCACCAGTTCCTCCCGGATGCGTTCCGGGCTCACGGCCTTGATCTCGGCGCTGCTCTCCCGGAGCGCCGCCCACGTCTTCGGCTCGATGGCGAAGCCGAGCCCCGCCGCGAAACGCACGGCGCGCAGCATCCGCAGCCGGTCTTCGCGGAATCGATCCGCCGCGTTGCCGATGGCGCGGACCACCCCGGCTTCAAGATCGGCCCGGCCATTGACGAAATCGATCACCTCGCCGCTCACCGGGTCGCGGAACATGCCGTTGATGGTAAAATCCCGCCGCTCCGCATCCTGGCGCGGCGTGGAAAAGGTGACCTCCACGGGGCGGCGCCCGTCGATATAGAGGCCGTCGGTGCGGAAGGACGCGACCTGAAACTCATCGCCGTCCTCGATAACGCAGATGACCCCGAACTGCGCCCCCACCGCCACCGTGCGCGGGAAGAGCGCCTGCACCGCCTCCGGCTTCGCATCGGTGGCGATATCGAAATCCGCGGGCGTCCTGCCCAGGAGAAAATCCCGGACGCAGCCCCCGGCGAAATACGCGATGTAGCCCGCGGCCTGAAGGCGGCGGGCGATTCCCCGGGCGGCTTCTTCTCTCTTGTCGGTCACGCTTCAGATTAGCCGAACAGGCTCGCAACCGCGACGAAGAAATGCTTTCCTCCATGGGTGATGACCGAATTCCTCTCGGACGACTTTCTCCTCCATTCCCCCGCCGCCTGCGAGCTGTACCACGGCTACGCCGCTCCCGCCCCGATCTGCGATTTCCATTGCCACCTCCCGCCGGGGCAGATCGCCGGGAATAAGGTGTTCCGGAACCTCACGGAAGTGTGGCTCGCCGGGGACCATTATAAATGGCGGGCCATGCGCGCCAACGGCGTGGACGAAAAATATTGCACCGGCGACGCCGACGACCGGGAGAAATTCCTCGCCTTCGCCCGCACGGCGCCCCGCACCATCCGGAACCCGCTCTACCACTGGACGCACCTCGAACTCCGCCGGTATTTCGGCATCACCGAACTTCTGGACGAGACCACGGCGGAGGCGGTGTGGGAAAAGGCGAACGAGCGCCTCGCGGAGATGCCCGTCCACCGCATCCTCAACGAAAGCCGGGTCGTCGTCTCCTGCACGACCGACGACCCGGCCGATTCGCTCGAACACCACCGGGCGATCCGGGCCGCGCCCGGCCTCAAGACGAAGGTCTTCCCGGCTTTTCGGCCGGACATGGCCCTCCAGGCGGACGCGCCGGAGCGCTTCAACGCATGGCTCGACCGGCTCTCGGCCGCGAGCGGCATCGGCTGCGACACCTTCGACGGCTTCCTGGCGGCGCTTCGCCAGCGGCACGATGATTTTCATGCGATGGGGGGTCGCATTTCCGACCACGGCCTGAACCATTGCCACGCCGCGGAATGCACCGAGGCCGACGCCGCACGCGTCTTCGCCTCAGCGCGGGCGGGAAAGGGGATCGAGCCCGCGGAGCTGGAAAAATACCGGAGTTACATGATGCTCTTTTTCGGCCGCCTGGACGCCGGGAAGGGCTGGACGAAGCAGCTCCACCTGGGCGCGCTTCGAAGCGCCAACTCGCGGCTCCTGCGGCGTCTCGGCCCGGACACCGGCTTCGACTCGATCGGCGATTCCCGCCAGGCCGAGCCGCTCGCGCGCTACCTGGATGCACTCGACCGCGACGGCCAGCTTCCGAAGATGATCCTTTACAACCTCAACCCCGCGGACAACTACCTCTTTGCCGCGATGGCCGGCAATTTCCAGGAAGGGCCGGTTCCCGGCAAAATCCAGTTTGGCAGCGGCTGGTGGTTTTTGGATCAGAAGGAGGCGATGGAATGGCAGTTGAACGCGCTATCGAGCATCGGCCTGCTCAGCCGATTCGTCGGCATGGTCACGGACTCGCGCAGTTTCCTTTCCTACCCGCGCCACGAGTATTTCCGGCGCGTCCTGTGCAACCTGATCGGCCGCGACGTGGATCGGGGGGAACTCCCGCGCGACATGAAGCTGCTAGGCGGCATGGTGCGCGGCATCTGCTTCGACAACGCGATGGCCCATTTTGGGTTCGAAGGGGTGTAGCAGTTACCTGTAGCGCCGAGCGACCGGCCCGGCTGTCCCCTCCCGCCGCGCTCGACTTCCCGGGCGCATTGTGCCTACGCCGTGATAAACCCCGCCTACGAACTGCCAGAGGCGCGGACCCACGCATCGCGTGTGACGCGCGGACCCGGGGTGTGCTTGGGACAAACGAGGTTCGGCTACGGCAGCGTGTATGGCGAAGGGATCAGCAACGATCCTCTAGGAAAAACGGGTGGAATAAACCTTTACCGGTACGTAGGTAACGCCCCCATCAGATGGAGGGATTTAAGGGGATTGCAATTCGTTTTCTCGTTTTCTCGTTCCCAAACTCCAGTTTGGGAACGTGTTCTCTCTGGAACTCTGTTCCTGTTCTGAGGCGTGAGCGGAAACGGGGTTTCAGGAGGCCGGCACTCCCAAACTGGAGTTTGGGAGCGAGGATAGTTCGGGAGCGACGATCACGAGGACAGGTAGTGTCCCTAATTTGAAAACTCCCTTGCCTCAATAACGAACCCTTCGTGAGGGGACTGACGCCGAAATGTCTGCAATGTTTGGGAGAGGCCCTTCTTCTGCGTGTCCAATGGTTGAGGCGGAATATTCCTTCGTGGCCACCGCCAAGCTGACAGGGAGAATCCAGTTTGGCAGCGGCTGGTGGTTTTTGGATCAGAAGGAGGCGATGGAATGGCAGTTGAACGCGCTATCGAGCATCGGCCTGCTCAGCCGATTCGTCGGCATGGTCACGGACTCGCGCAGTTTCCTTTCCTACCCGCGCCACGAGTATTTCCGGCGCGTCCTGTGCAACCTGATCGGCCGCGACGTGGATCGGGAGGAACTCCCGCGCGACATGAAGCTGCTGGGCGGCATGGTGCGCGGCATCTGCTTCGACAACGCGATGGCCCATTTTGGGTTCGAAGGGGTGTAGCTTCCTCTTTGGCCGCCCAATAGCCGCCTTGCCAGGCGCCAGAGCAACCTTTGCGCCGATGATATTCGAAGTTCCGCCACAGGATCAGGCACAATCCTGCCAATACTAAGTATGGGGTTGTCCATAAGTTATTCAGCCTCTCGGAATACGCCTCTTTCCTCCGCGGAGTGGCAGCGGATAAAAGCGATAAAGAATCGCTTTTCCATCCACAGAGACGATTCTGAGATTCCTCCCCCCCACGATTCCTTCAATGGTGAAGACTTCGATATGTTTGAAAACGTCAGTAATCCCGGGAAGATTATCGAGGGCGCAATCTCGCTGCCAACCAGTTCCGAAGCTGACCTGTGGTATGCTGTAAAACGGTGGTGTGAGGCTTTGACCGAGATACGAAAATGTATTCGTGACGCCGCGTGGATAGTTGTCATAGACGCCCACGAAATTGTATGGGATGATAGAAAACAGCGTTACGACCCGAGTGTTAAGATGTGATCATCCGGGTGTAACCTGCAGGTCCAGTTTCTCTCTGGGAACTCTGTTCCTGTTCTAAGGCGTGAGCGGAAACGGAGTTTCAGGAGGCCGGCACTCCCAAACTGGAGTTTGGGAGCGAGGATAGTTCGGGAGCGACGATCACGAGGACAGGTAGTGTCCCTAATTTGGAAACTCCCTTGCCTTAATAACGAACCCTTCGGGAGGGGACTGACGCCGAAATGTCTGCAATGTTTGGGAGAGGCCCTTCTTCTGCGTGTCCAATGGTTGAGGCGGAATATTCCTTCGTGGCCACAATGCGCCCGGGAAGTCGAGCGCGGCGAGAGGGGACAGCCGGGCCGGTCGCTCGGCGCTACAGGTAACTGCTACGCCCCTTCGAACCCAAAGTGGGCCATCGCGTTGTCGAAGCAGATGCTGCGCACCATGCCGCCTAGCAGCTTCATGTCGCGCGGGAGTTCGCCCCGATCCACGTCGCGGGCCGATCAGGTTGCACAGGACGCGCCGGAAATACTCGTGGCGCGGGTAGGAAAGGAAACTGCGCGAGTCCGTGACCATGCCGACGAATCGGCTGAGCAGGCCGATGCTCGATAGCGCGTTCAACTGCCATTCCATGGCCTCCTTCTGATCCAAAAACCACCAGCCGCTGCCAAACTGGATTCTCCCTGTCAGCTTGGCGGTGCCTACGCCGTGATAAACCCCGCCTACGAACTGCCAGAGGCGCGGACCCACGCATCGCGTGTGACGCGCGGACCCGGGTGTGCTTGGGACAAACGAGGTTCGGCTACGGCAGCGTGTATGGCGAAGGGATCAGCAACGATCCTCTAGGAAAAACGGGTGGAATAAACCTTTACCGGTACGTAGGTAACGCCCCCATCAGATGGAGGGATTTAAGGGGATTGCAATTCGTTTTCTCGTTCCCAAACTCCAGTTTGGGAACGTGTTCTCTCTGGGAACTCTGTTCCTGTTCTAAGGCGTGAGCGGAAACGGAGTTTCAGGAGGCCGGCACTCCCAAACTGGAGTTTGGGAGCGAGGATAGTTCGGGAGCGACGATCACGAGGACAGGTAGTGTCCCTAATTTGAAAACTCCCTTGCCTCAATAACGAACCCTTCGGGAGGGGACTGACGCCGAAATGTCTGCAATGTTTGGGAGAGGCCCTTTTTCTGCGTGTCCAATGGTTGAGGCGGAATATTCCTTCGTGGCCACCGCCAAGCTGACAGGGAGAATCCAGTTTGGCAGCGGCTGGTGGTTTTTGGATCAGAAGGAGGCGATGGAATGGCAGTTGAACGCGCTATCGAGCATCGGCCTGCTCAGCCGATTCGTCGGCATGGTCACGGACTCGCGCAGTTTTCTTTCCTACCCGCGCCACGAGTATTTCCGGCGCGTCCTGTGCAACCTCATTGGCCGCGACGTGGATCGGGGCGAACTCCCGCGCGACATGAAGCTGCTGGGCGGCATGGTGCGCGGCATCTGCTTCGACAACGCGATGGCCCACTTCGGGTTCGAAGGGGTGTAGCTTCCTCTTTGGCCGCCCAATAGCCGCCTTGCCAGGCGCCAGAGCAACCTTTGCGCGGATGATATTCGAAGTTCCGCCACAGGAGCAGGCACAATCCTGCCAACACTAAGTATAGGTGGGAGAGCGCGCTCACGCTGAACCAGCCCGGCTAGTATTTCAGGATTCGCGCCAGGAAATCCCGGCACGCCGCGGTTTTCGGGGCGTCGAAGAGCTGGGCGGCGGGGCCGGACTCGACGATCTTCCCCTCGGCGAGGAAAGCGACCTGGTCGGCCACGACGCGGGCGAACCCCATCTCGTGGGTGACGAGGAGGAAGTCGCGGCCTTCTTCCTTGAGCTCGCCGATGATGTCGAGGACTTCGGCGGTCATCTCGGGGTCCAGCGCGGAGGTCGGCTCATCGAAGAGGAGCAGGCGCGGCTTTATGGCGATGGCCCGCGCGATGGCGACGCGCTGCTTCTGCCCGCCCGACAACGCCGCAGGGCGTTTGTGCGCGTGCTCGTCCAGCCGGAACCGGCGGAGCGACTCAAACGCCCTGTCGCGCGCTTCGGCGGGGGCGAGCCCGTGGACTTTTTCCAGCGGGAGCGTGATATTCCGCAAGGCCGACAGGTGAGGAAAGAGGTTGAAGGCCTGAAAGACGAACCCGATGGAGCGGCGATGCCGTTGCAGCGCCTCCGGCTCGAAAAGAACGGGCGCATCGTTCACGGCGAGGGCGCCCTCGCTCGGCGTTTCGAGGCCGCCGACCATGCGCAGCAGGGTGGATTTCCCTCCGCCGGAAGGGCCGATGAACGCGAGCGTGTGGACATCCTCGAAAGAGGCGGTGATGCCATCCACCGCCCGGTGGCCGCCAAAGGCTTTGGAGAGGCCGGTGAAACTAAGTTTCAAAGCGGTGTTTCTTTTCCAGCCGCTGCGTCCAGAGCGAAATGGGGAGCGTGAGAACCAGGTAGCCGGCGGCGAGGGGCACATAACTCTCCATTTTGCTGAACGTGTTCTCGCCGACGATCTGCGCGTTCTGCGTGAACTCGTTCAGCGCGATGACCGATAGCAGCGACGAGTTCTTGACGAGGTCGGCGAACTGGCCCGCGAGCGGCGGCAGGATTTGCCGGAGCGCCTGCGGAAAGATGACGTAACGGTACGTCTGCGCGGTCGTGAGGCCGATGGCCCGCGCGGATTCGAGTTGGGATTGCCCGATGCTCTCGAGCCCGGCGCGGATGACCTCGCTGATGTACGCCCCGCTGAAGCCGGAGAGGATCAATATGCCGCTGAGGGTGCGGTTTTCGATCCCCACCTGGTTGAAGATGCCGTAGTAGAGCAGGAGAATCTGGACGAGGAGCGGCGTCCCGCGGATGGTCTCGACGTAGATGCGCCCCGCGTAGTGCAGCGGGAGGATCGGCGAGCGCCGCAGGGTCGCCAGCAACAGGCCGACGAGGGTGCTGAGCAGGAGCGAGCAGAGGGCGATCCCGACCGTGAGGAGCCAGCCGTCGATAAAGAGCCGGCGGTAGTTCGCCACCGCGCGCCACCCCGCGCGATCCGTCAACAGGTAGATCGAAAAGCCGAGCAGGCCGCACGCGAGCGCGAGCATGGCGAGAAAATTCAGGCGGCGCACGAGCGCGCCCGCGCCGGGCTCGGCGGGCGCCGTCAACAGGCGGGAGAGGAGGCTCCTACCCCTCATGAGAAATCAGGCCCCGGGCTCGCCACAGGCGTTGCGTAAACGAGGGCGAGCTCCTCGATGGCGGCCCGCACGCGGTCCACGAGTTCGGGCGGCTCCAGCACGCGCGCGTGCGCTCCCCAGCCGAGCACCCAGCTCTTTATTTCCTCGAGGCTGTTCAATTCCAGCTTCAGCTCGATGCCGCCGCCCGTCTGCTCGATCTTTTGGGAGGGGTGCCACTGCCGCTCCTCCACCATGCGGGCCGCGACCCCGTCAAAACGGATCCGCACCCGGCGCAAATCCTTCCCGGTCAGCACGCCGAAGCTCCCGCGCAGGTGCCTCGCGATGGAGAACCCCGGCGGCTTGCGGAAACGCGCCCCGGTCTCCTTCACCTTGCGCATCCGCGGCAGGGCGAACGTGCGCACCTCGCCGCGCGCGAGATCATAGGCGAAAAGGTACCAGAGGCTCTTTATGCAGCCGAGATGATACGGATGCACCCGCCGGGTCTCGTATTTCTCGCTCTTGAGCTTCCTGTATTCGAACGAGAGTTCGCTCGAGCGGAGCACTCCTCGGGAGACGCTCTCGAACAGGGCGAGGTCGGCCACGCCCGCGCCCGCGTCCTTGAAAGAGATCGAGGCGTCCACCTCATCCCACTTGAAGTCGATCGAGCCGCGCAGGCCCTCGGTGATCTTCTCGAAGGCCGCCCTCAACGGCTTCTCGAACGAGGTTCCCCGGTATTGCATTAACGCCTTCTCGGCTACCAGAAGGGCCACCACCTCGCCCTCAGACACCTCGATGGTCGGAAACCCGGTTACCGGCTCCGAGTAAAAGAACCCGAACCGGAGTTGGTCATAAACGATGGGAAGCCCCAGCCGGTCTCGCATGAAGTCGATGTCGCGCTGGATGGTCTTGCCGGAAACTTCCAGGTCTTCGCCGAGTTTACGGCAGTTGGGGAACAGGCCGGCTTTCAGCCGGTGATGAACCTGGAGCATCCGGTGCAGCGGAGGCCGCGAAGTGCGGGCGGGTTTCACGTGTTTCACCGCTCCCTGCGTAAACCTCCGCTTCCGCTACGGCAATCTCGAAATTATAATGGGGGTGGGACACTCCTTGTCCGGTGCGGTCCTGTTAAATGGATTCGAGCTCAAAGTCCGGTCCTGCGGAAGTGGTCACAACGGGTGAATGGGTGAAGGGAGGCGCAGGACCGGCCCTTGGGGGCCGCGGGCGGCGGTTGACGGCAGGCGAGCTTTTGCGGAGGATGTGGAAGACGCCGCAATCCTCGCCGTCACGCATGGAAACCACGAACAAACCCGACAAAAAGCGGACGCTCTCCAGGCGCGTCCGGAACCGGCTCGGCCCGCTCATCTCCCGCTTCGGCAAGCGGATCGGGAGCGACCGGCTTGTTTACAACCGGCTAATCTTCCAGGCGTTCCACGAGACCGGCCTGGAGAGCGCCCCGGCGGTGATCCGCAGTTTCCGCCAGATGTTCCCGGACGTGCGCCGATGCGTGGACGTGGGCGCGGGCAGCGGCGCCTATAGCGCGGAGGCGATGCGCGCCGGGTGGGAGATGGTCGCGCTGGAGCGGAGCCCGCTGGGGCGGAAGTGGGCGCGCAAGCAGGGGGTGGACTGCCGCAACTGGGATCTCACGGCCGAGCCGCCGTTCGAAGGGCTTGGCACGTTCGACCTGGCCTTCAGTTTTGAGGTGGCCGAGCACCTGCCGCCGGCTCTGGGGGACCGGCTGGTCGAGGTGATATGCGGGCTGGCGCCCCTGGTGGTCTTCTCGGCGGCCCAGGTGGGGCAGGGCGGCACGGACCACATCAACGAGCAGCCGATCCCGTATTGGATCGAGCGCTTCGAACGGGCCGGGATGCGTTACGACGATGCGCGCACACAGGAACTGCGGAGAGTCTTCATCCAGGAAGACATGTCCGCGTGGTGGCTCCAGAATAACGTGTCGATCTACGTCCGGCCCTAGCTCGACCTAGCTCTTAACCATGGCGGCCACCTTCGTCTGAAGGGCGGCGAAGGCCTGTTCCTCGGTGTCGAAACCGGAAACGGTGACCTCCAGCAACTGCTCACCCAGGTTCCGTTTTCCCGCGAGGACGGCGAGGACTTTTGTCCAGGCCAGTTCCGGAAGGGGATCCGTGGGAAGGGCGATGCGCTTTCCCGAGAGAACGGCCAGCACCTTTGCCCAGGCCCCGCGATTTTCCGGCAGCTCGACGGAAAGGAGATCCTGCTGGTCCTCCCAGAGGCAATAGTAAACGGCGAGCGGCACGCCCTGCCTGTCGAAGAGGTATGAGCGGAACGGAAGCGTGACGTGGCCCGCCTTCACCTCCTTTATGCCGAGATATTTATCCATGCGAAGGCCCGCCGCAGGAAGGCAGACTTCCGGCCGGTGGCCCCTCGCAAGGGTGGCGGAGGCGCGCCCCGGGAACCAGCGGAAAAAATACATGGTCCATCGGCTTCCGTCCTCATCGAGCCATTTGGCGGAGCGCCCCTCGTTATATTTGAGGATGACCTTCGTATTCTCGGAAATCTCAACGTCCTTGAACTGCGGCTGCATGACGGGCCATTGGACATCCCAGCGCACCTTCGCCGTGGAGTTCCATTCGTGGGAGCGGTACCAAAGCTCCGTGGCGGCTTCGGAGAAAATGAACCAGAGCGCGAGCGCCCCGAGCAGCTTCCCCGGGGGCAGCCGTCCGGCCATGCGGGTAGCGAGGGCGCGACCGGCACCGGACTCGGCTGTCGCAGGTCCCAAAGGCGTGGCGGACGTTTCCCTGGCATCCCGGGGGCCGTTTTTGCGGAAGAGGCGGGCCATCTGCCAGAGGCCCGCGACGCAGAAGACGAGGACGGTCAGGCCGGCGGCGTCATGCCATCCTAGCATCTCCTGGATGCCGCGCGTGGCGCTGATCCAGACGAGGAAGAACGTCCGGCCCAGGTTGCAGAGCAGGGCGAACCCAAGGGCGGCACCGAGCAGGAAAGCCCGGCGGCGGAGGGTGAAGCGGTAAAGCTCGCCGAGGAAAAGGCCGATCATGAGCGTGGTCTGGAGGGAGCGCACGCCGCTGCATGCTTCGTCGATGCCGACGAGGCCCTTGGATATCTGGATGACGTTGCCGCGCTGAAGGGCAGGGAATCCACACCAGACGAGGGCGCGGACGCTCAGCCACGCGTTGCTCTGCATGAGGTGTTGCATGACGCTCTGCTCGAAAAAGACGGGCCACGGCACGGCCACCAGGAAAAACGCCACGGGAAAACAAAAATGCCGCAGCCACGGAATGCCCCCTGCGTATAGGATCAACGAAAGAGTGAGGCCGACAACGGTAGACGCGAACCCCCAATCCGGAAGACGCCAGTCCGGATTCGCCTCCAGCAGGAGCCGCAACGGCAGGAAGCTGAACGAGCAGAGGCCGACGAAGACACAGAGGAGAGCGGGCGAAAAAGACCCTCTCTCCGGCGGCGGCGCATCCTTTATGCGCTCCCAAAAGAGATAGAGGCAAAGGATGGGGACGACCCAGCCGTAGCTGTACTCGGCGTCGATCGACCATTCGAGCCGAAGCTCGTTGATGAGCGCCAGCCACAGCCCGGCGGCCAGGAACGCCGTCAGCCATTTCTGAAGGGAATCGCCCCGTTCTGAGATCGCCTGGTAGGGGGGAGAGCCGGTGAGTTCCATCGAGGGGGGGGATTTTGTCAATATACCACCTTTTCGAGAATAAACCGGTGCGGAGGGCTGGCAGGGCCGCGTCTGCAACGACGAGGGGCGCGTGCGGCCCGGCTACCCCGCTAGGTCAGCCAGGTCGGCGTTTACCATTTCGGTGACGAGCGCTTCGAAGTCCCTTTCCGGCCGCCAGCCGACGGTCTTGCGGATCTTGCCGGCGTCGCCCACGAGTAGCGTGGGCTCGGTGGGGCGCTCGATGGATTTGTCGTATTCCAGATACTTCTCCCAGGGGAGATCGACGACGGCGAACGCCGCCTGGACAAAGTCCATGACCGAATGCAGCTTGCCCGTGGCGACGATGTAGTCTCCCGGCTCCGGGTGCTGGAGCATGAGCCACATCGCCCTCACGTAATCCTGGGCGTGGCCCCAGTCGCGGCTGCCCTTCACGTTGCCGAGCACGAGTTTCTCGCCGAGCCCAAGCTTGATGCGCGCGACCTGGCGCGAGATCTTGCGGGTGACGAAGTTCTCGCCGCGCCGGGGCGACTCGTGGTTATACAGGATGCCGTTGCAGACGAAGAGATTGTAGCCAGCCCGGTAAACCCTGCCCATGTCCGTCGCGAACGCCTTCGCGCAGCCGTAGGGGCTGCTCGGGCGGAACGGCGTTTCCTCCGTCTGCGGCGACTCTTTTGCGGAGCCGAATATCTCGGAGGTCGAGGCGTGGTAGAAGCGGATGGGATGCGGCTGGTCGCGGCAGATTTCCAACAGGCGCAAGGTGGCCATTGCGACCTCTTCGCAGGTCGATTCGGGAATCTCGAAGCTCAGGCCGACGTGGCTCTGGCCCGCGAGGTGATAGATTTCGTCCGGGCGCGCCGCGTGGATGATGCGGCGAAGGGTGGTCGCGTCCGAGAGGTCTCCGTAGTGGAGGAAAAATGAATTGCCATGGACATCCGGGGTGGCGCGGAGGTGGTCGAGCCGCAGGCGCTGCACATTGCTGGTGCGGCGGACGATGCCGTGCACCTGGTAACCCTCGTTCAAGAGGAGCTCGCAAAGGTAGGAGCCGTCCTGCCCCGTGATGCCCGTGATGAGGGCCACCCGATCTTGCTTCTTTTCCATGTGGGTCAACGCATCGAACCGCCCGCGTCCGTCAAAGACAAGCGAATTTAGCCTTTGCCCGGGAGAGGCGGTTTATGCCACGGCTTCACGAGGTCGCGTTCCTGCGGGAATAGATTCGAGGGGACGATGGACGCCGCCACCGTCTGCGCCTCCAGCTTTTTGCCATTCGCGCCCAGGACGGCGCTGTAAACGGCCCGATCGCGATCCGGCACCTTACCCCAGGGGATGCTAAGGCCGGAGTAAACGTTCAACGCCGATTGCGGGTCGCCCGTCCGCAGGAGCGCGAGCGCGAGCGTGGTGCGGTGGGCGAGCGCGTCGGGAATCGCGGAGACGAGGCCCATGGCGATGTTGCGGCTCGGGGCGAGGTTCTCTCCGAGCAGGGCGTTCATGTAGGCATAGTCATTGCGCACGGCGGGCTCGGAGTCCCAGCGCTTCATCATCTCTCCGAGCAGGTCGCGCACCTTGGTCACGTCGCCCTGGGATTGCGCGAGGCGCAGGAGCGCTTCGTAAGCGCCGCGCGCGGTGGTGAAGTCCGCCGTCAACGACTCGTACGCGAGCGCCGCCTGGTCGTCCCGGCCCATCTTTTCCGCATAATGGGCGACGTAGAGCATCTGAGCCGGATTCCCCGTGGCCGCGGTGTGGGCGCGTTTCCATTCGAACTCCGCGTCGTCCTTGCGGCCTTCTTCCGAAGCGGTGCGCGCGCGGAAAGCGTGGATGTAAACGTCATCCAGCGGGAGGTCCCTGGCTGCCAGGAGGCGGTCAATGTCCTTCCAGCGGCTGGAGCCCGCGAGCGCGTCGAGGTAAACGAGGAAAAGATCCTGCCGCGAGGTGGCGAGCTTTTCGGGCAGGAGCGCGAGGGTTTTCTGAAGTTCGCCGAGAGCGTCCAGCCAGATCGCGAGTATGCGCAGGCTCGTACCGCTCGCGCCCTTGGCCTGGGCGATGGCTTTGTCGATGATCTCGGCGCGACGGTCGGGGTGGAGTCGCAATTCCACATCGGAACCGAGGAGACGATCCTCTTCCAGCGGCTGTTCATGCAGGATCTGCACGAGCTCTTGCTGCTGCCCCGGGGGAAGGTCGCGCCGCCCGGCGAGGATGTGGAGGCTGTCCAGAGCCGCCGGGCCCTTCCCGCGCGCCAGCTCCCAGGTGGTTTTCCAACCGGACTTCCGGGTTTCGCTGTCCCCGGAGAGTGTCTGCAGCCGCGCTGCGAGCAGCTTGCCCGTAGCGTTCTGCGGGTCGCGCTCTTCGGCCTGGCCGGCAAAGACGAGGGCGCCGTCGATGTCGCCCGAGGCGCCGTAGATGCGCGCGGCGAGCCACAGGTTCTCGGCGACTCCGGGCTGCATGTCGAGCAACCGCGACACCTGGCCCTTCGCCTCCATCAGGTTGCCTTGCAGGAGGCAGAGCTCGGCGTATTCGCGCAGGTCGCGGGCCGTCGCGGTGTCCAGGCCGGCGATGATCCTCAAAAAGGGAATCGCGGCGGCCGGCCGCCCCTTTTCGTACAGGTGCGCCATGGCCCGGAGAGCATCCGGCTCGTCAGGCTTCAACTGGTAGGCGGCCTGCGCCTTGGAGAAGGCTTCCGGCCACTTGCTCTCGGCGGCGAGCGCCTCGCTCTGCGCGGCGAAGTGCCGGGCCCGCACGCCTTTCGCGAAATGAACAAACGGCCTGGCCCCGAAGAGCGCGCAAGCGGCGGCGAGGAGCGCCGTCAACGCCACGAGCGCCAATCTGGCATAACTTTTGCGTTCCCCAGGCTCGTGGGAGATCGCAGGCGTGCTATCGTTCATCGAAACGGCAGATCTCCCGGTCCTCTCGCAGCATTTGGATTGCCTAGCGGCTCGAAAATACGTAAAGCACCCGTCGGAGTGCGATGAGCAGAAGTTCCCCAACTTATCATTTTATCAACTGTTCGCCATTCCCATTTAAACTTGCCTTGGCGTGCCTGTTCCTTTGCGCGTGCGCCGCTTCGCTCCGTGCGCAGCAAACGGTTCGCCCGTCTGTGGCGGGCGAGACGGCCGAGGAATTAAGAAAACCGGCGCTGCAGACCGGGGGGTATAACCTGAAGGTGGGTCCGGTGCTTATGAACGTGAGCGCGGGCATGGGCGTCGCCTTCAGTGATAATATCAATCTCTCGGACAGAAACCCGGAAGCGGATATTTTGGTCACGCCTGCCGTCAACATCGCCTTAAATTGGCCGGTCACCAGGACGAACAGCCTCTCGCTTACGACGGGCATCGGTTACACCGAGTACCTGTTCCATCCCGACCGTGGATATTCGAATGTGAATGTTTCCCCAAATTCGGCGATCAGTTTCGACATATACACCGGGGACGTTCGCATCAATTTCCACGACCAGTTCTCAGTCACCGACAATCCTATCACGCAAGGGGCGTTAAACAACGTCACAACCTATGTCCAGTACACGAACGTGATCGGCGTCGGCATCCTTTGGGACCTGAATACGGCGATCCTCAGCCTCGACCTGGACCAGGAAAACCTCATCGTTCCCCAATCCGGCGTCCGTGGCAACGTCACGCAAATACCCGATAACAGCAACTCGACCCAGAGCGCGGTTTTTTCCGCCTCCTTCCCCATCTCTGCGGTGACCAGCGCGGGGATTAACGCCAGCGCCGCCTATACCGCTTACAGCGTTCGTGACCGCGGAACCGCGGAAAGCTTCAGCTTTGGGCCGTTCTACCAGGCTCGGCTCACGCGCTACACGTCGGTCAACCTGTCGGCCGGTTACCAGGGGATTTTTTTCCATCAGAACGGAGTGGCATTCGGGTCCCAGGTGCCGACGGGGGCTCAATCCTCCTCCAGCTACTTCGCCAGCGTCTCCCTCTCGCACCAGTTGAATCGGTTCTACAGCGACTCCCTTTCCTTTGGGAGGGAAAGCCAGTTGGGTCTCACCTCGGCGCAGGAGCAATTCTATTTCCTTAGCTATAGCGCCAACTTGAACCTTACCCGGCGCATCTCGCTTTCGCCCGTCCTGTCGTTCAACGATACCCAGGAATCGGGCGGCGGCGGAACGCAGCATTACGATCAGGTGATAGCGAGCGTCAACACGGGCTTCGTCATCACCCGCAAACTGAATGTGTCAATTGGGTATCAGTTCGTTTTGAGACTTGCGAATCAGCCCGGTCAAGGGTATAAACAGGATACTCTCTCCCTCCAATTTGCCTACACTTTTTAGTCATGCCATCTGTTGGTGATGAAATATCCCCCTCTTTACCTGGCGGTTATTCTGGCTTCGGTGTGCGCCGCTTCCGCCCAGTGGCGGCCTAATTTCGCCGGCAGTTCGCCCGCTCCGGCGTCCGCCCCCGCCAACAACTTCCAAAGGGAACAGCGGACGGGAGAGAATTACTCGGCGGCTTCCACGGTCCGGCTCACAACGTCCATGGACGTCCTCAACGACACCGTCAAGTTGAGCAGCGGAGACATCCTCAGCTACCGCGTCGTCGAGGACGCCAAGGACCCGATTCCCATCCGCGTGGGAGATTCGGGGGATGTCGAGGTGCCGCTCATCGGCCGGGTTGCGGCCCTTGGCAAGACGCCGCGCCAGTTGGCGTATGACATCAAGGCCCAGCTCGAAAAGTCGTATTATAAGCGGGCCACGGTCATCCTCGGGGTGGATGTTTTCGGGGGCAAATCCAAGGGGAAGGTCACGGTCATGGGGGACGTTCGCCAACAGGGCGAGATGGACTATCCCGCCGACGAGAGCTTCACCCTGTCCAAGGTGATCCTGCGGGCAGGGGGCTTGGGCGACTTTGCGGATATGCGAAAAGTGAAACTTATCCGTAAAAATGGGCAACTCTACCGCACGTTCATCGTCGATCTCAAACCTGTGTTCCGGGACGGCCGGCTGGACAGGGATCCGCCCGTCGAGCCCGGGGACACCATCATCGTCCCCGAGAAGCTCTGGAATTTCTGAACTATGGCCGAAATGCTGGCTCCCAACGTTTCGTCCTCCATCTCCTCGCGGTGGGCGATCGTTCGCACCGAGGTCTTCCGATTCTTCCTCGCGTTCCGGAAGTACTGGTGGATACCTTTTTTAACGATCAGCGTGGGGCTGGCGATCTCCGCGTGGTTCATCTCCCAGTGGCCGCCCTCGTATCTGTCGCAGGGGCGCATGGTCGTCAGCGGCAAGATCAATGTGCGCGAGGGCGCCGACTACACGGAAGACCTCGTCAACTTCTTCGGCACCAACATCCAGTTGATGAAAAGCGGCGATGTCCTCCAGCGCGCCCAATCCCGCGTGCAGGCGCTGCACCCCGATATGCCGCAGTCGCACGTCGATCTCGATGTCGGGCAGTTTCCGGGCACCTCTCTCTTCGCGTTGAAGGCGATCGGCGTCTCGCCCGGCTACACCCAGGCGTTCCTGCAGGCAGTGATGGATGAGTACATCCAGGTCAAGCGCGACATGCGCTCTTTGAAGGCCGAGGGCACCAGCATCGCCATCACCGAGCAGCTCGGCCAGATCCAGAAGGAGCTCGCCCACGATGAGGATGACCTCCTCTCCTTCCAGAAGGAAAATAACGTCGGCTTCCTCAAGGAACAGGGCAACAGCGCCGCCCAGTACCTTTCCGGCCTGAACAACGAACTCGCCGACCTGAAAAAAGAAGAAGGCCTGCTGAAGAACGAAGATCTGGAAGAGACCCTTTCCCGCACCGAGAAGCAGGGCGGCCAAGCCGAGGCTTCCGGGTCGCCTTCCATCTCCGACACCATCGTGCGGAGCTACGGACCCGGCTCCGACTACGCGACAGCGAAGAGGCGGCTCGCTTACCTGAAATCGCAGAGGGAGGAACTCCTCATCACCCTTCGCCCCACGCATCCGGAAGTCATCAAGCTCGACGCCGCGATCTCCGACGCACAGAGCAACATCAGCCTTTACGCGGACGAGGCCTCCGCCGAGTTGAAGACACGGCGGGACTCGCTCCGGCTGCGCATCGTGAACCTCGAACAGATGATCGAGACGTGGCAGAAAAAGGCTTTGGAATTCAGCGCCTTGATCGCCCGCTGGGAGCAGATTCAGGCCAAGAAAGACCGGGCCCAGGCGCAGTATAATACGCTTCTCACCAGCCTCAGTAATATCGGGGTCGGCACCTCTCTGGACCAGGATACCGTCACCATTCTCGAGCAGGCTTCACCGCCCATCTCCGTGAAGCCAGGGCTGGTCCGCGCCATCCTGCTTGGCCTCGGCGGGGGCGCGTTCGTCGGCTTCGTGTTCGTCGTGGCGCTGGACAAGATCAACGACCAGTTGAAGTCCTTCCGCGACGTCCAGGTCAACTTCCGGGAGACCGTCCTCGGCCACGTCCCGCACGAGGTCGTGAAGGGTATGACCGCGCTCGACCTCATCCGGCCGGACGACCCGCGCCACATGTTCGCCGAGTCCTTTCGCACCATCCGCTCCTCCATCCTGTATCTGCCCATGGCCGGCGCCCGGCCAAAATCTCTCATCGTCAGCAGCGCCGTACCCGGCGAGGGCAAATCGACCGTTTCGGCGAACCTCGCCATCACCCTCTCTTTCCTCGGCAGCAAGACGCTGCTGGTGGATGGCGATCTGCGGCGCGGAAAGCTGCACACCGCCTTCGGCATCTCCGGCGCCACGGGTTTCGCGGAGGTGCTCATGCAGCGCATCAGTTGGAAGGAGGCGCTCCAGCCCACCTTGTATGAGAACCTCTCCTTGCTGCCGCGCGGCCAGAATGTCAGCCAGCCCGGCGAGTTTTTCCTGGGCAAAGTCACCGACCGCTTCCTCCAGGAAGTGTACAGGGAATTTGAATACGTCATCATCGACAGCGCCCCGGTCATCGTCGCGGACGATACCGCCAGCCTCGCTCCGAAGATCGACGCGGCGCTCTTTGTAGTTCGCTTTGGCACCTCTTCCATGCGCCTCACCCACCGCGCGCTCCAGCAGTTGTACCATCGGCAGGTCAACGTCCTGGGCCTCGTCCTGAACGACCTCAGCGCATCCGCGCCGGACTACGAGTATTACCAGTATTCCAAATACGTAAAGGAGTACACCCGCGCGGACTAGGGGCGAAGAGACGGGCAGGCCGGCAGCCCCCGGGTCTTCCGCCCCCACGTTTGAATAGCCCCCCAGCGGGCGGGAACGGCGGGTTCCCAGTTTCCGGCAATCGAGCTTTGGCATAAGGAGTGCATTACTCCTTCGGATTCGGACACGGGGTAAGAGACACGAACCAGATACGCATGGGGATGGCCTTGAAACGACACGGGCGCACCAAGTGCGGCAGCTTGCCCGTGTCCCGTCGTTTTTGAGCGCCGCCCCGGGCCTGGTGTAACCCTGGAAACTTCGGGCGTTCCCGTTCGCGCCACGCCCATCGTTCCGCCTATTCTTTTGAAGTTTTCGGTCGCACATTTTCAGAACGCCTATCCCCGGGCTTACCATTGGGTTTCGGCGTGCCTCCGCCTGGGCTCCGTCCAGGTCATCGTCCAGGCGTGCGGGCTGGTCTCGGGGTTTCTCCTCATCCGGTGCCTGACCAAGGAGCAATATGCGTGGTTTACGATAACCGGCGTCATGCAAGGCGCCCTGAGCCTCCTGGCCGACAATGGTGTCGGGTGGGCCCTGATGGCCGAAGGCGGCAAAGTCTTCCAGGACCGCGTCGCATTCGGGCGATTGATCAACTCGGCGTTTTCGGTTCGCCGCTGGCTCGCGGCCATCGCCGCCCCCATCGTCATACCGGCGCTCTTTTACCTCCTCCGCAGGGCGAACGCGCCGCTTTGGCTGACTCTGCTTTTGATCGCCACGGTCGCGACCACCTTTCACTTTTCCTTGAAGGCGGGCGTGCTGAACGTGGTGCCGCGGCTGCGCGGCCACATCACCCAACTGCAGAATCTCGATCTCCTGCCGACGCTCGGAAGGCTGGCGTCCTTTCTCGCGCTTGCAGCCGCCCATCTGCTGGACGTGGCGAGCGCTTCGCTCGTCGCGGCCGGGGCAGCCTGCGCGCAGTACTTTCTGCTCCGTTCCTGGACCGCCGCGGACATCGACATTCACGCGCCTTCCTCGGCCGCCGAGCGAAAGGCCATCCTGAAGGTTGTGAAGCAAGTGACCGCGAACACGATCTTTTACTGCGTGCAGGGTCAGCTCAGCGTGTGGCTCATCGCCACTTTTTCCACTGCGGACAAGATCGCGGAGATCGGCGCGCTCGGCAGACTAGCAGTGGTCTTTGGCGTCATCGGCTCGGTGGTCAACAACGTCATCACCCCCGCTTTTGCCCGGTGCCGCGAGAAACGCAAGCTCCTCCGGACCTATTTCTATGTCCTGGCCGGTTTCTTCGCTCTTTGCTGCGGGCTCATGCTGGTGGCATTCGTGTTCCCTCATCAGATCCTGTGGGTGCTGGGGAAAAGGTATGCGAATCTCCAGCATGAGTTTTACCTGATGGTGTTCCTGACGCTCTCGAATGCGTTCATCGCCACCATGTATTCGCTCAATTCCTCCAGGGCATGGATGGACGTGGCGTGGATCGAAATCCCGATGCGGATCACCTTGCAGATCGTGCTGGTATCGACCCTGGATATTAGTAGTGTCTCGGGGGTTCTGTGGTTGTCCATTTGGTCGAACCTTTCGCCTTTGTTGATCAACATCATTCTGTCGTTCCGCGGCTTTCGCTCTGTGCCGGCGACAGTTCTCCCGGGGGAGCCTGCCATCACATGACCTGCGGCGGGCTTCATCGCATTGCGACCTTCGATACCGCCCCGGAGTTCGCGCGCGTCCGCCGCGAGGCAGCGGAGCGTATAGAGCGCTTCCTGCGCCGGCCTTAATCTGTAGTTCGCCTGCCCCCCACCCGTGAAGCTGCCTGACCGCCTTTCCTGGCATATCGCTTCACACTTTGCGGCCCGGAACCGCCGGCAGTTCGCGGCATTTCTAGAGACAAAGCCGTGGGAGTCTCCGGCTCCTTGCGCCTCGGCCTCCGTCCCGTTGCAGGTGGTGAGCTTTTCCGGGCTCCGCGACCTGCCGGAGCAGGCGCTCAGCATCGCCTCGTTCCTGAGGTGGGTGGGCGCGCCTCGGGAGTGGATCGTCTATTCGGACGGCACCCACACCGGAGAGGCCATCTCCCGGTTGAAGGAACTCCACGTGTGCGTGCAGGTGCGCGACTGGGCGCAGAATCCGCCCTCGGACAGTTCGCTTGCGTCCTATGCCGCCGGCCATCCTTTGGGGAAAAAAATCGCCGCTTATTCCGGCCACGCCCTGGACGGGCCGGCACTATTCGTGGACAGCGATGTCGTCTTCTACGGGCGCGCGGGGGATTTTCTCTCCGCCGCGCTCGGCGAAGGCCGCCACTGGTACCTGCCGGACCTCGGGTGGGGCGCGCTGGATCCCCGCTACCTCCAGGAACAGCCTCGCAAGGTGTACCAGGTAAACTCGGGGTGCTTCCTGCTGCGGCCTGGCTTCGCGTGGGACGGCGTGCTCTCCTACCTTCAAGGGCTCTCGGGCCGTTTCGGGTATTTTTCCGAACAGACCGCTTTCCACGTCGCTTTTCACGCGCAGGACGCCATGCCGCTGGATCCCCGGATGTTCGTGGTGAGCTCCCGGGATCAGTTTGCGCTCGGTTCTCCGTTCGATCCCGGCGCGATCGCCCTCCGGCATTATGTTTCCATCGTGAGACATAAGATGTGGGAGCCGGGCTGGAGGTGGCATCTCCGGGCCGGGACTGGCGACCGCTGAGGACCGAAAATGCTCCGGCGATGAAGATATTGTTTTGTCCGCACGTCTCCTTTTCGAGGGACTGGGGCGCGTCCAAGGTCGTCATCGAGGTGGCCGAGGAGATGGCGCTTCTCGGTTGGGAATGCAAGGTCGTCCCCATCATGGAAATGAGAAAGGCGCTTTCCGCCGCCCGCGGGAAGGATGTGAGCGACGCGGAGGCGCTGCACCTTTACCTCAAGGAAAATGCCCACGCCTACGACGTTGTGGATTACGATCACGCGTATCTGCCCTTCCCCCGCGGCGACTTTCCCGAGCGCACCCTGTTCGTCGCCCGCTCGGTTCTGCTGACGCACCATCTGGCGGAGGTCAGTTTCCCCCGCATCCTCTCCCTGCGCTCCCGGGTGAAGAGCGTCCTGCTCGGCTGGCGCGGGAAAGCGGTGCGAAGGCGGAGGATTCGCGAGGCGCATCGCACGGTCGAAGAGGCGGACGCCGTCAATGTCTCGAATCACGAAGACCATGCGCTGCTGGTGCGGCAAGGCATAGCGGAACGGAAGATCATCACCCTGCCCTTCGGCATCGACGAGGGGCGCCGGGCCGCTTTCGACGCTCTTCCTGAGGAAGTCCCGGCCGCGCCATGCGTCGCCTTTATCGGTTCGTTCGATTTCCGAAAGGGGGCGGCGGATATACCCGGCATCGTGGAGGAGGTCATCGACCGGGTTCCAGAGGTGAGTTTTCGCTTCCTCGGCACGGCAGGGCTGTATCAGACCGAAGGCGAGGTGCGCGCCTGCTTTCCGGCCCGGTTTCAGGATCGGCTAACCATCGTTCCCAAATACAAATCGGAGGAGCTCCCCGGGCTGCTGCTCGGTTGTTCGGTGGGGATGTTCCCTTCCTACCTCGAGGGGTTCGGCATTGGCGTCATCGAGATGCTGGCTTCCGCCATTCCGGTGGTGGCTTACGACGCGCCGGGCCCTTCCAGCATCCTGAGCGCCGAGTTCCTCGTTCCCAGGGGGGACAAGCTGGAGATGGCACGCCGGCTCGCGCTCCTGCTGGCAGACCCCGTGAAACTGCGCGAGCAGCGCGCCGCTGCGCGCGCCCATTCCAGGCAGTATTCGTGGCGGGAGATCGCGCGGCAGACATCCGAGGCCTATTCCCTGCGCTCCGCGGAATTGCGCGGCGAGGCTCCGGAGAGGGCAACCCATAAATGAAAATCCTCGTCCTGAGCAATTGCCCCCTGGTTGAATTCCAGGGGTCCGGATACATGATCGTGAATTTTGCCCGCGGCCTGCGGGCGAGGGGGCACCAGGTCGATCTCGTCGGCCCCGAGGAGTGCGAGGCGTTCCGATTCGTGCGGAAGGCCAAAGCCCACCGGCTCACGCTCGGGACGGCCCTCCGCGCGATCCGTCAGGTATGGAAGGAAAGCTACGACATCGTCGAATTTTACGGGGCGGAATCCTGGCTGGCCGCGGCGATCCTCCACCGGTGGCCGGGACGTTCCTTCATGCTCGTCTCGCATTCAAACGGGCTGGAGACGTATTGCACGGAGGTGCAGGAGAAGGCGGGTCTCAGCACGAGTTGGAACGACAAGCCGCGCGTCTGGTATCAGAAAATCCTGCATCCGCCGGTGGAAAAGGCTTTCCAGGACGTGGACGGGCTGGTGACGATCAGCGAATACGACCGGGACTTCGCGCTCGCGAAGGGCTACCAACAGCCGGCGCGTCTCGTCGCCGTCGAAGGGCCGCTCATGGATTCCTATCTCGGGCAGGATGTGGATTTCGCCAGACCCCAGGTGGTCGGATTTTGCGGCTCCTGGGTGTCGCGCAAAGGCACGAAGACCCTCGAGACCGATCTGGCGAGGGTCCTCGAAGAGTTCCCCGGGTGCACCGTCAAGCTCTTCGGCCTCGGCTCTTCCTTCGTAAAGGAGGCCCACTTCGCGCCGCATCTGCGCCAGCGGGTGGAGGTCATCCCGTTCATCGCGGACGAGAAGGAGTTCCAGCGCGTCTATCGAACCATTTCCATATTTATTCTCCCCTCGGTGTACGAGGGCTTCGGACTGGTTGCAGCGGAGGCGATGGCTTCCGGCTGCGCGCTGGTGGCTTCAAAGACGGGGTTTGCCGCGAGCCTGCGGGATCGCGTCGAGGCGATGCTCATGCCGGAGGCGCGGTCGCCGTTCCTCTACGAAGGGATCAAGGAACTGCTCGAGGACGAGGCGTTGCGCCTGCGCATCGCACAGGAGGGTTACCGCCGCGTGCAGAAGTTGAACTGGGCTGCGGCGGTCGCCAGCCTGGAGACGACGTACCTTTCCTGGCTCCGTGAATTCAGGGGCGAAAAGACGCCGCGCAACGGTGGCGCCGGCTGAAGTGCGCCAGCTCGCGCATGCGAATAGCCTTCATCTGCGGTTCCCTCGAACCGGGTCGCTCCGGGGTGGGGGACTATGCCGTCTCGCTCGCTGCGGAATGCGTCCGGCGCGGGCGCCCGTGCCGTGCTCTTTCGCTGAATGACCGCCACGTTTCCGAGCCCGCCGTTTCGGAGATCTCCGGGGTGGAGATTCTCCGTCTGCCGGGCTCGCTCCCATGGGAGGAACGGATCGCGCGCGCGCTGGCGTCGATCCAGGCCATGAACGCGGACTGGGTCAGCTTCCAGATGTCCTGCTACGGCTTCAACGACAAGGGGATCATCGCCGGGCTCGCGAAACGGTTCCGCCGCTTGTCCGCGGGGCGCAACGCGCATCTCATGTTTCATGAACTCTGGATCGGGCTGCCCGAGTCCAGCGGTTGGAAAGACCGGGTTGTCGGCGGCATCCAGAAGTTCTTCATCCTCGATTTCCTCCGGCAGATTCGGCCCCGGGTCGTCCACACGAACACGGCGGCATACCGCGCCCTCCTGGACAAGTGCGGGGTGCGGTCCACCGTGCTGCCGCTGTTCAGCGCGATCCCCATCGTGCCCGTGGGCGGGTCGGAATGGCCGCTGGAGGAGCTCGCCTCGCGAGGGATACCCATAGGCCGGGGGAACCGCGGGGAATACTGGATCTTCGGCATGTTCGGAAGCATCCCGCCGGAATGGAAACCGGAGCCGCTGTTCGGCTGCCTCTCCGAAGCCGCTTCCGCGAGGGGCCGGAAGCTGGTCGTGACCGCGACGGGGAACATGGACCCCGGCAGCCTTCGGTCCTGGGAGGCGTTTGCGCGGGACTTCGCGGGCAGGGCGGCGTTTCACCACTTCGGCGGCCGGAGCCCCGAACAGGTATCGGAGATATTCAACACCCTGGACTTCGGCATAGCGACTTCCTCATGGGCCGTCATCGGCAAGAGCAGTTCCGCCGCGGCGATGCGCGACCACGGCCTGCCGGTCATCGTCACCCGCGATGACGTGACCTTTCGCGGATGCTCGTTCCCGGAGGACGCCGCCGAAGGGCTCCTGAAACTGGATGCCACCCTGCCGCAGAAGCTGGCCGCAGCCGCGCGGCGCCCCGCCCATGCCGGCCTCGCGGATGTCGCCGGCCGGTTCTTGCATGACCTGGAAGGGGCGATGTGACAGTATTACCATACCTATGAATGCGCGAGCGCTCCTGAAAAAGGTTTTCCAGTCGGCCGCGCCTCGCACGTCCACGGCCGTGTTTTCGGCGTCGGCTCGTGCTTTCTCGCACGGCTACGTGAAACAGGCGGGGCTCGACGTGTCGAACGAAAAACTGTTGGCCGAGGTCGGCACGAAGGTGCTCGCCGGGCCTTTTGAAGGCATGGAGCTGACGCCGATGACCCATGCCGAGCACATCGGCCCGTTCCTCCTCGGAAGTTACGAGGTGGAATTGCACCCGTGGTGGGCCGAGCTGTTGCGCGGGTCCTATGCGCAGATCATCGATATCGGCGCGAAATTCGGCTACTATGCGGTGGGCCTGGCGTTAAGATTCCCCCACACCCCGGTCGTTTCCTTCGACACCGATCCGTGGGCGAAACGCGCCACGAGGGAAATGGCGCAGGCCAACGGAACGTCAAATATCTCCATTCAGGGCTTCTGCAGCGCCTCCTGGCTGAGGAAGAACGTGCGGGCGAACGCCTTCCTCATCAGTGACTGCGAGGGGTATGAAGCAGCTCTATTCGGCGACGAGGTCGTGCCGGCCCTCTTGAGCGCGACGATGATCATCGAGCTGCACGACTTTCTTGGCGTGGGAACGGGGGACGCGCTGGCCGGACGTTTCGCGGCCACGCACGACATCCGGAGGATCGCCAGCGGTTCGGGCTTCGTGCCGTCCGCCGTCGCGGTCAGATCGTTGACGGAAGAGGAGATGCGCCAGGTGTGCACGGAGTTGCGCGGGGAGCAGGAATGGATGCTCCTTGTTCCAAAGGGCCGGCCGTCTTGAAGCCCCGGCCGAATTTGCGCGACGCATGCCGCGTAGGGTAAAGCTTCTGCTCGCCGGCCCCACCCAGGGGAGCTACGGAGGGCTGGAGGCGTTCGTCACCACCCTCGCGCGCGCGATCGCTTCCTGGCCCGAGTTCGACCTGCGCGTCTGCTGGAAGGTGGTGAAGGGCCGCTCGGTGGAAGAAGCGCTTCGCAAGGTTACGTCGGCGCTCCCGTGCCCGGCTACTTTCGTGCGGAGCGGCGCCGGGGAGTTGATGCGGCACATCCTTTGGGCCGACCTGGTTCACGGCCAAAACACTTCGCCGGACATCGTCCTGCCCGCGCGCCTGCTGAACAAAAAGGTGGTGCTCACCATCCATAACTGGCGGCACCGGGGGCCCGGCCTGCTGCTGAAATTGTGGGGGCTCAGCGCCCGCCTGGCGCACCGGAGATGGTACAATTCCGGGTTCGTCTGGGACACCTGGGAGCCGGACGGCAGGCGGCAGGGAAGCGAGCGCGTCCCGACCGTTTGCGGGCTTCCGGACTGCTGGCGTCCCCCCGGGGAGAGGCGCGGCTTTCTTTTCATGGGCCGCTGGATCGCCAACAAGGGGATCGACGATCTCGTCCGCGCTTACGCCGCCGCCCGGCTGGATCCCGAGGCCTGGCCGCTGCTGCTCCTGGGCGATGGGCCGTTGCGAGGTGAAATACAACGGTTGGTCGCCGAGCTCGGGGTGGCGGGGGTGCGGATGCCGGGGTTCGTGGACGACGCCGCGAAAGCTCCGTTGCTGGCTTCGGCGCGCTGGCTCGTGGCCCCGCCCCGCACACGGGAAGACCTCGGGCTCACACCGATCGAGGCGCGCAACGTGGGCGTCCCCGTCATCATCACGCGCGACGGCGGGCTGCCCGAGGCCGGAGGCGACGCGGCCCTCGTGGCGGAACCGGGGGACGTGGAAGGGTTGACCGCCTGCCTGCTCCGGGCGGCGGCGATGCCCGAGGAGGAGTACCGCGCGCGCGGGGAACGCGGGCGCGAGACCCTGCGCGATTTCCTGCGGCCGCTGGAGTTTTACCGGGCTTCCTACCTCGAGGTCTTGGGAAGGCGCTGAGCGACGCGCTTCTCCGCCGGAAGTTGAAGATTCTTTTTTCATCGCACCATTTCTCGCCCAGCGTCGGCGGGATCGAGTCGGCCTCGGCGCTTCTTGCGGCGGAGTTCGTCGGCATGGGACACGAGGTGCGCCTGGTCACGTCCACGCCGGGGCCCGATCCGCGGGAATGGCCATTCGAGGTCGTACGGCGGTGCGGCTGGCTCGACCTCATGAAGGCTTTCCAATGGTGCGACCTCCTTTTCCAGAACAGCATCAGCCTCCAGACCGCCTGGCCCCGGCTCCTGGTGCGGCGCCCGTGGGTCATCGCGCACCAGATGTGGATCGCGCGGCTGGACGGTACGCTCGGGTGGCAGGATCGGCTCAAGCGCTCGGTATTGCGCCACGCCGCGAATGTGTCCATCAGCCGCGCCGTCGCCGCCGCCCTGAATGTCCCTTCCGTGATCATCGGGAATCCCTACCAGGACGCCGTATTCCTGCGGACGGGCGCGGATGAAAACCGGGAAGGCCTCGTCTTTCTCGGCCGCCTGGTCTCGGACAAGGGAGCCGATGTGCTGCTCCGCGCCCTGGCTATCCTTCGCGCGCGCAACGTGACCCCGCGGCTCACGCTCGTCGGTTCGGGCCCCGAGGAGCCGAACCTGCGCAGGCTCGTGCTGGAGTTCGGTCTCCGCGAGCAGGTGGACTTTGTCGGCGCGCAGTCCGGCGCCGCCTTGGCAGATATCTTGAACCGGCGTGAAATCCTGGTCGTCCCCTCCCGCTGGGCCGAGCCGTTCGGCATCGTGGCGCTGGAGGGGATCGCTTGCGGCTGCGTCGTAGTGGGGTCGGCAGATGGGGGATTGCCGGATGCCATCGGCCCTTGCGGCGTCACTTTCCCCAACGGCGACGCTGTGGCCCTCGCGTCCGAACTGGAGTCGCTCCTGGCGGATAAGGAGCGAATAAGGCTCCTGCGCGAAGGCGCGGCAGGGCACCTCGCGCGCCACACGGCCCGCGCGGTGGCCGCGGCGTACATCGAGGTGTTTCAAAAGGCGATGGAAACACCCGGATCATGAAAACGAAGGCAGCATCCCGCCGCGCCGCCCGCGGCATGCGACAGGTGGAACGCGGAGAATCCGTCCTCTTCTCGCATCCCCTGACGAATGCCAACGTGCGGCAGGCGGCCCTGGCGCTCGCCGAGGCGGGACTCCTCTCCGAGTATTGGACGTGCGTGAGCTGGGATCCGGCTTCACCCGTCAACTTCCTCCTGCCGGAGGGTCTCCGGGGCGAACTGTGCAGGCGGGCGCTGCCGAAGGATCTCCGGGCGAAGGCGCATTACGCCCCCTTTCACGAGATCGGGCGGATGCTCTTCTCCAAGCTCGGCTTCAAGTGGCCGGTGCGCCACGAGAAGGGGATGTTTTCCATCGATGCCGTCTGCCGCGCCCTGGACAAGAAGGTCGGACTCCGCGTGGACGAAGGGCGCGCGCTACGGGCGGTCTATGGCTACGAGGATGCCGCGGCCCAGACCTTCGCGGCCGCGGCCCGGCGCGGCTTGAAGAGGTTTTATGATCTGCCCATCGGCTATTGGCGCGCGGGCCACGCCATCTATGACGAGGAGAAAATCCGGGAACCGGAATGGGCGTGTACACTCGTGGGCGCGGCGGACAGCGCGGAAAAGCTGGAGCGGAAGGACGAGGAGCTGCGCCTGGCGAGCGTGGTCGTCGTGGCGAGCAGTTTCACCCGCGACACGCTCGACCGGTTCCCGGGGCCGGCCCCGGAGATCCAGGTGGCGCCGTACGGCTCCCCAACCTGCGCGGGCGAGCTTCCGGCGAGAGAAGAGCCCGGAGAAAAGCTGAAGGTTTTTTTTGCGGGGGGGCTGGGCCAGCGAAAGGGGCTATCCTACCTGCTGAAGGCTGTCTCCCTGCTGGGAGATCGCGTGGAGCTGACGCTGCTCGGGCGCAAGACCTCGGAGGTCTGCCGCCCCTTGAATGAGGCGCTTGCCCGCCACCGCTGGATCCCGACCCTCCGCCACGAGGAACTCCTGGCTGAGATGCGCCGCCACGATGTCCTCGTCTTCCCGTCGCTTTTCGAAGGGTTCGGGCTCGTCATCCTCGAAGCGATGTCCCAGGGGTTGCCGGTCATCGCCACACCCCACACCGCCGGGCCGGACATCATCGAGGACGGGAGAGACGGGTTCATCGTCCCGATCCGTTCCCCAGAGGCGATCGCGGAAAAGCTGGATTTGTTGGCATCCGATCGTAGTTTGTTGGCCGAGATGCGTTTCAGCTCCAGGCGCAAGGCGGAACTCCATACCTGGGAAGCGTACCGGCGGCGATTGGTCCGGCTGGTTGCGGAGGGCTGCGGCGTCCCCCTATGCTGAACCCAACTTTCATCAACCCCGGCGTGCCTGGCCCGGACTATTCCTGGCTGCGGCGTTTGACCTGGACGTATTTCTGGCTCCTCATTTTCGAGGGCGCCTTGAGGAAGTGGGTCATTCCCGGACTTTCAAACCAGTTGCTGGTCGTCAGGGATCCCGTTCTCATCCTCTTGTATGTGCTGGCCATGTCGAAGGGAGTCTTCCCCGGGAACGGATTCGTCCTGGCCACTGTCGCTTTGGGAGTAACGACCTTCGCGGCTTCGCTCCTGACGGATCCCGGCCATTTCGCGGTGGCCCTGTTTGGATTCCACGCGGACTTCCTGCATCTGCCGTTGATCTTCCTCATCCCGAAGATATGGACGATTGAGGATATAAAGAAGATCGGTTTCTGGACGCTTGTGGTGATGCTTCCGATGGCCTTTTTGATCGTGCTCCAGTTCAGGCTGCCGGCCGATTCGATCATCAACGAAGGCTCGCAGCATACCGCCGTCCAGATCGAAGCCGGGTTGGGCAAGATTCGGCCGCCAGGGACTTTTTCGTTCACGTCGGGCTGCGTGCAGTTCCTGACGTTGTCGGCGGCTCTGCTTCTGTATGCCCTCATCAAGAGGCAGGTTTACCCCCGCTGGCTGGTGAGCGCTGCGGCGCCTTGCATCCTCCTCTCGGTCGCGCTGTCCGGGAGCCGCAGTTCCCTGGGTGCGATGACGGTGTTGATCATCGGGCTCTGCCTCATCTGCTTTCTCAAGCCGAAGTTTGTGGGTGGATCGATCAACGTAATCCTCACCGTCGCCGTGGGGTACTTCCTCGTCGCTTCGTGGTCCGTCTTTTCCGAAGGGGTGGACGTGCTGAACTACCGGGTCGGCGGCGAGATCAAGTCGAGCATCGTTGACCGCTACCTCGGAGGTCTCACCGCCCCGTTCGACGTGGTGTCCATCACCCCCGCCCTGGGCTTCGGGCTGGGAAGGGGAACCAACGCCGGCGCGGTGCTCATGGGCAAACAGGGGAGTTTCATGCTCGCCGAGGATGAACTCCCCCGCATCGTCATGGAAAGCGGCCCGATCTTGGGGTTCTCCTATATCCTGCTGCGCCTCGCCATCATCGGTTACCTGGGCTTCGTGGCATTCGCGGCGCTGGGCCGCGAAAATCCTTTGCCAGTGCTCCTCTTCTTTTATGTAACCCCGTTGATGCTTACCGGGCAATTTGGCCAGCCTACAACCTTGGGTTTCGCGGTCATTGGGGCCGGGCTCTGTCTTGCTGCGGCGCGGGACGCGGAGGAAACCGAACCCGAGCTGGGTTTGATCGAGGCCGCGTCCGAGACGCTCCGGCGCGGCAGGTCGCCGTATGCGGAGCATTTGCATACCGGCTACCCCGCTTGAGAAGCGGGGGCGGGAATACCCGGTTCAGGCCCTCGGCAGCGTGATGATCCTCCTTATCTCGAATTACCCCTTTGACGAACAGGAGAGCATGCGGCGTTTTGCGGAGGTGCTGCAAAGCGAGTTGCGCAAGAGGGGGCTCGATGTGGAGACGATCTCCCCCCAGCCGTTTTTCGGGCGTTTACGCAGGTCGGGCAACGGACTGGGCAAGTGGCTTGGTTACCTGGACAAGTTTGTCCTTTTTCCCTTCGTGCTGCGGCGCAAGCTGGCGCGTTGCGACCTCGCCCACATCTGCGACCACTCCAATGCCTTCTACGGCAGGCATCTGAAGCACGTGCCCTGGCTCATCACCTGCCATGACCTCCTGGCCGTGCGGGGCGCTCTCGGCGAGCCCACGGACTGCCCGGCGTCGCCCACGGGGAAAATCCTGCAACGGTGGATTCTGCGGGGCTTGAGCCGCGCGCCATTGATCGCCTGCGTTTCGACCGCAACCCGGGACGATGCCTTGCGCCTCCTCGCGCCGCGCCCGCCCCCGACGCGCGTCATCCTCCAGGGCTTGAACCACGGCTACAAGCGTCTCGCACCCGAGACCCGGGACGCGCGCCTCGAGGGCCTGCCGGAGCTTCGCTTCCCCTTCGTGTTGCTCGTCGGTTCGAACCAACGCCGCAAGAATCGCGAGGGAGCCCTCCGCATCTTCCAGAAAGTCTCCGCCGCGTGGGATGCGCGGCTCGTCTTCGCCGGCCAGGTCATCCCGGACTCGCAACTGGCCCTTGCGGATGAGCTCGGAATCCGGGGGAGGATCATCTCTCTCGTAAAGCCCGGGAACGACCTGCTCGAAGCCCTCTATTCCAAGGCGATCGCCCTGCTTTTTCCCTCGACCTCGGAGGGATTCGGCTGGCCCGTCATCGAAGCCCAGGCGTGCGGATGCCCGGTGGTCTGCAGCGACGTGGGGCCGCTGCCGGAAGTGGCCGGGGACGCCGCGTTGATCCGTCCCGTCGAGGACGAAGACGGGTTCGCCGCGGACATCCTTTCGCTCAGAGACCCCGCCGAACGCGAAAAATGGGCGCAGAAAGGTCTTGAGAACGCCCGGCGTTTCACGACAGACCGCATGATGGACGAATACATCCAGGCCTACTCGGACGTGGCGAAAAAGGAGATGAGGTGAAGTTCCTTCTGAAGCTTCTGGTCTGCGCGCTCCCCTGGCCCCTGCGCCGCCGCGCGCTAAACCGCTTTTTCGGCTTCCAGATCCACGAGACGGCCTGGATCGGCCTCGCGTGGATCTTTCCGCAACGGCTGATCATGGAGGAGGGGACACTCATCGGTCATCTCACGGTGGCCGTTCATCTGGACCTCATCCACCTGGCGCACCACTCGCAGATTTGCAGGGGCTGTTGGATCACCGGGTTCCCGAAAGGGCTCGCCGGGCATTATGAAGACGACCCGGGCCGCAGCCCCGAACTCCTCCTGGGCCAGCACGCGGCGGTGACGAACCGGCACCTCATCGACTGCACGAGCAGGGTCTCCATCGGGGCCTTCACCACGTTCGCCGGGTTCCATTCGCAGATCATCTCGCACGGCATCGATGTCGAACGCAGCCGGCAGGTGTCCGCGCCGGTCACCATCGGGGACTACTGCTTCGTCGGGACGAACTGCGTCGTGCTCGGCGGCAGCGCGCTGCCCCACCGTTCGGTGCTCGCGGCGAAGTCGCTCCTAAACAAGGCGTTCACCGAGGAATACATGCTCTATGGAGGCATCCCGGCACGGCCCTTGAAACCCATCGCCAAAACGGCCGCGTATTTCACCCGCCCCACCGGGGAAGTCTAGCGCCCGGCCACGTCTTTTGAGGATCACCATCGTTCAGGGAGCGTTCCTCCCAGTGCCCGCCGTGCTGGGCGGCGGCGTCGAGAAGCTCTGGTTCGGCCTTGGCAGGGAGTTCGCCCGGCTCGGCCACGAGGTGACCCACATCTCGCGTGCGTATGCGGGCCTGCCCGCGACCGAGATCATCGAGGGGGTCCGGCACGTCCGTGTGCGCGGATTCGACGCGCCGGCGTCGAAGATCGCCTACAGGGTGCTGGACATGGTGTACGCGCTCGGGGTGCTGCGCCGCCTTGCGCCGGCGGATATCCTGGTGACGAATACCATCTGGCTCCCCGTACTCATCCGGGATGCGAAGAAGGGCGGCGCTCTCTACGTTCACGTCGCCCGCTACCCCAAGGGACAGATGCGCTTCTACGGCCACGCCGCCCGGCTCCAGACGGTCTCCGAGACCGTCGCGGAAGCGATTCGCCGCGAAGCGCCGTCCCTGGCGTCGAAGGTGCGCGTCATCCCTCCTTTCCTGATCAATTCTCCCCCATCCATCGACTTCGACCTAACCTGGAGAAGCCGCAGGAAGACGGTGCTTTATGTCGGCAGGATTCATCCCGAGAAGGGCCTGCACCTGCTCATCCCCGCTTTTTTGAAGATGGCCGACCGCAAGCGGGAAGGGTGGTCGCTCGAGATCGTCGGCCCTGCCAAGGCGAACATGGGCGGCGGCGGAGACGACTACCTGGCGGAGTTGAAACGGCTCTCCGCCGGCCGGCCGGACGTCGTCTGGCACGGGTTCGTCAGCGCCGAGGAATTGAACGATCTTTACCAGACGAGTTCCCTGTTCGTTTACCCCTCCGTCGCCGAGAAGGGGGAGTCCTTCGGCTCCGCGCCCCTGGAGGCCATGTCGATGGGCTGCCCGGCGCTGGTTTCCGACCTGGGGTGTTTCAAGGAGTTCATCGAAGCGGACGTCACCGGCTTTGTGTTCGACCACAGGGCGGCAGACCCGGTGGCCGAACTGACCCGAAAAATGGAAGAGGCGACCGCCAGCCCCGCGCGGCTCGAGGAGACGGCGGCGCGGGCATACCGCGTCGCGCGGGAATACCGGCTGGAGACGATCTCACAGAAGTATGTGGAGGACTTCGCCGCGGTGATGCGGGAACAGGCCGGCGCCGAGGGATAGCGTTGACGCACGCACCCACCGGGCGCATTCTTTTTACATGAACGCGAAGACGGTACCTGAAGGGCGCCATGGGCCTCTGCGGTTCCTCCCTGCTGAAGGGCATCCGCTTCGGGCCGATGGAGTTGCTCCGGACTTCCGTGAGCACCCACGTCGTCGCCACCAGCGGCCGGGTGCGGGGCATACCCGAGCGCACGCTCTCCGACATCCTGAACGGGAAAAGGGTGGATGTCACCGTCTCTTCGGCCGGCTTCGAGCGGGGCTCGCTCCCTCCGCATGAGTTGATCTCCCTGCTAAGCGTCCTGGTGGCAAACCGGCCCGCCGCCGTCCTGGAGATCGGCACGTTCATGGGCGCCACCACGAGGGCGATCGCGCAGAACCTGCCCGAAGCGGTCGTCCACACCGTCGATCTCCCGTTGGATTGCCGCAGCGCGGATCCGCTCGCGAACCACAACGTCCCCGCGTCCGACGTGGCGCTCATCGAGAAGCGGCAGCCGGGCCGCGAGTTTGCAGACTCGCCCTACGCCGCGCGGATCAAGCAGCACTTCTGCGACACCGCGAAATGGGATTTTACCGAGGCGCAGGGTGCGACCTGTTTCTTCATCGACGGCGCCCACAGCTACGAATATTGCAAGAACGACTCGGAGAAATGTTTCGAGCTCTGCAAGGGCCGCGGCGTCTTTTTGTGGCACGACTGCGATTACTTCAGCCCCGGCGTCATCAAGTTCGTGCGGGAGTGGAGGAGGATGGGGCGCGACGTGGTGCGGATCGCCCAGACCCCCATCGGCTACCTGAACACCCTTACAGCTTGAAGCCGGCGGACTCGGCGTCGCGGACGAACATCTTCACGGTGTCGAGCGAGACGGCGGTGAGGTCCTGGCCGCACATTTTCATCGCCTTGTTCAGGATGTCGTGCGGCACCGTCACGATGGCGCAACCGCAGGCGTCGGCCTGGAAGATGTTCAGCACCTCGCGGACGCTGGCCCAGAGGAGTTCGCTCGCCGGGTTGGCTGCCACGATCTTCCGGCTCTCCTCCATCAATGGGACCGGGTCGCGGCCGGTATCGGCGATGCGGCCGGCAAAGACGGAGACAACGGCGGGAACGTCCGGTTCGAGGTTTTCAGCAGTGCCCTTCACCTGATCCAGCGTGAGGATGGCGGTGACGTTGAGTTTGACCCCTTCGCGGGAGAGTTCGCGGATGAGCGGCAGGGCCGACTCGGCGCGGGTATTGGTGATGGGGATCTTTACGTAAACATTTGCGCCCCAGCCTCTTATCTTTGTAGCCTGGCGGCGCATCTCGGAAAAATCATCCGAGAAGACCTCGAAGGAGATCGGCTTGTCGCGGACGCTTTCGAGGAGGTCCTTGGCGAAGACTTCGTAGTCGCGGATGCCCACCTTGTTCATCAAGGTCGGGTTTGTCGTCATGCCCTGGATGAGGGGGTTCGCGTAGAGATCGAGCATGCCGGCCTTGTCGGCGCCGTCGGCGAAGATCTTGACGCCCAATTGACCGAGGGAGTGCATCATAAGATTCGAGGGGTTGCCCGGATGCTACCGTACTTCGCCGTTTTCTTCAAGGGTCCGGACGAGGCGCGCGGCCTCCAGGAGGTCGGGCACGCGGTGGTCGGGCGACTGGCGCAGCGCCTCCGCGTAGCCGTAGTCGATAAACACTGTTTTACATCCCGCGGCGTGCCCGCAATCGATGTCCCGCCAGCGGTCGCCGACCATGTAGCTGCGGGAAAGGTCGATCCCCAGCGCCTCCGCGGCGTGGAGAAGCATCCCGGGGCGCGGTTTGCGGCATTCGGAGGGCTCGCCGCGGCCGGGGTCGAAACAGACCTCGACGCGGTCGATGGGCAGGAGCGCGCACATCCGGGCGTGGATGGCATCCACCACTTCCCGCGCAAGCGAGCCGCGCCCCACATCCGGCTGGTTGGTCGCGACGACCAGGAGGAACCCCGCGTCGTGCAGGAGCGCGCAAGCCTCGCCGACACCGGGCAGCAGTTCGAACTCCTCGAGCGTGACGGGCGGATACGGCTTGCCGTCGCGCACCACGGCGCGGTTGATGACTCCGTCGCGGTCGAGGAAGACGGCCCTGTTTGCGCCGCGAACCGGGTCAGGCGTTTTCAAACGCGCGGGTCACTTGGTGCTTTCCCATTTCGTGGCGTTCACCTTGAGGGCGGGGTGCGAGACGAAAAGGTGCCACACGATGCCCTGGAACGCCTCGGAATGCGGGGTGACGTGAAGCGGGTTGACCGTGGGAATGACGACGCAGGCATCGGCCACGCGCGCGGTGTACCCGCCGGCCCGGCCCACGATCCCGAGGATCGCCGCGCCCTTCTCCCGGGCCAGCTCGAGGGCGGCCACCAGGTTCGGGCTCACGTTCTTTTCGAGGTCGCCGCCGCCGACCGAGAAGACGAGCACGCCGTCCTTGGCGTCCAGCCTGCTGCCCCGGAGCCACTCGGCGAAAACGGTCGCCCAGCCCTCGTCATTGGTCCGGGCCGTGAGCTCGGAGACGTTGTCCGTGGGCGCGTAGCACTCGAAGCCGCAGATCTTGCGGAAATCATTCACGGCGTGCGAAGCGTTCCCCGCGCTGCCGCCGACGCCGAGGATGAAGAGCCGCCCGCCGCGCTCGCGCACTTCCGCGAGGCGCGCCACGCATTTTTCGATCGCCTCCCGGTCCAGTCGCTCGACCACGGACCGGGTCTCGTCGAGGTATTCCTGGGAGAAACTCATGGGGGAATTTTGTTATACTCCGGGCCGGATTGCGGCGCAACGCGCATTTACGGGGCTTGCGGGAAGGAAAGGCCCCGCTTAGGCTTCTTTCATGAGTTTGCCCGCGGCCCCCGCTCCCGGAAAAGCAGAATGATCATCACACGCTCCCCGCTCCGGATCACGCTCGGGGGCGGCGGGACGGATCTCCCGTCCTATTACCAGGAACACTCCGGGTTCCTCATCGCCGCGGCCATCGACAAGTATGTTTACATCACCCTGCACCAGACCTTCGTGCAGGAGCTCATCATCAAATATTCGAAGATGGAGCGCGTGGCGACGGTGGACGAGGTCGAGCACCCCATCATCCGCGAGGCGATGCGGCTCGTGGGCCTGAAGCGACCGAACATCGAGATGACGTCCATGGCCGATATCCCGTCGGGGACGGGTCTCGGCTCTTCCGGGAGTTTCACGACGGCCCTGCTGAAAGCGCTGCACGCGCTGCACAAGAACCTGATCCACCCCGCAGAGCTGGCGGAGCAGGCGTGCGAAGTAGAGATCACCAAGCTGAAGGAGCCGATTGGCAAGCAGGATCAATACATCGCCGCGTATGGCGGCATAACGTGTTTCCGGTTCATGCCGGACGGCCGCGTGGACGCGTGGCCTTTAAAGCTCCCGGAGGAGACCCTCTTCAACCTCGAGGACAATCTGCTCCTCTTTTTCACCGGGTTCTCGCGCTCGGCCTCGACCATCCTCAAGGAACAGGACGACAAGAGCAGGAGCGCGGACGCGGCCATGACCGAGAGCCTTCATTTCGTGAAAGACCTCGCCAAGCGCAGCCAGAAGGCGCTGGAAGCGGGCGAGCTGGAGGAGTTTGGCCGGCTCATGGACAAGCATTGGCAGCGCAAGAAGGAACGTTCGGGCGCGATGAGCAACCCGCAGATCAACGAATGGTATGACGACGCCATGAAGCATGGGGCGGTCGGCGGCAAGCTCATCGGCGCGGGCGGCGGCGGGTTCCTCATGTTCTACGCGGCGGACAAGGCGGCTCTGCGCCACGCGATGCGCGGGCACGGGTTGAAGGAAGTCCGTTTCCGGTTCGACTTCGAGGGGACGAAAGTGCTCATCAGCTAAAACCCCCGCGAGAACCGCCCCCGCACCATGCCAGCCCCGCTCGATCTGCCGGTCGCCATCCTCGCGGGGGGCCTCGCGACCCGGCTCCGGCCTTTGACGGAGAAGATCCCGAAGTCGCTCGTGAGCGTTGCGGGCCGGCCGTTCCTCGCGCACCAACTGGAGCTGCTCCGCGGGCAGGGCGTCCGGCGGGTGGTCCTGTGCATCGGCCACCTCGGAGAGATGATCCAGGAAGAGTTCGGCGACGGGTCGGAATGGGGGGTGGAGCTTCGGTACAGCCTCGACGGACCAACCCTGCTCGGCACAGGAGGCGCGATTGCCAGGGCCCTTCCGCTCCTTGGCGAGAGGTTTTTCGTGCTCTACGGCGACTCGTACCTGCCCGTGGATTTCGGCGGCGTCGCGGCGGCCTTCGCGGCCTGCGGCAGGCCCGCGCTCATGACCGTGTTTGCGAACGAGGGCAAGTGGGATACGAGCAACGTCTGGTTCGAGGGCGGCGCGATCAAGGTTTACGACAAGAAAAACCGCCTGCCCGAGATGCGGCATATCGACTACGGGCTCATCTGCCTCACGCCCGGGGCGCTGGCCGGGGCGCGCAGGGATGGGCCTTGCGACCTGGCGGACGTGCTCCGCGCGCTCGCGGCGGCCGGCCTGCTGGCGGGCCTGGAAGTGGCGCAACGCTTCTACGAAGTCGGCTCCGTCACCGGCTTGCGGGAGCTGGAGGGCGTCCTGCTCGGGGAATCGGCCGAACCATGAACTCCGTCTCACAAGGCGACCGGCTTCAGAGCCACGACCAGGAGTCCGCCGGCAGCAGCCCGTGGACGCTGAAGCAGCGGGTCCTGATGGCCCTCTGGCACCTGGCTTGGGCGCTCTTCTGCGTGTGGACGCCGAAACCGCTCTACCGGTGGCGGCTTTTCTGGCTCCGGCTCTTCGGCGCCCGCGTAACCGGGACGCCCTTCGTCCACCAGCGAACACGCATCCAGATTCCATGGAATCTCACCGTCCACGACAGGGCGTGCTTCGGCGACCGCTCGAACGCATACAGCCTGGGCGAGATCGAACTGCGCGAGGGGGCGATCATCGCCCAGGAAGCGTATCTCTGCACGGGCACGCACGATTTTTCCCAGTCTGCGCTGCCGCTGCAAACCGCGAAGATCACCATCGGCGAGGGTGCGTTCATCGGGGCGCGCGCGTTCATCCTGCCCGGCGTCACGGTTGGCAGGAATGCCATCGTCGGGGCGTGCTCGGTCGTCACCCGGGACGTGCCGGAGGGCGCCATCGTCGCCGGCAACCCGGCCAGGGTGGTCCGCCAGCGTTAAGAACAATGTTTGCCGACGAGGAAAGCGCCGCCGTCTCCGAGCTGCGAAAACGGCTGGATGCCTTCTATAATACCGCGACCACTTACTCGGCCTTCCAGGCGCCCAGCCACGTGCCCGAGAGGTGGCGTTACGTCGAGGCGGCCATCCGCTCCAAGGCCGCTTCCGGCGGCAAATGTTCGGTGCTGGAGTTCGGCGCGGGCCGGACGGGGTTCGCGGCCGGGGCGGGCGCTGCGAGGAGCCTGTTTTGCTTCACCGTGCAGGATGTCACCAATGCGAACGAGGAGTACCTCCGGACCCAGGCGGACGCCGTCCACTTCGGCAGCATTCTTACCCTCCAGGGCCGTTACGACATCATCTTCTCCACATTCGTCTTCGAGCATGTGTCCGACCCCCGGCGGACGCTCGACAAGCTGTTCGACCTGCTGGCGGACGGCGGCCAGCTCTTCATTTTCTGCCCGCGCTTTGACTTTCCCTTCTACCTTTCCCATTCCGCCGACCATTACACCCCGCTTGCGCGGTTCCGGCTCGGGTGCGCCCTTCTCTGGCGGCGGCTCTGGAGCCGTATTTCGGGCAAGCCCCTGTTTCTCATCCATACGGACCCCGCCGTCTTTCACTCCGAGTGGAGGATGGACCGCGACGCCATCCACTGGGTCTCCCTCTCGGACCTGAAGCTGCATTTCAAGGGGCGCGCGAGCATACGGCGGCTGAAGGTGGAGTCGCCGGAATGGAGGGACCGGTTCATCAAGAACACCTTGCAGGTGAACGTCTGCATCCAGAAGAAAGCCGCGCTCCGGCAGGGCCCGGGCCCGGCGGATTCCGGGGCGTCCCGGGGCGGTCCGCCGCCGTAATTGTCTTTGCACAGGATATGCCAGTGCGGTAAATGCTAGGTAGGAGCGTTTTGAAGTGATCATGCCGGCCTTGGAATTCCGATGAGAGAAACCGTTGGGGATATGCCCGCTGAAGCCGCCTTGGCTCCGGCGGAGCTGCAAAAGGGTGTGAAGAGCTGCCCCGCGGTGCCCGTTTCCGTATTGATGCCGATCAAGAACGAGGAGCAGAATCTGCCCCGGGCTCTCCGCTCCGTGGCGTGGGCGGACGAGATATTCGTGGTGGACTCCGGCAGCACGGATGCCTCGCGGGACGTAGCCCGCTCCTTCGACGCCCAGGTTGTCCAGTTCGAGATGCAGGGGACGTGGCCCAAGAAAAAGAACTGGGCCCTGGAGAATATCCCATTCAAGCACGAGTGGGTCTTCATCATGGACGCCGACGAGGTGCTGCCCCCGGAGGCGGAGCAGGAGTTCCGGGAGATCGTCTCGCGCGAACAGACGTTTTCGGGCTACCTCATCAACCGCCGGTTCATGTTCATGGGCGTCTGGCTGAAGCACGCGTACTACCCGAACTGGAATTTGCGCCTCTTCAAGCACCGGCTCGGCCGGTACGAGAAGCTCACGGACTCTGCCACCGGCAGCGGCGACAACGAGGTGCACGAGCACGTCATCGTCGTGGGCGAAACGGGCCGGCTCCGGTGCGAGATGGATCACTTTGCGTTCCCGTCCATCGAGGTCTTCGTCGAGAAACATAATCGGTATTCGAACTGGGAGGCGTGCGTCGCCATGGATCGCTTCGCGGCGGGGGGCATCGGCCCTTCGAAGTGGAGGGAGCGCCTGGTGGTCGCGTGCAAGGATCCGTTCTCCCTGCGGGTAAAGATGGGCGTGCGCCGCCAGTTGAAAGTCTGGTCGGTCGCGCTCCCGTTCCGGCCGTTGTTGCGGTTCCTCTATGTTTACCTCTGGCAGAGAGGGTTTCTCGACGGCGAGGCGGGCTTCTACTTCGCCCGGCTCCATAGCTTCTACGAATTTCTCTGTGTCGCCAAGACCAGGGAGCTCAAGCGAAGATTCAAGGCCGCCTCCGAGGGAAAAGCTTGAGCCCGTACCCTCTCCCCATGCCATATCTCAGCTACCCCCCGCGGAATGGATCGCCCCCTCGCCTCCTTTGACCTCCCCCGCAGCGCCCACCTCGGTGCCTTGCAGTCGCGCGACATCCCCGCGCCGCCCCCTTCGGACACCGGCGGCGGGGGCAAACCCCGGCTGCGGCTCATCGCCTGGGGCATAAATTACGCGCCCGAAGTCACCGGCATCGCCCCGTGCAACGTCCGGCTCTGCGAAGGGCTGGCGGCGAAGGGCCATTCCATCGAGATGGTGACGAGTTTCGCGTATTACCCGGCGTGGAAGAAGCTGCCGGCGGACAACATGTCCCTCTTCAGGACGGATACGCTGCACGGCATCCCCGTCCATCGCTGCTGGCACTACGTCCCGGCGCTGGTCACCGCTATGAAGCGGATCCTCCACGAGGCGACCTTCGTAGCCAGCTCCTTCCTCAGGATCCTCACCCTGCCCACGCCGGACGTTTACATCGTGGTCTCCCCGCCGCTGCTGCTCGGCGCCGCCGCGTGGGTCGCTTCCGGCATCAAGAACGCCCCGTTCGTTTTCCACGTCCAGGATTTGCAGCCGGACGCCGCGCTCGGCCTGGGGATGCTGCGGCCGAACTCGTTCACCCGCCTCCTTTATCTCCTGGAGACGGTCGCCTACTGCAAGGCCTCCCGCGTCTCCGGCATCACCCGCGGTATGCTGGACCGGTTCCGGCAGAAGGGGGTGCCGGAGGAGAAGCTCGTCTATTTCCCGAACTCGGTTGACCCGGTGGATATCGCGGCGCTGCCTGTGCGCGGCGCTTTCCGCGCCCGTCACGGGATCCCCGCCGGGGATTTCATGGCGGTGTATTCGGGCAACCTCGGCTTCAAGCAGGGGATCGGGATCATCATCGAGGCCGCCGCGCTGCTCAAGGAGCCGGGGATGAGGATCGTCATCTGCGGCGAAGGCTCCGAGCGCATCAAGATCATGCAACAGGCGGCTTCCAGCGGGCTCGACGGGAAGATGCTTTTCCTGCCGCTTCAGGACGCCGAGGCCTACCGCGAGATGCTCGTGGACGCGGACGTGTGCCTCATCACCCAACAGCGCGGCAGCGGGCGCTCGTTCTTCCCGAGCAAACTTCTCACGGCGCTCGCCTTCGGGAAGCCGGTCGTGACCGTCTCGGAAGAGGACAGCGAGCTCTTCCGCGCCCACGAGGAGGGCGGGTTCGGCCCAAACGTCTCCCCGGAGCAGCCCAGGGAACTGGCGGAAGCCCTGGAGAAACTGGCGGCCTCCCCGGAGCTTCTAGCCCCGTTCAGCAGGGCTTCGCGGCTATACGGCCTGCAATTTGAGAGGAACAAGGTTCTCGATGTGTTCGAGGAAGCGCTCCACGGCGTCCTCCAGGAGCAGGACTAGATATTGCGTCCGTGGCGCGATTCTTTCTTTCCTAAGGCCAGATTCTTCGCAGCCTGCGTTGTTCTGGACACGCGCCTCCCCGCTTGGCTATGATCTCGGGGAAGGAGGCCCGTCAGCGCGACCAGGAGGAGAGATATGCATTTTGTCCACAAAGTTACAAGCCCTGCCGCGATTGGACTTTTGTGGGAAGATGAAGTATTTATTAGATATTCTCGGGCCGTTCGCGAGTTCGACCACATGCGGGAGCTTGTCTAGAAGATACTTGAATCGTGGAATGAACAAAAATTATTATTTCCGGTGCTTATTATGCCTGGCGGCCCTCTGCGTCGCGCCCCGGCTTTTTGCGGACGAGAACTCGCTTTGCCTGGTCAAGATGGTCTCCGGGGATGTCCAGGCCCAGGCGCCCGGTTCCACCACTTTCAAGGCCGTCGTCGCCGGTGAGAAGCTTCCCGTGGGTGTAACGTTCAAGACCGGGCCGCAGAGTGACGCGATGATCTGCCTCGTGCCCGGGCTTTGTTTCAAGGTCGGGGGGAACTCGGTCGTCACCGTATCCACGATCGAATACGACGACTCGAAGCCGCCCAAGCGCTCGGTGCTCATCGACCTCCATTCGGGGAGGATGGTCGCCATCGTCGAGCGCTACTTTCCGGGCCGCACCTCCTATTTTGTCCAGACCGGCGAGATGGAGCCCGGGAATATCGAGGCCAAGGACAAGAGCGCGGCGCTCGGCGGGGCCTGGGACGCGGGCTCGTGCGGCGCGGCCACCGTGACGGCGGACTCCGGTTATTCGCGCATCTCCCAGGTGGTGGGCACGGGCTCCTGGACGGAGGCAAACGGCTCGACCTCGCAGATCGGCGCGGGGAATGTGCTCGTGGACAACGACGGAAGCGTGGCCGGTTCGGAGCCGATCTCGGGCAGCACCGCCGCCGCCGGCGACCAGGCGTACGCCATGGGGGCGATCCGCGACGCCATCTCGTCCGGGCTGGTGGATCCCGCCGGATGCCCGGGTTTTTCGAAGATCGGCCTTCCCGGCGGCGTCACGGCCTTGAACGACATGGTGCTGGGCCTGCCACTGAACCCCGCGAACATGGGCATCTCCACCCAGACCGGCTCGACGCCTCCAGGTTCCCCCGGCTCTCCAAATTCTCCCAATTCTCCGAATGCACTGCCCACTCCGAACCCTGGTGAGCCCACCCCGTCTCCACCTCCGGTCGTCTCTCCGTCGAGCCTGCCGGCTGTCCCCTTTTCCGCGACCACCGAATAGCCCATGATCTGCGCCGGCCTGGAGAACGGGATGAAAATACACAGGAGATACCGCTCAGAGCGCCGCGCATCCGGCTCCCTGGCCCTGGCGGCGGGCGCCGTCCTCTGCGCGCTCTGCCTCGGCCGCGCGGCCTGGGCTCAGGATTCCACGGTCGCGGCTCCCGCGCCGGCGGCCGACAGCGCCCCGGAACTCGCGCCTACCGACAACCCTCCCGCGCCGGGCACGGTGGATGAGAGCAGCCAAAGCCCGGCTGCTCCCGCGCCCCAGACGCCCGGCAACCCCGAGCTCTTCCGGACGGACATCAAGCCTTCGGACGACGCGACCCCGACGGCGCCGGCGCTCGCCCCGCTGCCTGTGACCCCGAACCCGGCGGAATACGTCAGCCCCCTGCAATTCTCCCACACCGGCGGCTTCGGCACGGACGCCGTGCTGCGCGGAAACGGCATTCACGGCGGGCTCGCCGCCGGTGTGGACTACGACGACAACGTGTTCCTTGGCAACGGCCACAACACCCCCCGGGTCGGCGCGTTCTCCTACTTCATCAGCCCGTCGGTCTCTTTCCGCCGCGGCGGGGAGGATGCGTTCGAGCAGGGATCGAAGAACAGCCTGGCCGCCAACTTCAATGGCAGCGCGGTCTTTTTCGACGAGCATAACATCCAGCCCGAGCTCAGCGCCGGGTTGAGCCTGGACGCCCGCCTGGCCTTCGCGAAGCTCTCGCTCGGCGTCACGGAGACCAGCAACCTCTTCAACGACGCGCTGGTCGGCTCCTCTTCGCGGACGCAGTACCGCTTCTACAACACCGACTTCAGCGCGCAGTATGCCTGGACGGACAAGACGACCTCGTACCACGACCTTCTCGTGACCATAGCGAGCTACCAGACGGGCTTCGACACCTACAACGTCTCCAGCCGCAACGTCGTCAACCACCCCGTCACCGACAAATTGCGGCTGGGCGTCGGCGTCACCTTCGGAGGGACGTTCATCGAGAGCTCGCCTTCGCAGACCTACCAGCAAGTTTACCTCACCGCGGACTTCAATAATGCCCGCAAGCTCACCGCCCAGTTGTCGATCGGCGGTCAGATATCCGAGCTGAACCAGGGGAACAACTTCAGCCTGGTCTTCTCGGGGTCCGTCACCGACCACATCTTCGACGGCACGAGCATCCAGCTTGCCATCTACCGCAACAATAACGAGTCCGCGGATCGCTTCCCGAGCGGCCTGAATAACCCGGTCGTCGGGCGGTTCAGCGCCGATTATACTTCAACCGGCGTCTCGCTGGAAGCGACCCAGCGTCTCTTCACCCGGTTCTCGGTCTCGGGACATACAGGGTTTGAATATTCCGAATACTTCAATTCCAGCACGGGCGACTCGTTCAGCCAGCACTTTGATTATTTTTACCTCGGCCTTTCCCTCACTTTCCCGATCACCCGGTGGGGTTCCTTCCGGATCGGATACGATTACCGGCAGGATACGGGGACGACGGATTCAAGAACGCTGGCTCCGAGCTACTTTAATTTCGAAGATAGCATTTCTTCTGCTAGTGTACAGGTACAGTTTTAGCTCACCCAAACGGGGGCTTTCATGAGAAAATCTTACGGGTTTGGTTTTTTGGCTGTGACGCTGGCTTTATTCCTGGCCGCGCGTCCCCTCTTCGCGCAGGTGGATGCTCCCCTCGCTCCGGCGGAGCCGGCGGCGCTCCCGGCGGTGGCCGCCCAGCTCGCTCCTGGCCGCGCCGACCTGGACAACTACAACCTGTGCGCGGGCGACGCCATCACCGTCCTCGTGTACCAGGAGGAGGACATGACCACGCAGGCCCGCATCACCAAGGACGGGACCATCACCGTGCCGTTGATCGGGCAAATCAAGGTTCTGGGCGTCACCTGCAAGGAAGCGGGCGACAAGATCCGCGAGGCGTTGATCCGCGGGCAATTCCTCGTCTCGCCTCGCGTCACGGTGGTGCTCGCCGCGGCTTCCCAGCGCTCGTTCATCATCCTGGGCCAGGTCACGCGGCCCGGCACCTATTCCTTTTCGTCCCAGGAGAGCATCAACCTCGTCCAGGCGATCTCGATGGCGGGTGGGCTCACGCGCATTGCCGAGCCGAAGAATGTCATCGTCGTCCGCCGCGAGGGCGGGGTGCAGCAGAAATTTAAATTGAACGCGAAAAAAATGATGGAGGACAGCGACGCCAACCCGTTCGACATAAAGACGGGGGACATCATCACCGTTGGGGAGACGTTCCTGTAACGCCGCGCCGCCGCCTCCCTGACGCCTCTGGAGAGGGGAAACGCGGCGCGCCCCCTGGCTCTTTCTTAACGCTATGGCTTTAAATAATACGGACGACCTCATGGTCTCTCCGGATACCCAGGACCTGCTGAGCTATAAGGATCTCGCTCATGCCGTCCTGGAAAAGCTGTGGCTTGTGGCCCTCTGCGTGGTCGTCGCCATGTTCCTGGGCGGCGCCTATGTCCGGCGCACACCGCCCACCTACCGCGCCACGGCCACCCTGGAGGTCGAGCCGCAGGATCTCCAGACCCTCGCAGTCCAGCAAGCCCAGCCGCTGGATTATTACAACCAGGAGCTGCGCAACACCTTCGTCGAGAATATGCGCAGCCAGGCGTTCCTGCTCCGCGTCGCGAAGTCGGCCCAGCTTGCCAGCGACGCCACCTTCCTCCCGCCTACCAAGGACGGCCATGTCCGCTCGAACGAAGAGCTGGGCAGCATCCTCACGGGCATGGTCACCGCCTCCGTCCGCTCGAACACGCGGCTCATCGACATCTCGGTCGAACACACAAACCCCGCCACCTGCCAGCGGCTCGCGGACGCCGTCGCCAACGAGTTCATGCGCCAGAACGTCGAGCGCGGCGCCGGCGCGAACAAGATCGTCCTCCAGTTCCTGCTGGATGAGGCCCACAAGGAGGCCGACGGGGTCAACGCCGCCGAACTCGCCTTGCAGAAATACCGGGAGGAACACGGCACCGTCTCGTTCGAGGACGGTAAGAATATCATCCTCGACCGGCTCAAGGACTTGAACGCCCGGGTCACGGCCCTCAAGACCGCGAAGATCGAGCTCGACGCCGACCTCCAGCAGATGGAGCAGCTCAAGAGCAAACCGGAAGCGCTCCTGCTCCTGCCGAGCGTGGCGAACCACACCCTCATCGTCGCGATCAAACACCAGATCACCCAGTACGAGTCCGAGATCGCCACGATGCGGACGCGCTACGGAGAGCGGCATCCCAAGATGATCCAGGAACACCAGCGGATCGCCGACCTCGAGAAATCCGAGCGGGAAATCGCGGTGAAGATGCCGGACATCCTGAAGTCGGATGACGAGAAGACGGGCAGCCAGCTTGCCAGCTTGCAAAAGGAGGCGACCGACGCGGAGCGGGCCGAGCTCGACCTGGATCGCAACGCCATCCCGTACGCCGCGTTGAGCCGCCAGGTCGATACCGACAAGGCCCTCTACGACGCCGTCCTCAAGCGTTTGAAGGATGCCGACGTCGCCGGCAAGCTCGACACCAATGCCATCCACCTCGTCCAGGAGGCGAACTACCCGGGCGCGCCGTTCAAGCCGAACGTCCAGAAAATCCTCATCATCGCATTTTTCGGGGGCGTCACCGTCGCGTTCAGCCTCGTCTATCTGCTGCACCTGGCGGACACGTCGCTCAAGACCATCGACCAGGTGGAAAAGATCACCGGGCTCGCGGTCCTCAGCGGCATCCCCATGGTCAAGGCCAAGCGGAACAAGCGCGACTCCATCACCCAGGCGTTCCACGACGAGAACTCGTCGGTCGCGGAGTCCTTCCGCTCCCTGCGCGCCGCGCTCTCCCTCATCATGGCCCGGCCGGGCGAGAGCTCGGGCATCTCGCTCATCTTCACCAGCGCCTCGCCCGGCGAAGGGAAGACATTCTCCTGCACGAACTACGCGGCGGTGCTCGCCCGGCAGGGCCTGAAAACGTTGATCGTGGATGCCGACCTCCGCAGGCCCGTGCTGCACGACATTCTTCTGCATCAGAAACATTCGCCGCCCGGCTTCTCCGAGTTCCTCGACAACCGCGCCGCCCCGCTGGACTACATCCTGCCCACGGAAATCCCCGGCCTCTGCCTGCTGCCGGCGGGCGGCTACCTGGAGCGGCCCGCGGAGCTCCTGGCCAACGGCGCGCCTATGATCGCCTATTTCGACGAGGAGATGCGCAAGCATTTCGACTGGGTCATCTACGACAGCGCCCCCATCAACATCCTCGCGGACACCTCGCTCCTCATCCCGTACATCCGCTCGACCGCGCTCGTTATCCAGGCTTGCCGCACGCCGCGCGCGGCGGTCATCCGCGCTCTGGAGACGATCCAGAAAGCGGGTGGCGACATCACCGGAGTCGCCTTTAACAAGGTGCCTCCGAGCCCCAGCGGTTACTACTACTACGGCTACCGCTACTACCACCAGAAGTACGGCAACCGCGCCTACGCCCATTCCGGATCGGCCAACGGCCAGAACGGCCACTCCGAGACTCCCGCCCGCATGGGCGAGGGAGAGCAAAGCCGGGATATCCAGGAATGACCCTGCGAGGCGGCCTCACGGGCATTGCGTCAGTCCTTACAGCGAGACCATGAGCACGGCCACGACACCGTCCGCATACCGTCTGCACATCCGCCCAAACAGCGGGTGGCTGCGGATCGACTTCCGCGCCCTGTGGGAATACCGCGACCTGTTGATGATCATGGTTCGGCGGGACTTCGTCTCCAAATACAAGCAGACCCTGCTCGGCCCCATCTGGTTCGTCCTCCAGCCGCTGCTGACGACCCTCATCTTCACGATCATCTTCGGCGGCGTGGCGCACATCCCGACGGGGGATACGCCGCATGTGCTTTTCTACCTTTGCGGCCTCCTTGGCTGGAACTATTTCGCGCAGAACTTCACCTCCACCTCCAGCGTGCTCATCAATAACGCGCACCTGTTTGGGAAGGTCTATTTCCCGCGTTTGACCCCGCCCCTCGCGGCGGTCATCTCGAATCTCTTCCCGGTCGCGGTTCAGATCGTCACCATGCTGGCGTTCTACGTCTATTATAAGTATTTCACGCTTGCCGGCCATTACTTCGGCATGCGCTGGGAGGTCGTCATCTTTTTCCCGCTCATCTTTCTTCAGATCGCGGCGCTGAGCCTCGGGGTCGGCCTCTGGATGTCCGCCCTCACCGTCACGTATAGGGATTTCAGCCATCTCTCCGCGTTCCTCCTGCAGCTTTGGATGTACGCCACGCCGGTCGTTTACCCGTTCGTTCAAATCCCGGAGCGGTGGCGCTGGGTCAGCCTTTTGAACCCCATGACCATGCCGGTGGAGGCCATCCGGTATTTCATCCTGGGCGTCGGTTATTTTAATCCGCTCTACTTCACCATCTCCGGCCTTCTGACACTGGCGGTTCTCGTCGGCGGCCTGCTTCTGTTCCAGCTCGTGGAACGAACTTTCATCGATACCATTTGATGTCCTCGCCCATCATAGAGGTCGCGAATCTCTCCAAAAAATATCGTCTGGGCGATCTCGGCCATCGCACGTTCCGCGAGCAACTGGACAGGTGGTGGAACGGCCTTTTCAGGAAACAGGAGCCCGCTCATAACGGAACCCGGGGGCGGAACGGAACTGGAAACGGCTCGAACGCCGAGTTCTGGGCTTTGCGGGATATCACCTTCACCGTCCAGCCGGGCGAGGTCGTGGGGATCATAGGCCGCAACGGGGCGGGCAAGTCCACCCTGCTGAAAATCCTTTCCCGCATCACCGAGCCGACTTCGGGGGATGCCATCCTACACGGCCGCGTCGCCTCCCTGCTCGAAGTCGGCACCGGATTTCATCCCGAGCTGACGGGCCGGGAGAACATCTACCTGAACGGCGCCATCCTCGGCATGAAGAAAGCGGACATCACCCGCCTCTTCGATGAGATTGTCGCGTTCGCGGAGATCGAGGAATTCATCGACACGCCGGTGAAGCGCTACTCCAGCGGGATGTATGTGCGGCTCGCCTTCGCTGTAGCCGCCCATCTCGAACCCGAAATCCTCATCCTCGACGAAGTCCTGGCGGTCGGCGACGTCTCCTTCCAGAAGAAATGCCTCGGCAAGATGGAGGATGTCTCGCGCCGGCAAGGCCGCACCGTGCTTTTCGTGAGCCACAATCTCCAGGCCGTCCGCCAGCTCTGCAACCGCGCGCTCTTCCTGCGGCAGGGCGAGTTGGTTTATTCCGGCGACTGCCATACTGCCATCCGCCATTACATGGGTCCGGACGACGATTCGAAGGACGCCGTCATCGATCTCTCGAAGTTCTCCCGCCCCGCGGATTCCTTCCGCGCGCAGCTCCTCCGTGCCGAGTTTACGGATGGGGAGGGGAGGGCCGTGCCGCAGATGGCCCGGACTTCGGACCTCATCGTGAAGGTATGGTTCCGCATTGACCGACCCCTGGTCGAGCTCGAGGTGGCGATGGCCGTCGTCCACGTCGAAGGCCAGCGCGTTTTTTCCGAAATCTACTCGGATCAATTTGGAAACCTCGAGCTTCAGCCCGGCGAGTATTCGGTGCAGTTCTCGCTCCCACTGCATTACCTGAAGATCGAATCGTATTTCCTTGCGCTGGGACTTTACGAGAGCGGCACCTACTGCGATTCCATCGAGGGGCTGCCGCTTCCCGAATTGGTGGACCCGCGCAGCGATCACCTCATCGAGTCGCGCCGCTGGGGCGTCGTCCGCATCCCCGTGACATGGTCTCCCGTGGAACCCGTGGTCCCGGAAGGCGCGGAGACTTCTCCCACTCGCATTCTTACCCCCTGAACACGGTGAGCAGCTTACTCGCGCGTTTCAAGGCGCGGCTCCGCAAAGTCCGCGGCGAAGCGCGACGCAGGCGAAGCACGCCCTACGTCCTGGACGGGTCGCCCATCCTCCTGCCGGAAGGGCACATGCTCCCGATCATCCGGGTGGATCATCCCCACTACGCCGCCAACGTCGCCCGGCTCGCGCGTTCGCTCCGGGCAAAATATGGAGACCTCGCCATTCTCGACATCGGGGCAAACATCGGCGACACGGTGGCCATCTTGCGCCGCGAGGTGGACTCTCCCATCCTGTGCATCGAGGGCTCGCAGACGTTCATGCCGTTCCTGAAGGCGAACCTCGCTTCATTCAAGGACGTGGAGCTCGAGCCCTCCTACGTCGCCACCGGCTCGGTCAGCTCTGGCTGGGAGTCGGTCGAGAGCGGGGTACGGCCAGGCTCACCCCGTCGGACGAAGGCGGCGAAGCCGCCCACATGCGCTCGCTGCCGGAGATTCTGGAGGCTCACCCGCGCTTCCGATGCTCCAGACTCGTGAAGATCGATACCGACGGCTTTGACCTCGGCATCATTAAGGCGAATCTCGGGCACTGGCAGTCCGCCCTCCCGGTCATCTATTTCGAATACGACCCCGCCTATTTCGAGGCGCTGGGCGAGAACGGGCCGCTCTTTTTCCGGCGCCTGGCGGAAGCGGGCTACGCCGCCATGCTCATCTATGAGAACGACGGCGACTACATGCTCGGCTCGATGCTGGATGCGGCCGACCTCATCGAGGACATCCACGGGTGGATCTACGGCCGCAGATCGCACCGGTACCTGGATATCGTCGTTTTCCCCGTCGCGGACCTCGATGTCTGGCGAGAGATGAGGGCCTCAGAGCTCGCCTTCTTCCGGGAGGCTCGTTCCGTTTCCGGAAACGGGTAGCCCAAGATGGCCTTGCGCGTCCTTGTTGACTGCGAGATTTACCGCCGCCAGTCGGCGGGAGGCATCAGCCGCATCTTCACGGAGTCCCTTCAACGGATGGGCCCGTTGCGGCAGGACGTGGCGATCCGCCTCACGACCCTCGAGAACCATTTCAAGGGCCGCTTGCCGAAGGGCGCGCACATCACTCCTCCGCTCGATTTCCGGCCGCGCCGGTTCGAGGCCGCGGTGAACGCCGCCGTGCAAAAGCGTTGGAAGCCGCACGTCGTCCACGGCTCGTACTTCACCTCGCCCAAAGTTCCGGGCGCCAATACGATGGTGACGATCTACGATTTCATCTACGAGGAGTTCCCCAGCCTGACCGGCGCCTACGAATATATCCGGGCCACCAAACGGCTCGCGATGGAGGCCGCGGACTGCATCGTCGCGATCTCCAATGCCACGCGGGAGAGCGCGTGCGCACGCATCCGCGGCGCGGAGAAAAAAACACGGGTTATCTATCCCGGCGTGAGCGAAGCCTTCCTCGCTCCGCGAGGCGACGCCGCGCAGGCGCGGGCCGAGTTTCGCGCCGCCGCGGGGAACGACCGGCCGTACTGGCTTTTCGTCGGGAACCGGGGCGGCTACAAGAATTTCGGGGCGCTGGTGCGCGCGTTCGCGGGCGTGGCGAAGCGCGTCGAGGCCGATCTCGTCCTCATGGGCGGCGAGTATGAGCTTTCGGCCTGGGAGATCGATCTCCTTCTGTCCAAAGGCCTCGAGGGGCGCGTCCATCTCCTCGGCCCGGTGAGCGACAGCCTGCTCGTCGCGGGCTACGCCGGGGCCGCGGCATTCGTTTTCCCCTCGTGCGCCGAGGGCTTCGGCATCCCGCTGCTCGAGGCGATGGCTTGCGGAACGCCCGTCCTCGCGGCGGACATACCCGTCTTCCGGGAAGTCGCCGCCGGCAATGCCGACTTTTTCGACCCGCACGACCAGGGCGCGCTGGAGGAAATGCTGCTAGCCGCTCTCTCGAAACCGGCTGAACCGGCGCGGCTGGAGGCGGCCCGCCGGCACGCCGCCGGGTTTACGTGGGACAAGGCGGCGGTGGAGCTGGCCGAGGCATACCGGTGGTGCGCGGACACTTGAACCCCCCCAGATGCCCAAGGTCTCCATCCTCCTTCCAAACCTGAACACCCGCCGGTTTCTCGCCGAGCGGATCGACTCCATCCTCGCCCAGACGTTTCAAGACTGGGAGGTCGTGGTGGTGGACGGTTTTTCGACGGACGGGGCGTGGGAACTCATCCAGGAATACGCTGCGCGCGAGCCGAGGATGCGGCTTTTCCAGTCTCCTCCGGAGGGAATCTATGTGGCGTGGAACGAATGCATCGGGCACGCCACGGGCGATTACGTTTACATCGCCACGAGCGACGACACCATGGAGCCGGACTGCATCGCCAGGCTCGCCGCCGCACTCGACGCCCACCCGGAATGCGGGCTCGCACACTGCTGCCTCACATACATCGACGAGGAGAGCCGGCCGATCAAGGGCGGCCCGTGGGATTACTGGGCTTCGGTGCGGTATTTCGGGGGGCTCATGAAGCGGGAACATACCCGTCCGCCGGGCCACGACGCCATCCTCGCCTGCGCGATCAAGACGCCGTATGCGTCGATCACCGAGCTGCTCATCCGGCGCAGCCTGTTTGAGCGGGCGGGACTTTTTGAGACCCGCTGGGGCTCTTTCTGCGACCTCGAATGGCAGATGCGCGCCACGCTCGTCACCTCCACCGTTCACGTGCCCGAATATCTTGCAACGTGGCGGATTCATTCCGGCCAGGCGTCGCAGAAGGAGCGTTTCCTCGCCGCCGTGCGGGACGGGTGGCTGCTGGAGATGTTCGACTCGGCGGTGCGCTTCTCCCGGCGCGTCGGCATGCCGGTGGCGGAAGGCCTCCCCCGGCGGCTCCGGCGGTTCTACGAGGCGGAGCAGTTCCACGAGCGGTTTCACATCCTCGGGTATCCTGCGAAGTTGAAACTTCTCTCGGCCACGGTCGCCAAAGAACCGCAAGCCCTGGGATTTCTCGTCCGCGACCGCCAAAGACGCCGGAGGTATGGCGATCATTTTGAGGATATCCGGCGCGAGCTCGCCTTGCTCGGCATCCCCGACCCCGTCGCGACATGAACGTGGTCTATGACATCTCCGCTCTCGGGAGGAGACATCGCGAGCCAGACTGGACGGGCGGCCTCTGTCGAACCATCGAGCGCGTGGCCATCGCGTTGAAAGCTTCCGGGAAGTGCAGCCTCCGGTTCTGTGCCGCCGAGTTTTTCGATCTCCTGGTGCACTCGGAGGAATACTTGAAGACCGTGCCCGCTTTCGAGGGGTGCCAGGTCTCCAGCCCGTTTTCAGCCCGCGTTCGCCGCCCCGTTTACGTGCGGCTCCGGCGGTTGGACCATGCCGGCGAGCGCCCGATGGCCAGAACCGGGAGGAAGCTGCTGTACCATCTCGACAGGGCCGCCGCGCATTTCACGACGCGGCTCATCGACGAGAAAACGCTCGCCGAGGCGCACATATTTCATTCCCCGCTCTTTCCTTTTCCGGCGCAGACAAAGCGTTTCCCTCGACTGAGACGCTTCATCACCATCTACGACATGATCCCGATCCTGCTCCCGGATGTTTCCGTCCGCGATACGGATATCTGGCTGAAGAACCTCATCGCAGGCCTCGGCCCGGAGGATAATGTCCTCTGCATCTCCCATTCCACGAAGAACGATCTGCTGAACTACCGTCCCAATCTTGACCCGCGCCGCGTCTTCGTCACCCATCTGGGCGCGGACGCCGCGTTCCATCCAAACTCGACGCCGGCACAGCAGGGAGCCGTTCGTGAGAAATATGGCATACCGGGGCCCTACCTTCTCTCCGTGGCCACGGTGCTGCCGCATAAGAACGTGGAGCACCTGGTGCGTTGTTTCGTGCGCATGTGCGAACAGGAAAAGATCGAGGACCTCACCCTCGTTCTCGCGGGCCATAAGGCTTTTTGGGCAAGGCAGACCGCCCTCGCGGAGGGCGACCTCCTCGCGAAGTGGAGCCAGCGCATCCTCGTGACCGGGTACGTCCCGGAGGAGGATCTCGCCCCGCTCTACGGGGGAGCGATGAGTCTCGTCTTTCCTTCGATCTACGAAGGGTTCGGCCTGCCGCCTCTGGAGGCGATGCAATGCGGGACGCCCGTCATCACCAGCAATACCTCCTCGCTGCCCGAGGTAGCCGGCGACGCCGCGATTTTGGTCTCGCCCGGCGACGCGGATGCCCTCTGCGGCGCCATGCTCTCCCTGTACCGCTCGCCCGATCTGCGGGCCGCGTTGCGCGTCAAATCCCTCGCGCAGGCGAAAAAATTCAGTTGGGAGAAATGCGCGGAGGATACCCTCGCGGCGTACGGGGCGGCACTTGCCATGAATTGATGAACACCGCGAAGAAAACCGTCCGTGTGGGACTCGCCGGCTGCGGCGCGATCTCGGAGACCTACTACGCGCCCGCGCTGGCGGAACTCGAAAAGACGGGCGAGTTCCAGGTCGTCGCGCTCATGGATCCGAGTCCGGCCCGCGCGGGACTCTTCCGCGGCGACTTCCCCCAGGCCGAGGTTGCCGGGGACCTCGCGGGGCTGGTGAAGGCCCGGCCCGACCTGGCCATCGTGGCTTCGCCGCCCAGTTTCCACGCGGAGCAGACCATCCAGCTTTTGGGCGGTGGGATTTCGGTTCTCTGCGAAAAACCGATGGCCAACACCGTGGCCGAAGCGGAACGGATGGCCGCGGCGGCACAGGGAAAAGTCCTCGCTGTCGGGCTCTTCCGGCGATTTTTTCCCGCTTTGCAAGCTGTGAAAGGGATCATCGCGGACGGGAGCATGGGCTCCGTGCGGCATTTCCACATCACCGAGGGGGGGGTCTTCGGCTGGCCCGCGCAATCGGCCTCGTTTTTCCAGAAAGCGAGCAGCAAGGGGGGCGTGCTGCTGGACGTCGGCGTCCACGTGCTCGATATCGTACAATGGTGGTTCGGCGAGCCCGACCGGGTTGCGTGCGAAGACGACGCGATGGGCGGCCTCGAAGCGAATTGCCGGGTCGGGCTCGGTTACGGCGGGTTCTCCGGCGAGGTGTGGCTCAGCCGGGACACGGCGCTCTCCAACCGCTGCCTGGTGCAGTGCGAGAAAGGGTGGATCGCCTGGACGCCGCTCCAGAGCAATGAATTCGAGATGCAATTCGAGGGCGCGGAGAAAACCCTGCGGGTTTCCGTGGCCGGGGGAGCGGACTTTTACGGCGCTTTCGTGAACCAACTCCGGAACGTGCGCGCCGCGGTGCTGGGTGAGGCGAAAGTCTTCATCCCGCCGGAGGAGGGGCTCAAGAGCCTGCGCCTCATCGAACGCTGCTACAGGGAGCGGACATTCATGGACATGCCCTGGCTGACGCCGGCGGAAAACGAGCGGGGCGCGGCGCTGGCCGGGGCGGGGAGGCTCCCATGAAAGTCGCCGTTCTCGGTGCGAACGGGTTTGTCGGCGGGCGCATCGTGGAGAAACTCCACCTCGAGGGGAGCGCGGAGGTTCGCCCCGTGGTGAGGAGCTACGCCGCGCTGGCGCGCCTCGCCCGGTTCGACGGGCTGGACTGGAAGCTCGCGGACGCGCGCGACGAGAACGCGCTGGCCGCCGCACTGGAAGGCTGCGAGGTCGTCGTCAATTCCATCCAGCGCGAGCCGCGCGTCATCGTCGAGACCGCGGTGAAATCGTATAAGGCAGCGCAGGCCGCCGGGGTGCGCCGGCTCATCTTCCTCAGCTCGGCCGCGGTGAACGGCCTCGCCCCCGCTCCCGGCACGGACGAGGCGACCCCCGTGCGGGGCGACTCCGCGTTCGCCTACAACAACGCCAAGGTGCGGGCGGAACGCGAACTCCTGCGACTCCGGCGTTCGGGCTCCGTCGAGCTGGTCATCCTGCGGCCCTCCATCATCTACGGGCCGCGGTCGCCCCGGTGGACGGCCGGCGTCGCCTCCGAGCTGGTTCACGGGAACGCCTGCCTGCTCGATGGCGGCCGCGGCATCTGCAACGCCGTCTATGTGGACAACCTCGTGGGAGCCGTCGAGGCGAGCGCGGCCGGGGCCGGCGACGGCGGGATATTCTTCGTAGCCGACAGCGAAAAAGTCACCTGGGCCGACCTGTACCGCCCCCTGGCGGCCGCACTGGGCCTCGACGTGGCCGACATCCCGGCCCCGGCAAGGATCATCCCGCAGCCCCGGCCTTCCTGGAAAGAGCCGTTGAAGGAATTTCACAACTCGCGCAAGCTCCAGTCCATCCTCCCGATCTTTCCGCTGCGGCTGAAGCGCGTTCTACGTGCGGCGATTGCCACCCCCATGAAACCCGTGCCTCCGCGCCCCTGGAAGATCGCCGCGGAGTGGGCGCCCACGCTCACCGAGGAGATGGCGGGACTCCAGCGCTGCGCATACAAGCTTCCCACGGCCAAAGCCGAAAAGGTGCTGGGCTACCGTCCCTCCGTCTCCTTCGAGGAAGGCTGCAGGCGTTCCCTCGCTTGGCTGCGCTTCACCGGGTTCCCCCCGTCGTGAGCGCCGTGAAGCTCCAGGTCGTCACCCGTTTCCTGCCGGTTCGGGGTGAGCATGGCGGCTGCACCTACCTTTGCGACCTCCTCGAATACCTGAAGGCGAGGGGATGGGACATCGAATGTCTTTACCTCAACGAAGCGCCCGGGGGCAGCTCGCTCGTGTTTGAAATCCCCGAAGCCGTGAAGGGCCTCGTCACCCTTCGATCGCCCGGCAACGTCAAGGTGGAAGGCCGCCTCATCCGGCTCCGCGGGCTCAGGAAAGCGTTGAAGGAAAGGCTCGTGAAAGGGCCGGCCCCCGAAGCAGGTAAAACGTCCGCCACGGGCGGCAGCGACCGCCTTCCCTCCCGCCGGGAGATCGCCTTCGCCGCGAATCGCGCCAGCCGTTTCAAACCCGGGGTGGTTCTTGCCGACTTCACCTTCCTGGCAGGCGTGCTTCCGGAGACGCCATCCGCGATCCGCGCCATCCTCACGCACGATGTCCTCCACGAACGGGTGAACGATTTCAAAAAATTCGGCCTTGGCAGCGCCTGGTCTCCGTGGACGGAGACGGCGGAGGCAAAATTGCTGGCCCGCGCGGATATTGTCGTGGCCATCAGCGAAGAGGAGGGCGAATCCTTCCGCCGGATGAACGCTGCCGCGCACGTCCTCGTCGCGCCGATGTCCGTCCGCCTCCCGGGGACCGGGCGTTCGAAGGAGCCGCAGGCGCCCGGGCGGTGCATGTTCGTGGGCGGTTCGGATGCGCACAACGTGCACGGCCTCAAATGGTTCCTCTCGTGCGTCTGGCCGGAGATCCTCGCGCGCATGCCCGCGGCGTCCCTCCACGTATGCGGCGGCGTGCGTTCCGGCATGGACGCGGATTACCCGAATGTGGCCTTCCTCGGCCATGTGCCCGATCTCGCCCGGGAATACGCCGCGGCCGAGGTCTGCGTGGTGCCGGTGCTGGCGGGAAGCGGCATCAAGATCAAACTCGTCGAGGCGCTGTCGTATGGCCGGGCCTGCGTCACGACCCCGCAGGGGTTGCGCGGGCTCGGTTTCCTGCGCGAGGGCCTCCTCGTGGCGGAGGATGCGGGCGGATTTGCCGAGGGCGTCCTGCGCATCCTGTCCGACGCCGGTTTCAGGCGGAACCTCGAACGCGAGGGCGCGCGGGCGGGCGCGGAATGTCTTTCGCCGGAAAAATGCTACGGGCCGTTCGCGCGCGCGGTCGAAAAACTTTTGGAGGAAGGTTGAAGGCTTCGATCATCATCTGCACGCGGAACCGGGTGCGCTCCCTGGAAGCGACCCTCGACTGCGTCTGGCGCCTGGAGATTCCCGAGGATCTTTCGGTCGAGCTCATCGTCGTGGACAACGGCTCGGACGACGGCACGCACGCGGTCGTCGCGCGGGCCCGGCCGCCGGAGGGCATCGCGCTGCGGTACGTGCTGGAGCGGCGCCCCGGCATCGCCCGAGCCAGAAACCGCGGCCTCTCCGAGGCGGCGGGAGACATCCTTCTTTTCATCGACGACGACATCCGTCTGCCTGCGAACTGGCTCCGCGTGATGTGCGCCGCCGTCCTGGACGGCAAGGACGCGGTCTGCAGCGGGGTGACGATGCCCGCGCGGCTCGAGAGGCCCTGGATGACTGCGCACCACAGGGGGATGCTCGCCTGCCCCGGGAGGTTGAACCCCGCCGCGCCTCCCGACCAGGTGGGCCTCATCACCGCTTCCATGGCTTTCCGCCGGTCCGTGCTGGATCGCGTGCCCGGCTTCGACCCCGAGATCGAACGCGGGTCGGATTCCTTCTTTTCGGAGCAACTCCGGGCCGCGGGGTGCCGTCTGGCGTTCGTCGATCTCAACGTCGAACACCAGTTCGAGGAGAAGCGCCTTCTCCGCGCCAGCTTCCTCTCCGCCGCCTGCAAGATGGGGAGCGCTTCCGGCTACATCGCGTGGCATTGGGATCACAAGAAGGTGAACAAGCCCCGGTTGCAGTATTACCTTTTCACCGCCGCGCTCGCTCTTTACCGGCTGGCGAACCCGCGCCCCTCCGCCGAAGGGTGTTCGGAGAGCGAGATAAGGCTCGTGCAGAAGGTCGCGTTCTTCCGGCAATATTATATCGAGGCGCGCCGTCCGCAGAACTACGAGAGGCGCGGCCTCGTGAAACACCCCGCTCCCCGCGCTGCATGAAGACCTTCGCGAAAGAGTTCCTCCGCCGAGCCGGTTTCGAGTTGAAGCGGGTCCAGGCCGGCCCCGCGCCCGGCAGCCCGCACAGGCCGACGGGCGGCGTGAAGTCCTTCCTCGAAGACTTGAACGCGCGGGGTTTCGCGCCGCGGGCGATCGTGGATGTCGGCGCCAACGAAGCAGGCTGGAGCGCCATCGCCAAGGCCGTGTTTCCGGCAGCCTCCTGCCACCTCATCGAGCCGCAGGAAGAGATGAAACCGGCGCTGCAGGCGTTTTGCAGCCGGTACGAGGACTGCTCGTATTTCCTCGCGGGGGCGGGAGCGGCGCCGGGGGAACTCGCGCTCACAGTTTACGATGATCTCGTCGGGTCGTCGTTCCTGCCGGTGGAAGCCGCCGGCGCGGGCGGCAAGATTCGGCGTGTGCCGGTCGTGACTCTCGACGGCCTGGTGGCCGCAGGCCGCATGCCGCAGCCGGACCTCGCGAAGCTCAACGTCCAGGGGTTCGAGCTCGACGTTCTCCGGGGCGCCGCGGAGTGCCTTAAAAAGATGGAGGTGGTCATCCTCGAGGTCTCCCTCTTCCCGTTTGAAAAGAACTGGCCGGTCTTTCACGAGGTGGTCGCGTTCATGCGAGAGAGCGGCTTCGCGGTTTACGACTTTGCCGGGTTCATGCGGCGGCCGCTCGACGGCGCGCTCGGCCAGGTGGATGTCTGCTTCGCCCGGGTGGATGGAATGCTGCGGCAACACACCAGGTGGTCGAAATGAGCGCCAGCCTCCCGGTCTCCGTGATGATCCCGAGCCATAATCCGAATCCGGATTACCTCGGCCAGGTCACTGGCGGCCCTGCGCGCGCAGACGCTCCCCGTCGAACAGTGGGAACTCCTCCTCATCGACAACGGCAGCGACCGCCCGCTGGCCGCGGCGTTCGATCTGGCCTGGCACCCGCGGGCCCGGCACATCCGCGAAGACCAGCTCGGGGTCATGGTCGCCCGGTGCCGCGGCATCCGCGAGTCGCAAGGGGCGCTCCTCATCAATGTGGACGACGACAACGTCCTCGCGCCCGACTACCTCGAAGCCGCGCTGAAGATCGGTGCAGCCCACGCCGACCTCGGCGTCTGGGGGGGGCGGATCGACCCGCAGTTCGAAGCCGAGCCGCCGGCGTGGACGCGCCCCTGGTGGAACCTGCTCGCCATCCGGCCCGTCGAGCGCGAGAGCTGGTCGAACCTCTATTACCAGGACCAGACGACGCCGCCCGGCGCCGGGATGTGCATCCGGCGTTCCGTGGCCGAGGCGTATCGCGCGCAGACCGAGAAGGATCCGCGCCGCCTGAAGCTCTGCCGCCGCGGCAAGGGCGTCATCTCCGCGGGGGACTGCGACCTCGCCTATACGGCGTGCGACATCGGCCTCGGCACCGGCCTCTTCCCCGCGCTCCGGGTCACTCATCTCATCGCCAGGAGCCGGCTCACGGAGGATTACCTCGCGCGGCTTGTGGAAGGCATCAATTACTCCACCGTCATGCTGCGCGCCTTGCGCGGCGACGCCGCTGGAGCGCCGCCCGAGTCGCTTTCCTTCCGACTGCGCGAGTGGAAGCTCCTCCTTTCCATGGATGCCCGCGAGCGCCGTTTCTACCGGGCCGCGAAGCGGGGAAGCGCGTCCGCCCACCGCGACCTGCCCACGTTTTAGCGGATGCGCTGCCCGGCACTCGACGAGCTTCCCCCGCCGCCCAAGGGCCGCGAAGGGTGGCCGTGGACCATCGCCACGGAAGCGTCCGCAGCCGGTTCCGCCGGGCCGTCCGTCAGCGTCGTCACGCCTTCATTCAACCAGGCCGCTTACCTCGAGGAGACGATTCGCTCCGTGCTCCTCCAGGGGTATCCCGACGTGGAATATTTCGTCATGGACGGCGGCAGCACGGATGGCTCCGTCGAGATCATCAAGAAATACGCCCCGTGGCTGCGCAGTTGGGCCAGCGGCAAGGACGGAGGACAGGCCAGCGCCGTCAACAAGGGGTTCCGCCTCGCTTCCGGCGACCTCGTCGGCTGGCAGAACTCGGACGACTATTACCTCCCCGGCGCGTTCCATCTTGCCGCCGACGCCGCGCGCGCGTTCCCGGAGTCCAACGTCTATTTCGGCGACAAGGATTATGTGGATGCCGAAGGCCGGTTCCTCTTCACGCGCAAGAACGTCGAGCCGACCTTCCCCGCGATGATTCCCTGGTCGTCGGTGAACAACGAGTCGATGTTCCTGCGCCGGCGGATTTTCGAGAAAGGCTATTTTCTCGATGAAACCCTCCGCCATTACATGGATTACGATTTCTTCTTCCGCCTCTTCCTGGACGGCTTCGCGTTCAAGCACGTACCGGGGATGAAGGCGGGCTTCCGCCAGCACGCCGCGGCGAAATCCTCCTCGCAGGTCGATGTCGCGCAGGGCGAAGGCTTCGAAATCTACCGGCGGGCGTACCTCTCCGGCAAAGCGCCGGCCGAAGCGCGCGAGTTGCTCGCGGGCGCGATGCGGACGGAATGCCAGAACGATTTCAGCCATCTCCGCTTCGATGCGTTCCGCAGGCATCGCGCCGAATTGATGCGGCTGGCCGGGCCGGGGGCCATCACGACCGGGCTCCAACTCCGCTACCTCGCCACCTTTCTCGGCGTGCCCGCGGTCCGGGCCGTGAAGGCGCTCACGCGACGGCGTCAATAAGGGGAATGGCGCTCCTCCGCAAGCTTCTCACGCGCCCCATCTGGTGGTGGGAACGCAGGCGCCCTTATCCCGTCAAAGCCCGCGTCGCGACCCTGCCGCCGCTGCCGGTCCGCGCGGGAGCACCGTTCTCGGTGGTCGTCCTCGCGACGCCCGCCTCGCTCCCGGAGGCGGCGTGGACCGCGCGCAGCCTCCTTCTGCATCTGCCGAAGGAGACGGGCCTCATCATCGCGGTGGACGGCCCCGCCGATGCCTCGCCGCTGCACGCGATGTTCCCGGGGTGTTCGGTCCTGCAAACCTCGGAGCTGGTCGCCGCCATCCGTGAGAGCTCTCCCGCCGTGGCCGCGCTCGCAGCGTATCACCCGATGGGCCGGAAGCTCGCCGCGATCTTCGCCCTCCAGGAGAAACACGACATCCTTTTCGCGGACAACGATGTCCTCGCGTTCAAGGAACTCCCCGAAATCCTGGAGAGCCTTCGCAAGGGCATCCCGCGGAACCTCTATTTGCAGGAGATCGGCGAAGTCTCCGGCGGGGATGCGCTGTTCCAGCCCGTCCGCTCCCTCAATCTCCCTTACGCGCGCACCATCAATGTCGGCCTCCTCCTCATCCGTCGCGGTTCCCTTCCGCTGGCGGTCGCGGAGCAGATCCTTTCAGCCTCGGCGAGGATTGACGACTGGTTTCCGGACACGATGGTGCTATCCGTTCTCATGGAACTCTCCGGCGCGGCCCCGCTCCCCCGGTCGGAGTATGTCGTCTCCGTCGCGCGCCAGTTCTGGTTTGAGCGGGATGTTGACTACGCGGGCATACGCCTCCGGCACTTCACCGGCCCCGTCCGCCACCTGCTCTACCTCAAGGGCATGCCCTTCCTCCTCGCCTCATGGAAGTAACGGCCATCGCCACCCTCGCGAATGCCGCCACCCGCCTCCGCTTCCTGGCGATGGAGCGTTCGCTCCGCGCCGTGGGCTGCGACCTGCCGCTGCTCGCCATCCCGTATGACGACCGCCTGTTCGACCTCCCCGCGGGCGCGCGCTGGTGGGTCATCCCCGAAGTGCTGGACTGGCTCCGGGCGGAAAATGCGCACCCGATGATGGCGAAGTATCAATGCCTCACCATCGGCGGCTGCCAGTTTGTCGATACCGATGTCGTCTTCCTGAGAGACCCGCGCGAAACGCTCGCTCCCCACAGCGGTTTCATCGCCTCCTGCGGCCAGTGGCGCGACCCCTTCAACGCCGTGAACCCGGTCTCCCTGAAATTCTTCCGGCGGCACAGCACCCTTTGGCAGAAGGACGTCTTCAACGCCGGCCAGTTCGCATGCGACCGCGCCCTCTTTACGCCCGCGGAGCTGAAGCGCCGCGCGACCAGCGCCGAGTTCTCCGGCGCGTGCTTCAAGCATCCCTCCGACCCGTTTCTCGTCAACGACCAGACCGGCCTGAATCTCCTCGTCCTCGCCTCCGGCGTCCCGTTTGTAAATCTGAACCTGCCTCCCTCGCGCATGGCCTCCACCTGGGCCGGCGATTACCCCGGCGCCTACGAGGAACGCTGGGCGCCGCCCGTCGAAAGGCCCTATCTCATCCACTGGGCCGGTATCGATATGCTCTCCCCGAGGCCTATCCACGCGCTCTTCCACCAGTATCTCACGTCCGCCGAACGGCAGGAATGGGATCGGCTGGCCGCGGAAGGCGGCCGCAGGGCGCGCGAGAGGCGTCGCTCGCCCCGGGTCGCCGCCGCGCGCCTCAAGAAGGCGGCAGCCACTTTCTGGAGGAGCCTGTGAGCGACCTGTTCTTCTCCGTCATCGTCCCGACGTTTCAACGGAACGATCTCCTCGCACGGTGCCTTGAAAAGCTCGCGCCCGGCGTCCAGACCCTCCCGCGCGCAGCGTATGAGGTCATCGTCACGGACGATGGCCGCGCTTCCACCGCGCAAGAGATGATCTCCGCGCAGTTCCCGTGGGCGCGCTGGACCCGGGGCCCGGGGCGCGGACCGGCCTCAAACCGCAATCATGGCGTCACGCTTGCAAACGGCGCCTGGCTCGCCTTCACCGATGACGATTGCCTGCCGGACGCCGGCTGGCTCGCGGCCTTCCGGGAAGCGGCGGCCGCGCATCCCGACCTGCCGGTTTTTGAAGGCGCGATCTACGCCGACCGGCCCCGGCGCAGCCTTGCCGAGATCGCCCCCATCAACGAAAAAGGGGGTTACCTCTGGTCGAGCAACTTCGCCATCGCCGCGAGCCTCTTCCGGGAACTGGGCGGCTTCGACGAGAGGTACCTCGTGGCGATGGAGGACGTGGACTTGCGGCAGCGGCTGAAGAACGCGGGCCACGAAGCGCTCTTCATCCCCGCCGCGCGCGTGTGCCACCCCTGGCGGGCCGTCGGCTATTCCAAGGACGGCTGGAAACGGCTGGAAGGGTATTCGAGCGACACGGTGCGCTACCTCGATCTCCATCCCGAGGAGGCCGCCAGATTGAATGCGGCCTATTTTTTTCGTGCCGCCGTCCGGGCTTTTTGCCTCGAAACCGTGCGGGGCTTCTACGCGTTTCGCGGGCGCGGCGTCGGCGAGGCGCTCGTTTCTCACGGGCAGACGTTGAAGCTCGCCTACACGATCTTCCGGCGGGAACGCCGCGGGAGGCAGTCTTGAGCGGCGCGGCCCGCGCGTGGCAGAAAGGCTTTTTCCGCCTGCGGGAGAGGGCCGGCGCCGCGGTGTGTTCGCCGCTGCGCAAGGCGTGGTGGCGGCTCCAGGGCGCGCGGTTCGGCCCGCGCACGCTCGTGGGCTCGCTCCGCGTCACTTGGCCGCACCAAGTCTCGATTGGCGCGGATTGCATTCTCGAACCCGGTATTTCTTTCAAGTTCGACGGCTTCTGGCTGCCCGGCCCCGCGATCCGGGTCGGAGACAGGGTCTTCATCGGCGCCGGGTGCGAGTTTAATATCCGCAAGGGGATCACCATCGGCCCGGGCTGCGCCATCGCCTCGAAGTGCCAGTTTGTTGATCACGACCACGGCTTCGCGCTCGGTCTCGCCCGGGACGCGGAGCCGGGCGTCGAGAGGGAGATCACGCTCGGGAGCCACGTCTGGCTCGGGGCGGGGGCGATCATCCTGAAAGGCGTCTCCATCGGCGAGGGGGCGATTGTCGGCGCGGGAGCCGTGGTCACGAAACCCGTGCCGGCCTACGAGATCTGGGGCGGCGTCCCCGCGAGGAAGATCGGCGTCCGGCACTGAGCGGGGCATGGAGAAAACCGTCATCCACGTAGCCGAGACCGAGATCAGCGAGGAATCGGGGATGGGCCGCGTGGCGTGGCACTGGCGCGCGGCGTTCGAGCAGGCGGGCTACCGGTTCATCCACATCGGCCCCTCGCGCATCGGCGGGCCGGTGCATCCCGCGTTTTTCCCGGCCAAGGCTTTCGCCGCGTTTGAACGGCTCGGGGTCGTGGGGGGCATCCACCTCGTCCACGAGCCGGCCGCCGGCCCGTTTGTGAGGCGCTTCCCCCGTGCCGTGGTCTTCAGCCACGGCCTGGAAAGGCCCGCTTGGGAGGCGCAGCTCGCGCGCCCGGAGAGCCGCGCGGAAATCCGCCTGCGCTCGCGGATTCTCTTTCCCCTCTGGCGGCTGCGCGGGTGCGATCTCGGCCTCCGCCGCGCCCGGGGCGTCCTGGTCATCAACAGCGACGACAGGGACTACGCCCTGAAACATTACGGGCGCACCCCCGAGGATACGTTTCTCTTCAGGAACGGCGTTTACCCGAGTGATGCCGCGCCCGGGAGCGAGGCGGGCAACATCCTCTTCGCCGGCTCCTGGATTTTCCGCAAGGGGACCCGGACGCTCATTGAGGCCGCGCGCATCCTGCATGCGTCCGGAGTTTCCTTCCGCCTCACGCTGGCGGCGACCGGATTCGACGAGGGATTCATCCTGCCCCAATGGCCCGCCGAGCTTCGACCCCGGGTGACGGTGCTTCCCCCGTTCCGGCGCGAGGAGGAGGGGGAGCTGTTTCGCGCGGCCACGTTGTTCGTCATGCCGAGTTTTTCCGAAGGCCAGCCGCTGGCCCTCCTCCAGGCGATGGAAGCGGGGCTCTGCTGCATCACCACCGAATGCTGCGGCCAGAGGGATCTCATTCGGAACGGGGAAAATGGATTCCTCTTCCCGCCCGGCGATGCCTCGGCGTTCGCGGCGCTGATCGCCCGTTGCCTCGCCGATCCCGCGACGCGGGCGCGCGTGGGGGCGGCCGCCCGCGAGTCCGTCCGCGGCCGGTCGTGGGAGAGTGTCTCCCTGGAAGTGAAGGAATGGGTCGAGCGGATCGCCGCGGATGATGGACGTTGCGGCAGCGGAAGGAATATCACCCGTTGAAGATCGCCTTCGTCACCAGCGGCCTCGAACCGGGAGCGGACGGGGTGGGGGACTACACCCGCCGCATCGCCTCTGAGCTGCGGCGAAACGGGCACGCCTGCCGATTGATCGCCCTCAACGAAAACCGCACCGCGCCCTCGGAGGAGCCGAATGTTTTGCGGCTGGGTGCGGACACCCCTTGGACGGAGCGCATCGCGCGCGCGAAAGAATTCATCGAGGAGTTCCGGCCGGATTGGGCGAGCCTGCAGTTCGTCTGCTACGGCTTCGACCCCAAAGGATTTATCCGGAACCGCATCGACGGCCTTGCCAGCCTCCTCTCCCAGCGGCCCGCGCACATCATGCTGCACGAACTCTGGGCGGGCGAGACTGTCGATGCGGGGTGGAAACAGCGCCTCATTGGCCGAGTCCAGAGAAAGTATGTGCTCGACCTCGTGGCGCGCGTGGGTCTCCGGCTGGTGAGCGTCACGAACCCCGTGCACCGCGCCATCCTGCGGCGATGCGGCATCGAGGCGCGCGAGTACCGGCTCTTCGGCAACGTGGAAGTAACGCCGGGCGCCGCGGGAGCGTGGCTGGAGGCGCCGAGGGCCGGCCACTGGCTTTTCGGTTTCTTCGGCACCATCCAGTCCGAATGGTCGCCCGAGCCCCTGTTTTCGCAGATCGCGGAAGCCGCTCGCCGTTGCGGGAAACGCCCCGTCATCATCTGGGCAGGCAGGCCGGGACGCGGCGATGACCTTTGGAACCGCATGGCGCGCGACTATGCGCCGGGCTTTTCCTTTCTGCGCCTCGGCCCCCAGCCGGAGGGACGCGTTTCCGAACTCCTGAACACGCTGGACGCGGGCATTTCGTCGATGCCCCTGGAGCTCATCCTGAAAAGCGGCACCGCGGCGGCCATGTTCGAGCACGGCCTGCCGGTGATCGTCACCCGGCGCGAGCCGTTCCGTGGCGTCACCTGCCCGCCGCCCGCGGAGCCGCTCCTCTGCGTGCCCGGCGCGGACTTCGCCGACCGGCTCGCGGCTGGATTGCACCGCGGCCCGAAGGGCTCCCGGCTCCCGGAAGCCGCAGCGCGGATGGCCGCCGACCTGGAGGAGAGCGAAGGGTAACCGTGGTCACCGTCACCCATCCCACCGGCAACGCGAACGTGCGGGCCGTTCTCGAGGCGCTCGACGGGCGCGGGTTGCTCGATGTTTTCCTCACGACGCTGGCGGCGACCGGGAAGGAGCCGTATTTCGCCGCGCTGCCGGGTCGCTTGAAGGAGGAGGCGATGAGGAGGTCGTATCCGATCCCGCCCGGGAAGATCCGCGCGCGGCCGCTGCGCGAGGTGCTGCGGCTCTTCTCGGTGAAGCTGGCGAGGCTGGGCGGGCCGTTCCCGTCGTGGGCCTCCATCGACGCGGTATGCCGCGACCTCGACGCTTCCGCGGCGCGGTACCTGGCCCGGAACGCGAAGCGCGCCGCCATCTCGGGCGTTTATTGTTATGAGGATGCGGCGCTCGAGACTTTCCGGCGCGCGAAGGGTCTCGGCGTCCGCTGTATTTACGATCTGCCCATCGGCTATTACCGCGCCGCGCGGGAGATGTATGCGGAGGAGCGCGAGCTCATGCCGGAATTCGCCGACGCGCTCACGCTGGACGCGTCGCAGGATTCGCCGGAGAAACTCGAACGCAAGGACGAGGAGGCGAGGCTGGCGGATGTCATCGTCGCCTGCAGCGGCTTTGTGAAGACGACGCTGCTGGAGGCGAACTTCGAGCCGGGAAAAATCCGGGTCGTCCAGTTCGGCAGCCCGGATCTCGGGGGCGCTCCGGCAAAGGAATGGAAGCCCGGCGACCTGCGCCGGCCGCTGCGGCTCCTTTTCGCCGGGCTGGTGTTGCAGCGCAAGGGCATCGGCTACCTCCTCCACGCCATCCGGCAGCTTGGGCGGTCCGACGTGGAGCTGGTCGTCATGGGCCGCCTGCCGGCGAATGGCAAGTCGCTCCTCGCGTACCGCGACCTTTTCCGCTACGAACCACCTCGGCCGCACCGCGAAGTGCTGGCGTTGATGAAGGCGTGCGATGTCTTCGTGCTGCCCTCGCTCTTCGAGGGGCAGGCGCTCGTCGTGCTCGAAGCGATGAAGTGCGGGCTGCCCGTCATCATCACGCCCAACACCGGCGCTTCGAGTCTTGTGGACGACGGCGTGGAAGGCTTCGTCATCCCGCCGCGTTCGGTGGATGCCCTCGCAAACGCCATCGAGTGGTTCGCCGAGCACCGCGACGCGGCGGAGACGATGGGGACGGCCGCGAGGAGGCGCGCGGAGCGAGTCACCTGGGCCGACTACCGCGCGCAGATAATAAATATCGTTGAAGAGCGGCCCTGAGTTTCTCTAGAATCTGAAATGGACGCGGAGACTTTTTCAGCCGTTTCCGGCCGTGGAGCGTACGAGCACGATGCGCCGCCGGATTTCGACCGGCGCATCCGGCAGTTCATCTGGCTCTATTTTTTCCTGCTGCTGTTCGAGGGCGCGGTACGCAAATGGTTCCTCCCGAGCTCGCTCTCGCCGGCGATGGCCGTCATCCGCGACCCCGTGCTGATGTATATCTACTGGATGGCGTTTCGCTCCGGGAAACTGCCTTCGAGCCCGTTCGTGATCTCCTGCGGCGTCCTGGCCGTGCTCTCCTTTCTCGCCGGGCTCATGCCGGACAGGAATACGCTCTTCGTCGATCTCTACGGGGTGCGGACGAACTTCCTGCACATGCCGTTCATCTTCCTCGTGCCGAAATTCTTCTCGGCGAAGGATGTGGTGCGCATGGGCAAATGGTGCCTCATCATCATGATCCCCGTGAGCTTCCTCATGGTGGATCAATTCATGTCTTCGCCCGACGCGTGGATCAACAAGGCGTCCAGCGAGGAGGCTTCGCAGATCTCCGGCGGCGTCGGCAAGGTCCGCCCGCCGGGCATCTTCACGTTCGCCACCGGGGCGGCGGAGTTCTCGGCGCTGTGCGCGGTATTCCTGATCTACGGCACGATGTTTCGCAATACCTACCCGAAGGCGCTTCTCGTGGGGAGCGGCATCGCGCTGGCCGCGGGCATGAGTTCGTCCATCAGCCGGCTGAATATCTCCTCGGTGGGGGTCGTCGTGCTCTGCCTCTTTCTCTTCAACTGTATGCGGCCCGGTTTCGTGCCGCGATTCATCCCGTTTTTCGTGCTCGGCGTTATCGCGTTCCTTGTGTTGGTCCAGTTGCCGTCCATCCGGCAGGGTCTTGACGCTTTCAGTGACAGGATAAACGACGCGAGCGCGTCCGAAGGCGGCCATCTCGGTTTCATCCACCGGGTCACGACCGTATTCACCGACGCCTACTCCGAACGATTATGGGAGGGGCCGGTGGAAGGCGCCGGCCTGGGGATGGGGACAAACGCCGGGTCGCGCCTGCTGGTGGGCAAGGACAGCTACCTCCTCTCCGAAGGCGAATGGCAGAGGATCACGCTGGAGAGCGGGCCTATCCTGGGCAGCTTCTACCTGCTGTGGCGGGTCATGCTCCTGGCGTGGATCGGCCGGCGCGCCCTCGGCTTCGCTTACCGGGCGCAGCCGCTGCCGCTCCTTCTTTTTGGCGCGTGCTTGCCGTTGATCCTCATCGGCCAGCTCGGCCGCCCCACCACCCTGGGCTTCACCGTCCTGGACGCCGCGCTCTGCGTCGCCGCGATGAACTCCCCGGAGGCGATCCGTTCGCGCCCCGTGGTCGCGGCCGGCCGCAGAGTTTTCCGCCGCCGGCCGGCGGAGTTGCGCGAGGCGCCCTCCCTGTGACCGAGGGGGGCGGCGCTCTTAAAATCCTTCTGCTTGGCAACTATGCCAACGACAGGGTGGAGAGCATGCAGCGCTTCGCCGACACGCTGCTCCAGGGCCTGCCGAAACATGGCGTCCACGCGGAGCTGCTCCGGCCCCAGCCGCTCTTCGGGAACCTGAGGCGCTCCGCCACGGGCATGGGAAAATGGCTCGGGTATCTCGACAAGTTCCTCGTATTCCCGTGGGTGCTCCGGAGAAAACTGCGCGCCATGGAAGCGCCGTTCGTCGTCCACATCTGCGACCACTCGAACGCCCATTACGTCCGCTACCTGCAGGACGTGCACCATCTCGTCACGTGCAACGACCTCCTCGCAGTCCGCTCGGCGCTCGGCGAAATCCCATGGCATCGCACCAGCCGGACGGGGAAGGTTCTGCAATCCCTCATATTGGGCGGCCTGAAACGCGCGAAGCGCTTCACTTGCATCTCGGAGGCGACCCGGCAGGATTTGCTCCGGATCGCGAAGGTCGATCCCGAACGCGTTTCCGTGACATACATGGGCCAGAACCACCCGTACTCCGCGCTCCCGAGGCCGGAGGCGCTGAAATGCCTCGGCGCTCTCCTGCCGGGGGTCGATCTCAGTGGGTTCGTTTTCCATGTGGGCAACAACGACTGGTATAAGAACCGGCTTGGCGTCATCCGCATCTACGCGGCCCTCGTTGCGATCCTGCCCGAAGCGCCGCCGCTCGTCCTGGCCGGCAAACCTCTCACCGCGGAGATGTCGGCCCTCATCGAGGCCTCGGGATTAAAAAATCGGGTGTTCTCGCTGGTGGACGTTTCGAACGACGAGCTGCGCGCCCTCTACTCCGCGGCCAGCCTGCTCCTGTTCCCGTCACTGGCCGAAGGGTTCGGCTGGCCCATCATCGAGGCGCACGCGTGCGGGTGCCGCGTCGTCACCTCCGGACGCGCGCCGATGACCGAGGTCGGGGGCGCCGCCGCCGTCTATATCGACCCGGAAAACGTCCCGGAAGCCGCCGCCGCCGTCCGCGGGGTGCTGGAGCAGGATGCCGCGAGCAAAGCCGCAAGCGTCGCCGCCGGACTCGAAAATGCCGGCCGTTTCCCGACCGAGCGGATGGTGCTGGAATACCTCGCCATCTACCGGGAGCCCTGGAAGGCCGCCGCTTGAAGCTGCTGTATGTCATCCCGAGCCTCGAGCCCGAGGCGGGCGGCACGGCGGAGATGGTCAAGATCATCGGCAAGGCGCAGCAGGATCTCGGACACACCGTCGAGGTCCTCTCGCTCGACACGCCCGGCTCGGCGTGGCTGATCGAGTCACCCCTGCCCGTCCACGCCCTCGGCAGGGGCCGGCTCAAGTACGGCTATAACCCGAAGCTGCGCGAGTGGCTGCTGGCCCACGCCGCGGAGTACGACGCCGTCATCGTCAACGGCCTCTGGCAATACACCAGCTTTGGGACGTGGAGCGCGCTGCGCGAGAAGGGCCTGCCATATTACGTCTTCACCCACGGCATGCTCGACCCGTGGTTCAAGGAGACGTATCCGCTCAAACACCTCAAGAAGTGGCTCTACTGGCCGTGGACGGACTACCGCGTCCTCCGCGACGCGCGGGCCGTTTTTTTCACGAGCGAGCAGGAACGCGTGCTGGCCCGGCGCTCGTTCTGGCTCTACCGGTGCGTGGAGGAGGTCGTGCCGCTCGGCACGATGCCACCCCCCGGCGACGGCGCCCTTCAGAAGGCGGGATTCCTCGGTAAATATCCGGAGCTGGCCGGCAAGCGCATCGTCCTCTTCCTGGGCCGCATCCATGTGAAAAAGGGGTGCGATCTCCTCATCAAGGCGTTCGGGGCCCTGGCGGGTTTGGAAGGCGGCGCCCACCTCGTCCTCGCCGGCCCGTGCGCGGACGCCGCTTACCTCGAAGAACTTCGCCGGCTTGCCGCCCGCGAGTGCCCGCCGGGCTCCGTCACCTGGACGGGCATGCTCTCGGGCGACATGAAATGGGGCGCGCTCCGCTCCGCAGAAGTATTCGCCCTGCCGTCTCACAACGAGAATTTCGGGATGTCCGTCTCCGAGTCGATCTCGTGCGGCACCCCCGTCCTTATTTCGAACAAGGTGAACATCTTCGAGGAGATCGAGCGCGATGGCGCGGGCTTCGTCGAGAACGACGACCTCGAGGGCGCCCGGCGCCTCCTGGCTCGCTGGTTTGCCCTGCCTCCGCTGGAGCGGGCCGCGATGCGCGAAGCGGCCTCGCGCTGTTTCTCCGCGCGGTTTGAAGCGCACGGCGCGGCGCAGCGCCTCATCGAACGGATACAACCCGTGCCATGAAGCGCAGACACCTGGCATGGTTGGCCGCTTGTGTGTGCTTGCTCCTTCTCCTCGCGGAAGGGGCCGCCCGGCTTAGCGGCATCGCGAGCGTCCCGCTCTACGACGTGGATGGGGAGATCGGCTACATCCCGAAGCCGAACCAGGCCGGGGCGTTCCTTCGCAAAAACGACTGGCTCTTCAACGAGCGCAGCATGGGCGCGCCCTCCTTCGCGCCGGAGGGGCGCACGAATACCCTCCTGCTCGGCGACAGCATCGTCTTCGGGGGCGACGCGTACCGCCAGCGGGACAAGCTCGGCCCGTGCCTGGAAAGAGACCTGGGCGGGAACTGCTCGGTGTGGCCCGTCGGCGCGGGCCATTGGGGCGCGATGAACGAGATGACCTACCTCCAGCGCGATGCCGACCTCCTCGACCGGATGCAGACCCTCGTCTGGGTTTTCATCACCGTGGATTTCGAGCGCCGCATGCAGTCGTGGTCGCCCCTCATCCATCCCCAGAGGCAGCCCTTGTCCGCGGGCGTTTTTGGCCTGCGGCGGTTCATCCTGCCCCGCCTAGGCCTCACACGGGACCCGGCGTTCCTAGCGCCCGCCGAGCACGTGCCGCTCGAAAGCCAGTTGCCGACGTTCGAGAAATACATCGGCTGGCTAAAAGCGGCGCATCCCCGGCTGCAGGTCCTCTTCGTGCTTTATCCCAGCGCGGACGAGTTCGCGAATCCCGGCTACGCCCCGGCGCAAACCATCGCGGCGGACCTCCGGCGCATCGCGTCGGGAGCGGGGTTCGGCTTCCTGCAAGTGGCGAAGGAAGGGCGCTGGCGGGAAGATTATTATCGCGACCCCATCCATCCGACGCCCGAGGGCAACGGGGTTCTGGCCGCCATGCTGAAGGATCGGCTGGAATCTCCGCGCCCCGGACATTGATTTGTGCTACTTTCTCCTGTGATTTCACCTACACTGGCCCGGTAGTTGCGACGCATGCCCCCAGACATGAACGTAATGAGGCCTCCACTGGACGAGTCCCGGCACGCTGCCGGCGGCACTCGCGTCAGGAATGATCTGTTCGATCCCGACCAAGGCGCGGATCGGGGCAAACCGCCATGGTTCGAAGCGCTCTGGTATTTCGTGAAGTGCATCTTCTTCTTGAATCCGTTGCCATGGCCGGCGGCGCTCAAGCGCGGGGTGCTTCGGATGTTCGGCGCGGAGATCGGCCCCGGGGTCAATATCAAACCGCGGGTGAACATCCATTTTCCCTGGAAGTTGACCATCGGCGAGCACGCGTGGATCGGCGAAGAGGTTTTCATCCTCAACTTCGAGCCCGTCGTCATCGGCGCCCATACGTGCATCTCCCAGCGCTCGTTTCTCTGCACGGGAAATCATGATTACGCCAGCGCCCGCTTCTGCTACCGGAACGCGCCCATCACCATCCGGGACGGCGCCTGGATCGGCGCGCAATGCTTCGTCGCCGCGGGGGTGTGCATCGGCACGGAGGCCGTCGCCCTGGCGGGTTCCATCGTCACCAAGGATCTGCCGGATGCGATGGTCTGTTCGGGCAACCCGTGCGTTCCGGCCAGGCACCGCTGGAAGGATTAGGGGAATGAAGCGCGGCCCCATCATGGCCATCGGGCTGGCTCTTCTCACGGCCTTCCCGATTCTGGCGCAGGACGCGACCGCACCGCTCACACCCGTCGAGATACCCGCGGGAGCCGCCGCTCCGGCAAGCCAGGTGCGCGGGCTGCGGATGGAGTTTTACCCGTTCAATCCGGACCTGCCAAAGGGGCTCGACTCGCTGAACGAAGCCATGGTTTACATCGTCACCAGCCAGCCGCAGACCGCGATGCAACTGGACGCGCCCGCCATCAACTTCCCGGTGGGGCAGCGGTTCGCTTCGGATATAGGAATCACCCTCGGCGACTATTTTTTTGGCGCGGAGGGGTTCGCGGCGAAAAAAGCCGCGGGCTCGCCCATGCCGGAACGGATGTCCACCCCGATCGGCCGGCGTTCGGTCTTCGTCCTGCGGGGCTTCTTCGAAGTGAAGAAGGCCGGCGTTTACAAGCTGCGGGTGCCCGTCGATGACGGGGCCGAGGTGAAGATCGGGGGGAAAGTCGTCTTCTTCAAAAATGACTTCGGAGGCATGGGCGGGGAGGAGGAGGCGAAATACAACGCGGCGATGAGTTTCACTGCGCCGGGCATCTATTCCATTCGGATCATCCACTGGGACCGTGGCGACAACCTCGGCATCCACATCCTCTCCGACATGTATTCCACGGAGCCGGGCGCTTTCGCCCTGCTCCCCCTCATCACGCGCAAGAACGGGGCGGACCTGTAGTAGCTGGCCCGTGAGTTTGCGTGTCTCCGGCTTCCGGTTTGTGGACATCCCCCGCTGGGGTTTTCTCGTTGCGCTCGTGTATGCCCCGTGGGCGTTCGGCTCCACCAGTGCCGCCGGCGCGGAGACGCTCGCGCGGGGCCTGGTGATCCTTTCCGGGGCGTGGCTGGTGGCCAATGTCTTCGACTGGCGTCTCCCGCACGTGCATCCGTTCGCGCTGCTTCTCATCGCGCTGCTGCTCGCGCAGGGGTGGGGGATGGCCTTCAACCCGCGCGCGGCTTTCGACAGCGATTTTAACCGCTTCCTCCCGCTTTCCTACGACCCCGCCTGGCCCGCGACGTTCGACCCGCGGCTCTCGCGGGAGAGGATGTTCCTCTTCACCGGGCTGTTCGGCGGCTTTTGCATGGTGTGCGATCTCGTGCAGGAGCGAAGATGGCAGGTGCGGCTCGCCTGGGCCATCGGCCTCGCGGGCACGTCGTTGATCCTCTACGGGCTCGTGCTCCGGTTGTTTGAGATCCACGCGATGCTTTGGAGATCGGACATCCCCGGGAACACCTGGCCTTTCGCGACATACCTCTACCACGGGAACGCCGGAGCCTACATCAACCTCGTCTGGCCGACGGTGATGGCGTTCGCCGTCCTCAGCTTCCAGCGGCGCACCCACGTTGTCGCCAGGGCGTTCTGGGTCAGCTCCGCCGCGATCTGCGCCGCGGGCATTTTCATCAACGCCTCCAAGGCTTCCACCGCCATCGGCTCGGTGCTGCTGGTCGTGATGATCTGCCGCGCCGTGTACGTCCTGCTGCGCTCGCAACGCACTCCGCGCCCCTATGTCGGCGCGGCCTACACGGCCCTCGTCGGCGTCGCGCTCCTCACCGTGGCCTGGAGCGTCGGGTGGGACGTCTCGGTCCAGCGCTGGTCGCACCTGAAGGTGGAACTCGCGGAAAACAACGCCCGGTTCCTCGTGAATAAAATCTGCCTCGTCATGGTCGCCGATGCCGGCCGCTGGGGCTTCGGGCCCGGGCTCTTCTCCGCCCTCTTCCCGTATTACTCCTATGACGCGGGGGATCGGGTCGCCGGGTTCTGGCAATACGCGCACGACGACTACCTGCAGACGCTCATCGAATGGGGGAGCGCGGGCGCCGCGGTGTGGGGCCTCTTTTTTTTCGGCGGCATCCTCGCGGGGATCGCCCCTCCCTTCGGCAGGGAGCTCTCTCGCACGGAACGCGCCCTCCTCGTCGGGGCGATGGTCGGGCTCGGATGCACCGCGCTGCACGCCGCGGTCGATTTTCCGCTCCAGATCGCGTCGCTCCAGCTCTACGTCGTCACCTTCCTGGGCGTGGCGTGGGGTTCGCGGCGGTGGCAGGCCGCCCCCGGCCCGGACCGGGTCAAGTCCGGATCAACTTCTCGAGTACGCGCCTGAACGCGGTGTCCGCCTCCGCCTGGTTGTCGTAACCGAGGATCGCCACTTCGAGGATGCGCTGGTCCGACCGCTGCCGTTTCCCCTGCAACACCCGCGCGAAGCGGTTCCGTCCGGCTCCAGTTGATGGGCGAAGGCTGGCCGGGCGCGCGCGCCGTGAGGTCGTTGGAGACGCAACGGAAGACGTAGAGCGTCCTCCCGTGGTCGTCGAATTCGTACCGGGCGAAGGGGATTTCCAGGGTGCTGACCTTGAAACGCTCGTCCCCGGCGTTCGACACCAGCGACATGCCCGCGCTCGGCAGGCACACCTCGGGCACGTGGTCGATCGCCGCCTGGGCCGCCTTCAATCCCGGCCGCCACCGGAAATAATAGGCCTGCCAGCGGCTCCCATCCACCTCCGTCCAGGCGGCGGAACTGCCTTCGTCGTAAAGGAGCAGCGCCCGACTCTCCTCCGAGATCGCGCGGGTGCCGAAAGTGGGGTTCGCGTCCGGCCAATGCACCCGCCAGTCGCGCAGGCGCGCGCCGGCCAAGCCGCCCTCGTGGGCCCGGTACCACGCTTCGGTGAGCAGCCACGCGGCCGGAATCCAGACGATCAACGCCGCCACCGCGGCCACCGAAATGCGGTGCGGTGAGAACGCGGATTCCTCGCCGCCGCGCCCGGAGGCCCCCGGGCCGTCCGCTGGCGGTCGCGCGAGCAGGCGCGCCAGGAGCCACACTCCTGCGAAACAGGCGAGCAGCACGGCTATGCCGAGCGTGTCGTGCCATCCTTTCATCCGCGCCATCCCTTGTGTCGCGGCGATGACGGAGAGCGCGGTGGAACGGACGACGTTGCAGCCGAACGCCAGCGCGGCGCCCGCCGCGAGCAGGAACAGCGTTCGCAAGGCGGTGAGGCCGAACTGCGCCCCGAGGAAGAGCGAGATCATTACCACGGCCTGGAGCGAGCGGATGCCGCTGCACGCCTCGTCGATCCCCACGAGGCCGGTGCTGACTTCGATGACGTTCCCCAACTGCACCGCGGGGATGCCCCACAGCACCAGGAACTCGGTCGCCACCTTCGTCACGACCCCCGTGAGCCCGAGCACGATCCGGTGTTCGAGAAAGTAGGGCCACGGCGCGGCCGTCACCAGGAAGAGGATCGCCGGCGCGAAATGCCGCGCCCAGGGCGCGCCGCCCGCAAGGTAGGCCCCGGTAAGGAAGAGCCCCATCGCCAAAAACGTCGCGGCCCAGGCGGGCAGGAGCCAATCCTGGTTCGCTTCTTTGATGAGCCGGACCGGCAGGATCGCCAGGGCCAGCGCCGCTCCGCAAGCCGCAGCCGCCATTTGCGAACGCGCGGGCGCCGTCGCGGGCCGGGTCTGCCACCGCCTCCAGAGGAGGAACAGAAAGAGGAACGGCACCGCCCAGCCGTAGTTATAATCGGGGTTGATCGCCCACTGCGGGCTGATCTCCGTCGTGTAATAGGCCAGAACCGCCAGGACAAATGCCAGAATGGCAAACGGGCGGCCGCTGCGGGGGGTCATGCGGTGAGGAAGTGGTCGTGATCCGGCAGAACCTGATCGCGCGCCAATTCAACATCGCGGCACTCCCCGAGGAATTCAAGCAATACGCGCACCCTGTCCCGGGCAGGCATGACGCTCGTCACCACGCTCGACAAGCCGCGGAAGAGCCCGTGCGCCACGATCACCTTATCCCCCTCGTTGATCTCCTGGCTGAGAACCTTGCACTCGGTCTCCCCCATCTGCTCGCGCAGGCCGACGATGGCTTCGTGCGGCACCTCGGCGATCTCCTCGCCGAAGCGGACGATGGTCGTCACGCCCTGCGAATAGGTCACCGCCTTTTGCGAGAGCGCCCTGTCAAACCGCGCGAAGAGGTAGCCCGGGAAGAGCGCCTCGACGAACCAGACCGGGCCGCGCCGGGTGATCTTGCGCAGGCGCACCCTGGGGCAAAAGACCTCCACGTTTTCCAGCGTCCGCAGATGCGCCGCGGCGATGTGTTCCTGCTTGGGGAGGCTGCGCACGCAGTACCAGGCTTTCTCCGCTTTAGGGGTCATGCGAGTACATCTTACTCACAGTTCCCCCGATATTCAACGCGGAGTCAGAAGGGGCGCGGCTTCCCGATCCACCGGGGCTCGGCGCGCCGAAGCGCTTTAGGGAACCTCGGAGCAGTAGAACAGGAACGGCTTGCCCGGCACGGGGGTCGCGCTCCCGAATCGGAATCCCGCGGTCTGCGAGGTTCCTTCCAGGGCGACGTAGTTTACCGCCTGTTTGCCGGAATAATCCATCACCGACAGGTAGCTGACGCCGTTTGGCAGGCGGTTGTTGTTTGAGATTTCGGCCGAGACGGGATCCTGCAGCCGGCTGTCGGTCAGCACACTCACCGTCGCTCCGTCTTCGGTGAGGCGGTAGATCGCCCGGTCGCCGCGGCAGGTGATATAGAGGTCGTTCGGGTTCGCATCGCACGCCTGCGTGCCGTAGGAGATGTCCGTCGGGTTGTTGCCGATGGCCTTTACGGCGACCAGGCTCGGCGCGCCGCTCAGGCCCGTGGTGACGAGCTTCGTCGTGTCGAAGATTTCCAACTGGCCGCCCATCGTCGCGACGTAGGCGCGTGCGGCGAACGTCCCTTCCCATGCGCCGCCCGCGGGCTGGCGCCACCAGAAGTTGTTGCCCCTGTGGAAGCCGGCGGCGACCGCCGTGGGCTGCGGGACATCCGCGCTATAGGCGACGACGGGGGTCTGCTGAGGGGCGGTGGCGAACGGGAAGGGCCACTGGCCGGCCGCGGGGCCCTGGTTCTTTGTGAGGTCGTAGTTGGCCTGCGTGGTGAAATACATCTGGCGGTAGTAGCTGAAGAGCGGTGCGAGATCCACGAACGCCACCTTGTTCTCGGCGCGGGAGGCGACGATGGCGTAACCGGCCCGGGCGGTGCGCCTGTAGGTGGACTGCCAGTTGAGCCAGGCGTTGCGCTCCGTCTGGGAATCCCAGTTTGTGCCGTTGAGCTCCTGGCTGCCGCGGCCGCTGTCCATGGAAAGATCGGTCGTGACGGCGATGGACGTCGGCGCTTTGAAGGGCAGGTCAACGTAGCCGAGCAGCTTCAACGCCTGGATGCCCTGCCAGTTCGGCACGCCGTAACGGAAGCTGCCGCCGCTGGCGACCATCCAGCCGTTGACGGCGAGCACCGCGACCTGGCCCTTCATGGCGGAGGTATCCCACACGGTGACGAGGACGAACTCGTTATCCAGCGTCATGCAGACGGCGGTAGGCGTCTTGTTCGAGGGGAGCTGTGCATAGGCGTAGCGCGGGGCCAGGGTATCCGAGTCGTTCCCGGTTCCCAGCATCGCGATGAGCCCGTTCTCGAAGATGGCCGCGCCCGGCATCCCCGAGATGAAACGCGCCCTGGCCCCGGCGATCGCCGGCGTCGGAGGCTTTGCGCCCCACCGAACCGGAGCGAAGCCGGGGTCAGGATTGGAAGTGTAGTAGTTACAGGGGTCGGGCGTCCACTGGAGCCGAAAGTCGTAGAACGGGCCGGCGTTCGTGCTGTAGATGGAGCCGTTGCGGGCGCGGGCCATGCCGGGATCGACCGCCGCGTCGGGCGCGTAGAGGAGCTGGCCGGACATGGCGAACCAGTCGGTGCCGCCCGTGTAATTCCAGACCGAAGGGTACCACCCCGCCGTGCCAAACTGGGGCACCGTGCCCGCGCTATTCGCCGCCGCACCGGGATGAAAATCGGCGAATTTCGGGCCGAAGCGGTAATCCATCGTGGCGGGGAGATTGTAGCTCCGGGCTACGGTCGTGTAATGGCGGAGGTTGAGCGCCCCACGGTTGTCGAGAAGGAGGTCGCTCCAGGCGCCGACGGTGGGCGTGACTGCAAGGGTGGCGGCTTGCGCGGCCAGGAACGGGGCGAAGAAGAGGGCGCAGAGAAGTCGGCGTAAGAGGGTGGATTTGGCAGGGTGGGGGAAGATCATGCATATAGGCAACTAGCAGCATATATGCCATGATTTCCATATTCACCATATTATGGGGAATGATGGGCCAAGGGAGCGAGTAGGTGCGCCGAAACTAGTGCGTCGTGCCGGTTACCAGAGGCGCCGGCGTCCCGTCGTCGATAGTCGCCTGGGCTGCTTCGGCCAGTTTCTCCTCTTCCGGGAGGAGTTGCCCCTGTTTTGCCAGCTTGAGGTAAGTCCTGGCCGGGCCCGGCTCGCCGGCGGCGGCCAGGAAGAGCCCGTTATACAGGGCCACGGAGGGTTGCCGAAGCTGCTCGCCGAAACGGCTCATAACCCGGAGCGCCTCCGCGTTCTGTCCCCGCATGTGGAGCGACAAGGCGTATGTGGAGCCGGATCGCGCATCTGCCGGCGCTTCCTGGTATGCCTGCTGGGCCAGGTCCCGTGTCGTGGCGTCGTCTTTATTGAGAAGGAGGGAAACGAGCGCGAAGTTATTTTTCACGGCGTGACTCGAGGGGTCGAGAGCGAGCCGCCGCGCCAGGAGCCTGTAGAGTTTCCTGGTCTCGCCGTGGCTGATGAATCGGTCCTGCATGGCGTCGAGGATGGAGCTGGACGGGTGGGGCGAGTCAACGATCCTCCACGCGAGATCCTCGGCCTCGGTCTCCCAACGCCAGCCCCAGGCGATGGCAGTCTCGCAAAGCCGCGCGAGGGAGTCGGGATGATCCGAGGCCTTCAACACAGCCAGGTTCCACTGGTCTTTGGCCTGCAGATCGTCGCCCTGCTCCTGAAGACAGCGGGCGAGCAGCGCCGCGCGCAGGAAATCGAGATCCTTCCAGTCCTTGTCGCTGACGAGCGCCTTGAGCCGGGGCCAGTCGCCCATGGAAGAATAGGACTCGGCGAGCGCAAGTTGTACCCGATCGTCGCCGCGCAATCCCTCGGGCAGGGAGAGGAGCCACTCGATCGCCACCAGCGACATCCGGTGTGCGTTCATCCAGAAGGCGAGACTCGAAACCCCTTCCGGCGTGCGGACGAATTTTTCATAGGCGCCCAGCTCGGAGGTGAAGCTGGGGTGATGGATGCGGAGCAGGAAGTCGAGGTAGCGCATCCTGTCCTCGGTGGTGAGGGAGGGTTCCAGGCGGAGTTGGGCAAAGAAGGCGAGGGCGCGCCGCACCTGGTTGTGCTCGTCGGCATCGCGGAAGAGGATGCGCAGGACTTCCAGGCGGTGTTGCGGATCGCCGAGCATCCCCTCGAGCTGGGTCTGGCCCTGGACCCGGGGCGGGCCGCGCAGCAGCAGGCGCACTTTTGCGAGGTCGAATGCGTAGTCCGGGCGGTCCGGGCTCGCGGCCACGGCCCTTTCGAGGTGGGCCGCGCTGCCGGAAATATCCTTCAACGAGAAGGCGATCTTTCCCGCGAGCGACTGGTATTCGCCGGTGTGCGTGTCCTCGGGCCGCACTTTGTCGAGGACGCTGCGGGCCAGGGTGCCGTCGCCGGCTCTCAGCGCCGTTCGCGCCCATTCGAGGTAATTCCGAGTGTTACCGGGCTGGAGTTTTTCAATCTGTCCATGCCAGTAAAGGCCGGTGGCCGGCCAATTGTCGTCAACGGCTTCCGCCATCACTTTGGAGGCGGCGAGGTTATTCGGATCTTCGTCCAGCAGTTTCATGGCGAAGATGACAGCGCCGCGCACGTCGTGGCGCTGGAGGGCGCTCTGCGCGTTCCGCAACAGGCGGTGGCGGCTGAACTTCGCGTAGGCCCGGCTGCCGCCGAACACGGCGAGGGCCAGGAGGATGCCGGCAAAGAGAACGGCCTTCCAGTTTTCGACGATCTGCCACACGCCGAACTCGCGGTGGATATTATTGATCCTCTGGAGGACGCCCTGCGCCCACGCGAGCGCTGCGTGCCAAAGGTCTATCATCGAAAAAACGAGTCTCCCAATATGTCTGCTTCCCCGGAGAGCGCAAAAGAAAATCGCGAGAGCGGAGGGCGGCGAGAGTTTGGTCCGGTGCGGGGATGCCGTGTCGGCGAGCTACAGGCCCGTACGCTTTGCACGCAGGCCTCGCGGCCTGCGTGCTCTGGAGCTGATAAAAAGTGATCTATGCCGGAAATTGCCGGCAGGGCGCGTTACGCGGTGGCCTGCTTGCGTCGGCGCCAGGTCGTGAGCGAACCGCCCGCGCAGGCGAGCAGGAGCAGCGCCGTGGCGGTGTTCTTCGCTTCCGGTACGGGCGCGGCAGGGGGAAGCTCCCCGGTGAAGATGGGCCCGCCGCCGGTGTTGTAGGCGTAGCCGACGACGTTCAACTCATTGGGATAGGTGGGATCATTGCCGCCGGTGGAGCCGACAGCGAGTTCGATGTAGCCCAGGTCTCCGTTGTAGCCATTCGCGCCAGTGCTCGTGATCTGAAACCCGGCGAAATAGTTCTGGCTGTTGACAGGGAAGGTTCCGAACTCGTTGCCGCCGGATTGCACATGGAGCGGCGCCTGGAAAAAGCTTACGTGCGAGGCATTCACGAAGGGGCCCGCGACGGGCGTGTTCGGGCCGAGTCTCTGCACCCCGCTGGAAGCATTCAGCTTGAAATTCCCCTCGATGGCTTTGATGCCGCCGACATCGCCGGTGCCGCCGGGAGGCCTCAACAGGGTCGTGCTGTGGAGAAAATACCCTTGAAACTTCAGGTTTGCTCCGCCGCCGGGCAGGACAATCGTGAGGACGGGATTGCTGTTGGTGAAGACGACCGAGCCCGGTCCCGCAGTGTAAATGATGGACGCGCTGGCGTTTTCCGTGAGGGAAAGGGCCGCGCCCGCGGCTACGAGCATGCCGCCGGCAACAAAGGGCCGGGCTACCGAGCGGCTTTGCTTCCGGGCGTTGCTATTGACGGAGTACCGATGACCACTGTGTCTCGAGATTGCTGTTTTCCATGGGTAGGGGATGAAAACTAAGGTTGATGCGGGCTAGAGTTCATAGCTTTTATAACCAAAATCATTTTCGCGCAAGGAATTTTTTTTATTCTTTTCGTGAAATGGCCTTTTTTTTTGATTTTTAACCCCCCCGGATGTAATACCGAGCGAGGGATTTAGTCCCGCGCCTCCAGGAGCTTCGAAATCCTCCCTGAATTTGGTCAACTCCCCTCCGCCACGCAAGCTTCTTCTCATCGGCTGGGATGCCGCGGACTGGAAGCTTCTTACCCCTCTCATGGAGGCGGGGGAGATGCCGCACCTGTCGCGCCTGGTGGAGCAGGGTTGCATGGGGCAAATCTCGACCATCCATCCGGTGTATTCGCCGATGGTCTGGAGCTCGATCGCCACAGGGAAGCGGCCATACAAGCACGGTGTGCTGGGTTTCATGGAAACGTTGCCGGACGGCTCCGGCGTGCGCCCGGTCACCGGTATGAGCCGCAAGACCAAGGCGTTCTGGAACATCTTTAACCAACAGGGCTGGCGGGGACACGTGGTCGGCTGGTGGCCCAGCCACCCGGCGGAGCGCATCAACGGGGCGATGATCTCCAATTTCTGCCACCACGCGGTGGGTCCGGTGGGAAAACCATGGCCGGTGCCTCCCGGCGGCATCCATCCGCCGGAATACGTGGAGGCGCTGGCGGAGCTGCGGTTCAACCCGAACGAGCTGGACGTCGGCATGGTCGAACCCTTCATCCCGAAGGTCCGGGAGATCGACCAGAAGAAGGACAGACGCCTCGCCGCCTGCATGAAGACGCTCGCGGAGGCGGTGACGGTGCAGAGCTGGGCCATGTGGCTCCTGGAGAACACGGAGTGGGATTACCTGGCGGTCTATTTCGACGCCATCGACCACTTCGCCCACGGATTCATGAAATATAATCCGCCCCGGCGCCCCTTCATCCCGGAGCGCGACTTCGAACTCTACAGCGGAGTGATGGCCCAGGCCGCGCGTTTCCACGATATGATGCTCGGGGCCCTGCTCGCTCGCGCCGGCGAGGAGACGACCGTCGTGCTGCTGTCCGACCACGGCTTCCACCCCGACGAGCTGCGGCCCAGCTTCATCGCGCCCATCCCCGCGGGGCCGGCGGCGGAGCACAGGGACTTCGGGATCCTCGTCGTGCGCGGGCCGGGGTTGAAGAAGGACGAGATACTGCACGGCGCCAGCGTGCTCGACATCGCGCCGACCCTCCTGGTTCTGGAGGGGCTGCCCGTGGGCGAGGACATGGACGGCCGGCCGCTGCTGGGAGCATGGGAAGAGCCTCCGGCCATCCAGTACGTGCCGACGTGGGATGACATACCGGGGGACGACGGTCGCCTGCCCCCGGGCATGAAGCCGGACCCCGCGAGCGAACGGGCCGCGCTCGAACAGCTCATCGCCCTCGGGTATGTCCAGCGTCCGCCGGACAACGTGCAGCAGGCCGTCGCCGAAGCCGAGCGCGAGCTGCAAGTGAACCTGGCCGAGGCGTACATGGACGGTGGGCTTGAGACGGATGCCCTGCCCATCCTCCGCAAGCTGGCGGTGGATTGGCCGGAGGAATATCGTTTTTCGCTGCGCCTGGCCATGTGCTGCAAGGCGCTGGGGCGGGTGCAGGAGTTGCGCGAGACGGTGGAGTCCCTCCAGCAGAAGCGGCCCGCGGCCGAAGCGGCGTTGAAAGACTTGCGCGCACTGCGACAGGAGCTCGCGGAGCGTGCGCGTGAACGCAAAGAAAAAGCCGACGCGAAGGTCGAAGCGGAGGGGGAGGAAGCTCCCGGTGGCGGCGGGGAAATCGCCGGGGGCGCGGCCCCGACTGCCGCCGTCGAAGAGGAGGAATTGCTGACGCCGGAGGAAAAGCAGCGCTCCGCGCATCTGGAAAAGGTGGCGAGCCTCAACACACATGGCATCGATTTCCTGCGAGCCGTGCTCGCGATGGCGGAAAACAAGCCGCGCGAGGCGCTTGATTTTCTGCGCGACGCCGAGAAAGGGATGCCAAACATGCCGGGCCTGTATCTTCAGACCGGGGAGGCGTGGCAACGGCTCGGCAAATGGAAGGAGTCGCTCGCTTCCTTCGAGCGCGTCTTGAAGCTCGATCCGCACAACCCGCACGGATTCGTCGGCCAGGCGCGCTGCTTTCTCGCCACGCGCCATTACGAGGAGGCCGCAGGCGCGGCGCTCAACGCCGTGAACCTGTTGTTCTACTACCCGCTCGCGCATTTTTTGCTAGGCATCGCCCTCCTTCGCCTCGGATTTACGCAGCGGGCGATCGTCGCATGGGAAACAACCATCGATCTCAACCCCGCCTTTTGGCCCGCCCACCTGCGCCTTGCCCGCGCGTTAAAGAGCGACGACCCGGAGGCCGCCGCCGCCCACCGCGCACAGGCCCGGCACATCCGTGAAGAGGCGAGTGCCGTCTCCAAGGGGGAATTGCCGCCGGTGCGCGCGGAACTCCGCATCCCCGCGCACCAGGCCGCCGCCGAGACCAGGCGCGAAAACCCGGCGGATGCCTTCGTTCCTTTTGCTCCGGAGATTTTTGGGCGTCCGCGCCCGCCCTTCACGGAGAGGGTCGTAACGCTGGTGACCGGGCTGCCTCGTTCCGGCACTTCGCTTCTCATGCAGATGCTCGCGGCGGGCGGCCTGGAACCGCTCAGCGACGGCATGCGCACCCCGGATGTCGATAATCCGCGCGGCTATTATGAACTGGAGGCGGTGAAATCCCTGGCGGAGGATTCGTCGTGCCTGAATGACGCGACGGGCAAGGTCGTAAAGGTGATTCTCCCCCTCCTGCATCATGTTCCCGCCGGGAACCACTACCACGTCCTGCTCATCGAGCGGGATATGGAGGAGATATTGGCCTCCCAAAAAACGATGCTCGACCATGCGGGCAAACCCGCGGCGGATGCGGATACGCTCCGGCCGGTTTACGAGCGGCTCCTGCGGCGCGGGCGGGCCATGCTTTCGTCCTCCGCCCGCTCGCGCGCCCTGCGTCTAAGTCACAAGTGGGTGCTGACGCACCCGAGGGAAGCGGCGGAAGCCATTGCCTCTTTCCTGGGCGAACCGATGGATGTCGCGAAGATGGCTGCTGTCGTTGATCCTACGCTGTATCGCTCGCTCGGGGGAAATGCCGGAAAGTAAGCGGCGGGCGCGATTTCTCTCAGGCAGGCCGGCACGGCAAACCGCGCGGTTATAGGGAGAAAGCAAAAGTGGGCAATCTTGCGATTGCCCACTTTCAAATTTGAATGCCCGCAGCGACCTAGTTGCTCGCCGGGGTCTGGATGATGGTGGAGTTGTCCAACACCACTCTGTCGCCGACGGCCGTGCCGTTGATGACGGAGTTGTTGGTCAGCTCAATCGTCCGGTACGGGGCAAGAACGTTTCCGGTCAATGTGGAATTCGAAAGGCTGTAATAGCCGGACGATCCCTCAGCAGCGCTGGACGGGCTCGCGCCAACCAGGTTGAAGAACACATTGCCAGCGGTAAGAGTGCTGCCGCCGGTGTTGATATTGATCTGCGATTTGAAGAGCGAGAAGTTGCTGTTCACGTTGAAGAGGAAGCTGGTCGTCGAGTTGCCAACGAGGTCGAGAGTCGCATTCGACAAGCTGAACGTCTGCAGATTGATCACGATCTGGCCCGTGCCGCTCAAGGTGATGGAGTTGCCCGAGAGAACCAGGTTGCTCATCGTGGCAGGATTGAAGAGACGGTTGCCGCTCGCACCGCCGACGTTGTTCGTCGAGGTCACGGTCCCCTGATTGGTCGTCATGCTCTTGAAGTAATTGTACCCGGCGATGATGTTGTTCTCCTGCTGGGTCATCACGCTCGAGTTCCCCGCTATAGTGCGATGCGGGCCCGCCGAAGGCTGGCTGGGAGGGCCCGAATTTGTGCCGACATAGGTCTGCGTCCCCGTGAGGGTCGAACCGGGGTAAAGATAAATGTTTCCATCGAGCGGACTGGCCGCGTCCGTCATCATAGTCTGGTTGTTGCTGCCGACGCCGATGTCGCCCATGACAGAGTAACTCTGCCCGTTGGCGGGCCCGTCGAGAATGCTGCTGGCGCCAAGGTTTGGCCCGACGAAGGTGCCGAGGGTGAACATGGCGTAGCTCTGGCCGTTTGCCCAGAGGTGATCGGACGCCAGGTCAGCGTGGGCTTGACCGAGCGAAAGAACACCGAGGGAGGCAGCGAGGAGAAGGGATTTTACGAGTTTCTTCATAAAAGGGGAGTCCGGTTGCGCCAAATTGCTCGAGAGGGGCGGAGAAGTCAACAAATATTTTAATCAGAGGTCTTTTTTATTTGGGAATGGCGGAGAAAAGCTTACTTTTTCCTGCCTGACCCCTCAAACCCCATCCAGACTCGCGCCCGCCGAGGCCGGAATCCTGGCATTGACCCTTCTCGCGCCCTGCATGGGTGGCTCCACGCAGCTTTGGGCTCAGGGGGTGCTCCTGCTCCTTACGGGCCTCTTCCTGCTCGCGGCGCCCCCGCGCCGGCCGCCTGGTCTGCCGGCTTTGTGCATTGCCGCCGCCCTGGCGGGCATCGCGCTCTGCGCTTTTCTCCCGGCGGCCTGGTTTGCCTCGCCGGCGTGGCGCACCACCCTCACCGCGGAGTTTCATGCGACCCTCCCGGCCACGCGCAGCCCGCAGCCGTGGTTGAGCGGCGAGGCGTTTCTTCTCTTCCTCACGGCCCTGGTCTGGGCGGTTTACCTCCAGTGCCACCCGTGGACACAGGGTGGGCGCCAGGCGGCCATCCTGGTTTATGTGGCGGGAATCACCGCGCTGGCTGCGGCGGCGGCGGGTTCCCATTTCACCGGGCATGCGATTCCGTGGTGGTCGGGGCCGCCCAGCGCGAGGGGGGCGGCGTGGCTTCATTCCAGCTTTTTCCCGAACCGGAACCAGACGGCCAACGTGCTCGCCCTGGCGGGCATCCTCGCATACGCGGGGGCGCTCGATTCCCTCCGCAACAAGCGGTATGGCGCGCTCCCGTTCCTCCTCGGCTGCCTCGCTGTTCTCTGCGTGGAACTCGTCGTGGTCTATTCGCGGGCGGGCATCCTCCTTTTTTTCGGGGGCATCGGCGTGTGGCAGCTCTGGTCGTTCTATCTGACCCGGTCGGCGGAACGGGCGGCCCTGGCTGCGGGAGGCGTCGCGCTGGCGCTCGCGTGCTTCCTGTTGGCGGGCGGCGAGACGCTCGGGCGATTCCAGAACGACAACCTGCGGACGCTCCTGCACGGGGATGATTTCCGGGTGCTGGTGCACCGCGACGCTCTCGGGATGGCAAAGGCCGCGCCGGCCCTGGGAGCGGGCTTGGGGAACTTCAAGGCGCTCTTCCCGCAATACCAGCTCTGGTCGGTGCAGGACCACGTCATTCTTCACCCGGAAAGCGATTGGCTCTGGGTCGCGGTGGAGCTCGGCTGGGGCGCCGTGGCCCTCCTGGCGCTGGGGATCGGACTCTGGCTATGGAAATGCTTCCCGTTCGACGCAGGCTCCTCCCGGTTCCTGCGTTCGGCGGCTACCGTCTGCGCCGTTCTCTTCGTCCTCCACGGGCTCGAGGACGTCTCGGCCCACCGGCTCGGGGCGCTCTGGCCGGCGCTCTTTCTCGCCAGCATCGCGGTGCGCGCGCCTCAAGGCCACGCCGAACCCGGAAGGGGATCGCGTATTTTTACCGGGCTGCTGTTTCGGGGTTTCGGATTGATCCTGGCGTGCGCGGGCGGCTGGTTTCTGGCGTCAAACGCCGGCTGGAAGACGCCTCCCACTTCGGCGGATGTCACCCGATATCGGGAGGAAGCCGCGTCCCTCATCGCCCAGCGCCGCTACCGCGAGGCGGCGGCAGCCAGCACGGAGGCGATCCGGATCGCGCCCATCGACTGGACGCTCTATTTTCAGCGCGCGGGCGCCGAGGCCCAGGCATCCGTGGCGGATCACGATGCGCTCCGCGACTTCGCCGCCTCGCGGTTCCTGGAGCCGCACTGGCCGCGCCTTTGCCTGCAGGAAGGGCAGCTTTGGTTCGCCGCCGGGCAGCAGGGCTACGCGTTGAACGCCTGGGCCGAAGCGCTCCGGCGTGCGCGGGACGTGAGATCGACCAGCAACGTCACCACCATCGCGGGCCTCTTCCACGACATGCTCGCCATGGCGCCGAACACGTCTCCTTTGCGCGGGGAGCTACGGGTGCTCTCACGGCAGAATGCCGACTGCCTCCTGCTCTTCCTCGCGCAATCGGACCCGACGGAATTCGACATCGAAAGCCTGCGGCTCCTGCACGACGACCCCAAACTCGAGACCCTTACCGAGGAACAGCGCCGGATGTTCTTCCGCTACTGGTATTCAAACGGGGACCGGTACGCCCTCCTGGATTTCTTCCACGACCACCCCGATTTCCGCCCCGTCGGCTGGAAATGGCTCGCGGAGACGTATGCCTCGTTCGACCGTTACCAGGAAGCGTGCGAGACCGTGCTCCATTACGGGCAGGCGCCTCCGATGCCGGTGGCCGCGGCGTCCAGGAGCCTCACGGAATTGCAGCAGGCGTTCTTCGTGGACCCGGGGGATGTGCAGGCGGGCGTCGCGCTGTGCGGCGAGCAGGAGAAGGAAGGGCAGTTCCAGGCGGCCCTCTTTACGTTGCGGTCCATCAAGACGGCCTCGCCGCCGCCATACTTCTCTTACATGGAGGGCGATCTGCTCGGTAAAGGGGGCCAATGGAAGCAGGCGTGGGCGGCCTTCGCCCGGTATCTCACGCCGGGCGCCTAGAGCAGCCGGGCGGCTCTAGTAAGCGGTCTTGGGCGGCGCGACCATGTGCCAGACGCTCGTTATTATAATGATGCAGTCGAGAGCGAAGGTCCAGTTCTCGAGGTAGGTGATGTCGGACTGGAGCCGCTGCGCGATGTCCGCGGGCGTCCTGGCCTGGCCCCTGTAACCCCATATCTGCGCCAGGCCGGTTATCCCCGGCTTCACGAACGTCCTCACATGGTAGTTCCCCATGAGCCGGGCGAACTGGCGGTTGTGCTCCATCAGGTGCGGCCTCGGGCCGACCACGCTCATGTCGCCCTTCAACACATTGTAGAATTGCGGGATCTCATCGATGCTGAACCTCCGCAGCCAGCGCCCCGCGCCGAAGACGCGCTCGTCGAACTCGGAAGCCTGGCGGGCCGCGTCGGGGTTGTTCGTGTGCATAGTCCTGTATTTGAGGATGGTGAACTCGTGGTTCTGAATGCCCGCGCGCGGCTGCTGAAAAAAGACGGGGCCCGGGGATTGCAGACGCTGGAAGGCCCACACGACTGCGGTGGTTATCGGAAAGACCAACGCCAGCACCGGCAGCGCCACCGCGACGTTGAGCGCCCGTTTCAAACCCCGGTTCACGGGGTTTTCCAAGGGCTCCTGGCGCAGGGTGATGAAGTGCAGGCCGTCGTCCTCGATGTCCACGATCGGGTGGTTCAGTTTCTCCTCGAGGTCGTTCAGGATGAGGAGGCGGGCTCCGAGCCGTTCGACGACCGCGACGAGGTGTTGATGCACGTTCCGCATCGCGGGCAGTTCCAGGAGGATGACCTGCGTCACCCCCTCCCGCCCGATCACTTCCTCCACCTCGTCCGAATGCCCCAGGCATTTCAATCCATGGACGCGCCCTTCCGGCTTCTCGTCGCAGAGGATTCCCACCACCTCGATGCCGTAGGCCGCCTTGCGCACCAGCCAGTCCTTCAATTTTCCGGCCCGCACGGAGGAGCCGATGAGGAGCGTCCTGTCCATGTGCTCCTTGCGGAAGAACTTCCTGGCCAGCAACTCGGGCAGACGATAGTTCGTCCACAAGAGCAGGAAATAAAACGGGACGCTGAACACGATGAGGAAGGTGCGGGAGATGTAGGCATCCTTGAAAAGCGCGAGGTAAAAGGTGACCAGGAGCACCGAGAAGACCGTCTGGCGCAGGGCGATCTGGTGGCGCGTGATGAGGTCGCGATGAAAGAGCACCGGCCGGCTCGAGGCTTTGTCGCGCTCCATCGACTCGATGAGGATGCCCAGGAGGAAGAGGCCGCAGTAGATGGAGTAATGCGTGAGGAAGTGCACCTTCACGTCGCCCGTGGCCATGAAGATGCCCACGAAGATGCAGAACAGGACCGTCACCAGCGCGCATTGGCATACCAGCAGCGCCTTTTGCAGCCCCCGTATGCGCTGGGAGATCATGACGCGCCGCCGCGGGTGTTCCCGTTCTTCGGAGGGAGCGGCGCCTGAGCGGCGCGCCGGCCCGCGGCCGGTTTACAGTTTGCCGCACATGCTCTCATCGCGTATTCCCTATGCCTACAGGGAGCGTTTGGTATCCGCAACCACCTAGAATGAAATTTTTCCTGCAGGCGAATATTCTTATCGCCGCTGCGCTGGCCGCCTGGACTCCGGCGGTGCGTTCACAGACGGTCTCACTTCCCACCGCGGCGGCCGACCTGAATGCGGTCATCCTGGAGGAGATCGGGTCGATGCCCGTGGGGGGCGCGTATGCCACCACGCACGCCGCGACCCTCCGCCTTCAGGAATCCACCGGGCTGGATTCCGGCCGGCTCCTGGTCATCCCCGGCCAGGCCGCGCCGACGTATTGCTCGGGCGCCACGTACCTGGTTTTCCTGAAAGTCATCGGCAGGCTCGCCGCCCGCGGAAGCCTTCAACTGGATGAGGATACGCTCGGCCAGCTCCTCGTGCGGGGCCAGCCCGACGGCCGGGGAATCTGGGGCCGCTGGAATGCCAACGGGCCCGGCACGGCCAGGCTCTTCCGCGAGCTCGGCCTCGGCCCGAATTTTTCCTCTCTGGCGCAGGCGCGCCCCGGGGATTTCATGAAGATTTTCTGGACGCCGGAGGTCGGCAGCCGCGAGCACGGGCACTCCGTCATCTTCCTGGGAGCGGAATCGAGGGGAGGCATCGACTACATCCACTTCTGGTCGAGCAATACGCCGAAGGGCTTCGGAGACAAGTCCGTGCCCCTGTCGCGTATCAGCCATATGATCTTCTCCCGCCTGGAAACGCCGGCGAACCTGGCCCGCATCCGCCGCATCCCCGCCTCCGACCCATACTTGGCCAGCCTGCAGACCAGACGCTCCAGCTTCGCGGAGGCCGCGTTGGAATGCGGATTTTAGGTTCGGGCCCGTCGATTTTTCATTCCCGCTCAGGCGGAGAAGATTCTCTTCAGGATGGCGTCGAGGGCTTCGACGTTGACGGGCTTGATGAGGTGCTCGGTGAAGCCGGCTTTGCGGGAGCGCGCCACGTCCTCCTCCGTGCCGAAGCCGCTGAGCGCGATCCCTCGCACGTCCGAACTGAGGCGGATTTTCTCCATCAGGTCGAAGCCGGTGCCGTCTGGCAGGCCGAGATCGCTGATGAGGAGATCGGGGTAATCCTCCGCCGCCTGGGTGAGGGCGGACGCGACATTGTTGGCGATGCGGACCGAATAGCCGCGGCGTTCGAGCAGGAGCTTCATGCCGATGCACGTATCCAGGTGGTCATCGACGACGAGGATCCTGCGTCGGCTGCCGTCGTTGCCGCGCCCGTCGCGCCCGTCCACCTTCAGCCGCCGCGGGGCGGGTGAATCGGCGACGGCATCCGCCGTTTCCATCTCGACGGTGAAGACGGCGCCTTTTCCCTGCCCGTCGCTGCTGGCCCACAGCCTGCCCCCGTGGGCGTCCACCATCGCTTTGGAGATCGCCAGGCCGAGGCCGAGGCCTCCGAAACGGCGGGTGATCGACCGCTCGACCTGCTCGAAGGCCTTGAAGATTTTGTCCAGGCCGTCGGGGTCGATGCCGATGCCGGTATCGGCGACCGCCACGAGAAGCTTCGAGCCCTCGTTGCGCGACGTGATGGCGATGCGCCCCTCGGCGGTGAATTTCACGGCGTTCTTGATGAGGTTCCAGAAAACCTGCTGGAGCCGCGCGGGATCCGCGGTCACATGGAAACGGGTGGCGCGCAGGTCGAGCGAGACCTCGAGTTTTTTGCCGCGGATGTCTTCCTGGCAGATTTCGAGCGAGCGCTTGATGCTCTCGTGGGCGTCGAGCACCGACTTGTCGAGCTCCAGCTTGTTATGGACGATGCGGGTGACGTTGAGCAGGTCGTCGATGAGATGGGCTTCGAGTTCCACGTTGCGCCGGATGACCTCGATGGCTTTCCGGACTTCGGCCGAGCCGTCCATCCGCTGCTCGAGTTCCGCCACCATCATGATGACGGGGGAGAGAGGGTTGCGCAGCTCGTGGGAAAGCAGCGCGAGGAACTGGTCCTTGGACGCGTTCGCGGCGATGAGTTCGCGCCGGAGGGTCACGTCCGCCGTGTTGTCGCTGACCAGAAACAGGATGCCCTGCACTTTGTGATTGGCGTCCTGGAGCCGGAGGAGGTTCACGGTCACAAAATGCATCCGGCCGTCGGCGGAGGCCGCCTCCAGCTCGCGCGCCTGCACCGGGATGCCCGATGCGGTGACCTGCGCGAACATCTCCTCGATCTCGAGGTCGATCCCGGAGAGGTTCATGCGGGCGGTGGCAGAGGGGCGGGACAATTTTCCGAACCGGGTCATCATGTCCAGCCAGCTCTGGTTATGCTGGAGGATGTCCCGGGAGGCGGCGTCAACGAGCGCGATGCCGATGGGCATGTTCGCCAGGATTTTTTCGTTGAAGAGCATGGCGCGCGAGATGCGTTCGTCCGAGTCGATCTGGTTCTTGTACAGGCGGCTCACGAGCCACGCGGCGATGGTGGTGCCGACGATGAGCCAGCCGGCGAGCACCGCCGTCTTGCCCACCAGGTCGTGGATGGGGCGGTACGCCACCGCGAGCGGCTGCTCCAGGCTGGCGATCCACCGGGTGCCCTCGATCCTGTTGGCGGAAAAGAGCATCGCGCCATAGCGGAAATGGCCGGACTGCGTCGTGCGGAGCTGCTCAAGCAGCGCGGGGTCGAGGTTGGACTTCCTGGAGGGGTTTGGCCCGAACATCCTGTCGAAGAGCGGGAAGCCGTCCTGGTCGATGACCTGCGCCTTGGATTCCTCGCCGAACTTGAACGCGGAGATGCGCCTCCCCATCCGCTCGACGAGCGTCGTGGCCCCGATGTAGCCGGTGATCTCCCCCGACTTCGCGCGCACCGGGCAGAGGATGAAGGTCGCCAGCCGGTGGTCGATCCACCGCGGCCCCACCGGGGAGACGTACGCGGCCTTCGCCCTGCCGGCCTCCGCCCGGAGCGCGGGGCCGCAGCAGTCCTGGCCGATCATCGCGGGGTCCAGCGGCACCGAGGCGATGAGCCGGCCCTGCGCGTCGCCCAGGAACATGCCATCCACGCGGGGGTGCCCGTAGAACGCGTCGGTGAGCCACTCCTGCGCTTCCGGGTCGCCGGGCGGGCGGAGCGTCATCCGTTGGGTGCTGGGGAGCGTCTGGTAGTATTCGACGATCTCCGAGGAGCGCACCAGGTCGTAGCTCACGAGCTGGGAGAGCGTTTGCACGAGCGTCTGCCGGTCGATGACGATCTTGGACTCGAGCGTCCGCGTAAGGATCGAGTACGAGACGACCGCCATGAGGATCGAGGGAACCCAGCCCGCGAAAAGGATCGCCAGGGCGATGTCCATTGGCTGGAACCGGCGATTTGAAAACGGGTTCCTTGGAAACTTCAAATGCCCTCTTTCGCCGTGAGCCGGGATTGCCAGATCCAGCTCCACGGGATCGCCCCGAAGCTCAGTATCCAGTCGTTGAATTGTTTCAGCGTCCACCCTTGCGCGGCACGCGCCGCCCAGAGCTTCTCGAGTTCCAGGCGGCCCAGCAGGTAGCTCATCGGCACGGTCGGCGCGCTCGTGTACCAGTTCACGTCCCCCTCCGCCCGCTTCGCGGTGAACCCCACGCCATCCACCAGCCGCCGGCACGCCGCCCCGAAGGACATCTCGCCCGAGTGCAGGCCGCAATCGATCACGATCCGGTGGGCGCGCCAGAGGGCGTCCGTCAACTGCATGAGCCGCGCGACGGGCGATTTATAAATGCCATGGTCGATGCTCATCTTCTCGCACCAGAGTGTCCAGCCCTCGTAGAAAATACCGTGGGCAAACAGGCGCCGCAGCTTGCTCGGGTGGCGGTTCTGGATGACGAATTGCACGTGGTGTCCGGGGTAGCCTTCGTGGGCGCACGTCAGCTCCAGGCCGAAGTGCTGCCGCGTCTCGACCCTCCGCTTTTCGGGGTCGGCGATCTGCGCGCCCAGGTCATTCACCCAGAAAATCCCTTCCTGTTTCCTCTCGTACGGGCCGGGCTGCGAGTAGGCCGCCGTTGGCATGAGGTGTCTCAGGAAATCGGGCACCGGCAGCACGTCGAGGCGTTCTCGCTCCGGCAGGGTGAGGAGATCGGCCGTGCGGAAGCGTTCGCGCACGGCGGATGTCGTGGCGCGGTATTCGTCCAGGAGCGAGCCGGAGGCGGGCTGCCAGGCGCGGGCGGCTTCCTCCAGAATCTCGCGGGCCGGTTTTTTCCCGAAGCGCGCGGCCTCGCGCCCGACCTCGTCCGAGAGCCGCGAGACGAGCGCTCTCCCCGTCGCCGCGGCTTCGGGCAGGGAGTACGGGAGCCCGAGGCGTTCGCGGATGAGGAACTCGAACCCTTCGCGTCCCACGGAGAAGCCGTCCTGCCGGCCCGGGGGCTTGCGGCTGATCTCGCGCGCGAAAGCGTCGAACGCCGCGCGCGCCCCGGCAAAGAGGCCGGAGGTTTTTTCCGCAGAGTCGGAGAGGGGCAGCAGCGTCTGTTCCAGCGCCTCCAGGAATGCGTGGACTCCGAGGCACGATTTCACCGCGAGCCGCGTCCAGAGCGGCACAGGCTCCCGCACGCACGCCGCGCCGCCCCCGAGAAACGCGGGGATCTTCCCGAGGCGGCTCTCGATCGCGGGACGGATCTTGCGCAGGTTGCGCACGTTGCGGATCGCCAGACCGAAGATGGACTGGATGGCGGCGTCGCAATGGATCTGGGGGTTATTGCGCCAGCGCTTGAGGGTGGCGTGCTGGAAGAGCTCGGTCCGGAGCATCGACAAAAAGCCGCGCCGGTCCAGCCAGTCGTCCCCCGCAAATCCGGTATCCGGGAGCGCCTCGACCGTTTGCAGGGTCGCTTGCAGCAGGCGGATGTACCGCGCGTGCACGCCGGGGTCGTTCGGCCCCAGCTCGGCGTCGTATGCGTGGAGGCCGAGTTCGCTCGCGGCCTGGGGGAAGAGGAGGTGGGTCTCTTCGAGGAAGCTTTCCGAGGCCCGGCGGAAGCTTTTTACGTCCGCGGCGTAGGAGCTTACCGACCGTCCCGTAAGAGATTTCATCTTGACGAGGTTCAACAAATCGGCATGATTCGGCCCAAATCAGGTAGGGAACGATTCAAAAATTTAGTATGCACGGAAGCCACATCGTTTGGGGATTTTGTTACTTCGTAGTTCTTATCGGCCTCTGTTTCTTCGGCCTTCATCGCTACGCCATTGTTTACCTGTTCCTGAAGTATCGCAAAAATATTCCCGTGGCGCAGGGAACCTTTTCCCAGCTCCCCAGGATCACCGTCCAGCTTCCGCTCTACAACGAGTATTACGTGGTCGAACGGCTCCTGAAATCGGTGAGCGCCCTGGACTACCCGCGCGACCTTCTCCAGATCCAGGTGCTGGACGATTCCACGGATGACACCCGCGCGATCTCCGAGGCCCGCGTCCGCGAGCTCCAGGAGCAGGGGTTCAACGCCGAGCTCATCCACCGCGTTGACCGGGCCGGCTTCAAGGCGGGCGCGCTGGAGAGCGGCCTCAACTCGTGCGAGGGCGAGTTCATCCTCATCCTCGACGCCGACTTCGTTCCGCGCGCGGACATCCTGAAAAAGACGATCCATCATTTTACCGATTCCCGGGTCGGCATGCTGCAGACCCGTTGGGGACACCTCAACCGCACCTACTCGCTCTTCACCCGCGTCCAGGCCATGTTCCTGGACGGGCATCTCCTGCTTGAGCAGACCGCCCGCAGCCGCAGCGGCCGCTTCTTTAATTTCAACGGCACCGCCGGTCTCTGGCGCCGGGAATGCATCGAGTCCTCCGGCGGGTGGCAGCACGACACCCTCACCGAGGATCTCGACCTCAGCTACCGCGCGCAGCTCAAGGGGTGGAAATTCGTCTTCCTGGCCGACCTCATCACTCCCGCCGAGCTCCCGGTGGACATGAATGGCTTCAAGTGCCAGCAGCACCGCTGGACGAAAGGCTCCGTCCAGACGTGCAAGAAGCTCCTGCCGGCCATCTGGCGCAGTAATCTCCCATACAGGGTCAAGTTCGAGGCCACTGCCCACCTCAGCTCGAACTTCGCCTATCTCCTGCTCGCTTTTCTGTGCGTCCTGCTCTACCCCGCCACGGGCGGCCTCGGGCATGGCCTCTGGCGCTCCATCCTCATCGACATACCCGTGTTTTTTGCGGCGTCGCTTTCCGTCGGCATCTTTTATATATGCACGCAGCGGGAGCTCTACCCCAAGACGTGGCTGAGGGAAGTCCTCCTCATGCCGTTCCTCCTCGCGCTCGGCATCGGCCTCTCCCTGAATAACGCGAAGGCCGTCCTGGAAGCCGTCTTCAATCAGAAATCGGACTTCAAACGCACCCCGAAATACGGGATCGAAGGGAAATCCTCCCAGGCCTGGCGCTCGTCGCGTTACCTGCCCCTCATCTCGTTCCTGCCGATCGCCGAGCTGGCATTCGCCCTGTATTTCACCTATTTCCTCGTGTCGGCCCTGGTCCACCGCCAGTATTTTTCGATTCCCTGCATCCTGCTCTTCCAGGTCGGGTTTTCCTACGTGGCTTTTACCTCGCTCGCCCAATGGATGCCCTCCGGCGTCTCCATCGAGCCCGAGGCGGCAGCCGCCGCGGCGGTCTGAATTTCCGAGCGGCGCCGCCGGGGGCTTCCCAGCCACTCCTGGCATGCCAGTTGCTTAATTATCCGGCATGTTCGCGAAAAATTTATCACTGCTTCTGGGGTCGCTCCTTTTCGCCACAGCCCCGGCTTTCGCGCAGTGCGACATCTACCACACGGTGGTCATCAGCGTTCCCGACCAGAAGATGGTTGTTTTCGAGAACGGCATCGAGACCGCCCGGTATCCCGTTTCCACCTCCCGCTACGGCGTGGGCGACTCTTCCGGCAGCTACGCCACGCCCCTCGGCGCCCTCGAGGTGGCCGAGAAGATCGGCCAGAACATGCCTGTCGGCGCCGTTTTCAAGGCGCGCCGTGCGACCGGTGAAATCCTTCCTCCGAACGCCGCGGGCCGCGACCCGATCGTGACCCGCATCCTCTGGCTGCGGGGTCTCGAGTCCGGGAATCGCAACGCATACGACCGGGCGATCTACATCCACGGCACGCCGGTGGAACGCCTCATCGGACGCCCCGCCAGCTACGGCTGCGTGCGGATGCGTTCCCGCGACATCGTGCAGCTCTTCAATATCGTCGGAGTCGGGGCCCGCATAAATATTTGCGCGCTTCCCGTCCGCATGGCGAAGGTCGTTTGCGAGGCCAACCGGCGGCACGTCGGTTACCTGGCGAGCCTGTAGGCTTCGGCGTTGCCCCTCGCCCGTTGAGAGGGGCTCCCTGGCTTCAAAAAGACGAGAAATTTCTTGCGCCGGGACTGCCTAATTGTGGTATATTCCTGGTTACGCCCCATATGATGGGGTTATTCTTTTTTATTCACATCCTGTTCTTCGTTTGTTTCCCACTTAATCACATTTACACCGGAGCGCTTCGATGAATACCACCTCTCCCGCCGGCGAAGCCACCCGAGCCGCGGCCCCAGGCAAGGAACGCGGCCTGGAATTTCCGCGCGTCTTCAGCGATGAATCGACCCCGCCCCTCGACCAGGTGGAATGGGAGCACCGCACCGCGGAGATCACCGACGACTCCGGCAGGGTCATTTTCCAGCAGGCGAACGTCGAAGTCCCGAAATCGTGGTCGGCCCTCGCGACGAAGATCGCCGTCTCGAAATATTTCTATGGCGACATCGCCCAAGGCGCCGATCCCCGCCGCGGCGGGCGGGAATCCTCGGTGCGCCAGCTCATCCACCGGGTCACGCGCACGATCGCGGATTGGGGCATCGCCGACGGCTATTTCGCCGGGGCGGACGCCGCCGCGCGGTTCCACGACGAGTTGACGTGGCTCTGCGTGAACCAGTACGGGGCGTTCAATCAGCCCGGTCTGGTTTAACGTCGGCCTCTTCCAGCAATACGGCGTCGGCGCGGAGAGCGGCCCGGGAAATTACTTTTACAACCGGCGCACCGGCAAGGCCGAGCGCGCCTCCAGCCAGTATGAATACCCGCAGGCCAGCGCGTGCTTCATCCAGTCGGTGGATGACACCATGGAGGACATCATGCGCCTGGCGACGAGCGAGGCCATGCTCTTCAAGTACGGCAGCGGCACCGGCAGCGACCTCTCCACCCTCCGCAGCACCCGCGAGAAACTGAGCGGCGGCGGCACGCCCAGCGGCCCGCTCTCTTTCCTGAAGGTGTACGACCAGGTCGCCAACGTGGTGAAGAGCGGCGGCAAGACCCGGCGCGCCGCGAAGATGAACACCTCGAAGGACTGGCACCCGGACATCGAGGAATTCATCGACGCCAAGCAGCGCGAGGAGAAGAAGGCGTGGGCGCTCATCGAGCAGGGGTATGACGGCAGCTACAACGGCGACGCATACGGCTCGATCATGTATCAGAACGAGAACCTGAGCATCCGCGTCAGCGACGGGTTCATGCAGGCCGCGGTCGAGGGCGCCGAGTGGTGGACGAAGCGGGTGACGGACGGGCAGCCGTGCGAGAAGAAGGATGCGCGCGGGTTGCTGCGCAAGATCGCCACCGGCACGCACATCTGCGGCGACCCTGGCATGCAGTTCGACACCACGATCCACAAGTGGCACACCTGCAAGGGCACGGGCCGGCAGAACTCCACCAACCCGTGCTCCGAATACCTTTTCCTTGACGATACCGCGTGCAACCTCGCCTCGCTGAATCTCCTGAAATTCAAGCGGGCCGACGGCAGGTTCGACGTCGAGCGATTCAAGGCCGCCGTCCGCGTCTTCATCACCGCGCAGGAAATCCTGGTCGATAATGCCAGCTACCCCGTGCGCGAGATCGCCGAGAACAGCCACGTCTTCCGCACGCTAGGGCTCGGCTACGCGAACCTCGGCGCGCTCGTCATGAGCTACGGCCTCGGGTACGATTCCGACGAGGGCCGGGCGCTGGCGGGGGCCATCACCTCCATCATGACGGGCCACGCGTACGAGCAGAGCGCGCGCATGGCCGGCATCCTCGGGCCGTTCCCCGGTTACAGGGATGCGAGGTGCGGCGCGCGGGCCGGCGGCAAAACGCCCATCGCAAAGGACAACGTGGCGCCGATGCGCGAAGTCATCGAGCTCCACCGGGCCGCGGTCTCGGGCATCCAGACTTCGAGGCGGTTTGGCAAGCTGCGCGACGAGGCGCGGAAGACCTGGGACGCCGCCGCCGCGCTCGGGGAGGAATGCGGGTTCCGCAACGCGCAGGTGAGCGTGCTCGCGCCGACGGGCACCATCGGGTTCCTCATGGACTGCGACACCACCGGCATCGAGCCGGACATCGCCCTCGTCAAATACAAGCTGCTCGCCGGCGGGGGCATGCTCAAGCTCGTGAACCAGACGGTCGCGCCCGCGCTGCGGCGCCTCGAATACACGCCGGAAGAGATCGCCCGCATCATCGCCCACATCGACGAGCACGACACCATCGAGGACGTGGAGATCCCCGAGGCCGGCGCGGTCGTCCGCTCCGGGCTGCGGCCCGAGCATCTGCCGGTGTTCGATTGCGCATTCGAGCCGCACAAGGGGAGCCGAAGCCTGCATTACATGGGGCACTTGAAGATGATGGCCGCGGCGCAGCCGTTCCTGAGCGGGGCGATCTCCAAGACGGTGAACCTGCCGCAGTCCGCTACGGTGGACGAGATCATGCAGACCTATATCGAAGGGTGGCGGATGGGGCTGAAGGCGATCGCCATCTACCGCGACGGCTCGAAGCGATCCGCACCGCTCAATGTCAAAAAGACGAAGGACATGGGCTCGGCGGAAGCCGGCGCGGGCGTCACCCAGGAACGGGTCTCCGTCGAGGAAGCGGTGTCGGGGAAAGAGGACCTGGAGCGGCGCATCGTTGAACTCGACCTCGAGCTCGCCGCGTTGCGCGCCCGTGTGGACCAGCCCGTGCGGCACCGGATGCCGACGACCCGGGTCTCGCTTACCCACAAGTTCGAGATCGCCGGCCACGAAGGATACGTGACGGTCGGCCTGTACGAGGACGGCCAGCCCGGGGAGCTCTTCATCCAGATGGCGAAGGAAGGAAGCACCATCGGCGGGTTGATGGATACGGTCGCAACCCTCACCTCCATCGCCCTGCAATACGGCGTGCCGCTCGAAAGCATGGTGAAGAAGTTCGCCTACCAGCGGTTCGAGCCGAGCGGCTTCACGAAGAATCCGGATATCCGGAACGCCACGAGCATCACGGACTACGTTTTCCGCTGGCTCGGGTGCCAGTTCATCGTCGGCTACAAGGAAGCGACCGGCTCGCAACGGAACCAGTCCGAGTTGCCGATGCGGGAGATCGCCGAGATGGATCGGAAGGCTGTGAACCGCCCGGTGAGCGACCTGCCGCGCACCGCGGACAAGGAGATCATCGATATCATCACGAGCCGGCGCCAGTCCGAGGGCGAGCCGCGCATCCTCGGGAACGGCAACGGGAACGGGACGCATGCGGAGCGGGTGAAGATCGCGCTAGGGAACATGTTCATGGACGTGAGTTGCTCGAACTGCGGAAGCTCGAAGGTCATCCGCGCGGGCGCCTGCGGCGTTTGCACCGACTGCGGAACGAGCCAGGGTTGCAGTTGAACGCTGCCCAGGCTGGCGGCGCCGGCCGGTGGGATGTGCGGCGCGGCTTGATCTGCGTATTTCTCGCGGCCGCGACGCTGGCCGCGTTCAGCCCCGCGCTCCGGAACGGCTTCGTCAACTATGACGACGATGTTTACGTTTACCAGAATCCGCAGGTGAGGCCGGGGCTGACCGGGCATGGAGTCCGGTGGGCGTTCACGCGGAGCCACGGCGGGAACTGGCATCCGCTCACGTGGATTTCCCACATGGCCGACTGCTCCGTTTACCGCCTGGATCCGTGGGGCCATCATTTCACGAGCATCGCGCTCCACGCCGTTTCCGCGATCCTCCTTTTCCTGGTGCTGGAGGGTGTGAGCGGGGCTCTCTTTCGCAGCGCGTTCGCAGCGGCCCTCTTTGCCGTCCACCCGTTGCGGGTGGAGTCGGTGGCGTGGGTCGCCGAGCGGAAGGATGTCCTCAGCGGCGTCTTCTTCCTGCTCACCCTGGCGGCGTACGTGCGCGCCGTCTCGGGGCCGGAGAAGGGACTCGCGCGGCAGATTCCCGTCTGGCTCTTTTTCGCGCTTGGCCTTCTCTCGAAGCCGACGCTGGTGACGACCCCGTTCGTCCTGCTGCTGCTCGACGCGTGGCCGCTTCGCCGCTTTGGGCGGGTCTCCGCGAGCCGGCTGGTCGCCGAGAAGATTCCGCTGTTCGCGCTTTCGGCGGCCGCGTGCGTCATCACGGCTCTCGCGCAGCGGGGGAGCATCCAGCCGATGGAGCGCGTCCCCGCATTCCTGCGGCTGGGCAATGCCGCCGTCTCGTATGTCGTGTATCTGCGGCAGATGGCGTGGCCGGCGCGTCTCGCGGTCCTCTACCCGTTCCAGCCGGAGGGGCCGCCGGCGTGGAAAATCCTGGTGGCTCTCCTGCTGCTCGCGGCGTGCTCGGCGGCGTTTTTTCTCGTGCGGAGGAGACGCCCGTATCTGCTCGTCGGCTGGCTCTGGTATCTCGGCATGCTCGTGCCCGTTATCGGGCTGATACAGGTCGGGGCGCAATCGCATGCCGACCGTTACACCTATCTCCCGCAGATCGGCATCTACGTGGCCCTGGCCTGGCTGGCGGGGGATATCGCCGCCTCCTCGCGGCTCGGGCAGGCGGGTCGTTGCGCCGCCGCCGCCGTCCTCATCGCCGCGCTCGTTCTCCGGACGCGCGACCAGGCAACCTATTGGCGGGACGGGGAGTCGCTCTGGACGCATGCGATCGCGTGCACTTCCCGCAACGGCGTCGCGGAGAACGACCTCGGGAACATTTTCATCCAGGAAGGGCGCCTGGACGACGCGATCGGCTCTTTCCAAAAGGCGGTCGAGTTCCAGCCACGCTTCGCCTTCGCGTGGAGCAACCTCGGGAATGCGTTTGCGGCGAAGCGGCATCTGGAGGATGCCGCCGTCTCCTACCGCAAGGCGATCGAGGTCGATCCGGCGTATGCCGAAGCGCACTTCAATTACGGCAACGCCCTGTTCCAGGGAGGCCGGCTGGAAGCGGCGATGGCGCAGTACCGGGCGGCGATTGTCATCCGGGCCGAATACGGCGAGGCCCACGCGAACCTCGGCTCGGCCCTGTTCCGGGCGGGCCGGACGGATGCTGCCATCCTCGAATACCAAAGGGCGCTCGCAAGCCGTCCCGGCGATGAGGGCATCCGCAAAAATCTCGATATGGCCCTCGCGGAAAAAGCGCATTCGACAATAAAATCGCAGCCATGAGACCGCGCCTTCTCCTCCTGCTTTCCGGCCCCGCCGCGGAAAAGATGCTGGCCCGCATCCGCGAAGAGCCCGCGGTTCGCGCGGGGGATGCCGCCATCCTCCTCATCTCCCATCTCCCGCTTGCCACGGCGGTTCCGGCGGCCTTGGATGGGGCGGAGGTCGCCAGGCTTCAGACGCCGCAGGACCGCGGTTACGGCGGCAACCGGAAGCTCGGTTTCCGGTATGCCGATCGAGCGCGGGTTCGAATTCGTGGCCTGTTTCGCGGATGCCCGCGCCGGGTTCGGAAATCTCGAAGGACTCCTTCAGCCGCTCGAAGCCGGGGGGTGCGCCGCGGTGATCGCCGCCGGGCCGGGCAGGGGAGCCGGACGGACGCTGGCGTTTCTACAGGAGCGCCTGCTGGGCATACGGGTGGCGGCTTTCCAGGCGAGCCGGCGCGCGTACGCGGTCGATGCGTTGAAGAGAATACCTTTCGAGCGCAACAGCGACGACATCCGTTTCGACACGGAGATCATCATCCAACTCGACTCGAAGGGGCTGCGCGTGGAGCAACTGCCCAACGTCTCCGACGGCACGGTGGCGGCCGGCCCTGCGTGGAAGCTCTTTCGAGCGATGCTGCGCGCGGCTTTCCATCGCAAGGCGCTTTTTTACGACCGCAAGTTCGACGTGGAGGCCGTGGAGGAGACCTACGATCTCAAGTTGGGGTTCCCTTCGTCGCACACCCTGGCCGTCGCCGCCGTAAGGCCCGGGGCGGCGGTGCTCGATCTCGGCTGCGGGCGCGGCTACGTTGCGCGCGAGATGGCCCGGAAGGCAAAGCACGTTACCGCGACCGACCGCTACGAAGCGGCGGTGGAGCCGGGGCCGAACCTCGATTTCCAGCGGTGGGATCTCGACGGCGGGGAGAGCCCCGTGGACATCTCGCGATACGACCAGATATTCCTCCTCGACATCATCGAGCACCTCAAGGATCCCGAGGAATTCCTGGAAAAGCTGCGCGCCTCCGCCGCCCGGACGCGGCCCGAGATCATCCTCACCACCGCGAACATCGCATTTTTCGTGACGCGGGTGATGCTGCTGTGCGGCCATTTCAACTATGGGCGCAAAGGCATCCTGGACAGGACGCACACGCGGCTTTTCACGGTGAACTCGTTGCGGGAGCTCATGGAGCAGACCGGCTATACCATCGAGGAACTCCGCGGGATCCCCGCGCCGTATGCGCGCGTGCTCGGCATCAACGGCTTCGCCCGCATGCTGGCGTGGATCAACAGCGCGTTGATCCGCGTGAGCCCCGGGATTTTTTCGTATCAGATATTCGTGCGGGCGCGGGCGAACCCCACGGTTCATAATTTGCTGCGCGAGATCGAGGGAACGTAGGCGCGGCGGGACGGCGGCCCGCCTCACGGGCCCTTGAGCAGCTTCAGCGCGCGCAGCAGGCCCTCGGGCACCGGCTCGTAAAGCCCGAACTGCACAAAGATCGTTTCGTATTGCCGCAACTCCAGCGCGCAGACCGCCACCACTACCAACACGAGAAAAAGCGCCCGGCGCCGCCCGAAGGACGCGCTCAATGAAAGCAATTGCCCCCAGGCGAGGTAGCGCAGCGGCATGTCCCACATGTTCGTGTAGCGGAGGTTCATCCCATATTTCACGTTCGCCATGAGGAGGAAACTGAACCCGACGAACGAGACCAGGAAGAGCTCGCCCTTTTTGGACATGTTCAGTTGAAAGATTTGCCCCACCGCGAGCAGGGTGACGACGGGGCTCACGAGCAGCAGCTCGACCAGATAGCGATACCAGGGGCCGTCGCCCGTCATGATCGCGTATGGGTGCGCCAGGTTCTTCGTCACCGAGAGGCGATACGTCTCGATGAAGTTCGCGGGGCCGCCCGAAAGCAGGATGAGCAGGGACACTCCGAGCAGCGGGCCCGCGACCGTCGCGGTCAGCAGCGGCCCCGTCACCCTGCCGAGCTTCAGCCAGCGGTTCGCGCAGAGGATGCCGGCGATGGCGGTGAAGACGAAGAACGAATTTTCCTTCGTCATCACCATGCACGCGAAGCTGGCCGCGTAAAAAACCGGCAGGATTTTCGGGCGCGCGTCCTGCATGCATTCCCAGAAGAGCCAGAGCGTGAGGAGCGCCCAGAAGGTGAAGAAGCCGTCCACAAAGGCGTATTGGGCCATGTGAACCTGCATCGGCGCGCACGCCACCAACGCCGTCACCCCGAGCGCGGCCGCCTTGCCGCCGAGCCGGAACGCGAAGAGGAAGGAAACGAGGAGCGTGAGGAGACTGAAGAGCCGCGCAACGTGCCGCAGGCACGGGAGCGCCCGGGTGGGAGCCGCGCGCGCCGCCGCCTCCGGGGGCGCATCCTGCTCGCCGAACGCCGAGCGCCAGAGATACGAGGTATAGATGTAGAGAAACCGGGTCGGCGGCAGCACGGAGTAGGGGAGTTTCCGCTGTTCCACGATGTACCCCTCGACGATCTTCGGGTAGCCTGCGATCCCGGCGGAGGAGAGCGTCTTTACGTATTTGCCGTACAGCCCTTCGTCGAACCCAAGGTGGTTGAAGGTGCCGGAGGGGTAGAGCCTCAGGAAGATGCCCAGGAATGCGACAGCCGCCAGCCCCGCGCACCATTCGGCATCCCGGAACGCCGCGGCGAAGCTCCGCGCCGGGACCGTCGGGGGGCGTCCCGTTCCCGGGTCGCTCATGTCGCGGGAAGCGGGACGGAATCGGGCGGGGCGATGGCGGCGGCGCGGCTCCTACCCTTGAGGGCGAGCGCGAGCAACCCGAGGAAAAGCGCGAGCCATGGCAGGTTCGTCCAAGGCACCCAGAGGTAATCGAGCCGGTTCAGCGAGATGCCGTAGAGCCACGGCATGCCGAATTTGCCGTCGGCGCTCACGGAGATGCTGTCGTAAAACTGGAACAGGAAGAGGCTCGTGGTGGCCGTGACAGCCACATACCACTCGACCGAACAGAGCAGGATGAACGGCGCGGGCCATACCATGTACTGGGCGCACGCGCCCGGCGCGAGGATGAAGAAGACCGCCCAGGCGTAGGCGATGGTGGAGAGGAGCGCCCTGCCCGAAAGCGCGCGCCTCCGCCACGCCAGGCCGAGAACGCCGAGGATGATGGTGTATTTCAGGATGTCCATCGTCAGCTTCTGGGCGCCGCTCAGGCCCGTGAACGAGACGCGGTCGAATGCCGGCCAGTGCGTGGCGTGCAGCCAGGAAGTGATGCCCCACACGCCCCAGTAACTGCCGTACCCCAGGACATTATGGATGAAGAGGCCCGGGCAGCCGATGAGGGCCGGCGACCAGCCCGCGAGGCAAACGGCGCCCGTGCAGAACGCGAACGGCCAGGCCTGCTTCCGGTAAAGCCAATGGAAAAAGAAGACCGGGCCGAAGAGGAGCGAGATGATCTTGATGTTGCACCCCAGGCCCAGGAAGAGCGCGCAGAGCAGCGGCCTTTCCTCGACGCACATCCAGGCCGCGAGCAGGAGGAAGAGCACCATCATCGAATCGAAGTTCCCGTGGTAGCCCGACACCATGAAAGACACGGGGCTCAGCGCGAAAAGGCAGACCGCCCACACCGGCGGCTCGCCCAGTTTCCGCCGGAGGCGGATCACCACCCAGACCGCGAGGAGATCGGCGAGGATGGGGGGAAGCCGGAGCAGGAACGGAAAGAGGAACGGCTCGCGCGGCGGAAAGTAGCGGGCAAGGAAGGGAAATTTCGAGCCGAGGAAGACTGCGCTCTTATAAGTACCTGCGAAATAGCCTGCAATGAGCGGGGTGTGATTGAACATCGCGGTGGTGGCGGTGGCCTGGTACATCGCCGTGAGGCCGTGCTCGGCCAGCCGCTTGCCGTACAGGTTGTGGAGGAAGACGTCGGTGGTGCCGATGGTCGTCCAGGCGCAATACAGTTTCAGGACCAGCGCGCAGACCGCCGCGCACCAGATGAGGAACTCGGGGCGGGCGTTGGCGGTGGCCGGGGTCTCGGGTGTCATCGCGGGAGGCGGGCCTGGATTTGGGTCTGGAGCGCCTGGAACTCGGGACGGCCCGGCTCGAGCTGGAGGGCTTTTTCTATCTCGGCCCCGGCTTGGGGGAGGTCGTTTTCCTGGAGGAGCGTCTGGGCGAGGAGAAAGTGCGTTTTCGCGTCGGCAGGCTCGACGGCGAGCGAGAGCCCGAGGAACTTGGCCGCGACCGGCCAGCGCTGTTCGCCCATCGCGAGCATCCCGAGGTTCGTGTACGCGCCGTCGTGCCGGGGATTTATCTCCAGTGTCTGCCGGTAGAATGCCTTTGCCCGGATGGTGTTGCCTAATTTCACCCAAAGGTTGCCGAGGGCGAAGTTGATCTCCGAGTTGCCGGGCACGTAGTCGTATGCGAGCTCGAGCTGGCGGCGCGCGCGGTCCAGGTCGCCGGCGGCGGTGGCTTTGATGCCGGTATTATAATAGTCCAGCGACCAGAGCCCGGGATCCCGCTGGGGCCAGGAGACGAACACGGCCGCGACCGCCGCCAGGGAACAATATGCCCCCGCCTGCGCCCATTGACTGAACGCCAGCGCGTTCCAAAGCTCCCAGAGCCCGGCGCTCCCGAGCAGCAGCAGGCCGGGAACAGCCGCGAGCCGGTAGCGTTCGGTGATAAAGACGGGAAGCAGCGCGCACATGTGTAAAAGGATGGCCGCGGTGATCCAACGGGCCCGCGGGAACCTCAAACTAGCGATTATCATGCCGGGGATGCCCAGGGCGGCGACCAGGCCGAACCGGATTCCAGGAGTGAGGAACCCGTCGGCGCGAAAAAGGGTGACGATGCTGAGGTCGTCATACTGGAACGCGTTCCAGAAATTCTTAAATTTGATAAACATTAGCACTAGCCATTCTGAGAAATGAGAGTGGATATACTCGTTCGCCTTCTCCGACCAGTAGCGGGATACCTCGACCCTTTGGAGGGGGCGGCCCTCCGCTTTTTCTGCCATGGTGATCGAATCCTTGAGCATCCCAGCCTGCCCGGCGCGCAGCCCCGGGGGGATTTTCGGGTAGCCGTTGGCGAGGGGATTGTTCCCGATATAGAAGTTCACGCCGCTGTGCGCGGAGAGGAGCACGGGCTCCTTTGCGACGAAGTAATTATGTATCCAGCACGGGGAAATGCCGAGGAGTATCCCGGTAAAAACCGCGCACCCCGCGAGCACGATTTTTGGAAGTCGCGCCGGGAGCGGTTTGCCGGGGTCCAGCTTCAGGAGGATCGCCGCGAAAATGAGCACGATGAGGAAGAGGATCGTCGCGACCATCATCGCCACCACGCCGCAGAGGAGGCCCATCCAGAACCACGGGTTCCACCATGATTCGGAGCGCGTCCGCAATATCCATAATACGCAGGCCCAGTAGGCCAGAACGAGCCATGTGGTCGGCATGAGCACGACGGAGAATGCCTGCGCCGGCTGGAAGAAAATCCACCCTGCGACCGCGACGGCGCCGACCGCTTTTCCGCGAGCCTGGCCCGGGCCGCCGGGCGCGTCGAACACCTCCCGCGCGAGTTGAAAAATCAGGACGCCGATGCACGCTTCGGCGAGGCACTGGAGGAACCCGACGACATAGGGGTTAAAGCCCGCGACGGAGTAAACGCCCGCGAGGAAATACGCGTATCCCGGCAACCCATAAAACGCGCGGGGATCGGTGACGCCTTTGATGATCTGCAAGGCCCAGTCGTCGTAGAACTTCATGTCCTCGCCCTCGGGCACGAGGTAGGGCGAATGCGAGAACCTGGCCAGAACCAGGAGGCGCGCGAAGAAGACGACCGCGAAGACCCAGACGGCGGGGGAGCGCACCCAGGCGTCGGGACGCGAGGGGGCGGGGGAGGATTGTGGCATCACTTCTGCTTATATCCGTTGCAAGCGAGAAATCGCATAACCTAAACAACAACGAACTAATACATAACCATATGCTACAGAAACTGAACAAGAATCGCGGGGGCTTCACCCTCGTCGAAATCATGATTGTGGTGGCGATCATCGCTCTGCTCGCGGCGATTGCAGTGCCTAACTTCCTCCGTGCCCGCAAACGCTCCCAAGCGACCCGCGTGCTGGAAGACCTCCGCATGCTGGACTCCGCCCTGGATCAATACGCGATCGAGAACGGCAAGACCACCGGCTCCACGGCCACGTTTACCGACCTGAAGAACTACATCAAGACCGGCACGACTCTCTACTCGACCGGAACCGACCTCTTCGGCAACGTTTACGGCAACAGCGGCAGCTTCACGGTTGACACCGTGCCCCAGGTGCCCACAGCGTCCTTCAACACTCTTTCGGACGTTGCTCCGAGTTCCTTCTGGTCACCGTTCTGATTCGAACGAATGGCGAATTTCATGGAAACATCCAGTTGTCCGCGTCACCTTGCGTGATGCGGGCAGCTGGGTGTTGAGTTTTGTGAATCGACGCTCTTGCTGAAATCCGCCCGCTGGGCGCGGGCCGACGATTTGCGAATCCACTCCGAAATTCATCCAGGAGCCTTCCATGCTGCGAAACCTGATGCGCAGGCGAGGCGGTTTTACCTTGGTGGAAATCATGATCGTAGTCGCGATCATCGGCCTGCTCGCCGCCATCGCCGTCCCGAACTGGATTCGCGGCCGGAAGCGTTCGCAGGCCACGCGCACCATGGAGGATCTCCGCCTTCTGGATAACGCGCTCGACCAGTACGCGATGGAGAACGCGAAGAGCACCGGCTTCGTCACGAACTTCGCGGACCTCAAGAACTACCTCAAGACCGGCACGGCCCTCTACTCCACGGGCGCCGACATCCTCGGGAACCCGTATGGGTCGTTTTCCGTGGACAACGTGCCGAAGGTGAACGCGCCGACCTTCAATGCGCTCTCGGATGTGGCCGACGCCGCATTCTGGTCTCCTTTTCATTAGCCCAGGGTTTGCGCGCCGCGGCGGGGCATCCTATCTTCGCCCCGCCGACGCAATGCTCCCCACTTCCAAAGCGACCCCCTCGCTCTTAGGCCGCAGGCTCGCGGTATTCGGCATCCTCGTCCTCTCCGCGGTCCTCGTTTACGCGCCGGCGCTGCAGGGCGATATCCTTTGGGATGACTACTACCTCATCCGGGAGAACCCGTTCTTCAAGAGCCCGGTGTTTCTCCTGGAAGTCTTCCGGCACTGGCTCTTCCTCGATTCGTTTTCGGTCTATTACCGGCCCGTGCAGAACTGGTCGTATATGGCCGATTACTGGATCTGGAACGCGAATCCGTTTGGCTACCATTTCACGAATGTCCTCCTGCACGCGTTCAGCGGGTACCTGCTGTACCGGCTGTTGATGCGCCTGCTGCCGGCGCTGCTGCCGGCTTCCGGGGCGTCGCGGCAGAGGGAGGCCGTCGCCTTCTTCGTCGCGTGGATATGGGTCATCCACCCGATCCACAATGCCGCAGTCGCTTATATCTCAGGCCGGGCCGACAGCCTCGCCGCGTTGTTTTCGCTCCTAGCCTGGCTCGCTTACCTTAGAGGCCGCGCGGCCTCCTCGCGGCCCGCCCGGGCCGGCTTTTTCGCGGCTGCCCCGGTGTGCGCGCTCCTTGCCCTCTGCTCGAAGGAGATCGCGCTGGTATGGCTCGGCCTCTTCGCCCTCTCGCTGGTTTTCGAAGCGGTGCTCTCCCGGCCCCGGCCCGCGCCCTGGGCTCTCGCCGCGCCATTGCTGGGGGTCGGCGCCGTCGTCCTCGCATATTATGCGCTGCGCCACCTGCCCGCTCCGCGCACGCCCATCGCGGAGGCTTCGGGCGATTCCTTCGCGGCCCGGGTTCTCCTCATGCTGCGCGCGCTGGGCGACTACACGGGGCTCATGTTTTTCCCGTCCGGCCTCCGCATGGAGAGGATCGTCTTTTCACCGGAAGCCTATGGCAGCCTCCCCGCCTGGCAGAAGAATATCCGCTACGAATACCTCTCCCTGCTCGGCTCGGCCACCCTCTTCTGTTTCGCCTTCTTTTCGTGCCAGGCGCTTCCCGGCCGGCGGCTGCGGCTCTTCGGCGCGCTCTGGTTTCTCATCGGCTTTCTGCCCATCTCGAATCTCTTCCCGCTCAACGCGCAGGTGGCCGAACACTGGATCTACATACCCAGCATCGGGTTCCTGCTCTTCGTCGCGGGGTGCGTCGCGGCCCTGCCGCCCAGGGGCCAGGCCATCGCCGCCGGTATCGCCGCCGTGGCGTGCGTCGGGCTCGGCATCCGTACCGGCTTTCGCAGCGCGGAGTGGGCCAACCCCGAGCTCTTCTATAGCCGCATGATCGCCGAAGGGAGCGGCTCCCCGCGCATCTACACGAACCTCGGCTTCGTCTATAGCCAGCGGAAGGACTATGGCCGCGCCGTGAGCGTCCTGCGCGAAGGCGTCAGGCGATACCCCGCGTTCACCCCGGCGCGCATCAACCTCGGCATCAACCTCGCGGAGGAGGGCCGCGCGGAGGAGGCGAAGAAATACCTCACCTTCGAGAAGCCCGAAGCCGACTCGAACGCGGCCCACTACCCGCGCACCTGGTCGGCGGCGGTCGCCCTCGCGCACTTGCGGAACGGGGAGAAGAAGCCGGAGGACGCCCTCGCCGTCCTCGATGAAGCCATCTCGCGCAACCGCGAGATCTGGGATCTCGTCCGGGAGAAGGCCCGCATCCTCCAGCACGCTTCCCGGCTCCCCGAGGCGACCGCCCTCGTCGCCGGGTTCGCCAGGGAGCATTGGTGGCACTACGAGGCCGCCATGGTGCTGGGCCGGCTCCTGCTCGAGCAGGGTGAGACCGCGCCCGCGCTCGTTTCGTTGCGGCACGCGGCTCTGCTGGATATCCACGGCTCGGAACCGTTCAAACTCATCGCGCAGGTCGAGCTTCGCAGGCGCAACCCCGCCGAAGCCTACGACGCCGAGATGCGCGCGATCGGCCGCGACCCCGACCAGCCCACGCAGTTCACCATGCTTTCCGCCATCCTGGAGCAGTTGGGCCGCAAACCGGAGGCGGATGCCGCGTTGCGCCGGGCCGAGGATTTGCGGAGGCTGGCTCTGGCGGCGCCCGATGAATCCCCGGATAAAGCAGCCCCTTTTTCGGGCGGTTTGCCCCTTGGCCGCCAGTAACCAACACCCCTAAAGAATCACTGGCGCGTGCCTGCGATGCGTGCCAGTTTGCCGCCTGCATGAAACTGACCTCCTCCCTCCTGCTGTGTTTACCCCTTTGTTTATTGAGCCTTTCCGCGCATGCGGCCTCGACGACGGACGCGCCTCCCGCTCCGCCGCCGCCGGATGCCTCCTCCGCGTCGGTCGCCTCCGCGTTCGGCGCCGCGCCCGCCATCGTGCTGCCGGATCCGGTGGCGGAAGTCGAGGGTGAGAAGATCAGCCGCGCCGCGCTCGAGAATACCCTGACCAAGCTGCTCGCCTCCCGGGGCAAGACCCTTGCGGATTTTAGCGAGGAGCAGAAGATGCAGGGTTACCGGGCAGTTTTGAACCAGATGATCCTGCAGCGCCTCGTGGCGAAACGCGCCGCCGACATCCCGGTGACCGATGCCGAGGTGGACATCGGCTTTTCGAAGATCAAGTCGCGGTTCCCCTCCGAGATGGAGATGAACAAGCAGATGGAAAAGACCGGCGAGACCGTGGATGGCATCAAGAAAGGCATTCGCAACTCGATCCAGCAGAAGAAATGGGTGGAATCGCAGATCGGCGACAAAGGGCTCGTGACCGAGGCGGACGCGCAGAGCTACTACGCCGCGAACGCCGACCAATTCAAGACCCGCGAGCCGCAGGTGCGAGCCAGCCATATCCTCATCGCGCTCCCGGCCAACGCCACGCCCGACGTGGTCGCCGCCAAGCAAAAGGCCGCGCAGGCCGCGCTCGACCGCGTGAACAAGGGCGAGGATTTCGCAAAGGTCGCGGCGGAGGTCTCCGAAGATCCGGGTTCCAAGGGGAACGGCGGCGACCTGAGCTTCTTCTCCAAAGACCAGATGGTGCCGGAGTTCTCGGAGGCCGCGTTCAAGCTGAAGAAGGGCGAGATCACCGGGCCGGTGAAGAGCCAGTTCGGCTTCCACATCATCAAGGTCACCGACAGGAAAGAGGCCGGCACAGTGATCGGCTTTCCCGAGGTGAAGGAAAAACTCATCGCCTTTCTCGGCAAACAGAAGCAGCAGAACGCCGTGGAAACGCTCCTGGCGCAAATCCGTGAAAAGGCCGACGTGAAGGTCTTCCTGCCCGGCGCGGCCTCGGCGCCGACGGCGCTTTCGGGCGCGTCGCCCGCGCACTAGGGGGATGGGCTGCACTCTTCGCGAGCTGAAAGGGCTGGCGGTGACGATCGACAAGGTCGTCTATATGCCTCACCTGGAAGCGCCGCCCGAGAGGCCGTATCCCTTCGAATACCACATCACCATCCACAACGAGTCGGCCGAGGTCGTCACGATCAAGGGCCGGAAGTGGGTGGTCTCCGACGAGATGGGCGGCCGGGTCGTCGTCGAAGGCGATGGCGTCGTCGGCAAGTTTCCCTGTCTCGCGCCGGGCGAGAAGTTCTCTTATCACAGCTACCACGTCATCGCCTCGAACAGCGTGGCCGAAGGGGCGTTCATCGGCACCAGCAGCGAAGGAACCCCCGTCCTCACGCGCATCCCCAAGTTTCACCTGAAGCTCCCCGCCTGATGTCCCGTCGTCAGGCTTCCGTCACCACGTCGTCCACCCGCCGGTCGTGCTCCTCCAGCGGCAGGCTCCCGACGATCTGCGTCTGGAAGCAGACCCCGATGCGGCGCGCCTCCAGGCCCGGTTCCGCGAGCAGCCTGTCGTAGTAGCCGCCCCCGCGGCCGAGCCGTGCCCCATCCAGGGTAAACGCCAACCCCGGGGCCAGCACCAGGTCGATCTCCGATAACGGGACGCCGCCGCCCGCCAGCCGCGCCGGCTCCCTCAGTTTCCAGCGCGAGACCGCCAGCTCCTCCGGCCCGCGCACGGCGAACCATTCGAGGCTCCGGCCCTCGACTCGCGGAAAGCAGATGCGTTTCCCGTGCGCCGCCGCCTCCCCGCAGAGCGGGACGAGGTCCGGTTCCGGCCCAAGCGCGGCAAAAAGGCAGATCGTGCGCGCCTCCCGCCATTCCCGGCGGCCCAGGACCGCGCTGCGGATCGCCCCGGACTTCGCCGCGATATCGGCCGGGGTCAGGCGCGAGAGACGTTCCCGCACTTCGTTGCGCAACTCCTGCTTCGTCATCGGAAGCCCATTCTTGCGCGGGCATGACGTTCCCGCATTCAAAATCGTTGCGCGGGAATGAAATTCGGCGGATACTTCGCGGGCTTCAAAGAGCCCTTCGCGGTGGATAATCCATTCGTAAAAAAACGCAGCGCTGTGAAGCGGAAAGCCGCCGCGGACGACGCCTCCGACGATCACAAAAAAGCGCTGAAGGACGCCGAGTCGCGCAAGGTCGGGCTGAAGCCGAGCAAAGGCTGGCACCGGAGGAACTTCCTCACCCAGGTTCTCATCCCCTCGCTCTTCACGCGCCGTTTCGGCGACCACCTCGACGCGCTTTTCCCGACCCTCCAGGAATCGCAGATCGGCATTACGTGGATCGGGCACGCCTCGTTCCTCATCCAGACGCACGGGATCAACATCCTCATCGACCCGAACTGGGCGAAGTGGCTGAAGGTCATCAAGCGCGTCCGGCGTCCCGGCATCGAGCTGCGCGACCTGCCGGATATCGACCTCGTGCTCGTCACGCACGCCCACTTCGACCACCTCGACCGCAAGACCCTGCGCGAAGTGGCGCGGGATCAGCCCATCGTCGTCCCGTTTGAAGTGGGCAATCTCGTCCACGACCTCGGCTTTCAGAGCGTCCATGAACTCGATTACTGGGAGAGCTATACGCTCGGGCCGTTGAAGATCACCCTCACCCCGTGCCACCATTGGGGCGCGCGCGTGCTGCACGACTCGCACCGCGGCTTCGGCGGCTACGTCATAGAGGCCGGCGGACGCTCCATCTTCCATTGCGGGGATACCGCTTACTTCGACGGGTTCAAGCAGATCGGCGAGCGGCATGACATCGACCTCGCGCTGCTCCCCATCGGCGCGTACGATCCGCCGAGCGGCCGCGAGGTCCACATGAATCCGGAGGAAGCGCTCGAGGCGTTCGTCGAGCTGAAGGCGAAGAAGCTCATTCCCATGCACTACGGCAGCTTTCGGCTGAGTTACGAGCCGCTCCACGAGCCGCCGGAGAGGCTTTCGGCATCCGCGAAAAAACTCGGCCTCGAGGACAAGGTCTGCGTGATGACGGAAGGCCAGCCGATGGTCTTTTAGCCCGCGCTGTGCTAATAGAAAGGGGCGCCGTGTTGCGTCTAGCCGCCGTCTTTCCCATGCAAACCAACCTCGCAGCAAAGCAAACTCCCACCCGCGCCGAAGTCCCCCCGGGCGATACGTGGGATCTCTCCCTCCTCTACCCCTCGCCGGAAAGCTGGACGGAGGGTTTCTCCGCCATCCAGCAGAGTTATGGCGACGCCGCCCTTTTTGCCGGGAAGATCGGCGCATCCGCACGGTCGCTCCACGACTGCCTCGAGTTCGAGAAGGCCCTCGGCCTCAAGATCGAGCGCCTCTACCATTACTCGATGCTCAAGTCCTCCGAGGACAGCGCCGACGGTGCGAACCTCGAGCGCGAGGGACTGCTGGACAATCTGCTCACCCGCATCGCGGAGGTCACATCCTTCATCCAGCCGGAAATCCAGGCCATCGACGACGACCGCTTCGAGCAGTATCTCGGCGACCCGTTGCTCGCCCCCTGGAAAGTCCAGCTCATCAAGCTGCGCCGGCTGAAACCGCACACGCTGGCCGCGTCGGAGGAAAGGATTCTCGCTCTCGGAGCGAGCGCGATTCATGGGCACCGGGAGACCTTCTCGCAGTTGACGAATGTCGATATGAAGTTCGGCTCGCTCATCGACGAAAAAGGCGAGGAACGGCCCCTGACGCAGAGCTCCTTCTCCTCCTTCCTCAACAAGCGCGACCCTGCGGTCCGCAAGGCCGCCTTCCACCAGTTCTACGCCGAGTTTCAGGATCACCGCTACTCGCTCGCCTCGGGCCTGGCCCACTCCGTCCGCGCCGATGTCTTTCGGGCCCGCGCGCGCAATTACCCGTCCGCGCGGGAGGCGTCGCTCTTCGTGGATCAGATTCCCGTCGCCGTGTATGACAATCTCATTTCGAGCGTGCGCGGCCATCTCGACCCGCTCTTCCGGTATTACGAGCTGCGCAGGCGCGTGCTCGGGCTGAAGGAAATCCACCATTACGACACCTATGTGCCGATGGTCGCGGACTTCGAGAGCGACGTGCCGTTCGACGCCGCGGTCGGCAAGGTAGTCGCCGCGCTCGCGCCCCTCGGCTCCGAATACGTCTCCACGCTCGAAAGCGGCCTCGGAGGCAGGTGGTGCGACCGCTACGAGAACAAGGGCAAGCGCAGCGGCGCATTTTCATCCAGCAGCTACGGGAACCCGCCGTACATCCTGATGAACTACAAGAACGACGTGTTTGGGGACATCTACACGCTGGCTCACGAGGCGGGCCATTCCATGCACACCTGGTATGCGCAGAAGCACCAGTCGTTTCAGGACTACGAATACCCCATCTTCCTCGCCGAGGTCGCTTCCACCTTCAACGAGAACCTGCTCACGCACCACCTGCTGGCCGAGACCTCCGACCCGCGCATGCGCGCCTACCTCATCAATCGCGAGATCGACGACATCCGCGGCACGCTGTACCGCCAGACCATGTTCGCCGAGTTCGAGAAGATCATCCACGCCATGGAAGAGAGCGGGGAGGCCCTGACCCTGGACGCGTTCCGCCATGCGTATAGGGGCCTGCTCGACACGTATTTCGGCCCGCATTTTTCCGTGGACGACGAGCTGGAGATCGAGTGCCTGCGCATCCCGCATTTCTACAGCGCCTTCTATGTTTACAAATACGCGACCGGCATCTCCGCGGCGGTGAGTCTCGCCCAGAAGGTTCTCGACGGGGGCGAACCCGAGGTGGCGGTTTACCTCGATTTCCTGAAATCGGGCGGCTCCAGCTTTCCGCTCCCCACCCTTGCGAAGGCCGGTGTGGACATGTCCGGCCCGGAGCCGGTGGAACGCACCCTGCGCTTGTTCGAGCGGCGGGTGCAGGAGCTGGAAGAGCTGCTCCTATGACGGACTTCGAGCGAAAAATCTCGGCCGCCCAAGGCTACACGGAACTCGGGATGCTCGAGGACGCCATCGCCGAGCTCGACGCCATCTCCGCGGAGCTGCAGCACGGCACGCCCGTCATCGAGATGCGCCTGCTCATCCTCATGCGCGCGAAGCGCTGGGGCGACGCGCTGCCGGTCAGCTACGAACTCTGCCGGCTGCACCCGGACGCGACCGCCGGGTTCGTCCACTCCGCCTTTTGCCTGCACGAGCTCGGCCGCACGCCCGAGGCGAAGGAGATGCTGCTCTCCGGTCCGCCCGCGATGCAGCACGAGCCGACCTATTTCTATAATCTCGCGTGCTACGACGTGGCGCTGGGCAACACCGACCAGGCCCTGCACAACGCCGAACGCAGTTTCCAGATGGACAAGCGGTACCGCGACTTCGCGATGGCCGACCCGGACCTGGCGCCGATCCGCCATTTGCTTTGAGCTTCGATCCCGCGGAGATCGGCGCCCTTTTCGCGGAGAATTTCTCCTCGCGCGGCGAACTCGGGGCCTCCGTCTCGATCTGGCGCGACGGCCGTGAGATGCTGAGTCTCTCGGGTGGCTATGTGGATCGGAGCAAAGAAAAGAAGTGGACGGCGGAGACGCCGGTGCTCGTCTGGTCGGCTACGAAAGGGCCGGCCGCGGCGTGCGTGTTGCATGCGATGCAGGAGAACGGCGTTCCTCTCTCCACGCGCGTCTCCCGCTTATGGCCCCAGTTCGGGCAGAATGGCAAGGAAGCGATCACGCTGGCGATGCTCCTCTCGCACCAGGCGGGCCTCGTCGCCCTGGACGTTCTCGATGCGCCGGCGCCGATCCTGGATTACGGGAGCGTCGTCGCCGCCCTCGCCCGGCAGCAGCCCCTGTGGCCGCCCGGGTTCGGGCACGGCTACCACGCGCGGACGTTCGGCTTCCTGCTGGATGAAGTCGTGCGCCGTCTTACTGGCGGCGTCCCCCTGGGCCGATACTGGCAACAGGCATTTGCCGAACCGCTCGGGCTCGATTTCTGGATCGGCCTGCCGGCGGATCGGATCGACAGCGCGGCGACTGTCTATCCCGCCCGCTCCGGGCCGCCGGCGGATGCCTTCCAGGCCGCGCTGGCCGATCCGGCTTCGCTCACGGCCAGGGCTTTCGCGTCTCCCGCGGGGTTGAACCGGGTCTCAGCCATGAACTCGGCCGAGGCGAGGACGGCCTCGCTCCCCGCCCTGGGCGGGATCGGCTCCGCTCGGGCGCTGGGCCGTTTCTATGCGATGCTGGCCGCCTGCGGCCGAATGGATGGACGCATCTATTTCGGCGAGGAAGCGCTCGGTTGGATGAAGACCCCGCTGGTGAGCGGGCCGGACAAGGTGCTCCGTGTGGAGACATCGTTCTCCGCGGGCTTCATGAAAGACCCGGTCGCAGCGGGTGGGACGAAAAGCCGGATGACTTTCGGCCCGTCCGCCGGCGCATTCGGTCATCCGGGCGCGGGCGGGAGTCTCGGGTTTGCCGACCCGGAGAGCAACACCGCTTTCGCCTATGTCATGAACCAGATGGAACCCGGGGTCATGTCGAACCCAAAGGCGGCGCGGATTGTCGAAGCGCTCTATTCTTAGAGCGAAGGCTTGCTAACCTTTGAGGGCGAATTTTCCAGGCGCGATCTTCTTCAAGCCCGCGACCTTCTTGCCGGTGGTGTAGAACCAGACGTTTACGGCCGCTTTCTTCGCGCCGATCTTGTCCGCCACTTCACCGACCCCGAGGCCCTCGGCGCCCGCTTCCTTGAGAACTGTGAGCACCTTTTCCTTCAGAGTCCCGCGTGCGACTCTCGTCCGCGTTTTCTTCGCGGCCTTCGGTTTCTGTGCGGCCTTCGGTTTCTTTGCGGGGCGTCCCCGCTTAGCCGGAGCTTTTGACGAAGACTTTGCAGGGCCGGTGTGAATGCCGAACAGGCCGGCGATCTTTGCTTCCAGTTTATGGAGATCGGCTGCGATCGCTTCTTTTCGCTTTGTCAGACCCAACAGGAGTTTAAGATGCGAACTGGTTAGCGTGCTCATTAGTCCCTTCTAAGTCCATGTTAGACTCAGGTCAAGCAGGATATGAACTAAGTTGTAACAATCCGCCGGCAGCTCCTGCTTACTCAGCAGTCGCCTTTTCCGCGCCGATGCCGGTATGCGCCCGCACGGAAAGCTCCGCGAACTTCGCTTCGGCCGCAGGCTCGCGAAAGAGCAGGCAACCGATGATGGCCCCGATAAATCCCAGCGGAATACTGACCAGGCCGGGGTTCGCCAGCGGAAAGATAGGCGGCTTCTGCACGAAGTGGCGGGCGGATGGCAACACGCCCGGCAGATCAACAGTCATGATGCTGGGGCTTATGAGGATGAGCGCGATGGAAGCTGCGAGCCCCGTCGCCAGGCCGGCGACGGCCCCGGCGGTGTTGAACCGGCGCCAGAAAAGCGAGAGCACGATGACCGGGAAGTTGGCGGACGCGGCGACCGCGAACGCGAGGCCGACGAGGAAAGCGACGTTGGCATTCTTAAGGACGATCGCCAGGGCGATGGAAATGATGCCGACTACGAAGGCCGTGATGCGCGCCACCCGCACCTCTTCGCCCTTCTTGCGTTCGGTTCCGCTATGGATCACGTTCGTCCATATATCGTGGGCGAACGAAGTGGAAGCGCTGATGGTGAGGCCCGCGACCACCGCCAGGATGGTGGCAAATGCGATGGCGGAGATGAAGGCGAAGAAAACATCCCCGGCCGCTTTCTGGGCAAGCAGCGGCGCGCTCATGTTCGTGCCGCCGTGCGCGGTGATGTATGCGGGCCCGACAAGGGTCGCGGCGCCGAAGCCGAGGAACGTCGTCATGATATAGAACAGCCCGATGAGGATCATGGCCCAAACGACGCTGGAGCGCGCGGCGATCTGGCGTTCGGGACGGTGTAGAACCTTACCAGGATGTGCGGCAGCCCGGCGGTTCCGAGCACGAGCGCGAGGCCGAGCGAGATGAGGTCGAGGTGTCCCCACGCGGTCTTATAGTAGAGACCCGGCTGCAGGAAGTTCTCGGTGACGAGAACGCCCTTTTTCATGTAAGTAACGTGCGAGACCGCATCGAAAAATTCGGTGAGGCTGAAGTGGAACTTCGCCATCACCAGCACGCTCAGCATCAAGGTTCCACCCATCAGCAGGATGGCTTTGATGATTTGCACCCAGGTCGTCGCAAGCATGCCGCCGAAGACGACATAGACGATCATGAGGATGCCGACCACGATCACCGCGTGCTCGTAGCTGATGTTGGAGCCCTTTCAGGAGTTGCGAGACGAGGATGCCCGCGCCCACCATCTGCGCGATCATATAAAAGATGCTGACGGTAAGCGTGCTCAGCGAGGCCATCGCGCGCACGGGCTTGGCGTTGAGGCGAAAGGCGAGGACATCGGCCATCGTATATTTTCCGGAGTTGCGCAGCGGCTCGGCGACAACGAGCAGGACGGTAAGGTACGCGACGAGAAAGCCGACGGAATACATGAAGCCATCGTAGCCATAGAAAGCGATGAGCCCCGCGATGCCGAGAAAGGACGCCGCGCTCATATAGTCGCCTGCCACGGCGATGCCGTTCTGCCAGCCTGTGATCTGCCGGTTCGCGGCGAAGAAGGAATTGCTGCCGCGGGAACGGCGTGCGGCCCACCCGGTGATCAACAGGGTGATCACGATGAACACCAGAAACATTACCAGGGGCGTGCTCAAGGCAGTGTGCTCCTTATGCCGCGGGTGACTTTGGTCGCCATCTCATCATGCCGGGCCGCCGCCTTGACGTAGAGAGCGGCGATGATCCATGCCATGAAAAACTGCGAGAGCGCGAAGAGGTAAGCGAGGTTCACGACGCCGATGACCTTCTTCTCCATGAAATGCGGCGCATAGCCAACGGAGATGAGCAGCGCGAAGTAATAGACCATGAAGAAAATGCAGGCGGGAACGATGAACCCGGCCTTGGCCTTGAGCAGGGCGCGGAATTCCCTGGTATCCGCAACGCCGTTCCAATCCACGCTCTTCGCGTATTCTTCAGGTGTCATCTCATGCGCGGCCGGCGGCCGCACCAGGCCGAGCGGAGTCGTGGGGCTTCTGGGGGTGGGCGCCGGATCGCCTGGGGAGGAATTCATTACCCCGCATCCTGAGGAGGCGAAGGGGGAAAGTCTATTGTTTTCCAAACCATCTCCAGCGACAAAAACCTCGGATAGCTAGCGGCGTCGGATGAAGATGATTGCCGCGTCCGTTTACAGGACATGCCTATATCGCCGAAAGCGCGAGATTCCCTACCACATCCCAGGCCTTGATGACCTGCCGCCAGCCGTTGCGCTGCCCCTAAGACCAACGCCTCAGTTCATGGCCGCGGCCATGAGGTTATGCATTCCCTCAACCGGCATGACGACGGGAGTCTTCAGCAACTTGGAGAGCTTCTCCTCGGAGATTTCGACGCAGGCGCCGATATTGATCACGTTATACAGCGCGATCACATCCTTCGAACGCATCCTTATGCAGCCGTAGCTGGCTTGCGTGCCGATGGTCTTTTCCTGCGGGGTGCCGTGGATGTAGATCGACCTCGGCAGGGCGTTGCGATTCTGCGCTTCGAGCCCCCTGAGGCAGATGATGCGGGTGACGATCGGGTCGCGGCCGGGAGCGTCGGGCGCAAGCACCTCGCCGGTGGCATAACGGTGTTTGATGACGGCGCCGGCCGGAAGGGTGCCTCCGAGCTTATTGCACACCATCATGACGCCCGCCGGGGTCTTGTAACTGCCAAAGGTGTCGCCGACTCCGAACTTGGAGGTCGAGACGGGATACGTGGCGACCTTCTTGCCGTCCATGATGACCGCGAGCTTCTGGTCTTTCACGCTGATGGCGATGACGGCGTTCGGCGGCGCCGGGACTGGCGCAAGAATTGGTATGACCGGGTCGGCGGTCATGAGAGCGGCGGCATCCGCGCTTTGATAAAGGGACGCGAACGCCAGGAGCGCTGCGCCGAGAACGAGAAAACAGTTGGAGTGTCTGCTCATAAAAGTCGCTTAATTAGCACGCCCGCATGCGGTTGCAAATAAAAAATGCAACCGGGTAAAATAATTTAACCTCGGACGTGGTTACGAAACGGGGCGTCCGAACGCCACGAAACGCCCGGTGTGGTGGATGAGACCGAAGAAAACCGAGTAGCCTCCCGCGGGCTGGTGGGGATCGAACGGATAGATGTCGGGACCGCCCGCGCGGTGGCCCCGGGAGCCCGCCATGATCCACCGCCCGTGCTCGTCCTCGCCGAGGAAGATCATCACGTGCGTGATGGGCGAACTCCGGTCGGGCCTATAGGTGTTCTCCCAGAAAAGGAGGTCGCCGGCCTTTAACAGGGCCCGGAGCTGGTCGATCCTGGCGAGGTTGCGCCCGTCCAGCGGCACGCTCCAGGCCCGTCGCCTCCTGCGGAGGAAATCGTATTGGTCGAACGCGGTGCGCCCCAGGTCGATCCCGGCAGCGGTCTGGTACAGGTAGCGCGCGGTGTTGGAACAGTCCATGCGCCATGGCGCACGCTGGCCCGGAGGCGTCCAGGCCTCGTTGTAGGCGATGTGGTGGGAGGCGAGCTCGCGCGCGGCGGCCAGGAGGCGGTCCTTCACGTCGGACGCAGGCGCCGGGGCGGACTGGGGAGGCGTCGCCGCCCAGTGACGCACCGGGAGCAGGGGCGAGGCGGGAAGCGCTTCCTGCTCGGCTGGCGTCGCCCGGAGCACGACAGGGGCCGCGGGAGTCGCGGGCGGAGGCGGGGGTTGGGGACGCCGGAAAGACGTGGGAAGGACGATGTAGCTCCCCGCGTCGAGGTCGTCCGCGTGGAGATGATTCGCGCGCCGGATCGCTTCCGGGCTGATGCTGTATTCCCAGGCCAGCCGAAGAACGGTGTCTCCGGGTTTGACCCTGTAGGTGCTGTCGGCGAGCGCGGGGAGGGCGATCGCGAGGAGGAGCGGCAGGGCGGCGCGCACGTTCATACGCCTCATCCGTTTTTGCGGTTGAAACGCGCCATCTCGCGGTCGGTCTCGCGCTGCGTGGCCCGCTTCTTGATGTCTTCTCGCTTGTCGTGGGCTTCCTTGCCCTTGCCGACGCCGATCTCGATTTTCACCCGGCTCTCCTTCCAGTACATGCGGAGAGCGGTAAGGGTGTGGCCCTTCACCGAGCAGAGGCCGAAGAGCCGCAGGATTTCCTTCTTGTGCAGGAGCAGACGCCTGCGGCGGCGGGGTTCGTGCTGCTCGTGACTGGCGCGGATGTACGGCTGGATGTCCGCGTCGAAGAGATAGACCTCGCCGTCGTCCACGCGCGCGTAGGCGTTGGAGATGTTGGCCAGACCCGCCCGGATCGATTTGACCTCCGTGCCCTTCAGTTCGATGCCGGCCTCGAGGCGCTCGAGGATGTGGTAATCCCGGAGGGCCTTCCGGTTGCTGGCGATCTCACCGCCCGCCACTGCCGTTTGCCGCTCCGTTCACTACGGGTTCGGGCGCTTCCTCGAACGTGACCTTGCCGGAGATGATCTCCTGGAGGGCGATGTCGGAAAGGCCCATGCGCGGCCCGACTTCTATAAGGGGGCGATGCCCCTGGCTGAGTTGCCGGACCCTCCTGGAAACCACGTTGATGAGCACCTGCGGGCTCGTGATAACTTTGGAAGCGTCCTCAAGAAGTTGGCTGATCATAGTTCGGGCAATCGTTTTTTCCGCGGAAGGGGGGAGGCGAAGATGCATCGCTGCCCACCCGTTGTCAAACGCGCAATTCATTAATGTCAAATCACTTTTTTCAGACACGCCGTTTCAAAGTGATGCGTTTGATGCGGGTATCGTCGGGGGGGCTCCACGTCATGATCTCCGGGTCGTCCTTGAAGGCGTTGTGGACGATGCGGCGGTCGTACGCATTCATCGGGTCGAGGTGGAACGGGCGGCCCGTCTTGCGGACGAGCTCCGCCATCTGCCGCGCTTTCTGGACGAGGCCGTCCTCGCGCATCTCGCGGTAGTGCTCCACGTCCACCTGCACGCGCGGCGTTTCCTTGTCCTTGGCCTGGAGCAGCCGGTTCAGCAGGAACTGGATGTCCTCCAGCGTCTCCCCGTGCCGGCCGATGAGGCGCTCCTTCTCCGGGGTGTAAACCTGGAGGGTGAGGCCGTGTTCGCTCTCGAATTCCTTGATCTCGCAGACGAATCCAAGGTAACCGAGCATCGTGTCGAGTGTATCCTTGGGGTTCTGGCTCATGGACCTGCTCGCCTCTTCTTCTTCGGCGGCCCGGAGATTTTCTGAAGCGCGGGAGCCGTCTGGCTCCTGGTTACATACAACTGCGCGATCGAGAAAAGGTTCTGCACAGTATAATAGAGCGAGAGGGCCGATGCAAAGTTGTAACAAAAGAACACAAAGACCAGCGGCACGAACATGAAGATGCGCTGCTGGACCGGGTCGCCCGTCTTGGGGGTGATGGACATCTGCCAGAGCATCGTCACGGCCATGATGAGCGGCAGCAGGTTGACGTGGTACCCGGCGATGGTCGCGATGGTGTCCGGCTGCGACAAATCCTTCACCCAGAGGAAACCGCTCCCGCGCAGCTCGACCGCTCCTCCGAGCATGTTAAAGAACCCGAAGAAGATCGGGATCTGGATGAACATCGGGAGGCAGCCCGCGAAGGGGTTGACCCCATAATCCTTATAGAGCTTCATCAGCTCCTGGTTCATCCGCGAAGGGTCGTCCGCGTATTTCTCGCGCAGCTCCGTCATCTTGGGCTGGAGCGCCTGCATCTTCTTCATCGACTTGGTCGCGGCGTTCTGGGGAATCCATAGCGCCGATTTGATGCAGATGGTCAGCACCAGGATTGCCGCCACATAGTTGCCCAGGACGCCCTTCAGGGCGTTCATCGCCGTCAGCAGGAAGATGCTCACGTACTTCGTCCAGTTGAAGTTCATGATCTCTTCCTGGTCGTTGCCGAGCTGCTTCAGGATGCGGTACTCCTTCGGGCCCGCGTAGAGCGCATAACGCTCCTGGTGCGTCTGGCCGGGCTCCAGCTTGAACCCGCCGGTCCCGAGCGCGCCTTCGATGCCGAAGAGCGGGGTCGTCTCCGTGTTGATCGAGAATCGTCGGGCCCAGACTTTCTTCGCCGGGTTCTCGGCCGCGGAGAGGATCGTGGTGAAATACTGGTTCGCCACGCCCGCCCAGAGGACGGATTCCGCGCTGTCCGAGTAGAAGGGTTGTTCCGCGCTCGTCTGGATGCCGAGCAGCGGCACCTGCTTGGACGCGAACCAGTTCACGTCGATGAATTTGCCCTTCTCGTTGTGGTACCAGTCGAAGCCCGTGTAGGTCGTCCGGTCCCCGTGGTGGATGAACGCCGCCGAGCCGAGCGCGATGAAGTACCCGTCGGAAAGCCGGGCCTGGGCCGAGCGGTTCGTGATGCTCACGTCCATCGTCACGAGGTAGGCATCCTTGCCGGCGGAGCCGTGCGGCAGCGTGAAACGTTTGATGATCTCCATCTGCGCGGCGTCGGTGCGCGAACAGACGATCTGCCCGTTTTGCCGGGTCACCGTCCACGCGTCGCGCGCCCCCTGCCCGGCGGCCTCGCTCATCGCGCCGATGGGCGCCGCGCCGTATTCGTTCAAGGTCACCTTTCGGCCCTTCTCGGCCATGTAGTTCTGCAGGACGATCCTCGAGATGCCGCCGCCGACGTTGGTGAAGGTGTATTCCGCCGCGCCGCCGGTCGCCTTCAAGGTCGTTTCCGGCACGGGCGCTTCCTCCGGCTTCGCAGCTCCGCCTGCATCGGCGGCGGCGCCGGCTGGCGGGGAGGATGCGGCGGCAGCCGACGTGCCGCTCAGCGCGCCGCTGCCGCTGAGCTGCGCGGCCGGGAACGCCGCGGCGGTGCGGGTCGGGGCCGGCTTGTAGTTCTTCTGGTAGAAATACTCCCAGGCCAGCAGGACGGCGAACGCCACCACCATGCCCGTGATGCCCTTACGATCCATGGGCGGCCTCCTTCTCTCCGTGGGAACATTCATGGGCCGGCGGCGGCACCGGATCAAACCCCGCGCCGCCCCACGGCTGGCATCGCAGGATGCGTCTCAGCCCCAGCCAGGAACCGCGCTGGGAGCCGTGGCGTTCCACGGCTTCCAGGAAGTAGTGCGAGCACGTCGGTTCGTACCTGCAGCCGCACGCCGGCCCGCATACGAAGGCGAGCGCCGGGGAGAGGAGGGCCTGGTAGAGCCGTATGGCGACGCGGATGGGATGAAAGGAGTGCATCAGCTTCCTAGAAGAGCGGCTCGTTCCGCCAAGCGCAACCACTCATTTCGCACCTCCTCGAAGGAGGCGTCCGCAGCGCCCTTGCGCGCGATGAGGACGAGGTGCACGCCGTGTTCGACCCGGGGGAGGACGGCGCGGATGGCCTCGCGCAGCCGCCGGCGCGTCCTGTTCCGGGTCACGGCGTTGCCGAGGCGGCGGGTGGTGATGAGCCCGATCCGTGTTTCCGTCAAGCCGGGCCGTTTGAGGACGCTCAAAATGAGTAATTTTCCGTAGAATGCGGTTCCCTGCGCCTTGACTCTCCGGAATTCCGCGGGTTCGGTGAGCCGGGCCGCTTTGGGAAATCGGAGTCGCATCGTGCCCATCCCGCAGAGGCGGGAGAGTGCCGAGGAGTCGCCCGGGGCCGCGCCTCGAACCTAGGCCTGGGTGTGCCGCGCGAAAGGAATCTCCACTCCCACCGGCAACAGCCGCTTGCGTCCCCGCTGCCTGCGGCGCGAGAGACAGGCGCGTCCCGCCTTGGTTGACATTCGGGCGCGGAACCCGTGCTGCTGCCTGCGCGTGCGCTTGGAGGATTGGTAGGTGCGTTTCATAAAGCTGGCCCCTGTTTCGAGGGAACGGCAATTCTACGCCGCGCCGCGGGCCTGTCAACACGATCCCGGCCAAATAATTCATTGCAAAAGGCGGGTGCCACTCTAGATTCCGGACCCGAACAAAACGCCTGCTCCTTATGATCGACCTCAATCCCGATTTCGCGGTGGCAGAGCAGGGAGGCCGGTCGCGTCGCGCGTCTCCGCTATGAACGAGATGGTCATAGAACCGGCGACGCTGGAGGATCTCCCCCAGCTAACCGATCTCCTGGTCGATCTTTTCACCCAGGAGGAGGATTTCGTGCCGAATCGCGTGAAACAGATGCGCGGCCTGCGGCTGCTGCTGGAGGAACCGAATCGGGGGCGGATCTTCGTTTTGCGCCAGAACGGCCATATCCTGGCGATGCTGAATCTCCTTTTCACCATCAGCACGGCGGAAGGGGGCTTCGTCATCGTCCTGGAGGATGTGATCGTCCACAGCCAGCACCGGGGGCAGGGGTTCGGCGACCGCCTCTTGCAATATGCGATCCATTACGCGCGGGAGAAGGGCTTTTTGAGGATCACCCTCCTCACGGACAGGGGGAACGAGGAGGCGCACCATTTCTTCGAGGAGCACGGCTTCTTCAAGTCGAGCATGATCCCGATGCGGATGTTCCTCACCGGGCAGGGGCCGGAGGAGTAGCGTGGCCGCGGACTCGTTTGTCGATCTCGGCTATGCCAGGGTCGATACCAGCCGGCGCGACCGGTGCGGCTTCCCGGAGGTCATCTATTGCGAGGGGAAGACGCCCGCGGACGTGCTCGGAATTTCCGAGACGATCCTGGCCAAAGACTCCGTGCTGCTTGCGACCCGGGCCACGCCCGCGCACTACGAGACGCTCGCCGCGAAGTTCCCCGAGGCGGTGTTTCACGGGCGGGCCCGGTGCATTACGCTCGAAAAGACGCCGATGCCGAAGAACGATGGTTCCGTGGGCGTGCTGTGCGCCGGAACGTCCGACCTGCCCGTGGCCGAGGAAAGCGTGGTGACGCTGGAGGTGTTCGGGAACCGGGTCGAGAAGATATTCGATGTCGGCGTGGCGGGCATCCACCGGCTCCTCGCCGAGCGCGAACGGCTGGAGGCTTGCAACGTCCTCATCGTCGTCGCGGGCATGGAAGGCGCGCTGCCGAGCGCCGTGGCGGGCCTTACGAGCCGGCCCATCATCGCGGTGCCGACCAGCGTCGGCTACGGGGCGAGCTTCGGCGGGCTGGCGGCGCTGCTGGGGATGCTGAATAGCTGCGGCAGCGGGGTGACGGTGGTGAATATCGACAACGGCTTCGGCGCCGCCTACGCCGCCGCCGCCATCAACCGCCTCCTGCACAAATCCTCGCGGCCGTAGAGGCGCTGCGCCGGCCGCCTCGACAGCCGAAGCGCGTCAGAGCAGCGCTTCGGGCACTTTGCCCACCAACGCCTTGATCTTCTCCGCCTCGCTCCGGTCGCAGATGAGGAGCGCGTCGCCCGTCTGGACGATGATGAGGTTCTTCACGCCGAGAAGGCTGATGTGCGTTTTCTGGCTCGAAAAGACGATGTTATGCGCCGCGTCGATCTGGGTTATCTCCAGGTTGGCAGCGTTTTCGGCGCTGTCGGTGGGGAGATATTTGGAGACCGCGATCCAGCTTCCCACGTCATCCCAGTCGAACGCGGCTTCCACGACGAGCACGCGCGCGGCGCGCTCCATGATCGCGTAGTCGATGGAAATCTTCGGCAGCTTCGCGAACCTCTCCGCGAGCGTCTGCCGCAAATCCTTCGTCTGCCGTATGTGGGCGATGAATTCGCCGAGCTCCGGGGTGTGCCGTTCAAACGCGCAAAGGATGGCGGTCAGCGACCAGATGAACATGCCCGCGTTCCAGCGAAAATTCCCCTGGCGCAGAAATGTCTCGGCCAGTTCCGGGTTCGGTTTCTCGCGGAAACGGAGCACCTCGTGCACATCGGGCGCGTCCGGGCCGAACGCGGCGTCCTCGACCTTTTTCCCTTGCTCGATGTAGCCGAAGCCGGGGCACGCCCAAGTGGGTTTGAGGCCGATGGTCACGAGATCGCCGGTCTTTTCCGCCGCCGCGGCCGCGGTGCGGATGGTGCGGTGAAAGCCCGCTTCATCCTTGATAAGGTGATCCGCCGGCAGGACGACCATGGTCGCGCCCGGGTCGCGCATGGCGATCCAGCCGACGCCGAGTGCGACGGCGGCCGCGGTGTCGCGTTTGGCGGGCTCGGCGACGATGTTTTCCGCCGGAAGTTCCGGGCACATGGCGCGCACGGCCGCTTCCTGGTCGGTGTTCGTGAGGATGAGGATATTCTGAAGGGGGACGAGGCCTTCGAGGCGCTTGATGGTCTGCCCGAGGAGGGTCTCCTCCGAAAAGAGGGCCAGGAGCTGTTTGGGCTTGGTTTTCCGGCTCAGGGGCCAGAAGCGCTCGCCGCTGCCGCCTGCGAGGATGAGGATGTAGAGCGGTGAAGACATTGGTGCAATCAAGTGGACAAGCACCTCGCATGCAAGATGCTTAATAAATAAATATGGTGGCCCGCGCGATTCGAGTTGGATTTTATTCGCGCTCACGCATATTTAGCCCCCAATCCTATCTGAGCCTTATGGAGAAGTCCCCGATCCCCAACGCCGAAGCCTGGGCCGTGCCCGGTCTGACCGCCATCACCCAGGCATCCCTCGGGTGCGGAGTCGGCCTTCTGCTGGCTAATAAGATCGACCGGCGGGTTCAGAAGATCACGGCCATCGTGCTCTTGTCGGTGAGCCTGGCGTCAACCTTGCCGCTGGCGCTTGGGGTCTTTTTCAAACGCTGGAACCGGCCGGAATCGGACCGCGGCATGCGCAAGCGCCTGGAGTCCATCCGGGCGGGGTCCGGGTACCCCGAAGACGCGGGGATGTATTAGCCGCCTCTGCCGGCCTCAGGCGTGGGGTTGGGATCACCGCGCCCAGGTGATCAACCGGAGCTCGTGGCTTTGGGTGAGGTCGGGGTGGGTGGGGATGACCCGGACGTTGAAGCCATAGGCTCCGCTCTCGGGCGCGGGGATCGAGCCCTCATACAGGTAATCCCCCGAGGAGCCGAGGCTCTTGTATTCGGCGAGGTCGATGACAGCCGGCTTCGCGATCTGGTTCTCGACGTTCTCGCCCACATACGCCTGGACGCGGACGAAGTCGGGCGTCAGCAAGCCGAGGTGGACGGTCGCGGAAATCTTCAATGTGTCGCCGACCACGATGTTCACCTTGTCGGTGTTCGCGATCTGCGTGTCGGTTATCTTCACCTGCGACCAGTCTTTGCGCATCTTCGCCTTCCATTGGCTGATGGCTTTGCCCCTGGCGAAGCCGTTGGCCGCGAGCTTGGCCCCGGCGGCGGCGGCGGGCTCGTACAGGCGCTCGTTGTATTCCTTCACCATGCGGTGGGTGTTGAAGACCGGGGTGACGCTGCGGATGGATTCGCGCATGAGCTGCAGCCACGCGACGGGCAGCCGCCCGTCGGGCTTCGCGTAGTAGAGCGGGATGACCTGTGTCTCGAGGATGTGGAAGAGGCTCGCCACGTCCACCTCGTTCTGGAAATCGACGGTGCCGCTCGGTGATCTCGGCGCCGATGGCCCAGCCGTTCTTGCCGTTGTAGCTCTCGCACCACCAGCCATCGAGGACGCTCAGGTTCAGGCCGCCGTTGGGCGGCAGTTTCATGCCGCTGGTGCCGCTGGCTTCATAGGGCCGCAACGGCGTGTTCAGCCAGAGATCGACGCCCTGCGTCAGCCGCCGCGCGATGTTCGTGTCGTAATCCTCGACGAAGACGATCCGGTTCTCGAACTCGGGCTGGCGCGTGTGCTTATAGACTTCCTGGATGTAGCTTCTTCCCGCCGTCGTCCTTCGGGTGCGCCTTGCCCGCGAAGACGAACTGCACGGGCTGATGGATGTTCGTCAGCATCTTGTGGAGCCGCTCGGGATCGGAGAACAGGAGCGTGCCGCGCTTGTAGGTGGCGAAGCGCCGCGCGAACCCGATGGTGAGGATTTCGGGATCGAGGAGCTGGTTGACCTTCCGGATTTTCTCGGGCGATTCCCCGAGTCGCTCGCGCTGCGCGCGGATGCGGGTGCGCACGAACTCGATGAGGCGCAGCTTGAGGGCCTGGTGGGTCTCCCAGAGCACATCATCGGGGATATCGATGACGCCGCGCCAGAACTCGGGCTCGGTGAGGTGCTCCTCCCAATCCTTGCCGACGTATTTCTCGTAAGAGCTCGGCGAACTCGGGCGCGGTCCACGTCTTGGTATGGATGCCGTTCGTGATGCTCGTCACCGGCACCTCGTCCTCGGGTATGCCCGACCAGACGTCCTTCCAGAGCTCGCGGCTCACGGCGCCGTGCAGCGCGCTGACCCCGTTCGAATGCCGGCTGGTCCGCAGCGCCAGGATCGTCATGGTGAACGTGTCGGGCGGGTTCACGCTCGGTCTGGCCGAGCCGGAAAAATTCATCGAAGGGGATGCCGACGCTGTCGCCGGGTAGCGGCCGAAGTAGCGGCTGCATGAGGTCCCGCGGGAAGGCGTCGTTGCCCGCGGGCACGGGCGTGTGCGTGGTGAAGACGTTGCCCGCCGCGACGACCTGGAGCGCGCTGTAGAAATCCAGCTTCGACTCCTGCACGCCGCGGCGGATGAGCTCCAGGGAGAGGAACGCGGAATGGCCCTTCGTTCATGTGGTGCACCTGCGGCGTCGATGCCCATCGCGTGCAGAGCCCGGACGCCGCCGATGCCGAGGACGACCTCCTGCCGGATGCGCATCTCCAGGTCGCCGCCGTAGAGCTGGGCGGTGATGAGCCGGTCTTCCGCGTTGTTCTCGGGGATGTCGGTGTCGAGCAGGTAGAGGTTGATGCGGCCGATGGCGAGCTTCCAGACCTCGGGCGAAGACGTTGCGCCCGAGCAGGTCCACGGAGATCAACAGCGGCTTGTCGTCCTTGCGCACCTCCTCGATGGGGAGATGGTGGAAATTCTGGTTGAGGCTGACGCTCTCCTGCCAGCCTTCCTTGTTGATCTGCTGTTTGAAATAGCCGTGCCGGTACAGCAGCGTGACGGCCGAGAAATTCAGGTCGAGGTCGCTGGCGGATTTGCAATGGTCGCCCGAAAGAATGCCGAGGCCGCCCGAGTAGTTTGGCACGGATTCATGGAAACCAAACTCGGCGGAGAAATAGGCGATCGACACCCGGCCGTTCGGGCGGGTCTTGCCGTAGGTGTCCGTGCGGGCCATGTAGCCCTTGAATTTCTTGTGGACGACCTTCAGCTCGCGCATGAACTCGGCGTTTGCCGCCACCTCGACCAGGCGCGCCTGCCGCGAGAGCTGGAGCATCCGCAGCGGGTTGTGGTTCGTCCTCGTCCAGAGATCGGGGTCGAGGTGCCTGAAAAGCTTGCGCGCGGCCGGCTCCCACGTCCACCAGAGGTTGAATACGATCTCCCGCAACGGCTCCAGTTCCTGCGGCAGTTTCGGGATGACGTTGTAAGTGAATAGTGGCTGCATCGCATTCTCCTGGTTATGATTCCAGAGGGGAAAGGCCGAAGGTAACGGAAGCTCCCTCGCTGGCAAGAAAAGAAAACCGCCGAGCCCCGCCGGTGAAAGGAACGTTCTTCTTGAGACTTCCCGGGGAAGATTCAGACTGCCATTCCCGACATGAAATACCGCACCCTACCGAAAACAAATCTCTCCGTCAGCGAAGTCGGCTTCGGCCTTTGGACGATCTCCACCGGCTGGTGGGGCCAGTTCACCGAGGGCGAGGCGCTCGATCTCATGCGCAAGGCATTCGACGTCGGCGTCACGCTCTTCGACGCCGCCGATACCTACGGGAACGGCCTCAGCGAGGAATTCATCGCCAAGGCATTCCCCTCCAACCGGGACGAGATCGTCATTGCGACCAAGATCGGCTACGACTTCGTCCACCACGGGGATGCGCGCCGGGGCCAGCGCGAGATTCCGCAGGATTTCTCGCCCGAGGCGCTCGTCCGCGCGACCGAAGCCGCCCTTAGACGGCTGCGCACGGACCGGATCGACCTGATGCAGCTCCACAATATCCGCATGGAGCAGGTGTATGACGACAAGGTCTGGAAGACGATGGAGCAGCTCAGGGACTCGGGGAAAATCCGGCACATCGGCATCGCGCTCGGGCCGGCCATCGGCTGGCTGCGCGAGGGGGCGGACTGCATCCGGGAGCGGGAGGTGGCCACCGTCCAGCACATCTATAATATGCTGGAGCAGCACCCCGGAAAGGCCATCCACGAAACGGCCGCGGACGCCGGTCGGGACACGATGTTCCTCATCCGGGTCACCCATTCGTCCGGGATGCTCGAAGGGCATTACAATGTGGACACCACGTTCCCGCCGAACGACCACCGCAACCACCGGCCGCGAAGCTGGCTGTTGAACGGCGTGAAGAAGGTCGAGCAGCTCCGTTTCCTCGAAAGGGCCGACAGGACGCTGGGCCAGGCGGCGCTGCAATGGCTCCTCATCGAGCCCCGGGTCGCCTCGACGCTCCCGAACATCTACGAGGAGAGCCAGCTCCGGGAGTTCGCCGCGGCGCCCGAATGCCCGCCGTTGAGCGAGGGCGATCTGGAGGAGATCGCGCGGCTGTACGGGAAGAACTTCGGGGTCGAAGAGGATGCGCCGAAGTTCAAGGGCACCATGTAGCGGGCCGTGCGACCGCCGGGCCGAAGCCTCCCTCCCTTCGTTTGCGAAAGGTTGCGGCAAGGGTGCCGTATGCATACTATGAAGGCTTCAATGGCTCGCGCCCAGGAACATCGTACCCTCAACGAAGTAGTCGGCCTCGTCTTGCTCGGCTTGGGAACGCTGCTCTTCCTCGCGTTGATCTCCTACACCCCGCGCGACCTCCCGGGCTGGTTCCCGCTCAGTTCCACCTCCAGGCCGAACCGGCCGCCGCAGAACTTCATCGGGCCCCTCGGCGCCATCGGCGCGGGGTCGATCTATTTCCTGCTCGGCGCGGGCTCCTACCTCGTCGCGGCGGTGATGCTCGGGCTCGGAGGCGTCAAGCTCATGTCGAGCTCCTATCGGCTCTCGGTGCGTTCGTTCTGGGTGCTCGCGTTCGTCCTCTCCGGGGCGTGCCTGCTCGATCTCCAGCCGTGGTTCCTCCACAACTGGCCCACGGCGATGAACATCCGCAGCCACGGCGGAGGCGCGGGCGGCTGGCTCGGCTATTGGGTCGGCGAACGGCTCCTGCGCGACTCGCTCGGCGCGGGCGGCGCGGGGATCCTCCTGATCTGTCTCTACGTCACCACGATCATCCTCATGACGGGCATCCAGCCGATCCGCGCGCTCCGCGGCGCCCTGGCGATGCCGTCGCAGTGGATCGAGCGCCACCGCCGCAACCGCCTCGAGGGCGCGGATGAACGGGAGCGTCTCGTCCTCGAGGAAAAGCGCCTGGCCCGCGAGGCGAAGAAGCTGGAAAAAGTCCTGAGCAAAAAGGGCGCACCGCTCCGCGCTCCGGACGATCTCTCGCTTGAGGAGGAGGAACCGATGTTCCGGCCCGAGCCGAAGGTCATCGACACCTCCGTGCCGCAGCCGAAAAAACCGGCGGTGAAGGGTGAAAAAGGCGAGAAAGGCGACAAGCCGAACGGCAGGCTCGTCCCGCAGGAGCTGGTGCTCATCAATAATTACACGCTGCCGGACATGGCGCTGCTGGAACCGGCCGACATCGACGGGCGGAATGCCGCCGACCCCGAGGAACTGCGGCGGATCCAGGCCACCGTCATCGAAACGCTCGCCCAGTTTGGGATCAGCGTGGCGCCGGGGGACATCACCAAAGGCCCCACCATCACCCGGTACGAGGTCTATCCGGCCAAGGGCGTGCGGGTGGACAAGATCGTGAGCCTCGAGCGCGACATCGCGCGCTCCACCCGTGCCGAGCGCATCAACATCCTCGCGCCCATCCCCGGGAAGGACACCGTCGGCATCGAGATCGCGAATTCGCGGAAGCAGAAGGTCACCCTGCGGGAATTGCTGGAGTCCGAGGAATGGACGCAGAGCCAGGCGAAGATCCCGCTTGCCCTCGGCAAGGACGTTTACGGCAAGACGATCCTCGCCGATCTCTCGCAGATGCCGCACTGCCTGGTCGCGGGGACGACCGGCTCCGGCAAGAGCGTCTGCATCAACGCGCTCATCGCCTCCATGCTCTACCGGTTCACGCCCGACGAGCTGCGCCTGATCATGATCGACCCGAAGGTGGTCGAGATGCAGATTTACAACCGGCTGCCCCATCTCATCACGCCCGTCGTCACTGATCCGAAAAAGGTGCTGCTCGCCCTGCGCTACGTCATCGACGAGATGGAGAAGCGCTACAAGATATTCGCGAAAACCGGGGTTCGAAACATCACCGGCTTCAACGCGCGGCCCAAGGCGAAGATCGCAGAAGGAACTCGACGAGGAACGGGCGAAAAAGGGGGACGACGAGCTCTTCGGCGAGGAGGAGAACGGCGCGGAGCCGGCGGCGGCGATCCGCGTGCCCAGGGACGACGACCCCGTCGTTCCCGAGAAGATGTATTATATCGTCGTCATCATCGACGAGCTGGCGGACTTGATGCAGACCGCGCCCGCGGATGTCGAGAGCGCGATCGCGCGCATCACGCAGATGGCGCGGGCGGCGGGCATCCATATGATCGTCGCCACGCAGACGCCGAGGGCGGACATCGTCACGGGCGTCATCAAGGCAAACATCCCCAGCCGCATCGCGTTCCAGGTCGCCACGAAGATAGACAGCCGGGTCATCCTGGACGAAAACGGCGCCGAACGTCTCCTGGGGCAGGGGGATATGCTCTACGTGCCGCCGGGCACCTCGCGCGTCATCCGGGCACAGGGCGTGCTGGTAACCGATGAAGAAATAAAGAGGCTCGTTGACTTCGCGGCGTCGCAGAGCCCGCCCTTATATGAACCCGAAATCCATGACAAACTGCAGACCCGGGGCGAGGCGCCCGAGGACGTAAGCGAGGAGGACGAAGACCTCGTGGAGAAATGCATCGAGATCATGCGGCAGGAGAAGAAGGCCTCCACCTCTCTTTTCCAGCGTAGGCTGCGGCTCGGTTATACCCGTGCGGCGCGCGTGGTTGACATTCTCGAGCAGAGAGGATACGTGGCAGCCGGTGAAGGCGCGAAGCCGCGCGAGATATTGAAGGATCTCGACGGAGACTTCCCGCCAGACGGGTGAAATGAAAACGGTCGGAAAAAGGCTCCAGCAAGCGAGACTGGCCCGGAAGCTCTCCGTGGAAGAGGTGGCCCGGACCACGAAGCTGCGCACGGAGCGCATCCTGGACCTGGAGAACGACACCTACGCGCACTTCCCGAACCTCGCGTACGCGAAGGGCTTCCTCATCATCTACGCGAAATTCCTCGCCGTGGACGTGTCCGACTTTACCGACAGCTTCGGCATATCGAGCCCGGTGGGGCGGAACGATTACCAGTACCTCTCGAACGCGCCCCAGGCCCTCCCCGCCGTGCGCCGCCGCGACGGCGGCCGGGCGACGAAGCCGATGCTCATCCTCGGGGGAGTGCTGGCGGTGGTGATGGCCGCCGGCATCTTCGTCATGTATCTGGTCGTGAGCGCCCAGCGTCTCGGCTTTCTGGATCAGCCCGCGGCGAACAGGAAAACGCCGCCCGCGGCGGCCGCGGCGCCCACCGTGGCCCACGTCGTCGCCATACCGGGTCCCGCGGCCACTCCCCTCGTGCCCGGCGCCGCGCCCGCGCTGGCCCTGGAGAAACCGCTCCCGGCCGTCTCGGCCGCCCCTTCCGCGCAGGCCGTCCTCGCCGAGGCCGCCACGCCGGCTCCTTCCCCCGCATCCAGCGTGAGCGCGGCCGATACTTCCTTCCTCGCGGCTCCCTTGAAGATGAATGTCGTGAGCCTGCAACCCCTCAAAAAGACCTGGGTCACCGTGCGAAGGGGCCAGGCGGACTCGGCGCCCGTATTTGAGGACTGGCTCTACCCCGACGCGAAGGGCCTCACCCTGCACGGCGAGAAATTCTGGATCAGCGTGGGCGAAAAAGGCGCGGTCAAAATCGAGAAGAACGGCATCCCGGTGAATTACGACACCACCTCGGTGGCGATCGAATAGAAGATCATGGCGGCCAAAGTTGGAATGATCAGTCTCGGTTGCGCGAAGAACCTCGTGGACGCGGAGATCATGCTCGGCAGCGTCCTGGGGCAGGGGATGGAGATCACCTCCGAAGCCGGCGACGCGGATGTGCTCATCGTCAACACCTGCGCATTCATCGACTCGGCCAAGGAGGAATCCGTCGAAGCCATCCTCGAGGCTCACCAGCAGCGCGGCCTCCGGGTCAAGCCCGGGCAGAAGCTCATCGTCGCCGGATGCATGGCCCAGCGTTTTTCGCGCGAACTGGCCGCCGAGATGCCGGAGGTGGACGCGTTCATAGGCCTCGACCAGATCGCGGGAGTCGGCGAGGTCGTCCACCGCGTCCTGAGCCGCCCCTCGGAGTTGACCGACGAGCGCTGGGAGCCGCTGAACCTCGTCACCCGCCGCCCCGTTTACATCCCCGACTACGACACGCCCCGTTTCCGGCTGACCCCCGCGCACTCGGCGTATGTGAAGATCGCAGAAGGGTGCAACCACCCTTGCAGTTTCTGCGTCATCCCGCAGATGCGCGGCCGCCACCGGAGCCGCTCCATGGATTCGGTCGTAAAGGAAATCCGGAACCTGGCCGCGGAGGGGGTGAAGGAGTTCAACCTCATCAGCCAGGACACGACCTATTTCGGCATGGACCAGTGGGAGGAGCGGTCGAACCCGACCCAGCCTGTCGATTCCTCGCGGGGGCCGACGCTCACCCGGCTGCTCGGGGAGATCGAGCAGGTCGAAGGCGATTTCTGGGTGCGGCTCCTTTACACGCACCCCGCGCATTGGAGCGACGAACTCATCGAGGCCATCGCCCGTGGCCGCAAGGTCGTCCCGTATATCGACATGCCCCTTCAGCACATCCACCCGCGCATGCTCGAACTCATGCGCAGGGAGACCTCGCGCGAGCATATCGAGAACCTCATCGGACGCCTGCGGGCCGCCGTTCCCGGTCTCGCGATCCGCACGACATTCATCGTGGGTTTCCCGGGCGAGACCGAGGAACATTTTGAATCCTTCCTCGAGTTCATCGAGCGCATCCGTTTCGAACGGCTTGGCATTTTTTCGTATTCCCGGGAGCAGGGTTCGCGGGCCGCAGGCATGCCCGACCAGGTGCCCGCGCGGGTCAAGGCCGCGCGTTACCGGAGAGCGATGAAGCTCCAGCAGCGGATCGCCGCGGAAATCTGCTCCGGCATGGCCGGCCGGCGGATGAAAGTCCTGGTCGAGCAACCGCTCATAGCCCGCAGCGCATTCGACGCCCCCGAGGTGGACTGTCAGGTGATCCTGCCCAGCCCATGCCAGGTAGGGGAATTCCTCGAAGTGGAAATCGTCGGCAGCCAGGGCTACGACCTCGTCGCCAGGCTGGTTTAGCCGCCGGAGGCTTTCGCGCCGCCGGAGCGGCATCCGTTACATCGTCTCCGAGCGGGAGGGGAGCAGGAGGCGGACGGAAGTGTTTCCCGGCTTGCTGTCGATGCGGATCACCCCGCCCATGCGCTGGACGAGGCCGAGGGCCACGGTGAGGCCGAGCCCCGCGGCGTTCTGCTTGCCTTTGGTCGTGAAAAATGGATTGAAAACGCGCTCCTTCAAGTTCGGAGGGATGCCCGGGCCGTGATCCGTGACGGTGATGGAAAGCCAGGTGATGGGCTGGGCCGCGCTGCTGATGCCGTGCGGGACGGGGGACTCCGCCGCAGCGGTGATGGTGATCTCGCCGGACGCGGGGCTCGCCTCGCAGGCGTTGCGCACGATCTCGAGCGTTGCTACCCGCAGGTGTGAAGTGTCGGCCCAGATGTGGGGCATCTCGTCATCGCACTCGATCTTGAGGGTCGCCTTGGGCCGGAGATACGAGAGGAACGAAGGCTTCATCGTATGCAGGAACGCGCAGAGGTTGATTTCCCGCCAGATGAGGGACGAGGGCCGTGCAAGCGCGCTCATTCTGTCCATCAGTTCGGAGGCCGCGCCCGCGCCTTCCTTGATGCGGTTGAGCCCGTTCAGGGTCGCCGGATCCAGCTTCTTGTCGTCGAGGAGCAGGCCGATGTAACCCTGGAAGAGGCTCAGAATGTTGTTCATCTTGTGCGTCAGCCCCCTCAAGAGTTGATCTTGAAATTCCGAGTGTTCGATGTGCATCTGTCCTCTTCTTGCCTTTTAAGCAGGAACCGTACTCGCCCTTCGCCAATCCCTGGCGGGAAGAGGCCGCGCGCCTGCTTATAAGCGGCTTCCGGGACGGCTCCAGCCGGTCACGGAAACCTCCCCGCCGAGTATCGCAGTCTGCGTGCCATCCGCCCTCCGAATCAGCAGGGCCCCCTCTCCATTGAGGCCTTCGACGGTGCCCTTCTCCTGCGTTCCGGCCCCCGAAATCTCGATCAGGCACCCCATGAGACAGCTCCTGGCCTGGGCTGCGGCGACCATTTCCTGGAACCCTGACCCGATTCCGACGTAGGCGGCGTCCAACCTGCGGAGGATCGCCGCGGCGACCCCCTGCCGGTCGAGGGAACGCCCGAGGGCCATCCTGAGCGAGCCCGCCTTGCCTTGGAGAGCGGCAGGGAAATCGGCGGCCTCCTGGTTGATGTTCACCCCGAACCCCGCCACGGCGAATGGGCGTCCGCCCGCGTCGATCTGGGTTTCGATGAGCGTTCCGGCTATTTTCAGGCCGTCCGTCAGGATGTCGTTCGGCCACTTGACGGCAGCTCGGAACCCCGGACCCGCGGCGTCCTCGATGCCACGGGCGACGGCGACGGCGGCCCATGTGGTCAGCCGCGTCCAGTCCCGCAAGGGCAATTCGGGGCGTAAAAGCAGCGAAAAGAGCAATCCCAGGCCCCGGGCGGCTTCCCAGCGCCGGCCGAGGCGGCCCCGCCCGGAGGTCTGTTTTTCAGCGAAGATGACGAGGCCCTCGGGCGCACCCTCCTGGCCGAGCCGGGCCGCGACGTCGTTCGTGGAGCCCGTTTTCTCGAAAACGACGATCTCGCGGAGGAGCGAGGCCTCGTCGAGCCTCGAGAGGAGGTCGTCGGCTATGAGGCGGTCGGGGGAGGAGACCAGCGAGTAGCCGAGGAGAGCATCCTCCTCGATCCCGTAGCCGGCTTCCTGGAGAACCCGAATCCGGGCGCGGGCAACCTCTTCCGTGGCCCCCATCGCCCGGGCCAGCTCGCCGCACGGCAGAGGGGAGCGGTTGCCGCGCAAGGCCCTCAACAGCCGCGCGTCCATTCAGCCGGGCAGCAGTTCCAGGGAAAAATCGACCGAAGGCGCCGAATGGGTGAGCGCACCGATGGAGATACGGTCAACCCCGGTCGCGGCCACGGCGGCGACATTTTGCAGCGTGATCCCGCCGCTCGCCTCGAAAAGAACGCGCCCCGCCCCCAGCCGGACGGCTTCGCGCATCTCCGCGGGCGGCATGTTATCGAGCAGGATAATGTCAACCCCGTCCAGATTCAGGAATGTCTTCACCTGTTCGAGCCGGTCGGCTTCGAGTTCGACCCGGGCGCCGGGGTGCGCGGCGGAGGCGCTCCGGATCGCCCCTTGCAGGGCGGCGGCGTCTCCCTTGGCCACGAGGTGATTGTCTTTGACGAGGATCATGTCGAACAGGCCGAACCGGTGGTTCTCCCCTCCGCCCGCCTTCACGGCGGCCTTCTCCAGGGCGCGCAAGCCAGGGGTGGTCTTCCGGGTATCGAGGATTTTGCGCCTTCGTGCCCTGGATGGCAGCCACGAAGCGGCCCGTGAGCGTCGCGACGCCCGACAGATGCTGGAGGAAGTTCAGGGCCACGCGTTCCGCGCTGAGGATCGAGCGCACCGGGCCGTGCACCTCGAGCACCGGGCTCCCGGCCGGCGCCGGGCCTCCGGAGGGAATGAGGATCGCGGTTCGCAGCCGCGCGTCCACGCGCGCGAAAACCTCGGCGGCCGTCTCCACGCCCGCAACGATGGCTTCCTGCCTGGCGACGATCCGCGCGCGGCCCACCTGTCCTTCCGGCACGAACCAGGCGGCGGTGATGTCGCCCGCGCCGATATCCTCAGCCAGGGCGATGGCGATGGGATCGTGCGAGGTGGCCTGCATTCTCAGAACAGGTCGGGCTCGTCGGCTCGGTAAACCGAGTTCCCGCGGACGAATGTCTCCAGCGTCGCGTGCGGCCCGCCCCGGTAGATGCAGAGGCTCAGGATGTCCTCCGCGCCCAAATCGTCTTTCGACTGGCGGCCGCTCTTCCGGTAGTACGGGGTCAGCGCGCCGTAGTCCACGACGGTGAAGTCGGCCTCCCTGCCCGGTTCGAGCGAGCCGATGGCGTTCCCCTTGCCGAGCACCTCGGCCGCGCCCTGTGTGGCCATGTGGAAGACCTCGGCGGGGCTCGGAACCCGGGCGTCGCCGTCGTAAAATGAACGGGCCTTCTGCGATTCGATGGCGGAGCGCATAACCTGCCACAGGTTCAGCTCGGTGCCGGCTCCCACGTCCGTCCCCAGGCCGATGGACACATCGCGGTCGTGGAGCTTCTCGAGCGGCATGATGCCGCTGGAGAGGAAGAGGTTCGCGGTAGGGCAGTGGGCGACCTTTGCGCCCGACTCGGCCAGGACATCCATCTCCCGATCCGACAGGTGGATGCAATGCCCGAGCACGGTCTTGGGCGTAAGGAGGCCGCACTTCTCGTAAACATCCGTATAGTCGCTAGCCCACGTGAACTGGTGCCGCACTTTCTCGATCTCCTCGAAGTTCTCGGCGAGGTGGGTCTGGAGGTATGCCGAATGGCGCACGGCGAGCTCGGCGGCCCCTTTCATCAATTTTTCGCTGCAACTCACCGCGAACCGGGGGCTGAACGCATATTCGAGCAGGCCATTCCCGGCGCCGTGCCATTTCTCGCAGAGTTGTTCGCTCTCGAGGAGGGAGACGGAGAGGATTTTCTTGGGCTGCAACTGGCCGTAGGAGCCGATATCCATCATGAGCTTGCCCATGATGATGCGCAGGCCGCTCTTTTCCGCGGCCTGGAACGCCGCTTCGCAGCTTCCTTCGTGGATGGAGGCGTAGAGCATGGCAGTCGTCGTCCCGTTCCGGGCCAACTCGCGGAAGAAGGCGGTGGACTCCTTCTTCGCTTTCGGCGCGGCGAACTCGCGTTCCAGGGGGAAGATATATTGGCGCAGCCACGGCAGGAGGTCGGACTGGCCCTTGGCGACCGCCGGATATTGCGGCAGGTGCGAGTGGAGATCGATAAGGCCGGGGAAGACGGCTACCCGGGGGGTATGGAGCCAGCGGACTTTGCGCGAGGCCGTCCGTTTGTGGAGGACATTATAATCCCCCACATCCGCGATCCGCCCATTCTCGACCAGGATCGCGGCGTCCTTGCGTTCGCGCAGCTTGCCGAACCTTGGGGAATCGATGAGATGCCCCCGGATGCCCAGCAGGTGGGAGTCAGGATCCATAGGCGCACAGCTTGGCGGGAGGAACACTCACAGGCAAGCGTCCGGTTCCCTGCTGCGGGAACGCGGCTGGCCCGGGAAGGGCCGTGTACAAAAAAAAGGATTCGGGCAGCGCACGACCAAGGAGTTACCAACACATGCGCTAGCCCGAATCACTTAAACCAGTAACTCAGACAGCGGGAGAGGGGCGGCGTTCAAACGATTCGCAACTTTTTTTTCGGAAGCGCTTCAAGGCCCCCCAAACCACCCCCGGAGCCCCTACTTCTCCGGCGGCAACTCCACGATCTCGAACCAGTATTTCTCCAGGGTCTGGAGGATATCGACCAGCGATTCGAAGGTGACCGGCTTCACGATGTAGGAGTTCACCCCCAGGTCGTAGCTGCGGTAGATGTCGGCATCCTCCTTGGAGCTGGTGAGGACGACGATCGGGATGCTGCGCAGTTCCGGGCTGCGGCGGATTTCGGCCAGTGCCGTGCGGCCGTCCATGCGCGGCATGTTCAGATCCAGGAGGATAAGACCGGGCCGGGGGGAGGAGTCTTCGGCGGAATACTTTCCTTCGCGGCGAAGGTATTTCAGGAGTTCCTCGCCGTTCTCGACGAAGCGGAGGTCGTTGGCGAGGCGGCTTTCCTCGAGCGCTTCCGTGGTCATGCGCACGTCCTCGGGATCGTCGTCGGCCATGACGATGGTGATCGGTTTGCCTGCTTTTTTCATACAGATACTCCCAAGCGTTCTTTCACGGGCAAAGTCACGATAAACGCTGCGCCTTCACCCTCACTGCTTTTTGCCACAATGTTTCCCCCATGGCGATCAGTAATTTTCCGGCATACGGCGAGCCCGATGCCCGTCCCTTCGTAGGCGCCGCGGCCGTGTAGCCGCTGGAAAATGGCGAAAATTCGGTCCGCGTACTGCGCGTCAAAGCCGATGCCGTTGTCGCGGACGACGATCTGGCAGATGGCGTCTCCCGGCAGGGTGCCGAGCGGGTTGTTTTCGCGCGCCTCGAGGATCCTGCTGGAGACGACGACCTCCGGGGGCTCGCCGGGCCGCTGGAACTTGAGGGCGTTGCCCAGGAGATTCTGGAAAAGTTGCCGCATCTGCGAAGGGTCGGCCTGGATGACCGGGAGAAAGCCGACCTCCACGTGGGCGTGGGTCTGCTCGATGCGGATCTCGAGGTCGGACACGACTTCGCGGACGATCTTCGCCAGGTCCACCGGCAGGAACGGCTGCCCCTGGCTCGTCACGCGGGAGAGCGTAAGCAGGTCGCGGATGAGCGTCTGCATCCTCTGGGTGGCGTCCTGTATTCTCGCGAGGTAATCGCGGCCTTGTTCGCTCAGGGAATCGGCGCACTTCGTCTTCAGCCGGTCGCCGAAGGCCAGTATCTTGCGGAGCGGCTCCTGCAGGTCGTGCGAGACGACCGAGGCGAACTCCTGGAGCTGGTCGTTGCTGTTTTGGAGCTGGGAGGCGAAGACGCGCAGCTTCTCCTCCGCCTGGTGGCGTTCGGTCACGTCCATGCTCAGGCAGACAAGTCCGGAGATTTTTCCGTCCGGGTCGCGCAACGGTATCTTCGAGTTGGAACGCCAGGTGAAGTTTCCGCTCATGTCGATGACGGCTTCGAGCCGGTTGATCATCGGGGCGCCGGAATCCATCACCGACCGGTCATCGGCGGTGTACTGTTCGGCCAGCTCCTTCGGGAAGAAGTCGGCTGCCGTCTTCCCCTCGACCTCGTCCACGGAGGCGAGGTTCAGGAACTTGCTGTGCGCGACGTTGCTGATGATGTAGCGGCCCTGTTGATCCTTCGCGAAGATGACGCTGGGCATGGCGTCGATGAGGCTGACAAGGAGGTTGTGCTCCTTCGTCAGCGCGTCCTCCACCTGGCGACGGGCGGCGATGTCCCGCAGGATGAAGACGGCGGCGGCAACGAGAAAGAACAGGCTCAGGAAGGAGGCTCCGGCGATGACGAGCGTGGCCGAGCGCGCCGTGCCGTAGATCGCGTCGGACTGGCGCCGGAGCACTTTCCGCTCATCCTCCTGGAACCCGGAGAGGATGGCGCGGATGCGGGCGGCAAGCCGGCGTTCGTCCTGGCTCTTGAGGAAGGCGGACACCCGCGCCTCATCGCCGTTGCGGCGGCCCTCCATCGCCCCGCGCAGGAGGCCCATCTCCTGCGACAGGAGGGGGCGCAGCGCGGCCATCTCGGCGGTTTGCGAGGGGCCTAGAACGGCGGAGGGGGTATCCAGCGCGTCGAGCTCCTCGATCACGTCCTGCCGCGCCTTCTCATACTGGGTCAGGCGCTCGGTCTCCCCGGCCGAAAGGTAGCGCTGGGCGTCGTTCACCGTCTCGGCGAGGCGACGGGAGAGGGACGCGCCGGATTCCATGAGCCGCCAGGTCTCGTTCAACGCGCTGACCGAGTACATGAGGTTGCCGATGGAGCGGTAGCACACGAGGGCGATGATGGTCGAGAGAACCAGCGTGATCCCGAACCCGAGCAGCACCTTCGCGCGGGTGGAGAGCGGGGGAGGCATAGCGGTGGATAGTAGGGGGACGCTCCGCGGAGGGGGTGGGATTCGAACCCACGACGCCTCGCGGCGTGCCGGTTTTCAAGACCGGAGCCATAAACCACTCGACCACCCCTCCGTCATCTGTGGAGCGCCCAAAGAGTAATCGGATGGAAAGCCTTCGGCAACCGTGAGAAAAGCCGGCGGCGCCCGCTTGACCGCTGGGGGCGGATTGCCCATCGTCAGCTTGTTGGAACCGAACGGCTCCGGAGTGTTCCGCTGAACGCGCCGCCGGTTTCCAGGATTCTCCCGAACCTATGACCAAAAAGATCGCACTTCTCTTCTCCGGCCAGGGCGCGCAGACCCCTGGCATGGGCAGGGATCTCGCCGAATGCAGCGAGCCCGCCCGGCGCATTTTCGAGGAGGCGGACCGGATTCTCGGCTACCCGCTGAGCCGGCTTGCCTTCGAAGGCCCGGAAGACGAATTGACCATGACCGTGAATTGCCAGCCGGCGTTATACGTGCACGGGCTGGCGTGCCTGGCCGCACTGCGGGAAGCGGTGGGCGATCTCCCGATCCAGGCCGCCGCCGGCCTTTCACTGGGCGAGTTTACCGCGCACGCGTCTGCGGGCACCTTCTCCTTCGAAACGGGCCTTCGGCTCGTCGCCAAGCGCGCGCGATTCATGCAGGAAGCCTGCGACGAGACTTCGGGCGGGATGGCCGCGATGATCGGCGCCGAGGAGAGCGCCGTGCGCGACCTCGCCGCGGAGACGGATGTCGATGTGGCGAACCTGAACAGCCCGGGGCAGATCGTCATCTCGGGGGAAGCGTCGAAGGTCGCGCTCGCCGTCTCGCTCGCGTCCGAACACGGCATCCGCCGCGCCACGATGCTGAAAGTGGCGGGCGCCTACCATTCACGCCTGATGCAGTCCGCCTACCTCAAGCTCGGCGAGGAGCTGGCGGCGACGGCCTTTGAGACTCCGGCGATGCCGGTCATCTGCAACATCGACGCGCGGCCCGTAAAGACGGCGGAGGAAATCCGCGAGTCGCTCCGGGAGCAGGTCACCGGCACCGTTCGCTGGGTGGAATCCCTCGAATACCTCCTGGATGAAGAGCATTGCGACTTGTTTGTGGAACTCGGGCCGGGCGGAGTGCTCGCCGGTCTCCTCCAGCGCACCCGGAAGGGGACGCCGGCCGTGTCCATCGGCGACGCGAAGACCCTGGGCGCCGGGGTGGATAAGCTGAAAGAGTTGCTCGGGTAGGACCCCGTCAAAAACGCCCTACCTGACCGAAGAGGGCGTCGGGGCGGTGCCGGCCGTTTTAGCGGCGGCCCTTTCTTCCTTCAGGAGGAACCCGAGCTTCTCCTGCAGCTCGATCATCTTCGGATGCTGGTTGCCGTAGCGCAAGCCGTCTGAGGCCTGCTGGACTTCGAGCCCGATCCGCCGGTGCTGGACGATCAGCAGATACTCCGCGGGCGTGATCGCCGGAGCCGACTTCATGAGCGCCCCGATCTGGGCTTCGGCCTCGGTGATTCGCGGGCTGGTCTCGGGGAAGCGCGTCCGGAGAACTTCGAGTTCCACCCTGGCATCCAGCAATCGCTCCTGGAGATCGGCCGCATAACGCATCCGCAGCACGGCGAGTTCGATTTTGGAATCGAGCGTCTGGTCGTTCGGATCGTCGGCCCGGGCGAAGCCCGCGAGGAAGAGGCAGAGAAGGACGGCGGCCCTCATTCCACCGTCACGTTACCCTGAAGCCGAATGTCGCGCGAGGAAGCGCCCAGGAAGATCGGGTATACGCCAGGCGCGACCTTCCAGCCATGCGTCTTCGCGTCCCAATACGAGAAGGCCCGGCGGTCGAGATGGACGCTACCGTGGGCGGTCTGCCCGGGAGCGACAGACAGGCGCGTGAACCCCTTTAACTGCCGGGGCGGCTGATCAACTCCGGGAAGCGACGGAAGACCGACATAGACCTGTGCGACCTCGGCTCCCGCGACCTTGCCGGTATTGGCGACGTCGAAATCCACCTTCAACTCGGGCGCAGCCGCGGGCACGGTCCGGGCGGAGAGCTCCAGGTTGCGGAAGGCAAACGTGGTGTAGGAGAGGCCGTAACCGAAAGGATACAACGGCTCGATCTTCCGCGAGTCATACCAGCGGTAGCCGACGAAGACGCCTTCGGAGTAGGTGGCCACTGGCTCCTTTGCCGGGCCGATGCCGGGATACTGCGCCGGGGTGTGGGCCGGGAGGTCGGCCAGCGCCTTGGGAAACGTGATCGGGAGTTTGCCAGACGGGTTGAAGTCGCCCATGAGAACGGCGGCGACCGCCGCACCATCCTCTTCGCCCGGATACCACGCTTCGAGGATGACGGGGACTTTTTCGGCCCAGGGCATGAGGATCGGCCCGCCGCTCTTGACGACGACCACCGTCCGCTTGTTCGCTTCCGCGACCGCCTCGACCAGCGCATCCTGCCCGCCCTGTAGGTCGAGGGGGAAATCTCTCCCTTCGCCTTGCCGGTTGCCCACCATCACGATGGCGACGTCCGCCGCTTTCGCCAGGGTGGCTGCTGCAGCGACATTCTTGCCGTCGTTCAAGGTCACCGTCACACCGGCGCCGAGCCGTTTCTGCAAGCCCTCGAGGGGAGTCACCTCATAGACCGGCTTGACTAGGGAGCTGCCGCCGCCGCCGGTCGAGGCGCGGGTAGCGTAGGGCCCGATCAAGGCCACGGATTTCAACCCTTCGGTTTTCAACGGCAAAAGGCCCCCCTCGTTTCGGAGCAGCACCGCGCCTTCTTCGGCGAACTGCCGCGCCTTCGCGCCGTTCTCGGCCGCGGGAATCGCTTTCTGCACGGGGAGATGATCCCAGACGCCCATTTTCATCATGGTGCGGAAACGGCGGACGAGATGTTCGTCGATGACCGGGACGGGCGCCTGCCCGGCATCGATGGCGGCCTTGAGCGGATTGCCGAGGAAGCCGCCGCTGGGCATCTCCAGGTCGAGGCCGCAGGTCACCGTCGGGACGGTGCTGTGGACGGCACCGAAGTCGGACGTGACGAAGCCCTGGAAGCCCCACTCTTTCTTGAGGATCTGGTTCAGGAGGATGTCGTTTTCGCAGCAGTAGGTGCCGTCGAGCTTGTTGTAGGCGCCCATCAGGGACGCCGCGCCCGCCTCCTTGATCGATGCCTCGAACGCGGGCAGGTAGATCTCGCGCAGCGTCCGCTCATCGACCACGGCGCTGACGGTCCTGCGACTCGACTCCTGGTTGTTGGCGGCGTAATGCTTGACGTTCGCGATGATGCCCTGGCTCTGGATTCCGAGGATGTTCGCGACCGCTAGCCGCGCGACCAGGAAGGGATCCTCTCCGTAGGCCTCGAAGGTCCGGCCGTTCTGCGGGACGCGTGCGATGTTGATGTCCGGCGCTTCGAGCAGGGTATTGCCCCAATCGACCGCCTCGCTGCCTTCGATGACTCCGTATGCCCGCGCGGCGTCCACGTCCCAGGTCGCCGCGAGGGAGATCGGCGCGGGGAGGGCCGTCGCCGCGCCCCCGTGGCCGGGGCCTGCGGGGCCGAGGCCGGCGGGGCCGTTGGTGACGAGCAGGTCGGGAATTCCCAGCCGGGGGACCCCGATCACGATGCGGGACGCCTCCTTCTTGGCCGTGCCGTGCATCTGGGAGACCTTCTCGTCCAGAGTCATCTGCGAGACGACCTGCCGCGCCCGTGCATCCCAATCCTGGGCTCGAGCGTCAAAGGTGACAAGGAGTGCGGTAAATACGACTGCGTAACGGATCATCATTAGGTAGGGGGAGTGGCTGCCTTGCAAGGACTCGAACCTTGACAAAGAGATCCAGAATCTCTTGTGCTACCATTACACCACAAGGCAATTGCGGGGAGCCAATAATAGGCCGTTTTCCCCGAAAGGGAAGCCGCGAAATGCGGAAGTTTGGCCGCCTATTTCCCCAAGGGGCGGCTGACCTGCACATCGGGGCCCGGAGAGAACTCGAAAGTGGACGCGGGCAGCGGCGTGCGGCGGGCATTGCGGTAGGTGGTAGTGACGCTGTCGCCCTTGGGGAGGATGACCTCGGTCTTTTGCGCCTTCAGGTCGGCATCCATCCAGACGGTCAGCGTCTGGAGCACGTGCCGGAGGCTGGGGCGTTTGGGGATGAGCTCGAAGCGGACGCCCCCGCCGTCCTCGGTAAAGGCGCGGACGTTATAGTATTCGTCGATGTGCTGGAAATTGAGCCCGGCCGTGAGCGCGGAGATGGAGTCGTCGAAGAACGCGCGCTGACCGAGCGTGTAGAGCTCGGCGGTCTTGAACGCGGGGTAGTAGATCCAGAGCGTCTTGCCGTTGCTGACCGTGAGGCTCGGGCTGTTCCCCTTCACCTCGCGCCGGAACTTGTCCGGGACTTCGAACGACACGGCGCCTTCGGTGGCGATGGGGCGGTTCAGGAGGTGGCTGGTCTTCTCTTCCGTGAAGTCGGCCTGCATGGAGGGATATTTGACGCGGAGCGCCTGGAGTTTGGCGAGCAGCGCGGTGCGGTCGGCCGGCGCCATCTCGGCGGCATGGAGAAGTCCCGCGCCGAGGAGGAGGGCGGCGACGCAGCGTGCGAGGACGCGGAAGGGACGGCTATTTCCAGATGCGAACATAATTGTACCATTGCTCGGGGTGTTCCCGAATGATTCCTTCGAAGGCTGTGGCGATGCGCTGGGTGCTCACGGCTTCCCCGCCTTCCATCGGCACGGGCGCGTCGGCAAACGAAAGATACCGGTGGCGCTCGCTTTGTAAAACAAAAGCGGGCAGGACGGTGGCGCCGGTGTGTTTCCAGAGTAGGGCCGGCGCGCTGGAGAACTGGGTCTCGTGGCCGAAAAAGCGGACGGGCACGCCCGATTGCGCGTAGGGGCGGTCGATGAGCATGGCGAGGAACTCGTTGCGCCGGAGGGCGTTGATCATCTCTACAAAGGCGAATTTGTCCGTGCCGACCGTGATGGTCTTGATGCCGAGGCGGCGGCGCTGTTCCTCGCGCCAGCGGGTGAGCTCCGGCGCGGGTTCCTCCAGCGAGATGACGGTGAGCGGGAAGCCCTCGGTGGCCAGGAGCAGGCCGCCGAGTTCCCAGTTCCCCAGGTGCGCCGTGATGACGATGGTCCCCTTGCCGCGTTCGCGCGCGGCCACGAGGTTCCCGAACCCGCGCCACTCCGAGCAGAGCCCCTGGATTTTCCCGGCCCCGGCGCCGGCGGTGTAAAAGTAGTCGGCGAGCATCTTCAGGAAGTTGGAGAAATTGCGGCGGCAGAGCGGGCCGATGTTGCTTCCGGCGAGGCCGGTGACGACCTCCAGGTTTGCGCGCAGGGCCTCGCGCGCTTCGGAGTTCGCCGCGTGGCTGCAACGGCCAATCGCGCCCGCGAGCGCCTGGCAGAGGCCGCGCGGCAGGGTGTGCGCGACGGCGCGGGCGGCTTTGAAGGTCGCGAGGCGGTACCAGGGGCTCAAACTCATCGGGTCATCCCGGCCTACTCGTGCCCGCGCCAGACGTATGCCGGGAGGATGAAGAAGAGCGTGGCGAAGAGCGACCACGCCACCCCGAGGGCGCAGACGATCCCCAGGCCGCTGAGCGAAGGGTTGTGCGCGAGGCCGAGCGACCCGAAGCCGGCGACGGCGGTGAGGCCGGCCATGAGCACGGGCTTGAGGATCGTCGCGAGCGCGCGCTCCCGGTCCTCCTGGTGGCGCATCCCGAGCAGGATGTAGATGCCGTAATCCACGCCGACGCCGAGCACGAGCGGGAAGGAAAGGACGTTGAAAAGGTTCAGCGGGATCGCCAGCGCCTTCAACCATGTGAGCGTGCCGGCCAGGGGAAGGGCGGCGGCCATCGTGCCGAGCTTGAGGCAGGCGAGCATGGAGCCGATGGAGAGCGCGAGGCTCACCATCAGGATGAGAAGAGGCCACGGCTTGCGGTAGAGGAAAGCCAGGAGCAGGACGTTGAAGAGGACCATGACGACGCTGAGTTTCGTGAGGGTCCTCCCCGCCCAGGGGACGAGATCGGCCATCGTGTAGCTCCATCCCGAGAGACGGATGGGGATGTCGCCCGTGGCAAGGTCGCGGGTGAGTGCATCCTTGTCCGCCAGGGATGCGACGGTCTTGAGGGGGATGACGTAGGCGGCCCCGAGGTTCGGCGTGGTCGAGAAATAATGTTCGAGCAGGAACCACCAGCTCGAATTGGGCGCGAGCGAGTTGCGCCAGTCCAGGAGCTGCGTGTTCCCTTGCGCGAGCGCGTGCAGGCCGTCCAGGAGCGAGAAGGCGTTCTGGAAGGATTTCGGGCTGAAGCCCTCGGACGTGAGCGTGCTCGAGAGCGCCGTGCGCGACGCGCCGAAATCGACATGGGACAACGCCGCCGCGTTCTTCGCGCCTTGCACGGGCGAGAGCGCGAAAGCGGCGGGCGAGGTGAAGCTCTTGATTTTTTTCGCCTTAACCAATTCGGTCCAGTGGTCGTACAGCCGCGTCCAGCGGCCGTGAAATTCCTCCGCGTTTTTGCCGGAGACGAACGCGATCACCGGTTCCACGCCCGCCCCCGGCATCTTCTCGGAGATCTTGCGGAGGGCATAGCCGGCCTGGCTGTCCTTCGGCTCCAGGGAGCGCGGGTTGGCCTCGATGGCCAGGCGGCCGATCGGCAGGCACGCAAACAGGCTGAGGGCGGTGAGCAGGATCGCCGTCGCATAAAAGACCTGGCGCGGCCGGCGAAAGACGAAATGGACGTAGCGGGTCGTCACCCGGAAGAACCAGTCTTCCTTGCTCGGGACATGCTTCTTTCCGAGCAGGACGAAGAAAACCGTCATCATGAAGATGCCCGCGAGAAGGATGCCGACGGCGATGAGCACACCGAGCTGCGCGAACCCGGCGCAGTCGCTCAGCACGAGGCACAGAAACGCCGCCGCCGTCGTCAGCGAGCCGAAGAAAACGCCTTTGCCAAGCTGGCGGATGGACCCGGCGATGGCGTCCTCCTGGCTCATGCCGGAGTTAAAGTGGGACTGGTAGCTTCCGTAGAGCAGCATGCCGAAATCGACTCCGAGGCCGACGAGGATGGAGCAGAACCCGACGGTGATCATGTTCAGCTCGTGGAAGATGACGCCTCCCAGGGCCACGGATACGATGCAGCACAGCAACAGCACGTGCATGATGGCGAGCAAGGGCCGCAGCCGGCGGAAGCCGACATAAAACACGGCCGCCACCAACAGCACCGACCCAAGCAGCGTGTAGATGATGTCCTGCCGCATGTACACGGACAGCTCCCCCACATAGGGCGTGCGGCCCGTCACGAGGATTTGCGGCGCCTTCCCTCCCTGCCACCCGGCGCTCACCCGCTTCTCGAAGTCGTGCACTTTGCGCATCGCGGCCTGGCAGGCATGCGCGCCGAGATCCTTCTGGTCGATGATCGCGAAAACGAGGTGCAGCGTCCCGTCCGGGGAAGAGAGCGGCCGGTTCTGATCCGTCGAAAAGGAGCCCGCCAGCGGTTTCAGCGCCTGCGTGACCAGGCCGAGAGGGTCGAAATTCAGTTCCATTTCGGCCCGGGGCGAGCCGGCCTCGACCTGGGAACGAAGCCCATGCAGGCGCGCCTGGAGCACCGCCGGCTGCAGAAGGGTGATGGCCTTGTTGAAATCCGGCGAAGGCAAGCCCATCAGGAGCGGCAGGGCGATGGTCTGGATATCCGCGACCCCATCGGGGTTCTCCATGGGCGAACGATCCATGACCCGGATGACCCACGGCTCTTTACGAAGGGCATCGCCGAAATATTCGGTGAAGCCGTCGAGGTCGGTGGAATGGGTCTCGTCAACCAGCGCGAAGGTGAGCTCGCGGGCCTGGGTGAACTCCTTGTTATAGACCTTGAGGGCCTCGACGGAGTCGAAGCTGGCCGGGAGCAGGTTCAACACCTCCGAGTCGAGGTGCAGGCAGCAGAGCAGCAGGATCGCCGAGACCAGCACCATCGCCGCGATGGCGGCGTACACCCTGCCGGGGCTATGGACGACGATACGGGCTACCGCGCGGTCAAAACTCATCCTTTGGTCGCGCTGTTGCGCTAGCGGTTGAAATGGAACACGAACCGTTCCAGCCACGCCGACTTCCTGGGCATGTCGCTGCGCATGAACTGGATGGCGATGTCATCCGGGCTCTTCGTCGAGACCTGCACCTGGCCGTTCCACGAACTGGGCCTCTGGATGTGCAGGGCCGCCCCCGCCCCTGGGTGCGCGGCCGGGGCCGTCAGCACATCCGCGAGGATGTCGCGGAGCGCGAACCAGCTCTTCAGGCGTTCCGGCGCCTGCGAGGCGTCCCCGTGCCAGGAGCCGCGCGCGAATACGCCCTCCGCGCTCGCGATCCCGCCGGACTGCCGCAGTTTCATGAGCGGGAAGCCGGGCCCGGCGACGAAGTCGAGCTGGAACTGCTCGTCTCCAAGCATGCTCACCACGCAGTCGCCGATGACCGAACGCTGCGGGGTGACGTATTGGAGCTGGCCCGTCATCGTATGCCAATGCGCGTCCGGCGTCGGGAACGACATGGGAGTCTCGCATCCGTAGAGGAGGAATGCGCCGGCGGCGAGGAGGCAGCGAAACGAGCGGTTCATAGGCAAACTTTAGGGCAAGCCCGCCCCGGTGCAAGCCGGCGCGCTCTCCGGCATGTGCGCGGGCGGCGTGAGGTCGAGCCGGGGGCAGAGCGGAAAGTAGCGCTGGAGATACAGCACCAGGTAGAAAAGCTGCATGCGCCACCAGATCGCGAAACTGTTCCCGATGTTCCCTGCGAGCACGGCGTTCACCGCGGGGGCGAGCTGGAATTTCTCCGTGGGGCTGGAGAAAACCTCGACGAATTCGTCCCGGTACCAGGCCCGCGCGAACCGCAGGTACTTGTCCATGATGGAGTGCAGGTTCCGCTCGTATTTGCGGAAGAGCCGAGCCCCGCGCCGGGGTCGCTCCAGCGCCTCGTGCAGCGCATCCGCGGCCTGCTCGCCGGAGAGGATCGCGATGAAGACGCCGGTGCTGAAGATCGGGTCGATGAAGCCCGCGGCGTCGCCCGCGAGCATCCAGCGGTCGCCGGTCAGCCGCGTGTTCCGGTACGAGTAGTCGCCCGCGGAATAGACCTGCGAGACGCGGTGCGCCTGCGTCATCCGGCTCCACATCACCGGCTGCCCGCGCAGGGTGTCCTCCAGCACGTCCTCGGCGGTCTTCTTCATCCGCTTGAAATCGGGCGTATCCATCACCAGGCCGATGCTCATCCGCGTCTCGGTGACGGGGATCATCCAGAACCAGAGGCCCTTGCCGCGGATCAACCGCGTCAGGGTTCCGTCGATGCCCGGTTCCCGGAAGACGCCGTCGTAGTGGGCATACATGCGAGAATTTGTCCAGGTTCGCGTAGCTTCGCTTCAGCTTGTAAAAATTGCCGACAACCGTGCCGCGCCCGCTGCAATCCAGCAGGTAACGCGCGCGGGCCTCCGCGTTGCCGCCGCTGTGCCTGCCCTCGAGGCCGCAGCGCCACGTGGTCTTCGTGGAATTCCAGGCCCGCCGCCTTCGTCTCTTCGCGCACCTCGACGCCGCTGGCGCGGGCATGGTCCAGGAGCATCTTGTCGAACTCGGCGCGCATCACCTGGTACGCGCGGTGGTGCTTCAGCCGGAACCCGTCCTTGAAGTAAAATTTCAGCGACCGGGAGCCGCACGTGGTGGCGATCTCCCCGCCGCATTTGGGCTGGAAAGCGGCGTCCAGTTTCTCGCGCAGCCCCAGCCGGTCGAACGCGCCCATGCTGTATGGCAGAAGCGATTCCCCGATGTGAAAGCGGGGGAACTTCTCGCGTTCCACCAGCAGCACCTTGCGCCCGGCGCGGGCGAGCAGCGACGCGGCGGTGCTCCCCGCCGGGTCCGCCGCCGATGATCGCCACGTCATACAAGGAATCCATCAGAAAATTCACACTAGCAGAGTGGCGGGCAGGGAAGAAACGGATAAATTGGAGAGCGGGCGGACCGCACCGGTCCGCTGCGTGTTAGACTGAAAGGAAAGACCGATATGAACTCGAGACGTTCGTTCCTGCAGATACTCGGTGGCGCGACCGCCGGCATCCTCCTGCGTCCCGGCCTTGGCGCGCTGGCGGATGCACCGTCTTCCGACAGGCTTGGCCAGCTCCTGCCGCGGCGCAAGCTCGGGCGCACCGGCGAGGCGGTGACGATGCTCGGAGTCGGCGGCTGGCACGTCGGGCGCATGAGCGAACGGGATGCCCAAGCGACCATCGAGGCCGCGATCGCGGGTGGCGTCCGCTTTTTCGACTCCTGCGAATCGTATCAGGACGGCGGCAGCGAAAGGCGGCTCGGAAAACTACTCACGCCCAAATACCGGGACGCGATCTTCCTTATGACGAAGACGGACGCGCGCGACGCCGCGTCGGCCCGACAGCGGCTGGACGACTCCCTGCGCCGCATGAATACGGATCACCTCGATCTCTTCCAGATTCACTCCGTCGATAGCCCCGCGGATGTGGACGAGCGCCTCCAGGCGGGCGTCCTCGACGCGCTGCTGGAGGCGAAGGCCGCCGGTAAGGTGCGGCATATCGGCTTCACCGGCCACCGCGACATGACGGCGCATCTCCGCATGCTGGATGCAAAGGAGTCCTCCTTCGACACCTGCCAGATGCCGGTGAACCTGGCCGACCCCAGCTACAAATCCTTCGTCAAGAACGTCATGCCGCGCCTGGTCTCGGGAGGCGTGGGCATCCTGGCGATGAAGACCCTCGCAAACGGCGGCTTCTTCGGCGGCATCAACCAGAACAATCACATTCCGCCCCCGCACCTCGTGCCGGACCGCGTCAGCCTCGCCGAGGCCCTCCATTTCGTATGGTCGCTCCCGGTATCGGTCGTCATCTCCGGCCCGGACGACCCGGGGCAGATGAAAGAGAAGATCGCCATCGCGCGTTCGTTCACGAGCATGGACGAGGAGGAACGCCAGCGGCTCATCGCGAAGGTCGCCGATCTCTCCGGGAGGCGGGTCGAGTACTATAAGATATAGGAGCGCGCGACCCGGTGGGAATGTTTCGTTGAAAAATCCGCGAAGTATCGGATTTTGAGCCCCATTATGACCAGAGATGACGCCACGGGGTTGACCCGGCGCGATATGCTTCGGATGGGCGCCGGGGCGTTGCTCGCCTGCGGCCTCTGGCCCGGCCGGCTCGCGCGGGGCGAAGCGCCTGCGAGCGGGGATTTCAGTTTCATCGCCGTGAACGACCTGCACCTGAGGGATGAGCAGTGCGTCCCGTGGTTCGAAAACGTCGTTAAACAGATGAAATCGAGCGCCCCGAAGGCGGAGTTCTGCCTCCTCGGCGGCGACCAGGCGGACAACGGCAGGCCGGAACAACTGGCGCACGTGCGCGAGATATTTTCGCGATTGGGGATGCCGCTTTATGCCGTCGTGGGAAATCACGATTACCTCGTTGATAACACCCGCGGGCCTTATGAATCCATCTTCCCCGCGCAGATCAACTACAGCTTCGAGCACGCCGGCTGGCAGGTGCTTGCCCTCGATACCACGCAGGGCACCGACTCGCTGAATACCGTCATTTCCCCGGTTACGCTTCGCTGGATGGACGGCCATCTCCCGAAGCTCGACCCGAGCAAGCCGTTGATCGTCCTCACCCATTTCCCGATGGGCCGCGACGTTTTCACACGGCCCCGGAATGCGGACGATCTTCTAAACCGGCTGCTCGGTTTCAACCTGCAGGCCATCTTTAGCGGCCATTACCACGGCTACACCGAGCGCGTGGTGCGCCACGCCACCCTCACCACGGATAAGTGCTGCTCCCGCGTGCGCGCGAACCACGATGGTACCCGGGAAAAAGGGTGGTTCGTCTGCGAGGCGGCCGGGGGGCGTGTGAGCCGGAAGTTCGTCGTCTTCAACGCTTGAACGGCCCGCTCTTCTGGAGCAACGTTGCCGCATGATGAACGACAGGACATTGGAAGGTAAGACGGGACTCGTCTTCGGAGTCGCGAACAAGCGGAGCATCGCGTGGGCCATCGCGAAGGCCTGGGCCGGTGCAGGCGCGCGCCTCATTTTCAACTACCAGGGGGAGCGGATAAAGGAGAACGTGGAGGAACTTGTCTCCGAGTTCGGCCCGGACACACCGCTCTACCCGTGCGACGTCAGCAAGGACGAGGAGATTGCCGCCTTTTTCGGGCGGGTAAAGGAGCACGTGCCGAGCGTAGACCTTCTTTTGCACTCGGTGGCGTTCGCTCCGAAAGACGCGCTCGAGGGCAACTTCCTCGACACGAGCCGCGAGGCGTTCCGGATGTCGCACGACATCAGCGCCTACTCGCTGCTGGCGCTCGCGCGCGAAAGCGCGCCGCTCATGACGAACGGAGGCAGCATCCTCGCCATGACATACCACGGGTCAACCAAGGTCATACCGCACTACAACGTCATGGGCGTCGCCAAGGCGAGCCTTGAAGCCACCGCGCGTTACCTCGCCTACGACCTCGGCCCGAAGAAAATCCGCGTCAACTGCATCAGCGCCGGCCCCGTGAACACGCTCGCCGCGCGCGGCATATCCGGGTTCACGTCCATGCTCAAGCATTACCAGGAGCACGCTCCGCTTGGCCGGAGCTGCGAGCCCTCCGAGCTCGGCGCCACAGGGGTCTTCCTCGCCGGTGACGGCGCCACCGCGATCACAGGCCAGGTGCTCTACGTGGACGGCGGCTATCAGATCATGGGGATGTAGTTTAGAAACTCCGCATTCCGAGCACGGCTGCAACCTTCTGCGGCTGGGGGAACAATGGGCGCTCGATTGGTACATTTTCTGCGCTAGGTTGCGGCATGAAGGGTTTTTGGATGTCGCTGGCGGTCTTCGCGGCCGCCTCGGTGGCTCTCGCCGAGGGGTCTCCGGCCGTTTCCACGGCAGCCGCCGCCCCGACCGCTCTTGAGGCAATCCAGCTCCTGCCGCCCGGCAAGGCCGCCCGGGTCGCGTGGATCGAAGGCCGCGGGGGGTCGCCGCAGCCGGAGCGCTGGTATCTTATCGTGCAGGATGAATTCGACGAGAACGGCGTCCATGAATATGTCGTCTCCGCGGCAGGGGTCGTCGCCTCGCGTTCGCTGTCCCAATTCGTCACCAGCCTTGTGCCGGAGGAGATCGTGGGCGGTTCCGCCATCAAGGTTGACTCGAGCCGCGCGAGCCGCATCGCCTCGGAGTACGCCGCCGCGAACGGCCTGAAATTCAGCACGCTCAACTTCCAGTTGAGGGAGGACGGCGAACAAGCCGTTTGGAAGGTCACCTGCGTGGACGCCGCCGGCGTTACCGTCGGCGAGGTTACGCTCGACGCCTCGAAGGGAACCGTCGTTTCCCATGACGGATTTGCCCTCGCGCCCGAGCCTCCGAAAACGCCGAGCCGGCCCGCGTCCAAGGCCGAGCCGCCGCGCTCCGCCTCCATCGAAAAAAGGAGGAAGCGTCACCTCGCGGAGCCGCTGGCCCCCGTCGCCGAAGCGCCTCGCGACGACCCGGTTGTTCCCGCGCCGCCGCCGCCGAGCCAGGAGAGGCCCGGTTTTTTCCAGCGTGTCGGCGGGAGCATTTCGCACATCCTCCCCGGCCAATAAGCGTCGCCATTCGCCGCGGAATGGGGTTAATATAGGGAACTATTTCCCTTCGACGAAAACTTGCCGATCTCCTCGGAGCAGATGCCGTTCGCGACGACCCGGAGGCGCTCGCCGCCCACAGCGGGGACCGCTGGTTTTCGAGTCACCCGCCCGATGTCGTCGTCTTCGGCGAATCCGCGGAGCAACTGGCTCGGTTGATGAAGTTCGCCAGCCGCCGCGGCATCCCCGTCACCGCGCGCGGCAGCGGCTACGGCTACGTCGGCGGTTGCGTGCCTTCGGAAGGGGGTATCGCGCTTTCGCTCGCGGGGATGAACCGGATAAAGGAGCTCAGCGCCGATGACTTTGCGGCGGTCGTCGAGCCGGGCGTGCTCACAGGGGTGTTGAAAGATGCCGCCCGCGCGAAAAAGCTCTTCTACCCGCCCGACCCCTCGAGCCTCAAGGAATGCAGCCTGGGCGGCAACATCGCCACCAACGCCGGCGGCCCGCGCTGCCTGAAGTACGGGGTCACGCGGAACTACGTGCTGGGCCTCGAAGTCGTCCTCTCGGACGGTAAGATCCTGCGGGTAGGCGGCCGCACACACAAAAACAAAACGGGCTTCGACGTGCTCGGCCTCTTCGTCGGCTCCGAAGGCCTGCTGGGCATCGTCACCGAGGCGACCCTGAAGCTTCTCCCCCTGCCGCCCGCCCGCGCCACGCTTTCCGCGAGCTTCGCGACCCTTCGCCAGGCCGCGAAGGCGGTGAAGGAAATCTTCCGGGCCGGTTTCCTGCCCGCCGCCTTGGAGATGGCGGATGCCTTCACGCTGCAATCGGCCCGGGCGTTCCTGGGCGAGGCGGTGGTGCCGCCCGGCGACGCGCATCTGCTTATCGATCTCGACGGGCAGGCGGCTTCCGTGGACGGCGAAACGGCGCAATTGAAAAGCCTCCTGACCGCCCTGCAATCGACCCGGATCGAGACCGCGTTCGGCGAGGAGGATTGCGACAAGCTTTGGGGCCTGCGCCGCGCCTTTTCCGATTCCCTCAAGGCCACCGGCCTCACCAAGCTGAACGAGGACATCGTCGTTCCCAGGGGCCGCCTGGTGCAGCTCGTGGAATTCGCCGCGCGGCTCCGGCGCAAATACGGCTTCCCCGTCGCGTGTTTCGGCCACGCGGGCGACGGGAACATCCACGTCAACATCATGGCCGCCGACTACGCGAACCCGGCCGTCGCCCGCGAGGTGCGCCGCGCCCTCGACGAGCTCTTCACCCAGGTACTGGAATGGGGCGGCGTCATCACCGGGGAACACGGCATCGGACTGGCGAAAAAACCGTGGTGGCCGCAAGCCACCTCCGCCACGAACCGGGCCGTCCACGCCGCGCTCAAGGAAGCGCTCGACCCCGCGGGCATCCTGAATCCTGGGAAATTCGTCCCCTCCAGGCCCGCCGCGCGCCGTTAACCGGGGAGCCGGCGCGGGTCCCGGGAATGCCTATGAATTTATTTTGCTTTGCCGACCTTTTGGCTACTCTCCGCGCATGCTCGACATCCGCCTCCTTCGTGACGATCCCGCCGCAGTGGTATCCAGGCTGGAGACTCGCGGCTCCGGCGCCGGCGCGGCCGTGAGCGAGATCCTGGAGTGCGACACGGAACGCCGCCAGTTTGAGACCCGGCTTCAGCAATTAAAGGCCGACCGCAACCGGATCAGCAAAGAGATCGGGCAGAAAAAGGGCCAGGGCGAACCAACCTCCGAGCTCGAGGACATGGTGCGCTCCTTCTCGCAGGAGATGGCCGAGTTCGAGCGCCTGGCGCAAGCCTCCGGCGAACGCCAGCGCGACCTTCTGCTGCGCGTGCCCAACCTGCCGCATCCCGGCGTGCCGGTCGGCTGTGACGCCGCCCAGAACCCCGTCGTGCGGGTCGAAGGAGTGAAACCGGACATCGCCAAACCGCGCGACCACCTTGAGATCGCCGCGCGACTGGGCCTGCTCGACCTCGACCGCGGAGCGAAGGTAAGCGGCAGCGGCTTCGTCTGCTTTACGGGCGCGGGCGCTGCGCTCGAACGCGCGCTCATCCAGTTCATGCTCGACCTGCACACACGCAAGCACGGCTACCTGGAGATCAGCCCGCCCTACCTCATCCGGCGCGAATGCATGGTCGGCACCGCGCAGCTCCCCAAGTTCGAGGATGACATGTATGCGCTCGAAAATGGCGAGATGTTCCTCGCGCCGACCGCCGAGGTCCCCGTGACCAACTTGCACCGGGAGGAAGTGCTGCCCGCCGGCGACCTGCCAAAGAAATTCGTCGCCTGCACCCCGTGTTTCCGGCGCGAGGCGGGTTCCGCGGGGCGGGAGACGCGCGGCCTCATCCGCGTCCACCAGTTCGACAAGGTGGAGCTGGTAAAGATCGCCGCTCCCCAGGATTCCTACGACGAACTCGAAAAGCTGACTGCCGATGCGGAAGCCGTGCTGCAACTTCTCGGGCTCCATTACCGCATCGTTGAGCTCTGCACCGGCGACATCGGGTTCGGCTCGGCGAAGACCTACGACATCGAGGTCTGGGCTCCGGGTCAGAACGCCTACCTGGAGGTGTCGAGCTGCTCGAACTTCGAGGATTTCCAGGCCCGTCGCATGAACCTCAAGTTCAAGGACGCTGGCGGCAAGAATATGTTTTGCCATACCTTGAACGGCTCGGGCGTCGCGCTCCCGCGCCTGTTCGTGGCGTTGCTGGAGACGTACTGCCGTGAGGACGGCTCGCTTTCGATTCCCTCGCCGTTGCAGGATTACATACGGACGGACCGGCTCGTTCCCAAATAACGGCAGAGATGGAAGCTTACGCCGAATCGTTCGAACGTCGCGACGCGCGGCAAGGGAACCTATGAGATCACGCGCGAGGTCCAGCGCATCGTGCGAGGGAGCGGGGTGACGACGGGGATTGCGACCGTGTTCCTGCAGCACACGAGCGCGAGCCTGGTCATCTACGAGAACGCCGATTCGAGCGCGCGCGAGGATCTGCATGAATTTTTCGAGCGCCTCGCGCCGGAGGATGGGGATTACTACGTCCACACCGCGGAGGGCGGCGACGATACGACCTCGCACCTCAAGATGGCGCTGACCCGCACGAGTGAGACGGTGCCTGTGATACAAGGCCGCCTCGCGTTGGGCGCCTGGCAGGGAATCTTCGTATTCGAGCACCGGCGAGCGGCGCACCGGCGAACCGTGGCCGTCTCGGGTACTGGGAAGTTAGCTCCCGGGGATCACTTCCCGGATGCGGCTTCTTCCAGCTCCTTCCATTCGGTTTCGTCGAGCTGGAGGGAAGCGGCACCCACGTTTTCGTCGAGGTGCTCGACGGAGGAGGTGCCGGGGATCGGGAGCATGACCTTTGAATGGTGGAGAAGCCAGGCGAGGCAGAGCTGGGAGATCGTGGCGTTGTGCCGTTTCGCGGCTTTGTCCAGCGGCCCGCCTGGTTTCGCCAGGTCGCCGCCGGCGATAGGGAACCAGGGGATGAAAGCCAGGCCATGTTTCTCGCAATATTCGAGGGTCTTCTCCGATTTGCGCTCGGAGATGTTGTATTCGTTCTGGGCGCTGACGATCTTCGTGATCTTGGAGCATTTCTCCAGCTCCTCCGCGGTGACTTCGGAGACGCCGATGTGGCGGATCTTGCCGGCCTTCTGCATATCGGCCAGCGCACCCAGGGATTCCTCGGCGGGCACCTTCGGGTCGATGCGATGGAGCTGGTAGAGGTCGATGCATTCGAGCTTGAGCCGGCGCAGGCTCATCTCGACGCACTGGCGAAGATACTCGGGCCGGCCCACCGGGAGCCACTCATCCGGCCCTTGGCGGGTGAGGCCGCCTTTGGTGGCGATGACGAGGCCCTTCGGATAAGGGTGCAGGGCTTCGGCGATGAGATTCTCGCTCACCTCGGGGCCGTATGAGTCCGCGGTGTCGATAAAGTTGACTCCGAGGTCAACGACCCGCTGGAGGACTTTGCGGGCTTCGGCGGGATCTTTCGGGTCGCCCCAGATGCCCTTGCCGGTGAGGCGCATGGCGCCGTAGCCGAGGCGGTGAACGGTGAGGTCGCCGCCGAGGGTGAAGGAGCCGCTTGCGGAAGCGTCGGGATGGGTTTTGTTCATAAAGCTGTTTTGTGTAAGAATGGATGCCGCGCAGGAAGAGGCGGCTTTACTTAGTTCGTCCCTACGGACTGTATCGCGGGTGGAACGGCCCCGTTTCCTCGGATTTTCTTAATTTAGCCGCCCTACAATATGACTTCCCCCCCAACAGGCACCGTCGCCATCGTCGGCCGCCCGAATGTCGGCAAGTCCGCGCTCTTCAACCGCCTGGCGGGCCGGCGCATATCGATCGTGCACGACCAGCCGGGGGTGACGCGCGACAGGCTCTCGGCTCCGTGCACGCTGGGAAAGCGGCCGTTCATGATCTTCGATACGGGCGGGATCGGCAGCGTGGCGGACGCCGATTTCTCCGAACAAGTGCGGGCCGAGGCGGACATCGCGATCGAGACCTCGGAGGTTATCCTCCTGTTGGTGGATGGGCGGAGCGGCCTTTCGCCCGTGGACGAAGAACTGGTCAAACACCTGCGCCGCGTCCGCAAGCCGCTGCTTCTCGTCGTGAACAAGGTGGATCACGACAAGCATTCCGACTTTGAGTCGGACTTTGCGAAGCTCGGTTTTGAGGGGGTCCTCTCCATCAGCGCGGAGCACAACCGCGGCATCGGAGAACTTGTCGATCGGATCGAGACCGCCCTCCCGGAGGCGCCCGCACCGGATGCGGGGCCCGCGCGGGCCGAGCCGTTGAAAATAGCCATCGTCGGCCGGCCCAACGTGGGAAAATCCTCGCTCGTCAATGCCATCCTGGAAGACCGGCGCACGATGGTCAGCGCCATCTCCGGCACCACCCGGGACGCGGTGGACATCCCCTACGAGCGGGCGGGAGAGCATTTCATCCTTATCGACACGGCCGGCATCCGGCCTCGCGGGAAGCGGCAGGACTCGGTGGAGATATTCAGCGTCATGCGTTCGGAATCGAGCATCCGCCGCGCGGCGCTCTGCGTGCTGGTACTGGACGGGACGGCGGGGGTGACGGCGCAGGACAAGAAGATCGGCGGCCTCATTCGCGACGCGGAGAAGCCGTGCGTCGTCATCGTCAACAAGAGCGACCTCCTCGACCCCGAGCGCGAGATTCCCGCCGTGCTCAAGAGCATCCGGGAGGAACTCTTTTTTCTCGATTACGCGCCGGTCATCCTGCTCTCCGCGAAGACGGGCAAGGATGTGCGCCGGCTCTTCCGCGGGATACGAAACGTCCGCGAGAACGCGGCGGTGAAGATCGGCACGGGGGTCTTGAACCGTCTTTTTCAGGCCGCGCTCGAGGCCACGCCGCCGCCGCTCCGAGCCAACAAACGCTTCAGGCTCCTCTACGCCACGCAGCTCGAGGACGATTCCCCCGGCTGGCTGCGCGCCCCGGCGTTCCTGCTGTTTGTGAACGACCCCGATCTCCTCCCGCCCACCTACCGGAAATATCTGGAAGGAAAGATACGCGAGAAGGCGCCGTATGAAGGGCTCCCGCTGCTCTTCCGCTTCCGGGGCCGCGAAGCCCGGGAAAGCAGATGAGATGGCTGCTTCTTTTCGGGCTGAGCGTGGCGTGCCTTGGCCTTCGCGCCGAATCCCCGCCGGCCCAGTTTAATGACGACGACCTAATCGTCTTCAAGCCCGGCGTCTTCACGGGGGACGGCTTTCCGCCGTGCGACTTCGAGCATCCGGCGGAGGTGAGGGGGATGATCGGCCCGTACCACTTGAACAGCGCTTTCTACGATGCGGATTTTCACTCGGTTCCGGCGCCCCGGGGGCCCGGGCGGTATGGGGCAATCCTCTCCATCGAGACGCAAAAAGGGCTGCTGGAGAAACGCTGCCAGACGATCTACAAACCCGCTGGAGGCGCGGACGAGGCGAACCGGAGCCTGCTCGAGCACAAGATCTATGGAGAGGTGACGCAACCCCAGGCGCTGGCGGCTCTCGCGGAGACGCGGCCCGACAGCAGACGCAGGTCGAATCCCGCCCTGGGATGGGTGCAGGCGGTCGATCTTGTCTGGTGGGATCGGTTGCGCAGCCGGATCGGCGCGCTGCCGAAGCTGAAGTACTTGGTCTCTCTCCCGCCCGGGTATGAACAGCGGGCGGCGTGGCCGCTCATCCTCTTCCTCCACGGAAGCGGCGAGCGCGGCGACGACCTCGGCACGCTGCGCGGCAACAGCGTCGTCCAGCAACTAATGGCCGCCGGCCTTCCCGCCATCCTCGTTGCGCCCCAGTGCCCCTGGGATGACTGGTGGATGACGAGTTCCCTGAACCGGATGCTGGACGAGGTGATGAAAAAGTACCGGGTGGACGCGAGCCGCGTCTGCCTCACGGGGCTGAGCATGGGCGGCTACGCGACGTGGGCATGGGGAATCGCGAACCCCGAGCGCTTTGCCGCGCTGGCGCCGATGAGCGGCGCGGGCGATCCCGACGGCGCGAAGCGGCTGAGAGGAATGCCGATATGGGCCTTCCATGGAGGCAAAGACTCCAACGTGACGCCGGAAGAGAGCAGAAGCATGGCTGCCGCGGTGGAGGCGGCGGGGGGCGAGGTCAAGCTCACGATCTATCCCGACGCTGAGCATGACTGCTGGAACCGCTCCTACGCGGAGCCCGGCCTCTTCCGCTGGATGCTTGCCCAGCGCCGCCCGCAGAAATAGCTATTTCCCCTCCGCGTTGCGGACGAGGAGCTGTTCCTCCGGGAGGAGCCCGGCGCGGCTCGCTATGCGGAGAAAGCTTTCGGCCTCTTCCTGCCGGCCGGCCGCGGCGAGCATGATGCCGTAGTAGGCCGCGACGGAGGGGTTCCGCAGTTCGCCGGGGAACTGTTGCATGACGGCCAGGGCCTGCGCGGTGCGCCCCTGCAGGTAGAGGGAAAAGGCATAGGTGGACGCCGTCTCGTAGTCGCCGGGGTAGTCGTGGTACAGGCGCTCGGCTTCGAGCGAGGCTTCCTGCTCATTCTGCCGCAAGAGGAGGGAGACCAGCGCCAGGTTATTCTGCGACACGCGGTCGCCGGGGTCGAGCTGCCGCAGGCGGGCGGTGAGCCGGTAGAGCTTTGCGGTTTCACCGCTGGCCACAAAACGGTTATGCATGACGCGGAGGACGGATGCCGGCGGATGCGGGAGGTCTGCGACCTTCCACGCCACGTCCTCGGCCTCGTGGTTCCAGTTCCAGCCCCAGCTCTCGGCGAGTTTGCACAGGACGACGAGGGACTCGCCCCGGGTCTCGGCTTTCAAGACGGCCAGTTTCCAGCTATCGGCGTCCTGGGTGTCGCCCTTTTCGCGCTGCGCCCTGGCGAGCAACGCGGCCCGCAGGAAATCCAGGGCGTTCCAGTCGCCCTGTGCGGCGAGCGCGTTCAGGCGATCCCAGTCGCCCAACACCACATATGCCTCTCCGATCGCCACGCGCACCCGCGGGCTGGAACTGACCTCCGCGGGAAGCCCGCCGGCCCAGTCGAGGGCGAGGAGGGGCAGGTTGTTCTCGCTCATCCAGAGGAGGATGCCGGCGGCAGCGTCGGCATCCCGGAAACTCTCCTTCTCGTACCGCCGGAGCTCGGGGTCGAAGGCGGGGCTGTTCGTCCGAAGGAGATAAAGGAGGCAGGTGAGCCGGTCTTCGCCGCCCGCGTCCGGGGTGTTGCCGAGCTGGGTCACGTATTCGAGCGCCTTGTCGGGAGGCCCCTGTTTCGCGGCGTCGGCGACCAGCGTTCGCAACGCCTGCAACCGTGTGGCGGGCTCATCCCGGGCCCTTTCGAGCGACGCGAGCCCCATTTCTCTCATGGCGCCGGGCAGGAGCAGTTGCACCTTTGCCAGTTCGAGGCCATAGGCGGGGTCTGGTGAAAGGGCGACGGTTTTTTCGAGCTCGGCCTCGGCGGTTCGTAGATCGCCGTCCGCATAAGCCGCCTTTGCGCGGAGCCAATGGTATTCCGCGACGTTCGCGCCGGGGGAGGCGATGCCCGCGAGCGCGCTCTTCGTCTCCTCGTTCCGCCCGAGCCGGAAGGCCGTCCGCGCCCAACCCAGCCCATTATCGAGACGCCCGGGGGCGAGCGCCGCGGCACGCTGGTACCACTTAATGGCGTCCCGCGGCCAGTAATCGCTGAGCGCCCGCGCCTCGAGCTCGCTGGCCTCGAGGTTGGCGGGGTCGTTCTGAATCACGTTGAAGGCGAGGAGAGCCGCTTCGCGCCGACGCCCGAGCGCCAGCTCCGCCCTGGCGTTGGCGAGCACACGCTCCCGCCTGAACTGCTTGTAATACCGGTGGCCCCCCGCGAGGGCGGCGGCAACCACGAGCAGGACGCAGAGCGCGCCCTTCCAGCGCCGAAGCAATTTCCGCCTCAAGGATGGTCCCCAGAGGTGGAGGTGATTCAAAGACAGGAAACGCCGCCATCTTCGCCTGCCGGAGATGCTCTTCAGGGAAGGGGAATACTGGTGGAGGCTGTTGATCCGCTGCAAGGCGCTCGGCTCGCGCGAGATGTGACGCCGGGGTTTACGCCGGAACGGCAGCCGGCGGTGCAAGTTATTGCAGGAGCGAATGAAAGAGGAGAGTCGGATGCCGCACCCTGCCAGATAACCTCTTGAAAGTCGATTCCAGCCTTGGAAAGCGAGCATCGGGAAACGCCGGGATGCGAATGGTATTGACGGATCGCTCGCATCGCATTAGACCACGGGCGGAATGGGTTTCCTGCGTCCAAATGGCGGAATACAAACGACTTTTAAACAAGCGTTAGCGCTCGTCTGCGCCCTCGCGTTCGCTTCCCAGGCGCGGGCCATCATCATCACCTACGACGACCTTGCGGCCACCCCGTCCGGCATCCCCATCCCCGCCGGTTACGCCGGCTACGACTGGAATAATTTTCTCGCGGTGGATGGAGCCGACTACCCGCTGCCGAACACCGGTTATACGAACGGCATCGTCACCCCCAAGAATGTGGCGGTGAATACCGATGGCAAGGATTCGTCGCTCACCCCCTTTGCCCCGGCCACGACCTTTTCGCTGAACTCGGGCTACTTCACGGCGGCTTATTATAACGGCCTGCCCGTTACGGTTCAAGGATTCGGGATCGGGAACATGCTGCTTTACACCTCCCATTTCAACGTGAGCCTCACGACGCCTACGCTGGAGACGTTCGACTGGACCGGGCTCTCGGAAGTGATTTTCTCCTCCCTGCCTCCGGGCCTTGGAACGGGGACGCAGACCCAGTTTGTGCTGGATAATCTCGACGTCGGTCCCTCGCCCATTACTTCCGTGCCGGAACCGGCAAATGCCGCACTCGCGATCTTCTTCGCTGCGATGGCGATGGGATGGCTCGCCTGCCGCCAGAAGGAACCCGCGCCTCTAGCGCGAGGGTAACCGCCGGTTCCAAAGCCGCTTCCAGCTTCGGCCATTCGCCCTTCTCCCAACCAGGATGGGGGCATATTGATGCAGGTTATTCAAGATCTGCACGGCGTCGGGAGTCCGTTTTGCTTCGCGACGCCTGGTCGGCAACCGGAAGGTGATGCTATTGATGAACTCGATGGGGTGCCAGTGGCGCTTGAACCACCGACGCAAAGAAGGGCGCCGGTGCGATTGATCGCGAGAAAGGTTGGGTGAAGGGGGTTTGATGGGAGGAATGTGCGTTAGTTTTACGATTTGTCCAGAGCAGGAGGCAAAAAATCTCAAAAAAATATCTGGAGACGTAATAAATTATCCCCAATGATAAATATGAAGTAAGGAGGCGTCCGTTTGCGCACCCCCGGGTGCGGGCTTTACTTCTTCGGCCAGTTCAAGACATCGACGTTTTGCTCCTGCGGGGGCGCGTCCGGCCAGGTGAACTGGCAATTCTCGCAGTAATAGGAGCGGTCGATGATTCCGGTCGCCGCCAGCAGGGCGAAACCCGCGGTCACCCCCGTGCGCCGGGAAAACTGCGGATACTCGATCCGGGACGATCCGCATTCCGGGCACCGCACGGCATTTTTGAGCACGGCGTCGCTGGCATCCCATTCTTTGAGGAGGCCCTGGGCTTTCTCCATATCTTCCTTCTTGATCCGGAGGCGGATGTGCGCCTTTGGGGTGCCGGTCATGAACCAGGTCTTTTGGGCCGTGGATTCGTCGTATATTTCCGACCACACGCCGGCCGCCTTGTATTTCTCTTTCAGGGGCTCGGCGTTCTCCCTGTCGTTGAACGTGGCGAGAGTCATCAGTTGCTCCATAGTATTTTCTTTTTAGTGCGTTACCGCGCGCCGTGGTGAGCTGCCCAGATGTCAGACTCTACAGCACGTGCGAGCTTGCGACAACATCCGGCAGCAGCCAGATAATCGAAAACGGACCCATTCCCGTTCGTTCCACGCCCTCCAAAAAAATAAGAAAACCCGTTTTGCCAAAAAGCGAAACGGGTTTTCTCGGTTCGGGAGGGAAAGTGTTACAGTTTGCTCTTGAGGTTCTTGGCTACTGAAAATTTGACCGTGCGCGATTTCTTGATCTTGATCTTCTCGCGGGTCTTGGGGTTGATCCCCATCCGGGCTGCGCGCTCGGCCACCCGGAATGTGCCGAAGCCAATCAGTTGCACGGTTTTCTCCTTCCGGAGACCTGTCTTGATCGCCTCGATAACCGCGCCGACAGCGCGTTCGGATTCCGCGCGGGTGCTCGAACCTCCGAGTGACTTGCGGACTGTCTCGACGAGTTGTGCCTTGTTCATTCGATATTAAAACTGCGCTTCGAGAAACTCTGGTTCCCGGGGTGGGAAGTTCAGGGGCGGGAAGATTTCGCAGAAATAATAATAAATGTCAATGGATATTTTAAACGGCACCCACTATTTTCTCCGCCGATGACTTTGGAGGAGCGCCTCGCACTCTATTTCGATGCCGAACCCGGCATTCATCCGACCGCGTTTGTCGCCCCGGGCGCCGTCCTCGTCGGAGCGGTCACCCTCGAAGAGGAGGCGAGCATCTGGTTCAATGCCGTCCTGCGCGCCGACATCAACCGGATACACATCGGCCCGCGCTCGAACGTCCAGGACTGTTCGGTCATCCATCTCGCGGATGATGCGCCGACGCTGGTGGGCGAGTACGTCACGTGCGGGCACCGGTCGATCCTCCACGCATGCACGGTGGGCGACGAAGTGCTGGTAGGCATGGGCGCCACTCTGCTGGACGGCGTGGAGGTCGGGGCGCGTTCCATCATCGGCGCGCATGCGCTCGTCACCATGCACACCATCATCCCGCCGGGCTCGCTGGTGCTCGGCGCGCCCGCGAAGGTCGTGCGGCGGCTGGATGAGAAGGAGCAGCTTTCGATCAAGTCGTGGGCCGCGAAATACGTGGAGCTCTCGCGCAAATATATGGAGCGCGAGGCGGAAGCGGAGTAAAGGGCTGCCGCCGCTTCAGATCTTCGCGCCGTTGATGTGGAGGTAGGTGTAGTCCTTGAGGCCGCGCTCGTAGTTGGCCAGCAGCTTCATCGCCTCGTTTGGCTTCAGGCGGTCGGACTTGATGGCGGCGTCCACCTGCGCCTTGACGAGGCGGATCATCTCGTTCTTGTCCCATTGGGTCATGGACAGGACCTCGGCGATCGTGCCGCCCTCGATCGTCTCCTCGATGTAATAGCCGGACTCCTCGTCTTCATCGAGGAAGACGTGGGCTTCGTTCACGCGCCCAAAGAGGTTGTGCAGGTCGCCCATGATGTCCTGGTAAGCGCCCATGAGGAAAAAACCGACGTAGTAGGGTTCGCCCGCTTTCAACCGGTGCAGGGGGAGCGTCTCCTTCACGTCGTTGAGGTCGATGAACTTGCTCACCTTCCCGTCCGAGTCGCAGGTGATGTCCACGAGCGTCGCGTTGCGTTCGGGGATGGTGTCCAGGCGATGCACGGGCATGACCGGGAAGAGCTGCCCGAGCGCCCAGTGGTCCAGCAGCGACTGGAACACGGAGAAATTGCAGACGTATTGGTCCGCGAGGAGGATTTCCAGCTCCTTCACCTCGTCGGGCACGTAGCGCATGCCCTGGCAGAATTTCACGATCCGCTCCGCGATGCGCCAGTAGTTGGATTCGATCTTCGCCTTGCTCTCGAGGTCGAGCATCCCGAGGTCGAACATCGACTGGGCCTGTTCCTTCACCTGCTGGGCGTCGTGCAGGCTCTCCATGCGGTTCTGCTTGGAGAGGCTGCGTTCCAGGTCGGTCATCTCCTTCACCAGCTTGGAGTCCGTCTCCGAGGAGGTCATGACGATGGGCGCCGAATCCTTCTCGATCGACCCGAACGCCTCGACCACGAGCACCGAGTGGTGGGCGACGATCGCGCGCCCGCTCTCGCTCACGATGATGGGGTGCGGCACCTTCTCCGAGTCGCAGACATCCATGATGTTATAGACGATATCCCGCGCGTATTCCTGGAGCGAGTAGTTGGCGGAGCTGTCGAAGGTGGTGCGCGACCCGTCGTAGTCCACCGCCAGGCCGCCGCCCACGTCGATGTAGCCGAGCTGGTGCCCCATCTTCGCCAGCTTCGCGTAGAAACGCGCGCCTTCGCGCACGGCCCGCTTGATCGTCCCGATGTCGGGCACCTGCGAGCCCACGTGGAAATGGACCATCTGCAGGCAATGGGCGAGCCCCTCTTTTTTTAGCGTCTCGCTGGCGCACACCATGTCCGCGGTGGAGAGGCCGAATTTGGCATTCTCTCCGCCGCTGGTGGCCCATTTGCCGGAGCCCTTGGCGAGCAGCCGGACGCGGAGGCCGATGAGCGGCTCAACTCCGACCTCCCTCGAGACCTGCAATATCTGGAAGAGCTCCTCGAGCTTCTCGACGACCATGATGACCTTCTTGCCGAGCTTGCGCCCGAGCAGGGCGTTCTGGATGAACAGGCCGTCCTTGTATCCGTTGCACACGATGAGGCTCTCGAGATCCTTGTGGATCGCCAGCGCGGCGATCAGCTCCGGCTTGCTGCCGGCCTCGAGGCCGAAATGGTACGGCGTGCCCGCGTCGAGGATCTCCTCCACCACCTCGCGGAGCTGGTTTACCTTGATCGGGAAGACGCCCCGGTAGCAACTCTGGTAGCCGGATTCCTGGATCGCCGCCTGGAAAGCGTGGTTGATGGTCTCAACCCGGTGCCGCAGCAAATCCTGGAAGCGGATGACCAGGGGAAACTTGAGCCCCTGTTGCCGCGCCTCGGCGATGACTTCCATGATGTCGATGGGGGTCGCCTGCTTCTGCGTCGGCCACACCTCGACGTTGCCCCGCGGGTTCACCGTGAAGTATCCCGACCCCCAGCGGTCGATATTATAGAGGGAAATTGCGGACTGGATGTCCCACTCCTGCGTCATCTGCACGCATATTATTGGAGGCTCTCGCGATTTCAATGATCCGTTGAAAATTTATTGCGCTTCGAGAACCCCACCCCGCACCAACCCGTGTAGCGGCGGTCATGGGACTGCCAAGGATCGGCGCCCACGAGCCCCCAACCCCCCCCGCATACATAAACTCCCTGCCTGCCCCTAAGGATGTTTCTCCTCCCGCGCGGTACATCCCGTGCTCGAAACAGCGCATGGATAAAACCAAAGTCCTCGTGGTGGATGACGAGCCCGACTGCTCGCGCCTGGTCCAGACGATCCTGGAGAAAACCGAATCCTTCGATGTCCAGGTCGTGAACCGCCCCCAGGAGGCCCTCGCGGCCGCGCGCGCGTTCCAGCCGGACATCTTCATCCTGGACGTGGACATGCCCGGCAAGGACGGCGGCGAACTTGCATCCGAGATTCGCGGCAGCGTCCGCTTCCACGACTCGCCGATCCTTTTCCTCACCGGCCTCATCTCGGGCGCGGAGACCCGGGGCGGCTCGGCGTTGAGCGGCGGCATGCGCTTCCTGGCGAAGCCTCCCGTGGCGTTCAAGCTCATCGTCGCGATCAATGAGCTCCTGTTCGAGGCGGCCTCGGCGCGGCGGGAGACCGGCCGCCCCTTGCGGAGCCTCTGAGGGGTGAACGAGAAGCGCCTTAAGACGGCCCGCATCCTCATCGTGGATGACGAGGTGGGGAGCATCTGCCTGCTCATCAATTTCCTGGGCCGGTTCGGCTACAACCACGTCAAGACCCTCGCCGACCCGTGCGAAGTCTTCGACGCCGTGGAACGGTTCGCGCCCGACCTCATCCTGCTCGACCTGGCGATGCCAAACATGGACGGCTTCGAGGTTATGCAACGCTTGAAGGAACTCCTCCCGCCCGAGTCCGCGCCTCCCATCCTCGTCGTCTCGGGCGACGCCACGCGCGAGACGAAGCGCAAGGCCCTGGCCAGCGGCGCGACCGACATACTGAGCAAGCCGTTCGACCCCTCGGAGATGTTGATGCGCATCCGCAACCTGCTGGACGCCCGCTTCCTCCACCTCGAGTTGCACGAGCAGAACCGGCGGCTCGAGCAGGAGGTCTCCTCGCGCACCAAGGAGTTGCGGAAGGCGCTGGACGACCTGCAACAGAGCCAGCAACAGGCCATCCAGCACGAACGCCTGCGCGCCTTCGGCGAGATGGCGGGCGGCGTCGTGCACGACTTCAATAACGCGCTCATGTCCGTCATCGGCTACAGCGATCTCCTCATCGACGATCCCGGCATGCTCAAGGACGGCCCGCTCGTCCTCGACTATCTGAAGATCATGAACGCCGCGGGGCGCGAAGCGTCGAACGTCGTCAGCCGGCTCCGGGATTTCTACCGGCCCCGCGAGGAGGGGGATGTCCTCTGGTCGGCCGACCTGAACAAGCTTATCGTTGAGGTCGTCGAGATCACGCGGCCAAAGTGGAAGGATCACGCGCTGGAGAGCGGCCGGACGATCCTTATCGATCTCGACCTGGAGAAGATCCCGCAAATCCATTGCAACGCCCGCGAGATCCGCGAGATCGCCACGAACCTCGTCTTCAACGCCGTGGACGCGATGCCGAACGGCGGCACGATCACCATCCGCACCCGGCGTGAGCCGGGCCGCGTCCTGTGGGAGGTGGTGGATTCCGGCCTGGGGATGAGCGAGGAGACGCGCGCGCGCTGCCTGGAGCCGTTCTTTTCCACGAAGGGCGGCGAGGGGACCGGGCTGGGACTCTCGATAGTATTCGGCGCCGTGAAACGCCACGACGGGGAGATCGAGATCGAATCCGAGCCGGGGCGCGGCTCCACGTTCCGCATCCGGCTGCCAGCGCCCGCGGCGGTCGCGGTTCCGTTCGAAGTGACGCCGCCGATCGGAAAAGTACTGCGTGTCCTCGTCGCTGATGACGACCGGGTGGGACGCAACGTCCTCGCCGAATTTCTCCGCCTGGACGGGCACAACGTCGCCACGGCGAGCAACGGCATCGAAGCGCTCGACCTTTTCAAGGCGAAGCCGTTTGACCTACTGGTGGCCGACTATGGCATGCCCGGCATGAGCGGGGCGCAGCTCGCCCGCGCCGTGAAAGGGGCGGAAGGCGCGTGCCCCGTCATCCTGGTCACGGGCTTCACCGAGGCCCCCGAGGTGCTGGAGAAATCGAAGGATCTCAACCGCGTGCTCAGCAAGCCCGTCCTGCGCAACGCCCTCCGCCGGGCGGTAGCCGAGGTTCTCGACGGTTGACCCGCGGGTCCCGACTCCGTTAAATCCCGGCCTCGACCAGCCCCGTCCGTATTCCCCAGCGCACGAGCCCGGGCACGTCGCGGATGCCGAGCCGCGCCATGAGTTGGGAGCGGTGCGCTTCCACCGTCTTGGGGCTCAGCTCGAGCATGAAGGCGATCTCCTTGGTCGTGTTCCCCTCGCCGATGAGCTGCGCGATCTCCCGCTGCCTCGGGCTGAGAAGGTCCAGCGGGCTTCCGCCGGGGCCGACTTTCGCCACGTAGCGGTCGAGCAGGTGTGGGGAGATGGTGGGGCTGAGGTACCGCTCGCCGCGCATCACGACTTTCAGGGCCAGTTCGAGCTCCCTCGGGCTCGAGTCCTTCAGCATGTAACCGGCCGCGCCGGCCTGGAGCGCCCTCAATACGAAATCCTCGGCGGAATATACCGAGAGCACGATGACCTTCACGTCCGGAAAATCGAGCGCGGCGTGCCGGGTCGCATCGATGCCGTTGAGCTCCGGCATGACGGCGTCCATCAACACCACGTTGGGTGAGAGGGATTTGATAAGCGCCAGCGCCTCTCTCCCATTGCGGGCCTCCCCCAGGACGGTGACGAGCCTCACTTTCTCCAGGAGCGCGCGTATGCCCGCGCGCACCAGTCCATGATCGTCCGCCAAAACCACACGAATTCTTTCCATGCCGCTCCTCTCCATCCATACTGCCGCACCTCCGACCACTGGCCGATTTGCCAATCGCATCGTCTCACGAACGCGCCCCGAAGCAAGCGTTGTAATAGCGGAGCGGGCCGGCAAGCCGCTCCGAACCCCGATTCCTGTTGCCCGGGCGTACCCGTTTCCTTTATACTCTGCGGCTCTTGTCCATGAGCCTCGACCTTCCCCGCATCCTGCGCATCTTTGGCTTTGGATTGCTCTTCACCGCCGGTTCCGGAGCGTCCTGCATGGCGGGGGCCCCGGTGCAATACACGTTTCGCCCAGCGCCGATGAAAAAGGCGGCGGAGTTGATCTACATGCAGGATCCGCCGGTCATATCGGCGCGCGTCATGGACCAGGTCACGCCCGCGAACGCCCACATCCTCGTTTCTCTCTCGCGGCAGCGGGCGTACCTTATGCTCGACGAAGTCACCGCGCTCGACACCCCCATCTCCTCCGGCAAAGCCGCGAGGCCGACCCCCAAGGGAAAGTTCACCGTGCTCGAAAAGGATCCGAGTCACCACTCGAATATCTATGGCAACTTCGTGGATTCGCATGGCCGCATCATCCGCGCGGGGGTGAGTGCGAAGATTGACGCCGCCCCGGCGGGCACCCATTTTGAAGGGGCGCCCATGCGCTGGTTCCTGCGGCTCACCGCCGAGGGCGTCGGCATGCACGTCGGCATCCTGCCGGGCTACGCCGCCTCCCACGGCTGCGTGCGGCTGCCCCCGGACATCGCGCCGAGGATTTACGAGAAGGTGAAAGTGGGCACGCCCGTCGAGATCACGGACTAGGCGACGGCCTCTCCTTTCGCGTCGGACTGAGGATTGGAGCCGCTTCCAGCCTAGGGTGTCGGGGAGGGCCCGGACGCAGGCGCGCTTGAGCGGGGTGACATAGCGGGGGACGCTTCACCCGCCACCACCGGCTCCGCACCTTTCTTCGCATGCGGTTTGTCCATCGCCAGCAGTTCGGGCACGGTGACGAACTGGTACCCCTTCGCCAGCAGGCTATCGATGATGAACGGCATCGCGGCCACCGTTCCAGCGTGGATGTCGTGCGAGAGGATGATCGATCCCGGCCGCGTCGCGGAGAGGATGCGGGCCGCGACGACGCTCGGGCCGGGGTCCTTCCAGTCGTTCGGATCGACATCCCAGCGGATGATCCTGAAACCGAATTCCCTGTTGACCCAGACGGCCTGGGCGGCGCTCAGTTCGCCGTACGGGGGCCGCATCAGTGCGGGCGTCACCCCGATGGCGTCCTTGATGACGTCGTTGGTGCGCTGCAGTTCGCTCCGCACCTTGTCGTCGGAGAGCTTGCGCAGGTTCGGATGGCTCCAGGAGTGGTTGCCCACCACGTGCCCTTCGTCGATCTCCCGCTTCGCGAGCTCCGGGTGCGCCTTCACGTTTTCGCCGATGAGGAAGAAGGTCACCTTGATGTGGCGCGCGGCCAGCAGGTCGAGCAGCTTTGGCGTCAGCTTCGGGTGCGGGCCGTCGTCGAAGGTCAGCGCGATGTATTTTCCGTCCACATGCGCCGAGCTGTACGCGATCTTCGGGCGGGCGGGCGCGGGCTGCGCCGCCGGCGAACCGGCTGGTTCCGGGGAAGGCTGCTGGGCAAAACTTGCCATCGGTGAAAGGGATAACAGGAGGGCTACCTGTAGGCACAGAGCAGATTTCATGCGGTGATTTACATCCGCCTTTGCCCCGAGCGTCAAAGACAAATTGAAAGCGTTCCCCGCGGGCCGCTTGCAAGAGCAGCGCGGTACCTGTTGAATCGCTCTCGCCGCTTCGCGGAGTCATGCTCGACCGAATCAAAAGCCTGGATGCACACCATCGCTCCGCGATCGCCCTCGCGGCGGCGTTCGCCGTTTTTGTCCTGCTGCCCGGCAGGCACATCCTCCCGTTCCGCCTCATCATCGCGTGGGACGCGTTCGGCGCTTCGACCCTGGCGCTGGCGTGGACGACGATCATCACCGCCGACCCCAGCAAAGTCCGGCGCACCGCCCGGCTTCAGGACTCCAGCTACACCGTCATCTTTCTCGCGGTCATCTTCGCGGCGTGCGCCAGCCTCTTCGCGCTCGGCTATCTGCTCGGGACGGTGAAGGAGCTTTCCAAGGGCCGCGCGACCGAGCACGTGGTGCTCGCCATCAGCACCGTGCTCTGTTCCTGGGCGCTCGTGCACACGGTCTTTACCCTGCGGTATGCGCACCTCTTTTACCTGCGGCCGGAGGAAGGGCCGGACTGCGACCCCTGCGGCGGCCTCGACTTCCCCGGTGGCGACAAGACGCCCGATTACCTCGACTTCACCTATTTCTCGTTCGTGATCGGGATGACCTTCCAGGTCTCCGACGTGCAGATCTCCTCGAAGCGGATTCGGCGCCTCGCGCTCCTGCACGCGCTCATCTCTTTCGCGTTCAACACGGTCATCCTGGCGCTCAGCATCAATATCATTTCGGGATTGCTGTGAAGGAGGCCGCGCCGCTTTCGAGGGCTTCGCTCGTCTTTATTTTTCTCGCCGCGTTCACGGCCTACGCGTGGTTTCACCAGGGCGGGGGCTGGAACCAGAACACCCGTTTCGCGATGGTGCGGGCCATGGCCGAGGAGCGCGTCTTCACGATCGACGATTTCCTGGTTTACTCCGCCCAGGGGGGGAACGCGGTCCTCAGCCGCGCCCAGGTTCGCAATGGCGATTTTACCGCGAGCGACGGGCCGAAGCGCCTCGCGTGGACGGGCCACCAATGGGATCTGCATCCGGTAAACGGCCTCGACCTCGCCCCGGACGACGCGCGCAAGCCGCTCTCCCTCGAGGTAAACGCGGCATCGGGCGATGTCGCCTTTTTTGACGGCCATTTTCATCCAAACAAGCCGCCCGGCACGTCGTTCCTCGCGCTGCCCGCGTACTGTCCTGCTCCACGCCGTCGAAAATGCGGCGGGGCTGAACCCGGATGACTGGCGGGTGCTCACGGGCAACGAGTGGCTCACCTCCGTCCTCAGCGTCGGCCTCGTGTCCGCCGCGGGCTGCGTCCTCTTCCTCCTCGCCGCATCCCTGCTCCTGCCCGGGCGGCCCCGCGCCGCGTTTGGGGCGACCCTGGCATTTGCGTTCGGCACGATGTTCTTCCCGTATGCGACGCTCCTGTTCGACCAGAACCTCACCGCGACCGCGCTGCTCGGCGCGTTTTACCTGATCCTGAAAGCGTCGCGCGGCCTCGCCGGGCCGGCTGCCGTGTGGACCGCGGGCCTGCTCGCGGGCCTCGCGTCGATCACCAACTACATCGCCGCGCCCGTGGTCGCGATGCTGGCGGTCTTTATGCTGGCGCGCGAAAGCGCCGGAAGCCCGCGGGGGCGCTCGCTGGCCGCGTTCGCCCTCGGCGTGGCCGGGCCGTTCGCGGTGATCTGCGCCTACGGCCAGATCTGTTTTCACTCGCCCTTCGCCCTGAATACCAATTTCCAGGATCCGCTTTTCAAGGTGCAGAGCGGCGGCTTTCTCGGGATGTTCGCCCTGCCGAACCCGTATGTCGCCGCGGTTCTCCTCGTCTCACCGTTTCGCGGCATCTTCTACACGTCGCCCGTCCTGCTTATGGGCGCGTACGGCTGGTGGCGGCTGCCGAAGCCGCTCGCGGCCGAGAAATGGCTTTTCGCGTCCATCTTTGGGCTCTTCTTCTTCGTGAACTGCTGCTTTAACGGCTACCACGGCGGTTTCTGTTCGGAGCCGCGCTATCTGGGCCCTGCCGTGCCGTTCCTGGCGTTGCCGCTGGTGTTCGCCTTCGACCGCCTTCCGAGGATCGGCTGGCTCCTCTCGGCGGTGTCGATCTTCTTCCAACTCATGATCACCGCCGTGGACGTGGAGAGCCCCGCGGGCGTCGGAAGCGTCGCGATGGTGGACGGCCGGCCCGACTACGCCTACAGCCCGCTGACCGAATACACGCTCCCGATCTTCTGGATGGGCCACGCGTGGCCGATCCTGAACCGGCTCGTCGAGCAGGAGTTGGATCGCGAGGAGGCGGCGCCTGCGGATCGCGCCCGGGAGAGGGCGCCCCTGGTGGAGGATATCCGCCGTTCGGACAAGGAGCCTTTCCTGCTGGCGACCTTCCGCGGCCCAGTCTCCGTCAACCCCGTGGGCGCGTATGAAGGGTCGTTCTACCACCTTTTCGAGCCATTCACGCCGCAGACCCGGTGGAGTTCCTTTAACGCCGGCGAGCTGCTTTTCCCCGAGAGCCGCCTGAGCCTGCTCCCGATGCTGGCGGCGTGCGCGGCCTTCCTGTTTTTCGCCTGGCGCGGAATGGCCGGCTCCCGTTGCGAAAAGCGCGAAACGCAGGTAGAGTAAGCGTCATGCAGGATGCGAGTTTCTCCCGCCGCCGTTTCCTCCACACGGCCGGCCTTGCCGCCGGCTTCTTCACCGTGCGCGGCGCCTTTGCGGAGCAGTTGGAGCGCGAGACCCCGTGGGTCACGGAAGGGCCGTTCTACCCCCGCAAGATGCCGCTGGATACAGATAACGATCTCCTGATCGTCAATGACGCGATCACCCCCGCCGTCGGCGAGGTCACGCACCTGAGCGGCCGCGTCCTGGATAGACGGGGCGACCCGATCCGGAACGCCCTGGTCGAGATATGGCAGGTGGACGCCGACGGGGTTTACCTCCAGGAACGGGGCGAGGAGCGCAAGTTCGACGCGAATTTCCAGGGCTTTGGCCGTTTCCTTACCGGTTCCACGGGCGAATATTATTTCCGCACGATCAAGCCCATCCCGTATGGCGGCCGGCCCGCGCCGCATATCCATTTCAAGGTAAAGCGGCAGGGGAACGAGCCGTGGACGACGCAGCTCTTCATCAAGGGCGACGCGGGCAACGCGCGCGACGGCGTTTACAACGGCATCGACGGGAAAGAGCGGGACCTGGTGACTGTGGACTTCGCCCCTGTCAAGGAATCGAAGCTCGGCGAAGTCGCCGCCCGCTTCGACATCGTCCACGATCCTTCCGCGGCGCCAGGTTAAGGCGCGCCGAGGCCCCTACCCCTCGTAATAAAGGATGCGGCCGCACTGGTCGCAATTCATGATCTCCCGGTCGCTCTTCACGCGCACCGCGGTCTGCGTGGTGATCTTCATGTGGCAGCCCATGCAGACTTCGTGATCGAGCGCCACCACCGCCGCGTCGCCCTTGCTGGCGAAGAGGCGTTCGTAGCGGGTTAGAAGGTCTTCCTCCACGCGGCTCGCCAGGTCGGCGCGCTCCTTCTCCAGCTCCTGAAGTTGGGTCTCGATCGTGCGCGTTTTTTGCGCAAGATCGGCAAGCTGGCGCTCCACACTGGACTTCAGTTGGCCGAGTTCCTTTTCGCCCGCCGCCGTCGCGACCCTGGCTTTCTCGGCTTCTTCCATGACGTCCAGTTCGCGATCCTCGATCGTCTGGATGTCGCCCTCGTACCGCTTGATCTCGTTGCTCAGCGCCTGGAACTCCTCGTTCTTGCGGGTCTGGAATTGCTGGGTCTTGAACTTGAGGATGGAGTCGCGCTTCGCCTGCGCCTGCAGCTCCAGGTTCTTTTTTTCCACCTCGATCTCCTTCGCGCGCAGCTTGGCGCTCGTGAGCGTCGCGCTGCCGGTGGCCAGCCTGCCCTCCAGCGACGCCTGCTCCTGGGGCGCGAGCTTTATTTCCTGTTTCAATGTCCGGATCCGGCGGTCGCGTTCCTGGAGGACGAGGAGTTGCTCTATCGCTTCTAGCATGTGGGGAGTCGTGTTTGAATCTCAGTAAATTTCGACCGGCGAACGCTTTCCGTCCTCCGGGCTGCGCAGCGCGGCCGCCTCCGCGCCGAGGGTGTCCACCCGCAGCTGCCACACCTCGCCATCGAGGCGGCGGAACGCATCCTCCGAGAAAGGGGCCGGGGGTGCGAGCTTTTCCTTGAAAACGGCCACATGCTCCAGAGCGCGGTCCAGGGCCTTGCCCGGCAGGCCGGAGTCGAGCACCTTCTTCGCGCGCTCGAGCGATTCCACCCGGTGGCAGATCATGGCCAGGTCGTTTCCCGCTTCGAGCGCCATGCGGATGGTATCGTCCAGCCCGTAATGGTTCAGGATGGCGCCCATGTCCAGGTCGTCGGTCATCACGAGCCCTGCGAACCCGAACTCCTCGCGGAGGATGCCCGTGAGGATGGGGCGCGAGAGGGAAGCCGGCGTCCCCGCAGGGTCGAGATGCGGGTAGGAAGCGTGGCAGATCATCATGCTGTCCACGGTCGGGACGAAATGCCGGAACACTGCCAACTCCTCCGCATCCAGTTCGGCCCGCGTCCTATTGATAACAGGGAGCTCCTCGTGCGGGTCGAGCGCCGCGCAGGCATATCCGGGGAAATGTTTGCCGCAACTCGCGACGCCCTCGGCCCGAAGAGAATCGTTGAAAGCGGCCGCCAGGCGGTTGACGTCCTCCACCGTTCCGCCGTAGCAGCGGCCCCGGAGGGAATTATCGGCCTCGTCGTCGAAGGAAAGGTCGAGCACCGGGCAAAGATCGAGGTTGAATCCAAACAGCCGGAGCAGCCTGCCGGTGAGCGACCCATGCCGCCGGATGAGCGCAGGGTCGTTCCTCATGCGGAGCTGGTGGGCGTTTGGCGGTTCCGAGCCGATCAACCGCAGGCGCGAGACGCGGCCGCCTTCCTGGTCGATGGTGATGATCGGTTCCAAGTCGCTGAGGTCGCGCAGATCGTCGATCAACTTCCGCAGTTGCACTGCCGTCCGGATGTTTCGCCCGAAAAGGATGTAGCCGCCCGGCTGGATCGCCCGGAAGAGCTTCGCGGCGCCGGCGTCGAGCTCCGGGCCGGGCACGCCCGTCAGCAAGAGTTGACCGGTTGTAGGTGGCCCCATTACTCTGCAATCTAGTTTTGATGCTCCGCCCACAACAGAAATTTTTTCTCCTTTTCGTTCTTGCAGCCGCCGCAGCCTTCCGCGCATACGCCCAGGTGGAGCTCGGGACGGATGTGCTGGAGCGGGAAGGTTTCTCGATCCTTGAGGGCAAACGCGTGGGCCTCGTCACGAACCAGACCGGGGTGGATTCACGCGGCGTGAAAACGCGGCTCGTCATGAGGCACGCGAGGAATTTCCGGCTCGTGGCGCTGTTCAGCCCCGAGCACGGCCTGGACGGCGTGGAACTGGCCGGGCGGTATGTGGCGTCGCACCGGGACTCGCTGACGGGCCTGCCCGTCTATTCGCTCTACGGGCCGACCCGGAAGCCGACGCCGCAGATGTTGGCCGGGCTGGACGTGCTCGTCTTCGACATGCAGGACATCGGCAGCCGCAGCTACACCTACGTGAGCACGATGGTGAAGTGCATGGAAGCCGCGGGCGAGAGCCGCATCCCGTTCGTCGTGCTGGATCGGCCGAACCCGCTTGGCGGCATGCGGATCGAAGGCCCGCCCATCGAGGCCCGGTGGATTTCTTTCGTGGGCCAGCTCCCTGTCCCGTATGTCCACGGGATGACGGTGGGGGAGCTCGCGCGCATGGCGAACGGGATGGGCTGGGTGCGGCCCCGGTGCGCGCTCACCGTCATCTCCATGCGCGGCTGGCACCGGCAGATGACGTGGCCGGATACCGGGCTGCGCTGGGTTCCGACCTCCCCGAACGTCCCTTACGCGATGTCGCCCTTCTACTATGTGGTGACTGGAATCATCGGCGAGCTCGCCGGACTCGAGATCGGCATCGGCGGCTCCGAACCTTTCGAGATCGTCGCCGCGAAATGGCTGGACGGACCGCGTTTCACCGCGTCCCTGCGCGCTTTGAATTTCGAGGGAGTGGCGTTCACGGATTACTACAGGGACGGCTTCCAGGGTGCGCGCATCCGCATCGACCCGCACTCCGAGGCGAACCTGTCCGCGCTCGGGATGTATATCCTCGCGTATGCGAACGCGGCGTCGCGGCCCGACCTGTTCGAGCGCTCCCCCTCGAAGCTCGAGATGTTCTACAAATGTTACGGGAGCACGGGAGTCCGGTCGGAGATCGAGACCGGCGTGCCGGTGCCGCGGATCGTCAATAGCTGGCTGCCGAGCATCCAGAGGTTCGACGCCGAGAGGTCGCAGTATCTCCTCTACTAGGATCGCGTGAAAGACGAAGAGGCGTTCGAAGGTCTCCGGAAGATCGGCCTGTATGGCGGCACGTTCGACCCCATCCACCACGGCCACCTTATTCTGGCGCGCACCGCCCTGGAAACGCTCGGGCTCGAGCGGGTCGTATTCATCCCGAACTTCATCTCGCCGCACAAGGCGGCCTGGACGCCCGCGCCCCCCGCCCTCCGCGCGGGGATGATCGCCGCGGCCATCGCCGGGGAGCCGCGTTTCGAGATGGATGACTGCGAAATCCGAAGGGGCGGCCCCTCGTACACCATTGACACCGTGTTGTTGATGGAGGAGAGGTTCGAGGATGCCGAACTTTACGTGTTGATCGGGGGCGACAATAGCGCCGATCTGTCCATGTGGCATCGGATCGAGGAGCTTGAGCTCATGGCGAGGTTCGTCGTCTTCACCCGCGGCGAAGCGCGGCCCGCACCCTCGCACATCGCCGTCGAGCGGCGCATCGAGATTTCCGCCACGGAGATCCGCGCCCGCGCTGCCGCAGGAAAATCGATCCGCTATCTGGTGCCGGAAGCCGTTCGCGAGATCATCCGCGAGCACGCCCTCTACACGGAGCCATTGCATTAAAACCGAAGCGCTCGCAATGCTCTGCGTGGAATTCGCCGCGAGCAAGAAGGCCGAGGACATCGTCGGGCTCGACCTGCGCGGCCTCTCGTCGTTCACGGATTTCTTCGTCATCTGCTCGGGCACTTCGGAGCCGCACCTGAAGGCCATCGCGGGCGAAATCCAGGATCGGCTGAAGAAGGATCACGGCGTCCGGCCGCTCGCGGTGGACGGATACCCGCTGAGCCAGTGGATCGTTATCGATTACCAGGACGTGATCGTCCACATCTTCCACGAGCAGAAGCGGGCCTTCTACAGCCTCGAGGATTTGTGGAGCGACGCCGGGCGGCTGGAGATCCCCGACGAGGCGTGAACCGCGGCCCCTGCCATGCGCGTTGAGGTCATCAATACCGGGACGGAGCTGCTGCTTGGGAACGTCATCAACTCGCACCTCGCCTTCCTCGCCCAGGAGCTATTCCCGCTGCGGATTCAACGCCAGGTCACCGTGCCGGACGGCGACGCCATCCGCGAAGCGCTCGTGGAGAGCTTCACGAGAGCCGACCTCGTTTTCGTCACAGGCGGCCTCGGGCCGACCACGGATGACATCACGCGCGACCTCGTCGCCGAGCTTCTCGGGCGTCCCCTCGCGCTGGACGCCGAGGTTCTCGCCTCCATCGAGGCGCGGTTCGCCCGGCGCGGCTTCACGATGACGGAACGCGTGAAGCGGCAGGCGGATGTTCCGCGCGGCGCCACCGTGCTCGCGAATGCGAACGGCACGGCTCCCGGGCTCTATTTTCCAAAGGAAGCGGGGTTACCGCACCTCTTTCTCCTGCCCGGGCCGCCCCGCGAATTGAAGCCGATGTTTGCCTCCGCGGTCGCGCCGATCCTGCGCCGCATCCTCCCGGCGGGGGACGTGACCGAGCGCCGCCTCTACCGGGTCGTCGGCATCGGCGAATCGGTCGTCGAGGACAAAATCGGAAAGGAGATTCTGGCCATCGAAGGGATCGAGCTCGGCTATTGCGCGAGGCCGGGCGCGGTGGACGTGCGATGCATCGGCACGCCCGATATGCTCCGCCGCGCGGATGCCATCATCACCGCGGCGCTCGGCGAGAATCTCGCGACCTCCGACGACCGCTCCCTCGAACAGGTCGTGGTGGAACTCCTTATAGGACGCGGCGCCCGGCTCGCCCTCGCCGAATCTTGCACCGGGGGCTATGTCTCCAATCAGGTGACGAATGTGCCGGGCTCTTCCGAGGTTTTCATGGAGGGCCTGGTGACTTATTCGAACCGCGCGAAGTCGCGTTCGCTCCAAATCGACGAGGCGCTTCTCGCCGCCCACGGCGCGGTGAGCGCGGAAGTGGCCGCCGCCATGGCCGCCAACGCCCGGCGGCTGTGCGGGGTGGACTACGCGCTCTCTCTCACGGGCATCGCCGGGCCTGGCGGCGGCACGGAAGGAAAACCCGTCGGCACGGTTTACATCGGCCTCGCTTCACCCGAGGCGGAGCCCGAGGTGAGCCGCCACCAATTCCCAACCGACCGCGGCACTTTCAAGTCTCTTGCATCCCAAGCCGCGCTGGACAAACTCCGCCGGCGGCTTCTCGGCAAGTAGCGTCCGCGAAAAGCGCGTGGCCGGCCGGTCCCGCGGGAATTTACTGGGCGCTGGAGGCGGCGGCGGTGGCATGGCCGCTGCCGGTTCCGACCAATTTCAGCCAGGCTGCGGCGAGGCGCTGCCCCGCTTCGAGCTGGCCCGCTGAGTCGAGGTGTTTGCCATCGGCGAGGGGAAGGCGATCCACGCTCACCCAGGCTGTATGCGGCTCCGTGCTGCACACAGTTTCGATTGCGGTGCGGACCCGGCTCTCGAATTGCCCGGCGTTGCGCTCCCGTATTCCGATGCGCACCGCGACGATCGGGAGATCCGGACTCTTAAAATCGGCGCGAACCCGGGCGAACAGGCGCGAAAGGTTCTCGCCGTAAGCGGCCGCCATCTTTTCGCTGTGCGCATCGGACTCGCCCTGGTACCAGATGAACCCGGCCACCTCGACGGTGTCTCCGGCCTTCTCCCGCCGCGCAATCGCGTCGCGGACGAAATCGACCATCGCCGAATAAAGTTTGGGGCCCGCTTTGGCGTCCGGCAGCCAATGTTCCGCCAAGTTCGCCCCTGAGACGGCGACTTTAACGATGGCGATGTGCTGTTGGGGAAGATTCTCCACGATCGTGCGGCCAAATTCGATTTCCGGGCCAAACGTCTCTTTCAAAGGCTGCAGCGCCGTCCAGGGGTTCGCCGACGAACCGGTGGCCTCCAGCAACCCGCCGCCTATCTTCGAGTCGTATGCCGCGTAGAGGACATCCTTTTGAGGCGCGCGGAGATCCACAGGCCCTTCGGGCAGGTCGCCCGCCTTGCCCGTCCCCGCCATGCTCGCCTGGCCGGCAAAAATGAACAACTTGAGGTTATCAGCGAGGGCTCTGGAGGGGCCGGCGATCGAAGCGGCCAGGACCAGCAGGGTTGCGAGGAGACATGGGAATGTATGTTTTTTCATAACTACGGCTCTCAATTGGAGTGATTTATCGGACAGGACCCTCTTTGTTCTGACGGTGAATGTCCTACAAGAGGTAGGTAAATTCAATCGGTAACGCAACAATAATATTTTCGTAACGTGAAAAAATTTTGATCTCAGGACAGCACGTCCCGGAGCGCGACTTTCGCGGCGTTATAGCCGCACATGCCGTGCACCCCGCCGCCCGGCGGAGTCGAGGAGGAACAGATATACAGCCCTTTCAGAGGAGTCTTGTAAGGGTTCAGGCTCAAGACAGGCCGGGCGATGAGCTGCCGGAAATCCGTGGAGCCCCCGTTTATGTCGCCTTCGACGAGGTTTGCGTTGCGGTCCTCCAGGTTTTTCGTGGTGAGGACGCTCTTTTCCAGGATCGTGGAGCGGAAGCCGGGAGCGAACCGCTCGATTTGGCGCTCGATGCGTTCCACCATGTTGAACGAGGAGCCCTTCGGCACGTGGCAGTAGGCCCACGCGACGTGCCGGCCCTCCGGGGCGCGTGTCGGGTCGAAGACGCTGGGTTGGGCGACGAGCACGAACGGCTCCGAAGGGTGCTGGTTCCTGGAGACGCTTTTCTCGCATGCGGCGATCTCCGCGAAGTAGCCTCCGAGGTGGACTGTCCCCGCGCGCCTGCAGCTCTCCGCAAGCCACGGGATCGGCTCGGAGAGAGCGTAGTCCAGCTTGAAGACGCCCGGCCCATAGCGGAATTTTGAGAGCCGTTCGCGGTACCCGCGCGGCAGCCGCTCGCCCGCAACCCGGACGACCTGCCGCGGCGTGAGGTCGAGCAGGGTCGCGCGCGCGGTCGGCAACTCGCGGAGGTTCCCGATGGTTCTGTCCACCTGGATGGTTCCTCCGGCCTCGAGAAGGCACGCCCCGAGCGCATCGGAGATCCGTTGCGCGCCGCCTTTCGGAATCGGCCAGCCCACCGCGTGCCCCGCCATGCCGAGCACCAGGCCGAAAGATGCGGAGGCGATCGCGTTCAAGGGCAGGAACGAGTGCGCGGCCAGGCCGGCGAAGAGCGCCCGGGCCCGCGCTCCGCGAAATTGCATCCCGACGAGTCCGCGCGCGGAGAGGAGGGCCGGGAGCCCGAACCGGGCGAGCGCGACCGGGTTCCTGGGGATGCGCGTGAGCGGCTGGAGGATCTCGGCGAAAATCTGCTGCCACTGGGTTGCCAGCGGCTCCATGAGGCGCCGGTACGCCGCGCCGTCCCTGCGGCCGAGGTTCTCGGCGGTGGCTGCGACCGAATGTTCCAGGGTCACCGAATCAGACTCGAGCGGGTGCGCCAGGGGAATGGCGGGCTGGATCCATTCCATGCCGTGCTTCGCGAGGTCCAGCCGGCGAAAAAAGGGGGAGGCCGCCGCCATGGGATGGACAGCCGAGAAAGTGTCGTGACGGAACCCGGGGAGCGTGAGTTCCTCCGTCCGCGCGCCCCCGCCGATGGTGTCGCGCGCTTCGATGAGGAGCACCGAAAATCCCTTGCGTGCGATGGTGATCGCGGCGGCCAATCCGTTCGGTCCGGCGCCGACGACGACCGCGTCGTAATCGTAATTCATCGCTTCAGGAGCGCGGCCCGCATCTCTTCGAGCGGCGCCTCGCGCCCGAACCATATTTCAAACGCAAGAGCGCCCTGGTGAAGCAGCATCGAGAGGCCGTTCGCGCCGCGGGCGCCCACTTCGTCCGCGGCGAGGAGGAGAGGGGTGCGGCTCGACGTGTAGATGGTGTCGTAGATCAGGAGACTTGGGGTGAGGATCGCGCTTGGGAGCAGGCGCGCGTCCGTGCGCTTCATGCCGACGGAGGTGGCGTTGATGACGAGGTCGATGTTTTCGAGCTGGCGCTTGAGGAGGGCGTCCTCCCATGGCACGGCCTCGAGGCGCTGCACGGGGCCGACGAGCCGTGTGCGCTTGAAGTACGGCTCCAGCTCCTGCGCGAGCAGGCGCGCTTTCTCGAAAGTCCGGTTTACGAGCACGAGCCGGTCGCACCCTTCCATCGCGCATTGCAGCGAGATCGCCCTTCCTGCGCCGCCGCCCGCGCCCAGAACCAGGACCCGCAGGTCTCTGACATCGACTCCAAATTCGGCGCGGACGGCACGGACGAATCCCGGGCCATCGGTGTTGAAGCCGGCCAGTTTTTCGCCTTCGACGACGACCGTGTTCACCGCGCCGATCTTCCGCGCATGGTCGTCCACCGAGTCGAGAAGCGCGAGCGCTGCCGTCTTGTGCGGGAGCGTAAGGTTCGTCCCGATGAAACCGGCCACGGGCAGCAGGCGCAGCGCGGCGGCGAGTTCCTCCGGGCGGATGCGTATGCGGGTGTAGCGCGCGTCGATCCCGCATTTGGCCAGGGCCGCGTTGTGCATGGGGGGCGAAGCGGAATGCGCCACCGGGTCTCCAAATACCGAGAGGCGGAGAGGCGGCGCTTCTCCCGCGGTCGCTTCGCGCCAATGCTGCAGGGCGGCGAAGTCGTAACAGTCCGGGTTCATGCGCGGAAGCGCCCGGCGGTCCTGCGCAGCCGGAGCAGCACCTTTTCTTTCCCCATCACCTCGAGCATGTGGTAGAGACTCGGGCCCACGTTTCGCCCGCTCACCGCCACGCGCGCGGGGTGGATGAGGTCGCCGGTCTTGCAACCGAGTTCCTGCGCCAGGCCTTTCAATGCCGTCTCGAGGGAGGCGTTCGTCCAGTCCCCGGGCGCCAGGGCGTCGTAGCGCGAGGCGAGCTGGCCGAGCTTGTCCAGCGCGCCCGGTTTGCGCAGGGTCTTCTCCACGCTCTCCTCATCGAACGCGTAGTCCTCGGTGAAGAAATAATCGACCCAGCGAGGCGCCTCGTTCAAGTGCTTGATCTTCTCCTTCACGATGGCGAGCACCGGGAGCAGGGCCGCGTCGCTTCCGAAATCGATCCCGGCCGCCGCGATGAAAGGGAGGCTCAGTTCCTTGAACCGCTCCAGGGTCATCTGGGCGAGGTACTGGCCGTTCAGCCAATAGCATTTGTCGAGGTCGAACGCGGCGTTTCGGCGGTTCACCTTCTCAAGGTCGAACAGCGATATGACCTCCTCGATGTCGATCTTTTCCCGGTTGTCCTTCGGCGACCAGCCGAGGAGGCAGAGGTAATTCCGCACCGCCTCCGGCGCGTACCCCTGTTCCCGGTAGCCTCCGAGGCTCGCGCCCTGGTCGCGTTTGCTCATCTTGGTGCCGTCCCGGTTCAGGATGAGCGGGATGTGCGCGAACCGGGGAGGCGGCGCGCCAAAGGCGTCGTAGAGCTCGATGTGTTTGGGCGTGTTCGAGAGGTGATCCTCGCCGCGGATGACGTGGGTGATCCGCATCTCGATGTCATCGACGACGTTGACGAAATGGAAAATCCACGAGCCGTCCGGGCGGCGGATCGTCATGTCCGGCTCCATCGCGCGGTCGAAGACGATCCGGCCGCAGACTTCGTCGTTCACTTCCACGGGTTTCCGGGGCGAACGGAAACGGATGGAGCCGTTATCCTCGTAAACGCTTCCCGCCGCCGTCAGCTTGCCGAGGTATTTCTCGTAGATCGCGTGGCGTTCGCTCTGAAAGTAAGGCCCGAACTCGCCTCCGGCCTCCGGCCCTTCATCCCAGTCGAGCCCCAGCCAGCGGAGGCCGTCGTAGATGACCTGGACGGCCTCGGAGCTGTTCCGGTTCTTGTCCGTATCTTCGACCCGCAGGACGAACGTCCCGCCCGTGTGGCGCGCAAAAAGCCAGTTGAAAAGGGCCGTCCTCGCGCCGCCGACATGCAGGAAACCGGTGGGCGATGGGGCGAAACGGACACGGACGGGTGAACTCATAGCGGAAGACTTTAGGGCGTTTGTCGCGCCCCTTCATCATTTACTTTGATTGACTTTACATTGCCATTCCGTAATCTGGCCTGTTCTCATTGGGCTTTCTAGAAATGCCATATAAAATTCTACTCATCGACGATAGCCTGCTGGTTCCGAAGCTCAGCGAAACCCACCTGCTGAGCCGTTTTCCGGACTCCGACGTGCTCCTGGCGGCGCGCGGCGCGGAGGGCTTCGAACGCTTCAACGTCGCTGAGCCGGACGTGATCCTTCTCAATGACTCGCTGCCGGACATCGACGGCGACGCGATGTGCCACCGCCTTTTGAATGACCCGCTCACGGCCCAGGTGCCGGTTATCATCCTTTCCGGCAACGGCAAAGCGAAGGGGCTCGAGAGCAAATACCGCAACGTGGTCACTACCATCGCCCGGCCGGCGGATTCCGAGGCGATCCTTTCCGCGGTCGCCGCGGAGCTGGAAGCGGCCAAGCCGAAGCCGCACCCCTCGGCCTCGCTGCTCCTGCGGGATGCCTCCCGCATCGTCTTCTCCGGGCACAGCGTCTTCTTTTCCGTTCGTTCCGCCATCAAGATGGCCTGCGGCGACCAACTCACGGGCGCGCTACGCGTCTTCGTGAACCGGTTCCCCATAGAATTGTTTTTCGCGAAGGGGCGGTTCCTTTTCGCCACCACGCGCAACGCGGAGCTCTATACGAAAGATTCGCCGGTCATCCTTTCCTCGTCGAACCTTGGCGCCATCGTCGAGTCGCAGGTCAACCAGCGGGTCTCCGGGTGCCCCCTTTTCCTTTTCCTCGCGGCGCGCAGCGGCTTCCCGCACGACGACGTGGTGCAGATCACGCGCGAGCACGGCCAGCGCCTCTTTGCCCACATCTTCACCGCGGGCAGGGTGAACTTCGAGTTTGAAGAGATGGCCGCCGCTCCCGAATACGCGCGCAGTTTTCCCGCCGGCCCCGAGGATCCCGAGAACTGGCTCCTCTCCTGCCTGCGCCACGTCAGGTTCGACGCGCTCACCGCCCGGCAACGGCCCGACCCGAACGGAAACCCGAACTACACCCAGCGCGGCTACGAACTCGTGCAGCGCCTGAAGTTGAACGATGTCGAGGCGCGCTTCGCGGCTGCCATCAACGGCTCCTCTTCGCTGCAGCAGATCGCGAAGAAGATCGGCGTCGCGCTGAACGACGCGCTCTTGATTGTTTTCCGGTTCCAGACGCTGGAGATCATCGACTATTGGTCTTCGCAGGCCCTGGCGCTGCCGCCGGAAGCGCCGACCCGTTCCTCGAGAAAAGAAAAGGCGGCGTAGTCGGATTCTATCGGCGGTGCGTCCAAGCGGACGCGGCGTATTTCCCGGCCGCGAGCGCGACGGCTTTTTCCTTTTCCGCCACCGTTGGCGACCGCTCTCGCGTGTGGGCGGAGAACGCGCCAGGAAGCAGGTCTTCGAAGCGGGGCGGCAGACGCACGTTCTGGATGCTCCCCTGGTGCAGGAGCCCCCACCTCGTCCGGCGCTGGGCCGCGCCTGCGATCTTGCGCGGGCCGATGACGATATCGTGCCTCACGGGCTTTTCGAAGCATGCCCGCGACTCCTCCGGGCCCGGTTCGGCGGGGGAGCAGCCCGCGATTCCCTCGCGCTCGAGCAGGCGGCGGAGGGCCGCGTGAATGAGCCGGTAGGAATCGCCGGGCGTCAACCGCGCCAGGGCCATGCCGGGGGGCACGAGAAGCGAATACGTCACGTCCTCCCTTCCAGCTTCCACAAAGCCATGGGGGACGATGCCGCCTCCCGTCCACCGCCGCACGGGCTCCCGCTCCGGGAATGCCTCCAGGGCGGCGGCGACCCTTTCAAAATAACCGAAAGAAACGGCCGGCGCGCTCCAGCGGTAGATGCGGATCGCGGGCATCTCCGGGGCCAGGCCGCGCAGGAGCGTTTCGTCCATCGCCATGTTGAACGGGGCCGCGTGCGGCTCGCGGTCGGCGATGTGCTCGAGCGCTTCAAATAACATCGGCCATGGCATACGCCGGGCTCGCGAGCGGCGCAAACCGGGATTTGTTCGTGGCGTTTCATCCGCGAACCGTTACTATGCCGTCTCCATGGCGAAAGTCGCATTAGGCAAAGGGCTCGGAGCGCTCATAAATCCCCGCGTTGCGTCGCCCACGCCGGCTGTCGAGCACGGCGAACGCATCCAGCACGTCGGCCTCTCGGACATTATCCCCACGCCTCTGCAGCCCCGCACGGAGTTCCGGGGCGAACGCCTTCAGGAGTTGATTGAATCCATCCGCGAGCGCGGCATCATCCAGCCCCTCATCGTTCGCCGGAACGGGGAAAAATACGAACTCATCGCGGGCGAACGCAGGTGGCGGGCCGCGATGGAAGTCGGGTTAAGCCAGGCGCCGGTCATCCTGCGGGAAGCATCGGACCAGGAGGTGCTGGAGCTGGCCCTCATCGAGAACATCCAGCGCGAAGACCTGAACCCCATCGAAGAAGCCCACGCCTTCTCGCGGCTCGCGCACGAGTTCGGGCTCAAGCAGGAGGACATCGCGCAGAAGGTCGGCAAGAGCCGGGCATCCATCGCCAACTCGATGCGCCTCCTGGAGCTGCACCCGCAGGTGCGGAGCTGGCTCACGCAGACCCGCATCTCGGTCGGGCACGCCAAAGTGCTGCTCTCGGTGAAATCGCAGGACGAGCAGATGGTCATTGCCGAGACCATCATCCGCCAGAGTCACACCGTTCGGGCCGCCGAGCGCCTCGTGGCCGCTCATTTTGCCCGCCAGGGCGTCGCGCGCACCGCGCGGGGTAGCGCCGGGGGGTCGGGGAACACCCCGGCGATCCAGCACCTGCAAAACCGGCTTCAGCAGCACCTCGCGACACACGTCACCGTGCGCCACGGCGAGAAACGCGGCAATATTGACGTAGAATACTACGGCGCGGACGACCTCCAGCGCATCCTGGATCTCATCGGCCTGCCGAACGATGAAACGTAGCGGCGGCGGCGCTGCCGCTCTCCTGCTCCTCTTCTGCGCCGGGTGCGGCCACAAGCCGCAGACCACCTCCGGGACGCCCCAGGGGGCCGCTCCTGCGGAGGAATCCGCGCCCGTCGCGGAAGCTCCCGCGCCCGCTCCGACCGCGGCCCCTCCGCCGAAGGAAATCTGGAAGGATTTCTCGGGGGACGCCGCCTTTGCGCACGTGAGGCGGCTCGTCGATTTCGGGCCGCGCCCGTCCGGCTCCGAGGCGCTGGAGAAGGCCAGGAAATATATCGTGGACGCCATGCGCGGGAACGGCTGGCAGGTCACCCCGCAGCGGTTTTCCGATCTCACGCCGCGCGGGCCGGTGACGTTCGTGAACCTCATCGCCCGTTACGGGAACGGCAGCCCCGGAGCCGCGCCGGACACGGCCCAGGACGTCATCATCGCCTCCCACTACGACACGAAGATCTTCGACACCATCCAGTTCCTCGGCGCGGACGACGGCGGGTCGAGCACGGGCGCCCTCATCGAGCTCGCGCGCGTCCTGGCGCGGGACCCCGCCATGGCCCGGCGAATCGAGCTGGTGTTCTTCGACGGCGAGGAAGCGGTGCTCCAATTCACCGAGGTGGACGGCCTCTACGGCAGCCGCTACTACGCAAAGCAGCTCCGCGAGTCCGGCCGAAACCGGCAATTCAAGTACGGCATCCTCTGGGACATGATCGGCCCTACGGACTTGGACATCGCCCTGCCCACGGATTCCCCGCCGGAACTGGCCCGAAAGGTCTTCTCGGCTGCGGACGCCCTGGGGGTGCGCAAGAGTTTCTCCTATTTCCGAAGCCCGATCCTGGACGACCACACGCCGTTGAATCTCTCCCATATCCCGACGATCGACCTCATCGACCTGAATTTCATCTACTGGCACACCGCCGACGACACGCTGGATAAACTCAGCCCGGAGAGCCTCCAAAAAGTGGGGGCGGTCACCCTCTACATGCTGCGGCATTCGGGTGGGATGTAGCGTTTTTTTTGAATAGAACGCCGCGGGCGCTGTCTAAAACAGCATGGTGCACATACTGGTATCGTCCGTGTTCGCCGCTGTTTCCCTCGCCTACCTTGCAGGAGTGCTCGCTCCCCTGGTTTACCGCGGAGGCCGGCATGGCCGGCCGCAGACGCCGACTCGGGCCAAGTAGGGCTAGTCGCAGCTCTCCGCCGAACGCTGCAGGCTTTTCTGGAGGTCCGCGATGGTCTCGGCCGACCGGATTTTTTTGCCTTCCGAGTTCGTGACGTAGAAGCTGTCGATGGCGGCGCCCTTCTCCGTAGTGATTCTCGACAGGGCGATGTTGACGCCCGCGGCGTCGAATCCCATGAGAAGGTGGTAGAGGAGCCCGAGGCGGTCGGGCGTCTGGATTTCAACGAGGCTGTAAACGGGGTGGAGATTGTTATCGATGACGATCCGCGTCGAGAGGTCGATCTCCTGCGAGAGCGTGTAGTTCCGCCGGCGTCTCGCCTTTTTCAGGAGCGGTGAGAAGTCGAAGGATTCCTGGCCGAGCGCCTCGTTCAGCAGTTTGCCGACCTGCGCGATCTCCTTTTCGTCGGATACCGCCTCGAACCTCGGGGTGCAGACGCGGAAGATGTCGAGCACGAGGTTGTCCCCGCGCGAATAGATGTCGGCGCTGAGGATGTTGAGCTGGGCCACCGAGAACGAGCCGGCGATCTTCGCCAGCACCTCGTTGCGATCCCACGAGCAAATCCAGACCTCGCTGTGTCCCTGGTTTGGGTGCGCGACCCACTGCACGGCGGGCGCCAGCGAGAACTCGTCGCTGGAATAGCGCGCCTCCAGGAACGAGCGGAAGAGCCGGATGTGCGCCGCCACATCCGCCGGCGAGTAGTTCTGGAAATAGGCGTCGGGCATGTACTCGAAATGGGCCTCGAGCTCGTCGGCGAAACCGGGCGTGAGCTTTTTGGCCGTGGCGCGCCGGATGTCCTCGCGCTGGATTTGCCGCTCGCGGTAGTACGACTCGCCGTCCGCGAGATACCGGGTGGTGCCGCGGTAGAGCTGCCAGACGAGGGATTCCTTCCAGTCGGACCAGTTCTCGTCGCCGGTGCCCTGGCCGTCCGCCAGGGTCATCAGCATCAACGCATTCAAGCCGGCCTGCGTTTTCACCACGTTTGCGAATTCGGCGACGGTGGCGGGATCCTCGACGTTTCGCCGCTGGGCGGTGCTCGAGAGGACGAGATGGTTGTCCACCAGCAGGATGAGCGTCTTGCGCCGCTCGGAGGAGAGTTGCAGGCGGGCCGCGACCTTCTGGGCGAAGAGCGCGCTCGCCTCCGCGTGGTACCGGGCGTTCGAAGCCTTGCCGGTATCGTGCAGGATGAGCGCGAGGTAAATGACGCACGGGTCTTCGAGCCGCTGAAAGAGCGCCTTGTAGTCCGCCATGCGCGGCTCCTCGGTATCGATGAGGCGGTCGAGCTTCTCGATGCAGACCAGCGTGTGCTCGTCCGCCGTGTAGCGATGGAAAAACTCGTGCTGCACCAGGCAGGTAAGCTGCCCGAACTCCGGCAGATACCGGCCCAGGAAATCGACCTCGTGCATCATGCGCAGGATGCGACCGACCCGGCCCTTCTGCGATATGATGGCGATGAACGTCTCCCGGTTCGCCCTTGCGTACTGGAAGGTCCGGTCGATGAGATGCAGCCGGCGCAGGAGGAGTTGCTGGATCTCGGGGCTGAGCACGAGATCGCGCTGCTGGACGTGCAAAAACATGCGCATCATCCGGAACGGGTCCTGGTTGAAGATGTCCCGCGAGTCCGGGTAGATCGCGCCCGCCTTGCTGTGGAAGCCATCGAAATGCTCCTCTTTCTCGGGGTGCATCAACGACCGGAAAAAGCCGGGCCTTTCCTGGGCGCCGCAGAGGCGGTTCGAGAGCAGCTCGGTGATGTGGTAGGTCGCGCGGGCGTGCTGGTAATAATCCTTCATGAACGCCTCGCCCCGGCGCAGGATATTCTTGTTCGTGTATTGGAATTTGGTGGCGATCTGGAGCTGGAAATTCAGGCCCAGGACGTCGGTCGGCCTTTTGTTGATGTAGTGGAGCTCGGTGCGCACCCGCAGTAGGAAGTCGTAGGCGCGCTCGAGCTTGCGGCGTTCGGCCTCCTGCAGCAGCTTTTTCTCGACGAGCCCCTGTGTCGTGGAAACGCCCTCCTTGAAATAGCTGACCCACAGGAGGTTCTGGTAGTCCCGGAGGCCGCCGCAACTGTTCTTGATGTTCGGCTCCTGCATGTAAACGCTGCCGCCGTATTTCTCATGGCGGTCCCGCTGGTTGATGACGCGCTCGGCGAGGAAGGCGGCTTCGAAGCCGCGCACGCACCGCCGCTTGAATTCCACCTTGAAGGAATCGAAAAGCGCCTTGTCGCCCGCGATGAATCGGGCCTCCAGCAAGGCGGTTTTCGAGAGCGGATCGGCATTGGCCTGCTTGACCGCTCCGGGGATGGACCGGGTGGAATGCCCCACCTTGAACCCAACGTCCCAGAGCATGTAGAGGATCGACTGAACCACTTGGTTGACCTGGGGCGTGGGCGTCTTCGTGGACGCCTTTTGCAGGAACATGATGTCCACGTCGCTGCACGGGTTCAGTTCGCCGCGGCCGTAACCGCCGATCGCCACCAGCGCGAGCCCGCTCACCGCCTTGGCCGCGGTTTCGTTCGCCATCTCGAAGCGCGGCTCGAACAGGTGCCGCAGCACGATGTCCACCAGGGTCGCCCTCTGCTCGGCGATCTCCCTGCCGCCGCCCCCGGCGTAGTGCTTCAGTTGGAGGCGGTGATTTTCAATCTTCAGGAACTTCTTGTAGAGCGAGAGGAGCTCGGTCGGCTTCGGCTTGCCCTGCGCCACGAGGCGTTGCTCGGCGTGCGCCAGCACCTTTTCGCGGTGCAGCATCGGGAAGTTCTTTTGCGTCAACCGCAGGGCTCCAGGCTCCAATTTTAGTCGTCTCCGTTCGCGGCGGCTCGCGTGTGGGGGCGGGGGCTTTCCTGGATATCTATCGCGTGACGTTTCATCTTGCTGTAAAGCGTGGGCCTATGGATGCCGAGTATCTGCGCCGCCTTTTTCTTGTTCCCATGACTCTGTGCCAGCGCAGATAAAATGGCGACTTTCTCCCGGCTTTCAAGGTTCAGCGTATCGCCGTCCCCCTCGAACGCGGCCTCCCGCAGGATCGCGGGCAACTGCAGCTCGCGCGGCAATTCCTTTTCGGTGATGACGTTATCCTCTGCAAGCACCATGCCATATTCCATCACGTTTTGCAGTTCCCGGACGTTGCCGGGCCACGAATAGGCGCGCAGCATCTCCAGCGCTTCGGAGGTGATGCGCGGCTCGGGCCGGTTCATCCCCGCCGCGAACCGGCCCGCGAAAAGGGCGGCCAGCGAGGGGATGTCCTCCCGGCGTTCGCGGAGCGCGGGAATCTCGATCTGGAAAGTATTCAGCCGGTAGTAGAGGTCTCGCCGGAGCAGGCCTTCCCGCAGCGCGGCGTTCACCTGGCGGTTGGTCGCGGCGACCAGGCGAAAATTGGATTTTATAGATTTTGTGCTGCCAAGCGGGCGAAACTCCCTTTCCTGCAGGACGCGCAGGAAACGGGTTTGGAGTTCCGGCGGCATCTCGGCGACTTCATCGAGGAAGAGGGTTCCTCCCGACGCTTCGGCGATCATCCCCGGAAAATCGTTGACCGCCCCTGTGAACGCGCCTTTCACATAGCCGAAGAGCTCGGCCTCGATCATGTTTTGCGGGAAGGCGGCGCAGTTGAGCTTCACCATCGGGCCCTTGTCGCGCTTGCTGGACTCGTGGATCATGTTTGCCGCGACTTCCTTGCCCACGCCGCTCTCGCCCGTGAGGAGGATGTTCGCGTCCGTCGGCGCCACGCGCGAGATGAGCTCCTGGATGGCCCTCATCTGCCGGCTCTTGAACGCGGGCGCGCCCCGGTTCTCGACCTGTTCCAGGCGCTTGGAGAGCGCTTCGGTCTGCGCGCGCAGCGTCCGCGTCTCGCGGACGAGCTCGCTCTGCTCCATCGCGCGCCGGATGAGGGAGAGCAGCTCCTCGACCGCATACGGTTTGCTGATGAAATGGAAGGCGCCCAGCTTGATGCACTGGATGGCGTTGTTCAGCGAGTCCTGCGCCGTGAGGACGATGGCCAGCAACTGCGGATACTCTTCCTTCAGGCGGGCGAGCGTTTCGAGGCCGTCCTGGTCGGGCAGCCCGAGGTCGAGCAGCACGAGCTCCGGTTTTATGCGTTCGACGAGCGCGACGCCCGAGGCGGCGGTATCTGCGACGTGAACGGCGTAGCTGTGGCGTTCCAGCAGGGACTTGAGCGTCAGGAGCACCGTCTGCTCATCGTCGATCACGACGATCTTCTGGGCGGGACTCGCGCACATAACGGCGATTTAAACACGAAGCGCGAGCCGGGCAAAGCCGCAAAAAAGGGCTTGGAGTTCCACTAAAGTGAGGCCGGGAGGTTCCGCCGCCAGCGGTGCGGGAACAACCGCGCCAAACCTGACTAAGCCGCTGCAGCTTCGTGCAGGCTGCGGATCGCCTCCGCAACATCGGACGCGGCGAAGACATACGTGCCGGCGACCAGCACGCAGGCGCCCGCTTGCACCGCCGCCTTGGCGGTTTCGCCGTTGATGCCGCCGTCCACTTCGATGTGAAACTGCGCGGCGTGGCGCTGCTTCCACTCGGCGGCGGCTCTTGCCTTCTCCAGCGTCTCCGGCATGAATTTCTGGCCGCCGAAACCGGGCCGCACGGTCATGATGAGCAGGAGATCGATCTGGCCGAGGAACGGTTCGGCCATCGCAAACGGAGTGTCCGGGCTGATCGCGAGGCCCGCGGTCTGGCCGCCCTGCCGGATCTCGCGGAGGGTCTTCGCCGGATCCCTGGCCGCTTCGACGTGGATGGTGATGTTCGTGGCCGCCGCCTGGAAGCGCGGGAAGTAATGCTCCGGGTTTTCGATCATCAGATGCACGTCGATGGGACGCGCGGTGCATTTCCTCACCGCCGAGACCATCGCCGGGCCGAAGGAAATGTTATCCACGAAGTGGCCGTCCATGATGTCGAGGTGGAACCAGTCCGCGCCCGCGGTTTCGAGCCGGGCGACCTCGCCGCGGATATTCGTAAAGTCGCTCGCCAGGATCGACGCCGCTACGATGGGCTTTTCAGTATCCAAACTCGAGTCGGGTTCAGGCCAGCAAATCCGGGTAATGGTTTTTCGCGACCTCTTCGCATTTGGAGAGGATCACGTCCGAGCTGTCGCAGAGGAGGGCTTCTTCGGCCAGCCGCCGGCAGACGCCCATCTCCAGGCTTTGCACGGCGCGCTTCACCCGCGGGACGAGGGACGCGCCGGTGCTCAGTTCATCCACCCCGAGGCCGATGAGGAGCGGCGTGAGAATGACCTCGCCGGCGATCTCGCCGCACAGGCCGACCCAGCGATTGTGCGCGTGGGCGGCGTCCACGGTCATCTTGATCAACCGGATGATGGCGGGATGCGTCGGCTCGTAGAGGTGGGCGATGCGCTCGTTCACCCGGTCGATGGCGATGGTGTACTGGATGAGGTCGTTCGTCCCGAGGCTGAAGAAGGCCGTCTCGCGCGCGATGAGGTCCGCCGTGACCGCTGCGCTCGGCACTTCGATCATCGCCCCGACCTCCAGCTTTTCGTCGAACGGGATGCCCTCGGCACGCAGCTCCTCCCGGCATTCCTCCAGGATGGCGTTGGCCCGTCGCAGCTCTCCACGCCGGAGATCATGGGGTACATCAGCTTCACGTTCCCCATCGCGCTGGCGCGAAGGATCGCGCGGAGCTGGATCTTGAACACGTCCACCTTCTCGAGGCAGAAGCGGATCGCCCGCCAGCCCAGGAACGGGTTCGACTCGGCCATGCCGTCCATGACCCCGGAGAATTTGTCTCCCCCAAGGTCGAGTGTTCGGATGATGACCGAGTCGGGCAGGATCGCCTTCGCCACCCGGTTGTAATTCTCAAATTGCTCCTCCTCGTCCGGAAATTCCGTCCGGTTCAGGTAACAGAACTCCGTCCGGTAAAGCCCGATCCCCTCGGCGCCCGATTTTTTGACCAGCTCGACGTCCTCGGGCAGTTCGATGTTCGCCGACAGCACGACGTGCTTCCCGTCGAGCGTGGTGGATGCGGTCTCGCGCAACTGCGTGAGCTTCTCCTCGACCTCGCCTTTCTTGACTTCGAGCTCGCCGTATTCCCACAGGGTCTGGTCGCTCGGGTTGACGATGAGAAAGCCGTTATAGCCGTCGAGCAACACCTGGTCTCCGGTGGCGACGGCCTCGCTCACGTCGTGCAAACCCACCACCGCCGGGATGCTCAACGAGCGGGCCATGATGGCGGTGTGGGAGGTCTTGCTGCCGACATCCGTCGCGAAGCCGAGCACCAGGGTGCGGTTGAGCTGGGCGGTGTCCGAAGGGGTGAGATTGTGCGATACCAGGATGTGCCTGTGGTTGATGCTCGCGAGCGTCTTTACCGAATTCCCCATGAGGTTGTGCACCACCCGGCGCGCCACGTCGTGGATGTCCAGGGCCCGCTCCCGAGATAGGGATCGTCGATCTCGCTCAACGTCTTGGAGTAGCGGTCGGCGACCTTCTGGAAGATGTGCTCGACGTTATTCTTGTCCCGCGAGAGCGTCCGCAGGACTTCGTCGATGAGCGTCCGATCCTCGACCACGAGCAGGTGCGCGTCGAATATGCCCGCGTCCTTCGCGCCGATGGCCTCGGCGATCTTCTGCTGCATCTCGAGGATCTGGCCGCGCGTGGCGATGAGGGCCATCTCGAACCGCGCGATCTCCGAAGGGATGTCGCTCTCCGCGATGTGGCGGACGGGCGCCGCTTCCTCCTCCGTGCGATAGACCACGAGCGTCCCGCGGGCGATGCCGGGAGACACGCCCACCCCGTGGAAGCGCTTTTCTTCGCGGGCTCCTTCCTCGCTCATGAGAAGGAGCGGGCGGGATTAATTCCGAGGCGGCGCGGCGGAAAGTCAGTCTTCATCGAAGCGCCTTTGAATCAACACTTCGATCTCTTGTAAGGCTTTCTCCCCATCGTGCCGGTGCAGGTGACACGCAGCTTCGAACCGTGCCCGGCGGCGAGCATCATCAACCCCATGATGCTTTTTCCGTTTACAGACTCCCCATCCTTCTCGACCCAGATGTCGGCCTTGAACCGGTTGCAGACTTTCACGAACAACGCGGAGGGGCGGGCATGCAAGCCAAGCTTGTTAACGATGGTTAACTCCTTGACCCACTTTTTTTCGTTGTTATCCGTGGCCGATTTCCGGCTCAAGACGCCCATTACTTCTCCTTCTTCATTATGTCCAAAAGTCGTTCGTTAAACTGCAAAGCGCTGTTTTGGCCTATCCCCTTCAGCTTCTGATCCAGCGCCCCCACCTCCACCAGGCGCGCAAGATCCCGCCCCACGCGGACAGGAATCGTAATATGGGGCACCAGAATGCCCAAAATTTCGTAGAACTCCTGCTCCAAACCTATCCTATCCACTTCTTCCAGCTCTTGCCAATCTTTTAGTGTAACGATCAGATCCAGTCGTTTTTCAGTCCGGATGGTCCCGATCCCGAAAATGGCCGTGACGTTGATGATGCCGAGCCCGCGCACTTCCATGTGGGAACGGGTAAGGTCCGGCGCCGTCCCGATCGAGCTCGCGCCCTTCGATGGCCCGGAGCCGGGTCATGTCGTCGCTCACCAGGCTGTGGCCCCGCTCGATCAACCCCAGCACGCACTCGCTCTTGCCGATGCCGCTCGAACCGCGGATGAGCGTGCCGATGCCGAGGATGTCCACCATGCTTCCGTATTCCGAACAGACCGGCGCGAAATCGGTCTCAAGCGCGATGGTGGCCGCGTTGATGAACTTCATGGTGATCATCGGCGTCTGGAAAACGGATATGCGCGCCTTCTCGGCCTCTTCAAGCAATTCCCGGGCCGGTTTGGCGCCGCGGGAGATGACCAGGCAGGGCACGCGCTTCCCGCAAAGAACCCGGATGCGCTCGGCGATCTCCCTGGCGCTCAGGCTCTTCAGGTAGGAGCGCTCGGCGCTGCCCAGCACCTGGATGCGTTTGTCCGCGAAATAGGTATAGAAGCCCGAGAGCGCCAGCCCGGGCCGGTTGATGGTCGGCTCGCGGATCCGCCGGTCGAACCCGGCGGACGAGCCGATGAGCTTCATCTGCAGCCCTTCCGAATGGCGGGTGTAGAACTCCCCGACCGTGAGCGGGGCGACCTTCGTAGTGCTCAAGAGAACGCCGGCTGGATGAGGCCGAAGTCGCCGTCTTTGCGGCGAAACAGGACGTTGACGTGCTCGCACTTTGCGTTCAGGAAAACGACGAACTGCCTGCTGGACATCTCCAGTTGCAGCACCGCCTCGTCCACGAACATCGGCTTCACCGGGTATTTCTCGGTGTGGACGACGGCGGGCTCGCTTTCCTCGATGGACGTCCAGCCCTTCCGAGCTGAAGACCTGTTCCTCGATGTGCGTCACCTCCTGCCGCCGCGGCCGGTGCTGGCGCATGATCTTCGTCTTGTACTTGCGCATCTGCTGCGCGATCTTGTCGAGCGCCTGGTCGATGGAGGCGTACAGGTCGTCGGTCTCCACGCTCGCCTCGATGGTGATGTGGTTGCAGCAATGCAGGATCACCTCCGCCGTCTGCCGGTATTTCTGCACATCCAGGATGACCTGCGCCTCGATGATGCGCGGATAGTCCAGGTGCACCCCCTCCACTTTTTTCAGCGCGTATTCCTTGATGGGATCCGTCACGGTGACATGGCGGCCGGTGACTTTGATCGGCAGGTTCTTGTTGGCTACTTGCATGTGGGTTTTCTCCGGTGGGTTCCTGGTTGTCTGTGGGGGGTCTCTCTTACATTTTGAATCGTTCGCCCAGATAAAGCTGGCGGCTGATCGGGTCGTTTATGAGGAAATCCTTCGAGCCTTCGCTCTCCACCCGGCCCTCGGAGATGAGGTAGGCCCGGTCAACGATGGAGAGCGTTTCGCGCACGTTATGGTCCGTGATCAGGATGCCGAGCCCGGTATCGCGCAGGTTTGAGATGATCTGCTGCACGTCATAGACTGCAATCGGATCAACGCCGCTGAACGGCTCATCCAGCATGAGCAGGCTCGGCTGCGTCACCAGCGAACGCGCGATGGTCAGCCGGCGCTTTTCGCCCCCGCTCAGCGTCAGCGCCGTATTGTCCGAGAGGTGCTCGATCCCGAACTGGGTCAGCAATTCCTCGCACCGGCTCTCGCGCTCCTTCTTCCCGATCGTCTGCGTCTCGAGGATGGCCATGACGTTCTCGCGCACGGTCAACTTCCTGAAGACGGATTCCTCCTGGGGCAGGTAGCCCATCCCCATCCGCGCGCGTTTGTACATCGGCAGGCCCGTCACGTCCTGATCCTGGAAAAAGACCCGGCCGCCGTTCGGCCGGACGAGGCCTACGATCATGTAAAAACTGGTGGTCTTGCCCGCCCCGTTCGGCCCGAGCAGGCCGACGATCTCGCCCCGGCGCAGATGGATGTCCACGCCGTTCACCACCGCCCGTCCGCCATATACCTTCACCAGCTTTTCCGTCCGGAGGATCGGCGCGCCGTTGGCCGGCGGCGGCATGGCGGTCGAGGAAATCATCGGGGCGAAGGCGCTGGGGTGGGGCTGTCGGGTTCCTGCTGCAACAGGGTCTTGCTCGGGCCGTGCGTGCGGATCGTGCCGGAGCGGTTGACGATCATGACGGTGGATTCGGCGAGCGATACATGCGTGTTGCCTCCTTGCTGGATCTGCGGCCAGCCGGTGAGGGTGATGTCGCCCGTGGCTCCATCATACACCGCTTTCTCGGATTTACCTATGTAATGCTCCACCTTGCCCGTCTTCGAATCGATCTTGTCCTGGATGATGATGACGTGCCCCTCCGCGGTCGCCTTCTCCAGGTTGTTGCCCTCCTGCGGCCCCTCTTTCGGGTCGGCCCCGGGCGTTGCCGCGGGCTTCGGCACGGGGCTCGCTCCGGGCACGGCCTCTTTTTTGAGGATCGCGGTCAGCTTGTCGCTGGTGATGATGTATTCGGGGTCTTTCACCCGCACGTTTACGTCGAAGACCGCCGTCCGCGTCTTTTGGTTGAAGATCACGTCCTCGTCGGCGGTGATGATCGTCGGCGCTTTGGCCGGGGTGGGGCTTGGCTTCGGCCCCCCCGTGCCCACGAGCGGGCCGAACGGATTCGACATATCCGGCCCCTGCGCGAGGGTGTGATGAGCACCGGCAAAGAGCGCGATGAGCGAGAAAAGTGCCGCGGCCCACGCCGCTCGGGAATTCCTCACGACCCCGCCTTTCCCGACAGCGCGGACACGCCGTCATAGATGGTCATGCGCACCTTCCCCGCCACCTTGCCGTCGCCAGTGGCCGTGTTGTAAACCGCGCCGGCGCCGACCAACTCGAAGTCCGAACGCCGGATGAGGACGTGCTGTTCGGTGGTCACGACCCGCGTATTCAAGTCCAGGATGGCGTTGCTCATTTCGATTTTCATTTCCGGGTCCTTGGCGCCGTTAAACGTCTGCAACTGCACCCGGGACATCTTCATATGATCCATGTCGATTCTCTTTGCCACGTCGATGACGAAATACATCTGCAGGATGCCCGCCTCGTTGAAAACCGGGAAGCGCAGCCCGCGCGCATCCTGGCCGACCTCGATGCCCGGATCGTACTTCGGCCCCTTTGGAGCGGGCGCGGCGCCGAGGCAGAAAAAAAGCAGGGGCAGCAGCGCGGCAATCCTAGCGGGAGATTTCATGCAGGCTCTTCAATTGTTTGAGGATGCGGGGAAGTTGGGCGAGCGGCACCTGGTTCGGCCCGTCGGACAGGGCGCGCCCGGGGTTCTCGTGCGTCTCAATGAACACCCCATCGCACCCCGCCGCAACGGCTGCGCGCGCGAGCACCGGCGCGAGGACGCCGTCCCCCGAAGTCGTGTCGCCGCCGCCGCCGGGCCGCTGGACGGAGTGGGTGGCGTCGAAAATGATCAGGAACCCGGCCTCGCGGATCCAGTAGAGGGAACGCATGTCCGCCACGAGGTTATTGTAGCCGAAGGTCGTCCCCCGCTCGGTAAAAAAGAAGCGGTCACCGCCGGCCTGGCGCAGCTTCTCCGCGATGTTCCCCACGTCTCCGGGAGCGAGGAATTGGCCCTTCTTGACGTTGACCACGCGGCCGGTGGCCGCCGCGGCCTTGATGAGGTCGGTCTGGCGGCAGAGGAACGCGGGGATCTGGAGGACATCCACGAACTCCGCGGCGATTCCCGCCTCCTCCGGAGTGTGCACATCGGTGGTGACGGGCACTCCGAGTTCGCGCCCTATGGCGCCGAGGATCGCACACCCCTCCCGCGCGGAGACGCCCCGGTACGAGTGGGTGGAAGTCCGGTTCGCCTTGTCGTAGGAAGCCTTGAAGATGAACTGGATGCCCGCCTCATCCGCGATCTTCCGGAGTTTGCGGGCGATGCGCCACACGAATTTCTCGGACTCGATGACGCAAGGGCCGAGGATGAACAATGGTTCTGCGCCGCCCAGTTTACAGCTCCCGATCTGCAGCGGCTTGACCCTGGCCGCCTTCGTCATCCGTTACCTCCGGAACGCGCTGTCACTTAATTCTGAGCCAGCGCCGGGCGAGCCGGAATCGGCTGCGCATCCGTCGTGACTCCCTGGTGCGAAGGGGCCGGCGTCCCCTTCCCGAAAACCTCGCTTTGTGATGGACCCATCCGGAGCGCGGGTCACAAAGGTCGTGAACTTCGGGTCGAACTCGAAAACAATCTCATCCACATTCACCGTCCCCGGACCGGTTATTTTCCAGTGTGAGTGCAGGGAGCGCGTCAGGAGCGTGCCATGGTGCCAGCGGGTGAGATTTCCATTTTCCTCGAAGCGAATTCTTGTCCAGGCCCTGTCGGAGCGGTCCAGCGGGACGTCTTCGAACGCCCACCACCTGGCGGAAACGAGTGCGCGCCGAAAGGTTGTCGGGTCCGCCTGCATGGCTCCGGGGGACGCAGGCGCAATCACGAAAGCCGACAGAGCGAAAAGACCGATAACGAGGAATTTCATGGCTTGGGGGCGCCGGAGCTCCTGACTTTTTTTTAGGAGCCGTAGCTCTTGGTGAACTTTTTCTTTCCCTCTTCCTCGGGAGCGGCGGGGCGTGGCGCCTCCGCGGATCCGGTCGCCACTTCCGGCGCGGGTGCGAGCGTCCCGGGCAAGGGCGAGGGCGAGGGCGGAGGCGCGGCCGATGCGCCGCCGATCTCGTGCTGCGAGACTTCCACGAAGGCCATCTGGAGGTTGCTGATGATGCCGTTCACGACCTGCTGTTCCTCGGTGGAAAGGTTCCCGCGCGTCTTCTCGCGGATCATGACGAGCTGGTCGATGAACATCTTCGCGAGGTCGAGGTTGACCTCGGGTTGGCCGCCCTGCGGATTGGGCACCTGCCCCATGAAGAGCGCGGCATGCTGCGCCTGCATCATGACGAACTCGATGAACTGCTGGGTCATCTCCCCGGATTCCTGCGATTTTTGGACTTCTGCCATAAGTTTAGCTTCCTGGGCTCGCCGCCGCGGCGGTTTTTGGTGGGGTTGTCTTGGCTCTCACGGGCGGAAGGACGACGGCGATGACGCTCGGTTTGCCATCGAAAAATCTGCCCGCCACGCGCTTCACATCCTCCAGCGTCACCGCCTCGATCTTTTCCCGCTCCGTTTTATAATGATCGTAGCCGAGGCCGTAGAGTTCGTCGAGCGCGCAGGCGTACGCGAACGAGTCGCTGCTCTGGTTGCGGATATCCATCTGCCCGGTTGATTTCTCCTTGGCCCGCTCCAGTTCCTCGGGCGTGAGCCCCTCGCGGCTGAGTTTGCCGATCTCGTCGAGCAGCTCGGCCTGCACCGCGCCGACCTGCTGCGGGGAGGTCGCGAGGTAAAAGACGAACGGCCCGCGGGTGAGCCCCTGCACCTGGCTCGCGCCGACCGAATACGCGAGCCCCATCTTTTCGCGGATGCGGATGAAGAAGCGGGAGCCGAGGTCGCTGGAGGCCTCGTCTATCAACTCGAGCGCATACTTGTCCTGGTCGAACATGTCCGCGCCGAGGTACCCGATCATGAGCACGGCCTGACGGCTGTTCCTTATTTCCTGGACGTTGATCTCCTTCGTGAGCGGCGCGGGGGCGGGAACCTGCGCGAGAGCGGGTTCGCCCGCGGGGAGCTTGCCCAGCGTGCTTTCGATCTCGTTGCGCACGTCCTCCGCCTTCACGTCGCCGAACACGGCGATGACGCCATTGCGGCCCACGGTGTATTTGGAATGGAAGTCCACAAGATCCCGGCGGGTGAGCTTCGCGATAGTCTCGGGAGTGCCGCTGCCGCGGAGGCCGTACGGGTGGCTGCCGAAGAGGTTTGCCTTGAGAAGATTCCGCGCGACCGATGTGACCTCTTCGTCCTCGGCCTTGATGCCCGCGAGCTGCGACTCTTTCTCGAGCGCGATCTCCTTCTCGGGGAAGGCCGGGTTCAGGAGAACATCGGCCAGGAGGCCGAGGCCGCGCTTGACGTCCGGCTGCATGACCCGGACCGAGACGCTGAAACTGTTGTTGCCCGCGTCGCTCCCTATGCTGCCGCCGACCTTCTCGATCTCATCGCCGATCTGCTCGGAGGTGCGCGTCTTCGTCCCTTTCGGGAGGACGTCGGCCATGAGGCGCGTGATCCCATTGTCGGCGGGGGTCTCCGCGAGCAGGCCCGCCTTGAAGACGGCCACCGCGAACACGAGCGGCAGCCGCTTGTCTTCGCGCACCAGGAGCCGGAGGCCGTTCGAGAGCTCGAACTTCTGGATCTCGCCCGCCGAAACGGGCGCGGGCGGCTCTTCGGCGGCTTTGAGCGAGCCGAGGGGGTTGAGCGAGGTGATCGTCCGGTTCGAGTCGCTGAAATAGGCGCCCAGCACGCGGCGGACGTCCTCCAGAGTAACGGCCTGGAGCGCTTCCATGTAGTCGTGGGTGAAATTCAGGTTCCGCGTCGTGAGCCAGTTCCCGCCGAGGTCGGACGCCTTACCCCGCATGGTGGTGAGGCTCTGAAGCTGGGCGCTGAAGGAGAGCTTCTTCGCCTTCTCCAGCTCGTCCGCGGTGACGCCGTGCTTCTTCGCGTCCTCCATGACGTCCAGCACCGCCTTCTCCGCTTCGAGGCGCTTGTCGGGATCCAGCACCGCGCCGATGCTGAACAGGCCGGGATCCGCCGGAGCATAGGTGAACGCCGAGATCGCGTGGACGAGCCCGGTCTGCTCGTGGAGTTTCTGGTTGAGGCGCGAGGTGCGTCCATCCCCCAGGATCACCGAGAGGAGGTCGAGCGCCGGGATGTCGGGATGGGTAAGCCGGGGCATGTGCCAGGCGAAACTAAGCCGGGTCAACGCCGTGTCGCCGTTGAACTCCGTGTTCCACTCGCGTTCGCCCATCTGCGGCGGCTCGGGCGGGATGTAAACCGGGGTGAGGCTGCGCCTCGGATATTTGCTGAAAAAGGCCTCGAGTTGCGCATGGACTTTTTCGGCGTCCACGTCGCCCGCGATGACGAAGAACAGGTTGTTCGGGACGTAACGGCTCTTGTAGTAGTCCATCACCTCGTCCCGCTTCAGCTTGTCGTAAATCTCAAGGTGGCCGATGACGGGCAGCCGGTATGGGTGCTCCTGGTAAGCGGTTGCAAACAGGTTCAGGGAGCTGACGCGCTCCGGGTTGTCGTAGCCCATCGCGAATTCGCGGCGGATGACCTCCTGTTCCTTGACGTATTCGGCTTCGGGCAGCGTCGAGTTCATCATCGCATCCGCGAGGATGTCGATGGCCGTCTCGACTCCCTTGCTCGGGATGTCGATCCAGAACACCGTCCGGTCGTACGACGTGTAGGCGTTGATGTAGCCGCCCGCGCTCTGGATTTTCTGCGCGATCTGGTTGGTCGGGCGCGTCTCGGTGCCTTTAAAGAGCATGTGCTCCAGGATGTGCGACAGGCCCGCGCCGAGGTGCTTGTCCTCGTCGATGCTCCCCGTCTGGCACCACGCCTGCACGGAGGCGACCGGCGCGCTGTGGTCCTCCTGCACGATGACGGTGAGGCCATCCTGCAGCGTCCATTTCTGCGCCGTGGTGGTGGGGAAATGGATGGAGCCGGTTTCGCCGCCGGCCTTGGGGTGCGGGGTCTTGTGGCTGGTCTGTGCGGAAAGCGGGTTTAACATGAAGGTAAGCAGGAAGAAAGCGGCCCAGAGGTTTCTCATCTCGGTTTTTCGAGAGGAACCCCGATTCTCCCCGCCACGCCCCCCGCGGGCAGGTACGGCTCGATGAAAGCCTCCCGAAAACTGAATCCGTTCTTGAAGTGCTCGATGGAATCCTCATCGGTCTTCTGAAATTCCCCGGCCCGGATGAGGCTAAAGACGATCTCGCCTATGTCTTCGCAATTGCGGATGCCCCAATAGGCGAAAACGGTCATCACCATCGGCCCGAACTCCTTCAGCGCGTACTGGCGGACGCCTTCGAGCAGCTCCTGGCCGGTGACGTGATGCGAGGCGTCCTCCTTGCGCTTCTTCTGTTTGGCGGTGAAAGCCAGGGCGTTCTTGGCGAAGAGGTAGGCCTCGCGGTCGTAGCGGGGGTCTTCGGTGACGATTCGGTCGATGAGTTCGGAGAATCCCGCTTTCTGCATATTGGTAAGGTAGGGCTGTGCGTGGGTTTACGAATAGCGGATAGCTAGCGCCGGGGTGCTCCGGCGGGCGCCGCGACCGGGTGCGGATGCGCCTGCCGGTAGGAACGGACTGTCCAGCCGAGCGCCAGCGAAGCCAGGACAAATACCACCAAAAGCTGTTCCCGCACTGTCAATGAAAACATTTCTAGGATAGGTTGGGAAAGTATGCGTGAAGGCCCGAAGCGTCAAGAGCAGGAGGCGCCGCCGCCCCCGCTCCCGGGTTCGTCCCGGCGGGGTCTGGGTTCCGGCCGTGCCGGGCGGGGCACGCAGCTCGCGCGCCTGTGCCTGGGCGCGGGATTCTGCTGGCTGGCTTTCGGCGATTACCCCTCGCAGGCGGACGACTTCGAACACGAGCTCGCGGCCGCGAGGCTCATCGAGAACTCGGTGCTCACGAGTCACCTGCGCGGCGCGAAGCCGGAGCGCGTGGACGCCGAGGATCTCGAGCGGGTCGCGCACATCTTTCAGCGCCTCGTAGCCCGCCACCCGAAGAATGCCGGCGCGCACGCGGCCTATGCCAGCTACCTCTGGGACATCCACGACGAGGCCGCCGCGATGGCTCAGTGGCAGACCGCGTGGACGCTCGACTCGCACAACGCGATGACCGCGAGCCATCTCGGAGCATGCTACCTGGAGAGCGGCGACGCCCGCTCCGCCATCGACTATTTTGGGAAGGCGGCCGCGCTCGATTCGAAAAACGCCGTATGCCATTTCGAGCTGGCGAACGCGGTCTTCCTCTTCCGGCACGATCTGCCCGGCGGGTCCGGCGCCGGGGAACAGGGCGTCTTGAGGCGGGCGCTCGCGGAGTTCCGGAAAGCCAGCGAGCTCGATCCCTTCAACGCGGAATATGCGCGCGCCTACGCCGAGACATTCTACGGCCTGAAGGACCCGGACTGGCGCGAGGCGCTCGAAGCGTGGACGCATTTCCTGGAACTGAAAGGCCCGCCGGATTTCTGTTATACGAACATGGCCCGTGTGAATTTGAAGCTGGGCCGCAAGGCGGACGCGCTTCAAAACCTGGAGCAGGTGAGGCGCGCCGATTTTTTTAGGGTGAAAGAACACCTCATGAAGGAAGCGGCCAAGCCATGAGCCTTGACGCCGTTATGGTGGATATAGATTTTATTGGTTGTAGGTCCAAAAATTTACAATCCTGCCGTTGACTCCCCCTGTCACACCACCTACTCTAAAAACCCACGACATAAAAATTTTCCGTTAGAATCGAATTCAAACTTAAAGGAATTTCATGCCAGAAGTAATCGTCAGGAAGGGGGAACCGATCGACCGGGCCCTCAAGCGGCTCAAGAATAAATTGGATGCCGAGGGCATCATGGAAGAAGTCCGCAGGCTCCGCGCATTTGAGACGCCGAATCAAAAAGTCCGCCGCAAGGCCAAGGCAAACGCCAAGCGCGGCAAGATGAAGTTCCGTTTCAATCCCTGAGCCTGTCAGCGCGGGGCCGTGCGCGCCGCCTGATATTTCAACCTGCGCGAGTCGCGTGCGGATCGAGCAGGTACGGCGTCCGGGCTCGCACCAGCCGCCACAATGTCCGCGCGGCCATCCCCGCGATCACGAGCCCGCCGAGCTGGATCGAGATCGGGCGCGAGTACCAGCAGAACCCGTACACGCCCGCCAGGATCATATAGAGATACACCATCTGCGGCCGGTATCTGCGCTGGCCCGTCTGCACGCGCAATGGGTCGGTCGCGAGCACTCCGATGCCCGAAGCGATAAATGAATAAACGGCGATCCCCGCGACAGCCATCGCCGCCTCCGGCGCCGCGGCGAGGGTGAGACCCGGGTTCACGCAGGCGAAGTATGCCAGCACGCTGACCGTGTAAAAGAGGGCGACCGCGGTCCAGAGCAGCGTCTTCTCCATGAGGAGCCGGTGCAGGGGCCGCGGGAAGGTGTAGAGCATCCAGAGCGAGTTCCCTTCCACCGCCAGGACGGCGAACGCGCTCGAGGTCAGCGTGTAAGCGCCGAGGCCAAAGGCCATCGCCGACGCCTGCGCAAAGTCACTCTTCGCACGCGCGAAGATGCCCGCGTTAAAAAAAATCTGGCATGCCACCACCACCAGCGGCAGCACGAGGGTCTGGACGAGGAAATTGCGATCCCGCATGAGAAGCCGGAGATCCTTTCCGAGGATGCCGCGGAAGAGGAAGCCCCGCGCCTGCGCCTTCGCATCGCCCGGCCTGCCCCGTTTCCCTTCGTACACCGCCGAGGTCGCGAGCAGGCCGTTGCGCACCATCCTTTCGAAAAAGAAGACTGCGAGCAGGACGAATGCCGCCCCATACGCGCACACCGCGGCCGCGGCAAGCCACGCCGGGACATTCAAACAAAAAAGGAGCGGGACGCTGAACGGACTCCACGCCATCGCCGCGGGGAGAGCCTGCCGCTGCAGGAGGCCGATGAGGCCGCTGTCCGGCCGCGCGACGAGGATGAGCAGGAAAAAAAGAAAGAACCCGGCGAGGGAGAAGATCGCCTGGAGGTTCTTGAGCTTCGCGGGCGAGAAAGCCTTTCTCAGCAGTGTCTCGACGGCGCTCTGGCAACAGCCGAGCACGAGCCCGAGGTAGAGCGAGGCCGCCGCAGCCGTTGCGACCGCGGCGCCCGTGGCGAACCCCGCCGATGCAAATACGACCAGAAGGAACGGGAAACCGACGATCCACCCGAGCGGATCGACAACGGTGTAGGCGAGAATTTGCGCCAGGCAGAGCGCACGCGCGGAAACGGGCAGGGTGAAGAGCCATTCCAGGCTCCCCTCGACCTTCCCTAAATCCTGGTAGGCGCTGGAGACGCCCATGCAGAGCCTGCAGGCAGCCATCAATAGCAGCACTTCCGCGAGTTGGGCCGCGAGGCGTTCGCTCTCGCGCGGCAGCTTCCATATCCCGACCGGGCGTAACAGGCCATGCGATTGCCGCGAGACGCCGCCGGGCGCCTCGTGCCGCGCGAGGCTGCGCACCAGGAATGAGGCCTGCGACGCCGTGTTGAACATCATCGCGCCGCCGAAGAAGACGGCGAACAGCACCCCGGCGGCGCCCGAGAGCACGAGCCGCCGGCCCATCCTGCTGCCCAGCCTGTTCCAGAGCCGGAGCGCGTGCAGGCGCGTGACGAGCAGGACGGTTTTCGCCGCGTTCGGCGGGCTCATGCCGGGGAATCCTGCGTTACCGAGAAGAAGATCTCCTCCAGCGACCCGTCCTTGTCCAGGTTCGCGCGCAGCTCGCCCATCGTTCCGGACGCGGCGAGTTTTCCCTTGAAGACGATCCCCACGCGGTGGCAGAGCTTCTCCGCCTGGTCGAGGAGGTGCGTGCTGAAGAAGATCGTCTTGCCCGCCGCCGCTTTCTCCCGGACGAGATCGTGGAGCGTGCGCGTCGCGTAGGGGTCGAGACCGCTCGTAGGCTCGTCCAGGATGAGGAGGGCCGGGTCGTGGATGAGCGCGCAGATGAGCGCCAGCTTTTTCTTCATGCCCCGCGAGTAATTCACCGCGAAATCCTCCAGGCTGTCGAGGAGGTCGAGCCGTTCCAGCAGCGGGCCGGTGCGCGCATCGATCTCCGCCGTGCGGAACCCGTGCATCTCGCCCACGAAATGGAGGATCTCCCGCCCGCGCAGGTAATCGTAGAAGACGGGCTCGTCCGGCAGGTAACCCACGCGGCGCTTCACTTCCACCCGGTCGCGGAAGCAGTCCAGCCCGTCGATCGTCGCGGAGCCCGAGGTGGCCTGGAGGATGCCCATGAGCATGCGGATCGTCGTCGTTTTTCCCGCGCCGTTGGAACCGAGCAGCGCGAAAATTTCTCCCGCCGGCACATCGAGGTTCAGCCCGCTCACCGCCTCGAAGTCGCCATAGCTCTTCGCGAGGTTATGGATGGAGACCAGCGCGTTTGCGGACATGCCCGCAGAGATACCACAGCCGCCGCGGTATGGGAATAGCGCCCCTGCGCGCCCTCGACAGGAACGGGAAAGAACCGCACATTGCTCTCCCATGCGTGTGCTCATCGTGGACGACGAGAAGAACATCCGGCGCGCCTTTTCGCTCGCGCTGGAGTCGGCGGGCCACGACGTTTCCTCGGCGGCCACGGGGGACATCGCGCTGCAGGAGCTGCGGCGGGAATCCTTCGACGTCATCCTGCTGGACCTGAAGCTGAGCCAGGAGAACGGCCTGGACGTCCTGAGCGAGGCGCTCAAGGTTTCGCCAAGGGTCGCCGTCGTCGTCGTGACGGCGTTCGCCTCGATCGAGACCGCCGTGGAGGCGATGCGCCGGGGCGCGTTCGATTACCTGCCGAAGCCGTGCACCCCGGAGGAGCTGCGCCAGGTTCTGGCGCGCGTCGAGAAAACGCGCCGCCTCGAGAACAAACTTGCCGAACTCGAATCGCGCGCGGGGCCGGATTACCTCGACCCCGACCTCACCACCACCTCGCAGGCGATGCTCAAGGTGCTCGAAGTCGCCTTCAAGGCCGCCGAGTCGGACGCGACCATCCTCATCCTGGGCGAGAGCGGCACCGGCAAGGGCGTCCTCGCGCGGGCGATCCACCGGCGGAGCCCGCGCAAGGAGCAGGCGTTCATCACCGTGAGCTGCCCGAGCCTCTCCAAGGAACTGCTGGAGGGCGACCTCTTCGGGCACGTCAAAGGCGCGTTTACCGGCGCGGTCTCCGACAGGTGGGGGAAGGTGGCCGCCGCCGAAAAGGGCACGCTCTTCCTGGACGAGATCGGCGAGCTGCCCCTCGAGATCCAGGCCAAACTTCTGCGCCTCCTGCAGGAACGCGAATACGAGCGGGTGGGGGAGGCGACTCCGCGCCGGGCAAACGTCCGGGTCGTCGCCGCCACGAATCGGAACCTTGCCGAGGCAGTCGCCGCGGGCGCCTTCCGCGAGGATCTCTATTACCGGCTGGAACGTCATCTCGCTCCGCGTCCCGCCCCTGCGCGAACGCATGTCCGACCTCGAGACCATCGTCGGAGGTCTCATCCAGACGCTCGCCGCCCGCATGGGCCGGAAGCTGGAGGGCGCGACGCCGGAGGCGATGGACGCCCTTTCCGCCTACCATTGGCCGGGGAATCTCCGTGAGCTGCGCAACGTCCTGGAACGCGCCGTCATCCTCACCCGGAATACGACCATCGGCCTGCCCGACCTCGCGGAGACCATCCGGCCCGGCGCCGAGATCCGCATCGGCAGCAACGTCACCCTCGAGGAGATCGAGAACGAACACATCCGCAGGGTCGTCGCAAATTCCCGGAGCCTGGAGGACGCCGCGGAGGTACTGGGGATCGACCCCGCGACCCTCTACCGGCGCCGAAAGAAGATCGGCTAGCGGTGTAGTGCAGGGTGGTACAACCCAGTAAAGGTTTTCACTTCCCTCGCTGGGGGTTTCGTGCATATTCCCCCGGGAAATGATGAAGCCAAGCAGGCAGGGCGCCCCACTTCCGCCCAAAGGGAAATGATAGTAGGGACGACGAAAAGGCCGCGCAATGTGGATACGTCGCGGGCCGCGGCGATCCTCTACGGGGATTGGGGCACCAGCAAAGCGTACGTCGTCGGCCTGGCTTTCGCCGTGGCCGGTTACGCCTCGTTCTGGCTCATCGCGGCCATGTGCCTGCTTACCGCGCTGGTCGGGGTGAATTACATGGCCATCTGCCGCCATTATCCGGACGGCGGCGGCGTTTACGCCAGCGTCCGGCACCGGTCGGAGATCATCTCCATCGTCGGCGCTTTCCTGCTGATAGCCGATTACATCGTCACGGCGGCAATCAGCGCGCTTTCGGCTTTCCAGTATCTGCAGGTGAACCACCCGGAGGTACTGGGCCGCCGGGGCGATAGCGGGCATCGGCCTGTTAAACTACCTCGGGCCTAGGCATTCCGCGGGGCTGGCCGTCCTGATCTCGATCCCGACCGCCATCGTCGTCGTCACCCTCGGCATGCTCGCGCTGCCGCACATCGGCGAGGCGGTGCACAATCTTCAGCCGCTCCATGGCAGCCCGTGGCAGAACTGGAGCGGCTTCGTCGGAATAGTGCTCGCCCTCTCGGGAGTGGAGGCCATCGCCAACTCCACAGGCGTCATGAAACTGAATCCGGGCTCGACGGATGAGCACCCGAACGTCTCGAAGACTTCCACGCCCGCCATCCTGTGGGTCATGCTGGAAGTCTGCCTTTTCACGGCCCTGCTCGGGCTGGCCATGCACGCGCTGCCCGGCCTGCACATCAACAGGGCCGACCCGGCGAACCCCGATGTGGATGCGCCGGGGCAGGCGGGCGTGCGCGATTACATGCTGCGGTACATGGCCGAGATTTTCGTCGGCCATAGCTTCGGCGCGGTCGCGGCGCACATCGCGGGGTGGACGGTCAGCATCGTCTTCGGCCTGCTGCTCCTCTCGGCGGTGAACACGGCTATCGTCGATCTCATCGCCATCTCCTTCCTCATGTCGCGCGACGGCGAGTTGCCGCCGGCGTTCCAAAAACTGAACAGCTTCGGCGTGCCGAACATCAGCCTCTTTGTTGCGACCATCGTCCCCGCGGCGCTCGTGATGCTCGTGAGCGACGTCTCCGGGCTGGCCGACCTCTACGCCGTCGGCGTCGTGGGCGCCATCGCCACGAACTTGGGCGCGAGTTCCACCGACGGCAAACTCAAGCTGCTGCGCTGGGAGCGCGGCCTCATGTTCTGCACGTTCATCGTCATGGTCTGCATCGAGGTCTCCGAGTTCGTCGTGAAGCCGAAGGCGCGCGTCTTCGCGATGGCGGTGCTCGTCGTCGGCCTCATCCTGCGCGGCCTCGCCAGTGAACGCGCCCAGAGGAAGAAAGCCGCCGACGCGCAGGCCGCCGCCCTCTCGGTCGCCATCAAGGCGCGCATGGGCCACGGGGACTTCAAGTTCAACCCGCCGGGGGCCGCTTCCGGGGAGCCGATGCTGGCCGCCATCCGCGGGGTCGGGCGCACGCTGGATTTCGCCATCGACGAGGCGAAAAAGACCAACCGGCCCCTGTATATTCTCTACGTGCGCGAACAGCCCGTCATTCATCCCGAGGACAGGAAGCGCAAGTGGATGGACGACGACGAGGCCCGCGAAATCTTCGCCTACGCCTCGGACAAGGCGGACGGCCACACCATCCTGCCGGCCTACGCCATCAGCGATTCTCCCGCCGATACCATCGTGGACATCGCGGCCACGGTCGGCTCCTCCTACCTCATCGTGGGCGCGCCGCAGAGGAACATGATCGTAAACCTCCTGCGCGGGAACATCATCCGGAACATCTCGGATATATTACCCGAGGAAATCCACCTGCTGGTCTACGCGTAGCCGCCGCCGCGAGCTCACGCGCAGAGGACGCCTGCGAGCCGCGTCGCTTAAACCAAATTCTGCGCCGGGGGGGGCCTACTGCGCGGCGAGTGACTACAAGCAGGACCAACAAAAAGCGCAGCAGTGGCACGAACAGGCGACTAAAGACGCCGCAGGAGACAAGAGCACGCTATGGCGGACCGGCGGACTCTTTCAAAATATCGTGGGCTGTGGTGTGAATCTCGTCGAGGTCACCGGGTGCACGCATGCTTCTTCGTTTTAGCTCCGAGCTGTTCTTATTTCTTGCCTGCATGAACGCTGCTTTGTACCCTCATCGCGTGCAAGCCAAGGCCGTAAAGTTGCGAGGGAGTAACGGCGGACGGGTGTTCCTAAAGGCTTCCCCAAAGCCCCGCAGATGGCTTGGAGTCGCCGCCCCGCTTGCTGTCGTCGTGGTGCTCGGATCGGTGGTCTCCTTCGGCGTCCATCGCAAGTCTCCTCCCGTCCCGGCAATGTTTAAACAGCCTCAGTCGCTGGTCGAACTTCTGAAGGTTCCAGCCGATCAACTGGGCCAAGTGGACATCGCCATCATGAACCTGCTGTGCGCTGAAGGTCTTCCCGGTGATGAAGGAATCAATCCGGGTTACGAGGCTGCCGTCCTCGATCGCTGGGCGCAAGAGATGAAACGATACATCGCTTCTTGCGAAGGCGATTTTTTCCAGAACCCGGGCAAATTCCAAAACAACGAAAATCTTTGCCGAATGACTGCTGTGCTTGTGTTCTTGCAGAAAATCCACGGAGTGGGCTACAATCCAAACCGGGACTGCTTTCACGAGGCAAATACTGTGTTTTTCGCCAACTCCAAAGATTTCTTCATCCACGGGCTGGTGGAGGATCCCCACTTTGGAACCTGCTCTTCGATACCCGTTTTGCTCGTAGCGATTGGGCGCCGACTCGGCTACCCGCTTAAACTTGTGATTACGCCTCACCACATGTTCGCGCGGTGGGAGAGCCCAGATGGGCAAGGGAGCTTCAACATCGAGGGGGCGACCCAGTATGGGATGGGATCCAATGAATACGACTACTATCGCAAGCCACCTTTCACGCGGCCAACGGACGAGGATGCCAATTCGGACGAATATTTTCATCCCCTCACCCCACCCGAAGAACTGGCCACGTTTCTTTCGCTTAGGGCGTATTGCCAGTTAGCGCACAAACAGGCTTCGGAGGCCCAAAAGACCTTCGCTCTCTCTGCCTCGATCGCCCCTTCCGCGCATTCGAGCGCTCGGGCCGCCTCTCTGCTCTCCACGTATTTTAAAAAACCACGCTAGACCTTGAAAAGCAAAGCCTCCATAATCTTAGCTTTGATGTTCGCCTTCGGGCTCACCATCCCAGCGCACGCCTACCGCGACCTCGAAACCGGTGAGTTCATCACTAAGGACCCATCTGGCTTCGTGGACGGGCCTAACCAGTACACGTATGTTCAGCAAAACCCTTGGACTAAATTCGATCCGAGCGGACTACAAGGAGTTCCAAACCGGAATATGACCCCGGATCAATATGACGCGGTCGTCGAGTCCTTTCGAGCCCAAGCATCAGTTCAAGCGCCAGCATCGGTTCAAACGCCAGCCACGTCGAATTATCCGAAGGGACTTACGGGAATGACTGGCTATTTGCTGGCGACCGGCGTGGATGGGGTTCTCAATGCATCAGTCGCCCTTTTTGGCGGAACGGGCAAGGGAGCTTATACACCAAATCCGGTTCGCACTTCGCTTGAGTTGCCAATCTTTGGCCAGGAGGTTAGCGCGCAGCAATACCGGCAGCTTCAAGATTCCGCGGAGGATTTTGTTACCGCGCTCACTGCGCCGGCCGCTTTTGGAGCAAGTCCTCGATTTGAGAATTTTTTAAGTCAACCCTATGGCAAGTTATCTGGGAAATTGGCTGAAGGAACTCAGGCAGGTCATTTGAATCAAGACGGAGCCTATGGAGGCGTCATCCCCTATAAGCAGGGCTTGGCCTACCCGTTGCAGGGAAATGCAATTACAGATGTCGGTTCCGCTCATTACGAATATCATTCGTTTTTGGAGGATTTCTTTGATTTGTATAGGCCGGATATGCCAGGATCACTTTATCCTGAACGGCCAACAAATTCTGACTATCTAGCCGCATCTCAGAAGGCTTTGCAAAATGCCGCCGTTCCTATTAAGACTGCAAAACAGTTGAGCGAAGAGGCCGCAACCCAGCTGCAGCAATTTGGCTTGCAACCAAGTGATCCCATTCCAAACCTGCCGAGTAAGATGAACCAAAAGCAGAGGACACCTGCTGGTAACGGCTCACCTCAGTAGGAAGTGCTCGGTCAATGGGATTCCAATCGGCCACACTAATCACGCTAAAGCAATTAGAAGATTCCGACTGGTTTAAACGAGTGGGGCGATATATCGTTGACGAAGGAGAAATCACGGTCCCCGTTGTGATAGTTTCTTCTTGGGAAGAGGTTATGGAGCGATCTTCAACTAGTGAATGGGGATTAGTCCTCAACGAACTGACGAATAGCTATTGTAGAGACCTGGCCAACAAATTCCCAGATCACTTTCGAACTTGGAACGAAAGGGCAAGAGCGGTAAAGACCCTAAGCAAACCGCTTGTGAAGGCAAAACTCGATCCGGTAAGAGAACAGCATGGTCTTTCCGAAGTATTTGTAAACACGCTTCACGCACAGGTTGCAATGGTACTTATGGAGGCCGAATACTCGCACCTTATCGCTCCAGCCAGTTTCTCTAAGTTGGCGTTTTGGCTCGTTAACGGCCACGTTCCTTGCGGTTGGAAAGGTGAATTTCCGAACGGAAACTTGGTTATCTATTAGTACGACGGTGCATGTAACTGAACCTGATATTGATGCTCTCGCACAGGGGATTAAGGAGAGATTTCCCCTGAGCAAACCCAAATTGACGAAGTTTCCTTCGGGTGCCTTTATGCTAGACGTAGCCGTTGGTAACGAGGTCTATGTCGTAGAATACCTACACAGCAGAGGATGGTGCGGAGTTTCGAAACAAAGCACGGCGGTCTATGGGTGGGGGGGGGGCTTCGAAAACTCGTTCGAGACTTTCGAGGTGGCTGAACGCTTCGTCGTGAATCTGCTCGAACGCGCGTAGTGAAAAAAGACGTTTTCACGGAATCAGCACTTCGCCGACCGCAACCTCGTTGACCGCAGTGATCGAGACGTCATCTATGGCTTTCGTTTTCTGCTTGCCCCTGAATCGAGGGTGGACCATTGAAGCCCCCCGGCCAAATTTCTTTCCTCGCAAGCACGAGCGTAGTATCCTGTCCACCGGTTCAGCACCGGCAGGCAAATCATCGCGTCTTTACGGGCCTATAGCTCAGCGGTTAGAGCAGGGGACTCATAATTGTGAAGTCTGCTGATGCAATGGGTTGCGTAGTGTTGCGCGACGTTGCCGATGAAGGACTTACGGAAATCATAGGGTTGCGCGGTGTGCGTCCGTTTGCGTCGTTTTCGGCGATTTCGGGGGCGTCAGTGTATAAGTTTTGTATAAAATGGGGCGGTGCCCGCACCGATATTTCTTGCCGGCCTGGAGGACTGCTCCGTATCCTTCTCGCGTGCAGGCAAAGGCGGTAAAGCTGCGGCGGAGCGGAAGCGTGGTATCAAGGGTTCCCGCAAAGCCTCACAGATGGCTTGGATTTACAGTCTCGCTTGCGATCGTCGTGGCGTTCGGTGCGGCGTTCTCCCTCGGCGTCCGTCGCAGGTCTGCCCTCGGCTCGGCAGTGTTTAAGCAGCCTCAGTCGCTTGGGGAACTTCTGAAGGTTCCAGCCGATCAACTGGGCCAAGTGGACATCGCCATCACGAACCTGCTGTGCGCTGAAGGTCTTCCCGGTGACGAAGGAATCAATCCGGGTTACGAGGCTGCCGTCCTCGACCGCTGGGCGCAAGAGATGAAACGATACATCGCTTCTTGCGAAGGCGATTTTTTCCAGAACCCGGGCAAATTCAAAAACAACGAAAATCTTTGCCGAATGACTGCGGTGCTTGTGTTCTTGCAGAGAATCCACAGAGTGGGCTACAATCCAAACCGGGACTGCTTTCACGATGCAAACGCTGTGTTTTTCGCCAGCTCCAAAGATTTCTTCATCCACGGGTTGGTGGGGGAGCCCCACTTTGGAACCTGCTCTTCGATACCCGTTTTGCTCGTAGCGGTCGGGCGCCGGCTCGGCTACCCGCTTAAGCTGGTAACTACGCCTCACCACATGTTCGCGCGGTGGGAAAGCCCAGACGGCCAAGGTAACTTCAATATCGAGGGGGCAATTCAATACGGGATGGGATCGAATGAGTACGAATATTACCGCAAACCACCTTTCACGCAGGCAACGGACAAAGATGCCAACTCGGACCAATATTTTCATCCTCTCACCCCACCCGAGGAATTGGCCACATTTCTTTCGCTTAGGGCGTATTGCCAGCTAGCGCACAAGCAGGCTTGCGAGGCCCAAAAGACCTTTTCTCTCTCCGCCACGATCGCCCCTTCCGCGCATTCGAGCGCCCGCGCTGCTTCTCTGCTCTCCACGTACTTGATCAACCACCCCGCACCATGAAAAACAAAGTCTCCCTAATTTTAGCCTGGATGTTTGCCTTCGGGTTCACCATCCCCGCAAACGCCTACCGCGACCTCGAAACCGGTGAGTTCATCACCAAGGACCCTGCTGGTTTCGCGGACGGACCCGAACCAGTACACGTATGTTCAGCAAAACCCGTGGACGAAGTTCGACCCGGAAGGTTTAAACGCAGAATTAGTGGTGAGGGATCAGGCAGATTACGATTCCGTGATGAAGATGAAGAAGTCAGGCGTGCCCCTGTACAAAAACGTGAACGTTGTAAAGGGCTTCGACAAGGACGGAAATCCTAGTAAGGATTGGGCACTCGCCCAAAGAGCCACCGGAACGATCGGAGCAGATGGACACAAATACGATTCTGGAAAGTTCGCGGGAACGAGCGGGATTTGGTTCTTTGACAACAAGGCTTCCCAGGACATCGTCACTGGCCTCTTCCATGGGGCAAGCTGGACTGGAATTCTTTTGCAGACGGAATACGTTGGGATGACCGCTGGGGTCTCTGGTCTGGGAGCGGGCTCCGACTCTCCAAACGGAGAACTTCCTTCGAATTCAGTTCCGAAAGAGCCCACCGCCACAGCAAAAACAAATCTTGCCGATTCCCAAGCCGCCTCAACGTCGGCCACTGTCAGCAAACAGGACCGCCTTGGGATGGTGTTCGACAATCTGAGTAAAGCCCCCGCCGCCAAAAACGCAGAGGGAGCAATGCAGCAGATGAACACCAATTTAGATCAGGTAGAGAATGCCTACAGTGGAGCGGCCAAGGTGGACCCTGCGCCGAAATCAGGCCCTAGAATGTACCCAGCGGAGGAGGACAACATTGTCAGATCAGCAGACGGAACGATTACTGCGACATCCAAAGGTCACGTGACAACCTATGGGGCCGATGGTAGCATCACCGTTAGGGATAATAGTGGAAACGTTGTTTTCCATAAAGCAGGAGGGGGCTAGTATGATTATGTATGCCTCAGAGCCGGATATAGATGCACTTTACACCAGGATTTTATCCCGAGTTCCAAATACTAAATTAACCAAGTTTCCTTCTGGGGCCTTTATGATGTATGTCCCCATTGGAGATGAGGTGTGGGTTGTAGAATATTTGCATAGTCGTGGATGGTGGGGGGTATCCAGACAAAGCACTGCAGTCTTTGGTTTCGAAGGATTTGAAAATTCATTTGAAAACCTTGAGGAAACCGAGCGGTTCGTAATAAACTTGCTCGAAGACGCGTAGTTAAAAGAGAGGTTTTCACGCAATCAAGCTTTGCCAATAACGGGAAGCTTTTCCCTTATCGATCCACGCTGATTTGAAAAGGTCATTCATCGTTTGCTGTAAACATCGAATCGTTAAGCCGATGCTCGGAAGCTACGAGAATGTTTTTCCTTTGCGGGGTTGCCGCGATTTAGGTTAACCTTGTCTTTTTTGACGGCGACGCTGTATAAAAGGCAGAAGACCCTTTTCGCGGGCCTATAGCTCAGCGGTTAGAGCAGGGGACTCATAATTGTAAATCGCTCATTATCAATGGGTTGCGTAGCGTTGCACGGTGTTGCCGATGATGCACTTACGCGAGTTTTAGGTTTGCGCGGCGTGCGCTGTTTTGCGTCGTTTTTGCCGATTTCTGGCCGTGAGTGTATAAGTTTTTGTATAAGGCTTGGAGCAGGGGAGCATCTTTTTTGCTGGCCAACATTTGGGCTGTTTTGGAGGTCATTCCGTATAGAATCGTCGTATAAAAGTCGGACAGGACTCGGAGCAGGGGAGCGTTTCTTTTTCCGGGCGAGTCAGGAGTGACTTCCTTCCCTGCCCGCGCATTTTACCATGTTTCGCCAGGGACGAATCTTTGCTGAGCCTAGAACAAATCGTGAGGAATTCCGCCCCCCCTGATTTCAACTCAGATAGCCGTGTTTTTTCAGCCAGTCGTCCAGTGCTTCGGCGATAATGTCGCGCTGGGTGGAAGGCGTTTGCCGCGCGATGCGGCGCTCAGTCGATGCGCGCAAGAGCGCTGTCGTGTAAACCGGATCAATCCGGGCGTTTATAGAACCGTTGCCGGCGAGGGCATATTGAGCGGGATTGCTGGCAGATTGAGATGTCTCGGGGGTGAAGTCTTGTTTCAGTGCTGGTCTGGACATAGGGGGTGCCTCCTTTTTTGGCGTGGGTTTTGGTTTTGATTTCGTCGTTTTGGCTTTGGCAGGTATTCCTGGCCTCAGAAAGGCCTCGATTTCCGGCGTGAGCGCATCATCAAGGGAACGTCGTTTAGCCACGGGTCATCCCCTTCAAGAGTTGCTTCATTTCGTAACTGGCGAGAAAGGCGGCAGCTCATGTCGGAAACGGTTTTCGCCTGCCCTGCGGCATCGGCGAACGCTTGGCGAAGCGACAGGCCGGGAAGAACGGGAATTTCGAGCTCATGGACGGCACCAAGCATTTCGTGGCTCAGGCGCACGCGCTTTTGCAGCTTGTTCGGAATCAGGTATCCTTTTGGCAAGCCTTTCCTGACTTTTTGCGCTTCGTGGAGAAGTTGGACAGCTTTCGATGCGGCTCGGAGATCGAGAATGGACGGCCCACACGGCAGAAAGACTTTGTCGGCGCGCACCATGATGGCACGTGTCGTCTCGGAGAGTCCTGCTGGGCCGTCGATGACGATATCATCCGCGTCAGTCGCCAATTTGGAGACTCGACGAATTATCTCCTCCGGCGTGGCGAGTGTTTCGAGGTGCATGGGAGGTGAAAGCTCTTTGATCCATGCGGATGCCGATTGCTGCGGGTCGGCGTCAATGAAAACGACGGAACGCTTTTTACCGGCGAGGTAGGCGGCTAATGAACCGCGATGGTCGTCTTCCCTACTCCGCCCTTTTTCGTCAGCCCATAGATCATTGATCCTCTCCAGATTCCAACGATAAAGAGGAACGGCGGCAAGCGGTAGGAATGTGTGCCGGGAAAGGCAAAATCCGGCGATTTTCCCGTCTATCGTTGCTGGCCAGCAACATTTTCAAAATATCGTGGGGTGGCTCTCAAGATGCGGAATCGCGTTTCTGGTTCAAAGAATTCGGATAATTGCCGCGGGCGGCAATCTCTCTGGCAATCCGCGAGCCCACTCGGTAATTTGGTGCCGGGTGCGGGGCCTATAGCTCAGCGGTTAGAGCAGGGGACTCATAATCCCTTGGTCCCAGGTTCGAATCCTGGTGGGCCCACCTCCCGCAATTTTTTCCGTGCGTTTGCGGCGAAGAGGGGGAAGATAACGCCGTGCAGGATTTTACAGGGGGGGCCATCAACGCCCTACCCATCAGCCAGCAGTCGACGGGGAATACGGACTTTGATGATCGCATCCGGAATCTCGTGAAGGATTGGGGCTGCAGCAGTTCGCCCGCCCTCGTCGAGCAGATGATCATCACGGCGCTCAAGATGGGCCGCGACCAGACGACGGTGGCCGATCTCAAGCTCTTCAGCCGTTCTCTCAAAGAGCTGCGGTACGCGGCGCGCGTGTTTGCCCCCTATGCGCGCCTGCGCAAGGTGGTGGTTTTCGGTTCGGCGCGGACCCCGCCCGGGGAGCCGGAATTCGTCGCAGCCGAAGAGTTCGCGCGCGAGATGCAGGAGCACGGTTTTATGATCATCACCGGCGGAGGCGATGGAATCATGGGCGCCGCGCAGCGGGGGGCGGGCCGGGAGAATAGTTTCGGGCTCAACATCCGGCTTCCGTTCGAGCAGAGGGCGAACGAGACGATCTACGGCGACCCGAAGCTGATCAACTTCAACTACTTCTTCACGCGCAAACTGAATTTCGTGAAGGAGACGCACGCGGTCGCGCTTTTCCCGGGCGGATTCGGAACGCTCGACGAGGGGTTCGAAGTCCTGACTCTGATGCAGACGGGCAAGGCGCGGATCATCCCGCTGGTGCTCGTGGATAAGCCGGGCGGCGGTTACTGGAAGACGTGGCACAGTTTCCTGGCCGAGTATTTGTTGAAGGTCGGTCTCATCTCGAAGGGGGATTTCGATCTCTTCAAGATCACGCACAGCGTGCAGGAGGCGGTCGCGGAGATCCTGCATTTCTATAAGACGTTTCATTCCTACCGGTGGGTCGGGAACCGGATGGTGATCCGGATTCAAAAGGCTCTCAGCGCGGCGGCCGTAGCGGATCTGAATGTGAAGTTCGCGGATCTCCTCCAGGTGGGGGAGATCGCCCAGGGGAAGGCGCTTCTGGAGGAAAAGAATGAGCCGGAGCTGCAGGACATGGCGCGGCTGGTGCTCACGCCGCGCAGGACGAATTTCGGCCATCTGCGGCGTCTCATCGATGCGGTGAACGACGCGGAGCTCGAATCCCCCGATGAGGCTGTGGCGGCGGTGCCGGCGGCTTGATGCCTAGGCGCGCCTGCTCGCCAGGGCCGCGAGCGCGGGGATGAAGAGCATCCCCTCGACCCACCATTCGTAGAAGCATTCCGGCTGGGGTTTGCGCGCTCCGGCCAGGAGGCACGCCAGGTACGCGAGGCTGGCGCCGCCGAGTTCCTTCCATGCGAGCGTGTGGTTGAGCGGGGCGGCTCGCGCGGTGGCGAGGGTGAGAAGCGCGAGCGCGGCGAGGAGACCCGCCAGCATTCGCAGCGTCCATCGGGGCCCGATCGTGACGGGCAGGCTCCGCGTTCGCATCCGGCGGTCGCCCTCGAGGTCGCGCAGATCGCACAAGGTCATGTTGAAGAGGAGAAATACCCACGTCCACGCGGCTGCGAGGGGAACGTAAACGCCGCGGGGCATCCCCTGCGTGTGCAGAAGCGGCAGGATGAAATATGCGGCAGTGACGAGCGTCGGCGCGAAGAATGTCTTCAGCAGCGGCACATCCTTGAGCCTGAATCCCAGGAACGGCACGGAGTAGCTGAGACAGACGATGGCGCCGCACGCGGTGAGGAGAAGAGTGAGCCCGTCGCGCCTGGCGATGGGCAGAAGGAGCAGGGCGCACGCGGCTGCGATGGCCACCCCCGCCGCCGCCGGCCGCAACCGGAGACTCCGGCGCTGGCGGCGCGGGATGTTGATGCAGTCGGAGGGGTCGGCTTTGAGCCGGTCGATGTTATAAACGAAGAGGGCCCCGGCGAACCAGAGCGGCAGATACGGGCGCGTGCGAAAGTCGAGGAAACGGCCGAGCGCCCAGCCGCAACTGGCGATGCCCGCGGCGCCGTAGAGGCTCAGCGTATGCATCGCCGCGGCGCCATTTCGGATGAATCCCGCGAGTCGATTGGACATTAATTGGAAGCAGAGCGAGCACGCCGCCGCCTCCCCGAACACGCGCTCGCCGTGGAAATGCGGAATCGCGATGTTTGCCTTGACGATGGCTCGTTTTTCTCCAACCTAGCGTTTTCCAAGACATGCTCGACCATTTTAACCGGACGGGGGACCGCTGAAGTTCCCGGCGCAGCCTCCCCGTAGCGCGACTCAGACCGGACGGCGCTTTTTTTCATCATCCAAGAGAGAGGTTTTTCGAAATGTTTAATGGGTTAATGGGGCTCTTTTCCAATGATATAGGGATCGATCTCGGCACGGCGAACACGCTTGTTTATGTCCGCGATCACGGCATCGTCCTGCGCGAACCGTCCGTCGTCGCGGTCCAGGCCGGCACGAACAAGGTGCTCGCGGTCGGCGACGAGGCCAAGCGGATGCTCGGGCGCACGCCGGGAAATATCGTCGCGATCCGGCCGTTGAAGGATGGGGTTATCGCCGATTTCGAGGTGACCGAGGCGATGCTGCGCCATTTCATAGCGAAGGTGCATAACCGCCGCAAGATGGTGCGCCCGCGGGTAGTCATCGCGGTTCCCTCCGGCATCACCGAGGTCGAGAAGCGCGCGGTGAAGGACTCGGCGACGCGCGCCGGCGCCCGCGAAGTCTATCTCATCGAGGAGCCGATGGCGGCGGCGATCGGGGTGGGCCTCCCGGTGCAGGACGCGGCGGGCAACATGATCATCGACATCGGAGGCGGCACCACGGAGGTCGCGTTGATCTCGCTGTCGGGCATCGTTTTCAGCCGGAGCGTGCGCGTGGCGGGCGACGAGCTGGATGAGGCCATCATCCAATACATGAAGAGGGCGTATAATCTCATGATCGGTGAGCGGACCGCGGAAGAGATAAAGATAAAGATCGGCTCGGCGTATCCCATCGAGAAGGAAACCACCATGGAGGTCAAAGGGCGCGACCTCGTGGCGGGGCTTCCGAAGACGCTCTCGATCACCTCGCAGGAAGTCCGCGAAGCGCTGCTGGAGCCGATCTCGACCATCGTTGACTCCGTGCGAGTGACGTTGGAGCGCTGCCCGCCGGAGCTCTCCGCCGATCTCGTTGACAGGGGCCTCGTCCTTGCGGGCGGCGGCGCGTTGCTTCGCGGCCTGGACAAGCTTCTCACCGAAGAGACGGGCCTCCCGGTGCATGTCGCCGAGGATCCCCTCAGCGCGGTCGCGGAGGGAACGGGGCGGGCACTGAGCGAAATAAAATTCCTGCGCCAGGTTGCAACGACCGATCGGCAGTGGCGTTAAGATGCCGTGAAAGAACCCTTGGATGATGCGGCGATATAACATCGCGGCCATCGTCGTTTTCGTGCTGGCGGTCGGCGGCCTCTTCGCACTCAGCCCGCGGAACACGCAAAAGGTGCAGTCGGCGTTCCTGGGAATGATCTCGCCCTTTCTGAAGACCGGCTCCTCCCTCCAGCAGCGCGTGCAGGCCTTTCATGACGGGTTGAAAACCCTCGCGGAGCTCGAGCAGGACAACAAGGCGCTCTTCGTCGAGAATAAGCAGCTCCGCGCCGAGCTGGACTTCCTGCCCGGCCTCCAGCAGGAGAATAACCGGCTGCGGCGCGCGCTCGAGTACCGGGAGCGGGCCGCGTTCGACCTGGTGCCGGCGCGGATCGTCGCCCGCGATTCCTCGACGTGGTGGAACACGGTGCGGATCGACCGCGGCGTGGACGACGGCGTCGAGATCGACATGCCCGTTCTCACCGAGGACGGCCTGGTGGGCAAAACGACCGCCGTCTCGGGCAACTCGGCGACCGTGGTGTTGATCTCCGACGAGAATTGCAAGGTCGCCGCCACCGTCGAAGGGACGCGGGAGCAGGGGATCGTGACGGGCGAGCGCACCTCGAACAGCCTGGAACCGCAGATCAGCCTCATCTTTCTCTCCAAGAATGCGGACCTGAAGCCGGGCCAGCGGGTGTTCAGCTCGGGAGCGGGGGCGGTGTTCCCGGCAGGGGTTTCCATCGGCGTCATCAAGGAATTCCGGAAGCGCGAGTTGGACGGTTACGCGACCATCGTCCCGAGCGTGGACCTCACCACGCTGGAAGACGTCTTCGTCGTGTTCGGAAAAAAATGATCTTCTTTCTCATCGTCGCCGTCTCGCTCTTCGTGTCGCTGGTGCTCCAGCAATTCATCGGCCCGCTTCCGTGGCTGCACGGTACGCGGGTGCTGCTCATGCCCATCCTGCTTTTCTACGGCGCGCTGGCTTTTCCCTTCTGGGGCATGCTCCTGCTGGCTTTCCTCGCCGGCTTCATGTGGGATGCGCTCACGGTGCAGATCGCCTTCACGCGCGACATCGTCACCGGACACGCCCTGGCCTCGAATGTTGAAATCTCGCTTGGATGGTCCATACTTCTCTATGCGGCCCTGGGCTCTCTCATGATCGGTTTCCGCCCACTGTTTCAGCGGGGGCGCTGGGAAGTTCATTGCCTGTTGAGCGGGGTGTTCACCTCCGCCATCGTCCTCTCGGAGTATCTCATGATCACGCTGCGGCGCGGCGATTTCGTCTTCTCGAGGGAGATATGGTGGCGCATCGGAGGCGCGGGACTCGTGGCGCTGGTTCTCTCGCCCATCTTCTTTTTCGCCTTCAACTCCATCGCCGAGAGCGTCGGCTACGAGACGCGCCCGAAGAGGAAGAAAGCGAGGGAGTGACATGGCAGTCCGGCGCCGGGTAAGAATCGAGGTTCGCATCCACATCCTCGCCCTGCTCATCCTGTGCGGCATCGGCGGGATCATCGCCCGGCTATGGTGGGTGCAGGTGGCCCACGGCGCGCTCTGGAGCGCGAAGATCGGCTCGCGCACCCAGGTCACCGTCCGCATCCCGTCCGTGCGCGGCGAGATCCGCGACCGCAACGGCATCACGCTCGTCCAGAACAGGGCGAGCTATGAGGTGGACTTCTACCTGCCGGAGATGGTGCGCGGCTACAGGGAGCGCAACGGCGGTGTGCCGGTCGTCGCGTACACAGCGACGGTGAAATCGATGCGGAACAAGCGCACGATCGCGAACATCGTCCAGATCGTGAATACCGGCGTCATCCCGCGGCTGCAGGAACTGGATCTCGCCCGCGACTACAGCGCGCAGTCGCTTTCCCAGCATTACAGGACCGATGACCAGGTGCCGTTCACCTATCTGGAGGACATCGATTTCCCGACCATCGCCAAGTTTTCCGAACACGACGTCGGCCTGCCCGGCGTCGATATCTCTCCGAAACCCGTGCGCCAATATATTTACGGCGCGCTCGCGGCCCACCTGCTCGGTTACGTCGGCGCTCCCCTGGAGATCGACAAGCTGCCCGACGCCAAGGAGTTCAACTTCTACCAGGCCGACGTCGAAGGGAAATCGCAGGTCGAGCTCTACATGGACAAATACTTGCGCGGCGCCCCCGGCCGGCGTGTGTTGCAGCGGAGCGTCAAGAACATCATCGAAGGCGAAGTCAGCCGCGAGCCGCCCACGCCCGGCGACAACGTGTACCTCACCATCGACGCCCGCATCCAGGCCATCGCCGAGGACGCCCTGCGCGCGGCGGGCCGCGCATCCGTCGTGGTGGTGAATCCGAACAACGGCGACATCCTCGCCATGGCTTCGGTGCCTTCGTACGATCCGAATACGTTCATCCCGAGCATCTCCGGCAAGGATTGGTCGGCGCTCCTCGATGACAAGGCCGACCCGCTCGTGAACCGCTCCATCAGCGCGTTCCCGCCCGGCTCGACGTTCAAGATCGTCACGTCCCTCGCGGGTCTTCGAAAAGGGCTCGCGAACAAGGAGTTCACCTGCACCGGCGGGGTCATGTACGGCAACCATTACTTCAAATGCTGGATCGCCGAGAAGGGCGGCGCGCACGGCACCTTGAGCCTCGCGGACGCCATCAAGGTCTCCTGCAACGCCTTCTTCTACCAGTATGGGAACGCGGCGGGCATCACCGCCATCGACGACACCGCGAAGCTGGTCGGCCTCGGCCAGAAATCGGGCATCGAACTCACCGACGAAGCCGCGGGCGTCATCCCCGGTCCGGAGTGGATGGCGTTGAACCATTCGGCGGAAAAATGGAGCAACGCGCAGACCGCGAACGTCTCGATCGGGCAGGGCTACGACCTCGTCACCCCGCTGCAGTCCGCGATGGTCGTCGCCACGGTTGCCAACGGGGGAATTGCCTATTACCCTCGGCTGATCGATCGCGTGCTTACACCCGAGGGCAAACCGGCTCTCGATGAAGATGGAAATCCGGCGGTGCCTCCGGGCCCCCGGGTTCGGGCCGACCTGCGCCACGATTTCACCGCGAGCCAGATCGAGCTCGTCCGGCACGGGCTCTGGAAGGTCGTCAACGAAGTGGGTGGCACGGGCTCCGCGGGCCGCCTCAAAGGCGTGCAGGTCGCGGGCAAGACGGGCACCGCCCAAGCCATGTTGAACGGCAAGAAAGACACCATCGCCTGGTACACCTGTTTCGCGCCGTACGACCACCCGCGGTACGCCATGACTGTCATGGTTCAGGGCGGCGAACACGGCGGCTCGGTCGCCGCGCCCATAGCCACCCACATCCTCGAACAGTGCCTGGCCATGGACGCCGGCAGTTACACTCCGAAGCTCGCCGCGCTCGCCCCCGCCCATAAGAAGGACCCTTTCCAGATGATCGCGAAGATCGATTATAAGGCTACCGGCATCACGCTCGACGGCGCCGCTTCGGCAGACCCCGAGGATGCCGACTCCACCGAGCCGGCCCACGATGAAGAGGTGCAAAAAGTTTCGGCGCGCCCGGAGATCCGTCAGGCTCCGGACGCGCAGGGAAAAGTCCGCAGGACAACGCAGGCTCCCCAGCCGCAACAGCAGCAGGAGGAGCGCAGAAACATGTTCCAAAGGCTCTTTGGACTCAAAGCAAGGCCCCCGGTCGATGCCCCCCCGCCGCCCCCGGGCCCGCGCATCCATTCGCACTGACAACGCGAAGGGCGCAACCAACAAACATTTATATTTTATGAGGAACGAACTTTCATGATTGAGAAAGTGAAGCGATATCTTGGCATCTCACCCAAACAGACCGGCAACAAACTCGTCATCAATTGCGAAAAACTCGAGCGGCGCGTCGCCCTCCTCGAGAACGGGCAACTGGAAGAGTACAACATCGAGCGCGACACCGACCGGAACATCGTCGGCAGCATCTTCAAGGGGCGCGTAAAGAACATCGAGCACGGCCTCAAGGCCATGTTCGTCGATATCGGTTTCGAGAAGAACGCTTTCCTCCATTTCTGGGATGCGCTTCCCGCCGCGCTCGACAGCGGCATCGAGGAAGTGGACCGCCCGAGCGGGCCGAAGGACAAAAAGCGGATCACCGCCAAGGACATTCCGCAGATTTACCCGGTCGGCAGCGAAGTCCTCGTCTATGTCACCAAAGGCCCCATCAGCACCAAGGGCCCTCGCATCACCACGAACATCAGCCTCGCGGGCCGTTACCTCGTCCTCATGCCGTATAGCAGCCAGAGCGGCATCTCGCGCAAGATCGAGTCGCCCAAGGAACGCGACCGCCTCCGCAAAATCCTGAAGAAACTCGACGTGCCCGAGCAGATGGGCGTCATCGTCCGCACCGTCGGCGAAGGCCAGCGCGAACGCTACTTCATCCGCGACCTCAGCCTGCTGCTCGAGCAGTGGCAGCAGATCGAGCAGGCCATGAAGGAGAAGCCCGCGCCCTCGTGCGTCTTCCGCGAGCCCGACCTCATCGACCGCACCGTCCGCGACTTCCTCACCGACGAGATCGAAGCCGTGGTCTGCGACGACGAGAACGCCGTTAACCGCATGCGCGAGCTCATCGGGAACATCTCGCGCCGTTCCAGCAACCGCGTCACCCACTACACCGAGGCGCAGCCGATCTTCGAGAAATTCGGCGTCCAGAAGCAGATCGACGACGCCTTCCACCGCCAGGTCTGGCTCAAGTGCGGCGGCTACATCGTCATCGACGAGACCGAGGCCCTCATCGCCATCGACGTCAATACCGGCCGCAACAAGGGCGCCAAAGACGTCGAGCGCACCATCCTGCAGACCAATCTCGAAGCGGTGGACGAGATCGCCCGCCAGCTTCGGCTGCGCAACATCGGCGGCCTCATCATCGGCGACTTTATCGACATGAAGAGCCGCCGGGACCAGCAGCAGGTCTTCGCGCGGATGAAAGAGCGGCTGAAGCGCGACAAAGCCAAGAGCCACGTCCTGCCCATCAGCCAGCTCGGCCTCATGGAGATGACGCGCCAGCGCGCCCAGGAAAGCCTCAGCGGCTCCATCTACGAGAACTGCCCATACTGCAACGGCCGCGGCATGGTGAAGAGCGCCATGACCATGAGCGTCGAGCTCCAGCGCACCCTGCACTCGGTCATGCGCAAGTACCAGGACACCATCCACGACATCAAAGTCACCGTGCACCCGGAGGTCTTGAAACGCCTCCGCACCGAGGACGAGGAACTCCTGGTCGAGATCGAGCGCAAATACGCAGGCCGCCTCACCTTCCGCAGCGACCCGATGTATCATCAGGAGCAATTTCTCATCACCGACGCCGGCAACGGCGCGGAGTTGAAGGTGTAGCCAGGTTCGATCACGCGCCGCTTACGCGCCCGGCTGGCGTTGCGCAGGCGTGATGCCGTAGCTGGCAAGAACAGCCACCGCAGTCTCGTAGTGCTCGGGAGAGATCCACACCGCCGAACAGACTCCATTCTCGTTAACGTGAAGGGAGAGTAGGTCCCTGCCTTTCTCGATGTTCGCCTGATCTAGCCTGCGAAAAGCCGGTTCCGGCTGGCCTGATCTCACCTCGAAATAAGCGCCGTCAGGCGGCTTCCAGAGCAGTTACCGCATCAGAGTGGCGGGGGAGCATTCGGAATAGATCGCAACCAGCCCGATGTTCCTGCAAAAGTCGGTCGTCGCCTGCAGAAGCTCCCGCGACATCCAGCGTGTAAAGCTGTGCTCCCTCAGGGTCTCCGTTTCGCCAGTCAAAATCCGGGACACGATATAGTCCGAAGGCAACACCGAATCACGGTAGCGTGTTCTCCCACGGGAGAGAAACTGGAAACGTAAGCCACCGCCCTCCGTGGATATTGCAACCCCTCTTCGGGCAGGCCCATATCATGTGAAAACCACGATAACGGAGCGCGGGCAGGTCTCGATTCCAGCCGAGTTGTGGCGGACCATGAAGCTGCAACCGGGTCAAACCGTCGTTTGGGAGCAACTTTCGGAAACCGAATGCCGTCTCCTCATAGAGAAATCCCCGAATACCCTTCCCGATCCGGTAAAAGCGATCGGCTTCGCAAAACGTCACGGCCCGCCCGGCGGGTCCACCGAGGCATGGATGAAAATTCGCGAGGGTGAGGAAGATCGATGGCGTGGGTCTTCAGCCCGTAGGAACCCGAATTCCGATATATCGGAGCCAGCTCCGACTCAGATCATAGCTCGTCCCCTGGCATGGGGGGAACATCGGGAACACGAGCCATGATTCGATCGAACTCCTCCCAATTTCCCCGCGATGCGCGATCCTCCACAGTCGCACGCAGCATCGGCAGCGCGACACTTGCTCGTAGCGACCTTGAAATAAGTTCATCCGCGGTGATGCGCTCGCGCTCGGCTTGGGCGAGTAATTCGCGATAAAGGTCGTCCGGGATGGTCGCGCGCAAAGTCGTCATAAATTCTCCCTTAAGATGGTCAGAAATTCTTTCGGAAGCAACACCAGGATGCCATGCGCGGCGGCAGGCCGAAGGTGGCGAGCGTTGTGAGTGGTAATAAGCCTCGCGCCGGAAGCCTCTGCCAAAAGCACCAGTGGTTCATCGTCGGCGTCGGATACTCGCGGCGGCCGAGGTTGCGGTAAAGTTACGCAATTCGCCTCCAAGCAAAGGGAATTCAGCAATGCGTCCACGTCATGGAAGCCCAATCCCAAGTGGGGTGCGTTTCGTTGCAGGACCTTCTTCGTACTCGAGAATGAGGTGATTGCTGAGCGCCAGCCGCCATTCTCCCTGACGAAGCCGCTCAAGAATCTGAAACGAGGCCCCTTGGCGGGATAAAAGGGCCGAGAGCAGCACGTTCGTGTCGAGCACACACTGTATCACGGTTCCGTCCCGGACGAGCGGCTACTCCACGGAGTCTCTCACCGCGGCCAGCGCGTAGTCGCGGTTCATCCGCGCGATGAATGCGACGCTGATCTCGGCGGGGCAGACGGCTTCGCATTCGTAGTGGTTCGAGCAGTTGCCGAAGCCTTCCTTGTCCATGGCGCGGACCATGTGCAGGACGCGCTCCATCCGTTCGGGCTGGCCCTGGGGAAGGAGGCCGAGGTGCGAGACTTTCGCGCCGACGAAGAGCATGGCCGAGGAGTTCGGGCACGCGGCGACGCACGCGCCGCAGCCGATGCAGGCCGCGGCGTCCATGGCGCGATCCGCACTTTCCTTCGGGATGGGCACGGCGTTGCCGTCAGGCGGGGAGCCGGCACGCGCGGTGATGAATCCGCCGGCCTGCTGGATGCGATCGAACGCGCCCCGGTTCACGACGAGGTCTTTGACGAGCGGGAACGAGCCGGCGCGGAACGGCTCGATATAGATCGTCTGGCCTTCCTTGAAATGGCGCATGTAGAGCTGGCAGGTGGTGGTCGCCTTTTCCGGGCCGTGCGGGATGCCGTTGATGACGAGGCTGCACATGCCGCAGATGCCTTCGCGGCAGTCGTGGTCGAACGCGATGGGCGAGCCGCCCCCGAGGGTGAGCCCGTCGTTGACAATATCGAGCATCTCGAGAAAGGAAGCCTCGCCCGGGATGCCGGCCGCGGCGTAGTTCTCGAAGCGGCCCTCCGCCGCCGCGCTCGCCTGCCGCCATACCCGCAGGTTGAAATTCATTTATAGCTCCTTTGCGCGAGGTGGACGTTCTCGAACGCGAGCGGCTCCTTGTGCGGCACGGGCCGGCCATCGGCGCCGGCGCGTTCCCAAGCGGCGACGTAGGCGAACTGCTCGTCGTTTCGCAGCGCCTCGCCGTCCGGCGTCTGGTGCTCCTCGCGGAAATGGCCTCCGCACGATTCGTCCCGGTCGAGTGCGTCCAGGCACATCAGTTCGCCGAACTCGAGGAAGTCCGCGACGCGGCCCGCTTTCTCCAGCGCCTGGTTGAGTTCTTCGTTTTCGCCGGGCACCTTCACGTTCAGCCAGAATTCTTCGCGGATCTCGGCCACTTTTTTCATCGCTTCCTGGAGGCCGGCGGCGTTGCGCGCCATGCCGCACTTGTCCCACATGAGCAGGCCGAGCTCGCGGTGGAAGGAATCGACCGTGCGCTTGCCGTTGATGTTCAGTAGCTTTTTCATGCGCGCCCGGACGTCTTCCTCGGCCTTCCTGAACTCGGGGTGGTCGGCCTGCACTTTCTTGCCGGCCTGGGTCGCGAGGTAGTTGCCGATGGTGCCGGGGATGACGAAATAGCCGTCGGCAAGGCCCTGCATGAGGGCGCTGGCGCCGAGACGGTTCGCGCCGTGGTCGGAAAAGTTCGCCTCGCCCAGGACGTGCAGGCCGGGGACGTTGCTCATGAGATTATAGTCCACCCAGAGGCCGCCCATCGTGTAATGCACGGCGGGGTAGATGCGCATCGGGGTCTTGTAGGCGTCCTCGGCGGTGATCTTGTGGTACATGTCGAACAGGTTCCCGAACCGCTCGCGCACGACCGGCTCGCCGAGCCGCCGGATGGCATCCGCGAAATCGAGATACACCCCGAGCCCGCCCGGGCCGACGCCCCGGCCTTCATCGCAAGCCTGCTTGGCCGCCCGCGAGGCGATGTCGCGCGCCGCCAGGTTGCCGTAGGTGGGGTATTTCCTCTCGAGATAGTAGTCCCGTTCCTCCTCGGGAATCTCCGCGGGGGGGCGCTGGTCTCCCTTCGCTTTGGGCGCCCAGACGCGGCCGTCGTTGCGCAACGACTCCGACATGAGAGTCAGTTTCGACTGGTATTCCCCGGTGACGGGGATGCACGTCGGGTGGATCTGCGTGTAGCACGGGTTGGCGAAATACGCGCCCTTCTTGTAGGCGCGGTAGGTGGCGGTGACGTTGCAGCCTTTCGCGTTCGTCGAGAGATAAAAGACGTTCCCGTAGCCCCCCGTCGCGAGGAGGACGCAATCCGCGGCGTGCGAAAAAATCTCGCCCGTGACCATGTTGCGAGTGACGATCCCTTTCGCGTGACCTTCGACCAGCACGAGGTCGAGCATCTCGGTGCGGGTGAACATCCGCACATTTCCAGCCGCGACCTGCCTGGAGAGCGCCGCGTAAACGCCCAGGAGAAGCTGCTGGCCCGTCTGCCCGCGCGCGTAAAAAGTCCGCGAGACCAGCGCGCCTCCGAACGAACGGTTCGCAAGCAACCCGCCGTATTCGCGCGCGAACGGCACGCCCTGCGCCACGCACTGGTCGATGATGTGCGCGCTCACCTCCGCCAGCCGATATACATTCGCCTCGCGCGACCGGAAATCGCCGCCCTTGATGGTGTCGTAGAAAAGCCGGTAAACGCTGTCGCCGTCGTTCTGGTAGTTCTTGGCCGCATTGATGCCGCCCTGCGCGGCGATGCTGTGGGCGCGCCGAGGGCTGTCCTGGTAACAAAAACATTTCACCCGGTAGCCGAGCTCGCCCAGCGTGGCCGCGGCCGCACCGCCCGCGAGGCCGGAGCCGACGATGATGATCTCGTATTTGCGGCGGTTCGCGGGGTTGATGAGCTTGGAGTCGAAAAGATGCTTCTCCCATTTCCCTTCCAACGGGCCGGCGGGAATCTTCGCGTCCAGGCCGTTGTTCATGGGCGTGCGTGCAAGAGGCCGAGCCAGACGGCGGCGGGGATGGAGGCGTACCCCGCGAAGATGGCCCACGCCAGGACGCGGCTGCCCATGTCCAGGGCGGGGGAGACCTTTTTGCTGTTCGCGCCGACGGTCTGGAGAAAGCTCTGGAAGCCGTGGCTCAGGTGCAGGCAAAGGAGGAACACGCCGAGGATGTAGAAGCCGGCCACGAACGGATTACTGAAGCCGTGGATGACCATCGCATAAACATCGTGCCGGCCTTTTGAATCCTCAAGGGTGCGGAACTCCGGGTTGGTGGTGCCGGTCGTGAATTGCAGGATGTGATAGACCACAAAGCAGAGCACGATGAGGCCGCTCAGGATCATCGTCTTCGACGCCCCGCCGGCCTCCCGCTCCTCCTTCACCGCATACCTTTGCGGCCGCGCCCGGCGGTTTTCGACGGTGAGCTGGATCGTGACCAGGATGTGCGCGACGAAACACGCCAAAAGGAAGAGCCGGATCGCCCACAACAGCGGGCCCATGCTGTGCAGCATGACCGCGTAATCATTCAGACGGTCGCGCCCGATGAAAATCTGCAGGTTCCCGATGAGATGCCCGATGACGTAGGCGATGAGGACGAGGCCCGTGAGCGCGACGATCCATTTCTTGCCGATGGAGGATTGGTAGAAACGGGCTATCGGGTTAGTCACTGCTTACTTTTCGGGGAGTTCCTCGGGATCCATGCCCAATGCCATGATGGAGCATGCGACGATGGCGCGCAACTTCAGGTCGGCCGCGGCCTCGATGAGGTCATCGCTCTCGGAGCCCGGGTTCAGCCAGAGCTCCTTGGGCTTCTTGTCCGCTATGGAGGGTAGCATCTTTATCCCGACCGCGGGCGGCACGTAAAGGCTGACGAAATCGACCGGCTCGGCGATTTCCTCCAACGAGTGGTAGGTCTTTACCCCTTCGATGGAGTCCTCGCGCGGGTTCACCGGGAACACGGTGTAGCCGTTTCGCTGGTAGGCGCGCACGGCTTTGTTCCCATATTTGCGCCGGTCCTTGGAAGCGCCGATGACTGCTACGCTGAATTCCGCCATTTTCGTTCGCCGAGCATTTGCGAGAGGCGGGCCAGCCTAAAAACGGCTTTCGTCCTTCCCTTCGCGGATTTGTCCTGTAACATCCGCCGATGGGAGTCGAAAGTCATTCAAAAAAGAAGGGAAACCATGCTTAAGCTCGCAGGGATAGTTGCCGCCGCCAGCCTCCTCGGCTCCGCGGCCTTCGCGCAGGATGAGATAAAGGTCGGGGAATTCGCCTCGATGACCGGGGGAACCGCGACGTTCGGGGTCTCCTCGCACAACGGGACGACGCTGGCCATCGAGGAACTGAACGGCACGGGCGGCCTCCTGGGCAAGAAGATCAGCCTTCTCACCGAGGACGACCAGAGCAAGGCCGGCCAGCCCGCGACCATCGTCCGCAAATTCCTTTCGCAGGATAAAGTCATAGCCATCCTTGGCGAAGTCGCCTCGTCGAAATCCCTGGAAGCCGCCCCGCTCGCACAGGCCGCCCACATCCCTATGATCTCCCCCGCGTCCACCAATCCCAAGGTGACCGAGGTCGGCGACTACATCTTCCGGGTCTGTTTCATCGATCCCTTTCAGGGAACGGTCATGGCGAAGTTCGCGCTGTCGCACGGCTGGAAGAAAGTCGCCATCCTCAAGGATGTGAAGCAGGACTACAGCCGCGGCCTCGCGCAGTTCTTCGAGGAATACCTCGCCGCCCACGGCGGGACCATCGTCAAGGACCAGACCTACAGCTCGGGCGACAAGGATTTCCGGGCCGAGCTCACTTCCATAAAGGCCGCGCACCCCGATGCCATTTTCGTGCCGGGTTACTATACGGAAGTCGGCCTCATCGCGCGGCAGACCCGCCAGTTGGGGATCAAGGCCCCGCTGCTCGGCGGCGACGGGTGGGACTCGGAGGACCTGGTCAAGATCGGCGGTGAAGCGATGGAGGGTGACTTCTTCTCGAACCATTTTTCCACGCAGGATAAATCGCCCGTCGTCCAGGAATTCCTGGGTAAGTATCGCGCCCGGTTCCATATGGAGGCGGACGCGATGGCCGCGCTCGGGTACGATTCGGCGATGATCCTGGCGAACGCCGTAAAGCACGCGCATTCGACGGAGGGAAGCCAGGTCCGCGACGCCCTCGCATCCACGGCGGACTACCCCGGCGTCACCGGCAAGATCACGATCGACAGCAAGCGCAACGCCACGAAACCCGCGGTCGTCCTCACGATCAAGGACGGCAAATTCCAATACATGGAGACGATAGCGCCTTGACGTTCCAGCCGCGGCGGCCCGCATCGAGTGACGTGACTGAATTCATCCAGCAGCTCATCAATGGGCTGTCGCTTGGAGCGATCTACGCCCTCATCGCCCTCGGCTATACGATGGTCTATGGCGTCCTCCGGTTCATCAATTTCGCGCATGGCGACGTCTATATGGTCGGCGCGTTCATGGGCTTCTACCTCGCGCCTTCCATCACGCGGGTGTTTGGGGAAAAGTCGATCGCTTCGGCAATCATGATCCTTCTGGCGGCGATGGCGATCTGCGCCGTCCTCGGCATCGTCATCGAACGGCTGGTGTACCGCCCGCTTCGGCAGCGTCCAAAACTCACGGTGCTCATCACGGCCATCGGCGTGTCTCTTTTTCTTGAAAATGCGGGTCAATACGTGTTTGGGCCTGATCCCAAGCCATTTCCGGATATCATCAATGACCACGCCATCGAAGGCTTGGGCGATCTCACCGTTACCATCAGCCAGGTGCTCGTCCTCGCCGTCACCGTGGCCCTCCTCCTTCTGCTTACCTGGATCGTCAAGCGCACCCGGCTTGGCATGGCCATGCGCGCCCTCTCGTTCAATCCCGTTGCCGCCTCGCTCATGGGCATCAATAATGACGTCGTTATTGCGTTCACCTTTGGGCTCGGCTCGGCGCTTGCGGGGGCGGCCGGGATCCTGTTCGCGGTCAGCTATCCTTCGATCGATCCGCTCATGGGCATCCTGCCGGGCCTGAAGGCGTTTGTCGCTGCCGTCCTTGGAGGGATCGGCAACATCCCCGGCGCGGCCCTTGGCGGTCTCCTCATCGGGCTCGTCGAGACGCTCGTCGTCGGATACAGCGATTTCCTGCACATCCCTTCGACGTATCGGGACGCGGTCGCCTTCGCCATTCTCATCCTCATCCTGCTGTTCAAACCGACGGGCCTTCTCGGGAAGGCCGATCGGGAAAAGGTCTAGATGGCCGAGCGACCGAAGACTCTTCTCGCGGTCGCCCTCCTCATCAGTTGTGTCGTCTCGCGGTTCTCCGCCTCCATCAATCCGTACTATTACGACATCATCCTCTCGATCGGCATCAACATCATCCTCGCCGTCAGCCTGAACCTCGTGAACGGCCACACCGGGCAGTTCTCGCTCGGGCACGCGGGGTTCATGGCGGTCGGCGCTTATACCGCCGCGGCGTTCACCACCTACCTTTCCGGCTCCCTCCTGCCGCGCCTCGGAGGGAGCGGCGTCTTTTCCATCGCCCTGTTCTTCCTGCTGGCGCTGGTCGCAGGCGGGCTGGCCGCCGCGCTGGCCGGGTTGATCGTTGGCGTCCCGTCGCTTCGGCTCAAGGGCGACTACCTGGCCATCGTCACTCTCGGGTTCGGGCAGATCATCGTGGTCGTCATCCAGAATATCGATGCCGTCGGCGCATCCCGGGGCCTCTCGGTCGCCTCCGGTTACACGAACTTCCTTTGGACGTTCGGCTTTGCGGCTCTCACGGTATACGTGGTCACGAACCTCGTCGGCTCGACGTACGGCCGCGGTTTTCTCACCGTGCGCGACGACGAGATCGCCGCGGAGGCGATGGGGATCGACACCACCAAATACAAGGTGCTCGCGTTCACCCTGGGCGCGTTCTTCGCCGGGATCGCCGGGGGGTTGTATGCGCACTTCAAGCAATTCATCAGCCCGGACGGGTTCGACTTTTTCAAGTCGGTGGACATCGTCGTCATGGTCATCCTCGGAGGCATGGGGAACACGGCGGGCGTCATTTTTGCCGCCGTGCTGCTCACCATCCTGCCGGAGTGGCTGCGAACCGTTTCCGGGTTCACCTTCCTGCCGCAATTCGTCCGCGACATCGCGCAGAACCGGATGATTTTCTATTCGCTGCTGCTCATCGTTCTCATGCTCACCCGGCCCCAGGGGCTGTTTGGCGATGCGCGGCTCTTCCACGGGCATGGGACGAAGAAGCCCGAGGCGCCATGAGCGGCCTCCTGGAGATGGCCGGGTGCACCGTGCAGTTCGGCGGGCTGAAAGCCGTCTCCGGGTTCGACCTGGAGATCGGCGAACGCGAGCTCGTCGGCCTCATCGGCCCGAATGGCGCGGGGAAAACGACGATCTTCAACCTCATCACCGGGGTTTATAAGCCCACCGCGGGGGCGATCCGGTTCGCGGGGAGGTCCATTGCGGGGCGCAGGCCGTACCGCATCACCGCGCGGGGGATCGCCCGCACGTTCCAGAACATCCGGCTTTTTCCGTCCCTCACCGTGTTTGACAATGTGCGGGCCGCGTTCAACATGCATCTCAGCCACGGGATATTCCACGCGCTGTGGCGCGGACCCGGATTCACCCGGGAGGAGGCCCGCATCGAGACGCAGGTCATGGAGCTGCTGGAAATCTTCCACCTCGGCGCCGTCCGCGACGCGATGTGCAAGAGCCTCCCGTATGGCGACCAGCGCCGCCTGGAGATCGTCCGGGCCCTGGCCACCCGGCCGAAGCTCCTGCTGCTGGACGAACCGGCCGCCGGCATGAACCCGACCGAGAAACAGGAGCTCATGCGGCTCATCCGTTTCACGCAGGAGAAATTCGAGATCGCCGTGCTCCTGGTCGAGCACGATATGCGCGTCGTCATGGGCACGTGCCACCGCATCGCCGTGCTCGACTACGGCATCAAGATCGCGGAGGGCTCGCCCGCCGACATCCGGTGCAACCCGAAAGTCATCGAAGCGTATCTGGGCCAGGAGTCGGCGGCCCCGTGCCTGCCGGAAGGGAAGGATGCTTGAGGTCAAAGACCTTCAGGTCTGCTACGGCTCCATCGCCGCGCTGCGCGGGCTCTCGCTCAAAGTCCCCACCGGCGCCATCGTCACCCTCATCGGTACGAACGGCGCCGGCAAGACCACCGCGTTGCGCGCGATCTCCGGCATCCTGAAGGCTGCGTCCGGCTCCGTCGTTTTCGAGGGCGAGGACATTACCAACGCGCCGCCGCACAAGATCGTCGCGCGCGGCATCTCCCAGGTGCCCGAAGGCCGGATGGTCTTCGCGAACCTGACCGTGCGCGAAAATCTTCTCATGGGCGCCTACCTCCGCAGGGACAAGGCGCGCTTCCATGAGGATTTCGAGTATGTTTTCGGGATGTTTCCCAGGCTGAAGGAACGCGAGAAGCAGGTCGCAGGCACCCTTTCCGGCGGCGAACAGCAGATGCTCGCCATCGGCCGCGCATTGATGAGCAAGCCGAAATTCCTCATGCTCGACGAGCCTTCGCTCGGGATCGCGCCGCTGCTGGTGAAAACCATCTTCGCCAAGATCGTCGAGATCAACCAACAGCTCTCGCTCACCGTCCTGCTCGTCGAGCAGAATGCGAATCTCGCGCTGGAGATTTCCAACTACGGCTACGTCCTGGAGACCGGCGCCATCATCCTCGAAGCGCCTTCCGCCGAGCTCCGGAAGAACGAGAAAGTCCGCAGCGCCTACCTCGGGGGCGAGTAGGCATGGCCCGCCAATATACCCTCAAGCGCCACCCGGCAGCCGCGCAGAGCCGCACGGACTACGCCGCCGAACTGAATCCACAGCAGCACGCCGCCGTCACTGCGCCGCCCGGGCCCGCGCTCGTCATCGCAGGGGCGGGCAGCGGCAAGACGCGCACCCTCATCTACCGCGTCGCCTATCTCTTGGAGAACGGCATCGCGCCCGACGAGATTCTCCTGGTCACCTTCACGAACAAAGCGGCGCGCGAGATGCTCGACCGTGTCGGGGCGCTCCTGCCGAATGAGATCCTCGGTCTCTGGGGCGGCACGTTCCATTCCATCGGCAACCGGATGCTGCGCCGCCACGCGGTCGCCGCCGGTTTCCAGAATGGCTTCTCGATCATGGATCGCGAGGACCAGCAGGACATGCTGGACTCTGTCGTCGCCACCTCGGGCATCGACCCGAAGGAGACGCGCTTCCCCAAAGGCCAGGTGCTCGCGGACATCTTCAGCTTCGCGGTCAACACGAGCCGCCCCGTCGGCGAAATCCTCGAGGCGAAATACAGCTACTTCCTCCCGTTGCAGGAGCGGATCGAGGAAGTGCGCAAACGGTACGAGGCGCGGAAAAAGTCCGCGAACTCCCTCGACTTCGACGACCTCCTGGAAAAGCCGTTGCGCCTCCTGAACAACGACGCCTCCCTGGCCGATCTCTACCGCCGCCGCTTCCAGTACATCCTCGTGGACGAATACCAGGACACCAACAAACTCCAGGCCGACTTCATCGACGCCCTCGCCGCGCACCACCGGAATGTCATGGTCGTCGGCGACGACGCCCAGTCGATCTATTCCTGGCGCGGCGCGAACTTCCAGAACATCCTCGACTTCCCGGAGCGCTACCCCGGCGCGCGCGTTTACAAGATCGAGACGAACTACCGCAGCGTTCCCGAGATTCTCGCGGTCGCGAATGCCGCCATCATCGCGAACGTCCGCCAGTTCCGCAAGGAGCTCCAGCCCCACCGCGAGGCTGCCGACTTGAAGCCCGGCCTCGTGCCGCTGCCCGACTCGAACCAGCAGGCGCTCTTCATCGCGCAGCGCATCCTGGAGCTGCGGGACGAGGGGTGCGAGCTGAACGAGATCGCCGTCCTCTACCGCGCCCATTACCATTCCATGGAGGTGCAGATGGAGCTCACGCGCCATGGCATCCCGTTCGAGATAACGAGCGGGTTGCGCTTCTTCGAGCAGGCCCACGTGAAGGACGCGGCGTCGTTCCTGAAGTTCGTCGTAAATCCCAGGGATGAGGTCGCCTTGAAGAGAATCGTGCGCCTCCTGCCCGGGATCGGGGCGCGGACGGCCGAACAAATCTGGAGCCAGGTCGCGCCCGGGGCCGAGGGCGGCGTCGAGTCGTTCTCGAAGCTGCTTGAGCCGGTGCGGATTGGCTCGAAGAGCCGGAAGGCGTGGAATCAGCTCGTCCACACCTTCGAGGAGATCGCCCCCGGAGGCCGTCCGAACCCGCCCGCGGAGATGCTTGAGATCGTCCTCGAGGCCGTCTATGACGACTACCTCAAGTCTAAATTCCCCAACTACGAAGCCCGGCGCGAAGACTTGCGGACATTGACGAACTACGCGCGCCAGTATGACGAAGCCCATGTTTTCCTCGACCAGCTCGCCCTCGTCAGCGGCATGGAAACGGAGACGGAACTCGGCGGCGCTGAGACCGAGACCGAGATGGTCACGCTCTCCTCCGTCCATCAGGCCAAGGGGCTCGAGTGGAAGGTCGTCTTCACCATCTGGATGGCGGATGGGATGTTCCCGAGCGCCCGTTCCCTGGAGTCCAACGACGCCATCGAGGAAGAGCGCCGGCTTTTCTACGTCGCCATCACGCGGGCGCGCGACGAGTTGTATCTCACGTATCCGATCCTGCGCCTCGGCGCGGGGTACGGGGAGATGTTGCAGCGGCCCTCGCGTTTCCTCGCGGACATCCCGAAAGAACTGCTGGAGGAATGGCAGATCAGCAGCGCCCGCTTTTAAGGCTGCCGGCGCGAGATCAGCTCTCGGCGGATTTTGCGGCGAACTGGGCGCGCAGCACTTCCGAGGAGGAGATCGCCCGTTTGTCGGGCACGATGCCTGACCCGTACGTGCGCGCATAGACCTTGGTAAACTCCGCGCCGAAAAACAGGATGCAGGTCGAATAATATACCCAGAGCAGGACGATGACGGCCGACCCTGCCGCGCCGTAGTAAGAGGTGACGCTGCTTTTGCCCAGGTAAAGGCCGATGAGGAATTTGCCGACCGTGAAGAGGAACGCCGTCCCGAGCGCGCCGATCGCCACGTCGTTCCACCCGATATCCACGTTCGGCAGAATCTTGAAGATCATCGCAAACAACACCGTGATGACGCTGAAGGAGACCAGCAGGTCCGCGGTGTGCCAGACGAAACCCGGCAGGGGGAGGCGATTGCTCATATAGGTGCTGACGATGGTGATCACGGCGGTCAGCACGAGCGACACGAGGAGCAGAAACCCGATGCAGAGCACGAGCGAAAACGAGAGGAACCGCTCCCGGATGAGGCTGCTCCAGAGCCGGGTCGGCCTGAGAGTGACGCCCCAGATGATATTGAGCGCCGACTTCAATTCTCCAAAAACGCCCGACGCGCCAAAAAGCAGGATGACGAGACCAATGATCGTCGCCAGGATGCTCGCCGATTTTTTCCCGGTGCTCTGCACCACGGACTGGATGGCATCCGCGGCCTGCTTGCCTGCGAGCGCGTGAATCTGCTCGGAGATCTTGCCGCGCGCGGCGTCCTCGCCAAACACCAGCCCCGCCACGGAGATGATGAGAAGAAAGAGCGGGGCGAGGGAGAAGAGCGCGTAATAGGAGAGGGCCGCGCTCAGCCGCAGGGCGTTATCCTGCGACCATTCCGAGAAGGTCTCGGTGAGCAGTTTCCATAGAGAACGCGGTTTCATGGGCTACATTCCTGGGTGATCGAGAGTATCAACCCCGCCACGGGCGAGAAGCTCAAATCCTTCGCGCCGCTCTCCGCGGCGCAGATCGAGGAGAAGCTGGCGCTGGCGGAACGGACATTTGGAGAATACAGGCGCACTCCCTTTTCCAAACGCGCCGCGATCCTCCTTCGCGCGTCCGAGATTCTCGAATCGGAGAAAGAAACGTTCGGTACAATGATGGCCCTGGAGATGGGCAAACCAGTCAAAGCGGGCGTCGAGGAGGCGAGGAAGTGCGCCGAGGGCTGCCGTTATTATGCGGCGAACGCCGAACGCTTTTTGGCCGACGAAAGGGTCGAGGGTGATTATGGGGCGGGTGCGTTTATCCGGTTTCAGCCGCTCGGCGCGGTGCTCGCCATCATGCCGTGGAATTTCCCTTTCTGGCAGGTCTTTCGCTTTGCCGCCCCGGCTCTCATGGCGGGGAACGTCGGCCTGCTCAAGCACGCCTCGAACGTCCCGCAATGCGCTCTCGCCATCGAAGAAATTTTTCTTCGGGCCGGCGCGCCGCGTGGCGCCCTCCAGGCGCTGTTGGTGGGCTCGGAGGAGGTGGAGGGCCTGATAGCGGATCGCCGCGTGGCAGCGGTCACGCTCACCGGCAGCGAGGAGGCCGGCCGGCGGGTCGCGAGCGCCGCGGGGAAACACATCAAGAAAACGGTGCTGGAACTCGGAGGGAGCGATCCGTTCATTGTCATGCCCAGCGCGGCGCTCGATGAGGCGGCGCAGACCGCCGTCAAGGCCCGTACGATCAATAACGGCCAGTCGTGCATCGCCGCGAAGCGGTTCATCGTCCATGAAAGGATATTCGACGCCTTCAGCGAAAGATTCGTCCGCGGCATGGAGGCCTTGAAGATCGGCGACCCGTTGCGGGAGGAGACCGAGCTGGGCCCGCTCGCGACCCCCGGCATCCTCGAAGAACTCGAAGACCAGGTCGCGCGCACGGTCGCGAAAGGGGCGCGCATCCTCACCGGCGGCGCGCGGCTCGACCGCCCCGGGAACTATTATGCTCCCACTGTCCTCACGGACATCCCCAGGGATTCGCCTGGCTATCGGGAAGAGTTTTTCGGCCCCGTCGCGCTCCTCTTTCGGGTGCCGGATTTATCGGAGGCGATCCGGCTTGCCAACGATTCTTCGTTTGGCCTCGGTGCAAGCGCCTGGACCGGCGACGAAGGGGAGCAGGCGCGGTTCATCGATGAGTTGGACGCCGGCCTCGTTTTCATCAACGGCATGGTCGCCTCCGAGCCCGGGCTGCCGTTCGGCGGGGTGAAAAATTCCGGCTACGGCCGCGAGCTTGGCTCCGCGGGCATCCGCGAATTTGTGAACTGGAAGACCGTCCGTGTAAAAACAGGGGGGACGGGGAGTTGACCACGGATTTCACGGATGTACACGGATGGGGAGGGGGATGCGTGCGGATTGCGCGCGTTCCCCTTTTCTTCATCCGTGGAAATCCGTGACATCCGTGGTTAAAAAATCCTTTTTGCGATGACGCCTGAGTACCGCGACGATGCTTCCTTAACCAGCGAGGAGGATGCCGCGTTGCGGCGTCTTCTTCTTTCGTGTTTTCCCCACGAGCCTCTCTTTTTAAGGCGAAGATGGCTGCGGACGGCGCCCGCGCACCGGTGGCTCGTGACCGATCCGGGAGGGGGGATCGTCGCGCATTGCGCCGTGCACGACAAGATCGTGGGGTCGGAGCAGGGGGATTTGCGGATCGGCGGGGTGGCGGAGGTCTGTGTCGCGGCCGACCATCGAAGGAAGGGGCTCGTGAAGGAGATGTTGGGCGCCGTTCACGCCTGGCTGCGTGCCGAAGGGATGGCGTTCGCGATGCTCTTCGGGCACCCGAAGGTCTATCGGTCGAGCGGATATCGCGTCATCGAGAACGAGCTGGTTTGTGACAACGCGCTGCTCCGCCAGTTGAATCCATTCGCCGGGAAACCGATGGTGCACGCGTTGACGGATGCGCCGTGGCCCGCGGGGAGACTGGAACTGCGCGGGCCGGCGTGGTGACGCGGGCCGACCTTCGCTCTAGATTTCGAACGCCATCTCCGTCTCGACCTTCAGGCGGGGGAGCAGCTTTTCCAGGACGACCGCGAGCGACTCGTTGATGGTCGTGGCGTCCGTGTGCACCACGATCTCCGGATTCTCCGGCGCCTCATACGGGGCGTCGATGCCGGTGAATTGCTTGATCTCTCCCGCCCGCGCCTTTTTATAGAGGTTCTTTGGGTCGCGCGATTCGCAGACGCTCAAGCGGCGCGCTCACAAACACCTCCACGAAGTCGTTGCCGCTCTGCAACGCGATCTCTCGGGCGCGCCGCCGATCCAGCCGGTAGGGAGAGATGAACGCGGTGATGACGATGATGCCGCAATCGGCCATGAGCTTTGCCACTTCCGCCACGCGCCGGATGTTCTCGACGCGATCCTCAGGGGAGAAGCCGAGGTTCGAGTTGAGCCCGTGCCGGACGTTGTCGCCGTCGAGCACGTAGACATGCAGGGTGCGGTTGAAGAGGTCGCGCTCCAGGCGGCGCGGCGATGGTGGATTTCCCGGAGCCGGAGAGCCCCGTGAGCCAGATGACGGCGCCCTTGTGCCCGTTGCGCAGGGTGCGGTTCGCCGAGGTCACATCGCCTTCGGACCAGAAGATGTTCGTGCTCTTGACCTTGGCCCGGTCGGTATAAACCCCGCCGGAAATGATGCCGCCGCCCGCCAGGTGGTCGGTCGTCCATGATGACGAAGCGGCCCAGGATCGGAACGCGGTCGTGATTGTCCATCACGAGCGGCGCGCGGGTCTGGAGGGTGATCTCGGCCACGTCGTTGCGTTCGCGACGTGGCTGCGCCGCCCGGCGACGGTCTCGAGCGTCGAGGCGTCGATAATGCGATCGACAGAGACCACCTCGCAGTCGATCTCCTGCGTCGCCAGCCTCAGCTTGTAGCGGACGCCGCGTTCCAGGTTTCTCTTTCCCATCCAGAACAGGTTCGCCTTGAATCGGTTCGACTCGATCGGCGCGTCGGCGATGTGGGAGCCGACGTGCCCGCGCGCCACGAAGATCTGCTCCGCGAGCGTGATGCCGACGGATTCCCCCGCCCCTGCGGAGTCGCGCGGCCCGGCGTTCCAGCGTTCGATGCTCGCGACCACGCGCGCTCTTGTTGTTCGGAGAAAAGATGAGTTCGTCGCCCACCCGGAGGGTCCCGGACTCGATCCGGCCCGCGAGGATGCGGCGCTCGTCGAAGCGATAGACATCCTGGACCGGGAAACGGAGCGGCAGCTCGGTGGGAAGCGGTCGGCGCTTGGAACTGGTCCAGCGCTTCGAGCATGGTGGGCCCGTCGTACCAGGGCATCGCCGACTCGCAGCGGGTCGCGACGTTGTCGCCGTTGCGCGCGGAGATGGGGATGAAGACATTGCGCCTCGAGCCCGACTCTCTCCAGGAAGCGCCTGTATTCCTCCTTCAGGGCGTCGAACAAGGCGCCTGGGAATGGCCGACGAGATCCATCTTGTTCACGGCGACGACCACCTGCTTGATGCCGAGCAGGCTGAGCAGGTAGCCGTGCCGGCGGCTCTGTTCGCGCACGCCCTTCGTTGGCGGCGATCAGCAGCACCGCGGCATCGCGCGCTCGCCGCGCCGGTGATCATGTTCTTGAGGAACTCCTTGTGCCCCGGCGCATCGATGATGACGTAGCCGCGCCTCGCCGTGCGGAACTGGATCTGCGTCGTGTCGATGGTGATGTTCTGCTCCTGCTCTTCGAGCAGCGCATCCAGCAGGAACGCGTATTCAAACTCCATCCCCTCGGCGGCGGACGCTTTCTGGATCTGCTCGACCTTCCCCTCCGGCAGCGAGTCGGTGTCGTAGAAGATGCGGCCGATCAGCGTCGATTTGCCGTGATCGACATGGCCGACGAAGACGATTTTCAGCCGCTCTGTTTCCTGCGCGGGTTGCATCTACATGAAGCCTTTGGCGCGGAGTTTCTGCATCGCGTTGCGCTCGTGGTGATCCTGGGCGCGGCCCGGCCCGCTCGGAGGTCTTGGTCACTTCGAGCTCGGCGATGATCTCGTGGATGGTCGCAGCCGTGCTCGGAACGGGGTGCGTGATGGGCTAGCAGCCGAGCGAGCGGAAGCGTTTCCCGTCACGAGCGAAATACATGCCGGGGATGGGGATGGATTCGCGCTGGATATACCGCCAGATGTCGATCTCGGTCCAGTCCAGCAGCGGCTGCACCCGCACGTGCTCGCCCGGCCCGCACGAGGTGGTAAACTGGTTCCAGAACTCCGGCGGCTGATCCTTGTAATCCCACTCGAAATGGGCGCCGCGGGGCGAGAAATAGCGCTCCTTCGCGCGGGTGGAGTCCTCGTCGCGGCGGATGCCGGTGATGAGCGCATCCCACTGGTGCTCTTCCATGGCCTGCTGGAGCGCGGCCGTTTTCAGCTCGTGCGTGACCGTCACCGGGTCGTGCGTCTCGTAGCCGACGCCGCGGGCGCGGGCCTCCTCATTGATCTTGACGATGAGGTTCAGCTTATAGTGACCCACGGCCCACGCGCGGAACTCGAGCATCTCCGGGAACTCGTACGTCGTGTCGATGTGCAGCAAGGGGAAGGGGATGTGGCCGCAGAACGCCTTCTTGGCGAGCCAGACCAGGACGTTGGAGTCCTTGCCCATCGACCAGGGCATCGCGATCTTCTTGAAGTAATGGAAAGCCTCCCGGAAGAGGAAAATGCTCTGGTTTTCCAGCGCGTCCAGGTGCGCATCGTGCGTGGGAGAGGTGCTGGGGGGTTGCTCCAAAATGTTAGGCAGGCTGCAAATCCGGCAGGGATTTGACCGCCTTGACTACGGATGCAGCCGTCATGCCAAGCGCCTCCATTACTTTATCGCCCGGGCCGCTCTTGCCGAAGTGGTGCAGCGCGACGACCTTCCCATCCAGCCCCGTGTAGCGATACCACGCCTCGGGCACGCCCGCCTCGATCGCCACCCTCCGCCTGCAACTCGACGGGAGCACGTCCTCGCGGTATTCGGCGGATTGCCTCTCAAAGCGCTCGAAGCACGGCATCGAGACCACGCGTGTGCCGGGGCCCGTTTCCTTCGCGGCGGCCAGCGCATGCTGGAGCTCGCTGCCGCAGGAAAGGAGGATCGTCTCGAGTTCCGCCTCCTCGCGCAGGGCGATGTAACCGCCCCGGAGCACGCCTTCGCGCCGGGCGTCCACGGGAATCTGCTTCAACACCGGCACCGACTGGCGGGTGAGCGCGAGCAGGGTCGGCCCATCCACCCGCTGCATGGCGGCGTTGAACGCGCCGGCCGTCTCCTCGGGGTCGGCGGGCCGGATGACATCCAGGTTCGGGATGAGGCGCAGCCCGCTGACGGTCTCCACCGGTTCGTGGGTCGGCCCGTCTTCGCCGACGCCGACGGAGTCGTGCGTGAAAATATAGAGCACCGGCAGGCTCGCGAGCGCCGCGAGGCGGATCGACGGCCGCGCGTAATCGGAGAACACGAGGAACGTCGCGCCCGAGGGCCGGAAGATGCCGTCATACGCGAAGCCGTTAAGGATGGCGCACATCCCGTGCTCGCGGATGCCGAAATGGATGTTGCGGCCCGTGCGGTTCTCGCGCGTGAAATCGCCCGCGCCCTTGATGTAGTTCAGCGTGGAGCCGTGCAAGTCCGCGCTGCCGCTGATGAGCAGGGGAAGCGCCTCGCACACCGGCTGGAGGACGTCGCTGCCTGCCTTGCGCGTGGCGATCTTCTGCTCGGGATCGAAGACCGGTATTTTCTCCAGGAGGTCGGTGGGAATCTTCCGGTCGAGGCCGTCGGTGAGCACCTTGGCCAGCGCCGGGTTCTCCTTTTTCCATTCTTCGTAGATGCCCTTCCATTCCGCGTATTTCTCGCCGAGCCCCTTCTTGCGTTCCGCGAAAAAGGCCCGCGTCTCCTTGGAGACGAAGAAGCGCTCCTCCGGCAGGCCGAGAAGCTTCTTGTCCGCGTCCACATACTTCGCGCCGCCTTCCCCGTGGGCCTTGCTCGTCCCCTCGACTTCGGGGATGCCCTTTCCGATTAGGGTCTTCGCGATGATGAGATGCGGCTTGCCGGCGCCGGCCTTGGCGCGTTCAAACGCCTCCAGGAACGCGGTCATGTCATTGCCGTCGACATGCTGGACGTCGAAGCCGTAGGCGATGAAGCGCGCTCCGGCATCCTCGCTCTGGGTCGCGCTGGCCATCGCGTCGAGCGTGACCGCGTTGGAGTCGTAAATGAGGATGAGGTTATCCAGCCCGAAATGCGCGGCGAAGCTCGCGGCCTCGTGGGAGATGCCTTCCTGCATGCACCCGTCGCCCGCGAGGCAGACGACGTGGTTGTCTATGATGGTGTGCTTCGCGGTGTTGAAGCGCGCCGCGGCCATCTTCTGCGAGACGGCGTAGCCCACGGCGTTGCCGATGCCCTGCCCGAGCGGGCCGGTGGTCGCCTCGACGCCGGGCGTCATGAAATGCTCGGGGTGCCCCGGCGTGCGGCTGTCGAGCTGCCGGAAATCCTTCAGTTCCTGGAGGGAAAGGTCGTAGCCGGAGAGGTGCAGCCACGCGTAGAGGAACATGCTTCCGTGCCCCGCGGACAGGATGAAGCGGTCCCGGTTCAGCCAGTCGGGGTAGTCGGGATTCTGCTGGAGCGCGTGGCCGTAAAGCACCGCGCCGATCTCCGCGCACCCGAGCGGCAGGCCGAGATGGCCCGACTTGGAAACGAAGACGGCGTCCATCGCGAGGCCGCGCGCCTCCGTGGCGGCGCGTGAGAGATTTTCGAGGTTTATGTTCATGGGATTACGGGTGTTTTGGTCTGCGGAAAATGGGAGTGGCGAGGCCAGACCAGACTAAAAGCTGCCGTCAGTAAGTCAAGGGAGTTGGAACGCGCGCGCGGCCCGTTCCCGCCCCGCTTTTTCCTGTGTGCGGACGCTTCCGCTGGACAAGGGGCCGCACGGAATACACCCTTTACGGTCATGTCCATGGGCTACCTGGCTCTCGTCCTGCACGCGCATCTCCCCTATGTGCGCCACCCCGAGTATGAGGAATTTCTCGAGGAGGACTGGCTGTACGAGGCGATAACGGAGACCTACATCCCGCTCCTGCAGGTCTTCGAAAAGCTGGTGCAGGACGGCGTGGACTTCAAGGTCACCATGTCCCTGACGCCGCCGCTCTGCTCGATGCTGCGCGACCCGCTCCTGCAGGACCGCTACGTCCGTTACATCGAGCGGGCGATCCGCCTCTGCGAACAGGAGCGCGAGCGCACGCGCGACCAGCCGCGGCTGCACGAGCTGGCCGCGATGTATTTGGGCCGTTTCACGGAGTGCCGCCGCGCTTATCTCGACGTCTGGAAGCGCGATCTGCTCGGGGCGTTTGCCGCGTTGCAGCGCCGGGGCGTGCTTGAGATCATCACCTGCGCGGCGACCCACGGCTTTCTGCCGCTCATGCAGAACTTCCCGGAGGCCGTGCGCGCCCAGGTCCTCATCGCGCGCGATTTCCACCGCGAATGCTTCGGCTCGGACCCCGTCGGCATGTGGCTGCCCGAATGCGGTTACGCCGCGGGCATCGAGGACGTGCTGCGGGAGGCGAACATCCGCTGGTTCATCCTCGACTCGCACGGCCTGATGTTTGGGAATCCGCGCCCGCGCTACGCGATCTATGCGCCTTGTTTCACGCCGAGCGGCCCCGCCGTGTTCGCGCGCGACCGCGATTCCAGCCGGCAGGTTTGGAGCGCCGAGGAGGGTTACCCGGGCGACCCCGCTTACAGGGATTTCTACCGCGACATCGGGTTCGATCTCTCCCACCAGTATCTGAAACCGTTTCTCTCGCACGACGGCTCGCGGAAGTTCACGGGCGTGAAATATCACCGCATCACCGGGCGCACTCACGACAAGGATCTCTATAACCGCGGTTGGGCGATGGGCGCGGCGGATGCGCACGCGGGGAATTTCATGTTCAACCGGATGAACCAGATCGACCACCTCCGGCACAACATCAACATCGACCCGATCGTCGTCAGCCCCTTCGACGCGGAGCTGTTCGGGCATTGGTGGTTTGAGGGGCCCGAGTTCCTGGACCTGTTCATCCGCAAATCGGTCTATGACCAGGGCGCCTTCCAGCTCACCACTCCCAGCCGCTACCTCGAACAGCACACGACGCTCCAGATGGTCGTCCCGTCCGCCTCGAGCTGGGGCCACAAGGGGTATTGGGAGGTCTGGCTGGACGAGAGCAACTCCTGGATATATCCCCATCTCCACATCGCCGCCAAGCGGATGACGGAGGTCGCCCGCTCCCAGCCGGACGACCCGCCCGTCCAGGTCGAGCGGGCCGTGCGACAGCTCGCGCGCGAGCTTCTCCTGGCGCAATCGAGCGACTGGGCGTTCCTCATGAAGACCGGCACGGCCTCCTCCTACGCGGCCAAGCGCACCAAGGATCACATCCTGCGGTTTACGCGCCTGTACGACCAGATTCGAGCCGAGCACATCGACGAGGATTTCCTGAAAAACTGCGAGTGGCGCGACAACATCTTCCCCGATCTCAACTGGCGCTATTACCGATGAGCCTGTTGCGGTGCGTGCTCTTCCTGGGCCTGCTCGGTGCGGCCGCCGCGCAGGATCCGTCGGCCCCTTCGCCGGCGCCCCCCCCGGGGGTTCGAATCGAGTTCGCCCCGCCGCCTATGGAGGGGGTCATCAGCCTCGGCATCTACGACGCGGGCGGGAAGCTGGTGCGCGTGCTTCATCGCGAAGCGCCCATCGCCGATTTCAAGATCGGCGTCAACGGCCTCATCACGCGCTGGGATGGGAAGGACGACTCGGGCGCCCAGGCGCCGGCCGGCAAGTATTCGGGCCGCGGCTACATGGTGGGTGAGCTGTCCGTGGAAGGGGAGGCGTTCCTTTTTAACGATTGGGTCTCGGGGGAGGGCGATTTTCGGCCGCGCCGCATCCGTTCCGTGAACGCCTCGAAAGAGGGGGGCCTGGTTTTCACCGCGGACTCCGCGGCGGGCGGCGTTTCGTTTTCGTGCGACCTCGCGGGCAAGGTGCTTTGGAGCAAGCCGCTTCCGGAAGCCGCCGTGGCCGCGACTCCCGCGCTTCCCGGGCACACAGCCCTCTCGGGCTCGGCCCAGGCGGTGGACTCCTCTTTGAGCAGCGACGGGAACGAATGGCTCATCGTGCGCGACGGCGGCGGGGTCGAGGTGCGCGAATACACGCCGGCCGGGGAGTTTGTGCGCCGCCTCGCCGTCAAGGCCGGGGAGCCCGTCCCCGTTAAGATTTCCGCGACCGGCCCCGCAAACGAGATTTTCCTGCTCGAGCAGGACGACGCCGGGCAGCGCGTGCGCGGCCTGGAACTCGCCGCTGCGCAGCCGGCCGCGGTTCCCGGGCAGCCCGCGATATCGACCTGGAAGGTCATCTTCTCGAAATCGATCCTGTTCAGCGACCCGTTCCCGCTCGTGCGCGACCTGTTGAAGGATGCGGACGGCAAACCGTTTGTCGCGCAGGAAAAGGTAAAGCTTCGCCTGGTCGCAAACCCGCTCGACCCGAACCAGGTCGCGACGCTGATGGCGGGGGTCGCCGTGGACAAGCAGGGGAGCTTCCTGCGGTTGCCGGACGGCCTGCCGTTGCGCCACCTCACCGAGACGCCGGGCCTCCGTTGGGCTGTGCTCGGCTCCGGAAGCCACGGCATCTCCCTGTTCCAAAGCGACGGCGCCGTGGTCGAGGAGTTCAAGGTGAGCCGGCTGGAGGACATGATGGCCTTCGACTGCGGCAGCTTCGACTACTCGCCGGGCAAAGAGTAGCTTTTGCTCGCCGCTCCGGGCAAGCGGGTGTATCCACTTACATGGCTCTGGGAACCAAAGGCCGGCAGAATGAAACCGCGGAGGCGTGCAGACAGCATCTTCGCGAGAAGCATCGGGATAACCTTTCGCTCGTGGAGGAATTCATCGTCGAGGTGGAGGGCGCGGGGAAGAACCGCGACATCACCAAATGGTCGCGCTTCCGCGATGCCCGGGATATCCAGTCGGAGATGCTGGAGCGGCTGGACGGCGGCTTTCAGGAATGGCTTGACCCGTCCGCATGAATCTGCGGCTGCGGCTGGGGCGCTTACTGCCGTTGCTGGCGCTGGCATTCGGCTCGTGCGCGGCGCCGGACCGCGAGCACACCATCGTCATCAGCGTGCCGGATCAAGAGCTCGTCGTTTACAAGGAGAAGGCTCTTCTCGCACAGTTCCCGGTCTCGACCTCGAAGTTCGGCCTCGGCGATGAGCCCGGCAGCCGCGCGACTCCGCTCGGCTGGCTCGAAGTCGCAAGGAAGGTCGGCGGCGGCGCGGCGCTCGGGTCGGTCTTCAAGAATCGCGAATGGACGGGGGAAATTCTCGCCCCGAACACGCCGGGGCGCGACCCCATCGTCACGCGGATTCTCTGGCTGCGCGGGCTCGAAGACGGCAACCGGCACGCCTTTAACCGCGATATTTATATCCACGGCACGCCGGAGGAATGGAAGATCGGGACGGCGGCAAGTTTCGGCTGCATCCGGATGCGCTCGCGGGACATCATCGCGCTCTACGACGCCGTGGGGGTGGGCGCGCGCGTGCAGATCGTGGATGCTCCGCTGGTGCAGACCACCGGTACCGTGGCGCTTGCCCGTTAGCGCACGCGGGCCCTTGCGTAGAAGAAACGGGCCGTGCCGGGGGGATAGTCGGCGGAAACGGAGATGAGGGCGTCGGTCTTGGCGCCGTTGCCGGGCGGGGTGACGGACACGGTGTATTCCTTGCCGGGCGTGACGGTCTCGACGCGGGTTTTGATCTTTGGGTCGGAGGAAGACGAGGTGATGGCCTTGACGGGCAGATCGTTCAGCACCTTTACGTGGATCGTTTTTGGCGTGGGGGCGTCGCCATGGGCCCAGTAGAGGGCCGCCGGCTTCGTTTCAAGGAGGTCGGGGATGTCGATCTTCATGTCCAGCGCCACGGTGGAGGCCTTCGGGTCGTCGGTTTCGACGAGGATCGTCTTTTCCTGCGGGCCCATCCTGTCTCCGACTTCGAAGGTGGCGACGATCTCTCCCGACTCGCCCGGGGCGTACGCGCGTTTCTCCAGAGCGGCGGTGGTGCAGCCGCAGGAGGTGGTGATGTCGCGGATTTGCACGGCATAGTTCCCCGCGTTGCGGAAGGGGTAGCGGGCGGCGACGGTCTTGTCCGAAAGGGCCGCCTTCAGATCGGCCTCCTTTTTGCCGAAGACCAGTTGGCCGTGCGCGGCGGCGGCCAAGCAGAGCAGCACGCTCGCGGCGGCGGCGGCGCGCCTCACCCTCCCGCCCCTATACCAGATGCGCGCCGTCGGCGATCTCGCAGAGATAAATCTCACTCTCGTTTCCGGTTCGTTCCTTGTATCGGGCGCCAATGCTTGCGGTAAGCTCGGCGGCGGCGTCCCGCCGGATGAGCGACACGGTCGAGCCTCCAAACCCGCCGCCGGTCAGGCGCGAGCCGAGCACGCCCTCCTCCCTGCTCGCGATGATCACCAGGTCATCCAGCTCCGGGGCGCTGTTCTCGAAATTGAACCGCGAGCTCTCGTGCGACTCGAACATGAGTTTGCCGAACCGCTCCGCCTCGCCGCCCTTGAGGAACGCCACGCCCTGCACCACCCGGTCGTTCTCCCCGACGATGTGGAGAGCGCGCTTGAACAGGAGCGCCGGCAGGGTGTCGCGCGCGGCGCGCATCCTGTCGAGCGTCACGTCCCGCAGGCTCCTCACGCCCAGCAGACGCGCCGCCTCCAGGCATTGCTCGCGGCGCTCGTTGTATTCTCCCGCGACAAGGGCGTGTTTCACCCCCGACAGCGTGATGAGCAGCGCCAGGTCTTCCGGGAAAGGCACGTTCTCCACCGTCTCGTTGCGGCAATCGAGGAAGATCGCGTTCCCCTTTTTCCCGAAGACGGAGGAGACTTGGTCGAGCAGGCCGCAATTCATCCCGACAAATTCGTTCTCGGCCTTCCGGCAGAGTTTCGCCAGCGCCATCGGCTCCAGTTCGAGGTTGAAAAGCTTCACCAGAAACGTCGCCGTCGCCACCTCGACCGCCGCCGAGCTCGACAGCCCCGCGCCGACCGGGAGATCGCTCGTGATCTCCGCCGTGAACCCGTTCAGCGGAAACCCGGCGTCCAGCAGGCATTTCACGACGCCCAGCGGATAATCCGCCCACGTATTCGAGCGCCGCAAGCCGTCCAGCTCCGCCTGGACGGAGAGCTTCAGCGCGGTGGAATTCAGCCAGAGGATCCGGTCGTATCCGTGGCTGCCCTTGATGGTGATGCCGCGGTCGATCGCCGCCGAGAGCACGTACCCCTCGTTGTAATCGGTATGATTCCCCAGGAGCTCAACCCGGCCGGGAGCGCACGCCGCGACGGGAGGTTCGTTGATCATCGCGGTCATGCTCGCACCATTCATTTTGGCTCGCAATGGCCGAAATGGCGGAACGGGCGCTCACTCGACCAGGCTGCGCGCATACTTGAGGGTGTCGATGTTCTCCGGCGTCTTGTCGGTGCGGATGGCTTTGATGCGCGGGAACCGGAGCGCCAGGCCGCTGGCGTGCCTCTCGCTCGGCTGAACGGAGTTGAAGGCCACCTCCAGGACGACCTCGGGCCGCACCTCGCGGTATCTCCCGCGCTGGGCGACCGTGGTCGACTTGAAATGCCGGGTGAGGTCTTCGATCTCAACGTCCGTGAGGCCCGAGTAGGCCTTGCCGATGGTGAGCAACTCGCCGCTCGTGTCGTCGCGTACGGCGAACGTGTAGTCGCTCAACACCCCGCTCCGCTTCCCGTGCCCGAGCTCCGCGCCGACCACCACCACGTCCAGGGTCGCCAGTTCCTTTTTGAGCTTCAGCCACGCCAGCCCGCGCCGGCCCGGCGTGTAGAGGCTCTCCGCATCCTTCACCATGAGCCCCTCGTTGGAACGCCCGCGCGCCGCGGTGAACACGGCCTCGATGTCGTCCACCGACTGCGCCCGGAAGAGCCGCACCGCCTCGAAGAGCGGCGGCAGCTCCAGCTCCTCGAGCAGGGCGCGCCGGGCCTTCAACGGCTCGTTCAGGAGCGGCCGCCCGTCCTTCCAAAGGAGATCGAACGCCATGAAGCGCACCGGTATCTCGCTCTCCATGAACAGGTCGGCATCCCGCCGGCCCAGGCGCTTTTGCAGATCGAAGAAGGTCAGCTTCCGGCCGTGTTCGAACGCCACGATCTCGCCGTCGAGGATCACATCGGCACGGAGGTTCCGCGCGGCATCCGCGATCTCCGGGAACTGCTCGGTGATGCGGCGCAGGTCGCGCGAGAAGATTTCCACCCGCCCCGGGCTCCGGTGAAGTTGGGCGCGGATGCCGTCGAACTTGTCCTCGACCCAGAGCGGGGGCGGAAGGTCGGCGTCCTTTTTCATCCGTTCCCAGAGCGTCACGGCGCTCGCCTCGGGGCTGGCGAGCATGACTTTGATGGGAGAGAAAAGCCTCAAGGCCGCTGTGTCGAGGGCGCCCGCCGCGGCGAGCGCGGCCACTTTCCCTATGTCGCCGAGCACCATGTTCGCGCCCTTCACTTCATCAACGTCCCGCTCGAAGGCCGCCGCTATTCCCTCTTCCACCAGACCCTCTTTGAGGCCGATGCGCAGATCGCCCGTGAGGATCCTCACGAGGCAGCTCCCTTCCAGCGGTGTCAGCCGTTCCAGCCATTCCTCCAGGAGCGCCGTTTTCGCCAGCGGGCCGCGCCGCTGGCGCAACGCGACGAAGAATGCGCGGGAGTCTTTCATCGAGAAATCCGTGGGCTTGGTTTTACCTTGCAGCGCGTCCCGGGCGGTCTTGCCCGCATCCGCGTACCGGTTCGCGATCTCGCGGAAAGCCTCCTCGCCGATGCCGCTCACCGCCAGCACCGCGCGCTTGATCACCGCCCAGCCGGTTTGCAAGGACGCGCCGTCCGCCTGGGGAAAGGCGCGGCCCGTCAGGTAAACGGCGGCGATCTCAAGATCTCCGGGCGGGAGCAGCCGGAAATAGTCGCGCAGCGTCTCCGTCTTTTTCAGCTTGGCGGTCGTCGCGGCGACGGTCTCGCAGACCGAGGCGAACCGGTGGAACTCCGAGGCGCTGGCCGGTTCCTCCGCGGCGGGCGCGCCGACCGACGCCGGTGTGCGTCGCCGGGAGCCCGGCAGCCTCAACTCGAGCTGGTCGTTCTCGCTCAAGGCCCACGCTTCGATGCCGCGCTCGCGAAGGTCCCTCGCGAAGGCCGCGGCGAACCCGTGAAGGGTCAGCACCCGCCTGGGCTGGACGAGTTCCACGTAACGGATGAGGTCCGGGTAATCGGCGTGGTCGGAGAGGGGGAACGCTGCGTCGCACTGGTAGCGGAACGCCGCTCCGGGGTCGAGCGCCCACCCGGAGAGCACCGCCGTCCGCCGGGCCTTGATCCGGCGGACCATGATGGAGCGGTTCGCGCTCGGGGGGCAGATCAGCACCTTGCCCGACACGTCCTGCGCGTTGTATCGGAGGAACGGCGGGAAATCGGGCTGCAGCTTGCGGTAGATTTCCGTGATCCGGTGGACGGCGCCGTGCAGCATCGGGGTCATGCCGGCGCGGGCCAGCGCGCAGAGGATCTCCTGCGATTTGCCGAGCGAATAGCCGAGCAGGATCGGCACGGCGTTCTCCTCCAGGGTCTCCCGGCAGAAAGCGACCATCTTCGCGATGATCTCCTCCGCGGGCGGGAAGACATAGCGCGGGAGCCCGTAGGTAGTCTCCATGATCAAGGTATCGGCGCGCGTCCACTGCGCGGCCTCCGCGGAGAGCCCCTGCCGGAGCTTGAAGTCGCCCGTGTAAAGGAGGGAGTCCTCTTCCTCCAGGAAAAACTGGGCCGACCCGAAGACGTGCCCCGCGGGGAGCAGGGTGATGCGCATGCCGCGCACAAGCGTCGGCTCGCCGAACGGCAGTACGTGCTCGATGCGCCGCCCCGGCACGCGCTCGGCCATGAGGCGCGACGTGGCTGGCGAGGTGATGATCTCCTCGTGGTAGCCGGTATGGTCGCTGTGTGCGTGCGAGACGAACGCGAACGGCTGTTTGTCCCACGGGTCGAGCCAGAGCCCGTGACCGGGCAGCTCGATGCCGCGCGCGTATTTGATCCCGATCATGCGCGGGAAATCTATCCGCCCGCCCCGCCCGGCGCAAACGGGCAGGGTCGAACGAATGCTTGCCGCGCGCCGCGATGCACGCGATACTCGGGCAGATGGGGACCAAAGGGCATCCGAGTCCGCGCCGGCCGGGAGCATTGACACCACGGGCTCGACGCGCTTTCATTTTTTCCAGATGAAAGGCGACTTCCTGGCAGCGTTCCGCATCGCCCTCGCGGTGTGCGGGTCGCCTCTGGCCGGGTTCGCGCTCACTCCGGGCTACGTGACGCCGCACCGGCAGCTGGCCCATGCGGACGTGCTGCCGCTCGCGCTGGACGAGCACTACCAGTTCCGCAAGACGAAGCTCTTCCTCAACGACCCGCTGACGTTCGTCGTCACGCTCGACCCGATGATCAATTTCGAGCGGGCGCGCGTGAACCACAAGGTGGTGACCAACGTTGACCGCCAGCAGCGGGTAGGAGAGTACCTTACGTTTTTTTGGAGGGCCACAAAGAGGGCCGACTTGACCTTGCGTCTCGAATATCAGCAGGCGAAACTGGGCAATTATGTGATGGCGAAGGAGATCGACTACTCCCATTTCAAGGGCTCGCAACAGAGCGACTTTGCCATCATCGGCGATGATTATGCCACCGCGGGCAAGGTCTTGGCGTGGCGCGTGCTTCTTATAGAAAGCGGGAAGATCGTGGCGCTGTCGCAATCCTATTTGTGGGATTGACCTTGTTTGACGCTGGCCCACCGCATCCCTATATTTTCTGAGCAGGTGAATACACAATCCTCTATTCTGGTCGGGTGCGCCGACCGGTGCGTCTGGATTCGGGTGGAAGGCAAGGGCTCTTTTCTGAACAGTTCGGGCGTGAAGGAGTTCGCGAAGGAGATGGTGAACCGCGGCCACCGAGAGTTCGTCGTTGACCTCCGGAACTGTCCCGCCATGGATTCCACCTTCATGGGGACGATGGCCGGCATCGCCCTGCGGCTGCGCGAGCTCGGCGAGGGCCACCTTCACGTCGTCAACCTCAACGAGCGCAACAGCGACCTCCTTTGCAACCTCGGGCTCGACCAGCTCTTTTCCCTCGATTTCCAGCCCGTCGCAGGAAACGCCACGGTGCCACTCGAGGCCGGCGCGGAAGCGACCGACCGCCAGGCGCAGATGAGCACGATGATCGAGGCGCACGAAGCGCTTGTGGACGCCGACGCCGCGAACCTTACGAAATTCAAGGATGTCCTCGAATACCTCAAGCAAGACCTCCATCATTCGGAATAGCGGCGGATGAAATGGGTTCTGTCTTCCTTTTTGGGCTCGTAATCCTTCTTTCGGCCTGCTTTTACGCCGTTCATAAGTCGCAGCGCAGGCAGATCGCGCACCTGAAACGGGCCCGCGAGAAAATCCAGCTCGAAGAAAGCCGCGTCTTCGATTTCCTGCACGGCCTGGGCGAGGCGCTCTCGGGCGACGTGAGCCCCGGCGAGCTGCACCGGATCATCGTCGAGAACGCCATCCGCATCCTCGAAGCGCACGGCGGCGCGCTCTATCTCTCGCCGAGGGACGCCCAGGCGCTGTATCCCGCGTTCACCTCCAAGGGGTGCCCGCCGCTGCTGGAAATCCCGGCCCACGTCCTCCAGGAACCGAGCCCCACCGCTGTCCAGAGCTACCTGCGGCTGCACGCCATCGAGTCCGGCGAGGGTGTGCTCGGCACCGTCTGGAGGGACAAGGAGCCCCTCCTCCTCGCCGGGCAGGACTCGCGCCTGGCGGCGTTGCACGACGCCTCGCTAAAGACCGTCTCGGCCATGTTCAGCCCGCTCCTGTACGGGAGCGAGAACCTCGGCGTCCTGGCGGTGGCCAACGGCCCGATGAGCGTGAATTTCTCCCATAGCGACTTTGCCGTGTTCAAGGCCATCGTCGAGCAATCGGCCTTCGCGCTCTACAACGCGTTCGTCTATTCGGAGGCCAGCGAAAAGAAGCGCATGGATGCCGACCTCGAAGTCGCCCGGGAGATCCAGCGCATCCTCCTGCCCTCGACCGCGCCGGAAACGAGGGATTTCCAGATAAGCGGCATCAACATCCCCGCGCGCCAGGTCAGCGGGGATTACTTCGACTACATCCGCGTGGACGAAGGCCGGGTGGGGGTGGCGATCGCCGATGTCTCCGGGAAGGGCGTGCCGGCGTCGCTCATCATGGCGATGTGCCGCAGCGTCCTGCGCAGCCAGGCCGCGGGAAACCATTCGGCCGCGGACGTCCTCCACAAGGTGAACCGGCAGCTCTACCCGGATATAAAGGAGGATATGTTCATCAGCATGGCGTATGTGATCCTCGATGACGACCACGACTCCGCCACTCTGTGCCGCGCCGGGCACGACGCGCCGTTCCTCTATTCGGCGAAGGACCACTCCGTTTCCCGGATCAACCCGCCCGGCATGGCCCTGGGAATTGACAGCGGGAATGTTTTCGATAGGGTAACGGGCGATTTTTCCGTAAAACTGGAACCCAATGATTGCCTGATCTTATACACCGACGGCGTCACCGAGGCGCTGGACCGCAAGGGATTCGAATTCGGCGCAAAGAAGATGATCGAGTCGATCCTGGCCAGTTCCGGCGAAGGCGCGCCGGGCATCGTCAAACGGGTGACGGATGACCTTCGGAACTTCGTCGGCGCCTACCCGCAGAATGATGACGTCACCTTAATCGTTATACGCAAAAAATGAGCAAAGACACCACCAGCGACCCGGCCGCACCGGGCGAACGCGCAGGCGCAACCGAGGAAGACGGAGAGATGGCCCTCGCCCGCCTGCAGGCTGATATCGAACGCACCCGCGACCAGGCACTGCGCACCCAGGCGGATTTCGAGAACTTCCGCAAGCGGGCGGCCCGCGAGAAGGAAGACGCCGTGAAGTATTCGAACGCTTCCTTTCTGGAGCGCCTCATCCCCATCCTGGACAGCTTCGAGCTCGGCCTGAACTCGGCTCGCGCCGAGAACGAGCACTCCCCCATCTTCGCGGGCATGGAGATGGTGCAGCGCCAGCTCACCGATTTCCTTTCCGACCTCGGGGTGCAGACCATCGACGCCACTGGCGCGAAGTTCGACCCGAACATCCATGAAGCCATCGCACAGGAGAGCAGCCCGGCCGAGGAGGGCACCGTCCTCCGGCAGTTGAGGAAGGGTTACAAGCTCAAGGACCGCCTCATCCGGCCCGCGAACGTCATCGTCTCCAAGGGAGGGGCCGCCGGGCAGTGACCATGGCCGCGAAACGCGACTACTACGAAATCCTCGAGGTCACTCGCACGGTCGTCAGCGAGGATATCAAGCGCTCCTACCGCAAGCTCGCGGTGAAGTATCACCCGGACAAGAATCCGGATGATCCCACGTCCGAGGAACGCTTCAAGGAGCTGGGGGAGGCGTATGACGTTCTCATGGACGCCGACAAGCGCGCCGCATATGACCGTTACGGCCACAGCGCGTTCGCACAGGGCCAGGCCGCGGCGGGCGCGGGCGGCGGGTTCCACGACCCGTTCGACATCTTCCGCGAAGTCTTCGGCGGCCAGGGGGGCGGCGGCATTTTCGAACAATTCTTTGGCGGCGGCGCGGGGACGCGGACGGATCGCGACGGGCGCCAGCGGGGCTCCGACCTGCGGTACGACATGCAGATCAAGCTCGAGGAAGCGGCCTTCGGCTGCGAGAAGGAGATCGAGGTCTCCAAGCTGGACGCGTGCAGCCGCTGCAGCGGTTCCGGCGCCGAGAGCGGCTCCCGGGCCGCCACCTGCCCCGCATGCGGCGGCAGGGGCCAGGTCATCAGCTCGCGCGGCTTCTTCCAGGTGTCGCAGACGTGCCCCCGCTGCCGCGGCACGGGCCAGATCGTCGAGAAACCTTGCAAGCAGTGCGCCGGCGAGGGGCGCGTCGAGAACGCCTCCCGCATCAAGCTCAAGATTCCCGGCGGCATCCAGGACGGGGCGCGCCTGCGCTCTTCCCGCAACGGTGAAGCGGGCATCCGCGGCGGGCCGCCCGGCGACCTGTATGTCGTCATCCACATCAAGGAACACGAAGTCTTCGAGCGCGAGGAGGATTCCCTCTTCTGCGAGGTGCCGATCTCCTTCGCCACCGCGGCGTTGGGCGGGGAGATGAAGGTGCCCACGCTGGAGGGCAAGGCTGCCCTGAAGGTTCCCGCCGGGACGCAGAGCGGGGCGGTGTTCAAGCTGAAGGGGAAGGGGATGCCCGCGCTGAACTCCAGTTCGCGCGGCGACCTCATGGTCCGGGTCCTCGTCGAGGTTCCCTCGAAGTTGAACGGCGACCAGCGGCGCAAGCTCGAGGAGTTCGCCGAGCTGTGCGGCGAGGAGAACAGCCCGCTCCACAAGAGCTTCTTCGAGAAGGCCAAGGAATTTTTCCAGTAGGCTGCGGACGGGCCTTCCATGCATCGCTTTTACATCCGGCCCGAGGCGTGGCGTCTCGACAACCTGCGGCTGGACCCCGCGCAGGCGCACCATTGCCTGGATGTCGTCCGTCTCAAGACTGGGGACCGGGTCGTCGTTTTCAATGGCATGGGCGCGGAGGCCACCGTCGAGATCACCGGCATCGACAAACACGAGGTCGGCCTCAAGCACCTGCACCATTCGGTCTCCCCGCGCCTGCCGTGCGCGATCACGCTCGGCCAGGCCATCCCCAAGGGAAAACAGATGGATCTCATCGTCCAGAAGGCGACCGAGCTGGGCGCCGCCGCCGTGGCGCCCCTGCTTTCGGAGCGCACCGTCGTCCAGTTGGATGCGGAGGAAGCCGGGTCCCGCCGGGAAAAATGGACGCTCACCGCCATCGAAGCCGCCAAACAATGCGGCCAGAACTGGCTGCCCGAGATTCACACGCCATCGCGGCTGAAGCCGTTCCTGGAGTCGAGGCATTCCTTCGATCTTCTCCTGATCGCGTCGCTCCAGTCGGACTCCGTGCATCTCAAGAGCGTGCTCGCCGAATACCAGTCCGGCGCGAGGAAGAAGCCGGAGAAGGTCTTGATCCTCATCGGGCCGGAGGGAGATTTCACCCCGGCGGAGTCCGCTCTGGCAAGGGGTTCCGGGTGCCGGCCCATCACTCTGGGGCCGATCATCCTGCGCACCGAGACGGCGGCGCTGTATTGCCTCAGCGTTCTCTCCTACGAACTTCTCCTGGAGGCGTAGGGGAGGCGGGCGGCCTCCCGCTCAGGAGTGGCGGGGCAGGAATTCCACGGTGGATGCCTCGGCGGGAAAATGGGCTTCCCAGCCGTATTCCAAGGCGAAGCCCTGCACTTTCTTGAGCCACTCGCCGCGGCTCATCTCGTTGCACTGGCCGCAAAGGCCTTCGAGCTGCTCCACGGAGACTGCATAGATGCCGCGTCGCTTGACGCCTGCGCGGATGAATTCCACGAGGAGCATCGATTCGATAACCATAACCACAGGAGTAAACGCTTTTTATAAGATCGGCGCCGCCGATATTTATCGTCTAAACTATAGTCTTCGTATATTCCATATTCTGCCGTTTTTCGTCAATACCTTTTTACGGGCATAGTATTTCCAACCCTGAGGGCGCGAAAGAGTTGCGCCCGGGGGATTCGGGAAGCCGGGCCGCGTGGGCGCGGAAAATTCGTTCCGCCAACGCGGCCGAGATGGTTGCAAAGTTCGCGGCGGTGGGTCCCGAAAAAATCAGGCGCGCCCGCGCTGCAAACGGCGGCTGGAGATGACGCCCAGCCGTTCGCGGCCGTACTTCCGCGAGGTGATCTCCGAACACCAGCCGCGGTGTTCCAGATACCAGAGAACGGTCCGCTTCAAACCGCTCTCGAAGGATTCCACGGGTTCCCAACCGAGCTCGCGCTGGATTTTCGAGCAGTCGATGGCGTAGCGCCGGTCGTGCCCGGGCCGGTCGCGGACGAAGGTGGCCTGGAGCCGGTAGGAAGCGCCGTCGGGCCGGGGTGCGAAGTCGTCGAGGAGATCGCATACCGAGTTCACCACGTCGATGTTCGCGCGTTCGCAGAGCCCCCCTACGTTATATGTTTCGCCGGGCCGGCCCTTTTCAAGCACCGTGCGGATGGCGGTGCAATGGTCGCGGACGAAGAGCCAGTCCCGCACATTGCGGCCGTTGCCATAAATGGGCAGCGGCTCGCCGTCGAGTGCGTTCAGGATCATGAGCGGGATCAGCTTTTCCGGGAACTGGAACGGCCCGTAGTTGTTCGAGCAGTTCGTCGTCAGCACCGGGAACCCGTAAGTATGGAAAAAGGCGCGCACCAAGTGGTCGCTGGAAGCCTTCGAGGCGGCATAGGGGCTGTTCGGCGCGACGGGCGTCGTCTCCGAGAATGCCGGGGCCTCGGGCTCCAGGGAGCCGAAGACCTCGTCGGTGGAGACGTGGAGGAAACGGAACGCCGAGCGTTTGCGCGGCGGCAGCGAGGCCCAATAGGACTTGCACGCTTCCAGCAGGCGCAGCGTCCCGAGCACATTGGTCTGGACGAAAATTTCGGGCCCGTCGATGGAGCGATCCACATGCGACTCCGCCGCGAAGTTCACGACTGCGGAGATTTCGTTCTCCTCGAGGAGGCGGGTGACGAGCTCTTTGTCGCCGATGTCGCCCTTCGCGAAACGGTATCGCGGGTCGCGTTCGGCCTCGCGGAGGTTCGCCAGGTTCCCGGCGTAGGTGAGCAGGTCGAGATTGACCAGGCGCTCGACGGCGAAGCTCGAGCCAAGCTGCTCGAGGACGAAGTTTGAGCCGATGAATCCGGCGCCCCCCGTGACCAGGATGCGCATCCCGGAGGAGGCGTTCTCTTCGCCCGTTTCGTTGGAGGCCATGGCCCGCTTCAGACTTGCTCTCATGTCTAAAAATCAGAACTCACGGAGCTCTGTTTTGGCAATGCCCTTGGGTCTTGTAATTTCGTCAGTGAAACTGGCAGCGCGGCGTCCCAGTCCGTCCTACAACGGCCTGAGGCAGGGCTGAAGGTATTTTTCAGTCGTCGATCCGCTTTCGCTGGGGGAAATCCACGAGCTCGTGCTCGACCGCGTACCGCATGATCTCCGAGTTATTCTTCATCCCGGTCTTCTCGAGGATGCGCGTCCTGTAGGTGCTGATGGTCTTGATGCTGAGCGAAAGCTCGTTGGCGATCTCCTTCACCGTCTTGCCGAGGGCGAGCATGCACATGACCTGGTATTCGCGGTCGGAGAGCGCCTCGTGCAGGTGCCGGTCGGAGGAGCCCCTGTGCACGTGCCCGGCCAGTTTTTCGGCGAGCGACGCCCGGATGTATTTGCCGCCGGAAAGGATTCGCTTCACGGCGTCCACCAGCTCGGAGCCGGCCGTCTCCTTTGTGAGGTAACCCGCGGCGCCCCGTTGCAGGACGCGGATGGCAAATTGCTCCTCCGAATGGACGCTGACGATGAGGACGGGGAGCTTCGGGTTCACCTGCTTCAATTCCTTCAGGCCGTCGAGGCCGCTGCGGCCGGGCATGGTAATGTCCAGCAGCACGATGTCCCATTCCTCGGCCCAGACGAGTTCCAAGGCTTGCTGCGTGTCGCTCGCCTCTCGGAGGACGGCGTCGGTGAACTCCTTGGCGAGGGTCTGGCGCATGCCGACGCGCATCATCGGATGGTCGTCGACGATCAGGATTTTCAGCGGGCGCGGCGCGGCCGGGGCGGCGGAGTCCGGCTCTTCCACGGCGGGCGCGGGCGGCGTCTTCCTGGCGGGAAGCGAAGGAGGTTTTGGGGCCGGTTTGATCTTGGGAGGCATACGTTTTCTGCGCGGCGAGCGGGTGTTCCTGCGCGGTCGAGCGCCAGGCTCTTACGCGGAGAGCTTCACCATGCGGCGCAGTGTTTCCTTTTTCGGGAAGGTCTTCAATGCCTTAGCTTCTTTCGTGCCATCCAGGGTCGTCACGGTCACCAGGGGCATACGCAGCGTCACCGTCGTCCCGCCGCCGGGCACACCCTCGATCTCGACCTCGCCGCCAAAGAGGAGCGCCCGCTCGCGCATTCCCAGCAGCCCGAGGGATTCGGATTGCTCGCCTTCGGTGATGCCGCGGCCGTTGTCTTTCACCACGAGCATGAGGAGATCGGCGGTCTGGCGCATCTGAATGAGCACCTTGCTCGCCTTCGCATGCCGGGCGACGTTCGTGAGCGTCTCCTGGATGATGCGGATGACAGCGTTCGAGAGCTGCGAGTCCACCACGGTCACCCCCTTTACCCGCACCTCGCAGCGAAGGCCATATCGCTTCTGAAATTCGCGGGCCTGCCACTGGATCGCCGCTTCGAGTCCGAATTCGTCCAGGAGCGGCGGCCGCAACTCGGCGCTGATCCTCCGGACGGTGTGGAGCATGGAGTCGATGGTGCTCTCCATCGCGGCGAGGCGTTCGATGACCTCCGGATCCTCCGCCGCCTCCGAACGGGAGAAATGGTTTCGCATCCTGGAAACCTCCATGTTCAAGGCGGTCGTCATCTGCCCGAGTTCGTCGTGGACCTCGCGGGCGATCGCCACCCGCTCCTCCTCGCGCACCTGCTGGAGGCGTACCGAGAGCGCGCGGAGCTGTTCCCGCGACTGCTCCAGGGCCTCCTGGGATCGCTTGCTGGCCGTGACGTCCTGGGCCATGCCGATGATCTGCTCGGGCCGCCCGTCGCCGGTCCTCGTGAAAACGGTGTCCCGGCTCTGGATCCAGAGCCATTTCCCGCTGGCGCCTTTCAGCCGCACGCACGTCTCGAAAATCTCGCCGTCCTCCGCGGTCGCCAGTTTCACGGCGCGCTCGGTGACGATGCACGCGTCGTCCGGGTGCGCCAGGTCGGTGATGAACACCGGGGCCATCCCGACGAAATCCTCGACGCTGTAGCCAAGCACCTTGTCCACCTGGTGGTTGACATACAGGTAGCGCCCTTCCAGCAGATCATAGACATACAGGATGGCCGGGGACGTGTCCGCGACCCGCTGGATGAACCGCTGACTCTCCCGCAGGGCGTCCTCGGCCCGTTTGCGGCGCGTGATGTCGTGCACCGTCCCTTCATAATAGAGGGGCGTGCCGGCAGAGTCGCACACCGTCCGCGCCGTCTCTAGGATCCAGATCGTGCTCCCGTCCGGCCGGCGCACCTGGGATTCGAAGCCGGAAATCTGCGACTTCTCCTTCATCAGCCGGACGAATTCGTCCCGTCTCCCCGGCAGGACATAGAGCTGGTGGCCTATGTTCGTAAGGGCCTCCATCAATTCCTGGGGCGACGAATAGCCGTAAATCTGGGCCAGCGTATTGTTGGCGAGCAGGTACTGGCCGTCGGGGGTTGTCTGGAAAATGCCCTCGAGACCGTGGTCAAAAAGGCTCCTGTAAACGTCGTTCATCTTTGAGGTCGCGCTTCCCGGCGCCGAGAAAGGTCAAAAATCCCGCTCGACATTCCCTCCGCACCTGCAATATACGGTGGAGAGGAACGTATTGGTAACAATTTTTGTGAACAAATTTCCTTCATTTCAAGGCCTTGAAAGAGTGCGGCGCGCATCCGGCGGTACGTCTCCCGGGAGCGAGTTTTAAGCCAAAACGCGAGAAAGCGCAACTTGTAGGACGAAATCTTACTCTAGAGGTAGCATGCATCCGACTTCAAAAGCAGTGCTTTATCATTGGCGCTTATTCTGATAATAAAGCTAAATTCAATATTTATGAGAACTTTGGCGATCCTTCTTCTGGCTACGGTCAACCTGACCCTCCTGGTTTCCGTTTCCCTCCCGCTCTTTAGGCACGATGCTTCTGTTCCCGTCGTAACCGCCCCGGAGCCGCAGGAAAAAGTCGCCACCGAGGCCAAAGGCGGTTCGGCGGGCCCTGGCACTCCGGCTTCGCACTCCCCCTCAGCGGCCGCGCCTGTCTCGAACACCGCCGCCTCCGACCACGGCAGCAATTTTCTTTACGTTAAGGGCTCCGGCGGCGCGCAGGGCGTGCAAGGGGACCGCGTGGAACGCGACGGCAAGACAGTGGCGGACCTCAAGGACGTGAAGGATGTCGAGCCCATCGCCGAACTGCTTCCGGGCGGCGAGAAAGTGCTGGCCGGTCCGGGCACGCCCAACTCGGAGTTCGTGACGAACACCCTTTCCTCCAAGCAGTCCTCGACGAACGATCCCGGCGAGTCTTCCAGCCCGAAATCGCTTGGCATCCTCTCTCCCGCCCAGAGAATCAATACAGTGCCCCCCACGGTTTCCGAGGAGAGTCCTCTCTAACCCATGGCGGCCCGGCTGGAAGAAAGATCCATCTCACAAAATCTGCTCCGGACCGGCCTTGGGGTGCTTGGGTATTGCCTCTGCGCAGCCGCCCCCGTCCTCGCCGCGCCGGACGACACGCGCACCCTGGCGCAGCAAGCGGTGCCCGTGGACGCCTCGGCTTCGAGCGGCCCGGTAGCCGCCTCCGTCTCGCCGGACTCCGGCTCCGCCACGGCGGCGCCTGACCCGGAGGCCGCCACCGCCACCGGGGTTTCTGCCGCGCCGGACGCGGCCGCGACGCCGGACTCCCAACCCGTTCCTGAGTCCCAGGTGGAAGTGGAAGCGCCCATTCCCACGCCCGCCCCCGAGGAAGCCGCGCCGCAGCAGATCGTCACCCCCATCCAGGAGTCGCTGCACTACCCCGTCTCGCAATGGCCGGTGATGACGGGGCAGTCGCCCCTCTTCGGCACCGAGGCCATAGCCGACTTCTCCGAGGCGGAAATGATGCGCAGCAAGTGGAGCCTGCGCCCGCACGTGGCCCTCGCCACGGTTTACGACGACAACATCTTCATCACCAAGAGCGACAAGAAGTCGGACCTCGTCACCGACGCCTCCGTCGGCCTCACCCTGCGCGTCGGCCACCCCGAGGCGCCCGTCTATCTCATCGCCGACTACACCTTCGGCACCGAAATCTTCGCCGACCATGGGTCGCAGAATTCCATCGAGAACTCGGGCTACGTGAACCTGCTGGTGAACTTCAAGAAACTCACGCTCGGCTTCCAGCTTTCCGTCCAGTCCGGCTCCGTCACGAGCATCGACGTCGGCGACCGCGTCCAGCAGACGAACTTTACCGGGGGCCTCAACGCCAGCTACATCCTCGGCGAGGAGCTTTCCATCACCGCGAGCCTCACCGAAGCCTTCGCGTATTTCGACTCGGGCTTCATCGGGAACGAGTCCACGCAGCTCGAGAGCTTCCTGAATTACCAGGTTCGGCCGAAGATCACCCTCGGGCTCGGCGGCGGCTTCAGCTACATCACCGTCGAAGGCGCCGCGGCGCAGACGAGCGAAGATGTTTCGGCGCGCGTTCTCTATTCGATCACCGAAAAGCTGGCGTTCTCCGGCCAGTTCGGGGAGGAATTCCGCCAGTTTGGGGACGGCGCGGGCGACGAGAGCCAGCCCATATTTGGCATTGGAGTGAGCTGGGCGGTCCGAGCCGGCACGGACATCGAGTTGAGCGCGCAGCGCGGCATTTTCGCTTCCGCTTCCCTTCAATCGCAGGACTATATCGCGACCGGGGTTTCCCTCGGCGTCACGCAGCGCATCAACGACCTGCTGGGCGCGGATTTCGCCATCGGCTACCAGAACCAGAGCTACGAGGCTGCGGCACGCGACGTGCTCGCTAATCGCGATGACGACTACTATTACTTTCGGCCCGGCCTGCAAATCCATGTTGCCAAAAGGGTCGACCTGACTTTGTATTATGAATACAGCGAGAACTTGTCCAGCGGCCTCGGCGCGGCGGGTTTTTCGAGAAATCGCCTGGGAGCGCAGCTTGGTCTGCTCTTTTAGTCCGTTTCGGAAAATATGCTCAAATCGATCATCCTGTTAGCAGGGGTTTTTGCGTGCGTATTCGCGGCATCCGCCGCTCCCCAGGACAACGGCAACGCATCCTCGGGAGGCCCCGAGACGATGGTCTGGCGCGGCGAGAGCTACCGCTTGTCCGCCAAGGACGTCGTCAAGGTCACCGTCTTCCAGGAGGATGACCTCGCCGCCACCAGCCGCATCGGCTCGGATGGGATCATCAATTGCCCGTTGATAGGGCCTGCCAAGATCGGCGGCAAGACTGTCCCGGAGGCCGCGGGGGTTCTGCAGGATCTCTACCGCAAATACCTCAAGAAGCCCCAGGTCACCGTCTCCATCGTCGAGTATGCGAAGCGGCGCTTCACCATCCTTGGAAGCGTCGCCAAGCCCGGCACATTCGACATGCCCGATGACGCGACCCTTAATCTCATCGAAGCCGTGGGCCTCGCCGGCGGTTATACGCGCATCGCGGATTCCTCGAAGGTGATCCTGAAACGGGTCGTGAACGGCGAGGAAGTCATCTACAAGCTCGACGGCGACAAGATGCTCAAGAACGGCTCGGTCAAACGCTTCGAAGTTCTTCCGGGGGATACCATCCTTGTGAACGAAGGCTGGTTTTAAGCATGACCCTGGATCCCATTCCGGCGTCCCCTTTCGGAGCCGCCGATTCCTCGGACGGCGGCGTCGATTTTCAGCAGATCGTCAAGGTGCTGCTCAAAAAGGCGTGGCTCATCGTGCTGCTCGGCCTCGTGGGTGCGTTCGCCGGCCTCTACTTTCTCAAGGTCAAGCCGCAATTCTACTTTGCCCAGGCCGTCCTCCAGGTCGACTCGGTTGAACCCAGGGTCGTCAATTTCGAAAACGGGAACGGCGAAGGCGCGCAGGATACGCAGGACATGGTGGACACATACGTCGCCACCTTGAAGAGCCGCCCGTTTCTCGCGGAGGTCGTCAAGTCCAACAAGCTCGCTTCGAATCCCGACTTCTTCCCCATCGAAGGCGACACGCGCCTCACCGAAGAGGACGCCGTGAACCAGCTCATGCGGTACGAGGACATCGTCACCCCGCCCGCCTCGCGCTTCATCAACGTCGGCATCAAGCACAAGGACCCGCGGATGGCGCAGATGCTCGCGAACGCCATTTGCGATGAGCTCATCAAGCAGGGCATGCAGCAGCGCGCTAAGACTTCCTCCCTCGCGGTGGAATTCCTCAGCAACCAGGCCGAAAAGCTCAAGGGCAACCTCACGGTCTCCGAATCGAACCAGGAAATCTACATCGAGAACAACGCGTCCCTCTCCGTCAACCCCTCACAGGACACCACGCTCTCCGGCATGAAGAGCGAGGAGGCGAACCTGAACGAGGCCCGGGCCGTCGCCACCCGGCTCGAGGCCGACGACCAGGAAGCGGCAAAATATGCCGGCCAGCCCTCCAAACTCCTGAACATCCCGAGCGTCGTCGAGAACCCGTTGATCATCGCGTGCAAACAGCAGATATCGGAGATCGAGGGCAGGATCGTCACGCTCGGCATCCGCTACACCGAGCTGCATCCCAAGATGATCCAGGCCCGGTCGGAGCTTGCGGAGGCGAATGCCGCGCTGGCCGCGAATCTCGACCGCATCCCGACCGTCATCCACTCGGCCTATGAGAGCGCGTTGATCAAGCAGCGGAAGTTCGAGGCGGCCGAGACCGCCCGGGAAGAGCAGTTGAAGGATCTGAACAAGAAATCCATCGGCTACAACGTTCTCCACGGCACCGTGGAGATTAATCGCGCGCTCTACCAGTCCGTCCTCAAGCAGCTCGGCGAGACCGAGGTCGCCAAGAATATCGATGTCACTCCGCTCCACGTCTTCGAGGCCGCTCTTCTGCCCGGCGCGCCCGTCTCGCCGAACGCGCTCAAGATTCTCGCCATCGCCATCGGCGGCGGCATGGCGGTTGGGATTGGCATCGCGTTGGGGCTGAATGCGCTCGACACTTCGTTGAAGAGCGTTGACCAGGCCGAGCACGTCACCGGCCTGCCCGTGGCCGGGGCGATCCCCGTCGCGCGCAGCCGCAGGCTCGCCCGCACCGGCATGATCCTGCAGAATGATCCCGGGTCGTCCGTGTCCGAGGCGTTTCGCTCGCTCCGGACCTACCTCTTCTTCAAGGGCCGGCAGAAGCGGCCCAAGACCGTCCTGTTCACCAGCGCCGTGCCGGGCGAAGGCAAGACGTTCTGCTCCGTCAACTGCGCGGTCTCCATGGCGCAACAGGGCCTGCGCACCATCATCGTCGATGCCGACCTGCGCGCGCCGGCCGTCGCCCGCGTGCTCTTCCCCAAGGATGAGTCGCCGGGCCTCACCGCCGTCCTCGAAGGCCGGACGGAGTTGAAGAAAGCGATCCTCCCGTTGGGGATTGAAAGCCTCTTTCTCCTCCCCGGGGGCCGCATCGCGGCGAACCCGGCCGAGCTGCTCGCCACGCCCGAGCTTGGCAACCTCATCGAGGAACTCGAAGAACAGTTCGACTGCGTCATCATCGATTCCGCGCCGATCCTCCCCGTGTGCGACACGCTCCTCCTGGTGCCCTATTCACAAGCGGTCTGCGTCGTCATCCGCGCCGGCAAGACGCCCCGCAAGGCTGTCCTGAGGACCTCGAAGCTCCTCGCCGAGGCAGGGGCGTCCGTCTCCGGCCTGCTGCTGAACATGCTCTCCCCGAAATCGGATCCGGATCATTACGTTTACAGGCAGAAGTATGGCGCCCCGGAGAACTACGGCGAGCCCGTCGCGGGCCGGCTCCAGCTTCCCCCAAGGCGCGAAACCGCCGCCACTTCAACTTCCCAAAACGGCGCGCACCACGACTAGGCGCCCGGGGCGGCGCTTTAAACTCGAGAGCGCGACGGCGGGATTGCCCTAAAGTCGCTCCGCCAGCCCGGCCAGTGCGCATCGCGCCAGCGCGCAATACTCCGGCTGGATCTCGATCCCGATAAACCGGCGCCCCATCCGCGCGGCTGCCACGGCCGAAGTTCCCGACCCCAGAAACGGATCCAGCACCACGTCCCCCGGCTTCGTAAAGAGCCGAATGAACCATGACGGCAGCGCTTCCGGGAATGCCGCGGAATGCTTCTTGTTGCCGCACTCCGTCGCTAGCCTCAGGACATTGGTCGGGTAGGCCAATTCCCGGCCCGCCCAGTTCTCCACCTTCTTGCCGAAACCGCTCTTCACCCTCGACTCGTCCCGTCGCTTGTCCGTGGCGCTCAGGCTCTTCAGGCGCGCCGTCTTCCATTCACCCATCGGCACCCGCACCTCGTCCTGGTACATGGCGAAGTCCGCGCCCTTCGTGAAGTGGAGGCAGCGTTCCCAGGCGTCCCGGAACCGGTTCGGCCATTTGCCGGGGTAACAGTTCCGTTTGTGCCAGATGTATTCCTCCGTCCACCGCCAGCCCTGGGCGCGCAATGCGCGTATGAGGTCGATCACATAAGTATGCCGCTCTCCTGCCACCACCTTTTCCTTGATGTTGAGGACGAACGAGCCGCCCGGCTTCAACACCGCGAAGAGCTCGCGCCCGAAGGGCAAAAACCACTCCACATACGCATCGGGATGGATGCCCCCGTAGGTTCGCTTCCGGCTGTCCGCGTACGGCGGCGAAGTCACGGCCAGGTCCACGCAATTCTCCGGCAGCTTCTTCAACTCCTCCCGCGCGTCGCCCTCGATGAGGACATCCAGCACCGGCTCGCCGCCTCGCCGCGCGCCCGTCACTTGATCCGCGTGAGCCGGAAATTCGTGAAATACGACTTGCCGCCGTTCGGCGTCGCCGCATACACCACGGCCTTCAGCGAAAGGTATTCCGGCTTTTGTTCCTGGCCGGCGACCCGCACGGTCTCCGGGAGGGTGAACTCGCGGGACACCGTCGTCCATTTTTTGGATTTGCCGGGCGGATCGGGGATCTGTGCCCGCGTGCACATGACCAGCGGCGGCATGCCCGCCAGGGCCGGCACGCGGAATTTGTCCGGCGTCGAAATCGGTTTCGGGTCGGTCGTCCACGCCTCCGCCAAGAGTTTCGCGGCGAAGTCGTACGTCATGCAGTCGATCTCGACCCGGTACGTCCCGCCGGGCTCGGCCTTTACAAACGCGCTCTCGACCTTGCCCCCCTGGTTTCCGGCGACGCCCGGCGGGAGATCGAGGAGCGCGCACGCGCGGCCCTCCATCGTTGCGGGTTTCACATAACCGGCGTTCTGCACGTACCACGGTTCGTACGGGAAGGAAATACGCCAGGCCTGGAGCGGGTTTCCCGCCGCCGTGAAGCCGGGATTCGGGATCAGGTTTTCCTGGCCGCGCGCCGCGCCGCCCCGGAGCGCCAACGCCGCCAGGAGCAACGCCAGACAGATTCTCACGGCAGGTTCCAGAATTTGCGCGCGAGCCAGTCGCAGGCGAGCAGCGCCATGAGGAAGCCCAGCAGGAGCGGTTGATTCCATAAATCGGATAGTTCGACGCGCGAGAAGTGTTGCTCCTTGAAGTGTAGGCCCTCGCGCCACTTATTCCAATCCTCGATATCGTAGAACCGGCCCTGGTTCTGGGCGGCGATCTGCCGCAGCAGCTTGCGGTCGATCGGTTTGCCCGTCAGCTCCGTCGCCGGGCGCGCCACCACGAAGCGCGTCTCGCCCTCGACGGTCTTGCCGTCCACGGTGGTCGAGGAGACCGCCTTATAGAGGCCGGGAACGCTCGGCTCCACTTCGCAGCGGTAGCCCGCCACGCGTTTCCCTGAGCTCGTCGTCAATTCCGCGGGGTGAAGCGTGTATTCGAATACCTTGTCGTCAGGCGTCCGCAGGTGAAGCGGGAGGCTTGCGGGCTGGCTGCCTCCCGCCCGCAGGATCGCGCGCACCTCGGGTTTTTCGCCCGGCGCGTAATTGGAGCGCTCGGTGAAGAGCTCGATGGCGCCGCCCTTGTCCTTGTCGAGATCCTTCGGGATGAGCCAGTCCATCAACTGCGTCCAGAACGTGTCGTATGGGGAGCGTTCCGCGGACCAGCCCCTGGCCGCGAGGCGCCAACGCCACATCGTGTCCGTCAGCAGGACAATCACGCGGCCCTGGCCGAACCGGGTGGAGACGACGAGCGGCCGCGGCGCGCCGCCTGCGAGCACCTGCATGAGCACCTCCGCGTTCGGCGAGACGCCCGCGGCGGTGTTGCACGTGAGGAGCGGCGGGAAATCCTTCACCCGCATGAAGAGCGGCCCGAAGACGGGGTGGTGCAGCCCGGTGTCGGTGATCTCTACCGGGAAATTCCCCTCGCGGTACTCGGCGGGAAGCGTCACGGGTAGGAGACGGCCGAGGGGCGTATTTGCGAGTTCCGGCGAGCCGAGGAAGTTCGGTCCGCCAAGGAGGACGAGCCCTCCGCCGCGATCCACAAAATCGCGGATCGCCTGCGCGTGCTCCTGCGAGAGGGCGGCGGGAGGCAGGTCGCCCAGGAGGATGACCGCGTAGCCCGCGAGCGATTGCGCGGAGAGGTCGAGCGGCGTCCGTGCGCCCTGGTCCGCCACGTTCACGAGGCTCCCGTCCGACCAGCGGACGTATGCGCTCAGTTGCAGGTTGCGGTCCGTCACGATGGCCTTTCGCAGGAACTTGAAGTCGAAGCCGAGAGCGTTTTGGATATAAAGGACGCGGTTGCCCGGCTCCAGCACCTGGATCACGAACGGATAGGAGCGCGCTTCCTTGTCGGAGGCGACATCCGGCACGCGAATCTCGTACTGCACGCTCCCCGGTTTGTCCTCGGAGATCGGGAACGTGACCTCGCGCGTCTGGTCGTCCTCGTTGAACGCGGCGGCGGACTCGCCCTGCTTGATGCCGTCGCGCCACAACTCGACGCCCACGGTGTGGCCGCTCATGCCCGTCGCCGTCAGGCTGGCCCGAATCTGCGTTTCCCAGCCGATGACCACGCGCGGCGGGTAATCGACATTTGCCAGAGAGATGCGTGCGAGGCCGGGCCTGGGCTTGAACGGTTTCTCCAGCTCGAAGGCATCTACCGAAACGCCCGCAAGGGCCGTGGCGGCTTTGGCGTCCGTGGTATCCAGGCCGTCGCTGAGGAGCAGGATGCCCGCGAGCGGCTGCCCGCGGAACAGCTCCGCGGCCTGGCCCAGGGATGCGACCACGCTGGACGCGCCGCCGTTGAACTTGAGCGCGGCGGGATCGCCCGAAAGCTCGTTCAGGCCGCGGTCGAAGCTGAAGAAGCGCACGTCGAAATCCTTGCGCGCCTGTTCGAGGGCGGGCGACCGGAGCCATTCGCGCACGCGCTCCGCCCGCCGGGGCTGCTTCCCGTCGGCGGGGTCGGTCATGCTCTCGGAGTTGTCGATGAGCACCGCGAGCTGCGGGCGCAGGATCGTCACTTCGTCCCGGCGCCGTTCGGGCTGAGAGAGCATTAACGCCAGGGCGGCAAACGCCGCGGCGCGGAGCAGGCCGAGCCACGTCACGCGTTTCCGCGAGCGAACCCCGGTGAAGAGGCTCCAGCCGATGCCCGCGGCCAGGAACGGCAGGAGAACCGCGAGCCACGGCCACGGCAGGACCGGGTGGAACTGCAGCCCTCTCATACGTGCTCCGCCGGCCGGAACGGCGCGCCCGCCCGGCGCGTGTTCAATCGGCCCGTCTTGATGTGGCCGGCATCCCCCTGCGCGCGCTGTCTCGCCATGCGGTTCGCAAGGACCGCCTCCGCCGCGAACGCCGCCAGCGCCAGCAGCAGGAAGACGGGCCATAGCGGGAAGAGCCCGCGGCTCGCCGCGAGCCAGAGCTTCAGGTTATCCAGCCCGGAGAGCGTCTCGTTCGGCACGATCTTCGTCAGTGCGTCCGCTTCGATCGGGGTGAGATTCGATTCGGCGTGATCCACGTTCACCGCGTATAGATCGAGCAGCCCGTCCTGCGCCGAACGGGCTTCGTAGAAGCCGCTCGCCCCGGCGCGCTCCACGACGCTCGCTTTTTCGCCCGCGGGGACGTCGCGGGTCGATCCGTCCGGGTATTTGATCTGGAGCGGCTGGTCGCGCGGCAGGTCCGGCCCCGCCGGAATGGGATTGCCGACTGTCAACGCCGGCTGCGCGCCCCCTTGTTCCGCGCTGATCCGGATCATCTGCTGCACCAGCGGGAGGAACGCCGGCGAGAGCGGGAAATCCCCCCATGTCCTGTCGGCCGAGGCGTTCACGATGAAGGCCTTCCCCGCCCCGCGCGCGCCCTCGATGAGGAATGGACGCGCACCGCCGAACGTGATGAGCACCCGCCCTTCGCGGCTCACCTTCCAGGCGGCGATCCGGCTCTGCGGCAGTGCGGGGAACGGGACGGAGTCGCCCCATGTATTCGCGAAGAGAGGGTCGTTCGGATCGGCGATATGGCTCGCCAGCCTGCCCGGCGGGAGTTCCTCAACGCCATCGGGGGTGGCGGGAAGAAAGTCCACCCGCGAGAGGTCGCCCATCCCGTCGCCGGGAAAGAACACGACCACGCCGCCCGCTTCCAGGAGGCGGTCCAGCTTCACCACGGAGCGGTCGCTGAGAGTCGGGCAGCCCGCGAGGAAGACGGCGGAATAGTTCCCGACCTCGGTGTCGTCCAGGGCGGCGGCGGAAATCATCGCGGGCGGCGAGCCCGAGAGCGCGTCGCGCCCGGCCTCCATCGCCTTGCGCAGGTAGAAGCCGGAATGCAGCCGCTCGGGCCCGGCCTGCTGGCCCTCCACGATCAAGACATTCGGCGGACGGAAGAGCGGGAGGCTGAAATAGAACTGGTCGTCCGCGGGCAGGTTGTCGCCCTGGATTTTCGCGACGCCCCGCGCCGCCTTGCCCGTGAGCGCGGGCGCCTCAAACTCGAATGGAACGTCGAGCGAGGCGTTCGCCGCGACGTCGACCGGCTTGCGGAAGACGTTCGCCCCTTCCAGTTCGAGCTCCAGCACGTCATGCAGCGGCGCGGTCGAGAAATTCTGGATCGTGGCGACGCCGCTCACCAGCGAGCCCGCGCTGGCAAAGGGCGTTTTCAGGACGGCGCGCATCACGGCCGCGTTTGCCCCGGTGAGGCCGTCGGGCTTTACGACAACGAGGTGCGGGTCCACCTGCTTCCAGGCGGCGTCGAACGCGAGGTTCGGGTCGAACCGCCAGCCTGCCTCCTGGTTATCCGTGAAAAGATAGATCTCGCGCATCCCCCGCGTGCCGCGCGCGATGATCTTCCGGGCCGCGACCAGAGCAGATGAAAAATCGGTGCCCGCTTCGGTCTGGCGGATGCCCTCCACGGCGTTCCGCGCGGCGGCATGGTCCACCGTCAACGCGGCAATGAGAGGGTCCGCCCTGTCGTTCGCGGCGATGACCGCCACTTCGTCGCCGGGCTTCAGGTCGTCGAGTACGGCCAGCGCTTCCTTGCGCGCCGCGTCGAGCCTCGTCTCCTCGCCCGTGTGCAGGCCCATGCTCATGGAGTCGTCGATGATGAGGACCAGTGAACGGGAGACATTCGCCCCGAGGAATTTCGCGGTCTTTTTCGAGAGGCACCGGGCGAGCCGCCGCGAGCGCAAGCAGGGCGAACAACGCGCACCGCAGCAAGAGCAGCAGGAGGTTCTCGATGCGGGAACTGCGGCTCGTCCTGGCCGCCACGATCTTCAGGAACCGGAGGGTGCCGAAAGGCACCTGGATGACGCGCCGGCGCTGCCAGAGGTGGATGAGGATCGGCGCGGCGAGCGCCCCGAGGCCGTAGAGCATCCATGGCGAGAGGAACCACATCGGGGGCCGGTGTTAGAGGGACATGCGGCGCCGCTCGTCGAGGTATTGGTGGACGAAGTCCTCAAAGCTTTCGCCGGTCGAGACGAGCCGGTAATCCACATTCAGTTTGGCGCAGCGCTCCCTGCATTCGTCGATCGCCTTCTGGAGTTCTTTCTTATAGGCGAATCGTGCGAGCGCGGGGTCGATCTCCAGCTTTTCACCGGTCTCCATGTCGATGAATTCCGCCACCCGCTCGATGGAGAGCTCGAGTTCCGAGGGATCGAGAACCTGGAGCAGGATGACGTCGTGCATCTTCTTGCGGAAATGCGCGATGGCGCGAAAGACGGCCTCGGGGTCGTCGAAGAGGTCGGAAATGAGGAGGATCAACCCGCGGCGGGAGATCATCCCCGCCAGCGCGTGCAGGGCGCGCCCGGTATCGGTGCCGTTCCCGGGCTGGTGCGCGGCGAGCCGCTCGAGGAACACCCGCAGGTGCCGCGAACCGGACCGGGCGGGCACCTGCTGGCGGATGTCATTGTCGTAGATGGTGAGCCCGAGCGAGTCCTGCTGTTTGCTGACGATGTAACCGAACGCCGCCGCGACTCGGCATGCGTATTGGTATTTGGTGAGGTGTCCCGGCGAGCCATAGGCCATCGAGCCCGAGCCGTCCAGGATGACGTGCGCCCGCAGGCTGGTCTCCTCCTCGAACCGCTTGATGTAGTAGCGCTCGGTGCGGCCGAAGACCTTCCAGTCCAGGTTGCGCAGGTTGTCGCCCTTCACGTATTGGCGGTGGTCTGCGAACTCGATGCTCGCGCCTTTCAACGGGCTGGCATGCATCCCGGCGCGGAACCCCTCGACCACGTAGCGGGAGCGCACGACCAGGCTCTCCAGCTTGCGCATCGCTTCGCGGCTGATGAAATCGGTGATGCTCGCCATCGGGGGCCTCGACTTACTGAACCTTCAACGCGAAGAGCTGATCCGGGCCCGCCATGAGCGCCCAGTTTCCACCGATGAAAACGAGTGTGCAATCCTGGACCTTCCCGCCCTTTTCGAGCGTCGCGAACGGCATAGCCGCGCCGCCAAGGCGGAATTCGACGGCGTTGCTCCCCGCGATGGCGCGCAGAGAGAGCTTCCAGTCCCGCTCTTTCGGCCTCGTCCGGACCGCCTCCTTCAGCGGGGTCAGTTTTGGAAACCGGGCGGGCCCGAGGTCATAGCGCTGGCTCGACATCCCCGCGAACCCGTCGGGGGCTCGGGTGCGGTAGGCCCACTTGCCGCCCCACGGGTCCTTTCGCAGCCCTTCCGGCAATTTTGCCTCCTCGAGCGAGGCGGGGAACCCGACGTTCTCGGCGTAGTAATCCCGCAGAACCGCATCGATCTCTTCCATCTCGACACGGGCCAGCCAGACCCGCGCGGCGTCCCCCACGGCGCCCTCGCCGGATGCGGATTTCCGCAAGTCGGCCAGCCAGGCGTCGCGGCCGGCGCCCGAGAGGATCCTCAGGTAAACCTTCTCGAACTCCACCGCGGGCCGGACTTCGCCGGGTAAGCTGGCGGCGTTCGCATCGATCTGCCCAAGCGCCCTGCTTAACGAGGCGGGATCCCACGGGACCTGCGAGGGCCAGATGTCCGCCGGCGCGGCGTTGCAGACGTTCGCCGTTAGTAGAGCGGCAAACAGCGAGCAGGCCAGATGCTCAATGCGAAGCGGCGTAATACAGGATATTGATGCCCAGCGCGGTGGCATCGGCCGGTTCGTAGCCCGCGGCGTAAGGGGCGATGGCGCGCTCCCATCCCGCGCTCAAGTCGTAAGGGCTGTAGATCACCGCGAGCGAACCGTTCAGGTCGATCCCGTAGAGTTCGGGGGCCATCTCCAACTGATCCTTGTTGCGGACGGCCATGGCGGGGCGGACCTTCACGAGCCCGAGGCCGCGTGGCTCCTTGAAGAGGACGTTATCCGCGGGTACGGGCCGAAGGAGCTGGCCGGGAAGGACTTTCGCCATCTCGTTCCGGAAAGCCGTGTCGAACGAAGTCCTGCCGTCGCTCGCCTCGGCGAGCAGCACGCCGCCCTTGAGGAGATACTGGCGCAGATTTGCCCGTTCCTTTTCGGTAAGGGTGAAGTCCGTCGTGCCGGTGAAATACAGGAACGGCATTTCAAAGATCGCGCCGTCCGAAAGACTCACGTCGCGCAACTCGAAGGACACGGGCGTGCCCGTCATCGCGTGAAACTGGTTGAGCAGCATCGGGAATGCGGCGGTGCGTGTCTTCCAAGGGCCGCTATGAATCACCTGGCCGACCCGGAATTTGCCCGCGGTCTGGCGGTCGGCATTGACGAGCTCCACGCTCTTGCCGACGCTCCTGCCCGCGTCGCGCATCGCGGTGACATAGCTCACGATGTTCGCGCCGATCTTGCGCGCATCCTCATCCACGTAGCCCCAGCTCTCGTGCGCGTCGGATTCCCACCCGAGCGAGAAATCCCACCGCGAAATGAAGATCGAGGTGCGGTTGTCGATGTCGATCCCCTCCAGGTAAGGGTAGGGGTCGGTCGCCACGGCGTCGCGCACCATCCGGTCGCGGTAGTTCACCTTGTTGATCTCGTAGAAAGCGTGGAACGCCGGGTGATCCATCCGGAGCCTGTACAGGGGCCGTTCGGGAAGGATGTCCTCCGCCGCCTGCCGCGCCGAAGCGTAGAAGTCGGGGTTGCCGACGAGCGCGTTGAAGATGACGGTGCCTCCGTTCAGCACGTATTCGCGCAGGTGCTGGGCCTCCGCCGGCGAGAGCTTGAACGCCTTGTAGCCGGAACGGTAAAGGATCGGATTCTGCGCGGGATCGGTCGAGACCTGCGAGAACGCACGGATGTTCGAGCTGAAATGGACGTTCATCTCGCGGCTCATCCATTCAAGCAGGCCTTTCACGTCGTTCGGCGTGCGCGTCCAGTCCTCGACGTCGCCGGTGCGGATCTTCGTCAGCAGCACGGGCGGCTGCGGCGGATTCTTCTTTTCCTGGCGCTTGAGCGGGACGGCGGGGTAGGGGAGCGGCGGCATCCCTTCCGAGGAGGAGATTTGCGCCGGTGGCGGCTTGGGGAGTTCCAGCGGGGGCGGCTCCGGGGGCGTCGGCGCCGCGTTCAGGATCGCGGCGGGGAGCAGGAGGCAAACCCAGGCTGCGCAGCGGCGGATAGCGTGGAGAGAATGCACGCGCTTAGTTTAGCTCCTGCTTCAGGTTTCGCAACCTCGCAGGTTTGAACGCGACGAGGCTGGGCTGACGTCGCCGCGGGTCGCGGGATTTCCTCGCGGCGAACCCTTTCACGATGTAGCGCACGACGTTCCTGGCCCGTTCCTCGGTTCGCTGGGTGAGCGCGGCGGGCATTACCAGCGGGTGGAGGAAGATGGCCGTGGCGTCCTCGAGCGCGGTGGCCGCTTCCCTGGCATCGACCGCTTCAAACTCCCCAGCCGCGACCCCCGCCGCGATGACTTTGCGAAAGACGTTCGCGATCTGCTCCTGGCGTTTGGCCGCCGCATCCGGCCTCGACTCGATGAGGCGCCGGAAGGTGAGATAAACTTCCGCGTCGCGTTCGAGCTTCTCCCGGCGTTTGCGGTGCAATACGAGCACGATGGCTTCCAGGCGCGCCGCGGCCGAACCCGGCTGCTGCGCGATGCCCTCGATGAGCGCCTCCATCTTCGAGAGCCATTGGTCGATGACAGCATCCAGAATATCGGATTTCGATTTGAAAAACCTGTAAACGTTGGAGTGCGACATCCGGAGCGTGCGGGCGATGTCAACGACGGTCACCTTATCCTCGCCGAAGCGCCGCAGGTGCGCCCGGGCGGTCTCGATGATCATTTGACGCGTGTCCTGTTGTCGTGGAGTTTTCACAGAGGTGCCCGCCTTTGTTGATGATAATGACGAATGACAAAGCATGCAACTTGTCATTTGTCACGGGGTTGTTCTTGATGGATATGTTGTTGCCCCTCTCCTATGATACAAGATGACGATGTCCGGATCCCGAGAGCGCCCCGCCGCCTCGGATCCGCTGATGCGCACCCCGCAGCCGCGCACGGCGCCCGAACCGGTTCTTCAGTCCCGGCGCGGATCCTCCAGGCGCAGGAAACTCTGGATAGGCCTGGCCGTTCTCCTGGTGGTGCTTGGCATCTACCAGATCACCCGCACCCAGCAGGCCGCCGCCGCCAGGAAGCGCGCGGTGGCGGGGACGCCGCCGGTACCGGTGATCGCCGGGAACGTCGAGATGAAGGATGTGCCGATCTACCTCGACGGCCTGGGCACCGTGCAGGCGTTGAACACCGTCACCATCCACACGCGGGTGGACGGCCAGTTGGTGAAGGTCGCGTTCAAGGAAGGCCAGGACGTGAAGACCGGCGCCCTGCTCGCGCGGATCGACCCCGCGCCCTTCCAGGCCGCGTTGGAACAGGCCGAGGCGAAGAAAGGCCAGGACGCCGCGCAGCTCGCGAATGCGAATCTCGACCTGGCGCGGTATCAGGATATGTTCGCGAAGAAGGTCATCTCCTCGCAGCAGCTCGACACGCAGAAAGCGCTCGTGGATCAACTCGGTGCGGCCGTGAAAGCCGACCAGGCCGGAATCGACAGCGCGCAGGTCCAGCTCGACTACACCACCATCCTCTCGCCCATCGCGGGCCGCACGGGCATCCGGCTCGTGGACGAGGGGAACATTGTCCACGCGGCGGACGCGGGCGGCCTCGTCGTCATCACGCAATTGCAGCCCATCTCCGTCGTGTTCACCCTGCCCGAGCAGAACCTTTCCGAGATTCACAAACATACCGCCGCGGGCGAGGAATTGACCGTGGTCGCGGTGGATCGCGACAACCAGACCGTGCTGGATGAGGGGACGCTCTCGGTCATCAACAACGAGATCGATACCACGACCGGCACCATCCAGCTCAAGGCGACCTTCCCGAACAAGAATCTCCAGCTCTGGCCGGGCCAATTCGTGAATGCGCGCCTGCTCCTCACCACGAAGAAGGGCGGCCTGGTGGTTCCCGCGTCCGTCGTCCAGCGCGGGCCGAACGGCCCGTACGCCTTCGTCATCAAGAGCGACCATACCGTGGAAATTCGGCCGGTGCAGACCGCGCGGGCGGACAACAACGAAGTATTGATCCAGAGCGGCCTGAAGGCCGGCGAACGCGTGGTGGTTGACGGCCAATACAAGCTGCAGGATGGCTCCGCGGTGAAAGTCGGGTGACCGGTCCGCCGTCAAGCACACGGAGCAGCGACAGCGAGTTGAAGTGACCGCGGCGCTCCTCCGCGGGCGTCGCACGTTTGCCATGAATATCTCCGAGCTATTCATCCGGCGCCCGATCGCCACCTCGCTGCTGATGGTGGGCGTGGTCATCATGGGGATGCTCGGCTATTTCCTGCTGCCCATCTCCGCGCTGCCGCCCGTTGATTTCCCGACCATCGAGGTCACGGCGCAGTATCCGGGCGCCAGCCCGGAAGTCATGGCCTCCTCGGTCACCACGCCGCTGGAGCGGCAGTTCGGCCAGATCAGCGGCCTGGCGAGCATGACCTCGGTGAGTTCCTTCGGGAACACGGTCATCACCCTGCAGTTCGTCCTCGACCGCGACATCGACGCCGCCGCGCAGGACGTGCAGGCGGCCATCAACGCCGCGGGCGGCGTGCTGCCGCAGATGCCGAACCCGCCGATCTACAACAAGGTCAACCCCGCGGACACCCCGATCCTCACCCTCGCGCTCACCTCCGACACGCTGCCGCTGGAAAAGGTGAACGACCTCGCCGACACCGTGCTGGCGCAGAAGCTCAGCGAAGTCACCGGCGTCGGCCTCGTGACCATCGAGGGAAACCAGAAGCCCGCCGTGCGCGTGCAGATCAATCCCGCCGCCATCGCCTCCGCCGGGCTCGGCCTGGAAGACATCCGCACCGCGCTCGCGTCGAATAACGTGAACGCCCCCAAGGGGAGCTTCGACGGCGCGCGCCAGTCCTACGCCATCGGCGCCAACGACCAGATCTTCTCCGCCGCGCGATTTCAGCAGATGGTCGTCGCCTACCGGAACGGCGCGCCCGTCCGCCTCGGCAGACATCGGCCAGGTCGTCGATGACGTGGAGAACGTCCGCCTCGCCGGCTGGGTCGGGCAAGAAGCCCGCGGTCATCCTGGACATCCAGCGGCAGCCCGGCGCGAACATCATCGAGACGGCGGACCGCGTGAAAGCGCTGCTGCCGAAGCTGCAGCGCTCTCCCTGCCGCCTTCGGTCAAGGTCGGCGATCCTCACCGACCGCACCGCGACCATCCGCGCCTCGGTGGCGGACGTGCAGTTCACCCTGCTCCTCACCGTCGCGCTCGTCATCATGGTCATCTTCGTTTTCCTGCGGAAATTCTGGGCCACGGTCATTCCGAGCGTGGCGCTGCCGCTGGCGGTCATCGGCACCTTCGGCGTCATGAAGCTCGTCGGGCTTCAGCCTCGATAACCTTTCGCTCATGGCGCTGACCATCTCCACCGGGTTCGTGGTGGATGACGCCATCGTGATGATCGAGAACATCGTGCGCTTCATCGAGATGGGCGAGCCGCCGATGGAGGCCGCGCTCAAGGGCGCGAAGCAGATCGGGTTCACCGTCATCTCGCTCAGCGTCTCGCTCATCGCCGTCTTCATCCCGCTGCTCTTCATGACGGGCATCGTCGGCCGGCTCTTCCGCGAGTTCGCCATCACGCTCAGCGTCGCGGTGGTCGTCTCGGCGGTCGTCTCGCTCACGCTCACGCCGATGATGTGCGCGCGCCTCCTGAAGCCGGAGCGACGAGGAGAACCACGGGCGTTTCTATCAGGTCACGGAGCGCATGTTCGAGCGCATGCTCGGCGCCTATGAGAGCGGTCTGAAATGGGTGCTCCGGCATCAGTTTTTCACCCTGATGGTGGCGGTCGCCACGCTTGTCGCGACGATCTGGCTCTACATCATCATCCCCAAGGGGCTGCTGCCGCAGCAGGACACCGGGCTCATCACTCGGCGTCACCGATTCCGCGCAGTCCATCTCCTTCAAGGCGATGGTCGAACGCCAGCACGCCATCGCCGATATCGTCAGCAAGGATCCCGATGTGGCGAGCGTCGCGTCCTTCGTCGGCGCGGGCTCGGTGAACGCGACCGTCAATACCGGCCGCCTCAATATCGCCCTGAAACCGCGCGACCAGCGGAGCGCCAGCGCGCACCGAGATCATCGACCGCCTGCGCGACGCGACGAAAAACGTGCAGGGCATCTCGCTCTTCATGCAGGCCGTGCAGGACGTGCAGATCGACAGCCGCGTCAGCCGCACCCAATACCAATACACGCTCCAGGACGCGGACGAAGACGAGCTCGGCGAGTGGGCGCCCAAGCTGCTGGCGAAGCTGCGCACCCTGCCCGAGCTGGCGGACGTGGCGAGCGACCAGCAGACCGGCGGCCTGCAGATCGAGCGTGGATGTCGACCGCGAGAAGGCGCGCGCGCTACAACGTCCTCACCCAGGCCATCGACGACACGCTCTACGACGCCTTCGGCCAGCGCCAGGTCTCCATCATCTTCACCCAGCTCAACCAGTACCGCGTCATCCTCGAAGTCCGAGCCGCGCTTCCAGCTCACGCCCGGACTCGCTGCGAGAAGATCTACGTCAAATCCACCACCGGGCAGATGGTGCCGCTGAGCGCCTTCGCCAGGCTGAAGACCGTCACCGCGCCGCTCTCCATCATGCACGAGGGGCAGTTCCCCGCCGTCACGCTTTCCTTCAATCTGCGGCCCGGCAGTTCGCTCGGGCGAGCCGTCGACGCGAATCCAGCAGGCGCAGAAGGAAATCGGCCTGCCGGAGACCGTCGTCACCACCTTCTCCGGCAGCGCCGCGGAGTTCCGCTCCTCGCTTGAAGAGCGAGCCGTACCTCATGCTCGCGGCGATCGTCGTCATCTACATCGTGCTCGGCGTGCTCTACGAGAGCTACATCCACCCCATCACCATCCTTTCCACGCCTGCCCTCCGCCGGCGTCGGCGCGCTGCTCGCACTCGATCATCTGCCGCATCGGACATGTCGCTCATCGCGCTGATCGGCATCATCCTCCTCATCGGCATCGTGAAAAAGAACGCCATCATGATGATCGACTTCGCGCTCGACGCGGAGCGCAACGAAGGGCTGCCGCCCGAGAAATCGATCTACCAGGCGTGCCTGCTGCGGTTCCGGCCCGATCATGATGACGACGATGGCCGCGCTGCTCGGCGCGCTGCCGCTGGCGCTGGAGAACGGCACCGGCTCCGAGCTGCGCAGGCCGCTGGGCATCGCCATCGTCGGCGGCCTGCTGCGTCTCGCAATTCCTCACCCTCTACACCACGCCCGTCATCTATCTCTATCTGGACCGGCTCGGCCGAATGGCTGCGCAAATGGCGCGCCCGGCACGGACTGCCCGGCATGCACGAGAGCGAGGAGCCGGCCCCGGAGGAAGCGGCGCTGACCCGTCGATAAAATGAACGGTCTCCCCGAAGAGCCCCCCGTCACGGTGAACATCTCCGAGCCATTCATTCGCCGGCCCGCCGGCACGTTCCTGCTGGCGGCCGGGCTGTTCCTGCTCGGGATCGTGGCCTACCACTTCCTGCCGGTCGCGCCCCTGCCGCGCGTGGATTTCCCCATGATCTCCGTCTCCGCCTCGCTGCCGGGCGCCGACCCGGCGACGGTCGCTTCCTCGCTGGCCGCGCCGCTGGAACGGCGGCTCAGCCAGATTTCGGGCGTGACGAGATGACATCCGTCAGCACCCTTGGCGGATGCACGATCAACATCCAGTTCGATCTCAACCGCAACGTGGACGGCGCGGCGCGCGACGTGCAGGCCGCCATCAACGCCGCCGCCGAGCGAACTGCCGATCAACCTGCCCGAGCCCGCCCACCTACCGCAAGGTCAATCCCGCCGATGCGCCGATCCTCGATCCTGGCGATGACTTCCGACACGCTGCCGCCGACGCAGGTGTACGAGTACGCGGACGAGATCATCGGCCAGCGGCTTGAGCCAGATCGAAGGCGTGAGCCAGGTCAACATCAGCGGCGCGGAGAAGTCCGCCGTGCGCGTGCAGGTCGAACCCGGCGGCGCTCGCCTCGGCCGGCATGAGCCTGGAGGATGTCCGCACGTTTCTCGAGCCAGGTCAACGTCGATCTGCCCAAAGGGAAGCGTGGATGGCGAGAAGACCTCCTACGCCATCTACAGCAACGACCAGCTCTTCGACGCGGAGGATTACAGCACCTCGTCCTGACGCAGCCGCAACGGCGTCCCCGTCCTGCTCAGTTCGCTCGGGCCGATGTGATCGAACGGCGTCGAGAATACCGCTGCTGGCCGGCTGGGCCGGCACGAAGCCGGCGGTGCTCGTCATCGTCTTCAAGCAGCCGGACGCCAATGTCATCGAGACCGTGGATCGCATCAAGGCCGCGCTGCCGCAGACCCGAGAAATGGATTCCGCCCGCGTGTGAAGATCTCGATCCGATCAGCGACCGCACCATCACCATCCGCGCTTCCGTGGAGGACGTGCAGTTTTCGCTGCTGCTGAGCATCGCGCTGGTCGTGATGGTCATCTTCCTTTTTCTGCGCCGGTTCTGGCCCACTTTCATCGCCAGCGTCACCGTGCCGCTGGCGCTGGCGGGGACGTTCGGCGGTGATGTATCTGCTGCACTACAGCCTGGACAATCTCTCGCTCATGGCCGTGACGATCTCGGTCGGCTTCGTGGTGGATGACGCCATCGTCGTCATCGAGAACGTCTTCCGCTTCATCGAGCAGGGCTGCACCCCGCTGGAGGCGGCCTGCAAAGGCGCGCGGCAGATCGGGTTCACCGTCATCTCCATCAGCCTCTCGCTCGTGGCGGTCTTCATTCCGCTGCTGTTCATGGGCGGGCTCATCGGGCGGCTCTTCCACGAGTTCGCGGTGACACTGAGCGCGGCCATCCTCGTCTCCGGCGTCATTTCGCTCACGCTCACGCCGATGCTGTGCGCGCGTTTTCTGAAGGCGGAAGCGGCCCAGCCGCCGCCCGGGCAGGTTCTACCGCGCCAGCGAAGCGCGCGTTCGACTGGATGCTCGGCCATTACGAGACCGGGCTGCGATGGGTGCTGCGGCACCAGGCGTTCATGCTCGTCGTCGCGGTCGCTCACGCTCTGGCGCCACCGTCTGGCTCTACCGGCTCGTGCCGAAGGGCTTTTTCCCGCAGCAGGATACCGGGATGATGATGGGCACGACCGAGGCCGCGCAGGACATTTCCTTCGCAGGCCATGGCGAAGCTGCAGAACAAGGTCGCGGCAGATCGTGCTCGACGGACCCCGGCGGTGGCCACGCTCGGCTCGTTCATCGGCTCCGGCGGCGGCGGCGCGAACGCGATCAACAACGGGCGCATGTTCATCGCCCTCAAGCCGCTGTCCGAGCGCAAGGTGAGCGCCGACAGTCATCATCGCCCGGCTCCGGCGCAAGCTCGCGCAGCGTCGAGGGCATCAACCTCTTCATGCAATCGATCCAGGACATCCGCGTCGGGCGGCCGCGCGAGCAAGGCGCAGTACCAATACGCGCTGCAGAGCGGGAACCTCGACGAGCTCAACAAGTGGACGCCGCTGCTGCTCGACCGGCTGCGCAAGTATCCCGCAGCTCAAGGACGTGACCAGCGACCAGCAGACGGGCGGCCTGCAGAGCAATGTCGTCGTCGATCGCGACGCCGCCGCCCGCCTCGGCGCTCACCGCCGAGGCGATCGACAACACGCTCTACGACGCCTTCGGCCAGCGCCAGGTCTCGATCCTCTACAAGCGTTACAACCAGCACCACGTCGTCCTCGAGGTCGATCCGCAATACCTGCTCGGACCCCGTCCGCGCTCGAGAAGATCTACGTCAAATCGAACACCGGCATGCATGGTGCCGCTCTCCGCCGTCGCGAAGTTCGAGACCGGCAATGCCTTCCTCTCCGTGAACCACCAGGGGCAATTCCCCGCCGTCACCCTCTCCTTCAATCTCGCCCCCGGCGTCTCCCTTGGCCAGGCGGCCACCGATCGTCAATGCAGCAGCTGTCGCGCGACCTGCGTCTGCCGAGCGACATCACCGGCAGCTTCCAGGGCACCGCGCAGGTCTTTCAGGCCTCGCTCTCCACCATGCCGTCTGCTCACCGCCGCCGCGCTTGCTCACCGTCTATATCGTGCTGGGCATGCTCTACGAGAGCCTCATTCACCCCATCACCATTCTCTCCACGCTCCCTTCGGCCGGCGTGGGCGCGCTGCTCGCGTTGATGCTGACGGGCGAGGATCTTTCGCTGGTCTCCTTCATCGGCATCATCCTGCTCATGGGCATCGTGAAGAAGAACGCCATCATGATGATCGATTTCGCCCTGGAAGCGGAGCGCGCAGGAAGATCTCAGCGCCGGAGGAGGCGATCTACAAGGCGTGCGTCATCCGCTTCCGGCCCATCATGATGACCACGATGGCCGCGCTGTTCGGCGCCGTGCCGCTGGCCATCGGGATGGGCACCGGCTCGGAGTTGCGCCAGCCGCTCGGGCGTCGCCGTGGTCGGCGGCCTCATCGTCTCGCAAGTGCTGACCCTGTACACCACGCCGGTCATCTACCTGGCCTTCGAACACCTCGGCCAGCGATACAAGGCCTGGCGCCTCCGCCGCTCCGAGCACGCGGTCGGCGCCGCTGTGCCCGCCGCCTGACTCTGGCAGCTTTTTCGGCCGATACTCAGCCGCGAACGCCCGCGACCCAAAAACTGTCCCAGTTTCTCTTAGGCCCGTGGCATGAAGCTGGCTAGATTTACGCAACTATGTGTGGAATAGCTGGTTTTGTTGACCGGTCCGTCTCCGGCCCCGAGGCCAGGGCGCGGCTGGACGCCATGCTCGGCGCGATCGTCCACCGGGGCCCCGACGGCTCCGGCTCCTACCTTTCCCCAGAGTCGGGGCTGGCGATGGGGATGCGTCGGCTGAGCATCATCGACCTCGCAGGGGGCCGCCAGCCGATCTGGAACGAGGATCGGACGCTTTGCGTCGTCTTCAACGGGGAGATATACAACTACGTCGAACTCACCCGCGACCTCGTCGCAGCCGGCCACCGTTTCCAGACGCATACCGATACCGAGGTTCTCGTCCACTTATATGAAGCGAACGGTGCGGCCATGCTGGGCAAACTCCGGGGCATGTTCGCCTTCGCGCTGCTCGATACGCGCCGGAACGAGCTGTTTCTCGCGCGCGATCATTTCGGGCAGAAGCCGCTCTATTATTCCATGGCGAACGGCCGGTTCGCGTTCGGCTCGGAGATGAAGTCGCTCCTCCTCGAAGGCGCGCCGGAGATCGACCCCGACGCGTTCCTGGATTATGTCTCCTGGTTCTCGCTCCCGGCGCCGCGCACCCATTTCAAAGAGATATTCAAGCTGCCCGCGGGCAGTTCGATGACGGTGCCGCTCGCGAACCCGGAACACCCCGCGATCCGAAAATTTTGGGCATACGACCTGCAGACGCCCGCGGAAATCCAGGACATGGACGACGGGGTGGAGCAACTCGACGCCATGCTGCGCGAGTCGGTCGGTCTTCACCTCCGCGCGGATGTTCCCATAGGCGTGTTGTTGAGCAGCGGGCTCGACAGCAGGTGCATCGCCGCGTATGCGCAGGAAATCCAGGGCGGGCGGCTTTCGACGTTCTCGGTGGGGTTCGACAGCGAGGACTCCGAGCTCGAAGGCGCGGCCAGGACGGCCCGGGAGATCAACTCGCAGCATCACGCCATCGAGCTCCGAGCGAGCGATTTCTCCGAGAGCATCGACACGATCGTCTCGCACCTGGACGAGCCCATCGGCGACGCCGCGGCGTTCGCCGTGCTGAAGGTCTGCGAGCTGGCGCGGGATCACGTAAAGGTGCTCCTCTCGGGCGAAGGAGCGGACGAGCTGTTCGCAGGGTACGCGGGGCGGTACGGCGGGATGATCCAGACCCTCGAACGCTCCGACGGCATGCGCCTCCTCGCGCCCGTCCTGCCCGAGCCGGCCAACTTCATCTCGTCCTCGCGCTGGAGCCGGCTCCTCTCCCGGGCGCACCTCAGCCGCGGTGCGGAAGCGATCGGCCTGCGGATCGAAGGGCTCCCCGGCGATGTACGCGAGCCGCGCGGCCTGCGGGCGGAACAGCTCCGGCGCCTCCTCGAACGGGAAGAGGCGCTCGCGAAAGACCTCTACCGCTCCGCGCGCGATCTGCTGAGCGAGATGCTGCTGCTCGACATCGAATGGCAGCTGCCGGAGTCCCTCCTTCAGAAAGCGGACAAGATGAGCATGGGCGCTTCCATCGAACTGCGCACGCCGTTCCTCGACGTGGGCGTGGCCGGTCTCGCCGCCCGCATGGATTCGAAGCTCAAGCTGCCGAAAGACGGGCCGGGCAAGCTCGTCCTGCGCAGGTGCCTCGCGCGCCGCGTCCCGGAGGGGCTCGACCGGCCAAAAAAGGGATTCCCGGTGCCGCTCGCAAGCTGGTTCGCCGGCCCGCTCCGGGCCCGCATCGAGGACGAAGTCTTCCGGCCGAACGCCGCGTGCGGCGCCTACCTGGAAACAAAGCTCCTGCGCAGGGCGTGGCACGATTTTCTCGATGGCCGCTGGGACGGCGCGCGGGTTTTCTACGCCCTGCTCCTGTACGAGGTCTGGCACGCCGCCGTCTTTAGCCCCCGGAGCCGCGGAGTCCTCCGGCCTGTCGCGCTATGACTCCCTCGTGCAGCCTCTCGATCCTGGTCTCCCGGCCGGATATCGCTTTCATGCGCCAGACCGTGCCGCACCTCGTACGGAGCATGAACTACCCGTTCCTCGACCGGCTCCTCATCGCGGACACGGCTCCGCTCTCGGGGAGTTATGCGCGCCGGACGGACATCGGCTCGCTCGACGACCTCCGGGCATGCTGCGCCGGCCTCGTCGCCGACGGCGTCATCGACCGGGTCGTCGAGGTGGACCACAAGAGCGCCACCCAGCGCCGGACATACCAGGGCCATTTTTCCAGGCGGCTGCCCGAGACCCGCGACTACCGGGGCTGCCCCAGTATCGCCCGCGTCCTCTCCATCGAAGAGGCGCGCGGCGACTACGTGGCGTGTTTTGACAGCGACCTGCTGCTGTACGAGGCGCCCGGCCATTCGTGGATCGCGGAGGGCATCAAGGTTTTTGAGCAGGTGCCCGATGTCATGTTCGTCGCGCCCAGGCCCGGCCCGCCCCGACCGGACGGGGGTCTGCGCCAGGGTGTGGAGTTCCAGCACGACCCGCGCGGTTTTTTCAAGTTCAACAGCTTTTCGAGCCGCGACTTCCTCATCGACCGCAGGCGCTTTGCGCGCCTCCTGCCCATCGAGCCTGGCTACGTCTCGTGGAAACGGCGGCTCCTCTCCGCGCTCACCGGCGCCAGCGCGCTCCAGGTGTGGGAGGTGCTCGTTTCCGAGAAACTCGGCAAGACGCATTATTTCCGCGCCGATCTCGACTCGCCCAACGCGTGGACGCTCCACGCGGCCGACCACGGCCTGAAATATCTTCGCGCCCTGCCCGGCATCATCGCGAATGTCGAAAAGGGATTGTTTCCACCGGCCCAGGCGGGCGATTACGATCTGAGCCTGGACGCCTGGGCGGCCTTTCCCTCATGACACCCCTCGTCACGATCGGCATCCCTTGCTTCAACAACGAGCGGTGGCTGGAAGAGGCCGTCTCCTCCGCGCTTGGGCAGACGTGGTCGGAAAAAGAGGTGATCGTCGTGGACGACGGCTCTTCGGATTCCTCCCCGGCCATCGTCAGGAAATTTGGCGACGCCGTCCGTTTCTTTCCCATCGCCCACCGGGGCGGAAACGCGGCGCGCAACGAAATCCTGCGTCAGGCAAGGGGCGAATGGATCCAGTACCTGGACGCCGACGATTACCTGCAGCCCGAAAAAATTTCCACGCAGATCCAGGAAGCGGGCGCGTCGGAATGCGACGTGATTTACAGCCCGGTCTGGACGGAGCAGGGCGGCGTGCGCGAAGCCGGCCCCATGGACGAAAGCCTCGACCTGTACGGCCTCTGGATGTCGTGGCAGCTTCCCCAGACTGGCGGCTGCCTCTGGCGAAAGAGCGCGCTGGAATCCGTCGGCGGCTGGAACGAGGCGATGCCCTGCTGCCAGGAGCATGAGCTCTACCTGCGCGCCATCAAGGCCGGCAAACGGTTCCAGTTCGCCCCCACGCCGAACGCCGTTTACCGCATCTGGTCGGAGGAGACCGTCTGCCGCCGCGATCCGCGCCGGGTCATCCGCATCCGCACCGAACTCATCGACGACCTGCGCGCATGGATGGAGTCGCAGGGGCTCTGGCAGGATGCGCACCGCGAGGTGGCCGCGCGCGCCTGTTTCGAGATGGCGCGCACCTGGGCGAAGTACGACCTCGCCGAAGCTCGCGCATACCACAGCGCCCGCAAGCGAAGGAACCTCATCCTGCCGGCGGGCCCCGCCGCGCCCCCGGCCTACAAACTGACCTACCGGGCGCTCGGTTTTTTCATGGCCGAAAAGCTCGCGGGCGCGATGCGATGAGCCTCGCGTACAGTCTCGTCGTCGCCACCTGCGAACGCGTCGAGGAACTGCGGGCGATGCTCGAAAGCGTCCTTCTCCAGACGCGCCTCCCCGAGAAGACGATCATCATCGACTCTTCCCGGGACGAAAAGACGCGCGCCCTGGTCGAGACCTTTCAGGCCAGGCTGCCGCTCTTCTACGAGCGGGCCGCGATCGCCAGCGCCGCGCAGCAGCGGAACCAGGGGGCTTCCCATGCGGTCACCCCGCTCATCGGGTTCATGGACGACGACATCGTCCTCTATCCGGAAACCTGCGCGCAGGCGTGCGGAGTCTTCGAGCGAGACCCGGCCGCGGGCGGCGTGGCGGCGCGGATCGCGGGCATGAGCCATCCCACGCCGAGAGGGCTGCTCTGGTGGTATTACCGCATCCAGGCCGGTTACGCGCACGCGACGTACGGCGGCAAGCTTTTCGGCCCGGCCATCAACTGCCTGCCCGCCTATGCGGAATCGGACGGCGACCTCATTGCCTCGGACTGGTTGAATTCCACGTGCGTCTTCTACCGGCGCGAACTATTCATGCGGGAGATGTTCCCGCGCTTCGCAGGCTACAGTTTCATGGAGGACGTCCATCTCTCGTCGCGCGTCGGCAGGACGCACAGGCTCTATTTCCACGCAAAGGCGCTCTGCGAACACCGGGACGCGCCGAGCTCCTGGAAACGCGATGCGCGGGCGATGGCGCGCATGCGCATCCGGAACCAGCGGCTCGTGGCCCGCGAGATCATGGGCCTGTCGGGGCCGGTTCTTGAGTTCAAGCTTCTCTTGCACCGCCTCTTCGCCAGCGTGAGCATCGTGCGGCAGCGGGGTCCGAATTGGCGGCCGGCTTTGATGGGGACCTGGACGTGATCGACCGCATCCTGACCGGCCTGGCCTCCCGCGCCCGCGCCCTTTTCTACCGAGTGCGCGGCGTCCGGTTCGACGGCGCGTGCTGGCTGCGCGCCATCGAGATTCCGCGCCTGCACCGGGCGGTTCGCATCGGGGACGGCGCGGCGCTGGACAACGGTGTGGTGCTGCTCGTCTCCGGCGGCCTGGGGCATGAGCCGAAAATAGTGATCGGCCCCCAGGTCTATGTGAACCGCCAGACGATCTTCGACGCCTCCGAAAGCATCGAAGTCGGCGCCCGGGCGATGATCGGCCCGTTCTGCTACATCACCGACCACGACCACACCGCGGGGGAGGGGATCGCGCCGGGCGAGGGGGCGCTTCGTTCTTCGCCCACCCGGCTCGGGGAACGCTGCTGGGTGGGTGCGCACGTGACCATCCTGAAGGGGGTGACCATCGGGGAGGGGAGCGTGATCGGCGCAGGGAGCGTCGTCACGAAGCCGATCCCCGCCGGCGTGGTGGCGGTCGGAAATCCCGCGCGGGTCCTGAGGCGGCTATGACGGTTTCCATCGTCATCCCCACGCACAACCGGAAGGAGGATTTGCGGCGAACGTGCGAGGCGCTCGATGCACTCCGGCCCCGGGCGGCGGAGGTCATCGTCTGCGCGGACGCGTGCACCGACGGCACCGCGGAATACCTCCGGTCGCACCACCCCGGCTACCGCCTCCTGGCCAACGAAACCTCCCTGGGGTCCATCGCGTCGCGCGACACGATGATCCGCATGGCCGCCGGCGACATCGTCCTGAGCCTGGATGACGACAGCCACCCTTGCGAACCCGATTTCCTCGCGCGCCTCGAAGAAATCTTCGCCGCAAACCCGCGCCTGGCGGTGGCGACTTTTCCGCAGCGGAGCGACGAGTTCCCCGAGAGCCTTTCGGCGCGGGATTTTGGCCCCCCGGCGTTCTTCGGGAGCTTCACCAGCTCTGGAGCGGCCATCCGGCGTTCGGTTTTCATCGAGGTCGGCGGCTACCCGGTTCATTTCCGGCACGCGTACCGAGGAGCCCGATTTCGCGCTGCGGGTGTTGGCCGCGGGTTACCAGGTGAAATGCGAGAACGTCCCTCAGCATCCGGCACTACTATACGAAGGCGCAGCGCAACGAAAACCGGACGCACCGGTTCCACGCAAGGAACGAGCTCTGGAGCGTCATCCTTCGCTGCCGGATGCCGGAGCTTTTCGCCGTGGGGCTGTTCCGGGCCGTGAGGCAGTTCGGCTACGCCTGGAGCAGGGGGCTCTCCTGGGTGGTGCGCGAGCCGCTCTGGTGGGCCGCATTCCTGAAAGGGCTGCCGCGCTGCGTCGCCGAGCGTCGTCCGCTCCCGTGGAAAAGGTACCGCGCCTGGATGGAACTGATGCGCAGGCCGGTCTATTCCGAAGCGGAGTGGCGGAGAAAATTCGCCGCGCGCGAAAAGAGTTGAACGCGGCATCCGTTGCACGAACAGTCGCAGCGCCCCGGGTGTCTCCGGGAAACTGTGATCTCCGATCCACCCAGCGTCTCCCGAAGGCTGCCTACTCTCGACTTCCTGCGCGGAATCGCTTCGCTCGCCGTCTGCTGGTTCCACCTCACGCGGGACGACGGGCTCCCCTTCTTCAAGGCCAGCGGGAACTACGGGTGGCTCGGGGTGGAAGTCTTTTTCGTCATCTCAGGATTCGTGATCCCGTTCGCGCTGGAGCGGAGCGACTACGGCATCCATGCATACGGCACGTTCTTGCTGAAACGCATCCTGCGCCTCGAGCCGCCCTACTTCGCCGCGGTCGCTTTCATCCTCATCCTTGGCTTCGCCGAGCCGCTCGTTCCCGGTTTCCACGGGCAGCGCATCCGCGTCTCGCTGCCGCAGGTCCTCGCGCACCTCGGGTATATGAACTCCTTCTTCCATTACCCGTGGCTGAACCCGGTTTTCTGGACGCTCGGAGTCGAGTTCCAATACTACCTGGGAGTCGGGCTCCTCTTTCCCCTGCTCGCATCCCGCTCCACGCTCGTGCGCACCTGCACCCTCTTCTGCATGGCGAAGCTCACGCTGTTGATTCCCGCATCCGAGTTCGCCTTTCACTGGCTGGCGCTCTTCATGCTCGGGGCCGTCACGTTCCAATACCGCATCCGGCTTCTGACGCGGCGGACGTATTTGCTGTGGGTCTGCTTTTTCGGGCTCATCTCCTATGACACGCTTGGAATGGATGTTACCGTAGTGGGCGTCCTCACGGCGTGCGTCATAGCCTTTGTCGATATGCGCCGGCCCACTCCCCTTGCATTCTTTGGGAACATCTCCTATTCGCTCTACCTCGTGCACGCGCCGGTGTCGGTTCACGTCGTGAACCTCACGCTCCGGCTCGCGGGCGCCGGCGCGGGGGGGAGGACACTGGCCCTGGCGCTCGCTTTTGGCTCCGCCATCGGCGCGGCGTGGCTGCTGCACCTATACGTCGAGCGCCCGGCGCAGCGCTGGTCGTCGGCCCTCGGTTACAAGCGCAGGCACGCGGCCGCTCCGTCCGGCTTCGGGCCGGTCAGCGATACGCCGTGAAAATTTCCATCTCCGCCACGAACCCGTGCCACCTGTACCCCGTTGCGGCCGAGCTCGCCGCGTTGGGGAGCCTGGGAGCGTACTACTCGGGCTATCCGAAATGGAAGCTGCCCGGTTCGGATGCCGTGGCCGTCCGTCCGCACAGTTGGCGGACGAACGCCGTTTACGGGCTGCTGAAATATTTCCCCGGGTGGGCCGGCAGGAATTCGCGCTCCCTCTTTCTTTGGCAAGACTCCGGGTTTGACCGTTGGGTGGGAAAAAATCTGGAGCCGTGCGATTTTATCCACGCCATGCCGGGACAATGTCTCCATACCTTTCGCAGGGCGAAAGCGCTCGGCATCCGGACGGTGCTGAATCACGCCACCGGCCCCGTCTGCGAATGGGTCCGCATCATGGAGCCCGAATACGCCCGGGCCGGGCTGAAACTGACGGATGTGTGCCCGTACGACGCGGAGTATTTCCGCAGGGAAGACGAGGAGTATGCCCTGGCCGATTACCACTGCGCGGCCTCGACGGTCGTGCGCGATGCGCTGGTCGGCCTCGGCATCGAGCCGGGAAAGATTTGGACGGCGCCTTACGGGGCGGACACGCGCGTTTTTCACGGGAGCGAGCCGGGCGGTGCGAAGGCTCCGGACGGCTTCCGCATCGTCTTCGCCGGGCAGGCGGGACTTCGGAAGGGGATGCGGACGCTCCTCCGCGCGCTCCAACTCTCGGGCCGGCCGGACTGGCGGGTGGATTTTTATGGCGCGGTGCTGCCGGAGGCCAGGGGCGACCTCCGGGAATACTCTGGGAAGTGCCCGCTGGAGTTTCACGGGCCGGTCTCTCAGGCCGCGCTGGCGGAGGCGTTCCGGGCCGGCTCGGTGCTTGTCCTCCCGTCCCTGGAGGAAGGTTTCGGGCTGGTCGTGCCCCAGGCGCTGAACTGTGGCTTGCCGTGCATCGTGAGTGATCGCGTCGGGGCGAAAGACCTCATCCGCCAGGGCGTCAACGGCTCGATTTTCCCCGCCGAAGACGCGGAGGCCCTCCTGCGCGAACTCGCCGCCTGGGAGAAAAACCCAGCCCGCCCCCAGGAGACGCATCTCTGGAGCGACGCGGCCCGGCGAATGCTGACTCTCAGCATGGACGCATTATGAGAATCACCCACGTCAAAAAACGGGAGAGGCCGGCTTTGCCCGTTCTTGGCCCGCCGCCTCCCCGTCCGGCGCAGAAGGAGGAGACGGTCGCCGGGTTTTCGCCGCGGCCCCAGCCGGTCGGCACCCTGCTGTTTCTCACCGGCCTTGCCATCACCGGGCTCACCCTGCGCGGGAAGGTCCCTTCCGGCATGGCCCGTTACGCCGCGGTCTGCGTGGGGCTCAGCTTCGCCTCGAGCGCGCTGGTCGATCTTCGGCTCGGCTTTCCGAATCTCATCCGGCCCGACCTGCTCGCGATCCTCTCCCTCTATTTCCTCACCCTGTTCGAGTTTCTCTTTCGCCAGCCGAACTTCGACGACCTCGTGGGAGGCGATCTGCTCACTGAGAAAGTCGCCATCATCGCGTGCCTTTGGGGCTTCGCGGGCCTCGCCATCGGCCGCCACATCCCGAACCTGCGCAAACACCCGCTCGCCGAACTGTTCGCGCGGCCCGTCCGCAAATCGTGGATCATCTTCCTGTTCTGGAGCTCCATTTTCCTGGGGTTCTTTTACATGTTGCTCACGGTGCATTTCAACCCGGTGCTGCTCGTCGAATGGCTCATCTCCCCGCGCTTCACGCAGCCGTGGGTGCGATCGAAATTCGGCGACTGGAAGGCGCTCCTGCACGAGATCGAGATGCTCCTCTTCCTCGCGCCGCCGCTGGCGGGCATCATCATCGCGCGGCGGAAGGACTACAGCAAACTCCAGGTGCTGCTCGTCCTGCCGGGGCTGCTGTTCGTCTTGTTTTACGGCTTCGCGGGCGGGACGCGCAACGTGCTGGCTTCCTACATCGTCACGTTTCTCATCAGCTATTCGTTCGCGGCGGGCGCGGGCAGGAAGAAAGAGCTGATGGCCATCGCCGGGGCATGCGCGATCGGGTTTTTCTTCGCGTCCGTGCTCATGCTGCGTTTCCGCGAGGTCGGCATCCGCGATTACCTGACGGGCAACTACGAGATCGACGAGGAGCCGCGTGAACAGACGCTTTTTATCGATTATAATCTCTATTCCATCTACCGGCTCGTCCAGGTGTTCCCGCGGACGCACGGTTACCTGGGTTGGGAGATTCCCTACATGGCGCTGGTCCGTCCCATCCCGCGCGCGCTCTGGCACGGCAAGCCGGAAGGGATGTCGATGTCCATCGAGGATGCGCTTGGCGTCGAGGGCCTCACGGTCTCCGCGAGCTTTGTCGGGGAGGCGTATATGAGCGGCGGTATCATCGCGGTCTTCGCCACCGGGATCCTGTTCGGCTTCATCACGGGCTGGTGGGGGCGCCTCGCTTCCACGAATAATTCCGAGTTCGGCATCCTTACGTACGCATCCGGCTTTTTCGCGGCGATCATCTCGATGCGGAGCCTCCTCGTCTTCACCACCGCGCTCCTGCCGACGGCCATCAGCGTCGCAGTCGGCTACGTCGTCCTCCAGAAAGCCCGCGAACGCCGGGAGACCGCACTTGGCGCCGGTGGAAGAGCCGCCGCCGCCGCGCCCCTCCCGGCGACCGGCCCGAACCGCGCCGGAGATCGGGAAAAGGTCCGTTCGAGATGGTTTACAAAGTAGCATTCGTCTCCGTCGTTCCGTCGCCGTACCAGCGCGACCTGTTCCGGGCCCTGGCGCAATCCGGCGGCGTCGATCTCAGCGTCTGCTACCTCGAGGCCGCCGCGCCGGATTCCCCCTGGCCGCAGAAACCCCTCGCGCCGTACGAACGCATCCTGCCCGGATTCTGGTTCCCGTTCCGCTCCGCGCGCGTCCACCTGAACTGGCCGCTTCCCCGTTTCCGCGGCTTCGACCTGGTGGTGATGAACACGCTCATGTCGTTCACGGCCCAGGCGCTCATGCGCTTCATCCTCCCGGGGAGGCCGTGGCTCTTCTGGGGCGAACGCCTTCAGGAAAAGACGCGGCCCTCGGCCCTGCATGCGCGCCTCGTGGCTCCGCTGGCGCGGGCGGCGGCCATCGTCGGCATCGGGAGCATGGCCGAGGACGGGTATCGCAAACGGTTCCCGGAGAAAGCCCATTTCAGCATCCCGTATTACTGCGATCTTCAGCCGTTTCTGGACGCGCCCCGCTCGCGGAACTGGAATGAGATCACCTTTCTGTTCTGCGGCCAGATGATCGCGCGCAAGGGGGTGGACCTGCTGCTCCATGCGTTCGCGGAGCTCGTAAAGCGCCACCCCAAGGCCCGCCTCGTGCTCGTGGGCCGGGAGGCGGAGCTGCCGAGCCTGCTCGCCGCGCTGCCCCAGCAGGCCCGCGCCCGCATTCTCTACGAAGGGTTCCAGCCTCCGGAAAAGCTGCCGCTCTTTTTCACGAAGGCGGATGTCTTCGTGCTGCCCAGCCGCTACGACGGTTGGGGCGTCGTTCTGAACCAGGCTCTCGGCGCCGGCCTCCCCATTCTCTGCTCGGACGCGGTCGGCGCCGGACGCGACCTCGTCGAGGAAGGCGTGAACGGGACGCGATTCGCCTCCGGCGACGGGGCATCCCTCCTGCGGGCCATGGAAGCCCTCGCCTCCGACCCTAAACTGGCTGCCGCGCAGGGCGAAGCCTCGGCGCTCAAGGCCCGTGACTGGCTGCCGGAGGCGGGCGCGCAGAAATGGCTCGGAGTGTTCCGGGAGGTGCTCGGGCGATGAACATCCTGCTGGCCAGCAGCAGCTCCGGTTCGCGCGGCGGCGGGGAGCTCTACCTCCTCTACCTGGGCCGGGCGCTCGTCCAGCGCGGCCACCGCGTTTCGCTTTGGGCCTCGAGCCACGCGCGGATGGATGAGCTCTCCAACAGCTTCTCCTCCTTCGGGGACGTGACGCGCGCCCGTTACAAGAACACCTACGACCACGCCGCCCGGCCGCTTTCCACGACTTACAACCTCGTGAAGTCCCGCGAGATCGCCGCGGAATGGAAACGCCTCAAGCCCGACTGCATCCACGTCAACAAACAGAACCTGGAGGATGGGCTGGACCTCCTGCGCGCCTCGAACGCCTCGGGCCTGCCGAGCGTCTGCACGATCCACCTCACGCAATCCGCGCGGTATCTAAAAGCCCGTTTCGGCCGGGCGCGGGACGTGATCGCGCGGAAGTCGCTCGAGCGTTACGCCGGCCTCCTGGTGGCGGTCGTCGAGAGCAGAGGGAGGGACATGGAGGATTTTCTCGGGCTGGAACGGGGCAGCGCGCATGTCATCCCCAATGGCGTCCCGATCTTCGATCTTGCACGGCGCGACGCGGCCCGGCGGCCCAAGCGCGAGGCCCTGCGCTTGTCGGGGGAAGAATTTCTCATCCTCGCCGTGGGCAGGATGGTGCCGCAGAAGCGGCCCCTGCTTTTCCTGGAGCTGGCTGAACGGATCCATCGCCGGATGCCGAAGGCGCGTTTTCTCTGGGTGGGCGACGGGCGGTTGAGCGGCGACTGGGATGCGTTCGTGCGGAAGCATTCGCTCGAGGAGGTCATCCACCGCTCCCCCTGGCAGCTCGACATCCTGCCGTTCCTCGCCGCCGCCGACCTCTTCCTGCACACGGCGGAATACGAGGGGCTGCCGCTCGCGCTGCTGGAGGCGCTCTCCGCGGGCCTTCCTTGCGCGCTCACCGAGAACCTGCCGCGCGAGATGCCTTTCCTGGAGGCAATTCATCCCGTGGTCGCCGGACCCGGGGAGGCCTGGATTCCGCTGCTTGGGGATGCGGTGCAACTGCGCCGCTCCGGGCAGGCGGGGCGTCAACTGGTCGAAAAGCGATTTTCGTTCGACCGCATGGCGGAGTCGTACGAAGCGCTCTACAACTCGGTGGTCTCGTAGGCATTCCCCCGGCGTTTAGACGCGCTTGCGCCGGTCGCCCGCCTCCGGGTTCAGGGATGGCGCATTCCGGGGAATCCTGTTAAGCGTGTTGGGCACGAAAACATTTCCAAAGTTCCGAAAGCAGTGGTGGCTGGGTTACGCCATCTGGGCGCCTCCGCTCGTGTTGATCGTCTTCGTATTGCTTTCCCTCACGGGGCCGGCGCGGCGGCTGGAGGCCTTCCTGCTGGATCGCCTGGTGGAAATACGGCACCGGCCCGGCCAGCAAGCGGACCCGCGCCTCTTCTTCCTGGGAATCGACGATGCCACCCAGCAACAAATCGGGCGATGGCCGTTCGCGCGCATTTTTCACGGGAATCTTCTCGTGGCGCTCTCGACGGTGCACCCCGCGGCGGTGGCGTGGGACATCCTTTTCTCCGAGGAAGACGCGATCAACGACGACGCTTTCGTGGAAGCCGTCGGCCTGCTCGGCGCGCCGGTCATCTCCGCCGCTTCCCGCGCAGACGAGGGGACGGGGACGCCCGCCGCCGCGACGACCGATTTCGGCCTGACGCAGCCGCTCTCGCGGGTGAAAGGCGACAGCCGCTCCGTGCTGGAAGCGGCATCGGCGCTGATCCCCATCGAAGCGTTGCGGAAGGTCTCCTACTTCGGTTTCGTGGACACGAATCCCGACCTGGACGGCGTGCGCCGCAAGATGCCGCTGGTCGTCAGGATCGGCCCCCGCTTTTTCCCGAGCTTCGCGCTCCAGTCCCTGATGGAGTTCTGGAAGCTGAAACAGGAGAACATCCAGGTCGTGCTCGGCAGCGCCGTGTATATCGACGGGCCAAACGTCCACCGGCGCATCCCCATCGACCGCTCCGGGCAGATGATGCTCAACTACCACTACGAGGTGGACGGCTTCCGGAGAGCCGGCTACGGGCAGATCCTCACTGCGCTCACGAGCGGCGCCCCGGCGAAAAACCTTCCCGACCTGCAGGGCAAGCTCGTCGTCGTCGCGCTCCATTCCACGGGCACTTCGGAGATAGGCCCCAGCCCGCTCAGCCCCCTCAGCTCGATCCCTCTCGCCCACATGAACGCGCTCGATAACATCCTGCGCGAGGATTATCTACACGTCGCGAGCAGGCGCAGTGTCTGGCTCGGCTGGCTGCTCGCCTCGTTCGCCAGCCTGCTGGTTTTCGAGCGGACCAATTACTGGATTTCGGCGGCCGGGCTCGCGGTCATATCGGCCATCGCGCTCGGCTCCATGTATGTCGCCTTCGCGAAGGGCAATCTCTGGGTGCCGCTCGGCATGCCCCTCCTCGGGTTCGCGGCCCTCCACTTCGGCGGCGCCGGCTCCATGCTCTTGCGGGAGCGGCTGGCGAAGCAACAGATCAAGGGAGCGTTCTCCTCCTTCGTCGGGCCGTCGATCCTGAACGAGATACTCAAGAACCCCGACGGCCTGGCGCTCGGCGGCGTCCGCAAACCGGTCACGGTTCTCTTCTCGGACATACGCGGGTTCACGAGTTTGAGCGAGGCGTCCACCGAGGAAGGCTTGGTGGCCCAGTTGAACGAATATTTCACCGAGATGGTCGCTTGCGTGAACCGGCACGGCGGCACCCTGCACAAATTCATCGGAGACGCCGTCATGGCCGTGTGGGGCGACCTTGTGAGCAAAGGCGTAGAGGAGGATGCGCGCAACGCCGTCCTCGCGGCCCTGGAGATGCGCTCGGAGCTCGCAAAATTGAACGCGCGCTGGATCGCGGAGGGGCGTCATGCCTTCAAGATCGGCGTCGGCCTCAACCACGGCAACGTCCTGGTCGGCAGGATCGGCGCGCCGCAGCGGATGGAATTCACCGTCATCGGCGACGCGGTCAACGCCGCCTCGCGCATCGAGGGCGTCACGAAGGAATGGCATACGGACATCGCCGTCGGGCCGTACGTCCGCGCATTGGCGGGCGACCGGTTCTTTTTCCGCACGCTCGGGATCTTCCGCCTCGTCGGGAAGCGGGAGGGGCTGCGCGTTTACGCGGTGGTGCGGGAGCTGGAACCGGGCGAGTCGGCTCCCGCGTCCTCGAATCTGTATGAGCGCGCTTTTTCGGACTACGTCGTCGGCGAGTTCAAGAGCGCGTCCGAGGCCTTCGAGCAGTTCCTGCAGACGGAGCCCGGCGACCATTGTGGCGCACATTACCTGAAGCACTGCGGCGAACTCATGGAGAACGCCCCGGGCGAGGCCTGGGACGGCGTGCACGTCTCAAAGACCAAATAATAACTCGCGCTACAGGAATCCCGTGCCGTGCAGCCTCCGCGTGAGGTCCGCGTGGCGCGCCCCCAACGCCGCATAGAGCGCCGTATGCTCCGCGTTCGGCTGCGTCCTGGTGGACTCCTCGAGCCGCACCAGCCGGGAGGTGATCTCGCTTAACGGGGCGTCGTCCCCGTCGCCTGCGAGCCGGGTCCAACACGCCTGTATCGCCGCCCCGAGCGCCGCGCCCTCCGGCGATGACAGGCAGACCGTCGGCACGCCAAACACGTCCGCGGTGATCTGCCGCCACGCCGCGCTTCGGCTGCCGCCGCCCGTGAGCCGTATTTCGGCCGGCTTTATGCCGAGCTCGCGGAAGCGGTTCAGGCCGTATGCCAGCCCGAGGGTCGCTCCCTCCGCGGCGGCGCGCGCCATGTGGGCGGGCTCCATGTTGGCCGTGTTCAGGCCGTGGTAGATGCCGCTGCCGTTCGGGAGGTTCGGGGTGCGCTCCCCGGTGAGGTACGGCAGGAAGAGCAGGCCGCCCGAGCCCGCGGGCGCGGAGAGGAGCGCCCTTTCCAGCGAGGCCAGGTCCCAGCCGAAAAGACGCCGGGCCTGCTCCGTGGCGACGGTGACGTTCATCGTGCAGACCAGCGGCAGCCAGTGGTCTGTGCTGTCGCAGAACGCCGCAACCTCGCCCTTGCCGTCGATGACCGGCTCCGGCGCGAAGGAATAGAGCGTGCCCGAGGTGCCCAGGCTCGCCGTCACGATCCCCGGCGAGATGTTCCCGGTGCCGATCGCGCCCATCATGTTGTCGCCCCCGCCCGCGCTGACGACGGGGCTCTTTGCAAGGCCCCACTCCCGCCGGAGGCTCTCCCGCAGCAGACCCGCGGCCCGATGCGAGCTGCCGGGCTGCGGGAGCAGCTCTCCCAGGGCGGGATCGATGAAGTCCAGCAGCGGGCGGCGCCATTCGCGCGTCCTCACATCCATGAGGCCCGTGCCGGAGGCGTCGCCATACTCCATGCGTTTCTCGCCCGTGAGCCAGAGGTTGATGTAGTCGTGCGGCAGCAGGAAGGAACGGGCCGCGCGGTAGTTGGCGGGCTCGTTCTGTTTTAGCCAGAGAATCTTGGGCGCCGTGTAGCCGGGAAGGATGGCGTTGCCCGCGAGCTCGATGAGCCCCGCATTCCCGCCGAACGCCGCCTCGAACTGCGCGCATTGGGCGGTGGTGGAAGTGTCGCACCAGAGCTTGGCCGGCCGAACGGGCCTGCGGTTCCCGTCGAGCGCCACCATCCCGTGCTGCTGCCCGCTCACGCCGATGGCCGCCACTTCATCCCGGCGCGGGCCGAGCCGGGTAAGGCATTCGCGCACGGTGGCCGCGACGGCGTCAAGCCAGGTATCCGGGTGCTGTTCGAGATGGCCGGGGGGGAGGCCTTCGATCAAGCCGTACTCCGATTGGGCGGAGGCGAGAATCTCGCCGGTCTCGAAGTCGAGCGCGATGGTCTTCGTGCTCTGCGTGCCGCTATCGATGCCGAGGGCGAGCATGGCTATAAATTTCCATTTTCCAAAAGTCGGGATTTGCGGTTTAATACGGGACGGGCGACCGCACCGCCCGCTGCCCCTTATATTATGGTCAAACGACTTTTGCACACGCGTTATCGCGTGGAAGACCTCGAAAAAACGGTCTCCTTTTACAGGGATGTCCTTGGTCTCGACGAGGTAAGCAGGCATACCTCGGGGCGCGGCTCGCAACTTGTCTTCCTGAAGGCTCAGGGGAGCGACGAGCTGATCGAGATCTGCAAGTTTGACGAGAGCGGCCCGGTTTCGGTCGGGCCGGATCTCACCCATCTCGCGTTCGAGGTGGACGACCTGGAGCAGTTCGCGAAGGAGGCCGAGGCCAAGGGCTACCCGATCTCCGACGGGCCGCACCGCAGCCGCGGAGGCAGCTCGATCGCTTTCATTGACGCCCCGGAAGGCTATGAGATCGAGTTGATCCAGCACGCGTAGCCCCCCAAATGGAATTTGACTGGCTGGACGTTCCATTCGATCTGCGCAACATATCGCCGAAGGAGATCGAGGAATCCTTCGAGGACCCGTTCAGTTTCCGGCTCCTGCCGGAGTCCGCGCAGGACCGCGACGCCCGCTATTTCAACCTTGGAAAATCGCTCGCGGACCGCGGCATCTTCAGCATTTTTTGGAGTGACGGAAAGAAGTACCGGGTCATCCTTGCCCGCGAGATGGCACAGGAAGAGATCACCTTTTACCAGCGCAAGAACTCGGAGATGAACGTCTAGCCACGCGTCCCCGCCCCGCCCTTTTCATGAAAGTCATCGCAAGCTGGTCCGAAGTCCCCGTTTTTGAATCGGAGGCCGACGAATCCGAATTCTGGGCCGAGACGCGGCTCGACGCGCGCCTGATGAACGCCTCCCTCTTCAAGGCCGAGTCCCGCGAATCGACTATGGTGACCCTGCGTTTCGACCCGCGGATGCTCGCGCGCATCAAGCGGCTGGCGCGTTCGCGTTACCTGAACTACCAGAGCATGGTAAAACAATGGCTCAGCGAGCGGCTCGAAAAGGAGATTTGAGGGTGCGTCCCGCCACCGCATGACGGCGTTCGCGGTTTTTCTGGTCGAGACGGCGGCAGCTTCCGTGGTGCTCGTCGCGACGGGCGTCACCGGGGTGAAGCTCATCGTGACCCGGTTCCTGGACAGGGACATCGAGCTGTACAAGATGCGGCTGAAGGAGGCTTCCGACGGCGAGCTCGGCCGCTTGCGGGAAGCTGGCGAACGCGCCGTGCGCGAGACCCCGGTTCCCGTCGCCGCGCCGCCCACGGTTCCGGCCCCGCTACCGGACGTGCGCCTGCGGACGACGGGCGACCTCTTTCAGTTGTTCGATGAAGCGACCCTCAGCGTCGTCCGCTTCGCCCTCGAGTTCCGCGCGGAGAAGCTCGAGGCTGCGGATGAAGCCGCCCGCGCCGCCATCGAAAGGACCTCCCGGCTCTCGAATTTTGTCCGGCTGAACCGCCGCATTTTTCCAAAGGCGATGGCGGATTCCATTGAGGCTGCCGCCTCTCCGCTCTCCGAACTGGCGTGGCGTTCTTACAAGATATTCAAGGATCCGGAACTGTCGGAGAAACAGACGGCGACGGAGATACAGGCGCTCGACACCCAGGCGCTCGCCCTGGGCCGGCAGATTGAGACCATCAAGAGCCAGCTTGCCGAGGCGCTCGACCACGAGGCCCAGGCTTGAACCGCGCCGCGCCGGGCCGATGAACGCGTCCTACAAGAGAGGCCTTTTCATCTCCTTCGAAGGGTCCGAGGGGTGCGGCAAGACCACGCAGATAGCGCGCCTCCAGGCACGGCTCCTCGGCATGGGCGCGGCGGCCGGCGGCGGCGTGCTCCTCACGCGCGAGCCCGGCGGCACCGCCATCGGCGACGAGATCCGGCAGCTCCTGCAATTCTCGCCCGCCGGTTTTTCCATGAGGCCGGAGACGGAGCTGCTCCTCTTCACTGCGAGCCGCGCTCAGTTGGTGCGCGAAGTCATCGCGCCCGCGCTGGAGTCCGGTGTGACGGTGATCGCGGACCGGTTCCTGGACTCGACCACCGTTTACCAGGGGGTCGCGCGGAAGATCGACCGCGATGTCGTCGCATTCGTCAACGGGTTTGCCGCCGGGGGCTGCGTGCCCGACCTCACCTTCGTGCTGGATATCGACGTCGAGCTCTCGCAGGAGCGGATCATGGGCCGTCCCGCCCCCGCGGGGAAAGTGGACCGCATGGAGCGGCAACCGCGCGAATTTTACGAACGCGTCCGGGCAGGCTATCTTGCTCTCGCCGCGTCCGACCCCGGCCGGATGCGGCTGGTGGACGCCTCCCGATCCGCGCTCGAAGTCGAAGGGGAAATCTGGAACCAGCTAGCTTCGCATGGCTTTTTCACCGGACGCGGCGTTTGAACTTTTCCGGAGTTCGTGGGAGCAGGAGCGTCTCGCGCACGCCTACCTGCTCGCCGGGCCCGCGGGGAGCGGCAAACGGGAGCTGGCCGGGCGGGTCGCGGCGTTGGTGACCGGGCAGACGGGGAGCACCTTCAAGCATGCCGACATCCACCTCGCCGAGCCGGAATCCAGGTCGCGCCGGATCGTCATCGACCAGATTCGCGCGCTCGAGGCGGAGCTCCACCTCAAGGCCTCCGGCGCGGGCCGGAAGGTGGGAGTGGTGCTCGAGGCGGATCGCCTCCAGCCGCAGGCTTCCAACGCCTTCCTGAAGACGCTGGAGGAACCGCCTGCGAACTGCCTGCTCCTCCTCGTCAGCTCCCTACCCGAGGCGCTGTTGGATACGATTCGCTCCCGCTGCATCCCGGTCACGTTGCAGGCCGCAAAAGGTCGCGGGCCCGACGCCGGCCAGGCGCGCCTCCTCGAAATCCTGGCTGCCTTTTTCCGCTCGGAAGGGGGAGACATCCCCCGGGTGTTCAACCTGTCGCGCGAGTTCCTGCAACTGCTGCGCGAGGCGAAACAGGTCATCCAGGAAAGGAACGCCTCCGAACTGAAACAGGAGGAGTCGCTGTACCGGCAGACGACCGACGGGGCCTGGCTCAAGGAGCGCGAGGATTATTACAAGGGCGTGACGGAGTCGCGCTACATCCTGGAGCGCTCGCGGCTCGTGGAAATGCTTCTCCTGTGGTGGGCGGACGTCCTGCGCCAGCGGGAGAATGCCGCGAACCTGGATTTCCCGGCTTCCGCCAAGGTCACCGCCGCGCTGGCCCGCGAATATGCGACGCCCCGCGTGCTGGAGAAGATCGCGCGGCTGGAGGAGCTCCGCGAGAACCTCGACCGGAACGTGCAGGAGCAGCTTGCCGTCGAGACGGCGTTTCTGCGCGTGTTTGGCGAGGAGAGTCTTGCCGCGGGTAACTGACGCCGCCTGCCGCCCATTCGGGCGCTCCCGCTCGGCCTCGGCTCTTACTGAGTTTTGGCGTGCGACTCGTCCGGGGTAATGGTGGAACCCGGTGAACTCGTGGAACCGGGATCGGAGGCGGGCGTGTCGGGACCCGCCGGGCCTGCCGTGGCTTCGTAACCGGGGGCGCTATCCTTGCCGCCGCTGTAGTAGTCGTTAGCGACATCCGTGGCGAAGGTCTTAAGGCTGTCGAGATCGATCTGGCTCGCGGGATACGGCCCGGAGTAGGTGCCATCGGCATTTACCGTCAGCGCATAGCCCGCGGGGACAGTTATCCCTCCGTTCGGGGCGCCCTTCCACGTGATGAACAGGGATGCCTGCGCGCAGGTGGCGATGGTGGAGCCGTTCGCGGAATAAACCTGGAAAACCGTCCCGCGCGCCGCGGCGACACATTCGGGGGTGCGGACTTTGAAATCGATGGAGCTGCCTTGCGGATGCGCGAGAGCGGCCTGGACTTTCCCGTTGCTCATCGTCAACACGGTCTTGCGGCCGATGATGGTCTCACCCTTCTGCTTCAGGTCGTCTTCCGAGAGTCGGACATTGCTCTTCTCCAGCACGAGCACAGCCGAGCCCGGGTTCGGCTCCATGAGCACGCTGCTCTTGCCCGCGGTGCCGATCGTGCTGCCGACCTGGATCTCGGAGTCGCGCACGGGCTTCATTTCCGCGGCGGTCGCGGGATCGGTCGCCGTCACCGAACCTTTTACCACCATGACACGGGCTTCGGTGATCTTGGCATGGGCTGAAAGCTGCAGAGATGCCAGCAATGCGATGGCTGCGGTAAATTTTCTCATATACATCCCAAGAGGTTTCTTAAAAAAGGGCGTTTGGCGAAGGTGGTGGCGCGGAGTTCGGTTCTGGTTATTTACAAAACGCCTATTGGTTAAGGGATCGCCCGTTTCTTGTCAACGCCTTTTATCAACGGCGCGGGACGGATATGCGGCGCGCGGCGCGGCTGCCTTTCCTGCTTTCGCAGAGGCCCCTTCCGCGTATAGTGGAGACGGCCCGATCTACGCACGCCCATGGACAAAGCACTGGAACGCATCACCCGGCAACTGCTCGCCTCGTACCGCGAGGTTGGCGGGATCAACAACATCGACGGCAGCAACCTTCCTTCCAAACGCGCCATCGCCTCCATCTGCGTCGATTTCCTGCAGATCCTTTTTCCCGGTTTTCATGACCAGGAAGCCGTCCACTCCGACCACCTCGCGCAGGTTACCTCCTACCGCATCTCGAATATCGCGGAGCGGCTCAAGACGGAGGTGTGCAAGAGCCTTCGGGTTCGCGAACCGGGCTGCCCGGAGGCCGCCGCGGAAAAACGGCTGGTGGAGTTCCTCGAGCGCCTGCCCAAGGTCCGCGAGCTGCTCCGCGACGACGTGGAGGCCGCGTATGAGGGCGACCCCGCCGCTCGCAGCTTCGAGGAGATCATCCTTTCGTATCCTTACCTGGAGGCCATCGCCATCCAGCGGCTCGCGCACTTCCTCTACCTGGAGGACGTGCCCCTGGTGCCGCGCATCATGACCGAATGGGCGCATGGCCGCACAGGCATCGACATCCACCCCGGCGCCACCATCGGCTCCCATTTTTTTATCGACCACGGAACTGGCGTCGTCATCGGCGAGACTTCCACCATCGGCTCGCGCGTGAAGCTGTACCAGGGCGTCTCGCTCGTGGCCAAAAGCTTCCGGCGGGATGAGCAGGGGAAAATCCTCAAGGGCGGCAAACGCCACCCCGACGTGGGGGACAACGTCACCATCTATGCGAACACGACCGTCATGGGCGGCGAGACCCTCATCGGTTCCGGCAGCACCATCGGCGCAAACGTCTTCCTCGAGCAGAGCGTCCCCGAGAATTCCCTCGTCTTCTACGAGGAGACCCAGCTCCGCATCGTGCCGAAACATCCGCGGCCGGTCGCCTTGAGCCGGGGCGCGGGCGCGTGATCTATCTCGACTACAACGCAACCACCCCGCTCGACCCGCGCGTCCGGGAAAAGATGCTGCCGTACCTCGACCGGCATTTTGGCAACCCTTCCAGCATCCATGCCGCCGGGCGCGAGGCGCGGGCTGCGATCGACGACGCCCGCGACCGGCTCGCCGCGCTCTTCCGGGCGCGCCCGCATGAGATCGTCTTTACCGCGGGCGGCACCGAGTCGGATAACCTGGCAGTCATCGGCCTCGCGCGCTCCCTGGCGGGCAAGGGGAAACACCTCATCACCACGAGCGCCGAGCACCACGCGGTGCTCCACGCGTTCGAGCATCTCCAGAAACACGAAGGCTATCTCGTCACATGGCTGCCGGTGGACGAGACCGGCCTTGTCGAACCGGGCGCGATCGAGGCCGCGTTCCGGCCCGACACCACGCTCGTCTCCGTCCTCCATGCGAACAACGAGACCGGCGTCATCCAGCCGCTGGAACGCATCGCCGCCCTCTGCCGCGAGCGCGGCGTCCTGCTCCACAGCGACATGATCCAGGCCTTCGGAAAAATCCCCCTCCCGGAAGGGGCGTTTCCCGACGCCGTTTCCATCGCCGCCCACAAATTTTACGGTCCGAAAGGCGCCGGGCTCCTCTACCTTCGCTCCGGCCTGCCCATCCAGAAAATCCAGTTTGGCGGCTTCCATGAGAACGAGCGCCGGCCGGGCACCGAGAACGTCGCCGCCATCGCGGGCATGGCGGAGGCGGCGGAGCTGGCCGTGAGCGGCATGGCGGCTGAGCAGGCGCGACAGGGCCTCCTTCGCGACCGGCTCTGGCAGGGCATCGTCTCCGCCTTTCCGGATGCCGTCCTGAACGGCCACCGCGAGCGGCGCCTCGCGAATACCCTGAACGTCAGCTTCCCGGGGCTCGACGCCGAGAGCCTCCTCATCAACCTCGACCTGGAAGGCGTCTGCGCCTCCAGCGGGTCCGCCTGCATGGTCGGTTCCATCCTCCCCTCCCACGTCCTTCTCGCCATGGGAGCTTCCCCGGAGCTCGCGAAATCGACCGTCCGCTTTTCCTTGGGGAAAGAGACCACGGCGGGCGAAATCGAAGAGGTCATCGCAATCCTGCCGCGCCTTTGCGACCGGCTTGCCGCCGCGGCCCGTTAGTTGGTTATGACTTTGCGGTTTCCGCTCTTCTCGTGGGGACGCGCCCGCGTCGAACCCCCTGTCCCTCCCGGCGATGCCGCCCTGGAAGCCGCCGCCCGGGAACTCCTGGACAAGATCGGCTGCGGCCCGCTCGCTCCCCGCGTCCGGGTGCGGTGGAACCGCCGCATGCGCAGCACCGCCGGCTCCGCCCGTTGCGACCGGGCATTGATCACGCTGAACCCGCGCCTGCTCGAGTTCGGCCCCGAGGAAGTCGACCGCACCCTGCGCCACGAGATCGCGCACCTCGCCGCCAAGTTCCGCGCGGGCCGCCGGCGCATCGCCCCGCACGGTTCCGAGTGGAAACAAGCCTGCCGCGACCTCGGACTGCCGGACGAACCGCGCTGCCACGACCTCCCTCTGCCGCGCAGGCGTCTCCCGGCCCGGCATGCCTACCTGTGCCCGCAGTGCCACGTCGAAATCCTCCGGGTGCGTCCCTTCCGCCGCAGGGTGGCCTGTCTCTCGTGCTGCCGCCGGTTTAATGGAGGCCGCTACCACGAAAAGTTCCGGGTGGTGAAACGCTCGTGAAGCATTCCGGCGCCGCGAAATGCCGGGCGAAGTTCCTGCGCTTTTTTCCGAAGGGTTTTCGCGACGAGAAATATTTCGCTTGGGAAAGAGGTTATAAGTGGGAGGCTCATGCGCAGTGGGAGAGTGTGCTGAACAAGCGGGAGTTCAAGAGGCTCATGGGCGAGGGGAACCACCCGGAGATCGCCGGCCGCGCCGTGCGGATCGAATCCGCGACCAATCTGCTCTTCTCGTTCGAGAAGATGGCACTGCGCGATGCGGTGAAGACCGGCGAGGGCGCGAAGGCGTTCGCCGAGGGCCTGTTCGACTGGATCCACGGCGCGGGCGGGAGGGAGGCGCGGTTCGCGCGTTTCGCGGAGACCCTGGCAGGGCTTCCGCGCCGCCAGACGCGCGTGCTCACCTGGCCGTTGCTGACCGTCTTCGCGTTCCTGGCCGTCCCCGAACGGGAGATTTTCCTGAAGCCTCTGACGACCCGCGCGGCCGCGGAGGCGTATGGGTTCGAGCTTCACTACGCTTCGAAGCCCAGCTGGCGCAGCTACGCCAGCCTGCTCGACTTCGCCGCCCGGCTCCGGGCGGACCTGGCCGATTTGAAGCCGCAGGACATGATGGATATACAGTCCTTCATCTGGGTTCTCGGCTCCTCGGAGTATGCGGAATGAGGGGAGAGACTTTGAATGTTTTTGGCCTTATTTCCGTCAACAACCGCAACCTTTGCCGACTCTAGCGATTTAAATTAAGATGGCGCGCTCTACGAAATATTGCCCCCAGTTGGATGCGTTCCGGGGCATCGCCATCTGCATCGTGATGCTGCACCACTTCTTCATCACGCACTTTTTTCTGTCGGGGTTTGGCGTCACGATCTTCTTCGTCCTCAGCGGCTATTTCACCACCGCGTCGCTCATGGGCCTGCGCGGCCGGGTAAAGTCGGGCGAGGTGACGCCGTTCGCCGCGCTCCGCTTTTTCCTGATGAGGAAGTATCTGCGCATCATCCCTGTTTACTACATCCTGCTGCTCGCGACCGTGTTGCTGGGCGTGCCCTACGCGAGGGAGGGTTTTCTTTGGAACGCCGCGTTCCTCACGAATTTCTGGATGATCCATACCGGCGACTGGCCCGGGCGGTTCTCGCCCATGTGGTCGCTATCGATCGTCGAGCAGTTTTACCTCACGTGGGCGGTCATCGTGCTCTTGCGGCCAAAGTGGAGGCTGCTTCCCATCGCGCTGGGCGCAGTCGCGGCCGCTCCCTTATACAGGGCTGTCTGCCATATCCATTATTTCGGCATGGGAACGATGTACTGGTTTGCGCTTCCGGTTGCGGACCTCGATTCGCTCGGGTGCGGGGTGGTTCTCGCGCTGTGCCAGCTCGAGGCCGAGAGCAAGTTTTTCCTGCGGCGCGCCGCGTTCGCCGGCGGCACGGTTTGCGGGCCGATCCTCCTTGGGATCGTGGTGCTGAAGGCGTACGGGGTCGAGCTTCCCCTCAGCGCGATTTACATCCCCCTCATCGCGTCGCTCTTTTTCCTGTGGCTGATCCATCGGGTCTCGCGCGGCTCCGAGGAGGGGTTCGGCTGGGCGGTCCTGAACTGGCGGTTGCTGCGCGGGGTGGGGCAGATGAGTTACTCGGTGTTCCTCTTTCATAATTTCACCGAGTTGCTCATGCCGGACTGGAAGCCGTTGAATTCGATCCTGGGGACGGACTTCCGGGTGCTGGTTTTGATTCCGGCGACCATCTTCTTTGCGAGTTTCTCGTGGCGGTTTGTCGAGCAGCCCGTCCTGGCGTGGAGAGACCGGTTCCTGCAAACGAAGGGCGGTTCGCGCTCCCGGCGCGTGGAGCCGGCGCGCCTGGGGCCGGGGTATTCCGTGGAGATGCCGGCTTTGGAAGCGGCCGCTCCGTAGGCTCGTCCAGTCGGTTGCCGGCTCACAAAGGCATCCAATGCCGCCCCGGAGGGCGCATACTTACCATGAGACGCGCTCTCCTCCTCGTCCTCGCCTTTCTGGGGGCCGAGGGACTTTGCCCCGCTGCTCCAGCCGCGCAGGACGGCATCGAGTGGCATGGGTGGTCGGATGCCGTCTTTGCGCAGGCGAAGAAGGAACACCGTTTCGTTCTGCTCGATCTCGAGGCGGTCTGGTGCCACTGGTGCCACGTCATGGACGAGAAGACCTACAGCGACCCGAAGGTCATTGCGTTGATCCGCTCGCGGTATATCGCCGTCCGGGTCGATCAGGATTCGCGGCCCGACCTCTCGAACCGTTATGAGGACTACGGCTGGCCTGCGACCGTCGTCTTCAACGGGGACACGGGCGAGATCGTCAAACGCCAGGGCTACATCCCGCATGGGGAGATGGTCTCCATGCTCCAGGCCATCATCGACGACCCGACGCCCGGACCTTCCGTCCGCGCCGAGACGCCTCCGGCTTATGCGCGGGACGCCGCCGTGGACGAAGCGCTGGAGGGCGCCCTCCGGAAGCGGCTGGAGGCCGGGTACGACGACGAGCTGGGTGCGTGGGGCGGGAACCACAAGTTCCTGGATTGGGACAACGTCGAATATTGCATTGGCCGCGCGCAGGCCGGCGACGCCCGCGCGGAAAAGATGGCGCGCCAGACCCTGGATGCCGAGCGGCAGCTTCTCGACCCGGCCTGGGGCGGCGTTTACCAGTATTCGGCGGAAGAGGACTGGAAGCACCCGCATTTCGAAAAGATCATGCAGATGCAGGCGGAGAATATGCGGGTGTTCGCCCTCGCCGCGGCGGTCTGGAAGGACGACCCCGCTTATCTCCGCACCGCGACGGAAATCCACCGGTATGTTCACGACTTCCTGCGGAGCCCGGACGGCGCCTTCTACACGAGCCAGGATGCCGATCTGCTGCCGGGCGTCCATTCGGCCGATTACTTTGCGCTGGACGACGCCGCGCGCCGCAAGCTCGGCGTCCCGCGCATAGACCGGCACGCGTATGCGCGCGAGAACGGCTGGTTCATCGAGGCGCTCGTCCAGCTCTACGGCGTGGCCGGCGATCCCCAATACCTGCGCGAGGCCGAAGAAGCGGCCGGGGTCATTCTCAAAACGCGCTCCCTGCCCGGAGGCGGCTTCAAACACGGCGATGCCGGGAGCGGCCCGGCCTGCCTGGGGGACACGCTCTATATGGGGCGCGCATTTCTCAGCCTCTACGCGGCCACGGGCGACGCCGCCTGGCTGAAGGACGCCGAGGGGTGCGCGGGGTTTATTTCCTCCCATTTTGCCTCCTCGCCCGCCGGGTTCACGACCGCAGAGGCCGTTCCTGGGATGCCGCTCCAGCCCAGGCCCGAGTTCGACGAGAATGCCGACGTGGCGCGTTTTGCGAATCTGCTCGCGCACTACACCGGCGCCGCGGCGAAACGGGAGATGGCGGCGCGGGCCCTGCGTTTCCTCGCGGCGCCGGCGGTGGTCGATGCCAGGAGGTCGTATGTCGGAGGCCTCCTGCTCGCCGGGCGGGAGTTTTCCACTGACCCGCTGCACATCGCCGTTGTTGGTGCGAAGGGCGATCCGGCGGCGCGCGATCTCTTCCTGGCCGGGATCGAAGTCCCGCGCGTGTACAAGCGGCTGGAGTGGATCGACCCGAAAGAACGCGGCGGCAAGCCCACCGGTTACCCCGCGCAGGCGCACGCGGCGGCGTTCCTCTGCACCGCGACGACCTGTTCCTCCCCCATATCGAAGCCCGAACAGATCGCCTTGAAGGTCGATAAATCCGGAAGGGAACCGAAGAAGTCAGGCGGCTGAGAGGGGCCCCTCCACGGCCGCCGCCGGCCGGACGAGGCGCTTGATCAAGTCCTCCGAGCTCACGATTCCCTCCGTCTTCCCCTCCGGGCCGGTGACGATGGCGAGGCCGGCGCGGGCCGCCCGCAGTTTGCGGAAAACGGGGTAGGCGGGCTCGTCGGCCCCGACGTTGATGATGCGGCGCGTGAACGATGCCACGTTGCTCTGCGGCGTCCTGTCCAGCAACGCTTCGAGGACGTTCAGCAGGCCGATGATCTTCCCCTCGGACGTGATCGGCAGCCGGTCGAGATCGTGCTCGCGTCCGGCGGCCAGCACTTCGTCGAGCGTGGCGGTGGAGGGAGCGGTGCGGACGTGATCCAGCGGCACCATCACTTCCCGCGCCGTGATCGCGCGCAGGTCGATGACGTTGTGGATCATCTCGCGCTCCACCTTCGTCAATGTGCCGACCCGCTCGCTCTCGGCCGTGAGGTATTTGAAATCCTCCCGCGCCACGAAGAGCTTTGTCTTGGGCTCGCTCTTTTTCCGGAAAACGTTCCACGCGACCCAGTCTCCTACCTTCAACACCGGGGAGAGGAGCAGATCCGCTATGCGCAGCGGCTCGGAGAGCGCGGCCAGCGCGCGGAACGGAAAACGGCGGAAGATGGACTTCGGCAGGAGCTCGAGGCCCAGCAGGTAGAGAGGCAGTGAGAGGACGAACGCGGCGGCGTAACCGGCATTCCCCAGGTAACGCACGAGTTGCTCCGTGCCGAGCACGATGCTGAAGATGTTCATGAGGTTCGTGACGATGAGCACCGTCACCAGCACCCGCTCCGGCCGGTCGAGCAGGCGGTCGAGTTTCACAGCCGCCGCCTCGCCGCAATTTGCCCGGTGTTTCAGGCGCACCCTGTTCACCGAGAGGATGCCCGCCTCGATGCCCGAAAAGCAGAACGAGACGAGCAGGCAGAGCGCGATGGCCAGCCAGATCACGCCGTCTCCTCCCCTTTGGCCGGCGACGCTGCATCGATCGTTATGACGATCTCCTCCACGCGCTTCTTGGAGGCGCGCCGCACCGTGAGCGAAAGGCCGGCCATCCGGAGGCTCGCCCCGGCCTTCGGCAGATAGCCGAGCCGGTTGAAAACGAGCCCCCCGATCGTGTCCAGGCCCTCCTCTTCGATATCGACCCCCAGGCTCTCGCTGAGGTCGTCGAGCCGCGCATTGCCGCTCGCCAGCACGCGCCCGTCCTCCAGGCGCTCGATCGTCGGCGCCGAGTCGGCATCCGGGACCGCGTCGCTGATGATGTTCTCCACGATGTCCGCCAGGGTCACGATCCCCTCCGTGCCCCCGTATTCGTCCACGATGACGGCGAGGCCCTGCCGGTGGCGGAGGAAACTCCGAAGGAGATCGAGGGCGTTCATCGTCTCGGGCACGAACGAGGGCGGGATCATGACCTCGGTGTAGGGCTGGCCGGGGTCGAAAAGGAACGCCTTCACATCCAGGATGCCCAGGATGTCGTCCGGTGTGTCGCCGTAAACCGGCACGCGCCGGTGCCGCTGCCGCTTTATCCGCCGAATCGCCTCCTCGTTCGGCAGGTCGTCCGGAAGGGTGAAGCTGTCGGTGCGCGGCGTCATGCAATCCTTGGCGGTCTTGTCGCCCAGCTTGATGATCTCCTGGATCATCTCGCTCTCGGCCGCGTGGAGCGCGCCCTCCTCCGCCCCGAGGCGCACCAGCGTTTCCAGTTCGTCCCCGGAGAGGAATTGGGTCGGCTGCAAACGCCTTGGCAGGATGCGATCCGCTATTTCCTCGCTCCAGCGCTCCAGGACGCGCGTGATCGGTTCCAGTACCGGGAGGGCCGCCGAGAGGAGGCGGACGCCGAGCTTTGCGATGCGGTACGGGTGCTTGAGCGCGAAGAGCTTGGGGATCAGCTCGCAGGCCACCACGATGATCGCGAAGATGAGGAGCGCCGCGATCCAGAACGGCCAGAGGCGCGCGGCGGCGTCCCGGATGAGGAAGATGCACAGGAGGATGAGGGAGAGGTTCGCCAGCGCCCCGCCCAGGAGGATGGCGCTGAGGAGCTGCCTCGGGTTCTCCATGAGCCTCTCGAGCGACCCCGCGAGATTTGGGTTCCTCGCCTTCAGGCGCTGGACGTGAAATGAGTGGAGGAGGAAGAGCGCCGTCTCGAGGGCTGAAAAGAGAGCCGAGACAACGCCCAGAACCAGCAAAAACGGAGCAAGTCCCCAAATAGTGGACAACTTGTAATAAATCTCACCCACACTACCGTGAGACAAGAAAAAACACGCCGATGAAAAAAGGGGAGCGGATTTCCAGGTTCGCCGCGCAGTTCGACGAAGGCGGGCCTTTGCACGCCTGCTACGTCGGCTACTTCCGGTGCTTCAACGAGCAGCGGTACTACGAGGCGCACGACATCCTCGAGCATCTCTGGCTGGAACGGCGGGACGAAAACCATTTCTTTTTCAAGGGGCTCATCCAGGTCGCGGGCGCGTTCGTTCACCTCCAGAAGCAGTTCCTCCGGCCCGGGCACCCGAAGGACGGCCGGCGGCTGCGGCCGGCGGCGCGGCTGTTCCACCTCGCGATGAAGAACCTGGAGGCCTTCCGGCCCCGGCACATGAGCCTGGACGTGGAGGGCCTGCACGCGCTCTGCGCCCGGCGTGCCGCGGAGATCATCGAGTCGGATTTCGAGGTGAACCCCTGGAGCCCTGCCGGGGCGCCTTCGCTCACGCTGGAGGGATAGGAATTGTCGCGCCCCGGGGCGAGCCGGGCACGAATCTTGCATTAAAGGTGGGGTCTATCCCATTACCACGCCTATGAAAACACCCCTTTTCGTCCCCTGCATCGCCCTCCTTCTCGCCTCGTGCGCGGGCGTCCACGTCAAGGAGACCCAGGTCGCCAGCGGCGCCACGCGCCCCCTGGCCATCTACATCCGCCCCTTCGATATCGCCCAGTCAACCTTTGACGGCAGGCACGTCAGCCCCGGCGAACTGCCCCTCCGCAAGTCGCTCGCCCCTGCCGCGTTTGCGGAGGACCTACGGGAAGAATTGAGCAAGATGGCGCCTTCCATGGTTATCAAGGCCGACGAATTTCCCCGCGTGGGCTGGATCGTCGAAGGCCAGTTCGACGTGGTGGATGCCGGGAACCCAGGCGTGCGTGCGCTGCCGCTCGGGCCCGCCGGCAGGTCGAAGGTGCTCATCCACATCCGCATCAGCGAAGTCGGCGGCGACGCTGTCGATGTCGAGGACAAGGATGCGGGCGGCTACGGCAAGCGCGGCCATGTCCTCTATGAGTTCGACGTTTCCGGCGGCAGCAGGTGGTCGGGCCACGCGGGCGAAGTCAGTGCCCCCGGTTTAGGCTACGCCACTCCGTTCGACTTCCGCAACGCCGCCGAGCGCATCGCCCTCGCAATCAGTCCGGACCCCTACGGATACGGCATCCGGTCTTCTTCCGCCTCCCGTTGACCCCGGGTGAACTTTGGGTGGCTGGCTCCGGGCCGGCCCCTCGGAAAGGACCGGGGGAGGAGCATGCCGTCTCCCCCCCGCTCGCTTCCAGCTTCTCCTTGCCATCCTGTTCCGCCGCGATAGAATCTCCCGCTCGATGACGGCCAGCTTGCTCAGACGACTCCTCCTCCCGGCTGCGCTCCTGCTCGTCCCGCTGGCGCTCTCCGTGCGGGCAGCCGAGGAAAGCTTCGTCATCGACGCCACCAGCGGCCACGTCCTGGATGCCGTGAACGCCACCCGCAAGGTGCAGGTCGGCAGTCTTACGAAGATCGCCACGGCCATGGTCGTCATGGACTGGATGGAAGTCTCCAAGCAGGACTTGAACGCGCTCGCCACCGTCCCCGCGTCGGCCGTCTCCCTCCACGGGACCGAACGACGCGAACCTCCAGCCGGGCGACCGCGTGACGCTGCGGGACCTGCTCTACGCCGCCCTCCTTCAGTCCGACAACGTCGCGGCGGAGACGCTGGCCGACTTCGTCGGGGGACGCATCGCCGCGGGGAACCCTTCGGCGCAGGCGTCGGAGGATTCCGTCACCCTCTTCGTCGCGCAGATGAACGCCCTCGCCAGGAAACTCCTTATGGAGCGCACCCGCTTCCTGAATCCGCACGGCCTGGACAGCATCGAGCGCAAGCTGCCGTACTCGACGGCGGCCGACATGAGCCGGCTCACCCGGTACGCGATGTCCAAGCCCGCGTTCCGCTTCTTCGTGTCGCAGAAGGAGCGCCGCATCGTCATCGTTCACGATCTCGGGAACCCGACCGACTACCTCCTGCGCAACACCAACGAGCTGCTCGGAGTCAACTCCATCGACGGGGTCAAGACCGGCCAGACCCGGCTTGCGGGCGGCTGCGTCATCATCTCCGCCGCGCGGCAGCCCGAGGCGCGCAAGGAGGGCGAGACCTTCATCGTCACGCCCCGGAGGCTCATCGTCGTCGTGCTCGGCTCGAACGACCGGTTCGGCGAGGCCGGCCAGCTCCTGAATCGCGGGTGGGCGCTCTACGACCAGTGGGCCGCTGCGGGCCGGCCCTTGAACAAAAGCGAATCCCTGTAATTTTACGGGATGGATCCGCTCCTCAGAATTCTCAAGAACAGCGCCCGGACTCCAAACGACGACCTCGCAGGCCAGTTGAACCTCTCGGAGGAGGAGACGGCGGGGCGCATCGCGGAGTTTGAGAGGGCGGGCGTCATCCTTGGTTACCAGGCGATCCTCGATCCTGAAAAGACCGGCGACTCCATGGTCACGGCCCTCATCGAGGTGAAAATCGTGCCCGAACGCGGAGGCGGCTTCGACCGGCTGGCGAGCCGCATCGCGAAGTTTGAGCAGGTGCAGAGCTGTTACCTCATGAGCGGCGGGTATGACCTGCTCGTCGTCGTCGAAGGGATGAATTTGCAGGCGGTCGCGGCGTTTATCGCCGAGAAGCTCAGCACCATCAAAGGCGTCCTCTCCACCGCCACGCATTTCCGCCTCAAGGCCTATAAAGAAAACGGCGCGATGCTGCACCGGCCCGAGCGCGAAGAGCGCCTTGCGGTCGCCCCGTAATTGGCTGAGCCTCCGGAAAGGGCAGTCGCTTCACCCCCGTCGTAAAATGAATCTCAAGAAACATATCGCAGGCCACGTCCGCGGCATCCCCCGTTCCGGCATCCGGGACTTCTTCGAAGTGGTGCAGACGATGGATGACGTCATCTCGCTCGGCATCGGCGAGCCGGACTTCGACACCCCGTGGCACATCCGCGAGGCCGCCATCTATTCGCTCGAAAAGGGACGCACCGGGTACACGTCGAATCTCGGCCTGCCCAGGCTGCGTTCCGCCATAGCTGACTACGTTCGCGCGATTCTTCAAGGTGAGCTACGAGGCGCAGACGGAAGTCATCGTCACCGTCGGTGTCTCCGAAGGCGATCGACCTCGCCCTGCGCGCACTGCTGAACCCCGGCGACGAAGTCCTCTACCACGAGCCGTGCTACGTCTCCTATAGCCCCAGCATCATCCTCGCGCACGGCGTGCCCGTCGCCGTCCCCACCCGCGAGGAGGAGAGCTTCCGGCTTACCGCCGCCGCCCTCGAACAGAAGCTTACGGACGCCTCCAAAGTCCTCATACTCAATTTTCCGACGAACCCCACGGGCGCCACGCAGACCCGGGCCGAGCTGGAGAAGATCGCGGCCCTCTGCGTCCGGCACGACCTGGTCGTCCTTTCGGATGAAATCTACAGCGAGCTCACGTACGACGGCGTCGAACACGTTTCCATCGCCTCGCTGCCCGGCATGCGGGAACGCACCATCTTGCTCCACGGCTTCTCGAAGGCGTTCGCGATGACCGGCTTCCGCATCGGCTACGCGTGCGCGCCGGCGATCCTCACCGAGGCGATGATGAAGATCCACCAGTACGCGCATCCTGTGCGCCGGAACGACCGCGCAGGATGCGGCCATCGAGGCGCTGGAGTCCGGCCAGGAGGACATCGTGTATATGCGGCGGGAATACGAGAGCCGGCGCAATTTCATCGTGCAGCAGCCTGAACGACATGGGGCTCGACTGCTTCAAGCCGCTCGGGGCGTTTTACGTCTTCCCGAATATCGGCCGCACCGGGCTCACCAGCAGGGAGTTCTCCATGCGGCTCCTGCAAGAGAAGAAGGTGGCCGTGGTGCCGGGAGCCGCTTTCGGCGCGAGCGGCGAAGGGTTCGTGCGCTGCAGCTACGCGACCGGCCTCGACCAGATCAAGATCGCGATGAAGCGGATCAAGGAATTCTGCGACGCGCTTCCGCGCAGGTAGCGAACGCCCGTGGAGGAATCGATAACCAGGGCCGTCCTGCTCGCCGCCGGCCGCGGCACCCGCATGCGCGAGCTGACGCAGGACATCCCGAAGCCGATGATCCCCGTCCGCGGCAAGCCGATCCTCCTGCACATCGTCGAAGGGCTCCGGGACGCGGGAGTCGAGGAATTTCTCATCATCGTCGGTTACCGGCGCCGAGGTGGTCACTTCGTTCTTTGGCGACGGCGCGGCGTTCGGAGTTCAAATCTCCTACGCAACCCAGGTGGTTCAGGACGGCACCGGCAGGGTCGTGGAACTTGCGCGTTCTTTTTGCGGCGAGGAGCCCTTCATCCTCAGTTACGGGGATATCCTTGTCGATCCGGCGAATTACCTGAGGCTCGCCCGGCTCGGAAGCGCCGCGCAAGGCACAGTCAGCGTCAAGAAGAACGAGGACGTCTCCAAGGGCGGCGCCGTCTTCGTGAATGCGCGGGTTCGAACTCGTCGATCTCCGTGAAAAGCCGAAGCCGGGCGAGCCGACCAGCCCTTGGTACAACGCCGGCATCTACGCGTTCCGCCCGGTCATTTTCGATTTCATCGCCACCCTCGAAAAGTCGCCCCGCGCGGCGAATACGAACTCACCGACGCCATCCGCAACCTCGCGCAGAGCGGGCGGTTGGTGCGGGCGCTCGAGCTGCAGGGCGAATGGGCCGACGTGCGCGACCCGGAAGTGCTGGAGCAACTGAACGCCGGATAGGCTAGTGTGGGGACGGCTCGTGCCGGCAGCCCGGCCGCGCGGAACCCATGACCGCCCTCCTCCCCCGCAAACGGCTTCACGGCTGTCTCCTCGTACTCCTGACTGGTGCGTGCCTCTTCGCCGCCGCCGTCCTCTCGCTCTACCACTTCTGGCTCGCTCCGTATCTCGCCAGCGACGCCTTCCGTGCGGCCATCACCGCCGAGACGTTGAAAGGCCTGCACCTCGGCTCCGCCCGTTACGAGCCGATCCGCCGGACGAGCGCCCTGTGGGCTTGGAGCGCCGGGTTCGAGGGGCGCCAAGGGAAGAAGGCCATCACCAACGTCGTGGCCCGGGACATCACCACGCGCTTCAACCCCTGGGGCATCTTCCTGCGGCGCTGGCAGCTCGACGGCGTCTGGATCGACACCGGCGAAGTCGAAATCCAGGTTTACGAACCCAAACCGGAGCCCAAGCCGCCGAAGCCGTGGTATGCCATCTTCCTGCCGGACCGCCTCTGGCTCAAACAGGTCCTCTGCAACTACGGCGACGTGAAATGGAAATTCCGGAACAAGATTTCCGGCATCTTCGGCACCACCCTGCTCATCACCCCCTATGGCCGCGACTTTAACTACCGCGCGACGGGCGGCCTCTTCAGGATGCCCCTCGTCCCCGAGTTGAAAGTGCGCGAAGTCCATCTTCAGATCACGCGCAAGCTCGCCACGCTCTTCAATCTCGAGCTCGCTTCGCGCAAGACGGACGTCGGCGTGCTCCGCGCGCGCGCGACCGCCGGCCTCCAGGGTGACAAGAGCGTCGATGCCGAGGCGAACTTCACCGGCCTCCCCGTGGGCGAATGGCTGCCCGCCTCGTGGAAGGACAACGTCCGCGGCGTCGCGTCGGGCGATCTCCATTGGGCAGGCAGGAACCCGAAGGTCGAGACATCCTCCGGCAAGGGCGCCCTTCGGATACGCGAGGGCCACATCGAGAACCTCCCTTTCCAGGAAAAACTGGCCTCCCTCACCGGCAAAAAAGATACTGCGTGGCTTCGACGTGGAAGAGTGCGCCGTGGACGTAAAATGGGCGTATCCACAGATCGACTTTCAGAATCTCGCGATCGAGGCCAGGGGCAAATTCCGGGTCGAAGGCGGCCTCTCCATTCACGACCGCAAGCTCGACGGCTCCCTCCGCCTCGGCGTCACGCCGGAATACCTCGCCTGGCTGCCGAAAGCGGAGGAGATATTCAGCCACCGCGAGGGCGGCTACGAGTGGACGACCGTCCGCATCTTCGGCACCACCGCGAAGCCGGAGCAGAACCTCAGCCCGCGCATCCTCAAGATGCTCGGCCAGGATCCCGGCGCGTTCCTGCTCTTTTTCTTCCGGCAGGCGGGCGAAGGCATCGAGAACCTTTTCAGCCCCCACTAAAAAAAAGTCGCGCGGTTTTGGAAGCCCGCGCGTCATGGCTGGTAGATCGTCACAATGGAACCAAGCGACCGCGAGCTGATCAAAGCCGCCATTGAGGGCGACCCGGATAACTTTGAGATGTTGATCCCGCTTTTCAGCCGCCGCCTCTTTGCCGTCGCGTTCGCCATCCTGCAGGATCGCGAGGAGGCCGAGGATGTCGTCCAGGAGACCTTCCTGCGCGCCTTCAAGTCCCGCTGGCGTCTCCGGGACCCCGACAAATTCCCTGCCTTCATCACCGCCATCGCCCGGAACCGGGCCCGCGACCTCTACCGGAAGAAACGCCCGGTACCGTTGCAGGACGACGCCCCGGAGATAGCCGACGAATCCGCGCCGCGCCCCGACGGACAGGCCTCGGACGTGAGCCAATGCGTCCTCTCCGCCCTCTCGGCGCTCCCCGAGCAGCACCGGCTCGCCGTCACGCTCCGCTACCTCGACGGCATGGACTACGACTCGATCGAGCGCACCATGAGCCTCAGCAACGGCGCGCTCCGCGGCATCCTCGGCCGCGCGCTGGGAAAGATGCGGCGCGCCCTCAAGCCCGCGCTCGCCGCCATGGAAAGATGAGCACGCCCGTTCACGACGACATCGAAGAGTGGCTGGCCGCGTCGGTCACCGGAGGCCTGTCCGCCTCCGAGCACGAAGAATTCGAGCGCCACCTCGCGGAGTGCGAGCCCTGCCGCGCCCTGCACGAACAGGAGAAAACCATGAGCACCATGATTGGAAACACCTTCTCGGAGATCAAGCCCGATCCCGATTTCGAAGCGCGCCTCGCGCGGCGCTTCCGCAGCCGCGCCGCCTCGCGCCGGAGTTATCTCTCCCTGCTCGCCAGCCTCTTTCAAGTTCGCCCGGTGCGGTGGGCCGTCGCGGCGGTGGCACTCCTCCTCCTTGTAAAGGGAGGCATGGTTCTGACCGGTGAAGACTTCTGGAGCGCGCGCTCCGGGAGCGCCACTCCCACGCCCCGGGGCGGCGAATCGCTGGACTACGATGTGAGCGGAAACACAGCTTTGAGCGCGAAGACAGCTTCGGATGAAAGGGACCTTGCACATGGCTACGTTTCCCTTTCCTCAAACAGCTATTCTCGAAAAATGACCAAAGCGGCGGCCGGAGCCCTTACCCTTTCCGGGGTGAATGCTTTCACGGGCGCGACGAGCGTGGCCGGCAACGGTAATGGTAACGGCAACGGCAGCAGTGGAGACCCCGCGGGCACCGCGAAGGCCAACTATGCCTATCTCGAAACGGATGCGGACGCCATCCGGTACCGGGCGAATGCAAATTCCCAAGTGGACTCCAACCAAACGCTGGCGAAAGGCCCCTCGAACGCACTTGCCTTCGACGGCCTTCTGGGCTTGGAAAAGTCGAAAGAGGCGGCGAAGGACGAAGCGGCCGCACCCGCCCCGGTCAACGCGCCGGCGCAGCCTCCCGCGCCGGGGCAGCCCATGCCCGCGGCGGCGCAGCCCGTGCAGAAGCTCATCCGCAACGCGAGAGTCGAGTTCGAGGTCGCGAAGTTCGAGGCCGCGGCGGATGCGGTCACGGGCATCGCGATGGAAGAGCAGGGCTACGTGTCGATGCGGGGTTCCGAGCGCGGCGCGAACGGGAAGTTGAGCGGCGTCCTTCTCGTTAAAGTGCCGCCTGCGAACCTCGACGGCTTTCTGCTCAGGCTCCGCGCGCTCGGCGAGTTGAAGAGCCAGACGCTCGGCGCGGAGGATGTGACGGCCTCGTACTTCGACACCGATGCCCGCCTTCGCAATGCCCAGCGGATGGAGCAGCGCCTGCTCGACATGCTCGCCAAGGCTACCGGCAAGGTCTCGGACTTGCTCCAGGTCGAGAAGGAACTCGCGCGCGTGCGCGGGCAGATCGAGCAGATGCAGGGCCAGTTGAAGTATTGGGACACCCTCATCACGTATGCGACCGTCACCGTCTCCCTCTCCGAAAAGAACCTGGACCAGCCCGCGGCGTTCCTGCTGAGGGAGCACGCAAACCTGTCGCTCTTCTCACGGGACGTGGAGAAGACCTACGCCGATGCGAAGCGCGAAGCCGCCGAGGCGAACGCGCAGGTGTTGCAATCCCGCCTCGAGCGCGACGGCAACGGCCGGGTCACGGCGACGTTGAGCGTGCTCCTCGCGCCGGAGACTGCCGACCAGACCATCGCCCGCGTAAAGACGCTGGGCCGTGTCGATACGTTCACGACGCGGGACGAGCGGGTCGCAAAGAACGGCTCCGGGCGGTCGTCGGACTCCGCGAAGGTCGAGCGCGACAAGGTGGAACTGAATCTGGTGATCCAGCCGGACGACGAATCGCGCCGCCAGACCGGGCTCACCGTCATCGCGAAGCAGGTCGATGACGTGCTCGACCAGGCGAAGGCCGCCGCGGCCGGGCAGGGCGCGGACATCCTGGAGTCCAACGTCACCCGCGACCCGCGCGGGGGCGGCGCCGGGCAGCTCCGGGTGCGCGTGCCCGGGAAGGCGTATGCGACCGTGCTCGCCGCGTTCAAGAAACTCGGGCGCGTGGCGGCCCTCACGGTGCAGCGCAACGACCGCGCCGGGGCGGAGGAGGAGGACGGGCCGGTGCTCGTCACCCTCGCGCTGAACAGCGAGGAGGAGCCGGTGCAAAGGACGAACCTCGGAGTCCTCACGGACAAGGTGGAGGAGCGTTCGGCCGCGATCAAACAGGCCGCCGCGGCGGCGGGCGTGGAGGTGAAGAGTTCCACCTTCGAGCGGCAGTCGGGCGGGGTGGAGGTGTCGAACCTCGAGTTCGAGATGCCGATGAAAAGCTACGCCCCCTTCGTCGAGCAGATACGCGGGCTGGGCAAGGTGAAGGACTTCACGGTGAACCGCAACGACACGGGAAACGCCGGGCAGGACGCCGCCGCCGACGAGAACGCGCCCGCACGGATCGCGCTGCAACTTTACAGCGAGGGGAACATCGTGCCGGACGAGAGCGGCATCCTCCCGACGATCCGGCACACGCTCGCGCAAGGCGCCGCGGCGCTGATGTGGAGCGTGCGTATGATCGGCGTCGCGCTGGCCTTCGTCGCGCCATGGGCTCTGGCACTTGGAGCGGTGGTCTGGCTTCTGAAACGCCGGCGCACCCGCGGAAAATAATCCGCGACTAGGGCTGGGCTGCCGCTGCCTGGCCCGGGCTTGCGGCGGAGCCCGGCGCGGCGTCGCTCGCTTTCGGAGTCGAAAGGTGCTCGTTGCGCCGCAGGGTGCCGATGACGGTTTTTCCGCGGTAGAGGATCGATACCATCCCGTCCTGGATCGCCGCGACCTGCGCCTTCTGCGTGCTGCCCGGCACCGGGATGAACTGGCCCTCGCCGTATTCTTTTCCGTTGATGACCGCGAGCGCGGGAGGACTCAGCAGGATGCTGGTGACGACGAACTGGTCTCCGGTCACCTCGACATCGCTCCCCTCCGCCTCGGAGGTCTTCATCTCCTTCTTCCAGCCGATGGGCCAGAACGGGTCGCGCGCGACCAGCGTGCCATTGAACGTGGAGCGGTTCTTCGCCTTGAACGCGCCATCCTGGGCCGGGGCGGCGAGGGGAAGGAGCGTCAGCAGCGCCGCGCAGCGCGCGGCCGTGGAACCCGTGGCGGAAAGGATTTTCATTGTCTTACGATGGTAGTCACCATCAACGAGCCGTGCTGGTACTGGGCGTCGCTGCCGGTGCCGATGGAAACGGAATTGACTTCGAGCAGCGGCTCTTCGTTCTCCAGGCCCGCGATCGCGATCGCCAGGGGAACGAACTCCACCTTCGGAAGATCGATGGTCCAACTCAACTTGCGGAACCCGGGCAGGTCGGAGTCCAGCGACTCCCCGTTCATGCGGGTCGAGCTCTTGTCGATGCCCTGGCGCTTGAAGAATTCAACCATGCGCGGCGGGAACCAGGCCACCGGCGCCCCGTCGGGGATCAAGGCCTTGATCTGCTCGAGCGTCTCGTTGGCGACGGGAGCCCGCGCCTCCACGGCTTGCGTCTGCTTCATCTGGAGACGCGCGGCGGCGATCTGCGGCTCGAGATCCTTCATGGTTTTCTCCGCGCTTTCCTGGTGGGCGGCCAGCGGCCCGAGCAGCATGCTGAAATAGCAGTAGAGCAGCCCGCAAAGCAGCAGGCCGGAAAGGATGATCTTTTTGCTCTCTTCCTTGTCGAGTTTCATTCTTTTCTGGCGGTCTTGGGTGGGATGTTCGCGGCGAGCTGCTTCACCGGGGGCCGTGCGGACATGTCGAGCTTTATGCCAAAGTTCGCCACCGGCATCGGCTTGCCGTCCACCGAGACGGTCTCCTGTGCGTCTTCCAGCATCTGGAAAGCGGCAGTCACGGCGCCGTGGTTCTCGGCGAATTTCTTGTGGAGCGCGGTGCGCAGCTCTTCGGCCACCCGCCGCGGCTCTGCGCCCGACGAGAGACCGACGATGGTGAAGCTGCACGTCGGCGTCTTGTCATTCGCGGCGGTGCCGTCAAACTTGGTGATCTGGACGTTCTTGGGCGTGACCTCGAGCAACTGCCCCAGGAGCGGCGCCCAGTAGATGCGATTCTCGATCCGCTGCACCAGCGCATCGCTGGTCTTGATGGCCTTCGCCAGGTCTTCCTGCTTCGCCGCGGCCGCTTTCTGCTCGGGCTCCAGCTTGTCCCACACGGCCTGCATCTGATCCATGCGGCTCATCACCGAAGACGCTTCGCGCAGGCGCATGAGATAGTACCCCGCGAGGCAGAGCGCGATGAGGCCCACGCCGACCATGCCCAGCTTGAGCGGGTCGCGCCGGCTCTGCTGCTTCTGCTTCTGGATTTCGTGGTAGAGATTGAGGTGCAGCGCCATGGCGGGAAAGTCAGTTCTTCTTCAGGAGATCGGCTGCGGCCCCGGCGGCGACGTTCAGGTTCACCATGTCGGCGGCGAAACTTTCGCGCCGATTCGCCGGCAGGGCAACGTCGCAGCTCTCAAACGGGTTCCACGCTTCGCATGGCATGTGGAGTTCCTCCTCGAGAATCTGGAGGACGACCTTCGAGCGGGCCGGCCCGCCCGAGATGAAAATCTTCGTGATGGTCTCTTCGCGACGGCCCTCGAAAAAGCCGATCGAGCTGCTCACCTCGCGGGTCAATGCCGAGAGCGACACGCGCGCCCGGTCGAGCATCGACTCGTCGTCGCTCTCGCCGGGGTCGCCGTCCGAGGTCTCGATGTGGCTGCTGAGCGCCTCATGGAGCGCCTTGCCGCCGTAGTCGATGGAACGCACCAGGATGAGCTCGTTCTTTACGCCGACCGTGACGGTCGAGGAAAGGTGGCCGATGTCCAGCAGGATGAACGCTTCGTTCTTGAACGCTTCCGGCTTGGCAAATTCAAAGGCGTTGAACGCGCAGATGGACGCCAGTTGCAGCACCTGCACCGAACGGCGATTCTTTTGAAACGCTTCGCTGATCTGCGAGACCTGCGTCCTCGGGAGCCCTCCGACGAGGTACTTGAGCTTCGGCGCGCTGCCGGCGGCCGCCTCGGCGTTGGCGCCTTCCTCGGGGGGCTTGACCAGGCTGCAGTCCAGGACAAAATCCCGGCAATCCTGGTTCAGTAGGGACATGCCGTTGAGCCGCAGACCCTCGCGCAATATCTCGGTGGGCGTAACGGGCTGCTCGATGATGCGGATGAGTGCATCCGAACTCGAGACGGCGACCGCGCAGCCCTTGCCGCCGCCCGCTTCCTGCAGGACGGCCTTGAGGTCCGCGGCGAGGGTGGCGCCATGGAGCGAATCGCTGACCGGCCGCAACGCATAGTTGCTGACGACAAATTTGCCTCCCTTGCGCTGGACGACCACGGCTTTGATGGAGAAGCGTCCGAGATCGACCCCGATCACCGAGTTGTAGGCTTTAGCCATTTTAACTCGTTAGAGCAAAATGGATGCCTGATAGACCGGCGGGGCAAAAACAGGTCGGAATTTGTCCTAGCGCGCCGCGGCGTCCTGTTGGGCGGCGCCCGGGTTGCGGTGCGGACGCGGAATCTGCGACACCATGTATTCGAGGAGAAGGAGCCCCGCGAGAACCATCCCGATGATGATGACGAGGCTCCAGATCCGGAACGCGTTCCTGCTTGTGGAAGAGCCTCCGCGGCCGGCCCGCTTCATGGCCAGTTCAGCCTCGACCATTTTCAGGACTTCATCAGGATCGGGATCGTTCATTGGAGCTTCCTCTCATAAATTCGAGCCGACTCATGTCCAGCACCTCCCGAGCCTCGCGGGCTTTCGCCGGCCCTTTTTTTCTCTTCATGGTCCTGCTGGCGCTGTCGGACGGCGTCCGCACCTTTTTCAAAGGCAGCCCGGTTTTCGCCCTGCAAGAGCCGAAGTACTGGGTGTTTCCGCTGCAAACCATCGCCTGTGGCGCTCTCCTTTTCCACTATAGGCGCGACTATCCGCTCGGGAAACCGCGCCGAGCCGGTTTTGCGATTTTCATGGGGGTGCTGGTGCTCGGCATATGGATCTCGCCGCAGGAACTTTTCCGCGCGCCGCGGCGTTTTGAGGGGTTCGATCCAAACGTCTTCGCCGGCCTTGTGTACTCGGCGAGCCTCACGCTGAGGTTCCTGCGCCTTGTGGTTGTCGTTCCCTTGCTCGAGGAGATTTTCTGGCGTGGTTTTCTTTTGCGATACCTGGTGCAGGCGGACTTCGAGCGAGTCCCCTTCGGCTCGTTTGCGCCCGTGCCCTTCGCGGTCGTGACGCTTCTGTTTGCCCTCGCGCATCCCGGGCCGGATTTCTGGCCGGCGGCCGCGACCGGCGCGCTGTATAATCTTGTCGCTTACCGGACGCGCAGTCTCAGCTCCTGCGTCCTTGCGCACGCGCTGACAAACCTGCTCCTGGGTATCTACATCATGCACACGGGCCAGTGGGGGTTCTGGTGAACACCGGCGCCGGGCTTCTCCGTGACATTAGCCCGGAACTTGCTATGGTACCGTGGATGCGAACCACGTTCATGCACAAGGTGATCCTGACCATCCTGGCCGGGTTCCTTACCGCGGGACTCTTTGAATTCTACAAGACATTCGTATCGGGCGCGGACGAAGCCATCAATGGCGGCTACAACAACCGGAGCGGCATCTCCAACTCCACCACGCACCCGCAGTAGCGGCGGTGCGGCCGCGCGCGGGGACGGGGGGCGCGCGTGAAGATCGGGTTTGCGCAGATCAACACCACCGTCGGCGACCTCGCGGGGAATCGCGACAAGATCGCCGCCGCCTACGATCTTTGCGTGGCCCGGGGCGCGGATGCGGTCCTCACGCCCGAGCTCGCGATCACGGGGTATCCGCCGCTCGACCTCGTTTTCAAGTCGCGCTTTGTCCCTCTCAATCTTGAAATCCTCGGCCAGCTTCACCGGCACGTCGGCGCCGTCCCGCTCCTCACCGGGTTTATCGATCACAGCACCGAGCCGGCCGGCCGCCCGTTTCGCAACGGCGCCGCGCTCCTCCGCCGGGGCTCGCCCATCGAGAAAGTTTACAAGTCCCTCCTGCCCACATACGACGTCTTCGACGAAGACAGGTATTTCCAGCCCGCCGACAGGACGAGCCCCGTGTCGATCGGCGGCCGCCTCGCGGGGGTGACCATCTGTGAAGACGTGTGGACCGAGAAATTCCTGCCGCGCCGCCTGTATGGCCATGACCCCGTGGACCTGCTGCTCGAACAGCGGGCCGAGTCGATCCTGAACCTGAGTGCCTCCCCGTTCGCCGCGGGCAAGGCGCATCGCCGTTTCGAGATGCTTTCGGACCTCGCCGCGCGCAGGCGGTGCCCGATCTTTTACTGCAACGCGGTCGGCGGGAACGACCAGCTCGTCTTCGACGGCAATTCGCTGGCCGTCGATGCCAATGGCGCGTTGCTGGCGCGGCTCCCGGCGTTCCGCGAGGAGGTGCGCGTGGTGGATGCCGCCGGCCCTCTCGAAGCGTGGCGGGAAGACTCCGAGCCCGCCGAAATCTTCGGAGCGCTCTGCCTCGGTCTTCGGGATTACCTCTCGAAATGCGGGTTCAAATCCGTCGTCCTCGGGCTCAGCGGCGGCATCGATTCCGCGGTGAGCGCGTGCATCGCCGCCGAGGCGCTGGGGCCGGAGAACGTCCTGGGGATTCTCATGCCGACCCAATATTCGTCCCAGGGGAGCATCGACGACGCAATGGCCCTCGTGGCGAATCTCCGCATCCCGCACCGCCTCATTTCCATCCAGCATGCGTTCGAAGTCTTCCGGGAGCAGTTCACCGGCATCTTCGCGGGCCTTCCCGAGGACGCGACCGAGGAGAACATGCAGCCGCGGCTTCGCGGCATGACCCTCATGGCGCTCTCAAACAAGTTCGGCAGCCTCCTTCTCACCACGGGAAACAAGAGCGAGCTTGCTGTCGGCTACTGCACCCTTTACGGCGACATGGCCGGCGGCCTCGCGGTCATCAGCGACGTGCCAAAGACGATGGTTTACCGGCTCGCTTCCTGGATCAACCGGGACGCCGAGGTCATCCCGCGCGCCAGCATCCTGAAGCCCCCGAGCGCCGAACTGAAGCCCGGCCAGACCGACCAGGATACGCTGCCGCCCTACGAGGTGCTCGACCGCATCCTCCAGCTCTACGTCGAGGAGAATCTCTCCGGCAGCGACATCATCCGCCGCGGGTTCGACGAGGCCACCGTCCGCTGGGTCGTGCGCCGCGTGGACTTGAACGAATACAAGCGCGAGCAGGCCGTGCCCGGCTTGAAGGTTACCAGCCACGCCTTCGGACTTGGCCGTCGCATGCCCGTCGCGCAAAGATTCGTCGAGTAGAATGCGCGTCCTCGCCATCGATCCCTCGCTGCGCTGCACCGGTTACGCCGTCCTTGAGGAAGCGGGGAGCGTTGTTCGCGGGGGCGTCGGGATCCGCGCCGTGGAATTCGGCGAGATCCGGAATTCGGCGAGGCTGACGGTCTCCGCGTGCCTGGTCGCCATTCACGACGAGATCGCGCGTCTCGTCCAGACCCACGAGCCGGAGTGCGGGGCGGTCGAGGCCGTCATCTACGTCCAAAGCTTTCGCACCGCCATCACTCTCGGCTCCGCGCGGGGCGTGGCGATGTTCGCGATGGCCGCGCGCGGCATGCCCGTTTACGAATACGCCCCGAGGCGGGTGAAACAGGCGGTGGTCGGCCGGGGCGGAGCCGCGAAGACCCAGGTCTCCTTCATGGTGCGGGCGCTGCTCGGCCTGAAAGAAAACCCGCCGCCGGACGCTGCCGATGCCATGGCCGTGGGCCTCGCCCATTTCCAGGCGCAGCAGGCCGCCTCCCGGGGCGCGGGGCCTCTCCTGCCCGTATGAGCCTGCGAGTCGAGTGGCTGGGCCGGCTCGGCTTCGAAGAGGCGCTCGCCCTGCAGGAGGAGACCGTTGCGAAAAAGGCGGCAGGCGCCTGCGAGGACGATTTCCTTTTCCTGCTCGAACACGCGCCGGTTTACACCATCGGGCGCACCCCGGACCAGACAAGCCTGCTCGACTCCACGGCGCTCCCCCATCCCGTCGTCCAAACCAACCGGGGAGGGCAGGCGACCTACCACGGCCCCGGGCAACTCGTCGGCTACCCTATCCTCGATCTGCGCCGGCACGGGCAGGACCTGCACCGCTACCTCCGCGCGCTCGAGGAAATCCTGATCCTGACTCTGGAGGCCCACGGCATTCACGCCGCGCGCAGGGAGAAACTCACCGGCGTCTGGGTGGGGGAACGCAAGATCGCGTCCATCGGCGTCGGCGTCCGGCGCTGGATCAGCATGCATGGATTCGCGCTGAACGTCCGGGGCGATCTCACTCCGTTCCGCGAGATCGTCCCATGCGGCATTACGGGCGTCGAGATGACGAGCATCAAGCGCGAGACCGGCAGTGCCCCAAGCCTCGAACAAACGGCCTCGGCAGTCGGAGAAATCTTCCAAAGAAAGTTCGCGCCCCTGGCCTGGACGCCTCCCTAGGGGAATTCCGGGAGTCCGCGGGGCGGCCATAGGGGAAAACCTGGCCCCCGATTTCCTGAAGTGGGGCGGTATGTGGAATGCTATTTGCTACCATATATTATAATGGTGAGAAGGCCGCGCCGGTCTTTTCGCCGCAAAAAGCAATGGAAGTACTCGAAAGTCACGGAACAGCCGGTGGCGGGCTGAAGGGGCTCGCGAAAGCCCGATCCAGCGACTGGATGGGTGCGCCCGCGGCGAAACGCAAAAGGTCGGCGGGCGTCAGCCTCATCGAGGTGGTTATGGCCACGGCGATCATCAGCATTTACGCCACCGCGGCCGTCCCCGCCCTGCTGACGATGAACCAGAACGCGGCCTCGTCCCGCGTCATCACGGCGGCCAAGGAAATCGTTGACCGCAATATCGAAGCCGCCGGCGCCGTGCCCTTCGTCTCCAGCAGCGTCCCGGCGATCCTGGCGGTCACTTCCGGCACCGTCGCGTGCGGTGACTACGCCTACACTTCCGTCTCGAACCCAGTGCCTCTCATCGTCGATTCCACGGGGGTCGCGCGTGTCAGCGGTACGCTCTCCCGCAGCGTCTCCCTCTGGAACTCGTCCGACCCCACCGACAACGCGAACACCCGCAGGATCACCTTCGTCGTCAAGTACACCATGTTTAACAGGCCGCAGATTTACTCTGCGAGCACGCTCCGCGCGCCCGACCAATGAAGATACCCGGCCTCAGGCGGGGCTTCACGCTCCTGGAAACGGCCATCGCGATCGGCTGCCTCACGCTGGTCGGCTCCCTGTGCTTTTACCTGCTCCAGGCGGGCACCACCCTCTACGCGAAGGGCTTCTCGCTGAACGTCTCGAACCTGTCGCTGCGTTACGCGCTCGACCGCATGAACGCCGAGATCAGCGAAGCGACCAGCACTCCGGAGCTCATTAACGTCAACGCCGCCGGCGCCATTTCCTCGAATGCCGCCAATCCGGCCCAGGGTGTCCGCTTCGACAAATACCTCGGGGAACATTACGTCGTCGTGAACCCGGGCGGCACCACCGGCACCGGGCTCTCGGCCGCCACCAGCTTCCAGCTTCAGATTTCCACGAACCCGCTCGCGTCGCCTCCGATCCCGAAGGCGAACGACGTCCTGCTCGTAAACGGCATCACGACGCGGGCCGTCGTCAGCAGTTGCACCATCGTTTCCAGCACCAACCAGGTGCAAACCTTGAACGTCAACGTCAGCCCCTCGGTCACGGCCTCCTGGTTGTACCCCACGGTGAAGACGGCCGTCCTTGTGCATGAAGAGGCGTTCATCGTGCAAGGCCAGCAGCTCAATTTCTACCAGACCATGGAAAACGTCTCAAACGTCTCCAATTCCTCTTATCTGACGCTCACGAACGACATCAGCTCGACGGGCAGCGCCCCGTTCACGACGGGCAGCTCCACCAGCTACCTCTCCGTCGGCCTCATCGTTTCCAGCCAGCAATACAGCAACTACCTCGCCAAGAAACAGAGCGTCGGCCAATACAACAATTACCTCACCGTCAGCACCCTTCTGCGGCCCAGGAACTCCCTGGAGATCGCCTCCCCGTAACCGTTTCGAGCCTTTATGCACCTCACGAAAACCAAGCGCAGGAAAAACGCGAGCGCCATGATCACCACGCTCGTAGTCATCGTCGTCCTCTCCGCTCTCATCGGCGTGGCGCTCCGGGTCACCTCCACCGTCGGCAAGATTTCCGACTCCAGCCGCGACCTCGCGGGGCTGCGATTCGAAGCCGAAGGCGCACTCGAGGTCGCCTATGGCATCTGGCTCACCGCCGCCAACGCCAAATACGGCCCGCCAGCGGCCAGCGACCTTCCCGCCCGGGTGCGCGGGCCTACGCCCACTTCGCCGCCTACCTTCAACTACGCGTATTACAACACCGCGGGGAATCTCCAGATCAATTGCACGGACAGCTACGGTGCGCCGCTCTCCTCGGGCAGCGGCATTCCCACGGCGGTGCCGGTCTATCTGAGCGCCTACCCAGGGTGGCAGGGGCTCGACTATTCCTACACATGCAGCGTGCGCCTCACCTCCAACAACATAGGAGGCAAACCGGTCAACTACGGCGCGACCCGCAGCATCGAATATGTCGATGTGCCGCTCTTCCAGGCGATGGCTTTTTTCCAGGATGACATCGAGCTCTACAAACCCGCCAGCATGGTCATACAAGGTCTCGTTCACACGAACGGCGACGCCTACGTCAGCGTCCAATCCCCAAACACGCTCACCTTCCAGAGCGATCTTTCCTATGTGGGGAATTACTATACCACCACGCTCTACCCCACCGGCGCGGCCGCTTGGTCGTCCCCCTCCAGCGGCGGCGCCATGACGGGCCCCACCTACACCACCGGCCAATCCTCGCAGGTCCACCAGGTTGACGCCATGGAACCCTTGGGAACCGATCCGGCGTCCGTCTTCAACGCCACCAACCCCAATGCCGACAGCATGCGATTCCTCATCGAGCCCCCGAATGCGGGGTACACCGACCCTGCGGCCCTCAGCGGGCGTCGCCTCTATAATAAGGCGGGCATCATCATCACCGTCAGCGGTACCAGCAAGTCCATCACCACCCAGAACGGCGTCAGCCTCACCGCGGCGCAGACGACCACCCTGCTCGGCGCCCTTTCCCAGCAAACCATCTACGACGCGCGCGAGGCCAAATACATAGGAGTCACCTCCCTGAATATCGCCACGGCCAACCCCGTTCTGAACGCTGCCACCGGCTTCCCCCTCAACGGCGTCCTCTACATCTACGACACCGGCGACACCTCCTCGTCCGAGAAGGCGATCCGCCTGCAGAACGGAACCGTCCTGCCGACGAATGGCCTCACCATTGCGAGCGAGAACGCCGTTTACATCCAGGGCGACTATAACGTCGGCAGCGAGTCGTCGTATGCCAGCGTCCCCACCAATGCCGCCTCCACTTCGCAGACGACGAGCACTTCTCCCACGGTCTCCGGCTACACGCGCGTGTCCGCCGCGGTCATGGGGGACGCCGTCACCGTCCTCTCCAATTCGTGGAAGGACTCCAACTCCGCCCTCTCCCTCTCGAACCGCGTCGCACAGGACACGACCGTCAACACAGCCATCGTCAGCGGCAATGTCCCCTCCGGGTTCACCAATCCCAACACCGGGCAGGTTTACGGTTATTCGGGCGGGTTCAATAACTTCCCGCGCTTCATGGAGGACTGGTCCGGCCAAGCCTTTTGTTATTACGGTTCCATGGTTCAAATGTTCACAAGTAACCAATTCACAGGACAATGGGATACGGGCTCGATCTACGCGCCGCCCTCCAGGTTCTGGAACTTCGACAATAACTTCATCACCAAGTCGCCCCCGGGCAGTCTCGACGTCGTCAGCTGGACCCGTGGGGCCCTCACCCGATTCTAAAGCCTCTATGAACCGCATCGCCGCCCTCTCCGCCTGCCTCTTCCTCGGCATCTCCGTTTCCAGCCGCGCGTTGGACCTTACCCCGCGTCCCCGCGTCTCGGGCGTCATGGACGCGACCTCCCGCTACTATTTCCAGGACGATACGAAGAAGTTTGGCTTCCGGGTTGATCCGAATACGCGGGTCAGCGGGAACCCCGCCACGGCCGTGTTCGAACTCAAGGATCTCGAGAACCTCGGGGATGACCATCGCCAAGTCGCCTCTCGATACCCGAACTCCGTTTTCGGGCGACGCCCTCAAGCAATATAGCGATCTCGCGCGTAACTCGCTCCCGGCCGGAGCCACCGACGTGGTGCTCGAACAGGATGTTCCAAACCCGATCAGCATCAACGGCTGGAGCAGCCACGGATACGTCTTCACCTGCAACTTCTTCGGCGTGAAGTTCCGCAGGAGCGTCACCTTCCTGAATTTCAGCCCGAAGGATCAGTGGCTGATAGCGATCAACGCCCCCGTCAAGAATTACGACAAGACCTACGCGCGCACCTACGGCATTCTCAACTCGATGTACGCGATGAAGCCGGGCGAAGAGAACACGCAGCCGGGAAACTGACTTCCGCCCCCCGCAGGGCGCATGGCGGGCGCTCTTTCACCGCCTCTTTCCAGTCTTGCAACCGGACCAGGTTCAAGCGAAAAAATGGTGCGCTCATCCGCGAGCGCGTTCATGGCTTTTTCCGAAGAATATTATATCCATCTGGAGGGCAAGCAGAAGGGGCCATACACCCTCGGGCAGCTCATGGGTCTCTATGCGAAAGGGTTCATCCCTGAGGAGACGCTCTATTGGATGGACGGCTTCGAGCAGTGGCATCCCGTCGCCGACCTGTGCGGCCCTTCGTTGAGGACGTGGCGGGAGCGCTCCAGCAGGAAAAAGCTCGCCGTCTCCGTCGGCGTCATCGTTGCGCTTGCCCTCCTCGCCTTCTTCGGCCCGCTCGTGCGCGACGGCTGGCGCGAGACGTACCAGCGCAAATTCACCGCCGAGTCGGCTTATTGGAAAGCGCGCGGCTTCGTGCGGGAAGAGGTGAAAAAGAGAAAGGCGAACCTCCATTTCGAACGGTTCGACGCGAGCCTCGTCACCCTCGCCAACGGCACCGACGCCACCGTCTCGCTCCCCTGCACCCTTTTCCCGGCCGACGGCACCAGCAGGAAATCCCTTTGGCGGGTTGACATGCGCTTCGACCCCGGCGGGAGACAGTGGCGGCTGGTCTCGCAAGCCCAGGCGGGCTGAACGCGTCCCCTTGACCCTGCGGGGCCGCTGTCGCCATAGTTGGGGGATGAAACTCACTTACTGGGGCCATGCCTGCTTCCTCGTCGAGACCGGAACCCATCGCCTCGTCATCGACCCTTTCCTTACCGGGAATCGCCTGGCAGCCGCGAGGCCGGAGGACGTGGAGTGCGATTTCATCCTCATCACGCACGGCCACTCGGATCACATCGGCGACGCCGTGCAGATCGCGAAGCGAACGGGCGCCACCGTCGTCTCGATGGTTGAAGTCGCCGGTTACCTCGGCGCCCAAGGGGTCTCGGTACATGGCATGAACCTCGGCGGCGCGCACGAGTTCCCTTTTGGCCGGTTGAAAATGACCCTCGCCCACCACAGCGCCTCCGTGAGCCAGGACGGTTCGACCGTTTACCTCGGAAACCCGGCCGGCCTGCTTCTCACGGCGGAGGGGAAGACGCTCTACCACGCGGGCGACACCGCCCTTTTCCTGGACATGAAACTGATCGGCGAGCGGAACAAGATTGACGTCGCCCTGCTTCCGATCGGCGATAACTATACCATGGGCATAGACGATGCTGTCCTCGCGGTCGAATTCCTGCGGCCTCAACTTGCCATCCCGATCCACTACAACACCTTCGACGTCATTCAGGCCGATCCCGAGGTTTTTGTGAAAAAGGTGGAGGCATCCGGCGCCCGGGCCAGAGCGATGAAGCCCGGCGAATTTCTCGAACTGTAGTGGTCCCGCCGCCGGGCCGCGAGCGAGAAACTTCTTGCATACACTATCTATTAGATAGAGTATCGGCGGACACATGAAACGCCTCCTCCGACTCCTCGCGCTCACCGTCCTCCTACCGGCCTTCGGCGCTGAGGCTGCCACCACGCTCCTCAACGTCTCTTACGACCCCACTCGCGAGCTTTACCAGACCTACAATACCGCATTCGCCAAGCATTGGAAGGAAACCAAGGGCGAGGACGTTTCCATCCGCCAATCCCACGGCGGCTCGGGCAAACAGGCGCGTTCCGTCATCGACGGCCTCGAGGCCGACGTCGTCACGCTCGGCCTTGCCTTCGACGTGGATGCCGTCGCCCGGGCCGGGCTCCTCGACAAGGAGTGGCGCAAGAGATTCCCCGATAACAGCACCCCGTACACGTCCACCATCGTGTTCCTGGTTCGCAAAGGAAACCCGAAGGGGATCAAGGACTTCGACGATCTGGTCAAGCCCGGCGTCCAGGTCATAGCGCCGAACCCGAAGAGCTCCGGCGGCGCGCGCTGGGCCTACCTCGCCGCGTGGCTCTACGCAGACACCGCTTTCGGCAGGGACGAGGCAAGATCGAGGGACTTCGTGACCCGGCTCTATAAGAATGTCCCAGTGCTCGATTCCGGCGCGCGCGGGTCCACGACCACGTTTGCGCAGCGCGGCATCGGCGATGTCCTGCTAGCGTGGGAGAACGAGGCGTTCCTCGCGTTGAAAGAGTTCGGGCCGGAGAATTTTGAGATCGTCACCCCGCCGCTCAGCATCCTGGCCGAGCCGCCCGTGGCCGTGGTGGATACCGTTGCGCAACGGCACGGGACGGTCGAGGCCGCGAAGGCCTACCTGGGCTACCTCTATTCCGAAGAGGGTCAGGAAATCGCCGCGGCCAACTTCTATCGCCCGCGCAACGAGCAGGTCGCTGCCAGGCATCATTTCCCGAAGCTGAAGCTCGTGGACATCCAGGAAGGATTCGGCGGGTGGGATGCCGCGCAGAAAAAGCATTTCGCCGACGGCGGAATTTTCGACCAGATCTACCAGCCGTAGGCTCGCTTTATGATAGCGTTGAGCACGATGGAAGGACCCGCGAGCGTGCACGCGTCCGGCGGCATGCCGGAGCTTCCGGTTGGCGCGCGTCCGTCCATCCGCGGCTTGCTCCTGCCGCTCCTGAGGCAGGTGAGCGAGTCGGACTTCCTGCGCGCGGACTCGGTCGGGTTCTGGCGCTCCGGCGGCGAACCGTTCTTCCTGCCTCGTTTCATTTTTCAACGCACGCGCGTGGCCAAGCCGAGGATAAAGGTCGCCATCTTCGCGGGCATCCATGGCGACGAGCCGGCCGGCGTTCTCGGGCTCATCGAACTGGTGCGCGCGCTCCATCTCCGTCCGGAACTCGGGCGCGACTACCAGCTCTGGCTCTACCCGCTCTGCAACCCCAGCGGCTACGCGGACGGCACGCGATCCTCGCGTTCGGGCCGGGATTTGAACCGGGAGTTCTGGAAGGACTCCTCGGAGCCCGAAGTCCGGTTGCTGGAGGAGGAACTGCGCCGCGAACGCTTTCAGGGCATCATCTCCCTGCATTCGGACGACACCAGCGACGGAGTGTACGGCTTCGCCGGGAGCACGACGCTGAACAAGCACCTCTTGAGGCCGGCGCTCGCAGCCGCCCAGAGCGCGCTGCCCCGTAACGACGCCGCGCGCATAGACGGCTTCCACGCGGTCGAGGGCATCATCCATTCCGGGTACGAGGGGATTCTCTCCGCGCCTCCGGGGGCCGGGCCCGCGCCGTTCGAGATCGTCCTGGAGACGCCGCAGCACGCGCCGCTCCGGCTGCAGCGCCACGCGTTCCTGCTCGCCCTGCACTCCATCCTCGCGGAGTACCCGCAGGATGATCTCCTTTGCCCAGGATATCTGAATGTTTTTTCGCCGCGAACAGCGTGTGCTGCCGGGCTTTGCGTTCACGCTGGGCTGCACGGTTTTTTACCTGAGCCTCATCGTGCTCCTCCCGCTCTCCGCGGTGTTTTTCAAGGCGGCGGAGATGACCTTGCCGCAATTCTGGAGTGCCGTGACCTCGCCGCGCGTGCTCGCCTCGTATCGCCTCAGCTTCGGGGCTGCGTTCGCGGGGGCGCTCGTCAACGCTGTCTTCGGGCTCCTGGTCGCCTGGGTGCTCGTCCGGTACCGGTTCTTTGGAAAGCGCTTCGTGGATGCGGTCGTCGATCTTCCCTTTGCCCTGCCCACTGCTGTTGCGGGCATCGCACTCACCGCGGTCTATTCCAGGAACGGCTGGATCGGACGCCTGCTTGAGCCGCACGGCATCAAGGTCGCGTTCACGCCGCTCGGCGTGGTGGTGGCGCTCACGTTCATCGGGCTGCCGTTCGTCGTTCGCACCGTGCAGCCGGTACTCGAAGATCTCGATGCCGAGTTCGAGCAGGCCGCCGCCAGCCTCGGCGCGAACCGCTGGCAGAGCTTCGCGCGCGTCGTCTTCCCGGAGATCTGGCCCGCGCTCCTCACCGGGTTCTCGATGGCCTTCGCGCGCGGCCTCGGCGAATACGGCTCCGTCGTCTTCATCTCCGGCAACATGCCGATGCGCACCGAGATCACGCCGCTCCTCATCATCACCAAGCTCGAGCAGTACGACTATCGCGGTGCGACCGCCATCGCCGTCGTCATGCTCTCGGCCTCCCTGGTTCTCCTGTTTCTCATCAACGTCCTCCAGCGCTGGACGCACGCCCGGAGCGCCGCCCCCGCACTATGAACGCCCCGCGCGACTCGGGACGAAACGACCCGGTGTGGATGCGAGCCCTTCTCATCGCGGCGGCGCTCGGCTTCCTCTTCCTCTTTTTGTTTTTGCCGCTCGCGGCGATCTTCACCGAGGCGCTCCGGCGCGGCGCGGGCGCATGCATCCAGGCGCTGAAGGATCCCGACGCGCTCTCCGCGGTCCGGCTCACCCTGCTTACCGCTGCGATAGCCGTGCCGCTGAACCTCGTGTTTGGCGTCGCCGCGGCGTGGACCATCGCGAAATTCGACTTCTTCGGGAAGAGCATCCTAACGACCCTCATCGATCTTCCGTTCGCCGTCTCCCCGGTCGTTTCGGGATTGATCTTCGTGCTGCTGTTCGGCGCGCGGGGCTGGCTCGGGCCGTGGCTGCGCGCCCACCATATACAGATCATCTTCGCCGTGCCGGGGATCGTGCTCGCAACGATCTTCGTCACGTTCCCCTTCGTGGCCCGGGAGATGATCCCGCTCATGCAATCGCAGGGGAGCGACGAGGAGCAGGCCGCCCTGAGTCTCGGCGCAAACGGCTGGCAGACTTTCTGGCACGTTACCCTTCCGAACGTCCGCTGGGGCCTGGTGTACGGCGTCATTCTCTGCAACGCCCGGGCCATGGGCGAGTTCGGCGCGGTCTCCGTGGTCTCCGGGCACATCCGGGGCGAGACCAACACCATCCCCTTGCAGGTCGAGATTCTTTACAACGAATACAACTTCGTCGCCGCCTTTGCCGTGGCGTCTCTCCTCGCCCTGCTGGCGCTCGCGACGCTCGCGTTGAAGTCCGTCGTCGAATGGAGGATGGGCGCGGCCGCGGAGTTCCAGCCATGAGCATCGAAGCGCGCAACATCTCGAAACGTTTTGGGGAATTCGCCGCGCTCCGCGACGTCAGCCTTAAGCTGGAAACGGGCGAGCTCGTCGCGCTGCTCGGCCCGTCCGGTTCCGGGAAGACGACCCTGCTCCGCATCATCGGCGGCCTGGCGTACGCCGAGACGGGGCGGATCTATTTCGACGGCGAAGACGCGACCGATATCCCCGTGCGCAAACGCCAGGCTGGGTTCGTCTTCCAGCAGTATGCGCTCTTCCGGCATATGAATGTCTTCAGAAACGTCGCGTTCGGCCTCGACGTGCGCCCGCGCGGCCGCCGCCCCGCCAAGGCCGAGATCGCGAAGCGGGTGCGCGAACTGTTGAAGCTCGTCCAGCTCGAGGGGATGGAGGGCCGCTACCCGTCGCAGCTCTCCGGCGGCCAGCGGCAGCGGGTCGCGCTTGCCCGGGCGCTGGCGATCGAGCCGCGTGTTCTACTGCTGGACGAACCGTTTGGCGCGCTCGACGCGAAGGTGCGCAAGGAGCTGCGCCGGTGGCTGCGCGAGCTGCACCAGGCGCTGCACATCACGACCGTATTCGTCACGCACGACCAGGAGGAAGCGCTCGAGATCGCGGACCGCGTCGTCGTGATGAACCAGGGGCGCATCGAGCAGACGGGCACTCCGCAGGAGGTGTACGACAACCCCGCGAGCGCTTTCGTCTGCCAGTTCGTGGGGAACGTGAACGCGATCGCCGCAGGGCAGACGTTTGTGCGGCCCCAGGATGTGGAGGTCGCCGTCCACCGCAACGGCGCTCCGTCTCTGGATGCCGTGGTCGAGTTCGTCCACACGGCGGGCTCGGTCGCGAAGATCGATCTCCGCCTTGCGCAAAGCGGCCAGCTCCTCGAAGCCGAGCTGCCCCGGTCCCGGCAAAGCGAGCTCGCGCTGAAGCCGGGCGACCGCGCCTTTGTGAAATTCCGCGCCACGCGTACCTTTCCCCCGCCGCAGGAAGCCTGAAATTTATGTCCCGAACCACCGCCAGCCAGCCTGCCAGCCGCGCCACCGCCGAGCTAACCGTCACGGATCAGGATGGGCTGCACGCCCGCCCCGCTACCGAATTTGTCACGTGCGCCCTCACGTTTCGCAGTTCGATCCACATCCTGACGGCAGGCAAACGGTACCGCGCGGATCGCATCATCGACGTGCTCCTTGCAAACCTGGAGCACGGGAGCGTCTTCCAGTTGGAGGCGTACGGGCCCGATGCCCAAGCCGCCGTGGATCGCATTGCAAAGCTCCCGGTATTCGCCCCGGGCGAGCCAACGTAATCCGATCGCAGGACGGCAGCGCCCGCCCGCCGGCTTCTACCCGAGAGGCTTCAACCCGCGCTCGATTTCCACCCGCCGCCCTTCCAGGAACGGCGGCAGCGAGAGCCGTTCGCCCAGGTGCTCCGGGTCTTCGTCAGCGGTGAACCCCGGTCCTGCGGTGGCGATCTCAAACAGGATGCCGCCCGGGATGCGAAAATAGAGGGATTGAAAATAGAATCGGTCGACGATCCCCGACGAGCCGACTTCGAAGTCCGTAAGCCGCCCCTCCCACGCGCGCTGCTCCGCCGCGTCGGGCACGCTCCACGCCACGTGATGCACCCCGCCCGCCCCCTGCCGGGAAGGCGTGTCCGACGTGAGCAGACGCAATTGCGCCCCGGGTCCCCCGGCGCCGACCTCAAACACCTCGGGATCGGCCGCGCTGACACGAAACCCGAGGACCTCCGTCAGAACTTGCGCCGTCGGTTCAAATTCCCGGACGGTGAGCGTCACGCCGCCCAGCCCCACCACCGCGGCCTCCGCCGGCACGGGGCTGCCTCGCCACGGGTGCGCGCCGGCTTCGGCGCCCGGGCGCGTGTCCGCTACGAGGCGCAACTGCTGGCCTTCGGGGTCCTCAAAGGGGAGGCCCGCCAGGGTGTCGGCCTTCCCGTGCGCGACGCCGTTCTTGTCGAACCATTCCGTCCATAGCGCCAGCGCGTCCGCACCGCCTCCCACGCGCAGCGCGGTCTCCGTTACCACGCCGGCGCCGTTCCGCACCCGGGGAATGCCTGCCCAATCGAAAAAGGTCAGGTCGGTGCCAGGCGTTCCGAGCGCATCGGCATAAAAGAGGTGGTACGCGGAGACGTCATCCTGGTTCACCGTCTTTTTCACCAGCCGCATGCCGAGGATGCGCGTGTAGAAATCGAGGTTGGCGGCGGCGGTCGCGGTCACGGCGGTGACGTGGTGCAGGCCGGTGAGGGAGGGATACAAGTTTTCCTGATTCATGGTATTTATCCCGCAGTTTGAATGTGAACCAACACTCCGCCCCTTCCTCCCGGTTCGTCGTCGGCATCGACCTGGGCACGACCAATTCCGTCGTCGCCTACGTCGATACCGCCGCCGATAGCGGTGAGGCATTCCATACCCGCGTTTTCGCGGCGCCGCAACTCATTGCCGCGGGAGAGACCGACGCGCGCGAAACGCTCCCCTCTTTCCACTACGAACCGGCTCCCGGCGAATTCGAGGAAGCCTCGCTACGGATGCCTTGGGAGACCGGCGAGGCGGCTTCCGGCGGCTTCATCGGCGCCTTTGCGCGCGACCATGGCGCGGATGTGCCGGGGCGCCTCATCGCGTCCGCCAAGTCGTGGCTCAGCCATTCCGGGGTGGACCGCACGGCCGACCTGCTTCCCTGGCACGGCAGCCCGGATGTTACCCGCCTCTCGCCGACGGAGGTGAGCGCGCGGATCCTCGCGCACGTCCGCCATGCGTGGAACCACTTGCACCCAGCCGACCCGCTCGAGGAGCAGGACGTGGTCGTCACCATCCCCGCTTCATTCGACGAGGTGGCCCGGCAGTTGACCGTCGCCGCCGCGCGGCGGGCGGGACTGCCGCGCATCGTCCTGCTCGAAGAGCCGCAGGCCGCTTTCTATGCGTGGGTGCAGGAGCACCAGCAGACCCTCTCCGCGGGGCAGACCATCCTGGTGTGCGACGTGGGCGGAGGCACCTCGGATTTCACGCTCATCCAGGTGCGCCCGGGGAAGGACGGCTGGCTCCATTTTCACCGGTTCGCCGTGGGCGACCACCTCATCCTCGGCGGGGATAATCTCGACCTCGCCCTGGCCCATTTCGTGGAGGCTCGCCTCGGCGCGAAGCTGCACCCCCGGCAGTGGAGCGTCCTGGTGCAGCGCTGCCGCCAGGCCAAGGAGGCTCTCCTCGCCGCGGATGCGCCCGAGCGCCTCACCTTGAGCGTGGCCGCACCCGGCGCCAAGCTCATCGCAGGGGCGCAGCAGGCCGAACTCACGCGCGAAGAGGTCGCGGCGCTCCTCGTGGACGGGTTCCTTCCCAGGGCCGCGGCGGACGACAAGCCCGCGAAACGCGCGTCGGGATTCCAGGAATTCGGCCTGCCTTATGCCGCCGATCCCGGCATCACGCGTTACCTGGCCGCGTTCCTCGCCGCGCAACCGGGCGGGGCCCGGCCCGATGTGCTCCTCTTCAACGGCGGACTGTTCGAGTCGCCCCGGATGCGCGAACGCCTCCTCGAAGTGCTCTCCTCCTGGTTCTCCGGAACAGGCGCCGCCTGGGCCCCGGTGGTATTGAAGAACGACCGAATGGACCTCGCCGTCGCGCTGGGGGCGGCTCGCTACGGCATGGTTCGGCGCGGGACGGGAGTGAGGATTTCCGGCGGTCTGGCCCACTCCTATTACATAGGGGTCGAGCACGCGGGAATGCCGGCGGCGCTCTGCCTGGCCCCGGCCGGCCTGGAGGAAGGGGAGGGGATCGATCTCCTCGACAAGAAGTTCGATCTGCTTGTCCGCCGGCCCGCGGAGTTCCCGCTCTACGTCTCGAGCGTTCGGACGACGGACAAGGCGGGGGAGATCGCCCCGGTGGACGAGCGGTTGACGGCGCTCCCGCCGATCCGCACCGCGCTCCGCTCGGGCGGGGACGAGGGCGGCGGGGTTGTGCAGGTGCATCTGCACGCGCGGCTGACGGAGATCGGGGCGCTTGAGGTCTGGTGCGCCGAGCCGGGGGGCGGCCGCCGCTGGAAATTGCAGTTCGACATCCGGGCCGCTACGCGCACCCAGGCCTCGGCCCATGGCGGCGAAGGCGAACGCGCCGGATTCGTGGACGAAGAGACGGTGAGCAGGTGCCGGGGCCGCATCCGCGAGGCGTTCGCCGCCGAAGAGGGAGCAGCGGCGGAAGGACTCGTCAAAAAGCTTGAGGACGGGGCTGGGATGGGCCGGGCGGACTGGCCGCCGTCGCTCCTGAGGAATTTCTGGGAAGAACTCATCGACCTCGAGGGACGCCGCGGGAGCAGCGCGGCCCACGAGGCGCGCTGGCTGAATCTCCTGGGGTTCTCGCTGCGGCCCGGGTACGGGTTTGCCGTCGATGACTGGCGTGTGGCGCGCACCTGGCAGCAGCTCTCCGGGAAGAAGGTCGCGCACCCCCGCAGCGAACCGTGCCGGGCGGAATGGTGGATCCTTTGGCGCCGCATCGCGGGAGGGCTTTCGGCCGGGCAGCAGCGGGCGATCTCCGAGCCGTTGGTCGCCGCGGCCCGGAAAGGGCGCCGGGCGGAGTTGCTGGCGGACTCGCACGAGTCCTCCGAGATGTGGCGGATGCTCGGAGCGTTCGAATGGTTGAACGCCGCCGTCAAGGTCGAGCTGGCGGAATTCCTTTTCGGCTTCCTGGCCGCCGCGCGCCCGGCTTCCTGGCGCCGCGCGGCGGTCTGGACGCTCGGCCGTCTCGGAGCGCGCGTGCCGATGTACGGCCCGCTCAACACTCTCGTGCCGGCGGAAACGGTGGAGCGATGGATCGAGAGGCTCCTCGCGTCAAACGCCGAAGAGGAAGGCTTCTTCGCGGTGATGCAGATGGCGCGGAGGGTCGGCGACCGTTACCGGGATGTCTCCGGGGAGACGCGCGAGCAGGTTCTCGACTGGATGACGCGCGCCGGCGGGCCCGCGCACTACGTGGAGCTGGTGCACGACGCAGGCGCTCTGAGGGATGAGGAGCAGGATTCGGCATTCGGGGAGACGCTGCCGCACGGCCTGCGCTTGAGGGGGTGATGGGCCACGCCGGCCCCGAGGCTCATCTGGCGTCGCCCGAGAACCTGCCGCGCAGGATCAACGCCGCGCAGAGGAGCACCAGCCACGCCCCCGTATTCACCGGCACGATGACCGAGGGGAAGAACAGCATGTATGCCGGCACCCGCCAAAGGACGAGCCTCCCCGGGAGCAGGAAAAGCGCGCCCACGGCATCGAACGCGCGGGCGGCGGCCACGGAGTGGGTGAGCCGGCCGCCGATGCGAAAGGCGAACAACGCGGCGACGCTCATCCAATAAAGCGCGCCCGCGAGCAGAAAGGAGATCGCCACCGAACGGACGGCGCTCCGGATTCCTGCGCTTTTCGGGCCGGCTTTCGCGGGGTCTTCGCTAGGGTGCTGCATGAGGCGGTGGGGGGATGCTCCTTCATTTCGCGGTTTTACAAAAGCAGGCTTTTGAATTACAGAGGAGTTCTCCCTTTATGAGTTTCGAAGTCAGAATCCCCTCCGTCGGTGAATCGATCACAAGCGGCATCGTTTCCGCGTGGCACAAGAAGGACGGGGAGGCGGTGCAATCCGGCGACCTCCTGTTGACGCTGGACACCGACAAGGTCTCCTCGGAGATCACCGCCGAAGCGGCCGGGACGTTGAAGATTCGGGCCCAGGAAGGGCAGGAAGTGAAGATCGGTGAAGTCGTGGCCACCATCGAGGAGGGGGCGGCCGCCGCATCCGCTCCCGCGCCGCAGCCGTCCGTGGTTGTGCCCCAGAAAACGGCTCCCGCACCGGCGCCCGAGCCGGTCAAGCTCCCGGAGCTAAAACCGTTGAGCGCGCCGGCGCCGCGAGCCGAAGAGATGCCGGTGCGAGTCCAGCCGTCCAATGGCCGCATCTCGCGAAAGAAGCTCTCCCCCTTGCGGCGCAAGATTGCGGCCCAGCTCGTCATGGCGCAGCAGACCGCGGCCATCCTCACGACATTCAACGAGTGCGACATGAGCGGCATCAACGAACTCCGCCCGCGGGTGCAAGAGGCGTTCCAGAAGCAGCACGGGGTGAAACTCGGCTTCATGTCGTTTTTCATAAAGGCCGTCGTGGCCGCGCTGAAGGCCGTGCCGGCCGTGAACGGCCAGATGGACGGCGACGAATTCATCCAGAACCATTTTTACGACATCGGCGTCGCCGTCGGCACCGAGAAGGGGCTCATCGTGCCGGTCGTGCGGGATGCGGATCAAAAGAGCTTTGCCGCCATCGAGCGCGACCTGGCCGGTTACGCGTCGAAGGCGCGCGAGGGCAAGATCAAGATCGAGGATTTGCAGGGCGGCGTCTTCACCGTCTCGAACGGCGGCACGTACGGGTCGCTATTGAGCACCCCTATTCTCAATCCCCCGCAGAGCGGGATTCTCGGCATGCACAAGATACAGCAGCGGCCCGTCGCGTTGAACGGGCAGGTCGTCATCCGGCCGATGATGTATCTGGCGTTGAGCTACGACCACCGCGTGGTCGATGGCAAGGACGCGGTCACCTTTCTCGTGCGGGTGAAAGAGTGCATCGAGGACCCCGCGCGCCTCCTGCTGGAGGTCTAGGCTAAACGGCCTTGTCGCCCGTTTCTTCCGTCCGGATGCGCACCGCGTATTCGACGGGCAGGACAAAGACTTTGCCGTCGCCGATCTTTCCCGTCTTCGCCGCGTTCACGATCGTGGAGACGGCGCGTTCGGCGATCTCATCCGAGAGCACGATCTCGATCTTCACCTTCGGAAGAAAATCCACCGTATACTCGCTGCCGCGATAGATCTCCGTGTGGCCTTTCTGCCTGCCGAAACCCTTCACCTCCGTCACCGTCATCCCCTCTACTCCCAGTTCCGCAAGCGCCTCTTTGACCTCTTCGAGTTTGAACGGCTTGATAATGGCTTCGAGTTTCTTCATGGGGATTTGAATTTCGGGGCAAGGGGTGTGGGTGAGCTTTGCGTGGCGCATTCAGCATCCCTTATGCCATCCGCCGCCGGTACTCTTGCCATACAGAGGAGTAACGGACACGCGCCCATGCAGGAAGCTTTTTCTGAAGATTTATGCCCACATCGCTGAGGGCGGGCTGCATCGTTTTGATCACCCACCGCCATGCCGTTTTCGCGGACAAATGCCTTGCGCTTGACGCCACCCGATTGAAGATCAACCCCGTGCACTCGTTCCACTACAAGAACCGGCTCTTACACTGCGAAGATGTCAGCCTGGAGGAGATCGCCCGCGAAAACGGGACGCCCGTTTACGTCTATAGCGCGGGGACCATCCTGGACCACTACCGCCGCCTGCACGCCGCCCTCTCAGAGCTGGATCACCTCATCTGCTACGCCGTGAAGGCGAACTCGAACATCGGCATCCTCAGCCTCCTCGCGCGCGAAGGTTCCGGTTTCGATATCGTCTCGGGCGGCGAGCTCTTCCGCGTGCTGAAGGCGGGGGGGAACCCCGGGTTGTGCACATTTGCGGGCGTCGGCAAGACGGAGGAGGAAATCCGGTTCGCGCTGCGGGAGGGCATTTTCAGCTTCAACGTCGAGTCCGAGAGCGAACTGGAGCGCATCGATGCCGTTGCGCGTGCGATGGGGAGCCGCGCGCCGGTGGCGTTGCGCGTGAACCCCGACGTGGAGGCGAACACGCACAAGTATATCTCCACGGGCAAGAGCGAGAACAAGTTCGGGGTGAACCTCGAGCGCGCCCTGGAGGTCTATGAAGCCGCCGCGCGCATGCCGAACATCCGCATCCGGGGCGTCCAGACGCACATCGGCTCACAGATCACCACCACCGGGCCTTTCGCGGAGGCCGTCGTAAAGCTGTCGCCGCTCGTGACCGAGCTGCGGCGCAGGCATGGCATCGAGTTCTTCAGCATCGGCGGCGGCCTCGGCATCGTCTATGAAGGCTCGCTCGCGAGCGGCGAAGGCAAGTGGTGGGAAGATCCGGAGGGCGCCGGCCGGAAAGACGCCCTTACCGTGGAGCGCTACGCCGCGGCCGTGGCGCCGCTCCTGAAGAAGCTCGGCCTGCGCATCCTCTTCGAGCCGGGGCGGCTCATGGTCGGGAACGCCGGAGTCCTCCTCACGAAAGTCTCCTATATAAAGAAGTCCGCCGGGAAGACGTTCGTCATCGTCGATGCGGGCATGAACGACCTCATCCGGCCCGCGCTCTACGAGGGGTATCATGAAATCGTGCCCGTAGCGGAGCCGGCGTCCGAATCCACGCAGGTCGTGGATGTCGTCGGCCCCATTTGTGAAAGCGGCGATTTCTTCGCGCAGGAGCGGGCGATCCCGCAGGCGGCGGAGGGCGACCTCCTTGCGTTGATGAGCGCGGGAGCATACGGGTTTTCGATGGCCTCCAATTACAATTCGCGGCCCCTCCCCGCCGAGGTGCTCGTGCAGGGGAGCGGCTCGCAAGTCGTCCGGGAGCGCCAGTCGCTCGAGGACCTCGTGCGCGGCGAGAGCGTGCCCGATCTGCCGGCATGAACTGGCTCACCTGGTCCCTGCTCTCGGCTTTTTTCGCGGGGCTCACCGCCATCCTCGCGAAGGTCGGCGTGGCTGGGGTGGACTCGAACCTGGCGACTGCCATTCGCACCAGCGTCATCCTCGTCTTTGCCTGGGCCGTCGCCGCCCTTTCCGCGCAGCCGTTCGGACTTTTCGCGATCGCCCGGCGCACCTGGATATTCCTCGTGCTGTCAGGGCTCGCGACGGGCCTCTCGTGGCTCTGCTATTTTCGGGCGCTGCAACTGGGCGAAGCCTCGCGCGTCGCTCCGGTGGATAAAATGAGCGTCATTTTTGCCATCGTTTTGGCCGCTCTGCTGCTCCACGAACGGGTCACGTGGCACCATTGGTTGGGTGGAACACTCATCGTTTGCGGAGTCATCGTCATCGCGTGGCAGCCCCACTGAGCGCCGCCGGGCTTGCCGAACCTGCCCGGCTTCGGCGCGGGGGGATGGATAAGCTTGAATCCTAAATTCCGCGCTTCTATCAAGGCCGCATGCCTTCGCCGCGGATCAGCATCGTAGTCAGCGCTTATAACCGCGCCGGGTTTCTTTCCGCGACCCTCGAGAGCATCCGCGCGCAGACCGTCGAGGATTGGGAATGCATCGTCGTCGATGACGGCTCGACGGATCAGACGCGCGCCGTGGCGAAAACGCCCGCTGAGGCGGACGCCCGCTTCCGGGTCGTCTTCCAGGAGAATCGCGGCCCGGCGGCGGCCAGGAACCGGGGTTTCGCGGAGATCGCCGCCGGCTCGGAATACGTCACCTTCATGGATAGCGACGACATCTGGCTTCCCGACGCCTTGGAAACACTCAGCAACGAACTGGAGAAATTCCCGCACGCCGTCGGCGCCCACGGCCTCGCGAACCATATCGACGAGAATGGGCTGCCGCTCGAATACGGCTTCGCCGAATTTGGGCGAACGCGATTCGCCTACGACAGTGGCGAAGCATTGAAGGCTGATGTCTCGCAGCCCACCGGGTTCGGCATGCTGGCATGGGAGAATCGCGTGTATCCGCCGGGGGTTCTGCTCGCCCGTCGCCGTTTTTATGAACGCACCGGCCCATTCGACTCCGCCTTGGGGCGGATGGACGATTGGGACATGTTGGTACGTTTGAGCAGGTATGGGGATCTGCGCTTCGTAAACAAGGCCGTCCTCTCCTACCGCCTCCACGGCGGGAATTTCTCGGGCACAGACCCGCGGCAAACGCAGCGCGTGGTGAGGGCGATCCACTATAAGACCTTCTTCTCCCCCGAGAACACCGATGCCCACCGCCAAGCGCTGAGAAAAGGCTGGCGCGCGCTCCAGGGAGTCCACGCACGCGAGCGGTGGCGGCTGTTCCGGAAGACGCTGGCAAAAGGCCGCTACTTCGAGGCCGTAACGGTGCTCGCCGGAATGTATGTCCAGCTTCACCGTTATCTGCGGGGCTGTCCCGCGCGGAGGGGGATTTGAGGGGCTCATTCCATAAGAGGAGCGCCTGCGCGGCGACGGATTCGGCAACCATTTGAATTTTTCGGCGCGAAGGATTTCCGGCGGGTCTGGCCGCTTTCCTGCTTCAGAAAGGATTCATGAGAGTCCCATCGACTGCAACGCCCCCCTCCACGCTTCGCAACGCATGACCCGGGAAAGCGTGGACGCCATGCTCATGGCGATGATCCAGGGCGGCGAGGGGATATCCGATCTCCTCTTCGTCACCGGCAAGCCGCCCCTGGTCGAGGAGCACGGCAAGCTGAAGCCGACCTCCGCCGCCGCCTATACGGAGGTGATGGGCGCGGAAGCCATCCAGCGGCTTTCGGAGTGCCTCATGAACGGCAACGAGCGCCTCGTCACCGATTTTGCCAAGCTCGGCTCGTGCGATTGCAGCTATAGCATCGAGAGTTTCGCGCGCTTCCGCGTCAACATCTTCCGGCAGAACGGGCGCTACGCCATCGTCATGCGCAAGCTGCAATCCCTCATTCCCACGCTCGACAAGCTCGGCCTGCCGCCCATCTTCCGCGAGATCATCCGGGAAAAGACCGGTATCGTCTTCGTCACCGGCGGGACCGGGAGCGGCAAGACCACCACGCTCGCGGCGATGCTGAACGAGCTGAACCAGACCTCGCAGATCCACGTCGTCACGCTCGAGGACCCCATCGAATTTCTCCACCCGCACGCGATGGCGGCGTTCAGCCAGCGCGAACTGGGCCGCGATTTCCCCGACTTCGCGCAGGGCCTGCGCGCCGCGCTGCGCCAGGCGCCGAAAGTCATCTTCGTCGGTGAAATCCGCGACCGCGAGACGATGGAGATCGCCCTCACGGCGTCCGAGACGGGCCACCTCGTCTTCAGCACCCTCCACACCATCAACGCCGGCCAGACGATCAACCGCATCCTCGGCATGTTCTCCAACGAAGAGGAGCAGCAGGTCCGGCAGCGGCTGGCCGATACCCTGCGCTATGTCGTCAGCCAGCGCCTGGTCGCGCGGATCGACGGCGGGCGGCTCCTTGTCTCCGAGATCATGGGCAGCAGCATGCGCACCCGCGAAGCGCTCCTGTTCGGCGAGGATGACAACCGCAGCTTTAACGAGATCATCGAGGCGGGCACCACCGCGGGCTGGCACAGTTTCGACCAATCCCTCGTCAAGGCGTTCGACGCCGGGCACATCACCGAAGACACCGCGATGCTTTTCTGCACCCACAAGAACAAGATGCGCCGCGACCTCGACATGGCCAAGAAGCTGCGCCAGACGGAGCCCGAGGGCCCGTCCGGATTCAAACTGCAATCGCACGAGGCGCAGCCGGAGCCGGTCCGCGTCTCCACCACCTGAGATGTCCTGCAGCGCGGAAATGGCAAGCGTGGAGTTGCGGCGCGTTCAACAGGAGCTCGCGGTCGTCCGGGGGAACTCGAGGCTGCCCGGGCACAGGCGAGGCGCGAAAGGGAAGGACTCCTCTTGCGGCTGAACCACGAGCTGCGCACACCGCTCAACGAGATACTCGGCTTCGCGGAACTGCTGGACATGGAGCTCTCGGTCCGCGGCGAGAACGACAACGTCCAGCAAATCCTCAGGGCGGGCCGGCGCCTGCTCGATTTCATCTGCGAAGACCTGGCCGAGCCGCATTCGGGAGTGGAAGTGCCTTCGGTTTCGAGTGACCGGAAGACAATTCTGTACATTGAGGACACCAGGGCGAACTTCGTCCTCGTCCAGCGCATCCTCCAGCAGAGGCCGGGGGTGCACCTCCTTGAGGCCGCGCGAGGCGAGCTGGGGATCAGCCTCGCGCTGGCCTGTTCCCCCGCGATCATCCTCCTCGACCTGAACCTGCCGGATATCCACGGCTCGGAAGTGCTCCGGCGGTTGAAAGAGTCTCCTGAGACGCGCCAGATCCCCGTGGTGATCATCAGCGCCGACGCCAGCTCGAACCGGATCGAAACCCTGCTCGCCGCAGGCGCCCGGAATTACCTCACGAAACCGTTCCGGCCCCGGAATCTCCTGGCCGTCCTCGACGAAATCTGCGAGCCGGCGGAACGGTAGCTATCTGTTCCCAATTCTTGATGATATTGCGGGTGGCCGCCCTTGCCTGTCACGTTCTCTCACTTCTCCCAATATAGAGGGGAGCGGAGATAGATAAGGCTCACGACGATGATCGTGGCGATCCCGGCGAGGGCCGCTCCGAAAGTCGTGGGTGAGGCCATGTGTACGGGCTCCCACCCGGGCATGCTGCCGTCTGCCTCGTGATACCAGTCAAACGGTCTCTCAAACTGATAAAGCCAGGAGGCCCATATGCCAACCGAGCCAGACGCTATCGAGAGGAATATCCAGCGGAGCGGTGTGCGCGGCGGAAAGAGGGCGATCCAGACGCCCAGCACGATGACGACCGGACACAGAACAAACATTCCGAAAAGCGCCCCAAGGAAGCCGTCCCAACCTACGAAGAGTCCGCCGGAAAATGGCGCCAGGAACATAATCAACAGCGTGCACGCCAGGCAACGACTGAAGGTTCGAAGGAAGCGCAGGGTCATGGCACGGTGAAATATGAAACCGTTTTGATGGGCGCAGCGTCAATAGCGTCCCGGAAACCAGCCTTTACAAGTAGAAGTCGGTCGTTCGCGGATCGGCCTCTTCCCTCCTCCTTGCCAAGATGTGGTCAGGCCTGGGTGAAATGCTCATGGACAAGAACGACATGCTCAAACTTGGAGTTTGGGGACGAGAAAATTCGTGAAATCTGCGAGCCGGCGGAACGGTAGGTCGGCGGACCTAAAAAATCGCGCGCGAAGAAACGTGCGGGGTGATCTAGTATCGCCGGATGCTCCCAGGCGTATTCCCGGCACGGCTTTGCTTCATCGCGGCGCTTGCGCTCTTGGGGGGCGACGTTGCCGCCGGGGCCGCGGACAAGAGTGCCTTCAACCTTTTCAACCCCGTCCCTGAAGCTGCTATGCGGGAACTGGAGCCCGACCGCCCCAGCAAGACCGAGAACCCCTTCACCGTGGATGCCGGGCATTTCCAGTTGGAGATGGATTTCGCCAACTACGCGCTCGACGATTCCCGCGGCGTCCATACGAGCACCTGGAACCTCGCGCCGATCGACATCAAGGCCGGTGTGCTGAAGAACGCCGACGTGGAGTTCATTTTCGACAGCTACCTCAACGTGCGCAGCATGCCCCGGCGCGGCCCGACGGCGGTGCAGTCGGGAGTCGGGGACTTCACGACCCGGCTAAAGGTAAACCTCTGGGGCGATGACGGGGGAGGAACCTCTTTTGCGCTGCTGCCCTTCGTCAAATTCCCGACGAACACCGACCACCTGGGGAACGACGCGGTGGAAGGCGGCGTGCTCCTTCCGCTCGACGCGAAGCTGCCCGCCGGCTTCGACGCGTCCTTCGAAACGGGCGCCGAGTTTCTGCGGGACGCCGAGGGAGCGGGGTATCACGCGGACTTCATCGATTCCGTAAGCCTCGACCGCCGCATTGCCGGGAAGCTCAGCGGGTATGCGGAGTTCTTCAGCGACGTGAGCACCGAAGCGCGCTCGGGGCTGATGCTGACGGTGGATGGCGGCCTGGAATACCTCGTGGACAAAAACATCCAGTTGGACTGCGGCTGCAACTTCGGCGTCACGCGCGCCGCGGAAGCCTTCAACCCCTTTGCGGGCTTGACCGTGAGGTTTTGAATCCCTCGGGCGGAAGCCTCCTGGCCGAAGTTGGAGTGCGAGCGTTTTTCTAGTGCAGCGCGGGCCGAAGGGCGCTAGCATGAGTTCCCTCCGTTTTTCCCAACCGTACGGGCTGAACCGGCCCGCCGTTTCCCGCTTACCCTTATGAATCAGTATATGAAGATACAGCCGTTCACGTTCGGCATGGGCGACCGCTTCGCGCACGAAGGAGAAGCCCAGCTCTCCGCCGTCGTGCAGGCCAACGCCGCCGGGTTAAAAATTCATCCCGTCTGGAACAAATCGAACCGCGAGCACACCATCGTCCACAGCAAGCCGGATGACCTCCGCGCGGAGGCCGACGCGGCCGTGAAGGCGCTCGGCTGGAAGGACGATTACTACGTGGATGCGGATCACATCGGGCTCAAGACCGTGGAATGGTTCCTGGCCGGCAGCAACTTCTACACGCTCGACGTAGCCGACTTCACGGGCAAGCCCGCGGAGGAGGCGGACATAGAGGAATTTGTGGCCGCGATGGGCAGATTCTGCGGCTCGCTCGAAATCCCCGGCATCCCCGCGCCTTTCCAGCTCGATGCGGATGCGGTGCGGGCGGCCGCGAGGAAATTCCTGTTTGCCATGCAGGAAGCGGCGCGCATCCACCGCTACGTCGCGGAGAAGAAGGGGGCGGAAAATTTCGTCACCGAAGTGTCGGTAGACGAGACCGATTCGCCGCAGACGCCGGTCGAGCTTTTCCTCATCCTCGCGATGATCGCCCGCGAGGGCATCCCCGCGCAGACGATCGCGCCGAAGTTCACGGGGCGTTTCAACAAGGGGGTGGACTACGTGGGCGACATCCGGCAGTTCGAAAAGGAATTTGACGAAGATCTGTGCGTGATCGCGTTTGCCATCCGGGAGTTCGGGCTTCCGGGCGCGCTCAAGCTCAGCGTCCACTCGGGCAGCGACAAGTTTTCGCTTTACCCGATCATCAATCGCCTCGTCAAAAAACATTCCGCGGGCCTGCACGTGAAGACCGCGGGAACGACCTGGCTGGAGGAGGTCATCGGCCTGGCGGAATCCGGCGGGGAAGGGCTGCGGATCGCGAAGGACATCTACGCGCAGGCATTCCCGCGGGCGAAGGATCTCATAGCGCCCTACGGGCCGGTGGTGGACATCGAAGTCGCAAAGCTCCCCACCCCGGAGAAGGTGAACGGCTGGTCCTCCGAGGAATACGTCGCCGTCCTCCGGCACGACCAGTCAGAGGCCGCTTACGACAGCCAGTTCCGCCAATTCATCCACGTTTCTTTCAAGATCGCCGCGGAGATGGGCAGCCGCTACACGGACGCGCTGGCGGCGAACCGGGAGATCATCGCGCGCAACGTCACGCATAATCTCCTCGAGCGGCACATCAAGCCCCTCTTCGCCTGAGCGTCCCCCGATGAAATACCGCAAACTCGGCAACACCGGGCTGGACGTTTCCATCCTCGGATTCGGCGGCTCCTCGCTCGGCTCCGTCTTCAAGGACATCGAGGAGTCCGAAGGCATCCGCGCGGTGCACGTGGCCGTCGAGGAGGGGATCAACCTCATCGACACCGCGCCCTACTACGGGTTGACGACCGCCGAGACGATCCTCGGCAAGGCGCTGCGCGACATCCCGCGGGAGAAGTATTACCTCGCCACGAAGGTCGCCCGCTACGGCGGCAACATCGAGGATTTCGATTTCTCGGCGGAACGCGTCACCCGAAGCATCGATGAAAGCCTGGAGCGGCTCGGCGTCGATTACCTCGATTTCATCCAGGTGCACGACATGGAGTTCGGCCACATGGAGCAAATCATCGGTGAGACCATTCCCGCCCTGCGCAAGGCGCAAAAGGAGGGAAAGGCGCGGTTTGTCGGCATCACCTGTTTCCCGGTGAAACTTTTCGGGGAGGTGATGGAGCGCCTGGACGTGGACCAGATCCAATCCTACTGCCACTATTGCCTCAACGACACGGCGCTGGCGCACATCCTTCCCTACCTGAAAGCGAAAGGAGTCGGCATCTTCAACTCCGCCCCGCTGGCGATGCGGCTGTTGAGTTCCGGCGGCCCGCCCGGCTGGCATCCCGCCACTCCCGCGCTCAAGGCGAAGTGCGCCGAAGCCGCCCGTTACTGCGAGCAGCGCGGCGGCGACATCGGCAAGCTGGCGCTCCAGTTCTCGGTGGCCCATCCCGACATCCACACGAACATCGTCGGCACCGCCAGCCCGAAGCGCATCCTGCAGAACATCCGCGAGATCGAGGAACCGCTGGACGAGGAGTTGCTGGCCGGCGTGCTCGAAATATTGAAGCCGGTGCACGATCTTGCGTGGGCCTCCGGCCGCCCCGAGAATAACTAGCCGCGTTCCGCATGAAGATCGACGCGCACCATCATTTCTGGAAATACGATCCGGTCGAGTATGACTGGATCGATGAGAGCATGCGGGCTATCCGCCGCGATTTCCTCCCGACCGATCTGCAGGCCGAGATCGAGGCCGCCGGCATCGAGGGCGTTGTCTCCGTCCAGGCGCGGCAAACGGTCGAGGAGACGGCCTGGCTGCTGGAAATGGCGCGCGCGAACGATTTCATAAAAGGCGTGGTCGGCTGGGCGCCGCTCATCGACGCCGGGGTGGCCGGGCAGATCGAGAAGTTCGCGGCCAGCCCGAAGCTGCGCGCCGTCCGCCACGTCCTTCAAGGCGAGGCCGACGAACGCTACATGCTGCGGGGGGATTTCAATGCCGGCATCGATGCGCTGGAGCCGCTCGGGCTCGTCTATGACATCCTCATATTCGAACGGCACCTGCCGCAGACCATCGAATTCGTGGACCGGCATCCGTCGCAGGTTTTCGTCCTCGACCACGTCGCCAAACCGCGCCTGAAGGAAAACGCCCTCGAGCCGTGGCAGACCGACATCAAGGAACTCGCCCGGCGCGAGAACGTCTCGTGCAAGATTTCCGGCATGGTCACCGAAGCGGATTGGTCCGCGTGGACCGAAAAGCAGTTGCGTCCATACCTCGATACCGTCCTCGACGCGTTTGGCCCGGCTCGGCTCATGTTCGGCTCGGACTGGCCCGTTTGCCTGGTCGCGTCCTCCTACCAGCGTTGGGTGGATGTCGTGAAGGAGTTCGCGCGCGACCTTTCCACCTCCGAACAGCGGCAGCTCTTCGGGGAGACCGCCATAGCCGTTTACCGTTTGTAAAACACCCCTATGAAAACCATCCGCCTGGAAGAACCGGGCAAGCTCGTCTCCCTTTCCACCGAATTTCCGGCCTCCCCCGCGGCCGGCGAGGCGCTCGTGCGCGTGCACCGCATCGGCGTCTGCGGCACGGACATCCACGCGTTCGGCGGCAAGCAGCCTTTCTTCGCGTATCCGCGCATCCTCGGCCACGAACTGGGCGTCGAGGTGCTCGCGGTCGGCGAGGGGGTGGCGAACGTGAAACCGGGCGACCGGTGTTCGGTCGAGCCCTACATAAACTGCGGGATATGCATCGCGTGCCGGCGCGGCAAGCCAAATTGCTGCACGGACATCCGCGTGCTCGGTGTCCATACGGACGGCGGGATGCGCGAGCAGTTCACGATGCCCGCGCGCAAGCTCCACCCCTCCTCGAAACTCACGCTCGACCAGCTCGCGCTCGTCGAGACGCTCGGCATCGGCGCCCACGCCGTGGAACGCGCCCAGGTGGAGAGGGATGAATTCGTCGCGGTCATCGGCGCGGGGCCCATCGGTCTCGCGGTCATGCAGTTTGCCGTGGAAAAGGGCGCGCAGGTCATCGTTATCGACATCAACGAAGCGCGCCTGGAGTTCTGCCGCACCCAGGCCCGTGTCCCGTTCACCATCAACGGCGCCAGCGAGAACGCGCTGGAAAGCCTCAAGCGCATCACCAGCGGCGACCTTCCCACCGCCGTCTTCGACGCCACGGGAAACCCGCGCTCCATGATGGGCGCGTTCGAATACCCGGCGAATGGCGGCAGGCTCGTCTTCGTCGGGTTATTCCAGGGCGAGGTCACCTTCAACGACCCGAATTTTCACAAGCGCGAAATGACCCTCATGGGGAGCCGCAACGCGCAGCCCGAGGATTTCTCGCGGATCATCCGCCTCATCGAAGCGGGCCGGGTGGACACGACGCCGTGGATCACCCACCGGGCATCGTTCGAGGACGCGGTTGCGGAGTTCCTCGCCTGGACGAAGCCCGAGACCGGGGTCATCAAGGCGATGATCGAAGTCTAGCCGGCCGTTCCGCCGCCCGCGGTGGCGGAGATCGCCGTTCTTACTTCACCACGTCCGTCTGCCGCGAGGCCAGCCAGAGCCCCACGGCCAGCTCCGTCGCCGCTACCGCCCTCGTCACATCGCGGTGCCGGGCGAAGTAGCGCGCCAGCGTCCGCCACCAGGGCGGCCCCGCGTGCCACAAGAGCGAATAACGGGTGGGCCTCCAGAGCGCCATCACCGAGTCCCCGATCAAGAGAATCCCCAAGACTTCGATCAATCGACGATAAAGCATTGCCGAACATACGGCAGTACGCCGCCGCCGCGCGGAAAAACTTCCCGGCCCGCCGGATTTCACGGCAGGAAATCCCCTTGCATGGCCCCTGGGCGCGCGGTATTCTTGCCACCCTGTCAGGCGCAGACGCGGGTGTAGCTCAGTTGGTAGAGCACTTCCTTGCCAAGGAAGATGTCGCGAGTTCGAGTCTCGTCACCCGCTCCACTAAATGGCCTTGTATGACGGCGGATCGGCACGGGCCTCGACGCTCAACGGGCACTCGCCGATTGTCGTAAAGCGTGATCATTCCTTCGGGAACAGCATGGGTCGGCGCTTAAATCGCGTGCGACATCTTTTTTGCGATTTCAGCTCGATTTGTGAGGTAAAAAATTCACAATCTTACGCGAAGAGTCCGCACCCATACTTATCTTAGTAGCGTCAGCAGCGTTGAATTATGCTTAAAACAGTCGTCAAGCAGAGATACAGCGGAAATGTTGCGTGCGACACGTCAGGGTATTGCAATCATGGCGTGCCTGCGGATGTAACAGCTGCATTTCCAGGCTTTGGATTTGGCCAAACAAACAGCCGGATCGATATCCGGCCGTCGCCGTCTCTTAATGAACTCGTCTGCATCCGGACGGGGGTAACGTTTTCGTTTCAGCCGAGTGATGGGAACAGCCGCTACAATCTTTTGGAGGGTTTTGAGAGTTTTTCCCTGTTTATCAACGAAGACAGGTCGATTACCGGGACGATTTTCGACGAAGGCTCAAGCTGGAGCGGTTCAACGAGCGCGCCGGGAGTCGTGTCCACGGGGGAGATCCACACCGCGATCATGGAATGCGATGGCATCAACATGGTTCGCTTGTCGCTGGACGGCTCGGTCATTGCTGAAAATTATGGTGTCCTCGGAGCGGTGCGCGACATTGGATCGTATGGACTGACAGTTGGTCATTGGCCTGATTCACCAGACCTCTATGCGTTTGAAGGAACCATCTTTGAGATCTTACTTGAGAAGTATGATGCCACGCGTGACCTGACTCAGGTCCTCGATCCGTGTTGCTTTGACCGCGCTGGAGTGGCGCGGTTCCTTCAGGATTTGAATGGTCGAGGCATTTCCACGGCGAATATACTCAGCGCTTCCGGCGCGCTCCAGGCCGCCGCCCGCAAAGCGGCGGCGGCTGCTCGGGGCGGCGACAAAGCCCGCACCATCGACCAGCAGAATCTCGCGTCGGCCTTAACGACTGCAATACAAAGCCGGAACGTGAACGGACTGGAATCGATTCTAAACCAGTGGCAGGCGTCGGCTGCAGGTCAAATCGACGCTCAAACTATGGCTGCGCTGACTGAGGAGGTCCGGGCTGCAATCGACAGTTTTGGGTTCACGTTTCCGGACTGGTTCGGGCTCATGAAGCTGTTCTGCCTTAATCTCACCGGATACGGTTCAAATAACGGAGCATCTCGATGAGCGTAACCTGCGACCAAATCAAGGCTTACGCGACCCAGTTCCTGCCTCAATTTCAATTCGCCGACGCGGAGACACTTTTCCCTGTCTCCGTCGATTCGTGGTTAAAGCATTGTGCGGATGGTGATTGGCAAAACCTTAGCGATCCTCACCGGGGCACCACCGTCGTGCAGGCGCGAGTTCCCCTGACCTTCGATGCTCTCTTTGCGTTGAATGGATGCCAGGGTGTGACGCCTGCGGGACCTGTCGGCGCTCCGATAAACCCCGCGGCGCCGCTGCCGACCAACGACGCCCTCATCGACGAGTTCTTTATTGATTTCGCCGGATGGTCGAATTTAGGCACCGGATCGCCAGGCGATTTCTCGACCGGCGACCAAGACTATACCAAGGCCTATTTCTCGGGATTTTTCGCTAAGTTCAATGGCGCTCGGGCTCAGGCGGGCCCGCCGCCACCCACGCGCACGGTTCCGACAATACCGCAAAAAGTCGCTGTGTATTGCGAGGCCGCCTGGGCGGGCGATTTCACCCGCGCGTCGATCAGCAATAACATGTTCGACTTCGCCACGCAGGGCGCGGGCATTCCCGACAAGAGACTGGACGCCTATTTGGTCCCTAACCTATTATCTTTTTTATCCGGGCTCCACGCCGCCACCGCCAAATATCTCGCTGCCTCCGGATTCTCCAAATCGCCTTCAGCGCGAGGGGCAATGGGAGGCGGTCTCGCTCTATTTCAATGCTGCGCCGGCGGGCGTGACCGTTAATTCGGCCGCCGACTTGGTTTTACCGGCAAACGCCGCCCTGGTGACGCCGGATTTTGCTGTCTTAAGCAATGGCATCACCAAAAGTGGGGATGGCCAAAGCCCGCAAATGGCCCTTTCCTACCCTGCCACGGTGGGCGCCTGGAGCAAGGGGGGACAGGTAATCGACCGTGGAGGATTCCCTTCCTACGGAGAAGTAACAAGGCCCCAGGCAGTCTATGTGACGTCCGGAACGCACAAGAACCTTTTCTCTGCTACCCCAACCTCGACCACCAGCAGCTCGGATCCCGGTTGGGCGGCCGTTGGTGGCGCTTTGGAAGGGGGCGGAGGTCTTGTAGCCGGAGCGACCGGCGGAACGGGCGTCGGGCTCATCGTCGGAGCCATCATGGTCCTTATCGGTTTCCTCTGCCAACTGTTCGGAAAGGATACGACGACATCGGAACAGCCAGACTCCAGCGGGGATATCGCAAGCAGCGGTGGACCGTCAGCGGGCGCAACGCCGCCGGATGGCGGTACAAACTCAGCAGTAACTCTAGAGACGGACCTGGCTATCTTCAGCACGCTTCCTAACAGCCAGGGCTGCCCACCGCCCCCATGGTGGTACTTTCCCGGTCGTTGGGGAGTTGCGGTTTCTACAGGTCTGTTTTCTTGGGACAGCGGAGGAAGACTCGTTGACTATATGGGCCGGTCGCGAGCTTACTGGAACACGGTCTGGCTCCAATTTAACCAAGCTTTTACCGACAAAAATCCATGAAGTTCGGGATTGTTACGCGCTGGCTTTCCTAGCGTTTCGCGTAATGAGCCTGGCACGGCTCATTTGAAAAACCGAAGGTCGAGAAGCTCGCTCGCGCAGTGAGCAAGCGTTTGGATTGAAACGCCGGGAGAATTGCGGGCCAGGCCGCGGCCCCTAGGCTTTTTTCTTCTTCGGCGAGGCTTTGGGCGCCTTCGTTTTTTTTGCAGCGCGAGGCTTCGTTTTAGAGGCGGCGGTCTTCGGTTTGGCGGCCGCGGCCAGTTTTTGAGTCCTGGCTTTCAAGCCGCGGGCCGCCTTCGAAGTCTCTTTCTTCACGATCGCCGTCACGGACTTCCCGGCCTTTTTCAATGTCGGAGCCGCGGCTTCCTTGATCTTGTCGGTATTCCCCGCGACCAGGGTGCCGATCACACCGCCGACGACAGCGCCTACGGGTCCGCCGATGATGCCGCCCACGACAGCTCCTGTTGCGCCTCCCGCTACCTTGTTTTTAGGAACCGAGACTTTGATGTCTTCAGAGGATTTGGCGGGGAGCTTCTTTTTCATAGAGCAGCAGTGTGAAACCTTGTGCGGGCAAGGTCAAGAAATGACTGGGATCTTTCGTGGACTGCTCTCCCGGTCAAGTCCCGACTTCGGCCAGGGTCGATCCAACGGCGGAGTCGAATGTGCCGGTAAGGCGCTCGGCCATCGTGTTTTCGTCGGCGAGAAGGGCCTCGCAGAGGCGCTCGCTCTCGGTGTCGCCCGCGCGCCGGACGGTGCGGTGGAGGAGCTGGTAACCGCCGATCTTGAGGTGCTCGTATGCATAGGCGAAAGCGGCGAGCTTCGCGGGCGTGTCCGACTGCGCCTTGAAGAAGAAGCTCCAGTTCAAACCGCCCAGGGCCAATGCGGAATCCTTCAAACTGGACGGGCTCGTCCCGAGCGCTTCGAGCCGCTGCTCGAGCATCTGGGCGTGTTGGTGCGCCGCGTTCAGGTTCTGGCTGCACACTTCTGCGAGCTGGGGATCGCCCGCGATCTCCTTGCCCTTGCTCAGCAGCTGTTTGGCCTGGCTTTCCAGCGCATGCGCCTCGGCGAGGTGTTTGCGCACGTGGGCGCTCATCTCCTCCGGCGGCGTGTCGTGGTGGGAGACCCGTTCCGCCGCGTCAAAGCCGCGCTCGAGGCGATCCATCATCGTCCGCTCCTGATCGCGGATCGTCCGGGCTACGTCGGCGGTCTCGGCGTCGCCGGCATGTTCCGCGAAACGACGCAGCATCTCGTAGCCCGCCCATTCCATCGCCTCGTAGGAGTATGCATGGGCTGCCAAGCGGCCGGGAGTCTCCGGTTGAAGGCCGGCGAAAAGGAGGAACCCTTTGCCGCCCAGCTTCATGATGAGGCCCTTGAGGGCCGAAGGCGACTCGCCGTGCGCTTCGAGCCGCGCCAGGACGAGCGCGGCTTGTTGTTCCGTCTCGGCATGGTGCAGGCGGAAGTCCGCGGCGAGCCCGGGATCGCCCGCCATGTCGGGGGCGCTTACGAGTTGGGCGAGCGCCTGCTGCTCGACCGAATACATATCACTGAGAAAGATGACGAGTTGCTCCTGCGGTGTTCGCGACATGGGATGGCGAGACAGTCCGGGGAAGTTTTTCGGATGGTCTCCACCATTAAACGGAAGCCGCCCGCGGGAATGCCGTATCCGGGCCCCATTTTTTTACTCGCTGGATTCCTGGGAAGGCGCCGGCCCCGTCCCGCCCATCTTCTTGCGCAGAGTCACCCGGTTCATGTTCAGCGCCCGCGCGAGGACGGTCGGCTTGTTGTCGAAGCGCTTCAGAAGATGGCTGATGACGATCGACTCGATCTCCGTGTGGATCGCGTCGTAATCCGCGCCGTCCCGCAGCTTGTCCTCCAGCCAATCCTCGATGGCCGGTTCGAGAACGGAGGCGGCGCCCGGGCGCCCGGCCGTCTCACGCACCTCGGCCGGGAGGTGACGCGGGAAGAGCGTGCCGCCCGAGGAGACGGCGACCGCGTGCTCGAGTGTGTTGCGCAACTGGCGGACATTGCCCGGCCACGGGTAGTCGCGGAGCAGCGCGAGGGCGTCAGGTGAAAGTCCGAGGCCGCGGCCGGGGGCGATCGCCGCCAAAAACACGGAAGCGAGCGCCGGGATGTCTTCCCTGCGCCGGTTCAGTGCGGGGAGCCCGATCTCAAGCACATGCAGCCGGTAATAGAGATCCTCCCGGAACCGCCCCTCGCGCACCTCCTCGAGCAGGTTCCGGTTCGTGGCCGTGATGAGCCGAAGGTCAACAGTCCTGTCCTCGCGTCCGCCGATGCGGGTGAACGTCCGCTCTTCGACGAAGCGGAGCAGCTTCGCCTGGATGGCCGCGGGGATATCGGCGATCTCATCCAGGAAGAGCGTGCCGCCCGTCGCGCGTTCGATGTGGCCGGGCTTGGTCGAGAGCGCCCCGGTGAACGCGTTCTTCTCGTAGCCGAAGAGCTCGCTCTCGAGCAGCGGTTCCGGCAGCGAGCCGCAGTGCAGGGTGATGAACGGGGCGTCCCGGCGCGGGCCGTTCGAGTGGATGACGCGCGCCGCGAGCGTCTTGCCGGTGCCCGTCTGCCCGGTAATGAGCACCGGCGGAGCCGCCGGTCTTTCCCGCAGCGCCTCGAGAAGTTTCAACCCGCTCATGTCGGGCAGGCCGATGTCGACGATCGCCAGCGCGAACTCCCCCTGTTCTTCCAGCGCTCGCCGGGCAGAATAGCAGAGGGTCGCGTCCGCACCCAGGCGGCGGCAGAGGGCCGCGAGCGCCGCGGCCAGCGCGTGCTCGTCTTCGACGATGAGGATGCGTTTATTCATGGTCTTCACGGTAGGGCTGGGAGCTCGATGGCGACGACCGCGCCGGCCCCGCCCGGCCTGTTCTCCGCTAGCAACGCTCCTGAGTGCGCCTTCACGATCTCCGACGTGACGCTCAGGCCGATCCCCATTCCGCCCTCCTTCTCGGAGTAGAAGAGATCGGCATAATGCGCCAGCGCACCTTCGGAAAACCCCCCGCCGCTGTCCTGGAAAGTGACGGTTACCGCGCCGCCGCCGTTGTGAGCCGAGACGAGGAACGCGCCGCCGCCCGGCATGGCCTGGATGGCGTTGATCATGACATTTCCGAAGGCCTGGCCGAGCCGGCGCGAGTCGGCGGCGACCCGCAGCCCGGCGGGGATGCGGCTGGCGATCTCCACCCGCGCGTGCCCTGCCAGCGCCTGGACGGAGCGCGCGACGCCCCCGATCAATTCGCCCAGGTTGGCCGGGGATGTCCGGGGCGGCTCGGGCCGGGCGAGGAACATCCACTGGTTGACGAGGTTCTCGATCTTCGCGGTCTCGTCGAGCGCGATGGGGATCGACTCGGCGGCCATTGCGCGGAGTTCGAGCGGAGCCGCGGAGTCGAGCAACTGGAGGTGCATCCGGATCCCCGCCAGCGGGTTATGGATTTCGTGCGCCAGGCCCGTCGCCATCTTTCCAAGGAGCGCGAGCCTTTCAGCCTCCTCCCGCCCCCGGCGTTCGGCGATCAATTGTACGTGCGTGGCGAGAAACGTGCGGGCGAGCACGCCGATCTCGTCGTCACGCTCCGCCCCGGGGAGCGCGGAGGGCAGGGCGTTGCTGTCGATGTGCGGAAGCCTCCGCGCCAGCAGCCGCAGGGGCCGCACGAGCCCGCGTGTGAGCGCCCATGCGAGGGCCAGCGTCAACGCCCAGAAGACGCCGAGCACCAGCACAGTCACGGTCTGGAGGGGCGGCGTCGAGACCCGTCTGGCGCGCAGGAGGATAAGGGATTCCCCGGAATCGAGCCCGGCGGCCACCGCCTCATAACTCCCGCCAAGACTTACGACCCCGAGTGCCGGCGCTGCGCTCCGGAGCGCGGCGTCCTGCGCGGCCGAGCCGTCGCCAGGGCGGGGGACGAGCTCCCCCTTTTCATCCCGGAAATAGACCTCCAGGTTCAGGATTCGGCCCAGGTCTTCCGCCGTCCTTTCCGTGCGGGGCAGGCGGGAGCCGCGGATGAAATCGGCATTCGTCTTCGCAAGCGCCGCGAATCTCGCCCGCGACTCGCGCTGGAAAGAGGTCTCCAGCCAGGCGGTGAGCGCCACGCTCCCCGCGGCCACGAACACGAGGAAGGGGAGGGCGATCTGCACCCAAAGACCGCGCGGGTGCGGTGTCCTGGAATGATTGAATGCCTTCAAAACAGGTATAAACTATGCCCCAAGGTCGATTTTTCGATGAAAAACCACTCTGTTCATTCCCACGCGAAACCGGAAGGCGTCGCGCGCTTCAGCGTCTCCTTGAACAAGATGCTTCTGCGTCAGCTCGACCGGATGGTTAAGGACAAAGGTTATGCGAACCGGTCGCTCGCGATCTCGGACATGATCCGCGACGATCTCGTGGAGCACGGCCAGCAGCTCGGCGACAGCCAGGTGGCCGGGACGATCACCCTCGTGTACGACCACCACAAGCCGCACGTCCAGGAATCGCTGACCGAAATGCAGCACAGGAAACTGGATAGCATCGTCTCGGCCCTGCACGTGCACCTGGATCACCACAACTGCCTGGAGGTGCTCGTCGTTCGCGGGAAGGCTTCGGAGATAAAGTCGATCGCCAACTGTCTCATCGGCGCCAAGGGCGTGAAGCACGGCAAGTTCAGCCTCACGACTACCGGGAAAGACCTTCCCTCGTAGGAAAGCCCGGCTTCGCGGCGTCCGTCGGGTTTTGGGTCGAAAAGTGAACCTGGAGTTGTCTTTGGATGCGTCCCGGTGTTAAATAGTGCGCGATTCGTCACACGATAACGCGCACCCGCGCCGGCGCGAACGATCCCCCTTGTTGAACCCCCATTGAAGACCCTTATTCATCGCATTTTTCAGGATCAGCCTCCCAGGTTGCGCTCGTCCGTCATCGGCATCTACCTCGTGCTGATCGCGGCGAACCTCGCCGCCTGGGCCTGGGCCTTTCTCGCCTTCCACGCGCACCCCGTCCTGCTCGGCACGGCTCTGCTCGCCTACGGTTTCGGGCTTCGGCACGCCGTGGACGCCGACCACATCGCCGCGATCGATAACGTGACGCGCAAGCTCATGCAGGAGGGCAAGCGCCCGGTGGCAGTCGGCTTTTTCTTTTCGTTGGGGCACTCGACCGTGGTCATCCTCGCATCCGCGGCTGTCGCGCTCACAGCCAGCGCCCTGCAAAAGCGGATGGACTGGTTCAAGGAAGTGGGAGGCATCGTTGGAACCGGGGTTTCGGCATTCTTTCTCGTGCTCATCGCGATCATGAACATTTTCATCCTGGTGGGGACGTATCGCGTCTTCCAGCACGTCCGCGCCGGCGGCCGCTACAGCGAGGAGGACCTGAATATGATCCTGGCGCGCGGCGGTTTCCTCGCCCGCATCTTCCGGCCGCTCTTCAAGATCATCGACAAGAGCTGGCACATGTATCCGCTCGGCTTCCTGTTCGGCCTCGGCTTCGACACGGCGACCGAGGTCGCGCTCCTGGCGATCTCGGCCACGGAAGCATCCAAGGGGCTCTCCATATGGTCGGTCCTCGTTTTCCCGGTGTTGTTCACCGCCGGCATGTGTCTCGTGGACACGACGGACGGCATCCTGATGCTCGGCGCTTACGGATGGGCGTTCCTGAACCCGATTCGCAAGCTCTTCTATAATATGACCATCACCGCCGTATCCATCGTGGTCGCGCTGCTCGTCGGGGGCATAGAGACCCTGGGGCTGATCGCGGATCAACTTTCCCCCGAAGGGAGTTTCTGGGACATGATCCGCAAGCTGAACGACAACTTCGGCACGCTGGGGTTCCTCATCATCGGCATCTTCGCCGCGAGCTGGCTGGTCTCCTACCTTGTGTATCGGGCGAAGAGGTTTGGCGACATCGTCGTCGCCCGGCCCCGTCGATTCCTGATGCGCCGGGCGTTTACGCTTTCGCGGCCGCGTAGAATCCCTCGGCTGTCTTCCAGTTCACGACGTTCCACCACGCCTCGATATATTTCGGGCGCTCATTTTTATACTTGAGGTAATAGGAATGTTCCCACACGTCGAGCCCCAGGATGACTTTACCGGGAACCTCCGCGGTGTCCTTCATGATCGGGCTGTCCTGGTTCGGCGTGGAAGTGATCTTCAACGCTCCGTCCTCCACCGCCACCAGCCAGGCCCAGCCGGAGCCGAAGATCGTCTTCGCCTCCTCGGAGAACTTCATCTGGAAATCCTTGAAGCTGCCGAACGCGCCGGCGATCCCCTTTGCCAGGTCGCCTCCGGGTTCGCCGCCGCCTTTGGGAGACATCAACTGCCAGAAAAGGCTGTGGTTGTAATATCCGCCCCCGTTGTTGCGCACCACCTTGCGAACCCCCTCGGGCAGCGCCTTGATCGACCCGAGCAATTCTTCGATGCTCTTGGATTTGAGCTCGGGCGCCTTATCGAGCGCGTCATTCAGCTTTTTGGTGTAGGCCGCGTAGTGTTTGTCGTGGTGCAGATGCATTGTCTCTTCGTCGATGGAGGGAACCAGAGCGTCGTAAGCATACGGCAGCGGCGCGACCTTGAACGCGCCGTCCTCGCGCGGCATCATCTCTTCCGGCGCGGCGGGCGCGTCGGCGGCATGGAGCGGCGTCCGCGCGAGGACGCTCCCCGCGAGCGCGATGCCTCCAAACGTGAGGAAATTCCGACGCGAAAGCGAAGCTTCGTTTGTGAACAGGGTGTGTGTCATAGTTTTTCCTTTTTGATGGTGGCCTTAAATATGGCTCTCGATGCATGTCCACACAACTGACCGAGTCCATCCGCCGAGCGATCGCTTCGGGCGGCCCTGTTACGTTCCGTTCATTCATGGAGCAGGCGCTCTACCACCCGGAGCACGGCTATTACGCCTCCGGCAAAGCGCGCATCGGGAAAGGCGGTGATTTTTTCACGAGCGTGAGCGTCGGCCCGCTTTTCGGCGCGCTGCTTTCCACGCAATTCGCGGCGATGTGGCGGCAGATGGGGATGCCCGCGCCATTTTTCATCGTCGAGCAGGGCGCGAACGACGGCCTCTTCGCGCGCGACGTGCTGGAAACACTGCGCCGGAACGAGCCCGCGTTCTACGAGGAGCTCAAGTACCGGATCGTCGAACCGTTCGAAGCCGTCCGGGGAAAGCAGGTTGAAAACCTCCGCCCGTTCGCGTCGAAAGTTTCCTGGTGCGCCTCCCTGGAGGAACTCGCGCCGTTTAGCGGCATCCATTTCTCCAACGAACTGCTGGATGCCATGCCCGTTCACCTCCTTGTCTATCGGAACGAAGGCTGGCGCGAACGCCGTGTCGATTGGCAAGGGGATGCATTCGTTTTCGTCGAGGCCAACATCGAGGACGAGGGGCTTTCCCGGCATGCGATGGAAATTAAGGGCGCCTTTCGGGAGGGATTTCGGCTCGAGGTAAACCTCGATGTGGATGGCTGGATTCACATCCTGGCCGCCAAGCTGGCACGGGGCTACGTGCTCACCATCGACTACGGGGATGCCCGTGCCTCGATGCGCGGCGCCGCCGCGGGGCGGGGGACGCTCTCCTGTTTTCGAGCGCACCGGCGTACGGAGAATCCACTTCTGGCGGTCGGAGAACAGGACCTCACGGCGCGAGTGGATTTCACGCAGGTCGCACGCGCGGCTGCCGGCGCGCATTTTAAGGTCGAAGGCTTCACCGACCAGCATCACTTCATAACCGCCCTCGCCGTTCATGGCTTTGAGAAATTATGCCCGGGGCGTGACAACTCTCGGAATGTCTTCGCCTTCAACCAGTTATCCCATCCGGACCTGATGGGAACTCACTTCAAAGTGCTATGCCTTAGCAAGGAAGTCGCTGCCGTCTGTCCCCCCGCCGGTTTCGCTCTCGGCGGCGACTTTGCGCCCGCACTTTAGACCTGCGCGATGCTGACCCGTTTGCTGCCCTGGAGTACCGATTCGTAAATGGCCTCCAGAATGCGGAGGTCTCGCAGGCCCATTTCGCCGGGGCAGGCGAAGGCTTTTTTGCCGCGGATCGCCTCGGCGAAGCGATCGTGAAGCACGGCTAGTTGCAAGGTATCGGGCAGTTTGGCGATGGTTCCGTCCGGCAGCACGAGCTGCTTCGGGGTGGGCTTCCCTCGGGCACTCTGCGAAAACGACTTTCCGGTGCAGGCGAAGGTTCCGTGTTCGGCGTGAACCACAAATTCTTCCTTGCCGCCGCCCTCACTGGCCTGGCCCTGGTGAACCACTCCGCCCGCATACTCCAACACGACTTTCATAGTTTCCTCGATCCCCGCCGGGTAAACGGGATCGGTCGTGCTCGCGAACGCGGTGACAGCCACTGGGCTCCCTCCCGTGATATAACACCCCGCCTGGATGCTGTACACACCGGTGTCGAACATCGCTCCGCCCCCTGAAAGCTTTTTGTCCAGCAGCCACGGTTTGCCATTTCCTCGGCGCCAGGAGAAATCGGTCGAGAGAGTGGTAACCGCGCCATAAACCTTCTCCCTCGCCAGGCGCGTCATTTCGACATGGTGCGGCTCGAAATGGAGGCGGTAGTCGATGCCCAAATAGCGGTCGGCCTTTCGTGCGGCATCGATCATGGCCTGGCACTCCACGCTGTTGATCGCCATCGGCTTCTCGCACATCACATGTTTGCCCGCCTGAAGCGCCGCGATGGTGTGCGCGGCGTGGAGGCCGTTCGGCGTGACGACATGGACGACATCGACATCCGAGTTGTCGGCCAACTGCGGAATCTGGTCGTACGTGTAGATGTTCTTTTCCGGAAATTTATACTGCGCGGCGTACCGGCGTCCCTTGCCGGTCGGATCGCCCGTGACGACGCCTGCAAAATAGACGTTCTGCGATGAGGCAAGTTCCGGCGCGATGCTCGAGCTGCTGAAACCCCCGAGCCCGAGCAACAGAACGCCCATTTTTCCCTGGCGCCGTTGTTCCTCAAAAGCTGAAGCGGATGGGACGGAAAGGGCGATCCGCGGAAATCCCAGAAGAGCCGGTGCAGCCGCAGCCAGCGCCCCCTTGATAAAGGAGCGCCGGGTAGAGTTCTTGAGGGGGTGTCGCGGCAACTTCACAAGCTTTGGAGGAAAGTCTGCCCGGTTAAACGAAACTTACAATCCTAAACCGCTCGGGTAGCGATGAATTGCCATCCCAAGCCAGTTCGTTGCCTACGGCATGGGCGCCGGTCTCGGCGAGCCGGCGAACGCAGGCACTAACACCTCGCAATTGCGTGTTTAGCTTTTGGGATGCACCGCTACTATGACCCGACGTGTCTTCTCGCCATTTACGTCGTGGGCCGGCAGTTGGGGCGCGGGTTGGATCAGCACGTTGAAGAGACCGGTTGCGGCATCGTACTGCACGGGGCCACAGCGTCCATCTTCCACGGTAACGGTTGGAACTTGGGTAGCATAACCCCTCACGGTGAGGTTTTGCTCCTGTTCGGTGAAGAGCATGGTGATTTTCACTTCCTGGCCGTCATTCCGGATCATTGGAACCCGCTTCTTCCCCGTACCGACAAAGCAACCCGCATCACCCAACAAAGCGACTCCGCCAGGCCCGATCGGCGCGGCAATATAGTAAGCAAAATCACGTCCATGGAGGGTGATCGGGAAGGGGCGCCCATTGTCTATTTTAGTACCGGTCCCGCCAAAGTAATCGAAAAAATAGTAAGACCCGGAGCAGCCCAGGCTCTCCGTGTTGGCAAAAGCTTCCTCCGCGACGCTCTTTTTATTTTTACAGGCAGCCAGATAGATCGTCCGGAGACCGTCGTGGTCCGTATAGGTTGTGGCTAGAGTCGGCTCATCCCGCTTTTGGGCGTCAGCCAGGTAACTCTGATCCATAGGAACCAAGGGCGCATCCGGCTTAATGATCACGCCGTCCGCCCGCACTATCTTCAGGAGGTTGTCCTTGTTCTCTTTGTTAATGGCGTCCCCACTTCCCACCGGCCCGGCGGACAGGGTGCTCAAGAGTGCGCTGCTGGTGCTTGTGCTCTGGAAGACATCCGCAAAAGGCCAGATTCCCAGAGAGTACGCCAACTTGGAGACATAAAAGAAATCGTGATATCTTTCAGGGATAAAATGGTCATCGCAGGTTCGGATACTCGTTAAGTTCTCATACTTGCTCCCCTGAAGGAAACAGCGCGGCGTAGCCATGCAATACTGAACGGAGAGCCCGTGCTTCTCACAAGCGGCGGCCATGCTGTCGAGGAAGGCTTCACCTCGATCCACTGTGGAGTTCAATTCCGGGGAGAAAGCGAATATCTTAACGAGCCAGTCCTGTTCGTAACAGACGACGCCGCTATCATGCAAATAGGTCGCAATTTCGTTCCAAAATCCTGGATCGGTCGCGGCAAGTCCTGAAAACTTATAGCGATCATGGTAGGGGCTGGCGGGATCGATCCAACGATTATGAGTTACCAAGGGCAGCCCCGTCTTCTCGTGAAATGCCTTCATACCTTGGGGAAAGATGAATGGATCGGCCTTATACTCGAAGGTGCCACCGTAGCGATTCCAATCCCCCTCAGGCAGGTTCTTGTTCTTGGGGGCTTCTGTCTTCCCATCATAGCGGGTTAAGGTCTTGTGATACCACCAACTGTCCAGTTGCAGATACCCGAAAGGAATTCCCTTTTTATGATAGTCGGACATCAAGTCTTCCAACGTACCCTGGTAGCTTTTTTGTGCGTCGTACTGGTACCAGTAGGCGGCCCCATTATCCGTCCAATACCCCAGATATTTCAGGACCTTGTCCGCGTCATTCGGGGGCCGCTTTTTGCCCTCCCAATCGATCAGCGCCTGTCCCCAAAGGTCGAAGGCATGATTGATCCCCTTGGTCAGAACCAGAACCGACTGTTGGGTGAAGCCTTCCGGGATATTCTGAAGCTTCCTGTTGAAGCCACTGGCTATCTGCGTCTTTCCGTCGCCGACCATGCAGGCAATTGGAAAATGGGAAGCGGCAGAAAGCAGGGCCGTGTCATAACGTTCGTCGAAAAGCAACCAGGGTGCGGCGCTCTCTTCCAAGTGAAATGTTGGGGGAGAAAATGGGGTGTCGCGATAGCTAAACTGAAATAAGTTCTGCGGGCAGTGGGTAAAATTGGGGAAGGGCGACGGCGGCTGGACGGTTGCCTGCAGGGAGGTTTGTGAAAACAACACGACATCCTTGTCGTCGTATAACCGAACAAAGCCTTTCATGGGACGCTGTCTGTCTGTGAAGGCGAAGGAGAGCTGCTGATAGGTTCCTACGACATCCTGACTTTTCGCCCTCACAACATCCTGAACCTGGCCAGGCAACTTGCCGCCGAAACTCCAGCCGGTTTCTTTCGAGGAAACCAGGTAGCTTCCGTCAGCAAGAATATCCGCAGTCAATTTTCCTGATGACGTCGTGACGCTTTCGCCGTTTAGCTCCGCGTCAAAGGCCATGAGAAGAAAAGATGCGATCGCACCGATTAGTCGAATTTTTATCCTGGGGAGCATCACAAATCGTTTCAGGGGAGCGCGGCGTAATCAACACCAAAAGGATTGAGCCAAGCCCTCCTGCGCCTGGGACGCACGGAGGTCTTTGTTACGCTCCGAGCTCACCCGAGTCCTTCGTTCGAGGCTTCGGGGGTCATTGATTGGGAATTGACCCGCCTGAGCGCTCGCTTTATCGTCCGGCAAGCCCCTCGCCGCTTAATTTCAGCGATTTTTTCGCTTAGACGGGGCCATTTTTTTTGTATGGGAAAAACGAGTTGGCGACTGCCGCACCTGCTGCTTTATCTTAGCTTCATCGGCCTGTTGGTTGCCGTTGACCCGTCGAGGGCGGCTACCGATTCCTCGCTCGATTCCCTATTTCAGTCGCCGCCGGCCAGCGCCGGACCGTGGGTTTTTTGGATGTGGCTGCGTGTGGGCACCACGCCGGCCGCGATCACGAAAGACCTGGAGGAAATGCACGCGAAGGGCATCGCGGGCGCGATCCTTTGGGATTCAGGGGGCACTGGTCTTCCCGGAGCGCCGAGCAGGATGGTCTTGCAGAGCAAAGGCTATAGCGTGGTTAAAACCCAGGATTACAAGGGCGCCCATGCCACACCGATTCCCTTGCCCCGTCTGGAATTCTGGTCGCCCGCTGCGCGGGAATTGTACCGCTTTGCGGCGAAAGAAGCTGGGCGTCTGGGAATCCAGCTTTGCATAGGAGTGGGGTTGGCCGGAACATCCGGCCCCATCTCTCCGGAGGATGGCCAACAGAAGCTGATATGGTCGGAGACCAGCGTGGCTGGCCCCCAGACTTTTGCCGGCCCGCTGCTCGCCCCGAACCGGGATGTGCCGGCGACCTTCAACCCGGGGCTGGCGAAGAGCGGTTTCACCCACGTGACTAAGGTAACCAAATCCTTTCCGATCCACGTAGTGGCCGTGCTGGCTGTGCCGGACAAGCCGGAGTTCGATCCGAGCGAGGTCATCGACCTTTCCCAAAAGATGGACGCAGGTGGACACCTGCGGTGGGATGCTCCTGCGGGCTCGTGGAAGATCCTTAGCTTCGCCGACACACCCACCGGCATGGCTAATGTCTGGGGGCTCTTCACGGACGCCATGAGTGCGGAGGCACTGGACAAGACGTGGGAAGCCACGCTCGGCAAGGTGCTCAAGGAAATGACGCCCGACGAGCGCAGGGGGCTCATGGGCGTGGAGGACGATAGCTGGGAAGCGGGCTTGACCACCTGGACTCCGTTATTCGCCTCAGAGTTTCTGCGTCTCCGCGGATATAACTTGGTTCCCTGGCTGCCCGTGCTCGCGGGCAAAAACGAAAAGGGCCTGGACGCAGTCAACGGGGTGAGGCGGGATTATTACCGGACCATCGCCGACCTTATTGCCACGCACCACTACGCCCATTTGCGCGAACTGGCCAACCGGAACGGCCTCACCTGTTTCGCGGAAGCCGCGGGCCCGAATTCAGGGCAGCTCGACACCATGCTCAATTGCAAGGGGGTGGATATCGCCATGGCTGAATTCTGGGTGCCCTCACCGCACCGCCCCACGCCCGCCTCCAGGTTCTTGCTGCGGAACGCCGCCAGCGCCAACCACATCTACGGCAAGACGTTCACGGGATGTGAAAGCTTCACCTCCGTGGGAAACTTCTGGGAGGAGTCGCTCTTCGACCTCAAGAACGTGGCCGACCAGGCTTTCTGCGATGGCTGCAACCTCAACATCATCCACAATTACAGCCACTCCCCCTCGCTCACCGCCAAGCCAGGCTATGTCTATTTCGCAGGCACGTTTTATAACCGGAACGTTACCTGGTGGGAGCAGACGCCTGCGTTCAACAACTACCTCGGACGATGCTGCTTTCTCCTGCAGCAGGGCTTGTTTGTGGCCGATGCGCTCTACTATCGCGGCGACGACATCGGTCACGGCGAACCGATGAAGACCCGGCCGGCCCTGCCCGCGGACGGTTACGACCACGATAATTGCAACCTGGACGCCCTGCTCGCCCGGGTCAACGTGAAGGGCGGCCGGCTCGTTCTGCCGGACGGCATGAGCTACCGCCTCCTTGTACTCCCCGACGACTCGCCCATGGCGCCGGAAGCGCTGGCCAAAATTGCTTCTCTCGTCCAGGGAGGCGCGACCGTCGTTGGGCCGAAACCCCGCGGCATGGCCGGTCTGCCCGTTGCTGGCGATGCCAAAGCCAAGTTTGATGCGGAGGTCGCACGGCTTTGGGGAAGTTCCATCCCCGAAAATAAGGCTGGCGCTGGACGAGTCATCGCCGATAGCCAGCCGGGTCAGGTGCTGCAGGGCTTGAACCTGCCGCCCGATTTTGAGTGCCAGGGGCTAAGTAACGAGGGCGAGCTCGACTGGATCCACCGCACCGCCGGCGGCGCGGATATCTACTTTGTCGCCAGCCGCTGGGATGCGCAGGAAAAGATCAGCGGCGCCTTCCGCGTGGCCGGCAAGCAGCCGGAACTTTGGAATCCGGTGACCGGCGAGATCCGCGACGCTCCTGCATTCCACCAGGCAGGCGGCCGCACGACCGTGCCGCTGGAATTCAGTCCCCGCGAATCGGTTTTCGTCGTCTTCCGGCATCCCATCGGCGCAAACATCCAGGGAACCGCCTCGTCGAATTATCCCCAGGTCAGTCCCTTGTCGGAACTTGACGGCGCTTGGAACGTCGCGTTCGATCCCAAGTGGGGCGGCCCGGAGAAGATCGTTTTCGATTCGCTCGTGGACTGGACGAAAAGATCTGAGGATGGCATTCGGCACTATTCAGGCTCGGCGATTTATCACAAGACTTTCCATCTCGCGTCCACTCCACCGACCGGCGCCAGGCTGCTGCTTGATCTGGGCGAGGTTCACGAAGCTGCTTCCGTACGGCTCAACGGTGCGGACCTCGGCGTGATCTGGACCAGGCCGGCGAGGGTGGACATCACGCGCGCGGTCCGCTTCGGAGAGAACAACCTGGAAGTCACGGTCGTCAATCTCTGGCCAAATCGCCTGATAGCCGATGAAAGCCTCCCGCCGGGACAGCGTCTCACCGAAACGAACATGCACAAATTCAGCGCCGCCACGCCCCTGTTGCCCTCGGGACTCGTCGGACCGGTCACGCTGGAAACCGCCACGACCAAGAGTCATTAGAGCAGTTCACGCTCGCGAGAAGTTGACTGTGCATATCGGGATGGCTCACAAAATTCTGGAATGATTATGCCCCCAAGCTTTAGACGCACACTGAATCTCCTCATTGCATTGCTCCTCCCGGTCGCGGCATTTGCCGGCGACGATCTTCCGTTCGCCAACGGGCCCGGCGCGGTCTCGAAACAAAGCGGATTCTCCATGAAAGGGTGGTTTGTCTGGTGCGGTTCCGTCATTAAGGTTGGCAACGAATATGACATGTTCGCGTCGCGCTGGCCGGAGGAGACCAAATTCCCCGAAGGCTATCGCGCAAATTCGCAGATCGTACGGGCCGTCGCGCCCCGGCCGGAGGGGCCCTATGTTTTTAAGGAAGTGGTTATAGGAAAACGCGCCGCCGGAAAGTGGGACAGCGGCATGGTGCACAACCCGGCGATCTACAAAACGGGCAACACATACGTCCTGTATTACATCGGTTCGGATGTCGGCTCGCACTTCCGCCGAATCGGCATCGCAACAGCGAAGGCGGTTACCGGCCCCTGGACGCGGCGAGACCAGCCGCTCGACCTCGGGATCGCCGGCGATGCCAACAATCCGGCGGCCTGTTTCGAGGCGGACGGCAGCGTGAAACTAATATGGCGCACGCTGAACCTGCGCGTCTGCATCTCGACCGCGCGCTCATTCGAGGGGCCTTACACGCTGGCCAACGGAAACGTCTGGCCCGCAGCCAAACTGGAGGATTTTTCCTTTTTCAAGCTCGGCGGCGAATACCACGTCATCTGCGAGGACAACGCTGGCAATATCACCGGCCACGAGCGCTGGGGCGCGCATCTGTTTTCCCCCGATGGAGTGAGCGACTGGAGGCCCTGGCGCGACCCCGTGGCTTACGACCACAGCATCCGTTGGACCGAGGGCGGAGACCTCATCGCGACGCGCCGTGAGCGCCCGTGGTATCTCATCGAGGATGGTAAACTCACATATCTGTTCACTGCGGTGTTCGACGGCAGGCAATCGTGGAACCAGCCGGTCCCCCTTCGTCCACCACCGAAATGAACTGACCAGCCAATCGGATCGCTACTTTCGCCACCAAGTTGTTGGCAAGGCGAAAGGGGACATTGATCTTACTGGGCTGGTTTCGGTTTCAAAGTTCCGCCTTGTCGTCTGAGAGGCTATTGTCTTCCTTATGCGGTCGAGGTAAACCGGTGTAGGTATCTCAGATGTGAGCCAGGGTGGCGAAATTGGCAGACGCGCCAGACCTAGGATTGCGAAAACACGGTTTTCCGGGTATTTCTTTCCTTTTCAGTAAAGCGCAATCTTACTCTGGAAAATGGACGTTTTTGCCCGCAAAGTTCCTTGGGTAATTGGCGACCAGAAAGGACGGCGTCGCAATCCGGGGGAAGGTTTGGCAGGCGGTTCTGCTCGGGCTCTCGGCAGCCTTTTCGCACTCGGTTATCGTCTGGGTGCTTGCGACCATCGCCCTGAAATACGGTAGCCGCTGGAATGCCGAGACGACCGAACCCTACTTCCAACTCGCGTCTGCCGTCATAATCGCGAGCCTCGCAATATGGATGTTTTGGCGGACCCGCCGAGATACCAAGGCCGCTGCCGCTCACGAGCATCACGGACACGACCAGGCAAAGCAGATCGACACTAGCCATGGCATCGTGCGTATCTCGGTAGCCGAGGCCGATATGCCTCCAGTGTTCAGGCTCGCGTTTTCCGAGCACGGGAGGGCGTTCGTTCCGGAGCCATCAAGCGTCATTGTAGAAACGGTGCGGAGTGGGGACGTTCGCCAAATTTTCGCCTTTGTCGAAAAAATGGGAGTTCTTGAATCTACCAGCGACATCCCGGAGCCACACGATTTTGACCTTACCATCACGCTTTCACACGGCGGACACGCCTACACGTATCCCGCGCAGTTCCGCGAGCACGATCACGACCACGGCGATTTGCCAGCGGGCGAAGAGTTTCAGGACGCGCACGAAGCGGCCCATGCGCTCGACATTCAGAAACGCTTCAAGGACCGCCAAATCACAACGCCGCAGATCGTTCTTTTTGGCCTCACCGGCGGCTTGGTGCCGTGTCCAGCTTCATTCACGGTTCTAATTGTCTGTATGCAAGTTAAGCGCTTCACGCTCGGCTTCGCTCTTGTCGCCGCGTTCAGCTTCGGGCTGGCCATTACGATGGTGACGGTCGGTGCGGTCGCGGCATGGAGCGTCGGCCACGCCGAAAAAAAGTTCTCCGGCTTTGGCAACCTGATGCGCAAAGCGCCGTATATTTCCTGCGCTCTGCTCGTTACGCTCGCGAGTTATATGGCCTACCAGGGGTGGCACGGTCTCCTCGTTAAACACTGATTGACTGCGAGGCTCCGTCAGAGCCGCAAGAATTGATAACCTGCGCACCCGTAGGTCCGGCGCTCGGTGGGTGTTAAATTGATTGCTGGAATATGCCTGAGCCTTCGGTTAAATCGTGGGTCCATGAAGAAGCTTTTTGCGGAATCCATCGGGACGTTCGCGCTCGTTTTTGCCGGAACTGGTGCGATCATTATAGACCATGCGAGCGGTGGAGAGATCGGCCACGCAGGTATTGCGGTGACTTTCGGTTTGATCGTGCTGGCAATGATCTACGCGGTGGGGGATGTGAGTGGGGCGCATCTTAATCCGGCTGTGACGGCAGCCTTCGCGGCTGCCGGGCGGTTCCCATGGCGGGGGGTGCCAGGATATATCATGGCGCAGCTTGCCGGTGCTCTCGTGGCAAGTCTTACGTTGCGTGCGCTATTCCCACTGGATAGCAGGCTTGGTTCAACGCTGCCGGTCGGAGCGGTCGGCCAAAGCTTTGTCTTGGAAGTAGTGCTCACGTTTCTTTTGATGTTCGTTGTCCTTAGCGTCTCAACTGGAGCGAAGGAAAAGGGCATCACGGCAGGCATTGCCATTGGGGCTGTGATCGCATTGGAGGCCATGTTCGCGGGTCCGATATGTGGGGCTTCGATGAATCCTGCGCGGTCAATCGCGCCCGCCGTGGTTAGCGGACATTTGGAGCATCTTTGGATTTATCTGGCGGGGCCGGGCTTAGGGGCGTTGCTCTCGATCCCTGCCTGCCGAGGGGTCCGGGAACCGGGTTGCTGTTGCGCTTCGATTCAACAGCCACTTCCGACACTATGAACAGGCCGCTCGTCCTGATTCTCTGTACGGGCAATTCGTGCCGTAGTCATCTCGCCGAAGGAATTTTGCGCGCCGCCGTCGATGATATAGTCGAAGTCGCAAGCGCTGGGTCCAAGCCAGCCGGATATGTGCATCCGTTGGCGATTCGCGTGATGGAGGAAATCTGCATTGACATTTCGCAGCATCGGTCAAAGCACCTCGACGAGTTTTTGGGCATGCCTGTTGAAACTGTCATCACCGTTTGCGGCGATACGGATCAGGTGTGTCCCATGTTCCCCGGTCAGGTGAACCGATACCATTGGGGTTTCGAGGACCCCGCACGGGCGACCGGGGCCGAGGACGTGCAACTGGCCGTGTTTCGCCGAGTCCGTGATGAGATTCGGCGCGTCTTTGAAGCCTACGCCGCCGGGCGTAGGGACGAAAGCAAGGCACAAGGATTGTAGATACGAGTTCATGCCATTAAGCAGGGCGAGTTTTGGCATGGAACCTTTCCGTTTCGCTCCCCTTTTCCCCCAAGAGAGGGTAAATTCAAAGGTCTGTCATTTGCGGGGTTGGAGATTGCAATCAAGCCAGCGCTTGCAGGACGACTGCAGATTGCTTGTGCGGTGCCTGCACGTTTCCTAAAAGCGCTCTTTGCACCTTGGACAGACAGGGACAAAGGGTACCTGCCGATCCACGCTTTTTTTGTTTTTTCGGGCAAAGGGATCAAATCGCGCGGACCTCACCGGGCGCATCTTCCCAGTCAGAACGACGGACCCGTCCATATTTGAAGGAATGGAAGTCCGGGATAACCGCCGTTCGGGAAGCGAGCCGCGACGTGATTGGGTTGTGCGGGAAGTGTTTGCGCGTAGCCCTTTGCAAGGCTCTGGGCAGCCAGACCGGTGCTTGTCTCCGATAATCGTATGACTTTTTACCCCCCCTGGCTCATCTAAAAACACGCCCGAAGCCAACATGAAAGAACTTCCAGATGCCTTGGCTGGGCAGTCTCCTCCTAGCACTTCGAGCCTCCGAGGGTTGGATGCACTTAATTTTTTCATGGCCGATGTCCGGGATGGCGTTGGTCCTTATTTGTCCGTCTATCTGAAAGGTGGTCGGCATTGGCAGTCTGGGGAGATTGGAGTTGCGATGGCGGCTTCGAGCATCGCGGCGGCGGTTTGTCAGATTCCGGCGGGAATGCTGGTCGATAGCTTGCGTGCCAAGCGGCTGCTGGTGGCACTGTCCGGCTTGATGGTTGCCGCCGGATGTCTGCTTATTGTGCTGTTCCCGCACCTGGCCGTGGTGATTGCCGCGCAGGTGACGCTAGGGGCCGCTTCTGCCGTAATCCCGCCGACCGTCGCGGCTCTCAGTCTAGGACTCGTGGGAAGAAAGCGTTTGCCGGCGCGGATCAGCCGCAATGAATCCTTCAATCACGGGGGCAATTTCGCCGCTGCCGGGCTTGTAGGAACGCTTGGGCAACGGCTCGGCTATCATTGGATTTTTTACTTCGTCTGCTTCTTTGCGCTCGCCAGCGCACCGGTGGTTATGTTGATCAGGCCAAATGAAATTAATCACGAGTTGGCGCGCGGTGGCGCCGATGACGAAAAGTCAGCCCCCTCCAAAAGCAAGCCAATGGCGCTTCGCGATCTCCTTAAAAACCGCGATCTGCTCGTCTTTCTTGTGTCAGTGGTTCTCTTTCACTTCGGCAACGCCGCGATGCTGCCGATGGCCGGGCAGGTACTTGCGAAAACCCATCCGCATGCCGACACCGCAGCGCTTAGCGCGTGCATTATTGCCGCGCAACTCGTGATGATTGGCGTGGCGGCAACGGTAGGCTGGGCAATGAATCGCGGCATCGGACGCAAGAGCATCTTCCTCGTCGCGCTCGCCGTGCTGCCTGTGCGCGGGGTGCTTTTTGCGTTCACCGACAGCCCTGCCGGAGTGGTTGCCATCCAACTCCTCGATGGCGTGGCCGCCGGGATTTTCGGCGTAATTTCCATTATCATCGCCTCCGACCTAATGCGCGGCACCGGGCGTTTCAACGTCGCCCAAGGTCTCACTGCACTCGCGACCGGCGTCGGTGCAGGTATGAGCAACCTGCTTACGGGATTCATCGTGCAGGTTTTCGGCTACCGTACGGGCTTCTTCACGCTCGCCGTCATCGCCGTTTGTGCGCTCGCTTTTTTCGCCATATTAATGCCGGAGACAGGTCCGCAAATTCAATGGGCATCCCGACCCGGTTGACCATCAAAAACCAAGAAACAAAATCCACCATGCGCACCGTTCTTCTTCTTTGCTTCTCAAATATCTTTATGACCTTCGCATGGTACGGCCATCTAAAATATGGGCATGCTTGGCCTTTGTGGAAAGCCATCCTCATCTCATGGCTGATAGCCTCTATCGAGTATTGTTTTGCTGTCCCTGCCAACCGAATCGGTTTCGGGGAGTTCTCTGGGTTCCAACTCAAGATAATCCAGGAAGCCGTAACACTCACTGTGTTCGTGATCTTTGCGATAACCTTTCTGAAAGAAAAGCCCGCGTGGAACTATCTCGTTGCCTTTTTTTTCATCGCTGTTGCGGCGTTCTTCGCTTTTGCCTTTAAGTCTGGGAGAGCCGGCGTAGGCAGTTAATCAGGCGCCTCCGGGTGAGTCATCTGTAGCGAGCTTACGAAGCTTGTGGAGCTTGTGGATGAAAACAGCACAGCAGACAATGCCAAGGATGGGCAGCGAAATCACAGTCGGCCAGTAACCAAAGTGCTCGTAAATAGGAACCAATGGCGCCCAGATGCTGGCTTCCTTCTCCGCACCGGACTCCAGTTGGTGCAGGTCGTATGCAACCCATGCCGTCAAGGCCGGGAATGCAATGGCGGAACTCCATAGCATCCGGCGATAGAAGTGAATTTGCGTGGGAACGGGGGCAAGGTCAGGGATCGTGGTAACAGTCGCTTCCGCGGGAGTCCTCCGCGCCTTCCAGAGGTTGAATAGGCTCACGAGCGCGCAAACCCCGGCCCCCACATAACAACCATTCCGCCCGAAATCATCCACGTCGGGGGTGAAGGAAAACGCACCCAAACCAAGCGCGAGCACAAAGAAACTGACGGCACGCACGAGGCAGAGTCTGCGAACTGGTGTTATGTAAAAGCTCATTTGTAAATTCCCAAGGAATTTTGCCATCTCTTCTTCCATCCCTTGTAGTCAAACTTGGGATCCTCTGTAACAATCGCATTAACCATGTCTGAAATGGTGTTCTCCAAATCCCCGCTCACGTCGGCGGGAACTTCAAGACTTGCCGCCGTGCCCTGAAACTCGCCCGCGGGATTCGCGGCGTTCTGCTTAAATCGGCGCATGGTATAAAGCGCTTTGAGATAGCCATCGATTTCTTCTTTGGAAACAAATCCCTTGGGATAATACGCGCTCACCAAGTCTTTGATCATTGCAGTTAGAGCATCGTTGAAACGATACGTTGCTTTCTTCATAACCGCAGTCACGCCGGAGTCCCAACCCTTGTGGCCTTGTGTCTCCGCATCGGCAAGCCTCTCCGGAAGTTTTTCGATAAGCGGATAATCTTTCGCTCGGACCATGGTCGCACAGCAAAGCTGGACAAGCAGGAGAGTTAATATGTGAGGCTTCATTAAGGGGTGTCACGCGTTACGCTCGTCTTTGTGGAGTTCACGAACAATGTCCTCGGCATACTTGCGAATTTGAAGGTTTGGGTGGCCAACGTAGGGTACGAACGTGGATGCTGCCGCGAGAAAGGAGTGTCGCAGAAGGGGCATCCATTCATCCCTGTTAGGATCGCTTGCGCAAGCATCGCAAGTAATGAGCCTGTAAATCAAGTCAAGCAGGGAAGTCGCGAGGTCCTCGCTGGCGTGCTCAAAGGCCAGCAGCAGAAACGGTGAACAAGGAAGAGCGGCCGAATCAACTTCCACATCCTGATGGCATAAGGCACACAGCAAATGCCCCGCAGCTTGATCCGCACGGCGCTCCGTGTCGAATAGAAGTTGTTCCAGCAGCGCGGCAACATCCGTGGCAGGCCCATATGCCGTTCGATACTCGCCCCAAGGAACAGCCGCAATGCGAGCGGTGAGTTCCGCGCGCCTGCATGTCAGAGCCGCCGAGTAAGGCATTTCCGGACGTTCGGCGCTGGACCTGCCGAACAGGTTTTTAGCAAGGTCGCTTAGCATGAAATGAAGTCATCAAAACGGATCGATCGCAATCATAGCGTCTTGAGCGTATTCGACCGGGCGCCGAGCGTCGTTTTCACCCAACCCTTTGGTAGTTTCTCTGGCATTATTTTGGCTCTCGTAACCGGCTCGCGTAGCTTGATCTTATCCCATCCAGATGCTTTTTGAGAATCGGATTTTCCATCTTTATGGACACTCAAGACGTAGGCCATGAGCCGAATTGGCCGCGCGATTCTCCTCTTTACCTCGAATCAGTTTCCACCTGTCCCGGTGGGCACCAGCGAAAGGCCGAAATGCACCTCCCTCGCCGCTTTTGAGCGATGCTCATCGAGCAAATGGCCATAAACCTTGCCCACGAGAATCCCGCCGTCTTTGTGACCCAGCCATGCGGCGATGGTCGTGAAATCAATACCAGCCATCACGCACACGCTGCAAAAGCAGTGCCGCAAGTCATGGAAGCCAACCCAGGGCAGCTCTGCCGCTTTCCGAGCCATTTTGAGGCTTTCGCGAAAACTGTGGGCGTTTAAATCGCGTTCCCCGCGTTGCGGGGAGGGAAAAGCCAAGAGCAATCCGGGGCGCGGCGTGCCTTCATTTTCAGCAGGAGGATACCCATTCGGTCTTCTTGCTGTCGCCCACGGTCAATCCAGAGTTGCGCGTAAAAGCGGCCATTCCGGGTATGCAGTCCAGGCACTCTTCGATTGCGTGAGTCGCGGACGCTGATAAACTTGGCCGCGTGACCGTTTGTGCTGGAGGCTGTGCTAGAGGATTCGCTGAAACCGCCGAATCGGGGTGGTATCAGCGACTGTTTCGCGAGGTTTCTTTACGCTTCCTGAATTTTCACGCCATTACTCTAGCACAGGCGCTAGCACAGCGTCATTCAATAGGTTCAATTACTGCGTAAGTCCCTCACTATCAGATCGGCCAGGGTGGCGAAATTGGCAGACGCGCCAGACTTAGGATCTGGTGGAGCAATCCTTAGGGGTTCGAGTCCCCTCCCTGGCATTTTGATGACTCGAACGGGCCTTCGGCTCCGATTCTCGATAAGATGGAGGGAGTTACAGCCGTCATCGATGGTCCGGCGGGCCCATGAGGGGTTCGAGGATTTTTACGCGCACTTCGTATCCGGCGTGGCTGGGGTGGACGTGGTCTGCGACGAACAGCTCTTCCCGGGGCTTTCCGTCCGTGCCCAGGAAGGGGTCGAAAAGGTTCACGTAGGTGACATTCTTTTGGGAGGCGGCGTATTCCTTCAGGAGCCGGTTCGCTTTTATGCGCGCCGGGAGTTCGTTGAATCGAGCGGGGTTCGGCGTGATGCTGTCGAGCAGGATGGGAACGCCGGGAAGCGCAGCGCGCACCTTTTCGACAAAGCCTTTGGTGTCTGCCATGAGTTGTTCGGGCGTGCGGCCGCCGTGAATGTCGTTCCCGCCTTCCTGCACGACGATCAGGCGCGGCTTGTAGGGGATGACGATGCGATCCGCGAAGAAGAGCAGGTCCGGCATCTCCGAACCGCCGAAGCCGCGGTTGATGACGCTGTAGCCGCGGAGATCTTCGTGGATGGTCTTCCATTTGGTGAATGTGGAATCGCCCGCAAAGAGGATCGCGCCCTTCGGCGGAGGGTCGATTTTATCCTGAGCCTCGAAGGCCTCGATGTCCTTCTCGAATCGGTGGAAGGCGGGCGCGCCTTGCGAGCGTAACGACGACAGCGTAACGAGAATAGCCAATAGCCAGAGAACGGGTTGTTTCATGATAACATTGGGGAGCGAAGGTAAGGCTACCGCGCAAGCCTGCGAGCTACAAGTTGAACACCGGCCGCTCAGGTGTTTGCCCGCATTGCATTTGCATCGTGCATGCATGGCGTCAGATCACTTATCGGCAAAAGATGGGTGCGTAGAGGCCGCTATCGTTCTGGTAGTTATGATTTTTAAGAAATTTACCCGGTTTGGCACCAGGGGTGCTTTTACAGCGAACATGAAAAAATCTGATACATCCTCGCCCATCCTTCGTTCCAGCACGGAGGCGGGCGGAAAACGCAAGCGTTTGCAATATTACAGGCTGATCCTGCTCGCATTCGCCAGCTTAGCGATGGCACCCAGCGCCGCGCACGCCGCGATCCTTTCCCTTCGATTTGGCTACGAGGATTCCAACGGCGCGGTCACAGGCAATGCGACGCTCAACGTCACGCCGCTCTTTAATAACCCCGGCGCCTTCCTGGCGACTTCCGGCAATCTGAACATCGACGCGCCCGCCGCGGATAACATCTCCGGCGACTACAAGTTGTTCGCCAGCCCGACGGCTCCGAATGCCAGTCTCAGCCCGACCGGCCTCTTCATTTATGACAACCTGGTTTTCCCCGGCGGCCGCCCCGTAGTCACGAATCCCGGGCTCCTGGGTTTCGGCGGAAATGCTCCTGGCTCCACGCCGGAAGGGCGGGGCCGCGAGATCAACTTTTTCTCCAACGGCGAGAATACCTATGAACTGTATACGGGTGTGAACGGCTCGTATCCGTACTCCCACGAGTTCACGACGGCCACTGGCTCTGTAACAACCACCTTTGCTGCTCGTAACGGGAACGTCCTGGCGGCGCCGGAGCCCGGCACATGGATTGTGATGGCCAGCTTTTTGATGATCAGGCTCTTCAACGCGGGCTCCCTGAAGGCCGTCCGGGAATAACCGAGGGAACGCGGGCTCGAAAGGCCCTTTGAGTTCGCCGCCGGCAGGGGGTTTCCAATCCCCCGGCCGGCGTTTCCGCGGCGAAGCTTCACCAGCATCTCACGGGGGCTCCGAAAATTTGAATGTTTTCATTTTGGCGCGAGGGTTCTATCTTTCGCACCGATGAATGTTGAACAGGTCGCCGTAGTGGGGGCCACGGGTTATTCAGGGGAAGAATTGGTCCGGCTTCTGTCGCGCCATCCGGCCGCAGAGCTCGTCTGCCTGACCTCCCGGCAGAATGCGGGCAAGCCTCTGGAAGCCATCTATCCGCGCTTTCGCCAGGAGAGATTTGGCGCGCTGAAGTTCGTGCCTTCGGAGGCGGCCGCCGTCGTGGCCTCGGGGGCGCAGTCGGTATTTCTCGCGCTGCCCCACGGGGTCGCCGCGGAGTTCGCCGGGGCGCTGCTGGAGGCGGGTCTGAGGGTCATCGACCTCAGCGCGGACTTCCGGTTGAAAGATCCCGATGCATACCGCGAGTATTACGGGGCCGCGCATCCCGCGCCGGAGCTGCTGCGGCGCAGCGTGTATGGCATGCCCGAGATTCGGCGCGAGGAGATCCGGAATGGGGATTTCATCGCGGCTCCCGGGTGTTATCCCACGAGCGCCATCATCCCGCTTAGCCCTTTGCTTCAGCGCGGGCTTCTGGAACCAGAGAGCATCGTCATTACGAGTTTGAGCGCCGTGAGCGGGGCAGGCCGCAAGGCGGACCTGGACTATTCATTCGTCGAGTGCAGCGGAAGCGCGCGCGCCTACTCGGTGCCGAAACACCGGCACATCGGGGAGATCGAGCAGGAGCTTACGGCCGCCGCGGACAAGAAGGTCACCATTAATTTCACGCCGATCCTCGTGCCGTTGAGCCGCGGCATCCTCACCACGACATACGCCATGCCCGTGGCGGGAGTCTCGGCGGCGCAGATCACCGAAGCCATGAACGCTTCCTACGCCAGGGAGCCGTTCGTCCGGCTGCTCGGGGAGAATTCGTATCCGGACATCAAGAACGTCGCGCACACGAATTTCATCGATGTCGCCTGGCGGCACGATCCCCGCACGGGCCGCGTCATCCTCTTGAGTGCGATCGATAATCTCGTGAAGGGCGCGTCGGGCCAGGCGATCCAGTGTCTGAACATCATGCGCGGCTGGGACGAGGCCGCCTCGCTCTAGAAGAGCGCATCGGCATGGGCGCACCTTTCATCCAGGTCTGCGGAGGCGTCACCGCTCCCAAAGGGTTCCTCGCGGCCTCCTGCTATTGCGGGATCAAGGAGGCGAACGCCGACAAGCCGGACATCGCATTGATATACTCCTCCAGCCCCTCGGTGGCGGCGGCCACCTTCACCACGAACAAGGTAAAAGCCGCACCGGTGAAAGTATCCGCCGCCCACCTGCGCAGCGCCGAGATTCGCGCCATCGTCGCGAACAGCGGGAACGCGAACGCTTGCACCGGCCTGGAGGGAATCGAGCACGCCAAGAGGATGGCGAAAGCCGCCGCCGCCTCGCTCGGGGTGAAGGCCACCCAGGTTCTGGTGGGCTCCACCGGGAGAATCGGCGTGCCGCTCCCCATCGCGAAGATGGAGGAGACGATCCGCAAACTGCCGAAGCTCCTGCGCGACGACGGGAGTCTGAAGGCCGCCCGCGCGATCATGACGAGCGACACCTTCCCGAAAGAGGTCGCCGTCGAGATCGTCCTCAACGGCGAAACCATCCGCCTCGGCGGCATCGCGAAGGGCGCGGGGATGATCGACCCGAACATGGCGACGATGCTCTGTTTCCTGACGACCGACGCCGCCATCGGCAAGAAAGACCTCGCAAAGGCGCTCTCCGTCGCGGTCGAGCAATCCTTCAACCGCATCACGATCGACGGCGACATGAGCACGAACGACACCGTCATCCTTCTCGCGAACGGCCTTGCTGGAAATCCCCCGCTCACCGCTTCGTCGCCCGGGTTCGACCTTTTCCAGAGGGCGTTGAATTATGTCACCTCGTGCCTGTCGCGCATGATCGTCGAGGACGGGGAGGGCATCAGCAAACTCGTCGATGTCCACGTCAAAGGCGCGGCCACGTTCCAGGATGCGCGCAAGGCGGCGCGCGCCGTGGCGCGTTCGACTCTCGTGAAGTGCGCCTGGTTCGGCGGCGACCCGAACTGGGGCCGAATCCTGGACGCCATCGGCTATTCGAGCGCGCGCGTCCGCGAAGAGATGGTGGACGTTTACTACGACGGCGTCATCGCGGTGAAGAACGGCATGCCGAGCCGGACTCCGCTCTCGAAGCTGCGGGAGGTGGTTGCGAACGAGCGATTTAAGATTACCATAGACCTTCAACTGGGCTCCGCCGAATACTCTGTTTACACGACCGACCTCACTGTCAAATACGTCGAGTTGAATATGGGGGAGTGAACTGAATGTCGTTCGAAACCACACTTGCGCGGGCCGAGGCCCTCATCGAGGCGCTCCCGTATATCCAGAAGTATCGCGGCAAGCTCTTCGTCATCAAATATGGCGGCAGCGCCATGGAGGACGAACACGTCGTCGAAAGGATGCTGCGGGACATTGTCTTCCTCGAGGCGGTCGGCATCAACCCGGTGCTCTTCCACGGCGGCGGCAAGGCCATCACCAGCCGCATGCGCGAGGCGGGCCTCAAGTCGAAATTCGTCAACGGCCTGCGGGTCACCGACGAGGCCTCCATCCGCATCGTCGAGGACGTGCTGGATAACGTTATTAACCCGAAGATTGTCTCGGTGCTCAACGAATTCGGCGGACGGGCCGTCGGCATCTCCGGCAAACGCGTCTTTAAGGCGCACAAGCTCCCCCCGCAGACGGAAGGGAAGAATACCGGCATCGACATGGGTTTCGTCGGCGAGATATTCGAGACCGACCTCACGGAAATCCAGAAGGCCATCGAGGCCGAGACCCTGCCGGTCGTCTCGCCCATCGCCCAGGACGAAAGCGGCGTCGTGTTGAACGTGAACGCAGACCTCGCCGCCGGCGCGGTCGCGGGCGCCCTCAAGACGGCCAAGCTCATCTTCCTGAGCGATGTCCTCGGCATCATGCGCGACCCGCGCGAGAAGGATTCGCTCATCCCGTCCGTGAACCGTGAGATGATCGAAAAGCTCCTCGAGGACGAGGTCATCGAAGGAGGCATGATCCCCAAGGTGCGTTCTGCCACGTCCGCGCTCGGACACGGCGTCGGGAAGGTGCACCTCATCGACGGGCGCATCCCGCACTCGATCCTGCTCGAGATTTTTACCAATTCCGGGGTCGGCACGGAAATCCTCCCCTGAGCCCGCGGGCGGCCATGCACGAGTCCACCGAGTCCCTTACACCGTCGACTTCCGAGCTCTTCGCGGAATACGTCATGCCCACGTATGGACGTTTCGACTTCCGGGTCGCGCGCGGGAGCGGCTGCCGTGTCTGGGACGAGGAGGGGAAGGAATATCTCGACTTCGGCGCGGGCATCGCCGTCTGCTCGATCGGGCATTCGCATCCGCGCATGACGGAGGCGCTTAACCGGCAATCGCAGATTCTCGTCCACACTTCGAACCTGTACTATACCAGGCCGCAGGGGCTCCTCGCCCGGAAACTCGTCGAGCTCACCGGCGCCCCGGGGAAGATTTTTTTCTGCAACAGCGGCGCGGAAGCGAACGAGGCGCTCTTCAAGCTCGCCCGCAAGTTTGGCAATGAGACCTTGCCGCCTCCGCCGAAACACACGGTGGGCGAATGGGTCGAAGCGGAGCAGAGCCGCTTCGAGGTCATCACGTTCGACGGCTCGTTCCACGGCCGGACGCTGGCGGCTATCGCGGCCACCGGCCAGCAGAAGGTGAAGAACGGCTTCGAGCCCGCGGTGGCCGGCTTCAGCCATGTTCCTTTTAATGATGCGCCCGCATTGCTGGCGGCCATCACGCCGCGCACCGCCGCCATCCTGGTCGAGCCGATCCAGGGCGAAAGCGGCATCTGGCCGGCGGACGCCCATTTCCTGCGAACCCTGCGGAGCATCTGCGATGACCACGGCCTCCTCCTGCTGTTCGACGAGATCCAGTGCGGACTCGGCCGGACGGGCGGCTGGTGTGGCTGGAAAACCCTCGCGGGCAATGACCTCCTGCCTGACGCCGTGAGCTGGGCGAAGGGGATCGCCGGGGGTTTCCCGATGGGGGCGATCTGGGTTTCGGATCGCAGCGTCTCTCTGAAGAAGGGGGGCGCCATTCCCCTTTCCACGCTGCTCGGGCCGGGGTCGCACGGGACGACATTCGGGGGAACGCCGCTCGCGTGCGCGGTCGCGAGCGAAGTCCTGAGCGTCATCGAGGAGGAGAACCTCCTTTCCAACGCCCGGGAGCTCGGCGCTTACGCCGTGCGGGAGCTGAAAGCCATCGGCTCTCCGCACATCCAGGAGATCCGGGGCGTCGGTCTCCTCATCGGCATCGAGCTTTCCGCGGCGACGACCCTCCCGGAGGCCGGCAGTCGTCCGCTGGCACTCGCCTTCGTCGCCCGGCTCCAGGCAGCGGGCCTCTTGAGCGTCCCTTCCGGCGCGCGCGCCCTGCGGTGGCTCCCACCGCTCAATGTCACCCGCGCCGAGATCGACGAAGCCGTCGAGATCCTTCGCGGAGTCCTCTCGTCCATCTGATTCCCGGTCGCCTGCGGGCGTGCCTCCCGGCGATTCCTGCCGCGTAACAACATCGTAAAATTACGGGTTCCACTTCGCGTAAAATTTAGGTACTCTCCCGCTCCTGAATTTCGGATGAAAAACCTACTCTCCATCGAAGCACTCTCCGCGTCCGAGATCACCGAAATCCTGGACCTGTCCGTGGCCTTGAAGGCCGGGCGCGGCAAGCGGGAGGCGCAGCCCTTGCAAGGCCAGTCGTGGGCGCTCCTCTTCAGCAAGTCTTCCACCCGCACCCGGGTCAGTTTCGAGGTCGGCATCCGCGAGCTTGGGGGGAACGTTCTCTTCCTGTCGGTGGCGGACTCCCAGATCGGCCGCGGCGAGCCGGTAAAGGATACCGCGCGCGTCCTGGGCCGGATCATCCACGGGGCGGTCATCCGGACGTTCGCGCAGAGCGACATCGAGGAATTTGCGGAGTTCAGCGGGCTGCCGACGATCAACGCCCTCACGGACCAGGAGCATCCCTGCCAGATTCTGGCCGATCTCCTCACCATTCGCGAAAGGCTCGGGACGCTGGAGGGAAAGTCGATCTGCTTCCTGGGCGACGGCCTCTGCAATGTCGCCCGTTCCTGGATATGGGCCGCCGCGAGGCTGCACTTGGAACTGCGCATCGCCGCTCCCTTCGCCTACCAGCCGGATCCCGCCTTTCTCACCCAGACGGGGGCCAGCATTCTTTGCACCGACGACATCCGTTCGGCCGCCGCGGGTGCGGACATCCTCTATACGGACGTGTGGGTGAGCATGGGGAAAGAGGATGAGGCCGCTTACCGCAACGCCCAGCTCGGGCGCTACCAGATCAACGCCGCAGTCCTCCGCGAGGCCGCGCCGGGCTGCATGGTGATGCACTGCCTTCCCGCCTACCGGGGCAAGGAGATCGCCGAGGATGTCTTCGAGGCGCATGCAGCAACGATCTTCGATCAGGCTGAAAACCGTCTGCACGCGCAGAAATCCATTCTGTCGCTCCTGACAGCGAGATAAACTATTTGTCTGGCCTTTCGGCAGGGCTACGGTGTGCGGAATCCGGCTACAATTTAAATGCTTGACAGTATTTACTATAGTCAATAAATCTATCATTTATATGATGGGATTGATAATCACCCGCATTTGTAGGATTCGAATCGATTCTCTGGTAGGCCCGGTACGGAAGGCGCGGTTGCAATGTTCGACCTCAGGATAGTCATCGATCCACTCGCAGTCTCTTGCGGCTTATGGCCACGACACACGGATCAGCATCCTTGCCCGAACGCTGATTACGGGCGCGGCTATGTTTGCGCCCTGGCAAACCACGATCTCATCACCAAGGAAGAGCACGACCGGCTCTGCGGTGAGATCGAAAAGGCGCTCCGCGAAGGCACCTTGAAGTAGGGAGCGTCCGCTCCGCTTTTTTCGCCGATCCTCCCGCCGTTGGCGCGGCCTACTGTCTCCGCCCCCGAGTTTGCATTTTGCACGGCTGGAAATGCCGCATCCTGCAATTTGCATGAATCTTGAAGGCGCCCCCCTCGGGGGTGAGATTCGCAAGTAATTCATAGGGAGATGGTTACGTCTCATGGCAACTCCCTGGCACGCCACGCGCTAAGAACATCCCCGTGAGTTCGTTCCGCGCAAGCCAAAGCACTCGTCAGCCGCCGGCCCGACCCACAATTTTTTGGACATGAAGAAACGCATCCTTTTCGGGCTCGCGCCCCTTTTTGTCCTCCTGCTGGTCATGGGCATCTATGCCGTCACCTTGTTTACCAAGCTTGGCAACAGCGTGGATGTCATCCTCAAGGAGAATTTCCGCAGCGTCGTGGCGGGCCAGGAGATGAAGGAAGCCGCCGAGCGGATGGACTCCTCGCTCTCGTTCTCGCTGGTCGGCGAGGAGGAACGGGGCCGCAAGCTCTACGAGCAGAACCAGAAGGCGTTCGGAGTAAGCCTGGATGCCGAGCTCCATAACATCACCCTCCCGGGCGAGAAGGAAGCCGCCGAGAAAGTGCGGGCGCTCCTTTCACAGTATGCCGCCGGCGCCGCGGCGTTTTGGAAGACGCCGGACGTGGCGGCGCGCCGCACGATGTATTTCGCGGAGTTGCTGCCGACTTTCACTTCCATCAAGGACACCGCCCAGGAGATCATCCTCCTGAACGAGACGAATATGATCGCGGCCGACCGCGAGGCCCGCGAGGGGAGCGCCCGTTCCACGCGCTACATGGTCTTCGCGGTGATCCTCGGGCTGGGAATCGCCACGCTGTTCGCGCTGAGGCTGCAGCGCTCCATCCTGCAGCCGATCCATGCGCTGACCGCCGTCTCCAGGGAGCTCGGCGAGGGCCGGCTGGATCAGATCGTACCGGTCGAGTCCAGGGACGAACTCGGCGAGCTCGCCGACGCCTTCAACAAGATGGCCGCCAAACTCCGTTCGTACCGCCGCGTCACCAGCGACCAGATCCTCCAGGCCCGGCAGATGACGGAGATCACCTTTTCCGCCTTCCCAGACCCGATCATCGCGCTCTCGTCCGAGGGCCGCATCGACTTCACCAACCCCGCCGCGGACAGGCTCTTCGCGAAACTCGACCTCCGGAGCGCGCTCCCCGGCGCCGTGCAGGTGGAGGTCGAACGCGTCCTGAAGGGTGGGGAGGATTACGTGCCCGCGAGCTTTGAAAGGGCCCTCTGCCTGCGGGTGGACGAGCGGGAGACATTCCTGCTGCCGCGCGTCATCGGGATGCGCGATGAGGTCGGGAACCTCTTTGGCGCGGCGGTCATCCTCCAGGATGTGACCCGGTTCCGCCTCCTGGACGAGGTGAAGACCAACCTCGTCTCCACCGTCAGCCACGAACTCAAGACGCCGCTCACCAGCATCCGCATGGGGCTCCACCTCCTGCTGGAGGAGCGGATCGGCGCGTTAAACGGCAAGCAGACGGAGCTGCTGCTCGCCGCGCGCGAGGACTCCGAGCGCCTCCTGCGCATGATCAACGACCTGCTAGACCTCGCCCGGCTGGAGGAGGGCAGGAGCGGCTCCCCCCTGCAGACCATCCCGGCCGGAGAACTTCTGGAGGAGATCGTCCGCGACATGCGCGACCTGGTCGAGAACCGGGGCATCAAGCTCGTCTCCAAGGCGTCCGAGGACCTCCCCTCCGTCTCCGTTGACCAGGGGCAGCTCTCCCATGTCTTTTCGAACTTCGTTTCCAACGCTCTCAAATACAGCAGGGCGGGGGACACCGTCACGCTCCAGGCCGCGACGGACCCCGACGAGGCCCGCCGCGTCCGCTTCTCCGTCATCGACCAGGGGCCGGGCATCCCGCCCGAGTTCCAGGGGCGGCTCTTTGACCGCTTCTTCCGCATGCCGGGCGGCGAGAAGAACGGCGTCGGGCTCGGGCTCGCCATCGCCAAGGAGATCGTGACCGCGCAGGGGGGCGTCATCGGCGTCCACAGCCAGCCCGGGCATGGGGCCGAATTTTATTTCAACCTTCCCGCCGCAGCCGCGGCGAAGACCGGAGCAACCCTATGAAAAAGAAACGCATCCTCATCGTCGACGACGAACCCAATGTGCGCCTCGGCTACCGCATCACCCTCGAGACCGAGGGCTACGACGTGTGCGAGGCGGACGGGGCGACCGAAGCCTTCCAGGCTTTCGATGCCAGCGATTTCAGCCTTGCGATCCTCGATCTCCGCATGCCCGAGAAGGACGGCCTCGTCCTCCTGGAGGAGATGCGCAAGAAAGGGCTGACCATCCCCGTCGTGATCATCACGGCCTACGGCAGCGTGCCGAACGCGGTGCGCGCCATGAAGCTGGGCGCGATCGATTTCCTCGAAAAGCCGCTCACCCCCGAGCTCTTGCGCCGGGTCGTGAAGGAGGTGGTGGAACGGCACGCCTCGTCGCCCGAGAACGTCGGCAAGGACGCGGGCCGCCGCCTCGAGCGGCGATGATTTTCATACGCATCTCTATGCGGCGAAGCGATTGATCAACCTGCGCGATTTCAACGGGGCGAAGGAACACCTCATCCGCGCCCTCGAGCTGAACAGCGGGTCCGCGGAGGCATACAACCTCGCGGGCGTCTTCTACGAGATGCGGGAGGACTTCGACGGCGCACGCAAATACTACGGCCAGGCGATAAAGGCCGACAAGAACTTCTCGCCCGCCCAGCAGAACATGCGGCGCCTTTTCGAGCTCTTCCATTATGGCTCCAGCGAGGAGCCCGTGAACCTCGGAGGCTAGCCGCCCACCCTTCACCTCAACCAAAAACCACACCCTAATGACTGACATCCTACTACATCCTGGCCTCCATCGGCTTTTTCGCCCTCATGCTCGTTTTCATCTGGGCCTGCGAAAAGGTCTGAACCCCCTTTAACCTCATGCAAAACATCATCGTCGGAATCATCGCGCTTCTTTTGATCGCCTATCTGCTCTTCACGATCATTCGCCCGGAAAAATTTTAACCATTTCACTCTTATGAATAGTTCAGGCTGGATTCAACTGCATCCTCTACGTCGGCGTCCTGCTGGCCATCACCAAGCCGCTGGGCCTGTACCTCTGCAAGGTGCTGGACGGCGAAGGGAAGACCTTCCTCGACCCCGTGGTCGGGCCGCTTCGAGCGGCTCACCTACAAGCTCATCGGCGTCGATCCGCAAAAAGGAGCAGGACTGGAAGCATTACACCACTCGCGATGCTGGTCTTCAGCCTCGTCTCCATGCTCTTCACCTACGCCATCCTGCGGTTGCAGGCCGCTCCTGCCGCTGAACCCGCAGAAGCTGGCGGACCTGGCCGAGCACCTCGCCTTCAACACGGCCGCGAGCTTCACCACCAACACCAACTGGCAGAGCTACGGCGGCGAGAGCACCATGAGCTACCTCTCGCAGATGGTGGCGCTGGCGCATCCATAACTTCTTCTCCGCGGCGGTCGGCATCGCCATCGCCGCGGCGCTGGTGCGCGGCATCGCGCGGCACACGGCGAAGACCATCGGCAACTTCTGGGTGGATCTCGTGCGCGTCACTTACTACCTGCTGCTGCCCGTCTGCGTCGTGTTTGCCATCGTCCTCGTCTCGCAGGGCATGATCCAGAATTTCAAGCCGTACGACACCGCCAGCCTCAGCGAGCCGTTCACCATCCAGGTCCCGAAGGTGGACGACAAGGGGAACGCCGGTCAACGGCGCGGACGGCAAGCCCGGTGATGGTGGACCAGAAGGTCGAAACTCAGACCATCGTCCAGGGCCCGATGGCCTCGCAGGTCGCGATCAAGATGCTCGGGACGAACGGCGGCGGCTACATGAATGCCAACGCCGCGCATCCGTTCGAGAACCCGACGCCGCTCTCGAACTTCCTCCAGATGCTCTCGATCTTCGCCATCCCGAGCGCGCTTGACTTATTACCTGGGCCGCATGGTGAAGAACCAGGGCCACGGCTGGGCCGTCTGGGCGGCGATGTTCGCTGCTCTTCTTCGGCGGCGTCCTGGTCTGCTGGCACTATGAGGCCGCGGGCAACCCGCAGTCCTGCGGCGCTCGGCGTCGACCCGGCCGACGGCAACATGGAGGGCAAGGAAGTCCGCTTCGGCATCTTCAACTCCGCGCTCTGTTCGCCACGATCACCACCGACGCCTCCTGCGGCGCGGTGAACGCGATGCACGATTCCTTCACGCCGCTGGGCGGCCTCGTCCCGCTGTTCAACATCCAGCTCGGCGAGGTCGTCTTCGGCGGCGTCGGCGCCGGCCTTTACGGCATGCTCGTCTACGTCGTCATCGCGGTGTTCATCGCGGGCCTCATGGTGGGGCGCACCCCCGAGTATCTCGGGCAAGAAGATCGAGCCGTACGAGATGAAGATGGCCTCGTTCGTCATCCTGATCCTGGCGTTTTCCATCCTCGGCTTCTCCGCCTGGGCGTGCGTGAACAAGTGGGGGCCGCCGGACGCCACCGGAGCGCTGACGCGACGGCACGAACAACAGCGGCCCGCACGGCTTCAGCGAGATCCTCTACGCCTACAGCTCGGCCACCGGCAACAACGGCAGCGCCTTCGCCGGGCATCAGCGCGAACACGCCCTGGTACAATACCACGCTCGCCTTCGCGATGCTCTTCGGGCGGTTCGCGATGATCATCCCGATCCTGGCGCTGGCCGGCTCCCTGGCGCGCAAGAAGCTCGTCGCCGAGAGCGCCGGCACCTTCCCGGTCTCCGGCGCGCTCTTCACGGCCTCCTCGTCGGCACGATCCTCCTGGTCGGCGCGCTCAACTTCTTGCCCGCGCTCGTCGCTCGGCCCCGTCGTCGAACACTTCCTCATGCACGCCGGAAAGCTGTTCTAAGCTCAGCCAACTTCACCCACACCCAACTATAACAATCTATGGCTGCCAAAACACATTCCATCTTCGATCCGGCGATCATCGTCCCCGCCATCGGCGAATCGTTCAAGAAGCTCAACCCGCGCCACATGGTCAGGAACCCGGTGATGTTCGTCACCGAGGTCGGCGCGGTCATCACCACCGTCCTGCTGTTCCTTGGCGGCCAGGGCGCACCGTTCGGGTTCCTGCTGCAGATCACGCTCTGGCTGTGGTTCACCGTGCTCTTCGCCAACTTCGCGGAAGCGATGGCCGAAGGCCGCGGCAAGGCGCAGGCCGAGACGCTGCGCAAGGCGCGGACCGAGACGAAGGCGAACCGCATCAACGCCGGCGGCGAAGCTCGAAGAGGTCGCCTCCGAGCCAGTTGCGCAAGGGCGACATGGTGGTCGTGAAGGCCGGCGAATTCATCCCGGGCGACGGCGAGATCATCGAGGGCGCGGCCACCGTGGACGAATCCGCCATCACCGGCGAATCGGCGCCCGTCGTCCGCGAGAGCGGCGGCGACCGCAGCGCCGTCACCGGAGGCACCCGCGTGCTCTCGGATGTCATCAAGATCCGGATCACGGCGAATCCCGGCGAGACGTTCCTCGACCGCATGATCGGCCTGGTGGAAGGCGCCAAGCGCCAGAAGACCCCGAACGAGATCGCGCTGACCATCCTGCTCTCGGCGCTCACGATCATCTTCCTCGTCGTCCTCATCTCGCTGAAGGCGTTCGGCATCTACTCGGGCGTCGATTTCTCGATCACGGTGCTGGTGGCGCTGCTGGTCTGCCTGATCCCGACCACCATCGGCGGCCTGCTCAGCGCCATCGGCATCGCGGGCATCGACCGGCTCGTGCAGAAGAACGTCCTGGCCATGAGCGGCCGCGCGGTGGAAGCGGCCGGAGACGTGGATGTGCTCCTGCTCGACAAGACCGGCACGATCACGCTTGGCAACCGCCAGGCCGCCGAGTTCATGCCCGCGCCCGGCGTCACCAAGGAGGCGCTGGCCGAGGCGGCGCAGCTTGCTTCGCTCGCCGACGAGACGCCGGAGGGCCGCAGCATCGTGGTGCTGGCAAAGGAGAAATACGGCCTGCGCGGCCGCGAGTTGCAGCGAGATGCCCGAGCGCGGTGTTCGTCCCGTTCACGGCGCAGACCCGCATGAGCGGCGTGGATATCGACGGCACGAAGTACCGCAAGGGCGCCGCGGGCCAGGTGCGCGACCTTCACCGGCCGCGAGCTGCCCGATGGCGGTGAAGGCCGATGTGGACGCGATCTCCGGCCTGGGCGGCACGCCGCTGGTCGTCGCGACAAACGAGAAGCGTTCTCGGCATGATCTACCTCAAGGACATCGTGAAGGGCGGCCTCGCCGAGCGCTTCGAGCGCTTCCGCGCCATGGGCATCCGCACCGTCATGATCACCGGCGACAACCCGCTCACCGCCGCCGCCATCGCCAAGGAGGCCGGCGTGGACGACTTCCTGGCCGAGGCGACGCCGGAGGACAAGCTCGCGCTCATCCGCAAGGAGCAGGAGGGCGGCCACCTGGTGGCCATGACAGGCGACGGCACCAACGACGCCCCCGCGCTCGCCCAGGCCGACGTGGGCGTGGCCATGAACACCGGCACCCAGGCCGCGAAGGAGGCCGGCAACATGGTCGACCTCGACTCGAACCCGACGAAGCTGATCGAGATCGTCGAGATCGGCAAGCAGCTCCTCATCACCCGCGGCGCGCTGACGACCTTCAGCATCGCCAACGACGTGGCCAAGTATTTCGCCATCATCCCGGCCATGCTCCTCGTCACGTTTCCCGCAGATCGCGCCGCTGAACGTCATGCACTTGCCTCGCCGCAGAGCGCCATCCTCAGCGCGGTGATCTTCAACGCCATCATCATCATCCTGCTGATTCCGCTGGCCCTGCGCGGCGTGAAGTTCCGGCCGCTCGGCGCGGCGAAGATTCTGCAGCGCAACCTGCTCATCTACGGGGTCGGCGGCGTCATCGTCCCGTTCATCGGCATCAAGGCCATCGACCTCCTCGTCAACACCCTGAAACTGGTCTAACCCTATGAAAATAATCGCAAAAGAAATTCTCACCTCCATCCTCGCGACCCTTGTGCTCGCCGTCGTGCTCTGCGGTCTCTACCCGGTGTTCGTTTGGGGCGCCAGCCAGGCGATCTTCCCGCACCAGGCGAACGGCAGCTTGGTCATGAGCGACGCGCCCGGCGGCAAGATCGCCGGCTCCGAATGGATCGGCCAGAACTTCACCAGCCCGAAATATTTCCATCCGCGCCCGTCGGCGGCCGGTTCGGGCTACGACGCGGCGAACTCGAGTGGGACGAACCTCGGCCCGACCTCGCAGAAGCTTATCGATTCCGTAAAGGCCGCCGTGGCTCAATACCGGACCGAGAACGCGCTCCCCGCCACCGTCCTCATCCCCGGGGACGCGGTCACGTCCTCGGCCAGCGGGCTCGATCCGCACATCAGCCCGCGGAACGCCGCGCTGCAGGCGGCCCGTGTGGCGAAGGCGCGCAAGCTCAGCGTGGACACCGTCAATGCCGAGATCGCAAAGGCGACCGCGGGCCGTTCGCTCGGCATTCTCGGCGAGGCTGGCGTGAATGTCTTCAGGCTGAATCTCGCCCTCGACAAGCTCGCCCCATGAGCTGAACGCGATGCCAGCCGAAGATTCCAGCTCGCGGCCGAGCGCGGACGATTTCCTCGCGATCATCCGCAAGCAGCAACTCGGCAAGCTCAAAATCTATCTTGGCCCGTGCCCCGGGGTCGGCAAGACCTACTCGATGCTGACGGAGGGCAACCGTTTGAAGAAGCGCGGGGTGGATGTCGTCATCGGTTACGTCGAGCCGCACGAGCGCCCGGAGACCACCGCGCAGATCGCCGACCTCGAGATCGTCCAGCCGAGGCTCACGAGCTACCACGGCATCACGCTGCGGGAGATGGACGTCGCCGCGGTCATCGCGCGCAAGCCCACCGTGGCGCTGGTGGACGAGCTCGCGCACACCAACGCGCCCGAGAGCAGGAACCGGAAGCGGTACGAGGACATCGAGGACCTCCTGCAGGCTGGCATCAGCGTCATCACGACCGTCAACATCCAGCACTTTGAATCGCTCTATAACTTCGTCGAGGACGCCACGGGTGTCCGCGTGAAGGAGCGCGTCCCGGACGAGATCATCGCCAGGGCCGACCAGATCGTGAATATCGACCTCCCCGCCGAGGATTTGCAGGAGCGGCTCCAGGCCGGGAAGATTTACCCGCAGGAGCGGGTCGAGACCTCGCTCACGCATTTTTTCACCATCAACAATCTCACGCGCCTCCGCGAGATGACCTTAACCGAGACAGCCAATTTCCTCGATCGGCGCCAGCGGGAAACCTCCGACCAGGAGCACAACAGCAACGCCCCGGGGCAGGTCATGGTAGCCATCAGCAGCCACGGGCCGGACCCCGGGCGGCTCCTGCGGAAAACGGCTCGGCTCGCGGCGCAGCTCAACGCCCAATGGTATGTCGTCCACGTCCGCACCCCGGATGAATCCCCCGTGCAGATCGACGCCGAAGCCCAGCGGCGGGTCATCGAGACCCTGGAGACCGCGCAAAAGATGGGGGGCATGGTGATCTCCCTGAAACACGTCAACATCGCCCAGGCGCTCATCTCGTTCGCGCGCGAGTACGGCATCACCTACGTCGTCCTGGGCCGCCCCGGCAGGAGGAAAGTCCTCCACCTGTTCCGGCCCGCCCTGCACGAGGTATTGCTGAAGGAACTCCCCGCCATCGACCTGGTGGTCGTGTAACGCACGCCATCCGCTAAAGAGGCTCCGCAGAGCCGGAAGACAACGCGGCTGGCGGATGGCCGGTTTTCCTGCTATGGGTATTGGGAACCCTTTATGATTTCCGATCTCAAAGAGACCCCACCCGTCGAGCCCGCCCCTGCCGCCCCGGTCAAGCCGGCGAATCCGAACGAAGGCATCAAGGCCGAGTCGCACCTTCTGCGCGGCACCATCGCCGAGGAGATGGCGGACCCCGCCACGGGCGCGATCTCGGAAGCCAACGGCCAGCTGACAAAATTCCACGGGCTCTACCTTCAGGACGACCGCGACCTCCGCAACGCCCTGAAGAAGGCGGGCAAGGAAAAGGCCTTCGCCTTCATGCTGCGCGTGCGCCTGCCGGGCGGCCGGGCCACCGCCAAACAGTGGCTTGCACTCGACGGACTCGCGGGTGACATCGCTTTCCCCTCTCTGCGGCTGACCACCCGGCAGACATTCCAGTTCCACGGGATATTGAAGGGGAACGTGAAGGCCCTCGTGCAGCGGATGCACAACGTCCTGCTGGACTCCATCGCAGCGTGCGGCGACGTGAACCGCAACGTCATGGCCCCGCCGAACCCCGAGCACAACCCGATCCTCCAGCAGGTGTACGATCACGCCCGGGCCTGGAGCGAGTTCGCCCTGCCGAAGACGCACGCGTACCACGAGATCTGGCTGGACGAGGAACTCGTCGCGGGGGGCGAGCGGGAGCCTATGTATGGCCCGACCTATCTGCCGCGTAAATTCAAGACGGGCTTCGCGCTTCCGCCCTCCAACGACGTGGATGTCTTCTCGCAGGATATGGGCTTTATCGCCGTCGTCGAGGACGGCCGGCTCGCGGGCTACAATGTCACCGCCGGCGGCGGCCTCGGCATGAGCCACGGCAACACCGAGACGTACCCGCGGCTCGCGGATGTGCTCGGGTTCATCCCGGCGGACAAAGTGAACGCGGTCGGCGAAGCCGTCCTCACCACGCAACGCGACTTCGGCGACCGGACCAACCGCAAGCATGCGCGGCTGAAATACACGATCCAGGATCGGGGCGTCGAGTGGTTCAAGGGCGAGGTGCAGCAGCGCGCGGGCGTCCGGTTCGAGACCGCCCGGCCGTTCCATTTCACGACCATCGAGGATCCGCACGGGTGGCAGGAGTGCGCCGACGGCACCTGGTTCTACGGCTTGCACATCCTCAGCGGCCGCATCAAGGACACCCCCGGGTGGCCGATGAAAACCGCCCTCCGCGAGATCGCCGAAATCCATTCGGGCGATTTTCGGCTCACGCCTTCACAGAATCTCACCATCTCCGGCGTCACGCCCGGGCTTAAGCCGAGCATTGACGCCATCCTCGAAAAACACGGCCTCGCGGGCGAAAACACGGGTTCGGGCATGCGCCTCAACGCGCTCTCCTGCGTCGCGCTGCCGACCTGCGGGCTCGCGCTCGCTGAGAGCGAGCGGATACTCCCAGACATCCTCGCGAAGATCGAGCCCGTCCTGGCCGAAGCCGGCTTGCGGCGCGACGCCATCAGCCTCCGGATCACCGGTTGCCCCAACGGCTGCGCCCGGCCTTACCTCGCGGAGATCGGCCTCGTGGGCCGCGCCCCGAACAAGTATGCGCTCTACCTCGGTGCGCGCTACAACGGCACCCGCCTGAACCGGCTCTACGCCCCGAGCGTCACCATCGACGACGCGGTGAGGCTCGTCGAACCGCTCATCAAGCGCTACGCGGGCGAGCGGGTGAACGGCGAGGGCTTCGGCGATTTTTGCGATCGCGCGGTCTTGCCGAAGGACGCCACTTTCCATAGTGTAGGCACCCCCCGAAGTTAAACCGCCATGACTCCCGACCAAATCGCCAGGTGGAACACGGAACTCCGTGGAAAATCACCGCTCGACATCGCGCGCTGGGCCGTCGCCCACGCGGACGGGCTCGCCATCGTCTCGACAAATTTCCGGCCGTACGAGGCCGCCATCCTGCACCTGGCGGTCGAGGCGCAGCCGCGCATCCCTGTCCTCTGGGTGGACCACGGCTACAACCGCCCGGCCACCTACAAGCACGCCGAGCACCTTCGCGCCCTGCTCTCGCTCGACATTCGCGCTTACGTCCCGCGCATCACCGCGGCCCACCGCGACGCGATCCACGGCCCGCTGCCGGATACGGACGACGAAGCGGGCCTGAAGGTCTTCAGCGCGCTCATGAAACTCGAGCCGTTTCAGCGCGGCATGAAGGAGCTGTCGCCCCGGGTGTGGATCACCGCGCTCCGCAAAGTGCAGAACCCGAACCGCGCCGGGCTCGACATCGTTTCGTTGGACGGCAACTTCGGCTCGCTGAAAGTCAGCCCTTTTTTCCACTGGGGCGACGAGCAGATGGAGGCGTACCTGCAGGAGCACGATCTTCCCAACGAATGGGACTACTTCGATCCCGCGAAGGCCGACGAGAAGCGGGAGTGCGGCCTGCACGCGGCCTGGGGCGGCGAAGCGGTCAAGGCGTAGCCGCAAACCGGCGTTCAAGGAGCCACCGGCGTCCCGCGTCAGCATGAGCAAATATTTCCTGGATCATCTCCAATACCTGGAGACGGAGTCGATCCACATCATGCGTGAAGTGGCCGCCGAGTTTGAGCGGCCCGCGCTCCTTTTTTCCGGCGGCAAGGATTCCATCTGCCTGCTGCGGCTGGCGGAGAAGGCGTTCCGGCCCTCCGATTTCCCGATGCCGCTCTTAAACATCGACACCGGGCATCATTTCCCGGAGCTGAATGCGTTCCGCGACGCGCGCGCGGGCGAACTCGGCGCGAAGCTCATCGTGCGCACCGTGGAGGATGCGCTCGCGAAGGGGATCGCCGTGCAGCCGCCGGGCCAGGTCAGCCGCAACCCGCTGCAGATTCCCACGCTCCTCGCGGCGATCGAGGAGTTCCGCTTCGACTGCTGCATCGGCGGGGCGCGGCGGGACGAGGAGAAAGCCCGTGCGAAGGAACGCTTCTTCAGCTTCCGGGACGGGTTCGGCCAGTGGGATCCCAAGAACCAGCGGCCCGAGATATGGAACCTGTATAACGCGCGGCTGCACCCCGGCGAGAACATGCGCGTCTTCCCGTTGAGCAACTGGACGGAGAAGGACGTGTGGGAATACATCGGCCGGGAAAAACTGGAGGTGCCCTCGATCTACTTCAGCCACGCCCGGCGCTGCGTGCGGCGGCAGGGCCAGTGGCTGCCGGTGAATGAGCTTCAGCCGCCGAGGCCCGGCGAGCGGGTGGAGGATCTCGTCGTCCGCGTCCGGACGATCGGCGACATTATCAGCACGGGCATGGTCGAGTCGCCGGCGACGAATGTGGATGACATCATCGCCGAGATAGCCGTCGCGCGCGTCACCGAGCGCGGTTCGCGCGCCGACGACAAGGTCTCCGAGGCGGCCATGGAGGACCGCAAGAAAGCCGGCTACTTCTAGGCTGTCCCCGACGCCGCACGCCCCATGTTTTCCCAACGCCCGGTCGATCTCCTTCGTTTCAACACGTGCGGCTCCGTGGATGACGGCAAGTCCACGCTTATCGGCCGACTGCTGTACGACTCGAAGTCGCTGATGGAGGACCAGATCGAGGCGCTGGAGCGCTCCGCGGACATCACCGGCGGTGGCAGGATCAACCTCGCGAACCTTACGGACGGCCTCCGGGCCGAGCGCGAACAGGGCATCACCATCGACGTCGCCTACCGCTATTTCACGACGCCGCGGCGGGAGTTCATCATCGCGGACACCCCGGGCCACGTCCAATACACGCGGAACATGATCACCGGGGCGTCGTCGGCCAACCTCTCGGTGGTGCTTGTCGATGCGCGGCTGGGCGTCATCGAACAAAGCCGGCGGCACACTTGCATCGCCTCGCTGCTGCGCATCCCGCACCTGGTCGTCGCCGTGAACAAGATGGACCTCGTGGGGTGGAGCGAGGCGCGCTTTACCGAGATCCGCGCCCAGTTCGAGGAGTTCCTGCCGAAACTCGACATGAAGGACGTGGCATTCATCCCGGTCAGTGCGCTCGACGGTGACAACATCGTCGAGCTCTCCCCGCGGATGCCGTGGTATTCCGGCCCCACGCTCCTCGGCCACCTCGAGAGCGTCCACATCGGCAGCGACTGGAATCTTTCCAGCTTCCGGATGCCCGTCCAATGGGTGAACCGCCCGAACAAACCTGGGGACGCGGCGCTGCACGACTTCCGCGGCCTCAGCGGGCAGATCGCGGGCGGCATCGTCCGCCGGGGCCAGGCCGTCATGGCCCTGCCGAGCGGCTTTTCCAGTTCGGTGAAGGAAATATGGACGCTCGACGGCCCGCTTGAGGAGGCGTTCGCGCCGCAGTCGGTCACGCTCGTCCTCGAACACGACATCGACGTGAGCCGGGGCGACATGATCGTCCATCCGCACGATCTGCCGGGCGCGAGCGCCGACCTGCATGCGCGGATCTGCTGGCTGCACCCGCGTCCACTCCAGGCGGGCCGCAAATATTTCCTGAAACAGACCACGCGCACCGTCCAGGCCATGGTGACGGCCATCGAGCACCGCATCGACATCTCGACACTCGAGCCGGAGCCGGGCGCGCGGGAGCTGGCGATGAACGACATCGGCGAAATCCGCCTGCGCACCTCGGAGCCGGTGATCTTCGACGGCTATGCGGCAAACCGGCTGACGGGTTCGTTCATCCTCATCGAGCAGGGGACGAACGCGACGGTGGGAGCGGGGATGCTCCACGCGCCGACAGCGGTCGCGCAGCCCGAGTACCGCGACTTTGCGATCTGACCCGCCGGGTCAGATCTTCGTCATCACGAAAAGTACGACCAGTGCGCCTATGACGGACATGATGAGGCCGGCGGGATGCACCGGCTGGCCCTCCTTCGGCTTCGAGAAAGTCCGGGCGATGAGACCCCCGACGATGGAACCCGCAATCCCAACCAGCGCGGTCACAAAAAAGCCCATGTTCTGCGCGCCCGGCATGATGGCGCGCGCAATGAGGCCGATGAAAAACCCGACGATGATGGACCAAATGATGTGCAGCATAAGTTTGACTCTATGGGGCGGTGTTCCGCGGCGCAATGAAAGACTCCGTGCCAAGCGGAGAGGCGGTGCCGCTCGTCGCCGGGCGCTTTGGTGAGAGGGGAGGCGGGGCCGTGTACCTGGGGGCCCGGTAGTTCAGCAGGAGGAGGGCCGTCGCGGCCAGGAGCCCGCAGGCGAGGACGATGGCGGCCAGTCTGACGCGCCGGGCCCACCTCACCTTCGGGCTCACAGACAGGTTCACGCGCCGCCGGCTCATTTCTTCGCCCTAGGAAACCGCGGCGGCATGGCTAGTTGAACTCGTCTTCCTCTTCCTCGGACGGAAGGAGCGCGCTTTCGAGGGTGTTGCGGAACATGAGGAAGGTGTTCGTGATGAAGAGCGGGTCGCGCTGCTCGGTCGGGTCGAGGTAGGCCTCCAGAAATTCCTCGATGGAGAGCCGCCCGTACTCCTCGAACGCCGCCGCGGCGAGCTGGCGCAGGAACGCGAGCTTGTGGGTCGCCTCGAAACAGCACAGGACGAGTTCGAAGTCGAGGTCGTCAAACTCGTCGCTGAAGAGATCCTCGATCCGGCTCTCTTCCTCGCAATGCACCCGGTTGTCGCTCACGCACCGGACTATCGCCACGAACGACGACACGAGGTAACTCATCGGTTTTCCGGGCTGCGATGAGGGTGAAGACGGGTTGGCATCGCCAGAGTTCTACACCTCCCCGGGGGTTTGCAAAAGGATGCTTTACTTCGTTTTTCCGCGCGCACCGGGTTTGGCCTGCTGCGCGGCGCGCTGCAAGGCGGTGAGATTCCGGCTCAGGCAGACCAGGCCGGCGATCTCGCCGCGTTCGTCGCGGAAAGGGACTTTCGTTGTCGAAAGGAGGATGGTCTCCCCCTTCCGGGTGACGGTGGTCTCCTCCCGGTTCAGCAGCGGCTCCCCGGAGCGGATGATCGCGATGTCGTCTGCGTGGTAGCGTTCCGCCATCTGCTTCGGGAAAAAGAAGAACACGGTCCTGCCTTCCACGTCCTCGGGCGAACCGACTCCGAGGAACACGCGGTGCGCCGGGTTGTCCAGGATGTATCGGCCCGCCGTATCCTTTACATAAACGTGGTCGGTGAGGTTATCGAGCACCGTGCGGAGCAGCACGCGCTCCTTGGCGAGCGCTTCTTCCGAAAGCCGGGATTTGGTGATGTCCCGCGTGATGATAGAGGTTCCATTCACCCGGCCCCTGGCGTCCTTGATGGCCGAAAGGGCCGTCGAAAGATGCGTCACCGCACCGTCCGGGCGAATCCTGCGCGCCTCAAACGGCTCCACGTGTTTCCCCTGCCGGATCGCCTCGATGCTGGCGTTCACCGCATCCCTTTTGTCCGGCGGTATGAGGAGCGAGAAATGCTTGCCTTTGATGGCCTCCGGCGCGAAGCCGTAAATCTTCTCCGCGCCGTTGTTCCAGGCGAAGATGATCCCCTCCAGGTTCATGCCGATGATCGCGTCGTCGGAGCCGGTCACGATCGCGGCCAGCCGTGTGAATTCATCGTCCGGGGACGCCGCCGAGGGTTCGGGAAGGGTGTCGATGCGCGCGGGAGTGGGCTGCTTCATGTGTCGCGGGCGAATCGCATCCTGTATATATATCGCACTCTTGCCCGTTTGAAGCTGTAAGCGTGCCAGTTTTTAGCCGGCGGCGGGCGGGCTTGAAATCAAACACCCGCCGCCTTACCCTGCCGGTGCCCTATGGCCGAAACCGCCGGCATTCTCGAACCGCAACCGTCCCACGCGCAGGCCGCCGCGTCCCCGTCGGACGCTCTGCTCGAGCTCCAGCACGTCTCGAAATCCTTCGCCACGGGCGGCGGCCCGCGGGTCAAGATCCTCGACGACATCAGCCTTCAGATTGCCGGAGGGGAGATGCTCGCCCTGCTCGGCCAGTCCGGCTGCGGCAAATCGACCATCCTGCGCCTGCTGGCGGGCCTCGCCCAGCCCACCGAGGGCACCGTGCTGCGGCACGGAGAGCGCCTGACAGGGATCAACAATTCGCTCTCCATCGTCTTCCAGAGCTTCGCCCTCTACCCGTGGCTCACGGTCTCGGAGAACGTCGAGATCGGCCTCATCAACCAGCGCCTTTCCAAGGCCGAGGAGAATGCCGAGATCGAGCGTGCGCTCTCCCTCATCGGCCTTTCCGGCTACGAGAACGCGTACCCCAAGGAACTCTCGGGCGGCATGCGCCAGCGGGTCGGGTTCGCGCGGGCCATCGTCGCGAAGCCGGAGATTCTCTGCATGGACGAGGCTTTCAGCGCGCTGGATGTCCTCACCGCCGAGAACCTCCGCACCGAGGTCGTCAACCTCTGGCGTTCGAAGCCGTGGGACCTGAAGAGCATCTTTTTCGTGACCCATAACATCGCCGAGGCCGTGTTCATGGCGACGCGCATCGTCATCATCTCGTCGCACCCGGGGCGCATCAAGCACCTCATCCACAACTCGCTCCCGTACCCGCGGGACGTGAATTCGAAGGGGTTCCAGCAACTCGTTGACGAGATTCACGACGCCATCACCGCCCTGGCGCTTCCCGACGACCACCACGCGGACGCCGGCCAGTCCCTTCCGCACGCTGTCGCGGACGGCTCCAGGAAGCAGGAGGGCGAAGCGGGCGTAAGACGGCGCGTCGAGTCCATCCCGCAAATCCCCGTGGGCCGCATGGTTGGCCTCCTCGAAGTGCTCGAAGACAGCACGGAGACCGTCGATATCTTTGAATTGTCGGGGCGCATCGGCAAGGAATTCGGCGACACCATCTCCATCGTCAAGGGCGCGGAGATGCTCGAACTCGTGGACACGCCGAAACACGAAGTCCTGCTCACCGAGTTGGGCAGGCAATTCCTCGCCGCCGATTATGCGGGGCGGCAGGCGCTCTTCGGCCGGCAGCTCCTCAAGCTGCGGCTCTTCCAGTTCATCAGCGGCAGCCTCAAGAAATCCGGCAAGATGGACGCGGATGTCCTCCTCGAAGAACTCGCCATCCTGCTGCCGTACGACCAGCCGGAGAAGCTGTTCGAGACCATCGTCGCCTGGGGCCGTTACGCGGAGATACTGGACTTCGACCAGGACACGAACACCCTGTTCATTCCCGAGGAAGACGAGTAGCGGTCTCCCGCGCTAAGGGGCCGGCGCTCCCTGCAGCGGGATGTTGTTCTTCACGCACCACTCCATCGCCGGGGCGTAGCCGGCTTCCGCCGCTTTCCGGAACCAGAGGATCGCGGAGTCCTTGTTCGCGGAGGGGACGCCCGTGCCGGACTGCACGCATCGCGCATACTGGAACATGCAGAGCGCGCTCCCGTTCTTGCTCCCTTGCAGGAACAAGTCGGCGGCTTTCCTCCGATCCTTCGGCACGCCGTCCCCGTTGATGTAGAGGACGGCTAGGTTCGCCAGCGCGTCCCAGTAATGGAGGTCCACCGCCCCGCTATACAGGCGAAACGCCTCCTGCACGTTCTTCTCCGTCCCCCAGCCGTGGTCGTAACACGTCCCGAGCAGGTCCATGGCCCGAGGCTCCTTCGCGTCCGCGGCTTCCTTTAGGAGTGCGACGCCCTTTGGTTGATCCATCGGCGTGCCCTTGCCGCGAAGGAAACACTCCCCGAGGCAGAATTTACCCATCGTGTCGCCCTTGTCGCTCGCCTTTTGGAACCACTCGAAGGCCTTTCCGTAGTCGGCATCCACTCCCAATCCCTTCGCATACATCAGCCCCACGTGCGTCATCGCCGCCACGTCGCCGCGATCCGCCGCCGCGTAATACCAGTTGAATCCCGCGACGGCATCCTCCTTCTGGAGGTGCGCGCCCAGGATCATCATCGCTGGGGTCACGTCGAGGTGCGCCGCGTCGGTCAGCGAGTCGCGGGCGGCGTCGAACTTCACGCCGTCCAGCGTCTCCGGGCTCTCGAGGAACTTTTCGAGCACCAGGCCGAGCCGGGTCTTGCCGGTCTCCGACTCGGGAAAATCTTTGGCAATCTGGACGTATGCTTTGATGCACGCGGGCCAATTCTGGTCGGCCTCGAACCCTTCGGCGTCCGCGAGCCGTTTGACCAGGAGCTGCTTCTGGCTTGGCGTGGGAACGGGGGTGGCCGAGGGCATCGGGGTGGCCTGAATCGCGGGCGCGGGCGGCGCGCTTTCCGCGGCGAGCGCGGCGGAGGGCGAGGGCATGGAGGTAAGGGCCGCTTCCGGCCGGTTCTCCTTCGCGACAGGGGCGGGGTTGTTGGCCGCGTGCGTCCAAAGGCCGATGCCCGCCGCGATGGCCCCGAACGCAGCGAGGACTCCGAGGGCGATGAGGAACGGCGAACCTTTTTTCGCGTTGCGGATCGCGGGCGCTTCCGGGGCCGCCGCGGGATGCTCGGGCGCGGCGGCCGTTTCCACGCCGGGCGTTTCCTCCTGAACCGCCGGCTCGGAGACGGTCCGTATGCAGTCTTCGAGTTCCTTGCGGAGTTCCTGCGGCGTCTGCTGGCGCTGCTCCGGATCCTTCTGCAACATGCGGTCGAGCAGGGAGACCACCGGGTTCGGCAGCCCCGAGAGGTGGTCGAGCGGCGGCGGCTTGCTGAGGTGCTGGCTCATGACCAGCGCCAGCGAGCCCGAGAATGGGGTGCGGCCCGCGAGCATGTACCAGAGCGTCACGCCCAGCGAGTAGATGTCCGAGCGGGCGTCTGTCTCCCGCTCCTCGAGTTGCTCGGGGCTCGCGAAATAGGGCGTGCCGACGAAACCGCCCATGGAAAGGGTCGCGGCATCCTCGCCCTCGGGGCGGCTCGACTTGGCGAGGCCGAAGTCGATGACCTTGACGCAGACCTCGTCGTCCTCCTGCACGAGCATGAGGTTCGCCGGCTTGATGTCGCGGTGCACCAGCCCGTGCTTTTGCGCCTCGCCGAGCGCACGCGCGACCTGCTCGGCGATCCGCAGGGCGAAGAGCGGCTCGAGCGCGCCCTGGCGCCGGATGAGGGCATCCACAGTCTCCCCGTCGATGAATTCCATCGCGTAGAAATAGGTGTCGCCTTCGATCCCGAGGTGGAACACGGAGGCCACGTGGCGGTGCCGGAGTTTCGCCGCCGAGCGCGCCTCGCGGACGAAGCGCTGCCGCGCGACCTCGCTGTTGAGGTAAGCGCCGCTGATGACCTTCAACGCCACGTGGATGCGCAGGCTCGTGTCGAACGCCTTGTATGTGATCCCCATCGCGCCCCGGCCCAGCTCGAACAGCGACCCGTCCTCCCGCTTCAGGACTTCGTAGTGGTCGAAAATGGCGCTTTCGGGCATCGCGGGAAGACTCGGGCTATGTAAGCGCCCCTTCCGCGAAAAGACAAACTTGCTCTCTCCGAATAAATGCCGGATGCATTAGGGAATGGCCGCAAAGCTCCGCGTGGTGCCCGCCAGGCACGACGCCTTCGAAACCACCATCGGCAACACGGCCGCCATCGGTCGCACCCGCGACAGCGCCGTCTGCCTCCATTTCAGTCCGCAGGTCTCCCGCCAGCACGCCGTGCTCCGCTGCCACAACGGCTACCAGTATCAGATCATTGACCTCGGCAGCCGCAACGGCACCTTCGTGAACGACCGCCGGGTGGTGCTTCCGGTCGTGCTCGAGAACGGCGCGCGCATCCGCATCGCGGACACCGAGATTTTCTTCGAGGAGATACCGGATGAGTCCGAACTCGAACACCTCGACGTGACGATGGCCACCACGTCCGGCATGGCCGATGTGCGTTCAGTCTCCCTGCTCGTGTGCGACATCCGCGGGTTCAGTGCCATGTCCGAGATACTCCCAAGCGGAGAGCTCGCCCAGGTTCTCGGCCAATGGTTTCGCGAAGCGGGGAACCTCATCCAGGGCTCGGGCGGGGCCATCGACAAATTCATCGGCAACGCCATCCTCGCTTACTGGCACGCCACGGAGGAGGCGCCGGGCGAATGCGAGGTCGCGCTCGACACCGGCCGAAAGCTTCTTGGCATGGCCCGGGCCATGAGGTGGCCCGCCTCGCCGAAGCCGTTCCGGATCGCTGTCGCGCTCCACTTCGGCAGGGTCGCATGCGGCAACGTGGGCCTCGTCGCCCAGCGGGACGCCACCATCATCGGCGACGCCGTGAATACCGTCTTCCGGCTCGAATCCATCATGAAAGAGCTGGGCGAAGAACTCGTGCTCTCCCAGGATTTCGCAGAGTCCCTGCCGGATGCGGGCGGCCTGCGCGACCTCGGGGAACGAGTGCTCAAGGGAAAGAAGAACGCGGTCAGGATTTTCGGGCTGCCGCATGAAGCGTGAGTGCGCGGCTTTGCTGCTCCTGTGCCTGCTCCGCGCCGCGCCGGCATGGGCGCAGGCGGGCTACATCTACACGCACCCCGACCCCGCGGCTCCCGGCGGCATCGAAGGGACCTCCCCGGTCCCCCTCACGCACGCGATGGCCATCGATCACGCCCGCGCGAACGTCTTTTCCGCGCCGCTCTCGGGCGACGCCAGGAGCTTCCGATTCGAGCACCTGCCCGTAGGGAAATACGACCTCGTCCTGGTAACGAAGGATCACGCCGTCCTCGAAGGCCTCGCCCTGGGGGAACCGCCGGCCGCGCTTTCGCCCGGCTCCCTGCAAAATCTCGAAAAGAGCGTCACGCTCGCGGACTCCTTCTTCAACCGCCGGGTCCTGCACCGGGTCGGCGTGGAGGACGGGAAGGCCCTCGTCTTCGTCGAGCGGCTACGGGATGGACACACGTTGAAGCAATCGGGCGAAAAACTGGAGGCGAACCTGCGCCGGCTCGAGGTCATAGAGCTGGCGCAGGCGGGTGACGACTGGCAGATGGTGACGACCCGCCACATCTACCGCGAAGGCGAGAAGATCGAACAGGGCTCCCCCTTCTTCCGGCACCTGTACGTGGCCCAGCTCGGAAACATCCGCGTGGTGGACGGCGTCAAGCACGTCGCGCCGCTGGAATTGCCGGCCGGGTTTTGAGTGAGGCGCCGCGGTTCCCGCATTTTTTCCTTTTCTCCGGGCCGCCCCGCTTCTAAGCGTTGCGGTATGGCATTTCGCACCCTGTTGGTCCTCGCCCTGGTCTTCTGCGGCGTCGCTTGCAGCACCCCGCCGAAGAAAAAGAAGCCGGACACGCCGGTCGGCATGGATCAGAGCGGGGATGTTTCCTTCCAGAGCTTCATCGGCCGGGTGCGCCGGGCGGTCGCCAAGCGCGACATGCAGGAGCTGGCCTCGATGATGACGACGAATTTCGGCTACCGCCTGGAGCCTGTGGGCGAGGGGCCCGGCGTCTTTCAGTATTGGGACCAGGCGAATCTCTGGGACGAGTTGAGGCTCGTGCTCGGGGAGCGGTTCGTGCCGAACGGGCCGTATATGGTGACGCCCCCGCAGTTCGCCACCGACCCGGAGTATCACGGCTACAGGGCCGGCTTCATCCAGGTCAACGGGAGCTGGAAGTTCGCCTACTTCGTTTCCGGGTAGCCGGGATGGAGGAGTCGCCGCTTGCCTACGGGCTGCCCCACCGGGAGCCGTTCATTTTCATCGACCAGGTGTTGGAGGCGGTCCCGGGCCGCGCCGCCACTTGCCGGAAGGTATTCGCGGCCGAGGCGCCGTTTTTTCGCGGGCATTTCCCGGGCGATCCGCTCGTGCCGGGGGTGATCCTGGCGGAAGCGCTCGCGCAGACCGCGGGCATCGCCGCGGGCGAACCGGGCGGCGGTTCCTCCTACCGGCTGTCGGCGATCAAACAGATGAAATTCCTGAAGCCGGTGCGGGCTGGCGATGAGATCGTGCTCGTCGCGGAGAAGACGGCCGGTGTCGGCGGGCTGCTCCAGTTCAACGTCGCGGCTCGGGTGGGGCAGGAGACGGTCGCGGAGGGGGCGATCGTGTTGAGCGCGCACCGCGGCGCGGCTTAGGCAGCGCCGGACTATTCGGGCGAAGCGAACTTGCTCCTCGCGGCGTCGTAGATGATCCGGAGGGGCTGGCCGCTCTTTTCGCTCAATGCCCGGCACGATTCAAACTCCGGCGCGACCTGGACGACTCGCCCGTCCCGGAGGCCGAGTTTGACCGCGACCCGGCCGAAGGGGGTCTCCACATTCTCGCTCTTGCGTTCGAGTTTCAGCCTCTGCACCCGATCCATACGGATGCCGAAAGAACTGGTCTCGGCGAAGAGCAGGTCGGCTACGGCGGCCACCAAGGAGTCCTCGCACAGCACGGTGAGATGGATGCCGGGCCGGCCTTTCTTCATCTGGACGGGGGTGAGGTAGGCGTCGAGGGCGCCCGCGTCGAGGAGCTTCCCGAGTACGGCGCCGACGATCTCGGGGGACAGATCGTCGATGTTCGTCTCGATGCGCGTGATGGTGTCGGTCTCGTAGGGCGCCGTCTCCCCCATCTCGCCGAGGATCGCCCGGAGGACATTCGGGCGGTTCGGAAGATCGCGCGAGCCGATGCCGTAGCCGACCTTCTCGACGGTCATGTGCGGCATGGGCCCGAAGGAAACGCCGAACTCGGCGGCGATGGCCGCTCCGGTGGGGGTGATGAATTCGAAGGGCTCGTCGATCTGCCGGAACGGGGTGCCGGCCAGGATTTCCAGCGTCGCGGGTGCAGGGATCGGCAGGCGCCCATGGGCGCAGTCGATCCAGCCCGTGCCGTCGTAGAGCGCGGAGACAAAGACCTTTTGCACGTTCAACTGCTCCAGCCCGGCGCACGAGCAGAGGATATCCGCGATGGAGTCGAGCGCGCCGACCTCGTGAAACTGGACTTCTTCCGGCGGGCCGCCGTGAATTTTGCCCTCGGCCACGGCGATGCGCTGGAAGATCGAGGACGCGTGCTTTTTAACGAAGTCCGACAAGCCGCTCCCGGCGATGAGGGCGCGGATCTCTCCGTGAGTGCGGCCGTGGTGATGTTCATGGGCGGAATGGTCGTGCTCCTCTTCCCCGTGGCCGTGCTCGTGATGATGTTCGCCCTCGTGCTCACGCTCGGCCTCGCGATGGCGGTGCGTCGCTCCTTCGTGGATGCCGAACTGGACGCCCTCGATGTTCTGGCGCTGCGCGCGTTCGAAGTGCATGTGAAAATCGCCGATGTCGATCTTCGACAGTTCCCACTCCATCGCCGAGGGCTTGACGCCGAGGTCGCAGAGCGCGCCCACCATCATGTCGCCGCTGATGCCCGAGAAGCAGTCGAGATAGAGGACGCGCATGTTCTATTCCGTTTTGAGCCGCACGCCGCGGGCGACTTCGGCCAGGCTCAGCGACGGCTCATACAGCGCCCTCCCAATAATCACTCCGTAAAGGTTTTTCAAGGCGCTTAATCGGAAAACGTCCCCGGCTTTGGAGACGCCTCCGCTGGCGACCACCTGGCACCCGACGTTCCCCAGGACCGCCTCGACCTCCGCGAAATTCGGCCCTTCCAGCATCCCGTCCGTCGCGATGTCGGTGTAGATGATCGTCCCCGCGCCCGCCGCCTCGACCGCCCGCGCAAACTCCACCGCGTTCAACCCCGCCGACTCCGTCCACCCTTTCACCGCGACGACGCCGTTCTTCGCGTCGATGCCGACGGCGATCCGCTCGCGGCCAAACTTGGACGACATCTCCGTGACGAAGGCGAGCGACTCGGCCGCGCGCGTGCCGATGACCACCCGCGCCGCACCGGCGTCCAGCGCCTCGCGGACGGCGCTCTCCGTCCGGATGCCTCCGCCCAGTTCGCACGGGATCGAGACCGCCGCAGTGATCGCACGGACGTGTTCGAGATTGTTCGACCTGCCGCTGAAGGCGGCATCGAGATCGACGAGGTGCAGGTAATCGCCTCCCTCCGATTCCCACCTTTTCGCGAAGGCGGCGGGGTCATCGGAGTAAACGGTTTTCTGGTCGGCCTTGCCCTGCCGCAGGCGGACGACCTGTCCCCCCATGAGGTCGATCGCGGGCAGGAGGAGCATCCGGGGTTCGGGCTGGTGCTGCGGGATGCCCTTACTGATCCGGCTGGTCGGTTTTGTCCTTCTTGTCCGTGTTTTTTTGCTGCAGCCGCAATTTTTCCTCCTGCTGGAAGTTCTTTGGGTGCGGAGGAGGCGTCGCGTGGACCACCACCGGTTTTGGCTCGGGAACATGGACGACCGCGGGCTTCGGTTCAGGGACGTGAACGGGCGTCGGCTTCGGCTCAGGGATGTGGACGGCGGGCTTTGGCCCGGGGATGTGGACTGGCGTCGGCTTCGGCTCAGGGATGTGGACGGCGGGCTTTGACGCGGGGATGTGGACTGGCGTCGGTTTCGGGGCGGGCCTGGGAGTCGTTGCGTGCTCCTCTTCCGCGTTGAATTTCTCGAGATTGGGCGCAGCCGCGGCTGCCGGGGTCGGCGCAGGGTTGAAATGCTCGAGCGCGGGCTTTTTCTTGGGCGCCGGCGTGGCCGCGTCGTGGACGGCGGGTACGATGGGCGTATGCGGCGCGGCTTCCTCGTTCACCGCCCGAACGGGGGTGACGGCGGGCGCGATGGCGGGCTTCGGTTTTACGACGGCGGCCGCAGGCGTGACCGTATGAACCGCGGCTGGAACGGGGGTGGCCCTCGGCGAGACCAGTTTCTGCAGCATCGTCTGAGGCTTCACGGGAGCCGCGGCCTTGGCGAAGGAGAGCCCGGCGGGCAATTGCGCATGCGTGTTCTGCGGCGTCTTTCCTTTCGCCTCGCTCGCGACCTTCGCCCGCAACTGCGCGGCGACCTTTGGATCCTTGATGCCGCTCCAGCCGTGGTCGATCTTCGGGGCCTTGATCGTCTGCGCGATCTTCGGCACGGCGGCCGCCTTCACGTTCGGGATGACCCGGGGCGCGACGAGCGAGAGCTGGTTCCCCTTGACCTGCGAGAAGCTGCCCGCCGCGGCGCCCCTGGCGGCGGCCGGGCGCCGATTGAGCACCATGGTCGGGACGGGCCTTCCGCCGCCGCGGGCGATGGCCGCGTTCACGGTCGCGAGATTCGGGCCGCCGTTATAGACGGTCGTGTTGTGGTTGTTATACACGATGTTGGTGATGTTGGTCGTGTTATTGATGAGCGTCGTGTTTCGCTCGCGCGGATAGATCACACCCGCAAGATTCTCCGAGCCGAAGCTGTTCACGGGGCAGAAATTATAGGAGGAAGGGCCGATGTCGTAGCTGCGGTCGGCCCAGATGCTGATGCCGATGGCGGCCGCGAAGCGGGCCGCTGGAGGCAGCGGCGCCCAGCCAACGGAATCCCCGCCGTACCGCCAGGAGACCCACGCGGGCGCCCAGACGCGGCCCGGGACCCATACCCAGCCTTCGCCGCCGATGTGGGCCCAACGGCCATAATGGTAGGTGGCCCAGCCCCAGCGCTCGTTGGAGACCCAGGTCCAGCCGCAATCGGTATGCGCCCAATACCCGTCCGTGTAGGGCCGCCACTCCTGCGAGACTCCGTGCGGCCGCCAGCAGTTCCCGTAGCCCGAGACGGAAACCCAGTCACCCGAGGATTGCAGGGGCGTGTAGAAGGCATCGCTGGAGACGGTGCCGACATCCGTGTCCGAAACGGGCGCGGCGGCCGGGGCGGCTACGGCGTCCGGAGCGGCGGCTTCCGTGGCGGAAGGGGCGGAGACGACCTGGTTCGTCAGCGCGTAAAGGTGGAACGGAGTGTGAGGATCCTTCTGGGTGATGGAGATCGTGGGGGTGGTCGAGCCGTCCCAGGTGTACTGGTAGTCGATATAATAAGCCTGGTTCGGTGTGGCGAAGCCGCCCGCGCTCGAGGTCGCATCGTCCTCGTTGAAGAAATCCGTGCCCACGGGATCCTGTCCGTCGCCGGTGAAGGCGAGGTTTACCATCCGGTTCTGGCCCGACCAGCCGCCAATATAGAGACGGAGATCGTAGGTCGTCCCCTGGGCCAGGGTGGACGGGTCGAGCGCGATTGTCTGCGTGGAATCGGGATCAGCCCCATGGACAAATGTCGCGCTGCCGAGGACGGCGAGCAGGGCGCCATCCGCCGCAGTGTTCGAGTTCGCCCCGCCCGCGTTGGCGAGGGAGCCGGTCGATGCCGTGAAGGTGACTCCGCCCGCGGTGGTCGCGCCGCCGGACCCGACGAGCGCGGCGAGCGGGACGCCGTTCACGGTGCGGTCGGCCCCAGTCGTATTGCCTCCCTCGACGGCGCTGGTGTAGGTGCTGGCGGAGTCGATCCCCGACCCGGCGTCGCTGCCGGTGGCGGGTATGCCCACGTAGCTGAGGCTGCCCGCGCGGGCCTGGATGGAAAGGGCGGCGGCCACCGCGAGGGCGCCGAGTGAGAGACGGATGTTATTCATGAGTGATACCATTGACGAACGATGGGGACGATTTGTTCGATCCAAGTGAGCGAATCCCGTGCCTACGAAGCAGAAGCTACGAAATTTCTAAGGATGGCGAGGCCAACGTCCTGGCTCTTTTCCGGATGGAACTGCACGGCCGAGACGTTCCCGCGCGTGGCGCTCGCCGCGAAGGCCTCGCCGTAGGTCGCGCGCGAGGTAACGATGGATTGCTCCTGCGGCACGGGGAAATACGAGTGGACGAAGAAGACGAACGGATCGGCGGGCACGCCGCGCCAGAGGGGATCGGCAGGCGCGGTGAGGTCCAGGTTATTCCAGCCCATGTGCGGGACTTTCAGGCCGTTCTCACGGAAGCGCCGCACCTTGCCCGCGAAATACCCGAAGCCGGCTTCGCCGGGGGATTCCTCGCTCGTCTCGAAGAGGAGCTGGTAGCCGAGGCAGATGCCCAGGAAAGGTCGGTCGCGCTCAAGCCAGGTCCGGAGCGGCTCCCAGAGGCCGCGGGCTCTCAGGTTTCGCACGCAGTCACCAAAGGCGCCGACTCCCGGCAGGACAACGGACTGGATGCCCTCCAACTGCTCCGGGGAGCTGACGAGGGAGACCGCGGCTCCCTCGCGCTGCAACGCTTTGCTGACGCTGCGGAGATTCCCGCTGCCATAATCGATGATGCCAATCACAGACTTCCTTTGGTGCTTGGCACTCCTTGCACGCGCGGATCGACCTGGCAAGCCTCGTCAACCGCCTTTGCCAGTCCCTTGAACACGGCCTCGGCCATGTGGTGGGCGTCGCGGCCGTAGAGGACCTCCACGTGCAGGTTCGCGCCGGCGTGAACGCTGAAGGCGCGCAGGAACTCTTCGACAAGCTGGAAGGAGAAAGGGCCGATGGCCTCAACGGGCGAGGGAGCGCGAAAAACACAGAAGGGGCGTCCGCTGAAGTCAACGACGACGCGGGCGAGCGTCTCATCCATGGGGATGTACGACCAGCCGTAACGGCGGATGCCAGACTTGTCGCCCAGCGCGCGGGCGAGCGCCTGGCCGAGGCAGATGCCCACGTCCTCGACGGTGTGGTGCAGGTCCACTTCGGTATCCCCCTTGGCCCGCACTTCGAGATCGATGAGGCTGTGCCGCGAGAACAGGTTCAGCATGTGATCGAAGAAGCCGATGCCCGTGGCGATCTTCCCACGGCCTTCCCCCTCGATGGAGAGCTCCAGGACGATGTCGGTCTCGTTCGTCTTGCGCTCGACGCGGCCCTGCCGGCCCGGGCGGCCCTGGGTCATTCGGCGGCGGCCTCTTTTTGCTTGCGCGCCTTTGTGGCCAGCATCGCGCCGCCGGCGCACGCGAGGACAACGCCCCCGACGACGATGATCCCATAGGGCGACAGCATGAAAGAGAGGATGCCGTTGTCCGCGGGCGGCGGCGGCCTGGGGATCGCCACTGGCGCGCCCGGGGCGGCTGGAGCTCCCGCGACGGCCGGCTTCGCACCGCCCGCCACAGGGGCGGAAGCGGGCGCGGGGGCCGCGGCCGCCGGTTTGGGAGTCGGTTTCGCGGCGGATGGCGCAGGGGTGGGCGTGGCCTTCAATTCGAGTTTCAGCTTCGTCAACTCGACGCCAATGTTCGTAAGCTCGTGGTTCGCCGGCCAGAGCGTGGCGGCCTCCTTGAGGGAGAGGTCCGCGCTGGCGGGATCCTTCTGTTCGATGTCCTCGCTCGCCTTATCCATCGCCTGGATGGACTGGTGCATCGCGTCCACGGGGAGATCGGCAAGGCGGCCTTCCTCGATTCCGATGGTCGTCTGGAGTGTCGCCAGGCTTTTCTGGCTCCGGGGAAGGAGCGGGATCCACTTCAGCCCGCTCTTCTTCGCGTTGTCGCAGATGAGGTCGAAACGCTTCTTTTCGGCGGCGGCGGCGGCGATGAGGGTGCTCTTCTCGGGCTCGGAAGTGAGCGCGAGCCCGGCCACGCGCTCGTCCTCGTTATGCTGCCAAACGTCGAGGCGACGGTCAACGTCGGGGTGCAGGGAGGCGACACATTGGCGGGCGAGGTCCACGGCGTCGGGGAAAACGCGGGCGCCGGGGTAGGCTTTCTCGAGCTGGGTGAAGGTGTTCATCGCGCCGATGAGGTCGCGCGCCGTCACCTGCGCCTGCATGGAGGTGTAAATCTCCTGCGCGGCGATCTGGTAGCGCTGCTTCATCGCGTCGTCCTTGGTCATCCATTTGCCGGAGACCTTGTAATAGCCGGCTTCGAGCTGCGTCCTCTCGGTCTTGAAACCCTGGAGGATGGCGGTCACGTCCGCGACATGCTTGCTCTGCGGGTAGGTGTCCAGGAAGTTCTGGAGGGCGCCGATCTCCCCGTCCAGCGCGTTCGGGGCGAACGCGTTGTCGGGCGGGCGAAGGGCTACAAGCGGTGCGAACGCCACGTCGTCGGGCGCCTCGGTCTCCATCGACGCGATGTCCGTCTTCTGGATGGTGCGGTCGTCGGTGACGCCCTGGGATATCTTCACGCTGATGGTGACATCCGTGGCCGTTTGTCCGCTCACGGTGCCCACCAGTTTCTCGCCTGTCTTTAAAGTAACGGTATCAGCAAATACCGGAAAAGCCGTCATCGCGAGGACGAACGGCAGCCAAAACTTGCACATAGGGTATGTTTCTTTACGTGGGGCCAAACAAACGGCGGGGAGCCCCGAGGTGCCGCACTTTACCAAAAACGCGGGAGGTGGCGAAGGTTTTTTTGTCCGCATCATGAATCAACTTCTCATGCGCAACTGCCGGTTGAGCGTGGCATAGAGGGCGTAGAGCGTGGCGAGGGAGGAAACGAGGAGCACCGCGATATTGAAGAGGAAGACGCTGCAGCTAAAACGGCCGAAAAATTTCTCCGGTCCGAAGAAGACGTTGATCTTGTCCGTCCGGCGGTAGTCGAACTGCTCGGTCTCGGCCTTTGAGACGAGGTCGGTCACCTTCCGGTTCACGTAGAGGGCCTCGGCGGCCACGCCGGTTTGCCGGGAGCGGAGCGCGGCCACGTCGAGGGTCTTGCCCGAGAGGATTTCGTCCACCTGCCAGAGGCGGCGCTCGACCTCGCCCGCCGATTCGCAATCGAGCCCCGAGAGGAAGGCCAGCGTGTCCTTCAGATCCTCGAGCCGGTCCGCCTGCGCCGGCGTGCGGTCGGTCAGCGCCACCAGATCGTCGATCTGGTGCTGGAGCTTTTCCTGCCGGGAGGTGAGGGGATTCAGCTTCGCCTGGGCCACCACGAGCGCCTCGTAAGACCAGCGCATCGGCATGAATTCGCACAGGATCGGCACGTGCAAGGCGCTCTCGTCCTTTTCCTTCTCGGTATCGGGATGGGTCGAGAACCAGCGGTTGAAGGTGTAAATCAGGTCGAGGTTGCGGTTCATCTCGTCGTATTTGATGAGCGCGCCGCCGAGGATGATCTGTGGGATGAGGACGAGCGGGACGAAGTTCGCCGCCGTCTTCGCGTCGGCCACGAGCGAAGAGATGAGAAGCCCGAGCGCCAGGCCCGCGAACGCCGTGATGAAGGTGTAGCCGAAATAGATCCAGAACATCCCCCGGATTTCCAGGATGGCGTTGCCGATGAGGATGAAGAGCGCGCACTGTACGGCGGCGAAGAGCGCCAGGGTCACGCTTTTCGCGAAGACGTAGTAGGGGAGCTTGACGTTGAGGTTGCGTTCGCGCTGCAGGACGATCCTGTCGCGGATGATGTCGTCCGCGCTGTTGGTGAGGCCGAGGAACATCGCGACGATCAAGCTGAGAAAGAGGTAGGTCGGGACGTGAAACGCCGAGGCGAAATCATACATGCCCGACTCGTTGTAGCGCAGGACGCCGCCGATGAGCGCGGCGAGCACCGGCGCCTCGACGATGGTGGTGAGGAGGTTGACGCGGTTGCGCAGTTTGCTGATGAAGGCGCGGCGGAGCAGCGTCTGGAGCTGCGTCCATTCGTCCCGCCAGCGGATCGGGTCGGGCTTCCGCGCGGGGTTCGGCGGGAGCGGCGCGGGCTGCTGTTTGCGCACGGCCACCTGCCGCATGTCCTGCACAAGTCGGAACGATTCGTATTTGTCACGCCAATAGTCCGGGGAGTAGCGGCGGGCGGGAACGAGCTGCCCCTGGCTGTTCTCCTCATAGATGATATCGCCGCTCAGGTCTCTCAAAGGGGTCTCCAGCACGTCGAAAATGAATTCGGGCCGCGTAGTGCCGCACGCTGGGCAGCCCCCGAGTTCGGTCCCGAAGTGCTGCTCGTGCTCCGCCTCCGCGAAATACGCGAGCATTTCGGCGGGCGTGCCGAAGAAGACGAGCCGGCCTCCCTTGTCGATGAGGAGGGCTTTGCTGAACATCTGGAAGAGCTTTGAGGTCGGCTGGTGGATCGTCACCAGGACGATCTTGTTATGGGACATGCCCCGGATGATCTCGATGACGTGCTCCGAGTCCTTCGAAGACAGGCCGGACGTCGGCTCGTCGAAGAGATAAACGTCCGCGGAGCCGATCATATCCAGGCCGATGTTCAGGCGCTTGCGCTCGCCGCCGCTCAAGGTTTTTTTCGTGGGGCTGCCGACCACGTTGTCCCTGCGTTCGCTCAACCCGAGCTCGACGAGCTTCCCGTCGATCCTCCGTGCGCGATCCCACCGCGAGAGGTGCGGGGAGCGGATGGCCGCGGCGAAATCGAGATTCTCCTCGATGGTGAGGTGCTCGTCGAAAGCGTCCTCCTGCGGGATGTGGGTGATGTAGTGCTTCAGGTTCTCCGGGTCGCCGTATAGGGAGCGGCCGTTGAGGAGCACTTCGCCCAGGTTCGGCTGGAGGTGCCCCGCCAGGGAACGGAGGAGCGTGCTCTTGCCCGAGCCGCTGGCGCCCATCACGCACACCATCTCGCCCCGGCTCACGGAGAAGGAGACGCCGTCCAGCCCGCTCTCGTTCTCGCTGAAATGGTGGGTGAGGTCGCGCACCTCGAAGCTGCTGATGATGTTGCGCTCCTCTTCGATGATCCGCTCCGAGAAATCGCACCGAAGGATCTGTCCCGTATCGATCCGGATCGTGTCCCCGTCGGCCAGGGGGAGCGAATTGCGGACGGGCACGTCTCCGACCAGGATGGGGCGATCGGCCTGCAGCACCTCGATGCGCCCGACGCGGTTCTCGTAGTCGCACTGGATTTTCAAGAGCACCTCGCCGCCCGTGCCCGGGGAAAGCAGGATGTCGTCCTCTTCGAGCAGGCTGGGGTTGTTGGAGACGAGGTACTCGGACTTGTGGGCTTTGAGCTGGAACCGGCCTCCCAGGGCGCGCGCCCGGCGCCGGAGATCGCTCAGGGCCAGCTCGCTGTCGTTATGGAAGAGGATCACGTCCTCCAGGGTGCCCTCGACGAAACTGCCCGCGTTCAACTGCACCCCGTTCAGCACGGCGTCCACCTTCTTCAACGCCTTCACCTGCACCTTGAGCCCGAACTTCACCTCCAGGCAACTGTCCCGCGTCCGCGATTTCTCGACGAGCACCTCGTCGTTCCGGTCGATGGACAGGTAGAGCTGCGCGAGCGAGACGTTCTTCTTCGCGTTGAAGTAATAGACGAGGTCCTGGTGGGTGAGCACCTGTTCCCCGAGGACGATCCGCTGCCCGGAATAGACCCGGCAGAAATCCCCCCGCGCCAGGGGCCTGCTCCGGACGACGATGGAGCGGGAGCTGAGGTTCTTGAGGATGATGAGGTCGTGGTAGCGGAAGGCGATGAGCTGTTCGTCCGCCGAAAGCCCTTTCAGGACGATGTCCGCGACGCCGTTATGGCCGAACCGGAGCGCCTCCAGCGGCGAAGCGCCCCGCTGATAGACGGAGGGGTCCGAATCCGCCGAGGCGTTGAGCTGGTAAACGATGTCGATGGCCTGCGCCGCCACCCCGAGCTGGGACATGAACGAGTAATAGTTCACCACCTGCTCCTGGTTCAGGCCCGCCTTCGAGATGAGGTCGTAAAGCTGGACGCCGAGCATGATCTTCCTCTCGGAACTGAGCTGGCCCGAGAGCTTCTGGGCCATCGCCATCAAGTCCTGCTGTTCGTTGAGCGCCTGGCGGAAGAGCTTCCGCAGCTCGGAGTAAACCGCCTCCGGGTAATCGTACCGCAGGAAGCCGAGGCTGGAGTCGATCTCTTCCTCCAGCACCTTGTCGTTCACCTTCGAGAACGCCGCGAGGACCTGGATCAGGAGCGGCAGCAGGTTCGGGGCCTCGGAGACCGTGCGCGGCTTGTGCAGGGCGCGGCGCATCCACTGCTTCGCGGAACGCTGGAGCCGGTAGGTCAGCGGCACGACGAACCGCGCGCCGGTTCCCAACCGTTCGAGCAGAGGTTTGCCGTTGATCATTCGTCTGGTGCCCGGCGTCCGGGAGCGCGGATGCGCGCGATCTCCACCGGGGAAAGGTTAAAGTAGTGCGATTTGATCAAAAGTCGATGATGCCCCCCGTTCGGGGATCGTATATTTGCGTTGAACACTTTGCGATGTTAAGATGATCCCCAATCCAGGAAAATCCTGGCTACTATGCCCCAGCTAAATTCACGCCCCACCAAAGAAAAAGGCACTCGCAACGCCAACGACCCCAACTTTAACTGGCGCGGCATCGTCCTCTGCGTCATCGCCGTAGTCCTCATCGGGGGCGCCTTCGTCTTTAAGGGCCCCTACGGCAGCATCGAGGAGATTCCGCTCTACCGCTTCAACCAGCTTCTCGGCGAGAAGAAGATCGTCAACGACGCCCATCACCCGGTGGAAGTCGTGCGGGAGGATGGCCGGCCGATGCAGTGGGTTAAGGGCTATTACTACAACACTCCCGGCACCGTGGCCTCCGCGAGCGAGCCCCTTCAGTTTCGCACCCAGGTGGATATGGATTTTGACCGGGATCTCCAGGCCCGGCTCAAGGCGAGCGGCCTTGAGTATGTCACGGTGAAGTCGGAGTCCAATCTTCTCGCCTCCGCAGTCATCGGGTTCCTGCCCATCGCGCTGTTCCTGCTGGTGCTCTATTTCTTTTTCCGCCAGCAGATCCGCATGGCGGGCAAAGGCGCGCTCAACTTTGGCAAGAGCAAGGCAAGGATGCTCGCCCGGGACAAGAACAAGATCACCTTCAAGGACGTCGCGGGCGTGGAGGAAGCCAAGGATGAGGTGCAGGAGCTCGTCGAGTTCCTCAAGGATCCCAAGAAATTCCAGAAGCTCGGCGGCCGCATCCCCAAGGGCGTCCTCATGGTCGGCCCTCCCGGCACCGGCAAGACCCTGCTCGCGCGCGCCATCGCCGGCGAGGCGGATGTCCCCTTCTTCAGCATTAGCGGCTCGGACTTTGTCGAGATGTTCGTCGGCGTCGGCGCTTCCCGCGTCCGCGACATGTTCGAGCAGGGCAAGAAATCCGCTCCCTGCATCATCTTCATCGACGAGATCGACGCCGTGGGCCGGCACCGCGGCCATGGATTGGGCGGAGGCCACGACGAGCGCGAACAGACCCTGAACGCCCTCCTGGTGGAGATGGACGGCTTCGACACGCAGGAAGGCGTCATCATCATCGCGGCCACCAACCGGCCGGATGTGCTCGACCCCGCGCTGCTGCGCCCCGGCCGTTTTGACCGGCAGATCACCGTCAACCTCCCGGACGTGAAGGGCCGCGAGGAAATCCTCAAGGTCCACGCCAAGCGCGTGAAGATCGGCGAGGATGTCGACCTGGCCGTCATCGCCCGCGGCACGCCCGGCTACTCCGGCGCGGAGCTGGCGAACGTCGTCAACGAAGCCGCCCTGCTCGCCGCCCGCCGCGGGTTGAAAGCGATCACCCTCAGCGAACTCGAGGAAGCCCGCGACAAGGTGCGTTGGGGCAAGGAGCGCCGCAGCCTCGCCATCAGCGAAAAGGAAAAGGAAAACACGGCCTACCACGAAGCCGGCCACGCCCTCCTGCTGGAGTTGCTCGAACACACCGAGCCCCTGCACAAGGTCACCATCATCCCGCGCGGCCCCTCGCTCGGCTCCACCATGTGGCTGCCGATGGAGGACAAATACACCATGCGCAAGAACGAATTGCTGGACGACCTCGTGGTGGACATGGCCGGCCGCGTCGCGGAGGAAGTTGTTTTCGGCGATGTCACCAGCGGCGCCCGCGGCGACATCAAGATGGCCACCGGCCTCGCCCGCAAGATGGTCTGCGAATGGGGCATGAGCGAGAAACTCGGCATGGTGGAATACGGCGAGCACGAGGATTACGTATTCCTGGGCCGCGACATCTCACGGGCCCGCGACTACAGCGAAGCCACCGCCCAGGAGATCGACCGCGAGGTCAAGAAGCTTTGCGACGATGCCTACGAACGCGCCCGGAAGATCGTCCTTGAGAACCGCGACAAACTGGAGACCATCGCCAGGGCCTTGCTCGAATACGAGACACTCGACGGCTCGCATATCCGCGACATCATCCAGCACGGACGCATGCTGAATCCGCCTTCGAACGCCGTGCCGGTCCGCTCCAAGCCGCCCAAGCACGAGTCGCCCGGCGCGACCCTGGCCCCGGACTATCCGCACGGCCTGACCGAAGTCCCGGCGTAACGACGCTCCGGCAGGCGCCCTCTGGCTCCCGGGTGGTATCTGGAGCGCGCTAGGCGCCCAGTCATGCGTCGTTTCCAATCCACAGTTGACGCCTCCGAGCCCCGCCATTAACCTCCCCGCATTCGTCACTCAACCTCACTGAAAGCAATTCATCACTATGGCAAATTTTGGGATTAACGGGTTCGGCCGCATCGGCCGCAACGTCCTTCGGGCAATGACCTCCGAGCAGGCGCAACGCGTCGTCGCCATCAACGACCTTACCGACACCCACACGCTCGCCCAGCTCTTGAAGTGGGATTCCGTCCACGGCAAATTCAAGGGCGAGATCGGCTACGACGAGAAGAACATCATCGTTGACGGCCACAAGATTCAGATCCTCAAGGAGCGCGACCCCGCGAATCTCCCCTGGAAGACCCTGGGCGTCGATGTCGTCCTCGAGTCCACCGGGTTTTTCACCAGCCGCGACAAGGCCGAGCTGCACATCACCAAGGGCGGCGCGAAACGCGTGTTGATCAGCGCTCCCGCGAAGAATCCCGACGCCACCATCTGCATCGGCGTCAACGATTCCACGTATGACCCCGGCAAACATTTCGTCGTCTCCAACGCCAGTTGCACGACGAACTGTCTCGCGCCGATGGTCAAGGTTCTCAACGACACATTCGGGATCGAAGCCGGCTTCATGAGCACCATCCACAGCTACACGAACGACCAGCGCATCCTCGATCTCCCGCACGAAGATCTCCGCCGCGCCCGCGCCGCCGCGATCAACATCGTGCCGGCTTCCACCGGCGCGGCCAAGGCCATCGGCGAAGTCATCCCCGAACTCAAGGGCAAACTCAACGGCGGCGCGTTCCGCGTGCCGACCCCCGACGGCTCCGTGACGGACTTCACCGCGATCCTGAAGAACCCCGTCACCGTGGCCGGCATCAACAGCGCCTTCCAGGAGGCCGCGGCCAACCCGTCTTTCAAGGGCGTGCTGGAATACAGCGACGAGCCGCTCGTCCTGCGCGACATCGTGGGCAACCCGCATTCCTGCATCTTCGACAGCGGCCTCACCCTCACCCTCGGCGAGAAATTCGCCAAGGTCGTCGGCTGGTACGACAACGAGTGGGGCTACAGCAACCGCTGCGTGCAGATGTTCGAGATGCTCGCGGGCTGAGGCTGGCGTCCATGAGCAAACTCTCGGTTCGCGACATCGAGCTGCACGGGCGCCGCGTCCTGGTTCGCGTGGACTTCAACGTCCCGCTCGAGGAAAAGGAGGGCCGCCAGGTCATCACCGATGACACGCGCATCCGCGCAGCCGTTCCCACCATCGAGTTCCTGCGCAAGGCCGGCGCGCGCGTCATCCTCATGTCGCACCTCGGCCGGCCGAAGGGCAAGCCGGTGGAGAAATACTCGCTGCGCCCTGCCGGCGTCCGCCTCCATGAGCTGATCTCGCACCCGGTGCTGTTCAGCCACGAATGCACCGGGGTCATCGCCGAGGAAATCATCGAAAGCCTGCGCCCCGGCAACGTCGCTCTGCTCGAAAATCTCCGTTTCCATAACGAGGAAGAGGCGAACGACCCCGGATTCGCCGAGGCCCTCTCGAAGCTCGGAGACGTGTATGTCAACGACGCGTTTGGCGCAGCCCACCGCGCGCACGCATCTACCGCCGGCATCACGGGGTTCGTGGGCCAGGCCGCGATGGGCATGCTCCTCGAAAGGGAGCTGAAATATCTCCACGAGGAGCTGGCGGCGCCCGAACGGCCCTTCCTCGTCATCCTGGGCGGCTCGAAGGTGTCCGACAAGATCGGCGTCATCAAGGCCCTCATGGAGAAGGCCGACACCTTCCTTATCGGCGGGGCGATGGCCAACACCTTTTTCAAATCCCAGGGCATCGGCGTCGGAGCGAGCCGCGTCGAAGCCGACAAGCTCGATCTCGCCCGCGAAATCCTCGACCTCGCGGCAAAAAAGGGCGTCAAATTCCTGCTCCCCGTGGACAGCATCGAGACGCAGGAGATCAAGCCTGGCGCGTCCGTGCGGAACACCGGCATCCTTTCGCCGGAATCCGGCATCGGCGAGGGCTGGCAGGCCGTCGATATCGGCAGCGAGACCATCGCGCGCTTCGAAAAGGAGATCGCCGCCGCAAAGACCGTGCTCTGGAACGGGCCGCCCGGCATCTTCGAGATCGCCGAGTTCGCGAAAGGCACGCGGGCAATAGCGGAGGCGCTCGTGAAATCCGGGGCAAAGACGATCATCGGCGGCGGGGATTCCGTCACCGCCGTCACGCAGCTTGGCCTCGCCGACAGCATGACCTTCATCTCCACCGGCGGAGGCGCCTCCCTCGAGTTCGCTCGAGGGCAAGGAATTGCCCGGCGTCGCCGCCCTCACCGAGAAAGATTGATCTCCCGCCATGCGCAAAAAAATCATCGCCGCCAACTGGAAGATGAACATGACGTTGAACGAAGCGGCGTCGTTCCTGGATACTTTCCTGCGCGAGCTGGGCGACGAGAAGAGCGTCGAGACCGTCATCATCCCTCCGTTCACCGCGCTCTCCAAAGTTTCCGAGCGGCTCGGCAACGTGCAGAACGTCAAGCTCGGCGCGCAGACCATGTCCGCGGAAAAATCGGGCGCGTTCACGGGCGAGATCAGCGGGGCGATGCTGCGGGAGCTCTTTGTGCGCTATGTCATCCTCGGCCACAGCGAGCGCCGGACCCTGTTCGGGGAGACGGACGCGATCGTCAACGCGAAGCTCAAGGCAGCCATCGAAGCCACTTTGAAGCCGATCCTCTGCATCGGCGAAACGCTGGCCCAGCGCGACGCGGGCGAGGTGGAGACCGTCCTGGCCGCTCAACTCGAAGGAAGCCTCGCGGGCCTCACCGCGAAGGATGTCCACGACACCGTCCTCGCATACGAGCCCGTCTGGGCCATCGGCACCGGCCGCACCGCGACCCCCGAGCAGGCGCAGGAGGCCCACGCGTTCATCCGCAAGACCATCGAGGGCCTGTTCGACGCGGCGACGGCGGGCAGGATGCGCATCCAGTATGGCGGCAGCGTGAAGCCGAATAACGCCGAGTCGCTAATGCGCCTCCCCGACATCGACGGCGCACTGGTGGGAGGCGCGAGCCTCGACGCCCGGGCCTTCGCCGAAATCGTCCACGCCGCTGCGAAGTCCGCTTAGGGAGGGGAGTTTCCGCCTATTCGCCTTCCGGCGCGAACCCGTGCCGCATCACGTTTTCCGTGACGACCCTCGGCAGCATGAAGTTGTGGAGGTAATCCCGGCCCCCGGCCTTCGTGCCCCCGCCGGACATCTTGAATCCGCCGAACGGCTGCCGCCTCACGATGGCGCCGGTCTGGGCCCGGTTGATGTAAAGATTTCCCACGCGAAACTCGGCCTTCGCCCGCGCGATATTCGCCGGGCTCCGCGAATAGACCCCGCCCGTCAACGCAAACTCGCTGTCGTTCGCGAGCGCCAGCGCCTCCTCGAATGTCGCCGCCCTCATCACGGCGAGAACCGGCCCGAATATCTCCTCGCGCGCAATCCGCGCCCTGGGCGGCACGTCTACATAGATGACCGGCGGACAGAAGTAGCCGGGCCGCTCCGGCGTCTCCCCTTCGAAGGCGAGCGTCGCCTCGGCCTTGCCCAATTCGATGTAGCTTCGCACCCGCAGGAGCGCCGCTTCGTCGATGAGCGGGCCGATGACCGTCCCCGGCCGTTCCGGCGGCCCCGAGGCTAGGCTGGCGGTCGCCTCGATGAGCCGGGGAAGAAAGCGCGCGTAGCATTCCTCCAGGACGATCAGGCGCGACAGGGCCGAACATTTTTGCCCCTGGTAGCCGAAGGCCGAGGCGATCGCGCCCGCCACCGCCTCGTCGAGGTCGGCATCGGCATCGACGATCATCGCGTTCTTGCCGCCCATTTCGCAGATCACCTTTTTCAAGTCCGCCTGGCCCGGCCGCACTCCCGCGCCCGCCGCGTAGATTTTCAACCCGACCTCTTTCGAGCCGGTGAAGGCGACAAAGCCGACCCGGGGATCGTTCACGAGATATTCGCCGATCTCTTCGCCGATCCCCGGCAGGTAATTGACGACTCCGTCTGGGAAACCGGCCTCCTGAAAGATGCGCATGAGGCGGTAGGCGATGGTCGGCGATTGCTCTGCCGGCTTCATGATCGCGCAATTTCCCGTGACCACCGCGGCCGAGGTCATCCCGCACAGGATGGCCAGCGGAAAATTCCATGGGGCGATGATCACCCCGACCCCCCGGGGGATATACGTTTGGATATTCGTCTCGCCCGGAATTTCGTCTGTTGGCGTCGGCGGCCCTATCCGCCGCATCTCGGAGGCGTAGAAATTGCAGAAATCGATCGCCTCCACCACGTCCGCATCCGCTTCCTGCCAGTTCTTTCCGACCTCCAGCACCTCCAGCGCCGCGAGATCAAAGCGCTGTTCGAGCAGGAGAGCGCCGGCTCGCTCCAGCAGGGCCGCGCGCGCCGCCGGGGACGTTTCGCGCCAGACGATTTGCGCCTTCTCCGCGGCCTCGATCGCTTGATTCGCGTGCGCCTTGGTCGCTTTCGCGATGCGGCCGACGATCTCCGCGGGGTGCGCGGGATTCAGCGTCACCGTCTCCTCGCCGGCCGCGATCTCCCTCCCGCCGATGACCAGGGGGTAGTGCCGGCCGCAGTTTTCCCGTATCGTCTTTATGGCCGCCCGCATCTTCTCCCGTTTCCCCGCATCGGTGAAATCCGTCAGCGGCACATTCGCGAAACCGCCGCCGGCGCGCACCGGCGGGGGCGAAGGCGCGATGGCCTCGCGCGGGTCGCGCAAGAGCTCGGAGGAGGAGACCCTCGAGGCGAACTTCGCGCGCAGGAATCCCTCATTCGAAGTGTTCTCGAGCAGGCGGCGCACGAGGTACGCCATGCCCGGCAGGAGCGCGCCGACCGGGCAGTACTCGCGCACCGCGTGTCCCATTTCGATGAGGGCGCGTTCGAGCGGGCCCGCCATGCCGTAGAGCATCTGGAACTCGTAGCCGCCCGGAGCGACGCCATATTCCTCGGCCATGGTGATGGCGTACGCGATGGTGCGCACGTTGTGGGAGCCGAACGCGGAATGGATCGTCCCATGATTCTTGAGCATCCTCCCGGCGAGCAACTCGTAGTTCGCGTCGGTCTGCGCTTTCTGTTCGAAGACGGGGACAGGCCAGTGCCGCTGCCGGGCGAGGACGGTCTCGTAATCCCAATAGGCCCCTTTCACGAGCCGGATGGTGAAATGACCCGGGCGCGGCCGCGCCCATTCGAGGAAGCCGTCGAGGTCGCGCGCGCTGTCGCGGAGGTATGCTTGGATGACGATCCCCAAGTTCCGGTAGCCGGCGAATTCCGGCTCGTCGAGGAGGCTCTTGAAGAGGTCGAGCGTGAGGTCTTTCAGCGCGTGGCTCTCCATGTCGAAGTTCACGAATACCCCGAGTTCGTGGGCCCGGCGGAGCAGGGGACGCAGCCGCTCTTTCAGCCGGTCGATCGCCATCTTCGGGTCGGACGGGTGTATCTGCGAGAGGAGCGCGGAGATTTTGATGGAGACATTCACCCTCGGCTGGCTGCCGGGGCCGGCTCGGGGCCACCTCGCGGTCTTTGCGGCGAGGACTTCGATCAACTCCAAGTAGCGCGCGGCGTAGGTCTCCGCCTCCTTCTCGCTCACGGCGGTCTCGCCGAGGATGTCCACCGTGAAGCCGACCCCCTCCCTGGCGCGTTCTTCGAGCATGGGCAGCGCATCCTCCGCCGTCTCGCCTGAGATGAACTGGTTGGCCATGGAGGTGATGTTGCGCCGGAGGATCCAGCTTGTCACCGCCGGCGCCCACCCGGAAATCTTGAGAAGCGGCCGCAGGAAGCCGAACGGCTGCGCCTCGCCGAAATACTCGCGCAGGTGCGAGAGCACAGCGCCAGCGCTGCCGAGCACGGGCAGCACATCCACGAAACGGAAGAGTTGGGTCTTGAAGCGCGCGTCGCGCATCGCCCAATCCATCATCCGGCCCTGCCATTGGCCCTTGTCGAAGAGGGAGGAGCCCATCCCCCGCATCCGGGAGAAAATTTCTTCTCCTCTGAGCCGGACGCGCTCCTGGAAAGAATTGTGAGTCCCTTGGCCTGTCGTCACCCTCCATGAGCCTCGCCCACGGCGGACGCGAATTCAAGGTGGGGCGTAGCCTGCCCGCGTGCGCCCGCCTAGAGCAGCTTTTCCGCGACCAGTTTCTCAAGCTTCACGATGTCCGCCGCGAACTTCCGGATGCCCTCCGCGGTCTTTTCCGTGGCCATCGCGTCGTCGTTGAACAGGTAGCGGAACTTCTTCTCATCGAGGTCCAGCGGCTCGATGTCGAGGCCCTTGGCGCTATCCGCGTCGAGTTTCTTTTCCACGGGGCCGTCGGACTCGGCGAGCTTCGCGAGCAGGTCGGGGCTGATGGTGAGCAGATCGCACCCCGCCAGTTCCAGGATCTGGCTCACGTTGCGGAAGCTGGCGCCCATGACCTCGGTCTTGTGGCCGAACTTCTTGTAGTAATTGAAGATCGTTTGCACCGACTGGACGCCCGGGTCGTCGGCGCCGGTGTATCCTTCTTTTCCTTGGCCTTGAACCAGTCGTAGATGCGGCCCACGAAGGGCGAGATGAGCGTCACTTGTGCCGCGGCGCAGGCGACGGCCTGCGGCAGCGAGAAGAGCAGGGTGAGGTTGCAGTGGATCCCTTCTTTTTGCAGCACTTCGGCCGCGCGGATGCCTTCCCAAGTGGACGCGATCTTGATGAGCACGCGGTCCCGGGAAATCCCGAGTTTCTCGTAGAGGCCGATGAGTTGGCGTCCCTTGCCGATCGAGCCCTCGGTATCGAAGGAGAGCCTGGCGTCCGTCTCGGTCGATACGCGCCCCGGGACGATCTTGAGAATCTCGGCGCCGTACGCGACCAGCAGCGCATCGATGATTTGCTCCACGCCTTGAGCCCCGCCGAGGCGGCTCGCTTTCGTGTCCGTGAGCACCTTGTCGAGCAGGTAGCCATACCCCTTCTTCTGGGCTGCCGCGAGGATCAGGCTCGGGTTCGTGGTCGCGTCCTGCGGTTTGAATTCCCGCATCGTCTCGAAATCGCCCGTGTCGGCGACGACCCTGGTGAATTTCTTCAACTGGTCGAGTTCGCTCACCTTTACTTCTTCCAGCGTCGTGGTGCTCATAGTTTTCTCCTCGAAAAGGCCTGCGTCTGCTGTGCCAACCATGCTTGCGTTATGGCTAGCGCACGCTTCGGTCGCGCGCAACGCACAGTCACGCCCGGGAAGGGGGTTTGCAAGGGTTTTTTGGATGCAGAAATGGCCCAGAGACCCGTAAAACCGGTGTGAACCGCCAGTTCGGCTTCCTTCGGGGAAGAACCTGCCGCCTCGGGGAATGACTTTTGCTTTCTTTCCCTCTCTCATAAACTACCGTTATCCATAATGCAGCGGCCGACGCCCATTCCGCATGAACCCAGCACTCGCCCCTGAGAGAGCGCCGGCCCCTGGTGAATACGAGGTGGTCATCCAGCCGAACACGGGCTGGCTCCATATCGACTGGCGCGGCCTCGTCGAATACCGGGACTTGCTCTTTCTGCTCGTCCGGCGCGAGTTCGTCTCCAAATACCAGCAGACGCTCCTGGGGCCGTCGTGGTTCATCTTCCAGCCGCTGCTGAGCACGCTCGTCTTCACGGGCGTCCAGTTCATCGCCAAGATCAAGACCGATGCGCTGCCGCCCATCCTCTTCAACCTGTGCGGTCTGCTGGCATGGAGTTATTTCTCCCAGAACCTGCTCGCCGCGTCGAATACGTTCACGAACAACTCCCAGCTCTTCGGCAAGGTCTATTTTCCGCGAATGATCATGCCGCTCTCCCTGGTCATTTCGAATCTGGCGGCGTTCGCCCTTCAGTTTCTCACCTTCCTCGCCTTTTTTCTCTACTACAAGGTGTTCACGGCCGCCGGGCACACCTTCGCGATGGGGTGGTCCGCGCTCTTCCTGCCTTTGCTGGTGCTGCATATCGGCATCCTCAGCTTCGGGGTCAGCTTATGGATGTCCGCGCTCACCTCCAAATACCGCGACCTCTGGCATCTCCTGCAATTCATCACCCAGCTCTGGATGTTCGCCAGCGGGGTCTTCATACCGCTCTCGTCCGTGCCCGCGCGCTGGCAGTGGGTGGCGAATTTCAACCCGATGGTCGCCATCGTCGAGGCGTACCGTTACTGCCTCCTTGGGAAGGGCACCGTCACGGTCGCGTCCATCTCCATCTCCGCGGGGCTCTCGGTCCTCGCGCTGCTGACCGGCGCATTGATCTTCCAGCGAACCGAGCGGACGTTCATCGATACCGTATAAGCGCCCATGTCCCGCCCCATCATCGAGGTAAGACACCTCTCCAAGCAATACCGGCTCGGGAGCATCGGCGCGACCACCGTCCGAGACGAATGGGCGAAACTCTGGTCGAAACTCCGGGGGTCGCCCGGCGCCAAAGGCAGCCCCGCCGGCGAGTCCGCGCGGATCGAAGCCGACACCAGGACGTTTTGGGCGTTGAGAGACGTCTCCTTCAGCGTTCTGCCGGGCGAAGTGGTCGGGCTCGTCGGCTGCAACGGCGCGGGAAAGTCCACGCTGCTCAAAATCCTTTCCCGCATCACCGAGCCCAGTTCGGGCCGGGCGGTTCTGCGCGGCAGGGTCACGTCGCTCCTGGAAGTCGGCACCGGTTTCCACCCCGACCTGCCGGGCCGCGAGAACATCTACCTGAATGGCGCCATGCTCGGCATGCGCCGGGCCGAGATCAACCGCAAGTTCGATGAAATCGTCGAGTTCGCGGAGATCCGGGATTTCATCGACACGCCCGTAAAGCGGTATTCCAGCGGCATGTACGTCCGCCTCGCGTTCGCCGTCGCCGCCCATCTTGAGCCGGAAATCCTGCTCGTGGACGAGGTGCTCGCGGTGGGCGACGCCGCGTTTCAGAAGAAGTGCCTGGGCAAAATGGGCGACGTCGCCAAGCAGGGCCGCACGGTGCTGCTCGTCAGCCACAACATGGCCTCCATCCTCGCTCTCTGCGAGCGCGCCGTGCTGTTGGACGGCGGGAAACTTCTCGATGACGGTTCCGCCGGCGAGATCGTCCAGAAATATCTCCACTCCATGGCCTCCCGCGAGATCGTCGATCTCCGCGCGTGCCAGGACCGTGCCGGCGACGGCGAAGCCCGGCTCACCTCTTTCCGCATCGAAAGCGAGGACTCGGGCGATCTCATCCGGTCCACCAGCCGCATCCGGCTCACTCTCGGCTACAAGAGCGCCCGCCCGCTTAAATATCCGCGGTTCATCGCCGCCCTCCACGACTTCCGCAACACGGGGATCTTCGTCTTCGACAGCGACGCCGTCGGCGGCATCCCGGAACAACTGCCGCGCGAGGGCTTCGTCACCTGCGTCACCGATCCCATCAACGTCACGCCGGGCCGCTGTTATGTGAACCTCTCCATACAGCGAGGCAACGTCCTTTCCGACCACATCGAGCATGCCGCCACGTTCGATGTCGAAGCGGACGACGTTTACGGCACAGGCAAGGTTCCCCCGAGGGAGGAAGCCCTCTGCCTGCTCCGTCAGAAATGGAGCGTCCTGGAAGGCGAAGAGGCCGCGCCAGCCGAGCTGGCAGCCTCCGCGAAGTCCTCCTTCGCCGCCACCGTTCGCTGAAGCGGCAGGCCTGCACCCCGAGAAGCCTCGCAGGACGCAATAAACCGGGTGCGGTCCTGCCTCTGGCAGGAACGCCGAGAGTGTGGCGACTTCCGCCCCCCCGGCAACTCAGTGCCCGGGCGCGAGAACCTGGGCTAGCACCTTCTGGAGCGCGCCGGCGTCCACCCGCCCGCCGCCTCCCTGCCTTACATATACCGTCAGCGCCTCGACGCCGCGACGGCGGGGTTCCGTCCAGAGTTGCGCGAGCCGGCCGGCCCGGGAATGCGGCCCCTCGCCCTTCACACTGCCGCCTCCGTAGAGGATCGTCTGAAAGACGGTCGTCGTCACCCCTTCACGCTCGAACCGGTAAAACTCGCCGGGCCGTTCGGTGTTCCCCACGCGCAGGCTCAGCCCGCTGGACTCGCCGGTCTGCTGCCACCCAGCCCCGGCCATGCACTTCGCGGGGGTATGATCCAATGGCGACATCCCCGTGTCCGTCAGCCAGAAAAAATGGGTCACCTCCGCATCCAGGCCATCCGGTCCCTCCACCTCCAGGGCCTGTCCCTCCGAGAAGTTGAGCGTGTACCTCGTCCAGCGGGTCGAGCGGGATCGGTCGCACCTTCCACGCGGGATCGGACGGGTGAAGATTCACCGCCCACATGGGGGAGGTCTGAACCCTGGCAGGGCCGCCCGGGCTGATCGTGAACCATAAATGCGCCAGCAGGGGCATCGCAGCAAACGCGACGAGGACCCCGTAGCTCAGGTATCCTGCCGTGGTCGCTCCGCGCGCCTTGTCGGCTCGCGTCGAAGGGGGACTCTGCGGGCCAACTGAAGCCGGTGCGAGCGAGAGCCACCACGCCAGCAGCATCAGGGAAAGGAAAATGGCGGCGGTCTCCGCGTAGCCGAGCTGGTCGTGGTGCGCGAACAGGGCATCGGCGCCGGAATCGTTCGCCAGCCGCACCAGCAGATACGTTCTCAAGAGATTGAAGGAGACCGCGACCAGCGAGCCCGCGCCCACCAGGAAGAGCCTCCTCTTCCACCCAAGCCGGAAAAACTCACCCAGGAAGAGGCACGCCATGATGCCGCACTGCAGGGAGCTGATGCCGCTGCATGCCGAATCGACCGTCACCGCGCCGTTCGCCAGTTCCACCACGTTGCCGCTTTGCTTGGCGTGGATGCCCGTCAGGTGGAGACCGCAAGTCGTGAGTCTCGTAACGAGCAGCCGGAGATTCAGCGTGAGCGCGTCCTCCCACGCGCTGGGCCACGGCACCGCCGTCCAGAGGAACGCCAGCGGAAAAGCGTAGCGCCGCAGAAGCGCCGCGCCGCCGCTGTGCAGCAGCGCGACCGCCGTCAACAAGGTCGCCCCGCCCGCCATCGTCCAGCCAACCAGGCGCCAGTGCGGGTCGACCTCGCGCTCCAACTCCGCAAAGAAAAAGAGCCCCCACGCCGCCGCGGCCATGCATACGAGGGCGCCGCCCCGTGCCGGCCGCGCGGCGAACCCCGCTTCCGCCCCGCCCTGGCTAGCCTGAAAAGTCCGGACAGCCAGCAGCGCGGCGATCCACGGCACTGCGTATCCGAAATTGTAATTCGCATACGCCCCCCAAACCGACGCGAGGTGCATACACGTGCAGCACCACACACCCAGGAGCGTCGCCAACCACGCAGCCGCCTCGCCCCAGCGTATTGCGCCGGAGGAGGCGTCTGTCGTAGTAAGACCGTGCCTGACCGAGCCGGGCAGGACGCCTTCTAAAAACGCCGCCCTTTTCAGGAAAAGGAAGTCTTCGTCCTGGTAACGAATTTCCGGCGGAGGAAATCGAGGCCCAGGAGCGCCACGATACCGGCGCCGATGAGCCAGGTTCCCACCTCGGGAGCCGATGGCGGGAAATGGGGTTTGGAATTGGCCAAAGCCGGGGCCGCGCTGGAAGCGAAAGCCGCCACGCCAACGACGGCCGCCGCCAAACTCGAACCAAAGGGAGATTTCATATTTTTCATATTGATTTGCATTCTGCTTACCAGACGCGGCCGCCGCTACAACGACTCTCCACCCCTGGTATCTCTAAAAAGTATGGAAAAATCCATTTCTCGCGGCAAGCGTCCCTCTGGATGATATTTTTGTAGGACAAAGCCTCATTCGGCGGGCGGCAGCTTTCGCCTTTGTTCTTCCGTCACTTCTCCGTATTTTAGGCAAGCTCCCTAAGTCAGAACGGTTACTCTGCCAACGCCAGGTCTGGTAAAATTTGATCCCCCCACGTCCGAGGGTCGGGCAAATCAAGGCGGGAACCTAGCTCCCACCTTGACTTGTCGTGTGACCTTTCCCTTTCGCCGGATTCATCTGACCTATCGCCTTAACCTTATTTCGACACACTGATGATGCCGCTTCCGGCGTTCTGGATGGTTATAGTGTCGTTACCAGTGGTCGTTGCGGTTTGAGTAATACCGGGGGGATGGACTTCCTTCGGCAGAAGTTCCAGAAACTCCCTCCGAAAATCCTCTTGCTCCAAAGCCCGGCGGATTTGCAGTTGAAGGGTCTCGATCGCTCCTGTGTCTTGGGGCGCTTGAAGAGCTTCCTCCAGCGCCACTGCCTGCGCGGGCCGAGTAAATTGGCTCTTTAGCCATGAGTACATCTTTTCTCTCGCGCCGCTCAGGGCGTCCTGGGCAACCCTCCCGCCCGCCGCAAGTAAATAGGGTCTCAGGAACTGCAGTGCTGCATGTGCCATTACGGTATAGTCCATGGGTATCACTCCTCTGTTGTGTCTTGCTTCAGCTTCTTAAGTTGCTCACGAATTCGGACCGCCTCCTGCGCCTTCGTCAATGCGTCCTCGCGCCGGCCAACCTCGCCCAACATATTGGCCAGATTGTTTAGGGAAGTCGCCAAGTAGGGCAGGAACGCATCGGGACGCGCTTGGGCAAGCTGCTCGTAAATTTCTGCCGCCTCCTGCGCCTTCGTCAATGCGTCCTCGCGCCGGCCAACCTCGCTCAACATATTGGCCAGATTGTTTAGGGACATCGCCAAGTCGGGCAGGAACGCATCGGGACGCGCTTGGGCAAGCTGCTCGTAAATTCCTGCCGCCTCCTGCGCCTTCGTCAATGCGTCCTCGCGCCGGCCAACCTCGCTCAACCTATTGGCCAGATTGTTTAGCGACCCCGCCAAGTAGGGCAGGAACGCATCGGGACGCGCCTGGGCAAGTTGCTCGTAAATTCCTGCCGCCTCCTGCGCCTTCGTCAATGCGTCCTCGCGCCGGCCAACCTCGCTCAACATATTGGCCAGATTGTTTAGGGACATCGCCAAGTAGGGCAGGAACGCATCGGGACGCGCTTGGGCAAGTTGCTCACGAATTCGGACCGCCTCCTGCGCCTTCGTCAATGCGTCCTCGCGCCGGCCAACCTCGCTCAACATATTGGCCAGATTGTTTAGGGAAGTCGCCAAGTAGGGCAGGAACGCATCGGGACGCGCTTGGGCAAGCTGCTCGTAAATTCCTGCCGCCTCCTGCGCCTTCGTCAATGCGTCCTCGCGCCGGCCAACCTCGCTCAACCTATTGGCCAGATTGTTTAGCGACCCCGCCAAGTAGGGCAGGAACGCATCGGGACGCGCTTGGGCAAGTTGCTCACGAATTCGGACCGCCTCCTGCGCCTTCGTCAATGCGTCCTCGCGCCGGCCAACCTCGCTCAACATATTGGCCAGATTGTTTAGCGACCCCGCCAAGTAGGGCAGGAACGCATCGGGACGCGCCTGGGCAAGTTGCTCGTAAATTCCTGCCGCCTCCTGCGCCTTCGTCAATGCGTCCTCGCGCCGGCCCACCGCGCTCAACATATTGGCCAGATTGTTTAGGGAAGTCGCCAAGTAGGGCAGGAACGCATCGGGACGCGCTTGGGCAAGTTGCTCGTAAATTCCTGCCGCCTCCTGCGCCTTCGTCAATGCGTCCTCGCGCCGGCCCACCGCGCTCAACATATTGGCCAGATTGTTTAGGGAAGTCGCCAAGTAGGGCAGGAACGCATCGGGACGCGCTTGGGCAAGTTGCTCGTAAATTCCTGCCGCCTCCTGCGCCTTCGTCAATGCGTCCTCGCGCCGGCCCAAGTTACTCAGCCGGACGGAAAGGTTATTTAACAACCGACCATGTTCGGCACCTACTGGTTCCGTCGGCCTATGCCTCACTAGCTTGCCCGAGCGCTCCACAAGCAATAGGCCCACTTCGACAGCTTTTTCCAGCAGCACGAGCGTCTGACGCGGCATCGCGGTATCGATCACGCTCAGCAGGGCGGGGTCATCCGCCACCCCGGACTTGATGAGACTCTCCAGCCACGTCAGTGGCGCAGTTTCTCCAGCAGGGCAGAAATCCTGAACCGTACGAATGATAAATGCCACGACCCGCTGGGCTCCCAGGTATTTTACGGCGCGACTGATGGCAGCCTCCTGTTGAACATCAGAGCATTGCCTGAGTGCCCGCAACGCAAGCGCTTCGGCCAGGATGTCAGGCACAACCGGAGCCAGACCGTAGTCGGGCGCGGAGAACACTTCGTGGACACGGCTTACCAACGCTCCCGCGCCGCCAGGGTATTCCAGCCGAAGAACGGCACTTTCTTGTTCGGCTATTTCCAACGCCTGCTCCTGGCTGAGTCCATCGCCCATCGCGGCAAAGGCGGCAAGATGCACCGGCAACCGCTCCGCGCTATGCGAGGGCGCGCCCTCCGTCAGACGTTTGATTTCATGCTCCACCAATTGCATCGCCAGTCCGGTGCGCGGCAGGTCCACGACCTCCACTAGGTCGGAATGCAGTGAGAGGAGCGCAGCCATCATCAGGTAAAGCGGGTCCTCCCATACCGCAGTCTCAAGCTGACGGTCAAAGCGCGCGCTCTGGCCGGGAGCGGGCAGCGTCGGAACCCGCTGATTAGACACTTTGCAAGCAGCTTCAAGCATTCTGCCCAAAACAACGCAGCGTTTCTTCACGGTGTCCAGCCGATCAAGGCGCTTGGGCGTGATCGGGTCGAATAGATCTCTTACACCCGCTTCGCTGTATCCACCTTGGCAAAGCGATTGAAGCCATCCTTCTTCGGAGGAGGCTTCGCGTTCGAGCAGCAACAACCGAAGGGCTTTGACATCCGCGCGGGTAGCGTTCTGCGCCAGGTCGCCCAGCCAATCACGCAATGGTTCGATAAGCGACCCGGCGTAATCGACCACGATAAGAGTGGGTTGCGCCCAACCCCAGTCGGCGAGATTTTGTTGATCTGCAAAGCGCCGCAATTCGCGGCCATGCACAAAGCCCGCCCACCATTGGCCAGCCTTCTCGGTATTGAGCCGTTCGATCAACTCAATGGCGGCACGGGTCTTTCCCGCCCCCGCGCGGCCTGTAACGGTGCGAACCGCTATCGGTCGAGCCGAGTGAAGCCAATCCCACAATGATTCCATATCCGCGTCACGTCCAACCAGCGCAAAAGGGCGAACATAGGGATTCAGAAGGTCAACAGCCTCCAATCGCTCCTTGCGCGGAATGCGGTTGCGCGGTGGGATAAGCGCGAGGTGCGGCCGCCCCATGGCGACTTGAACGCCGTCGCCGGAAACCTGCACGATGATGTTGCCATCACCGGCTATCCTTGCACTCTGTTTCACATCCTGCGCGGCTTTTGTCATGGTCTCCACTGGCTTTCTGATCTTGCCACGATTAGTTTGTTTCTCAGCCACTCGAATCCTCGCGCGATGCGGCGGGACCAGGAGGGTCGTGTGTCGCCAGAAAATCCTATTTGGCCGCAACTCCGAACGGCAAGCAGAATCAGCTGTCCTGCCAACGTCAGGTCGTCGAAATATTTGTTTCCGCGCAGTCGAGGACACTGCTCATTAAGCCGGATAGTTGGTGGAAATTCGTGCCGGGTGCGCGCATTGGAACGGCCGCCATTTCGGTCGCAGCCCAAGCACTTTTCCTCAGAAGCCTCGGCCTTTATTTTCGCCTGGGTGAAGCGCGATCCGCGTGAACCTGACGAGGACGGGCTGAGTTTAAAAACTCTTCAAGAAACGGACTGCTATCGCGTTCTTCGTTTTGAATTGGACTTTAGCCACTGCGCGTAGGCGGACTCAGCCATCTCACCCGCGACCAATGCAAGGGTGCGCATCACGGCTTCGGCTTCGCCGGCAAAGAACTCGTGGCAAGGGCATCCTTCGTCAGTACTATTCCTAGCGAGTTCCCGACCCTGCGAACCTTCAGTTTAATCGACATACAACCATCGTAGCTACGGTTGTTATTACGTCAACCGAGTTCTTCGCGGTGCGGCGGCACAGAATCCCTTGCTTTTGTATCCATGGAGCGCATAGTGAGGCCCTCGATTCACTTCGGGCTGTGGCTCAGCTTGGTAGAGCGCTGCGTTCGGGACGCGATTGAGGCAATTCTCCCGAGTTTTCAGGAATCATCAGCAGTCCTCAAACCCGCATGAATACAGGCGTTGCGAGCAATCGTTGTTTTCCTCAGTCATCCCGGATCATCCCATTTTTTGGGTGCCGGTGGATATAAGTGGTGGATATAAATGGACGGCGGTTAACAGACGCGAAAGAGCGATCGGGAAAGCGGTGAGGGACCATTCAGAACCCGGCGCTCTGCCAAATCCAAAACGCGGTTTTAGCCCGAATCGTCCCGCGTTATCTTACAGTCGGGGAACTCTTGGAGAGGCACTACCGGCGAATAGGAATAATCCCCCTCCTCAGTCCTTCCAAAATCTTGGGGCGGACTTAGCTTTTTCTATCAGTCATTTAACTTTGATGAGGTAAAATACCTCTTGAAACGACGGTCGGTTGTCCTGTTCGGGTAGTGTGAATCCGTGGTCGTGTGATTCTCCTCCGCCAACCGTCGAAGTCAGTTGCGGACCTATGCGCTTACCGACTGTCGCTACTGCGACATCTCTATCCGCTGCTCGACCGAAGTTCGCATTCTGTTCGTGGCTTACCGATGTTTCATGATTATGCGGAGGCATTTGGGCAATAGTAAGCTTGGTTCCGTCGGTGCGGAGCTTCTGTAAAGGACTCTTATCGTGTCCGCCGCTATGGGTGCCAACACGAACATCGGTGACCGAGATTTCCGCGCCTCGCGCAAACTTCGCAACAAGATCCGGTTTGTTTCCTTGCAACTTCGCACCAAGCGTTGTCGGAGGACCGCCGTCGCAAAGCTCGAACCCTTCCGGTCTCTCGGAAAGACTACCCCACCATAAAATAACGGTGCCAACAGGAACCGAATTAGGCCGCGGCGGGATCGTGGTAAGTACGGACAGGACAAGAAGAACGACGCCGACAAGGAATGAGGTGATCCGCTGCCACCATTCGAGTTCCGTGTTGAACCAAGGGGTCTCAAAGCGCCCGAATAAGGCGACGATGAATAAGAATAAGCCGACAAGCAGTAAGATAACCGCGACTGAAGTATTGCTGAGGAAGTGAACTATAGCGTCCCACATTTTTAGGATTTCAATTAATGTTTTCGCCGTCTGCTTCAGATTTTGCTATTGGGATAGCTTATGCCCACTGGCCGGATATTGTGTATTATCATTACTTTTAGGAAAGTAACTGTAGCCCTTTACGCTCTTTCCATCGCCCATAACTGTAAGCCGATAACATTGGTGTAAATCAGCCCTTTTGGAGGAAAGCATTATTTGCAAATCCGAACCTTTGCAACTCCATTTACCGACGTCGGATTCGCCAGCAACCGTTCCGTCTTGCAGGAGCGTTAGCTCCTCCCACAGGCCCTTGCCGTCCGCCGATTCAGCCCATTTTATGGTCCATTTCCCAGCGACCTTAGAACCCTTCGTCTGAGCTGCAAGCCGTCGAATTTTGCTTATGTGGGGTGTAACTGGCGCTGCGGCATTCGGAATCTGAGTCGCATCCTCCCATACTAAACTCGCTGGTTCCTCGCCCGCTTCGGATTCGCCGAACCAAAGATAGCCCTTTTTTGTGTCATCACCGCTTATCTTAACTGACGCACTATACACCTTACCTTTCTCATCAGTCTGCATAATCTTCACAGTAATTGGGCCATTTGTGGCCCAACCGCCGTGAGAATACGTTTGTTTAAGCGTTCCGTCCGGCTGAAACCCGCTATCGCCCGTAACAAAGCCTTCTTTAACCGTATACTTTGCCTGTCCAGGAGGAACATAACCCTGATATTCCCCATCCACCCATATATGCCCCGTGATAGAACCGTTATTCTTAATCAGCAGCACACCTACCTCACCATCATCAGCTTTGGCTAATGGTCCCATTGCAAGGAGGACTACGGTGACCGCGATAATCGTGACGGTGAGCTTTCTCATAGAAGGATATCTCTGGGTTTTTGGCTGCTTTTGGAATCAAGCTTTTTCTGGAGGTGGACGCGTGGCAAGTGTATCAAGAGAGCGAAAAGGCGCGGTAACGTCGAGAGAAATCCTTTCCCGCTGAAACGAGGTTTGCCGCCGCCGCACAGTAGAAGAGCCAAGCGCTACGGGAAGAATCTGTCAGCAAATGCGCCCTTCCGCACCGCGTCGCCGCCGTTGTCCCATACGACCGCAGCGACCCCGCCCGACCGAAACGCCGCTCAGTCCCAGTCCAAGAGCCGCCGCCCGCCTTTACGCCTCTCGCTCGTGCATCGTTCCTTCCCTGCTCTACTTGGAACAAGGGCGCTCGCCGCCACGCCCTTGTAAATCCCCAGGCTCGGGAGGAACTTGCTCCTTGCTCGCTACGCTTTGCCTTTACCTCCACCACGGCTTTCCGGCCCAATCCAACGGACTGCCATTGCACCCCCGATTGCCGCACTCCAAGAGCAAGTCACGCCCTTCCCGATACGCGCGCACGTCTCTTCCAGTGAATTGCTCGTCGCAGTGGAGGCACCAAGCCTTTTGATCGAGACTTTTCCATTTGATGTCGCCCAGGTCTTGCTCAATCAGCAGTTGGAGCTTCTGTTCTTCCGTCACCGATTCGTATTTCATTCGATCTCCTTTGTTCAGAACGGCAGCCCTGCCAACGCCAGGTCGCCGTAGTATTTGTTTTCCGCCCAATCTAGGACTCGGCCCCATTGAGCCGGGTCGTTGGTGAAAATTCGTGCCGGATGGGAGCATCGGAACGGCCGCCATCTTGCCGGTATCCCAAGCGCCCTCTTGCGAAGGAACGTCGTTTTCGTTTTCGCCTTGATGAACCGCCGTGCGATGCGGGTAAACTTCACGAGGACAACCGCCGCGACCTCTTCCCGCACGGATAGGGAGAGCGGCAGCTTGCTCCGGCTGAAAACGCCCCAAAAGCGTCCCACGCCTTCGAACCGCCTATTTCCTTGCTTCTAGAAATATCTCCCGAGGCAGCCCCGACTGACGGTTGATGGAGGCCAGTGTTCCTACGGGGATTTCGCGCCGGCCAGCCGGAACGATGGCAGCGCGGCTGTTTGGGGCGCGAAACTTTTGATGGCTTCCTTCCGCGACACCAAGGCAAAACCGTTGCGAATCAGGATGCGCGTTACTTCGGTGGAACTTATTAGCCGCTTAGGCATTCACGAGACCTTCCCCGACGAACACTTCCTCGATTGGCCGGTAATCATCCTCCACTTGGTCTTCGAAGTGAAGTTCCACGGCCTCTTTAAGGTTGTGAATGGACTCCTCCACTGTTTCGCCGAAGCTGGAGACGTCTACATTCAAGCATTGCGCGACGTAGGTACGGGGTGTCCTTGTAAACGTAAAACTTGATGGCTCTCATGGACTTAGCATCCTCATCAGTGGCTGCCCCGCAACCCCATCCGCCGCGAAATCGAGGGATCGCACGTTGCCCCTTGCTTTTCGATTGGCAGAGCGCATACTGAGCGCATTCGATTCGGGCTGTGGCTCAGCTTGGTAGAGCGCTGCGTTCGGGACGCAGAGGCCGTGGGTTCAAATCCCACCAGCCCGACCACTTCTAAGTGCCTGTATCCAAGCGGATTACAAGGCGATTCGAGGACTGGTAAAATCCCTAAAAAAGAGCTGGTGAACCCGGCAGGTGCACCCTATACTTTTCCTCATGAAAACGATGGGGAATTCGAACGGCATCAAAGCGCATCTGGTCAATGTGGCGCCGAACCTCTACCGCCACGCAGTCAGCAAGGAGTATTACGGCTGGAAAAAGATTGCCGGGAAACAGAGGCTTCACGCGCTCGGCTCCGCCGACCGGAAAACCGCGGACGGAAAGCTATCCGAATGGTTGCGTGATCTGGCTGTGGTCGATACCACGGCCAAGGATCTCACGGTAGGCGGATTATTGGAGCGGTTCTTGAGCGCCCGCGCCGGACGGAAAGAGGGCACGCGCATCACGGAGAACGCCATCGCCAACGTCTTCAAGCGCACATTCGAACCCGGCATGGGTACGTTGGTGGCCCGTGTCAAGGCCTCGGCGCTGCTCACCTGGCTCTCCGAGCAAGGCGAGAGTCGGAATTGGAAGAATCGCACGTACAACCGGCGACGCTTGTTCCTCTCGCAGATGTTCGGATTAGCCGTCGCCGACAATGCCATTTCCGAAGTGCAGAACCCTTTCAAAACGCAGATCATCAGGGCGAAGAGAAAAGAGAAAGTGTTTCGCCGCATCCCGACGCCCGATCAATTCCAGACGATTGTCGAGTCGATCCGGGCGCAGAAGTGCAACGCACAGCACGAAGACTCGGCGGACTTCGTGGAGTTCTTGGGATTGGCCGGAGTAGGACAGGCTGAGGCCAGTGCGCTACGGTGGGCCGACGTGGACTTTGATAGCGCCCGCATCAACTTCATCCGCCGAAAGACCGAGCGCGACTACTACGTGCCGATGTATGACTGGCTGCGCCCGTTCATGGATCGACTACGTGAACGGGCTGGCGGAAAGCCGGCGCACGACGAGCGAGTTTTCAAGATCGATGATGCCAAACACGCCCTTGGTAACGCCTGCAAACGACTCAAACTGCCTCATTTCACTCAGCGCAACCTGCGCGCGATGCTGATAAAGCGGCTGCACGATGCGGGGGTCAACGTGAAGCTCATTGCCAAGTGGCAGGGACACCAGGACGGCGGAAGGCTGATCATGGAGGTTTACACCGAAGTTTTTGGGGACAACGACGCAGCAATGGAGGCAGCGGAATTGGCGAAGGCTGCCGGCAAGATTATTCCCTTTCAGGCCGCAGCGTAAGCGGCCACGCAATTTGTGCCGCCCGCAATGCTAAACTGAGACGGCCGAAGAAACTTCGTTAAACCGTTTCCTCCTTGTAGCGCTCGATTTCGGAACGTGGAATCTGCTTCGTTCGCAGAGCTTTGCTGCTCTTAAAGAATCCGCGCTTTTGGAGACGCCGCACGGTCTTGTCGCTCGTGCCGATGATCTCGGCGACATCCTTCACCGTGTAAAATTCCTTCTCTCGCTTTCCGGTTGCGGGCGGTATCGGCTGTCGTGGCACGGCGCCCTGGGCACAGAGCGTCTCGAGCTGACCTGACATTCTGTCCACCTTTTCGGCGAGCGATTCGACGACGCACAGCATCGACGCAAAAGTTTGCATCGCTTGAGCCAGGGTCGGGGATTTGTCGTGCTCGCCAGGCATTTGCAACAAGCCGATTTATGCCGATGTCTCGCGCCTGAGCAGGCGTCGTAGCGCTTTGCCCACCTGCTCTTCCGGGTCGAGTTCGGGAAGCAGGCCGGGAGACGGCCTCGTAAAAAGCGAGGTTCGGCCGATGCTCCCTCGCAGATGCCCCGCGAAATCTTCCCGCGGCCAATCGAACTGTAGCCGCAAGCTTCGTGTCCGCGGCCCCACCACATTTTTGTACGTCGCTTGATTCATTTATGGAACGACATTGTAGCGCGTCGCAGAGAGGTACCATGCGCCATGGGTGGAGCAACTTGGGCGGAAATGGCCTTGCAAGGTCGTTCGTATGAGAAGGAATCAGCCCCTGCTCCTCGGGTTCTCCGCATCTTGCCATTCCGCTTTCCGAACCCACAAACCAAGGTTCTCTACTGGCGGCGCAGCGTCCGCCCGGCCCGGTCATTTCACCCTGCCGTGCGCACTTGAACGGTTGAATTAAAAACGTCGCGGCGCTTCAGTCGACCACCGACGCCCCGCGCGAATACCAACCAACGTCTTCCCAGATTTTGCAAATCGACCCAGAGCCGACAAAAGATCAAAAGCCCTTTTTCAAGAAAACGTCTTGAACCATATTCTGATTTGCAATTAAAATGAACGGATAAGCGAAATGCGAGTCTCCTCTAGAAACTTAGTCTCCGTCATTGGCGTCGCGATCTTACTAATCGCCGCCTTCGTGATATTTTGCACGCCGCTCCTTGATTATCTTTATCTGAGACACATTCTAGGTAAATTCGAAGCCGGCCTGAACCAGATTAACTGGGTGAATCCGTATTTGGGAAAGTCCGTCGTTTTGGCATTCTCCTCGGCTATTACCTGGGTGTATTATAAGCATCACTCGATTGGGCATCATTTCATCTCTCTTAAGGTGCTCCGACTTCTTTTATTGTGTTCTGGAGGAGCGTTATTGTTGAATATAATCCTAACGTTCGCAACATGGGGCAATTTGCTCGACAACCTCGGTAATAGCCATCTGAAATATGTGGTAGGAGACAACGGGGTAGTGCGAATTTTCACTGACGACTTTGTCCGAGATCCTGTGTATGGATACACATTAATACCCATTACAGCCGACAACGCCAGATATGTTAACTTGCTGCTTCAAACGAAATTCAGCGAGATTTTTGATCCTAAGCCTAACGACTGGTTCACATTGAATGGCTTCCCTAAAATATTCTATTCCGTTCGCGAGGACGGTTTACACCTATTCAATCTGCCGGTCTGTGATCCCTATTCAAGCAAGCGTTTGATTCCAGCATCAGCTGACGTAATCACGCGCTGGTATAAAGAGCACCCTCAAGTTAGCCACGAGCCAACTTCAATGAATGAAGGCAGCGCTATATCCCGGGCCGCCGCGACTCCGGTTTTGGCTGCAGCGAGCGCATCACCGAAGCCAGTTCTAGAAACATCGCTGTCACCTTCACGGAGTCCGAACCCGCTCGATGATGTGTCGATTACTGTGAGCCCACCCCTTGAGATCGTTTACCAAGGCAGGGTGTTGGACAAGATGGAATTTTGCAGTTATGGTCCATTCTTGGGTCTCTTTCACTGGAAGGGGGCCCTTCAGCATTTCGTGCTCACTCCTCCGAATGGGCTATTAAGAAATTCAGCGACGGGACAATGGGAAGCGCCATTTCAAAAATTTTTAATGGCTCATCCGGATTTGGCAACGAAACTTGGTGACGCCTACGTGGCAAATCACCCCGAGTGTCGGGATCCCTTTCATCTGCAATTCAAAGAAACGCCACCCCATCGTCACGAGGGACAATATGAAGGGGCTGGTATATTCGAGGATAAGCAGGTTCGGGATGGTGAAGGTCATACCATTCTCCTTCGACGTGACCCAGTCGGCAGGGTGTTCGTTGTCCATTACGAAACGGGGTTCAATACTCAGCAGCTACCGCCGGACATCCGGCAGGACGTGCTTAATTATCTTTCAATCAATAGCTCGAAATGATCACGCCCCCGCCCTCATTTCTTTTAAGCATGTAGTCGACCAGTTTTAATGAATTACTTTATCTATATTGACGAAGGTGGGGACTTTGCCGAAGGCATAAAGGCATTTTATGGGAAGAGTGTGTCCAGCCATTCGGCTGTAGGAGGTATCTGTAGCCGGCTTAACGATGAGGAATGGAAGGTGTGCCATGAACAAACGGCTCGAGAGTTCTCGTTCGAACGAGGAGTTAAGCTCGAATACCCCGAACATTTTCATGCTGCTGATCTAATTGCGGGGAAGATCGAGGGTACCGAGGGAGTTGCTAGGGAATTGCGATACCAATTTGCCGTGCGAGTTTTTAATGAAGTCTTAAATCGTAGCAAGTTTGGGCTGATCTCGATAAACAACGATTCGCGATTTCAGTTTTCGCGGCAAGCTAGTTACGGCGTGCACCTTGTTGCGATACTCAAGGCCAGTCTTGACCACCTCGCGGAGCACGTGAAGGATTGCGACCGTCTCCAGGTCATGATTGCGCGGAGAACGATCAATGAGACTTGCGTGTCGGAAAAAGATTCAACTCCTTACATGCAAGATCTTTTGCCATTTTTGAGAGGACAATTACTTTCAGGAGATGTACCCGGGGCCAAACTGGCATGCAGGCTGAAAGCCGATGAAAAACTCATATTGTGCTTTGGTGCACCGTCCCGATCGAGAGCGGGGCTCATTGCGGCGGATTTTGTCTGTCTGGCAAGAAACCATCGCGACCTTGCAAAGAGGATCGTCGTTCAAGCCGAGCCGGAGGATATCCTTTTCGGTGATTTCGAAGCATTCTATAAAGGGCAGGTTGACCGGTTGGTAACGTCGCAGCATTACGCCGCCGCCGTGGCTATCTCCCACAGCTGTCTCGGCGAATCTGCCTCACGCGTGCTTAAAGCGCTCGAGGCGGAGCGCGACAGAGAAATCCTCGGACGCGAGCTCGCCGCCCTGCTCGCCGAAGCGCGAAGGCTCATCGAGAACCGGACCATTGAGGCGCGCGCTCTATCTACGGCACGTCAAATACTCGAATCACTGTTCGATATCGCTGAAAAGCTACTTGTCGGATCAGCCGAAACGCCTCTCAAGCGCCGATGGGCGGATTTGCTGATCAACGGCTTGGCGGATTTGGCGGCTTGTCACAATCATGCCGGCGAGATTGAGCCACAGCGTAGGATCGAGCAGAAAATAGGGTATGTTCTTGCGGAATATGGAAGCCTCGCCTCAAGCACATACTACCAGAAGAAGGAGATTATTCTGGAGGCAAAAACGAGAAACCTAAATTTACTCTTCAACAACTATCAATTTCTTGAAGTCGTCGATTTGCTAGAGGCGAACGTCCGTCAGAGGGAGGCTGAACTTCCAGCCAATACAACCGATGAACTACTCGGCAAGATGTTCGGTTCGCTAGGACAAGCGTATGCATTCGCCGCGCGGACACAAGCGGGGTGGAATTCGGATGCACGAGATTTCCTTAAGCGGAGCGAACGTCATTTCGCGTGCGGTACCCTTTTTCACTCCATGACGGTGAACTATTTGGCTACACTCGCCTTCCAGGAATGCCAATTGGGGGTCGCATGGCGCGAGATGAACAACCACGCTAACCTGCCGGACGTCGACAGCGTTGAGACGCTAATGAGCGACTTCCAGCGATTTGCCGCGCATGAGAAGGCCAATGCATTCGACGCTGTGAATTACGCCCGTATCGCGGCGCTCTGCGTCGAAGGGGGCGGACTACTCAATGTCAGAGCGCTAGAAGCGACTTTTCAACATTGGATGAGGCGCCTCCAAAACGAACATCCATATGAGCAAATATGCAAATGGCTTGCTTATCTCTTTTACTTTAGACGCGATTTTGCTCGCGCATCCGAGCTCTGCGAACGAGGGATCGGAATTAGTCGATCGCTGGGTTTTACAGTTCAGACTATCGGCATTTCGCTACTTGGTTTGAACGCGCTATGCCGGGCCAAATTACATGACCACCAAGGGTATGGCAACAATCGACACAGCCTGACCGCCCTTGCTAACAAGCTTTCAGACAAATCGACTCCCTTCAGCAATTACATTGAACTCTTCGGAGGTGCGCAGGGTCTAGCCTCCATGGTGGACGACGAAAATCCCGAGGCCGCTAAGAATATCTGTCGGTCACTTCCGTTCGCCTACATGTAATTGTTTGCCTCAGCCGTTTTTTATTTTTTGCACTCTCTGCGCCTCGTCTTCAATATTCCTAGCGGTGCTCAAATCAATTCTTAGCTCTTTAATTTTGCGGTCAAGCAAGGCGCGTTCTGCTTCGTTCACAACACCATCTATGTATACCGCTTCAACAAGACGTTGAAACTCAAGAACACCTTTCGGCATGGCTCTTACTTCAATCTCCTCCGCTTGTTCTGCCGAGATACCTAATTCCAACCTAGTCTGCTCGAGCATATCTCGTTCCTGTTCGGTTATTATTGAATCTAGATTTGCACCCCGGAATAGTAACTCATATTGATGGAGAGACTCCACACTGGCCGATTTCTTGCCATTCACGGGAGTTTCACAGTATGGGCAAAGCTTAAATGCGGCTTCAAGCCTACCATGGCAATTCGTGCATTCCATGAACGTTTTCGCTCCGCATTCAGGACAGAACTTCCACTCGGGCTTTAGCGACCCTTTGCAGGCTACGCAGGAAAGGTGGCGATAATCCGTCCCCGTTTGCTCGCCCCCAATTATTCCAGTGTCTGTGAGGAATGTTTTCAGCCAGTAATACATTTGGACCGCATCCTCTTCATCAAGCTTTGCAGAGCTGTCTTCATGAACGGCCTCATTTCGAAGATCGACAACGTCACTCCAGGTGATCCTCCGCAACCTCGGCAGTGGCGATTTAAGATGAAGACGGAGCTTGTCGAAAACTTTGCCCTCCGTATAGAGGCCGACCAGTTGGCCCAATCCAAATTTCTTAAAGGATTGATTGCCCTTCGCCATTTTTCGCTCCGCCGCAAAAATTTCATCCCTCTTGCTGGAATCTTCTAGATCAGTGATAATTTCAAGAAGGAGATCCCTCAGCGCAGACTCGAATACGGCACCGCAATCACGGATGCAGCGCGCATACTGCTTTTCTTGATGCAGTCGATCTATTTCTCCTATGCGATTCTCGTAATGAAGCCGGTCCAAAGTAGTGGGTGGCGGGATAATCTTTTACATCAGCGATGGAGTTCATGCGGCGTGAAGAAGCCGATGTCAATCTTTTTCCGAAGACAATCCACAGGCATCCCATAGGGATCGAGATTGGGGAGGGAAGAAAGTGTTGGTATGGGCTTATATTTTTCACCGGATAGATGTCTCTATCGCGGAAACTTCAATGGACTGAATCAGCGCGGCGTTCGTATCGCCGAGCGCGGCATACTTCTGAGGAGTTTCCCTGATCCATTCGACTGCGAGCTTCTGCAACGCCAGCGCGACCTCGCGCAGATGCCTCCCACGAATCCGCACTTCATGCGTGCTGAACGCCAGATTGAGCGAGTCGCCGTTATCCGCTCGCGTGAATTCGGCGGACAGGAAATGCGAAAGCGGGAACACGAAGAAGTTCCCGCTGTTCAGTTCGATTCGGAGCGCCTGCGCTTGCGGGTCTTCATTCCAGCACACGACGCCGCGTTTGCCGCCACCAGGTTCACCGGATTTTCCTTCGGATTGGTTGGTTCTGATCATGACAGGGAGACCTTATGCCGCGCGGCTCTGGATTTCATTTGTGACGCAAGCACGGCGACGCGGCGGCAGATAGTGGCAGCAAGTTGACGCGCGCTTGTCAGACCGCGACGTAAAGGCTGACGATGCGGTTGACGCGGCTTTGTCAGATCGAGCGCCAGTTCACGGTCGCCCGAGCGCGTGATGTTCTCACGCAACTGATCCTTGTCGCAGGTGAAAATTCGGATGCCTTTGCGTCCGCGTGAAATCGTTACATACCATTGCTGTCGGTTTGTGGCGGCTTTCACCGCCGAATCGGAGAAAAGCACATAATCTACGGTCTTGCCCTGGGAGCCGTAGGAGGTCACTGCGTAGCCGCGAACGAACTGCCGGTAATTGCTTCCGAGCGTGCGGCCGTCGCGCAATACAACCCGGCCATCGCGCTCGATCCGGGCAACGGTGACCAACTCCCCGTTCGCCAACTGACGACCTTCCTTCGTTTTCGCATTTGCCTTGAGTTGAAGGCGATCACCGATTGAAAGCGCGGTTTCCCTTTCACGGCAGACCGTGAGCCGGCCAAGCTGCCTAAATGGAATCTCACGAATTATGTTACCCGCTTCCACCCCGATGGCATCGTCGCTTATCCCGACCAGACGACCGCGCTGTCCTTTGCGGAAGCCGCATGTGTCGCGGTTGAATACGAGCACGGTCCCGGGCCCGTAAGAACGAGCATCGCGCTTTTGAGCGTCGGTGAGATCAACCGCTTCGAGCGCCGTAATCTTGTGCTCCTTGGCGCCGATCAAACCCGCTCGTTTCAGAGCCTCGCGCACACTCTCATTCACTTTGCGAATCTCCGACCACGTTTGCGCGACAATGACGGTCGATTCACCCTTCCGGGCGAGTTCCAGGTAATCACTTGCCAGCCCCTCCTGCTGCTCCCCAATTCCGCACTCGACCGCGGCGCCTTGCCCTTCCAACCGCTCAAAGGACTCGGCGGCGAGGCCCGCCGACGCCTCCTGCACCGCTTGCTTGTATTGTTCGATGAAGTCCCTCTCATCTTTCGTTCTTGCACGAGCGGGATCTTGCCGGCGAATCGCGGTCAATTCCGCGGCTTTCAGCCCCGAATACTTTTCGATGGCCCTCAGCGCATCCGACGCCTCCACCGCGCCGTGTTGGCGCGTGTCGCCGGAGCAAATGATTCGTCCGCCACGTTCTTTTACGTAGCGAAAGAGCGCCTCCATTTGCTTCGCTCCAAGCTGCCTGGTTTCATCCACGATTACGACTCCTTTCGAGACCATCGGTTTCCGCGCGAGGAATTCGCTGACCGTTTGCGCGCCGGCGAATCCGGCGCTTTCCAAATCAATCACCTGCTGGCGCTGTGGCGCGATGACGTGAACCCCGTGGCCGGCGCTTTCCAGGCCCCGAAGCACCTCGCGCAATGCGAAGCTCTTGCCCGTTCCGGCGGCTCCGCGAAACAGTGTCAAAAAATCCGCTGACTGCAAAATGCGTTCGACCGCGTGTCGCTGCTCTGCATCGAGCGAATCAGCGGCGACATGCCTCGCGTTGAACGGCTGACATTTCCCCACGCCATCTTTCGCCAGTTGCAGAATATCCCATTCCCGACCGAGCGTTTCGCGCGTCGTCAGTTTCCGAGGATTGCTGTCATCCCGAATGTAATCGCGCCTTGCCGTCTTCGACTTGAGCGTTGCAAGTTCAATTTCGCTGCCGCGCGCGAATTCGAGCGCGTGCCGCAAAAGCTCGTGCTCGTTCACGACAGACCGCCGATCAAACAGGTGGTCTTCCGCCCAGGTCAATGCCGCTTCCGCATCACGCGGCTGAACGTCTGAACGCCGCCTATTCGCACCAAGCAGACCATCAAGCTCCGCGCGCTCGTCGTTGGTCATTTGCTCTTTCCAAATGCTCCGCAGCTTGTCGCGCCCGACGTTCTTGATCTTCCGCGAGCGCTCATCGTGCGCGATGTGTTCGCGGATGTCGGCGACATTGCCGGACGCTTTCTCCGGCTGCCTGGCGAGCAGTTTGCGCGTCTTCTCATCAATTTCCGAATGGCGCTTGGAGAACTTGTCGCACAGGCCGGGCGAGACGCCCTTCAACTCAAAATCTCCACGTCTGTGATTCTCGATTTCGTAGCCGAAACCGATCAAATCCCGAGACAGTTCGTGGTAATAGACATTTTCGACATATTTCTGCGCCCGCAGCATCTCGTAATTCTGGAGCGCCTTCCACCGATCCTCGCTGGCATCGTGAGTGGCGTTGAAAAGAATGCAATGGCTATGCAAATGCGGGTCCAAAGCGCGCGAAGTGTCGTGGCGAAACATCGCCCCGACGACATTGCCGGTTTCCCGGTCCGAAAAGCCTCCGCCGCGACGCACACGAGTCCCGGCGAATTGCTCCAACTCCACCATGGCGACAGCAACAGCGCGGTTGTGCGCCTCGACGATGCGCTCATCTCCGCCAGCGAGCGCGGCAATGGAAACGGACTTTGGCGGAGACAACGTGAAGTCGTAGAACACACGCCGGTTCGGCGCGTTTCGTTCCTTTCCATTTTCATCCGTCTCGTGACGGAGATTCTTTCGGCGCTGCGTCAAGGATTCGCCAGTCTGCGGATGGTGATTGTCGCACAACGCGAGGAATTCATCGCGCCCCACATCGCCGCGCAGTCCAAGTGCTTCGGCCCCTTTGCCGAACCACTGGCCCCGAATGCCCTCCCCTTCGCTGTAATAGTCTCCGGTGCAAAGATGCTCCTCAAAATACTCCTGAGCGTTCGTCAAATTGTATTGGGTCTTGGGCGAGAGCATCGGCCGTTCACTGTGGCTGATCGCGAGACGAAAGTTGCTCCACCGGTGGAGCCGATCGGATTTCCGAATGAAATAGGATGCGGTAATGATTTTGGAGAGTGGACGCCCCACCCCAATTCCCGTAGATCACTCCGCCACTATGACCACATCAGCCTTAGCGCAGAAAAGCCCGATCCGCTCATGGCGGGCTCTCCTGGCTCTTCTCTTCATTCAGTCTGCCATCGCCCTCCTGCCTCTCAATGCCTCTCGCGGCGCTGATCAAGCCCCTTCGCCTGCTGTCCACAAATACACCGGCGAGGTGGCAAAATTTGCCGCGGCGCCAGCCCCCGCGCCGGGGGGAGTCCTCATGGTGGGAAGCAGCATTTTCCGCAAGTGGCTCACATGCGCCCACGACCTTGCCCCCCTGCCTGTCACAAACAGGGCCTTCGGCGGTTCCGTCACCTCAGACCAGTTGTTCTTCTTCGACCAGATCGTCCCATCCTCTCGGGCCGCCCTCGTCGTCTGGTATTGCGGCAGCACCGCGGCGACGGCGGTGCCCCCGGATTCAGTACACAGCGTTATATCGAACTCCAAGGGAAGATCGGCGGCAAGGGGATTCCTGATAAGAGCGGTTGGGCCGACCGCGGTGGCGATTCCAGCGGCCCTCAACAACAACGAGGAGTCGCTGGCCGCTTTGAACTTGTCGTGCGCTGGCAGGAGGCTGAGTTTAAAGCCCTGGTGGAGGAATTCATCGTTGAAATCGAAGGCACCGGTAAAAAGCAGGACATCACACGTGGCGCCAATTCCGGGCATCAAGGATATTCAAGCGGAGATGCTGGAGCGGGTGGACTCGGAATTCGAGAAGTGGTTGAATCCGTAACTGCCGGGTAATGGTGACCAGGAGGCGGGAGGCTCCGTTGGAGGGATCAACCGCGACCGCTTTCACAACACGTGAGCGCCGTCGGCGATCTCGCACAGGTAAACCTCGCAATGGTGCCCCGTCCTCTCCCTGTAGTTCGAAATCAGGCTTTTTGTGACCGCGTCCGCCGCCTCCCTGTGGACCAGCGACACCGTCGCGCCGCCGAACCCGCCGCCCGTCAGCCGCGAGCCGAGCACGCCCTCCTCCTTGCTCGCGAGGAGGACGAGCGCATCCAGTTCCGGCGAGCTATTCTCAAAATTGAAACGCGAGCTTTCGTGCGACTCGAACATCAGCTTCCCGAACCGCTCCGCCTCGCCCTTCCTGAGAAAATCGACTCCCCGCAAGACCCGGGCATTCTCGCCCACGACATGCAGCGCCCGCTTGTAGAGCAGCGACGGCAGATCGCTCAGCGCGACCTGCATTTGTTCGAGGCTCACATCCCGCAGGCTCGCCGCCCCCATGAGTTTCGCGGCTTCGAGACATTGCTCCCGGCGCTCGTTGTATTCGCCGCCTGTCAGCGCGTGTTGCACCCCCGAGTGGGTCACGAGCAGCGCCAGCTCGGCAGGGAAGGGGACGTTCTCGACCGTCTCGTTCCGGCAATCGAGGAAGATGGCTTGATTCTTCTTTCCAAAGACGGAGGAGACCTGGTCCAGCAGCCCGCAGTTCATCCCCACGAATTCGTTCTCCGCCTTCCGGCAAATCCGCGCGAGCGCCAGCGGCTCGAGTTGCAGATTGAAAAGCTTCGCGAGAAAAGTGGCCGTCGCCACCTCGATTGCCGCCGAGCTCGAAAGACCCGCGCCCACGGGAAGGTCGCTCGAAATTTCCCCCTGGAACCCCTCGATCGGGAAACCCGCGTCGAGAAGGCACCGGACAACCCCGAACGGATAATCGGCCCAGATATTTTGCGGCCGCAGCTTCCCCAGTTCCTCCTCCACCGAAAGGTTCAGCGTCGAAGACTCCAGCAAAATCCGGGAGTCAGCCAGGCGTCCCCCCCGTATCGTCACCCCGCGGTCGATCGCCGCCGAGAGGACGAATCCCTGGTTATAGTCGGTATGGTTTCCAAGAAGTTCGACCCTGCCCGGGGCGTACGCTGCGACATCGCTCATCGCATTCATGCTCGCAGATTCAGTCCGCCAATCAACCCGGTAGTCCGCTTTATCCCCCTCGTTGCTTGAGTCGGTCGAGCAGGACGGCGGCGAGGAGGATCGCGCCGCTCGCGATATATTGGTAGAATGGCGGAATGTTGAGGAGGTTCATGGCGTTCTGCACCGTTCCCATGATGAGCACTCCGACGATAACGCCCGCCATGGTGCCGACGCCGCCTGTCAACGAGACGCCGCCCAGGACGCAAGCGGAGATGACCTGCAGTTCCAAACCTTGCGCCGTGGTCGGCTGGCCGCTGGTCATCCGCGCGGCGAGGATGACTCCGGCGAAACCGCTCATGAGGCCTTGCAGCGTGAAGATGATGACTTTGGTTCTTGTGACTCCGATGCCCGCCAGGCGCGCGGCTTCCGCGTTGCCGCCGATGGCGAGCGTGTTGCGTCCGAAGATCGTCTTGTTCAACAGCAGACCATAAACAAGGAAACAAATGGCCATGATCCAGACCGGCGTCGGGATCCCGGCGGACTGCGAGATGCCGAGTTCGTAAAACCCGGCTTTCCGTATGCCGATGGCCTTGCCGTCCGACGTGATGTAGGAAAGGCCGCGCACGATCTGCATGGTGGCGAGTGTCGTGATCAGTGCGTTAATTCCCACCCATGCGATGATGACGCCGTTGAAGATCCCAACGCAGCCGCCGGCCAGAACGCCCGAGGCGATGCCGAGCGCGACGCTGCCGGTGGTGTTGGTGACCTGCGCGGCGAGGACTCCCGAGAACGCGACGATGGAGCCGACCGAGAGATCAAAATCGCCCGAGGCGAGGCAAAAGAGCATCGTGCAGGAGATGATGCCGACGGTGGCCACGGAGAGGGCGAGGCCTTTCATGTTCGTCGCGCCCAGAAAGTTCGGCACAAGGATCGACGCCCCGATGAAGAGCGCGATGAACACGAGAATCATCCCCATTTTTTCCCAGAGCCCGGCGGCAAATGCCGGTTTGGAACGCGGGGTGGTGGACGCGGTGGCCGGATTCCCGGGCGCGCCGTTCATATCGAGGCGAGCTCCAATGTTCTTTCTGGGGGAGCCACCGGCAGGGCCGCGGAGAGGATTTCATGAGCCGTCGCGTTTCCCCGTGGAAGCGAGGTGACGAAGCGCCGCTGCCGCATGACGATGAGCCGGTCGCAAATGCCCATGACTTCGGGGAGTTCGCTCGAAACAACGACGACGCCGATGCCACGCTCCGCGAGCCCGTAGATGATCGAATAGATTTCGCTTTTCGCGCCGACGTCGATGCCCCGGGTCGGCTCGTCGAGCAGAATGACTTTGATCTCCTCGCTCAGCCAGCGGGCGAGGATCACCTTCTGCTGGTTGCCGCCGGAAAGATGCACGATCAACTGCGTCAGCGAAGGCGTCTTGACCCCGAGTTGCTCGACGTGCTTGCGGGCATTCTCGCGCTCGCGCTTCTCGTCGACGAAAAAACCCATCCTCGAAAAATGCCGCCGGCCGCTCAGGTTCACGTTCTCCATCACCGAGCGAACGGGGACGATACCTTCCTTCTTCCGGTCTTCCGGGCAAAGGACGACTCCAGCGCGGATCGCATCGGCCGGAGAATGGAAATGCATCTCCTTGCCGTGGATTTCGACGGTTCCGGCGGCGGCCCGTTCAGCGCCGTAGATGAGCTTGAGCAACTCGGAGCGGCCCGCGCCGACCAGGCCGAAGAAACCGACGATCTCTCCCTGCGCGACGGAAAAACTGACCGGCTCGCGCAACCCGGGGCCCAGGAGACCCTTCACTTCAAGCGCTGGTTTTCCATGCGCGCGGGGGCGGTAATGAAAGATATCCTCTATGGCGCGCCCGACCATTTGAGTGATCAACATGCCGGATGTGACCCCTTCGATGGTCGGATAGGTCTGCACGTGGCGGCCATCGCGCATGACGGTGGCGGCGTCGCAGATCTCGAAGATTTCCTCCATCCGATGCGAGACATAAAGGATCACGCGTCCCTCGCGTTGCAGATCCCTGATAACTGCGAAGAGGCGCTCCGTTTCACTCGTCGTCAAGCTGCTCGTTGGCTCATCGAAGGCGATCACCTTCGCGTCGCGCGAGAGGGCTTTGGCGATCTCGACCATCTGCCTTTGCGCGATGGAGAGCGAGCCAACCTTCGTTCTCGGGTCGAGTTCCTCGCCGATGGTTCCCAACAGGCGTGTGGCATCCGCCAGCAGCCTGCCGCGATCCAGCCAGCCGATGCCCATGCGGGCCGGCATGTGGCCCAGATAGAGATTTTCCGCGACACTCATCTCGGGCGCGAGGTGAAGCTCCTGGTAGATGACGGCAACTCCCGCCTGGATCGCCTCGGCGGTGTTATTGAAAACGCGCGTCTTGCCGTCGAGGGAGAGCGCGCCGGTCGTCGGCTGGTACGCGCCGCTCAGAATCTTCAACAGCGTGCTCTTCCCCGCGCCGTTCTCCCCCATGAGCGCATGCACGCTCCCCTCGGCCACGCCAAACGTGATCTCATCCAGTGCCCGAACGCCGGGGAATGTTTTGCCGATGCGCTGGAACTGAAGGTATTCGCCGCTCAATCGCTTTTTAGTCATGTGTCAGAACAAAGGAGGGGGAGACGAGGAAGAAACCGGCGATCAAGTTGGTTCAGTGTCCTGCACAACATACCGCTGGCCTGCTATTGGATGCCGCTGTTCAACCAGTTCAGGCTGCACTTGAAAGCCGTGGCTATGGCATCCGCGAAAATATCGGAGGGGTAATATTTGTCGGCCTCGATCAACCTCCACAAGAATGGTTTTACTCGAATGCGTTCGGAAGCCTCTTCGACGGATAGGCCCTCCCTCTCTCTGAGACTCTGCAGGCGCCCTCCAAGAGACGTCCGAAGCCCTTGCCTGCCACGAGTCGGCGACAGGAAATGCGCGGCAGCGTACGCCATGATCCCCTCGGTCGAGAAACTATTGTAAGCGTCCCTCCGAAATTGCGCGGCGTGGGAATCCCCGTCGGTTTTCTTGCTGCGCGCATATTCGCTCACCGAAGCCCCGGATCGCCGCATTGTGGGAGAAGTTCTCAGCATAATGAGTAAAGGTGTAAGTTTTAAGTGTTTAAGCTCGGCCCACGAGCAGACAGACGCTGAGGGGCCCCTCTGATGTGAAAAATCTTATTATACGAAAGAGCTCTTTGAAGTAGTTTTCCATTTATGCGAATAAACTGTGCAGCCGATTCACGATGTGCCGCAGCCCGGCGCCGCGTGACTGGGTTCTAGCGGCTGCGCCTACCCGATGCTCGAGGCAGGGAGGCTCAATCCATCCACCCAGCGGCCTTCCACGAGAGTTTGCCGGGGAATCGACGGCAACCCCCGGGCATTATCGCTGATCAGCGAAAGCACCACCAGAACCGCGACTCGGCCCACCTCCTCGGAATTCTGTTCCAATCCGGCGTCGATCGCGGTTTTGGCGTATTCCAGCGTGGTCGTTGCCGCCAAACCGATATCTTCGGGGAGCCGATAGCCGGCTTTCTTAAGCATCTCCGGCAGTTCCAGGACGTCGCTCAAGATCGCATCGGGTTTAACCTTTTTGAGCCACGAGGCCAAAGCAGATTGCATTTGCCCTGCAGGACGATGCTCGGGGAAAAGCAAGAGCGGCAAAGGCGGGGGATTCGAAAGCTGGCTGTTCGCCCAGAGGAAGCCGGCGCCAAACAAGCGTGCCTGGGTTTTCCTGCCCACGAACGCAACCCGAGTATAGCCGCGTTCGCGGATTTTGTTGAAAACCAACATCGCGTTAGCCGTTTGATCGCTGGTGACACAGTGAACCGGAAGTTCGATGGTATGGCCGAATCGGACCACGGAAAATTCGCCCCAGTCGAAGCCGCTCCAGTCAATCCGGCTCCAAAATGCGCCCGCGTTCCCATGGGGCGGAATAAGGATGCCGCGAATGTTGCGCGCCAGCAGTGTCCGCTGCAGGCAGCGGAGGGAGATTTGCTCATTAACGCGAAACTCCTCGAGCCGGTATCCAAATTTTTCCGCCGCACGCGTCGCTCCCTGCCAGTAAAGATCGAAATCATGCCACTTGCGCAGGCCGCCCGGCTCGAGCCAGGCATTGATCCAGGCTAGAACGGAATGCACGGGTACGACGGAGGAATTCTTCTTAAAATGAGCGAGCATGGTCGCGTTGGGGTTCGGGCGATAGCCCAACGCCTCGGCAGCCTTTTGGATTTCCATGCAGCGTAGCGGCGTGATCCTTGGATCATTCCTCAGAGCCATGGACACTGTCGCCTGGCTCAAGCCGAGGGCTAGCGCCACGTCTTTTTGAATGATCCCGCGAATCGGAGCGGAAGGTTTCACGTCAAGGATTTGGGATTTCCTCATCGGAAGTTATGCCCCGGTGTCGGGCGATCCACTGCGCGGCAATCGATTGCCCGGGAGTTCTATGATGCGCGCCTTGGAAGGCTCGAGCCATCGACCCATTTTCCTTCCACCAGAACCTGGCGGAGGACCGGCGGGGAGCCTCGGGCGTTGTCGTTGATCAGCGAAATTATCACGAGAACGGCAACACGGCCAATCTCATGGGAATTCTGGTCGATACCCGCGTCAAATCCTCCATCGAGCACGCTCATCGCCGCTGCTCCGATGTCCTCGGGAACCCGATAGCCGGCCTTTTTTAGCAGTTCAGGCAGGCCTGCGTCATCGGTCAATATCGCGTCGGGTTTGTATTTCTTTAGCCAGCGGATCAATGCGGGGAGATCGGCTTTGTGGTCATGGAGTGGGAATATGGGGGGATGAGGTAAATCGGCGGTATCCATCTTCGCCTTGAGATAGCCGGCATCAAAATGCCAATACGGTTCGAAATACCCTCCGATGAACCCAATGCGTTCATAACCAAGGCTACGCGCTTCGTTAAATGCGATCATCGAGTTCTTTAATTGATCCGCCGTTACAATGTGGAATCGAAGTGTTTGAACCGAGCGGCCAAACCGGACTACCGAAAAGCGATTCCAGTCGAGAGCGCCCCAGTCGATGACATTTCGTTGCGGTGGAATCAGGACGCCATCGATGCCGCGAGCCAGAAGAATCTTCTCGAGCCGGCCCGCTGTCATCTGGTCGTTTAGAATGAATTCTTCGAGGTGATAGCCAAATTTCTCCGCCGCCTGCGAAGCGCCCTGCCAGTAAAGATCGAATTCGCCGTAACTACGCAATTGTTGCGGCTTCGGCCAACAGTTGACCCATGCAATAGCGGCTTGTACAGGAATAACCGAGGAAGTCCGTTTGAAATGGGAAAGTGCGCTTGCCGCGGAGTTGGGCCTGTAACCCATCTCCTCGGCCGCCGCCTGGATCTGTCTGCGGCGGGCGACAGAAATTTCGGGCCGATCCCTGAGCGCTAGGGAGACGGCCGTGTGCGAAATACCCAGCCTTCGCGCGATGTCGCGGAGTGTGACCTGGAGTCCTGTTTCTACCTTGCTTCGATCAGGCTGCGCCATAAGATTCAACAAAGGAGGAATGAAACCGCGAGCGCCCGGAGGTGCAAGTCTGCCGGTGCCAACACATTAGACATTAGAACGTTTACCGGGAAAGTAAAACGGCCTTTCCCTTTTCCCCGGGAAAACAGAGATGGTGGTTATATCTCCCCCGAAAATTGTCGCTTTTATGTTTTTTTTAACGACGGACCTCCCAGCTTGAATCCGTCGCGAGCGAAATTCTCGTTGAAAATGGTGGCCTCGCCGAGGGCGCGCTCGATTGATCCCGATCCGAAAAAGCTCGGAGCCGGTAGTCCTGGCATTTTAAGTCTCGATTGGTGTGGGCGGCGAATGCTCGCCCGAGGAAGGTAGAGCTTTCATCGAACCATGGAGCCTTTGCGCGTTTATCACCCTTTGGCAATCGGCGACGCGCTCAAGGCTGGAACGGAAGATCCGATGCGTCGATCAACCTACAGCCAAAGGCGGTCGACAGGAGGCACTGAATGTCACCCACACCTTCCATGAGCGCCGCATGCAAGCCGACAACCACCGTGGCCAGCGGCAAACCGTATACCGCGGAGAGCCGAGAAATCTGGGCCTGGGGAGTTGGCGCCGTCGCCTCCCATGCTTTGATCCAGACTTACGGCCAGGCTAGCATCATCTTTACAGTAGGCTTCGGCCTCAGCCCGGTAATCGTGAGTTGGTGCATGATGCTGCCGCGGGTCGTGGACGGAATCACCGACCCGATCATGGGTCATCTTTCCGACGAAACCCATACCCGCTGGGGGCGGCGAAAACCGTACCTCGTTTCGGGATCGTTCCTCGGGGCTCTTTTCCTGATGGCCCTCTGGTGGGCGAATCCGGCGTGGAGCCATGGAACGCAGTTCGTTTACCTGCTGGTCTTCGGAACGCTTTTTTATCTCTCGTATGGGGCTTATACGATGGCATGGACGGCGGCGGGCTACGAACTGTCGGATGATTATGACGAACGCTCGAAAGTAGCCGCCATCGGCGGGCTGTTCCTGGCGGCGGTGACTTTGGGCTCGAACTGGATGTATCCGCTGGCGTTGCATCCGATGTTTCACAACGAGATCATTGGCATGCGCTGGATCTCGGCGGGCGTCGGCCTGCTCATCGTGTCGAGCGCTTTGGTCGCCACAGTGTTTTGCAAAGAGCGGTTCACCCACGTCAGCCGCGCCCACGTTCCCATTCTCCCGGCGCTCAAGATGACTGTGAGAAACCGTCCTTTCGTGATTCTGATCGCGTTTAAAATTTGCCAGATTCTCGGGGAACGCGCGGCCATCGGGCTGCTGCTCTACATCGGCATCTATTACGTTTGTGGAGGCGACAAACGGCACGCGACCGAGATCACTGGCATCGGCGCGACCATAGGCACCGCCCTGGGCTTTTTGGTGCTGCCCGCTATGAAGCCGATCACGCGTTGGATTGGGAAGCGGAGTGCGCAGATCACCAGCGCCGCCATCACTTTTGGATCTGCTTTGATCCTCCCCTTTATCCTCAGCCCGGCGCATCCCTACTGGCTCTTATTTCCGGCCTTGGTAGCCATTCCCCTCGCGACGCTCAACAATACGCTCACCAACGCCATGGTGCCCGACATCTGCGACATGGACGAATTGGAGAACGGCCAGCGACGTGAAGGCTTGTTCACCTCGGTGGCGGGATTCATCGCGAAGCTGGAGATGTCCCTCTGCTTTCTGCTGGTGGGCTACGTCCTGGCTTGGTCGGGCGTGAAGACGACCCTGGCCACTCAGCCGGCGGATGTCCTGCATCGATTGTTCTGGTTTTGCGTGCTGCCGAACATCGCCTTTACGCTGACGGGGCTCATTCTGACGGTTAAATTCCCGGTGACTCCAGAATCGATGGCCGAGGTGCGCAGGCGGCTCGACGAACGCCGTTTGGCCAAAGCAGCAGCCGGGGAACCTACCGATAAGGTGGCCGAGCAACTGGTTCATGATCATCCCGAAATCATCGAGGCGATCCAGCACGGCGACCTGCCGCTATCACCCCTAGGCGATCTGGTCCCACGCGTCGACGTCTCAGCCGGAGGCAAGCCATGACACCGGGTTTGAAAACCATTCGCCCCGGCCTGCTCTGGTTCGATGATCGCGGCAAGCACATCCAGGCGCACGGAGGGGGCATCATCAAGCTGGATAAAACCTGGTATTGGTTCGGTGAAGACCGCTCGCGAGACAACGATCCGGGCAGGCGCTATGTCGCGTGCTACTCCTCACAGGATCTGGCCAACTGGAAATTTAAGAACCATGTGATCGCGCTCGCCGATCCCGAGAACTTTGGCGCGGAATGGGTGCTCGAACGACCCAAGGTCTTTTACAGTGCAAGAACAAAGAAGTTTGTGATGTACATGCATGTCGATGGCCGGGTGAGGCCGGAACATTGGTCGCCCTATAGCATTGCGCGCATCTGTGTCGCGACCTGCGACACGGTGGATGGGGATTATCGATATCTCCGCAGCTTTCGTCCGCTCGGCAAGGAGAGCCGCGACATCGGCCAGTTCATCGACGACGATGGCACGCCCTATGTCCTCTTCGAAAGCCGGCCGGCAAAGGGCTTCTACATCGCGGCACTCTCCGAAGACTGCCTCGACGTGGCCCGGGAAGTCTGCTTCATTACCGCACCGCTCGAGGGCGGCGCGATTGTCCACTATGAGCGGCTTTATTACGCCATCGGCTCTCAGCTCACGGGTTGGTGGCCCAATGCCAACAAGTACGCGACGGCGGAGCGCCTCGAAGGGCCCTGGTCGAGTTCAAAGATTTTGCTCCGCCGGAGACTCACACCTTCGGCTCGCAATCCACAACCATGGTCAAAGTCGCAGGCTCAAGGAAGACCACAGTCATTTATGCCGGCGACCGCTGGAGACCGGAGGAGCAATGGGATAGTCGCTATGTCTGGATGCCGCTGGAAATAGGCGGCGGAAGCCTCCGCCTGCCGGAGCCGAAGCCATGGACCATCGATCCGGAGACGGGCGAAGCCGTGATAATGGATTAAGGATAAAGTGATCGAAAATCCCATCCTCCGCGGCTTTCACCCCGATCCGTCCTTTGTTCGCGTCGGCGATGACTTTTACATTGCCAACTCCACGTTCGAATGGCTTCCGGGCGTGCGCTTCCACCACTCCAAGGACCTTGTCCACTGGCGTCTGGCCGGCCACGCTCTTACCCGCGAGGCGCACATAGACCTTAAAGGCGTGGATAATTCGAACGGCGTTTGGGCACCCTCGCTTTCCTACGCCGAGGGATTGTTCTGGCTTATTTATACGAATATCCGCACCGCTGGCGTGGGCCGTCCATTCAAGGATCCTCACGTCTTCCTCATCACAGCGCCTGCCATTGAAGGACCGTGGGGCGATCCCATTTATCTCAATTCCATCGGCTTCGACCCCTCCCTTTTTCATGATGACGATGGCCGCAAATGGCTGGTCAACATGCAGTGGGATTTCCGCAAAGGGCGCTACCGTTTCGCCGGCAACGTGGTGCAGGAATACGATCACGCCGGCCGCCGGCTGGTCGGACCCGTCCATGAAATCCTTCGCAAGAAGGACATCCTCTGCGAAGGACCAAACATTTATAAACACAACGGCTACTACTACCTGATGATGGCCGAAGGCGGCACAGGCTGGAACCACGGGATCTCCATGGCGCGGGCGCGTTGCCTTACCGGGCCCTACGAAGTCGATCCGCGGGAAGCCGTGCTTACCACGCGCCATGATCCCGCGCATCCCCTGCAGAAGGCCGGGCACGGCGAACTCGTGCGGACTTCTGCCGGCGAATGGTGGCTTGCGCACCTTTGCAGCCGGCCGGTTAAAACGGCTGCCGGGGTGAACGTGAAGTCGCCCGACAAATCCCCTTACGCTGACGCACACGCCGGGGAACGGTGCATCCTGGGACGCGAAACAGCGCTCCAGCGCGTGATCTGGTCCGATGACGGCTGGCTGCGCCTGGCCAATGGCGGCGTGCTTCCCAACGTCGAGGTCGGCACGCCCGCCGGCTTGCCGGCTCATCCCTGGCCTGCCGTTCCCGAGCGAGATGATTTTGACGCACCCGAGTTGAGCTCGCACTGGTCCACGTTGCGCGTCTTTGCCGATCCTTCATGGGTTTCGCTGACTGAGCGCCCCGGATGGCTGCGGCTCCGGGGCCGCGAGTGCCCGAGTTCGCTGCACGAGCAAAGCCTTGTCGCGCGGCGGCTCCAGTCGTTCCGCACCACGGCGGAAACTCGCATTGATTTTTCTCCGGCGCGCTTTTCGCAGATGGCCGGCCTGGTCTGCTGGTATGATACCCGGACCTTCTATTACCTGCGCGTTTCCCATGACGAGCAGCTCGGGAAGGTTCTCGGCATTATCTTGATGGACGACGGCGTTTACGACGAACTCGACGACTCGCGCCTTGCGATCAACCACTGGCCGGAGGTGCGTTTGCGGGCCGAGACAGATCATGCCAAACTCCAGTTTCACGCCTCGCCGGACCGAACCGCCTGGCAGCCCATAGGCCCTGCGCTGGACGCGAGCAAACTTTCCGACGATTACGGCGGCGGCCTGCATTTCACCGGCGCCTTCGTGGGTCTCTCCGCGCACGACGTTGCCGGTCAGGGAGCTTTCGCGGACTTCGATTATTTCATCCTAAGAGCACTCCCCGGGTAAACCGGAATAGAATACAGTGCGCTACTCCACCTCCCTCCTTTTCGCTCTTCTTCTCGCAATTGCCCCGGCCTCGTGTCCGGCTGCGACTTCGGCTCCATGGCAGGAAATCGGCAGCGCGGAATTTGGAGGCTGGTCGGGGGTCACGGGCGAGGCGGTCTTTCGCTATCCTGAAGGACCTAAGGGGTGGTATAGCATCGGCTTTGCGCGCAGGAACGACAGCTCGGCGGATTGGCACGATTATTACGGTCTGCAATTCGAGGTCCTCGCGCCCGAGAGGCGCACTGTGGAAATCCATGTCACCCTGCGAACGCCGCCGCCCGATTTTGCGAAGCGCGAGTTGCTGGCGGAAACCAGCGCGGGGGCGGTTGTGGATGGCGGCGGCTGGAAACTGGTGACGCTGCCGTGGTCGGCGTTTGATCTTAACGAAGGACAGAAGGCACTCCTTTGGTTCGTGCGGGAGGTGCGATTGGCGGGGGAGTTCGCAGATGGAAAGAGCGGTGAGATACAACTAAGAAACGTGCGGCTCACGCGCGCCCCTGGCATCTCGCTGGATACGCCGTTGCGGGGCAAGGCAGCGCAGGCGGGAAAGACGGTGAGCTACGAAGTGACGGTCGGGAATTGCACGAACCTTCCGCAGCAGGTGGGGCTTTCATTTGAAAAAAAGGGCTGGGAAGTAATGGAGGCGGCAGTCGAGCCGGCGCGACTGAATCTCGCGCCTGGCGGAACCGCGCATTGCACGGTCTCCGTTACGGTGCCCGAGCGCGTCGGAGCGGGCGGACACGAGCGCCAAAAACTGATTGCGACAGGCCAGGGCGGCGCGGCGCCGCCTGGCGTTTTGGAGCTCGTCACCGCGCGAGACGTGCCGCGGCCATTTATTTTGCATACCGCGAAGGGCTGGGACGACGTGCGCGAAAAGGTGAAAAGATATGGCTGGGCGAAAAAGTCGCAAGACGAGGAATATGTAAAAGCCGCGGAGGGCTGGAAAGTGCCCGAGGTCTGGAAGCCCGGCAAAGCGATGCCCGAGGGCGGCCACCCGTACGTGTTCGCAAGCGACGAGTTTCAAACCATGAAAGCGGTAGCCGTTGCCTGGCAGTTGACTCGCAACAAGGCTTATGCCGAAAAAGTCGCGCTCGCGTTGCGCCGTATGGCAGATGAAAAAACGGGTTATCCCTCGACGCGGGCCGCCGTCAACCAGGGCGAACCGCAGGAAGGCGAGAACTTCCAAAACATCGCGATGGCTTACGACATGATCCTCGACGCAGGCGTCCTGAGCGAGGCCGACCGCGCCGCCATAGAGCACACCTTCCGCCTCTATATGGATGACATGGTCGAGGTCGAATTGAACCTGGGAAACGTCGGCAACTGGAACACGGCAATGGGCACGGGCGCCCTCTTCTGTGCGCTGGCGATGGGCGATCTTGCTGCCGCCGAACGATACATTTACGGACCGACCGGCTTTACCGACTACCTCAGCAAAGGCATCATGGACGACGGCTGGTGGTGGGAATGCTCGACTGCTTACAACCTCTGGGTCTCCGCGGAGCTGACGCAGAGCGCGCTCGCCTGCCGCCCATGGGGGATTGATCTTCTCCATCTCGATGTCCCGTCGAACTACTCGCCGAACACGGTTATTGCGCCGTTCGCCTTGTCGCCCTATCTCTTCGGCATCCATTTTGAAAAGTGGGGACCGAACCATCGCAACACGCGGAGCGTTAAAATGCTTTGGGACGCTTTGCCGGTTACGGCGGACTATCGTGGCATTCTCTTCGGAATGAGCGACGGCCATGAGGAGCAATTAAGCGGCCCACGCATCGAGTTGGCATATTTCGCCTATCGCGATCCCGTTTATGCCTCCATCATCAAACTGCTTCCGAAGCGCGACCTCATTTACGGCGTGCCCGAGCTTCCCTCCGAGACTCCTCCGCTGGGCGCGACGTTCGGCCTTTGCCGAAAACATCGGTTTCTCGCTGCTTCGCTCGCAAACGCCGGATCGCCCGCCGCGCGAACAGATCGAGGCGGTGCTCAAGTTCGGTTCGCACGGCGGCTACCACGGCCACTTCGACCGCACCGCGCTCAACACGCTGATGCGTTATGGCCGCAGCTTCTACAATCCCGAGAGCATCTGGCATGGCTACGCAAGCACTCTCTACAAGTTTTACGTTCAGACATCCATTAACCACAACATGGTCGTGGTGGACGGCAAAATGCAGGAAGCCGTCCCCTCTTCGCAGTTACTCTTCCATAGCGGCCCGATAATGCAGGCTGCGGCGGTCGAGACGAACGCCCGCTGGTCCGATCCACCCTACGGCGGCATGGTTTACAAGGGCGGCGAAACCCTCGCCGAGCGCCAGTGGGAAGACGCGCAGAGTTATCCCATCGTCTCCGACCGGAAATGGGGTGAACTCGGCCCATATGGCGACCGCGTTCTCCAGCGGCGGCTCATGGTCACTACCGGCGATTACGTCGTGCTCGCCGACTATTTGAAAGGGGAGAAATCGCACACCTTCGACAACATTTTCCAGATGAAAGGCTTCGGCGGACTCGAAGCGCCAGAAAAAAAGTTCATGCGCTACGATGCGCAGTTCGACTCCAATCCTCACAGCTCCGGCCAATTCATCACCGACGTGAATTGGTATGAAGCGAGCGCGCCCGCAGCTGGCAAATTCGAGTTTAAATTCGGCCCGGGCGCGGACAACGAGGGCACCAGAAGCGACTACAACGAAGAAGGTGTGCTGAAGATGGATGTCCACTCGCTCTGGCCGAAACGGCAACAGATCGGCATCGGAATGCCACCCGAAACCCACGGCGAAAACCAGAGGGTGACCTACACCCTCACCGGCGACGGCAAAACGCTTGCCCATGGCCGTAGCGGCGTGTGGATACTCGGCCAGGTGGATTTCGATGTGCCGGTAGAGGGCGTCAAGGAGCTCGCGCTGCACCTCACTGCCGAAGGAGGAAGAAAGAAAGCGCTCTTCCTCGCGAACGCCCGCCTCCTCACCGGCAGCGGCAAGGAGACGCCCGTCACCTCCGCATCGACGGCCGAGAACATCGAGGTCGCCCCGACACCTGGCCAGGATTACTACGGCGGCCCAATTAAAATCGCCGGCGTCCCGTATGACTCCGCGATAGCCGCCCAACCGAGGGACCCGAAACAACCCGGGATGTTAAAATTCCTGCTCGCCGGCAAGAATGCCGTCCGCTTCAAAGCGACGCTCGGCGGAGATTTCTCCTTCGGCAACGAAGCCCAGCGCCGGAAAGTTTACGCCATCCGCGAGAAAGGACAGGAGGCGCGTTTTCTCACATTGTTGGAGCCCTACGAAGGCGAGGCGCGCGTGAAATCCGCCACTGCGGACGGAGCCGACTCGCTTCATGTCGAGTTGACCGACGGACGCGTGCAGGAGATAACGATCAAAAATTTTGATGGCTCAGGCAAAGACATCTTGGTGACTCTCGCGGAAAGCGAGCATGGGAAACCGGTTCGACAGGAAACCACCGCGCCGGCCCAGCCGCAATGACGTTTTTCGATCAGCAGGTTTCGGATTTCACCGCGCGCTACGGGCTTGACGAAGAGTCGCGCATCGGATTGGAACTTTTCCCGACCGCTTTGGCGAACGGCATTGTCCCGCGCCGCCGCGGGCTGGCGGGTTCGCCTTATATCGACGCGATACCCGGGGCGGGAAATCCGCTGGCGTTTGTCGTTGATTCCCTCGTGCAGGTAAAAATCGCCGGCGACTCCTACACCGGCGGGTTCGCACAGGGCCACACGATGCGCAATTCGCCCTCGCTCGACAGGTTTCAATTCGAGAGCCGGGCCATCCGGCGGAACGGTGACAGGACGACGGTCCTAACGATTTTGCGAAGTGCGCAAGGTCATCGCATCGAGCACCGGCTCGGGTGGGAGGCGGGAGACGTTGCAGCCGAGGTTACGATGACCTTTGTGAATGAATCGTCGGCTCCGGTGATACTCGAAATGCTCAGCAGCTTTTCCCTCGGCGGCATCACTCCATTCCATACCGCGGATGCGCCGGGACGGCTGCGGGTCCATCGCTTCCGCTCCGTCTGGAGCGCGGAAGGCCGGCTGGAGACGCGGACGATTGAGCAGCTTCACCTCGAGCGCTCGTGGTCGGGCGCGGGCGCGTTCAGCGAGCGCTTCGGACAAATCGGCACGATGCCGGTTCGCAAATGGTTTCCGTTCGTCGCCGTCGAGGATGTCGAGAGCGGCGTTGTGTGGGGCGCGCAACTCGCATGGGCGGGCTCCTGGCAGATGGAAATCTTCCGCCAGCACGATGATGTCTGCATCTCGGGCGGCCTCGCGGACCGCGAGTTCGGCCATTGGATGAAAACGCTCGCTCCCGGTGAATCGCTCGCCGCGCCTCCCGCGCTCATCTCGTGCGTCCACGGCTCGCTCGATGATCTCTGTGACCGGCTGACATCCGTGCAGCAGCGCGCGGCCGACGCGCAGCCGGAGGTCGAGCGGGACTTGCCGATTGTTTTCAACGAATGGTGCACGACCTGGGGCGACCCACAGCACGACAAAGTGGTCGCCATCGCGCGGCGGCTCAAAGGTTCGGAAGTCAGGTATCTCGTCATCGACGCCGGCTGGTATAAGGGCGAAGGCGCGGATTGGAGCAGCGGTCACGGCGATTGGGTTCCTAGCGCGAAGCTTTTTCCCCATGGCTTGGAAGCAACGGCCCTCGCAATTCGGGAGCAAGGTCTTATTCCCGGCCTTTGGTTCGAAATGGAAACCGTGGGCTCGCAGTCAGAGGCCTTTACGCAGCTTGCGCGTCATATGCTCCATCGGGACGGCCAACCGGTAACGGTGCGGCAGCGCCGGTTCTGGAATCTAAACGATCCGCGGGCCGTTGACTATCTTGCCGAACGCGTCATCGATCTGCTCGATCGCTGTGGATTCGGTTACCTGAAAATCGATTACAATGAAACGCTGGGAATCGGATGCGACGATCCCGATGGACTCGGCGAAGGACTGCGCAAACAGGCGCTTGCGAGCCATCGCTTTTTTGAAAAAATTCGAGAGCGCCTTCCGCGGCTTGTCATCGAAAATTGCGCATCCGGAGGACACCGGCTGGAGCCTTCCATGCTCGCGCGGACGGCGATGTCCTCCTTTTCCGACGCGCATGAACTACTCGAAATCCCGATCATCGCCGCAAGTCTGCATCGCCTCATTCTGCCGCGTCAGTCGCAAATCTGGGCCGTGCTGCACCGCACCGACAGTTCGCAGCGGCTCGCCTACAGCCTCGCGGCGACCTTTCTCGGACGGATGTGTTTGTCGGGCGAAATCGCCGAACTGAGCGATGAGCAATGGCAGCTCGTGTTGCGCGCGCAACGAGCTTACCGCAAAGCCGCGCCCATTATTAAACACGGAAAAAGCCGGCTCGTTGGCGCGCTGGGCGAGAGCTGGCGGCACCCGAGCGGCTGGCAGGCTGTTGTGCGCACAAGTTTGGATGCGCGGCATGCGCTCGTCGTAATTCACGTTTTTGAAACCGCGCCATCGCAAATCGAGCTTCCACTGCCGCCGGGAAGCTGGAAAATCGTCGAGCAATTTTCATCGGCCGAAGCCGTGGTCAGCGGAGACGCTCTGCGCTGGCACGCGCCACCAGACTTCTGCGCGTCCGTGCTGCTTTTATCGCGTAGCATATGAAACACGCCTCGTCTATCTGTATTCCGCGCCGCTAATTTCGAGAAAGGCGCTATTTAGCCGGCTGCTGGGTTGCCTCTTCGAAGCGGCATACACTTGTAACGTATTCGGCTTCCTCAATCGCTTCCCTAAGGGTGGCATTCACGTTAAACTTTTCGACGGAAGTTATGCCCCCGGTAACAAATTCCAAAGTTGCACCTGTTTGGGACGGGAGCTGGCTTAGCAAGTCGGCCCACGGGATCACTCCGGCTGCCAGTTTGGTGAACTTCAGGGCAGGCGTCCGGTTTTGCAGGTGAATATGCCGAATGTAAGGCTTTTGAAGGGCGAATTGTGCGCGGGCTGCCTTCTCTTCGAAGACGGTAGGTTGCCAAAGCAGCCCGAGGTTTGGGCGGGCGCACGTCTCGATCAGGCGCAGCATGCACAACGGGTCATCGGCGAGGGAGCCATCGTGAGTTTCGAGAAGGAACTCAATGTCAGGGCACGCGTCCGTCAGGATTTGGAGACGCCGGGCAATGAGGCGAATGGTCTCGCTGGTTTGCGCGCCGGGGAGGGCGCGACCTGGGAAGAGCCGGACTTTGGCGAAGCCAAAGGCGGAGATCCGGGCCTGTAGGGCTCGGACTTGGTCATCGAATTCCCCGGGCAAATTTATAGCGGGGCAGAGATCAAGGTACGAACTGAGAATGGTGGCCGTGAGATGATGCCTGGCCAGCAGAGCGGGTAAAGCGTCTTCATCCGGCGCCATGGTTAGGTGAGGCTCGAAGATTTCCAGCCGCCGAAAGCCCGCGGCGTCGATGACGGGCAGTAAATCCGCAAGGGGCCGGGAGACGCGAGCCGGCGTCCAGCGGTTCGGCTCGAGTGCGATGGTGTGCAGAAGAACGTTCATTTGCATCATGGAGGGCACTTCGAAGTGAGATACCCTTTGGAGTGCGTGGAACTTGAGGGATAGGTTATAAAATATTAAGTCACTTCAACAATCCAAAAAGCTTTCCCGGTAAAGTCGCTTTCCGCCCAAGACAGCCTCTTGCATTCGCGAAAGGATTTCCAGGATCGGAGACATGGGCGGGGGGCCGACCCATCCAAGAGCTAATATTATTACCCCTCCGCAAGCCTCCGCGAAGCTTTCCCGGTTAAGTAAATTTTCGTTTTGAGGTCGCGCCCTGTGGAAATACTGTGCTCTAGACAGGACGGAGCGTGAAAGGGTCTGGAATTTCCGGTTGCCGGACTCCAGGTTTCGGCGCTCGGACTGCCACCAACCCCTCTCCTCGCGTAAAAAGTAACTTTAAATGCCAGGTTCCCCAGTTCCGCGCTTTCCAAAAAATCCTCCCCGCACGGCAAGCGATGATTCCCGAGTGACGCTCAGGGATATCGCGCGTGTGGTAGGAGTTTCTCATGTAGCCGTTTCACTTGCATTGCGTAACAGCCAGGAAGTCTCGCCGGCACGCCGCAAAGAGATACGCAAGGCCGCTCGGCGGATGGGCTACCAACCGAACACCACGGCAAAGACACTGGCCAATTTCAGGCGTAGCTCGACGGTGGTGCCAATAAGGGCGTCTATTGCGTGGTTGAATAGATGGCCGAATTCCGCGGATCTCTATAAGAGCAAAGAATTTAACAAGTACCTGGAACGGCGCTCGTGCGACCGCGCAAGAACTCGGCTACCTCTTGGATGAATTCGTATGCACGGATCGCATGTCGATGCGGGACATCCAGAAAGTCCTTTGTGGCCGCGGAGTCGAGGGCATTATTCTCCCACCCCATCTGGGTACACCGGACTGGAGCGGTTTTCACTGGGATCGCTTTTCGGTGGTACGCCTAGGCCGCACCGTGCAAACGCCGGCTGCCCACATCGTCACCAGCGATCAGGTGGCAAACGCGATGCTCGCCTTCAAGATGATAGGAAAGCGCGGCTATGAAAGGATCGCTTATGTGACGGGGGATGGGTGGCAGCGGGGCACTCTGTTCACCGCAGGCGTTTTGATGGCGCAGTACACGCGCGACCGGGGGCTTCAACTCCCTGTTTTCGAATTGGATGAAAGAAATGCGGAGGCGAGCCGATTGCAATTTACGGAATGGCTCAAGAAGGTCAGGCCAGACGCGATCCTCACCGACATGGCCCTAGTGTCCGATATGCTCAAGAAAGCCGGTTACCGGATCCCCGAGGACATCGGCCTAGCGGCGATGAGCGTTTTGGACGGCAATGCCGTTGCTGGCATCGACGAGAAGTCCGAGGAGATCGGCAGGGTTGCCACGCTGGTGGTCGTCTCACTCATCAATGATCATGCGCTTGGCGTCCCTCCCATCGAACGGCAAATCCTTATCAAAGGCTCGTGGGTGGACGGCAGCACGCTGCCCCCCCGGGCCAAACCCGGGAGTTGCCCAAAGCAAACCGCGCAAAGGCGAAAGCCGGATCGGGCCGTTGTTATCGCAAAATGATTTTAACATCCTGCGCAGCACCCATTCGCATGCGAGCAATCCTCTTGATAATGGAGTTCTATTTCCACGCCGGTTCGAGGAGCGCTATTGTAGCGAACTTTGGAGATTTTTCGTCTGACGCGCTGACCCTCGCCGGCCCTCAGCCGCCGCGCACAGCCCCCCTTTTTTCATCCCCGCCATGTGCATAAATCCGCCAGCTGTTACGGGTTCCTGTTCCCTGCCTGGCGGAGCGTCGCACAGGAGGGGCGCGTTTAGCCTCATCGAACTCCTCGTCGTCATATCCATCATCGTGGTGCTTACGGGTCTTACAGTGCTGGCATTTGCCACCATTGAAAGCGGCACGGATTTCACTTCGACCGTCTACAATATTTCAAGTTTTCTTGATCAGGCGCGTTCGTACGCCATGGCCAACAACACCTATGTCTACGTGGGCTTCCAGGAGGTAAACGTTTCGCAATCGTCCGGGGCCTCGCCGCAAACCGCGGCGACAAGCACGGCGGGCGGCAGGATCGGCTTGTGGGCGATCGCCTCTACCGCCGGAGTTTCAAGTCTTCCATCCAGCGGCGCCCTATCAGGCGGCAGTGTCGTCGCGCTGGGCAACCTGCAACACTTTGACAACGTTCATCTTACAACCGTCGCCATCCCCGGAGCGGCCTCGCCGACGGTGAGCGCCTCCTCCGTTCCCGGTCTGGTGCCGTCCGGAACGAATCTTTATAACATCAGCACGGCAGGGACGCCACTGTTTACTTACCCGCTAGGCGCCGGCTCGCCCCAATATTCATTTTACAACCAAAGCCTTCAATTTAATCCGCAAGGAGCGCCCGGAATCATTTTGAGCGGCACTCTGCAACCCTTGGTCCAATATATAACGATCGGGCTTCAGCAAACTCATGGAAGCACCCTTCCCACATCGGATGTCCCGGAGGAAGCGGCCATTCAGATCGACGGCATGAGCGGAATAAACCGGATTTACAGACGTTGAGAGATCGCGACGCAGAGGCTTTTTCGCTGATTGAGGTGGCAATGGCGCTCGCGATAGGCGCCTTCGCCCTGGTGGCGATTTTCGGCCTGCTTCCCATCGGGGTGACGAGCAACCGGAACAGCGTCGAGCAAACGATAGCCGCAGGGGTCGCCACCGCGGTAGTCGCCGACCTGCGGGCGACGCCGGCGGTCCCTCTCCTCAGCGGCACGTCCGCCGTATATAAAATCCCAATTCCGGCTTCGGGCGGCGGCATAGTAACGACCTTTCCACCCGCCCCTTCGCCAGCTTCACTTTCGCCCCTTTACCTCAAGGAGGATGGCAGCGTTCAGACTGTCAGCACCGCCCGTTACCAGATAAATGTAACCTTGACTCCGCCTGCGGCAGGAAAACGAACGGCTACCATCGTGCGCCTTCTCGTGACGTGGCCCGCCTCCGCGACCGTGGCGCCCCCTAACTACAGCGGCTCGTTTGAAGTCCTTACAGCACTCAATCGCAACTAACCTTCCGGAATGACCATTCGATTCAAAAATACAGGATCCGCCGCGGCTTTCACCTTGGTCGAAATGCTACTCGCAACCGCTGTTCTAGCGCTGCTCGTCGTCATGGTTGCCCTTCTCATTGATGCCACGAATGGCGCCATCACCGCCAGCACGAAACACATCGCCTCAGATGAGGAGGCGCGAGCGGTTTTCGACCATATGGCGAGAGACTTTGCCAACATGCCGAAGCGCAAGGACGTGGACTACTCTCCCTTTTACACTGGGAAGGTTCCCGGAAACGATTCCATGTTCTTTTACAGCGAGGCGCCGGCCTTTTTCGACAACAACCCCGCGTCGTCGGCGCAGAGCACCATGGCCCTTGTCGGCTATTGTATCAACCCAAACTACCAGCTTTTACGGCTTGGCACGGGATTGACATGGGACGGAGTACCGGCGGTGACAACGGGAGCCGCGGGCATGGTTTTCCTGCCATCCCTGCTCTCCACCCTTTCCCTTTCGGGGACGAAGATCGTGACATCTGGAACTACTTCCAGCCCGCTCCCAGACTACCACGTAATTGGCGATGGAGTTTTTCGGCTGGAGTTTAACTTCCAGTTAAAGGATGGAACTTTCTCACAAATTCCGGCTATGACCTCCGCGGGCGACTCAATAAACGCGAGCGGTCAGCCCACGAATTCCAACGGGATCCTGATCGGTTTTCAGGATGTTTCCGCCATAGTGGTCGCCATTGCCATACTCGATACCACGAGTCGAAAAATGATTACAAATACCGCGAATATTGCCAACTTGGCCGGCGCGCTAGGGGAGTCGGGGACTTCCGGTCCGCCCGCTCAGGGCTGGGAAAGCGCCATAAACACTTCCTCTTTCTATTCAAGTGTCACAGGCGTCCCGCAAGCGGCCGCCCAGCAGGTCCGCATTTACCAGCGCTATTTCTACCTGAACACCCAGCCATGAAAGCCAGGTGTCCATTCTTTCTTTACCTTTGGTGACTACCCTTTCATACCGGGGCAGCATTCTTAAATGCTCTGTGAGCAACGTCACGGTGCTAAATTAAAAGAACGCTGCCCGGGGCTACGTTGCAACAGCGGACAAACCCGATCCTTGAAAGATATACTACGGTCTGGCTAAAACGTGTCGCCCGCGTCCGACTCCATCTACAAACACGGTGTTGCCAATTACGGTGCCTTCCATCTGCTTTCCATCCAAGAGAACCCTCCCCAAGCGATCCGACGCTGTTAACGGGATACCAATTCTCGCGGTGGTATTGGGAGGAAGATCGACTTGCATGCGGTAGCCAGATTTGTTTTCAAATCGCACGAAAAGGCTGCCGCGCACAACCGGCACTCGAATCTCGGCCCATTTGAGGGAAGTGAAGCGGGGCTGAATGAGAACTTTGGAAAATCCGGGTTCCAGCGGTTCGATGCCCATCACCTTGCGGGGAATTAGATTGGCCGGCGCCGCACCCCAAGCATGGTTCCAGTCGAGATTGTGTTTGGCTTCCGCGTCCCATGCTTCCCAAGTCATTGTTGCTCCGTGGTCAACCATGTAGCTCCAGCTCCGGCCAGTTGGTGCGGTCATGAGAGCCAGGGCTTCATCCCCGGCGCCGTGGTCGAAGAGGGCATCGAGCAGGAACTGCGCGCCGTAGACGCTGCACACCATGCCGCGCGCCGAGAGGTATGCGACCATTTTGGCCTGGCGCTCGGGCGGGACCAAACCCAGAGCGAGCGGAAAGAAATTGGCCTGTGCGGAACTGTGGTTGCTGCCCTCTCCATCGATATAGAGTCCGGTCGCGGGGTTGAACAGTTTGCCGTTCAGGCTCTTGATCGTTTTCGCGGAGGCGGCTTGAAAACGGGCGGCATCGTCTGGACGGCCGAGGGCGCTGGCGATCGCTGCCATCCGCTGCAAGGCGATCGCGTGGAAGGCATTGACGACGGTGTTCACCGGCTTCATCTCGTATCCGTCGCGCTCGTAGGGCGGCCAATCCACGATGTCGCGGATTCCTTTCATGTGGATCGCATTTGAAACCTCCTTGGGGACGGGAGGGGCCACAGTGCTTATCAACCCGTCCGGGCACTCGAGGGCGAGGAGCGTCTTCGCCTCGAGATCGGGGTAATAGGCCTTCAGACCGGCGAGATCGCCGGTGTATTGGTAGTCGTTCCAGGCCAGGAGGACGTTAAATAGAATCCACTCCGTAGGCCACGTGGGGTGATCCACCAGGTATTCCCAACTATAGCGTGGGAGCGTAATGTCGGACGTGCAACTGTACCAGCCCAACTGGTTGATATAGGAGTCAGCCTCGTAGGGGTGTCGCTCCCTGTCGCCGTCGATGAAGACGCCGGCAAAGCTGGTCGCCTTGATCGTGTGATAACAGAGTTTCCAAATGGCGTTCAGCTTCGGGTCGGAACTGTCAAACTCCGCCGCGCGATCATCGAAATGGTAGTGGGCGGCGAGTTGCCGGATATGATCCCGGTCGAGGTCTGGAGGCGCCCCGTCAATCTCCACGTAACGGAAAGGCATCACCGGACCCACCTGCCCGGACATCCGGCGTCCGTCCTTGGGAGTGAGTGGCACAAGGTAGGTCTGCTTGCCCGCCTCCAGGACAACGTGCGAGGCGAGGAAGCGGACAGAACCGCCGGGCTTGCGGTCGATACTTTGAGGTCCGGAAAGCGCCTCGCCCAGCAGAACCGCAAGCTTTTGTCCGGGCTGCGGGTTGGGAACGGTCAGTTCAAGCCCGCCAAAGAAATCCTGCCCGAAGTCGACAAAAAGCTGGCCCGGTTGCTTTTCAACCACATTGATGGGGGCAATCCGTTCCACCTCGATAGGAAGCTGCGAGACGGTGTACCGGTCCTGGGAACCGGCATAAGAATATCCGGGCGTCAACAACATGCCCCCCGCCGCGGAAAGCGTCATCGCCGAAACAATCCGCCCCAACCCGAAATTCCTCATGTTTTGGTGAGCGCCATTCGAGCAGCACTGAAGGAATGAGGCCATCGGAACACGTCCCCCATCTATCTACCGGCAGGGAAATGCAAGATCGAAGCCGAGGCAGGAGCGATATCAACCGTAAGATTGGCGGAAGGAACCTCACTGGTCACTTTCCAGTGCCCCGACCACCTTCCCTGGGAGTCGATGGAATTACCGCCAAGAGTTATCCCCGTTTTGGCAGAGACATCGTTTGCTGTTTGCGCCAAGTCCATACGTTGCCATGCGCCCGAACCAGTACCGGTGGGTAATTTGAGGGACACCGATGCCGGTTGCGCCTTATCGCCGTAGCTTTTATTGATCAGGGTCAGATAGAGCGAACCGTCGTGATCCCGATAGGCGTAGGCATCGAAATCCAAGGGTGGATTCACTTGCACCTGAACGTCAATCGGATGTCCGCGTGCGCCCTGGCCGAAAGCAAGGAGAGCATAAGCCTGGGGCCGCATGGCGAACCCATTGCCATCGGGCGCATGAACAAACGCGGCGTAATTCGCAGCCGCAAATCCTCCATCTCTCCCCACCGATTCGCCCGTATGGTAATTCATTCCCAGAATATGATGGGCCGCCCACCAGTGCGTGCAATCAAGCGCCCATAACGTGGACGCATAGGTATCGCTTGCATCCTTCGATCCACCGTTATAGCAACTGTTCAATTCATCGATCCGGTACGGCATCCCTTGAGCCGCCAGCACCGCGCCGGTCTTGGCATACTCTTTTTCGTATATTTTATGGAGCCCATCCGAAAGAAAGCGAGCACGGGTCGCGGGCGGATTCTTTTCGGCCGCCCGGCCCGAGCCAAGAAAATAGTAGTGGTCGCTGACGACGGCCACGTGCCCGCCGGGAAACAAAGCCTTGGCGAAATTCAAGACGAACCATGCGTTTCCGAGGACGCTTGGCCCGTCGAACACCGCCTGGGGCACGGCCTGCAGGATTGCATTGTAATGGTGCTTCCATTGTTCAAGATAGGCGTCAAATTTCTTTAGGTAGAAATTAGGTTCATTGCCGATGGAAAAACAATCGAGCGCGTCGTTATCGTGGGCCGCAATGTAGCCGGCCAGGCGCGCGGAGTCGGCGGGATTGCCGTTTTTCAGGCGAAACGAATAAATCACTTTGACCCCGGCGGCCCGCGCAAAGTCAAAGAAAACGTCGGCGTCTTTCTCCTGAGGAACCGCGACACGAGCATCGTCCACCGCGTTGGCCCCAACGCGCAGACTCTTGACCCCCAGAGTCTGGAAGGTCTGAATCAGCGCCTGATCCTTTGGATCAAAATAGTACCTTCCATCCTTGGGCAGGAGCATCGACATCTCGTAGCTGAGGCCCAGAAAGTGCATTGGAAGATCGGCTGATGGTCCAACAGAGTCTGTCACGCTAACGGTCACCCGTTCGGGTGGGATTTCGCCGAAAGACGAGGCTCTTACTCCAAGAACAAATAAAAGAAGCAAAACGAGGAAGTTATCCGTTAATTTCGGGCGAATGAGGATGTGCATGGTGTTTTGCAATTCCAAGCGGCTTGCGCAAGAATCTTTCCCCTGGCGCGGAGAGATATCGATTTTGCCCCTCCCGACGGGGAAAAGCAGCAGTTACTTGCACTGTCTCTTGTTGATATTGAGTAATTTGTCGCTGATACGTGACGCGCCACAGAACCCCATAAAACACCCTTTTTCCGATCCTAAGTCTGGCGGCTTTTATTTTTTCTTCGCCGTCTTCTTCGCCGGCGTCTTCGGCTTCGAAGGGGTCCTTCTGTTGATCATATGCCCCCTGATCGAGGGAGCTGGTCCAAGACGGGGTCGCGGGCCCTTGGTTGCTTTGAGGGTTGAACCCTGGCGCGGCTTTTGCCTGCTGTGCCTGCCTGGCAGCCAGGTCGCGCAGGGCTGCCGCTTGCGCATTCGCCAGGCGCCGCTTCGCGTCCGCGTCGGCCTGCAAATAAAGAGCGCCGGCGGAACTGTCTTGCGTGATTTGATCTGACTGGACAATCAACTCCGTGCCATCCGGGGCACGCACTTTGATCCCGCCCGCATCATCGCCGATTCGCATCACCCTGGTTCCGGCCGGTAAGCTCATAATCCCATCAGTCGTCGCAAGCGAAATGCGCTGGGTCAGATACCAGCCCTTATCGGGCGTGACAATGGCCCTGGCAACAGGAGTTTCCACTGGGCCGGCCGATGGTTCGAAAGTTGGGGTCGAAGCGGCGGCTGATTTGGGAGTTGGGGCTGACGCGGTGACAGGTTCCTGGGGCGCTTTGGAACAGGCTGCCAGCAAAACGAGAAGGCTGGCCAAAGATAGTAATCGGATGTGGTTCATGGAGGGAACTGGTCGCTGTCATTGTTATTGGAGGGTGGAAGATGATATGACCGTCGCCCCAGCGAATCCTAAAAGTTCACGGCGACCTATCCCCCGAATCGTCACTGTCGAGCATCAAAAGTTGCGATGCGCGCGGCGACACCTTCGTCCAATCCGACCACAACGTCCACTCTTAGGCCGACTGTCAATGTATTCACGGTTGCTGTCTCCCCGTTGTAGGTTATTTCCGTGTCCCCATTGATTTTGTAAGTCTTTTTCACCTTCCCGTCGGATATGGTGATCGAGTCCTCGCTGATCGCCGTGATTTTATTGGGAGGATGAGGCGTTGGCTTGGGCTTGGGCTTGGGCTTGCCAGCGATTGCCGTTTGTGAAATGAGAACGAATGCGATGCCGAGCAGTAACACGAAGGGAATTCGGGACGTCTTCATGAGACACAAACCTAAGCATTCACTGGAATTCCGGAAGTCGCATATCCATGCGACGCGCATTCCCGGAAGACGCCAGATCTTCGTGCGATCCGCTGACTTTTAAAACTGCGCCGCCGCCCTGTCGCGGAAGCAAACGGGCCCGCCATGGCGTTCCTGGCGAAGGGAAAAAGCGGCATGGTCGCAAGCGGTTAATGCCCCCGCCGGTTCCAACCCAAAGATCCCCCTCACGATCTTCCATGTGCGATGTCGGTACCCGAACGAAATTGCCATCGCGAAACCGAAACAGCCCGGCTTGTCTCGTCCCAATCCAGAGATCGCCCGCGTGGTGCGGAATCGAAATTGGGTCGAGGGCAATTATCTCTTTCTCGTTCATCCCGGAGGTCCATTTTGAAAAACAAGGATGTCGCATCGTGGTCGATCCCGAAGGGAGAGTACGACGCCGGCCAGGACCCCCTTCGGGTGGCAAAGCGCGAGTTTGAGGAAGAGACCGGCTTCTTGCCGCGTGCTCCAGATCTTGCGGATCAAGCGGTTGGTCGGGAAGTTGGTTTGGATTGAATTCTCTGGCAAGCAGCCCCGGTCACGAGCGTTCTGGGCGAGCTTGGGTTTCACTGGAACAATGCCCGGCAGGCTTGGCAGCATCCGTGCGGCACGATTCGCAAGGAGCGGAAAGCGTTTGACCCGCGCAAGCGTTATCGCAGCTACTTCGCCGCCGATGTAAAAGCCATTTGAGAACCAGCCATGAATAATCCTTTCGCATCGGGTTTTATGCTGGAGGTTGCGACCCTACCTTCGCAGGAAATTCGCCGAAAAATCGCCGGATGCCGCTCGCGGAGGTGTCAGTAAAACTGTCAGCAAACGGCGGTGAAAGAGTATGCGCCAGTAGTGAAAGATTTCGCTGGATTACTCTGGCGGAAATGGCTTAAATCATTGGGAACAAAGGGCTTAGAAGACCAAATCCCACCCCCGCAACCACCTTTTCAGTCGGAAGTGGTTCGCTCTCAGTAACTTGCAGCTCTTGCAGGATTTGTATGCGCACCCGCTAAAACCGGTGTGTGCCTAAGGAGATCCGACTCCATCGGAAAGCGACAACCGCATGACTCGTCGAATCGTGCGGTTCAGCTTCAAGGAGAGCGGGTTGGATTGATCCAAACAATATTGAACGTGACCCTAAGGAAACGAACGTCATCAGCCGCCCTTGTAGTTTAATTGATCAAGCCAAAAAGCTCCTTCCCGCCTGAACCACCATCCGATCAGGATTTGAAAACGGATTCCGGCGCAGGCTCCGGAATAAAGTCGGAAATGGAATTTTTTGGGATTGTGCGCCACGGTATGCAGGTCGATGAAGTTAACTCTCCCCATGCCGATCTTTCGCCGCTGCGGTAATGTCGCGGCTTTTGTCGCGATGGCCTTATTTGGAATCGGAGCACGGGCAGCGGCGGTGTCCGTCGATGCGATTCCGATGTCGGAAGAGTATTTCCTCCGCGCGTGGGAGGCGGATGATGGGCTCTCTAACAACTGGGTCGTTGGAATCGCGCAGACACCGGACGGTTATCTCTGGATCGCGACAGGAGATGGCCTTGCCCGGTTCGACGGTGTCCGGTTTGAAAGGTTTTTGCAGGATTCGACTCCGGAATTGCCCTCGAACCGGCCGACAACGCTCTTCGTTGCCCGCGATGGCGCCTTATGGGTTGGCTTCGAGCCCGGCGGCGTCGCGCGGATGAAGGGGCGGCACTTCGAGACGATCGTCCCTTGCCCCCCTGCCACGGGCCGGGAATTGATCAGTTCGATCTCCCAGGATGCCGACGGGGCGATGTGGCTTGGGTTATACGGCGAACAGAAAATTCTCCGCTGGCGAGACGGAACGCTCTCGACCTTTTGGGGTAAGGATGGAGTCGGACCGGGCACGAACAGTGTCGTTCGGACCGATACGAGTGGAAAGCTCTGGTTTGCCACGCATCTAGGGTGCGGTGTTTTTGACGGGAAGCGGTTTCTGCCCGTTGATCCCCGCGGCGGGGTGAATCCCGTCATTGCGCCGGCACGCGATGGCGGAATGTGGGCGGCGAGGGGGGGGCTGATTCTGCGTTACCACGCGGATGGCTCGGTCGAGACAGTCGGCAATTTCGGCAACACCCTGGATCTGACGGTCGGGGTACTCTATGAGGATCACGCGGGCGATCTCTGGATCGGGACGAGGCAAGGCGGGCTGTTTCGATTTCGGGGTGGCAATTTGGTTCGGGTGCCGACATCCCACATATATGTGGCTTCGATCATGGAAGATCGTGAGGGAAATCTTTGGGTCGGAACCGGCGGTGGCATTAATCGACTGCGACCATGCCGCTTTTCCCTGCGCCAGGAACGCCATGGCCTCCTCACCGACGCTGTGGTTTCATTATGCGAGGATAAGGAAGGACGGCTCTGGCTGGCAGGATCAGATGGTTATTCGCTGCGCGCGCTCGATTCGTCCAACAGGCTGTTTGCCCCTTCCGCGGGATGGTTCGGCGGCGCAATCGAAACATTAGTTCCAGGTCCCGGGGGTGAGATTTGGCTGGGCAGTCTAGGCGGCCTCACGCTCTGGAAGGATGGGATTTTTCATCCGGAAGCATTCAGGGCACCGCTGACCGCGATACTGCCGGATCGCAAGAGGGCGTTGTGGCTGGCTACGATTAAAAATGGCCTGGTCCGCTGGCGCAACGGCGAAGCGGAGCAGATTCCGGAGGAGGAAGGCCTTGTCCAACCGCGCGCACTGGCTCAGGACGCGGCGGGACGGGTTTGGGTGGGAACCGAGGATGGTCTCGTCTTTCAGCGCGAGAATGATCGGTTCGTTCCGGTGCCGCTGCCGGGGTCGAAGCCGCGCGAACAAATCCGCTTCATCGTGCCGGATGAAGGCAACCTCTGGATTGGCGCTGTGAATGGCGGTCTCTATCGCTGGCGTTCAGGCCAGGTGGCCCGGTTGCCGCACGACGCCGGTCTCCCGGTCGATGATCTTCGGGTGCTGGAGATTGCACCGGACGGGGATTTCTGGATCGGGACGGGGCAGGGAATGTTTTGCGTCGCGCGCAAGGAGATCGAGGCAGCCATCGATGGCAGAAAGCAGTCGATGCGTTTGACTGGCTACCGGCGCAGCGATGGCATGCCGAGCGTCGATTTCATGTTTGGGTTCAAAAACACCGCGACGCGAACGCATGACGGGCATTTATGGTTTGCGACCTCGCGAGGCGCGCTGGAGATCCTCCCGCAGGATGTGCAAAGTACCGTGGCGCCGCTGCCGGTGCTGATCGAGGAGGTCCAGGTCGGCAGCGTATCCATGCCGGCCGGGGCAGAGCTTAGCCTGCCGCCAAACCCAGGAACGGTGCAAATTCGTTACACGCTGCCGGAGTTGAGCTCGCCGGAGCAGGTTGTCTTTCGGTATCGCGTGGTTGGATGGGGGGACAATTGGATCCTCGCCGACCACGAAAGGATTGCGATTTTCACGCATCTGCCGCCGGGAAATTACCGGTTCGAGGTCGAGGCGGCGGAGGCTGGCGGGCCGTGGCTGCCCGCAATTTCGTCGCTCGATATCTCGGTGCGGGCAGCATGGTGGGAGATGGGGCTGTTTCGCGTGAGCGCGGCGATCGCGGGCATGCTCGCATTCGGCTGGCTGGTCCGCGCGATTATGAAGCGGCGGTTCCACGCGCGGATGCAAAGGCTGGAGCAGGAGCGTGCACTGGAGCGGGAGCGCGCCCGCATTGCTCGGGACATGCACGACGATCTCGGCGCCAGCCTGACCCGCATTACCCTGATGAGCGAACTGGCCGCAAGGGAAGCCGGTCTTCCATCCGTTGCCAGCGGACAGTTCGGGGCCATAGCAAATGCCGCCCGCGCCGTGAGCGGAACCTTGGACCAGATCGTCTGGACGGTGAATCCGCGCAACGACACCCTGGAGCGGCTGATCGGGTACGTCGGCGAAGTCGCAAGTGAGTATTTGGATATGGCAGGCATCGATCTGCACATGGAATTGCCGGCGGAAATCCCCTCGCGCATGGTTTCCTCGGATGCACGCCATCAAGTGCTGCTCGTCGTCAAGGAGGCACTCAACAACATCGCGAAATACGCCCATGCGCACCGGGTGACAATGCAGATCGCCTTTCAGCGAGGTGGGATTGGGATTGTCATTACCGATGACGGATCCGGATTCGACCCTGAGGGGGTCGTCTCATCGGCGAATGGTCTTCGAAACATGCGGGAGCGAATGGCTGCGCTGGGAGGAGGTGCGAAAATCACAAGCAAGCCCGGTTCAGGCACGGCCGTGACATTCTGGGCGCCGCTATGAGACGATGAACATCGGGTAAATCGAGGATGCCCGCGACACGCTAATTTGTCACCAGTTTATGCGACTTGTGTATTGTGGCCCTGCGGATTAATGCAACTGTGCTGTTCTTTAAAATCGCAGCGAGATGCCATCCAGTTCCTCCTCCGGATCCATCGCCGTTGCCAATCCCGTAGTTCCACCCGCCATGAGCCCCCCATCGTCGCCCAAGGCCACCACTGTGGGAATCGTGGAAGACGACTCAGCAATCCGGGCCAGTTGGGTGAAGATATTGAACGGGCTTCCGGGTTACCGATGCGTTGGAGAGTTTGGCAGCGCGGAGGAGGCCCTTGCGGGCGTGCCAATGAACCCGCCGGATTTCGTTCTCATGGACATCAATCTGCCGGGAATGTCGGGCGTCGAATGCACCCGGTTGCTCAAGCGCCGGTTGCCAAATGTCGAAGTCGTCATGTTGACGATGTTCGGCGACCGCGACCGGATCTTCGACGCTCTTCGCGCGGGCGCTAGCGGCTATCTCCTGAAACGCACAACGCCTGCGACGCTCAAGGCCGCGCTCGATGAGGCTCGGGCGGGAGGCGCGCCGATGTCCCCTCAGGTCGCGCGGCAGGTCGTGCAATTTTTTCAGCCGCAGAAAGCCGTAGCAGGCGCGGCGGACGACCTGGAAACGCTATCTGAACGCGAGGCTGAAATCCTCCTGCTTCTCACCAAGGGTTTCCAATACAAGGAGATCGCGGACAAACTCGGCATCAGCATTGATACCATTCGGACCTATATCCGGCGAATTTATCAAAAACTGCACGTCCATTCACGCACTGAGGCGGTGGTGAAGTATCTCCGGTCCGAAGAGAAGTAGCGCAGCCCGGCGTCACATGGATGTGCGACTGGCGGAATACCGTCGAAATGTCAATCTATCGGGCAATACTCGAAGTGGAGTCCCTGGAGTTACAAGGCGACCCATGGCAGTTCCTCCAACCCCATCTCCCCCCGCTTGGTCGCTATGGAATATTGTCGTCTAAAGCGGTCGCTGCTTCTGTTGGGCTTCCTCGTGGCATCCTTACAAACGCGAGCCGGCACCCCTGGCGCTCCGACCAACGCCCGGATCATCGATAATTTCGAGCAGCTTGGCGTCGATACGGCGACGCCCCGGTTTGCCTGGGTGGTCAACGCTTCGGACCGCGGGGAGAGCCAGACCGCCTACCAAATCATAATTTCCTCCAGCCAGGCCGGTCTCGCCGCGGGCCAGGGCAACCTCTGGGACAGCGGACAGGTCTCATCCGCTCAGCAATTCGGCATCGTTTACGCCGGCGCCTCGCTTGCGCCCACCACCCAGTATTGGTGGCAAGTCCGCACCTGGGACAAAGATGGCCAGGTTTCTCCGTGGAGCGCGCCTCAGAATTTTGTCACCGCCTTCTTTCAGGTCGGCGATTGGAATCCCAACGTGCAGTGGATTCGCAATCCCGTTGCGACCACCAGCGGCACCACCAGCAACCCATCGGCAATGTTTAGAAAAGAGTTTCAAGTAAGCAAGCCGATCCAGCATGCCTATCTTTTCATCAGCGGACTCGGCCAGTTTGTGGCTTCCTTGAACGGGACACAAATTGGCAACGACGATATGGACCCCGCCTGGACGGACTATACACAGACAATCGACTACGTGACGTTTGATGTAACCTCCCAGATCCAGCGAGGGACGAACGCTCTGGGCGTTATGCTTGGCGACGGCTGGTATGCCTACACCGGCACCCGCGGTTTCGGTCCCATGATTCTATGGGGGCAGTTGCACATCATTTTCGCAGACGGCACGTCCACCGATGTCGTCACCGATACTTCGTGGACGACGACGACGAGTCCCTATACGCGCACGGAGGTCCATGGTTCCGAGAACTACGACGCAAGGCTGTATCCGTCTGGTTGGAATGAGGCCGGTTTCGATGCTTCCTCGTGGTCGGGCGCTGTCACAGGCACTTCTCCCGGCGGAGTGCTGGCATCGCAAAATGCGCCCCCCATTGTCGATGCGCAGGTCTATCAGCCGGTCAACGTCACTCATCCTGCCTCCGCCGTTTACGTTTACGACTTTGGCGAGAACATGAACGGACAGCATCAAATCACCGTAAGCGGGAGCTCCGGGATGACCGTGTCCATGCTTCCCGGTGAATCCCTTGCTTCCAACGGCAAGGTCAACCCAAGCAACACAAAAGGCTCCATATACACTCTCCAGGGCGGCGGGAGCGAGAGCTGGCGGCTCAGTTTTTCCTCCACTGGCTTCCGGTATCTTCAACTCAACGGCGTCACCACCAATTCGCAAGTCATGACGCTGCCTTACGTCCAGAACGTCACAGCCTACCGCCTCAGCAGCGCCGCCGCCACTACAGGCACGTTCAGCACATCGAGCACCCAATACAACCAGATCTATAATCTGGCACTGAAAACGTTGAATAACGAGCTCTGCAGCATTCATATCGACGGCCCGAATTATGAGCGTCTCGGCTGGCAGGAGGTCGTATGGATAAGCCCCATCTCCTCCGTCTATCAGCACGATCTGTACTCCTTTCTTTCCAAATTGATGCGGGACGTGCGGGATGCGCAGCGGAATAATGGACTCTGCCCGGACATTGCCCCCAATTGGTTCTATACCAAGACCACCTCTCCACAGGGCATTTACGATGACGCGCCGGCTTGGGGCGCTTCCGCATTCAATACTCCCTGGCTTGCATATTCGACCTATGGCGACACCAAAATACTTCAGGATAACTACGCCACGATGAAAGCGTACCTGGCCTATCTCAAGTCAAACGAAGTCAACGGCTTGATTACCTACGGCCTCGGTGACTGGATGGCTCCCGCCGGAACGGCGGTCAATAACGTGGAAGGCTCTGTTTATGTGCTGGACACGCGCATCATGGCGAAAGTCGCCACTGTGTTGGGCAATTCCGCCGACGCGGCGTTCTATAACAGTGAGTTCCTTCGGGTTCAAACTGCGTATAACAACGCTTACTTCGATTTCGCAAAGGCGCGTTATACGCCCGTAAGCCAGGCGAACATTGCTCTCCCGCTCGAGTTTGGAATCGTCCCCGCCGGCAGAGAAGCGGATGTCGCGGCTTCCCTCGCCAAGGACATAGCAACGCCGATGGAAAGCACGGTTGGGAACGCCGGCGCCGTCCAGCCGTATCATCTCACGGTAGGGGATATCGGGACGACGTTTCTTTGGCAGGCATTGGGCGACTCTGACCAGCCCAATCTGGTCCAAACAATGATCATGCAGCCCTCCATCCCGAGCTATCTCAGTATGATCAACGGCGGTGAAACCACCATCGACGAAGATTGGAACTATCCGGCCACCCGTTCTCACGATCACGATATGTACCTCGGGATCTTCGCGTGGCTCTACCGGAGTTTGGGCGGAATATCGTCCCTTCAACCAGGTTATGCGCAGATACAGCTCAAGCCGGAAACGCCCGCGGGACTCTCTCAGGTTTCGGCTTCCTACTCATGCATGTATGGACTGATTTCTTCGTCTTGGAACGCGACTGCCGGCACGTGGAATGTCACAATCCCTGTAAATACGACCGCGATGGTTTATGTTCCGACATTTAGCAAGACCTCGTCGGGCGTCACTATTTCGGAAAGCGGAACCACCATTTGGCAGAATGGCGCACCAGTGTCGGCAGCCTCGCAGGGGCTATTCTTTGACCATACGGAGCCGGGTTACGTCGCGTGGATCGCCGGCTCCGGAAGCTATCAATTCGCATGGCAGGGGGCGCCAATGTGGCTTGCCGCCTCCGGAGCCAACGGCGCCGTGGCTTTAAGCTGGGCCGCGCCCGCCGGCGCGCTGAGCTACAACGTCAAGCGCGCCAATTCTACCGGCGGGCCTTACACTACGATCGCCACCAGTGTCAGTGGCACAACCTATACCGACACCAACGTCACGAACGGTACTCCCTATTTCTACGTCGCGTCCGCCCAAACTGCGACTGGCGAAAGCGACAATTCCATCGAGGCGAGCGCCACTCCCACTGTCTCCGTGACGGTCCCCAATTTCGGTTTCGAGACTCCTTCGGAAGGGATCGGGTCGGCCGCCTATCAATACAACCCCTCCGGCGCCTCCTGGACCTTCAGCCCGCAGTCCGGCATCACCGCGAATAACACCATTTTCGATTCCTCGAATCCGTCGGCCCCACAGGGCGTGCAGGTCGCGTTTCTCCAACGCACGGGGACCATTTCGCAGCCGCTGTCCGGTTTTATTCCGGGTGGCGCTTACACAGTCACCTTTTCAGCCGCCCAACGTGCGACGACTAATGTTTCCGGCCAGACATGGACAGTGACGTTGAACGGCGCTTCCATAGCTGGCTACGCGCCAGGCCAGGCAGCGACCGCTTACACCGATTACAGCGCTACGTTCACCGCTGTAGCCACGACCGGCACACTCGCATTTGTCGGAACGGATACAGGGGGCGGCGATAACACGGTCTTTATCGACAACGTGCGAATCACTGCCTCGCAACCGGCCGCTCCATCCGGCCTGACGGCGGTGCCCGGGACCGGCCAGGTCGTTCTCAATTGGACGGCTGTTCCCAATACGTCCAGTTACACCGTACAGCGTTCGACCACCAGTGGGGGGCCTTATACAACCGTTGCTTCCGGGTTGACGGGCGCCACTTATACCGACACCACCGTGAGCAATGGCATGAGTTATTACTATGTCGTATTGGCAGTGAATTCCGTCGGCCAGAGCACCGATTCAGCGGAAGCCCATGCCACAATGCTTATTTCCTCTGCGGTTGCGATTGCCAACTTTGGCTTCGAGACCCCTTCCCTCGGGGCCGGATCCTCCGCCTATCAATACAACCCCTCCGGCGCTTCGTGGAGCTTTTCCCCAGCGTCGGCCGATTCGGGTGCCGGGATTACCGGCAATGGAAGCGCATTCACCGTGGGTAACTCCGCCGCTCCGCAGGGCGTCCAGGTCGCGTTTTGCCAAAAGAGCGGAACGATTTCGCAGGCGCTCTCGAGTTTCGTTCCAGGCGTTACCTATACCGTCACCTTCTCGGCAGCCCAGCGGGTGTCGGGCGGTGGCGCTGGGCAGAACCAAACATGGAACTTAACGCTGGATGGCGCGACCTTTGCCAGCTTCGCACCTGGAACCTCGGCCACCAACTACCAAACTTACAGCGCCAGGTTCACCGCGACATCGGCCACACACACGCTCGCATTTGTTGGCACGAATACAAATGGTGGCGACAATTCGATCTTCATCGATAATGTGAGCATCACAGCGCCGCTGCCATTTCCGCCAACCAGCGTTCAGGCAACCGCTGGCACTGGTCAGGTGCTCCTTAACTGGACAGCCTCATCCGGTGCAACCGGCTACGATATCGGGCGCTCCACCACGAGCGGCGGCCCGTACACGACAGTTGCCGCTGGAGTCACGGGAACCAACTATACCGACACCGGAGTGGCCAATGGAACACCCTACTACTACATCGTCACGGCGATGGACGTCGCGCAGCAAAGCGGAAACTCCATCCAGTTGGCAGAGACGCCCCTGGCAGTGCCCGGCGGTTTAATGGCGGCGGCAGGCGATCAGCAGGTGACCTTGAGTTGGAACACCGCGGCCGGAGCGACCAGTTACAACATCCAGCGCTCGCTGACAAGCGGCGGTAGCTTCACGACGATAGCCACCGGCCTCGCGACTTCAGGCTATACCGACATCGGGTTGACAGACGGAACGACTTATTATTATACCGTGCTGGCGACCAATGCCGGCGGGCAGAGTTCGAACTCCCTCGTCGTTAGCGCTGCGCCGGCCGCGGCTTCACAGCCGGTCCCCGCTCTTCCACGATGGGGGCTTGCTGCTCTGGCTGCGCTGCTTTTCATTGTGGCAGCGCCGTTTTTACGGGTTAAACGGCATCCAAGGCCATCGGCGTAAGCTATTCGGCTGAGCGTTTCGGCGCTGTTCTGATCGATTCGTGCCTCGAGGCCGCACCCGACGAGGCGCGGGCGGAAGGGCTTCTTGCATTCCAGGTAACACCCCATAGGTCGGCTGGGTTCCGCCCCCGATGCTTCCCCCTCCGCCCCAGCAAAGGGCAGCGGCGTCGCGGTTCAGAAAGTCATCCCAAACGCACGGGATTCGGAGGTCTTTCAGGAATCTGCATCGCATGGATATGCGACTACCGAAATTCCAGGGAGATGCAAAATTTATCACCGTCCGGCGGAAAACGCCGACTGCCCAGCCCCCGGAGCTAAAATTACGCACCTCAAATCACGCCCATGAAATTTCACAAGCACCCCTTGTTCACGCTGCTCGCAGACTCTTGACCCCCAGAGTCTGGAAGGTCTGAATCAGCGTCTGATCCTTTGGATCAAAATAGTACCTTTCATCCTTGGGCAGGAGCATCGACACCTCGTAGCTGAGGCCCAGAAAGTGCATTGGAAGATCGGCTGCTGGTCCAACAGTCTGTCACGCTAACGGTCACCCGTTCGGGTGGGATTTCGCCGAAAGACGAGGCTCTTACTCCAAGAACAAATAAAAGAAGCTAAACGAAGAAGTTATCCGTTAATTTCGGGCGACTGAGGATGTTCATAGTGGTCTGCAAACCAACAGCTTCAAGCGGTTTGGGGAAGAATTTCCCCGGCGCTTCAACCCACACCGCCCGAGTAAACTTTTTGCTCTGTGTGATCGTGAGGCGCGGAGTCGGAGGGCGAGTTAATTTCCATGGATCCGTGGTAAAAGCGCGGATAAAGATCGTAAAGATACCGTTGGAATTTCAACGGCATACGAAGAATCGGGCGCCACGGCGACCGCCTGCAGGCTCACGCCTTTATCCACCGGCCGTAAGTCCAGCGCGACTTTGTTCCCCCCCGTTCCGGGTCCGAAATGCAGCCAGCAATCCGGCAGAAAGAAGTCGTGCTGGGGGCCGGCCTGCCAGTAGCGGCCCAAGCAATGGCCGTTCACATAGACAAAACCGTTTCCGTTTGCCTCGATATGCAGGAGCCACGGCGCAGAACCTTTCTCCGGCAAATCGAACTGCATGAGATACCACGTCAGCAGAGCGTCAGGCGCGAGGGGCGCGCCCTTGCCAATGGATACAGGCTTCCAATCCGCAATAGCTAACATGGATTTCGTGGGGCGGGAAATCTCCTCGCCGTATTCTGATTCCGTAGCGGATGCCGTGCCTCTCGCAACCTGGAGCGGTTTGTCCGCTCCCGCAGCGCTTAGTATCCCGAACAGTTGGCCGAGGGTGGGCCCAAATTGCGGGTGTCCCAGGTTTTCGTAAAGCGCGACCAACTCCTTCGCGTCCGGCGGGAGAGTGAATGAGATCTGCGTGTCATCCGTGCCCGATGTTCCGGGCAAGAGTTTGCCATTGGCGCTCGCGATGATTCCGTCCCGCTTCTGCACCTGAAGCGTCACGGTGGCGTTCGGTTGCGCGGCGATTTTGTAAAAGAGAAAATGACTGCCGTAAACGCCGAGCGACTCCAATGGGGCTCCAGGCTGAAGAGGCTCCCATTTCAGCAGCTCGGATTCCGCCGAACGCTCCACCTGTCTGATAACCACCGGCAAGGGAAGACGGCCCGGCTGTTGCAATCCCGGCGCCCGCTTCGGCAGCCATTCGCCTTGCTTCGCATCGACGACGCCCGGCGGCAGGTAGAGCACTATCGACCCAAATTTCTCGAGTTCGTAATGAAACGAAACTTCCACCTCATCCTTTTCTTTCACCCGGGCGGTTCCCACGCGAGGGGTGTTCGCATTTTCCGTCCGCACAAAGAAGTACCGGCTTCCGTCCTGAGCCCGGCGTTCCGCGATTTCCACATCCTTGTCCGTCGCGCTTGCCGTCACCTTCACTTCTTTCGCCCGCGCCAGCTTCGCGCCATGCTCACGAATCATGTCTCCGAGCGCCAGTACCCGCTGGTAGCGCAGGTTCACGCCACCGTCTTCTCGGATCGGCGCATCGTAATCATAGCTCGTGATAATCGCGCCACCGCCCCAGTCGTCGAAATTCGTTCCGCCAAAGAGCATGTAGTAATTCGTGAGTGTATCGCCCATCTGCCATGCGAACAGCGTGAGATTTTGTATCTGCTGCGGTGAGAGATCGGACACTTTGCCGCCTACCTGCGTGAACCAGCCAGCCTGCAATTCGGAGGTCGCAAGCGGCGCGTCGGGCTGTTCACCGCGTTGTTTCTGAATCGCCGGCCGCATCGTGTGCTCGATTCTCATCCCTGGGTAGAAATTCGTGCAATCGAACACCGCCCGCAGCGGTCCGCTTTTGACCCCTCGAGGCTGTTGCGTGGCACAGGTAAACAGCGGCACATCGATTCCGTCCGCCTGCGCATCCTTCACAAGGGCGAACAGGTCATTCACCTTCGTGGCACTCGAGACTTTCCAGTAGTTGTATTCGTTTTCGATCTGGAACAGGATCACCCCCGGTTCTCCCGGCGCCTTCCGCGTAAGCTGGTGCTTCGCGATGACAGGACAAACAGCATCATACCAATGTTTGCACCACGCAAGATACACCGCGTCGTCCGACCTCAGCCATGATTCCATCCGCGCCCCGGCAGGCTTCTCCAGCGTGCTCATCCATCGCGGGAACCCGCCATTGTCCCACTCCGCGCAAATGTAGGGTCCCGGCCGGACAATGATATAAAAGCCAAACTTCTCCGCCATCGTCAACCAGTCGTCCAGGTCCCGCATCCCTGTGATTTTTGAAAAATCCGCCGGAGAAACCGGCTTCTCCCGCTCATGCCAATTCCACGCCGTATAAGTCTCCACCGCATTGAACCCCGCATCCTTGATTGTCTGAAACCGCTCTGCCCAAAGCTCCTTCGGGCACCTGAAGTAATGGAACGATCCGCTGAAGATGAACACATCCTTCCCGTCAATCGTGAAACATTGCGAGTCGTAGCGAATCCTGTTCGGATACGCAAAAGGCCGCGCCTCGGATTTATCCCTATCGTTCTCATTCGGGAGCGCGCCCGCCAATCCGCAAGAATTAAGGAAGACAAATACGATAAGTGCCTGGAAATGGAGCCGTTTCATAATATCGAGGTTGCTATCCCCCGTCAGCTTGAAGTTTATCTATCGAGTTCATATCATTTCCAGCGCGAGCAGATTCCAATCCATAAAACCTTTGTGGCTCAACGCTTTTCCGGTATCCGGGTGGTAGTACTCGTTTAACGAGCCGTTGGCGGCCAGATCAGTGGACAGCAATCGCAGCGTTTTGTCTGCCAGCTTGCCCGCCTCGTCATGGAACCCGAAATCTTTAAGACCCTTCCAAACAAAATAATTCACGACGATCCAGACGGGGCCCAGCCAGTTACTGGGATTTGAGCTGAAATCCATGCAATACATCGATTCCTTGGACGAAAGCGATCTAACCCCCCAATTTCCGCAAAAGCGATCATCCGCCAGATAATTCGTCTGCACCAGCGCCTTCGCCTGATCAGGCGTAGCCAAGCCGCACCAAAGGGGCAGGAAGCCGGTAAAGGTCTGCACGCGCAGGGGCAAACAGTGCCAGGACATATCCATGCCCGTTTTCACATGAATGAGCTGCCGTCGCCGATCGACGCATTGCACATCGACCGTGTAATAAAATTGATCGCGCTGATCCCAACAATATTGCTGAATCCGCTCCCCCAGTGTGCGAGCCTGGGCGCTGAGGCGCTGCTGGTCATCCAAACGATTAAGCCGGTGTGCAAGCTCCGTCGCCGCTTTCAAATCCTCATAGAAGAGGCAGTTCAGCAGCAGATTCGCGGAAGAAAAGAATGGCCGTCCAAATGTCGTTGGATCGTTGTCGTTGCCGATGGCGACATCGTTTCCCCAGACCAGAAGGCCAATCGAACTTTGATTGCCGGAAACCCAGGAGGCATAAAAGCGCAGGAGCTTGTCGAAGTACGGCGCCAACCAGTCCACCGAGCCCAACTCGTCGGCGATAAGCAGCGCCAGTTGCCCAAAAACCGGCTTGGCTTGATTTTGCGATTTGGGCCTGCCCGCCTTCAGGGCTCCCAAGGGGTCGGCATTATTCACATCAATCAGCATCGGGATGCGGCCTTCGTTAGACTGGTGATCGAAGAAATTCACGAAGCTGCCAACGGCATGCTCGGCAACTTTCCCGCGAAAAACGGGATCATTTGAAATCGTAGCGAAGCGGAAGAGGCCGCGCGTGGTCCAGTAGGTGTCCCAGTCCCAAAGCTGGGTGGAATATTGCCTGCCCGGCAGGCTGCAGGCGATGCTCGGATGCATTAGGAAGCCTCCCGCGGGGCGCAATAGCTGCGGCGCAGTCTTGCCGAAGTAATTAAAAAGCTGGCCGGTTGCCTCTTTGCGCGCGTCCGAAGACCACGAGAAACCGGAGATCGGCTGACTGGCTGGCGCCGAAACTGCGTCGGTGCTTCCACGCACGAGTGATGAAGCCCCAAGCAAAGCCGCTCCGGAGAGGAATTTGCGCCGCGACATTTTGGTTTTAGTGGCCGGGGTAACGCCGGATTCTTCAGCAGGAGTCATGTTCATAGTGTTTCAGCCGCAGGTCTAAAAGTCCCAGTTGATCCTCCATGTGCCAGGCGGGAGCGCGAATCGCGGGCTCCCATCCACCGTGTCCGCACTGGTCACGCCGGGGAGCGCATGCGTGAGACCGGCCCTGGTCCATACGCTGACGCCGTTCACCTCCACCGCAACCGGCGGCACGTTGGATGGCGGCAGCGAGACCACCGCCGTGGTCCCGCGCGGCGACGCAAGCAGAACCTCCATGCCGTGATCCCGGCGGTGAATCGTCACGGAGATTTTGCCGGCGACCGTATCAGCAGTCGCGTCAATGTCTTTCAGCGATCCGGGCTGGGGCCGCACCAGATAAAGTTGCCACGCCGGAGCGAGCGGCTCGAGGCCTGCAAAGTACCTGTGACAGAATCGTAAGAGGCCCTCCCGCCCAGGCGTGATTGTGCGTGCCGCTTCTAGGGTCCCATAATTCCGGCAGCGTCGTCCAGGGACCATCCACGATCTTTCCATAGCGCTTCTTCATGCGGGCCAGGGCGGCATCCGGATCGCCCATAAGCATTAATGCCTCGAGCACATATTTTTCCATGTAGGGGCTGGCATGATATTCGGCGCCAAGCACCCGTTTGATCGCCGAATATTTGTCCGGCGTCGCAATTCCCGCGACGACGCAAAGCGCGTTGGCGCGGTCATCCGTCGCCCCGGTGTAGCCCGGGGAACGGTAAGCCTCACCGTGCCATGCGGCGCGATTCGTGGCTTGGGCGACGGCCATCCGTCGCTGGTCATAGGCGGACGCTTCGCCGGGTTTTCCAGCAAGGTTTGCGAGATTCGCCGCGCCTTCAAGCGCGAGGCAGTACCGCGCCTGGTCCAGGACGCGCGCGTCGATATCCTTTCCCCAATCCGCCCAGTCCCACCCCCCCTTGCGATGGGCCACCAACCCGTCGCCATCGCATTTCCAGAGCGAGAGGTAGTCGCGCACACGCGGATATGCGTCCACCGCGGTCTGCTTGTCTCCCGTGTAGAGGCAGTAGGTCCAGAACCCTTCCTGACCCACGCTCGCCAGCATCTGTTGCGGCAATTCCTTATTCCAGATTTCCGACGGGACGGGCGAATAAAGAGTCTGGTCGGGCCGCTGCCATGCGCAAAGCTGATGAATCGCCTTTCGGGTCAGCAAAGCGGACGAGGGAGACAGGGAGTAAAACGTCTCTCCAAGTTCGTTCACCGCGTCACCCCACCATTGCGCGCGCTCCCGGTCGGGGCAATCCATGTAGTTATCCCGCATAGTCAGGTAAAGCGTCCGGCGGGCCATGGCCCAGAGCTTGTTATAGAAGGAATCGTTACAAGTGAAGCCGCCGGTAAACTCGGTGTTAAAACCAGTCTCGCGATACTTCAGCGCGAGAATCCTAACCCCCAGCGGAATGCTGTAAATGACAGCCTGGCCATTCATCCAGCCGTAGGATTCATAATTCTGAACACCCTGCCGCGTCACATACTCGGAGCGCACATTGGGCGGCCCGCCTCCGTGATAGTCATCCGTCTGCATCCCGATTAGCAGGCCGGCCGGCGCATCCACTTCCAGATACGGCGTAACCTGCGCGTTATACGGCAGCAACGCGGTGACAGGCTGCCCATTGGATTCCTTTGGCAAGCTGGACGCGTTGACGTAATCTTTCAACCCGAAGTCCTTCCATTCTGGGATGGGCCGGGCCTCCAATTGGTTCCAGGGAGCAGCGCCCGCGGCGCCGATCTCCCGCGCCGGCGGCCATGCCGCGTCGTCAAAACCCGGCGAGGTCCATTCCCCGAGATCACGCGTTGCGTCAAACCGGATGTTTGTCTCCGCTAGGCGGAAATTGGGCGACTCCCCCGCCACATTTCCGTAGGCGGGATTCACGATGGCCTTCCACCTGGAGTCAGAACCTATCACAGCGCCATTCGCGTTCATATCAAAGATGAATCCCGCCCTGCCGCTGTTCTTGTGGCTGAAGCCATCCTTCCCCCAAAACCACGTTAGCGCGGCGACCGTATTGCGTCCGGGATTGAGATACCTTGCAAGGTCAACCTCGTCGTAATAAGTATCCCGCGGATTCGGACCGCGCTTGAGACCGCCTTCAAAGACGACCATCCGGCCGTTTACCCAAAGCCAGTACTTTGAGTCGACGGCAATCCGGGCAATGCCTGCGGACGGTTTAACGGATAGATCGAATGTTCTTCGAAAACACTGCCAGACATTCTGCGTATGTGCCACTGACCCATTCGGCGGCCCTGCATCAATCCATCCTCCAGTCCATTGACCGAACACCTGAGAGGTTCCGGCGCATAATAGGGCCACGATCCATCCCATCCGCCAGCTACCTTTTCTTAGTGATCTTTTCATCCCTAATGCGGACTTATGCGCAGATCCAATTGATCAGCGGCAGTTACTGTTATCTGATCCAAGGCGGAAGCAGCCTTCGCCGCGTCCGCCTGCTTCCTGGCTTCTTCCGGCAGACGCCCCGCCAAGCCGTCCGAATAAGGAAGAATCTTCAGCCGGATGTCATGCCATCGGCTTGCGGGGATCCGCCACAGGGCGATTGCGAATGGATCGCCGTTGAAGAAATTGTCATCGTACAGCTTGTCGCCGACATAGAGCCGGGCGGCATCGCCGATATACTGGATAATGAGAATTACATGACGGTTTTCCCCGGAAGCTGGGATATTCAATGTATAAACAGCCGCCTCATTCCATGTCGCTTCCTCCATGCCCTTTAAACTGGTCGCGTTTGGACCGGCCGGGTGTTCCTGGCTTACGGCGACGCTGAGCGCCGCGGGCTGGCGAAGACCGGCGGGCGCGAAGCGTGAGAACACTCCGTCGGGGCTGCACGCCATTTTGGCGCCTTCCATCTTCATGTCACGAATCGGTGGAAAGATTGCCATCGTGAAGTCGTTCAGGTCCTCGGCTTGCAAGCGCAGTCCGCCCGCGTCCTCCATAACGGTGGCGTTCGAGAGAATGGCGCGTTCCCGTCCCGCGAAAGAGGCGCGCCAGAGCCGCCGTCCCTGGCCGGCGGTCAGCACGACGAACGTAACCGGCGTTCCCTTTGCGTTTTTGGCCGTCAATGCCGGCGAGGTCCCGGGCGTCACGACGCGCGGCGCTTCCCCCGCCAGCGCCAATTCAGGCTGTATCCCGTCAATCGCCGTGAAGAAATATACCGCGCCCCCTTCCGCCCCCATTATCCGGCAGAGCGGCTGCGCGGTCGCGTATTCGAGCGTTACACCGTCGCAGTCCATGTTTACCGGCCAAATGCCGTAGCTGCCCGTCGGAATCGTGATCGGCTGCCGCGGGATCAGCAGCGAACCAGCGGTTGTTTTCAACTCGAACTGCACGTCCTTGTGTTCCGGCAGCGGCTCGTAAGGCTGCTGGTTGCTAAAGAAAAGAAAGCCGCTCTTTCCATCCGAACGCATATCCCAGCGCAGGGAATTGAAGTCCTTCACATCCTTCGTGGGATGGTCGGGGAAGTAAGCGGGCATGCGTGCGAACGCGGCGCCGAAGTCCTGCAAAAATAAATGCTGCTCGCGCAGCAGATGATACTGCTCCCGCACCTGTCCGCACGCGCCGAGCGGCGCCTGGAAATCATAATCTTTCGTCGGCAGTTGGTTCGGATGAGCCTCGTTAAGATAGGAGAGCTTCCCCTCGGGGTTGATGCCGCCCTGATACATATAGTAGCCCGGCATATTGTTCCCGTTGCCCAGCTTCGCGAGCGCAAGCGCGGCAATGTTGTCGGGTTCGGTCTTGATGCGTTTGCCATACCCCGACATCATGCCGCCGCCGATTTCAACGCAGGCATATGGATACTGCGCGATGAGTTGGCTGTTGGCGGCGTTTTTCGTTTTCATCTCCGCGCCGAGATCGTTCAGGGCGCGAACGTCGGTGAAGAGATATTCCTTGCGGTAATCCTCGCGCTTCCCGCCCCAGAAGCCGTCGGAATAGCCGCCAAAGAGCGGGATCAGTCCCTCCTTTGGCAGCCCGCCCTGCCATCCCGTGACGGCGTAAAAGGGGACATCGACGCCCACCGAGCGCGCCAGTTCCTTCAGCGCGAGCAGATACGCTCCGCCCCAGTATTCATTGTCCAGCTGAACCCCGATCACCGGCCCGCCGTCCTTCCAGAGCAAGCCTTCCATCTGCTTCGCCTCCTCCTGGAAAAGGGGCTCGACCAGCTTCATGAACCCGGGATCTGTCGAGCGCAGCTTCGTGCGCGAATTTTGCACCCAATCCGGGAAACCGCCGTTGCGGACCTCGCCGTGGGACCACGGCCCCATGCGGACGAAAGCCTTCAATCCCAATTCCTGGCAGAGCTTAAGAAAATCGCGCAACGACCGCTGCCCGCTCCAGTCAAACTTGCCCCGCTCCTCTTCGTGGTGAATCCAGAAGACATAAGTCGAGACGGTGTTGATCCCGCCCGCCTTCATCTTCAACAGCTCATCGCGCCACTCCTCCCGCGGGTAGCGCGCATAATGAAACTCGCCCAGGATGGGCGTCCACGGCTTGCCATCGAGAAAGAAAGAGCGGCTGTCCGCGGTAATCGGGCCGCCTTGCGGGTTCGTGGTTGAACCCGGTCCATAAGGACTGGCGTTCGGCGGCGGGGCTGTCTTAGTCAGGTCGATCGTCAATGGCGCCGCGGCGGCAAGAGCGGGAAGCAGCATTAAAAGGAAGGGGGTGAACTTCATTCGGTTTATTCTCGTTTGCGTCACGGCATTTAGCGCCCGGTGCTTGCGACGCCGAGGTAGTTTCCATAGCCGACGATCACCGTCGATCCGATGAGCACAATTAACCCGATACCGATCAAAACGTGGGTGCGTTTGCTAGTGCCCTTCCACTCGTGAAGGGCGATTCCCCATAGGGTGCTGAAGATGATGATGCTGGCCATGTGGAGAGTCCAGCTACTGAAGTCGTACTTGCCCATCTTCGTCTGCCCCATGCTGTAAAAGAAAAACTGCAGGTACCAGGTCACGCCGGCAGCGGCTGAAAATATGTAGTTTGAAACCAGCGGCACCGGTCCGCTTTGAGCGGGGGCCGCGGGGTCTCTGACGGCATTTTCCTCAACAGCCGCGGATAACATTATCCCTTCCGCGGCGCTTACTTCTCCTACCGCGGTGCGGCGCAGGTTCAGGTATTCATGGCCGGAACGATTTCTTAAGTTAAGAATGACGCACCAGATGAAGTTGGTCGTAAAGCCGCCCCAAAGCACCACTACCAGCACGGGCAGATTCTGCCACAGATCGCTTCCGCCGTGGCGCAAGAGACTTGCCTTTGCCAGCACCGCCAGCGGCTTTCCGGCTTGTAATCCGTATGCAAAGCAGGAACTCATCACCCCGGAAAAAGTGGCAACCAGCATGCCTTTGCCAAAGTTGAATTCCTTGACCGTCGCCGCTTTCTCCTCGGGCGAGAGTTCCTTCTCCTTGGACATTCCAGCCATGCCGCTCACACCGATGCCCGCGAGGCAGGCGAGGACACCCACCAGGACCGTTTGGCCCGAAACTTTGCCCATCAATTCGCCAATTTCTCCCCCGAATATGGGCGGAACCAGCGTCCCGAATGCCGCGCAAAAGCCGAGCGCGACCGCCATCCCAAGCGCGATACCGAGATACCGCATGGTCAAGCCGAAGGTGAGTCCTCCGATGCCCCACATCACGCCGAAAAAGTAAGCCCAGCACAAGGCGCTCGAAGGGGCGGAATGAATGGTATGGTAGAGATCCGGTACAAGCAGTAACCCCAGCGTCATCGGCGCGATAATCCAGCTAAAAAAGCCGCCTACCAGCCAGTAAGTCTCCCACGACCATTTCCTCACACCTCGATATGGGATGTAGAAACTTGCCGATGCCAGACCGCCAAGCCAGTGATAAACGACACCGAGAAGGGGGTTGCTCATATGTATGTTATCGGGCTGATTGATTCATTGGTGCTGGGCTTGGCGCATTCTCTTGCTGGGTGGATTCAGGGCGGTCTTGTCGGTTTCCCACGCGGCGAGGTGGTCGCTCGGACGTTGCGCCGAATCACGCCATTCTTTCCAAACTTTCAAGCGCCACCGAGTAACGCAGAGGTTCCCCGCGGCTCCAACGCTGAAACTCCTCGATGGCAAAGTCGGCCACACGCCTCACCTCGTCGCCTTTGGAGCCGGCAATGTGTGCGCTGATGTGGACGTTCGGCAGCGACCAGAGCGGCGATTCACGCGGCAGCGGCTCGGGCTCGGTTACGTCGAGAAACGCATTCAGGTCGGGCCGCGCCCGAAAAACCGAAAGAAGGTCGGCATGACTTACGGTCGCTTCGCGTCCAGTGTTGATGAACGTGGCTTTGGCCGGCATCGAGGCAAAAAGCGCGCCATTGAGAATGCCGTCGGTCGCTGGAACCCCCGCAAGATGATTGGACACGATGTTTCCCCGCGCAAAGGCCGCCGGAAGATCCACCTTTTCCACGCCTAACGATTCCGCGTCCTTGTGGCTTAGGAAGGGATCGAAAACGAGAACGCGCAGCCGAAAGGGGCGCAACAATTCAATGAGCGTTCGTCCTATTTGGCCGGCGCCCAAAAGCGAAACCGTCGCGCCGTAGTTGCCCGCGCCGACAAAGGAGCCTGCAAAATCCGCCGTCTCGCGGTAATCGGCCACGTTGCGGAAGTAGCCTTTGTTCGCCAGCAAGATTTGCGCCAGCGTGAACTCCGCCACCGGCACCGCGTTGGCGGCTGCGCCGCTTGTGACGATGATTCCCCGCTTCAACAGCGGCGGCGCAAAATAACGCACCGTTCCTGCAGCGAAAAACAGCGCGCGCAACCGTGGAAGGCGGTCGAGTTGCGCTTCCGTCAATGGCATCAAGCCCCATGTCGCGAAGATGACATCCAGGTCCTCGAGGTCTTGGAGGCACCCGTCCATGTTTCCGCTGGTAACGATCGTTGGATAGAGATCGGTGAGATGAGCGAGCCTCGCGAGTCGCTCCGAGCCGTAAACCTGAGCCACGGTTTCGCCGCCCGGGCCGGTATCGCCGAAAAAGGCGGCCCGAATACGGGATGCGCTCTCGATATCGGGTCGCATGGGGAATAGGTGGATTTCAGACATTTGGCGTGAACGAATAGTTGGGCACGGCAGGATTCCACGCTTGCCGCCCAGCTTTCCGCGTCGAATATCGGGCGTTCTTACGATCAGAGCCTTGGCGTGAAGCTCGCAATACACATACTTGACAGCCCGCTTTCCACAGGTAATGCACTTGCTCGCCTTTTCCCGCCTAAGCTGCCATCTCCTCTGTCTGGGAACTTGGCATATTCGTGAACTCATCCATAATGCGGTGCCTCATAGTTCCCCTTTCATCCATTAATCCATTCATTCCCTCCATGTATTCTCACCCCGACCTGCCGGTAGAGTTTACCCAAGCGGCGGCGCTCGCGCAGCCCGATGAAACCGACGAGCAGGACGCCGGCAAGGATGGTGGTCGGCTCGGGCACGGCGGTGACGCCCTCGACCTCGTAGACGTTGCCGCCGAGATTGATCTGCGCGGCTTGGAAGCCGGCGCCGAAGCTGATGTCATTCAACTGGGTGGGGTTGAGGCCGCCGGCGACGTTGAAAATAAGCCTGTCATCCGTGCCATCCGTCCCCGAGGTCCCGGCCGAGGCGCTGGCGCTGGAAATGTAGTTCAGGACCGTGAGGGTGAAATTGCTCGTGTCGGTGAACGAGCCGAAGACCTGCGTGCTCGGGCTGCTGCCGAAGTCGAGCGTCGAGGCGGCGGTAAGCGTCAGGTTGCCCATGCCCTGCGCGTTGGAGTTTCCGCTGGAAGTGCCGCCAGTCGCGGTGCGGGTGCTGGCATTGTAGGTGGCGCCCGTGACATGCGCCCCCGTGCCCTCCGAGAAGCTCCCGTTGTTAACCCGAAAGGTCCCGCCGCCCAAACCCACCGTGGAGCTGGTGCCGATGGCATTGCTGGCAGCAACAAGCAGCGTCCCACCCGTGTTCACGGCAATGGCGGTGGCTCCGAGCGTTCCGCTGTTTGGGGTGCCGACCGTTCCAGCCCTGGCGACGCTTAGGGTGCCAGAGCTGACGGTCGTCGCGCCGCTGTAGGTATTGCCGCCGGAGAGCGTCTGTGTGCCCCCCGCGCCGGACATCGTGAGACCAGCGGCCCCCGTGATAGCGCCGCTGAAGTTATTGGAGCCGGACCCGGTGATCGTGAAGACTTTGGAGGTGCTCGAATCGGTGAGCGTGCCCGCCCCGGTCAGCCCGCCGGTGGTAAAGGTATTTGCAGCCATGTCAACCGTCGCACCCGTATTGATCGTCAGCAATCCGGCGGAGGTGGTGCCGCTGTTGCCGTTCAACGTCCACTTGGTGCTGGCGCCGGTCACGGTGAAGTTCCCGGTTTCGTTTGCGGCATTGTCGCTTACGGTCACGGTATTGCCGCCCTGAATGGTGAGGCTGCCGGGACTGGCCGCAAAAGCGAGACCCGAACCGAACGTAATATTGCCGCCCGAGCTGTCGATGGTCCCGCCCCCGGCGAGAATGTTAATGGGAAGTCCGCCGGCGCTGATCGTCAGCGCGGCGGAGGATTTGAGCGTGCCTCCGTTGAAGTTGAGGGCCGCATTGCCGTTGAATGAGTTAAACGTGCCAAATGATCCAAGGAGGAGGGTGCCTCCATTGAGGTTCAACACGGAAACATTGCTGCCCCCGTTGGACAGCGTAACACTTGAGGCGGTGACCGTCCCGGAGCTGTTGATCGTCAGAGTGCCGGTGTTTACCGAGTAACTCCCGCCGCCGGAGTTGGCACCCGTAATGGAGAGCGTGCCGGCACTGACCGTGGTCGCGCCGGTGTAAGAGTTGCCGCCGCCGAGAACCAAAGTGCCGGCGCCAAGTTTGGCAATGCCGTCGGTAAGCGAACTGCCGAAATTCGTGAGGTTCGAGTTGTAGGTAAATGTTCCCGCGGTCGCATTGGTGGTATCAAAGCCGAGAATCGCGCCTGACTTAAAGCCAGTGGTTGTGGTGCTTGTCCCCATGTGCGTGCCGTCCAGGAACGTATCCACTGCCGTGGAATCAAAATACCCTGAGGCCGAGTCACCTACGCCCAAGGCGAGAACCGCGCCCGATGCCACCGTGATCTGCGTCGGAGTCCAACTGGCTGTTGTCCCGCCATACAAGGAAACTTGTCTGGCAAAGTCGAGCGTGCCGGCAGAGATCGTGGTCGTGCCGGTGTAGGTGTTCAAACCGGCCAAGATAGATGTTCCTGTGCTGTTTTGGGTAAGTGTCACGCCATTGCCACCGATCCCTCCAGCCGCGGATTCATTCAGCACACCAGCGCCATTGATCAGGATACTCGAAGCGGAAGTAGAACCGGTTAGGCTGAGCGTGCCGGCAGAGATCGTGGTCGTGCCGGCGTAGGTGTTGTTCGCTCCCGACAGCGTCAAAACGGAGCCCGCACTGTTTTGCGTCACGCTGGATACACTGGGCCCCAAATTCCCCTGGATGTTCATCGCTCCGGTGCTGGTGCCGAGATTGGAAATGTCGATGTTCCCGCCACTGGCCCCTATGCTATTGGTGAGTGTCGTGGTTTGGCCCGTATTGGAGCGAAGATTCAGGTTAAGCGTGGATCCCGCGCCATTGGTGATCGCTCCGTTGATCGTCAAGCCGTTGTTCGCACCGGTGATCGTTCCGACATCCAAGTCTGTCGCCATGACGATGCCAGGATTTATAGTAAAAGGGCTGGAGCCAGAACCTCTCGAGCTCAAGATGGAAGCGACCCCGGCGTCTCCGAATCCGTTGTTGGCGGCTGACATCCCCGTGGCGTCCAGGGTGAACGCGTTCCCGCCACTCGCGTTGATCGTCCAGAACCGGCCGGAACCCCCGCCGCCCGTAAGCTGGAGCGAACCGATCGTCACAGCGACATTGAGCGTTGTTGTCGAAGAACTGTTACCGGTAAAATTGGCAACGTCGCCCGGATTGTTGCTCGGCGTCCCGTTAGTCCAGGTGGCAGTGCTCCAGTTATTATTGCCTGTCGAGGAGTTCGAATGAACCGTATTTGCCGCCTGCGCGGTTTGGCTGGAAAGCCCCGCGACCGAGAGGGCGGCAAGGAGAGCGACGACGCGCCAGAAGCGGTTGAGCCTCTTGCTCCTCGTCCAGGTGTCAACCGAGGCGAAGGTGGGCCGGGAGGCGAGCAAGGCCGCTCCGAACGTGAGCGTCAGAGCCAGAATTTTGGCGAAGGGGGTGTGGGGCTTCATTAGGATCGTTCTTTGGGGGCACATATTTTTAGTCGATGGGGTAGGAATTCCCGTTCTGCGCTCGCAATATTATCGTCGAATCGCAAGAGCGGCTAACGCTTTCTGGGTAACACGGTTGACCCATCGATAAATTTGTCAGCCGTGGCGATAAGGGCCATAGTGATAAAATGTCGGTTTCCTCTTCAAGAGCCAAAGGTCTTGGTTGTCACACGTGTGAATTTAGCGCTTTACCCGGATGAACTTCCCGAGCGAAAGTGCCCCAATGGGCGACCAGCCACCGGGACGCCGTGTCACGTTGAAAAACGTCGCGCGGGCGGTCGGCCTCTCTCACAGCGCCGTATCGCTGGCGTTGAGAAACAGCCGCCGAATCCCGAAGGCTACCTGCGAGCGGGTTCAGAAGGCGGCCCGGGAGTTGGGCTACGAGCCAAACCCGATGGCGGCCGGCCTGGCTCAGTTCAAACGGACTTCAAAGATTGTGCCCGTGCAGTCCGTGCTCGCCTGGCTCAATCTCTGGCCGGACCCGAAACAACTGCGGAGCTTCCGCGAGTTTGAAGGCTACTGGCGGGGGGCCGCCGCCTGCGCGGAAAAGTTCGGCTATCGCCTCGAAGAATTCGTCTGCCATGCGAGCCTGCACTGTGCCCGGCTCGAGAAAATCCTGCTCGCGCGAGGCATCCAGGGCATCCTTCTTCCGCCCTTTCCGTCTGCTCTTGGGCCGGAGTGGGCCGATTTTCATTGGGAATACTTTTCGGTCGTTCGACTTGGCCGCTCCTTCCCGACGCCCCATGCTCATCTGGTCACCGCCGACCAGGTTGTGAACACCCTGCAGGCCTTCGAGCGGATGCAGGCGCTTGGGTACAGGCGGATTGGGATGGTCGAGGAGGTCTCAAGTTCGATCCGCGGAAGGCACTTCTTCAAGGCCGGTTTCCTCCTGGCCCAGTCCAAATGGGACCCGCAAGCGGGCATTCCCGTTTTGGGCGTCGATTGCGAGAACCCGGCTGCCAGCTTGCCCAAGTTGGCCCGGTGGATGAAACGATACAAACCGGAGGCTCTCTTGAGCGACGAACGGATCACAGCCGGCCTGCTAAAGCGGTGCGGCTATCGCATCCCGGAGGACGTTGGTCTCGCCGCCACGAGCGTGCTGGACGGAAATGCGGAAGCCGGTATCGATCAAAATCCCGAGGAAATCGGCCGCGTCGCAGTCCTGGTGCTCATTTCGCTCATCAACGATAACGCGCGCGGCATTCCACCCATCGCCCGTCAAGTTCTGATTGAGGGTAGATGGGTGGATGGGTCCAGCCTTCCCCGCCGGTAGAATGGGAAAATAACGAAAGCGCGAATGAGATCTTCCCTCTTTCCGTTATTCAACCGTGTTACTCATCCGCCCGTTGTATCCATCCGGGAGATGCCTATGCTTCATTTGTGCCACGTCCCCCCAGCAAAGACAAGTGCCAGGCAGTCGCCATCGTTATTGTCCTTGCGTTCATCGGTACTCGTCACCGGGCTGATCGTCGCCTTCTTTTCACGCTCGCTATTGGATCGGCAGATTTCCAACGGCAGCGCCAGCCAGGCAAAAGTGGCCATCTTCGCGCAAGGCGCGATGGATCAGATCGTTGGAGACCTGAAGCAGGAGATCGTGGATTCCTCGTCGAACACCGGCATCAGCATTATCGTTACCGGCACATCGACGACGCCGCTCTATTATCCTCTTTCCAACGCCGCCATGACACCGTACCGCCTGGGAACCAACGGCGGCCCAAACGTCGTGACGACGAGTGGCACCGGGCCGCTCTATCCGCTGGCTTCCGGCACATACAACGCCGCCGGACCAAACCGCGCGTCGGTCGCCCTGACCACGGGCACTTCCGTGAATGGCCGTTGCATGACGCTGGCCCGTTGGAGCAAGCCGCTTCTGTTCGGGACGAATTCGTTTACCGCGCCCAATTGGATCCTTGTCGGAAGGGACGGCTCCAATCCCGCGACTTTCAGCAGCAGCGTGGTCTATTCATCCACCGGCATGTCCGCCGTAATCGGGCGCTACGCGTATGCGATCTACGACGAAGGAGGACTTCTTGACGTCAATGTTGCCGGTTACCCCTCGACGACGGGCACAGCGCAATCGGCCTACAAGAACCCGCTTGCCTATGCAGATACTCACGCAGCTTGGCTTGACCCCGGCTCAGAGCGACGCGATCGTCGGATGGCGCAATTACGCTTCGACCCAGGCGCCCGGGGCTTTTCCCAACCCCAGTTTCACAGCCGCTTCAGGCACAAACTACTACGATTACGTCACCTCGAGCACGACGGGTTTCCTTGTCACAGGCACTTACACCAACGGCGGCCAGACCGATAAAATGTTCGTGAGCCGCCAGGCTTTGATCAATTTCATGACGCAAGGCCTCGGCCTGAGCGGCACCCAGCAAAACGTCCTCCAGTATCTCGGCACGTTTAGCCGCGATATTAACCAGCCGTCCTACATCCCGGCAGTGCAGACGAGCACTACGGCCCCCGTCGTCCTCGCTGCGAACCGCGGCGGCAACAGCGCCCTCGGCGGTGACAAGCTCATCAACCCGAGCTTTCTCAGCGTCGGTGTCCAAGCCTCCTTCACCCGGAACGATGGGTCGACGGCGGTTGTAGGCCAGCCGTTGGTGCTGAAGCGCTTTGCGCTCAACAGGCTGGCCTGGATCACCTACAAAGGCCCCAGCGCCTCGCGAACCCAAACCGACCCGGATATCCAGGCGCTGATCAATGACGGGATTCCGTGGTCTTATCTCCAGCTTGGCACCGTTGCAAACATCCAGAAGTATTTCGGCCTGAACTGGGACTCGCCAAATAACAGGTGGAATTACAATTACGAGGTGGGCACCAGTGGGATCAATAATATCATCATGCTGGTTGGCCGGCCTGCCGGGACGGCTCCCAATGCTTCAAAATACGTTGAGGACGCAAATCGCGATCCGAATTTCTTCGAGTTGCTCAAAGCCGGCATTACCGTCGGCTCGCTGGGCAAGGCGGGCTTGCCCTCTGGTTCGACCGTGAGCAGTTCCCAAACTCCCAACGGCTACTCGACCACCCAGGTTCCTGTCAACCTGCGTTACGCCTTCGATACTTCCGTCGATTATCACGTCATCCAGCTCGGGGCGAATATCCTCAGCGAGGTCAATCCCACCAGCTATCCAGTTCGCATTACATTTAACGATGGATCGAGCCGCGGCACCTGGGAATTTCAGGGGGTGACGGATCTGCCCTATCTCAGCTACGTTTTCAATGGCGTGCTCCGGACGCAGTTGCCAAATCCGGGGCCGCACGCTTCCTGGGCTGATACTTCACCCTATCAATTCCCATCAGCGCTAAGCGGGACCCTTGCCACTTCCGGAAGCGCATATATGATCCAGGTTCCCGCCGTGTGGAACCCGTATGATCCCAATGGCACGCCAGGCGTCCTTCGCCCCAGCCAATTCAGGATTCTCATCGACAGCAATGACCCCGTAACCCTCAGCGGAAGTAACGGACTTAGCGAAACTAGCGGAGCTAATGACCTGCCAATGTGGCATGGAGCGGAGGCTTCCAGCTCCGGGGGCTCCAACGTTGGCGGCGGAAGCAACCAGGGACTGACAGCTCCCTCCGCGACTTATTCAACCTGGTTCACCGGAGTGGGTGGGACCGCGGAGAGGTGGACCGGGACGGCGGGGCCGGGGATTGGAACGCCCGTTACCGATGCCGTGACGTTTAACGATAGTAGCGGCGCCCTTTATCGTGAACCAACGCTAATCTTCAGCGGCACCGCCCCCGGAAATGCGACACGGGTGAACGCGATGACAAACCCAAGCGGCCCAGCGGCGAATATTACCGGCACGGATGCGAATCCGCTGCCCTCCGAAAGCGATGGCTCCACGGGCCCGTGGGCGCCGCTGGTTTTAGGACAGTTCCCCTTGGCGTTTGCTGCCGCTACCTCCGGCACTGCCACCACCACGGTCTATTACACGGGAATGGGATTAATAGGACTCGCCGCGGGAACAGGGGACAACCGGGTCTATTTTACCTATCGCCTCCAGTATGCGGATCCGATCAACACCGGAAACTGGGTCACTTATGATACCAAATATGGCCGGACGACGGATGGGATGTTCAGTTATCAATCTCGCAACGGTTGTTCCCCTTGCGTAACCACTGGTGCTAACGAGGGGTTTGATACCTATAGCTGGGCCTCAGCCATCGATCCGCGCACTGGCAGATTTGGATTGTTTACGGATACCATGAATCCACAAAGATCATGGGGACCTGGCGCCCCGGCTGCTGCCGGTTGGATTTTCAATTCAGGCAGCGGTACGACGATTGGCACGACGACTGTTGGGATCACTTATCCCATTCGACAAGATAATTCCGGGGGGTTTGTCTTCGTAAATTTGGACATGTCCAATGTGCCTACCGGCGGGCAAACCGGCGCAAATAGTGCCGCCCTCCTGTCTCAATGGACATCCTATACATCGGACATCCCATATACTTCCTGGTTTGCCGGATGGACTGCTCCTGTATTTACCGTAAGTCCTCACGGAAATTCCGACATCTGGATGTTTGCTCCCGGCATGTATGCGCAAAACAGTCCCGGTGCTCCTTTTTTACAAGGGAGCACAATCGAGCCTTCCTATTACGCCGATGCCGACGGCATTGTCCGCCGGGCGGCAGGCGCTTACGTGGCGTCTGGGGGCACTGCCACCGGGATCGCTGCGACTACCCCCGTGGGGCTGCCTCCAGCCAGCATTCAGGGATATAATGGAGCTGTGTCGTCCCTGGTGACCCCGGCGGGCGCTACGCCATTCACCCAGTCCCAGAGCCGGCCGTTGCTGCTTCACCGGCCGTTTCTCACCGTGGCGGAGTTGGGCTATGTCTTCCGGGATTTGCCGTGGAAAGACCTCGATTTCTTCACACCGGAAAGCGGGGACGCCGCTCTGCTCGATCTCTTCTGCATCAACGACACCAGCGACCCGAGCGGCATCGTCGCTGGGAAGGTGAATCTCAACACACGCCAGGCTCCCGTGCTGCAAGCGATTGTCAACGGGGCCTACGTGGACAATCCCAAGATCACCAATGCCACCGTCGGCTCGGTTTCGCCTTCCCTGTCAGGCACCGTTTCAAGCGCCCTCGTGGCGCGCACTTCGGGCACAAATTACGGCCCTCTTGAGAATCTCTCCGAGCTGGTCGGCAAATGGAACGCGGCGGTGGCCGCTTCTGGAACCGCTTGTGGATTTATTTACTCGCCCTCGAACGTCTCCAATAGTTGGGGATCCGATCTGCTGCCGCCCAATTACGCGGATGGCAAACTCTCCTATGTGGGATTCAGCGGCGCGTCCACGATCTCCGGAACTTCCGGAACGGTGAACAATCTAACGGATGCCTACGCCAACGCCTCTTACTCGAATGCATCCCTTCAGACGAGCATGTCCCAGGTCAAACGGTTTCGCGAGGCTCCGATCCGCGCCCTGGCGAGCGTCGGCCAGACGCGGATTTGGAACCTCATGATCGACGTTGTCGCGCAAACAGGCCGCTACCCCTCCAGCGCCTCCACTCCGGATAACTTCGTCGTCGAAGGCGAGCAGCGCTACTGGTTGCATGTTGCCATCGACCGTTTCACCGGGCAGATTATAGATAAACAACTCGAGGTCGTTAAGGAGTGAAGCTGAACTACCGATTCCTTTGCATTTTCACATGGATGGGGTTCGCGGCGCCGCTTTGCGCCCAGGATGCCAACATTCCACCCCCTTTGCCGCCTGGCCCCTTAATCGGGCGCGCCCCCGATTATTCGACATGGACAATCACTTTTCAAGGGCACCCTCTGGAGGGCAAAGAGCCTTTGAAGACAGGCACAAATGGCAAAAGCGCTTCTAAAGACAAAGAACCTGTCACGATGGTTTCAACCGTAATTAAGACTGGCTCGACAATTCTTGAGGAAAACGTCGCCGCCGACGGTCAGCGGCACCATATCTGGCATTTTTCAGGCCTCCGAGTTATGGTTACGAATGTCTCGAATCCCATGGTCTGTCCTGACTATGGAGGCGGCGACATTTTCTCCGTCAATTTCGCCTCTTCTGATTTTGCCGGTTTCGATTGGCTCTCACCGGACACGTATTCGGGAATGGCAAAATACCAGGGATATGACTGCATTGTATTCAAGGGAACTGTCAGTCCTCTCACCGTCATGGCTCAAAAAGAGGAGCGTGCCGATATCGAACAGGCAAGGGCTCTCGGACATCCGATGGCGTCGCCGGCGAAAGTTCCGGCAGTTGCTTATGTTGAACTTAAGACACGACTCCCTCTTTTTGCGCAATTTGGGGCGGAAAAACGCTTCTATCATTACAGCAGCGCCCCAACAGCGCCGCTTGCTTTACCGCCGAAAATCGCGGACTTCGTAAAGGCATATGCGGAACAGATCCAGAGGCTCTCGGCCCCGGCTTCGCCAGCCTATTAAAGCTTCTTTCAAACTACCATGCAACTCACTCGTAACACACTTCCAAAAGCATGCGCGGCCGTCTTGATCGCTTTCAATACCCTGAACGGCGTGACGGTCCGCGGAGACGGCCAACCAACGGCCATAGTCGAACAGGCCGAGGATAGTTCCATCAAATTGGGCGCGGCAGATGCGAAAATCAACGGACCGAACGCCCGGTTAGAGGGGGGCAGCGACAAGGATATCATTTGGTGGACGAACGTGGATACGACCCTTCACTGGACGCTTAAAGTCAAGAAGCCCGGCAATTACCGCGTGCAACTGAATTATTGCCTTATTGCCAGCAATAACGGCAGTCCTTTAACCATTGCCGTGGGAGACCAGACAATCAAAGCGATACCAAAGGCCGGAACGGGCATTAACGATTACAGAATCGGCGATGCTGGCGAAGTGACGATTAGCAAACCCGGTGACCTTGAGGTGGTCATAAAGCCTGCCTTGAAGCGCCATGAATTTGTAGTTGATATCCGCTCCATTACCCTCATACCAGCAGGGACATCCACCCCGGCGCTGGATATCAGCGGCGCGGCCATCCAGCAAGCCGAGGACGGATCATTCAAGCTCACCGCTGGCGATGCGGAAATTGACGGAATGAACGCCCTCTTGGAGCAACCCGAGGGAGTTGCTGAAAAAGACATCGGTCGTTGGAATGATCTGGACACGTCGCTCGCATGGAAGATCAACGTCCGGAAGCCCGGCCAATATCGCGTGGAGTTGAATTATGCCCTGAACCCGCCCAGCGAAGGCAGCAAGGTAGCCATCGCGGTGGGCAATCAAAAACTCATAGCAAGACCCAAGGCAACCAAAGGCTGGTCCTATTTCGAGGCCGGCACGGCGGGTGAAGTCACAATCACCAAGGCGGGCGATCTTCAGGTGGTCTTGAGCGCCGTTGCAAGGCATTATTGGGTGATGGCTGTCCGCTCCGTCTCCCTACGGCCAGCCGAGACGCCAACCCAGGCGATAGACATCAGCGACAAGCCCATCAAACAGTCGGCGGATGGATCTCTCAAGCTAAACCCGACGGACGCGGAAATCGACGGAAGCACTTTTAAATTGGAGGGGGCTGAAAAGAAGTACATTGTTTGGTGGAATACGGGCGAAGGTTTCATCCGATGGCCCATCAAGATTGATAAACCTGGCGCCTTCAAGGTCAGGTTAACGTATTCGCTGGCAACAAACAACAACAGTCGAATTGAGACAATCGTCGGAGGGCAAAAACTCACCAACACAGTCGCGCCCAGCGGCGGACTAGATGACTCTCTGACTACAACACTCGGAGAGGTTACCCTCGGAAAATCTAATAATCTTGATGTCGTGATGAGCTCAAAGTCAACGACAGAGAATGGCCTCGTAATGTACCTGCGTTCCGTTTCGTTGATTCCCTCCACAAGGAGTAAGGGAATGTGAAAGAGGTGAAAGAGGCCGGGTTTAGGCACCGAAGGTACGCCCGACGTTTGCACTCCAATTCGGTCATGCCATTTGTGAATACCTTTGACGCGCCTGACACTGTAGCTCCCGCGAACTTCACGGCTTTCCATGCGAAGGATGATTGTCTATTGATGGAACTGCCTACTCCCAATGTCAGCGTTCTTCAGATCGCGTGAGGCTGCCAATCATGAAATTCGATTGCGAACACTGTCAACAACCGCTTGAGGCCGATGATCAGTTTGCGGGCCGCGCGCTGGTTTGTCCCACGTGCGCACATTCCATCGTTGCCCCCGTGGTCGAGCAGACCGGCGACGTATTTTCCGGCGAACACCGTTCTAGCGAGAGTCCGCCGCCCGAATTGTCCGAGCCGCTTTCGCCTCTCCTGCGCTCCAGCCCCTCCGCACAGCCGCCGCTGTGTCCAGCTTCCGCGCCACAACCCGCTTTCAGTGCGCCACCGAGTCGTCCGCCGCCGCGCGCCGTGGGTTCCTACGCACCGCCGAAGAAAAGGGGCGGCGGCTCTGGATTTGGAAGATTTCTGCTGTTCTTGCTTCTGCTCGCCGCCGGGGGCTTCGGCTGCGCCATATACCATTTCCATGAATCCCCGCAGCAGACCTGGCAACAGTTGGCCGGTGGGGCGGAACAATTCGTGAAGCCCGCGTCTCCCCTTGCGAGTGCCCCGGCGCCAACGGCGGCGCCTGCGCCGGCTGAAACGCCCACTCCGGCGCCCGTGCCGGCGGTTACTGCCACACCGGCATCGGCACCGGCGGCTGCGCCGACACCGGTCGATGCGCTTGGCTGGCTGCGCGAACACAAGCCTTGTTGGCCGAAAAAAGTCGTTCTTTTGAAGGCGGCGTACTTTCCCGCGGTGGTCGACGGGCGGATCGCCGGTTCGGTGAAGGCGCCGCCGGGGGCCGTGGTGGAGGTGGCGGAAATCGGCGCCGAGGATCTCGCGGCGGTCTACAACGGCGGCGGCGCCCGCATCCTGGTCGCCGGGACCGATTTGCGCCAGCGCGCCGAGGCCGCCATGTCCGCTGCCCCGGCGGACGCGGCCAGGGCGGAAGCGGCGGCGAAGGCAGCCGCCGGCCCGAGCGCGGTGGCCAGTCCTGAAACCTCTCCCGGGGCTATGGACAACCTGCTGGCGGATGAGGAGCAGCCCGCCAAAACCGGCCCGTTCGTTCACCCGGGCTTGTTGCACAACGAAGAGGACTTTAAGCGGATGAGTGCCAATAAAGGGCGCGAGCCTTGGAAATCCGGCTGGGAAAGGCTGATCGCCAACAGGCACGCCCAGCTCAGCTACAAACCGCGACCGGTCGAAAAGGTGGTGAGAGGGGCGCCACACGGTGAACATCAGGACTATGTTTCGTGCTATAACGACGCTGCCGCGGCCTACGCGTGCGCCTTGAGGTGGCGCATCTCCGGCGAAAGAGCCTACGCGGAAAAGTCCATCGAGATTCTGAACGGATGGTCTTCCACTCTAAAACAAATCACCGGCTCCACCGACGCCGATCTTGCCGCCGGCATTTACGGTTACGAATTTGCCAATGCCGCCGAAATCATGCGCACCTTCAAGGGCTGGAAACCTGAGGATTTCACGCGCTTCCAGGGAATGATGCTGACCGTTTTCTATCCGATCAATCACGACTTTCTCATTCGCCATAACAACACGAAGATCGATCACTACTGGGCCAACTGGGACCTTTGCAATATGGCTTCCATCATGGCCATTGGCGTCCTTTGCGACAAGCACAGCATTTATGACGAAGCCCTTCGTTATGCCAAATACGGGAAGGGCAACGGCTCGATCAGAAATGCAGTTTATTACGTTCATCCCGGCGGACTTGGCCAATGGAATGAGTCAGGGCGCGACCAGGGCCATACCCTCATGGGCATCGGCCTCATGGGCACGATTTGCGAGATGGCCTGGAAGCAGGGGGACAATCTTTACGGCTACGATGACAACCGCTTTCTGAAAGGCTGCGAGTATGTGGCGAAGTATAACCTGGGCGAGGACGTCCCCTTCAAAACATATGTCAGTTCCCTGGCGACACAAGCGGCGCTAGGCGCCGGGGGCAGAGGCGGTTTGCGGCCCGTCTGGGAGCTGGTCTATAACCATTACGTCATACTAAAAGGGCTTCCCGCCCCTTACACAACCAAGATGGCTGATAAAGTGCGTCCCGAGGGTGGCGGCGGGGACTATGGCCCGAACAGCGGCGGTTATGACCATCTTGGCTACGGGACGCTTACGGCGACGCTGGATCCGCTGGAACTTAAAACGCCGGGTTCATCACCTTACTAACCGCTGATTTGAGATTTCACTGGATCCCAGTTCTGCGTCCCCAGGAGCCATCAACGATCGATGCCCCGAATGTGGCCTTGTAACAAGACGTATCTATGATTAAATTTCGCTCCCCCATTTTTCTTGCTGTCGCTCTTGCATTCGTTTCGCTTGCCCGCGGACAGACCAACCCCGCGGCTCCCGTGCTCCATGTCGATGCAGGCAATATCACCGCTCAGGTGAGTCCGACCCTCTACGGGTTGATGACCGAGGAGATCAACCACTCATACGAGGGCGGACTCTACGGTGAATTGATCCAAAACCGGATTTTTAGGGACGACGCCATGGCGGCGAGACATTGGTCGGTCGTGAAGGACAGCGGCGGCACGGGCTCGATCTCGCTCGACGAAGGCCAGCCCATCGAGGGGACTGTCCTGACAAAATGCCTTAAGCTTGATGCAAGCCGGGCGTCAACCGGCCATCGGGTCGGAATCGCCAACAACGGCTATTGGGGCATACCGGTCAAGCCGAAGACGACCTACCGTCTCTCGTTCTATGCGAAGTCGGACGCCTCCGGCCCCGTTCCTCTCACAGCGAGCATCGAGAGCAACGATGGAACAAAAGTCTTTGCAACTACCCCGGTGCCGCAGGTCACCGGCCATTGGCAGAAATATACGGCAACGTTTTCGACAGGTGATGACGTAACGGCAACCGCGGCAACCCGGTTCACCCTTTCGACGGAAAACCCGTGCATGCTCTGGTTCAATCTCGTCTCGCTCTTTCCGCCGACTTATAACCACCGCTCCAATGGCAATCGAATCGACATCATGCAGCTTCTTTCCGAGATGGAGCCGACCTTCCTCCGCCTGCCGGGGGGCAATTTTCTCGAGGGAGGCACCATCGCGGACCGTTTCCCGTGGAAGCAGACCCTCGGGCCTCTGGAACAGCGTCCCGGCCATCGCGGCTGCTGGCGTTACGGCGCCAACGACGGCATGGGGCTTCTCGAATTCCTGGAGTGGTGCGAGGACCTGCATATCCGGCCCCTGCTGGCCGTCTATGCCGGTTACTCGTTAAGGGGACAGCATGTTGATGCTGGGCCGGCCTTGCAACCGTTCGTGGATGATGCGCTGGACGAGATCGAATACGTCACCGGCGATGCCAGCAGCAAATGGGGCGCTGAACGCGTGAAGGATGGTCACCCTGCTCCGTTCCCGCTTGACTGCGTCGAGATTGGCAATGAGGACGGTGCCGACAAATCCCACAGCTATCAAGGCCGGTTCGCCCAGTTCTATGATGCGATTAAGGCAAAGTATCCGAACCTGAAATGCATCGACACTTGTGGTCCCAGATATTGGGGCGGCTTTGAGGCGACGGTCAAACGCATCCCGGACGTGATCGATGAGCACTACTATCGCAACGCATTCCAAATGGAGGACGACGCGGGCCATTACGACACGTATGATCGCAAATGGCCGAAGGTTTTTGTTGGCGAATGGGCCACCCGGGAGGGGAGCCCGACCACAAATATGAACGCCGCCTTGGGCGACGCCGCATGGATGACGGGCATGGAGCGCAATTCCGACGTCGTGATCATGGCCAGCTACGCCCCGCTCTTCGTCAATGTCAACTCCGGCGGCATGGAGTGGGCCGGCGACCTGATCGGTTACGACACCCTCACCAGTTACGGTTCACCCTCGTATTATGCACAAAAGATGTTCAGTAACTACTTGGGCGACAGCGTGATTTCTGTCACATCAGAAAATATTCCGACTCAGACTTGGCAGCCTCCGGCGCGCAGAGCCAAGCCGGGTGCACCGCCCTTGTCCCCACCCTCGCCCAGGCAGGTTCCCACGCTCTTCTATGTGGCCACCAGGGACAGCAAGAAGGGGACCCTTTATCTGAAGGTTGTGAATACGGCGGCGACGTCGCAGCCAGTGCAAATTAGTATTACTGGCGCCGCAAACATCGGGCCTGAGGGGACAGCCGTTACGTTGAGTTCCACTAACCCGGGTGATACCAACACGATCACCGATCCCATGAAAATCGTGCCGATGACCTCAAAAGTAATCGGTCTCGGAAACACGTTTACCCGGATATTCGCGCCGTTTTCCGTCAATGTGCTGCAAATTGATGCGAATCCGCTCCCCGGCAACAGCGAGTCGCCGAATTGACTTCTTCCTAGCCGTTGCCGCCGCTGGACATGGTCTGGATGATCGTGATGAGCGGCATGAAGAGCGCGATGACGATCGTTCCCACCACCACCGCGAGGAACACGATCATGATCGGCTCCAGCATCGAGGTGAGGCTGGCCCGCATTGTCCACCTCATCGTCGTAAACCTCCGCGATCTTCAACAGCATCTCCGGCAACTGCCCGGTCTCCTCGCCGACGTCGATCATGCTGATGACCATCGGCGGAAACACGCCGCTCGCCTCCAGAGGCTGGACGATCGATTCGCCCTCCTTCACGCTGTCGTGCACCTTTCCGATGGCGGTGCCGATGACCGAGTTCTCCGCCGTCTCCCGGGTTATGTTGAGCGCCTGGAGGATCGGCACGCCGCTGGTCACCAGCGTCCCGAGCGTCCGGCTGAACCGCGAGATCGATGTCTTGCGGATGATGTCCCCAAAGACCGGCATCTTCAGCTTCAGCTTGTCCAAAAAGATCCGCCCCGCTTCCGAACGCGCCAGCAGGTTGTAGCCCACGATGATGACCGTGATGCCCCCGAGCACCGACAGGATGTGGTTCTGCAGCGTGTCGCTGATGTTGATGACGAACTGGGTGATGCCCGGCAGCGGTTTGCCATTGAGCATGTCCTTGAAGATGGCCTGGAATTCGGCACGATGACCACCAGCAGAAACCCGACGATCAACACCGCGATCAACAACACCGCGACCGGGTAAAACATGGCCGCGACGACCTTCCCCTTGATCTTCTGCGCCTTTTCCTGGAACTCCGCCAGGCGGTTGAGCACGAGTTCCAGCACGCCGCCGACCTCGCCGGCCTTGACCATGTTGATGTAGAGCTTGTTGAAAATCTTCGGGTGCTGCGCCAGGCTCTCGGAGAAGGTGCTTCCGCCCTGCACCGCGTCCGCCAGGCCGCCGATGGCTTCCTTGAGCACGATATCTTTTTCCTGCTTCGCCAGCACCACCAGGCCGCGCAACAGCGGCAGGCCCGCGTCGATCAAGGTCGCAAGTTGCCGGGTGAAAATCATCAGGACCTTCGTCTTGACCGTGCTCTTCTTGAAGAGGACGATCCCGCCTCCCTTTCCCTTTGCCTTGGCCGGAGATTTCGAGCCGGCCGTCTTGGCGACCTTCCCCCCTTTTTTCGCGGTCTTCGCCCCGCCCTTGCCCTCCTCGATCACGCTGGTGGGGAAGAATCCCGATTTGCGAAGCTGCGCGACGACTTCGTTCTGCGATGGAGCGTCCAGCACGCCGGTTGACTCCTGCCCGCGCGCGTCGAGGGCTACGTAGTTAAATTTTGGCATGGTGCGGGGGTGGATTAAAAATAACTTCCGGAATCAAACTGTCATCGCAAATTTTCGGGTTCGTGTTCAGAAATCCCTGAAAGTTCGCCGGAACCGCACTTTACTGCAACCTTAAGCGAGTAAAATTGACTTGACCGGTAAATGTTGGAGACGAATCGATTACGAAACAGAACTCCCCCCTTACAGTAGTACTTTCTTTGTCATTAGTCATCAAGCGCCGCACCAGCTACGACGAGATCGAGCAGATCCCCTTTTGGATGGACTGGTCCCAGCCGCCCCATGGCCCGGCCAAGATGCTGGAGTTCCAGGCTCTTTGCTCCGGCAATGCGATCAGCCAGCGCATCGGAAACGCCTTCGATCAGCGAAATTACGCTTGCGGATTTGGAAGCCATCTCGGCTGTTGAACCATTATTTCCAGGATAGACCTACGCGGGTTGAGTGACAGCTCTCTTCCCGCTCCGCCTCTTCTCCGTCGCGACTTTCGTTTCGCGAAGCCGCCTGATATGGAGTCTGCTTTGAGGGATTTCTTTGAGACGGAAAGACTCTCAAACATTTCGTCTTGTTCGCCTCTCGAAGTATGCGCAGGCTAAACGTATGCTTCTTCCGCGTCGTGACATTCCAAAATGGCTTGAAAACCTGAATGATACGAGTGGACCGATCCCATTAGCGGAGATTCTCACGGACTCGGTTTATTACCCGTGCAGCGGCTTCGACGGAAACCCGGTGCAGGTGCTCGCACACAGTTTTCACAGTTTTGTTTACGCAGACTGCGGTTTCACGTCGGATGTTAAGAAAGAGTATCAAGAAGCATTTCGTGCAGCTTTGTAAGGTGCGCTTTATCGCTCGAACTGGCATTAGCAATTTGCCTTTCCAGATCGAGTATTTGCCTTGAAAGTTTTTCGATGTAAGCGCTTTTTGCGCTAACCACTTTCCGCTTATCGTTCAATTTTACCCAATCGCGAGGTGCGACTTCATATATATTGTCACGCCACCGAAAGTCTTTACCAGACTTACTTTGGCTGCGCCCACTATTTCCTTGATACGATCCGGAATTGGCGAGTGCGTTTTGCGACTCCTTGGCGAGACATCCCATCCGGCGCATTGCAGCTTGATCGCGAGTTTGCTTTGAGACCAGTGCCGAGCGTAACGAAGCTTGCGCAATTGAGGTCCAATGATGTTTCTGAATTTCATGAGTCTTGTGCTTTTCTGGGCACAAAACTGAGGCTTTCCGCTCGCGAAAATGGCTCCGTATGTGGAGCAATGTTTCGCTGGGCGCCGTGGTAAACTTGCGAAGGGGGGGATTCCTGGCTGGCGTTCGGCGGGAGCGGCGCTTCAGCCGAGGGGGATCGCTGGCCCTGCTTACCATCCCTCGCTATCTCACCGTGCGTATTTGCGATGATCCGAGACGCGGTTTAGTGTCGATCTCGATTCGCCGGTTTAGGTGCACCCGCAGGTGCACCCGGCGAAAAAAATCCAGTCCTACCATGTCCCGTCGTGACCCAATGAAATAATCTATAAGTTGCTTTTTACGAATCAATTACGCAAATTGTCCACATGTGTCCCCTTGTGTCGAAATACGTCGAAAACGGCCAAATGATTCGGGACGCAGAGGCCGTGGGTTCAAATCCCACCAGCCCGACCACTTCTTCTTATTTTCCGCTGTTCGGCTGCGATGGGTCTGCGGCTGCTCAGTCAGGACCGGAAGAATTGGATGATGAGGTAGATGCCGATGGTGGCGGTGACGAGGGCGGAGAAGAACGGCGCTTTGCGCACGAATTCCTGAAAGCCTTCGGTGCGGCTGCCGAGGGTGCGGACTCCCCAGGATGCCAGGAGCGCGACGGAAGTCAGGGTCAGCCCGAGGCCGACGCTAAAGGCGGTGACGAGTGCCATGCCGAGCAAGGGCTGGTGCAGCCGGAAGCAGGTGATGAGGATGACGATGGCCGCGGTGCATGGCGCGAGCCCCGTGCTGAGGCCGAAAACGATGACCTGCGCGGTGGAGATTTGCTGGTCGGAGAATTTCTCGGCGATCTCGCGCATGTGATGGCGCGCGTGCTCGTCCTCTTCCATGGTCATTGCCATGGAGAGGCTGTCGGCGGGTAGGGGGAAATCAGCCGCGTGCGTGTGTGCGTGCGGATGGGGGTGCGAATGCCCGGGGTCGTGGGCATGCTCGTGATGGTGGTGGTGGTGTTGGTGATGGTCTTCGTGAGGATGCGCGTGGCTGTGAGCGTGAGCCGGGCTCGCACGGTTAAACCTGCGCAGCATCCAGTAGGCCAGGGCCAGGATGACGAGGCCGGAGATCAGGTTCAGGTACGGCGAGAAGGCGAGGCCTGTCCAGAGCGTTCCGCCGTAGGAAGCGGGCCAGGCGAGGATCCAGACGATGGCGGTGTGCGAGACGGTGGCGCTGAGCGCAAGGAGGACGGCTTGCAGATACGAGCCGCGCGTCCCGAGGATGAACGCCGTCATTATCCCCTTCGAATGCCCCGGCTCGAGCCCGTGAAGGGCTCCGAGCAGCAACGCCGCGGCGAGGAAGAGCCATGGATTGGAACCCGCCTGTTCGGCTAGATGGATCGGATTCATAAACCAGGAGCTATCCGGCCCAGCGGGATTTCGTCAGGCTACTGCGGGGGTTTGGGAGTCTCCGCGAAAAGCTTTTTGACCTGGTCGTCGCTCAACGCGCCCCGGCCGATGGTAAAATTCTGCACGCTGCCCTGGAACCGGAATTTTTGATCCCACGGGTCGGGAGGGCCGACGCTCACGTAGGGTTCGGCGTCCTCGCCGAGCGTCATCCTTTTTTTCCCGATAGGCTGCCCGTCCTTGTAGAGAGCGAGGTTTTTCCCGTCGTAGCTGGCGGTGAGCATCTGCCAGCGGCCGAGGTCGAGCGGTGAGTTTGTCGCCATGTCGCCGATCGTCCAGAAATGGATGCCGTCCGGGAAGGCGGCAAAGTAACGGGTCGCGCCGCCCTTGCTATTGCCTTCCGCGTCCACCCCGAACCCGGCGATGAGGGTGCGGCCGGGCGGCTTGGCGTCCGCTTTGACGTAGAGATTCATCGTCCAGGCCTCGTCCCGGCGAACCGGGAGGGTGAGGAGCCGGAGTTTCACCGCGTTGGCGGGAAGCGCCGCGGCGGGAAGCCGGTAAACGATGTTCTGGGCGTTGAAAGGGCGCGTGGTGGGCAGAATGGGGTTGCCCTGCGGCGAAGCGTCCCGCAATCCGTGCAGGGTGATCGTGTAATCGGTGCCGGGATCGAGCGCGGCGGCCATGGTGAGCAGCACGCCGCGACCGTCGGGCGATTGCGTCACTTTCGCAAGAGGGGCGGGAGGTTGGATGGTGTAGTTCGCCTTGTTCTGCACGGTATCGGGGGCCAGCGGCTCCGAGAAGGTGAGGTCGAGGACGTTCTCCTTTCGCCTCGCGAGGATGTCCACGAGCGAAGGCGGTGTGGTGTCATGGATCGTCACCACCCCGCGGGCGACGGGGCCCGGCGCGCCTTCGGGGTCGATCTCGCGGGCGGCGATGTTGGCGGTGGTCGCGGCGAAAACCGGCGCTTCATAAATCGGCGAAGCGGCGTTCGGCTCGCTCCCGTCCAATGTGTAATGAAGCGTGTGCGGCAGATGGTAGAGCGGCGGCAGCAGGGTAATGGGCGTGGAATCCGCGAAGGACTGTCCCGCCTGCGGGATGAGGGGCACGCCGCCCGTTTTGTGGTCGGCCAGCGTGTCATAAAGGGGCGCGGCGGCCGGGGCCGCGGTGGGCTCGCGGCTGACGCTCACGGCAAAGACCCGTATTTTCGGGTTGTCCGGCAGGGTGATGCTCTTCGCCCCGGGCGGGAGATCATAGCTGTTCTGGAAGAGATAGGAATACTGGTAATAGGCGTCCACCGTCGGAGTATTGTGGTGGGTGGCAAACCATGCGACCGGGGTGCGTTTGATGAAGCCCGGCGTCAGGCCCACGGGCGGCGCCGTGTGCTCCACCTTCAGGTCGGCGACGTGCGCGTCGTCGCGGGCGGTCGGCTGGTCGGCCCAGATGCGGTTGTCCCACTGGCCGACGAAGCCGGTCCAGTTCGGCACGTCAAACGCCTCGTCCGTCGCGCCCACCTGTATTTGTGCGGAAGCATCGCCATCGGCGGCGGCCAGGATGTGTACGCGGTTGAAATCGCCCGCGGGCAGGTCGATGCGCTGCGCATGCGCGGAAAGGGCGTTCTTCGCGCCGTCCGCCGTGGAGCCAAGCTGGAATTCCACCCCTTCGCGTTGGATCCGCGCGGGGAACATCTCGGCGGCGTAGCAGGCGCCGGTGGTATCCATCATCCCGTCCGTGCGTTTGGCGCGCGAGCTGACGGCGTCGGTGTCGAAGGAAAGCGGCACCGCCTTGCTGGCGACCGGGGCGGCCGCCGCGGGCGCGGAGGCGAGCTTGAGCGCGAATGCGCGCAGTCCGAAGGCTTTCATGTCGAAGGCGAGCGCGCCCGCGTTCAGCTTGGCGCCGCCCATCGGGGCCGCTACCGGCCGCTCCTGGCCGTCCACCTCGCGGGCGGAGGAGATTGCCTCGGGAAAACGGAGCATCAGCCCGGCTTCCGGTTTGCCGGCGAGCTCCCTGAGGCGCACGACGATCTCATCGGAATCCTCGGCCTTTTTCATGGCGCACACCTGGACCTGTTCGTTGTTCAGCGAGACCATGGAAAAGGTGCGGCCGAGCGGCCCGGGGTGCGCCTGGGGCAGGAACGCGCGCAACGGCTGGTTCAGCCGGGCGGCCTGCCACGCGGTGCGGCCCGCCGTCCAGTCGCCCGCATGCCCGGCGATGGCATACAGGATTTCGTGCCGGCCCTGGTCCTGCGTCCCCTGGTCGGGAGGGCCGCCGCGCGTGCCGGGGGTGTAGATGAGCGTCAGGCGCAGCGTGTTGTCGTCGGGCTTGTCGGAGCCGAACTTCGAGTCATTCAGGACGGAGACGCCGAAGCCGCCGTTCGTGCCGGTGAGGTCCATCCACTGTTGCTGGGGCATCTCGAAGCACTTCGGGTTGTCGTTGACGCGGCGGACGACACCGACCTTGTCGTCGAAGGTGGCCTCGGGGCTGGCGGCGGTGAGCGGGAAAGCCGCCCGGAGGCTGCCTTGCAACGCGCGCCACTCGATGCGGTTCAGGACTTCCACCCGATCGCCCGCGCCGCCGGCCGCGAGGCGGATGTCCTGGACGAATGTGGAGTTCTCGGCGGTCCGCACGACCTCCAGGGCGACACGCGCCGGGCCGTCCTCGAGTATCCGTATGGCGGCCGGGCCTCCGACGAGGGTGCGCGGCGGTTTGATGCGGTCCTCCCAATCCATGTTCCATGAGGGGTAGCGGGCGGGGTTCTCGTAATGGATCGAGAGCCCCGCGGGAGCGGAGAGCAACTCACGATTCAGCGTCTTGTCAAAGATGGAGGCGATGTCGCCCGCGGCGTTCACGGACACGCGGTAGCGGGCGTTCTCGATGGAGTTTGCGGCGGCCTTGAGCGGCGAGCCGGAGTCCGCGGCCGGGGCCGGCCGCACATCGTAGATGGCGTAGCCCGCGGAGGGAACCTTCGCTATGAAGAGGACGCGGGCGCTCTTGCCGTCCCGGCCGAGAACCTGCGTGGGGACAGGGCTGCCGTCCGGGCCGTATGCGAGGAGGGCGCCGGAGTCCGCGGAGGGGATGTCAGCTTCGACGGGATCCTCGCGGTCGATGGCCAGCGGATTATATACGGCGACGGGAACGCCCTTGGCGCTGGTGTCCATGGTGGAGAGGACGGCGGCGACGGCGCGCTCGGTGATGGAGGCAAACTGGTTCAGGGCGAGGACTTCGTCATTCCACGAGTATTCATAGGCCTTGGGGACGCTGGTGCCGGGCAGGATGTCGTGCATCTGCGAGCCGAGGACGAGGTCCCAGGCGTTATAAAGGTCCTCGTACGGGTAGGGGAACGCGCCGAGCCATGAGGCCACGGTGGCAGCCCCTTCCGCGGCGGCGGCGAGCTGCTCGTTCTTGCGGTTCCAGCGCTTCATGTACGCCTGGGAGTTGATGGAGCCGGCGGAATGCCCCACGAGGAGCAAATCCCCTTTGTAAGTCGGCAGCTTTGCGGCCATCTCCGGCGTGATGTCGTTGAATATACGGTCGCCGCGGGACGAGATCACCCGCACCGGCCCGGCGCCGGCCACGCCTTTTTCGATCCATTCGACGGTGGAATCCTTCCCGGCGCCCCCGCGGTCGCCCGTGCCGAAGTATTTGTAGTCGGCATAGACGCCGGACTTCGCCCCGTCTTCGTTGATGCGGTGGAGCCAGGACTTGCTCTGGCTGAAGTCCTCGGTCACGGAGTTGCCGTAGCCGCCCGGGTTCAAGGTCGCGAGTATGGACGAGCCGTCCGGGCCGATCCACGATCCGACATTGAAGGGGATGCCGACCGCGGAGCCCCAGGTGAGCTTCTGCGTCGAGAAACCTTTGATGCCGCCGTGCGCCAGGACGGTGGGAAGGGACGCCGGGAACCCGAAACAGTCCGGCAGCAGGTAGTCGTTGCTCTGCACACCGAACTCGCGCTGGAAAAAGTGGTTCCCGTAAAGGAAATGGCGTTCCAGGGATTCCAGGGAAGGGACGTTGGTATCCCCTTCATCCACGGAGGAACCGGCCGGCCACCAGCGGCCCGCGGCGACGTATTTCTTCACCTGCTGGTATTGTTCCGGGTAATACTCCTTCATGAACTCGTAACGGCGGGAGCCGGTGAAGTTGAAGACGTAGTTGGGATATTTTTCAAAGAGCGGGAAGTTCTGGGCCATCGTGTTCCAGATGTAGTCCCGCATGGATTGTGGGTAGATCCAGCGCCACTGGGTGTCGAGGTGCGCGTAGCCGACGACGTAGAGATTCTTGTCGTGGGCGAGGTCAACGGGCTTGTCCGGCGCCTTCTGGTAAGTCTGGGCGGCAAGCGGAAGGGTGGCGGTGAGGAGGGCGAGGAGAACGGGGTGCAGTTTCATGGGAGGGGTTTGTGGAGTTCTACGGCAGGGCCGTCACGGCCGCGGCGCTGGGGGAGGATTCTGATTCGTTTGGGTCTATGATTTCGAGCAACCGCCGGCCCAGGTCGGGGCTGTCGAGCGGCACGATGATGGGGCTGGCGATGGCCCAGGAGAGGCCCTGTTCGGAAAAGAGCGTGCCGGCGAGCAGGCTTTCCTCCACGGCGTCGCGGAGGTTGGCGACGTCGAACCCGAGCCCGTCTTCGCCCTGCCAGGTGCGCGCGGCGGAGGGGTCGATGTCGTGGATGCCGCCGGAGGAGACGAACATGCCATTCGTGGCGCTCACGTAGCCCCGCGTATCCTCCAGGCAGGTCGCGAAACGCTCGCGGCGGCCCTCGATGACCTCGATGAGCTGGTCGTAGTCCCGGTCGATGAGTTCCTGGGTCGTCTCCGGCTCGTGCAACTCGGTGCCGCAGGTCGCTTCGAGCACAGCGCCATCATTCGACAGGCGCGCCCAGCCGTCCGTGCCGCGGACGCTGAGCTGGAACGGCAGCGCCGCTTCCGTCGCATGGGCCACCGCCACGCTGAAGAGAATCCGCGAGGCAAACCGCCCGCGCATGCAGGCGGCGTCGTAGCTTTCGATCCGGCGCGCCCGGTAGAGCTCGCCCGAAACTTCCTCGGCGACCGCGAACTCGTCGCGCCCTTCTCCGGCCAGGTAATGGAGGCTGTGGATGACATGGGCGAGCGCGTTGGTGGCCGGGCCGTCCAGGACGGGTTTGCCGTCGAGCATCAACCTGCCGGCCCAGCTCGCCCGGTTATAATATCCGTCCGTGCGCGGCCAGCAGCCGCCGGCGCGGATTTCGCGCAGCTCGCCTATCCTCCCCTCGACGATGAGTTCCTTCAAAGCCTGGATGCACCGCGACCCGATCATCTGAAAGCCGACGCTGACCCGCTGCATCTCGTCCGCGCGGATGAGGGTCTCGAGCTGGTGGACGAGCGGCACCGGCGGCTTTTCGAGGTGGACGAAGACGCCGCGTTCGATGCACGCCTTCGCCATCTCATAATGGAACGGGATGGGTGTGGCGACGACGACGGCATCCAGCTCCGCTTCCTCGCGCAGCAGGTCGAGGTAATCCATATGCCACCGGACGCCGCGCCCCTGGAGCTGCGCTTTGCGCTCGGGCATGCGGTCCGCGGTGGGGTCCGCCACCGCGACGAGCCGCGCCGCCCCTTTTCTTTCCTGGCGCTCGATCGCTGCCAGGTGGTATGCGCCGACGCCGCCCGCGCCGAAGAGTGCAAATTTTGTCATTGAAAGCCCGCGCGTTCCGGCATCGACATCCGCTCGCCGCCCGGCTCTTGCAGGCTGGAGGAATGTGCTGGGGGAGCACGACGAACGACGAACCTATCACACGGTGAACGCGGCCCGCAAGCGTTCAGCGACTTTCCTTTGGCAAAGCGGCCGGCAGCCTTTACAATACGGGCGCCATGTTCCCCACGTTCAGGAAAGCCTCAGCCCTTCTCTCCTTTGCTATTCTCTGCGCCGCGTGCGCGGCCGTGCCGACCCGGAGCGGGGAGGCGGATTCGCAATATGTAAAGCTGAGCGGATCGAGCGGCTATTATCTCGTGCGCTCGAACTCGCCGATGCGGGCGCAGCTCGGCTTTTCCGGCGCGCCTGTGTCCGACACTTCGGATCGGTTGCACGAAGGCCGTGGCGCGGATGTCATCGCGTTCCGCTTCGACGGGCGCGGGCTGCTGTCCGCTCCGCCCGCATATATCTACCAGCAGGAGCCGCTCGCTTTTTATACGGAGCGCCTAAGGGCGTTCTCGGTCGGAAAGTCGACGCTCGCGGATGTGAAGGAGATTTTCTCGGGATCGATCCTCATCTCGCGCGACGGCGGCGCATTGGTCTATCTCACCTTCCGGGTGCGCAGTCCGGCCGAACGCTGGCCCTAGGCGTATATTCTCTGTGCCGGCGGTTCATGACTGTTGATGGGTGGGGTCGGCGCTCATCCGTACATGCGGCCGGTTTCTGAGGGAATTTTAATGCTGCATTCATCGCAGCCTAATTGCATGCGTGGAGCTCTCTGGTAATGAAGGTGGAATGCGGATTCTGCTCATCGAGGACGAAGAAAAGGTCATCCGCTTTGTCAGTCACGGGCTCAAGGCGGCGGGCTTCGCCGTGGACAGCGCGAGGAACGGAGTGGCCGGGCTCGAGGCTGCTGCCAAGGGCTTTTATGATCTCGTCGTAGTCGATCTTGCGCTGCCCGGCCTTTGCGGGACCGAGGTCATCGCGAGGCTCCGCCTTCGCAACGCGGAGGTGGCGATCGTGGTGCTCACCGCCCGGGACGCGGTCGCCGACAAGGTGGCCAATTTCGAGGCGGGAGCGGACGACTACATCACCAAGCCGTTCTCGTTTGCGGAACTGCTGGTGCGCATCCAGGCGCTGCTGAGGCGCGGCTCCGCGCACCGGACGAACGTCCTGCGCATAGCGAACCTCGAGGTTGACCGGCTCGCCCACCAGGTCAAGCGGGCCGGCGTCCCCGTGAAGCTCACCTCCAAGGAATACTCGCTGCTCGAATACCTCGCGATGAACTCCGGCAGGGTGCTCTCGCGCACGATGATCCTGGAGCACGTCTGGGACGAGAGCTTCGAGGGGTTGACGAACATCGTGGACGTTTACATCCGCCAGCTTCGCCGGAAGATCGACGAGTCCCACCCGGGGAAATTGATCCATACGGTGCGCAGAGTGGGCTATAGCCTCGGCTCGGAGGCGGCGGTATGAGGTCGCTGCGGTTCAAGCTTATCGGCTGGTATGCGGGGCTCCTGCTTTTCGTGATGCTGGCATTTGCGGCCTACACATACGCGAAGCTCGACCGCTACCTGCTCGGCGTTCTTTCGCAGACGCTGTCGCGTCGCGCATTGCAGATCGGAGACACGCTGCTGGCCCGGATCGTCCAGGCCGGCGAGCCGTATGTCCGCGGCGAGATCGAGACGCTCTACGCGCCCTCCGTGAATGACCGGTTCATCCGCGTGACGCGCGGGGACGGCTCGGTGCTCTACGTCTCGGGGCCGCCGAACGACAGGAGCTTCGACCCGGCGTCCATCCCCCCGCCCGCGTCCGTCTCCTACACGGCCACGCGCGAAGAGAAGGGCGGCGGGAGCGGGATTCTCATCGCGACGCGCCCCTTCGCCGTGGGCAGGCAGAATTACCTGGTGGAGGTCGGCGCGTCCGAAGCCGCGATGAACAGCGTGCTGCACGGCATCGCCATCACGCTCGGCATCGGCCTTCCGCTCGTCTTCGGCCTGGCGACGCTCGGCGGGTATATCCTCATCGATCATGCGCTGCGGCCCGTGGAGAAAATCGTCCGGGCGGCGCGGGAGATCACCTTGCACCACCTGGACCAGCGGCTGCCGGTGGTGCGTTCGGGCGACGAGATCGAGAGCCTCTGCCATGCGCTCAACGATATGATCGGGCGGCTCGACGAGGCGTTCCAATACAGCAGCCGTTTCACCGCGGATGCTTCCCATGAACTTCGGACGCCGTTGACGATCATGCGCGGGGAGCTGGAAGCGCTCCTCCTGGACAGCGGCCTGCCGCCGAAGGTGAATCGCACACTCGACAGTTTTCTCGAGGAGACCGAGCGGCTGGTGAAGATCGTCGAGGGCCTCTTCGCCCTCTCCCGCCTGGACACCGGCGAGGCGCAGATGGAGCTCGTCCGGGTGGACCTGGCCGCGCTCGCCCGCACGACGGCGGATCAGATGTGCCTCCTTGCGGAGGAAAAGGAGATCGTCCTCTCGTACGAAACGAGTGAACCGGTTGACATCGAGGGCGACCGGACGCGGTTGAAACAGCTCGTCGTGAACCTGCTGGACAACGCCATCAAATACACCCCGCGGGGAGGCGTTATCACCGTCTCCGTTTCCTCGCGCGCAGGCCTCGGGCGGCTCGTGATCTCCGACACCGGCCCGGGCATACCGGACGCGGCGCTGCCCCGCGTCTTCGAGCGGTTTTTCCGCGCGGACGGAGCGCGGTCGCGCGAGGTGGACGGGGCGGGGCTCGGCCTTTCGATTGTCAAATCGATCTGCGCGGCCCACGGAGGCTCGGTCACGGCCGAGAACAGCGGCGGGTGCCGGATGACGGTGGAACTCCCCCTCACCACAAGACCGCACCCGATGGCATTCGCATGAAAGCGCGCTGGAAATATCCCGTCGCGACCGTCGCGGCGTTGGCACTCCTCCTGTTGTGCTGGCATTTTTTCGCCCGGCCTACGCGCGCCGGGGCCGATGAGGAAGAGGCCGCGCCCACGGTCGCCGTCGTCCGGGCCGAGCGCGGGAACCTTGAGAAGACGATCACGCTTACGGCGGATTTCCGCGCATACCAGGAGATCGACCTTCATGCCAAGGTGGCCGGGTTCGTGCGGTCGATCCCCGTGGACATCGGCGACCGTGTCAAGCAGGGCGGCGTCATCGCCACGCTGGAGATACCGGAGTTGCAGGAGGACTTGAAGAAGGCCCAGGCAGGCGTGGACGCGGCAAACGCGGCCGTCAACGAATCGAAGGCGAACTACCAGGCCGTCCACCTCGATTTCACGCGCTTGCAGCAGGTGTCGAGGTCGAACCCGAAACTCGTCGCGGGGCAGGAGCTCGATGACGCCCGTTCCAAGGACCAGGCGGCCGCCGCCAGCCTCGCGAACACGGAGCAGCGGGTGGGAGAGGCGGAGGCCGAGCAAAAGCGGCAGGTGGCGCTCGTGGACTATTCGCGGATCGTTGCGCCGTTCGACGGGGTGGTCACCAAACGCTACGCGGATGTGGGCGCCATGATCCAGGCCGGCACGAGCAGCGAAGGGAGCCCGGTGGTCCGTTTCGCGCAGGAGAACGTCGTGCGAACGTTGTTCCCGGTGCCGGAGTCCGCGGCCGGGGCGATCCGCGCCGGGGCCCCGGTGAGCATCCGCATCACCGGGATGAATCGGACGATCCAGGGGGTTGTCACCCGATTCGCGCGCCAGTTCGACGCCTCCACGCGCACGATGCAGACGGAAGCGGACCTGCCGAATGAAGACCTGGCCATCACCCCTGGCATGTTCGGCTGGGCCACGCTCGTCCTCGAGGCGCGCAAGAACGTGCTTAGCATCCCCCTCGAAGGGCTGTCCGTCGGCGAGACGCCCACCGTGTATGTCGTCGGCAAGGACAGGACCCTCGAAGAGCGGCAGGTGAGCTTGGGGATGGAAACTCCGGACCGGGTGGAGATCGCGGGCGGCCTCGCCGACGGCGACCTCGTATTCCTCGGCGACCGGGCCCGGGTGCGCGCGGGCGAACGCGTCACGCCCAAGGTCATCGACGCGTCGCAGATGGCGTACAAGGGGAAGAGCGACTGATGTCCCGGTTCGCGATCAAGTATCCATACTTCATCATCGTCGTCTGCCTGATGGTCTGCGTCGTGGGCGTCAGCGCCCTGGTCCGGCTGCCGGTGGATCTGTTTCCGGACATCAAGATTCCGGTGGTGGTGGTGGCCACTTTCTTCTCGGGCATGCCGCCCGAGCAGATCGAGAACGACATCACCAGCCGCTTCGAGCGGTTCTTCACGCTCGGCAGCGGCATCGACCACATCGAGTCGCCGCTCGCTTCAGGGCGTGAGCCTCATCAAGGTCTATTTCCAGCCCGGCACCAACGCGGACTCCGCCGTGACCAGCATCTCGAATCTGGCGATGGCGAACCTGCGCCGCCTGCCGCCGGGCACGCTGCCGCCCGTCGTGCTGAAGTTCGACGCCTCCAGCCTGCCGGTCTGCCTCATCACCCTCAAAGGGGAGGGCCTGAACGAGACCCAGCTGCGCGACCTGGGCCAGTTCGCCGTGCGCAACCAGGTCGCCAACGTGCCCGGCGCCTCCGTGCCGCAGCCTTTCGGAGGGAAGTACCGGCAGATCATGGTTTACGTCGATCCGCTCAAGCTGGAGGCGCACCAACTCAGCGTCATGGACGTCGTGCGCTCGGTCAACGAGAGCAACCTCATCCTGCCCGCGGGCGACGTGAAGATCGGCCCGTTCGACTACAACCTCTCGACGAACAGCCAGCTTCCGACCATCGGCCGAGATCAACGCGCTGCCGCTGAAGACGGTGGGCAACTCGCCGGTGACGGTGGCCGACGTGGGCGAAGCCAAGGACGGCTCGCAAATCCAGACCAACATCGTGCGCATCGACGGCCAGAAATCGGTCTATCTCCCCGTGCTCAAGCAGGGCGGGGGCTGCGAACACCATCGCCGTCGTCGACGGCATCCGGCAGGCGGTCGGCGCACCTGCTCGACGTGCCGAAGTCGCTCGTCGCCGAATGTGGTTTTCGATCAGTCGCGTCTTCGTCAAAACGGCTATCGATAATCTGCTGCACGAGGGCGCCATCGGCCTCTGCCTGACGGGGTTGATGATCATCGTTTTCCTGGGCAACGTCCGCGCCACGGTCGCGGTCTTCCTTTCCATTCCGCTCTCGGCGCTGGCCGACCTTCCTCTTTCTCTCCTTTGGCGACAACTCCATCAACTCGATGATCCTCGGCGGCCTGGCGCTTGCGTTCTCGCGGCTCATCGACAACTCGCGTGGTCGTGCTGGAAAACATCTTCCGCCACCTGGAAATGGGCGAGACGCCCGAGGTCGCGGCGGAGAAAGGGCGGCGCGCGAAGTGGCCCTGCCCGTGCTCGCGGCGACGTTCGCCACGGTCGTGGTCTTTTTCCCGGTGACGTTCCTCTACGGGGTCAGCCAGTTCCTTTTCACGCGCGCTCGCGCTCTCGGTGGTCCTCTCGCTGTTCGCTTCCTACGTCGTCGCGATGACGGTCGTGCCGCTTTTCTGCGCGAAGCTCATCAAGGGGCACGGCGGCCACGGCCACGACCCCGCGGCCGACGGCTACGAGCGCCCGCGGCAAGGACGGACGTGGAGTCCTGTCTCACGACGCCCCGGGCGACGCGCCACTCCCCGCGCGGAGCCCAGCCCGCACCTGGGGCGCGCGGTTCAACGCCGCGTTTAACGCCGGTTCAACCGGTTCCTGGACTGGTTCGACGGCATCCAGGCGATCGCCCTGGGCCGTCCGCTCGCCACGGTGCTCGCGGTCTGGCGGCTGTTTCGTGCTCAGCTTCGCTGCTCGTGCCCGTTCATCGGGCTGGCCTACTTTCCGCGCACCGATCCCGGCCAGTTCGTCGTCACCGTCAAAGCGCCCACCGGCACGCGCGTGGAGATGACGGAGGCGGAGGTAGCGAAGGTGGAGGCGCTCATCCGCCGCGTGGTGCCGAAGGACGAACTCGGCCTCCTCGTTTCCAACATCGGCGTGACGCCGGACTTTTCCGCCATCTACACGAGCAACTCCGCTTCGCACACCGCTTTCGTGCAGGCCAGCCTCGTGGAAGGCCACAAGGTCGGCAGCTACGAATACATGGACCGCGTCCGCGCCGCCATGCAGCAAGGAACTGCCCGAGCTGACCACCTATTTCCAGTCGGGCGGCCTGGTTGATGCCGTGCTCAACCTCGGCTTGCCCGCGCCCATCGACATCCAGGTCACCGGCTCGAACCTGGAGGACGGCCTACGACCGCGGCCGCGGAGATCGCGCGGCGCGCGGCGGCGTTGGGCGACGTGAGCGACGTGCTCGTGCCGCAGGACATCGATGCCCCTGCGCTGCGGCTGAATGTGGACCGCGGTGCGCGTCGGGCAGTTGGGCCTGACCGAAAAGGAGGTGGTGGACAACGTCATCACCGCGCTCACCTCCAACGCCATGATCGCCCCGAGCTTCTGGATCGATCCCAGAACCGGCAACGACTATCTGCTGACGGTGCAATACCCGGAAGCGACCATCAAGACGCTGACCGACCTGAAAAACATCCCCCTGCGCTCCCTCTCGGGCAAGGAGACCGCGCTGCTCGATGCCGTGGCGAAAGTCAGCGGCACTCCGGCACGCCGACGGAGGTGGATCACTACCAACTCCGCCGGGTCATCGACGTTTTCGTTTCCCCGAGGTCGGAGGCCCTGGGCGGCGTCGCCGGGAAGATGGACCGCATCATCGCGAGCCTGCATCCGCCGGAGGGGGTGCACCGTGACCATGCGCGGGACGGTGCAGGCCATGCGCGCTTCCTTTCACTCGTTCGGCCTCGGGCTGATCCTCGCCATCGTGCTGGTTTACCTCATCCTGGTGGCGCAGTTCCGCTCGTTCATCGACCCGTTCCTCATCCTGCTGGCGGTGCCGCCGGGGATCGCGGGGGTGCTGCTCATCCTGGCGCTCTCGGGCACGACGCTCAACATCATGTCGCTCATGGGCGTCGTGATGATGGTGGGCATCGTAACCTCCAACAGCATCCTCATCGTCGAGTTCACCCACCGGTTGATCGAGGACGGCATGGAGGTGCGGGAAGCCGTCGGCCACGCGGTGCGCGTGCGGCTGCGCCCGGTGTTGATGACATCGCTGGCGACGCTCATCGGGTTGATCCCCATGGCGCTGAAGCTGGGCGAGGGGAGCGAGTCGTACGCGCCCCTGGCCCGTTCTATCATCGGCGGCCTGGCGGTGTCGGTGGCGCTGACCGTATTCATCGTCCCCTCGGCGTTCCTGCTGGTGCACGGCAAGCGCAAGGCACACGCCGCCGGCCCGCGGCTGAGCGCTCCGGCGCCGGTGGGCGCATGACCTCCCCCGCCATGCTTCGACACCTTTCCTGCGCTCTTCTTTTCGCCGTGGCCGCTTCCGGCGCGGAGGTGCTGCCCGTGCCGCCCCCCTCGGGCCCGGCCTGGATGCCGCCGCTGCCAACGCGGCTGAGCCTCCGGCAGGCGGAGGACTACGCGCTTACCAATCAGCCCCAGCTCGCAGCCAGCCTGCTGCGCGCCCGGGCGGAGACCCAGCGCGTGTACGAAGCGCGTTCGCAATTCTTCCCGCAAATCCAGCTCGATGCCGTGGCGGTGAAGGCGCGGGGGGATGATTCGCGGCTCGCGGCCGGGCCGGGCATCACGAATCCCACCATCCTCACCCGGCAGTCGGACGGCGGGATGCTTAGCCAGCTCATCACCGATTTCGGACGGACCTATTATCTCACCAGCAGCGCCCGCTCGGAGGCGGATTCCATGGCGCAACGCGCGGAGGTCGCGCGGCAGGGCGTTCTCTTCCGCGTGGACCAGGCCTATTTCGGGGTGCAGGGCGCGCAGGCGCTGCTGTCGGTGGCGAACCAGACCATCTCGACCAACCAACTGCTGCTGGACCGGGTGCGGGCGCTGGCCCGCAGCAACCTCAGGTCGAGCCTCGAACGTCAGCTTCCAGGAAGTCGCCACCTCACAGGCGAGGCTCCTGGAGCTCCAGGCCGAGACCCGGCTGGAAGAGGGCTACGCGGAGCTCTCGGCGGCAATGGGCCTCGCCCGCAAGGTCGAGTTCATCCTCGAGCCGCAGGTGCTCGGCGCGGCGCCATCCGACAACGTGGCCCCTCTCGTCTTCGACGCGCTTGCGCACCGGCCCGACCTCCTCGCCGCGCGCGCCGACCGCGACGCCGCGCTGCGGTTCGCCCGGGCCGAAAACGCGGCGCATTTTCCCGTGGTCTCGGCGCAGGGCGGCATCGGGCTGAGCCCGGAACGCGACACCTCCCTGCTGCCCTCGAACTACGGGGCGATCGGGGTGAACGTCAGCGTGCCGATCTTCACGGGCGGCCTGCTCACGGCGCGCAGCCGGGAGGCGGGCCTTCGCGCGCAGGCGGCGCAGAAGACGCTGGAGTCCCGGGAAACCGAGGCCGCGCGGGATGTGTATGACGCCTGGTTCGAGGCGAAGACCGCGTACGAGGCCATCGCCGTGGCGGCACAACTCGTCTCGAGCGCCGGGCAGGCCTTCGAACTGGCCCAGGCGCGTTACCAGGCCGGCACGAGTTCCATCATCGAAGTCAGCCAGGCCGAGCTCCAGGAAATCCAGGCACAGATCACCGGGGCTACCTCGCGCTTCGACTACCAGGTTCGCAGGCGGGCGTTGGACCTGCAGATGGGCGCTTTGAAATAGTCTATCCGCGCTAGAAACCCGGCACGATCTGCTGTTCGTCCCGCTCCACCCAGCGCTCCCCGCGGATCGGCTCGGTGCTCGCCACCAGCTCCACGCGAACCTTGCCGCTCTGTTTGTGGATGACGATCTGCGCCCCCGGGAGCAAAACGATGGTCGAGAAAAACCATTCCCGCCTAAGGATGGCGACGGGGATGCTCCTGGAATGGTCGTGCGCGGAGAAAACCCCGGTCGCGCGGTCGAACGTGACGCCGGGGAGGGGGAAGTCGAAGCGGTCATCCTCGCGTGGCTCGACCCGGGAGACGTACTCGTAGTTGCTGAAGGTGATCGAAGCGATGAGCGACTGCGAACCGGCCGCCCACCGCAGTTGTTTCCAGTTTACGGAGCTGAATGAGAAAGTCTGCCCCGAATCCGGGCTCATGATGCGCATCTCATCGGCGCCCAGCCGGCCCAGAAAACTGAACAGAATGAAGGTGACGGCGGCTGTTCTCTGCATACCCTTCAGCGTCGCACCGGAGCCGGCGGAGGTCAACGCATGCCGCCTTAACGCGTCCGTAACGTTCGCTGCACTAAATTTTCACAATTAATTTCGGGACGCGCCTTTAGGAACCTGATTTTCTGAGGCTGCAACCCCTTTTGCCACACCCCACGCGTTCATAAACTGATGAAAACAAATTCTTCCCAATGGACTCTCGCGCTGCTCGCCGCCGCGCTTGGACTCGCCGCGACCGTTGCCCACGCGCAGGAGGACAGCGCGTTGCTCGACATGCTCGTGAAGCGAAAGCTCTTGAGCGAGCAGGACGCGAACAAAGTCCGTGAGGAGATGACCGGAGACAGCACCCCGCCCCCCGCCGCGACGAAGTGGAGCATATCGAGCCCCGTTAGCGAGATCGACCTCTACGGCGAGTTCCGGCTGCGGTATTTTCATAATGACGTTGAAGCCGTCGGCTCCCGTGACCACGGCGAGCAGGATCGCCTCCGTTACCGCATGCGGCTCGGCGCCAACATCAAGCTGACGGACAACTTCATGATCGGCGTCCTGCTGGAAGCGAACAACAGCGCGCACTCCGGGAACGTCACGCTGGGAAGCGCCAGTTCCACGGCGTCCACTCCGCTCTCCGTAACCGGCGCGACGACGTCCACGGCCACGATTCCCGGTTCTTTTACCATCCCTGGCGGCAGGACGCTCGCTCCGACCCCCGGCTCCGCGGATGCGGAGGTGTTCAACAAGGCCATCGCGAACAGCGGCCTCGCCGTGACCGGGGTCACGTTCGGCAAAGTGACGGTGGGAACGGGCGCGGCGGCGAAGACGACCACCGTCGTCACCGGTGTGCGGTATGGCAGCGTCGTCACCAATGTCAACTTCCAGGACGCCGTCTTCTTCGGCCAGGTTTACGGGAAGTACACGCCGTTCCCGTGGGTCACGATCGAGGGCGGCAAACTTCCGAATCCGTTCATCACCTCGCGCATGGTGTGGGATCCGGATGTTTACCCCGAAGGGCTTGCCGAGCAGTTCAAGTTCACCCTCGGCCCCTGGGGCGGGAAGAACGGGACGGCCGGGCACAACGACGGAAAGACGTTTGTTCCCGGAACGCCGTCGAGTGACGGGGTGACGGTGGATCTCTTCGCCAACTTCGGCCAGTTCATCTACGAGGATGTCGTCCAAAACAACCTGAACAACTCTTCCCTGGGCACGCAGACCGGGGACAAACAGGATCTCTGGCTGCTCGGCTGGCAGCTCGGCGCGAAGGCAAACTTCACCAAGAGCCTCTACCTTCAGGTCGCCCCGACGCTCTACAATTACGCGGGAGACGGGAACATCTTCGGCGGCACCTTCAATGGCGACGGCCCGGAGAACCTGCCCGAACTGCTTCTGGACAAGAACACCAACCTCTCGAAGATCAATTTCAACACCATCGCCGTCAACGACCTTTGCATCGTCGACGTGCCGGTCGAGTTCGGCTGGAAGATGTGGGATACGCCGTTCAAGGTCTTCGGCGAATACTCGGTGAACACCGAGGGCGCCTCCCGCGCCGTCCAGGCGGGCCACCCGGACAAGCAAGGCGAGAACGAGGCGTACCAGATCGGCGCCAGCGCCGGCCAGGCGAAGAAGAAGGGCGACTTCCAACTGATGGGCTGGTGGCAGCACAGCGAGCAGTTCGCGCTCGACCCCAACATCATCGATGACGATATCTTCGACGGCCGCCTGAACATGGAAGGTTTCTACCTCCAGGCAAGCTACCTCTTCACGGACGCCTTCTCCGTCATCATCCAGGGTTCCCACGCTAGGCGGATCGACCAGACCATCGGCACCGCGGGGCAGGGCGCCGAGGGCGATCCCTCCGGCCTGCCGCTGCAATACGCGAACCACTTCTACGTGGACTTCAGCCTGAAGTTTTAGGCGCCGTCGCCTAGAATTTCACGATCAGATCCCAGAAGTAGAACGAGTAGTTGTGCAGGGGGTTGAGTGAGAACGCATTCGGTGGTCCGCCCGTGCCCACGGAGGAATCCACCCGCTGGCCGTAGTTGTAAGTGAAGGCAAGCGTCACCGCGTCGGTGAAGTTATACGCGGCGCTCAGGACGGGCCCGCGCATGTTGAGGCGCCCGTCGAATACGTTGTTGTCGATCAGGTTCGGGTCGAGCGCATACTGGTCGCTCTGCTGCCAATAGGCCTTGAGGTTCCAGTCGCCCTTCCTTTGCAGCGTGCCCAGGTTGATCCCCACCTGGTACGCGGTGTTCTGGTCGCCCTGGTCGGGGTGTCCCGCCTTCGATGCGCGTTCGTGCGCCGCGGTGTTGATCGCGTAATCCCCGAACACGCTCATCTGCACCTTGCCGACCTGCCAGTTGAAGCTCGCGGGCACATCGAGGATCGACAGGTTGTTGATCCCTGTCTGGTTGAACCCGACGAAGAGGGCCGGTTCCGAGCCCTTGCTGGGAATGACCATCGCGCCGTCCCCCTGGAAATTGGCCACTGAAAAATTCGTGTTGTGCCCGGTGTAGTCGTAATAGGTCGGCGCGATTTGGAACGACGTCGTTTTGTTGAAATTGATCTTGGCCCCGGCCTGCCAGGCCAGGAGGAACGTGTCGTTCTTGTCGGCTGCGGGCGCGCCGTCCGCCCCGCCTGCGACGCCGAAGGAGTTCGCGGGGCTGTTGTTGGAGTACTCGAACTGCGCCAGGTTCGCGAACAGGTCGATCGAGAAGTCGTCCTTCCATGATTTTCGCGCGGCCGCGGCCCCCTTCTTCACGGCGGCATCGTCGGGGTCGCCGAACGGGGTGATGTGGTAGGTGAACTGCTCGGCGAATCCTTCTGGGTTGATGTCCGGATCCCACACCATAGGCGTGGTCAGCAGCGGATTCGGTATCTTGCCCGCTTCAAGGCTGAGCCACGGGGCCGGCTTGTAGCGCAGGTAAAGTTGCCCCACGAAGACCGTGTAGCCGTAACCGACCGAGGAAACCGCCGTGCCCGTTTTGGCCGCGGTGAGAACCGTGCCGCTCACCGTCTTGCCACCCACTACCGTTTTCACGGCCTTCCCCGTGGTCACGCCCGTGACGAATGTGCCCGCCGTCGTCGTGTCCGTGGCGAAGTTCACCGACTTCACCGCCGTGCCGGTCTTCACCTTTGTGACGACGGTCTCGGTGGTAACCTTGGGAGCGCCCACCGACGTGATCGCTTTGCCCGTCGTGACGCTGTTGACGAAGGTCGCCGTGGGCGCGCTCGACTTGCCGAACGGCTGCGCGACCGATCCCTCGGTCACATTGTCCGAGCGCCCGTCATTCGAGGTTTCGAGCCGCACCCCGAACAGCCAGTTGTCCGCGAGCCGCACGTCCAGGCCCAGGCGCAGGCGCAGGCGGAAACGGTTCACCTGGGAATGGTCGCCGCCCGTTTTTGGGTCGACGGTTCCCGGGGCGTGGTCGTCCGTGGCGCCCGCCGTATTGATCGCGAACCGTTCGCGGATGTCGCCGTAGATTTTCAGCTCCTTTACGGGCGTCGAGATGTTGAGCTTCGCCGCCGGCGTGGAGGAATCTTCCTTGGCGATATCCGCCCGGGCGTTCTGGGCTTCCTGGTCGGAGATGACGTGGTGTTTTACGAGCAGGTCGAGCACCGGGTCGGCGGTCTGGGCTCGCGCGCTGTGTCCCGCGAGCGCGATGATCGTTGCGAACGTCGGGGCGAGGAGCGCCGCGGCCCGCCGGTGGAAAAGGAATATCCTGGCTGGTGATGAAGTCGTTTTTTTCATGAGTCTTTTAAAGCCTACTGGTTAAGTGGGGTATCCTTTTATCAAACCGTCGCGGGTCGGCAATAGAAAACTTCAGATTTTTTTCTTAACCCTCTCTTAACAATTTTCCACCCGCTTCCCAATACTCCCTTAACACATGCGATGTAGGTATTTCCGGAGAACGTCCGAAAGCAGCTTGCGCTCGGGCGAAGCGAACGTCCCACATCGAACCCATTGAAAAGCCCATACCATGAAGAGCCAACGCCTTAAAACATTTGCCGCGGTTTCCGCCGCGTCGTTCCTGCTCGCACCTTTCCTCGTGGCGCAGGACGCCCCTCCGGCGCCCGCTGCCAGCGTGGCGTCCGCAGCCACCCCCGATGCCACCGCCGCCGCGGCGTCGGCGTCGCCCAACGCCTCGCCGGCCCTGGATCGCATGGAGCAGTTCCGCCAGCGGATGAACGAGCGCCTGAAGACGGAGCTCAAGGCGTCGGACGAAGAGTGGACCGTCATCCAGCCCCTGCTGGAAAAAGTGCAGAACAAGATACGCGATGCGTCGCCCTTCCTCCGGGGCTTCGGGCGTGGCGGCAGGCCTCGAAACGCCGGCGCGAATGCCGAAGGGTCGCCCGGCCAGGCCGCAGCGAGCCCCGATCCCCGGCCCATGCACGGCGGCGACTCGCCCGAGATGTCGGCCCTGAGGGCCGCGCTGGAATCCGACAGCAGCGCCCCGGCCGACATCCAGACCAAGCTCGCCGCGTTGCGCGAATCCCGTAAAAAGGCCACCGCCGACCTCGAAGCGGCCCGGCAGGACCTGGTCAAGGTCCTCACCCAACGCCAGGAAGCCACCCTCGTCCTCATAGGCATCCTGGATTGAGCGTCTTCCCGGTGAGCGAATTGTCCCTGCCGCCGAAGGCCGCCGTGCGCGACGAGCTCGCGGCGCGGATGGTCGAGAGCCACCAGCTCTCCGCCACGGACGCGGACGCGCTCGAACGCCTCTGCGAGGCCGGCCGCGCGAGGCCGCGCACGGAGGAGGAGATGCTCCAGTGGCTGGCCGCCGAGTATGGCCTGGGCTACACGCACCTCGAAGACATCGAGCCGGAGCGCTCCCTCCTGGCGCGTTTCCCGGCGCGCATCCTGCTCAAGGAAGAGCTGCTCCCCATCCGGCAGGAGAACGGCCACATCGACGTTGCGGTGAGCCGCCTCTTCGCGGAGCCGGGCATCGACAGCCTCAAACCGTTCACCGACCTTCAGCTCCACCCGGTTCTCGCCCCGAGCGAGGCCCTCCAGCGCGAGATCAAGAAGCACCTCGGCGTCGGCGCGGACACGCTGAACCTCCTCGAACAGGAGGAAGGGGCCTTCCAGGTCCTGGCCGACGACCGCGAAGACCAGGGCGACCTCGACAAAGCCGCGGGCGACGCCTCCATCATCCGGTTCGTGAACCAGATCCTGAGCGACGCGATCTCGCTGCGCACCTCGGATATCCATGTCGAGCCGTTCGAGCACGAACTGCGCATCCGCTACCGCATCGACGGGTTGTTGCAGGAAGTGCCCGTGCCCGCGCAGATCAAGCGCTTCCAGCCCGCCATCGTCTCGCGCATCAAGATCATCAGCAGCCTGAACATCGCCGAGAAACGCGTGCCGCAGGACGGGCGCATCAAGATTCGGGTGAAGAGCAGCGAGGTGGACATCCGCGTCTCGGTCATCCCGATGCTCCACGGGGAAGCGGTGGTCATGCGCCTGTTGCGGCAGGACGCCGGACTCATCGGCCTGGAAGGCCTCGGGATGGCGGAGCGCGAACGGACTCTGTTCGAGCATGTCCTCGGGATGCCCCACGGGATCGCGCTCGTCACGGGCCCCACCGGCAGCGGCAAGACTACCACGCTCTACAGCGCCCTCACGCAGATCAACGACGAGACGCGCAAGATCATCACCATCGAGGATCCGGTCGAATATCAGTTGAAAGGGATCAACCAGATCCAGGTCGCCGAGAAGGCCGGCCTTACGTTTGGACGCGGGTTGCGCGCCATCCTGCGCCACGACCCGGACGTCGTGCTCGTCGGGGAAATCCGGGATCAGGAAACGGCGCAGATCGCCGTGCAGGCCTCGCTCACCGGCCACATGGTATTTTCGACATTGCACACGAACGACGCCCCGGGCGCGCTTACCCGCCTGGTGGACATGGGCGTGGAGCCGTATCTCGTCGCGTCCTCGCTGGAGGCCGTCATCGCCCAGCGGCTCGTCCGCGTGCTCTGCCCCGAGTGCAAAGCGGTGGACCGCTCCGTGCGCACCGCGGCGTTGCGGAAGCGCGTGCCGGCGTTGAGCGACGCGAAGATTTTCCAGACCGTCGGCTGCAAGGCGTGCCGCAACACCGGATTCACGGGCCGGCGAGCCGTGTTTGAGTTGATGACGATGAGCGGCGGCATCCGCGAGATACTGCTCCGCGGGGGTTCGAGCGTCGAGATACGGGACGCCGCCCGCAAGGAAGGCATGCATACCCTGGTCGAGGATGGCTGGCGCCTCGTGGTCGCGGGAGTCACCACGCCGTCCGAGGTGCTCCGCGTTTCCAAGGATGAAGAAGGCCCCGCCGTCTCCGCGCCCGCCTAGGAACCCCCGAACACCCGATGCCGGTTTTTGAATACAAAGCGCTGCAGGCCGACGGCGGTACGACGCAAGGGCGCATCGACGCGAGCGGGCGGCAGGACGCCATGCGGATTATCGAGGATCGCGGCCTGACCGCGCTGCGCCTCTCGGAGGCCGAGGGCGCGCCCTCCCCGAGCGCCGCTCGCGGCAAGCTCCGGCTCCCTTCGGCGGGCGCCTTCAAGTTCGGCTCCAAGCGCGTCTCGTTCGCCGCGCTGGAGGACTTCACGCGCTCCCTCTCCAGCCTGCTCACCGCCGGCGTCCCGCTCAGCCGCGCTCTGACGATCCTCTACAAGGAAACGTCGCAGCCCGCGGCGGGCGCGAAATGGCGCGAGCTGCACGACCTCGTTATCGACGGCATCTCGCTGGCCGAAGCGATGAGCCGGTCGCCCGAAGTCTTCCCGCGGGTTTACATCGCCATGGTGGAGTCCGGCGAGGCGGGCGGGTTCCTGGACGTGGTGCTGGCGCAGATCGCCGATTTCCAGGCGCGAGAGAAGGAGCTGCGGGCCAAGGTCGTCGCCGCGCTCATGTATCCGGCGGTGCTGCTGGTGCTGGCCATCGGCGTCATCATCTTCCTACTGGTGTTTTTCATCCCGCGGTTTCAGACGCTGTTCGAGGGGTTCGACGCGGCGCTGCCTCTGCTCACGCAGGCAATCGTCGGCGTCAGCGAAGTCGTCCGCCACTACGGGCTCTATGTCGCCGCGGCCATCGGGGCCGCCTTCTATTTCGGGCGGCATCTCCTTCGGCGCGACAGCAGCCGGCGCGCCCTCGAGATGGGGCTGCTCCGCCTCCCGGTCATCGGCCCGCTCGCGGCGCAGATCGCCATGGCCCGCTTCTGCCGCATGCTCGGCACGCTGCTCAGCGTCGGGGTGCCGCTCGTGAGCGGCCTGAACGTCGCGAGGCGCTCGCTGGGGAACCAAGTGTTGATCGACCTCGTCTCGGACTCGACGGAGCGCGTCAAGAAAGGCGAGCCGCTCGCGGCGAGTCTCGCGGACTGCCGCGCCCTCTTTCCGGGTTCGACTCTCGAAATGATCTCGGTCGCGGAGGAGACGCGGCCGGCTTGACCAGGAGCTCGTCCGGCTCGCCTCGGTGACCGAAGTGACGCTCGACCGCCAGTTGAAAACGGCGGTCGCCATGGCCGAACCGCTGATGCTCTTTGTCATCGCCGGATTTATCGGCGTCATCTTCATAGGGATGGTCATCCCCATATTCACAATCCAGGACTACATAAAATAAGCACTATGAAGACACCCCTACGCAACTCCACCCGCGCGTTCACCCTTGTCGAGATGCTGCTCGTGCTCGTCATCCTCGCCACGTTGGCGGCCATCGTCATCCCCAAGATGGCGGGCCGCAGCCAGCAGGCGAAGGTCACCGCCGCGCAATCGCAGATCAACAGCATCGAACTCGCGCTCGACGCGTTCGAGGTGGACAACGGCTACTTCCCGAAAGTCGGGCGGGCTGAACGACCTCGTTGACCAACCGCCGAGCGCCACAAGCTGGAAGGGCCCGTACCTCAAGAAGGGCATCCCGCTCGATCCCTGGGGCGGCCCCTACACCTACGAATACCCCGGCAAACACAACGCCAACGGCTACGACCTGCTCTCCAACGGCCCGGACGGCCGCGCCGGCACCGATGACGATATCGACAATTGGGACACCGCTAAAAAATGACGGAAACCAGGGCCTTCACCCTCGTTGAACTGATCCTTGTCATGGCTCTGCTCACCACGATCATGGCGCTCTCGGTGCCTTCGCTCGCCCGTTCGTTCCGGCAGCACAACCTCGAGCAGGAGGCCGCGCGCATCCTGGCCCTGACCGAGTACGGCCGGGAAGAGGCGATCTCCGAAGGCGTGCCGATGTCGCTTTGGATCGACGCCGAAAAAGGGCTCTTCGGCATCGATGCCCTCCCTGGCTACGTGCCGGGGGATGTCCACCGGAAAGAGTATCCGCTCGGGGGCGACATCCGGTTCGATATCGCGAAAGCCGCCGTCGATCAGGAGAACCACGTCGAAGCCGCGCAGTACGCGCCGGACGGCGAGCTCGACCCGCTCGGCGTTGACGCGATCCGCATCGTGGACCGCTCAGGCGCGGCGATGGTCGTCGCCCGGACGCCAGACGGCTTGAGCTATGAGATCGTGAAGGGGGATCGGTGATGGCGCTCCACCTTCCGCGCACCGGCGGCTTTACCTTCATCGAGATCCTGGCCGCGCTCCTCTTCCTCGCCATCCTCGTCCCCGCGGTCGTCACCGGGCTCGCCTTGTCAAACCGCCTTTCGGTTTTTTCCGAACGGAGCGCCGCCGCGTCCGAGCTGGCCGAAAACAAGCTGAACGAGCTCCTCATCGACGACGCATGGGAGTCGTCCGGAGAGACGCGCGGGGATTTTGGCAAGGATTGGCCCGGTTACCGCTGGGAGATGCAGCAGCCCGCGTGGGCTGGCGACACGGTGAACCCGATGACCGAACTGACGATGCAGGTATTCTTCATGGTGCAGGGCCGCGAACACAGCGTGCGCCTGACGACGCTGGTCAGCGCGACCAATTCCGAGACGGAGGCGGGCACGCCATGACGCTCCCACCGCGCAACGGGTTCACGCTCATCGAAATGATGCTCGCCTCGGTCGCGGCCGCGCTCATCCTGGCGGCGATCTACGGCCTCTTCTTTCGCGCAATCAAGATGCGCGACAGCGCCACCGACCGGATGCGCGAATCGCGGCTGCGGGCGCGCGCCTCGGCGATCATCCGGAACGATCTCCGCAACGCGCTCATCTCCGGCGGCATCCTGGCCGGGACGCTCGAGGAGGACAGCAACGACAACGGCGGCGCGGGCTTCGGGGGCGACCTCAAACTGACCACCACCACTGGCAAGGACACCGCGGATGAGACATTCGGGGATGTCCAGCAGGTCGAGTATTACGTGGAGAAAGACGCCCTTTCGGGAGCGGCAAATTCCGGCACGCTCGTCCGGGTCGTGACGCGCGACCTCCTGGACTCCACGCCGAACGTCACGCACGAGGAGCGGATCCTCACCGGGGTCAGCTCGTTCCAGGTCTCTTTCTATGACGGCACGGACTGGCAGGGAACCTGGGAGGTCGAGAGGGACCAATTCTGCCGTTACGAGTTCCACCAACAGCTCCACGGAGAGCCTGCCGGAAGCCCTCCGCATCGACATCCAGCAGGCGCCCAGCTCGGAAGGGGCTCAGCCGCCCGTTCCCATCGAGATCATCGAGCCGTGGACCGGCGCGCCGTTCCTCTCCGGCACCAACTTCACCGTCGGCGCGGCGTCCTCATGAAGAAGCCATCCCATCGCGCGTCCGCACGGGGCTCCGTCTTCATCATCGTGCTCGTGGTCTGCCTGGGCCTCGTCAGCCTCACCCTCGTCTTCGGGCACGCGATGATGATGACCTACCGCGGCGAGGAAACCGAACTCGCGGGCCGCGAGGCGGAGCAGGCGATCCAGGGCGCGGCGCGCTACGCGGAGCAATTGATCGCGGGCGGCACGAGCGCGCAGTTGCCCGACCCCACGAGCTACCAGAGCGAGGCCGTCCCCTTGGGCGACGCCGCCTTCTGGTTCATCGGCGAGCCGCCGGCCGCATCGGCCACGCAAGTCACCGATACCCCGGTGTTCGGCCTCATCGACGAAGCCTCGAAACTGAACTTGAACTCGGCGACCCTCGCCATGCTGGAGAACCTGCCCAACATGACGCCCGACCTCGCGCAGGCGATCATCCAGTGGCGCACCGCCACCACCAGCGCCAGCGCGGCCACCGCGGCCCTGGCCGGTGCGGAAGCCACTTCCAAGGGCGGCCCGTTCGAGTCGCTCGCTGAACTCGCGCAGGTCAACGACCAGAACGGGGGCGACCCCACCATCCTGGTCGGCGACGACCTGAACCTCAATCACGTCCTGGACGCGAATGAAAACCACGGCGGCGGCCAGTTCAACCCCGGCATCTACGAATACACCACCGTCTTCAGCCGTGAACCGAATACCCAGAGCGGCGGGGCGGCGCGCGTCAACGTCACGCAGAACAACGCCGCCCTCCTGGCCCTGCTCACGACCACATTCGGTTCCAGCCGCGGCCCGCAGATCATGCGGCGCGTGGCCACGGGCGCCCCGGTGCGGAGCGTGCTGGAGTTCTACATCCGCAGCGGCATCTCGGCGACGGACCTGGCTACCCTCACGCCGAAGGTTTGTATGAAGGGCGGCGCGTTTTCCACCGGGTTGATCAACGTGAACACGGCAGGCAGCACGGTGCTGCAATGCATCCCCGGCATCACCGCGAACATGGCCGCGCAGATCATCTCCACCCGCCAGAATCAGGCTGCGCCTTCCACGAACCTCGCGTGGCTCGTGCCGATCCTAGGCAATGCCGCGGCCATCCAGGCGGGCCCGTATCTCACCACGTTCAGCTACCAGTTCACCGCGGATGTCGCCGCCGTCGGGCATTTCGGGCGCGGTTACCGGCGGACGCTCTTCGTCATCGATGCGAGCACCGGCACGCCCGAGATCGTTTACCGGCGCAACATGGCCGCGCTCGGGTGGGCGCTGGGGCCGACCGCCCTGCAAACCCTCTCCTCCAACAAGGTCGTGCAATGATCGATCTCGCCGAGATCAAAAAACGCCTCAGGCCGGGCTCCGTGCTCGCCCTTACCGTCGCGCCGGGGGGCATCGCAGGCGTCCTGGTTCGGCGTGACAGCGCCGCGGGCTTCGGCGCCCCGTCTTTCACCCTCCCGGCCGGTTCCGAGGAAATGCTGAAAAACCCCGAGAACGTCGGGGGCGAATTGCTGCTGGCGCTCGGAGGCGCGGGGATACGCGAGCGGCGTTGCGTGGTGTGCCTGCCGCCGGCGTGGGCCCTCACCGCATCGACCGACCTCCCGGAGGTCGGCGCGGAGGACTTGCGCGGGTACCTCGAGCTGCGGGCGGAGCGGGAATTCTCGATCCCCCTTTCAGACCTCCGGTTCGCCTACTCCTCATACCTCCTGGCGGAGGGGAAGCGCCGGGCGACCCTCGCGGTCATACCCGCCAAACGGGTCGAGGCCCTCGAGAAGATGCTGGCTGCCGCGGGTTGCCGGGCGCTCTCCATCTCGCTGGCGCTGGAGGGAGCCCATTCCGGCGAAGCGCCGCTGCTCCACCTGGTCGCGGCCGACTCCGTGGATGTGGTCCTGACCGGCGGCGGCGGCGTCATGGGGCTGCGTTCGCTCCCCGGGCCGGGCACAGCGGGGGAGACGCCGTTCAACGCCGAGTCCTTCTGCCGCGAGATCCGCATCACGCTGGGGCGCATGCCCGAGGCGATGCGCCGCCAGGGGCTGCGGGCGCGTTTCGGCGGCGAACCGGCCGCCGCGCAGGCGCTCTGCCTTCTGGTCACGGAGCGCCTCGGGCAGATGGGCATCGAGTGCCCGGAGTGCGACCGGGCCGGCCGGAAGGCTTCCCCGGGCGGCGCGGCGGCGGAGGCGGCGGAGCGCTTCCTGCGCGAACAGGCCTCGCCCTTCGAATTTGTCATCCCGGAGACGAACCGGTTCGAGGAGATGTTCCAGCGCTTCGACAGCCAGGGGCGGCGGAAGATCGCCGCCGTGGTCGCCGGGGCGTTCCTGCTGTTGATCCTGACGGTGTTGATCCGCTCGCACATGGAGAGCAGCCTTACCCGGGAGTGGGACGGGATGAAGCAGAACGTCGCGGAGCTCGACGCCATCCAGCAAAAGATTCGCTTTTTCCGCCCGTGGTTCGAGACCTCGCCGCAAGGGGTCCAGGTGCTGGAGAGTCTCGTATCCGCGTTCCCGGACGGGGGCGATGCGTGGGCCAAGAGCATCCAGATCGGGGAAGGATACAAGATCACCTGCACCATCTTCGCCCGCAACGAGAGCGCCTGGATGGCCCTGCTGGACCGCCTCCGCGTCCGGCCGGATGTCACGGCGCTCCAGGTCCAGCAACTGCGCGGAGGCAATCCCGTGCAATTCTCCGTCACCTACAAATGGAAGCCCGCGCATGAAGGCTGACCAGCGCCAGTCCCTCCTGAAGATCGGCGCGGCGGTGTGCGCGGGCCTCCTGTTGCTGGACCGCGTCGTCCTCACCCCGGCCCTCGCGGGCTGGCACGAGCAGGGGGAGCGGATCGCCGCCCTCCGGGAAAAGGTGGATCGCGGCCGGCAGTTGCTGGAACGCGAGGACTCCATCCGCGGGCGCTGGGCCGAGATGCAGCGGGAGAACCTGCCCGCGGAAGTTTCTGCCGCGGAGAACGAGGTCTTCAAGGCGATCGGGCGCTGGGCCAGCGAAAGCGGGATCGCGTTCACGAACCTCACGCCGCAATGGCAGACCCACGACGAAGGCTTCGAGACGCTGGAATGCCGCGCCTCCGGCACCGGCAACCAGGCGTCCATCGGGAAGTTCATCTATGAGATGGAGACAGATCATGTGCCGGTAAACCTCGAGGAGTGCGAGCTGAGCGCGCGCGACGCCCACGGCTCGCTGCTGAATCTCACGGCCAGGTTCAGCTTCCTGCGGCTGGCCGCGTCCGGAAAGGAGGCGCGATGAACCGCGCGTTCCCGCTCGCGGCCCTGCTGGCGGTAACGGCGGCTCTCGCCGGTGCGGACACACCGAAGCGCGTCCAGACGCCTTCGGGCCAACCGGCCGCCTACGCCACCTTCCGCCTCGTGCGCACCCGCAACATCTTCGACCCCGACCGCCGCCCGCTCGCCGCTCAGGCGCCGCCGCCGCCCGTTCGCGCCGCCGCTCCCCCTGCCGCGGCGGACTTCGTCGCGCTCACCGGGACGCTGGTGACGGGCGACAAGGCGTTCGCTTTCTTCACGGGCTCCCGGGCGGAGTTCAACACCGTGCTGGCCGTAAGCGGCACGGTCGCCACCTTTAAGGTGACGAAGATCACCCCCGTCCAGGTCGAGGTGAATCGGGGGGGAAACCCGTCGTCCTCGCGGTGGGCCAGCAGATCGGCCTGAACGGCTCCGCGCCGGTCGCGACGGTCGTCGCGCAGCCCGCCCCCGACTCCACACCGGCCGCTCCGGCCACAGCGGGCGCTCCGGCGCCTCCGGCCGGACTCGCTCCCGACCAGGAAAATCTCATTCGCCGCATGATGGAAAGACGCCAACAGGAAACCAGATGAAACCCCATAAACTGCCTCTCACGCTCCTCGCCGTTCTCCTTCCGTGGATCAGCGCCGCCCAGGAAGCGCCGCTGCCCGCGCTGCCGCCGCTCGATCCGCTCCAGGCCCCGTCCGCCGCGCCCGCGGCCGCTCCTCCGGCGCACGGGCTCATCCCTGCGCCGACCCCCGCGCCCTCCCCGGAGGCCGGGGAAATACGGCTGAACTTCCAGGGAGCGGCCCTTTCGGATGTGCTGAACTACCTCAGCGAAGCGGCGGGATTCATCATCGTCCAGGACGTGCCCGTGACGGGGACGGTGAGCGTTGTCAGCCGCAGGCCCATCTCGGCGGATGAGGCCGTGGACCTGTTGAACACCGTGCTCCTCGGGAAGGGCTACGTCGCCATCCGCAACGGGCGCATCCTGAAAATCGTCAACCGCAAGGACGCGCAGACCAAGGATATCCCCGTCGTCACCGGGGCCGACCCGGATCAGATCCCGCGCAAGGACGCGATGGTGACGCAGATCCTCCCCGTGCGTTATGTGGACGTCACCAAGCTCGTGGACAACCTCCGGCCGCTGCTCGACCCGAACGCGACGATCGGCGCGAACGAGGGGAGCAACGCCATCCTGCTCACGGATACGCAGGTGGACATCCACCGCATGGCGGAGATCATCCGCGCGCTCGACACCTCCGTCTCCAGCATCTCCACGATCCACGTTTATCCGCTCCGGTACGCGGATGCGAAGGATCTCGCGGGCGTCATCACCCAGCTTTTCGCGGCTGACTCCGCGAAGCCGGGGGAGAACAACCAGCAGCCTCCCTTTGGCGGCGGTGGTGGGTTCATGCGGCGCATGTTCGGCGGCGGCGCGCCCGCGCCCACCCCTGCCAGCGAGGCGCGCCAGGCGGTCTCGCGCGTGGTGGCAGTGGCGGACGAACAGAGCAATTCGATCATCGTCAGCGCCCCGGATGAGTTGATGGCGACGATCTCCGAAATCGTGAGCCGGGTGGACACGAACATCAGCGATGTCACGGAGACGCGGATATTCCGGCTGCTCCATGCGGATGCCGTGGAACTGTCGGGCGTCCTCACCTCGCTGTACACGGACCCCAGCGCCACGCCCGGGCAGAACAACAACAACCGCAACAACGGAGGCGGGGGCGGGGGCGGGTTTGGGGGACAGGGGTTCGGCCAGTTCCAGCGTCAACAAAGCCAGGGGGGCAACCAGCAGACCAGCCAGCGCGCCATCCTCCAGGCGCGCGTCGTCGCGGTGCCCGATGCGCGGACGAACTCCATCATCGTGAGCAGCTCGCGGGATACGATGGAGCAGATCGCCCTCACGATCGGCAGGCTGGATGCCAGCGACTCCAAGAAGCAGCACGTTTACATCTACACGCTCGACCATGCCGACCCCGATAATGTCGCCTCCATCCTGCGCGGGATGTTCAGCGTGGACAGCTCCAGCGCCACCGCGAACCAGCCTTCCACAAGCCGGCTGACCGAGCGGACCACCACCGGCGCATCCAGCGAGGTCGGCGACACCCTCAACACGAACGGCAACAGCAATGGCGGGGGCGGCGGCGGACGCTCCGGGTCCTTTCGGCCGCTGATCTCCCCATACCCATTATGAACAGGCTCCGAAATCCCCTCCTCCTCGTTTGCGCGGCCGCGTTTCTCCTCCCGTGCGCCTATCTTTCAGCGCAGACCAGCATACGGCCCAGTTCGGCCGCCGGCAGCTATTCGTATCCGAGCTCGGGCACGCGCTCCAATTCGTCGTCATCCGGCGGCAGCTCGGCCTCCTCGGTGCGCCAGTACCAGGAACAACACCATGCTGGGCGACGCGCTGGTGCAGATCGATCCCGAGAGCCGCTCCATCATCATCGTCGCGGATGAGGATACAAACCTTGAGATTCAAAAGGTCATCAAGAACCTGGATCGGCCGAAGCCGCAGGTGCTCATCAAGGTTCTCTTTGCGCAGGTCACTCTCGACAAGAGCATGGATATCGGCGTCGAAGGCAGCTACAGCTTCAACGCGGGGCAACTCCCGATCGAGCAGCTCCTCTCCGGCTCCAACGGGCTCGTCCAGAGCATCGTGAGCAACAGCACCACGACCACGCCCCAGGGCGGCACGACGACGACCTCGACTTCGACGAACAATCCGCTCACCAGCTCGCCCTCGATTTCCGGCACCGGGACCGCGCAGACCGTCTTCGGGCTCGCGAACCAGACCACCGGCGCCTTCTTCCGGCTGAATACGAACATGGCGACCACCACGCTGTATGCGCTCGCGCAGAAGGGGGATGTCACCGTCCTTTCCCGCCCTTCGATTCTCGCTCGCAACAACCAGGAAGCCGTCATGGTCGTCGGCCAGGAAGTGCCCTTCATCACCAACAGCCAGATCACGAATAACGGGCAGACGATCAATACCATTCAGTATCAGGATGTCGGCATCATCCTGCGCGTAACGCCCTTCATCACCGCGAACCGCACGGTGGAGATGATCGTCTCGCCCGAGATATCGGCCCTGTCGGATCAGACCATCCCGATCTCGCCCACCGTCAACGCACCCGTTATCAACAAGACGTCCGCCGAGACCGTCGTCGTCACCCCGGACGCCACCACCGTCGTCATCGGCGGCATGATGCAGAAGCAGAAGACCAACAGCATCGCCAAGGTTCCCTTGCTCGGCGATCTTCCGCTGGTCGGCTTCGCCTTCCGCCACACGGTCAAGAGCGATACCAAGACCGAGCTCCTCATCTTCCTCACGCCGTATATCGTCGAAGGGACGGATACCCTCAAGGATCTGAGCGTCCGCGAGACCGAACGCACCGACCTGCCGGAGACCGCTTTCGAGGGCGACGACATGCACCGGTATCTCGACAATCTCCACATCCATACGAACAACGCCGTCGCGCCTGCCTCCGCGCGCGAAATAAGGCGGGCAAAGCCGGTGTTGAACGAGCCGTACCCGCCCTTGCCCAGCGATTGAACCCACATATGCCCGCGCCAAACGACACCCCTCCCTTCACCCTCGGGCATTCGCCGGACCCGGATGACGCGTTCATGTTTTATGCGCTCGCGGAGCACAAGATCGACACGCACGGCTACCGCTTCGAGCACATCCTGCAGGATATCGAGACCCTGAACCAGCGGGCCACGCGGGGCGAGCTCCACATCTCGGCCATCTCCATTCACGCCTACGCGTATGTGCTGGATAAATACGCGCTGCTCCCCTGCGGCGCCAGCATGGGGGACGGTTACGGGCCGCTCATCGTCGCGAAAAAAGGCGAGGGCCCGGGCGAGAACGCCGGCGAGGACGAGGTGCGCCGCTGGCTGGCCAGGCGGCTCATCGCGGTTCCGGGCGCCCTTACGAGCGCATCGCTCGCGCTGCGTCTTTTCATGACCGACTTCGATTTCGTCAACGTCCCTTTCGATGAGATCTTCGGGCTCGTGCAGTCAGGCGGCGCGGGCGCCGGGCTCATCATCCACGAGGGGCAGCTTACGTATGCCAGCGAAGGGTTCACCAAGATCATCGACCTCGGCGAATGGTGGAAAAAGCAGACCCGGCTTCCGCTGCCGCTCGGAGGGAACGTCATCCGCAAGGATATCGCCCCCGCCGTCCGCAAAGAGCTCTCCGACATCCTGCGCGAGAGCATCCGTTACGGCCTCGAGCACCGCGAGGCCGGCGTGCGCCATTCGATGGGGTGGGCCCGGAACCTCGATACGGCCCTCGCGGACCGTTTCATCGGCATGTACGTGAACGAACTCACCATGGACTACGGCGACACCGGCCGGCGCGCCATCCAGCGGTTCCTGGGCGAGGCGAGCGAGGCCGGCATCATCCCCGCGCCGGTGGAGCTCGAGTTCGTCGAGTAGGATCGGTCAACCAAAGACCGCGTGGCAGATCACCGTGGACGCGACCACGCCGGTCAGGTCCGCGATCAACCCCGCCAGCACGGCGTGCCGCGTGCGGCGGATTCCCACCGAGCCAAAGTAAACCGCCAGCACGTAGAAGGTGGTCTCCGTGCTGCCGTAGATCGTGCCCGCGAGCCGGCTGTTGAAACTGTCCGGCCCAAAGCGCTTCACGAGCTCTGCGAAAATCCCCATGGTCGCGCCTCCGCTCAAGGGCCGCATTAGCACCAGCGGCAGGAGGTCGGCGGGGAAGCGCACCACGTTCAGTAACGGCGAAAGGAGCCGTGAGAGGAACGTTATCCCCCCCGCCTCGCGGAACATGGCGATGCCGACCAGCATCGCGACCAGGAACGGGATGATGCGCAGGATGACCGGGAACGCCTCTTTCGCCCCCTCGACGAACTGGTCGTACACCTTCACCCCGCGCAGCGCCGCATACAGCGGGAAGAACGAGAGGAGGAACGGCACCGCGAGGAGGGAGACCGCGTTCAACGCATGGATCACCACGCCCCGCGCCGTCAACACGGAGTCAGGCCCCTGCTGCGGCGCCCAGCTCGACACGCCGGGGAGGGTCATGATGGCTTCCATCCCGAAGAAAAGAAGAAACATCGCGAGGAAGGCGCCAAGCATAAATCTCCCTTTCACCGTGATCGGCGGCGCAGCGATCCTCTCCAACTCGACGGGCGCGCTCGCCTGCGCCGCAGCCCCGCCCCCGGGCCCTCCCGCCACCGGGGCCGGAAGGCGAAACATCGGCAGCTTCTCCAGCATCCTGGCGGAAAACACGCCGGCGAACGCCGCGCACGCGGTTGCCAGGAAAGCCGTGCTCACGATGGCCGTGGGAGCCTTCGAGCCCGCCGCGACGTAGAGGCTGATCGCCGTCGTCGGGATCAACTGCACGGAGCTGGTGCAGATCGCCAGGAACGTGCACATCGCGTTGCTCGCCACGCCCGGCCGCGGATTCAACGTTTCCAGGTCGCTCATCGCCCTCAGCCCCAGCGGGGTGGCCGCGTTTCCGAGCCCCAGCATGTTGGCCGCGATACTCAGCACGATCGATCCCATCGCCGGATGATCCGGCGGCACGTCCGGGAAAAGGCGCGTGATCACCGGCCGAAGCGCCCTGGCCAGCGTCTGCGCGAAACCGGACTGTTGGGCCAGCCGCATCATGCCGAGCCAGAGCGCCATGGCGCCCCAGAGCGGCAGCGCGATCGTCATCACGCCGTCCCGTGCCGCGCCGAGCGCGCCGTTGGTCACTTGCGGCAGCCTTCCGGTCAGCCCGCCGAGGATCACCGATGCCAGGATGAGCCCCAGCCATATGAAATTCAGCATTCGCGGCAGTATGCGCGCCGCCTTTGCAAAAAGCGAACCCGTGCTAACTTACCCTCCCTGTTATGAGCATCATCGATCCCGCGCGGCTTGGGAAAATCCAGTTCAGCAACGACGAAATCGCCCGCTATTCGCGGCACCTCATCATGCCCGAGGTGACGCTCGAGGGGCAGCGGCGCCTCAAGGCGGCCTCGGTTCTCTGCATCGGCACCGGGGGGCTCGGCTCGCCCATCGCCCTGTATCTTGCCGCCGCGGGCGTCGGGCGCATGGGCCTCGTGGATGCCGACATCGTCGATTTCTCGAACCTCCAGCGCCAGATTCTTCACGGAACGAAGGATATCGGACGCAAGAAGCTGAACTCCGCGCGCAACCGCATCCGCGAGGTGAACCCGAATGTCCAGGTTGACCTGCACGACACGATGTTCGTCGCCGACAACGCCATGGGGATCGCCGCCGATTACGATCTGGTCATCGACGGCACGGATAATTTCCCGACCCGTTACCTCTCGAACGACGTGTGCGTTTTCCTGAAGAAGCCGAATATTTACGGCTCCATTTTCCGGTTCGAGGGGCAGACCACCGTTTTCGCCCCGCACCTCGGCGGGCCTTGCTACCGCTGCATGGTTCCCGAGCCGCCGCCGCCGGGCCTCGTGCCGAGCTGCGCGGAGGGCGGGGTGCTTGGGGTGCTTCCGGGCATCATCGGCGTGCTGCAGGCCATCGAAGCCATCAAGCTCATCATCGGCATCGGCCAGCCGCTGATCGGGCGGCTCCTGCTTTTCGATGCGCTGCAGCTCAAGTTCCGCGAGCTGAAACTGCGCCGCGATCCCAAATGCCCGGTCTGCGGCGAACACCCCACCATCACGAAGCTTATCGACTACGAACAATTCTGCGGCATCCCGCAGGCCGCCGCCGCCGAGGCCGCGGAAGCACCCATCCCATCCATGACGGTCAAAGAACTGAAACAGAAGATGGACAGCGGCGAACGCTTTGTCCTGGTCGATGTCCGCGAACCGTTCGAATACGAGATCGCGCGCATCCCTGGCTCGAAATTGATCCCGCTCGGCGAACTCCATTCGCGCATGAGCGAGCTCGACAGCGCCGATGACATCGTGCTGCATTGCAAGATGGGCGGCCGCAGCGCGAAGGCCTTGAAACTGTTGAGCGAGGCCGGCTTCACCAAGCTGACGAATGTCGAAGGCGGCATCGAAGCCTGGGCCGAGCAGATCGACCCGACGGTGCCGAAATACTAAAGGCGAGGACCCAACTGTATCGGCGCCCCATGAGCGCCGTGCCTACCCATCGGCGGTCATAGGACCGCCGCTACGGTTGGCACCGCGTTCAATAAACGTAAGGCTCCGGCAGGGCGAAAGCATCCCGGATGATCGAAACGGCGGGCGCGCCCTCGCGCATCACCACTTCCACGATGTCGAAACGGAACACGATATCCGGGTTGTCCAGCAGGCGCAGCCACGAGAGCGCTCCGCGCGCGATGAGACGCCGCTTCGCTTCGTTCACGGCGTAGCCGGGCGTGCCGAATTCGGTCGAGCTTCGGGTCTTCACCTCGACGAAGACGAGCGTGCCCGAGGATTTCTCTCGGCAGACGAGATCGACCTCGCCGCCCCTCTTCGCCCGGTAGTTGCGGTAGAGCACCTTGTAACCTTCCGAGCGCAGGAACCTGGCAGCGAGCTTTTCGCCGGCGCGGCCCAAGGCGATGTTTTCGTTGGCCGCGCCGGTCGCCGCCTCCCTCCTTCGGAAGAGCCCCCAGAACATGCTAGAGGGCGGCCATGAGCGAGAGCGCGACCGGCCAAAAGCTTCTCCGGTGGATCGGGCACGGGCCGCGCGCCTGGAGCTGTTTCAAGTGCAGCCGCGTGGAATATCCTTTGTGACGGCTGAATTCGTAGCCGGGATATTGCGCGTCCATCTCGACCATGATTCGGTCGCGCGTGACTTTGGCGATGACGCTGGCGGCGGCGATGCTGAAGCTCTGCCGGTCGCCATCGATGACGGCTGTCTGCGGAAGCGGGAAGGGGAGGACAGGGCGGCCGTCGATGAGCACGTGCTGCGGGGTTGTCCGCAGCGCCGCCACCGCGAGGCGCATGGCCTCGTGGCTTGCCTGGAGGATGTTCACGCGGTCGATCTCGTCCACATCGACCGCGCAGACGGCCCAGGCGATTTCGGGCCTGCCCGTCAGCTCCGCATAGATGTCCTCGCGCCGCTGCGCGCTCAGCAGCTTGGAGTCCTTCAGCACCTTGTGCCGAAACTTCAGCGGCAGGATGACCGCGGCGGCCACCACGGGTCCGGCCAGTGGGCCGCGGCCCGCTTCGTCGATGCCGGCTATCGTCTCGACGCCGGTTTTATAAAGGGTCCGTTCGTGCCGTAGTCCGCACTTCACGCCCTTGGGAGTTCCTTAGGCGCGCTCGCGGACGGCCATGGCCTGTTTGCCCTTGCGGTCGCGCAGATAGTTCAGCTTGGCTCTGCGGGCGATGCCGGCCTTTTCGACTTCGATCTTTGCGATGCGGGGCGAGTGCAGCGGGAATACGCGCTCGACGCCCTCGCCGTACGAGATGCGGCGCACGGTGAAATTCTCGTTGATGCCGATGCCCTTGCGGCCGATGCAGATCCCGGTGAAAATCTGGATGCGCTCCTTGTCGCCCTCGACGACCCGCGTGTGGACGCGAACGCTGTCCCCCACTTTGAAGCTCGTAATCTGCTCCTTGATCTGTTCCTTTTCAATCGTGTCTATGATGTTCATGTATGGCTCCCGCGGAAAATGCGAAAGGTAATGTCTATGCGGGATTCGCCACAAAGCAACCCTTTTTGAACCGGGCCTCGTTTCGCGTGGACGAGCCGATCGATCTCAACAGCGACTCGTTCTTCATGGGCGAAGCGCTGCGCCAGGCGCACCGCGCGGCGCACGCGGACGAGGTGCCGATAGGGGCGGTGGTCGTTCTGCGGGGGAAGATCATCGCCCGCGCGTTCAACCAGGTGGAGACGCTGAAGGACGCCACCGCGCACGCGGAGATGCTGGCGATCACCCAGGCCGAGAGCGCCATCGGCGACTGGCGTCTCAACGAATGCGAGCTCTTCGTCACGAAAGAGCCATGCCCCATGTGCGCGGGGGCGATGGTGCACGCGCGCGTGTCGCGAGTCATCTTCGGCTGCGGCGATCCGAAAGGCGGCGCGGCGGGGGGCTTGCTGAACATCCTGCAACACCCATCCCTGAACCACCGCTGCCAGGTCACCGCGAACGTGCGCCTGGACGAATGCCGGACCCTCCTCCAGGATTTTTTTCGGGAAAAGCGCGGCGTTGGTCAGCAACCGGAAGTTTAAGGCGCTTCCCGCAGCCGATGGTCTTTGAGTGAGAAATACCAAGCCATTCTTTCGCTGGTCACGATGACGGACCCGTTGTCCCTACTCCAGGTGGCAGTTTTCGCACAATCCATGAAAATCTGGTTATTTTCATAAAGGATGTGTCCTGTATTATCCTGCAAAGTCATGCTGGAGTAGTTTCCAATCTCACTTGGGTATTTGAAAACAGCCCGGAGCTTACCGTCCGGTGAAGATGCCTCAACTTGGAACGGTCGTTCGGGGGTACCTAAGATAGCAGGTTTAACGAAGCGTTCGACGTTCCATGAATTCCCAGAATATAAATAGACGATTCCAACCTCTCCGTCGCTGTTGAAATAGTTACCCGCCACTCCTGGTGGATCCGGGGGAACTTGTCCGCTTTCTGTGATCTCCAACTCCCGCGGACTCAGCCAGCCTTCGACGCCCATTCCTGCGTTCGCGAGACGGAAGAGATGCGAGAAAATCTGCTTTCCGTCCGGTCCTAAGCTGTCGGGAGGTAACTTCTGAAAAACTGCATGTCGGTGGTTATTGCCATGAAAAGCTGGTAAAGAACTGCTCCGTGGTTGAGACGACCGGAGCGAAAGGAAATGGCTAAAAATCGCGAGTCGGCGCTCCAAAACGCCTTTATATTTGAAAGGGACGTCCCGAAACCTCCGGCTGTCGTGTCCACACCCTCAAGAGGTCCGGTGATTCTTTGAGATTCTGCGTCGTGCAGATATAGATCCTCGAGATATCTAATTCTCCCAAGGATGGAACGGGCCATTCCGGACCTGAATTATACCAATTATGATCTTTCGCGATAACAACCGAAAGTTCGCAATCCGGCGACCATCCCCCTTGCACTACGATTGGCCCTGCAGCGAAAAGCGTCCACGAGGGGAAAACCATCACGCTCCCAAACATCGCCAGATTGTATAAGCAATTGTATCGCATCTCCGATAGCGCGCAGGGACGACGGGGGTCAATGAGGTGAGTATATCATAGCAATGCTTTAGTTTACGAATCGTCCCGGCGGGTTTGCGGCTCTGACATCTGGAAACATTTATTCAAGCGGCCCAACGCGGCCCGCTCGGAAGTACTCTCAGACCGCAGATGCAGGAATCAACTCGGGCACAGGCTCTGGCTTGGCGGGCACGGGCTTGTGAAGGCTCCGGTCCTTGGCCACCAGCATATAAATCGGGGGCACGACGAAGAGGGTGAAGATCGTGCCCACCGTCATCCCGGTCACGAGCACCATGCCGATGCTGTTGCGCGATCCGGCGCCGGGGCCGCTCGCGAGAATGAGCGGGAAATGGCCTGCCACTGTTGCCACCGATGTCATGAGGATCGGGCGGAGACGGGTGCCGGCGGCTTCCATGATGGCTTCGAGCTTCGCGACGCCGGCTTCCTGCTGTTTGTTGGCGAACTCGACGATGAGGATGCCGTTCTTGGAAACCAGGCCGACCAGGGTGATGAGCCCGACCTGGCTGTAGATGTTGATGGATGTGAACCCGAGGAACGCGAACAGGAGCGACCCCGAAAGCGCCAGCGGCACCGACCCGACCAGGATGATGAACGGGTCTCGGAAGCTCTCGAACTGCGCGGCCAGCACCAGGAAAATGAGGATCGACGAAAAGAGCAGCGTGCCCGTGAGCCTGCTCCCTTCCACGCGGAGCTGCCGGCCCTCGCCCGCGTAATCGATGGAAAACCCTTTCGGCAGGATTTTCGCCGCCTCCGCCTCCAGCACCTTCAAGGCGCGGTCCAGCGTCACGCCCGGCGGGAACGCGCCCTGTATCTTCGCGGAGTTCAATTGCTGGAACCGGTTCAGCGTCCGCGGCTGCGTTGTCTCCTTCAGCGTCGCGAACGTCGAGAGCTGCACCATCTTGCCCCCGGGCCCGCTCACGTAGAGATTTTTCAACTGGTCGGTCGTGAGCCGCTCCGAACGCTTGATCTCGGGAATGACCTTGTAGCTGCGCCCGAAGCTGCTGAAGCGGTTCACATAGTTCCCACCGAGCATCGTGGAAAGATCGGCGCCGACCTGGCCCAGGTTCAGCCCGAGCGCCGCCACCTTGTCCCGGTCGAACACGATCTCCGTCTGCGGCTGGTCGAATTTCAGGTCGGTATCGGCGAACATGAAGACATGGCTCTTCACGGCGGCGGCTACGAGCTGGTTCGCGTACCCAAGAAGCTCCGACGGCTCCGCGGTCGAGTTGATGACGAACTCCACCGGGAACTGCCCGGAGCCCGGCAACGGCGGCGGCGTCGTCGCGATGACCCGGATGCCCGGGATGCCCGCCGCCTTCCCGAATATTTCGCCGACGATCTGCTCGGTGGAACGCTTCCGCTCGCTCCACGGCTTGGTCACCATGCCGGAGAACGCAAAATTCGGATTCGTCACCTGGAACGTGTGGGCCGTCTCGGGGATCGACTCGAGGACGTCGTTCACCTTGTCGGTGAAGATCGTCTTCTGGTCGATGGTCGCGTTCGGAGCGGTCTGGACGATGCCCATGAGGAAGCCCTGGTCCTCCTTCGGCGCGAGCTCGTTCGGCGAGAGGAGGTAGAACGGCACCATCAGGAGAACGATGATCGCCGCGAGCGTCAGCGTTACCGGCCGCCAGCGCATCGTCGCGGCCAGGACGCGCAGGTAGAAACTACGGAGCACGTCAAAGCGGTGGTTGATCCAGCCCGCGTAGCCGCGGTGCGAATCGCCCGCGCGCAGGAGCTGGGCGGACATCATCGGCGAGAGGGTCAGCGCCACCACGCCGGACACGACCACCGCGCCGGCGAGCGTGAACGCGAACTCGCGGAAGAGCGCCCCGGTCAGCCCGCCCTGGATGCCGATGGGCGCGTACACCGCGGCGAGGGTGACAGTCATCGCGATGATCGGCCCGAGCAATTCGCGCGCCCCTTTGATGGCGGCGTCATACGGGGTCAGCCCCTCCTGCAAATGGCGTTCGACATTCTCGACAACAACGATGGCGTCATCGACGACGAGACCCACGGCCAGCACGATGGCGAGCAGCGTCAGCAGGTTCAGCGTGAACCCGAACACCAGCATGAGGAACGCCGCGCCGACTAGCGAGATGGGGATCGCCACGACCGGAATGAGGATCGACCGGAGCGACCCCAGGAAAAGGAAGATCACCACCACCACGATGAGGAGCGTCTCGGTCAGCGTCTTGAAGACCTCGTGGAGCGCGTCGTTGATGTATTCGGTCGAGTCGTACGGGATGTCCACCTTCATCCCGGGGGGCAGCCGCCGCCGGATGTCCGGCACTTCGCCGCGCACGGCCTTGATGATGTCGAGCGAGTTGGCCGTCGGCAGCACCCAGATGCCCATGAACGTCGCTTTCTTGCCCGAGAAGCGCACCTCCTCGTCATAGCTCTCCGCGCCGAGGCTGACGTCCGCCACGTCCTCGAGCCGGACGATGATGCCGTTCGCGTGACGCAGGACGAGATTCTTGAATTCGTCGGCGGTGCGCAGGTCGGTGTTGGCCACCAGGTTCACCGAGATCATCGAGCCCTTCGTCGCGCCGACGGCGGAGAGGTAGTTGTTGTTCGCGAGCGCCGCGCGCACCTCGGAAGGCGAGATGTTCAGCGCGGCCATCTTGTCCGGCTTGAGCCAGATGCGCATGGCATACGTCCGCGCGCCGAGGATGTCCGCGCGCTGCACGCCGCTGATCGCGCTCAACCTCGGCTGGACGACGCGCGTGAGGTAATCAGTGATCTGGTTCTGGTCCAGGACATCCGAATAAAAGCTGAGATACATCGCGGCGAACTGGTCGTCGGCCGTCTGCAGCTCGATGATCGGCGCCTCGGCCTCGGGCGGCAGGTCGTTGCGGACCTGGGCGACCTTCGCCTGGATCTGGGTCAGTGCCGCGTTCGTGTCGTAGTTGAGCTTGAGGTGCACCATGATGGTGCTGAGGCTCTGCGCGCTCGTCGATTCCAGGTAGTCGATCCCGTCCGCGCTCGCGATGACCCGCTCCAGCGGCGTGGTGATGAATCCGCGCACGAGGTCGGCGTTCGCGCCCGTGTACGTGGTGGCGACGGTGACGACGGCGATGTCGCTGCGCGGGTATTGTCGGACGTTCAGGACGTGGATCGCCTGGAAACCCGCCAGCAGGATGAGCAGGTTCACGACCGTGGCCACGACGGGCCGGCGGATGAAGAGATCGGTGAGGCGCATCGGGGGGTTACGTGTCGGGCACGGTGGGGGTGAGTTCGTTGCCGGGCTGGACGCCGTTGCTGATCTGCACGGGCATCGCGTTCTGCAGCTTGAACAGGCCGGAGGTGACGATCTGGTCGCCGACCTTGACCCCGGAGACGATGGAGACCTGGTCGCCCCGGCTCGGCCCGAGCTTGACGTTGCGCGCCTCGACGACCTTCCCGGCCGAGCCGTCGGGCAGCTTGCCGTCCACCACCACAAAGACCGAGTCGCCGTCGGGCGAATAGTTGATGGACGTGGCGGGAATCGCGACGACGCCCGATGTCTTGGGGAGAAGCACCTCGACGTTCACAAACATCCCGGGACGCAGCTTTCCGTCGGGATTTGCCACCGTCCCCTGGATGAGGATATTCCGGGTGCTCTCGTCCACCATCGAGTCGATGGCGCTGATCTTCCCGCCGAATTGCTCGCCGGCGACCCCGGAGGCGCTGAGGAGGAGCTGCCTTCCCGCAGGCACTTTGTCCAGGTGCTGCTGCGGCTGGGCGAAACGCACGTAGATGGGGTCCAGCGACTGCAGCGCGACGATGGGCGAGCCGACGTTCAGGTATTGGCCGAGGTCGGCCTGGCGGATGCCGAGCAGGCCGTCGAACGGCGCGAGGATGGTCTTTCGCGCGATGAGCGCCCGGGCCTGTTCGACGGCGGCCGCGGCCTGCCGGAACTCGCTGTTCGCGGAGTCGTAGTCGGTCTGAGCCACCGCTTTCTTCGCGAGGAGGCCCGCCTGCCTGTCGAGGTTCGCCTTCGCCAGGTCGAGCCGGGCTTCGGAGGAGCTGAGCTGCGCCTCCTCCTGCCGCGTGTCCAGCTTCAGCAACAGGTCGCCCTTCTTTACGGTTGCCCCGGATTCAAAGGTGATCTCCGAGACGATCCCCGCGAGATCGGTGCTCACGGTCACTCCGTTCACGGCCTTCAACGAGCCAATGGCGCTAAGGACCGGCTGCCAATCCTGCGTCTTGGCGACGATAACGGTGACGGCGGGGGGCGGCGGCGCGAACTTCGCGCCCATGGCCATGCCGGCGCGGATGAGGGTGTATTTCCAAAAGGCGATGGCCAGGATGAAAACAAACACCAGCACCAGCATGAGGGACATTCGCTTGAACATAAAAAGGGAGGGGGATGATCAGGCCGCGGCCGGGGCCAAGTCGAGCGTTTCCATGCCGCGCCGGAGGCCGGGGCCGCGCTGGATTTTTTGCAGGAGCTGAACGAGCGTCCGCTGCTCGGAGGCGTCGAGCGGCTCGATGATCGCCGAGACGCACCGGAAATAATCCGGGAGCATTTTCCCGATGAACGCCCGGCCGGCGCCGGTCAGGACGACATGGATGATGCGGCGGTCGTCCGGATCGGCGTTGCGCGCCACGAAACCGTCGCGTTCCAGGGTGTCGATGAGCCCGGTGATCGTCGCGCGGGTGACGTTCGACTCGTCCGCGAGCCCCGCTGGGGTGCACGACTGCCCGCATGCACGGTGCAGAAGCATCAGGACGGTAAACCGGCCCGGGCTGATATGGTGCGTGGCGAGGAAACGGTGCTCGGCGCCCGAGACATCGTCACCCGTGCGCAACAGATTCAGGAATGCCTCAAAAGCACTCGGGTTCAACGTAGGAAACTCGTCCGCGGCCTTCAAAAGGCACTCGTAGCGCGGGAGATCTTTGAGCATCAAAAACGGCATGGATTACTTATAATGCTGATGGTTAATGGTATGAACTATCAGGAGGCTTACGGGTGTCAAAACAATTTTTCTCTTGCTTTTTATCACATTTTTCGAAATTACCATAGGCATGTCAACAAACAGGGTTTTGCAAGCATTGGGTTTGTTCTGCGTCACGGTCCTCCTCCTGCCGGGTTGCGGAGTCTTCAAATCATCACCTGCGTGGTCTACCGCGACCTCGCTCAACGTCCCGGGTAGGGGCAATTACGAACAGTCGGAAGCCTACGCCAGGGGAGTCTCATCCGAGCTTACCCGGCACGGCATCAAGAATGAGCTCGTCACCTTCCGTTACAGCGTGGCCGACGACTATAACCGTTCGAAGGTCATCACCCGCACTTCGGTCATCTACCGGGACGAAACCCGGCCGCGGTACCCCTGGTGGCTGGTGGATAATCTGGTCCGGCTCCCAGTGTGGCTGCCAAACGGCAGCGTATCCGAACAGGTGCATTTCGTCACACGCTACCAGCCGGAGATCCTGGCCTTGAACGGCCAGAAGCTCCTGGATGAAGTCGGAGCCTCGCCCAAGCCGCTCACGGCGCAGAGCGAACGGGAAGACCTCTTCTATAAGGAGAACGGCACGGCCTACGACTCCGAGAGCTCGGTGGACCGGCGGAAGATGTCCACGATGCAGGCCCCGGTCGCCTCGCTTCACTGACACCGGTTAAGGGGTTCCCGCGAATTTCCTTTGACGGGGTCCGTTCCCGTTGTCCACAATACGGAAACTATGGAATATGCGGTATGTAACAATACACTTTGGCGAGCTGGCTGCCTAAAAAGAGCCACCTCCGCCACAGGTTCCGCCCGCACAACGGTCAGCGACCGGAATATGGCGTGCCCTCCAAGAGTGATTCCAGCCGCGACCTCGCGTGCCCGGTTCTCTGGCAGGTATCTTGCTCCGTGCCGCCAGGAACAAAATGCTTTCACGGCGTGGGTGATGGCTTTATTATCCGCCCGATGTCCAGCCTTTTTGAATTGTGAAACGTAAAAGCCTCCTCTTATATACCCGGTCGTTCTCCATTGCCCTCTGCGCGCTCGCGGTCGCGGGCTGTTTCCTTTCCGGTAGCGCCTGGGCCGCCGATGATGCCGTCCCCGCGTCGCCCGTTCCCGGGGCCGGCGCTTCTCCCGTTCCGACTCCTGCCCCCGTGGCCACCCTTCCCAAGCCGATGCCGGAAACCGAGGACACGAATGTGGACGCCACGCAGGCGCCCAACGCCACCCTCGAGCAGGCGCCGCAATCGGCTGCCCAGGACGCCGCGCCGGGGGATGAAGCCCAGCGCGAAGGGCTGCTTCAGCCGGAGTCCGGCCTCGACCAGCAGCTCTCGGAAGGGCAGGCCGCGGCGCAGCAGCCGTTGTTCAACAAGCCGAAGCCGCTTTCGACCCGCCAGTATGAATTTGACCTGGGCGTGAGCGAAATCTTCGACGACAACATCTTCCTGAGCTCCGGCCACAAGGACTCGGATTTCATCACGACGCTCTCCCCGACCGTCAAGCTCCAGTTGGGGGATTTCGCCGACCAGGAGCAGAGCTTCCTGGTGGTGGGCTACACGCCGAGCTTCATCATCTTCGCGGACCATTCGCGCGAGGACGCGATCGACAGCGACGCGCACCTGGTCGGCCAGTGGACGCCCAGCAAGCTGACCCTCGGGGTCGATTTCCGGTTCCAGCACCTCTCCGGGAGCGAGATCGAGATCGCGGAACGCGTCCGGCGGAACCTGTACACGGGCGCGCTCACCGGGAAATGGGACGTGAACGAGAAGATCTCGCTGGAGGCGGATTTCTATGAGCAGACGCTCGATTACGGCTCCAGCTTCGTCAGCTCGAACGAGTGGACGAACCGGGACTGGTTCAATTTCAAGTACACGCCCTCGTTCACCCTCAGCGCCGGAGCGGCCTTCGGGTATGTGACGGTCAGCGACAGCACGGATCAATATTACGAGCAGTTGCTGGTGCGCGGCATGTATACGGCCGCCGCCAAGCTGGCCTTCACGGGCAACGTCGGCATCGAATACCGCCAGTTCGGGGACAGGGACATCGACTCGAAGCTCACGCCCGTTTTCAGCCTCGGCTTCGTGTATAAGCCGTACCAGGAGACGGAGATAACCTTCGACGGGTTCCGGCGGGTCGAGTATTCGGCGCTCTTCGTGGGGGATAACTACACGGAGACCGGCGTCGATTTCACCCTGAGCCAGCGGCTGACCTCGCGGTTCCTCATCCTGGGCGAAGCGGGATACGCTTACTCCGACTACCAGACCACCCGCTCTTCCCTGTTCTCCATAGGGGCGTATAGTTTCGTTTACGTGAAACCGGAGATTTCCTACGAGTTCACCAGCTGGTTCAAGAGCGACCTCTTCTACGAGTTCCGCGACAAGACTTCCCAGAAGCGCGGCCTGGGCTTCACCGACAACCAGATCGGCCTTGAAGCGAACTTCACCTTTTAGCCCGCCGCGATGAAAACGCCTTTTCTCGCCCGCCTTCTTTGCATCCTCGCCGTGGCGCTTGCGCCGTGGGCAGGCTCGGCCCACGCCCAGGCTCAGGAAGCGGCCGGTTCGTCCGCGGTCAGCGACAACTACAAACTGAACCCGGGCGACCTCGTCGAGATCAAGGTCTTCCAGGAAGACGATCTCCTCACGACGACCCGCATCGCCAAGGACGGCACCATCAGTTTCCCGCTGCTTGGCACCGTGCAGATCGGCGGCAAGACCATCCCCGCGGCTGCCGCGCGCATCCGCGACCTCCTGGACGCGCGTTTCCTGGTGAATCCCCAGGTCACCATCACCCTCCAGGGTTTTGACAAGCGCCGGTTCACCGTCCTCGGCCAGGTTCAGAAGCCGGGTACGTATAGCATGCTCTACCAGGACTCCATCGACCTCCTGGAAGCCATCGGCACCGCCGGCGGTTTCACGCGCATCGCGAACCAGAGCAACATCACCTTGAAACGGGTCGTCAACGGCTCCGAAGAGATCATCAAGCTGAACGCGAAAGCCATGGCGAAGGACAGGGGAAAGACCGTCGAGGTGCTCCCCGGGGACATCATCACGGTCGGAGAGAGCGTATTCTGATGAAAGACCAACAGCCAAACTACGGCTCATACGGCACCTACGGGACATACGGCGGTTACGGGCAGGACTCGGGGCCGGCCGCGGCGCTGAACCTGGGGATCGTCTATTTCGCCCTGCGGGAACGGCTCTGGCTCATCGCGCTCTGCACCGTCGTCCTCGTCGGGCTGGGCGCCTTCCACATTCTCACCGCCACCAAGACCTACAGGGCCACCGCCGTCGTCGAGGTCGCCTCCGACACGCAGCAGGAGACCGTGAACATCGAGGACGTGAAACAGGAGGACTCGCGGACGCTGGAGTACCTCAAGACCATCGAGCAGAGCCTCACGAGCCCCGGCCTCCTCGTCCGCCTCGCCAAGGAGGATGGCATCGTGCAGAACCCGCACTACTTCCCGAAAGGCGGCGCCCCGTATAACGACGACCAGATCGCCCGCAAGATGGACGGCATCGTCGTCGCAAAACTCCGGCGCGGCACCCGCCTCATCGATCTCTCGGTGAATTACACCGATCCCCAAAACGCATCGAGGATCGCCCAGGACGCGGTGCAGGAATACGTCCGTGAAAACATCGACCGGCGCCTGAACGTGATGAACCAGGCCAACCAGGTGCTGAGCGACGAGGCCGAAGTCCTCCGCAAACGCGTTCAGGTCTCCGAGGAGTCCCTCCAGCAATACATGGAGAAGCACGATGCGGTCTCCCTGGAGGACAGCCAGAACATCGTCGTTGACCAGCTCAAGGAATTGAATCTCGAAGTGGCGAAGGCGAAGAACGACCGCCTCTCCGCCGAGTCCGAGTACGACCAGTCGGTGAGCCTCGCGGGCCATCCTCCGCTCGAACTCCTGTCTATTCCCACCATCGCCTCTTCGCCCGCCGTCGTCGAGCTCCGCAAGGGGGTCATCGACCAGGAAGCGGAGATCGCGAACCTCAGCAAGCGCTACCGGTCCGAGCATCCGAAATATATCCAGGCCCAAAGCCAGCTCGCGGCTTTGCAAAAGAGCCTGGACCGGGGAATCCTCGAAGCGGCGAACGGCTTGAAGACTTCCTACCAGGCCGCCCAGAACACGGAGCAGAAATTGCAGGACGCCCTCAAGGCCTCCGAAGCGCGAGCCCTGGAGCTGAGCAAACTCTCCATCCCGTATAACGTCATCAGCCGCGAAGTCGATTCCAGCCGGGCGCTGTACGAGGCCGTCTTGAAACGGCTGAAGGAGGCCGACATCACCAAGGGCATCGTTCAGAACAACGTCCAACTGGTCGAGCCGCCGGTCGTGCCGATCAAGCCGTATTCGCCCAAGAAAGCCACCACCCTGGCCATGGCGTTTCTCTCGGGCATCCTCCTCGGCTGCATGCTGGCCTTCCTCCTCTATGCCCTGGACGGTTCGTTCAAGACGGTGGACGAGGTCGAGGCCAAGACGGGCCTGCCCGTCATCGCCGCCATCCCGAAGAGCAAGAACGAGAAGTTCGACAGCAAGTCCCTGGCCCTGGTTGCCACCCCGCGTTCGCCCATCGCCGAATCGTTCCGCTCGCTCCGCACCGCGCTCGCCGTCAGGGGAGGAGAGGCGCCGAAGGTCGTCCTCATTACCAGCGCCGTTCCTGGCGAGGGCAAGAGCTTCTGCTCGGCGAACTACGCCGTGGCGCTCGCGCAGCAGGAGCACCGCACATTGTTGATCGACGCCGATCTCCGCCGGCCGCGGATCGACCGCGCATTCGGCTTCAAACCGCGGCAGTCGGGCTTGACCGATTGTCTCAGCCGCAAGAAGCGCATGAATGACTGCGTCCGGCCGACCTCCATCGAGAATCTGTTTGTCATGACGGCCGGCTCGCTTTCCCAGAGGCCCTCCGAGATTCTCGGGGGCGACAGGATGGCCGCGATCATCCAGGAAGCGATGGAGCGGTACGACCGCATCGTCATCGACAGCGCCCCCATCAACGCCGTCAGCGACAGCCTGTTGCTCCTCACGTACGTGCAGGCCATCTGCCTCGTCGTGCGCGCGGACTCCACGTCGGTCCGGGCCGTCCAGCGCGCCCTGCACGAGATCACCGGCGCGGGCGGGAAAGACATCTGCGTCGTATTGAACTGCCTCCCGCGCCGCGGCGGCAGGATGCAGCACTACCACTATTCCGTCGGCGGGTACGGGGACGAAGACGTTTATGCCGAGAACACCGGGGCGGCCGCGTAAGGTTCCCCGAAATCCGTTGATGCCGTATGGTCTCGACGTGCCCGGGCATACCCTTCTCCCAACGTCGTGAGCGCCTTTTTCGACAAGGTAGTCAAGAACAGCATTTGGACGGGGATCGGCTCCGCGGGGAGCGCCGTGCTGAACCTCCTGTTTGCTGGTCTCACCGTGCGCTGGCTCGGGATCGGCGATGCCGGGTTCGTCCTGGCCGTCACCGCCCTCACCGCGATGACGGCGGGCATCGCGGGCCTCGGTTTCGGGGTTGCCGCCATCCGGTACCTGAGCGAGGCGCAGGCGAAGAAGGACGAGCGGGCCGTGCGCGAGGTCATCGGCACCTGCGTCACGGTTTCCTCGAGTTTTGGCGGGCTCATCCTGGCTTTTCTCCTGCTGGGATCGCCGTGGATCATCCAGTGGACCAAATATGGCGGGGATCATGCCGTCGCCCGGATCTTCTGCGGGCTGATGGGGCTCACGGTCGTCCTGCGGCAGCTCTCGGGCGTGATGATGACCGTGCTCGAGGCCTACCAGCGCTTCGATTTTCTGACGAAGCGCAACCTCCTTTTCGATCTCCTCAACGGCATCCTCGGCATCCTCCTGCTGCGCGCTTTCCCCACCGTCCTCACCGCCGGGCTCATCACGGCGGGGATGGCGGTCGCGAACTTCGCGGTGCTCGCGCAGATGGTGCGCCGGCTCACCGGGTTCATCCCGTTCCCCGGCTGGGACGGGCTGACCTTCCGCAAGCTGTGGCGGCTCGGCCGCTGGACGTACCTGACCTCGCTCGGGACGATGCTGCTCGGCCAGTCCGACCGGGTGCTGGTCACCTCCATGTTTGGCGCGGCCGTACTGCCCCTCTACACCATGGGCAAACGCGGCTATGAGCTGGTCCACCTCATCCTCACCGGCCAGGCGGGCTATCTCTTCCCGATGCTCTGCGCCGAGGCGGACACGAAGACGGCCTTGATGGAGAGGATCGAGCCGAAGATTCGCTGGTTCCTCTCGGTCGTATCCATCTGGCTCTATTCCACCATGATCCTGGTCGGGCCGGCCGTGCTGGACTTGATCGTCGGCAAACATTTCGGGACGAGGATCAGCGTTTACATCCTCATCTTCTCGCTGGTCGGCATCCTCCAGGCGCAGTCCATCGTGCCGTGGAATTTCGCCTACGCGACCGACCGGGTCCGCTTGCCCACGCTCTATAATTTCCTATGCACGCTCGGCATTCTTCCGCCCATGTTTTTCCTCGGCCGCTGGTTCGGCTTCACCGGGGCCGTCTCCGGCCAGCTCGGGCTCTTCCTGCCGCTCGCGTTTTTCTACGCCGCATTCTGGAAAGGGATTCCGCTCGCCTCGGTGCCGTGGAGAATTCTGAGTCCCATGCTCGCGCCGCTCTTTTTCTACGCGGCGGCGATCCTCCTCTGGGTCTATGAGGCGCGCGCGGGCAGCGGCATCGTGGAACGCCTTTTCATCGGCGCGGCGTTCGGGGCTCTCTTCCTGCCGATGGTCGTGCGCCTCGAGAGGGCGCTGTTCCCCGGGAGCGATGCGCCTGCCACCCTGCGGCGCGCCGCGGAGCGCGTGACACAGCGGTTCCCGGTTCCGACGCCGGCCATCACGATGATCTTCGGGCCCGCCACATGAACCCCGCGCTCCACCCCCCTGTCGAAGCAACTCCCATCCTGCGCGGCATGCCAGAGCTGCCGCCGATGCCCGCCCGCGCGCCGGTTCGCTCTTCGCTCCCGGTGACGCTCATCGGCCTGGCGATCGTGTACGCGGCAATCGGCCTTTTCGTTTATCCGGACTGGATAAACATCGGCGTCCAGCACGGCGTCGAGGAGATCGAGGAAGTCCGCTTCTTCGGCCTGCCCACGCCGGATATCGCTTTCGTTCTCATCCTCGGGTTTGCATTCGGCACGGACGCGGAGTTCCGCCGGGCGCTTTCCAGCAAAACGGGCCTCGTCTTTTTCGGCTTCCTCGCCGGCTATTCGTTTTTGGGAATCCTTCTCGGCAATGAGTTCGGCTGGCTGCGCGAGGAGCTGCGCATCTGGATGTGGGGAGTGGCGGGGTTCGCGGCGTTCCACCTCATCATGAAGGCCGCCCGGCCGTGCGCCCACATCCTCGCGCTCTGCCTCATAGCCGGCGCCGTCCTCTACCTGAGCGCGCGCGGCGCGCAGGGAGGCGTGAGCAACGACGCGTACCTCTCCAACGACCGCATCTGGAACATCGGCGTCTTCAATTACTCGGACATGATGATCGTCCTGCTCGGCCTGGTCTTCTCCCTGTGCGCGTTGAGGAATGTCTTTTATTTCGGCGGCGCGATGGCCGCGGTGTGCCTCTTCTTCTATTCGACCGTGATGCTCAGCGCCACGCGCAGCCTGTCCCTCGCGCTGCTGGTCGTGTGCGCGTTCGCCGTTCCGAGCCTCATGTTCAAGCGGAACCGCGACGTCATCACCCTGCGCCTGGGCGGTTCGGCGATCTGGGTGGCGGGGCTGGTCTGCGTCGCGGGCGTGCTGGTGGCCGCCACCTTTTTCGGCCTGGCGTTTGCGAACAGCACCGTGCTCGCCGACCGCTGGAAATCCAACGACATCGACAGCGGCATGGACCGCTTTGTCGAACTGGGCGACGCGCTCCGGCATCTCGGTCCGGTCAAGACGGTCCTCGGCGGCGGCCTTGGCTATTCCTTTGACAGCACGTTTGAATACACGGCCATCAGCCTCCACATCGGCATCTTCGTATTCCTGCTGAAGTTCGGCCTCCTTCCGTTCCTGGCCGTGACAGCTTTTCTGTATCTCTTCCTTCCGTACAAATACATCCAGGCCCTCGTCCGCCCGCTGTCGCTCGACCCCAGGATGCGAACCGCCCTGCTGGTAACGCTCCCGGGCATCCTCGGGTGGGCGCTCATTCTCGCGATGAGCGGCGGTTACGACCACTATTTCTCCATTGGCATCGGCCTTTCGGTGGGCGTCTTCAACGAAATCCGCGCGCGCGGGCTGAGGGAGATATGCCGGTAGAGCGCTCCGTCTCCGCCGGGCCCGTGCGCCATTTCGGCTTCATCGACGCGCTTCGCGGCTGGGCCTTCCTCGGCGTCCTCATCACCCATGCGTCCAACGAAGCCGCGCCCGGCGCGCTTCTCGGCCACATCACCTGGCGCGGGCCGTTTGGGGTGCAGCTCTTCTTTGTCCTCTCCGCGCTCACGCTCTTCCTCTCGATGGAATCCCGCCGGGGCCGGGACAAACGCCCGCTCGCCGCGTTTTTCATCCGGCGCTTCTTTCGCGTCGCGCCCATGTTCTGGCTGGCGCTCATTTTCTACATGGTGGCGTGGGGGACGGGGCCGAATTACTGGGCGCCGGACGGCATCACGGCGAACATGATCGCGGCCACGGCGTGTTTCGTCCATGGGTGGAGGCCGGAATACATCAACAGCGTGGTGCCCGGAGGCTGGTCGATCGTGGTTGAGATGGGCTTTTACGCGCTGCTGCCGCTGCTTTTCCTCTCGATCCGCTCGTTGCGGCAGGCGGCGGGATTCTGGTGCGTCGCGCTCGTTTTCGGGGTGGCGCTCCGGCATTGGCTGCTGCCGGTCATCGCTTCGCATTACCCGCCCGCGGAGTCAAAACTCGTGCTCGCTTTCCTTTACCTCTGGCTTCCCTCGCAGCTCTCCGTCTTTGCCATCGGGATCGTCGCGTATTTCCTGCTGAAAGAAAAACTCCGGCCCGGAGGCGCTCACGGGAGGACGTTCGCCCTGCTCCGCCGCCCCGGTTTTCTTCTCGGGGCGTCGTTCGTGTTCGGCGGCGCGGTGGCGCCGCTCTTGAAAACGGAGTGGCTGCCCACGCAGGATATCTTCGCCATCAGCTTCGGCCTGCTCGCATGCGGGCTCGCTTCCTGGCCCGTCGCGCTCCTGGTGAACCCGGTCACGCGCTATGCGGGCAAGGTCAGCTACAGCGCGTACCTCACGCACTTCGCCCTTCTCCACCCCCTGCAGCTCCTGATCGAACGGACGCACGGGCCGTTTGCGAAAGGGTCGGCGCTCGATTTTATCCTGCTCGTGGGAAGCGCGTTTGTCCTCACGCTCGCGATTTCCACCATCACCCATCACCTCATCGAGATACCGGGCCAGGAGCTGGGCAAGCGGCTCATCCGGTTCCTCGACGAACCCGTGCCGGCCTTCACCAAACCTGAAAATGAACCGGTCTCCTGATGAGGTGGCCCTCCGCGAGCCGCCTCCGCGCCGCTCGCGCGCGCCGGCTTCCATGAAGAACATCGTGCTGGTGGAGTATTCCATGAGCGGCCACCACCGGGCGTGGCTCCTGCAGTTCGCGCGGAGCTTCCTGGACCAGGGCTGCCGCGTCACGTGCCTCTGCCCGGAGCCCGGCTGGATGGAGCGGGAGCTCGCGAACGACGCACGCGCCTCCTCGTTCTCCGCCGCCGCGCTGGATGCACGTTCGTTCGAGGGGATTCCGGTCATGCGGCTCCGGAACGCCGCAGGCGCCCTCGCCCGCTGGCGCGCCGCCGCCCGCGCGATCCCGGCCGCCTTGAAGGGCGCGAAGCCCGACCTCGTTTTTTTTGCGATGTTTGACGGCCTGTTCGAATTCGGCGTCACCCCGTGGCTGGTGGATCGCTTGTTTCCCTACCCCTGGGCCGCGCTCTATTTTCATCCCGGGTACGACCGGAAGACGCGCCGTTCGATCCTCCCGCGCTCGGATGCGGCCCTGCGCGCCGGCTGGTGCCGCGCAGTCGCGGTGCTCGATGAAGGCGCCGCCGAAAGCCTGCGGCGTTATGTGCGCCCGAAACCCGTCATCACGTTCCCCGATTTCATCGTTCCCGCGGAGGAGCGCCTGCTTCCGCCCCCGTCGTGGATCGAGGAAATCCGCGGCCGCGCCGGAGACCGCACCGTCGTGGTGGCGGCGGGTTCGCTCACGCCGCGAAAGGGGATATCCACCTTGATGCGCCTGGCGCGGCGCGCGGAGGCCAGGGATTTTTTCTTCGTCTTCGCAGGCCGTCTCGCAGCGGAATCTTTCGAGCCCGCCGATGCGGCGATGTGGAAGAGAGCCATCGCCGAGCCGCCGGAGAACTGCCTCCTCCGGCTCGGAACGATCGCAGCCGACAGCGAGTTCGACCGGCTCATCGCCGCCTCGGACGTCGTTTACGCCGCCTACCACGACTTCCGCCACAGCAGCAATCTCCTGGCGAAAGCGGCGCGATTCGGCCGGCCGATCATCGTCAGCCGCGGCTTTTGCATGGAAGAGCGGGTGCGCCGTTTTTCGCTCGGCGAAGTCGTCGGGCAGGATGACGAGGCCGGGTTGCTGGCGGCCCTCGGGAAATTGCGCCGGGAATCGAGGAGCGGTGCGGGCCCCGCGCGGGATGCCGCCGGCTACCTGCGAGAACATTCCATCCCCCGCCTGGAGGAACGGCTGCGCGAATTGCTCGCCGCGGCCGGTTGCGTATGAGGATCGTCCATTTCAGCGGGCAGAAAACGGGCGGAGCGGCCATCGCCGCCGGGCGTCTCCATCGCTCGCTCCTCGCTTTGGGCCACGAGTCCGCCATGCGGTTCCTCGATGACGGCGGGGGCCCCGGCCGGAAGCCCTCGCGCGTGCGAAAAGCGGCGGCGCTGCTGCGCCCCGCGCTGGATCGCGCCCTGCTCGACCTCGTTGCCCGCAAGCGGAGCGCCCTCTTTTCCGCTGCCTGGGTCCCGAATGGCATCCTCCGAAAAACGGAGGACGCGGACGTGATCCACCTCCATTGGATCGGCAACGGCTTCCTCGATGTCGGCGCGCTGCGCGGCGTGCGCAAACCCATCGTCTGGACGATGCACGACATGTGGCCGTTTACCGGCGGGTGTTATTACGACGGCGGGTGCGGGCGTTTCGCCTCGGGTTGCGGCCGCTGCCCCGTGCTTGCGTCGGAGAAGGAGAACGACCTTTCCACGCGCGTCTTCCGCCGCAAACAGCGAGCGTGGAGCGAGGTCGATCTCACGCTCGTGGCGCCCAGCCACTGGCTCGCGGGGGAGGCGAGGCGCAGCCCGCTCTTCCAACGGCGGAGGATCGAGGTCATCCCGAATTGTCTCGACCCCTCCGTCTTCAAGCCGATCCCCAAAGATGTCGCGCGGACCATCCTCAACCTTCCCGCCGGCAAACCACTCCTCCTTTTCGGCGCGGAGAATCCCCGGTCCGAAGCGCGAAAGGGTTATCAGAATCTCCTCGACGCGATGGCGCCGCTGGAGACCCTTTGCGCGGGCCGGGATAAGCCGGAATTCGTCCTCTTCGGCGCGGGCGACCGCGGGCGGCGGGAGGAATCCGGGTGGGTATGCCACACCCTCGGCCCGTTGCGCGATGAATTTTCGCTCGCCCTCGCGTATTCCGCGGCGGATGTCTTCATCGCGCCGTCCATCCAGGACAATCTTCCGAATACCCTCCTCGAAGCGTTCGCCTGCGGCACGCCGTGCGTCGCATTTGCCATCGGCGGCATGGCGGACATCATCGCGCACCGGGAGAACGGCTACCTCGCCGCGCCGTTCGATCCCGGCGACCTCGCGGCCGGCATCGTGTGGGCGCTTTCCGCGAATCCGGAGGCCCTAAAAACGCGCGCGACCGTGCTCGAAAGATTCGCACCCGGCGTCGTCGGCTCCCAATATGCGCGGCTCTACGCCGGTCTCGGCAAGAACTGACACTGCCCATGAAAACCGCTGTCCTTCTCGTCATCTTCAAACGGCCCGATCTCACCGGGCGCGTCATGGAAGTCCTCGCCCGGGTGAAGCCTCCACGGCTTTATATCGCGGCGGACGCTCCTCGCCCTGGGCGCGGGGAAGAGGAGCTCTGCGCCGCCGCGCGCGCGTGCGCCGCCAGTGTCTCTTGGCCCTGCGAGGTCTTCACGGACTTCGCCGCGGAGAATCTCGGCTCGGGCCGGCGCGTTTCCAGCGGCATCACCTGGTTTTTCAACACCGAGCCGGAGGGGATCATCCTGGAGGACGACTGCCTGCCGGACGATACGTTCTTCCCCTACTGCGAGGAGCTGCTGGAACGCTACCGCGAGGACGCCCGCGTCATGGTCGTCTCCGGGTATCACGGCCCGGCGGCGAGCGCGGGAGAAGGGACGAGCTACTGGTTCACCAAATACACGCTTACCTGGGGCTGGGCCACGTGGCGCAGGGCATGGCGGCACTTTGATATCGACCTGTGCAACCTGCCCGCGTGGGAGGCGTTCAAGAAGTCGGATCGATTCCGCAAATACTGCCCCGACCCCGCCGAGCACGAGCGCTGGATCCGCCAGACGGAACGCTCCCTCAGCGAGTACCGCGCGTGGGACGCCCAGTGGATGATGGCATGCTGGATGGAAGGCGCGCTCGGTATCGTCCCGGCGCATAACCTCATCCAGAACCTCGGCTTTCGGGCGGACGCCGCCCACACCATGGACGACGTCTTCGGCCGGCACCGCACGGAGCTCCGGCCGATGAAATGGCCGCTGAAGCACCCCGCCGCGGTCGGGCCAGATGCGTCCTTCGACCGCAAGACGTGGCACGCCATCTATCGCCCGTTCTCGATCGGCGAAAAAGTCCTCGAGAAAATACTGCGCGCCAAACAGCGGCTGCTGAGATGAAACTGCTCGTCATCACTCCCACCCTCGGCGATTCCCCGTTTCTGCGAGCGAGCGTGGACTCCGCCCTGCCGTTGCGTGGGTCCGCCGAAGTCCGGCACATCCTCGCCGCGCCCGCCGCGGCCGTGGAACGCCTGGCGGCCCTGTACCCGGCGTGCGAGGTGATCGCCGACGCGGGCCGCGAGGGGGGGATGTACGGCGCGATCAACCGTGCTCTCTTTGCCGGCTCGGACTGGGACTGGTTCACGTACATCAATGACGATGACCTGCTCATGCCGGGGGTCGCCCGCGTGGCAGCCGCGCACTGCGACCCCGCCCGTTCAGGAGCCGTCGCGTACGGCGACGTGCGGAACGTCCGTGAAGACAACACCTCGCTCGGCCTGCAAACGGTGGAAAGATCGCCCCGCTATTTTCGCGCGCTTCTCTTGCAGCGCATCGCCGTTTTCACGCAGCAGGGCGCGTTGGTCAGCCGCGAGGTGGCCGCGCGGCTCGGAGGGTTCAGTCCCGCCCTGCGCCTCTGCGGCGACCTGGATTTTTGGGTGCGCGCCATCGCCGCGGGCGTCGAGTTTCGGTATTACCCGGAAGAGGTCGCGCGGTTCCGGATGCGCTCGGGCCAGCTCTCGGCGGATACACAGCTCCTCCTGGAGGAATGGGGCGCGGTCGTGCGGATCCTCGAGGCCGAGCGACCGCCGCCCGCGCGGATGCGGTGGGCGCGGTGGCGCTTTCGCATGATGAATGCTTCCCGTTATCTGGAGCGCATCCGCGCGGCCGGATGGGTGCGCAGCCACGATCTCCATCCCAAGACCGACATGAAACCCACCTTCTCCGAAGCGCCATGAAGGTCCTTGCGAGCAATCCCGGGCGTTTCGCCATCACGCCGGACAATCAGCTCTGGGCGCTCTTGCCGAGCGACTATTACGGCGCTTACACGCGGTTTCTGGACGTATTCGACTCCGTGCGCCTCGTCGTCCGGGCGGAGCGTGTCGCAGCGCCGCCGGAAGGGTACAGCGTGGCAACCGGGCCGGGCGTGACCGCGGAGCCGCTCCCTTACTACGTGGGCCTCGCGGAGTATGCGAAGACCTATTTTCCGTTGCAAAGCGCCATCCGCAAGGTGGCCGATACCGACGACGCCATCTTCCTCCAGATTCCGTGTCCGTGGGCGAGCAGCCTCCGCAAGAGCCTCGCGCCGGAGCGGCCATACGGCGTCGAAGTCATGGCGGACCCGTATGACACTTTTTCTCCGGGGGCGCACCCGCACCTTTTGAGCCCGTTCTTCCGCCGGTTCTTCTCACATCGCCTGCGCGAGGATGTGCGCGGGGCCAGCGCCGTTTCGTTCGTGACACGCGAGGCGCTTCAGCGGCGTTACAGGCCGGTCAACGGCACGTTCTCCACCTATTGCTCGAATGTCGAACTGCCCGCCGCCGCCGTGCTGGGACAGCCGCGCGTTTACCCGGAGAAGAAGGATTCCTTCCACCTCATCTGCGTCGGGGCGTTCAGCCATTTCAGCAAGGCGCCGGATATTTCCTTGAAGGCGCTGCGCCTGCTGCTGGATCGGGGCCGCAACCTCAAGTTCACCTTTGTGGGCTCGGGCGTTTACCTGCCGAAAGTGCAGGCGATGGCGCAATCGCTCGGCGTCGGCGGGGCCGTGCAGTTTCTGGGCCGGCTCGGAGCGGGCCAGGAGGTGTACGAAGCCCTGGACGCGGCCGATCTCTTCGTGCTCCCCTCGCGGCAGGAGGGCGTGCCGCGCGCGATGATCGAGGCGATGGCCCGCGGCCTGCCGTGCATCGGCTCGACGATCGGCGGCATCCCGGAACTGCTTCCCGCGGAGGACATGGTGCCGCCGAACGACGCCGAGGGCCTCGCGGCTCTCATAGAGGCCGTCGTCGCGGACACCGCCCGCATGAATCGCATGGCCGCGCACAGCCTCAAGACGGCGCGCGAATACACCGTGCCGGTGCTCGCCCAAAGGCGGCGCGCGTTCTATCTCGCCCTTCAGGAGGAGACAAAGGCCTGGCGCGCCAGGAATGGAAAGAAGGCCGCGGAATGAAAGCGGCGCCCCCCGAGCCCGAGCGGGTAAAGGTTCTCGCCGTGTCCGAGCCCGGTTTCGCCGGCGTGAAGCGGCACGTCGTGGAGTTGCTTTCGGAGCTTGATCTTGCCCGTTTCGAGGTTTGTTTCGTCTATTCGCTCGGTCGAAAGGACGCGCTCTTCCTTTCCGAGATCGACCGGCTCTGGGCGCGCGGCGTCCGCTGCCGGGAGGTCCCGATGGCCCGCGGCATCCATGCGCTCAAAGATCTGGCGGCCCTGCTGCGGCTCATGCGCATCGTCGCCGAGTTCCAGCCAGACATCGTCCACAGCCATAGTTCGAAAGCCGGCTTTCTCTCGCGGGTCGCCGCGCGCCTGGTGCGGCCCCGCGCGAAAACGCTCTACTCGCCGCACGCCATGTCGTGCCTGTACTCGAGGGTCTATTGGTTCCTGGAAAAGATGGCGGGTTATCTCACCGACTGCCTCATCGCGGTCTCCCGGAGCGAAGCCCAGGACTTCAGAAAATGGCGCATACCGGCGCGGCAGATCGTCACCATTCCCCTCAACGTCCGCGCGCAGGAGTGCTACCCCGCCGCCGCCCCACGGACGGACGGTTCGATCCTGGTGGCGAGCTGCGGCCGCATTTCGCACCAGAAGAACGGACTCCTCTTTTTCCAGGCGGCGGTCGAAGTCATGCGCACGCACCCCGAAGTCCGTTTCCGGTGGATAGGCTCATTCAACAAGGATGGCGAGGCGCGGAAGGTGCGGCGGTTCATGGACTCGGAGCCGCTCGCGCGGAAGATCGAGGTGACGGGATGGGTGACCGATGCGGATGCGTTGATCGCGGAGGCAGATATCTTTTGCATCCTCTCGCGCTACGAATCTTTCGGCTACGTCGCTGCGGATGCGATGATGATGTCGCTGCCGGTGGTGGCGACGCGCGTCACGGGGCTGGTGGATCTCATCGTTGACGGTGAGACCGGTTTCCTCTGCGAGCCCTCGCCGGAAGAAATCGCGGCCCGCCTCGTCGAGTTGATCGAAAGCCCCGGGCTCCGCGCACGGATGGGGAGGAGCGGACGCGAACGCGTGAAGAAGAATTTCCGGCTCGATCTCACGGTGCGCCGCATCGAAGAGCTCTATTGTTCCCAGGCAGGCAGGCCCGCGGGCGCAACCCCCGCGCCCGGGGCGAGGCAGACCACCGGCGTCCTGTGAGGTCGCATGTCCGCACGCGCTCTTCCCATTCACCGCTGCCTGGCGCTCGCGTTATGCCTCGGCATGGGCGTCGCCCTGGCCGCTCCCGCGCCTGTCTCGCTCGGTCTTTTCTCGCGGGGCGATGATGGCTGGAAGCTTTCGCTCGGCCCCGAGTTTCCCGGGGCGCGCGGGGACAGCGCGCGAACGGCGGAAGGGCCGCGTCCGGGAGACTCCAGCCTGGCGGTGCGAGGGAATTTCTCGGGCGGCGGAAATTACGTGGGCGTCTGGAAACAGCTCGCCCCCGCCGGCGCCGGCATCCGTGGCATTTCCTTTTGGGTGAAGGGGGACAACGTGGCTGCCATCGGGTTGAGGCTGGTCGATTCCACGGGCCAGACCCATCAACAGCGGGATCTACCTGAAAGCCGGCCACGAATGGCAGCAGATCGCGGTCACGGCGCTCGCTTCCGCGCAACATTGGGGCGGCGCGGCGGACGGAGTCTGGCACGGGCCCGCCGAGCGGGTCGGCATCCTCCTGGAGAAAGGGGCGCTCGCGGACAAGGCTCTGAAGGCCGGCGCTCTCCTCCTTTCGGGCGTCGTTGTTGACGAAGAAACGGCGCCCTCCACGCCCGCCCCAGCCTCCACCACCGCCGTGGCGGGGCCCGCGCTCCGTCTCGAGCTGCACCGCAAGCCGATGTATTTCTGGGGGAAGAACGACGTGCCGCGCTCCGTCACGCTCGTGGTCTCCGACACCTCGGCGGCGGAGTGCGACATCCAACTGCTGAACTACAAGGGGGAACCCGTGCGCGAACTCTGGAAGGGCGCGACGGCGGCGCAGCCGGGCAAGCCGTTCCTCCAGGAGGTGGGCATCGCGCCGCCCGCGTACGGCGTTTTCTATGTCGTGGCGAGCAGGGGGAAAGAGCGCCTGGGCGCGCCGTTCGCGTGGATCGCGGGCCAGGCGCAGCCGTGGCCGGAGAGCCCTTTCGGCGTGCAGACGCATTTCGCGATGGGGCCGTGGGGCATGCACCAGAACCTCGGCGGCGCGGCGGGCACGCTCGCGCTGGCGCGAAACATGGGCGCGACGTGGATACGGGACGACCTCGCGTGGAACCCCTCCGAACGGCAGAAGGGCAAGGTCGTCATTCCTATGAACGCCGCGAACCCGTACTCCTTTGTGACGCCCGCCGCCGACCGGCAACTGCGGCTCCTGGTGAACCTGAACGGCTGCAATGCGCTCTATGACGGGCGGCAGCCGCCTGTACTCGGACGAGGCGCTCGCGGCGTTCAAGCAGTTCGCCGCCGCCGCCGCGAAGAAGTGGGGCCCGGTCGTGAGGTGTTGGGAAGTATGGAACGAGCCGAACATCGCGCCGGGCTGGCCGGGCCGGCCGCCGAATGCGAAGGAATACACCGCGCTGTTAAAGGCGGCATACGAGGGCGTCAAGTCGGTCGATCCGGACCTGAGGGTCATCGGCCTCGCATCCAGCGCTGTCGACCTCAAGTTCGCCTCGGAGGTGCTCCGCCTCGGCGGCGCGAAATACATGGATGCGATCTCCGTTCACGCCTACCAGCATGCGCCGCCGGAGTTCGCGAACGAGAAGCCAAACGGCGTCGTGGGGATGGGGCTGCCCGACGTGGGCGAGACGTTTGCCGGGCAGTTGAAGAACCTGGAGGCGCTCCTCGTCCGGTACGACGCGAGCCGCCTCAAAATCTGGATCACGGAAATGGGCTGCGTGCCGCAGAACCGCGGATACAGCGAGGCGCAGATCGCGGCCTATAACGTGCGGGCCAGCCTGCTTGCGCTCGGGCTGCCGTTCGTGCAGCAGATTTTCAAATATAACTTTCAGGATCGCGGCGCGCCGGACTCGGACCATTGGGATTACGTCATCGGGATGGTGCGGGCGGACGGGTCGCCGAAGCCTTCCTACGTCGCCTATAATACGATGGCGCGCATGCTTTATAAGAAACACTTCGTCCGCGCGCACCCGGTGGGCGAGGGGAGCTACCTCTATGAATTCGCGGGGAGCGGCGGCACGGTCTTCGCCGCGTGGTCGTCCAAGGGGGTGAAGACGCTCTCGGTGCAGGCCGGGGCGGGGCAGGTGAGCATGGTTGACCTCATGGGGAACGAGACGAGCGCGCCGGCGGGGGCGCGAACGCTGAAGCTCACGGAGGAACCCGTGTTTGTCATCTGCGACGGCCCGCTCGTCCCGCAGAAATCTTAAACGTTGTGAAAAGGAAGGATCGCCCTTTTTTCCGCTTCGCCAAGGGGTTGAGCCGGCTTCGGCTCGCGTTCGCGGCGCTGCCCGCGCATCTCGCGAAGGACCTGGGGAGGAACTTCGTCCATGCCGCCGAGGCGTTCGGCTTGCGCGAGCGGGCGCAAACGTTTGCCGAAGGGGTGAGGCGGAGGCGTGCGCATGGCCCCGCAGCCTTGACAGGGGCTGCCTCCCGCGCGAGGCGGGGGAAGCCGGTCTTTTTCCTCTCCGCGTGCACGGACCGGGAACGGCACGGCGGCTGGAAGTATAACGGGGGCATCAAGCTTCTCAACAACCTGGCGAAGCTGCTGCGGGCGCATGGTTACGAGGCGTACATGGTGACCTACGACGGCAGCTACGAGCCGTGGCTCATCGACCACCAGCCGCACATCGGGCTGGCGGCATTCCGCAAAAAATTGAAGGGGGCCTCCGAGGTGCGCTGCATCACCTCCTGGGCCACGGCTTCGGGGTTCCTCTGCGAATGCCCCGCGGTGTATTTCTGGGACATGGAGCTGGCCTGGACGGAGCACTCGCATTTCCCGGCTCTCGCGCGCCTGTACCGGACGAAGCTTCGGCGGGCGGCGGGGATCTCGCGGACGATCCAGGCGTGGCACATGGCCCATTTCGACCGACCGTGCACGAACCTGCCGCTGTTGATCGACGACGCTCTCTGGTTCCCCGCGGATGCGGAGCGCAGGCCGCGGCGCGCCGGTTACATGGAGGAAGGACCGGACACCGCGGCGACCATCGAGTCTCTCCGCGAGGCGACACGCGCCGCGGGTCTTGAGCTCGACTTTTTTCTCCTGAGCGGCACGGAGGCGGAGGTCCTGGCGGGAATGCAATCGTGCGAAGTTTTCCTCGGAATGAACCTTGGGAAGGATCCGCTCTGGGGGGAGGGCTGCCCGCTCTCGACGCTCGAATCGATCTCGGCCGGCTGCGTCCTGCTGGCGTTCGATGTCCTGGGTAACCGCGAGATCGTCGAAAACGGATTCAACGGCATCCTGGTGCCGCCCCGGCGGCCGGAACTGATGGCGGCGGCGCTGATCCACCTGTACCAGACGAGCGGTGAACTCGACCGGCTCCGGGCGAACGCGGCGCTGCTGAGAAGAACCTCCCAGACGATGGAAGCGCGCTGGCCCGCGGTGCGGGAATTCCTGGACCTGGCGGAAGAGAGCGCCGGGAGCCGGAGCGCTCAGTAGGCGTTATCCCGCTTCACGAAGGTCATCAGCATCACGTGAACGTCGAGCAACAGGTTCCAGTTCTCGAGGTAGAAGAGGTCGCATTTGATCCTCTCGTGGAGATTCGTGTCGCCCCGGAAACCCTTGATCTGCGCCCAGCCGGTGATGCCGGGTTTTACGTTGTGCCGCGCGCTGTAGTGCGGTATCTCGTCGCGCAGTTTCTCGGAGTGGAAGACCCGTTCCGGGCGGGGGCCCACGAGGCTCATGTCGCCCTTCAGGACGTTCCAGAATTGCGGGGTCTCGTCCAGATTCCATTTGCGCATGAAAGCGCCGATCTTCAGCAGGCGCCCGTCTGAACGCAGCGTGGACTGGTTGAGGTGATCGGTCTCCTCGGCGCCCACCACCATGCTGCGAATCTTGAACATCGAGAAGGGCCTGCCGTTCTGCCCCATCCGCTCCTGGCTGAAGAAGACGGGCCCGGGCGATTCGCGGCGCACGAGCCAGCCGAGCACCGCTATGAGCGGCGCGGAAAGCACCAGGCCCACGATCGAGCCGCAGATATCGACCGCGCGTTTCACGATGACATTGAAGAGCAGGTCGAGCGGCAGCTTGGAAACGCCGAGCATGGGCACGCCGTTCACCGTCTCGAGATGCAGGCCGGAGACAAGGATCTGGAAGTAGGACGGGATGACCTTGAACTGCACCATCTGCTTCTCGCAGAGGTTCGCGAGCTCGACGATGCGTTCCCGCTCGGCGTCCAGGTCGCTCAGGATGACCATGTCGATGGCATATTGGTTCAGGATGCGCTCCGTGTCCGGGTAATAGCCGAGGTGCCGTATGCCTTCGGGCGGCTCCTGCTGGACGCGGATGTGCGAGAGCGCGCAGCCGACGATCTCGAACGGGTGGCGCGAGTCGTCCCCGATCGTCTCGGCGAGCCGCTGGCAGTCTTCATTCCACCCGATGAGGAGGATGCGCTGGCGCAGGTGTTGCGCCATCCTGCCGCTGCGCAGCCAGCCGTTGAAGAAGCCGCGCCAGCAAAGGAGGCCGGCGATTGACGTGGAGGCGCATAGGGCGACGTAGAGCCTGGAGATGGCGGGCTGGAAATGGAAGATGAGGTCGAGGCTCAGGAAACCGAGGAACCAGAGGCAGCATCCCTTCACGATCAAGAAGGCGAGCCGCCGGTGGCGCAGCAGGTTTCCCCGCTTATAGACGCGGAGATTTGCGAGCAGGGCGATCAACGAAAAGGTGCCGAAGAGGATGTGCCGGCTGTAGCTGCGCAGGATGTAATGTTCCGGAAAACCGGTGAGGAGGGCGAGCTTGGTATCGAACCGGAGCCAGACGCTGATCGACAGGGCGCAAAACACGACGATCGAGTCCCCGACGAGACTCCAGCAGAGAGCCCGAACGGGCATATTGCGGTCGGTAGCCTGCTCCCGGGGCGCACCCGAAAGCGCGTCGAGAACCCCCATTTTTCCCTGTTGGGCAAATATCTCCATATATCTATCGAAGTCTCAATCTTGCCAAAACTCTGTGTTTTTAATCAACAGTATAATTACCAAAGTGCCTCAAAGTGCGCATATCGCAGTCTACCGTCGCGCTTTTGGGAACATTTCGGCTCCCTTTTGTGCTGCGACGCATCCAGCATTCCTTGTGCCCGGCGTACTGTATTTGGGGTATTCCTCGCGATTCAAGGGAAACAAGTTTGGTATGGTCTCTCGCTGCTTGTCGAGCAAATGCTGCGTTCGATCAAAAAAGCGCATGGGTTGGAAAGATCGGGACACCGATCCCGGCAAATTCGATCAGCGGGATCGTCGTCGGCAAGCCGCGCGTTTGGCGATTCCGAGACTCCGGAGCCGGGCCTCTGAATCATGGAAATCCCGAGGCCAGGAATAGGTTCCTCCCTTGACGCCGCTGGCGCATTAAAAGACAATCATCGGGAATAAAGCGGTCCATAGCTGCATCTTCCAAACCACATGGGTCGCATAGGACCCTGAAGCTTTTGTTCGCTTCTTTGCGGTCTCGCCGTGGAAGAGGTCGGACAGATACGAGAAACCAAAACACGGAAAGTTACACAATGACGAAATCCACAAGAGCAATGATCGTAGGCGCGGCGATGGCCGGTCTGTTCACGGGAACGGCGGTCAGGGCGCACGCGCTGACGCTCCCGACCTCCAAGACGGGCACCCTCCTCCAGAAGATGGAAGATTCGGACAAGGGCAAGCACGACTGCAAAGGAAAGAACGACTGCAAGGGCCAGGGCGGCTGCAAAGGCGACAGCAACAGCTGCAAGGGCAAGAACGATTGCAAAGGCAAAGGCGGCTGCAATACGAACAAGCCGATGATGTTCCTCTAAGGAACTCCGACTGGAGGGCGGGTCGCGGTTTGCGCCGCGGTCCGCCTCTCCGCTTCACGAATTTCTCCCGCCCGCCGCGCACCGCATGCCCGCCAATGTCTTCAACGGCTTCAGCGATTACGGCATCGGCATCGGGCTGCGGGTTCCGCACTACCGGCACATCCTGGAGCGCAAGCCGGTCGTCGACTGGTTCGAGATCATCTCGGAAAACTTCATGGTGGACGGCGGCCGTCCCCTCGAAGTGCTCGACAAGATTCTGGAGCAGTACCGCGTCGTCCAGCACGGCGTCTCCATGTATTTCGGCTCGGTCGATCCGCTGGATCGCGAGCACCTGAAGCGGCTGAAAACGCTCGTCCGGCGCACGAAGACTCCGTGGCTGTCCGATCATCTTTGCTGGGGCAGCGTTGACGGGCGGTTCACGCACGACCTTCTCCCGATGCCTTATACTTTCGCGGCGGCCAGGCATACCGCGGAAAAGATTCGCCAGGTGCGCGACTTTACCGAGACGCCCGTCTGCGTCGAGAACGTGAGCAGCTACGCGGAGTTCCACGCCTCGGAGATGACGGAATGGGAGTTTCTGTCCGAGGTCGTCGAGGCGGCGGACTGCGGCATTCTCCTGGACGTGAACAACATCTACGTCTCGTCGAAAAACCACGGGTTTAATCCGTACGATTACCTGGACAACATTCCCGCGAACCGGGTCGGCCAGATTCACATCGCCGGCCATTCCAAATTTAAGAAATACATCCTCGATACGCACGACCACCCGGTGCTCGACCCCGTCTGGGAACTCTACGCGCACGCGACCCGGCTCTCGGGCGTCACGGCCACGCTGCTCGAATGGGACGACCGCATCCCGTCCTTCGACGAAGTCCATAATGAAGCCCTCAAGGCCAACCAGTTCATCCACGCCCTCGAGACCTCGGGTTCTCCCGCCTAGGGCGCGGGATACGGCGTCGGAGGCCGGTTCGCTGGAGCCGCTGCGCGAGCTGCAGCGCACCATGGCCGGAGCGCTCTTTCGTCCGTTGACGGAGGGCGACCGCATGCAGCCGCAAGCCGCCGATGGCGGCAGTATGGCCGACCACGCGGCGACGTTCATCAAGCCGAACGACCGGCTCACTTCTTTCGAGCGGCTGGAGATTTACAATCGGCAATACTGGTTTCGCGTCCTGGGATGTTTTTACGAGGACTACCCGGGCCTCAGCGCGGTGCTCGGGGAGAGGAAGTTTCGGCGTCTTGCGCGTGAATATCTTGCGCGGTATCCCTCGGGCTCTTTCACGCTGCGGAACCTCGGCAGCCGGCTCGAAAATTTTCTCATCGAGGAGCCGCAATGGATCGAGCCGCGCCGCGGGCTCGCGCTCGACATGGCGCGCTTCGAGTGGGCGCAGGTGGTCGCGTTCGACGGGGAGGCGAGGCCGGTGCTGGATATCGACAACCTCCTCGGGGCCGACCCCGCGGCGCTCCGCCTGAGCCTGCAGCCGTATCTCTCCCTGCTCGCCCTGGACTTTCCGGTGGACGATTGCGTCCTGGCCGTGAAAAAAGGGGCTCTACGGGCCGAGGCGAGCAACGCGGTGGATGCGGGCCCGAAAGCGCGCGTGGGGAAGATGCTGCTGCCCAAACCGGAGAAAGTATTCGTGGCCGTGCACCGGTATGAGAATTCGCTCTATTACAAGCGGCTGGAACCCGAGGCATTCCAGATCCTCACCGCGCTCCGAGGCGGCGCGACGCTGGAGGACGCTTGCGGCGAGGCGCTCGCATCCGGCCGCTCCCTCGACTGGGGGGTGCTCATCAAGGAATGGTTTGAGAACTGGTGCCTCCTCGGGTGGTTCTGCCGCTGAGGCGCGCTCCGGGCTTTCAGACTCTTGCGCCGCACGCCCGGCGGGTTTCTTTTGACTGTTGACGCGCGCTCTTTCCGGTAGAGTGCAGGCATCATGGCGGATTCTCTCACTCCGATGATGCGGCAATACCAAAGCATCCGGAGCGGTCTGCCGGAGGGCGCCATCCTGCTCTTCCGGCTCGGCGACTTCTACGAGATGTTTTTCGACGACGCGGTGAAGGCGTCGGCGATCTTGAATGTCGCCCTCACGAAGCGCCAGCAGACGCCGATGTGTGGCGTCCCTTTCCACGCGGCCGAGGGGTACATCGCCAAGCTCGTCAAGGCCGGAAAGCGGGTCGCCATCTGCGACCAGGTGGGCGAGCCGCAGCCGGGCAGGATCGTCGAGCGGCGGCTGACGCAGGTGATCAGCCCCGGCACGGTGGGCGACCTGAACCTCCTCGACGCGAAGCGGAATAATTTCCTCGCCGCCATTTTTCTCGATGAGGGCATATATGGGTTCGCCTATGTGGACTTGAGCACGGGCGAGTTTCGCATCACCGAGCTCTCCGGCGAGGCCGAACTGGAGGACGAGATGGCCCGCGTCGGCCCCGCCGAGGTGCTCGTCGCGGCGAGCCAGGCCGACTTCTTCGCGCACGTCGCCAACACGCTCCCGTGCGACGACTACGCGTTCGCCCTCGAACAGGCCTATTTCACCCTGCGCGACCATTTCGCGGTGCAGTCGCTCGACGGGTTCGGCTGCCGGAATATGGAGCGGGCCATCGGGGCCGCGGGCGCGATCCTGCATTACCTGAAGAACCAGCTTCACCGCCAGACCCGGCACATCTCCCGGATGATCTGCTACAGGAACACCGCCTTCCTCACCATCGACGCCGCCACGCAGGCGAACCTCGAACTCGCCGCGCCGCGCGGGGCCAGGGATTGCAGCCTCCTCACCGCGCTCGACCGCACGGCGACGCCGATGGGCGGGCGGCGCCTGCGCGACTGGGTGCTGCATCCGCTCCAGCAGATCGAGCCGCTGCGGGAGCGGCAGGAGATGATCGCGGCGTTCCTCTCGCGAGCCGTTCGCGCTCGGCGAGGTGCGCGACACCCTGAAGTCGGTGCGGGACATCGAGCGGACCGCTGGGCGGCTGAGCCAGGGCGGGGGGAACGCGCGCGATCTGCTGGCCCTTTGCCAATCCCTCGAACAAATCCCGATTCTCAAGACGCAGCTCGCGGCGGTCGGGCCCGGGGGCCCGATATCCCGTCTGGGAGAGGGCCTGCGCGAGTTCGCTCCGCTCGTCGCCCAGATGCGGTCGGCGATCGCCGAGGACGCCCCCATTTCGACGAGGGAAGGCGGCATCTTCCGGCCCGGATTCAGCGCCGCCCTAGACGAGCTCCGCGCGGCCCGCGGGGATGGCAAGGATTGGATCGCCCAGCTCCAGCAGCGCGAGATAGCGGCCACCGGCATCAAATCCCTGAAGGTCCGCTACACCTCCGTGTTCGGCTATTTCATCGAGGTCACGAAGAGCAACCTCGCAGAACGTTCCGGCCCATTACGTCCGCAAACAGACCACCGTGAACGGCGAACGCTTCATCACCGCCGAGTTAAAGGAGATGGAGGGCCGCATCCTGGGCGCAGACGAACGGGCGCGCCACCTCGAGACCGAACTGTTCGGCCAGTTGCGCGAGGGCGTGCTGAAGGAACTCGCCCCGCTGCAGGAGACGGCCTCCGGAGTCGCGACGGTGGACGCCATCGCATCGCTGGCGGAGGTCGCGCGGCTTTACGGCTATTGCCGGCCCGAGCTGACGCAGGATTCACGCATCCAGATCTGCGATGGGCGCCACCCCGTCCTCGACCAGAACCTGGCGGAGGAAAAGTTCGTGCCGAACGACGTCGAGCTCGACTGCCAGGGAGAACCGGCTCCTCATCATCACGGGGCCGAACATGGCCGGCAAGTCCACCTACATCCGGCAGGTCGCGCTGCTCGTCCTCATGGCGCAGATCGGCAGCTTCGTCCCGGCGGCCAGCGCGGAGATCGGCCTCGTGGACCGCATCTTCACGCGGGTCGGCGCGAGCGACGACCTCTCGCGCGGCCAGTCAACCTTCATGGTCGAGATGAACGAGACCGCGAACATCGCGAACAACGCCACCGAGAAAAGCCTCGTCATCCTCGACGAGATCGGGCGGGGCACCTCGACCTTCGACGGCCTGTCCATCGCCTGGAGCGTCGCGGAGTATCTCCACGACACGATCAAGGCGCGCACCCTCTTCGCCACGCACTACCACGAGCTCACCGGGTTCCTCCTCCGGCTTCGATGGCGCCCCAGGCTGCCACACATTAAGCTATTCCTCGGCGTCTGAATGCGTTCACGGACGGCGCTTACCGGGGAAACCGATCAAGAAGCCGTCCGTTCTGATAAATTGACCTCTCCCTCTATTAAATTTATGCGAAATGCTTGACATCACGGCGCCAATGTGATAAAGTTGCGCGGTTCACCTGGCTCCTGTTGCGCTTTCGTACTCTGTATCAACACCTCACGACAGAGTATTCACCATTTCCGCATTACGGCAGTACCCTTTTGCAGCCATAAAAAACCGGCGTCTGTCTCAATTGCTGGCTCTCTCGCTGGCTACGGTACGGAGACATTATGTGACGTCACGCCCAGACCGGGCGAAACCAAGTCTGAGAAACCGAACGACGACGGATTGAACGACAAGGAGGAACGTGCATGAAGAGGATGGCTTGCGTGATCGCGCTGGCCTCGAGCGCCGGGCTGGCGGCGGCAGCGCCGTCCGCGCTGGCAGAACCGATGCCCGTCATGATGACGAGCGGAATGCAGATCGCCGTCGCGAGCAATGGCGAGGTTTCGGCGGAAGGCGCCGTCAATCTGGATGTGACGTTCCGGGGAGGCAGCCTGCACTCCATCGAACTGTTCATTGACGGCGAGCGCATCAAGCGCAAATCCGTTTATACGCACGACACACACGGGACCATCACGTTCGCGTTGGAAGGCGGACTGCTTGCCAAAGGCGATCACGAGATTTTAATCAAGGCGACCGACCTCGATGGCAGCACGGCCACCACGACCACCATGCTGCATATCGGCGGAGAAACGGCAGGCGTCGCCCAGTTCCTGTTCCCGAAAAACCATACGCAGGTGCAGGGTGTCCTTCCCATCGAGATCAAGCTGGACAGCTCAATTCATACGCCCTATGTCAGTTTTTACATTGATAATGATTTCCTGGCGATGACCAACTTCGCGCCGTTCACCTATAACTGGGACACGTCGCGGGTTCCGAACGGCAAGCATACCATCGCGGTGGACGTCTTCGACGGCGAGACGACGTCGCTGGTGAAAAAACTCTCGATGCAGGTGACCGTCAACAATCCCGGCGGTTTCACCAACGTTCAGAAAGAGATTCCCGACCTCAATGCGCGCGGAACACATGCCGGTATAGGTCGTGACCTCACCGCGACCGTTCGGGGCGCAGGCGGACCGCTGCCCGAAACGTGGCTTCCTGCCGGACGCGCCGCATGACGGGATTGCCAGCGGACTGCATTTCGGACCACGCCTGGGTACGCGCGCCGCAAGCCCCGACCTGGACGAAACGCGCGCGCCGCAGGCGACCTATCCGGCGATGGCCGTGCCGTTCCTCGATATGATTCGCCGAACCTGGGCATACTGCGCCCGGACAGCGCCATCCGCACCATTGCGCCGGAGAAACGTTCCGCGTTCGCTGGCCGGATGCCACCCTGCCCAGACGTCAGCAGTTCGCGCCAACTATCGCGGGAACCGGCCTGACCGGCCTCCTTGCCGATCCCAACACCTACCTGAAGCCGACGGCGTCGGAAATGGCCGGGATGGCGCATGTGGGCCTGCGACCACGCCGCGCTGGCAACGTGGCCGTGCGCCCCAGCATGACACTGGGCGGTATGAGCGCCATTGCGGCGGCTCCCGTGGCCTTCGCACCCGTCCATACGGTCGCGTTCGTCAAAACGCCCCTGCACCACTACGTCGGACTCGGGGCTTTCAAGGGCAAAGCGCGCAGTTTCCAGGTTGCCTTCGACAACTCCCAGATCGCCTTTGATGTGGCGCCCCGGGTGGAGAAGGGACTGCCGCTCTCGCGCCGTTCCGTCAGATATTTGAGCATACGGGCGGACAGGTGTCCTGGTATGGCAAGTCGAAGACCGTGCGCGCCGTCAACAGCGCGCATGAGATCGAGTTCCGGGTCGGTGACCGGCAGGCGAAAGTGAACAACCATCCGCTCACGATGGAGGCCACGCCGTACATCGAAAAGGGCCGCCCATCGTGCCGCTCTCGTTTGTGCGCGATGCCCTCAACGTCACGGTGCAGTACGACCCGGCCACCGGCCACATGATGATCGAAAGCAAAAAGTAAGTCCGTCTTCCAACCCCGACGGACGAGACTGACAACGACAAAGCCGCCTTCTCAGGTTCGCGAACCTGAGAAGGCGGCTTTTCTCCTCTTTTGCAACGGATGCCCCTGTCTGGAGAGCATTGATCTGAGACGGCGCACTCTATTTATCGGCGGTAGCCGCCGGAGTGGGCGTTTCCGATTTAGCTTCGGTTTGCTTCGGCTCGATTTTCGTTTCGGATTTGAAGTCGGCAGGCTTGTCGCCTCCGTTCGCTTCGGCTTTTGTTGCCGGTGCGCTTTCGCTTGTGTCCGGTTTGCGCGAATCGTTGATATACCACCCCGACCCTTTGAACACCACGCCGACCGGGTAAAGCAGGCGCTTGACCTTGCCTCCACAGTTCGGACATTCCTGGATGGGCTCGTCCTTCATCGCCTGAAACACGGAAAACTCGTGCTGGCATTGGGTACACTGATAGCCATAAGTAGGCAAGAAACTCACCTCGCAGTTTGATAGATTACCCGTTCCCTGACGGCCAACGGCTGGCTCGCGGATCGCGAAGACCGTTCTATTATGGCAACAGTCGCGCCTAATTTGCAACCGGTGGGGGGCAGGCTGGACTGGCAGGAGTAAAGGATACCGCAGATGAAGTCGGCACTCGCCGTATTTGTGTTTTTACTGGGAGGCGGCGGCCTCTATGTGGTGATGCTTCAGCGGCGTTTGAATCAGGCGTTGCTGCTGTTGCAGACGGAGCGCACCCGGCAGCGCAGTCTGTCGGCGTCTTACGGACAAATCACCGAACAGTGGTTTCCGCTCATGAAAGGCTATCCCTACGACTCCGCTAATTTCCGCTTTCTCGGTACGCCCGTGGACGGGGTGCAGTTCGAGGAGGACAAGATCGTCTTTGTGGAATTCAAATCGAACCGCAGCGAGCTTTCGGCGTTGCAAAAGCGTTTGAAAAAGTTGGTGCAGGCGGGCAAAGTGACCTGGGAAGAGTATAACTTTCAGGCGGAATCCAACGAATGACGCCGCACATCGAGAAGAGCCCGACAAGGCAAGACCGACCGATGACGATTCTGGGGCTGATGTCGGGAACCTCTGCGGATGGCATAGATGCGGCGCTGGTACGGATCGAGGATAGGGAACCGCTGCAATGGAGCCTGCTCGGTTTTCACTGCGTTCCCTGGGAAGCGGAATTGCGCGCGGCCATTCTGGACGCCTGTCGCCCGGATGCTCCGCTTCAAGTTCTGACGGCGCTGAATTTCCGTCTGGGTGCAGAGTTCGCGAAGGCGGCAAAAGCGGCTGTGGCTCTGGCTGGAACTACATTATCGGACGTTGATGCTGTCGCCTCGCATGGACAGACGGTTTGGCATCAGCCCGTACCGTTCCCCATAGCAGGGGAGCATGTGACCGGAACCATGCAACTCGGGGAGCCGAGCGTGATCGCCGCGCAAACCGGCTGCGTCGTCGTCGCGGACTTTCGTACGGCGGATATGGCCGTGGGTGGGCAGGGCGCCCCGCTGGTTCCCTTTGCCGACTACCGACTGTTTGCACACCCGACCGAAACGCGCGCCGTGCAAAACATTGGCGGCATCGCGAACGTCTGCTATCTGCCCGCCGGAGGAAAAATAGGGGATATCGTCGCCTTCGACACCGGACCCGGCAATATGGTTTTAGACGCTCTCACGCAGCGCCTTACCGCCGGAAAGCAACGGTATGATCGAGACGGCGCGTTGGCCGCAGCGGGCCACGTGCATATGCCACTGCTTACGGAATTGTTAACGCATTCCTACTTCGCGCTGCCGCCGCCCAAATCCACCGGGCGGGAAGAATTCGGGGAGACATTCACTGCCCGCTGTCGCGAACGCGCGGAAACGCTTGGGATTGCTCAGAGAGACCTGCTGGCAACCCTGACGGCGTTTACGGCAGCAACCATCGCACGCGCCTATCGCAATTTTTTACTGCCGCGCGGGCCGATTGAGACGGTCATCTGCGGCGGCGGCGGCGTACATAATGTGACGTTGATGGGTCATCTGCGGCGCGAATTGGCTCCGGCCCGCGTCACCACGCATTCGGAGTTCGGCGTGCCGGATGATGCCAAGGAAGCCATCGCGTTCGCACTGCTGGCCTATGAGACGTTGCACGACCGGCCTTCCAATGTGCCTGCGGCCACTGGCGCAACCCGCTCCGCCATCCTCGGCAAGATCGTGCTGCCGCCCGATGGCGGCTTCCTGCGCCGGTAAGACCGTCGCTTGCTTATCTGGGACCAGCCAGTTGCCATTCGAGAGGAATGGCGCTCGCGATGCTGGCTCCGATGTATGTGATCGGGTCGCTGAAGAGCCACGCCGCCACATCGCCAGTCTGGACATTACGCCAGACAATATCTGCCACTCCGTTTCCGTCGAGATCGCCGATTGCCGCCACCTGCCAGACAGGAGCGACCTGGTAAGCCACATAATAGGCCGACACTAGCTGTGTATTATTCATATCCCACACCGCCAGGTCACCCGTCTGGATATTGCTCCAGAGCATATCCACGTTGTTGCTGCCCGTAAAGTAGCCGCTGCCCAGCAACTGCCACTGTAGCGAGACGCCGTGGGCGAGATAGGCAAAGCTGCGATAGGTGCTGCCATTCATGTACCAGACGACCACATCGCCGGACTTGATATTGCGCCAGAGGAGGTCGGCATTTCCATCGGCATCGAAGTCCGCAGCGCTGACCAGTTGCCAGTCAAGCGAAACAGCACGTGCCAGATAGGCGCTTCCAATGAGCGTGTTGCCGTTCATATACCAGACGGACAGATCGCCTGTAGCGGAGTTGCGCCAGAGAAGGTCGGCGTGTCCGTCGCCATTGAAATCGGCCTCGGCAGTGACATTCCAGTGGCTATCCACACTGGCGGCTATAGTGACGCCGCTAAGCAAAGTGGTGGCGTTCATCTGCCAACCGGTGACAGCAGTCGTTCTGGCATTGACCCAGAGGAAGTCGAGGTGGCTGTCGCCGTTGAAATCGAGGCGCGAAGGCGTCGGTTTCAACGTGAGCCTGGTCACAAAGGGCATCGTGGAACGGTACGTCGCCGCCTTGTTGACGGCAAGGTAGCAGCCCGGCGTGGTGGGAAAATTAAGGTAGTAGGTCAGGCCGGTGACATAGGCGCCGCCGGTGCCGTCTGTCGCAATCGCGGAGCAGCCGTCTCCCACATAGCCAGGGTTGCTGGTGCTTCCTCCGAGAAGAGTAGAGTAGACCAGGGATTTGCCATCCACGCTTAACTTCGCTACAAATCCATTGCCCTCACGGCTCGACGTGATCTTCGCACTATGAAAGGAACCGGGCGTGGTGGGAAAATCAGCAGAGATAGCGGAGCCCGCGAGGTACGCGTTGCCGTCGCTATCCAGGGCGAGTGCGTTGCATTGGTCTCCCACGTTGCCCGTTGCGGCGCTTCCTCCGAGATAGGTCGAGTAAACGAGAGACTTTCCATCCGCACTCAACTTGGTCACGAAACCATTTAGCCCCCGCAAAGCGGCGGCCTTGTTGGTGGTCTGATACGCGCCAGGCGTTATGGGGAAATTGGTGGAAGCGGTTGAGCCAGCGATATATGCGTTGCCATTAGTATCCACCGCGAACCCCTTGCAGGTGTCGCTGAGATAGATAGTGCCTGTTCCTCCGAGATAGGTCGAGTAAACGAGAGACTTTCCATCCGCACTCAACTTGGTCACGAATACGTTTGCCTGATTGGCAGCAACCCCTTTGTTGGTCGTCTGAAACGCGCCAGGTGTTATGGGAAAGTCGGAGGAGCGACTATCGCCCGCAACATAGGCGTTGCCGGTGCTGTCTACACTTATCCCACGCCCGTTGTCACTGGGGCCGCTTCCTCCGAGATATGTAGAATAGAGCAGGGACTTGCCGTCCGCGCTTAATTTGGTAACGAAGGTATTGACTCCGTTCGCTCCGGCCTTGTTGGTGGTCTGGAATGTGCCCGGAGTAGTGGGGAAATCGATCGAGTAAGTGGAACCGGTGACATAGGCCTCGCCATTACTGTCAAGCGCTACCGCCATGCCGTAGTCACCGTGAAAGGACTTACCGCCGAAGATGCCGGTTCCGGGGCCGCCCGTTCCGCCGAGGTAGGTGGAATAGACCAAGGATTTCCCGTCAGCGCTCAACTTCGTCACGAAGCCATTAGGCTGCCCGTTGCCCGCTCCCAGGTTGGTTGTCTGGAATGCACCGGGCGTGGTAGGAAAAGTGGTGGAAGAGGCGACCCCGGTGACATAGGCATTCCCTGTGCTGTCCACGACAATGCCATAGCCCTGGTTACCGAGATCGTTATAGGAACCATTCGTGAGCTTGCCGCCAAAGTAGGTGGAATAGGCCAGGGACTTTCCGTCGGCACTCAACTTCGTGACGAAGACACTGCCATCGGCGGTATGGTAAGCGCCGGGGGTGGTGGGAAAATCCGCAGATAGCGCCTGCCCGGTGATATAGGCATTGCCATTGCTGTCCACGGCGATCCCGTTACCGGAGCCTCCATGAGTTCCCCCGAGATAGGTGGAATAGGCGAGGCCGGGATCGAGCGTCAGCGTCCGTTTCCGGTCATAGCGGCCCACCGCAAAATGCACTGTCTTGCTCCCGGCGTCCAGTACATATCGGCTCGCCACCCACTGCTTGTGATCACTGGGCATCCACCTGGTACGCCACCGGACGCTTCCAGACCGTCTCGCCGCCCGCCAATTTCAGTTGCAGGTTGCCTGCCTCATCGAGCATAACCCTGGTGGCTCCCGCAAACTGCAGTCGCGCCCGGTGATAGTCCGCGCCTGGATGAACGATGAGGTCGTATTCTAACTGCTGCTGGCTGCCATAGTAAAGCAGATCAATGGCAGGGTAGACATTGCGATAGCGCACCTGACGGAAAGTAGGGATGCCGCAGTGCCATTGCTGCGGTTGTTGCCGAGGAAGTAGCTGACATGCCCTGTCTGCTCGAACTCGCCCGCCCCATTAGCCGTCGGATTGGCTCCCGCGAGTGTCATGTTGAGCGCTAACCGCTGCGGCAGGGTTGGCCGGGTTTAACGACATAGGCATACCGGGCAGGCAGGCGGCCTTTTGTCTGGTCGGGTTAAAGGAGGCGGTCGGACACTGCATACTCATGACCGCGCCGTTGGAAGTCAGGAACAGCGAATAGCCTACTCCACGGCAGACGAACTGCGCGCGAGGGTTCCCCTGCCCGACGTTAGGCTCGAAGGCGAGCGGCAGGCGGCCATAGGCGGTGGAGCGGAGAACGGGAATGGATGCGGTCGGCGCGCAGGGTGGGGCAGAGACGATGCCGCCGAAACGGGCAGGGGAACTGTGGAAAAGGAGGCAACGAGGACCGCTCTGAAAGGAAAGAAGATGTCGACTGGGCAGACAATGCGACGGGAAAAATCAGCAGGCTAAGGACAAGAGAAAGACGGAAATGGGAAGAGTGCAATCCAGACATGAGTACGTTCTCCTTAACAATAAAGCAACACCGTACCGAGGCGACTTTCGAGGCGGTTATGGCTGGGAAAGCCAATAGAGGCTAATGATTATCGAGGAACTGGATGCGGACGTGAAAAGCGCGGACATTTGTGGGCTGAGATAGTCCATCATAACATAGCCCATAGAATCGCGCAAGGGGGTGAATGTCATTTGGGCTATCAAGAGAATCCCGCCATGTCTACCTTGACAATTGCCTCGGAACGTTTTATAATTTAAAAAGTGTGCAGCCAGGCCCCGCATGGATAGCCCGATGCTATCCATTTTGTTTTTGGGGACACAACATTCGCCTCCGAATCCCCTCTCACGCCGACGCGTCGGACCTGGCAGAGGGAAAAGGGAGGTTCGGATCGCCCCGTGCGACGAGCCTTGCCTGCGGGGATGGAGGGCGACTGTTATGGCAAACATTGTGGTTGTGGGCGCGCAATGGGGCGATGAAGCCAAGGGCAAGATCGTGGACTATCTGGCGCAGAATGCGGCGATGGTCGTGCGCTACGGCGGCGGCAACAACGCCGGACACTCCGTGACGGTCGGGACGCGAAGTCTACAAATTCCACCTCGATTCCCGCCGGTATCCTCAATCCGGCGATCGATCTGCGTCATCGCCGATGGCGTGGTGATCGATCCCGGCGTGCTGGTCACGGAAATCGAACGGCCTGCGAGAGCGCGGCGTTCAGCTTCGACAACCTCAAGATCTCCGCCTCCGCCCATGTCATTCTGCCCTACCATAGGCTGCTGGACGAACTCCAGGAGAGCAGCGCGGGCGAGAACAAGATCGGCACGACCGGGCGCGGCATCGGCCCGGCCTATGTCGACAAGGCGGCGCGGGTCGGCATCCGCATGGGCGAGTTCATCGATCCCGACGCGTTTTGCGGCGCGGCTGCGGACGGTGCTGGCCGAGAAGAACGTGCTGCTGACGCAAAGTCTACGGACGTCGAGCCTCTGGATGCCGACGCGATTCTGGCGGAGTACAGCGCCTATGCGGAGCGGCTGCGCCCCTATGTGCACGGATACGGCAGCGCTGGTCTAGCAAGGCGGCGACGAGCGGCAGGGCGTCATCTTCGAGGGCGCGCAGGGAACGCTGCTCGATCTGGATCTCGGCACCTATCCCTTCGTGACCTCCTCGCATCCGATCGCCGGCGGCGCGTGCATCGGCACCGGAGTCGGGCCGACGCAGATCGATGGCGTGATCGGCGTCGCGAAATCGTACACCACGCGGGTCGGTGCAGGGGTGTTCCCGACGGAACTGCTGGACAGCACCGGCGACTACATCCGCGAACGGGGCCATGAGTACGGCACGACGACGGGGCGGCCGCGCCGGTGTGGCTGGCTGGACACGGTGATCCTGCGCTATGCGGTGCGGGTGAACGGGCTGAGCTGCCTGTCGCTGGGGCATCTCGATGTCTTTCGCGGCCTGGAGAGGTCAATATCTGCGTGGCCTACAAACGGACGCCGGACGAGAACCTGCACGACCTGCCCGCCGATCTGCCTTTCCGCACCGACTGTCAGGCCGGTCTACGAGACGCTTCCGGGCTGGAAGGAGGATGTTACCGAGGTCCTCACGATGCAGGATCTGCCTGCAAACGCGCTGACGTTCATCGAGCGGGTTCAGGAGCTGGCGGCGTTCCCATCGCGACGCTCTCCGTCGGCCCTGCGCGGGAACAGACCCTGATTCTGGATGATGTCCTGACGAAACTGATGCAACGTTAAGGGGCTTGCTGCGGCCTGTGCCAACTCAAGACACAGGCCGCTCAGGACGACGTTTTGCGTTGAATTTGCAGTATCAGCGAGCCGAGACCGTTGACATTGCAGGGGACTTGGGGTAACATAGACCGGTGCTGATGTGAGAGTATAGCTCAGTTGGCAGAGCACCTCCCTTTTAAGGAGGGTTGTCGCGGGTTCGAGCCCCGGTGCTCTCATGGCCGCTACTGAAACGACCCGGTAAAAGTCTACGACTTGTACCGGGTTTTTGCTTTGTCAGAGGGTGCATTTATTCCATGATAAAGAGCGAGGCAGCAGCCTGGCCGGGGGATTCGGCGCGGGTTCGGGCGGTGCAGTCGCCGATTATTCCGGTGGTGGCGGAACTTATCCAGCAGCATCCCGGAACCATCTCTTTAGGACAGGGGGTAGTCCACTACGGCCCGCCTCCAGAAGCGATCGCCCGTATCCAGCAGTTTCTGGCGGACCCCGACAACCACAAGTACCGGCCCGTACAGGGCATCCCCGCGTTGCGCGAGGCGTTCGTACATAAGCTGCGCACGCGAGAACGGACTGGACCTGGAGGGAGCGGAGGTCGTGGTGACGGCGGGAAGCAACATGGCTTTCCAGAACGCCATCCTCGCCATCGCGGAGCCGGGAGACGAGATCCTGCTGCAGACCCCGTACTATTTCAACCACGAGATGGCGATCACGCTGGCGGGATGCAAGCCGGTTCTGGTCCCTACGGATGCGGAGTACCAACTGCAGCCGGAGGCAGTCGCCGCGGCGGTAACGCCGCGCACCCGTGCCATCGTGACCATCTCGCCCAACAACCCGAGCGGGGCGGTCTACTCCGAGGCGGCGTTGTGCGCGGTCAATACGCTCTGTCGGGAGCGGGGACTCTACCATATCCACGATGAGGCGTACGAGTATTTCACCTACGACGGCGCGCGTAGTTTTTCGCCGGGCGCGCTCCCCGGCAGTGCGGCCTATACGCTCTCTCTCTACTCGCTCTCAAAGGCGTATGGCTTCGCCAGTTGGCGCATCGGCTTTATGACGGTGCCGCAAAGCCTGTCGGTCGCTATCGCCAAGATACAAGATACGGTACTGATTTGCCCGCCTGTGATCTCCCAGTTCGCAGCGCTGGGGGCGCTGGAGGCGGGACGCGCCTACTGCGAATCCCATCTGAAGAACATCGCCGAAGTGCGTCGGATCGCTCAGGATGAACTGGCGGGGCTCACCGACATCTGCACCGTGCCCGAAGCGCGCGGCGCTTTCTATCTGTTGCTTAAAGTGCATACCCGTCTCGACCCGATGGCGCTGGTGGAACGACTGATTCGGGAACATGGCGTGGCCGTAATTCCCGGCATGGCTTTCGGCATAGAGGAGGAGTGCGTTGTGCGGGTCTCTTACGCCGCACTGCGCAAGGAGACAGTGTGCGGAGGGGACTTGGACGACTGGTCGCCGGGCTGAAGGCGCTGGCGCGGGAGGAACGGCAATGAAAGTGATCTGCTGTCAGTTGGATTGCGTATGGGAAGACAAGGCCGCCAGCCATGATCGGGTACGGACGCTGCTGGCGACGTTGCCTCCGCAGGAGGGAGCATTTCTGGTGCTGCCGGAGATGTTTTCGACCGGCTTCAGCATGAACGTGGAGGCCATCCACGAGGGCGAGGCTCGCGAGAGCGAGCGGTTCCTGGCAGAGACGGCGCGGGAGCATCGAATCTTACGTGACCGGTGGTGTGGTGATGCGTGGTATAGACGGTCTGGGCAAAAATCAGTCGCTTACGTTCGACCCGGAAGGAAAGGAGATCGCGCGCTATACCAAAATTCACCCATTCACGCTCGGGGCCGAGGCGGTTCACTATTCTGCCGGTGAGAAGCCGGTCGTGTTCTCCTGCGGCGAATTCCAGGTCGCGCCGTTCATTTGCTACGATCTGCGCTTTCCCGAAATCTTCCGCAACGCAGTCCAGCGTGGCGCGCAGTTGTACACGGTGATCGCAAGTTGGCCGCAGACGCGCATCGAGCACTGGATTGCCCTGTTGCGAGCGCGGGCCATCGAGAATCAGGCGTATGTGGTCGGTGTAAACCGCTGTGGTGTCGATCCTAAGCTTACCTACAATGGACGCAGCCTCATCATTGCCCCGGGCGGTGAGATACTTGCTGAAGCGGGCAATGGCGAATGTCTTATCAGCGCCGACCTGAACCTGTCATCACTGCTGGAGTATCGCAGCGCCCTCCCGTTCCTTGCCGACATCCATTCGGAATACGTTGTTACTGAAAGGGAGCCGTGACGGTTACGCGGATGGCCGAACCTTCCTCATTGTGGCTCGTTCGAGGCAATGTACCCGGTGTAAACCCTCGCAGCCGCAGGGCGTTGGTCACCACGGAGACGCTGCTCAGCGCCATCGCCGCCGAAGCGAGCATAGGCGACAGAAACCAGCCGGTGAAAGGAAACAGAAGCCCCGCCGCCACGGGAATGCCGAGCATGTTGTAACCGAAGGCAAAGGTGAGATTTTGCCGGATGTTGCGCATGGTCGCCCGCGACAACGCGATGGCGTCCGCGACGCCGTTCAGGTCGCCGCGCAGAAGTACCACATCGGCGACCTCGATGGCGATGTCGGTTCCCGTGCCAATGGCGATTCCCACATGGGCCTGCGCCAGTGCGGGCGCGTCGTTGATTCCATCGCCGACCATGGCGACTATCTGCCCTTCCTCCTGTAGCCGCTTGATTGTCTCCACCTTCTGTTCAGGCCTTAACTCCGCTTCCAACTGTTGCACGCCAACCTGTCGGCCTACCGCTTCTGCCGTGCGGCGATTGTCGCCCGTAAGCATCATCACCTTAATACCTAGTTGGTGAAGACGGGCTATGGCCGCCTGAGAAGTGGCCTTGACGGGATCAGCAACGGCAAGTAAACCCGAAATTTTGCCATCGAACGCCACGAGCATGGGGGTTTTGCCCTCTCCAGAAAGCCGTACCCTGTCGTCTTCAAAGAGTGAGATGTCTATGTTTCGCTCCACAAGAAACGTCGCATTGCCAATAGCCACGGCATGACCGTCCATAATAGCCTGCGACTCCCTGCCCGGCAAGCGATTGAAAACGTTTCGCTTCGGCCAATACGAGTTCCACGCCGCAACGCTTCCGCGACAATCGCTGCGCGCCAGCGGATGCTCGCTGCTCCGCTCGACCGAAGCGGCCAGACGCAGCAGATCGGCTTCCTTGATCCCCGAGCGCGACGAGCAATCGGTCAGCGTGGGTTTGCCTTCCGTAATGGTGCCCGGTCTTGTCCAGTACGACCATCTGACGCTTTATGTAGAGTTTCCAGCGCCTCCGCATCTTTGATCAGGACGCCCATCTGCGCGCCGCGCCCTGTTCCCACCATAATAGCTGTCGGTGTCGCCAATCCGAGCGCGCAGGGACAGGCGATAATGAGGACGGCGACGAAGGCGAGCAGCGCATGCAGGAACTTCGGTTCCGGCCCCAGCAGGTACCAGCCGACAAACGTGGCGACCGAGCAGCATCAGAACAGACCGGAACGAAATAGCCGGTAATCACATCGGCCAGCCGTTGAATCGGCGCGCGGCTTCCCTGCGCCTGTTCTACCATCCGCACGATCTGAGCCAGCACGGTTTCCTGACCGACCCGCTTTGCCTCCATCGTAAACGCGCCCCGTTGATTGAGGGTCGCGCCTGTAACGCTTGCGCCTTCTTGCTTTTCCACGGGCAGGCTCTCGCCCGTCAGCATGGATTCGTCTACCCAGGAGTGCCCTGAAATCACGACGCCATCCACCGGTACTTTCTCGCCGGGCCGTACCAGCAAGCGGTCGCCCACCATGTACCTCCGCCAGCGGAACATCCTCTTCCTGACCGTTCCGCAGCACCTGCGCCGTTCTGGGTTGCAGGCCGATTAGTTTCTCGATGGCGGCTCCAGTGCTGCGTTTCGCCCTGTGCTTCCAGCAGACGGCCCATCAAGATCAGCGTGATAATCACGGCGGCGGTCTCATAATAGACGCCGCGTTGAGGCCATGCGCTGTGAAGAAGCCGGGCGCTACCGTCACCGCCAGAGAGATACACGTAGGCGGCGGATGTGCCGACGACAATCAGGGTATTCATATCGCTGGCCCGCTGCTTGAGAGCGGCCCATGCGCCTCGGAAGAAACCGCTCCCGGCCCAGAGCAGAACGGGTGTCGTTAAGCATAATTGCACCCAATTCCACCAGACAAGCATCGTCCAATGCATGGGGATAAGCCCGATGTGAGGCCCCATACCCATGACCAGTACGGGGATCGTTAGCGACAGGGAAATCACAAAGCGACGTAAAAGTTCCTGCGCCTCCGTCTGCTTTTCGGTCGTTTCAGGTTGGCTGCCTTCCGGCGCAGTGTGAAAATAATCCAGATGTGCCAGGCTCGCATCGTAACCAGCGTCGTAGACGGAGGCGACCAAATCCTCGGTTTGAGTTTGTTTCGGGTCGAATTGAACGGAGGCACGTTCCGACAGCAAGTTAACCGTCGCGCTCTGAACGCCCGGAACCCGTTGCAGCGCCTTTTCGACGCGCCCGATGCAGGCCGCACAATGCATCCCGCTGATCGTCAGGTCGCAGCGCTCCAGGGCTGGCGTTGCCTTGCCAGTAGCGCCGGTTACGGTTGGTGTTCCGGTCTTCGCGTGCTCGGTTGCGGCAGCCTTCGTCACCGAGCGTTTGTTCTCATGCATCCCGAGAAAAAACCATCCCAGGAACGCAATCAGGCCAAGCCCACTGACCAATACAATAAGACTATTTAAAGGCATTATTATCCACTCGCTTCCGTTCTCTCCCGTCGTACAATTGGGAACTACTTGGCAAATTTATAGATCAGGTCCATCATTTCCTGATAGGTCTTTTCCGCTTTCTGATCGTCGCCATCACGGAGCGCATCCGTCACGCAATGCTGCAAATGGTTTCGCATCATGATTTTGCCCACGCCGCGCAACGCTTCATGAATGGAGGAAATCTGAGTCATCACATCCACACAATAGGTGTCTGCCTCGACCAGCCGTTTGAGACCTTTTACCTGTCCCTCGATCCGATTAAGGCGTCGCAGCACATCCTCTTTCGGCTCATTCTGAATTGCCATGTATCGTCTCCAATATACCCCATAGGGGTATAGTCTATATATTGTTGACGTTCAGAGATGAGTGGGAGTTCCCGGGGTTCCGGGTACAATCACTCCCACAAAGGCTCTCTCGCCGTCAGACAGCGCGTTAAAGACGGGTGACAACAGCACAGGGCCATTACCAGAGTGGGGAGATCAAATGGGGCTGATACGAAGAGGGTGGGCGATTGGCGGGATGGCAATGCTGTTGGGCATGCCGGTTGGCAGCGGCGCCTCCCAACCGCAATCAACAGATGCGCCTGCGCCGCAAGGATTTGTCCGCATTTTTGATGGACAGACCCTGAATGGATGGACGCTCGTTGGCGGCGTGGGCCCGGGATACGTGGCGAAAGATGGTATCCTCGACTGTCCCGCAGACGGCGGCGGCAATCTGTTCACCGAGAAAGAATACGCCGATTTCGACTTTCGTTTCGAGTTCAAACTGGATCATGCGGGCAATAATGGGATCGGAATACGCGCTCCGCTGGAAGGCGACGCCGCCTATGTCGGCATGGAGTGTCAGGTACTCGATGACAGCGACCCCGCTTATGCCCATCTGGAGCCGGGACAGTACCACAGCTCGATTTACAAGGTGGTTCCGGCGAGGCGCGGTTCTTTAAAACCAGTTGGCGAGTGGAATCAAGAGGAGATCACGTGCGGTCGGGCGGCACATCAAGATTATTGTCAACGGCAAAGTGACGGTAGACGCCGATCTCAATGGTGTCAGCGATCCCGCCATCCTGGCAGAGCATCCCGGATTCCGGCGGATCGAAAGGGCACATCGGGTTTCTGGGGCATGGGCCTGCCGAGGTGCAGTTTCGTAACGTTTTCTGAAAGACCTCTCGCGGCCAGAGCGCGACAACACGCCGCCCGTGGCTTCACGCGGCTCTTCAATGGCAAAGACTTACGGGGTTGGAAGGGATTGGTCGCCGATCCACCTACACGCGCCCATATGACGCTGACTCAACTCAAGGAGGCGCAAACGAAAGCGGACGCAGCGGCCTTCCAGCATTGGACGGCACAGGACGGCGTGATCGTCTATGACGGCAAAAACAACAATCTCTGCACCGTCAGGGATTATGGCGATTTCGAGATGCTCGTGGATTGGAAGATCACGCCGCACGGCGACAGCGGCATCTACCTGCGCGGCAGCCCGCAGGTGCAGATATGGGACGATATGCCGCCCGTAGCGGCGCAGATTGGTTCCGGCGGCCTCTACAACAACGAAAAGAATCCGAGCAACCCGACCCGCAAGGCGGACAGGCCCGTCGGGGAGTGGAACCGCTTTCGTATCCTGATGGTCGGCGACAAAGTGACCGTGCATCTAAATGACGTATTGGTGGTGCAGAACGTCACGATGGAAAACTACTGGGAGCGCGGCAAGCCCATCTATCCCATCGGTCAGATCGAACTGCAACACCATAACTCGCCGCTCTTTTTCAAAAACCTCTACATCCGCCGCATCCAGACGAAGCCCAGTCCGCATTCGCCATGAATATTTCGATTTATGACGAAAACAGCCGGGTTCTTCCCTCTATTAATAGAGGGAAGAACCCGGCTGTTTTCGTTAATTGAGCAATCAAACTGTTGCCGGTTCTAAATCGGGCGCGGCTGTCCTCTCTTCCGAAACGGGTTCTTTGAAGGTGAACAGGTAGCCGAACGCGCAGAGCAGGGTGGTGACGGCGGGCAGTATGAAGACCGGAGCCCAGTTGGTCATGCCATTTGTGGTGTAGTGTTGCTGCACCATGCCGCTGAAATAACTGCCCAGCACATTGCCAATGCCCAGTGTCGTGAACGTGAGCAGGCTTTGCGCGCTGCCACGTATGTCTTTGGGCGAGACGCGATCCACGTACAACTGCTGCACGACCAGGACGAACGCGTAACCGAAGCCATGCAGGCCGAGCGACAGGACGACCAGCGTGATCGGCTTCCCGACAGCGAAGATCAGATAGCGCAGCGGCCAGGCGAAACTGCCAACGAGCAGACACCAGCGCATCCCCTTGCGGGGTAGCCAGAGGGGAAGCAGCACGCCCAGCGCTACGATCTCCGTGACTTGGCTAATGCTTTTCACAATGGGAATCAGGTTATGCGGAATCTGCTTGCTTTCCAGAAATTGCGCCGAGAGGCCATAGAAGAACATGAACTCCGTGGCCGCGAAGAACGAGATCAGCATGAAGATTCCGAAGCCGGGAACCGTCTTGAAGAGCAAAGTAGCCTTGCGGAAGGCGAGGGGATCATCGCGTTTTTCCGCTGCGGGCGGCGTATTGGGAAGAAAGAACGAGAAGACGCCCATAACCACTCCGAAGAGGGCGGTCAATTGCAATTCGGGAATTGGCCCGCTATCTGCCTGCTGGCCGCCGTTGGCGCGTTGCAGGTAGAAGGACAGCACGACGGCGGCCACGATCCAGCCAATGGTTCCCGCCGTGCGTACCAGAGAAAAAATGCGCTCCCGCTTTGCCTCGTCGTGCTCTTGTTTCTCGATTTGCTGGAACGCGATGGCGTTGGTGATGCCCATGCTCGGCGCGAAGATAAGCGACCAGATCAGCATCCAGAGCCACAGCCCACCCGCCGTAGTCTGGTTAGCCATGATCCAGGCCGCGCCCGCCCCGAGAAGGTGTGAGATGCCCAGAAAAACCTGACTGGGCATAAAGCGATCCACCAACTGGCCGCCCAGAAAGGGGGAAAGAACGCAGCCGAGCCAGAGCGCGCCATAGATGCTCCCCACCGCCGCTGGCTCAATGTGCCGATGGATCAAGGTCGCACTGAGAATCGGCATCCAGGCGCCCCAGGTAGCGTACTCGAAAAACATCATGGTGGCAAGCAAAGCCCGCACTTTTGATTGCATAGCGCACGTCCCGTATAAGATTTAGCGTTGAACGCTATGGATTTGAAAAAAATCTCTGATATGGCGCTTCGTCTCAGCGTCTCATTCGCTCAATGTCCATCTTTTTCCTGCCTGCTATTCCTTCCGACTGCGCACACTGCATCGTTGGTTGAGTCCTCTTTTCCTTCTGAATACTCCTGCGGTAAAGCCTGGGGGCGATATGTCAGTCGGCGACAAAATGGAACCGCCCGAGCCTCATAAGAGGTTCGGGCGGTTCTCATGGTCAAGAGAACCATAAGCTATTTCGTGGGGGATTTTCCGTTCTCCGCGTTCATGTCTTTGCCATGACCGCTCATCTGCTGCAGGGATTGCAGGGCAGCAGCCTTCGCCTGAGGCGGCATATTCGGATTATTTTTGATGGCCCCTGCTTGCTTCGCAGGAGAAGTCTGCTCGATAGCCTCTTCATTTGCCTTGTCACTACATCCCATGCCCGTTAGCGCCACGGCTGCCACCACAAAGACCAGAATATGTGTACCACGCCATCTATTCATTGCCAACTCTCCTGATTGAACCGACTCGCGCCATGTAGCAACTTCCACGCAAAGGAATGTCAGCGCATTATTCGTTTATCCGAAGCGAGGTCTGTATAGTGTAAGATGACAAGCCCCTCCATTGTAAAGGAGGGGCTGACTCCTCTATGTTTAGGGAGAAGAGGAACCATAGTTTAGTATGGATACCATCCCTGGCTCACCCAGCTCGGAACCGTATCCGTTCTGCCCGCAGGAATGAAGATGTTTTTGTACCACTTGATGCTGCCTTTATGCATGGCTTTGACGTGTCCATCACCGAAGACAACGTTGCTGGTTCCAGTATGGCGGTAGCGAGGATGCATCCCGCAGCCTGCCCACGTCGGGCCGTTATTGTTCGTATAGTCGCAATCGAACTTGTCACCGATATCGGAACCGTCAGTGATGACTTCAGTGCTGCCGCACTTCACGCAACTAACCCAGTCCCATTCCCAGGTCGTAAATTGAATCCAACCCCAGGTGGTGTCGTTACGCCCCTTCTCCACAATGATGATCTTATCAGCGGGCGAGTCCAGGATAGAAAGGGGGAAGGTCGGGTTCTTTCCGCCGTTCCAGTTATCGCTGAAGAGGTCGTAGTGGACGCCGTATTTGCTGCTCTGAGACTGGTCCGGGAAAGAGGGGCAGGAGAAAATGCCGCTGGTGCCCCAGGAATAAGACACACCCTGCGCGTCCGTGTATCTGTCTCCATTTTTGATATAGGGATAGATCATGCTCTGCCATGACTGCTGCGGGATACCTGAACTGCCACCGCCATATTGAGAGGGCGGATAATATTCATCGTAATCCTGGACGTACATCATCATTCCCGTACCAATCTGTCTCTGATTGGAGATACAGGTGATGGCACGGGCTTTTTCGCGAGCCTGCGCGAAAACCGGGAAGAGAATGGCTGCAAGGATAGCGATGATGGCAATGACAACCAGTAGTTCGATGAGAGTAAATCCATGACGTCTCATGATGCAGAGTTCCTTCCAGAGAAGAGTTGAGCCTCCAAAAAAAATAAACAAGCGAGCAAGGAGCGACTGACAAAATCATGTCCATCTCATCGGCAATATAACATATACTGCGGTAGTCGTCAATACATTTAGCGTTAAATTTCTGGATAATAGAGAAAATTTTTATAATTCAATGATATCCATGGCTTTATATTTGATAATTTGGTATTAATGAAATATTATGTTTATTTATTGGCCTATAATTTTTAACATAAGTGGCTTGCAAGTGTTTCGGAGACACTGGAATTTAGAAGCGCGTAGTAAGAAAAATTCGCGCTTCAGCAATCCTGTCCTTTGGGTACACACTGCGGACTTCTTCGCATCATTCCCCGGACAGATGTTGTATCAGAAGAGTGCTGGCTTGCAGCATCCACTCTCGTATCACGGGTAAGCGCTCCGCCATCACCTCGGTCACTTCGTCGTGAGAGACCAACCCATCAGTCATACCCGCCCCGAGATTGGTTACAATGCCTAAACCCGCGTACTCCAAACCTGCCCTCGCGGGCGAAAATCGCTTCCGGCAGACCGGTCATGCCGACCACATCCGCACCCCATTGCGCAAACATCCGAATCTCGGCGGGGGATTCGAAGCGCGGTCCGTCGCAACAGAGATAGGTTCCGCGCGGAACAACCGCTAAGCCCACGGTGGCTGCCGCCTGGATAAGACAGTCTCGAAGACGGGGCGAATAGGGGACACTGAAATCCGCATGCTTCCACGAAGTCCGGTCGACAAAATAGGTCAACGCGCGCTGGCGGGTAAAGTCGAGAAAATCGTCGTAAATGAGAAAAGTGCCGGGAGGCATATCGGCTCGTAACGACCCGACCGCGTTGGAAGGAAAACAGAACATTGACATCCAGCGCGACCAGAGCAGCGATATTGGCGGCATAATTGATCTGGTGGGGGGCAAGGCCGTGCGTGGCGCCATGACGCGAGAGAAAGTAGAGTTTGTTCGGCTCCACATCGTTGTTGGAAATACTCAGCACACGCGCGATGCCATAGCGCGTTTCGATTTCCAGCGGCTCCGCAAATATTTCGGGAGGCAATTGCTCGAAGCCGGTTCCCCCGATGATGGCGATATTTCCACTCGGAGTGATTTCACGGACGGTCGTACCCTCTGGCATGAAGCGGCTCTCCTGTTTACTCCCAGCGTAATGCCTTGACAAAGTCGGGAGGAAGATGATACACTGCGCGGAGGGTGAAAGGCCCTGATTCGCTTGCGAGTAAAGCCTTGAAAGCCTGAACACCTTCATCCTTCCGCGCGAACTTGACCTTGATTATGCCACAAACTGCGACACCTGCCGTCACCTGGAAACAAGTCGATGCCCGTTCCGTTCGAGCGCCTGCCCGTACGGACGCATAAAGTAATGTTTGGCGAAGACCTTGCGGGTGTGATCGCGCAGTACGCAGGCGACTCGCTTGACGCTCGCTCGATCTTTGCCTGTCGGAAAAATTCGTCACGATCTGCCAGAACAATGTTCGCCACATCAGTGATGTTCACGATACCTGGCTGGCGCGGTGATCGTTAAGTACGTGACCAAACATCGCAACGACATCGGCTATTCCCATCCCAAGAAGATGCAGGTCGCCATCGAACTGGCCGGTTACCCGCGTATCCTGGCGGCCACGCTTATCGGTGGGATGACGCGCCTGCTCCTCAAACGACGCGGAGATTTCTACCGGATTGCGGGGAATCGGATCGCGGAGATTGATGGATTTCAACCCGGACGCCATGAAGCCCTTTGACGAGTATGCCATGCTGCCGCCGCTGCGCCCCGATGCCACCTGTGATGAATTGGCGGCGCGGTTTGGCTGTGGCTGTTACATTATAGATGGCAACAACATCAACGTCGAAGTGATCGGAATGAGTCAGAATATGGCGGCATTGGGGATAGACCGTGCTTTGGCGCGTGCTATCATGCTGGACAATCCGATGGGACAAAACGATGAGCTGACGCCCATTTTTGTCATCAAAGAGCGTCCGTCTTCCGACGCTCTAGGCCCCGGCTAATTGATAGGTCGGCTGGAGGCATAGCCGTATGACACGCAGGAAGAAATCCTTTCGCAGATAATTTCCACTTTCTAAACTCCTGATGAAACCTGCATTGCCCACAGCCTCGCCAATGGAAAGGCCGCAACACCGGGAGTTTGCTCCTGCCGCCAGGAGCCTGGGCCTTACTTCTCTGCTCAACGTCTCCCTCTTCTTTCTCGTGTTTGCCATCACGCTGCTCTGGCCGCTGCTACGCGGCGCGCTTTACTGGGGCGACATCCAATTCTACTTTGAGCCGATGTGGCGTTTCGGGCAGCAGGAACTGCGCCAGGGCCGGATACCTCTCTGGAATGGGCTCGTTCTGGCCGGACAGCCATTTCTCGGTAACCCGCAAATGGGGGTGTTCTACCCCACCACACTCTGCCTGTTTGTTTTTCCAGTTTGGATGACACTCGGCCTCGCCAGCATACTCCACATCGCGCTCTGCGGGCTTTTCACGTATGCCTTTCTCCGACGGTGGGTTGCAGCCGACGCGGCGTTGCTGGGCGCGATGGTCTATATGGGCAGCGATTGCCTGCTGGGTCGGGTGCAATTTCCCCCGATGATCTATACGGCGGCCTATTTTCCGTTCCTTTTATGGCAGCTCGACCGGTGCCTGGAGAAGCCGGAATTATCCCGCTACGCATGGCTGGCAGTCGCTGTGGGACTGATGCTGTTGGCCGGTCATGCACAATTTGCGTACTTCATTCTGGGATGTGTAATCCTCTATGCACTGGTGCGATTATGGCGAACGCGCTCCCGCTTTGAGCGTCCGGGCTTCTGGCTGCGGCCCGCGATTCCTCTCATCGGGGCCGGACTGCTCGGGCTTCTCCTGGCCGCCGTGCAAATCGTACCCACTCTCCAACTACTTGATCTAAGCCCGCGCGATAAGCTGACACCTTTACAGGCCAACCGCTTTGTACTCGACTTCCCGCAGTTGCTTCAGGTGCTTTGGCCGCGCTTTTTCGGGCATCCTGCCGCCCGTGATTTCTGGTGGCGGGGTAATGCCTGGGAACCGGCCTGCTTTATCGGGTGGCTGCCGCTGTTGCTGGCGGGATATGCGATCTGGAAGAAGAGGAACTCGGCAAAGGTGCGTTTCTGGGGATTAGCGGGCGGCTTCGGCCTCTGGCTTGCTTTCGGTCTGAACGGGGGCCTGTATGCCGTGGCTTTCTATATCCTGCCGGGGCTTGCCAACTTCCACGACCCGGCCCGTTTTTTGCTCATTGCCGTTTTCGCGGCCAGTGTCCTTGCGGCGGAGGGCTGGGAAACGTGGCGCTCCGAAGACGCAAAGAGCAAAAAACGATTGTTTCCCGTGGCGGCGGCGCTTGTCGCAATGCCACTGACCTGGTTCGCGGGCGACTGGAACCCCACCACAAACCCGGCGGCATTCACGCGCCCGCCGCGGGCTGTTCGCTTCCTGCGCCCGATGGAAAGAAACGGGCGAACGTACCTTCCCGCGCACGATTTGCTCTGGAAAGAGGTGGTGACCGATGGCTACGATGATTACGGGGAGAGCGACGCGCGCACGGTCGCGTTCCAACGGGAAACCCTGATTTCCAATCTCGGTATGCAGTTCGGCCTGAGTTCCGCATCGGGGTACGAACCTGTTCCGGTGGCAATGACCGCTATGGTGGACGGTCTCGGACGTATGGCTGCCCGTGAAGGGCAGCCGAACCTGACGAGCTTGATGAGCCTGACCCGTTCCGATGTGCTGATATTGCCCGCCTTCCTGCGGTTCAACGATCCCGCCTTTCGCCCGATGCCATCGGTGCTTTCTTTCAAATCCGATTTGACAGGACATAGAGAACGCTCGGGCCGTGTGCAAATTTGGGTAAAGGCAACGCCCGCGCCCGCCGCCTGGATCGTGTCTCACTTGCGAAATGTGGAGGGAAAGACGCGCCTGGCAGCGGCATTGGCGGCTCCCAATTATGACCCCGCCAACGAAGCCATCGTCTCGGGCATTTCCAATCTTATCGGACGTTTAAGTTATGGCGAACGCGCGACATGGAGATCCCTGGTGCAGGATGAAAACGGGCGTTATGGGGGAGAAACGGAGACCTCGCCTTTCGCGGTGCAGGTAGCTCATTCGCGTGAAGGCCGTTTCGATATTCTGACACCATCCCGAAAAACTCCGGGCCTGCTTGTGGTGCCCTCCGTCGCCTATCCCGGATGGAAGGCGCGCGTAGACGGCAAAACCGCGACGGTGGTTCGGGCCAACGGCGTAATGTTGGGAGTGCCACTGGCTTCAGGGCCTCACACCATTCGGTTAACCTATGCGCCAGATAGCTACCGCATCGGCCTGTACCTCTCTTTGATGGCGCTGCTCATCGTGAGCCTCATGGTCGGGTTCACCAGCGCAGGCGAAACCGGATGGCTACGTATTGTGCTGCGGAGGCAGAATGCTCACTAGCCGAAAGTGGCTCTCAACGGGATTTGCCATAGGCATTGTGTTGATGGTCTGCCTGCGACTCCTCTGGCTCGATTCGGACGCTTATCCGCGCCTGTCGTGGAGCAGCGCCTTGCTGACGGACGAAGGCTTCTACATTCATAACGCGCGCAACGTCATTCTCTTCGGACGCGCACGGACCGATGAATTCAATAACATGCTCATCATGCCGTTGCTGCATCTGGCGCAGGTAGGCGTCTTCACGGTTCTCGGGGTGGGGGTGGTTCAGGCGCGGCTACTCTCCGTCGCCAGCAGCCTCCTCGCTCTCTGGCTATTCTATGCGGTCGTCCTTCGTTTGGCGGGCGTGACAGCCGCTCGTATCGGGACATTGCTGCTCGGGCTGGAACATAGTTTTTTGCTCTACAATCGGCTGGCTCTCATGGATTCGCCCGCGCTGCTGCCCATGATGGCCTGTCTCTATGCGTTTGTTCGTGCTTCAGCAATTGCCGCAGACAGAGAGAGAGAGGTTACAGCCTCCGCTGAAACCGGTGAAACCGGACCGCATAGAGATGATTCTGGCATGGCAGGCGCGGTTAAACGACACCAACCGGCGCGTGCAAACCGGGAAGGGGCATGGCTGGCGTTCTGTGGTCTGCTATTCATCGCAGCTTATGGCGTTCGCGGTCTGGCTGCACTGATGATACCGGCTCCGTTTGTGGCCTGGTGGTTCTGCTATCCCCATCAGCGGCGCGGCCTTGCTTTTCTTGCTTCAGGCTTGCTGGCGGGAGGAGTGGTCTATCTTGGCCTCTGGTACGGGCCGCATCATCGCGAACTGACTTAGGTAAACCACTATTATGTCGGCGTGCAACTCTTGCCGCACTCGTTTGCCCAGTTGCGCGGCAATGTGCTGACCGCTCTCTTCCACTGGGAACGCGGCGAGTTTCCGTTCCTTCTCAAGCATACCCCTGTGCTGTTTATACTCGCTGTGGTGGCCTGCCTTCCACAAAAAAGCAGGAATGTGGACAATAAAACATGGTTGCCGCAGCGGGCCGCTCTTCTCTACTGCCGCAGCTGGTTTCTGGCGCTGGCGCTCTTTTGTTCGGTGGTAAACTATGCGCCCAGCCGCTATTTTGTTCTCTTCTATCCCCCTATGACCCTTTTGGCGCTGACAACCTTGCAACGACTAGGGCAACGGGACGACAGGTGGGCTGATTACCGGCGATGTGGGGCTGCCCTCGTTCTCATCGTCTGGCTCCTCGTGAACGGAATGTGGATGCAGGACTGGCTTCTTCATCTCACCTACCGACAGCGAGACGCGGATCGCTGGCTGGCGACCCATCTGCCCGCAGACAGCGTGCTGTTCGGAGCGGTCGCACCGGGCCTCTGCATGAACAATCGTTTTCGTGTCGTCAACGTGATGGAAGGTTTCTGCAACGACGGACGACCTCTGGAACGCTATCCCCGTTCGCCCCGTTACATTCTTATGCTGGATCGCAACGCGCACAATGCGATATGGCGTGAACGCTGGTGGGATCGTGCGTATCCGGCTTTCGTCACGCCAGAACGACGCATTCACGCCTTTCCGAAACTGCTGCGCGATTTCTTCGTGATCGGTCTTTACGACGCCTCCGTCGCCGCGCATTGACCTCCCATCCGAACAAAAAAAATGGCTGTCACAGTGATGGACTTGAATCGTAGTAATCCGTAAGAGCGCAGGCCGGTTTGAAGCGCCCAATTCTCCCAGGGCCTGCAAAGGACGGTTTGTATGGCAAGGTTAAACACAAATTCACGGCTCCTGTCGCTTCTGTTGGCAGGCGGAATGGCGACAGGCGTTTCCCTGACCGCCGCTGCGCCACTGAGGGCTGACGACGAAACGCCTGCATGGCAGGTTAATGAGAGCAATGATACGTCACTGAACAATGACGCTCCCGCACAGGCGGCGAATAGCGGCCCCGTTCGGCTGGCCCGCTTTTCCTATGTGAGCGGCAATGTGACGTGGCGTCTGAATGAAGGCGGGGAATGGTCGCAATCGAATATCAACCTGCCGCTGCGGCAGGGCGCGCAGGTCTGGGTCACGGAGGGCGGACGCGGCGAAATTCAGTTCGACGACGGCAGCGTGCTTCGGATGGGCAGCGGGGCTCTTGTCACGCTGCAAACTCTTTATAGCGACGCGGAAGGCGAATTCACAGAAATCCGTGTGAACGAAGGTCTCGTCAGCCTCAGCCTTCGGCACGAGCGCTCCATCTACCAACTGGACACGCCTCTGGTGTCCTTAAAAGCAAATGGACCCGGTCAGGTTCGACTCGGCGTGGGCGATGGCGTGGAAGTGGCCGTGCGCACCGGGCGGGCAACCGTCGAGGGCGCCCAGGGTAAGGTGACGCTGGATGGAGGCAGTTACCTTGATCTGCACGACGCTAACTCCGCCTTGGAGACGCGTGCACTGCCCCGCGCCGACAACTGGGATCGGTGGAATGACGACCGGGATCGTCTGTTGTTCGATGATGGCGGGCGCGAGTCGAAGCGCTATCTGCCCAGCAATATCGCCATTGTGGCGGGCGATCTGATGACTCCGGCACGTGGCGCGACGATGCCCAATATGGACACGTCTGGTGTCCGCGAGTCACCAATCGGATTGGCGTCCGTACCGCTATGGACATTGGACCTGGGTCAACCCGTTCGGATGGACCTGGGTATCCGACGAATCGTGGGGCTGGGCTCCTTATCATTACGGAACCTGGATTTCACGTCCGTATGGATGGGGTTGGGTTCCCGGTCCCGCCTGCCAGTACTGGAGTCCGGCGGTGGTTCACTTCTCGGAGTACGACGGTCAGGTCGCCTGGTGTCCATTGGCTCCCGCCGAGGTACGCTATCCGGCCAGCCTGGCAATAGGCTTCGGCAGCGGGGACTGGTCACTCTATTTCTCCATCGGGCAAGCGGCAGTCTACTATCCGGGCTACAACGATTACTATGTGGCGCGTCCCTACAACAACGGCTATCTCAATCACGTCACTTACGTTACCAATGTGTACAATGACAACCACAGCGTGACGTACAACCGCTTCCTCAACTCGGCGGAAGGTTTGCCAGTCAATTCCAGTGGCTATGTGCATCCGAATTACATACCGTTCAACGCACGAAATGCGGCGGGTGCAACGTCGGCTCCATTAAGCGCCTTCGGCGGACGCGGCAGTTACGTCGGCCTGCCGCGCGCTTCGACGGGGCTGTTTACACACGGCAACGCGGTGGGTCTGCCCGCCTCCGGTCGTCCGCCAGTGGCGGGGCCACCCGCAGTCAGGCCGTCGTCGTCCGCGTTCTCGCCCAATCGCGTCGTTATACATGATGTCGGGCTGCCACAGCAAGCGCTAAATCGGCAGGTGTTTCGGGGTTCTTTGCCCGCAGCCGTCGCACGGCAGAGCGCGCCATTCAGCGGAAGCCGGGCCGGAGTTCGGCAATACACACATGAGCGGAACGCCAACCGGAATGCCGTCTCCCGGGCGTACTGGCGGGTTCCCCGGAGGATCAACAACCTCTGCGCGGACAGGTTTACCGGGAGGCAATTCCGGCAACTTGCCCTCTGTGCGGCGTGACATCCCTGCCAGCGGCATGCCTTCTAATCGCCCGGAGGCAACGCGGGGTGGATGGTCCGGAAGCCCGACATCGGGCCGGACCGGACTGCCTGATGTGGCGGCGGCGAGGCGCGACTTCCCCGTTTACAGTGGAGCGTCAGTCAACCGTACCAATCCGATAATCCGAACGAATCCGAACCTGGGAAACCCCGCCACCTCGCCATTTGGTTCGTCGCGAACCGGCGCGGAGCGTGTCGGCATGCCCGCGACCAACGCGGCTGCCCGCGCGCGGGAAAGTCTGGGATTACCGGGCAGGAACACGTCCTCGGGTCGCGCGCTCCCGTCACAAAACGGCGTTCCGAGTTACCCGGTTCGACAACCGCAGGGTGGTTTCCCGACACAGACAGAACGCGTTCCCGGACGGGGCAATGGAGGCGCGTCTCCTCTGTTCGGTGGACGTGATGGGACTTCAGGGCGCACAACTCAACCGCGCGTTGACCGCACGCCCTCCTGGTCTCCTCCCACATCGGGGCGTGGGACAAGTATGCCGGGTAGCGCGGGCCGCGCGCCGTGGGAAAGTCGTCCTGCGCCATCGAGTGGCGCAGAAACCTCACCCTTCGGTCGCTCACACAGTGGTTACAGCGGAGGCAGCGGTTTACCGGGATATTCGGACCGCAGGACGACGGAAGCGCCACGAAGTTATAGCCCGCCCATTCGACCGGAAGCGCCACGGAGTTACAACCCACCTGTTCGCCAGGAAGCGCCGCGTAGTTATAGTCCGCCCTTCCGACGCGATTCTCCCCCGGTAAGGCCTCAACGGAGCGAACCGCGCGGCGGCGGTGGCTTGCCCTCGGGTCGGTCGCCCGCACCCGATAAGCCGCGCGATGAGAAGAAAGGCGGCTTGCCCGGAAGGAACTGAGCGTACCTTGACACAGAGGCTTGATTCGCTCATGAAAAACCTCCCTGCTTCCATCTTGAGGAAGTGGGGAGGTTTCGTGTTGTCTGGAGCCTCATTGAGGACCGAGGACGTTACGATTCGGCGGGCGAGGGATCAGGACGCAGATGATGCCGGAGCCAGAAACCGAAGAGGATAAGCAGTGCCACGCCAATGATGGCATCCACACCATGAAAATATTTTTTCAAGTCATCCAAATGTTGCGCGAACTTGATGCCGATGTAAGCCAGCAAATAGCACCAGGGCAAGGACCCGATAAAGGAGAGCGCCAGAAACGGGACGAAGGGCATTCGCGCGATGCCCGCAGGCAGAGAAATAAAGGTGCGAACCACCGGGAGCAGTCGGGCAATAAATACGGCTGCCGCGCCGCGTCGCGCGAACCATGCCTCCGAATGTTCCACGTCCCGCCGCTTAAGCAGAATATATTTGCCGTATTTGAAAACGAACTCCCGTCCGCCACTCGCTCCGACTGCGTAGGCCACCGCGGAGCCGACCGCGCAGCCGATTGCACCCGCCAGTGCCACCAGATGGAAGTTGAACGGTGCGCTCCGACCGGCGCTCGCTGCTACGCTCGCCAGAGTGAGCGCACCCGCAAACGGCATAATAACCTCGCTTGGTAAAGGGATACAGGCGCTTTCCAATGCCATCAGCAACACAATGCCCAGATAGCCGCCCGAACTGATAACGGCTTTGATCCAATCGCCCAAAAGACTTAGAATATGTTCCAAAACGCCTGTTCCTCTCCTTTTCGCCTCCCCTGACCAATCAGGGGAAATCAGGGCTGCATTAGCGCGGGGCTGTCGAACAACGCATCCCACTCAGGATCGTCCTCTGGCTGATGATGTGATCTATGTGAAGAGGGCGTTTCTATCAGGACGCGTTCATAAACGTTCAGCACCCGTTGTACCATGCGTTCCGGCGTGAACTGGCGGGCATTGCGGAGACATTGAAAGCGCATGGAGTGGCGTAACGTCTCGTCCTGCAAAAGGTGAAGCAATCGGGCAACATATTGATCGCTGTCGCCCGGGCAGACACGAAATCCGTCCTGTCCCTCGCAGACGGTCTCCGGCGCCCCCCCCGCATCTATCACCACGCATGGCAGCCCTGCGGCACGCGCCTCACCGACCACGAGCCCCTGCGTTTCGGTGGGAGACGGAAAACAAAAGGCATCCGCCGCATTGTATAGCGCGTCGAGCTCGCGACGGGGCAGGGGACCGAGAAATGTGACAGATCGGCCCAGACCTAGTTTCGCGGCTTGCTGTTGCAGTTCCTCGGCCTGAGGTCCCCCTCCGGCAAGTAGCAAATGGGCTTCGGGAATATGCGCCACGACTCGTCCAAAGACCTCCAGCAGCCAGCCGATATTCTTCTCGGTTGCGAGCCGGCCCGCAAAGAGAAGCAACGGCGTGTGCGGGGTGAAACCCAGTTTTTTTCGGGTGCGTTGCCGTGCTTCCGGACCAAGAAGGGTGGGGCTGGGCAGCGGAATACCCGTCGGGATAATCTCAATGGGACGTTCTACCCCATTCGCCTTCAGCACGTTCCGGGCCATCGCCGACGGGCAGATGATCTCGTCACACCGGTTGTAATACCAGGGCAAATAGTGGGTCAACAGCCGGTGCGTTACTGCGTCAGGGAGCAGCGGGACGTAGTGGGAGTATTTGGAGTAGAGCGTATGAAAGGTAGAAACGAGAGGAAGGCCGCGCTGAAGCGCCAATTTCTGTCCCGTCAATCCCATAATGAACGGCGTATGTGTGTGGATCACATCCAGTTTGAGGCGGTCAAAGTGTGTGGTCAGGGCCAATCGCGGCAGAAAAGGATAGGCGAGCGGATAGTCAGGATTGAAGGCAGAAACAAAGGAGGGGAAGCGCAGGACATTGGCCTCGGGATCCTGTTGTTCTTCATTCTCAGGTGCAAAAATACGTACCCGATGACCGAGGCGGCGTAAGCCCGAGACCAGCGTCAAAACGGCGGTAGTGACGCCATTTTGAACCGGCTGAAAACTCTCTGAAAACATGCCGATCCGAAGTAGGTCGGGTATCATGGCATCCCTTCGCCCGTCGGTCATTTGCTTCACGCGTGCCCGTCCGGTCTGGTTTCTGAATACATGGATGATACGTGCGAATCCGAAGTTACGTTTTCACCGACTCTGGAAGCAGATACCGGTTTCCTTTCAGAGGCGCGGTCGGACTCCAGGGCTGCCTGCTGCGTCTCCAGAAAGGTGAGAATGTCGGAAAGCCGAAACCGTCGCTGGCGGGTTTCTTTATCAGTGGTACTTCCCGGACGCGTCGGATTTTGTGGCTCCTTACGGTAGTAAGTGAGAATATTCTTGTTGGTATAGCGACGCACGGTCGTCGGGCAGACATTTAGCAGCCGCGAGGCCTCTTCCAGTGACAGGATCGGATCGAGCAGGCGTTCGATCAACTCGCGTCGGGTCTCCTGAAAGGGACGCTTATAGGAAGTTTGGGCGACTTCATTGCCCTCTTCCTCTCGCTCCAGCGCGAGCAGTGTCTGAACATGGCGGGGAACCGACGCCCACAATTCCGCGGCGGAAAGCCCAGACGGCACGTGATCTGGGCGTATATTGCGGGCATGGCGTGCGCGAGGAGCCCGCCGTGCGGTCAACAAAGAGGACTCAGACGAGCCGCCATGAGCCGTTTTCGTGACGAACGATATGGACGACGATGAGGCAACAGGTGGTATCCCCCCTGCTTTTTGTGTCATTGATGACTCCATTGCCGTAGGCGGCTCTAGCGGCCCCTCTGATGGAACGTGATTTGGAATATCTTCCGAAGCTTCCCAGCCCAACGGCCTCGTGGACGTTTACGGCGATTGCGGAAGGGATTTCAAAAGAGAGTGTGGTGACACTCGCGGCGTCAGAGAGACGGCGGGCTCCAGCATAAACGCCGTCATCCTGTTTCATCACGGGATCGGCTATGGGATTCCTATCCGGCGAATTTGCTTCTAAAGGCTTCGAAGTCAATCCCTCCTCAGAGGCAGAGAAGCGGGAACCGTTCAGATAGCGTTCAAAAGAAGGAATTTCGGTTTCCACATCGGGTGGCGGCCCAAACAGGGCTGCGGCCCGTTCCGTCACCGTGTTCGATGGAGCAAGCACTGCTGGCGACGGATTTAAAACCGGAGGGGCTATGGGCGTATGCAAAACGGCCTGCGCCTCCCCGGTCTTTCCCATCTGGGAATCCGGAAGCGCGATAACCGGATGCATTGCGATAGCCTGGCTGCCGAAGCGTGGAGAAGTCCGCTTCTTTTTCTGCGGTTTAGGAGCCGGAGCGGAAGGCGGAGTTTTAACGGGCGACAACAGTAAGAATGCCGGATAGTCGGTCCGGCCAGCAGACAAGGGCGCTTCCGTAGTCTCGTGAAACGCTGCGTCCTCCTTATATTCGTCGGGAGACAGAGTTTCGGTTGCTTCCTTCTCTCTATTGGGGGGAAGGGAAACGACGGCTCTCTCGTCGGTCTGATTCAACAGGTCAGTGACGCTGATCGCAGCGTCGGGTGGCTCTAGCAGAGAAGAGACTTCCACTGATTCCTGTGGGAAAGCCACTTGCAGGTTTTGCAAAGGTCCGGGCGCTCCGGAAGTTGTCGCGGAGACAACCGTGGAGGTGAGGTCTTCGAGTCTCCGGTAGTTCGTCTTCAAGAAACTGCGCTTCGATGTACTTTTGCCACTCATCCAGTCGCACGGGCCTCTCCTCCCGAAAATGGTTTGCATACGGTATAAACCGTTTGGTCGCCTTCACCCTGATATAACGGCACGCTTCTCTGACCATTGTGACGCGAATGGAAAGACTTTGAGGCGTCAAATGATCAACATGGCATCTCCAAAACTGAAAAAACGGTATCGCTCACGGATTGCCTCGGCATAAGCGAATTGGATTTGCTCTCGTCCTGCCAGCGCGGACACAAGCATCAGCAGGGTAGAGCGTGGCTGATGGAAATTCGTAATTAACGCGTCTATCGCACGAAAACGGTAGCCGGGCGTTATAAAGAGGTGTGTTTCTCCCGCAAACGCATTGACCCGACAAGGCACTTCTGCTGTCTGATCTACCGTTGCCGCCGCCGACTCCAGCGTGCGAACCGTTGTCGTGCCGACGGCGATCACCCGGCCTGTAGTAGAATTGATTTCTTTGGCGGCCAGCGCGGAGAGGCGGGCGGTCTCGCCATGCATCTCATGCTCTTCAATGGCCTCCGTCCTTACCGGACGGAACGTACCTACCCCGACATCCAGCGTTATCCGGGTGAGATGGCAGCCCATCTTTTGAATTTGTGATAGCATAGCAGGCGTAAAATGAAGGCCAGCGGTCGGAGCGGCGGCGGAGCCTCCATTGGCTGCATAGACGGTCTGATAGCGCTCCTCCTGATCATGTGGCAAAGGTGTCGTGATATAAGGCGGCAACGGCGTTTCACCCGCGGAAACGAGACTATCGCGCATGGCCGCATTTTCAAACTCCAGCACTCTTCCACCCTCCGGGGTCTCCGCGATAACGCGGGCGACAACTTCCGAGGAACCCTGGAAGGCATGGGAGAGCCAGAGTGACTTACCGGGGCGAAGCGATTTGCCAGGACGCACCAACGCTTCCCATTGTCTCTGGTTGACAGGGCGCAGCAGAAACACTTCCGCCGGTTCGCCCTGCTCGCGGCGGGCGCGCACACGACGTGCCGTAACGCGCGTGTCGTTTAGGACCAGGCGGTCGCCACGCCGCAAATAGTCGGGCAGATCGGCAAACCGACGATGTTCGATGCGGCCATCGTCACGGTGCAAGACCAGCAGACGCGAATCGCCGCGTGGTCGAGGCTCCTGCGCGATCAATTCTGGTGGAAGCGTATAGTCGAAAAGGTCGGTACGCATAAATGTCATCTACCGCATAATCTATGCAGCCACTGGGATGACCTCTATTGTAGCCGTGCGGGCGGTATTTGTCAATCCAGTTAGTACAGGTTTTTGGGGAAAAATTCGGCAGCCGAGCGTGAAATATTCTGTAATGGTTAACGACGCAGAGAAGCGGGAATGTCCTCGGGGGCAATGCCTATCTCCAGATAGGCTGCACGCAAGCGTTCCTTTACCAAAGAAAGATCGTCGCCGGGAATTTGAAGCGCGCGTGTGTCGCCTGCGAGGATCGTGGAGGCGCGCAAAAGATGCTCGGGGTCGGGAGTCCCGATCGGGATGACGATAAGGTAACTTCCAGGTAGAGGAATCATTAATGTTCGCGACATAAGCATAGCACTGGGGCTCGGTCGGTAGCGCGAAGCTTGCGGCGTGCGCCACCAAAACCTCGGGTTTCAGTACTTCCTGCATAAGAATCTCAAGGAGCGTCTGCCTGTCCACACGGTAGCTGGCCGTGCGCTGCAATTCGCGTCGCAAAAGCTGCAAAGCCTCTTCGGAAAGCAGAAGCGCGGCGATGCGCGCCGGGTGCAGCGCATGGTTACGCTCCCAGAAATGCATCAGGGCATTCTGCTGCATCCCCTCTTTGCTTAATAAAAAGAAAAGCGCTGTCTTCTCCTCAATCGAGTGGTTGTCGGAAAGCAGAATGCGGAAAGCCAGGTGGGGATGACGATCCGGGCCAACCCCCAGCCGGTAACAGGCCCAGGAGTTGGCATTGGTAAGGACGACCCATTCGGCATAGGGCGGGGCATTGATACCGCTGAAACGGATCAGGTGCGCGGCGTGTGGCTCGGTATGAATCCCTTTCACGATCAGCAGGCAGTGGATTTGCCCGTCCACAAGAATGGCATAATCGGCATTGGGGCCGCGCGTGCTCACCTCTGCTGTGACATCGAAAAAGGGGTCGAACCCAAGCATGTCGCCCAGCATCGCCTTCACGATGTCGCTGGTGTCGCGCTCGTTCATGCCCCGCTGACGCGCCTGATTCGACGATCCGGCTGTATTTTTTCAGGCCGTCTTGTATCCGGTTACGCGCATGTTCCGAAAAATTGAGCATGGTTGTAAGCCTGGTGCGAAAGAATGAGTTCTCATCAAATTGCCAGAAAGAGACGTAGACGACGCCGTCTTCTACCGAGGTTTCGTAGACGGGCAATCCGTAGCCTCCGATAGTGAGACACTCTCCGCTCTGCAGATCAAAGCGATACCGATGGCGGGGACAGATCAGTTCTCCCTCCTGAATTGTGGCGCAATCCAGAGGGGCATTTTGATGCGGGCAGAGGCTTCCAAGAGCAAAACAACGCCCTTGATGGTTAACGAGCAAACATTCCCCATCTTTGCCGAGAGAGACGATCTGACCGACATCTGAGTGCAAGTCGTCCATTCGAGCCACCGCATGACGCGCCTTCTGCACGACTAACCTCCCAATTGACTCATGTTACGCCCAACGGGGGCCATGCCATCTTCCAATCGGTGCTCTTTTGGTTTGTGGCGAACCGTCAGGCGAATGAGGTCTGCAATAACGGCATCGCTGCTGCCATCGCGGAGGGCTGAACGAAGATCAATCTCCCCATCCGCCATCAGACAGGGGCGCAACTGGCCGTCGGCGGTGAGGCGCAGGCGGTTACATTGCAAACACATATCGTGGGTTATCTGGCTGATGAAGCCGACCGTTCCAGTCGCGTTGGGCAGGCGAAAGTGCGGGCCGGGCCATTGGTGCGTACCTCCGCCGGAAAAGCGGCCCGAGTTCCGCCTCGATACGCGACTGCGTTTCTGCGGACGAAACAAACGCTCGCGCCATCTGTTCGGCATCCAACTGCCCCGTCGGCGGTTTTTCCTCCGGCAATTTCAGTTGGGAAATCGTAGGCGCCGTTGGCAGGGCATAAAGGGTTACGTTGGTATCGCGCCGGTACCCGGGCTCGGCGGAAAGGGCGAAAAAACGGTTCATGGCCGTCTGGCTGCCCGGCGCGCTGTCATCGCCCTGGCTCCAGTTGATTGGCATCAACTCGATGAAACGGATGTGCCAGTCGCGCTGCCTTGTCAGACCGGGCGAATTCGACCACCTCGTCCTCGTTCCATCCACGCATGACCACGCAGTTCAATTTTATCGGGGTCAGCCCGGCTTTCTGCGCGGCCTCAATGCCTTCCAGCACGCTCGCCAACTCGCCTCGTCGCGCGATATTCTTAAAGCGGTCTGCCCGCAGCGTATCCAGGCTGATGTTGACGCGATGCAGGCCACTGCGCGCGAAGGAGGGTGCATAACGGTCCAGGAGATACCCATTGGTGGTCAGCGAGAAATCCTCCAGACCGGGCAGGCGGCCCACGCGCTCCACGAGACGGTCAACATCGCGTCGTACCAGAGGCTCGCCACCCGTCAGGCGAATTTTGCGGATACCCAGCGACGTGGCGATGCGAAGCAGCCGCTCGATCTCCTCAAACGTGAGAATCTCCTCTTTTGGCGCGACCGGAGCGCCTTCCTCTGGCATACAGTAGACGCAGCGAAAATTGCAGCGGTCTGTCACGCTGACGCGGAGATAGTCAATGGTTCGATTATAAGAATCAATGAGCGGCATGGATTGGACTTCGATCCCGGCAAGACGCCTGTTTTGATTATATCATTTTGGTGCAGAAAATTATGTCTGAAGTTGTCACATTCGTGCGACAAAACGCCTGTGCCACAGGACCCACATAAAGGGTACATCGGAGGATAAGTTTGTATACGTAGCAGGAAGCCACATGAACAGCAGAAAATACGTTGCCGCATGAAATTCATGGGTAGACACCGCTGACCGTTGCGCAAAGTAAGCGCGACGCTTCGCTTTAAGGGCGGTTATCCGGGTCAAGCGGAGCGGGTGCAGGCGGCGTGACGTCGCTTTTTATGTCCTCCCACTTGAGTACGGACGATTTTACATTGCCCAGGAATGCGGACACCTTGCGTTGCGCGATAGGCGCTGTCCAGTCCACAGTTGCGCTCGTTTTGCCATGCGCGTCGGTCAAAGGCGGAGCCGTCACTTGACCCCCTTCGATGCTGATCTGCACGCGTTGCCCACCGACGGGATTGCCGTAGACATCGGTCAGGGTAAGGACGAGCGAGGTTTGATTCGCGCCGCTTCCCGCGATAGGAACCAACCGCGCTGTTACTCGAGCGGGATCGGAAGCCCTCACCCGGACGGGAAACATCTGAACTCGGTTGCCAGTTCGCGCCATCACGACGCCTTCACCGCTCTGATACGAGGAGAAGACTCCGGTCTGGGAAACGAAGCCAAAGCCGTCACGCGTTGCCCACAGCGCTCCAGTCTCCTGTGTTGCAGGGGCAGGCAATGGCAAGCGAACCTCGTCGCCAGCGCGCACCCAAACAGGATCATCGGATAGAACGGGGGCAGGTGCAGAGTTGTCTTCTGGTCTCTCTTCATTCGGGGCATAGACAAGCAACCCATCGGCAATAGGCCGCGCGCGTCCGTCCGAAGGCGCATTCGCGACACCGCCCTGTACGACAAGCGTAGATGAGCCGCCTCCATCGAAATTGAGCGCATTTACCGCGCCGAGGCGTTTCATAATGGCGGCCAATTCGGGCAGCGAGACACCCTGACTGCGTCGTTGTCGCCCATCCACGGTAACCAACAGCAAGACTCCCTCCGCTGTAATGCCCGCTGCCGAACGGGGATGGCGCTTGTTAACGAAATCGGCGGCATTGAAGCGCTCTGCCGCGCCGTCCACAAAAATCTGTCCATTCTGTACCAGCCAGGGGCCACCGCTAACCGCCTGTTCCACGTCCGTCCAGACGCCCGCAGGAATTTGATTACCGCTGGCAGCCCTCTGTGCGGCGGCTTTCGGACTGCCTGGGACGGCTGGCTGTAGATCAAAACGGAAGGAACAGGACTCACCTGGTTTGCTGTGGTCGGCAAGCCGCGCGGCCTCCGGCCCACTGATGACGAGCAGGGCTCCATTCGACGGACAGATAGGCAGTCGAACCCCATGAGGCAGCCGTGCAACCGTCTGGATGGTTCCTGTTACCTCTTTCGTTGGCTGCAATGGCAGATTGGGCATGGCGAGAGTCAGGACGGTCGTATCAGGCGCATCCAGAAGGGGAGTTGCCTGGTAGGAGGGAGTAATCGCCAGGGAATCTCCTTGGTGCGGAACGCGATTTACCCCGTTCAACGCGAACTGCGCGCCGTCCTGTGTCTTGAGCATTCCAACTGACGCCAGAACCGCGATGCGAGCGCCCTGCGGCCCGAAGCCGAGGCAGGCGCGGAAGGGCAAAGGTTCACTTAAGAGTTCGCCGTCGCGAATTGCGAGGCCGAGAGGATCTCCGGTGAAAGGAAAGAAATCGGCGTTGATGGCGGCAACCGCATGGTGACGGGCGGCGAGGGGCGGCAGGGCTTCGCGACCAAGCGTCGTTCCCTTGAGCGAAATGAAATCGTTGGCCTGACCGCAGGCGACTTTCACGCCGGGAACGCGCGGGTCTACGCGCAGAATCGTGATGACAAGCGGAGAGCTACCCCGGGTGATCTCCTGAATCAGCGTCACACCGGACGCGACCGTGCGCATCTCCACATCGGCGCGAGGCGGTATCCCGAAGGCGCTTATCCAGAGGAGAAAACTGCACGGCAAGAGCAGTCCTGTTTTACGAAGTGAACGGGAAACGAACACGGAACTACCTCCAGTGAAACATTCTCCTCACAGAGGAGCGGGCCTGCTTAGAATTCGAGAATGTCCCGTTCCGCAACTCCGCTTCATTATAAACCGCGCAAAGCGAAACGTCAACTTGAGAAATTGACGTAGGCAAACTTGCATATCCTTTGAGATTAGTGTATAATACGAAGCGTTTGTTGGCAGACCAAGCGCCTGCAATCGAGGGGCTGTAGCTCAGTTGGGAGAGCGCTTCAATGGCATTGAAGAGGTCAGCGGTTCGATCCCGCTCAGCTCCACTTGAACGAATACGATGGGCTTTCTAGCCGCTGTCACGTGCGATATGCGGCTGTGACACTACTGCGCGGGTCTTGTCGCCAGTCCCTCTGGTCAACTTCGGAAGGGTAACTCGTGCGCGCTGTCGCTGAATTGAATTGTCTTATGACTCCTCTCCCCTGCGCCTTCGATATCCCGAAGGCGTCTCTTCATTTTGTCTCTTCAATTAGCGCTAGTCAGCGTGTTGGGTTTTGCTCTGCACGGCGTTGCCTTGAGCCAATCTTCCAACGAGACGGTCTCGCAGCCCGCCCCGGATGTGGTGGTCATGATCAACCCGTTATCGCCGGAGGTGACGGCGGTAGGTATCGCCTACAGTAAACGGGTCTCTCACCAGCATGTACGCGCCGATGTCCACCGGCTCTTATCTGCTTCCGGTTGGATTCCAGAGGGCTCGCTCACCATCACGGACGAGAGCGCGGATCACACGCGGCCTGCCGTTCCCATCACCACAGCGGCGAGGTTGCTCGTGTCAAGCGCCCCACAGGTCGTTGGCAATGCGCCGAGCGTGACGCCCTATGTTCGCGCGTTCCAGGCCATGCGCAATGTGGAACTTGTTTTTATTATTCCCGACTTGAACCCTTATCGCGGTGTCGAACGATATGATACGCCTGCTCTTTCCGTCAATATGATCAGGAATGAAGGTGTCTACCGATACGAGGTGGAAATTAGGGATCATAAGGCAACAGTGCCCTGGCTGGCGTCTACAGTTCCCGCGCCATCGGCTCCGCCGGCTTCGACGGATAATCCGACGGTGACTTCAGGCAAATCCGCAGGTGGTTCCGACGTTGCCACGATGCCGCCCGGACGTGTCTGGCTGGCGTCTGTGCTGCTGATCTCGGGAACGGCGATTTTGGCCGGATTGGGAATCTATTCGCTGCGGCATCGCGGCGCGCCACGCGCTCTTTGACTTTCTACGAAGGCTGGGGAATGGATCGCACTCTCTGACGTAATACCTCGCCCCTATTAGTGTTACGCACTCTTCCGATGCCTTCTTAGGGCTGTTTTGACAGCCGGACACCATCGAATGCCTTGAAAGGAACGGGACCGAACCTATGGAACTGTCGCTGGAAACAATGATCATGCAGGCCGACGAGATGGGGTGCTCTGACGTTTTTGTCAAGGGAAACACGCGTCCTGCTGCGCGCCTGCACGGTAAGATCATCCCCCTCAGCGAAGAGTACCCGATTCTCACCGTAGATCAGGTTCGCCCCTTGATCTACTCCAAGTTGTCGCCGCGGCAGCAGGCGCAGTTCGAACAGCATCAGGAGTTGGACCTGGCCTATCCTATTGGTGACAAACTGCGTATTCGGATGAATGTCTACAACCAGCGTGGTGCGATTGCGGGCGTCTGCCGCTTGATCCCGACCGATATACGCTCGCTGGATGATCTTGGCATTCCGGCGAAAGTGAAAGACTTTACGCTGCACCGTAATGGTCTGGTACTGGTGACCGGGCCAACGGGCTGTGGAAAGACCACGACCCTGGCGGCCATGATTGATCTGATCAATCAGACCAAGCAGGTGAACATTATCACGGTGGAAGACCCGATTGAGTTCACTCACAAAGATAAGACGGCTATCGTAAGCCAGCGTGAAGTGGGTGTGGATACGGAAAACTTTGGTATGGCGTTGCGCCATATCCTTCGCCAGGCTCCAGACATCATCCTGATCGGGGAGATGCGCGATATCGAGACAATGAACGTCGCGCTCCAGGCGGCAGAAACAGGTCACCTCGTGTTCGCCACCGTCCACACTTCCAGCGCGGCGGAAACGTTGGATCGTATCTCCAATATGTTTGCCCCACATGAGAGGCCGATGCTTTGGCTGCGCCTTTCGGTGACGTTGCGCGGCGTTCTGTCCCAGAAGTTGGTGCCGCGCGCGGACGGCAAAGGACGGGTCGCGGCAGTCGAAGTGATGGAAGTGACCCCGACCATCGTCAAGATGCTCGAAGAGGGGCGGTCGGACGACATCTATACGGCGATTCGGCAGGCGGGTGGGGAGGATTACTGGGGTATGCAGACGATGAATCAGTGTCTCCTCCGTTTTTTCAAGGCCGGGTTGATCACGGAGCAGGATGCTTACGCCAATGCGGGGCAGGTCACCGAAATGCGACAGCTAATTCGGATGGCGCATACGCAGGGCGAAGTGCAGAACATTGCGGGGGCTGTTCGCCGCTAGAATGGGATGGCTGAAGCGATAGGGGCGCGCTTGCGCGCCGATTTTTTTGGCGAGGGCTTAAGCCCTCGCCAAAAAAACGTCAGGCAGCCTGACATGGTTCCTGCCTTTACATTATCGGACGTACTAGTTCGGGCGGTTTTCTAGTTTTCCCAACGAAAAAGGGCGCTTCTATGCTATCCTGATTTCTATGATGCTACGTGTACTGGAAATCATGAAAACGCATGTGGTGAAAACGACTCCCGACGCCTCCTTGCGAGAGGCGATTGATCTCATGGACCTTTACCAGGTGAGCAGTTTGCCTGTCGTAGACAGACAGGGGCGTCTTTGTGGTATGCTATCGGAAAGTGATGTGATCCGCCGTTTCGCGCTGACTGCATTTTGCGCAGCACAGGATTTTCCCCCCTCCGTTTCCAGTGTCGTGAGCGAAGGTCTATCCGTTGCCGTTCAACTCAACACGCTTGCTGTGGCGGAGCAATTGGTGAATCAGTGCATGACTACCCCTGCCGTGAGCATTTCAGAGCAGGTTACCGTTCGTGTGGCTGCCGAACGAATGCTCTGTCATCGATTCAAGCGTCTTCCCGTGCTCGATGCAGAAGAGAGGGTGGTCGGCGTGCTGAATCGTGTTGATCTCATCCAGGCGCTATTCGAGTCCGCCCTGTAGCAGGAGCCTGACATGCCGCTGATGCCTGCGCGGACGTTAAAGGCTCAACTCAATGCGGGAGAGCCGTTGCTAGGCGACGGGGCAATGGGTACGTGCCTCATCGCACAGGGGGTCGCGCCTGATTCCATTCTAACTGCCAACCTGCAAAGTCCCGACAAAATTCGTCAGTTGCACGCTGCGTACCTATCGGCAGGGGCACAGTTGCTTACCGGCAACACGTTTGGACTGGTTGCGGGCGAGGACTGGCGCGACAGTCTGAGGGCCGGGTTGCAGATTGCCCTGGACGTGGCTTCAAGAAGTGAACGTGAGGCTGGCGTTTCGCTATCCGTCATGCCGCGTTTCGTCAATGAGGAAACCGCATTCCTGGCTTCCCTGCTGCGAGACTTCGTTGACTGGCCCTTCGCGCTCCTGATTGAGGCCGGAACCAACTTATCGGCGATGCAGGCGGCCACGGAATCGGCGCGCGCACTGGAACCGGAACTTCTCATGGTTACGGGGCACTTTACAGCGGATGGCTGCCTACCGGATGGTTCGCCGATAGAGGCAGTGGCGCGTACCCTTGTAGCCGCCGGAGCCGACGTGGTTGGCGCGAATTGCGGGCAGGAGCCGTCCGATTTTGTTCTCTTTGGCGCAGCGGCTGCGTCAGGCGGTAGCGGTTCCGCTTATAGTCCAGCCCAGTGCGGGACTGCCTGAACGAAAAGCGGACGGCACATGGGCGTACCCGTTGACGCCGGACGGCTTTGCTGAACTGGCTCACAGGCTTTGGGCCGAAGGCGTGTTTATCGTAGGCGGCTGTTGCGGTACGACCGCGAATCACATTGGCGCTGCGGCGCAGCGTCAATTGCGACCAAGCCTCTGCGGAGAGCAAACTGGGCCATAAATGACGCGTCTGGGAGGCGCTACACGCCAACCGTCCTGCGGACGGAAATATGAAATACTCGCCGCGAGTGAACCTTTCATTAACTGCATGAGAATACAGACTGCTGCATTTGAGGAGGCATGGCATGGTGTTGACTGATGGGGGGAATTCCTGGCGTTCCCGTTCTTTACGTTGGGGTGTCGCCACGGCGGCAGCGCTTATGTTATCACTGAGCCTGTTTGCGTGCAACAACACCGATGCGGCCAAAGGTGGCGCAAACGGCACGACGTCTTCGGCATCCAGCGGAGGCAGCGGCAATACGGTAACGGGCGACACTATCCCGGTCGGTGTTTACGCTTCTCTCACTGGCGATGAGGCCAACTTCGGTAAGGACAGCAGAGAAGGTGCGGAACTAGCCGTAGATACAATAAACGGTGGTGGTGGTGTCAATGGCAAGAAAATTGATTTGAAGATCGAAAACGATGAGAGTGACCCTTCCAAAGCTGCCAGCGCCGTCACCAAACTGATCACCAGCGATAAAGTCGTCGCCGTCGTCGGGGAAGTCGCCAGCGGGCGCAGCCTGGCCGCCGCGCCTATCTGTCAGCAATACAAAATTCCGATGGTGTCTCCCTCCTCGACCAATATCAAAGTGACGCAGATTGGCGACTACATCTTTCGCGTCTGCTTCATTGACCCCTTTCAAGCGTACGTAATGGCAAAATTTTCCCATGATACGCTGAATGCGAAGAATGTCGCCCTGTTCATAGACAGTACCAGCCCCTATAGCCGGGACCTGGGCACGGAATTCCAGAAGAACTTCGAGCAGATGGGCGGCAAGATCGTGGATCAGGAGTCGTATGTACCAACGGATACAGACTTCAAGGGCCAACTGACCAAGCTAAAGACGACTAACCCCGATGCCATATTCGCCCCCGGCTACTATAAGAGCGCGGGCGAGATCGCCAAGCAGGCGAAAGAATTGGGCATCGCTGCTCCGATGATGGGCACCGATGGGTGGGACGCGCAGGACCTCTTCGTTACGGCAGGCGATTCCATGGAAGGCTCGTATTTCAGCGACCACATGGATATCACGAGCCAACAGCCCGAAGTCAAGTCGTTCGTGGACGCCTACAAGAAAAAGTACGGCGCGGACAAAAAGCCTGGCTCGCTGACCGCGCTGGGATACGATGCGGTCATGATTCTCGCGCAGGCCATGAAAAACGCGAAAACGCTCGATGGCCCCGGCATTCGCGATGCGCTGGCGCAGGTCAAGGATTTCAAGGCGGTGACCGGCGATATCACCATCAACGGTGATCGCAATGCCGATAAGCCCGCCGTCGTCCTTCAGATCAAAGGACGTGACTTCGTCTACAAGACCACCATCGCGCAAGCAAATAAACAATAGGGCAGAGGTAAACAGAACCGAAACGACATGGTACGCCAACGTCGTTTCGGTTTTGCTTTAGTGAGGAGCAAAGAGTGGCGCAAGCGGCTCAGCTATTTTTGCAACAACTGATCAATGGCATCCAGCTAGGCAGCGTTTATGCGCTCGTCGCGGTCGGCTACACTATGGTGTACGGCGTGCTGCAATTCATTAATTTTGCGCACGGTGACGTCTACATGATCGGCGCGTTCATGGGCCTGTTCACGATAACGGGCTTCAAGGCGACGGAAAACGTGGACAGTCAGGCCATGGTGATCGTCATGGCAATGATCCTAATCGTCGCCCTGTTAGTCTCGATGCGCGGTCATTGGCGCGATCTCAAAGGGGCGGCGGTGCGATTTGTCGGGTTCGGCGTGGCGTTCGCACTCCTCGGCACGCTGGTAAATCTCTTTCTGCGCGTCGGCGAGGCGGTATTCGGACAGATCACGCGAGTAGCGGCGACTTCGGTTCTCGTGGGAGGTGTCCTCGCCCTGATTGTCAGTATCGTCTGGTGTGGCCTGATCGGCCTGATTATCGAACGCACAGCGTACAAGCCAGTGCGCGGTTCGGGACGGCTGACCGCGCTGATTACGGCCATTGCTGTCTCACTGCTGATTGAAAATGGCGGCCAGGCGGTTTTTGGCGCGCATAACCATGCCTACACGATTGCCTCTTTGCCGGGTGGTGAACAACTGGTAGGCGCTTCCTTTTCCATCCATCTCGGGCCGAACATCGCGCTGAGCGTGAACCGGGGACAGATGATCGTTCTGGCCGCGGCAATAATTCTTGTTGGGCTGCTGATATACATCGTGCGTTATACCCGGATGGGAAAAGCCATGCGGGCCGTGGCGTATGATCGAGAGGCGGCGGCGCTCATGGGCATCAATACGGATACAGTCATCGCGTTTACGTTTATGCTGGGTTCGGCGCTGGCGGGAGCAGGTGGCTTTCTGAACTTTGGCCTACGCAATTCTCCTTCGATACGCAGACTGGTATCATGTTTGGCCTGAAAGCCTTCGTAGCCGCGGTCCTGGGCGGGATAGGCAACCTGGGCGGCGCCGTGTTCGGCGGGATCATCATGGGTCTCGCGGAAACCTTTGTGGGCGGCTCTCCCTTCGGAAGTTATAAAGAGGCCATTGCCTTCGTCATTCTGATCGTGATCCTGCTGTTCCGACCGGCAGGCTTGCTGGGCAAATATGCGGTGGAGAAGGTTTGATGCGCGCACTACACACTCTACGGCAGGCGGGTGTGGCTCGTGGTGGCTGCTACTTCTTACGGGGCCGACCTCTTCTTGAACCAGCAACGCAATGGCATTCCCGTTTTCAATCCCTTCTTTTTGCGTATCGTCCTTCTCTGTGGAATTACGTGACACTTGCAGTCAGCCTGAATATCGTCAACGGATTCACAGGACAGTTTTCCATCGGGCATGCCGGTTTCATGGCGGTCGGGGCTTATGCCGGGGCGGCGGTGGCGTTCAAATTTCCCGGCCTGCAAAACGGGTTCGGCCTTCTGATTGCGACACTGGTCGGCGGAACCGTGGCGGCGCTGTTCGGATATGTGGTCGGCGTACCAAGTCTGCGTTTGCGCGGGGACTATCTCGCCATTGTCACGCTCGGATTCGGCGAGATCATACGCGTCCTGCTGGAAAACACCGACAAAATGGTCCCATTAGCTTCATGAGCGGAGCCATCGGGTTTAGCGGGATACCCAAACTCACGAACTTTTTCTGGGCCTTCGGGCTGGCCGCTGTCACCATCGCTCTTTCACGCAACTTGAAACGGTCTCTGGACGGTCTGGCGTTCCTGTCCGTGCGGGAAGACGAGATCGCCGCCGATGCCATGGGCGTGAATACAACAAAAGTGAAGGTGTCTGCGTTCGTCCCTGTCGGCTTTTCTGGCGGGAGCCGCGGGTTGTCTCTATGCGCACAACGAGCAGTTCCTGTTACCGCGCACCTTCAATTTCATTATGTCCATCAACATCGTCGTGATGATCGTATTGGGAGGATTGGGAAGTATTACGGGGGCAGTGTTGACGGCAATCTTCTTTACGGCCCTCCCCGAGTTTTTGCGTGCCGCAAACAGCGGCTCCATCGCGCACTATTATAAAGATGAGTATCGGCTTGTCGCTTTCGCCCTCCTGCTCGCCCTGACGATGCTGCTCCGGCCCCAGGGAATTTTCGGTCGGGGAGAATTGACACTCTTTCGCAGACGCCGAGAAGATATTCCCTCGGACGAGGCGCACGCCGTTATCACAGCGCCTCCCGTTCGGAGCGCTAAGGTTCTGGACTGCGAGCAGGTACGCAAGCAGTTCGGTGGGCTGACGGCGGTGGATGGGTTGGATATTGATCTGCATCCCGGAGAACTGGTCGGTTTGATCGGTCCGAATGGAGCAGGTAAGACCACGGCTTTCAACCTGCTGACCGGCGTCGTATGAGCCTACGAGCGGGCGCATTCTGTTCGATGGGGAGCAGCTCTCGGGCGACAATCCCTATCCGGTCACAACACGTAATTTGCTGCTTGCGAAGGATTTACTATTATCCGGAGCAGGCGGCTATCTCATCGGCACGATCTTTTTTTCGCTGCCCCTCAGTGTGCCGCCGTCGGAGGTCTTCTCCGTCTTCGGTCTGGCGCTGCATTCTCCCTTAGTCTGGTTCTTTATCCTTGTTTCCATGGCATGGTCTCTGGCGACGGCCTCGAAACGACACCGCAATCAGCCAGGAACCCGACCGTATGTGTGCGCACACCGGGGCATTTCGCGCACGTTCCAGAACATTCGCCTGTTCTCCAACCTGACTGTTCTGGAAAACGTTCTGGTGGGCGCTTACGGACGGCGCAAGACCACGCCTCTTCTCCGCCATGCTGCAAACGCCCGCGATGTTTGAAGAGGAACAGACACAGCGGGCTGCCGCGCGGCAACTGCTGGAAAAAGTTCGGGCTGGAACGACAAGAGGGAGAAGTGGCGCGCAACTTGCCGTACGGCGACCAGAGGCGGCTTGAGATAGTTCGCGCGCTGATGACGCGTCCCAAGCTGCTCCTCCTGGACGAACCGGCGGCAGGCATGAACCCGCAGGAAAAAGTGGCCTTGATGAGCCTGATTCGCAGATGTACGCGATTCCTTTAATCTGACCATTCTGTTAATTGAGCATGACATGAAACTGGTCATGGGAATCTGCGAACGGATTTATGTCCTGGATTATGGGCGCATCATCGCTGAAGGAACGCCGCAGGAGATACGCAGCAACCCGAAGGTAATCGCCGCGTACCTTGGTGAAGAGTTGGGCGACGCGGATGGCGATGGCGTGCCGGATGGAGATGCCTCTGCCGCCAGTCCTGCGGTAAAACCAGCCCTTTAAGAATTGAGGATTTCGTGTTACAGATTTCAGATTTGAAAGTTTACTACGGGGCGATACAGGCGCTGGATGGCATTTCCCTGGAAGTGCAGCAGGGCGAGATCGTAACCATGATCGGAGCCAATGGCGCGGGCAAGAGTACCACCATTCGCGCTATTTCCGGTCTGGTACGGGCTGGCTACGGCGAGATACGATTCGAAGGCAAGCCGATCCACAAACTGCCCGCACATGAGATCGTGATGCTCGGGGTGGGGCAGAGCCCGGAAGGGCGTCGCGTCTTTGCCAACATGACCGTGCGTGAAAATTTAGAACTCGGCGCGTTCACTCGTGACAAACAGCGCGCAGAAGTGAAAGCGGATATGGAACACGCCTTCACGCTCTTTCCCCGGCTGAAGGAGCGCGAGAACCAGTCCGCAGGTACGCTTATCCGGCGGCGAGCAGCAGATGCTCGCCATCGGGCGCGCCCTCATGGCGCGCCCCCGTCTGCTGCTGCTGGACGAGCCCTCGCTCGGACTTGCTCCGTTTCTGGTGCAAAGTATCTTCAAGATCATTCAGGACATTAATCGGCAAGGGGTGACTATCCTGTTGGTGGAACAAAACGCCAACCAGGCCCTCCGTATCGCCAATAGGGGATATGTTCTGGAAACGGGGCGTGTCGTTCTTGCCGACAGCGCCGACCGTTTGCTGCAGAACGATTCCGTGCGGCAGGCTTATCTGGGAGAGTGATTTACTTTACGGGATTTTTTCTGGCTCCGGCTGTGTATTGGAAAATGTAGATTATCTGTTGATCTGCGCGGTGAGCGATGGATGATACCGTTCAAAACGTGGCGCTCGGCCTGTGCGCCTTTCTTGCATTGCATTTTTCCCTGGAAAAGCGCGCTACCGTCGGTGCGGAGAGACAGGTGCGCGAAGCCTTTGATAACACGGGTATTGTCCGTGTCACCGCCGTGCCTCGGGGCTTACTTGGGTACGAAGTGAATGATGTCTGGGCCGTGGACGTCTATGCACAGGATTTCACGGCAAAGCGGCTGCCTTTTTTCGTGACGAGACGGGGTGGGTGGAAAGGCAGCATCCGGCACTTACGCCTCCATTTTCATGATTTCACCCTCTTTGCCCTGCCCATACGCGGTTTCGAGGCGGATGTGCCCTTCGTCACCTACGATCTGGGCCAGGCGTTCTATCGAAGCCGATTGTCCGCACGAAGCGCCGGGCAGGGGCCTGCGCAGGTGACCATCGGCTTCGAGGGATTACGTCTTTTTGCATCTCGAAAGTTTGCCTCTATATTATCGGACGTTGGAATTTCGAAAACAAATGAAAATATTCGGCTGACGGGTCGTATTCGTTTCTTCGGAATTGCCTCGGCCATCGTCGCAACCGGAGTCCTGTACCCACGCGCTGGCCGCTACCTGGACATCACGGACGCGCATGTAGAACTGGATGGACAGGCGCTCTCGCCCGATTCCACTCGCCTGCTGCTCCAGCAACTCAACCCGGTTCTCGATCTCGTCAAGGATGTGAATTGGGGCGACTATTTTCGCATTGAATCCGTGCGTATCGGGGAGAATGCGGTCATCATAACCGGCCAGGCGACGCTGCCGCCCAGTACGGGAGCGGGTGAGTCTTCCTCTCCGACGTTTCCGCCAAATACGGATGCAAAGCATAGCCCCGCGCACTGATCGTACTATTCTCTTCGGAGAATTCAACGAGGATTAGAAATCCATGTCTATGAACGAATTGGAACCGAAGCGCACTCCGTTGACCGACGCGCATATCCGCCTGCAAGCGCGTATGGTGGATTTTGCGGGATGGCTGATGCCGGTGATGTACTCCGGCATTCTGGAAGAGGCACGCGCCGTACGCTCCGCCGTCGGGCTTTTCGACATCAGCCATATGGGGCGAATCCGGCTGGCAGGGGAGGGGGCGACCGCTCTGCTCCAACGGTTGACCAGCAACGACGTGGCCGCCTTGAAGCCTTCCGAGGCGCACTATTCCCTGCTTACCAATCCGCAGGGCGGCATCATAGATGACATCATCGTCTATCGCGAAGACCGGGAATCCTATCTCATCGTCATCAACGCCAGCAATGCCGCCAAAGACATCGCGTGGATCCTCAAGCACGCTTCCGCCGACCTCACTCTGCATGACATGACGGCAGAAACGGCAATGATCGCCGTCCAGGGTCCAAAGGCTCCCGATCTGGTCGCCTCCCTTGCGGGCAATCCGCATCTGCTTCACCTTGACCGGTTTGCCTATGCCAGTGGGACGCTTCAGGGCGTGCCGGCGACCCTCTGTCGTACCGGCTATACCGGAGAAGATGGCTTCGAAGTGATCGTGCCCTCGAAGCAGGCGGAAGCCGTCTGGCAGGCATTGCTGGACGGCGGTGGGACGCCCTGCGGGCTTGGCTCTCGCGATGCGTTGCGGATCGAGGCGGGGTATCCGCTCTATGGGCACGAAATTGATGAGACGACCTCACCGGTGGAAGCGGGCCTCATGTGGGTCGTCAAGCTCGATAAAGGCGACTTTACCGGTCGCGATCAGATCGCCGCCGTGAAGCAGGCAGGCGCGCGCCGACGGCTGATCGGGCTTGTCTCCTCCGAGCGTATTCAGCCCCGTCAGGGGTATACTATATATGCGGACAATGATGCAAATGAGCCTATCGGCGAGGTGACCAGCGGCGTCTTTTCGCCTACTCGTAATCATAGTGTGGCGATGGGCTATGTTCAGGCAACGCACGCCAGGCAGGGAACGCAAGTCTCCATCGCGGTGCGCGATAAGCGCACGGCTGCTACCGTTGTGCCCAAAAAAGCGCTTTTGGAAAGTTAAGCCGAACGGGCCGACGCGCGTTGGATCGCGTCGGATGTATGGTTGAAGCGATAACAAGGAGAAGGAAGTTGGCGAACGTACCCGGCGATTTGAAATACAGTAAAACGCACGAGTGGGTCAAAGTGGATGGCGACATCGCCACCATCGGCATCACCGACCACGCGCAGGCAGAACTCGGCGACATCACCTATCTGGATTTGCCGGAAGCAGGCCGGATGCTGCAGCACGAAGAGCAGTTCGGTGAGGTCGAGTCCGTGAAGGCGGTCTCGGAGTTATTCGCGCCGCTCTCCGGCGAGGTCGTCGAGGCCAATACCGCCATTGCCGAAACCACGGAAGTCGTCAATGAAGACCCGTTCGGAAAGGGCTGGCTTGATAAAAGTGCGCTTGGCCGATCCGACCGAATTAGCGTCCTTGCTGGATGCGCAGGACTATGCAAAGTTTGCGGAAGAGGGGGCGCATTAGCCGGTGACGTACATCAGCAATACCGCCGAAGACCGCGCCGAAATGTTGGCCGCCATTGGCATCCGCCGATTTGAAGAACTATTAGCCCCGATCCCCGAAGCGATCCGTCTTCCAGGGCGAGCTCGATGTTCTCCCTGCGCTCGATGAGAACGCGCTGGTGCGTCATCTATCCGCGATGGCAGCGCGCAACGTGGACATGGAATCGCACTCTGTTTTCTCGGCGCAGGAATCTACGATCATTTTCGTCCGGCGGTGGTCGGCGCGCTGGCAGGGCGGGGCGAATTTGCCACCTCCTATACGCCCTATCAGCCGGAAATGAGCCAGGGCATGTTGCAGGCGATCTATGAGTATCAGACCCTCATCTGCGCGTTGACCGGTATGGATCTCGCCAATGCCTCGATGTACGATGCGGCGACAGGTCTGGCCGAGGCCGCGTTGATGGCGACCGCGCTGACGGATCGCCCGGAAGTCGTTGTGCTGAAATCCGTGCATCCGCACTACCGGCAGGTGATAGCGACCTACCTCGATGCCACGGGATACCGGCTGCGTGAGATAGCCTATACCGGAACGGAGAGTGACCTCGATGATCTGCGGCAGCGTGTGGGTGAGCAGACCGCCTGCGTTCATCTGTGCAGCAGCCCAACTTCTTCGGCACGCTGGAAGCGATCGGGCGCTCGTCGCGGAAACAGCGCATCGCGCCGGGGCGCTGGCGATTGTCTCGGTGGATCCCGATTTCCCTGGGCCTGCTCAAAGCCGCCCGGCGAGTACGACGTGGACATCGTCGTGGGAGAGGGGCAGTCGCTCGGCAACCCGATGGGCTTTGGCGGGCCGTTGCTGGGCTTTTTCGCCTGCAAGAAAGAAGTTTATCCGCAGTTTTCCGGGCCGCATCGTCGGGCGCAACGACGGACAAAGAGGGCCGACGCGGCTATACAATGACCCTGCGGACGCGCGAACAGGATATTCGCCGCGAAAAGGCGACCAGCAATATCTGCACCAATCAGGCGCTGCTCGCGCTCTGCGCCGACGATCTATCTCTGCGAACTGGGCAAGTCCGGGCTGCGCCAGCGTCGCCGAACTGAGCCTGCAGAAAGCCCACTATGCTGCGGGAGCAACTGTGCACGATTCCGGAGTGGTCAGCCTCTTCCCAGAAAAGCCTTTCTTCAAGGAGTTTGTCGTTCGGCTCCCGCGCGATCCTGCCGCCGTGAACCGCACTTCTCCTGGATCATCAATATTGTCGGCGGCCTGGCGCTGGGTGACTACTATCCGGTCCTTGAACGGCGCGATGCTCGTCATGCGTCACGGAGACGAAAACGCGGGCTGATCTGGACGGGTTCGTGTCGGCCATGCGTTCTGTATTGTCAGAGCCTGAAGCTTAGAAGCCTGCTTAGCAAGGAAACCTGTTGTCTAGAAAGAAGCTGATATGAAATAAGTTGAGAAAATGAGCCACTGATTTTTGAGAGAAGCCGGGCCGGGCGCAGGCGGCCAACTGCCGGAATGCGATGTGCCACAGACGGATCCGGCGCATGCTGCTTGGGCAGCGGAGAACCTGCGGGACGATCTGCCCTTCCGGAAGTCTCCGAACTGGATGTCGTGCGCCATTTCACGCACCTGTCGCACCGCAATTATGCCATTGATCTCGGCCTCTATCCGCTCGGTTCCTGCACGATGAAGTACAACCCGAAGGTCAATGAGAAGACGGCGAGCATGCCGGGCTTTGCCGGCCTCCACCCGCTGCAGCCCGAGGAGACGCGCGCAGGGCGCGCTGGCAGCTGATCTACGAATTGCAGACGATGCTGGCGGAAATCTGCGGCATGGACGCCACGACGCTGCAGCCCGTCCGCCGGAGCGCATGGCGAACTGCTTGCCATGATGATGGTGAAAGCGTACCACGCGAAGCGCGGCGAATGCGCATCGCAATATCGTCGTGATCCCGGACGCGGCGCACGGCACGAACCCGGCGAGCGCGGCCCGGTGCGGCTTCAAGGTGCAAGGGCATTCCGTCGAACGACGCGGCTGCACGGACTTGAGCGCGCTGGCAAAGGCGCTGGACGGCAATGTCGCGGCGTTTATGCTGACGAACCCGAACACGGTCGGGCTGTTTGAAAGCGACATTCAGCGAGATTTGCCGAATGGTGCATGAGGCGGGCGGACTGGTCTATTGCGACGGCGCGAACATGAACGCGATGCTCGGCCTGACTCGTCCCGGCGACATGGGCTTCGACGTGATGCACTTCAACCTGCACAAGACGTTCAGCACGCCGCACGGCGGCGGCGGGCCGGGCTGCGGCGCGGTGAGCGTCAAGGCCTGTCTGGAGCCTTTCCTGCCGGTTCCTATCGTGGTCAGAAGATGGGCGAGTGGGCGCGAACGCGCGCTATCACGTTCGATTTTGACCGGCCCGGACTCCGTCGGCAAAATCCATTCCTTCTATGGCGCGTTTCTGATCGCCGTGCGCGCCTATACCTATATTCGCAGCCTGGGCGCCGAAGGGACTGCGCGGCAGTAGGCGAGAACGCGGTGCTGAACGCCAACTATGTGCGGGCGCGGCTGGCCGAACATTACGAAGTGGCGTATGGCAATCAGATCTGTATGCATGAGGTCGTGCTGTCGGCGAATCGACAGAAGCAGCAGAATGGCGTACGCGCGCTCGACATTTCCAAGCGGCTGATGGACTATGGATACCACCCGCCGACCAACTATTTTCCGCTGATTGTGCCGGAAGCCCTGATGATCGAGCCGACGGAAACCGAAAGCAAGCAGACGCTGGACGAGTTCATCGACGCGATGATTCAGATTGCGCAGGAAGCGCAGAGAGAATCCCGAAATCGTCAAGTCCGCGCCGCATCATACGGTGGTTTCGCGACTGGACGAAACGGCGGCGGTGAAGAACCTCGACCTGCGCTATGAGCCGCTCTTTGAATAGCGAGGCGTTTGAGGCGGCGCACAGATCGCCGCAATGGGTGGTCGTGCTCTCCAGCCCGCAGTCTCCCGACGGGGCGATGGCCGGGGATCACGCCCTGCTGGAAGCGGTGGAATTCCGGTTCCAGCCCTCCCGTGTTGAGATGCTATGCATGGCAGCATTGGACGGTATCGCTGGGCCGGTTTCAAAGCGTATCGCGCACTATCTTCGAGCACTCTACATTATCGGACGTTGTTTTTTGGACAAGACGATTAACAGGAGGACGCGCTATTCTGCATGGAGACGATCTGACGCTCGCTCTCTGTTGCCCGCTGGACTGTCTCACTGTAAACAGACCTGTCCGACTCCGCGCTGCCGACATTTACGGTCACTTTGTGCCCTGGTTTTGCGCTGCCTTCGCGGCGTTGGGCATCCCTGTTATTTCTGGCCCGGCTGTTTCGGTGGAACGCGGGGATGTGCGTGGCGATTGCTTTGATACCGTAAGTCAGGCCGATCTGATCGAGCGGGAGAGTGGCCGAAAGTGCCTGGGCGCGGCCATTCACATCGCCAGCCGTAGTTTTCTGTTGCAAGCGTCGATTCCTCTGGCAACTCCGGAAAAGGCGACGGAAGGCGAGAATCTTCGACGCTCACTGTTTCGTGGCGCTTCTGCGGCGAGAAGGACTTCGCCGCTGGACGCTCAGGCTTTGAGAGAAGCCTTGCTGACAACGTTCGCTTCTTTCTTTTCATGTGAAACATGTGATAGTGTCATCCTGCCAGCAATTTGCGCCCGTACCGATTTTCAGCCCGTGAGCGTTGTCCTGCGGGCGGAAGAACTCCGTAGCACCTTGTATCGGAACCCGGTATGGATATGGCAGGGTCGAGGTTATCGTCGGTCTGATTGACGATTGACAGTCGTGACCGCTTGTGATATACTTCAACATACATTTTCGTCTGGTTGCCGTTCCTCAAGCAGCAACGGCCCGATGTAAATCCCGTTATCAGGAGGAGAGGGGAATTCCCTTTCTAGAGGAATAGCAGCGATGCCCAAGAAAATTCTGGCCGTGGACGATGAGCGGCATATTGTGCGATTGGTCCAGGTCAACCTGGAACGTGCGGGCTATCAGGTCGTAACTGCCTTCGACGGACGGGAAGCGCTTGAAAAGGTGGAAGCGGAGCACCCTGATCTGGTGGTACTGGACGTCATGATGCCGTATATGGATGGCTTCGAGGTACTTCAGACGCTGCGCAAGAATCAGAATACCCGCGATTTGCCGGTCATCATGCTCACCGCCAAGGCGCAGGATGCGGATGTGTTCCGTGGCTGGCAGAGCGGCGTGGATTGTTACCTGACCAAGCCGTTCAACCCGATGGAACTGATTGCCTTCGTCAAGCGCATCTTCAAGTCCATGGAAGATGGCGACGGCGGGAATATCATTGACCTGGGTGGCAATAACTGACAGAGACAGAGGTTGATTGCGACCGTTCCCAGCAAGCCTCCTGACGGGCTATGCAGACTACGATATTCGCAGATAGCAAAGAGGCAATGCTGCGGGTTTTGGAAGGAATCCTGACTTGGCACCAACGAGAAAGTCGCAAGCGCTTCTCTGGGTGGGCGTTGCGGCAGCGGCGGCAGGTATCGGCGTTGTCGTCGCGGTAGTCCGCTGGAAGGAACGCTCCCTACAGCATGACAGAGTAACGTACCGATTGCAGGATGTACAATCCCTTCTGGCGGATTGCTATACCAAAATTAGCGAGATCGAGCACCAGATACCGCAATTAGACCTGGTTGTTCCTCCGGTGACGAATGGGAAGCGCCGAACGTCACGTGCGGTCTCGAACGGCAAGCCGGTTTTAGATTGAGTGCTGATGCATCAGGTGGAACCCCGGCGATTCTAGCGTTGGTAGCAACGTCCCCTTCGTGAAAAACTGGAAGATTTCAACGTCCGATAATACTCGGTGTGCAAAATTAGTAAGAGGGGAGCAAACGGAAACGCCTCCGTTGGAGCCATTGGCTCCAACGGAGGCGTACTTGTCTGTTACAGATGTCGTGCGTTTGTCCCGGCTGTTGCTATCATTTGCTATCATTGAGGGGACATAGACGAGACGCGGGCCAGAACGGCTCCTGCTCCGACGCGTTTACACATTGACTTACGTCAGGAATCGGATTGGGTCGCTTCCAGCACGGCTTCCGCCACATAGATCGGCGCACGGAAGCGCAAGGCCAGGGCAATCGCGTCGCTGGGACGCGCATCAATATCTAATGTCCGCTCATTCTGGACAATCGTGATTTTGGCGTAGAACGTATCCTGCCAGAGATCGTCAATGGTGACCCGCTCTACGGTGGCTCCGAGACGTTCCAGCAGGCTTTTCATCAGGTCATGTGTAAAGGGACGATCCGGTGTGTCGCCTTCCAGGGCCATCGAAATGGCATAGGCTACGTCCCGTACCACAAAGATGCGGAAGCGTCGTCCCATATTATCGCGCAAAAGTACAAAAGTCGTCGGGGAGCTTGGCGCAGAGGCGTCTGATTGCTCCATAACGCCTTCAAACACGTTGATGACGCGGACTTCCTTTTCGTTCAGCGCGCGGTAAGGGCGACGTTCCATGCCGGAAGCATCCGAAGCGGCTTCGCGACGCTCATTGTCGTCTTCCGGCTTCCAATCCCCGAAAAGGTCTTTGAAATCGTTACCCACGACTTGCCTCCGATTACGATAGCGCTGACCGTGCACACCGCATTTAACTTCTCACTTCCGGCGGCGAATAAGCGCTCTCGCCACGCCTGTTCGGCAAGCCAATCGGGGGACTTACCCACGTGAGGGTCGCTGCACGTGACCCCGCCCGCAATACGAACCTACTCTGCGAGAGCGCTTATTCGCCGTCGTTCTTGATCGTCTTCTCGACCATCGTCAGGAATTCTTTGTTCGTCTTCGTATGCTGCAAGCGGTCTTTGAGCAGTTCTGTCGCTTCCATAGGATCCAGGCCATGCAGCAGACGGCGCAGTTTCACAATCTGCTTGTAGGTTTCTTCATCGTAGAGGAGCTCATCGTGCCGCGTACTGGACTTCAGCGCGATCGCGGGGAAGATGCGCTTGTCGGCCAGACTGCGGTCCAGTTCCACTTCCATGTTGCCGGTGCCTTTGTACTCCTCGAAGATCAGGTCGTCCATGCGGCTGCCGGTTTCCACGAGCGCCGTCGCCAGAATCGGTCAGGCTTCCGCCCTCTTCTATGTTACGGGCTGCACCAAAAAATCGTTTCGGTCGGTAGAGCGCCGCCGGGTCGAGACCGCCCGCCAGCGTACGCCCGCTCGGGTTGACGGTCAGGTTGGAGGCGCGCGTATAGCGCGTCAGGCTGTCCATCAAGACCACGACATCCCGCTTGCTCTCCGCCAGGCGCTTCGCCTGCTCCAGCACCATATCCGCCACCCGCATATGGTTTTCCGGCGTTTCATCGAACGTGGAGCTGATGACCTCGCCTTTGACCGAGCGCCGAATATCGGTCACTTCTTCCGGGCGCTCGTCGATCAGCAGCACGATCAGAATGCATTCCGGATGGTTCACGGCGATGGCGTTGGCAATGGTCTTCAGGATGGTCGTTTTACCCGCCTTCGGCTGTGCGACGATCATCCCGCGCTGGCCTTTGCCGACCGGGCAGATCAGGTCCATGATGCGCCCCGTCATCTCGGTGCGTGCGTCTCCAGAATCAGGCGCTCATTCGGATAGATCGGGGTCAGATCATCGAAATTGACGCGGTTGCGCGCCACATCCGGATCCACGCCATTGACGGCTTCCACGCGCAACAGGCCGAAGTACTTCTCGGATCCTTCGGAGGCCGCACCTGCCCGGTCACTTCGTCGCCGGTCTTCAGCCCGAAGCGCTTGATCTGCGTCTGGGAGACATAGATATCTTCGGCATTGGGCGAGAAGTTGCTGCGGCGCAGGAACCCCCACCCGTCCGGCAGGATTTCCAGAATGCCTTTGGCATGGATCAGGCCATTGCGATCCGTCTGCACCTGCAAGATACGCGCCGATCAGTTCATCTTTGCGCGTGTGGGCGGTGCCGTTGCTCACCCCGAGGTCCCCGGCCAGTTCCTGCAGGTCGTTCAGGCTCTTATTTTCCAGGTCGGAGAGATTGAAACTGAGGTTGTCTTCCATTCGATTATATCACCTCACAAATAGACAGCGAATTCTGCAAAGAGCGCTGTGGGTGACAGCACGGACACATTCGGCCCACGCTGTCAGTGTTGAAGAAGGTGCGCGGCGCTATGTGTACGCCAACGCCAGCAATGCAAACAGGGAGTGAAAAGAGACGTTCAAAAAGCGAGACAAAGGGAAAATTGGGTCAGGAGCAGGATGACGTGCGTGTTCCTGAACTGCTTGAAGAGGGCGCAGGTACTGCGATTTGCCACGTCTGGTGACAAAAGAGACAGACCATTCAACCGGGAAATCGCCAATCGGAAATAACGGAGGGCGAGGGTCATCAAGCGGGGCTTGCCTGAACGCGGCGAAAGAGTTCCACTTAGCAAACCAGAAGCGATACCGACATCATAGTATAGCACACTCTCACGCAAATGTCCAGCGCTATTCTCGGATGCCGTTCAGAAATCCTGCTTCTCACCCCTCTCTTTATGCATTCCGCCTCATCGAAAGTGACAATCCCGATATAAGGCAAATTGCGATAGCGTTCCGCATAATCCATCCCGTAGCCGACCACGAACTGATCCTCGATCTCGAAGCCCCGATAGTCAACTTCAATGGGAACCTGACGCCGCGCCGGTTTGTCCAGCAGCACACATACCTTCACGCTTCGGGCATGACGCGCGCGCAGCGATTCGATCAGGTAGCTGAAGCGCAGCGTCAGTCCGGTATCGAGAATGTCCTCGACGATCAGCACATGCTTGCCCGAAACCGCCGCTTCCAGATCCTTCAAAACTCGCACCTCGCCGGAAGAGCGCGTTGCGGCTCCATAGGAAGAGACGGCGACAAAGTCGAACTCCACAAGGCGATCGATGGCACGAACCAGATCCGCTAGAAACAGGGTCGCTCCCTTCAGAACGCCCACCAGCAGCAGCGGTTCCGTCATCGGTGGAATAGTCCCGCGTGATTTCCGCTCCCATTTCCGCAACACGACGGAGAATGACATCCTCCCCCAGCAACGGCTCAATACTGTGACGGGGCAACCCCCCGGCCTGTTCCCAATCTCGTTTCACCGCTCCTCCGTCTCCCTCTTCCACTCTTCCCTATTCCCACTCTATCGTCGCCGGAGGCTTGGAACTGATATCGTAAACCACACGATTGATGCCCTCCACTTCGTTCACAATGCGGCTGCTGACCCGCTCCAGAAAATCATAGGGCAGTCGCGCCCAGGTGGCCGTCATGAAATCTTCCGTCGTCACAGCGCGCAGAATGATCGGATGGCCGTAGGTACGCAGATCGCCCATGACGCCCACGCTCTGGATCGGGGCCAGAACGGTCAGCGCCTGGCCAGATTCCCGATAGAGGCCGCTGCGATCGCAGTTCCGCGATAAAGATCGCGTCGGCCTCCTGCAGCATCGCCAGTCGTTCCGCGGTCACCTCGCCCAGGATGCGAATGGCCAGGCCCGGACCGGGAAAAGGATGCCGCCAGACGATGGTATCCGGCAGGCCCAGTTCCGCGGCCACCGCCCGCGCCTCGTCTTTGAACAGCTCGCGCAGCGGCTCGATCACCTTCAGCGTCATATCGTCCGGCAGCCCGCCCACATTGTGGTGCGTCTTGATGGTCACGGACTTCTTACTGCCCCCGCTCTCGATCACATCGGGATAGAGCGTGCCCTGCGCTAGAAACTGGTCGCCCCGCGAGATCATCCGCATATTCTTCAAAAACCCGCACAAACTCCTCTCCGATGATCTTGCGCTTCGCTCCGGATCGTGACGCCGCGCAAGTCGGTCCAAGAAGCGCTGCCGCGCGTCCGCATAGATCAAGTTGATGCCGAAGGCACGCGGCGAAATCGTCTCGGACCTGCTCCGCCTCCCCTTTCCGCAGCAGGCCATGATCCACGAAGATACAGGTCAATTGATCGCCGATGGCGCGTTGTGCATCAGCGCGGCCACACAACAACTGTCGATTCCGCCCGAGACACCGCACACCACGCCCGCCGTCGCCGACCATGTGCCCGAATTGCCGACCGCCTCCTCGACGAAATGAGCGGGCGTCCAGGTTCCCTGACAGCCGCACGGCCCCATAAGAAAAGCGCGCAGCAGGTCTTTGCCGAACGGCGTGTGCGCCACTTCCGGATGAAACTGCACGCCATAAAGATGACGCTGCGGATTCGCCATCGCCGCGACCGGCGCGCTTTCGGTCGTCGCAGGATCGTGAAATCCGGGCGGCGGCGTCAGCACATTATCTCCATGACTCATCCAGCAGGGCAGTGTATTCCCGGCCTGCGCGATTCCCGCAAACAGAGGTTCCGGTTCCAGCACCGTCAAGGTCGCGCTGCCATACTCCCGCCGTTCTGCAGGGCGCACCTCGCCGCCCAACTGATACGCCATCAACTGCTGACCATAACAGATCCCCAGCACCGGAATACCCAGGTCGTAGACGCCGATATCGGCATGGGGCGCGCCTGCCTCGTAGACGCTGGAGGGGCCGCCGGAGAAGATGATCCCTTCGGGGCGCGTTTGCGCAATCTCTCGAGCGGCGTATCGAACGGCAGGATCTCGCAATAGACATGACACTCCCGCACACGGCGCGCGATCAATTGCGTATACTGCGCCCCGAAATCGAGGATGACGACGTTTTCGCGTTCTGAGGTGAGACTCTGCATAGACGCTTTCTAACAGACAAAGAGGGCGATCAGTATGGATGGAGGCACTACACGGCAATGTTCACGCGGCATATAGACTAATGACGAAACTCGTCTTCCTCTTCCTCGGAGTCTTCGTCCGGCTCGGCGTCCGCGCGTTCCTGCCGTTCGATCACGATCACTTCACGCGGGGTCATATCGTCCAGGCGTTGATCCGGGGTATCGAGCCAGACACGATAGGAACTGGTGAGGTAATCGCGTGCGGTCTCCACGTCGAGTCCTTCACCCAGCAGTTCCCGTCGCTCCCGCTGCCACTGCCTGTTGGCCTCTTCATAGAGGGTTGCTTCGCGCCAGCCCATGACGTCGCCCCACTGCATCCCCTCTCCCATTTCACGGGGAAGCCAGAGGGCGCGGGCATCGAGATCGTCTTCCAGTTCCGCGCTCCACGCGCGAAAACCCTGTTCCCAGGCGCGTTCGTCGTTGGCATCGAGCGACTGGAACGCCTGACGGCGGCGCTGGAAAAAGGCGCTGTCCTCGAGCACGCCGCGCAGCCAGGAGGGAAAAGTCTCGTGATGCTCATACTCCAGATAGGCAAAGAAGCGTTCCAGCGAAGCGGGCAGGCGCTCTTCCGTTTCCGGGTCCGCCATAGCCTTGCGGATGTAGTGGCTGAACATGAACCAGCGCAGATCGAACTCGTCGCACTCTGCCACCGTTTTATGCTGGTGGTTGGCGAGGTAATCTATCAGGCATTCGGCATTGAAGCAATCCTGCTGCGCCACGCGCGTACCGATGCCCGCTTTCTCTTCGAGCCAGACCAGAAAGCCATCCAACTGCTCGTAGCCGAGGTCAAGCATGGCCTGAATATCGGTGTCTGCGGTCTCGCTATCAGCGCCCCGGGGAGCGAAACCGCCGTCGTTCCATTCGTCCACAGTCGGCTCCTTCTTCCTACGCTTGCGCTTCTTCCTCGTAACGTTTCACGGCGGCAAACAGTTCCCCCGGCGTCCAAAAAATCGCCTTCAAGGATAGTCAACCTAGAGTTCAAGCGTCGGCAAGCCCTGCGTGCCAAGGGTGGTCGAAATCTGGCCGCCGTGGTAGAGATCATGCTCGATCAGATGCCAGATCACAAACGGGCGTGTGATAACCTCTGGGTCCCCATCGGCAACATCCCCCGGCCAGGTCTGCTCCCAATCCCGAGGGGTCCATCGGCCAATCGCTTCCTGCATTGCGCTCCAGGTCGCCTCCAATCCCTCCACGATCTCTTTCGCGCTCCAAACCTTTGCCTCCGAACTATCCCAACGGACAAAAGGCTTGAACGCGTCTGTGCCCTCCATCCAGTTGAACCAGCGGGCGCGCGCTCCAATCATGTGGGCGGCAATCTCGCGCACAGAACGCAGGTCGGAGGCGGCGCGGAGCGAAAGCTGTTCGGCGCTCAGCGGCGCGATGGCCTTCATCAGAGTTTCCTGGTAGGTGTGCCAGCCCTGATAGATCGTTGAAATTAACGCGTTCTCCACAGTCATTGTGAACTCCCGAAGTGGCCCAACTCTTGATTGACTTTTTTGCACATCCCCCGCTTTTACTCCAATGGCAGATGGGCAAAAGTAGCATTAAATCAACAGGAGGAACACCAGAACCATGAGCCCCAGAATTGCCAGCAGCAAACCACTCGCCACCCCCTTCCAGCGCACGGGAAAGAGCGCGCGCCAGCCCAGGGCGAGGAACAGGCTGATGGGCAGCATGGCAGGATAGAGATAACGTCCCTGCGCCTGAAAATACTTCAGCAGAAAGCCCACAAAGGCCAGTCCGACGAGGAGAAGCGTCGCCGCCAGCAGCCAGATCGCGAAAATCTGGACTTGCGTGAACTCGGTCTTGCAACGCAGATGCAGCAGTCCCATACCGACCAGCGAAGCGACCACGACCAGCGAAATGATGCCATAAAGTTGCGGGCCGAGCAGCGCGCCGGGAAGAAAGATAGGGATTCCCAGTTTCGCGCTCTCGGGCGTGCCGAACACGGCCCAGAAACTCTGGAAGGACCACTGGCCGGTTCGCAGCAGATACGGCCCCATTCCGCCCCAGGCCGCCTGCATCTTTGCTGCTGTGGCGGTGCCGCCAAACGCCTGATTGAACGTCTTGATGGGAACCAGCTCGCCATAAAGGCGCATGTTCCGAACAAACCACCAGCCGGTAAGCACCAACGCAAAACCGGCGGAATAAAGCGCATTGCCGACCACCTCACGCCATGCCTCGCCCGTGCGCGTGACCAGAATCAGGGCCAGCAGCACGACAGGAATCAGCAGTAGCGCGGTCGCTTTGGTCAGGAGAGCGGCAGCAAGCGCCACGCCGAGCCAGCACGCCCGCCAGCGGGTGAAGCCGCCCAATAACGAAGCGATCAACAGCAATAACGTCCAACTGAAGCAGAGTTCCAGCAGCGCATCATTGTTCACGGTGGAAGTGATGGCGATATGCGTGGGCGTCAGCGCGGCAATGCCGAGGGCTAGAACCGCGAGCTGAGGATCGTTGGGAAAGAGCAGCCGCACCCCACGAAAGATCAGCAGCAGCGAGAGCAGGCCGCATATAATGGAAACGCCCCGTATGGCCCGGTCGCCGAGAAAAGAGAAAGGTGCGGCGAGAACATAATAGAGCGGCGGCTGATGCCATTCGTAGGCGGGCGGGCTGCCGCGATCGTCGGCATGCGTTGGGAGATGTCCGTGCGCCACCGCGCGCGCAAACTGCACATGAGCCGCCTCGTCCGGCGCGTTCTGGTAGCCAGTCTGTCCTGTGGGAACCAGAAACGCATGCAGGCAGGCGCTGACTAAATAGAGAAAGAGCAGCAGAGGGATCGCCGCTTTCCACGGCCCAATCAATTCCGCTCCCTGCGGCGGCAACGGCGAGAGCGCAGGGCCGGGGTCGCTGAGGGGCGCTTTGCGCCGGGGAGGACGGCTCACAGCGCGCCGCTCCCCTGCTGTGCCGGTTCGGTTTCGCTTCGCGCGACGCTCTGACTTCACATTTCCTTCTTTCCGGCCCACCTTCTCCGCGCTGTTTGCGTCCGCCAGTTGCAGCACTACATTACCGTGCGCCGTCTCCACCATCGTCCAGAGATGCCGTCGTAAGGCGTCGGCCACCAACTGCTGCCAGCGGCTCGCCGTTTGCGGATTTATCTGCACATACCAGCTCTGCAGCACCTGATCGGCAATGGCCGGGTCCGAGGGAATCGCGTTTCGTTCCGTGTTGGCGGGCGAATAGTTCATATTGATCAGCGCGTAGCGAATGTTATGCTGTCGCAGCCAGGCGGTGAGCGCAGCGCCGTCGGACAGCGTTTCGTACGGGATGTACGACGAATGCAGGCTATTGCCCCACAGGTAGGGCCTGTCCAGATAGAAGCCCCGGACGTCATCGTAGAGAACGACGCCCGCGCCCGCAGGCGTGTTCTGATTGATCCACTCCATGGCTTCGTAATTGTCCAGTTCGCGGCGCAGGCGCGTTTGTTGTGATGCAGGATCGGCGACGGCGCTCGCGATGTCGGTCAGCCCGAATGCATTGGTCGGAACGCCGCGCTGCCGCATCGCCCGCGCCTCGGCCCCGCCAGTTGGCCACGCAGCCAGCGTCCAGAGCAGCAAGCCCGCCTGAACGAAAGCCGCCAGCAACGCCAGCGCTCCAATACCCGTCCAGAGCGCCGCCGGTTGCATCGGCGCTTCCGTCGCCGGTCTTCCGCTTATTTCGGAATCCTGAACCGCTCTCTCCTGCCCGGTCGAAGAGAGGGCCTTTGCGAATGGCGGCGTTGATAATGGAGACGCTGACAACGGGAAAAGGTTTCCAGCCCGCCAGAGAAAATAACCGCCGCCCACGGCAAGCAGGGGCAGCGTCGGTATCAGATAGCGCGCCACCTGCGACACGAAGAACCATGCTGCAAACTGCCAGAAAGCCAGCCACAGAATCACGCTCAGTGCACGCGGGAGTGGTTTCAGAAAGGCCAGCCCGAAGAGGTAGGCGAAGTAGAGGCCGCCGACGAGCGCCAGAAACGTATATTCGCCGCCATTGTAGTAGCGCTGAGAGTGGGTCAACAGTTGCCAGGGAGCCTGGAGCAGATTCAAGACGGCCTCGCGGGGTTGGCCCAGCGCGTGGGGCGCGCCGAAACTGTTCTGCTCCGACTTGTAGGCGGCTTCTCTGTCCGCGCTCCAATACCGGCTCTGCGGAAACAGTTTATAGAAATAGGGATAGACCGGATTGTGGGTGAGCACGATATTCTTGAGATACCAGGGCGAGCCGATGGCAATCGCGAGGGCGAAATAGGCGAGAACGCCGCGCAGGGGCAACCGGCGCAGGAGCAGCCAGAGGCCCAACAGCGCGAACGGAACGAGCGCCAGATACTTGACGCCAAGCGCGAAGCCGGTGAGAACGCCCGCCAGCGCCATCCACGCGCCAGCATGCTTCCTTGCTCCGTCTGGTCTTCCCGCTGCCGCTGCCGTGAGCGCGGCGAATAGCGCCAGCGTAACGTAGAGCGCCAGCCCCAGATCGAGGTACGCCACGCTCGCCTCCCAGAACACAATCGGCGTGGAGACGAAAAGCAGCGCGGCCAGCACACCGACCGGCGGCGCGAAGAAGCGTCGGCACCAGGCGATCAGGGCCAGTGCGGTCAGCGCGGCGGTCAGGAAGTGGAACAGGTTGGCGAGGGCGTATCCCTCGTACAGCAATCCCACCGAAAAGAGCATCTCTATTGTGAACGGAAAGTTGGAGTGATGCTCGGTAGGCAAACCGGTGATGCGATGTTGTTGCAGGAACACTTTGGGGTCGGCGAGGTGATACGAAATCACGTCCCACTCGATGGCTCCCGGCGCGCGAAAACAGGCCAGCAGGGCAATCAGGCCGAGCAGCAGCAGGGTGAGCAGGGCCGCTCCCATGAGGATGCGTCCGGGCGCGCGTCCCGAATCCGGCGACGCTGTTTCGGACGAGCGCCAGCGCGACGGCCACGCTGCCAGTTCCCGCCCATGAGCGCGCATGCCCGGCAGACCGATTCCCGCGAGAACCAGCCACCAGAGCGTCACCGGCCAGTAGGATAACAGACCGACAAGACCGAGCGCGAAGACCCCGTAGGCCGCCACGCCGAGGCCGAGCGCCGACGCGTAGACAAACGCTTCCAACCCGGTCAAAGGCACGATTTCGGCGAGAGCGCGCCACCGCAGAAGCAGAGTTCGTCCCGCACCCGCCGCGATCCAGGAGAGAACGAGCCAGATCAGCAGCGCCTTCATAGCGGCTCCAATGCGGCGCGCATTCGGGGCCGTTCGCCGGAATTCGTCGCCTTTTCCACTTCCACTCGCCCCACAAAATGCGCAAAACAGTCCGCCTGCACGATAAGCGTCTCCCCCACCCGTTCGCCCTCTTCCAATCTGTTATGCGAATGGCCGCCTACGATCAAATCCAATTCGGGAACCGCCGCCGCGAGCGCTCGATCACGCGACAGCCCGATGTGCGTGAGCGCGATCATCAAATCCGGTCGGAATTTTGCTTTCAATACGGGAACCAACCGCGCCGCCGTTTTCAGCGGGTCTTCAAAAACATAAGCGGAGACTTTGCGGGCCAGCATACGCTCTGTGACCATCGGCACGGTGATGCCCAAAACTACCACGCGCCAGCCCGACGGTAATTCATGCGTCCAATACGCGGTGACGGGCGGATCGTGATCTGCGTTCTCGTTGGCAGCATCGTTTCTGGAGGCTATCGTTTCGAAGGCAGGGTCCTCGGCTTCGGCCTCTGCCTGCCGCGAAGGGCGCACGTTGGCGCAAAGCACGGGAAAGCGCGCCAGTCCCACCTTGCTATGAAAGGCCGAACGCCAGACGTGGAACTCGCGATTGCCGACCGTCATCGCGTCATAGCCGATCTCGTTCATCGTGCCCAGAATGGGTTCGCCGCCCGGATGCCAGGTCACATTGCCGGAACCGACGGCATCGCCTGCGTCGAGGAGAAGCCCCCGTCCCGCGACCTCCTGCCGCAACTGCCGAAGCCGTTCCGCCTGCGCGGGCGTGAGATGGTTATGAAAGTCGTTGGTGTGATAGAGGGTAAACACGTTATAAAGAGTATACCCGATGGGCTATTGCCCGACGCCATCCGTCGCTTCCTCAGCCATCAACGCCCTGACATATTCCTCACGGGCGGCTTCTCGTTTGCCCTGCGCGTCCAGAATCGCCATGCAGACCTCGCGCACGGCCCCGCGTCCTCCCGGACTTCGCGTGACCCAGTGAGCACGCTCCACGATCTCGGAAACAGCATCGGCCACGGCGACCCGGACGCCCGCCTGTTCAAAGGCCAGCAGGTCGTTCCAATCATCGCCGATATAGACCGTCTCCTCGGAGGGTATGTTTTCCGCCGCCTGCAACGCCCGCAGCGCCGCGCCCTTGTCCCGTACGCCCTGCACGATGTGCGGCACGCGCAGCTCGCGCGCCCGTCGCTCGACAATCGGGTTTTCGCGCCCGGAGAACCACGCGACCACGATTTCCTGCTGCGTCATTAGCGCCAGTCCAAGCCCGTCGTGAACATGAAACCGCTTCTGTTCCTGCCCGGCGCTATCGAGGCCGAGGGTTCCATCGGTCAACACGCCGTCCACGTCGAGGGCCAGAAGCCGCGTTCGGCGCAGCGCGGCCACCACCTGTAGAGAAGGTGCTCCCGTATCGTTTTGACCTGTCACAGAATTGAATTACCACTTTCTATGACGCACAATTCGGTTGGCGGGAATTTTGCGTATTGTGCGTATGCTTTTCGCCCTCTTTCGTCCGTCCATTATCATACCTGCATCCTGCCCGCAAACGCCCCGCGCCGTCATTCGTAATCAGGGTGAGAGTGGTTGAAAACCATTCGCTGTATGTCCTGCGGACGAGTGTCCTGCCGGACACGAGAGGTTGACAATGTTCCTTGTCCACGAGAACGGTTGTCGGAACGACATATAGCGAATGGTTTTCAACCACTCGGATTTTATTGCCAAGGAGAGCACCCACATGAGTCTGAACCGCGAGACCCGTATGACATATCTCGGCCACTCAACCCTGCTGATAGAAACGCCCGGCGGTAAGCGTCTCTTAATAGACCCCTGGACGACCGGCAATCCCGCCTGCCCGGAGCGTTTCAAAGACCCGGCAGCGCTCGGCAAACTCGATGCCGTTCTCGTGACCCACCTCCATTCCGATCACGCAGGTGATGCGCCCGCCGTTCTGAAGGCTCATCCCGAGGCCGTACTCGTCTCTATATTCGAGGTCGGCAATTATCTCAAATCGAAGGGCGCACAGAATCTCTCCCCTATGAACACGGGCGGCACGCAGACCGTCGCCGGGATCGAGGTCACCATGACGCAGGCGATCCATTCCAGCAGTCTTGAGGAGAACGGGCAGATCGTCTATGGCGGCGAGCCGGTCGGCTACGTGCTGAAACTGGAAAACGGCTTTACGCTCTATGCGGCGGGCGATACCGCCCTGTTCGGGGACATGGCCCTGATACGCGAACTCTATCAACCGGAACTGGCATTTCTGCCCATCGGCGATCATTTCACAATGGGGCCGCGCGAAGCCGCGTATGCCACCCAAAGGCTTGGCGTCTCCCATGTCGTTCCCATTCATTACGCCACGTTTCCGCTGCTCACCGGAACGCCGGAGAAACTGAGCGCGGAACTCCAGAGTCGCAGCCTGGGCCATGTGCAGGTTCATGCGCTGAAACCGGGGGAAACGCTGGATTGACCGGGCCGTCCGACAGGGAATCGTCTTGCGCCCCGATTCGCAATATGCTATACTGCTACGATGCAGGAGGCAATAGGAGAACGCAGCCGAGGGCCAAAGTCCTCGTGGCCCATTGTACTTGTTGGCCCCACGGCAACCGGCAAAACGGACGCCGCCTGCGCGCTGGCAGAACGGATCAACGGCGAAATCATCAGCGCGGATTCCATGCAGGTCTATCGTGGTATGGATATTGGAACCGCCAAGCCGGATCGGTCGCTTCAGCAACGCGTTCGCTTTCATCTGCTCGATGTGGTCTCTCCGGATGAGCCGTTCACGGTGGCGGATTGGAAGGCACGCGCGGAAGCGGCTTTGCAAGAGATAGAAGGGCGCGGCCATCGTCCGATTATATGTGGCGGCACCGGGCTGTACATACGCGCCCTGCTCGATGATTGGACTCTGGCAGAAACGCCTGCGGATCCAACCCTTCGCGCCCAACTTCAACGCGAAGCCGTGGAGAATGGCCCGGAAAGCCTGCACCGGAGTTTGCAAGCCGTAGACCCGATGACGGCGGCCCGCCTGCATGGCAACGACACAGTACGCATCATTCGGGCGCTGGAAGTCTTTCTGGTATCGGGAAAGCCAATCTCCGCCTTTCAAGCGGAAGACCGAGCCCGCCGCAAGCCGCGTCCGGCGCTTCGGTTCGGCCTGCCGCTGCCGCGACCCGAACTCTACGCCCGCATTGATCGGCGCGTGGAAACGATGATTCAGGCGGGCCTCGAAGCCGAGGTGACCCACCTGCTGGCGCAGGGCTATGCGCCCAACCTGGGGGCCATGCGCAGCCTGGGTTATAAGGAGATGATCGCCCACTTGCAAGGAGAGTGGGATTTAGAGACTGCCATCCGCAGCATCCAACTAAACACACGTCGCTATGCCAAACGACAGCAGACGTGGTTCCATGCCGACCCCGCGATTGACTGGATCAACGTGTCGGCGCTCTGTTCGGCAGAGGTCGCAGACACCCTTCAGGAACGACTAAACGCCCCCGACTAAGGGGCATCCTTTCCCGGCATTGTCCGCAAGACGGTGCTTCAGAGGAACCTTCCGGAAAGGGATTCGTTCCGATACTCCGCGACCCGACGGCCATTTCTTGTTCTTGGTTTTCCCCGATTTTGCAGGGGAGGAGGACGAAATGAATAAACCGCAGTTGAACCTGCAAGACATCTTTCTGAATCAGGTTCGCAAGGAAAACATCGGCGTCACTATTTATCTCATCGGCGGCGTGCAGCTTCGCGGCATGGTGCGTGGCTTCGACGCCTTCACCATTCTGCTCGATTCGGTCGGGAAGCCAACGCAACTGGTGTACAAGCATGCGGTCACCTCCATTGTTCCCTCTCGTCCGGTCTCCAATTTCTATCAGGAATCGCATCGAGAGCCGATGGGAGAGCGGGAGCGCGCGGAGCGGGAGCCGCGGGAGCCACGCCCGCCCGTCCCATCGCCCACCCCGACGCAGAGTTAGCCTTTTCTGAGTCCGCTTCTGTGTTCGCGTCGCTTCCTCGCCCGCATTTCCATTGTTTCCATTTCTGACTCCGTAACCGTATAGGAAACAGAGAAGAAGAGACTCACTTCAGAAGCGGCGCGGACACAGAAAAGGCCGTTCGGACAGGAGTTTGCGCGTGAAGTTCACGAAAATGCACGGTATCGGCAACGACTTTGTTGTGGTCAATGCCATGGATGAGACGTGCCGGAAGAGCACTTATCGTCGAAATCAGCCAGCGCGTCAATCATCGCAAGTTCGGCATCGGCGGCGACGGGCTGATTCTAGTGCTGCCTTCCAAAATCGCCGATTTCAAAATGCGGATGTTCAACCCGGACGGCAGCGAAGCGGAGATGTGCGGCAATGGCATCCGCTGCTTCGCCAAGTACGTTTACGACCGCAAACTGCTGCCGGAGCCGCAGTTAAAGGTGGAAACGCTTGCGGGCGTCAAGGCGCTCAAACTGCTGCTGCGGGCTGGCAAAGTGGAGTCCGTGCGCGTGGACATGGGACCAGCCGCACCTGCTGCGCTCGGAAATCCCGATGCGCGGCGATGACAACGGACGGGTGATCTGCGAGAAACTGAAAGTGGAGGGGCGCGTTTTCGAGATCACTGCGGTCAGCATGGGCAATCCGCATGTCATTATTTTCGAGGATAACCTGGACAACTTTCCGGTCAGCAAGATCGGCCCGCAGATCGAGACGCACCGCGCCTTTCCCGAGCGCACCAATGTGCATTTCGTCGCAGGTCTGCAATCCGGGCGAGATCATTTTGAAAACTTGGGAGCGCGGTGCGGGCGAGACGCTGGCGTGCGGAACCGGAGCCTGCGCCTCGGTGGTCGCCACGTCGCTCAATGGCAAAACGGGACGCACGGTGCTGGTGCATCTGCCCGGCGGCGACCTGCGCATCGAGTGGCTTGGCGATAACCGCGTTCTGATGACCGGCCCGGCGGAAACCGTCTTCGAGGGCGATTACCCGCTCTGACCGTGTTCGCTTAAAGGCTGCTCCCAACGGGAAACTTCCAAAAAAACAGGAGAAGACTTGATGAAATGGATGACGAGCGCTATCACGGCTCTCCTCCTGGCAATGCCTCTGCTCGCCGCGCGCGCACAATCCACGCCGCCCGATGGCCCGCTACAAACGTTGCGTGATCCCCGCGAGAAGCATCTAGTGCATGTGCGCCAGCTGACGTTCGGCGGACAGAACGCGGAAGCGTACTGGAGCTTCGACGGCAAGAAACTGATCTTTCAGGCAAAAGGCGGCGACCTCGCCTGCGATCAGATATTCACAATGAAGGCCGATGGCTCCGACAAGAAAATGGTCTCGACCGGTAAAGGGCGCTGCACCTGCGCCTATTTTTTGCCGGGCGACCGGGAAATCATCTTCTCCTCGACACATGCCTACAGCCCGGAAGTGCCGCCGGAGCCGGACCGCTCACAGGGCTACGTCTGGCCCATCTATCCTTACTATACGATCTATCGCGCCAATGCCGATGGTTCCCACCTCCGCCCTCTTCTGCCTTCCTCGGCGACGGCGGGACAGGAGACTGCCTACAACGCGGAATCCACCATTTCCCCGGATGGCAAACACATCATTTTCACCTCGACGCGCGATGGCGACCTCGACCTCTACGCGATGAATTTCGATGGCGGCGATGTCCGGCAATTGACCCACACGCTGGGCTACGACGGCGGCGCTTACTACTCGCCCGATAGCAAGAAGATCGTATGGCGCGCCTATCATCCGACCTCGGAGGAAGACAAGGCGGAATATCGCCATCTCTTGGCGCTGCATCTCGTCAAGCCGACACACATGGAAATCTGGGTCGCGGACGCCGATGGCAGCCATGCTCGTCAGGTCACGCAGAACGGAGCCGCCAACTTCGCTCCATTTTTCACGCCCGATGGCAGGCACATCGTCTTCTCCTCAAACCAGGAGGATCCGCAGCATCGCAAATTCGAGATTTATGTCGTCGGCGTGGATGGCAAGAACCAGGAACGCATCACCTACGGCGGCCAGTTCGACGCCTTCCCGATGTTCAGCCCGGATGGCAAGCATCTGGTCTGGGCCTCCAATCGGCTCGGCAAAGCCCCGCATGAGACCAACATCTTCGTGGCAGACTGGCTGAAGTGATCTACGCGACGGTTTGTAAAGGCGAAAGGAGCGTTTAAGCCATGAGCCGGTATCTCGTCGGAGTGGACGTGGGAACGGGCAGCGCGCGCGCCGGGCTGTTCGATGTCACCGGTCGGATGCTGGCCTCCGCCTCGGAGCCGATTCAGCTTTGGAAGCCGCGCCCCGATCATGTGGAGCAGTCTTCCGAGGACATCTGGCAGGCGATTGGAAGGGCCATTCGGAAGGCGAGAGAGACGGCGGCAGTGGCGGCGGACGAAATCGCCGCAATCAGCTTCGATGCCACTTGCTCCCTCGTCGTTCTCGATACCGACGGTCAGCCGCTCTCCATCCATCAGGAGGGCGAGACCGCTGGCGTTTGCCGTAACGTCATCGTCTGGATGGATCATCGCGCTCTGATGGAGGCCGAGTTCATCAATGCCGGGTCGCATGATGTCTTGCGCTATGTGGGCGGCAAAGTCTCCCCGGAGATGGAGACGCCCAAGTTGCGCTGGCTCAAGAGCCATCTGCCGCAGACCTGGACGCGGGCGGGTAAATTCTTCGATCTCGCGGACTATCTCACCTATCGCTCCACCGGCGTGGACGCGCGCAGCCTCTGCACCGTCGTCTGTAAATGGACGTATCTGGGCCATGAGGGCGCGCAGGGCCGTTGGGATAACGACTATCTGCACGCCATCGGCATTGATGATGCGTTCGACGGCGAGCGCGTCAGCAACGACGTGCGGCCTATGGGCGAGCCGCTTGGCCCGCTCACGCCCAGGGCTGCGCAGGAACTTGGCCTTACGGTCAACTGTCTGGTCGGCGTGGGAATCATTGACGCGCATGCGGGCGGATCTGGGGTTGCTTGGCTCCGTTTTTGAAGAAGACGAGCATGCATATCGCGCCCGATCTCTCCAAACTGGAGACCGCGCTGGCGCTGATCGGCGGCACCAGCAATTGCCACATGGCCGTCAGCCGTGAACCGCGCTACATAGACGGCATCTGGGGGCCATATTACGGCGCGATGGTTCCCGGCCTCTGGCTCACGGAAGGTGGGCAGAGCGCAGCGGGCAGCGCGATAGATCATGTGATTGCCGACCATGCCCACGCTCTCGCCTCTCAGGCGGAAGCCGACGCCAGAGGCATGACCATCTATGCGTTTCTGAATGCGGAGATCGAGCGGCTGCGCCACGAGGAGGATCTGCCCTTTACCGCCGCGCTCACCCGCGATCTGCATGTGCTGCCCGATTTCAATGGGCAATCGCTCTCCCATACGCCGATCCGCATGCGCGCGCGTTTATAGACGGCCTGAGCCTGGATGAGTCGCTCGCCGATCCAGGCGCTGCGCTACTACGCGACCCTTCAAGCCGTCGCTTATGGCACGCGCGACATCGTGCGCGCCATGAACGAGGCCGGGTATCGCATCGAGACACTGTTTGTCACGGGCGGCGGCACAAAGAACCCGCTCTGGCTCCAGGAACACGCGGATGCGACGGGCCTGACGCTGGTTTTGCCGGAAGAGCCGGAGGCGGTGCTGCTGGGCGCGGCGATGCTGGCCGCCCGCGCCGCCGGGCTCTATCCGAACGCTGCCGGAAGCCATGCGCGCCATGTCCCGTCGCGGCCTCACCATCGCGCCCAACCCGGCCACCGCCGCTTACCATGACGCCAAGTTCGCCTGTTTCCGTGAGCTGTATCGGGAGCAGGCTCGCCGCCGGGAAATCATGAATAGGTTTAGACAGGATTTCTTTAGAACGCCTTACACAGGCGCGACACAGAGATCGGAACAACGTTGTTGAAATCCTGTCTCGATCCTGAAAATCCTGTCATAAACCACTGGAAAACTATGACAGCACCTGTTATCATTACCACCTGGCCGTTTGGCCTTGCCGCCGCCCGCGTGGGTTGGCAGCGTCTTCAGGACGGCGCGACAGCGCTGGATGCCATTGAGGCGGCTGCCAATGTCACGGAGCGTCGATCCGGCGGTCAATTCCGTCGGTTATGGCGGGCTGCCCAACGCGGAGGGCGTGGTGGAGTTGGACGCGGCCATTATGGACGGCCCCACCCACGCGGCGGGCGCGGTCGGCGGGATGACGGGCATCAAGCACGCCCATCTCCGTGGCGCGGCGGTGATGGAGCGGACGCCGCATGTGATGCTGGTCGGCGAGAATGCGCGGCGGTTCGCACTGGCGAAGGGTTTGAGAACGAGGAACTGCTGACGCCGGAAGCGCAGAAGTGGCTGCGAGTGGAGAGGCATCGCGCCTGCGAAGCGCGATCAGGCCGCGCCCGGACGTGGCGCACTTCGGAGCCGCATGGCGGCCAACCGCGTCTCACGATACGACTGACGCCGGACAACCACGATACCATCGGCCTCTGCGCGCTGGATCGGAACGGGCAAGCTGGCCGTGGGCTGCACGACGAGCGGCATGGCCTGGAAAGTGCCGGGACGCGTGGGCGATTCCCCGATCATCGGCTCCGGCCTCTATGTGGATAACGAGTCGGCGGCGCGGCGGCGACGGGCCACGGCGACGAGATGATGAAGGCCTGTGTCTCCTATCGCGTCGTGATGCTGATGGAGCAGGGACTCACGCCGCAGGAAGCCTGCGAAGAAGCGCTGCGCTATTTGCTTCGCAAGCGTCCGCCGGAACAGCACGACGGATATGGCGCGGCGCTCATCGCCCTGCGCAAAGATGGTCGGTACGGCGCGGCGGCAACCGTCTCTGGCTTTCGCGCCGCCGGACCGGCTCTGGCAATGGGCCGCGCGCCGCGTCCCGGAAGTGGCGCTTCACGAAGGGCCGTATGTCACCCTCGACAGCGTGTATCCCACTGCTGTGCCCCATCAGACGTTCAGATCCTATGAAATCCACTCACTTATGAAACACGTCATCATCGGAACCGCCGGGCATGTGGATCACGGCAAGACCACGCTCATTCAGGCGCTCACCGGAACCAATCCGGACCGCCTGAAAGAAGAGCAAGAGCGGGGAATGACCATTGACATCGGTTTTGCCGCCCTGCGACTGCCGGATGGCACGGTCGCCGGCATTGTGGACGTTCCCGGCCATGAGCGTTTCCTGAAAAACATGCTGGCGGGCGCGAGCGGCGTGGATGTGGTTCTGCTGGTGATTGCCGCGGATGAGAGCGTGATGCCGCAGACGCGTGAGCATCTGGACATCCTGCGCTTGCTGGACGTCAAAAACGGCGTCGTCGCACTGACGAAAATGGACATGGTGGATAAAGAGTGGACGGACGCCGTCGAAGAGGATGTGCGCGCGCAGCTGCAGGACACGTTTCTCGCAAACGCGCCCATCATTCGCGTTTCCTCCACGACGGGCAAAGGCATCGAGGCGCTGAAGAAGGCGCTGATGTCGGCGGTGAGTCGCGCCGAAGCGCGCAATGCGGCCCTTCCCTATCCGCTTGCCGGTGGATCGCGTCTTTACCCGTCCCGGATTTGGAACGGTCGTCACGGGCACACTGGTCGCTGGAACGATTGCGTGTGGGCGATCGGTGCAGATCGTGCCGCAGCAGATCGCCACGCGGGTGCGCGGACTGCAGGTGCATGGGCAGAAAGTGACGGAGGCGCTGGCCGGTTCGCGCGTGGCCGTCAATCTCGCGGGTGTGGAAACGCAAGCCATCGAACGTGGTGCGCAGATCGTCGCGCCGGGCGTACTGCGCGCCGACCGCTATTTTCGACGCGAAAATCCGGCTCTTGCCCGCACGCGCATACTATTAAAGACCGGGCACGCGTACGCGTGCATATCGGGACGGCGGAAGTTCTGGGGCGGATACGCCTGCTGGATGAGCGCGCCGAGATGGGGGCGGACGGATCGGGTTACGTACAGTTTCGCAGCGAAACGGAACTGGCCTGCCTGCGCGGGGATCGTTTTGTCGTCCGCGCGTATTCGCCGATGCAAACGATTGGCGGCGGCATGGTGCTGGACGCCGCCCCGGGGCGGCATCGGAAAGCGGATGCGAAGGCGCTGGCAGCGCTGGAAGCGAAGGAGCGGGGAACGCCGGAGGACTTGATCGAAACGCTGCTGCTGCGTGCGCCGTTCGGACTACTCCGCAAAGAGGCGATGAGCAGGCAGGATTTCCGGCTGCGGAAGCGGAGGCAGCGCTTGAAACGCTTTATCAGGAGGCAAGGGCCGTTCTGTTGCCGTCGGATCGGGTGATCGAGGCGACGCTGCTGCGCTCGCATTGGGAGCGGACGGCAGGCGCGGTGGCGGAATATCATCGCCAGTTTCCATTGCGGGCGGGAATGCCGAAAGAGGAACTACGCGCGGCGCTCGGGCCGCAGGCGGATACGCGCACATTTGCGTCTTTGCTAGAACACTGGAGTCGGCAGGGTAAAGTGATTATCGAGGGAGCGGCAGTTCGGCTGCCGGATTTCGCGATCACCTTGAATGAGCGGCAGATGGCGTTGATGCAGCGAATCGAAGCCTATTACATCGTCTGCCACATCGCGGTTCCCGCCATCGAGGACATCAGCCGGGAGGTGAAAGCCCCACCGGACGCAGTGAATGCGCTGTTGAAGTTGGGAACCGACCAGGGCCGCTTTATCAAGATACAGGATGGTCTGTTCTATCATCGGGAAACGGTGGAGAGTTTGCAGCAGTTGGTGCGGGAGCACGTGGCAGCGCATGGCGCGATTACAGTGGGGGCGTTCCGGGACCTGACACACTCCAACCGGCGTTTTTCGCTGTTGGCGCTGGAATATTTCGATGCGATCCGGTTTACCCGACGCGACGGCGATAGTCGAACGTTGTATGCCTCGGATTAGTTTGCCGCGCCTATCCCATTGGGGTGGATCGTTGGCAGAACTTACAACGTCCGATAATGTAAAGTGATTCACGACAACCTCTGTTTTTTTGATAGGCGGACTTAAGTCCGCCTATCAAAAAACTCGGCGCGTACGCGCGCCTGCACTTTCTCCTTCAGCCTCCGGCCCACTCTGCCATAATGGAGAACGGAAAGCCAGTGAACAAACACTACCCGGCAAACGTAAGGTACCCTGAAGATGGCTGGCAAACCAAACCAGGAAACCCATCACAATACTTCTTGACGGCGACACGAATCGCTGCAAAGGGAGTCTCTTATGCTCACGCGCGCCCTCTTGCTCCAAATGGCTGGCAATAAAACGATCGAAGTCGTTCTTTCGCCACAATCCGCGCATGACCGCCCTGTCACGCCGCTTCATTGCGGGCGAAACATTGGAGCAGGTAACGGACTCGGTGCGAGAACTGAATGGACAGGGTCTGACCGTCTCGCTCGACTTTCTCGGTGAAAGCGTCACGTCGGAACAGGAAGTCGCCGTCGTCGTGGACAACTATCTGCGCACCTTCCAGAAGATACGTCAGCGAAGGCTTGAACGCGAACGTTTCGATCAAGTTGACCGCGATTGGCCTCGACCTCGACCCCGATCTCTGCTATCGCAACATGGTGCGTTTGCTCGACGCTGCCGGGCCGGAACAATTCATGCGTATTGATATGGAAGGCTCCGCGTATACGCAGCGGACGCTGGACCTCTTCTATCGTCTGTGGGAGGGCGAGTCGCCGCATAAAAACGTAGGCGTCGTCATTCAGGCGTATCTTCATCGCAGCGCGGACGATATTGAGCGGCTGATTCGCTCCGGCGTGCGGGTGCGTCTCTGCAAAGGGGCGTACAGAGAGCCTGCGACTATCGCTTATCAGACGCGGGAGGAAGTGGACGGCAATTTTGTGCGGCTGATGCAGCGCCTGCTGGCCGAGGGAAAATATCCGGGCATCGCCACACACGATGGGCGGATGATCGAGGCGACGAAGGCGTTTGCCAGAGAAAACAACATCGCGCCGGATCGGTATGAGTTTCAAATGCTGTACGGGGTTCGCCGGGAGTTGCAGTTACAATTGCGGTCGCGAAGGGTTCAATATGCGGGTCTATACTCCCTTCGGCACGCACTGGTACGCTTACTTCATGCGGCGTCTGGCCGAGCGTCCCGCCAACCTCGTTTTCGCGTTGCGCAGCATCGTCGGCAAATGATGGCTTGACTATTGCCGCCTTCGTGCCGTACAATAGGCGGGTAAGTCAGCGCGTGTTCGGGGTGTAGCTCAGTTGGTAGAGTGCCTGGTTTGGGACCAGGATGTCGCAGGTTCGAGTCCTGTCACCCCGATAGTTGTCCCCTTTTCTCCCAGCAGATCACCTCCCTACTGAGATAAACCGGAAATATCATGCCATTCAACAGACGCCAGAAGATGAAAATCGCGATCGGTGTCATGGGCATAGTGCTGTTTGCCCTCTACCCGATCCCTATCGCGTTCCGTCTCGGAGTGATAGGACTGATACTGATCGCTACCGTATGGGCGGTCTGGTATCGTCGTGACCGAAACGGAATGTAGACAGCCGAGGCAGAAACCGAGGAACGCAGGTGAACAGTCCGAAGCCGAAGCGCGTGGTGTCCAGGGCGGAGTATCGGCGGTATCTGGCGAAGCGGTACGGGATGCTTCTCGGCGCTGTCATCGTCACTTTAGGCACGCAACAGATCGGTCATGCGGTGGGATATTCCGTAGGCGCTTTCTTGCGGCTCATCGCGAAGGGCCTCCCTCTGTCGGAATGGATCAAGATTTTCGGCGCAGGATTTTTGTTGCAGTCGGCGGGCTTGTTTGTCTTGCTGTGTTCGATGGTGACAATATTCGCACAGATCAGAAAGATGGAGCCGGTCGAGCCGGTTTCGCCCCACAACATAGACCGCCTTGCGCCCGCGGAAGCCCTCGTCCGTGGTTGCGATGCGCCCCAGACACCGAATACCGTCCTGCTGAGAGCGGCACAGGAGACGGAAACGCCGCAGGAGCAACTGTTGCGGGCGACGAAGTAAAGATCGTCAGAGGCAAGGGCGTAGGGCTTCAGCGGCACACGGGAGGAATGCACGATGCTGACCTATGAACAGAGCACGCAATGGTTTCACCCACTCCTCGGTTTTTGTCTCCTGACCTCTATAGCGGCCCTGGTGGGCACCATCGTGGCCGCCTGTGTTTCTCAGGAATTGAAACGCACGGTACGCCGCGCCGTCATCGGCATATGCGGACTGCAAATTTTGGCCTGCGTTCTGTTCCTGGTACTAGCCGGACAGCATTCAGGATTGGCTATCATCCTTATTGTCCCGATGAATATACCGGTCACGGTTCTTGGTCTGCTGGCATTCATATGGCTTCTTGGAAAGCCGTCAGCCAATCCGTAAACGATATGCCACGATAAACTTGAGACACACAAATCCCCGCGCTTGCACCCAGTCTCTCATAGCCGTAGCCGGTAGCGTCGAAGCGGGCGATTCACTGTCCCGGATACGTTTATGGGCGAAACAAAGGGAACGCTCTTGCCACTCCATCCACTTACCCTTGCCACCGCAGCAGACCAGCCGGGTCTGGCAACCTACCCTATCTCTCTCGCGGACGGGCAGTCGGTGGTCTTCCGTCCCCTGCTCCCAACCGATGTGGACGGGCTGACCGAGTTTCTGGAAAGCCTGTCGCCGCAGACGCGCTTCTTCTGGAACATGGAAGCCTATGACCGCAAGAAAGCCCAGGAACTCTGCGATGCCATCAACCGCTACGACAAGTTTCGGATGATAGCGCTCTACGAGGGAACCTCACCGCCCTCTGTTCTGGCGACCATTGACTTCGCGTTCTGGGTGGGGAGCGAACGCCAGCGGTACCATGCGTATGGCCTGACGCTTTCCGAAGCCCACACCTGCCGTTTCGGACCCTGTGTCCGCGATTCCTATCAGAACCGGGGTCTGGGCAGCGCCCTGATGCCGCCCACGCTGGAGGTGGCGCGCCGCTTCGGAATGCAGCACATCGTTCTGTGGGGTGGCGTATTACAGGAAAATTCAGTCGCCATCCATTTCTACCAGAAGCATGGATTTCGTATCGTGGGGGCATTCAAGGAGAGCGAGGGGATAGATTGCTACGACATGCTGTTGGATCTGTACGAATGACGCCGCGCGATCAGAGTTCTAGGGTTTTGCTGATTCACCCGGCAGGATATTTTTTTGAAAATTTTTTACACAAGCGATTGCAAGCAGGCACTTTGGCATGATTCTTGCAGCATCGTATTTTTAGCATGGCTTCTCAATACGCAATGGCGCAAAACGCGCCCGATTGAAACACACAAACATGAAAAAACCTTTCAATCTCATTACTTCCTGCGCGATACTCACTCTCCTCTCGGCGCGGGGCTTCGCCTCCGGATTCACCCCGACCTCGATCAGCGATTCGTTTGCCCCCTATGACATCACCTCGGGCTGGGATTTTCAACTCACCCAGAGCTTTCAGGTGACCGCGCTGGACTTTTATGATTCGGGCGCAACGGGCGGGCTTCTTACCAGCCATCAGGTCGCGCTCTGGACGCACGATGGAGATCTACTCGCCAGCGTCACGATACCGGCGGGAACAGCCGCGCCGCTGATCGGCGACTACCGGTCGGTAGCCATTACCCCGATTATTCTGCCGCCCGGGTTCTACGAAGTCGGCGGCTTTGTTCCCGGGTCTGTGGACAAGTATGTCTACGACGCGACGGGAACCACACAGCCGGGGATTTTGTACTATGAGAGCCACGTCGCGACCGGCGTCTTCGCCTTCCCGGGCGCCCAGAACCTCGTCTCGACCGCAGAGATCACCGCGAACTTTGAGGCCACTCCCTATGACACGTCCGCCGTCCCCGAACCCGGCACCTACGCCCTGTTCGCCAGCCTCGGCCTGACCGGAGCCGCGTTCCTGCGCCGCCGCAAGCGCGCTCGCTAACGCGACGTACCACGGCAGCCACGCAAGAGAAGCCGTTTTCCATTTCCGAAACCGTCGAAAAGCGTACGCAGAATACGCAGAATTCCCCGCGCTGAATTCTGCGTATTCTGCGTACAGAATTTGCCCACTTGAAAACAGGTTACGTCCCCAGGTAGGTATCAATAGCAAGAGCGATTACTGCACCAATACATGCGCCGGTTGCCATAAAAACGCCGACGATCAAGCCGTCCGGATTCCGGTCAAAAAGGAATACGGGAAACGCCACGACCATACCGCAAAAGATAGTAAAGGCGTGCAGCCATATCCTTCCTGACTTCCTCGTTTTTGACATGAGTTTCAAGGCTAAGATATTAAAAACGAGGGCGATGCATACGAAAATAATCAACATCGAGTTGCCTCTTCATTTCCTCTTACTTCTCGACACCACCTTGTAGAAGCATTCGGATGCCCGCTTCTCTTTCCCCGTACCCTGTCAGCCGCCGGTCTTTAGTGTCAGAAAGACATAGAGCGCCAGCAGTACAAAGATCACGCCCAAAACCTGAACCGTTACGTCGCTCTGCTTTCGCCAGAAATTGCGCAGTAACCCCAGATTGGAATGCTCCGCAAGAAACGTTTTCCATTGAGACGGAAACAGAATGTAAGTAACGCCTGCGATGAGTATGGCGGCGGCGGGAAGATAGTTCATAACCGGAATACGGATGGTGAGCGAGTTCGGTGTCACGTGCCAATTCAGCCACATCAGCAGCAAGCGACGCCCGTTTTCATTTTCCAATTCGTCGAAAAGCGTACGCAGAATACGCAGAATTCCCCGCGCTGAATTCTGCGTATTCTGCGTATCGAATTTGCCCACTTCAAAAATGAAATCGGGCGTTTCCAACGGGCTACCCCCGAAGGAAACGCGGTACTATCATAAATGGGGCGGCAAATTATATATGCCAATGAAAGCGTTGCAAGAGTGAGACAGGCACAGGCCGCCGATCAAGTGCCGCCACGATGAAGTTACAAGAGGCTCTAAGATCCGCACGATCTCGCGCGTGACAGGCAGCCGGTCTTTGGGCGCGATGTGCATTTTCGTAATCAAAGTCGCCGCGAACAGGGTTTGTGGCGTTTTGATTGAACGTTCGCAACACCAGTTGAGTTCAACCTGCAGAAAGAGAAACACCATGAAACTGTTAGGATTTCGGCTCTGCTTCTGACCGGACTGGCGGTTCTCGCTTTCGCGCCTGTTGCCCAGGCGACGAGACCTGGTGACGAATGGCGGTTTTGAAACTGGCGACTTCACGGGATGGACCTTAGTGTATACTCCCCATACAACGGTCGTCCTGTCGGGCTTCACCTACAATCCGCAAACGTACCCGGCTCACTCCGGCAATTACTGGCCGCACTTGGCGCGAATACCAGTGACGGCCCGGCCACGTTCACACAGGACATTGCGACCACCCTGGACAGACCTACGACGTCAGTTTCTGGCTGTTGAGCGATGGCCTAACGCCAAACTTGCTCGATGCCACCTTTGGAGGGTCTACCGTTCTAAACGCGACCGACATTCCCCTCGAAGGGTATACCTTGTACTCTGCCAACGTGACCGCCACCGCGAGTTCCTCCCTGTTGTCATTCACCTCTCTGGATAGCCCAGGCTATTTGGGGTTGGACGATGTATCTGTTACGCCAATCGTTAATAATGCTGTCCCGGAACCCGGCAGCATTGCCCTCCTGGTGGGTATCGGAATGACTGGTGCGGGCTTCCTGATTCGTAAGCGTCACCGCAAATAAGCAATCACAGACCGCAGAGGCAACGAACGGAAGCAGAACGGGCGCAGGTGAAAGTGTTCACCTGCGCCCGTTCCTCATGTCTGCGTGTCACGTAGTAAAATGCAGTTGCCGTGTGCATGGAAATCAGGCACAGCCTCTACCCTCTCCTTTGCAGGGAGAGGGTGTTCACTCCTCAGAATTCTGGTGCGGGTCCAAGAGCGCCGGGTTCACCAGAATGATTGGGCTGGCAGGTTGGCCCGGCCCGCTGCGAGGCGTATCGAACAGTTGCAGGTAGTGGCAGTCCCGCAGCAGGCAAAGAACCGGATCGAGGTCGGCCACGGTATTGAAACGGCTGCGATGCGCGTTGAACACGTCGCGCTTCGTGAACCGTGAAAGCCCCTTCCGCTGCATCCAGTCCACCAGCCTGCGCGCCTCATCGAGCGTGTCGTCGGTCTTCATCTCCTCGTAAGCCGCCAGCCCGTGTCGCATCAGATAATCGCCGATCCGAATGGCATTTTCCATTGTGGCGAGCGAGACCGCGCCATGCACATCGCCCGTGGCCGCCAGATGCAGCACGCCCGCGATCCGGGCAATCGCCCCGCGCAGTTTGCCCCCCCAATCCGTGATGTCGCCCAGTTCCTCACCCGCGCGCAATTCCCGCTCCACCACGTTGCGATACGCCTGAAACCGTTCGCGCGCTTCCGGCTCCATCTGCAGCAGCCAGGGACGCGTCTGCCCGTCGCCCAGCGGCTCCGGCGTCAGGTCGAGCAGGCGATGAACGCCCGCCGCATAACGCTCCGCAAGCGTCTCCGGCAGCGGAATATCCCGATTGTGGCAATAGCCGATGTTGTCCGGCGGCAGCGCGTAGAGGAAGCGCCCCAGCAGGCCGCGCCCGCGAAAGCCCGGCTTCTCCATCAGGCCCCGCAGCACTTCCGGCTGCACCGCAAGGCCCATCGTGAGGGTCGGAGCGCGCAGGGTAAGCGAGCCGCCGCCCACGCGGTCGTAGTGGTAATCGTCGCCCGCGTGGCCTTTCAGATAGATGTCGAGGTTAGCGCCCTTGTCGGAGTAACGCCCGCCCATGATGTCGAACACGCCGCCTTCGGGCGAGAGCAAACCCATGTGGCCGCCCTGCTCGTGCATCAGCCGGACCAGTTTTTCCGGCGTGCAGTCGTCGGCCACCAGCCGCAGCAGCACCGGCAGGCTCTCGGTAAACTGTCGTACCTCCTCGGTGAGCGCCATCGCCTCCTGTTCCTTCTTCTGCTGTTCCAGCGGCGATTTCGCCTTCACGGCTTCCTCGCGCGCGTGCTTGAGGCGCTGGTTCAGGATGTCCAGATGCGTCAGCGCCCGCGCGATCTGCGGAGTGAGAAGGGTATTGCGACGCTGCTCGTACGCATTGAGCGGCGCTTTGACGAAGGCGAACACGGCGGATTTACGGCTGGCGGGCGGCAGCGCGACCACCGTGAAGAGATTGAGCGGCTCCGTCCACGAGGAGCCTGCAGCGATGCGCGCCACCCGCGCTGAGGCCAGCGCGCAGATGGCGAGCGCCAGCATGGCGGCCACATCGGGAGCCGTCTCCGTAGTCGCCGCCACGCCGGTCACGAACTCACCGAGCCAGCCCGGCAGCGCATCGGTAGGAAACGCGGGCAGCGTTTGCAGCTGCAATGAAATCAGAGGCTCCCACGCAATCGGAATGTCCTGATTTGCGACCGCTGCAACCGCACTCTTCGGGGAATTCTGCGGTTGTTGCAGCTGATTTTGGCGGCGCGGCGGTGTATAACTCTCCGTCACACAGGCCACACCGTTGGCGATTTGCTCTGCCAGCCAGGTCGTGTCGCCGCGCGGTTCGTCCCACTTCGGGCGAAGGCGCTGGCTGCCGCGCAGCAGCCGTTCCAGTTGCGCCGTCCCCTGCCCCACCACCGACTGCGTATAGAAGGCGAGGCGGCAGAGCAGCGAGGCATCCGCCTCGGACGCCGACGTGAAGGTGAGATCGCTCCCGTTGTAGAGGGTGCGCGTCTCGTCGCCATTGCGGGCGGCAAAAGCGAGCGCGAGCAGTGCCGCGTCATCCAGCGAAGCGAAGGCGTCAGGCGCAGCATCGGCAGACGGCGTATCCGTCGGAACGGACGACGGGTCGCCGAACGTCTGCGTGTAAAGCGCGTGGTACTCCGCGTCGCGCGCCTCGACCCGCGACGATACGCCTGCCCAGACGCGCCCGGTCACGGCGAAGAAGCGGCTGCGGTCATAGAACTCGCACTTCGGCCCCTTGCTCGTCGTGCAGCGCGGCCCCCGCTTGGTGGCGCGAACCCACGTTTTCAGGCCGGTCCCGCTCGGGCTGATTTCAGTGTAAGAGTTGAGCAAACGGACGTTTTCTGCGGCATAGGACGCGATTTCGCCGGTTTCCCGGTCAATGCAGTCGTCCTGATCGAAGCCCGCGTAGGGATCGTCGGCAGCGAAAACGTAGCCGAGGCCACTGAAAGGACGGCTGTGAAAGGCGACACAGGCCGTGAAGAAATCGCTCCAGGTGGTCGGATCGGTGGTGTCGGCGCGGGCTAAGGTATGCGGATTGTAGGGCACTTTGGTGGGCTTGCCGTCGCGCCGTTCGTTGCGCCAGACAACCCACTGCAGGCGGGCCTTGAGTTCGTCGGGAACACTCTTCAGCATCAACCAGATAGGCTCCGGCAGCGTATGGGCAATTTGCGTTTCCGCGCCCGTGGCAACCGGCGAAACAGAATTCAGCGCTGGGCAGTGACGCCCCAACCGAGGACGTGGTCAATGGGTACGCTCCTTTTTGGAAGAGAGCGGCGGCCAGACGCAGCCCCTCGTGTCGCGCTGCCCGGACCACAACGTGAGGTATACTGAGCCTGTTTTTCAGCGACAAATAGAACCGGCGTTCTGCCGTCTATGGTTCGCTCGAACCACCGCAATAGTACACATCAGTATACCATTTCCAAGACAGACGTCAAGCGCAAATTTTTTTATTTTCGTTTTGCCCTCACACTGACACGAACATGACATCAACCGCACCCAATATCCTCCTCATTACCAGCGATCAGCAGCGCTGGAATACCCTCGGCAAAATCAATCCGATCCTCTCCACGCCGCACCTGGATCGGCTCTGCGACGAGGGAACCCGCTTTAGCCGCGCCTACTGCAACAGCCCGGTCTGCTCGCCATCGCGCTCCACCATCATCACCGGCATGTATCCGTCGTGGCACGGCTGCTGGAGCATCGGAGTCAAACTGCCCGAGGACGTTCCCACCGTGGGCGCTCTCTTTAGCAGAGCGGGCTACGATACCACGCTGATCGGCAAAGCGCACTTTCAGCCGCTGGCTTCCGACCCGGAAGGCGAGCAGGTGTCGCTGGAGTGCCAGCCCACCCTGCGCGATCTGCCCTTCTGGAGCGAGTTTCACGGCCCCTGGTACGGTTTCGACCATGTCGAACTGGCGCGTAACCATGCCGACGAAAGCCATGCCGGGCAGCACTACGCGCTCTGGCTGGAATCAAAAGGCGTGTCGAACTGGCGTGACTACTTTCAGTCCTGGCCGCCCGATCGATACCGCGCCCCGACGCCAGCATCGCTGGGACTTGCCGCAGGAACTGCACTACACGACCTGGACGGCGGAACGCAGCATCGCGGCCATCGAACGCAACGTCGAGGCCGAAAAGCCCTTCTTCCTCTGGGCCTCGTTCCATGATCCGCATCCGCCGTACCTTGTGCCCGAACCCTGGGACGCACTCTATGACCCGGCGGACATGGAACCGGGAACGCTGCTGCCTGGTGAATTCGACCGCATGCCTCCCCATTTCGCCCGCACCCAGGAGGCGAACCCAGACTTTTCCGCCTGGCGCGAAACGCCGTGGGCCAATCACGGCTTCCATAGCCATCGCATCGACGACGCATGCTCTGCGCAAAAATATGGCTGTCTACTACGGCATGATCTCGTTCATGGATGCAGCAGATCGGGCGTATTCTGCGAATGCCTGGACGAGCAGGGCATTGCGGAGAACACGCTGGTCGTCTTTTCCACCGATCACGGCCACTTTCTGGGGCAGCATGGCCTGATCGCCAAAGGAGCCTTCCATTACGAAGATCTGCTCCGACTGCCCTTTATTGTGCGCTGGCCCGGCCAGGTTCCCGCGCGGCGGAAAGTGATTCGTTGCAGAGCCTGATTGACCTCGCTCCCACGTTCCTGTCCGCCTGCCATCTGCCGATTCCCGGCAGGATGCAGGGCGTCAACCAGTTACCCGTGTGGAAGGGCGAGGTTGCGAACCTGCCGTGACATGGTGGTGACGGAGTTCCGGCATCAACCGACGACCGTGCATCTGCGGACCTATATCGCGGCCGCGCTACAAGTTGACTGTCTATCGGGATCAGGATTACGGAGAATTGTTCGACCTTCAGGACGACCCGAACGAACGCGTAGAATCTCTGGGATGATCCGGCGAGCGCGGACATCCGGGCCGAAATGCTGCGGCAGAGCCTCAATGCGGAGATCACACGGGAGCCAATGCGCTTTCCTCGTATCGCGGATGCCTGATAGCAAGCCGTTCCGCTAAATACATCGAACCCGTTCAACAAAAGTCATTCGTTTTATTTTTTGGCAAATATGCTTGTTTGGCATGATTCTAGCACTGAACATTATAGCAGGCAGGCAGTCATTCGTCTGTACGACCCATCACTAGTGACAGCCAGCCACCTCGCTGGATGGTCGAGGTGCCAAGGCCTTCCTGAAGGAAAAATCATTACTTATCCGAAAGTGCAGCGCGCTCCTTTCCGTTTCCACCTGCCTCGTTCTGGGTAGCGCCAGTGCGTGGGCCGGAACGCTCACCGGCGTGACCTCTGCCGCCGACCTGGAACGCCGCGACGAGGACAATGGCTGGGCCGGGCGACCATCTGCTGTGGAGCCAGGGCAATAATGTGGCAGCGCCATTTTCATCGGTTTCAAGGACACCGCTGCCGAAATCGCCTTCGCCTCCTTCGATACCGTGGATGCATACGGTAATCAATTCGGCGAAGACTTCGCTATCAACACCGTGCTGATCAGCACGAATGGCACGTCGGTTCCCGAGCCCGGCAGCGTGGCGATGCTGGTCGGCATGAGCCTCAGCGGCGCGGGCTTCCTGATCCGCCAACGCCGCAGCAAGTAAGTTCCGTTCTGTCCAATATAAATAAAACCCGGCTGCTGTCAGAAAACAGCGGACGGGTTTTACTATGTCTGGCTTTTTTAAGGTTGGTCGAATCCCGGTTTACACGGCTTGTATTTGTGATTCCGCAGGCGATTTAGACCGTCGCAGCGGAAGCCGGAGCGCGTTCGGGATCGTAATTGAGGTTTGGGGCGAGCCACCGCTCCACGACTTCGAGGGGCAGTTGCTTTCGGCAGGCGTATTCCTCCACCTGATCGCGCTCGATCTTGCCCACCGGGAAGTAACGCGACTGCGGATGCTGGAAATACAACCCCGAAACCGAACTAGCCGGATACATCGCGAAGCTCTCCGTCAGACTGAATGTCCGCGTTGCACTCCACATTGAGCAGAGCGAACAGGTCACGCTTTTCCGTATGATCGGGACAGGCCGGATAGCCCGCCGCCGGCCGAATGCCCCGGTAGCGTTCGCGAATCAGGTCGTCAACGCTCAAGCTCTTCGCCCTTGCCGTAGCCCCACTCATCGCGCACTATCTTGTGCAGGCGTTCGGCAAAGGCTTCCGCCAGCCGGTCGGCCAGCGCTTCGGCCATAATCGCATTATAATCGTCATGGTCTGCCCGGAAACGCGCTTTCAGTTCCTCGATCCCATGCCCTGCCGTGACGGCGAAGCCGCCCAGATAGTCGGGCAAGCCCGTCTCTTTCGGCGCGACAAAGTCGGCCAGACAGTAGTTGAACTGCTCTTCCTGTTTGTCCATCTGCTGTCGCAGGAAGCGAAACGTGTTCAGGACTTGTGAGCGCGTTTCGTCCGTGTAGAGTTCCACATCGTCGCCCACGCTGTTGGCGGGAAAGAGTCCGTAGACGCGCGCGGGCCGTCAGGAGTTTCTCGCTTACGATCTGTCCAGCAGGGCGCGTGCATCGGCGTAAAGGCGCTTCGCCTCCTCGCCGACGACCGGATCTTCCAGGATCGCCGGATAGCGGCCGCGCAGTTCCCACGTATGGAAGAACGGCGACCAGTCAATGTAGGGAACCAAGATCTTCCAGCGGATAATTGTCGAGAACCTGCACGCCGGTGAACACTGGCTGCGCCACGTCTTCAGCTTTCCAGTCGATTTGCGGCTTGCGACGGCGCGCTTCGGCCAGGGAAAGCATTGCCTTCTCCTGACGGCGGTTCGGCATGCTGTTCGCGCAGCAACTTCCTGCTCGCGGCGTTGTTCGCCACGAAGGCAGCCTGCTGCTGCTCGCTCAGCAGATTGCTGACCACGCCGACCGCGCGCGAGGCATCCAGCACATGCACGACCGGATTGCTGTAGTGCGGGGCGATCTTGATGGCCGTATGCGCCCGGCTGGTGGTCGCGCCGCCGATCAGCAGCGGAATGGTGAATCCCTGCCGCTCCATCTCCTGCGCCACATGCGCCATCTCGTCGAGCGAGGCGTGATCAGGCCGCTCAGGCCGATGAATCCACGTTCTGCTCCCGCGCCGTCGCCAGGATCTTCTCCGCCGGAAACCATCACGCCCAGATCGATCACCTCGTAGTTGTTGCAGCCCAGCACCACGCCGACGATGTTCTTGCCGATGTCGTGCACATCGCCCTTGACCGTCGCCATGAGGATTTTGCCCTGCCGCCTGATGGACGTTGCCGGACGCCAGCTTTTTCCGCCTCCATGTAGGGCAGCAGGACGGCGACGGCCTTCTTCATCACGCGCGCGCGATTTGACGACCTGCGGCAGAAACATCTTGCCCGCGCCGAACAGATCGCCGACGACGTTCATGCCGTCCATCAGCGGCCCTTCGATGACATGCAGCGGCCGGGCGTATTTCTGCCGCGCCTCTTCCACATCGGCCTCGACGTAATCGGCGATGCCCTTGATCAGCGCGTGCGAAAGGCGCTCCTCCACCGGGGCCTCGCGCCACGCCTCGTCCTTCGACCTCGACTTTGCCCTCCTGTCCTTTCACCGTTTCGGCGAAGTCCAGCAGGCGCTCGGTGGCATCGGGACGGCGGTTGAGCAGCACGTCCTCGACCAGATCCAGCAGGTCCTTCGGGATCTCTTCGTAGACGGCCAGCTGCCCGGCGTTGACGATGCCCATGTCCAGCCCGGCCTGGATGGCGTGGTAGAGAAACGCGGAGTGCATCGCCTCGCGCACCACATTGTTGCCGCGGAACGAGAACGAGATGTTGCTGACGCCGCCGGACACTTTGCACGCCCGGCAGGTTCGCTTTGATCCAGCGGGTCGCCTCGATGAAGTCGACGGCGTAGTTGTTATGCTCCTCGATGCCGGTGGCGACGGTCAGGATATTGGGGTCGAAGATGATGTCCTGCGGCGGGAAGCCGACCTCGTTCGACAGGATATTGTAGGCGCGCTGTGCAGATTTCACATCTTGCGCTCAGCGTATCGGCCTGCCCCTGCTCGTCGAACGCCATGACGACGACGGCCGCGCCGTAGCGCCGCACCAAGCGCGCCTGCTCCTTGAACTTCTCCTCGCCCTCTTTCAGGCTGATGGAGTTGACGATGCCTTTGCCCTGCAGGCACTTCAGCCCGGCTTCGATGACCTGACCACTTCGAGCTGTCGACCATGATCGGCACTTTGTTGATGTCCGGCTCGCCCTGAATCAGGTTCAGGAAGGTCGTCATGGCCTCCTCGCCGTCGAGCATGCCCTCGTCCATGTTGATGTCGATGATCTGCGCGCCGTTGTCCACCTGCTGCTGCGCGACCGCCAGCGCCTCCTCGTAATCGCCCGCCAGGATCAGCTTGGCGAACTTCGGGCGAGCCGGTGACATTGGTCCGCTCGCCGATGTTGACGAAGTTGGTTTCCGGGCGGAGGGTCAGCGCCTCCGTGCCGCTCAAGCGCGTGTAGGGCTCCACGGGTGGCGGGACGCGCGGCGCGAAGCTCCTTGCACGGCTGTCGGCGATGGCCCGGATGTGCTCCGGGCGTCGTGCCGCAGCAGCCGCCGACGATATTGAGCCAGCCGTTTGCCGCCCACTCTCGCAGTTGTCGGCGCCAGCGTTTCGGGCGTTTCGGGGAAGCCGGTCTCGGAGAGCGGGTCGGGCAGGCCGGCGTTCGGATAGGCGCTGACGAAGATCGGCGCGATGTCGGACAGCTCCTCGATATAAGGGCCGCATCTCATCCGGGCCGAGCGCGCAGTTGAGGCCGACGCGAAAGCAGCGGCGCGTGGGAGATCGAGTTCCACATCGCTTCCAGGTTCTGGCCGGACAGGTTGCCGCCCGCCAGATCGGTGATGGTGAGCGACGCCATGAGCGGCACGCTCGCGCCGCCCTCATCGAAAAGCTTCTGGATGGCGAACAGCGCGGCTTTCAGGTTCAGGGTATCGAAGGTGGTTTCGCAGAGCAGCAGGTCCACGCCGCCGTCGACCAGCGCCTTCGCCTGTTCGTAGTAGGAGGCTTCCAGTTCGTCCGAAGGTGACATTGCGATAGGCGGGCCGATTGGCGTCCACGACCACCGAGGCGCTGCGCGTGCAGCGGGCCGAGCGCGCCTGCCACGAAGCGGGTCGCGGGTCGGCTCTTTCGCCAGCACTTTTTCTACGGCCTGTCGGGCAATGCGCGCCGCTTCCAGATTCATTTCGCGCACCAGATGACGCCATGCCGAAGTCCGCCATGCTGACGGCGTTGGCGTTGAAGGTGTTGGTTTCGATGAATGTCCGCGCCCGCTTCGAGATAGGCGACATGAATCGCTTCAATGACATCGGGACGCACGAGCATCAGCGCCTCATTGTTGTTTTTGAGGTCGCAGGCGAATTCCTGGAACCGTTCGCCGCGATAGTCCGCTTCCTCGAACCGATGACGCTGAATCATGGTTCCCATCGCGCCATCAATGATCAGAATGCGCTCTTTCAATACGTCCCGTATGTCTCGTGCCATTGGTCTCTTCTCCTTCGCCCGGCGACTTATATCGCTGCCGCGTATTCTGTTTTATAGCCCGACCTGCTCGCGTATCAACAGGTTGATGATTCCGGCGTCCATGTCATCGTCGGGCAAATCCGCAACCGTCACTCCAACACGCTCGATCTCGTCACTGATAAATTGATTCAGCGCCAGCAACGGTTCGCTTTCGCCCAACTCGCCGCCCAATCGCTTGTTCTCTATTAGTTCATGTAACAGAGTGAGCACGTCTCCCGGCATATGGATTGCCTGCACCGCTTCGATCAAATTCGTCGGAGGCAGGCTGCCCTTCTGTTCCATCCACCGGATACAGATCAGAGGTCGGAGCGCATAGAGATACTTTTTTCGTATCACGTTTACGCGTCCCTCAATGGCGGTCTTATAGTTCCGTCGCGCCATACTCAGATAGTGATACGTCATACGTTTGAGCGAAGCGCGTTGCTGTGCCAGAAGACGCAAGCGCGCAGCAAAGTTACCGTTCTCACGATAGATGATGGGCGAAAAGAGCCATTCCAACAGCGGCGGATTCGACTTCCGAAAGAGCGCGCCCGCCTTTAGAATGTCCCAGCCGTTTACATCGAGATCGTCTACGATGGGCAATTCGATCACGTCACGGAGCGGGTTGATCCGTATATAATCGCCAGCTGGACGAACATAAATAAAGCGTACATCGTAGTCGCTGTCTTCGGACGCGAAGCCCCAGGCGCGGCTGCCCAACTCCACCGCATAGAGTATGCGTAGCCCTTCATCCCTCTCGATACGATTCAATTCCTCCTGAATACGCTGTTCCACATCCGTGCTTCCTTCCGGTCGAATTATCAGTATACCTGACAGCCGGTTCGGGCACTTTGGATGCAGCTCCGGTGGTTGAAAACCCCGTCTCGGTGTCCTGCGGACGAGCGTCCTCACGGACGCGCACCGTTCCAAACGCAGTCTCCGTCCGGCAGGACGATTGTCGGAACGACACACAGCGAGTGGTTTTTACCCCCTCGACATTATTGCAACGCCGAACTCACCCCGCAGGCGGGCAAACTCCTGCGTAAAGGCGGTTTCCATCGTGGCACGTTCTGTTTCGGGCAACAGGCTGGCGCGCACGGCGTTGAGGACGAAGCGCTCCATCTGTGCTGCGTCGAAATGAAACGCGCGGGCCGACTTCTGATACTCTTCGGTGAGCGTGGTATTGAACATCGGCGGATCGTCGGAATTGAGCGTCACATACAGCCCTTCGGCGAGAAGTTTCGGCAACGGATGGGCTTCAAAAGAAGGAAAGACGCTCAAACAGACGTTGCTGGTCGGGCAGACTTCCAGTGGGATTTGCGTTTCCCGCAGGTAATCCACCAACGCGGGGTCTTCCAGACAGCGCACGCCGTGCCCGATGCGCTGCGCTCCCAGGCCCCGAATTGCTCCCCAGACGCTGTCGGGGCCGACGGTCTCCCCGGCGTGCGGCACACAGGGCAGTCCTGCCTCGTGGGCGAGATCGAAGGCGGCTTTGAACAGTTCGGGCGGATTGCCAACTTCCGGCCCGCCAATCCCGAGCGCGACCACGCCCGCATCACGGCTGCCTATCGCCCACTCTGCCACCTGTAGGCCATGCTCTACCGGACGGACGTTGCGCGATATATCCAGCACCCATCCGACATTGACGCCCAGTTCTTTCTGACCCCACGCCCGCGCCCGACGGAGCGCTGCAATCTGCTCTTCGAACGGGATATACCGATTCCTACTGAAATGCGTGTAGGGCGTAAACGTCACCTCGTTGTAACGGATGTTTTGCGTAGCCTGTCCGCGCAGGAAATCCCGCGCGATCAATTCGATGTCCTCCGGCGAACAGATACAGGACGAGATGGCGAGATAAATCTCTATGAAGTGCGGAAAACTGGTGAATGTGTACCAGTCGTTCAATCCCTCCATAGTCTGCGCGGGCAGCGTAACCCTATTGCGCACCGCGAGTTGCAGCAGCGTTTCCGGCTGAATGGAGCCTTCTAGATGAACGTGGAGTTCCACTTTCGGCATGGCGGCAAGGTAATTGTCGAGCGACAAAGTGTGCGTGTCCTTTCGCATTGCTGCCCTCACCCCCGGCCCCTCTCCCAAGAACAGGAGAGGGGTGACTGTAAGTGCTAACCCGGTGCGTACTTGTATCCCTTTTCCCTTCAGGATGAAAACATCAGAGAAAAGCGAACAACGCTGTCAACATCGTTCTCCCCTCTCCTGTTCTTGGGAGAGGGGCCGGGGGTGAGGGCAGAAGATTACATTCCCACCTGCGTGATGCGCCCGCCCGTGACAGGCAAATACGTGCCGCTCACGTAACTGGCGAGATCACTCAGGAAGAAGACGCAGGCGTTGCCGATCTCGTCCGCGCTGCCATGTCGCCGGAGTGGAATGGACTTTGCGAAGCCTTTCGAGCCTTCAGACGCGATGTCCACTTTTTCGTCGGCCATCCAGCCGGGCGCGACCATATTGACCGTGATGTTCTCCGGCCCCAGTTCTCCCGCGAGCGAGCGTGAGAGCCCGACCATTGCCCCTTTGCCTGCCATGTAGACCGACCACTCCGGCGGAGCCATGTTCCAGAGTTCCGTCACGATATTGATGATGCGGCCACCGCCCTGCGCCTTCATGATCGGACGCGCCGCATTCAGCGTGTTAATAACGGCCTTGCAGCCGAAATCGAAAGCGTCGGAGTAATCTGCGAGGGTCGCGTCGGCGAGCGGGCCGTGCTGCCGTCCGGCGATGGCGTTGTTGACGATGCCGTCGAGGCGTCCGAATGTCTCCGTGATCGCCTGGACCATGTCGGCGACCGCCTCCGGATCGCGCACGTCGGCTCCAAAGGCGCGAGCGGGACTGCCAGCGGCCTCAATCTGGGCCACGACTTCCAGCGCTTTGTCGCGGCTGCTGCCGTAGTTCACAGCTACCGACGCGCCGTGCCGCCCCACCACGCGCGCAATGGCGGCGCCAATTCCTCTTCCGGCTCCCGTGACCAGTACCACCTTGCCTTCTAACAGCATCGTTACCCTCCCAGGCAGAAAATTGAAAGCGGAAAAGCAGGAAATCGCCTGCTTCTCAGATGAAATGCCTGCTACGTACGCCCCGTTAAAATAGATTATACCTTGAAAACAACGAATCATGATATGTTGATGGTTCAATTTCACGTGGAGGAAAAACATGCAGAACGAAAACGAGGCTTATGTCAGCCTCTTGTGCGGGCATCTCAAGGGCTTCGTCCATCGTCTGCGGGAAATTCCGGCGGATCGCTGGGAATGGCAGCCGAACTCGCCTGCCCCTTCGGCGAAAATTCTAGCGACCCATGCGTGGCAATGGCTCATCTGCGACCGGCAGCATATCCGGCAGGCGGATGCGTCACAACACATACGCATTCCAGAGCCGCCCGACGAGCAGCAGGCGCTCTGCGACGCGCTCGCCGAGGAAACGGAACACTGGCGCGAAATGCTACTGAACCTCACGCCGGAGCAGTTCGCGGAGACGCGCCATCAGTTTAATTTACCGGATGCTGAGATGAATATTCGGGGGTTCGTCTGCCACATGATCCAGAACACGATCTACAAACATGGGCAGTTTTCGACGCTCTACTTCATGCTGGGACTGGACGGGGAAGAACCCTACACCGCGCCCTTCCCCAATCCCATCTATCAAGAGATTTTCGGCGATCCCAGATCTGCCTGAAGGGTGGCTTCATGTACCTTTGCGTCTTGTTCTGCAATCCATTCGCGGGTATGCGGGGACGCATCGAAGCAGCATTCTGCTCGCAATCCCTTGGGCAGCGCACCCAGTTGATCCAGCAGTTCAACACATCCACTGCGGCATAGTCCGCACGGCCCGTTTTCGTAGAGCCATTGTAGAGAGGGGATTGCCTCGGGTCGAGGGAATTTCTCAACCATGTCTTTGACGCTGATGCCAAGACTATGAAAATCCTCTTCCCCCATCTCTTGACGCAGCAGCGGCTCAACGTTGGAGTAATCCCCTTCTACAAAATTTGATGTCAGAATGTCCACGGCGTGTCCGTAGAAACGAGGCTGTTTCATCAACTCGAATGCAAACGTGCGTGCTTCAGGATGGGAAACATTTTCCAATGCCTGCATTGCCGCGCGCGCTATCGCCCCGTTCTCAGACCCCGCAAGTGTGATCAGGCGCACAGGATTTCCGGGAAACGTCACCATTCCAAATAATCTCAGCATTGGCAAAAGTCGTAGTTCATCCGTTTCCTGCTCCGTGTCCACCGAAATACGAGCCAACGCCTCAGCTGTCGCCCGCTTGCCCAACGAACGGAAGCGCGAAGCGCTTGCAAACTCGCGGTTATCTCTGGGCTTGGCGCAATATTCGTCAATCAACTGGCTCAGGGACGCATAGTCGAGCTTTGGTCTGGATAATTTACTCTTCCCTTGTCTGCTTGCCCGTTCACGCTGAACAGCAGCCAAACATTCGCCAATCGCCGGGATTTGCTCTCTCAGCTCTGTGAACAACTCCCGTGCGGTCTCCTTGCCTTCTCTTTCCTCCAGATCATACATCCAATTACCTACATCTTCTATATCTTTGTCCTCGCCGACCGTTTGCAGATAGGTCGTCAGGACGGTTGTGAAACCTTCCATTCCATCGAGTTCGATCAATTCTCCTGCACCGCGATAATCCCGTAATTGAGCGTTTTTCAGGAAAGCCGTATATAAGGCTACGCGTGCGATCTGATCCCCGGCTGCCGCAAAGTGGCGCACGATTTCCATTCTCTGGAACGCTCCTTCCCCTTCCGATGAGAGCGGATAAAGCGCTGCAATGATCTTGTCGCGATAGTAAGCGGGCTCGCCCGTTGCCACAATCAGATCGTACAGGTAGGTGCCACGTATATCTTCGCACTGGCGATCATAGCGCTGGTCGTGCAGGCAGGCATATAGAATCGCGTCTCGGTAAGGCGCGGAATGGTTTTGTTTTAAGAACAGAACCGCGCGGCCTAACCCGAGACGCAGCCATTTCTCAAAATCTTTCTCCAGCATGTGTTTCCTTTCGCTTCCTACGGATTCCATTCTGTATCGAAACGAAGGAGCCGGTCGCGTTGTATGGCGATGCCCTATGGGACAATGAAGCGCGATTTCCGTGGCCTTGCAAAAAAGTTTCGCCTGCCGATAATTGCATTGGATCATGCCTGATAAGGAGCAAATTATGGCGACGCCGAATTCACGCCATGAACAACGTCCGATAATGTATAGACGTCCACGTGAAACTCTTTTTTATAATGGGGGCATATGCCCCCATTATAAAAAAATCGGCGCGCAAGCGCGCCTTGCTATCGACATCGTGCCTGCTGCCGCTTGATCAGGCTTTGGCTGCTATCCTTTCAAGTCATCCCTGATCCTATCAATCTACGGCACGCGGTAGTGTCGCTGGATCGCTGACGCCGGGACCGTAGGCAGCGCGCAATAATTCTGGCGTCGCTGCGGCGTTCGAGGCCGCGCGGAGTAATTCCCCGCTCGCCTGAAGTCTTTCCGCACTCACGCGCAGAAAGGGCAGACATTCGCGGGCGAAAGGAACCAAGGTCAGATCGTGGCGCGCCAGACCTGCTCCCTCTACCATCCGTTCCACAATGGGAAGCGCTTTACTATCGCCTACTTGCTGCCAGGCCAGCAAAATCGCTCGCGCAAGCTCTCCCCGCTTGCTCGGTGATTTTCCTTCCAGCACATGGTTCAAGCGCAAACGTTGCGGCCCCGTCAGGAGTAGCTCGTCACTCGCCTGAAGGCGCGGCAATAGCCGAATCAATGCCTGTTCCGCCTCCACTCGCACTGTAGCATCTTGAAACTCCAACGCCTCGGCCAGCGGTCCAACCGCACGCACATCGTCGAAACGCGCAAGTTTCGTTGTCGCTTTCTTCTGCCTGTTCGTAACCGCAAACGCCCCTGCCGTTGCACCACCGATCCAACTAAACGCAGGCGCTATAAAAGCCGGTATATGGTGTGTGACTAATCGGAACGTCACCATCACCCCGATCATCAATACGACATACCCGACCATGCCTCTGATTACCCAACGTCGCCTTCGCTCTCGATTGCGCGAATTCCTTCGCCACTTCCGCCAACAGAGCATCCACTTTCTGTTGGGGCATGGGAGTTATGTGCTGCTGTGGCGGCAGCGATTGCGCAGCGGCAAGGGCATCCTGAGTCGAACCGGTCACGGTCACCGAAGCACTGGTTTTATCGGCTGACTCCTGTTCTACCGACCGAAATTGTTCGAGCATATTTTACTTTCTTTCCGCCTCCATACCGTTGCGTTACCTACGATGCGCAGCTACAGCACGGACGCTACGAAGTCTCGGCACGACGCCGATAGAAATACTTCATGATCGAGGGGTAGGTTGCGTGTTGTTTCTGCAATATCCTTCCCATCGACCATACGCTCTACCACAATGCCCTTCTCAGTAAGGCATAGTCAAGGTACAATAAGGCTCAGATGCCGTTTTATGAGCAGAACCACCTGCCAGCAAACATCCTGGTAGCCGTGACGTACTATTTCTAAAACGCGTACCGCGTTTACAACATGAACCAAGCCGTACATCACGTTTACCGACGGAATGACCGCGAGAGAGGAAACGCATGATAAGCCGCCAGCAGGTCGAGGATCGCCTGGAAGAGATTCTGCCGTGCGTCACCAAGCCCGCCCGCTACACGGGCGGCGAACTCAACAGCATCGTCAAAGACCACGACGCGCCGGAAATCGAACTCAAAGTACGCCATCGCGTTTCCCGACGCCTACGAGATCGGCATGAGCAATCTGGCGTGCAGCATCATCTACAATATGCTCAACAACGGCGCCGGACTGCGTGGCCGAGCGCGTCTACGCGCCCTGGCCGGACATGGACAAGGCGATGCGCGCAGGCCGAGCGTTCCGCTCTTCACGCTGGAAACCCGCACGCCCATCGCCGATTACGACTGATGGGGCTTCGCGCTCTCCTTTGAACTCGCCTATACCAACGTCCTGAATATGCTGGATCTGGCGGGCATTCCGGTCCGCTCTCTCGACCGCGACGCCGGGCAGCCGGACGGCAGCACACTGGCCCATCATTTTCGCGGGCGGGCACTGCACCTTCAACCCGGAGCCGATGGCGCCCTTCATTGATGTGTTCGTGATCGGGGAGGCGGAAGAGGTTCTGCCGGAGATGACCGCGACGTATCAAGGCGAACCGCGATCTGCCGCGCGAAGAGCTGCTGCTGAAGTTCGCCAATATTCCCGGCTGCTACGTGCCGCGCTTCTATGCGCCCGAGTACGAGACCGACGGATGCGCCGGCGGAGCGCATGGAGCGGCGCGGGCATCTCGCGACGAACAGGCGCGCAGCGCGCGCTACGACACGATGCCGCGCCTGCTCGCGACAAGCCGCTGCGCCCCGACGTGCCCGCGAAGATCGTGCGGCAGTGGGTCAAGGACGTGGATGCGCTCGACTATCCGACGAAACCGATCATTCCGTTTATCGAAGTGGTTCACGACCGGATTTCGCTGGAAGTGATGCGCGGCTGTACGCGCGGCTGCCGCTTCTGCCAGGCGGGAATGATCACGCGCCCCGTGCGCGAAAAGTCGCCGGAGAAGCTGATGCGAGCTGGCGGCAGAACTGGTCAAGAACACCGGGCATGAGGACATCTCGCTGGTCTCGCTCTCCACCGCCGACTACAGCCGCGTGGCGGATGTCGTGCATGACCTGATCGACCGCTATGCGCGACAGCAAGGTCGGCGTCTCGCTGCCCTCCCTGCGCGCCGACAAAGACTGCGTGGATCTGGTGCAGGAGATCAACAAAGTCCGCAAGACCGGCCTGACCTTCGCGCCGGAAGCCGGTTCGCAGCGGATGCGCGACGTGACGAACAAGGGCGTGACCGAAGAGAACCTGTTCGCCGCCTGCGAAGCGGCGCTTCCAGAACGGCTGGCAGCGCGTCAAACTCTACTTCATGATCTCGCTGCCGACCGAAACCGACGAGGACGTGATCGCCATCGGCGAACTGGCCGCGAAATGCGCGCAGATCGCGCGCCGCAACGGCGTCAAGAATCCGACCATCAGCATCGGCGTCTCGCGCCTTCGTTCCCAAACCCTTCACGCCGTTCCAGTGGCACGGGCAGGACACCGTCGGAGGAGATCGACCGCAAGCAGCAGATGCTGAAGCGCTCCATTCGGGACCGCGCCGTCACCTATCGCCCGAACGATGCGCAGGGCACGCATCTGGAAGCGATTCTCTCGCTGGGCGACCGCCGCCTCGCCGACGCGCATCGAACTGGCCTGGCAGCGCGGGCAGATCTTCGACGCCTGGGACGAGTATCTGAACTGCAATCGCTGGATGCAGGCGTTCGCGGATACCGGCGTGGATGTCCACTATTTCGCCAACCGCCACAAAGCCTACGACGAGCCGCTGCCCTGGGATCATATCGACTGCGGCGTGACCAAAGGCTACCTGCGCGCCGAAGACAAAAACGCGCCCGTCAGGCCCAGACTGACCGCCGACTGCCATACCGAACCCTGCACCTTCTGCAGGCCTGCGACCGCGCTTACACGGAAAGCGCTAAAGGACGCGTTTCCGACATCGCCTTCGTTCCCAACGCCTTGCCCCCCTCCGGCGTGAAAGAGGCCGCAGTCGTTCGGTGAACCTTCTGCGACTTCGGTAGCCCTATTGGAAACTTGCCATGCGCGTCACTATCTACTCGGAAGCGGGCTACGGTCACATTAACGAAGACGTCGTTCTGGTCGAGCCGTTTTCTGCCACAAAAACCTCAGCAGCGCCCTCGTTCCTTTGTCTCCTTGCCGATGGGCAGGGCGGCCAATCGGGCGGATTAGTGGCGGCACAAACTGCGGTACAAGCCGCTCATAAGGCCGCCACGACCGTTTCCGCCGCCGAGTTGCTGCGCGAGCGAACATGGCGAAGCATTGTCAGCACTGCCGATAACGCTGTCGCGGCTACCGCCCATGCGGGATATACGACCCTGATTGCTCTCTTCGTCAGCGGCAATCACATTTGTGGCGCTTCCTGCGGCGACAGCGCCGCTTTCCTCCTCAATACAGAGCAAATGACCATAGGTCCGGGTGTTATCCTGACGGCGGGGCAGCATAAAAATCCTCCGGTCGGTTCTGCGTGAGGCGCTACCGCGAGCGTTCTCATGCTTCCTGCCGCACGCAGGGAAACTGCTGCTTCTGTCGGACGGGGTCTGGAAGTATGTGGGCTGGGACCCGCTTGCGGAATTGGCACGTGAGGAGTCGGGCGAAAATCTGATAGCGGCACTGCGGGAAGCGGCAGCCAACTCGTGGGGTGGAAAGCTTCCCGATGATTTCAGCGTCGCCCTGCTGCAATCGGGGCCATAACAGCGTTGCGGTAAGAGACGAGGTAAACGAGACACTGAATGCCTTGCCGCTTTTCCATGGCGTCACGGAGTAGACCAGGACGCGCCCATTGTGTTTCGGGCACACTTCCTCCGGTGGAGCAAATCATGGAGACGACAAACGAGTTCGAGCTGGTCTTTCATCATTGCGCGCCCTGTTGGCGAAACGGGAAACGCATCTGATAGTGCTCAAGGACGAGCCGGGGAACTATCTCGTCGTGACACGGCGCATTCAGAAAAACAGGCAGCCGCTCTACTTCGGCGCGGTGCAAATCAAAAAAAACTACGTCAGTTATCACCTCTTTCCGGTCTATGTCTATCCCGACTTCCTGGGGGGAATCTCGCCAGAACTCCAGGTGCGCATGCAGGGCAAAGCCTGCTTCAATTTCAAACGCGCGGATGCGACGCTGTTTTGCCGAGTTGGAGAATCTCACACAGGCGGGTTTCGAAAGGTTTGAAACGTCGGAACTGCTGGACAGCCGGGTTCCTGCCACATCGTGAAGGTTTGACGCCGTTTCAGAACACAGATTTATTGCTTGTTAGAGTCAGCGTCAGAAGAAAATTATACGAGCGACGACGTACTTGGCATGAATTATGCAGATAAACATGGTGTCTTCTCTTGGTTTGGGAATGCCTTACAACGCCCACAAGGAAATCGCCGTGCCGGAAACTCTGTCTACACCCGTCGCTCGGGCATCATCGTCGCTCGCCGCTCCTGCTTCCGCGCTGATGGCGAACCGGGATGCGCTGTTCACAGAATTCACGCCTTTGATCCGGCGACTGATCAGACGCTATGCCAACGATGCGGAGACGCGCCACGATCTTTACGGCGAGACATATTGTCGCTTCAGCGCCCTGCTGGACGCATTCGATCCCGCGCTCGGTGTCCCGTTACGGCCTTATCTCGCCCGGCAGTTGCACGCCGCCGTTTATACGCTCGCTCGGCGCACATGGCGCTGCAGGGATCGTGAAGTGAGCCTGCAAGCACAGCCCGACGATGTCACACCCTCATTTGAGCCATGATCCGACACCGGACTGGATGCACCGACTGGCGCAGCAACAGACCGATGCGGCGATCCGTTCACTGCGTTACATACGTTGCCACAACGCCAGGGCCAGGTGGTCATCTGGCGCTATGTGGAAGGGCGTTCGTTCGAGGAGATCGCGCAACGGCTTTCCATACAGACGGTCACAGCCCGCTCGCTCCTCCGACACGGGTTGAACAGCCTGCGCCGTAGCCTGCCCACCCGCATCGGCACGTTTTCCTAACGCATCAGCGAACTAGCCTGTCAGGGCTTGGCGGGGCTAATTGCCGCGCGCGGATAGCGCTCGGCCATCTGCGCGGCGTCATAGGCCATAATCGCCAGCACGCAGGCGCCCTGTTTCAGGTCGTCCGGGCCGTACTTTGTCGAACGTGTCCGATTGCGAGTGGTGCGTCAGGCTGTACTCCGCCGGGTCCTGATTGTAGGCGAAGGCCGGAACGCCCGCATCGTCGAACGAAGCGTGATCGGTTCCGTTCATCTTGCCCGGCAAGCAGGTTCGGCGCGTCCGCCATCAAGCCGACCTCTTTCAGCACGCGCGAATGCTGTTCCAGCATCGGTTTGCATTCCGCGCGGTTTTGCAGCCACGCTCCCTTGACGCGACCGGTTCCCGTATCATGGACGAACACGACATTGTAATGGCTCATCTCGTCTTTATGCGCCGCGACGTAGGCTTTGGAGCCGCACAGCCCCTCTTCCTCGCCCGTGAACAGCACGAAACGCACCGTGCGCTTCAGCGGAACGCCGGACGATTTGAGCAGATGCGCCGCTTCCAGAACCGCCATCGAACCCGGTGCCGTTGTCGGTCGAGCCGGTTCCCAGATCCCAGGAGTCGAGATGCGCGCCCAACAGACACGATCTCCTCGGGCTTTTCCGCGCCTTTGATCTCGCCGACGGTGTTGTAGACGGTGAGCGGGCCTTTCACGAAAGTGCGCCGTACTCTTCAATTCCATCGTGACCGGTGTGCCGCGTTTGAGCAGGCGCTGCATCATCGCCACGTACTCATGGGTCACGAAGAAGGTCGGAATGGCGCTGTTGGATTCCCAGGAGCCGGTCATGTTGAGCAGGCCATGCGGCTTGTTGGCATCTGTCAAATGGCTGCGACCCCTTCCGACTTCAAGAAAGCCTGCGTGGCTTTGCGAAAGGCGACACGGCGCGCCATGTCCCCTGCTGCTGGTGCTGGTGGAACGGCTCTGGAAGCAGCCGGGGTAGGCGTGACAGGCGTCGTGGAGCCAGCGGGCGCTGGTTTCGGCGGGCGTGGGGGGACCGCGAGTGGAGGAATGGGCGTCGGCGCAGTGTAGTTGGGCAATTCCAGAGCTGCAGGGTTACCAGGATTGTCCGGCATACGGCCTGTAGCACAATCGCTCCCTTCAATTTCCCTTGTATGCGGCAAAATCGCTCTCCGTGGTGGCGGTGAACACGACGACGGGTGAATTCAGCTTGTGTAATCCCGGTGTCCAGGCCATTTGCGCCAGGGTGACGGGCAGGCCATTTGGAGCGACCAGCCGCGCCTCTGCCGTGCCCCGTTCCCAGCCTCGCGGAATCGTCCAGGCTTCCAGATGCACGTTTTCCAGGCCATAGCCTTTCATCTTCTCCGCTGTCCAATTGTTGGCGCGCTTGAGGCGCTCTGAGCCGGTCAGGCGTGGGCCGATCATGTCGCTCAGGTATTCCAGATTGGGCACGACGTCGGAGGAGTCGCGCTCGTAAGCGATCATTCGTCGGGCCACGCTGGCGTTCTCTTCGGGCGAAGAGGCCGTCTGTGCGTAAGCAATCGGGGCTGCAAGACAGGCAGTAAGGCAGAGCGGCAACAGATAACGGGCGGAAATAGGCTGAGGCATTCTGTTCTCCTAATGATGACGTTCAAAAAAAGTGGTGCGTGAGTAGGTAGTGGTCAGCATCGCAGCAGCGCGGTAGATTGGCTACGTTTCGCAACCCACTCGTGCAATTCCTCTTTTTCGGTCATTCGCTGGAGCGCGCAATGTTGAGGCGACGAATTTTCGCTTTCGTTAGGCGATGTCCCACCAGATACCCTACGATTCCCCGGCGCATCGGTCATGTCCCTCGCAAACCTCTACTCAGGCTTGCCAAATAGCATATGGATAAAGCCGCGTGTGTCCATTCCTTCGGGCACACCCGGCACAGGAATGGGAATCTCCATAACAATTTGATCGCCATTATAAATAATACAGGTAGAGCTGGGCCAAGCATAGACGGTAACGCTTTCTACACCTCGCTCCACTTCGAATTGGCCGGGATGTTCTCCCGTACCAACAAACCGGAAGGTCTCTCCAGACTCCAGTATGAAAGAAATACCATAGGGTTCATAAAACACTTCAAGCGGGTGATCCTTAGGATTGTTAATATTCAGTTCGTTTACGTGCATTGGTTTTGTCCTTCCACGCCCCTGTGCCTCACCTCATCATGCCATCACAACACCAAGATGGATTTATGGTGGCACGGTAAAAAAACCTGCGTCAAGTGCACACATAAAATTTGATTCTGCGCTGCGATACGGGGCGTCCGCGGTCTCGTCTAAATGGATAAAGATCACTTGTTTTGCAGGACTTGTGAGGCAAACCGGGCTGAACTGTCCTATAAGATCATCCCGCCATCTTCTCAGCCCGCTTTACGCGTCTTTCTGGAGACACAAAAAGAAAAAGCGATGCCATTTACTTCGCCCACATCCGGGCGTACTTTACTCTTCACTCCCGAAGACGCCGCGACGGTGAAATTATTCTATCCACTGTATAAGCCCTGGGAGCAGAAAGCGAAGATCATGCCACTTATCGCGAATAAGTGGTCGGCAGGGCAAGCGTCCAGCCACAAAAAATGAGCGTGACGACAAAATGCGTCACGCTCGGTTGGGTCCGTCCTCTTATCTCCGACCGTTGCCATAGAGAAACGAGGAAATCAGGTGGTTGGTTTATGCAGCCACAAGTTGCAGTTGTGGGGCTTTCTCTTCCACCGTCGTAAATGTCTCCATGTAGACCAGACGGCACACTTCTTCCAGAGACGTGATTCCCTCCGCCGCACGCTCACAGCCATCGGTCTGCATAGACCGGTAGCCATAGCGTCTGCGCCCTCTGTTTCATGGCTTCCACCGATTCGCAGGCGGCAATCGCCTGCTGCACATCGCCCGGCGTCGGAAAGACCTCATGGATGCCCATACGGCCCTTATATCCCTGATTGGCGCAGTACATGCACCCCACAGGCCGCCATATGGCGTCCACTTCTCGTCCCAGATGTGTCTTCAAATCGCCTGCTCTTCTGCGGTCGGCATTGCTTTCTTTTTGCAATGAGGACAGAGGACCCGCACCAGACGCTGCGCTGTGGTGCCGATGAGCGCGGTGCTGAGCAGATACGGTTCTATCCCCATGTCCGTCAGGCGCGGAACCACGCTGGCGGCGTCGTTGCAGTGAATGGTGCTCAGGACAAGATGTCCGGTCAGCGCGGCGCGAATGGCCGTTTCCGCCGTCTCCTGATCCCGGATTTCACCTACCAGCACGATATCGGGGTCCTGCCGCAGCACGGCGCGCAATTGCGCGGCAAACGTCAGACCGACCTTTTCGTTGACCGGCGATTGATTGATGCCATCCAGGTCGTACTCGATGGGGTCTTCGCAGGTCATGATGTTGTTGGTAATGGCCTTCAGCTGATTGATGGCCGCGTAGAGGGTGGTAGTCTTGCCGCTGCCCGTCGGCCCCGTCACCACGATTAGCCCATACGGTTTGGAAATCAGATTCTGAAATAGCGTACGATTGTGCGACGCGAAACCGAGGTCTTCCAGTTTCCGCAGCGCCACGCCTTTGTCCAGTACGCGCAGAACCACCCTTTGGCCATAATGATTGGGCAGCACAGAAACGCGCATATCCACGCTGCGCCCTTCGATCTGAAGCGCGATACGTCCATCCTGAGGAACGCGGTACTCCACGATGTCGAGTTGCGCCATGATTTTGATACGTGCGATCAGCGCGGCCTGTAGTTTGGACGGCAGTTCATGCACCTTCTGCAATTGCCCGTCCACCCGGTAACGAATCTCGACACGATTTTTGCGCGGCTCGACGTGAATGTCACTGGCGCGGACACGCACGGCCTCGCACAGAATCTGATTCACCAGACCGACCACCGGACGCATGTCCTCTTCCGTTACGTTGCCCTCATTGCGAGCATCCGGCGTGGGATCCGTAGAAAATTCGTCCAGCGCTTCCGAGACCAGCCGGGTGACCGTCGCCATCGCTACGCCCAATTCGTCGTACGCCGCCGCAATGGCCTGTGCCAGACGATCTTCGCTTGCAAGCACCGGGTCCACGCGCAGTTTGCAGATATTACGTACCATATCAATGGTGTCCACATCAGTTGGATCCCGCATCGCCAGCGTCAGATGGGTCGTATTCACCGCAACCGGCAAAATTTGATAGGTCTGGCAGAGATTGGCAGGAACCAACCGGAGGGCCTCCGGTTGCGGGGGCGTCACATTCAAATGCCAGGGCGCGACACCCTTCTGCATGGCGCACGCCTGAAGCAGTCGCTCTTCGGTAAGGTAGCCCAACTGCCGCAGAATTTGGCCTAGAGGTTGAAAATCCTGTCGTTGAATTTCCAGGGCGCGATCCAATTGCTGACGGGTAAGCAGGCGATAGGCAATCAGCACTTCACCAAGCCGCTGACGGGGCATGGATGCATAGGACATAACGGGACTCTCCAGTATTATTTGAATTCACTTTGAACGTTTCTCTTAAACATGCAAACGTTAACGTTGGCATCCGCCATCATATCACTGCGGAAACCAACAGGATACCAACCGGCGAAATTATCGTACTTTGCGGGGGAAACTAGAGGCGATTTCCCGAGTTGCAGAGGGAAAGACCGGGGATATGAAGCAAAAACCATTACAATTGCGGGGACGTGGCAGGGCGGTTCATTCCGCCCTGCGACAGGTGAGGAAAGATCAGGCGGAAGGAAGAGCCAGTTCCGTGGCGGCCACATCGGCGATCTTGTTCTGCCAGCGCAGCAGGCCGTAGACGACGCTGTCTACCAGCGCGTGCCAGCTTGCCTCGATCATATTCGTGGAGACGCCGACCGTGCTCCACTCCTGTTCGCCGTCCGGCGCTGTCGATGATGACACGCACTTTGGCCGCCGTGCCTTCGCGGGTGTTGACCACGCGCACTTTGAAGTCGGTCAGTTTGATATGCGCCAGTTCCGGGATAGAACTCGAGCAGGGCCTTGCGCAGCGCGCCGTCGAGCGCGTGTACCGGGCCATCGCCTTCCGCAACGGTCAGCCGCTCCTGCCGTCCACCACCATCTTTACGGTCGCTTCCGTGATCGGCTCCGCATCTGTCGCCGCGCCGCTCCACGATGCAGCGGAAGCCCTTCAGCTCGAACAGCGTGCGATCGCGTTCCCAGCGGCGCATCAGCAGCAGTTCGAACGAGCCTTCTGCGCCCTCGTAGCTGTAGCCCTCGTGTTCGCGCTCCGTGATGGCCTGCAGCAGCGCGCGCGCTTCCGGCGATTTCCGGTCCAGGTCAAAGCCATATTCGGCCGCTTTGCCCGCGATACTGCTGCCGCCCGCCAGTTCCGAGACCAGCAGCCGGCGCGAATTGCCGACCCGCTTCCGGGTCGATATGCTCGTAGCTCGCGCCTTTCAGGACGGCGTCCGCATGAACGCCGCCTTTGTGCGCGAAGGCGCTGCGCCCGACATAGGCGCGGCGGGTATCCGGCGTCAGGTTCGCGATCTCGTCCACATATTGCGAAAGCGCCGTGAGATGTCCAGCGATTCGGGCAGCAGGCAGTCGTAGCCCAACTTCAGCCGAAGGGACGCGATGACGGGCATCAGGTTGCAGTTGCCGCACCGCTCGCCGTACCCGTTCACCGTTCCCTGCACCTGCATCGCGCCTTCCGCAACCGCTGCCAGGGCGTTGGCGACCGCGCACTCGGCGTCGTTGTGCGTATGAATGCCGATGAGCGCGTCGGGAAGCGCAGGCGCGAACGTCGCGGACGATCTCGGCCAGTTCGTGCGGCAGGGTGCCGCCGTTCGTATCGCACAGAACCAGGCGATCCGCGCCCGCTTCGCATGCCGCTCGCAGGCAGGCGAGCGCATAATCGGCATTGGCCTTGTAGCCGTCGAAGAAATGCTCGGCGTCGTAGATCACGGTCGGAACGATGGCGGTTCAGAAACGCGACGCTGTCCTCGATCATGCGCAGATTTTCTTCCGGAGTCGTTCGCAGAGCGAAGCGAATATGCTCTTCCCACGACTTGCCGAAGATGGTGACGACGGGGGTAGCGGCCCGCAGCAGCTTCTGCAGTTGCGCGTCGTCTTCGGCCCGAATGTCGGCGCGGCGCGTGCTGCCGAAGGCGGCCAGTCGGGCATGCGCAGCGGCACGGTCTTCATGCGCTCGAAAAATTCTTCGTCTTT